>CAWHMD010000005.1:0-2098146 GCA_963830385.1 uncultured Actinomycetes bacterium | reverse complement strand
GTTCGCGTTCACGTTGAGGTCGCGATCCGTGACGCCCCGCGGCCGTCGTCATCGGACGGCCACGGGCCTGTCCGCCTGGCGGTTGTGGCCGCCAGGCGGAGCTACTGCTGGCTCGCTTCGGGTATTACCGGGCGGCACCAGCGATGTAGGCCGCGACGATGTAGGTCGCGTGCCGGTCCAGGCTCCCGCGGGCCCGGTCATATCTCATCGTGGTCCGTGGGTCCGCATGGGAGGCGGCCTCTTGCACGTCGCGCAGTGGTACCCCGGCGTCGAGTGCGGCGGTGATGAATGCGTGCCTGAGCGTGTGCGGGCCGACCGGCTTGGTGATTCCGGCGCGGCGCGCGACCTTGCGGACGATCCGCCCGGCGCCGTGCCGGTCCAGGCGGCGTCCGTCAGCGGCGAGGAAAATAGGGCCGTCGCAGCGCTCGCCGGTGGCCAGGCCGATCGCCCGGGCGGTGCGGGGCGCGAGCGGGATGGTGGCGACCTTGCCGCCTTTGCGGTGATCGTCAGGGTCCGGTGCCCACGTTCCAGGCCCAGGTGCTCGATGTCTGCGCCGGTGGCCTCCGAGACCCGCAGTCCGTTCAGCGCAAGCAGGGAGATCAGCGCGTGCTCGGCCGGCGGGCCGAGTCCGGCGGCCCTAGCAGCGCGCCGAGCTCGTTGCGGTCCAGGGCAGTGGCATGGGACTCGTAGTCCAGGCGGGGCCGCCGCACGTGGGCGGCCGGGGAGTGGTCCAGGAGTTCTTCTTCGACGGTGTATTTGTAGAACCCGGCGATGGTGGACAGCCGGCGGGTGACGGTGGCGCGGGCGCGGCCCCTGGCTTCCAGCCCCCGGGCGAAGCACTCGATGTCGGCCCGGCGGACCGCGAACAGGGGCAGGGAGCGGGCGCGGCACCAGGTGGTGAACTGGCGCAGGTCCAGTGCGTAGGCCTCACGGGTCAGCCCGCGGCACCCGGCCAGGAACCCCGCAAGCGCGAGCCGTTCGGGGTCGGTGAAGGCGGGCTGGATCGTGGCGAGGGCAGTGGATGGGGTAGCTGTGGTCATCGGGCACCTCCCGGCCGGGCTGGGATCCGAGAGGCTGGGCCAGCTGCGGTCCCAGCGATTGAAACGGAGACCCAACCTAGGCCGCCCCAGCCGGTTACGCCATGTCACAACCCGCCGGAACTGGAGCAAGGTCTACCTCCAGAGGAATGCTCCAGACCGCCGATTAGGTATTCGCCGGGTTCGCTGGCGGACTCTGAATATAGGCGCGCAGATCATCTCCTTATGTACTGAGTTTTCGCATGAGCGGTCAGCATTCATTCCGCGTGTAGCAGGAGGGCAGCCTCAGGGGCGGTGGGGGCGGAGCCCGGCAGGGCTGCTATCAGGTTGGCCAGCGCAAGGTGCCCTGCTGTTGCGGCGGTCACCGTGCCGGCCTGGGCGGCGGGTTCGGGCACCGTGTGGATTTGCCGGGCGAACAAGACCTAGAGGCGTCGGCCGGGCGTGACAGCGGGCGGCTCGCCTGCCGAAATGGTGATGGTCGCGGGTGACCGTGGCTTGCCAGGGTCGTGGCCGCGGGCGGGCGGTGGGTTCAAGCCGATCGTCTTCGATACCGTCAGTGCGTTTTCAGCGTGCGGCATGTGCGCTGACGTCTGTGAGGGGAATTGCGCTCGTTTCAGTGATTGAGGGTGCAATTCGCGCCAGCCAGCTTGAGGAACGCTGTGGCCCGGCCGAAGGTCTCCCCGACGGTGTGGCCAGCTAGGTGAGCCTGGTATGCCCGGTACCGCGTCATCTCCCACGCCTGCCCGCGCGGTGGAAGCGACGCAAGCGCTGGTTCGGGAACTGTATTCCATGTCCAGGCCGTGATGGGACCATCGCCGGGGCCGGGGTGGCTTGACCGTGGGTGGATGAAGTCAACGTGATCGTCTTCATGGCCCATCCGGTTGCGGACGAAGCGCAGTCCTGCCAGGGTTTCCTCGACTAGCCGACGCTCTGCGGGAGCCTGGCTTGCCATCACGGCGTCGTAGGTATCCGGGTGATGACGCACCAGCGTGGCGTCGACGATAGTGACCCACCACACCGCCTCAGCGATCACCGTGAACGCTCGCGGCCGGTCCCCCGCCCTAATCCGGGCAAGCCGTTCTGTCGTGTCACTCATCGCCGTCAGGGACCACTGGAGCGCGCTCATCCCGGCGAGATCACTCGTCTTCTCGCGGTTCCATGCGACCCGGCAGCGGGCAGAGCAGAACCGGGCATGCTCGCGGCGCGGCGTGAACGTGGCGCCGCACTGCTCGCAGCTCCGGGTATCAGCCACTGGGCTATGTTACGCGTAACGCGCGCCCGTGCCGGGCGCAGTGGTGTGGAAACCGCCGTGAGCGTCAGCTAGGTCTGCAGCCTGCGCACGGTGAGCACTTGCCTACCGGTGCCCGTCTGCAGAGGGGTCTTTGCCGTCGGCAGTTCCCCGGATTTCTCCAGGCGCCGCAGCACGGCTGTTCGTGTCCTACCACGCGGCCCGCTGGCGCAGCGCGCCAGGAGGGCACGGGAACCGTAGTCGGCGCTGCTCTGAGGCCCTGAGAACGGGCCTGCGTCAGGAGGATTCCGCAGAATGGGGATCCCAGTGAGCTGATGCCTGACCGGCCACCTGCAGCGGCGGGGCGGCCGTGCTTGGGGTGCTGATGGCCATATCTTCCAGGCTGCGCCCTGCCGGTTCGGGCAGCACCAGGGTGAGTGCGAAGCCGGCCACGGACACCCCGGCGGTGAGCAGCAGCGTGCCCCGCAGGCCGAGCGAGGTCTGGAGGACTGGGAACAGGAAGACCCCGATGAAGGCGCCGAGCTTGCCGACGCCCGCCGAGATCCCGTGCCCGGTGGCGCGCATGCTTACCGGGTACAGCTCGCTCGGCATGACGAAGGTGGTCATGTTCGGGCCGAACTCGGTGAAGAAGTAGCTCACCCCGTACACCAGCAGGAACGGGACGACCATGGTGGTCATGCCCGGCACCAGCGCGATGACGGCGAAGCAGAGCGCCATCATCGTGAAGCCAACCAGTTGCAGCCGCCGGTGCCCGATCTTGTCCAGCCGGGCGATCGCCAGCACGTAGCCGGGCACCGCGGCCACCACGAAGATGGCCAGCTGGATGGCGATCTTGGTCATGGTGGAGGCGTGCGGGGAGATCAGGCCGAGGATCTGCGGGGTGGAGATCGTGTTCCCGTAGTAGGCGTAGTCGAGCAGGAACCAGGTGCCGGCCGTCCCGGCCAGCATGATCAGCCACCGGCGGGTGGTGAGGAAGGACCGCAAGCCCATCTCCTGCCGCACCGCGCCTGCGCCGTTCCCGTTTCCGTTCCCGTTGACCTGCCCATCGGTGAAATCGGACATCCGGTTCGCCGCCTGCTCCGCCTTTCCCTGCACCTGGGCCTGGTAGCGCGGCGACTCGGGCATCCGGCAGCGCAGGTAGATCACCGCAGCCGCGGGCACCGCTCCCAGGGCGAGCAGGACCCGCCACGCCGTATCGTTACTGGCTCCGGCACCGAGCAGCGCCAGCGCGATCAGCGGCGCGACGATGAGCCCGAGCGCCTGGGTTCCGAACACCATCCCGACCAGCTTGCCGCGGTCCTTGCGGTTGGCGTACTCGCTGACCATTACGGCGCTGACCGGGTAGTCGCCGCCGACGCCGAAGCCGAGCACGAACCGGAACGCGATCAGCACCCAGAACGATTGCGACAGCGCCGACCCCAGCGCCCCAGCGATCATGATCGCGGCGACGATCCAGTACACGCGCTTGCGGCCGATGACATCGGCAAAGCGCCCGAACACGAACGCGCCGAGGAAGGCGGCGAACAGCATCGTGGAGTTGAGCAGCGCGAGCCTGCCCGAGCTCAGGTGCCACTCCTTGGCGATCAGCGCGGAGGCGATCCCGATCACGAACAGGTCGTAAGCGTCGGTAAAGAACCCCATCCCCGAGGCCAGCACCGCGCGCAGATGGAACCTGCTCAGCGAGGCCTCATCCAGCGCGGTGATCAAGTCCCTGGACCGGATCTCGGTCACGGCATCCCCCCGCCGCCTGCCGCCTGCCTCGCGGCCGACCGCATTCCTTCTATGCCGCCACGAAACTATCCGGCTCAAGCAACCTTCCGCCGACCTAGAAATGAACGCCAGGGAAACGCATGATTGCTGGCAAGCGAACTACTTCGCTGGCTGCCCACCAGTTACCTGGTAAGGCACGCAGCCGACCCGGCATGGCCACGGCGAGGAGGTGACGGTGCCAGATTCAGGGGGGCGCTTCCTGCGGGCACGGCTGCGATTGCCGCCGTTGATGGGCGGGCTGCTGCCTGTGCGCCGGTCTGACGTCACGGCGGACGTGGTTGCCGGTATTACCCTGGCCGCCGTGAGCATCCCGGTGGCTCTGGGGTACGCGAAGATCGCTGGGATGCCGGTGGTGACCGGCCTGTACACACTGTTGTTCCCGATGGCCGTTTTCGCCATCTTCGGTTCCTCGCGCCACCTTGTCGTCGGCGCGGACTCCGCCACGGCAGCCATACTCGGCGCGACCCTCGCCGGTCTCGCGGTCGCTGGCTCGCCGCAATACGTCCGGCTGGCCGGTCTCGCGGCCCTGCTCGCTGGCGGGCTGCTGCTGCTGGCCCGGCTGGCCCAGCTGGGGTTTTTGGCGAACTTCCTGTCCCGTACCGTCCTGATCGGCTTCCTCGCCGGCGTCGGCATCCAGGTCGCTGCCAGGCAACTTCCCGACATGCTGGGGGTGACCGTGGCGGACAAGACCACCCCGGCCCGGCTCCTCGACGTTGCCCGCGCGCTCCCACAGGCACACGCGGCAGATCTGGCGGTATCGGCCGGGGTCATCGTGATCGTGCTGGCTTCCCGGGCGATCAGCCGCAAGATCCCGGGCCTGCTGATCGCGGTGATCGCCGTGATCATCGTGAGCCGGGCGGCGGACCTGGCGGGGCGCGGCGTGGCCGTGCTCGGCCCCATCCCACGGGGGCTGCCTCACCTGGGGTTGCCCGCCCTCAGCTGGCATGACGCGGCCGTGCTGTTCGGTACCGCAGTGTCGATGTTCGTCGTCATCCTTGCCCAGAGCGCGGCGACCTCACGCGCCTACGCCGGGAAGTACGAGGAGACATTCAGCCAGGACACCGACCTAGTCGGCCTGGGTGCCGCCAACGTGGCCGCCGCGTTGTCTGGCACCTTCGTCGTCAACGGCAGCCCGACCCAGACGCAGGTGGCCGACAGCGCGGGCGGGCGCAGCCAGCTGGCCCAGCTCACGACCAGCGCGGTGGTGCTCATCGTCCTGCTCCTGCTGACCGGGCCGCTGGCCAGCCTGCCGATCGCCGCCCTGGCGGCGATCGTCTTCCTCATCGCCGCCGGGCTCATCGACGTTGGCGGGATGCGGCGCATTCTGGCCTGTCGCCGCCACGAGTTCGCTATTTCCCTGCTCACGACCGCCGCGGTCGTGGTCCTCGGGGTCGAGGAAGGCATCGCGCTCGCCGTCGCTGTCTCGATCATCGACCACCTCCGCCACACCTCCCGCCCGCTCGACAGCGTGCTGGTGAAGTCACCGGCCGGGCATTGGCAGCCGACCCCAGTCCGGCCTGGCGCGCGGACCGAGGAAGGACTGGCGGTCTACCGGTTCGGCACCAGCCTTTACTACGCCAACGCCTCCCGCCTCATCGACGACGTCACCGCCCTTGCTGCGCAGGGAAGCCCGCTGCGGTGGATGGTTCTCGACGCCGCGGCCATCGGCGACGTCGACTACACCGCGGCGGGGGTCCTTACCCGCGTCATCGAACACCTCCGCAAACGACACATCCGCTTCGCGGTCAGCAGTGTCCTCGGCCCGGTGCGCGAGCAACTCGACCGCTACGGCATCAGCGCCGCCCTTGGCCCCGGCGCTTACTACGACACCCCCGGCGAGGCACTCGAGGCCTTCCACGCCGCCGCAGAGGAGTTCATCGGCGACTAAACGGCGCACCCAAGGCAGCGAGCAGTTAAGAACGAACCAGCCGGTGATCTTGAGCATGCGTACAGGCACACTGACGCGTCAGAATGTTCGCTGGGCGCGCCCCCGCACGGCCATATGGGCGCGCTACTAGGCGCGCATAGCGGCGGTTCCCGCGTCCGAGTGAGCAGGTCGGGTTCGCCTGCGGTCAGGTGGGTTTCCGGGTTCACTGGTGTTCGGCATCGGCCAAGTGCAGCGCCAGCGGCCCGCCAGCGCACTGGCCACCAAGCGGTGCTGAAGCTAACCCCCGACCCGGCCATTGCCGCGCCAGCACCTGAACACGCCACCTGACACGAAAAGCAGACTGAACCAGACCTAACATCACACCCGATAAGCGGCAGAACCGGGTACCCTTCGCAAGTTGCGGACTCGATGGTCGGAGGTCGGAGGTCGGAGGTCGGCGCGTATAGCGTCTGGACCGTAGGCCTTTCACAATCCCTGCAGGCGGGTGAGCGCGAAATGAGCATGTTCTCCGACGCTGAACTGACCTACCTGGCCAAAGGCAAGCTCGGCCGGCTCGCGACCATCGACGCGGCCGGGATGCCACACGCCGTTCCCCTCGGCTGGCGGTACAACCCTGCGCTGGACGCAATCGACATTGGCGGCCGGGACTTCGCCCGGACCCGGAAATTTCACAACGCGCAGCGCAACCCGAACATCGCTCTCGTGGTCGATGACGTGCTGCCACCGTGGCGACCTCGATGCGTGCTGATCCGCGGCATGGCCGAGGCTCTCGCGGATGCGGCCGGCCCGGACGGCGAGCCGGCCGGGCCCATCATCCGGCTGCACCCCACCGAAGTGATCAGCTGGGGGATGGAGTTCGCCGAGGAATAGCGGGCGAAACCGCACGCCTGTCCGGCGACCTGGCTGAACGCCGACGAAATCAGTGTGCCATTCCCCGCGCCCACAGCGGCAGAATAGTGCGTGCGACACGACCCTTGTCACAAGTTCTCCGGGTGCGGGGCAAACAAGGCTAGTGGCCTGCTGACCGCCCGAATTAGATGAAGATATGAAGTTTTGCGGCTTTTCACCTGGTATACGAATTCCGCTTCTGAGCAGACGTGGGAAAGCCTTTTGGCTGCACCTGCGAAAATGCGCCTAGATCCTGCTGCCATGGCTGGTTGCCGCCTGCCGCCCGCTGTACGGTTATTGTCTTAAAAGTCGCTGTTGTCCTGCTGGAGGCGGCAGGTGCAGGAATTGCAGGGTGGGGACCCGCGGCGGATTGGGCCGTACCGCCTGGCCGGGCGGCTGGGCGCCGGCGGGATGGGTGTGGTGTTCGCCGGGCGGTCGGCGGGCGGCCGGTGGGTCGCGGTGAAGGTCATCCGCGCTGAGCTGGCCGGAGACCCTGAGTTCCGGGTGCGGTTCAGCCGGGAAGTGGCTGCTGCCAGGAGTGTCAGCGGCTTGTTCACCGCGCCGGTGGTGGACGCTGATGTTGACGGGCTGGTGCCCTGGCTGGCGACGGCGTACGTGCCGGGACCGTCATTGTCCGATGCTGTGCGGGAGCAGGGGCCGTTGCCGTCGGCGTCGGTACTCGCGCTGGCGGCGGGGCTCGCGGAGGGACTGAACGCGATCCACGCGGCGGGCCTGATCCATCGCGACCTTAAACCGACCAATGTGCTGCTGGCCGATGACGGGCCGCGGGTAATCGACTTCGGGATTTCCCGGGCTGCCGAGGCTACCGCGCTCACCCATGCGGACCTGGTCATCGGCTCTCCCGGGTTCATGTCCCCGAGCAGGCGGAGGGCCGCGAGACCGGGCCGCCCAGCGATGTGTTCAGTCTCGGTGCGGTGCTCACGTTCGCCGCTACCGGCAACGGGCCATTCGGCGCCGGGTCTACCGCTGCCCGGGTCTACCGGGTGGTTCACGGTCCACCCGACCTTGCCGAAGTCCCAGCGGAGGTGCGGCCGCTGGTTGAGCGATGCCTAGCCAAGGATGCCGGTCAGCGACCAACTACCGCAGAGCTCCTGGCCGAACTGGACGGCGCCGACCTTGCCGTTGGATGGCTGCCCTTGCCGATTGTCACAGCGCTGTCCGAGCGTACGGATGTACCTGATCCGGCAAGCCTGGATGACGGTCCGTCGGCCGAGCCCGGCTGGCCGCCTACCGAGCCTGCCTGGCCGCCCAAAGCGCCCGAAGCGGGCCAGCCGACCGTAACCGCGCCGCGGCTAGGAAAGGCAGCCAGCCCACTTTCCAATCAGCCTCTACCGCACGGTCCGACCGGCGATGCCCCGCACCGCCGGCGAAGACCGGCGGTGGTAGCCCTGGTGCTGGCCGGTCTCCTGGCCGTGGCAGCAGGAACGGCGGTGGGCATCAATCTGGCCGGCCGCAACCCGGCAGGCAGCCACGGGTCCGGCACCCCGCCTGCGCCCTCGGCCGTCCGAACATCGCGGTCTTTGGCCGCCGCCGGGCCGGGCAGCTCCCGCCCCGGCGGCCGGCCGCCTGCCGCCCCCACCGACGTGGCAGCCACCGCACTGAATCAGCACACGATCAGGCTAACCTGGGCCGGCGGCGGGACTGATATCACTGGTTTCAACATCAGCAACGGCTGCGGGACCGACGGATGCAGCGGCGGTGCCATCAATGTGCGAACCGGCAGGGTCAGCGCGGCCGAGGTCACCACGTCGCCGGGCGCCTACCAGTGCTTCTACGTGCAGGCCTTTAACAGCTCAGGGACTTCGACGCCAGCGGCTCCCGCCTGTACATCCACACCGGGGATCAGCATATCCAGCAATCAGGAATGGACGGACACCGGCGTTACCGCGCGTTCCGGGGCCGCCATTGGCATCAGCGCGGCCGGTGACGTCTACCTGGCCACAGCCGGCTCGTCGCAGGCTCCAAACGGTGACCCGTCGTGTAAGCCGGCGGCCAGCTACCCCGCCGACAGCCCCCAATTTCCCGCTCCGCAATTGCCCTGCTGGTCACTGATCGCCAGAATCGGCAACGGCCAGCCCTTCGAGGTGGGGACCTCCATCCTGGCCACCGCGGCCACCGGACGCCTGTATCTCGGCGTGAACGACGACTCCTTCTCCGGCAACACCGGAATATGGACAGTGAAAATCAAGATTGGCGGCCTGCCATAAAAACCATCAACCAAGCGGACACACCGGTGATAGCCCACACACAGCAACGCGACTTCCCCCCACATCGCGGCTACGAGAGTGCGTGGTCAGCAACCATTTAATTTAAGTGTCGTTCGGTTGGTGCACAAGAGCATTTACTGCGGGTCCGTTATCGGTAGGCCGGTCGCCACCAACGCGCCGAAATTTCCGAGATAAGGAGGTGCGTAGTTCGCCGATCCGAGGTGACCGTGTAGGCAGGAGCAGCCGGGAAGATGCCGCACCGGTGGATGCGCGGCTGGTATTTGATAATCGTCACTGCCTGGATAATGACGACGTAGAGGCGGTGCCACGGCGGCGAGTGCAATCTCGCCACCGTCACCAGCTGGGTTGTCCGCCGTTTCACGCGCGTCTTACCGGGCGCCAGCACCCGGGCGCACTGAGCCGGCCCCTGCCTGCTGGTCCGCCCAGTGATCGAACGAGGTCGTGCTGACGTCCCTGGGCTCGGCCATGGCCAAGACGGACAACGAGGCGCAGGCGAGCAGCGCCAAGATGGTCCGCTGGTGCCAGATTGCGTGCCGCGCTTGGGGCGTTAGCGCGCACAGGTGGCTGAGTCCGCTGCGCGGGTCGGCCGACCCGGAGAGCACTTTCTGTGACTCGATGACCCAGCTATTCAGTGGGATGAGTCCGCACTATGTACACGGGCCCAAGACCCCGACGGGAAGCTGTTGATGGCGGAACGGTCTGCTCTGCTCGGCTCGCAGCGTTGTTCTCCGCACTGGTGACCATGCCGAGTGCCAGGTCGGCGTAGAATTCGCCGAGCTGCTCGGGTGAGTCGGGTCCGTCGGTCCGGTACCACCGGACCAGGTCGACGCCCAGCGAGAGAATGGCGCGGACGACGCGGTGCACGTCGACGGCAGCGAATGTTCCCTCGTCGATTCCGCGGATTACTGCCTGGCGGAAAATATCTGTGGATTGCCTGCGCAGCTGTAGTATTTCCTCATAATGTTCGGGCGTTAGCGCCGCAAGTTCGTACTGGCTGACCCGGCCCGCGACGTGATGGTGCGCGTGCCAGGCGACAAACCGGGCGACAAGCGATCTCAGGCAGGAGACCGCATTTCCGCTGGCTTCCGCTTCCTTCAAGGTTTCAAGCGACCTCACGTGCCCGGCCCGGGTGATTTCGAACAGCAGGTGTTCCTTCGACGGGAAGTGCACGTAAAGCGCACCGGGCGACAAGCCCACGGCAGCGGTGATATCCCTGGTCGTGGTCGCGTGGAAGCCGTTTGACGCGAAACACCGCACCCCTGATGTCAGCAGGCTCCGGGCGACTTCTCCCCGCTGGCTATCCCAGAGCTGTGCTGACCTGTCCGGCAGGCTGGGCGGGAACGCGCGCTCGTTACCGGATCGGGGCACCGGAACACCTGCTGCCCATCGCTGTCCTGCCTTTCGTTGTCCCACGCGGGGGGGACCCCGGCGAATGTGAGCCGTCTTGCCGTCGCCGTGTAGCCAAGCGTACGTTTCTTAGGGAACTAACTATGCGCTTAGTTAGCTCGCGCGGCAGGATGCCGTCTTCCGAATGATCAGGCATCACCGTCGAAAGGAGGGCACCTATGGAGGTGTCATGTGCGTTCCCGACCGCCCTGGACTCTCCTGACAGCGTCGCGCTGGCCGAGCAGCTCGGCTATCACCGGGCCTGGATCTACGACACCCCCCAGCAGAGCCCGGACGTATGGATGACGCTGGCGCTCGCCGCGGAACGCACCGAGCGCATCGGCCTGGGCCCCGGGGTGCTCGTGCCGAGCCTGCGTCATCCGATGGTCAACGCCGCCGCCACCGCCACGCTGTGCGCGCTCGCGCCGGGCCGCGTCGCGGTCTCCTTCGGGACGGGTTTTACAGGACGCCGGGCTATGGGCTACCCAGCCATCTCCTGGGCGTTCATGGATTCCTATATCCGCGCGTACCGGGCTCTGCTCCGCGGTGAAGTGGTGGAATGGGAGGGCGCCCGCATGCAGATGCTGCATCCGGACGGACATGCGCCCGCCCGCCCTGTCGAGGTGCCGGTCCTGATCGCCGCCCTCGGCCCCAAAGGCAACAAGGTCGCTCATGAACTTGGTGACGGCCTCTTCGCTACCTTGCAGATGCCGGAGTTCATGACCGACTACTCGTGGACCGCCTATCTCGCCTGGGGCACGGTGCTCGACGAGGGAGAGCCGGACGACTCCGAGCACGCCCGTGTGGCCGGTGGTCCCGGCTGGGCGCTGTCGCTGCATGGCGCCTACGAGTTCGGCGGGCCCGACGCCGTGCGCACCCTTCCCCGCGGGGACGAGTGGCTCAGGGTTATCGAGCAGGCGCCCGATCACCAGCGCCACCTCGCCGTGCACACCGGTCACTGCGTTGAGCTCAATGCCGCCGACGAGGCCTGCTGGCGCGCCGGCGGCAGCAGCACGCTCCGGGACGTCACGCTGAGCGGGACCCGTGACCAGATCCGGCGGACCCTTGAGGACTACAGCGCCCGTGGTGTCACCGAAGTCGTTTTCCAGCCGTGCGGACCCGATATCCGGGCTGAGCTAGAGCGCTTCCTCCATGCGGCTCGTGGGTGAGTGGCCTTCATCGCCGCATCTGCGCAGGCCCGGCAGGGGATGAGGCCACCACGGCGTGACCCCGTGGACCCCGTGCCGACGGCCGCTGCGCCCGAAACCCGCGTCCTGTTGACGCGTCCGTACATCGTCCCGAGGAGGATGCATGAGCCGCGAGATCAGCACCATCGTCACGGGCATGTCCTATCTGGAGGGGCCTCGCTGGCATGACCAGCGGATTTGGTTCTCCGATTTCTATACCTGCCGCGTGTACTCGGCGGCAGAGGACGGCAGCAATATCCGGACCGAGGCCGAGGTCGCCCAGCAGCCCTCGGGGCTTGGCTGGCTCCCGGACGGCCGCCTGCTGATTATCTCCATGCGTGACGGCCGCCTACTGCTCCGCGAGACTGACGGCACCCTCACATGTCACGCGGACCTGTCGGGCTACATCAACGGGCATCTCAACGACATGGTGGTCGACTCCCACGGCCGGGTCTTCATCGGCGAGTTCGGTTTCGACCTCATGGGCGGCGCCGACTTCAAGCCGGCCTGCTGCGCGTCGATCCCGACGGGACAATCACCAAGGCCGCCGAGGACATGTGGTTCCCCAACGGCAGTGTGATAACCGAGGACGGCACGCTGCTGGTGGACGAGACCTTTGGTAACCGCGTCAGCGCATTCGACATCACCGAAGACGGCACCCTGGCTAACCGCCGCACCTGGGCGAAGTTCGGGGAACCGCCTAGCGACAGCGAACTCGGGAAAATGCTCGCCCAGGTCGTCGTCGCCCCCGACGGCTGCTGCCTGGACGCGGATGGGGCGTTGTGGATAGCCGACGGCCTTGGCGGCCGGGTCATCCGGGTGCGCCGCGGCGGCGAGATCACCGAGGAAATCCAGACCAGCACCGGCGTATTCGCCTGCACGCTCGGCGGGGCCGACGGCCGCACCTTGTTCATCTGCACCGCACCCGACTTCCAGGAGGAAGCCCGCAAAAACGCTCGCGAGGCAAGCCTGGTGACCGCCCGCGTCGACACACCCCGTGCGGGATTGCCCTGACCTGAGCACCAAGATCGATTAAAGCCGTCACCTAACCGACTCCTGCTGCCGCTACCGTCAAGACGAGTCGCAAAAGAGCAATCCGGCTTTCGACGCCGCCTGTTCTTTTTCGCTGCACGGCTAATTACCACGCCAGCCAGCCCGACGGCAATGCCTCATGTCATCGCACAATGCCCCTGAACAGGATTATTGCCCACAAAGGCGCCACGCAGAGTCGGATGTCCCATTCGGGGATTAGCCCAGGCAGCACAGCGCAACGCCCTCATTTCGGCAGTGCCGGGCGTCTCCCTGGACTCGGGTCCGGGGGAGACGATCACGGTCAGGTGCCGGAGGCCATGTAGGCGGCGAGGATGTAGTTCGGGTGGCGGTCGAGGTTCTTGCGGGCCCGGTCGTAGCGCATGGTGGTGCGCGGGTCGGCGTGCCGGGCGGCGATCTGGACATCGCGCAGGTCCACGCCGGCGTCGAGCATGGTGGTGACGTAGGTGTGGCGGAGTATGTGAGGGTGCGGCCTGGTGATCGGTACGCCAGCGGCGTCGGCCAGGTGACGGAGCCGGCGGGTGGCGGCGTGGCGGTCCATCCGGGCACCGCGGCTGTTGAGCAGGATCGGGCCCCCGGTACGGCCGCCGGTGGCCTGGTCGGAGATCGGCGATGTCCGCCCCGGTCGCTTCGAAGATCCGCAGGCCGAGGAGCCCGAGCATGGTGATCAGCGCGAAGTCGCACGGGCGGGGTGATTCCCGGGCCGCGGTGAGCAGGGCCTCGAACTGCAGGTGGGTGAACCCCAGCGTCGGCGATTCCGGCGGGACGGAGGGCCGGCGGACATGCTCGGCAGGTGAGTGCTCTAGCAGGCCGTCGATCACGCAGGTGCGGTAGAACCCGGCCGCACCGAGAACCGCCGGGAGACGGTGGAGGGCTTGAACCGGCGGATCTCTTGCATCCACCGGATGTACAGCTCCAGGTGCGGGCGCCGGGCGGCCAGCGGGTCCAGGCCGTGTTCGGTGCACCAGGCCAGGTAGCAGCGCAGGTCCGATTCGGTGTGGGAACGGGAGGCGCCTTTGAACCGGGCGAGGTAGGCAGCCACCGCCAGCCGCAGCTGATCAGTGAACGGCACCAGGTGATCGGACGGGGCAGAGGACAGGTCGAGGAATCTCTTCATGGCCAGACACTGCGCCTGCTTTGCTCCGCCGCGAAGCCCGCAGCCCCCGGCGCGGCACCCATAAGGGCCATCACTGTCAAGAGGGCGTACGGATCTGGCCCGGTGACTACGTGCGTTTCCGGGCTGGGCTGACTGTTCTTGCGGCTGCTTCCTCGCAGCTGCCCGGTCCCTTCCCGCTGCGCGGCCGGGGGGTCAAGCTGGAGCGCCCGCAGCCGCGCAGCGGCGAGGACGAACGAGCTTGAGGCCGGCTAGCGGCGGGAGATCATCGAGGGCGAGGAAGGAGCCGGTCACGGTATCGGGTTGTCAGGGGGTCGTGTGCTGGTTCCCGGCGCTGGTGTGCGGAGTGGTCTCACAAGCACCCATCCGGCGCCGCCCCGTGTGCGGGGGTGGCTGCCATGACCGTGTGTCCGGGACCGGGCTGCTCAGTCATGTGATCGAGCGCGGCGCGGGGCGCCGGCTCATGCCGCAGGAGCGAGCTCACCCGGGGCTTGGCGACCCTCCCGTTCTCATGGCCGCCGCAGCGGCGGCGTGCTGGCTTCGCCGGGTTCCATTTCGGCCAGCAGGTGCCAGGCGCGGGTCACCAGCTTGCGGGCGATCGCGATGGTGGCGATCTTCTTCCCGCGCCGTTTGGTGATGGCCGCATAGCTGGCGGCGAAGTCCGGGGACCGCTTGGCGGTCTGCGCGGCCTGGTTCATGACCCACCGCAGCCACGCCGAGCCCTGCTTGGAGATGTTCCCGTGCCGGACCTTCAGATCCGAACCGCGCACGGTCGGGGTCAGCCCGGCCCAGGAGGCCAGCTTGCGGGCGCTGGGAAACCGGGTGATGTCGCCGATCTCGGCCACCATGACCAGCGCGGTGAACTCCCCGGCGCCGGGCAGCGTGGTCAGCACCGTGACCCGCGGGTCGGCCTTGGCGTGCTGATGCAGTTCCCCGTCGATCCGGCCGGTCAGCGGCGCCAGGCCGTCGATGACCGCCAGGCAGTCGGTGATGATCTCCCGCGATGCCGGAGGCAGGTCCAGCTCGGCCAGCCAGCCGCGGCCCGGCCCGGTCCAGTAGCTGGCCGGCCGGTCATAGCCGTGGTCGGCGGCCACCGCGTGGATCCGGTTGCGCAGCTGGGTGCCGAGCCGGACCAGGCTGATCCGGTGCCGCAGCGCGCGCGGAGCTGGCGGACCTTCACCGGGGCGATCCACGCCTCGGGCAGCAGGTCCGCACGCAGCAGCTGCGCCAAGATAGCGGCGTCCACCTTGTCGTTCTTCAGCCTTGCTGAGGCGATCGCCTTGCACCGCAGCGGGTGCACCAGGTGCGTCTGGAAACCGTAATCCTCCAGCAGATCGGCCAGCCAGCTCCAGCCGAACGCCGCCTCGAACGCCACCGGCGTCCCCGCGGGCAGATCGCCGATCAGCCGCAGAAACGGCTCCGAGCCGTTCACCGCGTTCTTGTTCACCTGCACCGCGCCGTCCCCGGTAACCACCGCCACCTGGGAGCGCTTGCGGTGCACGTCGATACCGACGTAAACAGACATTGCCGGGTCTCCTCTCCCGAGCTCGGAACTTCTCACCCGGAGCGTCCTGCTACCGGGCTGAGCTGGGAAGGGGCCCGGCCCTTATAGGGTCATGTGAGGATGTTTGCAGAGGTATTCCTAGACCGATGGGCTCACTCGCGGCGAGACACAGGATGCCTGTTGCGACGTCGTGGAGTGGCATGGTTGCTGGGATCTCGTGATCGGCTGCCGCGGCAAAGGCTCGATGTTCTGGCTAGGGGCTGGGCCCGGGCACGCGGCATGCTGGCCGGGACGCTGGAACGCCACGCCAGGGAGGTGCAGGGTGCGGTTGCGTGATGTTGAACCGGGCGATGTCGGTGCCTACGTTCGGATGCGCTGCGATCCGGTCATGATGGCTGAGCTGGGCGGCCCGTTGCCCCGCGAGGGCATGGCGGCGAAAGTCGCCCGCGATGTTCAGCAGGCGGCCGCGGACACTGCGTGGACCAAGATGATCATTCCTGACGGGAGCGCGCCCGGGGTTGTCGCAGGCACCGTGGCGCTGTGGTCGCATGAGGACAGCGGGACTGCGATGTCGGAGATCGGCTGGATGGTCCTGCCGGAATTCCAGGGACGCGGGTTCGCCTCGACGGCGGTGCGCATCATGCTGGCGCTCGCGCGTGAGCAGGATCGGTGGGGGCTGGTGCACGCGTTCCCGGCGGTCACGAACGTCCCCTCCAACGCCGTCTGCCGGTCGGCTGGATTCACATTCGCCGGAGAACAGGAGACGGCCTTCGCCGGACGCACGTTCCGTACCAATCACTGGGTCATCAACCCCGCCGCTAACTAACTACCGCGAATCACCGGCCACTGTCACGATGAGGCCCTGGCGGCGGCATGAGAGGTCGATGTCGGGGCTGTGCCAGCGGGACAGTGGGCTGATGGATGAATGAGCCCATCAGCAGGCCGCATCCAGCGGTGATCACGCATGTTCCGGGGCCGAATGAGGACCGACACGCAAAAGCCCCCGAAACCCGGGGGCGAGGTGTAGGCCAACGGAGCGGGCGGGCGCGCATTCGTCGCAATTTGGGACTTACGCCACATGGACTGCCGGGCTGCTGGCCGCGCTGGCCGTTCGGCCCGTTCCGTTGCACTCAGATTGTACCACGGGGCGTGAATAACGAACCACCCAGCGAGTGTGTACCCAGTTCAGGCGGCTTGTTGATGCCGAGGGTGGGTGGCGACCTTGAGGCCTGATCCCCCGTACTCGGCCAAGCTGAACAAGCTGTACTGAAATCCTCTCCACGCCGGTCGGCGGCAGATGGGTGCGTTCGACTATTCGTAGCCCGTGGCAGCGCCGATCATCTCCGCGGACACGAGGCCACATGACGCCCTCGGCTGGCCGGGAGGTCTGATCAGCTTTCTGCACGGCTAGGGCGATGAGGAACCGCAGCTCCCATCGTCTACCTGCTATAGGAGTTAACCTGCGGCCGGAGGAGGCCGCCGGGACAAGAAGGTCATGGGGTGACGCAGTACCTGATTTCGTTCAGTGCCCACGCGATGGACCATCTCCCCGACGAGGACATGGCCGCCGTGGCCAAGGCCGCGCTCGGCGTTCAATTAAGCCTGGTGCGCTGACCGCAAACGTTCACCGGGACCGGTGACGGGGGCATTATCTGAGTTGTGAGAGGTCGAGGGTTGTCTCGTGGCCGTCGGCGAAGGTGACGATGACGCTGGCGCGGCCGCCGATGGCTCCGAGGTAGGAGTTGAGGGTGGACAGGAGCAGGTCGTGGGGCTGTTCGATGCGGCTGATGGCGGCCTGGGTGACTCCGAGCCGGCGGGCGAGCTCGACCTGGGTGAGCTCGGCGGCTTGCCGGAGGGCGGCTAGTCCCATGGCGTAAGTGCGGTCGGCTTCGGCCATCTCGGCGCGGACCCGGGTGACGCCGTCGGCGATGTCGGGCCGCTGGGCGAGCTGGCTGATGCGGTCGTTGCCGCGGATGAACTTGACTTCCTCAGTCATGAGAACTTCCCTTCTGGCGCAGCCAGGCATCGACGATGGCCTCTCCGCGTGCTGCCGCGCTGGCGTAGAACACGTCCCCGATGGACTTCTTGTCGAACCCGACCAGTGCGAGCACTATCTGGTCGTTGGCGGGGAACCAGCAGATGATCCAGACGGCGACGTCGGGGCCGTAGGGGTGGGCGACCCGCCACAGCTCATGGCGGCGGGCCTGCCTGACTCGCTTGAAGGTGGGGGATTCTTCATCCGGCTTGGCCGGGAGGTCGTTGAGCGATAGCAGGAGCGCGACCGCGACTTCCAGGAGTTTGCCGCCCTGCTCTTCGGCGTTGGTGAGCCAGCGGTCGAACTCGTCTGTCCAGTCAACGATGACGCTCCCAATATGAGCTCTAGTTAATACAACGTCAAGTTAATATCGACTAGGTAACCGGCTAAACGGGTGATGCCAGCACAACCGGGGGCGGCGCGGCGGCGCTGGGGGAGTAGGGGAGCTTGCGCGGGTCGGGGAAGCCGAGGCTGGTGTACCCGGGTGCGCGCTTAGCCAGCGATGAGGCGAGCACGCCGACCTGCTCGTCGTGGTAGTCGTGGACCTCGGCCGTGGCCTTGCCTTCGTAGGGGCGCAGGATCCGCCCGGCGTACTGCAGGATGCGTCCCTTGCTGGCGACGGGCGCGGCGAGGAACAGGGTGTCCAGCGGCGGGCAGTCAAACCCTTCTCCCGCGTAGGGCCCGGTAGCCACGGCGAGCAACGGCGGCCCGCCCGGCTGAGGGACGAGCCGGGCGAGCGCGGCAGCACGGTCTTTGGCGCCCATGCCGCCCTTGAGGATGACCGGGTCGTGGTCCAGCGCACGCAGCGCGTCTGCGATCGTCTCCAGATGGCCGGTCCAGCTGGTGAGGATGAGGCAGTTCCGGTTCTGGTGGATGGCTGTCAGGACGTCGGCGATTACCTGCTGGTTGCGTTCGTCGCTGGTGATGAGGTCCTTGTAAATGACGGCCATCCCGCCGGGTACGGACGGGCTGGCGTCTCCGGTGTAGCGGTAGGCGGTCGGATGGACGTGCAGCACCGGCGTGGGGCGTCCGCCTGGTGTGCTGCCGGGCAGCATGTCCGTAGGGCCGGTGCCCTGCCGGGGGAGGGTGATGGTATGGCGGACCGGGCCGACTTGCATGCCGATCAGGTCATCGAGCTTGTCGCGGCGGTAGGGGGTGGCGGTCAGCCCGAGCCATCGCCGGGCAGTGATCTGATCTGCCCCGAGCGTTCCGGACAGCGTATTTGTGGTTAATTCACGCTGCGGACTGCCGTTCCAGGTATTCATAGCGGACCTGCTGCGGGGTCCGATACTGAAGCCCGGAGTGCCGGCGTTTCGAATTGTACCAGAATTCGATGTACCTCACCACGTCCCGGCGCGCGTGCTCCCGGGTCGGATACTGGGTCCGGTGGACACGTTCATTCTTCAGCGCGGCGAAGAACGATTCAGCCATCGCATTGTCGTAGCAGATCCCAGTACGGCCAGCGGACTGCCGCAGGTTATACTTTTTAAGCGTCCCGGCAAACCGCTGAGATGTGTAGTTGCTGCCGCGGTCGGAATGAAAAACCGCATTCCCGGCGAGAGAGTGATTACGGGCGGCCATCTCGATGGCCTGCTCGATAAGCGGGGTCTTGTAGTTATCACCCGTCGCCCAGCCGATCACTTCCTTGTTATGGCAGTCGATGACCGTCGCCAGGTAAAGCCAGCCCTGCCACGTCGGAATATACGTGATATCGCCGACCATTTTCTCACCCGGCGCCGCGGCGGTGAAATCCCGCTTCACCAGATCGGGGATGCCGTGCTCCTGCCCGTCGCCCTCAGTGAGGCTGAACCGCCACGGCCGGGGCTGGCAGGGCTCCAGGCCCAGCTCACGCATCACCGACCGCACCAGCTCCGGCCCGGCGGGCACGCCCCAGGCCGCCAGGTCCGCGTGGACCCGCCGGTAGCCATACGTCCCATCCGAATCCTCGAATGACTTCTGCACAATCAAAGCGAGCATCCCGCGTCTTTTCGCCGTCGCCGATTCCGGCGAGTTCCGCCAGTCGTAGAATCCGGACCGGGATACCGCCATCCACAAGCACATTTTCACGATGGACGGCACGAACACATCGTCAGATTCCTGGTAAGCCGCATACTCCGCGTCGATGAACTCGAATTTTTCGGTCACCGATGGTCGCGGGCGAAGTATGCCGCGGCTTTTTTCAGGAACTCGTTTTCCATCTTCAGTTCCCGGGTCTCCCGCTCAAGCTCACGCAGCCGCGCGCGCTCGCTTACGGTTAGCGGCGGCTCTTCGCCGGCATGCTCACGGCGGTAAATGCCCACCCAGTTACCCAGGGTGCCTTCGTTGATTCCGAGCTCCTTGGCCACTTTGGCAATCGGGCGCGACGTCTCGATCACCATCTTCACGGCTTCATCCTTGAATTCCGGCGAGAAGCTCTTCTTCGGTCGGGGCAATTACTTCACCTTTCCAGACGCCCATCCTAATAGATGGACTGTCCGGAAGGCTCGGGGCACCTCAGCGGTAGGGGGTGGCGGTCAGCCCGAGCCATCGCCGGGCAGTGATCTGGCGGGCCGCGTCCTCGAACGCGGCGGCCGGGATGTGGTGGCACTCATCAGCGACGATCAGCCCGTACCCGGCCGTCAGTTCCGGGATGTCGCCGCGGCGGGCCAGGGTCTGCAAGGTGATGACGTCGATGGTGCCGCGCAGCTTGGCGCGGCCGCCGCCGAGCTGGCCGGCCTTGATGCCGAGGAACTCAGCGATCCGGGTCCGCCACTGGTCGGCCAGGGCCTTGCGGTCGACCAGGACAAGCGTGGAGACCTGGTGAGCGGCAATGACCGCGCAGGCCATCACGGTCTTCCCGGCTCCGGGCGGCGCAGCCAGCACCCCGAGGTCGTGCCGGGCGAGTTCCGTGACCGCGTCCCGCTGGGCAGGCGTCAAGACAGCCGTGCATGTGATGTCCTGGGCGGTGCCGGAAGAGCGGCGGTCGGTGATGTCCAGGCGGCTTCCGGCCTGCGTGGCCAGGGAGGTGACCACCTCGAGCATGCCGCGCGGCAGGATAAGGCCGCCGTCGATGGTCTCCCGGTAGCAGTGCAGGAACCGCGGGATGTTGTAGATGGAGGCGCGCATCCGCTGCCGCTCGTAGAACTCCGGGTTATGCATCGACGCCGCGTGCCGCAGCGTCGCCCCCAGCCCCGGCGTCAGCTCAGCTTGCTCCAGCCGGATCCCGGCGTCGAGCCGCACGCGCAGAGCTGGCGGGGCAGGGGGCTTGGTCGCGGTCGATGAGGGAACCGAGAGCCGGGTGACCTCGGTGGCGACCGTGACCTTCCCGGCGCGGTCAGCGGCGCGCCTGAGTTCCTGCGGGGTCATCCGGCCCAGTGTGGACAGATAGATCCATTGGTCATCGTGCCGTTCCAGGGTCTCCAGGTCCAGGAAAACCGTGGCGCCGTTGTCTCGCGCGGGCTTGAACAGCGGTGCGGCGATCAGGTTTCCCACTCCGCCGGCTGGCAGCAGGTCCTGGGACGGGAACAGCCGGTCGTAGCTGGCCAGGGTCATCCGCCCGCGCAGCGCCATCGCCTCGCGGAGCAGCCCGGTACCCAGGCGGCGGGCCATCTCGGCCGGGACCGGGGAAGTGAAGAACACCCAGGCGTGCGCACCGACTCCCGACCGGGAGACCTCTAGGGCCACCGGGACCTGCAGGGCACGGCCGGCCTTGACGTACATCAGGGCGTCGAACATCGCCTCCGGCCCATCGAAGTCAGCCGCTAGCCACCAGCATTTATCGCCGTCAAGCAGCGGGTACAGCCCGATATGAACCTCGCCCTTCAGGTGTGCGCCGGACTCCTTTCTGCCAGCCGCCGCGCACCGCCGGGACCCACCCCGATTTCCCGGTCCGCTGGTTGTCATACCGGATCGCGTACACATCAGTCCGCGCAGCGAACAGCGCGCCGAAGAACGCCACCTTCGCCTCCTGCGGCGAACGGTGATGCACGACTCCCGGCGATGCCTCGAAGAAGGCGGCCTGTCCCGGCACCGGTGGGGCGGCCTGCTGCGGGGACAGCCTCAGCAGCTTGAGCAGCCGGGCGTTCTCTGCCCGCAACCGGGCCAGCTCAGCCTCAACCGCCACCGGATCCTCAGCCACGGGGAACACGCTACCGGCGCAAAGCACAGCGGATTGCGCGAGTTCCGGCTGGGGCTCTTAATGGCATCGCTCCGAATCCTCATGCGACGGACTAAGAGGGCGGATCGTCCTCACCGCCCGGGCAGCCCTCGGTATCCAGGACACCGGCACGGACCCCGGTAACGAGGACGACGACACCGAACAGGATTCCTGAAATGGCAGGTCAAGGGCGAAAATCGGGGAGTGGCGGCTGGTATGACCGCGCCCGCCGGTCCCGTCTGTAGGTTTTTCTACCCCGTCCGTGGCCCGTCTCGCCCTCGTCCGTGGCCCGCCCCGCTTACGTCCGTGGCCAGTTTCGCGTCCGTGGCCCGCACGGCCCCGGAACCCGGCGCCCACGGACGCACAGCGGACGGCAGCCCGCAATCACGCCTCGAAACACATAAGTACAGGTCAGCGGAGGGTGACTCGGGCAGGAGGAGCGTGCTGTAAACCGTCGGCTTGCGAAACACAGCCCGCTGGCCTATCAGCTCAGATTACGCAAGGGCTTGCAGGCTTACATCAGGGAACGTTACGTCTGAAAGTCCTCAAACGCTTGTGACTGAATTAAGTTGCCTGGTCGAGGATGCGCTTGACTCTGCGGCGGTCGAGGTTGAGTTCACGGGCGATGGCACGTTGGCTGTGGCCCGCTTGGTGGCGCTCGCGGATGGTCTGCTCCAGGGCTGGCGCAACCGGCAGTTCCAGTGGTGCATCCTGTGCCAGCGGTGGCGCAGCCTGGTACCGAAGTTCGGGCCCGGCATGATCGGACTGAACGTTACGCCCAGGTCGGATGAGCATCATCAACAGCTCGAATGAGCCGACCAGTGCCAGCGCAGGCCAGGCGCTGACCAGCGCTCCGACCGGCCCGAAACCGGCGCCGTGTGCCAGGTTGGCGCCGACCATGGACGCGATGCCGGTGTCGAGGCTTCAGGCGGCCACTCGTGGTACCGGCTGGTTCCGCCCCCGGCGGGCTGAGATCGGTCCTCGATGATGTCGAGGTGATAGAAGGCGGGCGTGCCGTGGGTGAAGCTCGTCATTTCTTGGGAGAGGCGCTGGGTCTTTGGGAGGCTGGAGTTCTGTACGGCCGATTCGTAGGAGCGGGAGAACACCACACATTGAAGTAGCCGTTGCCTCTTTTGTGGTCCCGGCACAAGATACGTCGCGGTGCGTGCGCTTGCCTGCCGTGGCGTTTTCCCAAACGGTTAGCTGCCTCCTGAGCCGCCTTCAGGTGGATGTGCGAAACTCGATGATCTGGGCGAAGGCGGTGCCATTTCCCAGATCGGTGTATGGCGCCGGTCATTTTCACGCTCGTCGCCCCAGCGTGGCCAGCAGACGGCTTTGCGCATCGCTGGCGTCCGCCAGCTCGATTTTGTCACCGAACACGCCGCTGGCACGCAGGAGTTCCGCTTGAGGGGCGGCGATGTCGAGGCACGCATTCACTAGGACAGGGCGGAGCTTCGTATCCTGCCTGGTGGCGACGGTCAGGTCCCAGCCGTGGATGAGCACGTCGATGAAACGGTGACCGGCGTATACCGCGCCCGGGACCGGGCCGTAGGAGACTGCGCACGGCGCCTTGAGCGCGCGCGGTATGGCGAATACGGCGGCCGCTGCCTTTGCCGAGGCGTCGTATGCGCCGAGCGGGTCTGCGCCGAGCACATCGCCGTCGAGGTGATCGCCGACCTCGCTGATGGTCGCGCCGGCGGCGAGCTCGCCGGCCCACAGATTGCCGGCTACCACGTGGTTGACCAGCGTCCGGACATCCCACCCCGGGCACGGCGTTGGTGCCGCCCACTGGCCTTGCCGGACTCTGGCAATGACCTCTCTGGTGGCATCAAGCGCCCGGCTGTGCAGTTCAGCGATGTCCACGATGGTCCTCCTCTGGCATGCCTGGCTGCGGTGGTTGCGACTCCTTGGAGCCGGCCCGTGGCTGTCGTGGCCGATGGGTCACGCCCGGGCGATCAGGTACCGGAAGGAATTGTCCTGGCGGTAGCTGCCGCCGGGCTGGCGGCTGCCGGCGAAGGCCGCGGCCAGGGCCTCGCGGGTGGACGGCTCGCCGGTGTGCTCGATAGCCAGCCGGGCCGGCCCTGAGGACAGCTGAGTCCGCACTGCGGTGTCCAGGTCGGGATAGATGAACGGGGTTGGCACCTCGTCCGCCTGCTCCGGGATCAGCCCCGCCGTCTCGGCCAGCTCTTCCAGCTTGCCGGGCACGCTCAGCGCGAATGGTCCTTCGGCATCTGGCGGTGGCGGTGGCAGTAGCCCGCCGATCGCGGCGAGGATCACGCGGCTCTGGCAGCGCTCGGGCGCGCCCCAGGTGACTATTCCAACGAGTGCCCCGGGCTTGGCGACCCGGCTCAGCTCTCGCAGGGCGGCGGCTGGATCGGCCGCGTACTGGACGGAGTTGAACGCGGTGATGGCGTCGAAGGTGTGCTCGGCGAACGGCAGCGACTCAAGATCGCCCTGGCGGATTCCGGCGGCAGGGACCCGCTCGCGGGCGATGTCGAGCAATGGAGCGCACGCGTCGAAACCGGTCACGGTCGCGCCCCGCTTAGCCGCGAGCTGCAGGGCGAACCCGCCACCGCACCCGGCATCGAGCATCACCATGCCAGGGCCGACCGCGATCGCATCGAAAACCGCCTCATAGAACGGCGTGCAGCACGGCTCGTTGAGCTCCGCCCAGTCCCGTGCCCCGGGACCCCACAACTTGCCCTGCACCTGTGCTGAACCCATGGGTTCGCCTCCTCGGATTGGTGGTGGTACCGGCATCGTCCACGCCGGCCCCGCCCGGCTGCATCGGGAAGAACACGTAACCCCGCCCGCTGACAAGACCTACGTGGTTTGCCCGATCCGGCGGCGCCGGGGAAAGCGGAACATGTCTGCCAGCGGCGTTCCCGCGTTCGCGAGTCCTCAGATCCCGAAGGAGTTTCCATGAGCAGGACAGCAGCGGTCCTCGATTCACCGCAGGCCAGCGAGGGACAAGCGTGGTGGTTCCTGGACACCCTCGTCGTGGAACACCTGATGGCATCCGGCGCCGGGCCGGTGGTGCTGGAGATGACGCTGCCCGTCGGCGCGGCTCCGCCCCTGCACCTGCACAACGACCTGGACGACAGCTCGTTCCTGCTGGACGGGCAGATGGTGGTGCGATGCGGGGACCTGATGCTGCTCGCCCGGGCCGGCGATTGGTTGTCCCTGCCGCGCGGGGTACCGCACGCCTTCCGGGTGGTGGGCCACCAGCCTGCCCGCATCCTGCTGGTCCACGACAACGACAGCTTCCTGCAGCTCATACGCGACCTAGGCCAGGCCGCCGCCGCCAGGCAACTGCCCCCTGCCACAGGCGGTCCCGGCCTGGAGGAACTGTCCCGGGCGCTGGCCGAGCATGACGTGACCGTAGCTGGATCATCGCTGAGCAACGAAGAGGCGCAGGCCTTCATGGCGGAGCGTGGCTAGTCGCCGGCTGCCCAGCCACAGAAACTCAGGGGGCCAAGCGCTCACGCCGTCGCCGATGCCGGCCCATTGCCGCCGATACGCCGAGGTCCAGCGATGGCCACCAGCTGGGTGCGCGACCGGGCGCCCGCCTTGCGCATCAGGCTCTCGACGTGCTTTTCAACGGTTCGGGGCGAGAGATGAAGCCGAGCCGCGATCTCCTTGTTCGCCAGGCCCTCGGCGACGAGCACAAGCACGTCGGCCTCGCGGGCGGTGACGCCGAGCCCGGTCCAGCGGCTCGGCCGTGGGCCGCCCAGCAGCTCGGCGCAGCGTGCCGCCAGCGTATCAATGCCATGGGCAGCGAAGCAGGCTTGCGCGGCCTCAAGCCATGTTTGAGGCTGGCCCCACCCGTCGGCTAGCGCAGGTGCGGCCGCATGCAGCCGCGCCAGGTCGGCCCAGACAGGATAGTGAGCGAGGTCGGCATCAGCCGCCCTGGCCGTATCGGCTGCCAGCTCCCGTTCACCTCGCCGCCCGGCCAGAATGGCGCCGGCGTACCCGAGCAGGCCACGGTTGACCCGGTTCACGGTGAGCCCGAGACGGACCGCCTCGTCGATCGCGGCTACCGCCCGCTCGTCGCCGGCGCAGGCCAGCAGCAAGGGCCACAACCCCCGGTAGTGCGCGGGCCCCTGCTGCGGCAACGTGTTCAGCAGGGAGACGCCCCGGCCAAGGGCGTCGATGGCACCGGCCCCATCACCACCGAGCAGCGCCATCATTGCCCGGCCGCCGCCCCAGGCGCTGCCCTCGATCTCCGGGTCGCCGGGGGCTGCCGAGGCGGCCAGCGCAAAGAACCGCTCCATCTCCGCGGGTTGCCGTCGGAGCCCGAAGATCTCGCCCAGGAACACCAGTGCGATCGCCCGGATCCGACCCATCCCCAGCCCTTCGCTGATGGCAAGGGCAGCCCGGGCGTGCTCGTCGGCATCATCGAGCGCGAACCGGAACAAGAAGGCAGCAGACAGCTGGAGGTCAAGAACAGCGGCAGTGCTCAGGGCACCAAGGTCATCCGCGGTCCGGCGCGCCTCGAACAGGCGCCCGGTGCCGGCGCGATCGAACATCTCGATCGTCCCCAGTTCATGCAGCGCGTGCAGCCGCCAGATCTGAAGATGAGCGGCATCCGCGATAGACAACGCCCGCTCGAACGTTTGCCGCGCCGCATCGAGATCACTGATGCGCTGACTTCGTCCCACCAGCTCCAGCGCGTGACAACAGACATCCGGGCCTGCATCGCCCGAGTTCAGCACGCTCTCGGCCAGGCGGCGAGCAGCATCGACGTCGTTGCCGGCGAACGCCACCTCGGCCTCAAGGACCGCCCAGCGGGCAGCAAGTGCCGGCTCCGGGTCTGCCGCAAGCAACCCCTTCGCAGCATCAAGATGCACCCTGGCCGCTGGCCACCTCGTCGCAGCTGCAGCAGCGTGAGCCAGCTGAAGGTGGACCTCGGCGCGCGCAGCCGCCACGGCGCCGCCCTGACCGAGCTGGGCGATGAGGCGATCACCAACTGCCATTGCCTCATCGACCCGTCCCGCCAGCGCCAGCGCCTCAACCAGCCGCGCCTCGGCGCCGGCGCGCCGGTCACTATCGTCGAGCAGCCCGACGGCACGGCGTAGCGTGTCGACAGCGGTTGCCAGCCCCCCTCGCTCGAGTGACGCGCTGCCAGAGGCGGTCAGCAGGACACCAGCCCGGTCGCGGTCACCGCACTGGGCAGCCAGGTCCGCGGCCACATCACGCCATGAGCCATGCAGCTCCGGGTGAGCCGCCTCGACGGCCACGAGCACCCCGCCGGCAAGCGCGGCTCGCGTGGGCGGCAGCAACTCCCCCACCACAGCATCGCGGGTCAGGGCGTGGCGGAAACGGAACTCCTCACCCTGGACCGTGAGCAGCTGACAGCCAACGCCGCGTTCCAGGGCGACAGTCACCACGCTGGCGGGCAGCCCCGTCGCCGCAGGCAGCAGCCGCCAGTCGAAATGACGGCCAAGCACGGCAGCCACCTGCAGCACCCGCAGCTCATCGCGGCCCAGATCTGCCAGGCGGACCCGGACCGTGTCCGCGAACGAGTTGGGCACACCGGGTGAGGCCAGCACCTCCTCAACCAGGAAGGGCACCCCCTCGGCCGCGTGCTGCACACGGGCGACGACGCCGGCGCCCGCCCCGGGCATGCATGCCCGCACCATGCCGGCGACATGCTCGTCGTCCAGCCGGCCAAGCGACACGTGAGTCGCACCGCGGCGCCCATGCACGCGGCGGACCAGGTCCAGTGCAGCAGATGGCTGCTCACTCCGGCACGTCGCCACGCAAAGCAGTGGCTCGCACCAGATGTTGTCACTGAGATACTCGATGACCGCAAGAGTGTCCGGATCGGCCCAATGCAGATCCTCGAGCACCACGACCAGCGCGCCGGGCCGGGCCAGCCGCCGCAGCAAACGCAGCACGGCCTCGCCCCGCACCGCCGGCGTCGCATCACCATGGCCCCCGCCGCCGAGGACCGGCACTATCACCCCGAGCGCCGGGAGCCACGGCGCAAGATCCCTGTCGTCCGGGACACTCCGATCACGCAGCGCCTGGAGCAGCGCCTTGGTCAACGGCAGGTACGGGGTGCTGGCGCCGCCGGGGACCGCCCGGCCCGCTGCCACCGCCACCTCCCGCGCCCTGGCGTCGCCAGCCACCTCGCGAACGAGCCGCGACTTGCCGATACCCGCTTCGCCAGTCACGAACACCAAGCTGCCCGCGCCATCAGCGGCAGCGCTCAGCGCCGCCCGCAACACGCCAAGCTCCGCCTCTCGCCCAACAACCACCGGGCACAGCACATCGGCCATACCGCGAGTGTGTCCGTCCCCCGCTCCGGCGACAAGCCGGCCTGCAACAGTGATAGCCGCGGCCAGGCGGTCATCCAGCATGCCCCCAGGCCGGGCCGGCGGGGGCCCTCGCCATGGACTGCCGGTCCGCAAACCGATGCTGTCGCCGGACAAGGCCACCCGCGTCTGGGCGGTGCTCATCAGCTGGGCGCCGACCTCATACAGTCGGTCCTGGTCCCGTTCGCCGAGCCGCTCCGCCAGCACCATGGCTGTGATCGCCTGGTTGCGTGTGAACAACCGACCGGGGCGCCCAGAGACAGCCCACACCCCGTGCCCGTCGTCGCGAGCATCCTTGCAGGACCGTGCGGTGGCGATCACGCGCCCGTCGTATTCGGCGGTCATGTAGTCGTCGTCGATTCGTCCTGCCATGGGAGACCTCACTTCGGTAGTGAGGCCCGGAAAGCCAGTGACAACCCAGTGACAACGGCCCCGGTTAACGCCGGACCGCGTCAATACGAGCCAGACAGCGTTACCGCTCTGAGCTGCGCTGACGCGGCCGGGTGTGCCTTATTAGAGCGGGTCTTGATGGGGTGTATCCCCGAGCCGGACGAGGTCGTCGTACTCGTCCATCCGATTGGATCATCTCGCAAATGACCTTGACGTCGTCGCGCCAGCCGTCGGGCAGGTCGGCCGCGACTCCGCCGGGACGGATGTGGCTGTGGTTCATCCTCAGCCTGGTCATCTTGTCGAAGAAGGACTGCAGCACGGCGCGCTCGCGCCGTCCGTAGATTACGCTGAGTATAGCTTGCGAGCGCACGCAAGCTGGCCGAGTATCGCCCGTCGCTGTAGCCCAACCCATCTGGGTTCGCGCGAAGGCGGACCAAGTCGAGTGAGGCACATGAACACCGCTGAAGTAGGCCCGGCAAGTTCGGCAGAACAGGCTGGCGACGACGGCCGTGATAAGCATCTTCACGCCGACGTGGCTCGTCTCCAGTGCGACACCCCACTGTGGCGGCAGTTCCTCGCTGCCCACAGGCATATCGTGGGCCGACTCGCAGAACAGATGATGAGCGACCACCAACTACCGCTCGAGTGGTTCGACGTCCTGATCCACCTCGCGGACACCCCCGGCATGCGGCTCCGGCAACGCACGCTCCGGGGCCGGCTCCTTCTCAGCGAAAGCGGAGTCAGCAGACTGCTCGTTCGAATGGCACAAGCAGGGCTCATCACGAGATGCACCGCGGACGAGGACCGGCGGGGTGTCGAGGTTGCGCTGACCGACAAGGGACGTCAAACCCTCTCCGCTGCTATGACCTCGCATCTTCAGCTTGTCGACGCGCTTTTCACCGACCGTCTTACGGCCACTGACCGTGTCGCGCTCCATCGTGTGCTGACGAAGCTTCTCATGCCCGTGTAATCCCTACCGTCGACTTTGCTGCGGGAATCATGGGGTCACCGCACGGTCAGCTGCTTTGCAGATAGGCCAGGTTGGCTGCAGTGAGCCCTTCCAGGGCCATGCCGTAGGGGACGCCCTCGATGATGCGGCGGCGCAGCACCTGGTTGAGGGTCTGCTTCTGCGCTGTGCCGTAGAAGGCGGGCTTAGCGGCGAGCTTGGTTGCGATCTCCACGCCGCGCGCGAGAGCCAGTTCGTGCGGGACGACCTCGCTGACGACGCCCCACTGCAGCGCGGTCTGGGCGTCGATGTTCTCCCCCGTCCACAGCAGCCACTTCGCACGGGCGGGGCCGGCGACCTCTTCCCACACGACCTGCAGCCCGTCACCGGCGGTGATTCCGAAGGCCGGGTGCGGGACGTCGCCGTAGACGGCGCGGTCAGATGCGATGTGCACGTCGGTCAGCAGCAGGTACTCAGAGTGCACCGTGGCCGGCCCGTTGGCGACGCCGACGACGGGGACCGGCAGCTCCACCAAACGCTGCAGGATCTTCAGGCCCTCAATGCGCAACTTCTCCCACACCGGCGGCTTGAAGATCTCGCCGAGCGAGTTGCCGTCGAGGTTGTCCATGAAGACATCGCCGGTGCCGGTCAGGACCACTGCGCGGTTCTCGGGGTCCAGGGCAATGTCCTCCAAGGCGCGGGTCAAGTCCTCGTGGGTCTGTCCGGTGAACACGACAGGTCCACCATCGGTGTGGAAACGGAGGGTCAGCACCCCGCTTTCGTCACGATCGAAGGCCAAGTTCTGGTAGCGGGTGAAATAGTCGGGCTGCGTCATTGGGTGCCTCCATGGCTAGAGCCGATGTTCGGTGCTTGACGACGGTTGAGAGGTCAGACGGCGAGGCGGCCGCCGTCGACGGGCAGCAGCACGCCGTGGATGAAACTGGCCTGTTCGGTGGCCAGGAAGGCAATGGCGGCAGCGATCTCTTCGGGCTGTCCGACGCGCCCGGCGGGGGCGCCCTGGGCAATCTGGTCCAGCGCGTCGCCCATCGGCATTGTGCCTTCGGTGCGGGTGGGGCCGGGGCTGACCGCGTTGACGCGGACACCGGCGGGGCCGAACTCGGCGGCCCAGGACTTGGTCAACAGCATGAGAGCGGCCTTGCTCGAGCCGTAGAGGCCCATCCCGTTCATGCCGAACTCCGCGACCATGGTCGTCACGTTCACGATCGCCCCGTGCCCGCGTTCGGCCATCGAAGGAGCGAGCGCGGCCACCAGCAGGTAAGGCGCCTTGACGTTGACGGCGAAGACCTCGTCGATCTGGCCGGCCGTGGTATCGGCGGTGGCGCCGAAGGGGGAGATGGCGCCGCTGTTGACGAGGATGTCGACGTGGCCGCCGCCGACCCCCGTCGCCCGCGCGGCAAGCTGGCGCACGCTCTGCTCATCGTTGAGTTCGGCGGCGACGAAGTCAGCGGTGCCGCCGTTGGAGCGAATGCCGGCGACCGCGGCGTCACCTCGCGTCTTGTCCCGGCCGGACACGATGACGCGCGCGCCCAGGGCGGCCAGCTGGTCGGCGGTGGCCTTGCCGATGCCGCTGGTGGCACCCGTGATCAGGGCGGTGGAGCCGGTCAGGTCGGTGGTCATGAGAGCCTCTCAGTTAGTGGAGCGAACACTCCAAACTATGGACTGAGGATTTTGGATTGTCAACTCCAAAATCGGGAGTAGCATGGCCGTGTGAACCAGCCGACAGCCGAAGAGCGCAAAAGGCCGGCGGAGCCGACGGGCCCGGTCGCTGGTGCCTCGCCAACGGCGACCCGGACATTCACCGCCAAGGGCCTGGCCACGCGGAGTCGCATCATCTCCGCCGCGGCCGAATTGGTGTTCGCTCAGGGTGTCGCCCGCACCGGCGTAGAGGACGTCCAGCAGCGAGCGGGTGTCAGCGCGTCGCAGCTGTATCACTATTTCACCGACAAGGACGACCTCATCCGCGCGGTCATCGCCCATCAAACCGACGCCATCCTGGCTGCCCAGCGACCCGTGCTCGACGAACTCGACAGCTTTGCCGCGCTCGAACGATGGCGCGACCTACTCGTCGACCTGCAGGAGAAGCAGCACTGTGTCGGAGGCTGCCCGATCGGATCGATCGCGGCCGAAATCGCCGATCAAGACCCGGACGCCCGTGCCGACCTCGCCGCCGGCTTCGAGCGATGGGAAGCACCGATCCGCGCCGGGCTGGCCCGCATGCGCGCCCGCGGCGACTTGCGCCTGGACGCCGACACCGACGCCCTCGCGCTGGCCCTGCTCGTCGCGCTGCAAGGCGGGCTCCTGCTCACCCAGACCCGTCGCGACACCGCTCCCTTGCGAGCCGGCCTCGATACTGTCCTGGCCCAGCTCCGGACCCACGCAGCCCAATAGACCACGACATCGCCCGCCTGCGCAGCAACCACGGCCGCGAACGGCTGACGTGTATCAAGAACTTAGACAGGTCCGCGGGTTGTTGATCATGCTGCGGATGCTGCGGTTCGATAGTCCCTTGAGGGCTTCGGGCGGGGTGCAGAAGCCCAGGCTGGAGTGCAGCCGACGGCGGTGTAGAAGACCTTGATGTAATCGGCCACGGCGTAGCGGGCGCGGGTCCTGGGGACCGCTGACTGACAGCGGCACCTGTGTCTGCCTGAGGTAAGAGCTTGCTTGCGCACTCAAGAAATCTGAGTATGCTTGCGAGTGCAAGTGTTGCCGAGGAGAGGGAGGAGCGCCATGGCAACCCGAGCATTGGCCATATCCGTCGCCACTGTTGGCGCGTATGCGGTGGATCCGAAGAAGTCCACGATCAAGTTCAATACCCGGCACATGTTTGGTCTCGGGAAGGTGTCCGGCACTTTCGCATTCCGATCCGGGGACCTCGTCGTTGCCGATCCACCCGCGGAGTCATCGGCACCGGCCGAGGTGGAAGGGGGAAGCTTCTGGACCAGGTCTGGACAACGGACAAAAGGTACGGTCCAAGGCGTTCTTGGATGTTGCTTCGTTCCCGGTGATCACGTTCCGCTTGGAGCATGTCCGTCCTGATGCGAACACCTGGGTGCTGCTCGCTACCCTCACTGTGCGCGGCGAGAGCGCCCCAATCGAGCTGCGAGTGATCTCCTCCGAAATGGTCAACGGCACCCTGACTTTGAGCGCGACCGGCTCGGTCGATCGGTACGCCCACGGCATCAAGGCCGCGAAGGGCATGGCGGCCCGGCAACTCCAAATAGAAGCCACCGTCGTCGCGATCCTGGCCATCGACCTGAACTTCCACGAACGGCTTCCCTGACTTTTCCCGTCCCCGGCCGGGCTGAAGGATGCCTGCAGTGACTCGGAGGTCCGCAACCAATCTGCCCAAACCTAGAGAGTGTGCTGGGGCGCGAAACTCTTCTTATTCGATCTGGCGGCCGCCGAGCGCGGCAAGGAGACCACTATGAACACGATTAACCAAGTCACCCTGCAATCGGCGGGAGCTCTGACCTTCAGCCCCGACGGGGTCCTCTTCCTAGGCGACAGCAAGCTCGGGGCCGTTTTCGCCTTCGAGACGGAACGGGGCCAGGCGCCAGCCTCGCTGGATCCCTTCCTCTTCGAGTCGATCGACGAGAAGATCGCCGCAGCGCTGGACGTGACGGCGAAAAGCCTGGTGATGAACGGGATGGCCGTCCACCCTGTGACGCGCGAGCCGTACCTGTCCGTCGGCGTGCGCGACGGCGATCGCCTGGAGCCCGCGGTCGTGAGCGTCTCGCTCGACGGCGAGGTCCGCCCATTCGACCTCTCATCGTCGAAAGTGACGGTGCACCGACTGTCCGACGTTCCCGACGAGGACAAGACCTTCAAGTCGCGGGCCGGCACTTTCCCGATGCCGCCGGCGGCCTACTTCGAGGAGAAGGCGCGCACGCCGCTGCGATCCATGACGATCGTGGACCTGAAGTTTCACGCCGGAGAGGTGTTCGTCGCCGGCGTCTCGAACCAGGAGTTCTCCTCCACGCTGCGGCGGATCCCCTACCCGTTCACCGGGGCCGCCAGCGAGACCCAGGTGGAGATCTACCACCTCGCCCACGGCATATACGAGACGCGCGCGCCGATCCGGACCATGCAGTTCGCCACCCTTGACGGCGAGGACACGCTCATCGCCGCCTACGCCTGCAGCCCGCTCGTCACCATCCCGGTCTCAGAGCTGACGGACGGCGCGAAGGTGAGGGGCAAGACGATCGGCGACATGGGTAACGGCCAGCCCATCAGCATGGTCGCCTACCGTGACGGGGAGGGGGACAAGCTGTTCATCACCAACCTCAGCCGCGGGCCCATGGTGGTCCCGCTCTCCGGGATCCGCACCGCCGAGGGCTTCACCCCCGAGAACCGGCCGGCCCAGGGGCCGATGCTGGACCAGCACCCCTTCATGCCGGCCGGGCCGGTCGGCAAGCAGGTGCTGTTCGTCGGATCGTCGCTGCGGGCGGATCTGTTCAGCGACCGCTTCTTCGTCTCGCTGACCCGCTACGCCGATACCGGCGATCTGACGCTCGAGACCCTGATGGTCGCCCCGATGCCCGCACGGCTGGACAAGATCTGGGTGGAGATGGATTTCCCGGGCACCGTGAGCACGCACAAGCTGCCGGCGTGAACGGCAGGCTTGAACTTTGAGGACGACAGAGATGCGGATCCGGACTTCCCCTGAGGGGCAGATCCGCATCTCTCCTCAAGCCAGGGTCCTCCCGGCCAACACCCTGCGTTTCTACCTATATTTTCCGGGGTCAGGAGAGGCGCACTTCGATCGTGACCACCTCTGGCTGCTGAACGAGGAGGAACAGGCGGTGCGTGACCCCTTCCTCGTCCTGCCGCAAGAGCTCTGGTCCGTTGACGGGCGCCGCCTGACGGTCTTGATGGAGCCGGGAAGGATCAAACGCGGTCTAGGAGGGGACCCGTCTCACGAGCCGGCGCTTGCCGTCGGGCGGACGTACAGCCTTGTCGTCACGGCGCTCGGGCAAACAGCGCGCCACACCTTCCGCGTAAGCGATCCAGTCCTGGAGGCGGTCGACGAGACCCGCTGGCGTCTCGTCTCCCCAACAGCGGGCAGCCTCGATCCCGCCGTCGTGCACTTCGACCGGGTCATGGACGCCGCCCTTTGCGAGGACGAGATCGCAGTCCTGACCCCGGCAGGAGGCGTCGTTCAGACGCGTGTGTCACTCGCACCGGACGGAACCGCAGCGCGGCTCATCCCGGGCCGCCCGTGGCGCGCCGGGGAGTACCGCCTCGTCGTCTCTGAACGTCTCGAAGACGTTTGCGGCAACCGGTTGGGCGAGGCTCTGGACCATGACCTGGGCGCGGGCGGAACACCGCGGGCCGGGATGATCACCTTCACGACCAGATCGCCGCAACCATGAATGACCTGGCCGGCATGGAGGGCAAGGGCCTGGACCGCGTCTACAACAGGCTGGTCGAGACCTTCGACCGCGAGCCCGTAACGAAGTCGTACATGCGCTACACCGCCGAGGTGGAGAAGGCACAACTGCGCATGGGGATGACCGGGCTGCTCTCCACCTCCGCAACCACCGGGCGCCGGGTACCCGGCCACACCTTCTATGGTTATGGTCACTCTCCGCGCGGTTAACCTCGGGCTGCAGCTAGCCGCGATAAAGAGCGCGCTGCCGGCAGCGGAGGGAGCGCTGCAGCAGCCAGCCGCGTGTGTCTATCTCGCGCGAGCCGATTTCCGGGAGCGCGTGAAAAAGGCCCTGAAAACCGGATTTCTGCAGTAGCGGACAAAGCGGCGGCACGCGGGGCCAACCCGGCCCATGACAGATCCTTCTGGCGGCGCGGCGTGCTGGCTCCATAGTGACCGCGATCTTGCTGTGCCTGAGGATCTGCATGGCCACGCGGGGATGCACGTCCAGGGCGGCCAGCAGAGAGCCGCAGGTTTTCCTGGCACCGTGCACGGTAATCGTCGGGACTCCGGCTTTGGCGATGCGGCGGTCGAAGCTTCGGCTGAAGTTGCGCGGCTCGATCGGGGTGCCATAGCGGGTGGTGAACACCAGGCCAGTGTCGTGCCAGGCGTCGCCCGCGCGGTCATGGTCGGTGTCCTGCTGCTGCCTGCGGAGCATCAGCGCCGCGATACACAAGTCCGGCAGATGCAGTCCGCGTGATGCGCGCGCACGCTCCCGGTGAGCTTCCCAGTGATCAGAGCTTGCTGCGGCAGTGGAAGCGGTGGGAATCCGGCGAGGTCCAGCCGAAGGAGTTCTACCAGCCGATCATCGCCGAGACGTTCGGCACGGTGACCCACGCGTTGTTCCCGGTCGCACCCCAGCGAGACGCCGAATCCGATGTCCTGGCGATGGCGGGAATGGACACGCTGGAGCTGGTCGGCCGGTTGCAGCGTTCAGACCTGGACCAGGCCACCCTGGGCGGGTTGCGGATCATGGCTGACCGGCTGTGCTCCCCGAGCCGCTCGCAGGCCTCGTCCTGCGGCTGACCGCCGTCCGCCATGGTCACGCCAGCACCGGAGACCAGGGAACCTCCCCGTGGCTGCTGCCCGGCGGGCGTCCCGGCCAGCCGATCAGCCCTTACCGCGTCAGCGAACGCCTCCGCCAGATCGGCATCCGACCCGGAGCAGCCCACTCCACCGCCCTGTTCCAGCTCGCCACCGAACTCCCCGCCGCCATCCTCGCCCGCATGCTCGGCATCCACATCGACGTCGCCGTCGCCTGGCAACGCGCCTCCGCCCGCGACTGGATGACCTACGCCGCCGCCATCAGCCGCCGCACATGAAACAGTGGTCGTGATCCCAGCATTCATCAGGCGATTCAAACCGGCCAAAATAGCCGGTAACAGGGTCAGCCCATCAGCTGCGCGAGCCAGGCCACAGGGCGACCATTGCTGCGGTAAAAGCAGGAAGCAATCGCGAAAACCGCCCCGCCCGGGAGCAGGCAGAAACGCTACCAGCCCCCGGACCCGCTCCTGGAATTCCTCGAGAGCCTCTGAACCGAAACCCCGAATAATGTCGTCCGTGACGGCCCTGGCACGCCCGCGACCAGGGCCGTCACGGCATCGTCGGCATAACCGGCGGATCGGCATGATCGCGCTGGATACGACCGCGGTGGCCGCGCTGCGCGGCCCGGCCCAGATCTCGCCCCTGTCCGGGGGAGGCAGGCCTGAGCGCGGCTAACGACGGGTGAACGTGACGTGGGTGACGCCGCTGGGGGAGCTCACCGACTCGATGGCGAAGCGCTCCTCCAAGCCCTCCAGGCCGTCCCAGAGGGACTCGCCGCGGCCGAGGAGGATCGGCACGACCACGACGTGCATGTGGTCGATCAGGCCGCCGGCGAGGAACTGGCGGACGGTGGCCGGGCCGCCGCCGATGCGGACGTCGAGGCCACCCGCGGCCTCCCTGGCCGCCGCAAGCGCCTCCGCCGGGCTGGCGTCGATAAAGCGGAAGGTGGTGCCGCCCTTCATCTCGATCGAGGGCCTGACGTGATGGGTGAGCACGAAGACGGGGGTATGGAACGGCGGCTCCTCGCCCCACCAGCCCTTCCACTCCTCATTGGTCCACGGCCCGCGCTGCGGGCCGAACTTGTTGCGCCCCATGATCTCCACGCCGATGCCCGGCCCCCAGTTGCTCGCGAAGGCGTCGTCGATGCCGGTGCTCCCGCCTTCCTGGCCCGTCATGACGTGAAATGAACGGGTATCCATGGACCATCGCACCAGCCGGTCGCCGGCATGCCCGAAGGGTGCCTCCAGGCTCTGGTCAGCACCGGTGCTGAAGCCATCGAGCGAGACGGAAAAATTGTGAACACGAACAAGTGACATGACGGGTAGGCCTCTCTGGTCGAAGCCGAGTTCTCAGTGCTCATGGTGTGGTCGTTGCAGGATCGCTTTTCTCGACACCTGAGCACCCTTGATACTTGAGCACCTGCGAACGGCTGGCAGCCTGACCTAGTGCCGTAGCAGATTAGGTTCGCCCGGGTTGGGGGTTCCCTCAGGGGGCGCGATCGCTGACACTGGCCCGGTGAGTGAGCGGCTGCGTGTGCGTGAGATCGATGATGATGAGGGCCGGCGGCTGGTGCGGATTATCCGCCGGGGCAGCGGGTCGGTGGTGACCTGGCGGCGGGCACAGATGGTGCTGCTGTCGGCGCAGGGCATGGATGCGGCCGGGATCGCGAAGGTAGCGTTCACCAGCCAGGACCGGGTGCGGGATGTGATCCGGAACTTCAACGCCGACGGGTTCAGCTCGCTGTATCCCCAGTACAAGGGCGGACGGCCGCCGAAGTTCACGTTGCCGCAGCGGCGGGAGATCAAGAAGATCGCCAGGACCAGCCCGGGTGACTACGACCTGCCGTTTTCGGCCTGGAGTCTGGCCAAGCTGGCTGACTTCCTGGTCGCCGAGGGGGTGGTCGATGACATCAGCCACGAGGGGCTCCGGGTCCTGCTCCGCGAGGAAGGCGTCACCTTTCAGCGCCTGAAAACCTGGAAGGCATCCAAAGACCCGCACTAGGCGGCCAAGAAGGCGCGCATCGAGCACCTGTATGCCATCGCCGACCAGGAAATCGCCCCGCGGGACGGCGATCCGGAGGTGATCTTCTGCATGGATGAGTTCGGGCCGCTGAACCTGCAGCCCCATCCCGGGCGGCGGTGGGCGCCGATCGGCGGCAAGGGTAAAGACCCAGGCCGGGAACCGCGGCGCCGGATGCGCGCGACCTATCGGCGCACGGCCGGGGTCCGGCACCTGCTCGCCGCTTATGAGCTGGGCGAGGACAAGCTGTTCGGGCACATCAAACCACGCAAGACCAGGACCCGGTTCCTGGAATTCTGCCGCTACCTGCGCTCCCTCTACCCGCCGTCGGTGCGGATCGCGATCATCTGCGACAACTTCAGCCCGCACCTGACCACCGCCACGGGCGGCCGGGTCGGGACCTGGGCGGCCGCGAGCAACGTCGAGATCGCCTACACGCCGACTAATTCATCCTGGTTAAACCGCATAGAGGCGCAGTTCACCGCGTTGCGGTACTTCGCCCTCGACGGCACCGATCACGCCAGCCACAAAGAACAGGCCAGCATGATCCGCCGGTACATCATCTGGCGCAACAACCACGCCTACGACAACCGGCTCCGCCACATCATCGACCGGGCAAACGTAGCTTGATGCGGCACTAGGACCAGGGTGCCGAGGTGCCAGGTGGTGCCTTGGTCATCGTTCCCGCGGATGACAGCAACCGTGACAGCATGAGCGGAGTCCCGGCCTGATCGGTGATCACGTACTCGCCGCCCCGGTACCAGTCCAGTTCCGCGACTCGTGACCCGTAGGCCGCGTCCGCGGTCGTGCTCTCCTCTAGCTGGCGCTTGCGCAGCGCGGTCAGCGCTGCCACCAGTTCGGCATAAACCGGCGCTGCTGCGCGGCGCCGGTCCGGCGCTTCCCGCGCCGGCTCTGGCCTCGGGAGGGGCCGCCCGGCGCGCCCTCGCCGCCCTCGCAATCACCGGTCTACCCAGGTAGACCGGCGAGTCCTGCCACGAGCTGAGGCGGCCAGGATGCCGGTGTTTGAACGATCCATCACTGGGAAGAACCGGGTGCCCTGTGCTAGAGATGCACGTCCGACTGGCTGGAGCCTTCCCGTGGGCAGGTGTCCAGCGCGGTCTGGTGGATTTAGCAGCAGAGTCCAGCGTGCAGGCCGTCTCCGCACGCGGTTCACCGCAGCGAAAGAGAAGCCCATGCCAGTGACCGAGCCCGAGCAGCAATGGACAGTCGCCCTGCGGCGCAAGCCAGCCGGACCCGGCATCAGCAGCCTCCACGACCCCGGCAGCAGCACGTACGAGATCATCTGCCGGATATGCGGCGATGATCCCGCCCTGGATCACCTGCAGATTTCAGCGGAGCTTCAGCAGCTCCGCAGACCCTACACGCTCAGCGATGGCATCACCGCGTTCACCAGGCACAACGAGGTCCACGATGAAACCGGCGAGATGCCGCCCGGTCGTACGAGGGAATCTTGCTCAGATGACTAGGTGACCGCTTCTGAGCACCCGTACCACGCTCGGCTTGGTGGTGTGGAGGTATGACGGCGAATGCGATGGCACCACAGTTTCCTGGCTACCGTCGGCCGGCGGCTGCAGGAGTTCGGCGTGCGGTCCTGCCCGGTGTGCGGCCGGGGGGACTCATTGCGCGTGAGCCCTTTTCCGGTGCTGGTGACCGATGCCGGGCCTGGTCCCGCCGCTGCCGCAGGGACCGGGGCGCCGGAGCACCTAGGTGGCATCACCGTCGCCGTCCAGGCCGAATGCGCCGCTTGCGGCCACTGGATGTTGTTCAACTCCCTGAAGTTCCGTACCGGGCAGGAACGGATCATGCTTTTGGAGGTAGATGAGGACGAACAAGGTCGCCCCGAAGAATGACCAGGCTCCGACTCGTCGCCTCGTAAGCGGAAGGTCGGCGGTTTTCGCTGACGGCAGCGTGACGGCAACGACCACAACCTCCAGCGCCCTGGCGCAACCGTAAACAGCCACGTACTACCAGCACATCAAGCCTGAGCTGGGCATACGCTACACCTGAAAAGCGGAAGGTCGGCGTTCGACCCCAGCCGAGCCGCACACCGCCAGATGCGACCATCCCGGGCCGGGATTCGCCCGCGTGGCGCGGGACCGGCACGTCAGATTGGGCTCTGGACGCTTGATCATGCCCGATGCGTGCCCAAGTCAGCTAACAACGCGACGTCTGGCCAGGTCATGGCTTGGTTGAGGTGTCCCATGGTAAGGAGAAGGTCTACGGTTCGATTCCGTAACGGGGCTCCAGCTCAGCGCGTTATTTCGAATGCATGGTTTTATGATCTAGTGACTAATCAAGTGCCTATCACTCGATTCTCGGTCTCTCTGGCGTGATCTACCTAGATCGATGTGGGCTTCTGATCTACGGCAATCAGACTCGATGCGACAGCACCGGACTCTGACTGTCACGCATTGTTACTTGAGGCGCCAGATGTGCCTCGATCTAACCGGTGGCCGTCTCCGTTGCCAAGAGACGAGCGGCCGTGGACGTCGCGGGCCGCTCCCCATTCGTGCGATCCCTGGGGGTCGGCACAGTAATAGTCGCGGTCGGCGTCTGTCAGAAAACCTGCGCGGTGACGGTATTCCGGTGACGCCGTAGGTTACCCTGGTGATGTAAGACAATATGGCTTACACTGGCGATATGGCTGACACGATCACCATCCGCACCGACGAGGAGACCGAGTACGCCCTTGACGTGCTGACCCACGACGGCAGCTCGAGATCTGCCGCGATCCGGCAAGCTGTGCTGGAGGCGGCCCGCCGCCGGGAACGTGCTGCCGAGATGCGCCGGGCCGTGCTGCAGATGGACCTCGGGCAGCCCGATGGTGTCAACGTAGCGGAGGAACTGGCCCGCGACCGCACCGGCGAGCGGTGATGATCTACCTGGACTCCGCGGCGGTCGTCAAGCTCGCCCACGCTGAGCCCGAATCAGGGGCGCTGCGCCGCTGGCTGGACGGGCGGTCCGAGACTGGGTGGATCAGCTCGGTTCTCACTGAAATCGAAGCGTTCCGGGCACTGGTCAGGTACGCGCCCGGCGTGGTTTCCCGCCTGCCCGCCGTGTTGGACCAGATCGACCTGATCGATCTGGACCCGCGTATCCGGATCCTGGCCCAGGCCGTCGAGCCGGCCACAGTGCGCAGCCTGGATGCTATTCACCTCGGCACAGCCCTGCAATCCCGTCACGGGCTGACCTCGTTTGTGACCTATGACAAGCGGCTCCTGGACGCGGCGCAGACGGCAGGTCTTCCCGTCGACTCGCCCGCCTGACTGCAATCGGCGATATTGCCACCAAGCCAAGCAGCGACTCTGGCTGGCCGGTCCGCCCGCCTGCGCCGGTCACACGCCTCAGCCGCCTGCGAACACCGCCAGCCGGCCCAGCAAAGCCTGCTCGGGCTCGGTGAGCAGATCGAAGGACCAGTCGATCGCGGCCCGCAGCGTCTGGTGACGTTCCACCGCGCCCCGTCGGGTGCTCTGGCCGGCCCGGGCGGTCACCGAGAACACCGCGGCGACGGCATCGTCCATGCCGACGGCATCGCGGATCGGTGCCAGCTCACACAGCCACGCGCCGTCACCGAACCGCGGCAGCACCTGCTCGGCGACCTGCAACGCCAGACGGGTCTTACCCACCCGCCCACACCGGTCAGGGTCACCACCCGCGCCTGGCCCAGCGCGGCGGCGGTTTGCTCCAGTTCGCGGGTGCGCCGATGAACGAGCTCACCTGCAACGGCAGATTCCCCGCAAACGCATCCAGCGTCGGCAGCGCAGGAAACGCGCCCGGCAAGTCCGGGGGGCTGCGGCGCCTGTCTCGGTGACTATCAGCCCCTCGGGCTGCGGGGATTCAGTGACCCTTCCAGCAGTTCAAGCGCTGCTGGGCGCTATGTTGTCTGGGTGGCCGGTGAGCCCTGCTGACATACTGGCCGCCCGGGGCAAGGGATGGCCGCCATGTTCTGAATGACCCGGGCGATAGCCAGGTCCAACAGGGCGAGAACCTCACCGCGGGTCCGTTCGGAATGATCATTCCACCAGGTGAGCGCTTGGACTTCGGCCTGGCGGACCGGGGGAGACGACACCGGGAGCAGGCCGCGCCGGGGCGTCGTGGCCGGCTGGCCCTTGGTCTCCCAGAGCGCATCGTAGACCGCGTCGATGGCCCGGCCGGTCTCCGAATCCCGGCCCTGCCCGGAACCGGCCCGGATCAAGGCGCCGACGAGGCAGGCCGCGCTCACCGGGCCCCCGGCGGCGGCCCCCGCGGCGAGGCCGGTCAGCACCGTTGGCCGACCGTCGGATGACGTCGCGGCCCACCAGCCGCCCTGGACCCATCCGGCGGACAGTTCGGTGCGTGCCGTCTCGAGCAGGGCCAGCACCCGCTCCAGGCACGCGTGCTGGATCTCGCGCGGCGACTGGGCGGGCAGGCGCCGCCACCAGGGACGCCTCACGCTGGTCACCGGCCTTGGGACCGTCATTTCCGCGGCATCCGCCTCCGGCGCTGGCGCGGAACGAAAAGTAGTCAAGCTGGCCATGTCACCAGGATCACCCCGGCGACCTCCGGAACGCCAGAGGGGGACAAGTGTTGACAGAAGCGGTCATGCGGAGAATCCTCGAAGTCGAACGTTCGAGCCCGTGAGGTCGCCGGTTTAGTCTCCCCCTGATTAGGAGGCGCCGTCATGAGGCCAAAGAAGATCATCATGTCGGCAGTTGTACCGCTATTGATTTCGTCATCATTGGCGGCCTGCTCGAGTCAGGGCACGGCGAGCAGTTCACCGACGAGTTCGGCATCCGGTTCGCGGATTACCGTGGCCATGATTACCCACGGGCAGGCGTTCGACCCATTCTGGTCGCTGGTGGAAAAGGGCGCGCAGACCGCGGCGACCACGTTTAACGTCAAGCTCGAATATCAGTCGCCCAGCACCACCAATCCGCAGGCGCAGGCCTCGATGATTACGCAGGCGGCGGCGAAAAAGCCGGCCGCCATGGTGGTGACCATTCCCGACACAGCGGCGCTCTCCGGCCCTGTCACGCAGGCCTCTGCGACGGGGCTGCCGGTCGTGGTCGTCAATGTCGGCGACGCGGTGTATCGGAGCGTCGGCGCCCTGACCTTCGTCGGCCAGCCTGAGTACCAGGCCGGGCAGCAGGCGGGCAAGGCGATGGCGGCGGCCGGGGTCCACAAGGCGCTGTGCATCATCCACGAGGCGCAGAACACCGCGCTCACCGACCGGTGCGCCGGATTCAGCCAGCAGCTCACCGCCAGCGGCGGCACGGTGCAGACCCTGCACGTCAACGGCGCGCAGCTGCACCAGGCGCAGAGCGCGATCCAGCAGGCACTGCAGCGGGACCCCAGTATCAACGGGGTGCTCGCGACGGGCATCATCGGCTTTGAAGCGGCCGGGGGCGCCCTGCAGGCGCTGAATGACTTCGGCAAGGTCAAGTTCGGTACCTTCGACGTGTCATCCGCCGACCTGACCGCGGTCCAGAATGGCCAGGCGCTGTTCGTGATCGACCAGCAGCCCTTCCTCGAAGGCTACCTCGCGGTGCAGGTCGCGGCGTTTGATGTCCGCTACGGCCAGCACCCGTATCAGCCGATCTTCACAGGACCGAGCTTCGTCACCAAAGCCAATGCGGCCAAGGTCGCGCAGTTGTACAAGAACACCGGGGTCCCGTTGTTCCAGGGCGGTTACCCGCAATGAGCAGCCGATGGCGATGAACTGACGGCGGTGATCCGCATCCGGTACCGCATGACACCCGGAGATGGCGATGACGATGACCTTTGCGGCGGTCGCCCAGCATATTGAGGCAGCCGGCACTCTTAAGCTGTCACTCAACCCACTGGATCTGACCCTGATCGTCATCTATTTCGTCTTCGTCATCGGCATCGGCGTTGCATTGCGCCGGCTGATAACGACCTCGACCGACTTCTTCCTGTCCGGCCGCTCGCTGCCCGCCTGGGTCACCGGTATCGCTTTCATCTCGGCCAATCTCGGTGCCATCGAGATCCTCGGGATGTCCGCGAGCGGCGCCCAGTATGGCATCAGCATCGTGCATTACTACTGGATCGGCGCCGTCCCCGCCATGGTGTTCCTGGGCGTGGTCATGATGCCGTTCTACTACGGCTCACGCGTCCGGAGCGTCCCCGAGTACCTGCAGCGCCGCTACGACAACAAGACCCACCTGGTCAACGCGATCATCTTCGTGCTGTCCTCGGTCCTGATCGCGGGCGTGAACCTGTACGCGCTGTCCGCCGTGCTGCAGGCCCTGCTCGGGATCCCGCTGGCCGTGGCCATCGTCGTCGCGGCGCTGTTCGTGCTGTCGTACATCCTGCTGGGTGGTCTGTCGAGCGCCATCTACAACGAGGTCATGCAGTTCTTCGTCATCCTGGCCGGCCTGGTCCCCGTGGTCATCGTCGCCCTGAAAGAAACCGGCGGCATCCACGGCCTGTTCGCCAAGCTCAGCACCAACGGTCACGACTTCACCTCGGCCTGGAGCGGTGTGGGGCTCGGCGGTCACAACCCGATCGGCGACTGGATCGGGCTCGTTTTCGGGCTGTCCTTCTGCCTGTCCTTCGGGTACTGGACCACCAACTTCGCCGAGGTCCAGCGGGCTATGTCCGCCAAGGACGACAACTCTGCCCGGCTGACGCCCATCATCGGCGCCTACCCCAAGGCCCTGATCCCGCTTGGCATCGTCATCCCGGGCATGGCCGCGGTCTTGCTGATACCCGGCCTGGGCGAGGGCGGCGGCCTGCCCTTCAACGATGCGATCCCGGCGCTGATGAACAAGTATCTGCCGACCGGCGTGCTGGGCGTCGCGCTCACCGGCCTGCTGGCGGCGTTCATGGCGGGCATGGCGGCGAACGTCTCGTCCTTCAACGCGGTATGGACCTACGACATCTGGCAGCATTACATCCGGCCCGGCCGCCCGGACAGCTACTACCTGCGGGTTGGCCGCATCACCACCGTGGCGGGCGTGTTCATCGGCATCCTCACCGCATTCATCGCGGCCGGCTACAGCAATATCGCCAACTATCTCCAGACACTTTTCTCATTCTTCAACGTGCCCATCTTCCTCGCCTTCATCGTGGGCATGGTCTGGCGCAAGGCGGGACGTGGGTCCGGATTCTGGGGCATGATCGTCGGCACGGTGTTTGCCTTCGGCACGTGGCTGCTCTACAAACAGCACGTCCTGTCGTTCCGCAGCGACCTGGCCGAAACCCAGTGGGGCGCCATCGTCGGGTTCGCCGCGGGCCTGATCGCGATAGTGATCGCCACCCGATTCGACACTCCGAAACCACTATCGGAGCTCAACGGCCTGGTCCTGGGGCTGCAGAGACAAGACGTGCAGACCACGGCCCGGGTCCCCTTGTACAAGTCGCCGGTGCTGCTCGGGGTCGGCGCCCTGGTCCTGTGCGGGCTGCTCTACCTCTACATCGAGTTCGTGTGACCGGGCGGTGCCCCGTCGTGCGCGGCAGAACAAGGAGAACGTTACGTGGCAGCCAAGGTAGAACTAACCCCCGAGGAAGCCCGCAACTGGCGGCTGGCGAAGCTGTTCGATCTCCGCTCGTTCATCGGCGCGCTGTTCGTGATCTTCGGGATCTTGGTCACCATCCCTGGTATAGGCGCGAGCAAGGCCACGATCGCCAAGGCGGCCGACATCAACCTCGGGCTGTGGGTAGGGATCATCATGCTGGTGATCGGCGTGCTTTTTCTGACCTGGGTGCTGCTGAAACCGCCCGCGCCCATCACCGCCGCCGAAGCCGAGGCATCCCGGAAGGCCCGCGAGGAGTTCGGCACCCAGGGCCCCAGCGGCCACTGACGCCTACTGGCTCAGCCAGCGCGACTGGGGGGCGGTGCTGGTCAAGGCCCCGGAGGTTGCGGCCGTCTGCGCTGTCGGGGGTGCGGACTCAACCGCGTCTGCGAGAACAAGTTTCCGGTCGGCTTTGCCGGGCTTGCCTTGCTCGCCGGGCTGAGTCAGGACGCCGGGACTACCGCGACGGGGCCAAGCGCGTGGCTCAGGACGGCGTGCCTGACTGAACCGGGACCTGGCAAGCCGGGCCGACTTAGGTGCCTGCCGATGACCACCAGGTCGGCGCGGGCGGACAGGCCGACCCGCACCCGGCCCTGGTGGTCGCGCACGACAGCCGGGCTGACCGAGACGTCGGGGTAGTTCTTCCGCCAGTTGTCCAGCAGTTCGCCGAGCTGCCGGGCGGCTTCGGCTTCGATGGCAGCCAGCTCAGGCGACAGTGAACCGGCTCGCGAGATGACGGTTCGCGGTGTGTGCCAGGCGTGGACGGCGACCAGGCTGGCCTTGCGCAGGCTGGCTTCCTCGAACGCGAAGGTAAGCGAGTCCGCGGGTATCCCGGTGGCCGATGCCGATGCCGACCTGCTGGTGGACAGCCGCGGTCTCGCCGCGGACGACCACGACCAGGCAGGACGCGTGGGCAGCCGCGTGCCGGCTGACCGGGCCGAGCGCCATCGGCCCGAACACGCCGGTGCCCTGGGCTCCGAGAACCAGCATCGACGCGCCGGATCCGCTTTCGGTGACCGCCTGCGCGGGCTGGCCGGCCAGCGGGACGGTATCTACCTGCATGCCAGGGCCGCCTCAGCGGCCCGGGCCGCTGAGGCGCCCAGGGCCAGGTCGCGCTATTCGCGGGTCAGATCGGCGACGAAGTCGCGGTCTGGCCGGACTAGGAGGTTGATCATCGGGGGCGCCGGCACGGCGGCCACGTTCCGCAGCGGGGTACCGCAGAGCACGGCCTCCCTGGCGGCCCGCTCGACCGCCGCAGTGATTCCTCAGAACCGCCCGTGGCGGCCATGAGGGCTTCGCGGTCATTGCTGGTCCTCCTCGCCAGGGGCCCATGAAAGCCCGAACGGCGCCGATCGTCGCCGATCCTGATTTGCGGTTCCGGATTGCGGCGCACCGGCTGGACAGGCTGCACTGTCACTGCACTGATCTACGGATCTGAAAGGTCCGAAGAAGGCCACCAGAGGACAGCCCGCGCTACCCTTTCCGTAGATCGTGCACGTGGGGAGGCGCCAGGGTGGTAGGGCCGGGAGACGAGATAGCAGGCGCGGGAGGCCACAGCCACCTGCGGCCATCAGACGCCGACCGCGAGCAGGTAATCGACATGCTCAAGGCCGCGTTCGTGCAAGGACGGCTGGCAACGGACGAGTTCGACCTGCGGGTCGGCCAGGCGCTCGCATCCCAGACCTACGCGGACCTGGCCGCCTTCACCGCCGACATCCCCGCCGAGCTGACAGGAGCCCAGCCGCTAGAGCCCGTCCGAAAATCGACTAACGAGAAAGCTGTCACCGCGGTTGCATGCGTGAGCACCGCATGGACCAGCATATGGATCCCGGTGGTGATAGTGGACGGGATAAATTCTCTTGCGAACCTGATACTCGTGGTCGTGCTCATCACCGTCGTGCCCGTGTTGCTTGTCGGGTTCCTGCTGTACCACGCATGGCTTGATAAGCGCGCTAGCGGGCAATCCCCGCAAGGGCTGCCACCGGGCGCAGGCGGTGAGACATCCCAGCGCATGGCACCGGCCGACTCGACCGGACAGCTCCCGCAGATCGATCGCGATCCACGAGAGGCGGCCGAAGCTGCGCCGATCCGTTGCCCCCGCCCGCCATTGTCCAGCTGGCGCTCACCGCATCGATGGCGCCCCCTCGGGCAGCGGTACGCGGTCGGCTACCCGGCCACTGACCCGGTGGCCGCGCCGCGAAACGGGCGGCTACGAGGTAGACGGCTCAGCATGAGGCGTGCCTGCGGCGGACCTTCACACCTGAGCTTGATTCGAACCGCGCGGGATATGCGCGGGCTCATAACCCAGCAGTGACGGAACCAAAATGGGGTCATTGCTGGGGACCATCTGGCGGGTACGTATCAGTCCCAGCTGTGATCGCCCGGCCACCCGGATCACGCATGCGGCGGATCTGTACGCATGTGACAGCCGAGAACCACGTCCGCCGCCACCGCGGCGCCGGCGAGGGCCTGGCAGTTATCAAGGTCCGTTCGCCAGCGGCTTCCATGAGCACGTTCTGGCCGTTCGGTTGCTGCTCAAGCCTCGCAGAGCAGTATCGGCATGCGGGTCAGAGCGAGGAACAGCGCACCGGCGGTCATGAACGGTTTTCGATTTGAGCTGCCATGCAGGACCTCACTTTCAGTAGTGAGGTCCGGGAAGTCAGTGACAAACCAAGTGACAACGGCCCCGGTTGACGACAGACCGGGTCAGTAGCAGCCAGACAGCGTTACCCCTGTGAACTGCACTGACGCGACCCAGCGCGACCCTCCCGGACCGAATGAGCGTCCATGGTAAGGTCTACGGTTCGATTCCGTAACGGGCTCCAGCTCAACTGGCTATTTTCGAATCTTTGATCGAGCAGTCCAGTGACTAATCAAGTGACTATCGCCCCATTCACGGTCCCTCTGGTGGGACCTAATCCGGATCGATGTGGCCTTCTGGTCTACGGTAATCAAACTCGATGCGACAGCACCGGACCCTTGCCGTCACGCATTGCTACTTGAGACGCTAGATTTAGCCCGGTTCAGCCGGTGCGCGTCTCCGTAACACGGAGAGTCGGGCCTGTGGCACCTGACGGCCGCCAGCGTCTCACGGGCTACCACCGGCCTCAATCTGGTTGCTGCGGGGTTTTATCAGGTAAAGCTTTGTGCCATTCCGGAGTTGGTGCAGCATCAGGCTGGTTTTGATTTCCGCCTGAGCGCCAGCAGATGTCTCATCGACCGGTGAGCTGCCAACTTTCAGGGACGTGACGTCTTCTTCTGCGAAGTCGACGGGCAGTTCGTAGGCGATGCGGTCGCCGACCCGCAGCGGGCCGTCGGCCAGTTCCACGCCGATCGCGTCTGCCAGAGCGCGCGGTACTTCGGCGTTCCGCGCGCCGCGCGCGAGCTAGCCCGGGGCTGCGGCATGCTTGGTGCAGGTTGCCGCCAGGTCACCGTGAAAGCCAGTGTTCTTGGAGGTGCTCTGTGCCGATTGAGCATGTTGTCGTGCTGTGCCTGGAGAATCGGTCCTTCGACCACATGCTCGGGTTTCTCGACCACCCTGACCCGAGGTTCGACGGGCTGCTGCACGGCGGGCCGTACGACAATGCGGGGTGGGACGGGGGGCCGCGGGTGCCCGCCACGCCACACGCCAAGAAGGTGCTTCCGGTCGGTCCCGACCACTCGCACGACGCTGTCATGGCGCAACTCGGCCTGCTCCGGGCGGGCGGCGGCCCGCGTCAGCCGAATGACGGGTTCGTGGTGAGCTATGAACGAAAAGCCCGCGACCTGGCGCCGGCCCGGTTCGGCGGTCTGCTCGGCCCGCTGCTGAACTGGCGGCAGAAGGGGAGTAAGGGGGCGGCGCCGGCCGCCCCGGGCCGGGGACCTTTGGCCATGCTCTGCCAGAGCCCGGAGCAGGTTCCCGTGCTGAGCCGGCTGGCCTTGGACTTCGCCGTGTGCCATCGCTGGTTCTGCTCGGTGCCCGGCGAGACGTGGCCTAATCGCAACTACCTGCACGCGGCCACCTCAGCGGGCGAAACCAACATAGAGATCAGGGCGTACGAGAACCGGACCATCTTCGAACTGCTGGAAGAGCACGGCGCCAGCTGGCGGATTTACCACGACGACACGCCTCAGGTCTGGGCGTTTCCCGCGCTGTGGGACACTCCCGAACGGCATAAGAACTGGTATCCCAGCACGCGCTTCGCAGAGCACGTGGCCGCGGGTGACTTGCCCACCTACTCCTTCATCGAGCCGAATCACCGTCCGCCGCTGCACACCCTCGATCATGAGCCGATCGTGGGGCACCCGGACGTCAGCGACAGCCAGCACCCGGAAAACAACCTGGTGTCCAACGCCGCCTACGACACCTTCGAACCGCGCACCGACACCGATTTCGCCCGGGGCGAGGGGCTCATCGCCACGATTTATGAAGCCTTGCGGGCGAATCCGGAGTTGTTCGCGCGGACCCTGCTGCTGATCACCTACGACGAGCACGGGGGTCTGTACGACCACCGGCCGCCGCCGAAGGGCGTCCCGGCTCCCCGTGGCGGGCGCGGGCTGACCGGCAGCATCCAGCACTTGCTCTGGCACCGCAAGGCACATCGCTTTGACTTCACCATGCTCGGCCTGCGAGTACCAGCCGTGCTGGTCTCCCCGCTGATCGAACCGGGGACGCTGGTCGACACCGAGCATGACCACGCCAGCGTCCCATCTACTCTGCGAGCGCTCTTCGCTCCCCAGGCCAGACCGCTCACCAGCCGCGACGCCTGGGCGCCGCCCTTCCACCAGATCGCGACGCGTACTGTGCCGCGCACCGACCTGCCCGACCTGTCGGCCTACGTCCCGGCCGCCGCTCCGCCCGCAGCGCCTGTCCCGCCGCCGGCCGGCGATCTCGGCGAAGTTCCGGAGTACTACCGCGACTTCATCCGGCAGTCCGACCAGGTGCTCAGGCGGCTGCGCAAGCTGGGTGAACCGGAGATGACGGCCGTCACCGCCCCCGGCGCGATCGGGCGAGCCGTGCAGACTACCAACGCGTTCCAGCAAGCGGCACACCGCCACCGCAGCAACCCCGCCTGAGCCACCGGTGATGGTGAACCCACCGCCCGGACGCCGGAAAACCACATGGCCGGCCAAGATCCGCGAGAGCGCTTCCGTAGACCGCCGCCCCGACTGCTGCAGACCAAGTACCTGCCGACCCGGCAGGCCGCACCGCGGCATGAGCGAAAAGGTCCCACAACGTGGCGTCGGCAAATCACGACGGAGTCCAAGGTTTCCAGCGCTGATCGGTGCCAGCGGTCCGGTCTGGAGCCGGACCGCTGGCGTGCGATCGTCATGCGAAGCGAGCGCCGAGGCCGCCGTCGACCGGCCATACCGAGCCAGTGACAAAGGACGCGGCGGGCGATAGGAGGAAACAGACGACTTCGGCGATTTCCTCAGGTTGCGCCAGGCGGCCAAGTGGCTGCCTGGCCAGGATCCCCTCGAACAGCCCCGGCTCATCGCTGCGCGCCAGATAGTCATCGAGCAGCGGCGTATGAACGTAGCCAGGACTGACGGCGTTCACGCGGATTCCGTGCGGAGCCATATCAAGGGCCATGCTCCGCGTCAGGCCGGTCAGGCCAGATTTCGCGGCTGCATACGGGAACATGCCACGCTGAGTCAGTTGGGCGTGTATAGAGGCAATGTTGACAATCGCCCCGGCGCCGGCGCCGATCATCTGCGGAAGTACATGCTTGGCCACGAGCCACGCGCCTTTGAGGTCGACGGCGAAGACCGAATCCCACTCCTGTTCGGTCATGCGAATCGGGTCAGCGTAGGAGTTGCGCCCAGCATTGTTGACAAGCGCCTGCACCGGGCCGAGCCGGTCTTCGACCTGGGCGACGGCAGCCGCGACCGCGGCCTCGTCGGTGACGTCGCAGACCAGTTCGAGGTCCGCGCCGCGGCAGGGGGCCGGGAAGGACAGGTCGACGGCCGCCACCCGGCCGCCTTGGCGGCTCGCGACGGCCGCTATCGCTTCCCCGATGCCGCGTCCAGCGCCGGTGACCACGGTCACGCAGCCCGACAGCGGGCCGGGGCGGTCCCCGGCCCGGTGGCCGCTCATCTGGACCCCGCACCGCGCCGCACCCACCCATCCCGGGGACCGGCCCGGCGGGCTGAGCCGGCAGAGCCGGCCCGGTGTCTGCGGTAATGGCCCGCTACGGACAGCATCAGAATCCTTCCTAGCTCGCCGGCTGGTCTGGCCGGGCATCACCAGTCGGCGACCGACCCGTCCGGCTGCGCCAGGTCGAGCGGAGGTTCCGGCTGGTAGGGGTAGCGCCTGGCCGCCGCCTCGTCAACTTCTACGCCCCATCCGGGCGTCCCGGGAATCGTGACATGACCACCCGCGATAGGCAGGCTGCCCGGGCACACCTCGTCGCGCCAGGGGACGTCGCCGCGCATCACCTCCTGGATCAGGAAGTTGGGCGTGGCAAACCCGAGGTGCTGGTTGACCGCGGTCGATACGGGCCCGAGTGGGTTGTGCGGTGCGAGCGGTACCTGATGGCTCTCCGCGATCGCGGCGATCCTGCGCAGCGCGCTCGGGCCGCCCACGTGGCAGACGTCGGGTTGCAGCACCGCGCAGGCCCGCGCGGCGAGATGGTCACGGAACTCCTGCACTTCTATCAGGCGTTCTCCGGTGGCCACGGGGAAGGGCAGTCGTGCGGCCACCTCGGCCATTTCTGCGATGTTGCCTGGCTGGCAGGGCTCTTCGAAGAACCATGGGCGGAACTCGGCCAGGGCTTGACCATACTGGACCGCCGCCGTGGCGTTGGTCCGGCCATGGAGGTCGACCATGATGTCGACGTCGTCGCCGACCGTCTCCCGGACAGCACTGAGGAGGGCGGCCGCCTCGCGGATCTGGGGGCCGCCAGGCATCGGCCCGCCCATCGGGACAGCCAGTATCTTCAGCGCGGTGAAGCCGTCGGCAACGCTCTGGCGTGCCGCCTCGGCGAACCGTTCCCCGGTCGCGGGACCGTAGGTGATCGCAGCGTCGCCCCCACCGAGATGGTCATACATGCGGACGGAGTGCCGCACCATCCCGCCCAATAGCTGCCAGCACGGGACGCCGAGGTGCTTCGCCTTGATGTCCCACAGTGCCTGGTCGATCCCTGAGACGGCGCTCATTCCCACGGCGCCACCGCGGAAGAAGTGGCCCCGCCGGAGGAGTTGCCAGAGATGCTCGGTACGCAGCGCATCCGCGCCGGCGACCAGCGCCTCAAGGTCCTGCACCGCCCCGACGACCGCACGGGTCTTCCACTCGAGGGTTGCCTCGCCCCAGCCCACCAGGCCCGGCACGTCCGTGGTGACTTTTACAAAGACCCAGTTGCGCAGGCCGGCGTGCACGACGACGGTTTTCACCCCGGTCACTTTGATCACTACCAGCTCCCGTCACGACCTGGCTCGCCGGCTCGCCGGGAGGTCCAGGACCGTTCCGGTGGCACATCGTGCCCTATGCGGGCGTGCGCGGCGCTATTCGGCAGATATACCGCCAATGCGGCCAAAATCACGTTTCAAGCATGACGTCAGGTTTGCCGGGTCCTGAGCAGGGCAGTCACGGACGTGATTTCGCCATTGTGAGCGCCAGATCAAGGGGGCTCCCATCATGGGCCAGGCACCTGCAGCGAGAGTCAGTCGGCCCGCGCTACGGACAGTTCCCGACAGAGGAGTCACCCGCCGCCAGCTGCTGCGGTGGGGCACCGGAGGGATACTAGGGGCGCTGGGGGCCGGAATCGTATCCGGATGCGGGATGCCTGCCTCGTCCGCGCGTCTATCGGCGCAGTCCCCGGTCCGGGCCGGCCAGCAGGTCAGCCTGACCTTCTGGACGTGGCTTCCGGTGCAATCGGTCGTCAGCCAGTGGAACAAGCAGCACCCGGACATCCAGGTCAGCCTGCAGGTCATCCCGGCGGGAAGTTCTGGCGGATACCAGAAGATGTACTCGGCGCTTCGCGCCGGCAACGCCCCTGACCTAGCCCACGTCGAGTATCAGGAGATCCCGTCGTTCATGCTCGTCCAGGGGCTGACGAATCTCAGCCCCTACGGGGTGGAGCGCTACCGGAAGGACTACGTCGACTGGCAGTGGCAGCAGGGTGTCTTCGGCGACGGGATGTACATGGTTCCGTGGGCATCTGGCCCGATAGCCACGTTCTACCGCGAGGATCTTTTCCGGGAGTGGGGCATCACGCCGCCCGCCACCTGGGCGGAGTTCGAGACGGCGGCGCGGCGAGTGCGCCAGCGGGCGCCCAGCTCCTACCTGCATTCGTTCCCGCCCAGCAACGCCGCCTGGTTCGAAGGACTTGCCTGGCAGGCCGGCGGTGAATGGGTCAAGACCGACGGTGACACGTGGATCGTCGACATCGACAACCCACAGACCCGTAAGGTGGCCGCGTTCTGGGACAGGCTCATCCGCGACGATCTCGTCATGATCGAGAACGACGGCACCAGCGCCTGGTACAAGCAGATGCAGGACGGCACGCTGGCTTGCTACGTCAGTGCCGACTGGTATGACGCCCTCATCGAGGACAACGCGCCCAACACCGCGGGCAAGTGGCGGACAGCGGGTATGCCGCAGTGGACGCCGGGGGCGCAGACGGCGGCCAACTGGGGTGGCTCATCGGTCGCAGTGCTTCAGGGCAGCCGGTACCCCACCCAGGCGATGGAGTTCGCCCACTGGTTTTCGACCAATACCAGCGCCGTGAACGCCACATTCCTCCTGGGCAGCGGCTGGCCAGCCCTTCGCGGGGCGTTCGGCCAGACGGTGCTGTCCCAGAAAAGCAAGTTCTTCGGCGGAGCGGTGTACAACAAGGCCTTCGACGTGGCCGACGCTCATATCAACAACAACTGGCGTTTCCTGCCTACCAATGACGCCATGATCGAACACATGAACGACGCGTTCAGCGCCGCCATCGCCAGTAACGGGTCGCTCGAAAGTGCCCTGGCCCACGTCCAGGCCCTGGCCGTCGAAGACATGCAAGCCAAAAACCTGAAGGTGCGCGCCGCCTGAGAGCTAGCCGGCGAATCACCGGGCTGGGATAGGAAGGATTGCGCGGAATGGCCCTCCCCCGTCAGCAACGACGCGCCACCGTCATCTTGGCGGCGCCCTTCTTCCTCCTGTTTCTCGTCGCCTTCGTCGCGCCGATTCTGGATGCGGTGTACAACAGCCTGCTGAAAACGGTGCACGGCGGCTACCTCGGGTTCGGCAGCAGCCAAACCGTATTCGCCGGCCTGAGCAACTACTTCCTGGCCCTGCACGAACCCGAGTTCCTGGCCAGCTACGGCAGGGTCCTCCTATTCGGCATCGTGGAGGTGCCGGTCATGATCGTCCTGGCGACCGTGCTGGCGTTCCTGCTGGAGATGCTGTCCCGGCGATGGGCGTCGTTCTTCCGGGCCACGTTCTTCCTGCCGTATGGAGTCCCGGGGGTGATCGCGTCAATTCTCTGGGGCTTCCTCTACGTCCCGGGTATCAGCCCGATCGTCGCGCTGCTGAACGACATGGGCATCAACGTCAACTTCCTCGGCTACCGCGAGGTTCTCTGGTCCATCGCCAACATCGTGGTATGGGAGTTCGCCGGCTATAACATGCTGATCATCATCGCCCAGCTCAAGGCGATCCCCGGTGACCTGATCGAGGCCGCCCGGGCGGATGGCGCCGGCCTATGGAAGACCAACTGGCACATCCGTCTTCCGCTCATCAGGCCGGCGCTCATCCTGACCGTGGTGTTCTCGATCATCGGGACGCTGCAGTTGTTCAACGAGCCGCAAGTGCTGACCACGTACAGCCCCTACATCACCAGCAGCTATACGCCGAATATCAGCGCTTACAACCAGGCATTCACGGATAACAACATCAATCTGGCCTCAGCCGAGGCGGTCATTCTCGCCGTGGTGGCCGCCGTCTTGTCCTTCGGCTTCCTCAGCCTCGTGACCAGGAGGACCAAGTGAGCGCCGTCACCCGTCCGTCAGCGCCGGCGTCCGTCCGCAGCCCGGTCTCCGCGGCCCGGCCCGGCCCGCGCAGGCGGAACCGTGACACCGCGATCACCCCGAGCCGGCCGACTCGTATTGTCGTGGTCGCCGTCCTGGCCGTCGCCGCCGTCTACTTTCTGGTTCCCGTCTACTGGCTGATCGTGGCCAGCACCAAGTCAGTGGCCAGCATCTACGGCAGCCCCGGGTTCCTGTTCAGCAATCCGCAGTTCCTGAGCAACATGTCGCAGGTCTTCACCTACGACGGCCACATCTATACCCGCTGGCTGGTCAACACGATCCTCTACGCTGGCGTGGGGGCCGTCCTCGCCACGCTTTTCGCGGCGGCCGCCGGCTATGTGCTGGCCAAGTACGAATTCCGGGGCAGGCGGGCGCTGTTCAACCTCGTGCTGGCCGGCGTGCTCGTGCCGGGTACGGCACTGGCTCTCCCCATGTATCAGCTCTTCGCCTCGGTGAACCTGACCAATACGTACTGGGCCGTGCTTATCCCGAGCCTGGTCAGCCCGTTCGGCGTGTATTTGTCTCGCATCTACGCCGAGGCCGCCGTACCCGATACTGTGCTCGAAGCCGCCCGAATTGACGGTGCCGGTGAGGTGCGGATCTTTTTCCGCGTCGTGCTGCGCCTTCTCACCCCGGTACTGGTCACAGTCTTCCTTTTCCAATTCGTCGGAATCTGGAACAACTATTTCCTGCCGCTGGTGATGCTGTCCAGCAACACGCTTTACCCGATCACCCTGGGCCTCACGACGTGGCAGGCTGGCTCGATCCGGGTGCCGGAACTGCTGCAGACGACCATCGGCGGCGCCTTTGTCTCGGTGATACCGCTGGCCATAGCAATGATCGTGCTGCAGCGTTTCTGGCAGGGCGGCCTCACCGAGGGAGCAGTCAAGGAGTAAATTGCGACAGGAGACATCTTTGTCACTCCCACCCAGGGTGCTATTCGGGGCCGCCTATTACCATGAATATCAGCTGTCGAACCGGCTGGACGCGGACCTTGATCTCATGGCCGCCGCGGACATGTCGGTCATCCGGGTGGGCGAATCGGTGTGGTCGACCTGGGAGCCGAGCGACGGAGCGTTCGACCTCGACTGGCTCCAGCCTGTCGTTGACGGGGCCAAGCAGCGCGGCATCTCGGTCATCCTTGGGACCCCCACATACGCGGTCCCGCCATGGCTGGCGCGGCGTTACCCCGAGATCGCCGCCGAGCGGACCACCGGGGTCGCTGTGCCCTGGGGTGCCCGTCAAGAGATTGACTACACGCACCCCGCCTTTCTCTTCCACGCAGAGCGGGTGATCCGGGCCATCCTGGGCCGGTACGCGAGCCACCCCGCCGTGATCGGGGTCCAGGTGGACAACGAACCCGGGCTCGAGCTGTTCTGCAATCGCGGTGTCTTCGAGCGATTCGTAGACGAACTGAGAAGGCGGTACGGGGAAGTCGATCACCTCAACAAAGCGTGGGGTCTCACCTACTGGTCCCACCGGCTCTCGACCTGGGCCGACCTGTGGAAACCCGACGGGAACACGTTCCCGCAATACGACCTGGCGTGGCGGCGCTTCCAGGCTGACCTCACCTCCGAGTTCATCAGCTGGCAGGCCGGGATCGCCCGCCAGTACACAAGTGCCGGCCAGTTCGTTACCACCTGCATCGCCTACTCCCGCCCGGCGGTGGAAGACGACCAGCTGGCCGCGGCGCTCGACATCACCGCCGCCAATCTGTACTACGCCATGCAGGACGGCCTGGCCCGGGCCGGGGAACCGGTACCCGCGGGGAGCTCCCAGGGCTGGGCCTCGACCGGAGTGCCGTCGCTCTATTTCGGGGCTGATCGCGCCTTCTCATCGCGGCAGTCCCCGTTCCTGGTGACCGAGACCGGCGCGACCTCGATCGGCGGGTCATCGATGAATTACCCGCCGTACGACGGGCAATTGCGTCAGGCCGCGTGGGCCCTGATCTCCCGGGGAGCCCGTGCCGTCGAGTACTGGCACTGGCACACCCTCCACTTCGGCGCCGAGACCTACTGGGGAGGTGTCCTTCCCCACAGCCTCAAACCGGGGCGGATCTACCACGAGATATCCCGCATCGGCAGCGAATTGGCCAAGGCCGGTGACCTGGTGGCGGATCTCGAACCCGACGCCGACGTCGCCATGGTCTATTCGCTTCCCAGCAAATGGGCGATGCAGTTCGCGCCGCCGCTGGCCGGCCGGTCAGGATCGCCGGACAGCGGATCCTACGAACGGATCTTCCGCAGCTTCTACGACGGTGCGCTCGACGCCCGGCAGCAGGTGCGCATCCTGCATACCGGCCAGCTATCCGGCATGGGAGCTGAGGAGCTGGTAGAGCACTTCCCCGTGCTTTTCGCTGCCGGGCTCTATGTCGCCGGGGATGACGTGCTCCACCAGTTGTCGGCGTACGCCCAGGCTGGGGGTCACCTCGTCATCGGTATACGGACAGGCTATGGCGACACCGAAGCCCGAGCGCGCCCCGAGGTCGCCCCTGCCAGCCTGAGCGACGCGGCGGGCGTCACGTACGGGGAGTACAGCAACCTTACCGGCGAACTTCCCGTCACGGCGGCCGCCGGCAGCCCGCTTCATGTTCCCGGCGAAGCGCGCGCCACGGGCTGGGCCGACGGGCTGGAACTCGCTGGCGCCGAGGCACTGGTCCACTACTGTCATCCCCACTTCGGCCGATGGCCGGTCATCACTACGCACCGCTGCGGGGCGGGCCGCGCCACTTACGTGGGGACGGTGCCCAACCGGCCGCTGGCGGCGGCTCTGGCCGCATGGGCCAGCCCCGCGGCTGCCGGTGACCCGTGGCTGGACCCGCCCGCGCCGGTCACCTCCACCAGTGCCCGGAACCGCTACGGTCAGCGCCTGCGATTCATCCTTAACTGGTCCTGGGAGGACGTTGGCTTGCATGTGCCGGTGCGGGTGACGGACGTGCTGAGTGGCAAGGAGCTGGCTGCCACTGGCCGGCTCACGCTGGGTCCCTGGGACGTAAAGGTCCTGCTGGAGACGGCTCCGGGACCGGACCATGTCTGAAATCCGCGGGGCTCTGAAGCCGGTGCTGCTGGCCCGCTGGCATGACCCGCGTGAGGAGCCGCGATGAGCACAATGACAGGTTGGCCGGGTCATGACGGCTCCGATCGGGTGGCCCGGCTCCGGAAGCGGCTCGGCGGGCGGATCGCCTATGGGGCCGATTACAACCCTGAGCAATGGCCGGAGGAGACCTGGGCCGAGGATGCCCGGCTGATGGCCGAAGCCGGCGTCAACCTCGTCTCGGTGGGGATCTTCTCCTGGAGCCAGCTCGAGCCATCGCCGGGCCGCTATGAGTTCGGCTGGCTCGACCGGGTCATCGACATCCTGTGGTCGGCGGGCGTGGCGGTCTGCCTGGCCACGGCCACAGCATCACCGCCGCCTTGGCTCACTCATCAGCATCCCGAGATTCTGCCTGAGCGTGCCGACGGCGTCCGGCTGTGGCCAGGATCAAGGCAGCATTACTGTCCAAGCTCGTCAGCGTACCTGGAGGCCGCCCTAGCGCTGGTGGACCGCCTGGCCAAGCACTACGGCAGCCACGAGGCGCTGGCCCTCTGGCATGTGGGGAACGAGTACGGCTGCCATGTGCCGGCGTGTTATTGCGATGCCTCCGCGGCGGCGTTTCGCGCCTGGCTGGCCGAGCGGTACCGGGATGTCGATGGTCTCAACGACGCGTGGTCGGCTCAGTTCTGGAGCCAGCAGTACCGGAGCTTTGACGAGGTATTGCCGCCACGGGTGAGCCCGACGTTTCCCAACCCGGCCCATCAGCTCGATTTCGCAAGGTTCAGCTCCGAGGCGCTGGAGCGCTGCTTCCTGGCCGAGGTCAACCGCTTGCGCGAGATCACCCCCGATGTTCCCGTCACCACCAATTTCATGGGCTTCTTCAAGCCGCTTGATTACTGGCGCTGGGCCCGTCACGAGGATCTGGTGTCCCATGACTCCTACCCGGACCCGGCCGACCCTGACGCACCCGTGGGTGCGGCGATGGCGTTTGATCTCCTGCGATCCCTCAAGAACGGCGCTCCGTGGCTGCTGATGGAACAGGCGCCGAGCGCGGTGAACTGGCGGCCGGTCAACGTACCCAAGCCTCCAGGGGGTATGCGGGCCTGGAGCTACCAGGCCATCGCCCATGGCGCCGACGGGGTCATGTCGTTCCAGTGGCGCGCATCGCGCGGCGGCGCGGAGAAATTCCACTCCGCCATGGTCCCGCATGCCGGTCCGGATTCTCGGGTCTTCCGCGAGGTCAAAGAGCTCGGTGCCGAGCTGCGCGGCTTGTCGGAGCTGGCCGGCAGCCGGGTCCGCGCCGAGGTTGCCATCGCACTCGACTGGGACAGCTGGTGGGCTCTTGAGCTCGGTGCGCACCCATCCAGCCAGCTGTCCCAGGTGAGCCTGATCCGGGCCTTTTACCGGCATCTGCGGGAGGCGCACATCCCGGTGGATTTCGTTCACCCGGCCGCCAACCTCGCGGAGTACCGGGCGGTCATCGTGCCCGGCCTGTACCTGGCCGGCCCGGCAGTGGTTGACCGGGTGGCTTCCTTTGCCGAGAGCGGGGGTCACGTACTGGTAACGTTTTTCTCCGGCATCGTTGATGAATGCGATCGGGTCCGGCTGGGCGGCTACCCGGGCGGATGGCGGGAACTGCTGGGCATACGGGTGACGGAGTTCTGGCCGCTTCCCCCACGGTCGACGGTCACGGCCCGCTTTGGAGAAAACGAGACCTTCACCTGCTCGACCTGGCAGGAAGATCTCGAACTGGCCGGTGCCGAAGCCATGGCGACCTTCTCCAATGGCCTGGGGGCGGGCAAGGCTGCGCTCACCCAGCATGCGGTGGGCCGGGGGAACGCGAAATACCTCGCTACCCTTCCTGAACCAGCAGGCATCGCCACCGTGATGCGGGCCTTTACCGCCGCAGCGGCAGTGGCTCCGGTCATTAACCGAGCACCGCCGGCCGTTGATGTAGTCCGCCGCACCGGACCAGGCGGCTCCTACCTCATCATCTGCAATCTAGGCCCGGATGAGGCTTTTGTGCCTCTGCCGGGCCCCGGCAGGGATCTCCTGTCCGGGCGGCTGCTGAATTCGGGCCTGTCCCTGCCCGGCGCCGGAGTTGCCGTGATCCGTGAAGATGCGTGATAGCCGGACAGCACGCTCACCGGCGCGACGTCGGCGCCGCGGTGGTGCACGTTACGGAACTCAGGCGGGCGTCGCCGGTGTGCTCGCCAGAGCCGGCATGGCCGTGACAATGAGAGCCACCGGCCGTCATGCTCGGCGGTCATAAGTCGTCGTCAATTCGTCCTGCCATGCGGGACCTTACCTTCGGTAGTGAGGTCCGGAAAGCCAGTGACAAATCAAGTGACAACGGCCCCATTCAACGCCGGACCGCGCCAGTGCCAGCCAGACAGCGCTACCCTCCTGAACTGCACTGACGCGACTCAGCGCGACCCTTCCAGACGGAACGAGCGTCCATGGTAAGGAGAAGGTCTACGGTTCGATTCCGTAACGGGGCTCCAGCTCAGCTGTAGACAGTGACAGCTTTCCGCGGGTGTGTCCATGCGCCCCGCGAGGGGCGGTATCAGTGGTCGGGATCGGCGAAGGCGGGCTCGCGATCTTCGTTGAACGCGCCGATGCCTTCGGTGCGATCGGGATGGACGGCGGAGCGCCAGTGTGCCTCCATCATGATCGCGATGGCTTGCTCTATCGGCTCGCCCTGGCCCATCCGGACCGCCTGCTTGACGGCCTGGACCGCGGTGGGTGAGTTGCTCGCAATCTTCGCCGCGATCCGGTGGGCGGCGTCGAGGAGCTCATCTTGAGCGTAAAGCTCGTTGACCATGCCGAGCCGGTGCGCCTCTTGCGCGCTGATTGGATCGCCGGTCATCAGCATCTGCATGGCCTTGCCTGGGGGGAGCAGGCGCGGGAGCAGGGCCGGCGAGCCGCCCCCGGCCGCCAGACCGAGCATGGCCTCAGGCTGGCCGAAGGTGGCGTTGTCGGACGCGATGATGAAGTCGGTGCTCTGGGCAAGCTCGCAGCCGCCCCCATAGGCGATCCCGTTGGCCGCGGTGAAGATCGGTTTCCGCAGCTGGCGCACGGTGTAGAGGGTCCGGTCGAAGTCCTGGCGCTGCCGCAGCCAGTCCTCCTTGGTCATGTCCTTGCGCTGGCGGAGGTCGCTGCCGACTGAGAACGCCCGCTGGCCGGCTCCGGTGAGGATGACGGCGCGGACCGACAGGCGAACCGCGATCGTCTCCAGGATCTCGGTCAGGCGCGCCCCCATCGCCGTGGTGATCGCGTTGTCTGCGTGCGGCCGGTTCAGCGTGATGACCGCCACCCTCTCGTCCTGCGTGTACTCCACGAGCACGGGCAGGTCGGGTTCCTCGGCATCCGACGGCGGTGGGCCGAAGTCGAGTGCCTGCCAGCGGTCGGTGCGTGCTGGGCTCGTTGCCACGTTCGCCTTCCTTTCTGTCTAGCCGCTGCGGGGGTCCGGCTCCGCCAGCCAGCGCAACGCGCGCAGACCCGGGGCGAAGCAGTACTCCCCGCCGCGGGTGATCACGAACGGCGGCAGGCTCGGCAGCCGGCGGCGGATCGGCCGCTGAGGGATGGTGAAGGTGCTAGTTCCGTCGTTTGCCCCGGCTAGCGGGTCTTTCTCGGCGGGCGCGCCGATGAAGATGCCGTCGTTCAGCCACTGCGTCTTGACGAACTCGAACTGGCGCTTGGGGTGAGCTCCGACGAATACGAAAATGATGCCGCGGTCCGCGCCGTCATCCTCGAGGACGCCTTCGGGAAGCACCGGGCCGTAGCTCGTGCCGAGCCGGAGCATGCGATGGAGGCGGACGTCGGCGCTCATCTCGTCATCGAGCGCGTCCCGGGGGTTCGCGCGCCGGGCATGCGCGCCGGCTGGACATTTGAAGCCGCGTAGATCATCGCTATAGCCAAAGCGGTTGTTACGCCCGGGGTCCGCGCCGAGATCGGGATCGTCTTGTTCGGGGGATAGCGCGAGCGGTGCGCCGCTCGGCCAGCGGCCGACCATCTTCGCGCCGAGCAGCGCCTCGTCCTCGCGGCTTGCCGCCTTGGCCCGGAGGTACTGCCGGTAGGCGGCAACCCGGGTGTGCAGCTTACGGAAAGCCAGGTAGGTGCCGTTGCGGCCGAGGATTTCGGGAGTCGGCATCGGCCCGGTACTTCCGGTCTCGTCCGGATAGCCCAGGATGAACTCGCCCGCCTTGATCGGCCGCTCGCCCGGGTTGGAGCCGGGGATCCCGCTCCCTTCCACCGCCGGCTGCCCGATTCCGTCCTTGAAGCCGAAGGAGGTGCGTCCGGTCGGGAGCTGGTAACAGTCCTGGCGCCAGATGACCTCGACCCCGGCTAGCTGCTCGTGCGCGCGGCGTGCCCGCTCGAGCAGGCTCTCCAGCCGCACCGCGTCGGGCGACAGCACCGACAGCGCGACGTGCATCTGGGGACTTCCCAGCGGCTGCTCCCAGTTCTCGGGGCTGCTCTCGCCGACATCGCCTAGCTCCGCTGCGCGGGCCGCCATGCCCTGCCGGAACTCCGGCGCGAAGCTGTCGAGTGAGTCCTGGGGCACCCCCAGCGCCTTCAGCCCTTGATAGGTGAACGCCACCGAGACCCAGGCGTCCCGGGCCGGATCGGAGGAGGACCGGACAGACTGGATCACCGGGAGCAGCCGCTGGACCAGCCTGCGTCCCGCCTCGCGGTCGTCGATGCGCAGCAGGAGGTACGCGCCTACGTAGGAGGCCGGCCGCTGGCGAAGCATTCCGGACTGGATGTCGCCGAGTTCGAGAGCGGTGCTCGCCGTGGTCGTCACCGGGACCGCGGACGTTCGGTCGCTACCCATGCCGGGGTGCCTCCGGGGGATCGGGATTCGGCGGCGCCAGGTAGGGGAACGCGCGCGACGCCGGCCTGGTCGCCTGATCGACGCCGTCGCGGATGACGGGACCGTTCCCCGCGTTCACGAGCAGTGTGAAGATCGTGTCCATCACGTCGTCGTTAAGCGCCCGGCCACCGCAGGTCCGGTGAACCTCCCCGCGCCGGGCGGCGAGCTCGACCTCCAGGAACGAACCCTGCTCCGCGTAGGGCTTGGTGACGTCGACGACCAGGAAGTCCGCGAGCATGAGCTCGGTCAGCGGGTGCGCGCCGCCCTCGCCGACCGGCCAGTCGGTCTTACCGTCCAGGCCGTCCCAGAACGCCAGGTTCGCGTTCAGCCGGGCCCGGTACGCGCCCTCGTAGGCGCCGCTGAGGCGGAATGCGTCCTCCATGTTGTAAAGGTCGCGGATCTCTAGGTCGCGGTTCACCGGGTCGAACTGCTTCGGCGCCAGCATCAGGTTGGGCACCTCGGGCCGCCCGGCGCGCTCGAGCCGGATGTTGAGGCTGCCGCGCGTCAGGGTCTCCCCGACCACGCCATACAGCTCAGCGCGGCCAAGTACCGCGCGGTCAACCTCGACCACCAGGCTCAGGACGTTCTTGCCGTCGAGGTAGATCGCGCTCGGGTCGGTGAATGCGAGCTTGCCCGTGGCGATCGACTTCAGGGTGGCCGGCGCATCCATGATGAATGGATCCCACCGCGAGCCGGCGAACACGCGGACGCCGCCGACCTGGCCTCCGCACTCGTCGTTCACCCTGATCGAGACCGTCTCGCCCGCCGGTGTGACGCACGTGCCTTCTTGCTCCGGGGCGTCCGCGCCATTTCGAGTCCCGGGGGCCGAGAACACGCAGTCGAGCACGATCTCGTCGCGACCCACGGCGAACGGCGCCGCATCCTGCTGGGCGTTCGCGGTGAGCGGCCGCAGCCGGAAGCGGTAGATGAGCCCGTCGGAGAATGCGGCCGACGGCGGCGCGAACGGCAGCGTGTTCAGTACCAGGACGAGCCGGCCTGAGTGCTCCGGACTCGGGAACGCGTACAGGTCAGTGATGTCCGCGATCGGCTCGGCCACGGCTCGCGGCCCGGAAATGTGATGCGACATCGCCCGCCTTCCGTTGGATTCACTGTTCGTTCGGGGCGGCTGACCTAGGCGTCTGCGGCCTCGTCAAGCAGCGGCTTCAGCGCGGGGTGGCGCAGCGCGTCCGCGGCGCCGGGATCATCGAGCACCTGCTGGAACGCCTCGTTCACCCGCAGCGCCTTGCGGATCTCCTTCACCGTCCCGGGGTAATTCCGCGCGTAGGCTCCGGCGCTGACCTGAGCGCTCAGGATGAAGTCCTTCACCGCCGTGAGGTCGGGAAGGCCTTCGTAGCCCTCGACGTGCCGGAAGATCGAGTCGAAGAGCTGCAGCGGCTTGGACGCGAAGTCCTCCATGTAGGCGTCCCACGGGCCGTCGAAGCTCGTCGCGAACAGCAGCCGGGTGTCGCCGTCGAACAGCACGAACCTGGCTTCGTGAATGGTCGCGATCGGCAGGTCGTAGTCCCCTGGCCGGTAGCCGGGACTGTTCTGCAGAGCCTGCACCGCTTCGCGAATGTCGTGCTCGTGGCCCGGCCTGACGCGGAAGAACAAGCTGAACTCGCTCGTGGAGCCCACACGGACGCCCGGCCGGGGCGTTCCTGCCGAAACAGTGGCCAAGATCTCTCTCCTGTCGCTAAGGGCGTGACTCTGATCCCGCGTGCGCCTGCGGCGAGTTCAGGCAATACCGGTCTCCGCTGCTGTTTCGAGATGATCGACCGCCCACATTCCGGTGTGGTCGAGTTCGATCGCAGCCATGATCGCTGCCCGGCCCAGAGCGTTCGCGTACGTGGGAAACGAAAATGGGACCAGTGCGAGCTGTTCGACGGTCATCCCCGCGGCCATCGCTGTTGCGGCCAGCTGCACGAGCTCGACCGCGCGCTCCCCCACAACGTGGCAGCCCAGAATCGTATGCAGCTCGCGGTCGACGACCAGCTTGCAGAATCCCGTCTGGCGGCCATCGATGATCGGTCGCGGTAGCGAGTCGAACCGGACCGTCGCCACCGCGACTTCACGGGTCTCCCGGGCAGCCGCCTCGGTCAGCCCAGCCGAGGCGTACTCGGGGTCGGTGAAGCTGCCGATCGGGTTGACCTGGGGCGAGAGGGCCGTGGTAGGCCCAAGGACGGCGTTGGTCGCGGCCAGCAGTCCCTCGCGGAGCGCCTCGTGCACGACCAGCGCGCGCCCGGTGATGTCGCCGGCGGCGAAGACGTCCGGCACCATCGTGCGCAACTGCGCGTCGACCTGGACGTATCCGCGCCGGTCCGTCTGCACCCCGGCCCGGTCGAGGCCCAGCCCGGCGGTGGCCGCGACCCATCCGGCCGCCACCACGACCAGCGTGGCGTCGATGCTGTGCTGCCCGTCGCTGGCCGAATGGATGAGCCGCACGCCGGTCGCAGAGCGCTCGAAGCGGTCGATCGTCCCGGCGTCGGCGACCACCTGGACACCGGACGCCGCCATGGCGGCAGTGACCGCTTCGGAGACCTCTTGGTCCTCACTCATCAAGATGCGGGGAGCGATCTCAACGAGGTGGATCCGTGAGCCGAACGCGTTGAAGATCGATGCCACCTGCACGCCGGTCGCGCCGGCGCCGATCACGATCAGCGACGGGGGCACCGAGGAGAGGTGCCACGCGTCGCTGTGGGTCGCGGTCAGGTCGAAGCCGGGAACCGCCAGCGGCCGTGAGGCTCCTCCGGTGCAGAGGATGACTTTGTCGGCCTGAAGCCGCGGCGCATTGTCGCTGTCGATCGTATGGACGTCGGCGAAGCGCGCCAGGCCGGCCTGCTCGTAGATGCTCACCCCGGCGCGCTCCAGATCGTCGCGCAGCAGCGTGTGCTGGCGTGCGTCCGCGGTCACGTCGCGGACACGGGCTAGCAGCCGGGGGTAGTCGAGCACGGGTTCGCCGCCCGCGATCCCGTACAGCGGGAGCTGCCTGGCCTCGCGGATCAGGCGCGCCGCCTGGGCCAGCGTGCGCACCGGAACGGGCCCATCATTCGCGGCCATTCCCCCAAACTGATCGCGGGTGATCAGCGCCGTGCTAGCTCCCAGACGGGCCGCACGGAGCGCCGCGACGACCCCCGCAGGCCCTGCGCCGACGACCACGACGTCGAACAGCTCACGCGGTGATGGGGCCATGACGCCATCGTTCGGATCCCGCCACGGCCCGTCATCACCCTTGCGGGGTGAAGTGGACGCGACAGCCGGGCGCGACGATGCGCATATGCGGGCGATGACCGTTACTCCCGGCCGGAAGGGGACTACTCAGATCGAGGAGGTCCCGGACCCGGGTATGCAGGACGGCGCCCTGCTGGTGCGGGGCATGGCGGTCGGTATCTGCGGGACCGACCACGAGATCGCGGAGGGTGCCTACGGAACGCCGCCATCTGGTGAAGCCAGGCTGGTCATCGGCCACGAGAGTCTGGGCGAGGTGCTCGAGGCACCCCCGGGATCAGGCTTCGCGCCCGGCGATCTTGTGGTCGGGATCGTGCGGCGGCCCGATCCGACGCCGTGCCCGGCGTGTGCCGCCGGTGAATGGGACATGTGCCGGACCGATGGTTTCGGCGAGCGCGGCATCGTCCGTCTGCACGGGTACGGAAGCGAACACTGGCGGGTGGAGCCGGAGTTCGCCGTACCCATCCTCCCGAGGCTGGGCGAGCTCGGCGTCCTGCTGGAACCGGCATCGGTGCTGGCCAAGGCGTGGGACCAGGTGGACCAGATCTCACGGCGCGCATTTTTCGTTCGGGGCCGGGCGCTGGTCACCGGCGCCGGGCCGATCGGGCTGATGGCATGCCTGCTCGGTGCTCAGCGTGGCTACGAGATGCACGTCGTCGACCTCGCGCAAGCCGGGCCGAAACGCGATCTCGTAGAGGACCTCGGCGCCCGATACCACTCCGGTGACGCCGCCGACATCGACGTTGACGTCGATGTCGTCATCGAGTGCACAGGGATCGGTGCTGTCGGTCGCTCCGCCGCCCGCAGGCTAGCCAGCGGCGGAATCATGTGCCTGACCGGGATCATGAACCTGGGCCCGACCCTGGACGTGGACGCCACTGCCCTCAATCGCAACATGGTATTGCGCAACCAAGTTCTGGTCGGCACCGTAAACGCCGGCCGTCGCCACTGGGAACAAGCTGCCGAAGCGCTAGCAACAGCCGCCCCTGGCTGGCTGAGCGGGCTGATCACCCGTCGGGTGCCGCTCGCGTCGTGGACCGAGGCGCTCGACCGGCACCCTGAAGACATCAAAGTCGTGGTGGACCTCACCGTATGAGCGCCCATGAAGTGACGGTGTGGTCGGTAACCCCAGGGCTGCTGAGCGAGGGCCCGCGCTGGCACGAAGAGCGCCAGGAGCTGCTGTGGGTCGACATCCTGGGGCGCCAGATGCACCGGGGAACGCTGAGTCCCGACGGTGCTTTGGAACGCGTTGAGACAATCTCGGTTGACCGGCATATCGGCGCGGTCGCGCCGGCCGCTGGGGGCGGGTACGTGCTCGCCGCGGGCGCGGGGTTCCTATTCGTTGACGACGCCGGATCGATCCAGGAGCTCGCCCAGCCCGAGGGAGACCGCACTGACGTGCGGATGAACGACGGGGCCTGCGATCCGCAAGGACGCTTCTGGGCCGGGACGATGGCTTACGACGAGTCGCCGGATGCCGGGGCCCTCTATCGCCTCGAACTCGATGGCAGCTGCACTACCGTGCTCACCGGCCTGACCATCTCCAACGGCATCGGCTGGAGTCCCGACGCCAGCACGATGTACCTCAACGACAGCGGCACCGGATGCGTCGAGGCGTTCCGGTTCGACGGCCCGAGCGGGGCGATCAGCGACCGCCGCACGCTGGTGCACATCGACCAGCCAGGCGTGGCGCCAGACGGACTTACGGTCGACGACGAGGGCGGGATCTGGGTCGCCCTGTGGAACGGCAGCGCTGTCCACCGGTACGCACCGGACGGATCGCTTCTCGCGAGCGTGCAGCTCCCAGTCGAGCGACCGACCTCATGCGCATTCGGCGGTCCCCGCCGCGACACGCTGTTCGTCACCACCGCGCGGGCTGACCTCGACGACGCTGCGCTGGCCCGCCAGCCGGACGCAGGCAGGGTGTTCGCAATCGACGGGCTCGGCGTCCGCGGCTTCCCCTGCCTGCCGTACCGCGGCCGGGCACCACAGTCGTTTGGGCATTAGGGCCAGACGATCAGGCATTCGGCAGCCAAATGGAATCGGCGCTGGCCGGGCCGGGCCGGGCCGGGGCCGCGGGGGCGCAAGCGCCTGCGGCGGATGAGTGGGCCATCTGCTGTTCGGGGGGTGGCATTCGTTCTGCTGCCTACCTCGGGGTCGGCACGTCGGTGGCTGCGGCGCGCAGGGCGTCGGCGACGCGGGCGGCTGGCTCGGTGAGCGCGTGCGGGAGCCGGGCCAGGATGACGCGCCGTTGTTCCTGCGACCCGCCGCGTACGGCCAGGACCCGCACGCCCGGGGGGACAATGGCCGCGAATGAGGCAGGCACGGTGGTCACTCCGCATCCTGCCGCGACCAGGTGAAGTTTGGTCATCCAGTCCCGGGCGGTGTGGGTGATCTTGGGTCGCTCGTCCAGCCCGGGCCAGACCCCCATTAGGTTCTCGTCTGCGGAGGAGGGGCTGACGATCCAGCGCTGACCGCGCAGGTCTGCTACGTCGGCTGCGTTCTGGCGGGCGAGCGGGTGGGTGGCGGATACCGCGACGCACAGGCTGCGCTCGGCTAGTACCTGAAGATCCAGCGGGGGTGTCTCCGCGTCGGGTGGGCGGAACGGCGGCGCTGAGGCCAGCAGGGCCATGTCCACGCTGCCGGCCCGCAGCGCGCGGACCAGCGCGGGGGTGCTGCCTTCCCGGGTGATGACGGTGATGGCAGGATGGGTGCGGCGCAGGGCCGCGAGGGCGCGGGGCAGCAGGCTGGCGCCCGCGCTGGTGAACCAGCCCAGGCGGACCGTGCCCGCCTCGGCGGGCAGGCCGGCGAGTTCCCGCGCGGCGGTGTCGATCTGATCGAGCACGGTCGCGGCGTGGCGCAGTACGACATGCCCGGCGGTGGTTGGCCGCACCCCGTCGTGGTGCCGTTCCAGCAACGGTGTCCCTGCCGCTCGTTCCAGCGAGGCGACCTGCCGGGAGACCGCGGACTGGGTGTAGCCCAGCGCAGCCGCTGCGGAGGTGAGGGTGCCCCGCTCGCCCACTTCGCGGAAGACCCGTAGCGCCACCAGCGTCACATCGGCAAAGTCCATGACTATTACGCATATCGTGTATGCGTAACTTTCGCTAGACGCATGGTCCGGACATGCCTAGCGTGGTGGTCATGTCAGACGCGCGTATCGCCCTGGTCACCGGGGCCAACCAGGGCCTCGGGTACGCTCTGGCCGCCGGCCTGGCCGCCCGCATGGACCCGGATGACCTGGTCCTGCTCACCGGACGCCACGCCCGGCGCGTCGCCGACGCCGCCGCTGCGGTCACCACGCGCTCCGGGACGAGGAGCCGGGTGATCGGCCGGGTTCTCGACGTCACCGATACGGGCGCCGTGGCTGGGCTGGCCGCAGAACTGGCTGACCGCCACGGCGGGGCGGACATCGTGGTTTCCAACGCGATCGCCGCGCTTAGCCCGGACCGGCCGCAGTCCGGGCAGGCCGACGAATTCATCGACGTCGCCAACGGGGGCACCCATGCGATGCTGCGTTCCTTCGGCCCCATGCTCCGCCCCGGGGGCCGGCTCATCGTAGTGGCCAGCTCACTGGGCACTCTCGGCCACCTCGACCCTCGCCTGCAGTCGCTGTTCGACGGAGCCACGCTGGAGGAGGTCGAGGCGGCCGTGGAGTCCTGGCGGACCGCCATCCACGACGGCACGGCCGAGGAACAGGGCTGGCCTCGCTGGATCAACGTGCCCTCCAAAGTGGCCCAGGTCGCCGCGGTACGCGCGGTCGCCGCACAGCGCCGGGCAGCAGATCTGGCCAAGGGAACCCTCGTCGCCGCGGTGTGCCCCGGACTGGTGGACACCCGGGCGTCCCGGCCATGGTTCGACGACTACAGCCGCGCGCAAACCCCCGAGCAGGCCGCGCGGGCCGTACTCGACCTAATCCTGGCCGACCGGCTCGACCCAGCGACCTACGGCGAACTCGTCCAATTCGGCCAGGTCCTGCCCTGGCACAGCGGAACACCGTTCCCCAGCCAGGACCAGATGCTCAGCAGGTAGAACAGGACTTCGGAGTCTGCCTATGGCTCTATAACTCTCGGGTGTTGGCCAACGCCACCGGCCTGGGCTGCAAATTGTTCAGACGACGTGTTGACTAGCCGGAGGACCCATATGAGTGGCATGTCGCCGGAGGTGTCCGTGAATGAATGACACGAAAAGCCGCGCGAGTCGCAAGGTTGCGGTGCTGGGCCCGATCCCTCGCGACCAGGTGGTGACCCATACTGGTGAGCGGTTCGAGAAGTACGGGTGTGTCATGTATACGGCGGTTGCCCTCTCGGCTCTGCTGGATGCTGGCGACACGATCGTCCCGATATCACACGTCCGCCGGCGGGACGAGGGTCCGATCAAGCAGATCCTCGGATCCTTCCCGAATATCGACACCTCCGGTATAACGTCACCGGCCGACCAGGGGGACGTTGTCGAGCTGCGTTATGTCGACCAGAATCGTCGCGTCGAGCGGCAGGCCAACTTCATGAACCCGATCCTGCCGGCCGACCTCGACCAGGTGCTCGATGCCGACGTGTTTGTCTGTGTCCCGATCACGGACTATGAGGTGGGGCAGCCGACGCTGCGGCACATCAAGGAGCACAGCCACGCAACCGTGGTGCTGGATGCCCACGGCCCTACGACGACGCTGACTCGCAGCGGTGAGCGCCACCCAAGGGCGTGGGCCGACCAGGACCTATGGCTTCCGTACATCGACATCTTGAAGATGAACCTGGACGAAGCGGGCTCGGCCCGGCTCGGTGAGTCAGCCGAGGTGGCGGCTGATCCGTCGAGGCTGAGCGATGAAGAATTGCGCGGCCTGGCACATCACTGTCTGGACCGCGGTGTCGGGGCGGTATGCGTGACCCTCGACGAGCGTGGCTGCGTCACCTTCTACCGGGACGGCTCCGGCGGGCTCGCTGGGGAGTTCGTCGATCGCATCGAGGTGGAGCACGTCGTGGACACGACCGGTGCCGGCGACTCGTTCGCCGGGGGACTGGCCTACGGCTACCTCGCCTACCGGGATTACGTCGTGGCCTGCCAGTACGGGAATGCGATGGGCGCCCAGCGCTGTACCGGCACGGAGCTGAATGTTTATCTGTCCCGAGAAGAAACGGAGCGGCAGATCCGCGCGGCGTACGGCCCTCGACCGCAGGAGGAACTTCCCTGAACATCCCGGCGGTACGGATTCCGGTTGGCTGATCGTCCAGGACGGCTTCGCTGCGGCGCTGGGGACGTAGCCATCGGCGCCTCCGCCGGGCACATGCAGAACCAGTGGACTGGGTACACCTTCGGCGCGGCCGGCCCGCCGTCGTTGACCGCAAAGGCGGCTAGGCCGGCAGGAGGCGCCGTGGACGGTTTCTTGCTCACGTATGACGGCTTTGAGCCTGGGTTTGAGGGGCTTCGCGAGGCGCTGACCTCGACGGGCAACGGCTACCTGTGCACGCGTGGCGCGGCGGAGTGGGAAGACGCTGACGGCGTGCATTATCCGGGTACCTACGTACACGGCGGTTACAACCGCGAGACGACGATCCTGAGCAGCGTGCCCGTGCTCAACGAGGATCTTGTTAACATGCCGAACTGGCTGGTCCTCCAGCTGCGCGTCGAGGGCGGGGAGGCGATCAGGCTCGCCGACGTGGATCTGCTCGGTTACCGCCACGAACTGGACATCCGGTACGCGGCTGTCGTCCGCCACGTTCGTTTCCGTGATCTCAGCGGCCGGGAGACGACGCTGCACAGCCGCCGGTTCGTCAGCATGAGCGACCCGCACCACGCGGGGATCGAGTGGACGCTGGTTCCGGAGAACTGGTCGGGGCGCGTCGAGGTGGTCACGGCGATCGACGGCCGGGTGAGCAATGGCGGTGTCGCCCGCTACCGGCAGCTGGAGGGCCGCCACCTGAACCCCGTTTCCCCGCGCACGTTCGGGCCCGAGGTCGTCGCGCTGAAGGCCGAGACGCGGCAGTCGAATCTGTACATCAGCTACGCGGCCCGCACGCGCGTGTTCGCCGCTGAGCAAATCCTCCAGGTCGAGCGGACGCTTTACCAGGTGGAGGACTACATCCAGCAGGTTCTCACCTTCGACGTGCAACAGGGCACGGCGACGCGGGTCGAGAAGATGGTGGCGTTCTACACGTCGCGGGATCCGGGGGTCAGCGACACGCTGGTGAGGGCGGCCAGGTCGGCGGCCCGCCACGCCGACTTCGCCGCCGCATTCGAGCGCCACACCGTGGCATGGGACGAACTGTGGCAGGTATGCGACATGCGGGTGTCAGGAGACGAGAGCGTGCAACAGCTGCTGCGGCTGCACATCGCGCACGTGCTCCAGGTCTGTTCCCGTCACACCGCCGACCTCGACGCTGGGATGCCCGCCCGCGGACTTAACGGGGAGGCCTATCGCGGGCACGTGTTCTGGGATGAGATCTATGCGTTCCCCTTCCTCAACGTCCGGCTGCCCGAGGTCACGCGCGGGCTGCTGATGTACCGCTACCGCCGGATGGGCGAGGCCAGGGCGGCTGCCCAGGAGGCAGGATTCCGTGGTGCGATGTTCCCGTGGCAGAGCGGGAGCGAGGGAGTCGAGGAGACCCAGCTGGTCCACCTCAACCCGGTCTCGGGCCTCTGGGAGCCCGACCTCAGCCGCAACCAGCGGCACGTGAACGCGGCGATCTTCTACAACATCTGGCACTACTTCCAGACCACCCGTGACCAGGCGTTCCTGCGCGACTACGGCGCGGAGATGATGCTGGAGATCACGCGCTTCTGGGCGTCGATCGCGCACTTCAATCCCGAGCGCGAGCGCTACGAGATCCACGGCGTGATGGGCCCGGACGAGTTCCACGACAAGTACCCGGGTGCACTGCAGGGCGGGTTGCGCAACAACGCCTACACCAACGTCCTGGTGGCGTGGCTGTGCGGCATCGCCGGCCAGCTGCTGCCGCTGCTCCCCGCCAGCCGCGCGGAGGCACTGCGCATGCGGCTGGGCATTGGCGACGATGAGCTGGCGGTGTGGCAGGACATGAGCCGGCGGATGTTCGTCCCGTTCCTCGGCGACGGGATCATCAGCCAGTTCGAGGGATACGAGGACCTCGAGGAGCTGGACTGGGACGCATACCGGGCGAAGTACGGCAACATCCAGCGGCTCGACCGGATCCTGCGCGCGGAGGGCGAGGACCCCAACCGCTACAAGGTCACCAAACAGGCCGATACGGTGATGCTGTTCTTCCTGTTCAGGCAGGACGAGCTGCGCGAGATCTTCGGACGGCTCGGGTATGACTACCGTGACGACACGGTGGCGCGGAACGTCGAATACTACGACCGGCGGACTTCTCACGGCTCGACGTTGAGCTTTGTCACTCATGCCGGGGCACTCGCCACCATCGACCCCGAGAGCTCGTGGGACCGGTTCCTGGTCGCGCTGCACAGCGATGCCGATGACATCCAGGGCGGGACCACGAAGGAAGGCATCCACATGGGTGTCATGGCCGGGACGCTCGACCTCATGCAGCGGAATTACGCCGGCGCCCATGTCTACGACGATGTCCTGCGCTTCAATCCCCAGCTCCCGGGCAGGCTCGACAGCCTGTCGTTCTCTATGCAGTTCCGGGAGACCCCGATCCAGGTGACACTCGCCGGCGATCACCTGACGCTTGCCGTCCACCCCGAGGGGGCGAGCCGACCCGTCAGGGTCGCAGTCCGCGACGATGTCCGTGAGCTGCGCTCGGGTGGCCAGACCGTGTTCGAGCTCAGCCGGAACCCGGCGACCACCGGGCCCTCCGCCCGAGATTGAAAAGGAGGCCGCATGCCGAAGTTTCAGGGATCGATTTTCGACGTCGACGGGGTGCTGGTCGACTCGCCGCACGAGAAGGCGTGGCGCGAGTCGCTGCGCGAGCTGATGGAGTCCAGCTGGCGCGGCATCCGCGACCGCACGACGTGGTCGCCGGACGCGTTCACGTCCCACGTCTACCAGCAGTACGTATCCGGCAAGCCGCGCATGAGCGGCGCCCGCGCCGCACTCGACTACTTCCACATACCCGATGCCGAAAACCGCGTCGCCGAGTACGCGCGGCTCAAGCAGGAGATCGTCGTGCGCCTCATCCAGGCCGGTGACTTCACCGCCTATCCCGACGCGCTGCGGTTCGTCATCGCCACCAAGGACGCCGGAATGCTCATCGCCGACGCGTCGTCGTCGAAGAACGCGGGATTGTTCCTGCGCCAGATCCGGCTCGACACTTTCGCGCAGAAGCAAGGGATCTCCTCGCCGACGCTTCGGCCCGGCCTGACGCTGCTGGACTACTTCGACGCCGACGTCTCCGGACGCGATTTCGCCCACGGCAAACCCGACCCCGAGATCTTCCTGACCGCTGCGCACGAGCTCGGTGTCGACCCGCGCCACGCGATGGTGATCGAGGATGCGTCCGCCGGGGTCCAGGCGGCCAAGGCCGGCGACATGGCCGCGATCGGCATCGCCCGAGCCGACGACGCTGACCTGCTGGCCGCGGCCGGCGCGGATCTGGTGGTCACCACACTCGATGACGTCGACACCACTGCCCTCGCCGGCGGACGGCTGGCGGCGCGAAAGGTTTAGCTCGGACGCTGATCACACAGCGTGGTCAACCAGCTGGTAGCAGCGCACGCTTGGAACCGCCGCCTCCTCGGGGTGTATGGAGGGCAGTCTTGCCCGATGCGGCCGTTCAATGTCTGTGCTTTGCGCAGGCGGCGGACAGCCGCTGGTAGAACCAGACGGTCTCATATCCGTCGGTCCCCCGCGCAGTGGGCAGCGCCGTGGCCAGATCGACGTAGGCCGTCCCGGCGTTGCGCAGGTCCGGCGAGCGCGACCCGGCGAACTCGGCGCGGATCTTCGGGTAGTCGGTCGCGGGGACGTGTTGTGTGGCCAGCGGGTACGCGCAGGCGACGAGGCCGCTATCTTGCGGCGGGTCCGGGTGGGTGCTGCCGAGCACGCCGACGAGCAGAGCGGGGATCATCGCGGCGGTGCCGATCGCGCAGCGGCGGGTGCGGGTCGAGAAATACCTGATCGTCGGCCGGTGTGCGGCGAGGCGGTCGAACATGGTGAGGATCCTTTCTTCCTGGTCCGCGCTGACGCGCGGATGATGGATCTGCCGGTAGCCAGCGGGCAGCTGGTTCCACCGTGCTCAGCGGCCCGGCTGACCGCCACACATGAGGGCCCACAGGACGGTCACATGACGGATCACAGGATCCGCAGCTGGGCCCGGACGGCAAGAGATGGTGAGGGTGGCGGGGCCTGGTTAACCTGGGTGTAGGTCCTGTCGGCGCTGTGCCGGTTGTGCTGCAGCGAGATGAGGACCTGCAGAGGGGATGCCAGACCATGGCGGAGCAGCTTGCGGTGGGCTTCGGTGGCCTGCTGCGGCAGCTGCGGGCCGAGGCCGGGCTGACCCAGGAGGAGCTGGCGGAGGCGGCGGGCCTGAGCCCACGGTCGGTCAGTGACCTGGAGCGGGGCATCAACCGCACCGCCCGCAAGGACACCGCCGAGCTGCTGGCCGGCGCGCTGGGCCTGGCCGAGCCGGCGCGCCCCCTGTTCGTCGCGGCCGCCCGCGGCCGCGCCCCGGCCGAAGAGGTGCTGGCTGCCCTGCGCGGGGAAGCCGTGGGGCCAGAAGGTCCGGCGTGGCCGGGCGGCCCCTATCTCGGGCTCGTGCCTTTCGAGGAGCGGGACGCCCAGCTTTTTTACGGACGCGATGAGCTGGCCGATCAGCTGGTGCGGCGGCTGGGCGAGCGGCTGGACCGGGCCGGGATCCTGCTCGTGACCGGAGAGTCAGGGTCGGGCAAGTCCTCGCTGCTGCGGGCGGGTTTGCTGCCGCGCCTAGCCGCCGGCGCCTTAGGTCCGGGGTCGGAGCGGTGGCCGCGGCGGGTGATCCGGCCCACCGCCAGCCCGCTGCGGGAGCTGGCGATGCATCTGGCCGAGATGGCAGGCGCGGATCCAGTGTCGGTGTACCGGTCGCTGCGGGCGGCGCCGGAGGAGTCGCCGATGCTGGCCGAGCAGGCGGCGCGAACCGCCGCCGGACGCGGTGCGGATCCGGGATCGGACAGGCCAGCCGGTGCCGCAGCTGGCGTGCCGGCGCGCCTGGTCCTGGTGGTGGACCAGTTCGAGGAGTTGTTCACCGCGGGCGAGGGCGGCGACGTCGACGCAGTGGAGCGGAAGGCGTTCGTCACGGCGCTGCACGCGGCGGCCGCGATCCCGGCCGGGCCGCGCAGGCTCCCGCCGGCGCTGGTGATCGCGGCGGTGCGCGCGGATTACCTGGGTCGCCTCATCGCATACCCGCCGTTGAAGGCTGCGCTGGATGCCCGGCTGTTCACGGTCGGTCCGATGAGCGAGGCTGAGTTGCGGCTGGCGGTGACCGGGCCTGCCGCGGAGGCGGCCCTGGTGGTGGAACCCGCAGTGGTCGAGGCGGTGATCTCCGAGCTGCGCGACGAGGCTGGAGGCGGGCTGGGCAGCGGGGTACTGCCGCTGATGTCCCAGGCGATGGCCGCCACCTGTAAACACCGTGAGGGGAATGAGCTGACCCTGCGCGGCTACCGGCGGGCCGGCGGAGTCGCCGACGCGGTCAACCGCGGCGCCCAGGCCGCCTACGACGCCCTGACGAGGTCGCAGCAGGACGCGGCCCGTCTGATATTCACCCAGCTGACCGTCATCACGGCGAATGGCCAGTTCGTGCGGCGCCGGTGCCGCAGGGCCGATCTGGGTTCCCAGGGAACACAGATGGCCGCGGACATCGACGCGGTCATCGTCGCCTTCAGCGCCCAGCGGCTGCTGGTCCTCGGAGAGGACAGCGTCGAGATCGCCCACGACGCGCTGCTGCACGCCTGGAAAAAACTTCGGGACTGGCTCGGCGGCGACCAGCTCGACCGGGCCTTGTACAGCCAGGTCGTCACCGACGCGGCCACCTGGGATAGCAGCGGCCGGGACCCGGCCTACCTGTACCGGCCGGGGCGGCTGGCCAGCATCGACACCGCCGCCGCCCGCTGGCAGGGCGCTCCGGCCCGCTACCCTCCGCTGCCTGCCTCCAGTGAGGCGTTTCTTGGCGTCGCGCATCACGCCGCGCGCCGCGCCACCCGCCGGCGGCGCGGCGTGATCGCCGGGCTGCTGGCCCTGACCGTGATCGCCGTCAGCGCCGCAGGAATCGCCGTACGCGACGCCGCCAACGCCTCCCGGCAGCACGCCATCGCCCTATCTCGCCAGCTCGCGTCCGAAAGCCTGGCCGCCGACTCCGGCAATCCGCTCACCGCACGGCGGCTGGCCGTGGCCGCCTGGCGTGTCTTCCCCACCGGCCAAGCCGGCTCCGTCCTGGCGAGCTTGCTGATGGAACAGCAACAACGCGGCATCCTGCTCGGTGACCCAGCTAACTCCGGCGTGAGCACGGTGGCGTTCAGTCCGGCCGGCAAGCTGCTGGCCGCCGGGTACGGCGACGGCTATGTGCGGCTGTGGGATGCGGTCACTGGGCAGGCTGCCGGCGCTCCTCTTCCGGCTGATACCAGCCCGGGTGGCGGGGTGTACGCGGTGGCGTTCAGCCCGGACGGCAAGCTGCTGGCCGCCGCCGATGCGGACGGGTATGTGCGGGTGTGGAACCCGGTCACCGGGCAGGCCGTCGGCGCTCCCCTCCCGGCTGATACCGGCCCGGTGGGCGGCGTGGACACGGTGGCGTTCAGCCCGGACGGCAAGCTGCTGGCTACCGGCGGCGCGGACCACACCGTGCGGCTGTGGAACGCGGCCACCCACCGGGCCGTCGGCGTCCCCCTCCTCACTGGTACCAGCGCACGAGGAGACGGCGTGTTCGGGGTTGCGTTCAGCCCGGACGGCAAGCTGCTGGCCGCCGTCGACAGTGACGCCACCGTGCGGCTGTGGAACCCGGCCACCCGCCAAGCCGCCGGCGCTCCCTTCCTCGCTGTCGCCAACGGCGGGGTGAACGGGGTGATGTTCAGTCCGGGCGGCAAGCTGCTGGCCACCGCCGACGGCGACGGCACCGTGCGGCTGTGGAACCCGGTCACCGGGCAGGCCGTCGGCGCTCCCCTCCTGGCTGATAACAGCGCACGAGGAGACGGCGTGTACGGGGTGGCGTTCAGTCCGGGCGGCAAGCTGCTGGCCACCGCCGGCGCCGACGGCACCGTGCGGCTGTGGAACCCGGTCACCGGGCAGGCCGTCGGCGCTCCCCTCCTGGCTGATACGGGTCCGGTCGCGGGCGTGAACGCGGTGGCGTTCAGCGCGGACGGCAAGCTGCTGGCCACCGCCGGCGCCGACGGCACCGTGCGGCTGTGGAACCCGGCCACCCGGCAAGCTCCCCGCGCTCCCCTCCCACGCGTCACCGGCGGCGTGAACGCGGTGGCGTTCAGCGCGGACGCCAGGCTGCTGGCCAGCGCCGACGGCGACGGCATGGTGCGGCTGTGGGATCCGGCTACGCGGCGGCCCGCCGGTGTCCTCCCGGCTGAAACCGGTCCGGGGAGCCACGTGGACGGGGTGGCGTTCGGCCCGGACGGCAAGCTGCTGGCCACTGCCAACGGTGACGACACCGTGGGACTGTGGGACCCGGTCACCGGGCAGGCTTCAGGCGGCTTTTCTGGACGGAACGGGGTGGCGTTCAGCCTGGATGGCAAGCTGCTGGCCGCCGCGGGGACGGACGGCACCGTGCGAACGTGGGATCTGGCCACCCGGCGGCCCGCTGGCCCTCCCCTGCCGGCTGACGCCGGGGGCATCGTGAAAGGGGTGGCGTTCAGCCCGGACGGCAAGCTGCTGGCCGCCGCCGAGGCGGACGGATATGTGCGGCTGTGGAACCCGGTCACCGGGCAGGCCATCGGCGCTCCCCTCCGGGCTGATACCGGCCCGGTGGGCGGCGTGAACGCGGTGGCGTTCAGCCCGGGCGGCAAGCTGCTGGCCAGCGCCGGCGGCGACGGCTATGTGCGGCTGTGGAATCCGGTCACCGGGCAGGCCGTCGGCGCTCTCCTCCCAGCCGGTACCAGCTCGGGGGGGAGCGTGTCCGGGGTGGCGTTCAGCCCGGACGGCAGGCTCCTGGCCGCCGCCTACAGCGACGGCTATGTGCGGCTGTGGAACCCGCTCACCGGGCAGGCCGTCGGCGTTCCCCTCGAGGCTTACGCGGGCCCGGTGGCCGCCGTGAACGGGGTGGCGTTCAGCCCGAAGGGCACGCTCCTCGCCACGGCCGACGCGGACGGCACCGTGCGGACGTGGCCGATGCCCCTTTTCGCTAATCCTTACGCAGCACTCTGCGCCGATGCCGGGTCGCCGACACAGGCAGATTGGACGCACTACGCCCCGGGTGAACCGCAGCCCAGCGTATGCCGATGACATATGTGGCTTCCCGCCAGCACCGGTCTGAATGCAGTTCCGGCCAATTTCCGGATCGGCCAGCCTTTGTCCCCGGTGCTGGCCACCCACATGCGCACCAGCCTGGTCACGACGCGCTGCAGAGCCCGCTGGGGCTATTGAGCCGCCACGGCAAGGACCAGTAAAGGGTCTACGCCGGAATTGGCGTGTAGGTGAGTATCACGACACCGTTTTTGTGCTGCGTGATGTCGACGAGGTTCAATGACGGCGCCGACTTGATATCCTCGAATAGATGTTGACCCTTTCCAACTGCGACGGGCGTGAGCAGCAGGTGGAACTCGTCTATGAGTCCATGCTCCATGAGGGTGACATCCAGCGGACCGTTCCCGTACTTGATGATGTTGCCTCCGGGGCGTTGCTTCAGATCGGTGACGAACGAAGCCACGTCTCCGTCGATGACGGTGGCATTCCAAGTGGTCTCGCGAAGGGTGGTCGATGCTACGTACTTGGGAATGCTGTTCATCCGTGCGATGAATTGGCTGAAGACTCCGGAATCACCGCCGTTCATGGCGGGGTATGCCGCCGAAAAAGTTTCGTACGTCGTGCGGCCGAGGAGCAGCGCGTCTGCTTCCGATAGTTCTTGCATGGCGTAGGCCTTGTGTTCCTCGTCCAGGTATGGGAACACCCAGTCATTGATCGAACCGATTTCGCCACCAAGGGAAACGTGTGTTGTTTCGATTAGCTTCCTCATGCCTTCCCTCGCTTTCTCCTATGACCTGAGATCAGGGTGTTTCTCGCCCTGGCGGACGAGTTGCACTTCGGGCACACCGCAGGTCGGCTCGGTCTCACCCAATCGCGCGTTAGTCAGCTCCTGCGCTCACTCGATTGCTGAGCGAACTGGCCCCCGCCTACAACGATGTGCCCAGCGCGCCTGAACACTGTCGGCGAGCAAGCCAACGGCTCGACGGAGTTCTTCACCTGACGATGCCCAGTGGGCGCCCACTTCATCGCGTCCGCCTCGACGTCGACGACATCAGCGAACTGGTCATCCGCATCGCCCGCGGCCGGATCGCCCCGATCCGAAGCCCAGCGAATCCGAGACCGTGAGTACGGCCAGCGCGGCCTGGGCGCCGGCCTCGCGCTGGAGCGCCGAGCGGGCCGTGCCCCACGCCGTCGATCCGGGCTGCCAGGTAGACCTCACCGCCGCTTCTCGACCGTCAAACATCTGTTGTTTAGTGATCCACATGTGAAGACATCAGATTAATAAAATAGATACTATATTCGAATTGCTTTATCTGAATGCAACTATGTAGATTTAACAAATTTCGCTACGGCGCTAGCCAGAGGCAAAGGCAACATTTACATTAGACGTATCCGATTCCCCGACGATGTGGGCGGAGGTAGCCGTGCAGCAGCAGGACGCACGCAGCGACCGTGTACAGCGGCTGCGGTGGATGGAAGAAGCCCGGTTCGGGTTGTTCGTCCATTGGGGGCTGTATTCGGTAGCTGCCCGGCACGAGTGGGTGAAGCAGCGAGAGCGGCTGGATGACGCCGCCTACCAGCGCTACTTCGAGCACTTCGACCCCGACCGCTACGACCCCCGGCGCTGGGCGCAGCTCGCCCGCCAGGCCGGGATGCGGTACGCGGTGCTGACCACCAAGCACCACGAGGGGTTCTGCCTGTGGGACTCGGCTCTCACCGGCTTCAAGGCGACCAATACCCCAGCTGGGCGGGACCTGGTCCGGCCATGGGTGGAAGCTTTCCGGGCCGAGGGCCTGCGGGTGGGTTTCTACCACTCGCTGCTTGACTGGCACCATCCTTCGTTCCCCATTGACGGCCTGCATCCTCAGCGTGACGACGAGCAGGCCAAGACCGCCGCCAAGGACCGCGACGTCGCCCGCTACGCGGACTATCTGCACGGCCAGGTCCGGGAGCTGCTCACCGGCTACGGCCCGGTGGACTACCTGTTCTTCGACTTCTCCTATCCCGGACGGACCTGGGGCGGGAAGGGCAGGGACGACTGGCGCTCGCAGGAGCTACTGGATCTGGTCTACTCCCTGCAGCCCGACGTGGTGGTCAATGACCGCCTCGACCTTGACGGCGACGTGGTGACGCCCGAGCAGTACCAGCCGACCGGCCCGATGGCCGACGGCGGACGGCTGTGGGAAGCGTGCCAGACGCTCAACGGCAGCTGGGGGTATGACCGGGACAACCTGGACTGGAAAACCTCCGGCCAGCTCATCCGCATGCTCGTCGATGGCGTCTCCAAGGACGGCAACCTGCTGCTCAACGTGGGCCCGACCGCCCGCGGGGAGTTCGAGCCCCGTGCGGTCGAGATCCTGGAAGCCCTCAGCGCCTGGACCGGCCCGAACGCCCGCTCCATCTATGGCGCTGGGCCGGCCAGCTACACCCCGCCGGCCGACTGTCGCTATACCCGGCGCGGCGACCGGCTGTACCTCCACCTGTTCGCCTGGCCCTTCCGGCACGTCCACCTGCCCGGCCTGGCCGGGAAAGTGACCTTCGCGCAGTTCCTGCACGACGGGTCGGAGATCGCCATCGAGGTCATCGACCCGGCCCAGCAGGCGCAGAACACCACCATGGCGGCCCTCGGCGCCGATGTGCTCACCCTCAACCTGCCGGTCCGCCAGCCCGATGTCGACGTTCCCGTCATCGAGCTGTTCCTGACATCCGGGCAGTAAGCCAGCACGTCCACCAGCACGTGCGCGCCAGCAGCCGTACGTGCCTCAGCCATACCCGAGACAACTCGCGCGGCGGCAAAACGCGGCCCTGATGAAGGGAGACAACGGCAATGATGAGAAAGGCAACGGGCAAAAGACCTCGCAGCGTGCGCTACGCGCTCGGCGCCGTTGCGGCGGCGGCAGCGGTGCTGGTGGCCGCCTGCAGTTCCGGCGGTTCGGGCGGGTCGAGTTCGGGCCCTTCCGGGAACATCAGCTGGTCCTTCTGGGTGGGAAGCCCGGGCGAGGCCGCCGTCTGGAAGCACAACGCCGACCTGGTCCCGAAGGCCTACCCGAACCTCAGCGTGTCGCTGACCACCACCAGCTTCACGAACTTCTGGACCAAGTTGCCGATCGAGGCGTCGACGCACTCGATGCCCTGCATCGCCGGGCTGCAGTACGGCTACGTCGGGTCGGTGGGCAACCTGTTCATGCCGCTGAACTCCCTGATCAAGAAGTACAAGTACAGCCTGTCGCCCTTCGAGTCGACCATGATCAAGGAGCTGTCCTCGAACGGCAACCTACTCGCCCTGCCGTACGACTTCGGGCCCGTCGTGGTCACCTACAACAAGGCCCTGTTCAAGGCCAAGGGTGTGCCATACCCGCAGCCCGGCTGGACGTGGGCGCAGTTTGTTCAGGACGCCAAGAAGCTGACCGGTGGCGGTGACTACGGATACCTGCCGGTGACCCTGGGCGGAACCGCCCTTTCCCTGGAGCTGGCCTACGACCTCAGCGGCACTCCCGACGCCTACGTCCAGAATGGCCAGTTCAACGTCACCAACCCGGCCTTCGTGAAGGGCATCCAGGACCAGGCCGAGCTCTCCTATCAGGACCATGTGACCCCGCCTTACTCCACGGCGCCCGGCTGGTCCAGTCAGGAGTTCGACACCGGCAAGGTCGGAATGGAAGTCAACGGCCCCTGGGACCTGATCGACATCAAGGGCCAGTCCAGTTTCCCCGTGGGCTGGGTCGAGTTCCCGGCCGGACCTGACGGGGTGCATTCGTACAACGAGGGCTCCGGTTTCGGCATCACCAAGGACTGCAAGACCCCCGATGCCGCCTTCAAGGCATTGACCGTGCTGGTCAACCAGGAAGCTCTGGCCTACGCCGGCAGCCAGGGCCGGGCGTTCCCGGCGCGGCTCGCCGCCGACAACTCGTGGGGCAACTTCGCCGGCGCCGACACCGAGGCCGCGATAACGACGGCGCTGAAGAAGGCAGAGCCGCAGGAGGTCACGACCAACTGGGCGCAATTCCAGACGGCGCTGTCGAAGGACACGCCACTGGTCCTGTCCGGTCAGATCAGCGCTCAGCAATACGCCCAGGAAGTGGCGGCGGCCTCCGGCACAGGCAAGGGCGTGTCTCCGGGCGACCTGAGCTCGATCCTGCCGGGCAGCGGAGGGTAAGGCGCGGAAATGGCGAGCAGAACTGGTGTGCTCGATTCCCGGTCGCGGGCTGGCCTCACCGGCCGGCCCGCGCCCGGGCGCCGCCCGCGGCGGCTGAACCGCGACACCCGCGCCGCGGCCGGGTTCCTGTCGTTCAACCTGACCGGCTTCACGCTGTTCACGTTGATCCCCATGGCCCTGGCGATCTACGTGTCCTTCTTCAACTGGCCCCTGCAGGGGGGACAGACACGGTTCGTCGGGCTCCACAACTACGGCAACGTCCTCAGCAGCTTCGGCTTCTGGCGGATCGTGCTCAACGTCCTGTACTTCGTCGGCGCCTACGTGCCACTCAACCTGATCGTGTCCCTGACGCTGGCGGCGCTCCTCGGCCCGCGCGTGCGGGCCGTCAAGGGCAAGGCGTTTCTTCGGATTGTCTTCTTCCTGCCCGTGGTGACCCCGCTCGTGGCCAGTTCGCTGCTGTGGGCCCTGATCTACAACCAGAACGGCATCTTCAACACGGTGCTCGGCTGGTTCGGCCTCGGCCCGGTCCCGTGGCTGAGCTCCAGCGACTGGTCGATGCCCTCCATCATCATCATGTCGGTGTGGCTGGGATTCGGCTACAACATGATCCTCTTCGTGGCCGGCATGACCAACATTCCCGACACGATGTACGACGCCGCATCGATCGATGGGGCCGGGCCGATCCGCCAGTTCTTCAAGATCACCTTGCCGCTGCTGTCGCCCCTGATCTTCTTCGGGACCCTGATGACGCTGATCACCTCATTCCAGGTGTTCACCCAGGCCTACATCTTGACCAACGGCGGTCCCGGCAATTCATCGACCACCCTCGTCCTGCAGCTTTATGACGATGCATTCCAGTACTTCCGCCTGGGTGACGGATCGGCAATCGCGGTTCTGCTGGCTTTCATGATCCTCATCGTCACCGGGCTGATGTTCATGCTTCAGCGAAGGCTGGTGCACTATGAGCACTGATTCTGTACGGATAGCCGCCCCCGGTGAGCGGGCGGCCGGGCGGACCGCGAGGTCGCGCCGGCGGGTCACCCGGTCCATCCGGCGCGTGGTACTGAACCTCATCATCTGGGCCGCGGCCTTCGTATGCCTGTTCCCGTTCTTGTGGATGCTGGCAACGGCGCTGAAGCCCGAGAGCAACGCCATCACGAGCAATTTCTTCTTCGGGTACAGCTGGAACTGGGGAAACTTCAGGCAGGCATGGGATTTCTTCCCGTTCGGCCGGTTCCTGATCAACAGCCTCATCATGTCCATAGGCGACGTCCTTGTCGTCCTGGTCGCCTCGACCACCGCGGGGTATGCCTTCGCGCGCCTGAGGTTCCCCGGCCGGGACAAGCTGTTCGGTCTCTACGTGGCCACGCTGCTCATTCCCGCCAGCGCCACGCTGGTCCCGTTGTTCCTGATTTCCAAATCGCTGCACATTTACAACACCTACCTCGGCCTCATCTTCCCGCTCGCATTCACTGCGTTCGGGACCTTCTTGATGCGGCAGTTCTTCCGGACCACGCCTGAAGAACTCCGTGAGGCCGCACGTCTTGACGGCGCATCCGAGTTGTGGATCTTCCTGCGCGTCATGCTCCCGCTCGTACGCGCCGGCGTCGCCGTCCTGGCCGTCTTTACGTTCATCGCCATGTGGGGCGAGTTCCTGTGGCCGCTGGTAGCGACGCAGAACGAGAACCTCTACACCCTCAACCTGGGGCTCAGCGAGCTCCAGGGCCAGTACGGCTCGTACTGGAGCTACATGATGGCGGGGGCGGCGATAGCGATCGTGCCCACCCTCGTCCTGGTCATCGCGCTCCAGAAATACCTCGTCAAGGGGCTGGCCTTCGGTGCGTTCGGGGGGCGGTGAGCACCAGCCATGCCCGTGATCACGTCCTCCCGCGTGCTCGATTTGAGGTTTCCCACCTCGGCCACGATGGATGGCTCCGACGCGATGAACCCGGACGGTGACTACTCGGCCGCCTACGTCATCCTCGACACCGACACCCCCGGCCTGTGCGGGTATGGCCTGACCTTCACGATCGGGCGCGGCAACGACGTGTGCGCATCGATCGCCGAGCGGTTCGCGGCCAAGCTGGCCGGCCGCGATGTCACCGACCTGGCCAGCGGCGGGATAGGGCAGTTCTACCGTGAGCTCGTCAACGACTCTCAGTGGCGCTGGCTCGGCCCCGAGAAGGGCGCGGTCCAGTTGTCCATCGCCGCGGTGCTCAACGCTGCCTGGGACCTGATGGCCCGTCACGCCGGGATGCCGGTCTGGCAGCTGCTGTCAACGATGTCTCCGCAGGCGCTGGTCGAGGCCTGCGACTTCCGCTACCTCAGCGACGCGATCACCCCGGAGGAGGCCGTGGCGATGCTTGCGGCGCTGGCGCCCACCCGCGCCGACCGCATCGCCGAGCTGAAGCGCAGCGGGTACCCGGCCTACAACAGCTCACCGGGGTGGCTCGGCTACCCCGACGAGAAGCTGCGGCGCCTGGTCCGGGAGGCGGTCACCGGTGGGTTCCGGGACGTGAAGCTCAAGGTCGGCGCCCGTCTGGAAGACGACATCCGCCGCCTGGGCATTGCCCGCGAAGAGCTCGGCCCGGATCTCGGCCTGATGATCGACTGCAATCAGGTGTGGGAGGTCGACCAGGCCATCTCCTGGGTACGTGACCTCGCTCAGTTCCGTCCGCGCTGGATTGAGGAGCCGACCAGTCCCGACGACGTCGTCGGCCATCGCAAGGTCCGGGACGGCCTGGCCGGAACCGGGGTCGGAGTCGCCACCGGTGAGCACGTTCACAACCGCGTGATGTTCAAGCAGCTGCTGCAGGGCGGGGCCATCGACTTCTGCCAGGTCGACAGCTGCCGCGTGGCCAGCATCAACGAGATCGTCCCGATCCTGCTGATGGCCGCGAAATTCGGCGTGCCGGTCTGCCCCCACGCCGGAGGCGTCGGCCTCTGCGAGTACGTCCAGCACCTGTCGATCTTCGACTACGTGTGCGTCAGCGCTTCCCTGGAGAACAGGATGATCGAGTACGTCGACCACCTCCATGAGCATTTCGTCGACCCGGTCGTCATCAACGACGGTGCGTACCGGGTTCCAGCCAAGCCCGGGTACAGCATCGAAATCTTCCCGGCCACGATGACCGCCTATCGCTATCCGGACGGCGAGTACTGGGCCGGGAGCATGCAAGCGTCCGCCTCCTCCGTGGGCCTCCCTCGATGAGCGGGCTCACCGGCCGGACGGCTTTCCCGGCGCCGCTCGACCCGCACGCGGTGGCTGACCGGCGCCGCCAGATCCTCGACGCGGCTGACAAGACCATCGGGCGCGGCCCATTCGCCCCGACGTGGGAATCCCTGTCGGGCTACCGCGCCCCGGACTGGTACATCGACGGGAAGTTCGGGATCTTCATCCACTGGCTCGCGGCCTCGGTCCCGGCCTACGGCACTGAGTGGTACCCGCGGACGATGTACCTCGACGGCACCCCCGAGTACCGGCACCACCGGCAGGCCTACGGCGACCAGGCCGTCGCCGGTTTCAAGGACTTCCTGCCGCAGTTCACCGCGGCCAGCTTCGACGCCGCCGACTGGATGACTCTGATCCGCCGCGCCGGGGCCCGCTACGTCGTGCCGGTCGCCGAGCACCACGACGGCTACCACCTCGGGCAGACCGGCCTTTCCCGGTGGAGCGCCACCCGCATCGGACCCCGCCGGGACCTGCTCGGCGAGCTCAAGGCGGCCGCCGCCGCCGAGGGCCTGCACTTCGGGCTGTCCAGTCATCGCGCGGAGCACTGGTGGTTCTTCAACGGCGGCACCAGGTTCGACAGCGACGTGCGAGATCCCGAGTGGGCGGACCTCTATGGCCCGGCCGAACCGAAAAGCACCCAGCCGGACCAGGCGTTCCTCGACGACTGGCTCGCGCGCACCGTCGAACTGGTCGAGCGCTACGACCCCGAGCTCGTCTGGTTCGACTGGTGGATAGAAGAACCTGCCTTCGAGCCTTACCGGCGCAAGTTCGCGGCCTATTTCTACAACCATGCCACCGCCGCCGGGCACGGCGCCGTGATCAACTACAAGTGGGAAGCGTTCGAGCCCGGCACGGCGGTGTACGACATCGAGCGCGGCGGCACACGGGGCATCTCACCACTGCCTTTCCAGAACGACAGCTCAACCTCCCGGGTCGCCTGGGCCTACCTCACCGAGAACGACTACAAAACCGCCGACGAGATCGTCATCGACCTCGTCGACGCCGTCAGCAAGAACGGTGTGCTGCTCCTCAACATCGGCCCCCGCCCGGACGGCACCATTGATCCAGCCGAACGTCAGTTGCTGGAGGGGATCGGCGAGTGGATGTCGGTCAACGGTGAGGCGATCTACGGCACCCGGCCGTGGCTTGTTCACGGCGAAGGCCCGACCATGCCTCCCGCCGGGTCGTTCACCGATTCCGCTCCTCCCGCGTTCACCACGGAAGACATTCGCTTCACCACCCGCGACGACACGCTCTACGGCACGGTGCTGAACCTCCCGCACGACGTCACCGAAGTGCGGATCCGCTCGCTGGCCACCACGCTGCGCCTGTTCGATGGCGATGTCGCCGCGGTCCGCCTTCTCGGTGTGGACTCCGAGCTCCAGTTCAGCCGTGATGCCAACGGGCTGACCGTGAGGTTGCCGGCGCGGCCGAGCACGTCGGCGGTCGGCGTGCTGCGCATCGACCTGCGGCCCGCCGGGCCGCCGCCGCGGGCCGAGTCGGCCATCATCGACTGATGAGCACCATGAGCAACCATGGCCTGGCGACGCGCCGGCTCGGCCGTACCGCGCTGGAGGTCACCGCGATCGGCTTCGGCGGGGCGGCCCCGGGGAACTTCTGGCAGGCCCGGGGCGACGAGGAGGCCGCGGCCGACCTGGCCGCCGCCTGGGACCGTGGCATCCGCTACTTCGACACCGCTCCGCACTATGGACTCGGTCTCTCCGAGCGGCGGGTCGGAGCGGCGTTGCGCGACCGCCCCCGGAACGAGTTCATTCTTTCCACGAAGGTGGGGCGGCTGCTCGAGCCGAACCCGGCCCCGACCGGTTCGGACCTGGCCGACGGCGGGTTCGATGTGCCCGACGACCTGCGCCGGGTGTGCGACTACAGCGCGGACGGCGTCCGGCGAAGCCTGGAAGCAAGCCTTGAACGGCTCGGCGCCGACCGCGTCGACATCGTCCTCGTCCACGACCCCGACGACTACGTCGACCAGGCCGTCGCCGAAGCCATTCCCGCCCTGGTCTCGCTCCGTGAGCAGGGCGTCATCGGTGCGGTCGGGGTCGGCATGAACCAATGGCAGGCACCGCTCCGCGCCGTCGACGAGACCGATGTCGACGTCGTGATGATCGCCGGCCGGTGGACCCTCGCCGACCGGACGGCGCAGCCCCTGCTCGACCGGTGCGCCGAACGGGGGGTCGCGGTCCTGGCCGCGGCCCCGTTCAACTCCGGGCTGCTCGCCCGGCCGCGTCCGGCCGCCGACGCCACCTTCAACTATGAGCCGGCGCCGCGGCCGATGCTCGAGCGCGCCCGGGCGCTGGCGGACGTCTGCGACGCCGCGGGGATCTCGCTGCCGCGCGCCGCCCTGCAGTTCCCGTTGCGGCACCCGGCCGTGGCCTCGGTGGTCGTGGGCCTGAGCACCATCCCTCAGATCGGCGCTGCTATCGAGCATCTGCAGGTGCCGATCGATGACGAGGTGTGGGCCCGGCTGGACGCCGTTGTCCATGGAGGGCCGTGAGCATGCAGCGCATGCGCATCGACTCTCACCACCACGTCTGGGATCTCCGGGCCCGGCCCCAGCCGTGGACCAAAGACTTCCCGGTCCTCCAGCGCAGCTTCGTCATCGATGAGCTCAGGCCGTCCCTGGTGCGGCACGACATCGATGCCACCGTCGTCGTGCAGACGCTGGCCGTAGCTGACGAGACGCCGGAACTGCTGGCCCTGGCTGCGTCGGACCCTGACATCGCGGGTGTTGTCGGCTGGACGGATCTGACCGCCCCCGGCGTCGCCGGCCGCCTGGCCGAGTTCGCTGCCCCGCAGCTGGTTGGTATCCGGCACCTCGTTCAGGACGAACCCGATCCGTACTGGCTGACCCGCCGCGAGGTTCAGGCCGGCATCGCCGCGGTGGGGGCAGCTGGCCTGGCTTATGACCTGCTGGTCATCCCGGCCCAGCTGCCGGCGGCGATTGAAACGGTTCGCCGCCATCCAGAGGTCCGGTTCGTACTCGACCATGGCGCCAAGCCACCCATCCGCGACGCCCTTCTCGAACCGTGGGGCCGCCTTATCGCTGACCTCGCCGCCGCACCGAACGTCGCGGTCAAGCTCTCCGGGCTGGTCACCGAGGCCCCCGCCGACCCATCCCTGGACGACCTGCGCCCCTACTGCGACCGGCTCCTGTCGGCGTTCGGGCCAGACCGGGTCATGTTCGGCTCCGATTGGCCGGTGTGCCTTGTCACCTGCGACTACGACCGCACGATCGAACTCGCCGAGAGCGCCTGTGCCGGCCTGTCCGAGGCAGAGAAGGCGAATGTGTTCGGCGAGACGGCCGCGCACTGGTACGCGATCGACCGAGGCGCAAACATGAGATATTTACAGCACCGGGCCTTTGCGCGATCCCGTGGGAACAGCTGATGTCTGGGAGGGCAATGTCCGGGATGAGGGGATCAGATGGCTGCTCCATTGATTGATCAAGCCATCGAGCACCTCCGGGACCTGATTGTCCGCGGCGATCTTGAGCCGGGCAGCAGGCTGCCGCGCGAGCAGGAACTGGCCGTCATGCTGGGCTGCTCCCGCAGCACGGCCCGGGAAGCGGTTCGGTCGCTGGTCATGGCCCGGGTGCTGGATGTCCGGCGCGGTGACGGAACGTACGTGACCAGCCTGCGGCCGGAGTTGCTGCTGGAAGGGATCGGCTTCGCCGTCGATCTCATGCGGGACGAGAGCCTGCCCGAGCTGTGGGAGGTCCGGATGCTCCTGGAGCCAGCCGCGACGGCCAAGGCGGCCGAGACGATCAGCGAGGACCGTCTAGCCGAGCTGGCCGAGATCCTGGAGCAGATGCGCCGGTGCGCCGACGACGAGGCCTTGCTGGTCCGCCACGATGCGCGGTTCCACGAACTGGTCGTCGAGGCAGCGGGCAACAGCACGATCGCATCTCTGCTCGGAAGCATGTCCTCGAGGACCCTGCGGGCGAGGGCCTGGCGTGGAATCCGGGAAGCGGGAGCCGCCGCCTCGACCGTGTTGCAGCACGCTGAGATCCTTGGCGCCCTGCAGGCACGCGACCCGAAGATGGCCCACGCGGCAGCTGTCCTGCACATCGGCACCAGCCAGGCGTGGTTCCAGCAGAACATCTACGCCGAGCGGCGGATTTCGTAAAGGCAGGATCCAGCTCGGGGTGGGCGCTCGCATCCGCGCATAAACACTCATTGACGATCACATTTTCCTCAATTAACGTCGTTGACAACGTTATCTGGTTCGCCTCTGGCCGGAGAGGAACGAACATGCGCCGAAGCGCCACCGCCCCCCAGACCGCACCGCCCCGCCGCCGGGAGCGGCCCGCTGCCAGGACCCGGACCCAGATCCGGGCACTGGCAGCGACGGCCGTGGCCGCGATACTTCTCCCGCTGGCCCTGGCCTCGACCGCGTCCGCCGCGTCCGCCGCGGCCAGCCCGTCCGATAGCCAGAATCCGGTCGACGCCCAGCGGGCCGCCGCGACCTACCAGGCACTGCAGGACCAGCTGTACCTCCCCAGGTACCGGCTCTACAAGCCGAGCGACTCGACTCAGCAGTTCGGTTACCTGTGGGACTTCGTGAACCCCTGGGCGGCCACCAACTACCTGGCCGCCATCCCCGGGATCGGCAACCGGTACCGCAGCGACATGCAAGCCCGGGACCAAGGGGTCCTGGACTACTACGACACCCAGGAGACCAACCCGGCCGGGCAGTCCCAGCCACCCGCCTACGCGTCCGGGGTCCTGCGGCCGGTCAACTCCAACCAGCCCACCTACTACGACGACAACGCCTGGGTCGGCCTCAACTACCTGCAGGAGTACGGGCTCACCCACCAGCAGCCCGACCTGGCCCGCGCCGAGGGCATCTTCCGCTTCGTGGTGAGCGGCTGGGACACCAGGACCGGCGTCGCCTGCCCGGGCGGCGTGTTCTGGGAGGACGTCGCCAGTTCCTCCCGCAACACCGTCTCCAACGCCCCCAACGCGGAAGTCGGGCTCGAGATCTACCAGGCCACCCACGACTCGTACTACCTGACGTGGGCGAAGCGCATGTATGACTGGGTTCGCGGCTGCCTGCTGAATTCCAACGGCATGTACTACGACAACCTGAACGACAGCGGCAGCGTCAGCACCGCCCTGTGGAGCTACAACCAGGGGACCATGATCGGCGCGGGGACGCTGCTCTACCAGGTCACCGGCGACCGCACCTACCTCCAGCAGGCGGAACAGACCGCCGCCGCCTCGGTCAGCTACTACAACTCCGGTGGCAACCTGTACCACCAGCCCGACGTGTTCAACGCCATCTTCTTCCGCAACCTGTTCGCGTTGGCCAAGATCAACCACGACCCGAGTTACGCCCAGCTGGCCGCGTCCTACGCCGATACCGCCTGGCTGCAGGACCGCCAGCCGAACGGCCTGTTCAACGACCCGGATGGCAGCGGCGGGGAGTCCGCCGAAAACCAGACCGCGCCGATGGCCGAGATCTACGCCCTGCTGGCCCAGAGCCCGCCGGTGTTCGCCGCCACCGGCTCGGCCAGCCCGTCGTCCGTGGTGGTTCAGCCGGGCAGGTCGGGGATGACCACGCTGGGCCTGCAGTCGGTCACCGGCCGCCCGCAGACGGTGCGGTGGACGGCGAGCGCCCCGTCCGGGTTCACGGTGAGCCCGTCGTCGGGGACCTTCAACCTCCCGGCCGGCGGCGCCGCCAGCACCCCGGTGACCATCACCGGGAGCACGACCGACGGCAACTACCAGGTGACGGTCAAGTTCACCAGCCCGTCCGGGCCGATCCAGCCGATCTCGGTGCCGGTGATCGTGGCCCGGCCGGGCGACCTGGCGCCGTTCTTCAATGACGCCGGCGTCTCCGATGACACCAACCAGGCCGCGGGCAACTTCGACGGTCTCGGGTACAGCTACTCCGAACAGGCCCTTACGTCCGCTGGCCTGACCCCCGGTGCCGCTTTCGCCAGCGGCGGGGTCCAGTACAACTGGCCCGCTGCGGCCGCGGGTCAGCCGGACAACCTCATCGCCGCCGGCCAGGTGATCACCGTCCCACCGGTGGCGGGCGCCACCGAGATCGGTGTCGCGGGCTCGGCCAGCAACGGCCCCTCCAGCGGACCGCTGACCATCACCTACACCGACGGCACCACCCAGTCAGCCACCCTGGGATTCACCGACTGGACGTCCGGCACTCCCTCGTTCGGTAATGGGATCGCCGCGGCGATGCCCTACCGGAACAGCGCCAGCGGCAGCTCACAGCAGATCGGGACGAAGATCTTCACCACCAATGTCGCCCTTCAGGCGGGGAAGACGGTGGCGTCGGTGACCCTGCCCAGCCGCGCAGACCAAGGTGAACTGCACGTCTTCGCCCTCGGCACCGACCAGGGGCCCCTCACCACCGGCGGCTGACCACCGTCGAGCGCACATCGGGGCTCTCGGCGCGTTTGCGAGTGCACCGGGTCACAGTGGGACACAATGGTTCCCCGGCACTGGTCCACCGCCTGGGGAGGTCATGGGCAAGCACTCCAAGCCTGCGTATGAGCTTGCGGAGGCGGACTACCCGGTCCCGGGCGCATCGATCATGCCGGACGTCCAGCTGTCGGGGTACCGGGCCGCCGTCGATGACCTGGTGACAGAGGGGATCAGGAAGCTCGGGCTGGCCGATCCGCCCGTGGCGGGCGAGTTCGTCGGCGAGCGCCTCAGCCGCGATCAGTTCACACCGGTCCTGTCCCGGCTGGGCGGCGGGCCGCACGCGGCCGCCCGGCGCCTGGTGGCTGAGCTGCACCGCTTCCGGCCGAGCGACCGCGGCGCGGGCGACCTGTGGTCCTTCGCCCGCATCATGCTGCTCTCGCAGATCGACTCCGTGTGGTGGGGCGAGACCAGACCCTTCAGCACCGATGCCGACGTGACACGCTCGGCTGAGCTGGTCGATCTGCCCCCGCTGAAGACGGCCGGCCTGCTGCGGTTCCAGTACCGCGAGCAGCCGGGCGGGCTGGCCGGGCGGGCCCGGGACTGGGCCCGGCGGCAGGCCCTGCCGGACCGGCAGCCGCTGACGGCGGGCCTGCGGTTCACCCGGTCGCGGCCGGCCGTCGTCGCGCTGCTCAACGAGGTGGCCGGGGAACTGGCCGCGGCGATGCCCCCCGGCACCCCCCAGCTGTGGGTGACCAGCATGGTCCGGAGCGTCGAGCACCAGCACCGGCTGCGGTCCCTCGGCTACGCCGCCGTGCTGCCCAGCTCGCACTGTGCCGGTTACGCCTGCGACGTCGAGATGCAGTGGTTCCGCCGTTTCGACAACGACGATGTGCTGGCCCGGCTGCTGCTGGAACGGCAGGCGGCGGGCCAGGTCAACGTCATCGACGAGGGCCAGGTGTGGCACCTGTGCGTCAACCCGCGCGCACGTGGCCAGCTGCAGGCCGTCTACGACGCCCAACTGGCCGGCCGCTGACGGGCCGGGAGAGGAATCTGTATGTGCGGTATAGCCCTGATGGTGGGACCGGCCCCGGATCCGGTGATTTTCGACCGGATGCTCGACGCGATCGCGCCGCGTGGGGACGTGCGCGAGACGCTCAGCGACGACCGGCACCTGCTCGGCACCCAGCGGCTGAAGATCGTCGACCGGGAGCGGGCGGTCCAGCCCTGGCAGTCGGCCGACGGCCGGTGGGCGGTCTGCTACAACGGCGAGGTCTACAACTTCCGTGAGCTGCGGGCCGACCTGGCCGCCCGCGGGCACGAGCTGCGCAGCGACAGCGACACCGAGGTGGTGCTGGAGGCGTTCCTCGAGTGGGGTGACCAGGCGGTGGACCGGCTGCGCGGCGAGTTCGCGTTCGCGGTGGCCGACCGGTCCGGGGACCGGGTGTACCTGGCCCGTGACCCGGTCGGGGTCAAACCGCTCTACTGGTCCCGGCACCGCGCTCATCTCCACGTCGCCTCCGAGCTGAAGTCGCTGGTCCCGGTGGGCGGCCGGATCAGCGAAGTCCCGCCTGGCCACCACGGCTGGGGCGACCCGGACACCGATCCGGCCGTCAGCGCCTACGTCGACCTGCTGGCCATGGGCGACGGCGACGAGCCGATCACCGATCCGGACGAGGCGGCCCGGCTGGTGCGGGCCGCGGTCGAGGACAGCATCCGGGTCCGGCTGGACACCGACCTGACCGTGGGTGTCATCCTGTCCGGGGGCCTGGACAGCACGCTGACCCTGCTGCACGTGCGGGAGCAGCACCCGGACTGCGTGGCGTTCACGATCGGGGCGCCCGACAGCGACGACGTCGCCTACGCCCGCCGGGTGACCCGCGACCTCGGCGTCGAGCACGAGGTCATCGAGCTGTCACCGGGCAATATCCGGTACCCCGACGTCCGCGAGGCCATCCGGATGTCCGAGCTGACCGAGTACGGCGACGTCATCAACGCGGTCATCTCCCGGCTGCTGTTCGACCACGTGCACCGGCGCGGCGTCAAGGTCGTGCTGTGCGGCGACGGTTCGGACGAGCTGTTCGGCGGCTATGAGATGTACCGGCAGCCCGACCCGGCCCTGCGGCAGCGGCTGTTCCAGCACAAGCTGCACAACCTCGGGCGGACCGAGCTGCAGCGGGTGGACCGCACCAGCATGGGCCAGGGGGTGGAGACCCGGGTGCCCTTCCTCGATCTCGCGCTGGTCCGGCTGGCCATGCGGCTGCCGATCGAGCTGAAGCAGCACGACGGGCAGGACAAGTGGATCCTGCGCCGCGCCTTCGCCGACATCCTGCCCGGGTACGTCCGCCAGCGGCCGAAGAACCCGCTCTCGCATTCGTCGGGCCTGCACGAGCGGGTCCGGCTCTTCCGGTCCCAGTTCCCGCGGATCTACCGGTCGTTCGGCTACGACCAGCTCGGCCCGATGCGGCGCGACTTCTCGATCGTGCTCGAGCAGCACGGGCTGGACCTGGACCGGGCGCTGCGCGACGTGGACAACCAGCCCGACTACTCGATGACCGAGCACGCCCGCGACCTGGCCGGGGCGCTGCGCTGGAACGCCATCGGCGCCCTACGCCGCCGCGCGGTGCGCTGAGCCAGCCTGGGTAGCCCCCATAGTCCCTGTAGCCCGTGGGTAGCCCAGGTCAGGCTCGCTCCAGCGCCCGCTTCACCGCCGCCGTGCCCGCGATGGCGAAATGGTCGTCAGGCGCCTGCGGGATGAGGTTGAACTCGCGGCAACCCGCCATGGCGTAGGGGGCGAGGAACTCGGCGACGTCGTCCGGAGTGCCGTAGGGGCAGTACCGTTCGAACCGCTCGAACGGCAGCTGGTAGAACGCTTCCATCGCCGGTGCCAGGCAGGCCCGGGCCGCCTCTTTCGTGTCGGCCAGCCCGCACCACACCTGCATCGCGTTCCGGCCCGGCGCCAGCCGCCCGGCCTGTGCGGCCTCGCCGGCCGCCAGCTCGACGGCGGCGGCGAACCGGCGGGGGGAGTTCCAGATGCCCAGCCAGCCGTCACCGAGCGGCCCGCCCGCCTGATCGCCGCGTCCGAGCGCCCGCCGACGATGATGGGGATCGGCTCGGCCGGGGCGGGGAGGATGACCGCGTCGTCCAGGTCGAAGAACGTGCCGTGGAACTCCACCGCCTTGCCGGTCAGCAGCTGGCGCACGATCGTGAGGCATTCGTCCATCCGCCGGCCCCGGGTCGCCGGGTCCACTCCGCAGACCGCAGCCTCGTGGCGATCCTCGCCGCCGATCCCGGTCCCGAAGACGAGCCGGCCAGGGGCGATCCGGGCGATGTCGGCGAGCTGGCGCGCCACCAGCACCGGGTGGCGCAACGGCAGCAGGTACACGCCGGTGTGGACGGGCAGCGCCGGATGAAGCATGGCCAGCGCCGCCGCCTGCACGAGCCCGTCGAACCCGTTGCCGGTGAAGAAGCTCACGTGGTCGCCACAGCAGATGTGGTCGATGCCCGCCGCCGCGATCTGCGTCAAATAGTTCCGGGCCGTCTGCGGGTCCTGCTGGAGCAGGTCCATGGGCGGGAACATGCCGACCCGGGCCGGCGTGGAGGTCTCAGTCATGCCTCGACGCTAGGCCGCTGTGGCCGGGCCAGCCATCGGGTGAACTACCTAGAAGGACAGACGGACCGGCAGCGTCTGGAGGCCGCGGATGAGCGTGCCCGGCCGCCAGCGCAGGGTTTCCGGCGGGACGGCGAGCGCAATGTCCGGGAACCGCGAGAGCAGGCCGTCGAGCGCGATCTCGCCCTCCATGCGGGCCAGGGGAGCGCCCAGGCAGTAGTGGATGCCGTGGCCGAACGCCAGGCTCCCGCCGGTGTCGCGGGCGAGGTCGAGCCGGTCCGGTGCCGGGTAGCGGCCCTGGTCGCGGTTCGCGGAACCGATCGCGACCAGCACCGGTTCCAGGGCCGGGATGAGCGTGCCGCCGATCTGCACCGGTTCGGCGGTGAAGCGATAGGTGGCGTGGTTGACCGGGCTGGTGTAGCGGAGCAGCTCCTCGACCGCGCGGGGCAGCAGCGAGCGGTCGGCCCGCAGCCGCGCCAGCTCGCCCGGGCTCAGGAGCAGCGCCAGCATCCCGCTGCCGATCAGGTTGACCGTGGTCTCGTGGCCGGCCACCAGGAGCAGGAACATCATGCCGAGCAGCTCGTGCTGGCTGAGCCGGTCACCGGCGTCGTGGGCGGCGATCAGCGCGGACAGCAGGTCGTCGGCCGGGTGGGCGCGCTTGTCCGTCATCAGCGCGGTGAAGTACCCGGTCATCGCGGCGGCCGCCTGCTCGGGCGAATCGGCATCGCCGGGGGACAGGATCGCCTGGGTCCAGGCCCGGAAGTCGTCACGATCGGCATCCGGGATGCCGAGCAGCTCGCAGATCACGGTGATCGGCAGCGGGAACGCGAACGCGGCCAGCAGGTCGACCTCCCGGCCGGCCGAACTGTCAGCCGCCATGGCGTCCAGCAGCGCGGCGGTGATCTGGGTGACGCGCGGGCGCAGCTGCTCGATCCGCCGGGCCGTGAACGCCTTGCTGACCAGCCGCCGCAGCCGCTCGTGATCGGGCGGATCGGTGCTGAGCATGTGCATGTCCAGCGCCGCGAAACCCTCATCGGACCCACTCGCGCTCTGCGGGAACAGCCTGCGCCAGTCCTTGACCAGCCGCGGATCAGCCAGCGCGGCGCGCGCCTCCGGGTAGTGGGTGACGACCCAGACGGGCTGGCCGCCCGGCATGACGACCCGGCTGACCGGGCCTTCGGCCCGCAGCCGCTCGTAGACGGGGTAAGGGTCCTGCACGAACGCGTCGTCGAGTCTCTCGATGCCGGAACGGGCCATACTGTGACTTTACGGGCGGGCCAGCTGGGCTCGGACCGCCTGCTCGACGGCGGCGCTGTCCGGGAGATAGGCCGCGAGCAGCGGCGGGCTCTGCGGTACCGGTGAGTGCGGCGCGTGTACCCGCAGCACCGGGGCGTCCAGGTAGTCGAACGCCGCCTCCTGCAGCGAGGCCGCGATCTCGGCGCTGACCCCGCCGTAGCCGGCGCTCTCGTCGACCATGACCGCGCGGCCGGTCTTGCGCAGCGAGTCCGCCACGGTCTCCACGTCCAGCGGATAAAGCGTTCGCAGGTCGATGACCTCGGCCGAGATTCCGTCATGACCTTTGCCCTCTCGGGACCAGGTAACGGTGGAAGAGGACATCGTACAACATATTCTAAGTATTAAGTACTGACAAGATGCGGACGACCTGCATCGAATACTGAGATTCCAGCGTGCGATAAGCTTTGGCCGGCCCGTCGGGAGCCATTGCTAGCTGCGGATCCGGTTGACGCTGATGGTGCTCATCGCGCAAATTTCAGCGGGCCGTACCCGTGTGGAGGGTCGTGGACGTCATCACGAACGAAGCCGTCAACCTGTCGGTCTCGACCTACAAGCGCGCTGCCTACCTCGCCATTCGCGACATGATCGTGGAGCTGGAGATCCCGCCCGGTGCGCGGCTGGTGGAGAACGATCTCGCCGCCCGGCTGAACGTGTCGAAGACCCCGATCCGGGAGGCCATCGCCCTGCTCGAGACCGACAGCCTGGTCGACATCACGCCCTACCGGGGCGCCACGGTGCGCTGGCTGTCGACCCTGGAGATGGAGGAGCAGCGGTTTCTCATCGACGCGGTCGAACTGCCAGCCGTCCCCCTGGTGGTCGAGCGCATCACCAAGCCGGAGCTCAGCGAGCTCGGCAAGGTGATCAGGCAGATGAAGCGGGCGCGGGCGAAGAACGACGGCCGGACGTTCCGGCGGCTGTCCTCCTCCACCCACGCGATGCTCTTCGCCTCGGTCGGCTACCCGCGGCTGGACCGGTTCATCTCCGCCCTCACCGGGCCGGCCGGCGAGCGCTATGACCGGGTGTTCGTCGACAATTTCAACGACACCTTCGATCTCATGCTCGAGCTCGCGGTGGGCCGTTACGAGCGGATCAAGGACGGCGACGCCCAGGGCGCGATCGAGCACGTCATCTCGTACCGCGACCAGATCGGCCGGCTGAACAGCTCCCGGCTGAACGACGAGCTGGTAGCTCCGTTCTTCGGCCCGGCCAGCTGACTCCGGTCGGCCTGACATGCGTTGACACCGGGCTCAGCGGGCTCGCAAGATAGTACATCATATTCGCTTTTGCCCGCATCGCCTGCCGGCCTCACCAGCAACGGAGCCCCCGTGACCGATCTGCCCGCGTTGTTCGACCTGTCCGGCCAGACCGCCGTCGTTGCTGGTGGGGGAGGTGCGCTCGGATCGGTGGTGGCCCGGGGGCTGGCCGCCGCCGGCGCTTCGGTCGCGGTGGTGGATCTTCGTCCGGCAAATGCGGAAAGGGTCGCACGGTCGATCGCTGACACCGGCGGCCGGGCGGCCGGGTTCGGGGCCGACCTGAGCGACGAGGCGGCCGTGGACCAGGTGTTCGCCGGCGTCGACGAGGCCCTCGGCCCGGTCGGCATCCTGGTCAACGCGCTGTCGGCCCCGGTCGAGCGTTACCGGGCCGAGGAGTTCCCCCTGGAAAGTGGAACTCCATGCTGGCCGTGAGCCTCACCAGCTACTTTCTCTGCGCAAAGGCCGCGGCCACCCGCATGATCGCGGCCGGGCGGGGCAGCAGCATCGTGAACTTCGCCTCGATCGCCGGGCTCAGCGCCGTTGGCCCGGGGAACCTGGCCTACAGCGCCGCCAAGGGCGGTGTGGTGCAGCTGACCCGTGAGCACGCCTACGTCTGGGCGCACCACGGCATCCGCGTCAACGCGGTGCTGCCGTGCCAGTTCATTAACGACTGGTGGGCGGGCCAGGTCGCCGACCCCGCCCACGCCGGCCTGGTGGCCCGCGCCGTGAGCGGCATTCCGCTCGGGCGGCTGGGGGAGCCGCCCGAGATCGTCGGGCCGGTGCTGTTCCTTGCCTCGGCGGCGTCTTCCATGGTCACCGGCATCATGCTTCCGGTCGACGGCGGCAACCTGGCCATGAACGCCGGCGCCAGCATCGACTGGTAGAGCCGGCGTCCGGCTCCGTTGGGACCGTCAGCCCAGGTCGGCGGCGGTGGTCGTCCGGATGCGGGCGTCGGCGCGGGACAGCACCTCGGGCCGCAGGGCCGTACCGAGACCGGGTCCCGGCGGCGGTGCGATCTGCCCGTCGGCGATCGTCGGCAGCGTGGTGACGATGTCCCCGTACCAGCCGAGGTAGTAGGCCCGCACGGTCTCCTGGACCATGGCGTTCGGCACGCTCATATCCAGATGGGTGGCCGCGGTCAGCACCACCGGCCCGGTGCAGTCGTGCGGCGCGATCGGCAGCTCGTACGACTCGGCCAGCGCGGCGATCGCGGCGGCTTCGCTGAGGCCGCCGACCCAGCCGATGTCGAACATGATGATGCGGGCGGCGCCGGCCTCCATCAGGCGGCGGAAGGTCCACCGCCCGGCCAGGGTCTCGCCCATGGCCGCCGGGACGGTGGTGGTGGCGGCGAAGCGGGCGGCGGCGTCCAGGTCGTGGGCCTTGACCGCGTCCTCGAACCAGAGGGGGTTCAGCGGCTCGACCGCCTGGGCGATGCGGATGGCGGCGGGCAGGTGCCAGAGCGCGTGCATCTCCAGGTGGACGTCCATCGCGTCCCCGGCGGCGTCCCGGATCTGCTCGATGATCGCGACGCCGGCCCGCAGGTCGTCCGGGCGGATGTCGTGGCCGCCGGTGGCCGCCGCGTACTGGTCGAACGGCCAGATCTTCATCCCGCTGATGCCGTGGGCCAGGAGATCCCGCGCCAGCTCACCCGGCCGTTCGATGGCGGCCTGCAGGTCCTCATAGGGGCCCGGTGACTCCTCCGGCAGCCCCCGGTCGCCGGCGGTGGCGCGGTCGGAGGCCTTGAGCGCCCCCTTGTTGCCCCGGCCGTACCGGGAGCCCGCGCAGGTGTTGTAGATCCGAATCGAGTCCCGCGTCCGGCCGCCGAGCAGGCCGGTGACCGGCAGGTCGGCTGCCTGCCCGGCGATGTCCCACAACGCGACGTCGGCCGCGGAGTTGCCGCGGGTCTCGGCCCCGGTGCCCTCATAGCCGACGAACACGTCGTACAGCGCCCGGCGGTGCGCGGCGATCCTGCCCGGGTCCTGGCCGATCAGGTAGGGCGCGACGGTCTCGTGCAGGTGCGCCTCGACCGTGGCCGGCCCCAGGCAGGTCTCGCCCAGCCCGGTGACGCCGTCATCGGTCAGCACCTGCAGCCACAGCATCTGCGGATGCTCCGGCAGCCGGATCGTCCGGACCCCAGTCACCTTCATGCTTTGCTCCTGTCCCGTTGGCCGTCGGCAGCGGAAGACGCCCGTTACTAGTTCGTTATTTGGCATATGATATCTGAGGTATTGCTATCTCATCTGTGCCACGTAAAACTGAGCCCCCGCGTCGCGGTGATGGGCCTGTCGCACCCCCTTAAATGCTGCCTTTTCTTCGATCTGCGGGGGTTGGCGTCGCGCCTCTCACCAGCACTGCGAGCTGCCGAAAAATCGCAGAACGAGGATCTGCTGGATCGAGACGATCGGGTCAAGGGAGACACGACATGGCACTGCAGAAGCCGGATGAGCCTGTGGTGGGCGGGGCGAGCCAGACTACGTGTTCGCGTCGGCGTTCGTCACGAACCGCGGCCTCTACACCGCCGGGCTGGGCATCTCCACCTTCATCAGCGAGGAGGACATCCAGCTCTACCAGCTGCAGGCCGCCGCGGTCGTCTTCTCGCTGGTGCCCGTCGCCCTGTACATGATCGTGCAGCGGCACATCGTCCGCGGCCTGACCGCCGGTGCGATCAAGTAGCCACCGCCGAGTTGCCGCGCACGGTGCGGGGCGCGGCACGCCTCACATCGCGCGGGGCGCCGCACGTCCGGCTGGCCGTGCGGGGCGGCGCACGCTTCTCCTGTCCGGTCGAGCCCGCGCCCCTGACCCACCCGCGCCCGCCTACCCGCGCCCCTGACCCACTCGCGCCCGCCGACCCACGCGCTCGCTCGACTATTGATAACAATAAAAAAAAGACATCTCGTGTTAGGTTTCTCGAGACTGCGGTGACGGGAGTGGCATGGCGCAGAGCAGGTCAGTTCATCCCTGGGTAGCCGAAGGTGCCCGCCGGATCCGGTTCGGCGTGGTCGGGAACTTCAACAAGGACTGGCCGGATCATCTGGGCTTCGCGACCCGGGCGGAACGGCTGGGTTTCGATTCGTGCTGCTGGTTCGATCATCCAAACCGTCTGATGGAGTGCTGGACGCTGCTGGGCGCGCTGGCCGCGTCGACCGAGCGGATCCGGCTGATCTCCATGGTGAGCTGCGTCTACTACCGCAGCCCGTTCATGCTGGCCCGGCAGGCCGCCGACGTGGACCGGATCAGCGGTGGCCGGCTGGTGCTGGGCGTGGGCATCGGCGACGACGTGCCCGAGTTCGCGCAGCTGGGCCTGCCGTTCGAGCGGACCGGGCAGCGGCAGGCGGCGATGGAGGAGACCGTGCGGACGGTCCGGGCCCTGTTCGGCGGTGAAGAGGTCACCGGCCACGGGCTGGCCGGGGCGAAGCTGACCCCCGGGCCGGTGCAGGAGCCGCACGTCCCGGTGCTGATCGGCGGCGGCGGCGAACGCACCACCCTGCGGCAGGTGGCCGAGCTGGCCGACGTCAGCAACTTCGCCCCGCACGAGTGGGCCGGATCGGCCTTCGACGTCACCGACGTGGCCCGCAAGTACGGCGTGCTCCGCGACTTCTGCGCGGCGGCCGGGCGGCCGTATGAATCGGTGCTGCGGTCACACTTCACGCCCCTGCTGGTGCTGGCCGAGGACGAGGAGCAGCTGGCCCGCAAGAAGGAGACCACCCGGATCCCCGACGCTGACCTGTCGGTCCGGCGGGTGTTCGCCACCCCGGAGGGTGCGGTGAAGCACTATCGGGCGCTGGCTGACGCCGGTGCCCAGTACTTCATCGTCGGCATCAACGGCACCGACCAGGAGACCATGGAGCTGCTGGCCGGAGCGGTCTGGCCCGCCCTCCAGCCCGGTCGCTGAACTGCGCCGCCAACGAGTGTCGCTGACGAGCGTCGCCGACGAGACAGGAGGACGCCAGGTGCGAGTCGTGGTGATAGGCGGGACCGGGCACATCGGCAGCTACCTGGTGCCCCGGCTGGTGCGGGCCGGACACGAGGTCGTGTCGATCTCCCGCGGCCAGAGCCAGCCCTACCTGGCCGACGACGGCTGGGCCGCCGTCACGCAACTCGAACTGGACAAAGACGCGGAAGAGCAGCACGGCACCTTCGGTGAACGCGTCGCCGGGCTGCGGCCCGATGCCGTGGTCGACCTGCTGTGCTACACGATGGGCTCGGCCACGCACCTGGCCGCGGCGCTGCGCAGGTCGTCCGCCTACCTGCTGCACTGCGGCACGATCTGGGTACTGGGCCCGGCCACCGCGGTGCCCGTCACCGAGGACGCCCCGCGACGCCCGATCCTGCAGTACGGCGTGGACAAGGCGGCCGTCGAGGAGTTCCTGCTCACCGAGGCGGCCCAGGGGCGGTTGCGGGCCACCGTCCTGCATCCGGGGCACGTCGTCGGCCCGGGCTGGCTGCCGGTCAACCCGGCCGGCTACTTCCGGCCCGGCATCTACGGCGCCCTGGCCCGGGGCGAGGAGGTCGCGCTGCCGCACCTGGGGCTGGAGAACCATCTGCGGCACAGCCCGTGCATCAGCATGGCCAAGGCGGCCCGCCTGCTCGGTTACGCCCCCCGCTACAGCTCGCTGGACGCCCTCCACGAAGCGGTGACCTGGCTGGCCGAGCACGGCCAGATCGAGGGGGTGACCCGGTGACGAGCTTCGACCTCCGGCCGGACCAGCTTCCCGGCTACCCCGGCCGCAATCCCCGGCCGGAGGACCACACCAGCTACTGGGCCGGGGCGCTGGCCGAGCTGGACATCGTCGACCCGGCGGTCAGCCTGGTCGCCCACCCGCACCCGGCGAGCGGGGCGGAATGCTTCGACCTCACGTTCACCGGGGTACGCGGGGCCCGGGTACACGCCAAGTCCGTCCGCCCCCGCGGAGCGGGCACCGGCCACCCGGCCGTGCTGATGTTCCACGGGTACGGGGCCAGCAGCGGCGACTGGTTCGACAAGCTGCCCTACGTGGCCCAGGGCGCCTGCGTGGCCGCGCTCGACTGCCGCGGGCAGGGCGGCACGTCCCAGGACGCCGGCGTCACCGACGGGACCACCCTCGGCGGCCACATCATCCGCGGCCTCGACGACGAGCCGGGCAACCTGCTCTACCGGCACATCTTCCTGGACTGCGCGCAGCTGGCCCGCATCGTGATGGCGATGCCGGAGGTCGATGCCGGCCGGGTCGGTGCCACCGGCGCCTCGCAGGGCGGCGGCCTGGCCGTGGCCTGCGCCGCGCTGGAGCCGCGGGTGGCCCGGCTCGCCCCCACCTACCCGTTCCTGACCGACTACCTGCGGGTGTGGGAGATGGACCTGGCCAACGAGGGCGCCTACGAGCAGATCGGCACCTACTTCCGCCGGCACGACCCGCTGCACGAGCGGGCGGACCTCATTTTCGGCCGGCTCGGCTACATCGACGTCCAGCACCTGGCCGACCGGATCACCGCCGAGGTCCTGTTCACCCTCGGGATGCAGGACCGGATCTGCCCGCCGTCCTCGCAGTACGCCACCTACAACAAGATCTGCTCCCCGAAACGGCTGCGGATCTACCCCGACTTCGGCCACGAGGCCCTGCCCGGCCAGAACGACGCGGTGTTCGCGTTCATGGCCGGCCTCTAGGGCGCGGGCGATCACCGTGACCAGCGTGACCCAGTTCACCGAGGCCTGCTGCGAGCACGGCGAGGGACCGGTCTGGGACGGCCGGTCGGGCCGCCTCGCGCTGGTCGACATGCTCCGTGGCGACGTGCTGTTCGCCGACGAGGGCGGCGCGGTCACCCGCCGGCCGACCGGTTCTTCTGCGGCAGCCTGGCCACGGACGGCCGGTCCGGGGCTGCGGACCCTCTACATCACGACATCGGCGCTGGGACTGCCGCCCGGCCGTGAGCCCGCGGCCGGCAGCGTGTTCAGGTGCGAGCCAGGCGTGGCCGGCCTGCCGGCCCACCCGTACCGTGGCTGACGCCGTGCGGGCAGTTCTTTGGCTGGTTCCTACAACTGGGGAGCCGTGACATGCTTCCTGCTGCACATATCCGTACCTGACCAGGAAGAGTAAGCCTGTGTAGATGCCGTCAGCAGGAGGGGACTACCGGGTGTTCAGTCGTGTCGCCATCGTCAACCGCGGTGAGGCCGCCATGCGCCTCATCCACGCGGCCCAGGACCTGAGCGCGCAGACCGGTGTACCGATCGAGACGGTCGCCCTGCACACCGACGTCGACCGGACGGCCACGTTCGTGCGTGAGGCCGACCTCACCTACGACCTCGGTTCCGCGTCGGCGCGCCCGTACCTGGACCTGGCGGTGCTGGAGCGCGCGCTGCTGGCGACCGGGGCCGACGCGGCCTGGGTCGGCTGGGGCTTCGTGGCCGAGGATCCGGCCTTCGCCGAGCTCTGCGAGAAGATCGGGGTCACCTTCGTCGGGCCGAGCCCGGACGCGATGCGCAAGCTCGGCGACAAGATCGGCGCGAAGCTGCTGGCCGAGGAGGTCGGCGTGCCGGTCGCGCCGTGGAGCCGCGGCCCGGTCGCCACCCTGGACGCCGCCCGGTCGGCAGCGGCTGAGATCGGCTACCCGCTGATGCTGAAGGCGACCGCGGGCGGGGGCGGGCGCGGCATCCGCGTGATCAGGAGCGAGGCCGAGCTGGCCGACGCCTACGAGCGGACCAGCCAGGAGGCGGCGCGGGCGTTCGGCAGCGGCGTGGTGTTCCTGGAGCGCCTGATCACCGGCGCCCGGCACGTCGAGGTCCAGGTCATCGCCGACGGCCAGGGGACCGCCTGGGCGCTGGGGGTCCGCGACTGCTCGGTCCAGCGGCGCAACCAGAAGGTCATCGAGGAGTCGTCGTCGCCGGTGCTGAGCGCCGGGCAGGCCGCCGAGCTGAAGGCGTCGGCCGAGCGGCTGGCCCTCGCGGTCGGCTACCGGGGCGCGGCCACCGTCGAGTTCCTCTACCACCCCGTCGACCGGGTGTTCGCGTTCCTCGAGGTCAACACCCGGCTGCAGGTCGAGCACCCGATCACCGAGTCCACCACCGGCTTCGACCTGGTCAAGGCCCAGCTGCGGGTGGCGTCGGGCGGCCGGCTCGAAGGCGAGCCGCCCGCCGAGCGCGGGCACGCCATCGAGGCCCGGCTGAACGCCGAGGACCCCGACCGTGACTTCGCGCCGTCGCCCGGCCACATCGCCCGGCTGGACCTGCCCGCCGGGCCCGGGATCCGGGTGGACACCGGGGTCACCGAGGGCGACACCATCCCCGCCGACTTCGACTCGATGATCGCGAAGATCATCGCCTACGGCCGCGACCGGGACGAGGCGCTCGGCCGGCTGCGCCGGGCGGTGGCCCAGACCACGGTCATCATCGACGGCGGGGCGACCAACAAGACCTTCGTGCTCGACCTGCTCAGCCAGCCCGAGGTGATCGATGCCAGCGCCGACACCGGGTGGATCGACCGGGTCCGGGCCGAGGGCCACCTGGTCCTGCACCGGCACTCCGGCGTCGCGCTGACCGCCGCCGCCATCGACGCCTACGAGGAGGAGGAACGGGCCGAGCGGCAGCGCCTGCTGTCGACCGCGTTCGGCGGGCGCCCGCAGGTGCAGCACAAGGGCGGCCAGCCGGTCGAGTTCCAGCTGCGCGGCGCCAGCTACCACGTCCGGGTCGCGCGGGTCGGCCCGCAGCGTTTCCGGGTCGTCGTCGAGGCCGGCGACGACGTCCGCACGGTCGACGCCGAGCTGACCCGGTTCGACCGCTACACCGGCCAGATCATCGTCAACGGCACCCGGTACCGCCTGGTCACCGGCACGTTCGGGCCGATCCACCTGGTCGAGGTGGACGGTGTGGCCCACCGGATCAGCCAGGAGGACGGCGGGGTGGTCCGGTCGCCCGCCCCCGCGCTGGTGGTGGCCACGCCGGTGAAGGTCGGGGCCGAGGTCGAGGCGGACGCCCCGTTGCTGGTGCTCGAGAGCATGAAGATGGAGACGGTGCTGAGAGCGCCGTTCCGGGCCCGGCTGAAGGAATGCCTGGTCTCGGTGGGCAGCCAGGTACAGACCGGCGTCCCGCTGCTGCGGCTGGAGCCGCTGGTGACCGGCGACGGCGACGCCGGGACCGCTCCGGCCCGGTTGCCTGCCGAGCTGGGCCTGCCCGCCCCCCGGGGCGACGCCCCGGCCCGGGAGCGGCTGCGCCGCAGCCGGGAGGACCTGTACAGCCTGCTGCTGGGGTTCGACCTGGACCCGAACCACAAGGGCCGCACGCTCGAGGACTACCTGGCCGCCCGCCAGACCGCCATCGAGGAGGGCCACCGGCCGCTGGCCGACGAGATCGGGCTCATCGAGGTGTTCGCCGACCTGGCCGAGCTGACCCGCAACCGGCCGGCCGGCGAGGACGTCGTCGATGACGGCCACGTACCCAGTGCGCGGGAGTACTTCCACGCCTACCTGCAGAGCCTCGACGCCGGGCGGGCCGGGCTGCCGGAATCGTTCAAGGCCAAGCTGGCCACCGCGCTCGGCCACTACGGCGTCACCAGCCTGGACCGCTCGCCCGAGCTCGAAGCCGCGGTGTTCCGGATCTTCCTGGCCCAGCAGCGGGCGTCCAAGGACGCCGTCGTCATCGCGGCGCTGCTCCGGGCCTGGCTGCGCGAGCCGCCACCGGGCGAAGTCCTGCGGGAGCCCTCCGGACTCGCGCTCGAGCGGCTGCTGGCCGCCACCCAGGTCCGGTTCCCGGTGGTCTCCGACTTCGCCCGCGGGGTGGTGTTCGCCTGGTTCGGCCAGCCGCTGCTTCGCCGCAATCGCGCTCGCGTCTACGCCGACATCCGCCATCACCTGCGCTACCTGGACGCCCACCCGGACGCGCCCAACCGGGCCCGGCTCATCGCCCTGATGGTGCGCAGCACCGAGCCGCTGGTCCGGCTGCTCGGCCAGCGTCTCCACCGCCCCGCCCTGGACAACACGGTCATGCTGGAGGTGCTGACCCGCCGGTACTACGGCAACAAGGGTCTCATCGGGGTCCGCGCCACCGAGGTCAGCGGCTGCCGGTTGGTGGTGGCCGAGCGGGCGGGCTCCCGGGTGGTGTCGGCCGCGGTCAGCTTCCCCGCGGTGGGCGGCGCGCTCGCCGGGCTGGCCCGTCTGGCCGGCCACGGGAATCCCCTCGACGCCGACATCTACGTCGGCTGGGAGAACCAGCCGGAGGACTTCGGCGCGATGGCGGCTGTGCTGTCGGAGCTGGTCAACACCCAGTCCTGGCCGGACCAGGTCCAGCGGGTCACCTTCACCGTCGCGGGCCGGGGCGGCGCGGTGATGCAGCAGCACTTCACGTTCCGCCCGTCGGCGACCGGGATGACCGAGGAGCGGCTGATCCGCGGCCTGCACCCGTACATCGCCTACCGGATGAAGCTGGAGCGCCTGCAGAACTTCGACCTCACCCGGCTGCCGTCCTCGGACGAGGACGTCTACCTGTTCCAGTGCGTGGCCCACCAGAACCCGGCGGACGACCGTCTCGTCGCGTTCTCGCAGGTCCGCGACCTGACCGAGCTGCGCGACCACGAGGGCAGGCTGGCCTCGCTGCCGACGGCCGAGGACACCATCGCCGCCTGCCTGGACTCGATCCGCCGGGCGCAGTCACGGCGGCCGGGCGGTAACCGCTTCGGCACCAACCGGATCGTGCTCTACATCTGGCCACCGAGCAACATCACCCGGTCCGACCTGGAGATGCTGGCCAGCCGGGTGCTGCCCACGACCGCGGGCGCCGGGCTGGAGGAGATCCTGTTCATCGGCCGCTACCAGGACCCGGTGACCGGCCAGCTGATCAAGGCGGACGTGCGCATCTCCTTCAACGCCGCCGGCGGCATCGACGTGGCCCTCGGCGAGCCGTCGGACGAGCCGATCGAGCCGCTCGACAGCTACCGGCAGAAGGTGCTGCGAGCCCGCAGCCGCAACACGGTGTACCCGCACGAGCTGACCAGCCTGCTCGGCGACTTCACCGAGCACGACCTGGACGAGACCGGCGCGCTGGTGCCGGTGAGCCGGCCCAAGGGCGGCAACACCGCGGCCATCGTCGCGGGCGTGGTCAGCACCGCCACCGACCGCTACCCGGACGGCGTCACCCGGGTGGTGCTGCTCGGCGACCCGACCAAGTCGCTCGGCGCGCTGTCGGAGCCGGAGTGCCGCCGCGTGATCGCGGCGCTCGACCTGGCCGGCCTGCTGGAGGTGCCGCTGGAGTGGTACGCGCTGTCGGCCGGCGCCCGGATCTCGATGGAATCGGGCACCGAGAACATGGACTGGGTGGCGGCCGCGCTCAAGCGGATCGTCGAGTTCACCCAGGCCGGCGGCGAGATCAACGTCGTGGTGGCGGGCATCAACGTCGGCGCCCAGCCGTACTGGAACGCCGAGGCCACGATGCTCATGCACACCAAGGGCGTCCTGGTGATGACGCCCGACTCGGCCATGGTGCTGACCGGCAAGCAGGCCCTCGACTTCTCCGGCGGGGTGTCGGCCGAGGACAACTTCGGCATCGGCGGCTACGACCGGGTGATGGGCCCGAACGGGCAGGCCCAGTACTGGGCGCCGAACCTGGCCGCGGCCCGCGACGTGCTGATGGCCCACTACGATCACACCTACGTCGCCCCCGGTGAGCAGGCGCCGCGGCGGGCGGCCACCACCGACCCCATTGACCGCGACATCTCCGGCTTCCCGCACCTGGTGGCGGGCAGCGACTTCAAGACCGTGGGCGAGATCTTCTCGGCCACCGCCAACCCCGATCGCAAGAAGCCTTTCGATATCCGGACCGTGATGCGGGCGCTGTCCGACCAGGACCACCCGGTGCTGGAGCGCTGGGCGGGCATGGCCGACGCCGACACCGCCGCCGTCCAGGACGTCCACCTCGGTGGCCTACCGGTCTGCCTGCTCGGCATCGAGTCCCGGGGCGTGCCCCGGCGGGGCTTCCCGCCGACCGACGGTCCGGACACCTACACCGCGGGCACGCTGTTCCCGCGGTCGTCGAAAAAGGCGGCCCGGGCGATCAACGCGGCCAGCGGCAACCGGCCGCTGGTGGTGCTGGCCAACCTGTCGGGCTTCGACGGTTCGCCCGAGTCGATGCGGAAGCTCCAGCTGGAGTACGGCGCCGAGATCGGCCGCGCGATCGTGAACTTCCGCGGGCCGATCGTGTTCTGCGTGATCTCGCGGTACCACGGCGGGGCGTTCGTGGTGTTCTCCAAGGCGCTGAACCCGAACATGACCGTGCTCGCGCTGGAGGGCTCGTTCGCCTCGGTGCTCGGCGGGGCACCGGCGGCGGCCGCGGTGTTCGCCGGCGACGTCGACGCCAGGACCGCGGCCGACCCGCGGCTGCGGGACCTGGAGGCCGCGATCGCGGTCGCGGCCGGCGCCGACCGGGCCGCGCTGACCGCGGAGCTCGACGAGCTGCGCCTGTCGGTCCGCGCGGAAAAGCTCGGCGAGGTCGCCGCCGAATTCGACCGGGTCCACAACATCCAGCGCGCGGTCGAGGTCGGCTCGGTCGACGCCGTCATCCGCCCGGCCGAGCTCCGCCCGCGCATCATCGAGGTGATCGAGTCCCGGCTGGGGTCAGCGTGACTCGGTCAGCTGCGCGTCGTCCTCGCGGGCGAAGGTGATCGTGATCTCCCGGCCGTTGGCCACGCTGACCACCGGGCGGCCGAGGCTGTCACCGACCCGGCGGGCGACCCGCTGGAACAGCTCCACCATGTCGGGGGTGTCGGCGCTGACCCGGAACCGGCCGTGGGCGGCCAGTGCCTGAGCGACGTAGGGGGCGAAGTTCAGCTCGGCCCGGGCCGCCTCGTCGGTGCTGAGCGGGGCGCGCTGCTGGCCGCGCTGCTGGCCGGGCTGCTGGTAGCTGGCGGGGGACTGGGACATCGCTGCGCTCCTCGTGATCGCCGTCCGCCCCAGGATGCCAGGCGGCGCCGACCGCTGGGTGTCCTCTGGTGTCAGCCGGCCCGGCGCTGACGGCGCAGGACGCTCAGCCGGATCGCGTAGCCGGTGGCCAGGGCCAGGCAGGCGACGATCATCGGCCCCGACAGCTGCATCGCTCCGGCCACCCCGAACCCGGCCAGGACCACGCTGGCCACCCCGAACAGCAGCGTCGCGCCCGCCGCAAACCGAGCCGGGTGAGCCACCTTGGCCGGTGCGCCCGACCGGGCGCGGTGGCGCGCCAGGCGGCTGCCGTAGATCAGCGCCAGCCCCACCAGCCCCGGAATCAGGTGCGAGAGCAGCACCACGTGCGGCGACACCAGGTGCTGGCGCAGGCCGATCAGGGTCACCAGGCTGGTGACGCTGAACGTGACCAGGAACAACCCGACCACCTTGGGCACCACGAGAGCCGGGCTGCTGAGCCGGGCGGCCGCCCGGCGCCAGCGGGGCTGATGGGCCCGCAGCACCGAGCGGACCGAGCCGAAGCTGGAGATGGCCGCGAGCTGGGCCTCGTGCTCGGTGAGCCCGGCCGCCCGCCCGGCCGCGACATCCTCCCGCAGGTGGTCCTCGGCCTCGGCCAGGATCAGGTGGGCGTCGCGCACCCGCAGGCGCCCGCGCAGGTCGCCGAGGTACCGCTCGATGGGCTCGCGCCCCGGCTCACGCCCCGGCTCGCGCTCGGGCTTGTGCGCGGTCACGCGGACCACCCCAGCACTGCCTGGACGCCGGTCGCGAACCGCCGCCATTCACCGGTGCCGTCGGCCAGGGCGGCGACCCCCCGGCTGGTCAGCGCGTACACCCGGCGCGGGCGGCCCTCGGCGTCCGTCCACGTGCTGCCCAGCAGGCCCGACTTCTCCAGCCGGTGCAAGGCCGGGTAGATCGTCCCCTCGGGCAGGTCGAACGTGCCCCCGCTCCGTTCGCGCAGCGCGGTGATGATCGCGTAGCCGTGGGCTGGCCCGGCCGACAGGACGGACAGCAGCAACAGGTCCAGATGACCCTTCAGCCGTTCCCGGTTCATACTTTGCAACTCTAGGCTTTGTAATGCTAGGTATCAAGCCGTTCCAAGCCCCCGGCCGATCCGGTGCCGGCCGGGCCGACCCGCTAGCCGGCCTGGTGCTGCAGCGCCCGCCCGGTGAGCACCCGGGCCAGGTGCTGCCGGTACTCCCGGTCGGCGTGGATGTCCTCGCCGGGCTCGGTCCCCTCGGCCGCCAGCGCGGCCGCGTCGGCCACCGAGGCCCCGCCCGCCAGCGCCTCCTCCACCGCGGAAGCCCGCAGCGGCCGGGCTCCCATGTTGGCCAGCGCAACCCGACCGGCCACGGCGGCGACGCCGACGATGGCCCAGTCGTTGGCCCGGCGGGTGAACTTCTGATACCCCCAGGGCTCGCCGGACAGCCGGGGCACCCGGACCGCGGTCAGCAGCTCGTCCTCCTCCATCGCGGTCTCGAAGTAACCCACGAAGAACTCGTCGACCCCGACCGTGCGCGGCCCGTTCGGGCCCAGCAGTTCCATCGTGCCGCCCAGCGCGGTCAGCGCCATCGGCAGGTCGGCGGCCGGATCGGCGTGGGCCAGTGACCCGCCGATCGTGCCCCGGTGGCGGATCTGGGGGTCGCCGACCTGGGCGGCCGACCAGGCCAGCAGCGGCGCCTCGGTCCGGACCAGGTCGGAGGCGGCCACGTCGGCGTGCCGGGTGGTGGCCCCGATCACCAGCTCGTCGCCGTCCACCGCGATACCGGCCAGCTCGTCCAGCGACCCGATGTCGACCAGTACCGACGGCACCGCCAGCCGCAGCTTCATCATCGGCAGCAGCGAGTGCCCGCCCGCCAGCACCTTGGCCTCGTCACCGTGCTCGGCCAGCAGGTCCAGCGCGTGCCCGGCCGAGGTGGCCCGCACGTACTCGAACGGCGCCGGGATCACTGCGCCACCCCCTCATCCAGCGCGCTCGCCCCGTCCAGATTGCCGGCGGCGGTCAGGACCGCCCGGACGATGTTGTGGTAGCCGGTGCAGCGGCAGAAGTTGCCCTCCAGCCCCTCCCGCACCTCGGCCTCGGTCGGGTGCGGGTTCTCGGCCAGGAACCCGGTGGCCGCCATCACCATCCCCGGCGTGCAGAACCCGCACTGGAGGCCGTGTTCCTGGCGGAACGCCGCCTGCACCGGGTGCAGCTCGCCGCCGGTGGCCAGGCCCTCGGCGGTGGTGACGTCCTGCCCGTCGGCCTGGACGGCGAGCACCGTGCAGGCCTTGACCGACCGGCCGTTCAGCAGCACCGTGCACGCCCCGCACGAGGTCGTGTCGCAGCCGACGTTGGCCGCGCGCAGCCCGAGCACCTCGCGCAGGTAGTGCACCAGCAGCAGCCGCGGCTCGACGTCGTCGGACTGCGGCTCGCCGTTGACCGTGAGCTGAACCTTCATCGCGCCTCCTGCGCTGCGGCCCGCTGTGCCGCCTGAATAGCTTTCCAAACCCGCTGCGGGGAGGTGGGCATGTCGATGTGCCGGACGCCCAGGTGGCTGACCGCGTCCACCACCGCGTTCTGCACGGCCGGGGTGGCCCCGATCGTGCCCGCCTCGCCGATGCCCTTGGCGCCCAGCGGGTTGTAGCTGGTGGGGGTGGCCATGTCGGCCAGCTGGAAGCTCGGCACCTCGGTGGCCGACAGGAACGGGTAGTCGGCGAACGTCGCGGTCAGCAGGTTCCCGTCGGCGTCGTAGACGACCTCCTCCAGGAACGCCTGGGCGGCGCCCTGGGCGATGCCGCCGTGCCGCTGGCCCTCGGCCAGCAGCGGGTTGACCACCGTGCCGGCGTCGTCGACGGTGATCATCTGGCGCAGCTTGACCTTGCCGGTCTCGGTGTCCACCTCGACCACCGCCACGTGCGACCCGAACGGGAACGTCGGCCCGGGCGCGCTGAACACCGACCGGACGAACAGCCGCTCGGTCTCGGCCAGGCCGGCCAGCGGGACCGCCACGTCCGGGTCACCGGCCACCGCGAACCGGCTGTGGGCGACGTCGAACTCCAGGTCGCCGGCGCTCACCTCGAGCTGGTCGGCGGCCCGCTGCCGGGCCACCTCGATCAGCTCCAGCGAGGCCTGCCGGACGGCCGCGCCGCCCTGCTGCAGGCTGCGGGAGCCGCCGGTGCCGCCGCCCTCGGGGATCAGGTCGGTGTCGCCCCACTTGACGGTGATCTTGTCGATCGGGATGCCGAGCTCGGCGCTGGCCAGCATGGCCCACACGGTCTCGTGGCCCTGGCCGTGCGGTGAGGTCCCGGTCAAGATGGTGGCGGTGCCGTCCGGGTGCACCTCCACCGTGCCGTTCTCGTGCGGGGCGCCCGCCTCATCACCGCCGCCGGTGATCTCCACGTAGCAGGACACCCCGATGCCGAGCTGGACGGTCTCGCCCGCGGCGCGCCGCTTGGCCTGCTCCTCCCGCAGGCCGGCGTAATCCGCCGCGGCCAGCACCTTGTCCAGGGCGGCCTCGTAGTCGCCGGTGTCGTAGACCGCGCCGAACGCGGTCTTGTGCGGCTCGGTGAACTTGGGCAGCAGGTTCTTGCGCCGGACCTCGGCCGGGTCCATCCCGATCTCGGCCGCGAACAGGTCCAGGGCCCGCTCGACGGCGGCGGTCGCCTCGGGGCGGCCCGCGCCGCGGTAGGCCCCGATCGGGACGGTGTTGGTCACCACCGCCACCGCCGCCGATTCCGCCTTGGGGAAGGCGTACGGCCCGGGTGTCATCAAGATCGTGAGCGACGGCAGGATCGTGCCGATCTTGGGATAGGCGCCGCAGTCCTGGATGATCTCCAGCCGGTAGGCCTGCACCACCCCGTCCCGGCTGCCACCGATCGTGATCGTCTGGCGCTGGGCGCGGCCGTGGGTCATGCCCGCCAGGTTCTCGTTGCGGGTCTCCGCCCAGCGCGCAGGCCGCCCCAGTTTCTGGGCCACCAGGCACACCAGCCCGTGCTCGGGGTCGGCCCCGAACTTGGCGCCGAAGCCGCCGCCGACCGCCGGGGTGATGATCCGCACCCGGGCCGGGTCGAGGCCGAGCATCGCGGCCAGCGACCCGCGGGTGCCCTGGGCACCCTGGTTGGGGATCCAGGCGGTCAGCCGGCCGTCGTCGCCCCAGACCGCGGCGGCCGCCCGCGACTCCATCGGGGCCGGGGCCACCCGCTGGTTCTCGATCGTCTGGGTGACGACCGCCTCGCAGCCGTCGAACAGGCCGGAGTCGAACTTGGCCGGGTCGCCGAAGGTGGCGGCCATGTTGGTGCCGGCCGCCGGGAACAGCCGTTCGGCAGTGTCGTTGAGAGCGTCCCCCATGTCGACCACCACCGGCAGCGGGTCGTAGTCGACGTCCACCAGCTCGGCCGCGTCCTCGCCCTGGTATGCCTGCTCGGTCACGATCACCGCGACCGGCTCGCCCGCGAACCGCACCACGTCCCGGGCCAGCAGCGGCTGGGTCATCTGCTGGCTGATAAAGCCCGCCATCGGCTTGATCTCCGGCACGTCCTCCAGGCCGGCGGCCGTGAACGCGGCGATCACCCCGGGCGCCTCCCGGGCCGCGCTCAGGTCGACCGAGTTGATCCGGGCGTGCGCGATCGGGGACCGCACGAAGAACACGTGACCGGCGCCGGTCAGCCGGTCGTCCTGTACGTCCTCCGTATAGACGGCGCCGCGGGTCAGGAACCCCGGGTCTTCCGTCCGCAGCACGCGGGTGCCGAGAATGCTCACGCGATCTCCCTCCAGCCAGGCCCAACCAGCCTAATGGACGTTCTCGGCTATCCGGAGGCGACTCCGCTCCCGCCCGGCTCGGGCTCATCCGCTGAGGGTGATGTGGGGGCGGTGCGGCGCGCGGAGGCTGTGCCTGTCCGGCCGACAAGGCACAGCACTGTTCTCCGGTGGATGTCATGATCCCGTTTACCGTTCGGAAAGTCAGTACTGCCCGATGGCCGCCGCGGCTTGTTCCCGTAGCTGTGCTGGTCATAGGCGGTGCCGTGGCCGCCTGTACCAGCAACAGCCCCAACCCATCCAGCTCGTCCAGCGCCAGCGCTGAATCGGGTACCTCCACCGCTGCCGCCTGCTCGGTGACCCCGGTCGCCAACAAGGTCGTTCCCTCAGTGGTGACGATCGCCGCCAAGGGCCCCAGCGGCGCCGGCACCGGGTCGGGGGAAATCATCCGGTCGGGCGGCTACATCCTGACGAACAATCACGTCATCTCCATCGCCGCCACGGGTGGCGGGTCGGTTGAGGTGCAGTTTTCCGATGGCCAGAGCAGCCCCGCGACGATCACCGGCCGGGACCCGCAAACCGATCTCGCCGTGCTCAAGGTCCAGGATTCCGGCAAGCTCAAGGTCATCGCGCTGAGTACATCATCGTCCCTGCAGGTCGGCCAGCCGGTCGTGGCGATCGGCGCCCCCCTCGGGCTCTCCGGGACCGTGACGTCCGGCATCGTCAGCGCCCTCAACCGGACCGTAGAGGTCCCGGGGGACAACGACAAGTCGGCTCTGCTGGTGGGCGCCGTCCAGACGGACGCGGCCATCAATCCCGGCAACAGCGGCGGCGCGCTGGTCAACTGCGAGGGTCAGCTTGTGGGGGTGCCGACGGCCGGCGCGAGCGTGCCAAGCTCCTCCGGTGAATCCGGCGGCGGCAGCATCGGACTGGGTTTCGCCATCCCGGTCGATCTGGCCAAGTCCATCGCCGGCCAGATCATCAGCACCGGCAAGGCGACGCACACCTACTTCGGCCTGCAGACGGTGCCGATCCCGCCTGCCGCCGCCGCCCAGGCGGGGGTACCCGAAGGGCTGTTCGTCCAGGCGGTGGCGCCCGGTGGCCCGGCCGCCGCGGCCGGGCTGCAGCCCAACGACGTGATCACCAGCATCAACGGCAAGCCGGCCACCAGCGACGTTCAGCTGCAAGAGCTGACCCTGACCACGAAACCAGGCGACACGGTGCCCATCGTTTACCAGCGAGACGGCCACTCGGCCAAGGCGACCGTGACCCTGATTGCGCAGCCGTGACCGGGCCCCGCATCAGTTCGGCCCGGCCGCACATCACCCTCGTCATCCTCCTGTCCGCCTTGGTGCTGCTGCCGGCCGCCTGCAGCTCCGGCGGTGGCTCAGCTGGCAGCCCCGCGTCCGCTGGCAGTCCTACGCCGGCTGGCAGCTCTTCGCCGAGCGCCGTCGCGCCCTCGGCGTCCAGCTCCACCCTGTGCGCGGACGTCGCCGCGCTGCAGGCATCAGTAAGGAAACTCACCAGCATCCGGCCCCGCGCGGGCGCAGCCGGCCAGCTCAAAACGGCCGCGCAAGACGTCCAGTCGAACCTGTCCAGCCTGACCAGCGCGGCCGGTGACCAGTGGGGCGGGCCGATCGCTAACCTGAAGACCGCGCTGACCAGCCTCCAGTCCGCAGTGAGCACGCTGGCCACCGAGCGCAACGCCAGCAGCGTGTCCGGCGTGGTCTCCGCGATCAGGAGCGTGTCCACTGCCACGCAACAGCTGGTGACCGCGGCCCGCCCGAGCTGCCCGTCACTGTCGGCTTCGCCCACCTCCAGCACCTGACTCAGGGTGTCTCGTCCCGGTCCGGCGGCAGGATGGCGGCGAACCGCTCCTGGGCCCGGTCCAGCTGATCCAGGATGCGCTGCCGGGCCGGCTCGCCCAGCGGGGTGTCCGGCCGGGCGATCAGCTCCCGCAGCACCGGCACCAGGGGGCTGTATTTACTGGCCAGCTGGGGTACCCGCGGCCCGGTGGTGTGGATCAGGCCGGCGCCGTTGTCGGTGAAGTCGGACGCCTTGATCACCCGCGCCCACGGCGAGGCGTCCAGGCTGGCCGCCACGTGCTCGCGGTACTGCTCGTGCCGGTCCCGGCCGGGGTCGTACTCGGGGTTGGTCACCGCTCCGACCAGCTCGGCGACCCGCGGCCCGAACCGCCGCGCCAGTTCGGCCAGTGCCAGTTCAGATTGGGCCGCCTCCGGCCGCCCGCCCCGGGCCAGCCCGGCCGCGTGGTCTTCCACGCTGTCGTGCAGCAGCGCGGCCACCACCACGTCGGGGTCGCGGACGCCGTAATGGGACATGATCCGGATCGCCACCCGCAGCAGGTGGTTGACGTACGGCTCGCTCTGCCGGCGGTCGTCGGCGTGCAGCCGGGCGGCCAGCGTCAGCGCGTCCGCCAGGCGCCGCCGCTGCGGCCCGGAAAACGAGGCGATCTCGGTCGCGAACCGCTCCCGCAGGCCTGCCTCTCCGTAGGTCGCGGTGATCGCGTGCAGCGGCATGGTCGCGAGCAGCCGCCGCTGGCCGGTGTCCATATCCCGCCGATCAAAATGGCCAGGAATCCTCGGTGTCCTCGGGGACGGCCGGCGGCTCCAGGTGCTGGTACAGCTCCCACCGGCCGTTGAACCAGCGGTAGACCGCGGCGGCCAATCCCCACCGATGGACGGCCTTCACCTGCTCGAATGCGGTTGCCATGGATCGGTGGTCGGTGGTGAAGCCGGTCGCTGTGTGGACACGCCACGTCCTGGCGGGTTCTGTCATGGCGGAGCCTCCCCCGGCTGCGTTCGGGCTCAACCGCCCGGCTGGCATTTTTAATATTAATTTAAAGGGTCATAAACGACCCGGATCACCCTTTCTGCGGACATTTATCACCAAATGGTAAACGGCTCAGCAGCCGGGGCAAGGGCCAAAGGTCCCACGGGCCCTTCTCCCCGGGTGGCCGGCCCGCGGGTAGCCCGATACGGGGTAAGACTGGATCATGGCGCGCTACGGACCTCAGTTCGGCCCGGACATCACGTTCCTCGGCGTCGACCGCTGTGACTGGGCCGACCCGGACAGCTACACCGACGCCGACGTGGTGATCATCGGGGCCCCGTTCGACGGCGGCACCTCCTACCGGTCCGGGGCGCGGTTCGGCCCGCAGTACATCCGGCAGACCGACTACCTGCCGCACGACGGGTCGCGGCCGTCGCTCGCGCTGCGCACCGACGGCCTGCGCGACCTGCGGGTCTACGACGCCGGGGACGTGGAGATGTTCTCCGGCGACGCCGCCCGGTCCGTGCGCGACCTGCAGGCCTGCGTGTACGAGGTGACCAGGCACGGCGCCCTCCCGCTGATCCTCGGCGGCGACCACACCATCACTTGGCCCGACGCGGCCGGGGTGGCCCAGCACGTGGGGGAGGGCCGGGTATCGCTGATCCACTTCGACGCGCACGCCGACACCGGCGACTCCGAGTTCGGGTCGCTGATCGGGCACGGCCAGCCCATGCGGCGGCTGATCGAGTCCGGCGCGGTCCGCGGCGACCGGTTCCTCCAGCTGGGGCTGCGCGGCTACTGGCCCGGACCGGAGACGCTGGGGTGGATGGCCGGCCAGCGGATGCGGTCCTACGAGATGACCGAGATCGTCGAGCGCGGCCTGACCGAGTGCCTGACCGAGGCGTTCGCGAGCGCCACCGATGACTGCGAGGGCGTGTTCCTGTCGGTCGACATCGACGTCTGCGACCCGGCCCACGCGCCCGGCACCGGCACCCCCGAGCCCGGCGGCCTGAGCGCCCGCCAGCTCCTGGACGCGGTCCGGCGCATCTGCTACGAGCTGCCGGTGGCCGGGATCGATGTGGTCGAGGTGGCGCCCCCCTACGACCACGCCGACCTCACCGCCTCGCTCGCCAACCGGGTCGTCCTGGAGGCGCTGTCGGCGCTGGCCCGGCAGCGTCAGGATGCGGCCGACGGCACCCGCTGGGACCCCCGCCAGCCGTTGCTGGACGGGCGGGCGTCCCCCGGCGATGAGGTTCGCCCCGCCCAGGACGGGTAACCGGTTCAGATGGACGCGGTAGTGGTGGGCGCGGGCCCCAACGGGCTGTCCGCCGCGATCACTCTGGCCCAGGCCGGGCTGCAGGTCGTGGTCTACGAGGGCGCGGACACGGTCGGCGGCGGCGCCCGCACCGCCGAGCTGACCCTGCCCGGGTTCCGGCACGACCCCTGCTCGGCCGTGCACCCGCTGGGGGCCGGCTCGCCGTTGTTCCGTGGCTGGCCGCTGGCCGAGCACGGTCTGACCTGGATCCAGCCGGACCTGCCGCTGGCGCACCCGCTGCTGGACGGATCGGCGGCCACGCTGGCCCGCTCGGTGGCGGAGACCGCGGCCTCGCTCGGCGCCGACGGCCCGGCCTACGAACAGCTGGTCGGCCCGTTCAGCGGCTACTGGAATGAACTGGCCCCGGCGGTGCTGCGAGCGCCGCTGGACGGCCTGCCGCCGAACCCCCTGGTGCTGGCCGCTTTCGGCCTGTACGCGGCCGCGCCCGCCGCCCTGCTCGCGCGGTGGTTCCGTGGCGACCTCGCCCGCGGCCTGCTGGCGGGGATGGCCGCGCACGTGACGGCGCCGCTCACCGCGCCGGTGACCGGCGGCATCGGGCTGATGTTCGCGCTGGCCGCGCACGCGGTCGGCTGGCCGATCCCGCAGGGCGGCACCCAGGCGCTGTCGGACGCCCTGGCCGGCCTGCTGACCGCGCTCGGCGGCACGATCAGGACCGGCCACCCGGTGCGGGCGCTGGGCGACCTGCCAGCGGCCCGCGCCTACCTGTTCGACACCGCGCCCGAGCACCTGGCCTCGATCGCCGGGTCCCGGCTGCCGCCGGGCTACGCGCGGCGGCTCCGCCACTACGAACGGGGGCCGGGGGTGTTCAAGCTCGACTACGCGCTGTCCGGCCCGGTGCCGTGGACGGCGCAGGCTGCCCGCCGGGCCGGGACCGTGCACGTGGGGGGCACCCTGCCCGCCATCGGGGCGGCGCTGCGCTCGGTACACAGGGGGGTAGCCCCGGACCGGCCGTTCCTGATCACCTCGCAGCCGACCCTGTTCGACCGCACCCGGGCCCCGGCCGGCGGCCACACGTTCTGGGTCTACTGCCAGGTGCCGAACGGCTGGCCAGGTGACCACACCGACGCCATCGAGACCCAGATCGAGCGGTTCGCGCCCGGGTTCCGCGACCTGGTGCTGGCCCGGACCGTGACCGCGCCCGCCGCCATCGCGGCCAGGAACCCGAACTACTCCGGCGGCGACATCGCCGTCGGCCGCTGCGACCAGTTCCGGCTGCTGTTCCGGCCGGTGCTCAAGGCGGTGCCGTACGCCACCCCGGACCGGTCCCTGTACCTGTGCTCGTCGGCCACCCCGCCCGGCCCCGGGGTGCATGGCATGTGCGGGTACCACGCGGCCGCCGCCGCCCTGCGCCGGGTGTTCGGCCGCCCGGCGCCGCCGCTGGCCTGAGCGGGGCGAGCCGCATGCACTGGTTCACCGTCCCCGGCGACTGGCTGGGCCGGCTGGCCTTCCAGCGCGGCCTGGCCGTCATCTACCTGGTCGCGTTCCTGGCCGCGGCCCGCCAGTTCCGCGGGCTGCTCGGCCAGCACGGGCTGACGCCGATCCCGCGCTACACGGCCCGGATCTCGTTCCGGCAGTCGCCCAGCCTGTTCCAGCTGCACTACTCGGACCGGTTCTTCGCCGCCACCTGCTGGGGCGGGGTGGTGCTGGCGGCCGCCCTGGCGGCCGGGCTGGCCGACCTGGTCCCGCTGTGGGCCGCGATGCTGCTGTGGGCACTGCCCTGGGCGCTGCAGGTGTCGATCCTCAACGTCGGCCAGACCTGGTACGGCTTCGGCTGGGAGTCGCTGCTGGCCGAGGTGGGGTTCCTGGCCATCTTCGCGGGCAACTCCCGCACCGCCCCGCCGGTGCTGGTCATGTGGCTGCTGCGCTGGCTGATCTTCCGGCTGGAGTTCGGGGCCGGGCTGATCAAGATGCGCGGCGACCGCTGCTGGCGCGACCTGACCTGCCTGCGCTACCACCACGAGACCCAGCCGATGCCCGGGCCGCTCAGCTGGTTCTTCCACCACCTGCCGGACCGGCTGCACCGGGCCGAGGCCCTGGGAAACCACTTCGCCCAGCTGGTGGTGCCGTTCGCGCTGTTCGCGCCCCAGCCGGTGGCCAGCGTGGCGGCCGCGATCGTCATCGTCACCCAGCTGTGGCTGGTCGCCTCGGGCAACTTCGCCTGGCTGAACTGGCTGACGATCGTGCTGGCGGTCTCGGTCTTCGACGACCGGACCGCCCGGCTGGTGCTGCCCGGGCTGACCGGCCCGCGGTTCGCCCCCGCCCCGGGCTGGTACGAGGGCCTCGTGCTGGCCGCGGCCGCGCTGGTGGTGGTGCTGAGCTGGCAGCCGGCCCGCAACCTGGTCTCCCGTGACCAGCTGATGAACTCCAGCTTCGACCCGCTGCACCTGGTCAACACCTACGGCGCGTTCGGCGGCATCACCCGGCGCCGGTACGAGATCGTGATCGAGGGCACCGCCGATCCGGTCCCCACCGGAGCGAGCGAGTGGCGCGAGTACCAGTTCCGCGGCAAACCGGGCGAGCCGCACCGCCGCCCGCGCCAGTTCGCGCCCTACCACCTGCGGCTGGACTGGCTGATGTGGTTCGCGGCGCTGTCGCCCCGCTACGCCGAGCCGTGGCTGCCGCGGTTCCTGCAGGCGCTGCTGGCGGGCGAGGAGCCGGTGCTGCGGCTACTGCGGGCGAATCCGTTCCCGGATGCGCCGCCCCGCCACGTCCGGGCCCAGCTGTACCGGTACCGTTACACCAGCTGGCGGGAACTGCGGGCCACCGGAGCCTGGTGGCAGCGGTCCTTCCAGCGCGAGTACGTAGCGCCGGTCACCCTGCGCGCCCAGAATCGGGTAACCTAACCCACGGCCTTTATTACAGGCTGCGCGGCGGAGTAGCTCAGTCAGGCAGAGCAAGCGGCTCATAATCGCTGTGTCGCCGGTTCAAGTCCGGCCTCCGCTACTACGAAATACCGCAGGGGTGGCCCGCGTTAGCTATCCCGGTTCGTCCTATCGCAACTAAGAAAGGCACTTCGCGTGGCTGCCACCGACGTCCGGCCCAAGATCACGCTGGCTTGCCAGGAGTGCAAGCACCGCAACTACATCACCAAGAAGAACCGGCGGAACGACCCCGACCGGCTCGAGCTGAAGAAGTACTGCCCGAACTGCCGCTGTCACCAGCCGCACCGCGAGACCCGCTAACCGCGCATGCCGGTCAACCCGGACTTCGCCGGGCGCAGCTTCCCGCCGTCCGAGCCGTACGAGGTCAGCCGGGTCAAGATCGCCGAGTTCGCGCAGGCCATCGGCGATCTCAGTCCGCTGTGCCGGGACCGCGCGGCCGCTCAGGCGGCCGGTTACCCCGACGTCATCGCCCCGCCGACGTTCGCCATCGTGATCAGCATGGCCAGCAGCGGGCACGCGATGGCCGACGAGGAGCTGGGCCTCGACTACTCGATGGTCGTGCACGGCGAGCAGCGGTTCTCCCATGCCCGGCCGCTGCACGCGGGCGACGTGGTGGTCGCGCAGACCACGATCACCGACATCACGCCGCGCCGCGCGATGACCATGCTGACCACCCGCACCGACATCAGCACGACCGGCGGCGAGCACGTCTGCACGGCCGTGTCCACGCTGGTCGAGCGGGGCGGTTGAGCAGGAGCTTCACGGGGGTTACGGCCGCAAACGGGACGAGAGGCGGAACGGTGACAGCGACGGTCAAGTACGCGGACGTTGAGCCCGGCACCGAACTGGAGCCCAAGAGCTACCAGGTCACCCGGCTGACCCTGGTCCAGTACGCCGGTGCGTCCGGTGACTTCAACCCCATCCACACCAACGAGCGGATCGCCAGGTCGGTCGGCCTGCCGGACGTCATCGCCCACGGCATGTACACGATGGCCGAGGCGGGCCGGTTCGCCAGCGAGTGGGCCGGCGACCCCGGCGCGGTCGTCGAGTTCGGGGTGCGCTTCTCGTCTCCGGTGGTCGTCCCCGACGACGACCACGGCGCCACCATCCAGATCGGCGGCACCGTCGAGGAGAAGCTCGACGGCAACAAGGTCGTGCTGGCGCTGGTGGCCCGGTCCAACGACACCAAGGTGCTGACCCGGGCCCGGGCCGTGGTGGTGCTGCCCTGAGCGGGCCGGTGCACCTCTCGCCGCACGTCCCGCTGGCCGCCTGGACCACGCTGGGTCTGGGTGGCCCGGCCGCGAGCTTCGCCGAAGCCGGCACCGAAGCCGCTCTGGTCGACGCGGTCCGGACGGCCGACGCCGGCGGCGAGCCGCTGCTGGTGCTGGGCGGCGGCAGCAATGTGGTCATCTCCGACCAGGGCTTCGGCGGCACCGTGGTCAAGGTCGCCACCCGCGGCGTCAGCTTCGGGCCCGGCCCCGGCGGCACGGTGAGGCTGACCGTGGCAGCGGGCGAGAACTGGGACGACGTGGTGGCCCGGTGCGTGGCCGAGGACCTGGCCGGCCTGGAGTGCCTGTCGGGCATCCCCGGCCTGGCCGGCGCCACCCCGATCCAGAACGTGGGCGCCTACGGCCAGGAAGTCGCCGGCACCATCCTGGCCGTCCGGGCCTGGGACCGTGACCGCGGCGCGGTGGCCGAGATCCCGGCCGCCGACTGCGGCTTCGGCTACCGGACCAGCCGTTTCAAGCGCGACGGACGCCACCTGGTGCTGGCGGTGACGTTCGGGCTGACCCGCGGGCCCCGCTCCGCCCCGATCCGCTACCCGGACCTGGCCGCCGAGCTCGGGGCCGCTCCGGGCGACCGGGTACCGCTCGGCGAGGTCCGGTCGGGGGTGCTCAAGGTCCGCGCCCGCAAGGGCATGGTGCTGGACGCCGGCGACCCCGACAGCCGCAGCGCGGGCTCGTTCTTCACCAACCCGGTGCTGACCGACCGGGAGTTCGCGGCGCTGACCGCCCGCCACGACGGCCCGGTGCCGCACTATCCGGCCGGGCCGGGGCAGGTGAAGGTCCCGGCCGCCTGGCTGATCGAGCGGGCCGGGTTCAGCAAGGGGCACACCGGGCCCGGGCCGGCCCCCGCCCGCATCTCCACCAAGCACACGCTGGCCCTGGTCAACCCGGGCGGCGCCACCACCACCGGGCTGCTCGCGCTGGCCCGCGAGATCCAGGACGGCGTCCGGGCGGCCTTCGGGGTCAGCCTGGACATCGAGCCGGTCCTGGTGGGAGCCGTCGCTCAGTCCTGAGCGAGTTCTGTGTCCTCGGCGAGCCAGGCGTCGATGCCGGCCAGCAGCCGGTAGCGGACGTCGCTGGGCGCGGCCGAGCCCTGGATCGACATCCGGGCCAGGGTGGCCAGGTCCGCGTCGCTGAAGCCGTGCTGGCGGCGGGCGATGCTGTACTGGGCCACCAGCCGCGAGCCGAACAGGAGCGGGTCGTCGGCCCCCAGCGCGATCGGCACCCCCGCCTCGAACAGCTGCCGCAACGGCACGTCGCGGGTCCGCGCGGCGATGCCCAGGGCCACGTTGGAGGACGGGCAGACCTCCAGCGTCACCGCCTGGCTGGCCAGCCGCTTGACCAGCAGGTCGTCGGGCGCGGCGAGCACGCCGTGGCCGATCCGGTCCGCGTGCAGGTCGTCCAGGCAGGCCTGCACGCTGGGCGGCCCGACCAGCTCGCCGCCGTGCGGCACCGCCAGCAGGCCGCCCCGCTCGGCGATGCGGAACGCGGGCCCGAAATCGCTGGCCCGGCCCCGCCGTTCGTCGTTGGACAAGCCGAATCCGGTCACCCCGCGGTCCGCGTACTGCACGGCCAGCCGGGCCAGCGTGCGGGCGTCCAGCGGGTGCCGGGTCCGGTTGGCCGCGATCACCACGGCCACGCCCACCCCGGTCGCCGCCGACGCCTGGGCGGCCGCGTCCAGCACCAGCTCGACCGTGGGGGTGAGCCCGCCGAAGCGGGCCGCGTACCCGGACGGGTCGATCTGGATCTCCAGCCAGCCCGAGCCCTCGGCCCGCTCGTCCTCGGCGATCTCCCGGAACAGCCGCCGCACGTTGGCCGGGGTGCGCAGCACCGACCGGGCGGTGTCGTACAGCCGCTGGAAACGGAACCAGCCACGCTCGTCCGCCCCGCTGAGCGTGGGCGGCCACTCCTCGACCAGGGCCGAGGGCAGGTTGACGCCGTGCTGGCGGGCCAGGTCGACCAGCGTCGAATGCCGCATCGCCCCGGTCAGGTGCAGGTGCAGGTGCGCCTTGGGGAGCTGGCCGAGCGGACGGGTCATCCGCCTAGTGTGCCTGCCCCAGCAGCTTGCCGATGCGGGCCACGCCTTCTTCCAGGTCACTGTCACCCAGCGCGCAGGACAGCCGGAAGTAACCGGGTGTGCCGAACGCCTCACCCGGCACCACCGCGACCTCGGCCTCGTCCAGCACCAGCGCGGCCAGCTCGGCCGACGTCTGCGGCCGCTGCCCGTTGATCTCCTTGCCCAGCAGGCCCTTGACCGACGGGTAGCAGTAGAACGCGCCCTGCGGCTCGGGGCAGACCACGCCGGGGATGTCGTTCAGCATCCGGGACATGGTCTGGCGGCGCCGGTCGAAGGCGGCCCGCATCTCCGCCACCGCGGTCAGGTCACCGGACACCGCGGCCAGCGCGGCCGCCTGCGCCACGTTGCAGACGTTGGACGTCACGTGCGACTCGAAATTGGTCGCGGCCTTGATCACGTCGGCCGGGCCGATCATCCAGCCGACCCGCCAGCCGGTCATCGCGTAGGTCTTGGCCACGCCGTTCAGCACCACGTACTGGTCGGCCAGCTCCGGCGCCACCACCGGCATCGAGGAGAACTGCGCGTCCCCGAACACCAGGTGCTCGTAGATCTCGTCGGTGACCACCCACAGGCCGTGCTCGGCCGCCCAGCGGCCGATCTCGGCCACCTGCCCGGGCGGGTAGACCGCGCCGGTCGGGTTGGACGGCGACACGAACAGCAGCACCTTGGTCTTCTCGGTCCTGGCCGCCTCCAGGTCCTCGACCGAGGCCAGGTAGCCGGTGCTCTCGTCGGTCAGCACCGGGACCGTGACCCCGCCGGACAGCTGGATGGCCTCCGGGTAGGTGGTCCAGTAGGGCGCCGGCACCAGCACCTCGTCACCCGGGTCGAGCAGCGCCGCGAACGTCTGGAACACGGCCTGCTTGCCGCCGTTGGTGATCAGCACCTGGTTGGCCGCGACCTGCAGGCCGGAGTCGCGGGCGGTCTTGTCCGCCACCGCCTGCCGCAGCTCGGGCAGCCCGGCCGCGGGCGTGTACTTGTGGAAGCGCGGCACCGCGCAGGCTTGCTGGGCGGCCTCGACGATATAGGCCGGGGTGGGGAAGTCGGGCTCGCCAGCCCCGAAGCCGATCACCGGCCGGCCGGCCGCCTTGAGCGCCTTGGCCTTGGCGTCCACCGCCAGCGTGGCCGATTCGGCGATCGCGGACAGCCGCGCTGAAATGCGAGAAGTAGGAGTGGGCATGTATTCAGTCTGGCACCTGCCCCCGAATGGGCGCACACCGTTAACCAGCCAGGCCTGATCTCACGTCACTCCCGTTCCCCGCATTGGTTCGACTCGACTCTCCATCCCGGCTACACTTCGGTGTCTGTTGGTGTTCCGTCGGTGGTGAGCCATGCCTGCCATTCGGCGGCCACCCTCGTAGGGCAGTAGCTCAATTGGTAGAGTCCCGGTCTCCAAAACCGGCGGTTGGGGGTTCGAGTCCCTCCTGCCCTGCACGATCCCTTGACCCGTTCAGCGCTATCTAGGTGAGGACATGGCGACTCAGACGCGCGGTGAGGCCGCGGAGAAACGGGGCGGCGGCAAGCCCCCCGGACGTGGCCGTACCTCGCCTGCGTTGTTCTTCCGCCAGAGCGTCGCCGAGCTGCGCAAGGTGATCTGGCCGACCCGGCGGGAGCTGACCACCTACACGACGGTCGCGCTGGCGTTCATCCTGGTGATGGTCGCCATCGTCACCAGCCTGGACTACGGCTTTACCAAGCTGGTCATCGCGCTCTTCGGCTGACGGCAGGGCCGCAGCGACGGAGCGCGCCGCCGACGGGGACGTACCGGCGGGCGACCGGCCAGGGCGGAGCGATCCGCGAGGAAGCATAGAGAGAGAGCAATTGTGTCCGAGCCCGACCCGAACCCAGACCTCGAGCAGGCCAGCGAGCTGAGCACCGACGCCAGCGCGCAGGACGCCGAGGACGTCAGCCTGGCCGAAGCTGGCGGGCTCGCCGAGGACGTCACGGTCGCGGACGCGTCCGCTGACGGCGCGGCCACCGAGGACGAGGCCGCTGCGGAGGACGTCGAGGGCGGGGACCTCGAGGACGGGGACACCGAGGACAAGGCGGCCGAGGAGCAGCTTGACGTTGACCCGGTCGAGGAGTTCATGCGCCAGCTGCGGGCCATGCCCGGCGACTGGTACGTCATTCACTCCTACGCGGGCTACGAGAACCGGGTGAAGACCAACCTGGAGAACCGGATCGGCTCCCTCAACATGGAGGACTTCATCTTCCAGATCGAGGTCCCGGTCCACAACGTGACCGAGATCAAACAGGGCAAGCGCCAGCAGGTCTCGGAGAAGGTCCTGCCCGGTTACATCCTGGTCCGGCTGGAGCTGACCGACGAGTCGTGGGCCGTGGTTCGGAATACTCCGGGCGTCACCGGCTTTGTAGGACTGTCGAGCCGGCCGTCGCCGCTCAGCCTCCACGAGGTCGCCGGCCTGCTCGCCCCGGAGCCGGAGGAGCAGGTCAAGCAGGCCGAGGCCAAGGCCGCGCCGAAGGTCGACTACGAGGTCGGCGAGTCGGTTACCGTGATGGACGGTCCCTTCGCGACGCTTCCGGCGACCGTGAACGAGATCAACGCCGACACCCAGAAGCTCAAGGTGCTGGTGTCGATCTTCGGCCGGGAGACGCCCGTCGAGCTCTCGTTCGAGCAGGTCGCCAAGATCTGAGCTGACGCCCGCACCCGCGGACGCCGCAAGAACTAGTAAAGGAACGGAAAAAGATGCCTCCAAGGAGGAAAAGGGTCGCCGCCCTGGTCAAGGTGCAGCTGCCCGCCGGCCAGGCCACCCCGGCGCCGCCCGTCGGTACCGCGCTCGGCCCCCATGGTGTCAACATCATGGACTTCTGCAAGCAGTACAACGCTGCTACCGAAAGCCAGCGCGGCAACATCATCCCGGTCGAGATCACGATCTTCGAAGACCGGTCGTTCGAGTTCGTCACCAAGACCCCGCCCGCGCCTGAGCTGATCAAGAAGGCGGCCGGCGTGGCCAAGGGCAGCGGCGAGCCGAACCGGACCAAGGTCGGCACGATCTCCGCCGCCCAGGTCCGTGAGATCGCCCAGACCAAGATGCCCGACCTGAACGCCCGCAGCGTCGAGATGGCCGAGCGGATCATCGCCGGCACCGCCCGCTCCATGGGCATCACCGTCGAAGGCTGAGCGTCACCACCACTCATAGCACGTAGCAGGCGTGGGAGGGCCGGGCGCGGCCCTGGGACCACGACCTCCGCGTAAGAAGCAGGAGAAAGCATGAAGCGCAGTAAGGCGTACCGCAGCGCCGCCGAGCAGATCGACCGCGGCAAGCTCTACAGCCCGGCCGAGGCCGTCACGCTGGCCCAGTCGTCCAAGGTCACCAAGTTCGACCCCACCGTCGAGGTCGCCCTCCGGCTGGGTGTCGACCCCCGTAAGGCGGACCAGATGGTCCGTGGCACCGTCAACCTGCCCAACGGCACCGGCAAGACCGCCCGCGTGCTGGTCTTCGCCCAGGGTGACCGGGCCGAGCAGGCCCGCCAGGCCGGTGCCGACTTCGTCGGCTCCGACGACCTGGTCGAGCGGATCCAGGGTGGTTTCCTCGACTTCGACGCCGTCGTCGCCACCCCCGACCTGATGGGCAAGGTCGGCCGGCTGGGCCGGGTGCTGGGCCCCCGCGGCCTGATGCCGAACCCGAAGACCGGTACCGTCACCCCCGACGTCGCCAAGGCCGTCAGCGACATCAAGGGCGGCAAGATCGAGTTCCGCACCGACCGCCAGGGCAACCTGCACTTCGTGATCGGTAAGGCCTCGTTCCCGGCCAAGGCGCTGCTGGAGAACTACGCGGCCGCCATGGACGAGATCGCCCGCCTCAAGCCCGCCGCCGCCAAGGGCCGCTACGTCAAGAAGGCCACGATCACCACCACCATGGGCCCTGGCATCCCGGTGGACCCGAACAAGACCCGCAACCTCACCGAAGACGAAGAGCCCGCCTCCGTCTGACCCGTTCACGCCCCCCGGGCCGGCCGCCCGCACCCCGCGGACGACCGGCCCCGTCGGCGTTCTACGCCCTGGCCGCGCCCCCGCCCCCGAGCCCTCCCCGCCCCGGCTTCCCGCCAGCCACCCGCGTCCAGCCCGGTCCTGGCCCCCTGAGCCTCCCGCGAGCCACCCGCGAGCCACCCGCGCCGCGCCCCGGCCCCCCGCCCTCAGCCGCCAGTGCCGCGCCCCCGCCCGGTGCCTCCGCCTCCCCGCGAGCCGCCCGGGCCTGCCACGCCCGGCGTCGAGCCGCCGCCCCTCGCCACCCCCGCGACCGACCCGCTACCCCCGCGACCCAGTGACCTCCTGAGTCACATGTGACACGTGAGTCTCGGTGTCTCTGGGGTCGGCTGCTCCCTCCCGCGTCACTGGTGCCACAGGGCCGGTCTCGCCGGAGCGTTTGCCTGCCTCTGCTCCAGTGAAACGGGGGCTGGGACGGGTGTGACCAGGGGGCTTGGTGAGGCACGCCAAGTGCACACTTACGGCGGGCTGGAGGGCCACCGCGCCACCGCGGGGCGCCGGGCCGCGTCTCCCCGGTCATGATCCATCGCTCGGTTACGTTGTCAGTGAATAGCGCCGTCAACGTAACCGAGCGATGGATCTTGAAACTCGTGTGGCTGGAGAGCTGAGGGTGGCACGCCACGTGCACACGTCTGGCCGGCCTGGTCCCATCCCGTCGACGGCGACCAGGGAGGGGGCCAGGCCAAAGGGTTCTTCCCTCCATCCCGGAGCCCGAAGTACCCTCGCCGGAGGCCAAAACCCCCGGCTCACAAGGGGGTCGAAGGTAACTTCGGTAGCCCTCTGGGGGGACCGAAGTTACCTTCGACCCCCCCAGTACCGACCCGGCCGCCCGGCGGTCTGGGCGTTGAGTTGGCGACCACGCGCCCGGGCACGTATCCTTTGGAACGCCGAAGACCGCAGGTTGTCACGGGCCCCCCGGGCCCAGGTGACCGAAGGTTCCGGCCGGAGTGATCCGGACGGGCATCCTGCGCAGGTGACTGAGCTAGCCGACCGTCCCGTCGAGGGACGGATGACGAAGCCCCAGCGCGCCTGCGCCTGGGGCGTTTTGCTTTTCTGGCGCTCTTCGTGCGAACCGCAATCAGAGAGAGGAGGGCCATGGCAAGAGCGGACAAGGTGACTGCCGTAGCGGAGCTCACCGACCGGCTCCGTGACTCGGGCAGCGTCGTGCTGACCGAGTACCGCGGGCTCACCGTTACCCAGCTCTCCGAGCTCCGGGAGGCGCTCGGCGAGAACGCCACGTTCAGCGTGGTCAAGAACACCCTGACCAAGATCGCGGTCAGTGAGGCGGGACTCGAGGCCGAGCTCGCTTCGCTGCTGACCGGCCCGTCGGCCATCGCGTTTGTCGGTGGCGACGTGGTGGAGGCGGCCAAGGGCCTGCGCGACTTCTCCAAGGACAACCCGGCCCTGGTGATCAAGGGCGGTGTGCTCGACGGCAAGGCGATCACACCGGACGAGCTCACCCGGATCGCGGACCTGGAGCCGCGTGAGGTGCTGCTGGCCAAGCTGGCCGGCGCGATGACCGCGTCGATGTCCCGCGCGGCGGCGGTCTTCAACGCGCTGCCGACGCAGGTCGCTCAGCTCGCCGAGGCCCTGCGGGTCCAGCGCGCCGAGAGCGGCGAGGCGGCCCCGGCCGCAGACGCCGCTGCCTCGGCCGCAGACGCCGCAGACGCCGCAGACGCCGCGGCCCCGGCCGCAGACGCCGCCGACAACGCGGAAGCCCCGGCGGCCGACAGCGATGCAACCCCGGCCGAAGGCAGCGACGAGAGCTGACCGGCTCCCACCCCAGACCACAACGACTTGAGTTGAGAAAAGGAAGGTAATCATGGCGAAGCTCAGCACCGACGACCTGCTCGATGCGTTCAAGGAGATGACCCTCCTCGAGCTGTCCGAGTTCGTGAAGCAGTTCGAGGACACGTTCGACGTCAAGGCGGCCGCCCCGGTCGCGGTGGCCGGCGTTCCGGCCGCTGGTGGCGCCGGCGCCGCCGCTGAGGCTCCCGAGGAGAAGGACGAGTTCAACGTCACCCTCGAGGCCGCTGGCGACAAGAAGATCCAGGTCATCAAGGAGGTCCGCACCCTCACCAGCCTCGGGCTGAAGGAGGCCAAGGACCTGGTTGACGGCGCGCCGAAGGTCGTGCTGGAGAACGTCAACAAGGAGGCCGCGGACAAGGCCAAGGCCGCCCTTGAGGGCGCCGGCGCCACCGTCACGGTCAAGTAAGACCCAGGCAAGACCAGGTAAGACCCCGGTAAGACCCGCCTTACGGCGCCGGAGCGGCGCGGGCCAGAGCGGCCCGCGCCGCTCCGTCATGTCCGCCCCACGCCAAGCCTTTATCCAGGCAAAATCCCAGCTCTGGACGCTTGTCAAAGAAATTTCCGGGACGTGGAATGTTTACAGCCCCACCCCGGTTGTGCTAAGTGGCTGGAAACCACGTATCAAGATTTCCGGCTGTTGCGCGCTCGCCTCGTCGTCACCGGGCGGGCCTGACCCAGATCGGCGAATATTGCCCTCACCTGCGCAATCAGGGGGTATACCCTGGCCAGGAGTCGCTCACACGTACATGTGCGTGTGGCATCTGTCACGGCATGAAGTCGCCCGATCTGCGAGGCTCAGGCTTGACGTTTCGGCGCGAAAGAGCGATGCTGCGGAGCAGTCGTGATCCTGATAGTGGCGTACAGTTGACGAGCGGTGTGTCTTTTGGCTACACTGCTCATTTGCGCTGCACTCTGACGTCCTCGGCATCCTCAGCCTCCTGCGGCTCCGCCGCTGGACGTCTGGCGTGCGTGCGGTGATAGGTCCGCCACAAGTTCGGAAGGATCCCTGTTGGCAGCATCGCGCAGCGCCTCCGCTCATGATTCTCGCCGTGTCTCCTTTGCACGCATCTCGGAACCGCTGACGGTTCCTGACCTGCTGGCCCTCCAGACCGAGTCGTTCGACTGGCTGCTGGGCAACGAAAAATGGAAGAACCGGGTGGAGGCCGCCAAGGCGGCAGGGCGCAAGGATGTCCCTGAGCAGTCCGGGCTCGAGGAGATCTTCGAGGAAATAAGCCCCATCGAAGACTTCTCGGGAACCATGTCCCTCTCGTTCCGCGATCACCGGTTCGAGCCGCCCAAGTACTCCGCCGAGGAGTGCAAGGACAAGGACATGACCTACTCCGCCCCCATGTTCGTGACGGCGGAGTTCATCAACAACACCACCGGTGAGATCAAGAGCCAGACGGTCTTCATGGGGGACTTCCCCCTGATGTCCGCCAAGGGCACCTTCATCATCAACGGCACCGAGCGCGTCGTCGTGAGCCAGCTGGTCCGCTCGCCGGGCGTCTACTTCGACCGCCAGGTCGACAAGACGAGCGACAAGGACATCTACTCCTGCAAGGTCATCCCCAGCCGGGGCGCCTGGCTCGAGTTCGAGATCGACAAGCGGGATGCCGTCGGTGTCCGCATCGACCGCAAGCGCAAGCAGAGCGTCACCGTGCTGCTGAAGGCGCTGGGCTGGGACGACGCCCGCATCCTGGAGCGGTTCGGCGATTACGAGTCGATGCGCGCCACCCTGGAGAAGGACCACACGAACGGCCAGGACGAGGCGCTGCTCGACATCTACCGCAAGCTGCGCCCGGGTGAGCCGCCGACCCGCGAGTCCGCGCAGGCGCTGCTGGAGAACCTCTACTTCAACGCCAAGCGCTACGACCTGGCCAAGGTCGGCCGGTACAAGCTGAACCGGAAGCTCGGCCTGGACGTCGAGCTGCGGCAGGGCACGCTGACCGAGGACGACATCGTCTCGACGATCGAGTACCTCGTCCGGCTGCACGCTGGCGAGGAGGAGCAGCCGGTCGGCGACAAGACGATCGTGCTCGAGACCGACGACATCGACCACTTCGGCAACCGGCGGCTGCGCACGGTCGGCGAGCTCATCCAGAACCAGGTCCGCCTGGGCCTGGCCCGGATGGAGCGCGTGGTCCGGGAGCGGATGACGACTCAGGACGTCGAGGCGATCACGCCGCAGACCCTGATCAACATCCGGCCGGTCGTCGCCTCCATCAAGGAGTTCTTCGGCACCAGCCAGCTCTCCCAGTTCATGGACCAGACCAACCCGCTGGCCGGGCTGACCCACAAGCGGCGCCTGAGCGCGCTCGGCCCGGGTGGCCTGAGCCGCGAGCGGGCGGGCTTCGAGGTCCGCGACGTGCACCCCAGCCACTACGGCCGGATGTGCCCGATCGAGACGCCCGAAGGTCCGAACATCGGCCTGATCGGGTCGCTGTCCTCCTACGCGCGGGTCAACGCGTTCGGGTTCGTCGAGACCCCGTACCGCAAGGTCACCAACGGCAAGGTGACCGAGCAGATCGACTACCTGACCGCTGACGAGGAAGACCGTCACGTCATCGCCCAGGCGAACACCCCGATCGGAGCGGACGGCTCGTTCGCCGAGGACCGCGTGCTGGTCCGCCGGAAGGGCGGCGAGGTCGACCTGATCCGCCCGGACGACGTCGACTACATCGACGTGTCCGCCCGCCAGATGGTGTCGGTGGCCACCGCGATGATCCCGTTCCTCGAGCACGACGACGCCAACCGCGCGCTGATGGGCTCGAACATGCAGCGCCAGTCGGTGCCGCTCCTGCGGAGCGAGGCTCCGCTGGTCGGCACGGGCATGGAGTACCGGGCCGCGACCGACGCCGGTGACGTCATCGTCGCCGAGCAGGCGGGCGTGGTCGAGGAGGTCTGCGCGGACTTCGTCACCGTCCACCAGGACGACGGCAACCGCAAGACCTACCTGGTCTCCAAGTTCCGCCGGTCCAACCAGGGCACCTGCTTCAACCAGAAGCCCATCGTGGCCGAGGGCGCCCGGGTCGAGGAGGGCCAGGTCCTGGCCGACGGCCCGTGTACCGACAACGGTGAGATGGCGCTGGGCAAGAACCTGCTCGTGGCGTACATGCCGTGGGAGGGCCACAACTACGAGGACGCGATCATCCTGTCCCAGCGACTGGTACAGGACGACGTGCTCTCCTCCATCCACATCGAGGAGCACGAGGTCGACGCCCGGGACACCAAGCTGGGTCCCGAGGAGATCACCCGTGACATCCCCAACGTGTCGGAGGAGGTCCTGGCGGACCTGGACGACCGGGGCATCATCCGGATCGGCGCGGAGGTCGTCAACGGCGACATCCTGGTCGGCAAGGTGACCCCCAAGGGCGAGACCGAGCTGACCCCGGAGGAGCGTCTGCTCCGGGCGATCTTCGGTGAGAAGGCCCGCGAGGTCCGTGACACCAGCCTCAAGGTCCCGCACGGTGAAGAGGGCAAGGTCATCGGCGTCCGGGTGTTCACCCGTGAGGACGGCGACGAGCTGCCCCCGGGCGTGAACGAGCTGGTGCGGGTCTACGTGGCCCAGAAGCGGAAGATCACCGACGGCGACAAGCTGGCCGGCCGCCACGGCAACAAGGGCGTGATCGCCAAGATCAACCCGGTCGAGGACATGCCGTTCCTGGAGGACGGCACGCCGGTCGACATCGTGCTCAACCCGCTCGGCGTGCCCGGCCGTATGAACATCGGCCAGGTCCTGGAGAGCCACCTCGGGTGGGTCGCCAAGACCGGATGGCAGGTCGAGGGCGACGAGGAGTGGAAGGATCGCCTCCGCGGCGCCGGGATCGGCTCGGCCGAGCCCGGTACCCCCGTGGCCACGCCGGTGTTCGACGGCGCCCGCGAGGAGGAGATCAGCGGTCTGCTCGCCAGCACGCTGCCGAACCGGGACGGCATCCAGCTGGTGGGCGAGAGCGGCAAGACCAAGCTGTTCGACGGTCGCACCGGCGAGCCCTTCAAGGACCCGATCGCGGTCGGCTACACCTACATCCTCAAGCTGCTGCACCTGGTGGACGACAAGATCCACGCCCGGTCCACCGGCCCGTACTCGATGATCACCCAGCAGCCGCTGGGTGGTAAGGCGCAGTTCGGTGGTCAGCGGTTCGGTGAGATGGAGGTCTGGGCCCTGGAGGCGTACGGCGCCGCCTACGCCCTGCAGGAGCTGCTCACGATCAAGTCCGACGACGTGCTCGGCCGCGTGAAGGTGTACGAGGCCATCGTCAAGGGCGAGAACGTCCCGGAGCCGGGCATTCCCGAGTCGTTCAAGGTGCTCATCAAGGAAATGCAATCGCTCTGCCTCAACGTCGAGGTGCTGTCGAGCGACGGCGCGGCGATCGAAATGCGGGACACGGACGAGGACGTTTTCCGTGCCGCGGAAGAGCTCGGCATCGACCTGTCACGGCGTGAGCCAAGCAGCGTTGAAGAGGTCTGAGTAAAGCTGGGCGGCCCTCCGGAGCGGGGGGCCCGCCCGGCGGCACTCATTATTCGGATCTATTCAGGATCTAACCAGGGGAAGTGCAAGTGCTGGACGTCAACTTCTTCGACGACCTACGTATCGGCCTGGCCACCGCGGACGACATCAGGCAGTGGTCACACGGCGAGGTGAAGAAGCCGGAGACCATCAACTACCGCACCCTCAAGCCGGAAAAGGACGGGCTCTTCTGCGAGAAGATCTTCGGTCCGACCCGGGACTGGGAGTGCTACTGCGGTAAGTACAAGCGGGTCCGGTTCAAGGGCATCATCTGTGAGCGCTGTGGCGTGGAAGTCACCCGCGCCAAGGTGCGGCGTGAGCGGATGGGCCACATCGAGCTGGCCGCCCCGGTCACGCACATCTGGTACTTCAAGGGTGTGCCGAGCCGCTCGGCTACCTGCTTGACCTCGCGCCGAAGGACCTTGAGAAGGTCATCTACTTCGCCGCGTACATGATCACGCACGTGGACGACGAGGCCCGGCAGCGTGACCTGCCCTCGCTGGAGGCGAAGATCTCCGTCGAGCGCGGGCAGATCGAGCAGCGCCGGGACGCCGACATCGAGGCCCGGCAGGCCAAGCTCGAGGCCGACCTGGCCGAGCTGGAGGCCGCGGGCGCCAAGAGCGACCAGCGCCGCAAGGTGCGGGAGAGCTGCGACCGCGAGTGCAAGCAGCTGCGTGACCGGGCCGGCAAGGAAATCGACCGTCTCGACGAGGTCTGGAGCCGGTTCAAGAGCCTCAAGGTCCAGGACCTCGAGGGCGACGAGATGCTGTACCGGGAGATGCGCGACCGGTTCGGCCGGTACTTCCGTGGCGGCATGGGCGCGCAGGCCATCCAGGACCGGCTGGGCACGTTCGACCTGGACGCCGAGGCGGCGTCGCTGCGCGAGACCATCCGCAGCGGCAAGGGCCAGAAGAAGGCCCGTGCGCTGAAGCGGCTCAAGGTCGTGTCGGCCTTCCTGAACACCCGGAACAGCCCGATGGGCATGGTCCTCGACTGCATCCCGGTGATCCCGCCGGACCTGCGGCCGATGGTTCAGCTCGACGGTGGCCGGTTCGCCACCTCGGACCTGAACGACCTGTACCGCCGGGTCATCAACCGGAACAACCGCCTCAAGCGGCTGCTTGACCTCGGTGCGCCCGAGATCATCGTGAACAACGAGAAGCGGATGCTCCAGGAGGCTGTCGACAGCCTCTTCGACAACGGCCGCCGCGGCCGCCCGGTCACGGGTCCCGGCAACCGTCCGCTGAAGAGCCTGTCCGACATGCTCAAGGGCAAGCAGGGCCGGTTCCGCCAGAACCTGCTGGGCAAGCGCGTCGACTACTCCGGCCGTTCGGTCATCGTGGTCGGCCCGCAGCTCAAGCTGCACCAGTGCGGCCTGCCCAAGCAGATGGCGCTCGAGCTGTTCAAGCCTTTCGTCATGAAGCGGCTGGTCGACCTCAACCACGCGCAGAACATCAAGTCCGCCAAGCGGATGGTGGAGCGCGCGCGGCCGGTCGTGTGGGACGTGCTCGAAGAGGTCATCACCGAGCACCCGGTGCTGCTGAACCGCGCGCCGACCCTGCACCGTCTGGGCATCCAGGCGTTCGAGCCGCAGCTGGTCGAGGGCAAGGCCATCCAGATCCACCCGCTCGTCTGCACCGCGTTCAACGCGGACTTCGACGGGGACCAGATGGCCGTGCACCTGCCGCTGTCGGCGGAGGCGCAGGCCGAGGCCCGCATCCTGATGTTGTCGACCAACAACGTCCTGAAGCCGGCCGACGGCAAGCCGGTGACCATGCCCACCCAGGACATGATCATCGGTCTGTTCCACCTGACCAGGGAGAACGACGGTGCCCCGGGCACCGGCCGGAGCTTCTCGAACACGGCCGAGGCCATCATGGCCTACGACCACGACGAGCTCGACCTGCAGGCGCCGATCGAGATCCGGCTGGACAACGTCACCCCGTCCCGCGGGCAGGTCGTGCCCGAGGACTGGCAGTTCGGTGACACGCTCCGGATGAAGACCACGCTCGGCCGGACGATCTTCAACGAGACGCTGCCCGCCGCTTTCCCGTACATCAACTACGAGGTGAGCAAGAAGCAGCTGTCGGGGATCGTCAACGAGCTGGCCGAGAGCTACCCGAAGGTCGAGGTGGCCGCGGCGCTGGACGCGCTCAAGGACGCCGGGTTCTACTGGGCGACCAGGTCCGGGGTGACGATCGGTATCGAAGATGTCGTCAACCCGCCGAACAAGCAGCGCATCCTGGAGGACTACGAGCGCCGCGCCGACAAGGTGCAGCGTGAGTACGACCGTGGTCTGATCACCGACGACGAGCGCCGTCAGGAGCTCATCGAGATCTGGACCCACGCCACCGCCGATGTGGCCAAGGACATGGAAGAGGCCTTCCCCCCGACCAACCCGGTCTGGATGATGGTCAACTCCGGCGCCCGAGGCAACATGATGCAGGTCCGGCAGATCGCCGGTATGCGTGGCCTGGTCTCCAACCCCAAGGGTGAGACGATCCCGCGGCCGATCAAGTCCAGCTTCCGTGAGGGGCTGTCGGTGGTGGAGTACTTCATCTCCACCCACGGCGCCCGTAAGGGCCTGGCCGACACCGCGCTGCGGACCGCCGACTCCGGGTACCTCACCCGGCGGCTGGTGGACGTGGCCCAGGACGTCATCGTCCGCGAGGAGGACTGCGGCACCGACCGGTCGATCGTGATGAAGATCGCCGAGCGGGACTCCGACGGCAACCTCCACAAGCTGCCGACGATCGACAACACCGGCACCGGGCGCACCATCGCCGAGGACGTCGTGGTCGATGGCGTGACCATCGCCCGCGTCAACGACGACACCACCGAGGCCATGCTCGATCAGCTGGTCGCGGCCGGGGTGGACGGCGTGCGCACGTGCAGCGCGCTGGTGTGCGAGGCCAAGATCGGTGTCTGCGCCAAGTGCTACGGCCGCTCGCTGGCCACTGGCAAGCGGGTGGACGTCGGCGAGGCCGTCGGCATCGTCGCCGCCCAGTCCATCGGTGAGCCCGGTACCCAGCTGACCATGCGGACCTTCCACACCGGTGGTGTGGCCGGTCAGGACATCACGCACGGTCTGCCGCGAATCCAGGAGCTGTTCGAGGCGCGGATCCCCAAGGGTCTGGCCCCGATCAGCGAAGTGGAGGGCCGGGTCAAGATCGAGGAGACCGAGAAGACCCGGAAGATCATCATCGTGCCGGACGACGGCTCGGAGGAGATCTCCTACCAGGTCAGCATGCGGTCCCGGCTGCTCGTCTCCGAAGGCGAGCGGGTCTCGGTCGGCCAGCAGCTGATCTTCGGCGCGGTCAACCCGCACGAGGTGCTGCGCATCCTCGGCTCGCGGGCGGTGCAGCTGCACCTGGTCCACGAGGTCCAGGAGGTCTACCGGTCGCAGGGTGTGTCGATCCACGACAAGCACATCGAGATCATCATCCGCCAGATGCTCAAGCGGGTGAACGTGCTCGAGTCCGGTGACACCGAGCTGCTGCCCGGCGAGCTCGTCGAGCGTCCGCGCTTCGAGGAGCTGAACCGGGCCGTGGTCGGCGAGAGCGGCACGCCCGCGGCGGGTCGTCCGGTGCTGATGGGTATCACCAAGGCGTCGCTGGCCACCGAGTCGTGGCTGTCGGCGGCCTCCTTCCAGGAGACGACCCGGGTGCTGACCGACGCGGCGATCCACGCCAAGTCGGACTCGCTGCTGGGCCTGAAGGAGAACGTGATCATCGGCAAGCTCATCCCGGCCGGTACCGGCATGCAGGTGTACCGGAACGTCAAGGTCGAGCCGACCGAGGACGCCCGTTCGTCGGCCTACCCGGCGGGCGGTTACGCCGAGCCCGAGTCCTACGCCTTCGGGCAGGGCTCCGGCGAGGCCGTCCCGCTGGAGGAGTACGACTTCGGCTCCTACAACCGGTAAAAACCTGAAAACGCTCTACGTGGAGGGCTCCCGGGGGAACACCCGGGGGCCCTTCGCGGTTTACAAAACACCGGGCGCGGGCAATGGCGAGTCGATCTGACCGGCCCAGCGAACCGGGCCGGAGGCTCGGTGAGCGGCCGGTAATACGGCGAGGTACCGCAGCGGGAAAGTGGGGGGTCCAGGGGGTCATCCCCCCGGACAGATACTGGAAATGAATCCAGCACCCTGCTTGTTGTGTAAACTGTGCAGGGCACAAGGGACTGTGCGCTGGGCTCCGTTTTGACCATTGGGGCCGGCACTCGGTAACCTGTGTCTTCGTGCTCGTCGTCAGGCGGGCGCGTATGTGTGTCAGTAGGTAGGACGGTTTTGAGCCCGCGGCCCTTCGGGTCGTATCGGGTGGGAGCCGGATAGCCCTGACCACTGGAGTTTCTCCCCGACCAGTCCGAGGCTCGGTAGAGCCTGGTCTGACCTGGGGTCGGCGACACGCCCGACCTCGGGGGTCAATAGGGGAGGGAAAACCGCAGGCCAGCCGCGTCTAACCGCGCGGATTAGCAGGAACACGCGCTCAGGCGCGTCGCGAAGACACGGTGTTACAGGAAACGCAGGAAGACGGAGACTCGGTGCCCACGATCCAGCAGCTTGTCCGGAAGGGCCGCCAGGAGAAGACGGCCAAGACCAAGACGCCGGCCCTCAAGGGAAGCCCCCAGCGCCGCGGCGTGTGCACGCGTGTCTACACGACCACGCCGAAGAAGCCGAACTCGGCGCTCCGCAAGGTGGCGCGTGTCCGGCTGACCAGCCAGATCGAGGTCACCGCCTACATCCCCGGCGTCGGGCACAACCTGCAGGAGCACTCGATCGTGCTCGTCCGTGGCGGTCGTGTCCGCGACCTGCCCGGTGTCCGGTACAAGATCATCCGCGGTTCGCTCGACACCCAGGGTGTCCGCAACCGCAAGCAGGCTCGCAGTCGTTACGGCGCGAAGAAGGAGAAGAGCTGACATGCCGCGCAAAGGCCCAGCGACGAAGCGGCAGCTCGTCACCGATCCGGTCTACGGTTCGCCGCTTGTCACCGCGCTCGCCAACAAGGTGCTGCGGGACGGCAAGCGGTCCCTGGCCGAGCGTGTCGTCTACGGCGCGCTGGAGGGCTGCCGGGACAAGTCGGGCAACGACCCGGTGGTCACGCTGAAGCGTGCGCTCGACAACGTCAAGCCGACGCTGGAGGTGCGCAGCCGCCGCGTCGGCGGTGCGACCTACCAGGTCCCGGTCGAGGTGCGCGCGTCACGCAGCACCACGCTCGCGCTCCGCTGGATCGTGCAGTACGCACGGGCGCGCCGCGAGAAGACCATGACCGAGCGGCTGATGAACGAACTGCTCGACGCCAGTAACGGCCTGGGTGCGAGCGTGAAGCGTCGCGAAGACACCCACAAGATGGCCGAGTCGAACAAGGCGTTCGCTCACTACCGCTGGTGAATTTTCAAGCTTAGGGAACGAGGGGCAGGCTACACGTGGCCACCAAGACGGGCGTAGATCTCGCCAAGGTCCGCAACATCGGGATCATGGCGCATATCGACGCGGGCAAGACGACGACGACCGAGCGGATTCTCTTTTACACCGGTATCAACTACAAGATCGGTGAGGTCCACGAGGGCGCCGCCACCATGGACTGGATGGAGCAGGAGCAGGAGCGGGGGATCACCATCACCTCCGCGGCCACGACCACGTCGTGGCGCGACCACACCATCAACATCATCGACACTCCCGGGCACGTTGACTTCACCGTCGAGGTCGAGCGTTCCCTCCGCGTGCTGGACGGCGCGGTGGCCGTGTTCGACGCAGTGGCCGGCGTCGAGCCCCAGTCCGAGACGGTGTGGCGTCAGGCTGACCGCTACAACGTCCCCCGGATCTGCTTCGTGAACAAGATGGACCGGGTCGGCGCGGAGTTCCACCGCTGCGTCGAGATGATCGTGGACCGCCTGGGCGCGCAGCCCATCGTGGTTCAGCTGCCGTGGGGCGTCGAGTCCGACTTCCGCGGCGTCATCGACCTGATCCGGATGCGGGCGCTCCTGTGGCAGACCGAGGGCAAGGGCGACAAGTACGACGTCGTCGCGATCCCGGACGACCACGCCGACGCCGCCCGTGAGTGGCGGGACCGGCTGATCGAGGCCGTGGCCGAGAACGATGAGCAGGCCATGGAGCTGTACCTCGAGGGCACCGACCCCACCGAGGAGCAGCTGGTGGCGGCCATCCGGCGGATCACCATCGCCGGCGGCGTCACCCCGGTGCTGTGCGGGACCGCGTTCAAGAACAAGGGCATCCAGCCGATGCTCGACGCGATCGTGGACTACCTGCCCAGCCCGATCGACATCCCCGCCATCCAGGGCCACGCCGTGGGTGACGAGGAGACCTCGGTCGAGCGGCACCCCGACACCGAAGAGCCGTTCTCGGCTCTGGCCTTCAAGATCATGGCCGACCAGCACCTCGGCAAGCTCACCTACATCCGGATCTACTCCGGGACGCTCGAGGCGGGCAGCAGCGTGCTGAACGCGATCAAGGGCCGCAAGGAGCGGATCGGCAAGATCTACCAGATGCACGCGAACAAGCGCGAAGAGCGCCCGTTCGCGACCGCTGGGCAGATCGTCGCCGTGATGGGGCTCAAGGACACGAGCACCGGGGACACCCTGGCCGACCCGGCCAAGCCGGTGGTGCTGGAGTCCATGACGTTCCCGGCGCCCGTGATCAACGTGGCCATCGAGCCGAAGACCAAGGGCGACCAGGAGAAGCTGGGCACCGCGATCCAGCGGCTCGCCGAGGAGGACCCGACCTTCCAGGTCAGGACCGACGAGGAGACCGGGCAGACCATCATCTCCGGCATGGGCGAGCTGCACCTCGAGGTGCTGGTCGACCGCATGCGCCGCGAGTTCAGGGTCGAGGCCAACATCGGCCGTCCGCAGGTCGCCTACCGGGAGACCGTGCGCAAGCTGGTCGAGAAGGTCGGCTACACGCACAAGAAGCAGACCGGTGGGTCGGGCCAGTTCGCCAAGGTCCAGATCAACCTGGAGCCGACGGGCGGCGACGGTGGTGGCTACGAGTTCGAGAACAAGGTCACCGGCGGTCGCATCCCGCGCGAGTACATCCCGTCCGTCGACGCCGGGTGCCAGGAGGCCGCCGAGTTCGGTGTGCTCGCCGGTTACCCGATGGTCGACCTGAAGGTCACGCTCACCGACGGCGCCTACCACGAGGTGGACTCCTCGGAACTGGCCTTCAAGATCGCGGGCTCGATGGCCTTCAAGAAGGCGGCGGCTCAGGCCAACCCTGTGCTGCTCGAGCCGATCATGGCGGTCGAGGTCAGGACCCCCGATGACTACATGGGTGACGTCATCGGCGACCTCAACGCACGGCGCGGCCAGATTCAGGCCATGGAGGAACGCTCCGGGGCCAAGGTCATCAAGGCGCACGTGCCGTTGTCGGAGATGTTCGGCTACGTCGGGGACCTGCGCAGCCGGACCCAGGGCCGGGCGGACTACAGCATGCAGTTCGACTCGTATGCAGAGGTGCCGCCCAGCATCGCCAAGGAGATCATCGCCAAGGCTCGCGGCGAGTAAGGCCAGAAAAAAGAAAACGTAAGGAACTCACGGCGCCCCCGGACCGGGGGCGCCTGGGCCCCACCTGGTGGGGCGGATCGCAACGAGGAGATACCAGTGGCGAAGGCCAAGTTCGAGCGGACCAAGCCGCACGTAAACATCGGCACCATTGGGCACATCGACCACGGCAAGACCACACTGACCGCGGCGATCACCCGGGTGCTGCACGACAAGTACCCCGAGCTCAACCCCTTCACGCCGTTCGACCAGATCGACAACGCGAAGGAAGAGAAGGAGCGCGGGATCACCATCTCGATCTCGCACGTCGAGTACCAGACCGAGGCGCGTCACTACGCGCATGTGGACTGCCCCGGTCACGCGGACTACATCAAGAACATGATCACCGGTGCCGCTCAGATGGACGGGGCGATCCTCGTCGTGGCGGCCACCGACGGCCCGATGCCGCAGACCCGTGAGCACGTGCTGCTCGCCCGTCAGGTCGGCGTGCCGTACATCGTCGTGGCGCTCAACAAGGCGGACATGGTCGACGACGAGGAGATCCTCGAGCTCGTCGAGCTCGAGGTCCGCGACCTGCTCACCGAGTACGAGTTCCCCGGCGACGACGTGCCGGTGGTCCGCGTGTCGGCGCTCAAGGCGCTCGAGGGTGACCCCGAGTGGGGCGACAAGGTCGCCGAGCTGCTGCAGGCCTGCGACGACAGCATCCCGCAGCCGACCCGTGAGATCGACAAGCCGTTCCTGATGCCGGTGGAGGACGTCTTCTCCATCACCGGTCGCGGCACCGTGGTGACCGGCCGGATCGAGCGCGGTGTCATCAAGACCGGTGAGACCGTCGACCTGATCGGCATCAAGGAGAAGGCGCAGACCACCACCGTCACCGGTGTGGAGATGTTCCGCAAGATCCTCGACGACGGCCAGGCCGGCGACAACGTGGGCCTGCTCCTTCGTGGCATCAAGCGCGAGGACGTGGAGCGCGGCCAGGTCGTCATCAAGCCGGGCACCAACACCCCGCACACCGAGTTCGAGGGCCAGGTCTACATCCTGTCCAAGGACGAGGGCGGACGGCACACGCCGTTCTTCAACAACTACCGTCCGCAGTTCTACTTCCGGACCACCGACGTGACCGGTGTCGTGTACCTCCCTGAGGGCACCGAGATGGTCATGCCGGGCGACCGGACCGACATGCGCGTGGAGCTCATCCAGCCCATCGCCATGGAGGAAGGCCTGCGATTCGCGATCCGGGAAGGCGGCCGTACCGTCGGCGCCGGCCGGGTCACGAAGATCATCAAGTAACGGCTGTTTTATGGCGGCCGGGCTCACCGGCCCGGCCGCCATAACCACGCCAGGGGACAGCGGCACACCACGGAAGCGAAGGACAAACAAGCCAATGGCGGGACAGAAGATCCGCATCCGGCTCAAGGCATATGACCACGAGGTCATCGACAACTCGGCGCGCAAGATCGTCGACACGGTGACCCGTACGGGCGCGCGCGTCGCGGGCCCGGTGCCGCTGCCTACCGAGAAGAACGTGTACTGCGTCATCCGCTCACCGCACAAGTACAAGGACTCGCGGGAGCACTTCGAGATGCGGACGCACAAGCGGCTGATCGACATCATCGATCCGACGCCGAAGACGGTTGACTCGCTCATGCGGCTCGACCTTCCGGCCGGCGTCGACATCGAGATCAAGCTCTGAGGGACGCACCTAAATGGCCAAGCAGATGAAAGGGATCCTGGGCACCAAGCTCGGGATGACCCAGGTATTCGACGACACCGGGCAGGTCACGCCGGTCACGGTCGTCAAGGCCGGCCCGTGCGTCGTTACCGCCGTGCGCACGCCGGACCGTGACGGCTACTCGGCCGTGCAGCTCGGCTTCGGCGAGATCAACCCGCGCAAGGTGACCAAGCCGGTCGCGGGCCTGTTCGCCGGGGCGGGCGTCACCCCCCGTCGCTACCTGGCCGAGGTGCGCACCGACGACGCGTCGGAGTACCAGGTCGGCCAGGAGCTGACGGCCGAGGTCTTCGGGGCCGGGCAGCTCGTGGACGCCACCGGCACCAGCAAGGGCAAGGGCACCGCCGGTGTCATGAAGCGGCACGGCTTCAAGGGCCTGTCCTCCTCGCACGGCACCCAGCGCAAGCACCGGTCGCCGGGCTCGATCGGCGGCTGCGCCACGCCCGGCCGGGTGTTCAAGGGCCTGCGCATGGCGGGCCGGATGGGCGCCGCCCGTACCACCGTGCAGAGCCTGACCGTGCACTCGGTCGACACCGACCGCGGCCTGCTCCTGCTCAAGGGAGCGGTCCCGGGTGCGACCGGTGGCCTGGTCATGGTCCGCAGCGCCGCCAAGGCGCCGGCTGCGAAGGAGGCCTGATGACCACCGTCAACGTGGTGAGCCCGTCCGGTAAGTCCACCGAGACTGCGGAGCTCCCCGACGAGATCTTCGACGCGAAGGTCAACGTCCCGCTGATCCACCAGGTCGTGGTGGCCCAGCAGGCGGCCGCCCGGCAGGGCACGCACGCCACCAAGACACGCGGCGAGGTGCGCGGTGGCGGCAAGAAGCCGTACCGCCAGAAGGGCACCGGCCGGGCCCGCCAGGGTTCGCTGCGCGCCCCGCAGTACGCCGGCGGTGGCATCGTGCACGGCCCGCAGCCGCGGTCCTACGTTCAGCGGACGCCCAAGAAGATGAAGGCGGCCGCGCTGCGCGGCGCCCTCTCCGACCGCGCCCGGCACGGCCGGGTGCAAGTGGTGAGCGGGTTCGTGGACGGCGACGCCCCCCGGACCAAGGACGCGCTGGCCGTGCTGGCCGCCGCGACCGGCGTCGGCCGGGGCGCCCCCCTGCTGGTGGTGCTGAAGCGCGACGACGAGCTGGCCCGCAAGAGCCTGCGCAACGTCGCCGGCGTCCGGGTCATCACCCAGGACCAGCTGAACACGTACGACGTGCTGGCCGCCGACCACGTGGTCTTCACCGCCCCGGCGCTGGAGGCGTTCGTGAGCCGTGGCTCGCGTAGCGGTGAAAAGGAGGCAGCCCAGTGAAGGGCACCGACAACCCGCGGGACGTCCTCCTGCGGCCGGTGATCTCGGAGAAGAGCTACGGCCTGCTCGACGAGGGCAAGTACACCTTCATCGTCGCGCCGGGCGCCAGCAAGACCGAGGTTCGCCTGGCCGTCGAGGAAGTCTTCGGCGTCAAGGTGACCGGGGTCAACACGGTCAACCGCAAAGGCAAGCGGCGCCGGACCCGGGTCGGCTGGGGCAAGCGGCCGGACACCAAGCGGGCGATCGTCACCCTCGCCGAGGGCGACCGGATCGACATCTTCGGCGGCCCGGTCCGGTAACGGCAGGCCAGGTAACAGGAGATTTGAGCACTCATGGCTATCCGTAAGTACAAGCCGACCACCCCGGGCCGGCGTGGTGCCAGCGGCTCCGACTTTTCCGAGATCACCAGGGATGAGCCGGAGAAGTCGCTGGTCCGGCCGCTGCACTCCAAGGGTGGCCGGAACGTGCACGGTCGCGTCACCACCCGCCACCAGGGCGGCGGCCACAAGCGGGCCTACCGGCTGATCGACTTCCGCCGCCACGACAAGGACGGCGTGCCGGCCAAGGTCGCGCACATCGAGTACGACCCCAACCGGACCGCCCGCATCGCGCTGCTGCACTACGCGGACGGCGAGAAGCGTTACATCATCGCCCCCCAGGGCCTGTCCCAGGGCGACCGGGTCGAGAACGGCGCGGGCGCCGACATCAAGCCGGGCAACTGCCTGCCGCTGCGCAACATCCCGACCGGCACCGTGGTGCACGCGATCGAGCTGCGGCCCGGTGGCGGCGCCAAGATCGCCCGCTCGGCCGGTTCCGGCGTGCAGCTGCTGGCCAAGGAGGGCAGCTACGCCCAGCTCCGGATGCCTTCGGGTGAGATCCGGCGGGTGGACGTGAGCTGCCGGGCCACGGTCGGCGAGGTCGGCAACGCCGAGCAGGGCAACATCAAGCTCGGCAAGGCGGGCCGCAACCGGTGGAAGGGCAAGCGCCCCTCCGTCCGTGGTGTGGCCATGAACCCGGTCGACCACCCGCTCGGCGGCGGTGAGGGCAAGAGCTCCGGTGGCCGCCACCCAGTCAGCCCGTGGGGCCAGCCGGAAGGCCGGACCCGGCGGGCCCACAAGCCCAGCGACCGGTTGATCACCCGGCGCCGGGGCCGGAAGAAGCGGTAGGAGCAGTACCAGATGCCTCGTAGCCTTAAGAAGGGCCCTTTCGTCGACGACCACCTGCTCAAGAAGGTGGACGCGCAGAACGAGAAGGGCAGCAAGAACGTCATCCGGACGTGGTCCCGGCGCTCGATGATCATCCCGGCGATGCTGGGGCACACGATCGCCGTCCACGATGGCCGTAAGCACATCCCGGTGTTCATCACCGAGTCGATGGTCGGCCACAAGCTCGGGGAGTTCGCGCCCACGCGGACGTTCCGCAGCCACGTGAAGGACGATCGGCGCAGTCGGCGCTAGATCCAGTTGACGGCAGAGAGACGGAGAAACTGATGGAAGCGAGGGCAAAGGCGCGCTACGTGCGCGTCACGCCGCGCAAGGCCCGCCGCGTGGTGGACCTTATCCGCGGGCTGCCCGCCGAAGAGGCACAGGCGGTGCTCGCCTTCGCGCCGCAGTCCGCCAGTGGCCCGGTCGGCAAGGTGCTCGCGAGCGCGATCGCCAACGCCGGTGGCGGCGACCGGCGGTCCGATCGTGGTGCGCTGGTGGTGAGCCGGGCCTGGGTCGACGAGGGGCCGATGCTCAAGCGGTTCCGGCCGCGGGCCCAGGGGCGTGCCTACCGGGTCAACAAGCGCACCAGCCATATCACCGTGATCGTTTCCGACCACGCCGAAGGAGGGACCCGCTAGTGGGACAGAAAGTGAACCCGCATGGGTTCCGGCTTGGCATCACCACCGACTTCAACAGCGTCTGGTACGCCAGCAAGCTGTACAAGGACTACGTCAAGGAAGACATCGCGATCCGCCGCATGCTGCAGCGTGGCATGGAGCGGGCCGGTATCTCCAAGGTCGTGATCGAGCGGACCCGTGACCGCGTGCGCGTGGACATCCACACGGCGCGCCCGGGCATCGTCATCGGGCGTCGTGGTGCCGAGGCGGACCGCATCCGGACCGACCTCGAGAAGCTCACCGGCAAGCAGATCCAGCTGAACATCCTCGAGGTCAAGAACCCCGAGATCGACGCCCAGCTGGTGGCGCAGGGTGTGGCCGAGCAGCTGTCCAGCCGGGTTTCGTTCCGGCGGGCCATGCGCAAGGCCATGCAGAGCGCGATGAAGGGCGGCGCCAAGGGCATCCGCATCCAGTGCGGTGGCCGCCTGGGCGGCGCCGAGATGTCGCGCTCGGAGTTCTACCGCGAGGGGCGGGTGCCGCTGCACACGCTGCGCGCGGACATCGACTACGGCTTCTACGAGGCCCGCACGACCTTCGGCCGGATCGGCGTGAAGGTCTGGATCTACAAGGGCGAGGCGCCTGCCACCCGGGCCGCCCGTGAGGCGGCGGCCGCGGCCGCGCGGGCCGGCGGCCCGCGTCGCGACCGGCCCGGTGGCCCGGCCCAGCGCCGGCGTCCGGACCGCGGCGGTGAGCGCCGTGACCGTGGTGACCGCGGCCAGGACCGCGGCGCCGCGCCGTCGGCCCCGGCTGAGGCACCGGCCACCGCGCCGGCCGGTGCGAGCGGAGCGGAGGGCTAGGACATGCTCGTTCCACGCAGAGTCAAGCACCGGAAGCAGCACCGGCCTGACCGCCACGGCAAGGCCAAGGGCGGCACCGCGGTGACCTTCGGTGAGTTCGGCATCCAGGCTCTCGAGCACTCATATGTGACCAACCGGCAGATCGAGGCGGCCCGTATCGCCATGACGCGGCACATCCGCCGTGGCGGGAAGGTCTGGATCAACATCTTCCCGGACCGGCCGCTGACCAAGAAGCCGGCCGAGACCCGGATGGGCTCCGGCAAGGGCTCACCCGAGTGGTGGGTGGCCAACGTCAAGCCCGGCCGGGTCATGTTCGAGCTGTCCGGGGTGTCCGAGCCGGTCGCCAAGGAAGCGCTTCGCCGGGCGATTCACAAGCTCCCGATGAAGTGCCGTGTCGTCACCCGAGAAGGCGGTGAGTCCTGATGGCCGCGAGTTTGACCGCCAACGAGCTGCGGAGCTCCACCGAGGAGGAGCTGGGCAGCAAGCTGGCCGAGGCCAAGGAGGAGCTGTTCAACCTCCGCTTCCAGGGCGCCACCGGCCAGCTCGAGAACCACGGGCGGCTGCGCGCCGTCCGCAAGGAGATCGCACGGATCTACACGGTGATGCGGGAGCGCGAGCTCGGCATCGTCGTGGAGCTTTCGGAAGAGGAAGAGGGAGCGGAAGCCAGTGAGTGAGAACACCGGGACCGCTGCCAGCCGGGATGCGGCGCGCGGTTACCGCAAGTCCCGCGAGGGCCTTGTGACCAGCGACAAGATGGACAAGACGGTTGTCGTCGAGGTCGAGGACCGCGTCAAGCACCCCAAGTACGGCAAGGTCATCCGCCGTACCAAGAAGTACAAGGCACACGACGAGACCAACGCCTGTGGCGTCGGCGACCGCGTGCTGCTCGCGGAGACCCGGCCCGCGTCGGCCACCAAGCGGTGGCGCGTGGCCGAGATTCTCGAGAAGGCCAAGTAAGCAGTTAACGTCGCCGGCCACGATGCCCGGCGTGAGGAAGCAGGAGTTGACGTGATCCAGCAGGAGTCGCGGCTCAAGGTCGCCGACAACACGGGTGCGAAGGAGATCTTGTGCATCCGTGTGCTCGGCGGGTCTGGCCGGCGATACGCGGGCATCGGCGACGTCATCGTGGCTACCGTGAAGGACGCGCTTCCCGGGGCCGGCGTGAAAAAGGGCGATGTGGTCAAGGCCGTCGTCGTGCGGACTCGTAAGGAGCGCCGCCGCGGTGACGGCTCCTATATCCGATTCGACGAGAACGCGGCCGTGCTGATCCGGGACGGCGGGGACCCCCGCGGCACCCGTATCTTCGGCCCGGTCGGCCGCGAGCTGCGCGAGAAGCGGTTCATGCGGATCATCTCGCTCGCGCCGGAGGTGCTGTGATGAAGATCAAGAAGGGCGACCACGTGATCGTGGTGGCGGGCAAGGACCGCGGCCGCGAGGGCACGGTCATCGCCTCCGACCCCGAGCGCCAGCGCGTGCTGGTCCAGGGCGTGAACATGGTGAAGAAGAACACCAAGGTCACGCAGGGCATGCGCGGCAACAAAGAGGGCGGCATCGTCCACCAGGAAGCGCCGATCCACGTGAGCAACGTGCAGATCGTCGACCCCGACAGCAAGAAGCCGTCGCGTGTCGGCTACCGGGTCGGCGACGACGGCAAGAAGGTCCGGGTTTCCCGGTCAAGCGGTAAGGACATCTGATGACAGCGACGACAGAGGCGCCGGCCGTTCCGCGTCTCAAGGAGCGCTACCTCAGCGAAGTCGCGCCCGCGCTCCGCGAGGAGTTCAACTACGGCAACGTCATGCAGATCCCCGGTCTGACCAAGATCGTGGTCAACATGGGCGTTGGCGAGGCGGCCCGCGACGCGAAGCTGATCGAGGGCGCGGTGCGGGACCTGTCCCTCATCACCGGCCAGAAGCCGGCCGTGGCCCGGGCGAAGAAGTCCATCGCCCAGTTCAAGCTGCGCGAGGGCATGCCGATCGGCGCCCACGTGACGCTGCGCGGCGCCCGGATGTGGGAGTTCGCCGACCGCCTGCTGACCGTGGCGCTGCCGCGGATCCGTGACTTCCGTGGGCTGTCGCCCCGTCAGTTCGACGGCCGCGGCAACTACACGTTCGGCCTGAACGAGCAGACCATGTTCCGTGAGATCGACCCGGACCGGCTGGACCGGCCCCGGGGCATGGACATCACGTTCGTGACGACCGCAACCAACGACGAGGAAGGCCGCTCGCTGCTGCGGCGCCTCGGTTTCCCCTTCAGAGAGGGCTGACAGTGGCGAAGACAGCGCTGATCGTCAAGGCGAACCGGAAGCCGAAGTTCGCCGTGCGCGGCTACACCCGCTGTACTCGGTGCGGGCGTCCCCGGGCGGTGTACCGCAAGTTCGGCCTCTGCCGTATTTGCTTCCGCTCCATGGCGCACCGCGGCGAACTGCCGGGCATCACCAAGTCCAGCTGGTAATCCGGCCGGACCCGAGAAAACCAGACCGACCCCCCGGGCGCTCCGCGCCCACTGACCACGCCGCAGGTCCGCAGGAAACCACGGCGAGGAGGGCCACCAGGCCATGACGATGACCGACCCGATCGCAGACATGCTGACCCGTCTGCGTAACGCGAACTCCGCGTACCACGACACGGCGGCCATGCCGTACTCGAAGATCAAGTCCCACATCGCCGAGATCCTCCAGCAGGAGGGCTACATCGCCGGCTGGAGCGTCCAGGACGCCGAGGTGGGCAAGAAGCTCGTGGTCACCCTCAAGTACGGCAACTCGCGCGAGCGCTCGATCGCGGGCATCAAGCGCGTTTCCAAGCCCGGCCTGCGGGTGTACGCGAAGAAGGACAACCTGCCCAAGGTCCTGGGCGGCCTGGGCGTCGCGATCATCTCGACGTCCGGCGGGCTGCTGACCGACAAGCAGGCCAACAAGCGCGGCGTGGGCGGCGAAGTCCTCGCCTACGTCTGGTAGCGGGGGAGGCGGCAATGTCAAGAATTGGACGGCTTCCCATCACGGTGCCCAGCGGCGTGGACGTGGCCATCGATGGTCAGCTCGTGTCCGTCAAGGGACCGAAGGGGTCGCTCAGCTACGCGGTGCCGGAGCCGCTGTCCGTGTCCCGTGAGGACGGCACGGTCAAGGTCACCCGGCCCGACGACGAGGGCAAGACCCGGGCGCTGCACGGGCTGTCCCGGACGCTGATCGCCAACATGGTGATCGGGGTGACCGACGGCTACCGCAAGACCCTGGAGATCGTCGGGGTCGGTTACCGCGTGCAGGCTCGCGGGCAGAACCTGGAGTTCGCCCTCGGCTACAGCCACCCGATCACCGTGACGCCTCCCGAGGGCATCACCTTCCGCGTTGAGGCGCCGACCCGGTTCGTGGTCGAGGGCATCGACAAGCAGCAGGTCGGCGAGATCGCGGCCAAGATTCACAAGCTGCGCAAGCCCGACCCGTACAAGGGCAAGGGCGTGCGATACCAGGGCGAGCAGGTTCGCCGCAAGGTCGGGAAGGCTGGGAAGTAATCATGGCGAGCACGAAGACCAGGTCGCGTGCGCGCAGCGGGCGGCACTTGAGCGCCCGGGCCGCGGCGCAGGCCAAGCGGCACCTGCGGGTGCGCAAGAAGGTCACCGGCAGCCCCCAGCGGCCCCGGCTGGTCGTGAACCGTTCCTCGCGGCACATGTTCGCGCAGATCGTGGACGACACCAAGGGCCACACCCTGGCCTCGGCGTCCACCCTGGACGCGAGCATCCGCGAGGCGGATGGCGACAAGAAAGCCAAGGCGCGCCAGGTCGGCGCCCTGCTGGCCCGCAAGGCGACCGAGGCAGGCATCAGCACCGTGGTCTTCGACCGCGGCGGCTACGCCTACACCGGGCGGCTGGCGGCGCTGGCCGAGGGCGCCCGGGAAGGCGGGCTGGATTTCTGATGGCCAGTGTGTACGCAATACCTGAGATGAGGATGAACTAATGCCAGGAGCTCCGCGTCGCGGTCCCGGCGGCGAGCGGCGGGACCGCCGCGACGATCGCCGTGGTGGCGGGGCCGACAAGCAGCCGGCCTACCTCGAGCGCGTGGTCACCATCAACCGGGTGGCCAAGGTGGTCAAGGGTGGCCGCCGGTTCAGCTTCACCGCGCTGGTCGTGGTGGGCGACGCCAACGGCATGGTGGGTGTCGGTTACGGCAAGGCCAAGGAGGTGCCGGCCGCGATCGCCAAGGGCGTCGAGGAGGCCAAGAAGCACTTCTTCCGGGTGCCCCGTATCGCCGGCACCATCCCGCACACGGTGCAGGGCGAGGACGCCGCCGGGGTCGTGCTGCTGAAGCCGGCCAGCCCCGGTACCGGTGTCATCGCCGGCGGCCCGGTGCGGGCCGTGCTGGAGTGCGCGGGCATTCACGACGTGCTCTCCCGCTCGCTCGGCTCCTCCAACCCGATCAACGTCGTGCACGCGACGGTGGCCGCGCTGAAGGGCCTGAGCCGACCCGAAGAGATCGCGGCCAAGCGCGGCCTGCCCATCGAGGACGTCGCCCCGGCGGCGATGCTCCGGGCCCGCGCGGCCGCGGCCAGCTAGGCGGTACATCACCATGGCACAGTTGAAGGTCACCCAGATCAAGTCAGAGATCGGTGGCACGCAGCCGCAGCGCAACTCGCTGCGCTCGCTGGGTCTGAAGCGGATCGGGCAGACGGTCGTCAAGCCGGACCGGCCCGAGTTCCGCGGCATGATCCAGGCCGTGCGTCACCTGGTAAGCGTGGAGGAGGTGGACTAAATGCCACCAGCTAAGAAGCCAGCTGACAAATCAGCTGATAACTCAGCGAGCAAGAGCGCGGCAGCGTCGGCTAACACTGCCGAGACTCCGGTGGAGGAAGGCCGCGGCCTGAAGCTGCACCACCTCCGGCCGGCCCCCGGCGCGAAGACCGCGAAGACCCGGGTCGGCCGCGGTGAGGCCTCCAAGGGCAAGACCGCGGGCCGCGGCACCAAGGGGACCCACGCGCGCACCACGATGCGCCCGGGGTTCGAGGGCGGCCAGATGCCGCTGTACCGGCGCGTGCCGAAGCTCAAGGGCTTCTCCAACGCCGGGTTCGGCACCAGCTATCAGGTCGTCAACACCGGGCGGCTCGCCGAGCTGTACCCCTCGGGCGGCGACGTGACCCCCGAGGACCTGGTGGCCAAGGGCGCCATCCGCAAGGGTGAGCGGGTCAAGGTACTGGCCGACGGTGAGCTGTCGGTCACCCTGCGGGTGAGCGCGCACGCGTTCTCCGCCTCCGCCCGGGAGCGGATCACCGGCGCAGGCGGGTCCGTCACGGAGCTCTGAGCCCCCGTCCCCATCGCCAAGGTAAGTTCGGAGCGCCCGCCCGGCGGCGGGCGCTCCGGCCTTCTGGAGAAGACAATGCCAGAACTGCCGGGTAGGATTCGTACGCCGCACGGCTGGGTGGCCCTGACCAACAGAACCGAGGATTGCGCATGCTGACCGCGTTCCTGCGGGCTTTCCGGACGCCAGACCTGCGCAAAAAGCTGCTCTTCACGCTGGGCATCATCGCGCTGTTCCGGTTCGGGGCCGCGGTACCCACTCCGGGTATCTCGGAGAAAGCCATCACCTACTGCGCCGGCGTCGAGTCCACCAGCAGCTCCGCCCAGGGCGTCTACCAGCTCATCAACCTGCTCAGCGGCAACGCGTTGCTGCGAATGTCGGTGTTCGCGCTGGGCATCATGCCCTACATCACCGCCAGCATCATCCTGCAGCTGCTCACCGTGGTCATCCCCCGGCTGGAGCAGCTGAAGCAGGAGGGGCAGGCCGGTCAGGCCAAGATCACCCAGTACACCCGGTACCTGACAATCGGTCTGGGCGTGCTGCAGTCCACCGGCTACGTCGAGCTGGCCCGGTCGGGCAAGCTCTACCCCCAGTGCACCCAGTCGCTGATCCCGAACTCGTCGGTCTTCACGATCGTCACGATGGTGATCACGATGGTGTCGGGCACCGCGGTCATCATGTGGATGGGTGAGCTGATCACCGACCGCGGCGTCGGCAACGGCATGTCGATCCTGATCTTCACCCAGGTCATCGCCGTCATCCCCGGTGGCCTGCTGGAGATCTTCCGCACCAAGAAGTCCTTCATCACCGTGATCACCGTCATCGTGCTGATCGCGATCGTGGCGTTCGTGGTGTTCATGGAGCAGGCCCAGCGCCGGGTCCCGGTGCAGTACGCCAAACGCATGGTCGGCCGCCGCATGTACGGCGGCACCTCGACCTACATTCCGCTCAAGGTCAACCAGGCGGGTGTCATCCCGGTCATCTTCGCCTCCTCGCTGCTGTACATCCCGCAGCTGGCGGCGTCCCTGTTCGGCAACTCGAGCAACCCGCAAGGCTGGGTGGCGTGGGTTGACAAGTACTTTGCGTCCAGCAGTTCGTCGCTGTACCTGGCGTTGTTCTTCGTCCTGATCGTCGGCTTCACCTACTTCTATGTGTCGATCACGTTCAACCCGACAGAAGTCGCCGACAACATGAAGAAGTACGGCGGCTTCATCCCCGGCATCCGGCCGGGCCGGCCCACCGCCGAGTACCTCAACTACGTACTCACGCGACTCACCGCTCCGGGGTCGCTGTACCTGGCGGTGATCGGCCTGATCCCGGCGGTCGCGTTTTCGCTGATGGGTGTGTCCAACCAGATCCCGTTCGGTGGCACCAGCCTGCTGATCATGGTCGGAGTCGGGCTGGACACGGTGAAGCAGATCGAGAGCCAGTTGCAGCAACGCAACTACGAGGGTTTCCTCCGATAGTGCGCATCGTCCTCGTCGGGCCCCCCGGAGCGGGCAAGGGGACACAGGCCCAGTTCATAGCGTCCCACCTGGCGATCCCGAAGATATCGACCGGTGACATCTTCCGGTCCAACGTCAGCCAGGGCACGCCGCTCGGCCGTCAGGCCAAGGAGTACATGAACCGCGGCGACCTGGTGCCCGACGAGGTCACGATCGCGATGGTGCGGGACCGGCTGGGCGAGGACGATGCCCAGCCCGGGTTCCTGCTGGACGGGTTCCCGCGCAACGTGCCCCAGGCCGAGACGCTGAAGAAGCAGCTGATGGACTGGGATGAGCGGCTCACCGTCGTGCTCGAGCTGGTGGTGGACGAGGACGAGGTGGTGCGGCGGCTGTCCGGCCGGCGCACCTGCCGGCGCTGCGAGCGGGTCTGGCACATCATGTTCGACCCGCCCACCCGGGACGGCATCTGTGACGCCTGCGGTGGCGAGCTGTTCCAGCGCGACGACGACCGCGAGGAGACCGTCCGGCACCGGCTCGAGGTCTACAAGAAGCAGACCGCGCCGCTGGTGTCCTACTACGCCGACGAGGGCATCCTGATCGGTATCGACGCCACCGGGCCGGTCGAGGAGGTCACCGAGCGCGCGCTGGCCGCGCTGCGGCCGTTCGCCCGTTGAAAGGAGGCCTGGCATGAGAGCCAAGTCGGGGATCGAGATCAAGACCCCGGAGCAGATCCAGGCCATGCGCCGGGCCGGGCTGGTGGTGGCGCGCACGCTGCGGGTGCTGCGGGAGGCGGTCAAGCCCGGCATCAGCACCGCCGACCTCGACGAGCTGGCCACCCGCGAGATCCGGGACGCCGGCGCCACCCCGTCGTTCCTGAACTACCACGGCTACCCGGCCGTGATCTGCACCTCGCCCAACGAGGTCATCGTGCACGGCATCCCGAGCCCGGACGCGATCCTGGGCGACGGTGACATCATCTCCATCGACTGCGGCGCGATCGTGGACGGCTGGCACGGCGACGCCGCGATCACCGTCGGGGTGGGGGAGATCAGCCCCGAGCTGACCCGGCTGCTGCAGGTGTGCGAGACCGCGCTCTGGCAGGGCCTGGCCCAGGTGCGGGCGGGGAACCGGCTGACCGACGTTTCGCACGCGGTCGAGGCCTCGGTCCGCGCGGCCGGCCCGTACGGCATCATCGAGGAGTACGTCGGGCACGGCATCGGCAGTGCCATGCACATGGACCCGCCGGTGCCCAACTACGGCCGCCCCGGCCGCGGGCCGAGGCTGCGCGAGGGGATGGCCCTGGCCGTCGAGCCGATGATCGTCCTCGGCCAGGCCGAGACCGCGGTCCTGGACGACGACTGGACCGTGGTCAGCGTGGACGGCAGCTACGCGGCCCACTTCGAGCACACCGCCGCCATCACCCCGGACGGTCCGCTGGTGACCACCGCCGAGGACGGCGGGACCAGCGGGTTCGCCGCCATCGGGGAGTCCGCCAGCGGGCAGGCCGCCGCCGCTACTACCCAAGCCAGCTGAGTCCGATGGCGTCGGAATCGTCGCGGATCCGCGCCTCGGACGCCGACCGGGACCGGGTCGTGGGGCTGCTGCAGGAGCACCTCGCGGCCTGGCTGACCGACGAGGAGTTCGACGAGCGGGTGGACGCCGCCCTGCACGCCCGGACGCTCGGTGAGCTCGACGAGCTGCTGGCCGACCTGCCCCACGCCGACCTCCGCGACTACCGGCTGCCGGACGCGGAACTGCGCCGGCCGTCCTCGCCCGGCCAGCTGCCGGACGCGGGCATAAATCGCCGGCCGGATCGCTTATACGACGTGGGTGAGGTCTGATCGGCGTGCTGAGCGATTCAGTTCGCCAAACAGACCGTGTTCGCGTAAACTCGCGTTCGGGCCGTGGGCTGTACTTCTCGCACACACTTGTGCCGTGAGGCGTCTGCTCGGCCGTACCGATCCTGTCGACGCGGATCTCGCCGTTCAGGCAGCCCACTCAGGATAAGTAGCAGTGCAACATAAGTAGCAGTGCAACGCCGTGCGCGAGGTGAGTGCGCGCGGTGGAGCCGGATAGCGAAACGCGGAGGACATGCCCAAGAAAGACGGCGCCATTGAGATCGAAGGCACAGTTGTCGAGTCCCTGCCGAACGCCTTCTTCAAGGTGGAGCTGGACAACGGGCACCAGGTTCTCGCTCACATCAGCGGGAAAATGCGGATGCACTACATCCGTATCCTGCCTGACGACCGGGTCGTGGTGGAGCTAAGTCCCTACGATCTCAGCCGTGGGCGGATTGTCTACCGGTACAAGTAACCGAGCGACCTAGTACGACCGGGCCGCTCACCGAGCGGACCTCGAGGAGAAGCGACCGTGAAGGTCAAGCCGAGTGTCAAGAAGATCTGCAGCAAGTGCCGGGTCATCCGCCGGAACGGCCGGGTGATGGTCATCTGCTCAGATCCGCGGCACAAGCAGCGCCAGGGCTGACGTAAGCCCCGGTACCCACAACTCAACGCGTACCGCAGTCCCGGAGTCTCGTGCTCCGGGACCACCCCGGGGGAGGCCGGGGCTGGCTCGGGCAGGGTCAGGCGCGGCGCGAAGGACCTCCCAGTCACTGAAGGAGAGCTGCCCGACAATGGCACGCCTTGTCGGCGTCGACCTCCCCCGCGATAAGCGGATGGAGGTCGCGCTCACGTACATCTACGGCATCGGCCGGACCAGGGCCCAGGAGACGCTGAAGGCGACCGGGGTCAGCCCGGACACCCGCGTCCACCAGCTCAGCGAGGACGATCTGGTTCGCCTGCGCGACTGGATCGACGCGACCTACAGCGTTGAGGGCGACCTGCGCCGCGAAGTGCAGGGCGACATCCGGCGCAAGATCGAGATCGGCTGCTACCAGGGGATCCGGCATCGCCGGGGACTGCCGGTGCACGGTCAGCGGACGCAGACCAACGCCCGCACCCGCAAGGGCCGGAAGAAGACCGTGGCCGGTAAGAAGAAGGCCGGTAAGAAGTAGTCCGCAGCCGCTGGCCGTCGCCAGCGGCTCGACCGATCACCTCAGGAGTTTAGAAGCACATGCCGCCGAGGAGCCGCAACGCGGGCGCCAAGAAGGTGCGCCGCAAGGAGCGGAAGAACGTCGCTCACGGGCACGCCCACATCAGGAGCACGTTCAACAACACGATCGTTTCCATCACCGACCCAGCCGGGGCCGTCATCTCATGGGCCTCTTCCGGGCAGGTCGGGTTCAAGGGCTCGCGCAAGTCCACGCCGTTCGCCGCGCAGATGGCGGCCGAAGCCGCCGCCCGCCGCGCCATGGAGCACGGCATGCGCAAGGTCGACGTTTTCGTCAAGGGTCCGGGCTCGGGCCGGGAGACCGCCATCCGGTCGCTGCAGGCGACCGGCCTGGAGGTCGGCTCGATCCAGGACGTCACCCCGGTTCCGCACAATGGCTGCCGCCCGCCGAAGCGGCGCCGGGTCTGAGGAGTTACTTACAGATGGCTCGAGACACGGGCGCGGACTGCAAGCGCTGCCGCCGCGAGAAGATGAAGCTGTTCCTGAAGGGCGCCAAGTGCGACTCGCCGAAGTGCCCGATCGAGATCCGGCCCTACCCGCCGGGTGAGCATGGCCGGAACCGCCCCAAGGAGAGCGAGTACCTCCTGCAGATCCGCGAGAAGCAGAAGGCTCGCCGGATGTACGGGGTGCTCGAGCGGCAGTTCCACAACTACTACGAAGAGGCCACCCGCCGTCACGGCCGGACCGGCGACAACCTGCTCCAGATCCTGGAGAGCCGCCTGGACAACGTGGTGTACCGGGCCGGCTTCGCCAAGAGCCGGGACATGGCCCGCCAGCTCACCACCCACGGCCACATCACCGTCAACGGCCGCAAGGTGGACATCCCCTCGTACCGCGTCGCGGAGAACGACATCATCGAGGTGCGGCAGAAGTCGCGCGACATGACCCCGTTCATCGTGGCCCAGGCCGAAGCGGGCGAGCGCCCGGTCCCCGCCTGGCTCGAGGTGGTCCCCGACCAGATGCGCATCCTGGTTCACTCGCTGCCGGTCCGCGCGCAGATCGACACGCAGGTCCAGGAGCAGCTCATCGTTGAGCTTTACTCGAAGTAACCAGCAGGACCGCCGGCGGCCGTCAGGCCGCCGGCACCAGCGTGACGTCAAATAGCGGGCGTCACGGAACGAAGACGCGAGCGTCAAATAGCGGGCGCCGCGGGAAAAGGAAGTGCACATGCTTATCGCTCAGCGTCCCACCCTGACAGAAGAGCAGATAGGTGACGCCCGGTCCCGGTTCGTCATCGAGCCGCTGGAGCCGGGATTCGGGTACACGATCGGCAACTCGCTCCGGCGGACGCTGCTGTCGTCCATTCCGGGCGCGGCCGTGACCAGCATCCGGATCGAGGGTGTGCTGCACGAGTTCTCCACGGTGCCGGGCGTCAAGGAGGATGTCACCGACATCATCCTTAACCTCAAGGGTCTCGTGGTCTCCTCCGAGCACGACGAGCCCGTGGTCATGTACCTGCGCAAGCAGGGCCCGGGCCAGGTCACGGCGGCCGACATCACCCCGCCGGCCGGGGTCGAGGTCTACAACCCCGAGCTGCACATCGCCACCCTGAACGGCAAGGGCAAGCTGGAGATGGAGCTGACCGTCGAGCGCGGTCGCGGCTACGTCTCGGCCACCCAGAACAAGCAGCCCGGCCAGGAGATCGGCCGGGTGCCGATCGACTCGATCTACTCCCCGGTGACCCGGGTGAGCTACAAGGTCGAGGCGACCCGAGTCGAGCAGCGGACCGACTTCGACCGGCTGATCCTCGACGTGGAGACCAAGTCCTCCATCCGGCCGCGGGACGCGGTGGCGAGCGCGGGCAAGACCCTGGTCGAGCTGTTCGGCCTGGCGCGTGAACTCAACGTCGACGCCGAAGGCATCGACGTCGGCCCGTCGCCCACGGACGCGGCGCTGGCGGCGGACCTGGCCCTGCCCATCGAGGACCTGAACCTCACGGTCCGCTCCTACAACTGCCTCAAGCGCGAGGGCATCCACACGGTCGGCGAGCTTGTCTCCCGGAGCGAGCAGGATCTCCTCGATATAAGGAACTTCGGCGCGAAGTCCATCGAGGAAGTCAAGCAGAAGCTGATCGACATGGGGCTGTCCCTCAAGGACTCCCCGCCCGGGTTCGACCCGAGCGCCGCCGTGGACAACTACGCGGGCGACGAGGACGACAGCTACGTGGAGACCGAGCAGTACTGACGCTGCCCGGCCCGTCATAACAGACCGAGAAGAGGAAACCAATGCCCACGCCCACGAAAGGGCCGCGGCTGGGCGGCAGTTCGGCCCACCAGCGGCACATCCTGTCGAACCTGGCCACCGCGCTGTTCGAGCATGGGCGGATCACCACCACCGAGGCCAAGGCCCGCCGGCTGCGCCCGGTGGCCGAGCGGCTGATCACCTTCGCCAAGCGCGGTGACCTGCACGCCCGACGGCAGGTGCTCACGGTCGTCACCGACAAGGGGATCGTGCACTCGCTGTTCACCGAGATCGGACCCGGCTTCGCCGAGCGCCACGGTGGCTACACCCGGATCACCAAGATCGGGCCGCGCAAGGGTGACAACGCCCCCATGGCCGTGATCGAGCTGGTCCGGGACGAGGTCAGCGCCCGGCCGCGGCGCCGGCCCGGCCGCCGTCCGCGCCAGGAGACCCCGGCGGCTACCGCTACCGAGGCTCCGGCCGCCGAGGAGACCGCCCCGGCCGAGGACACGGCCCCCGCTGAGGCGGAGGCTGTGACTGAGGAGACGGCGGCCGACGAGACGCCGGAGACCGAGGAGACGGACACCGAGCAGTCCGCCTGAGGTAACCAGTACAGCGGGCTGTCCCAGCACGGGACAGCCCGCTGCTCTTTTATTGGGGGCCGCCATGGACGACGCCGTCCGGTTGCGCCTGGACCTGGCCTACGACGGCACCGGCTTCTCCGGCTGGGCCGTCCAGCCCGGCCGCCGCACGGTCCAGGGCGTGCTCGAAGAGGCTCTGGAACGGGTGCTCCGGCTGCCCGAGCCGGCCCAGCTGACCGTGGCCGGGCGGACCGACGCCGGGGTCCACGCCACCGGGCAGGTGGCGCACCTCGACGTGCCCGCCACCGCCGGGCCACCCGACACCGATCGGGTCTTGCGTTCGCTGGCCGGCGTGCTGCCCCCCGACGTACGGGTGCACCGCCTGGCCCCCGCCCCGCCCGGGTTCGACGCCCGGTTCTCCGCGCTCTGGCGCCGGTACCGCTACCGGGTCGGTGACTCCCCGGCCGCGGCCGACCCGCTGCGCCGTCTCGACACCCTCTGGTACCCGCGCTCGCTGTCGGTGGACCGGATGAATGCGGCGGCGGCTCTGCTGCTCGGCGAGCACGACTTCGCGGCCTTCTGCCGCCGCCGGGAGGGCGCGACCACCGTCCGGCGGCTGCTGCGGCTGGACTGGACCCGCGACAGCACGGGGCTGGCTGAGGCCACGGTCGTCGCCGACGCGTTCTGTCACAACATGGTGCGGGCCCTGGTGGGGGCGCTGCTCGCGGTGGGAGAGGGCCGCCGGGAACCGGGCTGGCCCCGGCGGGTGCTCATCGCCGCGGTCCGGGACGGGGCGGTGCACGTGGCCCCGGCCCACGGGCTGTGCCTGGCCGAGGTGTGCTACCCGCCCGCCGCCGAGCTGGCCGCCCGGGCCGTCGAGACCCGCCGGGTCCGGAGCTAGCCCTTCCCGGCCGGGGTCAGCCCGCGGAAGCGGTGCCCTGCGGCTTGCCGTTGACCATCCGGTTGCTGAGCGCGATGTTGGCGCTGCCGGAGATCAGGCCGGACGAGAACGTCTCCAGCTGGGTCCGCTGCGCGGTCGTGGTGGGCGCCTTGAGGTTGGTGAACTCGGCCCAGATGAGGATCAGGTAGTGGCCCTTGAACTCGGCCTGCACGACGCCGGTGCCCTGGCTGATGTTCTTGGTCGGGCCGGTCTTGCCGTTCAGCGGGGTGACGAAGTCGGTGGACCCGGAGGCGTCGCCGGCCTTGGCCGCGTCGTTGGAGTTGGTCAGGTTGACCACGCCGATCGTGCCCATCATCTTCTGGTCGCTGGACACGTAGCTGGCCCGGACCACCTGGTTGCAGCCGTACGCCTTGGCCGCGTTCTGCAGCTTGCTGCCGAACAGGGCGTCGTTGCAGCTGGTGTCGGCCCGGTCGGTCGTCCGCTCGAATGACAGGCCGCTGATCTCGAACTGGGCCGGGTACATCTCGTTCACGGTCAGCGGGCTGGCGTCGGTCGCCCGGCTGGTGATGTAGCCCCACTTGCCGTACTTGGACACGCCCGAGGTGGCGGAGGCCGTCGGGGTGGGCAGCTTGGGCTCGGTCACGCCCGCGCCCGTCGTCCCGGCGTGGCCGGACCGCCCGGTGAGGAAGGTGTAGGCGGTGGCCCCGAGCGCGGCCAGGACCACTGCGGCCGCCCCGGTCAGCAAGATGATCTTCATGCGCGACGCGCGACCGCGGCTGCCGCCGCCCCGGGTGCCGCGGCCGCCACGGCCGCCGCCCCCGGCTCCGCGCCGGCCCGGGTCGCGGCCGTCGTCGATCTCGTCGCCGTACGGCGGCTGGTCCTGGTAGTGCTGGCCGCTCCGGTCGTCGTAGCCGGGGTAGTCGGAGTGTTCCCAGCCGGCCACCTGGGTGCCGGTGGCCGGCGCCCCGTTGGGCTCTGCGGCCTGGTGGAACTGGCCGTTCTCGTCCCACTGGCCATACGGAGCGGGCGAGTCCCACTGGCCGCTGCCGTCGCCGTCGGCCTGCGCCCACTCGCCGGTCTGGCTGCTGGCCCACTCGCCGGTCCGGCCCGCCTCACCCCAGTCGCCGCCCGGGGCCTCCTGCCAGTGCTGCTGGTACCCGTCGGCCGGTGCCTCGTTCCAGGAGTCGAAGTCGCCCTGCGGGTAGACGGGGTTGGGCTGGCCCGGCGCGGGCGGGTAACCGCGGGCGGGGCCACGGGCGCCGTCCTGGCCCGGGTCGCCCTGGCTCACATCGTGCGGTCCGGTTTCGTGGCTCGCGTAAGTGGTACTGCTGTAACCGTTGTCGTCGTCCCACGGTGCCGCGGCGTACTGCTGGCCCTGCCAGTCTTCCGGCGTGCGGGAGCCCTCAGTGCCCCGGTGTCCCATAAAAACGAGGTTATCGCCCCGCCGGCGGACAGCAAGGCAGTCTCGATATTTTTTCGTTACCCTCAGGCACTGAGCGCTCCCAGACCGTTCTCAGCCCCAGCTTTCCCATCGCTTTGCCAAGCACGCTGAACTCCGAGTATTCTTGGCTTTCGCGTCCATGTGTTGTGTGAGCATGCGCGTGGCGTTCGGTCAGGCGGTTACGCCCCGGACGTGGCCGGCGCGGCGGGCCAGTCTCCAGCAAGGAATCTGGTGACTGCGGCGCGGGTTCGGAATCAGAGTCCCACATGCGAAAGGCACGACTGTGCGCACGTACAGCCCCAAGGGCAATGACATCACGCGGCAGTGGCACGTCATTGACGCGTCCGATGTCGTACTCGGCCGACTGGCCAGCCAGGTGGCCGTGCTCCTGCGTGGCAAGCACAAGCCGATCTTCGCCCCGCACGTGGACACCGGCGACTTCGTGATCGTCATCAACGCCGACAAGGTCGCTCTCAGCGGCAACAAGCTGGAGCAGAAGCGGGCGTACCGGCACTCCGGTTACCCGGGCGGCCTGCGTTCGATCAGCTATGGCGAGCTGATGGAGAAGCGCCCCGAGCGGATCGTCGAGAAGGCGGTCCGGGGTATGCTCCCGAAGAACTCCCTCGGCCGGAAGACGCTACGCAAGCTCAAGGTGTACGCGGGGCCCGATCACCCGCACTCGGCTCAGCAGCCGGTGCCGTTCGAGATCACGCAGGTCTCGCAGTAACCATGACCGCCGAGCAGACGACCGCTCCAGGCAAGGAAGCACGAGGAAGTAACCGTGGCTGAGCCCACAGGTGTGGAAGCGCCCGTCACCGACGCAGGCGCCGAAAGTGTGGACGTCGGGGAGGTCGACGGCGACAACGCCCCCTCCGAGTACACCAGCGAGACGCCCGCCGACGCGGGCCAGACCGAGGTCCGCCGCCCCGTCGTGACCGGCCAGGCGTCCGGCACCGGACGGCGCAAGGAAGCGATCGCCCGGGTCCGGCTGGTGCCCGGCACCGGCCAGTGGCAGATCAACGGCCGGCCGCTGGAGGGCTACTTCCCCAACAAGGTCCACCAGCAGATCGTCAGCGAGCCGCTGGTCACCCTGGGGGCCGAGGGCCAGTTCGACGTGGTCGCCCTGATCACCGGTGGCGGGGTCACCGGCCAGGCCGGGGCGCTGCGCCTCGGGGTCGCGCGGGCGCTCATCCTGATCGACGCGGAGAACCGCCCGGCCCTGAAGAAGGCCGGCTTCCTGACCCGCGACGCGCGGATCAAGGAGCGCAAGAAGTACGGCCTGAAGAAGGCCCGCAAGGCACCGCAGTACTCCAAGCGTTAGCAGTCCGGGGCCCGCCAGCGTAGTGCGCTGGCGGGCTGACTGTTTTCTGAGGCCGGATTTCCGCAAACGTGGATACAGACGGAGACGGGGAGTGTGTAGGCATGGGCCGCCTGTTCGGCACGGATGGTGTTCGCGGTGTAGCAGGAAGTGACCTCACGGCCCGGCTGGCGCTCGACCTTTCGGTCGCGGCCGCGCAGGTGCTGGGCCCGGCCGCGACCCACCAGCGCCCGGTCGCGGTGGTCGGCCGCGACCCCCGCACCTCGGGTGAGTTCCTCGAGGCGGCCGTGGTCGCCGGGCTGGCCAGCGCCGGGGCGGACGTGCTCCGCCTCGGGGTCCTGCCCACCCCCGGGGTGGCCTATCTGGCCAAGGCCCTGGACGCCGATTTCGGCGTGGTCCTGTCGGCCAGCCACAACCCGGCCAGCGACAACGGGATCAAGTTCTTCACCCGCGGCGGCCGCAAGCTCCCGGACGCGATCGAGGATCAGATCGAAGCGCTGCTCGGGCAGCCCGCCCCGCTTCCCCGGCACGGGTTCGGCCGGGTCGTCAACGCCGAGCGGGAGCAGGAGAAGTACCTCGACCACCTGATCGCCTCGCTCGGGTCCGGGCCGGTGCCGGCCCAGCCGCCGCTGGCGGGCCTGCGGGTGGTGGTCGACTGCGCGCACGGGGCCGCCTACGCGATCGCGCCCGAGGCCCTGCGCCGGGCGGGCGCCGAGGTCATCGCGATCGGGGTCGAACCCGACGGCGAGAACATCAACTCCGGCTGCGGCTCCACCCACCTGGACACGATCGCGTCGGTGGTCCGGTCCCAGGGCGCCGACGTCGGCATCGCCCACGACGGCGACGCCGACCGCTGCCTGGCGGTGGACGCCTCCGGCCAGGTGGTCGACGGGGACCAGATCCTCGCCGTGCTGGCCACCGAGCTGAAGCAGGAGAGCCGCCTGGCCGGGGACACCGTGGTGGTCACGGTCATGTCCAACCTCGGCTTCCGGCTGGCCATGGACGACGCCGGCATCTCGGTGGTGGAGACCCCGGTCGGCGACCGCTACGTGCTCGAGGCCATGCTGGCCGGGCAGCACAGCCTAGGCGGCGAGCAGTCCGGCCATATCATCCTGGCCGACCACGCGACCACCGGCGACGGCGTGCTCACCGCCCTTCACCTGCTCGCGGTGCTGGCCCGCCGCGGGGTCAGCCTGGCCGAGGCGGCCAAGGTGATGACCCGCTACCCGCAGGTGCTGATCAACGTGCCCGCCGACAAGGAGCGGGCCGCGAGCTCGCCCGAGCTGGCCCGGGCGGTCCAGGAGGCAGAGTCGGCCCTCGGCAGCACCGGCCGCATCCTGGTCCGGCCGAGCGGCACCGAGCCCATCATCCGGGTGATGGTCGAGGCGGTGGACACCGATCAGGCCGACCGGGTGGCCCACCAGGTCGCCGACGTGGTCCGCCTCGTCCTAGCCTGAGCTACATGCGCGAAGCTCGTGAGGTAGCCAAGGTCCGGGCGGCCGAGGCCACGCTGATGGCCGCCCTGCCCGCCGGAGCCCTGATGGAGCGGGCCGCCACCGGCCTCGCCGCCGTCTGCGGTCAGCTGCTGGGCCGGCGGTACGGCGCCCGCGCCGTCGTGCTGGCCGGCAGCGGCGACAACGGCGGCGACGCACTGTACGCCGGGGCCCAGCTCGCCCGCCGGGGCACCGCCGTCCTCGCGGTGGCGGCCGGCTCCCGGATCCACGAGGGCGGGGCGGCCGCGCTGCGGGCCGCGGGCGGGCGGATCGCCGGCCCGGACGACCCGGCGGTGGCCGCCGCCATCGACGCCGCCGATCTGATCATGGACGGCATGCTCGGCATCGGCGGTAAGGGCGGCCTGCGCGAGCCGTACGCGGCACTCGCGGCCGCCGCCGCCCGGTCCACCGCCACCGTGGTCGCGGTGGACCTGCCCAGCGGCGTGGACGCCGACACCGGCGAGGTGGCGGGCGCCGCCGTGCGCGCCGACGTGACCGTGACCTTCGGCACCTGGAAGCCCGGCCTGCTCATCGACCCCGGCGCCAGCTACGCCGGGGTGACCGAGCTCGTCGGCATCGGCCTGGCCCTCGACCCGCCCGACGTGGTGTCTGCGCAGGCGGCCGACATAGCCACCCTGCTGCCGTCGCCCACCGCCGATTCGGACAAGTACCGCCGCGGCGTGCTCGGCTTGGTCTCCGGCAGCGAGCGGTACACCGGCGCTGCCGTCCTGTCGGCGGGCGGGGCCATCCACGGTGGCGCCGGCATGATCCGGTTCATCTCCGCCCAGCCCGCGGTGGACGTCGTCCGCCAGTGGTGGCCGGAGACCGTGATCACCCCGCTCCCGCCGGAGCCGGCCGAAGGCGCGAATCGCTGGCAGCACACGGCGGCCAAGGACTTCCTCGGCTCGGTCGGCCGGGTCCAGGCCTGGACGGCCGGGCCCGGCATGGGCACCGACGACGATTCGGTCGAGCTGCTGGCTGCCGTGCTGGCCACCGACCTGCCGGTGCTGGTCGACGCGGACGGCCTGACGATCCTGGCCGAGCACCGCGACCTGCTGCGCCGGTCGGCTCCCACGCTGATCACGCCGCACGCCGGTGAGCTGTCCCGGCTGACGGGCGCCGACCGGGCCGACATCGAGGCGCAGCGGCTGGCGCACGCCAGGACGGCCGCCCGGTCCCTCGGCGTGACCGTGCTGCTCAAGGGCTCGACCACGGTCATCTGCTCGCCGCCGGACAGCCCCTGGGCCCGCCCGGACCGGGTCAACTCCACCGGGACGCCCTGGCTGGCCACCGCCGGGTCCGGTGACGTGCTCTCCGGCCTGGCCGGTTCGCTGCTGGCGCAGGGCCTCAACCCGCCCGACGCCGCCGCGGCGGCGGCGTTCCTGCACGGCGTCGCCGCCCGCCGGGCGGCGGCCGGACCGGGCGACCCCGGCACCCCCGGTGCGGCCGACGAGCAGGCCACCGCCCTCGAAGGCGCGCCGATCGGCGCCTCCGACGTGGTCCGGGCGCTGCCCGACGCGATCCGCGCGGTCCGGGCATCATGAACCACGCCTACGCACCGGTCGAGCTGAGCGCGATCACCGGCAACGTCCGGGTGCTGCGCGAACGGATGGCCGGCAGCCAGGTCATGGCGGTCGTCAAGGCGGACGGCTACGGCCACGGCAGCGTCCAGGCCGCGCGGGCGGCGGTGGCCGGCGGGGCCGACTGGCTCGGCGTGGTGCACGTGGCCGAGGCGCTGCGGCTGCGCCGGGCCGGGATCACCGTGCCCGTGCTCTGCCTGATGGCGCTGCCCGAGTCCGCCCACGAGGACGCGATCCGGGCCGGGCTCGACCTGACGGCCGGTTCGGTACCGCTGGTGCACCAGATCGCGGCCGTGGCCGCCCGCGCTGAGCATCCCGCCCGGCTGCACCTGAAGGCCGACACCGGGCTGAGCCGGGGCGGTGCCACCCCGGCCGAGTGGCCGGCCGTGATCGACGCCGCCCTCGCCGCTCAGGCAGACGGCCTGGTCCAGGTGACCGGGCTCTGGTCCCACTTCGCCTGCGCCGACGAGCCGGGCCACCCGTCGATCCAGGCCCAGCTGACCCGGTTCCACGAGGCCGTCCGCGAGGCGGAAAAGGCCGGCGTGACCCCCGAGGTGCGGCACATCGCCAACACCGCGGGCGCCATCACCGTGCCCGAATCCCGGCTGGACCTGGTCCGGCTGGGCGGCGCGATCTACGGCCTGTCCACCCTGCCGGGCGGCGCGCCCGGCTGGCTGCGGCCGGCCATGACCCTGACCGCCCGGCTGGCCCAGGTCAAACGGGTGCCGGCGGGCACCGGGGTGTCCTACGGCCACCGCTACGTCACCACCGCGCCCACCACCCTCGGCCTGGTCCCGCTCGGCTACGCCGACGGGGTGGCCCGCGCCGCGACCGGGCAGCCGCTGGTGTACGCCCGCGGCCGCCGGTGGCCGATCGCCGGCACCGTCTGCATGGACCAGTTCGTGATCGACTTCGGTGACGAGCCGGTCGTCCCCGGCGACGAGGTGGTGCTGTTCGGCCCGGGCGACGGTGGCGAGGCCACCGCCCAGGAATGGGGAGAGACGCTCGGCACGATCTCCTACGAGATCGTCACCGGAATCGGCGGCCGGGTGCCGCGGACCTACCAGGACGGCGATACCGATGCCTGAGAAAACCGTCGAGACGATCGAGGTGCCCACCGCCGGCGCGATGCAGGAGCTGGGCCGCCGCCTGGCGGCCGGGCTGCGCGCGGGCGACCTGCTGGTGCTGACGGGCCCGCTCGGCGCGGGGAAGACGACCCTGGTGCAGGGCATCGGCGAGGGTCTCGGGGTCCGTGGGCCGGTCACCTCGCCCACGTTCGTGATCGCGCGGGTCCACCCGTCGCTGACCGGCGGGCCGGCCCTGGTCCACGCCGACGCCTACCGGCTCGGCGGGATTGCGGAGGTCGACGACCTGGACCTGGACGCCACCACCGACAGCTCGGTGACGGCGGTGGAGTGGGGTGAGGGCCTGGCCGAGGGGCTGTCCGACGACCGGCTGGAGATCGCGATCGAATTGCACGGCGACAGCCGGTCGGTCCGGCTCACCGGGATCGGCCCACGCTGGGCCGCCGATCCCCATAGGATCGTCCGGGTCTGACACCTCTACCCGGAGGCGCGCTGTGACAGAGCAGGGGTCACTCCCGCCACGTCCACCCGCTGACTGGTCCGCCGACGACCAGCCCTACCTGGACACGCCCGAATCGCCGCGGCGCGACGCCCGCAACCGCCGGCGCGGGGCCCAGCGGCGCCGGTGGCTGGTCTGGGGCGTCCCGGCCGCGGTGGTCGTCATCGTCGCCGCGATCGTGGTGGTGCTGGTCAAGCCCGGCTCCAGCCCGGCCCCGGTCACCCCGGGCTCGCTGATCACCACGTTCCTGCCCGGCGAGATCCAGAAGGTGCCGTCGGCCTGCTCGTCGGTGCCCTCCGGCACGCTGTCCACGTACCTGCCCGGCAAGACCAAGCAGGCCGCGCCGCCCCCTCTGGACGGCGTGCTGGACAGCCAGTGTGACTGGACGCTGGATCAGCGCCCCACCTACCGGCTGCTCCAGCTGGATATCCGCGCCTACACCCCCAGCGGGCTGGCCAGCGGCACCGGCAGCGCCACGTTCGCCGCCATCGACGCCTACGCCGAGGCCATGCAGCAGAAGCAGGATCCGGCCCCCAACACCGGTGCCCCCAAGGGCCAGGTCACGGTGATCAAGGGGCTCGGTACCGCCGCCTTCACCGCGACCCAGGTCTACCAGGTGGAAGGGGCCATCACCGACGTGGCCACCACCGTCATCCGCTACCGGAACGTGCTCGTCACCGTGGTGCTGACTGGCCTCGACAAGTCAAACAACGGCCACTACGGCCCGGTGTCGATGAGCCAGCTGTCGGCGGGCTCGCAGGCCGCCGCCCGGGCCGCGTTCGCCCAGGTCGGCCGCTGAGCGTACCCGTACCGCCCGGTGGTCAGTAGCCGCGGCGGATCAGGATCGCCCAGCCGCGCTCCAGCGGCACCGTGCGCACGTGGTCGTGCGACTTCATCATGCACCAGGCCGGCACGTCGGTCTCGGCGGCCGGGTCGTCGGCCAGCACCGCGATGACCGAACCGACCGGGACCTCACCGATGCGCTGCGCCAGCATGATGATCGGGATCGGGCACTTGCGCCCGAGCGCGTCGATGGTCACCAGCGGGCCCTCGGCGGCCGCGGCGCTGCCCTGGTCCCGTGGTGCCGCCACGGCGGCCGGCGTAGCCGGCGACTGCGTGCTCGCGTCCGGCCGCCCGAACCATCGGCTCATGAGTTCAGCTTCCCCGCTCGCTCCGGGGCGCCTTGAGGCGTCCCCTTCCCTCCTCGTGCCCGCGCTCGTTCCTCGCTTGGCACTCGTCAGTCCAGGCGACTCCGCGCCCCTCCACTCGCTCGTACGCCACGTCCCCAATGATGCCCTGACACCTGTGTCCTACGCTCAAGAATACGATCTGAATGCATTCGGATTCAATGAGTTATGATTTCCGGTTGCGCCCGGCATCGCCCCCGGTTGGCGCGCGGAAAAACGCCGGGGGTCCCGGGCCACGCGCCGGCCAAGCGCGATACTGTTTCCACGACACGCTGTAGAAGACTCTAAAGACACCCGCCTGGAAGGCCTTCCGTTGACTCCCAACCGCCCCGTTCCGCGCAGCGGACGTGCAGGCCAGACGCGCCGCTGGGTGCCGCGCGCGGCCGGCCTCGCGGTGCTGCTGGTTGCCCTGACCGGCTGCACGAACGATACGTTCACGCGTGTCGGCTTCCCGGACCCCATCACCAAGCAGGGGCTGGTCACGCTCCACCTGTGGCAGGGGTCATGGATCGCCGGTATGGCGGTCGCGGTGGTGGTGTGGGGCCTGATCCTGTGGGCGGTGATCTTCCACCGCAAGCGGCGTGGCGATGACCGGCTGCCTCCGCAGGTCCGGTACAACCTGCCGATTGAGATCCTCTACACGGCCCTGCCGTTCGTCCTGATCGCCGTGCTCTTCTACTACACGGCCCGGGACGAGGACTACATCGACACGCTCACGTCGGCCTCCGACGTGACCGTGAACGTGGTTGGCTACCAGTGGAGCTGGCAGTTCAACTACCCGCAGTACAACGTGACCGAGAACGGCGTGATGTACCCCGGCCCGCTGCCGACACTCGAGCTGCCGACCGGTGAGACCGTCCGCTTCAACCTGACCTCGCCCGACGTCATCCACTCTTTCTGGGTTCCCGAGTTCCTGTTCAAGCGCGACGTCATTCCCGGTCACCCGAACCACTTCCAGGTCACGCTGACCAAGACGGGTACCTACATCGGTCACTGCAGCGAGTTGTGCGGGCTGTATCACAGCCGCATGCTGTTCCAGTTGAAGGTTGTCACCCCGCAGCAGTTCCAGCAGTGGATCGCCACCCAGAAGAAGACGTCGCCTTCCAACGGGCAGCCCACCCCGCTGCCCAGCAGCACCGGCGGTACGTCCGGCAACGGGATCGGCGGGAGCGGCGGCGGACAGGACGCCAAGACGGCAACCAGGAGTGGTGCTAAGTGAGCACGATCGAGCAGCAGCCGCCGGCCACCGGCGCCCCGATCATCCCGCGGCAGCGGACCGATCGTAAGGGTGGCGTGCTGGCCGGCTGGCTCTCGTCCACCGACCACAAGGTCATCGGGTACATGTACCTGATCACCTCGTTCGGCTTCTTCATCATCGCCGGGATCATGGCGATCATCATCCGGCTGCAGCTGTTCGAGCCGAACAACAGCATCGTCTCCGACCAGGTCTACAACGAGCTGTTCACCATGCACGGCACGCTGATGCTGCTGCTGTTCGCCACCCCGCTGTTCATCGGGTTCGCGAACGTGGTCATGCCGCTGCAGATCGGGGCGCCCGACGTCGCGTTCCCGCGGATGAACCTGCTCAGCTACTACTTCTTCCTGTTCGGCGGGCTGATCCTGGTCGTCAGCTTCCTGGCCCCGGGTGGGGCGGCGGCCTTCGGCTGGTACGCGTATTCGCCGCTGACCAACGCGGTCTACGCGCCGGGGGTCGGTTCGGACCTGTGGATCATGGGCCTGGTGCTGTCCGGGCTGGGGACGATCCTCGGCGGCGTGAACTTCGTGACCACGATCTTCTGCCTGCGGGCGCCGGGCATGACCATGTTCCGGATGCCCATCTTCACCTGGAACGCGCTGCTCACCAGCTTGCTGATCCTGCTGGCGTTCCCGACGCTGGCGGCGGCCCTGCTCGTGCTCGAGATCGACCGGCGCCTGGGCGCGCACGTGTTCGACGCGGCCACCGGCGGGGCGCTGCTGTGGCAGAACCTTTTCTGGTTCTTCGGCCATCCCGAGGTGTACATCCTGGCGTTGCCGTTCTTCGGCATCGCCACCGAGATCCTGCCGGTGTTCAGCCGCAAGCCGCTGTTCGGCTACAAGGGCCTGATCGCCGCCACGATCTCGATCGCGGGCCTGTCGATGACGGTGTGGGCGCACCACATGTTCACCACCGGTGGCGTGCTGCTCCCGTTCTTCTCGTTCATGACCTTCCTCATCGCCATCCCCACCGGTGTGAAGTTCTTCAACTGGGCCGGGACGATGTGGAAGGGGCAGATCACGTTCGAGCCGCCGATGCTGTTCACGGTCGGCTTCCTGATCGTGTTCCTGTTCGGCGGGATCACCGGCATCATCCTGGCCTCCCCGCCGCTGGACTTCGCGGTCAGCGACTCCTACTTCGTGGTCGCCCACTTCCACTACGTGCTGGCCGGCACCGTGCTGTTCGAGATGTTTGCGGGCTTCTACTTCTGGTGGCCCAAGATGACCGGCAAGAAGCTCGACGACCGGATTGGCAAGATCCAGTTCTGGCTGATGTTCATCGGCTTCAACCTGACGTTCCTGGTGCAGCACTGGGTCGGCGTGGAGGGCATGCCCCGTCGCATCGCCAACTACCCGCTCCTGCCCGGCAACGTGACGCTGCTGAACCAGCTGTCGTCCATCGGCTCCTGGGTGCTGACGCTGTCGATCCTGATCTTCTTCTACAACGTGTACAAGACCCACCGGTACGGCCAGCCGGTCAACGTCGAGGACCCGTGGGGCTTCGCCAGCTCGCTGGAGTGGGCCACGTCCTGCCCGCCGCCCCGGCACAACTTCTACCGGATCCCGCGCATCCGGTCCGAGCGCCCGGCCTTCGAGTTGCACTACCCGCACATCAAGTCCGGCCTGTCGGCCCGCGGGGTGACTCAGACCCTGGACGCCCCGGTGGAGAACCAGAACCAGCTCCCGGCGTCAATCCACGATGCCTAGCCCCCGCCCTCCGATGAGGCTCAACAGAAAGAGAAGAATGGCATGAAGGTCGAAGGCTGGCTGTTCCTCGGCTGCGCCACCTTCTTCGGCGGTGCGGACATCATCTACTGGTACTACTCGAAGGACCCGACCGGCACCGCGGCGCTGGCCTTCGCGGTGGCGCTGGCCATCCTGACCGGGTTCTACGTCCTGTTCACCGGGCGTCGGCTGCCCGAGCGCCCGGAGGACAACCCGCAGGGCGAGATCGCCGAAGGCACCGGCGAGATCGGCTTCTTCAGCCCGCACAGCTGGTGGCCGCTGTTCGTCGGCTTCTCCTGCGCGGTCCTGGCGTTCGGTTTCGCCATCGGCTGGTGGCTGTTCCTCATCGGCGCGCTGATGACCATGTTCACCGCCATCGGCTTCGTCTTCGAGTACTACCGCGGCCACTACGCGCACTGACTCGACCCAAGCAACGAGAGCCCCGGGCGTAAGCCCGGGGCTCTCGGCGTTCCACGGGCCGCCCACCCCTCAGCCAGTTGCACGCCAGCGTTTACGACGCGCGCGCCAACCCCCCGGAACTACGCGCGCCCCTCCAGCGCCCACGCACCCACCCCAGAGCCCACGCACCCCTACAGCCCCATAAGTCACAGGAACCCCGAAGCCGATGCCCCGGGGGGCCGACGGCGACGGGATGGAGCCAGGGACTGTGCCGCCACTCCTGCATGGTGCCCGGCGGTCTGGGCCCCAAAAGGACGGCAACGGCTAGGTCAGCCCGGCGAACCGGCTGGCCTGGTCCCGGTCCCGGAAGGCCCGCATGGCCATGATCTGGCCGTCTCGGACGGTCAGGACCAGGAAGTTGCGGTCGCCGTTATGCCAGGTTCGCCGCTCATCCAGGCCCGGTGTGCGGGCCACGACCATCACCTGACCGCCGGAGCCGGAGACGATTTCATCGACCTGGGTGGCCGCGCCCTGGCGTGCTTGATGGTCCAGCGCCCAGGCGATCTGGTCCCGGCCGTGGCAGACCTGCGGTTGCGGGTCCGGGTCAGCCGGATTGAGGTAGGTCCACTCCAGATCCGGATGCACCGTCTCCAGCACCCGGGCGGTATCTCCCCGGTAGAACGCCTGCACAGCCTCGCGGACCAAGGCCTCATCCTCATCTGACATTGGGTCGCCTCTCTGATCGCCACAGTGGGTTCAGGGTGAACGGGGACCCTAAGGCCCCCCGTGCCCTGGCGGCGCGCGAGGCGTCCCTGGTTCCCGGTCGGCCCGCCGCCGCGCGAGCACAGGCCATCCAGGTCGCGGGCAGGCGAAGCCCGCAACCCAGGCCAGCGTGGCAGGCGGTCAGGCTCAACCGAAGGGGCGCATAACACCCACTATCGCCAATGCTCCCTGCCTCGAGCAAGGACGCAGCCCCTTGCAGCCTGGACACGGGCGCACGTCCCTGCCCGGAAGGAGACCGCCGCCTCCTGGCCAGCGGAGCCGACCTGAATGGGAAGCCCGGTTACAGCGATCAGACGCCGGCCGAGGCAGTTGCCGAGCCCGCACCCAGCGGGACAACCTCATCACCTGGCTGCATGACCGCCAGCAGGCCACCTGAACTAACGGCCGCTGGGGGCAGCGGCTCGCCGCCGGAACCCGGTTACGGCCATGGCAAGGCCGATGACGGCAACGATTGGGCCGATCACGGCCCATAGGGTAACGCCCGTCATCACGCTGCCGCCGATATCGCCGAGGCCCTGCAGGGTGAAGATGATGCCCGCGATCGTGAGCAGCGCGCCGAGCCCGATCAGCCAGTCTTTCCTCATCGCGGGTGCTCCTCTCGTGAGCGGTGACGCATAGGGCGGCGCCGCTTCTCCCTGACTACGGAAGCCCACGTCAACTGGATTGGAGCTGCAGGGTTAAGGCCTGTTCCTGGGCCTGTGGCCTGGATGCGGCACAGGTGCGATTATCGCGGCCGGAGCCTCGCCGCTACCCGAGCGCAGTCGCCGTGGCGTGGGCGGATCGGGCGCCAGGCTCCCGTCGGGAGCGATGTGGGCGAAGATCTGGTCGATGGGGTGAGCACGTGCGGGTCCTCGACCGCGTAGATGTGGCGGCGTCCCTCGCGCCGGGCGGTCACGAGCCCGGCGAGGCGGAGTTTCGCGAGGTGCTGGCTGGCCAGGGCGACCGTGGCTCCGGTGCGCGCGGCCAGAGTGCCCACGTCGTAGTCGCTGCGGACGCCTCGGCCCCGCGGCGGGCGGCGAAGGGTCCTCGGCCACAACCCGATCCTGTCTGGGGCGGGGAAGAGGCTATGACTCATTCTGCGAGCCTGGACGTGATCCCGATGGTGTGGGTACGCCGGGCCGCGGCCATGATCGTGCTGGGCCTGGCCGCCTGGCCGCCTGGCCGCCTGGCAGCGCCTGGAACGCACCGGGCTGTCGCAGCGGCTTGTTTACGGTCGGGGCGCAGGGAGCAAAACTGCTGTCAGGTGCCGGCTCTGCGGACATTACGGCCTCGCCGAGGAAGAGAGCGCGAAATGACACAACCAGGCAGGCCCGCGGTATTTATTCATGGCCTGTGGCTGCACGCCAGCTCGTGGGACCCGTGGCTGGAACTGTTCCGGGAGGCGGGCTACGCGCCGGCAGCACCCGGCTGGCCCGGCGACCTGGACACCGTGGAGGAGTGCCGACGGAACCCCGGCCAGGTAGCGGGCAAAGGGATCAACGACGTGGTCGACCACTACGCCGGCATCATTCGCGGGCTTGGGGCCCCTCCGGTCGTCATCGGCCACTCCTTCGGCGGCCTCATCGCACAGCGGCTGCTCGGCCAGGACCTGGCCGCTGCCGCCGTAGCGATCGACGCTGCACCGATCAAAGGCGTGCTCAACCTGCCTGTGTCCGCTCTGAAAGTCGCCTCCATCGCTCTGCGCAAGCCAGCCAACCGCAACCTAGCGATATCACTCACCCCGGAACAATTCCGGTATGGCTTCGGGAACGTACTTCCCGAGCAGGAGTCCGCAGAACTGTACGACCGCTGGACAGTGCCCTCGCCGGGCAAACCGCTGTTCGAAGCCGGCCTGGCGAACTTCACGCCGCGATCGCCAGCGAAGGTGAATACCGGAAACAAGACCCGCGGACCGCTGCTGCTCACCGCCGGGGGCAACGATCACACCGTGCCGGCCGCCATCACGACGTCGACCCGCAAGCTCTACCACAAGTCACCGGCCATCACCGATTTCATTGAATTCCCGGACCGCGGCCACTCGCTGACGATCGACCACGGCTGGCGCGAGATCGCGCAGGCCGCGCTGGACTGGCTCAGCCAGCGGTCAGTCTGACGCCACAGCCGCGCATTATGGCGATCGGTGCCACGCTAGACGAGGGCAAATTGCCCCGCGTAGCGTCGGCCGCCCCTCGCTAGAGGCCTGATCGCCGAATCGGGCCCTACAGCTCTCTTTGGTAGAAGTAGGTGACCGGGCCGTCGGGTCCCCCATCGCGGTTGGTGAAGCCCAGGCTTTCGTAAAGGGCGCGGGCGGCCACATCGTCCTCGCCGGTGCCAAGATCCATGTGATCCGCGCCAAGACCCCTGGCCTGGTCGATTGCGGCCTCCATCAAGGCCCGCCCCAGTCCGTGCCCGCGCTGGCTGGGAGCCACGTAGAGCTCCGCCAGGTGGCACTCGAGGCCTTCACCCCAGATACCCGGACGGAACCGGAGCACGGCCAGGCCATCGGGCCCGGGTCCGCCCACCAGAACCACCGCACCGGCCGCGCCGAGCAATCGCCCGATTCGCTCAGCCAGCACCGACGGGCCGGGCGTGGGGGCGCCATATTCCTGGTTGAAATCGTGCAGCAGCTGCCCGATGGTACTCGCGTCGGCGGTGCTGGCGCGGCGAACCGCCAGATCCCTTCCTTGCGTCTCGCTCATGAGCCGAATCTAAGGGCGCGCGCAACTGCCTGCTCCCGGACTACGGCAAGTGCCAGGCATACATCGCAAATGTGCACAGCGCCTCCTGTTCAGGAAGCTGATCGCCCTACGGGGCGACGCCGGGCGGCCGCGCCACCCCCACCAGCACAAACACCAGCACCACGCCTGGGCGCCGTTCCTCACGCATCCCTATCTGCCTTAAAAGGCTGTCCAAACTCCCGGGGCGCCGAGCACCCCACCCCTCAAGCCACACCAGACCCAGGAGCCCCGAAGCCTGCCACCCACCCCACCAGCTCGCCCCGCCAGCGAGCCCGAATACGCCATCGCGTACGTGGCCTCCGCGCTGCCGGGATACCGCGCCTCAGCAGCTGTGGCCCGGCCCCTGGAGCTCTGAGTCGAGCAGGTCCATGGCCTTGAGGAAGGCCTGCTGCTCGGTGGGGGAGAGCTGGTCGAGGACGCGGGCGATGGGCTTGGCCGCGCCGTCCAGCCATTGGGCGATGAGGGTGGCCTGGGCCGGGATCGCCTGAACGATCGTGCGGCGGCGGTCGGCCGGGTCGGGGTGCCGCTCGATGAAGCCGGCGCGGTCGAGGTCGGCCAGCACGCCGCTGACGGTGGGCATGGTCAGGCCCAGGCGCGCGGCCAGCTCGCCGACCGTGAGCGGGCTGCCCAGGAGCTGCTCCAGAGCCGCGATGTGCCTGGGGCTGAGCGGCGCCGTCGAGGGCGGAGCCGCCCCATCCTGCCAGCGTCGCATGCCCCGGCTCACCCGGCGGAACGCCTGCATCAGGCGCAGGCAGGCCACCGAGTGCTGCGGAGCGACCGTCTCGTCGGCCATGGCCCCCTCCGCGTCGGCCCGCCTTGACACCCTGAGGAGCAGTATATACGGTTCCCCTAACAAAATAGTTTTGACGTCCGAATTAAATCTCCACGCGGCGACCGCGTGAGCAGCAGATACGGGAGAACAACGTGGCATCCTCAGGACAGCTGACCTCGCCGGCCCTCGAGGAACTCCTGCGGGACGGCACCCTGGCCGGGTCCTGGACGCTGGACGCGGCCCGCTCCGAGGTCCGGCTGCGGACCAAGCACACCTGGGGGCTGCGCACCCTGGAGGCCGTTTTCAGTCAGGTCAGCGGGCACGGCACGGTGACCGCGGACGGCGACGTCAGCGGCGTCATCACCGTGGGCGCCTCATCGCTCGACACCAGGAACGCCCAGCGGGACAAGCACCTGCGCTCGGCCGACTTCTTCGACGTGGCCAACCACTCGGACTTCACCTACACGGTGGACAGCGTGCGCCCGGCGGGCGACGGCGTCCGGGTCGAGGGCCGCCTCACCGTCCGCGACCAGGCCCGCCCGGCCGGGTTCGACGCGACCGTCTCCACCACCGGCAACGAGGTGACGCTGGACGGCCAGCTTCCGGTCAACCGGTCCGACTACGGACTCACCTGGAACATGATCGGCATCGCCTCGATGCACAACACGATCGTGATCCACGCCGTCTTCACCCGTGCCGCCTGAGCCACTGCCCCCGGCCCCAGCCCCAGCCAAGGCTCAGCTCACCTTCACCAGTCCGCTCTGGTAGCCCATGATCACCAGCTGCACCCGGTCCCGGGCGCCGAGCTTGGCCAGCAGGTGGGCCACGTGGGTCTTGGCCGTGGCCGGGCTGATGACCAGCTCATCGGCGATCTCGCCGTTGGACATGCCCCGGGCGACCAGGGCCAGCACCTCGAGCTCGCGCTCGGTCAGGCTGCACAGGACGTCGCTCTGCGGCCCGGTCTCGTCTGACCCGGCCGAACCCGGCCGCGCCGAGTCCGGCAGCCGGGCGAACTCGCCGATCAGCCGCCGGGTGACGCTCGGGGCCAGCAGCGCGTCGCCCGCCGCCACCACCCGGATCGCGGCCAGCAGGTCGGCGGGCAGGGTGTCCTTGAGCAGGAATCCGCTGGCCCCCGCCCGCAGCGCCGCGTAGACGTATTCGTCCAGGTCGAACGTGGTCAGGATCAGCGTATGGACGCCGCTCGCCTCGGCCGTGATCTGCCGGGTGGCCTCGATGCCGTCCATGACCGGCATCCGCACGTCCATCAGCACCACGTCGGGCCGGGCCCGCCGGGTCACCTCGATCGCTTCCTGGCCGTTGGCGGCCTCGCCGACCACGGTGAACCCCTCGGTGGCGTCGATGATGCCGCGGAACCCGACCCGGACCAGGGCCTGATCGTCGGCCACCACCACCCGGAGCGTCACGAGCCGCCCCCCGGGCCGACCGAGCCGACCGAGCCGACCGAGCCGACCGAGCCGACCGGATTCACCGATCCGGGCCCGGCCGAAGCCGCGGCCGGGTCCGGCTCGAGCGGCAGCGTCGCGGCCACCCGGAAGCCGCGTCCGGGCCGCGGCCCGGCGCTGAACTCGCCGCCGAGCAGGTGCGCCCGCTCGCGCATGCCGATCAGCCCGTGCCCGCTGCCCGGGCCGGGTGGCGTGCTGGCGTCCCCTTCGTCGAGGATCTCGAGCCTCAGTTCGTGCTCCCGGTAGTCCAGCCGGACCCGGCAGTCCGGGGTGGCGGCGTGCTTGACCACGTTGGTCAGCGCCTCCTGGATGATACGGAAGGCGGACAGGTCCACGCTGGCCGGAACCTCGGCCGGCTGGCCGCTGATCTCCAGGGCCACGTGCACGCCCGCGTGGTCGACCCGGGTGATGAGCCGCTCAAGGTCCTGCAGGCTGCCCACGGGCGCCCTGGGGGCTTCCTGAGGGGTCCCTCCGGCGTCCCCCTGGCGCAGCACCGACAGCATCCGGCGCATCTCGTCGAGCGCGTCCCGGCTGGTGGCCTGGATCGCGCTGAGCGCCTCCCGGGCCTGCCCGGGCTGGTTGTCGATCACGTACTTCCCGAAGCCCGCCTGCACCGCGATCACGGCCATGCTGTGCGCCACCACGTCGTGCAGCTCACGCGCGATCCGCAGCCGTTCCTCGGCCACCGCCTGGCTGGCCGCCTGCTGCTGCAGGCCGCTGGCGTACGCCCGCCGCTGCCGGGCCATCGACCCGAACGCCCACAGCACGATCAGCACCAGGCCGATCGGGACCGCCGAGGTCGACGCGACGCCGCCCAGGACGGCCACGATCGACTCGACCACCAGCGCGACGCCCAGCGCGGTGGCCGACACCCGGCGCCGGTACGTCACCGCCACCATGTACAGCACGTAGGCGGTGGGGAAGGCGACGGCCGCGGCGTGCACCGGATCCAAGGTCCCGAGGACCAGGTACAGAGCCAGCACCGCGCCGAAGGCGACCATCGGCTGGATCCGGCGCACCGCCACCGGGATCGCCGACAACGAGGCGAGCCCGACGATCAGGATCAGCTCGGGCAGCGAGCGGGTGCGGTGGTTGGCGATCCCGGTGGCGCCGGCCAGCACCAGCAGGGCCAGCACGGCCGCCAGGCAGTCGAGCGCGATCCAGTGAGGGCGGCGCAGCCGGGCGGTCAGCGGCGGCCGCACGCGCGGCGCGTCCCCCGGCGTGGTGCTCACGGTTCTACGGTAACCGCGCAGGCCGTTCCCCGCGTCGGCCGCCGAGCCTACGCCCGCGGGCTTACCCGGCCCCGCAACTTCGATCCGCTGGCCGACGCGGGGAGCCGGGCCGGCGCGTCACAGTGAGCACACCACCCAAAAGGGAGAAGAAGGAAGGCAGCTGCCGTGCTCACCACCACCGACCCACCGGCTCACGTGCCCCGCGCCGCCGAGACCGGCTCCGCCGTGATCGAGACCACCGCGCTGACCAAACGCTATCCAGGCGGGGTGACCGCCCTGGACGCGCTCAGCGTCGAGGTGGCGCCCGGCATCACCGGCCTGATCGGCGCCAACGGCGCCGGCAAGTCCACCCTGATCAAGATCCTGCTCGGGCTGCTGCCGCCGACCAAGGGCCGGGCCCGGGTGCTCGGCCGGGACTGCGGGCGGGACGCCGAGCAGATCCGCACGCTGGTGGGCTACATGCCCGAGCACGACTGCCTGCCGCCGGACGTGAGCGCCACCGAGTTCGTGACCCACATGGCCCGGATGTCCGGGCTGCCGGCGGTGGCGGCCAAGGAGCGCGCCGCCGAATCGCTGCGCCACGTCGGCCTGCACGAGGAGCGCTACCGGCCGGTCGGCACCTATTCGACCGGGATGAAGCAGCGGGTCAAGCTGGCCCAGGCGCTGGCTGGCGACCCGCGCCTGCTGCTCCTGGACGAGCCGACCAACGGGCTGGACCCGGCCGGGCGCACCGCGATGCTGGAGCTGATCGCACGGATCGGGGCCGAGTTCGGGCTGTCGGTCGTCGTCGCATCGCACCTGCTCGGGGAGATCGAGCAGATCTGCGACCACCTGGTCGCGATCGAGTCGGGCCGGCTGCTCCGGGCCGGGTCGCTGACGAGCCTCACCCAGGTCAGCCAGCTGCTGGTCATCGAGGTCGCCGACCGGACCGCCGACCTGGCCGGTGAGCTCGGCCGCCGCGGCCTGACCGCCCGGCCGTCCGGCCGGGGCCTGCTCGTCCCCATCGTCGACGAGGCCACCTGCGACGTGATCCGGGACGCGGTGGCCGACCTCGGCATCGCGCTGGCCCGGATGGAGCAGCGCCGCCATCGCGTGGAGGAGCTCTTCCGCCCGGAGGCCCCGGAGGCCCCCGAGGCCCCGGGGGCCCTGGAGGCCCCGGGAGTTCCCGAAGTTCCGGAGGTCACCGATGTCAGCTGACACCACCGGGGTCATCCACGACCTCGGCTACCAGCGCTACGCCGGCGACCGCTACGGGCGGGCCGCCATCGTCCGCACGCTGACCGGCTACAGCCTGCGGTCCGCCTTCGGGCTCGGCCGCAGCGCCCGCGCCAAGATCGTTCCGGTCGGCGTGTTCGTGCTGATGTGCCTGCCCGCGGTGATCAGCGCGTTCCTGGTCGCCCGGGGCGGCTCGCGCGCCTTCCCCTACGACGCCTACTCCTACCCGGTGCGGGTGGTGGGGATGACCATCTTCCTGGCCGCCCAGGCGCCCGAACTGGTGTCCCGGGACCTGCGCCACCGGGTGCTGCCGCTGTACTTCGCCCGGCCGCTCCGCCCGGCCGACTACCCGCTGGCCAAGCTGGCCGCGCTGATCGCCGCCTGCCTGGTCATGCTGGACCTCCCGCTGCTGCTGCTCTACGTGAGCACGATCATCGGGGTGCACGGGCCCGGCGCCGTCTGGCACCAGACCGTGCTGCTGCTGCCCGGGCTGGCCGTTGGTCTGCTGTGGTCGGTCGTGCTGGCCACGATCGCCCTGGCCCTGGCCTCGTTCAGCGGCCGCCGGGCCATCGCGGCCGGCGCCGTGGCGGGCTTTTTCTTCCTCCCCTGGGTGCTGTCGGAGGTGCTGGGCACGGTCGCCAGCGCCCCCGGTCATGCGGTGGTGTCCTCCACCGGAGCCCAGGTGGCCGGCCTGGTCAGCCCGTTCACCCTGCTGGACGGGGTGCGGCTGTGGCTGGGTGGTACCCAGCCCGGCCAGGTACCTGATCCCGGTGCGGCCTGGGGGACCGCCTACGCGCTGCTCCTGATCGCCCTGGTCGCGGCCGGCCTGGCCGCCCTGATGACCCGCTACCGGAAGGCAGGCGCGGCATGAGCTCCATCGAACTGCGCGGGGTTTCGCACTGGTACGGCAACGTGGTCGCGGTCAACGACGTCACGATGACCGTCGGCCCGGGGGTGACCGGCCTGCTCGGCCCGAACGGGGCGGGCAAGTCGACCCTGCTGCACATGATGGCGGGCTTCCTGGAGCCGTCCCGCGGTGAGCTCACCGTCGGTGGCGCCCCGGCCTGGCGGCGGCCCGGCCTCTACACCACGCTCGGCCTGGTCACCGAGGGTGAGTCCGCCTACAGTTTCCTCACCGGGGCGGAGTTCGTCCGGGCCAGCGCCCGGCTGCACCGGCTGCCGGACCCGGCCGCCTCCGCCCGCCGCGCGATCGGGCTGGTCGACATGGTGGGGCCGATGAACCGGCGCATCGGCACCTACTCCAAGGGCATGCGCCAGCGCATCCGGGTGGCCGCCGCCCTGGTCCACGAGCCCGAGGTGCTGCTGCTGGACGAGCCGTTCAACGGCATGGACCCACGCCAGCGGCTGCACATGATGGACCTGATCCGGCGGCTCGGGAACGCGGGCCGGACGATCGTATTCAGCTCGCACATCCTGGAAGAGGTGGCCGAGGTGGCCGGCACCATCCAGGTGATGGTGGCCGGACGGCTGGCCGCGTCGGGCGATTTCCGGGCTATCCGGCGGCTGATGACCAGCCGTCCGCACGTGTTCGTGGTCCGCAGCGGGGACGACCGCCGCCTGGCGTCCGCGCTCATCGGCCGGCCCGCGGTCCGCGGCGTCGAGCTCACCGCCGGCGGCCTGCAGGTGCAGGCCGCCGACTACGGCGCGTTCAGCCTCGACATCGCCGGGCTGGCCCGCGAGGAGGGCATCCGGCTGCGCGAGCTGCTGCCCGCCGACGAATCGCTGGAAAGCGTCTTCGCCTACCTGGTCGCGTCCTGAGGAGCTGTCGTGTTCAACCCAACCATCGCGTCGATCACGCTGCGGGCCGCGCTCGGCCGCCGCCGGGCCCTGCTGTACGCGATCGCACCGCTCATCCTGATCGGGGTGTCCGCCATCCTCCGGCTGACCAGCCCGGCCGACCCGACCTGGCCCGCCCACATCCTTGGCACGTTCGGGTTCTCGGTCGTGCTGCCGCTGACCGCGCTGGTCATCGGCACCAGCGTGCTCGGGGCCGAGGTGGACGACGGCAGCGTCGTCCTCCTGCTGGCCACCCCGGTGCCGCGCCGGGACGTCATCATCACCAAATTCGCGGTGGCCACGGTGGTCACGATGGCGTTCGCGGCGGTGCCGGAGCTGCTGGCCGGGCTGGTCGCCGGCCAGTCGCGGCTGGCGCTCGGCCTGTTCGCCGGGGCGCTGGTGGCCGCGGTCATCTACAACGCCCTGTTCGTCTGCCTGTCCACCGCGACGTCGCGGGCGCTGGTGGCCGGGCTCGCCTACGTGGTGGTCTGGGAGGGCGTGCTGGCCAACGTGGTCGGTGGCGCCCGCATCCTCTCGGTCAGCCACTACGGGCTGGCGGTGGCCGCCTCGGTCGCCCCCGGCCACGCGCTGCAGGCGGGCATCGGGCTGACCGCCGCCTGCGTGCTGGGCGCGGCCGTCACCGCCGGCACGCTGGCCGCCGCCGTCCGCCGCCTCGGCTCGTTTTCACTCCGCGGTGAGACGGCCTGAGCCTGCGGCAAAAACGGAAAAGGTGGTCACCGCGGGGGGTGACCACCTTTTCTGCCGTGTCTGACCGGTCAGGCCTCGTCTTCCGGCTGGCCGTCGGGCTGGCCGCTGCCGACCGCGGCCCGCTCGCCGCTCTCGACCTCGCCGTGACCATTGGCGCCGTGGCCATTGGTGTGACCGTTGGCCGGCGGGGCCAGCGAGATGCCTTCGACGAAGTAGTCGTGGGCGATGGCTTGGACCCGGCCCAGCGGGCCGCGCCGGGACGGGGCCGGGAGCCCGTTCTCATCGGTGTCGACCCGCGGCTCCGTGACCGACGCGGGCGGCAACTCGATCAGCGCGGCCGCCTCCTCCTCGGTCACCGGCCGCTCGGCCTCGACGAACCCGCCGTTCGGCAGCTGCTGGATGATGCCAGTCTCGACGCCGTGCTCGAGCATCGCCGCGTCCCGGCGCTGCAGGCCGATACAGATCCGCCGGGTGACCCAGAACGCCACCACCGGGCCGATGAACACCGCGTAGCGGGCGACCTCGGTCGTCGTGTACAGCGGGATCTGCAGATGCTCGGCGATCAGGTCGTTGGCGCCCTCCAGCCACATGACGCCGTAGAACACCACGCCCGCGATACCGACCCCGGTCCGGGTCGGTGCGTTCCGCGGCCGCTGGTTGACGTGGTGGTAGGCGGTGTCCCCGGTCGCCCATCTCTCCAGGAACGGCCACACCCCCAGAACGGTGAACAGGAACCCGAGGATGACCAGGGCGGGTATGAACACATTCCAGGCGATCGTGTGGCCGCCGATGTCCCAGGTCCAGTTGGGGAATATTCGCAGCGAGCCTTCCAGGAAGCCCATGTAGAAGTCGGGCTGCGAACCGGCCGAGATGGCCACCGGGGTGTAGGGACCAGGCTGCCAGACCGGGTTGATCTGTGCGAAGGTGCCCAGCAGGGCCAGCACACCGAACACGAAGAAGAAGAACGCGCCGGTCTTGATCGCGAAGTACGGGTAGGAGGGCTGGCCCACCACGTTGTTGTTGGTGCGGCCCAGACCCGGCATCTGGGTGTGCTTCTGGTGCACCATCAGGAACAGGTGGGCGCTGACCAGCGCCAGCAGGAGGCCCGGGATCAGCAGCACGTGGATGATGTAGAACCGCATCACGAACTCGTCACCCGGGAACTGGCCGCCGAACAGGAAGAACGACAGGTAGGTGCCGACCACCGGGATGCCCAGCAGCACGCCCTCGGCGATCCGGACGCCGGTGCCGGACAGCAGGTCGTCTGGCATCGAGTAGCCCAGGAAGCCCTCGAAGATGCCGAGCGTGAACATGCCCAGGCCGATCAGCCAGTTGGTCTCGCGCGGCTTGCGGTAGGCGCCGGTGAAGAAGATCCGCAGCAAGTGGCAGATGATCGCGGCCAGGAACACGTCCGCGGCCCAGTGGTGGATCTGCCGCATCAGCAGGCCGCCGCGCACGTCGAAGCTGAGTTTCAGCGTCGACTGGTAGGCCTGGCTCATCCGGACGCCGTCCAGCTTGGTGTACGACCCGTGGTATACGACCTGGGTCATGCTCGGCTGGAAGAACAGCGTCAGGAAGATCCCGGTCAGGATCAGGATGATGAACGAGTAGAGCGCGATCTCGCCGAGCAGGAACGTCCAGTGGTCCGGGAAGACCTTCCGCATGAACGTGCGGATGCCCTTGGCCGCGTGGAACCGGTCATCGAGTTCGCCGGCCTGCTTGGCCAGCGGCTTCGGTATTTCGAGCCGGCCCTTGGTACTGGTCATCCCCGCTCCCAGAAGCTTGGTCCGATTGGTTCCTGGAAGTCGCTCTGGGCTACCAGATAGCCTTCGGCGTCGACGGTGATCGGAAGCTGCGGCAACGGCCGGGGTGCCGGCCCGAACAGGACCGTCGCGCCCGTTTCAGCGTCGAACGTCGACTGGTGGCACGGGCAGAGAATCTTGTGAGTCGTCTGCTCGTACAGCGCCGCGGGACAGCCGACGTGAGTACAAATTTTAGAGTAGGCGACGATGTTGTCGACCGTCCAGTTCATGGAGTTGATCAGGGTCTTCGGCCCGTTGACCCCGTCGTCGTACCGCGTCGGGATCTTGAGCTGGCCCGGTTCCATCTTGATGATGATGCAGGTCGCCTTGGCCAGGACCTCGTCGTTGTCCGCGTAGCCCTCGGGGATGACCGTGATCATCCCGCCCGGTGAATCGAAGTCGGCCGGGGTGATCGGCTGGTTCGACCCGTACACGGTCAGCCGCGTGCCTTTCTTCCACACCGTGTTCCGCAGGCTGGTGCCGGGCAGCGGGCCGAGGTCGCGCAGCACGACCAGCGGCGCGGCGGCCACCGGCAGGACCGCGGCCAGCAGCGTGCGCCGCAGGAGCGGGCGCTTGGTGATCTGGCTGGTCTCGGTGCCCTCGATGAACGTCTTGGCGAACGCTGCCCGGTCCTCGGGGTCGGAGGCCAGCGGGTGCCGCTCCTCGGTCACCTCGGTCGGCGGCATGATGTAGCGGACCCAGATGACCATGCCGATACCGATGGCCAGGAAGGCCACCGACATCGCGGTGCCGAGCGCCAGGTTGGACCGCAGCGTGGCGTCGACCACGTCGCCGTTCTTGTTGCCGATCTCCAGCCCGACGTAGGCGGCGATGAAGCCGACGCTGGCCAGGGCGGACAGCGTGAACAGCAGGGCCGCGACCCGTTCCCAGTTCTTGGCCGAGACGGGGTCGGGGGGGTCGGCGGGGATCCAGGGCTGCTCGACCGCCGCCTCGTCCTCACCGTCACCGCGGCCCGGGTCGGTGAGGATCCCGGCCGCGGGCGGCGGGGTGCCGATCACGCGGTGCGGGCGCCGTTCCTCCGGCGCGTTTTCCAGGTTTGCGTCGTTGTCGCTCATGGGTTATCGGTGATCTCTCCCGTGCGCTCTTCCCGGCGCTTCGCAGTGATCCACATGGCGGCCAGCACCAGAGCGCCGATGCCGCCGAGCCACGCCACCAGGCCCTCGGTGGTGGGACCGACCCGGCCCAGGCTGAACCCGCCCGGGTTCGCCTCGGACCGCGTCTGCTCGACATACGCGATGATGTCGCGCTTGTTCTGCGGGGTGAGGGTGGTGTTGTTGAACACCGGCATGGCCTCCGGGCCGGTCAGCATGGCCTCGTAGATCTGCCGGGAAGTGGCCTGCGTCAGCGGCGGGGCGTACTTGCCATCGGTCAGCGCGCCGCCGGCCCCGCTGTAGTTGTGGCACTGGGCGCAGTTCGCGTTGAACAGGCTCTGGCCCAGCCCGGTGTTGGCCCCGGCCGTGCTGACGTCCTGGTCGCTCGGGATCGCGGGACCGCCACCCAGCGAGGCGACGTAGGCGGCGATGGCGTAGATCTGCGACTGGGTGAAGACCGGAGGCTTGCGCGGCGCCTCGGCGTCGTTCTCCTTCAGCGGCATGCGGCCGGTGCCGACCTGGAAGTCGACGGCCGCCGCGCCCGCCCCGACCAGGCTCGGCGCGACGTTGCTGCCCTGCGCATTCTCACCGTGGCAGCTGGCGCAGGAGACCGCGAACAGGTCCTTGCCCTCGGTGATCTGCGATGACGACGAACCCGAGCTGGCCGACGCGTTACCCGTGCTGCCCAGGCCGGTCGCCGCCGCGTACAGGCTGCCGATCGCGACGAGCGCCAGCAGCACGGCCGCGTAGCCGAAGAGCGGCCGACGTCGCCGCGCGGTGATCCACCTCACTGCTGCCCTCGGATTTCATAGTGGTCCATTGATACTTCGTAGCTTCAGGTGCGGCCGGTTGCCGGCCCCGGTGTGAACTGAGTCACCCCAGGCGGCGTCCGGGTCAGTGGATCAGGTAGATGGTGGTGAACAGCCCGATCCACACGACGTCGACAAAGTGCCAGTAATAGGACACGACGATCGCGCTGATCTGTTGTTCACGGGTGAATCTCTTGGCCGCGTAGGTGCGGCCCAGCAAGAACAGGAATGCCACCAGGCCGCCGGCCACGTGCAGGCCGTGGAACCCGGTGGGGATGTAGAACACCGACCCGTAAGCGCTGGACGAGAGCGTCAGGTGCTGCTCGCTGACCAGGGAGTGGTACTCGTACGCCTGGCCCAGGTCGAAGTAGAGGCCCATCAGGAACGTGAGTACGTACCACTCGCGCAGGCCCCACTTGGCCACGTTGAAGACGCTGCCCACGCGGCCGACCTGGCCGCGCTCGACCGCGAACACGCCCATCTGGCAGGTCACACTGGACAGCAGCAGCACCGTGGTGTTGATCGAGCCCAGCGTCACGTCCAGGTGGGCGCCCGGCCAGTGCAGGCCTTCGCCCTTCTCCACCGAGCGGACCGTGAAGTACATCGCGAACAGCGCCGCGAAGAACATCAGCTCGGAGGACAGCCAGATGATCGTGCCCACGCTGACCAGGTTGGGCCGGTTGGCCGGGGAACGAGGTGCTGCCTCGCGTACGGATGCTGTCGCCACGACGTCATTATTACGACAACCCGTAGGCGTTGGGCAGTCGCCCCCCCAACTCGGCGGCATAATTTTTCCGCCCGAGGGTGGCCGGCTCCGCCCCGGTTACCTGGGCGAATAGCCGCGAAAGGCCATCGCGGCAGGTCAGGCCCCAGCCAACGTAACAATTTGCCTCACCAGCCCCCACCCGCCCCCCTCAACAAGCCCAAACGCGCCAACTCACGCGAAGCCTCGCGGATTAGCCACTGGTCGCCGTCGCCCGACGCCCAGCCGAGCAGACCGGACGGGCGCGCCTTCCCCCAACCGGCCCAAATGCGGCATCGCGCACGTAAGGACGTGCGACGCCTGGGGTACCAGAAGGCAAAGCGCCGCCGGACGCTCACCGGCCACCGATAGACTTGCCGCGACTCCAGCAACGTCCCAGGTCAGCGACTGCGGGCCCGGCGGACTCCAGTAGAAGGCATTTATTTCCGTGAAGGTCGTCGTCTACAGCAGTGATGCGGACACCCGCGCGCAGATCCGGCTGGCCATCGGCCGCCGTCCCGAGCCTGACGCGCCGGACGCCGAGGTGATCGAGGTCGCCACCGAGCCAGCCCTGTTCCGGCTGCTGGACGACCACGGTGCCGACGTGATGGTGCTGGACGGTGAGGCCCAGCCCGCGGGCGGGATGGGCGTCTGCCGCCAGGCCAAGGACGAGATATTCGACTGCCCGCCGGTCCTGCTCGTCATCGGGCGGGTCGACGACGGCTGGCTCGCCACCTGGTCCCGGGCGGACGCCGTGACCAGTCACCCGATCGACCCGCGGCAGCTGGCCCGCGAGCTGGCCCGCCTGATGCGGGCCCGGGCCGCGCGCTCGCAGATCTCCCCGGCCTGACCGGCTGATCATGGAGGCCCGGACGACCTGGCCGGCGCTGATCGGCGCGCTGGCCAAGGGAGAGTCGCTCACGTCGGACGAGGCGGCGTGGGCGATGAACGAGATCATGGAGGGCGCGGCCACCCCGGCGCAGATCGCCGGCTTCGCCATCGCGCTGCGGATCAAGGGCGAGACCGCCACCGAGGTCACCGGGCTGGCCCAGTCGATGCTGGACCACGCCACCCCCATCGAGGTGCCGGGCAAGCTCACCGACCTGGTCGGGACCGGCGCGGACGGCGCCCACACCGTGAACATCTCCACCATGGCCACCGTGGTCGCGGCCGCGGCCGGCACCCGGATGGTCAAGCACGGCAACCGGGCGGCCAGCTCCAAGTGCGGCGCGGCCGACGTGCTGGAAGCGCTGGGCGTGGTCATCGACCTGCCGCCGGCCGCCAGCGTGGTGCTGGCCGATGAGATCGGCGTGGCCTTTCTCTTCGCCCCGCTCTACCACCCGGCCCTGCGGCACGCGTCCGCGCCGCGCAGCCAGCTGGGCGTGCCGACCGTGTTCAACTTCCTCGGCCCGGTCGCCAACCCGGCCCGGCCGCAGGCCCACGCGGTCGGGGTGGCCGACGCCCGGATGGGGGAGGTGCTGGCCGGGGTGCTGGCCGGCCGCGGCTCCAGCGCGCTGGTGTTCCACGGCGACGACGGCCTGGACGAGCTGACCACCACGACCACCTCGGCCGTCTGGCTGGCCAGCGGCTCGGCGGTCACCGCGACCGAGCTCGACCCGGCCCAGCTGGGTATCCCGCGGGCGCGGCCGGAGCAGCTGCAGGGGGGCGACGCCCCCCACAACGCGGCCGTGATGCGGGCCGTGCTGGCCGGTGAGACCGGCCCGGTCCGCGACATCGTGCTGCTCAACGCGGCCGCGGCGCTGGCCGCCGACGCGGGGGTGGCCCGGGCCGCGGACCTCTACCCGGTGCTGGCCGACGGCCTGGCCCGGGCGGCGCAAGCGGTCGATTCGGGTGCGGCGGCCGATCTGCTCGACCGCTGGATCGCCGCCAGCCAGCGGCTGGCCGGCGCGAGCCCGGCCTGACGGTCCCGCTCAGACGCCGAGGGAGAAGGCGGCCTCGAGGTCGTGCCGGGAGTAGGCACGGAACGCGATGTGGGTCTCGGTGTGGTTCACGCCCGGCACCTTGTTGAGGCGCCCGGGGATGACGTCGGCCAGCTGGTCGTGGCTGCGGACCCGGACCATGGCCACCAGGTCGAATTCGCCGGTGACCGAGTACACCTCGCTGACCTCCGGGATCTCGGCGAACTGCTCCGCGACCTCGGGAATCAGCTGGATGTCGGTCTTCACCAACACGATCGCGGTGACCACAACTGCCTCCTCGCTGCCCGTCTGACCGGGCGCCCGTCGGCGCTCAGGGTATCGCCAGCCAGTCGCCGAGGTCGTCCAGGGTGCGGACGCCGAGCAGCGCCAGCCGGGTGATCAGCACGTCCAGCACGGCCGCGGTGGCCCGCGCGTCGGCCAGCGCCCGGTGCGACGGCGCGGCCGGCGTCTCGAAGTAAGCGGCCAGCGTGCCGAGCTTGCAGTCCGGCACCTCGCCCCGGACCAGCACCTGGCGGGCCACCGTCACCGTGTCGAGCACCGCGAAGTCCGGCCACGGCAGCCCGCAGGAAGCGCTCGCGGCGGTCAGGAACCCCAGGTCGAACGGGGCGTTGTGGGCGGTCAGCACGCCCCCTTGGGCGAACTGCAGCCAGGCCGGCAGGACCTCGGCCGGGGACGGCGCGGTCGCCACCATCGAGCTGCTGATCCCGGTCAGCGCCTCGATGTCGGGCGGGATCGGCATGGCCGGGTCGACCAGCGTGGAGAACTCGCCGAGGACCTGCCCGCCACGCACGCGGACCGCGCCGATCTCGGTGATCCGGGCGTCCGCGGGCGACCAGCCGGTGGTCTCCACGTCGACCACCACGTACTCGAGCCGGGTCAGGCTGGTGGCCGGCCACGGCGCCATCGCCCGCCACACCGGCGGCGCGGGCACGCCAGGCGTCCAGGCTGGCCCCCGGGCAGGGGCGGCATCCAGGTCGGTCACGTACTCCACGGTAGGCGGGACGACTGACAGTTTGCGGTGCGCCGCGCCGCCTGCACGGAATGTCAGAGGCCGTCCCTAGCGTGAGCGCATCCATTGCTTACGGAACGGAGACGTTATGGTTATCGACTGCACACAATGCGAGTTCCGGATGGTGGCTTGTGGTGACTGCCTCGTCACCATCCTGTCAAAAAATGACGAAAAGCAAACCATTTCGAATGTTATTGAAAAGGGCAATCGGGACATTGATACCGTAGCCGGGACAGGGCGCCGCGCGCTCGGAGCGCAGGAGCTGCGAGCCCTCGGGGTCCTGGCCAGGGCGGGGCTGGTGGCGCCTCTGCGTTACCGGCCGACCCAGGTCAGCGAGCTGGACCCCGCGATTGTAGCGTTATGATCTTGTGGCCGCGTGGTGATTGGCGAAACTAGGACGAGTCTCGGCGAAGTGCTTGAAACGGCTAAATGCTTTCACTATGGTCTCATCCCGGTTACATCGCCCAATTTTCGCCACGGGCAATCACTGTCGGCAAGATCCCGTCGGGGAGTTGACCCGCATTTCGGTCAGCTGTCCGAAACCCGAGTGGTCCTGCCGCCCTGGCCCGTCAATCCCGCAGGCGGGACGTGGAGAAGGAGCGTGACTGGTACGTGCGTACGAGGCTTCCGGGTTTCAGCACCCGGCTCAAGAGCAGTGTGGCGGCCGGGGTCGGCCTGGTGGCTGCCCTGGGCCTCGCCACCTACGCGAGTACGGCCGGTGCGGCGCCGCAACCGTCCATCACCCAGGTGGAAGCCAAGGTCAACCAGCTGAACTCGCAGTTTGACCAGGCCAACCAGCAGTACGACCAGGCCGCCCAGCAGGTCTCGCAGGCGCGGGTCAAGCTGGCCGCCGCCAACAAGCAGGTCGCGGCCGCCCAGGGGCAGTTCAAGAAGCTGCAGGGCGCGGTGGCCCAGATCGCCGCGGCCAGCTACGAGAACAGCAACATGACCTCGATCGCCGGCCTGCTGACCTCGAATGACCCGAACGCCGTGCTGAACAGCGCGTCGCTGCTGATGGAGATCTCGCAGGGCCGCAACCAGCAGCTGAGCGCGTTCCTGGTCGCCGCCCGCCAGCTCAAGACCACCCAGCAGCAGGCGCAGCGCACCAAGGACGCCCTGGCCGCGGTCGAGGACCAGAAGCTCACCCAGAAGCAGAAGGCCAGCAAGGCGCTGTCCAGCGAGAAGACGGTCTACGCAAACCTGACCGCCCAGCAGCAGCAGACCGTGCAGGCCAACAGCGTGGGCGGCAGCGGCGGCACCACGACGCCCACCGGCGGCACCTTCACCGGGTCGACCTCCACCAACGGTGGCCAGGCGGCCGCGTTCGCGGTGTCCAAGCTCGGCTGCCCGTACGTCTACGGCGCGACCGGGCCGTGCAACAGCGGCTACGACTGCTCCGGCCTGGCGCAGGCGGCCTGGGCGGCCGCCGGGGTCTCGATCCCGCGCACCACCTACGACGACTGGGCCTCGCTGCCGCACGTGTCGATGTCGTCGCTGGAGCCTGGTGACCTGATCCTCTTCGACGGCGAAGGCCACGTGGCGGTCTACGTCGGCAACGGGAAAATAGTCGATGCCCCGCATACCGGGGCCGTCGTCGAGGAGATCCCGCTGAGCGAGTCCTGGTACGCCTCCAACGAGGACGGTGCCGTCCGGCCGTAGGTCTCCGTAAGCCCCTCCAGCGCGTAGCGCATGGGGGCAGGGCGCCGCCGCTCCTCCTAGACTCGGGGTCCATGCGCGGCACGCTGATTGTCACCAACGACTACCCGCCCCGGCCGGGCGGCATCCAGTCGTTCGTGCACGGGCTGGCCGGCCTGCTGCCACCGGATCAGGTGGCGGTGTACGCCCCGGCCTGGGACGGGGCCAAGGCGTTCGACAGCCGCCAGCCGTTCCCGGTCGTCCGCCACCCGACCTCGCTCATGCTCCCGGTTCCGGCCGTGGCCCGGCGGGCAAAAGAAGCACTGCACTGCTTCGGTTTCGACACGGTCATCTACGGCGCTTCGGCCCCGCTCGGGCTGCTGGCGCCCACGCTGCGCAAGGCCGGGGCCACCCGCCATGTCGCCCTCACCCACGGGCACGAGGCGGGCTGGGCCATGCTGCCGGGCGCCCGTCAGCTGCTGCGCCGCATCGGGGACACCGTCGACGTCGTGACCTACCTGGGGGAGTACTTCCGGACCCGGCTCGCCCGGGCCATGTCGCCGCAGGCCGCCGCCCGCATGGTCCGGCTTGCCCCCGGCGTGGACGTGGCCACCTTCCGCGAGGCCCGGCCCGCGCCGCTGCCCGCGGGCGGCCCGGTCGTGCTGTGCGTCTCCCGGCTGGTCCCCCGCAAGGGCCAGGATTCGCTGATCCGGGCCTGGCCGGCGGTCCGGGCCGCGACCCCGGACGCGCGGCTGCTGCTGGTCGGTGACGGCCCCTACCGCGACGAGCTGCGCCGCCTGGCCGCCGAGCTCGGGGTGTCCGGCTCGGTCACGTTCACCGGCGGCGTGCCCGCCGCCGACCTGCCCGGCTACTACGCGGCCAGCGACGTGTTCGCGATGCCCTGCCGCACCCGCCGGGCCGGCCTCGACGTGGAAGGCCTGGGCATCGTCTACCTGGAGGCGTCGGCGGCCGGCCTGCCGGTCATCGGCGGCGACTCGGGCGGCGCCCCCGACGCGATCCTGGACGGCGAGACCGGCTACGTGGTGCCCGGCCGCAGCGTGCCGGTCCTGGCCGAGCGCATCACGGCCCTGCTGGCCGACCCGGCCCGGGCCCGGGCCATGGGCCAGCGCGGCCTGGCCTGGGTCGAGCAGGAGTGGGACTGGTCCCGGGTGGCCGGCCGCCTGAACGCGCTACTGGAACACTGACTCCTCGGCGACCTGATCGGCCACCCCACCGATCTTGGCCAGCCGGGTCAGGGACGGCCGCGACAGGACCCGCGAGATGTCGTGCAGCGCGATCAGGAGTTCCTCGACCCCGTCCAGCGGTGCGTCCTGGCCGGCGTAGATGAGGGCCGCCCGGTAGTCCTCGGCCGAGACCCGCGCGCCGGGCAGCTCGATCTGGTCCGCGTCGGTGATGAACAGGGCCGGGACCGAGGTGTCGAGGGCCAGCGCCAGCGCGGTCAGCTCGGCGGCGGTGAAGGCGCGCCGCCCGCGCTCGGCCTGGTGGACGGCCTGACGGCTCCAGGGGCGTCCCAGGTAGCGCCCGACCGCCTCACCCAGCTGGGTCAGCGACATCCCGCGGCCGGTCCGGAGACGGGCGACCTGCTGGCCAATAGCCACCTCGACCTGCATGCTGCTCCCTCGTGTCATTCCCCATGATGACGTCGAAATTACAGGATTGACAATCTCGCCATCGACCGATAGCGTAATCGCCCACAGTTCGTCGTCAATATCTACGATGACGGAGGTCGATATGCCGCCGTTTCAGGTGGAGTCTTTCGCCGTTGGCGAGGACTGTGCCGTGCTCTGGGTCGGCGGAGAGGTCGACGTGTACACCGTCCCGGCGGTGCGCGAGCGCGTCATCAAGCTCATTGACGACGGTGCCGTGCACGTTCTGGCCGACCTGCGTCAGGTGACCTTCCTCGACTCGACCGGCCTGGGCATGCTGATCGGCAGCCTCCGGCGGCTGCGCGCCCGCGACGGGTCACTCACGCTGGTGAGCGACACCGACCGGATCCGGCGGCTGTTCCGGGTCACCGCCCTGGACCGCGTGTTCGTGATCTGGCCGTCAGCCCAGGAGGCGATCACCGCCGACCGGCACTGGCGGGTGGCCGTCACCGCCGGGGGCGACACCGTCGAGGACTGGTGCCGCCGCCTCGACGACGCCGGTGCCCCCGGCGCCCCCGGCGCCTAATTCGCGTACAGGGCCTCGATGTCGGCCGCGCGGTCCTTGGCCACCACGTTGCGGCGGACCTTGAGCGACGGGGTGAGCTCGCCGCTCTCCTGGGTGAAGTCGCCGTCGACGATGCGGAACTTCCTGATCGATTCGGCCCGGGACACGCTGGCGTTGGCGTCGTCGACCGCCGCCTGGATGTCCGCGATCATGTCGTTGCTGTCCCGCAGGTCGGCGACGGTCGCGTCGGCCGGCTTGCCGTGCTTCTGCTTCCAGGCCGGGAGCGCTTCCTCGTCGATGGTGATCAGCGCGGTCACGAACCGCCGCCCGTCGCCGATGACCATGGCCTGGCTGACCAGCGGGTGGGCCCGGATCCGGTCCTCCAGCGGGGCCGGCGCCACGTTCTTGCCGGCCGCGGTGACGAGGATCTCCTTCTTCCGGCCGGTGATCTTCAGGAAGCCCTCGTCGTCCAGCTCGCCGAGGTCGCCGGTCTCCAGCCAGCCGTCCTCGGTCATCGTGGCCGCCGTCGCCTCGTCGTTCTGCCAGTAGCGGGTGAACACGGTCGGCCCCTTGACCAGGACCTCACCGTCGTCGCCGATCTTGATCGCGTTGCCCGGCACGACCTGGCCGACGGTGCCGACCTTGTTGCTGTTCGGCCGGTTCACGGTGGCCGCCGCCGTCGTCTCGGTCAGCCCGTACCCCTCGAGGATGGTGATGCCCACCCCGCGGAAGAAGTGGCCCAGCCGCTCGCCGAGGGCGGAACCGCCCGACACCGCGTACTGCACCCGGCCGCCGACCGCGGCCCGGAGCTTGGTGTAGACCAGCTTGTCGAACACCGCGTGGGTGGTACGCAGCCCGAAGCCGGGGCCGCGGCCGCCGCGTGCCCGGTCGTCGAGGGCCTGGCTGTAGGCGATCGCGGTCTGGGCCGCGCGCTGGAAGATCGAGGCCCGGCCGTCCGCGTCGGCCTTCTGCTCGGCGCCGTTGTAGACCTTTTCGAAGACCCGGGGCACCGCCAGCAGGAACGTCGGCCGGAACGAGCCGAGGTCCGGCAGCAGGTTGGCCACGTCCGGGCTGTGCCCCAGCACGATGCCGTCGTCGATGCAGCCGATCTCGATGACCCGGGCCAGCACGTGCGCCAGCGGCAGGAACAGCAGGGTCGAGCCGCCCGCGGTGCTGAAGATCTCCGGTGCCGCCGCGCTGGCGTTGCGCACCTCGGCCAGCAGGTTGCGGTGGGTCAGCTCGCAGCCCTTGGGCCGCCCGGTGGTGCCGGACGTGTAGATGATCGTGGCCAGGTCGTCGGCGCCCGCCGCGGTGGTGCGCTCGGTCACCGTCTCGTCGGCGACCGAGGTGCCCTCGGACCGCAGCGCGGCCAGGCCCGGGGCCTTGGCCTCGGCCGGGTCCCCGGCGTCCTCGATCCGCCACACGTGCTCGACCGCGGTCAGCCGGTCCCGCAGCCCGGACACGATGTCCTCGTGCGCGGCGCTCTCCACGAAGATCGCCTTGGCGCCGGAGTCGCCCATGATCCACTCGACCTGCTCGGCCGAGGAGGTCTCGTACACCGGCACGACCACCGCGCCGGCCGTCCAGATGGCGAAGTCCAGCGCGGTCCACTCGTACCGGGTGCGCGACATCAGCGCCACCCGGTCGCCGGTCCCGATACCGGCCGCGATCAGGCCCTTGGCCAGCGCGGCGACCTCATCGCGGAACTCACCGATGGTGACGTCCCGCCAGGCGTCGCCGCCGTTGTGGCGGCGCAGCGCGACCTGCTGCGGGTCTTCGCTCGCTCGCCGGGTCACGATGCCGGCCAGATTGGCCGAGCTGGAAATCTCCACGAGAGCCGGGATGCTGTGCTGGCGCACGACGTTGTCTCCTTCACCGATGCCTGCCCTGGCGGCTGCCACCGACCGTATCGCGTAAAGTTACTGACCGGTAGTCTTGGCCGGAATTCCCCCGGACCCAAGCGATCATGTCCAAGGCTACGTCTCGCCGGCCGCGTCCACACCGCCTCCGGGGCTTAGCGTGGGAGACATGCGGATTCACCTGGTGAGCGACGTCCACGGGCGGTCCGACGCGCTGCCGGCCGTCGGCCGGGACGCGGACGCGCTGATCTGCCTGGGGGATCTGCTGCTGTTCCTGGACTACGCGGACTACCGGCGGGGCATCTTCGCCGACCTGTTCGGGGCCGAGGAGACCCGCGAGTTCATGGCCCTGCGGCTGGCCAAGCGGTTCGACGAGGCCCGGCAGCTGTCCGCGCGGCTGGCGGCCACCCTGCCCGAAGGCTCGATTCGCGACGCGATCAACGCGGCCGCCACGCGCCAGTACGCCGAGCTGTTCGCGGCGCTGCCCGAGCCCGCCTACCTCACCTACGGCAACGTCGACGTCCCGCGCATGTGGGCCGACCACCTGAAGCCCGGGCACCAGGTGCTGGACGGCGCCCGGGCCGAGCTCGACGGCTGGACGTTCGGCTTCGTGGGCGGCGGCCTGAAATCGCGTTACCGCACCCCGTACGAGATCCCTGACGAGGAGTACGCGGCCAAACTCGACGCGATCGGCGAGGTCGACGTGCTCTGCTCGCACATACCGCCCGCGGTCCCCGAGCTGCTCTACGACACCGTGGCCCGCCGCCTGGAGCGCGGCAGCGCCGCCCTGCTGGCCACGATCCGGCGGACCCAGCCCCGCTATGCGTTCTTCGGCCACGTCCACCAGCCGCTGGCCCGCCGCGTCCGCATCGGCACCACCGAGTGCATCAACGTCGGCCACTTCAACGCCACCGGCGAGCCCTACATCCTCGATTGGTAATTCTGAAAACGTCCCGACCGCCGAGGGTCGTCGGATTAGCGCCGGGCCCGAACCGCCCAGCGGCTCCTCCGCGCGGAGCCAGGACCAGCCGGGCGCCCCGCCCGGCACATGCACCACCGGCCCGGGACGACGGCGACGGGATGGATCCAGGCCGGCCCGAAGTGCGCGCGTGGCGCGCCGCAGCCTGTGTGCTCAAAGGCGCCAACGAGCACGCCCTAGCCGGCTCAAAGGCGCCTGTAAGTCTGTGGGTGGTGGTTCTGGCTGCGTGGGTGGCTGGGGCCGGCCAGGTTGGGTGTCTGGCTGTGCCCGGTGACTCTAAAGGCGCCCGGCCGCTGCGGCGCTGATCGCGGTGTGCCTTGGCGTTGATGTGTCCCTGGTGTGGCCGGCGCCGGCCTGGCCACCCTTTCGCTGGCCTGATCAGGAGCCTGCCCGTCCCCTGTGAGCGCAGGGAATGTGGCCCGTTACAGGTGTGCCGCGGGAGTTCTCACCCAGGCCGGTGCCGCCATCGTTCAGGATCGCACCCCTGGGAGGACTTCGTGAACGCTGCCGCCATGGCGGGTCTGGTGATCGGGATCGACACGCATCTGGACACCCACACCGCGGCCATCTGTGACAGCGGGGGCCGGCTGCTGGCTGAACTCCAGGTCCCCGCGACCACAGCGGGGTATGAGCAGCTGCTGGGCTGGGCCCGCGGCCAGGCCGCCGGCGCGCCGCTGATCTGGGCGATCGAAGGGGCGGGCCACTACGGGCTGAACCTGGCCCGGCATCTGGCCGCCGCGGGCCAGCAGGTCACTGAGATCAGCCATATCGTGCACGCCGGCAAGCGGCGGGCCGGGAAGACCGACGCGATCGACGCGCTGCGCGCTGCCCGCGAGCTGCTGGCGTGTGAGCACCCGGCTACCCCGCGGGCCGATGGGGACCGGGAGGCGCTGCGGCTGCTGAGGGCTGACCGCGATCACGCCGTCGGCGCCTGCCGGTCCGCCCGCGCGCTGCTCGCCGCGGTACTGGTCACCATGCCGGGCCCGCTGCGCACCCCACTGCGGGCGCTGCCCTCACGGGCCCGGGCCCGCGCCTGCGCGGCGCTGGCCTGCCCGCCCGGCGCGGACCGGCTGACCGCCATCCAGCACCAGATGCTGGCCCGCCTCGGCCAGCGCATCGAGCGCCTGGCCGAAGAAGCCGCCGCCCTTGAAGCCCAGATCACCGGGATCGTCGAGGACCTGGCCCCCGGCCTGGTCACCGCCGAGCCCGGCCTGGGGCACCTGACCGCCGCCCAGATCCTGCTGTCCTGGTCCCACCCCGGCCGGATTCGTTCCGAGGCCGCCTTCGCCATGCTCGCCGGCACCGCCCCCATCCCCGCCTCCTCCGGCCGCACCACCCGGCACCGCCTCAACCGGGGCGGGGACCGGCAGCTCAACCGCGCCCTGCACACCGTCATCACCACCCGCGCCCGCTGCCACCAGCCCACCCGCACCTACCTGACCCGCCGGCAAGCCGAGGGCCTCACCAGACGCGAAGCCATCCGCTGCCTCAAGCGCTACCTCGCCCGCCACCTGTTCCGCGAACTCAACCGGCTTGACACAACATAGGAGCGCCAACGAGCACGTAGGGCCCAGTAGCTCCTGGGGCTCCTGGGGCTCTAGGGCCGCCCGTGACTCCGGAGGCTCGCGACGGTGGGGCTCCGTGGCTCCGGGATAGGGCCGGTGGAGGCTCCCGGCTCCCGGCCAACGGCAAGCCAGGGACGGACGTTGAAGAGAAAACAAGGGGTAACCTCCACAGTAGGACGACGATCTGGGAGGCGCCAGGTGACCGAACGGGACGGCGGCGGAGATCCCCTGGGTGACTTCCAGCGCTGGCTGATGAAGGCCGGTGCGCGCAGCGTGACCAAGGATCTGACCGGCCGCGTTCGCGGCGGGGTGCGGGGCGCGCTCGGCCAGGACCGGGCCAAGGCGGACGTCTGGGACACCGCCACCAACCTGCCGCTGGTCGACGACGAGGCGCCCGAGTGCGCCTGGTGCCCGGTCTGCCGGGCCGCCCGGCGGCTGCGGGAGAGCCGGCAGAGTTCCGGGCTGAGTTCCCAGCTGGCCGGCGCCGGTGACGCGCTGGCTTCGGTGGTGCAGGAGGCCTACTCCGCGTTCGAGTCCGCGATGAAGCCGCCCGCCAGCGGCCCGAGCACGTCCAGGCCCGGCTACAACTCCGGGGCAACTTCCTCTGGGACTGGCAACACCGGCCCGACCAGGACCGGGACCGCCGACCCGTGGGAAGATGCCAGCCGTGAACCTGACGATCGGCGTTGACGTAGGCGGTACCAAGGCTGCAGCCGGCGTCGTTGACGTCAACGGGCACATCGTCGAGAAGCTGAAACGTTCCACCCCAGCCGCCAGCCCGGCCCGGACCGCCCAGGTGATCGCCGACGTGGTCGACGAGCTGGCGTCCCGGCACGAGGTGAGCGCGGTCGGGCTCGGCGCGGCCGGTTTCATCGACGAGACCCGGTCGACGGTGCTGTTCGCGCCCAACCTGGCCTGGCGGAACGAGCCGCTGCGGCAGTCCGTCCAGGATCGGGTCGGGTTGCCGGTGATCGTGGAGAACGATGCCGACAGCGGGCTCTGGGCCGAAGCGCGGTTCGGCGCCGCGCGGGGCTACCGGGACGCCATGATGATCGCCGTCGGCACCGGCATCGGGGCTGCCATCCTCATCGGCGGCGAGCTCTACCACGGCCGTTACGGGATCGCGGGCGAGCCCGGCCACTACCGGGTGGTCCCGGACGGCCGGCTGTGCGGCTGCGGTAACCGGGGCTGCTGGGAGCAGTACGCCAGCGGCAGCGCGCTGGTCGCCGAGGCCCGCGAGTTCGCCCGCCGCAGCCCCGAGGGCGCGATGCGGCTGCTCCAGCTGGGCGACGGCCACCCCGAGGGCATCTCCGGCCCCCAGGTCACCGAGGCGGCCCGCGAGGGGGACCCGGCCGCGCTGCGGTGCTTTCAGATCGTCGGCGGCTGGCTCGGGCAGGGGATGGCCGACCTGGCCGCCATCTTGGATCCCGGCTGCTTCATCATCGGCGGCGGGGTCTCCGAGGCCGGGGACCTGCTGATCGAGCCCGCTCGCTCCGCCTACGAGCGCGCGCTGGTCGGCCGCGGTTACCGGCCGCTGGCCCACGTCCGGCTGGCCGAGCTGGGCGCCGACGCGGGCGTGGTCGGCGCCGCCGACCTGGCCCGCCGGTACGCGGTGGTCGATTAGGCCTGCCGCCAGGCCCTCACCGCCAGGCCCTCACCGCCAGGCCTTTACCGGCAGGACCGTCAGGTCCCTCAGACCACCGCGCCGTCGTCCGGGCCGTCGCCGTCCCGTGGCTCGTCACCCATCCGCATCACCAGCACCGCGAACCCGCCCACGAACGCGCCGATGGCGAAGAACGCGGCCACTGCGGGCACCGTCCAGCCCACGGCCGTGGCGATCAGCAGGTAGGCGGGGCCGCCGAACAGCGCGGCCCAGGCGCCCTTGGTCAACGGGTCGAGCTTGGGCAGGGGCGGAGGCGGCGGCGGGAAGTAGTGCTCTTCCTGCGTCCCCGGTGTGGCCGGTGTGGCCGGCGGCCGGGGACCGGGATTCGCGCGGCCGCGGCCCGGCTCGCTCGGCCAGTCCGGCTGGCGCGGGGCGGTCAGGTCGGGCTCGGTGGGCGAGGTCAGGTCCGCTCCGAACGGCTGATCGGCCGGAGCCCGCCGCGTCCCGCCCTTGGCCTGCGGGGCCTCAGGGGCACGTGTGACCTGAGAGGTGCCAGGCATCGTCGCGCTGTTGTTCTCGGCCAGGTTCTCGCGCTCCGGCCACGGCCTGCTGCCCGTACCCGTACCTGCACCCGTGGGCGCATCGTAGTGCGCGATCAGATCGAGCCAGGCCGCCTCTTCTTCGTTCTCGCCGCTCACGTCCTTGCCTCGCCCTCCCTCCGCGTCCCATGGTTCTCCTGGACAGATCCGTGCTCGCGGACAAACTGCAAGCTTCCGGTAAAAATAGCCTGCGCGTCATGGTCCATTGTCGCAACGTGGTAGCTGTCAGGACAGGCCTTGACGGTGAGCAATCCGGGCCGCAGGCCCGCCTCCAGTACCCGCATGCTGGGCGGCCCGACCACGTGATCCTCGGTGCTGCGGTACACCAGCACCGGCTGGCTGACGTTCGGCAGGTCCCGGGCGGTCGCCTTCCAAAGCCGCGGCAGCGTCGAGGCGGCGGCGGCCGGTACCCGGTCATAGGACAATTCGGTGCTGCCCGGCTTTTTGATGTCGTTGCCGATCGCGGACATCGACCGGATCACGTGCTTGAGGACCGGCGCGAGCAGAAACAGCCTGGTGTCGGGGGCCAGCGACGGGTTGACCAGCACCAGTCCGCTGATGTCGGGCCCGTGCGTCTCGGCCAGCCGCAGCGCCAGGCAGCCGCCCATGGACAGGCCCATAACGAACAGCTCGTCGCACTGGGCGCGCAGCCCGGCCAGGGCCTCCTCGACCACCGCGAACCAGTCTTCGGAGGTGGTGCGGTTCATCTCCTGCCAGCTGGTCCCGTGACCGGGCAGCAGCGGCAGCGACACCGTCAGGCCCGCTTCGGCCAGGAACTCGGCCCACGGCCGCAGCGACTGCGGGCTGCCGGTGAAACCGTGGCACAGCAGTACGCCGGTAGAGCCGCCCCGATGGGAAAACGGCTCCGCGCCCGCCATCAGGCCCATGCTCCTCCCCCGCTCGAGGCTCAGGGTAAAAATGATTCGAACCAGTGCCAAGCATCGTCGCACGCGGGCGCCCAGATCGCATCCCGCGTCAGGTTAAAAACACCGCCGAACGTGGGAATATTTGGGCGTGTACTACAAACTGGCGCAGCTCACCCTCGGGGTGGCGCTCAAGATCATCTTCCGCCCGACGGCGGAGGGCGCGCAGAACGTACCCCAGCGGGGGCCGGCCATCATCGCCAGCAACCACCTGTCGTTCTCCGACCACTTCTTCGGCCCTCTCCCGCTCCGCCGTCAGGTGCTCTACCTGGCCAAGGCCGAGTACTTCACCGGCCGCGGGCTGAAGGGCTTCATCAGCCGTGCCTTCTTCAGCGCGCTGGGCCAGATCCCGATCGACCGCGGCGGCGGCGCGGCCAGCGAGCGCGCCATGCGGACCGCCCTGCGGGTCCTGGCCGAGGGGAACCTGCTCGGCATCTACCCGGAGGGCACCCGCAGCCCGGACGGGCGGCTGTACCGCGGCAAGACCGGCGTGGCCCGGCTCGCCCTCGAGGCCCGGGTCCCGGTGATCCCGTGCGCGATGATCAACACGTTCGAGTTCATGCCGCCGGGCCAGACCCGGCCGAGCTTCGGTATCCGGCCCGGCGTCCGCTACGGCGAGCCGCTCGACTTCTCCCGGTACTACGGCATGGAGTCGGACCGCCTTGCGCTGCGTGAGGTCACCGACGAGATCATGCGGACCATCGAAAAGCTCTCCGGCCAGCAGAGCGTGGCCATGTACGCCCAGACCGCCAAGGAGAAGATCGCGGCCGGCCAGCCCCTCGAAGACGAGCCAGTCAAGGACGAACCGCTGACGGATGGCGAACTTTAACCCCAGCCACCCAGCCAGCCACTAGAGTTGACGCGACGAGAGCGGGTGTTTGACGACCGGTGGCGTCTCAGCTACGGTGCTCGTGTTGGAACACCTGTTCGAACGAGAATCGAGTCGGCCATCGCTGGTGCATGATGCGGAAGCTGTTCTTCGCCGTCCTGGCGGCGGTGCTGCTCGGCCCTGTTGTTTGCGTTCTTGCGCCCGCCGCGCACGACGTCAACGGCCCGGCCGTGATGCTGGCTGCCCAGGCGGTCATGGAGAACCAGACCCCCGCCCCGGTCCTGGTCAAGGAGTTCGCGGCCCAGGCGCCGGCCGGCAGCAGCTCAGCCCCCGTCCTGGTGAAGGAATTCCCGGCGCATGCCCCCGGCAGTAGCAGGCCGTCACCCATGAGCCAGCCGTCCCCCGGCGAGCCGTCGCCGCCTGCGCCGACGCCGGCCACCGGTGGCCCGTTCCGGCTGGCCTGGTCCAGCAACTTCACGCGGAATGCGCCGCGGGGCTCATTCGGCGGCGGTGGCAACGGTTCGAGCGTCAACGCCCCGGATCTTCCGTCGGGCCTGCAGAGCCAGTGGGGCGCCTACCCGTCGGGGTGGCCGGACACCGCCACCCAGCGCGGGCTCCCGGTCGGCGGGTACTACGACCCGGCCACCACGGTCTGGATCTCCGGCGGCGAGCTGCACATGAAAATGTGGCGCGGTGCCAGCGGCCCGGTTCATTCCGCGGCGCTGGTACCACTGGCCGCTCAGGGCCGGAAGTACGGCAAGTACGTCGAGACGTTCCGGGTGTCCAAGGCGGCCGTCGGCTACAAGTCGGCTCATCTGCTCTGGCCCTCGAACGGTGACCAGGACACGAACAGCTTCGAGGTCGACTATCCGGAGAACGAGTGGGACCTGGGCATCTCCGCCTACGTCCACTACGGCGATGCTCCGCAGCAGTCGTTCGACGCCGACGCCGGCTGGACCAGCTGGCACACCACGGAGATCGACTGGACGCCCCAGCGGCTCTCGTTCTACCTGGACGGGAAGCTGATCGGCTCCACCGCCAACGGCGTCCCCAGCGTCCCGATGGACTGGGTCATCCAGAACGAGTCGGCCCTCAACGGCGAAAGTGCCGCCCCCAACTCGTCCGCCCAGATCGATATCAGCCATGTCGCGTACTACAGCTACACCGGCTGACCCAGGGATCGCGAACTGTAACCCAGCCCACCGGCCAGCCCACTAAGGTTGGCCCCATGAGAGTGGGAGTCCTCACCGGGGGCGGAGACTGTCCCGGCCTGAATGCTGTGATCCGTGCCGTCGTCCGCAAGGGCGTCCAGGAGTACGGGTATGAGTTTGTCGGCTTCCGCGACGGCTGGCGCGGTCCGCTCGAGGGGGACACGGTCCCCCTGGACGTCCAGGCCGTCCGCGGCATCCTGCCCCGCGGCGGGACGATCCTGGGGACGTCCCGGACGAACCCCTTCGCCGGCGGTGGCAGCGGCCCGTCCGGCGCCGAGCGGATCAAGGACAACCTGGCCGGCCTCGGGGTGGACGCGCTGATCGCGATCGGTGGCGAGGACACGCTGGGCGCGGCGACCAAGCTGTACGCCGAGGGCGTGAACGTGGTCGGGGTACCCAAGACCATCGACAACGACCTGGGCGCCACCGACTACACGTTCGGCTTCGACACCGCGGTCAACATCGCCATGGAGGCCATCGACCGCCTGCACACCACGGCTGAGAGCCACCACCGCGCGCTGATCGTCGAGGTGATGGGGCGGCACGCGGGCTGGATCGCGTTGCACGCGGGCCTGGCGGGCGGGGCCAACGTCATCCTCATCCCCGAGAAGCCGTTCAGCATCGAGCAGGTCTGCAAGTACGTCGAGCACCGCTTCCAGACCCGGTACTCGCCGATCGTGGTCGTGGCCGAGGGCGCGCAGCCCGCCGACGAGGAGTTCGCGGCCGAGGACCAGGGCGTCGACTCGTTCGGTCACGCAAGGCTGGCCAACCGCGGCATCGGCCAGCTGCTGGCCGACCAGATCGAGCAGCGCACCGGCAAGGAGGCCCGCACCGCGGTGCTCGGGCACATCCAGCGCGGCGGCACTCCGACCGCGTTCGACCGGGTGCTGGCCACCCGGTTCGGCGTGCACGCGATCGACGCCGTGCACGACGGTGCGTTCGGGAACATGGTCGCCCTGCGCGCCACCGACATCATCCGGGTGCCGCTGTCGGAGGCGACTGCCGAGCTCAAGACCGTCCCGCCCGAGCGCTACGCCGAGGCCGAGCCCTTCTTCGGCTGACCGGGCCCCGCTGGCCGGCGCTGCTGACCCGGGCTAGGACCCGGCGGCCACCACGGCCGCCGGGTCGGGCTCGGCCACCGGGTCCGGGGCGTTCGTGCGCAGCCGCACGTCCCGGGGGAGCAGCGCCAGCAGGGACACCGCCGCGATCAGCGCCGCCGCGCCGTACTGGGTCTTGCGCACCCCGATGGCGGTGGCGGTCGGCCCGGCGATCAGCGCCCCGATCGGGGTGGCGGCCATCGAGCCGAGGCCGTCGTAGCCGGAGGCCCGGGCCAGTGCCTCGGGCCGGATGTTGCGGGCCATCGCGACCGTCCAGACCACCATCATGTACTCGGTGGCCGCGCCGACCACGAACGCCACCACACACACCAGCGGCAGCGGCCACAGCATGGCCAGCGCCAGCGGGGTCAGCGCCAGCACCACGCCGACCGCCGCCACCAGCCGCATCGGGCGCCGGGGGGCCCGCCAGAGCGACAGCAGGCCGCCCGCGACCAGGCCGACCGACTGGGCGGCCATGATCGCGCCCCACGCGGCCGGGCCGCCCAGGTGCTGCTTGGCCACCACCGGGCCGAGCACCTCGAACCCGCCGAACCAGGCCATCATGACCAGGCAGTACTGAGCCACGATGACCCACAGCCAGGTGTGCGAGCGGAACTCCGACCAGCCTTCCCGCAGGTCCCGGAGCACGCTGGACGCGGCCGGGGTGCGGACCGGCCGGGCCCGGATGCTGAGCAGGAACGGCACGGTCGCCGCCACCCCGGCGCCGCAGAATGTCAGCGCCCAGCCCGCCCCGATCGCGGCCACCACGACCCCGGCCACCGCTGCCCCGGTCATCATGGCCATGTTCATGGCCAGCCGGCTGAGCGCGCTGGCCTGCTGCAGCTCCCCGGCCGGGACCAGCGTCGGCAGCAGGGCCTGGGAGGCCGGGTAGAACGTGGCGATCCCCGACCCGGTCACCACCTCCAGCAGCATCATCTGCCAGAGCTGGGGCTTGCCGGTCAGCACCAGCACGCCGAACGTACCCTCGCCCACCGCGACCAGCAGGTTCGACGCGGCGACGACCCGCTGCGGCGCGATGCGGTCGGCGATGACCCCGCCCAGCAGGCAGAACACCAGGCAGGGGGCGAGCTGCGCGGCTATCACGTAGGACAGGTCGGCGGGTGTGCCGCCCGCGTCCAGCACCGCGAACGACACGCCCACGATGGAAAAGGCCAGCGCTCCCGGTGCGATCAGCCGGTCCGCCAGCAACAGCAGGAAATCCCGGCGAGCGAGCACCGGGAACCGACGGGCGAGCCGTGACATGAGAAGATCCGATCGCTTTCAAACGGGAGCCGCTAGAGGCTAACTGCCTGCTCAAGAGGCGGGCAACTGGTTATCTGCCCCGTCATCACAACCAGCCGACTCCGCTTTCCGTTCCCGGAAGGTGGCCGCCTTGACCCGGTTCTGGCAGGTGGTGGAGCAGAACCGGCGGGTGCCGTTGCGGGAGGTGTCCACGTACACCCGGTCGCAGCGGGGGGCGGTGCACACGCCCAGGCGGCCCCATTCGGGACCGCCCAGCACCACGGCCAGCCCGGCCGCGCAGCCGGCCGCCCAGCCGGTTGCGAGGCCCTCGTCGGTGCCGTGGAAATGCAGGTGCCACGGCTCGTCGTCGTGCCTTTCCAGGTACGGATGGGCACCGGTCCGTGCCAGCAGCTCGTTGACCCGGGTCGCCGCCTGGTCCACGTCGCCCGCGGCCACCGCCGCGAACACCTGCCGCAGTTCGTCCGCCACCGCGGCCAGCTCGTTCGCCTCGGTGGCCGAGACCGGCCGGGCCCGGGCCACCCCGTCGGCGTTGAGGGCGTCCCGGGCCGCCTCGGCCCGCTGGTCCCCGGCCGGTGGCTGATACGGCCGCCCGTGCGCGCGGCCCGGGGTGAGCGCGTTGACCAAAGCCACGGTCACGGCCAGGACGGCGTCCGTGTGACTGTTGAAGTTCACTTGACCAGTTATATCTCTCGGGTTAGGTTGTCACTGTCTAAGCAATTATAGACAGTGACGAAGACGGAGGATCGGCATGCCCGAACTGACCCAGGACGTGGCCCGCAGCTGGATCGACCGCTGGGAGCGCCAGCAGGAGGTGTACCTGCCCGACCGCGAGGAACGGTTCACGATCCTGCTGGACGCGATCGAGGTGGGCACCGGCCGCAAGGACCCGGTCGTGCTCGACCTCGGCTGTGGCCCGGGCTCGCTGTCGGTCCGGCTGCTGGACCGTCTGCCCCAGGCCACCGTGGTCGCGATCGACGCCGACCCGGTGACCCTGTCCCTGGGCCGGGCCGCGTACGGCGACCGTCCGGGGCTGCAGTTCACCGACCTGGACCTGAGCCGCCCGGGCTGGTCGGCCCGGCTGCCGGGCCCGGCCGACGCCGCGGTCAGCACGACCGCCCTGCACTGGCTCACCGAACCGCAACTGCGCGCCCTGTACACCGAGCTGGCCCAGGTCCTCCGGCCGGGCGGGCTGCTGCTGGACGGTGACCATTTCGGCTCGGACCCGGCCACCGCGCCGGCCCTGGCCCGCCTGGAGCGCGATCTGGTCGAGCGCGAGGACCAGCGCCGGTTCCCGCGTGGTCACGGCGAGGACTGGGAGGCCTGGTGGCAGTCGGCCGCGGCCGACCCGGTGCTGGCCGGCGCCGCCGCCGAGCGGGACCGGCGCCGGGTGGAAGCCAACCACCACGGCTCGGAGACCGTCCTGCTGCAGACCCACGTGGACGCGCTGCGAGCGGCCGGCTTCGCCGAGATCGGCACCTTGTGGCAGCGCGGTAACAACCGCCTGCTATGCGGGATCGCGTAGCGCCTTGAGGGTGGCGACGTCGGCCGCGTGGGCCTGCTCGCCACCGGGCGTCTCCACCACGAACGGCGCGTCCGCCAGCGCCGGCTGGCGCAACAGCTCGCCGATCGGCGCCGCCCCGATCTGGCCGGCGCCGATGTTGGCGTGCCGGTCCCGGCGCGATCCGCACCCGGTGGCGGAGTCGTTGGCGTGCACCAGCCGGATCCGGCCGGCTGCGTCGCCGAGCGCGCGGACCAGGGCGGCCGGGCCGTCCGGGGCGGTCAGGTCGTGCCCGGCCGCGAACACGTGGCAGGTGTCCAGGCACACGCACGCGCGCGGATGCCAGCCCAGCGTGTCGAGGTAACCGGCCAGCTCGCCCAGGTCCGCGCACAGCATCTGGCCCTGGCCGGCCATCGGCTCCAGCAGCAGGTCCGGGTCGTCGTCGCCGAGCTTGTCGAGCAATGGCAGCAGGCCCCGCGCCACCTGGCCGAGCGCGGTGTCCCGGTCGGCGCCGACCGCGGACCCGGTGTGCACCACCACCCCGCGGGCACCGATCTCGGCGCCCCGGCGCAGCGCGTGGTCCAGCGCCGAGATTGACCGGGCGGCGGTCAGCTCGTCGGTGGAGCCCAAGTTGATCAGGTACGACGCGTGCACGTAGATCGGTACGGCCGCCGCCCGCAGCGCCTCGTCCTGGCCGGGGTCACCGGGCGCGGTGGCCCAGGACCGCGGGTTGGCCACGAACAGCTGGATGGCCTCGGCCCCGACCGCCGCCGCGTACCGCAGGCCGCCGGCCGCCAGGCCGCCCGCGACCGGCACGTGGGCGCCGATCAGCGGGCCGGGCCGCCCCACTCAGAAACCGAAGCCGGTGTACAGGGTGATCGTGCTGCCCTTGGGGGCCTGCCCGTTGGGGCTGTAGTTGAACACCTTGTTGAACGGGCCGAACTTCTTCACCGTCACCTTGAAGCCGAGCTGGTGCAGCGCGTTCCGGGCGTCGTTGATGTTCTGGCCGTCCACGTTCGGGATCGACACCTCGGGCGGCCCGGGCGACACCATGATCGTTACGGTCTCGTTCTGGGTGATCGGGGTGTTCGGGGCGGGGGACTGGGAGGTGATCGTGCCCTGCGGCTGGTCGCTGTTGCTGGCCTGCTGGACGTTCAGCTGGATGCCGTTCTGGGACGCCCACTGCTGGATGGCCTGCTGGTTCTGGCCGACGAAGTCGGGCAGCGGCGGGCCCGCGCTGACCGAGATCGCCACCGGCTTGGGCTGCGGCCACAGCAGCCCGGGGGCGGGGGAGGTGGTGACCACGATCCCCGCGTCCACCGAGGAGGAGGCGACCTTGTGCACCTGGCCGACGGTCAGCCCGGACTGGCGCAGCGCGCCCTCGGCGTCGGCGAGCTGCTGGCCGCTGACGTCGGGCACCTTGATCGTCTTGGGGCCGGCCGACGGGACCAGCGTGATCGACGCGCCCTTGTGGACCCGGGCGCCGATCGCGGGCACGGTCCGGATGACCGACCCGGCCTTGACGCTGTTGTCGTTGATCGCGGTCGCCTGCCGGACCGTGAACCCGTCGCCCCGCAGCTCCCTGACCGCCGCGCTCTCGGTCAGGCCGGCCACCGAGGGCACCTTGGCCTGGTCCATCGTGAACCACCAGCCGCTCACCCCGGCCGCGGCCAGCACGACCGCCGCCAGCGCCACCCACGCCGCGATCCGGCGCCGCGACCGTGGCTCCGGTGGCTGATACTGCTCGGGCGCGTACGACCCGGGGGCGCCCGGCCAGCCGTTCCCGTTGAGCACCTGGGTGCTGTTCGGGCCCATCCGGGACTGCATCTGGCGGCCGTAGCCGGCCCAGTCGTTCACCGCGACCGCCGCCACCGGCGCGGTCGACTGGCCCGGCCAGTCGGTGCCGAGCCCGCGCATCACGTCGTGCACCGACCGCAGGTACTCGCTGGCGTCGTCGGGCCTGCCCCGCGGGTCCCGGCTGGTCGCCCGCAGCACCAGCCGGTCGACCTCCGGCGAGATCCCGCCGGCCCGCCGGGACGGGGCCGGGACTTCGTCGTTGACGTGCTTGTAGGCGACCGAGAGCGGGCTCTCGCCGACGTGCGGCTTGGTCCCGGTGAGCAGCTCGAACAAGACGATGCCGGCCGCGTAGACGTCGGTCCGGGGGTCCGCGCCGGTCCCGGTGACCTGTTCCGGCGCCAGGTAGGCGACGGTGCCGATGATCTGGTTGGTCCGGGTCTGGTGGGTCATGGTCAGCGCCCGGGCCAGGCCGAAGTCCACCACCTTGAGGTGACCGTCCGGCGCGACCAGCACGTTCTCCGGCTTGACGTCGCGGTGCACGATGCCGGCCGCGTGCGCGGCCCCCAGGCCGGACAGCAGCGGCACCATGATGGCCAGCGCCTCGCGCGGCGGGAACCAGCCGCGCTCGTCCAGCAGGTTCCGCAGCGTGCGGCCGGGCAGGTACTCCATCGCCAGGTACAGGTACGATCCGTCCCGGCCCTGGTCGAACACGGAGACCACGTTGGGGTGGGACAGCCGGGCGACCGCCTTGGCCTCGCCGATGAACCGCTGGACGAACTCCTCGTCCCGGGCCAGGTCGGCGTGCATGACCTTGAGCGCCACCTGGCGGTCGAGGCGGGTGTCCATGGCCCGGTAGACCGTGGCCATGCCCCCCATCGCGACCTGCCCCTCCACCTGGTAACGGCCGTCAAGCAGCCGTCCGACCAGGGGATCTGCCAGGGTAGCGTCCATCGGGGCCAATTGTACGAGCAGGTTTGCGCTGCTGGGCGTGATTACCGCTTTGTGGCTTAAGCGTTGACTGGCGGGGATGAAGCGGTGGCGTACCGGCGCTGGGGGACCCGCCCCGCCCGCCGGGCGCAGCGCCCGGCGATCACCGCGTGCCGCATCGCCTCGGCCATCAGCTCGGGGTCGCGGGCGCGGGTCACCGCGGTGGCCAGCAGCACCGCATCGCAGCCCAGCTCCATCGCGATGGCCGCGTCGCTGGCGGTGCCCACCCCGGCGTCGAGGACCACCGGCACCCCGGCGGCGTCCACGATCAGCTCGATGTTGTGCGGGTTCCTGATGCCCAGGCCGGACCCGATCGGCGCGCCCAGCGGCATCACCGCCGCGCAGCCGGCCTGCTCCAGCCGCCGGGCCAGCACCGGGTCGTCGTTGGTGTACGGGAGCACCGTGAAGCCCCGGCTGACCAGCAGGTCGGCCGCGTCCAGCAGCTCCACCGGATCGGGCAGCAGGGTCTGCTCGTCGGCGATCACCTCGAGCTTGACCCAGTCGGTGCCCAGCGCCTCACGGGCCAGCTCGGCCGTGCGCACCGCGTCGGCCGCGGTGTGGCAGCCCGCGGTGTTCGGCAGCACCCGGATGCCGCGGCCGGTCAGCAGCCCCAGCACCGACTGCGCGCCGCCGGCGCCGTTGGCGGCGCTGCTGGCGGGCGCCACCCGGCGCATGGCCACCGTGGTCAGCTCGGTCCCGGACGCGACCAGCGCGCGGTCCAGCACGTCCAGGCTGGGCGCGCCGCCGGTCCCCATGATCAGCCGGGAACTGAACTTCTCGCCGGCGATGACGAGCGGATCGGTCATGACTCAGCCTCCCTGTACCGCGGTGAGCACCTCGACCTGGTCGCCGTCGGCCAGACGGGTGGACTCCCATTCGCCGCGCCGCACCACCTCGCCGTTGACGGCGACCGCGATGCCGCTGACCGCGCTGGTCAGCAGCTGGACGGCTACCGCGGTGGTCGCGCCGTCGGCCAGCTCGACCGGCTCACCGTTCATGATCACGTTCATGCTGCCTGCCCGAACCGGTCGATGGTGAAGTTCGCCGCCACCGTGGGCAGCTGCCCCTCGGCCAGGTAAGCGGCGATCGCGTCGGCGGTGACCGGGGTGAGCAGCACGCCGTTGCGGAAGTGCCCGGTGGCCAGGACCAGGCCGTCCACCGCGCACGGCCCGAGGACCGGCCCGTTGTCCGGTGTGCCGGGCCGCAGCCGGGCCACCGCCTCGGTGAATTCCAGCTCGGTGATGCCCGGTACCAGCGTCCGTGCGTCCCGCAGCAGCTCCCACAGGCCGCCCGCGGTGACCCGGGTGTCGTCCCCCAGCTCCTCCTGGGTGGCCCCCACCACCAGCTCGCCGTCCGGCCGGGGCACCAGGTAGACCGCGGACCCCCGGACCACGCCGCGCACCGAGCGTTTCAGGAAGCCGCCGGGCCCGCGCAGCCGGACGATCTGGCCCTTGACCGGCCGGACCGGCGGTATCGCGCCGGGCGGCAGCCCCTCGATGCGCGCCGAGCTCCAGCCCGCCGCCAGCACCACCCAGTCCGCTTCGGTCACGGTGCCGTCGGCGAGCCGGGCGGTGCGGCCCTCGATCCGGGTGACCGGCTGCCGGACGATCCGGACCCCGGCGGCTTCGGCCGCCGCCAGCAGGGCGCGGCTCAGCTTGCGGGGATCGACCGAGCCGTCCGCCGCCACCAGCAGCCCGCCGCGGACCGACGGGTCCAGCATCGGCTCCAGCCGGCGGCACTCGCGGCCGGTCAGCCGCTGGCCCGGGACCCCCAGGCTGTCCTGCAGCTCCCGCAGCTCGTCGATGACGGCCAGGTCGTCGCGGTCGAAGCCGACCTGCAGGGTGCCGGTGACCCGGAACCCGGTCGGCAGCCCGGTGGCCGCGGTCAGCTCCGCGGCGAAGGCCGGGTAACGCTGCAGCGACGCGGCACCCAGCGCGAACATTTCCTTTTCGGTAAAGGCGGCCTCGGAGACCGGGGTCAGCATGCCGGCCGCGGCGTGACTGGCGCCGGTGCCCGGGGCCGGATCGGCCAGGGTCACCTCGAAGCCGCGCTGGGCCGCCCGCCAGGCGATGCTGAGGCCGATCACGCCGCCGCCGACGATGAACGCATCTGCCATGCTCGCTCCCTTCGCCGGCATGATCCGGATCAGGTTCCTGCGGTCGGAAGCTCACAGCTTCCCTCTCAGCCCGGTCGGCACCGGGCTCCCGCGCGTTTGGTCCTAGCCTATGTGACCATGCAGGTGGTCATTGCTGGCGGTGGACTGGCCGCCCTCCGCACGGTCGAGGAACTCCGGGCCGGCGGCTTCGACGGCCCGGTCACGATGCTGGCCGCCGAGGGCCGGCCGCCGTACGACCGGCCGCCCCTATCCAAGGCGGCACTGTCCAAAGCGGCCCTGGCCGGTGAGCCGGACGCGGCGGCGCTCGAGGCGGAGATCGACACCACGCTGTCGGCCGACTTCGGCGCGCTCGACGTCGACCTGCGCCTGGGTGAGCCCGCGACCGGGCTGGACCTGGCCGCCGCCCGGGTGCGCACCGAGGTGGGGGAGTACCCGTACGACCGGCTGGTGCTGGTCACCGGGGCGGCGCCGATCGTGCTGCCCGGGCCGGGCCGTCAGCGGTTCCTGCGCACCCACGAGGACGCCGTCGAGCTGCGCGACCGGCTGCGGCCCGGTGTCCGCCTGGCCGTGGTGGGCGCGGGCTGGATCGGGGCCGAGCTCGCCACCGCCGCGGCCGCCCGTGGTAGCCAGGTCACCGTGGTCGAGGGCGGCCCGACCCCGCTCGCGGCCGCGATCGGCGCCGAGGTGGGGGCCCGCACCGTGCCCTGGTACGAGGCGGCCGGGGTCGAGCTGCGCACCTCGGTGCTGGTCGAGTCGGTCGAGGACGGCGGGCTGGCGCTGCCCGGCGGGGACTGGATCGACGCCGACGAGGTCGTCACCGCGGTGGGTGTGCGGCCCGCCGTCGGCTGGCTGGCCGGCTCCGGCCTGGACCTCGACAACGGGGTGGCCGTCGACCCGAGCCTGCGGGCGTCGGCGCCGGGGGTGTTCGCGGCCGGGGACTGCGCGTCGTTCTGGTCGCGGCGGTACGGCCGCCGGCTCCGCTTCGAGCACTGGGACATCGCCATGCAGGCCCCGAAGGTGGTGGCGGCCAACCTCCCGGGGGACGGCGACGCCGTGTACGACCCGGTGCCGTACTCCTGGTCCGAGCAGTTCGGCCACATGATGCAGTACGCCGGCTACCACGCGGCCGCCGACCGCCTGATCTGGCGTGGCCCGGGTCCGGAGGATGGGGCCGGGGCCGGACCGTGGACCGCGTGCTGGCTGTCCGGAGACCGGCTGGTCGCCCTGCTGAGCGTGGACCGGCCCCGGGACATGGTCCAGGGCCGCCGGATCCTGGCCGCGGGCACGCCGGTGGACCTCACCCGTCTCATAGACCCCGCCGTCCAGCTCAAGAACGCCACCGCCTCCTGATCCGGCCGCGTCCCCGCCCGGGCGGCGTCCCCCGCCGACCAGGCCTGGTAGGCACGCCGGGTGAACTAGGCTGTCCATCCGTGCTGCTGCTTGCCTTTGACACCGCCACACCCGCCGTCACCGTCGCGCTGCACGACGGCCAGCGGGTACTGGCCGAGACGGCCACGGTGGACGCGCGCCGGCACGGTGAGCTACTAGCTCCCTCGATCGCCAAGGTCATCGCCGACGCCGGCGCCGACCAGCGCGACCTGACCGCGGTCGCCGTCGGCGTGGGCCCCGGCCCGTTCACCGGCCTGCGGGTCGGCCTGGTCACCGCCCGGGTGCTCGGCCAGACCCTCGGCGTCCCGGTGCACGGCGTCTGCACCCTGGACGTACTCGCCCACGCGGCCACCCCGGCCGCGGCCGGCCGGGAGTTCCTGGCGGTGACCGACGCCCGCCGCAAGGAGCTGTACTGGGCGCGTTACTCGCCCGCCGGTGCACGCCAGGCCGGCCCGTCGGTGGACCGCCCGGCCGGCATCCCGTCCGGGCTGCCGGTGGCCGGCCAGGCGGTGAGCCTGTATCCGGATCAGCTCGGCGAGCCGATCTGGCCCGAGCACCCGTCGGCCGCGGTCCTGGCCACGATGGTCGCCGAGGGCACCGCCGAACTGCTGCCGCCCGAGCCGCTTTACCTGCGGCGGCCGGACGCCCAGATCCCCGGGCCGCCCAAACGGGTCACGTCATGACGTTCGAACTGCGCCCGCTCCGCTACGACGACCTGGACGCCGTGCTGGCCCTGGAGCGGACGCTGTTCCCGGACGACGCCTGGTCACCGGGCATGTTCGCCGAAGAGCTCGCCATGCAGGGACACGGCCGCCACTACGTCGCGGCCGAGGAAGGAAACACGCTCGTGGGATACGCCGGGATGATGCTGCCCGGTGGCCGCCAGGCCGAGGTGGTGACGCTGGCCGTCGATGAGCGGTACTGGGGTCAGGGCATCGGGTCGGCGCTGCTGGTCGATCTGCTGGAGGTAGCGGTGCGCCGTGACTGTGCCGAGGTCTTCCTGGAGGTACGCGCGGACAACCCGCGGGCCCAGGACCTGTACCGCCGGTTCGGCTTCGAGCACATCGGCATCCGCCGTGGCTACTACCAGCCGTCCGGCACGGACGCGATCGTGATGCGCCGCGGCCTGGACCGCCTGGACAAGCAGGCGGCGGTGCCCGGTGAGTAGCGGACCGCTGGTCCTCGGCATCGAGACCTCCTGTGACGAGACCGGCGCCGGCCTGGTCCGCGGCAACGAGCTGCTGGCCGACGCGGTCGCCTCCAGCGTGGACCAGCACGCCCGGTTCGGCGGGGTCGTCCCCGAAGTGGCCAGCCGCGCCCACCTGGAGGCGATGGTCCCGGCGGTCGACCGGGCCCTGGCCACGGCCGGCGTCACGATGGCCGACGTGGACGCGATCGCTGTCACCGCCGGGCCCGGCCTGGCCGGGGCGCTGCTGGTCGGCGTGGCCGCCGCCAAGGCCTACGCGCTCTCCCTCGGCAAGCCGCTCTACGGGGTCAACCACCTGGCCGCCCACGTCGCGGTCGACCAGCTGGAGCACGGCCCGTTGCCCGCTCCGGTGGTCGCGCTGCTGGTGTCCGGCGGCCATTCCTCGCTGCTGCTGGTCCCGGACGTGGCGGGCGACGTCAAGCCGCTCGGCGCCACCGTCGACGACGCCGCCGGCGAGGCTTACGACAAGGTGGCCCGGGTACTGGGCCTGCCGTTCCCCGGTGGCCCGCCCATCGACAAGGAAGCCAAGAATGGCGACCCGGCCGCGATTGCCTTCCCGCGCGGGAAGGCGCACGACGGCTCGCTCGACTTCTCGTTCGCCGGCCTGAAGACCGCGGTGGCCCGCTGGGTCGAGGACCGGGCCGCCCGCGGCGAACCGGTCCCGGTGGCCGACGTCGCCGCCTCCTTCCAGGAGGCGGTGGCCGACGTGCTGACCCGCAAGGCGGTCGCCGCCTGCCGCGAACACGGCGTCGATCACCTGGTCATCGGCGGTGGCGTGGCGGCCAACTCCCGGCTGCGGGCCCTGGCCGCCGAACGCTGCGAAGCGGCGGGGATCCGGCTCCGCGTCCCCCGTCCCGGTCTCTGCACCGACAACGGCGCGATGGTGGCGGCGCTGGGTTCGGAGCTGGCGGGTCGTGGCCTGCCGACGTCACCGCTGGACCTACCGGCCGACTCGTCCCTCCCGATCACCGAGGTCGTCGTCCGCTAGGGGTAGGCCTCCGGCGGGGCACTTCGGGCTCCGAGATGGATTTTGCGAGCCCGTTGGCGCCAACGAGCACATCAGGGCGTGCTCAAAGGCGCCAACGAGCTCGTCAGGCCCGTCAGTCCGGAGCCGTGGCCCGGCAGCGCCGGGAGCTTAGGCGGACTTGCGGCGGCGGACGCGGCGGATGAGCCAGGTGATGAGGACGACGCCGGCGATGCCACCGGCCACCGGGGCCACCCGCTTGGCGATGACCGGGCCGGCGATGCTGAGCAGGTCCAGCGAGTCCTCCTGCTCCGCGACCGGCGCGGCCACCGGGGACACCGGCTGCACCGGGCGCGGAGCCGGAGCCGGAGTCGGGGTGGCGACGCTCGCCGCGGTTTCGTCGCTGCTGGGGGAAGGCGCAGGCACGGTCGCCGTCTCCACCGGTGCCGACTCCGCAGCGGCCGTCCCCTCAGCCGCCCCGGCCGCCCCGGCACCCGCAGACTCCCCAGCCCCAGAAGCCCCGCCAGACCCAGCGGCCCCGCCAGACCCAGAAGCCCCGCCAGCACCAGCCGCCTCACCAGTCGCAGCGGCCCCAGAGGCCTCTTCAGCGGCCGCAGCCCCCGAGGATCCGCCGGCCAGCTGCTTGGCCAGGTTGTCGGCGAACTTGTCGATGAGGCGGGAACCGACCTCGGTGATCACCCCACGGCCGAACTGCGCCGGCTTTCCCGTGACGTTCAGAGTGGTGTGCAGCGTGACCAGGGTGGCGGCGTCCGACCCGTTCTCGGGGGCCAGGGCGGCGCGGACGGTGGCGGACGCGGTGCCCGAGCCCCGCATCTCCTTGCCCGACGCCTCGACCACGACCGAACGGTCGGCGGCGTCCCGGTTCTTGAACGTCGCCGTGCCCTTGTAGGTCAGCGACACCGGCCCGACCTTGACCTTCAGCCTGCCCGCCACGTCATCGCCGTCAACCGTGTCCACGGTGGCGCCGGGCATGCACGGAGCGATCTGCTGTACGTCGAGCAACACGTCCCACGCCTGCGCGGGCGGAACGGGGACGGTGAACGAGTGGTCGAGCTCCATGGCCATGACAGTCCGCTTTCATCCGGTATCCGGTATCGCATCGGTGCACTACTTTAGACCGACTTTAGTCCCCGCCCCCGGCCCGGTTAATCGCCCGCCAAGCCAGCCAGCCCACCGAGCTAAGCCAAGCCAGCCCCGCCAAGCCAAGCCAGCCCCGCCAGCCCCACCTCAGGCCGTCTCCAGGACCTGGAACCCCTCGGCCAGCCGCCCGTCCGGCAGTCCGGCCTGGGCCGCCAGCCCGGCCAGGCGCGTCCGGATGCGGTCCTCCAGGTCGGTCAGGTGCCCGGTCTGGCTCTGGTGGGCCCGCAGCGCCGCGATCTTGCGCGGGAACGTGTCGGTCACGTCGACGTAGTGGTCCGGTGCGGGGATGCCGCCCGCGATCCACACCTCGGACACGATCCAGGCCTCCAGTCCCTCGTCGGAGACCAGCTCGGGGAACGTGAACGGGTTCCGGGCGTCCGGGTACACCGCGTCCAGCGCGGCCGAGCCGACCGCCCGGTGGTCGGGGTGGCTGGTGCCGATCCGCGCGTAGTTGCGGTCCGGGCTCGGGCACAGTACCCGGTCCGGCCGGACCTGCCGGATGACCCGGGCCAGGTCCCGGCGCAGGCCCAGGGTGGCCTCCACCTGGCCGTCCGGATAGCCGAGGAACCGCAGGTCGTAGACGCCGACGGCCTTGGCCGCGGCGGTCTGCTCGGCCCGGCGCAGCGGCGCCATCTCTTCCCGGGGGAACGACTCGTCGAAGCCGCCCGCGTCTCCGTCGGTGACGATGCAGTACACGACCTCGATGCCCGCGCCGGTCCAGCGGGCGATCGTGCCCGCCGCGGCGAAGTCCAGGTCGTCCGGGTGGGCGGCGATGGCCAGTACACGGCCGATCTCAGCGTCATCTCGCACACCGGAATCTTACGCGGAGGCCCCGAGTTACTACGGATGCCGTCGATCCAGGCCCTCTTGCCCACTACTTCCGCTAGTGAAATGTACATGTTACAACTGAAAACCTCGTGCATACGGCTTTCTTGTGCTAGAACCGTCGTCAGGCGCACGTTAGTAACGCGCATGATGGCACGCCACGAAGGGGGGCCATGAGATGACCACGGCTGAGGAATCGGTGCGGCCCGCCGAAGAGCAGATCGACAAGGGGCTCAAAAGCGGTGCCCTGGGCCTGGTGTCCAGCGTCGTCATGGGCGTGGCGTCGACCGCGCCCGCCTACAGCCTGGCCGCGACGCTGGGCTTGATCGTGGCCGCGGTCGGCCTCGGATCGCCCATCGTCGCCGTGCTGGCGTTCGTGCCGATGCTGCTCACCTCGATCGGCTACAGCGAGCTGAACAAGGCCGACCCCGACTGCGGCACCACGTTCACCTGGGCCAGCCGGGCGTTCGGGCCGAAGACCGGCTGGGCCGGCGGCTGGGCCATCATCGCCTCCGACATCCTGGTCATGGCCAGCCTCGCCCAGGTCGCCGGCCAGTACGTGTTCCTGCTGTTCGGGGCCAAGGGCATCGGGTCCGACCCCACCAGCGGCTGGGTGCTGCTGGTGGGCGTGGTCTGGATCATCGCGATGACCTACATCTGCTTCCGCGGCATCGAGGTCTCCGCCCGCCTGCAGCGGGCCCTGCTCGGCATCGAAGTCGGGATGCTGCTGGTGTTCTCGGTGGTGGCCCTGATCCGGGTCGGCACCGGCCACCACCCGTCGGTCTCGATCAGCCCGACCTGGTCCTGGCTGAACCCGTTCGGCATCTCCAGCTTCCAGGCGTTCGTCGGCGGCCTGGTGCTGATGCTGTTCATCTACTGGGGCTGGGACACCGCGGTCGCGGTCAACGAGGAGACCCAGGACCGCAACAAGACCCCGGGCCGGGCCGCGATCATCTCCACCGTGCTGCTGCTGGTCACCTACGTGCTGGTCATCTTCGCGGCCCAGTCGTTCGCAGGTATCGGCACCAAGGGCATCGGCCTCGGCAACCCCGACAACGCCAGCGACGTGCTGAACGTGCTGAGCAGCGCGGTGTTCGGCGGCGGCGCGTTCGGGACGTTCCTGACCCGGCTGCTGCTGCTGATGGTGCTGAGCTCGGCGGCCGCCTCGACCCAGACCACGATCCTGCCCACCGCCCGGACCACGCTGTCGATGGCCACCTACAAGGCGCTGCCCAAGGCGTTTGCCCGGATGCACGGCCGGTACCTGACGCCCACGGTGTCGACCGTGGTCATGGGCGGCGTCTCGATCGTCCTCTACGTCCTGATGAACTACCTATCGGGCGGGGCGGTGATCGCCGATGCGGTGACCTCGATCGGCCTGTACATCGCCCTCTACTACGGGCTGACCGCGTTCACCTGCGTCTGGTACTACCGCAAGACGCTGACCAAGACCCCCCGCGACCTGCTGATGCAGGGCGTCCTGCCGTTCCTGGGCGGCGTGATCATGTACTTCGCCGGCATCTGGAGCCTCTGGGAGGACTGGGACGTCGGCACCCAGAACAGCTACACCTCGTGGAAGATGCCGTTCTACCCGTACTGGCATATCGGCGGCGCGTTCATGGTCTTCTTCGTGTCCGCCCTGGCCGGCCTGATCTTCTTCATCTACTGCCGGATCGCGCTGCCGGCGTTCTTCAAGAAGCAGACGCTGACCCGGGCCACCCCGACGCTGGTCCCGGAGACCAGCGAGGGCCTGCCCGGCGCGCCCAACTAGAGACAGCAAAACGGCCCGGCCCCTCGGGGCCGGGCCGTTGACGTTGGTCGCGACGTCAGGCCAGCTCGCCGCGGATCTTCTCCAGCAGCTTGATCGAGTCGGCCGCGGTCTCCGCCTGCACGCAGAGCCGCTCCATGACCTCCAGGTAGCGGTCCACCTCGGCCGGCTTGTCGATGTAGAGCGCGCTGGTCAGCTGCTCCAGGTACACGACGTCGGACAGCTCGGGCTCGGCGAAGCGCAGGATCGAGAACGGCCCGCCCGCCGCCGAGTGGCCACCCACGTTGAACGGCACGATCTGCAGCGTCACGTTCGGGTTGTCGGTCATCTCCAGCAGGTGGTCGATCTGCTCGCGCATGACCGAGGCGTCGCCCATCGGCCGCCGCAGCACGGCCTCGTCCAGCGCCGCCCACAGCCGGGGCGGGGCCGTCCGCGACAGCAGCCGCTTGCGGCCCATCCGCAGCTCGACCCGGCGGTTCAGCTCGTCCCCGGTGATGGACGGGTGACCCAGCTGGATGACCTCGCGGGCGTAAGCCGGCGACTGGAGCAGCCCGGGGACGAACTGCACCTCGTAGTTGCGGATGACCGACGCGGCCGCCTCGAGGCTGATGTACGGCTCGAACCAGTGCGGCAGCAGGTCACCGAAGTCGTGCCACCAGCCGGGGTTGCCCGCCTCGTGGGCCAGGCTGAGCAGGCTCTCGCGCTCGGCCGGGTCCATCACGCCGTACAGGGTGAGCAGGTCGGAGACGTCGCGGTCCTTGAACCCGACCCGGCCGTGCTCCATCCGGCTGATCTTGGAGTGCGAGCCGCGGATGGCCTCGGCGGCCTGCTCCGTGGTGATCTCGCGGTTCTCCCGGAGACGACGGAGCTGAGCGCCCAGCACGATCCGCTGTACGGTCGGCCCGCTCGCCCGCCGACCGAAACTCCGGGTCGGTCCCTCCCAGGCGACGCCTTCGGACGCGCTCATCGCCACCCCTCGGTCGTTGTCAGACAGCAACGCGTGGCCAAGTCTTCCATGTGATCATGCCAATGCAAAGAGCGCATGTCATATTTTGACATGGCTTTTTGTTACTGGTCAGTTAAGCAACACGTTAGCGGAACGCGGTGCCGGGTGCCGGCATTAAGGCTGTTATCGCGCGCTGACCTCGGTCTGGTCACGTTCCGGATTCGGGTTTAAATCGGTCGGCCCGGTGCAATTGCGGCCAGTCGCCGGATGCCGTGACACCCGAACGGGTGTCACGCGGACACGGCGCCCACGAGGCCGTCGAACTCGCCGTCCTTGGCCCCCTGGAGGAAGGCGGCGATCTCGGCCTGCGTATACAGCAGGACCGGGCCGGCGGGGAAGCGGGAGTTGCGCACCGCGATCTCACCGCCGGGCAGGCTGGCGACCTCGACGCAGTTACCGCTGGGGTTGCTGTGTCTGCTCTTGAACCAGCTGACGTGACCCAGCGCCGTGGCGAGCATCCCGTTGTGTGGCTCGTTCATAAAGGTGTCTCCCTCAGTGGACGCGGCCCCCGTGGTGACGCGTCGGCCTTGCTCACAATCCGTATGCTTTCCCTGCTCACGGCCGTTCGGGGCGGCCCCGTTGCCCCTGCTTCCCAATGGCCGTGCGACCGAGAAGACGCACAGTGCACATTCAAATGAACGTGCATTAGGCCTTGCACTTGCACAATGTATCAGGCAGCATAGGGATGACGCGCAGTACTACAAAAGCGACTGATAGGGCGACCGAGAATTGGCTGTGAGCGGCACTGCTGACTCTGAGCCGGGCTTCAATTCGCCGCGGCTGCTGCCGGTTCCGTCGGCTTGGTGGGAAACACCAGCCGTCACCGCTTGCGTACTTTCCGCCTCGCCTGAATCTGCGCGCGCGGCCCGCCATTTCACCCGCGAGGTACTGCTCTCCTGGGGCCTGGGTGACCTGATCGACGAGGCCGAGACGATCATCGGTGAGCTGGTGGTCAACGCGGTCCAGCACGGCAGCCGGGACGCGGCCCGCGCCAGCTGGCGGAACGGCAGCTCCGGTACGCCCTTCGGCAGCCGCGGTCGCGGGTATCCCCAGGCCTGGGCGCGGAACGCCTGGTCCACCGGGCCCATCCCGGCGTACCGCGACGGCGGATCCGGCCAGCCCGAGCCGCCCACCGCCACCGAGGTCCTCAAGCTCTGCCTGCTGCGGCGGATCGGCGAGCTGATGCTGGCCGTCATCGACGCCAGCGACGACGCCCCGATCCCGCGCCAGCCGGACTGGGTACGGGAGAGCGGCCGGGGCCTGCAGATCGTGGACGCGATCAGCAGCGTGTGGGGCTGGAGCCCGATCGACGGGCACGGCAAGGCCGTGTGGGCCGTCCTGCCACTCGATTTCTGATCTTTCCATAGCGGAAAATTCTGAAAAGGTATCCCGTGGCTGTGCAGCCACAAAAGCTGCAGAGCTCGATCACCCGCGGGCAGCGGCCTCCGGCCGGCCGGGTGCGTCCTCGACTGACATCAGCACGTGCTCCACCAGCGCGATCAGCACTTCCTTGGCCGAGTCCTTGTTCCGGGCGTCGCACAGCACGACCGGGAATCCGGGGTCCAGGTCGAGCGCGACCCGGATGTCTTCGGGGTCGTGGGTGATCGATCCCTCGAAGCAGTTGACGGCCACGATGAACGGGATCTGCCGGCGTTCGAAGTAGTCCACCGCCGGGAAACAGTCGGCCAGTCGCCGGGTGTCGGTCAGCACCACCGCGCCGAGCGCGCCGACCGCCAGCTCGTCCCACATGAACCAGAACCGCTGCTGCCCGGGCGTCCCGAACAGGTACAGCACGAGGTCCTCGCGCAGGCTGATCCGGCCGAAGTCCATCGCCACCGTCGTGGTGGTCTTGCCTTCCACCCCGGTCGTGCTGTCGGTCCGCATGCCGCGCTCGGTCAGCGGTTCCTCGGTCCGCAGCGGCTTGATCTCGCTCACCGCACCGACCATCGTGGTCTTGCCCACCCCGAAACCACCGGCCAGCAGGATCTTGATCGCGGTATGGGAACGTCCGCCGGCGGACGCCGGCTCAAAGTGCCCGTAGGCCATTGAGCACCTCTCTCAGGATCGAAGTATCGCGGTGACCCTGCCCGGTCTCCGGAGGACGGATGACGATGAAACCGAGGGCGCGCAGGTCGGCGAGCAGGATCCGGACCACCCCCAGCGGGAGGTTCAGCTCGGAGGCCAGGTCGGCGACGGTCGTCGGCTTACGGGCCAGGTCCAGCGCCCACATCTGCTCGGGGCTCAGGGCAGCGGGGTCCGAAATCGTCTTGGCGGTCGCGCTGACGGTGGCGACCAGGTCGAACTTCTCACCGGCATGCCGGGTCCTGCCGCCGATCAGTGCGTAGGGACGCACGATCGGGCCGGCTTCGGAATCCAGCCAGCGTTCTTCAGGGCTCGGCATGACGGGCTTCACTCCGGATACGGAACCGGGTACGGCGACGGGCCGACCGGCGCGGCCTGATAACCCTGCTGAGGCGCGGAATAGCCCGGCTGGGCCGGGTATCCCGGCTGCGGGTGGTTGGCGGGCCGGTTGGCCACCCCGAGGTGCTCGTTGGACCGGCGGACGAGCACGGCCATCTCGTAGGCGACCAGACCGATGTCCGCGTCGCCGGTGGTCAGTACGGCCAGGCAGGTGCCCTGGCCCGCCGCGCTGACGAACAGGAACGCAGATTCCATCTCGATGATGGTCTGCCGCACCCGGCCGCCGCCGAAGTGCTGGCCGGCGCCGCGGGCCATGCTCTGGAAGCCGGCCGCCAGCGCGGCCAGGTGCTCGGCGTCCTCGCGGGACAGCCCGGCCGAGGCCCCGGTGGCCAGGCCGTCCTGGGTGAGCATGACCGCCTTGTCGACCTGGGGTACCCGCCGGACCAGGTCATCAAGCAGCCAGCTGAGCTCGCCGCCCTGGTTCACGTAGTGAGGAGTCATCCGTTTCCCCCGGATTTTCGATCAGCTGTCATCGTTGCCCCCGCGGCTGCCCTCGTCGCCGTTCCTGATGTTCTCCGTTTCTCCGCCGGACGGCAGATGGCCAGATGCCACGCCGCCGCTCCCGGGGTCGTCGACGTCGGCTCGTCCTTGCTGCCAGCCGCGTTGCATAGCCGACAGCGCGCTGCGGATGTCGTCGGGTGACCGGTTGGCCACGTTGTCGCCCGCGGCAGTCGCGGCCGGGCTGTCGGCCGACGCGGGCGCATCCCGCAGCTGCGGCGCCAGGTTGGCCTGCCGCACCCGGCGGGGCAGGCCCTTGTAGGGCTCGTCCACGTCACCGTCGGGGTCCCCGTCCAGCTCGGACTGGCCCGCGACCGGCTCCGGCGGGCTCATCGGCTCGGGGACGGCCGCCGGCTCCGGCGCGAACGGCGCCGGGCCGGGAGTGAACTGCGGCGGCTCCGCCCCGAACTGCGGCGGCGGAGCGAAGGACGCCGGGTCGGGCGTGAACGACGGCGGCTCGGCCGAGAACGGCTCAGCCCGGTGCGGCTGCTGCTGGTTCCGGCGGCGCAGCGGCAGCGACGGCCGTGAGTCGGTCTGTGGCAGCGACGACTGCGAGTCCGATCGCTGCGACAGCGGCGCGTCCGTGGCCGGATAGGGCGACTCCGTGGCCGGGTACGGCGACTCGGCGCCGGGGAACGGCGCGGGCGGGAACGGCGCCCGCGGCGGCCCCGGTGCCTCGGCCGCCGGCGGCTCGTCAGCCGGGGTGAAGGACGGCGTGCCAACGGGTGACGGCTTGTCGTACGGCCACGGCAGGCCGGTCTCGCTCGGGCTGTCACTGGACGTGCCGAACGGCGCCTCACCGGGGCTGCTGAACGACGAGCGCTCGCCTGGCGGGGCGGTGAAGCCGAAGGCCGACGACCCGCCGCTCCCGGCCCCGGCTCCCTCGTAGGGGGTGAAGCCCGGGCCGTTGTAGGACTCGAACGGGTCGGCGGGGCCGTTCAGCGTCCCGCCGCCGTTTCCGCCGCCCCGAGCGGTGAACCCGTTGGCCGGGCTGAAGCCGTTCGGCGCCGGAGAACCGTTGGGCGCCCCGTTCGTCCCACTCGGCGCGGCCTCCGAGCTGCCGTTGCCCCGGGGCAGCGCGCCCGACGTCTGGGGACCGGTGATCTGGGCGGGCGCCTCCTGGGCGGGCCAGGCCGTCGCGGCCGCGGACGCCCCGGCCGGCAGGCCCTCCATGAAGCCGTCGTCGGTGCCGACCAGCGAGCCCGGAATCAGCGCGATGGCGCTGGTGCCCCCGTACGGGGACGGGCGCAGCGTGACGTGGATGCCGTGCCGCTTGGCCAGCTGGCCCACCACGAACAGGCCCAGCTGCTCGCTGTTGAACACGTCGAACTCGGGCGGCTCGGCCAGCCGGTGGTTCAGCTCGGTGTAGCGCAGCTCGCTCATGCCCAGCCCGCGGTCCTCGATCTCCACCGCGAAGCCCATCGCCACCATGTCACCGGACACGCGCACCGGCGTGTACGGCGGCGACAGCGTGGTGGCGTTTTCGATCAGCTCGGCCAGCAGGTGAATGACGTCGGCCACGGCCGGGCCGGCTAGCGCCGCCTGGGACGGGGTGGTCACCGTGACCCGGGAGTAGTCCTCCACCTCGGCCGCCGCCGCCCGCAGCACGTCGATCATCCGGACCGGGTGCACCCAGCCGCGCCCGGGCGCCGCTCCGGACAAGATGATCAGGCCCTCGGAGTGGCGGCGCATGCGGGTGGTCAGGTGGTCGAGCCGGAACAGGTCCTCGAGCGTCTCCGGGTCGGTGGTGCGCCGCTCCATGCCGTCCAGCACGGTCAGCTCGCGGTGCAGCAGCGACTGGTTGCGGCGGGCCAGGTTGCGGAACACGTCGTTGACGCCGCGGCGCATCCGTGCCTCGCCGACGGCCGCCTCCACCGCCGTCCGGCGGGCCTCGTCGAACGCCCGGCCGACCCGGCCGATCTCGTCCTTGCCCAGGTTGGACGTGGTACTGGCGAGCTGCTCGACCGGCACGTCCTCGCCCCGCCGCAGCCGGGTCACCACGTCCGGCAGCTCCTCGTGGGCCAGCGTCTCGACCGAGCCGCGGAGCCGGTCGAGCCGCCGCACGATCCGGCGGCCGATCAGCACCGACAGCAGCACAGACAAGAGCAGGCCGAGCAGGCCGAGGCCGCCGGCCAGCGCCACCCGGCGCCAGGCGGCGGTGGTGATCTGGTGGTCCTGGGCGACCTCGAACTCCGAGGCCTGCACCCCGCCGAAGAACAGGCCGGTGGCCATCGCCTTGACCGTCGGGCTCCAGGTGGTCGCGGTGAACGGCAGGAACGTGGTCCGGTCGGCCGCGACCGCGTTCTCCAGCTGAGCCATCGCCGACTGGACGTTGGCCGGCGCGTACTTGTTCATCTGCGCGTTGAACGAGGCCAGGTTGGCGGGCCGCAACCGGGTGACGGTGGCGTTCCACATGGCCTGGCGCCCGCCCGCCAGCTCGGCGACCTGCACCCGGGTGGTGGTCGGCAGCCGGCCCGCGGCCAGCGCCGCCGACATCAGCGCGTCCTCCTGCAGCAGCAGCTCGCGCGACTCGGTGCTGTTGATCACGGCCAGCGACTGGGTGGCGGCGTTGGCGTTGGTGAGGCTGGCGTTCTCCTTGATGAACAGCTGCAATTCCTCGGTCAGCACGTTGCTGAACGCCCCGAACACGTCGGTCGGGCTGATCGCGCGGGCCGTCACGGCCGGGCGGATCTTGTCCAGGCCCTGGATGTCGCTCAGCATCTGGTGGATGACGTTGAGCTCGTCGGTGGTCGCCGCGTTCTTGGTCGCGGCACCGGTCATCTTGGCCTGGAACGAGGGGAAGGCGCTGGTCGTCGCCTGCTGGGCCGCTTGCAGCTGGGCGCGGTTGGCCGCCGTCGGGGCGGCCAGGTAGACCATCGACGCCGTGCGCTCGTTCTGGATGTTGATGTCGAACTGCGCGGCGGGTACCGAGGTCGCGTTGATCAGGGCCGGTGCCCGGTCCAGGTTGATGGCATCCCCGACGGTGGTGTACAGCACGAAGCCGTACAACCCGATCACCGTCAGCAGCGGGACGGTGACGAGCAAATAAAGGGGGCGGCGGATGGAAGGGCCACGCCGTCCATCAGAACCTTTACCGGTGGTGTTAGGCATCCTTACCCTTGGCGAGAGGCGTGCTGTAGGCCTCCGGTGCCGCCAGCAGGGGCAGGACCCGCGTCACCGGGTGGCCCGCTTAAAGTATCGAAATGGGCTGTTACCCGTACACGCATTCACAAATAATTAAGGCATTACGGGTAAAAGGAACCAAGAGTATCGGGTCGGCTCGGAGCAGTAGTCACCGCCCCCGGCTAACCAGCGGCAGCCCGTTCGGCATTGGCCGTGTTGCGGGGCGGATGTCAGGGGCAGCCCCTAACCTGGACGGGTGACCGCTACGGCTGCTGAATCTCTCCTCGACGGGCTCAACCCGCAACAGCGGGCGGCCGTCATCCATACCGGCAGCCCGCTGCTGATCGTGGCCGGCGCCGGTTCGGGCAAGACCCGCGTGCTGACCCACCGGATCGCCTACCTGCTGGCCGCGCGGGACGTGCTGCCGAGCGAGATCCTGGCCATCACGTTCACCAACAAGGCGGCCGGGGAGATGGCCACCCGGGTCGCCCAGCTGGTCGGCAACCGGTCCCGGGCGATGTGGGTGATGACGTTCCATTCCGCCTGCGTCCGCATTTTGCGCCGGGAAGCCAAGCGGCTCGGTTATCCGTCCTCGTTCTCTATTTATGATCAAGCCGACTCACAGCGGCTGATGGCCCTGGTCTGCCGGGAGCTGGAGCTCGACGCGCGCCAGTTCCCGCCCAAGGCGCTGCACGGCCAGGTGTCCAACCTGAAGAACGAGCTGGTCGATTACGAGACGTTCGCCTCCCGGGCCCAGACCGCCCGGGAGAAGGGGCTGGCCGAGGCCTACGCGGAGTACCAGCGGCGGCTGACCGAGGCCGGCGCGATGGACTTCGACGACCTCATCATGAACACGGTGTTCTTGTTCCAGGCCTTCCCCGAGGTCGCGGCCGAGTACCGGCGCCGCTTCCGGCAGGTCATGGTGGACGAGTACCAGGACACCAACCACGCCCAGTACATCCTGGTCCGTGAGCTGGTCGGGGTGAACGCCGAGGACATGTCCGAGCTGTGCGTGGTCGGTGATGCCGACCAGTCGATCTACGCCTTCCGCGGCGCGACCATCCGCAACATCGTCGAGTTCGAGCAGGACTTCCCGGACGCCCGGGTCATCGTGCTCGAGCAGAACTACCGGTCCACCCAGAACATCCTGTCGGCCGCCAACGCGGTGGTCTCCCGCAACGCCAGCCGCAAGCCCAAGAACCTGTGGTCCGACCAGGGCACCGGGCCGCTGATCACCGGCTACGTGGCCGACAGCGAGCACGACGAGGCCGCGTTCGTGGCCGAGGAGGTGGACCGGCTCACCGACGCCGGCGAGGCCACCCCCGGCGACGTGGCCGTCTTCTACCGGACCAACGCTCAGTCCCGGGTGTTCGAGGAAGTGTTCATCCGGGTCGGCCTGCCGTACAAGGTGATCGGCGGCGTCCGCTTCTACGAGCGCCGCGAGGTCCGCGACCTGCTGGCCTACCTGCGGCTGCTCGCGAACCCGGCCGACGAGGTGTCGCTGCGCCGCATCCTCAACGTGCCCAAGCGCGGCATCGGCGACCGGGCCGAGGACTACGTGGCCGCCTACGCGGCCCGGGAGCGGATCACGTTCGCCGAGGCGCTCCGGCGCCCGGACGACGTCCCCGGCCTGGCCGGCCGGTCGGCCCAGGCCATCGGCCGGTTCAACAAGCTCATCGACGACCTGCGCGAGCTGGCCGCCAGCCATCCGGTGGCCGAGGTGGCGGAGGCCGTGCTCGACCGCAGCGGGTACCAGACCGCGCTCGAGGAGTCCGCCGACCTGCAGGACGCCAGCCGCATCGAAAACCTGGCCGAGCTGGTCTCGGTCGGCCGGGAGTTCGACGGCGCGCACCCCGACGGGACGCTGACCGACTTCCTCGAGCAGGTGTCGCTGGTCGCCGACGCCGACCAGATCCCCGACGGCGAGCAGCGCGGCGGCCTGGTCACGCTGATGACCCTGCACACCGCCAAGGGCCTGGAGTTCCCGGTGGTGTTCCTCACCGGCATGGAAGAGGACGTGTTCCCGCACCAGCGGTCGGCCACCGACGAGAAGGAGCTGGAGGAGGAGCGGCGGCTGGCCTACGTCGGCATCACCCGGGCCATGCGGCGGCTCTACCTGACCCGGGCCATCGCCCGGATGTGGTGGGGCAAGCCCTCCTTCCACCGCCAGTCCCGGTTCCTCGGCGAGATCCCCGAGGCGCTGGTCGAGTGGCGCCGCGACGAGCGCACCGCGACCCCCCCGGCGATGGAGCGCGCGGCTCAGCGGCCGGGGGTGGCCTCGCCCGGCAACCGCAACGTGCCCGCCCTGTCCCCGGGCGACATGGTCACCCACGACAAGTTCGGGCTGGGCACGGTGGTGTCGGTGGACGGGGTGGGGGACCGGGCCGAGGCCAAGATCGACTTCGGGGCCGAGTACGGGGTCAAGCACCTGGTGCTCCGCTACGCCCCGCTGGAGAAGCTCTGACCACCGGCCGCCCGGCTGGCGCTTGAGAGGCAGCTCACACCCGGCTGATTGACCGGCCAGCACGGCCCGGGGTGATCCGGACTAGGCTGCCAGAGGCGGGTCCGCCGACGGTACCCGCACGGATACCGAGCGAAAGACCGAGGACGTGTAGGCGTGGACCTGTTCGAGCATCAGGCGAAGGAGCTCTTCGCTGAATACGGCGTTCCCGTGCCGAGCGGGAGGATCGCCTACACCCCCGAGGAAGCACAGGCCATCGCGGCGGATTTCGCCGCCGCGGGCAAGCCCCGGGTCGTCATCAAGGCCCAGGTGAAGGTCGGCGGGCGCGGCAAGGCCGGGGGAGTCAAGCTGGCCGACGGCCCCGAGGCGGCCTACGAGATCGCGCAGCAGATCCTCGGCATGGACATCAAAGGCCATACCGTGCACAAGGTGCTGGTCGAAGAGGCCAGCGACATCGCGCAGGAGTACTACCTGTCCTTCCTGCTCGACCGGGCCAACCGGACCTTCCTCTCCATCTGCTCGGTCCAGGGCGGCATGGAGATCGAGGAGGTCGCGCACACCAGCCCCGAGGCGGTGGCCCGGATCCCGGTGTCCGCGCTGACCGGGGTGGACCACGACAAGGCGACCGAGATCGTCAGCGCGGGCGGGCTGCCCGCCGAGGCGGTGACCGGCGCCGCCCAGCTGGCCGAGCGGCTGTGGGCGGTGTACACCGACGAGGACGCCCTGCTGGTCGAGGTCAACCCGATGATCCTGTCGGCCGACGGCCGGGTGCTGGCGCTGGACGGCAAGGTCACGCTGGACGACAACGCCGCGTTCCGACAGCAGGAGAACTTCGACAAGTTCGCGGACGACACCAGCACCGACCCGCTGGAGGCGCAGGCCAAGGCCAAGCACCTCAACTACGTCAAGCTCGAGGGCGAGGTCGGCATCATCGGGAACGGCGCCGGCCTGGTCATGTCCACGCTGGACGTGGTGGCCTACGCCGGTGAGGCGTTCGGGGGGATGCGGCCCGCCAACTTCCTCGACATCGGCGGCGGCGCCTCGGCCGAGGTGATGGCCAACGGCCTGGAGATCGTGCTGTCCGACCCGTCGGTCCGCAGCGTGTTCGTCAACGTGTTCGGCGGCATCACCTCCTGCGACGCGGTCGCCAACGGCATCGTGTCCGCGATCGGCATGCTCGGGGAGCGCGGCGAGAAGGTCAGCCACCCGATCGTGGTGCGGCTGGACGGCAACAACGCGGCCGAGGGCCGCCGGATCCTCGACGAAGCCGGGATCGGCGTGGTCGAGCAGGTAGCGACCATGGACGATGCCGCCCGGCGGGCCGCCGAGCTGGCGTCCGCGAGTTCCGCGAACGGAGCATGAGATGGCGATCTTCCTCACCAGCCAGAGCCGGGTGCTGATCCAGGGCATCACCGGCTCGGAGGGCCGCAAGCACGGCGCCCGCATGCTGGCCGCCGGGACCCAGGTCGTCGGCGGCACCAACCCGCGCAAGGCCGGCCAGACGGTCGAGCTGAACGGCGCCGACGTCCCGGTGTTCGGCACGGTGGCCGACACCATCGCCGCGACCGGCGCCGACGTGTCGGTGATCTTCGTTCCGGCCGAGCGCACCAAGGACGCGGTGATCGAGGCCATCGACGCCCGCATCCCGCTGGCCATCGTCATCACCGAGGGCATCCCGGTGCACGACTCGGCCGAGTTCTGGGCCTACGCCGGCGCCAACGGCAACGCCACCCGGATCGTCGGCCCGAACTGCCCCGGCATCGCCTCGCCCGGCAAGTCAAACGCGGGCATCATCCCGGCCGACATCACCTCCGAGGGCCGCATCGGGCTGGTCTCCAAGTCCGGCACGCTGACCTACCAGATGATGTACGAGCTGCGTGACATCGGTTTCTCCACGGCGGTCGGCATCGGCGGTGACCCGATCATCGGGACCACCCACATCGACTGCCTGCAGGCCTTCCAGGAGGACCCGGAGACCGACGCGATCGTGATGATCGGTGAGATCGGGGGCGACGCCGAGGAGCGGGCCGCCGACTACATCGCCGAGCACGTCACCAAGCCGGTCGTCGGGTACGTGGCGGGCTTCACCGCGCCCGAGGGCAAGACGATGGGCCACGCCGGCGCGATCATCTCCGGCTCGGCCGGCACCGCCCAGGCCAAGAAGGAAGCCCTGGAGAAGGCGGGCGTCCGCGTCGGCCGCACCCCGAGCGAGACCGCCCGGCTGGCCCGCGAGGCGTTCACCAAGGCCTGACGGCGCGCCTCCCCCTGACCGGTCCGGGCCACGGGCAGGATGGGTGAGTGACTGCTTCCGCGCAGGCTCCGGGCCGCGCCCGCAACGAGGACGCGGGCGGCGGCCCGGCCGCGCCCGGCGCGTACCGGCGCCCGCTGGTCATCACCGGCGCGATGGCCGCCGCCGCGGTCGCCCTGGTCGGCGTCGCCCTGCTCACCACGCTGGTCGCGATCGGCTGGATCACCGCGCCGCACGCGGGTCTGGGCAACGGTCTGCCCGGCGTGCTGCGGACCGCGACCACGATCTGGCTGGCCGCCCACCACGTCGGGTTCACCCTGCACGCGGCCGGCCGCATCGGCATGCTGCCGCTGGGCCTGCTGTTCATCCCCGGCGCGCTGCTGTGGCGGGCCGGCCGCTGGGTGGTCCGCACCGGTGAGGTGGCGCGCCTGCGCCACGTCGGCTACGCCGCGCTGGCCCTGGCTGTGCCCTACGCGCTGGTGTCGGGCGCGCTGGCGCTGGCCGCCCACAGCTCGCTGACCGCCCCGTCGCTGACCGAGGCGGTGGCCGAACCGTTCCTGGTGGCGGTGGTGGCCGGTGGCCTCGGCGGGGCCCGGGCGCTGGCCCCCTGGCGCCGCCTGGTCCGGCTGCTCCCGGTCCGCATCCGCTCGGTGACCATCGGCACGCTGGTCACGCTGGGCGTGCTGATCATGGCCGGCGCGCTGCTGGCCGGTATCTCGCTGGCCGTCCACCTGGGCCAGGTCCGCCTGCTCACCGACAAGCTGTCGCCCGGCCCGATCGGCGCGCTGCTGTTGCTGCTGGCCGAGGTCGCCTACGTGCCCAACGCGGTGGTCTGGGCGATCGCGTTCTGCCTGGGGCCCGGTTTCGCCTTCGGCGTCGGCACGGTCGTCGCCCCGACCGGCGCGGCCCTGGGGGAGTTGCCCTCGTTCCCGCTGCTGGCCGCGCTGCCGTCGGGCCAGATCCCGGGCTGGCTGTCGCTGGGCGTGCTGGCCATCCCGTACCTGGCCGCCGCCGCGGGCGGGGTGCTGACCGTCCGGATCATGCCCACGCCGATGCTGGAGGCCGCCCCGGTCTGGGGGTTCGCCTCCGGCGCGGCCGCCGGCGCGGTGGCCGGCCTGCTGTCGACCCTGTCCGGCGGCCCCCTGGGCGACGGCCGCCTGGCCGCGGTAGGCCCCTCCGGCTGGCAAGTTGGCCTGGTCGCCATCCTCGAAATGGGCGTCACCTCAGCCGTAACCGCCGGCGCCGCCAACTGGTGGATCCTCCGCCGCAATCCCGAAGCGGGCTTCCACTTCAGCGAGTTCTTCGCCGCCGCCCGCCCCGCCGCTGCGCCGTCCCGCGAACCCTCCGGCCCCACCCTCATAGACGAAACCGACGACGCCGGTGGCCACCGCATCTACGTAGACCCCTGGGCCCAAGACCGCCACCCCGACTCCGAGTAGCCAGCCCCACCCGGTCTCGCCCCGGCCACCACAACCCCGGCCGCCCCCGCCGTCACTCCAGCCGCTACAGGCTCAGGAGCCGCCAGATCCGGAGGGCTCGAAGGCGCCGAACTCGTTGCTGATCGTCTGGCTCAGCTGGTGCTGGCAGGCTTGCTGCGCGGACAGGGTGTTGGCGCCGCTGGTGCAGGTCCAGTAGTTGGACAGCTGGGTCCAGAACATCGCGAACACGATCAGCGCGAGGCCGCTGAAGGCCAGCCCGAGCAAGCCCAGGACCAGGCCGGCGACGGCGCCGCGCGGGCGGCTGGTGCGGCCCCGCCGGGCCTGGGACATCGCGGACTTACCCAGCCAGGCGGCGACCGCGCCGATGACCAGGGTGCCGGCGATTACGTAGATCGCGTGCCGCAGCCCGCTGGCCAGGAACAATCCGCCCAGGCTGAGCGCGCCCATGGCCGCCGCGGTCCAGGCGCGCTGCTGCACGGCCGGGTCGGGCGGCGACGACGGCGGCTGGGGCGGACGGGCGGTGGGGGCAGCCATAGGCCTTTCATTCTGCCAATAAGGTAGGGCGCATGCGGTCACGCCTGGTGGTGCTGGTTTCCGGCGCGGGAACGAACCTGCAGGCACTGATCGATGCCTGCGCGGATGAGCAGTACGGCGCGGAAATAGTAGCGGTCGGGGCCGACCGGAGCGGCATCGCCGGACTGGACCGGGCGGCCGAGGCCGGGATCGGCACGTTCGTGCACCGGGTCAAGGACTACCCCGACCGGGCCTCCTGGGACGCCGCCCTCACCGACTCGGTCCGGATGCACCAGCCTGACCTGGTGGTTCTGGCTGGATTCATGAAGCTGGTGGGCGCCGAGTTCCTGGCCGCCTACGGCGGGCGGTGCGTCAACACCCACCCCGCGCTGCTACCGTCATTTCCCGGAATGAACGGCGTGCGGGATGCCCTGGACTACGGGGTGAAGGTGACGGGTTGCACCGTGCTCATCGTGGACGCCGGTGTCGACGCGGGCCCGGTCGTGGCCCAGGCCAGCGTCCCCGTGCACGACGACGATGACGAAGCCTCGCTGCACGAACGGATCAAGGTCACCGAGCGGGCGCTGCTCGTGGAGACCGTGGGCCGGATGGTTCGCGAGGGATGGTCCGTTTCCGGCAGGAAGGTGAGGATCGGCAGTTGACCACGATCGAAGGCGCGACCGAGGGCGCGACCAACGGCGCGATCGAGATCAAGCGCGCGCTGGTCAGCGTCTATGACAAGACCGGGCTGGACCAGCTGGCCCGCGCGCTGCACGAGGCTGGCGTGGAGATCGTCTCGACCGGCAGCACGGCGGCGGTCATCGCCGGGACCGGCGTACCGGTGACCAAGGTCGAAGATCTGACCGGGTTCCCCGAGTGCCTGGACGGCCGGGTCAAGACCCTGCACCCGCGCGTGCACGCCGGGCTGCTGGCCGACCTGCAGCGGCCCGAGCACCAGGCTCAGCTGCAAGACCTCGACGTGGAGCCTTTTCAGCTGCTGATATCGAACCTGTACCCGTTCGAGTCGACGGTGGCCAGCGGTGCCCCGCCCGAGCAGTGCGTGGAGGAGATCGACATCGGCGGCCCGGCCATGGTGCGGGCCGCGGCCAAGAACCACGCCAACGTCGCGGTGGTCACCAGCCCGCTGCAGTACGCCGAGGTGCTGGCCGCCCTGCGCAAAAGCAACGGCGGCTTCACGCTGGCCCAGCGCCAGCGGCTGGCCGCCACCGCGTTCGCGCTCACCGCCCGCTACGACGCCGCGGTGGCGTCCTGGTTCGCCAGCAGTTACGCGCCGGACGAGCCCGCCCGCGAGAACGGCTGGCCGGACGTCATCGCCACCACCTGGTCCCGCTCCGACGTGCTGCGCTACGGCGAAAACCCGCACCAGCGGGCCGCCCTCTACGTCCGCGCCGCCGCCGGCCCGGAGCCGGGCGACGGCGGGATCGCCACCGCCGAGCAGCTGCACGGCAAGGCGATGTCCTACAACAACTACGTGGACGCGGACGCCGCCCGCCGGGCCGCCTACGACTTCGACGCGCCCTGTGTGGCGATCATCAAGCACTCCAACCCGTGCGGCATCGCGATCGGCGGCGACCTGGCCGAGGCGCATCGCAAGGCCAACGCCTGCGACCCGCAGTCCGCGTTCGGCGGGGTGATCGCGGTCAACGGCCGCGTCACCACCGAGCTGGCCCGGCAGATCGCCGAGGTGTTCACCGAGGTCGTGGTGGCCCCGGAGTACGACGACGAGGCCCGCGACGTCCTGGCCAAAGCCAAGAACATCCGGCTGCTGGTCTGCCCGCCGCCCGCCGGCGGGCCGAGGACCGAGTGGCGTCAGGTCAGCGGCGGGCTGCTGGTGCAGACCACCGACGGTGTGGACCAGCCCGGCGACGACCCGGCCCACTGGGAGCTGAAGACCGGGGTGGCCCTGGACGAGCTGACCCTCGCCGACCTGGGCTTCGCCTGGCGGGCCTGCCGTAGCGTGAAGTCCAACGCGATCCTGCTGGCCTCCGGTGGCGCGTCCGTCGGCATCGGTATGGGCCAGGTCAACCGGGTCGACTCCTGCCGCCTGGCGGTGGCCCGAGCCGGGGACCGGTCGGTCGGCTCGGTGTGCGCCAGCGACGCCTATTTCCCGTTCCCGGACAACATCGAGGTGCTGGCCCAGGCCGGGGTGACCGCGATCGCCGAGCCCGGTGGCTCGATCCGCGACCAGCTGGTCATCGACGCCTGCGCCGAGGCCGGCCTCACCCTCTACTTCACCGGCGTGCGGCACTTCTACCACTAAGTGATCCGGCTCTGGTTTTAACCGAAAGGCACTGTCCGATGACGGCGAACATCCTGGACGGCAAGGCGGCCGCGGCCGAGATCCGCAGCGCGCTCAAGGAGCGGGTCGCGTTGCTGGCCGAGCGGGGCATCGTCCCTGGCCTGGGCACGGTCCTGGTCGGCGACGACCCGGGCAGCCGCGCCTACGTCAACGGCAAGCACCGCGACTGCGCCGAGGTCGGCATCGCCAGCATCCGGCGTGACCTGCCCGCCGACACAAGCCAGGACCAGGTGGAAGCGGCGGTCGACGAGCTCAACGCCGACCCCGCCTGCACCGGCTACATCGTCCAGCTGCCGCTGCCGGCCGGGCTGGAGGCGCAGCCGGTGCTGGAACGCATCGACCCGGCCAAGGACGCCGACGGCCTGCACCCGATGAACCTGGGCCGCCTGGTGCTGGGGGAGCGCGGTCCGCTCCCGTGCACCCCGCGTGGCATCGTCGAGCTGCTCCGGATCTACGGCGTGGAGATCGCGGGGGCCGACGTCACCGTGGTCGGCCGTGGCATCACCGTCGGCCGGTCGCTGGGCCTGCTGCTCACCCGCCGCAGTGAGAACGCCACCGTGACGCTGTGCCACACCGGCACCAAGGACCTGGCCGCGCACACCCGGCAGGCCGACATCGTGGTCGTCGCCGCGGGCGTGCCCGGCCTGCTCACCCCGGACATGGTCAAGCCCGGGGCGGCCGTGCTGGACGTCGGCATCACCCGCACCGACGCGGGCCTGGTCGGCGACGTCGCACCGCCGGTGACCGAGGTCGCGGGCTGGCTGGCCCCGATGCCGGGCGGGGTGGGCCCGATGACCCGGGCGATGCTGCTGGCCAACGTGGTCGAGGCGGCCGAGCGCGCCGCCGCCGAAGCCCCGTAAGTTACTTATAAGTAATATGGTGTGAGCGAACACGCAAAGACCCCCATGCCCCAGGGCCGGAGAAGTTTGGCAGGCTGTAGGGGATGTGAACAACCCAACGCAGGGAGGTAGGCGTCGCGCATGAACATCGTCGTCTGCGTTAAGCAGGTGCCGGATACGTGGGCCGAACGCAAGCTCAAGCCCGGCGACGCCACGCTGGATCGTGAGTCAGTTGATGGGCTGATCAACGAGCTGGACGAATACGCCATTGAAGAGGGCCTGCAGATCAAAGAGGCCAATGACGGCAGCGAGGTCACGATCTTGACCATGGGCCCGGAGAAGGCGTCGGAGTCGATCCGTAAGGCGCTTTCGATGGGTGCGGACAAGGCCGTGCATCTGCTCGATGACGCGCTGGCCGGATCGGACGTGCTGCAGACCTCGTACGCCTTGGCTCAGGTGCTGCAGCAGATCGGCTTCGATCTGGTGATCTGCGGCGCGGAGTCGACCGACGCGCGGATGGGGTCGATGGCGGCGATGCTGGCCGAGCGGCTGGGCGTGCCGCAGCTGTCGCTGGCCTCCAAGGTGGAGACCGACGGCTCGTCGATCACGATCCACCGCCAGTCCGAGGACGGCTACTGGACCGTCGAAGGCAGCCTGCCGGCGGTGGTCAGTGTGGTGGAGAAGATCAACGAGCCCCGCTACCCCTCGTTCAAGGGGATCATGGCGGCCAAGAAGAAGCCGCTGCAGGTGCTGTCCTGCGCCGATGCCGGGATCGACCCTTCGCTGGTGGGCCTGGCCAACGCCCATACCGAGGTCGTTGACTTCGCCGAGCGGCCGCCCCGCGCGGCGGGCACGGTGGTCAAGGACGACGGGGACGGCGGCAGCAAGGTCGCCGAGTTCCTGGTCACCCAGAAGTTCATCTGAGGAGGAGGAGAAACCGATGGCTGAAGTTCTCGTCCTCGCCGAGCACTCCGATGGCGACGTCAAGAAGGTCACTGGTGAACTGCTCACCCTGGCCCGCCAGTTCGGTGAACCGGCCGCGGTATGGGTCGGCGGCCAGTCCGCCGACGGGCAGGCCCGGCTGGCCGAATATGGCGCGGTCAAGGTCTACGTCGCCGAAGGGGCCGATTTCACTGACTATGTGACCGGCCCGGAAGCCGACGTGCTGGCCGCCCTGGTCGAGCAGAACTCGCCGGTGGCCGTGCTGATGGCCTCCACCGGCCAGAACAAGGAAGTCGCCGGCCGCCTGGCCGTCAAGACGAATTCGGGCATGCTGTGCGACGCGGTCGGCCTGGCCGCGGGCGACGGCGGGAAGATCGTGGCTGAGCAGTCGGTGTTCGGCGGCGCCACCATCGTCCACTCCGCGGTCACGACCGGCACCCCCATCATCACCGTCCGGCCCAACTCGGTCGCGGCCGAGCCAGCCGCGGCCGCCGCCGAACTGCAAGCGGTCGACGTCACCGTCTCCGAGGCGGCCAAGGGCGCCAAGGTCACCGACCGCACCATCCAGGAAACCGGCGAGCGCCCCGAGCTGGCCGAAGCCGCCATCGTCGTGTCCGGCGGCCGCGGGGTCGGCAGCGCGGAAGGTTTCGAGATCATCGAAAAGCTCGCCGACACCCTCGGCGCCGCCGTCGGTGCGAGCCGGGCCGTCACCGACGCCGGCTGGTACCCCCACAAGTTCCAGGTCGGCCAGACCGGCACCACCGTCAGCCCCCAGCTCTACATGGCCATCGGGATCTCCGGCGCCATCCAGCACCGGGCCGGCATGCAAACCTCCAAAACGATCATCGCCGTCAACAAAGACCCCGAAGCACCCATCTTCGAACTCGCCGACTACGGCGTCATCGGCGACCTGTTCAACGTGGTTCCGCAGCTGATGGAAGACATCCAGAAGCGGTCCGGCAATTAACTACCTGGTAGCGGGCCGTGGCGGTACGACCGCCACGGCCCGCTAGGCTGATTTCGTGATTTACCTCGACCACGCCGCGACAACGCCGATGCTGCCCGAGGCGATCGAGGTGATGACCGAGGAGCTGGCCCAGCTCGGTAACCCGTCGTCGTTGCACAACGCGGGCCGCCGCGCTCGCCGCGTGGTGGAGGAGTCCCGCGAGCAGATCGCCGAGGTCCTGCACGCGCGGCCGAGCGAAGTGGTCTTCACCAGCGGTGGCACCGAGGCCGACAACCTCGCGGTCAAGGGCCTGTACTGGGCCCGCCAGGAGCCGCCGCGCCGCCGGGTGCTGGTCACCTCGATCGAGCACCACGCGGTGCTCGACTCGGTGCGCTGGCTGCACACCCACGAGGGCGCCGAGGCCAGCTATCTGGACGTCAACGGCCAGGGCGTGCTGACCCCGGAGGCGCTCACCGCCGCCATCGAGGCCCACCCCGAGGATGTCGCCCTGGTCAGCGTGATGTGGGCGAACAACGAGGTCGGCGCCATCCAGCCGATCTGCGAGCTGGCCGAGGCCGCGCACGCGCACGGCATCGTGTTCCACAGCGACGCGGTGCAGGCGGCCGCGCAGCTGCCGGTGGACTTCAGCGGGTCGGGCGCGGACGCGCTCACGGTCACCAGCCACAAGCTCGGCGGCCCGATCGGCGTGGGCGCGCTGCTGCTCCGGCGGGGCGTCGAGCCGGTACCGGTCCTGCACGGCGGCGGCCAGGAGCGGGACGTGCGGTCCGGGACCCTGGACGCCCCCGCCATCCGCGCGTTCGCCACCGCGGTGGTCATCTCCGCCGAACGCCGCGAGGCCGAGGCCAAGCGGCTGTCGGTGCTCCGCGACGACCTCATCCGGCAGATCACCGAGGCGGTGCCGGACGCGATCCTGAACGGGCCGCCGCCCGGCCCCGACCGGCTGCCCGGCAACGCGCACTTCTCCTTCCCTGGCTGTGAGGGCGACGCGCTGCTCATGCTGCTGGACGCCAAGGACATCGCCTGCTCGACCGGCTCGGCCTGCACCGCCGGAGTGGCCCAGCCCAGCCACGTGCTGCTGGCCATGGGCGCCGACGAGGACCGGGCGCGCGGGTCGCTGAGGTTCTCGCTCGGCCACAACTCCACCCAGGAAGACGTGGACGTTCTCGGCACCGTCATCGGCGAAGCGGTCGAACGCGCCCGCCGCGCCGCCTCCCGCTGAGAGCGCATACCCTCGAAGGCGCTATGAGTTCTCTACGGGTACTGGCCGCCCTGTCCGGCGGCGTTGATTCGGCCACCGCCGCCGCGCGGGCGGTGGACGCGGGCCACGACGTGACCGCGGTCCACCTCGCGCTGTCCGCCAACCCCAGCTCCTACCGGACCGGCGCCCGCGGCTGCTGCACGCTGGAGGACGCCCGCGACGCCCGCCGCGCCGCCGACGTGCTGGAGATCCCCTTCTACATCTGGGACATGGCCGAACGCTTCCACGAGGACGTGGTCGAAGACTTCGTAGCCGAGTACGCGGCCGGCCGTACCCCGAACCCCTGCGTCCGCTGCAACGAGAAGATCAAGTTCGCCGCGGTACTGGACCGGGCCATGGCGCTGGGCTTCGACGCGGTGTGCACCGGCCATCACGCCCGCATCGAGGACGGGCGGCTCCGCCGCAGCGTCGACATGGGGAAGGACCAGTCCTACGTGCTGGCGGTCCTCACCCGGGACCAGCTGTCGCACGCGATGTTCCCCCTCGGCGACACCACCAAGACGCAGGTCCGCGAGGAGGCCCGCGCCCGCGGCCTGGCCGTCGCCGACAAGCCGGACAGCCACGACATCTGCTTCATCGCCGATGGCAACACGAAGGGCTTTTTGGCGAAGCACCTCGGTGAGGAGCCCGGCCCCATCGTCGACACCGTCGGCGAGACGGTCGGCCACCACGACGGCGCCTACGCCTTCACCATCGGCCAGCGCCGCGGCCTCCACCTGGACCGTCCCGCCGAGGACGGCCGCCCCCGCTACGTCCTGAGCATCGAGCCCGTGACCCGCACCGTCACCGTCGGCACGGCCGCCGACCTCGAGGTCCGCGACATCACCGCTCAGCACCCCGTCTGGACCGGCTGCGACGCACTGACGGAACCCCGCGAGTGCTCGATCCAGCTGCGGGCTCACGGTGCGGTCTACCCCTGCGTGGCCCGCCTGGACGGCGATGACCTCCACATCACCCTGACCGACCCGGCCCGGGGAGTGGCGGCCGGCCAGACCGCCGTCCTCTACGACGGCGACACCGTGCTCGGCAGCGCCACCATCACCGCCACCCGCGTCCCGGTGAGCTCTTGACGGTTTCTGCCCACCTGTAAGAGCAATTATTGTCAGCACTGGGTGGACGTGTTCTTTGTGCCCGATTGACGCCGACGCGGGGGCGTGTAACTCGATGTTGGAAACATTCGGCTGGGCGGTGTTCGATGTGACCTGGATGCTTCCCGGCCACTGGCAGCAGGCCGTCAGACGGGCCGCGGATGAGGCGGAAGTGCGCCCCTTCGGCCGGACACCGGTGATTTCTCGAGAGGCGGACGACGTCCAAGAGGTGGTCCGCGGCCGGGTGCACGCCGATCAGGTGGCGAGCGATCTGCCCTGGCTGTGCGAGCTCTACCGGGGGGCCTTCCGAGAACTGGGTCAGCAGGCCACCGGCTGTCCGGTGTACGCCGCCGCGGATGCGCGGTACGGCACCGTCCTGAACGTGCAGCATGGCACCCGGATGCGGTTCGAATGCCACGTCGATTCCAACCCGCTGACCGGTTTACTGTTCTGCACAGACCACGGCCCTGGCACCGGGGGCGAGTTGGTCTTCGGCCACGACAAGACAGCCCGCAGCCGGGCCGGCATCGAGCGGTCATGCTCGGTCCTGCGTCCACAGTCCGGCCATCTGATCTTCTTCGATGGGCGCCAATATCCGCACTATGTGCGCCCACTTCAGGTCGACGACGCCATCCGCGTCGTGGCAGTCATGAACTACTACACAGACGAGTGCCTAGAGTCGACCCGTCCTCCCGAACTCAACCGTCACCTTTACGGCGACGATTGAACGTAGGGGGTTTGCCGTCGGCGCCACTGAATCCCCACGCCTACCTGTCTCGTCGCGGGCTCAATTACTTCCTCGCTCGCTTCGCACCGCTTCCCATGCCGCAATGACCGCTTCCTGCAATTTAAGCGCCGCCTTGCATTGCATGATGGCCTTGATGCCAAGCGCGCTCGCAATTGTTTCCGGCGAAAGAACCTTCGGAGGGTGGCTCCCGCGCGCGGCGTCATAAGCACGGACTATTTCGTCGTCCGTAGGAAACGGAAGCCCCCGCAAATCATTGATGGCTGCCGCGACGGTCTGTAGCGGACATCTACAAATACCAACTCCCATGAGTCCCGCCGGTCGAGGCGTTGCCGTTGGGCGTCTTCTTCGACGGCTCTGACCGCCGCACGCTCCTGGTCGATTTTCCGATAGGATCTCAATGCAATGTGTTCCCACACGGCTATTGCTACCGAGACGGCGATGGCAATCGCTTCTGCTGTAAGAGCGTAGTTCACCAGCATGCTCCTTTCCCTGCTGGTCTTCGGAAGACACGTTTACGCGGCTGACGGATGCCTGTATTAACATAAGCGCATCCGAAATAAGCTTTTCGGTAAAATAGGACAATTGAAGTGCCGCAACGCCGCGTAAAGGGAAGATGCTAATTCGCGTTGACCGGAAGTGTTTACTGCCGAACTGCGATTCCGGTCTTGCGCTTCTAGCAGAGCGTGAAGATCTGAGTTAATCGCCGTGCTCGGTGCGAGACTGTCGATGTGCGCCCGGCGGTAGACTTTTGAGAGCTTAGTCTGGGCCGGCCACCGCTGCCCGCCTGACACTGGGTGCCAACGCCGCGCGGCTTGCAGCCGCGCGGCGTTGACGGCTATCTGTACCGCATTAGAAGCGGGGATCGTAATGCTCGTACCGGTACTGCAGGGAAGGGCGACCGTGTCGCTTTGCCATGGTGGGCCTCCTTTCAATATCTCCTCTCCAACAGCAGCCCTGGTCCAGATCTGGTTGGTCGTATCAAGCTGTGTGGCTGGCGGGCGCTGGTAGTCCAACTTCCCGATCGCGATTATCGGGAGCTGGCCAATCCCGGCCGTTCAGACATGTATTTCGACCTGGCCGCTGTCGAAGCAGTGATGCTGGTAACGGCGTGGTTCCGCAACGGTTGGTTCGCTGCCTTCACCCCACCGGCGGCCGGCTCGCGACTGTGTTGAGCGAGCCGACGGCTGACTGGGGCGCGGGCGATCACGGTGGCGGAACCTGACCGGCCTCCATCTCGAACTGGTTCCGATCGCCGGGATAGACGGTGACGGTCACCCGGATCGGATGGCCTTCCTCGTCGAACCCGGTACGCCGCACGTCGAGCATCGCCACTTGTACCCGGTCGCTCAGGTTGAAAAAGGCCCGTTCGTTCGCGTCTGGTGGTCGTACGAAGAACTGGTCACGCCAGCCGACTTGGTCGATGCCGAGGTCGCGGAGGTACTTGACGACTCCACCTTCGATGTCCCGGGCTTCCAGGAGCCGCACGGCCTGAAGATCTGTTACGAACCTCATGGGGTAATAGGTCGTCTGCATCGAGTACGGGGTGCCGTCGATCGATCGCTGCTGGTGCCGGCTGATGACCTGAGCGCCCACCCCTCCTTCGATCTGCAGCAACTGGGCAATCGCGGGTGGGGGTTGCTGGACCTCGACTCGTGGGCGGGTCTCGTCAGGCTGGCGGCCCTGCCGCTCGACCTCTGATCGGTAGATCTCATCCTCTAGGCCGCCAGCTGCCGGATCTGCGGTCAGTTTGGATACGAACGCATCGGTCCGTCCCCGTACAAAAGTCCCCTGGCCCGGTCGGGTCTCGACCAAGCCTTGGGCTACGAGAAGTTTTATCGCATCACGGACGGTAGTTCTCGAGATCAGCGTATCGCCACGTCCGTATTCCTCGCGGAGCTCGACCTCGGTCTTCAGCTGGGCGTTGGCGGGGAGTTCGCCGGACGCGATCTGCCGCCGAAGGTCATCGGCGATCACCCGGTACATGGGTTCGGCCATGCCACTCCTCCCGTCAACGTGTCAGTAGGACGTCACTCTTAGTGTAGAGCCATTCCGAACTCCCTAAACAATGAAATCATCTTACGTGTCATGTTTAGAGAGATCTACCGGGCGGTATGAAAGGTACTGCGGTACGAAAGGTACGTACAAGTAAGACGATCTTGCGGGACTGATTCTAGGGGAGGTGGAGGACCGGTGGTACGAGGAAACGGTAACAATCGCATAATCGCAGCCTGGACGGCCGCAGTGGTGCATCAACACCGGCGACTCAGCCTCCGCTGTCTAGCCAGTAACTCACCCGCTCCCATCGCGCGTGGCCGAGCTGCTGCGCTACCTCTGTCCATCACCTTCAGTAGCACGACGAACCCCGGGACGACGCAGTCGCCCGGGCCCGCGCTCCCGGTTCGAGCCGACAGGACTCGCAGCGAGGTGGCGCAAGAGAGTTACCGGGCGGCGAAGTAGCCGCTGGATGTCAGGAGGCAGGCCATGTTCGGACTGCTGATCACCGTCATCGTGTTTGTTCTCTTCGTAGCGGGCTTCGCGGTCGGGGCTTTGCTGGTAATCGCCGTCCGCATCAACCTCGAGGACCGGGCCGCCACCCGCCGGATGCTCGCTACGCGGCGTCTGAAGGGCTCAATCCTGCTCCATGAAGAGGCTCAGGGATCTGTAGGCCGCGGCGTACGCCGGCTTCTCGTTGGCCAGCGCAACGAACCGAGCTGACTGTCCAGGTGAACGGCAGCGCCACCACCAGTGTGCGTCAGCCTCGTTAGGTAGTGCGGAAAGCCGTCGGCGGCTTGAGTGCCGCCGACGAGACGGCGGGAGGCCCGATGACTGAGGTAGTCCTCATCGGGGTCGTTGTCCTCATCTTCTTCACCGTCGGCTTCGCGGTCGGTATCGTGATCGTCGGGGTCATCGGCCGCTGGAGAAGCGGCGGGGAGCGCCGGGAGGACTGCAGGCCGGGACGTCGGCCATAGTTAAATAGCGGCGTCCTTGGGGTTTCGGATGATCACATTCTGGGCATATTGTGGACTGCGACCCACAGCCTGTCTCGCTGTACCAGCCTGGCGGATGAGCACCGACGGCCGACACAGGAGGCCATGATGGCCCGTGACATAGCAGTGGCGGCGTTGGTCGCCTTCTCCACGGGTGTCATGTGCGGTGTGATCGTCACTACGGCGCTGGCTATCAGGTCGAGGGGCCGACGCAATTCGACGGTCGGTTTGTCGCTCGATCTGCTTGAGATCAAGCTCCGGCGCTTCATGGGGAGCCCCGTGCACGGCTCCAGCGCCCACATCGACGGCTGACGGCTCCATTTTCTTCGTCAGAAGAACGCACTTACCGGTGCGAACAGCCGCGGCGTCCTCTGCAGTTTTCTGCTCGTGGATCGCTGAAACCGTGCCCGGGACGGGTAGGACGGGTCCGAGCAATACCCCTGCCACCGGAAGCCCTGCGCCCGGTAGTGGTGGTGCAGCGCAAAATTCCGGGTCCAGACGTCGATGCGGATCAGCTCGGCCTGATACCTGAATTGAGCGTAATCGCACGCCCAGTCGAGCAGGGCGGCGCCAATTTTCAAGCCGGCAAACCTTCTCGCCACTACGAGGCGGCTGAGATAGACCGCCGAGTCGTCAAGGTCGCCCGGGCGGTCCCACACCAGGGGACTTCCGCTGGACTCAATGGTCACCGTGGCCACAGCGTACCGCTGGCCTTCGTGCGTTACCGTGACGATCCAGGTGCTGCCCTGGGCCAGCGAGTCCTGGACGCGGTCGCTGCGCTTCCGGCCCTCCTGGTCGGCCCAGTCCCTGGCCCATTGATCGGTTGCCTTGCTGAGCAGCCAGAGCTTCGCTTCGTCAATGAGATCCAGGACGATAGGCAGGTCATCGGGGCCAGCGCGCCTGACCGTGAGCGGTAGCTTTCCGGTGCGCACCAGGCCGATGACTTGTTCGGACGTATCGTTGGCAGCAGCGCCGATGTTTCGCACAGGCTCCGTTGTCGAATCCGTCATGCTAGATGACTCCGTTGGTGATCGGCCGGTCTGGTGGGATCGATCAATCGAGACCGCGTCATTTGGGCATCTGAGCCGGTTCGAACTGCGGGGCGGGAACCTTGCCGACGTCAATGATGAACTGCTGCCGGTCCGCCGGAAATACGGTGACGGTTACCCGTATCGGTTTGCCCTCCTGATCGAAGGCGGTGCGGAAGATCTCGAACACGGAGATGCGGCCGTCAGGTGGCAGCCCGAAAAATGCGGCCTCGTCATTGTTCGGTGCGCGGACCGTGATCCAGTCCCGATAGCCGCACTGTTCGATGGCCAGCGTGTCCTGGAGATATTTGACCGTGCCTTCCCCGATGTCTTCGTTGTCGAGCAGTCGCTCGGCGCCTTGCAGTGCAAACCTGCGAGGGTAGAACGAGGTCTGCAGCGACCATGGCGTTTCATTGCTCTCCAGACCGGCTGGCTGACTTTCGCGCTTGGACAGGATGTATCGCCGCTGGTGCCTGCTCACTACCGGCGTGCCCTGAGGAACTCCCAGCCGATGGGCGATCTCGCCCAGCGCGGTCTGAAGCTCGACCATGGGAACGCTGCTGCGAGGATGCCGCTCGTTGGCCTCGGACAGATAGGCGGCGCCTTCACCGCCGCCCAGTCCGGGATGGCCGGAGGTCAGCGTGCTCACCAGGGGGTCTGGTGGGTCGACGACGAATGTGCCCTGGCCCGCCTGGGTTTCCACCAGGCCGAGATTGATCAGGAACTTGATCGCGTCCCGGATCGTATTGCGCGAGGCTCGAAATTGATCACTGAGGAGTGCCTCGGGCGGTAGCTGCTGACCCGGTTTGAGCTGACCAGTTTCGATCTGGGCGTGGAGGTCCTCGGCGATCCGTCGGTACAGAGGGTCGGCCAAAGCGCCTCCTTACATCTGCCCGGTCGCCCGCGCCCCGCGCGTATATAGCGGACGTTGCGCACAAGTCGCTCGCTCCCCGGCGCGACATGCGTCCGGCTGGTGATAGCTGAGAATCAAGAATAACCGGAACAATGCCGCATGCACCGCCTTGAGGCCGATGTGACTATAGAGGCCTTTGTTAATTGATCAACATTGCTGAGCAGCTTTGGCAGGTGTTATCTGAGTCGTTTCGCGGGCTCAAACTGCGGAGCGGGAACCTCGCCGACGTCAATGATGAACTGCTGCCGGTCTGCCGGGAATGTGGTGACGGTTACCCGTATGGGTTTGCCGTTCCGATCGAAGGCGGTGCGGAAGACCTCGAACACGGGGACCCGGCCGTCGGGGGGCAGTCTGAAAAAGCCGGCTTCATCGTTGGTCGGCGTGCGGACCGTGATCCAGTCCCGATAACCGACCTGCTCCAGGCCTAGCGCGTCTTTCAGGTATTTGGCCGTGCCTTCCTCGATCATTTCGTTGTCCAGCAGCCGCTCGGCGCCTTGCAGTGCGAACCGGCGCGGATAAAACGAGGTCTGCAGAGACCAGGGAACCTCGTCGCCATCTAGGGCGGTCGGCTGACCGGCGCGTTTGGACAGGATGTATCGCCGCTCGTGCCTGCTCACCACCGGCGTGCCTTCGGCGACTCCGAGCCGGTATGCGACCTCGCCCCGCGCGGTCTGAAGCTCGACCATGGGAACGCTGCTGCGGGGATGCCGTTCCTCGGCTTCGGACAAGTAAGCGGTGCCTTCACCGCCGCCCAGTCCGGGATGGCCGGTGGTCAGCGTGGTCACCAGGGGGTCTGGTGGGTCGACGACGAATGTGCCCTGGCCCGCCCGGGTTTCCACCAGGCCGAGATTGATCAGGAACTTGATCGCGTCCCGGATCGTATTGCGCGACGCCTTGAACAGCTCACCGAGTTTTTCCTCGGCCGGTAGCTGTGATCCCGGATCGAGCTGGCCGGTCTCGATCTGCACGCGCAGTTCGTTGGCAATTCGCCTGTACAGGGGGTCAGCCATAGCGCCTCCTCCGATCGGCCGTGATCGATCAGGCCGGACCGTGCACTGTGGTTGAGAGGTTCAGGTCGAAAGTTACCGACCGCTGCACGCAGCTGCAGCCGGGTCGTTACATACATACCATACATCCGTACCGTTGGTATGGCTAGAATATTTGACCTTTACCGGCTGGGGAAAATGAACCCGCCAAGTAATGCGATCTGTCTCATGCGAACGCCGTTACCGCAGGTAGTGGTGTTTTCACCCTACCCATATGCGAAAACGAAGTCGTGCCGAAAGATTGCGAATTTCATTGTTTTCCAGGTTTCATCTTCGAGTAAACGGGAAAACATGGATCCATACCAACAATTGGTATTACACCTGCCAGACCCACCACATCGCTGGGACCCGGCCGGGTTCACACGAAGCGCCTGGGGCCAGATCGCAGATGTAAACAGCACGCTGAACAGCCTGCGGCCGATCTTCCGATCTCAAGATCACGTGACCAAAGGTGCCCGAGCGACCCGATCACCCACGTGACGGTCAGCTCAACGAGTGACGAGATGGCAGCAAGGCTGCCGGGAATCTCAGGAGGCCGTCATGGCCGCCACGTTCGTCCTACTGACAGCCATCTCGTTCGCGCTCTTCGCGCTGGGGTTTGTGGTCGGTTCACTGTTGGTGATCGCCATCCGGATCAACCTGGAAGACCGGACCGCCACGCGGCGGATGCTCACGAGCCGACGGCTGGACGGGGCGATCCTCCTGCACGAGGAGCCGGAAGGACGGGTGGCCCACGGCGTGCGCTCGCTTCTGGTCGGACAGCGCACCGGTCCAGGTAAGCCTCCAGGTGACCAGGGGCGCGACGACCGGTGAGTGCCGATCCCGGTAGCTAGCGAGTAAAAGCCGGCGGCGGCCCGAGCCGTGGCCGGCAGGAATGCGGGGGGCCAGATGGCCGGCTTGGTTCTTGTCGTACCTGTTGCACTGATCCTTTTCGCCGTGGGTTTCGTAGTCGGCGTTCTGATCGTCGGGGCCGCCGGGCGCTGGCGGAAGGGCCGGCCACGTTGAGCCACCTGCGTAGCCAGGCCCCGCATCCAGCCCGCGTGTATTCATTCCGTTCACCGCACGATCCTGGTGTTCGACATCGAGCAGAAGCCTTCGCGCCGCAGGCTCCGTGGGCCCCGCAGACGGCCGCCTGGCGCGCGGCATCCGGCGGATCAACGGGGTGGGGTTGCGGGGCCGGTGAGGCTGGGGCCGGCCCCTTGGGGCGGGCCGGCCCACATCCCGCCACCCTGGAAGACCGGCCCCGGGACCCCCGGGACTGTCCGGATCGGGGCCTAAGCTCACTACCGTGACTGAGAACGCCGCGGCCCCCAGCGACGGGGGCGCCAGGAGCTTTCCCTGGGGCCTGGGCAGCGCCACCGGTATCGGCTCGATGCCGGGCACCGATCCAGAGCAAGCCACCCGGATCGTGGTCGACGAGCTGCCGGACTTTCCCTTCCTCCCCGAGCTGCCCGATCGCGGCCCGGGAGCCGACCTGATCGGCCGGACGGCCGCGCTCCTGGTCGACATCCCCGTCGAGACCACGACCGGCGGCTGGCGGATCGCCGAGCGACCCGGCCGCGTCATGCGGGCCGCCCAGAGCATGCTCTCCAGTGACCTCGACGCCCTCGAGGAGCAGCTGGCCGGCTACGAGGGCCCGCTCAAGATCAGCCTGGCCGGCCCCTGGACCCTCGCCGCCGGCATCGAGCTGCCCAGGACCCTCAACCCCGCCTTGTCCGACGCGGGCGCCGTCAACGACCTGACCGCTTCCCTGGCCGAAGCCACCCGCGCCCACGTGGCCGACGTGGCCAAGCGGGTCCCCGGCGCCACCCTGATCGTCCAGCTCGACGAGCCGGCCCTGACCGCCGTCGTCAACGGCGAGGTGCCGACCGCCAGCGGCCTGTCCCGGATCGCGGCCCCGGACAAGACCGTCGTCTCCGAGCGGCTGCAGGCCGTCCTGGCCGCGGCGGGCAGCTACACCGCAGTGCACTGCTGCGCCAGCCACGTACCGTTCAGCATCATCATGGCGGCGCGGCCGGATGCGATCTCCTTCGACCTCAGCCAGGTACGGCGGGAGGATGGCGATCTCATCGCCGAGATTGCCGACACCGGAAAGGGTATTTTCGCCGGTGCCGTTCGTACGATCCTGCCGCGTAATACGAAGGACGATCCCCCCGTCCAGACCGCCAGGAACATCCTGCGCTTCTGGCGCGCCCTGGGCATGAACCCGGCCCAGGCCGCCCGCCAGATCGTCATCACCCCGGCTTGTGGCCTGGCCGGCGCCAGCCCGACACGGGCCGTCGAAGCGCTCGCGCACAGCCGCGAAGCAGCGAGAATAGTCCCTGAGCTCGCTGAAGAGACACCGGGGGACGACGAATGAAGCTGACGGGGAGCACACGATGACCGAGGGGGCAAGCGGCCCGGTCGACGCCAACGAGACGCCGGTCGAGGCGCGCCAGCGGCACGCCGACCTGAGCGCGCAGATCACCGAGGCCCGGCACCGCTACTACGTAGTGGACTCGCCCACGCTGTCGGACAACGACTTCGACCGGCTGCTGCGCGACCTGGAGGGGCTGGAGGACCAGTACCCGGAGCTGCGCACCCCGGACTCGCCCACCCAGCAGGTCGGCGGGGGAGTGTCGACCCTGTTCACGCCGGTCGAGCACCTGCAGCGGCTGCTCAGCCTGGACAACTCGTTCTCGGTCGAGGAGCTCGACGCCTGGGCCGAACGGGCCGCCCGCGGTGGCGGTACCGGGCCGTACCTGTGCGAGCTGAAGATCGACGGGCTGGCCATTGCGCTGGTCTACCGCAACGGCCGGCTGGTCCGCGGCGCCACCCGCGGCGACGGGCGGACCGGGGAAGACGTCACGCCCAACATCCGCACCATCAAAAGCATCCCCGCCCAGCTCAAAGGCTCCGGCTACCCGCAGACGCTGGAGGTCCGCGGCGAGGTGTTCCTCCCGGTCAAGGCGTTCGAGGAGCTGAACGAGCGGCTCACCGAGGCCGGCAAGGCCCCGTTCGCCAACCCGCGCAACTCGGGAGCGGGCTCCCTGCGGCAGAAGGACCCGCGGGTCACCGCCAGCCGCGCGCTGGACGTGATCGTGCACGGGGTGGGCCGGGTCGAGGGCTTCCCGCCGGACACCAGCCCGCCCGAGACCCAGTCCGGCTGGTACGACCGCCTCCGCGAATGGGGCCTGCCGACCAGCGACCGGATCAGGGTCGTGCCGGACCTGGCCGCGGTGCACGAGTACATCAGCTTCTACGCCGAGCACCGGCACGACCCGCCGTACGAGATCGACGGCGTGGTGGTCAAGCTCGACCGGCTGGACGAGCAGCGCGCGCTCGGCGCCACCTCGCGGGCGCCGCGCTGGGCGATGGCCTTCAAGTACCCGCCGGAAGAGGTCAACACCCGGCTGCTGGACATCCAGGTCAACGTGGGCCGGACCGGCCGGGTGACCCCGTTCGGGGTGATGAGCCGGCCAAGGTCAGCGGCTCTACCGTCGAGATGGCGACCCTCCACAACGCCGACGAGGTCAAGCGCAAGGGCGTGCTGATCGGCGACATGGTCGTGCTGCGCAAGGCCGGCGACGTGATCCCGGAGATCGTCGGCCCCGTCATCGACCTGCGCACCGGCGACGAGCGCGAGTTCGAGTTCCCCACCCACTGCCCGGCCTGCGGCACCGAGCTGGTCCGGCCCGAGGGCGAGGCCGACACGCGCTGCCCCAACACCCGCGCCTGCCCGGCCCAGCTCCGGGAGCGGCTGTTCCACCTGGCCGGCCGGGGCGCGTTCGACATCGAGGTGCTCGGCTACGAGGCGGTCACCGCGCTGCTCGACGATCACCTGGTCAGCGACGAGGGCGACCTGTTCACCATCACCGAGGACCAGCTCAAGACCTCGCCGTTCTTCGTCAACAAGGAGGGCACGCTCAAGGTCAACGCCGGGCGGCTGCTGGCCAACCTGGAGGTGGCGCGGCACCGGCCGCTGTGGCGGATCCTGGTCGCGCTGTCCATCCGCCACGTCGGCCCGACCGCGGCCCGGGCCCTGGCCACCGAGTTCGGCTCGCTGGACGTGATCGCATCGGCCAGCGAGGAGCAGCTGGCCGCGGTCGACGGCGTAGGCCCGACGATCGCGGCCTCGGTGGTCGACTGGTTCGCCGTGGACTGGCACCGGGCCATCGTGGACAAGTGGCGGGCGGCCGGCGTGCGCATGGAGGAGGAGGGCTTCGACCCCAACCGGACCACCCAGAAGCTGCTGGCCGGCGTGACCGTGGTCATCACCGGTTCGCTGCAGGAATTCAGCCGGGACGAGGCCGCCGAGGCCGTGCGTAGCGCCGGGGGCAAGGTCACCGGCTCGGTGTCCAAGAAGACCGGCTTCGTGGTGGCGGGCGACAACCCTGGTTCCAAGTACGACAAGGCCGTCGAGGTCGGCGTGCCGGTCCTGGATGAGGCCGGTTTCCGGACCCTGTTGTCCGAAGGCCCCGACGCGGTCCGGCCCCCGGAGCCCGCGGAGAGTTAACGCCGTGTAAATGGGTCGGAGCGGGTACGCAGTCCTTCTAGGATGGCGTGCATGTCCATTACCCGCGACGAGGTCGCCCATCTGGCCCGGCTGTCGAGGCTTGCCCTCAGCGACGAGGAGCTGGATCACCTCGCGCCCCAGCTGGACCAGATCATCTCGGCGGTCGCCCGGGTCCAGGAGGTCGCCGCCGAGGGTATCCCGCCGACCTCACACGCCCTGCCGCTGACCAACGTGTACCGCGAGGACGAGCCCACGCCCTGCCTGACGGCGGAACAAGCCCTCTCCCAGGCGCCCGCGGTGGAACAGCAGCGGTTCAGGGTGCCCCGGATTCTGGACGAGGAGCTGCCCGATGAGTGACGATCTCACGCGGATGACCGCCGCCGAGCTCTCCGGCGAGCTCCAGGCCAAAAACGTCTCGGCCACCGAGGTCACCCAGGCCCACCTCGACCGGATCGCCGCCGCCGACGACCAGGTACACGCGTTCCTGCACGTCGCCCGGGAAGAAGCGCTGGCCGCGGCGGCCGCCGTGGACCGCCGCCGGGCGGCCGGGCAGGAGCTCGGCCCGCTGGCCGGCGTCCCGGTCGCGCTCAAGGACGTGTTCACCACCACCGACATGCCGACCACGGCCGGGTCGAAGATCCTGCAGGGCTGGCACCCGCCGTACGACGCGACGATCACCACCCGGCTGCGGGCGGCCGGGGCGGTCATCCTCGGCAAGACCAACATGGACGAGTTCGCCATGGGCTCGTCCACCGAGAACTCGGCCTACGGCGCCAGCCACAACCCCTGGGACCTGGGCCGGATCCCCGGCGGCTCGTCCGGCGGGTCGGCCGCCGCGGTCGCCGCGTTCGAGGCGCCGCTGGCCATCGGCACCGACACCGGCGGCTCGATCCGGCAGCCGGCCGCGGTCTGCGGCATCACCGGGGTCAAGCCCACCTACGGCGGCAACTCCCGGTACGGCGTGATCGCGTTCGCCTCGTCGCTGGACACGCCGGGCCCGCTGGCCCGCACCGTGCTCGACGCGGCGCTCCTGCAGGAGGCGATCTCCGGGCACGACCGGATGGACGCCACCTCGATCCCCGAGGCGGCGCCCCCGGTGGTCGCGGCCGCCCGCCAGGCCGACGTCGAGGGCCTGCGCATGGGCGTGGTCACCGAGCTGTCCGGCGAGGGCTATCAGCCCGGCGTGCTCGCCCGCTTCCAGCAGGCGGTGGAGCTGCTGGAGTCGCTGGGGGCCAAGGTCACCGAGGTGTCCTGCCCGCACTTCCGGTACGCGCTGCCCGCCTACTACCTGATCGCGCCCAGCGAGTGCTCCTCCAACCTGGCCCGGTTCGACGCCATGCGCTACGGGCTGCGGGTCGGCGACGACGGCACCCACAGCGCCGAAGAGGTGATGGCGCTGACCCGCGAGGCCGGGTTCGGGGCCGAGGTCAAGCGCCGCATCATGCTCGGCACCTACGCGCTGTCGAGCGGGTACTACGACGCCTACTACGGCAAGGCCCAGCAGGTCCGCACGCTGATCGCCCGCGACTTCGAGGCGGCCTTCGGCCAGGCCGACGTGCTGGTCTCGCCGACCACGCCGACCACCGCGTTCAAGCTCGGCGAGCGGGCCGACGACCCGATGGCCATGTACCTGGCCGACCTGTGCACGATCCCGTCCGACCTGGCCGGCAACGCGGCCCTGTCGGTGCCCTGCGGCCTCGCGCCGGAGGACAACCTGCCGGTCGGCCTGCAGATCATGGCGCCCGTGCTGGCCGACGACCGCGCCTACCGGGTGGCGGCCGCCGCCGAGGCCGCGTTCACCGAACGCTGGGGTCACCCGCTGCTGGACGACGCCACCGGGCCAGCCAGCCTTACTGCGAAGGGAGCGGGCCGGTGACGACCCCCACGCTCGTGCCGTACGCCGAGGCGGTGTCGCGCTACGAGCCGGCCATCGGCCTGGAGACCCACGTCGAGCTGGGCACCCGGACCAAGCTGTTCTGCGGCTGCCCGGCCCGCTTCGGCGGAGAGCCCAACACCCAGACCTGCCCGACCTGCCTGGGCCTACCCGGGTCACTGCCGGTGCCGTCGCGGACCGCGATCGAGTACGCGATCCGGATCGGTCTGGCCCTGAACTGCTCGATCGCCGAGTGGTGCCGGTTCGCCCGGAAGAACTACTTCTATCCGGACATGCCCAAGGACTTCCAGATCTCCCAGTACGACGAGCCGTTGTGCACCGACGGCTGGCTGGACGTCACCGTCGAGGATCCCGACGGGGTCGAGCACCAGGTCCGGGTGGGCATCGAGCGGGTCCACATGGAGGAGGACACCGGCAAGTCGCAGCACGTGGGCGGGGCCACCGGCCGTATCCACGGCGCCGACTACTCGCTGGTCGACTACAACCGGGCGGGCATCCCGCTGGTCGAGATCGTGACCAAGCCGATCATGGGCACCGGGGCGCTGGCCCCGCTGGTGGCCAGGGCCTACGTCACCGAGCTGCGCGACGTGCTGCGCTCGCTCGGGGTGTCCGACGTGCGGATGGAGGAAGGTTCACTGCGCTGCGACGTGAACACCTCGATCGCCCGGCCGGGTGCCACCGAACTCGGGACCAGGACCGAGACCAAGAACGTGAACTCGCTGCGTTCGGTCGAGCGGGCCGTCCGGTCCGAGATCGAGCGGGAGGCCGGGGTGCTCGACGCCGGCGGCACGGTCGCGCTGGAGACCCGGCACTTCCACGAGGACACCGGGATCACCACGTCCGGCCGCAGCAAGGAAGAGGCCGAAGACTACCGGTACTTCCCCGAGCCCGACCTGGTGCCGCTGGCCCCGCCCCGGGAGTGGGTCGAGCAGATCCGCGCGTCGCTCCCGGAACTGCCGTCGGTTCGCCGGGCGCGGCTGCAGGCCGAGTGGGACCTGTCCGACAAGGACCTGGCCGCGCTGCGCAACGCCGACGCGATCGACCTGGTCGCCGAGACCGTGACCGCTGGCGCCTCCCCGGCCGACGCCCGCAAGTGGTGGCTGGGCGAGCTGTCCCGGCGCGCGCACGAGACCAGCACCGAACTGACCGCCCTGCCCATCACCCCGGCCCAGGTGGCCCGGGTGGCCGCGCTGGTCGAGTCGGGGTCGGTCAACGACCGGCTGGCCCGCGACGTCATCGACGGGGTGCTGGCCGGCGAGGGTGACCCGGACGAGGTGGTCAGGTCCCGCAACCTGGCCGTCGTCAGCGACGACAGCGCGCTACTGGCCGCCGTCGACGAGGCCATCGCCGCCAACCCGGACGTGGCCCAGAAGATCCGCGACGGCAAGGTCGCCGCGGCCGGCGCCCTGATCGGCGCGGTCATGAAGGCCACCCGCGGCCAGGCCGACGCAGGCCGCGTCCGCGAGCTGATCCTGGAGCGCCTGAGCTGACGCCTAGCGGGGGAAGGCCGACCGCCGCCAGCCGCCTGGGCTAGGCGATACCGTTTCCCGCATCAGCCGGTTCTTGTCCGCCCATATTGAAAACGTTCGCGACGGGACGGGCGCGACCGGCTGGCTGCGGAGCGCCAGCACCGCGACGATGGCGGCGATCTCCTCGGCCGAGGCGTCACCGCGAATGATGCGCAGCGTCGGCGTGCTGGGCTGCTCAGAGGACTGGTCGGGCACAAGCCCAGCTTACGGGCGCAGCCCGAACTCCCGGTGCAGGCGCCCCCAGAACGCGTCCCGCAGCCACTCCCGGGCTTCCTGGTAGGCGCGCAGCGACAGGCCGAGCTCCTTTTCCGCCTCGACCAGGAGCTCCTTGTCAATGACGGGCGGCAGGATCGGGCCCGGCAACAGGTCACGGATGTTGTCGGTGCCCCGGGTCAGCAGCCACTTCTGGGCCACGTGCTCGCCCGCCTCCTCGACCCGGACGCGGTCCGGGCCGAGCCGGGGGAGCTCGCCGGTGCCGGTGCCGGTGCCTGTGGCCGGGCTGGCCGTCTCACTCGGCGGGCCGCCGTTCGATCCCGAGCCGGCGGACGGTCCGACCGTGGGGCTGGCCTCGGCCGGAACGGCGCTGCCGGGCACCGGGGCGCCCGGCACCGGGTAGGCCGGGTGCGGGTAGGCCGGGTGCGGGGGCTTGGACGGCGGGCGGGGCGGGATCCGGTCGCCGAACAGCTGAGCCGGGGACGGCACCGCCGCCGTGTCCTCGGCCCGCGCGCTGTCGGGCACCGGCTGGCGGGTGAAGTACGGGCGGACGAACGCGCTGTCCAGGACCTCGACCGTGTCCGACTCCCAGACCAGCCGCTCGGCCTGGTTGGTGCCGTAGGGCGGGTCGATGCCCCACAGGTGCACCCGGACCCCGTAGGTCTGGGCCGCCTCCACCGCCGGCACCATGTCCTCGTCCCCGGCCACCAGCACGGCGTCGGTGATCGCCCGGTGCCGGGCCAGCGCCTCCATGTCCGCGCGGATCTGGGCGTCCACGCCCTTCTGCTGGCCCCGGGCGTTGAGGTTGCCGAGCCGCAGCTTGACCTGCGGCAGCTGGGCGATGACGCGCTGGTCGATGGTGGGCACCCGGTCGCGGGCGGCGTCGTACCAGTAGACGCGGAGCAGCTCGCCGCGCACGAGTTCGTCGGCGTGCTTGCTGATGGCCGAGATGAGCGGCACCGCGTCGACCCGGAAGTCCCGCCGGGAGCTGGTGCCGAGCAGCAGCTCGCCCGCGGCCGCGTAGATGTAGCCCACGTCGACCATCACGGCGTAGCGGGCCAGCAGCGGGACCGGGGCTCCGTATTCGCTCATCCTGTCCCCGACTCTAGGCCAGGTCCCATGGTGGCCCGACCACCGGCACGCACGCCGTCAGGAATCGGTGACTTCGTAGCTGGCCGGGCCGAATCGTCGGGTTTGCCAGGCGAAAGCCCAGGTGAAGTGGGCCACAGGGTGACGTTGCGGCCGCGGGCGTCCAGGTACCAGCGGCGGCCGCCACCGGTCACCCAGACCGTGTCCCGCAGCTGAAATCGGGCATCATGCGGCGGGTCCAGCGGGCGGCTCCAGCAGGCCGGCCTTGCGCCAGAAGTACCGGGCGGGCCCGGACATCAGGCCCGCGACCGTGAACGTCTCCACCGCCTGCCGGGCGAACCAGGTCTTGGACGCCCGCCAGTGCGGGTTGCGGGCCGCGACCTTGCGGGCCTGCCTGGGGTCGAGGCCGACCCGCTCGTAGCAGCCGGGGTGGATCAGGCGCTCGGTGGCGTGCAGGGCCACCAGGGCCAGCGCCACCCGGCTGTAGGCCCGGGTCAGCAGCCGGCGCCGGGGCCAGTCGCGGATCAGCTCCTCGCGGGCGTACCGCATGTGCCGCGCTTCCTCGGTCACGTGCAGCCGGGCGACCGCCCGGGTCAGCGGCTCGAGGTCCTCGTCGACCATGATCTCGCGCTGCATCTGGTCCAGCAGCTCCTCCACGAACAGGGCCGCGCTGAACGTGAGCGGCCCGTTGGAGGTCGTCTTGAAGAAGCGGCCGAGGGCGCGGCCGACCCGGTCCAATGGGTAGTAGGGCGCGCCTATCCTGGTCACGAACCGCGCGAACATCACTGAGTGGCGGCACTCGTCGCCGATCTCGGTGTACGAGTACTGCACGTGGTTGCTGGTCGGGTCCAGGTCGTAGGCGTGCCGGATCAGCATCTGCATGAGGATGGCCTCGAACCAGATGCCCACGCAGGCGACGCTGGCCACCTCCTGGCGGGACAGCTCCTTGCGCTGGGCCTCGGTGAGCTGGCCCCACAGCTCGGTGCCGTACAGGGACACCCGGTGCGGCGGGATCGCGTACCGGTCCGGGTCGACCGGGGTCTCCCAGTCGATCATGGTCAGCGGGTCGTAGGACGCCTTGGCCGAGGAGCGCAGCAGGCGCCCGGCGATGTCCTCGCGGTCGGTGGTGCGGAGCGTGGCGTCGCTCATACGGGCTGTTCCTTCCGGTCCATGGCGTGCCGGTCGCGCAGGCCAGCGGCCAGCGCGGCCCCGGAGAAGCTGTCGTGGCGGGCCAGCCGGCCGACCCGGGCGGCGACCGCCCGGTCGAGCAGGCCGGGCGCGTGGCGGGCCAGCCGCCTTGCCCCCTGGCCGGGTCCGGTCGAGGCCACGTCCCGTGGTGGCCGGCCGGCGGCGGCGGCCGAGATGGCGGTCAGCACGGTGTCGCGGACCTGCTCGGCCGGCACCAGGCCGTCCAGCGACACCCCGGCCGCCCGGGACCGGTCGTGGATCGGGGTGTCCACGTAGCCGGGGTAGACGGTGGTCACGTGCAGGTGGGTGCCGTACTCCATCCGCAGCACGTCGGCGTAGGCGGTCAGCGCCCGCTTGGACACGGTGTAGGCCGCCGTGAACGGCATCGTCACCCCGGCCAGCAGCGACGCGGTGATGACGACCCGGGCGCGGGGGCCGTGGCGGGGAGCCAGCAGGGCGGGCATGGCCGCCGCGGTGACCCGCCACGGGCCGAGCAGGTTGACCTCGAGCGCCTCGTGCACCTCGGGGTCCGGGGCGCGGCCCACGTCCACCGCCGGGCCCACGCCCGCGTAGTGGATCAGGATGTCCAGCCGCCCGCCCAGCTGCCGGGTCGCCTCCCCGACCGCGGCGGTGACCTGTTCGTCGTCGCGGACGTCGCAGGCCAGCACCTCGTCGCCGGGTACCCGGTCCAGGCCGACGGCCTCGGCGCCCAGGAACCGCAGCACCGACAGGGTCGCCGAGCCGAACGCGCCCGAGCCGCCGGTCACGAGGGCCGTCCGCCCGGCCAGCGCCTTGCGGGCGGCCAAACTGGTCAGAGTTTCACGTCCCATGGGGGCTCCCTTCGCAGGCCTCGGGCCCAAAACCCCGCGAGCCCCTCTGAACCTCGCAGGCCCCTCGAAAAACGTTACAATGGACATTGTCTCAATGCAATGAGTAAATGTCGCCCTGCGTAAGGTTGGGGTCATGGCCGAGTACCGGATCGACGAGCTGGCCCGGCTGGCGGGCGCGACCGTCCGCAACATCCGCGTGTACCAGGACCGCGGCCTGCTGCCGCCGCCGCGCCGGGACGGCCGGGTCGGCATCTACGCCGACGCCCACCTGGCCCGGCTGCGCCTGATCGGCCAGCTGCTCAAGCGCGGCTACACGTTCGCCACCATCGGCGAGCTGTTCAGCGTCTGGGAGCGCGGCGGTGACATCGCCGAGATCCTCGACCTGGAGTCGGCGGTCGGCTTGCCCTGGTCCGACGAGGTCCCCGCCTACGTGACCGTGGCCCGGCTGACCGAGCTGTTCGGCGCCGAAGTGACCCCGGCCAACCTCAGCCGGGCGGTAGACCTCGGCCTACTCGAACTGGACGGCCCCCCAGACCCCCAGCCAACCCACGGCACCCTCCAAGCCCTCCAGGCTCACCAACCACGCCAGAACCAGGCGACCCGCTACCGCGTCCCGAGCCCCCGCCTGCTGAACGCCGGTGCCGAGTTGGTCGCGGCCGGCATGCCGCTGCCCGCCGTACTCGACCTCGCCGGACGGCTGCGCGCCCAGGTCGACGCGACCGCCCAGGACCTGGCCGCGACCGTGACCCGGTACGTGCTGGCCGGCCTGCTCCAGGACGGACTGTTGCAGGGCCAGAACATCGCCGACGTGGCCGCGATCACCCGCCGGCTGCGTCCGCTGGCCCAGACGGCGGTGGACGCGCTGCTGGCCCAGGCCATGTCCCAACGCGTCCCGGAGGCACTCGGCGACCACTTCGCCCGCGTCCTTGATCACCTCGAGCGGGACAAGTCCGCCTCGGCCGGCTGACGGTTGCGGGCCGGCCCGGATCTGGAACGTTCTCCTCGGCGGCGAGGACAACTTCGCCGCCGGCCGGGCCGCCGCCGAGCACGTGCTGGCCGCGTCGCCGGTCGTGGCCGAGGTCGCCCGGGCCGCCTGGGCGTTCCTGGCCAGCGCGGTCGGCTACCTGGTCAAAGACGTGGGCATCCGCCAGTTCCTCAACATCGGCACTGGCCTGCCAGCGGCCAATAACACCCACGAGGTCGCCCAGCGGGCCGCCCCGGAGTCCCGCATCGTCACACATTTGGCTCCGCCGTGCTGGCGGCGCAGGCGTGACGTGGTCAATACGCCCCTGGTCACCTCTAATTTCGCACCGATAAGTACACATTGATAAAGAGATCCGGCCTTTATCTTGCATTGTTCTGACCTATTCGATATTGTGTTCCCATAATATCTCTGACGTGGTCGGAGGCGGTGCATAGTGACCACATCGGACACTAGTGTGAACGGCGATCGTGAGCTGCCGTCCCCGGTCTGGCCTGCACTGCCCGGCCTGCAATTCACCACTAATATCAGCGTCCCATCGGCTGAATCCGCGTGCCCTTCCGAATACGCCGATGTGCCCATCCGGGAATTGTTCGATCAAATAGATTCTGACCGCCAGCTGAGGGCCGCGGCCGCGGACGAGAGTCTGGCGGCGGGGTTCCGGCCCCGCAGCGCGTCGTCCCCACCGCCCTCCGGTTCCGGGTTTGAGTCCGGCGGCGTACTGGACACGTGCGCGCCCGGCGGTTCGCTGGGCGCGCTGGCCGATGCCGCCACCCGCGATGGCCGCCTGACCGAACTGGACGATGATGAGCTGATCGGCGCGCTGCGGGCCTGGCAGCGGCTGGAATCCTGGTGTGCCTCCGGCCTGCTGACCGCGGTTGCGGAGCTGGCCCGCCGCCGCCCGGCCGACGGGACCCCGCCCGCCGCGCCCGGTGAGTTCCCGGCCCAGCTGAGCGAGTTCGTCTCCGACGAGATCGCCGCCGCCCTGACCCTGACGCCCCGGACTGCTGACGCCTACCAGGATCTCGCCCTGGACCTGGCCGTCCGGTTGCCCGGCACCGCCCGGACCCTGTACGAAGGCGTCATCGATCGTGCCAAAGCCCGACTGATCGCCGAGTCGACCCGCATCCTGACCGAGGAGCAGGCCGGTGCCGTCGAGGCGCAGATCCTGCCCCGGGCCGGGCAGCAGACGACCGGCCAGCTGCGTGCAGCGGTGGCCCGCGCGGTACTGGCCGTCGACCCGGAGGCCGCGGCCCGGCGGCGGGAAGAAGCGGAGAAGGATCCGCGGGTGCGCCGCTGGCAGGAAGACGCCGGGACCGCCGCCCTGGCCGGTTACGGTCTGCCTCCCGCTGACGTGCTGGCCGCCGACCAGCGCCTCAGCGACCGGGCCCGGAGCCTGCGACAGGCGGGATTGCCCGGGTCGCTGGAGGAGCTGCGCGCCCGGGCCTATCTGGATGCCCTGCTTGGCCAGGACTCCGCTCCCGCCCAGCCCGCCGTACCCGCCCAGCCCGTTACGCCGGGCCCAGCCGCCCCACCCGGCACCCGTGAGCGGTCACCGCTGGCCTCACGAGTCACGCTGACCGTGCCGCTGGACACCCACCTCGCGCTGGGTGACCAGCCCGGTCTCGTGGCCGGCTACGGACCTGTCGACCCCCGCCTGGCCCGGGAACTGGCCGCGCGGGCAGCCGGGCACCTGGCCAGCCGCTTCTGCGTCACCGTGACCGGCGCCGGAGGCCAGGCCGTCGGGCACGGATGCATCCCCGGCTGTCCGCCGGACCTGAGACCGCCCGGACCAGGCGGCTTCACCGTCACGATCAGCCCGCTGGCCCGCGGTAGCTGCGACCATCGCCCTCAGGAGCCGGGTTACCACCCGAGCCGCTACCTTCAGCACCTCGTCATGGCCCGGACTCCCAGTTGCACCGCCCCTGGCTGCAGCCGGGCGGCCCCACGCTGCGACCTGGACCACACGCGGCCCTAGGACCAGGGCGGCCCGACGTGCGAATGCAACCTGGCCCCGCTCTGCCGGCACCATCACCGATGTAAACAAGCCGACGGCTGGCAGCTTGATCAGCCCAGCCCCGGTGTCATGCGCTGGATCACCCCCGCCGGCCGGGGCTACTTCACCGTCCCCGACGCGGCGGCTGAGTAGGCATCGGTTCGCGCCAGGTCCGCGAGCGCGCCCAGCGCTATGAGGCCGAGACGCAGGGCGTGCTCCGGTGCGGCATCCTCGGCCTCGATCAGGTCAGCCAGCGGGCACTTCACGGTCGCGTCGTTGCTCCACATCCGCCCGCGACGGCCCGATCCCCGGCAGCGCTAATTCGTCCGCCTGCTCGCCGTGCCCACGCCTCCAACTACGTCGGCAGCCGCTCGAGGATGGAGGTGATGGCCGCGCACTCGGCCTCGGCCAGGCCGTCGCCGTAGGCCTGCCCGTACCGGGCGGAATGGGCGAGCAGCGCGATCGCCCGGTAACTGACCAGGCAGCGCAGCCCGTCGCTGCCCGCCACCCGGCCTGCCCGGGCCAGCAGGCGGCCGGCCGTGACCTCGTCACCGTCGCGCTGACAATCGACGGCCAGCGCGACCAGGTCGAGCGCGCGGCTGCCGAGGCCGAACTCGTCCCAGTCGACCACCCCGGTGATCGCGGTCCCGTCGGTCAGGATGTTCGACCGGTTCAGGTCGTTGTGGGCGTAGTCGGTGGGCGGCAGCCGCAGCCCCCACGCCGGCTCAAGCCAGCGTCGCAGCCGGGTGCACAACGGTCCGGCCGCCGGGCAGGCCCGGGGAGCATCGGCCCACACCTCGTCCCAGTCGTCGAACAGCACGTTGGCCACGTAGCCGGTGAAGTCGCGGTCCCCGGCCGCGACCCCGGCGCCGGCCTGCAATTCGACCAGCCGCACGACCGCGTCGGCCAGCCGCCCGTCCAGGGCCCGGAGTGGACGGCCGGGCAGCCGGCTCTGCACGGTCACGTGCCAATCGGTACTGATCGGGCCGTGCCACGAGATCACCGGAACGGGGTACCCGCGGCCCGCCAGCACCGGCAGCTGCGCCGCCGCCCACCGCGCCTTCCCGGCCGTGCGGCCCTCGTCCGCCGCCCTCACCTTGACCACGATCGCCCCGGCCCCGGCGACAGCAGCCGCCCACGTCATCGACGGCCGCGCCGGAGTCAGCGGGCGCCCGCCGGTGACCCGCTCACCCAGCTCCCGCGCGACCAGCGCGCGGACCTCAGGCCAGTCAGGCATCTCGGCCGCCACCCGCCGATCGTAAGTCCTGCCCGCCGCCGCCCTCCTGCAACTGGGCCAGGGTGAGCACGTGATCGCCGATGCCCCAGCCCCCATCGGCGACCTCCTCTACCAGCACCATCGTGTTGGCCCGGGCCCGTTCGCCGTAGATCTCGGCGTACAGGTCAGTGGTCCGGTGGACGATCTGTTCCTTCTGCTCGCTGGTCAGCGTGCCCGCAGGCACTTTGAAGTTGGCGAACGGCATGGCTTTTCTCCTTCAATAAAAATCGGAAAAGGTCAGAGACTGGCATGCGCCGGCAGCAGTTCGGCGATCCCGACCCGGTGATAGAACTCCGTCCGGATCCGGTCATAGACCGCCGAGACGACCTCGCTGCCGTCGCGGCTCGGGTCGATGTGGGTCCGGAACGGCCGCTGGCCGGCGGGCAGGCCGACCACCCGCACGATCTCGCCGGCCACCTCCCCGGCGTCGTGACCGGCGGGGAAGATCGCCGCCAGGCTGGCAGCCATACCTTCCCGGAGCCGCCCGTAGTTGGCGTCGTAGTCGGCGGACCGGTCCGCGTCGGCGGGCTGGCCCGCGTGCGCGAAGTGGTTGGTGCCGCTGGTGTAGGCGCCCGGCACGACGATGACGGTCTCGACGCCGAACTTGATCAGCTCGGCCGCGTAGCTCTCGGCCAGTGCGTCCATGCCGGCCTTGGCCGCGAAATACGGCGCCAGGAACGGCGGGTGTCCGCCGCGGGTGCTGGAACTGCCCACCCACACCAGCAACCCGGACCCCTGCCGCCGCAGGACCGGCAGCACGGCCCGGTTGATCCGTTGGGTGCTGAGCACGTTCACGTCGTACAGCTCGGCCAGCTGCTCGGGCGTGAACGCCTCGGCTGGCCCGAGTACCATGTGGCCGGCGTTGTGCACCACGACGTCGATCCGGCCCTGTTCCCCGGCGATCGTGGCGACCGCCGTGTCCACCGAGGCCTGGTCCTGGACGTCCATCTCGATGCCGCGGACGTCGATGTTCTCGGCCTTGGCCAGCTCGGCCAGCTCGGCCACGGCGGCGGCGTTGCGGCCGGCGGTGGCGCGCATGCCGGCGTACACGGTGTGCCCGGCCCGGGCCAGAGCCCCGGCGGCCAGGTTGCCGAAGCCGCTGGAGGCCCCGGTGATGACGATGACCTTGCCCTCAGCCATGGCTGTTCCTACTTCCCGTGTGGGTCGGAGGCGTTGAGCGTCGCGACCACCTGGTCGTAGTCGCCGCGGGCTTCGCCGTAGCGCAGGAACTTCACCCGCTCGACCTGGATCTCCTTGGCGTCCGGCTCGGTCTCCAGCAGGCTCACGGCCTCGCTGATGAACTCGTCCAGTGGCATCGCCAGCTCGTTGGTCTCCTGGCCCGGCAGCAGCCCGGTGCGCACCGACGGCGGCTCGAGCTCGACGATCTGGACGCTGGTGCCGGCGTACTGCAGCCGGATCGACTCGCTGAGCATGTGGATTGCGGCCTTGGCGGCGCAGTAGCTGGGGGTCGCCCCGAGCGGGGTGAACGCCAGGCCGGAGGACACGGTGACGATCGTGGCGGCCTTCTGCGCCTCGAGGTGGTCGATGAACGCGGCGATCAGCCGGATCGGGCCGAGCAGGTTGCTGGTGATCACCGATTCGGCCGACGCCAGGAAGCCGTCGGCCTGGTGCCAGTCCTCCACCCGCATGATGCCGGCCATCGGGATCAGCACGTTCAGGTCCGGGTGCCGGTCGAGTACCTGCTTGGCCGCGGCCGCGATGCTGGCGGGGTCGGTGGTGTCGATGACCACGGAGTCCAGGCCGGGGTGCTCGGCGGTGATCTGCTTCAGCAGGTCGGTGCGGCGGCCGCCGATGATGACGGTGTTGCCCCGGGCCTGCAGCGCCAGCGCCAGCGCGAGGCCGATGCCGCTGGTGGAGCCGGGGATGAAGATGGTGTTACCGGAGATGTCCATGTCTGCAGTCTCGGCGGGCCGCGGCGCCCGGGGCAGAGACCGCTTATCGGGGGACTGACGATCCCTGGTTGGCACGCTGACGTGGGCCGATAATGGAGACATGGATCGCGCAGCCCTGGCCGGTTTCCTCCGGCACCGCCGTGAGGCCCTGCAGCCGGCCGACGTCGGGCTGCCCGCGGGCGTCCGCCGCCGGGCCCCCGGCCTGCGTCGCGAAGAGGTCGCGGCGCTGGCCCTGATGTCGACCGATTACTACACCCGGCTGGAGCAGCAGCGCGGCCCGCAGCCCAGCGGCCAGATGCTGGCGTCGCTGGCCCGGGCGCTGCGGCTGACCCGCGACGAGCGCGATTACCTGTTCCGGGTGGCCGGCCACAACCCGCCGGCCACCGCCACCGCCGCCAGCCACGTCGCGCCCGCGCTGCTGCGGGTGCTCGACCGGCTGGACGACACCCCGGCGATGATCTTGTCGAACCTGGGCGAGACGCTGGTCCAGAACCGGATGGCGGTCGCGCTGTTCGGCGACCGGTCCGGTCACACCGGTCTGGCCCGCAGCGAGATCTACCGCTGGTTCACCGAGCCGGCCGAGCGGCTCATCTACCCCGAGGACGACCGCCCCCGCCAGAGCCGCGCCCAGGTCGCCAACCTGCGCGCCGCCTACGGCACCCTGGGTCCCCGCTCGGCCGCCGCTGAACTGGTACGGGCGCTGCAGAAGGCCAGCCCCGAGTTCGCCGCGCTCTGGGACCGCCACGAGGTCGCCCAGCGCTTCGCCGACCACAAGATCCTCGTGCACCCCGAACTGGGACCGATCGAGCTCGACTGCCAGGCCCTGTTCACCGAAGACCAGTCCCAGCTGCTGCTGGTGCTCACCGCCCCACCGCACACCGAGGGCTACGAGAAGCTGGAGCTGCTGTCGGTCCTCGGCCAGCAGCAGTTCGCCTGAGCCGAGCCTGAAGAAGATTCCCGCCTGCGGCGGAGTAGGGGAGAAAGCGCCGACCCGGACGCCGTCGTGGTGGCGGAGTCGCTGCACCGGCCGGAACGGTTCAGGGCCAGCGGCAGCGCGTCCGGAACCGCGATCTGGTCAGGCCGCACGCTTACCCGCGCCTTCTTCCCTGCCTGCCGCGCGCGTCGATCAGCCCCCGGTGCGCGCGGCAGGCAGGTCCCCCCACCGGTCCCCCCACCGGGTACCTTGACGGTTCCCGGGCACAGTGCGCCGGCGTGGCGAGCGCGCGGCGGCAGCCCCGGTCGTGCCGGGGCGGAATGGTGGGAAGGCCCGGAAGCGGACGGCAGCTGGGCCGGACATCCGGCTCGCTCATATCCGCTCCTCCATGGCCAGTGCGGCCTTCCCCGGGAATGCGCTGTAACCAGCCGCCAGGGTCCGGAGCGGATTGGTACTTATATGTTTTCTACTACTTTTGCCCTCGTCGCCGCCACCCTCGACCGGTAAAAAAACAGCGACAGGGATATCGCCGGGCTGGCCCGGCCTCGTTACAGCGGGATGTTGCCGTGCTTCTTGGGCGGCAGCGTCTGGCGCTTGGTCCGCAGCGCCCGCAGCGCCCGGGTGATCTCGGCCCGGGTCTCGGACGGGCGGATGACCGCGTCCAGGTAGCCGCGTTCGGCCGCGATGTAGGGGTTGGCCAGGGTGTCCTCGTACTCGGTGACCCGGCGGGCGCGCACCTCGTCGGTGTCGTCGGCGGTGGCCAGCTCGCGGCGGTAGAGGATGTTCACCGCGCCCTGGGCGCCCATCACCGCGATCTGCGCGGTCGGCCAGGCCAGGTTGATGTCACCGCCCAGGTGCTTGGAGCCCATGACGTCGTAGGCTCCGCCGTAGGCCTTGCGGGTGATCAGCGTGACCTTGGGCACGGTCGCCTCGGAGTAGGCGTAGATCAGCTTGGCGCCGTGCCTGATGATGCCGTTCCACTCCTGGTCGGTGCCGGGCAGGAAACCGGGCACGTCGACGAACGTCACGACCGGGACCGAGAAGGCGTCGCAGGTGCGGACGAACCGGGCGGCCTTGTCCGAGGCGTTGATGTCCAGGGCGCCGGCGAAGTGCATGGGCTGGTTGGCCACCACCCCCACCGAGGCGCCCGCCACCCGGCCGAACCCCACGATGATGTTGGGCGCGAAGCCGGCGTGCACCTCGAGGAACTCGCCGTCGTCGAGCACGCCCGCGATGACCGTGTGCATGTCGTAGGGCTGGTTGGGCGAGTCCGGGATCAGCGTGTCCAGCTCCAGGTCGGTGCTGGTGGTCTCTTCGGCCGCGACCGGATCGGCGGGCGCGTCCACCACCGGCGGCTCTTCCAGGTTGTTGGATGGCAGGTAGGACAGCAGCTCACGGGCGTAGTCGAAGCAGTCGTCCTCGTCGCGGGCCTGGTAGTGGGCGACCCCGGACTTGACCGCGTGCGCGTGCGCCCCGCCCAGCTCCTCGAACGTGACTTCCTCGCCAGTCACCGTCTTGATCACGTCGGGGCCGGTGATGAACATGTGCGAGGTGCCGTCCACCATCAACGTGAAGTCGGTGATCGCGGGGGAGTAGACCGCGCCGCCCGCGGCCGGCCCCATGATCAGCGAGATCTGCGGGATCACGCCGGAGGCGATCGTGTTGCGGTAGAAGATCTCCGCGAACAGCCCCAGCGCGACCACGCCCTCCTGGATTCGCGCGCCGCCGCCGTCGTTGATGCCGATGATCGGGCAGCCGACCTTGAGCGCGTGGTCCATGACCTTCACGATCTTGGTGCCGTAGACCTCACCCAGCGACCCGCCGAACACCGTGAAGTCCTGGCTGAACACGCACACCTGGCGGCCGTCGATGGTGCCGTGCCCGGTGATGACGCCGTCCCCGTACGGCCGGTTGGCCCCGATGCCGAAGTCGGTGGCCCGGTGCCGGGCGAACTGGTCCAACTCCACGAACGACCCCGGGTCCAGCAGCCGCTCGATCCGCTCCCGGGCGGTCAGCTTGCCCCGGCTGTGCTGTTTCTCGACCGCCTGGTCGGAGCCGGCGTGCACCGCCTCCTCCCGCCGCCGGTCCAGGTCAGCCAGTTTCCCGGCGGTGGTGTGCAGGTCGGCGGCATCCGGGGTGGCGGGGGCGTCAGCGGCGTCACTGGTCATGGGGGTAAGCGTAGCGAGGCTGGTCCAGACCCCTTCGCTACGCTGGCCGCGTGAGCACAGCGTCAGCCGAAAGAGACCCAGAGCGCAACCAGCCAGCCGACCAAGCCGATCCCGGCCCCATCAGCCGCGACTTTGATCGGCACCAGATGCCGGGCCCGATGCGGCGCGACGTCCGGCTGCTGGGCAGCCTGCTGGGCGAAGTGCTCCGGGACGCCGGTGGCCAGGACCTCCTGGACGACGTAGAACAACTCCGGCACGCGGTGATCGAGGCGCGCCGCCATCCCGAGTCGGTGTCGCTCGACGACATCGCGGCGATGGTGGCCGCCTGGCCGCTGGACCGCGCCGAACAGGTCGCCCGCGCCTTCACCGTCTACTTCCACCTGGCCAACCAGGCCGAGGAGCAACAGCGGATCCGGGCCCTGCGCGAGGGGGACACCGAGGAGCGCCCGCTGGAGGAGTCGCTGGCCGCGACCATCCCGGAGATCCGGGCCGAGCAGGGTGAGGAGCGGCTGGAGGCGCTGCTGGCCGGCCTGCGCGTGCACCCGGTGTTCACCGCGCACCCGACCGAGGCCCGGCGCCGGGCCGTGGTCGCCTCCCTGCGCCGGATCGCCCTGCTGGTCGACGCGCTCGACGACCCGCGGGCCGCGGCCACCGACCAGGCCGAGACCCGGCGTGAGCTGCACGAACAGATCGACGTGCTGTGGCGCACCTCCCAGCTGCGGGTCAATGCGATGGACCCGATCGACGAGGTCCGCACGGTCATGACCGCGTTCGACGAGACCCTGTTCCGGGCGGTGCCGGCCCTGTACCGGTCGATGGACCACGCGGTCTCCGGCCCGGACAGCGGCGCCACGCCCACCCGGGTCCCGGCCTTTCTGCAGTTCGGCAGCTGGGTGGGGGCGGACCGGGACGGGAACCCGTTCGTCACCTCCCGGGTCACCCGGGAGGCGGCCACCATCCAGGCCGAGCACGTGCTGTTGGCGCTGGAACGGGCCACCGACCGGATCGGCCGCTCGCTCACCTTGTCCGAGCCCGGCACCCAGGCCTCGCCGGCCCTGCGCCGGGCGCTCGACGTGGCCAGCGCCGCCCACCCCGAGCTGATCGGGGAGATCACCGCCCGCTCGCCCCAGGAGCCGTACCGGACCTACCTGCTCTACGCGGCCGCGCGGCTTGATGCGACCCGGGGCCGCCACGCCGACCTGGCCTACGGCGGCCCGGAGGAATTCCTGGCCGACCTGCGGCTCGTCCAGGATTCGCTGGCCGCCACCGGCGCCCGCCAGCAGGCCTACGGGGAGCTGCAGCACCTGATCTGGCAGGCCGAGACGTTCGGCTTCCACCTGGCCGAGCTGGAGGTCCGCCAGCACAGCGCGGTCCACGCGCGGGCGCTGGCCGAGGCCAGGGCCGGGGGACAGCTGTCCGAGCAGACCGAAGAGGTGCTGGCGACTCTGCGGGTGATCGCCTGGATCCAGCGGCGGTTCGGCGTCGAGGCCTGCCGCCGCTACATCGTGAGCTTCACCCGGTCGGCCGCCGACATCGCCGCCGTCTACGAGCTGGCCGAGCTGGCTCTGCCCGACGGCAACGCGCCGGTGCTGGACGTGATCCCGCTGTTCGAGACCGGCGAAGACCTGGCCAACTCGGTCCAGGTGCTGACCGAGATGCTGGCGCTGCCCCCGGTCGCCGAGCGGCTGGCGGCCACCGGCCGTCAGCTCGAGGCCATGCTCGGCTACTCCGACTCGGCCAAGGAGCTCGGCCCGGCCAGCGCGACCCTGCGGCTGTTCGACGCCCAGGCCGCGATGGCGGCCTGGGCGCAGGCCAGCGACATCCGGCTGACCATGTTCCACGGCCGCGGCGGCGCGCTCGGCCGCGGCGGCGGCCCGACCGGCCGGGCGGTGCTGGCCCAGGCCCCCGGCTCGGTGGCGGACCGGTTCAAGGTCACCGAGCAGGGCGAGGTCATCTTCGCCCGCTACGGCCAGGCGGCCATCGCCCGGCGGCACCTGGAGCAGGTCACCTCGGCCGTGCTGCTGGCCTCCTCACCGGGCCGGACCGACGGCGTGAGCGAGGTCGCGGTCCGGTTCCGGCCGCTGGCCGACCTGATCGACGAGGCGGCCCGGCAGGCGTTCCGCGGCCTGGTCGAGAGCGTGGGTTTCGCCGACTGGTTCGCCCGCATCAGCCCGCTCGGGGAGATCGGCGGCCTCCGGATCGGCTCCCGGCCTGCCCGCCGCGGCCTGTCCCAGGTCAGCCTGGATGACCTGCGCGCCATCCCCTGGGTGTTCGCGTGGTCGCAGACCCGCGTCAACCTGCCCGGCTGGTTCGGCCTGGGCAGCGGCCTGGCCGCCGCCGTCGGCGGGGACCGGACCGGCCCGGGCCGGGTCGCAGACGGCCCCGGCCTGGCCGAGCTGCGCCACGCCTACCAGGAGTGGCCGCTGTTCAGCGTGCTGCTCGAGAACGCCGAGATGAGCCTGGCCAAGACCGACCGCCGGATCGCCGAGCGCTACCTGGCCCTGGGCGGCCGGGACGACCTGTCCGCCCGCGTGCTGGCCGAGTACGACCTGACCCGGCGGCTGGTGCTGGCCGTCACCGAGCACGACCGCCTGCTGGCCGACCGGCCGGTGCTGTCCCGCGCGGTGGCGCTGCGCGACCCCTACGTGGACGCGCTGTCGCACCTCCAGCTGCGGGCGCTGGCCGCCCTGCGCGGGCCGGCCGCCGACGACCCGGCCGAGCGCGAGCACCTGGAGCGGCTGCTCCTCCTGACCGTCAATGGGGTCGCCGCCGGCCTGCAGAACACAGGGTGATTTATCCCCGTGTCCAACCCGGTTCGCCTCAATTCCGGCATTGAGCATAAATCACTCAGAGTAAAAATCTGACTACCCATGTAAACCAGAAGGGGGTTTCACGGCGTCTCTCTTGCGGAACGTAACCGCTGCCTAACCGTAGGTTGCTAAAAGAGAAGAGACGCCAATGTCACGTGCACGACGGATCATCGCCACGACCGGAATTCTCGCCACGGCCGGTTTCGGCTCGCTGGCCGGAGCCACCGTGGCCGGCGCCACCACCAGCCAGTGCGCCAGCAGCCCCTGGTGTTACACGCAGGAGGTGCACGGGACCAACCTGGTGATGTCGGTCGGCCGCTACTGGCACTCGCCCTCCGGCGCGAAGGTTGTCGTCCAGCACCAGAACAACCACAGCACGGACTCGGACTTCCTGGACGGCCTGGCGCCGTTCCCGAAGGTCAGCAACGCCAAGTTCTTCGAGTACGCGCCCAAGGGCAGGCAGTCCGGCTACTGCGTGACCGAGTGGCACAGCCACAGCGCGCTGGTCCTGCGCCGCTGCGACGGCTCGTCCAACCAGGCCTGGGACGCCGTGTCGAGCGGCCCGGCCTACGAGTGGATCAACGAGGCCACCCACGACGCTATGACCGACCCCGGCCACAGCAACTACCCCGGCAACGCCGGCACCCAGCTCACCGGCTCCTACCCTGGCGTCCACCCCGACCAGCTCTGGGACGCGGTCAACCACTGATCTCGCTCTGCCCGCGGGCCCGGCCGTCGTATCGGCCGGGCCCGCGGTCTGCCACCCCCCAGCCCGCAGACCTCAGCCGACCGCCTTGCGGAAGAACACTCGGGAGAATCCGCCGTCGCGGGCGCGGTGGGTCTCGGTGTACCCGCGCCGGCCGTAGTAGGCGATGTTCTCGGTCATCGCCTCGTTGGTGAAGAGGCGGATCTCGGCCAGCCCGAGCCGCCGGGCCTGCTCCTCGGCGAAGTCCAGCAGCCGTGAACCGGTGCCGCGACCCTGCTCGGCCGGCTGCACGGCCACATTTTCCAAAAGCAGATGATCCGGCTCGGGGACCAGCACCAGCAGGCCGACCACGGCCTCGTCGCGGGTCGCCACCCAGGTATGGCCGTCGGCCACCGCCGCGGCGTAGTCCGCCGTCATCGGCCAGGGCGGCTGGCCGATCCGGGGCACGTAGTGCTGGTAGGCCGCCACCGCCAGGGCGCGCAGGGCCGCCACGTCGGCGGCGTCGGCCGGGCGCACGGTGACCACCGGGCCAGCCTACGCACCGGGGACGGCCTGCAACTCGGCGATCCGGCGGGCGGCCCGGCCGAGCTCGCGGCGCAGCTCCGGCGGCTGCAGCACCTCGACCTCGGGTCCCAGCGCGAGCAGGTCCAGCACCGCCGCCCCGGCGTCACCGAACCGGATCCAGGCCTGCGCCCAGTCGGCGCGGTCCCCGGGGCCCGGCCCGAGGCCGGACACCTCGGTGCTCTGCTGCCGCCGGAGCCGCAGCCCCTCCGGGCGCCCGAGCAGCGCGGCCAGCCGCCGTCCCCGCGGTGAGATCCGGATCAGCGCCCGCGGCGGCGGCCCGGCCGGGGCCGGGGCCGGAGCTGCCCGCCGCGGGCCGCCCGCCCGCTCGCCGGTGAACCCGTCCAGCAGCGCGAACCCGCCGTGCCGGCCCCGGGTCGCGTAGACCGGGATGCCGGCCGAGCTCAGCGCCTCCAGGTCACGCAGCACCGTCCGCGCCGACACCTCCAGCTCGGCCGCCAGCTCGGTCGTGCTCATTCGGCCCCGCGCCTGCAGCAGGCCGACCAGGGTCAGGAGGCGGCTCGCGCGCATGCCGCCGATTTTAGAACGAAAAGGTGACAACAGATGTCAGGTATTGACTGCCATACTGGCCAGCATCGGCCTGAGTAAAGGGGGGAACCCGCGATGACCAGCAACGTTGTCGGCTCCGGCACCGCATCCGACCCGTGGATCCTGAGCACGCCGCCCGGGCGGTCCGACTTCGAGGCCTGGCGTGACCCGGACAGTGACCCGCCCGCCCTGGTCGTCCAGGTCGGACCACCCAGCTGCGTTACCAGCTGCGCTGCATCGAGGACCTGCACGCGATGCTGAAGGAGCACGGGGACTGGATGCCGCTGGGCAACGCCGACGAGCAGAAGGCCGCCGCCGACGGCACCGTCGAAGCCTGGGGCCGGTCCGCCGGCAACCCGGTCGGCGGCTGGTACGGCCTGAAGAAGGGGCTGCGCGGCCGGTTCGGCAACTACGTGCCGCCGGTGCTGGAGGTTCTCGGCCTGGCCGAGGTCGAGCACAACGCCCGCAACAACCGCATGCGCGCCATCTGACCGGTCGGCTGACCGCCGAGACCTGCTGGCAAGATGGCCAGCATGGCAGAGGCAGGAGATGAGGCAGCGGGCACCCGGACGCTGAGCGGGGCCGACTTCGCGGTCCCGCTCACCGACCGGTACTTCGAGGACTACACCGAAGGTGCCGTCTACGAGTACGGCTACGCCAGCGTGACCGAGCCGGAGATCATCGAGTTCGCCCGGCGCTTCGACCCGCAGCCGATGCACGTGGACCCGGAGTACGCGGCCACCGGCCCGTTCGGCGGCATCATCGCCAGCGGCTGGCACACGTCCGGCCTGTTCATGCGCCTGTACGCCGATCACTACCTGTCCCGGGTGGCCAGCCTGGCCTCACCCGGCATCGACGAGGTCCGCTGGCCCAGCCCGGTGCGGCCGGGCGACAAGCTCTGGATCCGCACCACGATCCTGGCCACCCGCCGGTCCCGCTCCAAGCCCGACCGCGGCCTCGTCCACACCCGCGGCGAGATGTTCGCCGACGACCGCCCCGTCCTGACCCTGGTCGCCCTCAACTTCCTGGCCGCCCGCAACCCCGCCCTCTAGCACGGCCCGCGCCCGATCATGATCCATTGCTCGGTTGCGTTGTCAGTGAATAGCGCAGAGAACGTAACCGAGCGATTGATCTTGAGACTCCTCCGGCTCCCGCCGCCCGGTACTCTCCGCGTATCCACCCTCACGACTCGCGATATAGCTTGATCATCTGAGCGGTCAAGTTATATCTTGTCGGTATGACGGTGACGACCTCTTCGGCCCGGCCGCGGCGGATCGGCGGGCGCGTGCTCAACGCGATCTCGGTCACCGGGACGGTCACTGAGATCGAGCCGGTGGCCGCGTGCATGCGGCGTGTCCGGATCGAGGGCGACGAGGTGGCCCGGCTGACCTGGACCCCCGGCCAGCAGGTGCGGGTACACGTCAGCGACCTGCTGGACCCGCACAGCTGGCGGCGGCCGCGGGACATCCTGCGCACCTACTCGATCTGGCGATACGACGGCGACCTCGAACTGTGCGTGCTCGACCACGACACCGGCGGTCCCGGCGCCCGCTGGGCCCGTGAGCTCGACATCGGCCAGCCGGTCACGTTCGGCCGCCCCGAGGGGTCGTTTGTGCTCCAGGATGACGCGCCGTATCACGTGTTCGCCGGCGAGGAGACGGCCGCCGTCGCGTTCGGCGCGATGCTGGCGGCGCTGCCTCCCGGCACCCCCGCGTACCCGCTGCTGGAGGTGGACGAGCCGGGCGACCGGCTCCCGCTGGCCCGGGACATGCCCTGGCTGTACCGGGACGGCCGCCCGGCCACCGGTTCGGCCAGCCTGCTGGAGGCTGCCCGCCGGCTCGAACTTCCCCGCGAGCCGGGCGCCGCCTACCTGGCCGGTGAGGCCCGCACCGTGCAGTTGCTGCGCCTGGCACTTCGTGGCCGAACGGGGCTGGCCCCGGCAGTCGGTCCGCACCAAACCGTTCTGGGCCTCCGGCAAGCGCGGCCTGGACTGAGAGTTCGCCACCCGTTCGGACGACAGCGCTGCGCACCAGCAGGTCCGGGCAGGCAGGATGAAGGTATGCCATGGATCGATATCGAGGGTGCCGCCAACGCCCGTGACCTGGGCGGCCTCCCCACCGAGGACGGCGGCAAGACGGTGTCCGGACGGCTGCTGCGCTCGGACAACCTGCAGGAGCTGACGCCGGCTGACATCGCCAAGCTGACCGGTGAGTACGGCCTGAGCACGGTCGTCGACCTGCGCAGCACGGCCGAGCTGAACTCCGAGGGACCGGCCCCGCTGGACGCGATGGCGTCGGTCGAGCACCGGCACCACCCGGTGCTGCCGGAGGAGGGCCTGGCCACCGACGCGGTCGCCGACGTGCTGCTGACCAGGAACCAGCGGGACCGGTCGCGCTACCCCGGCAACGCGGTGACCGGGCACTACCTGGGTTACCTGGAGGACCGCCCGGACCAGGTGGTGGCCGCGCTGCGCAGCGTGGCCCGGGCTCCCGGGGCCGCGCTGGTGCACTGCGCGGCGGGCAAGGACCGGACCGGCGTGGTGGTCGCGCTGGCCCTCAGCGCGGCCGGTGTCCGCCCGGACGCGATCGTGGCCGACTACGCGGCCACCGCTGAGCGCACCGAGCCCCTGCTGGCCCGGCTGCGGCGGTCCCCGACCTACTCGGCCGACATCAACCGCAAGCCGGCCGATTCGCACAAGCCGCAGGCCGGCACCATGACCGCGTTCCTGGCCGAGCTGGAGTCCCGGTACGGCGGGGCGACCGCCTGGCTCACGGCCCACGGCCTGAGCCAGGAGGACCTGGACCTGCTGCGGGCCAGGCTACGCACACCCGGACCGGGCGATTTACAGTGAAAATATGGACCCTGCTCTCGAGTCGCTGAGCGACCAGATCGACTTCGCGGCCCAGCGCCTGCTCGGCACCGCCCGGATCATCGACGAGTCCGACCTGCGCGAGCCGTCGCTGCTGCCCGGCTGGACCCGCGGCCACGTGCTCGCTCACCTGGCCCGCGGCGCCGACGCACTGCGCAACCTGATGATCGGGGTCCGCACCGGCCAGCCGCGGCCCGCCTACGCCAGCCCGGAGGCGCGGACGGCCGACATCGAGCACGGCGCGGGCCAGCCACGCGCCGACCTGCTCGATGACCTGGCCGCCGCGGCGGCGGCGTTCCGCACGGTCAGCCGGCAGCTGCCCGACGAAGCCTGGCGCGCCGAGGTGACCTGGGTACCGGGCGTGGACCCGTTCCCGGCCACCGAGATCCTGGTCCGGCGGCTGGTCGAGATCGAGCTGCACCACTGCGACCTCGGAGCCGGGTACACGGCGGCCAACTGGCCGGACTCGTTCCTGGTCATGCGGTTGACCGAGCCGATGCGGTCCCAGCGCGAGGAGCGCCGCACCTGGACGCGGACGGCGCCGCCGCTGCGCCCGCCCCGGGTGCCACGCGGCCGCCCGAACCGCGTAGCGCCCTGGTGATCAGGTGCCCGCGATCCAGTACTGCGCCACTCCGGTGGGCCGGGTGGCCTGGTCCGCGCAGGGGACCGGGCCACCGCTGCTGTGCGACTCCGGCTGGGTGACCCACCTGCACCAGCAGCTCGAGCTGTTCGCGTTCGGCCCGTTCATGGCCGCCCTGGCCGAACGGTTCACCGTGATCCGCTTCGACAAGCCCGGCTGTGGCCTGTCGGCGGACCGCCCGGCGGACCGCCGTCCCGCACCAGACCGCCGCGCAGCGGACCAGGATCCGCCCGATCTGTCGTTCGAGGCCCAGATCGAGGCGGCGCTGGCCGTGGCCGACGCGGCCGGGGCCGCCCGGTTCCGGCTGTTCGGCGCCTCCCAGGGCGGCCAGCTGGCCGCGGCGATCGCCGCCCGCCACCCGGAGCGGGTCGAGGAGCTGGTGCTGTACGGGACCTGCGCCCGCGGCCGCGACCTGGCCCCGGCCGCGGTCCGGGACTCGCTGGTGGCCCTGGTCCGGGCGCACTGGGGCCTCGGGTCGACGATGCTGGCCAGCATCTTTATCTCCGATCCGACGCCGGAGGACGTGGCCGCGTTCACCCGGGCCCAGCGGAACTTCGCCTCGGCCGCGGTGGCCGGGCGCGCCCTCGAGGTGTACTACGGCACCGAAGTGGCCGCCCTGCTGCCCGCGATCCGGGCCCGCACCCTGGTCCTGCACCGGGAGGCCGACCAGGCCACCGCGTTCGCGCTGGGCCGCGAGGTGGCGGCGCTGATCCCCGGGGCCACGCTGCTCCCGCTGCCCGGGACCGGCCACCTCTTCTACCACGGGCGCTGGGCCGAGGTCCTGGACGCGACCCTCGCGTTCCTCGGCCTGCCCGCAGGCCCGCGGCTCACCGGCCGGGAACTGGAGGTCGCCGCGCTGATCGCGGACGGCCTGACCAACCAGGCCATCGCCTCGCGGCTGGCCATCGCGCCGCGCACCGCCGAAGCTCACGTGGAAAACATCCGCCGCAAGCTGTCCGTCCGGTCCCGGGCCCAGATCGCGGCCTGGATCACCGAGCACCGGCCCGCACCGGCCCGCCCGGTCACCTCGGGCTAGGGGACAGGGTCGGGACCCGGCCGGTGGTGGCCCGGCGGATGACGTAGCGGCGGAACAGCTCGGCCGCCGCCAGCAGCCGCCGGTCGGCCGACCAGGTCAGGGTGATCTCCCGGATCGCGCCGGGGTCGAGGATCTCCAGGTGGACCAGGGGGCCGGGCGCCGACTCGAGCGAACCGGCCCGGGGCGCCGGCACCACGGCCACGCCCAGCCCGGCCGCCACGAACCCGCGCACGGTGGACAGGTCGTCGCCCTCGAACACCACGTCCGGCTCGAACCCGGCCGCCTCGCACAGGTCGTCGGTCAGCCGCCGCAGCGCTGACACCGCCCGCAGGCTGACGAACGGCTCGCTGGTCGCGTCGGCCAGCCAGACCTGGCCCCGGCCGGCCAGCCGGTGATCGCGCGGCACCGCCAGCCGCAGCGGCTCCAGCGCCAGTTGCTGGGTCAGCCAGGCCGGGTCGTGCGGGCGGCGGGTGCCGATCTCCAGGTCGGCCTGCCCGCCGGCCAGCGCCGTCGAGTGCAGCTCGTCGCGGACCTGGGTCAGCTCGAACCGCACCTGCGGATGGCTGGCCCGGAAGCTGCGCACCAGGTAGGGGACCAGCCAGGTGCCGAGCGAGTGCTGGAACGCCAGCGCCACCGTCCCGGTCTCCGGCTCGAGCAGCTGGCTGACCGCGGCGATCCCGTCGTCCAGCTGGTGCAGCAGCGCGTCGACGTGGCGCTTGAACACCGACCCGGCCTGGGTCATGCGCAGGATGCGGCCCGACCGCCGCAGCAGTGGGGTGCCGACCTCGGTCTCCAGCCGGGCCAGGGCCCGCGACACCCCCGACTGGGTCACCCCCTCCAGCTCGCTCACCTCGGTGACCGTGGTGCCGTCGGCGACCTGCTGGAACCAGCGCAACGCATCGGTGTCCATAACTATGACAGTAACTCATAGGTGTATTGCCTTTTAATCATTGGACGCATGGGTCGTTCATCCTGACACTGGAAAGCGAAGGATTTCCAAATTTGAAGAATGGGAAAAGTGCATGAAGACTTCGACTCACCCGATCGGCCGGCGGCTCAAGGCGATCCGGCATGACTTCCGCGGCGACCGCGACGCCCGGGTCGCCCGCAAGGCGCTCCAGCGCGAGCTGTCCAGCTACACCTCGCCGTCCGAGCTGAACGACCTGGAAGCGATCCTCGACCGCTACAGCGACGAGGAGACCGCCGACATCCGGCACTTCCTGGCCACGCGCCGCGTCGCCTGACGCCGCGTGCCCGGCCCGCTCCACCCTCACCCAACCGGCCCCGGCAGCGCCACCGGTGCCCCCGTTACCCCCGCAGTAGGCTGCTCGGGTGGCGGACAACGAATGGCGCACCCATCGGCTCGAACTCGACGACCAGACCCTGCGTGAATGGGACGCGACCGTGCTGGCGTCCGGTCCGGACGGCATCGTCCTGGACCATTCGGCCTTTTACCCCGGTGGCGGCGGCCAGCCACCGGACCACGGCGTGCTGCTGTGGGGCGGGGTACAGACCCGCATCGTGGGCGCCCGCAAGGCCGATGACCTCTACCTGATCCCCGACGAGGCCGACCCGGTCCCGCCGCCCGGCACCTCCGTGCGCGGTGCGGTCGAAGACGAGCGGCGCACCGCGCTGATGCGCACCCACTCGGGCCTGCACGTCCTGTGCGGCGTGGTCTTCCGCGACTTCGGTGCCCTGGTGACCGGGGGCAACATGGAGCCGCTGACCGCACGGATGGATTTCAACCTCCCGTCCGTGCCGGAGGGCTTCCGGCAGGCGGTCGAGGACCTGTGCAACCTGGAGATCGCCGAGGACCGGCGGATCGACGTGCGGGTGATGCCCCGGGCCGACGCCTTCGCGCTGCCGGACATCATCCGCACCGCCACCAACCTGGTCCCGCCCGAGGTCAAGGACGTCCGGATCGTCGACATCGTCGGGCTGGACCAGCAGGCCGACGGCGGGACGCACGTCGCCTCCACCCGGCAGGTCGGCCGGATCGAGGTCGTCAAGGTCGAGAACAAGGGCAAGGGTTTCCGCCGCCTGCGCATCCGGGTCACGAAGTAGCTGGCGCGTTAGCTGGCGCGTTCGCGCTGATGAGCGCGGGTTTAGCAACCGGCTGGCCCGGGAAGCGAACAAGGAATGGAGAACGGCCTCCAGCCGACAACGGGGGGATCCCATGCCTGACTTTGCTGAGATGGCGCGGAAGGCCAAGGAGTTCGCGGGTTCGCATGACAAGCAGTCGGACGAAGCCCTGGACAAGGCGGCCGACTTCGTCAACGAGCGCACCGGCGGCAGCCACGAGAGCCAGATCCAGTCCGGCGAGCGGAAGCTCGAGGACTACCTGGGCGTCGAGGACCAGGACCAGAATTAGAGCGCAACCCTGGGTGAACGGCCTGGATTGCCAGTTTAACGATCTATGGGCCGGGCAGCTCACCTTGCCGTACGACGGATGGGCCAACCAAACCGACGACGTAGGGGGCACCATGCCTGACTTCAGCGAATTCGCCGACGACGCCAAGAAGTTCGCGGGCGAGCATGACCAGCAGTCCGATGAGGCTTTCGACAAGGCCGCGCAGTTCGCCGACGACAAGACCGGCAACAAGTTCGACAGCCAGATCCAGTCCGGGGAGAACGCGGCCGAGAACTACGCGGGCGTCCAGGACCAGGACCAGCAGGGCCAGCAAGGCCAGCAGGGCCAAGGTGGCTACGGCCAGGACCAGAACCAGGGCCAGGGCGGCGATCAGTACGGCGGCGGCCAGGACCAGGGGCAGGGCGGCTACGACCAGAACCAGGGCCAGGGCCAGGGTGACCAGTACGGCGACCAGGGCCAGGGCGACCAGGGTCAGGGTGGTGGCCAGTACGGCGACCAGCAGCAGGGACAGTACTAGCCACTGCACCTGACGAGCGGGCCACGGGCCCGCACCAGGATCCGGGGGCCCCGCGTCTGACGCGGGGCCCTTCCTGTTGGGCCAGACCCGCCCGGCCCGGCAGAATGATCGGCGAGATGACTACCGGACACGAGGAACGAGCGCCGCTCGACGCGGCCGCCCTCCGGACCGAGCTCGTCGGCCCGGCCACCTTCTGGCGGGAGATCACGGTCGTCGACAGCACCGGTTCGACCAACGCCGATCTGGCCGAACGGGCGACGGCGGGTGCGCCCGAGGGCACCGTGCTGGCGGCCGAGGAGCAGCGGGCGGGCCGGGGCCGGCTGGGCCGCCAGTGGGTCAGCCCGCCCCGGTCCTCGATCATGGTCTCGGTGCTGCTCCGCCCGGCTGGGGTGCCGCCGTCCCAGCGCGGCTGGCTGCCGCTGCTGGCCGGGGTGGCCGCCGCCACCGCGGTCAACCGGCTGACCCCGGTCCGGGCCGGCCTGAAGTGGCCGAACGACCTGCTGGTGGGCGAGCGCAAGCTGGCGGGCATCCTGGCCGAGCAGTCGGGGGACGCGATCGTCGTCGGCCTCGGCCTGAACGTGTCCACCACCGAGGCCGAACTGCCCGGCCCCGGTCCCGGCGCGCTGCCGGCGACGTCCCTGCGGCTGGCGGGCGCGGCCGAGGTCGACCGCACCGCGTTGCTGGCCGCGCTGCTGGGCGAGTTCGGGCGCTGGTACCGGGCCTGGTGCCGGACGCTTCCGCCCGGAGACCCCCAGACGAGCGGGCTGCAGGCCGCCTACCTGGAGCTCTGCACCACCATCGGCCGGGACGTGCGGGTGGAACGGCCCGCCGGGGAGGTCACCACCGGACGGGCCACCGGCATCGACGCCAGCGGCCGGCTGATCGTGACCGGACCGGGCCGGACCGAAGCCGTCAGCGCGGGCGATGTCCGGCATCTACGCTGAATCTCATGGTGTCTGACGAGTGGCCGGCCTGGCCCGACCGGCCCGAAGCGGCGCCCGAGCGCAGCGTCCTGGTCCTCCACCCGCACTGGAAGGTGCTGGTGGGACCGGTCATCCTCGGGGTGCTGGTGATCGCGGCGGCGGTCGCGGTCGGCGTCGCCATCCCCGCGGGCCGGGACGCGGGTACCGAACGCCTGGCGGCACTGGCGGTGGCGGTCGTGCTGCTGCTGATCGTGCTGGTGCGGCCGGTGCTGCGCTGGAAGACGACCACCTACGAGCTGACCAGCGGGCGGCTGCGGGTCCGGGAAGGCATCGTCGCCCGCCGCGGCCGGGACATCCCGCTCACCCGGGTCAGCGACGTCTCGTTCACCCGCAGCCTGCTCGACCGGCTGGTCGGCGCCGGGCGCCTGGTGGTCGAGTCGCCCGGCGAGCACGGCCAGATCGTGCTGACCGACATCCCTCAGGTGGAGCGGGTGCAGGCGATCTTGTTCGCGCTGGTCGAGGAGGAACAGCACGGCGACGACCGCTAGGACCGAAACGGGCCGCGCACGCTCTACGATCAAGCTATGACCAGCGTTCTGCTCGCCGAGGACGATGAGTCCATCTCCGAGCCACTGTCTCGCGCGCTGCGCCGCGAGGGATACCACGTCGACGTGACCGCCGACGGCCCGGCCACGCTCGAGCGCGCGCTCAGCGACGGGATCGACCTCATCGTGCTCGACATCGGCCTGCCGGTGCTGGACGGGCTCGAGGTCTGCCGCCGGGTCCGGGCCGAGGGCCACGGCGTCCCGGTGCTGATCCTCACCGCCCGGGCCGACGAGGTCGACACCGTGGTGGGCCTGGACGCGGGCGCCGACGACTACGTGACCAAGCCGTTCCGGCTGGCCGAGCTGCTGGCCCGGGTCCGGGCGCTGCTCCGCCGCGGTACCGCCGACAACGCCGTGGTGATGGGGGTCCGCATCGACCCGGAGGCCCGCCGGGCCTGGCACCGCGACACCGAGCTGGAGCTCACCACCAAGGAGTTCGACCTGCTCTGGATCTTGTTCCGGGACGCCGGCAAGGTGATCACCCGCGAGCAGATCATGCGCGAGGTCTGGGACGCCAAGTGGTGGACGTCGACCAAGACCCTGGATATGCACATCTCCTGGCTCCGCCGCAAGCTCGGCGACGACGCCCACAGCCCTCGTTACATCACCACCGTGCGCGGGGTCGGCTTCCGGTTCGAGCGCGGCGACTGAGGGCGGCGACTGAGGCATGCAGCGCCGCCTCCTGCTGACGATGGTCGGCCTGGCCGTCGCGGCCGTGCTGGTGGTGGGCGTGCCCACGGTGGTGGTGGCCGACCCGGAGACCCAGGCCCTGGTTCTCGGGCTGGGGGCGGCGGTGATCGTGGCCGCCGCGGTGGCCGCGCTGGTGCTGTCGCGGCGGCTGACCCGGCCGCTCGGCGAGCTGGCCGAGGCCGCCGACCGGCTGCGCTCCGGTGACCCCCGGCCCATCGGGCGCCGCTACGGCGTGGCCGAGCTGGACCAGGTGGCCGACGGCCTGGACAGCGCCGGCCGCCGGGTCACCAGCCTGCTCACCGCCGAGCGGGAGCTCGCGGTGGACGCCTCGCATCAGCTCCGCACCCCGCTGACCGCGCTGTCCATGCGGCTGGAGGAGGTGATCGCGGCCGCCGACGACCCGGCCGCGGTGCGCGAGGAGGGCGGGGCCGCCCTGGCCCAGGCCGAACGGCTGGCCGACGTGGTCAGCCAGCTGCTCGACCCGTCCCGCCGGGCCACCGCCGGCACCGCCTCGCTGACCGGCATCGACGAGATCATCGACCAGCAGGTGGTGGAGTGGGAGCCGGCCTTCCGCCGGGCCGGGCGCAAGCTCGTGGTCACCGGCCAGCGCGGGCTGCGGGCCCACGTCACCCCCGGCGGGCTGGCCCAGGTGCTGGCCACGCTGGTGGACAACGCGCTGATGCACGGGGCCGGCCCGGTCGAGATCCGCACCTCGCAGAACACCAAGTCGGCGGTGATCGAGGTCGAGGACCAGGGCAAGGGCGTGCCGCCCGAGCTGGTGTCGCGGATCTTCGAGCGCAGCGTCAGCACCCGGCCGGAGGGCACCGGCCTGGGCCTGCCGCTGGCCCGCACGATGGCCGCCGCCGACGGCGGCCGGGTGGTGCTGGTCCGCCAGCGGCCGCCGGTGTTCGCGGTGTTCCTGCCCCGCAACCCGCCGGCCTCCCGGCGGCCGCAACCCGTCCGCAGCGGCCCGGCCTAGGTTGTCTGCGCCTCGCTTTATTTTCCCGTGACCGGCCAGCAGCCGCCGTACTCCGGTCCCCGTTCCGGTGCCGGCCCGATCCCTAGGCGGCCGCCCGCGAGAGGGACCGCCGGTCGGTGATCGCGTGCCAGCCCAGGTAGATCACGGCGGTCAGCACGAAGCCGACCTCGAACGTGAGGTCACCGGCCGCGCCCACGTGCTTGGGCACGACGCCGATGTACTCGGTCTGGTTCGAGAAGAAGATGATCGACACCACGATGCCGGCCAGCATGGCCACCGGGCCGGCCCAGTTCGTGTACTTCTTGTCGAACAGCAGCGGCTCCAGCTCGGCCACCGGCTGGCGGGCCCGCAGCAGCCGGCTGCAGAACATCACGGCCAGCCAGGGTGCGATCCAGTAGGCGATGACCAGCAGGAAGTTGTTGTACTTGGTCGCCGCGTCGTGCAGGCCGCTCAGCGCGACGAAGAACCCGATGATGCCGAACACCACCGCTACCAGCGCCCGGCGCAGGGCCAGCGGCAGCCTGATGCCGAGGGCCACGAACGACATCGCGCCCGAGTAGATGTTCAGCACGTTGGCCGAGATGCCGCCCAGGCAGATGGCCAGCAGGGTCGCGTCGGCCAGCGGGGTGGCCATCAGCCCGGTGAACGCGCCGGTCGGGTTGTCGCCCAGTGCCGCGCCCGGGCTGACCACGGTGGCGGCGGCCGCGCCGACGACCTCCAGCAGCGTGCAGGACAGGAACAGCCCGAGGAACGCCCACCAGGCGACCGCCGTCTTGTTCACGGTCGGCTTCAGGTAGCGGGTGTAGTCCGAGGCGTAGGGGTTCCAGCCGACCGCGTAGCCGAACGAGGCGCCCAGGGTGATCAGGAACGCGCCCGGGATCGTCTTGTGCGGCGCGCCCGGGTGGGCCTTGGACAGCACCACCACCGACGCGATGATGAAGATGATCGTCAGGATCGGGAATGCGTACCGCTCGAAGATGTGCACCAGGTTGTGGCCGAAGAACGCCACGATCACCTGCAGCAGCACCACGATGACCAGGCAGGCCGGCTTGGCCAGGTGGGTCAGCGTGTTGAGCGCGAACGTGGCGCTGACGCTGTTCACCGCGAACCAGCCGATCCCGGCCGTGATCGAGTTCAGGCCGGCCGGCAGCACGTTGCCCCAGTAGCCGAAGCCGAGCCGGCTCAGCACCATCTGCGGCACCCCGAACAGCGGTCCCTGCTGGGACAGCAGCCCCTGGCTGATGGCGCCGAGCGCGGTGCCGAGCACGATGGCCAGGACCGTCTCCCAGAAGCTCATGCCGAACGCGGCCACCCCGAGCACGCCCACGAAGATCGTGGCGAACTCCATGTTCGGCGAGACCCAGGTCCAGAACAGCTGCAGCGGGTTGCCGTGCCGCTCGTGCAGGGGGATGAACTCCGCCCCGCCCGGCTCGACGGCGACGACCCGCGAGCCGTACTCACCCTCGCGGACGACTGCCCCTGGCGGCACGTCCTCGGTCATCACAGGGGTATCAGGGTCGTTGATAGCCACGTGGTCCTCCGGCTCGCCGTAAATGCGGTGATCATAGGCTCTTGGGCGCGGAGAAAATGTATCGCTGAGGTTAAGTTTGCGCATTGCGCCCGGTGTGCGGGCGGCCCTGCCCTGCTCATAAGCTACGCCCGTGACTGAACAGCTGGAGGAGCCCCCCACGGTGGGCATGGTCGGTGCGGGCCAGCTGGCCCGGATGACCTGCCCGGCCGCGACCGAGCTGGCCATTGGGTTCCGCCTGCTGGCCGACTCGGCCGGCGACAGCGCCGCCCAGGTGTGGCCGCACGTCGAGGTGGGCGACTACCGGTCCCTGGATGACCTGCGGGCGTTCGCGGCCGGCTGCGACGTGGTGACCTTCGACCACGAGCACGTGCCCCCGGCCCACCTGGCCGCGCTGGAGGAGGCCGGGGTGGTGCTCCGGCCCGGCCCGGCCGCGCTCCGCTTCGCCCAGGACAAGCTGGCCATGCGGGAGACCCTCGCCGAGCTGGGCGTGCCCTGCCCCCGCTACGAGCCGGTCAGCGACCTGGCCACGGTGGAGAAGTTCGCCGAGCAGGTGGGCTGGCCGGTGGTGCTCAAGGCCGTCAGCGGCGGCTACGACGGCAAGGGCGTCTGGGTCTGCGGCTCACCCGCCGAGGCCGCCGAGGTGCTGGACCTGGGCCTGTCACTGCTGGCCGAGGAGCACGTGCCGTTCGTCCGCGAGCTGGCCGCGCTGGTGGCGCGGTCCCCGCACCGGCAGGGCGCGGCCTACCCGGTGGTACAGACCGTCCAGCGCGACGGCATCTGCCGCGAGGTGATCGCGCCGGCGCCGGGGCTGGCCGAGGGGCTGACCGCCGAGGCCCAGGCCATGGCCCTGCGCCTGGCCAACGCGCTCAAGGTGACCGGCCTGCTGGCCGTGGAGCTGTTCGAGACCGCGGACGGCCTGCTGGTCAACGAGCTGGCCATGCGCCCGCACAACACCGGCCACTGGACCATCGACGGCGCCGTCACCTCGCAGTTCGAGCAGCACCTGCGGGCCGTGCTCGACCTGCCGCTCGGCAACCCGGCCATGACCGCCCCCTACGCGGTCATGGCCAATCTGCTGGGCGGCACCGACCCCGACGTCTACGACAAGTACGTGCACGTGATGGCGCTCGACCCGGGTGTCAAGGTGCACCTGTACGGCAAGGCGGTCCGCCCCGGCCGCAAGATCGGCCACGTCACCGTGCTCGGTGACGACCCGGTAGAACTGCGCGAGCGGGCCCGCCGGGCCGTCAGCTACCTGCGCTGGGGCCACGAGGACGGCGACTGATGGACACTGCTCCGCTGGTGGGCGTGGTCATGGGCAGCGACTCGGACTGGCCGGTGATGCGGGCCGCCGCCGACGCGCTGACCGAGTTCGGCGTGCCCTACGAGGCCGACGTGGTCTCGGCCCACCGGATGCCCCGGGAGATGATCGACTACGGCGCCCACGCAGCCGACCGCGGCCTGCGGGTCATCATCGCGGGCGCGGGCGGCGCCGCTCACCTGCCCGGCATGCTGGCCGCGGTCACCCCGCTGCCGGTCATCGGGGTGCCGGTGCCCCTGAAGTACCTGGACGGGATGGACTCGCTGCTGTCGATCGTGCAGATGCCGGCCGGGGTCCCGGTGGCCACGGTCTCGATCGGCGGGGCCCGGAACGCCGGCCTGCTCGCGGTTCGTATCCTGGCCGCGCACGACCCGGACCTGCGACGCCTGATGGCCGCCTTCCAGGATCAGCTGGCCGCCACCGCCCGGGCCAAGGGGGAAGCCCTGCGGGCCGAGCGCGACCAGGAACTCACCGCCGACGGCAGCTGAGGCCGGTCACGCCCGCCGCAGGCCGGCCACGGCCTCGTCCAGCGCGGTCTCCAGGTAACTGATCTCGCCGGTGGCCATGAGCAGGGTCGCGCCCCCCGCCACCGCGGTCAGGACGGCGGTCGCCGCGTCGTTCACTTTCGTTCCGGGGCCGATCTCCCCGCTCGCGACCAGCGCCCGGACGCCGTCGGCCAGGTACGCGTGCCAGCGCGCGTACAGGTCGGTGACCACGTCCCGGATGGCCGGGTCGGCCAGCCCCAGCTGAGACGTCAGAGCCGACAGCGGGCAGCCGGGACCCTGGGCCCGGTACTTCTCGATGACCCGGTCCCGCCACCTCAGCCAGGCGTCCCAGCTGGTCAGCTCGCCGAGCATGGGCTGCTGGTCGTCCAGCACCTGCTGGGCCTCGTACCGGGCCACCGCCAGCAGCAGGTCGGACCGGCCGTCCGGGAAGTAGTGGAACAGCTGGCTCTTGCTGGTCGAGGTGACCGTGCGGATGTCGTCCAGGCTCACGTTGGCCGCGCCCTGATCGCGGACCAGCCCGGCCGCGCCCGCGACGATTCGCTGCCGGGTGGCGGTCCCCTTGGCCGTCAGCACGCGCTCCACCTCATCCACCGTACGCTCCCGGGCCCACCCCGGACCGCGCCTCGCCTGACGCCCTAGAGTGGACTTGACAGTCCATTCTATCCCGGGCATAGTGGACCGCATGGTCCAATCAATAGGTACCCGCCTGGTGGGTAAAAAGGCCCTGGTCACCGGGGCCACCAGCAACATCGGCCGCGCCATCGCGCTGGCCTTCGCGGCCGAGGGCGCCCACGTGGTGGTGTCTGGCCGCAACCCCGACCGCGGCGCCGCCGTGGTCAAGGAGATCGAGGCGTCCGGCGGCCGCGCCAGCTTCGTCCCCGCCGACCTGGACGGTAGCGCCGACCGCAGCCGTGAGCTGGCCGAGCTGAGCACCGCCATCCTCGGCGGGCGCATCGACATCCTGGTCAACAACGCCGGCATCTACCCGGGCCCGGTCACGCCGGGCACTGACGAGACCACCTTCGACCAGGTCTACGCGGTCAACGTGAAGGCCCCGTTCTTCCTGGTCGCCGCCGTGGCGCCGGCCATGGCGGCCACGGGCGGCGGGGTCATCATCAACCTCGGCTCGTGGATCGCCCGCATCGGCATCCCGGTCGGCGCCCTGTACAGCTCGAGCAAGGGGGCGATGGAGACGCTCACCCGGGCCTGGGCGGCCGAGTTCGGCCCGTCCGGCGTCCGGGTCAACGCGATCTCACCCGGAGTCGTCCACGAGCCCACCCCGGAGACGCTGCCCGGGGACACGATGATGCGCGGTACCCCGGCCGGCCAGCCGGGCACGCCCGACGCCATCGCCCACGCCGCCGTCTACCTGGCCAGCGACGAGGCCGCGTTCGTGCAGGGCACGGTGATCGACGTGGACGGCGGCCGGGTCGGCGTCGCCGTCCTGGCCAGCTAGGGCCAGCCAGGCCCAGCGCCGGCCGCCGTCAGGGCCGGCCGAGGGCCCGGTACACCCAGGACGCGGCCCGCCAGCGGTCCGGGTCCAGCGCGTTCCGGCCGTCCAGGATGTGGCGCTGGGCCACCGCCTGGCCCAGTTCCTCCGGGTCGGCCTCGCGGAACTCCTGCCACTCGGTCAGCAGCAGCGTGACGTCGGCCCCGGTCACCGCCTCGACCGCCGAGCCCGCGTAACCCAGCTCCGGGTGGGCCCGGCGGGCGTGGCCCATCGCGGCCGGGTCGTAGACGGTCACGGTGGCGCCCAGCCCGTGGATGGTCGCCGCCACGTCCAGGGCGGGGGAGTCGCGGATGTCATCGGAGTCCGGCTTGAACGCCACCCCCAGCACGCCGATCGTCCGCCCCTGCAGCGAGCCGCCCGCCTGCTCGCGGGCCAGGTCCACCATCCGGGCCCGGCGGCGCAGGTTGATGTCGTCCACCTGGCGCAGGAACGACAGGGCCGGCTCGACCCCCAGCTCCTCGGCCCGGGCCATGAACGCCCGGATGTCCTTGGGCAGGCAGCCGCCGCCGAACCCGAGCCCGGGCCGCATCGAGGCCCGGCCGATCCGCGGGTCGTGGCCGAGGGCCTCGGACAGCATGGTGACGTCGGCGTGGGCCGCCTCGCACACCTCGGCCATCGCGTTGATGAAGGAGATCTTGGTGGCCAGGAACGCGTTCGCGGCCACCTTGACCAGCTCGGCGGTGGGCAGGTCGGTGACCAGGAACGGCACCCCGGAGCGGATCGGCTCGGCGTAGATGTCGCGGAGGATCTGCTCGGCCCGTCCCGGCCGCACCCCGGCCACGATCCGGTCCGGCCGCAGCGTGTCCTCGACCGCGTGCCCCTCCCGCAGGAACTCGGGATTCCAGGCCAGCTCACAGCCGTCCCCGGCCGGCGCCAGCTCGGTCAGCCGGGCCGCCAGCGTGGCGGCCGTGCCGACCGGCACCGTCGACTTGCCGACCACCAGCACCGGCCGGTCCAGCCGGGGGGCGAGCTCCTCCAGGCACCCCCGCACCTGGGACAGGTCGGCCGCCCGGGAGTCCCGCTGCTGCGGTGTGCCCACGCAGATGAAGTGCACGTCGCCGAAGGCGGCCGCCTCCGCGTACGAGGTCGAGAACGACAGCCGGCCCGACTTCAGGCCCGACTGCAGCAGCGGGGCCAGGCCCGGTTCGTAGAACGGCAGCTCACCCCGGCTGAGCGCGTCGATCTTGGCCACGTCCACGTCCACCCCGAGCACGTCGAAGCCCAGCTCAGCCAGGCACGCCGCGTGCGCCACGCCCAGGTAGCCGGTCCCGAGCACGGTCACCGGGGGACGGGTGGGGTCTGCTGCTGGGCTGCTCACGACCATTCCTTTTCTGGATCAACCGACACCATCAGGACCATGGCAAGATCTTCCCGTGTGCGGTCTTCCCCGCCGGCACTGGGTCAGGCTCCGGCGGTATGGTCGCGGTCATGAGGGTCGTGTTCGGCGCCGACGACGAGAACGACTGCACGCGGGCGGTCGTCGATCATCTGCGGGGAGTGGCCGACCTCCAGGTCCTCGGCGGCAGTAGTTGGCCGGAGTTCGCCCGGGCGGCCGGGCAGGCGGTCGCGGCCGGCGACGCCGACTACGCGGTGCTCATGTGCTGGACCGGCACCGGCACGTCGATCGCGGCGAACAAGGTGGCGGGCGTGCGGGCCGCGCTGGCCTGGGAGCCGTGGATCGCCGCCAACGCCCGCCGCTGGAACGACGCCAACGTACTGGCGCTCAGCCTGAAGCGGCTGGCACCCGACGTGGCCGTGGAGTGCGTCCGGGCGTTCCTGGAGGTGACCGCCGAGGACCCCGATGAGTCGGCCACCATCGACCAGATCAGAGACCTGTGAACGGACTCCGCTTTACGGAGTGCTGATCGCGGGTCACCGGCACCGGGTTCTGGGAACAGGTCCAGCACCGGGCAGTGCTGGTCCACCGCGGCCGCCAGCTCGTCGTAGCGTTCGGGCGCGTCCGGACCGGTCACGCTGACCTCGACCCGGACGGCGGTGAAGCCGGGCCCGCACGGTGTCGTCCACGCCGAAGAACCCGGAACCGAGCGAAGCGAGGGCGTACTGCACCGGGTTCGCCGCGGCGTCGGCCCCGCCCAGCGCCGGCGGCTCGTCCACCTTGAAGGTGTGCGCCCCGGTCTGCACGTCCACCTCGGTCACGCCGACCAGCGTCCCCTGCGCGCTGAACCCCACCTGCGGCGACAGCCCCACGGCGGCCACGTCATGCGGGTCTGCGCATGTCACGTCGTTGTGCTCACTCATGGCCGGCTGCTTTCTCCAGAAGGTAGGCGGCCCGCAGTTTCTGCATACCGTCCCGAATCCGCGTCTTTGCAGTACCGAGGGGAATCCCTTCGGTATCGGCGACCTGCCGCCCGGTCAGGCCGTAGACCCAGGACATCGCCACCGCCCGTGCCTGCCGGGCGGGCAGCCCGGCGAGGGCCTGCCGCAGCCGTTCCGCGCTGTCGCGGGCGACCGTTACCTGCTCCGGGTTGTCGGTCATAGCGGCAAGGACGATCGGCAGGTCGTCCGGGTCCATCGGCACCGCCGCTCGGGGGCGGACGGCGTCGATCGCCAGGTTGTGCGTGATCGTGGTGAGCCATGCCGAGACGGAGCCGCGTCTTGAGTCATACACCGACGCGCGCCGCCACGCCTGCTCGAAGGCACGCTGTGCGACGTCCTCGGCGGTGGCCGGGTCGCCGGTAATGTCCTGCGCAACGCTGAAAACGATCCGCTGGAACCGTCTCACGAATGCGACCGCGAGGTCGGGATCGCCCGCGCCCAGGCCGGCGAGCAGCTCCTCATCGGACTGCTCTGCTGAGGCTGCCCCAGTTCTCATCTTTCCGCACCTCAGCTGCGCGATCGCACTGGGGCGGGCCAATGCGCGGGGCCGTGATCGCGCTGATGTGCTGGGCACCTAAGACCAGGCCAGGCCCCGGCAGCGGAGCATGTCTGGCGGGCGACACCGCGCCGGGCAGTGAAGAAGTCCTGTTCGGCGGCTGCGAGCGCGGCGGCGAATGCTGGCTGCCGGAGCCTGAGGAGCATGCGGACGTAGGCTCGGTTCTCCAGGGCCCGCTCGGCTTTGGACAGTGACATCTGGCTCATCGCTGACACTTAGGCGGCGATGGCCGCAGGGTGGGACAAACCACGGCGGTCAGGGGTGACGGCGCGGCCACCAGGCAGCAGTTCCCGCCATGCCGCACAGACGGTTGAGGCATGACATCGACGCTAGGTCCGGCGCGCGCCGGTGCGCATCCGCCGGGGTTGATAGCCGTGGCCCGGTGGTGGATAGCGTGTTGATAGCCGTCCACGCCGGGACGGCCGCCGCGGGGCGCGGATCTGCCTTGGGAATCAGTCCTGCGGCGTGACCGGCGGTGCTGCGCCTTGCCGGGCGGGAAGCGCGGGAGCAAGCTGGCTGCGGGAGCTGATGCCGAGCTTGGTGAAGACCTTCCGCAGGTGGTAGGCGACGGTGGCGGGGCTGATGAACAGCTGCGCGGCGATCTGCGGGTTGGAGGCGCCGTCGCCGGCCAGGCGGGCGATCAGCGTTTCTTGCGCGGTCAGGGTATCCGGCGTCTCGATGATGGGCTGCCGGGCGTGCCCGCCGGTTGCCCGCAGCTCGATGCGGGCCCGTTCGGCGAACGCCGCGGCGCCGGCCGAGTCGAAGATCTGGTATGCGCTGCTGAGCTGGCCGCGGGCGTCACGCCGGCGCCGCTGGCGGCGCAGCCACTCGCCGTAGAGCAGATGAGCGCGCCCTAGTTCCACGCAGAGGCGGGTGCGGCCGAAGCGGTCGATGGCCTCGCGGTAGAGGTTCTCGGCGGCTGCGCCTCGGCGAACTCCCCGGCGAACACGTGCGCTCTCGCGCGCGTGCTAAAGGCGAGGGGGAGCGCGATAAGCGCGCCAGCGTCACGGGCGAACGTGATCTGGCGGCCGGACAGCACGTCCCAGCTGGCGTGGTCCCACACAATCTGCCCTGCGCGGCATGGCAGGCCAGCCAGAGCCAGCGCAGCCCCTCTTCCCTGGAGACATCCGTCCCGCGGAAGGCGCTCACCGCCTGGCGGAGCACCGGCGCCCCGGCCGGGTAGCCTTCCGTCACCAGTAGCGCCACGCCATCCAGCAGCAGGTCGGACCCGCGGACGGGGCCCGTCGGCGGCGCCGCGCGCGCCGCCTCGGCGATCTCGGGCAGCCCGCCGCCAAGCGCCAGGCGGCCGGCGGAGATCGCGGCGGCCAGCGCGTCCAGGTACGTCTCGCGCGCCAGCCGGGAGTCGAGGGGCTCGAATTGCCGGGCCGCCTTCAGCAGCAGCGGGGGTGCGTCACTGCCGCGGCTGGTCGAGAACGCGATGTGGCCGCGCAGCCGGTCCGCCCGCGCGCGTTGCAGCTCATCGAGCGGCCCGGCCTCCGCGATCGCCAGCAGGGCCAGGGTGGCATCGAACTCGCCCGCCTGGTACTTGGCCTGCGCCGCGGCCAGCGCCCGCTCTGCCCGGCGCGCCGGGTCCAGGGTCATGGCGGCCGCGCGCTCCAGGAAGGCAGCCGCCGCGGCCAGGCCGCCGCGCGCCTGGGCCCGGCCCGCCGACCGTTCCAGCTCGGCCGCGACGTCCTCATCGGGCCCGGGTGTCGCCTGCGCGCGGTGCCAGGCGCGGCGATCGGGGTCGGCCTGCGGATCGGTCGCGGCGGCCAGCGCCTGGTGCGCGGCCCGCCGGTCGGCCGGCGACGCGGCCCGGTACGCCGCCGACCGCACCAGCGGGTGACGAAAGGTCATCCGCTCGCCGATCGTCAGCAATCCTGCATCCGCCGCGGGCGCGAGGGCCTCGGCCCCGATCCCGAGCCGCTCCGCCGCCCTCCACACCAGCGCCGGCTCCCCGGTCGGCTCCGCCGCGGCCACCAGCATCAGCCGCTGGGTGGCGGGCGGCAGTACCTCCAGCCGCCGCCGGAAACTATCCTCAATCCGCCCCGATGACCCCGGGACGCCGGGCAGCCCCGGCACACTCGGCCAGCCGAACCCGTCGGCCAGGTCGGCAGGCGTTGCGTCCCGCGGCAGCTCGAGCAACGCCAGCGGATTGCCCCGCGTCTCCGCCACGATGCGGTCCCGGATCCGCTCATCCAGTGGCCCCCTGATCACTGAGCTGAGCAGCTCCCGCGCGTCACCCTCACGCAGGCCCCCGACCGGTAGCTCCGGAAATCCCCGGAGCTCCTCGCCCGGCTCACGGGTGGTGAATACCAGCGCGACCGGCTCGGCCAGCAGCCGGCGCGCCACGAACGCCAGCGCCTGCGCCGAGGCCCGGTCCAGCCACTGCGCGTCATCGATCACGCACAACAGGGGCTGTTGCGCAGCCGCCTCTGACAGCAGGCTGAGCGCGGCCAGCCCGACCAGGAACCGGTCCGGCGCCGCCTCCGTCTCCAGGCCGAACGCGACTCCCAGCGCGGCCCGCTGAGGATCGGGCAGGCCCGCCAGCTTGTCCAGCATCGGCGCGCACAGCTGCTGAAGGGCGGCGAACGCCAGCTCCATCTCCGACTCGACCCCAGCCACCCGGACCACGCGCAGGCCAGCCGCCAACCCGACCGTCCAGTCCAGCAGCGCGGTCTTGCCGATCCCCGGCTCCCCGCGCAGCACGAGCACACCGCTGCGCCCCGCCCGCGCCGCGTCGATCAGCTGGCTGAGCGCAGCGCGTTCCGGGAGCCGATCTAGCAGCATCACAGGCCCCACGTGGAACCGCCAGCACGGATAACGCCAACCGCCCGGTTTACGCTACAGGCCGCCCGCGCGTGGCGCCAGCACCGGCCACCGCCACCCGCCAGCGACCCGGCCGCAATGGACCTGCTGATTCGAGGGGGCAGCCAGCCCCCCGGATGGTGCCGCTATCCGGCCAGCGAGTCCGGGGCCGACGGCTCGGGCGAGTGGCCGGGCCTACGGCGGGGAACCGCCGCGGGCCGCGAGGGGTCCAGCGGGGCCGCGCCGCCGGGTGACGTCCTCTTCCGCAACACCGGAATCCGGGTCCAGAAGGGAACCGACCACCGCCGGCACTCGCACAGAGCGCAGTCCGTACCGCGGCGGAAGTGAGAATGAGCCGGCCGTTCATGGCCGCACCGGCAAACGACCGGCTCGCGGGGGTTGCTCATACTTCTTGCGTTTCCTTTCCGGGGCGCGGCAAAACCTCGATTTGACGCCTTTGCCCGCTCCGGGGTTAGACGAGATGGTGCCGGTTTGCGCGGGGGCCGGCTCCCTCTCTGAACCTAGGGTACCCCGAAAGGCCACACCGGCCCATCGTCGGCTTGTGCGATTGTGCGGCGTATGCCCATTTTGCTTGAGTCGGGATGGTATGCTCCTACGCCTTGAGAACCTTCATGACCGACCATTACCGACCGTCCAGGAAGCCGAAATGCCATCGCGGACCAGTTCCGGTCAGACCCGCCCAGGCCAAGCGCATTCCGATGCTGCGCGACCGCCCGTGCCGGTGCTGCTGTACCACTCGATCTCGGCCGATCCGCCGTCCTGGATCGCCCCGTACACGGTCAGCCCGAGCGTTTTCGCCGCTCACCTGCACGCGGTGCGGGACTCCGGACGGCAGCCGCTGACGGTCTCTGAATACGTCGACGCGGCTCGCGGAGTCACCGCCATGCCAGCCGATCCGGTGGTGATCACCATCGACGACGGTTTCGCCGACTTCCGTTCTGCGGCGCTTCCCGAATTGGCAAAAAGGGAATTGCCGAGCACTCTTTATGTGACCACCGGATCGCTGGCCGACCGCCCCCAGGAAAGCGTCCTGCCACCCGCCGAGATGCTGAATTCTTCAGATCTTGAAGAGCTGGAATCGGCCGGTGTCGAAATAGGCGCGCATTCGCATTCTCATCGCCAGATGGATCTGCTGCCGGCCGCCGCCGCGAAAAAAGAAATAGAGCTCAGCGGCACGATCCTGGCGGACTTGCTGGGACACTCGATCCGCAGCTTTGCCTACCCGCACGGCTATTGGCGGCGGACCGTGCGGCGGCTGGTCGGTGAGGCCGGATTCGATTCCTGCTGCGCGGTGGGGGAGTCACTCAGCCCGGCCGGCGAGAACGAGCTGGCGATCTCCCGGCTGATGATCCACGCGGACCATGACGCCGCCACGGTCGCCCAGTGGCTGCGTCCCCAGGGGGCCCGGGTCATCTCCGCCCGGCACCGGGTGCTGTCGTTCGGCTGGCGCCAGTACCGCCGGGTCCAGCAGCTGCGCCACCCGGGCACCCAGAGCTTCTGAGCCCGGCTAAGCCCGGTTCGTTAAGCCCGGTGCGCTAAGCCTGGTTCGTGCTGGCCTGGTTCGTGCTGGCCTGGTCGTGCTCGGCGGCCCGCGGCGCCGGGACCGCGCCGCGGCGGCGGGTGCCGTGCGTGCGCCACCGGCTGATGCCGTAGGCGAGCGGGCCGTACGCCAGCCCCCGGCGCTCCAGCCGGGACAGCTCGCGCGGCCACTCGCTCTCGCTCTGCAGGTGGGCGTCGAGCCGGGAGCTCTTCCGGAGCGCGTAGGCCAGCCCGGCCGGTGCCCGGTAGATGGCCCGGCCCAGCGAGGCCGGGTGGGCGGCCAGCGCGCTGGCGAGGTAGGCGCCCAGGCCGACCCCGTAGCCGTAGGCCTGGTTGGACAGCGATTCCAGGTCGCGCCGGTGCCGGTGCCACACCAGCGCGGCCGGCTGGTAGACGAGACGGTGACCGCTCGCGATCACGGCGAAGAACGAGGCCAGGTCGTCCCCGCCACGGGCCACCGTGCCGGTGCCGGTGGCCTGGTCGAAGCCGCCGATGGCGCGCAGCATCTCGGTGTTGAACGACATGTTCGCGCCGGAACCGAACTGCCCGGCCGTGAACGGGAACAGCGGGTCGTCCGGCCGGTTGTCCTTCAGGTCGAAGATCCGCTGCTGGTAACCCTTGCCGAAGTGCCCGTGCGCCTCCAGCATGATCTGGGCCCTGGTCTGCAGCTCGGCCGGCAGGATCAGCCCGGTCACGCAGGCGACGTCGGTGTCGGCCTGGAAGGCCCGGACGATCTCGGCGAGCCAGCGGCGATCGACCTTCACGTCGTCGTCGGTGAAGGCGAGGATCGAGCCGGTGGCGGCCCGCAGCCCGCAGTTGTGGGCGGCCGCCAGGCCGGGCTGGTCCTCGCGCACGTAACGAACGTGCGGGTACGTGTCCGCGATCAGCCGCTCGGTCTGGTCGGTGACCGGGGCGTTGTCCACCACCACGACGTCGTAGTTCGGATAGTCCAGCTCGGCCAGGGCGTCCAGGCAGGTCGCGAGCAGCGCCTGCCGTTCCCGGGTGGCGACCACGACGGTGACGGACGGCGCCGGGTCCGGGATCGGGACGGCCTGCTGCTCACACTGGGGCGCGGCGCCCTGCGGCCGGCGCGGCACCTGAGTCTCGAAGGGCAGGCCGTCGGTGGCCAGGTGCTCGGAGATCTCCCGCTCGAGCGAGGTCCACGCCACCTTGACGCAGGAGCTTTCGTCGACCTTGCCCCCGGGCGCGTCGACCAGGACGGTTCCGATGGGCTGGCCGTGCAGGCGGACCAGGACCAGGGCGGAAGCGATGCTGCCCTCGCTGTCCGGCCCGAAGTCGGCGACGGAGATATGCGTGACCGACACAGGATCCGAGAGCTCAATCTGGGCCACCGTCACCGGGGCAACCAGACCGCTCACGGATGAATTCCGAGCCATGCGTCTCCTATCCGCTATCAGGTCGCAGCGCAGACAAACGCTTAGTGCACCTAAAACAGGCCGAGCAATAACGGAAAAACGTCTTCCCCGGTCAGGCAGTATGAAGAGGCCCAGGACTATGCTGGGGGCGATCGGTGATCAACTTAGCAAGCTTTGCCACGGCTTATTGAGAAAACACGCGAAAATCCTAAAGCTGTCAGTAATACTTTCGCTACGGAAAGTAAAATAGCCGGGACAATGCCCATCGGTGCGCATCGGCAATTACGGAATGTAATAAAAAGTCACTGGCCGATCACTTCTGGATAACCCATCGATAAGCCACCCTCGTTACCAGCGCGTTTGCGCCCGTCAGGATCTGCTATGGCGAGGTCCGGCCGGTCCAGGGCCCCGGCGCCGGCATCCGGTATGACATCGGTCACGGTCACCCGTCCGCACCGGCCTGGCACTCTCTGTCACTCCGGGTCGGCCGGGCCTGGTGCAAGGTCAGAAAGTAACCGTTGCGCACAATTTTTGGTGTCGCGTTCGCACGTGGTGAAGTTGCGCCTTCCCTGCCCGCCAAAACTGCCTGCAGACGGCTTTATCAGGGAAAGGCTCGACATGTTTGGAGGGTAAGAGCGGCTGGCTTTCAGCTGCCACCAGAACGATCAAATTTGCACTCAGGCAGCGTGGAGAAAACCCTCAGCTAAGGTGCCGATTTGTGACGTAAAGCGTGTATTGTCGGGTTTGTTGGCTCAAGCTGCGGGGCGTTCGGGTGCCCGATGTCATGAATTCGCAGCTTAAGCACCCTGCTGCGGCTTACTTTCTGAGGATCTTCTTAGCTTTTTCTGTGAAATATAGGACTATCGGGATAAAAGCCCTGCCCGGCGATCTGGCCCGATAGTATTCGGGCTGAGCACACACGCGGTGGTGCGCAGCTCGGGCCGGCTGACAGCGGCGACGAGGTCGCGGTCACACGCGGGCGGCGCAGCCTGGCCGTACAGCTGGTACGGCGGTTGCGAACGGCCGCCTCTACCCATGCATCACAGGGATGCCGTTGTCGGATTCTGATGACGCAACCCCAAGACTGGACGGAGGACGGTCAACGCATGTCCGAGCCGCGCAGCGATCCTGGTGTGAGCGTCGTGATCTGCTGCTACACCGAGCGACGCTGGGAGCAGACCTGCGCAGCCGTCAAGTCGGTCCTCGGCCAGGACCCCGAGCCCGCCCAGCTCCTGCTGGTGGTGGACTCCAATCCGGACATGGCGGCCCGCGCCCAGCGTGAGCTGACCGGCGTCACCGTGCTGGAGAACGACGGCCCGCCCGGGCTGTCCGGCGCCCGCAACACCGGCCTGCGGGCGGCCACCCAGCCGATCACCGCGTTCCTGGACGACGACGCCGAGGCCCGCCCCGGCTGGCTGACGGCCCTGGTCCAGCCGTACACCAGCAGCGACGTGGTCTCCACGGGCGGTGCCGTGCACCCGCTGTGGCCCGAGCTGCCGCCGTCCTGGTTCCCGCCCGAGTTCTACTGGGTCATCGGCTGCAGCTACCGGGGCCTGCCCAAATCGGTCGGCGAGGTCCGCAATCCGATCGGCGCCAATATGAGCATGCGGACCCGGGCCGCGCTCGAGGCCGGCGGCTTCAACGCCACGATGGGCCGTAAGGGCGCCAACACCCGTGGCTGTGAGGAGACCGAGCTCGCCATCCGGCTGACCGCCCGGCAGCCCGGCTCGGCCGTGATGTACGTGCCGGACGCGGCCGTGGACCACAACGTCGGGCCGGAGCGGCTGCGGTTCAGCTACTTCCTCAGCCGCTGCTGGCACGAGGGCCAGTCCAAGGCCGACGTGGTCCGGCTGGCCGGTTCCGGCTCCGGGCTGGAGCGCGAGCGGCGCCACGCGGCGCTGATCATCCCCAAGGCCCTGCTGCGCGAGTCAAGCGCGCTGGTGGCCGGGGACGGGTCCGCGGTGACCCGGATGCTGGCCAGCCTGGCCGGGCTGGCCAGCGCCGCGGGTGGCTATCTCACCGGCCGAATGCAGCAGGTAGCCCGGCTGGACGGCGCCGCCGGAAACGCCCCCTGAGGTAGAGCCACGGGCCGATCACCATGCCCACGTACTCCCGCCTGATCATGCCGGTCGGCAGCACCGGGTTGTCGTTGGTCCGCTCGCCGATGGAGGCGACCCGGCTGCCCCCGCGCAGGACCTTGGACGGCAGCTCGCGCCGGGCCTTCCCGCTCCGCAGCAGCAACGAGGTGAGCGAAGCGGTGAACCCGGAGCCGTAGGACCGCATCTGCTTGGACAGGCCGTCGAGGCTGGACCGGTGGTTGTGCCAGACGATCGCCGACGGCTCGTGCACCAGCCGGTGCCCGGCCAGCACGGTCCGGACGAAGATGTCGAGGTCCTCGCCACCGCCGCTGGGCGTGCCGGCCCCGAGCGCCTCGTCGAATCCGTCCAGTTCCTTGAGCACGCTCCGGGTGACCGCGAAGTTCGCGCCCGCGCCGAAGATGCCGGCCGAGTACGGGTACAGCGGTGAGTCGTCGCGGTGCTCGGTCAGGTCGTAGATCCGCGTCTCGCAGAACGCGTCCCACGCCTCCCGCTGGTCGAAGTACAGCTGCAGCGCGTTGTCCAGCGCGGCGGTCGGGATCAGGCCGGTCACGCAGCCCACGTCGGTGGCCCGGTTGAAGCCGCGGACGATGCCGTGCAGCCACCACGGGTCGACCCGGACGACGTCGTCGTCGGTGAACGCGACGATCTCGGCGTTGGCTTCGGCGGCGCCGCGGTTACGGGCGCACGACAGGCCGGGCCGCGGCTCGCGGACGTACCGGAACCGCGGGTCGTCGCCGAACGCGGCCAGCACCGCGTCCTTGGTCGCCTCGGAGGTCGGTGCGTTGTCCACCAGGACCACCTCGAACCGTGGATAGTCCAGCGCGAGCAGGCCGCGCACCGCGGTCACCGCTCCCTGCGGCCGGTCCCGGGTGCACAGGACCACGCTGACCGGCGGTTCCTTCCCCAGCGGGCCGTCCAGGAGCTCATTCGCCGAATCGCCGGCGGGCACGCCGTCGGTGAGCAGGGTGTCCAGGGCCGGCAGGCCGTCCGTCGCCCGCTGCTGGTTGATCGCGGGCCCGAGCTGCCGCCAGACCTCGGCCGTGATGGTGGCCCGGTCGAGCGCACCGGGGGACAGGTGCACGTGCCCGACCGGGGCCCGGTGCAGCCGGACCAGCAGGCGAACCTCGGTGTAGGGGGTCCCGTCGGGGCCGTCCGGCAGCTCGATGTCCCGGATCGGCTCGCTCAGCTCGAGCTCGCCAATGCGGATGGGCGGTTTCATCGGGAGATCCCCTCGTTACGGCTTGCCCGCCGCGAACCGACGCCGCCGCGTAGCGCCAGGTTGGCGGCCTTGACCGCTTCCCGGGTCGAATCCTGCGCTGACCGGACCGCCTGGCGGCCGGCCGGGGACAAGGTGTTCCAGAACAGCATCCGGACCCCGGCCACGCTGCGAAGCAGCTGGCCGGGCCCGGCCGAGCGGGCCTTGGCCGCCCACTCGTCGGCCAGGCTGTCGTTGCCGGCGTACTTGTAGGCCGCCAGGGCCGGCCGCACGTAGGCCAGGCCCGCGGGCAGCCGCTGGAGCTTGCCGGACTGACCGTCGAGCAGCTTGCGCATGGCGTTGTCGCTGGCCGACCGGTCGCGGGTGACCTGGCCGGGCCGCAACCGCAGGTCGACCAGGAAGTGCTTGCTGCCCCAGAGCACCGGGGTCTTCGAACCCTCGGCGATCCGGAGCCACATCTCCAGGTCCTCGACGCTGGCCAGGTCCTCGTCGAAGGTGCCGACGTCCTCGAAGCACGACCGGCGGATCAGCAGCGAGCTGCCACAGCGGGCGGGATTGCTGCCGACCAGGAAGTCGTCGAAGTCGTAGCGACCGGATCGCTGCCACTGGTAGAAGACCACGGTCCCGTTCTCCAGGATCAGCCGGCAGCGGCTGAACACCAGGCCCACGTCGGGCGGCAGCGACTCGATCAGGGCGACCTGGCGTTCCAGGAACTGGGGGTGCCACCGGTCGTCGCCGTCCAGGTAGGCGATGTACTGCCCGCGGGCCTCCCGGATGCCGGTGTTCCGCACCGCGCTCAGCCCCCGGTGCTCACCCGGGACCAGCCGGAACCGCGGATCGTGACCCGCGTGCTGCCGGACGACCTCCACCGAGTTGTCCTGGGAGCCGTCGTCCACCACCAGGTATTCGAAGTCGGTGAACGTCTGCCGCAGCACCGAGTCCACGGCCTCACCGATGTACTGGGCGACGTTGTAGGCGGGCGTCACCACCGTCACCCGGGGCGCAGCTGCGTCCCCGTTGTCGCTCATGCCTTCCCTCTTCACGCCAGGCGCCGGGACACGTAGCTCAGCCTTGCCCGGGCGGCAGCTCGTAGATGGACGTGCCGTCCTTGTTGACCAGGAGTTTCCACTTGGGAGACTTGTTCAGTGAGTTGATCAAGATCGTGTAGCTGCTTGCCGGTGTCTCGCCGAAGGCGATGCTGTACTGCAGCATGCTCGGCGAGATCATCACGTACGCGGGCTGCTTGTTCTTGGTGTAGGTGAGCGAGTCCTTGGCGATGATGTCCGCCAGGTCCGGCGTCGCCTTGGTGACCAGCGGATCCCCGTCCCCGGTGCCGAAGATGGTCGGCATCTGGAAATCGGGGTAGCGCCAGGTGTCCTGCTGAGGGGCGTTGTCGCCCGCGCTGTAGATCGGTCCCAGCTTCGCGGTCTGCAGGAACTGGTAGATGATGTCGGTCTCGCTCTTGGTCATGATGTTGGAGGCGTCGTCACCGAAGAAGGCGGGGAAGAACAGCGCCAGCACCAGGCCCAGCCCGAGAGCCGGGCGGACCCAGTTCAGCACGGCCCGGCGCTTGGCCCCGCGTTCGGGCCCGGTGCCCGGGCGCAGCCCCCGGAGCTGGGCCGAGATCCGGCTCAGGGTCGCGCTGCGCGGCTCCAGGGCCGCGGCCGCCAGCGCGGCCGCCCACGGCAGCGAGAACAGGTAGACCCGCAGCACTCCCTCGTTGCCGTAGGCCTGCGCGGCCAGCACCAGGGCGGGGGAGAAGGTCAGCGCGAACAGGGCCAGCACCGTTCGCCCCGACCGCCGCCGCCGCCAGGCCCCGATGACGGCCAGCAGCCACATCAGCAGCGACAGAATGTCGGCGGTGCGCTGGTCGAAGATCTGGGCGCTGGGGATGGTGACCAGGGTGTCGGTCGTCGCCGACGGCGGCGCCACGTTGCTGAAGAAGCTGCCGATGGAGCTGAGCAGGCCGTAGGTGCTGTTGACGTAGGCCAGCCGCGGCAGCAGGTACCCGAACGCGATCGCGGCGAACGCGATCGGGAGCCAGCGCGGCCGCAGCAGCCGGCCGCCGGCCAGCACCGCGATCTGGACGATCAGGATGTACGGGGACAGCTCGTGGGTGAACGACAAGATGAAGAACAGCAGGAACAGCGTGATGAGGATCGCCCACGAGCGGCCGCTGTTGGCTCGCGCCCGGGCCTTCGCCGCCCGGTCGGCCGCCCGGTCCTGCTGGATCTGCTCCGGGCCGGACGGGGTGACCGGCTCGGCCGGGGGCATGGCGAATACTTCGGTCTGCTCGCCCCGGGTGGCCCGGTCGACCCGGATGTCGCCCTTGCTCACCCGCAGCGAGACGTCGTCCAGCCGCTGCCAGATCGCGGCCCGCATCGACCGGGCCTGGTGCTCGCTCTGGCAGTGCACCACCGCGGTGTCCAGCTCCCGGAAGAGCTTGACCTCCGGGAAGTGGTCCATGGCCCACCGGTCGAGCGCGTAGTAGAGGAACAGGTCGGCCAGCACCGTGGACAGCGGTGACCCCGGCATGGTGCCCAGCCGCCGCGAGCCGGACGAGGTGTCGGGCTGCCGCTCGGCCACCTGCAGGAACCGGCTCACGTAACCGGCCAGCCACTCCTCGTCGGTAGCGGACTCCACCACCCGCAGCAGCAGGTCGTGACGGCAGGTGGTGAACACCGCGTGGGCGCCCACCTCGACGTTCCACCGTCCGGGGGCGACCCGGGCGCGCTGGCTCAGGCGCTCGCGGTCCTTCTCCCGGCGGCGGCTGAACTCGGCTTCGAGCTTCCGGGCGATGACGATCTGGGCGATCATGTCGGACACGGTGAGCACCGACAACGGCCGGCCCCGGCCGCCCGGCGGCGGGACGAGCCGTATCGGCGACGGCCTGTAGGTGCCGTCGCGCAGCTGCGTCCACACCCGCTGCAGGTTCCGCGGCAGGTGCTGCTCGAAGTCCCTGATCGTCATGCCGTCGATGCCGGGCGGGCCCTGGTAGCCGCGCATGGTGCGGTACGCCTCGTACACCTCGACCCGGGACACGGTGGGTGAGCGGTCCGGTTGCCGGGCCGCCTGCGGCACGGCGGCTCGTTTCCGGAAGAATCTTCGCCGCCGGGTCAGCGGGTCGCGGTTACCGCCGTAGAGCCACCGCAGCAGCATGGCCATGATGCCGAGCGAGATGATCGTGCCCAGCGCCTGCGGCGAGTAGTAGTCCTGGCCGATCCAGTTGCTGGCCGCGTACAGCAGCAGCGCCATCCAGCGCTGCCAGACCGACAGCGACAGCGCCGCGTACGCCAGGTACAGCAGCGGCAGCGCCGCCAGTTCGAAGATGACCTGTGCCCACTTCGCGTACAGGAGCGGGGTGCCGACCCCGGCCACCTTCCCGAACCAGGCGGCCAGCGCGAAGAAACCCGGCCAGTTCTGGTAGATGTCGATGTGCCGGTCGAGGTGGCCGTAATGGTTGATGTACTGGACGACGCCGATCGTCTTGTACAGCCAGGAGTAGCGCCCCTCCGGGTAGACGATGGCGGGCGTCGCGTAGAGCATGACGACCAGCGAGGCCGCGTGCGCCGTCATCCGCCAGCGCGAGGGCCGGGGCCGCCTCAGCTCGGCCAGCGCAGAGATGACCAGCAGCACCACGCCCGCGTAGAAGATCGGGGACAGCGCGGTGACCAGCCCGTACCCGCTGAGGTTGTTCGGGTCGGTGCGGCTGAGGCCGACCGCCCACAAGATGAGGCTGACCGGCAGTAGCACATCTGCGATGTGGAATGCCGACCGCCGCTCCGGGGTCGCGGCCGCCTGCGCGACCGGCCCGGTGCGGCTACGTGTGCTAATCACTGGCCTCCCGGTCAGTTCGCCCGCCGCCCCTCATGCTTCCGCGCGGGACCACGGACGCTGCGGCCCGGACTGGTCGCGATCGCCGGCCGGGCTCCACCGTCGCCGGATCAGGCCGGCCGTCAGGGCGGCCAGGCTCAGCACGCCCTCGGCCTCGAGGATGCCGATCGGGTGCCAGTAGTGCGCCCACAGCGCGGTCATCGCGACCAGGGTCAGCGCCGACAGGCTGAACACGACGGACATCCCGACCTGGGACCAGCGGTCCAGCCGCGCCCAGTGGGTCATGATGGCTCGTCCGGGCACGAAGAACGTGAACCCGAGGGTCAGCAGGATGCGCGGCAGCGTGGGCCCGTCCAGGACCACGGTCACGATGAGCCCGGCTCCGATGACCATGGCCAGCAGATCGAGCAGCTCAGCCCGCTGGGCAGCGGGCGGCAGGGTGCTCAGAAATCTACCGGACATTGTTCCATTCTCGCTCAGTGGCGGATGACTACGGGCGAAGTTCCGCGAAAGTAACCGATAGTGTCACACTGCGCTGTCGCGGACCATTCAGCTGTAACCAGGAAAAATCGGCAGCGGCCACGGACGGCGCCCCCGGCCGCGGGCCGGGGGCACCCGGCTAATTGCCGGCCTCCTGCCATACCCGGACGTAGTCGACCTTCATCGTGCTGGGCGACTGGTAAGGCGCTCCGGCCGCGTAATTGAGGATCAGGAACATTGGCGCGGAAGTGACGCCCGATGTCACCGAGCCGATGTCTTTCCCGTCGTAGTAATAGGTGACGGACCCCGACTCCCAGTTGGCCCCGAAGGTGTGCCAGCCGCCGGTCAGGATTTCGTTCACGCAGCCGGATCGGGCGGACACCTCGGCCGTGCCGTGCGCGGCCGCTACCCCGCCCGGGCTGACCGCACTGTGGAAATGGGCGCAGGCGTGGCCGTTGATGCCCTCCATGATGTCGTCCTCGCCGTCGGCCGGCCAGTTCTGGCCGTCCGTCCACACCGCGGGCCAGTCCGCGACCTGGCTCGGATTGCCCGTCACGGCCGGCAGCCACACCCTGGCCTGCAGGAAGCCGTAGGTGTAGCTGAACTTGCCGTTGGTGTTGACGATGCCCGACGCGTACTGGGGGTCGGCGATGTCGCACGATTCGGTCTTGGTGATCAGGCTGAGGTTCAGCGAACCGCCGCCCTCGGTCACCTGGGCCGGGTCGTAGCATTCCCTTTCAAAGGAATTGACCGGGGCGGTGATACCGGAGGCCAGCCAGCCGGTCGACCATTTCGAGGTGTCCAGTTTGGTGGCGTTGAACTCGTCGTCAAAAATGAGCTTCCAGGATCCGGTTACCCCCGCTGGTTTAGCCGTGGTCTTCGGAGTGGGCTGCGTTGTTGGACTTTGTGCGGTATTTGCGGTGCCACTTTCTCCGTGGGCACTGCCGCAGGCCGCCGCGAACAGTACTGCAGTGACGCCGATCACGGTAATGGCCGCGGTCCGTCGCCGCGGCCAGTAGGGCCTCGCAAAACTCTTCCGGGGCATCTTTGGCCTTTATTTTCGTGCGTTCCATAACGCATCAACAAGGGCAGAGCCGAATGATATCGGCCTATTCAATTTTCACAATATGAAAAAGCTTAGAGAATGCTGTGGGTTACCTGAATGCCAGGTCTGCCGCCTAGACCTTGTCCGCCCACATGTCCACCGGCGGCTTGCGGCGCCGGGGTGGCTCCCGGCGGGGCTGGGGCAGCCCGGGCGGCGGGGTGTCGTCGTCAAGCTGCTCGGCCGGCCCGAAGCTGAACGTCGGCCCGGCCTGGTGGGCCCGGCTGGGGATGCGGAACGGGTCGGTGGTGGCCAGCGACATGAGCACGGCCAGCCCGACCTCTTGCCGCCGTTCCCGCTCGCGGGCCTTGTCCTGCGCCGCCCGCAGCTCCTCGATCGGTATGAACCGCGGTTGCGGTCCCTGCGCGCGGACGATCCGCTGCGGCGAGGTGACCGGCACGACCGTGGGGAACTGGCGGGTGGCGGGGCGCCGGGGCGCGACAATCGAGTGGTCGTCGGCGGCCCGGGCGGAGGCGGGCGCGGCCGTGGCCTCCATGCCGCGGCGGTGGCGGCCACCGCGGTCCATCGCCGTGCGGAACACCGCGGGCGCCGTGACCAGCCCCTCGAGGATGCCCACCACCAGCAGGCCGACGGTCAATCCGATCAGGCCGCCGTGCAGGCCTCCCACGACCACCGCCGCCATCTGCGCTACGGACGAAATCGTCAGGATGACCGCCGCCCGCGTGACCCGCCCGGCCGCCCGGCAGACCGCGATGTACTGCGTTTTCGGCAGGGCGGGCAGGTAGCCGAGGATCAGCAGCCGCAGCGGCCAGGTCGCGTCGGCCGCGTAGTGCTTGCCGAAGACGCTGAGGGCCAGGTGCGCGCCGAACCAGAGGACGGCCATGGCCGGGACCCCGATCAGCACCGACAGCCGCAGCACGAAGCGCAGTTTCTGGGCGATGATCTGCGGAGCCGCCGACGCCACCGCGTACAGGACCGTGGACAGGTGGGTCGGCACCACGAACAGGAAGCTGCTCAGCATCCAGGCCACGTAAAAGGCCCCGTTCGCGGCCGGCGACACCACCACGGTGACGAGCACCGGGATCAGCGTCGCGGGCACCCCGATGGCGAGGTTCAGCCAGTTGTGGGCCATCGTGGTCCGGCCCAGGCCGCGCAGCACGCCCCAGTCGGGCCGGGGAAAGATGTTCGTGCCGCCGTGCCGGAGCTGGATCGCGGTCGGGATGACCGAGATCATCGTGCCCAGCACCCAGGCCAGGATGATGCCGACGCCGAACGCGTCGTGCAGCACAAGCGCGCCGGCCGGCAGCGCGGCCATCTTGACGATGGAGAACGTGAGGTTGCGGCTCAGCTGCAGGCCGCCCCGCAGCAGGCCGATCGTCGCCTCGTCGAACACCAGCGTCGCGCCGGTCAGCGCCACCCCCACGGCGAACAGCAGCATCCGCCCGGGCGAGCCGGTGATCTCGACGAACTTGGTGCTGAAGTGCGGGGCCGCTACGCAGAAGACGATGCCCAGGATCGCCGAGCCCACCCCGGATGCGATCAGGGACGAGGCCACCAGGCCGCCCCGCGACCGGCGCTGCGGCAGCTCGCCGATCAGCACGGTGCCCAGGCCGAACATGCCGACGGTGCCCAGCAGCGTCATCGCCGAGATGCCGGCCGAGCCGTAACCGACGGCCGTCTGGCTGAAGTACCGGGCCGCGAACGTCCAGAACGCGAAGCCCAGGATCGACGTCACGCCGGTGGTGGCGGCCAGGCTGGCCGCGTTGTGCAGCAGGTCGGCGTGCTTGTGCCAGATACCGGTCAGCGCCGACAGCGGCGAGGACTTCCGCTCGGGTTCGGGCTCAGGCTCGCGCGGCGGTGGGGGCGGCGGCGCGTACTGGTCCGGCGCGCGCCAGCTCCCGGTCACTTGGCGGAGCCAGGTGTCAGTCGTCGTCACTACCGGACTTCCTCAGCCGGGCGGCATCGAAGGCGGCCTGGGGTTGCATGAACTGGCCCTCCCTCCATGTCGTCAGACGGGCATGCGGAAACGCGATTGCCGTGAGCTGCGCCACAGAGCTGTGCCACACGGCAACATCGACTGATTTCGCCAGGCCGACGAGGACGGGCCGACGTGCTAAACCCCGAACGAGAATGTACCAGCCTTGTCACGACGAAAGCGGCATGCCGCCCGAATGTGACTATCGGTAGATGTATCAATGCATAGAGTCGGGAAACGTGATGGCCCGGGTGGACCTATCCTTTTCGCCATGCCCACCACGAGATCGATGGCCGTGCGGTTGTTCGAGCGGTCCGCCAACCTGCGCAACAACGTGCAGAGCGGCGTGCGGGCCCGGTTGTCCGGCGCCAGCAGCTTCGGGCCGGGGCCGCTGCTGCGGGGCAAGCTGTGCTTCCGCTTCGACGGCACGGTCACGATCGGCGCCCGATTCGACGCGGACGGCCTGATCATGCCGGTGAGCATCTCCGTCGTCGAAGGGGCCACGCTCTCGATCGGCGACGAGGTCTACATGAACGCCGGCACCTCGATCGAGGTCTGGCACGAGGTCCGGATCGGCAGCAACTGCCTGTTCGGGCCCTTCGCGTCGGTCATCGACGACGACCGGCACGAGGTCGAGCCGGGGGCGATCCTGCACAGGGGTCCGACGATCCTCGGCGACAACGTCTGGCTGGGCCGCGGCGCCGCCGTGATGCCGGGCGTGACCGTCGGCGACGGCTCCGTCATCGGCGCGAACTCGGTGGTGACCAGGGACATCCCGCCGGACTCGTTCGCCGCCGGTACACCCGCCAAGGTGATCAGGAAGCTCGAGCTGCCGGACGGGTGGGTACGCCGCTGACCCCGCCCCGCGGCTTCTGGGCGTATTCATGGTGCTACGTACCGTAGACAAACCGGATCATCCACTTCCCCATGCGGCGTACCGGTGCATCGGTGGACGGTCTGTGTAAACCCTTGCGAACTGCAAAGCGTCTTCTCTTACACAGGCTGACAAGGACGGCCACCGGCCGGCTTCGCCACGGACGGGGAGGATTGGACTGGACGACACGGGGTGTCATCCCCGGAGGATGACCGACCTGCACGGGGAGGCCAGGAAATTACCTGGCCGCAAAGAATGTGAAAAGCCTTTACGGCGTGATCCAGTTGGCCGCTAAACCCCTATGGTTACTCAGCGGGATAACGCCGTGGGTTTCAGCATTCAGCAAAGCGCTGCCAAGCGTTCTTTTTGACGTGGCCCAGCGCGGTAGTTTAACCGTCACCTGACGTCGAGCGATAACGAAATGAGTTTAAAAAATTACATTGAGTAATCGGGCAAGAATGCCGCCGGATGAAATTCGAGTTCGCCGTATTGCCCGCGAAGGACCCTGATAGTGTCTCGGCATTGTTCGGCCCGGTGCCTACATGGTGCGGAGCGGAACGTGGAAATCTCGCGGACGCCGAAAACGTGCACGTGAGAATGCCGCGCAGCCGACGCTAACTGAACCTGGAGGGAACGTTCAGAATGCCCCCGACTGACCTAGCTGCTGAGTCGTGGCCGAAAGTGTCGGTTGTCATCCCGGCGATGAACGAGGCCCGGAACCTGCCGCACGTCTTCGCGCGCATGCCCAGCGGCATCTACGAGGTCATCCTGGTTGACGGCCACTCGACCGACGACACGGTCGCCGTCGCCCAGCGGGAGTGGCCAGGCGTCCGGGTGGTCACCCAGACCCGCCGGGGCAAGGGCAACGCCCTCGCGTGCGGTTTCGCCGCCGCCACCGGCGACATCATCGCCGCCGTCGACGCGGACGGCTCGGCCGATCCCGGCGAGATCCCCGCGTTCGTGGAGGCCCTGCTCAAGGGCTACGACTTCGCCAAGGGTTCGCGATCGATCGAGGGCGGCGGCAGCGCCGACCTCACCCGGCTGCGCAAGTTCGGCAACCTGGCGCTGAGCGCGGTGTTCAACGTCTGCTACCGGACGCACTACACCGACCTCTGCTACGGCTGGAACGTGTTCTGGCGGCGGGACCTGCCAATCCTCGACCTCGACACCACCACGGTGTCGCCCGACGGCGGCCGGCTGTGGGGCGACGGCTTCGAGATCGAGACGCTCATCCACGTCCGGGTGGCCAAGTCGCACCTGACGGTGGTCGAGGTCCCGAGCTTCGAGCACAACCGGATCCACGGCGAGAGCAACCTCAGCACGTTCGGCGACGGCTTCCGGGTGCTGCGCACGATCTTCTCCGAGGCCTGGCGGACCCGCGTCGCCGAGCCGGTGCTGCACCACGAGCACCACCGCGAGGACCAGGTCGAGCAGTCGGTGGCCCTGCAGACGGCGGCCGAGCCGGCTCCGGTGACGGCGGTGTCGCCGCCCGAGGGGGCCCTGCCGGCCGACGTGCCGTTGCCCCGCGACGAGTCGGCGCTGAGCGGCACCAACCCGCTGCCGGTGGTCACCGCCGACGCGGACTGATTTTTCCGGGCGACATGATCGTCAACTGCGCTACGCGCGGTTTGTCACACGGCTAGAATCCCGTCGGGGTCTGGCCATGGACGCGGCGATCATGCCATCCAGTAGCGATACGTCCAGGGATGTCCAAGGATTTCGTCAGGGACACCCGCTCGTGCGAGGAGGCACTTCTGGTGAGGGCGCGATTGGCTTTCGGCCTGGTCGTGATCCTGGCGGTAGGCGCCCTCGCCGGCTGGCGGCTGGCCAGTCCCGCGGCCACCCAGAAGCCCGTGAAGAAGACCCACGCGCAGACGACGCACTCGGCGGGGCCCACTCACATGGCGGCGATCAATCCGCTGCCGGTCGGTGCTGAGGGTCTCGCCTCCATCAAGGAAACCCCGAAGCCCAAGCCCAAGCCGGCGCCCACGCACTCCGCGGTCTCCTCGGACCTCCCGGCCGAGCTCACCGGCAGCGGCTGGCACCTCGCGTTCGACGGCGAGTTCGGCGGCTCGTCCCTGAACACCTCGCAGTGGGACACGTGTTACCCGGACGACGACCAGAGCGGCTGCACGAACACCGGCAACAGCAACGAGTTCGAGTGGTACCAGCCCAGCCAGGTCTCGGTCGGTGGGGGGACGCTGAACCTCACCGCCGCCTCGGAGTCGACCCAGGGCAGTGACGGCAACACCTACCCCTGCCGGTCCGGCATGGTCACCACCGGCCAGAGCTTCAACTTCCAGTACGGTTACGTGCAGGTCGAGGCCAAGCTCCCGATCAGCACGGGACTGTGGCCCGCGCTGTGGCTGAACCCGTCGAACGGCGATTGGCCGCCCGAGATCGACATCATGGAGCACTGGACCACCTACAACTACTACGGTGCCTACCTGCACTCCGCGGCCGGCCCGATCATCGAGAACGACCACGTCAACCTGGCCGACTCGACCGGCTGGCACACGTTCTCGGTCATGTGGCAGCTGGGCAAGATCATCTGGTACCTCGACGGCCAGGAAGTCCTGAGCACCACCCAGTACGTCCCCCAGCAGGCCATGTACTTCATCGCCAACGTGGCCAACTCCACCAACGGCCCCGGCTGCAACGGCACCATGCAGATCAGCTCCGTCAAGATCTGGCAGCAGCACTCCTAGCCAGCCCGCCAGCTTCCCGGCCGGACCGTCCCGACCGCCGTATCGGCTTCCCGCGCCTCCTGGCGCCGGCTCGTTGGCGCCTTTGAGCCGGCTATGGCGTGCTCGTTGGCGCCTTTGAGCACATAGCGGCCCAGCGGAAATCGAAGCGCTGCACTGTATAGCCACCGGTGGCGTTCGGCTGGCCGCGTCTATTCTGAATTAAAAGGGCTTCAGCCTGGTAGCCGGCCGACGCCTGCCAGGCCCCAGAATTTACGCGGGTCGGCGGGGATCTCATCGGCTGAATCGGGGCGCCACAGGGGCAGGTAGGCCAGCCCCGGATCGAGGATTTCGAATCCGTCGAAGAAGCGCCGGATTTCCTCCTGTGGGCGGATCGCGGCACGTCCCTCCACCCGGCCCGCGTAGGCCTTCTCGGCGGGGGTGGCCAGCTCCGGCCGGGCGTCGCGGCAGGCGTGGCACAGCACCAGGTAGCTGCCGGGCGGCAGCGCGTCGCGCAGGGTGGCCACGATCCGCCAGGGGTCGTCCTCGTCCGCCACGAAGTGCAGCACCGCGACCAGCAGCAGTGCCACCGGCTGGCTGAAGTCGATCAGCGCCCGGACCGCCGGGTCGGCCAGGATCTTCTCCGGTTGCCGCAGGTCAGCCTGGATGACGGCGGTGGTGGGCTGGCCTTTCAGCAGCAGTTTGCTGTGCGCGACCACGGTCTCGTCCACGTCGGCGTAGACCACGTGCGAGCCGGGCGCGGTCTCCTGCGCGACCTCGTGCACGTTGCGCGCGGTGGGGATGCCCGAGCCGATGTCCAGGAACTGGCGGATCCCCTCCTGGCCGGCCAGGTAGCGGACGGCGCGGCCGAGGAAGGCACGGTTGGCCCGGGCCGCCCCGCGCGCGTTCGGCTCCAGCGCCAGCAGCGCCCGGGCCGCGTCCTGGTCGGCCAGGAAATTGCTGGTCCCGCCCAGCCAGTAGTCGTAGAGCCGGGCGATATTCGCTTTACCAGTGTCGATTTCCGGGGGCAGCCAGCCCGGTCCCACCGTCATCACATCCTCCGTCGGGGCGAATCCTTATCCCGGTTCCCCGTTATCGTAATCGCAGCCGCCGGCTGACCCGGGACTCTCAGCCGGGCTACATTTTCCGTATACATAAAAAGGCCAATGATGGCTTTCTGTAGACCGGCAGCGCCGTCGTCATTACCCTTTCCTTATTCGTTTCGAAGACCTATTCACGCGTCGGAGGCGTGAACGAACGTGCCGGGACCGGGACACCGCCGATGATCGCGGACGCCGACGCCGGGCTGCCAGTCGGCCAGCCCGTACCGTGGCTGGCCACGAGCTTGAGCCTGAGCGATATCGCCGCTCTGGTGCTGGAGACCGCCGTGCCGCGGTTCGCGGCCGCGGCCGCCGTGTTCGTCCTGGAAGAGGTGCTGACCGGCGACGATCCGGCTGTACTGGCCGACCCTGGGCTGGTCAACGCTGGGCTGGTCAACGCTGGGCTGGCCGGCGCCGGGCCGGTGATCGCGCGCCGGATCGCGACCGGCTTCGCCCGGGCGGGCCGCCCGGCGCCGGACCCGGCCTTCCCCACCGGTGAGGTGATCGTGTTCGCGGCGAGGTCGCCGTACACGATCTGCGTGCGGGAAGGCCAGCCGGTGATCTTCGGGCCGGACGGGCAGGCTCTGCAGCAGGCGGGCTACCGGCCGGTGGCCCGCGAGGTCATGTCCGGCTACCGGTCATACCTGGCCGTGCCGATGGCGGCGGGGCCCCAGGTGACCGGCTTCCTGGTCTTCGCCCGGGGCCCGGCCGACCCGCCGTTCGCCGCCGACGACGCCCGGCAGTTCGCCGGGCTGGCCGCCCGGGTGGCCGGCTGTGTCCTGCGCGCCTGCCGGATGCCGAAGCCGCCGCCGTTCACGGCCGCGACCGTCGTGATCGAGGCGGGTGACGTCGAGGTGGCCGGGCACTGCCGGGCCGCGCCGGGCCAGGCCGTCGGCGGTGACTGGTACGACGTCCTCACCCTGCCCGGTGACCGGACCGGGCTGATCATCGGGGACGCGATGGGTCACGACCAGAGCGCGGCCGCGGCGATGATGCAGCTCCGGGCGGCGGCCCACGCGCTGGCCGAGCTGGACCTGCCGCCCGCCGAGCTGCTGCGGCGGCTGGACCGCACCACCGCCGCCCTCGGCCTGGTCACGCTGGCGACCTGTGTCTACGCGGTCATCGATCCGGAGCACCAGTCGTGCCTGATCGCCGGGGCCGGCCACCTGCCCCCCGTGTTCATCCATCCGGACGGCACCACCAGCGCGCCGGAGCTGCCGTCCGGCCTGCCGATCGGCCTCGGTACCGCGATCTACGGGCAGATCTCGCTGCCGCTGCCCGTCGGCGCAGCGCTGGCGCTCTACACCGACGGGCTGGTCGACACCCGCACCCGGACCTCCCAGCAGGGCATCGAGGAGCTGCGGGCCGAGCTGGCGACCGGGCCCGCCAACGGGACCGGGCCGCTCGAGAAGTGCTGCGACCGGCTGGTCGGTTCGCTGGCCCCCCGGCCGGAGGACGACACCACGCTGGTCCTGGCCCGGGTCCGGCCCCGTCCCCGCCCGGTCGCCCGGCCGCCGGTGGCGCTGTAGAAACTCAACGGTCTCCTGGGCCTGCGGAGGTGACCGATGCCTGCCGACATCGTGGAGATGACCACCGGCGACCCCGATCAGGCCCGTGACATGCTGAGCGAGCTCTACGCCATGACCCGCCCGATCAGGTACTTCAGCGGCGGAGCCGACTTCGAGTTCACGCTCCGGGCCCGGCCGGTGGGCGGGCTGCACGGCGGCCGCTTCCGGCACCCCATGCCCATCCGGGCCGAGATCGGGCCGGTCCGTCAGTTCCTCATCGCGACCGTGCTGGCCGGGGAGACCTGCTGGGACTCCGGCGGTGAGCAGACGCCGTTCCGCCGGGGCGAGGTGCTGCGCTGCCCGACCGTGGCCCGGTCGGAAACGACCTGGTCCGGCCTGAGCGTGGCCCTGATCGGGATACCGCTGGCAGCGGTCGAGCAGGCCGCGCACGCGTACGACGGCACCGACCCGGCCGGCCTGCGGTTCCACACGCTGGCGGCGGTGTCACCGGCGATGGGCCGCCGGTGGCGGACGCTGACCGGGTTCGTGCATCGGATGCTGACCACGAACGGCGGGATGCTGGACGGCCCGCTGGTCCAGGCGCACCTCATCGACCTGATCGCGGCGAACGCGCTGACCGTTTTCCCGAACACCACGATGACCGCCTCGCACCTGTCCGGTCCGGCTCGTCAGCGGCCACCGCGACCTGCAAGCGGCCGGGCCCGAGCGCGAATCGGTGACCGTCATCGCCTACCGGTGGGGTTTTTCCAGCCCCAGCCGTTTCGCGCCCTACTACCGCGACGCCTACGGCATGCTGCCCAGCCGCACCCTGCGCGGCTGACGGCCGGGCTCGCCGCCCGGCTCAGAAGCCGGGGAACGCCGCCCGCAGGTCGTTCAGGTCCACACCCCGGGCCTCCAGGTCGACCGGGTGCTGTGCGTCCAGGCGGCCGGCCAGGAGCCGCACGAACGCCTCGGCCGGCAGCCACAGGGACGCCTCACCGTCCGCCGCCTCCGGCCCGGCCGGGGCCACCGACACGCCGTCGGTGCCGACCGTCAGCTGAAAATGCCGCTCCGGGTGCTCGGTGGTCACGTGCACCCGCAGCTCCTGACCCTGGGGCTTGCCGACCATGCCGCCCATCTGGGTGACGAAGTCGAGCACGAGCCCGGCCGCGTCCCCGGCCAGCGTCGCCTGCGGGTTGCGGATCACCTCGATGTCCCAGGTGTGCAGGATGTGCTCGCTGAGCCGCATCCTGACCAGGTCGGCCAGGCCGCGCTCGCCACCGAAGAAGTTCAGCCGCCAGCTCAGGCGCTGCTCGGGCTTGATCGCCGCCAGCTGCTCGACCAGCTCGCCGTCCTCGGCCAGCCCGTCGCGGGCCTGGTCCTGCGGGCTCTTGGCGTCCCAGTTGGCCCAGATTTCCTGGTTCTGCTGCTGGCCGGGTGCCTCCCGGCCGTGCAGGCCCGCCTCGACCAGCAGGCCGAAGATCTCCGCGCCCGAGCCCAGGTGCGACAGCACCTGCGCGATCGTCCAGTCCGAGCAGTAGGACGGACCGGCCACGTCGTCGGCGGCCAGCGGCTTGGCCGCCGCGACCAGCCGGTCGTGTGAGTCGCTCAGCGCGGACAGGGCCGACGCGATCTCATCGCTGCTCGTGGTCACGGCTATCTCCTCTGCGGTCCTATGCGGGCGAGCACACCTTATCGGGCGGGCCGGCTCATCGGTCTAGTCGGCCCACGCCGCCCAGCAGCCACAGCTGGGAGCCGTCATCGCCGGTCTCCGCGGGCTGGTCCGGGCGCCACTGGCTGAGGTAGACCAGCCCCGGCTCGACCAGCGTGAACCCGTCGAACAAGCGCAGGATGTCGGCCCGCGACCGGTGGTCGCCGCGAGCCGCCACCTTGTTCATGTACACGGTGTTGGCCGCGGCCGCGACGTCGGGCTTGGCTTCGCCGGTGGCGTGGCTGAGGACCAGGAAGCTACCAGGCGCGAGCGCGTCCCGCAGCTGGGCCATGACTCGCCAGGGATCGTCGTTGCCGTCCAGGAAGTGCAGCACCGACACCAGCAGCAGGCCGACCGGCTGGCCGAAGTCGATCAGGCGCTGGGTCTCCGGCGCGGTCAGGATGCGCTCCGGCTCCCGCACGTCGGCCTGGATGACCGCGGTGTCCGGGCTGTTCTCCAGCAGCAGCCGGCTGTGCGCGACCGCGACCTCGTCGATGTCGGCGTACATCACCCGGGCGCCGGGGGCGGCCTCCTGGGCCACCTCGTGGGTGTTGCCCCCGGTGGGGATGCCGGAACCGATGTCGAGGAACTGCCGGATGCCGCCTTCGGCGGCCAGAAAACGTACCGCTCTCCCCATGAAATCGCGGTTGGCCCGGGCCATCGCCCTGATGTTGGGCTCGATCGCGATCATCGCGCGGGCCGCATCCTGGTCGGCGCGGAAGTTGTTGCTGCCGCCCAGCCAGTAGTCGTAGACCCGGGCGATGTTGGCCTTGCCGGTATCGATCCCTGGTGGTACCCAGCCAGGTTCCGCGGTCATGACGGCTCCCGTTCCGTGACCTTGGTCGGCCCCCGCGGGCCATCGTACTGGGGCGGGTACCGCCGTGCGCGCCCGCGCAGATGCTGCCACAGGCGCGGCAGCAACTCACCCGCCACCGCCCGGAACGACGCGGTTTCGGCCGGGCGCAGCCGGGTCGCGGTGCCGGTGCCCCTTGCGTCCAGGAACGCCTGGCAGGAGGCGGCCAGCAGCCACATCCGGGCCACCGCCAGGCCGGGGGTGGCGCCCAGGGTGAGCGCGCCGTTGCCCCGCAGCAGCAGCGCCTCCCCGTCCGGCAGGCTGGCGGCCGCCGCCGCGGCCAGCTCGGGCGACCGCAGCAGCCGGGCGTCGTCGTGCACCGGGACCCGCTCGCCGAGCCAGGCGGCCTGCCCGTACAGCGGCCAGATGGCCCCGTCCTCGCCCGCGGCCGCCGCCGCCGCGAACGCGCTGGGCGGCTGGGCGCGGGCGATGGCGTCCACGCCCGCCCGGCGCTGGTACAGCGCCAGGTGTGCCCAGGCCTCGGCCGGTGCTCCCGGCGGCAGCTTGTCCTGGCTCGTCTCGAACGGCACCGTGACCAGCCGGTCATCGGTGACGTCGGTCAGGTCGGCGCCCGGCGTGATCAGCATTGCCTCGCCCAGCCGGGCCGACACGTGCCCGAACGCGGTGACCAGCCCCAGCGCGGCCAGCACGCGGGCCGCCTCGGCCACCTCGGCCCGGAGCTCCGCTTCGCCCTTGGGGCCAGCTTCGTTTCCAGGCCCCGCCTGGTCTCCGGGGGCCGCCTCGTCGCTGAGCCCCGGCTCTTCTTCCCTGGGTCTTCCCACCCGGCCACCTCCGCCTTAAACTGTATGCAGTTTATGGGCACACCGCGCGCCGGGAAACCCCATCTCCAACGGAGGAGAGCTATGAACCGCGACGCCACCACTCTTTTCGCCGACATCGACTCGTTCGACGTGGAACGGTTCGTCCAGCACCTGACCCCCGACGTCACGTTCCGGTTCGGCAACGCCGAGCCGATCCACGGCAAGGACGCCGTCCGCGAGGCGGTGGTCGGCTTCTGGTCCACCATCGACGGCCTCACCCATCACCTGATCAAGGTCCTCGAGTCCGGCGACACCATGGTGGCCAAGATCGACGTCGAGTACGTGCGCAAGGACGGCAAGCACGTGACCGTCCCCAACGCCGACATCCTCGAGTTCGACGGCGACCTGGTCCGCGACTGGCAGATCTACATCGACCTCGCCCCCGTCTTCGCATGAGCAGGTCCGCCCGATGATCACACTGACCGACATCGCCTACGTCCGCTCGGGGGTGGCGGACCTCGACGCCGCCACCCGGTTCGCCACCGGAATCGTCGGCCTCGAGCTGGCCCAGCCGTCCCAGGCCGGCGTGGCCCACCTGCGCGCCGACCACCGGCACCACTGCCTGGCCCTGGTCGAGGGGCGGTCCGGGGTGATCGCGTCCGGGTTCACGGTGGCCGGGCCGGACGCGCTGGCCGCCGCCGAGACCGAGCTCGAACGCAGCGGGACCAGCGTCTACCGGGGCACCGCGGGGCAGGCCCGGTCCCGCCGGGTCCGCGAGTACATCGCGTTCGACGACCCGTTCGGCAACCGGCTCGAGCTGGTCACCGACCAGGAGAGCGTGGCCCGCCCGGTCGCGTTCAGCCGCAACGCGGGCATCTCCGAGTTCGGCCACCTGTGCCTGGACGCCCCGGACGTGTACGACGCCCACCGGTACTGGAGCACCCGGTTCAACGCGAAGGTGTCGGACTGGATCAGGGACCGGGCGTGCCTGCTCCGGATCGACCCGGTGCACCACAAGCTGGCCGTCTTCCAGGGCGACCGGCCCGGCCTGTGCCACATGAACTTCCAGGTCGACACCATTGACGACGTGTTCAGGAACTGGCACTTCCTGGTCGACCACGACGTCCAGATCGAGATGGGCCCCGGGCGTCACCCGCAGTCCACCGCGATCTTCCTGTACTTCCTCGGGCCCGAGGGGTTCACCTACGAGTACTCGTTCGGGGTGCGCCGCATCGAGGACGACGCCGCCTGGGTGCCGCGGACCTTCGATCCGGACGAGCCCGGCTCGATCGACATGTGGCTGGGCCCGACCAAGCGGGTCTCGTCCCAGCGCCAACTGCAACCCGAAGCCGTGGGAGGCCTCACCCGATGACCACGACTGTCAACGAATTGGCCCCCAAAGAAATAAGCACGACCGTCGTGGACGTGGCCGGCGTCCGCACGGCCGTGATCGACACCGGCGAACCGGCCGGACCCGGCCCGGCCGCGCCGCCGGTGCTGATGCTGCACGGATCCGGCCCGGGCGTGACCGCGCTGGCCAACTGGCGGCCAGTCATCCCCGCGCTCAGCGCGGGCCGCCGCGTCATCGCCCCCGACCAGCTGGGTTTCGGCGGCACGGCCACCGGCGAGCCGCGCACCTACGGCCGTAAGGCGTGGACCGACCACGCGCTGGCCCTGCTGGACACGCTCGGGCTTGACACGGTGGACATCATCGGCAACTCGATGGGGGGCGCGATCGCGCTGTCGATCGCCGCCGCCCGGCCGCAGGCGGTCCGCCGCATCGTGACGATGGGCTCGATGGGTGTGGCGATGGCGCTGCCCTACGGCCTCAACGAGATCTGGGGCTACACCCCCGGCACCGAGCAGATGCGCCACGTCATCGGCCTGTTCGCGCACAACCGCAACCTGATCACCGACGAGCTGGTCGAGCTGCGCTACCAAGCCAGCCTCAACCCGCCGGTCCGCGACTCCTGGGCCGCCATGTTCCCCGAGCCGCGCCAACGCTGGGTCGACGACCTGGCCCTGTCCGGCGCCGAGCTGGCTTCTCTCACCCAGCCGGTCCTCCTCGTCCACGGGCGTGACGACCAGGTCGTCCCCTGGCGGGTCTCGTCGGCCCAGCTGATCGACCTGCTCACCGACGCGCGGCTGCACATCCTGGCCAGCTGCGGCCACTGGACCATGATCGAGAAAACGGCCGACTTTCTGACCGCGGTGGAGCCGTTCCTGGCGCCCTGAGCAGGCTCGCCCCTCTCACCTCAGACAGCATCGCCCGGAAACTTCGCCCGGCCGTGAACCGATTCCCCTCCCAGCCCAGTAGGTGAAGCGTTAGGGCGCCTCCGATGACAGCAGGCGTCATTCGCTTGGGAGAGGAATCGACGATGCGACGAAGAACCCGCATCCTGTCCGCTGTTGCTGCGGGCAGCCTGGCATCGGCCGCCGTTGGTGTCGGTACCGGCCTGGCTACCGGCAGGACGGCCACGAACCGGGCAAGCGCCAACACGGCCCTCGCTGCTCGGACCGAGGCATTCCCAGCCGTTGTGCTCGACAACTGCCCAACCCTGCACACCGGCTATCCGCAGGGTGGATGTGTGGCTCAGCTGCAGACCGACCTCAACACGATTCAGGGCAATCACCTGGCCGTGGATGGTGTCTTTGGCGCGGTCGGCTCGCAGACGTACCAGGCGGTCGTCGCCTTCCAGCGGGCAGATGGGCTTCCGCAGGACGGCATCGTCGGCCCGGAAACGAAGAAGGCTCTCGACGCGGCCCTTTTGGTGCCCACGCCTGCTGCCCCGTCACCATCGTCACCAGCGACGGCCAGCGCGCCCGCCGCACCGTCGGACTACGTAGCTCTGGGCGACTCTTTCTCCTCGGGCGAAGGCAATCCGAAGTACGACCCGGGCACCGATGTTTCCGCGGACCGGTGCCACCGGTCTCCGGTGGCTTACCCCCATCTGCTGGCGCAGGGCTCCGGCGGGTGGAGCCTGGGCGCCGACGACTTCGTCGCCTGCAGCGGATCAACCGTCCAGAACGTCGTCTACGGGCAGACGTCATCCAGCTTCAGTGAAGGCTCTCAGCTCAGCAAGCTCAACGGCTCGACCAGCAAGGTCACCATCAGCGTGGGCGGCAACGACGTTGATTTTGAAACTGTCGCCAACGACTGCGTCTACGGAGTGAATGCTTCGGCTCTCGGCGTGAACGGTTCGCGTGATTGCGCCGACAAGGCCGTCCCCGGCAGCGGCTCCACCAACGGCCCGACGCTGCGCGAGTACGAAGACCAGCTGATCTCGAACCTCGGCCAGGACCATCCCTGCACGACCCCGTCCGGGGATGCTCCCGCACAGTGCTCGGGCCCGGTCCCGTCGCTCGCTCATCTGTACGAGCTCATACAGAAGGACGCTCCAAACGCTTCGATCTACGTCCTGCTCTACCCTCACTTGTTCAATGATGAGCCCGGCCCGGCTCAGTGTGACCTCTACGGGTTCAGCGTCGGGATCAGCCGGATAGGCGTTCACGCCTTCATCAGCCAGGCCAACCAGCAGTTCATCAACAACGGCGTCGATCAGCTCGACGCGGAAATCATCGGCCAGGTGGCGCAGGCCGAGGCGGCCGGTGTGAACGTGAGGTACATCGACCCGCGGTTGCTTTTCGACGCTGGCGGTCAGGGCCACGGGGTGTGCTCGGATCACCCATGGTTCAACGGCGTCCACCTTGAGACCAACGGGAGCGCGGCCCCGGAAACCTTCCACCCCAATCCCACCGGGCAGGCCGCCTTTGCCCAGGCCATTCAGGGTGACATGAGGTAGCCAGCGGATCTCGCCATTATGGTGTGCTGGGCCGGCTGCGCAATCGCCGGTCCAGCACGCTGCCGGTGGCTCCCGGAGCCCTCTGGCTCCGGGCCTCGGACCTCCCACTACTCCCGAGTCACACCCGACTCCTCAGCCGCACTACTGCCTGTGCACTTCCGGATGCGGGCACGTTTTGCCGCCGCAGGTGCGGGAAAACGTACCCGAACCCGCCGCTCAGCTGACGCTGGTCAGCGGCACGGCGGGGGAGCGGCCCTCTTCGATCAGCGCGACCGCGTGCGGCACCGCGGCCGGGACGTAGTCGGGGGAGCAGTCGGCCAGGACCCGGAGGGCGGTGCGGGCCAGATGGTGGGCCATGCCGACCAGGGCGCCGGGCTCGTCGCCGTCGATCAGGGCTTCGAGGATGTGGGCGTGCTCGACGTCGCCGGCGGTCTGCCAGCTGTGCGGGTCGGAGACCTGGTAGATGCGGATGTAGCGGATGGTGCGGTCGGCCAGCGTCTGCAGCTGGCGGCGCATCGAGTCGCCCGCGCCCGCGGTGAACAGCCGGTGGAAGTCGCGGTGGGTGGCGAACCAGGCCTCGAAGTCCTCGTTCTTGGCCGCCCGCCGCATCGCGGTCAGCAACCGCTTGGCCTCCTTGCGAGCAGCGGGCCCGAACGTGGCGATCGTCATCGACAGCGCCAGCGTCTCCAGCAGGATACGGCTGGCGTACACGTCGTCCAGCTCCTGCGGGTCGAGGCCCGCGACCCGCGTCCGCTGGTTGGGCTCGATCTCGACCAGGCCCTCCTCCTGCAGCATGCGCAGCACCTCGCGCAACGGCGTCCGGCTGACGCCGAGCTGCCGGGCCAGGCTCACCTGTGACAGCTTGGTGCCGGGGGTCAGCGTGCCGTCGAGGATGCACTCCCGCAGGTAGGCGTGCAGGTGCGGGATGGCCTGCCGGGCTTCCGGCAGGTCCACCTTGCGGATGTCAGGGATCTGAACGACGCGGGCCACGAGATCCATTGTCACCTATGAGCACAGAGCTGCATACACTTTGCCCCCTCCAAGGGGTTGACGTCGCCTCAAAACTGCATACAGTTTGGAGTATGGCGAACGGCCGGGAACCGGAGGACAGGGTCGATCTGGCCCGTCTGCTCGGCCGCGACTACTGGCTGATCCGTTCGATCCCGAACGCGGGTACCGACCAGGACGCGGTCGCCGCGCGTGTGGAAGAACACGTCGGCTGGCTGCTTGGCCTGGAGGAGCGGGGCGTGCTGCTGGCGTCCGGCCCGCTGCTGTCCGGCCCCGGCACCGGGCCCGGCTCGGGGGTGACGATCATCCGCGCGGCCGACGAGGAGACCGCCCGCAAGATCGCGGACGGCGACCCGTTCGTGTGGCACGGGCTGCGGACCTTCGAGCTGTACCGGTGGCGGCTCAACGAAGGCAGCGTCGGTGTCCGGATCAGCCTGGGCACCGGCACCTACGACTGGCAGTAGGCACAGCGACGTGCCAACGGCCCGACCGTAAAGCGCTAAGTAAAAGCGCTAGCAGGAAGAGCGGCTGCAAGGAGGCAGCGATGCAGCGAGTCGGCATGATCGGCCTCGGGGTGATGGGCCTGCCCATCGCCCGCAACCTGATGGAGCGCGGCTTCGAGGTGGTCGGCTACCGGCGGTCCGGGTCACCCGCCCTGGCCGAGGCCGGCGGCAAGGTGGCGAGTTCCCCAGCCGAGGTCGCGGCCGCCGCCGACGTGCTGCTGTCGATCGTGCCGGACGCCGACGCCGTGGCCGACGTGGTGGGCGGGCCGCAGGGCACGCTGACCACGCTGCGCCCCGGCACCGTGCACCTGGAAATGAGCACGATCGACGTCGGCCGTAAGCGGGAGGTCCGGGACGCGGTCGCCCGCCAGGGCGGCGACCTGCTGGACTGCCCGATCAGCGGCGGCCCGGGCCTGGTGTCGGCCCGGCGGGCCACCACCTTCGCCTCCGGCGAGGAGGCCAGCGTGGAACGGGTCCGGCCAGTGCTGGACGCGATCTCCGGCCGCTGGGTCTACACCGGGGCGTTCGGCACCGGCGCGCGGATGAAGTACATCGCCAACCTGCTCCTGGCCGTGCACACGGTGGCCGCCGCCGAGGCCATGGAACTGGCCCGGCGGGGCGGCCTGGACCTGGAGCTGGTCCAGCGCACCCTCGACGACTCGATCGGGTCGTCGGCCATCTGGCGGCAGCGCGGCCCGGTCATGCGGGCCCGCGCCTGGTCACCGGCGCCCGGCCCGATCAGCACCCTGCACCCCATCCTCGAGCAGATCGCGGGCAGCGCCGACGAGGTCGGCCTGGACACCCCGGTGTTCGCGTCGGCCAAGGCGGTGTTCGACCGGGCGCTGGCGTCCGGCTGGGGTGACCTGGACATCGCCTGCGTCTTCGACCAGATCGCGGGAGCCTCCCCGCCCAGCAACGAGCCCGGCGACGAGCCCGGCGACGGCCCCAGCCAAAGAGAAGAGAACAAATGACCTGGCAGCTGTCCACCTACGAGCGCAACGGCACCGCCGGGCTGGCGGTCCTGCGTGCCGACGGCTCACTGGCCGGGCCGACCGAGCTCAAACGCTGGCCGACGATGATGGAGCTGCTGGCCGACTGGGAGCAGGCCGAGCCGGTGCTGCGCGGCCTGGAGGTGGCCGGCGCCCCGCCGGTCGAGTACGACCGGCTGCTGGCTCCGCTGCGCTGGCCCCGCAAGGTGCTCTGCGCCGGCGTCAACTACCGCAAGCACATGCGGGAGATGGGCGTGGAGATTCCCGAGCGGGGCTGGCACCCTTTCTTCTTCCTCAAGGCGCCCAGCACCACGATCATCGGCCCGGCCGACCCGATCGCGGTCCGCGACCCGGAAGTGGCGCGGCTGGACTGGGAGGCCGAGCTGGCCGTGGTCATCGGCACCGGCGGCCGTGACATCGCCCCAGAAGATGCACTGCACCATGTGGCCGGTTACTGCGTGGCGAACGACATCACCGCCCGGGGCCTGCACCGGCGTCCGGACGTCAGCGCCGCGCCGTTCGTCTACGACTGGTTCGCGGCCAAGTCGCTGGACGCCTCGCTGCCACTCGGCCCCGGCGTCACCCCCGCCTTCCAGGTCCCGGACCCGCAGGACCTGCGCCTGCGGCTGTGGGTCAACGGGGACCTGCAGCAGGACGAGTCCACCGCCGACATGGTCTGCTCGGTGGCGGAGCTGATCGCGGCGGCCAGCGAGGTCGCCACCCTGGAGCCCGGTGACGTGATCGCCACCGGCACACCGGCCGGAGTCGGGGCCGGCCGCGGCCTCTACCTGCGCCCGGGCGACGTGGTCCGGACCAGCATCGACGGCCTGGGGACTTTGGAAAACACCGTGGTCAATCCATCCGGAGGAACATCATGATCTTCGTTACGCACGACCTGCCGGTGAACGAACCGGGGGAGCCGGTGCTCAGCCGGGCCAACGTCTGGGACGGCCTGGTGCTCAAGGCCAACAACGCGCTGCCGTTCGTGCCGAGCATGACCTACTGCGAGGTCACCGACCGGATCAGCGACACCGTCTTCCATCGGGACATCGACTTCCGCGGGGCGCGGTTCACCGAGCGGATCACGATGGAGGAGCCGCACCGGGTCACGTTCACCCGGATCGCCGGGCCGGTGCTGGGCACGATCGCCAACGAGGTCGAGGGCCCGGATGAAGCGCTGCGCCTGCGGTTCAGCTTCGCCCTGGTGGTCGAGGGTGTCGAGGGCGGCTCGGCCGCCGAGCAGGAGTACGCCGACTCGATGACCGGCGACTACCTCAAGGCGGTGGCGGCCACGCTGGCCGCCATGCGCCGCATCGCGGCCGGCGAGGCGGTGTCGGCATGACGGACACCACCGCCCCGGCGATCATCGACGACGAACTGCGGACCCGGATCACCCAGCAGCTGGACGGCCAGTTCAAGGGCGACATCATCGGCCCCGACCACGTCGAGTACGAAAGCGCCCGGCAGGTCTGGAACGCCATGGTCGACCGGCGTCCCGGGCTGATCCTGCGCTGTACCAGCACCGCCGACGTGGTCGCCGCGGTCAACGTGGCCCGGGAGTACGACCTCGCTCCCTCGGTGCGCTGCGGCGGCCACAACGTGGCGGGCAAGGGCATGTCCGAGGGCGGCCTGACCCTCGACCTGTCCGGCCTGCGCGACGTCTCGGTCGACACCGAGGCGGGTCTGGTGCACGCGGGCGGCGGCTGCCGCCTGGGCGACGTGGACGCGGTGACCTCACAGCACGGCCTGATCGTGCCGGCCGGGATCATGTCCGAGACCGGGGTGGCGGGGCTGTCGCTGGGCGGCGGCATCGGCTGGTTCTCCCGGCCCTACGGGCTGACCTGCGACCAGTTCGTGTCGCTGGAGCTGGTGCTGGCCAGCGGCGAGGTCATCGAGGTCACCGAGACCGACCACCCGAACCTCATGTGGGCGCTGCGCGGCGGCGGCGGCAACTTCGGCATCGTCACCCGGTTCACGTTCAGGGCCTACGAGTTCGGCCCGATGATGCGCATCGGCGTCTCGCTGTACGAGGTGGACGACGCCGCCGAGGCCCTGCACGAGTACGCGGCGCTCTACCCGACGCTGCCCCGGTCCGTCGGCTACCACGCGGCCCTCAAGCACGACATGCCCGCGCTGCCGTTCGTGCCGCCCGAGCTGGTCGGCAAGCGGCTGCTGATGCTGGTCGCGATGTGGCTGGACGACGCCGAGGCCCTGGAAGGGGTGGAGCTGATCGACCGGCTGCGGTCGATCGGCAAGCCCGCCGTGTCGGCGGTCACGATCCTGCCGTTCGCGGCCGGGGTGCAGAAGCTGATCGACGTCGAGTTCGAGGACGGCCACCGCTACTACACCAAGGAAGCGCACGTCGCCGACCTGTCCGACGAGGCCATCGCGACGCTGGTCGACTTCTGGCGTGACATGCCGATGGAGGGCGAGGTCGAGCTGATCGGCCTGGGCGGCGCGATCGGCGATGTGGCCGAAGACGCGACCGCGTTCTCCAACCGCGGCTACCAGCTCTGGCTGAACTTCGCGATGCGCTGGGACGACCCCGCCAGCGACGCCGACTACATGGCCCGCACCCGCCGGGCGGTCGCCGACCTGGGTCCCTGGATCGGCCAGGGCGTCTACTACAACATGCTCAACGTGGACGAGCTGGACCGGGTGGTGGAGGCCCTCGGCGGCCCGGAGAAGTACGCGAAGCTCGGCCGGGTCAAGGCCCAGTACGACCCGGAGAACCTGTTCCGGGCCAACTACAACATCACCCCGGTCGTGGCCGGCTGATCGAGGCCGGAGCCCCCGCGGGCACGTAGAGCGCGGCCAGCTCCCCGAGCGTCTCCCGCATGACCTCGGGGAGCGGCCGCGCTACGTTCTCCTCCAGCCAGCGGCTGAACGCGATCCGGAGCACGGCGGTGCCGCTGTCGGCGCTCAGGGTCGCGGCCGGCTCGGGCACCCCGCGCTCGCGCAGGGCGGCGGCCACCGCCGCGGCCAGCCGGGCCATCTTGATCAGCTCGCGCTCCTGCAGGTCAGGGTGGGCGTCGATGATGACCTGGCGCTGCGGAGCCAGCTCGGCCCGGTCCTGCAGCAGGTTGGCGGCGGCGTCCAGCCCGGCCGCTACCGCCTCCAGCGGCGTGGCGCCGGCCGACGCGGCCGCCACCGCGCTCACCACTGCCTGCTGGAACTGCTCCTGGCCCGAGAACAGCACCTCGCGCTTGTCCGCGAAGTGCCGGAAGAACGTCCGCTCGGTCAGGCCAGCCCGGGCGGCGATGTCGGCCACCGTGGTCTGGTCGAATCCGCGCTCGGCGAAGAGCTCGGCCGCGGCGGCCTCCAGCCGCCCGCGGGCATTGGGCTCCCACCGGCTCATAGCCCCGATATTAGGCGGAGCCGCCAGCCCTAGGCGGAGCCCGCCAGCTCACGCTCCTCGCGCAGCGCCAGCGCCACGTCGATGATCATGTCTTCCTGCCCGCCGACGTAGCCGGCCTCGCCCACCTTCTCCAGGATCGCGTGCGCGGGCACGCCGTACCGCTCGGCCGCCCGCTGGGCGTGCAGCAGGAACGAGGAGTACACCCCGGCGTAGCCCTGCACGATCGAGGACCGGTCCATCCACGGCAGCCGGGGGATGAACGGCGCCACCACGTCCTCGGCCGCCGCCAGCACCCCGGGCACGTCGACCCCGGTGCGCAGGCCGAGCCGGTCGAAGGTCGCCGCCAGCACCTCGGTCGGCGCGTTGCCGGCTCCCGCGCCCAGCGCGCACAGCGCCCCGTCGATCTGGCGCGCGCCCGCCTGGACGGCCAGCACCGAGTTGGCCACCCCCAGCGAGAGGTTCTGATGGCCGTGGAAGCCGACCTGGGCCTGGTCGCCGACCTCGGTCAGCAGCGCCTGGATCCGGGCCTGGGCGTCCGCCAGGACCAGGGCCCCGGCCGAGTCGACCACGTACACGCACTCTGCGCCGGCGTCCACCATGATCCGGGCCTGCCGGGCCAGCGCTTCCGGCTCCAGCCGGTGCGCCAGCATCAGGAAGCCGACCGTCTCCATGCCCAGCTCGCGGGCGGCCCCGAAGTGCTGCCCGGACACGTCCGCCTCGGTGCAGTGGGTGGCGATGCGGGCCACCGACGCGCCGGCCGCGTGGGCGTCTTTCAGATCTTCCACGGTGCCCACCCCGGGCAGCAGCAGTACCGCGATCCGGGCCGCCGCCGCCTCGTCCACCGCCGCCCGGATCAGCTCGATCTCGTCGGTACCGGAGAACCCGTAGTTGAACGACGAACCGCCCAGCCCGTCGCCGTGCGAGACCTCGATGACCTCCACCCCGGCGCCGTCCAGGGCGGACACCACCGACCGCACCTGTCCCTCGGTGAACTGGTGCCGCATCGCGTGTGACCCGTCCCGCAGCGTCGAGTCGGTGATCCGAACAGCGTTCTCTTGCTCGCTCGCGGTCATGCCCTCACCTCCGCGTGCGCCGAAGCCAGCAGGTCGCCGACCCGGACGGCGGCCGCGGTCATGATGTCCAGGTTGCCGGCCCACGGCGGCAGGTAGTCGCCGTTGCCGCGGACCTCCAGGAACAGCGCCACCCGGGCCCAGCCCGGCCACATCTCGTTCGGCGGGTCGAACTGCGGCTCGGCCCGCAGCGTGTACCCGGGCACGTAGCGGGCCACCTCGGCCGTCATCGCCAGCACCGATTCGGTGATGGTGTCGGTGTCGGCCTCCGGGGAGATCGCGCAGAACACGGTGTCCCGCATGATCATCGGCGGGTCGACCGGGTTGAGGATGATGATCGCCTTGCCCCGGCCGGCGCCGCCGACCCGCTCGATGGCCCGGGCCGTGGTCACGGTGAACTCGTCGATGTTGGCCCGCGTGCCCGGCCCCGCCGACCGCGACGCGATCGAGGCCACGATCTCCGCGTACGGCACCGGGGTCACCCGGGACACCGCGTGCACCAGCGGGATCGTGGCCTGGCCGCCACAGGTGATCATGTTGAGGTTGGCCGCCGCCCGGTGCTCGCCGGCGTTGACGGCCGGGCAGACCAGCGGCCCGACCGCCGCCGGGGTCAGGTCGACGGCCTGGATGCCGGCCTCGGCGTAGCGTGGCGCGTTGGCCTGGTGCGCTCGCGCCGAGGTGGCCTCGAACACCAGGTCCGGCCGAACGCCCTGAGCCAGCAGCCAGTCCACGCCCTCGGCCGAGGCCTCCAGCCCCAGCTCGCGGGCCCGCCGCAACCCGTCAGAATCCGGGTCCACTCCGACCATGTACCGGGGCTCGACATGCTCACTGCGCTGCAACTTGACCAGCAGGTCGGTGCCGATGTTCCCCGGCCCGACGATGGCCGCCGTGGCCTTGCCCATACGTCCTCCTCCGGCCAGCCGCCCGCCCGCGCCGCCAAGCTCGCGTGCCGTCCAGCCGCCTCCGCCTGATTCCTTCTCTCAAACTGTATGCAGTTTGGTGGAAGGATGAAAGGGGCAGCCGCCCAGCGAGTGCCCATTTTCTTTGGCGTGCGCCCTGGCCAACCGGCCCAGATGCGGCATCGCGCCGGTTCTGGCCGGCCCAGATGCGGCATCGCGCGGGTAAGGACCGGCGACGCCTCAGCCGGACTCCGGCGCCAGCCCCAGCTCGGCCCGGATCGGCTCGTTGTGCTGGCCCACAGCTGGCACCGGGCCCATCAACGGCTCCCGGCCGGCCACCGTCACCGGCGGCAGCAGGGCCTGGATCGGGCCGCCGGGGGTGTCCACCGGCCGCCACCGGTCGCGGGCGGCCAGCTGCGGGTGCTCGGCGAACTCCTGGAGCGTGCGCAGCCGGCCGCTGGCGATGCCCGCCTCGCCCAGCAGGCCGGTCAGCCGGTCCGGGGCCATCCCGGCCAGCGCGGACTCGATGATCCCGGTCAGCTCGGCGTCGTGCGCCACCCGGTCCGGGTTGGTCGCGAACCGCTCGTCGGCGATCAGCTCCGGGCGGTCCAGGATCCGCTGGCAGAACGCGGCCCACTCGCGGTCGTTCTGGATGCCGATGAACACCTGCGCCCCGTCGGCCGCCGTGTACGGCCCGTACGGCGAGATGGACGGATGCTGGGCGCCGGTCCGCGGCACCGGCTGCCCGCTGTAGACGGCGAAGTTGACCGGCTGGCCCATCCACTCCCCGAGCGCCTCCAGCATGGACACGGTCAGGCTGGTGCCGCGCCCGGTCCGCTCCCGCTCGTACAGCGCGGTCAAGATCCCGCTGTAGGCGTACATGCCGGCCGCGATGTCGGCCACCGAGACGCCCACCCGGGCCGGGACGTCCGGGCCGCCGGTCACCGACACCAGCCCGGCCTCGCACTGGACCAGCAGGTCGTAGGCCTTTTTGCTGCGGTACGGGCCGGTGTCCCCGTAGCCGGACACCGAGCAGGTGATCAGCCGGGGGTGGCGCTCCCGCAGCACCCCGGCCCCCAGCCCCAGCCGCTCGGCCGCCCCCGGCGCCAGGTTCTGCACGAACACGTCGGCCCGGTCCAGCAGGGCGGTCAGCACGGCCAGGTCGCCGGCGTCCTTGACGTCCAGCTCGAGGCTCTCCTTGCCGCGGTTGAGCCAGACGAACGCGCTGGCCTGGCCGTGCACCGCCCGGTCGTAGCCGCGGGCGAAGTCCCCGGTCCCGCGCCGCTCCACCTTGATGACGCGCGCGCCCAGGTCCGCCAGCTGCCGGGTGGCGAACGGAGCCGCTACCGCCTGCTCCAGGGCCACCACCACGATGCCCCGCAGCGGCAGCTGGTCTCCGGCCGCACCGGTCTGGTCCATCGATGGCGCTCCTGTTACGAGTGGAAAATCGCGATAAGTGGTGACAAAGGTACCGTCAGTTAATTGTGACCAACGTCACAACGGTTGGGTGAAACCTGTCGTGGGCAACCTCGCCGAATCGGTTGCGCACCCCACCCCCTTTTCTGGCAGTCTAGGTCGCCGACGGTGAGTGCCCTTCGTAAAGCCGCCAGTTCCAATGCGAGCATCTCAGTCGCATTTAGCGACGATTACGGTCGGTGAGGGGTTTAACCAGAGATTCGCTGCCATGTGCAACCGCAGCGGTCTATGCGCCCGGACGCCCCGTCCGGTGCGCTTGGCTGATGAAAGGATTGCCTTGTCACGACACCGGACAGGTGCCCGTAGCGCGCGGCGAACTAATCGCTTTATGCGCCGCAACGGAGTCATTGTTCCGGCCGCTGTCGTGGCGCTAACTGCGGTCGGTGGCGTTTCTGCTGCGGCCTGGCTAATGGGTCCTTCTTCTTCTGGCGCATCGGGCGCCGCGGCGGGCCTTGAGTCCATTACCAACACCAAGGCGGTCGCGCTGCTCCAGCAGGAGCACCAGCAGATGATCGTCATGAGCAACGCCTCCCGGACGCTCACCGTGGTGGCCAAGGCGAAGGTCGCAACCCCCTCCTCAGCTGTGGCTTCGGTCAACCAGTCGTCGGGCGGCTCGTCGTCCAGCTCGTCCACCGGCACCGCCGCGGAGCCGACGGCGGCCGCCCCGAACCCGGGCACCGCCCAGTCGATCGCCTACAACATGCTGAGCAGTTTCGGCTTTTCGACTTCGCAATTCGGTTGCCTGCAGGATCTGTGGAACCGGGAAAGCGGCTGGTCTTACGACGCCGAGAATCCCAGCGGCGCGTATGGCATTCCGCAGTCGCTGCCCGCGTCCAAGATGGCCAGCGCCGGACCGGACTACCTGACCAATCCGGCTACCCAGATCAAGTGGGGCCTCGGCTACATAAAAGACGTGTACGGCTCGCCCTGTGCAGCCTGGAATTTCGAACTCGCGAACAATTACTACTGATCCTCCGCGGTAACCGGTCGTGCGGCGCTGGCTCGGCGGCACCGGCCAGTCCGGTACTCGCTCCCGAAGCCGATATACCGTCCGGGTCCTCAGTGCCCGGTTTTCAGCCGGCACGTCACCTTTTCGTAAGATTACTCTGCGGGGTTGATGTGCTACTTTGCGTTCAGAAATCGGTCATAATGGATATCGGCTAGATTGTTAATTGAGCACATTTTCCGAAAATAAAAGGGTTCGGCGCGGCATAGGTCACACTTTCGTGATTCGTTCGTTATAGGCGCGAGTATCTCTAGAGTCATGTTTTCGCAGGTCAGACCCATGGTGATGGGCGATAACGCCACTGATATCTGACAGATGTGATCCATATCACAGCGCATTCCATCGATCCCGGCCGCCCCTATCCGGCATGGTGGGTGCTCGTCAGCGCTCCGCTCGGAGGGTGAGCCGTTATCTCGGCTCGGCGCCCTGACCCGCGCCACACTCCCGAGCTACGGCCCGCCACCTCCTGGTGGCCGGGCCGTCCAGGGCGACACGTCGCGCACCGTGCCGGTCACGGCCGCGCGCGATCGAGCGAAGGGTCACCTTGTCGCGGGACCGGCGGATCATCACCCGGAAACGAAACAAGCTCGCGATCGTCGCGGCGGCCGGCGCGCTCAGCGTCGCCACCGCGGTCTCGGCCGCGGCGGCTGAGCACGGGCCATCGCTCCGGCAGGCCAACCTGGCCGTCGCCCGCTACCGGCAGACTCAGCAGGCAGCCCCGAAGGCCGCCGCGACCCCGTCAGCCACGCCGCAGGCCACTCCCAAGGCCAGCCCGGTGCCGGCCGCGTCCGGCTCCCCGCGGTCCATCGCGCAGGCCATGCTGAAGTCGTTCGGCTGGTCGTCCAGCCAGTTCTCCTGCCTGGAGCCGCTGTGGGAGCACGAGAGCGGCTGGAGCGTGTCCGCCGGCAACCCGTCGAGCGGGGCCTACGGCATTCCGCAGGCGGCGCCCGGCTCCAAGATGGCCAGCGCGGGCCCGGACTGGAAGACGAACGCCTCGACCCAGATCAAGTGGGGCCTGGGCTACATCAAGGGCACCTACGGGTCGCCCTGCGCCGCCTGGCGTCACGAGCAGGCCGACGGCTGGTACTGAGCCGCCGGTTACCGCACCGGCTGGAACGTGCGCATCTCCTCGGTGAACGTGGCCAGGCTGCCGTCGAAGGCGGTGTCCGGCGAGGACATGTAGAGCGCGAACGACTGCTGACCGGCCAGGGTCCGGGCGATGTACATGAGGTCCAGCGCCCGGATCCGGCCCAGCGTCGGGTCCTGCCAGGTGAAGCCCCAGGCCGCTCCGGCGTAGCCGCGGATGTTGGCGGCCCGGATGGTCTGGTTCGCGTAGCCGGGGAACTTGCCTTCCTTCTGGGTCAGCCCGGCCAGGTAACGGGCCTCGGCCACCATCGAGTACTTGGTGTGCGGGGTCAGGTCGATCTGCAGGAACGTGTTGCCGCCGGGCGCCTCGAAGTAGTAGCCGTTCCCCTTGGCGTAGACCTGCCAGCCGCTCGGGATCGCCAGCTTGAAACCGGCGTTGGTGCCCGCCGCCGCGGCCGGCACGGTGTACCAGCGCCAGCCCGATGGCAACGGCCCGGTGCTGGCCGCCCCGGCCGCGGCGGCGACCGGCGTCCGCGCCTGGGTGATCGTGCCCGGCGCGGTGAGGCTGGTCTTGCCGGCCGGCTTGTTCGTCCCGTGCGAGCGCAGCAGGAGCACTCCGGCCGCGGCCGCGATCAGCAGGACCAGCACCCCGACGGCGATGAGGACGTTTCGCCGTCCGTTCCCGCGCCGGCCCGGCCCGGCCGGGCCGCTCAGGCTCCCCGGTCCGGCCGGCCCGGCCATCCCGGCCACCAGCGTGCCAGACTGCGGCGGCACCGCCGCCGTCGGTCCCGGCCCACCGTTACCGGACACACTCGGCCAGGCGGTGGCGCTGGGTGGCGGCGGGCTGGCCCAGCCAGTGGGCGCGGACTCCGGCCGTGGCGCCGGTGCCACCAGCGAGCTGGGCGCCGCCGTCAACGCGCCGGCCCCGGCCGTCCCGTTGTGCTCTTCCCGCGCCGGCCCGGCGCCGGCCCCGGCCGTCCCGTCGTGCTCTTCCCGCGCCGGCACGTCCACCGACGCCCCGGACAACGCGGTCGCCGCTCCGGCGTTCCCCGCGCCCGGGCTCGCACTTCCGGCAAGTCCCGCGGCGGCTATACCCTCCGCAGGCCCCGCAGCGGCAGCTCCCTCCGCAGGTCCCGCGGCGGCTGCACCTCCAGCGCCGCTCGCCGCAGCCGCACCTCCAGCGCCGCCCGCCGCAGCCGAAGCCGAACCTCCAGCCTCCACACCCCTAGCGGCCTCCACGACCACACCGGCCCCGGGAACTCCACCGGGCCCGAAAGCTCCACCGGCCCCAGGAGCCCCGCCACCACCGGCAGCCCCAGCAGCCTCGAGAGCCCCGGCAGCCACAGCAGCACCGTTCACCACGTCGGCCGAGGTCGCGGCCGCCTCCGGCGCTCCATCCACACCAGGTGCCCCGGCGCCCGGCGACCCGGCCCCGGACTCGGCCCGCCGTGGCAGCACCGGCGCGTAGGAGGAGGCGGTCGGGGTGTAACCGGCGTGCACGGACCCGTCCGGCAGCGGGCCGATCGCGCCGAGCATCCGGGCCGCGGTGGCGGCGTCCGGGCGCTCGGCCGGATTCCGCCGCAACAGGCCGTCGATCACCGCGCCCAGGCCAGCCGCGATCGGGGCGGTCGGCGGGTCGGTGTTGATGATGGCCGACATGGTGGTGATCGCGCCGCCGACCTGGTCGAACGGTCCGTGCCCCTCGACCGCCGCGTACAGCGTCGCGCCCAGCGACCACAGGTCGGAGGCGGGTGTGGCCGGGTTGCCCTGGATCCGTTCCGGCGCGGTGAACCCGGGCGAGCCCATCACCATCCCGGTCTGGGTCAGCCGCGGGTCACCCTGAAAGGTGGCGATCCCGAAGTCGGTCAGCACGGCCCGGCCGGCGTCGCTCAGCAGCACGTTGCTCGGCTTGACGTCCCGGTGCAGCACCCCGGCCGCGTGGGCGGTGGCCAGCGCCGACAGCAGCTGGCGGCCGGCCTCGGCCGCCCGGGGTGGTGCCAGCGGCCCGTCCTTGGCGATGATCTGGTCCAGCGAGCGGGCGTGCACCAGCTCCATGACGATCCACGGACGGCCGTCTTCCTCGGCCACGTCGAACACGGTGACCAGGCCGGGGTGGCTGAGCCGGGCGGCGGTCCGCGCCTCGCGGTGGGTCCGCTGGTACGCCTTGGCCCGCTCTTCTTCCGGCAGGTTTTCGCTGATACGGAGCTCTTTGACCGCGACCTCACGGTCCAGGATCTCGTCCCAGCCGCGCCACACCGTGCCCATCGCACCTCGTCCGATGGGCTCCTTCAGACGGTAGCGCCCCGCTATGACGCGCCCCGTGCCCGCCATAGCGTGCATAGCGGGACCATACACGGGATCGGCGTACAGATCCCTTGGTTACCGGTGAGAGTTAGATGGGAATTGGGTGACGGGCGGGGTGCTCGTTACCCGGCCCGCTGGCCACCTGCAAACGGTTGCGGCGGCGGGCTGTTTACTCCGGCCGCCGGCCGATGGTCAGCGGCGGGCCGGCCGGGTCGGCGAAGAAGTCGTTGCCCTTGTCGTCGACGATGACGAAGGCCGGGAAGTCCCGCACTTCGATCTTCCACACTGCCTCCATGCCGAGCTCGGGGTACTCCAGCACCTCGACGTGGGTGATGCAGTCCTGAGCCAGCCGGGCCGCCGCCCCGCCGATCGAGCCGAGGTAGAAGCCGCCGTGCCGGTGGCAGGCTTCGGTCACCGCGGCCGACCGGTTGCCCTTGGCCAGCATCACGAACGACCCGCCCGCGGCCTGGAACTTGTCCACGTAGGAGTCCATCCGGCCTGCCGTGGTCGGCCCGAACGACCCCGACGCGTACCCGTCCGGAGTCTTGGCCGGGCCGGCGTAGTACACCGCGTGGTCGCGCAGGTAGTCGGGCATCGGCTCGCCCGCGTCGAGCCGCTCGGCGATCTTGGCGTGCGCGATGTCGCGGGCCACCACCAGCGGCCCCGACAGCGACAGCCGGGTCCGGATTGGGTACCGGGACAGCTCGGCCCGGATCTCGTCCATCGGCCGGTTCAGGTCGATCCGCACCACCTCGGCGGACGTGTCGGCCTCGGTCGGCTCGGGCAGGTACTGGGCCGGGTCGGTCTCCAGCTGCTCCAGGAACACCCCCTCCGGGGTGATCTTGCCCAGCGCCTGCCGGTCGGCCGAGCAGGACACCGCGATCGCGATGGGCAGCGACGCGCCGTGCCGCGGCAGCCGGATGACCCTTGCGTCGTGGCAGAAGTACTTGCCGCCGAACTGGGCGCCGATGCCGATCCGGCGGGTCAGCTCCAGCACCTGCTGCTCGAGCTCGAGGTCGCGGAAGCCGTGCCCCAGCGCCGAGCCCTCCTTGGGCAGGGTGTCCAGGTAGCGCGCGGACGCGTACTTGGCCGTCTTCAGCGCGAACTCGGCGCTGGTGCCGCCGACCACGATGGCCAGGTGGTACGGCGGGCAGGCGGCCGTGCCCAGCGATCGGATCTTCTCCTCGAGGAACTCCAGCATCCGGTCGGGGTTCAGCACCGCCTTGGTCTGCTGGTACAGGAACGACTTGTTGGCCGACCCGCCGCCCTTGGCCATGAACAGGAACTTGTAGGCCGCCCCGTCGGTGGCGTACAGCTCGATCTGGGCGGGCAGGTTGCTGCCGGTGTTCTTCTCGTCCCACATGGTCAGCGGGGCCATCTGCGAGTAGCGCAGGTTCAGCGTGGTGTAGGCGTCGTACACCCCGCGCGCGATGTGCTCCTCGTCGTTACCCGCGGTGAGTACCTGCTGGCCGCGCTTGCCCATCACGATCGCGGTCCCGGTGTCCTGGCACATCGGCAGCACCCCGCCCGCGGCCACGCAGGCGTTCTTCAGCAGGTCGCGCGCGACGTAGCGGTCGTTGGGGCTAGCCTCGGGGTCGTCAAGGATGGAACGCAGCTGGCTCAGGTGACCCGGCCGCAGCTGGTGCGCGATGTCGTGCATGGCGGTGCTGGTCAGCAGGGTCAGAGCCCGCGGCTCGACCTCTGTGAACGTGGTGCCGAGCGCCTGCCGGGTGCGGACGCCCTCCGTGCTCAGCAGCCGGTAAGGGGTGTCGTCGTCGCCGAGGGGCAGCAGGTCCGAGTAGCCGAATTCGGGCATGGGTGCAGGATCCTCACCAGTTGATCGTCGTCACGCACCAGCTTAGGCCGCTGGTGCGGGGCCACGAGCCGGTCACAATAGCGGGCGAATCGCACGCGTGTTCGCTCGCGAGGGCTGGCATCTCGTTAAGATTTGTCGCGCGGCAAACGTCCCCCGTCGGGGGACAAGGGAGCGGAGGACATCAGCGTGAGTTCGGTGCAAGCGGTATCCGAGACAGCGCAGACGCTGGCGGCCCGCCGGGAGGAGATCGCGCACGACTGGGCCGACCTGCCCCTGTTCACCACCACCTACGGGGGCCAGCGGGACGAAGCAGTGGCGATCGCCACCCGCCTGGTGGAGGCGCTGGTCGAGCTGGCCCAGTCCGGCCGGGCCGATGACTTCCAGGCGCCGGGCTTCGCCGCCGTCCGCCAGGTGCTGGCCCGCGTCACTTCCGACCGGCTGCGGTTCGGCGGTGATGCCCAGCAGGTGATCGACGAGATCGGGCAGCTCCAGCAGCCGCTGACCGCCCTCTTCGACGGGCAGCCGCTCAATGGGCAACCGCTCGACGGGCAGCCGCTCGACGGTCACCCGGATGCCACCGTACCGGCCACCCTGCTGGCGGTGACCGAGCTGATCGGCTCGCTGCGGGTGGCGGCGGTGGTCGCCCTGCTCGGCGAGAGCGACGAGGTGGTCGCCCGCCAGCGGCAGGAGCTGATGGAGATCTCCACGCCGGTCATCCGGCTGTGGGAGGGCATCGTCGCGGTCCCGCTGATCGGGACCCTGGACAGCATGCGCAGCCAGGTGGTGATGGAGAGCCTGCTCAGCGGCATCGTCGACGAGCAGGCGGTGGTGGCCATCCTCGACATCACCGGCGTGCCGATGGTGGACACGCTGGTGGCCCAGCACCTGATGAAGACCGCGATGGCCGTCCAGCTGATGGGGGCCGAGTGCGTGATCAGCGGCATCCGGCCGCAGATCGCTCAGACGATCGTGCACCTCGGCATCGACCTGCGCGAGATCACCACCCGGGCCACCCTGTCCGACGCACTCAAGTACGGGCTGGCGCGGACCGGAGTGTCGCTCGGAGCCGACGGCTGACGTGGACCGGATACCCATCCTCCGGCTGGGTCCCGTCCTGATCGTCAGCGTTCAGGGCGACCTGGCGGACGCCGTCGCGGTGGCACTGCGCGACGACGTGGGTCACGCCGTCTCGTCCGGCGGGACCACCGGCGTGGTCCTCGACGTGTCCGGGGTGGCGATCGTCGACTCCTACCTGGGCCGGGTGCTGACCGAGATCGCCGCCGACTGCTCGCTGCTGGGGGCCAGCACGATCGTGGCCGGCATCAAACCGGCGGTGGCGATTACCCTGGTGGAGATGGGACTTCGGCTCGACGGCGCCCGCACCGCCCGGTCCCTGGAGGCGGCCATGGCCATGCTCGGGATGGACGTCGCCCCGGCTGCCCCCGTCGCTGCGATCGCCGAGAGCGGGCCATGAATTGAGCATCGCCCCAGCTGCCCTGCCGGTGCGCAGCGACGTCGATCTGATGGCCGTACGCGAGGCCACCCGGACGGCCGCCGCCGCGGCCGGTTTCAGCCTGGTCAACCAGACCAAGCTCGTCACCGCGGTCAGTGAGCTGGCCCGCAACGCGGTGGTCCACGGTGGCGGGGGCCAGGTGCGTGTCGAGTCGGTCCAGCAGGGAGCGCGCCGCGGTGTCCGGCTGGTCGTGTCCGACCGGGGCCCGGGTATCGCGGACATCGCCGAGGCGCTGACCGACGGGCACACCACCGGTCGCGGCCTCGGTCTCGGTCTGGGCGGGGCCCGGCGGCTGGTGGACGACTTCACGATCGAGTCGGCCCCGGGCGAAGGCACCACCGTCACCATCGCCATGTGGGCCGTGGCCGGGCTGACCCCGATCCGGCCCCGGCTGCCCGTCCGGTCATGACCACCGGCTTCGCGGTCACGGCGGGCTGGGACCTGCCGGTCGCAGACGCCAGCCACGTGCACGCCGCCGTGGCGATGGCAGAGGGAGCAGCGTGGCGGGCCGGGCTGGTCCCGGCCGACCGGGCCGGCTGCGCGCTGATCGCCACCGAGCTGGCCACCAACCTGGCCCGGCACGCCCGCGACGGCCGGCTGGTGGCCACCGCCACCGAGCCCGGCCCGGCCGCCTGGGTCCAGCTCGCCGCGGTCGACCACGGTCCTGGCATCCCCGACGTCGAGGCGGCCATGGCCGACGGCTACTCGACCTACCCGGCGGCCGGTTCGCTAGGTGGCGGCCTCGGCGCCTGCCGCCGCGCTGCCGCCGTCTTCGACCTGTGGACCTCTTCCGGCCCGACCCGGCCCACGGCCACCACCGGCCTGGCCCGCACCAACGCCGGCACCTCGGCGGCCGGTACCGCCGTAATCGCCCGCGTAGGCCCCGGCGCCCACCTCGGCCCCGGCGCCCACCCCGGCCGCGGCGCCCACCCCGGCCCCGGCACCCTCTCCGGCCCCACCAGTCCCGCCAGCCACACCGGCACCACCAGCCTTATCCGCATCGGCGGCATCCTGTCCGCGCGGCCCGGTGAGCAGGAGAGCGGCGATGCCTGGGGCGTGACCTGGGACGCCGGTACGATCACGGTCGTGATCATGGACGGTCTCGGACACGGCCCCGAAGCCGCCGAGGCAGCCGCCAACGGCCTGCATGAAGTGGCCAGCGCCGCCCAGGCCGGTCAGCCCGGTGCCGACGACCCGGTGACCTTGCTCGGGCGGCTGGATCGCCGGCTGCTCGGCGGCCGGGGCGCGGTCGCGGCCGTCGCCCGGCTGGGCCGGGACCAGCTCGCGTTCGGGGGAGTGGGCAACATCGGCGCCCGCCTGGGCCCGGACGGCCGTACCCACGGCCTGGTCTCCAGCATGGGCACGCTGGGGCTCGGCCAGCGGCTGCGGCCGCAGGCCACGGTCACCCCCTGGCGCGCCGACAGCCTGTTCGCCGCCCACACCGACGGCGTCCAGCCGTCCTGGGACCTGTCCCGCTACCCCGGCCTGACTGGCCACGACCCGGCCGTCATGGCCGCGCTGATCTGGCGTGACGCCGCCACCCGGGGCGACGACTCCGCGGTCGTGGTCGCCACCGGAGTGAGCCAGCCAGCCCCCCCGAGCGAGCCAGCTTCCGCAAGCCGGCCGGCCGCGTCACCCGCGGGGAGCCGGCCATGAGCGAGCTGCGCGACCTGCCCCTCTCCCGCTGGCCTGTCCTCGGCCCCGACAGCGCCGCCCGCGCCTGTGCCGAGCTGGCGCTGGCGCTGACCCGGCTGGGAGCCAGCGCCGCCGACCGCGGCCGCACGGTGGCCGCCCTGTGGACCCTGGTGCGGGACCGGCAGCCGGTGGCGGTCTCGTTCCGGCTCACCGACGCCGACGGCGGTGACCGCATCGGGACGCTGGCCGTCGACGACGAGCTGGTGACCGAGCTCCGGCTGCCCGCAGATCCCCCCGCGGGCGCCCTGCCACCAAGCGGCCTTTTCACCTTGCTCGACATCGTGGCCAACCAGGACGCCGCCCTGAGCCGCCACCGCCAGGAGCTGGAAAGCACCGACCAGGGCCTGCTCGCCCTGCACGCCGAGCTGGCCGACCAGGCCGAGCAGCTCACCCGCAGCAGCGAGCGCCAGCGTGAGCTGCTGGAGACCGAGCAGGCCGCCCGGGCCGCGGCCGAGTCGGCGCGGACCGCGGCCGAAGCCGCCCGCGCCCGGCTGGCCTTTCTCAGCCACGTGGGCGCGGTGCTGGGCGCCTCGCTCGACCACCGCCAGGTGCTGTCCCGGCTGTCCACCCTGCTGGTGCCCAGGTACGCGAACGAGGCCGAGGCCTGGCTGGTGACCGAGAGCGGCGAGCTGCAGCTGTACGGCGCGCCGGTCACCCCGCCCGGGGAACCGGCCGAACCAGCCGCGCCACCGATGGTGCGCCGGGTCCGCGAGACCCGCCGGACCGAGCAGCTCGCCCCCGGTCCCGACACCGGCGAGCACGGCATGCTGGTCGTCCCGCTGGTCTCGCTGGGCACGGTCCTCGGCGTCCTCACCGTGACCCCGCAGAGCCACACGTTCGCGCACGACGACGTGGTGATCGTCACCGAGACCGCGGGCCGGGCGGCCGCCGCCCTGGCCAACGCGCTGCGCTTCGAGCAGGAGCGTGAGGTGGCCGAACAGCTCCAGCACGCCATGCTCACCGAGCTGCCGACCGGCCCCGGCGCGGACTGCGCCGCCCGTTACCTGCCCGCCGTGATCGGCCTCAACGTCGGCGGCGACTGGTACGACGCCTATCACCGGCCGGACGGCACGCTGGTGCTCGCGGTCGGCGACGTGGCCGGGCACGGGCTGGCCGCCGCCACGCTGATGGGGCAGCTGCGTACGGCCATGCGCGCCTACGCCCTGGACCTGGCCGATCCGGGCGAGGTGCTGACCAGGCTGCACGCGCTGACCCGGCACCTGGACCCGGACCACTGCGCGACCGCCATCCTGGCCATGGTCTCCCCGGACGGCGACATGAGCGTGGCGACCGCCGGGCACCCGCCACCGCTGCTACGGGACGCCGACGGCACCGTGCGCCGGCTCGAGTTCCTCGGCCCGATGCTCGGCCTGCCCATCGACCACACGTTCGTGGCGACCACCGTGCCGCTGCGGCCCGGCGCCACCCTGCTCTTCTACACTGACGGCCTGATCGAGCGGCGTGACGCGGTCATCGACGAGGGCATCGATCAGCTCGCCGCCGCGTTCGCGGTGGCCGCCGGCAGCCCCGAGCGGATCGCCGACACCGTGTGCGAGGTCATGCTCCGCGACAGCAGCCGGGAGGACGACACCTGCCTGCTGGTCTGCCAGCTCACCCCGGAACGCGCCTACGAGAGCGGTGAGCCGGTACCGGAGCCGCTGCCATGAGGCCAGGCCGCCCCCTGCTCACTGACCGCCGCGTCCGGTCCTGTCCCGCTTCACGCGGAAATGGAGAAAGGGATACCGCCGCCCGGTCTGTCACCGTCGGCCGAGGCAGGCAGTCCCCGCGGCTCGGCCGCGAGCTGGAAGGCGGTCAGGCCCCTGGCCAGCTCCTCCCGGTCGGCCGGTGCCATCGCGTTCAGCACCTGGGCGATCTGTTCTTGCCGGGACGTGCGGGCCTGCTCCAGCAGCGCCTCACCCTCGGAGGTGAGGCGCAAGCTGACGGCGCGCCGGCTGGCGCGCCCGGTGTCCCGGGTGAGCAGCCCGGCTGCTTCCAGCCGGTCGCAGAGTCGGCTGGCCGACGACGGAAGGGCGCCGAGAGCCTCGGCCAGCTGACTCAGGTTCAGCTCGCCGTACCGGCCCACCGCAGTGAGCGCTCGCAGCTGGGTGGGCGAGACGCGGACGTCAAGCGACTCCGCGACGTGAGCCCAGATCCCCACCAGAGCCTCGGCGGCCACCTCCACCTCGGCCGCCGCCCGCTGAGCTGCTGCGGGATCAGCCTTGTGCGAGGCCATAGCTCCACTCTTGCACATTCAGGGACCGCAAAGCACCCACCATCATGCCAACGGCCGCGCCTAGGCTGGCTGGTAACCGGCTGTCCGCTCCACCCGGCGCGGCCGCTACCGGCCACGGAATGCTCGGGATAGACCATGCCAGAACACCGCTCCACCGTGACTCCCACCGGACCCAGGCCCGACCGCCAGGCTGTCGAGCGCGCCATCTGGGCCGCCCGGCCGCCCTTCCTGGTCGCGGCGGCCCGGGACGCGATCGACGCCTGGCTCGGCGTGCCCGGCACCGAGATCCTGCTCATCGACTACCACCAGTCGCACCTGATCCCGTTCGGCGACGGTGACGGCGGGCCGGCCGTCACCGTCAACGCCCATCCGGCCGGTCAGGCCTACGCGGCCGTCCGCCCGGTCCGCGACGATGATCACCTGTACCTCCCGCTCGCCGTGTACGGGGAGCGGACCGGGGTGCTTTCGGTGCGGCTGCCTGCCGACCGGCAGGACGACCCGGAGCTGGCGGAAGACCTCGGTTTGGTCGCCGAGACGCTGGGCCGGGCGCTGCGGCTGGCCGACACCGCCACCGACGTCTACCGGGAGGTCCGGCGGCGCAAGCGGCTCACGATCGCCGCCGAGCTCCAGTGGGAGCTGCTGCCCGGCCGTACCTGCGCGGCCGAGGAGTTCTCGCTGGCCGGCCAGCTCGAACCGGCCTACACGGTGTCCGGCGACAACTTCGACTGGTCGATTTCCCCCGAGTCGCTGACGCTGTCGGTCAGCGCCGGCATGGGCAGCGGCATCGGGGCCGCCCTGCTCACTCAGCTCACGGTCAACTCGCTGCGCAACGCCCGCCGTTCCGGGGCCGGCCCGGCCGAGGCCGCCGAGCTGGCCAACGGCATCGTCTACGGCCAGTGCGGCGGCAAGGCGCACTCGGCCACCCTGCTGGTGCGGATCACGCTGTCCACCGGGGCGGCGGAGGTGGTCGACGCGGGGTCGCCGCGCATGCTCCGCGTCCGCCGCGGCGAGATCGAGCCGATGACCTTCGACGAGCAGTTGCCGCTGGGCATGTTCAGCGACACCCGCTATCGCGCTCAGCAGCTCGACCTGGCACCCGGTGACCGCCTGATCATCATCAGCGACGGCCTGTTCAGCGCCAGGAGCCCGGCCGGTCACCACTACGGCGAGGCCCCGCTCAGCGCGGCCCTGCGCAGCGCCCGCCTGCAGGACCCCAACGAGACCGTCCGCTTCCTGATCAGCGACCTGCTCGCCCACGGCGAAGGCGCCGACCTGGCCGACGACGCCATCGCCATCTGCCTGGACTGGATCGGCGCCACCGGCCACCCGGTCGCCGGCTCGGCCGCCAGCCTGGCCGACCTCACTCGCGCCACCACCCCGGCCGAGCCGGCGTCCCCGGCCGAGCCGTCACCCGCGGGCGGCCTCATCCACCCCACCGACCCCACCGCCACCTGAGGCAACGGCTGACTCTCCGCACCCTGGCGCACCCGGCAACGGGTCATCGGTGGCCGGCTTGGCTCGCCCCACCGGCACCGCCGGCCGTCATCGGTGGCGGAACTCACGCGCCGCACCGACCCCGGCAACACGTCACCTGATGTCATGACTTGATGACGGATGACCGTCCTTGTATTGTGACGCCATGCGGCGGCGCCGCGCCGCGCGGTGCCCCCGTCCGCGCGAAGTCCGCTCGCCACGCGGTGCCCCCGTCCGCGTGTGGCTGAGCAGGCGGCGCCGCCGCGACAAACCTCTGTTCAGTGGCCTCCGGGCCACTCTTTTGCCTGCTCGCGGACCAATGCCAGCCGGGTCGGCCTCCCGCGTGATCCTCCATCACAGGAGGCACTCAAGCCCCGGCGGTCACAGCTGACACAGAAGCTGAAGTTATCTCCATCACATCGCACCCGGCGTCCGCCAGCCCGCCAGCCGGCCGTCACAGCGCGCGCGGGATCTGCCGCGGCGGCTTGCCTTCCAGGTGGCGCATGATGGCGCCCCATTCGGCGTCGCGCATGGTGGCGGGGACGCGCCAGACGTCGACGGTGCCGAAGAAGCCGGCCACGCGGACGGTGATGGTGGGGGCGTCGGGCGCGGTGGCCTCGTTGCCCCAGTCGCGGCGGTGGCCGAACAGGGTAAGCCCGGTGACGTCGACGTTCACGCCTTCGGGGACGTAGACATCGAGGTTGCCGCAGAACGCCACCACGCCCATGGTGGTGTCGGGCCGGTCGATGGTGGCCTCGCGCAGGTCGAAGTCCACGTCCGCAAACGCGGTGACGGCCACCGTCCAGTTGCGCAGCCGCATCCGGCCGCGCCGGGCCGTGTGCCCGAGGACCCCGGTGGTGAACCGGGACGCCCGGCGGCGGGATCCGGGCGCCTGGGCCGCGAGCCGGGGCAGGTCCGCCTGGATCCGGGCGAGGTCCGTGCCGACCCGGGCCCCGAGGGCGGCCTCGACCCGGTCGGTGAACTCCTCCAGGGTCAGCAGGCCCGCGAGCAGGTGCTCGCGCAGTAGTACGACCGCCTGCTCCCGCTCGGCGTCGGAGACGCGGATCGGCCTTTCGTCCATGCCGTCACCGTAGAGGAGCGCTCACGCCGGGACCAGCCACGGCCGGGCCCTCACCCTTGGCGAGCCGGGGGAGCAGCATGGCGGCCGCCGCGATACCGGCGATCGTCACGCCGATCAGCACGCCCAGGTCCAGGCCGAGGTTGGCCGGGATCCCGATCAGCAGGTTGCGCAGCGCGTCGACCTCGTAGGAAAGCGGATTGAAACGGGTGATGACCCGCAGCCAGCCCGGCATCACCTGGACCGGGTACAGCGCGCTGGAGCTGAAGAACAGCGGCATCGTGATGGCCTGCCCGATGCCCATTAGCCGGTCGCGCTGCAGGGCCAGCCCGGCGATCGTCATCGACAGGCAGGAGAAGAAGGCCGAGCCGAGCACGACCACGAACGCGGTCCCGATCAGCTTCAGCGGGTTGGCGGTGAGCGAGACGCCGAGGATGGCGGCCAGCACCACCACCACGGCCGCCTGGATCACCGACCGGACGCCGGCCGCGAACGCCTTCCCGGTGATCAGGGCGGACCGCGGCGTGGGGGTCACCATCAGCTTGGTGAGCACGCCGGCGTCCCGCTCAGCACGGTCATGCCGAACTCGTCGCGCAGTTTGGTGATGTACTCCCACACGTCGGTGCGGGCGATCGGGTCCAGGCCGACCGTCGGCTCGTCCAGCACCAGCAGGCGTGGGGCGTTGACCAGCGCCTGGGCCAGCTCCAGGCGGCGGATCATGCCACCCGAGTAGGTGGCCGCCCGGCGGCCGGCGGCGTCGGCCAGGCCCATGGCGTTCAGCGCGGCCGCCACCCGCTCCGGCCGCTGCTTGCGCGGCACGTCGAACAGCCGGGCGAACACGTCTCGCCCGGCTCGATCCGCAGGTCCACCTGGTCCACCGCGGTGTGCGCGCCGAACGTGTAGCTGATCCGGTCGCACGCCACCGCGGCCAGCGGGCCGGGCGGTGCGGCGGCTCCGCCGCCGGGGGCCAGCACGGTCACCGTTCCTCCATCCGCTCGGCCAGCCGCAGCAGCGCCGGGATGGCGGCGGCCAGCGCTTCCTGGTCCTGCTCGGGCAGCCCGGCCAGCGCCCGGCCGGTCAGCTCGGCCCGCAGGTCGCGCCACTGGGTCAGCCGCTGCCGGGCCCTGGCGGTGACGGTCAGCCGAACGGTCCGGCCGTCGGCGCTGGACCGGCCCCGGCTGATCAGGCCCTGCGTGGCCAGGCCACCGACCATGGTGCTGACCGTGTTCGGGGCCAGCCGCAGCTCACGGGCGGCTTCGGCCACCGTGATCCCCGGCTGCCGGGCCGCCAGCCGGAGCAGCTCGGACCGCGCCGGCGGCAGTGGTTCGGTCACCGACGCGGCCCGGACGGCCCGCCGGGTGGTCCGCCGCACCGCGCTGACCGCCGCCAGCAACTCCGCCGCGACGCCCGGTGCAACACCGGCCCCGGCCGTACCCGTGGTGCCCCCTCCGGCCACATCTACATCTTTCACAGAGCTAACTATATCGTGAGCCTCGGTAACGGCTTTGCGGCGCGCAAAAAGGGCGCAAAAGCAGGTCGGACCCCGTGTGGTTTGCGGTCATCGGGGTAAGAGCGGCCCGAACATTGCTTAAACGGAGGTGGACGATGGCGTCAGCGTCCGGTCTCGCTGAAAGGCCGACAATCCGTAGCGTCATACCGGCGCGAATCGACCGGCTGCCCTGGTCGAGATTCCACACGAAGATGGTGGTCGCCCTCGGGGTGGCCTGGGTCCTCGACGGCCTGGAAATCACGATCGCAGCCAACCTGAGCGCCACCCTGACCGACAAGAACACCCTGGGCCTGTCGGCTGGCCGGGCTGCCGACATCGCGACCTGGTACCTCATCGGTGAGGTCATCGGCGCGCTGGTGTTCGGGCGGCTGTCGGACAAGCTGGGCCGCAAGAACCTGTTCATGGTTACCCTCGGCGTGTACCTGATCGGCAGCGGCCTGAGCGCCGCCACCCAGGTGGGCGGCGGCTGGGTGATCTTCTTGTACGCGACCCGGGTACTGGCCGGCAGCGGCATCGGCGGTGAGTACGCGGCGATCAACTCGGCCATCGACGAGATGATCCCAGCCCGATATAGAGGCCGCATCGACATCGCGGTCAACGGCACCTACTGGGCCGGCTCGATCATCGGCACCATCGCCACCCTGGTGTTCCTGAACCACCTGCCAGTCGACTGGGGCTGGCGGACCGCCTTCATCGTCGGGCCGGTGCTGGGACTGGTCATCATCTACGTCCGGCGCAGCCTGCCGGAGAGCCCACGCTGGCAGGTCATGCACGGCCGCGAACGGGAGGCCGAGGCCAGCATCGCCGAGATCGAACACGACGTGGAGGCGACCAAGGGCCACGTTGCGCCGGTGCCCGACGACCAGGCCATCGAGATCGTGCCCGCCGAGAAGATCGGCTACCTGGCCCTGCTCCGGGTGCTGTTCTCCCACTATCCGGGCCGGTCGACACTGGTCGCGGCGCTGATGATCACGCAGTCGTTCCTGTACAACGCGATCTTCTTCACCTACGGGCTGGTGCTCAAGTTCTTCTTCCACGTCCCGGCCGCCAGCACCCCCTACTACTTCCTGGCCTTCGCCGCCGGCAACCTGCTCGGGCCGCTCACCATCGGGCGGCTGTTCGACACTCTGGGCCGCAAGAAGATGATCGCGGGTACCTACATCCTGTCCGGACTGCTGCTGGTCATCTCCGCGATCCTGTTCAAGAACGGCGCGCTGAACGCCACCACCCAGACCATCGCCTGGGCGGTGATCTTCTTCTTCGCCTCGGCCGGGGCCAGCGCCGGTTACCTGACCGCCAGCGAGGTGTTCCCCATCGAGGTCCGGGCCCAGGCCATCGCCGTGTTCTTCGCGATCGCGCAGTGCTTCGGGTTCCTCGGCACGCACCTGTACGGTCACCTGATCGGCACCGGCCAGGACCGGAACAGCCTGTTCTTCGGCTACATGCTCGGTGCGGGCGCGATGATCCTGGGTGGCATCATCGAGATCTTCCTCGGCGTGAACGCCGAAGGTAAATCGCTGGAAGACGTCGCCAGTCCGCTCGGCCTGGTCCACGCGGGCGCCGCGGTCAGGGGAGGCGCCCAGGGATTTCCCTCCGCTCCGAGTTAGAACCACGTAGGCCGGACCCATCACTTCCACCGGCCTGCGGACCAGCCCGGGCCCGTCAACCGCGACCACGCGGGTGGCGGGCCCGCCGCCGTCCAGCGGCCGGTTGTTGACGTCCTGATCATCGCCTGGCTACGATGCAGTAATCGATTACTCGGGCTGAGGTGCGCATGTCGGCTGGTGTTGGATGACCGCTGAGGTCAACGGATTGTCCCGGCTGACCGGCGGGCAGTCCCGGACCATCTCGCCGGAGAACCGCACCGGCGCCAAGGGTGCCGCCGCCCGGGATACCGACGGGGTGGCGTCCGCGGCCGCCCGTGATCTCGGCCAGGGCTGGAAGATCTCGCCCTACATCCACATCGAACCGGGCGCCACCCTCGACCTGGCCGACATCGACGGCCCCGGCGTGATCCGGCAGATCTGGCTGACCCCGGCCGGCGTGCCCTGGCGGCAGCTCATCCTCCGCATCTACTGGGACGACCAGGAGCAGCCCTCGGTCGAGTCCCCGCTCGGTGACTTCTTCGCCTCCGGCTGGGGCGGCCTGCCGTGGGCCGGGCACGCCCAGATCTCTTCGCTGCCGGTGTGCGTGAACCCGGGCAGCGCCCTGAACAGCTTCTGGGAGATGCCGTTCCGGCGCCGGTGCCGGGTGACATGTGAGAACCGGTCCGCCCAGCAGGCCCGGATCTACTACCAGGTCAACTACGAGCTGGGCGAGGTCCCGGCCGACGCGGCCTACTTCCACGCCCAGTTCCGCCGCAGCAACCCGCTCGCCTACGGAGCCGAGCACACGATCCTCGACCAGGTGACCGGGCGCGGGCACTACGTCGGCACCTCGGTCGCCTGGGGATCGAACAACGGTGGCTGGTGGGGCGAGGGCGAGCTGAAGTTCTTCCTCGACGGTGACCGTGACTGGCCGACCATCGCCAGCACCGGTACCGAGGACTACTTCCTCGGCTCCTACAACTTCTGGTCCAACGGCGGGTACCAGACCTTCACCACCCCCTACTCGGGGCTGCCGCTGGCGTTCATCCCCGACGGGACCGACCCGGCCGTCACCCAGAGCCGGTTCAGCATGTACCGCTGGCACCTGACCGACCCGGTCCGGTTCGGGGCCGACCTCCGGGTCACGATGCAGGCCCTCGGCTGGCGGTCCGGCCGCCGCTATCTGCCCCTTCAGGACGACATCGCCAGCGTCGCCTACTGGTACCAGACGCTGCCCGCCGGGCCGTTCCCCGTTTTGCCGGACGCGGATGGACTGGAGATCATCTAGCCATGCCGCCGCCGGAACGCGCTCGTTCAGTACGGATCAAAGACGTGGCCGAAAGGGCCCGGGTGTCCGTGGCCACGGTGTCACGGGTGCTCAACGGGGACCCGAAGGTCGACCCGGAGCTGGGCGGCCGGGTCCGCTCGGCCGTGGCCGAGCTCGGCTACCGGCCGAACCGGCTGGCCCGGAACCTGCGCCGCCAGCAGATGGAGGCGCTCGGCATCGTGGTCCCGGACATCGAGAACCCGCACTTCGCCGAGGTGGTCCGGGTCATCGAGGTCGTCGCGCTGACCATGGGGTACCGGGTCCTGGTCTGCAACACCGACGAGGACGGGGCGCGGCAGGCGGCCTGCCTTTCCATGCTGGCCGACGAACGGGTCAGCGGCATCGTGCTGTCGCCGTCCGACCCCGACGGCAGCATCGACGAACTGCGTGACCTCGGCATCCCGGTCGTAACGATCGACCGCGCGCTCAAGCGGACCACCACCGATCTGATCGTGGCCGACAACGTGCCCGCGGTGCGGACCGCGACCCAGCGGCTGATCGACGCCGGGCACCGCCGGATCGCGTTCGTGGGCGGCCGGTCGGAGGTGGAGACCGGCAGCGAGCGGCAGGAGGGCTACCTGGCCGCGGTGGAGCAGGCTGGCCTGGAGCGGATCGTGGCCAACGGCGGGTTCCGCCGGGACGCCGCCCGGGAGGCCGTCCGGGGGCTGCTCGGCCAGCCGGACCCGCCCAGCGCCCTGATGGTGGCCAACAACCTGATGGCGCTGGGCGCGCTCCAGGCCATCCGGGACCACGGGCTGCGCGTGCCCACCGGCATCTCCGTCATCGCCGTGGACAACCCCGACTGGGCCGAACTGCTCGACCCGCCCCTGACCGTCCTCGCCCAGCCGATCCGTCCGATGGCCACCCAGGCGGCCGAACTGCTGATCCGGCGGGCCAAGGGCGAGGAGTTCGAGCCGGTCCACCAGGTCTACCCGCTGGAACTGATCATTCGCCGTTCGTGCGGCACCGCCGAGCACTAGCTCCCCCGGAAGGAAGGCTCCTCATGGCACGCATCGCCATCGCCACCGCGTCCGACGGCCGTGATTTCGTCCACGAGGAGGTCGGCCCGTTCGGGCTGGAGGTGCAGGCCCGGCTGGTGGCCACGCTGCGCGAGCAGGGCCACGAGGTGATCACCGGCGACGGCGACCTGAGCTCGAACACCGACGCGGTCCGGCTCGGCCGCGAACTGGCCGCCGCCCGGCCCGACCTGACGCTGATCAACTACCCGGTGTGGGCGTTCCCGCACTTCTCGATGCTGTTCGCCGACCAGGTCGGCGGTCCGCTGGCGCTGTTCTCGAACATCGACCCGGTCTACCCGGGGATGGTCGGCATGCTGGCTGCGGGCGGTGGCCTGGACCAGATCGGCCGGCCGCACAGCCGCGTCTGGGGCGACCCGGCCGATCCGGCCGTGGCAGGCCGGCTGAGCCAGCTGGCCCGGGCGGCCGGGGTCGCGCAAGGCCTGCGGGGTACCACGTTCGGCCGGATCGGCGGCCGGCCCATGGGCATGTACACCACGGTCGCCAACACCGATCAGTGGATGGCCCAGTTCGGCATCGACATCGAGGACATCGACCAGTACGAGCTGGTCCGCCGGGGTTCGGCGGTCGACCCGGCGATCACCAAGGCGGCCCGGCTGTGGCTGGAGAAGCACGCGGCCGGGGTCCACTACGACGGGGCCAAGCTCACCCCGGACCTGCTGGAACGGCAGATCGGGGTGTACTACGCGGTCCGCGAGCTGGCCGCCGAGTGGCACCTGGACTTCTGCGGCATCAAGGGCCAGCCCGAGATGACCAACAACTGGTGCACGATGGATGTGGCCGAGGCCTTCCTCAACGACCCCTACGACTGGGACGGCCCCAAGGAGACCCTGGTCTGCTCGACCGAGTCCGACATGGACGCGGCACTGACCATGCAGATCATGAAGGGCCTGACCGGGACGCCGGTGCTGTTCGCCGACGTTCGGCACTACGAGGCCGAGTTCGACGTCTGGGACCTGTGCAACTCCGGGCAGCACGCGACCTGGTTCGCCGGCCGCAGCGACGACCCGGCCGAGAACCTGGCCCGCGTGCACCTGTACCCGGAGGTGCTGTACTTCCCGGCCGGCGGCGCCTCGGTCCAGCACATCGCGGCCCCCGGCGAGATGACGTTCGCCCGGCTGACCCGCAAGTCCGGCCGCTACCGCATGCACCTGCTGCGCGGCGAGTTCCGCGAGTTCGACCCGGCCACCGCCGACCGGCTCGCCCGCCAGTCCACGTTCGAGTGGCCGCACGCGTTCGCCCGGTTCAACGCCAGCGCCGGGGAGTTCCTCACCCGGTTCAGCGCCAACCACATCCACGCGGTCCCGGGGGACGTGACCGCCGAGCTCCAGGCGGTGTGCGGTTACCTGGACGTCGACGTCGACGTCATCGGAGCCCTTTAGTTCAAATACGGAAAACGTCCCGCCTCCGGGAGTGATCCCGGGGGCGGGACGTTGCTTCAGCCGGCCGGTTCGAGCAGCGCGACCGAGCCGGCCTCCAGCACCGGGCCGCCCTTGGGGCGGAACGCCTGCGCCCCGGCCATCAGCCGCTCGACCCGGACCGAGCCGGACAGCACCTCCAGCTCGACCCGGTTGCCGTCCGGGCTACCCGGCGACTGCTGCACCGTCCCCCAGGCCGACCCGGTCGACCAGAACCAGCGGGTGGGCCGGGTGGCCTCGGCGAACGTCATCAGCCCCTGCCGGCCGTCGTACCGGAACCCGGTCAGCGCGACCACCAGGCCCCAGCTGGCCATCGCCCGGGCGTAGTGGTGGCCGCACTCGGCCTCGTCGAACGGGTTGCGGCGGCGCCCGCTGAACCGTTCCCGGGCCGCCGCCACCACGTCCTCGGCCAGCCCGGTCTGGCCCTGCTGGACCAGGCCGATCGCGTAGACGTATTCCAGGCCGGTCCACACCTCCGGCCAGTACGGCATCGGGTGCTCGGGCAGCCCGTCCGGGTACGACATGACGATGTGCCCGCGCTCGCCGTGCACCGCGTAGGTGCGCATGTAGTTGGTCCAGGCCCCGAAGTCGGGCACGTAGTTCAGCTCATGGATGGTGTCCAGCGTGGTCCGCGCGTGGCCGGCGTCGAACACCGCCCCGATCCCGGTCAGCTGGGCGTAGATGTCGCCCAGCAGCTGGTCGGTCAGGCAGCCGTCGCCGATCTGGAACTCCGGCTGGTCGGCCTGCTGGGCGCCCATGCCGTCCGACCGCAGCCGGGGCGCGACCTGGCTGAAGTCCCCGGGCGGGATCACCTGCTGGACGTAGTAGCGCCCGTTGAACAGCCGCTCCTCGGTCAGGCGCTGCCCGCTGGCCAGCACCGACCGGCAGGTCGCGGCGAACTCCGGGTCCCCGGCCGCCTCCGCCAGCTGCGCCCCGGCCGCCAGCGCGGCCAGGTACCAGCTCTGGATGACCGGGGTCGGGCCGTAGTACTCCACGTCCATCGTGTTGTGCTGGGTGCCTTCGGCCAGGCCGTCCCGGTCGGCGTCCCAGCCACCCTCGATCCAGGCGAACTCGATCGAGCGCCGGCAGGCCGGCCACAGCCTCCGCAGCCAGTCGTCGTCCCCGCTCAGCTGCCACTCCCGGAACAGCTTGACCACGCAGCCGAACTGCCCGTCGGCCGCGGTGAGCGGATAGTCCGTGGCCTTGTCCAGCGGCAGCAGGATGCGGAAGCTCATGCCGCCGTCGTCGGCGGTGGCGTACTGGTACTCCAGCTCCCGCATCTGCCGGGCCAGCCCGCCGAACAGGTAGCCGGTGGCCAGGTCGTAGTTCCACACGTGGGTGCAGGAGCCCAGGCAGGAGCCGGCGTCGTCGAGGCAGCCCTCCCAGCCGAACGGGTGCCCGTCGGCGGTGCGGAAGTAGGTCTGGCTGCGCAGCGTGCTCAGGTTGAACAGCGCCGCTTCCTTGACGGTGGGGCTCAGGTCGCTGGACCAGAACGCGGACACGAACCGCTGGCTGGCCGCCTCCAGCTCGGCCAGCCGCGGCGCCGACCGGGCCAGCACGTCCCAGGCGTCGGTGGCCAGCGTGGTGTAGTGGTTGCCGACGATCTCCTCACCGGCCACGCCGCCCGGGCCCGATGGCCCCCACCGCCAGGACCGCCGGTTGGGGAAGTGCCAGCTCAGCAGGAACGTCACCTCGGCCCGGCCGCCGGGCGGCAGCACCCGGCGGGCCCCGACCGTCCCGGCCACGGCCGCGTCCACCGACGGCCCGACGCTGCCCAGCCCGAACGTCCCCAGGGCGGGCTTGCCGGTGGCCAGGAAGCCCTCCCACATCGCGAACAGGCCCTGGTTCCACTTGCCCATGCCCCAGACCGGGCCGGTCCAGCTGTCCTCGCCCAGCGCGGCGGCCGCGATCGTGCCCCACTCCTCGTGCCCGGCGTCCATGGCCTGATCGGACAGCAGCACCCCGGCCAGGCCGGGGGCCGACCGGGGGGCGACGTCGGGCCGGCTGGGCTGGCCCGCGGCCCGCGGCGTGTGGCCGGGCATGGTCTCGGCCGAGAACATCACGTCGGCGTCGAGGGGTTCATCGGCCCGCGAGGTGAGGGTGATACGGAACGCGGCCAGCGGCAGCCCGCTGGCCTCGGCGTCGCCCGGCACCAGCGGGCTGAACGCGGTCACGCTGACCTCGACCGGGAAGTCCGGGTCGGACAGCACCACCCGGCCGAACGGGTAACCGGCCTGGAACTCGCACCGGCCGAACCGGGGCAGCCCGGCCAGCGGCGCCGGTGACCCCTGCCAGCCCTCCACCTCCTCGTCGAACAGGGCGCCCTCGCAGATGCGCGCCTGGGCTGGCGTATCGGACCCGGCCACCCGGCAGGCGAAAAAGGTCAGGGCCGAGATCAGGCCCTTGGACGGATGATTTTCCAGTTCCCAGTCCCGGAACTGCCCGCGTCCGCCGAATCCCACCGTCCCGGTACCTATGCCACCCAGCGGCAAACTGATCCGGTTCAGGTCGGCCCCCGTGTAGCTCCGGGCCACCGGCCACGACTCAGCCTGGCCCATCCGGCCCACTTGGCCCACCCGTCCCACTCCGGCCTGCTCCATCCGTCCCGCCTCTCCAGCCACTTGCATCACATAAACCTCATTGGTCACATTGGTCTCAGTGGGTTCGTTTTAGCGAGAGATGCCGCGGTAGCCGATGCCCTCCATCAGGCGGCGCTGCAGGAAGATGAACCCGATCACACAGGGCACGCACAGCACCGACAGGCCCGCGAACACGGCCCCGATCGGGCCGCCGCCCGCCGTCGATTCGAGGTTGTACAGAGCCAGCGGGGCGGTCATCCGGTTGGTGCTGTTGATGAACAGGTTGGGCCAGAAGAAGTCGTTCCAGATGTACTGCCCTGTGATGACCATCACCGCCGAGATCGCGGGCCAGGACAGCGGCACCATGATCCGGCGGATGATGGTCAGGTGCCCGGCCCCGTCGATCCGGGCGGCGTCGTCCAGGTCGGTGGGGATCGTGCGGAAGTGCTGCCGCAGCAGGAACACCCCGACCACCTGGATCAGCGCCGGGATGATCAGGGACAGCTGGTTGTTCAGCAGGTGCAGGTACTTGATCACCACGAAGCTGGGCACCGCCGACACCTGGCTCGGCAGCGTCAGCGCGGCCAGGAACAGAGTGAACAGGACCTCGCGGCCGCGAAATTCGATCCGGGCGAACACGTAGGCCGCCAGCACGCTGACGGCAGCCGCCCCGATCACCACCGCCGCCGTGACCACGACCGAGTTGAGCAGGTTCCAGCCGAACGGGGCCGAGCTGAACAGGGTCTGGTAGCTGTGCAGCGTGACCTGGGCCGGGATCCAGATCGGGCCCACCGAAGCCTGTTCGTTCGGCGTCTCGAACGACTGCAGCACCACCCATAGCACTGGGACCAGGAACGCGGCCCCGACGATGATGAGGACCGCGGACAAGATCCACTGCGACGGCTCGAAGCGCCGCCGCCGCGGGCCCACGACCGTGCGAAGGGCTTGAGACTGGCTCATGTCGCTGGCCTCCTAGACCCGCTCGTAGTGGACCCAGCGCCGCGCCAGCAGGCCCATCACGACCACGAAGCTGACGAGGATGGCCACGTTGATCAGCGACACCACCGCCGTGTAGCCGAACTGGTAGTTCTGGAAGGCCGCCCGGTAGATGTAGAGCAGGACCGTCTGGGTCGCCACCCCCGGTCCGCCGTTGGTGTCGATCAGCGGCCAGGTGAAGATCTCGAACGCCCCGATGAATCCGGTCGCCGCGGCGATGAACGTGGCCGGGGACAGCATCGGCAGCGTGATGCGGCGGAACCGGGTCCACGCCCCGGCCCCGTCGATCGATGCCGCCTCGTACAGCTCGCTCGGGATCGACTGCAGGCCGACCAGGAAGATGATGAACGTGAACCCGAGCGTGGCCCAGACGTCGATGATGACCAGCGACGGCAGCGACCAGGTGCCCGAGGCCAGCCAGTTCGGCGGGTGCAGCCCGATCTTGCGCAGGTAGTAGTTCAGCGGCCCGGTGGTGTCGGCCATGATGTACGACCACATCAGCGCGACCACGCCCGCCGACATCAGGAACGGCGTCACGATGGCCGTCCGGGCCCAGAACCGCACCGCCCGCGACCGCACGGCGGTGACCGCGATCGCCAGCGCCATCCCCAGCACGACGTGCACCGCGGTGGTCATGATCGAGAAGAAGAACGAGTTGGACAGGGTCGTCCCGAGCTGGTTGTCGTGGCCTACCGCCCGGTAGTTGCTCAGCCCGACGAAGTGCGGCGCGGAGATCAGGTCCCACTGCACGAACGAGATCAGCACGATCCCCACCAGCGGGATCCCGATGAACGCGATGTACAGCGTCAGGGCCGGGCTGAGCAGCAGGTAGGCGGCCAGCGGCTGCCGCCGCCCGATACCTCGCCGTCGCCGTCGGGGCACGCGGGGCGAGCCGGCCGCCGCGCCTCTCGCGCGGCGGCCGGCGGTGCTCGTGGCCGTCCCGGACGCCTCGGACACCTGCGCCACCGGGTCAGACCTGCTGCGTCATGAGCGAGGACACATTGGTCTGCATGGACTTCATCCCGGCGCTGGGCGAGACCGCACCGGTGAGGATCTGCTCCCAGACCGTGCTGATCTCGCTCTCCACCGCGCTGCCGTTGGGCACGCCGACGATCATGGTGGAGTTGGACAGCTCGTTGCTGAAGTTCTCGGTCCCGGGCGGGAAGTTCTTCAGGAACGACTGGCTGCGGGCCACCGACTGGCGGATCGGCATGTCACCGCCGAAGTTGACCACCGGTCCCTGCTGGAACTCCTCCGACACCGAGTACTTGATGAACTCCCACAGCGCCTTCTTGTTCTTGGTCTGCTTGAACATCGGGAAGCCACCCACCCCGACCGGCGTGCCCGCCTTGGCCTGCTGCGGCCAGGGCACGATCGCGAACTGCTTGTTGATGTCGGCCTGGGACAGCGGGATCTGGGTGTTGGGCCAGATGCCAGCGCCGAACATCCCCAGGTCGCCCGCGGCCGCCGAATTGAACGCGTTGTAGGTACCGCCGGGCTGGTTGGTGTACTTCTTGCTGACCAGCCCGCGGACGAACGTGGCCGCCTCGATGTTGGCCGGGCTGTCCGCTGTGGCCGCGGTCTGGTTGGCGTTGAGAATGCCGCCGCCGTTGGTCAGCACCCAGGGATAGACGTCGGTGAACGGCCCCGGAGCTGGAGCCCCGATCGCGAAGCCCAGCCGGCTCGATCCATTGGTGATCTTGGCGGCCGCCTTCTGGAAGTCGTCCCACGTCCAGCCGGCCGTGGGCTCAGCCAGGCCAACCGAGGAAAAGACCTTGCGGTTGTACCACATCGACATGACGTTGTAGCCGATCGGGATGAAGTAGGTGTGCCCGCCGAGCGTGTCCAGCTGGCGGAAGTTGGCCAGCAGCGTCGGGTTGACGTCGGCGTAGAAGCTGTTGATCTCGGCCTTGTCCGAGGCGATGTAGCTGTCCAGCGGATCGAGCACGCCCTTCTTCTCGAACAGGAGCATGCCCTCGGTGGCGATGTAGGCGCTGTCGATGGGCTGCCCTCCCGCCAGCCGGGTGGACACCTCCTGGAACACCGAGACCCAGGTGTTGGTGGCGGTGTTGGTGGTGAACGAGTTGACGTGGATGCCGGTCTTCTTCTCGAACGCCGCCAGGTACTTGGTGGTCTGGCCCAGGTCCTTCGGCGTTACCGGCAGCCCGATCGTCAGCACGTCGTCCGCTGAGGAGCCGCCGCCGCCCGAGGAGGATCCGCCGCAGGCGGCCAGCAGCGGCCCGGCCACGGCCGCCGTGGCTCCGGCCGTCAGCAGCTTTCGCCGGCTGATCATCGGCTGGCCGAGCGAGCTTGGTCCAGGTCTTCCGTTGCCGCGCGTACGCGGTCCCTCGTCCGTCATGCCGTGCTCCCTTCCTGGCGTAACCGCCGGCCGCCGCTGGCCTTGCCGGCCATCCGCGACGACGGGACGGTGAGTTTGATATTCGGGTGGCGTGCTGCTGACTGCGAGCGCGGGCCGGGAACGGCCAGGTGAGACGGCCGCCCGGGCCCAGATGACGCCGTTTCCGGCGTCGGAGTGACCAGTGCCGCGACCCCGCGACCGAGCGCGGTGCCGCGTGCGGTCAGCCGCTCGCTGCTTCGCATTGAATTTGCTGATTCCTCCCGCTCGCGCCGTTGCTTGCGGTTTGCTGCCCAATCTGGCGATCAGCCAAGTAATCGATTACTGCATGATTTCTGAGTGGCGATCTGCTGTCAATAGGGCGGCCAAAACTCGCGAGGCAGCGCGCCTCGGCCCACGAGGCCGCCCGCGTCAGCCCATATGGATTCGGCCTTTGTTCCGGTAATGTCCAGGTGGTGGCTCAGGGTAAGCAGCTGCTCATTCGCGCCCTGCTGGTCGCTGCCGCCGCCGGTGCCGGCAGCTCCTTCTACCAACGGGTCGGCGACGCTCGGGACCGCCGCCGGTTCCCGGCGCCCGGGCGGCTGGTACCGGTGGACGGTGAACGCCGCCTGCACCTGTACGAGGCCGGTGCGGGCACGCCGCCGGTGGTCATCGTGCCCGCGCTGAACGGCAACATCCTGGAGTGGCTGCACATCGTGCGCGAGCTGCAGCACGACACCCAGGTCATCGTCTACGACCGGGCCGGCGTCGGCTGGAGCGACCCGCCGCCGCGAGGGCGGCTGACGATCGCGGCGATGACGGCCGACCTGTACGCGCTGCTGGAAGCGTCCGGCGTCGAGCCGCCCTACATCATGGCCGGGCATTCCCTCGGCGGCGTGGTGGCCCGCCGGTTCGCGGCCGACTACCCGAAACAGGTGTGCGGGCTGGTGCTGGTCGACTCCAGCCACGACGACCAGGCCGAGCGGCTGCCCTGGCGGCAGGGGACCGGCGCGAACCTCCAGTTCGCGCTCCGCCGCCAGGCGCGCGTGCTCGGCGCCCGCCGGGTCGCCGCCGCGCTCGGGCTGACCCCGGACCTGGAGGCCAGCGTCGCAGAGGATGCGCCCCCGGAGTACGCGGACGCGGCCCGCGCGATCAGCCTGTCCACCCAGTCCCGGCGCACGACGGTGGCGGAGGTACTGCTGGCCGCCCGGCACCGGAACCAGCCGCCCGACCTGGGCTCACTGCCGCTGACCGTGCTCACCAGCGCCTCATCCATCCTGGCGGTCTGGCCGCAGCTCCAGGACGAGCTGGCGGCCCTGTCGACCGCCAGCCAGCACGTCTACGCCGACCACGCCGGGCACAACGTTCACCTGGATGAACCAGAAGCCGTGGTCAAGGCCATGCGCGACATGATCAGCCAGTGCCGGTCGTAACCCCGGTCACCGCCGGCCGTAATCTCCAATAGCGATACGAACGTTGACGCTCAGTCGACGCTTACAGGAGGAAGCTGAGCCGTGAAGCTGACCAAGCACGAGCACGCCTGCGTGGTGGTGGAGAAGGACGGCACGTCGATCGTCATCGACCCGGGCTCGTTCTCGCCCGGCGCGGCCGAGATCATCGCCGGCGCCGACGTGATCCTGATCACCCACGAGCACGCCGACCACGTCCACGAGGAAGCGATCAACGCCGCGCTGGCCGACCGGCCGGACCTGAAGCTGTACGCGCCCGAGTCGGCCCGCCGGCTGTTCGACACCCGCCCGGACCAGTTCAGCGCGGTGGCCGCCGGCGACGAGCTGAAGCTCGGCCCGTTCGACATCACCGTGCACGGCCGCGAGCACGCGCTCATCCACGAGACCATCCCGGTCATCGCGAACGTCGGCTATCTGCTCGACGGCACCGTCTACCACCCCGGCGACGCCTACCACGTGCCGGACGCGGCCGTCACCACGCTGCTGCTGGCGACCAGCGGCCCGTGGATGAAGTTCGGCGAGGCCATCGACTACGTCCGCGCGGTCGCGCCGCAGCAGGTCGTCCAGATCCACGAGGCCCTGCTCAGCGACATCGGGCTGCACCTGGCCGGCGCTCTCCTGGGCGAGGACGGCCCGGCCGCCACCCCCCTGACCCAGGTCCAGCCCGGCCAGTCGCTGACGATCTGAGCTGACTGGCCGGGCTGCTGTTCTGCGTCAGATCTTGGTGAAGTGGTGGAAGCACTCGTAGGCATCATCGTGCTCGGCGAAGTCGGCCACCTCTGAGCGCTTCACCGCCAGGTAGGCGGAGCTGCGCAGCGGGCCGAGCGCGCCCATCAGCACCTGGTCGGCCTCCAGTGCGTCGAGCGCCTCGCCGAGTGAGGACGGCAGCCGCTTGATATCCCTTTCGGCCCGTTCCTGCTCGGACAGGCTGGCCGGGTCCACGTTGACCGCCTCGCCCGGGTCCAGCTTGGCGCGGATGCCGTCCAGCCCGGCGTGAATGAACCCGCCCAGCGACAAGTACGGGTTGGCGCTGGAGTCGGACGGCTTGAGCTCAAGGTTGACCGAGCTGGACGGGTCGCCGCGCAGCACCGAGCAGATGCGGACGGCGGCCTCCCGGTTGTCCATGCCGTAGATGTTGAACGCGCTCGACCACATCTGCGGGGCCAGCCGCCGGTAGCTGTTGACGCTGCCGGCGGTCAGCGCCAGCAGCGCGGGTAGGTGGGCGAGCACGCCGCCGATGAAGTGGTAGCCGACGGGGGACAGGCCGTACCGGTCACCCGCATCGGCGAACAGGTTCCGCCCGGCCGGCTCGCCGTCCGGGCCGACCTCGAACAGCGAGCCGTGCAGGTGCGTGCCGTTCCCGGCCTGGTCGGGGATGGGCTTGGGGGCCAGGCTGGCCCACACCCCGCGGCGGAACGCCACCCCCCGGATCGTCTCCCGGTAGAGCAGGTGGTTGTCGGCCGCCCGCAGCGCCGGCGCGTGCTTGATGACCACCTCCTGCTGGCCGTGGCCGAGCTCCGGGTACACGTGCTCGACCGGCAGGTCCTGGGCTTCCAGGGCCGCCACCACGTCCATGACGTAGTCCTGCGCGAGCGCGAAGCCGGTCGAGGAGTAGCACAGGCTGTCGTCGTTCGGCACCATCCGGTCCGGGCCGCCGTCCGGGTCGGGCACCCGCTGCCCGAGGGTGAACTCCGGCTCGAACGACGCCCGCATCGCGTAGCCCTCGGACGCCAGCTCGGCGATGGCCTGCTTGAGGAACGTCCGGGCGCACGCCTCCCACGGCTCACCGTCCGGCTTGACCAGATCGGAGCACATGGCGGCGGCGCCCGGGGCGTACGGCAGCGGCACGAACGTGGCCGGGTCGGGCACGATCCGCACCTCGCCGACCGGTCCCATGCCGTCCACCAGCTGCAGGTGGTCGAGCATCGACATCGCCATCATCGCCACCGTGTGCCCGATACCGCTGGACATCCGGGCCTCGAGGTCGGCCGCGTGCGCCGCCTTGCCGCGGATGATGCCGCCGTGGTCGGCGTAGAGGAACCGGGTCAGCGAGACGTTCTCGGCGGCGGCCCGCGCCACCGCGAACTCGATGGCGGCCCGGCCGCCACTGTTTGCCTCAGTCATGCCACTCCTCAGTCGAAGTCCCAGTCAAGGCTCAGTCGAAGTCGATCGAGCTGTAGGCCCGCAGCTTCCACAGCTGGTGCTCGCTCTTGATGCTGCGAATAGTGCCAGACCGGGACCGCATGACCAGTGAGTGCGTGGTCGCGGCGGCACCGCGGTAACGGACGCCTTCCAGCAGCTCGCCGTCGGTGATGCCGGTGGCGGCGAAGAACACGTCGTCGGAGGAGACCAGCTCGTCGGTGGTCAGCACCCGGTCCAGGTCGTGCCCGGCGTCCAGCGCCTTGCGCCGTTCGGCGTCGTCCCTGGGCGCCAGCTTGCCCTGGATCACGCCGCCCAGGCACTTCAGCGCGCAGGCGGCGATGATGCCCTCGGGGGTCCCGCCCACGCCGAGCATCAGGTCCACCCCGGTGCTCTCGCGGGCGGCCATGATCGCCCCGGCCACGTCGCCGTCGGTGATGAGCTTGATCCGGGCTCCGGCCGCCCGGACCTGCTCGATCAGCTCGGCGTGCCGGGGCCGGTCGAGGATGACGACGGTGACGTCGTGCGGCGAGCAGGCCTTGGCCCGGGCCACCGCGGCGATGTTGGCCTCGGGCGGCGCGCTCACGTCCACCATCCCGGCCGCCTCCGGCCCGGTGGCCAGCTTGTCCATGTAGAACACGGCCGACGGGTCGAACATCGAGCCGCGGGCGGACACGGCCAGCACCGAGACCGCGTTCGGCATCCCGTTGGCGCACAGCCGGGTGCCGTCGATCGGGTCGACCGCCACGTCACACTCGGCCCCGGTGCCGTCACCGACCTCCTCGCCGTTGAACAGCATCGGGGCCTTGTCCTTCTCGCCCTCCCCGATGACCACCACGCCCTGCATCGACACCGAGTTGATCAGCAGTCGCATGGCGTTGACGGCGGCCCCGTCGGCGCCGTTCTTGTCGCCGCGGCCGACCCAGCGGGCCCCGGCCATCGAGGCCGCCTCGGTGACCCGGGCCAGCTCCAGCGCCAGGTTGCGGTCGGGGGCGTGCTGGCCGGGTTCCGGCAGCGGGTCCACATCGTCTGGATGCACGGTGTTCTCTCCAAGCTCGGTGTGGTCGGCGGGCATCGGTGAGCCCCTTCCATGATCGGGTTCTCCGCTGATGCTATTCAGCTACCCCGTCGGCGTTAGCCTTAGCCTGGCCACCTGAACCGGGGGGACCTGGAGGACCGGACGACCGATGCCAGCCGACACCGAACAGACGGCCGCGACCCACGGCCCGGAATCCCGCGATTCGCGCGGCTCGGAACGAGGCGCCGCGACCCGGGCCGGGCTGCTGGCGGCCGCGCGGGCCGCGTTCACCTCCGGCGGTTACGCCGAGGCCAACGTCACCGACATCGTGGCCGCGGCCGGCGCCAGCGTCGGCAGCCTCTACCACCACTTCGCGGGCAAGGCCGACCTGTTCCTGACCCTGTTCGAGGAGTTCCACCTCCGGCTGGCCGAGCGGACCCGGACCGCGGTCCGGCAGCAGCGCGACCTCGGGGTCAGCGACCCCAAGCAGCTGTTCCTGGCCGGCGCCCGGGCCTACCTGGACGGCTGTATCAGCGAACGGGACCTGTCGGCGCTGTTCATGCGGGGCGACGGGCCACCCGGATTCGAGCTGATCATGCGCCGGCGGCAGCGCGAATGGGCCGGGATCAACGCCGAGTTCTTCGCCCGTGGCACCGAACCGGCCGACGACGCGGTGGCGATCGTGCTGACCGGGGCGCTGATGCTGGCGGTGGCGGAGGTCTCGCTGGGCAGCGACGCCGTGGCCGCCCGGTCGCTGGCCGACCGGGTGATCAAGGTCATCGGCGGCATCGACATCACCGGCCGGCCCTGAGGCGATTCGCGTGATCCGGGCCGTGCTGATCTGCCTGCTACTGGCCGTGGTGGCCATCGTGGCGGTGCCGATGGACCGCGCGAGCGCGCCGACCACGATCAGCTACCACGCCGACCTGGCCGCCATGACCCGCACAGCGCCCTACCAGGTGGTGGCGCCGGCCGGGCTGCCGTCGTCCTGGTCCCCGGTGGACTCGGGCGTGGCGGTGGGCGGCGCCAACGGCAAGGGCACCGTCACCTGGCGGCTCGGCTACCTCACCCCGTCCGGCACGTTCGCGGCGCTGGAGGAGACCAACGCCACGGCCGCCCCGTTCATCCGCCGGATGACCAACAGCGGCACCCCGCAGCCGCCGGTCCAGGCCGGTGACCGGTCCTGGGCCGCGTCGGAAAATTCTGAAAGGGGTCAACGTTCGCTGGCTGTGACGACACCGGCCGGCGTCACCCTCGTGGTAACCGGGAACGCCTCCTGGGCCCAGCTGCAAACCCTGGCCGCCTCGCTCCGCCCGCAGGGCTGAGAGGCTCACACCTCCGCGTCGCCCCGCCGCCAAACTGCGTCAGACCGCCGAGCGTCCAGCGCCGACCCGCGTCACCCCTCCGCGCCAAGTCGCCAGGACGCGTTCAGAACGGCCGGTCGTCCTCGTCGTCTCCGTTGCCGGAACGCTCCGCGGTCGCCGCCGACAGCCGCGCCCGGGCCCCCTCCAGCAGGCGGCCACACACGGCCGCGAGCCGCTCGCCGCGCTCCCACAACTCCAGCGACTGCTCCAGGGTCAGGCCGCCGGTCTCCAGCCGCTTGACCACCGACGCGAGCTCGTCCCGGGCCTGCTCGTAGGACAGTGCCTCCGATCGGGTGCCGTCCTGCGCCTCGTTCTGCTCGGCCTTGCTCGCCACTTTTTCAACCTACCAATGGGGTATGACAGTCCGGCGTCGTCAGCCGGGCGGCTGGCCGACGGTCACGCCGACCTGGTCCTCGGCGAACCGGATCGTCAGCGCCTCACCCTCGGTGACCTCGGCCGCGCTCCGCACCACCTGCTCGTCCTCGTGCTGGACGATCGCGTAACCGCGCTTGAGGGTGGACGCGGGAGACAGCGCCAGCAGCCGGGCCCGGGTGTGCGACACCTCGTCCTCGGCCCGGGTGATGGCCGCCCGCAGGCTGACGCGGGTCCGCTGGGTGAGCGTGGCCACCTGCTCCTGCTGCCGCTCGATCTCGCGGACCGGGTTCGCGATGGCCGGGCGTGAGGTCATCGCGGCCAGCCAGGACAGCTCGCGCTCGATCCGGCCCTGGACGCACCGCCGGGCCCGGTCCCGCAGGCCGTCGATCAGGGCCACCTGCTCGGCGACGTCGGGCACCACCCGCTTGGCGGCGTCGGTCGGGGTGGCCGCCCGCAGGTCGGCCACGTGGTCCAGCAGCGGCACGTCCTGCTCGTGCCCGATCGCGCTCACCACGGGGGTCTGGCAGGCGGCCACCGCGCGCAGCAGCGCCTCGTCGGAGAACGGCAGCAGGTCCTCCAGCGACCCACCGCCCCGGGCGATGATGATCACGTCGATCTCGGGGGCGCCGTCCAGGCGGCGCAGCGCCTGGATCACCTCACCGGCGGCGTAAGAACCCTGCACCGCGGTCTGCTCGACCCGGAACCGCACCGCCGGCCAGCGCCGGGCCGCGATCCGCTGCACGTCCCGCTGGGCCGCCGAGTCCCGGCCGCAGATCAGCCCGATCTCGCGGGGCAGGAACGGCAGCGGCCGCTTACGTTCCCGGGCGAACAGCCCTTCGGCGCCGAGCTTCTGCCGCAGCTGCTCCAGCCGGGCCAGCAGCTCGCCGATGCCGACCGGCCGGATGTCCAGTGCGGTCAGCGCGAACGACCCGCGGGTGGCGTTGAAGTCCGGCTTCGCGTGGACCACGACCCGGGCCCCCTCGCTGGGCGCGGGCCGGATCGAGTCGAACACGGTCCGGGCGCAGACCACCCGGACCGACACCGCCGCCGCCGGGTCGCGCAGGGTGATGAACACCGTGCCACCGCGCCGGGCCAGCTCGGCGATCTCACCGTCGACCCAGACCCGGCCCAGCCGCTGCACCCAGCCGCCGACCAGTTGCAGGACGGTGCGGACCGGGACCGGCGCTTCGGCGGACGTCTCCAGGGCCATGGCCTGGCGGCTCAGCCGTCGGCTTCGAGCTTGGCCACTCGCCGCTCGAACATCGTGATCACTTCCGGCCGGTTCTCGTGCGCCTGCTCGTACGTGATCAGCGCGCGGACCTGCTCCAACGACAGCCCCCGCAGCCGCGCCCGCAGCGACGCGATCGTGAGCTGGTCGTAGTTGGGCAGCGGGGCCTCAGCCGGTGCGGCCGGAGTGGTCCCGGCCGCACCGGCCGGAGCCTTGGCGGCGGTCCTGGCCGGAGCCTTCCGGCGCGGGGCGGCCGGCGTGGTCGCGGCCTCGTCGTCCGACAGCACCCGGACGTTGCCGCCGGTCGCGGCCGGCTTGGCGGCCGGGCTCTTCGCGGCGGGCGCCTTCGCGGCCGGGCTCTTCGTGGCGGGTGCCTTGGCCGCGGCCGGCTGGGCGGTCGCGCTCTTGGCCGCCGCAGTCGGCGCGGCGGCCCCGTTGGCCAGGCTCCCAGCGGCCTCGCTGCCGGCCGTCGCACCGTCGGCGGCCGGACTGGCCGAAGCCGCGCTCGCGGCATCGGTGACCGGGGCGTCGGCGGCCGGGCCGTCGGTGGCCGGGCCGTCGGTGGCCGCGGGCTTCTTCGCGGCCGGCTTGCGCGCGGCGGGTTCTTGGCGGGCGCCTTCGCGGCCGGGCTCTTCGCAGCGGCCGGGGCCTTCGCTGCGGCCGGGGCCTTGGCCTTCGCCGCCGGCGTCTTCACCGACGCCTCGGACGTCTCAGAAGTCACAGAGGCCACGGGAGCCGAAGCCGTCTCAACAGACACAGGAGCCACCTGAGCCTCAGCAACACCAGCCGACCCATTGGCAACAGAGGTCTCGGTATCGGTGGCCGGAGCCGGAACTGTCGCGGTGGCGTTCGCCTGCGAAGTCTGCTCATCTTCGCCGGACTTCTTCTTCATTCGGTCGGTAACGAGCAGAACCTGGCCGATGCTCGCGAACACGGATCGCAACGCGTTCGCAGGCGCCTCCTTGACTCTCTCGCTGACCTGCGGGAACCGCATATCTAATCTCTCCCTGAAGGGGGACGGATACGGAAAGGATTTCACACGTACGCGATTTGCTAATGCACTTTGGCTGTGCGTGTTCCTTGCCGGGTATCTTGCCGGCTGCGCCTGGCCCTCGCAACAGAATCGCAGCCATGCCGGCGGCCCTTCTCTGGCCGGGGTGCGAGTGGGCGCCCCTGAGCCTCGCCTACCATGGGAGACATGTCTGCGACCACCAGGCGCGTCCTCCTCGCCAAACCGCGCGGCTACTGCGCCGGTGTCGACCGGGCTGTGCAGACCGTCGAGATGGCGCTCGAACGCTTTGGCGCCCCCATCTACGTCCGCAAGCAGATCGTCCACAACCTGCACGTGGTGCGGACGCTGGAGAAGCGCGGCGCGATCTTCGTGGACGAGACCGACGAGATCCCGCCGGGTTCGGTGGTGGTGTTCTCGGCCCACGGGATCGCCCCCTCGGTCCGCGAGGAAGCCCAGGCCCGCGACCTGCAGGTGATCGACGCCACCTGCCCGCTGGTGACCAAGGTGCACAACGAGGCCCGCCGGTTCGCGGCCCAGGACTACGACATCCTGCTGATCGGGCACGAGGGCCACGAAGAGGTCGTCGGCACGACCGGCGAGGCGCCCGCCCGGGTGCGGCTGGTGGACGGCCCCGAGGGCGTCGACGAGGTCGAGGTGCGCGACCCCAGCAAGGTGGTCTGGCTGTCCCAGACCACGCTGTCGGTCGACGAGACCGTCGAAACGGTGGGCGCACTGCGCAAGCGGTTCCCCACGCTCATCAACCCGCCCAGCGACGACATCTGTTACGCCACCCAGAACCGGCAGACGGCCGTCAAGCAGATCGCCGCGGCTGCCGAGCTGGTGCTGGTGGTCGGCTCGCAGAACTCCTCCAACTCGGTCCGCCTGGTCGAGGTGGCCAAGGACTGCGGGGCGGCCGCCGCCTACCTGGTCGACGACGCCTCCGAGATCGACCAGCGCTGGCTGGACGGAGTGACCACGATCGGCGTCACCAGCGGCGCCTCGGTCCCCGAGGAGCTGGTCGGCGGCGTGCTCGGCTGGCTGGCCGAGCACGGCTTCCCCGACGTCGAAGAGGTCGAGGCGATCGAGGAGCGCATGTCGTTCGCGCTCCCGCGGGAGATCCGCCCGCCCCGCACCCGCGCCGAAGCCTGACCCGGCCGACGCCGCCGCTTCCGGCCCGCCACTCGTATATAGGCGATGGCGCCTTTGCCCATGCTCTTATGTAGGCGATGGCGCCATTGCCCACATACGTGGGCCGCGTCAGCTGCGGGCGTGGTGGCCGCCAGGTCGCGTCAGCTGTGGGCGTGGTGGGTGTCGGGCTCGCCGTGGTGGTGAGCGAGCAGCGCGTGCGGGTCCTCCGGCCCGCCGGGGGCCGGGTCGGCGTGCACCAGGGCCGAGGTCAGCCGGGGGACGGCGTGCAGCAGCGCGTGCTCAGCCTCCACCGCGACCCCGTGCGCCTCCCGCACGCTGAGCCGGTCGCTGACCACGATCGTCACCTCGGCGTGCAGGTGGTGGCCGATCCAGCGCATCCGCAGCCGGCTCACCTCGAGCACGCCGCCGACCGGGCGCAGCGCGTCCTCGGCCGCGGCCAGCAGGGCCGGATCGACCGCGTCCATCAGCCGTCGGAACACCTCCTGGGCCGCGTCCTTCAGCACGAACAAGATCGCCACGGTGATGACCAGGCCGACGATCGGGTCGGCCAGCCGCCAGCCGAGGGCCGCCCCGGCCGCCCCGATCAGCACCGCCAGCGAGGTGAAACCGTCCGTCCGCGCGTGCAGGCCGTCCGCGACCAGGGCCGCCGAGCCGATCGCCCGGCCCACCCGGATCCGGTACCGGGCCACCCACTCGTTGCCGATGAACCCGATCACCGCCGCGACCGCCACCCACGGCAGGTAGGACACCTTGACCGGGTGCAGCAGCCGGTCGACGGCGGCCGCCGCGGCCAGCGCCGCCGACAGCGCGATCAAGGCCACGATCGCGATGCCGGCCAGGTCCTCGGCCCGCCCGAACCCGTAGGTGAAACGCCGGGTCGCCGCCCGGCGGCCCGCCATGAACGCGATGCCGAGCGGGACCGCGGTCAGCGCGTCGGCCGCGTTGTGGATGCTGTCCCCGAGCAGGGCCACCGACCCGGACAGGCCGACCACGATGGCCTGGAGCACGGCGGTGGCGCCCAGCCCGGCCAGCGAGATCCACAGCGTCCGCATGCCCTGGGCGGACGCCTCCATGGCCCGGTCCACCTTGGCCGACGCGTCGTGGGTGTGCGGCCGGAGCAGATGGCTCAGCTCGTGCCGCAGCCGCCGCCAGGCGGGCTCTCGCCCAGCCGGTGGCCCGTGATCATGTCCGTGCTCGTGATGATCGTGGTGGTGTGGCTGGCGGGCTTCGTCAGCGGCGGGGTGCTCGCTCATCGGCCCGCGCCACCTTTCCGCCGGGGTCACCCTGCAGCCCCCGCCGCAACTCGCGGATGTTGCCGAGCAGCCCGCGGCGCAGGCCGATGGCGATGGTCAGCGCCGTGCCGGCGAACAGCCAGGGCGCCGACGTGGCCAGCGTGACCAGGGTGCCTTCGACCGCCACGGTCCCGCCCGAGGACGTAATCAGCTTATCCAGCACGCAGGCGAAGAAAAATGCCAGCGGCGGTGACACCGACACCGTGAGCAGGTCGCTGGGCTTGGCGTACCAGGCCATCGCGCCGCAGCCGGCCACGAACAGCACATCGGCCAGCACCCCGGTCCCGATCCAGCCGGACGCCAGGATGGCGAAGAACGTGACGATCACCAGGCACAGCACCGCGCCGCGGCCGGTGAGCCGGACGCCGGCCGGGCGGCCGGGCGGCTCGGGGTCACGCGGCCCGGTACGCTGACCCGGATCACGGGGCGAACGGGGCCGGAACGCCTCCGGCCCCCGCGCGCCCGCGGGCCCCCGCCTGGTCTCGGCGCCGCGGGCCGGGTGGGCGACCGGCTGCACCCGGGGCCGGCTCGCCCGGTCCCGCCCGTCGCCGGCGGGCACGAAGCGCGGCCCGGCCGCACCTGGCCTGCTGTATTCCGGCATGACTACGCTTCACCCCCTGGTCGTCCTGGCACCCGCGGTCCTCACGTCCATTGTGGGGTGTGAACGAGCGGATCCGGGTCGCTGATTTCGGGCGATTCCATGCCCGGTTTCGAGCCTGCTGGGGGAATCGGCTCCGCCCGCTCATCCGGCCCCTCCCCGGCCGGGGCCAGCTCAGCCGGGGCCAGCTCGGCGGCGGACAGCCCCCGCGCCACCTCGTCCACGGTCGCGGGCGCGGCCAGCTCGGCGTCGACCACCCCCAGCTGGCTGAGCCGCCGGGCGCTGACCAGGACCCGGCTCTCCAGCGAACCGACCGTCTGGTTGTAGGCCTGCACGGTCCGGGTCAGGTTGCGGCCGAGCTGGTCGACGTGCCGGCCCAGGCCCGCGATCCGGCTGTGCAGCTCCCGGCCCAGGTCGAAGACGGCCCTGGCGTTCTGCGACAGGGCTTCCTGCTGCCAGGCGTACTGCGCCGTGCGCAGCATCGTGACCAGCGTGGTCGGCGTGGCGATGTGCACCCTCCGTTCCAGCGCGTGCTCCAAAAGGCCCGGATCCCGCTCCAGGGCCGGGGCCAGGAACGCCTCCCCGGGGATGAACAGCACCACGAACTCCGGGGCCGGGCTGAGCGCGGACCAGTACGCCTTCGCGGCCAGCTGGTCGACGTGCTGGCGGACGTGCCGGGCGTGCGCGTCCAGCCGGGCCTCGCGCCCGGTCTCGTCCCCGGCCTCCACCGCCTCGAGGTAGGCGGCCAGCGACACCTTCGAGTCGACCACGATGTTCTTGCCGCCGGCCAGCCGCACCACCATGTCTGGCCGCTGGCCGCCGTTCTCGCCGGCGATCACCACCTGCTCGTCGAAGTCGCAGTGGACGGCCATCCCGGCCAGCTCGGCCACCCGGCGCAGCTGCAGCTCACCCCACCGGCCCCGCGCCTCCGGCCGCCGCAGCGCGGTGACCAGCGCCTGGGTCTGGTTGCGGAGCTGCTCGGTCGTGTGCCGGCTGAGATTGACCTGCTCAGCCAGCCTGGAGTGGGACTCCTGGCGGGCCAGATCGGCCGTCCGCAACTGAGCCTCCAGCCGGGCCAGCGTCTCCTTGAGCGGGCCGACCAGGTGCTCGACGGCGGCCCGGCGGTTGTCCAGCTCGCCGGCCGCCTTGACGTTCTCGGCCCTCAGCCGGCCCTCGGCGATCTCCAGGAACCGGGCCGTGGAGGCGTCCATTGCCTGCGCGGACAGATTCTGGAACCGCTCCGCCAGCTGCCCGTCGACCAGCGCGGCCCGTTCCTCGGCGGCGCGAGCGCGCTCGGTCGCCGACGCGAGGCGGCGCCCCGCGTACAGGTACCCGATCGCCACCCCGATGATCATCCCGAGGATCAGGCCGGTAATCAGCATGATCGCGCTCATGTGGCACCATTTTTGCAGCCCCCACGGCTATTACCCTGCTGACACGCGGGACCGCGGGCGTGGCTACCTTTTCCGATTTTTTAAAAGGTCACTCCGCCAGGGAGTACCAGAGAAGCTGCAGAGCGGGCCGAGCGGTGGGCGCGAGCGCCTAAACTCACGGCCGTGAGTTTGTCGATTGGCATCGTGGGGCTGCCCAACGTGGGCAAGTCGACCCTGTTCAACGCGTTGACCCGAGCCGGGGCGCTGGCCGCCAACTATCCGTTCGCGACCGTCGAGCCCAACGTCGGCATCGTCGGCGTGCCCGACACCAGGCTGGCCGAGCTGGCCCGGCTGTACGACTCGGCCCGGATCGTGCCCGCGACCGTGCGTTTCGTCGACATCGCCGGGCTGGTCCGCGGCGCGGCGGAGGGACAGGGGCTGGGCAACCAGTTCCTCGGCCACATCCGCGAGACCGATGCGATCTGCCAGGTGGTGCGGGTCTTCAACGACCCCGACGTCAGCCACGTCGACGGCGACGTGTCCCCGGAGCGGGACATCGAGACGATCATCACCGAGCTGATCCTGGCCGACCTGCAGACGCTCGAGAAGGCGGCTCCCCGGCTGGCCAAGGAGACCAAGTTCAGCAAGGACGCCGGCAAGGTGCGGACGGCCGACGCGGCCGCCCGCGCCCAGCAGGTGCTCGACTCGGGGACCACGCTGTTCGCCGGGGCCGCGGAGGCGGGCATCGACCTGGACGACCTGCGTGAGCTCCAGCTGCTGACCGCCAAGCCGTTCATCTACGTGTTCAACGTCGACACCGACGAGCTGGACGACGCCGGGCTGCGGGACCGGCTGGCCAAGCTGGTGGCGCCGGCCGACGCGGTCTTCCTCGACGCCAAGACCGAGGCCGACCTGGCCGAGCTGCCCGAGGACGAGGCGGCCGAGCTGCTGGCCGAGGCCGGTCTGGGCGAGCCCGGCCTGGCCCAGCTGGCCCGGGTCGGCTTCCAGACCCTCGGGCTGCAGACGTTCCTCACGGCCGGCCCAAGGAGACCCGGGCCTGGACGATCCCCATCGGCGCGACCGCGCCCGAGGCGGCCGGGGTCATCCACACCGACTTCCAGCGCGGTTTCATCAAGGCCGAGATCGTCTCCTACGACGACCTGATCGCGGCCGGCTCGGTCGCCGCCGCCCGCTCGGCCGGCAAGGCCCGCATCGAAGGCAAGGACTACGTCATGCGCGACGGCGACGTGGTGGAGTTCCGCTTCAACGTCTGACCGGCTGTCCTTACCACGGATGCCTGAAGCGTCGTCCCTGGCCGAGAGAGCGCTGGTCAGCCTCGCTGGCTGCTCATGATCATCCGGGTTATGCCGTACGCCGCGCCGCCCCGTCCATGCGGTCGACGCCGTGCTCGCGCAGCGCGGCGGCCAGTTCCCCGAGGACCACACCGGGATGATCAGGGCCGCTCACCGGGCCACCGGCCGCCTGCTGTAATCGGCGACCATCAGGTCCCGCAGCTCACCCGCCCCAGACGCGACGAGCGTGACCAGGTTGTCGCGGCGCACCGCCCGCCACACACCGATCGCCTCGCTGATCTCGTACGCGTCACCCCAGTGCCATCGCAGGTCGCTCAGCTCGGTTTCGGTGAGATGGCCGGGGTGCATCTGCTCGGCTCCTTCTGCGCGGCGGGGTACAGAACACTGATCAGCTAAACGAGCCCGACGCGTAATCTGTAGAAGTTGCCTGTTTGGCCAGCCCGGCCATACAGGGCATGCGAGCACCGGCGAGGTACACGCGGGTGAGCGACTTCGGCGACGAGCTGGCGCGCCTGATGGCGGCGCGTGGCATCGGCGTGCGCGAGCTGGCCCGCCGCGTCCACTACAACCCGGGCCACATCTCGAACCTGCGCACCGGCCGGTCGCGGCCTTCCCCCGAGCTGGCCGCTGATCTCGACGCCGCGCTCGGGGCAGACGGCGAACTGGCCAAGTTTGCCCCCGAACCGGGGCCACGGCACCGGCAGGCGCCCGGCTGGGCTGACATCGGCGACGACGAGATCGCCGCGCTGGAGCTGGCCCGCCGCGCCTCGATCAGCGACGTCGGGGCCGCCACGGTCGAGCGGCTCGAACTGGCCGTCGACGACTTGGCCATCGCCTACCCCGGCACGCCACCGGACGAGCTGCTGACCCGCGTCCGCGCCTACCTCGGCTACCTCGCCCGGCTGCTCGACGCACGCTCCACGCTCATCGAGCATCGCCGGTTGCTGGTCGCCGGCGGGTGGATGTCGCTGCTGGCCGCGACGACGCTGATCGACCTGCACCGCGACCAGGCCGCCGCCGCGCACCTGCGGACCGCCGCGCAGTTCGCCCGCGAGACCGGGCACACGGAGATCGCCGCGTGGTGCCTGGAAACGCAAGCGTGGCAGGTGCTCACCACAGGCGAGTACCGGCGGGCCGTCGAGATCTCCCAGGCCGCGCAGCGGATCGCCCCCAAGGACGGGAGCGCGTACATCCAGGCGACCGCGCAGGAGGGCCGCGCCTGGGCACGGCTCGGGGGCGCCGCCGAGACCCGCGCCGCGCTGAACCGCGTCGAGGCGCTGGTCGCGCCGCTGCCGATGCCGGACCGGCCAGAACACCACTATCAGTACGATCCGCCCAAAGCTGAGGTATACGTGGCAACGACGCTGGCATGGCTGGGAGATCGCAGCTCCGAACGACTCGCCCGCCAGGTGCTTGCGGCCATCGAAGCACCGGGGAAGCAGCCCCGGCCCCGCCGCGCAGCTCTTGCCCGGCTTGACCTGGCCTTGGCGCTGACCTCTGGCGGCAAGCATGACGAGGCCGTAGGGGTGGCGCTGGAGGCTGTCAGGTCGGGGCGGCTGGCTCCGGTCGATGGACGCCGGGCACGTGAGATCGTGCACGCAGTTGCCGGCCGTGGAGTGCCCGAGGCTGCTGAGCTGGCCGAGGCGTACCGGGAAGCCACCCGCGACAGCGACCGCCCCGCCATTACCTGACTCCCTGCCCCGCTGGCATACACCGGGAACGCGTCAGGATCGCCACAACGCGTGAAGACCCTGCCGGTCATGGGCGATCACCCGTCGGATGAGCTCCACCGATCATGCGAGGGAGATCCAGTTGACGGCCAGTGGACGCATTGTGAACGGCCCGTCAGTCCGGGATCGCGCCTGGTCCTCCGATCATCGACTACGGCGCGCGTCCGGTGGACGGCAGATCTGCGGTATCGCCGTGTGCTGTCGTCTGCACTTGCCAGTTACGTTTTTCGAATGTATGATCTATTGATATCAAGTTGTTCGAACACTTGTTCTAGCGCAAGCGAGGCTGCCGGCCGGGAGCGATGGTGAGATAACGCACTCAGCTGGCCGATAGGCGGTATTCCGGGTGCGGCTCCCAGCTGAGCCGCTGCGTCGGTCCGCTGGGCGCGCCGGCGGCCCAGCGGTATACGCGCTGTGCAGGCTGTCCATTAACGGTGGCGCGTGTCAGCCAGCGTCGTAACATGCGTCCCAGCTTCCCCGAGTTTCGATGCATTCATGCAGGTCAGAGGGACAAACCAATGAGCCGACGGGCATTTCGCCGCAAACGACTGAACCGAGGACTTAGAGTTATCGTTTAAGTTCTTGGGTTTCCTGTGCAGCGCTCGATCCTTAAAAAGGTGATCGATTTTGATCGCGGGCGCAGCCAGTTGAACAATGCCTCCCCGGCCAGGTTTTTATGACGCACAATGGGCGTTAGGATCGCCGGGGCGGACTGTGCCCCAGAAGGACGGCCCAACGCGGAGCGGGCGGAGGTGTGATGGTTCGCGGATCGGGCGTTGACGACCCAGCGCGGTCATCGGTATACGCCGAGGTCCCGGATACGGACAGCGGTGCACCCGGACGGCCGGGCGGACGGCCGCGTCGCTCATGGACGGGCGGCGGTGGCCGCTGGTATGTCTGGGTCCTTCGCGCCGTGATTTGGGCTGTTCTCCTGATAATCGGGTATCGAGGGATCATGGCGATCGTTCTCAACGAGACCCCCGCCTCGCGTTCCGGCAGTTCGAGCGGCACTTCTTCGCCGGCCGGCAACGCGCAGGGCTCGTTCCCGGTGACGCTGGCGGAGGCCTACGCGCTCCAGTTCGGTTCGGTCTTTTTGAACTTCTCCCCGGCCACCGCCGACCAGCGCGCCACCCAGCTGGCGGCGTTCGTGCCCAGCTCGATCAGCGGGGCCGATCCGCAGCTCGGCTGGAACGGGTCCGGCACCCTGAAGCTGGACGCTGAGCAGGTGGCGGGTATCGCGGTCCAGGGCAGCAACCGGGCGGTGGTCACGCTGCTGGCGAGCGTCAACGGCCAGCAGATGGAGCTGGGCGTGCCGATCTACACCGCGAACGGTGGCCTGGCGGTGTCCGGCGCCCCGGCCTGGCTGCCCGCCCCGCCGCAGGCGGCCGTCCCGTCGACCGCCCCGGTGAACTCCGACCCGACCGCTCAGGGGCAGCTCAACGCCCAGCTGCCCGCCTTCTTCCAGGCCTACGCGAGCGGCAGCACGGCCACCCTCAACCGGTTCCTGGCGCCCGGCGCCTCGGTGACCGGGCTGAACGGCTCGCTTGCCTTCGCCGGGATCTCCAGCTTGTCGGTGCCGGCCGGTGGCGCTACGCGCACCGTCACCGTCACCGTGACCTGGCAGCTCGGTGGGCAGGCGGCCAGCGTCGGCAAGCTCAACAGCACCTACGACCTGACCGTGGTCGACCAGGACGGCAAGTGGTTCGTGCGCAGCATCGCGGCGTCGACCCAGACCGGACAGGCAGGCAGCTCATGACCAACCGTGAACCAGTTCCTGCCTGGCAGCGTATTCCGATAAGTGTGGGTCGGCTCCCGCTGCCCGCCTTGCATATATCTGATGATCCCGGAAGGGAAGAGTAATGACGTTGCACCTACTGGCCGCGGGAACGCCGGCCGCCTTGAGCACCCAGGGCCTCGTCACCTACCTGCAGGGCCTGTTCGGTCCGCTCTTTCTCGGCATCGTCGGCATCGTTGCCCTGTTCTTCCTGTTCACCCGCGAGATCACCCGGTTTGTGCAGTTCATCGTGCTGGCCGTGCTGATCGCCATCGTTTTCTACACGCCCAGCATCGTGCAGGCACTGGCTACCGGAATCACGAACGCGCTCGGAGTCCACTAGCCCCGTAACGGCACCCCCGCTACGGCCGAAGGAGCGCATATTCGTGGATCTGCCTACCTACACGAACATCTGGCGAATAGAGAAGCGGCTATACAAGCTCTACGATTTCCGGCTTCCGATGCCGCTTCCGATCAGCTGGATCGCAGTCTTCTGCGGGATCACCGTCCCGTACGTGGTGGTGCTGGCAGCTATTGGCGTCCCCTTCAATCACAATCTGTTCTTCCTGTACGTGCTGCCGCCCGGCGTGCTGACGTGGCTCAGCACCCGTCCGGTGCTGGAGAACAAGCGCCTGCACGAACTGGTGGGCTCACAGCTGCGCTACGTGGGGGAGCCGCGCACCTGGTGCAGGATGGTGCCGCTGGCCGAGAAGAACGAGATCCACGTCTACGCCAAGGTCTGGCACCGTTTCCCCGCCGCCGTCGAGGAGCCCGCGCTGGCGGCCGCCGGCAGCATGGCCCCCCAGGCCGGGCAGAGCGTGGTGCCGGTCGGCGGCCGCGACCCCGAGCCGTCCCGCTCGGGCGGGCGTGGCGGGCGTGGCCGTTCCGCACCGGGCAAGCCGAGCCTGGCACCGGGCAGGGTCCGAGCCAGCGCGCCCGAGCTCACCTACGCCAGCTCCGCCGAGCGTTACGGCCCGTCCGGTGCCCGCGTGTGGCCTGGTCAGGCTGGCCAGGCGGCCGGCGCCGGCGCGGTCGGTACCCGTTCTGGCTCCCGTGGCGGCAACGGTTCAAGGACCGGTGCCGCTGTCCCGGTCCGCGCCCGCGGCGGCCAGGAGCATCCCCGCCGTCTCCCCGGCCGGACCGACTCCCTCCCCGGCGGTGCCGATTCCCTGCGTGGCGGTGCCGACTCCCTGCGTGGCGGTGCCGACTCCCTGCGTGGCAGTGCCGATTCCCCGCGTGGCCGGTCCGACTCGCTGCCCGGCCGAGCCGACGCCCCGGCCTGGCCCGGCCGCGATGCCGGCTCGCGCCCGGCCTGGTACGACCCGTCCAGCCGCCCCACCGGCGCCCGCCCCAACGGTGCCCGGGCCGCCATCCCCGGCGAGGTCTTGCGCGGCCCCGCCCCCTCGTCCGGGTCCCCGGCCACACCTTCTGCCCCGCCCGCATCGCCTGCCCCGGGCCGCCCAGGCCAGCGGCCTGGCTGGGCCGGCCAGACCGGCTCCGGCCGCGGTTCCCGCGGTGCCGACCGCCGGGAGCTCGGCCGTGGCAACCAGCCCCGCGGCCGCGCCCGCCCGCTCCCGATCGCGCCTCCCCAGATCGAGGTGTCGCACGACACCCAGGCTCCGCCCAGCCCCACGGCCATCCCCCTCTGGGGTCGCCCCGCCCGCCGCCCGGCCCCCCTGCCGCCCGCGGAAGCTGCTCCGGCCGCCTCCGCGACAGGTACTCCCGTGGCACCCGCTCCCCGGACCCCCGAAGCCGGCGCACCCGAGGTGCGGCCACCAGCCGCCGGCGCACCCGAAGTGCGGATACCGTCCACCGGCGCGCCCGAGCCGCGAACTCCCGCCGCTGACGAGGCCGCGACCGGAGCGCCCAGTGCTCACGCGGCCCCGGCGGGCCCAGCGACCCCAGCCGTCCCGGCTGTCCCGGTGACGCCGGCCGAGCCTGCGGGCCCGGCCCCAACCAGTCCGGCTGCCCCAGACGCACCGGCTACCTCAGAAGCGTCCGGACCTCCCGAGGCTTCAGCGCAGGCCGAGGCCCCAGAGCCCGCCGACGTCGCCAGGACCGAGGACCCCGCCGAGACCGTCACCCATGCCGAGCTTCCCGCTCCGCCCGAGGTCGACGAGCCCGCCGCCCCGCCCGCGCCGGTCGCGACCTGGACGGCCGGTGAGACGCGCCCTGACCTCCAGGCCCCAGAAGCACCAGAGTCCGAGGACGCCGGCGCCCAGGTCCCCGAGACCCCGGCCCCGCCGGCGCCTTCCGCGTCCCTCACGGCCGATGCGACCCGCCCGGACCTCCAGGCCCCAGAGGCGGCCGGCCCCCAGGACGGCGCCGCCCAGCAGGCCCCCGAGGTCGAGGAGACCCCGGCCCCGCCCGCGCCTTCCGAGTCCGGAACAGCCGACTCGACCCGCCCGGACCTCGCGGCCCCAGAAGCGCCCGTGGCCGAGGACGCCGCAGCCGAGGCTCATCCGGCTCCAGAGGCCCAGCAGAGCGCCGACCCCGCCGAAGCCAACGACGCCGCCGGGCCCCAACCGGCCGCCGAGCCCCAACCGGCCCCCGTGCCCGCCGAGCCCACGGTCACCGCCGAGACCCCCACTCAGGCAGAGCTCCCCGTGCCCGCCGAGCTCGCGCAGCGTGGCCCGTCCTTGGATTCGGACCCGGACCCGGACTCCGACGAGCCCAAGGTGACCGACGAGTCGCTCGCCGCCGCCGAGTCCCAGGCGCTGCTGGCGGCTCGGGCCCGCGCCGAGTCCCGCGCTCGCGCTGAGGCCCAAGCGCGCGCTGAAGCCCAAGCGCGCGCCGAGGCCAGGACTCGTGCCGACGCCCGCGCCCGCGCCGAGTCCCAAGCTCCCGCCGAGCCGCAAGCTCCCGCCGAGCCCCAGGCTCCCCCCGAGCCCCAAGCTCCCCGCGAGCCGCAAGCTCCTGCCGAGTCCCAGGCTCCCCCCAAGCCCCAGGCACCCCCCGCTCCACCCGACCGCGCCAACCGCGCCAACCGCGCCGAGCCCGAGCCCGAGCAACCCCCGCGGACCCCGTCCACCCGCCGTGGCCTGCCCTCCATCGAACGGGCCCTCAGCGGCCCCGGCCGGATCGACAGCTGGCAGCGCCGGGTTCGTGTCGTGCCTGGCGGTCAGGGACCGGGCCAGCCGGACCGGGAGAGCCTGGACCGGGACCGGGCGCGGCTGCCGCTCAGCAGCCCACGCCGAATCGTGTTCCTGGGCTGCACCAGCGGGGCCGGCCAGACGCTCACCGCGCTGATGACCGGACAGGTGCTGGCCGCCCTCCGCGAGGAGCCGGTCGCCGCCATCGACCTCAACCCGGGGCACGCCAGCCTGGCCCGCCAGTCGCAGACCGCGCCGGCCCTCACGATCGCCGCCCTCCTGGCCGGCGCCGAGCCCCCCGCCGAGCACCCCACCGAGCCTCCCGCCGGGGCCCAGTACCGCCGCGGCAGCCACCCCCCGCTGCACATCGTCGCCGGCGACGCCGACCCCGCCGCGCCCTCAATCCCGGACGAACGCGATTACACTCGCCTGGCCGACCAGGCCAGCCGGCGTTACCAGCTGACCCTCATAGACCCCGGGGCGGCCGAAGTAACCCGCATCCTCGGCGTCGCCGACCAGCTCGTCCTGGTCGCCCCGGCCAGCGCGGACGCGCCGCGGTCGCTGGGCATGACCCAGGAGTGGCTCAGCGGCCACGGCTACGGCGATCTTTCCAGCCGGGCGGTGACCGTGGTCAACGGCGTGAGCCGGGCCAGCATGGGCGACGTCGAGCAGGCCGAGGCCGTGGCCCGCGGGCGCTGCCGGGCCATCGTCCGGATCCCGTGGGACGACACGCTCGCGGCGGGTACCGCCAACGTGTCGTCGCTGCGGCCGCAGGCCCGGCACGCGTACACCGCGCTGGCCGGTGTGCTGGTCGCCGGCCTGGCCGCCGCCCCGGTACCCCGGAAGGTTCTGCAGTGAGTTCTCGGGCCAAGAGCAGCAGCCGGCTGGCGATCCGGTATTTCGATGACCGGGTGCTGCTGACCGACGCGCACGCCTGGGCGTACTTCCGGCTGCCCTCGATCTCGTATGAGTTCACCACCCCCGAAGAGCGCGAGGCGCTGGCCACCAACATCACGGTCGCGCTGGCCGCGATCCGGATGCCGGACGCCGAGGTGCACCTGCGGGTGGCGCACCGCTCCTACCCGGCCGCCGAATGGGCCACCGGCCTTGACGCCACCGCCGACGGCGGCGCGGGCTGGCGCGAATACCTGGACGAGTCGTACCAGCACGTCTGGACCAAGGACTTCTGGAGCAAGGAGATCTACCTCGGGGTCCGGCTGGGCCAGCGGGGCATGCGGGCGCAGATCTCCGGTGGCGTGCTGTCCCAGTTCATCTCGATCTACCAGAGCGGCGAGCGCAAGCTCGGCATCGAGGACGAGGCGATCGGCCGCGGTGAGATCGCCCGCTGGACCGACCAGGCCGAGCGGATCGGCCGGGCGCTGTCGGCCAGCGCGCTGCTCGCGCGCCACGCCACCAGCGAAGAGCTGGCCTGGCTGCTGCGGCACGCGATGATGGGCTCGCTGGGCGACCCGCCCGCCTCGGCCAGCAACCGCCGGACCTGGGGCGCGGGCGAGATCGAGGGGCTGTTCGAGGGCCAGGTGCACAATGGCCGCACGCTGCTGCAGCTGGAGCACACGGTCGGCGACTCGTTCGCCGCGTTCCTGTCCTTTTCCCGGTTCCCGGACGTGATGTCGTTCCCGGACGGGGAGCCGTGGCTGCACTACGCGGACTCGCTGCCGTTCCCGGTCGAGATCAGCTCGCGGATGAAGCTGATCCCGCCCGCCAAGGCCAGCAAGGACGTCAGCCGGCGGCTGGCGCACGCCCGCGACATGGACGCCCACATCCGCGAGGCCGGGGTGGAGGCGCCGATCGCGCTGGCCGAGCAGATCGCCGCCGCCCGGATGCTCGAGCACGGCATCACCAAGGAACGGCTGCCGTTCGTGTACGGGTGGCACCGGCTGATCGTGACCGCGCCCACCCGGGACCTGTGCGTCCAGCGGGTGGAAGCGGTCGTCGAGCACTACCGGGACATCGGCATCGACATCGTCAACTCCACCGGCGACCAGTTCTCGCTGCTACGGGAGTCGCTGCCCGGTGACCATGTGCGGCTCAACTCCTACCTGCAGCGCCAGCCGCTCTACACGATCGCGGGCGGCATGCCGACCGCCACCGTGGACCTGGGCGACCGGCTCGCCGACCGCACCGGCTGGATCGGCCCCTACATAGGGGAGACGCTGGGCCGGGCCCGGGCCATCGTGCACTTCGACCCGCTGCTGGCCGCCGCCCGCAACCGGCCCACCGCGATCGCGATCACCGGCGAGCCCGGCGGCGGCAAGACCACCCTCGCGCTGTTGATGATCTACCAGCTGGCGCTGCGCGGGGCGACGGTCGCGGTCATCGACCCCAAGGGTGACGCCCAGTCGCTGGTCCGGCTGCTGCAGGCGCGCGGCCGCCGGGCGCGGGTGCTGTCGCTCGGCAGCGCCGCCCCCGGCCTGCTCGACCCGTTCTCGTTCGGCGATGACCTGGCCACCAAGCGGACGATGGCCACCGAGACGCTGAGGCTGCTGCTGCCACGGATGAGCGAGGAACGCGAGAGCGCCATGATCCAGGCGGTCGGCGCGGTGGCCAGCCAGCCCCAGCCCAGCCTGGGCAAGGTGGTCGAGCTCCTGGAGCAGTCCGCCGACCCGGCCTCGAAGAACCTCGGCGCGGTCATGGCCTCGATCTCGGAGATGCGGCTGGCCCGGCTGTGCTTCTCCCCGTCCGGCAACCAGCAGGTCGACGCCGAGGGCTGGACCACGGTGTTCACGCTGGGCGGCCTGACCCTGCCGGACACCGCGATCAGCCGCGACGACTACTCCTACGAGCAACGGCTCTCGGTCGCCCTGCTCTACCTGGTTTCGCAGTTCGCACGGCGGCTGCTCAACGGCATGGACCGGCGGATGCCCAAGGCGATCTTCCTGGACGAGGCCTGGGCGATCACCGCCACGCCGGAGGGGGCCAAGCTGGTGCCCGAGGTCTCCCGGATGGGCCGGTCCCGCAACACCGCGCTGATCCTGGTCTCCCAGAACGCCCGCGACCTGCTGAACGAGCAGGTCACGAACTGTATCTCCAGCGTCTTCGCGTTCCGTTCCTCGGAGCGGACCGAGGTGGAGAGCGTGCTGTCGCTACTGGGGGTGGAGTCCTCCGACGACCACCGCGCGGTGCTGCGCGGGCTCGGCAACGGCGAGGCGATCTTCCGGGACCTGGACGGCCGGGCCGGGCGCATCGGGGTCGACCTGGCCTCCGACGAGCTGCAGCGCTGGCTGGACACCAACCCGACCCGGTCCCGGCCGGACGAGGGATCCCGGCCCGACCACTCGCCGGCCGACGGGGAAGTACCAGTCACTCAGACAGCGGGCGAGGCGAGCCAGTGACACCCCCACGAACCCCGAACCGGACGCTGCGTCCCGCAGTTCTGCGTACCACCGCTGTTCGGGCCGCTGCGCTGGCTAAAGGGGGATCCCGGCGTACGCGGATAGCCCGGGTGCTGGCCCTGCTCGGCATGGTGCTGATCATTTCCACCTACGCCGCGGGCTCGTTCGCGTCGGCCAGCGTCCTCGGTGCCGCCAGCACCAGCAGCACTACCAGCACCACTGGCACCACGAGCACCAGCTCCACCAGCAACCCCGCCACCCTCACCACGGTCACCACCCCCGCCGCGCCGGGCGGGGTCTGCGGGGTACCGGGCATCGGTGACATCGGCGGCCTGCTCGGACTGTGCTCGTCCGGGTCGAGCGGCCTGATCGGCGACCTGAACAACGTCTGCCAGCCCTCGCTGCCCCAGCCGGAGCAGGCCAACGGCGGGATCGACTCGCTGATCGAGCCGCCGGCCGGCACGGTCTCCGGGCACACCCTGTACGACAGCTACGGGGTGGCCGGCCAGTTCTGGGCCGCGCACGGCCTCCAGTGCTCGGAGATGACGTCGCTGATCGGCAACAACGTGGCCGGCATGGTCTTCGACGCGGCCAAATCGATCGACCGGGTCACGATCACCGTCTACCAGTCGGCGGCCGGCAACGGCATCCTCAACTGGCTCCAGAGCGTCACCGACCGGCTGATCAGCGCGCTCGGCAACGCGGTCTACTTCCCGTACCTGGCCCCGGTCATCATCCTCGGCGCGATCTGGATGGCCTGGAACGGCCTGATCCGCAAGCGGGCCACCCGGGCCATCGAGGGCACGCTGTGGATGGTGGTGGCCTGCGCGGCCGCGATCTGGCTGATCGGGCGTCCCGCCGACTTCACCGGGGTGGGCACCTCGGTCTCCAACGGCGTCACCCAGGTGCTCAACGTCGCGTTCGCCAAGCTGCCGAACCCGGGCGGCGCCAACTGTGTGCCGGTACAGGGCAAGGACCCGCAGATCGCTACCGGCGATTTCAGCTTCACCTCCAGCAACGGCCTGGTCGACAACAACGCCAACGAGCTGTGGTCGGTGCTGGTGTGCAAGCCGTGGCTGGACGGTGAGCTGGGCACGACCCAGTACGCGACCACCGCCAAGGGCCCGCAGACCGTGGTCAACCAGTACGGGCGGCAGTTGCTGTGGTCCCAGGCGATCGCAGCCAACGAGAAGCCCACCTCCGCGCTGATCCAGAGCAAGCAGGCCGTCTACAACGGCATCGCCAACGACCTGCAGAAGAACAACCCGAGCGTCTACTCGCTGTTCCAGGGCAACCAGTGGACCACCCGGCTGGAGATCGGCTTCGCGGCCATGTTCGCGGCGCTGGTCGCGGGGCTGCTGATCCTGCTGATCTCGCTGACGCTGATCATCTTGAAACTCGGCTTCCTGCTGCTGCTCATCGCCGGGCCGTTCTTCCTCATCATCGGGACCCATCCCGGGTTCGGCCGGATCATCGCCATCCGCTGGTTCGAGATGCTGGTCGGCGTCCTGATGAAACAGATAGCGGTCGCGCTCGCGCTGAGCGTGCTGCTGTACTGCTACTCGCTGATCATGGGGACCACCGACGCGGTGCTGCCGTGGGCGCTCAAGATCCTGATGATCGCGCTGGTCACGGTGGCAGTGTTCATCTACCGCAAACCGTTCCAGCACCTGTTCTCCTCGGTCGGCTACGGCGTGATCGGGTCGCAGGACCGGGCCGACGTCAGCCTGCGCCAGGCCGGCACCACCTTCCGGCGGGTCACCCGTGACACCGCGACCGCCACCGTGCCCGGCGTTGCCGCCTACCGGGTCGGCCGCTGGGCCCGGCGCAATCCCGGTGAGGCCGCCGCGCTGGCGGCCGGCATCGTCGGCGCCGGTGCGGCCGGCGCCGGTGCGGCCGCGGGCAAGGCCGCTGCCGGTAAGGCGGCCGGCAAAGCCGCGGCCGGGGCGGCCGGTGCAGGCGGGGCCGCAACCGACGAGGCCGCCGAACGGCTGCGGGCGCACGCCGACGGCCAGCCCGTCGACGCCGAAGCCGCCGCCCAGGCCCAGGGGGCCCGGCCCACCGCCGCCGAACGGGCCCGCCGCTGGCCCGGGCCGGAGGCGAGCCAGGCCCGGCGCACCGCACCGCCGCTCAACCTGCCGCCCCGGGCCGGGGAAGCAGCCCCGGGCTCGTCCTCCGGCTGGTCCCGGGGGAGTGCCCGCAGCGGCATGGCCGCCCGCAGCGGCGAGGCGCCACCGCGGCCCGGCTCGACCCTGCGGGTCCCGTCCGCGGCCAGCACGGTGCCACCGCCTTCGCCCGCGCCGGCCTCGAGCCGCCCCGCGTCCTCGAGCCGCCCGGCGTCGTCGGGCCGGTCCCCGTTCGCCGGCCGCCGCGCCGCCGCCGGGACCAGCAGCCCGCCGCCCGCGGCCGGCCCGTCTTCGGCCGGCCCGTCTTCGGCCGGGCGGTCTTCGGCCGGGCCGTCCACGGCCGGCGGCAGCAGCTCGTCGGCCGCCCGTTCGGGCGGGTCGTGGTGGCGGTCCGCGGGCGGCCCGTCCGGCTCGTCGGGTGGCTCGGCCACCAGGTCCCCGGGCAGCTCGTCGGGCGGTTCACCGGATGGCTTTTTCAGCGGTTCCCGGGCCAGCCGCTCGGCCCCCCCGCCACCCACCGCCGGCCCCGCCCCGGCGCCGCCGCCTTCCCCGTCGGCCTTCGGCGGCCGCCCGTCCGCCAGCCGGAGCCGGGGCACCAGCGGCGGTAACGGCAACGGCTCCCGGTCGCGGGCGTCCGCTGGCTCCGGCGGCTCCGGCGGCTCTGGCGGCGGCGGCCCCTGGTCGTCCGGGCCAGCCTCCCGGCCACGCTGGCAGCCCGGCCCGATCCGCCCGTCCAGCGGCTGGATGGGCGGCAGCGGCCAGGCCGAGTCCGGCGGCGGTGCGCCCGCGGGCCGCGCGGAGACCAGCCAGCACGAGAACAGCCCGCCAGACCGGCCCGAGACGCCCATGCCGTTCTGGCTCCGCCCGGTCCGGCGGAAGAAATAGCACCAGGCCATGGATCTGTCGCCAGGCCAGCAGAAGGCGGTCTTCGCGGTCGTGGTGGTGGTGCTGGTCGGCCTCGGCGTCTGGCTGATCGCATCCCCGCACGGCAGCAAGCAGCCGTCGGCCGCCAAGTCCCCGTCGTCCACCGCCCCCGCCTCGGCCCCCGCCCAGGCCGGTGGGTCACCGTCGGCGGTCGCGGTGCCGACCCCCTCCGGGAACGTCAACATCTACCAGTGGCTGCCGTTCAGCCAGCAGGCGCTGGCGCACGCGGCCGCGGTCACCATCCAGGTCACCCGGGACTACAACACGTTCAGCTACACCGAGAACGCCACCGCCTACGTCGCCGCGATGAACGGCCTGATCACCACCCAGCTCAGCCAGACCCTGAAAAACGGTTACAGCACCTTCGGTGTCGCGCAGGCCCGGACCAACCAGAAGCAGGTCTCCGCGGGCACGGCCGCCATCAACTCGATCCGGACGTTCGGCAACGGCAGCATCACGTTCGTGGTCACCGGTACCCAGAAGCTGACCAGCACCAGCGGCACCACCACGAACAGCAACCAGTACGCGGTCACCGTCACCGGCCAGGGCAACTCCTGGCAGGTCTACGACATCGAACCGGCGTCGGCAGGTAACACATGACCCGCGCCGGTCGCGACGCTGGCGCCAGCCAGATCGTCGTCATCGGCGTAATCGGTGTGGTCGCCCTGCTGCTGATCGGCGCGCTGACCATCCCCATGCTGGTCGGCGGGTCCAGCCTGCTGTACTCGGCCGGCACCGGCGGCCTCGGCTGCTCCGGCAACGCGCAGCAGGCCAAGAACGCGCTGCAGTCCAAGGTCAGCAACGACGCCAAGAACTCGATCCCGTCCAACTACCTGATGTGGTACCAGAAGGTGGGCCAGCAGTACGGCGTCCCCTGGGTCCTTCTGGCCGGGATCGGCACGGTCGAGAGCGACAACGGCCGGGACCCCGCGACCGGGGTGAGCGGCGGTGACAACGGCTTCGGGGCGGCCGGCCCGATGCAGATCGGGATCGGCGGCGCGGCCGGGAACACCTGGGGCGGCGCCCCCTCCCACCCGGCCTCGGAGAAGGTCGCCGGGGTGGCCACCGACGAGGACGGCGACGGGGTGGCCAGCGTCTACGACCCGGCCGACGCCATCGCGGGCACGGCCAAGGACCTGCTCGCGCACGGCGTGCTGACCAACGCCTCGACCGCGATCTTCGCCTACAACCACCTGCAGTCCTACGTCCAGGCGGTCGAGGGCTACGCCAACCAGTACGCCAGCGGCGGCTACACGGTCGCTCAGTCGGTCGGCAGTACCTCGACCACCGCCGCCGCCTGCGTCCAGCTGGCCGGGACCGTGATCGGCGGCAACGGCACCACCACGACCGTGCCCAACCAGGCGGTGTCGGCTGCCATCTCCTACGCCGAGCAGCAGATCGGCAAGCCGTACCTGTGGGGCGGCACCGGCCCGGACGCCTTCGACTGCTCCGGCCTGATGATGATGGCCTACCAGTCGGTCGGCATCGACATCCCCCGCACCTCCGAGGACCAGTTCAGCTGGGGCCCGAGCGTCCCCGCCAACCAGGTAGAACCGGGTGACCTGGTCTTCTTCGCCGGGTCGGACGGCACCGCGACCAGCCCGGGCCACGTCGGCATGGTCATCGGCGGCGGCAAGATGATCGAGGCCTACGCCACCGGCTTCCCGGTCCGCATCTCCACCTACGGCAGTTCCACCTCCGCTCCCGGCGACGGCCAGGTGGTCGGCTTCACCCGTCCCTGGGCCCACTCCGGCGTCACCATCCCCGGCGGCCCCGCCCAGTCCACCACCGCCCCCACCCAGCAGCCCGCCGCCCCCTGACTTCCGGCCCGCCAGCCCCCCGTTGGCGCTTTGAGCGTGCCAGGACGCCACCGAAGGCGCCAGCCACCCATAGGTGCGCCTCGCCTTGGGTGCTCAAAGGCGCCAACGAGCACGCCCTAGCCGGCTCAAAGGCGCCAACGAGCACGTAGGGCCCAGTGGCTCCCGGGGCGCCCCACATCCAGGGCCGCTCAGGCCCTTACCGCGAAATCCCCGCCGTCAGCATATGTTGACGCCGGCGGCCTCGTCAGCTTATGCTGACGGGTATGGAAACGACCCTGGAAATAGCCGAGGGCGCCGCCAGCAACGACCCGGAGGTCGGGTTGCGCGCGGTGGCCGCCCTGCGGGCTCTCACCGAGCGCCTGGAAGTCCTCCAGGTGGAGAACGCCCGCGCCCTGGGCTGGTCCTGGCAGGACATCGCCAGCCGCCTCGGTGTGACCAAGCAGACCGTCCACCGCAAGTACGGCCGCCGGATCGGGAGGCGATGATGTTCGAGCGCTTCACCAAGCCGGCCCGTCAGGTCGTCGTGCAGGCGCAGCACAACGCGCGCCGCTTCAACCACAACTTCATCGGGCCCGAGCACCTGCTGCTCGGCATCATCACCAACGAGGAGGACCCGGCCAGCGCCCTGCTGCGCGACCTCGGGCTCACCCCCGAGCGGACCGAGGCGGAGTTCATCCGGATGACCGGCAGCATGCCCGTCGGCCCGCCCGGCAGCAAGGCTCCGTTCCCGGTCAACCCCGGCCCGTCCGGCGGCCCGCTGGCCGGCCTGGACCGGGACGCGCTGGCCGCGATCGGCATCGACCTGGACGAGGTGCAGGCGCGGATCGAGGCCTCGTTCGGGCCCGGGGCGCTGAGCCGGGCCGCTCCCCGCTGCCGGCAGCGCCGCCCGCGCCGGCCTCGGCTGCTGCGCCGTGGCCGCCGGGGGCCGGCCGGTACCGGCCCCGGCAACGGGGCGCCGCCGCACCACATCCCGTTCACCCCGCGGGCCAAGAAGGTCCTGGAGCTGTCGCTGCGCGAGGCGCTCGCGCTCGGCGACAACTACATCGGCATGGAGCACGTCGCGCTGGCCCTGCTCCGGGTCCAGGACGGCGTGGTCCCGAAGCTCCTGGCCAACCTGCAGGTCTCACCCGACGTGATCCGGGCGGCCCTGCTCGACCAGCACCGCAAGGCCAGCTGACCGCCGGCCACCAGGCAACGCCGGCCACCAGGCAACGCCGGTTAGCTGATCGTCGCCCGGCTCAGGCTGAACTGCTCGTGCCGCGCGTGGTCGACCTGACCCAGGAAGGCCTTGAACTCCCCGAGCCGGTAGCCGGTCCCGTCCCGTCCGGCCGTGGTCTCCACGTGGAAGTCCCGGCCCAGATCCGACAGCCGTCGCAGCACGGCCGGCTCGCTCAACCGGGGGCCGGGCCGGCCGTGGGCGACCGCGTCCGCCTGCACAGCCGCCGCGATCTGGGGCGCGGTCAGGAAGCCGTCCCGGCCGCGCAGCACCGCGAACACCGGGTCGTGGACGTGGGCCGACTCGCCGTCGAGCGGCACTGGCTCACCTTCGTGGGCCAGCGCCCGGCGGATGGCGTGCCCGACCGCCTCGGCCACCGGCGGCGGGAAGGCGTTCCCCACCTGCCGGTAGCGGGCCGTCTTGCGGCCGGAGAACTCCCAGCCCCAGGCGTCCTGCCAGCCCTGCAGCCGGGCGACCATCTCGCAGGTCAGCTTGGGCCGCAGGTCCGGGTCGGCGCCGGCGCCGGGCGCCTCGTCAGCCAGGCCGAGCCCGTCCACTCCCAGCTCGGCCCAGGCCCGCTTGGCGCGGGTCGGGCCGAGGTCGGCGCCGCCGTGCTTCTTCGACCCGCCGACGATCGTCGGCGCGATGGCGTCGGCCCGCCGGGCCCACCGGCCGGCGCCCGGCCAGCCCCGGGCGCCCATCAGGTCACGCAAGGTCTCCCCGACCGTCAAAGGCCGGGTGCCCGAAGCCGCGGGCCACCGGAACCAGGGCGCGTCCTCGGCTCGCACCGCCACCAGCACCGACCGCGGCCGGAGCTGGGGGACCCCGAAGTCCGACGCCTGCAGCAGCTGCCAGCCGGGCACGTAGCCCAGCTCGCGCAGCCGGTCCAGCACGTGCTGCCGGTAGGCGGCGAACCGGTTCAGGCTGAGCCCGCGCACGTTCTCCAGCAGCAGCGCGCGCGGCCGGATCTGGCCGCACAGCTCGACCGCCCAGGCGAACAGGTCGCGCTCGTCGGTGGCGCCGAGCTGCCGTCCGGCCACCGTGAACGGGGGACAGGGCACCCCGCCCGCCAGCAGGGCCACCCCGGCGTATGCTTCCGGCTCCCAGACCTCCCGGTCGGCCACGTCGCCCTGGGCCACCTTCCAGGCGGGCCGGTTGGCGCGCAGGGTGGCACAGGCGAAGCCGTCCAGCTCGACCGCCAGCGCGTGCTCGAAACCGGCCCGCTCGAGGCCCAGGGCCTGCCCGCCCGCGCCCGCGCAGATCTCGACGACCTCAAGATCGGTCACCCAAGGCCCTCCTCCTGCTGCTGCGCCTGCCCCTTAGTGTGGCGCAAAGGCGTCCCCGCCACCGGGCAACGGCGCGTGGCGCCACCCGCGTGTCCTGACGGACGTTAGCGCCTACCTGTGACAGTTGAGATCAGCGATGAGGGCGAGACCGGCGCGCGGCCCGCATCTGGGCCCGGGGCTCCGGCTTGCGCTCGAGCTCCTCGGGCAGCCTCAGCAGCGAGTTGGACGTGCTGTCGACGACTTCCCCGGCGATGTCGATGACGCGGCGCCCACGGGTCCGGGCCGCGTTACGGAGCAGGTCGAACGCGTCGCGGGTGCGCAGGCGGTGCCGTTCGGCCAGCACCCCGATGGCCTGCTCGACCCGGACCCGGGCGGTCAGCGCGTGCTCCAGCTGCTGCACGGTCACCGCCAGCCGGGCGGCCTCGCCCTGCTCGGCCGTCTCGCCGAGCGGCCGGGCATGCCGCGGCGCGCGGGCCCCGCCCGCTCCACGGGCCTGGCCACCTCCGCGCGCCTCGCTGACCTCGCGGGCCTCCAGGTCAGCCGCGAGCAGATCGGCCAGCACCATCGCGCTGGTCAGGTCCGGCGCCTGCTCGTCCCCGACGACCCAGCCCCGTCCGGATCGGCGGACGACAGTCTCGTCCGTGCTCCCGCTCATCTGCGGCTGCCTTTCCTGCCTTTCCGGGCGACTGGCCTGCGCTTTTGCGTTCACCAATCTGGCCAATTAATTTTGCGCCCCGTATGACATCGACAAATATAGCCGAACAAAAATGAAAAACCCCCTGGAGCCGAGCCGCGGTTGCGTGGGCACACGCGGCTGGACCACAGGGGCACGTCACCACCCCGGGCCGGTAGCCGTCTGACCAGTTACGCCGACGTAAACGGCCAGGCCGCGCCGCCACCCACCCAGGCCCTGCGGAGCTAAAAAACCCAGCCCGTAAAAATATCCGTCAGCTGGCGGTAAGTTCCGCCATGCGCTTTTTGACCTGAATTGATGATGGATTTACCATCACACTTCCGTCGGGAAAGACCACGGTGGGGACAGTCTGGTTGCCCCCGTTGACGCTCATCACGTACTCAGCGGCGGCTGGGTCGCGCTCGATGTCGACCTCGGCCATTTCGATTCCATCCCGCGCGAGCTGGGCCTTGAGGCGCTTGCAGAACGCGCACCACTGGGTCGTGTACATGGTCAGCGGAGCCGACACCTGCTGTCTCCTTCCGTTTCGGACCCCCGTCCGAGCAGTTGCAACACCAAACAACGCCGGAGCCTTCCCGGACCGCCGCACGGTCCTACCATGGCCGGTGTGGCTTCGGATGTGACGCACCGGCTGGTCCCGGTCCCCGGCGGGCGGATTCATCTGGTGGAGCAGGGCGCCGGCCCGCTCGTCCTGCTGGTGCACGGGTTCCCCGAGTCCTGGTACTCCTGGCGTCACCAGCTGCCCGCCCTGGCGGCGGCCGGGTACCGGGCGGTCGCCATCGACGTGCGCGGGTACGGGCGCTCGTCCAAGCCCGCCGACGCGGCCGCCTACCGGATCGTCGACCACGTGGCCGACAACGTGGGCGTGGTGCACGCGCTGGGGGAGCAGCAGGCGATCGTGGTCGGCCACGACTGGGGCTCCCCGATCGCGGCCAACTCGGCCCTGCTGCGGCCCGACGTTTTCCGGGCGGTCGCGCTGCTCAGCGTGCCATACACGCCGCGCGGGGGCCGGCGCCCGACCGAGGTGTTCACCGGGCTGGACGACGGCCAGGGCGGCGAGTTCTACATCAGCTACTTCCAGGCCCCGGGCCGGGCCGAGGCGGAGATCGAGCCTGACGTCCGCGGCTGGCTGACCGGCATCTACGCCGGCCTGTCGGGCGGCACGGTGCCCAGGGACGAGATCGTGTCCATGCTCTTCGTCCCGCCCGGCGGACGGATGGCCGACCGCTTCCCGGCCGGATTGACCCGGCCGGACTGGATGACCGAGGCCGACCTGGACTTTTTCGCAGGCGAATTCGAGCGCACGGGGCTGACCGGCCCACTGAACCGGTACCGCAACGTGGACCGGGACTGGGTGGACCTGGCCGCCTGGCACCACGCCCCGATCACCCAGCCGTCGCTGTTCATCGGCGGTGAGCTCGACGGCCCGACGACCTGGCAGGCCCGCTCGATCGCTGGTTTCGGCGCCACCCTGCCCGGGCTGACCGGGTCGCACATCCTCGACGGCTGCGGGCACTGGGTCCAGCAGGAGCGCCCGGACGAGGTCAGCCAGCTGCTGACCGGCTGGCTGGCCGCCCTGCCGCGCAAGGCGACGCTCCTTTGACCATGCCCGACGCGGACGCGGTGCTGGCCGCGCTGGACCCCGAGCAGCGGGAGGTGGCCCTGGCCACCCGCGGCCCGGTCTGCGTGCTGGCGGGCGCGGGCACCGGCAAGACCCGGGCCATCACCCACCGGATCGCCTACGCCGCGCTGACCGGGGTGGCCGACCCGGCCCGGGTGCTGGCGCTGACGTTCACCGTGCGGGCCGCGGGTGAGCTGCGCGCCCGGCTCCGGCTGCTGGGCGGGGCCGGGCTGGGCACCGAGGCAGTCCGCGCGACCACGTTCCACGCGGCCGCGCTGCGCCAGCTGACCTACTTCTGGCCGCGGGTCGTCGGCGGCCGGCCGCCCCGGCTGGTCGAGTCCAAGCTGCCGCTGCTGGGCGAGGCCGCCCGGGTGCTCCGGGTGCGCCCCGGCGAGGGCGGCCTGGCCGACGTCGCGTCCGAGATCGAGTGGGCCAAGGTGACCCAGGTCCGGCCGGACGGCTACGTGGCCGCCGCCGCCCAGGCCGGCCGCAGCCCGGGGACGCTGGGGGCCGACGGGGTGGCGGCGCTCTACGACACCTACGAGCGGCTGCGGCGCGAGCAGCAGCTCATCGACTTCGAGTCCGTGCTCGAGCTGACCGCCGCCATCGTGGCCGAGAGCCGGGCCGCCTCCGACCAGGTCCGCAGCACGTTCCGGCACTTCGTGGTGGACGAGTACCAGGACGTCAACCCGCTGCAGAAGCTGCTGCTGGACGCCTGGCTGGGCGGCCGGGACGACCTGTGCGTGGTCGGCGACCCGAACCAGACGATCTACTCGTTCACCGGCGCCACCCACCAGTACCTGACCCATTTCGGGACCGAGTACCGGAACGCCACCGTGGTCCGCCTGGTCCGCGACTACCGGTCCACCCCGCAGGTCGTGACGTTGGCCAACCAGCTGGTGGGCCCCCAGGCCAGCCTGCTGGTCGCGCAGCGGCCGTCCGGCCCGGAACCGGTGGTGACCGGGTACGGCGACGAGGCGGCCGAGGCCGAGGGGGTCGCCCGGGCCGTCCGCGCGCTGGTCGAGGCCGGGCACCCGGCCCGTGAGATCGCGATCCTGGTCCGGATCAACGCGATGCTGGAGCGGTTCGAGACCGCGCTGACCGCGGCCGGCGTCGCCTATCAGGTCCGCGGCACGGAACGGTTCTACGACCGGCCCGAGGTGCGGCAGGCCATCATGCTGCTGCGCGGCGCGCTGCGGGGCACGGCCGAGACCGACGCCGCCGGCTCGCTCCCGGCCGAGGTCCGCACGGTGCTGTCCGGGCTCGGCCTCACCCCGGCCGAGCCGGCCGGCGGCGGTGCCAGCCGCCAGCGCTGGGAGTCGCTGGTGGCCGTCGCCCAGCTGGCCGACGACCTGGCCGCGGCCCGCCCGGCCGCCACCATGGCCGACTTCGTGGCCGACCTGCAGCAGCGCCAGGCCCTCGGCCACGCCCCGGTGCTGGACGGGGTGATGCTGGCCACCATGCACGCGGCCAAGGGCCTGGAGTGGGACACGGTGATGCTGCCGGGCCTGGTCGAAGGGGTGATGCCGATCGTCTACGCGCGTACCCCGGCGGCCGTGGAGGAGGAGCGGCGGCTGCTCTACGTGGCCGTCACCCGGGCGCGGGAGCGGCTGTACCTCTCCTGGGCCGGCGCCCGCGGGGCCGGTGGACGCGGCGGCGCCGAGCCGTCGCGCTACCTGGCGGCCCTGCGCTCCGGCCCGTCCTCTCCGACCTCGAAAAGAGTGGTGACCTGGACATGAGCAAGCAACTGGACGCGCTGCTCGACCTGCTTGACCTGGAGCGGATCGAGCTGGACATCTTCCGCGGCCGCAGCCCGGACGAGCGGGTCCAGCGGGTGTTCGGCGGCCAGGTGGCCGGCCAGGCTCTGGTCGCGGCGGGCCGGACCGTCGACCCGGACCGGCCGGTGCACTCGCTGCACGCCTACTTCATCCGGCCCGGCGACCCGGCGGTGCCGCTGGTCTACACGGTGGAGCGGGTCCGCGACGGGCGCTCGTTCAGCACCCGCCGGGTGTCGGCCATCCAGCACGGCAAGACGATCTTCACGCTGTCCGCGTCGTTCCACCGGCCCGAGCCCGGCCCGGCCCACGCCGACGCGATGCCGCAGGTGCCGCCGCCGAAGGAGATCCCGCTCACCGTCGACCGGCTCGAGAAGGTGTTCGGCGCGCTCCCTGACCAGTACAAGGACAGCCCGATCGACGTGCGCTACATCGGGCCGCTGACGTTCGAGGCGGAGCGTGACCCGTCCCTGCGCCGCACCGACAACCTGGTCTGGCTGCGGGTCAACGGCGAGCTGCCGGACGACCCGCTGCTGCACGTCTGCCTGATGACCTACGCCTCGGACCTGACCCTGCTCGACTCGGTGCTGCTCGGCCACGGGCTGTCCTGGGCCGACGGCCGGACCAGGGGCGCCAGCCTGGACCACGCGATGTGGTTCCACCGCCCGTTCCGGGCCGACCGCTGGCTGCTCTACGCGCAGGAGTCCCCGGTCGCGGCCGGCGCCCGCGGCCTGGCCCGCGGCGAAGTCTTCACCGCCGACGGCGACCTGGTCTGCTCGGTCGTCCAGGAAGGCATGATCCGCACCACCCCCCGAAACGCCGAAGGCTCGGCAAATGTCGCGTCCGAGTAGGCAGGCCGGCGGCCCGGCCCCGTTCCAACTGGCATTCGGCGACGTAAAGGCGGCCTTCCCCCGCGCCCCCCGAATGCTTGATTTTTCACCCATCCGGGCTGGCCAGAGCGGCTAAACATTTTTTGAAGAAGCAGGTCAAAAATAGGTTGCCCACCTATGGGAGGCCTACGTAGGCTTCATCCATGCGTCTGGGCCACTAGTCGATACCCCCGAAGGGAGGTGCCCAGTGATTACGAACGAATACACCGTTCCGACGACCATGTCGGCCGGTAACGGCATTGCCGCGCTGAGCGCCGCCCCGCAGGGCATCGGCGCCGTTGGCCTGCCCGTTTCTTGGTGCATCGGGGCCGTTGGCTTCCGCCGGCCGCGTCTCGTTGATCTGGGCCAGGACCAGGTCAAGCCGGGCGTGGACCGGGTCGGGCCGACCGCTGCCAAGAAGCCGGGGACGACCATCACCACCCGCACCAACTACAACCACATGACCCGCACCAGCGCCAATGGCGAGGGCGGATCGGGTTCGCAACCCTTGAGGGAACATCCACCGGCGTAGAAGCCGGCAAAGCCCCTCAAGGCCGCGGACCCACACAGGGTCCGCGGCCTAATTGTTTCTCAGGCCACGGCCCTCCGGACGGGCGAGAGAAATCGCAAGACGAGGGATGCATGAGAGGGGTTGGCTCCGATGCAGTGGCCCAATGCCACCGCCAGCGCGGATGCAGAGGGATTGACGGCGGGTCTGGCTGAGTCCGGGGGACTCCAGTTGGCCGGGACAGACCTGCCCTGCACCGAGAATCCGGAACTGTTCTTCGCCGAATCACCGCAGGACGTGGAGAGCGCCAAAGCGCTCTGCCACGGCTGCGCGGGCCGGCACGTGTGCCTCTCCGGCGCACTTGAGCGCCGCGAGCCGTGGGGCGTGTGGGGCGGAGAGCTTCTCCTGCAGGGGACGGTCGTGCCGCGCAAGCGGCCCCGCGGCCGGCCCCGCAAGACCGAGGTGGCCGCTTAGCTGCGGCCGGACGAAGACAAAGACGTCAAGGGTGGCGAACAGCATGTACCTGACCGAACAAATGGCAACCGACCGACATCGAAGTCTCCTGCGAGAGGCGTCCCGGACTCGCCACGCGCGCCAGATCCGGGCCCTGAGCCGGGCGAGCCGGCGTGCCCAGCGCGCTGAGCGCCGGGCCAGCACCGCCCGTCACGCCGAAGCGCGGCTGCGTTCCGCGCTTCAGGTATGACCCTGGGGGACGCCGTCGAAGCGCCCGCTGGCCAGCACGGCCGGCGGGCGCTTCGCTGTGTCTGGCCTGGCCTGGCGTGCCCTGCCCTGGCCCTGTCCGGCCAGCCCTAACCGGCCAGCCCTAACCGACCGGCAGCGAGCGGCGGCCCTCGTCCGGCTCGTCCAGGTAGCCCGGCATCCACCGCAGCACCTCGTCCCGGAACCGGCCCTCGCACTCCAGCTGGCAGAGCACGCCGATGCCGGCCGTGGACACCCGGTGGATGAGCACGTAGCTGGGCGGCACGTTGAACTTCCGGGAGATGTTCGACGCGTTCAGGTCGGTCACCCGGGCGGCCTCACCGCGCAGCCACTCCCGGGTGAACCGGAAGCACTCGACCTTGGACGGCTCGGCCAGCGGGGCCAGGAACGCCCGCAGCGCGTCCAGGTCCACGTCGATGCCGGGCCGCAGGAAGTTGTTGGCCCGCAGCTCGCGCTCGACCGCCTCGACGTCCGGATGATCCTCGTGCATGATGCGCAGCAGCCGGCCGAAGAACGGCGGCAGCCCGTCCGGCAGCCGGTCCACCGCGCCGAAGTCGAGCACGCCGAGCCGCCCGTCGGCCATCAGCCGGAAGTTCCCCGGGTGCGGGTCGGCGTGCAGCAGCCCGGCCCGGGCCGGCCCGGAGAACAGGAACCGGGTGAGCAGGATCCCGGCCCGGTTCCGCTGCTCCTGGGTGCCCTCGCCGATGACCTTGGCCATCGGCGTGCCGTCCATCCAGCGGGCGACCAGCACATGCCGGGTGGCGGTGATCACGTCCGGCACGTAGATGTCGGGGTCGCCCCGGTAGGCGTCCGCGAAGGCCTGCTGGGACCTGGCCTCCAGCTCGTAGTCGAGCTCCTCGGCGACCCGGGCGCGCAGCTCGTCCAGCAGCGGCTTCACGTCCAGGCCGGGCATCAGCACCCCGAAGAGCCGTCCTATACGGGCCAGCTGGGTGAAGTCGTTGATGATGGCGTTCCCGGCCCCCGGGTACTGGATCTTCACCGCCACCGGCTGGCCGTCCCGCCAGGTGGCCCGGTGCACCTGGCCGATCGAAGCGGCCGCGACCGGCTGGTCGTCGAACTCGGCGAACTGGTCCCGCCAGTTCTCACCCAGGTCCTTGACCAGCACCTGGTGCACGGTCCGGGCGGGCAGCGGCGGAGCGGACTCCTGCAGCTTGGTCAGCGTGGCCCGGTACGGCCCAGCGATCTCCGGCGGCAGCGCCGCCTCGAAGATGGACAGTGCCTGCCCCATCTTCATCGCCCCGCCCTTGAGCTCGCCGAGGACGCGGAAGATCTGTTCGGCCGTGCGCTGCTGGATCTCCTGGGCGACGATCTCGGCGCTCCGGCCGCCGATCCGCTTGCCTAGCCCGAGGGCCGCCCGGCCCGCGTATCCGATGGGCAGGCCGGCCAGCTTGGCGGTGCGCGTCACCGCGCGCCGAGGGACATCTTCATCGCTCACGCTTTCAATTCTCGTTCATCCCCGACCGTTGTAGCGACGTCAGGGGTCGAGCGGCTCCTGGCCAGCGCCGCGCCGCAAGGGCAGCGGGGGTGTGGCGGCCAGGACCGGCGCCGCCACTGCCAGTCCGGAACGGCCAGCTCCAGGGCCCCGTCACTGACCGCCGTGCTGGGCCGCCCGGTGTCCAGGAACGCCAGCGCCTGCACGGCCGCCTGGGCCGCCACCGTCGCCGCCAGCACGGTGTCACAGCTGCCGTCCCCGGGGCTGGCCAGCTGGGCCAGGATCAGCGGCCAGGCCGGATCCCGCTCGGACCGGGCCAGGTCCAGGCAGCGCAGGCAGGCCGAGCGGCCCGGCCGCACCAGCGGCCCGACCACCGCCACCCCCTCGGCCCCGGTCACCGTCAGGTGCGGGATCCGTGCCCGGGTGAGCTCGGCCGCCGTCTCCGGCTGGCCCGGTCCGGTCAGCACGGCCAGGTCGGGCCGTTCGCCCCGGTCGGCGGTCCTCACGTCCGGCGCGATCCGGGCGATCAGCCGGGCCGCCCCGTCCGCCCGCGGCAGGTCCAGGTCGGCCAGCCCCAGCCCGGCCGGGCTCAGGTCCTGTGGCCGCGTCAGGCCGCCGTCCCGGCAGGCCACCTGCCCGACGCCCGCCGCCGCCAGCAGCCCGGCCACCGCCGCCCCGATCCGGCTGCCCCCGTGCACCCGGACGAACGCCAGCCGCCGCCGCGCCAGCGTCCGCGCGCCGCCGTCGGAGTGTTCGTACGTCAGCGACGCCGCCGCCAGCTCGGTGCCGATCCGGGCCCGCGCCACCGGCGTCAGCGCGTTCAGCGTGGACAGCGGCAGGTCGCTCAGCGCGCCCGCGGCCGCCAGCAGCCCGAGCACCCGCTGCACGGTCTTGACAGAGATCCCGGCGTCCCGGGCCGCCGCCACCAACTCTGCCCAGTCCCGGCTCCCGTCCAGCAGCGAGATCACCGCGGCCGCATCGCCCATCCCCGAAAGGGCCACGGCCCGCCGGGGGTTCACCCCCACCTGCAGTGTGTCCCGATCCCGCCACACGACCCGCAGCCCGGCCTTCAGCATTGGTCTCATAGCCGCATGGTCACCCCGCCCACCGACAGTCCCGCCCGCTCCGCCAACTCCCGAGCCCCCAGTGACAAATGAGCCCCAAGCGACACCCGCCAGGCCCGGCGAGCCCAGAACGTGCCGCCTCACCCCCCAACGCGGCGCACCCGGCGCCCCCACCCACGCCCACCCCAGCAGGCGCCCCACGCGGCACCCCACCCCAGCAGGTGCCCCACGCGGCACCCCATCCCCAGCAGGCACCCGGCCCCCGCCTGCGCCCCCACCCCAAGACAGGGGCACCGAAGTTACCTTCGACTCCCATAGAGGGGTACCGAAGTTACCTTCGACTCCCTTCCACCCTCGCCGCGGCGCCTCCCGAAGCGCCGCCTCGCAACCCGCTCAGCCCCATTCGCACCCTCGTCCCCTCCAATCCCAGCCGTCGCTCGATCCTGCCCGCCATTGACTTATGCAGGTAATTACCTGCATATTGGAGAGGTGAGCGAGGGAGCGGGCGACGACGCGGTGTTCCGGGCGCTGGCGGATCCGACTCGCCGGGCGCTGCTGGACCGGCTGCGCGAACACAACGGGCAGACGCTGACCGAGTTGTGCGAGCCGCTCAACATGGCGCGGCAGTCGGCCACCCAGCATCTGGACGTGCTGGCGGCCGCGAACCTCATCACCACGGTCCGCCGGGGGCGGGCCAAGCTGCACTACCTGAACCCGGTCCCGCTCTGGGAGATCGAGCGGCGCTGGATCGGGAGGTTCGAGCGCCCGCGACTGGCGGCGCTGAGCGCAATCAAGGACCAGGCCGAGTACGAGGAGGACACCGTGACCGCAGAACGGCCGGACTACGTGTACGTGACCTACATCGAGAGCTCACCCGAGCGGGTGTGGCAGGCGCTGACCGACGCGGACCTGACCGCGCAGTACTGGGGGCACAGCAACGTCTCCGACTGGCGGGTCGGCTCGACCTGGGAGCACCGCCGGGTCGACGGCTCCGGCATCGCCGACGTGATCGGCAAGATCATCGAGTCCGAACCACCCCGGCGGCTGGCGCTGACGTTCGACGCCCCGGGTGAGTCGCCCGCAGGCGGCCCGTCGGTCGTGACCTTCGACATCGAGCCGTACCACGAGATCGTCCGGCTCACGGTCACCCACGAGAACCTGGCCGACCCGGACGCCCTCGACGCGATCGCGGCCGGCTGGCCGGCGGTGTTCGCCAACCTCAAGTCCCTGCTCGAGACCGGTCACGTGCTGCCCAACGCCCCCTGGGAGATGCACGCCGACCTCCGCGCCACCCAGATGGCCCGCAACGACCCGTCGTAATTTTTGCCTCCGGCGGGGCACTTCGGGCTCCGGGATGGATGAAGCCCTTTAAGGCCTGCCCCGCCCGGTCGCCGTCGTCCGCCCGGTCAGTCGAGCAGACCGGCCGTGCCGCCTCAGGCCGCAAAGAGCGCGGTTTGACCCATCCTCGTCTGGCCCACTGTTCGGCTGGCGGGACGACGGCGACGGGATGGGCCAGCCCGGCCATCCGCGCGCGTGGCGCGCGCCGTGGTCAACCGGCCCAAATGCGGCATCGCGCCGGTTCTAGCCGGCCCAAATGCGGCATCGCGCCGGTAGGGATCCGTGAGGCCTGGGGTTGCTGTGACTCGTGGGTTTCAGCAGACGCTCCACTGAACGGGCATCGTGACGTGCGGGACGCGGGAGCCTCCTGGTGATGGGACTCCGCTGCGGCAAGGTGATTGTCTGGCCGGTGCCCTGCCGGTGGCGGGCAACGCGAGAGGGGAGCGGCCGGCCTTACGAGGGCCAGCGGGCCAGGAGGTTCGAGGTTCGGGCCCACCTGAAAGGTGAACCCGGATGCGCGGGCGGTCTGAACCGGGACCGCAAGATCGCCTCGTGAAAGTACCCGTCCCCCTTCCCCTGAAGACGGGTGCGTTCGTGCCGAGTTGACCAGGTGCCCGCGCATCCGGGACTGCTGGTGACCCTAAAAAGCAGAGCCACCACGCGTCAACACAGCCTGTGGATAACTCTGTGGACGACGTGGGGAGTGACCGGCGTGTTGCTGGGGAAATCCGTCTCGCGTGCCTGTGGATTACGCTCCGCGCAATTGTCGGCGGCCGCTCTCAACTGGCCGAACGTCCTCCACCGGGTGTGGAGAAAAGTTTTCCCGGTAGTGGATCAGCTGGCCGGCGCGCCGGGCTCGCCAGGCTCGCCGGGGCCCTCAGCGCCACCCGAGTCGCCGGGCTTGGCGCCACCCGGGCCGTCGGAGCCACCGGGGCCGTCGGAGCCACCCGGGCTGTCAGATCCGCCAGACTCCTCGGTCAGCTTGTCCAGCTCGCTGACGTCGAAGTCCGGGCGGCCGCGGACGAAGCCCTCCGGGTCGTCCAGGTCCTCGGCGGTCGGCAGCAGATCCGGGTGCGCCCAGACCGCGTCCCGGCCCTCGATCTCGCGGGCCTCGGTCAGGCCCTGCCAGATCGTGGCCGCCTCGCGCAGCCGCCGCGGGCGCAGCTCCAGGCCGACCAGGGTGGCCATGGTGCGCTCGGCCGGGCCGCCGGTCGCCCGGCGGCGGCGGATCGCCTCGGCCAGCGCGCTCGCGTGCGGCAGCCGGTCCTTGGCGGCCGCGTCGACGACGGTCGAGACCCAGCCTTCGACCAGCGCCAGCGCGGTCTCCAGGCGGGCCAGCGCCACCTTCTGCGCCTCGGTGTTCTCCGGCCGGAACAGCTCGCCCCCGGCCAGCGCGTCCCGCAGCGCCTCGGGGTTGCTCATGTCGATCTGCGGCATGGCCTCTTCCAGCCGGGACAGGTCGACGGTCATGCCCCGGGCGTAAGCCTCGACCGCGCCGAACAGGTGCGCGGTCAGCCACGGCACGTGCGCGAACAGCCGGTGGTGGGCGGCCTCGCGCAGCGCCAGGTACAGCCGCACCTCGCTCGCGTCGAGGCCGAGCCCCTCGCCGAACGCGGCCACGCCGGGCGGCAGCAGCGCCGCGGTGCCCTTCGGCCCCAGCGGCAGCCCGATGTCGAACGACCCGGTGACCTCGCCGGCCAGCTCGGCCACGGCCGCGCCGACCTGGCCGCCGATCATCGCCCCGCCGACCTGCTTCATCATCGCGCCCAGGCCGCCGAGCCCGCCGAGCCCGCCGCCGAACGCCCCGAATGCCTGCTTGAGCTCTTCGGGTGCGCCCTCCAGCTGCTCGGGGTCGACCTGCATCATGTTGCTCATGCCGTCAACCACGGTGGCGGCGATCGGCTCGCATAGTTTCGACCACACCGGGAAGGTCGCCTCAACCCACTCCGACCGGCTCCAGGCGGTCGCGGTGGAAATCCCCGACGGGAAGGTGGTGGCCTCGTCCAGCCACAGGTCCGCCAGGCGCAGCGCCTCGATGACCTCCTGCCGCTGGGGTGCCAGCACGCTGGGGTCACCGGCGGCCGCGACCGCGTGCCGGGCCACATTCTTGGCCAGGTCCCAGTTGACCGGGCCGCCTTGCCAGGACATCAGGTCGGCGAACTGGCGCAGCGCGTCGGCGAACTGCTGGGGGTCGCCGAACGGGTTCGCGGCTCCGAACGGCCCACCGGGGCTGGGCGGCTGGCCGCCCCCGCCGAAGCCGCCCCCGCCGGAACCACCCCCGCCGGTGCCACCCCCTCCGGAGCCGCCTCCGCCGCCGGGCGGCTGCTGGCCACCGGATCCTCCAGGGTCTCCCGGCCGCCGCTCAGGGTCGGGCGGACCGAAGCCGAACGGACGATCAGTCATTTGTCCGTCCTCTCAGGCAGGATGGAAGGGTCATGACGGCCACGTTATCTCGGGAGCAGTCTAATTTGAGAAACGCACCAGCCCAGGTTCGCCAACGGCGCACCGGCGGCCCGCCCGCCCAGGCGGCCACCGCGGACGCCCCGGGTTCCGGCAGCGCCGTCCGGCCGGCCGGGCCCGAGCCGGCCGCCCCTGCTCCGCGCGGCCCGGCTGACGCGGCCGAACCCGCAGCTGGGCCCACCAACGGCCCGCCGGCCCTGGCCGACCAGGACACCGCCGACGGCCACCTCATCGAGGGTAAGCACCCGGTGGTCGCGGTCACTGGCGCCGCCCGCGGGGTGGGCCGGGCGCTGGTCGCCCGGCTGGCCGAGTCCGACCGCATCAGCAAGGTGGTCGCGATCGACGACCACCGGGGCGACGTGCGGGGGGTGACCTGGCGGGTGGCCGACGTCCGTGACCCGGCCCTGGCGGGCAGGCTGACCGGGGTCGACGTGGTGGTGCACACCGACCTGGACCTGGCGCCGGATTCCGAGCACCGGGCCCGCCGCGCGTTCAACGTGCGGGGCGCCCAGACCGTGCTGACCTCGGCCGCGGCCGGCCGGGTGGGCCGGGTCGTGCTGATCACCAGCGCGATGGTCTACGGGGCCAAGGCCGACAACCCGGTCCCGCTGGCCGAGGCCACCCCGCTGGCCGCCGACATCGACAACAGCGTGGCCGGTGACCTGCTGGAGATCGAGCAGCTGGCCGGGCGGTCGCCGCGCGCGCACCAGGGCCTGGAGCTGACCGTGGTCCGGCCCGCGGCGCTGGTCGGTGACGACATCGACACGATCGTGACCCGGCACTTCGAGGCACCCCGGCTGCTGACCGTGAAGGGCTGCGAGCCGCGCTGGCAGTTCTGCCACATCGACGATCTGGTCTCCGCCCTCGAGCTGGCGGTGGCGGGGAAGGTCACCGGCGAGTTCGCGGTCGGCTGCGACGGCTGGCTGGACCAGGAGGAGGTCTACGAGCTGAGCGGGCTGCGCGGGATCGAGCTGCCTGCCGGTCTGACGTTCGGCACCGCCCAGCGGCTGCACCGGGTCGGGGTCACCCCGGCGCCCGCCGCCGACCTGCGCTACGTGGTCTACCCGTGGGTGGTCGACTGCGCCACCCTGCGCCAGGCCGGCTGGCGGCCCGAGTACGGCAACACCGAGGTGCTGGCGGAGCTGCTGGAGAGCCGCGGCGGCAAGCACGCGGTGGCCGGGCGGCGCATCACCCGCAAGGAGGCCGCGATCACGGCGGCCGGGGCCGCGGCCGGAGCCGGCGCGGTGGTCGGCGCCGCCGCCGTCGTCCGCATCGCCCGCCGCCGCCGCAAGAGCGGCACCTGACTGGCGGGTAAGATCGGTCCGGTGAGCGCAGTCCGGTTGATCGCCATTCGCGACACCCCGTTGTCGGTGGACGAGATCCACCAGACCGTCATGGCTGATGAGGCGGGCGGGGTCGCGCTGTTCGCCGGGGCCGTGCGGGACCACGACCACGGCGAGTCTGTCACCGGCCTGAGCTACCAGGCCCACCCCTCGGCCGAGGCCGAGCTGCGCCGGGTGGCCGAGGAGGTCGCCGGGAAGTTCCCGGTGATCGCCCTGGCCGCCGTGCACCGGGTCGGCGACCTGGCCATCGGCGACCTGGCGGTGGTGGTGGCGGTGTCCTGTGCCCACCGCGGGGACGCCTTCGAGGCCTGCCGGATGCTGATCGACGAGCTGAAGGCGACCGTGCCCATCTGGAAGCACCAGCGGTTCGACGACGGTTCCAGCGAATGGGTCGGGTGCGCGTAGTCTTCCGGTCATGTCCCGACCGGTCACCCGCCGCCGCACCCTGACGCTGTACATCTCGGCCATCGCGGTGGTCATCGGGGTCCTGGTCTCGGAACGGCTGCCCGTCCCCTACGTCATCCTCGGTCCCGGGCCCACGCTCAACACGCTCGGCAACGACCAGACCGGGAAGCCGCTGATCACCGTCAGCGGGCACCAGACGTACCCGACCAGCGGGCACCTCAACATGGTCTCGATCAGCTACGCGGGCGGCCCCGGGCACCAGTTCAACGTGTTCACCGCACTGCGGGCCTGGCTGGACCCGGACGAGGCGGTCGTCCCGCAGGCCGAGATCTTCCCGCCCGGCCAGTCCCAGCAGCAGGTCAGCCAGCAGGACCAGGTGGAGATGACCGGCTCGCAGCAGAGCGCCACCGCGGCCGCCCTGCACCAGCTGCACATCTCCTACAAGACCGTGGCCGGTGTGGTCAGCGTGAAACCGGGCCTGCCCGCCTACGGCAAGCTCAAGGCCGGGGACCTGATCACCGCGGTCGACGGCAAGCCGGTCACCGGCACCAGCCAGCTGACCTCGCTGATCAAGGCGGACGCGGCCAAGCCGATCGCGCTCACGGTCAGCCGGGGCGGCACCACCCAGCACGTCGAGCTGACCGCCCGGACGGTCGGCGGCCGCCCGATTCTCGGCGTGGTGGTGCAGGACCAGTACCAGTTCCCGTTCCGCGTGACGATCCAGATCGGCCAGATCGGCGGGCCGAGCGCGGGCATGATGTTCGCGCTCGGGATCATCAACAAGATCAGCCCGATGAACCTCACCGGCGGCAAGTTCATCGCGGGCACCGGCGAGATCTCCCCGGACGGCACGGTCTCTCCCATCGGCGGCATCCAGCAGAAGATGATCGCCGCCCGGGACGCGGGCGCCACCGTGTTCCTGGCGCCTGCGGGCAACTGCTCGGCCACCAGCGGCGCGATTCCCAAAGGGCTGCGGGTGGTCAAGGTGAGCACGCTGTCCGGGGCCATCTCGGCCCTGGACAACATCAAGGCCAGCAAGCCCGTACCGTCCTGCTGAGCAAGCCCGCCACGCTGGTCCACACGCTGGTCCATATGACGGAAAAGTCACGTCCGGGCGGGAACCCCGGCCGCGCTGGCGGACCTGGCCACCACGGCGTGGCCCAGGCCATAGTCTGACCCCCATGAACGTTTCGGACGCGGTCGCCTTCGCCGGCCACCAGGTGCATGTATGTCGCTATCGGGAGGCCGGCACCCTGCTGCGCTGGCTCGGCTCCGACCTGAACGGCCTCCGGGTCCTGGACGTGGCCGGAGGCGACGGCTACTGGGCCGGGCAGGCCCGCCGCCGCGGCGCGCACGCGGTGAACATCGACATCGCCGGCCAGAAGCTGCTGCGGGGCAAGCAGCTGGCCAACGCGCCCGCCCAGGTGCTCGGGGATGCGCTGCACCTGCCGTTCCCGGACGGCTCGTTTGACCGGGTGCTCTCGATCTGCGCGATCGAGCACTTCGACGACGGGCCCCAGGCGCTCACCGAGATCGCCCGGGTGCTGGCGCCCGGCGGCGAGCTGGTCATGTCGGCCGACACGCTGAGCCGGAAGTCCCGCTGGCCGTCCCTGTTCGAGGCGCACAGCCAGCGCTACCACGTGCAGCGGACCTACACCCACGGGCAGCTCACCGAGCTGCTCGGCGAGCGCGGCCTGGACGTCCAGGAGTACTCCTACCAGTTCCGTTCGGACTGGTCGGAGCGGCTCTACCTGACCCTGTCGGCGCACGGCGGCAAGGTCGGCTTCAACGCCGCGGCCCCGCTCGTCCCGCTGGTGGCCGCCTCCGACCGGCTGACCCAGCGCGACCAGGGCGCGATCGTGCTGATCCGCGCCCGCCGGCGCCCGGACCGACCGGCCGAGACCGCCGCTGAACAGCCTGCGACTCACGCCGCATCGACGTGAGCGTCTGCGCCGGGGAAGGCGTAGGCTTCGGTGCTGACGGGACATCCACAGCGTTGCTGACCTCCCGAACTGTGATTACGGCACCAAATTGTCAGTAGTGGGGTGGAGAGGAGCGGAGACGGTCGTGGCGCCTCGTGTGCTTGTTGACGCGACTGAGGTTCCGGCTGACCGCGGCGCGCTCGGCCGTTACGTCGACGGGCTGCTGACCGCCCTCGGCGCGGTCGACGCCGATCTGGCTATTTCCTGCCAGCGCTCGGACGAGGAACGCTACCGGCGGCTCATCCCTGACGCGGAGGTCGTGACCGCCCCGCCGACGATCACCCACCGGGCCGCCCGGCTGGCCTGGGAGCAGTCCGGCCTGCCGGTGCTGGCCCAGCAGGTCAACGCCGACGTCATCCACGCGCCGCACTACTCGATGCCGCTGCGCCCGGGCCGGCCCACCGTGGTCACCATCCACGACCTCACGTTCTTCACCGAGCCGGAGCTGCACAGCCCGGTGTCGTCGGTGTTCTACAAGTCGGCCATCCGCACCGCGGTCCGCCGCGCGGCCCGGCTCATCGTGCCGTCCAAGGCGACCCGGGACGAACTGGTCCGGGTGCTGGGCGCCGACCCGACCCGGATCGACGTGGCCTACCACGGCGTGGACCACACGCTGTTCCACCGGCCCGACCCCGAGCAGGTCACCCGGGTGTCGGACCGGCTCGGCCTGCACGGCAAGCCCTACGTCGCGTTCCTGGGCGCGCTCGACCCCCGCAAGAACGTGGCCGCGCTGATCAAGGGCTGGGCCGGGGCGGTCGCCGACCTCGACGAGGCGCCCGCGCTGGTGCTGGCCGGCGGCGGCGGCTGGAGCGACGAGGTGGACGCGGCCGTCGCCGCCGTCCCGCCTCACCTGCGCCTGGTCCGGCCCGGCTACCTGCCGTTCTCGATGCTGCCTGGGTTCCTGGGCGGGTCGCTGGTGTACGCCTACCCCAGCCGCGGCGAGGGCTTCGGCCTGCCGGTGCTGGAGGCGATGGCCTGCGGGGCGCCGGTGCTGACCACCCACTGCACCTCGCTGCCCGAGGTCGGCGGGGACGCGGTCGCCTACACCGAGCCCGACGCCGGCAACATCGAGACCGCGCTGCGGGGCATGCTCGAGGACCCGGCCGGCCGCGAGGCGCTGGCGCTGGCCGGTTACGCCCGGGCGCAGGAGTTCACCTGGGCCGCGTCCGCCCAGGCCCACCTGGCTTGCTACCGCCGGGCGGCCGAGGCCAGCGCCAACCAGCAGAGCGCCGTGTAACCGCCACCGGCTGACGGGCCGGACGGCACCTCAGACCACTGCCGACCGTGAGGGCGACCCACCTATGCCGCGTGAACCACTCGAAGCGATCCTGCTCGTCGGGGGCAAGGGCACCCGGCTCCGGCCGCTGACCCTGTCCGCCCCCAAGCCGCTGCTGCCGACGGCGGGCGTGCCGTTCCTGCGCCACCAGTTCGCGCGGGCGGCCGCGGCGGGAATCACCCACGTGGTGCTGGCCACCTCCTACCGGGCCGAGATGTTCCGCGAGGCCTTCGGGGACGGCTCGGCCCTCGGCCTGTCCATCGACTACGTGTACGAAGAGATACCGCTGGGCACCGGCGGTGGCATCCGCAACGCGGCCAGCCTGCTGCACTCCGGGCCGGACGACCCGGTGGTGATCCTCAACGGCGACATCCTGTCCGGCCACGACCTGGGCGCCCAGCTGGACGTGCACCGCAAGGCCGAGGCGGCGGTCACGCTGCACCTGGTCGAGGTGGCGGACCCGGCCGCGTTCGGCTGCGTGCCGACCGACCCGGCCGGGCGGGTCACCGCGTTCCTGGAGAAGACGCCGGACCCGGTGACCAACCGGATCAACGCGGGCTGTTACGTGTTCACCCGCTCGGTCATCGACGCGATCCCGGCCGGCCGCCCGGTGTCGGTCGAGCGTGAGACGTTCCCTGGCCTGATCGAGGCCGGCCGGACCGTGATGGGCTACGTGGAGACCGCCTACTGGCTGGACCTGGGCACCCCGGCCGCGTTCGTGCAGGGCTCCAGCGACCTCGTGCAGGGCAACCTGGCCTCGCCCGCGCTGCCCGGCCCGGTCGGCCCCGCCCTGGTCCTGCCGGGGGCGTCGGTGGCCGACGGCGCCGTCCTGAGCGGCGGCACCACCGTCGGCGCGGGCGCCCGGATCGGCGCCGGCGCCGAGGTGCACGGCAGCGTGCTGTTCGACGGCGTCCAGGTGGCCCCGGGCGCGGTCGTCCGCGACAGCATTCTCGGCGCCGGCGCCCAGATCGCCGAGGGCGCCCTGATCGACGGTGCCGTCATCGGCGACCGGGCGGTCATCGGGGCCGGCAACGAACTGGCCCGCGGCGTCCGGGTCTGGCCCGGCGTGCGCCTGGACCCGACCTCGATCCGGTTCTCCTCCGACGCCTGAGCCGGCTCCTGTCATGGCCCTCCCGGCGGTCCCCCCGGCCCCAGCCCCAGCCCCGGCCCCTCAGCCGCCCCCCGAGTCACATCAGCCACACCAGCCGCACAAGCCCCATGAGCCACTGATCCGTGAGTGGCACGCCCCGTTCCCGATCAGCGTCCGCCTGAGCCTTTCTGTGCACGCGCGCGGCGGCGGCGACCCCACCTACCGGGTGGACTCGGCGGGCGCGGTCTGGCGGACCTCGCTGACCCCGGAAGGCCCCGCCACCCTGCGGGTGCTGCCCGAGCGCGGCCAGGACATCGCCGCCGCGGCCTGGGGCCCGGGGGCGGGGTGGCTGCTGGAATCGCTGCCGGAGATGCTGGGCGCCGCCGACCTGCGCGACGGCTTCGACCCGGCCCCGCACCCACTGGTCCGCGAGCTGGCCACCCGGCACCCCGGCCTGCGCATCGGCCGCAGCCAGCGGGTGATGGAAGCCCTGGTCCCGGCGGTGCTGGAGCAGAAGGTGGTCAGCCTCGAGGCCCACCGGGCCTGGCGGATCCTGCTGACCAAGTTCGGCGGCCGCGCGCCCGGCCCGGCCCCGCCCGGCATGCGGGTGTTCCCGCCGCCCCGGGTGTGGGCCCGGATCCCGTCCTGGGAGTGGCACGGCGCCGGGGTGGAGATGGTCCGGGCCCGGACCATCGGCCGCGCCTGCGGCGTCTCAGGCCGCCTGGAGGAGATCGTCAGCCTCAGCGCCGCCGAGGCCAGCCGCCGCCTGCAACTGCTGCCCGGCATCGGCGTGTGGACGGCGGCCGAGATCATGCAGCGCGCCACCGGCGACCCCGACGCGGTCTCGGTCGGCGACTACAACCTGCCCAAGCTGGTCGGCTGGGCACTGGCCGGCCGCCGGGTCGACGACGACGGCATGCTCGCGTTGCTGGCCCCGTTCGCCGGCCACCGGTACCGCGTCACCCGGTTGCTCGAGTTCAGCGGCCTGCGGCCGCCGCGCCGGGGCCCCCGCATGCCCGTCCGCGACTACCGCGGCATCTGACCGCGCGGGATGCTCGCCGCACCCGGCCACGCCCCGCCGTAGTACTTTTTCCGTTTTTTAAAAGGTTGCTACGGCACGGAGCCGTCCTGACCGGGCTGGGGGAGCGGACCGGTCCCGCGTGGATAGTCCGGACCGTCGTAGTCGCCCCAGGCCCGCTGGACGGTCCGGATCGAGGGGTCGGTGTCGTCGATCCGGGACTCCTGGTAGATGTCGGGCTCCAGGTAGATGACGTGAGCGATCGGCATGACCTTGCGGACCCGGCTCTCGGCCGCGTCGATGCCGCGCACGATCGTCTCGCCGGTGTCGTCGGCCCGGATCGCGATCTTGGCCGCGACCAGCAGCGAGTCCGGGCTCAGGTGGACCGTGCGCAGGTGGATGACCTTCTCCACCTCGGGACCGGCCTCCAGCGCCTTCACGATCGTCTTCTCGGCCTCGTCGCTGGCCGCCTCGCCGATCAGCAGGCTCTGGGTCTCCCGGCCGACCACGACCGCCACCCCGGCCAGCAGCAGGCCGATGGCCACCGAGCCGCCGCCGTCCCAGGCTGCGTTGCCGGTCAGCTCGGCCAAACCGACCCCGGCGAAGGCGAACAGCAGGCCGAGCAGGGCCGCAGTGTCCTCCAGCAGCGTGACAATCAGGTCCGGTTCCTTGACCCGCCGGATGAACGTGAACCAGCCTCGGCCGTGCCGGAGCTTGTTGGCCTCCTTGACCGATACGCGCAGCGAGGAGGCCTCGAGGACGAACGACAGGCCGAGCACGCCGAACGCGATCCACGCAGTAGTCAGCGGCTCGGGTTTGATGATCTTGTGAATGCCGTCATAGATGGAGTACGCACCGCCGACCGAGAACAGCACCACGGACACCAGAAAGCCGTACAGGTACCGTACGCGGCCGTAGCCGAACGGGTGCTCCTCGGTCTCCGCCCGGTCGGCCCGGGCCCGGCCGACCAGCAGCAGCACCTGGTCGCTGCAGTCCGCGAGCGAATGCACGAACTCGGCCAGCAGCGAGGCCGAGCCGGTGATCAGGAACGCGACCAGCTTGGCGATGGCGATGCCGATGTTGGCGGCCAGCGCGGCCAGCACCGCGAGCATGCTGCCGGACCGCTTTTTCTTCTTGCCCGGCTCATCCTGGCCCGGCTGACCGGCCTGCTCACCCGGCTGGTTGCCGTCGGCGCGGGCGCGGTCGCGCGGCTGATCGTGAATTTTGATGCCGGATTCCTTCCCGGTCGGCGCGCCTAGGAAATCCGCTCCTTCAGGGACTGGATGATTTCGATCGGCGTGGGGTCTACACCCGAGGCGATGCCCAGATACACGGTGGCGTAATCAATGAGCGGCACCACACTGGCGAATCGCTGCAGCGGGTGCTCACCGGTCATCGCCAGCTCAGTGACCCGGACGCCACGCTCGGTGGCCAGCTCGGCCGACGCCTCGCGGCGCCGCGCAACCTGCGGGTGCTCGGCCGGGTCGGCCAGCAGTACCAGCCGCTGCGGGAAACCGGACGGGCTGGTCAGCGCGTTGCCGGGCGCGAACGGGCCGTCGAACGCCACCACCTGGTTGTGGTTGGCCTCCGGCAGCTCACCGGGGATGCCCGGGTACTTGGCGTTCTCGTTGAGCTGGGCCGCGAAGCGCTTGGCGGCCACTCCCGCCAGCGGCGAGCTGCCCCAGATCACCGGCAGCGTGCCCATCAGGTCCAGCCCCAGCGACTTGCCCGGGTTGACGAACGACTCGCTGCTCGGCCGGCACTGGAACGCGATCTCTTCCAGCGTGGCCGCGACGCTCTCGTAGACGTCCTCGCCCACCGTGATGATGCCGATCTGCTCGGCCACCACGATCAGCGGGATGCACAGCGCCCACAGGGTCGACCGGGGCATCCCGGCCGAGACGACCGGGATGAACGGCGCGCGCGCCTGGGTGGCGATGTCGGCCAGCGGCGACCCGGCCGCGCCCACGCCGACCAGGTGACAGCCCCGGCGGGCCGCCTCGGTGGCGGCCGCCAGCGTCTCCTCGGTCGACCCGGAGCACGACACCGCGATGACCAGGTCGGCGGCGCCGGCCCAGCCGGGCAGCTGGTATCCGTGCGAGGTGACGATCTGGGTGGCGTTGCCGGCGCCGGAGACCGCCGCCAGCACGTCGCCGGCGATGCCGGACCCGCCCATGCCGGCCACCACGATGGCCCGGGGCCGGTCACCGGCCGTCACCGGCGACAGGTCGACCTCGGCGCAGGTGCGCACCGCCGACCGGACCTGGGCGGCCGACGACGCCACCTGGCGGAGCATGCCCCCGGGGTCGGCCGCCTCGACCAGGCCGGCGTCGTCGAGCCGGTCGGTGGCGAACTCGTCCGCCAGCCCCTCGTCGTCCAGGCCGGTCAGGTCGCCTTCGGAGGTCACGCCCCTGCCTTGGTGTCGCGCGCCTCGTCCACCAGCAGAACCGGGATGTCGTCGCGCACCGGGTAGGCCTTACCGCACTCGCCGGTGCAGACGAGCTCGCTGGCCTCCTCGTCCGCCCGCAGCGTTCCGTGGCAGTTCGGGCAGGCCAGAATGTCCAGCAGCCAGTCGTCGAGGTTCACGCCTTCTCCTTGTTTCCGTTACCGGGGGCGGCCGCGGTGCCGCGGACCAGTCCCAGCACCTCGTCCCGCAGCGATTCCATGGTGGCCTGGTCGGCGGCTTCCACGTTCAGCCGCAGCAGTGGCTCGGTGTTGGACGGCCGGAGGTTGAACCACCAGTCCGGGGCCTGCACGGTCAGCCCGTCCAGCTCGTCGCTGGTCACCCCCGGCCGGGTGGCGTACACCTCGTGGACCTGGGCGGTGATGCCGGCCTGGTCGGCCACCTCGCTGTTGATCTCGCCGCTGGCGCGGTACCGGGCGTACCCGGCCAGCAGCTGGGACAGCGGGGCGTCCTGCTGGCCGAGCGCCGCCAGCACGTGCAGCGCCGCCAGCATGCCGCTGTCGGCGAACCAGAAGTCGCGGAAGTAGAAGTGGCCGGAGTGCTCGCCGCCGAAGATCGCGCCGGTGCGGGCCATCTCGGCCTTGATGAACGAGTGCCCCACCCGGGTGCGGACCGGGGTGCCGCCGTTCTCGGCGATGATCTCCGCGACCGCCCGGGAGGTGATCAGGTTGTGGATGACGGTGGCGCCGGGCTCACCCGCCAGCTCGCGGGTGGCGATCAGCGCGGTCAGCACCGACGGGGAGACGATCTCGCCGCGCTCGTCCACCACGAAGCAGCGGTCGGCGTCGCCGTCGAACGCCAGGCCGATGTCGGCCCCGGTCTCGGTGACCTTGCGCTGCAGGTCACGCAGGTTCTCCGGGTCGATCGGGTTGGCCTCGTGGTTCGGGAAGGTGCCGTCCAGCTCGAAGTACATCGGCACCAGGTCGATGGGCAGCCCCGCGAACACGGTCGGCACGGTGTGCCCGGCCATGCCGTTGCCCGCGTCCACCGCGACCTTCAGCGGGCGGATGCCGGACAGGTCGACCAGCTTCTTCAGGTGCTCGGCGTAGCCGCTGAGCAGGTCCTGCGACACGATGCGGCCGGCCGGGCCGGTACCGGCCGGCACCCCGGCCGCGACCATCTCGCGCAGCTCGGCCAGCCCGGTCTCCTGACCGACCGGCTTGGCGCCCGCCCGGCACAGCTTGATGCCGTTGTAGCGGGCCGGGTTGTGGCTGGCGGTGATCATGGCGCCCGGGACGCCGAGCACGCCGCTGGCGTAGTAGAGCATGTCGGTGGAGCCGAGACCGCCCGCGATCACCTCGGCGCCCTGCGCGCTCGCACCCCGGCCGAACGCCTCGGCCAGCGGCGCGGAGGACGTCCGCATGTCGTGCACGGTCACCACCTGGCGCGCGCCGGTCTGCCGGGCGAAGGCGGCACCCACCGCCTCGGCTACGCACTCGTCCAGGTCGTCGGGTACGACACCACGGATGTCGTACGCCTTGAAGATCTCCGCCAACTCACCCACCCACTGAGCCATGCGCCCCCGGCGGCGGCGCCCGGCTTCAGAGCCTACCGGGTGGAACCGGGCCTAAGTGGTGGGCTGCCGCCCGGCCGTCTCGGACGGTGACTTCGGCTCGGGCGGCGCCGACCGGACCATCCGCAGATGGCGCCGCCGGCCGACCTCCACGCCCTGCCCGACCGGCTCGGAGCCCGGCGGCCGCTGGCGCTGCTGCTGGGAAACCTCGCGGACGGCGTTGGCCAGCGCCTCGAGGTCGTCCACGCTCTGCTGGACGGGGTCACCCGGCAGCCGGACGACATCCCAGCCGCGGGGCACGGTGAGCCGCTCAGCGTGCTTGGCGCACAGGTCGTAGCAGTGCGGTTCGACGTAGGCGGCCAGCGGTCCCAGCACGGCCGTGGAGTCGCGGTAGACGTACGTGAGCGTGTAGACGGGGGGCTGCCTGCATGCGGTGCGCGAGCAGCAACGCGAACTCACCGACCCACCTCACTCACGTGTTCATCTCCACCGGCGGCACACCATCCGAGAACGGGCCCCGAGATGAGCTGGGCACGCAGATCCGGTACACCCGTTGACGGTAGCTGGCCAGGGTCGGTAACGCCACCACCCGGGGCACTCTTCACGATCGTGTCTTCGCGACCAGCCGGTGCTGGGGATACGCTCGGTAACTGTGCAGGCCGATCAGAGAAGTTCCGCCGCTGGCCGGCGGCGCGTGCGGCGCCGGGACCGGCACGGGCGCGGCCTGCGGGGCCGCCTCGTCCCGACCGACGTTCCGCTCTACCGCAGCCGCGCACAGCAGTTCGACGACCTGGTGCTGGACGCGGTGGCGCGGCTGGAACCGCGCTGGGAGTCCGAGCTGTCCGGCATCGAGTTCGCGGTCCAGGAAGTGCCGGACGAGGAGATCGAGGGCGAGGACCTGGTGCCGGTGCCGCTGGCCCGGATCGACCCCGGCGAGCCGGACCCGCACGTCCCCGGCGGTGCCCGTTCACCGCGGATCGTGCTCTACCGGCGGCCGCTGCTGGCCCGGGCCGAGGACGAGGAAGAGCTGAGCGAGCTGATCTTCGACGTGGTGGTCGAGGAGGTCGCCGAGCTGCTGGGCCTGGACCCGGACACGATCGACCCCGGCTACGCCGACGGGAGCTGATCTCGCCGAGGGTGCCGCCCGTCAGTACTTACGGGTGCTGACCCGGCAGGGCGTGGCAGGGCGCCCCGCCCGGATCAGACCGCTTCCTTCTTCAGCCGCCGCCGCTCGCGCTCGGACATGCCGCCCCAGATGCCAAACCGCTCGTCGTTCTCCAGCGCGAACTCCAGGCACTCGGCCCGGACCTCGCAGCTGCGGCAGACCTTCTTGGCCTCCCGGGTCGAGCCGCCCTTCTCTGGGAAGAACGCCTCGGGATCGGTCTGGGCACACAGGGCCCGGTCTTGCCAGCCAAGCTCCTCGGCGTCGTCGTCTGAGCACTCCACCTCGTGCTCTAGATGCTCTAGTAGTGGGACGATGACCTCAGACACGCGCACCTCCTACCCCTTGACGGGGCCCCCGGGATCACGCCGCCCCCGGGGAGGCGTGAACTTACAACTATGAAATTACACGCGCGTGTCTTGCTTCAAGTCAAGCCCGCTAGGTGATATTGGCCGCACTAATGTCTGGCGCTGAGCGATAAGTTCCCGAAGAATGCCGCGTTTCCGTTGCCAGGCCGTTAGCAGAGAGCACCGCAGTGGTTACGCAAAGCACTGACCGGCAGGCCGGATCTGTGCTGGGGCACCGGCCGTCGTGGCCGGGCCGGGGTCGAGCCCTGGCCGGGTCACCGTCGGGTCGCGGTCCTGTCCGGTCCGCGGGCCTGACAGACTTTTGGCTATGCGGATCACCGTGCTGGCGGGCGGCGTGGGCGCCTCCCGCTTCCTCCGCGGCCTGAGGGCCGCCGCCCCCGACGCGGACGTCACCGTGATCGGGAACACCGGGGATGACATCACTCTGTACGGGCTGCGGGTCTGTCCCGACCTGGACACGGTGATGTACACGCTCGGCGGCGGGATCGACGAGAGCCAGGGCTGGGGCCGGGCCGCCGAGACGTTCACCATCCGCGATGAGCTGGCCGCCTACGGCGCCGGGCCGGACTGGTTCACGCTCGGCGACCGGGACTTCGCCACCCACATCGTGCGCACCCAGCTGCTCCGCGACGGCCATCCGCTGTCGGCCGTCACCGAGGTGCTCTGCCAGCGCTGGCAGCCCGGGGTCCGGCTGCTGCCGATGTCGGACGACCAGATCGAGACCCACGTGCTGATCGACGAGGGCAACGGCCGCCGGTACGTGCACTTCCAGGAGTGGTGGGTGCGGCTGCACGCCGCGGTCCCGGCGCTGACCATCGTGCCCGCCGGAGCGGCCGAGGCCCGGCCCGCACCGGGCGTGCTCGAGGCGATCGACGCCGCCGACGTGGTGCTGTTCCCGCCGTCCAACCCGGTCGTGAGCGTGGGCACGATCCTGGCCGTGCCCGGCATCCGGGAGGCGGTGGGGGCCAAGACGGCGGTGGCGGTCTCGCCCATCATCGGCGGCGCCCCGGTGCGCGGCATGGCCGACGCCTGCCTGACCGCGATCGGGGTGGAGACCTCGGCCGCAGCGGTCGGCGCGCACTACGGGCCCGGCCTGATCGACGGCTGGCTGGTCGACGACCAGGACAAGGAGGCCGCCGCCGACCCGGCCCTGGCCGGCATCGAGGTCCGGGTGCTGCCGTTGTACATGCGGGACCTGGCCGCCACCGCCGAGATCGCCCGGGCCGCGCTCGACCTGGCCGCGGAGCTGTCCCGATGAACGAGATCACGGTCTGGGGGGTCACCGGGCTGCCCGAGGTCGCGGCCGGCGCGGACCTGGGCGCGCTGATAGCCGACGCGGCCGGGGACCTCCGCGACGGCGACATCGTGGTGGTCACGTCCAAGATCGTCAGCAAGGCCGAGGGCCGCACCGTCCACCAGGACCGGGAGGCCGCCATCGACGCCGAGACGGTCCGGGTGGTGGCCCGCCGCGGCGACGCCCGGATCGTGGAGACGCGGCACGGCCTGGTGCTGGCGGCGGCCGGGGTGGACGCCTCCAACACCGCGCCCGGCACGGTGGTGCTCCTGCCCGAGGACCCGGACGAGTCGGCCCGGCGGCTGCGCAAGGCGCTCCGCGCCCGGCCCGGCGCCCGGGTCGGGGTCGTGGTCACCGACACGCTCGGCCGGGCCTGGCGGGTCGGCCAGACCGACACGGCGATCGGCGCGGCCGGCGTCCGGCCGGTGATCGACTATCGCGGGACGCAGGACAGCTTCGGCAACTCGCTGGAGGTCACGCTGGCGGCGGTCGCCGACGAGCTGGCGGCGGCCGGCGACCTGGTCAAGGGCAAGGCCCGCGGCGTCCCGGTGGCGATCGTGCGCGGGCTGGCCGACCTGGTCACCGACGAGGACGGCCCCGGCGCGGCCGCGCTGATCCGCGACCCGGCCGAGGACATGTTCCGTTACGGCGGCGCCGAGGTGGTCCTGGCCCGCCGCACGGTCCGCGACTTCACCGGTGCCCCGGTCAGTCCGGACGCGGTCCGCCGGGCCGTCGCCGCCGCGCTGACGGCCCCGGCGCCGCACCACAGCACCCCGTGGCGGTTCGTGGTGCTCGAGTCGGCCACGGCCCGCGACGGGCTCTGTGACGCCATGCTGGAGGCCTGGATAGCCGACCTGCGGGCTGACGCCTTCACCGAGGAACAGATCGCCCGCCGGGTGCGCCGGGGCGAGCCGCTCCGCCGGGCTCCCCTGATCGTGGTGCCCTGCCTGGTCCTGGACGCCGCCCACACCTACCCGGACGCGCGCCGCAATGCCTCCGAGCGCTCCATGTTCGAGGTCGCGATGGGCGCCGCCGTCGAAAACCTCCTGGTCTCGCTGGCCGCCGAGGGCCTGGGCTCCTGCTGGATCTCCAGCACCCTGTTCTGCCAGGAGGTGGCCGCCCGGGCCATGGGCGTGCCGGAGGGCTGGCTCCCCATGGGCGCCATCGGCGTCGGCCACCCCGCCTCGGCGCCGGCGTCACGCCCGCCTCGCGACCCCGGCGACTTCACCCTGACCCTCTAGCCAGGGCCCCACATCCTGGCCGCCCCTCAGCCTCCCAGCACGGGCAACGGCGACCGGATCGAGGCGCACACCCCGTCACTGGCCGCTGCCGCCGCCAGCCGCTCCGCAGGGACTTCCCCATACGTAGTGGTCCGCTGGCGCATCGGCCGCCCGGTCGGCGCGACCATTTCGGCCAGCTGCGAAATCGTCCGGAACGATCCGTTGTCCGCCCCGGCCATCCGGCTGATGGTCTCCTCCATCAGCGTGCCGCCGATGTCGTTGGCCCCGCCCTGCAGGACGTCCCGGCACAGCTCGTCGCCGAGCTTGACCCAGGAGCACTGGATCGAGTCGATCGCCCCGTGCAGCATCAGCCGCGACACCGCGTGGACGGCCCGGTTCTCCCGCGCGGTCGGCCCCGGACGGGCCAGGCCCGCCAGGTAGATCGGGGCGTTTTCGTGGATGAACGGCAGCAGCACGAATTCGGTGAACCCGCCGGTGCGCTCCTGGATGCCGCGGATCACCCGCAGGTGCCCGACCCAGTGGGCGGGCGTGTCGACGTGCCCGTACATCATCGTCGAGGAGCTCGGCAGGCCGACCTCGTGCGCGGTGGTGATGACCTCGATCCAGTCCTTGGCGGGCAGCTTGCCCTTGGTCAGGATCCAGCGCACGTCGTCGTCGAGGATCTCGGCGGCGGTGCCGGGCACCGAGCTCAGCCCGGCCTCCTTGGCCTTGATCAGCCACTCGCGGATGGACAGGCCGGTACGGGACGCCCCGTTGATCACTTCCATCGGCGAGAACGCGTGGACGTGCATGCCGGGGGAGCGGCGCTTGACCTCGGCCGCGATCTCGAAGTAGGCGGTGCCGGGCAGGTCCGGGTGGATGCCGCCCTGCATGCACACCTCGGTCGCGCCGGCCTCCCAGGCCTCCTGGGCCCGGTCGCCGACCTGCTGCAGGGACAGCGTGTAGGCGTCGGCGTCGGTCCGCCGCTGGGCGAACGCGCAGAACCGGCAGCCGGTGTAACAGACGTTGGTGAAGTTGATGTTGCGGTTGACGACGTAGGTGATGTCGTCGCCCATCACGTCCCGGCGGATGTCGTCGGCCAGCTTGGCCAGCGCCTCCAGGGCCGGGCCGTCGGCCGCCAGCAGCGCCAGCGCCTGATCATCGCTGAGACGAGCCGGGTCTTTTTCGGCCTGTGCCAGCGCCGCCTTGACGTCCTGGTCCAGAACGGGGCCGGCCGGCCCGGTCAGCCGGGTCTTGACCTCGTCCCAGTCGCCGTAGACCTCGGCGAAGTCGTCCCGCCGGTCGGTGGTCCGGCCGGTGCTGTCGATCGTGGTGTACAGGTCGGTCCGGCCGGCCTCCTGCCAGCCGCCGTCCGGCTCCTGCCACGGCCGCCCGACGGGCATGGCCCCCTCGGCGGCCAGGCCGTCGGCCGGGTCCGCGAGCGCCGCCACGTGCCCCGCCAGCCGCGGGTCGAGCCAGGGCTCACGCAGGTAGGGCGGGTAGATCGTGAGCCGCTCGCGCAGCGTGAAGCCGGCGGTGGCGGTGAGCGCGGCCAGCTCCTCGATCTGCGGCCACGGCCGTTCGGGGTTCACGTGGTCCGGGGTGAGCGGGGACACCCCGCCCCAGTCGTCGATGCCGGCCCGCAGGATCAGCTCGTACTCGTCGCCGATGAGGTTGGGCGGGGCCTGCACCCGGGCCTTGGGCCCGAGCACCAGCCGGGTGACCGCGATCGTGGCCGCCAGGTCCTGCAGCTCCGCGTCGGGCACCCCGCGCATCTTGGTGTCCGGCTTGGCCCGGAAGTTCTGCACGATGACTTCCTGGATGCCGCCGTACTCCCGGGCGACCTGGCGGATGGCGAAGATCGACTCGGCCCGCTCGGCCAGCGTCTCGCCGATGCCGATGAGGATGCCGGTGGTGAACGGGACGTTGACCCGGCCGGCGTCCTCCAGCACCCGCAGCCGGACCGCCGGGTCCTTGTCGGGGCTGCCGAAGTGCGGCTGGCCTTTTTCGGTGAACAACCGGGTCGACGTGGTCTCCAGCATCATGCCCATGGACGGCGCCACCGGCTTCAGCCGCTGGAAGTCGGCCCAGCTGAGCACGCCCGGGTTGAGGTGCGGCAGCAACCCGGTCTCCTCCAGCACCCGGATGGCCATGGCCCGGACGTAGGAGAGCGTGTCGTCGTAGCCGCGGGCGTCCAGCCACTCCCGGGCCGCGGTCCACCGGTCCTCCGGGCGGTCGCCCAGCGTGAACAGGGCTTCCTTGCAGCCCAGGGCCGCACCCTGCCGGGCGATTTCCAGTACCTCGTCCGGCTCCAGGTAGGCGCTGTGCACCTTGTGCGGGACGGTGGCGAACGTGCAGTACCCGCACCGGTCCCGGCACAGCCGGGTCAGCGGGATGAAGACCTTGCGCGAGTAGGTGATGATCCCGGGGCGGCCCGCCGCCTCCAGGCCGGCGTCCCGGGTCCGGCTCGCGTAGCCGAGCAGCTGGTCCAGGTCGTTACCGCGGGCCTGCAGCAGGATCTCGGCCTCACCCGCGTCCAGGGCCTTGCCGTCCCGGGCCCGGGCCAGGGCCCGGCGCATGCCCGGCGGAGTCTGCTCGGAAGACGTCACCCAACATCCCTTCGTCCTGACCAAAACACCCAGCCTCGACATTACGCTCAGGCCCGCCCAGGTATTCCGGGCCGGGCAGGTCAGCCCCAGCCGGCGCGCCGGGTCAGCGCGCGGCGTCGCCCCGGCCCGTCGCCGATTATTTCCCGTGACCGGCCAGCACCTGCCGTACTCCGGTTCCCGCTCCGGTATCCCGCCCGCTCACACCGCACGCCCGTCACCGCCCGGCACCCGACCCCACTCGACCGGGCCACCTGAGTCGTCCCGCGGAAGCCCAATCTGGCTCGTTCGCTCCCGCGCCGCTACCGCTCTCTCGCCGGCATCCGCCCCAGCAGGCGCAGCGCCCGCTCCTGCTCGAAGTCCAGCGCCCGGCCGGGCTGCTCCGGCAGGCGCCCCAGCCGGCGGCTGAGGTCGGCCACCGACGCCCGCACCCCCGGCTCGGCCAGGACCCGCAGGCCGAACGCCAGCGCCGCCGGGCTGATCTGGTAACGGCGCTCGAGTTGGAGGGCGGCGTGGACCGCGCGCAGGTCGGCGTCGCCGAACTGCCGGTGGCGGGGGCCCCGGCCCGGCCCGTGCCCGCCGCCGCGGACCCGGGGGAGCAGGCCCAGATCCTCCCGGTAGCGGAGCATCCGGGGCGACATTCCGAGCTTGCGGGCGGCCTCCGAGATACGCATGGATGCAAGCTAACATGTGAAGCTAACGTTTTTTTGTTAAAAAAGGCCTCCAGCTGTGCGCCAGCCCGTCAGATTCCCCTACCGTCGATACCGTGCTTTGGCGCCGCACGCCGGCGACCACCCCGGGGCGACCACCCCGGAAGGACAACACGACGAGGAGAACCGCATTGTCCACCGCACCGCTCCCGTACAAGGTCGCTGACCTGTCGCTGGCCGAGTTCGGGCGCAAGGAGATCACGCTCGCCGAGCACGAGATGCCCGGCCTGATGGCGACCCGCGCCGAGTACGCGCAGAAGCAGCCGCTGCGTGGCGCGAGGATCACCGGCTCGCTGCACATGACCATCCAGACCGCCGTGCTCATCGAGACCCTCACCGCGCTCGGCGCCGAGGTCCGGTGGGCCAGCTGCAACATCTTCTCCACCCAGGACCACGCGGCCGCCGCGATCGCGGTCGGCCCGAACGGCACCCCCGACGACCCGCAGGGCGTCCCGGTGTTCGCCTGGAAGGGCGAGACCCTGGAGGAGTACTGGTGGTGCACCAACCAGGCGCTGACCTGGCCCGGCGGTGACGGCCCGAACATGCTGCTGGACGACGGCGGCGACGCCACCCTGCTGGTGCACAAGGGCGCCGAGTACGAGCGCGCGGGTGGCGTCCCGTCGGCGAGCGAGGACGACCCGGAGGAGTGGAAGGTCATCCTCGACCTGCTGCGCGAGTCGCTGGCCAGCAGCCCGGACAAGTGGACGAAGGTGGGCCAGAGCATCATCGGCGTCACCGAGGAGACCACCACCGGCGTGCACCGGCTGTATGAGATGGCCCGGGACAACGCGCTGCTGTTCCCGGCGATCAACGTCAACGACTCGGTCACCAAGTCCAAGTTCGACAACAAGTACGGCTGCCGCCACTCGCTGATCGACGGCATCAACCGCGGCACCGACGTGCTGATCGGCGGCAAGGTGGCCGTGGTCTGCGGCTACGGCGACGTCGGCAAGGGCTGCACCGAGTCCCTGCGCGGCCAGGGCGCCCGGGTCATCGTGACCGAGATCGACCCCATCTGCGCGCTGCAGGCGGCCATGGACGGCTACCAGGTGGCCACGCTCGAGGACGTGGTGGACAGCGCCGACATCTTCGTGACGACCACCGGCAACAAGGACATCATCATGGCCAAGCACATGGCCAAGATGAAGCACCAGGCCATCGTGGGCAACATCGGCCACTTCGACAACGAGATCGACATGGCCGGCCTGATGAAGACCCCGGGCATCAAGCGGGTCAACGTCAAGCCGCAGGTCGACGAGTGGGTGTTCCCGGACGGCCACGCGGTGATCGTGCTGTCCGAGGGCCGCCTGCTCAACCTGGGCAACGCCACCGGGCACCCGAGCTTCGTCATGTCCAACAGCTTCACCAACCAGGTCATGGCCCAGATCGAGCTGTTCACCCGGACCGACCAGTACCCGGTCGGCGTCTACGTGCTGCCCAAGTACCTGGACGAGAAGGTGGCCCGGCTGCACCTGGACGCGCTCGGGGTCAGGCTGACCACGCTGTCCAAGGAGCAGGCCGACTACATCGGCGTTCCGGTCGACGGCCCGTACAAGAGCGACCAGTACCGGTACTGACCGGATGGCCGACGCCAAAGCGGCCGGGTCGCGCGCTGCGCGGCCCGGCCGCCGGTCCCGGCCAGCTCCCGGCCTGGACGGCCCCTTCGAGGCGGCCGGAGCCGCCGGGGCGGCCGAGGCCGGCGACATCGCCGACCCGCTGCTGGCCGAGTCGGGCAGCACGCGGATCGAGTGGGCGCAGCGATCCATGCCGGTGCTGGAGTCGCTGCGCCAGCGGTTCACCGCCGAGCAGCCGTTCGCCGGCCTGTCGGTGGCCGCCTGCCTGAACGTCACCGCCGAGACCGCGATCCTGGTCCGGGCGCTGCGGGCCGGCGGGGCGAGCGTGTCGCTGGCCGCCTCCAACCCGCTGTCCACCCAGGACGACGTGGCCGCGGCGCTGGCCACCCGGCACGGGATCGCCGTGTTCGCCCGGGCCGGGGTGGACCGGCCCACCTACTACCGGCACATCGAGCAGGCGCTCACGGCCGCGCCGGACCTCGTGGTGGACGACGGCTGCGACCTCGTCAACACCCTGCACACCCAGCGCCCCGACCTGCTGCCGGGGGTGCGCGGCGGGTGTGAGTCGACCACCACCGGCGTGATCCGGCTGCGCCGGATGGCGGCCGAGGGAGCGCTGAAGTTCCCGGTGGTGGCGGCCAACGACACCGCCACCCGGCGGCTGGTGGACAGCACGTTCGGCACCGGGCAGTCGGTGCTGGACGGCATCCTGCGCGCCACCAACATCCTGCTGGCGGGCAAGACCGTGGTCGTGGCCGGGTTCGGCGCGTCCGGCCGGGGCGTGGCCGACCGCGCCCGCGGCCTCGGCGCCGAGGTCATCGTGACCGAGATCGACCCGGTCCGGGCGCTGGACGCGGTCCTGCGCGGCTTCCGGGTGCTGCCGATGGCCGAGGCCGCGCCCGCCGCCCACCTGTTCATCACCGTCACCGGCTCGACCGAGGTCATCTCGGCCGAGCACCTGGCCGTCATGCGCGACGGGGCCATCCTCGCCAACGCCGGCCACTTCGACGTGGAGATCGACGTCCGCGCCCTGGCCGACCTGGCCGTCGACGTCCAGCGCGACCTGCGCCCGCACGTGGACTCGTTCGAGCTGGCCGACGGCCGACGGCTGCTGTTGCTGGCCGAGGGCCGGGTGGTCAACCTGGTCGCCGCCGAGGGTCACCCGGCCCAGGCCATGGACCTGTCGTTCGGCGTGCAGGCGCTCGCGCTGGCCTGGCTGGCCGGCCACGCCGACAAGCTGCCGCCCGACGTGCACGAGGTGCCCGAGCCGATCGACGCCGAGGCCGCCCGGCTGGAGCTGGCCGCCATCGGCACCCGGCTCGACTCGCTCACTCCGGCTCAGGCCGCGTACCGCGAGTCCTGGCGCCTCGGCTCCTGACCAGCCGCAACGCGGCTGCCCTCAGGCCCGCCGGCGCCGGACCAGGCAGACGGCCAGCGCGCCGAGGAGCAGGGCGATCAGTACCTCGGTGCCGCCCTGGGCGAATTGGAACAGCCAGTACCGGCCGCCCGGCTGCCAGGTGACCTGGAACGTGTAGTGCAGCCGGGCCTGCAGACCGGGGTTGTACTCCAGCTTCCCGATCAGGCCGGTGGCCAGCCGGTGCCCGTCCGGGCCGGCGTACCAGCCCTGGTCGAGCCAGGCGCCGGGCGGCCCGCCCACCCACGACCGCACGACCTCGTGCAGGTTGAACAGGTTGGTCTGGTAACCGACGTTCGGGCTGGCGCCCAGGCTCGGGTCCGCGCTCTGGCGCAGCCCCAGGCCGAGCAGCCAGAAGTGCAGCCGGTTGTAGGTGAGGTTGGCGAACACAATCGTGGCCACCGCGGTCGCGGCCATGGCCGGCACCACGCGCCGGGTCACCACCCCCGCCAGCACGCCGAACGCGAACGCCAGGCCGGCCCCGGCCGCCTCGGTGACCGGCGTGGCCACGAACAGGAAGGGCTGCCAGCGGTCGAGCTCATCGGCCGACAGCGCGCTGATCGGCTGCATCGACCACTGGCACAGCCAGCCGAGCACGGCGCCCACAGCCAGCACCGCCAGCCCGAGCAGCGCGAGCTTGGCCACGGTCTGCCGGGTCCGGTTGATGCCCTGGGTCCACGCGAACCTGGTTGTTCCGGACACGTACTCGCGGGCCAGCAGCGGCGCCCCGAGGAACACCCCGACAGCGATCGCGGGCAGCGGCAGCAGCAGGCTCAGTTCGCTGGCGTAATTGAGCGGCCAGCCGACGTCGAACGGGCTGAGCAGCGGCCGGCACTGGGCCGTCCAGTTGGTCGGGTGCACGCAGCCGCCCCGCACCAGCTCGTCCCACAGGTGGTGCACCAGCAACCCGCTGACCAGCATGTAACCGGCGATCAGGGCGATGAAGGCACCCAGGCCGAGCAGCGTCCCCCGGTGCTGGCGCCAGGTCACCCAGCTCAGCCGGGCCAGCCGGCGCGGTCGCCGCCCCGGGCTCAGCCGTTCCGCGCCCGCCGCTCCGGCCAGCGCGGTCACCCCGTCACCCCGGTGACCGCGCCGGCGCCCAGCGCCTCCGGGCCGGGCAGCGCCGAGGCGCCCGGCTCCCGCAGGTAGGCGAGCACCAGCTCCTCCAGCGTCACCGGGTGGGCCTGCCAGCCGTCCGGCACCGCCGCGGGTGGCCGGAACCGGGCCACCACCTGGGCCTGCGCGCTGCCCCGGTAGCTGTGTACCACCTCGAAGGGCGGTCCCAGCTGGCCCACCTCGGGGGCCGGTCCGGTCAGCGCCCGGTGGGTGACCAGCAGGTCCCCGACGTCCCCGGCCACCTGCACCCGCCCGCCCGCCAGCACGACCAGGTAATCGGCCACCCGCTGCAGCTCGAGCAGCGCGTGCGAGGAGAACAGCACCGAGATCCCGTCCTCGGCTACCGACTCCATCACCGCCGCCAGGAACTCGTGCCGGGCCAGCGGATCGAGCGCGGCCAGCGGCTCGTCCAGCACCAGGAACTCCGGCCGCCGGGCCAGCGCGATCGTCAGCGCCACCTGCGCCTGCTGCCCGCCCGAGAGCTTGCCGATCTTGCGCTTGAGCGGCAGGCCGAGCTCGGCCAGCCGCCGCCGGGCCCGCTCGGCGTCCCAGCGGTGGTTCAGGTTCTGGGCCAGGTGCATCATGTCCTGGACCGGCAGGTGCCGGTAGAGCGGCACGTCCTGGGCCACAAACGACACCCGGTCCAGCGCCGCCGCCGACCCGGCCGGCTGCCCGCCCAGCACCCGCACGTCACCCTCGGTCGGGCCGAGCAGCCCCATGACCAGGTTCAGCAGGGTGGACTTGCCGGCCCCGTTCGGCCCCACCAGCGCGGTCACCCGGCCCGCCGGGAGGGTCAGCGAGCAGTTCCGCAGCGCCCAGCTCCGGCCGAAGCGGCGGCCCAGCGACGTGGTCTCGATGACGTTCATGCCGTCTCCCGCCGCTCACCGGCCGTGGCCCCGGCCCCCGATGCGCCGCGCGGCGCCCCTGTGGCCGCGCGGCGCTCATGGAAATCCCGCAGGGCCGCCGTGAACACCGCGGTCATTCCGTCGGCGTCCAGGCCCGCCGCCTCGGCCGAGCGCAGCCAGGTCAGCATGGTCTTCCGCAGCCCGGTCAGCTCGGCCAGCGGCACCACGCTGGGCGCCGCCTCGACGAACGTGCCCTGCCCGGGACGGCCGGCCGCGATGCCCCGGTGCTCCAGCTCCCGGTAGGCCTTGAGCACCGTGTTGGGGTTGATGGCGAGCGTGCCCACCACGTCCTTGACCCGCGGCAGCTGGTCGCCCTGGGCCAGGTACCCGAGCTGCAGCGCCTGCTCCACCTGCTGCACCAGCTGCAGGTAGGTCGGCACCCCCGAGCCGGGGTCGAGCCGGAACGCGATCCGGCTTACCCCCTTATCTATCTCCATAGTTAAATGGTAATGCGATCCACCCGAAACAGGCAAGGGGGTACCCGCATCTGGTGGTCCGGGAGGTGCGAAGCGCCCCGGCCGGGGGGAGCGGCCCAGCCAGAGGGAGCGGCCCGGCTAGGGGGAGCGCCCCGGCTACGGCAGGCGCCAGTCGACCGGCTCGCCGCCCTGCTTTTCCAGCAGCTGGTTGGCCCGGCTGAACGGGTGCGAGCCGAAGAACCCGCGGTCGGCCGAGTACGGGCTTGGGTGGGACGACTCGATCTTCGGCACGTCCGGCATCAGCGGCGCCAGGTTCTGCGCGTCCCGCCCCCACAAGATCGCCACCAGCGGGCCACCCCGGCCCGCCAGCGCCCGGATGGCCTGGTCGGTGACCTCTTCCCAGCCCTTGCCGCGGTGCGAGCCGGGCTTGCGCGGCTGCACGGTCAGCACCCTGTTCAGCAGCAGCACGCCGTGCGCGGTCCACGGGGTCAGGTCGCCGTTCGACGGCTCGGGATAGCCGAGGTCGTCCCGGTACTCGGTGAAGATGTTGACCAGGCTCGGCGGCAGCCGCTTGACCGTCGGCGCCACCGAGAAGCTGAGCCCGATCGGGTTGCCCGGCGTCGGGTACGGGTCCTGCCCGACGATCAGCACCCGGACGTCGGCGAACGGCTGCTTGAACGCCCGCAGCACGTTGTCCCCGGCGGGCAGGTACGTGCGCCCGGCCGCGACCTCGGCCCGCAGGAAGTCGCCCATCGCCTTGATCCGCCCGGCCACCGGCTCGAGCGCCTCCGCCCAGCCGGCGTCCATCACCTTGGCCAGCGGCCGCTCGGCAATCTCCGCTGCGACCTGCTCTTCCTCCGCGCTCTCGCCGTCCGCCATGGCTGGGACTCTACCGTTCAGCTCCCCCGCCAAACCGCCCGCGTTTTCCCACTTTTAAAACGTCCCAGCTGGCCCGCGCGACCGGGTTATCGCCGGGCTGCGCCGATCTGATTCGCTCATCCGGGCATTTTGTCTCCCAAAGCGTTCTTTTCAGCTGACACTTCAACCTGCGCCGTAATCCTGGCCTGGTTACTGGGCGTCCCCTAAGCAGGCCTGGCTACGCCAATGGGACGACAGGAACACAAGGAGCGAACGTGCGTGAGGTCGACTGGGAAAGAGCTCGACTATTTCCTGTTTCGGGGATTGGCGGCGCTGAGGAGCGAGAGCGCCGCGCGGCGTCAGCGTTGCTCGCCGTCATCCAGTCGGTCCGCGAGTTTGGCCGCTCGATCACCGCTCCGATGGGCGCTCCGGCGGGACGAATGTCGACCTTCATCGAAGTCCCGTTCAAAGAAGGTGACAAGAAGCTGCGTCCGGATGGCCTCATCCAGGTGATGTCCGGCCAGCGGGTCTGGCGGGCGCTGGTGGAGGTGAAGACCGGCCGCAATGACCTGATCCCCGGACAGCTGGAGTCGTATCTGGACGTGGCGCGTAAACACAAATTCGACGCCCTGCTGACGATCTCCAACCAGGTGGTCGCCGTCCCTGGAGTCCACCCCGTCCAGCTGTCGAAGGGCAAGCTGGGCGCGGTCAAGATGCACCACCTGTCGTGGAGCCGGATCCGGACCGAGGCGCTTGTCCAGCAGGCGAGCAAATCAATCAGCGATCCCGACCAGGCCTGGATTCTCGCCGAGTTCATCCGCTACCTGGAGCACGCCAAGTCCGGTGCGCTCGACTTCGACGACATGGGTCCTTCATGGGTACACGTCCGTGACGGAGCCCGGGCCCGGACCTTGCATGTTCAGGACAAAGGCGTCGCTGAGGTTGTCGATCGATTCGGTGGGCTCATTTCGTTCGCCGCCATGCAGTTGTCGCGCGAACTGGGCGCTGCCGTCCGGCCGATGGTCGCCCAGGCGCAACTGCGGGACCCAGCCCGCTACCTGCAGGAGGCTACTACCGAGTTCGTAGCCAACGGCCAGCTGACCGGCGGTATCCGGGTACCCGCCGCGGTTGCTCCCATCGAAGTCACCGCCGACCTGACCGCGGGCCTGATCCACTGCGCGGTCACAGTCCCCGCCCCGCGTGAGGGCCGCTCCGCCACCCGGGTCAACTGGCTGGTCCGTCAGCTCAAGAACGCACCCGCTCACCTGTGTATCGAAGCCTCCACCGCGTGGCAGCGTGGCCCGGGTCCGGCGCGGACGCTGGAGGAGGCTCGCTCCGAACCCAAGTCGCTGATCGGGGATGCCTCGCACGAGATCCGTTCGTTCACCATCTCGCTCCGCAGCAACGCCGGCCAGGCCCGTGGTCAGGGACAGCAGTCGTTCGTCAACTCCGTGCTGGCTGCGGTGGAAAGGTTTTACTCCGGGATCGTTCAGCCCATCAAGCCATGGTCCCCGGCCGCGCCCAAACCCCGGGAAGCCGAGCCTGATCTGGGCGATGGACTGCTCTCCAGCGGCGACCTCCCGGGCGCCGCGGATAGCCCGCCGGGCACTCTGACCGTCCCGGCTCAGGCACTGGACCTTGGGTAACGGCTGAGGCCGGACGCAACGCAGGAGACCGGGCGTCCGCTCTGCCGCTGCGGCAACCGGGTGAGTCTCGGGTGCACAGCGGTCATCAGCCCGGCGGGAGAGATCATGGCCCGGGTTCCCGAAGGCGCGACCGGACAGGTTCTCCTTGACCTGAAGCTGCGGCCATGACCCTCGCTCGTAGGTGGTCGAAGGTAACTTTGGTGCCCCTCTATGGGGACCGAAGTTACCTTCGACCACCCTCTGGCACGGGGCGGCTGGGGGTCGCTGCGAGCTCAGCGACTGGGTGACCGGCAGCATCAGCCGCCCCAGCAGCCTTTTCTGTCCGCGAAAGGTCCGGATAGCTCGGCTGTCCAGGCCCGGGATATCCCCGGTTCGGGCCCTTGGAGCACCCTGTCCGGAGGGCCGGCGGTCGCCCGGAGGCAGGATCCTGGTCACGCCGGGGGCGATAGAACGTCGCCCAGCCTTCGCGCTATGGCCTCCCCATGCCCGATCACGTGGAACTATAGGGCCATGAAAGGACGTGTGCTGGTCGTCGACGACGACGCGGCCCTGGCAGAAATGCTCGGGATCGTGCTTCGCGGCGAAGGCTTCGAGCCAACCTTCGTCTCGGACGGAGACAAGGCGCTGGACGCATTCCGTGAGTCCCGGCCCGATCTGGTCCTGCTGGACCTGATGCTGCCGGGGACCGACGGGATCGATGTCTGCCGCCAGATCCGTACCGAGTCCGGGATTCCGATCGTCATGCTGACCGCCAAGACCGACACGGTGGACGTCGTGCTCGGCCTGGAGTCCGGTGCGGACGACTACCTGGTCAAGCCGTTCAAGTCCAAGGAACTGGTGGCCCGCATCCGGGCCCGGCTCCGCCGGACGGACGAGCCTGCGCCCGAGATGCTGCAGATCGGAGACATCAGCATCGACGTCGCCGGCCATTCGGTCAAGCGCAACGGCGAGGCGCTGAACCTCACTCCGCTGGAGTTCGACCTCTTGGTGGCCCTGGCTCGCAAGCCGCGACAGGTGTTCACGCGCGAGGTCCTGCTCGAGCAGGTCTGGGGCTACCGGCACGCAGCCGACACCCGGCTGGTCAACGTGCACGTGCAGCGCCTGCGGGCCAAGATCGAGAAGGACCCTGAGCGGCCCGAGATCGTGGTCACCGTGCGCGGTGTCGGCTACAAGGCCGGCCCCGCCTGACCCCTGCGGTTGTGAGTCGTGTGACCGTTCTGGCTGGGCACCGCCCGCCCTCGCCCGCGAGAGCCCTGGATGCCGTACCGCAGACGGCTTATGCTGCTCCCGATGAGCGATCGTGGGGGTGACTGCGCCTAGTTCGGCGGCCGAAAAGCAGCAGGGCCGTGGCGAGCCGGGTGCCGGTGGTGCGGGCCGTGGGCCCCGCATGCCCGCACGCAGGAGCAGCCGGACCGGCAAGAAGAAGCGCCGCGGCTGGTACAAGATCGTCCGGCGGTCCCGGCTGGTCCGGCTGGTCAGCCGGTGGCTGCCCGGACGGGCCAAGAAGCTGCTCAAGGCCGGGCGCAAGTGGCAGCGGGAGCGGGCCGAGGATCTGCGCTTCCGCTGGCGGCGCTCCCTCCAACTGCGGGTGGTCACCACCACGCTGGCGCTGTCCGCATTGGTCATCGCCGTGCTCGGGTTCTTCCTGACCCAGCAGATCTCCGACGGCCTGCTGCAGAACAAGGAAAAGTCCGCGACCGCCCAGGTGTCCCAGGGCCTGACCGTGGCCGAGAGCAGCGCCGACCTGAACAAGGAACCGACCACCACCGCGATCGCGAACAGCTTCATCTACCCGACCGCGCAGGAACTGCAGAACGCCAGCGGCAACAACAGCAGCTACCTCGTGGTCATCGAGGTCAGCGCGAAGCAGGTCAGCTCCCCGGTTTACATCCGCGGCGTGACCGGCGGGGCCGACCCGGCCAGCATCCCGCCCGCGCTGGCGGCCAGCGTGCAGTCCGAGCAGATCCACAACGTGACCGGCAAGGTCTACTACGCGCCGACCACGATCGTGTCCACACTCGGCCGCGGCAACGAGCCCGGCCTGGCCGTCGGCACCCCGCTGGGCAACTATTACCAGCTGTATTACCTGTTCCCGATGGTCCAGGAGCAGCAGACGCTGTCGCTCGTCCAGCGCACTCTGGTCGGCGCCGGCCTGGCCCTGATCGTGCTCCTTGCCCTGATCGCCTCGCTGGTCACCCGCTGGGTGGTGATCCCGGTCCGGCACGCGGCGCAGGCGGCGCAGCGGCTCTCGGCCTGGCTGGGCGAGCGGATGCAGGTCCGCGGCGCCGACGACCTGGCCGCGCTGGCCACGTCGTTCAACGACATGGCGGCCAGCCTGCAGGACAAGCTGCGCGAGCTGGAGGAGCTGTCCCAGCTGCAGCGGCAGTTCGTGTCCGACGTCTCGCACGAGCTGCGCACGCCGCTGACCACGATCAAGATGGCCGCCGACGTGCTGCTGGAGTCCAAGGAGGCGTTCGACGCGGCCGGCGCCCGCTCGGCCGAGCTCCTGCAGGGGCAGCTGGACCGGTTCCAGGCGCTGCTGGAAGACCTGCTGGAGATCAGCCGCTACGACGCCAACGCGGCCACCCTCGACCCGGACTCGGTGGACATCAGCGACATCGCCCGCCGGGCCGCCGACGACGCTCAGCAGCTGGCCGAGCGGCGCAGTTCCCGGATCGAGTTCCGGTTGCCAGCCGAGCCCTGCATGGCCGACGCCGACCATCGCCGGGTCGAGCGCATCCTCCGCAACCTGCTGGTCAACGCCGTCGAGCACGGCGAAGGCAACGACGTGATCGTGACCGTGGCCGCTGACCGGGACGCGGTCGCGGTGGCCGTGCGCGACCACGGCGTCGGCCTCAAGCCGGGCCAGGACCAGCTGGTCTTCGACCGGTTCTGGCGGGCCGACCCGGCCCGGGCCCGGACCACCGGCGGCACCGGCCTGGGCCTGGCCATCGCGCTGGAGGACGCCCAGTTGCACGGCGGCTGGCTGCAGGCCTGGGGCATGCCGGGGAAGGGGTCGGTGTTCCGGCTGACGATCCCGCGCACGGCCGGGCAGAAGCTGGTCGGCTCGCCGCTGCCGCTGGTACCGGATGACACCGACGCCATCACCGCGCTGGGCGAGATCATGCCGGGCGGCCTGCTCCTGCCGACCCAGCCGGCCACCGCTGCCGAGCCGGCCACCGCGGTCGAGCCGGCCACCGCTGCGGAGCCGGCCACCAAGGCCGAGCTGGCTACCGCTGCCGAGCCGGTTGCCGCCGGCCAGCCCGCACCTGCTGCCGCGCCCGCCGCGGCCGGAGACGGGGCCGGAGAGACGGCCCGCCCCAGCCAGATAGCCGGCCCCAGCCAGACCACCGAGTCCAACGGCGCCAGCGAGGCCAGCGGCACCAGCGAGGCCAGCGGAACCAGTGGTACCGGAGTGGGTTCGCGTGGCTGAAGCGTCACCATCCCGGACGCCGCCCCCCGAGGCGTCGCCCTCCCACGCGCCGCACACCCAGACGTCGCCCCTCCGCGCGCCCCGCTCTTACGTGCCGCACCGCCTTCGCGCGGCCCGGCTCGCGCTCATGGTCGCGGCCTTCGCGGTGCTGGTGGCCGGCTGCGTCACCGTCTCCACCAGCGGCCACGTCCAGGCGGTGAACGTCACCCAGGGCAACGCCGGCGGTGGCCAGAACTACCTGCAGCCGATCCCGGTCGCGCCCGGCCGGAACTGGACACCCGAGCAGATCGTGTCCGGCTTCCTGGCGGCCAACGCCAGCTTCGCCAACGACCACGCGGTGGCCCGCGAATACCTGTTGCCCGGGGCCAGCCGGGACTGGCATCCGGGGCTGGCGGTGACGGTGTTCAGCCAGATCTCCAGCACGCCGGTGCCGCTGCCGGACGGGGCCAACGGCTCCCACCAGACCAAGACGACCACGATCGTGCAGGTCAGCGGGACGGTACTGGGCAGCCTGGCCAACAGCGGCCAGTACTCGAGCTCCTCGCACAGCCAGGGCACCACCGAGGAGAAGTTCGTCCTGGTCCAGCAGGCCGGGCAGTGGCGCATCTCCAGCCTGCCCAATGAGGTGCTGCTGTCCCAGTCCGACTTCCAGCACGTCTACCAGCCGCGCAACATCTACTTCTTCGACCCGGCCCAGCAGACGCTGGTGCCTGATCCGGTCTACGTGCCCGAGGAGGCAACACCGGCCGACCTGGTCAAGCAGCTGCTGCGGGTGGTGATGGCCACCCCGACGGGCTGGCTGCGCAGCGCCGTGCAGACCGCGTTCCCGGCTGGCTCCAAGGTCCTGAGCGTGTCCCTGGACGGCGGCACCGCGGTGGTCAACCTGGGCGGCGCGGCCGCCCGGGCCAGCAAGGATAAGCTGCACCGGATGTCCGCCCAGCTGCTGTGGACGTTGGCTGGGTCGAGTTCGGATGAACCGGCCATCCAGTCGGTGGAGCTGGAGATCAACGGCACGGCCTGGAGCGGCGGCCAGGACAACCCGGTGCAGCAGATCAGCGACTACAGCAACTACGTGCCGTCCGGGCCACCGCACGCGAGCTTCTACTACACCGACAGCCACGGGGCCGTCCGCTCGCTGTCCGGTTCTGCCCAGGCCAACGCGCCCCAGGGCGCGCCCGTGCCCGGCGGGGCGGGGGCCGGCAACTTCCCGCTGACCCAGGTCGCCGTCTCGCCGGACGGCCGCTACGTGGCCGGCCTGGGCGCGGCCGGCCTGTACACCGGCATATTGGCCAGCAAGAGCAACCTGGCCCTGCGGGTGGACGGTAACTTCGGGTCGCTGAGCTGGGACGTGCACGACGACCTGTGGGCCGTCCAGGACGGCCAGGTCTGGATGGCGCCGGGCCGCGGCGGTGCGTCCATGCAGGTCACCACCACGCTGTCGCCCGGCGAAAAGGTCACCGCGCTGAAGGTCGCCCCCGACGGGGTGCGCTGCGCCATGCTGGTCTCGGGCCCGAGCGGCAGCCAGCTGCTGCTGGCCGCGATTGTGCACTCCGGGCAGCAGGCCTACATCGGCGAGGCCGTCCCGATCAGCCCCGACAACCTCAACTTCACGTCGCTGACCTGGTACGACGCTGACCACGTGCTCGCCCTGCGGGATCCGTCCGGCCATCCGGTGCTGGACGAGGTGGCCATCAACGGCGGCAACATCACCGCGATCCCGGCCCCGCCCGGCATCACCTCGATCACCGCCTACGGCACGTCCAACCCGCTGGTGGCCGGGCTCTCCAGCGGCCAGATGACCACGCTGGCCACCCCCGGCGGCCTGTGGAGCGGCGTCGTCGGGTCCGGCCGTTTCCCGGCCTACCCCGGCTGACCCCCGCCCGGCGATGCGGCCAACCGCCGCGATTTGGCGCAGTGGCGTGTCGTTTTCCTGTCCGTTACTGGAACTCCACCTGTCCGTTATGGGAAATCAAACCCGGGAACGTCACTTTCAGTGAACGAGCAATTACTTATCGCTTATTTTCGCCTACTGACAATCGGCCCGGATAGGGCTACCGTTCACGTCATGGCACCCGTCCGGGTCCGTGGTTGCGCCAGGCAGAACCACCCCCTGAGCTCGTCTCCGGGGACCGGCCTGTCCTGGCTAGCCGATGCCAGCCGCAGGCAAAACGGCCCACGTAAGGCGACTTCTCGTCGACCGATCACGGTGCGGCTTAGAAGTAAGTCCTGCCCCGCCAGCGGACAAAGGGTCTGCTGGGCCGGGAGAAGAGCAGTAGTGGACACAGAGATGCCGCGAAACTCTCAGCAGGCGGATGTGGGGACGAAGACCAGGTCGGCCGGGCGGGTGCCGCTACGTATCGCCTACCGAGGGGATCGCCATGGACATTGTTTTCAGGAGCCGGCGCACTAACATCCCCGAGCGCTTCCGCCAGCATGCTGAGGGAAAGCTCGCCAAGATCGGAAAGCTGGATCACAAGGCGATCCGGATAGACGTGGAGGTCACCCAGGAGCGCAACCCCCGGCAGTCCAAGGGCCGGGAGCGAGTTGAGCTCACCATCCGCTCGCGCGGCCCGGTGGTCCGCGCCGAGGCGGCCGCCGACGACCGCTACACCGCCCTCGACATGGCCTTCGCCAAGCTGGAGAACCGGCTCCGCCGGTCCGGCGACCGCCGCAAGGACTCCCGCCACACCGATCGCGAACTGGTGCGGACCGGTTCGGTGGCCGGCGGCACGGCGGCGCCGGAAGCGGTACCCGAACCATCGCCACCCGACGGCGCGCCACCGGCTCCGGAGGGCCAGCCCAGCCCGGACGCGCTGGCCGAAGCGGCCCCGGCCCGGGCCGCCACGCACAACGGCCACCGCCTGGCCGACGGGCCGGACGGGGAGGAGACCTCGACCGCGCATCTGGTGCCGATCCAGATGGAGGGCGACTGCCCGGTCGTGGTCCGCGAAAAGCTGCACCACGCCGACCCGATGACGATCGACCAGGCGCTGTTGGAGATGGAACTGGTGGGGCACGATTTCTATCTGTTCCACGATCGCGACTGCGACCAGTTCAGCGTCGTGTACCGGCGACGGGGTTATGACTACGGTGTGATCCGATTGATGGAAGACTCCGCGTAAACGGCCGGTTGCCGCCGGCTGAGGGCCAGCGCCCCCCGCTGGGCCGGGCGCGCCTGATTTGCGCAGCACGCCATGGCTCGGTCAGAGTCATGGGCATGAGCGTTGTGCAGGCTTGGCCGGGGCGGGCTGAATCAGCCCGTCCCCGGCCGGCCGATCGTAAGTGGGAGGAGACAGCGTGAGCGAGGGTTCCGGTGCTCCTGGCGGTGATCAGTCCCCCGGGAAGGCCGCCGACCCGATTCGCGTGCTGATCGCCGACGACCACGCGCTCTTCCGGCGCGGCCTGGCCTCGGTCCTGGACGAGGAGCCGGACATCGATCTGGTCGGCCAGGCCAACGACGGCGCCGAGGCGGTGACCCGGGCCGGCGAGGCCCTGCCGGACGTGGTCCTGATGGACATCCGCATGCCCAAGACCAGTGGCATCGAGGCGGCCCGGGCCATGAAGGAGGCCGCCCCGAGCGCGCGGATCGTGATGCTGACGATCAGCGACGAGGAGGAGGACCTCTTCGAGGCGATCCGGTCCGGGGCCAGCGGCTACCTGCTCAAGGACATCCCGCTGGACGAGGTGGCCGACGCGGTGCGCGCCGTCTACGGCGGCCAGTCCCTGATCAACCCCTCGATGGCCGGCAAGCTGCTGACCGAGTTCGCCACCCTCGGCCGCCGCGACCAGGAGGAGGAACGCCCCCAGCAGGTGCCGGCGCCCAAGCTCACCGACCGCGAGATGGAAGTGCTCAAGCTGGTCGCCCGCGGCATGAACAACCGCGACATCGCCAAGGAGCTGTTCATCTCCGAGAACACGGTCAAGAACCACGTGCGCAACATCCTGGAGAAGCTCCAGATCCACTCGCGCATGGAGGCCGTCATGATCGCCGTCCGCGAAAAGCTGATCGAGTTGAGGTAGTGGCCTCAGCTCTTTCTCCCGTGACCGGCCAGCAGCGGCCGTACTTCGGTTCCCGCTGCGGTACTGCGCCGCTCATACCCACCCCCGCCGTAACCCGCTTCGAGTGGCGTTAAACCCCGCCCCTCGCGCCCCGCGAGTCACTGTCGAGCGGCGTTAACCCCCGCCTGCCCCTCGCGTCCCGCGAGCCACCTCTGCCACTCACGTCACTTCAGCAGGCGCTCGAGCCGCTCTCGGGCCGACGTCGGCTCGACCTGCTCGAGTTCCACGTAGTCGCAGTTGACCCAGGTGGCTGCCTCTTTGAGGGCGCGCGCCATCGGCTCGGCGGCGGACGGGCGATCCAGGGTGAGCTTGCGGGCCACCAGGGTGCGGCCCTCCCGGGCCGGGTCGACCCGGCCGACCAGGCGGCCACCGGCCAGCAGCGGCATCACGAAGTAGCCGTGCACGCGCTTGGCCTTGGGCACGTACGCCTCCAGGCTGTGCTCGAAGCCGAACAGCCGCCGGGTGCGCTTGCGGTCCCACACCAGCGAATCGAACGGCGACAGCAGCGTGACCCGATGCCGTTCCCGGCCGGCCTCCGCCTCGGCCGCCAGCCCGGCCGGGTCGGCCCAGCCCGGCACCGGGGAACGCAGCCCGGGGAACGTGACCGGCACCAGGCCGGCCGCCCGGGCGGCGTCGTCCAGGTAACCGTTCCGGCTCGGCTGGGCGCTGAGCACGCTCTGCAGCCGGTGGTAGTCGACCAGGTCGCTGTGGGTGGCCGCGCCCAGCGCCCGGGTGGCCACGCCGGCCAGGTGGCTGACGCACTCCTGGTCGCTGGGGTCGGCGTCCAGCAGCTCGGGCGGCAGTACCCGCTCGGGCAGGTCGTAGACCCGCCGCCAGCCGTCCCGGCGCACGCAGACCAGCTCGCCGATGTCGAGCAGCCACTCGGCCGCCACCTTGACCTCGGACCAGTCCCACCACGGGCCGCCGCCCTTGGCCCCGCCCAGCTGGGTGGCGGTCAGCGGCCCCTCGGCCGCCAGCTTGGCCCGCACCTGCCGGCAGGCCTGCTCGGAGACCTGGTGCCAGCGCATGCCCCGGTTCCGGAACCACCGGCGCCGGAACGCGTACCAGGGCCACTCCTCGATCGGCAGCAGGCAGGCGGCGTGTGCCCAGTACTCGAACGTCTGGGGCTGGGCCTGGGCCGGAGGCCAGTAGGCCCGCTCGATCCGGGCCCGCGGGATCGGGCCGAGCCGCGCGTAGGCGACCAGCTCGTGCGAACGGGCCAGCACGCTGATCGTGTCCAGCTGGACCCCGCCCACCCGGCGCAGCAGCGCGGGCACCCCGCCCTTGCGGGCCGCGGCACCGACGAACCCCTGCGCCCGCAGCGTCATCCGGCGGGCATCATCCAGGCTGAGGGTTACGGCGTCCGGCACATCAAGATCGTAGCTAGCAGGTACGACAAAACCCGCCCAGCCACGGCCGGTCTAGTACCAGTCCTCGCTCATCCGGGCGAAGCCCCCGATGATGAAGCCGACCAGCGCGATGCCGCCACCGGTGTACACCAGCCACCAGGTGGGCGGCGAGGAGAAGGCGATACCGCCGATGACGAAGCCGATCGTGATGATCGCGACGGCGACCCACGACACCGGGCGGCCGTGGAACGACTCGTGCGCCAGCGCCGCGGCGTGGCCCAGGGGCGACTCCTCCGGGGCAGGCCCGATCGACTCGGGCGCGACCGCGCTGCTCGGGGTACCCGACAGCGTTCCCGATCCCGGCTGCTCGGTCGTCATCTGCGATCCTCTCGTTCCGCCGTTTCGTTGCAGGCCCGGCACGGCCTGGGACACATATTATGGTGAGACGACGTTCCGGGGGCTGAGCTGGCCCCCAGGTATGACGATTACGTCCCGGCCGCGACTTCCTGCACGGGCTCGGTTTCGGGCCGTGACTCGCCTACCATGACTTGACGGGGCGCATGTTCCGGCTGTCCCCCAAGGCTCGTCCAGACCGCGAGGGCAGGCCCGGCCGCGTGCTACGGCGTCGGTACCCAGACAACCCGCGAGGAGCGCGACAAGAAGTGCCAGCCATCCTAGACAGCGTCCTTCGCGCTGGCGAGGGCAAGACCCTTCGCAAGCTCAAGCGGATCGCCGACCAGGTCAACTCGATCGAGGATGACTTCCTCGCGATGAGCGACGAGGAGCTCCGCGGCATGACCGCCGAGCTCAAGCAGCGCTACGAGGACGGCGAGACTCTGGACGAGCTGCTGCCGGAGGCGTTCGCCACCGTCCGTGAGGCCGCGCACCGGGTCCTGGATCAGCGGCACTTCGACGTCCAGCTGATGGGCGGCGCCGCCATCCACCTCGGCAACATCGCCGAGATGAGGACCGGTGAAGGCAAGACCCTGACCTCCTTGCTGCCCGCCTACCTGAACGCCCTCACCGGCGACGGCGTGCACGTGGTCACGGTCAACGACTACCTGGCCAAGCGCGACGCCGAGTGGATGGGCCGGGTGCACCAGTTCCTCGGCCTCGAGGTCGGCGTGATCCTGGCCGAGATGCAGCCCGAGGAGCGTCGCCGCCAGTACGCGGCCGACATCACCTACGGCACCAACAACGAGTTCGGCTTCGACTACCTGCGCGACAACATGGCCTGGAGCCTGGACGAGTGCGTGCAGCGCGGCCACAACTTCGCCATCGTCGACGAGGTGGACTCGATCCTCATCGACGAGGCCCGGACCCCGCTGATCATCAGCGGCCCGGCCGAGCAGAGCGCCCGCTGGTACGTCGAGTTCGCCAAGATCGTGCCGCGGCTGCGCCGGGGCGAGGACGGCGAGGGCGACTACGAGGTCGACGAGAAGAAAAAGACCATCGGCATCCTCGAGTCGGGGGTGGAAAAGGTCGAGGACACCCTCGGCATCGACAACCTCTACGACCCGGTGAACACCCCGCTGGTCAGCTTCCTCAACAACGCGGTCAAGGCCAAGGAGCTGTACAAGAAGGACAAGGACTACGTCGTGATGAACGGCGAGGTCCTGATCGTGGACGAGTTCACCGGCCGCATCCTGCACGGCCGCCGGTACAACGAGGGCATGCACCAGGCCATCGAGGCCAAGGAAGGCGTGCAGATCAAGGACGAGAACCAGACCCTCGCCACGATCACCCTGCAGAACTACTTCCGCCTGTACGACAAGCTCGGCGGCATGACCGGCACGGCCATCACCGAGGCCAACGAGTTCCACCAGATCTACAAGCTCGGTGTGGTGCCGATCCCGACCAACCGGCCGATGATCCGCGCCGACGAGTCCGACGTGGTGTACCAGACGCAGGCGGCCAAGTTCGAGGCCTGCGTCGAGGACATCGCCGAGCGGCACCGCAAGGGCCAGCCGGTGCTGGTCGGCACGGTCAGCGTGGAGAAGTCCGAGATCTTGTCGCAGCTGCTCAAGCGCCGCGGCGTCGCCCACGAGGTGCTGAACGCCAAGTACCACGAGCGTGAGGCGACGATCGTCGCGCAGGCCGGCCGCAAGGGCGCGGTCACGGTCGCCACCAACATGGCCGGCCGCGGTACCGACATCATGCTCGGCGGCAACCCGGACTTCATCGCCGACCTGGAGCTGCACCAGCGCGGCCTGTCCCCGCTGGAGACCCCCGAGGACTACGAGGCCGCCTGGCCCGAGGCCGTGGCCAAGGCCAAGCGCGCGGTGGCCGAGGAGCACGAGGAGGTCGTCGAGTCGGGCGGCCTGTACGTGCTGGGCACCGAGCGGCACGAGTCCCGCCGCATCGACAACCAGCTGCGCGGCCGGTCCGGCCGCCAGGGCGACCCCGGCGAGACCCGGTTCTACCTGTCGCTGGAAGACGACCTGATGCGGATGTTCAACTCCGACCGGGTCGCCGCGATCATGGACCGGCTGAATATCCCGGACGACGTCCCGGTCGAGTCCAAGGTCGTCACCCGGGCCATCCGCTCCGCCCAGACCCAGATCGAGCAGCAGAACTTCGAGATCCGCAAGGACGTCCTCAAGTACGACGACGTCCTCAACCGCCAGCGCAAGGTCATCTACGCCGAGCGCCACGACGTGCTCGAGGGCGTGGACCTGCAGGAGCAGATCCAGGGGATGACCGACGAGGTCATCGAGTCCTACGTGGCCGGCGCCACCGCCGAGGGCTTCCCCGAGGACTGGGACCTGAACAAGCTGTGGCGCGCGTTCAAGCAGCTGTTCCCGATCTCGGTCACCGTCGAGGAGCTCGAGGACGACGCCGGCGGCAAGGCCAACCTGACCGCCGACGCCATCACCGACGTGGTGATCGAGGACGCCCGCGCCTCCTACGAGCGCCGCGAGGAGGAGCTCACCCCGGAGATCATGCGGGAGTTCGAGCGCCGGGTGGTGCTGTCGGTCCTCGACCGCAAGTGGCGTGAGCACCTCTACGAGATGGACTACCTGCGCGAAGGCATCGGCCTGCGCGCGATGGCCCAGCGCGACCCGCTGATCGAGTACCAGCGCGAGGGCTTCGACATGTTCAACGCGATGATGGACGGCATCAAGGAAGAGTCCGTCGGCGCGCTGTTCAACCTCCAGGTCGAAGTCCAGCAGAACCCGGTCACCGACGAAGCCGTCGACGGCGCCGAGGGCCAGTCCGTGGTGGCAGGCGGCATCCAGATGTCGGCCGGCCCCGAGGTCACCTCGACGCCCCAGGCCGCCCTGAGCCAGCCCACCGTGGACCCGGACGCCGAGGCGGCCTCGGCCCCGGCACCCGCCCCGGCCCCCGCCACCCGCCGTGGCAACGCCGCGAACGGTGGCCGCGGCAACCGCTCCGGCGCAGCCCGCTCCGGCAACTCCGGCGGCGCGGCCCGCTCCGGCAACTCCGGCGGCGCGGCCCGCTCCGGCAACTCCGGCGGCGCGGCCCGCTCCGGTGGCGGCCCGGCTCGCTCCGGTGGCGGCCGTCACCGCTCCACCGGCGACACCGGCCCCCAGCCGGCCATGCCCCAGGACGACACAGGTCTCCCCGCTGGCCTGGCGCCCCGCCGCAGCTCCGCCCTCCAGTACACGGCCCCGTCCGTGGACGGCGGCACGCACGTGGAGAGCCACGTCGAAGGCAACCCCGCCGCCGCCGGTGACTTCGCCAACGTCGGCCGTAACGACCCCTGCCCCTGCGGCTCGGGCCGTAAGTTCAAGCGCTGCCACGGCGACCCGCGCAACCGCCAGACCGTCTAGGCGTCACCTCCCTCTCCACCCGGCCCGGCCACCGCTCCCGTGCGGTCGCCGGGCCGCGGCGTCTCAGGCCGATTCGACCGCGGTGCAGAGCCAGCGGCCGTCCCGGCCGGGCCGTCCGGGGCTGGCCGGCTGCGGGTCTGCCCGCTCCAGCCGGGCGGCCAGCGCGCGGGTCCGGGACCCGAACTCGGCGACGACCGCGACCTCCACCACGTCGGTGGCCGGCTGTGACGTGCGAACCCGCTGCACGCGGGGCCGCCGGTCCGCCGCCAGCAACGGCCCCAGCCGCCGGATGTGCGCCCGGGCCCGCTCGGTCGTCCAGGGCGTCAGCTGGCTGGCGGGCCGGGACCCGGCCAGCGTCTCCGTCAGCGCCTGCGCGAACCGGCTCGACCACCGGCCCAGCTCGTCCTCGCCGTCCGGGTCGGGTGGATCAGGCCGCTCGGCCGCCTCGGGCGAGTCGCCGCCCGGCTGATCGTCCGGGGGCGCCGGATCGGCCGTGGCGTCGGCCACCAGCGGATACAGCAGGCTGGTGAGAATCCGGCCACCGGGCAGTTCGTCGTCGTACGGAGGATTGCAATCGGGCACCGGCACCAGGCGAATGGCCATCGGATCGGGCCACGGCCTTTCCTCTGGGTCCGGCGGCCGGAACGGATACACCGGGATCACCCTTACCTGGGAGTCCGGGTCAGCTGGCGAGTCATCCATGGCTCCTCCGGGAAACCACTTGAGCTGCCCCGCACGCAGCGACGTTGATCACCGCGCACCCGCCAGTGAGGCATACCGACCGTGCCAATTTCCGGCACGACACCGTTCTATCCGACCCCAGTGACATTTCCCCGCTCGCCCGCCCGCACCGCACGGAAAAGGCACCCGAACCCCCACCCACCAGGTCGTCCGCAGCATTATCGAACAGTGTGCATTTTTCCCCTTAAAAACGGAAATTCGCACTCGGTCACAGCCTGACTAGCTCGCACAATCGGAAAAAGGCTCGCGAACACGTTCAACGCACCCCGCCGTCCATGCGCCGATCGTGCACCACACGCCCGCCGACAGCGACCCCGGACGGTCCGGGCTTCGGGATGGACGCCTCCCCTGAGGCCGTGGGTGTGCACGGGCGTGCCTCACCCGACGCTCCAGTCACAGGAGTTTCAAGATCCATCGCTCGGTTGCGTTGACGGCGCTATTCACTGAAAACGTAACCGGGCAATAGATCATGCTCAGGGAGCCCGGGCTCCTGACCCCCGCGGTTGATACGCTCGCGCGCTTCTGGGATCTGAGTTGCCAGTGAGGCTGTGCGCCCAACGAGGCTGCGCCGCCAACAAGGCTGTGCGCCCAGCGAGCCGGCCTCCGCCGCCGACTACTGGTAAGAAAGTTTACTATTACCACCGCGTGGGGCATACTGGGCTCGGCGGAGACGGACCGCCGGCCAGCCGGGGCGCAGACCGGGGCGGAGAGGAGTCGTGGGCAGTTGGCCGAGTTGCTCATCGCGGCCGAGAACATCGTGACCGCAGGCCCGGCCCCGACCCCGACCACCACCTCGACCGCGACCACCACCACCGCAGCCGACGAGACCCCCGGCACCCCTGTCTCACCTGGTTACGTCGTAGTCGAGGACGGCTGGATCACGGCGGTCGGCGAAGGCGAGCCGCCCCGGGCGCCGGATGAGTACCTGGACCACGGCGTGCTGGTCCCCGGGTTCGTCGACCTGCAGGTCAACGGCTATTACGGCGCCGAGTTCGACGCGGTGGACGAGGCGGACTGGCGGATGGTGGCCGAACGGCTGCCCGAGACCGGCACCACCGCGTTCGTGCCGACGTTCATCACCGCCCCGCTCCCGCAGCTGACCGCCGCGCTCAAGGCGGCCGCCCGGCTGACCGAGCAACTGGCCGCCGAGCCGGGCCAGCCCGCCGCCGAGCCGGGCCAGCCCGCCGCCGAGCCGGGCCAGGCCGCGTCCGAGCCCCCACCGCCCCACGCCCGCGTCCTCGGCGTGCACGTCGAGGGGCCGTTCATCAACCCGGTCCGGGGCGGCGCCCACAACCGGGACTGGATGATCGACCCCACCCCCGAGGCGGTCGGCGCGCTCATCGACGCCGCCCAGGGGCACCTCACGATCCTCACCCTGGCCCCCGAGCGCCCCGGCGCCCTGGACGCCATCCGGGAGCTGACCCGCCACGGCGTCCTGGTCAGCGTTGGCCACAGCGACGCCCTGGCCGGCCAGGTGGCGCGGGCCGCCGACGCCGGCGCCCGGATGGTCACCCACCTGTTCAACGGCCAGCGCCCCCTCCACCACCGCGAGCCCGGCGTGGTCGGCCAGGCCCTGGCCGACCACCGGCTGACCAGTGGCCTGGTCGCCGACTTCAGCCACGTCGCCGCCCCCGTCACCGCCATCGCCTTCGCCGCCGCCCCGGGCCGGATCGCCCTGGTCACCGACGCCGCCGCCTGTGCCGGGATGCCGCCGGGGGAGTACATGCTGGGTGGCCAGCCGATCGTGCTGCCGCCGGGCGACGGGGTGCCGCCGGTGCGGCCCGACGGCACGCTGGCCGGTTCGGCCCTGCGGATGGACGTCGCCGTGTCGAACATGGTTAGCGTGGGTGTCAGCCTGCCCGCGGCGGTGGCCGCCGCGACCCGCATCCCGGCCGACCTGATCGGCCGGTCCGACCTGGGCCGGATCGCTCCCGGCGCCCGGGCCGACCTGGCCTGGCTCGGCGCCGGTCTGCGGGCCGAAGCCACCTGGCTGGCCGGTCAGCGAGTCCACTAGGAAGCAAGCAAACTGGGAAAGAGGCCGACCCGTGACACCCCCCGAGACCGAGACATCGCCCGGGACCCAGACCCGGATGCGGGCCGAGATTGAGCAGCAGCCGGCGGCGCTGCGGGCCACCCTGAGCTCGCTGCTGCCCCGGGTGGCGGAGGTCGTCACGCTGGCCCGGGACACCCGCCAGGTGCTGTTCATCGCCCGGGGCACCTCGGACAACGCGGCCGTCTACGGCAGCTACCTGGCCCAGGTGCGGGCCGGACGGCTGGCCACGCTGGCCTCACCGTCGGTCGCCACCACCTACCGGGCCCGGCTGGACCTGTCCGGGGTACTGGCGGTGGCGCTGTCCCAGTCCGGCCGGACCGAGGAGATCGTGCAGACGATGGCCTGGGCGGCCGACTGCGGGGCGCGCACGATGGCCATCACCAACGGCGCCGATTCCCCGCTGGCCGCCCAGGCCGACCTGGCGTTCGTCACCGAGGCGGGGGTCGAGCAGGCCGTCCCCGCGACCAAGACGTTCACCACCCAGCTGGCCGCGCTGGCGGTGCTCGGCCTCGGCCTGGCCGCCGACGCCGAGGGGGCCGCCACCGGCCAGACCCCCATCGACGCCAGCGAGCTCCGTAACGTTCCCGACGAGATCGAACGCCTGCTGGCCGAGCCCGGCGACCTCACCCCGCTGATCGAGGGGCTGGCGGCGGTCGAAGGGGCCGTGGTCTCCGGCCGCGGTTACGCCTACTCGGCCGCCCTGGAGCTGGCGCTCAAGCTCAAGGAGGCCTGCTACCTGCACGCCATGGGGCTGTCCTTCGCCGACCTGCTGCACGGTCCGATCGCGGTGGTCGACGAGCGCACCCCGGCCGTGATCATGGCGGCCGACGCCGGGCCGACCGTGGAGGGGGCGGTGGCGCTGGCGCGCCGGGTCACGGCCTCGGGTGCCCCCGCGTACGGTATCGGCGGGGGCGACGAGCTGGCGGCCGAGTGCACCAGCGCGCTGCCCGGGCCGCGGCTGCCGGAGTGGCTGGCCCCGATCGGCCTGATCATCGCCGGCCAGCTGCTGACCGAGGCGCTGGCCCGCCGGCTGGACCTGGACCCCGACCACCCCCGCGGCCTGAGCAAGGTCACCCAGACCGAATAAGCCCCGGACCCGGGCCCGCGCCCAGCAAGCCCCGCCGCCTCAGCTCGGGCCGCACCCCCTCGCCGAACCAGTACGCCTCCTCCAGATGCGGGTACCCGGACAGGATGAACTCGGAGATCCCGAGCGCCGCGTACTCCTCGATCCGGTCGGCGACTTCGGCGTGGCTGCCGACCAGGGCGGTACCAGCGCCGCCGCGGACCAGCCCCACCCCCGCCCACAGGTTCGGGTAGATCTCCAGGTCCGACGCTGCCCCGCTACTGCGGAAGCCCTCGTGCAGCTCCCGCATCCGCCGCTGGCCGACCGACTCGCTCTGGGCCAGCTCCTGCTGGGCGAACGCGACCTCGCCCGGGTCCAGGTAGCTGAGCAGCTTGTCGGCCTCGGCCCAGGCCTCGGCGGCCGTGTCCCGGGTGATCACGTGCAGCCGGATGCCGAACCGCACGCTCCGGCCGGCCGCCTCGGCCAGCCCCCGGATCCAGGCCAGCTTCTCCGCTACCTGGGCCGGCGGCTCGCCCCAGGTCAGATAGACATCGACGTAACGGGCGGCTACTGGCCCGGCGGCCGCCGACGAGCCGCCGAAGTACACGTCCGGCGCGGGCTCGGGCGGCTCCATCACCGTCGCGCCCTCCACCCGGTAGTAGTCGCCGGTGAAGTCGAACGGCTTCCCGCCCCACGCGCCCCGGATCACCTCCAGGAACTCCCCGGTCCTGGCGTACCGCTCGTCGTGCGGCAGGAAGTCCCCGAACCGGGCCTGTTCGTCGGCCTGGCCGCCGGTGACGACGTTGAGCATCAGCCGGCCGCGCGAAATCCGCTGGTAGGTCGCGGCCATCTGGGCCGCCAGCGTCGGCGAGGTCAGCCCCGGCCGGAACGCGACCAGGAACTTCAGCCGCTCGGTTTCCCGGATCAGCGCCGCCGTGACCAGCCAGGCGTCCTCGCAGTGGGTCCCGGTCGGGGTGAGCACGCCCTCGAACCCGTTGGCCTCGGCCGCCCGCGCCACCTGGGCCAGGTAGTCGATGTCGGGCGGCCGGATCGCGGTCGCCGCCGACCGCTCGTCCGCCTTCGGCGCCGGCAGGCCGCTGGGGCCGATCGGGACGCTGTGGCCGCGCCCCACGATCGACCGGCCGTCGCCGGACGTGGGCAGGAACCAGTGAAACGTCAGGCTCACGAACCACCACCGGTGACCGAGCCCCCCGCGCTGGTCGTCGTGGACCCGGTCACGGTGCTGTTGAACTGGCCGGTCATGTAGCCGGTCATCTTCACGTCGGTCGGGATCTCGCCCGCCTTGTAGAACGCGTCCACCAGCTTCTGCTCGGCGTTGATCACCGTGGTGTTGATCTTGACCGGCGTGTTCACGTCGTCCTTGGACGCCTGCAGCATGGTCGCACTGGGCAGCCCGGTGGCGTCGGCCCACAGCTTGGCCCAGGTACTGGTGTGCTTGGCGGACCAGACGTAGGCCTGGTTGAGCACCTTCTCGTAGTCGGCGATCGCGGCCGCCTTGCCCCGGTCGGCCAGGGCGGCGTCCGACGCCACCTGGAACGCGTACGGCGCGCCGTACTGCTGGCCCGAGGCCAGCACGCGCCCGCCGTCCTGCTGCACGGCCTCCTCAATGTACGGCGACCAGGTGTCCCAGGCGTCGACCTTGCCGGACGTGAACGCCGACAGCGCGTCGGCCGGCTGCAGGTTGTCGACGGTCACGTCCTTCCTGGTCAGGCCGGCCGCGGCCAGCACCGTGAGCAGGTGGTAGTCGGCCGAGGTGCCCTCGGGGGCGGCGATCGTCTTGCCCTTGAGCTGCTTGATCGTGGTGATCGGGGAGCTCTTCGGCACCACCACCGCCCCGGCCGCGGCCGGGGTGATCCGCGCTCCGACGATCTTGACCTTCGAGCCGCCGGCCGCGGCGAACGCGGGCGGCGCGTCACCCACGCCGCCGATGTCGACCGAGCCCGCGCCCATCGCCTGCACCATCGGCGGCCCGGAGGTGAAGTCCACCCACTTGGCCTTGAACGGCAGCTTGCTGAGCAGCCCGGCCGCCTGCAGCAGCGCCTCGGCCCCGGTGCCCTTCTGGTCGCCGATGGTCAGCGTCACCGCCGACAGGTTCACGGTGGAGCCGGAGCCGGAGCCGGAGCCTGAGCCGCTGGACGCCGAAGAACCACCCGGCGACGCGGACCCGCCCGACGACGAGGAGCAGGCGGCCACGGCGAGCACAGCCGCGCTGCCCGCCACGGCCAGCAGAGCACGGGCCCGCCTGACCCGGAAAGAGCTGATCATGATGAAAGGGTTCCTCTTCTTCAGGACACGTCTTGGGTTGCTACGCCCAGCTCGGTGAGCAGGCGGATGCGCAAGGCCACCAGGTCCGGGTGGTCCCGGTCCCGCGGCCGGTCCAGCGCGATGCTGGCCGAATGAGCGATCCTGCCGTCGGACAGCACCAGCACCCGGTCGGCCAGGGCCAGCGCCTCGTCGACGTCGTGGGTGACCAGCAGCACGGCCGGCCGGTGCCGTTCCCACAGCGACAGCACCAGCCCGTGCATGCTGATCCGGGTCAGCGCGTCCAGCGCGCTGAACGGCTCGTCCAGCAGCAGCAGGCCCGGATCGCGGACCAGGGCGCGGGCCAGCGCCGCCCGCTGGGCCTCGCCACCGGACAGCGTGAGCGGCCAGGCGTCGGCCCGCGCGGCCAGCCCGACCTCGTCCAGCGCGGCCCGGGCGGTCGCCCGCGGGTCGGCCGCCCGCAGGCCGAGCGCGACGTTGTTCCACACCCGCTTCCACGGCACCAGCCGCGGCTCCTGGAACACCACCGCGGCCGCCGCGGTCACGGTCAGTTCACCGGCCACGTCATCGTCCAGCCCGGCCAGCGCGCGCAGCAGCGTCGACTTGCCGGTCCCGCTGCGGCCGATCATGGCCACGAACTCGCCGGGACCGATGTCCAGGTCGAGCCGGTCCAGCACGACGTGATGGTCGAACGCCCGGGTCAGCCCCCGCGCCCGCGCGACCAGTTCGGTGGCTAGGACTCCAGGATCCCGCGTCGCCACGACAGGGCTCTCCTCTCGATCAGCCGGACGATGTAGTCGGTCAGCAGACCGAGGATCAGGTACACGATCAGGGCGACGAAGATCACGTTCTGCTGGAGGAACTGCTCGCCCTGGTTGATGATGTAGCCCAGCCCGGCGTTGGCGTTGATCTGCTCGGCCACCACCAGCGCCAGCCAGGCGGTGCCCAGGCTCTGCCGCAGGCCGACCAGGATGGCCGGCAGCGCGCCGGGCAGGATGATGTCGCGGATCAGCTCGCCCCGGCTGAGCCCGAGCACCTGGCCCAGCTCGGCCAGCTTGCCGTCCACGCCGCGGATGCCGGCGAACGTGTTCAGGTACAGCGGGACGGCCGCCGCCAGCGCCACCAGCGTGATCTTGGGTGATTCGCCGATGCCGAACCACACGATGAACACCGGGATCAGCCCGAACAGCGGCAGCGTCCGCAGCGCCTGCATGAGCGGGTCGATCGCGTTCTCGCCGAACCGGCTCAGCCCGGCCGCGACGGCCAGGATCATGGCCAGGCCGCCGCCGATGACGAAGCCGATCGCCACCCGCTCCAGCGAGATCAGCATCGCGTGCTGCAGCGTCCCGTAGGTGGGGGAGTCGGTGGTGATCAGGTGCACCGCGGTCGACCAGAGCATGGTCAGCGAGGGCAGCTTCTGCGCGGACACGATCCCGGTGCTGCTGAGGATCTGCCACAACGCCAGCACCACGACCGGGCTGATCAGCCGCAGCCACCCGGACCGGCGCCACCCGCGGCCTCCGCCCCTCGCCGCCCGTGGCCGGCCGCCGGTCACCCCGGCCAGCGGCGGCGCGGGGGCGTCGGGCTCCGGCGGGCTCCCGCGGCGCGTCTGGCTGCTGCCGGTGGATATCGACACCGCGGACCTCCTCCGTCGACTGTGGCCCCCCGGTCGCCCATCGTTGGTCCTTTTCTCTATTAAGTCAATGGGAGAAATAGGGAATTAACCAGGTTGTGGCGGCCGTACGATCGCAGACGTGGCTCACCGCGAAGATCTGCGTGGTCTGGTCGTCGACTGGGGCGGCGTCCTGACCAACTCCATCCGCACCACGGTCATGGCCTGGGTCGAGGCCGAGGGCATCGACTGGGACAGCTACGTCGCCTGCATGCGGCCCTGGCTGAACGAGGCCTACGGTGGCCCCGGCGTGACCGGCAACCCCGTGCACGCCCTGGAGCGCGGCGAGTGCACGGTGCCCGAGTTCGAGCAGATGTTCGCCGCCCAGCTGACCCTCACCAACGGCGGCCCGGTCCCGGCCGACGGTCTCCTCGGCCGGATGTTCGCGGCCAGTGAGACCGTGCCCGCCATGTACGACCTGCTGCGGACGGCCCGCGGCGCCGGCGTCCGGACCTGCCTGCTGTCCAATTCCTGGGGCGCCGACTGGTACGACCGGACCGACTTCCCCGAGCTGTTCGACGGGGTGGTGATCTCCTGCGAGGTGGGCATGCGCAAGCCCGAGCCGGAGATCTTCGCGCACGCGGCCGAGCTGATCGGCCTGCCCCCGGCCGCCTGCGTGTTCGTGGACGACGTGGAGGCCAACATCGTGGCCGCCGAGGCCTGCGGCATGACCGGCGTCCATCACGCGGACCCCGAGATCACCACCGAACGGGTCGCGACCCTGCTCGGTATTTCCGCTTTTTGATAAAGGGCTTTGGGTGGTGTACCGGTCCGGCCCGCCGGCGCTGTTCTAGCCTTGACTGCCATGGCAGAGCCCGCCGCCCGGCCCCGGAAACCGCCGGCTTACCCGGCGGCCTCCAGCCCGGGGCGCGCGGCCAACATGCGCGCCATCCGGCGGACCGACACCAAGCCCGAGCTGGCCCTGCGCCGGGCGCTGCACCGGCTGGGCTACCGGTTCCGCAAGGACTACCGGCTCGACCTCGAGAGCCGCCGGGTCCGCCCCGACATCGCGTTCACCGCCCGCAAGGTCGCGGTGTTCGTGGACGGGTGCTTCTGGCACGCCTGCCCCGAGCACGGCTCCAAGCCCGCGGTCAACCAGGGCTACTGGAACCCCAAGCTGCTCCGCAACGTCGAGCGCGACCGCGCCGCCGACGCGGCCCTCGAACTGGCCGGCTGGCGGGTGGTCCGGCTGTGGGAACACGTCCCGCTCGACGACGCCGTCACCGCCGTCATCACCGCGCTGGGCGGCTCGCGCCGCGGCGACGGTTACGGTGCGGACTAATCCGGGGCCGGCCCCGACGCGACCTGTCACACTCTGATCAGCCTGATCAGAGGAAACCAATGCGTGTATACCTGCCGTCCAGCCTGCCCGCGCTGGCCGAAGTACTGAAGTCCGGGGAGGTCGGCCCGGCCCCGCAGCCGGGTTTCGCCGTCACCCCCGCCCTGCGCGAGTGGTACGCCAGCGGCGACCTGGAAGAACTTGAGTACACGGCGCTGCTGGAGGCCGCCCGCGGCTCGCTGCGGCTGCTGGCCGGTCAGCCTGACGCGCCACCCCGCCGCGTGGTGCTGGCCGTCGACGTGTCCGAGGACGACCTGGCCAAGGCCAGCGGTCACCCGGCCGCGGTCCAGGTGCTGAGCGCCGTCCCGCTCTCCCGGCTGGCGGCCGGCCACGTCGACGCGATCGCGGCCGCCGACGACGTGCGGGCCGCGGTGGCCGCGCTGCCGGCCGCCGACGACGGTGACGACGACGCCCGCTTCACCGTCGACGGCGCCGAAGGCCACGAGCTGGAGTGGTACGCCACCCAGGAGCTGCACTTCGTCGACTGAGCTAGGACCGGGCCCAGAAGTTGTACATCTTCAGCCCGTTCCCGCCGCTCCAGATCTCGAAGCCGGCCGTGATCGACTGGATGTACCAGCTCGGGCTCACCCAACCGCGCGCCTCGGCCGCCTTGAAGAAGTCGTTCAGGTGGATCCCGGCCAGCGTGTTGACCTGGCTGACCTTGCGGAACTGGACGTAGTTCCAGGAGCCGTGGCTGTTGCTCGCCCGCCAGGCGATCTCCCAGTACAGTGCCCCGTCGATGCGGACCTCGGGCAGGCCGTGCAGGCTGCCCAGGTTCGCGGTCTCCCGCGGCCAGATCATGATCTCGGCGCCGTGCGGCTGGCCGGACAGGTAGGGCTTGAGCTCCAGCCAGACGTCGTAGGCGGCGTTGTACTCACCGGCCGGGTGACCGGACGTGCTGACCGAGGCACCGGGGTCGCCGTCGCGGGAGATCTGGACCGGCAGCGTGCGATGCGGTGAGCAGATGCCCCACGAGCAGCCGTACAGGAAGTCCGGGAAGGCCAGCACCCGGCCGGTGGCCGGGGTCTTGGTCGACACCGTGAAGTTGTTGCCGTAGCCGATGTTCTCCAGCGTCATCGACTCGCGGAAGCCGTCCGGGTTGATCAGGTACCGGCCGCCCGTGCTGATCGTGTGCTTGTTCACCCAGACGATCGTGTTGCCGGGCGTGGTCGCCGGGGTGGCGGCCGGCGTGGTGGTGTCCGGCGGTGCGATCGCCGTACTGGCATCCGGCGCGCCGGTGCCCGGTGTGCTGGTGCCCGGTGTGCTGGTGGGCGCTGTGCTGGTAGGCGTGGTGGCCGCGCCAGCGGGCAGCGCGCACGTCAGCGCCACCGCTCCCGCCACCACCGCCAGAGATCCGATCAGAGCTCGAGTCCGCTCACTGCCGACGTGACGGGCCGCATCGCCATCCTTCGCTGTGGGCTTTCGCTGTGGGCTTATGGGGGCGCCTGGTGCATTATGCGCCGATCCAGCCTGTATGAGAAGGATGTACGCGGAGTGAACACAGCGAGTGTTTCCGGTCTGGTCCGCCGGCGCCGTGCTTCCTCCGCCCCGCGGCGGGCGGTAGCCTCCGAGCATCCGAACCGAGCAGGGAGGGCGACCTTGTTGGACGCCATCAGCAACGTGCCGTGGCCGGTGAACGAACCGGTCCGGCAGTACCAGCCGGGTAGCCACGAGCGAGCCGCGCTGGAGACCAAGATCAAGCAGCTGGCCGGCGAGCAGGCCGAGCTGTCCATGACGATCGGCGGGCAGACCCGGATGGGCGGCGGCGACCGCATCGACGTGGTCCAGCCGCACAACTTCCGGCACGTACTCGGCTACCTCGGCAACGCCACCGACGCCGACGTGACCGCCGCCGTCGACGCGGCGCTGACCGCCGCCCCGGCCTGGCGGGCGCTGTCCTTCGACGACCGCGCCGCCATCTTCCTCAAGGCGGCCGACCTGCTGGCCGGCCCGTGGCGGGCCACCCTCAACGCCGCCACCGTGCTCGGCCAGAGCAAGTCGCCCTACCAGGCCGAGATCGACGCGGCCTGCGAGCTGATCGACTTCTTCCGGTTCAACGTGAGCTTCGCCCGGCAGATCCTGGCCGAGCAGCCGCAGTCCGCGCCGGGCGCCTGGAACCGGATGGAGTACCGGCCGCTCGAGGGCTTCGTGGTCGCCATCACCCCGTTCAACTTCACCTCGATCGCGGGCAACCTGCCCGCCGCCCCGGCGCTGATGGGCAACGTCGTGGTGTGGAAGCCCTCGCCCACCCAGCAGCTGGCCGCGCACTACACGATGCGGCTGCTGGAGGCGGCCGGGCTGCCGCCCGGCGTGATCAACATGGTCACCGGCGACGGCCAGGCGGTCTCCCGGGTCGCGCTGCCGCACCCGCAGCTGGCCGGCGTGCACTTCACCGGCTCGACCGCGACCTTCCAGCACCTGTGGCGCACGGTGGGCGAGCACATCACCGGCTACCGCGGCTACCCCCGGCTGGTCGGCGAGACCGGCGGCAAGGACTTCGTGATCGCGCACCCCTCGGTCGACGAGTCGATCCTGGCCACCACGCTGATCCGCGGCTCGTTCGAGTACCAGGGCCAGAAGTGCTCGGCCTCGTCCCGCGCCTACGTGCCGCGTTCGGTCTGGGAGCGCCACCGCGACAACTTCGTCGACCAGGTCGAGTCGCTGACCGTCGGCGACGTCTCGTCGGACCTGTCGCTGTTCATGGGCGCGGTCATCGACGACCGGGCGCTGGCCAAGCACGCCGCCGCCTTCGAGCGGGCCCGCAGCCGCCCGGCCGTCCGGGTGCTGACCGGCGGCCGGACCGACGACCGCGAGGGCTGGTTCACCGCCCCGACCGTGCTGGAGTGCTCCGACCCGGCCGACGAGGTGTTCACCGCCGAGTACTTCGGCCCGATCCTGGCCGTGCACCCGTACCCGGACGAGGCCTACGAGGACATGCTCGCCCAGGCGGCCAACGTCGCCCCCTACGCGCTGACGGGCGCCATCCTCGCCCAGGACCGCGCCGCCATCGCCCACGCGTCCGAGGTGCTCCGCTACTCGGCGGGCAACTTCTACATCAACGACAAGCCGACCGGCGCGATCGTCGGCCAGCAGCCCTTCGGCGGCGCCCGCGCCAGCGGCACCGACGACAAGGCGGGCTCGATCCTCAACCTGATCCGCTGGGTCAGCCCCCGCGCCATCAAGGAGCAGCTCGTCCCCCCCACCGACTACCGCTACCCCCACATGGGCTGACCGCAGCACCCCCGGGTCACACGCGACCCGGGGGAAACGCCTCCGGGGCTACTTCGGGCTCCGGGATGGGGGTCAGGCCGGCCAGGAGTGTGCACGTGGCGTGCCTCACCCGAGGCTCCAGTCACATGAGTTTCAAGATCCATCGCCGGGTTACGTTGTCAGCGCTATTCACTGAAAAGGTAACCGGGCGATGGATCATGGCCGGGCAGACGCGCCCGGCGCCGCCTCAGCCGCGCAGTGGCCGTCCAGACGGGACATGCGCGTGCGCTTGGCCTGCCTCTCCCGGCGCTCCAGCCACACCCGTCCCAGCCTCAGTTTCACTGGAGCGAGGGCAGGGAGTCACGCCCACCCGTAAGCCTCAGCGTCCCGGCACCCGTTATCCGGACCGTCAGCCGCGCGACGGTGGTTAGTCCGTAGACTTCCGGAGTGCGCCATCGTGCGCCGAACCCCCGAGACGGAGGCTTCCATTTACCGCCTGGTCCTATGGAACATCGATCTGACACTGGTCGATGTGACGCGGGTGACGCGGGAAGCCTACGCTGAGGCCTTCCGGACGGTGACCGGGCGGCGGCTGGTCCGGCTGCCGCAGCTGGCCGGCGGGTCCGAGTCCGAGATCTTCTTCGAGGCGCTCGCCCTGAACGGTGTCGACGTCAGCGATCTGGGCACCTCGGAGCAGTTGCTGGCCCCGTTCAGCAGCGAGCTGGCCTCCTCGATGGCGGCCCGCCGCGATGAGCTCACGACCAAGGGCCAGGCGCTGCCGGGCGCGCACGAGGCCCTGGACGCGGTGGCCCAGCTGGACGGGGTGGTACAGACCGTGCTGACCGGCACCAGCAAGCCGAACGCCCTGCTCAAGCTGCGGACCTTCGGCCTCGAGCGGTACTTCGACTTCACCGTCGGCGGGTACGGTTCCGAGTCCTACCCGAAGGGCGCGCTGGTACGGGTGGCCCGGCAGCGAGCCGCCGAGAAGTACCAGGCCGAGGCGGCCGACGGCGACTCCGTGTACATCGCGGACTCGGCCCGGGACGTGGAGGCGGCCCGGATGGGCGGCGCCGCCTGCGCGGCCGTGGCCAGCGGCCGGTCCACCGCCGCCGAGCTGCGCCAGGTCGGCGCCGCCGCCGTGCTGCCCGACCTGACCGATCCGGCTCAGGTGGTCGGCGCCGTCGAGCGCCTGACGCGCCGCGACCGGTGACATCCCTTGTGTTACGCCTGATAATCGTCGGGTAGGCACCCCACGCGTCAGCGAAGGGTGGGACACATGACTGAGACCGACGGCCGCTCAGCCGGGGAGCTGGTCAAAGAGATGACCGAGCTGGTACCCCGGCTCGTCCGCGACGAGATCAAGCTCGCCCAGGTGGAGATGACCCAAAAGGGCAAGCAAATGGGGATCGGCGCCGGCGCGTTCGCCGGCAGCGGACTGATCGCCCTCTACGCTGTTGGCTGTCTGCTGGCCTGCGCGATCATCGCCCTCAGCGGTGTGGTGGCCGCCTGGCTGGCCGCACTGATCATCGGCGCTGCCCTGCTGGCCGTGTCCGCGATCGCGGCGCTGGTCGGCAAGAGCCACGTGAGCAAGGGAGCACCGCCGGTCCCGCGCGAGGCCATCGGCAGCGTTCAGGCCGACGTACAGGAAGTTAAGGAGAAGGCTCACCGATGACCACCGACCAGCCGGCGGGCGCCAGCAGCACGCCCGACGACCCCGAAGAGCTCAAACAGGACATCGAGCGCACCCGCGAGCAGCTTGGCCAGACCGTTGAGGCGCTGGTGGCCAAGACCGACGTCAAGGCCCAGGCCCGCGAGGCCAAGGCCCAGGCCAAGGAGCGGGTCGCCGAACTCACCGGTCGGCTCAAGGGCACCACCGCCCAGGCCCGCGAGCAGGCCAACCTCCGCGTCGCCCAGGCCCGCGGCCAGCTGGCCGGCAAGACGCAGGGCGTCAAGGACGCGGCCAGCACCAACGGCGCTCAGGGCCGCGACCAGCTCCAGGCCCGCGCCAGCGCGGTCGGCAGCAAGGTCCGCGACGCCACGCCCGAGCCGGTCCAGCGGGCCGCCCGGCACGCGGCCGAGCGTACGTCGGCCAGCCAGGCCATTATCATCATCACCGCCGCCGCCGGCGCGGCGCTACTCGGGTTCGATCTGATCAGGAGGCGTCGCCGCAGATGATCAAGCTCATGTACAAACCGTTCAGCATCCTGGCCGGGGTGCTGGGCGGGATTCTCGCGGGTGTCATCTTCAAGCAGATCTGGAAGGCCGTCGCCCACGAGGCGGAGGCCCCCGATTCCACCGACGTGGCCAAGGGCTGGCCCGAGGTGCTGATCGCGGCCGCCCTCCATGGCGCGATCTTCGCTCTGGTCAAGGCGGCGGTCGACCGCGGCGCGGCCGAGGCGACGCTGAAGCTCACCGGCATCTGGCCGGGCTCGGACTCGGTGGCCGAGGCCGCCAAGGAGGCCGGGAAAGAGCAGGCCAAGCAGGAGAAAGAGCTGGAGAAGAAGGGCAAGAGGGTCAAGGCCTGAGCCGCCCTCCAGCCGCACCAGCCGCGCGGCGCGCCGGTTCCCCGGGCGCGCCGTTCCGCCATGCGTCCTGCCGGATCCGCCCCCGCCTGCGCGGACCGATCCCCGGCCGCTTCGTGATCATTTTTTGAAAACGCCGGCACCTCCTCGCGCCGCCACCCGGGTGCGTGAGCGCTACGTGGCCGGCCCGGCAGGGTTACCTCAGGTGGCCGCGAGCACCCGTAGACCCGGATAGCCTTGGTGGCTGGCAGCGGGACCGAGCCCGCTGCTTACCGCCCGCGCACCGGGCCCGATCTGGTGACTAAGAGAAATCAGATCGTGACGCAGTGGCGTACATCATGTTCACAGCGGTGCCGGAGCGTGGATCAACCCGGGACACTGCCGCTTGCGGTCAGGCCCGAGTGCGGTACTTAATTACGTATTCGGCTATTTGCGAGATTCAATCGCGGGTAGCTGATCACGCGGTTCAACGGCGAACCGCGCGCACGCACACCTGGGGACGGGCAGCAATGTCGGAAACTGTGGACGAGGCAAGGGACAGCGCCCTCGAACGCGCAGCGCAGGCCACGGCGACGGACCCGGGAGGTGTGCGCTCGGCCGTCGGTGATCTGCCCGGCTTCCTCCGCGCTTACTACCGGAACGTGGCCACCGAGGACCTCGTCACGTTCGGCAGTGAGCAGTTGGCCGCGGTCGCGGCCGCCCACGCGGCCCTGGCGGCCGAGCGCCCGCAGGGCCGGGCCCTGGTCCAGGTGGCGGACGCCAGCCCGGCGGGCCAGCAGGCGGCGGGCCAGCAGGCGGCGGGCCAGCAGGCGGCGGGCCAGCAGGCGGAGGCCGGCCCCGGCGCCGCCATCGCCGGCTTCGGGCCGGTCCAGACGGTCGTCGACATCGTCACCGACGACATGCCGTTCCTGGTCGACTCGGTGACGATGGAGCTGAACCGGCACCAGGCCGACGTCAACCTGATCCTGCACCCGCGGCTGGTCGTCCGCCGCGACGTGACCGGCACCCTGCACGAGGTGGTTGGCCCGGTCAGCGGGAACAACGGCACCGCCGGGGACGGCGACGCCGCGCCCGGCGAGATCACCGAGTCCTGGATGCACATCGAGCTGGCCGGGCTGGGTGACCGGGTGCCGCTGGCCGAGCTCGAGGCGGACCTGTGCCGGGTGCTGGACGACGTCCGGGTCACGATCGAGGACCAGCCCAAGATGACCGCGGCCGCCGCCTCGCTGGCCCTCAGCCTGGAGGGCGCGGCCGGCGCGCCGCTGCCCGGCCGCACCGGCCCGCAGCCGGTGGTCAGCGCCGCCACCGCGGGTCAGCCGGGGCCGGAGTCCGAAGCCGGCGAACTGCTCCGCTGGCTGTCCGACGGCCACTTCATCTTCCTCGGCTACCGCGAGTACGACCTGGTGCCGGGGGACGACGGCATGACGTTGCGGGCGGTGGCCGGGACCGGGCTGGGCTTCCTGCGCCACGACCGGGAGGGCTCGGAGTCGTTCGCGTCGCTGCCCCCGGACATCCGGGCCAAGGCGGCCGAGCCGGACCGGCTGGTGCTGGCCAAGGGCAACTCCCGGTCCACCGTGTACCGGAACAAGTACCTGGACTACGTCGCCGTCAAGAAGCTCGGCGCGGCCGGCCAGGTCACCGGCGAGTGGCGGTTCCTCGGCCTGTACACGCACTCGGCCTACACCGAATCGGTGGCGCGCATCCCGGTGCTGCGGCGCCAGCTGACCGACGTGCTGGCGGCGGCCGCGGTCACCCCGGACAGCCACGACGGCCACGACCTGATCGAGATCCTCGAGGACTACCCCCGCGAGGAGCTGTTCCAGATCAGCACCGAACAGCTGACCGAGATCGCCACCGCCGTGCTACGGCTGCGCGAACGCAAGCAGACGCGGCTGTTCCTGCGCCGCGACGTGTACGGGCGGTACATGTCCTGCCTGGTGTTCCTGCCCCGGGACCGGTACACCACCGCCGTCCGGCTGCGCGTGCAGGAGATCCTGCGGACGGCCCTGGACGGCGTCTCGGTCGACTACAGCGCGATGGTGGGGGAGTCGGCGCTGGCGCGGCTGCACGTGGTGGTCCGCGGCCGCCGCGGCCAGCCGCTGCCCGAGGTGGACGCGGCCGCGCTGGAACGGCGGATCGCCGCCGCGGTCCGGTCCTGGGACGAGGACCTGGAGGAGGAGGCGCTGCGCGTCCTCGGCACGGACCGGGCCCGGCTGCTGCTGGACCGGACCGCCACCGCCATCCCCGAGACCTACAAGACCGGCGTGCCCGCCGCCGAGGCGGTCGACGACCTCAGCCAGGTGCTCAGCCTGCAGGAGTCCGGCGACGCGTTCGCGGTCCAGCTCAAGGAGGACGAGAGCCCGGCCGGCGGCCACTGGCGGCTGCGGGTGTACCGGACCGGCGTGCCCGTCATCTTGTCCAACGTGCTGCCCCAGCTGCAGCACATGGGGCTCGAGGTGGTCGACGAGCACCCGTACGAGTTCGCGGCCGCCGAGCCGTTCTACATCTACGACTTCGGGCTGCGTGTGCAGTCACCGTCCGCCCGGCAGCGGCCGCGCAGCGACAGCGGCCGCGAGCAGTTCGAGCAGGCGCTGTGCGCACTGTGGCGCGGTGAGACCGAGGACGACGGCTTCAACGCCCTGGTGCTGGAGGGCGGATTGTCCTGGCGCGAGGTCATGGTGCTGCGCGCCTACGCCAAGTACCTGCGGCAGGCGGGCAACCAGTTCAGCCAGGGCTACCTCCAGCGCGTGCTGTGCTCCAACCCGACCGTGGCCCGGCTCCTGACCCGGCTGTTCGAGTCCCGCTTCGACCCGGCCCACCAGGGTGGCGAGGCCGAGCGCAGCGAGGCCCTGCTGGAGGAGATCCGGGGCGAGCTGGACGACGTGGTGTCCCTCGACCACGACCGCATCCTGCGCTCCTACCTCGCTCTGATCCGGGCCACCCTGCGGACGAACTACTACCGCACCGCGATCCAGCCGACGCCGGGCCCGGCCCAGTCCAGCCCGGCCCAGTCCAGCCTGGCCCAGTCCAGCCCGGCACTGTCAGGCCAGCTCAGCTGCACGCCCACGCACGCGCCGTACCTGGTGGTCAAGCTCGACCCCGGCGAGGTGCCGGGCCTGCCGGAGCCGCGGCCGAAGTTCGAGATCTTCGTGTACTCGCCCCGGCTGGAGGCGGTGCACCTGCGGTTCGGCCGGGTGGCCCGGGGCGGCCTGCGCTGGTCGGACCGGCTGGAGGACTTCCGCACCGAGATCCTCGGCCTGGTCAAGGCCCAGGAGGTCAAGAACGCCGTCATCGTCCCGTCCGGGGCCAAGGGCGGGTTCGTGTGCAAGCAACTGCCCGACCCGGCCGACCGCGAGTCCTACCAGGGCGAGGTGCTGGCCTGCTACCAGACGTTCATCAGCGCCATGCTGGACATCACCGACAACCTGGAGGGCGAACGGGTCACCCCGCCCCGGGACGTGGTCCGGCACGACGGCGACGACCCGTACCTGGTCGTGGCGGCCGACAAGGGCACCGCCACCTTCTCCGACGTGGCCAACGAGATCGCCGCCCGCTACGGGTTCTGGCTGGGCGACGCGTTCGCGTCCGGCGGCTCGGTCGGCTACGACCACAAGAAGATGGGCATCACCGCCCGCGGGGCCTGGGAGTCGGTCAAGAACCACTTCGCCACGCTCGGCCTCAACCCGGCCACCGACCAGTTCACCGTGGCCGGCGTCGGCGACATGTCCGGTGACGTGTTCGGCAACGGGATGCTGCTGTCGGACCAGCTCAGGCTGGTCGCGGCGTTCGACCACCGGCACATCTTCGTGGACCCGGACCCCGACCCGGCGGTCAGCTTCGCCGAGCGGCAGCGGCTGTTCGCGCTGGCCCGCTCGTCCTGGACCGACTACGACCGGGCGCTGATCTCGGCCGGCGGCGGAGTGTGGCCGCGCAGCGCCAAGTCGGTGCCGCTGTCGCCGCAGGCCCGGGCGGTCCTCGGCATCGACGAGGGCACGCTCGCGCTGTCGCCGGACGAGCTGATCTCGGCCATCTTGACCGCGCCGGTCGACCTGCTGTGGAACGGCGGCGTCGGCACCTACGTCAAGGCCAGCTCCGAGACCCAGGAGGCCGCCGGCGACCGGTCCAACGACAACGTCCGGGTCGACGGCAGCCAGCTGCGCGCCCGGGTGGTGGCCGAGGGCGGCAACCTGGGCCTGACCCAGGCCGCCCGGATCGAGTTCGCGCTGAACGGCGGCCTGGTCGACACCGACTTCATCGACAACTCGGCCGGCGTCGACACCTCCGACCACGAGGTCAACATCAAGATCCTGCTCGACCGGGCCGTCCGGGACGGCGAGATCACCACCGACACCCGTAACGACCTGCTGCAGGAGATGACCGACGAGGTCGCCGCGCTGGTGCTGCGGCACAACTACGGCCAGAACATGGCGCTGGCCGCGGCCCGCGCCCAGGGACCGCAGATGCTGCACGTGCACGCCCGCTACCTGCGCCAGCTGGAGCGGGACAACCGGCTCCGGCGCGGCCAGGACGCAGTGCCGGGGGAGAAGGAGATCGCCGAACGCCGGTCGGCCGGCAAGGGCCTGACCAACCCGGAGCTGGCCCTGCTGCTCGCGCACACCAAGATCGCGGCCGCCGAGGAGGTGCTCGCCTCCGGGCTGGCCGAGGACCCGTACCTGCACCGGGAGCTGACCGATTACTTCCCGGCGCCGCTGCGGGCCACCCAGCCGGGCCGGATGGGCACCCACCCGCTGCGCCACGAGATCATCACCACCTCGGTCGTGAACGAGATGGTGGACACCTCCGGCATCACGTTCATCTTCCGGCTGAACGAGGAGACCGGCGCGTCGGTGCCCGACATCACCCGCACCTGGCTGGTGGCCCGTGAGGTGTTCGGCCTGCGCGAGTTCTGGCGCCAGGTCATCGAGCTGGACGGCACGGTGGACATCGGGACCCAGATCGCGCTGCTGCTGGAGGGCCGCAAGCTGACCGAGCGGGCCTGCCGGTGGCTGCTCTACAACCGGCGGCCCCCGGTCGACATCACCGCCACCGTGGACCACTTCAGCAACGGCGTGCTGGCCGTCCGGTCCGGCCTGCCCAAGCTGCTGACCGGGCGGGACGCCGAGACATTCGAGGAGCGGCGGGATTCGTTCGCCGGCCGCGGGGTGCCACCCGAGCTGGCCGAGATCGTGGCCGGCATGGTCCCCACGTACTCCGCGTTCGACATCGTGGACATCGCCGGGGCCGCTTCCCGTGGGGTCGAGGAGACCGCCGAGGTCTACTTCGACCTGGCCGACCGGCTGCAGATCGCCCGCCTGCGCGACCGCATCATCTCGCTGCCGCGCGACGACCGGTGGAGCAGCATGGCCCGGGCCGCCCTGCGTGACGACCTGTACGCCGCCCACGCGGCCATGACCCTCGACGTGCTGTCGGTCGGCGGCGCCGGCACCCCCGAAGAGCGGCTGGCCGCCTGGACCGAGCGCAACGGCGCCTCCGTCGGCCGGGCCACCCGCACCCTGGGGGAGATCTGGGAGAGCGAGCGGTTCACGTTCACCACCCTGTCGGTGGCCCTGCGCGCGGTCCGGGCGCTGGTCGCGTCCAGCGCCCTGCCGCACCCGTCCTGACCAGGAGGGCTCTGACCGCGGGGGCTACTTGCCGCCCACGTAGGTCGGGAAACCGCTGTTGCCGATGACCTGGAGCTTGCCCGCCGTCCCGCCGTTCTTGGCGGGCGGCGGGTCGACGGCCACGTACTGCAGGGTGGAGTCGATGTCCAGCACCCGGCGGATCGGGGCCTGGGTGGCCCGCACCACCGACTTGAGGTTGTCCGGCACCGGGATGGGCTCCTTGGCGGGCTTCACCCGCGAGGCCGCGGTGTTCAGCGACATCGTGTACATGACGACGGCGCCGCCGTCGGTGGTGGCCAGCGCGAAGAACGGGTAGCTGGTGCCCTCCAGCTCCCAGGAGTAGTAGTAGCCGTCCGCCCGGGCCTGCCGGGCCTTGGCCGCGTAGGTGGAGTAGAGGCCGGTGGTCAGCGGGCCGGCCGCGACCACCTTGGCGGCCGGGCTGGACGGCCCTTCGTCCACCACCGAGGCGTGGATGGCGCCCACCTCGTCCGGGCGGACCAACAGGTTCGTGTCGGTCGTGCGCAGCGCGGTCGCGTAGCCGTTCCTCACCGCTACCGGCAGCGTCGTGGAGCCCGGGCTGAGCAGCACCGAGCCGTCCAGGGCCCAGCTGACGGCGGCGTCCGGCTTGTCGAACACCATCAGGTACGTCCCGGCCGCCCGGCCGTGCTGGTGTTCCGTCGCGACGGCCATGAACCACTGCGGGTAGGTGGTCAGCTTGGGCACGTACAGCGTCGGCTTGCCGTAGCTGGGGGCGGCCGGCGCCTGGCCGCTGGACCACTGGGTCGCGACCAGGCTGTACTGCGAGCTGCTGGTCAGCGACGCCGCCAGCAGCGCGTCGTGGTTGGCCACCGCGACCCGCTGGGCGGTGACGTAGGCGTTGAACACCTTCAGGGCCGAGGCCTGGGTCGGGCCGGGCACCGTGGTGGTGGCGTCCGCGGTGGTACCGCAGCCCGTCACCGACAGCGTCAGTGTCAGGGCCGCCAGCAACCCGAGGACGGCCGTCAGTGCCTTGGGAAAGCGGTTAAAAGTCGCTCGCATGTTCGTTGTCAGCTGGGGAAACCGGGAAACTTCCGAGCCCGAGCCTATCCTCCGCCGTCGCGCTTCCGGGGGGCGGGCCGCTGTGCCAGGACCCGGTCCGCAGGATACCGGTCCCGGGACCACGGTCGCGCCTGCATACGCCATCAGGCACCGGCTCGCATAGGCTGTCCGCCATGGCAGCTACCGATCCCACTGATGAGATCTCGGAACTGTCGTCGAAGCTCGCCACCGTGGAAGCGGTCCTCGATCCCGACAGGATGCGGGAAGAGGCCGCTACTCTGCGCGATCAGGCCGCCGACCCGGACCTGTGGGGCGACCAGCAGCACGCACAGTCGGTGACCCGCCGCCTTTCCTATCTGGAAGGCGAGCTGGCCCGGCTGGACAACCTACGGCAGCGGCTCGACGACACCCGGGTGATGTTTGAGCTGGCCGAAAGCGAAGACGACGAGCCGACCCGGGCCGAGGCGCAGGGTGAGCTCGCCATGCTCCGCAAGGAGGTCGACCAGCTCGAGGTGCGCACGCTCCTGGCGGGCGAGTACGACGTGCGCGAGGCCCTGATGACGATCAACGCCCAGGCGGGCGGGGCCGACGCGGCCGACTTCGCGCAGAACCTGCAGCGCATGTACCTGCGCTGGGCCGAGCGGCACGGCTACCCGACCGAGGTGTACGACATCTCCTACGCCGAAGAGGCGGGCATCAAGTCGACCACGTTCGCGGTCAAGGCGCCGTACGCCTACGGCACGCTGCGGGGCGAGCACGGCACCCACCGGATGGTCCGCATCTCCAAGTACGACAACCAGGGCCGCCGCCAGACCTCGTTCGCGGGTGTGGACGTGGTGCCGGTCGTCGAGCAGACCGACCACGTGGAGGTCAACGAGGACGAGATCCGGGTGGACGTCTACCGGTCCAGCGGCCCCGGCGGCCAGGGCGTCAACACCACCGACTCGGCGGTGCGGATCACCCACCTGCCGACCGGCATCGTGGTCTCCTGCCAGAACGAGCGCAGCCAGATCCAGAACCGCGCCTCGGCCATGGCGGTGCTCCAGGCCAAGCTGCTGGAGCGGCGGCGCCAGGAGGAAGCGGACGAGCTGGCCGCGATCCGCGGTGACTCCACCGGGAGCTGGGGCACCCAGATCCGCAACTACGTGCTCTACCCGTACCAGAACGTCAAGGACGTGCGGACCGGCTTCGAGACCGGTAACACCAACGCCGTCCTCGACGGCGAGATCGACGACTTCATCGAGGCCGAGATCCGCTGGCTGCGGCGGGGCCAGAACGGCGACAAAGACTGATTTTCGCGGAGTCTCTAACCCATAACGCCGTGGACGGCCAGGAGGGTCACCAGAACGATCAGCAGGGCGGCGGCGATGAGAACGTGGGGGGTGTAGTTGTTGTGCCCGTGGTGCATCTCGGCCCGGGCCGCCCGGCAGGCCGGGCAGCGACCCTCGCTCACCGGTCCCCCGCAGCGCGCACAAGCAAGGTGTTCGCAGCTCATTGGCGTCCTTCCGGCTGGTCGTGCCGTGCACTTGGAGCGTTATAGGGCTCTGCTCGCGGGTTTCCCCCTACACTGTTCCATTGACGAATCCAGGCTACCCGCTCGTGGCCTGGATGGCCGCTTCTCTGGTGGACCGCCGGTCCAGGCGCTGCGACTCTCATCCATTTCCGACATCGCTGTGATGGTCCTGTGATCAATTTCGATAACGTCAGCAAGATCTACCCGAGCCAGAGCCGCCCGGCTCTGGAGAACGTCAGCATTGGCGTCGAGAAAGGCGAGTTCGTCTTCCTCGTCGGCCCGTCCGGCTCGGGTAAATCCACGTTCCTGCGGCTGGTGCTCAAGGAAGAACGGCCCACCGACGGCCGCATCCGCGTGGCCGGCCGGGACCTGGCGCGGCTGTCGAACTGGCGTGTGCCCATGCTCCGGCGCCGGATCGGCTGCGTGTTCCAGGACTTCCGGCTGCTGCCGAACAAGAACGTCTACCAGAACGTGGCCTTCGCGCTGGAGGTCATCGGCAAGCCCCGCCGGTTCATCCGCAAGGTCGTGCCCGAGGTCATCGACCTGGTCGGCCTGGAGGGCAAGCACGACCGGATGCCCGACGAGCTGTCCGGCGGCGAGCAGCAGCGGGTCGCGATGGCCCGCGCGTTCGTCAACCGGCCGATGATCCTGCTGGCCGACGAGCCCACCGGCAACATCGACCCGGCCACCTCGATCGGCATCATGAAGGTGCTCGACCGCATCAACCGGACCGGTACCACCGTGGTCATGGCCACGCACGACGCCGCCATCGTCGACTCGATGCGCAAGCGCGTCATCGAGCTTGAGTACGGCAAGGTGGTCCGGGACCAGTCTCGCGGAGTGTACGGCCAGGCGTACTGAGGTGCCGTAGCCTGGCGGGCGGGGCACCGTCGCCGGCACCGGCCGGGCAACCACCACACGAAGCAGGACTGCGAGGGACCAGCGAGTATGCGTGCACAGTTCGTTCTCCAGGAGATCTGGATCGGCCTGCGCCGGAATCTCACCATGACCATCGCCCTCATCGTGGTCGTGGCGATCAGCCTGTCGCTGCTCGGCACCGGTCTGCTGTTCATCAAGCAGGTCGACAGCACCCGGACCTACTGGCAGGGCAAGGTGGAGGTCTCCATCTACCTGTGCACCGCCCAGAGCGTCAGCGTCCAGTGCAAGCAGAACGGCGCGTCCACCGCGGCCCAGCGCCAGCAGATCCAGCAGACGCTCAGCTCGAACCCTCAGGTCGCCAGCGTCACCTACGAGACCCAGGCGCAGGCCTACCAGCGGTTCAAGCAGGAGTTCTCCAACAGCCCGTCGTTCGTGTCGACCGTCCAGCAGGGCGATATCCCGGACTCGTTCCAGGTCAAGCTGAAGAACCCGCAGGCTGACTACAGCGCGGTGGCGACGTCGGTCACGAACAAGGCAGGCGTGGACTCGGTGATCGACGACCGGTCCATCCTCGACAAGTTCTACAAGCTGCTCGACGGCGCCCGGAACGCGGTCGTGATCATCGCGCTGGTCCTGCTCATCGCCGCGACCCTGCTGGTGGCGAACACGATCCGGTTGTCCGCGTTCAACCGCCGCCGGGAGACCGGCATCATGCGGCTGGTCGGCGCGTCGAACTTCTATATCCAGCTGCCGTTCCTGCTGGAGGGGGTGATCGCCGGTCTCATCGGCTGGGCGGTCGCCGCGGGTCTGCTGATTGCGGTGAAATCGCTGTGGCTGGATAACCTACAGCAGTACTTCACTTTCAACGTCGGCCTCAGCGCGGGCGACCTCATCGAGGTCGTGGTCCTCGCGATGTGCGTGGGTGTGGTGTTGTGCGGCGCGACGTCGTTCCTCACCCTCCGCCGCTACCTGCGTATTTAACATGAACGGACAGGAGCACAGTGGCTCGGGAGCAGGGGCGAAAGGTGATCGCCCGGAATCGCCGCGCCCGGCACGACTACTCGATCGGGGACACTTTCGAGGCGGGGCTGGTGCTCACCGGTACCGAGGTGAAATCGCTGCGAGCAGGCCGGGCCTCCCTTGCGGACGGGTTTGCCCAGATCTCTGACGGGGAGGTGTGGTTGCACAACGTGCACATCCCCGAGTACACCCAGGGCACCTGGACCAACCACGACGTCCGGCGGACCAGGAAGCTACTGCTCCACCGCAAGGAGATCGACAAGCTGGCCAGCCAGACGGCCGAGCAAGGGTTGACGCTGGTTCCGCTCGAGCTGTACTTCAAGGATGGCAAGGCCAAGGTCGAGCTGGGCCTGGGGCGCGGGAAACGGACCTACGACAAGCGCCACGACCTGGCGGCCAGGGACGCGGCCAGGGAGGTGGACCGTGCTCTCCGGCGGCGACGGTAACGGGGAGGGGGCCGGTGTCCTTCCACACCCGTGATCGGGGTAACCGCGGCAGCCACGCGAAGACCGGCCGTTCGATCCGGCTCCCATCGCGAACCAACGGCGCTGCCCCGGCCAACGGCGCTGCCCCTTCCAGCGAGGCCGCCTCTTCCAGCGGAGCAGCCCCCGCCCATGGAGGCGCCCCGGCCGGCGGGGGCGCCCCGGCCGGTGCGGGTCCATCCGGTCCGCGGCCGCTGCCACCCCGGCCGCCGTCGGCCCGGACCAAGCAGAAGGCGCGCCGCCTGTCGATGCGCGCCCGCCGCATCCGGCTGGTCGCGGTCCTGGTCGTCGCCGGCGTGGTCGCCGCCGGTTTCGCGGACGGTTTTGCCCAGGAGTCCTCGGCCGAAGGGACCGTCCAGGCGTTCCTGCTGGCTTGGCAGCAGCACAACTACAAGACGGCCGCCTCCTACACCACCGGCACCAAGACCACCGTGGCCAGCGCCCTGTCCGACGCGTTCACTCAGCTCGACGCCACCGCCCTGTTCCTGTCGATGGGCACCGTCACCCAGCACGGGAACACCGCTGAGGCGCACTTCACCGCCTCGGTGAACCTCGGCGAGGGCGGCCACCAGTGGGCGTACCCAGGTCACTTCACGCTGCACAAGGCCGGTTCCAGCTGGAAGGTGGACTGGGCCGCGAGCGTCATCAACCCGCGGCTCGGCCCGGATGACCGGCTGGCGGTGGTGACCCAGGTCCCGCCCCGGGCCCCGGTGCTCAGCGCCAGCGGCCAGCCGCTGCAGGTGCCGTCGGCCGTCTACCAGGTCGGTGTCTGGCCGAAGATGCTGAAGGACCCGACCGCCACCGCCAACGACTTCGCCGACGTGACCCAGCTCAACCCCACCCAGGTGCTGGGCCAGATCCAGGCCGCCCCGCCCGGCCGGTTCCTGACCCTGCTGGCGCTCGACCCCGCGTCCTACGGCCAGCTGGCCGCGAATCTGAGCAAGGTCCCCGGGCTCAACGTGCACCGGGTCAGTCAGCGGCTGTTCGCCGCCAACGCCAGCGAGATCGTCGGCACCGTCGGCACCGAGGCCTCGAGCCGGCTGCGCGACGAGGGCGCCTCCTACCAGCCCGGCACCACCGTCGGCCTGACCGGCCTGCAGGCGGCCTACCAGCACCAGCTGGCGGGCTCGCCGACCACCGACATCGTCGCCGAGAACAGCGCCGGCCAGCAGACCGCGGTACTGAACCAGTGGAAGGGCGTCACCGGCCAGCCGGTCACCACCACGATCGACCCGAAGGTCCAGGCGGCCGCCACCAACGCGCTGCACGACGCGCCCGACGCGTCGGCCGAGATCATCGCGGTCCAGGCGACCACCGGCAAGATCCTGGCGGTGGCGGGCCAGCAGGTGCCCGGCGCGCAGCTGCCCGCCGGCGGCGCGCTCAACGCCGACCTCTCGCCCGGCACCGCGTTCACGATCGTGTCGACCGCGGCGCTGCTCGGCACCGGGTTCTCCACCAGCACTCAGGTCCCCTGCACGAGCACCGCCAACGTGGGCGGCCAGCTGTTCAGCGACCAGCAGGCGTCGTCGGCTACCGGCACCAGCCCGACCTTCGCCACCGATTTCGCCCGGGCCTGCAGCACCGCGTTCGCGGGCCTGTCGCGGCGCCTGAGCAACTCGGCCCTGCGCCAGGCGGTCGACGGCTTCGGGATCGGCTCCAAGTGGCGGCTGCCGCTGCCGGCCTTCTCCGGCCAGGTCCCCGACGCCACCAACGACGGCCAGCTGGCGGGCGAGACCATCGGCAAGGGCGTCCAGGCCAGCCCGCTGGGCATGGCCCTGGTGGCGGGCGCCGTGGCCAGCGGCGTCTACCACGACCCGGTCCTCGTCACTACCCCGGCCGCCCCGGCCTCGACGGCCCAGTCGACGCTGTCAGCCAGCGCCCTCGGCTCGCTCCGGTCGCTGATGCGCCGCACGGTGACCTCCGGCTCGGCCCAGAGCGCGAACGTGGCCGGCAGCCCCGTCTACGGCCAGACCGCCCTGGTCCAGACCGGCACCGGCTCGCACACCCAGTGGCAGAGCTGGTTCGTCGGCTACCGCGGCAACGTGGCGTTCACCGTCCTGACCGCCAGCAGCTCGGCCGACACGTCCTCCTCGATCCTGGCCGGCCAGTTCCTCACCGAACTCCAGAACGGCTGATCCCCACCCTCGCCCCCCGTTACCCACTCGTTATATAAAAAGCGTCACCGAGTGGAACCATTTGACTACTCTCCGACGTCTTACCTGGTGACTGGGATCGCTAGGGGGTTGTGGCCCCAGTCAGCGTAGAGCCGGGTCTCTTCTCGGGGGAGGCCCGGACATCCGGACCGGCTCCGACTCTGCCGGTCGACCCCCGCGGGCGAGTTTGGTCACCGCCACCGCCCGCGGGGGTCACTCCGTTCCGTCCCCGGGATGCCATCGCGCGGCGCGGGCGGCGCTGTCCGGTCATGATCCACTGCTCGGTTACGTTTTCAGTGAATAGCGCTGACAACGTCACCCGGCGATCGATCTTGAAACTCCTGTGGTGGGGGCGCCGGTGAGACGCACCCACGCGCGCCCAAGGCCATCGGCACCGCCATCCCGGGGCCAGGGGAATCTGGGTTGGCGGTTCGGTGTTACAGGTGTACGGTCGGCGAGCAGGGCATCGCACGCGAGTGTGTGGCTTGCGACGTCCGGCTGACAATTCCATAGGGGGTGAACGGTTTCGACTTCGATGGATGATCCAGGTGAAGCGGGCCGAGGGTGCGGTTGCGACCTCGTTAATCATGTAGCCGCAAACTGATAAGTGCCAATAAAACGCGCACTAGCGTCGCTCTCGCCGCCTGAGGCGAGTTAGACGCTTGTCAGCCCGGGGAGGCCTTCGACCCGGTGTCTGGCATCAGCTAGAAGGCTCACCTGCCAGCTCGGTCACGGGACTGGTGCGGGACATCTAACAGTGACTGGGCCCGTCGGCATCTTGCCTGCGTGAATGCCGGGGCCAAGAAAATCGAAGCAGTGCTGCGCCCGGAGAAGCCCTGGTGATGCGTTGAAGGACGCGGGTTCGATTCCCGCCACCTCCACCAAGTGACACCCCGGACCCGCTAAGGGTCCGGGGTGTTTTTGTACCCGCCGCCCGCTGCCCGCCCGCGCTACGCGGGAATGACGCCCCGGAGCCGCCCGGCCGGCAACGTCCGCCCGCACAGGACGAGGGCCAGGTCCGCCGCCGAGCCCGACACCTCGCTGCCCGAGCTGCCCGGGCTGCCCGAGCCGTAGGACCAGTCGATATCGCTGGCGCACAGCCGGGTCTCCCCGAGGTCGATGCCGAAGTGCCTGAAGCTCCTCGGGCTGGTGACGGTGCCGAGCACGACCCGCACCGACTGCTCGGCGATCGGATGTCCGGCGCCCAGCGCAACGGCGATGTCCAGGCCGTGGATGACGTCGTGGGTCAGCGCGGCGGCCAGCCCGCCCCCGGGCGGTTTCCAGACGGTGTGCTCGTGCTCGCGCAGGGCCGAGACGAGCTCCGGCGCCGGAACGGCCCCGTCGCGCCGGGCCACCCGATCGGCCATCCGGTCGAAGTTCCCCCGATCCCGGGCCAGCTCGGCCAGGAAACGCCAGGCCGGATAGCGCAGCGGCATCAGGATATGAGCCGCCACCTCGCGGACCCGCCAGCCGGCGCACAAGCTGGGCTGGTCCCAGGCGCCGGGGGAGAGGGCGGCCAGGAGGCCGGTGAGCTGACGGCGGTGGGCGGCGAGCAGCGCCGTCAGGCGGATGTCGTCGGCGCTGCTCACCGCCCACCGTCCCCGGTCAGCTGGGCGAGGTGGGCGGCGAAACGGTCGAGCGAGGTCAGGAATCCGGCCTGGGCTTCGGGCCGGCGGAACGGCTCGGGCACGTTGGTCTCGTGGATGCGGACCTCGGTCCGGTCCGCGCCCACCTCGGTGAAGGTGACGGTGACCGTCATGTTGCTGTGGGCCTCAGTCCACACCAGCCGTTCCGGCTCGACGACCTCGACGTAGGTGGCGCGTGTCGGGTACTCGCTCCCGTCGGCGTCGTTGACCATGACCGTCTCGAATACCCCGCCCGGCCGCGGATCGACCCGGATGTGCTCCACCGGGGCGCTGGTCCCGGCCGGTCCCCAGAAGTGCGTCAGGTGCTCCGGGGAGATCATGCAACGGAACACGAGCTGCCGGGGCGCGTCGAAGACCCGGGTGAAGGACAGCTCGCCGACGGTCGCCTGGTTGCTCATTGGTCCTCCTCGGTGTTCGGCCGGCCGGACTGGATGTCACGCAGATGGGCGTCGAGCTTGCCGAACCGCTCGTCCCAGATCCGGCGGTGCTCCTCGATCCAGTCGGCCGCGGTGTCGAGCGCGGCCCGTTCCAGATGGCACGGCCGGAACTGGCCGTCGCGGGACCGGGAGATGAGACCGGAGCGCTCCAGCACCTTCAGGTGCTTGGAGATCCCCGGCAGGGTCATGTCGAACGGGGCGGCCAGCTCGTTCACGGTGGCGTCCCCCCCGGCCAGCCGGGCCACGATGGCCCGCCTGGTCGGATCGGCCAGCGCGGTGAACGTGGCGTCGAGCCGCTCCCCGGTCAGTGGCATCATCCAAGCCTCATGGCGAAGACTTTACCAATTAGTTAATTAGCTGGCAAGTTAACTAACCAGAACCGAGGGGCTGAGCCCGCTGCGCCCGCCGCCTGACCGCGTACTCCGGCCGGTCGGTGACCAGGATGCTCACCCGCGAATCACCCAGGAACCGGTCGAACCGCTGGTCGTCGTTCACCGTCCACACCATGACCCGCAGCCCGGCCGTCACGCAGCGGCCGAGCACCGCGGGCCGCGCGTACCGGTAGTTCATCGCCACCCAGCTGGCCCCGCTGGCCCGCACCGCGGCCAGCGGGAACGCCAGTGGACAGCGCAGCTGCCGGGCACTGCGCGCCGAGATCAGCACCGCCGGCCGCGACCCGGTGCTCACGCCGGGATCGGCCGGGACAGGTCGTCGTCGCCCATCACCTGGTCCACAGCGTTCAGCGTAGGGTCGCTGACCAGGTGCTTGATGCGCTCGTGAGGCTACGCCGCGGCAGCGCGGGCCACGCCGGCGCCTTAGCTCCCGGTGACACCGGGCGCGATCTCGCCCCGGCCCGCCTGCTCGACTTCCGGGGGCAGCGCCACACCAACCCGGGCGGCGGCCACCTCGAGCGCGATCCGCCACCCGACGATGGCCTGCCGCTGCGCGTTCTGGGTGGCGGGAAGACCGTCGAGGTTCCCGTCCGCGAGCCCCGAAGCCAGCGCGGCCAGGTAGCTGTCCTCCAGCACGTAGGTGTGCGCGTAGGGCGCGTTGATCTGGGCCAGCGCGGGGTTCGCGGGCGCGATCGCGTCCATCTCGACGGCCAGCGCCGCGAACTTCTGCTCCATCGCCCCCATGCGCGCGGCGGCGACTGCCGGGGTGATCCGGTGCTCCCGGTAGGCGTCCAGGATCGGGTCGGCCTGGTCGAGCAGCTGATTGACCGGCAGCCGGACCGCTTCCACCGCGGTCAGGTAGCTCCGGAGCTGGCTGGCGCTGATCGTGGCGGGCGCCGGCGGCCCGGCTCCGGGTGCGGCGGCGGTCGAGGCAGCGGGACCGCTGGCGCAGGCGGTGGCCAGGGCGAGGACCACGGCCACGGCGCCGAGAACCGGGAAGAAACGTGTCACGATCGTTGATACGAGTCGGCCGTCTGGCGAGATTGGCTCCGCGTCGTTACCACAGGCCGGCGAAATAGCGACAAAACGGTTATTAACCTTTTATTCGGCAAATAATTGCGCGTTTCCCGGCGACCATGAAAATCCACGTCAAAAACATGCATCTATGCAGGTCAGGTTCCTTTGACCCACAATGATCGGCAGAAAAGTCGGGAAGGTCATAGCGATTTATACGGCGAGATGCCTGCAGGCGTCCGCGACGCGTGGTTACCATGACTCGTCAGTAAGCGACATTACACACAGCGTGTGCGGCGTGACTTTTGGTTCTCCCGCCGCACCGTGTGGGGAGTGGCCGAGGATGAGCGACCTGGTTGACCTGACGTCCCGTTTGCTGGACGACGGATACGTGATCTGCACCGAGAAGACCGGCGAGCAGTTCACCGTGCTGCTGCGCCGGACCCGCGCCGAGGGACGCCGGGTGTTCTGCGGGACCGGGAACAACTTCCCGGACGCCCTGGTGGACGCGGCCGAGGAGGCCGCCGTTCCCGCCGCCTAGGACGCAGACGGGGCCGCCGTCGCCGGACCCGGGGTCACGATGCCGTACTCGTGGATCTTCCGGTAGATCGTGGCCCGCGACATTCCGAGCGCCTCGGCCGCCTTGACCTTGTTGCCGTCGCAGTCGAGCAGGCTCTGCACGATCGCGTCGCGCTCCATCGACTCCAGCGGGCTGAGCAGCCGGCGGCTCACCGTCCAGCATTCGGGCGGCAGGTCGCTGGGCTGGATCGAGCCGGCCCGGCGGCGCTGCACGACCTTGCGCAGCACCTGCCACAGCTGACCGGCGTTGCCCGGCCAGCTGGACCGCAGCAGCAGCTGCATGGCCTCCGGCGAGCAGACCACCCGGCCGTGCTGGCTGAGCCGCGCCAGGAAGAACGGCACCAGCTCCTGCAGGTCCTCGATGTGGTGCCGCAGCGGCGGCAGCTCCACCGTGGCCGGGAAGAACCGCAGCAGCTTGGTCAGGTCGGCCCGCGCGTTCTTGCGGTTCAGCGTGACCGTCACCCGCAGGGTGCGGTGCCGCCGGGCCGCCCGGGCCTCCTGCAGCGCGCTCGACAGCGCGTGCACCTGCTTGGTGTTGAGCGCGTCGACGTGCCGGATGACCAGCATGCCGTCGCCGTCCAGCAGCTCGCTGCGCACCGTGACCAGCCAGTCGGCGCTGGTCGCGGAGGCGGCGTCGATGACGTGGAACCGGCCCGCCGGGTTGCGGCGCTGGTGCACGGCCCGGGCCAGGGCCATCTTGCCCACCCCGGCCTCGCCTTCCAGCGTCAGCCACTCGGCCGAGTCGTAGGCGACCTCGACCTCGCGGCACGCCCGGGTCCAGAGCACGCCCGAGCCCACCAGGCCGGGCAGGAACATCGAGGTCTTGACGCCCTGCCTGCCTGGGCTGGCGCTCGGTCGCGGCGTGCTCTCCAGCAGCTTCACGTGCACGATGCCGTCGCCGTAGGGGGCGTCGCCGTCGACCGGGCGGCAGTACATCCGGGCCCGCAGGCCAGTCGGCAGCTCGGCCGTCACCGCGCCCGAATGCCGCCGGGCCAGCACCTCGGCCGCCTGCCCGATCAGCGCCGCCTGGTCGGCCGGGTCGAGGATGCGCCGGGCGTAGTCGTTCATCATGACCACGTCGTTGCCGATGGCCAGCACGATCCCGCCGGTCCGGCGGCAGGCCCGTACGTAGTCCTCGAGCAGGTTGAATTCGCGGCCGCTGCTGCCGTTCAGCAGGGAGGAGGTGATCTGGTCGGCGGTGTTCTTGACCAGCGCCACCAGCAGCGGGTCGGCGTTCTTGCGCCAGCAGGTCAGGTCGATGACCCCGACGGTCTTGCCGCTGATCGGGTGGTGGATCGGCACCCCGGCGCAGGCCAGGCCCTCCAGGTGCTCGGCGTAGTGCTCGTGGCCGAAGACGTGGGTGGGGCGGCCCGCCTCCAGCGCGGTGCCGATGCCGTTGGTGCCGACCAGGTCCTCGGAGTAGTTGAAGCCGGGCGCCAGCATGACACCGTCCAGGTGCCGCTCCAGGTCGTGGTCGGCGGTCAGCCGGGACAGCACGAGACCGTTGGAGTCGGTGAGGATGATGCTGATCGGCTGCCCGTCGAGCTGCTCGTGCAGCTGCCGGAGCACCGGGTCGGCGCTGCGCGCCAGCGCGGTCTCCGGGTCGGGGTCGCGGGTGTACCGCAGGTCGACACGGTCCGCCGCCACACTCCATTCGCGTGACCGGCGCCAGGAGGCCAGGATCGGCTCCCGTACTTCTTTCGGCCCGACGGCCTCGGCATTCAGGAAACGTTCCCTGGCCTTGGCCAGCCGCGCACTACCGCTCATTGCCTGCAGCGGCACTGCTGCCTGCACCATGGTGCCTCCCGAACCCTGAGGACGGACGTATTCGGCTGGAGGCTCAGCCTGCAGGAAGTGATCGTCCGTTCACGTGGCTGATACCAAGCTTAACGAAACGTTAAACGCCCCTCCTCAGGCTGATGTCTCAAGTTGAGACCTGCGAGGTAGCGGGGTCGGCGTTGGCTCAGGCTTATTGCATCTACCTCGTTCCGGGTCACGTTGCTACGTCGATCATGCGCTTGGAGGTGCCAGAAAGAAATGGCTGTGCAGCCAGAGCAATCCCAGTCCGAGACCACCAACGACGAGACCTTCAACCCGTGGAGCGTCGTCAACCTGGTCTTCGAGCACCTGGCGGGTCAGGGCCTGCACCCCACGCTGGGGCAGGGCGGAGACCCGGGCGCGCCAGCGGCGGAGCTGCTGAAATGCCTGGGCATCGCGCCCCGCGCCGAGGGCAACCGGCACGTCGCGGACACGGTCCAGGACCGTCTCGCGGAATTGCGGAGCGCGGTCTTCCCTGAAAGCTGACCCAATTGACCAGGTCAGAGCCTGTGTCTCATTTCGAGAGCTCAGCCAGCTGACGAAGGAGGTGTGATCCAGGGCACGACGACTTTTCGTGTGGGCGGTGCAGCACGTCCGCCCAAGGCTGCGCGGGAGGGCAGCCGGAGCAGCCAAGAGGAAAGGGGTGACGATGAGTCGCCAGAGTGTGGCTAAGGCCCATCAGAAGATCCAGGAACTGTCCTGGGAACCGCAGTACCACGAGCCCGTCTCGCAGTACGGCACGGACTACACCTTCCGTAAGGCGCAGAAGAAGGACCCGCTGAAGCAGGTCCTGCGCTCCTACTTCCCCATGCAGGAAGAGAAGGACCACCGCGTTTACGGTGCCCAGGACGGCGCCATCCGCGGCAACATGTTCCGTCAGGTCCAGGAGCGGTGGCTGGAATGGCAGAAGCTGTTCCTGTCGATCATTCCGCTGCCGGAGATCTCGGCCGCCCGGGCCATGCCGTTGCTGTTCCGCACGGTGCCCAACCCCGAGCTGCACAACGGCCAGGCGATCCAGATGATCGACGAGGTTCGGCACTCCACGATTCAGCAGAACCTCAAGCGCCTGTACATGAACAACTACATCGACCCGGCCGGCTTCAACAACAGCCTCCGCAACTTCCAGAGCGACTACTGCGGGACGATCGGCCGGCAGTTCGCCGAGGGCTTCATCACCGGTGACGCCATCACCGCGGCGAGCATTTACCTGACCATCGTGGCCGAGACGGCGTTCACCAACACGCTGTTCGTGGCCATGCCCGCCGAAGCCGCTGCCAACGGCGACTACCTGCTGCCGACCGTGTTCCACTCGGTCCAGTCGGACGAGTCCCGGCACATCAGCAACGGCTACGCGACCCTGCTGATGGCGCTCTCGGACGAGAGCAACCACCAGCTGCTCGAGCGCGACCTGCGCTACGCGTGGTGGAACAACCACCGCGTGGTGGACGCGGCCATCGGCACGTTCATCGAGTACGGCACCAAGGACCGCCGGAAGGACCGGGAGTCCTACGCGGAGATGTGGCGTCGGTGGATCTACGACGACTACTACCGCAGCTACCTGGTGCCGCTGGAGAAGTACGGCCTGGTCATCCCCCACGACCTCATCGAGGAAGCGTGGAACCAGATCTGGAACAAGGGCTACGTGCACGAAGTCGCGCAGTTCTTCGCCACCGGCTGGCTCGCCAACTACTGGCGGATCGACCCGATGACGGACGAGGACTTCGAGTGGTTCGAGTACAAGTACCCGGGCTGGTACGACAGGTACGGCAAGTGGTGGGAGAACTACAACCGCCTGTCCACGCCGAACGGTCACCACCCGATCGTGGCCGAGAACGTCGACTACGTGTACCCGCACCGCTGCTGGACCTGCATGGTCCCGTGCCTGGTCCGCGAGGACATGGTCATGGCCGAGGTCGACGGGCAGTGGCGCACGTACTGCCACAAGGAATGCCAGTGGACCGATGAGACTGCGTTCCGCCCGACCTACCAGGGCCGTGAGACACCGAACATGGGCCAGCTCATCGGCAAGCGCGAATGGGAGACCCTTTACCACGGCTGGAACTGGGCCGACGTGGTGAGCGACATGGGCTTCGTCCGCGACGACGGCAAGACCATGACCGCCCAGCCGCACCTCGACCTGGACCCGAAGAAGATGTGGACGCTGGACCACCTGCGCCGCATGCCTCACGTCCAGAGCCCGAACGTGCTGCTCAACGAGATGACCCCCGAGCAGCGCGACGCCTTCCACGCCGACTACATCAAGCAGGGCCCGGCCGGACGGCCGGCTCCCACGGACGCCTGACGCCCGCCTGAGTTAACGCCCTGTAAGCAGTGCACGGGAGGGCCGAAGGGACGCCTTTGGCCCTCCCACGTGCGCAGACTCATCGTGAGGTGGTCATGGCCGGGAAGCATCTCGTGCGGTTCGAGCCCGTCGGAGTCGAGATCGAGGTTGACGAGGACCAGACGGTTCTACGTGCCGCCGCCGAGCAGGGCATCATGCTCATGCACGGTTGCAAGGAAGGCCAGTGCGCCGCCTGCAAGTCGTTCATCCTCGACGGTGAGGACATCGAGCACGACCGCTACTCGACCTTCGCGCTGCCGGACTATGAAAAGGAGGAGGGCTACACGCTGCTCTGCCGGGCGCACGTCTACGAAGACGTGACGATCGAGCTGCTGAACTACGACGAGGAGATGATCCGCTCCGGCCTGCCGATCCAGCAGGGCGTGGCGAAGGTGGTGGCCAACGACCCGGTCACCCACGACATGCGTCACCTCGTGCTCAAGCTGGTGGAGCCGGCCGAGATCAAGTTCTTCCCCGGTCAGTACCTGGACATCACGATCCCCGGGACCGAGGACGTGCGGTCGTTCTCCATGGCCAACACCACCAGCCGCGACGGCGGCCTGCTCGAGTTCGTCATCAAGGTCTATCCGGACGGTCAGTTCTCGCACTTCCTGGACAAGAAGGTCCAGATCGGCGACCGGCTGGACCTGTCCGGGCCGTTCGGCGTCTTCACCCTCCGCGAAGGCGACAACGACCTGGTGTTCGTGGGCGGGGGCGCCGGCATGGCGCCCATCTTGTCTCTGCTCCGGCACATGGCCGAACGCGGTCTCGAGCGCAAGGCCACGTTCTTCTACGGCGCGCGGACCAAGAAGGACCTGTGCTTCGAAGAAGAGCTCCGCGAGCTGGAGCAGAAATTGCCCGGCTTCCGTTACATCCCCGCCCTGTCCGAGGCGTCTGACGACGACTGGGACGGCGAGACCGGGCTGATCACCGATGTGGTGAAACAGCACGCCAGCGATCTGTCCGGCTCGCACGCCTACGTGTGCGGACCGCCGCCGATGGTGGAGGCGGCCGTGCCGCTGCTCACGCAGCTGGGCGTGGAAGAAAAGCGCGTCTATTACGACAAGTTCACAACCACCGGCGAACCCGGGCAATGATCCCCAGCCGGGGATCAGGGCCGGCCGGGGAGCGATCCCCGCCCGCTCCGCCCGAGCAACGAAGCAGGTAACCCGGAGCCCGAGCTGCGTTCTGAGCCAGACAGAGCGCCTCTTCCGGTAGCGAAATGAGCTGGATCTACATAGATCTACGAAAGAAGGTCTCATGACTACTCCGCAAGAGCGCAGCGTACCCAAGCCGGTATTCACCGACGCCGAGGCCGGGGCGAAGGTCTTCCCCGACTCCGACTCCCGCCGGTACAACTACTTCACGCCAGCCAAGCGCAAGCAGAGCCACTACGAGGACGTGACCGTCGAGGTCCAGCCGGACCCGCGGCACTACCTGTCCCAGGGCTGGCTGTACGGGTTCTCCGACGGCCGCGGCGGTTACCCGCTGGACTGGACCGTCCTCAAGGCGTGGGGCTCCGATCGCCCCGAGCCCGAGCGCTACCCCGGCTCCGGCGGCAAGGGTTACGACTGGCCGGCCACCGGCTGGCACGAGTTCCGCGACCCCAACGAGGAGTGGGAGCTCACCTTCTACCGCTACAACTCGAACGTGGTGCGGCAGGTCAACCAGAACATTGACAACGCCCGCCAGTCCAAGGCGTTCGAGCAGTGGAACCAGAACTGGGTGAAGTTCGTCGAGCGCAACGTGGGCGCCTGGATGCACGTCGACCACGGCCTTGGCCTGTACCTGTACGCCAACGCCAACCGGCGGGCGCCGACCAACATGCACAACAACGCGATCTCGGTGAACAGCATGCACCGCATCCGGTCCGCCCAGGACCTGGCGCTGTACAACCTGACGCTGACCGACGAGATCCCGAGCTTCGACGGCATCGCTCACGTGGAGGCCTGGAACAACGACCCGCAGTGGCAGGGCGTCCGCGAGACCGCCGAGCAACTGACGGCGGTCGACGACTGGTGCGAGGCGATCTTCGCATCTAACGTGGTTTTCGAGCCGCTCGTGGGTGAGCTGTTCCGCAGCCAGCTGGTGCAGCACGCCGCGCCCCGGAACGGTGACTTCGTGACGCCGACGATCGTCGGTGTGGCCGAGTACGACTTCGCCGAGCGCGACCTGCGCTACACCCGGGCGATGTTCGAGCTGCTCACCACCGACCGTGAGTTCGCGGACCACAACAAGCAGATCCTCAACCAGTGGCTGGCCACCTGGACGGCGCGGTCCATCGCCGCCGCCCGCGCCCTGCAGCCGATCTGGTCGCAGCCCGACTCCAAGCCGCCCCGCTTCGAAGACGGCCTGGACGCGGTCAAGAGCCGCTTCGCCGCACTCGTTTCCGAACTGCACCTGGACGTACCGAAGGAGCTTGGCCAGTGACCACCACCAACGAGAGCCCGTTCAAGTCGGACAACACCGCGTCCAACCAGTGCGGCGTCACGCTGATGAACAACCAGGTCGGCGCCGTGGTGGCCAAGGTCATGGCGGACAAGGACAACGTCAAGGTGCGCTACCTGCCGTCGATGATCCGCGTCGACGCGATCGGCCGGATGGACTTCGTCTACGACGAGATCTCCGAGGCGGCCGGTGAGGAAGAGGGCTGGTTCGACTCGGCCGAGTTCGAGGAGAACATGTCCACCCACTACGGCCGGATGATCCACGAGGACGACCGGACCATCATGTTCGCCAACCCGGAGGACGCGGCCGAGTACATCGGCTTCGACCTCAAAGACCTCACCGTGCGTAGCTAAAGCCCGTACACCCGCAAGGAGGCGCCATGGCGTACGAGAAGGACGGCGAGAAGTACTTCATCGTCGACAGCCACATGCACTACTGGGACGCGTCGCCCGAGAACTGGGTGAAGGGCGCGGAGCAGTACGCCAAGGGCTGGATCGAGTGTTTCCACGCCTACCAGTCACTCGGCCCGCCCGAGACGCACTGGACGATCGAGCATTTCCAGAAGTATTCCGAGGACGACCTGATGAAGGACGTCTTCGAAGACGGGCACGTGGACGTGGCGATCTTCCAGCCGACATACCTGAAGGAGTGGTACTCGACCGGCTTCAACACCACCGAGCGCAACGCGACGATGGGGGAGCGGCACCCGGGCAAGTTCATCTACAACACCCGGTTCGACCCCCGCGACGGTGACGAGGGCCTGAAGGCCCTGCGCGCGAACGTCGAGCGCTACGGGTCCAAGGGGCTCAAGCTGTACACCGCGGAGTGGAACAACGGCTCCCGCGGCTACAAGCTCTCCGACCCGGCCGCCTACCGGTTCCTGGAAGCCGCCCAGGAGCTCGGCATCAAGAACGTCCACGTACACAAGGGCCCGACGATCTGGCCGCTGGACAAGGACGCGTTCGACGTAGCCGACGTCGACCACGCCGCGACCGACTTCCCGGACCTGAACTTCATCGTCGAGCACGTCGGCCTGCCCCGGATCGAGGACTTCTGCTTCATGGCGACGCAGGAGCCCAACGTCTACGCCGGCCTGTCCGTGGTCATCGGCGGCCTCATGCACGCCCGCCCGAACTTCTTCAACAAGGTGATGGGCGAGCTGCTGTTCTGGGTCGGCGAGGACAAGATGACGTTCGGCAGCGACTACGGCATCTGGGAGCCGAAGTGGCAGGTCGAGGGCTTCGTGGACTGGAAGATGCCCGACCGCGAGGAATTCGCCGACTACCCGCGGCTCAACACCGAGGGTAAGAAGAAGATCCTCGGCCTCAACGCCGCCAAGCTGTACGGCATCGAGGTCCCGGCCGAGTACCAGCTGAAGGACGACACCGGCGGCCAGCCTGCCGAGCAGGATGACGCCGTAGGTGTCGACGGTCGGCCAGCCCCGGTCGCGGGGGCATGACCGCTTCAATCACCGACACCGGCGCCGGCCCGGGGGCTCAGCTTCCCGGGCCGGCGACCCGTGCCGGCACCAAGACTCCAGCGGGGGGCGCGCCCGACTGGCTCCTGGCGGCACTGTCCACGGTCCGCGACCCGGAGCTGGACGAACCGATCACCGCGCTGGGCTTCGTCACGTCGGTCGTCCGGTCGGCGGCCGGCGATGTGCAGGTGCGGCTGCGGCTGCCGACCTACTTCTGCGCGCCCAACTTCGCGTTCCTCATGGTGGCCGACGCCTACGACGCGGTGGCTGCGCTGCCCGGCGTCCGCAACGCCGAAGTGGTGCTGGAAGAGCACTTCGCCTCGGACCAGATCAACGGCGGGGTGGCCGCCCAGGCCGGCTTCGCCCGGTCCTTCGACGGTGAGGCGGTCGGCGAGCTGCACCAGCTGCGGGCGGACTTCCTGCGCAAGGCCATCATGGCCGGTACCGACCTGGTCGCCCGGCCGCTGCTGGCCGCGGGCCTGCCGCCGGCCGAGCTGCCCAAGCTCACCCTGGGTGACCTGTCGCCATCGCGGGAGCTGGACCGGCTCCGGCAGCGCCGCGCCGACCTGGGCCTGCCCGCCGGCGACGACGCGCTGCTGATGATCGACCCGAAGACCGGCGGGCCGGTCGACGCCGCCGTCATGGACCTGCACCTGCGCAAGGCCCGGCTGACCCGGATCAGCATCGAATCCAACGGCAGCATCTGCCGCGGCATGCTCCAGCACCGCTACGACAACACCCCAGGGCAGGGTGAGGAGGACCAATGAAGGCCGTCCGCTTGCACGCGTTCAACCAGTCGCCGCAGATCGACGACGTCCCCGAGCCCACCATCACCCATCCGCTGGACGTGATCGTGAAGGTCGGCGGGGCCGGCGTCTGCCGGACCGACCTGCACATCATCCTGGGCCAGTGGGACGCGGCCATGGGCACGCCGCTGCCGTACACCCTGGGCCACGAGAACGCCGGCTGGGTCTCTGAGGTCGGCTCCGCGGTCACCAACGTGGCCGTCGGCGACACCGTGATCCTGCACCCCACGCCCACCTGCGGGCTGTGCCACGCCTGCCGGGCCGGCGACGACATGCACTGCATCAACAGCACGTTCCCCGGCCTGTCCACCGACGGTGGCATGGCCGAGTACCTGCTGACCTCGGCCCGGGCCTGCATCAAGCTGGCCCCGGAGACCAAGCCTGAGGACGTGGCCGCGCTGGCCGACGCGGGCATTACCGCCTACCACGCGGTCCGCAAGGCGCTGCCGCTGCTCTACCCCGGCACGACCTGCGTGGTCATCGGGGCCGGCGGCCTGGGCCACATCGGCGTCCAGTCCCTGGCCGCGCTGACCGCGACCCGGATTGTGGTCGTGGATCGCAACCCGGACGCGCTCAAGCTGGCCGAACAGCTCGGCGCGCACGAGACGATCGTGGCCGACGGCAACCAGGTCGACGCGGTCAAGGACCTGACCAACGGCAACGGCGCCGAAGTGGTGCTGGACTTCGTGGCCGAAGAGGGCGCCGAGATGGACGGCTGGAACATGACCGCCCCGGCCGGCTCCTACTTCGTGATCGGCTACGGCGGCACGCTGCACATCCCGACGCTGGACATCATCTCCACCGAGCGCAACATCATCGGCAACATCGTCGGGACCTACAACGAGCTGGCCGAGCTGATGGCCCTGGCCCAGGCGGGCAAGGTCACGCTGCACACCAAGACCTACCCGCTGGACGCCGCGGTCGAAGCGCTCAATGACCTCGACGCGGGACGCGTCCGCGGCCGGGCCATTCTCGTCCCGTAAATCGTTCGTTTCGCCGCTTACGCATCACCCGTACGCGCATACGTGAGTCCCAGGAGGACCAACCCATGGCCAAGGAACTGCGTTTCAGTGAGGAAGCCCGGAGCCTGCTACTGGCCGGCGTCGACCAGCTGGCCGAAGCCGTGAAGTCGACGCTCGGCCCCAAGGGCCGCAACGTCATCCTGGAAAAGATCACCGGTACCCCGGTCGTCACCAACGACGGTGTCACCATCGCCCGGGAGATCCACCTGAAGAACCAGTTCGAGAACATGGGTGCTCAGCTGGTCAAGGAAGCGGCGATCAAGACCAACGACATCGTCGGTGACGGCACCACCACTGCCACCGTCATCGCCCAGGCGATCGTGCACGAGGGCATGAAGGCCATCGCCGGCGGCGGCAACCCGGTGCTGGTCAAGCGGGGTATCGACCTGGCCGTGAACCGCCTGGTCGAGTACCTGCACGGGGTCGCGCACCCGATCGAGACCGAGGAGGACTACACCCGCGTCGCCGCCATCTCGGCCAACGACGACGACACGGTGGGCCGGGTCATCGCCAAGGCCCTGTACACGGTGGGCGCCAACGGCACCGTCACGGTCGAGGAAGCGCCGGTGCCGGGCATGGGCGTCACCTTCCTCGAGGGCTTCGAGTTCGACAACGGCTACATGTCGCCCTACATGGTGACCAACCCGGCCGCCCTCGAGGCCGTCGTCGACGACCCGTACATCCTGCTCTGCAGCGAGAAGATCACCAAGGTCCAGGAACTGATGCCGCTGCTCGACAAGGTCATGCGGGGTGACCGGCGGCCGCTGATCATCGTGGCCGAGAACGTGGAGGGCACCGCCCTCTCGATGCTCGTGCACAACCACGTCAACGGCGTCTTCCAGAGCGTGGCCGTGCGCGCCCCCGGCTTCGGTGACCGGCGGCTGCACAAGCTGGAGGACATCGCCGCGCTGACCGGCGGTGAGGTGCTCAGCCGGCACTCCGGGTTCACCCTCGAGACGATGACGGTGGCGCAGCTCGGCCGGGCCCGGCAGGTCCGGGTGACCGCCGACAACACCACGATCATCGACGGAGCCGGCTCGCGCGAGGCGGTCGAGTTCCGGCTGACCCAGATGCGGTCGGAGCGCGAACGGGCCCAGTTCGGCATCGACGAGGACGTGCTCAACGAGCGCATCGGCGCCCTGTCCGGCAAGGTCGCGGTGATCAGCGTCGGCGCGCCCACCAACGCCGAGCTCCAGGAGCTGCAGCACCGCGTCGAGGACGCGCTGTCCGCGACCCGGGCCGCCATGGCCGAGGGCATCGTGGCCGGCGGCGGCGCCGCCCTGCTGCACGCCGAGAGCGCCCTGGACGACCTGGACATCAAGGGCGACTACAAGATCGGCGCCGACATCGTGCGGCACTCGCTCACCGAGCCCGCCTACCTGATCGCGGCCAACGCCGGCTACAACGGCACCGAGGTCGTGGCCAAGGTCAAGGAACTCGGCGTCGACGAGGGCTTCGACGCGCTCGAAGGCCGCTACGGCAACATGGTCGACATGGGCATCATCGACCCGCTGCGGGTGGCCCGGTCGGCGCTGCAGAACGGCGCGTCGGTGGCCGGCCTGCTGCTCACCACCAACACGCTGGTGGCCGAGGAGCAGACCCCCTGGGGCGGCAGCGCCGCGCTGATGACCGAGTACGGGCCGCTGGACGAGGGCCTGAACCAGCCCTCACCGGACTCCAGCACCCCGCAGTCGCTCGGCCTCGGCCCGTCGGTAGGCTGAGTCGTATTCTGGATCCGTGACGAGGTTCTGCTGACTTGGTCCCGCTGACCGGCGATCCCGCATTCGGCCCAGCCGCCGAACCCTCGGCAGAGCCATCGGCGGAATACGCGGAGCGGAGCGGGCTGCGCCTGCTCCGCTCCCGCGGCCGGTTTCGCGGCAGCGTGGCCCTGCTCGGGCCCGCGTTCGTGGCCGCCGTGGCCTACGTCGACCCCGGTAACTTCGCCACCAACGTGTCGGCCGGTGCCCAGTTCGGCTACGGCCTGGCCTGGGTCGTGCTGCTCGCCAACCTGATGGCCATGCTCGTGCAGTACCTGTCGGCCAAGGTCGGCGTGGCCACCGGCCGTGACCTGCCCGAGCTGTGCCGGGAGCTGTTCCCGCGCACGGTCACCCGGGTGCTGTGGGGCCAGGCCGAGCTGATCGCCATCGCCACCGACCTGGCCGAGTTCGTCGGCGCCGCGATCGGCCTGAACCTGCTGTTCGGGGTGCCGCCGCTGCTGTCCGGGCTGATGACCGCCGCGGTCGCGTTCGGCATCCTCGGCCTCCAGCAGCGCGGCTACCGCCGGTTCGAGCTGGCCATCACCGCGCTGCTCGGCGTGGTGTCGCTGGGCTTCGCCTACGACCTGGCGGTGGTGCACGCCGCCCCGGTCAGCATGGCCATCGGGCTGGTGCCGGCCACGCTCGCCCCCAGCAGCCTGCTGCTGGTCTGCGGCATCATCGGGGCCACGGTCATGCCGCACGCCATCTACCTGCACTCGGCGCTGACCAAGTCCCGGGTGGCCTGCCAGGACGACGACGAGCGGCGCGAGCTGCTGAAGTTCCAGAAGCTGGACGTGCTGGTCGCGCTGGGCGTGGCCGGCCTGATCAACCTGGCCATGCTGTTCGTGGCGGCCGCGCTGTTCTCGCGCACCGGGTTCTCGCCCGGCAACGCGATCACCTCGGCCCACGCCGGGCTCGGCCGCCTGGTCGGGGGCGGCGCGGCGCTGGCCTTCGCGGTGGCGCTGCTCGCCTCCGGGCTGTCCTCGTCCAGCGTCGGCACCTACGCCGGCCAGGTCGTCATGCAGGGCTTCATCCAGCGCCAGATCCCGGTGTTCGTCCGCCGGGCGGTGACCATGATGCCCGCCCTGATCGTGCTCGGGCTGGGCCTGCCGGCCACTGTGAGCCTGGTCATCTCCCAGGTCGTGCTCTCGTTCGGCATCCCGTTCGCGCTGATCCCGCTGGTCCTGCTGACCCGCCGCGCCGACGTCATGGGCGCGCTGGTGAACCGCCGCCTGACCACGGCCGCCAGCATGGCGGTGGCCGCCGTCATCGTCGGCCTCAACGTGTTCCTGATCGTCGTCACGTTCACCGGCTGAGCCCGGAGCGCCCGCCGGCTGAGCCCGGGGCCGACCCGTAGCGGCGTCCGGACGGTATGAGACATTGTGCCCATGCCTGATCTCCCCTATCCCGGCGACGGCGGCATGGTCCATGGACACCTGGCCGTACCCGGCGGGGCCGGGAGCGTGCCCCCTCCGGAGCGCTGGCCAGGCGTCGTGGTCATCCACGAAGCCTTCGGCCTGACCGAGGCGATCAGGCAGCACACCGACCGGCTGGCCAGCCAGGGCTACCTGGCCTTCGCGCCCGATCTGTACGGCGGCAAGTCCTGGGTGCGCTGCATCCGCGGCGCCGTTCAGCAGCTACGGGCCGAGTCCGGCCCGGCCTTCACCGCGATCGAGGCGGCCCGCGCCTGGCTGGCTTCCCGGCCGGAATGCTCGGGCACCACCGGCGTGATCGGCTTCTGCATGGGCGGCGGCTTCGCCCTGCTGTGCGCCCCCCGCGACGGCTTCGCCGCCGTCAGCGTCAACTACGGCGCGATCCCGGCCGACGCCGAGGCTTCCCTGGAGGGTGCCTGTCCCATCGTCGGCAGCTTCGGCGCCCGTAATCCCATGGGCGCCAAGCCCCCCACCCGGCTGGAACAGGCCCTGACCACCCTGGGCGTCCCGCACGACATCAAGGTCTACCCCGGGGTCGGCCACCGTTTCATGCACAAGGGCCCCGCCGCCCTGGCCCCCCTGGCCGCCGCCACCCACATGAGCTACTCCGAATCCGCCGCCGAAGACTCCTGGCAGCGTATCTTCGCCTTCTTCGGCGAACACCTCCGCCCGTAGGAGAGCCCCAGCACTCCTAGTGGCCGACGTACTTGGGGCGCTCCTTGCGGACAAACGCGGCCGTCGCCTCGCGGTGGTCCACGGTCTGCCCCAGCTGCCCCTGCAGCACCGCCTCTTCCTCCAGCGACTCGGCCAGCCCGTTCGCGGACGCGAACTGGATCTCCTGCTTGATCGCGCGGTAGGCGGCGGTCGGCCCGGCCGCCAGACGCCGGGCCAGGTCGAGCGCGTTCTCGGCCAGCTCGTCGTCGGGCACCACGGAGGTCAGCAGCCCCAGATCGAGCGCCCGCCCCGCCGGCACCGGCTCGGCCAGCATCAGCAGCTCGGTGGCGCGGGCGGGCCCGGCCAGCCGGGAAAGCGTCCACGACACGCCGGTGTCCGGACCCAATCCAACCGCGGCGAACGACATCACCAGCGAGGCGCTCTCGGCCGCGATGCGGAAGTCACAGGCGAGCGCCAGGCCCGCACCGGCCCCAGCCGCCACACCGTTCACCGCGGCGATCACCGGCTTGGGCATGCTGGCGATCTCCATCACGATCGGGTTGTAGTGCTCCCGCACCGTGTTCAGCGCGGGACGTCCTGCCTCCAGCTGCTGGCTGTGCTCAACCAGGTCCTGACCTGCGCAGAAACCCCGGCCCTGACCGGTGATGAGGACCGCCCGGACCGGTTCGCCGGCCGCCCGGCGGACCGCCGCCAGCAGGCCTTCCTTCATCTCGGTGGTCAGCGCGTTCAGCGCCTTGGGCCGGTTGAGCCGGATCACGGCCACGTCGCCGGCCGTCTCGTAGAGCACGCTGTCAGTCATCGGAGTCCTTCCGGATCGTCACGGCTGGCTGGGGCCGACACGCGGGAAACCACACGAGAATCCCTGCGTCACAGCACCCCAGGCGCCTCGCCCGAACGCGATCATTACCATTCTGCGTCTGAACACGGGATAATAGGGCGACGAATAAAGACGGTTGAGACTGGCCGGTTCCGCCGCTGGCGCTGGGACCGCGGGGTGTGGCAAGTAGTAAGTCCGGCGCGGATCCTAAGAGAAGGGATGCAGGATGGCGGCGATGAAGCCGCGGACGGGCGACGGTCCGCTTGAGGTCACCAAAGAGGGACGCGGCATTGTCATGCGGGTGCCCCTCGAGGGCGGTGGCCGGCTGGTGGTCGAGCTGTCCGCTGATGAGGCTGCCAAGCTGGGTGATGCCCTGAAGACGGTCGTCGGCTGACGTTGCCGGTAGATATCGATGTCACTCCGCGGTCTGCGGCGGTCGATGACGTCCTGACATCACCCGGCGGTACGGACGGCGCGGCCCTGATCGCGGTCCCGGTGCGGCGTCCGCAGCTCCGGGCCGCCTCCAGCGACGAAAACGACAACAACGACAAGCACAACAACGACAAGCATGGCAACGACGAGTCGCCCTATCCGGCCCAGCGAGTCCCGGGCCGGAGGCTCGGGCGAGTGGCCGGTCCTACGGTAAGTACCGCTGCGGGTATCGGGGGGTCCAGGGGGGTCGTCCCCCCGGACGGAGGAGACTGGGCCGAGGTCACCGGCATCCGGACGGCCGCCCTGGGCGACGCCATCGGGCTGACCGTGGCCGAGGCGGTCACGGCGTACGGCGTGAGCGGCAAGCCCGGCGAGGCCGTCAAGGTGGCGGCCCGGACCGCCGATGGGGTACTCCGGCTGGTCCTGCTCGGCGTGGGCGACGGCACCGACGCGGACCTGCGCCGGGCCGGGGCGGCGCTCGCCCGGCAGGTCGGGACGGACGTCATCGCCGTGGCCGCGCTCCCGGACGACGCCGACCCGGAACCGTTCGTGGAGGGTGTCCTGCTCGGCGGCTACAAGTTCTCGCTGCGGGCCCGTGACCGCGACGAGGATTCCGATCATGAGGGAAAGGGTTCCCGGTCGGTACGGTTGCTGGGTCAGGCGGCTCCTCCCGCCGATCGGGCCACTGGGCCTGCCACCACGCAAGCCGTGACCCCTCCGGCACCGCGGGCGGCCGTGGTCGCGGCCGCCGTCTCGCTGGCCCGGGACCTGGTCAACACGCCGTCCGACATCAAGACGCCGGCCTGGCTGGCCGAGCGGGCGGCCGAGATGGCGGCCCGCTCGGGCCTGGAAGCCCGGATCCGGGACGAGGCGGAGCTGGCGGCCGAGGGGTTCGGCGGCATCCGGGCGGTCGGGGCCGGCTCGGTGCATCCGCCCCGCCTGATCGAGCTGAGCTACCAGCCCGACGGTGCCCGCGACCACGTGGTGCTGATCGGCAAGGGCATCACGTTCGACAGCGGCGGCCTGTCGCTGAAGCCGAACGAGGCCATGAAGCCGATGAAGACCGACATGGCCGGCGGAGCCGCGGTCATCGGCGTGCTGTCGGCCCTGGCCGCCCTGGCCGTCCCGGTCCGGGTCACCGGCCTGATCGGCGCGGCCGAGAACCTGCCGTCCGGCACCGCCATGCGCCCGGGCGACGTCATCACCAGCTACGGCGGCCGCACCATCGAGGTGCTGAACACCGACGCCGAGGGCCGCCTGGTCCTGGCCGACCTGCTCGGCTACGCCGCCACCCTGGACCCCGGCACCACCGTCGACCTGGCCACGCTGACCGGCGCGGTCCGCGTCGCGCTGGGCGGCCAGATCGGTGCGCTGTACGCCAGCGCCGACGACCTCGCCGCCGACCTGACCGCGGCCGGGGCCGCGACCGGCGAGCGGCTGTGGCGGATGCCGCTGCCCGAGGACTACGTCACCGCGCTGACCTCGGTCACGGCGGACCTGGCGCAGGTCCCCAGCAGCATGAACGGCGCCCGCAACGGCCAGGCCGGCTCGATCGTGGCCGCGCTGTTCCTGCGCGAGTTCACCGGCGGCGGGCGCTGGGCCCACCTGGACATCGCCGGGCCCTCCCGGTCCGGTTCCGACGACGGCGAGCTCACCAAGGGCGGCACCGGCTTCGGCACCCGCCTGCTGCTGCGCTGGCTGGCCCCCGCTACCTGAGCGCCGTCCGGGCCGTACCCGTCAGGCGCGTTTGACCGCGGCCAGCAGGCCCTCGCCGACCGGGAGGAACAGCGGGGTGAGACGGTCGTCGGCCCGCAGGATCTCGGCCACCTCGCGGACCTGGGGCAGGTCGCTGTCGGCCCAGTCCGGCGACGAGACCTCGATGTCGGCCGCTTCGGCGGCGTCCAGGCCGGCCAGCTCCGGCGGGATCACCACGTCGTCGAAGGCCACGATGCCACCGACCCGCAGCAGCCGCAGCGCCGCCTCCAGGTAGTCGGGGTACTCGCGCACGTCGGTGTCACAGAAGACCAGGTCGTAGGTGCCGTCGGACAGCCGGGGGAGCACGTCCAGGGCGCGCCCGAGGATAAGCCGGTACCGATTGGCCGCGAACCCGGCCTGGGCGTACGCCTTGCGGGCCATCCGCTGGTACTCCGGCTCCACGTCGACGCTGGTCAGCACCCCGTCCGGGCGCATCCCGCGGAGCAGCCAGATACCGGAGGAGCCGCACCCGGTGCCGATCTCGACCGCCGTGCGGGTGCCGATCGCGGCGGCCAGGAACCGCAGCGCGGCCCCGCTGGCCGGCCGGATGGGCTCGCAGCCCCCCAGATCCTCGGCGCTGGCCCGGGCGGCCAGCAGCGGCTCGTCCTCGGGCAGATAGCCGTCTGCGTAACCGAGGGCCGCGTGTAGGGTCGCGATAATTTCCTCCCCGGGCAGAAAACGGACCGCACAGGGAGCCTAGCGCCCGCCGCCGAGCACGGGAACCAATTCGGCCGGCTGAGCCGTTAGGCAAGTCGGCAGGTAAGCGACCCATTCCGGGCGGCTGGGGCGCGCGGGCGCCGGTCCCCGTGACCTTGGCCGGAAGGTGGCACAACCGGAGAATCGCGGGCACGATGGTTCTGAGGACGGTTCGGGACGAGGCGAGGGAGGTCGGCGTGGACGACGCTGGCTCGCCCCCCGTTCCGCCTTCGGAGTGGACGGTGCCCAGCTGGGACGACGTCGTCCGCACGCACTCGGCCCGGGTGTACCGCCTCGCCTACCGGCTGACCGGCAACCAGCACGACGCCGAGGACCTCACCCAGGAGGTCTTCGTCCGCGTGTTCCGGTCGCTGGCCACCTACACGCCCGGGACGTTCGAGGGCTGGCTGCACCGGATCACCACCAACTTGTTCCTGGACCTGGCCCGCCGCCGGCAGCGGATCCGGTTCGAGGGCCTCGGGCAGGACGTCGAGGGCCGGATGCCGGGTGGGGACCCCACCCCGGCCGAGGCGTTCGACGACCGCCACCTGGACGGCGACATCCAGGCCGCGCTGCGCGACCTCGCGCCCGAGTACCGGGCGGCGGTGGTGCTCTGCGACATCGAGGGCCTTTCGTATGAGGAGATCGCGGCCACCCTGGGGGTGAAGATCGGCACCGTGCGGAGCCGCATCCACCGGGGCCGGGCCCAGCTGCGGGTCGCGCTGGAGCACCGCCGCCCGCGCCGATCCGAGCCGGGCCGGGCCACCCACAGCCGCTCCGGAGCCGAGCGAGAAACAACATGAGCCATCTCGGGAACCGGCTCTCCGCCCTGATCGACGGCGAGCTGAGCGCGGCTGAGCGCGACCGCATCCACGCCCACCTGGCGGGTTGCGCGCAGTGCCGGGCCGAAGCCAACGACCTGCGGGCGCTGAAGAGGCGGATGCGTGGCCTGGGGGAGACGCCGCCCAGCGACGCGCTGACCCAGCGGCTGATCAGCATCGCGGAGCCGGGGGCACCGGTCCCGCCGCGGCGCCGGGCCCGCCGGATGACCGGCTCGTCGTCCCGGCCGCGGCCCGGATTCCGGACCGTCTCCGGAGCCGGAGCCGGCCTTGGATCCGTCCCCGGATCCGCTGCCGGAGCAGGCCCCGCGTCCCGGCCGCCCGGCCGCCCGGCGCCCGCCCGTCACCCCCGCCACCGGCGGCACCGGGGTCGCTACCTGGCCCTCGGCGTGGTGTCGTGCGTGTTCGCGGGGCTGAGCGTGACCGCGTTCACCATGGGGGGCAGCCAGCAGACCCCCGGCCCGCGGATCACACCCCAGGTCCAGCTGTACAGCGTGCAGCACGCGCTCACCACCGGGCAGGTGCCGGCGGGCGGCTCGTCCGGCCTGCCCGCCCCCGAGTTCACCGGATCGACGCCACTGCCGTGAACTTCTCCGCTCCGACGAGGTACGCCGCGCCGCGCCGCTCGCTGACCCGGTTGGCTCCGCTGGCCGCGATCGTGCTGGTGGCCGGGCCGTGCCTGCTGCTGGCCGGCTGCACGGCCGGCGCCACCCGGGCGGCCGTGGCCGCCGACGCCTCGGCGGCCGCCGACGCTCCGCCCGCCCAGCTCAAGCCGGTCAACTCACAAGACAGCGGGCCGGGCCTCACGCTGCTCCAGCAGGCCGTCCAGGCCGGTTCGGCGGTCTCCTACCAGGGCGTGGAGATGGTCACGTCCTCCGGCGTGAACGGCAACAGCACGCTGGTGGTCAACGTCTGGCACCACAGCGGGGGCAACACCGTCATCCAGTCCGGCTCGGACGGAGCGGCCAGCGCGGCTCCGGCGCAGGCTCAGGCCCAGGTGCTGAGCGTGGCCGACAACACCGACATCCAGGCCCCCGAGGGCGTGCTCGGCCTCACCGGCGAGCTGGTGGCGCTGCTCGGCAGCAACTACGACCTGGCTTACCTGGGCACCAGCTCGTCCGACGACCGGCCCGCCCTGCTGGTGGAGGCCACCCGCGAGGACGGCAGCCTGGCCGCCCGGTTCTGGCTGGACTCGGCGACCAAGCTGCCGCTGCGCCGGGAGGTGTTCGATTCCAGTGCCCACCTCATCGGCGAGGACGTTTTCATCGACCTGACGATCGGCTCCTCCGGGGCGACCGAGCCCACCGTCACCGCGGCCAGCGCGGTGCGTGAGCTCGACGCCGTCGACGTGACCCAGATGCGGGCCCGTGGCTGGCCGGTCCCGGGCCAGCTGCCCGGCAAGCTCACCCTGTTCGAGGCGGGCGAGACCAGCACCAGCTCCGGCACCGTGCTCGACCTCGGCTACTCGGACGGCCTGTTCGTGGTGTCACTGTTTGTCCAGCGCGGCGACCTGGCCCCCAAGCTGGCCGGCTACCAGAAGATCAGCCTGGCCGGCCGGGACGTCTACACCGGCCAGCCGGACCAGCGCAGCGTGATCTGGGCCGGGCAGGGGTTCGTGTTCACGGTCATGGCTGATGCCCCGGCCGCCACCCTGGCCAAGGCGGTCGACGCGCTGCCCTACAACACGCCGCCCGGCTTCTGGGGCCGGCTGTCGAACGGCTTCAACCGGCTGGGGCGGATGGTCAACCCGTTCCGTTGACAATCCGGGCGCGAATCCGCCGCTCGCCGGCCGGTTGGCGTCTGCCCGTCAGTACCACAGACGGTCTACAGTGGACAGCGGGACGAGAACCGTCCCGCTCGTGAGTTGCCGATGGAGACGCCCCGGTGTTCGATCTTTCCTTTCCGAAGATCCTGGTGCTGCTGGTTATCGCACTGCTGGTCTTCGGGCCGAACGAGCTGCCCAAGATGGCGGCCAAGGCCGGGAAGGCGCTACGTGAGCTGCGACGGATCGCCGAGGGCGCCAAGTCCGACCTGCGCGAGGGCCTCGGCCCGGAGTTCGCCGACTTCGAGATCGAGGACCTGAACCCGCGCCACTTCGTGCAGAAGCACCTGCTCAGCGAGATGGACCTGAACGGCAGCACCAACGGTCACGCCGCCACCGCGACGGCCACCGCCGCCAACGGCACGCTCCTCCCCGGCGAGGAGCCCCCCTTCGACATGGAAGCAACCTAGTCCGGGGGGACGACCCCCTGGACCGCCGCTGCCCGCGGCGGTGGCCGCTACCCCCTCACCCCTACCGGGGTGAGATCGAGAGGGAACGGCCGGCCAGGCCGCGGGCGCGGGTGCCCAGGCCATCGGCGATCTTGCGGAGTTCCTGGGCGGCCGGCGCCCCGGCGTCGCTGAGGACCAGCGGCATGCCCTCGTCGCCGCCCTGGCGCAGCCGGGTGTCGATCGGGACCTGGCCCAGCAGCGAGACCGGGGTGCCGGTGATGCGGGTCAGCGCCGAGGCCACCGTCTCACCGCCGCCGGAGCCGAAGATGTCGGTCGGCTCCCCGCAGTGCGGGCACAGCAGGTACGACATGTTCTCGATGACCCCGGCGATGCGCTGGTGGGTCTGGGTGGCGAGCGCCCCGGCCCGCTCCGCGACCTCGGCCGCCGCCAACTGCGGGGTGGTCACCACCAGCAGCTCGGCGTTGGGCAGGAGCTGGGCCACCGAGATGGCCATGTCCCCGGTGCCCGGGGGCAGGTCGAGCAGCAGCACGTCCAGGTCGCCCCAGTACACGTCGGTCATGAACTGCTGCAGCGCCCGGTGCAGCATCGGGCCGCGCCAGACGACCGGGCTGTTGCCCTCCTTGAACATCCCGATCGAGATGACCTTCACCCCGTGCGCGGACGGCGGCATGATCATCTTTTCGACCTGGGTCGGGCGGGCGGTGACCCCCATCATCCGCGGCACCGAGTGCCCGTAGATGTCGACGTCGGCCAGGCCCACCGACAGGCCGGACGCGGCCAGCGCCGCCGCCAGGTTCACCGTCACCGACGACTTGCCCACACCGCCCTTGCCGCTGGCCACCGCGAACACCCGGGTCAGCGAGGTGGGCTGGGCGAACGGGATCTCAGGGGCGGCCTGGCCGCCCCGCAGCTGGGTCTGCAGCGCCTTGCGCTGCTCCTCGCTCATCACGTCGAGTTCGACCCGGACCCGCGACACCCCCTCCAGCGCGCTCACCGCGGCGGTGACGTCGCGGGTGATGGTGTCGCGCAGCGGGCAGCCGGCCACGGTGAGATACACGTCGACGCGGACGGTGCCGTCCGGCGAGATCTCGATGTTCTTGACCATGCCGAGGTCCGTGATCGGCCGGTGGATCTCCGGGTCGTTCACGCTCGCGAGCGCGCGGGTCACCTGTTCGGCCGTGGGCGGGGACATGGTGGGGGACGTCATGCCCTCATGCTATGAACCGTAGGGCAGCAGGGCGAAACGCGGGGTGTAACGGACGCTCCGTACATGACGCTGTACTCAGTGTGATCCCAATGGTGAGCCGGGCCCGGAAGCGCGGCCTTCGGCCCGTTTGCGTCCCCGCGCAAAAGGAACCGCGGTGGCCGGAGCCCGCTGCCCCGGCCACCGCGGCCTCGTGGTTCTGGTCGGCAGCGCTAGTTCTTGCTGACGACCGCGCCGGTGGTTGGGTTGAGGATGAGCGGCTGGAAGTGCGGCTTGGTGCTGAAGTCCAGCAGGCCGCCGTGCCCGGTCAGGCTGCCGGCGATCGCGTCGTATGACCCGCCGCCGATCCGCTTGCCGTGCAGCCAGTTGTTCTCGATGAAGCTGACCACCGAGGACTGGTCGGTCAGGTTGTGGCTGACGTAGTTCGTCCGGGTGTAGGGGGAGATGACGACCAGCGGCAGGCGCGGGCCGTAACCGCAGCGGTCGTCCTGGGAGCCCAGCTTGATCGGCGTGGACGTGCAGACGGCCCGGTCGGCCGCGCTGTCGTTGGAGCCGTTGACCCGCGGCGAGTTCTGGTGGTCGTACCAGCCATCGGAGTCGTCGTAGGTGATGACGATCGCGGTGGACTTCCAGAACTTGGACTGCTCGATCTCGTTCACCGTGTTGACGATGAAGTTCTGCTCGTCCAGCGGGTCGGAGTAGCCGGGGTGGGCATCCTGGTACTCGCCGGCCTTGAGGTAGCTGACGGCCGGCATGTTGCCGTCCTTCAGCGTGGTGGCGAAGTCCGACAGGTCGTACTGGTGGTTGGCCTGGTCGGTCTTGCCGATCATGGCCTCCGACGACGGCGGCAGGTGCTTGGGGTTGGCCGTCGACTTGTAGTACTGGAACGGGTTGTGGTGCGGGGAGTAGTCCGCCACCTCGGCGCCGCCGACGTTCTCGTGCTCGGCCCCGCAGACCGCGTAACCGGCGCTGTTGGTGCTGGTCGGCGCGAACCCGCCCTGGAACCAGCCCCATGTCACGTGCTTGGCGTTCAGCAGGTCACCGATGTTCTGGCCGGTCTCCACGCCCACCGGGCTGGTGGAGGTGTGGCTGCTGTCCGAGCAGTCGTCGTAGGCCGGGTCCAGGTCGCCGAAGATGCTGCCCGTGCCCTGGCTGTTCAGCGCGCTGACGGTGCCCGCGTCGGTGGTCTTGGCGCCGGTGGTCGGGTTGACCGCGTAGCCGCCGCCGGTGTTGCCGGAGATGACGTTGAGCGCACCCGGGGTCGACGGCCCGAACTGGCTGTCGTAGTTGTTGTCGCTCATCGCGTAGTTCTGCGCGTAGTTCCACAGCGCGGTGCCCGTGTTGCCGTCGTAGTAGTCCATGACCAGGCCAGGCTCGCCGAACTCACCCGTGCAGGTGTCGGTCTCGGTGTCCTGGACGAACTTGTCCATCTTGCCGCCGTCGAACGCTTCCTGCTCGGGCGTGTACCCGTGGTTCTGGTCGCAGGTCAGCGCCTGCGAGTGGGTCAGCCGCTTCGGGTTGTAGCTGTTCGCGTTGCTGGTCAGCAGCGGGCCGGTCGGGCCGCTCTTGGTGATCTTGGTGTACAGCCCGTTGACCTTCGGCGTGTTCTTCTTCGCCGTGAACGTGGTGCCGTCCGTGTTGGTGGCGTACGGGTACGTGCCGAAGTAGTGGTCGAACGACTCGTTCTCGTCGAACAGCACCACCACGTGCTTGATCGGGCTGTTCGTCGGCGCGACCACCCGGTACGCGCTGGCCGAGGCCTTGGCCGGGGTCGGGGCCGCGTCCGCGTGCCCGGTGCTGGCGCTGGCCACGGTCGCGCCGACCGCCGCCCCGGCGCCCAGCACGGCCGCGGTCGCCACGGTCAGGATGGGGCGGAATCGCATCCGCCGCCGCCGGCTCCCGGCCGGTTCGTTCACTGGGCTGTCGCCCATGTGTCCCTCTTCTCCCTGAGTCAGCAGACTTTGACGCGCAGATGGGGCGCAGGCCCGCCCTCGTCCGCAACGGGACAAAATCTCTCGGAACCAGATGATGTGACAGCGAAGCAAAGGTGACCAGGAGGCGAACGGGCCGACAAAAATTGACAGAAACGCACGTCAGGCTGTTTCAGGCCAGCAACGAGCGACCGAGGTAGTCGCTTTCGTCCGCCACGCCGGGCAGTACGTAGAAGTAGCCACCGCCGAACGGGGTGACGTAGTCGACCATCGGCTCGCCGATCAGCCGGGTCTGGGTCGCCTCGAACTGGCGCTTGACGTCCTGCTGGAAGCAGGTGAACAGCAGCCCCATGTCGAGGTTGCCGACGCCGTCGATGCCCCGGTCGTAGTTGTAGGCCCGGCGCAGGATCCGGCTGCCCGCGGTCTGCGGGGTGCGCGGGTTGGCCAGCCGCATGTGCGCGGTGAGCGGAATCGCCCCGCCGTTGGGGTCCAGGGCGAAGTTGGGGGCCGCGTGGATCGAGTTGGCGTCCAGCGGGTAGCCGGACGGGCGGCGGCGGCCGATGATCTCTTCCTGCTCGGCGATCGAGACCCGGTCCCAGAACTCGGTCAGCATCCGGATCAGCCGGACCACGAAGTAGCTGCCGCCCGCCGCCCACGACGGCTCGCCACTGGTGCTGGCGTCCACCCAGACCAGCTTGCTCATCGTGGCGGCGTCGGTGACGGGCGGGTTGGAGATGCCGTCCATGAACCCGAAATGGTTGCGCGGCACGGTGCCGGACGGGCGGGCCGGGCTCGTGTAGCCGTCCATCCGCCAGTTGATCTGCATGGCGCCCCGGGTGTGCCGGGTGATGTCCCGCAGCGCGTGCAGCACGGTGTCGCTGTGCCCGGCGCTGAGCTGCACCACCAGGTCACCGCCGCACTGAGCCGCGTCCAGGGCGTCGTCCGGGAACGTGCGCATCGGGGTCAGCTGGCCGGGCTTGCGGGCGGTCAGCCCGTACCGGTCGTCGAACAGCGTGGAGCCCACCCCCACGGTCACGGTCAGCCCGTCCGGTACCACGGTCGGGCCGAGCGTGCCCGAGTCCGACGGCGGGGCCTGGATGCCGGTCGGGGGCGGCGGCCCGCCCGCGGTCAGGAATCGGGCCCGGGACGTCAGCGCCTGCATCAGGTCGGTCAGCTCGCCGCGCCCGTCGGCGGTCGCGTTGAACGAGACGACCGTGGTCGCGGGCTGCGGTTCGGGCAGGATCCCGGCCTGGTAGCGGCCGTGGAACGGCACCGCGGGCAGCCGCCCGGCCTCGGCCGCGTCGGCCGCCAGCTGGGCTTTCGGCGTGGGCTGGGACGCCCGGAGGGCGTAACCGCCCACCCCGCCCAGCGCGACGCCGGCCACCCCGGCGCCGACTCCGGCGCCGAACGCCCCGCGCAGGAACGACCGCCGCCCGGGCGCGGCCGCCGCCTGGTCCTCTGATCCCCCTCGCGCCCCAGTCGCCCCAGTCGCTGCCCTAGCCACCCCAGCCGCCTCATCAGCCTCAGAAACCTCAGACTGCTCGTGACCCTCAGGCATTCACTGTCTCCGCGGTTCGGTGATGTCGGCGATCGGGGCCAGCTCGACCAGCGCCTGGCTGGCCGCGGCGTCGATGGCCTGCCGGGTCGTGGCGGGCAGCTTGCTCACCGCCGTCCAGCCGGAGCCGGTGTGGGTGGCCTCGATCAGCTTCTGCAGCCGGTTCAGCCAGGTGGTGACCGCGGGCAGGCCCGGGTACCGCGGGGCCAGCAGAGGGTGCAGCTCGGTCAGCAGCACCTCGGTGCCGGTGATGTTGGCCTCGGTGGTGGCCAGCGTCGTGCCGCTGCCGTAGTCGTCGTGGCCGCTGATCTGGAACTGCAGCGCGTTCTCGAGGATCTCGTGGGTGCGCAGTCCCATGTCCAGCAGGATGACCTGGTCGCTCGGCCACGCCGCCTGCAGGGCCTTCACGTCGTGCAGCAGCTGGGCGGAGGGCTTGGCCAGGGTGGCCGCGCTCTGACCGTGCCACAGGCCGTACTCCAGCCGGTAGAAGCCGGTCCAGCCGGGGGAGTTGACCCCGCCGGCCAGCCCGTCGGCCCGCCCGTCGATCTCCCCGTCGAAGTCGCCGAACGAGTCGTAGGCGGCCCCGAGCCGCTCGTAGGTCAGGTGGGCCGGCAGCCAGGCCGACCGGGCGGCGGCCAGGTTGCCACCCTTGATGGCCCGCTGGATGGCACCGTTCAGCGTGTTCACCTGGCTGACCAGCGTGACCAGGCCGCCGGTGACGTACTGGTGGTACTCGGCGGCCGAGGCGAGCAGGTTGTTGTCGGTGACCGGCAGGATCGCCGTTTCCCCGCGGGTGTGCCCGGGGACCTTCTCGGTCGGCCCGGTGATCGAGTCGGTGTCCTCGATCATGCAGCGGAACGCGTACGAGCCGGATCCGACATTGACCGCCATCGGGTCGGTGGTCCCCGCGCCGAGGTTCTCGATGTCGTCGTACACCGCGCCGGTGGCGGGGTTGATCAGCTCCACCTCGGCCGCGTCGGAGGCCGCGTTGTAGATCTGGAACGTGTGCCAGCCGGGCGCGGCCAGGTGCCAGCTTCCCCCGCAGGCTCCGGTCGAGATGCTGATCGCGCCGGCCGGGGCCGCAGCCGGCGCCGTTGAAGAGGCGGCTCCACTGGCACAGCCCGCCAGCGCAAGACCAGCCAGCGCCCCGATCGTGAGGGAGACGGCGGGCCGGGCACGACCGGTTGCGGCACGGGGACGTGAGGGATGGCGTCGCATAGGCAGGGAAAGAATATGCAGGCAAATGTGCTCATTTGAGTCGCGCGGGCCGTTGCCGCGATAAGTTCACGTGCCGCTCACCCGGAGTTTGACCAGCCCAGTCACCGGCCCGCAGCGGCCGCCGCTCTAAGCTCCGGCTATGCCAGCTTCGTACCGCCCGCGCCGGTCCTGCCTGTCCGTGCCGGCCAGCAGCGAGCGCTTCATCGCCAAGGCCCGTGACCTGCCCGCCGACCAGGTGTTCCTCGACCTCGAGGACGCGGTCGCGCCGTCGGCCAAGGACGCCGCCCGGGCCAACGCGGTGGCCGCCCTGACCAGCGGTTCCTGGCGGGCCGGGATCCGCGCCGTCCGCGTCAACGACGCCACCACCCCGTGGGCCTACCGGGATGTGGTCGGCCTGGTCGAAGGGGCCGGCGACGCGCTCGACGCCATCGTGCTGCCCAAGGTCACCGACCCGGGCCACATCGTCTGGCTCGACCTGCTGCTGACCCAGCTCGAGCAGGCCACCGGCCGGGACGGCCCGATCGGCATCGACGCGCAGATCGAGGACCCCCGCGGCCTGGCCCAGGTGGACGCCATCGCCGCTGCCTCGGACCGGCTGGAGGCGCTGGTGTTCGGGCCGGCCGACTTCATGGCCGGCATCGGCATGCCTTCGCTGACCGTCGGCCAGGCCGACCCGGGCTACCGGGGCGACGCGTTCTACTACCCGCTGATGCGGATCCTGGTCGCCGCCCGGGCCAACGGCCTGCAGGCCATCGACGGCCCCTACGTCAAGGTCCGCGACGTCGACGGTTTCCGCCGGGCGGCGGCCAGCGTGGCCGCCCTTGGCTTCGACGGGAAGTGGGTGCTCCACCCGGACCAGATCACCGCCGGGAACGAGACGTTCACCCCGCGCCAGGCCGACTACGACCGGGCCGAGCTCATCCTCGACGCCTACGACCAGGCGACCACCGTGGACCAGCGCGGTGCGGTCATGCTCAACGACGAGATGATCGACGAGGCCATGCGCAAGATGGCCGTCCGGGTCGCGCTCAAGGGCCGCGCCGCCGGGCTCACCCGCCAGCCGTCCGGGCCGTCGTCCTAGCCCAGCACACCCCACCCGCGCAGCGTCTCCGCCAGCCCGGTGGTCAGCGGCAACGCGGTGACGTCGGCCACCGCCACCCAGCGGGCGTCGGCAGCGTCGTCGCCCGCGGCCAGCCGCCCGCCGGTCACCGTGACCTCGTAGTCGCGGATGTCAAGCACGGTGTCACCGCCGCCGGGCCGTTCCACCGCGCCCACCAGCGGGCCGGCCGTCACCACGAGCCCCGTCTCCTCCAGCATCTCCCGCGCGATCGCCTGCGCGTCGGTCTCACCGGGCTCGACCCGGCCGCCCGGCACTGACCAGCGGCCGGCCTCAGGATCGTGGCCACGCTGCACCAGCAGCAGGCGGCCGCCGGCATCCTTGACGATGGCCCCGACGCAGGGGATCCGGCGCGTGGTCATGACCTGAGCACGTCCTTCCCTGTGACCTTTTTATTTCCGGAAAAGGCTCGTACCGATGCTTCCCCCGCGTGCGCTCAGTGTCACCCCGGGCGGTCGAAAGCCTCCCGCGGCGCCCGTGCGGCGACCCGTACGAGGGGAAAACCCCGGATTTTAGTTACTTAATGTGACGAGCAGTGATTTGTCGGCGGGGCGCACCGGCAGGCTTCCGTAATAGTCCCCCTGAACGGACTTTTCGCAGTACAGGACCCTCATAACTGCCACGGTTCGGTTGTCGTCGGCGGGGGTACGCTCTGCATTCGATACAGAAAGTGAGACGACGACCACATAATGATAAAGATCTGGTTACAGATAGCGATTAATGTTCGGAGCGTGTCAACCGGGTTACGTTCTGCAGCGTCTTGTCAGTGCGACACCCCGGGAAGGCCCGGCCGAGGGGCCGGTGTCCCGGTGGGCATCAGCAAGACGCCCGGCCCGGTGACCGCAAATCACCGGACGGGGCGCTGATCCGGCCCAGGCCTTGCCGCGGCCCAACTTCATAAGTGACCACTCACGAGCAGATGTCAGCACTCTTCGGAGTCACTCAGACACAGATTGCTGCCAGCTACTGGGGGGTGGTCCCCCTGAACACCGTGCTCAGGCACGGACCTCGTCCCATTGGGAGGAACCCGAATGTCAGTCAAGGCTAAGTTCGCAGCCAGCGCCGCTACGCTCGTGATGGTCGGCGGCGGCCTTGGTATGGCCGGCACGCTCACTGCCAGCGCGGCCACCCCGTCTTGCGGTCCGAACTGCATCAGCCTGTACACCCAGAAGTTCGGGACCAAGTACTTCGTCGACGTGTACCAGCAGCGGGCGGCCGCTGGCCAGGAGAGCATCCTCTTCCAGGGCTCGAACAGCGACCCGGCACTCGACTTCATCATCATCGGTGAGAAGTCGGTCAACAGCTTCTACAAGAAGGGGCTGGTCAGCTCCGCCTTCGCCAAGACCTACGGCAAGGACGACGCCTACGAGATCGAGTACTCGCCCTACGGCCGCAACTCGGGCTTCTGCCTGTCGACCTGGCCAGGCGTGAACGCCCAGCCCGGCTACAAGGTGCGCCTGGAGACCTGTGGCCGGTACTCCAGCTCGGTGTGGGCGGTGGACGCGAAGAACGAGACCTCCAACCACAAGTACGCGCCGCTGATCAACGCCTCGACGAACAGCTTCTCCAACCCGGAGGTGCTGAACTACCCGGCCGGCAACCCGACCGACATGCCGCGCCCGGTGCTGAACGTCCAGCCGGAGAACACCTACTCCGACGGCACCGTGTTCGACAACCAGATGTGGGCCTACAAGCAGGGCGTCCTCAAGTAGTCCCCGCGTTTACGCGGTGACGGGTCAGAGTCACCGGCCACCTGACGGGCGGCAGGCACCGTGCCTGCCGCCCGTCAGTGCTTCTGCGACCGGCCTGCGTAGCATGGGCCGGTGCTCATCGACCTGCACACGCACAGCAGCGCCTCGGACGGGACCGACCCGCCGGCCGAGGTGATGGCCCGTGCCCGGGCCCGCGGCCTGGACGTGATCGCGCTGACCGACCACGACACCGTGGCCGGCGTCGACGAGGCCCGCGCCGCCCTGCCGCCCGGCCTGACCCTGGTCCCCGGCATGGAGCTGTCCTGCACGCGGGACGGCCGCAGCCTGCACCTGCTGGCCTACCTGTTCGACCCGGCCTACCCGCCGCTGGCCGGGGCGGTGGCCAGCCTCCGCGACGACCGGATCCGCCGCGCCCGGGTCATGGTGGACAAGCTGGCCGCGCTGGGCACCGGGGTGACCTGGGACCAGGTGACCGCGATCGCCGGCGAGGGCGTGGTCGGCCGCCCGCACATCGCCCGCGCGCTGGCCGACACCGGCACGATCGGCGAACCGGGCGAGGCGTTCACCGCCGACTGGATCGGCGACGGCGGCCGGGCCTGGGAAGACAAGTACGCGCTCGACCCGGCCGCCGCGATCGAGCTGATCCGCGCGGCCGGCGGGGTCACCGTGCTGGCGCACGCCCGCTCGGCCGGTTACGAGGTGCCCGACGACGCGATCGGCGCGCTGGCGGCCGCGGGCCTGACCGGCCTCGAGGTCTGGCACCCCGACCACTCGCCCGCCGTCCGCGGCCGGCTCCGGGTGCTGGCGGCCGGGCTCGGCCTGGTCCCCACCGGCGGCAGCGACGACCACGGCGCCTTCAGCGGCCAGCGGCTGGGGTCCGAGCCCACCCCGCCCGAGGCCTTCGCCCGCCTGCTCGCCCGGTCACCGGCCCGGTGACCGCCGTGACGGCGTTATCCGCGGCGACCGGTCACCCGGGTTGCCGGGCGGCTGACGGCCGAGGAACGCCACCAGCCGGTCCCCGGCGCAGCTCCGCCGGGGGACCGGGACCGGGTCGGCGAACAGCCCCGGCCGGGTGTGCCGGGGCACCAGCAGCGCCGCGTAGGGCAGCAGCTCGGTCGCCAGCCGGGACGGTACCGGGGTGCACTGGCCGCAGCTGACCGACACGTCCCAGCCGTGCACCGCGACCTCGATGGCCCCGGTGATCGCGACCACGCTGGTCGTCAGCCGCTGGTCGCCGACCGCCACCGGCTCCTGCCCGCCGCGGACCTCGGCGCACGCCCGCAACATGGCCCGCGCCCGCTCGGCCAGCGCGGCGCTGTCCACTGGCCCATCCATCGCGCCGGCGGGTGCGCCCCCGGTCGGCCCCTCGCCGACCGAACGGACCCGCAGGCCGTCGGTCAGCGCGTCGAACGAGTCACCGAGATGGTCGAGCAGCAGGCCGAGGTCCCAGCCCGCACACGGCGTCGGCCCCGGCAGCAGCTGCGGGGTCGCGCCCTCGGCGGCGGCCAACGCGTACCGGACGGCGCACTCCAGCAGCCGGTACTCGGTCTGCACGCTGCCTCATCTCGGCTGGCTGCCCAGCGGTCTGCACGGGGACGGCGCACGCCGTCACTCATACAGACCGCCCGGCCAGCCAAATTTCACCGCCGCCGGCCCAGTAATTTAATTTTCCCGCTTTCCCGGCGCCGCTAATCCGGACCAGGCCACGGCGGCCAGGAACAGCGTCAGGTCGACGAGCACGTGCATCACGATCGTCACCGCCACCGTCTGGGTGCGGTGCCGGGCCCAGCCGAGGGCCACGCCGCAGCAGAGCACCACCGGCAGCAGCACCGGATAGTAGGCGTGCTCGAGCGCGAACGCCGCGGTGGTGGCGGCTATGGTCAGCGGCACCGAGAGCCGCCGCCGCAGCCAGCTGTACAGCGCGCCCCTGAAGAACAGTTCCTCGGCCGTCCCGGCCAGTGCCAGCAGCCGGATCACGATCAGCGCCCACACCAGCGGCGTGGCGGTGGCCATCCGGGCTTCGTCGCTGCCGGACCGGACGATGGCGTGCAGCGTCGCCACCACTCCGCCGCTGAGGGGGCTGAACGCCAGCGACAGCGCGACCCCGGCCACGACCGCGACCGCCACGACGGCGACGCCCCAGCCGACCTGGCGGGCACGCGGGCGGCGCAGCGCCAGCCGGTCACGCACCCCGGCCGGGCCGCCCACCGCGATGGTGAGAGCGACGATCACGGCCAGGTAGACCTCAGCCACGATCAGCACGGTCAGTCCCTCGGTGCGCGCCCAGTCCGGCGCCACCGCCCGGGCCACCCCGGCGGTGCCCCCGCCCAGCAGCCCGGCCAGCAGGAGCGACAAGCCGATCCCGGTCACCAGTTGCCACCCGGTCACCCGCGTCCCCGGCTCGGCCGGCGGCTGGGCGCCGGCCCAGGTCATGACGCGACCGGCCGAGGTTGGCGCGCCGCCGGGCCGCGGACCTCGTGCCGTGAATGCGGCAGCAGCACGCTGACCGCCACCAGCCAGATCAGGCTGCCGAATCGGCCGATCGGCAGCGTCGGACCCAGCGAACTGGTCAGCAGCACCAGCGATGAGAGCTCGGAGATCGCCGCGACCGCCAGGCCGAACCACGCCCACGGCCGCGGCGTCAGCCCCAGCAGCAGCGCGGGCACGCTGACCCCGGCCACCAGCAGCCCCAGCGGCACCACGAACCCAGCCGCGCCGGTCGCGAACCCCAGGTCGGCCAGGGCCCGGGCCAGCGCCGGATCGGCCACCGGGGCGGTCTGGGCGGTGACCCAGCCGATCAGCCCGGTCAGCGCCAGCGAGGCCGCCGCCAGCAGGCCCCCGGACAGCGCGATGACCGCTCCCGGGGCGGTCACCCCCAGCGTGCGCAGCCGCCGGTAGACGGTGGCCGACCAGATGGCCAGCGGGGCGGCCGCGCCGAACCCGAAGAACCCGGCCACCTGGAGCAGCGTCTGATGGCTGCGCTCGTAGGCCAGCATCGCCGCCGCCCCCGCGGACGGCGATGGGGTCTTGATGGACAAGATCACGCCGGTGAGCATCAGCACGCCGTAGGCCAGGCCGACGGCGATGAGCGGCGGGCCGCCTTGCTGGGGGCGGCGCGGAGCCCGGGTGACGGGCGATTCGGTGTCGGTCATGGCGTTCTCCTGTCGTTCCGTTTGATAATCATATACATAGGATAATAATTAAAGGGTGTACATGATTGTCAAGCAGATACGATGAGGTGCATGGTGACCAAGGCCGGAGGCCCCGCAGGCTCCTCCCCGCTCGGCCCCGAGGGCCTGTCTCAACGCGGTGCGGAGCCCGGCGCCGCCGCCCGGACCCCGCCGGCCGGACCGCCCGGCCGCCGCACCGGCAGCGCCTTCCTGCTGGCCCAGCTGGGCGCGCACGCCGCCGCCCGGTTCGCCGAGCGGATCTCAGCGCTGTCGCTGACCCCGGCCCAGGCGGGCCTGCTGCGGCTGGTCGCCTGGGAGCCCGGCCAGAGCCAGCAGGCCCTCGCCCGCCAGCTCGGCACCCCGCCCAGCCGGCTGGTCCTGCTGGTCGACGGCCTGCAGGAGCGCGGCCTGATCGAGCGCCGCCGCAACCCGGACGACCGCCGCCACCACGCGCTGTTCCTGACCGAGGCCGGCGGCCGCTTCCTGCGCGAGCTGGGCCAGGTCGGCCAGGCCCACGAGGCCGACCTGATGACCGGGCTGACCGACCAGGAGCAGGCCGTCCTGCACGGCCTGCTGGCGCGGCTGGCCGAGACTCAGGGCCTGACCGCCGGCGTCCACCCCGGCTACCGTTCGGATGCGGGGCCCGACGGCGGCGCCCACCCTGAGGAGTGACGATGGCGATGCCGACCACGACCCTGGGCCCGGGCGGCCCGGTGGTCTCCCGGATCGGGCTCGGGCTGGCCGCCCTCGGCCGGCCCGCCTACATCACCGCCGGCCGCCCCGGCAACCTGCCCGACCGCAGCGTGGCCGGGATGCGCGCCCAGTCCTTCGTGGTGCTCGACGCCGCCTACGCGGCCGGCGTCCGCTACGTCGACGTCGCCCGCTCCTACGGCCGGGCCGAGGAGTTCCTGGGCGCCTGGCTGGCCGGGCGCGGCCACCCCGACGTGGTGGTCGGCTCCAAGTGGGGCTACCGCTACGTCGGCGACTGGCAGCTGGACGCTGACACCCACGAGGTCAAGGAGCACTCCCTGGCCATGTTCACCGCCCAGCTGGCCGAGAGCCGAGCCCTGCTCGGTGACCGCATCGCCCTCTACCAGGTCCATTCGGCCACCCTCGATTCCGGCCTGTTCGACGACCCGGCCCTGCTGGCCGCGCTCGCCCGCCTGCGGGCCGAGGGAGTGCTGGTCGGCCTCACCACCAGCGGGCCGGCCCAGGCCGACACCATCCGCCGGGCGCTGTCGCTGACCGTGGACGGCGTCCCCCTGTTCGGTGCCGCCCAGGTCACCTGGAACCTGCTGGAGCCCTCGGTCGGCCCGGCCGCCGCCGAGGCCGCCGCCGCGGGCTGGTCCATCCTGATCAAGGAGGCGGTCGCCAACGGCCGCCTGGCCCCCGGCGGCTCCGCCCCGCCCGCCCTCTCCGAGCTGGCCGCCGCCCAGGGCACCACCGAGGACGCCGTAGCCCTGGCCGCTGCCCTCGCCAACCCCTGGGCCACGGTGGTCCTGTCCGGCGCCGTCACCACCGGCCAGCTCGACTCCAACCTGACCGCCTTGACGGTCAGCTCGCTCCCAGACCTCGACCTGGCCGAGCCCCCGGCGGACTACTGGGCCGCCCGCTCCGCCCGCCCCTGGCGCTGAGCGCAGCCGGGCGCCCAACGCTCAGCTCAGCCCGCCCGGCCTCCCCAAACCCCGCTCGCGCCGGCCTCGCCCCGCGCCCCCGCGCCCCGGCCCGCGCTCCACGCCCTCCGCGCCGGCCCCTCACGCCCCCCACCTCCCCCTTGACGGGCGCAGCCAGCCGCCATAGGTTGCGATCAGAACCGCGTTCGACAATATCGAACAGGCTTCGGGGCTGGCCCGATGGAAGGCCCAAGCTGGAGGGCACGGTATGAAGAAGCTCATCAACGCACCCGACGATGTGGTCACCGATGCGTTGGCCGGCCTGGCCGCGGCGCACCCGTCTCTGCGTCTGGACGCCGACAACAAGGTAGTGATCCGCGGCGACGCCCCGCGGCCGGGCAAGGTCGGGCTGGTCTCCGGCGGCGGGTCCGGGCACGAGCCGCTGCACGGCGGCTTCGTCGGCTACGGCATGCTCGACGCGGCCTGCGCGGGGGAGGTGTTCACCTCACCGGTGCCCGACCAGATGCTGGCCGCCACCCAGGCGGTGAACGGCGGCGCCGGCGTCCTGCACATCGTGAAGAACTACACCGGCGACATCCTCAACTTCCAGCTGGCCGCCGAGCTCGCCGACGACGACGGCATCGAGGTCGTCTCGGTCGTGGTCAATGACGACGTGGCCGTGCAGGACTCGCTGTACACGGCCGGACGGCGCGGGGTCGGCGCCACCGTGTTCGTGGAGAAGATCGCGGGCGCGCTCGCCGAGGAGGGCGCGCCGCTGGCCGACGTGGCCGCGATCGCCCGTGAGGTCAACGAGCGCTCCCGCTCGTTCGGCGTCGCGCTGACCTCGTGCACGCTCCCGTCCGTGGGCAAGCCGAGCTTCGAGCTGGCCGAATCCGAGATCGAGCTGGGCATCGGCATCCACGGCGAGCCCGGCCGCGAACGGACCACGATCACCACCGCGCACAACCTGGCGGGCACGGTCCTGGACGCCATCGGCGACGACATGCCGTTGTCCGGCGACCTGCTGGTCATGGTCAACGGCATGGGCGGCACCCCGCTGATGGAGCTCTACCTGATGTTTGCCGAGGTCCAGCGCTACATCGAGGGCCACGGCGCCCGGGTCGCCCGGAACCTGGTCGGCAACTACATCACCAGCCTGGACATGCAGGGCTTCTCGGTGACGGTCACCCAGCTCACCGACACCCTGACCCGGTTGTGGGACGCACCGGTGGACACACCCGGGCTTCGCTGGGGACGCTGAGGGTTAGCACTGCCACCAGCGCCGCCCGGAGGAGAAACCATGGATGCTGACGTCTTCCGCGCCTGGATCACGGACATCGCGGCCGTGATCCGGGACCAGCGCGACCACCTGACCCAGCTGGACGCGGCCATCGGCGACGCGGACCACGGCACCAACCTGGACCGGGGGTTCACCGCCGTGGTCGCCGCGCTGGAAGCGGACCCGCCGGCCACCCCCGGCGCCGTCCTCACGCTGACCGGGCGCACGCTGATCTCCAAGGTCGGCGGGGCGTCCGGCCCGCTCTACGGCACCGCCTTCCGGCGGGCCGGCAAGTCGCTGGGCGACGCTTCCGACGTCGACCTGGCCGGCTTGGCGGCCGCGCTGGAGGCGGCGCTGGCCGGGATCCAGCAGCTCGGCGCGGCCAAGGAGGGCGACAAGACCATGGTCGACGTCCTGGCCCCGGCCACCAGCGCGTTCAGCAAGGCGGTGGCGGAGGGCCAGTCCGCCGCCGACGCGCTGGCCGCGCTGGTCACGACCGCCCAGGCCGGGGCCGAGGCGACCGTCTCCATGCAGGCGCTCAAGGGCCGGGCCAGCTACCTCGGCCCCCGCAGCGTCGGCCACGAAGACCCCGGTGCCGCGTCGTCCGTGCTGATTCTCGGCGCGCTGCGGGACGCCGTCCTGGCCAGCCCGTGAGCCCCAGCCAGCCCAGCCAGACGTTCCGGGGGCGCGTGGTCTCCGAAGGAGTAGCTACCGGCCAGATCTACCTGAGCGGCGCCACCCCGGCGGTCACGGCTGGCCCGGCGGGCGGCGGTCCGGCCACCGCAGCCGACGTCCGGGCGGCGTTCGCGGCCGTCGCGGCCGAACGGTTCGCGCTGGCCGAACGGCTCCGTGCCGACGACCGGGCCGACCAGGCCGCCATCGTCGAGATCGGCGGCCTCATGGCCGGCGACCCGGCCCTGGTCGACGGCGCGGTGGAGGCGGTCGAAGGCGGCGCCGAAGCCGTGGCCGCGGTAGTCGGCACCGCCGACGCCCAGGCCGCGATCCTGGCCGCGCTGCCCAGCGAGGACCTGGCCGCCCGGGCCGACGACGTCCGCCAGGTCGGCCAGGCGGTGGTGGCCCAGCTGACCGCGGCCGCGACCGCGCCGCCGCCGGACGGGGAGTTCATCCTGATCGGCCGCGAAGCCGACCCGGCCGACCTCATCCGGCTGGCCGACGCCGGGCTGGCCGGCGTGGTCTCGGTCTCCGGCGGCGCCAGCTCCCACGCCGCCATCATCGCCCGCGGCCTGGGCCTCCCCATGCTGGCCGGCGCCGACCCCGCCATCCTCGACGCCCCCGCCGGTCACCCGGCCTTTATAGACGCCACCGGCGAAGGCCGTCTCGTCATCGACCCAGCCCCAGCCGAGCTCCCCCCAGGCATCACACCAGCCAGCACCACCCCGGCAACCTCGGCCGCCCCGAAAGACCCGATCACCCCCAAAGCCCCGGCCGGACCACCAGCCACAAGCGGCACGCCCGGCACTCCCGTCCATCGCACCGCCGACGGCCAGCCGGTCACGCTGCTGGTCAACGCCGCCTCGGCCCGCGAGGTCCGGATGGGCCTGGCCGCGGGCGCGGCCGGCGTGGGCCTGCTCCGCACCGAGATCCCGTTCGTCGGCGCCACCGCCTGGCCCACCCAGGCCGAACACGAGGCCGCCCTGGCCCCGCCGCTGGCACTGCTGGCCGGCCGTCCGGCCGTGGTCCGGCTGCTCGACTTCTCCGGCGACAAGGTCCCGCCGTTCCTGGCCGGGACGCAGCCCTCACCCGATCAGGCCGCACCCGGCCAACGCGCGAACGGCCAGCCCGCGAACGGCCAGCCTGCGAACGGGCTGACCGCGCTGCTCAACGCGCCCGAGGCGCTGCGCGCCCAGCTCCGCGCGATCCTGGCCGCCGGCCGGGACACCGACCTGCGGATCATGGTCCCGATGGTGACCACCGTGGCCGAGCTGACCCAGGTCGAGGAGGCCCTGAAGGCCGCCGCCGACGGCGCCGCCGGCGCCCAGTACCCTCTCCTGGGCATGATGGTCGAGGTCGAGTCGACCGCGGCCGGGGCGGCCGAGTTCACCGGGACGGCGGGCTTCTTCTCGATCGGCACCAACGACCTGACCAGCGAGGTGCTCGGCATCGACCGGGCCGACCCGCGGATGCGCCCCGGGCTGGCCGCCGACCCCCGGGTGCTGACCCTTTTGCGGACGGTGGCGACGGCGGCCGCCGACGGCGGGATCCCGGTGTCGGTGTGCGGGGACGCGGCCGCCGACCCCGAGGTGCTGCCGCTGCTGCTGGGCGTCGGGATCAGGACGTTCAGCGTCGGGGCGGCCCGGCTGCCGCAGGTCGCGGCCTGGGTCGCGGCGGCCGACACGGCCCGCGCCGCCGACCAGGCCGCCGCCGTCCTCAGCGCGGCGCCGGTGAGGCCCGCGTGAGGCCAGCCCAGCCAGCTCAGTCAGCTCAGCGCGGACAGCATCGGGCCGCTGGCGCCCGGCCCCGTCGAGTCACCGCGGCCCGCCCCCAGGTCGCGGGAGATGGCCCGGGCCGCCTCCTGCACCGCCCGGATCAGGCCAGGACGGCTGGCGGGGGTGAGCAGCCGGTCGGCCGCACCGACCAGGCCGACCGAACCGGCCACGACCGCGTCGCGCCCGAAGATCGGCGCGGCGATCCCGGCGTCGCCGACGGTGGCTTCCTGGTCCTCGATCGCGTAGCCGTGCTTGCGCACCTGGGTCAGCGCCCGGTTGAGGGCTGCCCTGGTCGTCTTGGTCCGCCCGGTCAGCGGGGTCAGCTCGGCCGCCAGCGCCCGGCCCTGTTCGGGGGCCGGCCGGTGGGCCATGATCGCATGACCCAGCGCACAGGCGTGCCAGGGGATCGTCGCGCCGACTTCGAGGATCTGCACGGTGTCGTCCGGGCGGAACACGTGGTGCAAGACGATCACCCGGGCCCCGGACAGGGTGGCCACCCACACCGCCTCCCCGGCCCGCTGGGCCAGCGCCTCCGCCCAGCGCAGCGACCGCGCCCGCAGCTCCGAGCCACCCAGGAAGCTGTTGCCCAGCGACACCACCCCCGGGCCGAGGCTGTATTTGCCGGTGTCCGGATCCTGGGCGACCAGATCGTGCTGCTCGAGCGTCCGCAGCAGACCGTGCACGGTCGGCTTGGCCAGCCCGAGGCGCGCGGCGATCTCGGTTACCCCCAGGCGGGGCGGGCCAGCGCCGAGAACGGCCAGGATCCGCGCGGCCCGGTCCACCGACTGAATCATGTAAACCTTTCGGCGATGTCGAACACCATTCAGGATAGGTCATGAACCCCGACGCCACAGTAGGGATCGTTCTCGTCTCGCACAGTTCCGCGCTGGCTGAAGGCGCCGCCGATCTGGCCAGCCAGGTGGCCGGGGGACCCGACGGCGTCGCCGTGATCCCGGCCGGCGGCACCGATGACGGCGGCCTCGGCACCAGTGAGGCCAAGGTCGCCCACGCGGTCAAGCGGGCCGACCACGGGGCCGGCGTGCTGATCATCCCCGACCTCGGCAGCGCCGTGCTGACGGTCCGGGCCCTGCTCGCCGATCCCGACGACCTGCCCGGCCAGGTGGTGCTGGCCGACGCGCCGTTCGTCGAGGGTGTGGTGGCGGCGACCGTGATGGCGGCGGCCGGCGCCGACATCGAGACCGTGCGCGGCGCGGCGGAGGAGGCTTGGAATGCCCGCAAGCTGTGAGCAGATCGTCACGCTGGACGGGGACCTGCACGCCCGCCCGGCCGGGCAGCTGGCGGTGGCGGCGGCCAAGTTCGCCGCCGACGTGTCGCTGACGGTGGGGGAGCGCACCGCCAACGCCAAGAGCGTGCTGGCGGTGATGGGCCTGGGCGCCACCAGCGGGCAGAACGTCACCGCCGCGGCCACCGGCCCCGATGCCGAGCAGGCGGTGGCCGCGGTCGTCGCCATCCTGGCCGACGCCACCAAGGTCGGCGGCTGAGGAAGCCGCGCAGCCGATGGCGAAGATGACGCCCGAGCAGGAAGCCGCGTACGCGCTGCGCTGGGGGACCGCCAGGAGCGGCCTGCCTCCGGAGGCGCAACTGGCCTATGACCGTCTGGTGGAACAGCAGGCCCGCGCCGCGGCTTCGGCCCCGGTCCCCCCGGCGGACGCCGAGGCCACCAGTGCTCTCGTCACAATGCCACGCTGGGCTGCCGCCATCGGCACCGCCGTCTTCGCCCTGATCGTTCAGGCAGGAGGGGTCGTGCTGCTGCCGTACGCGTTCACCCGCTGGCAGCCGGGAACTCCGCCCTGGCCGGTGGTGATACGAGTCATTGGCGTGGTCTTGATCGCGGTGGGTGGCATCGTCGTGGCCTGGGCGTTTACGCAGTTCGCGGCCGAGGGTGCCGGAGTGCCGATCCCGGGCGAGCCCAATTCCCAGCGCCTGACCGTCGCCGGTCCCTACCGGTACGTGCGCAACCCCCTCTACGTGGCCTCGGTGGTGGCCATCACCGGGCAGGCCCTGCTGCTCAGCAGGCCGGTGCTGCTCGTCTACGCGGCCGCGTTCCTGGCCATTACCTTCTTCCTCGTTCACTGGATCGAGGACCCAGCTCTAGCCCGCCGCTTCGGCCAGCAATTTGAGGACTACCGCGACCAGGTGCCCGGCTGGCGGCCCCGCCTGCCACGCCGCACGCCCCGACGTCGCCCCGGCCGGTCGCAATGACAGGGCAACGCACGCCCTGCGGCACACGCCCGCATCTATCTGGCTGAGCAAGCGGGCCGATATCGTGCCAGCCGTGAAGTTCTTCACCGAAGTCTTCGTCACCCTGCTGGTGATCATCGACCCGGCCGGGACGGTGCCGCTGTTTCTGGGCCTGACCCGGGGCCGGTCGGCCCGGACCCGGCACAGGCTGGCCTGGCAGGCGGCGGCGGTGGCGTTCGGCGTGATCGTCGCCTTCGCCCTGTTCGGGCAGACGATCCTGAGCTACCTGGGCGTCGGCCTGCCCGCCCTCGAAGGCGCCGGCGGCCTGCTCCTGCTGCTGGTCGCGCTCGAGCTGCTGACCGGCAAATCCGACGAGCCGACCTCGGAGCAGCGGGCCCGCACCAACGTGGCGTTCGTGCCGCTGGGCACCCCGCTGCTGGCTGGGCCGGGCGCGATCGTCGCCACCATGCTCTACGTGCAGCGGGTCCACCACTTCACCGACGTCGTCTCGCTCGGCCTGGCCATCATCGCCGTGTTCGTCGTGGTCTGGCTGGCCATGCGGTTCTCGACCGTGATCCAGCGGGTCCTCACCGACAACGGCGTCGAGCTGCTCACCCGCATCAGCGGCCTCCTGCTGGCCGCGATCTCCGTCCAGCTCATCGCGACTGCGGCGCTCGCCTTCGCCAAGCAGGCCTGACCTGGTGGTTCTCAGCCGGTAGTCAGACCGTCACCGAACTGTCGGTCCCAGCTGATAGCTTCCGAAAAGACGGAAAAGGTAACGGAGACCAGGGTGACCAGCAACACGATGGAGCAGCTCAGCTTCGGCGGGATGCCGCAGAAGCTGTACTCGTGCACGCCGACCCGGCTGACCACCTGGATGGACTGCCCGCGCCGGTACCGGATGTCCTACCTGGACCGCCCGCCGCTGCCCAAGGGCGCACCGTGGGCGCACAACAGCGTGGGCGCCAGCGTGCACAACGCGCTGGCCGCCTGGTGGCGGCTGCCGCTGGAGCGCCGGACCCGGTCCGTGGCCGGTGACCTGCTCGACCAGGGCTGGATCGACCAGGGATTCGAGGACCCGGCTCAGTCCGCCCGCCAGCGGGTACGCGCCCGGGCCCTGGTCGAGGGGTACGTCGCGACCCTCGACCCCGCCGACGAGCCGGTCGGGGTGGAGCGCACGGTGGCCACCCGCACCGACCGGATCGCGGTGTCCGGCCGCATCGACCGCCTGGATGAGCGCCCGGTCCCGGAGGACGGCCCGGCCGATGGCCCGGCCGACGGGACTGAGCTGGTCGTCGTGGACTACAAGACCGGCCGGCACCTGCTCACCACCGACGACGCCCGCAGCTCGCTGGCGCTCGCGGTCTACGCGGTGGCCGCCGCCCGGTCACTCCGCCGGCCGTGCCACCGGGTCGAGCTGCACCACCTGCCGTCCGGCTCCGTGCTGGCCTGGGAACACACCGACGACACGCTGGCCCGGCACGTCCGCCGGGCCGAGGCCATCGCCGCCGAGTGCGCCGACGCCGACGAGGCGTACCGGGCCGGGCTGACCGCAGAGCGCGCCGAGGAGGTGTTCGCGCCCCGTCCCGGGCCGGGCTGCAGCTGGTGCGACTTCCGCCGCCACTGCCCCGAGGGCCAGGCGGCCTCGTCCACCCGCAAGTCCTGGGACGGCCTGGCCGACGAAGACTCCTGACCCCGCGGAGCCGCCAAACGCGGCCGGCCCCACCAAACGCGGCCGGCCCCGCTGACCGCCGCCAGCCCCGCTGACCGCCGCCAGCCCCGCTAGCCCCGGTAAGCCTCCTGGCCGGCGCGCTGACGGGCCTGGTCAGGGCCGCCTTCGGCGGTGTGCCAGAAGCTGTTGAGCGCGCTGGCGGTGGTCTCGGGAGCGTCGACGGCGGGGGAGTGGGCGGCCGCCGGGATGCAGACGCGCTCCGCGCCCAGCCGGGAGGCCATCTCCTCCTGGGCCACGGGCGCCCACTTGTCGTCCAGTTCGCCGTACAGGACCAGGACCGGGGCGTGCAGGTGACCGGCGAGCTCGGTGGTGCGGTCGGGTGCGCGCAACAGGTACTGGGCCATGACCTGGAGGCCGACCGGAGAGTTGCCGAGCATCCGCTCGCGCAGGAAGGCCACGATGTCGGGCTTGACCCCGGACGCCTGGGCCTGCGGACCGAGCGCGGTGTCCCAGACCTGCTCGATGGTGTGCCGCATGACCTCGGGACTGCTGCCGTCCAGGTAGCCGAGCAGGCTGGTCAGCTCGGCGGCGGCCGGGCCGGTGAGGTTGGCCGGGCCGGAGCTCATGAACGTGACCGAGCCGACCTGGCGGGCCCCGCCCAGCAGGGCCTCGCGAACCACCAGACCGCCGAACGAGTGCCCGACCAGGTGCACCCGCCCGGGCTCGGCGCCGTCAGCCCCGCCCGCAGAGCCGTCATGACCAGCGGCCGCGCCGGTCACCCGGGCGGCCACGGCGTCGACGACCGCGGCCACGTCGGCCCCGAGCTCGCGGATGGCGTAAGCGGCCGGGTCGTCCGGGCCGGACGTCTGATACTGCCCGCGCTGGTCGATGGCGAGCACCCGGCGGCCGGCCGCACCGAGCTGGTGCAAGATGGCCAGGAAGTCCTCTTTGCTCCCGGTGAAGCCGGGGACGAGGACCGCGGGCTGCCGCTCGCAGACACCGGTGCCGGGCATGGCCTCGAGGGCCGCGAAACTTCCGCGGCGGGTTTCGATGACCGATCGCCGGACGTTGTCAGGCAGGCTGAGGGACGTGGGTGTGCTCACCGTGGGAACCCTTATCGAGCTGAGCTGAGATGTGCCCATGCTTGTACGACGTTGGGTGGAACGTCACTGATGTCATTGAATCACGTGTTGATGACGGCCGGATTACGGGCGTGCATCGGCTGGCCAGCCGGACAGGTCCGCCGGTGTGGCGGAAATGACCTACTGGCCAGCCTGCGGGTCATGGACCCGCGAGTGGCGACCGTCTCAGGACGCAGCCGACGACTGGGCGTCGTGCGAAACGGCCGGCTGCCCGCCGTCGTGGGAGACCGCCGCCTGTCCGTCGCGCGCAGCCGCTGACTGCCCGTCGCGCGAAACGGCCGGCTGCCCGTCGTGCGCAGCCGCCGGCTGCCCGCCGCGCGAACGGCGTCGCCGGCTCCGCGTGCGCCCGGTGCCCGTTTTGACGCCCTCGGCGCCCTCCGCGGACGATACCGTCGCCGACGGTGCCGTCGCCGTCGAAGCGCTCGCCGATCCGTCGGCCGAGCCCTCGGCCCGCACGTCCTGCCCGCTGCGGGTACGCCGCCGCGTCCGGTTGCTGCGCTCCCGCGGAGCGTCGTCGCTGCCGTGCTCGCCGGACCCAGCCTGGTGGCCGTCCGCCGAATCACGTCCGCGCCGGGACCGGCTGCGTCCGCGGCCACCGTCGCGGCCACTGTCGCGGCCACCCCGGCCGTGCGGGGCCCGGCCGCCGCCGGTCTCGCCGATGTCCTCGACCGCCTCGGCGTCCAGCCCGGCCCGGCTGCGCAGCGCCCTGGGCAACGTGCCGGTCACGCCGCGGGCGATACCCAGGTCGGTGTACAGGTGGTCGGACGTGGAGTAGGTCTCGACCGGCTCGGCCTGGCCGAGGCTCAGGGCGCTGTCGATCAGCTTCCAGCGCTGCATGTCGCGCCAGTCCACGAACGTCACCGCGGCCCCGTCCTTGCCCGCGCGGCCGGTCCGGCCGATGCGGTGCAGGTAGGCCTTCTCGTCCTCGGGGCACTCGAAGTTGACCACGTGCGTGACGTCGTCCACGTCCAGGCCGCGGGCGGCCACGTCGGTGGCCACCAGCACGTCGACCTTGCCGCTGCGGAACGCCCGCAGCGCCTGCTCGCGCTGACCCTGACCGAGGTCACCGTGGACCGCCGCCACCGCGAAGCCGCGGGTGGCCAGCGCCCCGGCGACCTGGTCGGCCGCCCGCTTGGTCTGGGTGAACACCATCGTCAGGCCCCGGCCTTCGGCCTGCAGGACCCGCGCCAGCACCTCGATCTTGTCCATGTGGTGGGCGCGGTACACGTACTGCCGGGTGGTCGGCACCGCGGCGGGCGCGTCGATGGTCTCGGCCCGCACGTGGGTCGGCCGCTGCAGGTGCCGCCGCGCCAGCGTGACCACTTCACCCGGCATCGTGGCCGAGAACATCATGGTCTGGCGGCTGTCCGGGGTGAGCTGCAGGATCCGCTCGACGTCGGGCAGGAAGCCCAGGTCGAGCATCTTGTCCGCCTCGTCCAGCACCAGCGTCTGCACCTGGCTCAGCACCAGGTGCCGCTGGCCCACCAGGTCCAGCAGCCGCCCCGGGGTGCTGACCACCACGTCGACGCCGGCCCGCAGGGCCTCGATCTGCGGCTCGTAAGCGCGCCCGCCGTACAGGGTCAGGACCCGGGTGCCCAGGCCGGACCCGGCCATCCGCAGGTCATCGGCGATCTGGATGGCCAGCTCGCGGGTTGGCGCCACGACCAGCGCCAGCGGTGACTTGGGCTCGGCCGGTGCGCCGCCCTGCAGCCGCTGCAGCAGCGGGATGCCGAAGCCCAGCGTCTTGCCGGTGCCGGTACGCGCCTGGCCGATGATGTCGTAGCCACCCAGCGCGATCGGCAGCGCCAGCGCCTGGATGGGGAAGGTCTTGAAGATGCCTTCGGCCTCGAGGGCCAGGCAGATCGCGTCGGAGACGCCGAGGTCGCGGAACGGGACCGCGTGCGCGTCGTCCGTACGGTCGTCAGTAGTGGTGATGGTCTGCTCGGCCACCGCGTCCAGAGCGCTGGGGCCGCCGGGAGCGTCACTGGGAGCGTCGGAATCCTCCGCCGCCCGCTGCCCGGCCAATATTTCGCTTGTCAGGGGGTTCATCCTCCATCGATCCCCTCTGTCTGCCGTCCCCCTCGGGCCGGCGGATGGAGGGTCCGTCGTCATGTCGCCGTGTGGTCAGGACCTACCCGGCGCTGGTCCGTATCTTGGGGGCGTCCCCTGGCCGTACAAAGCCACAATGCCAGCGATATCGCCGGCCAGGCCGCCGACGCCGAGGTGGCCGCGCGCCTCCGTGCGCGCTGGTCACGCCGTCTCGCTGATGCTGAAACAGCCGAAAACGCCCGCTGATCCGGCGATCGCCGCCAGCGCCCGGCTGGGCGCGCTGCGATCGCTGCATCCTTATCACGGATAACACAAAGTGTAGCAGGGAGCTTCCCGGCCAGCTCGCAACGCCCTGACAAGTGTGGTAATAGGACCGAAACCGGCCCGGCCCTCAGGCGCCGAAACCTATCGGACGCCCCTCGGCGCCGATGAACTCCAGGTAGGCGATCTTGTCCGCCGGCACCAGCACCTTGCCGCCCTTTTCCACGGACAGGGTGAACAGCCCGCCGTTGGCCACCGAGTCGGCCAGGTCGCGCTCGACCTCCTCGGCCGAGGCCCTGGTCTCCACGGCCAGCTCACGCGGGGCGGACTGGACTCCGATCCTGACTTCCACTGTGCTCCTAGATGAGTCGGTCAGCTACTGAGCGGCCAGCCGCTGATGCCCCGCCAGGTGAGCCGGGCCATCAGCTGCTCGGCTTCCTCCTGTGGCATCCGCCGCCCGGTGCGCAGCCAGTACCGGGCGCTGACCTGTGCCGTGCCCACCAGGCCGACCCCGAGCAGCTGTGCGGCTTCCTCCGGGATGCTGGTGTCTTCCTTGATAACCTCGCTGATCATCTCCGCGCATTCCTGCACCGAGCGGTCCAGCCGTTCCCGCACCAGGGGCTCGTTGCTGAGGTCGGACTCGAACACCAGCCGGTAGGCGCCGCCCTGGTTGGCCACGAAGCCGAAGTACGCGCCGAACGTCGCCCCCACCCGCTCCTTGTTGTCGTTGGTGGAGTTGAGCGCCTTGCGCACGGTGTCGATGAGCGCGTCCACGCTTTCGTCCAGCAGGGCCAGGTAAAGCTCCAGCTTGCTCGGGAAGTGCTGGTACAGCACGGGCTTGCTGATCCCGGCCCGCTCCGCGATCTCGTCCATCGCGGCCGCGTGGTAGCCCTGGGAGACGAAAACCTCCTGAGCTGCCCCGAGCAGCTGACGCCGGCGGGCTTGCCGGGGCAGCCGCGCGCCTCGCGGTCGTGCGTCGGACGGTGCTGTCACCAGTGTCTCCGAACATATAGGGCAGACGGCGGACAGTTATCCGCGTTCCGGCCATCGTAAGTCCAAGCAGCCAGGCCAGCCACATTCCCAGCCCGCGGAGCCCCCGCGAGCCGTTACCGCCGATGGTTCAGCGGTAGTCGTCATCGTCGTCGCCGACGGTGATCTCCTGCTCCACCGCGTCCGCCTCGTTGGCGTCGAACGGAAGCTCGTCGCGCGGGGGCCGGGCGTCCTCGTCGGTTTCGACCAGGTCACGGTCCTGCTCGTAGGCGTCTTCGGCAGGCTTTTCGATGTCCATCTCGCTCAACTCGCGGCACTCCTCGCGTCGGTGCTGGCCGCACTGGTTGGCTCGGGACCAAGCGGCTCGGCCACCGCCGGGCGCCGCGTCCCGTTGTCGCCGGTCAAGCCGTCACCCGCCGGGCCGCCACCGGCCATCTCGCGGCGGTCGCCGGCGGGCCCAGCAGGCCCGGCTGGCTCAGCCGGGCCAGCGGCCGGGACCGCACCCGCGCGGGCCGGGTCGGCGGACCCCGAACCTTCGCGGCTGGGACCATTGTCCCCTGGATGGGTGGTGAGCTTACCGGCCAGCTCCCGCAGCACCGGCTCCAGGGCCTCGCTGTAGGTCGGGAAGGCGTGCACGGTGTCGGCCAGCACCGGCAGCGGCACCCCGGCCCGGATGGCCACCGTGACCTCGCCCATCCAGTCGGGCGCGTTCGGCCCGACCGCGGCGGCGCCCAGCAGCAGCTTCGACTCAGGGTGGGCGTACAGCTCGACCCGCCCGGCGTCCTCGCCCGCCACCAGCGCGCGGGCCGTGTCCTGGAGGTCGGCGCCGGCGGTGACCAGCTCGATGCCGGCCTCGGCGGCGCCCTGCGGGGACGCGCCGACCGCGAACACCGACGGCATCGTGTAGACCGCCCGCGGGATGGCCCGGTAGTCGGCTTCACGGCGCTGGCCGAGGATGTTGGCGGCCACCACCCGAGCCTGGTAGCGGGCGGTGTGCGTGTGGGTGCCGAGCCCGGTCACGTCCCCGGCCGCCCACAGCCCGGTCGTCTGCTCGTCGGCCGGTCCGGTCGCGCTGGCGCCCTTGGCCACCACCCGGCCGGTGGTGTCGACCGGGATCGCGGTGCCCGGCTTGACGTCCACGCCCACGCTGTCCAGGCCGAGGCCGCTGACCCGCGGCCGCCGGCCGGTGGCCAGCAGCACCCGGTCCGCATCGATCCGGCTGCCGTCGGCCAGGATCAGCGCCAGCCCCTCGTCCATCCGCTCGGCCTTGACCGCGGCCGACCCCAGCCGCACGTCCACGCCCGTCCGGCGCAGCGCCTCGGCCAGGATCTCCCCGGTGAAGGCGGCCTCGGCGGGCAGCAGCTTGTCCTCGGCCTCGATCAGCGTCACCTGGGAGCCGAACGCGGCGTAGATCTGGGCCAGCTCACAGCCGGCCGAGCCGCCGCCCAGGACGACCAGCCGCCGCGGCAGGTCCGGGCTGCTCAGCGCGCCCGCGCTGGTCCACGCGGCGATGTCGGCCAGCCCTTCGATCGGCGGGGCGACCGGCTCGCTGCCGGTCGACAGCACCAGGTCGGTGTAAGTGAGCTCGACGGTCTGGCCCGGGCTGGCCACCCCGTCCGGGGCTGGGTCGGCGTCGGAGTAGGTGGTGACCTGCACGGTCCCGGGCCGGGTGACCTGGCCGGTGCCGCGCAGCAGGGTGACCCCTGCCTCGGTCAGCCGGCTGGCCGCCGAGCTGTCGTCCAGGTGGCTGGTCACCTCGTCCCGCCGGGCCACGGCGTTCTCCCACGCCTCGCCCCGGCCCGCCGCCTCCAGCAACGTTTTGGAGGGCAGGCAGGCGAGGTACGGTGACTCGCCACCGACCAGGCCGGCCTCCACCAGCGCGACCGACCGGCCGCTGATGGCGACCTCCGCCGCGACGTGCACGCCCGCGGTCCCACCGCCGAGCACGACAACATCGAACTCGGGCATTTGGCTCACCTTCCCATCCCCCCGCCCGGAACCGCGCTCCAGGCTGCGCAGGTGTCGTCCATCATCTCAGGCGGGCCCCCCGCTTCGCCCCGGAAGCCAGGGATCGGTCATCGTGCCTGGTGACAGTCCTGGACTTGAGTGGTTCCGGCCGCGTTTGCGACCGTTTTAGGCGGTTTATCCATCTTTCAGCCGCACGCTTTTTACCAGCTGAATTGGCGGGGTACTACCCGAGCCATGCAGAGTATGTGGGCTGGCACGCTTGCTTTCGCCCTGGCCGAAATCCCGGTTCGGCTCGGCCCGGCCACCCGCCCGCGGGAGCTGGCCTTCCGCCAGGTGCACGCGGCCGACGGGGGCCGGATCACGGTCCGCCGGAGCTGTACGACCTGTGGCGCGGACGTTTCCTACGCCGACGTGGCCAAGGCGTACCAGCGCCCGGACGGCAGCGTGGTCCCGCTGACCGACGAAGATCTGGCCAGCCTGCCGCTCGAGGCGAGCCACCGCATCGACGTGCTGTGTTTTACCTCACCCGGCGCGATCGACCCGCTGCTGGTCTCCCGCAGCTACTTCCTGGTCCCCGACGAGGGCGGGACGGACGGCTACACCCTGTTCCATGCGGGCCTGGCCCGCTCCGGCCAGGTCGCCGTGGCCGGCATCACCCTGCGCCAGCGGGCGGCCCGGGCCGCGGTGTGGCCCCGCGGCCAGGCTCTGGTCCTGCAGACCCTGCTCAGCCCGGACGAGATCACCGACTCCGCGCTCCCCGGGGGCGCCGGCCAGCCCGTCGGAGCCGAAGACCCCGAGCTGGCCGCGCTCACCCGCCACATCGCCGCGCTGACCCGCGACTTCGACCCGGCCGGGCACCACGACGGCTATCGTGACCAGCTCGAACAGCTCATCCGCGGCCGGTAATGCCGCCCGCCGGACCTCCCCCAGCGCCCCGCCTGTGACCAGAACAACTCGTTTGGGTGTTTTGGGTTAACGCCCGGTTGATTAACCTTGAACGCACACAGCGATCTGTTCACCCTGGCGGGAGGCGGTAGATGGCACCGAATCCGGTGTGGCCTGGCGAGTTCGTCAGCCTCGGCGAGACCAGGGTGTTCGTCCGGACCGCGCCGGCGACCGAAGCAGCCACCAGTACCGCCAGCGACAGTACCGTCAACCGGGCCACCGAGCCCGTCCTCTGCGTGCACGGATTCGGTGGATCCTCCACCAACTGGACCGACCTGATGGCCCTGCTCAGCGGGCCGGCCGGTGAGCCCGGCCTGCCCGCCTTCAGCTGCGATGCCCTCGACCTGCCCGGCTTCGGCTTCTCCCCGCCCGCCGAGGCCAGCTGCACCGTCAGTGGCCAGGCCGCGCTCGTGGCCTGGCTCATCGAGCACCGCGGCGCCGGCCCGGTGCACCTGGTCGGCAACTCGTTCGGCGGCGCGGTCTGCACCCGGGTGGCCGCCACCCGCCCCGACCTGATCAAGACGGTCACGCTGGTCGCGCCGGCCATGCCCGACCTGTGGGTCCGCCCGGTCACCGCCCGGTTCCCCGCCCTGTGCGTGCCGAAGTTCAATTCCTGGCTGCTCAGCCGGGTGCAGAAGATGCCCGCGCGGGCCCGGGTGGAAGCCTCGATCGGCACCATCTACTACGACCCCGCCTGCGTGCACCCGGACCGGATCGCGGCCGACATCCTCGAGGTCGAGCGGCGCGACACGCTCGCCTACGGCGACGCGGTGCTGGTCCGCTGCGCCCGCTCGATCGTGGCCGAGTACCTGCGGCTGGGCCGGAACTCGCTGTGGCGGGACGCGGCCCGGGTCCGCGCCCGCGCGCTGGTCATCTACGGCAGCCACGACAAGATCGTCGACCCGCGGATGGCGGGCCGGGCGGCCCGCTCGTTCCCGCGCAGCCGGGTGGTGGTGCTGCCCCGCACCGGCCACGTGGCCCAGATGGAACGTCCGGAGGCGGTGGCGGCCGAGTTCCGCCGGATGGTCTCCGCTCCCGAGCAGAGCTACGATCTGCGCGAGCCCGCCGCCGTCGGCGCCCGGCCGGCCCCGCTGGGGAATGAGCCGGCGGCCCTCCCGGTTATGTAGGTCGGCGTGCTCTTGGGTGCGCCGCACTGATCGCGACCCCAATAGAACAGCACCGTCTGGAGAGACCTGTGTCGTTGCCACCCCTGGTCGAGCCGGCCGACGAGCTCAGCGTGGACGAGGTGAAGCGCTACTCGCGGCACCTCATCATCCCCGACGTGGGCATGACCGGGCAGAAGCGGCTGAAGAACGCCAAGGTGCTGGTGGTCGGGGCCGGCGGTCTCGGCTCGCCCGCGCTGCTGTACCTGGCCGCGGCCGGCGTCGGCACGCTCGGCATCGTCGATTTCGACGTGGTGGACGAGTCGAACCTGCAGCGGCAGATCATCCACGGCGTCTCCGACATCGGCCGTCCCAAGGCCGAGTCGGCCCGCGACAGCATTCTTGAGATGAACCCGTACGTCGAGGTCGTGCTGCACGAGGAGCGGCTGGACTCCGACAACGCGCTCGACATTTTCCGTCCTTACGACCTGATCGTGGACGGGACCGACAACTTCGCCACCCGTTACCTGGTCAACGACGCCTGCGTGCTGCTGAACAAGCCGTACGTGTGGGGCTCGATCTACCGGTTCGACGGCCAGGCCAGCGTGTTCTGGGCCGAGTACGGCCCCTGCTACCGCTGCCTGTACCCGGAGCCGCCGCCCCCCGGCATGGTGCCCTCCTGCGCCGAGGGCGGCGTCCTCGGCGTGCTGTGCGCCTCGATCGGCTCCATCCAGGTTAACGAGGCCATCAAGGTCATCGACGGCATCGGCGACCCGCTGGTCGGGCGGCTGATGATCTACGACGCCCTGGAGATGAGCTACCGCTCGGTCAAGGTCCGCAAGGACCCCGAGTGCCCGGTCTGCGGCAAGAACCCGACGATCACCGAGCTGATCGACTACGAAGCGTTCTGCGGCGCGGTCTCCGAGGAGGCCGCCGACGCGGTCCAGGGCTCGACGATCACCGCCAAGGACCTCAAGAACATGATGGACAACGACGAGAACATCTTCGTCGTCGACGTCCGCGAGCCGAACGAGTACGAGATCGTCTCGATCCCGGGCGCGACGCTGATCCCCAAGGGCGAGTTCCTGTCCGGCGCCGCGCTGGAGAAGCTGCCCCAGGACAAGCGGATCGTGCTGCACTGCAAGAGCGGTGCGCGCAGCGCCGAGGCGCTGGCCGTGGTCAAGGACGCTGGCTTCTCCGACGCCGTGCACGTGGGCGGCGGCGTGCTCGCCTGGGTCAGCCAGGTCGACCCGAGCCTGCCGACCTACTAAAACAGTTCGACCCCCGGCAGGGCGTGTGCCTATAGTGGCCACGCCCTGCCGTCGTCCGAGGGAGATCCGTTGCGTCACTGAGGTTCCGCCGCCGCGCGCCGCGATCCGCCGCGCGCTCAGCCGACCTCTGTGGAGTTGCAGCATGTCTCCGTCCATCGCGACCACCGGCCTGTCCTTCAGCTGGCCCGACGGCACCGTCGTGTTCGACCGCCTCGACCTGGCCGTCGGGCCCGGCACGACCGGCCTGATCGGGACCAACGGGTCCGGCAAGACCACCCTGCTCCGGCTGATCGCGGGCGAGCTGCGCCCGCGGGCCGGCGCCGTCCGTGCCGAGGGCGAGGTCGGCTACCTGCCCCAGAACCTCATCCTCGATGTCGGCGCCACCGTCTCTGACCTGCTCGGCGTGACCGGGACCCGGCGCGCCCTGCACGCGATCGAGGCCGGCTCAATGGCCGAAGCCGACTACGCCGAAGTCGGCGACGACTGGGACATCGAGGAGCGCATCGCCGCCGAACTGTCCCGGCTGGGCCTGGGGCACCTGAACCTGGACGCCCCGGTCGGCCAGCTGTCCGGCGGCGAGGCCGTGCTGGTCCACCTGACCGCGCTGTTCCTGCGCCGCCCGGCGGTGCTGCTGCTCGACGAACCGACCAACAACCTGGACCTGGATGCGCGGCACCGGCTGTACGCGGCGGTCGAAGCCTGGCCGGGGGTGATCCTGGTCGTCAGCCACGACCGGGAGCTGCTGGCCCGGGTCGGCCATATCGCCGACCTCTCCGGGGACGGGGTGCGGATCTTCGGCGGCAACTTCCCCGCCTACGAGGAAGTCCTGGCGATCGAGCGGGAGGCGGCCGCCCGGGCCGTCCGCAGCGCCGCCGCCGACGTCCGCCAGCAGCGCCGCGACCTGATCGACACCCACGCCAAGCTGGCCCGCCGCGAGCAATACGGGCGCCAGCAACAGCTGGCCGGGGGCCAGCCCCGGATCGTCATGAACGCGAAGAAACGCAGCGCCCAGGAATCGGCCGGCAAGCTCCGCGACACCCAGGAACAGCGCCTGTCCCAGGCCCGGGAGAAGCTGTCCGACGCCAAAGACGCGGCTCGCGAGGACGCGGTGATCCGGGTCAAGCTACCCGGGACGGCCGTCCCGCCCGGCCGCACCGTGCTCGTCGCCCGTGGTCTGGCCGGGGCCCCCTGGCCGCCCGGCCCCCGTCCCGCTCCGGCTGACCCGCCGTCCGCCGGCCGCGGTCCCGCTCCGGTTGCCGATTCCGTTGAGGAAAACGTCCCACCAGCCGACGTCCCGCCATCGCTCGACGAGCTCATCGTCCGGGGCCCCGAACGCATCGCGCTGACCGGCCCCAACGGAGTCGGTAAGACCACCCTGCTGCGCGCGTTCGCGGGGCAGGCAGCCCTGCCCGGGATAACCATCCGCACGGTGGCCGACACCATGGCCGCCGCGGCGCCCACCCCGGGGCCCGCCCCCGCGTCCGGTCGGGGGCCCGGCCCAGCGTCCGGCCAGGGGCCCGCCCGCGCGCCTGGCCCCGGCGCCGGAACCCGGCCCGGCGTCGGCTACCTGCCGCAGCGCCTCGACCTGCTCGACGACTCGCTCAGCGTGCTCGACAACGTCCGCCGGGCGGCCCCGGCCGCGTCGGTCAACGCGATCCGGTCCGGGCTGGCCCGGTTCCTGTTCCGCGGCGACCGGGTCGGCCAGCTCGCGGGCACGCTGTCGGGCGGCGAACGGTTCCGCGCCACCCTGGCCACGCTGCTGCTGGCCGACCCGCCCCCGCAGCTGCTGCTGCTGGACGAGCCGACCAACAACCTCGACCTGGCCTCGGTCCAGCAGTTCACCTCGGCGCTCGCGGGCTACCGCGGCGCGCTCATCGTGGTCAGCCACGACCTGCCGTTTCTGCGTTCGCTGGAGATCACCCGCTGGCTACGGATCGATCCCGATCGGGGCCTGACCGAGGCACGATCGGCCTGAAACAGGCGTCAGCCCGCCCAGACCAGGCCTTACCATTTCCCTTGTGTCAACCCAGCCGGATGCGTGGCGTGACGGACCGCGCTCGCAGCGTCATTCCGGCACAGCTCGTCCCCCGTTCCGGCGTGGTTTCGGGGCCACCGCCGCGTTGATCGCGGCCATCTTCGGGGGAATCGGGCTGGTTGTCTCCCTGGCCGGGCTGGCCATCAACCTGCTGCCGCGGCATTTCAGCGCCGCCCAGCAACGGCAGATCGTGGCCTGGGAGGTCGCCAAGCGCTGGCGGACGCTCCCGGCCGGCGACATCTTCCCGGCCACGATCCACTACGACCTTTCCCCGTCCGCCCTGGACGATCTGACCTCCGTGCCGCTGCAGGCCGCCCGGGTCGGCATCGCGCCCCAGACCTCCTGCGCGGCCGGCACCGACCAGGCGGCCGCCCGGGTGCTGGACGCGCACGGCTGCCAGGCCCTGCTGCGAGCCACCTACACCGACGAGTCCGCCACCTACGTGGTCACCGTCGCCGTGGCCGTGCTCGGCAGCCCGGCCCAGGCGACGGCCGCCGCGGCCGCCATCGACAAGACCGCGGGCTCGCCCCCGCCGGGCGTGGACGCGGCCGGGTTCCCCGGCACGCTGGCGGGCTCGTTCGGCAACGGCCAGCGTCAGCTGACCCGCAGCCAGGCGGCCGGCCCATACGTGATCATGTACGCGGCCGGCTACGCCGATGGTCGCCCCCGGGTCCCGATCAGCAACGACAGCTACGCCCAGGGCGAGATGGCGGCCGCCGCCCAGGGCGTGGCGGGCACCGTGGCCAGCACGATGGGGAGCCCCCCGCCGGCGCCGCACTGCCCCGGGACGGCCGGATGCTGAGACTGCGCCTGGCCGCCGCCCTCGGCCTGGCCGCCGCCTGCGCGGGCACCGCCGCCGGCGCCGGTGTCGCGGCCGCCCCGGTCGCCGCCGCGGACTCCGTCCGCGACGGCCAGATGTGGGCCCTGAACATGATGGACGTCCCGTCCGCGTGGGCGAGCGGCCACGAGGGCCAGGGCGTCACCGTGGCCGTGCTCGACAGCGGGGTCGCGCCGCACGTCTCCGACCTGGCCGGCTCGGTGGTGACCGGCCCCGACCTGACCAACGTCGGCACCTCGGCCAGTAACGCCGACTGGGGCCAGCACGGCACCTGGATGGCCTCGGTCATCGCCGGCCACGGCCACGGCCCCGACGGCGATGAGGGCATCATCGGCGTCGCCCCCAAGGCCAAGATCTTGTCGGTGCGCGTCATCCCCGACCGCAACGACCCCGGCTACAGCCGCTACGAGCGCGAGCAGGAGGTCGAGGTCCAGAACTCCCTGGCCGAGGGCATCCGCTACGCCGTCAACCACGGCGCCGACGTGATCAGCATGTCGATCGGCTACAGCGCGCCCAGCGCCAGCGTCCGCTCGGCCCTGCAGTACGCCTACGGGCACGGCGTGGCCGTGGTGGCCTCTTCCGGCAACTCCGGCGACACCAGTTCCGCCAGCAAGAACGGCTACGCCCCCCTCAAGTTCCCGGCGGACTATCCCGGCGTGATCGGCGTGGCCGCGGTCAGCAGCGCCGGCAGCGTGGCCGGCTTCTCCAGCGACAACCTCTCGGTCGAGGTCGCCGCCCCCGGCGTCAACATCTCCGCCCAAGGCCGTGACGGCCAGTACTGGCTGGTCACCGGCACCAGCCCCGCCTGCGCGCTGGTGGCCGGCGTCGCCGCCCTGATCAAGGCCCGCTACCCCGGCCTGGCTCCGGACCTGCTGGCCAAGGCGCTCACCTCCACCACCCACTTCCGGCCCGACGGCGGCTACGACCAGCAAGTCGGCTTCGGCACGGTGAACGCCGCCGCCGCCCTCGCCGCCGCCGGCCGCCTGGCCACCCAGCGGGCCGCCCAGACCGGCACCGCCGCCAGCGACAACTTCGGCGGCGGCCCGTCTGCCGCCCCGGCCAACCCGGTCGCCCCTCGCGGTTCCGGCCAGCTGATCCTGTTCTCGTTGCTCGCCCTGACCGCCCTGGTCCTGGTCGGCGCCTCCGTCAGCCGCCTCGCGGTCCTGAAGCAGCTCCGCCGCCGCACCCTGGCCACCGCCTCTGTCCCAGCGGCGGCCCCCGTGGCCGTCTCGTCCTTCGGACACCCGCCGCCAGTACCGGCTGCATCCCCCACATCAAGCGCCCGGCCCACATCGCATGCATGGCCGGCGGCGCCCGCGCGGCCCGCGCCGCCTGCACCCAGCGCGCACCCCGCGCCGCCCGGGCCCCCTCGCTCCCAGCAACAACCGCTGCCCCAGCGCACACAGGGGCCCCCTGGCCCCCGCGAGGCACACCACGCGTACGACCTTCACGACCCGTACCAGGGCCAGCCAACAGTGCAGGACTCCTACGAGGTGCAAGCGACCCGCCCGCTCCCTGTGCCCCCAAGCCCGCATGAGCCCCAAGCCCCGCATGAGCCCCAAGCCTCACGCAAGCCCCAGCCTCACAGTCCGCTCCAGCCCCAGAGCCCCCACGAGCCCCACGGCCCCCACGGCCCCCACGAGCCCCGCGGCCCGCGGGAGCCGCAGAACGCCTACGAGTCTCAGACCCGCCCGCTCCCGGTGTCGCAGGAGCAGCAGCGGCCTCCCGGCTGGTGGCCGGCGCCGGACGGCAATGACTGAGCCGGACGCCGAGGAACGCCCGGCCCAGCTGGACGACTTCGCCAGCGACGTTCTCGACGTGGTGGACTCGATCCCGCCCGGCCGGGTGATGTCCTACGGCGACATCGCCGAGTACCTCGGCCGCTACGGCCCCCGGCGGGTGGGCCGGGTCATGGCCACCTCCGGCGGCGCCGTGCCCTGGTGGCGGGTCATCCACTCCGACGGCTCGCCCGTCCAGGGTCACGAACGCGCCGCCTTGCGCCAGTACCGCAAGGAAGGCACCCCGCTGCGTGCTCCCGCCGACGGAACCTCCTTCCGGGTGGACATGCGCCGCGCGCGCTGGCGCGGCCTCGAAGCCCCGGACCCGGACGCCGTCGGCCCCTCCTACCCCGACGACATCGACCCGCACACACCTTGACCGGCCCTAGCCAGCCGACCGCTCCGCAGGCGCCGGGGCGCGCCCGGCGGCGCGGCCGGGCTACGGGCTCCGGCTGGCAGGTTGCGCGGGCAGGGGACTGTCCAAGGTCAGGGACCGGCTGGGATGAGTGAAGCGCAACAGCCCGTCCGGGCATCCGGACAGAGTCCAGCCGGTCAGGTGAATGAAGTAGTGGTGGTGGACGAAGCACAGCAGCACCAGGTTGGGCAGGCGGGTAGCCCCGCCACGTTTCCAGGGGCGGATGTGGTGGGCCGTACACCACACTGCCGGTAGTCCGCAGCCTGGGAACCGGCAGCCCCGGTCGCGGGCAGTCAGCGCGCGCCGCAGCGCCGGGGTCTCGGTGCGATATCGGCGTCCCACGTCCAATGGCAGGCCGTCGCGCCAGCGGATGAGGGAGATCTCGGCCCGGCAGGCCAGGGTGAGGATCTGGCGGGCGGTGAGCAGGGCTCCGCTGGCGGTGCGGGCGCTGCCCGGGCCCGCTGCCGTGTCGCCGGGCTGGCCGTCCGGGCGTGGGCCCGGTGCGGGATCGGCGTGCGCATCAAGCAGCACGGTCAGGTGGGGCATGGCTCCGTGCCAGGCCGGCCGCCTTGCCGGAGTCGAGGGCGGCCTGGCAGGCGCCGGCCAGCCCGTCCATCCGCCGCTGGGCGGCGGTCCGGGTGTCGTCCGGGCCGCCGGGTGGGCTAAACGCCTCGGCCGCGGTCTTGATGATCTCGATGGACAGGCTGTCGCTGCAGGCGCCGCTGATCGTGCCGACACCGTCCAGGGTCAGCCCGAAGCTGAGGTAACGGCGCTCGAACCGTTTGCGCTGCCGTTCCTCGACGGCGTCGGGGTCGGCCCGGTAGGTCAGGTCCTCGCCCAGCCGCCGCAGCTCACGGGGATCCAGGCCCGGCCGCCGCCAGCCGTGATCGGGCACGGGCCGGGTGCCGGGCAGTCCATCGGTCGCGGCGGCCACCATCTCCTGCTCGGCCGCGGCCGCCAGGTCGCGGTCGTCGATCTGGCCAGCGGCCCGGCAGATCACGTGGGCGGCGTCGAACGAGACCTGGCCACCGTCCAGGGCGGCGCCCGTGGCGCCCGATCGGCGCAGCGCCCGGCCGACGGCGACCAGCTCCCCGGCCCGTCCGGGTGAACGACCGCATCCGTGCCGCAGGAACGCCGCCGCCGACGAATAGCCCGCCTCGGCGTACGCGCCGGTCGCGTCCACCAGCCCGGCCAGCCGGGCCAGCTGGCCGAGCACCTGATCGGCGAATACCGCCACCTGGCGGGTCTGGACCAGCAGTCCTAAGGCGTCACCGGACCCGGCGCCAAGCGCGGCCAGCTCGGCCAGCGCCTGGTCCCGGACAGGCACGCCATTCGAAGTCATATTCGAATGATGACAGAAGGGTCCGACAAAACGGCCGAGCGCCGAGGGGCCCCCGAAATGACCGGCAGAATGTCGGTGCCATCTGCTGGAATTCTTAGCGATGGAAAGCACCCAGCCCTACCGTCTGGTCCGCCGCCCCGCCACGGCCGGGGCCCGGCTACAGCTCGACGACGCCCAGCGGCGGGTCGTCGAGCACTCCGGTGGCCCGCTGCTGGTGCTGGCCGGGCCGGGCACCGGCAAGACCGCCACCATCGTGGAGACAGTGGCGCATCGCATCGAGGCCCGGCAGGTGGACCCGGCCCGGGTGCTGGTGCTCACGTTCAGCCGCAAGGCCGCCGGCGAGCTGCGGGAGCGCATCGCGGGCCGGCTGCGCCGGACCATCCGGGAGCCGCTGGCCTTCACCTTCCACAGCTACGCCTACGCGCTGGTGCGGCGGGAGTTCCAGCTGATGGGGGAGGAGCTGCCCCGCCTGATGTCCGGCCCGGAGCAGCTGCTGGAGGTGCGGCGGCTGCTGCGCGGCGAGATCGCCGACGGGGCCGCCCACTGGCCCGGCCCGCTCCGCCCGGCCCTGGCCACCCGCGGCTTCGCCGAGGAGCTGCGGGACTTCCTGCTCCGCGCGGCCGAGCGCGGTCTGGACGGCCGTCGGCTGTCCGCCCTCGGCCGCCAGCACCGGCGCGAGGACTGGGTCGCGGCGGGCCGGTTCCTCGACCGCTACGCCGCCCGGTTCGACCTGGCCCCGGTGGCCGCCTACGACTACTCGGAAATCATCCGGATCGCGGCCGCGCTGCTCAGCCGGGCCACGATCCGCCAGCGGGAGCGGGAAGCCTACGACGTGGTGCTGGTGGACGAGTATCAGGACAGCGACCCGGCCCAGGAGTCGCTGCTGCAGGCGCTGGCCGGCGACGGCCGGGAGCTGATAGCGGTGGGCGACCCGGACCAATCCATCTACGCCTTCCGCGGCGCCGACGTGCGGGCCATCATGGAGTTCCCGGTCCGGTTCCGAGCGCCCGACGGCAGCCCGGCGCCGGTCGTGGCGCTCGGCACCAACCGGCGCAGCGGGCCCGTGCTCATCGACGCCTCCCGCCGGATCGCCCAGCGGCTGCCCGCCGCGCCCGCAGCCGACAACCACGGCCGGCCCGCGAACAGCCACCGCAGCCTGGCCCCGCGACCCGATGCCGAGCCCGGCACGATCCGCATCGTGGTCGCCGAGAGCGCCAGCCAGGAGGCGGCGCTGATCGCGGACACCCTGCGCCGGGCGCACCTGGCCGACGAGGTGCCCTGGTCGTCGATGGCGATCCTGGTCCGTTCGGCTACCCGCCAGGTGCCGTTGCTGCGCCGGGCGCTGAGCGCCTCGGGCGTGCCGGTGTCGGTGGCCGGCGACGAGCTGCCGCTGCCCGACGAGCCCGGCACCCGGCCGCTGCTGACCCTGCTGCGCTGCGCGCTGGCACCGGCCGCGCTGGACGAGCAGACCGCCGCCGAGCTGCTGACCGGCCCGCTTGGCGGCACCGACGCGCTCGGCCTGCGCCGCCTGCGCCGCTGGCTCCGAGCCAACACCAGCGTCGGCACCAGCGCCGGTACCGACGCCAGCGTGGACCCCGGCCAGCCGCTCGCCAGCGGCCCGAGCCGCCCCATCCTTCCCCCGACCGACCCGCTGGCCGGGGCGATCCTCGACCCCCGGGCGCTGACCCTGGTGCCGACGCCGGTGGCCGAGCCCGCCGCCAAGCTGGCCCGGCTGCTCACCGTCGCCCGCGCGGCGATTGCGGATGGGCGCAACGCCGAAGAGGTCCTGTGGGCGGTGTGGGACGCGTCCGGCCTGGCCCCGGTCTGGCAGGCGGCCAGCGCGGCGGGCGGGGCGGCCGGCGCCGCCGCCGACCGGGACCTGGACGCGGTGCTGGCCCTGTTCGACGCGGCCGCCCGGTTCACCGACACGCTGCCCCCGGGCGCGCCGGGGCTGTTCGTGGACAGCCTGACCGGGCAGGAGATCGCCGGTGACACGCTGGCCGAGCAGGCCATCCGGGAGGAGACCGTCCGCATCCTGACCGCGCACCGGTCCAAGGGCCTGGAGTGGGACCTGGTGGTGGTGGCCGGCGTCCAGGAAGAGACCTGGCCGGACCTGCGGCTTCGCGGTTCGCTGCTGGGCATCGATGAGCTGGCCGAGGCCGCCTCGGGCGCAGCGGGCGCCACCGCCGACGACGCGGCCGCGGCCGCACTGGCGTCCAAGTTGCTGGCCGAGGAGCGCCGCCTGTTCTACGTGGCGGTGACCCGGGCCAAACGCTCACTGCTGGTCACCGCCGTCGGCGGCGACGGGTCCGACACCCGGCCGTCCCGGTTCCTGGCCGAGCTGGCCGGGGACGAGATCGTGCAGGAGCAGGCCCTGCCGCCCGGACACCGTTGGCTGTCGCTGGCCGCGCTCACCGCCGACCTGCGCCGGGCGGCGGCCGACCGGGACCGGCCGCTGCCGGTTCGCCGCGCTGCCGCCGCCCAGCTGGCCAAGCTGGCCCAGGCCGGGGCGCGGGGGGCCGACCCGGCCCACTGGTACGCGCTGACCCCGGTGTCCGACGAGGGGCCGATCGCCGGGCCGGGGGAGCAGGTGCGGCTGTCGCCGTCCCAGGTGGAGGCGTTCACCCGCTGCGGGCTGCGCTGGCTGCTGGAGTCCGCGGCCGGGGCGGGCCGTTCGGACGTGCTGCGGCACCTCGGCACGGTCATCCACGCCGCCGCGGTGCTGGCCGCTCAGGGTGCGACCGACGCCGAGATCAGCGGCCGGATCGACGACATCTGGCACCACCTGGATTTCGGCAGCGTCTGGTACAGCGCCAAGCAGCGTGAGCTGGCCGGGAAGATGGTGCGCCGGTTCCTGGACTGGCACGCGGCCAACCCGCGCGAGCTGGTCGCGGTCGAGCAGGCGCTGAAGGTGGAGATCGGCCCGGTGCAGATCACCGGGCGGGTGGACCGGCTGGAGCGGGACGACCAGGACCGCGCGGTCGTCGTCGACCTCAAGACCGGCAGCAGCGCGCCCCGCGAGGACGAGCTCGAACGGCACCCGCAGCTCGGGGTCTACCAGCTGGCCGTGCTGCTCGGCGCGTTCGAGCGATTCGGCCTGACCGATCCCGGCGGCGCCGAGCTGGTCCAGGTGGGCAAGGCGGGCTACACCGTGCGCGCCAAGATCCAGCCCCAGCGGGCGCTCGGCGAGGACGACGAGCCCGGCTGGGCCAAGGATCTGGTGGAGACGGTGGCGGCCGGGATGGCCGGGCCGGTGTTCCAGGCCCGGGTGAACCCGGGCTGCCGGACCTGCCCGGTGGCCGGTTCCTGCCCGGTCAGCGACAACGGCGGGCAGGTCGAGCCGTGACCCGCGAGCACCAAGCCGTGACCGGCCGGCACCAAGCCGTGACCGGCCGCCACCAAGCGGAGGTCCAGCCGTGACCGCGCGGTACGGCCCGGAGGAGGTCGCGCGGCTGCTTGAGCTGCCCGAGCCGACCGCCGAGCAGGCCGCGGTGATCGCGGCCCCCGCCCAGCCGCTGGCGGTGATCGCCGGCGCCGGGTCGGGCAAGAGCGAGACGATGGCCGCCCGGCTGGTCTGGCTGGTCGCCAACGGGCTGGTCCGCCCGGACCGCGTGCTCGGCCTCACCTTCACCCGCAAGGCCGCCGCCGAACTAGCCGAAAGGGTCCGCTCCCGGCTGGACCGGTTGCGCCGGTCCGGTCTCGCGACCCCGCCCGGCCCGGAGGCGGCCGCCACCCCAGCCACCCCAGCCGCCCCAGCCGCCCCAGCAGATGACCCGATCCCGTTCGCCGGCGACCCGGTCATCAGCACCTACCACGCCTACGCGGGCCGCCTGGTCGCCGACCACGCCCTGCGCGAGGGCCTGGAGCCGTCCATGCGGCTGATCACCCCGGCCGAGTCCTGGCAGCTCGCCGCCAGGATCGTCGCCGCCTACGACGGCCCGATGGGGGACATCGGCTGGGGGCCGCCGACCGTCACCGCCGCCGTGCTGGCGCTGTCCGGTGAGCTCAGCGAGCACCTGCGGGAGCCGGGCGACGTCGAGGCGATCGGCGAATGGCTCGACGCGCGCCAGGCGGCGCTCGGGAAACTGCCGGCCTACATCAAGAAGATCATGCAGAGCCAGCGCGCCCGCGAGCAGCTGCTGCCGCTGACGGCGAAGTACACCGCCGAGAAAAAGGCCCGCGAGGTGCTGGACCACGGCGATCAGATGGCTCTCGCGGCCCGGATCGCGTCCCGGCATCCCGAGGTCGGCCTGGCCGAGCGGAGCCGCTACCAGGTGGTCCTGCTGGACGAGTACCAGGACACCAGCCACGCCCAGCTGGTGCTGCTGCGAGCGTTGTTCGGCGGCGGCCACCCGGTCACCGCGGTCGGCGACCCGTGCCAGTCGATCTACGGGTGGCGCGGCGCCAGCGCCGGCAACCTGCGGCGGTTCTCCGAAGACTTCCCGGTCCTGCCCAAGACGCCGCGCCCGGGCGTGGCCGGCTGGCCCGCCCCGGTGAAGCTGCTGTCCACCAGCTTCCGGAACGCCGGCCGGGTGCTGGACACCGCGGCCGTGCTGCAGCAGCGGCTGCGGGCCGAGGCGCCCGACGTGCCCCGGCTCAAGCCCGCACCGGACCGTGAGGGCCGTGGCTGGGTGGCCTGCGCCCTCCTCGACACCGCGGCCGGCGAGGCCGAGTGGGTGGCCGGCCGGGTGAAGCGGCTGCTGATGCTGCCGCCCGGCATCGCCCCCGACGGCCAGCCCTGGCCGGACGGCAGCCGGGCGGTGGTGCAGCCGTCCGACATCGCCATCTTGTGCCGCAAGCGGTCCCAGTTCCCGGCCCTGCGGCGGGCGCTGGAGGCGCGCGACATCCCGGTCGAGGTGGTCGGCCTGGGCGGGCTGCTGACCGTGCCCGAGGTGCAGGACGTCGTGGCCACGCTGCGGGTGCTGGACGACGCGGCCGGCTCCGACTCGCTGGTCCGGCTGCTGACCGGCCCGCGCTGGCGGATCGGCCCGCGCGACCTGGTCGCGCTCGGCCGCCGGGCCCGGGCGCTGGCCCGCGCCACCGACCAGGCCGAGGCCGAGGCCCGGGGCGGGACGCCCGCGCCGTCACCCGCCGAGGATGCCGACGCGCTGGCCGAGGCGCTGACCGACCTCACCACCGATGCGGGCAGCCTGGTCGAGGCGCTCGACGATCTCGGCGACCCCGGCCCGTACTCACACCGCGGGCTGGCCCGCTTCCGGATGCTGGCGGCCGAGCTGCGCATGCTCCGGGCCCAGCTCGGCCGCCCGCTGCCCGACCTGATCGGCGAGGTCGAGCGCACGCTGGGCCTGGACATCGAGCTGGCCTCGCGGCCGGGCGCCGACCCGCTCACCGCCCGCGCTGACCTCGACGCGTTCACCGACGCCGCCGACTCGTTCGCGGGCTCGCGCGAGGAGCCGACGCTGGGGGCGTTCCTGGCCTACCTGAGCGCCGCCGAGACCGAGGAGTTCGGGCTGGAGGCGGGCCGGGTCGGCGAGACCGACTCGGTCAAGCTGGCCACCGTGCACACGTCCAAGGGGCTGCAGTGGGCCGCGGTGCTGGTGCCCGGGCTGGCCGCCGGCGAGCGGTCGCAGATCTTCCCGGCCCGGCCCCGGCTGTCCACCCGCTGGACCGACAACCCCCGGTTGCTGCCGTTCGGGCTGCGCGGCGACTCCACCGACCTGCCGTCCCTGCGGGACCTGGACCCGGCCTCGGTGGACGCGTTCACCCAGCGCTGCGCGGACCGGGATCTGGCCGAGGAGCGCCGGCTGATGTACGTGGCCGCCACCCGGGCCGCGTTCTGGCTGGGCTGCTCGGGTTACTGGTGGGGGGAGGGGGCCAGCCTGCTCGGGCCGTCCCCGTTCCTGGATGAGGTCCGGCGGGCCTGCCAGGCGGGGACCGGACGGATCGACGAGTGGGCGCCGCCGCCCGACGAGGACGCGGTCAACCCGGCCCTGGCCGAGCCCGCGGCGGCGAGCTGGCCCGCCAGCCCGGCCGGGGAGCGTTACGCCGCCGTCCGCGAGGCGGCCGAGCTGGTCCACGCCGCCGCCCAGCAAGCCCGCGACTCCCAGCAAGCCGACGACCCCCAGCAGCCCAGCGACGTGCCCGAGCCCGCCGGCTCGCCCGAGCTGGCCGCGCTCAGCGACGAGGACCAGGCCCTCCTCACCGCCTGGGAACGCGACGCCGGCCTGCTTCTGACCGAGCGGGAGCGCCGCCGCGCGGACGGCGGCCTGCGGGTCACCCTGCCCGGCCACCTGTCCGTGTCGTCGCTGGTCACGCTGGCGCGCGACCCGGCCGAGCTGGCCCGCCAGGTACGCCGGCCGATGCCCCGGCCACCAGCCACCTACGCCCGCCGCGGCACCGCGTTCCACCAGTGGCTGGAGGAACGCTTCGGTCAGCAACGGCTCATCGACACCGACGACCTTTTCGGCGGCGACGACCTCCTGGACGGGTCGGCCGAGCCCAGCCCGGCCGCCCGGGTCGAAGCCGAGGCCGAGGCCGACCTGGCCGCGCTGCGCGAAAAGTTCGAAGCCAGCGACTGGGCGGGCCGGTGGCCGCGCGAGGTCGAGGTGCCGTTCGAGACGCTGATCGGGGACCGGCTGGTCCGGGGCCGCATCGACGCGGTCTTCGACGACGCCCCGGACGGCCTGATCGACGTGGTCGACTGGAAGACCGGCCAGCCCCCCGGCGCGGGCCCGGAGGAGCGCGCGGTCGCCGTCCAGCTGGCCGCCTACCGGCTGGCCTGGGCCGCGCTGACCGGGGTGCCGGTCGACCGGGTGCGGGCCGCGTTCCACTACGTGCGCTACAACCGCACCGTCCGCCCGGCCGACCTGCTGGACGAGCCCGGCCTGGCCGCCCTCATCGACGCCGTCCCCGCGGGAGCCTCATAAGCCTCATGAGCCAGGACACCCCCGCCGATCTGGAGACCGGCCGGCTGCTGCTCCGCCGCTGGCGGCCGGAGGACCGGGCGCCGTTCGCCACCATGAACGCCGACCCTGAGGTGATGGAGCACTTCCCGGCCCGGCTGACCCGGGCCGAGAGCGACGCGTTCGTGGACCGGATCGAGGCCGGGTTCGCCGAGCACGGCTTCGGCCTGTGGGCGCTCGAGGTCCGCGCCACTTGGGAGTTCATCGGCTTCACCGGGCTGTCGGTGCCGTCGTTCCAGGCCCACTTCACCCCGGCGGTGGAGGTCGGCTGGCGGCTGGCCCGCCCGGCCTGGGGCCACGGCTACGCCTCCGAGGCCGCCCGCCGGGCCCTGACCGAGGGGTTCACCACCTACGGGCTGACCGAGGTGGTCTCGTTTACCACCGTGGCCAACGTCCGGTCCCAGGCGGTCATGCGCCGCATCGGCATGACCCACGACCCGGCCGACGACTTCGGCCACCCGCGGCTCGCCCCGGATGAGCCCACGCACCGCCACGTGCTGTGGCGGATCAAGGCTCCAGCCGGACCGGCCCCTCAATAACCTCCGCGGCCATCGGGAACGCGGCCATGGTCTCCTGCAGGACCCCGAGCGTAGCGAAGATCACCTCGAACAGCGTCCGGTCGTCGTCGGTGTCCAGCCACTGGTCCAGCGCGACGTACAGCAGGGTTACGGTGATCTCCCCGAGCAGGGCCGCGGTGGTCGCGGGCACGCCCCGGCCGGCGAACCCGACCCGGATCGCCTCGCTCAGCTCGCCCCGCTTACGACGGTCCCGCTCGACCAGGCCGTCGTCGGACCGGATGATGGCGCGCCGTTCCCGCAGGTCCTCGCGCCGTCCCTCGAACCGGGTCTCGGCCACGGTCTGCAGGCCGCCGAAGATCACCGTCACCGGGTCCAGTGCGGCCGGGGCGTCCACGATCATCGCAGCGGCCAGCGCCGGGATCTCGGGCCCGCCGAACAGCACCTCACGCTTGTCGGCGAAGTGGCGGAAGAAGGTCCGGGTGGTGAGGCCCGCCCGGGCGGTGATCTCCGGCACCGTGGTGGCGGCGAACCCCCGCTCGGTGAACAGCTCGACGGCGGCCCGCTCCAACCGCTCTCGCGCGTCCGGTCGCCATCTGCTCACCGGGCCAGTCTAGGTGATGACACGTCATGTCATCATCGTGTACGGTAGTGATGACACGAGATGTCATCGCCTACGGCGCGGACGGCCACAGGAGCAACGATGGAAAACCAAGTCTGGATTCTGGGCGGCGCCGGCCGCAGCGGCCGTGTGATCGCCGCCGAACTGGTCCGCCGCGGGGTGACACCGGTGCTGACCGGCCGGGACGCCATCCGCCTGGCCGCCGCGGCCGAACGGGCCGGCGCCGCCCGGACCCTGGTCGCCGGTTCCCTCGACGAGCTGACCGGGCAGATCCGGCGGGAGCGGCCGGCCGTGGTGATCAACACGATCGGGCCGTTCGCCGCCACCGCCGCAGCGATCATCCGGGCCTGCCTGCCGGCCAGCCACTACCTCGACCTGGCCAACGACGTGGCCGCCGTGTCCGCGGCCCTCGCCGCGAACGGCCAGGCCGCCGCGGCCGGGCGCACCGTGCTGACCGGGGCCGGATTCGGCGTGACCGCGACCGAGAGCGTGGTCGTCGCGCTGTGCCAGGACCAGCCCACGCCCGCCCGCGTCCGGGTGGACATGGTGCCCTCGCTGTCAGGGGAGGCCGGGCCGCTGGGCGAAGCACTGGCCGGGAGCCTGCTCGACGGCCTGCCCGGAGTCCCCGGCGGCGGCCGGTACCAGGGCCGCCGCTACACCCGCGGCCGGCTGGTCCCGGCCCGCCTCGGCGGCGACGTGGCCCACCTCAAGCTGCCCGACGGCACCGAGGTCACCACGGCCGCCCTGCCGCTCGGCGAGCTGATCGCGGCCCAGCGGGCCAGCGGCGCCCCGTCCGTGGTCGCCGCCTCCAGCGAAGCCCCGTCCGGGCCGGTCATCCGGGCCGTCCTGCCCGTGGCCACCGCGCTGCTGCAAATCGCTCCGGTCCGCGAATTCGCCAAGAAAAGGCTGGCCCGGGTGGAGCTCAAAGCCCACGACCGCCCGCGCGACCACTCCTACGCCCACGCCGTCGTGACCTGGCCGGACGGCATCACCCGCGAAGGCTGGCTCCGCCTCGGCGACGCCCAGGCCTTTACCGGCACCGTCCCGGCCGAGATCGCCCGCCGCCTGCTCGACGGCCAGGGCCGTCCCGGCGCCTACACCCCGGCCGCCTTGTTCGGCCCTTCCCTGGCCGAGTCCTGCGGCGCCGACTACCTCCTCCCCGAGCAGGCGCCGGAGGACGCCACGCCCACGGAACGTTAGCGACCATCTCGTTGTTGAAACCTCAGTGAGACATGATGGAGCAGCCATGATCCTTGCTGACGCGCTGCCCCTGACACCCGACCATGAGACGCCCGACCCGGACGCGGTCTACAACGCGTTCGCCGAATGGGCCAAGCGGCAGGGCCTGAGCCTGTACCCGCACCAGGAAGAAGCGCTCATCGAGGTGGTGTCGGGCGCCAACGTCATCCTGAGCACCCCCACCGGGTCGGGCAAGAGCCTGGTCGCGACCGGGGCGCACTTCGCGGCGCTGGCAGCCGGCCAGCGCAGCTTTTACACCGCGCCGATCAAGGCGCTGGTGTCGGAGAAGTTCTTCGCGCTGATCGACACCTTCGGCGCCAGGAACGTCGGCATGATGACCGGCGACGCCAGCGTGAACGCGTCCGCGCCCATCATCTGCTGCACCGCCGAAGTGCTGGCCAACATCGCGCTGCGGGACGGCGCCGACGCCGACGTCGGCCAGGTCGTCATGGACGAGTTCCACTTCTACGCCGACCCCGACCGCGGCTGGGCCTGGCAGGTGCCGCTGATCGAGCTGCCCAAGGTCCAGTTCGTGCTGATGTCGGCGACCCTGGGCGACGTCCGCTTTTTCGAGCAGGACCTGACCCGACGCACCGGGCGGCCCACCGCGGTGGTCCGCTCGGACGAACGGCCGGTCCCGCTGACCTTCGGCTACGTCCTCACGCCGCTGCACGAGACGCTCAAGGAACTGCTGGAAACGCACCAGGCGCCGGTCTACGTGGTGCACTTCACCCAGGCGGCCGCGCTCGAGCAGGCCCAGGCGCTGATGAGCATCAACGTCTGCACCCGGGCCGAGAAGGACGCGATCGCCGAGACGATCGGCAACTTCCGGTTCACCTCCGGGTTCGGCAAGACGCTGTCCCGGCTGGTCCGGCACGGCATCGGTGTGCACCACGCGGGCATGCTGCCCAAGTACCGGCGGCTGGTGGAGACGCTCGCCCAGGCCGGCCAGCTCAAGGTCATCTGCGGCACCGACACGCTCGGCGTCGGCATCAACGTGCCGATCCGCACGGTGCTGTTCACCGCGCTGTCCAAGTACGACGGGACCAGGACGCGGCTGCTGCAGGCGCGCGAGTTCCACCAGATCGCCGGCCGGGCCGGGCGGGCTGGTTACGACACCGTCGGCACCGTGGTCGTGCAGGCTCCCGAGCACGTGGTGGGGAACGAGGCCGCGCTGGCCAAGGCGGGCGACGACCCGAAGAAGCGGCGCAAGGTGGTGCGCAAGAAGCCGCCGCAGGGCTTCGTGTCCTGGGGTGAGCCGACGTTCGAACGGCTGGTGGCGGCCGAGCCCGAGCCGCTCCAGTCCCGGTTCCTGGTCAGCCACGCCATGCTGCTGAACGTGCTCGGCCGCCCGGGCGACGCCTTCGCGGCGATGAAGCACCTGCTGACCGACAACCACGAGGACCGAGCGGCCCAGCGGGCGCTCATCCACCGGGCCATCCAGATCTACCGGGCGCTGCTGGCCGGCGGGGTGGTCGAGCAGCTGCCCGAGCCCGACGAGCAGGGACGCCGGGCCCGGCTGACGGTGGACCTGCAGTTCGACTTCGCGCTGAACCAGCCGCTGTCGCCGTTCGCGCTGGCCGCCATCGACCTGCTCGACGTCGAGTCGCCGTCCTACCCGCTGGACGTGCTGTCGGTGATCGAGTCGACCCTCGACAACCCGCGCCAGGTGCTGTCGGCCCAGCAGCACCGGGCCCGCGGCGAGGCGGTCGCGCAGATGAAGGCGGACGGGGTCGAGTACGAGACCCGGATGGAGCTGCTGGAGTCGGTGACCTACCCGCGGCCGCTGGAGGAACTGCTGGAGCACGCCTACGGCGTCTACCGCCAGGGCCACCCCTGGGTCGCCGACCACGAGCTGGCCCCCAAGTCGGTCGTCCGCGACATGTACGAGCAGGCGATGACGTTCAGCGAGTACGTCGCCCACTACGGGCTGTCCCGGTCCGAGGGCCTGGTGCTGCGCTACCTGGCCGACGCCTACAAGGCGCTGCGCCAGACCGTCCCCGAGGACGCCAAGACCGAGGAGCTCATCGACCTCGAGGAGTGGCTCGGGGAGCTGGTCCGCCAGGTCGACTCCAGCCTGATCGACGAGTGGGAGCGGCTCCGTAACCCCGACGCCACCCTGGACGAGCTGGAGCGGGCCGCGACCGACCGCCCGCCCGCGGTGACCGGCAACGTCCGCGCGTTCCGGGTGCTGGTCCGCAACGCGCTGTTCCGCCGGGTCGAGCTGGCCGCGCTCGGCCACTACGAGGAACTGGGCGAACTCGACGGCGACAGCGGCTGGGACGCCGACGCCTGGGGCGACGCGGTCGAGCCGTACTTCGACGAGTACGACGACCTCGGCACCGGCCCCGACGCCCGCGGGCCCGCCCTGCTCATCATCGACCAAAGGCCAGCACAGACCGCCGGCATCTGGAAGCTGCGCCAGATCTTCGACGACCCGGCCGGCGACCACGACTGGGGCATCAGCGCCGAGGTCGACCTGGACGCCTCCGATGACGCCGGCACGGCCGTGCTCCGCATCACCAGCGTGGGGCAGCTGTAAGAACATTTTAAAAACCCTGAAAACGTTCCTACGGCGCGACTCGCCCCACGCCAGGTGCGGTGCCCAGCCCCTCGGCTCAGGAGCTCAGGAGCTCAGGTAGCGCTCCACCGTCTCGACCTTCGAGGTGAGCCCGTCGGTCACCCCGGGCCGCAGGTCGGCCTTGATCACCAGGCTCACCCGCGGCGCCCGGGCGGCGACCGCGTCGACGGCCTGCTTGACCACGGCCATGGCCTCGTCCCAGTCGCCCTCGACGGTGGTGAACATGGCGTCCGTCCGGTTCGGCAGGCCGCTGGCGCGGACCACCCGGACCGCCTCGGCGACGATCTCCCCGACGTTTTCTCCCACCCCGAGCGGGGTTACCGAGAACGCGACCAGCACCGTCAGCTCCCATCGTGATCGTTGGTCCCGGGCGGCGGACCCGGGGCCTCGTCCGGCGCCGGCGCCGCCAGGAAGCGCATCGCCACCGCCCGCGCCCCTGCGGGCGCGTCCTCGCGGCCGTGCCCGTACCGGTCCAGCAGTTCCAGATACTCGCCGAAAAAGGCCAGCAGCTCATCCTTGGTCATGAACGTGCCGTGCCGTGACCCCTGGACCCAGCCCTGCGGCCCGTCGTAGTCGGCCAGCGCCCGGATGTACAGCTCGATGTCGTCGCTGAGCCGCTGGCTGGACCATTCCGCGTAGGCCGCGCGCTCGGCCTCGCTCTGCTCGCCGGGGGCGGCGGCCTGGTGCTGGATGGGCAGCGGCCGCCACCATCGCTCGCGTCCGGCCGACCGCTCCGGAATCTCTTCCACCAGCCGCTGCTCGGCCAGCTTGCGCAGGTGGTAGCTGGTGGTCCCGGTGCTCTCCCCGAGCGCCCGCGCCACGCTGGCCGAGTTGGCCTGCCCGTAGTACCCCAGGTAACTGAGGATCTTCCGCCGGACCGGGTTCGTCAGCGCCTGGTAAAACGCCGTCCGCTCGGAACTGGTCCCCGGCCGCGCGGCCCTCGGCGTCCCGGCCGCCGGGCTGTCAGGCGTCCCCGCCGGCGTCTCACCAGACGTCACTCGGGCACCCCTTCCCGCGCCTCGACGGGCGTCCTCCCGGGCGCCCCGGCCGACGCCGGCCCGGACGTCATTCAGCATCGGATCCGGCGCCCCATCCGGCCTCGCGCTTGGCCATGCCGCCACCTTACCGGCCCCGTCCACATTACAGAATCCCTTTGCAAAATAATTTTGCAAAGAGTCTCTGCGATACCTACGCTGATTCGCGAAGCGCCCGCCACGGACCAAGGAGCAACGGATGCTGCTCGAATGCGACCCGCCGCCCTCGCCCTCCGAACTGTCCGCCCCGCCTTCGCCCTCCGCGGGACGCGCGCTCCGACGGCGCCGGCTGCTGCCGTGGGCCGTCGCGGTGGTGGCGGTTTCCGGTGTGGTGCTGCTGCCGTGGAGTGCCTACCTGGCCCTCACCCTGCCGCCGGCCATCACCGCCCGGCACTGGCCGCTGGTCTGGGCCGGGCTGGACGGGGCCATCGCGGTCGGGCTCGGGAGCTGTGCCTGGTTCGCCGCCCGGCGGGACCGGCGGGTCGTGCCGGCGTCGGCCGCCACCGCCGCGGTGATGGCGGCCGACGCCTGGTTCGACGTCTGCACCTCACCGCCCGGCCAGCCGCTGGCGCTGGCCCTGGCCGACCTGGTCGTCGAAGCAACGGTGGCCGCCGTCTGCCTGTCGCTGGGGCGGATCGCCCGGCCGGCCCGCAGGCCAGCGTGACCGATGCAACTTCCCGGGGCGCCCAATAGCACCTGGGGCGCCGTGTAACATGACAGACATGTCGCGATGGTATTGGCGCTTTGCGCTGGCTCCAGGTGTAGCCAGCCGCGTCCGCCAGCGCTGACGATCACCACCTGGAGCCGACAGACAGAGGCAGTCCTGCCTCTGTCTTTGTCATGTAAGGGCAGGCCGGCTCCCAGGCAGAGGGCGTCGCTCTGCCGGGAGGAGAAACGATGCCCCACCACACGAGCGATACGCGCGTCACCGGCTACGAACCCTTGCTGGCCCCGGCCGCGCTGCTGGACGAGCTTCCGCTGGGTGCCAGCCGCGAGACCACCGTCGAGCAGGGCCGGTCGGAGATCCGCGACGTGCTCGACCTGTCCGACGACCGGCTGCTGGTGATCGTCGGGCCCTGTTCGGTCCACGACCCGAATGCCGCCCTCGACTACGCCCGGCAGCTGGCCGAGGTCCGCCGCTCGCTGGCCGGCGACCTGCTCATCGTGATGCGCGTCTACTTCGAGAAGCCGCGCACCGTGACCGGGTGGAAGGGCCTGATCAACGACCCGGACCTGAACGGCAGCTACGACGTGCACAAGGGCCTGCGAGCCGCCCGGCGGCTGCTGCTGGACATCGTCGAGCTCGGCCTGCCGGTTGCCTGCGAGTGGCTCGACCCGGTCACCCCGCAGTACATCGCGGACTCGGTCGCCTGGGGGGCGATCGGCGCGCGGACCACCGAGAGCCAGATCCACCGCCAGCTGGCGTCCGGGCTGTCGATGCCGATGGGCTTCAAGAACGGCACCGACGGGGACGCCCAGGTCGCGATCGACGCCTGCCGGGCGGCCGCCGTCCCGCACACGTTCTTCGGGGTCACCCCGGCCGGGGCGGCCGCCGTCGTCACCACCACCGGCAACACCGACTGCCACATCATCCTGCGCGGCGGCCGTTCCGGCCCGAACTACCACGCCGCCGACGTCACCGCCGCGCTCGACCTGGTGGCCAAGGCCAAGCTGCCCCGCCGGATCATGGTGGACGCCAGCCACGGCAACAGCGAGAAGGACTACCGGCGCCAGCCGATCGTCGCCGGGGCGCTGGCCGAGCAGGTCGCCGCCGGCGAGACCGGCCTGGCCGGCATCATGCTGGAGAGCTTCCTGGCGGCCGGGCGGCAGGAGCCGGGCCCGCTCGAGGGCCTGGTCTACGGGCAGAGCGTCACCGACGCCTGCCTGGACCTCGACGGCACCGTGGGCGTGCTCAACGGCCTGGCCGCCGCGGTCCGCAAGCGCCGTGGCGTGACCCCCGGGGACGGCGAGACGGCCACGGGCCCGGCGTCGACGGGCCGCTCCTGCGCCACCGCCTCGGCTTGATCACTGCCTGATCATCGCTTGATCCGCGGCTGGGCGTCCCGGCTTTCCTTCCCCGGGGCGCATCAGCCGCCGGCGCACCATACACTGTGGGACATCGCCGTGCTGACCAGGCAAATTTGGTCAACTGGGTAGTTGCTGCCCGGGTACGGACACGACGCCGACGTCCGCGGAACGCTGTTGCTGTTCCTGGCCGCAATGTGGGGGCCTCCGGTTGGCGGGACAGTTTCATGCAGCCACCCCGGAGGTAGCCGAATGGGTCTCAAACGCGCCGAGCAGCGCCTGCTCAGCCAGATCGAGCGGGCGCTCCGGGGTACCGACCCCAAGCTCGCCGCCGCGCTGGCCAGCTTCAACCGGCGCGTGTCGCACCTGGAGATGCCGCTCCGCGAGCGGCTCCGCCCGTCCCGGGTGGTCCAGTACGCCCCGGTCGTGATGGCCGTGTTCGTGCTGTCCATGATCCTCGTCTCGGCGACCGTGCTGAGCCGGCTCGGCCCCACCTCCTCCGGCCGGGCCGACGCCGCCTGCGGTATCGCCTGGGTGCAGGGCTGCCCGTCCGCCACATCGGCCCACGCCGCCCGCGCCCCCGCCAACCGGTAGGTGGGTCCGCGCATCGCCGCGCTGCTGGAGGGCCAGGTCAGCCCGGGGCGGTGACGGCCGGGAGAACTTTTTCGAACCAGAGCGGTAGAAACGCCGTAGACGGGTTAGCAGATTCTCTATGTGACCGACCCGTAGGCACCGGAGACCAGCATGACCCTCGCGGCGGACGACCGGCGCGCGCTGAGCCGGATCGAGGGCGCGCTGCGCCGTTCCGATCCCAAGCTCGCCGCGACGCTGGCCACCTTCAACCGGCTCCACCAGACCGAGCGGATGCCGGCCCGCGAGCGCCTGCGGGCCCCGCGACTGCGCTGGTCGCCGCGGCTCTGGTGGTCCGCCCGGGCCGCCGTCACCCCGCCCGGTGCCGCCCAGCCCGGTGCCGCCCAGCCCGGCCGGCCGATCGCCGCCCTCCGCGGCCGCCCGTCCCGGTTCGCCCAGATCGTGCCGGTGATCATGGCCACCTGTGCGCTGGGGCTGATGGTGGTGATGTTCACCGTGCTCGCCCACGCCCGTCCGGCACCCCAGGTGCAGGCCCGGGGCGCCCGCTGCGTCCCGACCGTGATCATGAGCTGCCAGCCGGCCTCGGGCTCGGCCGGCACGACCGTGAGCAGGCCAGGTGGCGCTGGTTAGAGTGACCTCATGGACCCCCGTACGTACGTCGAGGAGCACGCCAGCGCATTTTTCGAAGACCTGAAGGAGTGGCTCGCCATCCCGTCGATCTCGGCGGACCCGGCGCGCCACGACGACGTACGGAAATCCGCCGAATGGCTCGCCGCCCGGCTGTCCGCGACCGGCTTCCCGGTCACCGAGATCTGGGAGACCGGCACCCCCGGGGAGGCTGACCCCGATGACCCCGAGTCCGCCGGCCAGCCCGCCGTGTTCGCCGAGTGGCCGGCCGCCGGCCCGGGCGCGCCGACCGTGCTCGTCTACGGCCACCACGACGTGCAGCCGGTCGATCCGCTGGCCGAATGGCACCACCCGCCGTTCGAGCCGGTCGAGCAGGACGGGCAGATCCTGGCCCGCGGTGCCTCCGACGACAAGGGACAGGTGCTGTTCCACGCGCTCGGGGTCAGCGCCAGCCTGGCCGCGTCCGGCCGCGGCGCCCCGCCGGTCAGCCTCAAGCTGCTGGTCGAGGGGGAGGAGGAGTCGGGCTCCCCGCACTTCGCCGACCTGCTCCGCCGGGAGCGGGACCGGCTCGGCTGCGACCTGATCGTCGTCTCCGACACCACCATGTGGTCCCGCGACGTGCCGTCCATGTGCATCGGCATGCGCGGCCTGGCCGAAGCCCAGCTCGACGTGACCGGGCCGTCCACCGACCTGCACTCCGGCTCGTTCGGCGGGGCGGTGCCCAACCCGGTCCAGGCGCTGACGCAGTTGCTGGCCGGCCTGCACGACGAGACTGGCCGGGTCACGCTGCCCCGCTTCTACGACCGGGTGCTGCCGCTCAGCGACCAGGAACGAGAGATGTTCGCCCGGCTCCCGTTCGACGAAAAGGCCTGGCTGGCCGAGGCCGGCGACAGCCGCGCGGCGGCCGGCGAGGCGGGCTTCAGCACGCCGGAGCGGATCTGGGCCCGGCCCACCGCCGAGATCAACGGCCTCTGGGGTGGCCACACCGGCCCCGGGACCAAGACGATCATCCCGCGCGAGGCGCACGCCAAGCTGTCCTTCCGCCTGGTCGCGGACCAGGACCCGGCCGACGTGATCGCGTCCCTGCAGGAGTACGTGGCCGACCACACTCCACCCGGGGTCGAGGTCCGGGTGGTGGTGCCCGGCCCGGGGGTGCGTCCCTCCCACTCGCCGGTGGACTCCCCGGCCGTGCAGGCCGCGCGCCGGGCCCTGGGCCGGGCCTTCGGCCGCGACATCCTGTTCACCGGGGAAGGCGGCAGCGGGCCCGAGGCCGACCTGGGCGACATCCTCGGCGCCCCGCTGGTGTTCCTCGCGGTCGGCCTGGACGGCGACCGCATCCACGCCCCGAACGAAAAGGTGGACATGGACCTGCTGCTCAAGGGGGCCGAGGCGGCCGCGTACCTGTGGCAGGAACTCGCCGACGCCGCCCCCGGCGCGGATACCGCCACCCCGCCGGCCGCCGGCCGCGAGCCCCGTCCGTGACCGGCGACCGGCTGGCGGGCCCGCTCGGGAAGCTGATCCTGGCCCGGGAGACGGTCGACCGGGCCACCGAACGCCGCACCGACCAGGCGTGGCTGGACCGGACCTGGGCCGACCCGGCCACCCGGGTGCTGGTCGTGCACCACGGCCGGGCGCTCGTCCGGGTGGCCGGTGACCACGGCGAGCTGGTGTTCGTCTCGCCCGGCCAGGCCCCGGCCGGTGTCCGCTTCCTGCTCGGCGTGGAGGCGACCGACGCCGGCGAGGTCGTCTACTACGGCGTCTCCGGCCCGGTCGAGGGCGCGCCGGACGAGCCGCCGCCCGCCCGGGGCACCGGCCCGGGCCGGGACCGCGCGGACTCCTACCCCGGCGACCGGCCGCGGCCGCTGTCGCTGCGGGAGGCGGGCGCGCTGCTGGGTGACCGGGACGCCGGCCTGCTCACCCACGCCATCGCGCTGGCCAACTGGCACGACACCCACACCCACTGCCCGATCGACGGCACCCCGACCGTGGTCAACCCGGGCGGACACTCGACCACCTGCCCGGCCGACGGCACCGAGCACTTCCCGCGCACCGACCCGGCCGTGATCATGCTGGTCACCGACCCGCAGGACCGCTGCCTGCTGGCCCGCAACATCGCCTGGCCGGAGCGCCGGGTGTCGATCCTGGCCGGGTTCGTCGACCCGGGGGAGTCGGCCGAGCACGCGGTGGCCCGCGAGGTCCGCGAGGAGATCGGCATCACCGTCGAAGACGTCACCTACCTGGACAGCCAGCCGTGGCCGATGCCGCGCAGCCTGATGCTCGGCTTCCGCTGCCGCGCCGCCGGCGACCAGGTCATCAAGGTGGACGCCGCGGAGATCTCCGAGGCCCACTGGTACTCCCGCGAGGACCTGCGGCGCGCCATCGAAGCCCAGGAGCTGGCGCTGCCGCCGGCCGTCTCGATCGCCCGCCGCATTATCGAAGCCTGGTACGGCGGGGATCTCCCCGACGGCGCCCCCTTCGAGACCCGCTGACCCCGCGTTCTCAACCCCACAGGATCCGTCGGCACCCGCCCTCGCCAGCTATTTCAGCTCTCAATCTTGATTAAACAGACCTAATAAGTAGGATATAAGCGTGACCACCGCCCTGCGCTTGGTACGGCGCGGTCACGTGGACTTCGTCCGCGTGGCCAGTGCCCAGTGTCCACTGCGCCGCTGACCGGCCCGCCGTCACGCGGGACCGGCCGCGCGCAACTGGATAACAGGGCCCGTCCGCCGTGCACGCGAAGGAGTCACGAAATGCCGTCCGACCTGCTCGCCGCCGCGAGAGTCTTCCAGATACCCGGCCCGGCCGAGCCGCCTGCCCAGCCCGATCCCGGCCTGCCCGCCGAGGCTGGCCTGCCCGCCGAGCTGGAGAGCATCACCGGGCCGGACGGACCCGGCCAGCCCGGCACGCTGCTGGCGGTGGTCCCGATCCCCGGCACCGACAGCTCGCTGGCCATCGTCGGCTACACGATCCCGGCTTCGGTGCCCGGTCACCGGGTGCAGGCATCCCCGCGGCCCAGCGGCGGCCTGGTCGTGGACCACGCCCGCCGCTGCGTGTGGCTGGGTGGCCAGGAGATTCAGCTCACCTACCAGGAGTTCGAGCTGCTGGCGTTCCTGAGCGCCAACCCGGCTCAGGTGTTCAGCCGCGCCGACCTGCTGGAGCGAGTGTGGGGTCAGCGGGAGAACTCCCGCCACCAGACCCGCACGGTGGACGTGCACGTCAGCCGGCTGCGCCGCAAGCTGGGGCCGGCCTTTGGCCAGTGCCTGACCACCGAGCACCGGGTCGGTTACCGCTTCGACCCGGCCCTGGAGATCAGCGCCTGAGCCAGCGCTGAGCCAGTTCCTAGGACTTGGCCTCGGGCGCGGGCGGGATGTCGTCGTGCTTTTCCAGGTAGTCCAGGTAGAGCGGGCGGAGCGCCTCCGCCGTCTCGCCCTCACCCGAGCCCAGCGCGTCCGAGATCAGCGCCGAGATCCGGTACATGTCGGCCCCGCTGCGGCCGGGGTTGCCCTCGGCCGCCTCGGCGGCCGGGATCTCGCGCAGCAACTGCCACAGGAAACCGACGTCCGCGTGGTGCAGCGCGCGGCGCATGGCTAGGTCGTGAAGCTCAGATGAGGGCATCGCCTCGAGGTCACTGCGGCTCGGCACAGGGGACACCCTACCCGCTCGTTAGCATGGCCCGATGAGCGACAAGGCTGAGCCGGGCAGCAAGCCGTGCGTGTTCGACGCGATCATCAACGGTGAGGCCAAGGCCGACATCATCGACGAGGGCGAGCACTACCTGGCGTTCCTGGACCACCGGCCGCTGTTCCACGGCCACACCCTGCTGGTCCCCAAGCAGCACCTGCGGCTGCTCAGCGATCTGCCGGCCGAGCAGGTGGGCGACTTCTTCCGCGAGGCCCAGCGCCTGGAGCGGGCGGTCGAAGACGGGCTCGGCGCCGACGGGTCGATGATCCTGATCAACAACGTGGTCAGCCAGTCCGTGCCCCACCTGCACCTGCACGTCATCCCCCGGCGGCGCAAGGACGGCCTGCGGTTCTGGCTGGGCCCCCGGCACCCCTACGACGCCGAGCACCCGGCCGAGGAGTACGCCGCCAAGATCCGCGCCGCCCTGCCGTCCGGCTGATTGACCGGCCCGAAAAGGGGCAGCCAGACTGCCATGAACCAGCCGGCGGGGGAGCAGTAAGCCGCCCTTGACCCACGGGAATGTCCGGGCCGTCCTATGCTGCCCTGAGTACCGGCCGCCCGGGCGGCCCTATCGTCTAGGAGTTTCCTTATGCCGCCGTGGCCTGGCAACGCGTATCCCCTCGGCGCCACCTATGACGGCGCGGGTACCAACTTCGCGCTGTTCTCCGAGGTGGCCGAGCAGGTCGAGCTGTGCCTGTTCGACGCCGACGGCCGGGAGGAGCGGATCGGGCTCACCGAGATGGACGGCTTCGTCCATCACTGTTACCTGCCCAACGTCGCCCCCGGACAGCAGTACGGCTACCGGGTGCACGGCCCCTACGACCCGAAGCGGGGCCTGCGCTGCAACCCCAGCAAGCTGCTGCTCGACCCCTACGCCAAGGCCGTCACCGGCGAGGTCGACTGGGACGAGTCGCTGTTCGGCTACCGGTTCGGCGACCCGGACGAGCGCAACGACGACGACTCGGCCCCGCACATGTGCAAGGGGGTGGTGATCAGCCCGTTCTTCGACTGGGTGAACGACCGGCCGCCGCGGATCCCCTACAACGAGACCCTCATCTACGAGGCGCACGTCAAGGGCCTCACCTACCGGCACCCGGGCGTCCCCGAGGAACTGCGGGGGACCTACGCGGGCATCGCCCACCCGGCCATCATCGAGCACCTGACCCGGCTCGGCGTGAACGCCATCGAGCTGATGCCGGTCCACCAGTTCCTCACCGACAAGGTGCTGCAGGAGCAGGGCCTGCGTAACTACTGGGGCTACAACACGATCGGCTTTTTTGCCCCGCACGCCGCCTACGCCGCGGCCGGCGACGGCAACCAGGTGCAGGAGTTCAAGGCGATGGTGCGCGCCCTGCACGAGGCGGACATCGAGGTCATCCTGGACGTGGTGTACAACCACACCGCCGAGGGCAACCAACTCGGCCCGACCCTGTCCTTCCGCGGGATCGACAACGGGGCCTACTACCGGCTGGTCGACGACGACCCGCAGTACTACATGGACTACACCGGCACCGGGAACTCGCTGAACGTCCGGCACCCGCACTCGCTCCAGCTGATCATGGACTCGCTGCGCTACTGGGCCACCGAGATGCGGGTGGACGGGTTCCGGTTCGACCTGGCCGCCACCCTGGCCCGGGAGTTCTACGACGTGGACCGGCTGGCCGCGTTCTTCGACGTGGTGCAGCAGGACCCGGTGATCAGCCAGGCCAAGCTGATCGCCGAGCCGTGGGACGTCGGCCCCGGTGGCTACCAGGTCGGCCAGTTCCCGCCGCTGTGGACCGAGTGGAACGGCAAGTACCGGGACGAGGTACGGGATTTCTGGCGTGGTGAGCCGTCCACCCTGGGCGAGTTCGCGTCCCGCATCACCGGCTCGTCCGACCTGTACCAGCACGACGGGCGGCGCCCGGCCGCGTCGATCAACTTCGTCACCGCCCACGACGGCTTCACCCTCAACGACCTGGTCTCTTACAACCACAAGCACAACGAGGCCAACGGCGAGGACAACCGGGACGGCGCCGACGACAACCGCTCCTGGAACTGCGGGGCCGAGGGCCCCACCGACGACCCGCAGATCAACGAGCTGCGCGCCCGGCAGCGGCGCAACTTCATCAGCACGCTGCTGCTCTCCCAGGGCGTGCCGATGCTGCTCGGCGGGGACGAGTTCGGCCGTACCCAGGGCGGCAACAACAACGCCTACTGCCAGGACAACGAGATCTCCTGGGTGGACTGGCACCGGGCCGAGCAGTTCGGCGACCTGGCCGCGTTCACCGCCGCGGTGTCGGAGTTCCGCCGCGCGCATCCGGTGTTCCGGCGCCGCCGGTTCTTCTCCGGCCGCGCCGCCCCCGAGGGCGACAAGCTCCGCGACATCGTGTGGTTCAGCGCGACCGGCACCGAGATGACCGACGAGGACTGGGGGGGCCAGGTCGGCCGCAGCGTGATGGTGTTCCTGAACGGCCACGGCATCCCCGACCTCGACGCCCGCGGGGAACCGGTCATCGACAGTTCATTCCTGCTCGGTTTCAACGCCGCCCCCGAAGACGTCACGATGGTGCTGCCCGGCAAGGCCTACGGGGAGCGTTGGGCGGTCGTGCTCGACACGGCCGCCGGTGAGGTCCCGGCCGCGCTGGGAGCGCTCGGCGGCGTGACCTCGCTCGGGCCGCTGGGCAACCTGACCCCGCCGCTGGGCGCGGTCAGCGCCGGCAGCGGTTACGACCTGATGGAGGGAGCCCGGGTGGTGGAGGCCATGGCCACGCTGAAGGTGGCCGGCAGGTCGCTGGTCGTCCTGCAGCGCAGCGAGCAGAACGAGTGACGCAGCCCGCCCCGCGGCCGGACCCGCCGCGCTCCACCTACCGGGTCCAGTTCGGGCCGGACCTGGACTTCGCGGCCGCCGCCGAGCTGACCGGGTACCTGGCCGACCTGGGGGCGGGCGCGCTGTACGCGTCGCCGGTGCTGACCGCCGCCCCCGGCTCCACCCACGGCTACGACGTCGTCGACCCGACCCGGGCGAGCCGGGCGCTCGGCGGCGACGAGGGCTTCGCCCGGCTGGCCGGGCGGCTGCACGAGGCCGGTCTCGGGCTGGTGGTCGACATCGTGCCCAACCACGAGGGCATCGCCGTCCCCCAGGCCAACCCGGCCTGGTGGGACGTGCTGAAGAACGGGCCCGAGTCGGCGTACGCGAAGTTCTTCGACGTCGACTGGAGCCGGCCGCCGATCATGGTCCCGGTGCTGGCCGGCGACTCCGCCGTGGCCGACCTCAAGCTCGTCGACGGCCAGCTGGCTTACTACGACCAGAGGTTCCCTCTCGCGCCCGGCACCGGCGAGGGCACACCCCAGCAGGTGCACGAGCGCCAGCACTACCGGCTGGTCAACTGGCGCCGGGCCAACACCGAGCTGAACTACCGGCGGTTCTTCGACATCACCACGCTGGCCGCGGTGCGGGTCGAGGACCCCGAGGTCTTCGCCGCCACCCACGCCCTGATCCTGCGCTGGGTGGCGGACGGCCTGGTCACCGGGCTGCGGGTGGACCACCCGGACGGCCTGGCCGACCCGGGCGCCTACCTGCGCCGGCTGGCCGCGGACGCGCCGTCGGCCTGGCTGGTGGTGGAAAAGATCCTCGGTCCCGACGAGACGCTGCCGCCGCCGGACCGCTGGCCGGTCGGCGGGACCACCGGCTACGACGTGCTCCGGCTGGTCTGCGGGCTGTTCGTCGACCCGGACGGCGAGGCCGGGCTGACCGCGCTGGCCACCGCCGAGTACGGGCCGCAGGACCTGGCCGAGATGGAGTACCAGGCCAAGCGCTGGATCGCCGAGCACATCCTGCGGGCGGAGGTCCGCCGGATTGCCCGGCTGACCCCCGCTCCCGGCACCGGGCAAGCCGCTGGCGGGCAAGCCATTGACGAGCAAGCCGCTGACGAGCAGGCGGTGATCGAGCTGCTCGCCTCGTTCGCGGTGTACCGCTCCTACCTGGCCGACGGCGAGCCCGGACCGCTGCGCGACGCCGCCGCCCGGGCCGCCCGGCGCACCCCGGACCAGGCCGCCGCCATCGACGCGCTGGTGACCCGGATGACCGGCGACCCCGACGGTGAGCTGGCCGAACGGGTCCAGCAAACGGCGGCCATGGTCATGGCCAAGGGCGTCGAGGACACCACCTTCTACCGCTACAACCGGTTCGTCGCGCTCAACGAGGTCGGCGGGGACCCGGGCCGGTTCGGCGTGCCGCCGGAAGAGTTCCACCGCCGCGCGAACGCCCTCGCCGTCGGCCCGCACGCGGCCACCATGACCGCGCTGTCCACCCACGACACCAAGCGGTCGGAGGACGTCCGGGCCCGGCTGGCGGTGCTGTCCGAGGTCCCCGGCGAGTTCGCCGAGGCCGTCGGCCGCTGGTCGGCCCGGTCCCGGCTGCCCGAGCCGACGCTGAACCTGCTGGCCTGGCAGTCGCTGGTCGGGGCCTGGCCGATCAGCCCGGACCGGCTCCGCGGCTACCTCGAGAAGGCGTCCCGTGAGGCCAAGCTGGCCACCAGCTGGACCGAGCCGAACGAGGAGTTCGACGCCGCGGTGGCCGCCTGGCCGCAAGCCGTGCTCGGCGACGGGGGCCTGATCGCCGACGTCGAAGGCTTCGTCCGCTGGATCCGGCCCGCGGGCTGGGCCAACGCGCTCGGCCAGAAGCTGGTCCAGCTCACCATGCCCGGCGTGCCCGACCTGTACCAGGGCAGCGAGCTGTGGGACCTGTCGCTGGTCGACCCGGACAACCGCCGCCCGGTCGACTTCGCCCACCGGCGCGAGCTGCTGGCCCGGATCGACGCGGGCTGGCTGCCGCCGGTCGACGACTCCGGCGCGGCCAAGCTGCTGGTGGTGACCCGGGCGCTGCGGCTCCGCCGGGACCGGCCCGAGCTGTTCGAGGGGTACCGGCCGCTGGCCGTCGGCGGCCCGGCCGCCCGGCACGCGCTGGCGTTCCAGCGCGGCAGCGGCCGGCTGGTCACCGTGGCCACCCGGCTGCCGCTGACCCTGGGCCGCTCCCGCGGCTGGCGCGACACCACCCTCAAGCTGCCCGGCATCTCCGGCGGCATCGGCTGGGTCGACGCCCTGTCCGGGCGGAGCTTCCCGGCCGGGGCGGTGCCGCTGGCCGGCCTGCTGAGCCGCTACCCGGTGGCCCTTCTCGTGCGAGGTGACCAGTGACGCCCTTCCTCCCGTCGGTCTGGGCCCCGGACCGCCAGCGCGTCCGGCTCCGGGCCGAGGAGCGCGACGTCGAGCTGACCAAGGACGACCATGGCTGGTGGCACGCCGCCGACCCGCTCCAGCCCGGCACCGACTACGCGTACCGGCTGGACGACGACGACACCCCGCTGCCCGACCCCCGCTCGGTCTGGCAGCCGGACGGGGTGCACGGGCCCTCCCGGGTCTACGACCACTCCGCCTACCGCTGGACCGACCAGGCCTGGACCGGCCGCGCCTGGGCTGGGCGGGCACTGCCCGGCGCGGTCGTCTACGAGCTGCACATCGGCACGTTCACGGCGGGCCGGACGTTCGACTCCGCCATCGAGCGCCTCGACTACCTGGCCGAGCTCGGCGTCGACCTGGTCGAGGTCATGCCGGTCAACGCCTTCGACGGCACCGCGGGCTGGGGGTACGACGGCGTGCTGTGGGGGGCGGTGCACGAGCCCTACGGCGGCCCGGACGGGTTCAAGCGGTTCGTGGACGCCTGCCACCAGCGCGGAATGGGCGTCGTGCTCGACGTCGTCTACAACCACATCGGCCCGTCCGGCAACTACCTGGACCGGTACGCGCCCTACTTCGCCGGCTCGAACCAGTGGGGCTCGGCCCTCAACGTCGACGGCCCCGGCTCCGACGAGGTCCGGCGCTACGTCATCGGCAACGCGCTCGGCTGGCTGCGGGACTTCCACGTGGACGGGCTGCGGCTGGACGCCGTGCACGCGATCGTCGACCGCCGGGCCACCCACATCCTCGAGGAACTGGCGGCCGAGGTGGACGCGCTGGCGGCCGGGCTCGGCCGCCCGCTGTCGCTGATCGCCGAGTCCGACCTCAACGACCCCAGGCTGGTGCTGCCGCGCGAGGCCGGCGGCTACGGGCTCACCGCCCAGTGGTGCGACGACATCCACCACGCGCTGCACGTGGCGCTGACCGGCGAGACCCAGGGCTACTACGCCGACTTCGCCGCCCGCGGGGCGCTCGCCACCACGCTGCGGCACGCCTACTTCCACGCCGGCACCTGGTCCTCGTTCCGCCAGCGCACGCACGGGCGGCCGTTCGACCCGGCCCGCATCCCCGGCTACCGGTTCGTGGCCTACCTGCAGGACCACGACCAGATCGGCAACCGCGCCCAGGGAGACCGGCTGTCGGCCAAGGTCCGCCCGGGGCTGCTCGCGTGCGGCGCCGCCATCGTGCTGACCTCGCCCTACACCCCGATGCTGTTCATGGGGGAGGAATGGGCGGCCAGCACCCCCTGGCAGTTCTTCGCCTCGTTCCCCGACCCCGGGCTGGCCGACGCGGTGCGCCGCGGCCGCCGCTCGGAGTTCGCCGCGCACGGCTGGGGTTCCGACCAGATCCCCGACCCGATGTCCCCCGGCACGGTCGAGCGCAGCACCCTGAACTGGGACGAGCTGGGTGCGGGGGAGCACCGCACCCTGCTGGAGCTGTACCGCGACCTGATCGCGCTGCGGCACACCCACCCGGAGCTGGCCGACCCCCGGCTGGACCGTTACCAGGTCGAGACCGGCCCGGGGGAGCGGTGGCTGGTGCTGCACCGCGGCCCCATCCGGGTGGTCTGCAACCTGGCCGGCGAGGTCGACAACATCCGCCTCGACCGCCCGGTCGACGTGGTCCTGCTGGCCTCGGCCAAGGTGAACCACGCCGGTCCGGTGCTGGAGCTCCCGCCGGAATCGTTCGCGGTGGTCAGGACCATCCCCGCGGCCGACGCCCGCCCGGTCTCAGCCGACGACCTCGCCCGCATCGAATAGGGGTATCCCTATCTCCCGTGACCGGCCAGCATCCCGCCGTACTCCGGTCCCCGCTCCGGTACCGGTCTGCTCAACCCACGCCCCCGTGGGCCCACGCGCCTCAGCCGTCACACCAGCCCCGGGCGTCACGCGGGCCGCAGCATCTCCGCGTCCAGGTACCGGGCCGGGATCGCGAACCCGTCCACCAGCGTCTGCGCGTGCGGCCGCAACTGCTCGCACAGCGCGTTGACCGCGCTGGTCACCGACTTGGCCCGGGTCGGGGTCAGCCGGCCGTGGGCCAGGAACCAGGCCAGGTCGCCCTCGATCGTGGCCAGCACGTACAGGTCACACACCCGGCTCAGCAGCGCCCGCGTCGCCGGGTCGGGGCAGCGCTCCAGCCCGGCCAGGAACGCCTCCAGCACGACCCGGTCCACGTGCGCCCGGGCCGCCCGCAGCAGGTGGTCCTGGGCGTCGTTGAACACCGCGAACGCGCCCGCCGCGCCCTGCCCGCTCGCCGCGCCCCGCCGCAGCCGCCGGGCGAGCCCGTCGACCATGTGCTGTTCGCGGTCCTCGAAGGCGTTCACCTGCCAGGCCCGGTCGAAAAGCCTGGTCTCGTCGTCGCGTCCCGGCGCCGCCGCCGTCAGCCGCTCGATGACCCCTCGGGCGGCGGTCCGCTCGATCAGCGCGCCGGCGAACTTCTCGGCCACGAACCGGGCGGTGGCCAGCGTGCCCAGGTCCGCGAAGTCGCTCTGGTAGTTGGTCAGCAGGCCCTTGGCCACCAGCTGCAGCAGCACCGTGTTGTCACCCTCGAACGTGGTGAACACGTCGGTGTCGGCCTTGAGCGTCATCAGCAGGTTCTCGGCCAGGTAGCCAGCCCCGCCGCACGCCTCCCGGCAGGTCTGGAGGGCCGCCGTGGTGTGCCAGCTGGACACCGCCTTGAGCCCGGCCGCCCGGGACTCCAGCTCCCGCTGCCGGCGCTCGTCGGTGCCGGCGGCCCGGGTGACCGCGTCCAGCGCACCCACCAGCTCGTGCTGGGCGAAGCCGAGCGCGTAGGTCGTGGCCAGCGCGGGCAGCAGCTTGCGCTGGTGCGCCCGGTAGTCCAGCAGCACCACCTCGCCCGACGGTGCCTCGTCCCCCCCGCCCGGCCCGGCCGGCCGCTCGAACTGCCGTCGCTGGTTGGCGTAGGTGACCGCGATGGCCAGCGCCCGCTTGGCCGCGCTGCCCGCGGTCCCGGCCACCGAGATCCGGCCCCGGATGAGGGTGCCGATCATCGTGAAAAAGCGCCGTCCGTCGCTGGCGATCGGGCTGGTGTAGTGCCCGTCGGCGTTCACGTCACCGAACCGGTTCAGCAGCGCCTCGCGCGGCACCCGCACGTCGCGGAAGGACAGCCGCCCGTTGTCGACGCCGTTCAGGCCGCCCTTGCGCCCGCAGTCCTCGATCAGCACCCCGGGCATCGGGTGGCCGTCGGTGTCCCGGATCGGTACCAGCAGGGCGTGCACCCCGTGGCTGGTCCCGTCGACGATGAGCTGGGCGAACACCGCCGCCAGGCGGCCGTCCCGGGCCGCGTTGCCGATGTAGTCCTTGCGCGCCCCCGGATTGGGGGTGCTGATCACGAACTCCCCGGCCGCCGGGTCGTAGGTCGCGGTGGTCCGCAAGTGCTGGACATCGGACCCGTGCCCGGTCTCGGTCATCGCGAAGCACCCGGGCAGCGATACGTCGATGATGTCGCGCAGGTACCGCTGATGGTGCCGCTCGGTGCCGAGCAGCTGGACCGCTCCGCCGAACAGCCCCCACTGCACGCCCGCCTTGACCATCAGCGACAGGTCGCCAAAGCCGAGCATCTCGTGCGCGACGACCGCTCCGGCGGGGTCGTCCAGGCCGCCGTACTCGCGCGCGAACCCCAGCCGCGCGTGCTCGGTCTTGGACAGCAGGCGCAGGTTCTCCAGGATCTGCCGCCGGTACTGCTCGGTGCTCAGGTCCGAGCGGTCGCGCACGTCGGCCTCGGCCAGCTGGGCCCGGACGTCCTGCCGCAGCCCGGCCCAGCGGCCGTCCAGCACCGCGGTCAGCGCGCTCGGCTTGACGTTTTCCAGGGGGGAGGGGATACCCACGATTCCTCCGCTCGTCGGTCCGTCTTGTTACTCAAGAGTAACATAGAAACCGAACCACGTTCGGAAGGGTCGTCCCCGGCTTGCGTAAGGTCGGGAAAACGGAAAACGCAGGGCTGTGCCAGGTCCCGTCGGGCGCAGCCCCGCGTCCGCTCCCCGGCCCTGGTCAGCTGGCCAGCGCCTGGTCTTCCTCGTCGGCCACGAAGTCCTCGTCGCGCTCCCTGGTCAGCTCCTTGATCGGCAGCTCATCCTGCTCACCGAGCTGCTCCCGGGCCAGCTCCGCCAGCCCGTAGCGCTCCACGTGGTCGGGGTCGGCCAGGCTGATCGTCCGCAGTCCCTGGCTGACCAGCCGGTCGTTGATCTCCTCGAAGTGCTGCTGGACCAGCTGCCGCTCGGTGTCGGTGATCTTGCCCTTGTGTGGCTCGCCCGCGTGCTCGAGCGTCGCGTAGTTGACCTTGCCGGCGCCGCTGTTGCCACCGTTGCCACCGTTGCCGCTGGCCGCCCGGCTGCCGCGGCTGCTGGCGGCGGACGCCGACCGGGACGTCTTACGGGCCGGGCGGGCGGTGATCAGCAGCTCGCTCATGGCGGTGTCGGTGGCCAGCGCGTTGAACCCGTCCAGGTCGACCGTGACCCGGCGCGGCTCCTCCTCGCCCGGCAGGTGCAGCTCGATCACGGCGACCCGCAGGGCCGCCTTCTCGATGGCCCCGGCCTCGTCGCTCAGCGCCTCGAACTCGACCGGGCTGTCACCCAGCTCCGGGTGCTCGAGCACGACCACGCGCGCGAGCGTGTCTTCTTCGGTGATGAGCTGCCCGCTCAGGTCGCTGAATCGGACGGTCTTCTGGCCCACGATCGGCTCCTCCCAGCTTCGATGAAGTGATCCCCACCCTGTCGAAGATGGTCGCCCGTGTCAAACATCTGTTCGAGCGAGTCGCGGCCGCCGGCAGGCGGGGAGAAGGAGATCTTACCGATCGTAATCAGCTACTACGTCAAGTAATCAAATGTGTGACGCCCGCGGGTAACTGGGGCGCGTTCAGCTCTGACCGAGCTCGCTGACCATCTTGTCGATCCGCCGCTGCCGGGTCTCGGCCGTCTTCGCGTCCTCCACTGAGGTGATCCAGCGGGACTGGTGGCTGTACGACAGCTTCTCGAACGCGGCTTTGGCGGCCGGCGTCCCGGCCAGTGCCGCGGCCGCATCCGCGGGCACGCTCACCTCGCGGGGCGCGGTGTCGAGCTCCAGGTCAACGTCGACCACGTCGCCGGCCGCGATGCCGGCCCCGTCCCGGATCTGTGCGCTGACCGGCAGCATCGCGCGCCCGCCGACCGACCCCACGCTGCTCCGGTAGGTGAACCCGTTGATCGTCACCTGGACCTTGGGCCGCTTGCCGCCCCCCAGGCCGGTCACGATCTGCTCCGGCACCGGTATCCCGGTCGCCGTTTTCCCGTTCAGCTCGACCACCGCACGAAACTGCATCGCCGTCCCCAAACCGGCCCGGGCGCGCCGTGGCCGCCTTTTCATTCCTCAACTGACCAGGTCACAGACTCTACGTGCTGAACGGCGAAAAAACCCTTCGCCACGAAGGCTCCTCCTCATGCAGCATGGCCAAGCTGGCCGCTGGGGGAGAGGAAATGTCGGCACCGGAGAATAGTCGCGGTTCACCCGCCCGGAAACGGGCGGTGGTTCTCGCGCTGCGCCTTTACGGCGGGCAGCTGGGGCGCCTGTGGCGGCTCACGGTCCCGGCCATGTTGCTGCCCGCGCTCGGCAACACCTGCATGTCCTACATCGCCCCGCTGATCGTCGCTCAGCTGGTCGCCCGCCTGGTCGGTCACGGCTCGCTGGGTCTCGGTGCGGCCGCCACGTACCTGATCGCCTTTGCCGGCGTGCTGCTATTCGCGGAGATCTTGTGGCGGATCGGCATTCACAGCCTGAATCGCGTGGACGGTCGCGGGATAGAGAACCTTTATGTGCTCGGCATGGACGAGCTGCTGGCCAAGGACGCGGCGTTCTTCCACGACAATTTCGCCGGCTCGCTGACCAAACGGGTGCTCAGCTTTGCGTCCCGGTTCGAGGACTTCACCGACAATCTGGTGTTCAACATTGTCGCCAGCCTGGTGCCGCTGGTATTCGCCTCGGTGGTGCTCTGGCGTTTCGACCCGTGGCTGGTCGCCGGGCTCATCGGGCTGATCGTCGTCACCGGGGCCGGGATCGCGCCGCTCATCCGCCGTCGCCAGAAGCTGGTCGACCAGCGCGAGGAGGCCATCGCCCGGGTGTCCGGGCACGTCGCCGACAGCCTGATGAACATGGACACGATCCGCGCGTTCGCGGCCGAGGACCGCGAGGCCGCCGAGCACCGGTCACGCGTCGCCGACCAGCGGCGCAAGGCGCTTCTGTCCTGGGACTACGGCAACCTGCGGATCGACGCGCTGGTCGCCCCGATGTCGGTGCTCACCAACGTGCTCGGGCTCGTGCTGGCGGTCGCGCTCGGCGGCGGCCGGCACGGCGTCGAAGCGATCATCGTGGCGTTCACGTACTACTCCAACGCCACCCAGATCATGTTCGAGTTCAACCAGATCTACCGCTCGATGGAGAGCTCGCTGACCGAGGCCGCGCAGTTCACCGAGCTGCTGCTGACCCCGCCGACCGTGATCGACCCGATCGCGCCGGAGCCGCTGCGGCAGGCCGCCAGCGACGTCCGCTTCGAGCGGGTGACGTTCGCCTACGCGGGCGCGCCGCCGCTGTTCGCCGGCCTTGACCTGAGCGTGCCCAGCGGGACCCGGCTCGGCCTGGTCGGCCGGTCCGGTGGTGGCAAGAGCACGCTGCTGCGCCTGCTGCTGCGGCTGATGGACATCGACCAGGGCCGGATCCTGATCGGCGGCCAGGACATCAGCAGGCTGCGGCAGGCGGACCTGCGCAGCCTGATCTCCTACGTGCCGCAGGCGCCGGCCATGTTCCACCGGACCCTGCGCGACAACATCGCGTTCGCCCGCCCGGACGCGACCGGACCCGAGATCCGCCAGGCCGCCGAGGCCGCCTACGTCACCGAGTTCGCCGACGACCTGCCGGAAGGCTTCGACACGATGGTCGGCGAACGCGGCGTCAAGCTGTCCGGCGGCCAGCAGCAGCGGGTGGCGCTGGCCCGCGCCATCCTCCGCGACGCCCCGGTCCTGCTGCTCGACGAGGCCACCAGCGCGCTCGACTCCGAGAGCGAGCTCCTCATCCAGCAGGCCCTCTGGCAGCTGATGGAGGGCCGCACCACCCTGGTGGTCGCGCACCGCCTGAGCACCGTCGCCCGCATGGACCGGCTCGTCGTCCTCGACCACGGCCAGATAGTCGAGCAGGGCGCCCATGCCGACCTGCTCCGCCTCGACGGCACCTACGCCCGCCTCTGGCGCCACCAGTCCGGCGGCTTCCTCGACGAGGACCTCCCGGCTGAGGCACGTCCGAAGGCCTCGGCCTGAACGGTGCCGATGCTGGCGATGGTAGAAATCCGCTAATCATTCTATACTTCTTCCATGGCGTTGAGCATCAAGAGTGACGAAGCTGACCGGCTGGCCCGGGAGCTGGCGGCCGAGACCGGCGAGACGCTGACCGATGCCGTCGAAACCGCACTGCGGGAGCGGCTCGACCGGGAGCAAGCCAAGCACCGGGCCAGCATGCGGACGCGGCTGGCGCGGCTGGCCGCCGATGTGGCCTCCATGCCTGTCGCTGACGACCGGGTGCCGGACGAGATCATCGGTTACGACGACAACGGCCTGCCACGTTGACCAGACCAGCAAGGCAGAGCCTCATCGTTGACACCTCCGCGGCCGTAGCGGTCATCCTCGCCGAGCCGGGCAGCGATGAGCTTTCCGCGCACCTCGAAGCTGCGCTCGCCCGGTTGATGCCAACCGCCATTCGCGTCGAGCTGGGCCTGGTCATCGAGGCCCGATTGTGGCCCGCCGGGCAAGACGTGGTGGACCGATTCCTCCGCGATGCCGAGGTGGAGATGGTCTCCGTCGACACCGACCTGGCCAGCCGGGCCATGAGCGGCTGGCGGCGGTACGGCAAGGGACGGCACCCGGCCGGGCTCAATTTCGGCGACTGCTTCACCTACGCACTCGCCGACCGGACCGGTTATCCCGTCCTGTGTACCGGCAACGACTTCGCGGCCACCGACATCACCGTGATTCGCCCGAGCCGGTAGCCCGCTCAGCTCCTGGCGGGCACATCCCGCCGCCGCGCTACCTGCAGGACCGTGCCCCAGTGGCGCCGCAACGTGCCGTCCGGGCGCTCGGCCAGCTTCGCCCGGATGAATGAGAACAGCCGTTCGCGCTGCCAGCCGGTCATCTCGATGTGACCGGAGAACGTGTCCAGCAGGGCGATGTACTGCTCGGCGGTGTACCGGATCTCCCAGTCGAACTGCCGGACGTGCACCACCTCGAACAGCCCGCTGGCCTCGACGTCGTCCACGTCGGTGGGCAGCTCGCCCGGCTGGTACTGCACCGAGTCGGCCGGCCTGCTCTCGCCGATCTCGTCGTAGATCTCCTGCAGCTCGCCGAAGATCGGGTCGCCGCCGGCCGGGAACACGTGGCCCGTGGCCCACAGGGCCAGGTGGCCGCCGGGGCGCAGCACCGCCCAGGCTCGCTGGTAACGCACCGCCGGGTCGATCCAGTGCCAGGCGGTGGCCGCGAACACCAGACCGAACGGCTCCCCGGCCGGTGGCCGCCACGACTCGAACGCCCCCTCCACCACCGAGACGTCGTAACCCGCCAGGTTGGCCCGCGCGGCCTGCGCCAGCTCGGCGCCGAGCTCGATGCAGGTCAGGCCGAAGCCGCGCCGGGCCAGCGGCAGCGTGGCCTTGCCGGTCGCGCAGCCGATCTCCAGGATCCGGTCGCCGGGCGGCAGCGCGGTCACGGTGAGCAGGTCGTCGTACAGCTCGGGCGGATACTCCGGCCGGGCCGCCTGGTACCGGTCGGCCACGCTCTCGAAGGTCTGCCGCAGCCGCGTCCGTTCCGCCTCGTCGGTCACCCGCCCAGCCTGGCACCGCCCCGCCGGGCCGCCAACTGGTTAGCCCAGGGCGCGCCCAGCAGCCGGTACAGCCCGGCCCGGTTGTAGTACACGTTGGTCACCACCTGGATCAGGACGAACGTCACCGGCCACAGCGCCCCGGCCAGGCCCGGCACCACCGAGATCGGCAGCGTGTAGGACATCAGCACCCGGAGCACGGCGTCGGCCAGCAGGCCGGCGCCCCAGATGACGGTGCTGACCTGCCAGATCCGCCGGAACCGGGGTTCCCCGGCCCACAGCGCGTCCCACGAGGCCGGCCCGAACGAGCGGCGGCCCTCCATCAGCGGCCGGGCCAGCGCGAACGCGGCCGGCCGCCGGGCCCACCGGGCCGACAGGCTGGCCAGGAACCACAGCCCCCACAGCGCGGTGATGAAGCCGTCGCGGGCCAGCAGGAACCGCGGGCTGTCGGTGATCAGCGAGAGCACGATCGTGGCCAGCACGCTGACCACCACGACCCCGCCCACACCGTCGAGCCGGCGCCGCGTGATCAGCTGGACGGCGACCCCGACGGCCGGGACGATCGCCCCGGCGCCCAGCGCCACCAGGTTGGAGAAGCCCGCACTCCGCAGCCCGTAATACAGCCCGATCGGCGCGCCGATGTCGAGGACCAGCAGCGCCAGCTGCCGTCTCGGGTCCGCCGGCGCTGGCTGGCTGGCGGCCGGCGCCGTCTCCCGGGCCGGAGTCGCCTCGGCCGGGGCCTCCAGCGCTGCCACCGCCTCCTGGGTCGGCGCCGCCTCCTGCGCTGGCCGGCTCATGACGCGGCCCTCGTGGCCAGCTCGAACGCCGTGATCACTTCGTTGGCGTATGTCCGGGTGTCGAAGTCCGGGTCGTCGGTGAGCAGGAACGGCAGGCCGTCCACCGCGCGCTGGATCATCGTGGCCATCACGGTCACGTCGAAATCCCGGAACTCCCCGCTCGCCTGCCCGGCCCGCAGGATCTGCTCGACCGGCGACTTGGCCGCCCGGTCCTGGCCCGCGTCGTAGTCGAACCCGCCGCCCAGGAAGATCTCCAGCAGTGCCTTCATCTCGGCCCGGTGGGTCTCCACGAACGCCACGTTGCCGTCGATGTAACGCCGCAGGGCGTCGGCCGCCCCGGTGGCGCCGGCCATTCGCTCGCCCATGAACCCGGCGATCGTCCCCACCACCCGCTCCGCTACCTGCTCCATCAGCTCACCCCGATTTGCGAAGTGGTACGAGATCAGGCCGGTGCTGGACAGCCCGGCCCGCTCCGCGATCCGCGCGAACGAAGCCCGGCCGTACCCGCCTTCCGCGATCACCGCGATCGCGGCCGTCACGATCTGCGCCCGCCTCGCCTGCTCAGTAACCGACCGCCCCCGCGAGCGCCGCCCATCCGTCCCGGTCACCACAGCTCCGGGAGCATCAGCTTTTGCTTGCATGAGCTAAAAATAGCTCGCCCAAGCAAAACTAGTCAAAGAGGTTTCGCGGGCGCCCCACCAGAGCCCGGCTGCCGGGACGACGGCATGGCCCAGCCCGGCCTGCGGTGTGCGCGGCGCGCGCCCTGCTCGCGGCCGCTCGGGTCCCACGAGCCGGCACCGCCCAGTAACCCCGCAAGCCCCACTCGCCTCACCCGTCCCCGCAGTGGGTGGGTACTTCGGATGTAGGTACGTTTTCCCGCACCATCTGCGGGAAAGTGAACCCGAACCCTCCAGGCCCCGCCCCCCGCTGCCCACCGGCACGACCCACCGCCCCGTGCGTCACACCCGCCCCGCGGGCCGCCGCGCCAGGTGCGGTCTTCCGGGGCTGGAACACTTTTGAGCAGCATTTGCAAAAAAGTGTTCCAGGCCTTCGAGGGCCGCCAGCTATCCCACCCCTTGATTCACACCGGGCTCGTGAGGCTCAAAGTCGGCCAGCCTTCGGGCCATGGCGTTCGACCCAGCCAAACAAGTAACCCCTCTCCATCGCCTCAGACAAGAACTCGCGATATAACTTGTGTCAAGACAATTCTTAGCCGTATACTCGTTTACGAATATTCGGTAGGAGCATAGACTCAGCATCAAGCAAGCACCACGAGGAAGACAAGGAAGGTGAGGGCCACGGCACGCAAGCGCAAGCTGACCAGCCCGCTGGCGCTCGCCGTCCTGGCCACGCTGCACAGCGGGCCGATGCACCCGTATCAGATCGCCCGGCTGCTGCGGCATCGCGGCAAGGACGACGTGATCAAGATCCGCTACGGCTCGCTCTACACCGTGGTCCAGGATCTGGAGGCGCGCGGCTTTGTCGCGGCCGAGGGGACCGAGCGGGCGGGCCACCGCCCGGAGCGCACGGTCTACCGGCTCACCGAGGACGGCGCCGAAGAGCTGGCCGAGCGGCTGCGCGAGCTGATCAGCGAGCCCGTCAAGGAGTACCCGGTGTTCGCGTCGGCGCTGTCGCTGATCGCGGGCCTGCACCCGGACGAGCTCACCGGCCTGCTGGCCGAACGGCTGCAAGCCCTCGAGCTCGACATCGTCGGGGCCAGCGCCGTCCTCGAGCACGCGGCCAGCCACCGGCTGCCCCAGCTGTTCATGCTGGAGTCCGAGTACGGGCTGGCCATGAAGCGGGCCGAGGCCGACTGGGTGCGCGAGCTCATGCACGAGATCGCCAACGGCACGTTCGCCGACCTCAAGCTGTGGCGCGGCATCCACGAGAACGGGGAGTTCCCGCCGGAGCTGGCGGACTCGGACTGGGTCCGGGCCGACCGGGCCGTCCTCAACATCGGCGAAGACCGACCGCGGGAGGCCCCATGACCCACGGCCGCTAGCACCCCAGCACACCCACAGAGAAGACTCCCCGGCCGGTGCCCTTTCACCGCCAAGATCCGGAGCACCGGGCCGGGGTCGCGTCACCACCGGGCCGAAGGCCGGCTGTGCGCATGTCCAGGTTACCTGGCTGCCCTCCACCGGCCGTTCGGCGCCAAGCCAAAGCACCACCGACCGGAGGAGCAGTACCGCCATGCCTGAAACATCCACAGCCAAACCCCGAGCCAGCCTGGCCGTCGGCACCACCAACGTCGCCATCGCGGCCGAAGGCCTGGTCAAGACCTACGCCGTCCGCGGCCGCAAGAGCGGCCCGGTCCGGGCCCTGGACGGCCTCAGCATCACGGTCGGGCGCGGCACCATCTTCGGCCTGCTGGGGCCGAACGGGGCCGGCAAGTCCACCGCGATCAAGATCCTGACCACGCTGGCCCGCCCGGACTCCGGCTCCGCCGAGATCGAGGGCGTCGACGTGCTCAAGCGCCCCGACCAGGTGCGCCGCATGATCGGCGTGGTCGCCCAGCACTCCGGCAGCGACCCGATGGCCACCGGACGGGAGAACCTGATCCTGCAGGGGCACCTGTTCGGCATGCGCGGCCCCGAGGTCAAGGCCCGGGCCGACGAGCTGCTGGCCCGCTTCGGCCTCACCGACGCGGCCAACCGCCTGGTCAAGACCTACTCGGGCGGCATGCAGCGGCGCCTGGACGTGGCCCTCGGCCTGGTCCACCAGCCGGAGATCCTGTTCCTGGACGAGCCGACCACCGGACTCGACCCGGAGGCCCGCACCGCCATGTGGCAGGAGATCAACCGGCTGGCCACCGGCGACGGCATGACCGTCCTGCTCACCACCCACTACATGGAGGAAGCCGACCGGCTGGCCGACCGGCTCGCGATCGTCGACCACGGCACGGTCGTGGCCGAGGGCTCGCCGGACGCGCTCAAGGGTGACCTGCGTGGCGACGCCGTGCACCTCGACCTGCCGTCCGGCGCCGACGTCAACCAGGCCACCGCCGTCCTGGAAGGCCTGCCGCACGTCCGCGACCTGCGGGTCACCGGCCGGGCGCTCAGCGCCCGGAGCGACGACGGCGCCTCGGCCGTGCCCGGCATCCTGGCCGCGCTCGAGCGGGCCGGTATCCCGGTCGCCGCGGTGACCGTGGCCCGGCCGTCCCTGGACGACGTGTACCTGCGCCACACCGGCCACCGCTACGCCACCAACCTGGACGAGAACGAGGAGCCCCAGTCATGACCGCCACCGACCTGACGCTGCGCCAGCCCGGCCCGCTCGGCACCACCCTGCGGCACACCTGGTACCTGACCGGGCGCAAGCTGCACGCCGTGCTCCGCCAGCCCGCGTTCGTCGCGGTCGGCCTGGTCCAGCCGGTGATCTGGCTGTTCCTGTTCGGCCAGCTGTTCCGCCGGGTGGTCGACATCCCCGGCTTCGGGGCGGCCGGCTCCTACCTGGCCTACCTGATCCCCGGCATCGTCGCCATGAACGCGATGAACGGCAACATGTGGTCCGGCATGAACGCGATGGAGGAGATCGACCGGGGCACCCTGAACCGGTTCCTGGTCTCCCCGGCCCGCCGGGTCGCGCTGATGAACGCGAACGTGGCCGAGCAGGCGGTGACCACCACCATCCAGACGATCATCATCCTCGGCCTCGGCCTGGCCGGCGGCGCCCGCTACCCCGGGGGCGTGCTCGGCGCGGTGATCGTGGCGGTGGCCTCGATCCTGATCGGCAACGTGTTCGGCGCGCTCTCCAACACCGTCGGCATGCTGGTCCGCCAGCGCGAGGCCATCATCGGCATCAACGTGTTCTTCATGCTGCCGCTGACGTTCCTGTCGTCGGCGTTCCTGCCGGCCACGCTGATGCCCGGCTGGATGCAGGGCATCGCCAAGTGCAACCCGCTGAACTGGGCCGTCCAGGCGGGCCGGGGCGCGCTGGCCGCCCACACCGACTGGTCCGCGGTCGGGATCCGGCTGGGCGGCCTGCTCGCCCTGGCCGTGGTCTGCGTGACGATCTCCGTGGCCACCTTCCGCTCCTACCAGAAGAGCGTCTGACCACCTGACGGGGGCCGCCCCGGTCTCCCGCCCGCGCGGGGGACCGGGGCGTTACGGTGAGCACCATGCGCTTCGCGATCTCCATCCCGCAGGAGTACCCGGACGGCACCTTCGACCCGGCCGCGTTCGCCGCCTACCTGCGTCGCGCGGAGGAGCTCGGCTTCACCAGCGCCTGGGCCATGGACCAGACGTTCGGCCGCCGGCCGCAGCTCAACGCGCTGGAGACGATGACGTTCGCGGCCGCCTGCACCGCGCTGCCTTCCGCCTCCGGCGCGGGCCGGCTCCGGCTGGGCTGCTCGGTGTGGATCAGCCCGCTGCACCAGCCCGTTCAGCTGGCGAAAAGCCTGTCCACGCTGGACCAGCTCAGCGGGGGACGGCTGGAGATCGGGTTCGGCAGCGGCGGCCAGTACCGGATGTTCTCCGCGTTCGGCCTGACCGGCGACCACCTGATCACCCGGTTCACCGAGGGCATCGAGGTGATGAAAAAGCTCTGGACCGAGCCCGAGGTCACCTTCGATGGCCGGTTCTACCAGCTGGACGGGGCCACCATGGAGCCCAAGCCGCTGCAGCGGCCCCATCCGCCGATCTGGCTGGGCGGGGGCGCGCCCGCCGCCGTGCGCCGCGCCCCCCGCCTCGGCGGCGGGTTCTTCGGGGCCGGGTCGAGCACCACCGCCGCCTTCGCCGAGCAGGTCAAGGTGCTGCGCCAGTCGATCGCCGAGGACGGCGGCGACGCCGACTCGTTCCCGGTCGCCAAGCGCATCTACGTCGCGATCGACGACGACGCCGAACGGGCCCGCACCCGGATGGCGGACGCGCTGATCGGCGTCTACGGCCGGGCCTTCGGCTCGACGCTGATGCCGGTCACGGTGACCGGGCCGCCCGCCGACTGCGTGCGCGGCGTCCGCGCGGTCGCCGACGCCGGTGCGGAGCTGATCCTGCTCACGGCGCTGTTCGACGAGCGCGAGCAGATGGAAAGGCTCGCGGCCGAAGTCGTTCCCCATTTTTCTGAACTTTGAATAACCTCCCACGTGGCCGGCCACGCCGCTTGCGGCACCTGCCCTGACGCCGGCGCCGGCGTTCCGGCCTCCGCCCGTCTGACCTACCCGGTGACCGGCTCCCACCGCCCGGAGTCCCGGGGGCCCCGAAACACTGGAGCCCAGCCCGCACGGCCGCGCGCCCCTAAGATTGGTGACCTGAGGACGCACCGGGACGACTGATACCGAGGAGTTTTTGTGACCGACGATCGTTCGGCCAGGGACGTCCCGTCGACCGCGAAGATCGACACCACCGTGCCCCATTCGGCCCGGATCTGGAACTACTGGCTGGGCGGCAAGGACCACTACCCGGTCGACCGGGCCGCCGGTGACCGGTACCGCGAGACCTACCCCGGCATCGTCGACACCGCCCGGGCGGTCCGCTACTTCATGGCCCGCGCCGTCCGGTACCTGGCCGCCGAGGCCGGCGTCCGCCAGTTCCTCGACGTCGGCACCGGGCTGCCCGCGATCGACAACACCCACGAGATCGCCCAGCGGGTGGCCCCGGAGAGCCGGGTCGTCTACGTCGACAACGACCCGCTGGTGCTCGCGCACGCGCGGGCGCTGCTGTCCAGCCGTCCCGAGGGCGCCTGCGACTACGTGGACGCGGACATGCGCCAGCCGGCCCAGATCCTCACCGCCGCCGCCCGCACCCTGGACTTCGACCAGCCGGTGGCGCTGCTCCTGATGGGCGTGCTCGGGCACGTCAGCGACTACGACGCCGCCCGCGCGGTGGTGGACGGGCTGATGGAGACGTTCCCGCCCGGGAGCTACCTGGCCCTGGCCGACAGCATCCGGGCCGGGGACGCCCACATCGCGGCCGGGGAGGGCTACGCCGACACCGGCGCGGTGCCCTACCAGCTGCGCAGCCCGGACGAGATCACCGGCTTCTTCCACGGCCTCGACCTGGTCGAGCCGGGGGTGGTGCCGGTCCACCAGTGGCGTCCCGACCCGGCGCCGTTCCCGGCCGTGCCGGTGGACACGCTGGGCGCGGTCGCCCGCAAGCCAGGCCAGCCAGGCCAGCCGGGCTCGCCGTGACCCACGGCCCTCCCGATGCCGAGCCGCCCGGCGGATGGCTGGGCGCCCGCCTCGACCTGACCGACATCGCGGAGCTGCTGCTGGACTTCACCGTGCCCCGGTTCGGCGTCGGCGGGGCCGTGTTCATGCTCGAACGCCTGGTGGCCGGCCAGACCGACCCCGGCGGCCAGCTGATCGTCCGCCGCCTGGCGAACCGGTTCCCGCCCGCAGACGGCGCGCTCGGCAGTTCCGCCCTGCCGCCCGGCGAACTGGTCGCGTTCACCGCCGAATCGCACTACGGGCAGGTGCTGTCGGGGGCCGGCCCGGTGCTTTTCAGCGAGATGGACCGGTCCGTGATGGAGCGGATCCGGCCCGGCGGCCGCCAGGTCCTCGCCCGCCAGAACCTGTTCCTGGCGGTGCCGCTGACCGCCGGCGACGTGGTGGTCGGAGCGCTGGTGATCTCCCGGGTCGGCGCCGCCACCTTCACCGACGCCGAGGTGGCGGCGGTCGCCGGGCTGGCCGCCCGGGCCGGCGCCCGGGTCGCCGACGCCGCCGAGTTCGCCCGGCGGCGGCAGGACGGCGAGGCGCTGCGCCGCGGCCTGACCCCGGCCCAGCTGCCGGTCCCGGACCGGGTGGAGGTGGCCTGGCGGTCCACCCCCGCCCCGGGCTACCTGGTCGGCGGCGACTGGTGGGACATCGTTTCGCTCCCCGGCGGCCGGACCGGCCTGGTGGTGGGCGACGTGATGGGGCACGGACCGGGCGCCGCGATGCGGCTGGCCCAGCTCCGGGCGACCGCGCACACGCTCGCCGACCTCGACCTGGAGCCGGCCGACCTGATGGGCCGGCTGGACCGCAGCGCCGCCGCGCTGACCAGCGGGACGTGCGCGACCTGCGTCTACGCGGTGGTGGACCCGGACGAGGGATCCTGCACGATGGCGCTGGCCGGGCACCTGTCCCCGGTGCTGGCGCTGCCGGACGGCCGGACCCACCTGCCCGCGCTGCCCAGCGGGCTGCCGGTCGGCCTCGGCGCCGGCCCGTTCGGCCAGGCCCGGGTCAAGCTGCCGCCCGGCGCGGTGCTCGCCCTCTACACCGACGGGCTGGTGGAGAGCCGGACCCGGTCCTTCACCAAGGGCCTGGGGGCCCTGCGGGCCGCGATCTCCGGTCAGCACGGCGCGCTCGCCGACACCTGCGACACACTGATCGAGTCGCTGCGCCAGCACGAGGACGACGTCACCGTGCTGCTGGCCCGCATCCCGGCCTGAGCGGCGGGAAGCGGGCCAGCGATCGTGGCTCAGGACTTCGGCATCATCACGGTGTCGATGATGTAGACGGTGGCGTTCGCCGTCTGCACGTTGCCGCACACCACGTGGGCGCCGTTCACGGTGAAACTCATGCCCGACCCGGCCGGGGTGACGGTGCCGCCCTCCAGCGTCTTGATCGGCTTACCGGTGGCCAGCTCGGCCGGGGTGTACCGGCCCGCCGCCACGTGGTAGGTGAGGATCTTGGTCAGCTCGGCCTTGTTGGCCAGGACCGAGTTCAGCGTGGCCGACGGGATCTTGGCGAACGCCGAGTTGGCCGGGGCGAACACGGTGATGCTCTTGGCCGAGTTCAGCGTGTCGACCAGGCCGGCCTTCTTCACGGCGGTCACCAGCGTCGACAGCACCGGGTTGGCCGAGGCGGCGGTGGCTACCGGCGCGCTCGACATGCCGCTGAAGCTGCCCGCCCCCGACTTGGGCACCGACGCGCAGCCGGAACCGAAGTTGGTGGTGGTGGCCGAGCCTGCCGACGAGCCGGACGGCATCGACGAGCTGGACGGCATGGCCGACGACGACGCCTTGGCCGACGACCCGGACGACGCGGTCGTGCCGCTCGACCCGCTGCTGCACGCGGCGGTGCCGACGGCCAGACCCGCGATGGTCACGGTGGCGGCCAGGATACGACGGTTCATGATTTTCTCCTCGCTGTAATGCGTTTTCCGGTTTTTCCGATTTGATTTGTGTTCTTTGTGGTCGGGCGGGACCACCACCGGGCCGGTCGCCGTCAGGTGACGGTGACCACCGTGGAGTCCCAGCCGCTGGCGCCGTTGGGGAAGGGCTGCGCGCGGCTGGACGGCTGGGTCGCTCCCGTGCCGTCGGTCGCGCGGGCCTGCAGCGTGTGCAGCCCGGGACTGGCGTCCCAGGCCCACACCCACTGCCGCCAGGTATCGATGCCGTCGGCGGCGGCCAGCCGGGCCTTCTCCCAGGGGCCGCCGTCGACGTTGACTTCCACCGCGGAGATGCCGCGGTGCGGCGCCCAGGCCACCCCGGCCACGGGCACTTGGCCCGCCTTGACCGAGGCCAGCGGCTTGGGTACGTCGATGCGTGATTCGGTCTTGATCGGGGCCTGGGCCGCGTAGCCGCGCTGGGTCCAGTAGGCCTTTTGCTGGGCGTAGGTGGTGACCTCGAGCTTGGTCACCCACTTGGTCGCCGACACGTAGCCGTACAGGCCGGGCACCACCATCCGGGCCGGGAACCCGTGCGCGATCGGCAGCGGCTGGCCGTTCATGCCCATCGCCAGCAGCGCGGTCCGGCCGTCCATGATCGCCGCGACCGGGGTCGAGATCGTCATGCCGTCGGTCGAGGTGCTGAGCACCTGGTCGGCCCCGCGCTTGATCCCGGCCCGGCGCAGCAGCGCGGGCAGGCTGGCCCCGAGCCAGCGGGCGTTACCCGCGTACGGGCCGCCGACCTCGTTGGAGACGCACACCAGGGTGATGTCGGCCTCGGTCAGCGGCTGCCCGAGCAGGTCGGCGAAGCTCAGCTCGATCTCCCGCTCGACCATGCCGCCGATCTTCAGCGACCAGCTGGCCGGTGACACCTGCGGCAGTACCAGGTCGGTGTCGACCCGGTAGAAGCTCGCGTTCGGGGTGTAGAACGAGCTCAGCCCGGGGATCTTCAGCTCCGCCCCGGCGGGCGCGGGCCGGGCCGCCCGGGCCGCAGCCGGCAACCGCACGTGGGAACGAGAGGCCGTGACACTGAACCGCCGCAGCAGCAACTCGCCGGCCCCGCCGCTGGCCGCCGCCACGACGGCCGCCCCCGCTCCGGCCACCAGGAACGCCCGCCGCCCGTGCCCCGCCGCCCCGCCCGGCCCCGCAGACCCGGCCGGCTTGCCTGGCCCGGCTGACCCGGTCCCAGCAGCGCCAGACCCCGAAGACCCCGCAGGACCCTGCGACCCCGCTGCCCCCACCAGCTCCGTCGACACCGACGACCCCGCAGGACCCTGTGGCCCCGCCGACCCCAGCAGCTCCGTCGACCCCGTCGACCCCGGCTGCCCCGCCAGTTCCGGCGACGCATCCCATTCCGCGGACGCCCGGCGCCACGCCAGTCCCGCCGACCCCGGTGACCCTGCCAGCTCCTCTGGCCCCGTCAGTTCCGGGGGCACCACATTGTGCTGGCGAAGGGTGATCTTCCCATTGCGTTCCGTGCGGACCAGAATGATCAACGTGATCATCGCGACCGCGACCCCGGCCAGGGTCGGAGCCAGATCCGCCACCGCCGCGTCGGGCCGGGTCAGCACCGCGCTGACACCGAGCGCCGCGAACACCGCCAGCCCGCCCAGGCCCGCCGCCAGCCAGCGCCGGGCGAGCACCCCGATCACCACCGCGAACCCGGCCAGCAGCAGCAGGATGCCGGTGACGAGCACCGTCTTGTCGTTCGAGCCGAAGTGCGTGATCGCGAAGTCCTTGACCGGGATCGGCGTCAGGTCGATGGCCGAGCCGCCGACCGCCACCACCGGGCTGCCCTGCGGGCCGGTGATCGCGGCGATCAGCTCGGCGACGCCGAGCGCCACCGCCGCCGCCAGCAACCCGCACAGTGCTCCCCTCAGGGCTCCGGCCAGAAGGCCTGCCAGCCGGTCACGCCAGCGCTGCAGCCGGCCCGGGTGCCCCGGTCCGTCCGTCGGCATGCCGTCGTCTGCGCGCGGTGGCCGGCGCAGCGTAGCGAGCAGATTCCTTCTGGTCATCACGGTCAGTCATTCGGAACCAGACCGGGCCCGGATTGGAAGGAAATTTGCACCCATCCGTCCACCGATCCGTTCCGAATAACAGTCATGGATGCACCCCGCATGCGGCAGCAGCCTCAGCCAGGCCCTGGTCCCGAGGAGGGGAGGGACCAGATCCTGGCGGGGCTCCTGGCTCGGGTGGCGCGTGGTGACCACGCGGCGTTCGAAGCGGTCTACGACGAACTCAGTGCTCCGGTCTTCGGGTTGATCAAGAAGGTGCTCCGGGACCCGGCCCAGTCGGAAGAGGTCGCGCAGGAAGTGCTGCTGGAGGTGTGGAGGACGGCGTCGCGCTTTGACGTCGGCCGAGGAGGAGCGGTGTCGTGGGTTTTGACCATGGCCCACCGCCGCGCCGTGGACCGGGTCCGGGCGGAGACTTCCGCGACCCAGCGGGATCATAAATTCGCCCCGGATCCGGTCTCCGGCCCCGACGACGTGGCCGAGGCGGTCGAAGCCAGCCTGGACAGCCAGCGGGTCCGCCGCTGCCTGGGCGGCCTGACCGAGTTGCAGCGCGAGTCGGTGCAACTGGCTTACTACGGGGGGTACACGTATCCGCAGGTCGCGAAGCTTCTCGGTGTTGCCCTGGGCACGGTCAAGACCAGAATTCGTGATGGGCTGATCAGGATGCGTGACTGTATGGAGGTGAGCTGGTGAGGTTCCAGCAGAACGAACTCCACACGCTGACGGGCAGCTACGCCGTCGACGCGTTGGCACCGGAAGAGCTGGACGAGTTCGAGCGGCACCTGACCCACTGCGGGGCATGCTCGGCCGAGGTCCGGGGGCTGCGGGAGACCGCGTCCCGGCTGGGCCTGGCCGCCGCCGAACGGCCGCCCGCCCAGTTGCGGGGCCGGGTGCTGGCCGCCGCCGAGCGGACCCGGCAGCTGCCGCCGATCACTGACGATCAGCCGAGCCGGGCGGCGGCCCGGCCGATCCGGTCCGCCCGGTCGGCGCGCCGCGCCCGCCGGATGTGGATTCCGCGCATCTCGGTGGCGGTGGCCGCCGCCAGCGTGGCGCTGGCCGTGGTGTTCGGGGTCCAGCAGAACAACGCCCATCAGCAGCTGTCCGCCGTCGAGAGCCAGCTCAGCGCGGCCCGGGCGCACAACCAGCAGATCGACACGGTGCTCGCGGCCAACGACCTGCACCTGGTCAGCAACAAGACGTCGGTGGGCGGCTCGGTGTCCGCGATCCTCTCACCCGGCCAGGCCAAGCTGGTCGTGGTCACCTCGGGGCTGCCCGCCCTGCCGGCCGGCAAGGTCTACGAGCTGTGGCTGCTGGGGCCGTCCGTGGCCCAGCCGTCCGGCCTGCTCACCACGGCCGAGCACGGCCGGACCGTCCCGGTCGTCGCGTCCGGCTACGTCAAGGGGTACTCGCTCGGCATCACGGTCGAGCCCGCGGGCGGCACCCTGAAGCCGACCACGAACCCGATCGTGGCCATGCCGCTGTCCACCTGATGAACGGCGCAACCGGTCCCCGGCAATTCATCGGAGTCACCGGGCCGCCCCACGCGTGACCCCGCACCGCCCGGGCTCACCAACCGGCACGAAGGCGTCGTCGGTCCGGCTGGGACCGGCACGGTGCCGCCATCCACCCGGCCCGCACCCAGCCGCCCGCCCGCCCCGCCAGGCCCACCGCACCATCACGCCCCGGACGCCCCGGTTCATCGTGCGCCCGATGGCGCCAACGAGCGTGCTATGACGCGCCCGTTGGCGCCATCGAGCAGACAGGCGAAGGCGCCAACGGCCCGTCGGCCGGGAGCTGACCCTACCGGCGAACCCGGAAGCTGGCCCTATCGTCCGGCTCGTCCCAGATCCCTAGCGTCACTGGCATGAAGACGCACCCCCGGCACGCGAAGCCCCGTCCCCGCCGACCCCACCACACCCAGGACGCCCGGCGCGGCCAACTGTTCTCGGTCACCCCACTCACCACCCTGCCCACGGTGGCCGCTCCAGGCGCCCTACGCCGGCACGATCGAGACCCAGCTGACCCACTGAGCTGTCAGCCGCGGTAGCGCAGCCCGTCCATCAGCAGGTCCAGCATCCGGCTGGCCTGTTCGCGCTGGGCGGGTTCGCCCGCGGTCAGCGACACCCCGCTCAAGCTGGCCAGCACGTCACCCGGCTGGACGTCGGGCCGGATCGTGCCGGCCGCCGCCCCCGCCGCCAGCAGGATGGTGATCGCGCCCAGCAGCCGGCCCAGGCTCTGCGAAAACGGATCGCCGCCGGACGCGACGACCGCCCGCAGCGCGTCGGCCATCCCGCGCTTGGTCGTCATGTAGTCGATGAACCGGTCCATCCACTGCCGGGTCGCCTGGTCCGGCGGCAGCGTGGCCAGCAGGTCGTCGGCCGCGTCGCAGAGCCGCGCCAGCTCGTTCCGGTAGGTGGCTTCGACCAGCGCCTCGCGGGTCGGGAAGTGCCGGTACAGCGTCCCGATGCCGACCCCGGCGTCCTTCGCGATCGAATCGAGGGTCACGTCCGGCCCGTCCTGGGAGAACGCGCGGGCGGCCACGGCCAGCAGGCGGCCGCGGTTGCGCTGGGCGTCCGCCCGTAGCGGCCGCGGCTCGGTCGCCGCCACCGTATACCCCCTTCCGTCGCCACGCCTCCGCCGTCACCGCCGGCCCACCAGCCACCGGCCACCAGCCGCCGGCCCGCCAGCTCAGCGGAGAACCCTCCGTTTTTCTATGGTAACGGGCCGCCCGAAAATGGCTGGCGACCCGCCGCGGCCCGGTGCGATCCTGGCCGCGTGCTGCGCCCAGAGGAGATCGACCAGTTCGTCGCCGACGGCTACGTCGCCATCCGCGGTGCGATCCCGGCTGACGTCGCCCGCGCGTGCACGGACATCATCTGGGCCGAGTTGGCCACGCACGGTGTGCGGCGCGACGACCCGGCCACCTGGACCAAGCCGGTGATACGGATCATCACTCCCGGCGGTGCCCCGTTCGCCGCCGCGGGCACCACCCGGCCGGTGGGGGAGGCCTGCGACCAGTTGCTGGGCGCGGGCCGCTGGATTCGTCACCCCGGGGTCGGCGGGACGATCCCGGTGCGGTTCCCCCACCCGGACGACCCCGGCGACGCGGGCTGGCACATCGAGGGCAGCTACTCCGACGACCGCGGCCAGCGTGTCAGCCTGCGTTCGCGCGGCCGGGGCCTGCTGGCGCTCTACCTGTTCACCGACGTAGGGCCGGACGACGCGCCCACCCGGCTCCGCCCCGGCTCGCACCTGGACGTCCCGCCGATCCTGGCTCCGGGCGGCGATGACGGTATGCCCTGGCTGCCTGCGGCCCAGCAGGCGGCGCAGGTCAGCGCCCACCGGCCGACCGCCTGGGCCACTGGCCAGGCTGGTGACGTCTTCCTCTGCCACCCCTTCCTGGTGCACGCCGCGTCCTGGCCGCACCGTGGTCGTTCCGCCAAGATGATGGCCCAGCCGCCCGTCCAGCTCACCGCGGACGAGCTCCCGGCTCCCGACGCCCGCACCGGACCGCCAACCCCAGTCGAGCAGGCCATTTATTCGGGCCTGTAGACGCCTCAGTCGCCCAGCCGGGCCGCGGCTACCTTCTTCGGCACGCACATCCGCCAGGCATCGATCACCAGCTCGCGCATCTCGTCCGGGCCGAGCGCCGCCAGCCGCGCGTGTACCCAGTGGAACCGCTGGTCGGACAGCCGCGGCAACGCGAACTTGTCCGGCTCGGCCGCGATCAGGGCGTCCCGCTCCTCCTTGGGAAACCCGAAACCCATCGTCGTCTCGTCCGGCGACACCGACACGTACACGATCTTCCCGACCCGGAACTTCACGTACTCCCGGATCAGGTGCTCCGAGGTCCGGGGCAGCGTCATCGCCACCGCCCGGATCTCCTCCAGCCTGACCACGAGCCCACGCTAACCGGGACCACCGACATTTCCGGTCAGCTGCGCAGGACCAGCCATTTGCCGGCGATGGCGACCGCGGCCAGCGTGCAGCCCAGCCAGAGCAAGAACCAGATCACGCGGGGCACGAGGGTCTGGCTGGCCAGGTTCTTGCCGTCCTGGGATCCGGCCCCGATCTCAAGGATCCGCCGGACCCCGGTCAGCAGGAGCAGCCAGGTGATGGCGTACGCGGCGGCGATCTGGGCCCCCAGCGGGGTGTAGCGGAGGACGAGGAAGACCAGGCCCCCGACCAGCACGACAGTGATCATGCCGAACGACATCCAGGCGATGACCAGCAGCAGGGCCAGCAGAAACAGCCCGACCCAGAGCACCGCGAGGATGTGGTCGGTCTCGATCATCTTGGCCGCCGCCAGACCGAACAAGCTGGGGCCGATGTACCCGGCGAACCCGACGAACACCGACCCCAGGCAGCCCGCCGGATCGTGGTAGGTCGCCCCGGTGGCATCCATATTCAGCTTTATCCGGCTGACCTTGTGGAACAGCAAGGCCGATGCGGCAGCGTGGGCACCCTCGTGGGCCATCACCGTGCCGTGCCGGAGGATGAGCCAGCCCGAATCGAGCACGGTGACGGCCAGGGCGGCCAGCCCGATCAGTGCGGCGGTCCCACCCGACAGCGGGACCTGCGTGACGGTCACGCTCTGACGGTAAATCCGCCGCTTTGCCCCGTCTATGCCTGGGCAGCCTGACCGTCTATGCCTGGGCAGCCTGAGCAGCCAGGACTCCGCGGACGTAGCCGAACTCGGTGGCGTACACGTGGGCCGACTTGACCACCATGACCAGCCGTCCCACCGGGGCGCCGAGCCCGGCGGCCACCTGCTGCTGGAGCGCCGCCAGCTCGACCAGGTTGCCGTAACCCTTGGCTCCGAAGTCGATGCTGTGGCAGTAGGCCACCAGCTCCACCGCGCCGCCCGGCAGCCAGAAGTCGAGCAGGCTGACGCACGGGATGTACGTGCTGTCGGTCAGCGGCTGGAACGTCGTGATCGACGCCGAACGGCTGGCCGGATCCTGGCGGAGCCGGGCGATGACCCAGGCGACCTGGTCCCGGCCGGTGTGGTCGTAGTCGAACAGCCGGGTGGCGTAGCTGTCCGCCCCGCCCAGCGCCGCCACCCGGGTGTGGTCGGTGAAGTTGGCCCGCATCCAGGCCAGCCGGTCCGGGTCGGCGTGACCGGCGATGATCTCGTCATCCGGGTCGGGCCGCTCGACGGTCAGCGTGACCAGCGAAAGCTCCCGGACCGGGAGATCGTCGTAGCGGCTGTCGACGCCCTCGGCCAGGATTTCCCCGGCGATCATCAGCCAGGCCGCCCCGAGGCTGGCCGCCGTCAGCACCCGCGGTTCGTCCCGGGCCAGCGGAGTCGTCACGCTCGCATCGTAAGCGGCGCCAGGTGGACCAGGCGGTGTCCAGGGTGTCGATGTAGCGCTCGAAGGTGGCGTCGACGGACTGCGGCAGGCCGAAGCCACCGGCCGCCTCCAGCGCCACGAAGCCGTACAGGGAGGCGCGCATCATCCGGACCGCGTCGATCATGTCGCCGCCTTCGATGCGGTAGCCCTTCAGCACCGCGGCCAGCACGCCGACGGCGGCCGCCCCTGCTGCCTCGTGTTCTTCGTCGCCCGGGGCAGGGGCCCACGCGCTGGCTGCGTGCCGCCCAGGATGCTCCTTCGCGAACCGGCGGTACGCATCCGCTATCGCGTGCAGCGCGTCCCGTCCGGCCAGCCCGGCCGCCGCCTCGGCCAGCACCGCGGTCAGCTCGCGAACGCCGATCACCGCGATGTCGCGCTTGACCGCGTCGAGGCCGTCGACGTGCTTGTACAGGCCGGGCAGGGACACCCCGCAGCGCTGGGCGACGGCGGCCAGCGTGAGCCGGTCGAGCCCGGTCTCGTCCGCGACCGCCGCCGCCTGGGCCGCGAGCTTCTCCCGGTTCAGCCCCGCGCGCGGCAAGCGTCCTGCTTCCGGGCCGGGCGGCCGCTGGCCTGGCCGAGCGCGACTCCCACGCCCGTGACCCAGACCAGCAGAGCCAGCCCGGCCACGTAGGCCACCGGAGCCAGCGCCTCGATCAGGAAGAGGTAGCCGGCACCGGAGACGGTGATCGAGATGGCCAGCGCCAGGCTCGCGTACCGGAGCCAGCGCGGCAACGGCCCGCCCGGCCCGGTCAGCGCCAAGGTGGCCGCCGCCAGCACCGCCAGCGCCAGCATCTTGACCCCGTCCAGGCGGTTGACCGCCTGGAACAGCACGGCGGTCCGGCCGCTCGCGTGCCCGGGCAGCGCCCATCCGGCCAGCATCACGCCCAGAGCGTACTGCGCCAGCGAGATGACCGAGGCCAGCAGCCCAGACACCATGATCACCCGCGCCCGCCCGCGCCCGACAGCGCGCCCGGCCGCCCGGGCCAGAAACACGGTGATCACCGCCAGCCCAACCGCGGGCAGCCCTTCGGTCAGCGCGAACTGGGCCTGCACCAGTCCCAGGTGCGGCCCGTAGCGGGCAATGACCTCACTGGCCGGCGCGTTCACCGCCAGGTTGGGCACCGGCAGCACCAGCCCGATCACCCAGGACAAGGTGAAGCCGATCCCCGCCACCACCGGAATCAGCCACCGCTCGCGCCGTGCGTGCCCGGGCTGAGCGGATCGAATCAAGACGGCATTCACAGGTAGACTCCCGATCGAAGTTAAGTTGACTAACCTCAAGTTAGTCTGATTAACTTTCTCGCGCAAGCCAGTAAACGGGGCAATACGGGAGGCACCATCATGGAAGTGGCCGACGGCGTTCAGCTGCTGACGCAGGGCGTCACGAACTTCTACCTCATCGGCGACCGGGGCAAGTTCACCCTGGTCGACGCCGGCACCCCGGGGGACTGGGACTTCTTCGTCCGCTCGCTGGCCGCGCTGGGCCAAGGCCAGCTGCAGAACCTCGAAGCGGTCCTGCTCACCCACGCCCACCCCGACCACACCGGGTTCGCCGAAAAGGCCCGCACCGAGACCCCGGCCAAGGTCTGGGTGCACGCGGACGACGTCGAGCCGGCCCGCACCGGTAAGCCGGGCAAGAAGGACGGCAGTATCGCGGGCTACCTGCTGCGGGCGCAGTTCTACCGGACGTTCTTCTCGCTCGGCCGCCGGGGCGCGGCCCGGATGATCCCGATCAAGGAGGTCTCCAGCTTCACCGACGGCGAGACCATCGACGTCCCCGGCCGCCCGCGGGCGGTGCACGCGCCCGGGCACACCCCCGGCAGCGCGGCCCTGCTGCTGGAGGACCGCCGGGTACTGCTGACCGGGGACGTGATGGCGACCAAGAACCCGTTCACCGGGCGGCTGGGCCCGCAGATCATGCCGTCCGGCCTCAACGAGGACACCCCGCTGGCGCTCCGGTCGCTGGACGCGCTGCGCGGCCTGACCGCCGACGTGATCCTGCCCGGCCACGGCGACCCGTACCGGGACGGCATCCCCGCCGCCGTCAGCGCCGCCAAGAAGGCCGGCCGCTCCTGACCCGGCAAAGCCCGCCGGCCTCCTAACCCGCGATCTCGGCCGCCACCAGCGCACCCAGCTCCCAGCAGGCTTCGAGATCGGCCTTACCGGGCGGTCCGGTCACCACCACCGGTGGCCGGACCGCCCGCCACTGCAGGCCGGTGGTGATCGACTCCACCGCCCGGACCGCCCCGGTCGTGTCCAGGCCACCGTGCACGTACAGCCCGAACGGCCGCCGCCGGGTCGCCTCCAGGCACGGGTAGTAGATCGTGTCGAAGAAGTGCTTGAGCGCCCCCGACATGTAACCGATGTTGGCTGGCGTCCCGAGGACAAGCCCGTCGGCGCCCAGCACGTCGGCCGCCCCGGCGGTCAGGGCCGGGCGCACCACCACGTCCACGCCCTCGATCTCGTCGGTCCGCGCGCCGCTGACGGTGGCCTCGAACATCTCCTGCAGCGCGGGCGACGGCGTGTGGTGAACGACCAGCAGCGTGGGCATGGCTACTCGGGCTGGCCCTTCTCCTGCCGGTCGACTTCGACCAGGGTGGCGGCCCGCTGCTCGGGGGTGGGCTGCACCGAGCCGAGCGGCCGCAGCGGGTACCGCCCCAGCGCCCGGCCCGGCCCCTGCAGCCGCTTCCCGAACGACCAGATGAACTCCTTCTGCTGCGGCACCGAGCAGCCGAACCTTTCCGCCTCGGCGTAGGCGTCCTCCACGCTCCAGCCCAGCACCGCCATCCGGTAGCAGGCCGCCATCACCCCGGTCCGGCACTTGCCCGCCTCGCAGTGCAGGTAGGTGCGCGGCGCGTCCGCCGCCGTGACCAGGTCCAGCAGCTGGACCACCTGGGCCTCGGTGGGGATGTGCATGTCCACGATCGGGATGTGCACGGTGTGCAGCGACCCCGGCAGGCCAGCCCGGACCAGGCCGGCCCGGATCAGCAGCGGGGTGTCGCCGCCCGGGGATTCGGCGCACAGGTTGACCGTGCGCTGGTAGCCCTGCGCCGCCAGGTCCCGGAGCTTGGCCACGCTCGGCCGCTCGCCCCGGCTCAGCTCGGGGGAGACCACGTAGGTATAGGGCACGACCGGGTACTGGGACAGGAAGTGCAGCAGCGGCACGGTCTCCAGGTCGCCGTAGGAGTCCAGCCCCGCGTCGGCGATCTCGTCCAGCACCCGTCCCAGCAGCGACCGCCGGTCCGGCCCGGCATCCTGGCCGGTCAGCTCGGCCCGCTGGGCCGGCGGGACATCCTCCACCGCGCCGGCGATCTGATGCTCTTTCACGACCCGGTGCAGCATCTCCAGCCGCTGATCCCGGCCGTCAGAGTCGCCGCTCACGGTCCGGATGCTATCGCGGCCCGCGCCGGCCCCAGCCCTCGCGGCAGTCCCCAGCCCTCGCGGAGATCTTGACCGCGATCACGGTCGTCGGCTGTCATAGTTATTTCCGGCTGCCGATGGGTAAAATCGAGATAGCGAAGGGGAGTAGCTCCATCGCCGGGACGCCGACAATCTCGGTCCGCCTGTGACGGCGCGCCACGCCGCCGCGGAGTGGATCCGGTGCCCGGGGGCGATGCCGCCTGAGTGAGACCTTCGGCCGCAGTGACGAGCGATGAGCTGCCGGGCCGAGGGGACACCAGTTCCACCGGCCGGCCCGAACCGATAGGGGCTGCGCCGATGAGCATAGCCGCCATCCTCACCTCGTTCTTGATCATTTTGCCGGCCGAGCTGCCCGACAAAACCGTCATCGCCTGCCTGGTCCTCGGCAGCCGCTACCGGCCCGCCTACGTGTTCGCGGGCGCCGCCACCGCGTTCGCCATCCAGGTCGCGCTGGCCGTCACCGCCGGCGGGCTGCTGTCGCTGGCTCCGCACCGGGTAACCGAGATCATCGTGGCCGTGCTGTTCGTGGTGGGCGCGGTGATCCTGCTCCGGCAGAAGCCGGCCGACAGCGACGAGTACGTGGAGGAGCACCACCCCCGCCGCTCGTTCCTGCCGGTCGCACTGACCAGCTTCGGCGTGGTGTTCGTGGCCGAGTTCGGTGACCTCACCCAGATCGTGACGGCCAACCTGGCCGCCAAGTACCACGACCCGCTGGCCGTCGGCATCGGCGCGACCGCGGGACTGTGGGTGGCGGCCGGCCTGGCCATCATCGGCGGACGCAGCCTGCTCAAGGTGCTGCCGGTCAAGTGGCTGAGCCGGGGAGCCGCCGCCGTCCTGCTGGCCCTGGCCGGCCTGACCGTAGCCTCCCTGGTCTGACCCCAGCCCGGCCGCCGCTCAGGCCGAGGTGGCCCGCTCGATGCGCTCGGCCGTCAGCGAGACCGTGGTCCAGTTGGTGGCCACCGTGGTCAGCAGCCGCACCTCGCTGTCCAGGTCGGCGCCGGTCAGGAACTGCTGGTTGGCCTGCGGCAGCCCCGCCCCGCACGGCCACCGGCGGTCGCCGCGCAGTTCCGCCCGCCGGGCCAGCTCCAGCTGCACCGCCGCCGCCAGCGTGGCCTGGTCGGCCGGGCGCAGCCGGTGCCGCCCGGCCGCCGCCTGGACCAGGTCCTCGATGCCGGGCACGTCGACCGGGGCCAGCGCCATGTAGCCGTCGCGGATCTCGATCACCCGCCGGTACAGCCGCATGTCAAGGTCGCGCGGGTCGATGCGGTCGGCCCAGGCCGGGACCGGGTCGAGCGCGATACCCGGCACCGCCTGGCACAGCCCGGCCCACAGCGGGTAGAGCCGCCGCAGCGACCAGTAGGCCGCCACCCGCCGGATCAGCGGGCAGCGCCGGGTGGCTGGGAGGAAGCTGCCCACCGCCACCAGCACGATCAGCGCGCCGAACAGCCCCTGGATGATCCCGGGGGCCGTGCTGATGAACCAGCCGCGTACCCCGGCCGCCCGCGCCGCCACCACCGCGGTGCCGTAGCCCAGGTAACACAGCCCGGCCACCATGCCCGCCGCGATCAGCACCAGCCCGCAGCCCAGCGGCGTCCGCCCCGCCCGGCGCCCGTACCGCCAGGCCAGCCGGTTGATCAGCACGAACGCGGTGCCGAGGTAGACGGTGAAGATCAGCCAGTACGCGAACACCGCCGGATGGGCCGCGTACTGCATCGGGAAGTCGGTGTAGAGCGCGGTGTCGGTCGGCTGGGTGCGGGCCGGTGACACCGCGAACAGCACCAGCATGGCCGCCACCGTGGCGGCCGGCAGCGCCGTCTGCACCCCGCTCGACCAGCGCGAACGCGGGCGCGGGGCGCCGATCACCTGCTCGGCGCAGTACCGGCCGAGGGTGGCGGCGATGATCGCCAGCACGTGCTGGCCCACGTCGGCCACGTTCGGCAGCCCGGTCGCGGTGTCCAGCCGCGCCCCGATGGCGGGCAGGTCGAGCGTGCCGATCGCGGCCAGCAGCACCATCGTGTACCAGACCGCCCGCCGCAGCGGCACGTGGCGCTGGGATGGGAACTGGGCCATGACCGTCGCCCACAGCGCGGTCACCGCGAGCACGCTGATGATCATGGTTCGACGCCCAGCGCCAGGGCCGCGCGGCGCAGGATCTCCTTTTCGGCGGGCGACACGTCGGTGACCGGCATGATCGGCGCCGCCTCGGAGTGGGCCCGGGCCACGATCAGCGAGGCCAGCAGCTCGGCCTCGCGCTCGTACTCGGACTGGTAGCTGCTGCGGCTCAGCACGGTCCTGACCATGGCGGGGGACAGGTTCGGGAACAGCCGCCCGAGCATGTCGTTCTCGGGCAGGTCGGAGGCGGTGTGCCCGCACAGCATGTGGGCCAGCTCGTGCAGCACGATGTGCTGGCGGTGCAGCGGGCTGGTCTGCTGATCGACGAAGATCCAGTCGTCGGCGTCGGTCGCGATCCAGATGCCGCACGGCCGGGCCCGGCTGGCCGGCCCGGGGATGCCGCGGACGTGCAGCGGGCGGCCGCGGCTGATGCTCACCGACCGGCACAGCTCGGACAGGTCGAACGGATGGGGCACGGCCAGCTGCCGGAGCCGGGCCCGGCACCGGCGCCGCACCCTATTCATCGGCGGCCCCGGAACCGGCGTGGTCACCCGCTTTGCCCGCCGCGCCGGCCTCGGCTGACGTGCCCGTCTCGGGCTCAAGCCCTTCCAGCCGCCGGGCGTGATCGATCACCACCTGCACCGCCTGCAGGCTCTCGACCGACAGCCCGGCCGCCCGCAGCGCCACGCTCCGCACCGACGAGTCGCGCATGGCCGCCAGCAGGCTGAGCTGGGCGTCGACCATCTCGGCGGTGTCCTCGTCGAAGAAGTAGGCCGGGCTCACCCCGAAGAACCGGGCCAGCGCGGCCAGGTGATTCCTGGTCGGGTTGTCGCGCAGCCCCTTGCGCAGCTGCCACAGGTAGGTGGCCGAGATCGTGGGGCCACCCTCCCGGCGGATCGCGTCGGCCACCTCCTGGTAGGTGTACTCGCCGCGGCCGCCCGGCCGCACGGCCTGGAACAGCCGATCAAGCTTGGTCGCCAGGGACGACGGGGATCGTCGCACCTCTCCCGGCATTGGTTCTCCTCCCGCCCGCACGCCCCCCAGGCACCCTCAGGCAATTTTGTCAACAATGCCCACCGGGCAGCCTAATCGTTTCGGACCGTAATCGGCATCCGGTCAGAGCGTGAGTGTCCGGTACAGCCGGGAATGGCCGCCGATCCCATCCGATCGGCTCCGGCGGACATGTAGGCAGCAACCTGTTGACATCGGTCTTCCGCCTCGGCATACACTTTTGAATCACGTTTCATGAGCTGAGATAAATACCGGCCACTGAGGGGGTGGCCGGTGTCACCGCTCGTGCCGCGTCCACCGTCGGCCCGTGGCGGCGCCGCCCCTCGCGGCGCCGCCACGGTACGGGTGCCCCTTCTCGGGCCGCTTCCGTCTCATCCGGGCGCTGCGCTGGCTAAAACGTCACACGCCCCGCGGGTACCACAAGCCTCCGGGCTCCCGAGCCCCAGAGCCCCTGAGCCCCGCGCCCCGCGCCCCGAGCCCCGATCCCCCGAGCCCCTGAGCCCCCGACGTGACTTGTGTCACTCAAGTCACATGCGCCCGAGGCGAATCAGCCTTTCCAAGCGGAAATCCATACCGGTTCTGGCCACCGCCTGCCCGGCCTCTACTATTGGTTGCGTCGCTCGTGCATCGTTTTGCGACGGCTGGGTAGCTGCCCAGCCGCCAGTACGTTGCCCGCCGATCGGAGGCCGCAGGAATGCAGGTCAGTCAGCTTCTGAATGGCCATCCCGTCGATACCCCGGCCGCTGCCCCCGCAGGACGTCTTGACACCGCCGATGACCTGGACCGATGGCTGCGCGGTCGGCAGCGGCAGGTTTCGGCGGTGCTGACCGGCTTCGTCCGCGACCGGTGCGCCGAGTACGTGCGCGACGTCCCCGGGTCCGACTTCGTCACCGGCCTGCTGACCCAGTTCGTGGCCGGCGGCAAATACGTCCGCTCCACGTTCACCTGTCTGGGCTGGCTGAGCGGGCCCCTCGGCCATGCCTACCTGAGCGAGGAGCCCGACGCCGCACTCCGGGCCGCCGCCAGCACCGAACTGCTGCACGCGTTCGCGCTGATCCAGGACGACGTGATGGACCAGTCGGCCCTGCGCCGCGGCCGGCCCGCGCTGCACGTCGGGCTGGCCGACTGGCACCGCACCACGGGCCTGAACGGCCCGGCCGAACGCTTCGGCGAATCGGCCGCGATCCTGCTCGCCGACCTTTGCCTGGTCTGGGCCGAACAGCTCTTCCGCGACAGCGGGCTGCCCGCCGCCGCGCTGGCCCGCGGCTGGCCCCGGTACGACACCCTGCGCGGCGAGCTGGCCGTCGGGCAGTTCGCCGACCTCGTCCATGACGCGCGCGGCAAGCCCACGTTCGACGAGGTGCTGGACGTGATCCGGCGCAAGTCCGGCAACTACACCGTGCGCCGCCCGCTCGAGCTGGGGGCCGCGCTGGCCGGCGCCGACGAGGACACGCTGGCCGTGCTGGGCGACTACGGCGGCCTGGTCGGCGAGGCGTTCCAGCTCCGCGACGACCTGCTCGGGGTGTTCGGGCGGCCGTCCGTGACCGGCAAACCGAGCGGCGGTGACCTGCGCGAACACAAGGCCACGAGCGTGGTGGTGCTGGCCGCCGACATGGCCAGCCCGGTCCAGGACGCCGAGCTGTCGCGGCTGTCCGCCCGGCCCGACCCGGACGAGGCCGACCTGGACCACTGGCGCCGGCTGATCGCCGGCACCGGTGCCCCGGACCGGATCGAGCAGCTGATCGGGGACCGGGTGACCGTCGCCTGCGGCCGGCTGGCGGGCAGCGACCTTTCCCCCTTCGTCCGGCACGCCCTGACCGAGCTGGCCGTCCGCTACACCGACCGGGCCAGGTAGCCGATGCGCACGATCACGGGCCGTTCCGACCACGTGGTGGTGGTCGGGGCCGGGCTGGCCGGCCTGGCCGCCGCGCTGCACCTGGCCGGTCGCGGCCGCGAGGTAACGGTCATCGAGCGCGGCTCCCACCCGGGCGGCCGGGCCGGGCGGCTGAACGCCGGCGGCTACTGGTTCGACACCGGCCCCACCGTGCTGACCATGCCGGATCTGCTGGCCGAGCCGCTGGCCGCGGTGGGGGAGGAACTGTCCGACCGGCTCGATCTGATCCGCCTCGACCCGGCCTACCGGGCCGCCTTCGCCGACGGCAGCACGCTGGATGTGCACACCGACGCCGACGCGATGACCGACGCGGTGGCGGCGTTCGCCGGGCCCGGCGAGGCGGCCGGCTACCGGCGGCTGCGGGCCTGGCTGACCGAGCTCTACCAGCGCGAGTTCAGCCAGTTCATCGCGGCCAACTTCGACTCGCCGCTGTCGCTGGTCACGCCAAATCTGGCCCGGCTGGCCGGGCTGGGGGCGTTCCGCCGCCTGGAGCCGGCCATCGCCCGGTTCATCGGCGACGAACGGCTGCGGCGGGTGTTCTCCTTCCAGTCCCTGTACGCGGGGGAGTCGCCCGGGCACGCGCTGGCCGTCTATGCGGTCATCGCCTACATGGACACCGTGGCCGGGGTGTACTTCCCCCGCGGCGGCATGCGCGCGGTGCCGAACGCGCTGGCCGCCGCGGCCGCCGCGGCCGGGGTCAAGCTGCACTACGACGCGGCCGTCACCACCCTCGAGCGGTCCGGTGACCGGATCACGGCCGTCCGCACCGCCAACGGGCTGCGGGTCCCGTGCGACGCGGTGGTGCTGGCCACCGAGCTGACCACCGCCTACCAGCTGCTGGGCCGGCGGCCGCGGCGGCCGCTGCCGCTGCGCCCATCCCCGTCCGCGGTGGTGCTGCACATAGGCGCTCGCCGTAGCTGGCCGGGCACCGCTCATCACTCGATCCTTTTCGGCCAGGCCTGGGATAGCACTTTTGAAAACGTCATCACCGACGGGACGCTCATGAGCGATCCGTCGTTGCTGGTCACCCGGCCCACGGCCACCGATCCGGGGCTGGCCCCGGATGGCACCGACGCGCTCTACATCCTGGCTCCCGTCCCGAACCTGGACCGCGGCCGGATCGACTGGGACCGGACCGGCTCCGGGTATGCCGACGAGCTCGTCGCCACCGTCGCCGACCGGCTGCTGCCCGGACTGCCGGCCGAGGTCAGCGTGCGCCGGGTGGTGACCCCGGCCGACTGGGCCCGGCAGGGGATGGTGGCCGGGACGCCGTTCTCCTACGCGCACTCGTTCGGCCAGAGCGGCCCGTTCCGGCCCGGCAACCTGCCACGCGGGGTGGCCAACGTGGCGCTGGCCGGCTGCGGCACGGTGCCGGGCGTCGGCGTGCCGACCGCGCTCGTCTCCGGCCGCCTGGCCGCCGACCGCATCACCGGGAGGTCGTCGTGATCGGTGCCGAACTGGACGCGGCCGGGCTGACCGACCCGCGGCTGCGCGCGGCCTACCAGCGCTGCCGGGAGCTCAACGCCCGCCACGGCCGGACCTACTACCTGGCCACCAAGCTGCTCACCCGGGCCCAGCGGCCGGCCGTGCACGCGCTCTACGGGTTCGCCCGCTGGGCCGACGACCTCGTCGACGACGTGCCCGCCGGCACCAGCCCGGCCGAGGTCGCGCGCCGCCTGGACGGGCTGCGCCGTGACCTGTTCGCGGGCCTGCGCCAGGGCCACAGCGATGACCCGATCCTGGCCGCGGTGGTCGACACGGCCGGCCGCTACCAGCTCGCCCCCGGCCTGTTCACCGCCTTCATGGACTCGATGCGGATGGACCTGGAGGTGACCAGCTACCCGGACCGGGCCGCCCTCGACCGCTACGTGCACGGGTCGGCCGAGGTCATCGGCCTGCAGGTGCTGCCGGTGCTGGGCACGGTCGGCCCCCGGCACGAGGCCGCCCCCTACGCGGCCGCGCTCGGCAAGGCGTTCCAGCTCACGAACTTCCTCCGCGACGTGGCCGAGGACCTGGACCGTGGCCGGGTGTACCTGCCGGCCGACGAGCTGGCCGCGTTCGGCGTGGACCTCGACCGGCTGCACTGGTGCAATGCTCAGCAGCGGACCGACACCAGGGTCCGGGCCGCGCTGGCCGACCAGCACGCCACCACCCGCGCCATCTACCGGTACGCGCGGGCCGGGATCGAGCGGCTGCAGCCGGTGTCCCGGCCGTGCGTGACCACCGCGCTGATCTTGTACTCGGAGATCCTCGACCGCATCGAGCAGCTCGACTTCGCGGTGTTCGCCCAGCGGGCCCGGGTCGGGAAGGCCCGGCGGCTCCAGGTCGCAGCCCCCGCACTGGGCCAGGCGCTGTGGGCCCGCCGGGGCCACCGGGCCACCATGGATGCCATGCGCACCATGAACGTCCCTGGTTCCGTGGACCCCACCGAGGCCGGGGGCACCAGCTGAACCATGGACCATTACCAGTACCTGATCCTGATGGCGGCCTGCCTGGTGGCCACGCTGCCGCTGGAGGCCCTCGGTGCCCGCGTGTACCGGCAACCCGCCCGGCTGACCCGCGCGGTGCTGCCGGTCGCGCTGGTCTTCCTGATCTGGGACGCGCTGGCCATCGCCGGGCACGTGTGGAGCTACAACCCGCGCTACGTCACCGGGGTCGACCTGCCGTTCCGCATCCCGGTCGAAGAGCTCGTGTTCTTCCTGGTCATCCCGGTCTGCGGCATCCTCACCTACGCCGGCGTGCAGGCCGTGGCCCGCCGGGCCGGGATCCACCGGTGACCGGCCTCGGGTACACCGTGCCCGCTGTCGTCTCGGTCGCGGCGGTGGTCGCGGCCGAGCTGACCGTGCTGCGGACCGGGCTGTTCCGGCGCCCCGCGTACTGGGCGGCCATCGTGATCGTGCTGGCCTTCCAGATCCCGGTGGACGGCTGGCTGACCAAGCTGTCCGCGCCGATCGTGCTCTACAACCGGGCCGCCACAACCGGTCTGCGGTTCCCCTGGGACATCCCGGTCGAAGACTTCCTCTACGGATTCGCCCTGGTCACCGCCGCCTTGCTGCTGTGGGAGCGCCAGAAAGAAGGAGTAGTACGTGAGCGAGCGTGAGGGCCTTCAAGCAGCCCGGGAGCGAGCGGCAGACACTGTGCGCACTGACGCTGGGCCGCTGGGGCGCGAGGCGGTGCCGGCCGCCTTCGACGCGGGCGCGTCGGCCTACGACCGGCTGGTCGGGGCCAATCCCGGCTACCACGAGCACCTGCGGCTGTCCGCCCAGCGGATGCGGCTACCGGGGGGCGGCCACGGCCTGCGCCTGCTCGACGCGGGCTGCGGCACCGGCGCCTCCACCGCCGCCCTGCTGGCGGTGGCCCCGCACGCCGAGATCGTGGCCTTCGACGCCTCGGGGGAGATGCTGGCCCAGGCCCGGGCCAAGGCCTGGCCACCCTCGGTCAGCTTCGTGCACTCCCGGGCCGAAGACCTGGCCGCGACCGGGGTGCGCGGGCCGTTCGACGGCATCCTGGCCGCCTACCTGATCCGGAACCTGCCCGACCCCGACGGCCAGCTCCGGGCGCTGCGTGACCTGCTCCGCCCGGGCGGCACGCTGGCCGTCCACGAGTACTCGGTCCGGGACTCGCTCGAGGCCCGCGCGATGTGGCTCCTGGTCGCCTGGAGCGTGATCATCCCGTTCGGCCGGCTGGCCACCGGCGACGCCACCTTGTACCGCTACCTGTGGCGCAGCGTGGACGGGTTCGACGGCGTGCGCCGCTTCCGCCGCCGCCTGCACGAGGCGGGCTTCACCGGCGTGCACAGCGAAACCATGACCGGCTGGCAGCGCAACGTCGTGCACACCTTCCTCGCCACCCGCCCAGAGGACCCCACGTGACCGGATCGGGTGGGCGGGACCGGCGCGCGGTCCGCCACGTCGCCCCGGCCGGGGCCGCCGACGCCGGGGTCCTCCCGGTGCGCCCGCACGCCGTCGTGGCCGGCGGCGGCATCGCCGGGCTGGCCGCCGCCACCGGGCTGGCCGAGCGCGGTGTACGGGTCACGATCGTGGAACGGGAGTCCTACCTGGGCGGCCGGGTCGGCGGCTGGACCGAGCCGTCACCCGGCGACGCCGCCGGGCTGCCGATGAGCCGGGGCTTCCACGCCTTTTTCCGCCAGTACTACAACCTCCGGGCGCTGCTGCGCCGGGCCGACCCCGGCCTGCACCGGCTCGGCCCGCTGACCGACTACCCGCTGGTCGACGCCGACGGCCGCCGCGACAGCTTCCGCGGCCTGCCGCGCACGCCGCCCTGGAACGCGCTGGCGTTCGCGCTCCGCAGCCCGACGTTCCGGCCCCGCGACCTGGTGGCGCTGAACGCGGCCGCCGCGGCCCCGCTGGCCGCCGTCTCCGTGCCCGGCATCTACGAGCGCCTCGACCACGTGGACGCGGAGACGTTCCTGCGCGAGATCAACTTCCCGGCCGCCGCCCGCCACCTGGCCTTCGAGGTGTTTTCCCGCAGCTTCTTCGCCGACCCCGGCCAGATGTCGGCCGCCGAATTGGCCGCCATGTTCCACATCTACTTCCTCGGCTCCAGCGAGGGATTGGTGTTCGACGTCCCCGACGCCGGGTTCGACGTGGCGCTCTGGTCCCCGCTGCGGGACTACCTGGCCGCCCGTGACGTCGAGGTCCGCACCGGCACCGAGGTGACCGGGATCGAGCCCGGCGGCCCGCGCCGCTACCGGGTGCACACCGGCGGCGGCCCACTCGACGCGGACGCGGTGGTGCTGGCCACCGACGTCGCCGGGCTGCGCGCGATCGTGGCCCGCTCGCCCGGGCTGGCCGACCCGGCCTGGCGCGACCAGGTCGGCTCCCTCCGCTCCGCCCCGCCGTTCCTGGTCCAGCGGCTGTGGCTGGACCGGCCGGCCGACCCCGCCCGGCCGGCGTTCCTGGCCACCGGCGGCCTGGACCCGCTGGACAACATCAGCGTGCTCGACCGGTACGACCGACAGGCCCGGACCTGGGCCGACACGCACGGCGGCTCGGTGGTCGAACTGCACGCCTACGCCGCGCCCGGTGACCCGGCCGCCGACCCCGAGCCCGCGCTGCTCGGGCGCACCCTGGCCCGGCTGCACGAGCTGTACCCCGAGACGGCCACCGCCCGGGTGCTGGCCCAGTCGGTCCAGTGGCGGGCCGACTGCCCGATGTTCGGCGTCGGTGACTTCGCCCGCCGCCCCGGCGTGCGCACGCCGTTCCCGGGCCTGGTCCTGGCGGGCGACGGCATCCGCATCGACCTGCCGGTGGCGCTGATGGAACGGGCCGCCAGCACCGGCTGGCACGCGGCCAACTGCCTGCTGGCCCGCTGGGGCCTGGCCGGGCACGAGCTGTACTCGGTGCCCACCCGCGGCCGCCTGGCCCCGCTCCGCTGGCTGGCCACCCGCGCCCCGTCCCCCCAGCCTGACCAACAGTCCCGCCAACCCCGCCAACCCCGCCAATCGCGCTCAGACCAGCAACCCCGCCAATCACACTCAGATCAACAAGCCCACCAACCCCATTCAGCCCAACAAGCCCACCAACTCCAGTCAGACCAACAAGCCCAGCAACCCCGACAGCCTCACCAGAACCAAAAATCACCGTCGCAACACGAGCCTCCAAAGGCACTCGAGGAAATGAGCACATGAACTCCTCACCAGCCCGCCTGGCCCGGCGCTGGCCGAAGCGCTGGCCGCTGCAGCCGATCCCCCGGGACCGGTGGGCTCGTCAGCAGCCGACCTACGCCGGGGCCAAGCCGGCGCTGATCGACGCGGCCGTCAAACGGGCCGAGGCCCGCCCGTCCGGTAACTGGTTCGTGCTCGGCGCCAGCCGGGAGGTGCGCGGCGACCGTCCGTTCGGCCGGACCGTGGCCGGCGCCGAGATCGTCGCCTGGCGCGATGCCCAGGGCCGGCTGGTGGCCGGCCCTGGTGCCTGCCCGCACCTGGGCGCCCCGCTGGAGCGCGCGGCCGTCGACTGCGGCGCGCTGGTCTGCCGCTGGCACGGGCTGCGGGTCGGCCCCGGCGCGGGCACCGGCTGGAGCCCGCTGCCGGCCCACGACGACGGCGTGCTGGCGTGGGTCCGGCTGGACGCGGCCGGGGGCGAGGAACCGCTCGACGCCCCGGTCATCCCGGCCCGGCCGCCCGTCGCCACCGGTGTCGACTCGGTGGCGACGATGGTCGGCGTGTGCGAGCCGGCCGACATCGTGGCCAACCGGCTCGACCCGTGGCACGGCTCCTGGTTCCACCCGTACTCGTTCAGCCGCCTGTCGGTGCTGTCCGCACCGGGTGAGGTGGACGTGACCGAGGCCGACGACCGGTTCCTGGTCGCGGTCACGTTCAAGGTCGGCCCCGGTCTCGGCGTCCCGGTCACGGCCGAGTTCGCCTGCCCGGAGCCGCGCACCGTGGTCATGCGCATCCTCGACGGCGAGGGTGCCGGCAGCGTGGTGGAGACCCACGCCACCCCGCTCGGCCGCGGCCCGGACGGCCGGCCGCGCACTGCGGTCATCGAGGCGGTGGTGGCGGACTCACCCCGCCCGGGGTTCGCGTTCGCACGGGCCGCCGCACCCGCGCTGCGCCCGGTCATGCGCCGGGCGGCGGCGCGGTTGTGGCGCGACGATCTCGCTTACGCTGAGCGCCGCTATCAGTTGCGGACGATGTGAGGCGGTGTGAATGGATTCGTCAGCGGGGTCATGGACAGCGGGGCAGGTGGCCCGGCACCTGGGCATCGCCGAGTCGACGCTGCGCTCCTGGCACCGCCGGTACGGCGTCACGCCGCAGGGCAGTGAGCCCGGCCGGTACCGCCGTTACTCGGAAGCGGACGTCGCCCGCCTGCGGCGGATGCTGGACCTGATCAAGCTGGGCATGCTGGCCTCCGAGGCGGCCCGCACCGTGCAAGCCGGCGAGACCGAGGCGGTGCCGGCCGACCGGGATGTGGCCGACCTGATGGCCGCGGCCCGGGGCGCCGACTCCGAACGGTGCCGCGCCATCCTCGACAACGTGCTGGTCCGGCGGGGCGTGGTCGAAGCGTGGGAAGCGGTCTGCCGGCCCGCCCTGGCCCTGGCCGACGCCGACCAGCGTGACGACCCGGACTGCATCGACATCGAGCACGCGCTGTCCTGGGCCATGCTCGGGGCGCTGCACCGGGTGCCCGTGCCGCCGATCCCGCCGGGCACGCCGCTGATCCTGCTGGCCTGCGTCGAAGCCGAGCACCACACGCTGCCGCTGGCCGCGCTGGCCGCCGCCCTGGGTACCCACCGCCTCCCGGTGCGGATGCTCGGCGCCGCCACCCCGACCCAGAGCCTGGTCCGCGCGGTCCGCGACACCGCCCCGTCGGCCGTGGTCCTTTGGTCCCAGCGCCCCGACACGGTCGGCCCCTCCATCCTCGAGCAGCTCAGCTCGTACCCGGTCGGCGTGTTCACGGCCGGCCCGGGCTGGCTGGACACGGACGGAGTACTCCCGAACCCGGACCACGGAGCCGTCAAGCACCTGACCGGCCTCTCGGAGGCGCTCGCGGCCCTCGTCGGCCCGCCCTTCACCGACCCCGGTCTCGCGCCGGCCCCCACCCCAGCGCCGGCCCCCACCCCCGCGCCGGCCCAGCGCGAACCCGCGGCGTCCCAGGCCCAGCCCAACGGCACCCGTCCACGCCCAAGGCCCGCCCAACCCCCAAAGCCCGGCCAACCCCAAAAGCCCGCCCAACCCCAGCAGTCCCAACCCCAGCAGCCGCAGCAGAACCCGCAGTCCCGCCAAACTCAGAAGCCCCAACCCTCAAAGCCCCAACCCCGGAAGCCCCGCCAACCCCGGCAATCCCACCCAGCGCGCGAGCAGCAGGAGACCCAAGACCAGCGCGAGCCCGTCCGCCGTCCGCCGTTCCCCTTTGGCGTCCCCCGTTCACTTCAGTAACTTTAAGTATTCATTCCATTTCACTCCGTCACAGCGCATACTGAATCCGTCTGCCGAGCGTGATGGAGTGCATGTGCGAGTCCCCCGCGTCCTGGTTGCCTCCGCCGTTTCCTCGTTGGCCCTCGTCACGGTCCTGACCAGCGCCGCAGCCGGCAGCGTGAGCCGCGCGCCGGCCGGGAACCTCCTGGTCGCCGCCGCCCAGCCGGTCCGCTACGTGGCCCTCGGCGACTCGTACTCGGCCGGCACCGGCGCGGGCCCGTACGCTCCGGCGGGCCGGGCCTGTGAGCGCAGCGCGAACGCCTTCCCGCAGCTGTGGGCGAGCCGGTACCACCCGGCGTCGTTCGTCTCGGTCGCCTGCGCCGGCGCCACCACCGCCACCGTGCGCATCAGCCAGCTGTCGGCCCTGAGCGACCGCACCACGCTGGTCAGCATCACGATCGGCGGCAACGACGCCGGCTTCACCAGCGTGATGGAAACCTGCGTGCTCCAGCTGAACAGCAGCTGCGAACGGGCCGTCGCCACCGCCGAGTCCTCGGTCAGGCAGAAGCTGCCCGCCCAGCTGGACCAGACCCTGCGGGCCATCCGCGACCGCGCCCCGCTGGCCCGGATCGTGGTCCTCGGTTACCCGGACCTGTACGACCTGGCCCAGTCGCCGGCCTGCCTCGGCATCGGCACCGCCAAGCGCACCGCCCTCAACGGCGGCGCGGCCGTCCTCGACCAGGTGCTGCGGGCCGCCGCTGCCCGCCACGGCGACACCTTCGCCGACGTCCGCGGGGAGTTCGCCCGCCACGAAATCTGCGACGGCGGTGCCAGCTACCTCAACGCCCTGGCCTTCCCGCTCGACAGCTCCTACCACCCCAACGCGGCCGGCCAGCAGTTTGGCTACCTCCCCGCCTTCACCGCCGCCAAAAGCTGACCCCCGCCCGGCAACCACTCGCCCGCCGAGCGCCCCCCAGCCCGCCCCAGCCCGAGCGACCCTTTACCTCGAACAGGGCAACAGCCCGTACGCATCCTTGGTCGTCAGTACCTGCAGCGCCGCCGCGTCCACCTCGGAACGGAACGACGCGTCCGCCCCCGCCCGGCTGAGCAGGGCTGTGTCCATCGCGTCGGCCACCGGCAGGCTTTCGGTGGTGATCAGGTCGCCGCCGGCCGCGACGAAGCCGACGGCGCGCGTGCCCGGGGCCACCTTCTCAACCGCGGCCGCGACGCCCATGTCGTCCGACAGGATCGTGCCGCGGAATCCCATTTTCTTCCGCAGCAATCCCTCGATGATCGTCGGCGAGAACACCGCCAGCTCTTTCGGGTCGATACGGGTGTACGTGGCCAGCGCGACCATGACCATCGGCGCGCCCGAGTCGATGGCGGCCTGGTAGGTCTGCAGGTCGGCGCCGCTGGCGGTGGTCACCGTGTCCACCACCGAGGAGGTGAAGTCGGTGTTGCCGGCCACTCGTCCCAGGCCGGGGAAGTGCTTGGCCGAGGTGGCGACTCCCGCGCTGGCCATGCCGCGCAGGAACGCCACGCCGTGCGCCGTCACGGTCGAGGCGTCGTGACCATACTCCCGGTCCAGCGCCCCGATCGGTGCGTTGCCGCGCTCGGTACCGGCCGGCACCACGTCCATCACCGGCGCGAGGTTCAGGTTGACCCCGGCCGCACGGAGCTGGCGGCCCCAGGCCGTCGCCATCGAGGTCAGCGCGCTGGGCCGCAGCGCCCCCTGGTCCAGGGCCGACGGGATGCCGGAGATGCCCGGCCCGGTCAGCGCCTGGACCTGGCCGCCCTCCTGGTTGGCGGCCACGAAGAACCGCACCCCGGCCGTGACCTGCTTCGACGTCAGCGCCTGCACGGCGTCGGCCACCTGGCGGGCCCCGCTGATCCCGCCCTTGCTATCGGCTCCGAAGATCACCGAGCCGAAGTGGTGTGCGGTGATCGTGCTGGCCACCGTCCCGGCCACCTCGTTGTCCGGCAGCCCGACCAGGAACAGCTGGCCGACCCGCTGGGCCTCGGTCATCGAGGCGAGCACGCTGGCCGGGCAGGACGCCGACGGCGCGGGCGCGGGCGCTGCCGAGGCCGGTTTGGCCGCCACCGCCGAGTGCGACGCGCTCGCCGGCGCCGACGCAGCCTTGGCCGGGCTGGCCGGGCTGGCCGCGCCACCCCCGCACCCTGCCGCCAGGCTCACCGCCACCACGCCGGCCGCCACTGCCCCCACCCGCCGCCACGACAGCGCGCGCGCGAACAAGCGATAGGCGGGCAACGCCATTGAAGATCCATCCCCAGCGGTTGAAGGCTCACGCCAGGGTATACGCCGCCTTGGCCGGCTGTTTGTAAAGGCCGCGTCTCAGGCGGTGACGTGTGCCAGCGGCAGCACCAGCTGCCGGTTGAAGGCCTCCAGCCCCGGCCACGGGAACGCGGGCAGCGCCGTCCGCAGCGTGACCGCGCCGTGCAGGGCCGCCCACACCGCGGTGGCGTCGGCCAGCACGTCCTCACTGGCCGACACCCCTGCCTCCACGCACGCCTGGATGCCCTGCACCAGCTGCGCGAACGCCTCCGCCCCGAACGACAGCAGGGGGCTCCCGTCCGGCCCGATCGGCACCGGCTGGCAGTAGTCCTCGGGGGCCAGCCCGCGCGGGGAGAACAGCAGCCCGTACCGGGCCGCGTGCGCCAGCCCGTAGTCCAGGTAGGCCCGGCAGCCCGCCAGCAGCCGCTGCACCGGATCGGTGCCCACGGCCGCCTCGGCCTTTTCCACCACATCGGCCAGCTCGTCGAAGATCTGCACCACCGCGGCCATGATGATGGCCTCGCGGTCGGCGAAGTGCGCGTAGATCGACGGCGCGGCGATGCCGACCTCGCGCGCCACCGCCCGCAGCGTGACCGCGTCGTCCGACCCGGTCCGCTCGACGATGGCCAGCGCGCCCCGCACGATCTCCTCGGCCAGCCGGTTGCCCTGGCCGCGGGCGTTCCGCTGGTGCCGCGTCTCGCTCTTCGCCGCGTTCATCATGACTTCACTTTACACCCGTTAGCTCATGTGCTTATACTTACGTCTGTAAGTTAACGAACGTAAGCAAGTGGCCGTAAGCAAGCAGCCCGCAAGCAAGCGAGGAGAGCCAGATGGCCCACAGCGATAACACGGGCGACGACACCCGCCAGGACCCCGGAGCCCACGGCGGCCAGATCGATTCCCGCTGGCCGGCCGGTCACCCCCGCCGCCGCCAGATCCTGCTCGTGCTCTGCCTGAGCCTGCTGATCGTGGTCATCGACAACACGATCCTCAACACCGCGCTGCCGACGCTGGCCCGGGTGCTGCACGCCGGCACCAGCGCCCTGCAGTGGATCACCGACGCCTACACCTTGTGCTTCGCCGCGCTGCTGATCCCGGCCGGCGCCCTCGGCGACCGCTATGGCCGCCGGCTCTCGCTGGTCGGCGGCCTGGCCGTGTTCGCGGGCGGCAGCGCGCTGGCCGCGTTCGCGTCCGGCACCGGCGTGCTGATCACCGCGCGGGTGGTGATGGGCCTGGGCGCGGCGTTCGTCATGCCGGCCACGCTGTCCATCCTCAACGCGGTGTTCCCGCCCCGGGAGCGCCCGCAGGCCATCGCCGCCTGGTCGGCCGTGACCGGCGCGGGCGTGCTGATCGGCCCGACCCTGGGCGGCCTGCTGCTGGCGCACTTCTGGTGGGGCAGCGTGTTCCTGATCAACGTCCCGCTGGCCGCGCTCGCCCTGATCGGTGTGCTGCTGACCGTCCCCGAGACCGCCCAGCCCAGCCGCCAGCGGTTCGACCTGCTCGGCGTCGCGCTGGTCGCCGGCTCGCTGTTCGCCCTGGTCGACGCCATCATCGAGGCGCCCGACCGCGGCTGGACCGGCCCGGTCACGCTGGCCGAGGGCCTCGGCGGGCTGGCCGCGCTGGCCGTGTTCGTCTGGTGGGAGCTGCGCACCCGCAACCCGCTGATCGACTTGCGGGTGTTCCGGTCCCGGGCGTTCTCGGCCGCGGCCGGCTCGGTCACCGTGATCTTCTTCGCGCTGTTCGGCGGCCTGTTCGTGCTCACCCAGTACCTGCAGCTGGTCCTCGGGTACTCCCCGCTGTCGGCCGGGATCCGCGCGCTGCCGTTCGCCCTCGCCACCGCCGCCGTCTCCCCGCTCTCGGCGGTGCTGGCCAGGCGGCTCGGCACCCACCGGGTCATCCCGGCCGGCATGGTGCTGATGGGCATCGGCCTGCTGGACTTCTCCACCGCCGGCGTGCACACCAGCTACCCGGCCCTGGCGGTCGCGGTCGCGATCATGGGGGCCGGCATGGGCCTGGTCATGGCCCCGGCCAGCAACACCATCATGACCACGGTGCCCGCCGCCCAGGCGGGCGCGGGCAGCGCCATCAACGACACGATCCGCGAGGTCGGCGGGGCTCTCGGGGTGGCCATCGTCGGCAGCCTGGCCGCCGCGGTGTACCGGTCGCACCTGGGCAGCGCGCTCGCCGCCGCCCACGCCCCGGCCGCCGTGACCCGCGTCGCCACCGGTTCGGTGGCCGCCGCCAACGCGGTCGGCGCCCAGGTCGGCGGCGCGGCCGGCCATCAGCTGGTCGCGGCCGCGCACTCCGCCTACGTCACCGCGATGGCCGACGGCATGCGGGTCGCGGCGGCGGTGGCGGTGGTCTCCGCGATCGCCTCCTGGTTCGCCCTGACCCCCCGCCGCCGGGCCGCCGGCACCGAGCCCGCCACCGAAACCGAGCCCACCGTCGACATCGAGCCCGCGGACGGTCCTGCACCGGTCCCGGCCTGCGCCGACTGACCGTCCCGTATCCATCAGGGAAATTCTGAAAACGTCACCCGTGGCCGGACCGGACAGGTCCGGCCACGGATCCATGCCGGAGGACATGAGGCCGAACACGGTGGGTAGAGTCCCCATCCAATGGCCAGGGAGCCGTACAGGGAGGAGCCAATGATGATTCCGGACGGCATGGGGGACGGCCCGATGCTCCAGGAAGCCTCGCGCGAACTGGAAGCAGCCATCCACGACGCCCGGGTCGCGTTCGACTGCATCGGTCTCGGCGAGATCGACCGCGCGCACACCAGCGCGGTGACCGCCCGGACCGCGATCGACGCCGCCGTCACCGCCGTACAGGCCGCGCTGGCCCAGGCGGCCAGCAACTCGGCCGAGACCAACGCCGCCGCCAGCGCGAACGCCGCCGAAACCGAGAACTGATCGGCTCACCGGCAGACGCGCGCATAATGACGGAAAATAGGCAGGGCCCCCGGGCCCGGTCAGGCCGAAAAGGAAGCCGAAGCTAAAGCGGGTCAGTTATGCGCTACCTCGACATCGGCACCACGCCGAAAATTTCCAAGATTGGCCTCGGCGCGTGGCAATTCGGCACCCGCGAATGGGGCTACGGCGACGCCTACGCCGAGCGCGAAGCCGAAGCGATTGTGCACCGGGCCATCGATCTCGGTGTCACGTTGTTCGATACCGCCGAGGCCTACGGGTTCGGCCGCAGCGAGCGCATCCTCGGCCGGGCCCTCGGTGAGCGGAGAGCCTCGGTATTCCTCGCCACCAAGTTGTTCCCGCTGCTGCCGGTGGCTCCGGTGGTGGAGCAGCGGGCGGTGGCCAGCGCGAACCGGCTGGGCACCCGGCTGCTCGACCTGTACCAGGTCCACCAGGCCAACCCGCTGATCCGCGATGGCACCACCATGCGGGGGATGAAGGCCCTCCAGACGGTCGGGCTGGTCGGCGAGGTCGGGGTCAGCAACTACTCGCTGGACCGGTGGCAGGCCGCCGAGCGGGCGCTGGGCAGCCGGGTGCTCAGCAACCAGGTCGAGTACAGCCTGGCCCGGCTCGGTCCCGAGGCCGACCTGCTGCCGTACGCCAGGACCCGGCAGCGGGTGATCATCGCCTACAGCCCGCTCGCCCAGGGTCTGCTGGGCGGCCGGTACGACCGCGATCACCCGCCCGCGGGCCGGGTCCGGGCCGCAAACCCGCTGTTCCTGCCGGAGAACCTGGACCGGGCGGCCCCGCTGCTGGCCGTGCTGCGCGAGGTGGCCCGGGCCCACGACGCCAGCCCGGCCCAGATCGCGCTGGCGTGGGTGATCCGGCACCCGGCGGTGACCGCGATCCCCGGCGCCTCCAGCGTGGCCCAGCTGGAGAGCAACGTGGCCGCCGCCGACATCGAGCTCTCGACCGATCAGACCGCCGCGCTGAGCGCGGCCGCCGACCGGTTCCAGCCAATTAGCGGGCGGTCGGCAATTCCAAAACTAATCCGCCCTCGCCGTCGGCGCTGACGAACCGTTCTGGCATAATGGTTCACACAATGAGTAACACGAGTTCTACACGTTTCCCGGTCACTGTTACGCAGCTGCCGGTCACCCGCTGCCAAATTTGCTCTAAGACCGTGGCGCACCGGCCTGGCCAGGCGAGTACCGCCCTGACCGAGCATTACCGCCGCGTACACCCGGAAGTGCTGGAGCCTAAAACCGGCGAATAAGCACGGGTGCGGATCAAACAGGTCGGCTACGGCGATCCTGACGCGTCCAAGCTCATCTCCGAGGTTCAGCAGGAATATGTGGTCCGCTACGGCGGGCCGGACGGCACACCCATCGACCCGGCCGAGTTCACCCCGCCGTCCGGGCTGTTCCTGGTCGGCTACCTGGACGGGGTGCCGGTAGCCTGCGGCGGCTGGCGCAGCCACGGTGCCGACGCCGAGATCAAGCGCATGTACGTGGCTCCCGCCGCCCGGCACCGCGGCCTGGCCCGTCAGCTGCTGGCCGAGCTCGAGTTCACCGCGGCCGACGCCGGCCACCGCCGGATCGTCCTCGAGACCGGCTCCGCCCAGCCCGAGGCGATCGCGCTCTACCGTTCCTCGGGCTACACCCCGGTCCCCCCGTTCGGCCACTACGCCGACGCCCCCGGCGCCATCCACCTGGGCAAGCAACTAACCAACCCGAGCCCATGAGCCCCGCGAGCCCCAGCAGTCACTCAGGCGTGGTGATCCGCAGGTAGTAGCCGTCCGGATCCGCGACCCGGAAGTCCCTCAGGCCCCAGGGCCGATCCTGCATCGGCGCCGCCAGCGGGTAACCGCTGCGCTGGACCCGTTCGTACAGCGCGTCCAGGTCCGGCGTCTCCAGCACGATCTCCACGCCCGCGCCGTGATCGCGGGCCAGCCGCTGCTGGGTGAAGCCCGGGCCGTCGCCGGTCTCCGGCAGCTCGGTCTGGCGGCCGAGCCCGAGGGTGACAGCGCCGCAGGTCAGTGAGGCGTACGCCGCATCCAGGCGGTTGACCTCGAACCCCAGCACGCTGGTGTAGAAGTCGACCGACTTGTCCCGATCGGTGACGAACAGCTCGAAGCGGATCGTCATCTGCCTGGCCATGAGTGCCTCCTGTGGCCAGGCTATCGACCCGCCGAATCGAGCGGCTCGATCCATCCCAGATGGCCGTCCACCACCGCCAGGGTCCGGCTGTGACCGGCCGGGTCGCGCAGCGTCAGGGCGGGGCCGAGCCGGGCCGGCTGGGCCCGCGGGTCCGGCTTCGGGCCGCCCTCGACCGAGACCCACCAGAGCGGCCCGGTCGCCCCCACCGCCCGGATCGCCTCGTCGAACGCGGGCCGCCGCTCCCGCGGCACGTGCATCCGGGTCGCGGCGTGGAACACCAGCCGGGGCTCCCCGGCAGGCAGCTCGGCCGCCAGCTCCGGCAGCACGTCGACGGCATCGCCCGCCCGGATGGGCGGCGGGTCGGCGGCCGCGACCGCCAGCGCCCGGCCCAGCAGCTCCCGCTGCCCGGAGTTCTCCGGCCACACCAGCGCCTCCAGCCACGCCCGGGCGTCGGGATCGGCCGGGTCGACCGGGTTGAGGTCGACGCCCTGGACCCGCCCGATGGCGGGCACCCGGTCCAGGCCGGGCAACCGGTGGGGCCCGTACACCTCGGCCTCGAGCTGGACGGGGGAGTCCGGATCACCGTACTGCCGCCCACCCTCGCCGTACTGGCGCCCGCGCAGACGGTAGCCGTAGCGGTCGAACCGCAGGTTCAGCCCGGCGCTGGCACCGACCTCGATGACGTGCAGCGGACCGGCCAGGGACCGCGCGGACGCGGCGATCGCGCTCAGCCCGATCCGCAGCCCGAGCGTGCGCTGCACCACGCTGGTCTGCACCAGCCGGGTGCGGATGGTCTCGGCCAGCTCGGGCGCGTACTCGCGGCCGAACGATTCCAGCGCCGGCCCCGCCCCGGCCGCCGGGCGGGACGCGGCCCCCGCCACCGACGGGTAATAGCCGGCCAGCGGGTGGCTGACCCCGGCCAGCAGCAGCCGGTGCACGGCCCCGAAGAACAGGAACGTCGGGTACTGGCCGGGCCGGCCCTGACCGGCCAGATCGAGCAGCTCGTCGCTGGCGGCCACCGTCCGGCTCAGCGACTGGTACAGCGGCGAGGTGGTGAATTCGGCGGGGCTCACGAACGCCTTCCGCACCAGCTCCCGGTCCAGCACCAGTCGAGCGTAACCGTCGCCGGGCCGCCGCCTATCATCGCCTCATGATCGTTTCCCGACGGGGGAGGTGCCCGTGGCTCCCGCGGTGACGGTGATCGGGGCGGCGGCCAGCGCCGGCTCACACCACGCGGGGCAGGAGCACGCCCCGGCGGCGCTGCGCGCGGCCGGGTTCGTCACCCGGCTGGCCGACGCGGGCCTGGACGTGACCGACCTCGGCGACGTGGTCACCGCCACCTTCACCCCCGACACGGTCGAGGCGACCGCCCGCAGCCTGCCCGAGGTGGTGCGGGTGGCCGGGGTGGTGGCCGATGCGGTGGCGGCGGCACTGGCGGGCGGCCGTCTCCCGGTCGTGCTCGGCGGCGACTGCACGATCAGCCTGGGCGTGATGGCCGGGGTGCTGCGCCAGTATCCCGAGGCCGGCCTGCTCTACGTGGACGGCGACGCCGACCTGGCCACCCCGGAGACCAGCTCCAGCGGGGTATTGGACGCCATGGGGGCCGCGCACCTGCTCGGCCTGGCCGACAACGCGCTGGCCCGGCTGGGCCCGCGCTACCCGATGCTCACCGACCAGCGCCTGGTCCAGTTCGGCTACGACGAGACCGACCCCGACTCCAACCGGGCCGACTGGGCCCGCGAGCGGCCCGGCCTGGTGCGCTTTTCCGGTCCGGAGATACGGGCCGACCCGGCCGGCTGCGCCGCCCGCGCGCTGGCCGCGATCACCGCGGCCGCCGACGGGCAGGTCGTCCACTTCGACGTCGACACGATCGACTCACGGGACCTGCCGCTGGCCAACTTCCCGCACTACGGCCTGGGCATCCCGCTGGCCACGGCCGGCCAGGTACTGCCGGGCTTCTACGCCGCTCCCGGGCTCCGGGCCGCGGTGTTCACCGAGGTCAATCCCTCCTACGAACCCTCCGGCCGGTCCCTGTCGCGCTACGTCGGCACGGTGGCCGGCGCGCTGGCGACCGGCCTGAACCAGCCCGGGTCACCCCGCGGGCACAGTTAACTTCATCGGCCCGGCGGCCCGCTGCGGGGCCAGGGCCCGGGCGCGGGAGGCCTGGACGGCGGCCGTGATCGGGGTCGGCGCGCCCACCAGCGCACCGAACGCGGCCGCGCTGACCGACGCGCCGTCCAGCACCGCCGCGCCGACGGACGTCAGGATCGCCGTGACCCGGCCGAGCCCGGTCACCGCCGGGACCCGGACCGAGTCCGGGACCCGGACCGAGGCCGGGATCGCGACCGGGACCGGGGCCGGGACTGGGGCCGGGCGGCGGGCCCGGTGCAGCGGGAACCGGCTGGCCGCCAGCCCCAGCGCGGTGACGGCCACCCCGCCCGCCACGTCCAGCACGAAATGGTTGGCCGAGGCCAGCACCACGAACGTCGTGGCGGCCGGGTAGAGCCAGGCCAGGTACCGCCAGCGGGAGCGGGTGGCGGTCACCACCGCCACCGCGCACCAGGTGGCCCAGCACACGTGCAGGCTGGGGAGGGCCGCGTACAGGTTGGCGGCGCCGGTCACGCCGTGCGGATCGGCCGAGTCGAGGATGTTGTGCGTGGTCAGGACGTCGGTCAGGCCCGCGATGGCGAACCGCGGCGGCGCCACCGGCCAGGTCCAGAACACGACGTTGGCGCCGATCGTGGACAGCACCAGCGCCGACCGGAGCCGCGCGAACGCCCGCGGCCGGCACCAGCACAGCCAGGCCAGCGTGAGCGGGGTCAGGATGAAGTGCAGCAGCCCGTAGTAGTAGCCGACGGCCACGGCGGCCAGATCGTGCGGGGCGACCAGGTGGTTGAGCCACGGCTCGACGTTCAGGCCCAGGTTCGCTTCGACCCGGTACAGCTCCAGCGCGTGGCTGAACGCCGTGCTCTTGGCCGTGGTCAGCACCACCCGGACCAGCGAGGGCGCCCCGTAGGCGGCCGCCAGCGTGACCAGCTCGAGCAGTAGCGGCAGCCGCCGCCACGTCAATCGCCGACGGTTCCAACGGCCCGTGCGGTCGGCTGCGGTCCTGGCCCCGTGCACTCGCAGAGCGTGCATGCCGTGTCCCCAAACCCCGGCAGGCCACCGCGCGATGACCATTCGTCACCGCGCCGAGTAGCCTTTCTAAGAAAAGGTTAGTCAGAAATTAACTTTCTCACAAGAAATTTCCTGTGCATCAATCGGTCCCCGTATAGTGGGCTTATGACCAGCTCGACGCGGCCGTCGGCACCGGCCGAAGCCGCTGGCTCCTGCGCTCTGGACGAGCTGGCCGACACCTGGAAGACCGTCGTCCGCGGCTACACCCACGTCACCGAGATGCTCACCGAGCAGGTGGAGCGGGCGACCGGGCTGCCCGGGGTCGAGTTCCTCGCGCTGGTCTGGCTGCTGCGCGGCGACAGCGGTGACCGCGGCAGCGACGTCGCGGTCCCGCTGAGCAAGCTCGCCCGCCAGGTCGCCTTCTCCAGCGGCGGCTTCACCAAGGTGGCGGACCGGCTGGAGCAGGCGGGCCTGATCAAACGGCAGCCGTCGGCGTCCGACCGCCGGGTGACCCACGCCGTGCTCACCGACACCGGCCGGGCCCTCGCCCAGCGCGCGTTCGCGGTCTACTGCGAAGGCCTGCGCGAGCTGGTCGTGGAACGCCTCGGCGAAGACGGTCTCAAGGTCCTCGCCGACCACATGTCCCGCCTCAGCGGAGACACTGCAGCCCAGCCACCACTCTGTCCCTAAGCGCCGACGTCCCGGCCCGGCAGCAACCTGTTCGCGGGCAGGGGGTCCGTCGGCAGGACCATGCGTTCGGGTGGGCCGGTCAGCCGGGCCAGAAAATCGTCTCGGGACATCGGCGCGGCGCCCAGGGAGCGCAGGAACGGGCTGTCCCACTGGGCGTCGATCAGCTCACCGCCCGCCGCCGCGAACCGCGCCGCCAGGTCCGCGACTGCGACGCGGGCCGCCCCCGGACGGCGGCCGAAGATCGAGTCCCCGCTCAGCACCCGGCCCACCGCCACCCCGAACGCCCCGCCGATGAGCTCGTCGTCCTGCCACACCTCGACACTGTGGGCCCAGCCCTTCTCGTGCAGCACGAGCAGGCTGTCCAGCAGGGTGTCGGTCAGCCAGCGCGGTTCGCGGCCGACCCGGCACTCCTCGGCGACCCGTGCGAACGCGGTGTCGGCGGTGGTCCACTCGTGTCCGCGCCGCAGCCGCTTGCGGATGTTGCGGCCCAGATGCACCCGGCCGGCCACGACCACCGGCCGGGGGTCGGGGCACCACCACGCCACCGCGTACGGGTCCCCGCCCGCCCCCGGGCCGCTCGCCGGGCCGTCGCCGCCGACCAGGGCGATCACCCCCGCGGCGACCTGGTCCTCGTAGCGGATCTCGGTCACCGTGCGGTGGTACTCGTCCGGGGCCGGGAACGGGACGATCCCGTGCCGGTAGGCGCTCAGCACGCTGTCCGGGCTGAGGTCGGCCCCGAACGCGACCAGACCGTCGGCGGCCTGCGGGTCGAGCCGGAACGAATCCCAGTCGGGGTACCAGCGGGGGGCCATAAAACCCGGCCCGCCGGCGCGGGCAGGTAGCCGTCCGCGATCAGCCGGTTCAGGTGCAGGTCGAGCAGGGCGGCGTCGACCGGCGGGAACTCGATGCCGCTGCCGTGCAGCGCCTGCTCGGTGTGCGTGCGTGTGTAGGCCGGGAAGACGTGCTCCAGGTACATCTCGGCCACGGTCAGCCCGGAGGGCCCGCACCGGTCGACGAACAGCGGCACGAACGGGGCCATCGGATGGGCCGGGTCCTGCACAGCCTGGCGCAACAGCTCGTCGACCCAGGCGCGGTACGGGATCGCCTCGACCGCGAACCCGTGCCGGCGCAGCCGGTCCACCAGCGCGCTCAGCGGCGCGGGCCGCGGGCTGGCCAGGTGGTAGGTGCGCCCGCTGGCCGGCTGGGAGGTGGCGATGTGCCGGACGGCGGCCGCGCACAGGTCGGCCGGCACGAGGTCGAGCGGCAGGCCGATGTCGGGGGCCAGCCCAGAGTCGGCGATGAACCGGATCAGCGCGCACATCTCGGTCGCGGTGTTCCACGCCCCGGTGCGGTGGTCCCCGGCGACGTCCAGCGGCCGGTAGATGGTCACCGGCAGCCCGGCCCGGGCCGCCGTCCGCAGCATCTGCTCGGCTACGTACTTGGTCTCGACGTAGCCCATGCCCAGCTGACCGGCGTGGTCCAGCGGGGTGTCCTCGGTCACCGCCCGCACGCCGGCCGGGCCGAACCCGGCCAGCACCGCGGTGGTGGAGATGTAGTGCAGCGGGATGCCGCGGCCGAGCCCGGCCAGCCGGATCAGTTCGCGGGTGCCGGCCACGTTGGCCGCCCGCAGCTCCTCGTACGGGTAGATGAAGTTCACCTGCGCGCCCGCGTGGTGGATCACGTCCACCGTCCGGGCCAGCTCGGCGAACACCACTGGCGACAGGCCCAGGCCGGGCTGGGCCAGGTCCCCGGCCAGCGTCACCACCCGGTCCAGGTCCAGCGGCCCGGCCCCGTAACGCCGGGCCGTGCCGGTCACCCGTTCCCGGGCGGCGGCCGCGCTGGCCGCCCGGACCAGGCAGTGCACCCGTACACCGGGATCGGTCAGCAACTCGCGCAGGAGGTGGATGCCGAGGAAACCGGTCGCCCCGGTCAGCAGCACCGTGCGGGGCTGCCGCCAGCGCGGGACCGGCCCGGCTCCGGTCCGCACCGGGACGTCGACGGTGGCCTCGCGGCCGAAGTCCACCCGGCCGCCGCTGGCGCCGACGTCCAGCCGCCCGGCCCGGGCGTCCTGGACCGCGGCGGCGAAGCCGCCCAGGCTGGGGTCGCGCAGCAGCCGCCGGGTCAGCCCGCGGACGTCGGCCGCGCCGACCCCGAAGATCTTCCTGATCTGGGCCAGCATCTCGGCCGCCTTGAGCGAATCGCCGCCCAGCTCGAAAAAGTCGTCGCCCAGCCCGGTCACCGGGACCCCCAGCATCCGGGACCACAGGTGGGCCATCCCGGCCTGCGCCGGGGTCAGCGGCGCACTCTCGGCGGCCGCCCCGGACGGCGGCGGCGCCCCGGCCGTAGACCCCACCGGGTCCGGGAGCGCGTGCTCGTCCGGTGCTCCGCCGGGTCGCCGGGGGATGGCCGCGACCTCGGTGAACACCGCCGGCGCGAGGTAGGCGGGCAGCCGTTCGCCCAGGAAGTTACGCAGTTCATCGGCCAGCAGCGGCGGTCCGGTCTGCGATTCGCGGGGGACGAGGTAGCCGACCAGCTGCCGGTCGCCCGGGCGCAGCTCGCGGGCGATGACGGCGGCGTCGGCCACCTCGGGGTGCGCGATCAGGACACGCTCGATCTCGGCCGGGTCGACCCGGTAGCCGCGGAGCTTCACCTGCCGGTCGATCCGGCCGAGCACTTCCAGGCGGTGACCCGGGCCCCAGCGCCCGTAGTCGCCGGTGCGGTACATCCGGGCCCCCGGCTCGCGGCCGTACGGGCTGGGCAGGAACCGTTCGGCGGTCTGGTCCGGGTGGCCCAGGTAGCCGCGGGCCACCCCCTCGCCGCCGATGTAGATCTCACCGGTCTGCCCGGCCGCGACCGGGGCCAGGTCAGCCCCCAGTACCTGCACCTCGGCGTGCGCGAGCGGCGTGCCCACCGGCACCGGCGCACCCGGTGACGGCTCCTCCGGCCCGGCCGGCACGTCGTACAGGACCGAGGTGATCGTGGTCTCGGTCAGCCCGTAGGCGTTGATGAGGCGGACGCCGGGGACGGCCCGGTGGATCGCCTGGCAGTCGGCCGGATCGGCCCGGTCGCCACCGGTGATGGCCAGCCGCAGGCGCGCCAGCCGCGGGTCGGACGGCGCCGTCAGCGCGAGCAGCTGGTGCCAGTAGGCCGGGGTCAAGTCGGCCACCGTGACCCGTTCACGATCCAGCAGCGCGAGCAGGCTGGACGGCGCGACCGGGCCGGGCGGCGGCAGCACCAGGGTGGCCCCGGCCAGCAGCGTGACAAAGATCTGTTCCAGCGAGGTGTCGGTGCTCAACGGGGCCAGCTGCAATACGCGGTCCCGCCCGGAAAAGTGATAGCGTTTCAACAATTCGGTAATAACCGCCGCCAATGACCAGTGGCTGACGGCGACCGTTTTAGGCTCGCCGGTGGAGCCCGAGGTGGAGATGGCGTAGGCGATACTTTCCGGTGCCAAAGTAACCGCCGGCCCGGTGGCAGCCGGATAGCCGTCCAGCCGGAGTTCGTCGACGAAAACGAGCCGGGCCTTCGTTTCCGCGAACGATTTCTCGGCCGCCCGATTCAGCAGAATCACCTTGGCGCCGGCTGCGGCGCACATCTGCGCCAGCCGGGGCGCCGGAAGTGCGGGGTCCATCGGCAGATAGCCACCGCCCGCGGCGAGGATCCCGAGCAGGGCGCCAATCGAATCCACGCCGCGCTCCAGGCCCACTCCGGTCACCGTTTCCGGGCCCACCCCGATTACCTGCAGCGCGTGGGCCAGTTGATTGGCTGACCGGTTGAGCGCTCCGTAGGTGAGCTGAGTGGTCCCGCGCACCGCGAGCGCGCCCGGATCGCGGGTGGCCTGGGCCGCGAACATCGACGGCACCAGCGCTGACCTGGGCGGGGGACCGGCGGTAGAACCATTTTCAATGGAAAAGGGGCCCGTCTCCGGGATGCTCGCAGGGATGCTGCGGGGCCACAGGGCGGTCACCGCCTGACGGCAGGCGTCCAGGGACAGCGCCGCCGACCGTGGCCACCAGCCGGCCGGCAGCGGCAGGCCCGCAGGCCAGATCGCGTGCTGACCGGCCGCGTTGGCCACAACGATATGGGTCTTTTCGACCCTGTCGTTCGGCGTCGATTGTGTGTCGGAAAAGTGCAGTTCGTGGGCATTAACCATAGTTGGCAGCTCAGTTATGCGGACGCGCTTGGCGACGCGTCCATGTTGCCCGCACGCGATCGGCGGGCCGGGCATGATTGGTCTGGGTGGTGATCTCCGGCCAGATCATTTCTGCCCGAAGTAGGCGGCCGCACACTTATGGACCGGCAATGTTTGTGGCCATCAGGGCTTTGGTTTTGACTGGCACCCCATGGTTGAGGTGAACTGCACCAACGCGGTGTAATGATCATGCACCGGTAAATCCGTCCGGGGCGGTCCCAGATCAGCGGATGAATCGGGAGGTAATCACTTGATTCATGCGAAGAGCGGATTTGTGACTTAAGTGCTAAGGGATGCTGGTGGGTCTCAGACGCATGCCGTGATCCAGTCGGGGGAAATGACGGTTGGGTATATGACCCGCGCTTGGGGAGAGCGTGGCCTCACGGAAGGGTGAGCTGGGGGGAGATGTGGTGATCGCGCGGCGGCCGCTGCTGGCCGGCTATGCCGGCTGGTGGGCTGCGCTCGTGCTGGCGTACTACGCCCTGCCCGGGCTGCGCACCGAAACCTGGGGACTGCTGGGGCTGAGCGGCGTGATCGCCATCGTGGCCGGCGTGATCATCTACCGGCCGGCCAGGAAGATCTCCTGGCTGCTGCTGGCCGCCGCCAACCTGAGCTTCGCCGCGGGCCAGGTCAGTTTCCTGGTGGCGACCGAGATTCTGCACCGGCCGATGCCGTTCCCGTCCTTCGCCGACGTGCTCTACCTGGCCACCTATCCGCTCAGCGCGGCCGGGCTGATCATCTTCATCTGGGCGCGGACGCCCGACGGCGACCGGCGCAGCGTGATCGACGCGCTGACGCTGACCGTGGGCCTCGCCCTGCTGTCGTGGATGTACCTGATCCTGCCCTACGTGCACAACCCGGAGCTGTCCTGGCTGCAGAAGATCGTGGCCATCGCCTACCCGCTCGGCGACGTGCTGGTGCTGGCCATGCTGGCCCGGCTGCTGGCCCCCGGCATCGGCCGCGGCTGGTCGGTCCCGCTGCTCGCCCTCGGTTCGGTTGGCGAGCTGGCCTCGGACGCCTGGTACGGCGGCCTGGTGCTGTACGGCTCGTTCCACAACGGCACCGTGGTCGACCTGGGCTGGGCGTTGTACTACGGCGCGTGGGGGGCGGCGGCGCTGCACCCGACCATGGCCCAGCTGACCGAGCCGGTCGCTCAGCAGCGGCCGCAGGCGTCGCCCGTCCGCCTGATCGTGCTCATGCTGGCCTCGCTGATCGCCCCGGCGGTGCTGCTGATCCAGTCGCTGCGGCACCACAACTATGACGGCAGCGTGATCGCGGTGTTCTCGGCCGTGCTGTTCCTGCTGGTCATCTCCAGGTTGTGGGATGTCGCGGCCTCGCACCGGCGGGCCCTGGACCGGGAACGCACGGTCCGGATGGCGGGTGCGTCGCTGGGCGCCGCGGCCACCGTGACCGAGGCGGCGGCCGCCATGCAGACCGCCGCCGCCGACCTGACCGGGTCCACCTCGCCCCACCACGCGCTGCTGATGGTCCGCGACCACGGGCATTTCGACACGGTCTCCGCGCACGATGACCCGGGCGAGCTGGCCCGGGTCATCGAGACCGGGCTGCCCACGCTGGCCGGCGACGAGCCGGTGTTCCTGCCCAAGGCCCGGCTCGGCGCGGAAGCGGGCGCCCTGCTGACCGGGGCCGACGGCGTGCTGCTGTGTCCCCTCACGCTGTGGGACCGGCCGGCCGGAGACCCGCTGATCGGGGTGCTGGCGGTGTTCGGCCCCAGCCGGGTGCTGACCGCGCTGTCGGCCACATTCGAGATCCTGGCCCACGAGACGGCGCTGGCCGTCGAGCGCATCGGGCTCAGCCAGGAGGTCATCCGCCAGCGCAGCGAGTCCTACTTCCGCACCCTGGTCCAGGACACCTCCGACGTCATCCTCATCGTCGGCGACGACGGCCTGGTCCAGTACGCCACCCCGTCCGCGGCCACCATCTTCGGCGACGTGAGCACCGAGGGCGCCTACCTGTGGGACCTGGTCACCGACGGCGAGCGCAACCGGACCATGGTGACGCTGGCCCGGCTGTGCCAGGCCGCCGGGGACAGCTCCTACACCGAGGACTGGCAGCTCACCCGCCGGGACCGGCGGCCGGTCCAGGTCCAGGTCCGCTGCAGCGACCTGCGGCAGGACCGCACCGTGGCCGGCCTGGTGCTCACGCTGCGGGACGTCACCGAGCAGCGCCAGCTGGAGGCCGAGCTCAAGCACCGGGCCTTCCACGACGGGCTGACCGGGCTGCCCAACCGGCTGCTGTTCCAGGACCGGGCGGCGCACGGGCTGGCCCGGGCCAAGCGCGAGGGCACGATGACCGGGGTCCTGTTCGTGGATCTGGACGACTTCAAGGTGACCAACGACACCATGGGCCACAGCGTCGGCGACGAGCTGCTGGTGGCGGCCGGGGTCCGGCTGGCGGCGGTGGTGCGGGAGGCGGACACCGCCGCCCGGCTCGGCGGCGACGAGTTCGCGCTGCTGGTCGAGCACCTGGCCGACGCGGCCGCCGTCGAGGCCTTCGCCGAGCGCGTGGTGCGAGTCTTCGAGGAGCCGTTCGACCTGGTCAACGGGTCGGTGATCACCACCGCGACGGTCGGCGTGGCCACCACCGACGACAGCGCCGACGTGGACGAGCTGCTCCGTCACGCCGACCTGGCCCTGTACGCGGCCAAGTCGGCCGGCAAGCGGCAGTGGCGCCGGTACGCCCCGGTCCTCAGCGCCGGGATGATCCGCCGCCGGGAGGTGCAGGCGGCGCTCGAGGAGGCAGTCAACACCACCGCGTTCACCCTCGCCTACCAGCCGATCGTCGCCCTCACCAGCGGCTCGATCGCCGGCTTCGAGGCACTGGTGCGCTGGCCGCACGCGCAGTGGGGCATGATGCAGCCCGACCAGTTCATCGAGCTGGCCGAAGAGACCGGGCACATCGTCCCGCTCGGCTCCTGGGTGCTCGGGCAGGCCTCCAGCGAGATCGTGCAGTGGCGTCGCCGGCTGCCCACCCAGACCCCCCTGTACGCCAGCGTGAACGTGTCCGCCCGGCAGTTCCGCGACCCCGGCTTCGTGGCCGGCGTGCGCCGGGTGCTGGCGCAGACCGGCCTGGCGCCCTCGTCGCTGATGCTCGAGCTGACCGAGAGCGTCCTGCTGCGCCGGGAGGACGAGCGCCTGCACGCCGACCTGGCCGAACTGAAGGCGATCGGCGTCAAGCTGGCCATCGACGACTTCGGCACCGGCTACTCCTCGCTCAGCTATCTGCGCGAGCTGCCCATCGACGTCCTCAAGATCGACAAGTCGTTCGTGGACGGGATCGCGGTCTCCGAGCAGCGGCTGGCCCTGGTCGAGGGCATCATCGGCATCGCCCGCACCCTGCACCTGGACGTGATCGCCGAGGGCATCGAGACCGAGGTCCAGCGCGACCTGCTGGTCTCCATGGGCTGCCAGTACGGCCAGGGCTACCTGCTGGCCATGCCGGTCTCCGCCGACCAGGCCGAGAGCCTGGTCCGCATCGGCTTGGGCCCCGTCCCCGAGCTCCCCCGCGTAAGCCCGTTACGCGGCCCCTGACGTCGGCCCTGCCCAGCCACACCCTCCCGTATCGGTCCTCACCGTCAGGACACTGGCCACAAAATCACCCTGAAGCCCGGAGTCTCATCAGCCCTCTCAGTCCCGGGCTGGCAGGGGGGTCGAAGGTAACTTTGGTACCCCTCTAGGGGGTGCGAAGTTACCTTCGACCCCCTTCCGGCTGGCCTGTCAGCGGGCGCGCCGGCGAGCAGGTCCGGCTGGTAGGAAGGGCAATGGCGCCTTTACCTGGGTAAGAGCATGGGCAAAGGCGCCATTGCCCCTGTTGGGGTGCGGGGCTGGCGGGGCGGCTGCGAGCTGGGTGACGGGTGTGGCTGCGAGCTGGGCTTTGTCGAGCCAAGATCACCCCGAAGCCACGCCGGCCCGCAGCCTCACGCCGCCCGCCAGCCTCACACGCCCCTATAACCTCACAAACTTCTGACGGTCAGCGGAGGGCGGATCTCCGGGGCCCCGAGCCGAGCGGCCTCGGCGGTGTCGTCGTCGGGCTTGGTCTGGGAGTCGCGTTCGGCGCGCACGCGGGCCAGGTAGTGGTCGACCTCGCGCTGGGCCTGATCGTCGTCCCAGCCGAGCGGGCCCTTCATCAGCTCCGCGACGGCGGGGGCGGCGGCTACTCCCCGGTCCCAGGACTCGATCGAGATCCGGGTCCGGCGGGCCAGCACGTCGTCCACGTGCCGGGCGCCCTCGTGGGTCACCGCGTAACGGGCCTCGACGGCCAGGTAGTCGTCGGCCCCCGGCAGCGGCTCACCCAGAGCCGGTTCGGCCCGGAGCATCGCGATCAGCTCGTGGATGCAGGACCCGTACCGGTTCAGCAGGTGCTCAACCCGGGCCGGGTGGATACCGGCCTCGGCCGCCAGCGTGCGGCGCTGGTTCCACAGTGCCTGGTACCCGTCGGCGCCCAGCAGCGGAACGCGGTCGGTGCAGGACTCGGGCACCCGGGCGTCGAGGCCGAACGCGGCCTCGTCGACCGCGTCCTTGCCCATCACCCGGTAGGTCGTGTACTTGCCGCCCGCCACCACGACCAGGCCGGGGACCGGGTGGCCGACCACGTGCTCGCGGGACAGCTTGGAGGTCGACTCGGACTCCCCGGTCAGCAGCGGGCGCAGGCCGGCGTAGACGCCCTCGACGTCCTCGCGGGTCAGCGGGGAATTGAGCACCGAGTTGACGTGCTCGAGCAGGTAGTCGATGTCGCGCGAGCTGGCGGCCGGGTGGGCCTTGTCCAGCGACCAGTCGGTGTCGGTGGTGCCGATGATCCAGTGGCGGCCCCACGGGATCACGAACAGCACGCTCTTCTCGGTGCGCAGGATGATCCCGGTGTCGGACTGCAGCCGGTCCCGGGGCACGACCAGGTGGATGCCCTTGGACGCGCGGACGTGGAACTGGCCGCGGGTGTCGGCCAGCGCCTGGGTGTCGTCGGTCCACACCCCGGTCGCGTTGATGACCTGCCTGGCCCGGACCGAGAATGCCCGCCCGCTCTCCAGGTCGACCAGCTCGGCCCCGGACACCCGCTCGCCCTGCCGCAGGAAGCCGGTGACCTGGACCTCGTTGGCCGCCAGGGCGCCATACGCGACCGCCGTGCGGACCACCGTCATCGTGTGCCGGGCGTCGTCCACCTGCGCGTCGGTGTACTGGATGGCGCCGGTGAGCGCGTCCGGGCGCAGGCACGGCGCGTGCCGCAGGGCCTGCTTGCGGGTCATGTGCTTGCCCAGCTTCAGCCCGTGCGCGGTGCCCGAGGTGACGGCGAACCCGTCGTAGAGCGCGATGCCGGAGCCCACGTAGGGGCGCTCCCAGTGCCTGGTCAGCGGGTACAGGAACCGGACCGGGTGCACCAGGTGCGGGGCGATCCGGTCGAGCAGCAGGCCACGCTCGTGCAGCGCCTCCCGGACCAGCGCGAAGTCCATCATCTCGAGGTAGCGCAGGCCACCGTGGATGAGCTTGCTGGACCGGCTGGAGGTGCCGCTGGCCCAGTCCCTGGCCTCGACGATCGCCGTGCTCAGCCCGCGGGTCACCGCGTCGAGCGCGGAGCCCGCGCCGACCACCCCGCCGCCGACGACGAGGATGTCGACCTCGGCCCCGCTCATCTTGCCGATCATGGTGTCCCGGGATTCCGGAGACAGTTCAGCTCCCACCAGACCAACCGCCCTTCGCGTCGTCATCGTGCGCGCAAGCGTTTCTGCCAGCCTAAATACCCCGTACGCCGTTAGCTAGCAGCCCCGGCGGCTTCGCCTTTCACCAGCGTGCGCAAGCGCTTGCGATCGAGCTTGCCCACGCTGGTCAGCGGGATGGCCGGCACGATCCGGACCTCGCGCGGGTACTTGGTCGCGGCCAGCCGGGCCCGGGCGTGGGCGACGAGCTCGTCCGGGGTGGCGCTGGCGCCGTCCCGCAGCGCGACGAACCCCACCACTTCCTCGCCCAGCCGGGGATCGGGCCGCCCCACCACCGCGGCCTGGGCGACCGCCGGGTGGGTCAGCAGCACGTCCTCCACGTCACGCGGATAGACGTTGAATCCGCCCCGGATGATCAGGTCCTTCTTCCGGTCCACCACGTACAGGTAGCCGTCGTCGTCCAGGTGCCCGATGTCGCCGGTGTGCAGCCAGCCGTCGTGCAGTGCGGCCGCGGTGGCGTCGGGCGCCCGCCAGTAACCGGACAGCACCCCGGGGGACTGGACGCAGATCTCCCCGTCCTCGCCCGCGGGCAGCACCTGGCCGGCGTCGTCCTGAATCTGCACGGTGCAGCCGGGTACCGGCAGGCCCACGCTGCCCAGCCGCCGGGCGCCGAGCGGGTTGGCGGCGATGATCGACGCCGACTCGGTGCAGCCGTAGCCCTCGTAGATGGTGGCGCTGGGCACCCGGCGCTCGAACTCCTCGCGGCTCTCGGCCGCCAGCGGGGCGGCCCCGGACGACACCGCCACCAGCGCCGACAGGTCGGCCTCGTCCAGCGGCTGGGCCAGCAGCATCTGGATCATCGACGGGACCAGGGTGGTCCGCTGGGCCCCGTGCTGCTGGGCCAGCTTGAGCCAGCCGGCCGGGTCGAACCAGCGCATCAGGATCGACTGGCCGGGCACCTCGGCGTGCATGCCCACGCAGGTGACCAGGAGACCGTAGGCGTGCGCGAGCGGCAACGGCATCAGCGTGCGGGTCAGCGCCTCCGCCTCCGGCGAGGCCGACGACGAGTGTGAGGACCAGCCGCACCAGAACAGGTTGGCGTGGGTGAGCGGCACTCCCTTGGACCGCCCGGTGGTCCCGCCGGTGTACAGCAGCGCGGCCAGATCGTCGTCGGCCCGGTCCACGATCGCCCCGGGCGCGGCCGCCGCGACGTCGGCGAAGCTCAGCACCCGCGGCCCGTCCCCGCCGGCCGAGATGGCACCGCCGGCGCCCAGGGCGACGATGATCGACCGGACCGTGTCCACGCTGCTCGCCGCCTCGGCCACCTTGGGCAGGAACTCGGGGGTGGTCACCACCGCCACCGCGCCCGAGTCGGTCAGCGCGTGCCGCAGCTCGTCGGCGCTGATCAGGAAGATCAGCGGCGTCACGACCGCGCCGGCCCGCCAGGCGGCGGTGTAGGTGACGAGCACCTCGGGGCAGTTGGCCATCAGCACCACCACCCGGTCGCCGGGCCGGACCCCCAGCTCGGTCAGGCCGGTCCCGAACCGGGCCGCCTGATCCGCCATCCACCCCCGGGTGTACCAGCGGTCCTCGAAGAACAGCGAGTCGCCGTCGCCGTGCCGTTCGAGCTGACGTTCCGCCTGCCGGGCCAGATGCCTGGTGCCCAAGTCCGCCTCATCTCCATGCCACCGCGCCAACACGCGAACCCTACGAACTGCGCCAACACGCGAACCCTACGATCCGCCCGGCCCCGCGCTCAAGACCCGGACATAACGGGCCACCCGGGCCGCCCGCCGACGGGGCTTCCCGGCGGCGTGAATGCGGAATGGATAGTCGAAACCCGGCCCAGAACGCCGGCCAATCCCACGGCATCCGCCGGCCATACCCATCAGTAACTGACGGTCGGCACTTGACATCGATGGACTGGTTGTGCCGCCGCAAGTATGCCGGCCAGGTTGGTCGTAAATTGTGACGGAATTTTTCTCGCTGTCCGTTTATCAAGGCCTCGAAAATGATTAGGTTGCGATGACCCACTCGCCGGTGCGGCGCTGCCGGCCGCCTGCGGAGCAAGCCACGGGCGGGGATGGGGCTGGGCGGAACAAGAGGAGAAAGTTGCATGGCAGATCAGGTGGTTGACGCCACCTCGGTGCCACGGCATGAGGCCCGGCTGGAGCCGGACGCCCTCGGCGTGGCCCAGGACGTGGTCATCGGCATGGCTACGTCGGCGCCGGCCGTTTCGGTCGGACTGACGATTGCCGCACTGGCGGCCGCTACGGCCTACGGCAGCCCGATCATCGTGCTTATCACCGCGATCCCGATGCTGATCATCGCCAACGCCTACCGGCGGCTGAACCTGTGGAGCGCCAACGTCGGCGCCTCGTTCGAGTGGGTCGGCCGGGCGATCAGCCCCGACCTGGGCTTCATGACCGGCTGGCTGATGATCGCCGGCAACGTCGTCGCCACCGTCAGCGGTGTGATCGTGCTCGGGCCATCCGTGCTGGCAATCTTCGGGGCCAACGCCAACGCGGCCTGGCCGAACGTGTGGATCACCACCGTGGTGGTGCTGGTCCTGCTGGCGATCGCGGTGGCCGGCATCCGGCTGACCGCTCGCACCCAGGTCAGCCTGGCCATCGTCGAGTACACGATCCTGATCGGCTTCGCGATCTTCGGCCTGGTCTCGGTGCTCAGCCACAAGCACGGCACGTTCCCCATCTCCTCGGGCTGGTTCAGCCTGCACGGCATCGGCGGCAAGGGCAGCCCGGTGGCCGGCTTCCTGCTGGCGGTGTTCGCGTTCACCGGCTGGGACGCCACCGTCTACGTGAACGAGGAGGTCAAGCACAAGCACCGCAACCCGGGCCGGGCGGCCATGATCGCGGTCGCCTGCCTGACCGTGGTCTACACGATTTCGATCGTCGGCCTGCAGGGCGGCACCACCCCGGCCAAGCTCCAGGCCAACTCCTCCTCGGCGCTGGTCTTCATCGCCCAGTCGCTGGCCGGCGGCAACTGGGCCAAGGTGATGGCCCTGGCCCTGGCCCTGTCGGTGGTCGGCTCGACCGGCACCAGCATCGTGGTCATCGCCCGCATCCTGTACGGGATGGCCAGCCGCCGGACGCTGCCGGTGATCCTGGCCAACGTCTCGCCCCGGTTCCGCACGCCCACCGCCGCCAGCATCCTCACCGGCGTGCTGCTCATCGCGCTGGGCTGGATCTACCTCCTGGCGACGACGGTGCAGAACGCCTTCACCTACCTGATCGACGACTCCGGCATCTTGTACATCTCGTTCTACGTGCTCACGGCGCTGGCGACGATCGTGTACTACCGGCGCCGGGTGTTCAGCAGCCTCTGGAACGCCCTGATCCTCGGCGTCCTCCCGCTTGCGGCGGGCGCGTTCCTCACCTGGGTCCTGGTCAAGTCGATGCTGTCCTCGTCGGCGGCGTCGAACCTGGCGCTGGCCGGTACCGCCGTGGTCGGCGTCCTGCTGCTGCTCTCGGCCCGGTTCATCCAGAAGTCGCCGTTCTTCCACATTCCCCGCGAATCGGCCGGGCGCAGTTCCCACCGGGCCGACTCGCGTAGCGCGGTGTAAAAGTCAGCTGAGTTCCTCATTCGGCCACGGCCTGGCGACAGGCCGTGGCCGAATGCCGTCCGGGACCAGCCGCTGACCGGTCAGCGGGCAAAAGAAAGCCGACCCGGCGCGGCGGATCTGCCAGAGAAGCAGCGTCCGCAACAGCCGGATCGGCACCCGCGGTGAGGATCGCGCAGCGAGGCCGGAGGGCGGGTTCTCCCGGCCGCTGGGAAACAGGTCCAGGCGGGTGCCTATTTCCCGGTCGCCGCGCGGAACCTGGCCACCACGCTGGTCGGCACGCGGCCACGGTCCTTGAGCTCGATCCCCTGATCCTTGGCCCACTTACGGACGTCCTTGGTGTCCACGTCGCTGGCGGCGCTACGGCGTCCGCCCCGGGCGGCGGGCCTGCCGGTGCCGCTCACCCGGCGGGCCGCGGTCACGTACCGGCCCAGGGCCGCGCGCAACTCCTCGGCGTGCCGGGCGTTCAGGTCGATCTCGTAATCGTTGCCGTCCAGCCCGAACTGAACGCTGCCCTCCGCCTCGCTCCCATCGAGATCATCGATGAAGAGGGTCTGTACTTTCTGCGCCATTGCGCGCTCCATTCTTGACATCGCTAACGGACAAGCTGATAGGCGCCGAGGCACCCCGATCATCAAGCGTTGCCGCCGTGTTAATTCCCCACTGATGGCGGTGGCCCCGTCGATAACGTGGCCCGTTGGACCCGGATGACGACACTGGATGACGACTATTGAAGCCATCCTAGAGACATCGCCCCCGCGTTGATCACCGGGTTTGCAATGACGGCGCGGAATTCATCAAAACTGGCCGCAAAACAGGAGCTAAAGCGAGGCCCCGGCCCCCGTCGGCAACGTGTTCCGCAAAGCCCGGCCGCGACCTGCGTTAGGCTTCTCCCGGGCCGAACCGCCCCGTTTCGGTTCCTTTTGGGTCAACAGTGAGCGGAGGACGGTCGTGGCAGCTGACGCGCAGGACACCCCGCCCGGCGCGCGAGACTCCCAGCCGCACGGCCTGGGCATCGACACCACAGTCCCGCACATCGCCCGGGTCTACGACTACTGGCTCGGCGGCAAGGACAACTTCGCGGTGGACCGGGAGACGGCCGAGAAGGTCATCGCCGCGTTCCCCGACGTCCTGATCAGCGTGCGCGCCCAGCGCGAGTTCCTCGGCCGGGCCGTCCGCTACCTGGTCAACGAGGCCGGGATCCGGCAGTTCCTCGACATCGGCACCGGGCTGCCGGCGGCCGACAACACCCACGAGGTGGCCCAGCGGCTCGCGCCGGAGGCGCGCGTGGTCTACGTGGACAACGACCCGATCGTGCTCTCGCACGCCCGGGCGCTGCTGACCAGCAGCCGCGAAGGTGAGACGGCCTACCTCAGCGCGGACTTCCACGAGCCCGAGAAGATCGTCGCCGAGGCCGCCCAGACCCTCGACTTCAGCCAGCCGGTCGCGGTGATGATGCTGGGCCTGCTGCACTGCGTCCCCGACGCCGAGGACCCGGCCGCGCTCGTCCAGCGGGTGCTGGCCGAGGTGCCGTCGGGCAGCTACCTGGTCATCTCGCACCCGGCCGGGGACATCTCCAGCAGCGAGATGGGCAACTCGATGCGCGCCTACAACGAGTCCGCCCCGCTCCAGCTCACCCCCCGCAGCCACGCCGAGGTCGCCCGCTTCCTCGACGGTCTTGAGCTGATCGAGCCGGGACTGGTCCAGCTGCACCGCTGGCGGGCCGCCACCCCCGAGATCGGCGGCGACCGCGAGCTGGCCAACTACGGCGCGGTCGCCCGCAAGCCCTGACCCGGCCGCGTAACTGGCTCCAGCCGGGGAAGACGACTCCAATGAACGAGTCCTCGGCCGAGCTGATCGGCATCTACCTCAATGACCATCTGGCCGGAGCGACCCTCGGCACCGAACTGGCCCACCGCATCGCCCGCCACCACGACGAGGTCGCGGACACCGCCACCCTTCAGCGTCTGGCGGGCGAGATCAACGCCGACCGGCGGGCGCTGCTGGAGATCATGGGCCTGCTCGGCGTGCCGGTACGGCGCTACAAGACGGCGGCGGCCTGGCTGGGGGAGCGGGCCGGCCGCCTGAAGTTCAACGGCCGGCTGCGGACCCGGTCGCCGCTCAGCAGCCTGGAGGAGCTGGAGCTGCTGCGGCTCGGTGTGGAGGGCAAGGCCGCGGGCTGGCGCACGCTGCGCGAGCTGGCCGCCACCGAGCCGCGGCTGAACCAGGTCTGGCTGGACGAACTGCTGACCCGCGCCCGGAGCCAGGCTGACCTGCTGGAGGAGCTGCGGGTCAGCGCGGCCCAGTACCTGATCGGCACCGGGAAAGCCGTGAAAGAAGCCGGGAAATAGGCCCGGCAACTCCGCGTTCTCGCCGCGCAGCACCCGATCGGCGGCCTGCAAATAAGCCCCGTGGCCCCGGCCGCCGCCCCGCCGCACCGCGATCGGCGCCGAAAATCAAACCCTTTTATTCATTTAATAAAAGGGTCCCGGTCCAGGGGCGGCGGGGTTATCTGCGGGGTTCCCCCGGCATGCGTCCTTCCGGCAGGAACAGCACCGAGTTGACGTACCGCGGTGACGGCCACAGCGTCCGGGCCAGCAGTCCCCGCTCGGACACGTGCGCGGTCCGGGCCTGGTGCGCGGCCAGCGGAAACCGTTCCACCGGCACCCAGTCCCGGGCGGGCAGGACCCAGCCGCGGTAGCCGTAGCCGCGCATCAGGTTGATGACGTCGCCGACCGGCTGGATGCGCTGCTCGACCTCGACCAGCAGCCGGGGCTGATCCTGTTTGATCACGGTCTCGGCGCCCCGCAGCACCGGCACCTCGTGCCCGTCCACGTCGATCTTGATGAACGTCACCTGGCTGAGTCCCAGGTCGTCCACCCGCACCAGCGGCACCGTGAGCGACTCACCGTGGAGGTCGCGCCGGTGCAGGGACGAGACCCCGCGGGTACCGGTGTCGGCGGGCGGCACCCACAGCTCGGCCTCGCCGCAGCGGTCGGACGCCGCCGCCGCGATCACCTCCACCGACGGCGGCAGCGTCCGCCGCAGCACCCCGTGCAGCGGCGTCGGCTCGATCACCACCACCTGGCCGGCCCGGTGCCGGAGCCGCCGGGTCCACGGCCCGTACCAGCCGCCGATGTCGATCATCGTGCCGCCGCGGCCGCACACGTCGTCCAGCCGCCGGATCTCCGGCTCGTACCGCCGGTAGGCCAGGCTGACCAGCCGCACCAGCAGCTTTTCCGGCATCGAGGCCGCCAGCTGAGCCACGAGCTTCATCGCAGGACCTCCCGCGGGTCACCAGGACCAGGCCGACGCGTCCACGTGGCCGTTGCCTGGGTTGTAGTAGGAGATGAGCAGCTGTCGTCCGCTACTCAGCTCCGGGTGGCCGATCAGGGCCCGGCACAGCTCGCCCGCCCCGTGGCCGGTACCGCTCCGGCAGGGCACCCGGCCGGTCCGCAGCCGCCGCCACGGCCCGGCCGGCGCCCGGGCCTGCCACACCGAGAAGTCGCCCGCCAGGCTGGTCTGCTCGACGATGACCAGCTGGTGCCCGTCGGCCGAGTAGTCCCCGGCCGAGACGCCCAGCGGGTGCCCGGACGGCAGCACCGACGCCGCCGTGTTCGGGTCCAGCGACCACCCCCTCCCGGTCCAGTACTGGTAGCTGGCCGGGTTCTGCCAGGCGGCCGGCGTCGCCTGCACCCGGACCATGAACACCTTCCCGGTCGCGCACCCGGTCGGCAGCGTGGCGGCCGAGCAGAAGCCGAACAGGTACAGGTAGCCGCCCCGGAACACCGGTGAGCCGAGCACCTGCTGGACCGGCAGCGAGAGCCCCGCAGGACTGGCGAACACCTCGGCCGTGGTCCCCAGCTGGTTGCTGGCCGGGTCGTACTCGACCAGGCCGGAGCCCTCCGGGGTCAGGCTGCCGGGTACGTCGGTGCCCAGCGAGCCGGCGTCCCCGGTCACGCAGTAGTCGTTGTAGCTGATCAGCAGCTTGCGGTGGGCGTCCTGGGCGGCGGGCTCATCCGCCACCCCGGTGATCCACGCGGCCGGGTAGGCGCCCGGCCCCGAGCAGGGCGCCGTCCCGCCCGGCCGGACCAGGCCCGCCGGCGCCGGCAGGAACGGTTCCGGCGCGCCGTCGCTGGGCAGCACCGACGGTGTCGGAGGGGTGGGCAGCTCGCTCAGCCCGGACGGCACCCGGCCCGGCTGGCCGGGGCCGGCCGCGGCCGTGTCGGTGCCGAGGATCAGCCGGTCGATCCGGCTGCCGCGGGCGCTGGTCACCGCGGTGTCGCAGAACAGCCACAGGCTCCAGCCCGGTCTGGCCGGCAGCGGGGCGCTGTAGCCGCAGTCGCGCGGGACGGTGTCGCCGGTGGCCCGCTCGTAGTTCGACCGCACCAGGTCCGGGGCGGGGCCGGGTGACGGCCGGGGCGGCCCGGCGCAGGCCGCCAAAGCCAGAGCCAGGGCTAGCGCCAGCGCGGTCAGCCCGGCCAGCGGAACCAGCGCGGCGAGCCGCCGGCGCGGCGCCACCGGGCGATCAGCCGGAGCCGTAGTTGTACAGCTGCCGGGTGGGAGCGGGCGGGACGGTGGTGGCGTCGTGGGTCACGACCACCACGCCGGCCACGGCCAGCACGGCACCCAGGAGTATGGCGGCCACGGTCAGCACTGCTTCGGTCCTTCCCTGTGGGTTCCGCCCCCCAAGTTACTTCCGGGTAGCATAGACGCCCCCGCCCGCACCGTGTCAAGGGCCGTTGTCATGATCTGCGGGCCTGGACGAGCAGGATGCTGGCGGCCGACGGCCAGTGGCACAGCCAGCGGTCCAGTGGCCGCAGCGGCCGCGGCACGTCGTGGTAGGGCGCGCCGCACACCCGCTCGCAGGCGAACCCGCGCGCGGTCAGGAACTCCTCCAGCGCCCGGCGGGTGAACAGCCGCAGGTGCCCGACCACCTCACGGCCGGGCCGCCCGTAGATGCCCTTGAGGCTGACCTCGGAGAACACCGGCTGGATGCCCAGGCCGATCAGCCCCCGGTTGTACCAGGCGGCCAGGTTGGGGGTGGACAGCAGCAGCGTGCCGCCCGGCCGGAGCACCCGCCGGGCCTCCTCGGCGGCCGCGTCGGTGTCGACCAGGTGCTCGATCAGCTCGCTCATGATCACCACGTCGACGCTGGCGTCCGCCAGCGGCAGCTGGTCGATCCCGCCCTGGACGACCAGCACGCCGCGCGCGCGGGCCTGCGTCAGCGCCATCGCCGACCAGTCGACCCCGATCACCGTGTTGCCCGGGTCCAGTCGTTTGACCAGGTGGGTGGCGGTGCCCTCGCCGCACCCGACGTCCACGATCCGCTGCCGGCCGCTGCTGGCGGCCAGCACCCCGGCCAGCATCTCGGCCTGCCGCTCGGCCCGGTCCGGGCCGGAGCTGACCGTGGTCCCCGGCACCTCGTAGAAGTCCTGCAGGGCGGCGCTCACCGGAGCGCCTCGTCCAGCACCGCCGAGAAGTGCCGGACCGCCGTGGACCAGCGCAGCTGGGCGGCCCGGTGCCGGGCGGCGGCCCCCATCCGCTCCCGCCGGTCCGGGTCCAGGGCCAGCGCCGCCCAGGCCGACGCGTAGGCCGCCTCGGTCCGGGCCAGCAGGCCGGTCTGGCCGTCGTCGACCGAGTCCCGCAGTCCCGGCACGTCGAAGCCGACCGTCGGCGTCCCCCGCAGGGCCGCCTCGGTGACCACGATGCCCCAGCCCTCGATCAGCGCCGGGTGCAGCAGCAGCCAGGCCGAGCCGAGCAGCTGGTGCTTGCGGCGCTCGCTGATCCGGCCGGTGAACATTACGTCCGGGCCGGCCAGGGACTCCAGGTAGCCGCGTTCGGGGCCGTCGCCGGCGATCACCAGCCGCCCGCCGACCACCGGGCGGACCCGTTCCCACAGCCGCAGCAGCAGGTCGATCCGCTTGTACTCGGCCAGCCGCCCGAGCGCCAGGAACAGCGGGCGCCGGGACCGGGGGACCGGCGGCCCGGCCGGGGCGGCCCCGTTGTTGAGCATCCGGATCCGTTCCCGGTCCACCCCCAGGGCCTGCAGCTCGCTGGCCGTCGACTCGGAGACGGTGACGACCAGGTTGCGGCGGTGCACCCAGGGCATGACCCGCTGCTCCAGGAACTGGCCGGCCGTCGACACCGGCGGCCGGAACCGCAGCGGCCACAGGTCGGTGTGCACGTGGTTGACCATGCAGACGGTGGGCTTGCCCGCCCATAGCGGGGTCAGGAACGGCATGCCGTTGCAGACCTCGACCACCACGTCGCAGTCGCGCAGCCGCCGGTAGGCCAGCGGCGCCCGCACGAACTGGCTGTACATGCCGCCGCTGCGGACCACCTGGTAGGCGTGCGGCGCGGCCGGGCCGCCGCACAGCAGCGTGACCTGGTCGCCCCGGGCTACCAGGCCCGCGGCGAGCTGGTCGACCAGCAGTTCGGAGCCGCCCGCGTGCGGGCTGGCCACGTCCCGCCAGGCCACGATCAGGACCCGGCGGCCCGGCCTCAGGCTGGGCCGGGGCGGACTCGGCAGGCTCGGATCAGGTTCCTGCTGAGCTGCGGATACAAGGGACCGTCGGGTCTCCATGCGCCATCTCCTCGGGCACGGAATGGCCCCCCCGGGTCATGAGCGGCGATTATGGGCGCCGCTCCAAATACGTGTCAACACTTCCCTTCGGTATGCCTCGCTGGTACCCATCCAACTGGCGAGTAGCCGGACAAGGTAGGACAAGCATGTTGTTATCCGGTTTTTATTGACGAACCTCTCGAAGGTGCCTTACCGTCCAGTAACGAAGTGACTTACCGCACAGTAACAAACGGGCCGGACGCCGCGCGGCGGGGCGCAAACGGCGACGGCCCGGCGGTTTTACACCCCTCGCGGGCCAGTCACCGCTGGCCGTTCCGCAGCCTGTCAAGGAGGACCGGCAGATGCCCCCCGACGCGCCCCCGTCCACCGTTTCCGGTGGTCCGCGAACCGGACCGGACCCTTTGCGCCCGGTCGGGGCGGTCCGGCTGCTGTCCGCCTTCGCGGCCGAGCAGTCCGACCCCAAGCGGTTCTATGAGCTGCTCGCCCAGGACTCGATCGCGCTCGTCGAGCGGCACACCACCCTGGCCGGGGCCCGGGTGGCCGACGTCGGCGGCGGGGCCGGCTGGTTCACCGCCATGTTCCGGCAGCGCGGCGCGCACTGCCTGCTGGTCGAGCCGGACGCCGGCGAGCTGTTCAGCCACGGGGAGCCCAGCCAGGCCAGCGTGATCGGGGACGGCTACTGGCTGCCGCTGGCCGACGGCAGCGTGGACGTCTGCTTTTCCTCCAACGTGCTGGAGCACGTCCGCGACCCGGCCGGGTTCATCGACGAGATGATCCGGGTCACCCGGCCCGGTGGCCTGGTCTACCTGTCCTACACGGTGTGGCTGTCGCCGTGGGGCGGGCACGAATCCGCGCCGTTCCACTACCTGGGCGGCGACTACGCGTCCCGCCGGTACGCCCGTAAGCACGGCCACGCGCCCAAGAACCTGTTCGGCCAGACGATGTTCCCGCTCGGCGTGGGCCCGGTGCTGGCCCTGCTGCGCAAGCGCAAGGACATCGCCGTGGTCGAGGCCCGGCCGCGGTACTACCCGCGCTGGTGCAAGTTCCTGATCTTCCTGCCCGGACTACGCGAGCTCGCGACCTGGAACCTCCTGGTGATACTGCGGCGGACGGCATGACGACACTTCAGCTACCGGAGACCGAGCTCACCGGCTACGAGCCCGGCGAATCGGCGGGCGGGGGACGCCGCCCGCGCTGGCTGTGGGGCCGCTGGGGCGACGCCGCCGAACGGGCGGGCCGCCGCTGGCTGCTGCTGGTGTGGGGCCTGGCCCTGATCGCCCTGCTGCTGACCCACCCGGGCCGGATGACGTTCGACACCAAGCTCGGGGTGGACGTCGACCCGGTCGAGTTCTACCGGCGGCTGTGGCACCTGTGGAACCCGCTGGAATGGCAGGGCAGCCTGCAGGACCAGTACATCGGCTACGCGTTCCCCATGGGCCTGTACTACCTGGTCGCGCACGCGGTGCACCTGCCGGTGTGGATCGCCGAGCGGCTGTGGATGTCGATCCTCATCGCGGTCGGGTTCTGGGGCCTGGTCCGGCTGGCCGAGGCGGTCGGCATCGGGACCCGGCCGACCAGGCTGCTGGCCGGGGCGGCGTTCGCGATCTGGCCGACCTACACGATCCTGGTCGGCTCCTCCTCGGCCGCGCTGCTGCCGGGGATCTTCGCCACCTGGGCCACCCTCCCGCTGGTCCGTTACTGGTCCGCGCCGCCCGATGCCGGGGGGCGGCCACCCGCGGCCTGGTCGGCGGCGGCCCGGTCCGGGCTGTTCGTGGCCTGCATGGGCGGGGTCAACGCCGCCTCCACGCTGGCCGCCCTGGTGCTGCCGGGCCTGTACGTCCTGACGCGGTCGTCGGCCTGGGACCGGCGCAAGTGGGCACTGTTCGGGTGGGAGGTGCTGGCCGTCCTGCTGGCCACCGCCTGGTGGCTGGTGCCACTGTTCTACCAGGGCAAGTACGGGTTCAACTTCCTGCCGTACATCGAGCAGTCGTCCACCACGACCGCCACCACGTCGGCCGACGCGGTGCTGCGCGGGGCCGGCAACTGGGTCGCCTACCTGAACTTCGGCGTGCCCTGGCTGACGGCCGGGTCGGTCCTGGTGGCCTACGCCTGGCCGGTGGCGGCGGCTTCGGTCGCGTCCGGGGCCGGGCTGGCCGGGCTGGCCCGCCGTGACCTGCCCGAGGCGATCTGGCTGCGCTGGACCGTTCTGGTGGCGGCGCTGTGGGGGCTGACCGGGTACGCCGGCCCGCTCGGGGGCCCGCTCCACCAGCCGGTCCAGGACGTGCTCAACGGCGCGCTGTCGGCGCTGCGCAACGTGTACAAGATCGAGCCGGTGCTGGCGGCGGCGCTGTGCCTCGGCATCGCGCACGTGCTGGCCCGCGGCGTGTGGCGGCGGCCCGCGCACGCGGCCCCCGCGGGCCGGGCCGCCCGGGTGCTGGCCGCGGTGGCCGCGGCGGCGGCGCTGGCCGGCCTGTGCCTGCCGTTCCTGAACGGGCAGGTGCTGCAGCCGGGCTCGTTCGCGTCGATCCCCGGCTACTGGCAGCAGGCGGCCGCGTTCATGGCCAGCCACGCCCAGCACCAGACCACGCTGGTTGTCCCGGCCGACGCCCACGGCGTCTACACCTGGGGCCAGCCCATCGACGAGCCGCTGGAGCCGCTGGCCACCTCGCCGTGGACCGAGGACAGCCTGGTGCCCTACAGCGGCGGCGGCGCCACCAGCTTCACCAGCGGCGCCGAGCAGGCCATCGAGTCCGGCACCCCCCAGCCGGGCCTGGCCGCCTACCTGGCCCGGGCCGGCGTCCGCTACGTGCTGGTCCGCAACGACCTCGACCCGGCCCAGCTCGGCTACGTGTCGCCGGCCGTGGTGCACGCCGCGCTGGCCGGGTCCGGGTTCACCCGGGTGGCCTCGTTCGGCACCCCGGTCCCGCCGCCGCCGGCCGGCGAGGGCACCTCGCTGCAGGTGCAGGCGATCAGCCCGGCCTACGCGCCGGTGGAGATCTACCAGGCCACCAACGCGGCACTGCGCCCCAGCGGGCCGGTGTCGGTGCTGCCGACCGCCGGCACCGCGCTGGTCGACGGCGGCCCGGCCGCCCTGCAGCAGCTCGAGGCCCAGGGCCTGCTCGGCCAGCGCCCGGCCGTCGTGGCCGGCCAGACGGGCGCGGGCGACCCGCGGGCGGCCAGCCAGGACGTGACCGACGGGAACCGGCGGGCCGACACCGCGTTCGGCCTGACCGACAACAACACCTCCTACACCTACACCGCGACCGGGACCAACCCGCCCGACGACCCGCTCGGGGCCGGTGGCCAGGCGCCCCGCCAGCTGCTGCCGGCCGGGACGTCCGGGCACCAGACGGTGGCGGTGCTGCGCGGCGCCAAGAGCGTCACCGCCTCCTCGGCCGGTTCCTGGCTGTGGGAGTACCCGCAGGGTGACCCGGTCAACGCGTTCGACGGCGACCCCAGCACCGCCTGGGTCGAGGGCACCACCAAGGCGGCCGGGCAGTGGCTGCAGATCAACTTCACCCACCCGCTGGACCTGGGCACCCCGGTCGACATCAAGCTGCTGGACGACATCCCGCGCCCGGTCGCCACCCGGCTGACCGTCACCACCGCCACCGGCCACGTGGACACCGCCACCGCGGTAACCGGCGCCACCCAGAAGCTGAACATCCCGTCCGGCACCAGCAGCTGGCTGCGCATCACGATCGACAGCACCAGGGGCGGCACCGCGGGCGGCCCCGGGGCCGGCATCAGCGGGGTCGCGATCCCCGGCGTGTGGGTGACCCGGTTCCTGCAGCCGTCCCAGACCGCGGCCGGTCCCACCCCGTCGTTCAGCTTCGAGCGGGCCACCAGCTCGTCGATCGGCCTGCCGGGCCAGCCGCCCGAGCCGGCCCTGAACCGGACCTTCACCACCGCCGGGCGTCAGCGGTTCCAGGTGGCGGGGACGGTCACCGCGGTGCCCGGCGCGCCGCTGAACTCGCTGCTGGACTCGCTGAGCCCGGGCAAACCGCAGCTGACGATCTCGGCCAGCTCGACGTTCGGCTCGCTGCCGGTCTTCCGGGCGCAGAACCTGCTGGACGGCAGCGCCGCCACCGGCTGGGTGGCGTCCGGCCCGGACGCGAGCCTGCACCTGGCCTGGACCGGGAAGCGCACGATCAGCGAGATCGAGCTGACCGCGGCGACCACCGGCATCGCCGCCCAGCCGACCCGGGTCAAGATCACCAGCCCGGCCGGCACCCGGGACGTGATGGTCCCGCAGGGCGGGGTGCTGCACTTCGCGCCGCTCGACACCAGCCAGCTGACGATCAGCTTCCCCGGCGTCGAGGCCACCACCGCCTACAACCCGCTGGTCGGCCGGGTCCAGCAGCTCCCGGTCGGCCTGGCCGAGCTGGCCGTCCCCGCGCTGGCCAGCCTGACCACCGCGACCCCGAGCGCCGGCACCCCGTTCACGCTCGGCTGCGGCCAGGGCCCGTCGCTGACGATCGACGGCAGGAGCTACCAGACCTCGGTCTCTGGCACGGTCGCCGACCTGACCGGCTTCAAGGCGCTGCCGGTGCACCTGTGCACGAGCGGCTCGGCGCTGACCCTGCCCGCCGGCCGCCACTGGCTGACCTCACCGGGCGCCGGCCTGCCGCTGACCCTGGGTGGCCTGAGCCTGAAGAACGCCCCGGCCGCTGCTACCACCACAGCCGCCACCGCCCGGAGCTTCACGGTCAAGGACTGGGGCACCGAGCACCGGACCGGCACCATCGGCGCCGGCGCCCAGTCCTACCTCGAGGTGCACCAGGCCACGGCCCCCGGCTGGACCGCGACGCTGAACGGTAAGCAGCTCAAGCCGGTCACCCTGGACGGCTGGCAGCAGGCGTTCATCGTCCCGGCCGGCGCCGGCGGCGCCGTGGTCATGAACTACACCCCGGTCACCGGCTACCACTGGGCCCTGATCATCGCGATCATCGCGTTCTGCGTCCTGATCGCCCTGGCCCTCTGGCCCCGCCGCCGTCCCTGGCGCCCAGGCAACCGCGTCTTCTGGCGACCCAGCCCGGCCAGCCTGCGCGAGCCTGCCGACCAGCGCGACCCCGGCGATCCCACCAGCCCCATCCCCTCCACCGAGCCCGCTCGCCCTGTCAGCCCCAGCACGCGCTGGGAGCTCAGCCGCCGCGCGTACTGGATCACGGTGGTCGCCGCCACCGTGGTGCTGGCCCTGGTCGGCGGCTGGCTGGCGTTCGTGGTGCCCGCGGTGCTGCTGGTCGGCTGGGCGGTGCCGCGCTGGGTACCGTGGCTGGCCTTCCTGGCCATGTGCGTGGCCGGCGGGTTCGCCATCGCCGAGCTGAGCCACGGCCCGCAGCACGGGTTCGGCGCGTTCGGATGGCCCGCCCAGGCGGCGGCCGTCGTCGCCCTGGCCGCCGCGCTGATCTCGGCCCCGCGCGCCGGCTCCCCGGCCCCGGAGCCGGCGTCGGCTCCGTACGGCCCGCCGTTCACCGCCCGCGGCCCCGCCCCGGGGGAGGGCCCGTGATCACGGTGGACACGCCCCGTCCCGCCTCCCCGCCCGCCGGGTTCCGCCCCGAACGGCTGACCGCCATCGAGGAACTGGACTACCTCCTCGACCGGCCGGCCGAGCCCAACCTGGTCCTGTGGGAGATCCACAGCCACGGCCACCTGGACCGCTCCGCCCTGACCGCGGCCGTCACCGCCGTGTTCGGCACGGACTCCGGTGCCCGCCGCCGGCTGGCCGTCAGCGGCCGGTGGGACCGTCATCTCTACTGGCGGTCCGCCAGCCCGGAACCTGGCCGTCCGCTGCTCACCATGATCAGCTGGCGCACCCCCGCCGAACTGGACGCCCTCCGCGAGCGCCTGTTCGCCTGGCCGATCGTACTGGCCGAATCGGTTGTGCGGATCTTCCTGGCCGTTGGCCCGGAGCACGACGTCGTGATCCTGCAGGTGCACCACACCGCGTTCGACGGTGTGTCGAGCCTGCGCCTCCTCGGCACCGTCGCCGAGGCCTACCGCTCCCGCGTCACCACCCGCCGCCTGCACTCAGTCCCGGACTCACCCCCACCTCCGGCCTGGCCCGCTTCACCAACCCCGCCAATTGCGGCCGCCGCGCCAGACCCGCTGCTCCGGCCCGCCCGCCCCGCACCGGCGCCGGCCGGGTGGCTCGCCCGCGCCCGGTCGGGCAACTGGCCCGGAACGGTGACCCGGATTGCCCCGCAGACCGAGCGGCCGGACCGACCTGGTTATGGGTTCATGCTGATCTCGGTCCCGGTGCCCCGGCCTGCCCCGGACGGCGACGGCCCCCGGCCGACCGTGAACGACCTGCTCGTGGCCGCGTTGTGCCTGACCATCGACCGCTGGAACGCGGCCCGGGGCCGAGCCAGCGGCCAGATCAGCGTGACGATCCCGGTCAACGGCCGGGCCGCCGGGCAGCGCTGGCAGGGTGACGGCAACCTCTCCTGGCTGATCCGGGTGGCCACCGGCCCCTCGCACCGGGCCGACCCGGGCCTGCTGCTGCGTCACGTGGCCACGCAGACCCGGGCGGCCCGGGACCGCGGCCGCACCGGCGGGACCGACGCGATGAGCCGGCTGCTGGCGACCGGCTGGGCCCCGGTAGTGGTCAAGCGGCGGGTGGCTCGCCTGGTCCGCGGCCTGACCGCCCCCGTGCTCACCGATACCTCTCTGGTCAGCAACCTGGGCCAGCTGCCGGACCCGCCGACGTTCGACGGCAGCGGCACCGAGACGCTGTGGCTGGCCGGGCCGTGCCCGATGCCCCGGGGCCTGTGCGTCGCCGCGGTGACCGTAGCCGGGCGGCTCCACCTGTCGGTCCGGTACCGGCTCGCGTTGCTGGATCAGGCCGGCGCCGAGGCCTTCACGGCCTGCTTCCGTACCGCCCTCGGTGAACTGGCCCGCCCGGAGCCGGCGGACCCACCGGAGGCGCCGCCGTGACACACGCCGGAGTCGCCATCGCGCTGGTCGCCACCACTATTTACAACGTCGGCTTCGTGCTGGAGAAGCGGGCGCTGACCTACCTGCCCGCGATCGACGCGCACCGTATCTGGTCGCTGCTGCGCACGCTGTTCACCGCGCCCGGCTGGCTGGCCGGGTTCGCCCTGATCCTGATCGGGATGGTGCTGCAGCTGGTGGTGCTGTCGCTGGAGCCGCTGACCGTGGCTCAGCCGCTGCAGGCCTCCGGCGTGGTGGTGACGATCCTGCTGTCCCGCCTGGTACTGCGGGAACGGCTGGGCCGCACCGAGCTGGCGTGCATCGCGGTGCTGGTGGCCTCGGTGATCCTGCTCAGCCTGTCCAGCGGGCACGGGTCGGAGGCGGGCACCCACGCCGACGCCCTCGGCGTCACGCTCGCGGCCCTGCCCGGCTTCGCCCTCAGCATCGGAATCTACTGGTCCGCCCAGCGCGCGGCCCGGGCCCGGCACCGGTACCGGCGCGGGGTGTCCGGAGTCAGCTACGGGCTGTGCGCCGGCCTGATGTACGGGGTGGCCGGGCTGGCCCTCAAGTGCCTGTCCGCCTCGTTGTTCTCCGGCAGCCGTCCCCACTCGCTGGTGGTCGCGGCCGCCCTTTCTCCTTATCTCTACGTGGCGCTCGCCTGTATGGCGGCCGGGCTGTGCCTGTTCCAGACCGCCTTGCAGCGCAGCCCGGCGTCGATCGTCGTCCCGCTTGGCGCCATCATCAGCACCGGCTACCTGATCGTCATCGGCTCGTGGCTGTTCCACGAGCGGCTGCCGTCCAGCCCGGTGCTGCTGTCCCTGCGGCTCGCCGGCGGCATCGCCGCCGTGTTCGTCCCGGTCGTCCTGACCGTCAACGCCGAGCGGGTGGCTGCCCGCCGGCGGCCTGCCAACGGAAATGGGCCTGCGCCCGGCCCGTTTCCCCCCACCGAAAGGCCTCCCGAAATGAGCCTGGATCCGCTACTGCTGGACCTGCTGGCCTGCCCCATCGACAAGCAGACCCTGCTGTACCTGGCCGAAGAGGGTCTGCTGTACAACCCGCGGCTGCGCCGCCTGTACTACGTCCGCGACGACATCCCGGTCATGCTGGCCGACCAGGGCGAGACGGTGACCGGCGAGCGGCACCAGGACCTGCTGCGCCGGGCCGCCGCCGACGGCGCCCAGGCCACCTTGCAGGTGCCGTTGCGGGACGCGATGCTGCCGTACCTGGCTGAGCTGCGGGGACACCCGGACCAGGTGGCGGACAAGGACGATTCCGGCGAGGACGCGGCCTAGGTTCGGTGGTTCGTAGTGAGTGTCCGTAACGTCTTCACCCGCACGGGAACGGCCGCCGGGGCCGGCGACACTGGCCCGGACGAGACACTGGCCCGGACGGCACCGTGGACAGCCCGCCGCCGCCGTCCGAGCCCGGCCCCGAGCATCGGGGCCGGGGCCGGCTGCGGCTGGTGCTGGCCGGTGTCGGGGCGTTCCTGCTGGTGACCGCCGTACTGCTGCGGTTCTACGCCGCCCCGCGGCTGATCGCCGCCCCGGTCGACGTGTACGAGCAGGACATGCTGGTGTCACCGCATGCCTCCTACTTCGACGAAGGCGCGCTGGTGACCCGGCACGACGTCCGGCTGACCTACACCCTGACCGTCCGCGGTGATCAGCGCGCCAGCAGCAACACGACCGGGATCTGGGACTCGTTCGCGTCGCTGGCCGACCCGAAGCGCCACAACGTCATCAACACCGTCTACCAGCGCTACGCGTTTGACCGGAGGACTGGTCAGCTGAGCATGTGCTGCGGCGCCTCGGTCAACGACAGCACCACGATCAAGCAGTCCGGCATCGGGCTGTTCTGGCCGATCGGCACCAAGAAGCAGACCTACCAGGTCTTCGACAACAACAGCATGAAGTCCTGGCCCGCCTCCTACGTCGGGGAGGCCAAGGACACCGGCGTGCAGACCTACGAGTTCACCCAGCACGTCCCGGCCACCCTGGTTGACCAGATGACCGGCGTCCCCACCTCGCTGCTGGGCATCTCCGGCCCGTCCAAGAGCGTGGTCGCCAACCGCTACTACCAGGCGACCAACACGTTCTGGATCGACCCGCGCACCGGTGTCCTGGTCGACGAGGAGGTCAAGGGCCAGTCGTACCTCACCGGCCCGGGCGGCCAGGGCAAGCTCGTCGCGGTCGACCTGGACCTGCGCATGGACCAGGCCAGCCGTCAGTCCCTGGCCGCCCAAGCCAACAAGAACGCCCAGTCGATCGCGATGGTGAGCCTGCTCGGACCGGTCGGCCTTGGCGTCCTCGGCTTGGTTTTGCTCTTGCTCGCCACGTCTCCCTGGCGCTACCTACGCCGCGACCACGACGACCCCGACCCCGACCCCGACCACGGTGAGCCCCCGTCCAACTTCGACCTGCTCCCCGGCCCGGGCCGGGAGTAGGCCTCCGGCGGGGGCACTTCCGGCTCCGGGATGGAGGAAGACCCGCCCCTCCCGGTCGCCGGTGTGCGTTGGGGTGCGCCTCGCCCCAACCGGCCCAAATGCGGCATCGCGCCGGTCCTAGCCGGTGCGAATGCGGCATCGCGCGGGTAAGGACCAGCCTGTACGGCTGGCGGGACGACGGCGCCGGGATGGGGCCAGCCCGGCCACCCCCGTGCGCAACGTGCGCCTCATCCGGCCCGTCAGCTCGGGCAGACTCACACCCGCCCCACGACACCCGGCGATCCCACCCGCCACCCGAGTCCCGGCACTACGTGTGTACTTCCCGATGCGGGTACGTTTTCCCGCATCACCTGCGGGAAAACGTACCCAAACCCCCGCAGCGCCCGCACGCCGTAACCACAACAGTCACACCAGGCTCGGGTGTTGCCGGGCCGAGGCGCCACGGCCGTGACGCGCCCGCCCCCGCGCCAGCCGCGCGGCGATCACCAGCGTGGCCAGCCCCGGGACAGCACCGGCCAGCAGCATCCCGGCCCGGGGGCCGAACTGCTCGTCGACCAGGCCGAGCAACGGGCCGCCGGCGGCGGCCCCGCCGATGAAGACCAGCAGGTAGAGACCCATGATGCGGCCGCGGATGTGGTCGTCGGCGGTGGACTGGACCAGCGAGTTGGTCGAGGTGAGCAGCAGCAGCGTGCAGGCGCCGATCGGGACCAGCAGGAGACTGTAGCCGAGCTGGCCCGGCACCGCCGACGACACGATGTCGAGGATGCTCAGCACCGCCCCGTAGCCCAGCAGCATGCGCAGCCGGGGCCGGGGCAGCCGGGCGCAGACCAGCGCCCCGGCCACCGAGCCGACGGCGACGGTCGCGCTCAGCAGGCCGTAACCGCTGGGGCCGGAGTGGAACACCGAGTGCGCGAACGCGGCCAGGGTCACCGCCAGGTTGGCCGTGAACAAGCCGAACACCCCGGCCAGCACGGTCGGCCAGAGCACGCATGGCTCGGCCGCCGCGTACCGCAGCCCGTCCCGGAGCTGGCCCGAACCCTCGCGGTCCCAGGCCACCGTGCGCAGCTCGGCCGGGCGCATCCACAGCAGGGCGGCCAGCGGGGCGGCGAACGAGACCGCGTTGATGGCGAACGAATAACCGGGCCCGACCGCGCTGATAAGGGCGCCGCTAATGGCCGGGCCGATCAGCCCGCCGAGCTGAAATACCGACGAGTTGATGCTGATGGCATTGGACAGCTGCGCCGGGCCGACCATTTCGTTGGCGAACGCCTGCCGGGTGGGGTTGTCGACCGCGGTGACGAGCCCGAGCGCGAAGGCGACCACGTACACCTGCCAGGCGGTGACCACGTGGGTCAGGGTCAGGAAGGCCAGCACCCCGGCGATCGCGCCCAGCGCCGACTGGGTGACCAGCAGCACCGAACGCTTCGGGAAACGGTCCGCGATCATGCCGCCGAACAGCCCGAACAGCAGCGTGGGGAGGAACTGCAGTGCGGTCGTGACGCCGACCGCGGTCGTGCTGCCGGTGAGGCTGAGCACCAGCCAGTCCTGGGCGATCCGCTGCACCCAGGTACCGGTGTTGGAGAACAGCTGACCGGCCGCGAACAGCCGGAAATTCCGGGTCCGCAACGAGCTGAATACGCCGTGAGAGTCTGAGTCGGGAAGAGGGGAATGGTCGCGGTCGGTACTCGCGGTGGCAGTCAAGGACATCCAAATCTTCGCTCGTCCGGTACATCCCTATCCTGGTCAGCGGCGTATCATTAAGAAAGTTAATTAGTTCAATTACTGTTATTGCGATCCGCAATGAGAGGGCTGGTGTGTACGATCCCGAGCTGCTCCGGACGTTCCTGGCGGTGGCGCAGACGCTCAGCTTCACCCGGGCGGCGGCCAACCTCGGCCTCGGGCAGCCGACCGTCAGCCAGCACGTCCGCAAGCTGGAGGACGCGGTCGGCCGGCTGCTGTTCGTGCGTGACACCCGCAGCGTCACGCTGACCGCCGACGGAGAGGCGATGGCCGGTTTTGCCCGCTCGATCCTGGCCGCGCACGAGCAGGCGGTCGGCTATTTCACCGGCTCCGGGCTGAGCGGGCGGATCCGGTTCGGCGTCACCGACGACCTCGCGCTCACCCCGGTACCCATCATCCTGCGCGATTTCCGCCAGCTCTACCCGCGGATCGACCTCGAGCTCACCGTCTCCCAGAGCACCGCCCTGCAGCGGCGGGTGGAGTCCGGTCACCTGGATGTGGCGTTCGTCAAGCAGCCGCCGGGGGAGGGGCACGGCCGCCTGGTGCGGCGCGACCGGCTGGTCTGGGCGGCGCCGCCCGGCACCCGGCTGATCCCCGGCCAGCGGGTGGCCCTGGTGGTCTACCAGTCGCCCAGCATCAGCCGGTCGAGCGGGGTCCGGGCGCTGGAGCAGGCCGGGCTGCCCTACCGGGTCACCTGCACGGTCCGCGGGGTGCTGGGGGTGGTGGCCGCCGCCCGGGCCGGCCTCGGGCTGGCGATCTTCGCCCGCAGCCTGATCCCCGACGGCCTGGTCGAGCTGCCCGCCTCGGCCGGCCTGCCCGATCTGGGCGAGATCGACCTGGTCCTGCTGGCCAGCTCGCGCCCGATCAGCCAGCCCGCCGAGGCGCTGACCGCCGCCATCCTGGCCAGTGGCCAGCCCGCCACCCGCCCCCGCTGAGCTGGCTGGCGTGTTCTTCCCGCCCACCCCGCAGCGCCCGGGCCGCGGCCTGGGTCACCTGGCCGGGGGTGATCGCGGCCAGGGCCGGATCCAGTTGCCCGCCGTGCGGGTCACCGTGGTACCCGGGCGGTCCCGCCCACAGCGCCTGATGCCGGGGATGGGAGGGCGGCCCCCATTCCGACGGCGGCACCGGGCCGAACAAAGTCACCGAGGGTCGTGCGAACGCGGTGGCCAGGTGCGACATTCCCGTGTCGTTCGAGACCACCAGGCGGGACGCCGACACCAGCGCCGCCAGCTGGGCCAGCGACGTGCGGCCGGTCAGCACGCACTCGTCCGCCAGCCCGGCCAGTTCGGCCACCCGCGACGCCAAGCCGTGCTCGGCGGCTGAGCCGGTGATCCGCACGTCATGACCCTCGGCCGCCAGCCGCCCAGCCACCGCCGCGAACCGGTCGGCGGGCCAGCGCCGCCCGGCCGCCGCGGCGCCGGGATGAATCAGCGTGAACGACGGATGCGAACCCGCGGGCGGGCCAAGCAGCAGATCACTCGGATCGGCCCGGATACCCGACTCCACCAGCAGCCGGCACCAGCGCACCACCTCGTGCTCACCCGCCCGCCAGACCGGGCCGGTGAAGCCGCCCGCGTGCTCGCCGCCGAACACGATCAGCCGGCCCGGCCGCAGCGCCGCGACCAGCCGGTGGCTGGCCGGCCCGCGCCCGTGCAGGTCAATCCCGACGGCTGGGGCCGGACCGGTCCAGTCGATGGGAGCCAGTTCGCCGGTGGGCAGCAGTTCGTCGACGGCGCCCGTCAACGGCACCAGCGGGGCCAGCGCGGCGGGTGCCGCCAGCACCACCTGGTGCTCCGGGAACGCCTGGCGCACGGCCCGGTACGCGGGTACCCCGGTCAGGAAGTCGCCGAGCCCGAGCGCCCGCAGCAGCAGAATCCGGCCGGGCACGGCCATAACAGGGCCGAGGCCAGCCGGGTGGTCGAATGCCCGCTCACGTAGGGCACGGTGACCGCGACCCCGCCCCAGGCTTCCAGCCGGGCGGCTTCCGGCAACTCCCGGCCGTCGTAGTCGCCGCCCTTGACCCAGATGGCCGGCCGCAGCTGTTCCAGCAGGTCACAGGGGGTGTCCTCCGCGAACACGGCGATCGCGTCGACGCAGCCCAGCGCGGCCAGTACCGCGGCCCGGTCGGCGGCGGGGTTGAGCGGCCGGCCGTGGCCCTTCAGCCGGCGCACCGAGGCGTCTGAGTTCAGGCACACGATCAGGCAGTCACCGAGCGAGCGGGCGCTCTGCAGCAGGCTGACGTGACCGGCGTGCAGCAGGTCGAAGCAGCCGCCGGTGGCCACCACGGTCCCGCCACCCGCGCGCACCCGCCGAGCCAGTTCCACGGCGGCGCCAAAGGCCTTATCTGTCCCGGTGAACCCATCAAACTCACGAGGTTGCCGCGTTTCTGGAGGAATTTTAGACATGTGAAAATCCTGATACGTCTGTGAGCTTTGGGAGGAGTGCGGGTGCCGAGGGGTGTGCGAGTCCTGGCGTGCTCGCGAATCCCGTGCCGCGACCGCCTCCACCTCGGGCGTGCCGTAGCGGGTCACCCCGCCGGCCGCCAGGTAGGCCGACGCCGCGGCCACTGCCGACGTCACTGCTTCCGAGGTCAGAGCCCCGCGCCGCAGCGCTACCGCGGCAGCCGCCGCGAACCGGTCACCCGCTCCGCACGGGTCGCCGGTCGGCACCGGCGCGGCCGGGATCACCGCCGGGGCGGTGCCGCCCTGGACCAGCACCGCGCCGCGTTCGCCGAGGGTCACGGCCACCGCGTCGGCCGACCAGCGCGCGCCCAGATCGCGGGCGGCCGCCACCGCCGACGGCAGCACTTCGGCGCCGTCTGCGCTGCCCGCCAGGGCCAGTGCCTCGCCGTGGTTCGGCGTGACCAGCCGGGCCCGCGGTACCGGGGGAGCGCCCTTCGGGTGCGGGTCCCACACCAGCGGCACCCGCGCAGCCTGCCGCTCCAGCCACGATCGCAACTCCGGGCCGGCGGTGACCCCACGTCCGTAGTCGGAGACCAGGATGGCGCCGGCCCCGGCGATCACGTCCGCGGCCGCCGCCACGAGCGGCCCCGCCCGCCCGCCGCCCCGGTCAGCCCGCAGCAACGTGCGGCCGCTGGTCCGGAACCGGGTCTTCTCCGCCAGCGTCCCGGTCAGTGGCAGCCGGACCACGGTCAGGTAGGGCTCCAGCAGCGCGATTACCAGCTCACTGGCCTCGTCGTCGCCGAGCGGCGCGGCCAGCACCACCGGCACCCCGTCCTCGGCCGCCAGCCGGGCGGCCAGCGCCGCCCCGCCGGGCCGGCAGCTCGCCGCCGCGTCCTCCAGCACCGGGGCGGGCGCGTCCGGCGACAGCCGCCGGACCTGCCCGTCCACGTCCCGGTCGAGCAGCGCGTCGCCCAGCACGACCAGCGGGCCGCCGCTCCCGGCCCGGCTCACGGCACCGTCACCGCGGCGATCTCGGTGTCCAGCGCGTCGCACAGCGCGTGGATGGCGACCAGGTGGACCTCTTGGACGACCGCCGTGTCGGCGCCCGCCACGCACAGAGCCTCGTCCGCGCACCCGGCCAGCGGGTTCGGGGCCGGGCCGGTCATAGCCCATACGGTCAGCCCCTGTGACCGGGCCCGGTGAGCGGCGGCCAGCACGTTCTCGCTGCGGCCGCTGGTCGACAGCAGCAGCAGCGTGTCGCCGTCCCGGCCGTGGGCCGCGACCTGCCGGGCGTACGCCTCGCCGGCGCCGTAGTCGTTGCCGATGGCGGTCAGGCTGGAGGTCTCCGCGTGCAGGGCGATGGCCGACAGCGGCGGCCGTTCGGCCATGTAGCGGCCCACCAGCTCAGCGGTCAGATGCTGGGCCTCGGCCGCGCTGCCACCATTGCCGGCCACCAGCAGCCGTTGCCCGGCCAACAGCGGCACCGCCAGCCGGCGGCCCCAGCGTCGGGCGGTCGCCAGGCCCGTAGCCGGGCTGCGCAGCGCCTCGACCAACTGTTCTACGTGACGGTCAAGCGTGGGCGCAGCCAGCCCAGTCTCGGCCAGCCCAGTCTCGGCCAGCCCAGTCTCTCCTGCCAGTCCGGTCATGACGCCCCCGCCGTCACCGCTTGGGCCGCCCCGGCCTGCCTCGTTCCCGCGTTGGCACGAAGCCGCTGGTAGACGGCCTCGGTCTGCGCCGCCACGTGGGGCCAGGTGTACCACTGCTCGACCCGGTCCCGGCCGGCCGCGCCCATGGCCGCCCGCCGGGCCGGATCGGCCAGTAGCACCCGCAGCGCGCGGGCCAGCGCGGCCGGGTCGCGGGGCGGCACCAGCCAGCCGGTGGCCCGGTCCACCACGGTGTCGGTGAGGCCACCGACGGCACTCGCCACCACCGGGACGCCGCAGGCCATGGCCTCCAACGGGACGATGCCGAACGGCTCGTACCACGGCACGCAGACCATCGCCGCGGCCGACCGGATCAGGGCCGGTACGTCAGCGCGGGCCACGCTCCCGGTGAACAGCACCCGGTCCGCGACCCCGTACCGATCGGCGGCCGCACACAGTGCCTGGTACTCGGGGTCGGACTCGAGCTCGGCGCGGTCTGGGCCGCCCGCCACCACCAGTTCCGCCTCCGGTAGTTCGGCCAGCGCCGCGATCGCGGTCGCCACCCCTTTCCGCTCGACCAGCCGCCCCAGCGTCAGCAGCCGCAGCCGCCCTTCGCCCGCCGAAGAACCGGCCGGAGAACCGGCCGAAGAACCGGCCTGCGCAAGCCCCGCCAACCCCACCGCGCCCTGCGCCGTGAACGCCTCCACGTCCACCCCGCACGGCACCACCGAGATCTGGCTGGACGGCACGCCCAGCGCCACCAGCTCGCTGGCCTCGTCGCTGCAGGTAGCTATCACCTGGTCACAGGTGACGCCGATGCGCCGTTCGGCCCGGACCCGGCCGGCCGGGCTCGGGTCGGCGGCCCCCTGGTGGCGCGCCTTGACCACGCCGAGCGCGTGGAAGGTCTGCGCCACCGGGACGTTCAGGCCGGAGACGGCCCGCAGGGTGGCCAGGCCGGACATCCAAAAGTGGGCGTGCGCCAGGTCGGGCGGGTCGGTCCGCCACTGCCGGGCCAGCCGCATGCCCAGCTCGGGCATGTGCGGCAGCAGCTCGTCCTTGGCCAGCGGTGCGATCGGTCCGGCCTTGAGCCGGCGCACGGTGACACCGGCGCTCAGCTCGACCTCCCGCGCTGCCTGCAGGTCCGTGAGCCGGGTGTAGACGGTGACGGAGTGGCCGCGCGCGGCCAGGGCCGTGGCCAGCGCGCCCACGTGGACGTTCTGGCCCCCGGCATCGGCCTCACCGAGCACCGCGGTCGGATCGGCGTGCTCGGACACCATGGCGATTCTCATGCCCTCACCTCCTGCAGAAGCTGATCCCAGTCGTGGAGGAACCGTTTGAGGCCGTACCGGGCGCAGGCCGCCTCCCGGGCCGCCAGCCCGGCCGCCCGGGCGGCGGCCGGGTCGCGGATGAACCGGCGGACCGCCGCGTGCAGCTCGCCCAGGTCGGAGGAGATCGCCCCGGCCTCCGGCGGCACCGCCCGCGGAGCCTCGGTCGTGGCCAGCACGACCACCGGCATGGCCAGGAGCATCGCCTCGATCAGCGACAGTCCCAGCGACGTCCACCGGAACGGGTGCACGTACACCCGGCGCCGGGGGAGTTCGGCGTGCAGCTGCGCCTGGGGAAGGTCGTCGTACTCTCCGCAGCGTGCGGGGTCCAGGCGCTGGGCCCGGGCCAGTCCCGCCACCCGCATGCCGAACACGTCCAGCGGCGCTTGGGCGGCGAACCCGGGCAGCAGGTCGGTGCCGACGGTCCGGCCCCGGGTCAGCGGGTCGTTGACCACCACCGCGGCCCGGTCCAGCTCGCCCGTCCAGGCCGCGCCGGGATCGACGACCCCGTGTTCGATCACGATCGTTGGGGACGGCCCGCAGTCCCAGAAGACCGAGTTGAAGTGGGTGACGTGCACGATCACGAGGCCCGCGACGTCAGCCATCGGGTGCCGGGCGCCAGGCCTGGGCGGGGTGTCGTGCTCCAGGTAGACGGCGGGCACGTCCCGGCCCGGGGTCCGGCCCAGCCAGGCCGCCGCCAGCGGCAGCTCGTCCGGGCGCTGCAGCACCACCAGGTCCACCTGCTCGTCCCGCAGCTGGGCGGGCGAGACCTCCACCACGCGGCCGGGCCAGTCCCAGGTCCGGGCCCGGCCCTGGCCGAACGGCCCCCGCCCGGGGATCACCGGCACCAGGTAGTCGTGTGACCCTTGCACGAAGCTGGTCAGCCAGGACCCGTGCAGGTGCCAGATCAAGATCCTCATCGGCCCGCCTCCGCCGGCGTCAGGGCCGCCTCCGCCAGCACCCGGCCTCCCCCCGACAGTTCGGCGACCGCCGCGACCACTTCAGCGGGCTCGATCGAGTCCAGGCACGGGTGCCCGGGCACCGGGCAGATTCGCGCCCGGGTCCCCGCACAGGCTGCATCCGGCTGCCCGAGCAGCCGGTACGGCACCCCGTAGGGCGCCCACCGGACGGCCGGCACGACCGGCGCGAACAAGCTCACCACCGGGGTGCCGACCGCGGCCGCCAGGTGGGCCGCGCCGGTGTTCGGCGCCACCACCACATCCGCACCCGCCAGCACGGCCGCCAGCGCGCGCAGGCCGGTCCGCCCGCCCAGGTCCACCGCGCCCGGGGTCTGCGCGCAGATGCCCGCGGTGACCGGTGCGTCGGCGGCCGAACCGGTGACCACCACCCGGTGGCCGGCCCCGGCCAGGGCCCCGGCGATGGCCGCGGCCCGGTCCGGGGATGGGGCCCGGGCCGGCACCGACGCCCGCGCGTGCACCACCACGTACCGGCCGTCCGGGCACCCGGCCACGTCGGCCGAGCCGGGCCGCCCAGACGTGATGGCCAGCCGCCCCGCATCGCCGGCGGGCAGCGAAAACCCCGCCGCCTGGGCCAGCGACAGGTTCCGCTCGACCTCGGGCTGGTCGTCATCGACCCGGTGCCGCACGTCCAGCAGCGCGCCCGGGTAGTCCTCGCTGATCGCGGCGATCGACGGTGCTCCCGCCATCCGCAGCACCAGCGCGGTCGGCAGCGCTGACTGGTGGAACGACGTGAAGATCACCGCCGCCTCGGGATGCGCCGCGCGCACCAGCGAGGCCAGCGACCACACCGAGTCCGGGTCGAACGGGCCCGGATCGGGCGCGATCCAGGGCGCCTCCCAGGTCAGTACCGAACCGACCCCCGGCAGCAGCCCTGCCGCCGCGGTCCCGGCCGGCCCGGCCAGGAACGTCACCTCCGCCCCGCCGGCGGCGATGGCCCGCACGGCCGGGCCGGTGAGCAGCACGTCGCCCATCCCGTCCGGCCGCACCACCAGCACCCTCATGAGCCCGCTCCCGCCGCGAGGCCGCCCGCCCCGGCCGACCCGGGCCGGCGGACCAGGAACGGCCCGATCGCCAGCACGTCCACCGGCGCCGAGCCGAAGCACTCCAGCGCGTCCCGCGGATCGTCCACCATCGGCCGCCCGGCCGTGTTCAGGCTGGTGTTCACCACCACCGGCAGTCCCGTCCGGGTGCTGAACTCGGTCAGCATGCGGGCCAGCTCGGGCTGGGTGGTGCGGTCCACGGTCTGCGCCCGGGCGGTCCCGTCCACGTGCACCACGGCCGGGATCCGGTCCCGCCAGGCCGGATCGACGTCGTGCACGAACAGCATGTAGGGGCTGGGCAGCGGGCCGTGGAAGATCTCGGCCGCCGCCTCCGCCAGCACCATGGGGGCGACCGGCCGGAACTCCTCCCGGCCCTTGACCGCGTTGAGCCGGTCCAGGTTCGCCTTACGGCCCGGGTGGGCCAGCAGCGACCGGCTGCCCAGCGCCCGCGGGCCGTACTCGCTGCGGCCCTGGAACCAGGCCACGATCCGGTCGGCGGCCAGCTCGGCCGCGACCGCCGCGCCGATGCTGGCGGGCCGTTCGTACGGCCAGGCGGCGGTGCGCAGCCAGGCCTCCAGCTCCTCGTCGGTCCAGCCCCGGCCCAGGTAGGCGTCGGGCATCGGGCCGGCCGTCTCGTCCGCCTCGGCGGCCAGTTGCAGCGCGCCGCCCAGCGCGGTGCCGGCGTCGCCGGCCGCGGGCTGCACCCAGATCCGGCCGAACGGGCCCTCCCGGTGCAGCCGCGAGTTGGCCACGCAGTTCAGCGCCACCCCGCCCGCCATGGCCAGGTCGCGCCCGCCGGTCCGGCCGTGCAGCCAGCGCGCCAGGTCCAGCAGCACGTCCTCGGTCACCCGCTGCACGCTGGCCGCCAGGTCGGCGTGCTCGGCGGTCAGCGGCTCACCGGGACGTCGGCGTTTGACCAGGCTGTCCCAGCCGACCGGCTCGGTCCGGAAGCCGCCCTCGCCGTCGGCGTACACCCGCCGGCCCAGCTCGGCGGCGAACCGTGGGCTCCCGTAGGAGGCCAGCGCCATCACCTTGTACTCGTCGCTGGAGTGCAGGAAGCCCAGGTGCGCGGTGGCCTGCTCGTAGAACAGTCCCAGCGAGTGCGGCAGCGCCTGGCTGGCCAGCACCTCCAGCCGCCCGCCGTTGTAACGGCCGGCCAGGTGCGAGGCGGCCTCCCCCCGCCCGTCGCAGACCAGCACGCTGGCGTCGGCGAACGGGGCGGCCAGCCCGGCCGACGCGGCGTGCGCCTCGTGGTGCCGGACGTACCGCACGCTGGCCGGGTCCAGCCCGGGCAGCGCCTCGGCCAGGAACTGCGGCGCCTCCTGCGCGTAACGGATCCGCAGCCAGTCCCAGGGATCGTCGAGCCCCATGTCACCGGCGGGCAGGCAGCCGCCCGGGTCGTAGGAGTAGGCCACCGCGTCCAGGTCCTCGGGCCGCAGCCCGGCCTGCTCCAGGCACCAGGCGGCCGACAGCTCCGGCAGCTCCCAGGCCGAGAACGGCACCGGCCGCTTGCCGTGCTTGCGGCGGCTGAACCGTTCCTCCTCGGCGGCGGCCACGATCCGCCCGTCCACGATCAGCGCGGCCGCCGGGTCGTGGAAGATCGCGTTGATCCCGAGCACCCGCATCAAGCCGACACCTCCAGGCCGGACTGCAGGCCGAGCTGGGCGGCGAACCAGGTCAGCGTCTCGGCCAGGCCTTCTTGCCAGCCGACCCGCGGTTCCCAGCCGAGCTGCTGGCGGGCCAGCGTAATGTCCGGGCAGCGGGTCATCGGGTCGTCCTCGGGGAACGGGATGTGCTTGATGCCGGACGCCGAGCCCGTCAGCGCGATGATCCGCTCGGCGATCTCCAGCACGGTGGCCTCGTCCGGGTGGCCGATGTTCACCGGCCCGGGCAGGTCACTGGCCGCGACGGCCAGGATGCCGCGCACGGTGTCGTCCACGTGGCACAGCGACCGGGTCTGGCGGCCGTCCCCGGCCACGGTGAGCGGGTCGCCGCGCAGGGCCTGGCAGGCGAACGTGGGCACGATCCGGCCGTCGTTGGGCCGCATCCCCGGCCCGTAGGAGTTGAAGATCCGCACGATCGCGGTGTCCACGGTCCCGGCCCGGCGGTACGCGGTGGTCAGGGCCTCGGCGAACCGCTTGGCCTCGTCGTAGACGCTGCGCGGCCCGATCGGATTGACGTTGCCCCAGTAGCCTTCGGCCTGCGGGCTGACCGCCGGGTCGCCGTACACCTCCGAGGTTGAGGCGAGCACGAACCGGGCCCTGGTCCGCGCGGCCAGTTCCAGCGCGTTCTGCGTCCCCGCGCTGCCCGCCTCCAGGGTGGCCAGGGGGTGCCGGTGGTAGTCGGCCGGAGAGGCGGGCGAGGCCAGATGGACGACCAGGTCGACGTCCCCGCTGACCTCCAGCGCCGTGGCCACGTCGGCCTCGCGCAGGGTGAACCGCGGCTCGGCCCGCAGCGCGGCCAGATTCCCCGGCGAACTGGTCAGGAAGTTGTCGGCGCACACCACCTCCGTGGCCGCCGCCAGCAGACGGCGGCACAGGTGGCGGCCGATGAAGCCGGCTCCACCGGTGACGACCGCCCGCGCCCACACGGGCCTGTTCTCCGGCACTACGCGAGCCCCTCTCTGCGTTCCTGACTTGCTCAGTCAATTGCGGAACGCAGCGCTACCCGGGGCTCAGTCAGTCAAACAGAACTCCAAAAAACCTACTCATGGTGCGGATAAGCAGTGCTTACGCATAGAACCGATACCAGCTACCCACTCGCAGTCAATTACAACCTGTAATTGGAATTAATGGACTCCCACCGGCTGGCTTATAGGTTCGCCGGCGTATCAGGCCGGCCCGGCCGGGCTCGCGACTCCGCAGGTGCCGACCAGCCGGGTACGCGGTCCCGACGTGCGCGCCGGTCTTATCGGGGCCAGCACCGCAGCCGCCGGCCGTCCAGCAGCGCGGCCACCGCCTCGGTCAGCCCGGCCGCCACCGGCACCCCCGCGGTCTCCTCCGGCCGGGTCACCGGAGTTGGCACCAGGATGGCCCGGGCCCCGGCCGCGTACGCGGCCGCGACGTCCGTGCCGATGTCGCCCACCACCACGCAGTCGGCCGGGTCCACCCCCAGTTCGGCCGTCGCCTTGAGCACCAGGTACGGTCCGGGCTTGCGGCAGATGCACCCGTTGGCCGGATCGTGCGGGCAGATCGCCCACGCGCCGAACGGCCCCAGCTCCTCGTCGACTCGCTCGTTCACCGCGTCCATCTGGGCCAGCGTGATCAAGCCCCGGCCCACCGCAGACTGGTTGGTGACCACCCCCAGCCGGACCCCGGCCGCCCGCAGCCGGGCCGTTGCGGCCGCTGCGCCCGGCATTGGTTGCACCAGCTCCGGGTCGCCGTTGTAAGGCACGTCGCGGACCAGCGTCCCGTCCCGGTCGAACAGCACCGCTGCGGGCGGTGGTGGCCACGACCCGGTCCGGCGGTGCTGCCATCGGCCGCGCAGCCAGTGCCCGGTGGCCAGCGGCGGGATCAGCGCGCTGGTCACCGCCATCGTGGTGGTCTCGCTCAAGGTCCGTGGCCCCGGACGCACCCGGGCCACGGTGAACTCGGTCGTGCTGGCCAGCCAGCCCGCTCCGGCCAGCAGGGCCACCCGGCGGTACCGGGCCCGTCCCGGGCCGGAGGCCAGGGAGCTCGCCATTCCGCCCACAGCCGCCGAGGCCAGCAGGGCCGTGGTCACCACGTGCCCGCGCCGCCGTCCGGGGGCGGCCTCGGCGCGGGCGTACCAGCCAGGGCCGTGCAGGCGCCCCATCAGGGCGTCGTCGGCGTTGCCCGCCTGGGCGCGCAGGCTGGCCCAGCGGGACGCGGCCCGGACCGGATGGGTGGTTCGCCGCCTGCCCTGCCGCAGTGACCAGCCCAGATTCAGCAGCCGCAAGGCCAGGTCGGCGTCCTCGCGGAAGGCCCGCGGGAACCGCTCGTCGAACCCGCCCGCGGCCAGCAGCGCGCCGCGCCGGTAGGCCAGGTCGGCGGTGATCCAGCGGGCGGTGGCCAGGCCCGCGGTGCCGCGCTCCCAGTCGGTCGGCCGCCGGTCCGGCGGCAGTGGCACGTCGATCACGCCCTGGATCCCGGCCACGTCGGCCGGTACCCCGGCCACGTCGTCCGCCAGCTCGGCTCGCCACCGGGGTCCGACCCGCACGTCGTCGTCGATGAACGCCACCCAGTCGGCGGCCTCGGCCGCCCGCCAGCCCGCGTTCCGGGCCGCCGCGGGCCCGCGTCCCTCCAGCGTCACCACCTGGATCCGGTCAGCCAGCGGCTCCGGCACGGTCACCGGCAGCGGATCCGGGGTGTCCCGGCGGTCGTCGGCCAGCACCACCTGCTGGGGCAGCGGCCCGTCGGCCGCCGCCAGCGCGTCCAGGCAAGCTTGCAGGCAGGGCCGCCCCAGGGTCGGGATCACTACTACATAACTCGTCACGAAGGCGTGTCGCTACCCGGCGCCGGGCCGGACTAACGCTGTTTGATCGCGGCTGATCGGGCAAGGGTTGCAACTCATGGCGACCGGACAGGTGACGGTGGTGGTGGCCACCCGCAACCGGCGTCCCGGCCTGTGCCGGACGCTGGCGCGGCTGACCGCGCTACCCGAGCAGCCGCCGATCGTGGTCGTCGACAACGGCTCGGCCGACGGCACCGCCGGCACCGTCCGGTCCGAGTTCCCGCAGGTGGAAGTGATCAGGCGGCGGCGCAACCTGGGCGCCTACGCCCGCAACCTCGGCGTCCGCCGGGCCCGCACCCCATACGTGGCGCTGACCGACGACGACTCCTGGTGGGAGCCGGGCGCGCTCACCCGGGCGGCGAAGGTGCTGGACGCCTACCCCGAGCTGGGTCTGGTCGCCGGGGCTACCCTGGTCGGTGAGCGGGATACCCCCGACCCGATCAACGAGGTGCTGGCCACCAGCCCGCTGTCCCGCGACGGGCTGCCCGGCCCCCGCCTGCTCGGCTTCCTCGGCTGCGCCGCGGTCGTCCGCCGGGAGGCCTACCTGGCCGCGGGCGGTTACTCCCGGCTGCTGCGCATCGGCGGCGAAGAGGAGTTGCTGGCCTACGACCTGGCCGCGCTGGGCTGGCCGATCTGCTACCAGCCCGACATCGTGGTCCACCACTGGCCGTCGGCCGCCCGCGATCCACGCCGCCGCCGCATCCAGGAGCTCCGCAATCACGTGCTGATCGGCTGGTTGCGCCGCCCGCTGCCGCACGTGCTGGCCGGCACCGGCCGCCTGGCCATGAGCGCGTGGCGGGACGGCGATCCGCTGGCGGCCCGGGCCCTGGCCGAGACCATGATCGCCCTGCCCCGCGCGCTGCCGCGGCGGCGTCCGCTGCCCGCCCCGGTCGTAGCCGACATCCAGTTGCTGGAGCACGCCGATGCTGGCTGATCCCCGCGTCACCGTCGTCGTCATCACCCGCAACCGGCGCACGGAGCTGGGACGCACCCTGGACAAGCTGGCCGCACTGCCCGAGCATCCGGCGGTCATCGTGGTTGACAACGGCTCGGACGACGGTACCGCGGCCGCGGTGCACTGGCGGCACCCGGACGTCCAGCTGATCGCGGCCCGCGGCAACCTCGGCGCAGTCGGCCGCAACCTCGCGCTGCGCCGGATCACCACCCCGTACGTGGCGTTCTGCGACGACGACACCTGGTGGGAGCCGGGCGCGCTGACGCTCGCGGCCGATGCCCTCGACGCGCACCCGGACGTGGCCTCGGTCACCGCCCGGATCGTGGTCGAGCCGGACGGGACCGACGACCCGATCACCCCCGAGCTGGCGCAGTCCCCGCTGCCCGGCCGCCCCGGCCTGCCCGGGCCGGTGCTGCTCAGCATCATGGCGGGCGCGTCGGTGCTCCGGGCCGACGCGTTCCGCGCGGTGGGCGGTTTCTCGCCCCGGCTGTTCCTCGGCGGTGAGGAGGAACTGCTCTGTGCCGACCTGGTCAGCCGCGGCCACTGGCTCTGCTATCTGCCCGGCGCCATCATCCACCACCAGGCGTCCCCCCTCCGCGACCCCGCCCGGCGACGGCTGCTCGGCATCCGCAACACGCTCTGGTTCACCTGGCTGCGCCGCCCGGCCGGGCCGGCCCTGCGGCGCACCGTCGAACTGGCCGGGACCGTGCCGCGCGACGCCACTTCGGCCGCCGCGTTTGGCGCGGCCCTGCGCGGGCTGCCCTGGGTGCTGCGCGAACGCCGCCCGGTGCCCCTTCGCGTCGAAGCCTGGATCCAGCTGCTCGATACTCCCCGCCGGGCTTCCCCGGCCCGCCGTTACGTCGGCTGACGTTTGGGCTTCCCCGGCCGGGTAGCTGCGGCGATCCGACCACCAGCACCAGACCGGACGACCTCGCCTGAGGAGGCAGACATGGCCATCAACGAGCCCACCCGCGGCGGCGAGACCCACCAGACCACCGAGGATGGCGCGCCCCGGCTGACCACCCAGCAGGGCATACCGGTCGCGGACGATCAGAACACCTTGCGCGCGGGCCAGCGCGGCCCGGCCGCGCTGGAAGACTTCCACTTCCGGGAGAAGATCACCCACTTCGACCACGAGCGGATCCCGGAGCGGGTGGTGCACGCCCGCGGCTACGGCGCGCACGGCTACTTCGAGAACTACGAGCCGCTCACCGACGTCACCCGGGCCGACCCGTTCTCCGAGGCCGGGCTGCGCACGCCGGTGTTCGTCCGGTTCTCCACCGTGGCCGGCAACAAGGGCTCGTTCGACCTGGCCCGGGACGTGCGTGGCTTCGCCACCAAGTTCTACACGCGCGAAGGCAACTGGGACCTGGTCGGCAACAACATCCCGGTCTTCTTCATCCAGGACGCGATCAAGTTCCCGGACGTCGTCCACGCCGTCAAGCAGGAGCCGGACCGGGCGTTCCCGCAGGCGCAGAGTGCGCACAACAACTTCTGGGATTTCGTGTCGCTGCTGCCCGAGTCCACCCACATGCTGATGTGGGTCATGTCCGACCGGGCCATCCCGCGGTCCTTCCGGTTCATGGAGGGCTTCGGCGTGCACACATTCCGGCTGGTCAACGCCGAGGGCCGGTCCACCTTCGTCAAGTTCCACTGGAAGCCGAAGCAGGGCCTGCAGTCCGTGGTGTGGAACGAGGCAGTCAAGATCAACGGCGCCGACCCGGATTTCCACCGCCGCGACCTGTGGGATGCCATCACCCACGGCCACTATCCCGAATGGGAGCTGGGCCTCCAGCTGTTCGACGACGAGTTCGCCGACCGGTTCGGCTTTGACATCCTCGATCCCACCAAGATCATTCCTGAGGAGGAGGTACCGGTCCGCCGGGTCGGCCGCCTGGTCCTGGACCGGATGCCGGACAACTTCTTCCACGACACCGAGCAGGTCGCGTTCTGCACCCAGAACATCGTCCCCGGCATCGACTTCACCAACGACCCGCTGCTCCAGGGCCGTAATTTTTCCTACCTGGACACCCAGCTCAACCGGTTCAACAGCGCGAACTGGACCCAGCTGCCGATCAACGCGCCCAAGTGCCCGGTCATGAACTTCCAGCAGGATGGGTTCATGAACATGCGCAACCCGCACACCCGGGCCAACTACGAGCCCAACTCCTGGGGCCCGGAGACGGGCGGGCCGCGCGAAGACCCGGCCACCGGCTTCCAGACGTTCGGCGAGCTGGACGCGGGCGGGGACGCCGGCCCCAAGCGGCGGCTGCGGCCCGAGAGCTTCGCCGATCACTACAGCCAGGCCCGCCAGTTCTTCGTCAGCCAGAGCGAGCCCGAGCGGCGGCACATCATCGACGCGTTCGTGTTCGAGCTGAGCAAGTGCGACCGCCCGGACATCCGCAGCCGGATGGTGGCCCGGCTCCGCAACGTCGGGGACGACCTGGCCCATGCGGTGGCCGACGGGCTCGGCCTGACCGAGCTCCCGGATCCGGCCCCGGCCGCCCGCGAACCCATCCCCGACCTGCCGCCATCGGACGCGCTGAGCATTCTCAAGAACGGCCCGGACAGCTTCGCCGGCCGCAAGATCGGCATCCTGGCCACCGACGGCATCGACGGCGGGGTGCTGTCCAGCCTGAAGTCCGAAGCCGAGCAGCAGGGGGTCAACGTCGAACTGGTTGCCGCCACCGTGGGCGGCATCGAGACCAGCGACGGCGACCGGGTGGCCGCCGACCAGAAGATCGACGGCGCCCCCTCGGTGCTCTACGACGCGGTGGTCATCCTGGCCACCAAGCCCGGGGCGGCCGAGCTGGCCAGCCTGCCCGCAGCCCGGGACTTCGTCTCCGACGCCTACGCCCACTGCAAGTTCATCGGCTACACGGCCGACGTGCTGCCGCTGTTCGAGGCCAGCGGGGTGGCCAGCCATCAGGACGAGGGTTTCGTCCGCCTGGACGAGCAGTCGCCCGCTGACTTCCTCCGCCAGTGCGGTCAGCTCCGGCTCTGGTCCCGCCAGCTGACCAGCGGGTGACCAGAGGATCGGCGGACCAGCGCGCCCAGCGAGTCCTGCTGACCGGCTGGTTCAGCTTCCTGCAGGGCGAGGCCACCGTCGGCGACGTGCTGGCCCTGGACGCGGTCCGGGGGGCCCTGGACCAAGCGGGGCTGGACTACGACGTAGCCTGGAGCCCGGTGTTCCGGCCCGGGGCGCTCCGGCTCGAGGAGGCCGATCCGGGCCGTTACACCGACCTGGTCTTCGTGTGCGGGCCGCTGCACGGCGAGCCCCCAGCGGAGCTGCACCAGCGGTTCGCAAGGCTGCGCCGGATCGCGGTTGGTGTCACCGTGATCGACCGCGCCAACCCCGCCTACGCAGGCTTCGACCTGGTGCTGGCTCGCGACGGCGGAGTTCAGGCCGCCACCCGCGACCTGTCCGCCGCGGTGCACCCATCCGGGCCGGTCCCGGTGGCCGGGGTCGCGCTGGCCACCGGGCAGGGGGAGTACGCGGCGCGCCGCCGTCACGAGACGGTGAACGCCGGTCTCACCGGCTGGCTGGCCGGCCAGGCCTGCGCCCCGGTCCCGCTGGAGACCCGGCTGGACACCCGGGACTGGCGGCTGTGCTCCACCACGGGCGCGTTCGAGGCCCTGCTGAGCCGGATGGACGTGGTCGTCACCACTCGCCTGCACGGTCTGGCGCTGGCCCTCCGGGCCGGCGTGCCCGTCCTGGCCGTCGACCCCGTGCACGGCGGCGGGAAGGTCACTGCCCAGGCCTGCGCCTGGCGCTGGCCGGCCCTGCTGCCGGCCGAGCAGGCCGCCGACCGGGATCGCCTGGACCAGTGGTGGCACTGGTGCCTTTCCCCGGCCGGCCGCCGGGCCGCCGCTACCGCCGCGCAAACGGCCGGTACCGGCCCCGGTCAGCCCGGGGCCATGCTCGGCTCGCTCGTCGCCCACCTGACCGGGTGATGGAAGCGCCCCGGGTTCGCATTCCGAGGAGGTGCGACGCTCAGGCCACGCCGTCCGGGAGCATCTCCCGGCGGCGCTGCTCCATGGCGGTCAGCTCCTCCGGGCTGAGCTTGCTCGCCTGCTCAGCGCGCTGCCGCTGCATGCCGGCGACCTCTTCGGGGGAGAGCGCGGCCATCGCTTTGGCCCGCTGCCCGGACATCTGCTCGAACTGCTCCATGGTGAGTTTCTCGGTCACGGCGGTCGTCCTTTCGATGAGTTCGATGAGCTGGCTGACGCCGACGCCGACGCTGACGCCGCCCGGCGGCCACGCGGCGATGAGGCGGGTCGGGACCGGCGCCGTCGAGCACCTGGGCGATCTCGCCCAGCGGCAGCCCGAAGCTGCGCAGCACGATGATCTGGTGCAGCCGCCGCACCTCGGCCGGCCCGCACCGGCGCCGCCCGCCCGGATCGCGCCCAGGCCTGAGCAGCGCGAGCCGGTCGTAGTGGTGCAGCGCCCGGACCGTGACGCCGGTCGCCCGGGCCAGGGCGCCCACGGTCATCGCCGGATCCGCTGGGTCCATGCCTTCGACGGTAAAACGTGACGCCACGTCAGGTGCAAGCCCGTGCCGCGTGACCTGCGACCGGGGAGAGTTGCAATACAGCGCGGCCCCGCCGGACCGGATTGGACCCCGATTTATCGGATTGGACCCCGATTTATTGGTCAAGGAGGAAGGTGTGACGACGCAGGCAGGCCTCGGGCCGACCGAGGAACCGGAAGACGCCATGACCTTGGAGCTGGCCTCCTGGTCCGTGCTGGAGCAGCTCGGCCGCGCGCTGCGGGTGCCGGAGGCGGATCTGCAGGCCACGCTGGACGCGATCGCGCGCACCGCGGTGGAGACGATCGGCCCGGCCAAGTACGCCGGGGTGAACCTGTACGAGCAGGGCAGGTTCGTCCCGCAGTCGGTGGCGGGGGAGCCGCCGCTGGCCCTGGACGTGCTGCAGGAGCAGACCGGCGTCGGACCCTGCATCGATTCGTCCCGCGACCAGGCCACCATCCGGGTCGACGACATGACCACCGAGACGCGCTGGCCCGAGTACGTGGCGCGGGCGCTCGCCCTAGGGGTGGCCGGCATGCTCTGCGTTCCCCTGTACGTCGACGACCAACGGCTCGGCTCGGTCAGCCTCTACGCCACCGACCGGGCCGCCTTTTCGCTGGCCGACGAGTACGTGGCCCGCCTGTTCGCCGTCCAAGCGGCGATGGCCCTGGCCGAGGCGCACCGGGCCGGCCAGCTGCGGCAGGCGCTGTCCAACCGGGACGTCATCGGGCAGGCCAAGGGCATCTTGATGGAACGGCACCGCATCACCGCCGACGAGGCGTTCCGGATGCTGTCCCGGCATTCCCAGCGGGCCAACCGCAAGCTGGCCACCGTGGCCCGGACGCTGGCCGAGACCGGCACCCTGGACTGAGACTCCTGGCTGTGCGGACCCCGAGCTGGGCGTCATATCTCGATTGGGTTACAGTGGGTGCAGGTGAAGAAAATCGCCTCCTGTCTTATTGCGAGGAGCGGCGATGACTCACCTGCTCTCCCGTCCAGCGGCTCCTGACTCTCCCGCCCCGCCGGAAGCCCCTCCGGACCTGCCCGCGCTGAGCGACGCCGAGCTGGCGCAGCTGCTGAATGATCCCGAGTACGGTGAAGACGCCCGGGCCACGCTGGTTTCCCGCTACCACGGACTGGTCCGCAACTCGGCCCACCAGTACCAGCTGCCCGCCCAGTACTACGAGGACCTGGTCCAGGTCGGTTACCTGGGCCTGATGAAGGCCATCAACAACTTCGACCCCGCCGTCCGGCCGGAGCTGAAGCCGTACGCGCACTCGTGCGTCACCGGCGAGATCAAGCGGTTCTTCCGGGACAAGCGCTGGCTGATCCGGGTCAGCCGGACCGACCAGGAGCTGTTCCTGCACGCCCGCAAGGCGCAGACCGACCTGGCCAACGAGCTGGGCGCCACCCCCACCGACGAGCAGGTCGCCGAGCGCCTCGACGTCACCGTCCAGGCGCTCCGGCACGCTTACCAGGCGCACGAGGCGTTCGCGCCCGACTCGCTGGACGCGCCGGTCTCCAGCTCCGACGAACGGGGCCTCGGCGACCTGCTCGGAGCCGACGACGGCGCCCTCGACATCGCCGTGGACATGGACGCGCTGCGCCTGCACTGGCACGAGCTCCCCGACGCCCAGCAGCAGATCCTGCTCATGCGGTTCTACGGCAACATGACCCAGGCCCAGGTGGCCGAGCGGCTGTCCTGCTCGCAGATGCACGTGTCCCGGCTCCAGGCCCGGGCGCTGACCTTCCTGCGCAAGCGCCTCACGGCCGACTGAACGGCCAGCTGACCCGTCGCGCCGGACGCGGGGCCGCCACGGTGGCTCCTCAGGTACCGGTGCCCTTAAGGTGGTGGCCACGGCTGGGCCGCCAGCCATAGGGGCTCATCGGGGGGGACGAGGTCACTGTGTCCGGGGTGCCGCGCAGCGACGACGCCGGCTCAGCGGGCCCGGCACCTTTCACGGTCCGGGTGGTGCCGTGGGGGACCGGGCCGGACCAGGCCGTCGTGGCGGTGGCCGGCGACGTCGACATGCACACCGAAGGTCAGCTCCGGGACGGGCTGACCCGGCTCAGCCAGCCGCCGGGCCGGCAGCTGGTGCTGGACTTTGCCGGCGTCGGGTTCATGGCCTCGGCGGGTGTCGCCGTCCTGCTGGAGATGTCGGCCCGGATCGAGGCCGGCGGCGGTGCGCTGGTCCTGGCCTGCGTACACCCGATGGTGGCGCGCGTCCTGTCGCTGACCGGTGCCGACGAGCTGATCCCGATCCGGCCCACCGTCGACGACGCCCTGACCCGCTGACGCCGCCGCGCCGCGGCCCTTTCCTCAGTTAATCGCCGAGCCACTGCACCCGGACCACCAGTGCAAGATCGTCCGGCGGGTAGACCAGGAACGTCACCAGCCCCTCGTGACGCGGCCCGAAATGCAGCGTGCGCAGCGGCATGGGGGTGTCATCCCGCTCATTGGGCGACGCTGATAGTAAACCGGGACGACGATGACCACCGCGTCCATGAAGGTGGCCAGTAACGCCCGGACAGCCGGCTTCAGCCCGGCGAACTCCTGCTGAGCTGGGCCGTCCAGCTCCCAGCGGTACATGACTCAGACGCCGAATCGCGTCTGGATTTCCGGACGGGTCATACGCTCTTCCGGCGGCGGCGGCCCCTCGTGCCGGTAGCGGTCCACCCGCGCCACGAATTGCTGCTGAGCATCGGGATCACGCCAGGCGTCCGCCTCGAACCACCAGCGCCTTACGGTCTGCACCAGCGGTGTCAGGTCGCCTTGCTCACGAGCCTGCTCGAACGCCGCGTCCAGCTCCCGGTCGTACTTCTGCACGACTTCAGCATCCGCGTTGGCCGCCAGGACGCTGCGGATCGCGGCCGGAGTGCAGGCGGGCCGCAGCAGTGCCCGTGGCGGCCTGGCCTGTGGCGCAGTCATTGTGAGCACCCCCGCGGATCGGCGTCTCACTCAGCATAAGCGCATGCCCCGACAGTTGGCTGCGCGTCCGTCGCTCACCCGTTCGGATGATTGCCCGCGGACCGGCTCGCTGCTTGGCTGGGCTCATGACCTCGGAGCAGGTGCTCGACCTGGCCGTCCGCCGCCACGTCATCGTCAGCGAACGGCCGTCCGCCGACGCCAGCTGACCCGCTCGGCCCGGCATGGCGGCACAGCCGATGGTGCCGCGCCAGCGCCCGGGTGCCGCACCAGACCGCCCAGGCCACGTGCACGCTCGGCATCGACGCGTACCGGTCCCCCGGCGGTGGTGATCAGCGTGCTCTTCAGGTGACCGGATCCGTCCGGCAGGAGTCCAGCCTGCGGGTCACCGAGGTGGCCGGGCGGCTGGGCATCGACACCCCCGCCGTGACCCGCAAGGCCCAGCAGCTGGAACGGCTGGGGCTACCGAGGAGATCCTTCGCCATATGGAAGAGCTGAAAACGTGACCAGGGGGAGGGGTTACGCCGTTGGCCGTGTCAGTTCCCGCGGCGGAAGCCTCCTTCGGAGTTGATGATCTGCCCGGTGATCCAGGCCGCCTCGTCGGTCACCAGCCGCCCGGCCACCGCGAAATCAGGGCAGTGCGGCCCCCCAGAGGAAGCGAGTCCGCGGTCACTCCGGCACCGTGAACGCCTGGGTGATGCCGCCGTCCAGCGGCAGCGCGGCGGCGGTGATGAACCCGGCGTCCTCGCTGGCCAGGAACGCGATCGTTGCGGCCGCCTCGTCCAGCGTGCCGAACCGGCCCATCGGCCAGTGCACCAGCCGCTTCTCCAGCGCGCCGGGATTGCGCTCGAACACCGCCCGCTGGGCCGGGGTCTCGATCGGCCCGAACAGCACCGCGTTCACCCGCACCCCGCTGCGGCCCAGCTGCACCCCGAGGTCCCGGGTCAGCTGGACCACGCCGGCCTTGGCGGCCGCGTAGCCCATCTGGGCGGTGGCCGCGCCGATGTCGGCCAGGAACGACGCCGCGTTGACGACCGCGCCGCCGCCCGGCTCGGTGTCCAGCAGCCGCCGTACCCCGTGTTTGCAGGCCAGGAAGATGCTGGTCAAGTTGGAGTCCTGGACCCGCCGCCAGGTGTCCAGGTCGAGGTCGAGGACGGAGTGGTCGGCCCGGTCCATCAGGCCCATGTTGTTGTAGATCACGTCCAGCCGCCCGTACCGCTCGACGACCCGCGCGTACATCGCCTCGACCTGGGCCTCGTCGGTCAGGTCGGCCTGCAGGGCCAGGTCACCGGCGGTGTGGGCGGCCTGGTCGACCCCCACCACCGTGCCGCTCTCACGCGCGAACCGGCCCGCCACCGCCTGCCCGATCACGCTCGCCGCCCCGTTGACCACGCACACCTTGCCCGCGAAACGAGTCACGCTTCTTCTTATCAGCAGCGCCGCTGATCTCACTCCCGCCCTCGCGCCGGGGCCCGACCCGCAGCTCACCGTCCGGCCCGGCGTCGGCCGTACCGGGTGGGGCTATGGTTGGCTACAGGAATGGGCTACGTGGCCTTGTTGTCTGGTTGTGGTTAGCCGGGTCCCCGCCGGCTGCATCCCCGGCTCGGTCGCGGCCGTTGGAGGCCGGGCGAGCGGAGGCAGTGGTGATGCCGGATTCGGCGGGATGGACCGCGGGACGGACACTGCCTGGGCCGGCGGGCGGACGTGGCTAGTACCCGGCGGGGCCGGCTGTGGGGTCTGGTCGCCGAACGGTCGGGGGTGCGGGGCGTCCCGGTGTCGGCCGGGGATGCCTGCGAGGTCGCGGTCGCGGCGGCCGGGGTGGATGGTGGCTGGCTGTCGGTGATGAGTGACCCGGCGCGGCGGGCACTGGTCCACGCCACCGGCCCGCGAGCCGCCGAGCTGGAAGAACTGCAGTTCACGCTGGGCGAGGGTCCTTGCACGGACGCGTTCAAGTCCGGGCGCCCGGTGCTGGTGGCCGATCTGGCCGCCCCGGGCAGCCAGCAGTGGTGGCCCGGGTTCGCGTCCGCCGGCCTGGAGGCGGGGGCGGCCGCGGTGTTCGCGTTCCCGCTGGTTCAGGGGGCGATCCGGATCGGGGTGCTGGGGCTGTACCGGAAGATTCCTGGTTCGCTGAGCCCGGGCGCCCTGGCCGACGTGCTGGTGTGCGCGGACGTGGCGTTGCTGCTGTTGCTGAGCTCCCGGGCCGGGCGGGATGGTGGCGGTGACGGGTTTGCCGAGGACGGCTGGTCCGATGACCACGCCCAGGTGTACCAGGCGACCGGGATGCTGTCCGCGCAGCGCGGGGTGGGGCTGGAGGAGGCGCTGGCGCTGCTCCGGGCGCACGCGTTCTCACACGACCAGACGCTGGACGAGGTGTCGGCGGCGGTGGTGGCGCGGCGGCTGCGGCTGGATTCCGATCAAACCGGCGAGCCAGCCAGTTGAGCGCGGCCAGTTGAGGGCGCCCCGTGCGCCCGGGAGGATGCGATGCGGTCCTATGGTTGATGCGGAACCGATGCGGAAGTGGGCGCCATGAGCGGGAGCCAAGATCGCGAACAGCTGCTGGCGGCGACGTTCGTCGAGCTGGCGGACACGCTGGTCGCCGACTTCGACGTGGTCGATTTCCTGCACGGGCTGGCCGACCGGTGCGTGCGGCTGCTGGAGGTGGACGCGGCCGGGCTGATGCTGGCTGATCAGCGGGGGTCGCTGCGGGTGATCGCGTCGTCGAGCGAGCAGGCGCGCCTGGTGGAGCTGTTCCAGCTGCAGCACGAGGAGGGGCCGTGCCTGGAGTGCTACCACACGGGCCTGCCGGTGGCCGAGCCGGAGCTGGCGGCCGCGAGCGATCGGTGGCCGTTGTTCGCGCCGGCCGCGGTGCGCGGCGGGTTCGCGGCGGTACAGGCGCTCCCGATGCGGCTGCGGGACGAGGTGATCGGGGCGATGAACTTGTTCATGCACGCGCCGGGTCAGCTCGACGAAACGGGACTGCGGGTCGGGCAGGCGCTGGCCGATGTGGCCACGATCGGGTTGCTGCAGGAGCGCAATCTCCGGCACCAGGAGGTACTGGCCGAGCAGTTGCAGGGCGCGCTGAACTCACGGGTCGCGATCGAGCAGGCCAAGGGGCTCCTGGCCGAGCGGCTGGGCCTGGACATGGGGCAGGCGTTCGAGCTGCTGCGTGGTCAGGCCCGGCTGCAGGCCCGGCGGCTGGCCGAGCTGGCGGCTGCGGTGGCTGACGGTTCGGAGAACGTGGCCGCCTGGCCCGCCGCCCGCCGTTCCCGCTCCAGCTGATCCTCGAGCCAGGCGAGGCCAGCCGGCGTGGTGTGATCGTGAATATCCGGCCGAGGCTGGGTAGATCGCGACGACGTTGAGTAACGGTGCTGTCCTGGACCCTGGCAGCCATGTGGTCATTTACTGGTGTATGAGGTGGGGCAGCCATGGCGGTTGGCCGGAAGCGTGGTTCCCGTTCAGCAGGTACGGAGTCGGCGGCGGGGCGGGGTCAGGACGGGCGACCAGGAGCGCCGGCCCTTGACGGCCTGCTCCCGCGGGTTGCGCGCGGTGACAGCGAGGCGTTCGCGGCGGTTTATGGGCTGGTCGCCGGTGCGGTTTACGGCTTGGCGCGCCGGACCGTCGGGGATCAGTCCCGGGCGGAGCAGGTGGCCGCGGAAGTGCTGCTGGAGGTGTGGCGGTCCGCGTCGAGGTTCAGTCCGGCCGAGGGCAGCGGGCTCGAATGGATCATGACGATGGCGCGGCGCCGCGCAAGTCTTGCGGCCGCAGGTGACGCCCCCGCCCCCGGCCTGCAGCCCTCCGGCACCCCGGGGGCCGAGTAGCGACGGCTGGGCCGTGAGCAGCCGTCCGAAACGGAGGATTGATGATTGCCCTGTTCTTGCTGCTGGTGATCGTGGCGATCGCGCTAGGCATTATCGGCGTGGTCGCCAAGGGCCTGCTTTACCTGCTGATTATCGGAATCGTCGTATTCCTGGGCGCCCTGATCTTCGCCGCCCTGCGCATGCGCCGGCGGCCCGGGAAGCACCCGGCCCGGTAACCGGACGGACAGCTGGGCGGACGACCCTGTCCGGGTCAGCTTGCCGACCTCGTTGAGGTGCCGGAGGGCCTGGGCGTATGAACCGAGCAAGGTGGCCTGGCAGTACGGCAGCCCGCGCTCGGCGCAGAAGGCCGCGACGAGCGGCTGGGCCCGCCGCAGGCTCGGCCGGGGCATGGACGGGAACAGATGATGCTCGATCTGGTAGTTCAGCCCTCCGAGGGCGAAGTCGGTGAGACGGCCGCCCTGAACGTTACGGGACGTGAGCACCTGCCGACGCAGGAAGTCGACCTTGTCGCCGGCGGCCAGCACCGGCATTCCCTTGTGGTTCGGCGCAAAGGAGCAGCCCAGGTAGAACCCGAACAGTCCCTGCTGCACCAGGATGAAAAGCACGGCCCGGACCGGGGACAGGACGAGAAAGACGGCGCCGAGGTAACCGCCAACGTGGACCGCCAGCAGCCCGGTCTCCCACGCCCAGTGACGGCCGTCTGCCCGCGGGCTCGCTCCGGGGCGCCTCACCTGCCGGAGCAACGCCCCGATGCTGACCAGGTGCAGGCTGGCCCCTTCGAGGAACAGCAGGGGAACCAGCAGGTAGGCCTGATAGCGGAACAGGATCCGCTGCACGCCCCGGCCGGTCTGCGCACGGGTACCGGAGAAAGCCAGCGGTCCGATCATCACGTCCGGATCCACGCCCTCGGTGTTGGGATGAGCGTGATGGCGGCTGTGCTTGCCGGTCCACCAGCCGTAGCTGAGGCCGATTCCGAGGTTGCCGCACAGGACACCGAGAACGTAGTTGGCCCGTTTGGTGCCGAAAACCTGCTGGTGCCCGGCGTCGTGACCGAGGAAACCGATCTGGCCGAAGACCACCGCCAGAAAGCCGGCCACCCCAAGCTGCCACCACGAGTCACCGATCAGGAAAAACACCGACCAGCCGACGGCCAGCGCCGTGGCGGTGAGCGCGATTTTCCACCCGTAGTACACCGGCCGGCCCGCCAGCAGGCCCGCCTGCCGGACCTGCCGGGACAACATCGCGTACTCGCTGCCCCGGCCGGCCGGCCGGGGTTGCGGGCAGGCTTCGCCCTGAGATGCGGAAAGAGCTGGCACCGTTGGGACTCCTTAAGCGTCGGATGCGGTCAGATCACCGCGGAGCCGCCGGGGTCCAGGAACGGCACGGCGCGAGATTGCCGTGATCTGGTGCTCCCCCGGAACCCCTGCCTCAAACGCGCCCGCCAGGCCGGGTGCGGCGAGCTTTCAATCGTGATTGCAGGCCGGTCCGCCGCGGCCGACTTTGCGTCGGCCCAACGATGTGCGCGGCCTGGCTCTCATCACCATCGCGCTGGCCGGCGCCCGGCAGCGTTCACAGCTGAGGACGGCCCTGGCCCGCCGGGATGTGATCGGCCAGGCCAAGGGGATCTTGATGGAGCGCCACCGGCTGACGCCGGATGCCGCGTTTGCCCTCCTGGACCGGATCTCGCAGGAAACCAACACCAAACTTCACGACATCGCTGACCAGCTGACCCGGACCGGTGGCCTGCCCGAGGCAGGCCACCGGCGGCCGGAGGCCGGCCTGCTTACCTGAGGTCAGCTTGGGTTCTTCAGCCAGCCGCGGATTCGCTGCTGGGGGCGCTGCTGCTCGCCTTGCTGGGCGCCGAGGACGATGAGCGCGCCGGTGAGGACCGGGGTCGCCCATTGCAGGATCCGGAGTTGCTGCTGGATCGCGGCCACGTTATCGGGGGTGGCGCCGCTGGGGGTGGTGCCGCCCTCGGTGTAGGTGTCGTCCCCGGCGGTCTTGGCCAGTTTGGCGCCGAGCACCCCGCTGTAGGCGGTGGTGGCCAGCGCGGCGGCGGTCAGCGCGGTCTTGACGGCGGTGTTGGCCCCGACGCCGGGCTGGCCGCTGACCCGGTCGCGGTGGGCCAGCAGCAGGCTGGCCCCGCCCGCTAGGTGCGCGCCGATCGCGGCGGCCGAGAACGGCGCCCACCGGGCCCAGCCCGAGGATGCGATCTTGGCCCGCTCGAGCGGGTTGCTGACGTCCTTGGACGCCCCGTTCAGGGCGACGGCGCCCATCAGGGACCCGCCGAACCAGGCCGCGGCCCCCACGTCGTGCAGGGACCGGATGATCGTGTTGCGATTGCTGCTCATGTAACTCCTTTGAGGGTGGCGTACTACGGGACCCGGCCTCGCGGCCGGGCCCCGCCTGGGCTGGGGTCAGAGAGACTTGCCGAGCCCGCCGAGCTTGCCGCTCAGCGGGTGGTGCCGTCGGTGTCGGGGTCGTCGATCTGCTCCTTGCGCAGAGTCTCGCTGACCTCGTGGTCCTCGGTGACGGTCTCGGTGCCGAGCCGGACCCGCTCGACCGGGACGGTCTCCTTGGCGGTGACCGGGCGCTCGGCGTGCAGGATGACCTCGTGCTCTTCCTCGCTGATGTCCGCGCCGGAGGTGGCCTGGCCGCGGTTGGCGTCAGTGATCGGCTCCCGCTCGAGGCGGACTTCCTCGTGGCTGACCGGGACGGTCTGGGTGACGTTCTCGGTCACGACGTACTTACGCAGCCGGGCCCGGCCCACTTCGGCGGTTTCGGTGCCGACGTGCAGCCGCTCCTCCGACCGGGTCATCGCGTCATCGGTGGTGGGACCGGAGGTGTCCCGGCCCTGGATGCCGCTGCGGCCGGACCGGTCCTCGCGGGTGTCCCCGGCGTACTCCTGGCCCTGGCCCTCGTCCCGGGTGGGGGCAGCCTGGGTGCTGTCGCCCAGATATCCCTCGTAGTAGGTGTAGAGGGCCTCGTTCTCGTCGCCCTCCAGGTGGCCGTCGGACTCGATGCCGGGGGCGTCCTTGACCAGGGCCTTGGTTACCGCGAGCCGGAGGTCGTCCCCGTCGGCCCGGGAGCCGTACAGCGGGGCGAAGCTCTCCCGGGTGCCGAACAGGCCGGTGTGGATGGTCACCCACAGCGGCTGGCCGCTCTGGTCATCCAGGTACACCTGCCCGATCTTGCCGAGCTTGGCCCCGTCGCTGTCGACCGCGGTACGGCCTTCCATGTTTTGCAGGTCTTCGATGGTGGTCATAATTTCGTGCTCCTTCACTCAGGTGGTGCCAGGGGCGGGATCATCACGCGGACACCCGCCCCCGGGTCCATGGCCGGCTGTCACATGACCGCCGGAGGTGGAGAGTCAGATCTAATGAGCGCCGCATCGTTCGCCGGGCCGGCCGCATGACAGGCAAGGGTCAATCTCAGGTTGAACGGCATAGGAATGCCCGGTAATTAGCGGGTGATGGCGACAGCCGGATTCTTCAGATGCCGCGCGGAAGAGCTTTTCTGTAGCCGCCGTAACGGAGCTGGCCAGAATGGGCGATGAGCTATTTCCTCAATTAAATGCTCAGCTTCCTCGCCGTCATTTTCTAGTCTCCCGAGGTGCTGCCCAGATCGGGGGTTCTCTAACAGTTTTTCCTGAGTCATGACGTCGGGACTGGACCGGGCAGCCGACTCCGTAGCGCGGCAGCGTGCTCATACTCTCTAAGACACGGTCCAGCGGTAAACGTCACGGACTTTCCTGAACATTTTTTCCGCGCTGCTGATCAACGACGAAAATAACCAGTATCCGCCGGATAAAAGACGCCGTAATGCGAGCGCATAAACGGGTGGTGCCTGCACCTGGCATGCCTGTGCGCGATCCGGTGCAGGACCCACCAGCGGCGGCCAGGCCAGTTCATTCTGCCGGTGCCCGTGATGGCACCAGCCGCAGGCGCATCGCTATCCGCTCTTCCCTGGTGGTTCCGCCCCAGATGCCGTCGGGCATGGTCAGCAGGGCGTAGGACAGGCAGTTCTGGCGGACCGGGCAGCGCCCGCAGATCGCCTTCGCCGAGTCGATCTGCGGCACCGCGCGGCCCGTGGCCGAGATCGGGAAGAACAGCTCAGGATCGATGCCGTGGCAGGCGGCATTCGCCATCCAGCTCGTGGAACCCCCGCGGGGGTCAGCCTGTACGACCAGGCGCCGCTGGCCGTCTGGTGGCTCATCGGGGTCGTCCGGCCACACCGGGAAGATCGGGGACAACTCGCACCTCCGGCTCGGCGGTCCGGCCGTACCGCGGTGTCGCGGTGCCATCTCGACTAAAGTAGGCACATCGTATCATCATGATTAACAATAGTCGTCATCATGATGAGCTCTGAAGTCGCCGATCAGCGAGACCCGCAGGTGGTCAGTACGTGAGCTGGGTGAACGCGCGGGTCTGCTCGATCAGGGCCCGCTCGACCGGCAGCCGCTCCATCGACGAGGCCCCGTAGAAGCCGTCCAGGCCCTCGGCTCGCGACAGCACGTAGCTGGCGTCGTTGGGCTCGGCCACCGGGCCACCGTGCACCAGCACCAGCACGTCCTCGCGGACGCTGCGGGCTGCCCGGGACCACTCGTTGGCCAGCTCCACGCAGTCGTCCAGCGTCTTGGCCGTCTCCGCGCCGATCGCGCCGCCGGTGGTCAGCCCCATGTGGCAGACCACCAGGTCGGCGCCGGCCTCGGTCATCGCCGCCGCGTCCTCCGCCGAGAACACGTACGGACTGGTCAGCAGGTCGAGGTCGTGCGCCTTGCGGATCATCTCGACCTCGAGCGCGTAGCTCATGCCGGTCTCTTCCAGGTTGGCCCGGAACGTGCCGTCGATGAGCCCCACCGTCGGGAAGTTCTGCACGCCGGAGAATCCCTGCTCGGCCAGGCCGGGCAGGAACACGTCCGGGTCGTAGAACGGGTCGGTGCCGTTGACCCCGGCCAGCACCGGCACCGCCTTGACCGCGGTGAGCACCTCCTTGCCCATGTCGACGACGATCTCGTTGGCGTTCCCGTAGGCCAGCAGCCCGGCCAGCGAACCGCGGCCGGCCATCCGGTAGCGGCCGGAATTGTAGATGACGATCAGGTCGATGCCGCCGGCCTCCTCACCCTTGGCCGACAGCCCGGTCCCGGCTCCGCCACCGACGATCGGCTGCCGCCGCTCAACCTTGTCGCGGAGCCGGCCGAGGATTTCCGCCCGGGGGACTCGTGGCATGGGTTACTCCTTGGTGATCAGCTGGTGCAGCCGGTCGGCCATGGCGTCGGCGAACCGGTCGTCGTTCACGTCCGTGTCCATCTCCACCAGCTCGACCTTCTGGGTGTCGAGTTCGTCCTGGATGGCGCCGAACAGTGCGCGGTCGGCGGCCTCGTCGCGGAACGGCGCCCCGTCCACGTCGATGGCCGAGACCCCGCGCAATGGCAGGAACAGGCTGGTCGGGCCGGTGGCCGCGTTGAGCCGGCGGGCCAGCCGGGTGCCCAGCTCGGTGTTCTCCTCGGCGGTGGTGCGCATCAGCGTGGTGATCGGGTTGTGCACGTACAGGTTCCGGTCGCGGAACTCGGCCGGGACCGTGTCCATCGGGCCGAAGTTGACCATGTCGAGCGCGCCGACCGACACCACCTGCGGGATCCCGGCCTGGCCGGCCGCCGAGAGCCGGGCCGGGCCGGCCGAGAAGATGCCGCCCACCAGCTCGTCGGCCAGCTCGGTGGTGGTGACGTCCAGCACCCCGGCCAGCAGGCCCTGCGCGGCCAGCGACTCCAGCGTGCGGCCGCCGGTGCCGGTCATGTGGAACACCAGCACCTCATAGCCGAGGGTCTCCAGCCGGGCCCGGGCCCGGGTGATGCAGGGGGTGGTGACGCCGAACATGCTGGCCGCCACCATCGGCCGTCCGGCCACGGCCGCGGGCAACGGCGCGGCCAGGACCATCCCGGCCACCGCGGCCGCGGCGTTGGCGAGGATGCGGGTGGAGATGCGGTTGAGCCCGGCGATGTCGGTCACGCTCGGCATCAGCACCAGGTCGGTCTCGCGGATGTAGTCGGCGGTGTTGCCGGACGCCGCAGTGGACACCACCAGCTTGGGCACGCCCAGCGGCAGGGCCCGGAAGGCCCGGGTGGCGATCGAGGTGCCGCCGGTCCCGCCCAGGGCCAGCGCCCCGTCCAGCCGCCCCTCCTCGTGCAGGCGGCGGACCACCACCTCGGCCCCCTCGGCCATCGCGGTGATGGCGGCGCCGCGGTCGCGGGTGGCCACCAGCGCGTCGAAGGCCGCCCCGGCCGCGGCGGCCACTTCCTGCCGGGTGATGTCGGGCGGGAAACCCGGCGGTTCCAGCACCCCGGTGTCTACCACCAGCACGTCCACCCCGGCCGCGCGCAGCCGGTCGCGGACGAATTCGTTCTCCGCGCCCTTGGTATCGAGCGTTCCGACGAGGACGACCGTGGCCATCGGCGGACTCCCTTCCACGTTGCCGTGTGATCGCAACCTGAACGATCATCGCTGCATGGCACCTGGAAAGGCGAGAGCCAATTCACGACCGGTGGCCTCGGTCATCGGCCGCAGCCAGCTGGCCCGGCTGCTGGAAGGCTGGGCGGCGGGGGAGGGTGCCCTGCACAGCAGGCTCACGGGGCGGCTGCGGGCCCTGGTCCAGTCCGGGGACCTGCCGGCCGGTACCCGGCTGCCGTCCGAACGGATCCTGGCCGGCACGCTGAACGTCAGCCGCAACACGGTCGGCGCGGCCTTCGACGAGTTGCGTGGTGAAGGCGTTTTCGCCAGCCGCCGGGGCGACGGCACCTACGTGTCGCTGGCCGGGCGGCACACGCAGATCCGCGGCGACGACCGGCTGCGGTCGTTCCTGACCACACCCCCGCCCATCGACCTGCGCAGCGCCGCTCTGAGCGGGCTGGACCTGGTCACCGAGGAGATCGACCGGCTGTCCGGGGCGGATCTGCGGGACCTGGTCGGCACCCACGGCTACCTGCCGGCCGGGCTGCCCGCCCTCCGTCAGGCGGTGGCCGGCTACTACGCCGACCTCGGGCTGGCCACCACCGAGGACCAGATCGTCATCACCTCCGGCGCCCAGCAGGCGCTCCGGCTGGTGGCCACCGCGCTGCTCGAGCCGGGCGCGCCGGTCTTGATCGAGGAGCCGTCGTTCCGGGGTGCGATCGAGGTGCTCCGGGCGGCCGGCGCCCGGCTGATCCCGGTGCCCAGCGGCCCGGCCGGGATCGACGTGGCGGCGCTGCGGGCCGCGGTCCGCGCGCACCGGCCGGTGCTGGTCCTCATCCAGTCCACCGTGCACAACCCGACCGGCTCGGTGCTGGACGTTTCCGGCCGTCAGGCCCTGGGCGGCCTCGGCGTGCCGGTCCTCGACGACGCCACCCTGTACGACACGCTGGTCGACGAGCGGCCCGGCCCCGCGCTGCGGCCGACCGCCGCCTACGGCGGCCCGGTGATCACGCTCGGCTCGGCCAGCAAGTCGTTCTGGGGCGGCCTGCGGGTCGGCTGGCTGCGGGCTGACCCCGCCACCGTGGCCGTGCTGACCTCGGTCAAGGGTGGCGAGGACCTCGGCACCTCGGTGCTCGCCCAGCTGATCACCGCCCGGCTGCTGCCGGCCATCGGCGCGGCCCGCGAGCGCCGCCGGGCCGAGCTGGGCCCGGCCCGCGACACCGTCACCGCCGCCGTCGCCGAGCTGTTCCCGTCGTGGCGGTTCGCGTGCCCGGCCGGCGGCGCCTCGCTCTGGGTACGGCTGCCGGGCCCCGGCGCGACCGCGTTCGCCCAGGCGGCCGGCCGGGCCGGGGTCGCGCTGCTGCCCGGCCCCACCTTCAGCTGCGCCGACGGGCTGGACGACCACCTGCGGATCAGCTTCGCGCCGCCACTGCCGGACGTGCTCTGCGGTCTGCACCGGCTGGCCGGCGCCTGGCGAGCGTTCACCGGCTGACCCCTCGCCACCCGGGCTCCCGGCCACCCGAGTCCCGCCCCCGAGGCCCCCACCCCCCGAGCCCGGGTCCACCTCCTCGAAATTGGCCCTGGAAAACGATTGCCCATCTGGGTCACGATCGGATCATGACTGACTTTGTGGCGCGGCCCGCCGACTACGCCGTCGATGAGCAGGACTGGGGCCACCTGGTCTGGATGGTGTCCGGGGCGCTGGGCAACTCGGCCGTGTTGACCGTCGGCAAGTGCTTCATCAAGCGCGGCCAGGCCAATCCGCCGCACTACCACCCCAACTCCGACGAGGTGCTGCACGTGGTGCGCGGCCACATCGAGCATCGGGTGGGCGACGAGTACATCGAGATGAGGGCGGGCGACACGATCTCCATCCCGCAGGGCCGCATCCACAACGCCCGCAACATCGGCCCGGACGAGGCCGAGTTCCTGATCACGTTCAACACCGCCGACCGGCAGGTCATCGGGGAATGACCGGCGTCCATCAGATCGCGGTTGTCGGCTGCGGCAACGTCTCCGCCATGCACTTCGACGGCTACAACGCCCACCCCGAGCGGGTCCGGGTGGTGGCCGCCTGTGACCCGGTACCCGAGCGGCGCGCCTGGGCCGAAAAGGAGCACGGGGTGCCGCGCACTCATCCCTCGATCGGGGAGCTGCTCGGCTTCGAGGCCAATTCGGGCGAGCACTGGGACGCGGCGGTGGTGTGCACGCCGAGCGCGGTCCGCGAGCCCGCGGTGGCCGAACTGGCCGCGGCGGGCAAGCACATCATGACCGAGAAGCCGCTGGCCGACAGCTACGCCGAGGCCAGCCGGCTCGTGCGGCGCTGCGACGACGCCGGTGTCCAGCTCGCGGTCAACCAGAACTTCCGCGACCACTACGCGTTCGGGATCGCCGCCCAGCTCATCGCCGACGGCGAGATCGGCCCGGTCCGCGGCGTCTCCCAGCTCGACCTGATGTTCCGGCAGGACCAGGGCTGGCGGATCCAGCAGCCGCGTCATGCCCTTTCGGTGATGGGCGTGCACTGGCTGGACGGCTTCCGGCAGCTCATCAGGGCCGACGCCACCCGGGTGCTGGCGCGCACGTTCTCCTCCCCGGCGATCGACTGCGCGGGCGAGACCGACGCGTTCGTGCACGTCGACTTCGGCGACGTGCCCGTGTCCTACGTGCAGAGCTTCTCCAGCCGGGTTGCCGTCACCCAGACGATCGTGGTCGGCGAGCGGGGCACCCTCCGGTTCGGCTACGGCACGCTGACCCGGATCAACGACGCCGGCGCCGACCAGTGGGAGAACCCCTACGCCGGCCCCGGCAAGCCCGAGTCCACCTTCCGCAGCCTGGACCGGCTGCTGACTGCCGTCGACACCGGCCAGCCGCCCGGCAACAGCGGCCGGGACAACCTGAAGACCATCGCGCTGCTGGAGGCGGCCTACGTCTCGGCCGATACCAAGCAGCCCGTCGAGCTGACCGGAGGACTCCCGCGGTGAAGATCGCCTTCTCCAAGCCCACCAAGGACCTGGCCGCCCAGCGCGAGCTGTTCGACGGCTTCCACGCGGCCGGCTACGCCGGGCTCCAGCTCAAGGGCAACCAGTACGCCGGCCACTTGGCCGACCCGCCCGCGTTCGCGGCCGCCTGGGGCGACGACCCCGCCCTGACCAGCGCGCTGATCACGATGGGCACCCTGGACGAAACCGGGGTGGCCCGCCTGCACCAGGTCGTCGCGTTCGCCGCCGCCACCGGCGCCGAACGGGTCGTCTTCTGCCACGACCACCCCCGCGACGGCGTGACCGCTGCCGATCTGCGCTCGTTCGCCCGCACCTTGTCGGCGGTGGGCCGGGCGTCCGCCGAGCAGGGTGTCAAGTTGTCGCTGCACCACCACTTCCAGCAGCCGGTCATGCACTATGACGACTTCGGCGTCTTCTTCTCCGCCGCTGATCACGTCGGGTTGACCGTCGACACCGCCCACCTGGCCAAATCCGGCATCACCGACATTCCTCGCCTGATCCGCGACTTCGCCCCCGTCATCGACAACCTCCACCTCAAGGACTACGCCGACGGCCAGTGGCGCCTCCTGGGCCAGGGCATCCTCGACTTCAAGGCCATCACGGCGGCCCTGGCCGACATCAACTACTCCGCCTGGCTCTGCGCCGACGAAGAAAGCGACGCGTCGCTGGCCGAAGGCCTGAAGGTGTCGAGGTCCTACCTCCACGACACGCTCGGCCTGCCCTGACCCGGTGGGCCGCTTCAGAGCTCGTCCAGATCCATGTCCAGCAAAAGCATCAGGCTGACGGACGACTTGCACATGACCATGACCACGGCCCGCCAGTCCTTTTTCAGGCAGAGGAGACGCAGCCCGAAGTACGGCAGGCCCAGATCGATCTCTCCGGCCACCGCCGCCCATTCGGTTGCCGTCGGGAACCAGTGCTTGTTGGCCATTCTTCGCAGCAGGCGAACGTCATGGGACTTCACCAGCACGCTGGTGATGCGGGCAATGCTCGCCGTGCACCGCTCATGGAGGGCCCGGATCTCGGCCGAGTGGGCTGACAGCCCGGAGGTGTATGTTCTCATCACCGCGGCCACCGCCTGGCCTGGATTGTCGACATCGACGCCTTCCAGTAGGTCCATAAGCAGCTCGGTCACCTGGTTCAGCTGCTGTTCCAAATGACCGCCTTCTTCGAGAATCACTCGCTCGTCGGCACTGAGGTCGGCGGCACTGAGAACGGCTGTCTCGCCCAGCGAAGTGAACTCATGTCCCGTGAAAGGCCGGTACGAGCGTCCGCCATACCTGTGAACCGGCGACGGTGAAGGGGCCGGGCCGGATTTGAGGTACATGATGAGCAGGACCGCCAGCGCGATCAGGGCCACGGCGAACAGCACCGCGATGAATATGAGCAGCACCCGGGTGATGTCTGTTACGACAGCGATCTCCACGTGGGCCGAGGACGCGTTGTGGGCCGCCAGCCAGATCAGGATGACCACCGCCGCCAGCCAGCACACCGTTCGGGCCAGCCGCCGTCCGGCCCGGGTGCCGAGAAAGGTCAGGAAGAGGGCAAACACCAGGGCGAAGATCGGATCACGGAGGATACGCAACACTCCGTCCCAGAAACCGCTGTTGGCCATGTCGTCCCTCCTGAGCAGCCCGGTGGCGGTCAACCACTCAGAGGCGACCGGCACCGACTTGATACACCCGGCGGGGGAATCGCGCCCGCTCCGTCGGCCATGCCACGGCTGAGGCCCAGGAGCACCACCGCACCCCCGAACGAGGGCCTGAAAGTCTCCCGCTCCTACCTCCGAGACACCCTGGGCTCCCCCTGATCCTCACGGCCCGACCCCTCAGCACCTGCGCCCGACCCACACGACCCTCGGGTCACGGAAGGCTCGCGGCTTGTGCCTCCGGCGGGGGCACATCGGGCTCCGGGATGGGCCAGCCCGGCCACTCGTGCGCGGGGTGTGCCCGGGCCCAACCGGTGCAAATGCGGCATCGCCCCGGTACTAGCCGGTGTGAATGCGGCATCGCGCCGGTAAGGACTCGCGACGCCTGGGACTGCTGGGACTCCGGTGGCGGAAGGTAATTTTGGCCGGGTGTCCTGACGTGAGGGCCGCCGGGGGAGGGCGCGTGGGCTCACGCCGCCAGGAGGGGATGGGCCAGGCCGGCCACCCGTGTCTGGCGCGGCCTGACCCAAGCTCTCAACTCAGCGCGAACTCCTGCGCCGCCGTCCCGTTGCAGGTGTAGATCTGCAGCTGCGTCCCGTCGGCCGTGTTGCCGCTCGGGTCGTCCAGGCACAACCCCGACTGCGGGTTCAGCAACGGCCCCATCCGATTGCTGCTGCCACACCTGCCCGCCAACCCCGTTGCAGTCCCACAACTCGACCTTGGTTCCCACCGCTGTGCCGTCACCGTCGATGTCGAGGCAGCGGCCCAGCGTCTCCAGCGAGCCGTTGGAGTTGTGGCGCCAGTGCTGGTCGACCGCGTATGACTGGCAGCCCCAAAGCTGGACGACGGTGCCGTCGGACCCCACGTCATCACCGGCCACGTCCACGCACTGGCCGCCGGGTCCGCCGATCATCCCGCCGCCGTTGACCGAGAACAGCTGCGGGGACTCGTTGTTACAGGTCCAGATCTGCAACTGGGTGCCGTTGGCGGTGTTGCCGCTGGGGTCGTCCAGGCACAGCCCGGACTGCGGGTTGAGCAGCGAGCCGTTCGCCTGCTGGACCCACTTCTGGCCGCCGACGCCATTGCAGTCCCAGAGCTCGACCTTGGTGCCGGGGGCGGTGCCGTCGCCGTCGATGTCCAGGCAGCGGCCCAGTGTGGACAGCGAATCGTCGGAGTTGTGGGTCCAGTGCTGGTCGACCGCGCCGGACTGGCAGCCCCACAGGTCGACCAGCGCTCCGTCGGTCCCGGTGTCGTCGCCGAGCACGTCCACGCACTGGCCGCCGGCCGCGGTGATCGTGCCCGCGGTCGCCGCCAAGCCATTGGACGCGCCGGCGTACCCGGCCGCGGTGATGCTGGCCTGGACCGCGCTGTCGGTCGCGTCGCTCGGGTAGCCCGAGGTCATCACGCCCTCGAAGAACGAGCCGACCGACCAGTTGCTATTGTCGCCGCCGGTGCCGAGCACGATCCCGCCCTCCTGGTGCATCGGGGTGTAGCCGCCGGTATTGGGCAGGGCGCCCTCCCACCAGGTCGACAGGCCGCCCGACTGGGCATTGCCGCCCTTGAGCGCGTAGGTCGTCTGCCCGTTGTTCTTGAGCATCGCGGTGACGAAGTTGCTGCCGTTGCCGGCGTTCGCGGTGTTCGGGCCGTTGCCCCCGGAGAAAAGGCCGTTCTCCATGTCGGCCTCGACCCAGGGTCCGGTGCCGCTGCACGGCGTGAAGTAGCACTCGGTGCCCAGGTTCACCGCGTCCATGTGCCCGTTGCCGTTGTCGTCGCTGTTGGTCTCGGCGTTGCCGAAGTCGAAGCAGCAGCCGGAGTTGACGTGCGTCCCGCTGGCGACCATGTACATGCCCTCGGGCTGGCCGGCCGTCGCGATCCCGTGGGTGCTGTTGTCCCGGTAGCCGGTCTGGCCCGCGATGTACACGCCGTAGACTTTGTGGCCGCCCGCCGTCACCGGCAGCGCCGCCGCGTTGGCGCCGACGTCGGCCCCGGCCGCCCCGCCCGCGCCCTCGATGGTCAGGTTGTTGCCCTCGGCGGACTGATCGAAGATCTCGGTGATCACGCAGGCGGTGTGGGCGCAGAAGGTGTCCTGCTCGGTGGCGTTGGCGTAGCCGCCGACCGCCAGCAGCCCGACGTTGGTGGTGCCGCCGTCGGAGACCCGCCGCACCTGGTAGAGCGGTCCGTCGTACCCCGAGTACAGGGCACGCACCGTGCTGTAGGCGGCCACGCACGGCGTCCCGCCCGAGGAGTAGAGGTCACAGGGCCCGGAGCCCGCCGCCTGGGCCGCGCCGGTCGCGGTGAGCACGCCGGTGGCGGCCAGCGCGAACGCCGAGACCACGATCAGCACTCGTCTGACCAGCCCAGTCAAGCGAAAACGCCCCAGGACGCCATCACTGAACACTTCCGTTCCACTAACCTGCGCACATTCCTTCATGTACGCGGTTACATGGAAGCATCCTCCCCGGCCGATCGGCCGTCAATAATCAGAATCCATCAAATATTTACATTTAAAAAGTAGCCCGTGGCATAGCTTTTCGACCCCGACATGCCCCTCAGACCCCACGGGCACCCCAAGCCGCGCTCGCACCACGAGCCGGGAAGGCCCGTCCCGGTCAGAGCCGGCGGCCCGGGCTCACAGGTTGCCGAGCACCCATAGCCACCCCAGCGCGAAGGCCACCGCGGCCCAGAACAGCCAGCGCAGCCGGACCGGCTCTGGGGCTTGCCGGGTAAGCGGTTCTCGCCGTTACGACTGCTCGGACCGGAGGATGTTGTCCAGCAGCTCGGCTGGCGTCTGCCCGTAGCGTGGTATCGGGGTGCCGGTCGCCAGCTTGGGAATGCCGACGAAGCCCGCCGTGATGGCCCGGCACTCCCAGCGTCCCGCCAATTGCTCGCGCACGTCCTCCAGGGTAGGGCCCTCCGGCCGCACGGAATCGCTTTCGTCGTCCCCCGTCACCCGCCCAGTGTGCGAGACCGCGAGCGGCCCGGCCCACCCCCGGATTCGGGGATCGGCCAGGAGGGCCGCCCGGGCGTGAATATCCAGCCAGGTGACCCGAGCGCCGTCGCCAGCCTGGTCACGCTGGTCCCGGCCTGGCCCAGATCCCGGCTCAGACCTGCTCTTCAGCTGGTCACTCGTCGCGCTTGGTCATGGCGTCCCGGGCTCGGTCGGCCGCGGCTACGGCCGGCCCGGCCGCCTTGAGCACGCCCGGCGACGGCGGCGTGTGCGGGTGCGGCCGGGTCGGTGCGCTCTTCTTCCCGGCTTCGAGTTTCTCGCCGAGCTCGTCCGCCTGCCCGGGAGTGAGCGCCTCACGTAGCGGCGGCCACACCCGCTCCTCTTCGTAGGCGATGTGCTCCCGGCCGGCCGACGCGAACGTGGCGATCAGCCGCTCGAACTCCGGGTCGTCGGCGTCCAGCTTGTCCAGCCGGTCCAGCACGTGCTTGGCATCCTGCTCCTGCCCGGTTGCGGTGTCGGCCAGCTCGTCGCCGTCAGGCAGCACGTCCCGCACCGTGGGCCAGAAGTACATCTCCTCCACCGCCTCGTGCTTGGACTCCTCGATGACCAGTTGCTGGACCATCTTCTTGCGCAGCGCCAGCACGTCTGCGTCAGCGCCGGACCCGGCGGCCGGTCCTTTCTCCAGTTCAGCCAGCATCCGCTTGACCTCTACGTGGTCCCGGCCGAGGACGTCGAACACGCTTGCCATGGCTGCCTCCCAGTTAGCGTCCTGCGTGGTGCCTCGGCGACTTCCCCCACCACCGGTGCTAAACGCCGCCGGCCCAGGTCGATGCTTTCCCGCGTCCAGCCTGGTGATCACGCCTCATCGAGCTGCCAGGCGGGTCGGCTATCCGCCCCGGCGCGCGATTTCTGGTTGCCGTTCAGGAATCGGTGCCTCCGCCTCGGCCGCCGGCCGCGGGCTGTCGTGCTCCGGCTGGCGGCCGGCCCGCAGGCTGGTCACGGTGGTGACGGCCAGCACCGCCACGATCACCGCCAGGCTCAGCCAGGTCGGGATCTGCGGCACCGCCGGGCTGACGGTGTGGCCCCAGTGCAGGGCGAGCTTGACCCCGATGAACGCCAGGATCAGGGCCAGCCCGGTGGACAGGTGCACCAGCCGGTCGAGCAGCCCGGCGACCAGGAAGTACAGCGCGCGCAGGCCGAGCAGCGCGAACGCGTTGGCCGCGAACACCAGGAACGGCTCGCCGGTGACCCCGAACACCGCCGGGATCGAGTCGAAGGCGAACAGCAGGTCGCTGCCGCCGATCGCCACCAGCGCCACGAACAGTGGCGTGACCGCCCGGCGACTCCGGGAGCCGGGACCGTCCACCCGCGTGAGCAGCCGGCCGTCCTCGAAGCCGGACGTCACCGGCAGCGCCCGCCGCGTCAGCCGGACCAGCAGGTTGTCCCGGACCTGCGGTTCGCTGTACCGGTTCCGGTACAGCTGTATCGCGGTCCAGACCAGGACCAGCCCGAACACCAGGAACATGAACGAGAAGGCGTCCAGCAGGGCCGCCCCGGCCAGGATGAACAGCACCCGCATGGCCAGCGCCAGCACGATGCCCAGCGACAGCACCTTCTGCTGGTAGCGGGCGGGTACCGCGAACGTGGTCATGATGATCAGGAACACGAAAAGGTTGTCGACCGACAGGCTCTTCTCGACCAGGTAACCGGCAAAGAACTGGGCGCTGTAGCCGGGGTCCGCCCAGAACGCGAGCGCCGCCCCGAACGCGACCGCCACCACGATGTAGAACGCCGACCAGCGGGCGGCCTCCGCGAACCCGATCCGGTGCGGCCGGACCGCCCCGAGCACCAGGTCCAGCGCCAGCAGCGCCACGATCAGCCCGATCGTCAGACCCCAGGCCAGCGGCGTTACCTGCAGGTGGGGCATGAGCCTCCTATCATCGGCCAGGTTTTCCTGGCCGTCCTGATCCGCGCCCCTGCCAGCGACGGATCAGGACGACAGGTTCAGGAAACCGGCCCAGCACGCAGATCCCGTGCCGGCCGTGTGGAAGCTGGATGTAGACGGGGCCCGGCCCGCCGGGGTCAGCTGTGCCGGAACCGTCCGCTGGCTATGACGTACTGGCCGGTCAGCCAGGCCGCGTCGGGCGAGGCGACCAGGGCCACCACGCCGGCCACGTCGGTCGGCTCGGCCATCCGGCCGGCCACCGTGTCCCGGGCCACCGCCGCGACCAGGTCCGCGCTGGCGCGAGCGGCCGCGTTGACGTCGGTCGCCGTCCAGCCCGGGGCGACCGCGTTCACGGTGATGCCGCGCTCGCCCAGCTCGGCCGCGCTGGCCTGGGTCATCGCGTCGACCGCCGCCTTGCTCATCGAGTAGACCGGCGCCTGCGCGTCCGGCTGCGTCGAATACACCGAGGAAATGTTGATCACCCGGCCGCCCGCGCGCAGCCGGCTCGCCGCCGCCTGGGTGATGAAGAACGGTGCTCGCGTGTTCACCGCGATCAGCCGATCGAACGTGGCGGGGTCGGCGTCGGCCAAGGTGGCCGGGGGAGCGGTGCCGGCGTTGTTGACCAGGATGTCGAACCCGGTGCCGCCGGTCCGGCTGGTCAGCTCGGCGTCCAGCGCGGTGAACAGCGCGCCCGGCGCGTCCGCGTCCTCCAGCTGAGCCTGGATCGGGACAGCCGCCGCGCCGGCCGCCTCGATCGCCGCCGCCGTGCTCTTGGCGCTGTCACCGTCGGAGTGGTAGGTGAAGGCCACAATCGCGCAGCCATCCTGGGCCAGGCGCACCGCGACGGCCCGCCCGATGCCACGCGACCCCCCGGTCACCAGGGCAATCTTCTCTTCTAGCAGTCCGGCCATGGTCACTCCCTAGGATCGTTTCTCATACATTAGCATCAATGTTTGAATCCAAAGAAATTTAACTTAAGATGAGTCCATCCTTTGAGATCTGACCAGAGATAAGGTCAGCTGTGATGAGCGCCACCGAACCAGCGGGCAGCGAGAGCGACTGCAGCCCCCGTGACTCCACCGACGCCCTGATCGGCGCCTGGGCGCAGCGGCGGCCCGACTTGGACTTCGAATCCGTCTCGGTGCTCACCCGGCTGCTCAAGCTGCGCGGCTACCTCGACACCGGGCTCCAGTCGCTGTTCCGCGATCACGGCCTGACCACGCCGGACTTCAACGGCCTGGTCACGCTGGCCCGGGTCGGCGGCGCCGAGGGTGTTTCCCAGCAGCGGCTGGCCTCCGAGCTGGCCCTGACCCCGGGAACGGTCAGCGTCCGCATCGACCGGCTGGTCAGTCAGGGCCTGGCCGAACGCCGCCCGGACCCCGCGTCCAAGCGCAGCACGCTGGTTGCGCTGACCCCGGCGGGCCGGGACCTTTTCGAGCGCATCATCGCGGCCCACCTGGCCAACGAGGACCGCCTGCTGGCCGCGCTGTCCGCACCAGAACGCCAGCAGCTGACCGGGCTGCTCCGCAAGCTGCTGGTCGAGTTCGAAGGCTCCCAACCCCCCGCTGGCGCCAAGCGCGTCGGCCTGGTCCTGACCCCCGCCCATCTGACGATCAGCATGCGCACCGCCGTCGGCCTCCCGCCCGTTCCTGGCCTCCTGGTCCGCTCGGTCGAGTCCGGCTCACCCGCCTCCCGCGCAACCCTGCGCCCCGGCGACGTCCTCATCGCGGCCGGCCCGCACCAGCTGGACTCCATCGCGTCCCTCTACGCCGCCGCCCACGACGCCGGCCCCGGCCCCCTCCAGCTCACCGTCCTGCGCGGCACCAGCCAAGCCCAGCTCACCCTCGACCTGCCCGCCGCCCTCAACGGCCCCGCAGCCCACACCACCCCACCCGGCTCACCTCCCGAGCACACCATCTGACCGCTGTTCCCGCCCGTTGGCCGGTAGGTCCCGCTGTCTGGCGCTGGCTCACCATCGCCCCGATACGACTGCTGGGCGCCCCTTAGGCTGGACGGGTGTGAGCGTCATCACGACGAACGCCAGCGGACGGGGGTCCGGTTGTGCCTGCCGAAGGAAAAGCTTCCGATGACGAGGCGCGCGAGTTCGCGCTCGCCTTCCGCCGCTTCCTCGACTGGGTCCACTCCGGGCCCGACGCGGCCGACAACGAGGTGTCGGTCCTGGTGCGGGACCATCTCGGGGAGCAGGGACCCGAGCATTCGGTGGTCACCCGCGACCTGCCCCGCTATGAGCAAGTGAACCTCCAGACCGCGCTGAACGCCTGGTCGGCCCGGCCGGGCCGGACGGTCGAAGTCCACGGCATCGCGTTGCCGCCGCACTACGGCGGTCTGTCGCTGCAGCAACTGGTGGCGGGGGAGGCGCTGCCGCCGCTCCGGCTGACCGCGCCGGCGCTCGCCGACCTGCCCAACGGCCCGGACTCGACGCTGGGCTGCCTGCGGCTGGCCGTGCTGCTGGTCACCGACGCCCACGGCCGGTACGTGGTGATGGTCAGCGGCCCCAGCGACCACCAGCCGGGCCTGCAGATGGAGGTGGCGGGCCTGCCGCTCGAGCTGGCTCAGGGCCTGCTGGCCGAGCTCGACCAGCTGCGGTCCGAGCTGAACGTGTACCGCGGCCATCTGCTCGACGCCAGCCTGGACCCGATGGGCGGGGTCGTGCTGAGCTTCGCCAGCCCGGCCGGGCTCGCCCGCGACGATGTGGTCCTGCCCGGCGCGGTGCTGACGCGGATCGAACGGCACGCCCTCGGCGTGGCCGGGCACCGCGAGGCCCTGCTGGCGGTGGGGCAGCACCTCAAGCGGGGCCTGCTGCTGTTCGGGCCGCCCGGCACCGGCAAGACCCACACCACGCGGTATCTGCTGGGCCAGATGACCGGCTACACCCGGCTGGTCCTCACCGGCCGGGCCCTGGTCGCGGTCGGTGCGGTCACCGACCTGGCTCGCGCTCTGCTGCCCGCCGTGGTCGTGCTGGAGGACGTGGACCTGGTGGCCGAGGAACGCTCGATGGGCCCGGCCGCCAACCCGGTGCTGTTCGACCTGCTGGACGCCATGGACGGCGCCGCCCCCGACGCGGACCTGCTTTTCCTGCTCACTACCAACCGCTCCGACCTGCTGGAGCCCGCGCTGGCCGCCCGGCCGGGCCGGGTCGACGTCGCGGTCGAGATCGCGCTGCCGGACGCCGCTGCCCGCGAGCGCCTGCTCCGGCTGTACGGCCGCCGGGTGCCGCTCGACCTGACCGGGGAGGACATCAGCCTGGCGGTCGAGCGCACCGACGGCACCACCGCCTCGTTCCTGAAGGAGCTGATCCGGCGCAGCGTCCTGGAGGCGCTCCAGGACGATCCCGCCCTCCCGGCGGTGACCGGCGCGCACGTGACCCGGGCCCTGGACGACCTGCTCGACTCCACCCAGTCGGTCAGCCGCACCCTGCTCGGGGTCGGCGTCGACCCCACCACGCTGCCGGCAGGCGTCCTGGCCGATGGACCGGGCCCGGGCCGGTCCGGGTTCGTGCGCGTCCGCCCCATGCGGTACCCGCGCCGGCCCTTCCCCGGCTAGTTCCCTGGCTAGGCGAACACGATCGTGTGGTTGCCGTGCCGTAGCACCCGGTCCTCGCTGTGCCAGCGCACCGCCCGGGCCAGCACCGTGCGCTCCACGTCGGCGCCGCGCCGCTGCAGGTCGGCGACGGTGTCGGCGTGGGTGGCGCGGACCACGTCCTGCTCGATGATCGGGCCCTCGTCCAGCTTCTCGGTGACGTAGTGCGCGGTGGCGCCGATCAGCTTGACCCCGCGCTCCTTGGCTCGGGTGTAGGGGCCGGCCCCGATGAACGAGGGCAGGAACGAGTGGTGGATGTTGATGATCGGCACCGCCGCCCTGGCGATGAAGTCGCCGGACAGGATCTGCATGTAGCGGGCCAGCACGATGAAGTCGACGTTGCCCTGCAGCAGCCGCAGCTGCTGAGCCTCGGCCGCTGACTTGTCCGGCCCCGACGACGGCACGTGGAAGAACGGCACCCCGAAGCCGCGGACCTCGCTCGCGCTGTCGGAGTGGTTAGAGATGACCATGGCCACGTTGATCGGCATCTCCCCCCGGCGGTGCCGCCACAGCAGGTCGAGCAGGCAGTGGTCGGCCTTGGAGGCGAAGATCGCGACTCGCTGCGGCACCGACAGGTCCCGCAGCCGGAAGTCGAGCTCGAACCCGTCGGCCAGTACCCGGCTCAGTTCCTTTTCCACCGCCGGCAGCACCGCCGCCAGGTGGTCCAGCCGGAACACGCTGCGCTGGAAGAACGCGCCGCCCTGGGGATCGTCGGAGTACTGGTCGAGCGAGACGATGTTCGCCCCAAACCCGGCCAGCACCGCGGTCACCGCCGCCACGATTCCCGGCCGGTCCTTACCCTGCACGATCAGCGATGCGTGGTCCTGCGTCGCGGTCACATCACCCTCCCGGGACATGTAAAAGGGCAGCTTAGCCGGGGCTACGATCGAGCCGATGCGACGCAACTCGTGCACGGTGATCGTCCTGGCCGGCCCGGTGCCCGCCGAGGTGCTCGGCACCCTCGGCCGGTCGATGAACGTGACGCTGATTCGCCCCGATGACGCCGGCGGTTCCGACGGCACCGACGGCGCCCAGCGCCTGGCCGCGGCGACCGGGGCCCTGCGCCGGGCGGCCACCGCCACCTCGCCCTACGCGCTGGTCACGGCCGACCCGCTGGCCGCGGTGGCCGAGGGCTGGCAGGGCATGTGGGACCTGGCCCGGCCGCAGGGCCCGGGCCGGTTCGAGCAGGAGGCGGCGGCCGCGCTCGCCGCCTGGCGAGCCGGCCAGTTCGAGCTGCCCGACTACTACCTGGTCACCGCCAGCGCCGTGGTCCAAGCCGCTCCCGACCCCGACGCCGCCGAGCCGGCGGGCCAGCTGGAGCAGAATTTCCACCTGGGCCCCCTGCGCGCCGCCCGCCCCCACCGGGTGGCGTTCGTCCCCGCCACCGAGCCCGCCGAGCAGGCCGTCGGCGTGCTCCAGGCCCTGGGCTCACTCGGCCACGGCCCCTGGTGGCCCAACCTCGACGACCTCATCAACACCGCCCGCACCTTCTACCCCGGCCACCTCACCGACCCCACCCCGGCTCCCTGACTGGCCCCACCCCGGTTCCCTGACCGGCCCACCCCGGCCCTCCACAGCCTCACCCAGCCTCACCACCGCGCCTCCAGTCACACGGCCCCCAGGGGTCTCAGGCCCGCCGGATCACCGCCGGCTCGTTGACGCTCCTATGTTGTGTCAAGCCGGTTGAGTTCGCGGAACAGGTGGCGGGCGAGGTAGCGCTTGAGGCAGCGGATGGCTTCGCGTCTGGTGAGGCCCTCGGCTTGCCGGCGGGTCAGGTAGGTGCGGGTGGGCTGGTGGCAGCGGGCGCGGGTGGTGATGACGGTGTGCAGGGCGCGGTTGAGCTGCCGGTCCCCGCCCCGGTTGAGGCGGTGCCGGGTGGTGCGGCCGGAGGAGGCGGGGATGGGGGCGGTGCCGGCGAGCATGGCGAAGGCGGCCTCGGAACGAATCCGGCCGGGGTGGGACCAGGACAGCAGGATCTGGGCGGCGGTCAGGTGCCCCAGGCCGGGCTCGGCGGTGACCAGGCCGGGGGCCAGGTCCTCGACGATCCCGGTGATCTGGGCTTCAAGGGCGGCGGCTTCTTCGGCCAGGCGCTCGATGCGCTGGCCGAGGCGGGCCAGCATCTGGTGCTGGATGGCGGTCAGCCGGTCCGCGCCGGGCGGGCAGGCCAGCGCCGCGCAGGCGCGGGCCCGGGCCCGTGAGGGCAGCGCCCGCAGTGGGGTGCGCAGCGGGCCCGGCATGGTGACCAGTACCGCGGCGAGCAGCGCGCGGGCGGACCGGCAGGCGCCGACGGCGTGATCGCGGTCAGCCATCAGCAGCCGCAGCGCCTCCCGGTCCCCATCGGCCCGCGGGGTGGCCGGGTGCTCACACGCCAGCAGCTCGCGGGCAGCGCGCAGCGCGTCGATCGCGTCGGTCTTCCCGGCCCGCCGCTTGCCGGCGTGCACGATATGGCTGATCTCAGTGACCTGCTGGCCCGCGGCGGCCAGATGCCGGGCCAGGTTCAGCCCGTAGTGGCCCGCCCCTTCGATCGCCCAGATCAGCGGCGCGCCGGCGGCCTGGCCGCGGGCCCAGCCCAGCAGCTGCTCATACCCCGCTGTGGTCGCGGGGACCTGGAGTTCAGCCAGCAGCCGGCCCCCGCTGTCACAGATGGCCGCGGTGTGGGTGTCCAGATGCGTGTCGATCCCGATCACCAGACCCGCCATGGCGGCAGCGTTCACGAAGTCCTCCCAGGGGTGCGATCCTGAACGATGGCGGCACCGGCCTGGGTGAGAACTCCCGCGGCACACCTGTAACGGGCCACATTCCCTGCGCTCACAGGGGACGGGCAGGCTCCTGATCAGGCCAGCGAAAGGGTGGCCAGGCCGGCGCCGGCCACACCAGGGACACATCAACGCCAAGGCACACCGCGATCAGCGCCGCAGCGGCCGGGCGCCTTTAGAGTCACCGGGCACAGCCAGACACCCAACCTGGCCGGCCCCAGCCACCCACGCAGCCAGAACCACCACCCACAGACTTACAGGCGCCTTTGAGCGCGCCATAGCCGGCTCAAAGGCGCCAACGAGCGCATAGCGTTCGCCCGGCCGAGACGCTGCCCGCTGGTCGTGACACCCAGGCTTGTTTACCTTTGTTCTCCCAGGGCACCCGGGGCCCATGACTACGTCCGCCGCACGCCGTAACGGTCGCAAGGCCAAGGCCAAGACCAAGGAGAAGGCCGGGCCCGCCAGCCGCAAGGCGGCGAACAGCCCGGCACTGCGGTTCCTGGCCCGGGCCGGTCTGGCCGCCCGCGGTGTGCTGTACGTGATCATCGGCTGGATCGCGATCCAGGTGGCGTTCGGGCACGCGGGGCATGAGGCGGACCAGGCCGGTGCCCTGCGCACGCTCGGCCGCAACCCGGCCGGCGAGATCGCGCTGTGGCTGCTGGTCATGGGCTTCGCCGGGATGTGCCTGTGGCGGCTGTCCGAGGCGATCTTCGGCGCCGCCGACCCCGACGGCGGCAAGGCCACCGCCCGGCTGTCGTCGCTGGTCAAGGCGCTGATCTACGGCTTCATCGCCTTCGGGGTGCTCAAGTACGCGCTCGGCGTGGGCGGCCCGAAGTCCAGCGACCAGCAATCGGTCGACCTGACCGCGACCGCCATGAGCCATCCAGGCGGCCGGGTCGCGGTGGTGGCGGCTGGGGTGGTGCTGGCCATTGCCGGCCTGGTCATGGCCTTTTCGGCCTGGCACAAGCTGTTCTTCAAGAAGCTGGACACCAGCCAGATGGGCCCGCACGCGCAGACGGTCGTGGGCTGGCTGGGCCGGGTGGGCGGTATCGCGCGCGGCGCGGTCTTCGTCATCGCCGGGGTCTTCCTGATCATCGCCGCCGTCGACGCCCGGCCCCAGCAGGCCAAGGGGATCGACTCGGCCCTGCGGGCGCTGGCCCGGACCCCGCTCGGTCCCTGGCTGCTGCTCATCGTGGCGACCGGCCTGATCATGTTCGGGGCCTTCTCCTGCTGCGAGGCCCGCTGGCGCCGCGTCCAGCCCGGCGACTAGCCCGCCTGCCCGGCAACCAGCCCCGGCCGCCCGGCCGCCTTATCTCGGCTCAGCCCTTTCGTTCCGAGGAGAGTTAGGTTAGCCTAACCATAGCTTCGCCCGCCGAGGGAGTGCCGCGCGGAGCCGGAGCGGAGAGGACTGGGCCCCCAACGTGTTCGCATGCATCTGCTGCGCCGTCAGCGTGGATGAAGTCAACGCCGCGATCGACGACGGAGCGGACACGGTGGATGCGGTCTCGGACGCGACGTCCGCCGGCACCGGCTGCGGCACCTGCCACGAGCGCCTCGAGGGCCTGATCGAGGCCCGCTGCCCGCTGGCCGCCCTCCGCGTCGCCTGACCGTCGCCTGACCGTCGCCTGACCTCAGGGCCGCCCGACGCTGATCGCTACCGTGTGTCATTGTCCGGCGTCGGTCAGGCCTATTCACTAGGGTGGATGAATGCAAGGTGACACGCGGGTTATCGAGTTCCTGAACGAGCAGCTCAGTGCGGAGCTCACGGCCATCAACCAGTACTTCCTGCACGCCAAGATGCAGGAGAACTTCGGCTGGCTGAAGCTGGCCCGGCACACCCGGGCGGAGTCCATCGATGAGATGCGGCACGCCGAGGTGCTCACCGACCGCATCTTGTTCCTGGACGGCCTGCCCAACTACCAGCGGCTGTTCCCGCTGCGTATCGGCCAGACGATCACCCAGATGCTCGAGTCGGACATGGCCGTCGAGGTCGAGGCGGTCGACCGCCTGCGCCGCGGCATCGAGTACATGCGCAGCGTCTCCGACATCACCAGCGCCAAGCTCTTCGAGGCCATCCTGGCCGACGAGGAGGGACACATCGACTACCTGGAGACGCAGCTCCAGCTGGTCGAGACCCTGGGCGAGCAGCTCTACCTGGCCCAGCTGGTCGAGCAGCCCAGCGACTGACTAGCCGCCCTCCGTCAGCTCGCCCCGGACGGCCGGGGCGTAGCGGGCTCACGGGCCGGCAGGCCGCGCAGCAGCGCGTCGAGGAACAGGTCGAACCGTGGTTCGGCGTCGCCCAGCTCCAGCGGGTTCTCCATGGCCGCGAGCCAGCTCACCACCGACGTGCCGAAGATGTACCAGCTCTGCTCGGCCAGCTCGGGGCTCGCTCCCGCGGCGGTGAACGCCCTGATCACCCCGTCCCGCAGCCGGGCGAACGAGTTGGCGCCGTGCCGGTGCGGCCGCGCGGTCCGGGTGGCGAACCCGGGCACGGCCAGGAACTGGTCGCGCATGGACCAGGCCAGCCGCCGCAGCCACGACTGCCAGTCATCTGGGCTCGGCTCGTCCGGTGGCAGGATGCGGTCGACGATGACCTCGCTGATCAGGTCGAGCAGCTCGGCCTGCCCGGGTACCCAGCGGTAGAGCGCGCCGTGTGAGACCCCCAGCCGCGCGGCCAGGTCGCGCACGGTGAGCGTGTCCACGTTCGATTCGAGCGCGGCCGCGACGATCTGCTCCCGGCTCAGCTGGGCCGGACGTCCCCGCCCCGGCCGGCGGGGCGGTGAGGTCTTGGCGTCGGCAGGCACGCCCCGATTGTAACGACGCGACCCGCTCAGCCCTCCCGCGCGGCAGGCTCTCCCGGGCCAGGCTCTCCCGGGGCAGCCTCTCCCGAGGCAGGCTCCTCGGCGGTCAGAAACTCGATGACCGCGGCCGTGAACTCCGGCGAGCCGACCGCCGTGAAGTGGTCACCCGGCAGCTCCTGGTACCGGCCCCGCGGCAGCGTGCTGGCCAGCTCGGCGGCGGTCTCGTTGTGGCCGTCGGCCGCGCCGGTCAGCACCAGCGTCGGCACGGTGACCGCGGCCAGCGCCTCCCGGGGCGTGTCCACGAACGTGTCCAGCACCCGGACCAGCGCGGCCGGGTCACCGCCGCTGGTCATGATCCAGGCCTCCATGACCTGCTCCGGCGAACCGGGCGGGAACGTCCCGAAGTTGGTCAGGATGTGCCGGAGCCGTCCGCCCCGGCCCTCGGTATGCAGGATCGCCTCCAGGCCCTGCCCGGCCACCACCGCCCGGCCGGGCGTCGCCCCCCGGGCCAGCAGCTGGGCCACCGTCCGTCCGCCGAGCGAGTACCCGGCCAGGTCGTAGTCGGTCACCCCGAGCGCATCGATCAGCGCGAACCCGTCGTCGACCAGCACGTCCAGCGGGTAGGAGGCGGCGTCGTGCGGCTTGGCGCTGTCGCCGTGCGCCCGCAGGTCCGGCAGCACGACGCGGTAACCGTGCGCGGCGATCCGCCCCGCGATCCCGGTGTCCAGCCAGGCGGCCTTGGCCGACACGGTGAACCCGTGCAGGAGGATCAGCGTCCGGCCGGACCCCACCTCCCGGTAGGCCAGCTCCAGTCCGTCCCGTCCCCGAAAGCGCCGCACCGCACCGTCCACCACACCGGCACCCTACGCCCTGGGCCTCAGCCCCGGTCGGGGGCGTCGGCCAGCGTCACCACCCGCAGGTGCCGCCGGCCCGCCTGGGCCCGGCCCGCCTGGCCCCGGGCCGCCCGGCCCCGGTCCGGCATTAACCTGACGTGCCCGGTCCGCCGTTCGGTCTCCCGGATGTGGCCGTCCAGCGCGGCCGGGTCCTTGGCGCTGCAGTAGCAGTTGTCCGGGGCGTCCGGGTACACCGGGAACGCCACGAACTCGCGGGTGTACGAGCCGTACAGGACCAACCAGTCGGGGTTGTCCTGCTCGAGCCGTTCGGCCACCTGCACCGCGTGGCCCGCCTCAAGCACCTCTCCTGTCACTATGTGCCCCTCCTGACCATCGCGGTCATCCTGGCATCTCCTATTGAACTGATCAGCGTCCAAACATCCCGTGACGTCACGCTCCGGTCAAACCGCCGCGCGCGGCGTACGATGAATTCACGCAAGTGCGGGCGCAGAGTGCGGGCATGGTCGCCGGAGGCTGCGATGAAACGACGCCGAAGCCGCGTGGGATGGCGCTCCTCAGCGGAGGCAGGGATCCTGGTGGCGCCCAACGGATCCGTCCAGCCGGCCCGGAGAGCGCTGCGCCGGGCCCTTCGCACCAGCCTGCTGCTGGTCCTGCTCGGCCTGGTCCGGCTGGCCGGTAACCCGCGCTGGCGCACCGCCGTGATCGGCGCCGCGCTCACCGTCCCCGGCCTGGTGCTGCGGGGCAGCCTGGCGGGCGACGTCTTGCTCCTGCCGGGGCTGATGGCCCTGTTCTACGCGCCGTTCCTGCCCGGCGAGTCCCATGAACGCCGGGCCCGCCAAGCCCGGCTGCGCCGCGAGCTGAGCGCCTACTCCTCCCCGGCCCAGCGCCGCGACCTGGAAGCGATCTTCGACCGCTACCCGGACGGCGAGACCAGCGAGCTGCGCGCCATCCTCGCCAGCCAGACCATGGCCCGCATCCACCTGCGAAACCCGGGCATGGGCCCCTACTAGGCCACCACCCGCAAAACCGCCCAGTTCAGGCCCTGTCTCGCTATTGTCGGACACCGTGCGGCCCAGAAGGACGGCTACGGCTCTCGCCCTGACCCTGATCTCGGTGTGCGCGGTGACCGCCTGCGCCACCTCCGGCCCAGCCGCCCCCCACGCCGCCGGGACCGCCGCAGGCCCAGCCCCATCGTCCGGCGCTCCCTCCCAGGACGCCCAAAACCCGCAAACCGTCGGCCAGGCCCGCATCGCCCGCGCCCCCGGCGCAGGCGCAGACGCCACCACCGAGCCCACCAGCCACAACAGCATCTCGCAAACCCTGCCCACCTACGGCACCGGCATCGCCCCGGTCCCGTCCGCGGGCCAGCCGGTCAGCACCGCCCATCCCGACCACGTCATCGGGAACGGCACCCCGTCCAGCTGCACCTCGCAAGCCGTCGTAGCGGCGGTCGCGGCCGGGGGAGTGATCACCTTTTCCTGCGGATCCAAGCCGGTCACGATCGACATGCAGGCCACCGCCGCGGTGCGCAACACCAGCACCGAGGTCGTCCTCGACGGCCGGGGCAAGGTCACGCTGAGCGGCGGCGGCGCCCGCCGCATCCTCTACCAGGACACCTGCGATCCGGCGCAGGCCTGGGCGACCTCCCACTGCCAGGACCAGGCCACCCCGCACCTGATCGTGCAGAACCTGACGTTCGCCGACGGGAACTCGACCGGCCAGACCTACGACGGCGGCGGCGGGGGAGCGATCTTCGACCGCGGCGGCCAGCTCACCGTGATCAACTCACGGTTCACCGGCAACCGCTGCGACTCCAGCGGCCCGGACCTGGGCGGGGCGGCGATCCGGGCGCTCAGCCAGTACCAGAACCAGCCGGTCTACGTCGTCGGCAGCACGTTCACCGGCGGGGTGTGCTCCAACGGCGGCGCGCTCAGCAGCATCGGCGTCTCCTGGACGGTGCTGAACGACATCATGACCGGCAACCAGGCCATCGGTGACGGCGCCAACCCGGCCAAGGCCGGCACCCCCGGCGGCGGCAGCGGCGGCGCGATCTACAACGACGGGGACACCTACACCACGACGATCGACGGCTCCGTCATCTCCGGCAACAGCGCCCGCGAGGGCGGCGGCGCGGTGTTCTACGTCAGCAACGACCGCACCGGCACGCTGCGGATCGAGCACTCCCGGCTGACCAGCAACCCGAACGCCGGCTTCCAGACGTCCGGCTTCCCCGGCATCTTCTTCCTCGGCCGCGGCCAGCCCGAGCTGACCTCCACCACCGACTCCTGACGGCCCGGCGGCCCGTCCCGGTTGAGCAGCGTCAGGTCGATCCCCCGCTCAACGGCCAGCCGGCTGCAGGCCGAGCTGATGATGCCGTTTCCGCCGATGAACAACGCGCTCAGCTGGGTCACAGATGATCCTCCTCCCGGAGGGGACGGGCCGTCAGGACCGGGACTCCGCACCGGCAGGCTGCTGTCCCGCTCCCCGCCGACCGGCCGCTTCTGGAAAAACCTGAAAACGCCTTACGTGCCGCGCGTCCCGCGTGAGCTGCGGGCTCGGCCGGCTCAGGAGTTCTGGGCGTCCCGCCAGGCGATCCAGGCCCGCAGGCCGGACAGGTCGTACTCGGGACCGCTCGACTCGACCGTGAACAGCGAGACGCCGAGCGCCCGCAGGTCCGCGCCCACCTCGTCCGGGTGCCGGCTGGTGCCCACGCAGAACTCGATCTCGGCCGGGTCCCGGCCCACGTCGGCGCAGTGCTGCCGCAGGATGGCGCTCTTCCGCTCGATCACGTCAGGGTCGCCGAACGTGTGCCAGATGTCGGCGTAACGGGCCACCAGCCGCAGCGTTTTCTTCTCGCCCGCACCCCCGATGAGCAGCGGGATCTTGCGGGTGGGAGCCGGGTTGAGCCGGCCCAGCCGGGCCACGATCCGCGGCAGCGCCGCCGCCAGGTCGTCGAGGCGGCCACCGGCGGTCCCGAACTCGTAGCCGTACTCGTCGTAGTCCTTCTGGTTCCAGCCCGAACCGATGCTGAGGATGAGCCGCCCGTCACTGATGTGGTCGACCGTGCGGGCCATGTCGGCCAGCAACTCCGGGTTCCGGTAGCTGTTGCACGACACCAGCGCGCCGATCTCGGCCCGCGAGGTCGACTCCGCCCAGGCCCCCAGCATCGTCCAGCATTCGAAGTTCTTCCCGTCCAGATCGCCGGTCAGCGGGAAGAAATGGTCCCAGTTGAAGACGATGTCGGCGCCCAGGTCCTCAGCTTCGGCAACCGCCGCGCGAATCCTCTTGTAGTCGGCGTGCTGCGGCTGGATCTGCACGGCAACGCGAACGGGCCTGACTTCGGAGTTTGTCACGGCCCTCAGCCTAGGCAGGCCAGCCCCGCGACCTCTCACCGCCCCTTCCGCGTGACTCCGGAAGCTGGGCTGGTTGCATCACCTTGCTTGGGGTAGCCCCGCCCGGCACAAGCAAGTTGCCACCAATAAGCAGGGGAAGGTGCGGGAATGTCCCAATCTTCGGGGCCCTACGCCCCGCAAAGCGGAGAACCGGCGGCCGAGCCGTCTACCATTGACGTCGCTCGCGACGAGGCGGGGGGTGTCGGCCAGCACGCCCGCGAGGCCGGCGGCCAGGTCGCCCAGACCGCTACCGACCAGGCGCGGCAGGTCGCCGCGGAGACCGGCCGGCAAGCCCGTGACCTGCTTGGGGAGGCGCAGGGGCAGGCACGCGACCAGGCGGTTGTCCAGCAGCAGCGGGCAGCCCAGCAACTGCATACCGTCGCTGAGGAGCTCGATCAGATGGCCTCCAACGGTGGCCAGTCCGGCGTAGCCACCGAGTTTGCCCGCCAGGCGGCCGGCCGCGTCCACGGCGCGGCGTCCTGGCTCGAGGAGCGCGAACCCGCCGACCTGCTGGACGAGGTGCGTCACTTCGCCCGCCGTCGCCCGGGCGTATTCCTGATCGGTGCCGCGGTGGCCGGGCTGGCCGCCGGCCGGCTGACCCGCGGTCTCAAAGACCAGGGGAACGGCCAGCAGGACACCGGATCGTACGGCGACCGCGGTAACGCCGCCGCTGGTCTGCCCGCGGCGAGCACGGTGGGTGGAGCGCCCGGGACGGCCTACCCGACCGAGACCTATCCGGCCACACCGGGTTACGGGCCTGGCACCGAGCCGATCGACCCCACCGTTCCCGCTTACCCGGCCGAGCCGGGATACGGGGCAGCCACCACGGGAAGCGGCACGCCCGCCTATCCCGCCGACCCGATCTACCAATCCGACCCGGTGACCCCGGTTGATCCGGTGTACCCGCCCGAGCCCGGAACGGCTCCGCGCTTCCAGGAGCCGAGATAACGATGACCCAACCGGGACCCGAACCGACCATCGTCACTGGCGCGACCAGCCCGGATATCAGCAACGCCTCGGTCGGTGAGCTGGTCGGCCACGTCGCGCAGGACCTGTCCACGCTCATGCGCCAGGAGCTCGAACTGGCCAAGGCCGAGGTCAAGCAGGAAGTCACCAAGACCGCCAAGGGCGCCGGGATGCTGGGCGGAGCCGGCTTCGCCGGCTACATGGTGCTGCTGTTCGCCTCCATCGCCGCCTGGTGGGGGCTGGCCAACCTGATGGATCAGGGCTGGGCCGCACTCATCGTCACCGGCATCTGGGCCGTGATCGCGGCCGTGCTGTTCGCGGCCGGCCGGGCCCGGCTCAAGCAGGTCAACCCCAAGCCGGAGCAGACCGTCGAGACGGTCAAGGAAATTCCGGCCACGATCAAGGGAGCGGCGAGGAACTGACCATGACCAGTGACCCCGATCAGATCCGCGGCAACATCGAACAGACCCAGCAGAACCTGAGCGCCGACGTCGACGCGCTGACCGACAAGGTCAGCCCACCGCGGATCGTGGAACGACGCGTCCAGCAGACCCGCTCGGCGGTGACCAACTTCAAGGACATGATCATGGGTGGTACCTCAGAACACACCTCGAACCTGAGCGGGACGGTCAGCTCGACCACTTCCTCCGCCCGGGACTCGGTCTCCTCCGCCAGGGACGTGGTGGCGGACAAGGCCTCGTCAGCCGCCGACGCGGCCACTTCCGCTCCGGGCCTGGCACGTCAGCGCACCCGCGGCAACCCGCTGGCGGCCGGCCTGATCGCGTTCGGCGCGGGCTGGCTGCTGTCGTCGCTGCTGCCCGCCACCGAGCCCGAACAGCAGGTGGCGTCGCAGGTCAAGGACCTGGCGGCGGAAAAGGGCCGTCCAGTGGCCGACCAGGTCAAGCAGGCGGGCCAGGAGGCTGTGCAGGAGTTGCGGGATTCCGCCCAGCAGCGTGCCCAGTCGGTCAAGGAGACGGCCACCGACGCCGCGTCGACGGTCCGCGACGAAGCCCAGTCCCAGACCTCGGACGTGACCGACCACGCCCAGCAGGCCCGCGGCCGGGTCTCCGACCAGGCCGGCTCAGGCTACTGACCACGCCCGGGCGGCCCGGTCCCCAAGCCGGGCCGCTCGGGTCGGGCGCTCAGCGACCGGCCAGCTGCTCCACCACCGGGGCGAACTCCTCGACGAAGGTGGCGTTGACACTGAAATAGGAGATGCCCAGGGTCTCGCGGCGGCGCTGCAGTTCCTCGGCCATCGCGGCCGGGCCGCCGCGCAGGACCATCAGCGAATCGTGGGCGATCAGGGTGTCCATGTCGGCCCCGGTGAACGACTGCACCCACGGCGGCGCCTCGTCCCCGACGACGAAGATCGGCGCTGCGAACTCGAGCGCGGCGCCCCGGTCACCGGCGGCCGCCCGCACCCCGGCCACCAGGTCGGCGATTGTCTCGCGGGTGGCCAGCGGGCCGGCCGGCACGGTGACGATGTCGGCCCGGGCCGCCGCCAGCGCCCGCGCCTTCGGGCCGCCCGCGGCGATCAGTACCGGGGTGTGCGCGTCGCCGTCCAGCGCCCGCAGTTCGTCGATGGTCTGCTCGATCCGGGCCAGCCGCTGCGCGCCGGTCAGCTCCGGCGGCCCGTACAGCGCGGCGGCGTCGGTGACCATGGCGGGCAGGCCGGCACCGATGCCGAGCTCGAAGCGGCCGCCGGACAACAGCGACAGCGTGTGCGCGTCCCAGGCCGCCAGCCGGGGCACCCGCAGTGGGGAGGCCAGCACCCAGTTCCCGACCCGCAGCGTCGTCGTCGCGCCGGCCGCCATCGCCAGCGCGGGCATCGACGACGGCAACTGAAGTCCGTCGGGCATCAGCAGCGACGAATACCCCAGGTCCTCGGCCTGCCGGGCCAGCGCCAGCCACTGCGGGCCGTCGGCGGGAGCCGCCTGGGCGGCGAACCGGAACGGTGTCGTGGTCACCCGCCCACGCTAGCCGCGGTCACCTGCCCACGCTAACCACTTACTGCCCGGCGCCGGCCCCGACCCCGAGCTCGCGGGCGATCAGCATGCGCTGGACCTCGCTGGTGCCCTCGCCGATCTCCAGGATCTTGGCGTCCCGGTAGAACCGGCCGACCGGGAACTCGTTCATGAAGCCGTAGCCGCCGAAGATCTGGGTCGCGTCGCGGGCGTTGTCCATGGCCGCGTTGGACGAGACCAGCTTGGCGATGGCCGCGTCCTTCTTGACCGGCTCGCCTGCGACCAGCTTGGCGGCCGCGTGGTAGTAGGCCAGCCGGGCGGTGTGGGTGCGGGCCTCCATGTCGGCGATCTTGAACTGGATGGCCTGGAACTCCCCGATCGGCCGGCCGAACGCCACCCGCTCCCGCACGTACCGCAGGCACTCGTCCACGCACCCCTGAGCCAGCCCGGTCGCCAGCGCGGCGATCGCGATCCGGCCCTCGTCCAGCGTCTGCATGAACTGGGCGAAGCCGCGCCCGCGCTCGCCCAGCAGGTTGGCCTCGGGCACCCGGCAGTCGGTGAACGACAGCTCGCGGGTGTCGGAGGCGTTCCAGCCGACCTTGGAGTACCTCTTCGACGCGGTGAAGCCCGGCGTCCCGGCCGGCACGATGATGGCCGAGATCTCCTTGCGGCCGTCGTCCCGCTCGCCGGTCACCGCGGTCACCGTGACCAGCCCGGTGATGTCGGTGCCGGAGTTGGTGATGAACGCCTTGGTGCCGTTGATGACCCACTCGCCGCCGTCCAGCCGGGCGGTGGTCCGCAGCGCCCCGGCGTCCGAGCCGCTGCCCGGCTCGGTGAGCCCGAACGCACCGAGGATCTCGCCCGCGCACAGCCGCGGCAGCCACTGCTGCTTCTGCGCGTCGGACCCGAACCGGAAGATCGGCATCATGCCCAGGCCGACCCCCGCCTCCAGCGTGATCGCGACGGAGGAGTCGACCCGGGCCAGCTCCTCCAGGGCCAGCGCCAGCGCCAGGTAGTCACCGCCCATGCCGCCGTACTCCTCCGGGAACGGCAGCCCGAACAGGCCCATCCGCCCCATGCTGGCCACGATGTCGTACGGGAACGCGTCCCGCTCGTAGTAGTCCCCGATGACGGGCGCGACGGATTCCCGGGCGAACTGCTCGACGGTCTTGCGCAGTTCCTCGTGCTCGGGGTCGAGACGGTGGTCCATGGTCACTCCTGTTCCGGGCCGCGTACAACGAATATCTGCTGGCCGAGCGCCACCCGGTCGCCGGCCTTGGCGCCGACCTCGGCCACCGTGCCGTCGTGGGGGGCGGTGAGCGACAGCTCCATCTTCATGGCCTCCAGCACGCCGAGGATCTCCCCGGCGGCGACGTCCTGACCTGCGCTCACCCGCACGGCCAGCACGGTGCCGGGCATTGGCGCGGTGACCAGCCCGTCGGAGGCGGAGGTGGCGTCACCCCGGGCGCCCGGCCCGCCCGGCCGGGCGAAGACGTAGGCCTGCCCCTGATAGCCCATGGTGACCTCACGGGCGCCGGCCTCGGCCTCGAAAACGTAAAGGGTCCCATCGACCTCGAGCCGCTGCCGTCCGTACCCGGCCCCAGCGGGCTCCCCGACCGGGCGGACTCGCCAGGTCCGGTCACCCTCGGACACGGTGTTCCCGGCCACGTCCACTCGCAGGTCGTAGGCGGACTCGCCGTCACGCAGCTCGGCCAGTACGGGCGCGGCCGGCCCGGACAGCCGCCAGCCGTCCCCGCCGCCGAACGGATCCCGTGCATCTGCGGCCACCACTCCGGCGGCCACCAGCCAGGCCGCCGCCACCCGGGCCACTTCGCCGCCGTCCGGCGGGAACGACCCCGGATTCCGGTCCAGCCAGGCCGTGTCGATCGCGGCGTCCCGGTACACGGGGGAGTCGGCCAGCCGCCGCAGGAAGCCGACGTTGGTGGTCAGGCCGCCGATGGCAGTGTCGTCGAGCGCCGCCACCAGCGCGGTGCGGGCCGCTTCCCGGGTCGATCCGTGCACGATGATTTTCGCCAGCATCGGGTCGTACCAGGTCCCGACCTCGCTGCCCGGCTCCAGGGCGGCGTCCACCCGGGCCCGGGCCGGCCAGCGGACGACCGTGGCCGTGCCCGCCTGGGGCAGGAACCCCTGGCCAGGATCTTCGGCGTACACCCGGGCCTCGATCGCGTGGCCCGACGTCACCAGGTCCTCCTGGCCGAACGGCAGCGGCTCGCCCTGCGCCACCTGGAACTGCAGCGCCACCAGGTCGCGGCCGGTGATCAGCTCGGTGACCGGGTGCTCGACCTGCAGCCGGGTGTTCATCTCCAGGAAGTACACCTCCTCGCCGGAGACCAGGAACTCCACCGTGCCCGCGTTGACGTAGCCCACCGCCCGCGCCAGCCGCACCGCGGCCGAGGTCAGCCGCTCGCGCACCGCCGCCGAGATCGTCGGCGCGGGCGCCTCCTCCAGCACCTTCTGGTGCCGGCGCTGGACCGAGCAGTCCCGCTCGAACAGGTGCACCACGTGGCCGTGCTGGTCGGCCAGCACCTGCACCTCGACGTGGCGGCCGTGCTCGACGTAACGCTCCAGCAGCAGGGTGCCGTCGCCGAAGGCCGAACGGGCCTCGCGCCGGGCCGCGGCCAGCGCCTCCGGCAGCGCCGCCGCCTCGCGCACGATCCGCATGCCCTTGCCGCCACCCCCGGCCGCCGCCTTGACCAGCAGCGGGAAGCCGACCTCGGCGATGGCCCGGCGGGCCAGCCCGGCGTCGCCCGCCTCGGCGTCACTCCCGCCCGCCTCGCCCTCGTCGCCGTCCTCTTCGATCGCGGGCACCACCGGGACGTCCGCCTCGACCGCGATCCGCCGGGCCCGGTCCTTACGCCCCATCACCTCGATGACGCCGGCCGGCGGCCCGACGAACACCAGCCCCGCCTCCTGGCAGGCCCGGGCGAAGGCGGCCCGTTCGGACAGGAACCCGTAGCCCGGGTGCACCGCCTCGGCGCCGGTCCGCCGGGCGGCGTCGATCAGCGCCGGGATCGACAGGTAGGACTCGGCCGCCGGGGCCGGGCCGAGGCGCACGGCGGTGTCGGCCGCCCGCACGTGCGGGGCCCCGAGGTCGGCGTCGGAGTAGACCGCGACCGTGCGCAGGCCCGCGTCCCGGGCCGAGCGCAGCACCCGGACGGCGATCTCGCCCCGGTTGGCGACCAGTACAGATCCGAAAGTCATCGCCGGGTCACATCCGGAAAACGCCGAAGCCGGCTTCGGGCAACGGGGCGTGCGCGGCCACCGACAGCGCCATGCCCAGGACTCGCCGGGTGTCGGCGGGATCAATGACGCCGTCGTCCCACAGCCGCGCGCTCGAGTAGTAGGGCGACCCCTGCCGCTCGTACTGCTCGCGGATGGGGCGCTTGAACTCCTCCTCGTCGGCGGCCGGCCAGTCGCCGCCGCGGGCCTCGATCGCGTCCCGGCGCACGGTGGCCAGCACCGAGGCCGCCTGCTCGCCGCCCATGACCGAGATGCGGGCGTTGGGCCACATCCACAGGAACCGCGGGTCGTAGGCCCGGCCGCACATCCCGTAGTTCCCGGCCCCGTAGGAACCGCCGATCACCACGGTTAGCTTGGGCACCGACGCGCACGACACCGCGGTCACCAGCTTGGCCCCGTCCTTGGCGATGCCGCCCTGCTCGTACTCGCGGCCGACCATGAACCCGGTGATGTTCTGCAGGAACAGCAGCGGGATGCGGCGCTGGTCGCACAGCTCGATGAAGTGGGCGCCCTTGAGCGCGGAGGGGGAGAACAGGATGCCGTTGTTGGCCACGATCCCCACCGGGTAGCCCCAGATGTGGGCGAAACCGCAGACCAGCGTCTCGCCGTACAGCGCCTTGAACTCGCTGAACCGCGAACCGTCCACGATGCGCCGGATCACCTCGCGCACGTCGTACGGCTGGCGCAGGTCCGCGGGCACGATGTCGTACAGCTCGTCCGGCGACTCGGCCGGTTCCTCCGGAACGGCCTGCTCCAGCCACGGCTGCGGCCGCGGCGGCAGGGTGGCGACGATCGAGCGCAGGATGGCCAGCGCGTGATCGTCGTCGTCGGCCAGGTGGTCCACCACCCCCGACTTGCGGGCGTGCACGTCGCCGCCGCCCAGCTCCTCGGCGGTGACCACCTCACCGGTGGCCGCCTTGACCAGTGGCGGGCCGCCCAGGAAGATCGTGCCTTCCTCGCGCACGATGACGTTCTCGTCGCTCATCGCGGGCACGTAGGCGCCGCCCGCGGTGCACGATCCCATCACCGCCGCCAGCTGCGGGATGCCCGCCTTCGACATCGTCGCCTGGTTGAAGAAAATGCGCCCGAAGTGCTCGCGGTCCGGGAAGATCTCGTCCTGCCGGGGCAGGAACGCCCCGCCCGAGTCGACCAGGTACAGGCAGGGTAGCCGGTGGGCGGCCGCCACCGCCTGCGCCCGCAGGTGCTTCTTGACCGTGATCGGGTAGTAGCTGCCGCCCTTGACGGTGGCGTCGTTGGCCACCACCATGCAGTCCCGGCCCTCGATCCGGCCGATGCCGGCCACCAGGCCACCGGCCGGGACCGGGTCCTCGTAGAGATCCCAGCCCGCCAGCGGGGCCAGCTCCAGGAACGGCGACCCCGGGTCGAGCAGCCGGTCGATCCGGTCGCGGACCAGCAGCTTGCCCCGCCCGACGTGCCGGGCCCGGGCCTTCTCGTCGCCGCCCAGCCGCACCTGGGCCAGCCGCTCCCGCAGCTCGTCGGACAGCACCTTCAGCGGCGGGGCTGCCCGCAGGGTCTCGGTCACGCGCCCTCCAAAAAGTTCTCTCCACAGGTTAACGATCGTTAACAGCACTGTCTAGTATGAGGGCATGACCGCCGTCCCCGAGCCGTCCGGCCGCCGGGCCCCCGCCCGGCCCGGCCGACGCGCGCAGATCCTCGCCACCGCGGCCGAGCTGTTCGCCCACCGCGGCTTCCACGGCGTGTCGATCGACGAGCTCGGAGCGGCCGTCGGCGTCTCCGGCCCGGCCCTGTACCGGTACTTCCCGTCCAAGGACGCGATGCTCAGCGAGATGCTGGTCGGCATCAGCGAGCGGCTGCTGGCCGAGGGCCGCCGCCGGATGGCCGGCACCGACGGCCCGGCCGCCGCGTTGCAGGCGCTGATCGGCTGGCACGTCGAGTTCGCGCTGACCGAGCCCGCCCTGATCACCGTGCAGGAGGCGAACCTGCCCAACCTGCCCGCCGCCGACCGCCACCGCGTCCGCCAGCTTCAGCGTCGCTACGTCGAGACCTGGGTCGACGTCCTGCTCCAGGTCCTGCCCGACGCCGACGAAGCCACCGCCCGGGCCGCCGCTCACGCGGTGTTCGGCCTGATCAACTCCACCCCCCACAGCGCCCTGCTGGACACCGCCGCCATGGCCGCCCTCCTCGAGCGAATGGCCACCGCCGCCCTCACCACCCCCGGCACCCTGGCCATCCCAAGTTAACGATCGCTAACAAGCCTGTTGCGCCGCCGGCCGGACGGCGGACAATGAGGACCGATGGACGCGGTCACCGAGATCAGCCAGCTCGTGCTGGGGGAGCGGCAGGCCCGTGACCGCGGCTGGTGGGACCGGCTGCGGTCGGCCTACGCCGCCGACTCCGTTGTCCGGCTGACCTGGTTCACCGGCTCCGGCCCGGACTTCGTGACCGCGTCGCAGCAGATGGTGGACCGGGGCGACGTTGCCGTACACCGGCTCAGCCCGCCGGTGGTCCGCCTGAACGGCGATCGCGCCCTGGTCGAGCTGCCCGGCATCATCGAGCTGCGCACCACCGTGGCCGGCGTCGACGTGGACCTGGAGTCCCGGGCCCGGCTCTGGTACCGCTCCGAGCGCCGGGCGGGCCGCTGGCTGATCGTCGCGCTCGACCCGGTCTACGAACGGGACACGCTCACCGCCGTCTACCCGGGCACCCCGCTCGCGGTGACCGCGGCCGACGTCGCCGCCTTCCGCCCCGCGTACCGTTTCCTGTCCTACGTGCTCTCCCAGCGCGGTTACTCCGCCGGTGACGACCTCTACGGCGACGACCGCCCCGACCAGGCCGAGCGAGTTCTACCGGCACTCCTTCGCCTGGCTCGGCGTCGACCCGCCGTGACCGCCACGATCCTCACCCCGGCTGGTCACAGGGGTTTCAAGGGAGCCCGTTCGTGTCCGGCAAGCTGCTGACGGCCTACGACCAGGACGAATCCGTGTCACCGGCGGGCGCCTGACGGCTCGACGCGACGCCGGTCAGCTTCTCGATGGCCTGGTGGGCTCCGTGCCGGGTGATGTCGTCGTAGACCTCGGTGAACACCTGCGCGAACCCGGCGTCGCTGGTCAGGTCGCCGAACAGCTGGGTCACGGTCAGGAAGCCGGCCGGGTCGTCGGCCTGGCGGCGGACGGCCTCGTCGACCAGTTCGCGCTGGCGGTCGACGAAGTCGATGGGGGAGCCGGCGGCGTCCACCCCGCGGGCGAACGCGGCCCAGCTGGCCACGATGGCGGCCGCCAGTGGTGAGCCCAGCCGATCGCGCTGGCGGTCGCGGACCACCGGCAGCAGGAACTGGGCGATCCGGTCCGAGCCGTCGGTCCCGAGCCGCAGCAGCGTGTCGGGCACGTACCGATTGGAGAATCGTGCCAGCAGACTGCGCTGGTAGTCACCGAGGTCGATGCCCGGGACCGGCTCCAGCGTCGGCTCCGCCTCATCTTTCATGTAGCGGCTGACCAGCGCGGCGATGGCCGGATCGGCGATCGCCTCGTGTGCGAACCGGTAACCCATCAGGTATCCGAAGTACGCGATCGCCTGGTGGCCCGCGTTGAGCAGCCGCAGCTTCATCTGCTCGTACGGCTTGACGTCGGGGACCAGCATGACCCCGGCGTCCTGGTACGGCGGCCGTCCCAGCGTGAACCGGTCTTCCAGCACCCAGGCGGTGAAGTCCTCGCAGATGACCGGCCAGGCGTCGGTCACCCCGTACGTCTCCGCCACGTAGCGCCGGGTGTCGTCGGTCGTGACCGGGGTGATCCGGTCGACCATGGCGTCGGGGAACGCGACCTCGCGGTCCACCCAGTCGCCCAGGGCCGGATCGGCCAGCCGGGCGTAGGCGGTGAAGCTCTGCCGGGCCACCTGGCCGTTGCCCGGCAGGTTGTCGCAGGACATCACCGTGAACGGCGGGATTCCCCGGTCCCGGCGGCGGCGCAGGCCCTCGACCACGACCCCGAACACCGTGGCCGGGGTGGCCCCCGGCGCCAGGTCACGCCGCACCACCGGATCGTCCGCGTCGAACTCGCCCCGGTCGTTCAGGTTGTAGCCGCCCTCGGTGATCGTCAGCGACACGATGCGGGTGCCGGGGTCAGCGAGCCGTTCGAAGACCGCTTCCGGGTCGTCCGGCGCGTACAGGAAGTCCACGATCGAGGCGATCGACCGCGCCGTCGCCTGGCCATCCGGCGCCCGCTCGACCAGCGTGTACCGCAGGTCCTGGCCGCGCAGCGCGTCGCGCACCCTGATGTCCGACGGCAGGAGCCCGACCCCGCAGATGGCCCAGTCGGCCGCCTCGCCCTGGTTCAGCAGCCGGTCGAGGTACATGGCCTGGTGCGCGCGGTGGAAGTTGCCGACGCCGATGTGGACGATGCCGGCCCGCAGGTCCTCGCGCCGGTATCCCGGCTGGGCCACCTGACCGGGCTCCGGCTGGACCACCTGACCAACGCGCCCTCGCTCCACCTATCGACCATATCGCGGCCCCATCCGCTCGTTCCACGACCACACCGCCGTTTACCTGGCCGTCCACGCGTACCGCACCAAAATCGGTCAGCTGACCGATGTCTGGAAAGTGCAACTTGCACCACTATTTGTTGTGCAAGCGCAGCCTCAACCGGCAGCCCTAGCCGACCCGGCGCTAGCTTGCCCAGCTCATACCGGCTTACGAAGGAGCCCCATGATTACGAGGGCGCCCATCCGTCCGACCGAGCTACACTCCCGCCGCGTCCGGCTGACCTCTGGACCGGTCGCCGCGGCCGAGGCGCGTGACCAGGTCCGGGCGGCCATCAGAGCCTGGGAGGTGCCCGTCGACCCCGACGTGGCGATCCTGCTCACCAGCGAACTGGTCACCAACGCCATCAAGCACGAGGCCGGTGACACCATCACCCTGTTCGTCACCTGCACCTACGGACACCTGCGGATCGACGTCCACGACACGTCGCGCTTCTTCCCGGTGCTGCTGGACGCGACCGGCGAGGAAGAGTTCGGCCGCGGCCTGCGGCTGGTCGACAGCCTGGCCGACAAGTGGGGCTGTGACCTCACCCCCGAAGGCAAGGCCGTGTACTTCACGCTCGGCTTCCGTCCCAGCCTCGGTGAGGGCCGGCCCCGGCCGGTCGCGAACCCGCGGCCGGGGATGGTGAGCCGGGGACGCCCGGCGGTGAGCCACTCCCACGGGACGCTGCTGCGGTTCCCGCGGCGGTCACCGCGATGCGACGGTCCGCAGGGCTGACTCCCGGGCGATGTCGGTCCGCGAGTGCACGTCGAGCTTTTTCAGGATGTGCGAGACGTGGGTCGCGACCGTCCGCCGGGACAGCAGCAGCCGCCCGGCGATCTCCGGATTGGACAGCCCGTCCTCGACGAACGCGGCGATCTTCATCTCGGTCGGGGTCAGGCTGTCCCAGCCGTTGCGGGCCTGCCGGTGCTTGACCCGCGGCCCGCGGCGGATGCCGTGGGCGCGGAACGCCGCCTGCAGCCGGGCGGCGTCGGCGGCCGCCCCGAGCCCCATGTAGACCTCCACCGCCTGGGTGAAGGCGGCCCGCGCCTGGCTGCGCTCGCCGCCGTCGACGAACTCGTCGGCCGCCGCCTCCAGCGCCTTGGCCCGCAGCAGCGGCCGGCCAGACTCGCCGTAGGCCTCCGCGGCCGCCAGCAGCCGGGGCGCCTCGTGCTCGAGCAGGCCGCGGCAGTACAGCGCGTTGGCCTGGCGGTGGGGGATGTCCGATCCGGCCGCCAGCGTGGTGGCGTGGCCGGTCCAGGCCCGGGCCGTGCTCAGCTCGCCGGTCGCGACCGCGAGCCGGACGGCGTCTGCCAGCAGGTCTTCGACCTCCTCGAGCTCTTCCGGCTTTTCGGCGAACGAGCCGGTCAGCGCGTCGAGGGCCGCCGTCAGGGCGCCTTCGTGCTCGTGGTCCAGGCTCCGGGCGAGCGCGTACGGGCCGATCAGCAGCTGGCCGAGCCGGTCCGCGTGCGGGGCGGCGGCCGCCAGGTGACGGCGGGCGGTGTCGTTGTCGCCGCGGTGGAAGCAGATCACGGCCGCGATCCCGAGCTCGCCGCAGGCCCCGACCGGCTCCTTCAGGTCCCCGGGCACGATCGCCAGCTCGGCCAGCGCCTCCTCCCAGCGCCCGGTCTCGAACAGCAGCTGCCCGAGCGCGCCGTGGGCCTGGGCCAGCCGGAACCCCGTCCCGACCTGGTCGGCGAGCTGCCGCGCCTCGCTGGCGGCGGCGAACGCGCGCTCGTACTGGTCGAGGCAGCCCAGCGTCACCGCCTGATTGATCCGCAGCAGCAGCCGGAGATCGGTCAGGGCCGGGTCGGCCCGGGTCACCGCCAGCGCCTGGTCGTACAGCGGTAGCGCCGCCGTCAGTTCCCCGCGCACGGTGGCCACGCCCGCCAGCACGTTCAGTGCCCACGCCATGGCCCGGTTGTCGCCGGCCTTGGTCGCCGCCGTGAGCGCGCTGTTGGCCACCTGGCCGGCCCGGTCGGGGTCGCCGAGATGGTTGTAGGTCCGCCCGGCCAGGACGAGCAGCCGCGCCCGGTGCTGGGCCGACAGATCCGGGGCCGACAGCGCGTCTTCCAGCGTGGCCAGCGACTCGGCCGACGAGCCGGCCAGCATCCGGCACTGCGCCAGCGTCCAGTGCAGCTCCACGAAGACATCGGGCCCGATGTGCTGCTCCAGCGCCCGGTGGACCACTTCCTCGGCGGCGGCGAGGTCACCGATCCGGTAGAGGGCGTCGGCTAGCCGGCTGGCCAGCTCGGCCCAGCTCGGCTGGCTGGCCGGGCAGCTGGCGACGGCGCGCGAGAGCAGCTGAGCCGCCACCCCGGGCGCCCGGGCGACCAGCGGGTCCGCGGTGCGGATCAGCCAGGCCAGCATCCAGTCGTCCACCGGCTCGGCCGCGTCCTCGGGCCCGCCGACGGCCCACAGCAGCTGCCGGGCGACCCGGTCCGGCGGTGCGCCCGCCCGGTCGAGGGCCTGGCCCACGTCCCGGTGCCAGGCCGCCCGGACCGGCGCGGACATTTCGTCGTAGAGCGCCGCCCGGATCAGCGGGTGCCGGAACCCCAGGCCGCGACCGGATTCGGCCAGCACGCCGGCCGCGCGGGCTTCGTCGACCGCGGAGACCAGGTCGGCCACGTTCCGCTTCAGCACGACGGCCAGATCGGGGACCGCGAACTCCATGCCCAGCAGGGCGGCCGCCTTCAGCACCTCCCGGGTCGGCCCGGTCACGAAGCCGAGGCGGTCGGCGATGGCGGCGGACAGCGACCGGGGGGCCGAACCGCTGGCCAGCTCCACGGCTCCGATATCGGTGATGTTCAGGCTGGAGCTGCGGACCAGCGCGGCCACCAGCTCGGTGACGTAGAGCGGATTGCCGGCCGCACCGTCGGCCAGCTGGAGCAGGTTCTGGTCCGGCCGCCCGCCCGCCAGCATCCTTATCAGGTCGGCCGTGGCGGTATCGGTGAGCGCGCTGAGCTGGAGCCGGACGGTGTCGCCGATGGTCCGCCGCAAGGTCAGCAGGTCCTCTCGCAGCGGGACCGGGCGCATCATCCCGATCAGCAGCAGCGGCAGCTGCCAGGCGGACCGGGCCAGCCGGCCCCACAACGTGACGCTGGCCTGATCGGCCCACTGCAGGTCGTCGATGACCAGGACCGTCGGCTCGGCCGCGCACTGCTCGGTCACCAAGGCCAGCAACTGCTCGGCCAGCGCGGCCGGGACATCGGTACCGCGGTCGGCGGTGGCCTCACCGCGCAGCAGCCGGACGATCGTGTCGCGGCGGGGGTTGGTGACCGGCTCACGGACCCGCAACCCGTCCAGGAACGGCACTAAAGGCAGAGCCTGGCCCAGCTCGTCGCCCGCGCCCCAGAACACCCGGCACCCAGCGTCCGGCGCTCCCGCGACCACGTTTCGAACCAGCGCAGACTTGCCAATGCCCGGCTCGCCCTCGATAAGCACCGAGCCGCCGTGTCCCACTGACAGCTCTTTTACCAATTCGGCCAGCAGGGCGGTTTCGCTGTCGCGGCCTACGAGGGCATCGGCCGGCGTCACCGGGGGCATGGGGTGAACCCTACTACCAGAACATTTTTCGAACAAGAAGTAATTTTTCGGACATTAATTCGGCCGCTGCGGGTCGTAATGCCGAGTCTTCGGCATTACCGGCCGCCTACTTGCCATGCAAGTTTCATGCATCTTGCATTGCACCGGGCAATAACATTTTTCGGCAACCCGGCTATGACTTTTTCAAATCAAGAAAAACGAAAGGGGTAATGCAGGTTTTTTATTCAAAAAAATCAACAAAAGGTCTTAACTTATCGCCCGTAATCATCTGATAATCGCGGTAAGCCCCCTTGGGCCCGGATAGGCCAAGTGGCCTCAGGAAGCGTTGATTCAGGCCGCTGACCTCTGTAGACGCCGTGGAGGCATCGTGTCCATCAAGCGCAACATTATCATTCCGGCGATTCTCTCGCTCGGCACGGCCGGATCAATTCTGGCTGGCTCAACCGCCGTCGTGCTGACCTCCTCGGCGCCTGCCGCAGTGGCGGCATCCGCCACTCACATGCGGCCCGACTTCATTTACCACGCGTAACCAGCTCGCGACGCGCGTCCACAGCCCGCGGCCGCCTTGGGTAATTGCCGCACACCGTCCGGTGATCGGCGCGCGCCAGAAATGCCGATTGAATCCGTCTACCGGGCTCATCGTCGCGCCTGATTTCCGGCCTCGATGGGTTATTGAGCCTGACCTCCGGCCCCATCCGGGCCGGTAACTCTGGCCAGTTATTTCACTGCTGCCCCGGACGCCCTAAAGCTTTACACCAGTCACAGCCGGGATTTCGCTGGGCTTGCCGCTCGGGCCCACTCCGACGTCGCGATCCGGTCACCGGGTACCACGATGGCACCCGCCCGGCCGATTCCCGAGTCGCGCGCGGCGCATATCCCGGCCGCCGGGCTGCGCATGGCCGCCGATCGCCTGTGTGTCTATTGCTCTTGCTACCAGGCTGGCATTGTCTTCGGCCGCGCGTTGCCCCGGGCGGCCCGTTGTGCCTGATCAGTGGCCCGCGCCGCCCGCCCTCAGTGGCGTGCGCAGCGTCCGCAATAAGGGCCTCAGCCTGGCCATATACGGCCGGCGGCAAGATCCAATTTCTCCCGGCCGATCGTTCCCGCCCGTGACCGATCCTGGCGTCGCCGGTTTTGGGTCGCCGTGCATTTGAACCGGAAATGGCTCGGATCCGTATCTGGAAGAGGAGTGGAAGCTTGGTTGCGGCCTGTGTGGGTACGGTGTATTAAGGGTTTCGCTAAATATTTCAATGAAACCTGCGGCACCGCCTCCCTGTTGGCCCCTGCGGTACCGAGGAGGGACGCCATTGATCGCCCCAGGAAGCCCTACGGTGCGACGGCGCCGGCTGGCAGCCGAGTTGCGCGCGATCAGGGAGAGCCGGGGCAAAAGCGGAGACGCCGTTGCCGCGGCGCTGAAGTGGTCTGCCTCGAAGATCAGCCGGTATGAACGGGCCCGGACCAGCCTGCGGCCCAAAGAGGTCGAGCGGCTGCTCGACTACTACCAGATCACCGGCTCCCGCCGCGAGCAGTTGCTCGGGCTCGCCCAGGACGCGGCCCAGAAGGGCTGGTGGGAAGAGTTCGGCGACAGCCTCACCGAGGACTATCAGCAATTCATCGGCCTGGAGTACGAAGCGTCGGCCATGTCGATCTGGCACGTGGACGTGGTGACCGGGCTGCTGCAGACCGAGGCGTACGCCCGGCACATCATCAGCAGCGCCAACCGGGTCGAGCCGGTACCGCCGGGTGTGGTCGGCCGGATGGTCAACGTCCGGATGCGACGTCAGCGGGTGCTGGAGCGCGACGGGCTGGAGCTGTCGGTCATTCTCGACGAATCGGTCCTGCAGCGCCGCATCGGTGATGACACGGTGATGTACGAGCAACTGCAGCGACTGGCCGCCGACGCCGAGCGCCCCAACGTGACCCTGCAGATCCTTCCGCTGAATGCGCAGCACGGCGTTTTCGGCGAATCCTTTGTCATCTTCGGCTTCACGGTGGACGGCGACAGGACGCCGCAGGAGGTCGTTAGCATTGAGGAAATGCGGCGCGGTTTTATCTTCGAAGAAGAGCGGGAAACCTACCTGCACCGGATCGCCTTCCAGGTGCTCGCCGAGTCGGCGCTCGATCCGACCGCGTCGCTTGAGCTCATTCTCAAAACGGCGGAGTCGCAATGGTCAGGCGGCCGCCGGGACGGCTAGTGCCGCGCCGGCTGATGCCGCGCCGACTGGGCCCGCGCTGACTGGAGCTGCGCTGACTGGAGCCGGGCCGGCCGTAGTGCCCCTTCGCCCGCGACCCGGCCTGCGTAACCCATTTGCCCCGATCGGCTTGGTTGTCGCTGTTATGGCGTTCCGGGCGGCGCGAGCAGATGTATCCCCGTTTGCCGCAAGTAGCCGTGGCGTTTGCCGAGAGATTTGCCGAATTTTCCTGCGGCTGGGGCGCGGGGGTCTTACGGTGTACATGTTGTGTTGTTTCTCGGGTCCTCGTGCTACTAAGTGTAGTCATCCGACCTCGAGCTGAAGCCCACTCCCATAGATAACGCGAGCACCAGCGAGGTATGACGTGGAAAGCCCTACATTCGGAGATTTGCCCGAAGCGCCGGATTCGGGTCTCAGCTGGGTGAAGAGTTCCCTGAGCTTTTCCAGCGGCAACTGCGTCGAGGTGGCGAGCCTTCCCGATGGCGGCGTCGGCCTCCGCAATAGCCGTCATCCGGACGGGCCGATGCTCGAATTCACTCCGGATGAATGGCACGCATTCATCGGCGGCGCCCACAACGGGGAATTCGACGGCTTCGGCCGTAAGTGACCATTTGTCACAAAGAACGCTGAACGTGCAAAGCGGGGAAGGCTTCTTGTGTCTGGGCCTCCCCGCTTTTGCGTTCCCTGAGCACCCCCGCGCCGCTGCCTCCCGCGCTTCTCTTCGTACATACGTCAGCTGACGGATGTCTTGCAGTGCAACTTGCATGAGACTTGCCCTGCAATGGGGACTGGGTCACCCAGCCCTGATTCCACGGAGAGGCGGGACCGTTGGACGTTGCCCGGCTGCGGGAGAGCTTCGCCCACGTTACGGTGCACGGCGACGAGCTACCACTGTTCTTCTACGCCGACCTGTTCCTGAAGCGCCCAGAGGTGCGGGACATGTTCCCGGTCTCGATGGCGGCTCAGCGCGACCACTTCGTCAAGGCCCTGGTCCAGATCGTGGCCCAGGTGGACCGGGTCGACGAGCTGACCGCTTTCCTGCAGGCCCTCGGCCGTGATCACCGGAAGTTCGACGTGATCGCCGAGCACTACGACGTCGTGCGCGGCAGCCTGCTGGCCACCCTCGAACACTTCTCCGGGCCGTCCTGGACACCCGAGCTGGCGGCCGACTGGGCGGGTGCCTACGACCTCATCGGTTCGGTGATGAAGGCCGCCGCCCAAGCGGACGAGCAGGCCCGGCCGCCGTGGTGGCGGGGGACGGTCGTGGCCTCCGAAGCGAGGTCGTTCGACGTGTCCGTGCTGCTCGTCCAGCCCGACCCGCCGTTGGACTACCGGCCGGGACAGTCGGTGGCCATCGAGTGCGAGAACCATCCGCGGCTGTGGCGCTTTTACTCCATGGCCAACGCCCCCCGCCAGGACGGCCTGCTGGAGTTCCACGTCCGGCTGATCGACGGCGGGATGGTGAGCATGTCCCTGACCAGCCCGGCGATCGTCGGCACGACGGTCCGGCTCGGGCCTCCGGTCGGGGTGCTCACGCTCGATCCGCTCAGCTCGGGCCGCCCCCTGCTGATGGTGGCGGGCAGCACCGGGCTGGCTCCGCTGAAGGCCATCCTCCAGCAGGTGGCCGGCCTGCCGCAGAGCCCGCTGGTCCAGCTGTTCTTCGGCGCGCGGACGGCCGACGGCCTGTACGACCTGGAAAACCTGGAGAAGATGGCGGCTGAGTATCGCTGGCTGACCGTCACCCCGGTGGTGTCGGATGACCCCACCTTCACCGGCGAGACCGGGAACCTGCCCGAGGTGGTGACCCGGCGCGGCGGCTGGTCGGGCCATGACGCCTACGTGGCCGGCCCGACCGCGATGGTCCGGGACACGGCCGCGGCGCTGGCCGCGGCGGGCCTGCCCACCGATCACATACACCTCGAGGACTTCGGCTGGAGCGAATCTTGACCACTGCATGGTTCGACCACGAGCGGGGCCGGCTGAGCCCGGATGAGCTGCAGCACGTGATCTTCCCGACGTCCCGGCTGGGGCGGCGGGGCTATGAGGAAGGGCCCGTCAGGGAGTTCCTCACCTCGGTGCACGCCGAACTGGTGCGCCTGATCAACGAGCGCACGGCGCTGTGGCAGGAGGTCCAGCGGCTCCGCCGCCGGATCATCGCCGGGGAGGCCGAGAGCGGTGACGAGCAGTCGGTGCTGTTCGGCGCGGAGGACGCGCACGTGCACGCGGTCCGCATCCTGTCGACCGCCCAGGTCACCGCCGAGAAGTACGTGTCCGATGCCCGCGACTACAGCAGCCGCCTGACCAAGGAGACCCGGCAGCGGCGCGACGAGGTCATGCAGCAGGCCCGCCAGCACTCGAGCCAGCTGCTGGAAGAGGCCCAGGCCAAGGCCCGCGACGCCGCCGTTTCCGCGCTGGACGTGACCGCGGCGCCCCCGTCCGACGAAGAATGGCAGGCCGCGCAGGCTGAATTGGCGTATCTGCGCACCTACAGCGGTGTCTACCGGGCCCATCTGCGCGCCTATACCGAGGGAATCCTGCGCGGCATCGAGGAGTGGGAGCGCAAGGAAACGGACTCGATCGAAGAAATAGCCCAGCGCGGGCCCGCAATGCCCTCAAACCCCAAGCATCCCACGAGTCCCTCTGTTCCCGCGGGCCGTACCGGTGCGGCGAAGTCCGCCCAGGCGATCAACGGCCACGGGAACGGCAACGGCAGCGCGTATCTACGTCATTGATTAAAGGCGGCCGACGGCGTTTCCCTGAGCCGTCGGCCGCGCGTTATTACCCCCGGGCATGACTAAACGGCGCCACGTGTGTGGCGCCGTTGTAAGTCTTTTTTACATGAGCCAGGGATGCGCGACGGCGTGCGTGTGGGTGGCCGGGACAATGGTGGCGGTGGCTGCGGCATAATTGCTGCTTGCGGCCAGCGTTGTGCTTTCCGCTCCGCCGCCCACCACCAGAGCCAGGATCAGCATCGCGCGGGCTGTTTGTGCTGGTGAGTCGCCTATCGCTGCCTCCGCCAGCCGGGTGGCAGGACCTATTTTCGCGTGCTTCCCAGCAGGAATGATCCAATTGTGAGTCTTCATCGAGACGATCCCCTTACCGATGACTAGGGCTTGATATCTGCTTAGAGTGTCTCAATACCTAAACTATCGTAATAGCCACTGCGATGGGCGGTTTCAGGCAAATACGTGCGGCAATTTTTCACGCCCGTCAGCACTTTCTGGAGCCGCTGTGCGCAGGTCACAGGCCGTCGCCGAATTCAGATTTTTAAAAGGTAACTTCGCAGAAATGCTCCCGGGAATGCCCGGTTTTCTGCGGCATGGCATGATCAACTGGACCGCCTGCGAAGTTGCCATGAAAGTTGCACGGCAACACGGAGGGTGACCTCTGACTATTGTCCTGCGCTGATCATTCTGTATTTAATACGGATGGAGAATGCCGACAACGGGTATAGACCCTGTGGGATGGTTCGGCCCATCCTGATCCGGTGTCAGCTACGACGTGCCGACGGGCGGTAGACGATGCAGAGCGATCATGGAATTCCGGGTTCTCGGGCCGATTGAGCTCTGGTCGGCCGGACGCCGGCAGGACCTCGGCCGCGCCCGCGCGCGGTCGATCCTGGCCATGCTCCTGCTGACGCCGCGAGCCCTGGTTCCGGTCGAGACCTTGATCGACCGGCTGTGGGACGCGGAGCCCCCGGCCAAAGCCCGGGAGAGCCTTTCGGTCTACGTGGCCCGGCTGCGAGCCTCCCTCCGGCAGGCGGTCGGGGACGACCTGCGGTTGCTCGGGCGGGCCCAGGGCTACCTGCTCGAGGTCGACCCGGAAACGGTCGACGTGCATCAGTTCCGCCGGCTCCGCCGCCAGGCCGACGCCCTGGCCGCCAGCGGCGACTACGAGCCGGCGGCCGAGTTGCTCCGCGAGGCCGACATGCTGTGGCGCGGTCAGGCGCTGGCCGGGATCGGCGGCGACTGGGCCGCGCGGATGCGGGACGCGCTCGAGGAGGAGCGGCGCGCGGCCGTGCTCGAGCGGGTCGGCTGCGAGCTGGAGCTCGGCCAGCACGCCGAGCTGGTCGGCGAGCTTTCCCAGCTGCTGGTCCAGTACCCGGCGGACGAGACGCTGGTCGGCCACCAGATGACGGCGCTGTGCCGGAGCGGCCGGCCCGCCGACGCCCTCGGCCTGTACCGGGAGACCCGCGGCCGCCTGATCGAGGAGCAGGGGGCGGAGCCGGGCGCGGCCCTGTCCGAGCTGCACCAGCGCATCCTCAGCCGGGATCCCGAGCTGGCCGTCCGGCCCGTCGGCCGGCGTATCGCCCAGGCCGCCCCGCCCGACACGCTCCCGCCCGAGGCAGGCGAGTTCGTCGGCCGGGACCCCGAGCTGGCCGAGCTCACCGACGGGGACGGCGGCCGCCCGGGCGTCGTCGTCATCGAGGGCATGCCCGGCGTGGGCAAGACCACGCTCGCGGTCCGCGCCGCCCGGCTGGTCCGCGGCCAGTACCCGGACGGGACGATCTACCTCAACCTGCACTCCCACGACCCCGGCAGCCCGGCCCTCGACCAGGCCGAGGCGCTGTACCGGCTGCTGCAGATGCTGGCCGTGCCGGCCGCGCAGATACCGGAGACGATCGGCGAGCGCACCGCCCTGTGGCGGGCCCAGCTGAGCCGGCGTCGCGCCGTGGTGATCCTCGACGACGCGGCCGGGCACGACCAGATCGGCCCGCTGCTGCCGATCACCAGCCGGTGCCTGATCCTGATCACCACCCGGCGCAGGCTGCCCGAGCTCGGCTGGGCGCGCTCGCTGAACCTCGACGTGCTGCCTGTCGACGCCGCCGTGACGCTGTTCCGGCAGCTCAGCGGCGAGCGCCGGGACGAGGACGCCGATCAGATCGAGGCCGCCGTCCAGCGCTGCGGCCGGCTGCCGCTGGCGATCCAGCTCACCGCCGGCCGGGTCGCCCAGGACGGGCTGCCGGGCCTGCGCGGGCTGACCGGCGAGCTGGCCCAGTCGCCGCCCTGGCTGAGCGGGGCGAGCGCGGCCGCTCCCGAGGTCACCGCCGCCTTCGATCTGTCCTACCAGGCGCTCGCGCCGGACCATCAGCAGATCTTCCGGCGGCTGGGCGTCAGCCCGTGCGCCAGCTTCAGCCTGGCCTCGGTGGCCGCCCTCGGCGGCTGCACCCACGCCGAGGCCGAGAAGGCGCTCGGTGCCCTGCTCGACCATCACCTGCTGGCCGAGGCGCCCGGCGGATCGCTCCGGTTCCACGACCTGATCCGCGGCTACGCCGCCGAGCTGGCCGCCCGCGATGACCCCCCAGGGGAGCGGCGGCAGGCCCTCAGCCGGCTCATCGACCACTACCGGCACACCGCCGGCCGGGCCGTCCGCGTCCTGTACCCGTCCCGGCCGCCGGTCGCCGTGCCACCGGGCCACGGGCCGGCCGCCGGGCTGCCGCTGGTGACGGCCGAGGACGCGACCGGCTGGCTGGAGGCCGAGTGGCGCAACATCCTGGAGGTCGCGCGCTACGCGGACCGGCACGAGTGGAAGGCGAATAGCGCCGACCTCGTCGATCTGCTGGCCGACTTCATGGAGGCGAGCGCCTACTGGGACGCGGCGGTCAGCGCGCACGCGGCGGCCCTGCAGGCCAGCCGGGACATCGCCGATCCGGCCCGGGTAGCCCGGGCGGCGCTGGCCCTCAGCGCGGTCCATCAGCTGACCGGCCACCCCGAGGCGTCGATGGCCCTGGCGGAGGAGGCCGCGGTCATCTACCGGTCGCTGACCGATCCGGGCGGCGAGGCCCGGGCGCTTGACCAGATTGGCCTCGCTCACTTCAGCGCGGCCCGCTGGCGCGAGGCGGTCGCCTGCTTCGCCGAGGCCGGGCTCCTGTACCAGGACACGGCCGACACGCGGGGAGTGGCCGACGCGCTCGCCCACAGCGGTGTCTGCCTCTGGCAGCTGGGTCGCCATCCCGAGGCCACCGCCCAGATGAGAGAGGCGCTGGCCCTCTACCGCGCGGCCGGGGACCGGCGCGGGGAGGCGAAGGTGCTCGGCAACCTGGGCCGGGTCTACTTCTACGGCGGGCACCACCGGGACGCGCTCGATTCCTATACCCAGGCGCTGGACATCTTCGGCGAGATCGGCGGGGCCCAGTACGAGGCGATCCTGCACCAGAACATCGGCAGCGTGCACCGGTACAAGGGCAACCACGAAGAAGCGCTCGCGTCCTACCGGAAGGCCCTGGCCAGCTACCGGGACATCGGCGACCGGCCCAACGAGGCCGAGGTGCTCAACGACATCGGCGCCATCTACGAGAGCGCTGCCTGTCACGACGAGGCGCTGGCTCACCATCAGCGAGCGCGCGCGATCGCCGAGGAGGTCGGCAACCTGTCCCAGCAGCTGATCGCGCTGCGCCTGATGGCCGACATCCGCCGCGGGTCGGGCCGCTACAGCGAGGCGCTCGACGGTTACCAGGCCGCCCTGCGCATGGCCAGGGAAAATGGCGAGCCCTACGAGGAGGGCAAGGTCCTCGAGGGAATCGCCGAAGCCGAGCAGGTGACCGGCCGGTTCGACGCCGCCCGGATCGCGTTGCGGCAGGCCCTCGACATCTACGACCGGCTCGAGGTGCCCGAGGCGCAGACGGTACGGATCCGGATCGAGACCATCGTCCCGGACTACGCCGCCCGCATCTCCTGACCCGGTAATTCCCCCGCCAGCTACCCCGGCAATTACCGTTGAAAATTGCGCTGCGGCCTTTTTCGGGTTGGCATTAATCTCGGCATTCAATTCGGCAAGGTAAGCGTCAAGGTGCGGGCAAGGTAGCCGTTCACGCTGGTAGGACCAGAAGCCGCTACCCCGGAGGCCTTCATGGCTGGGTCGACCCTGCCGGACTACAGCCCATCCGCTCCCGCGGGCTATCAATCGCCCGCCGCTGACCGGGTGATGGAAAGCGCCGAGCAATTCATCACGCTGTTCCACGAGGAAAACGACCTGGGTTCGCCCGAGCACCGGATCCGCCAGGTGCGCCGCGAGATCGAGTTCTCCGGCAGTTACTGGCACACCCCGGCCGAGCTGTCGTTCGGCGCCCGGGTGGCCTGGCGCAACAACTCGCGCTGCATCGGGCGGCTGTACTGGCACAGTCTCCGGGTGCGGGACCGCCGTGAGGTCAGCACCGCCGCCGACGTCGTCACCGAAGCGGTGGCGCACCTGCGGAGCGCGACCAACGGCGGCCGGATCCGCCCCCAGATCACGGTGTTCGCGCCGGACGCGCCGGACCGGCCCGGGCCGCGGATCATCAGCTCCCAGCTGATTCGCTACGCGGGCTACGAGCTGGTCGGCGGGGGCGTCGTCGGCGACCCGTCCAACGTCGGCCTCACCCGGCTGGCCCGCGAGCTCGGCTGGCCCGGCGGCCAGCCACCCGGCCGGTTCGACATCCTGCCCCTGCTCGTGCAGGAGGCCGGGGCGCCGGTCACCCTGCACGAGATACCGTCCGACGCCATCCTCGAGGTCGGCCTCGAGCACCCGGACTACCGCTGGTTCGCCAACCTCGGGCTGCGCTGGTACGCGGTCCCGGTCATCAGCGACATGTACCTGGACGTGGGCGGCGTCCGCTACCCGGCCGCGCCCTTCAACGGCTGGTACATGGGCACCGAGATCGGCTCCCGCGACTTCGGCGACGCCGGCCGCTACGACGAGCTCCGGGAGATCGCCAGCCGCATGGGCCTGTCCACCGCCACCGACCGGAACCTGTGGAAGGACAAGGCGCTGACCGAGCTCAACCTGGCCGTCCTGCATTCGTTCGACGCGGCCGGCGTGGCCATCACCGATCACCACACCGAGTCGGTCCGCTTCCTCCAGCACATTCAGCGCGAGGAGCGGCACGGCCGGGCCTGCCCGGTTGACTGGTCCTGGATCGTGCCGCCGGCCGCGTCCTCGGCCACGCCGGTCTTCCACCGCACGTACACCGACTTCGACCAGACGCCGAACTTCTACCGGCATCCGGCTCCCGGCACGTCCGCGCTCACGCCTGCTGCGCTCCCACAGGCCTCGCTGGCGCAGACCTCGCTGGCACCGGCCGAGCCCAGTCTCCGCGAGCTTCCGCAGCCCGCGAACGAGCTGGCGGCGGTGTGTCCCCATCAGGCCGGGGAACATGTGCCGCACCTCCGGATGATCGAGGAACAGGGCGGCGTCGAAAGACAGCTTTCACAACTTGAATCGTGAGTTGCTGTGCAAGTCTCATGCAACTTTCACATTGAAACATCCGTCAGTTGACGGATGTCGGAAGCGGCGGGGGCTGGCCCTATCTCCACACCTCCTGGTAGCGGTCATACGGCGAGTACCAGGTTGCAGCGGTGGGGTGTCGGCGGAAATATCCGTCAGTTGACGTATATCGGTCCAAGGCCGCAAAGCGACCCTGCTATTTCTGTCACTATGGCGACCGGTAACCGGTTAGACCGTTTGCGTGACTCCTCGCGCGGTGCCGGAACGAAAGGGTCGCCGTGACCAGTACCGTCGCCGTGAGCAGGACCGCTGCTGCCCAGCCCACCTTCCGTGATGTGTTCTCCGTCCGCGAGTTTCGGGCCTTGTGGGCCTCCCAGATCCTGTCGGAGCTGGGAGACCGGCTTACGCTGGTCGCGCTGACCCTGCTGATCTACGCCAAGACCGGTTCGCCGTTACTGTCGGCGCTGACCTACGCGGCCGGTTCGCTGCCCTGGGTCATGGGCAGCCTGGCCTTTTCCGGGCTCGGGGACCGGCTGCCGCGCCGCCAGGTCATGGTCGCCTGCGACCTGATCCGGGCGCTGATGGTCGCGGTCATGCTGGTGCCCGGGATCCCGGTGGCCGCGCTGGTCGGCCTGCTGTACCTGACCACGATGGCGCAGTCGCCGTTCGAGGCGGCCCGGTCGGCGGTGCTGCCCGACGTGCTCGGCGAGGAGCACTACGCGCTGGCCGCCACCGTCATGCAGACCACGTTCCGGGTGGCGATGGTGGCCGGGGCGGCGGTCGGCGGCGCCGCCATCGCCTTCCTCGGGGCCCGGCCCGCGCTGGCCCTGGACGCCGCCACGTTCGCGGCCTCGGCGTTGCTGATCCGCTGGGGGACGCGGGCCCGGCCCGCTCCCAGCGCCGCCACCGGTCTGCGCGCGGTCCGCCAGCTGAGCGACGGGTTCCGCCTGCTGCTGGGGGACAAGACGATCCGCACGGTGATGATGCTGGGCTGGCTGATCGCGCTCTACTCGGTCCCCGAAGGCATCGCCGCGCCCTACGTCGCCCGGCTGAGCGGCGGACCGCTGGCGGCCGGGCTGGTCGTCGCCTCCGGCCAGGCGGGTGCGGTGCTGGTCGCGCCGGTCTTCGCCCGCAAGGTCGGCTCGCGCGCCCGGCTCCGCTGGATGGGCCCGATGGCCGCCTGCACCTGCGCGGTGCTGCTGCTGACCGCGTTCCGGCCGGGACTGGCCGTCTCGATGGTGATCTTCGCGCTCTCCGGCACGTTCGCGATCTACCAGATCGCCGCCAACACCGCGTTCGTCGAGTGCGTACCCTCCGACCGCCGGTCGCAAGCGTTCGGCCTGGCCAGCATGGGCACGGTCGCCGCCCAGGGCGGGGCCCTGCTGATCGCGGGCGCCGCCGCCGAGATCCTCTCGCCCGCCACCGTGATCGCCATCAGCGGCGGCGTCGGCGCCCTGGCGGCGGTCCTGCTGACGCTGCGCTGGCGGCACCTGTCGCCTGCCCTCGGCCACCCCAGGCCCCGCCCCGCCACCGTCCCGGCGCCCCGCCTCGGCCGCCTGGTGCCCGGCCCTGGCCGCCTGGTGCCCGGCCTCGGCCGCCCGGCCGTTCAACCCGTCCGCCAGATCGTGGTCACGGCCGCCCACCAGATACCGGCCAGCTGGGCCCTGGTGCGACAGACCTCGGCCGCCTCGGCGCACCAGGCTCTCGTCACCGCGGCGCACCACATCCCGGTGACCGCGGCCCACCAGGCCGCTGGGGCGGCGGCCCGCCAGGCCGCTGGGGCCTCGGCCCACCAGCTTCCCGCCGCCGCAGCCCATCAGCCTTCCGCCGCCGCGGCGCATCAGGTCCCCGCCGCCGCGGCCCATCAGGTCCCCACCAGCCGCTGCCGCCCGCAGCCCAGCTACCGGCCGCCGCACCCGCGCCAGCTCCCGGCCCCCCACCCCCACACGCGGACCCCCAGCGCCCTCGCCGCCCGCCGGGACCACCACGACTACCCGGGCCGCCGCTTAACTCCGGGCCACCCGGCGGCCCACCCGGCCGCGCACCCGGCCGCCCGCCCGGCATCGGGCCCCCGTGGCCGTCCGAGTGCCAGGGCCACCGGGGCGCCGGTCTTAATTGCCGCGGGCGGAGATCCGGTTGGCGACCTCGGTCTTGACCGTCTCGTGCAGATCCTCGGCGGTGAATCCGAGGCTGCGCAGGATCTGCGCGGCCTGGCTCTCCTTGGCGCGGATCAGCCCTAGCAGCGTGTGTTCGGTGCCGACCCAGTCGTGGCCGAGGTCGGCCGCCGCGCGGATGGCCTGCTCGATGGCCTCCTTGCTCTCCGGCCGGAACGCGATGTGACCCCGCGGCGCCTTCTTCCCGGCCGGCGGCATCGCTTCCTCGACCGCGTCGTGGATGCGCTGCTCCGGCCCGGCGCTCGCCACCAGTAGCTCGTACGCCAGGCCCCGCGGTTCGCCGAGCAGGCCGAGCAGCATGTGCTCGGTGCCGATGGAGTCGTGCTTGTGCGTGCGGGCGGCCTCCTGCGCCAGCACGATGCTGTGCCGGTTCAGGTCGGTGTACCGCTCGAACGGGGCGGGCGAGTGACGTTGCTGGGCGGCCTGCTTGGACACCCCGATGGCGTCGCCGATCTCGCTCCACGACGCGCCGGCCTGCCTGGCCTTGCCGACGTAGTGGCCCACGAGCTGGTCACCGAGGTCGGACAGGGTCTGGGAACGAATTTGCGCCTCGCTGATCCGAGCCAGATCGTCGGCGTCGGCGAATTCCTCATCGAGACGGGCGATCAGGTCACTGAGGCTGATGTTGAGTGGGCTCATGCGTCAACCTTAAGTTGACGATCTGCTCGCCGTCAACCTGTAGTTGACGGCGGGGGTACTTCGGGCTCCGGGATGGAGGGAAGACCTCTTTGGCCTGGCCCCGCCCGGTCGCCGTCGCCTGCCGCTCAGCCGAGCAGACCGGCCGTGCCGCCTCAAGCCGCCAAACCCGGGCGGCTTGACCCGTCCCGTCCGGCCCGCTTTCCGGCTGGCGGGACGACGGCGACGGGATGGAGGCCAGGCCGGCCAGGGGTGTGCACGTGACGAGCCACCCTCAGCTCTCCAGTCACACGAGTTTCAAGATCAATCGCTCGGTTACGTTGACGGCGCTATTCACTGACAACGCAACCGAGCAATGGATCATGACCCGGGAGACGCGGCCGGCCCCGCGGGAGTTGCTCCGCTGCCTGCAAGAGGACACTGGCCTCAGCGCCAGCGCCGGCCCGGCTGGCTGGAGCGGTCAGTTCCCCGAAGACGACCCGGTTGGGAGCCAGTGATGCCCGTCATCGTCGTGACCCGGCTGCGGCTGAAGGACGCCGCGTTGCTGGACGAGTTCTTCACCGACGCGGTGGCCGCGATCGAGCAGGCGCAGAAGTCGCCGGGCAACCTCGGGGCCGACGCGCTTGCCGACGCCAGCAACGCCTGGTGGAGCGTGAGCGCCTGGTCCGAACACGAGCAGATGCAGGCCTACGTGGACAGCGAACCGCACCTGACCATCCGCACCCGCCTGGACCACTACTGCGACGAGGCCACGTTCGTCGACTGGGAGCAGGCCAGCGGCGACCTGCCCGACTGGCAGACCAGCTGGCAGCACCTGGTCGCCGACGGCAAGGCCGCGCAGCTCACCCACGCCTCACCCGCCAACCAGACCCGCGACTTCCCCCGCCCGGTCGACCCGCCGGCCACCTGATCCGCGATCGGTACGCCGCGCTGCCACTGACCGGGATCGGTCAGTTCGCGAGCCGGATCAGGCAGGCGGCCGGGCGGGCCGGCAGGCTGACGGTCAGCGCCCCCCGTCCGGCGGCCCAGCTGACGTCGGCCGGTCCGCTGCCCGGATAGATGACCTGGGCGGTGACCGGTTGACCGGTCAGGTGGGGGAGTGGCAGCACCACCTCGGGCTCGTCCGCTTCCGGGCCGTCCCGGTGCCAGGCCAGCACGTAGGTGGCCGAGGGGGCGCGCATGGCCAGGGCCAGCCAGGACGCGGTCCACCGGGGCAGGCCGAGCGGCCACAGCGGCACGGCCTCGGCCAGTTCGGGGCGGATGCGCTTGTAGATGCCGACGGCGGCGGTGACCAGGGCCCGCTGCTCGTCGGTCATCCGGTCCAGGTGACCAGACAGGTGGACCCGGCCCAGCAGCGCGCTGCACAGCGTGAACGCGATCTCGTCGTCGGTGAAGTCCGGCTGCGGGTAGGCCCAGACGGCGCCCTGTTCCGGCGCCACCGCCGCGGGCGCGGCCGCCGCGATGGCCGCGTAGCGCCGGAAGTCCTGCTGGTCGCTGGTGGACTGCACCTGCAGCCGGGCGAGCATCGCGTAGTCCATCCGCCCGCCGCCGGACGCGCAGTTCTCGATGACGAGGCCGGGGTGGCGGTCCAGGACCGCGTCGAGCCAGTCCAGGTGAGCCCGGTTGTGGCCGAGCAGGCCGGCGCCCGCGCTGAGCCCGCCGGTGTCGGTGCCGGGACCGCCGTTGATGTTGTAGTCCAGCTTGAAATAGCCGACCCCCAGCTCGGTGACCAGGACGTCGATCACCTCGTCGAGGTGCTTGACCGCGGCCGGGTGCCGCAGGTCCAGGTGGTAGCGGCCGTGCTCGACCACCCGCTGGCCGTCCCGGCAGAAAAAAGCCTCGTCGGGCAGCCGCCCCGCCACCGGGCTGCCGACCCCGACGACCTCGGGCTCCAGCCAGAGCCCGGGCACCATGCCGTGGCCGCGGATCCGGTCCAGCACCTCGGCGATCCCGCCCGGGAACCGGGACGTGGCCGGCTTCCACTCACCGACCGTGTCCCACCACGGCGCGTCCAGCTCGGCGTACCAGCCCGCGTCGATGCAGAAGTACTCCGCCCCGGCCGCCGCGGCACTGTCGATCAGCGGAAGCAGCCGGCCGGTGGTGGGGTCACCCATCACCGTGTTCATGTAGTCGTTGAAGATGACCGGCAGCCGGCGGTGATCCTCGTGCGGGCGGCGCAGCGCGCGCCGGTAGGCGGTCAGCCGGGCCACCGCCCCGTCGAAGCCGTCGTCGCTGACCGCGACCGCCGCCGGTACCGTGCCGAACGTCTCGCCCGGCGCCAGGCTGACGTGCCAGTGGTGCTCGGCGTCGGCCGGCCCGAGCAGCGCCAGGTAGCCGGTGCTCCGCGGGTCGGCGCCGGCCCCCCGCCCGGTCCCGGCGGCCGCCCGGACGACGTGCTCACCGACCTGCCAGTGCCAGGCCCCGTTGTGCTCGATCTGCCAGAGCCAGCACCGGCCGGCGTCGCTGACCACGGCCCCCATCGGCAGGTAGCTGCCCGATGACCAGGTGCCCACGCTGGTCCGGCCGAAGGTGCCGCGCGGGTCGGCCCGGTGCGCGGCCCGGTTGAGGTCGGGCAGCAGGTCGCGGAGCGGGCGCCGCTGCCAGCAGCCCTCGGCCAGCCACTGGTTGTCGGCCCACAGCACGTCCCGGCCGGCCAGCCCGTCGAGGCCGTCCACGTCGCCTGGCAGCTCGGCCAGGAACGAGGTCACCGACTGCACGGTCAGCGGGGCCGGCCCGTGATTGGCCAGCACGACCCAGGACCGGACCACCCCCGCGCCGGCCAGCATCCGGTAGAACACCTGCACCCGCAGCCCGGTCGTCGCGTCGGCCAGGTCCACCCGCAGCTGGCGCCACGACCGCGCGCCGTCGCCGGCGGCCTGGTGCTCGTGCCCGGCGTAGCGCAGCCCCGGAGCGATGGCCGATTCGCAGTACCGGCGGCTGGACCACGACCGGCCTTCCCCGGCCAGGATCACATCGGCCAGCGGCTGCCCCGCCCCGTCGCCGCCCTGCCCCGCCCCGTCGCTGCCCTGCCCGGCGGGGGCCAGCCGCGTGATCCGCGGGATGCCGGCGCGGTCCACCTCGACCACCAGCTCAAGCTCGTCGTTCGCCAGGGTGATCGGTGTCCGTGGGGTCAGGTCGGCAGCCACAGGGTCTCCTCCCGGTGTTCATTCGGTACGCAGGGCGCCTGTTCACTATCTCTTGACGCACGACTATGTGACCGGTCACAATCCTGGCATGGTTGTGACCGGTCACACAAGCAGCGAGGGCGGCCCCCCGCGCGGCGGGACCGCGCACGATGAAAGCGGCCCCCCACGCGGCGAGGCCTCGCGTCCGGTGAGCATCCGCGACGTGGCGGCGGCGGCCGGCGTCTCCTACCAGACCGTCTCCCGGGTCATCAACGGCCACCCCAGCGTGAAGGGGTCGACCCGCGACCGGGTGCTGGGCACGATCGCGGAGCTCGGCTTCCGGCCCAACCGGGCCGCCCGGGCCCTGGCCGGCGGCACCGCGCAGTCGGTGACCGTGCTGACCTCGAACACCACGCTGTACGGGTACGCCGCCGTGCTGCAGGGCGTGGAGGAGGCGGCCCGGGCGGCCGACTTCGCGGTGGGGGTGCGGGTCGTCGAGTCCGGCGAGCCGGGCGCGGTCCGCGACGCGGTGGCCCGGGCCACCGAAGCCGCCGGCGCGCTGATCGTGCTGGCGTTCGACAGCGCCGGAGCGGCCGCCCTGGCCGAGGTCCCGGACGGGCTTCACATGGTCGCGACCGTCGAGACCCCGGTCGGTGACGCCGGGGCCGGCCAGCCGTGGGTGTGGATCAACGACCGGGAAGCGGCCGTCACCGCGACCCGTTACCTGCTGGACCTGGGGCACCGGACCGTTCACCACGTCGCCATCCCGTCCTCGGCCGAAACCGGGCAGCGCCTGGCCGGCTGGCAGTCGGCGCTGGCCGCGGCGGGCGCCGAGGTTCCCCCCGCCATCCAGGCGGGCTGGGACTCCCGCTCCGGTTACCAGGCCGGCCGGGAACTGGCCGCCGACCCGGCCGTCACCGCCGTGCTGTGCGGCAACGACGACCTGGCGCTCGGCGTCACCCGGGCGATGATCGAAGCCGGCCGGGGGGTTCCCGGCGACGTGAGCATCGTCGGCTTCGACGACACCCCGCAGTCCGCGTTCTTCGTTCCCGCCCTCACCACCGTCCGGCTCGACTTCACCGAACTCGGCCGGGCCGCCTTCGCGTTGCTGCACGAGCAGATCAGCGGCCGCCCGGCCACCGCCGCCCGTCTCGAACCCGAGCTGATCGTCCGGGAGAGCTCCGGCCCCCCGCCTACCGCGCGTCCCGTCGGCGGAGGCGACTGATGAACCTCACCGGCCTGCGCAGCCCGCGCCTGACCAGGGACGACGCCCACCGCTGGCCGGGCGGCCCACCCGCCCGGCACCGCTCGGCCCGGCTGCGGCACCTGCTGACGGCCGCCCCGTTCGTGCTGCCGAGCCTGGCCGGGGTGGTGCTGTTCCTGCTCGTCCCGGTGGTCATCGTGCTGGTGCTGAGCTTCTTCCGGTGGAACTTCCTGCAGTCGCCGCAGTGGGTCGGCTTCTCGAACTTCGTGACGATGACCCGCGACGACCACGTGTTCCACGCGCTGCTGGTGACGGCCTATTACGTGCTCTGGAACATCCCGCTGCAGACGGTGATGGCGCTCGGGCTGGCCATGCTGCTGAACCGGCGGCTGCCCGCGCTCGGCCTGTTCCGGGCGCTGTACGTGCTGCCCTACATGTCCACCCCGGTGGCGATGGCGGTCGTCTGGAGCTGGATGTTCAACGGGCAGACGGGCCTCATCAACCACCTGCTGCTGCTGGCCGGGATCCACGGGCCGGACTGGCTGGGCAACGCCCAGACCGCCCTGCCGGCGGTGGCGATGGTGAGCAACTGGCAGTACGCCGGCTACAACATGCTGTTCTTCCTGGCCGGTATGCAGACGATCCCGCCCGCGCTGTACGAGGCGGCCAGCATCGACGGTGCGTCCGCCTTCCGGCGGTTCACCCGGATCACGCTGCCGCTGCTCAGCCCGACGATGCTGTTCGTCCTGGTCACCGACGTCATCGGCTCGTTCCAGATCTTCGACACCGTCTACGTGATGACCCAGGGCGGGCCGGGCTCGGCCACCAACGTCATCAACTACCAGATCTACTCGACCGGCTTCCGCAACTTCGACGTCGGCTCGGCCTCCGCCATGTCGCTGCTGCTGTTCGGGGTGATCCTCGCGATCACGTTCATCCAGTTCCGCTTCTTCCGCAACCGGACCACGTACGAGGTGTCCTGATGAACGCGGCCCCCAAGAAGACGAGCGCCCTGAAAACGTCACGGTACGTGGTGTTCTACGCCTGCCTCGCGGTGATCGCGGTGGTCTTCGTCGCCCCGTACGTACTGGCGATCTTCGGCGCCCTGAAGCCCACCTCCCAGCTGTTCTCGAGCTCGCCCTGGTCGCCGCCGACAAGCTTTTACCTCGGCAATTTCCGCACGATTTTGTTCAGCGACGACTTCCTGCGCTACCTGGGCAACACCGTGCTGATCACCGTCGTCCTGACCGTCGGCCAGGTCGCTTTCGGGGTGCTGGCCGCCTACGCGTTCGCGCGGCTGGAGTTCCCCGGCCGGGACCGGCTGTTCCTCGTCTACCTGGCCACGCTGATGGTGCCCAACGTGGTCACGCTGGTGCCGCTGTACACGATGATGCGGCAGTTCCACCTGGCCAACACCTACTGGGCCATCTTCCTGCCCTACGTGCTCGGCGTGCCGTACACGATCTTCCTGATGCGGCAGTACTTCATGTCGCTGCCGTCGGAGATCTTCGCGGCCGCCCGGGTGGACGGCTGCTCGGAATGGCGGATCCTCACCCGCATCCTGCTCCCGATGGGCCGGCCGATCATCATCACCGCGACGCTCATCGCGTTCGTCTTCGGCTGGAACAACTTCCTCTGGCCGCTCATCGTCACCGACACCACCTCCAAGCAGGTCCTCACGGTCAGCATCGCGGCGCTGCAGTCGTCGTTCGGCGAGCAGTGGAACCTCGTGCTGGCGGCGTCCCTGGTCGCCCTGATCCCGCTGCTGGTGATCTTCGCTGTGTTCCAGAAGCACATCGTGCGGTCGATCCAGCTCTCCGGCGTCAACCGCTGACCGCGGCGAAAAGCCCGCCCCGGGCGGCGATGCCCGGCGGGAGACGAAAGGAGATACCGATGAGAAGAAGAAAAAGAGCCGCAAAGCTGGCGGCCGTCGCCGGCTGCGCGGCCCTGCTGGTCACCGCGGCCGCCTGCTCGTCCGGTTCGTCGGGGTCATCCGGTAAATCGGGCAGCTCGGGCAAGGTGAACCTCACCTACGCGATGTGGCAGACGCCCGAGCAGGCCGGTTACCAGAAGTCCATCAATGTATTTGAAAAGGCTCATCCGAACATTCACGTCACCATCGAATCGTTCGCGTACAACGACTACCAGCCCAAGCTGACGACCGAGTTCAGCTCGGGCGGCGGGCCGGACATTTTCTGGGTGAACACGCCGATGATCGCCTCCTGGGTCCAGGACGGCGTGATGTCCAACCTGACGTCGAAGATCAGCGCGGCCCACACCAACCTCGGTCAGTACATCCCCTCGCTGGTCAGCCTGCACGACATCAAGGGCGTCATGTACGGGCTGCCCAAGGACTGGGACACCATCGCCTACTTCTATAACGCCGACTACTTCACCAAGCACCACATCACGGTGCCGTCCAACCTGACCTGGAACCCGCAGAACGGCGGCACCTGGGTGCAGTTCCTCAAGCAGGCGACCTACGACACCAGTGGCCACAACGCCGCCTCGGCCAGCTTCAACCCGAACTCGGTGGCCACCTACGCGACCGATTCGCCCAACGAGATGCAGTGGGGCTTCGACCCGTACCTGGCCGAGGACGGCGTCAACATCATCGGCGCGCCCTACGCCAAGCAGGTAGCCTTCGACACCCCGGCCGGCAAGCAGACCTTCCAGTTCCTCAGCGATCTCATGTACAAGTACCACGTCGCGGTGCCGGGCTCGGCCCTCGGGACCGACGGCGCCGCCAACAACAGCCAGGACCAGCAGCTGTTCGCTCAGGGCAAGGTGGCGATGATCGAAGGCGGCGACTGGGAGACCTCCGGCCTGCTGTCCGAGGTCAAATTCCACCTCGGGGTGGTGCAGTTCCCGGCCGGTCCGGACGGCCAGGCGATGATCCTCAACGGCCTCATCGACTCGGTCAGCGCCCATTCGCCCAACCAGCAGGCCGCCTGGCAACTGGAACAGTGGCTCGGCTCGGCCGCGTCCGAGAAGATCCTCGGCGCCGGTGGTTACATCTGGCCGGGCATCAAGTCGCTCGATCCGCTGTACGCCTCCTACTGGAAGCAGCACGGGCTCGACATGCAGCCGTTCCTGACCGAGGCGTCCTGGAAGACGGTCAGCTGGCCGATCACCCCGGGCATGAACCAGGCCCAGCTCGACATCGCCAACCAGCTGGCCCCGGCCTACCTGTCCGGCAAGAACGTCGCCCAGGCCGTCAACGCCGCCGCCAAACAGGCGGACGACGACCTGTCCTCAGCCGGCTGACACGGCCCTGGCCGCGGAATCCGCAGGGCCCGCCGACGGCTCGCACCCGCCGGCGGGCCCCCCGCCCCGCCAGCTCACGAATGTCCACACCCGAAGCTCACCAAGGCGGACCGTCATCCTAGCCGGGCGGCCCGCCCACCCCGCCCGCGCTGCGCAGCGCCCGCCGGGTGTACTGCTTGGCGAACTCGTTGTAGTCGCGCAGTGCGTCCTTGGCCCGCTCGCCCTGGCCGGTCTCGTAGGCCTCGGTGAACGCGGTCTGCAGCTCGATCGCGCGGGCCGAGGTCCGCGGGGCCGCGCCCAGGGCCCGGGCGATCAGCGCCTTCACGCTGAGCCGCTGGTACATCGCCAGCAGCGACGGGTTGTGGGCCAGCGCCACGATCCACTCGTGGAAACTGTCGTTGGCGTCCAGGTAGCTGGCGACGTCGGTGAAGTGGTCCCCGGCGATGTGCGGCCTCATCCGCTCCAGCCGGCCGCGGAGCTCCGCCAGCTCCGCCGCGGTGGCGCGCCCGATGGTCAGGTCGACCACCCCGATCTCGATCGTGCAGCGGGCGTCCAGCGCCTCGTCCAGGGCCTGGACGACCGGCACCACGTCGCGCCCCAGCTCGAACCGGCCCTCCTCGGATCGGCCCAGCTCGAAGTGGCCGAAGTCGCCCCGGTAGTAGGCCAGCGGGTGACCCGCCTCGGCCGCGGCCGACCGGACCTCGCCCAGGAAGACGATGTGGGTGCCACCCGAGACCTGGTCGGTGACCCGGCACTCGATGTGGGCCAGCGCGCCCGCCAGCAGCGGCACGCCCAGCTGGCCGGGCCGGTAGTCGACGCCGCTGAACTTGTCGTCGCCCTTGGCCGCGAACGTCCGCGCCAGGTCGGCCTGCCCCTGGCTGAGCACGTTGACCCCGTAGACGCCGGACCGCAGCACCGCCTGCCCGGTGACCGACTCCTGGTTCAGGCAGACCAGCATCATCGGCGGCGTCAGCGACAGCGACGCCACCGAGCTGGCGGTCGTCCCGTAGTTGGTCGCCGTGGCGCGGGTGGTGACCACGGTGACGCCGCTGGCGAAGTGGCCGGCGACCTTGCGGAACGTCTCCGACGCGACGAGTCCGGTTTCCATGGCCCGCTCGCTACCCGCCCGGCCTGCTCACGGCCCGTCTCCCAGCAGGTCGTCGAGCGCCGGCCATTCCGGGATCGTCCCCGCCCCGGACGGCTCGCGGATGTTCTTGGTCCGGGTGAACTCCAGCAGGCTCTCGATCGCGTGCTCGCGTCCGTAGCCGGAGTCCTTGAACCCGCCGAACGGCGTGCCCAGGAAGGCCCGGTTGTAGTTGTTGATCAGCACCACCCCAGCCTCGACGGCCCGGGCCATCCGCCGCGCGCGGACCGGATCGGCGGTGTAGACCGCGGCCAGCAGGCCGTAGGGCGTGTCGTTGGCCAGCTCGACCGCCTCGGCCTCGGTGCCGAACCGCAGCACGGCCGTGACCGGCCCGAAGATCTCGTCCCGGGCCACCGACATGGCCGGCGTCACGTCGGTGAACAGGGTCGGCGCCACCCAGTAGCCACCCGCCAGGGACGGATCGGCCGGGGTCGGCGCGGTCGCGGCCACCGTCGCCCCCTCGGCCACCGCCCGCCCGATCCCGGCCAGCACCCGCTGCTGGTGGGCGGCGGTCACCATCGGCCCGACGTGGGTGGCCGGGTCGGCCCCGGCCCCGACCCGCAGCGCCCGCACCGCGGCGGCCAGCCGGGCGGTGAACTCCTCGTGGCAGCGCTCGTGCACCAGCAGCCGCGAGGCCGCCGTGCAGGCCTCGCCCTGGTTGAAAAACGCTCCCTCGATCGCCCCGCGGACGGCCGCGCCGAGGTCGGCGTCGTCGAACACCACGATCGGGTTCTTGCCGCCCAGCTCCAGCGTGGCCGGGGTCATGGCGTCGGCCGCCAGCTTCAGCACCGCCCGGCCGGTCGCGGTCGAGCCGGTGAACGACAGCCGCTCGACCCGCGGGTGCCCGGCCAGCGCGGCCCCGGCGGCCGGGCCCCGGCCGGGCACGACCTGCAGCACGTCCGGCGGCAGGACCCCGGCCAGCAGCTCGGCGATGCGCATGATCGTCAGCGGGTCCTGCTCGGGCGGCTTGAGGATGACGACGTTGCCCGCGGCCAGCGCCGGGGCACTCTTGCCGGCGGTGTGGATCGGCGGCCAGTTGAACGGGATGATGCCCGCGACCACGCCGTAGGGCTCGTGCACGGTGCGGGCCGCCACCGGGCCGAGCTCGAACGCGCCGCCCGGCAGCTTGTCGGCCAGCCCGCCGTAGAAGGCCAGCGAGTCGACGCAGAACTGGACGTCGAACCGGCGGGACATGGTGACCGGCTTGCCCATCTCCAGCGTCTCGAGCTCGGCCAGCTCGTCGGCGTGCGCCTCGATGACCCGCGAGCACTCGTACAGCAGCGCGCCACGCTCGCGGGCGGTGACCTGCCGCCAGCTGCCGGCGTAGGCGGCCCGGGCACGGGCGACGGCCGCGTCCACCTCGGCCGCGCCGCCGCCGTGCACGGTGGCCAGGACCGATCCGGTGGCCGGGTCGTGGATGTCGAAGGTGTCGTCCGGGTCACCCGAGGACCAGGGACCCTTGAGCGCCGGCAGGAGCGCCGACGCGGGCGCCCGCTGCGGGACCCCGGTCATACCGCCTCCACCGTCCGGCCCAGGGCGGCCAGGATCTGGGGCCGGGCCTGCTGGAAGGCGTCCAGCGCCTCCGGGTTGGCCAGGCTGTCGCGGCTCGCCACCGTCGCCGGGTCGGCCCCCAGCAGCAGCCGCTTGACCGGGATCTCGAGGATCTTGCCGGTCAGCGTGCGGGGCAGGTCGGGGACGGCGAACACCCGGTTCGGCGCGTGCCGGGGCGAGCACTGGACCCGGACCGCCGCGCGGATCTCGGCCGCCAGCTCGTCGCCGAAGGTGATCCCGTCGGCCAGGACCACGAACATCACCATGTCGCCAGGGCCGTCGTCGGCCGGCAGGTCCACCACCAGGGCGTCGGTGACCTGGGGGAGGGTCAGCACCGCCCGGTACAGCTCGGCCGAGCCGATCCGCACGCCGCCCCGGTTGATCGTCGCGTCGCTGCGGCCGTAGAGGATGCCGCTGCCGCGTGTAGTGATCTCCAGCCAGTCGCCGTGCCGCCACACCCCCGGGTAAACGGTGAAGTACGCCTCGTGGTAGCGGCGGCCGTCCTCGTCGCCCCAGAGGTACACCGGCATCGCGGGCATCGGCTTGGTCACCACCAGCTCGCCGGTCTCGCCGATGCGCGGGTGCCCGTCCGGGTCCCAGGACTCGACGGCCACCCCCAGCAGGCGGCCCTGCAGCTCCGAGCGGTAGACCGGCAGCCACGGGACGCCGCCCAGGAACGGGCCCGCGATGTCGGTGCCGCCGCTCACCGAGCCGAGCCAGACGTCCGGCCCGAGCTCGGCGTAGACCCAGTCGAAGCCCTGGGCGGACAGCGCCGACCCGGTCGACCCGACCGCCGCCAGCGCCGACAGGTCCCGGCCCGCAGCCGGGTGCAGGCCCGCCTTCATGCAGGCGACGATGTAGCTCGCGCTGGTGCCGAACATCGTCATCCCGCTGCCGGCGGCCAGATCCCACAGCACGCCCAGATCGGGGTAGCCGGGGCTGCCGTCGTAGATGATGATCGAGGCCTGGCTGAGCAGCACCCCGAGCATGACGTTCCACATGATCCAGCCGGTCGTGGTGAACCAGAACATCCGGTCACCGGGCTGCGCGTCGAAGTTGAAGTGCACGTACTTGAGCTGATCGATCAGCATCCCGGCGTGCGAGTGCACGATCGGCTTGGGCAGCCCGGTGGTTCCCGAGGAGTACACCACCCACAGCGGGTGGCCGGCCGGGACCCGCTCGAACGCCAGCTCCGCGGCCGCCCCCGCCGGGTCAGCGCCGCCGAAGTCCTCCCAGAGCACGGTGTCCCGCAGGCCCGACAGGTCGGCGGCCGGGTCCAGGTAACGCAGCAGGACCGTCCGGCGGATCGTCGGCAGCGCGTCCTGCAGAGCCTTCACCTCGGCCAGCCGCGGGTACGCGACCCCGCCGTAGCGGTAGCCGTCCACTGTGAACAGCACGGCCGGCTCGATCTGGGCGAACCGGTCGACGACGCTGCGCACCCCGAAGTCCGGCGAGCAGGCCGACCACACCGCGCCGATGCTCATGCAGGCGAGCGCGGCCGCCAGCGCCTCGGGGATGTTCGGCAGGTAGGCGGCGACCCGGTCGCCGGCCCCGACCCCGGCCGCCCGCAGGCCCGCGGCCACCGTCGCCGTCCGCGCCCGCAGCTCCGCCCACGTCCACGAGTCCAGCGGCCGTTCCTCGGCGGCGAACTGGACGGCCAGCCTGTCGCCGAGCCGGTCGCGGAATATGTGCTCGGCGTAGTTCACCCGCGCCCCGGTGAACCACTGCGCCCCCGGCATCCGGGGGCTGCTCAGCACCTGTTCGTAGCCGTCGTCGGACTGGACCCCGAAGTACTCCCAGAGCGACCCGTAGAAGTCCTCCAGGTGGTCCACCGACCACTGCCACAAGGCGTTGTAGTCGTACTCGGGTACCGCCACGCCGCGGTGGCGGGCGAGCCACCCGGCGTACCGGGTGAGGTTCGCCCGCTCGCGACGCTCAGCCGACGGCACCCACAACGGCTCCTGCGCGTCCACTGCCACCTCTCCGCTACGCGAAGTGCGGGATCACCTTTTCACCGAACAGCCGCATCGACGCCATCGCCTTCTCGTGGTCCGGGCCCGCCGGGTGCCGGAACCGCATCACGAAGTAGTCGCTGCCCAGCTCGGCGTTCCAGCGCTCGATCTCTTCGATGCAGTGCTCGGGAGAGCCGACGATGAACCGGTCCTGGGCCACCTTGTCGTAGGTGAACTCGTCGACCGAGCTCAGCTCCGTGATCCACGGGTCGGCCAGCGGGCTGTAACCGCCCGCCTGATAGTAGAAGCGGTGCGACGTCATGACGTTTTCGGCGTATTCCTCGAGCGCCTGGTCGGTCGACGGGGCGACCCAGCACTCCCGCAGCACCGCGATCGACGGGGTATTGCCCGCCTTCTCGGCCGACTTGCGGTAGATGTCACCGAAGCTCTTCAACGTCGGCAGCGTGTTGATGACGTCGGTGACCCAGGCGTCGCCGAGCCGTCCCGCCCGGCGCAGCCCGCCCGGGGTCCAGGCCCCCAGCCAGACCGGCGGCCGCGGCTGCTGCGCCGGCTTGGGGGTCACCCGCATGTTCTTGAAGTGGTACACCTCGCCGTCGAAGTCGAGGTTGTCGTGCGTCCAGGCGTCCTTGAGGAACCGGGTGGTGTCCTCCATCAGCGCGCCGCGCTGCTTGACGTCCACGCCGAACGCGGCCAGGTCCTCGCTGACGTAGCTGGCCCCCAGCCCGAGGATCAGCCGCCCGCCCGAGATCACGTCGACCAGCGCCGCGTCCTCGGTGAGCCGGATCGGGTTGTACAGCGGGGCCAGCGCGACGCAGGTCCCGACCTTGAGCGTCGTCGTCGACCGGGCCACCCCGGCCGACACCATCAGCGGGTTGGGGAAGTAGCCGTCGGCCTGCTGGTGGTGCTCGGTGATGAGGCACGAGTCGAACCCGGCCGATTCCGCCAGCTGGGCCTCGGAGACGATGTCGTTGTAGACCCGCACCATGTCCGCGCCGTCCGGCCAGTCCTCGGTGATCGGGAAGATGCCGAACCTGATCCTTGGCATAGTCGTCTCCTTTGACGGGGAGGTGCGTCAAAAACGCTAAATCGGGGCGCGAGCCGTCTCAATGTGCGAGTCACAGACCTGAGCGGCCGCCCTTGTCGAACTTCACAAGTTGAGCAGCCGGGCCGCGGTGCCGCCCAGGATCGCGGCCCGGTCGCCGGTGCTCAGCTCGGTCATCTTCTCGACCAGCGCGACCGCACCGGTGTCGCCCATGTCGTAGGGATAGTCGGTACCGAGGACGACGTGGCCGGCCCCGAGCTGCTGGACCAGGAAGGCCAGGTGGGCCTGGTCGTAGACCAGGCCGTCGGCGTAGACCCGGCGCAGGTAGCTGGACGGTGGCCGGCCGGGGATGGCGTGCCGGCCCTCCGGCCGGTGCCGCCAGGCGTGATCCATCCGCGACGCGTAGAACGGCAGGTAGCCACCGCCGTGGGTCAGGCACAGCGAGAGGCCGGGCAGTTCCTCGATCACCCCGCCGTGGATCAGGCGGGTCGCCGCGATCGTGGTGTCGAGCGGGTTGCCGATCACGTTGATCAGGTAGTACTCGGTCAGCCGCTCGCCCTGGGTGAAGCCGTGCGGGTGGATCAGCACCACTACGTCCAGCTCGGCCGCCCGGGCGAAGAACGGCCGGAACCGCGGCTGGTCCAGGTCCAGGCCGTTGACGCTGGAGCAGATCTCGACCCCGCGCAGCCCGAGCTGGGTGACACAGTGGTCGAGCTCGGCCACGGCCGCGCCCGCGTCCTGCAGCGGGACCGTCCCCAGGCCCACGAACCGGTCCGGGTGGCCGGCCACCAGCTCGGCCAGGTGCTCGTTCTGCAGCCGGGCCAGCCGCCGCCCGAGCCCGGGGTCGGTCCAGTAGTAGAACTGCGGCGGCGCCACCGACAGCGCCTGCACGTCGATCCCCATCCGGTCCATGTCCGCCAGCCGCCGGTCCGGGTTGGTCAGCTGGTCAACCAGGCCGCCGAAGTGCTCGCTGTTGTACGCAATGGTCCCGGCTCCGCTGTAGCGGGTGAACGGGTCCAGCGCGAGCGGGGCCGGGCCGTCCAGCAGCGCCTCACAGGCCGGCGTGGTCACGTGGTTGTGCAGGTCGATCACCGGGCCTGCGGTCACGCGCTGGCCCCGATCACGCGCTGGCCCCGAGCACGTCCTCGATGACGAACGCGAACTGGAATTCCAGCAGCGCCCGCGGGTCGTGACAGTCGACCTTGAGCAGCTCCTCGATGCGCCGGATCCGGTAGGTGACGGTGTTGGGGTGCACGATCAGCGCCTCGGCGGTGGTGGTGGCGTTGCAGCCGCACCGCAGGAACGCCCGCAGCGTCTCGACCAGGGTGGTGTCCCGGCGCCGGTCGTAGTCGTACAGCGGCGCGAGCGTGCTCCGCATGAAGTCGATCAGCTCTTCTGGCCGCTTGACCTGGAGCAGCATCCGGTAGACGCCGAGGTCGCCGAGGGCGATCATCCGGTCGCGGTGGCCCGCCCGCTGGGTCAGCTCCAGCGCGCTGACCGCCAGCCGGTAGGCGTCGGCGTACTCGGTGACGTCCTGGCAGACGCGGCCGAGGCCGACCGAGACCGAGCCCCGGAAGTGCGACCGGCAGTGCCGGCGCAGCCGGTCGGCGATCTCCGGCGCCGCCGGCAGCTCGTCCCGCTGGGGCCACAGCACGATCACATCGGTGCCCCGGGCCGCCACCAGCGCCTCGGCGTCGCTGGCGTTCACGACCTGCTGGACCTGGGTGAGCACCGACCGGTGGAGCCGCGCGGCGCCGTCCGGCACCAGGTCGGCCGGCCCGCCCAGACCCGGGTCGGGCCGCAGCACCAGCAGCGTGTGCGGCCGGGCCAGATCGACCCCGAGATGCCGGGCCCGGGTCAGCGTGGTAAGCGCGTCGGTGCCGGGTTTGGCGGTCAGCAGGTCATCCAGGAACTCGCGGGACAGCCGCCACTCGACCTCCTGGGCGGTACGCATCTTGGACACCGCCAGCGCAACCACGCCGGCGCCGCGTTCGAGCACGTGCCGGGCCACCGGCCCGTACGGCTCGGGTGAGTTGAGCGCCCAGACCCGGCCGGCGATCTCACCGCCGAGGATCACCGGGGCGACCAGCGTCACCGGGGCGCCGTCGCTGCCTGGCAGCTCGACCGCCCGGGACTCCTCGCCCGCCTGCAGGAGCAGCGCCTCGGTCCGGGGGCCGAGCTGGACCAGGGCCAGCGCCAGCGGATGGCCACCGCGGCTCCGGCCGTGCGCGGCGGCGGCCAGCATCTGGCCCGCTGCGTCCTCGACCAGGACGTCGCTGCGCAGCTCGCGGGCCAGGTGCTCGGCTACCCGCTCGAGCGTTTCGCCCGCCAGCAGCAGCCGCATCAGGTCGCGGTAGACCGCCTCGCCGCGCTGGACGATCCGCTGCTTCTCCTCCAGCGCGGCCAGCCGGTCTTCCAGCCGCCGGATCGCGCCCTGGTCCTGTTCGCGGCGGGCGCCGGCCTCGATGGCCAGCGCCGCCTGGTTGGCGAACGTCTCCATCAGCACGACCTGCTCGGCCGGGATGTTGCGCGGCCGGGCCGCGTAACAGCTCAGCACCCCGAGCACGTCACCCGAGCTGATCAGCGGCAGCGCCAGGATGGCGCGGTAGCCCTCCTTGACCGCCGCCGTCTCCCACTCCAGGCAGGTCGGGTCGGCGGAGATGTCGACCAGGACCACGGGCCGCTGGGACCGGAACGCCCGGCTGGACGGGCCCTCGGCGGTCGCGCCGGGGGTCAGCGACAGCAGCCGGCCGCTGTTGACCCACTCCACGTAGGCCGGCGACAGCCCGTAAGAGCCGCGGATCAGCAGCCGGTTGCCGCCCGGGTCGGGCAGCAGCACCGAGCAGAAGTCGTAGTCGGTCAGCTGGACGACCGTGCCCGCGATCAGATCGAGCAGGTCGGCGGCGGGCAGGTCGCGGTTGACCGCCCGGGTCAGCTCGGCGCCCGCGTCCAGCCAGGCCCGCAGGTCTTGGTGCGCGGCTGCGACGGCCCGGTCGCTCACCGAGATGCTCATCTGACCTCCCGCGCCACGCCGGCAGGCTCAGGCCACCGCGCCCGACAGGCTCAGGCTAACTCCGGGACGGGCCGGCATCCAGGACGGAACGTGGTGAGCATCCACAAGGTGAGTGGCCTCAGGTTGGCCCAGATCCCATGGTCTGGGCCGGTGGCCCGTTTTTATCCTGACCCCGTCGACTGCGAGACCCGTCGGCTGAGTGACCCATGTGGTGAGGAGTTCGCGGTGGTCAACGTCCTGTTGCAGCTGTACCCGGTCATTCCCGCCACCCGCCAGGAGCGCGAGGAGCAGCGCCCGATGGGGCGCAACTCCGAGCGTTACCAGCAGCTGCTGGGCGGGTGGCACGACATCGTCCGGGCCGCGGACCGGCTCGGCGTGTGGGGGGTGGCCACCGTCGAGCACCACTTCCACTCCGAGGGCTACGAGGTCGGCCCGAATCCCGGCGTCCTCGACGCCTACTGGGCCGCGATCACCAGCAACGTCCGGGTCGGGCAGCTCGGCTACGTGATGAGCGCCCAGAACCCGATCCGGGTGGCCGAGGAGACCGCGATCCTGGACCACCTGTCCGGCGGCCGGACCTTCGTCGGCTTCGCCCGCGGCTACCAGTCCCGGTGGACGAACATCCTCGGCCAGCACCTGGGCGCCCGGGCCACGCTGTCTCCCTCCGGCACCCCAGAGGAAAAGATGGCACTGCTGACGGACGCGCAGAAGGCCCAGCGGTTCGCCGACGACAAGGCCAACCGTGAGGTGTTCGAGGAGCAGGTCGACCTGGTGCTGCGGGCCTGGTCCGAGGACAGCATCGACGCCAAGGGCCGCTGGGAGATCCCCTTCCCCTACCGGGAGGGCATCGACTGGACGATGGAGGCGACCCGGGAGATCGGCGCCCCCGGCGAGATGGACGAGGCGGGCAAGATCCGCCGCGTCAGCGTGGTCCCGGCCCCGCTGACCCGACCGCACCCGCCGATCTTCGTCTCCAGCAACGCCAGCCGGGCCACCATCGAGTACTGCGGGCCGCGCGGCTTCATCCCCGCCTATTTCTCCAAGATCGAGCGGGCGTCGGAGTACGGCCGGGCCTACGTCGAGGCGGCCCGGATGGCCGGGCGTGACTACGCCCTCGGCCAGAACCAGGCCCTGGTCCGCTGGGGCAACATCGCGCCCACCATGGAGCAGGCCCGCCGCAACGTCGAGGCGTGGGACGTGGACGTGTTCCGCGACCTGTACGGCGGCACCACCCCGATGGTGTTCGACCCGGCCAACCCGGTCGACTCGGTGCTGGCCAGCGGCCTGTGGGTGATCGGCTCGCCCGACGAGGTACGGGACCAGTACCTCGAGCAGTGGCGCCAGCTGCCCGCCGAGTACGTCGTGCTGATCTACCACTACGCCCAGCAGCCGGCCGAGAGCGTGATCGAGAACGTCGAGATGTTCATGGAGCACGTCAAGCCCGCCCTGGACGAGGTCACCTCGTCCTACACGTCCTAGGGGTCGCTATGAGCGAGAGCACGGCTGCGACACAGGCCTCGCCAACACCGGCCGGTTTCCGGGGCGAGGACATCGTCCGCGACTACATCGACCGGTTCTCCAACTGGGGCCGGTGGGGGGCCGACGACGAGCTCGGCGCCCTCAACTACGTCGGCCCCGAGCAGGTCGTGGCGGCCGCCCAGCTGGTCCGGCAGGGCAAGCTGATCTCGATGACGCTGCCCTACGACCTGGCCGGGCCGCAGGTCGGCGGGTTCCGCGCTAACCCGCTGAACATGATGACCGCGACCGGCACCGACTACCTCAGCGGGGCCCAGGACCCGCTGCCGGCCGGCTGGGGTCCCGCCCGCGGCTTCGGGTTCGCCGACGACGTGATCGTGATGCCGAACCAGGCCGGCAGCCAGTGGGACAGCCTCGCCCACATCTTCTTCGAAGGCAAGATGTACAACGGCCACGACGCCGGGGCCGTCACCGCCAAGGGCGCCCGCCGCAACGGCATCCAGGTGATGCGCGAAAAGCTGATCATGCGCGGGGTGCTGCTCGACGTGGCCCGCCAGCACGGGGCCGAGGCGCTGGACCCGGGTTACGCGATCACCGCCGGCGACCTCGACGCCGCCGCCGCGGCGCAGGGCGTGCAGGTCCGCACCGGCGACTGCGTCATCGTCCGCACCGGGTTCCTCGGGGCCCGCCGCGGCAACTGGGGCGACTACTCCGGCGGCTCCGCCCCCGGCATGTCCCTGCACACCGCCCCCTGGCTGGCCGAGCACCAGGTCGCGGCGATCGCCACCGACACCTGGGGCCTGGAGGTCCGCCCCAACGAGATCGACCTGTTCCAGCCGCTGCACGTGGTGGCGCTGGTGCACATGGGGATCCCGTTCGGCGAGATCTGGGACCTGGAGGCGATCGGCGCCGACTGCGCCGCCGACGGCGTCTACGAGTTCATGCTGTCGGCCGCCGCGCTGCCCATCACCGGTGCGTGCGGGTCACCGCTCAACGCGCTCGCGGTCAAGTAGGGCCCGGCCGTGGAGTACCGGCTGACCGGCGAACAGCGGAGGTGGCGCGACCGGGCCCGGGCCTACGGGCAGGAGGTGGTCGCGCCCGCCGCGGCCGAGCTCGACGCCCAGGTCGACCCGGCCGCCGCCTTCTCCTGGAAGCTGGTCGAGGCGGCCGACGAGCGCGGCCTGCGGCTGGCCCCGCTGCCGGTCGAGTTCGGGGGCGGCGGTACCGACTTCCTGACCAGCGCGGTCATGCTCGAGGAGGTCGCCGCCGCCGACATGGGCGTCTCGGTCGTGCTCGCCCAGACCTGGAAGTTCGCCCAGCTGCTGATGGAGCTGGGCACTCCCGATCAGCACCAGCGCTGGCTGCGGCGGCTGGCCGCCAACCCTCGCGGGCTGATGGCGGCGTCCCTGACCGAGCCGGGCGCGGGCTCGGACAACGTGCTGCCCTACGGCGGCGTCGACGGCGGCATGCAGATGTCGGCCCGGCGGGTCACCGGCGGCTGGGTGCTGAACGGCACCAAGCACTACATCTCCAACGCCAACCGGGCCGAGGTGATCCTGGCCTTCGCCCGCACCAACCCCGGCGTCCCGCCCAAGGACGGCTGCAGCGCGTTCATCGTGGCCGCCGGCAACCCGGGCGTCCGGTTCGGCGTGATCCACGACAAGCTGGGCGAACGGCTGGCCAACAACTCCGAGATCTTCTACGAGGACTGCTTCGTCCCGGAGGAAGATCTGCTCGGAATCGAAAACGCCATACTGCTCGACGTCGCCCGTTTGCTGCGGGGCAGCAACGCCTACGCGGCCGTGTGCACCCTCGGGGTGGCCCGCACCGCGCTGACCCGTGCCATCCTCCGGGCCAGGTCCCGGGTCCAGGGCGGCAAGGCGATCATCGGCCACAGCGTCATCGCCGCCGAGCTCGGGCAGCTCTACGCGTCGCTGGAGACGGCCCGCACGTACGCGTTCCGGGCCGCCTGGGCGGCCGATCACGCGGACCCGTTCGACCCCAAGATGGCGGCCGCGCCCAAGCTGATCGCGGCCGAGACCGCGTTCGAGGTGACCCGCCGCTCGCTGGAGATCTTCGGCGGCTCGGGGGTCATGCGCGAGGTCGGGATGGAGAAGCTGCTCCGCGACGCCACGATCTTCCTGCACTCCGACGGGACCAACACGATCATGCGCAAGAAGATCGCGGCCGACCTGCAGAACCGGACCGACGAGCAGCTGCAGGACCTGTGGGACTGGTGACCGGCTGATGCGGGCGACGGTCCTGGACGCCTTCGGCGGGGACGTCCGGCTGGCCGACGTCCCCGCGCCCAAGCCGGGACCGGGCGAGGTCCTGATCGGGGTGGCCGCCTGCGGCGTCGGTCTGACCCTGGAACGGGCCCGCACCGGGGACCTGGGCGGTTCCGCACCCCGGATCGTCGGCCACGAGCTCGGCGGCACCGTGCTGGAGGCCGGCCCCGGCGCCGGTCGCTGGAAGGCGGGCGACCGGGTCACCGCCTCGTTCTACCTGACCTGCGGCTCCTGCCCGAACTGCGCCGGCGGCCGGGAGACCCTGTGCGCGAACTGGGGCGGCTTCGTCGGGGTGCACGCCGACGGCGGCCTCGCCGACGCCGTCGTGCTGCCCGCCCGCAACCTGGTCCGGGTGCCGGACAATGTGAGCCTGGCGGCCGCCGCGATCGCCGCCGACGCCATCGCCACTCCCTACCGGGCGCTGACCGGCCGCGTCTCGATCCGCCCCGGCCAGACCGTGGCGGTGATCGGCGCCGGTGGTGGCGTGGGCGTCCACATGGTGGCCGTGGCCCGGGCGCTGGGCGCGCGGGTCATCGGCATCGAGCGCGACCCGGCCAAGGAGCAGCAGCTGGCCGCCCGCGGCTGCGACCTGACCTGGAACCCCGGCGACGACCCGGACTGGGCGTCCCGCCTGGCCGAAAAGCTCGGCGTCAAGGCGGACGTCTGCGTCGACATGGTCGCGTCCCGCTCCACCCTCACCAACGGGATCGGCCTGCTGAACCGGTCCGGCACCCTGCTCATCGTCGGCTACCAGGGCGGCGTCACCTTCGAGCTGGACCCCCGTCCGTTCGTGCTCGACGAGGTGGTGGTGACCGGCAGCCGCTACGCCACCCGCGCCGACATCGCCGCCGCCCTCGACCTGGTCGCCCAGGGCCGGGTGGAGCCCGTCATCGGTGCCCGCTACCCCCTCGCCGAGGTCGCCGAGGCCTACCGCGTCATGCAGGCCAACGAGGCCTTCGGCCGCATCGTCGTCGACATCGGAAGCTGACCCCGGTCACGGCTTGCGGGCGACGCCGCTGAACTCGTCGACGACCGGCGCGCCGGCCACCTCTTCACTCTCGCTCAGCCACCTTCGGTTGGCCGCAAGCGGAGGACCGCAGTCCGTCCATCAGGAGGTCCAGCAGGCGAGCCGCCATCGCTTCGTGCTCGGGCGAGCTAGCCACGGTGAAGATGCCGATGAGAGCGGCAGCGATGTCTTCGGCGGGGACGTCGGCGCGGAGTTCCCCGCTCGTGCGGCCGGCTTCGAGGATGTCGTCGATGGCCGCGAGCAGCTCGGTCCGGGTGTGGGCATGGGCGATCTCACCCGATTCGACCATCGCGAGCAGCGTGTCGAGCATCCCGTTCTTGGTCGCGATCCAGTCCCCGAACAGGTCCATCCAGCGTCGCAGCGCTGCGGGCGGGTCGAGTTGGGCGAGTAGCTCACGGGCACCGGCGGTGAGCCGCGAGACCTGGTCCCGGTAGACCGCGTCGACCAGCGACTCGCGGGTGGGGAAGTGCCGGTAGAGAGTGGCGATGCCGACCCCGGCTTCGTTGGCGATCGCGCGCATCGACGGCTCGGCCCCGGCCGAAGCGAACAATCGGGTCGCAACGTCCAGCAGCTGTTGGCGGTTGCGGGTCGCGTCCGCCCGCGGCCTATGGGTCTTCGCGGCGGCCAAAACGGATCACGCTCCACTTGTGTTAGGTTGAGGTCACGGAAACGAAGCGTAATCCGTTTACGTTGCTTCACGAGCCGCTCCAGGAGACGGGTGAGCATGAAAGAGCCGAGCGTCAACACGTCGGCGACCACGAGCCGGGCGGTCCAGTTCGAGTCGTTCGGCGGACCGGAGGCCTTGCGTATCCGCGAGGTTCCCGTGCCGCAGGCCGGCTTGGGACAGATCCGCGTGCGGGTCACCGCGGCTGGCCTGAACCCGATGGACTGGTTCATGACCTCTGACGCCGAGACCGCCGCGCGATTCGGCTTGAGCCTGCCGTGCGGGTTCGGCACCGACTATGCCGGGGTCGTGGATCAGGTCGGTGACGGCGTGAGCGGGTTCGTGGTCGGTGACCGGGTGTTCGGCGGCGCCCTGTCCCGCGCGGTCGCCGACTACGTCGTCGTGGACGTGGCGGGGACCATCGCGGTGGGCGGCGAGGCGCACCGTACCCCTGACGGCGTCGACGATCGCACCGCTGCCACCCTTGCTATCGCGGGCTGCACGGCGGCCGCAGCTCTCGCCGTGGTCAACCCGGGTCTGGGTGACACGGTGCTCATCGGCGGCGCGGGAGGCGGGGTAGGCGTGTTCGCTGTCCAGCTCGCGCGCCTCGCGGGCGCGCGGGTGATCGGAACGGGGTCGGCAACCTCGGCCGATGCCCTGCGCGCCCTGGGGGCCGAGCCGGTCACCTATGGCGATGGTCTGGCCGACCGGGTCCGTGCGCTGGCTCCCGGTGGCGTCACCGCGGTCATGGACCTGCACGGGACCGACACGGCGCAGGCGGCACGCGAACTTGGCGTGCCTGATGAGCGCATCACCACCATTGCCGCTCCGATCGACGGGATCACGCCGGCGAACGGCGCCAACGCAGCCCCGGGCGCCGTCGAGGAGATCGCTGGCCTGGTTGCGGCGGGTCGGCTCCGGGTGCCGATCGCGGCAAGCTTTCCGGTCGAGCAGATCCGCGCTGCGGCCGAGCTTCAGGCGGGGCGCCACGTGCACGGGAAGGTCGTCATCGACCTCTGGGGAAGGTTAAGCGGCCGGCCGGAAACCCGCTCAGCGCGCCGGCCAGGATGGCCGGCGCGCTGCCGGCGGTGACCTGGTCACCCAGCCAGGCGATGTGCTGGTCCGGCCGGACCAGGACCAGGCTGGCCCCGAACGCCTCCCGGGGGCTGGTCCCGATGTCGGCGGCCACCGTCATCGGGACGCGGTCCTCGGCGGCCAGCGTCAGCAGCGGTCCGGCCAGCGCGGGATCGCCGATGAGGGTGAAGCCGCGGCCGAGGCGGTCATAGCGCGAGAGCCCGGGCCGGATCCAGCCGTGCGGCAGCCGGTTGCCGGGTAGCGGGAGCGGCGTGAAATCGGTCCCGTCGGTGGTCTGGGTGCCCGCGCCCGGCCCGTACCCGTAGCCGAGGACCAGGCCGAGGCAGTAGAACTCGAGCCGCTTGCTGGCGGCGATGCGCCCGGCCAGCGCGGCGGCGGCCGCCGCGTCGTCATCGGTGGCGGCCGCGGCCAGGTCGGTCGGCAGCGCCGCCGTGTTCGCGGCCGCGATCGCGATCGTCTGCTCGGCCACCGGCCGCCGCTCGGTCTGGTAGCTGTCCAGCAGCGCCGGCGGTGCCCATCCGTGCAGCACGGCCGCGAGCTTCCAGCCCAGATTGACCGCGTCGCCGACGCCGGTGTTGAAACCGTGCCCGCCCCAGGGCGGATTCTGGTGGGCGGCGTCCCCGGCCAGGAACAGCCGGCCCGCCCGGTAGCGGTCCGCCAGCAGGGCGCGCGCCTGCCACGGGTCGGTGCCGAGGACCTCGACCGGGATGTCCCGCCCGGCCAGCGCGCGCACGATCGCAACCGGGTCAGCGTCGCGGTCCTCCTCCGGCCGCCCGGTGGAGATCGCCCACCAGATGCCAGCCAGGTCGAGCGGTCCCACCACCCCGGGCGCGGCCGGGTTGAGCACCCAGTAGTGCAGGGCCGGCCCGCCGGGCAGGTGCCCGGCCAGCGGCGGGCAGCGGAACACGACGGACAGGTTCGGCCGGCCCGCGTTGCCGCCCTGGTAGCGGGCCCCCATCGCGGCCCGTACCGTGCTCCGCCCGCCATCGGCGCCGACGGCGTAGCCGGCCTCGACCTGGATGATCCCGCCCGACTCGTTCTCCAGGCAGGCCGACACCGAGCCGGCCGTCTGCGTGACCGACACCGCCCGCCAGCCGTAGAGCAGGCGCACGTGCGGTGAGACCGCGAGCGCGTCGCGCAGCGCCTGCTCGACCACCGGCTGGCCGACCTGCTGGCCGGGCTCGGCCGCCAGCGCGCCGCCGGCCAGGTCGAGGCCGAGTACCCCGGTGAACCGGGTGACCTCGCGGCCGGTGGCCGTCGTGCAGAAGACGATGTCGCTGGACCAGTCGACCGGGATCGGCGCGCGCTTGCGGATCTCGTCCGCGAACGACCACCGCCGGAACAGTTCCATCGTCCGCGCCGAGGTCGTCTTGGCCCGCGGCCGGGTGGCGGAGACCGTGGTCCGCGGCTCGGCCACCACGCAGCCGACGCCGTGGTGGGCCAGTTCCATGGCGGTGGCCAGGCCGACCGGCCCGCCCCCGACGATCAGCACCGGCGCGCGGATCGGCTGGGCCGGTCCGGCGGGCGGGTGAGGTGGCCCGGGGCTGCTCACCGGCGGCTTTCGTGCTGCCGCCGGTAGGCCGCGCGCACCGCCGGCACCAGCCGCTGGGCCGAGTCCGGGTCGGCCCGTTCGGTGCGCAGCTTGAGGATGTCGCCCGCCCGGCGCTCGGGCGGCACGTCGTCACCGCGAGCGGCGATCAGCGCGTGGTAGTGCCGGTAGTTTTCCCCGAAGCTCATCAAGTAGGTGGCCGCCGCCCCGGTGACCTCGGTGACGGCGGCCACCGCGTCGCGGGCGCGCGGGCCGAACGTCGCCAGCTCCGCCGGGGTCAGGCCGGGCAGGCCGACGGCGTGGCGGCGGGTGCGCAGCACGAACCAGCCGGGGACCTCGTAACCGGGGACGATCTCGCAGGCCCAGAGGTCGTCGCGGGCGACCACGACGGCGTCGTCGGCGTCCTCCATCGCGCAGATCAGGCAGTCGCCCGCATCCGGCCCCTCGTCCCGGCTCACGCGGTCACCCGGGTGGTGAACTCGCCGATCCCCTCGATGGCGGCGACCAGCTCATCGCCGTCCTTCAGGTAGCGCGGCGGAGTCCGGGCCATGCCGACCCCGGCCGGAGTACCGGTGAAGATCAGGTCACCCGGCAGCAGGATCACGTGACTGGACAGGTAGGCAACCAGAGCGGGCACGCTGAAGATGAGGTGGCGGGTGCGGGAGGACTGCACGACCTCGCCGTTCAGCCGGCATTCGATGGCCAGGTCGTCGCGGTTGCCCAGCTCGTCCGGGGTGACCAGGACCGGGCCGACCGGCCCGAACCCCGGGCCGGACTTGGCCAGCGAGAACTGCGGGGTCGACCCGCCGCTCCACTGCAGGGTGCGGTCGCTGATGTCCTGGCCGGCGGTGAGCCCGGCCACCGCCGCCCAGGCCTCGCTGGTCTTCAGGTGCCGCTGGGCGGCGCCGATCACCACGACCAGCTCCACTTCCCAGTCGACCGAATCGGCGCTGATCACCAGCGGATCGGACGGCCCGGCGACACAGCTGGCGTACTTGGCGAAGATGAGCGGCGCGGCCGGCCGCTCCAGGCCGGCTTCGTCGGCGTGGTCGGCGTAGTTCAGGCCGGCCCCGAACACCTGCCGCGGCCGCGGCACCGGGGCCCCGAACTCCCCGGTCACCGGGACCAGCTCCGCGGTGCGGGAGTAGCCGGCGGCCCACTCGGTGAACTCGGCCCACCGGTCGTAGACGGCCTGCGGGTCGGCGTCGAACCGCCCGCCGCTGCTGGCGGCGACGTCGGCGTAGCCGCGACCGGTGTCCAGGCAGAGGCGGCCGTCGATGGCGGCGATCCTCATCGGTCCGCCTCCCGAATGGACAACGAAAACGTTATAGCGTTCACGGCTGGCCTCCTCACGGGGTCGGTGCGCTGCTGGCGAGGGCGGCGATGCTCTCCAGGCAGGCCGCCTCGTTGTCGGACAGGTGCTCGGTGACCGCCCGCCGGATCTCGGCCGGCGATCCGGACCGGGCGGCGGCCAGCAGCGCCCGGTGGGCGTTCTCGCGGGCCTCGCGGTCCGGTGCGCTCACGGCGTAGGGGTCGAAGACGACGCGGGTGTAGCGGTCACTGGCGTGCCAGAGCTGACCGAGGATGCGCAGATCCCACTCCGAGGCGGCCGGCTGCAGCAGCGCCAGGTGCAGCTGGTGGTGGCACTCCCAGAGCTCGTCGATGTCCCGGGAACCGTGGATGTAGTCGCTGAGCAGGCCGGTTGCGCGGGCCAGATCGCCGTCGCGCAGCATCGAGACGGACCGCGCGGCCAGGTCGGGCTCGATCAGCTGGCGCAGCCGGAAGATCGCCCGCAGCTCGTCCCGGTTGAGCGGGCTGATCATCGCCTTGCGGCCCGGCCGCAGCACCACCAGGCCCTGGGCGTCCAGCCGCCGCAGCGCTTCGCGCACGGGGATGTGGCTCACGCCCAGCTGCGCGCTGAGCTCGGCCGTCGAGAACGTCCGGCCGGGCGGGAGAGCTCCGCTGAGCACGGCCCGCCGCACGTCCGCGGTGACCCGGTCGACCGTGGAATCCCGGGCCGCCGCTGCCTCTCTCATGCCTATAACGTAGCTTGACACGCTATAGCGTTCAAACTTACCGTCACGGTGATGCACCCACGCTCGCTGAGGAGCCGCCATCATGGGTTCTCGTCCCCGCCTCGTGCACATCGTGCTGCAGACCGGCCAGGTCGACGCCATGCGCGACTGGTACCGGACCGTGCTCCAGGCCCACGTCGTCTACGCCGGTCACGGCCTGACCTTCCTGACCCACGACGACGAGCACCACCGGATCGCCCTGCTGGAGATGCCACCCGGGGTGGCCGAGCGCAAGAGCCCGGCCACGGCGGCCATGCACCACAGCGCCTGGACGTTCGACAGCCTCGACGATCTGCTCGACCGCTATCAGGAACTGGCCGCCCAGGGCATCGAGCCGGCCGTCCCGATCCAGCACGGCGTCACCACGTCGCTGTACTACCGCGACCCGGACGGCAACTTCGTCGAGCTGCAGATCGACAACTTCGCCACCCCCGAAGAGGCCACCGGCTACATGGAGGGCCCGGAGTACGACTCCGACGCCGTCGGTCCCTCCTTCGACGTGCAGCGCATGGTCGAGGCCCGCCGCCACGGCGCGGCCGTCAACGAGCTGACCACCCGCGCCTGGGCCCTGTCCGGCCCGGAGCTGCCCGACCCGATGACCGTCCTGACCGGCGCCAGCTGACCATCGAGGAAAGGACCGAGCCGTGACCAGTTGGGAAGCCGAAGACCGGGCCGGGACGTTCGTCCCGCACGCCTTCGAAGAAAACGCCGCCGACCTCGGTGAGGTACGGATGAACTACGCGGTCGCGGGCGACCCGGCCTCGCCCGCGCTGCTGCTGATCCCGGGCCAGAGCGAGTCCTGGTGGGGGTACGAGGACGCGCTGCCGCTGCTGGCCCGGCACTTCCAGGCCTACGCGGTCGACCTGCGCGGGCAGGGCCGGTCCACCTGGACGCCGGGCCGTTACACACTCGACAACTTCGGCAACGACCTGGTGCGGTTCATCGACCTGGTCATCAACCGGCCGGTGATCGTGAGCGGCCTGTCCTCCGGCGGCGTCCTGTCGGCCTGGCTGTCGGCCTACGCCAAGCCCGGGCAGATCCGGGCGGCCGTCTACGAGGACCCGCCGCTGTTCTCCTCCCAGGTCGACCCGGCCTGCGGCCCGTCCATCCGGCAGGGCATGGGCCCGGTCTTCGCCGCCTGGCACAAGTGGCTCGGCGACCAGTGGTCGATCGGGGACTGGGCCGGACTGCAGAAGGCGCTGCCCCGCGAGCTCCCGCTGGTGCTGCTCAAGGGCCTGGCCGCGATGGCGCCGCCGCCCGACGAGGAGGGCCGCCCCGGCTGGGGCGCCGCGGCCGACGATCAGCCGCCGCAGAACCTGAAGGAGTACGACCCCGAGTGGGCGCAGGCGTTCATCTCCGGCCTGGCCACCGCGGGCTGCGACCACGCCACCATGCTGGCCGGCGTGCGGGTGCCGGTGCTGTTCACTCACCACTTCCGTCATGTCGACCCGGAGACCGGCCACCTGCTCGGCGCGGTCGCCGACGTCCAGGTCCAGCAGGCACGGGCCATCATCGAAGCCGCGGGCCAGCCGTTCACCTACCGCTCGTTCCCGGAGATGCCCCACTCGATGCACGGCGCCGACCCCGCCCTGTTCACCCGCACCGTCGTGGAATGGGCGTCGGCCCTGCCCTGACCCGCATTCCGGGCACTATTGACATCGAGCCAAATGGCTGGCGATAGTTACCCAGCAAACGCTGAGCAGAGGAACGCTTGGTGCTGGGGGGATTCATGGGTTTTTCATCGCTACGTCAGCCTGCCCATTTGCTGGCCGCTTTCGTAACCAGAAGCCGATTCAGAACCGCGACGGTCATCGGACTGACCGGGACATTCCTGCTCGCCGCGACCGGGACTCAGGCTTTCGCCGCCGAGACCTCCCCGGCCGCTCCGCCCGCTTCCGGGACCGGGTTTTCTGTACCGTTTTCCGGGCCTGCCCGCTATGAATATCTGGCGCCCACCGAACTGACGAACTCCCGCCAGCTGAACCAGCCGCTCGGCCAGCGCCAGGCCGGCTACATCGCCCGGCACCTGGGGCTGCGGAAGTCCGACGCCTTCACCCACCGCCAGTACCTGGAATTCATTTCCGGCGGGGGCGTCGATGGCAGCAAGTCGGCCGCCGCGACGATCGACGCGAGCATCCGCATCCTCACCAACACCAATGGGCGCCCGCTCTACTCCTGGGTCGACGGCAAGCTGACGCCGTCGGTTCTCGCCAGCTACGGGCTCATGGTGAACCCCAGGGCCAGCTGGAAAGCCCGGCCAACCAGGACGCACCGACCCGGAAGATCAACAACCTGCTGGACCCGCGCGGCGGCTACCTGAACACCTGGGCACGGGCCAACGGCGCGACCCGATCCCTGATCGCCCTGTACCGGTCGCCGTACGTGGTGGAAGCCGCCTACGGCTATGCCGCCCAGCACCGGTCCGAGCCGGCCCAGCTGGTCACCAACACCAAGAAGGGCGTCAGCGTGGAGGTCGGGATGTCGATGGCACCGGCCCTCTGGCTGGTCAACTTCATCCTGCTCTACATCCTCAATCCGTCGCTGGCGGCCGCCATGCCCGCCCACTGGGCCCCGATTCCCGCCCACGTGGCCCGCGCCATCCTGAACAGCCCCAACGGCCAGGTTCCCTACAGCCGGTACCAGAACGACTTCGGCTGAACGCGGTCTGCGCGGTGTTCTAATGAGCGCCATGGAGAAGCTCGTTGACCCTTCGCTCACCGCGGCGATGGTGACGGATCGATGCCACGACGCACCGCCCCCGCGTGCGCGCGTCGTGGTCGCCGGCGGCGGGATCATCGGGGCCAGCGTCGCCGCCCATCTGGCCGCCGAGGGCGAGCACGATGTCCTGGTCCTGGACGCCAACCAGTTCGGCAGCGGCACCTCCTGGCACGCGGCCGGGCTGGTGACCGGCGCGCGCGCCACCGGCGCGCTGACCAAGCTGGCCCGCTACGGCCTCGGGGTGTATGAGGGACTGGCCGAGCGGACCGGCGTCGACGTCAACTTCGCCCGCTCCGGCTCGATCTCGATCGCCCGCACCCCGGGCCGGGTCGACGAGCTCACCTACGCCCGCGACGTCGCCCGGCAGCACGACGTCGAGACCGAACAGCTCACCGGGGAACGCTTCGCGCAGCTGTGGCCGCTCGCGTCCGGAGACGGCATTCTGGCGACCCTCTACTTCCCGGGCGACGGCAGCGTCAACCCCGGCTTCGCGGCGATCGCGTTCGCCAAACTGGCGGCCGACGGGGGAGTGGCCCTCCGCGAGAACGTCCGCGCGCTGGGCGTGCTCACCCGCGACGGCCGCGTGACCGGCGTCCGCACCAGCCAGGGTGACGTCGAAGCCGAGGTGGTCGTGCTGGCCGGCGGCCTGTGGACGCGCGACCTCGCGGCCACCGCCGGCGCCCACGTGCCGCTGTACGCGGCCGAGCACATGCACGTGCGGACGAACCCGGTCGCGGGCGTCCAGCCCTCGCTCCCGGTGCTGCGCGATCTCGACCACAGCTACTACATCCGCCACGAACTCGGACGGCTGCTGGTCGGCGCGTTCGAGCCCAACGGCATCCCCCGCGCGGTGGCCGGGATCCCCGACGGCGGCTTCGCCCAGTTCCCCGCCAGCTGGGAGCATTTCGCCCCCGTCCGCGGGCACGCCGAGCGCACCGTGCCCGCGGTCGCCGCGGCCGGTTACGACCGGTTCCTCAACGCCCCCGAGAGCTTCACCCCGGACGCCAGCTTCGCCCTCGGCGAGACCAACGAGGTCGAGGGCCTGTTCGTCGCGGCCGGGCTGAACTCCCAGGGCATCATCTTCGCGCCCGGGGTGGGGCGGGAGCTGGCCGCCTGGATCCTGTCGGGCGTGCCGCACTTCGACGCGAGTGGTGTCGACGTGCGCCGGTTCGCCGTCACCCAGGCCAGCAGAAGGTTCCTGCACGACCGGACCCGGGAGGGCCTCGGCCGGCTGTACGCGATGCACTGGCCGCAGCTGCAGATGACGACCGGGCGCAACGTGCGCCGCTCCCCGCTGCACGCGCGGCTGAGCGAGCTCGGCGCCGCGTTCGGCGAGCTGAACGGCTGGGAACGCGCCAACTGGTACGAGGAGCCGGGGACGTCGCCGGTCCGCGGGTACAGCTACGGCCGCCCCGGCTGGTTCGGCCGGGTCGCCGCCGAGCACCGCGCCGCCCGCGAGCAGGTGGTCATCTTCGACCTCAGCTCGTTCTCGAAGTTCGAGGTCGCCGGCCCCGAGGCGCTGCCGGTGGTCCAGCGCACGTTCACCGCCGACCTGGACCTGCCGGTCGGCAAGGCCGTCTACACACTGCAGCTCAACGCCGCGGGCGGGATCGAGCTGGACGCCACCGTGACCCGGCTGGCGGCCGACCGGTTCCTGGTCGTCACCCAGGCCGCCGCCCAGGACAAGACGCTCTCGATCCTGCGCCGGGCGGCCGCCGGGCACGCCGCCGCCGTGTTCGACGCGACCGCGGGGATGGCCACGATCGCGGTCATGGGCCCCCGCTCCCGCGAGCTCATGCAGCGGGTCTCACCCGACGACTGGTCGGATGCGGCCCAGCCCTACACCCACGCCCGCACCGTCGAGGTCGCCGACGCGTACGCACTGGCGCTGCGGATGAGCTTCGCCGGCGAACTCGGCTACGAGCTCTACCCGACCGCCGATCTGGCCGTGAACGTGTTCGACGCTCTGTGGGACGCTGGCCAGGACCTGGGTGTGCGCCTGGCCGGGTACTTCGCCCTCGACTCGCTCCGCAGCGAAAAGGGCTACCGCCATCTGGGCCACGACCTCGGCCCGGTCGACGACCCCACCTCGGCCGGGCTCCGCTTCACGCTCGCCCCCGGCAAGCCCGGCGGCTTCGTGGGCCAGGACGCCGCCCTGGCCGTCGACCCGGCGAGCCCACCCCACCGCACCGTCCACATCGCCGTCGGCGACCCCAGGCCCCTGCTCCTGCACGACGAGACGGTCTTCTGCGACGGCAAGCCGGTCGGCCACTGCACCAGCGGCGCCTACGGCCACACCCTCGGCCGCGCCGTCGGGCTGGCCACGATCAGCCCCGATGCCCCGCTGGACGGGGACTTCACGATCGAGTGCAAGGGCCAGCGCTACCCGCTCACCGTCTCCCGCCGCCCGTTCTACGACCCCACCAGCACCCGCCTGAAGTCCTGACCGCCCTTCGACACAGCTTCCAGCAGGTCAGCCGGTCCTTCGTAGACGGCGACGGCACCGGCGCCGGTCAGCTCGCCGCGGCTGGTGCCGCCGCTGAGCAGGCCGACGCACGGGACCCCGGCGCTCTCGGCCGCGCGGACGTCCCAGACGGAGTCGCCGATGAACACCGTCTCGGCCGGGTCGGCGGCAGCGTGCTCCAGCGCCACCTGGACCAGGTCGGGCGCGGGCTTGCTGGCCCCGACGTCACCCGCGGAGGTGGCGGCGTCTATGGCCTGGTCCACGTCCAGGGCCGCACACAGCACCTCGAGTTCGTCCGGATCGGCCGAGCTGGCCAGCACCACCCGCAGGCCCTGGTCGTGGCAGGCCCGCAGCAGCCGGCGCGCCCCGGGCAGCGGCCGCAGCCGCGACCAGTACACCGAGTACAGCGCCGAATGGGACGTCCTGATGTCCTCGTCCGCGTCCTTGTCCCGGTCATCGGGCAGCAGCGCATCGAGCATCTTGTCCGACCCCATGCCGATCGCCCGGTGGATCGGCGCCATCGGCACGTCGTGACCGGCCTGGGCGAACGCCTCCCACCAGGCCACCGTGTGCAGGTAATTGGTGTCGACGAGGGTCCCGTCCACGTCGAACAGCACGGCCTTCAGCTCTTTTGTCATCCTCGCCTTCTACCCGGTCCGCCCTGTTTCACCAGGCCAACCCTGGGCAGAGAGCCAAAACCGTGGGCAAAGCAAAAGAGGACGCCACGACATCCACCGATCACCATGCGCGTCAGCACCAAGACCAGGACCGGAACCGGGCCGGGGAGAACGCCTGATGGCCGCCCAGGAGTTCCCGCTGCACGTGCTGTCGGAGTACGCGCTGCTGGCCGACGGCCAGCGGGGCGTCATGGTCGGCCCGCGCGGCGACTTCGTCTGGATGTGCGCGCCGCGCTGGGACTCCGAGGCGGTGTTCTCCGCGCTGATCGGCGGGGCCGGCGTGTACGCGGTCACCCCGGTCGACCAGCCGTTCGTCTGGGGCGGCTACTACGAGCCACGCAGCCTGATCTGGCGCAGCCGCTGGATCACCACCACCCAGGCCATCGAGTGCCGCGAGGCGCTGGCCATGCCGGGCGACCAGCACACGGCGGTGGCGCTGCGGCGGGTCGAAGCCATCGACGGTGCCACCCGGGTCCGGGTGGTGTTCGATCCGCGGGCCGGGTTCGGGCAGTACAAGCCGAGCCGCGTCAAACACGACGGGGGCGTCTGGACCGCCCGCTGCGGCCCGCTCCACCTGCGCTGGACCGGGATGAAGGGAGCTCGTCCCCGCTCTGGGGGTGGCCTCCGGGCCGAGGTCACGGTCCCGGCCGGTGACCGCCTGGACCTGGTGCTGGAGATCTCCGATCGCCCGCTGACCGGCCCGCCGCCCGACGCCGCCAAGGCCTGGGAGGCCACCGAGACCGCGTGGCTGGAGGCGGTGCCCGACCTGTCCGGTACGATCGCCGACCGGGACGCCTGCCACGCCTACGCGGTGCTGCGGGGGCTGACCAGCGACGGGGGTGGCATGGCGGCCGCGGCCACCACCAGCCTGCCCGAACGGGCCCAGCAAGGCCGCAACTACGACTACCGCTACGCCTGGATCCGCGACCAGTGCTACGCCGGCGAAGCGGTGGCCGCGGCCGGGCCGTACCCGCTGCTCGACAGCGCGGTCGGCTTCGTCACCGAGCGGCTGCTGGGCGACGGGCCCCAGCTGAAGCCGGCCTACACGGTCGACGGCGGCCCGGTGCCGGACGAGCGCCAGCTGCACCTGCCGGGCTACCCCGGCGGCTACGACAAGATCGGCAACTGGGTCAACAAGCAGTTCCAGCTGGACGCCTTCGGCGAGGCGCTGCTGCTGTTCGCGGCGGCGGCCCGGCACGACCGGCTGGACTCCGGCCACTGGCAGGCGGTCGAGGCCGCGATCGCGGCCATCCAGAAACGTGGTGGCGAGCCCGACGCCGGCATCTGGGAGCTGGACAACCGGCACTGGGCCCACTCCCGGCTGACCTGCGCGGCCGGGCTGCGGGCCATCGCCGCGGCCGCGCCCGCCGCCCAGGGGGCGGCCTGGAGCGGCCTGGCCGACGGCCTGGTCGCCGACGTCACCGCCGATTGCCTGCACCCGTCCGGCCGCTTCCAGCGGGCCCCCGACGACGAGCGGGTCGACGCCGCCCTCCTGCTGCCGATCATCCGCGGGGCGATACCGGCCGGGGACCCGCGAGCACTGGCCACGGTCGACGCGGTCGCGAAAGACCTCGGCCGTGAGGGTTTCCTCTACCGCTACCGGGAAGACGAACGGCCACTGGGCCAGGCCGAGGGCGCGTTCCTGCTGTGCGGGTTCGCAATGGCCCTGACCGAGCACCAGCACGGCCACCAGGTCGAGGCGGCCCGCTGGTTCGAGCGCAACCGGGCCGCCTGCGGCACCCCCGGCCTGCTCACCGAGGAATACGACGTCAACCAGCGACAGGTACGCGGCAACGCCCCCCAGGCGTTCGTGCACGCGCTGCTGCTGGAGTCCGCTCAGCGCCTGGCGGCCCCGTGGCCCGAGACGCCGGCCGCGACGGCCTTACTGACAACGAAAGGAGCTCCACCGTGAGCAACAAGCACGCGGAACAAGTGGTCGTGGTCACCGGGGCCAGCGGCGGCATCGGGCGGGCCACCGCGCTCGCCTTCGGTGCCCGCGGGGCCAAGGTGGCCCTGCTCGCCCGGGGCGAGGCGGGCCTGGCCGGCGCGGCCCGGGACGTCGAGGCCCGTGGCGGCACCGCGCTGCCCATCCCCACCGACGTCGCCGACCCCGAGCAGGTAGAAAACGCTGCGGCGCAGACCGAGCAGACCCTCGGTCCCATCGACGTGTGGGTCAACGTGGCCTTCACCTCGATCTTCGCCGAGTTCAGGAACATCAAGCCCGAGGAGTACAAGCGGGTCACCGAGGTCAGCTACCTGGGCTACGTCTACGGCACGATGGCCGCGCTCAAGCGGATGCAGGCCCGCGACGCCGGCACGATCGTCCACGTCGGCTCCACCCTGGCCTACCGCGGCATCCCGCTGCAGACCGCCTACTGCGGCGCCAAGCACGCCATCCAGGGCTTCCACGAGTCGCTGCGCTGCGAACTGCTGCACGACAAGAGCAACGTGCGCGTGACGATGGTGCAGATGCCCGCGGTCAACACCCCGCAGTTCGACTGGGTGCTGTCCCGCCTGCCCAGGCCCGCCCAGCCGGTGCCGCCGATCTACCAGCCCGAGGTCGCCGCCCGCGGTGTGCTCTACGCCGCCGACCATCCCCAGCGCCGCGAGTACTGGGTCGGCGGCACGACGATGGGCACGCTGATCGCCAACGCCGTCGCGCCCGGCCTGCTCGACCGCTACCTGGGCAAGACGGGCTTCAAGTCCCAGGAGGACGACCGGCCCGAGTCCCCGGACCGCCCGGTCAACCTGTGGGAGCCCGCCGACGGCCCGCGCGGCCACGACTACACCGCTCACGGCAGCTTCGACGAAAAGGCCAAGCCGCGCAGCGCCCAGCTGTGGGCGTCCCAGCACCACGGGGTGGTCGGCGGGGTGCTGGCCGGGCTGGCCGGAGCGGCCGGGGTCACGGCCGCCGCGCTGCGCCGTCCACTGGGCCGCCGGACCGGGCGATGACCATGCGGGCGGAATCCGTGCTGGCCAGCGTGCGGGCCGGATACGGGGTGATCCAGCTGGCCGCACCCCGATGGTCGGCCGAGCAGCAACTGGGCGGGCCGCTGGACTCGGGCGCCCAGCAGGTGGTCCGGGTGCTTGGCGCCCGTCAGGTCCTCCAGGCCGGGCTGGCTCTGGCGTTCCCGGACGAACCCCTGCTCGGGCTGGGCGTCGGAGTCGACGCCCTGCACGCGCTGAGCATGGTGCCGCTGGCCGTGGCGGCGCCCCGCTGGCGTCGCGCGGCGCTGGTCAGCGCGCTGATGGCCACCGCGTTCGCGGTCGCCGGTGTCCTGGCCGCCGGCCAGCTCCCCGCCGCCAATCCCCTCGACTGAACGGAGGCGAGTCATGAAGGAACGGGCCATGAAAGAACCGGTGCACGGCATCGACCGGCTGGTCCGCAACGTGCGGGCCGGGCGGTTCGAGCGCAGCCTGTCCGCCCTGACGGCGGCGGGCGCGCTGGTCACCGCGGCCGAGATCTACTTCGAGCACGACAGCGCCAGCTTCGGCAACAAGATGATGTGGATCCCGGTCGCCATGGGCCCGATCGGGGCGGCGGCCGGGGTGGCCGGCTTCTTCAGCCAGAAGGCGGCCAAGACCGCCTTGCCCATCGCCTCGGCCGCGATCGTGGCCAACGGCCTGCAGGGCACCTACCTGCACGCCCGCGGCATCGCCCAGAAGCCGGGCGGCTGGTCCAACGCCCGCTACAACATCGAGATGGGCCCGCCGGTGCTGGCCCCGCTGCTGGTCACGATGGTCGGCGGGATGGGCCTGCTGGCCGCCGTCCTGCGGCGCGAACAGTGAGCGCTCCCCCGCAGGGCGCGACCGGCCCCGGCCGGTACGAACGCCAGCAGTCGGACCGGTCGCCCCGGTTCCCCGGCTTCGACGTCATAGACCAGGCCCGGCACTGGGACCAGGCCACCCGGGACCTCGTACTGGGTCGGCTGGAGCCACCGCAAGAGACCTTTTTCAACGAAAACGAAAGGGTCACCGCGCGGTCGCTGCTGAACCTGATCGCCGGGCAGCAGGACCAACCCGAGATCCCCGTGCTGGAGATGGTCGAGTCACGGCTGGCGGAGGGCGAGACCGACGGCTGGCGGTACGGCGACATGCCCGAGGACGGCCAGGCCTGGCGGGACACCCTCGGCTACCTGGACGACGACAGTCACACCCGCTGCGGGCTGCCGTTCGCCGAGGCGCCGGAAAAGGACCAGCTGGAGCTGATCCAGGCCGTCCAGGACCGGCAGTCCGATGACTGGCACGGGCTGAACGCGTCCCACGTGTGGAGCCTGTGGACCCGGTACGCCTGCACCGCGCTGTACGCGCACCCGCACGCCTGGAACGAGATCGGCTTTTCCGGGCCGGCCTATCCGCGCGGCTACAAGAACGCCGGCGTCGACAAGCTCGAGCCGTTCGAGGTCCGCGACGCCAGGCCGTCCGGCGACCCGATCCGGGAGGGCGCCTAATGAAAGCTGGCACCATGAAAGCTGGCACCATGGCCTCGGTCCGCGACCGCAACGAGTCAGCCTGGCTGCTGCCCAACGACGGCTCCCGCACCAACCACCGGCTCCGCGCGGACATGCGCCGGTTCGCCGACACCGACGAGATCGACCTGGTCATCGTGGGCTGCGGGGCGGGCGGCTCGGTGCTGCTGCAGCGGCTGGCCCGGGCGGGCTGGCGGGTCGCGGCCCTGGACGCAGGCCCGTTCTGGGACCCGGACACCGACTGGGTCAGCGACGAGGCCGGCTCGCACCACCTGTACTGGACCGAGCCGCGGGTCATCAGCGGTTCCGACCCGGTCCCGATGGGCTCGAACAACTCCGGCCGCGGGGTCGGCGGCTCGATGGTCCACTACGCGGGCTACACGCCCCGCTTCCACCCCAGCGACTTCATGACCCAGACCCTGGACGGGGTGGGCGCCGACTGGCCGATCACCTACCCGGAGCTGCGGCCCTACTACGAGCAGCTCGAGCAGGAGCTGCCGGTGGCCGGGGACCGCTGGCCGTGGGGTGACCCGCACCGCTACCCGTACCGGCCGCACCCGGTCGGCGGCAACGGCGAGATCTTCCTGCGCGGCGCGCTCAAGGCTGGCGTTGAGGCCCACGTCGGGCCGGTGGCCATCGCCAACGGGCGGTTCGGGAACCGGCCGCACTGCATCTACCGGGGCTTCTGCCTGCAGGGCTGCAAGGTCAACGCCAAGGCCTCGCCGCTGATCACCCACGTGCCGGACGCGCTCGCGCACGGCGCCGAGGTGCGCGCCGACGCGATGGTGACCCGCGTGGCCATCGACGCCGGGACCGGCCGGGCCCTCGGCGTCCACTACGTCAAGGATGGCCAGGAGCGGTTCCAGCGCGCGGCGATGGTCGCGGTGGCCGGGTACTCGATCGAGACCCCGCGGCTGCTGCTGAACTCGGCCTGCCCCCGGTTCCCGGACGGCGTCGGCAACGACTTCGACCAGGTCGGGCGCTACCTGATGGTGCAGGGGGCGCCGCAGACCGCGGGCCGGTTCGACGCCGAGGTCCGCATGTACAAGTCGCCGCCGCCCGAGGTCAGCAGCGAGCAGTTCTACGAGACCGACCCCGCTAAGGACTACAAACGCGGGTTCTCGATCCAGACCGTGTCGCCGCTGCCGATCACCTGGGCCGAGCACGTGGCCGCCCAGGGGCACTGGGGCGGGGCATTGCGCGAGTACATGAGCGACTACGTGCACTGGGCCACGCTCGGCGCGCTGTGTGAGTTCCTGCCCCAGCCGGGCAACCGGGTCACGCTGGCCGAGGAGAAGGACCGGCACGGGCTGCCGGTGGCCAGCTTCTCCTACTCCCAGTGCGACAACGACCGGGCCCTGGCCAAGGCGGCGCAGTCGGTGATGGAGGACATCCTGCACGCCGCCGGCGCCGACGAGGTCATCACCATCCAGCGCTACGCCCACCTGGTCGGCGGGGCCCGGATGGCCCGCAACGAGCGCAGCGGCGTGGTCGACCAGTCCGGCCGCAGCTTCGCCGTGCCCAACCTGTACATCACCGACGGCAGCGTGCTGCCCACCCAGGGCAGCGCCAACCCGGCCCTGACCATCATGGCCGTCGCCGCCCGGGCCGCCGACCAGCTGGCCGCCGGATCCCGGAACGGAGTGGCGTCATGACCATCGATCCGCTCATCGAGTCCGTCGAAGCCGCGGCCTACAAGATCCCGGCCGACGCACCGGAAGGCGACGGCACACTGGCGTGGGACGCGACCACGATGGTGCTGGCCCGGGTCCGGGCCGGCGACACCGAGGGGGTCGGCTGGACTTACGGATCGGCGGCGTCCGCGGCGGTGATCAAGCACGAACTGACCCCGGTCGTCGAAGGCCGTCCCGCCCTGGACGTGCCCGGCACGACCGAGGCCATGATCCGGGCCGTCCGCAACGTCACCCGACAGGGCGTCGCCGGCTACGCGATCTCCGCGGTCGACATCGCGCTGTGGGACCTCAAGGCCAAGCTGCTCGGCCTGCCGCTGTTCCGGCTGTTCGGCGCGGTCCGCGATGAGGTGCCGGTCTACGGCAGCGGCGGCTTCACCCCCTACACCGACGACCAGCTCCGGGCCCAGCTGACCGGCTGGACTGTGGAGCAGCGCATCCCGAGAGTCAAGATCAAGATCGGTGAGTCCTGGGGCGGCGACGTGGCCCGGGACCTGGCCCGGATGCGGCAGGCCCGCGAGGTCGTCGGCGACGGTGTGGAGCTGTACGTGGACGCCAACGGCGGCTACGGCCGCAAGCAGGCCATCCGGGTCATGACCGCCGCCGCCGACCTCGACATCCGCTGGTTCGAGGAACCGGTCTCCTCCGACGACCTGGACGGCCTGCGTGAGGTCCGGGATGCGGTCGCGCCGGACGTGGCGGCGGGCGAGTACGGCTGGGATGTTTTCTATTTCCGGCGGATGTGCGCGGCCGGCGCGGTCGACTGCCTGCAGGCCGACGCCTCGCGCTGCGGCGGCCTCACCGAGTGGCTGCGCACCGCCGCCGTCGCCGCTTCCTTCGGGCTCCAGCTGTCCGGGCACTGCGCCCCCCACCTGCACGCGCACGCGGCGGCGGCGATTCCCAACTTCCGCCATCTGGAGTGGTTCCACGACCACACCCGGATCGAATCGATGTTCTTCGACGGCACCCTCGACCCGGCGGGCGGCGTGATCCGCCCGGCCCCGGACCGGCCCGGCCTGGGGCTGGAGTTCCGGGCCGCCGACGCCGAGAAGTACCGCACCACCTGACCACCACCGAAGGAGAAGTCATGGCACAACAGATTGCATCCGAGCTGCTGATCGAGCGGCTGGCCGACTGGGGTGTGGACACCGTCTTCGGGCTGCCCGGCGACGGCATCAACGGGATCATGGAAGGCCTGCGCCGCCACCAGGACCGGGTCAAGTTCGTCCTGGTCCACCACGAGGAGGCGGCCGCGTTCATGGCCACCGCCTACGCCAAGGCCACCGGCAAGCTGGGCGTCTGCCTGTCCACCTCCGGGCCCGGCGCGATCCACCTGCTGAACGGCCTGTACGACGCGAAGCTGGACCACATGCCGGTGCTGGCCATCACCGGCATGCAGGAGACCTCGGTGCTGGGCACCGGCTACCAGCAGGAGGTCCACACCGACAAGCTGTTCATGGACGTGGCCGAGTACAACCTGGTCGTCGACAACCCGGCCCAGCTGCCCGGCGTGGTCGACATCGCCATCCGCACCGCGCTGGCCCGGCGCGGAGTCGCCCACCTGAGCTTCCCCAACGACGTCCAGGTGGCCGACGCCGACGAGGACCCGTACCAGCACGTGGCCCCGGCCCGCCCGCCGAAGACCGCGCCGATCTACCTGCCCCCGCCCGGGCGGGCCCGGGCCGAGGACCTGGAGGCCGCGGCGGCCGTCCTCAACGCGGGGGAGAAGGTGGCGATTCTGGCCGGAGCCGGGGCGCTGCACGCCCGCGACGAGGTGCTGGCCACCGCCGACCGGCTCGGTGCCCCGGTGATCAAGACCCTGCCCGGCAAGGCGGTCATCCCCGACGACTCCGAGTACGCGGTCGGCGGGATCGGCCTGCTCGGCACCCGGCCCGGCGAGAACCTGGTCGAGGACTGCGACACCCTGTTCATGATCGGCACGAACTTCCCCTACACCCAGCACCTGCCCCAGCCGGGCAAGGTCAAGGTGGTCCAGATCGAGGCCGACCCGACCCGGGCCGGGCTGCGGATGCCCACCGAGGTGCCGGTGATCGGCGACGCCAAGGAAAGCCTGCAGGCCCTGATCCCGCTGCTGACCCGCAAGTCCGACCGCGGCCATCTGGAGAAGTACCAGAAGGACATGGCCAAGTGGCGCTCGGAGATGGAGGACCTGGAGAACCCCAAGCGCAGCCCGATCGCCCCCCAGTACCCGATGGCGGTCATCGACGATTTGGCCGCCGACGACGCCATCTTGACCTGTGACAGCGGCACCATCGCCACCTGGGCCGCCCGGCACTGGACGATCCGGGGCGACCGGCGGTTCTACCTGTCCGGCAACCTGGCCACCATGGCCCCCGGCCTCCCGTACGCCCTCGGCATCCAGCACGCGTTCCCCGGCCGCCAGGTCATCGCCTACGTCGGCGACGGCGGCTTCGCCATGCTGATGGCCGAGTTCCTGACCGCGGCCCGGGCTCACCTGCCGGTCAAGGTCGTCATCAACAACAACGGCTCCCTCGGCCAGATCCTGTGGGAGCAGATGGTGCTGGGCTACCCCGAGTTCGGGGTCCGGTTCCCGCAGCCGATCGCGGACTTCGCCGCCTGGGCCACCGCCTGCGGCGGCTACGGGGCCAAGATCGACAACCCCAAGAAGGTCGAATCGGCCATCAAGGAGGCGCTGGCGTTCGACGGCCCCGCCATCGTCGACATCGACGTCGACCCGAACGAGCCCCCGCTGCCGGGCAAGGTCGCCTACGACCAGGCCAAGAAGTTCACCCAGGCCTTCCTCAAGGGCCAGCCGCACAAGGTGGCCATCGCCACCACCCTGTTCAAGGACAAGATCGAGCAGCTCAGGCGATGATGTGCTAGGTGTGACGGATGCGGCGGGTGTGGTCTTAGCTCGGGAGGAGGTTGCATGTCACGGCAGCACCAAGCGGGTCGGCGGGAGGACGGTACGCCTGGACCAGAGCGGCCAGGCTGGTTGTTCCTGATGACAGCCGGGCTGGTCTACGCCGGCGTGCTGCTCGGAATGTGGATCGTGCTGGCGGGTCAGCCAGACGCGCAGGATTTGGCGGCGGGATCGGTGGCGGCGGTGCTGGCCGTGGGTGCCGGGTACCTCCTCAGCCAGCGCGGAAGGATGGTACCCAGCGTCCGGGCCGCCGACCTGCGCACGCTCGCGGTCGTGCCGAGGCAGGTGATAGTCGAGACCGGGCAGGTCTTCGCGCTGGCCGCCCGCAAGGCGTCCGGCCGTCCGGCCGCGCCAGGCACGATGCGCACCGTGCCGCTGGACGCCGGGCCGGACGTCCGCGGATGGCCGGCCGCACGACGGGAAGCGGTGCTGACTGCGCTGCTTTCCGCGGCACCGAACACGGTCGTGGTGGACATCGACATGGAAGCCGGCACGGCGCTGGTGCATCAGCTGGCCGGTGCCTCGCCGCCTGATGAACTCCCGGCGCGGCCGGGATGAGCTGGTTCCTCGCAGCGGCGCTGGTGCTCCAGGTGGCGCTGATTCCCTGCGCCTGGGTGTGCTGGCGTTTCGACTCCGAGCACCGGGTGGTGGCCCTGGGGCTGGCCGGCACGGTCCAGGCGCTGGCCGTGCTGTGTCTGGCCGTCGGGTACGGCGAACCTGGACTGGCGTCGCTGGCCGTGGTGCTGGCCGCGTTGTCCAGCGGAGGCTCCGTGGCCTTCGCGCGATTCCTGGAGCGATGGCTGTGATGGGCAGTGCGCGATGACAGTAACCGGAGTCATCTCGGCGATCCTGCTGGTAGCGGGACTGGTGGTCGTGGTCGGCTCGTGTGCCGGAATGGCGGTCCTCGACGACCCCCTGGACCGGCTGCATCTGACGACCCCGGCCGCGATGCTCGGCTCGACCGGGATCTGCGCCGCCGTGGTGGTGCGTGTCGGCTTCTCGGCGTCAGGACTGGCCGCCATCGGCGTAGCCGTAATCCTGTTCGCCGCCAACCCTCTGGTCGGCCACGCCGTGGCCCGCGCCATCGCGATCCGGCACGGTGTCACCTGGACAGATCCGCAGGACGAGTCCACGGGTTCGCCCGGCGGGGAACAATGAGCGAGGCGGTGATCGCGGTCGCGCTGGTCTGGGTGGCCGTGTCGGGCACGGCCGTGGTACTGACCAGGGAGCCGTTGCGGCAGGCATTCGTAGCCGGGTTCTTCGGGCTCGTGCTCGCCTTCCTCTACCTATCACTGCAGGCCGGGGACGTGGCCCTGTCGCAGATCGTGGTCGGCGCCATCGCGGTGCCGCTGATCGTGCTGCTCAGCCTGGCTAAGGTGCGGAAGGACCAGGAATGAGCCGGCGCACGCGCCTGGCGTTCTTCGCGGTGGCCGTGGCGGCGCTGGCCGTAACGCTGGGCGTAGGCCTGGCGGGCCTTCCGTCGTTCGGCAGCCAGATCACCGCCTACGCCAGGATGCTCAACGAGCTTGCCCCGCGGCAGCGGCACGTCACCGACGTGGTGTCGGCCATCACCTTCGACTACCGCGGGATCGACACCCTGTTCGAGGAGTTCATCCTGCTGAGCGCCGTGGCCGGGATCTCGGTGCTGCTGCGGCCGCTCAGCGACGAGACCCGCAAGCTCCCCGAAGACAAGGCGCCGGAGCGGTCGATCCCGCCTCCCAGCCCGGCGGTATGGCTGCTGGCGGTGTTCCTCAGCTCGCTGCTCGTGCTGACCGGCCTCGAGACGGTCACGCACGGCCAGCTCACACCGGGCGGCGGCTTCCAGGGCGGAGTAATCCTGGCCAGCGCCCTCTACGTTGTCTACCTGGGTACCAACTACGTAACGGTCGAGCGGTTCCAGCCAACCCCGCTGCTTGAGGCATCCGACGGGGTGGGCGCCTCCGGGTACGTGATCATCGGCCTGCTCGGCCTGCTGGCCGGCGCCTCCTTCCTGAGCAACGTCGTCGGCCTTGGCGTCTCCGGGAACCTGATCTCGGGCGGTACCATCGCGCTGCTGAACCTGGTCGTCGGCCTGGAGGTGGCGGCCGGTTTCGCGATCCTGGCCTCGGAGTTCCTTGACCAGACGGCGGTCATCCGGACGAGGCGACGATGAGTGCCCTGGCCTACGGCGTCGTCGCCTGGCTGTTCCTCATTGGCGTCTACGGCATCGTGACCAGCCGTAACCTCATTCACTTGGTGGTCTGCCTGTCGGTGGCGCAATCAGCCACGGATATCTTGCTGCTAACGATCGGGTACCGCCGCGGCGGTCACGCCCCGGTGTTCGTCAGCCTGCCCGCCCATCCGGGACCGGCCGTCGATGCAGTCATGCAGGCGCTGTCGCTCACCGATGTGGTGATCGGAGCCGCGGTTACCGGCCTGCTGCTCGCGCTGGCCGTGCAGGTGCACAAGCGAGCCGGGACGCTGGATCCCGACGCGCTCCGGGCTACCAGGGACTGACGGCCGTGGACCTCGCCGGGCCGGCCTCGGCCGTTGTTCCCGCATCGATCGCGGTTCCGCTGGCCGGCGCGGCCCTGCTGGCCGGGTTCAGCCGGCTGTTGCCCCGATGGGGCAGGGACCTGATCGCCATCACGGTCGCGCTCGCCACCACCGCCTTGACCCTGGTCCTGATGGCCGCCAGTGCGGGCCACCCGATGATCTACTGGTTCTCCGGCTGGCGTCCGTCCGCAGGCGCAGCCATCGGGGTCGACTATGCTGTCGGCCCGCTCGGGGCGGGCATGGCGTCCCTGGCGGGGCTGCTGGTCAGCGCCGCTCTGGTCTACTGCTGGCGGTACTTCGACAGCGCCCGCGGCCGTCACCACGCGCTGATCCTGATCTTCCTGGCTGGCAGCGTCGACTTCTGCCTGACCGGGGACCTGTTCAACCTGTTCGTTGCGTTTGAACTGGTCGCCGTGACGGCGTTCGCGCTGACCGGCTATAACGCCGGGTACCCCGGGCCACTGCAGGGAGCGATCAACTTCGCTGTCACCAACAGCCTCGGGGGTATGTCCGTCCTGATGGGCGTGGCATTCCTGTACGCGCGCACCGGGTCGCTGAACCTGGCCCAGATCGGCCAGGCCCTGGCCGGACGGCACGCCGACGGGCTGATCGTGGTGGCGTTCGCGCTCCTGACCGGTGGCTTTATGGTCAAGGCCGCGGTCGTTCCTTTCCACTTCTGGCTGCCCGACGCCTACGGCTCGGCCCCGACTCCGGTATGCGTGCTGTTCGCCGGGGTGATGAGCGAGCTAGGGCTGTTTGCCGTGTTCCGCGTGTGGGTCACCGTGTTCTCCGGTCTGGCCGGCGGGTCCGGGCCACGGATGCGGGCGGTACTGGTCGGGTTCGGGATCGTCACCGCAGTGGTCGGGGCGGTCATGGCACTGGCCCAGCTTCACCTCAAGCGGATGCTGGCCTTTGTCACCATGAGTCACCTGGGCATTTACCTGATCGGGGCGGGCCTGCTCACCCCGCTGGGCCTTACCGGCGCGTCGCTGCTGGTGATCGGCGACGGCCTGGCCAAGTCGGCGCTCTTCCTCGGCGTCGGAGTCTTGCAGCATCAGCGGGCCAGCGTCAGCGAGACCAAGCTGCGTGGCCGCGGCCACGGGCTGGCGGTCACCGGCGTCACGATTGTGCTGGGGGCGCTGGTGCTGGCTGACGTGCCGCCTTTTGTATCCTCGGCCGGGCATGGGCTGCTGGTGGACGCGGCCGACCAGGCTGGCCTGCCGTGGTTGGAAATCGTCATCGCGCTCTCCGTCATCGCCTCCAGCGGAGCCGTGCTGCGGGCCGCGGCACGGATCTGGCTGGGCTGGGGGGATATCGAGAGTTCACGACCGGGCTCTGGTACCGCGGATGACCCTGGGGAAGAGGCCGAAAACCGTTCCGACACCACTGGTGCGGATCAGACGCGGGACACGCCGGAGCGGTCGGGGCAGAAGCGCCGCGTGCCGCTGACGATGGTGCTGCCGCCGCTGGCCTTGCTCGCGATCGGGCTCGGGCTCGGGCTGGCATCCGGCATAGAGGAACATGTCGCAGCCGCTGCGGCGGCCTTCTCGGACCGGGCGGCTTACGCAGCGACAGTGCTAGGCACCCACAGCGGGTCCATTCCCACGGGAGGCAGGATCGTCATTCCGGTCCCCCCGGCAGCGTCTGCGGGTGGTGTCCTCACTGACCTGGGCCAGGTGCTAGGCGCGCTCTGCGTGGCGGGCATTGCCCTGAACCGGAGGGCCTTGCGGCTCCGCCGAGCCCTGGCCGACGGCACCGGCTGGCTGCGCCGCCTGCACAGCGGTCTAGTCGGTGACCAGGTTACCTGGCTGGTGGCTGGCCTGGCCCTGCTCGCCGCCCTTAGCGAGTGGGCGCTGCACTGACCGGTTGGAGCGGCCCGGCTTCGGTCACTACCCTGGCCGCTACGACAGTGTTCACGATGCCCAGGGTGACCAGGGCCGCGATACTGCCCGCCGTCGGCGCCCGGTGCGGCAGATCACCAGCCGCCGGTCCCACGAAGATGACGCTGCTGACCAGGGTCATGACCGTGGTCACACCCAGCGCCGGAATGTCGTCTAGCCGACGCCCGTACAGCAGCGCCGCCTACGCGGCCGGCGTCCGGACCGCCACCGACGAGCTGATCCGTTCCTCGCCCCAGGCCGTCAGCAAGGTGGGCAGGCTCATGTCGAGCAGGCTGACCACCACGACCGGCACGATCTTGGGTCATAGCCCTCAGAAGGCCCTGATCTTGAGGGCCAGCGGAACCAGGAAGGCTGCGGCGAGCACCATCCGGCCGAACACCACGACCAGCGGCGGCAGTTGCTCCACCGCGACCCGGATGAAGAAGAAAGAGCTGCCCCAGATGGCCGAGATGCCCACGAACAGCAGCAGTCCCATCCGGGTCATGCCCCACCCTCCTCCCGGTCACTGTTGATCTTGGCGGCTACCCGGCGCTTGCGATCGAAGCGGCCGGGTAGCGGGTTCGTGCCCGGCAACCCCTACAGCGCCGACTGGGACTGGCCGTTCCGCCGGATCGACTACATCCTCATCCGCTGCGCCGATCATGGCGGACCCACCCTGCGGATCACGGCCTGCGAGCGCACCTTTGACGCCCCGGCGACAACGGTCAGCGATCACTACGGCCTCGTCGCCGGCCTCACCCTGGCCGCGCCGCCATAGCCCGCCAGGCGGCCCGCCGCTACGTCAACGGCGTGGCCGCAACCATGGATGGGCCTGCTCGTTTGCCTCGGCAGCAATGCGGGTAGCCGGTAGGTCCCCTCGATTAAGGAGCCCTCATGGCCAAGCACGAGACCGATCCGGTTCTGCAGCAGCTGGTCCACGCGGTCAACGAGTCCGGGCAGGTCGGGGTGCCGATAACCGTCTCGACCGGCGGTACGGTCCTGACCGGCATGCTGATCGCCGAAGAGGCGTACTTCGCCGAGCTGGTGGAGGGCAGCCCGCTGATGAGTGCGCTGCAGCCGTCCTCGGGTCTGCTCGGCAAGGAGTACGCCAAGGACGTCACCGGCGAATCTGATCATCGCCTGCACCTGCGCGCCGCTGGCGACGGCGCCGAAGGGCTGTGGCGGATCAGCCTGGAGGCCGTCGACGGCTGGGTCCTGCGGGCCACGCCGAACGCCGGCGCCCACGACGACAAGGGACCGTTCGCGCGCCTGCTCGGAACCTGACACGTGCTGCAAAGGAGCTGACATGCCACGCGCTCAGATCAAAGACGAGAAGACCTACCAGGCGCTGCGGCGCGAGGGTAACAGCGAGGAGAAGTCGGCCCGGATCGCCAACGCGGCCGCCGGCAGCTCACGCAAGACGGTCGGTAAGCGCGGCGGGCGGAGCGCTTCCTACGACGACTGGACCAAGAAGGACCTGGTCGCCCGGGCCCGCGAGCTCGGAATCCCCGGCCGGTCGTCGATGAGCAGGGACGAGCTGATCAAGGCCCTGCGCAACCACTGACGCCCGGCACCGAAAGCGAATGCCGCTCACCCGGCTCCGGGGCCAGCGGTGCGGCCACCGCCTGCCTGATGCTGGAGTAAGTCAGCAACCTTACTTCCAGGTTTATCAGGTCGAGGAGGCGGCGGATACGGCCGGACGGCACGGCCAGCCGCAACTGGCCGCCGATAACGTTGACGCGGTCCCGAGCCCGCACCATCGCCCGCAGCCCGCCGGCGTCGCAGAAGGTCGTGCCGGTCAGGTCCGCGACCAGCACGTCGACGCCGGGCGCCAGGGCCGCACACAGCAGGCCGTAGACCTGCTCAGAGTTTTCGATGTCGATCTCAGCGGGCAACACCACGATGGCGACCCCGGCCGGTCCCCGGAAGCGGTTCAGGGCTGAGCGGCTTCCCAATCGCAGCCAGGTGACCCACGGCCGCGTTAAGTGGATCGCCGGGCGGAGTGGTCGCATGCGGATGATCTCTCCGGATACGGCCCGGGTAAACAGCGTGGTGCCGGCTGGCGGCGGCGATGAGCGCGCAATCGAATTCCCTGCTACCTGAGGAGGCATGCCCCCCCGGCCGCAACGGCTACCGCCGCGAGAATGAGCGCGCCCGGCCGGAGTCCGGCGACGGCCACCAGCGCGCCCGCTGCCGGCATGCTGATGCTCTCCGTCGTGGATTCGGCCGAGGAGATCACGCCCGCAACCCGGCCCAGCTTCCCCGTGGGGGCCAGCCGCTGCAAGGTCGTCGCCGCAGCCGCGTAGAACACGGTGCCGCAGATGCCCCAGACGAATGCGCCGAGATAAGCAACGGAAACCCACGGAGTGCCCGTGAACAGGGCCGCCGCCAGCCCGCAGCTGACCGCGCCCGCCGTCAGGAGCCTCATCGGCGACCGGGTCCCCGGCTGGCGGCGGCGAATGACCGGGAGCACCAGTCCGGTGATGACCGCCCCGATTCCGGTGACCGCCTCGAACAGTGCGAACTGGGACGACGGCTGGTCCAGCACGTGCCGGGTGTAGAGCGGCTCGACGACCAGGAATGCCCCGGACGTGAAGATTACCCCCATCCGGGCTATCGCCACGCGGCGCAATCCCGGATCCCGGACCACTGCCGCCGCGCCTGCCGTAGCCCTGCGGAACCGCGAAATGCCAGCTGCCGAATGCTCTGCGGCACCTGTCTCGGCACCGCGCGACTGCTCCGGCAGCGGGAGAAGGGGCAGCGGGAAGATGACCAGCGCGCCCACCAGGTACATGGTGGCGTCGGCGGCGAACGCGACCCGGAACCCGGTCGCGGCCATGAGCACGCTGGCTGCCAGCGGGCCGGCTACCTGCCCGATCGAGCTGGTGACTCCGAGGAGCGAGTTCGCGGCGAGCAGGTCATCGGACTTGACGATCCGTGCCGGGAGCGCACTGCTTGCCGGGCTGCACAGTGACCGGGCGGCCCCGCAAGTAAATGCCATGATGTCCACGGATGTCAGCGATCCTGAGACGGCCATCCCCAGCGACGTGGCGGCGGAGCAGGTGTAGCCGATGATCAGCATGGATCGCGGCCCAAAGCGGTCGGTGAGGCCGCCGGTGAACGCGGTCAGTATCACGGGCGGACCCGACCAGCACAGGGCTGTGAGCGAGATGGTCTCCGGGCTGGCGCCGAAGTGATAGGCAGCGAATCCCCACAGGACAAGGGACGCCGCCCAGCTGCAGACCCAGCCGGCCGACTGGCCGGCCAGCAGTAGGGCAAAGCGCGGATCACGGAACGAAGGACGGACCGGGCGCGCCGGAACACGGCGCCCGCCGGGGAAAACAGGCATGACGAAAGACCTCCACGCGGAGCTGCGGCGATTGAGCGCTGCAGCCGCGGCGTCCCGCGCGCGAAGGCCTAATGGAAGAAACCCGTCTGCCTGCCCTCAGCCTTGACGTTCAGGCTGTGTCTTCAGATTGAACGGGCGGGAAGGCTCCGGGGCTCAGGTGAATCGCGCGGATGACGCGGCGGCGTGGACGGCCATGGTCGTATTTATCGCGGTACCTCCGGTAGTGGGGGCTGGTATCCGACAGGGTCCGGGTGCCTGGAGGGGTGGCGCAACCGAATTACGTGCCACCCGTTCCGCTGGCGCGACGCCCGGGCCGCCGGGTGGCCCGCAGTCCGGACACCATGATCACGGCCAGGGCATCGGCGTTGCGGCGGTCAGGCGCCGGCGGCGGAGACGATCGCGTCGGTGCCGAAGCCGGCCAGCAGGCCCAGGATCAGGCCGTAGGCCAGCAGGTCGCTGCGGCGGGTCTTGGCGGCGACGCCGAGCAGCTGGGTGATGACGTAGATGATCGAGCCGGCCGCCAGGGTCAGGAACACGACCGCGACCGGCTCGGAGGTGAACGAATGCCCGACCATCGTGCCGATGAAGGTGGGACCGCCGCCGATCAGGCCGAGCGCCAGCAGGAAACCCCAGCTCGGCCGGGCCGGGCGGCCGTCGCTGGCCACATCGCCGGACAGCGGGGCGACGATGCCGAAGCCCTCGGTCGCGTTGTGCAGCCCGAAGCCGATGACCAGCAAGGTGGCCAGCGCGATTTCTGAGCGGGCGGCCGACTGGCCGATGGCCAGGCCCTCGGCGAAGTTGTGCAGCCCGATGCCGACCGCGATCATCAGGGCCAGCCGCCGCGCCGATGACCAGGAGGCCACGCCCCGCAGACGGCTTGCCGACAGCTCACCGGCCCGCATGGACCCGGGCCCGAAGCGAGCAGCCCGGCTGCTCATCCACCGCTCGTAGGCCACCAGCCCCAGCAGCCCCACGGCCAGCCCGGCCGCGAAGATCAGCCCGTAACCGGTCGCGGTCCACGCGCCGCCGTGACCGTCGTGCACCTGCCCCAGCGCGCTGTCGATCGGTTCCCACGCCGCCGACAGCACGTCCCACACCAGGAACAGCAAGATGCCCACGGCGACCGCGTTGAGGAACGCCCGCAGCCCCGGAGCCGGACGGCGCAGCCTCCCCAGTGGCAGGCCCAGCAGGATCGTGACGCCGGCGATGAACCCCAGCAGCAGCGTGGTCCCCAGACTCACAGACGTCGTCCTTCCCAGGCGTTAGCGGCGACTTAGGACAGCCTAACCTAACGGGGTCTGCCGCTGAGCGCTTACCCCAGTTCTTTGCCACGCCGCCTTGCGGGTCAGGCGAGCGTGGTGCCCGGGAAGTGCTCGAAGATCAGGTTGGTCTCGGTGGCGGCGACGTCGCGTGAGGCGCTGAGGTTCCTGACCACGAAGTCGCGCAGGTCGTCCGAGGACTTGGCGGCCACGTGGATCTGGAAGTCGTTGACACCGGCCAGGAAGAACACGTTGAGCACGCCGGGCAGCCCGGCGAACCGCTGCGCGAACGAGCCGATGCGGGCGCGCGCGTGGGCCTGCAGGCGCACCAGCACGATCGCTTGCAATGGCCGGCCGAGGGCCTCGGGGGCCAGCTCGGCCCGGAAACCCCGGATGACGCCGGCGTCCTGCAGGCGGCGGACCCGCATCAGGCAGGTGGACGGCGCCACTCCCACCCGCGCGGCCAGGACGTTGTTGGGGGTGCGGGCATCGGCGGTGAGGATGCGCAGGATCTTATGGTCGGCCTCGTCGAGCTTGATGTCCTCCCGCACCCGCGGGCGAACTCTCTTCGCCTCAGCCGCGTCAGGAGCGGTCATGCCTGAATTATTACACGAGATAACGGTAAAGAGCTGAACTGGATTCAGCTATTGATGACATTCGTAGAATCAAAGAGCGACCCTTCCGGGAGGAAGCGCAACTGGAGGAACCATGAAGATCGGTGTCCCCGCCGAGGTCAAGAACCACGAGTACCGGGTGGCCATCACTCCCGCCGGGGTCAAGGAGCTCGTGCTCAACGGGCACGACGTGTTCGTCCAGGCCGGAGCCGGCCTCGGTTCCTCGATCGCTGACGCCGAGTACCAGGCGGCCGGCGCGCGGCCGCTCCCCACCGCCGACGACGTGTGGGCCACCGGTGACCTGATCCTCAAGGTCAAGGAGCCCATCGCCGAGGAGTACGACCGGATGCGCGCGGGCCAGGTGCTGTTCACCTACCTCCACCTGGCCGCCGACAAGCGGCTCACCGAGGAGCTCCTCGCCCGCCAGGTCACCGGCATCGCCTACGAGACCGTGCAGACCCCGGACCGCGCGCTTCCCCTGCTCGCGCCGATGTCGGAGGTCGCCGGCGGCTGGCCCCCCAGGTCGGCGCCGCCACCTTGATGAAGGCCGCGGGCGGCCGCGGTGTGCTGCTGGGCGGAGTCCCCGGCGTGTACGCGGCCAAGGTCGTGGTGATCGGCGCCGGCGTCTCCGGCCTGAACGCCGCCACCATCGCCGCCGGCATGCAGGCCGAAGTGCACCTGCTCGATCTCAACATCGACCGTCTCCGGTCGGTCGATCAGATCTACCGCGGCCAGCTGCAGACCGTGGCCAGCAACACCTATGAGATCGAGCGCGCGGTGCTCGACGCCGACCTGGTGATCGGGGCGGTGCTGATCCCCGGCGCCAAGGCCCCGACGCTGGTCACCAACGAGCTCGTCGCCCGCATGAAGCCCGGCTCGGTCCTGGTCGACATCTCGATCGACCAGGGTGGCTGCTTCGAGGACTCGCATCCGACCACCCACGCCGACCCGACCTACCCGGTCCACAACTCGGTCTTCTACTGCGTCGCCAACATGCCCGGCGCCGTCCCCAACACCTCGACCCATGCCCTCACCAACGTGACCCTGCCGTACGCGGTCGCGCTCGCCAACAAGGGCTGGCGCCAGGCCTGCACCGACGACCCCAGCCTCGCCCTGGGCATCAACACCCACGCCGGCCACCTCACCAACGCCGCCGTCGCCGAAGCGACCGGCTTCGACGCGGTCCCCCTCACCAACATCCTGGCCAGCTGAAACCCGTCACACGCCCGGTCCGTAGAGGCCGAAGCGCAGGTCGGGATCGCCGGGCCGCCAGGTGCTGGTGACCTGGGATCGGCTGCCCATCGCGGTGACCCGGTCGATCAGCTGATTGCCCAGCGCGAGCTGCCCGGGCTCCCAGCGTTTGAGCGCCTCCGGTATGCCGCCGTCGGCGGCGGCGAGGTGTTCGAAGAGCTTCCAGGCGTCGTCGGCGGCCTTGGCGGTACCGGCCGCCGCGTGCGGCCTGGCCGCGAACGCCGCGTCCCCGATGATCGCGATCCTGCCGTCGGCCATGCCCGGGATCCGGGTGTCGGCGACGACCTGGAGGTAGGGCTGCCCGGTGCGCACCACCACCTCGGCGACCGCGGGCGCGAGCTGCGCGACGGCAGCTTCGCGCAGCTGCTCGAGGTAGCGGCGCTGGACCTGTCCCGGATGGACCGAGACCGGACACTCATGGCCCCGGGTGTCGGTGGTGAGCTCTTGCAGGCCCGGGCCGGCCGGGACGTTGCGGTACCAGACATAGTTGAAAAGGCGTCTGCCCGGTTCGAGCTCGCCGTCCATCCCGGGGATCAGGTACATCACCGCGTGCGTATGGTCGGCGACGCAGTACGTCAGCGCGTCGGTCAGCAGCTCCCGGGTCGGGTCCGTCACCGCGTCCTCGCGGACCGTGCCGCGCCACCCCACGTATCCCGAATAGTGACGGCCGAGGTCCGGGAACATGAGCCTGCGCGCGGTGGACGTGATGCCGTCGGCGAACACTACCAGCTCGGCCCGCTCGGCGCGGCCGCTGACGAATCGCAGTTCGACCTGGTCGGCGTGTTGCGTGAAGCCGGCGCAGAACTCGCCGAGCTGGTAGTGCTCGTCGCCGAAGTCATGGAGCAGGGCCCGGTACATCGTCCCCCAGGAGGAGTACCACCACTCGGCTGGCTCCTCGTGCACGATGGTGTTGTCCCGGCCGAGGTAACGCAGCCGGCTGCTGCAGGTGCTCAGGTCCGTGATGCGCCTGGCGCTGTGACCGTCGAACCATTTCATGGTGATGGGCTGAAGGACGATGCCGCCGCCCCGGTTTTCCAGCGGCGTGCTGGAGCGCTCGAAAATGTCGACGGTGAAACCCAGCTTGCGCAGCAGCAGCGCGCTGGTGAGCCCGCCTAACGAGCCGCCGATCACCACGGCCCGTGAGCCTTCGTAACGCCGCACGGCAGCCCTCCCTGCGTGTGACCACCACGGTCAGGGTATGCCGCGCGGCCGGCGAAAGCCGAGGCAGAAGGCCGGATTAGCTGAGCGGCCCTCTTCATTGCACAAGGCTAGTAATGCAATACCTTATGATTGCATAGTGCAACTATCAGCGGAGGCGGACATGGTGCAGGTGCCGGTGGACGGCTCAGTGGTCGACGCCGTGCTGACCGCCAGCCGGGCACTGATCGCGGTCAGCACACGGTCGCTCGGGGCGGCCGCCGAGCAGACCACGATCGCCCAGTACCGGATGCTGGTCGTGCTGGCTTCCCGCGGGCCGCAGCGAATGGTGGACCTGGCGGTGGCGCTGGACGTGGCGCCGTCGACGGCCGGGCGGATGACCGATCGGCTGGCCCGCAAGCAACTGGTCCGCCGTCATCGGGCCCGCTCCGACCGCCGGTCGGTCGTGGTCTCGCTCACTGCCGCGGGCCGGCAGGTGGTGGATCAGGCAACCGCCGGCAGGCGGATTCTGATCGAGGGCATCCTGGCCAAGCTGCCCGCCGACCAGCAGCAGGGCGTCGCCGCTGCGTTCGAGACCTTTGCCGCGGCCGCCGGTGAGGTCCCCGAGCATCTGTGGCCACCGGCACCGGCACCGGACCCGCCGCCCGCGCGGGTTCCCGCCTGATCCAGCCCAGCGCCCCGGGTCCTGGAGCCATTTTCATTTCGAAAGGAAGGCCATGACGGACGCGACCGGGCCGGCCGCCAGAGAAAAGCAGCTGTCCTGGCCCGCACGGACGACGGCCTGGCTGCGGGCTGGCCGGGGCGGCCTGTTCCTGCTGGCCCTGCTGATCGGGGTCGGGGCCGGGCTCGGCGCGGTCGGGTTCCGGTATCTCATCTACTCCTTCACCTGGCTGGCCACCGGTCATGACGAGTTTGGCCAGCAGGGCTACGTCGGCAGCGCCCACCTGCCCTGGCTGGGCCTGGGATTCTTCGTGGTGATCCCGGTCGTCGGTGGCCTGCTGTACGGGCCGCTGATCCAGCGCTTCGCCCCAGAGGCCCGAGGCCATGGAGTCCCGGAAGTCATGATCGCGGTGGCCGACAACGGCGGGCGGATCCGCCCGCAGGTCAGCGTCGTCAAGGCGCTCGCCTCGGCACTGTGCATGGGGGCGGGTGGTTCGGTCGGCCGGGAGGGCCCGATCGTCCAGATCGGGTCGGCGCTGGCCTCGGCCGTGGGTCAGCGGGTCAAGGTGCCCGAGAAGCGGCTGCGCATCCTGGTCGCCTGCGGAGCCGGGGCCGCGATCGCCGCCACCTTCAACGCCCCGATCACCGGGGTGTTCTTCGGCGTCGAGATCATCTTGCGCGAGTTCTCGATCGACGCCCTGTTCACGGTGATGTTGTCGGCGATGGTGGCCGACGCCACCGCCATCCCGTTCCTGGGCTCCCAGCCGTTCCTGTCGGGATTCCCGGCTGGCATCAACCTGCCCCATCCCGCCGACTACCTGCTGGTGGCCGTGCTCGCGGTCATAGCCGCGCTGTTCGGCCTGGCGTTCAAGGCCGTGCTCTACAAAACCGAGGACCTGTGTGACCGCCTGTGGGGCGACCGCCCGCAGTGGGCCCGGCCCGCCGTCGGCGGTATCGTGCTTGGTTTGCTGCTGCTGGCGATCCCGCAGATGTACGGGGTCGGCTACCCGGTCATGTTCAAGGCCACCGGCGGCGGTTACGTGCTCTGGTTCCTGATCCTGCTGGCGGTGGCCAAGATCATTGCGACCAGCCTGACCATCGGCATCGGCGGCTCCGGCGGGGTGTTCGCCCCGTCGCTGTTCATCGGGGCCACCTCCGGCATGGCCTTCGGCGACATCGCCCACCACCTGTTCGGCGCGGGGGCCGGGCCGGCGGCGCTGTACGCGGTGGTGGGCATGGGCGCGGTGTTCACCTCGGCCGCCCGCGCCCCGCTGACCTCGCTGGCCAGCGTGGTCGAGATGACCGGCGATTTCACGTTGACCCTGCCGGTCATGCTCGCGGTCGCGGTCGCCTCGACCACCTCCCGCACGCTCAGCTACGGCACGATCTACACCACCAAGCTGCTGCGCCGCGGCACCGACATCGACCGCGCCACCCCCTGGCGCACCCTGCAGGACCTCAAAGTCGCCGACGCCATGCAGCGGTTCTGGCCCCCGGTCACGATGGGCCGGGCAGCCGGCCCAGACGGCGCTGGCCGCACCGGGCCGCCGTCTGTCTCGCCGGCGTTGCCGGGGAAGGTCACCGCCAGGCTCCAGCCGCAAGCCTTGTTCGCGACCGAATCGGTGGCCCAGGCGCTCCGGCAACTGGAGGTCTACGGCCACGACGGGCTGCCGGTGCTGGCGGACGACGGGCAGCAGATCACCGGCTGGGTGACCAGCGGCAGCGTCATCGGAGCCATTGTCCGCGAGATCAACGCCGCCCGGGCGGAGACGGTGCACGCGCAGGCCGCCGCCGAGCCCGGCCGCGCCCCGGACGGACCGGCCGCGGAGCCGGCCAACCCGCTGCCCGGCTACCGCATCATCGAGATAACCCTGGCCGACGACTCGCCCGCCGTCGGCCGCGAACTGGCCGAGATGTCCCTGCCACCCGGTTACCTCCCGGTGTCGCTGCTGCGTGATCGCACCCTGCGCCAGCCGGATCCGCACGTGGTGATGTGTCCCGGGGACCGCATCGCTCTGCTGGCCGAAGCACGGTCTTAACTGGAGCAACTGGTGGCCCGGTACCCGCCGGGCCGGACGGTGAGGTATCAGGCCGTCTCGGTCAGGGCCTGGATGCGGTCGAGCATGGCGTCGAGCGCGGCCTCCAGCGGCTTGGTATCGCGTTCGAGCTGGGTCATCAGCAGGCCGCCCTGCAGCGCGGCCAGGGTCGCCAGCGCCAGCTGCTCCGGGTCCGTGCTGGCGGGCAGGTCGCCCCGGGCGTGCATGGCCTGGAACCCGTCGCGGATGCGTGCCTCCCAGCGGCGCAGCGCCCGCGCGGCCACGACGCGGGCGGCGGCGTCGGTCTCGGCCACCTCGGCCCCCAGCGCCCCGATCGGGCAACCGCCCCGGCAGCCCAGCCGGCGCTGGTGGTCGACGATGAAGTCACGCCAGGCGCGCAGCCCGGGCACGGTGTCCAGGTGGTTCAGGTGGTCGCCCTGGGCGTCCAGGACCGTGTCAGCCTGGTGGTCGATGACCGCGCGGACCAGGGCCTGCTTGTCGGCGAAGTAGTGATACACCTGCGAGCCGCTCACCCCGGCCGCCACCCTGATGTCCTCCAGCGTGGTCTCGGCCACCCCGTACTCGAACATCAGCTCCGCCGCCGCCGCGACGATCCGCTGGCGGGTCTCCCGTCCCCGGCGGGTCAGCCGCCGCCCATCACCCGCCTCAGCCTGGTCCACCGCCATGACCCGAGCCTACCCCGGAACTGGATTGGACAACCCACTTTTGCGACGCCATTGTGGATCAGGCAACCCAGTCCATGGTGAAAGGGAACGACAGGACACCCACCGACCTCACCGGATCGACCGCCCTGGTGACCGGAGCCACCAGCGGCATCGGCCGCGCCGCCGCCGTCCTGCTGGCCCAGCGCGGCGCCCACGTCCTCATCAGCGGCCGGGACGCCGCCCGCGGTGACGCCGCCGTATCAGCCATCCGCGCCGCGGGCGGGAAGGCCGACTTCATCGCCGCCGACCTGGCCGACGGCAAGTCGGTACGGGCCCTGGCTCGCCAGGCCATCGAGCTCGGCGGCGGCCACGTCGACATCCTGGTCAACAGCGCCGGCGTTTTCCCGTTCGGCCCCACCTCGGACGCTAGCGACGCAGAGATCGACACCGTCTACGCCGTCAACGTCAGGGCCCCGTTCATCCTGGTGGGCAAGCTCGCGCCGATCATGGCCGCCCGGGGACACGGGGCGGTCATCAACGTGCTGACCATGGTCGCCCACTTCGGGGTGTCCGGCATGGCCCTGTACGGATCGAGCAAGGCCGCGCTGACCCTGCTCACCAAGGCCTGGGCAGCCGAGTTCGGCCCGAGCGGCGTCCGGGTCAACGCGGTCAGCCCCGGCCCGACCCGCACCCTGGGCACCGAGCCCATGGGAGACCAGCTGGACCAGCTCGCGGCCCTGGCCCCCGCCGGGCGCCCAGCCGCCCCCGAAGAGATCGCCACCGCCATCAGCTACCTGGCCGGCGACGAGGCCAGCTTCGTCCACGGCGCTGTCCTCGACGTCGACGGTGGCCGAAACGCCGCCTGACCTGACACCGGTCTCACCAGCGCCGAATGGCTGACCCGTAACCAATGAAGCGGGCCGTGGCCCCGCAGCAGGCCCTCCGGCTGGCCGGCCGGCGTTTACTGGTGCCGTGAGCGAGACCGGCGGTCCCTGGGACTCGCTGCTGTCCGTTGGCGAGTTCGCGGCGATCCGGCGGGCCGGTTTCGAGCCGGCCGGCCAGGTGTTCGGGGCGGCGGTGTACTACCTGGCCACCGTGGCCGGGGTCAGCTGCCCGGGGATGACGGCATCCCTGCCCGTGGCTCAGCGGCTGTACGAGGCGCGACGGACGGCGCTCGACCGGATGGCCACTGAGTGCGCCGGTCTCGGCGGCCACGGCATCGTGGGCGCGTCGATGCAGGTCACGGAGGTTCCCGGCACCGAGGTGACGGCGGCCGCGATCAAGTTCACGGCGACCGGGACGGCGGTGCGGGCCATCGGCGCGGCGCCACTCGCGCGGCCGTTCACCTGCGACCTGTCCGGCCCGGACTTCGCCAAGCTGATCTCGGCCGGCTGGGTCCCGGCCGGTATCGCCCTGGGCATCTCGGTCGCCGGACTGCACGACGACCTGGTGACGACCAGTTCCGGTCCCTGGGGCACCGGCAACGCCGAGGTGCCCAGCTACACCGGCCTGATCACCCAGGCCCGCCGGGGCGCCCGCGATCACCTCGAGCAGTCGATCCGCGAACTGGGCGCCGACGGCGTGGTCGTCTCGGCCATGACCCTGCGGGTTCGCAGCGAGCCCTGCCACGCGCACGCGGCCGCCGCGGACCACTTCGCCGAGGCCGTCATCACCGGCACCGCGCTGACCCGGTTCGGCCGCCGCGCCAGCACCGCCTTCCCGCCCGTGCTTGCGGTCATGCGCCTCGGTGAGACCGCGCACCCACGGGGACCCCGGGGCAGGCCAGCAAAGTCGGGGTGAACAGCGCTGGGTCGCTATGCCTACGCGGTTACGTCCCGGCGGGCGAAGATGAGCGACGCCGCAGCGATCGCCACCACGATGTAGACGATGGCGACGATCAGCCCGTGCCCGTAGGTGATGCCGAAATCCGCATTGCCGCCGCCAGCGATCGTCGAGAGCGAGATTCCCGGCAGCCACGGCGCGGCGCCCGGCACGATCCGCGTCAGGATGAACTGCTCGATGACCAGCAGCCAGGCGAACCCCACGATGACCGCGGCCACCGCCGACCGCAGGAACTGCCCGGCCACGACGCCCAGGATGCTGTAGCCGATCACCGCCAGCTCGATGTTGCCCGAGGCCTTGAGCAAGTCGCCGAAGCCGGTACCGGTGAACCATGCGCTGGTCGAGACCCCGCGCGACTGCGCCATGGCGTTAGCGACGATGAACGCCACGACCGCGGCGAACGCCGTGGCCAGCACCATGAACGTGACGACGGCGAGCAGCTTGCCGATCAGCAGAGTGATGCGGCGCGGCTGGCGGACCAGCAACTGCCGCAGTGTGCCGAGGCTGTATTCGCTGGCCATCTGCGCGGCGGCGATGCCAAAGGCGACCACGCCCAGCAAGAATGTCGCACGGGTGAGGCCGAAGACGAGGCCGTCCGGCTGGGCCAGCTGCTGCAGCGAGGGCAGGCCGCCCCCGGCACCGTGCGCCCGCGCGTTGCTGAAGATCAGTATGACGAACAACGACGACGCGGCGGCCAGGCCGAGGAACGTCGGCAGCAGCAGAGTCTTGCGCTTCAGCTTGATCCACTCGCTGATAAATGACCCCAGGATCACTTGATCGCTCCCATCTCCTGGCCCGGATTCATGCTGACGCCGGTGCCAGTCAGCTGGAAGAACAGATCCTCGAGGCTGTGGGTGCGCTCGGAGATCTGCCGCAAGGTGATCCCGTCGCCTGCGGCCAGCCGGTTCAGGTCGGCGGCGCTGACACCCGATGCCGGGACCAGGGCCGTCCCGTCGGCTGGCCTGGCCGCCACGGAAAGGCCGGAGCGCTGCAGGACTTCGGCGAGATGCTCAAGATCAGCGGAGTGTTCCGGCGCGACCACGATGTCTGGCCGCTGTCCCACCGCGAGGTCAGCTACTGGTCCCTGGTGGACCAGCTGGCCGCCGCGGATCATGACCACGTGGTCGCAGACCTGCTCGATCTCCGAGATCAGGTGACTCGACACCAGGACGGTGATCCCGTCGTCGGCGAAGGACCTGATCAGGCCCCGCATCTCGACGATGCCGCCGGGATCCAGGCCGTTGGCCGGCTCGTCCAGGATCAGCAACTCAGGATCCGGCAGCAGGGCCGCCGCGATGCCCAGCCGCTGCTTCATGCCCAGGGAGTAGGACCGGTACTTGTCCTTCGCGCGAGCCGTCATCCCCGTTCGCTCCAGCGCCGGTTCAACGGCGGCGGAGGGGATCTGCCCCAGGCGGGTCAGCGTTTTCAGGTTGTCCCGTCCGCTCAGCTGCGGGTAGAACGCTGGCGCTTCAATGAGCGCTCCGACCTTGTGCAGATAGCTCGCGGGGTCGGTCAGGCGGCCGCCGAGAATCGAACCTCCCCCTGATGTTGGGGCAATGAGGCCGAGGAGCATCCTGATGGTCGTCGTCTTACCCGCTCCGTTCGGGCCCACGAACCCGCAGACCGAGCCCCTGGGGATGGCGAGATTGACGCCATCGACCACGGTGCGATCACCAAAGCGCTTGGTAAGCCCGACCGTCGACACGGCCAGCGACGAACTCGGCGGCTCGCCCGTCTGCCGCGTCGTCTCAGTCATCGTCATGCGGGAACCCTATGGGCCCGTTCTGCCGTCATGAGGCTTCTGAACCCAAACTTCACCTGCCTGAGGAAACTCTCAGGGCGAGCCCGGCAGCCACGATCAGGTGGACCTCGCCCGCGCCCTCTGAGTCGCCTATCCAGAGGTCAGTGCCCGTAACGGCGTTGGCGGGCCGCGAAGCTGCGCAGCGCGCGGAGGAAGTCGATCTCCCGGAAGGCGGGCCAGTACGCCTCGCAGAAGTACAGCTCGGAGTAGGCGCTCTGCCAGAGCAGAAAGTTGGACAGCCGTTGCTCGCCGCTGGTGCGGATGACGAGATCCGGGTCCGGTTGCCCGGCAGTGTAGAGGTGACGGGCGATGTCGCTGGTGGTGACCTCGTCGGCCAGGCTGGTCAGCGTGCCGCCCTGGTCGGCGTGCTCGTAGAGCAGAGCCCGGAACGCCTCGATGACTTCCTGGCGTCCGCCGTAGCCGACCGCCAGCGTGAGGTGCCGGCCGCTCGCACCATCGTCGCTGGCCTCGACGGCCCGCTTGAGTGCCTGCGCCGTACTGTCCGGCAGCATGTCCAGGTCGCCTGCAACGTGGACCCGCCACGACGGGGTACGGCTGAGCCTGCCTGCCGCGAACTGCTCAATCACCTCCATGAGGAACGCCACCTCGGCCGGGTCGCGGCGAGCCAGGTTTTCGGTTGAGCACATGAACACGGTGACGTGGCTGATGCCGATCCGCTCGCACCAGCCGAGTACATCCTCGGTGTGCTCGGCGCCGTATTGGTGGCCCAGGCTCGGGCTGGCCAGGCCGCGCTGCCGGGCCCACCGCCGGTTGCCGTCCATCACGATGCCGACGTGCTGTGGAAGCGGTCCGCCGGCCAGCTGCTGGCGCAGCCTGGCTGCGTACAGCCGGTAGGCGACCCCGCGCCCCAGGCTGTCCCGCACTCTCAGCCTCACACTGGCTCCAGGGCGGGACGGTGGCGGGCGGCCCGGGCGGTGGCGGCGAACACAACGACCGTAACCGCGGACAAGACCATCGCGCTGCCCGCCCAGCTGGGGGCGAACGGGGTGGCCACCAGCCCGTTGTCGCTGTTGAACAGCGCGGTATCCGCGGACCGGATCGACAGGCCCCAGGCGATGTCGGCGGCCGTGGCCACGGCCATGCTCAAGCTCAGCAACGCCATCGCCGGGACCTCGGCTCGGAGCAGTTGACTGGGGAGCTGGGCCCGGCGGATCAGCGTAATGACCGCCCCCGCGCAGGTCACTACGGCCATGGCTCCAAGAGCGGCCAGGATGAGAACGACGGCGAGATTGGGGCCAGCCGAATTGGTGCCGATCAGCTGAGCGGCCAACCAGACGGAGCCGAACCAGGTCAACGGGGCCAGCACCCCTGCCGCCAGCGGCCCGATCAGGCCCGGCCGCCGGTCCACGATCACCTGGTGCAGGACCGTCCAAGCCAGCGGGACCAGGCCCGCCAGCACCGCGACGCCGGCCAGGGCGGCAGCTCCCCGCAGGATGTCCAGGGACGTGCCCACCGCCGCCTGCTCGTGCGCAACCGCGCTGAACACCGCGTCTTCACGCATCTTGGCGACGCCGGCCACCCCGACCGCGAAGACCATGATGGCGCAGGCGATGGTGGCCAGCGGCTCCTTGCTCCGGTCGGGCATCACGCGTTCCGCCGCTGGGGCAAGGCGCGCGGTCAGGCCGCCGCGCAGCGCATTGGCCAGAAGCCGGGCCCGCGCCGGCCGCGAAGCGCTTTCGGTCAGGTCGGTCAGCAGCGCGGCGAACTCCTCGCCGTAGCGCTGGCGCCACCACCGCGGATAGAAGCTGAGCACGAACCAGACGGGCCGCGGATCGGGCCGGTGTTCCGGGTCGCCCGGCCCCGGCGCGGTCACGCCGGCTCCTGAGCGGCGGCCAGACGGCTGAGACCCAGGTCGGCGACCCGGCGCATCCGGGTGGCCGTCTCGGTCAGAAGGGTTTCTCCGGCAGCGGTCAGCCGGTAAGGCCGGCGGCGTTCCTCCGCTGGAAGGGCCTCGATCAGCCCCCGGTCCTCCAGCCGCCGGATCGCCCCGTACAGGGTGCCCGGGCCGAGCTGCACGCCGGCCTCGGCCGCCACGTCCTGGGTGATGGCGTACCCGTGCTTGGGCCCTCCGGCCAAGCTGGCCAGTACCAGCAACGGTGGATCGGACCACTTGTCCAGGCCCTCGGCCACTGGACACCTCCGCGGCTTCCCGTGATCGACTACTACGCACGACGATACTACGTGGTGCGTAATACGCAAGCCGATCGGGGCTCTGCGTGACCACTAGTCTTCCAGCAGCCGATCGCGCAGGAAGGCCAGCGCCTGGGCCTGCAGCCGGGATACGTGCATCTGGGAACAGTGCAGTTCGTCGGCGACCTGGGCTTGGGTCATGTTGCCGTAGAACCGCAGCAGCAGGACCCGCCGCTGGTGTCGCGGCAGTTCGTCCCAGTGTCGCCGGATCGAATCCATGTCGAGACTGTGTAGGCGTGGTGCAGGTCATCGACGCTGACGTCGAGCCGGGCTCGCGATCTGTTCGTCGGTCGGCGTGCTGCCTAGTTCCCCGGTCAGGTCGGCCCGGTTGCGTTTGCCGCCAGCAGCAGTTCCTGGTCGGTACGGCTGACCCGGATCAGCCAGCGCCGGTCGCGGAAGAAACGCTTCATCTCCCCGCTGACGCAGACCCGCGCGTACGGTTTCAGATCTTCCCGGACCGCGGGATCGAAGCTGTTGATGGCCTTCATCAGGCCGACGTATCCCACCTGAACCAGGTCTTCGCGGTGCTCAGCTGGTATCTGGTATTGACCAGCCAGCCCCCGCACCATTGGCCGGTAACGGCGGACCAGCGCCTCGCGTGCCCTGCCGCCGTGCTCCGGATCTTGCAGCAGCCCGGCCAGCTCACTGTCGCTCAGCGTGGACAGGTCGGTGTGAGTAGTCATTGCGATCCACCAGTGAGAACCCGGGGCGCCTTTTCTGCCTTCCCCGGTCTCAATCGTCTTCCGGCCCGGGTGTGGCCTCGGTCCCGTCGACGGCGAGCAGGTCGAGGAACGGGCCAACCCGGTGTCCGCCCTGGGCGGAGTGGCGGAACAGGCTGTCCCGGTTCACGGTGTACACGACGCGCCGCCCGGTGCGGGTGCGGGTGAGGTACCCCTCGGCTTCCAGGTCGGCCACGATGGCCTGGACCGAGCGCTCGGTCAAGCCGACGACCGGGCTGATGTCCCGGACGCGCGCTTCGGGGTTGCGGGCGATCTCCACCAGCACATGCCCGTGCCCGGTCAGCAGCGTCCAGGCATCGCGGCTCTGGCCAGAGGTGGTCATGTTCGCCGAGTATACAACTCGCGAGAGAATTGCCGCGAGATGAAACACGCGAAATTTTTCTCGTGTATATATTGACGTGCGACCGGCGGGGAGCCGATCCTGTAAGTGCCCCGCAGCCCCCAGGAGGCACAGATGCCTGACGACGGTTTCCTGGTTGAGATGGTCGGCGGCGTGCTGGTGGTGGCCGCGCCCGAGAAGATCGACATCACGAACGCCGGGGCGCTGCGGTCGGCTCTGCTCGAAGCGGCCGCGAGCGGCCCCGGCCCGCTCGTGGTGGACCTGACCCGGACCGAGTTCTGCGACTCGTCCGGGCCGCACGCCCTGTTCGCCGCGCACCAGCGCGCCGAAGCCGAGGGCCGTGAGGTGCTGCTGGTCATTCCCAGCGCCGTCGTCCTGCGGATCTTCGCGCTCACCGGCGCGGATCGCATAATCCCCAACTTCACCAGCCTGGCCGAGGCCCTGGCGCGACCGGCCCACGCCATTTTGACCTAGCCGTTTCGGCTGGCCAGAAGAGGGTGCCCCCGGGCTACTACACGCCGCCGATCTCGTGGTCGTGGTCCGTCCATTCGCGGTCGCGCAGCCGGAATTTCTGGATCTTGCCGGTCGATGTCTTCGGCAGCGGCCCGAGCTCGATCGCATCGGGACACTTGTAGTGCGCGAGGCGGTCCCGGCAGAAGGTGATGAGCTCCTCAGGGGTAGCCGTGGTGCCCTCGTTCAGGGTGACGAACGCCTTGGGCCGCTCCCCCCAGTGCGGGTGAGGAATCCCGATGACCGCGCATTCGAGCACGGCAGGATGGGCGCAGATCGCCTGCTCGACCTCGATGCTGGAGATGTTCTCGCCGCCGGAGATGATGATGTCCTTGCCCCGGTCGCGGAGCTCGATGTTGCCATCGGGATGCCACACGGCGAGGTCCCCGGAATGGAACCAGCCGCCGGCGAACGCCTTGCTGGTGCCGGCCGCGTCGTCGAAGTAGCCGCTCATGACGTTATTGCCGCGCATGATCACCTCGCCCATCGTCTGCCCGTCCTGCGCGACGTCGTTCATCTCCCCGTCGACCACCCGGACCAGGTCGGAGGAGATGTAGGCCTGTCCCTGGCGCGCCAGGTACTTCGCTCGCTGGGCCGCAGGAAGCTCGTGCCACGCCTCCTGCTCGGGGCACACGGTAATGGGGCCGTAGGTTTCGGTCAGGCCATACACGTGCACGACGCGGAAGTTCAGTTCGCCCATCCGGGCCAGCAGCGTCGGCGACGGGGGCGCGGCCGCCACCATCGCGGTCACCGGCTGCTCCAGGCGGTGCGCCCGGGGGTGGTTAATGATCATCAGCTGGACGGTCGGCGCCCCGTTGTAGTGCGTCACTCCCTCGTCGTCGATCAGCGCCCAGACCAGCCCCGGGTCCACCGCCCCGATGGTCACGTGGCGCGCCGTGGCCGCGGTGACGGCCCACGGGAAGCACCAGCCGTTGCAGTGGAACATCGGCAGCGTCCACAAGTACGCCGAGTCGGGGCCCAGGCCGGCCACGATCACCTCGTTCAGGGCGTTCAGGTACGCGCCGCGGTAGGTGTACTGCACCCCCTTGGGGCGGCCCGTGGTGCCGGAGGTGTAGTTGACCGAAATAGTCTCCTCCTCGTGCTCCAGCCAGCTCTCCGGTCTGGCCGACGGTGCGGCGGCCAGGAATTCCTCATACGGATCCCCGGGGGCGGCGGTGTCCGCGCAGCGGATCACGGTCACGCCGGTCAGGTCGAGCGGCGCGATCAGCGCCTCGAGGCCGGTGTGGACCAGCAGGTACCGGGCGCCGCTGTGCTGGAGGATGTACCCGATCTCCGCGCTGGACAGGCGGTGATTGACCGCGACCAGGATCCCGCCCGCCGCCGGCACTCCGAAATGGGCCTCCAGCATGGCCGGGGAGTTGAACAGCAGGGTGGCCACGCGGTCTGACTTGGCCAGGCCCGCCGACCTGAGCGCGTTGGCCAGCCGCCATGAGCGCTCGGCGAGTTCCCGGTAGGAGTACCGCCGCTGGCCGTGCACCACCGCGGTCTTGTCCGGGTACATGTACGCCGCCCGGTACAGGAAATCGACCGGGTTCAGCTCCGAGCGGAACACCTTGCCCGACCCGGCCGAATCGGATGCTGAGAACACGCCGCTCATCGTCTGTCTCCTTCGTGGCTGTCGCGCACGGCTCCGGTCGGTGGCAGCAGGACCCCCGGGTTCATGATCCCGGCCGGGTCGAGCTCAGCCTTCGCGCCGCCCAGCGCGTCGGTGAAAAGCTGCGGCACCTCGCGCAGGTACCACCGGCGATGGTCACGCCCGACCGCATGGTGATGGGTGATCGTGCCGCCGAGCGCCAAGATCGCCTCCGAAGCCGCGAGCTTGATTTCATCCCACTGCTCCAGCTCCTGCCCCGGGCGGCCGGGGGCAAAGACCGAGTAATACGGCGCGGGGCCGTCGGGATAAACGTACGCGAAGCGGCACGAGACCGTCCCGCCGCCGCATGCCCGCGCCACTGCCTGCCGCGCGGCGGCCAGCACGCCCTCATGGAACTCCCAGAACCGGTCCCAGGTGACCGCCGTCTCGAAGGTCTCGGTCACCAGGCCAAGCCGGACGAAGCCGTCGCGCAGGTGCGGACCGCGCAAGAACGCGCCGCGCCAGACCGCGGCCGGGTCGCTTTCCTCGTCGCGCACCTCGCCGCCACGGCTGGCGCAAATCTCCAGCGCCCGGGCCAGCCAGGGTTTCAGCTCGTGATCAGCAGATTCAAAGCCGAGCACCAGAATCGCGTGGGACCCGTCGCCGCTGCCCGACAACAGCGCCTCGTCATGACCGAGCAGCCGGCAATTGGCCGGATGAAGCCCGGACTGCGCCAGCTCCCGGGCGGCCTCCACCGCGTCAGCGAAGCCGGCGAAGTACACCGACGCGCCCGCCCGGAACCGCGGCCGCGGCTGAACCCGCATCCACGCCTCGGTGATCACGCCCAGCGTGCCTTCCGAACCGCAGAACAGCCGCTCGGCGGACGGGCCCGCACCCGAACCGGGCAGCCGTCTGGTCTCAAGGACCCCGCGCGGAGTCACCACCCGGACGGCCTCGACAAATTCGTCGATATGGGTGTGCAACGTGGCGAAATGACCGCCCGAGCGCGTCGCTATCCACCCGCCCAGCGTCGACCACTCAAACGACTGCGGGAAATGCCGCAACGTCAGGCCGTGCGGCTTCAGCTGCGCCTCCAGGGCCGGGCCCAGCGTGCCGGCCGCGATCCTCGCCGCCCGCGAGGCAGGGTCGACATCCAGCACTCCCTGAAGGTGCCGGAGGTCGACGCTGATCACACCGTGGTAACCGTCACCAACATCGGGCTCGACACCGCCGACCACGCTGGAGCCCCCGCCGAACGGGATCGCCGCCGCGCCGGCCTCGCTGCACCATTCCAGCACCGACAGCAGCTCGCCCTCGTCGCGCGGGAACGCTACAAGATCAGCCGTATGCGCGTAATCCCGGCGAAAAGCGCGAACCAGGTCGCGAAACGACCTGCCGTATGTGTGGGCAGCCCGGTCGTAGGGGTCGGTGCTGAATGCCACCTCAAGCGACGCCGGCGGCGCCAGCCCCGGCGCCCCCAGTTCCAGCTCATCCACTCGAGGAGGTTCCTGGATGCGCACGCCGTCCATCCCGAAACGCCCGGCAAAGGTAGCCCCGAGCTGCTCGAGCTCGCTGGCCGCCAGCCCTTCGCCCTCCAGACCCCAGCCCCAGAACTTGCGTCTCCCGGTCATGACCGAAGCATCTCGCCGCAGGCGGCTGCGCGCCAGGGGCGCCACGCCGGTTGACCCGGCAGTACCGGGCCAGCGGGATCAGCCGGTCAGGCCGCCGATCGCGTCACCGATGAGCTTGACCCCGATGATCAGGCAGAGCACGGACATGATGACGGCGTTATGCCGTCCCATCCAGTCTTTGAGCGCGGCCAGCATCTTCGCCGAGCGCTCGCCCATGGCAAAGTAGATCACTACCGGGGTCCCGACCCCGATCGTCCCGATCAGTGCGAACACGGCGTAGGCGATGGCCTGCTCGCCGCCGGAGATGCCGGTCTGCGCGATCGACGCACCCGCGCTCACCGCCAGCAGCAGGTTCTTCGGGTTGACCCCACCCAGCAGCGCCGCGAGCCCCAGCACCGTCAGCGGTTTCATCGAGTCGATCGACGCCATCCACTTGGGCAGTGCCGCCTCGTCACTGTCCTTCGGGCGTCCCCGGAACTGCTGCACCGCGACCAGCAGCAGCGCCGCGCCCAGCACGATTTTGACCCAGCTGACCCAGGTGGCGGGGGACCCGGATTTGCTCGCCCCGGCCGGCCCGGCGACGCTCAGGACGATGGCCCCGACCACCGCGAGGCCGATGAGCCAGCCGATGACGAAGGCCGGCCCGTTGGACCGGGCCCGGCGCGAGGTGAGCATCAGGACGACGGCGATGATCGGGACCGGGCTCAGCGCCACGCCGACCGCCAGCGGCAGCGAGCTGCCAATTGCCTTTCCCATCAGGTCTCCTTGACTTGGCCGGTTGCGCCGGCGATCGACGCATAGGCCAGCGCCTCGGGTACCAGAGCGGCCCAGACGGTCAGCCCGGCAATCACGTCACCGCGCAGCCCGAACCGGGTGACGTGCGATGCAGCGGAAGCCGAGGTGGGAGGTGGAGGTGTCCACCGCCTCACCCTGCCGGGCGGCCGGGCGGTAGCGCAGGCAGTAGCTCGGTGCGCACAGGTGGGAGCCACCCTTGATCACGCGCCGCGGGATGTGGGCCCCCGGCTGACCCGGCACCAGGCTGTCCTCGGCCGAGGTCACCCGCGGGTTCCGCAGCGTGCAGCAGCCATCCCCGGCCTGCTGGGCCGGGTCGGTGACGAAGTAGTCGCTCGTCCACTCCCAGACGTTGCCGGTCATGTCGTAGAGCCCGAAACCGTTGGCCGGGAACTCCCCGGCCGCGGACGTGCCCTGCCGCCGCCGGGACTTGAGGTTCCGCCACGGAAAGTCGCCCTGCCAGGTGTTGGCCATCACCCGGCCGTGCGGGCTGAACTCGTCGCCCCAGGCGAACACCGCGCCCGGCAGGCCGCCCCGGGCGGCGCACTCCCATTCCGCTTCGGTCGGCAGTTCCTTACCCGACCACGCGGCAAAGGCTTCGGCGTCCTCGGCCGCCACGTGAGTGACCGGATGATCGTCCCGGCCCGCGGTGGTGCTGCCCGGCCCCTGCGGGTGACGCCATTGCGCGCCGGGGACATAACTCCACCACTGGGCCACGTCCCGCAGGTCCACCGGCCCGCTGGTGGCATGGAAGACCAGTGACCCCGGCTGCAGCAGGCTTGGGTCGGCATCGGGATACTGCGCCGCGTCGAGCGGGCGCTCCGCCACCGTGACGTAGCCGGTCGCGTCGGTGAACCGGCTGAATTCGGCCACGGTCACCGGATGGTCGTCCATCCAGAACCCGTCGACTTCCACCTCGCGCACCGGGCGCTCCTCGGGGTAGAAGTCCTCCGACCCCATCAGGAAGCTGCCCCCGGGTACCCACACCATGTCCCCGCCCGGCGCCCGCCCCTGATCCTGGGCGCCGGGAAGCATCTGCTCGCGCACCGGCCTAGTCCCGCAGCAGAGCCATGCGGGCCTCGGCGGCCAGATCGACGATCGGCTGGGTGTAGGGCCCCCAGTCCGGCAAGGACTTGGTGACGTCGATGTTGACTACTCCGCTGAACCGCTTCGCCATCAAGACTCCTCTGGGCCGGGCCACCCGCCCCGGTGTGGATGCACGACGTCGCCCATCCTGGCCAGCCGGGCGCTGGCTGCCCTCACCCACAGCGGGTGATGGCTCAGAAGTCAGCGAAGACCGTCGACCAGTCGTCCTTGACGCTGATGATCGTCCAGCCGTGCGTCTTCGCGCCCTCTCATCCCCTGTTTGAAAACCGCGCTTTTAGCCCGTGCCGACGGTCAACGTTCACCTCGGCTCGCTGGCCGGAACTGGCTCGCCGCGATGCCTGCCCTGGCGGCGGAACAACGGGAGCAGGAGCTCGGCCAGCCAGCTGAACAGCGCGATCAGGAACCCGCCCAGGACCGCCGAGCCGAAGTTGTCGACGGCGAGATGGCTGGAGAGCCCGGCCGTGATCGCGAGCAGCGCGGCGTTGACCACCAGCAGGAACAGGCCCAGGGTCAAGACGATGAACGGCAGGCTGAGCAGGCGGAACAGCGGTCCGAGGATGAGGTTGATGACCGAGAAGATCAGCGCCACCCACAGCAGCCAGGCGAAACCGCCGCTCACGTGGATGCCCGGAACGATGTGCGCGGTCAGGTCGATGATGGCCGCGAGCACCACCAGGCGGAGCGCCATCCAGATAAGGAACATGCCGACAATGCAATCAAACGCCCGCCCGCGGTCGATCATCATTTCCGGGTGATTCTGGCCCAGCAACCCGGTTGGCCCGGCTGACCATAGGCAGCCAGAGTACGCATCTCGGCGAGCCGGAAGCGCATTGCTCGGCGCGCAGCTGCTCCATCCCCCCAGCGATGTGCGTTTGAAGTCTGGACTAGGGGGAAAACGAAGGCCCTGAACCGGCGGGAGATCGCCAGGAGATTGCCATGAGCGATGAGTGCCAGCCACTAGTCGAGGTCCGCGGCGTGAGCAAGCACTTCCCAGGGGTCCAGGCACTAGCCGACGTCAGCCTCGACATCCGCCCCGGTGAGGTGCACGCGATCGCAGGGGAGAACGGCGCAGGTAAGTCGACGCTGATGAAGCTGCTCTCGCAGGTCGAGAAACCCAGCGCGGGAACCATCCTCGTCGCGGGCAAGCAGGTCAGGTTCCGCAATCCGCGGCACGCGCAGCGGCTGGGGATCGCGATGGTGCACCAGGAATTCGCACTCGCGCCTCATCTCACCGTGGCCGAGAACCTGGCGCTCGGCCGTGAGAATAGCCATGCGGGCCTGATCGTGCGCGGCAGCGAGAAGCGACGCGCGCGCGAGCTGCTCGAACGAGCGGGGCTGAAGATCGACCCGAGCCGGCGCGTCTCGAGCCTGTCCGTCGCCGAGCAGCAGCGAGTCGAAATCGCCAAGGCGCTAGCGGTCGACGCCCGCGTGGTGATCATGGACGAGCCCACGGCAACCCTCACCGAGAGTGAGATCGAGGGCCTGTTCCGCCTGATCGAGCAGCTGAAGAGTGAAGGGATTGCGATCTTCTACATCTCGCACCGCCTCGAGGAGGTCGTCCGGATCGCCGACCGGGTGACCGTCATGCGTGACGGCGCGGTCGTCGAGACTCTTGACAAGGACAAGTTCGACGAATCCAAGTTGGTGGCGCTGATGGTGGGCCGCCAGATCGACAACCTCTACCCCAAGCAGCAGTGCGAGATCGGCGACGTGGTGCTGCGCGCCGAAGGAGTGACCCACCCGGGCGTCCTGCTGGACTGCTCGTTCGAGGTGCGCGCCGGCGAGATACTCGGCTTTGCTGGCGTGGTCGGTGCAGGCCGGACGGAGCTGGCGCGGGCGGTGTTCGCGGCTGACCCGATCTCGGCCGGCCGGATCGAGCTCGACGGCCAGCCGCTGCGTCTGAAGTCCCCCCGCGACGCGATCGCCGCCGGCATCGGCTACCTGACCGAGGACCGCAAGGGCGAGGGTCTCGCGATGCAGCTGTCGGTCGAGCAGAATGTCACCCTGGCGCGCGTGCCGGGGCCGGGCATCTGGATCGACCGCCGGGCCGAGCGAAAGATCGCGCAGGCGCGGCGCGATGAGCTCGACATCCGCACCCCGTCGCTGCGGCGCGCTGTCGAGTCACTGTCGGGCGGGACCCAGCAGAAGGTGGTCGTGGCGAAATGGCTGCAGGCCGACGCTCGCGTGCTGTTCTTCGACGAGCCCACCCGCGGCATTGATGTGGGCGCCAAGGCGGAAATCTTCAAGTTGATGGGCGAGCTCGCCAGCAAGGGGCGGGCGCTCGTCCTGATCAGCTCGTACCTGCCGGAGCTGACCAACATGTGCGATCGGATCGTGGTCATACGCGACGGCAAGACGGTCGGCGAGCTGACCCGGGAAGAGTTCGACGAGGAGCGCATCATGGCGCTTGCGTCGGGGACGGAAAGGACAGCCGTGTGAGCACTCGAGCCGGAGCACCACCACAGCCAGCGGCGACCCTGCGAGTGCCAGAGGCGGTTCGCGACCGTCTGAGCGACGTCGTCTCGCAACTGGCCGCGGCCGGGATGCTGATCGTCATCTTCGTTGCACTCAGCATCGCCTCGCCGTACTTCCTTACCTCGAACAACCTGTTCAACATCGGCGTTCAGGTCTCGATCGTGGCGATCGTCGCGATCGGGCAGACGTTCGTCATCTTGACCGCCGGGATCGACCTCTCAGTCGGATCAGTCGCGGGGTTCGCCGGGGTTCTCGGCACGATGACGATCGCCAAGGCCGGTTTCCCGATCATTCCCGGCATCATTATCGGGGTCCTCTTCGGCGCGGCGGTCGGCCTGGTGAACGGACTGCTCGTCACTCAGATGGGGCTGCCGCCGTTCATCGCGACGCTCGGCATGCTCGGGGTCGCACGCGGGCTGACCTTCATCGTCGGCGGCGAGAACGCGGTGTACGGCCTGCCCTCGGGCTTCCGGCTCTTCGGGGAGGGCCAGATCGGACCCTTCCCGCTGCCGCTGCTGTACCTGATCGTGATCGCGGTCGCCGCTTACGTGATCCTGAGCCGCACCAAGCTCGGACGTTACGCGTACGCCATCGGCTCCAACGAAGCGTCGGCCCGGGTGTCCGGCATTCCGATCAACCGCTACAAGCTGGCGGTGTACATGATCTCTGCCGCGCTCGCGGGATTCGGCGGCATGATCGCGGCCTCGCTTGTGCACTCCGGACAGCCCAACTACGGCATAGGCCTGGAGCTGAACGCGATTGCCGCCTGCGTGATCGGCGGGGCCAGCCTGTTCGGTGGCGTGGGAACGATCGGCGGCACGCTCATCGGGGCGTTCCTGATGACGGTGATCACCAACGGCGCCGTGCTGCTGAACCTGACCCAGTACTACCAGCAGGTGATCATCGGGGTGATCATCTGGCTTGCGGTGTGGTGGGATCAGGTTCGCCGGCGGCGGCTGGCCACCGCGACCGAGCAGCAGCACGGGCGCAGGACCGCCGAACAACCGGGTGAGGGCGAGGGTGCTCAGCCAAGGAGCTCCGATGCGACTGCGTAGGGTCATCTGGGCGACCCTCATCCCGCTCGCGGTCGCCTTGTCGGGATGCGGCGCCGTCACGGATCACAATGCGAAGATCACGCTTCAGCAGACCCCGCCGATTCACATCGCGGTGATACCGAAGTCGGTCGGTCTCGACTACTGGTCGAAGGTGCATGCCGGCGCGGAATGCGCGGTCTCGCAGATGCGGGGCGTGAAGGTCACCTGGAATGGCGTCACCGACGAGACCGACATCGTCGGCCAGCGGAATCTTCTGACCAACTACATCGCCCAGGGGGTGAACGGCCTCGTTTACGCCGCCACCGACAGCACCGCCATGAGCGAGATCTCGACGAGCGCGACGAAAGCCGGCATCAAGGTCGTATCGATCGATTCGGGCACCACTCCGCAGCCCCGCGATGTGCCGCTGATCGAAACCAACAACATCAGCGGTGCGGAGCTCGCCGCCGACCAGTTGGCGAAGGCGATCGGTCCGTCAGGCGGCCAGGTGGCAATCGTCGCCTTCCACGCCGGCTCGCAGACGAATGATCAGCGGGTGCAGGGCTTTGAGAAGGGACTCAAGCGCTATCCAAAGCTGCACCTGGTCGGGATCCAGTACAGCCAGAACGACTACAACACCGCGCTGACCGTGACCTCGAATATCCTCACCGCCCACCCCGACCTCAAGGGCATCTTCGCGGCCAACGAAGCAAGTGACATCGGTGCCGTCGAAGCGACCCGGATCGGCCACCGCGTGGGCAAGGTCAAGATCGTGGGGTGGGACACCTCACCGGACGAGGTCAGTGGCGTGAAGGAGGGAATTGTCTCCGGGCTGATCTCCCAAGACCCGTTCCGCATGGGCTATGACGGGGTACGCTCGGCGGTCGCGCTGCTGCGTCATCAGGGTCATCCCGGAAACGAGGATACCGGCGCGGTGTTCGTCACCAGGTCAAATCTGAACAACCCGGTCGTGCGTCAGTTCGTGAGCCCACGGTGCGGCTCCCCGCGTCAGGTCGACGTGGGCTAGAGCCCCCGGTGCCAGCCGCTCTCAAAAGCGCCCCCAGCAGGACTCGAACCTGCGCACACGGCTCCGGAGGCCGATGCTCTATCCGCTGAGCTATGGGGGCTCAGCCGCCGCGAGGACCCGCCGGCGGCCGAACGGAACGCAGCAACATTACCAGCCCGCACCCCCGCGCAAGACCACTGGCGAGCGCGACTCGAGACACGCGGGCGAACTGCACACGCAACCAGGCGTCGAGCGGATACTCTCGCGCCCGTGACGCAGGCACTGGGACGGGTCCTCGTGGTGGATGACGACGAGGTGATCAGGCAGCTTATCGCCGTGAATCTGACGCTTGAGGGGTTTGACGTCTCGACCGCCGTGGACGGCCAGGACTGCCTGGACAAGGTCGGGGCGATCGCGCCGCAGGTGATCACGCTGGACGTGATGATGCCGCGGCTGGACGGCTGGGTGACCGCCAGCGAGCTGCGCAAGAACCCCGCCACCGCCAACATCAAGGTGGTGCTGATCACCGCCCGGGCGCAGGAGGACGACAAGCAGCGGGGACACCAGATCGGCGTGGACGCCTACCTGACCAAGCCGTTCGACCCGGGCGAGATGATCCGCGTGGTGCGCGAGCTGGCCGGGGCGCCGCCCACCGCGCTCGGCTGACCAGCCGGCCCGAACCCATGCTGACCGCCGACCTGCGCCGCGCGCTGCTGTCGGCGGCCCGCGACGCCGGCTACCCCGCACAAGGCGACGACCCGGTGCTACGCTCGGCCGGCGCGCCCGGCCGCTACACCGCGAACCTGCCCCGCCGCATAGCCGCCGCCACTGGCCAGGACCCCGCCATCGTGGCCGCCACCCTCGCCACCCACCTCCGCCCCCCACCGCCAACTTCGGCGGTCACACCAGACCCGGCAGGCTCCCTGCTGATCAGCGTCACCGACGACGCGCTGGAACGCCTGGCCGTCCGCGTCGCCGAGGCCGGTCCGCGCTGCGCCCGCAGCGACGCCCTCCGGGGTACCGTCCCCGCACGCCCGAACCCGCCCGCCGCCGGTCCCTGGGCCGGCGCCCACACCAAGGTCCTGCTCCAGGTGACCGCCGCGCTCGCCACCGCCGCGGGCGCGTCCGTTCCCGATGAATTTCTGAAAACGTCGCCACCGCCCGGCGAGCCCACCGTGACATGGCCCGATCAGGTGGCGTCGGCAACGGCGTTCGCCGGGCCCGAAGCGATCAGATACACGCTGGCCCGCACCCCACCCGAACGATCAGCCCCACCCGACCCGGCCATCGCCGCGCGGCACACCGAAGCCAATCCCGCCTATGCTGTTCGGTACGCGTACTCCTGCGCTGCGTCGACGCTGCGCTGGGCCGCCGATCTCGGCTTGAGCCGGGGGCCGGCGGCTGAGTTCCGGCCGGGTTCGCTCGCGCACCCCAGGGAGCGGGCCCTGCTCGACGCGTTGTCCTGGCTCCCCGAACAGGTGGCCCGGGCCGCGCGCCGTGGCCGGCCGCACGAGTTCACCGCTTTCCTGGAGGAGCTGGCGGAGACGTACCAGGTGTGCCGCGTAGCCTGCCCGGCCTGGCCGGAGCGGGGGCACGTGGTGCGGGCCCGGCTGTGGCTGACCGGGGCCGCCGCCGCGGGCCTGGCCGCGAGCCTGGACCTGCTGGGCGTCAGCGCCCCCGCCCGGCTGTAACCCCCCGACCATCCCGACCCGAAACGCTGAGGACTGTGCATGAGCCGTGTCGCCCACCCGGCGGGACCGCGTTACGCCGACGTGCTGCCGGCCGACCACCCGCCCGGCCCGCCGGCCGACCTGAACGACCTGTCCGCGGACATCTGGCCGCGTGGCGCGCGACGGCAGGACGGCGTGCTGCACGTCGGCGGGATGGACGTGCGCGAGCTGGCCGGAGCCTACGGCACGCCGCTGTTCGTGTGCGACGAGGCCGACCTGCGCAGCCGGTGCGCGGATTACCGGGACGCGTTCGGGCCCGACGCGGGCGTGTTCTACGCGGCCAAGGCGTTCTGCTCCAAGGCGGTGCTCCGCTGGGTCAGCGACGAGGGCCTCGGTGTCGACGTGTGCACCGGCGGCGAGCTGGAGGTGGCGCTGGCCGCGAACGTCAGCCCCGACCTGATCACGCTGCACGGCAACAACAAGACGGTGGCCGAGCTGACCCGCGCGGTCGAGGCCGGGGTCGGGCACATCGTGCTCGACTCGTTCGAGGAGATCGCCCGGCTGGCGCTGATCGTCAACCCGGACGGGATGACGCCACCCGCCCGCCGGCCCCGGGTCCTGGTCCGGGTGACCACCGGGGTCGAGGCGCACACTCACGAGTTCATGGCCACCGCCCACGACGACCAGAAGTTCGGCTTCTCGCTGGCGTCGGGGGCGGCCGACGAGGCGGTCCGCCGGGTGGTGGCCAGCCAGGACCTGGAGCTGGCGGGGCTGCACTCCCACATCGGGTCGCAGATCTTCGACACCGCCGGGTTCGAGGTGGCCGCTCACCGGGTGCTGGAGCTCGCGGTCCGCGTCCGCGACGAGCACGGGATCGAGATCGGCGAGCTCGACCTGGGCGGCGGGTTCGGCATCGCCTACACCGACGAGGACGAGGCGCCCGAGGTCAAGCTGCTGGCCCAGAGCATCCGCGAGATCGTCGACCGGCAGTGCCAGGCGGCCGGGCTGCCGCGGCCGCGGCTCACCGTCGAGCCGGGCCGCGGCATCGCCGGGCCCGGCACGATTACGATTTACGAGGTCGGGACGATCAAGGACGTGGACGGCCTGCGTACGTACGTCAGCGTGGACGGGGGCATGAGCGACAACATCCGCACCGCGCTGTACGACGCGAGCTACACCTGCGCGCTGGCGTCCCGTGCCTCCGACGCCCCGCCCATGCTGTCCCGCGTGGTCGGCAAGCACTGTGAAAGCGGGGACATCGTGGTCCGGCACGCCTATCTTCCCTCCGACCTGGCGCCCGGTGACCTGATCGCCGTGGCCGCGACCGGTGCGTACTGCCGGTCGATCTCGAGCAACTACAATCACGTGCCCCGGCCCGCCACCGTCGCGGTCCGCGACGGCGACGCCAGGGTCATCGTCCGCCGGGAGACCCTGGACGACCTGCTGCGGCTGGACGTGGGATGACCGACGACGTAAAAACCCTCAAGATCGCGCTGCTGGGCTGCGGCTCGGTCGGCTCGCAGGTGGCGCGGCTGCTCCGCGAGCACGCCGACGACCTGGCCATGCGTACCGGGGCCCGGCTGGAGCTGGCCGGCATCGCGGTCCGCCGGCCGCAGCACCCGCGGGACGCGGCCATCGACCGGTCCCTGCTCACCGCGGACGCCATGGAGCTGGCCACCCGGCCGGACATCGACGTCGTGATCGAGGTGATCGGCGGCATCGAGCCGGCCCGGTCGCTGCTGCTGTCGGCGATGAAGTCCGGCAAGTCCGTGGTCACCGCGAACAAGGCCCTGCTGGCCGAGGACGGGGCCGAGATGCACGGCGCCGCTCGCGAGCACGGCGTGGATCTGTACTACGAGGCGGCCGTGGCGGGCGCGATCCCGCTGCTGCGGCCGCTGCTCGAGTCGCTGTCCGGTGACACCATCCACCGGGTGCTCGGCATCGTCAACGGCACCACGAACTACATCCTGGACCAGATGGACACCTCAGGGGCGGGCTTCGCCGAGGCGTTGGAGGAGGCCCAGAACCTCGGGTACGCCGAGGCCGACCCGACCGCGGACGTGGAGGGGTTCGACGCCGCAGCCAAGGCCGCGATCCTGGCCGGGCTGGCCTTCCACACCTCGGTCACCGCGGCCGACGTGCACCGGGAGGGCATCACCGGCGTCACCACGGCCGACATGTCCAGTGCCCGGGCGCTGGACTGCGTGGTCAAGCTGCTGGCCATCTGCGAGCAGTCCGCCGACGGCGTCTCGGTCCGGGTGCACCCGGCGATGATCCCGCGCTCGCACCCGCTGGCCTCGGTCGGCGGGGCCTACAACGCGGTGTTCGTGGAGGCGGAGTCGGCGGGACGGCTCATGTTCTACGGCGCCGGCGCCGGCGGCACCCCGACCGCCGCCGCGGTCCTCGGTGACCTGGTCGCGGTGGTGCGGAACCGGCTGGCCGGCACCCGCGGGCCGGACGCCACCACCTACGCGGGCCTGCCGGTGATGCCGATGGGGGAGACGCTGACCCGCTACCACGTATCGATCGACGTCGCCGACCGGCCCGGTGTGCTGGCCCGGGTCGCCGACGCCTTCGCCCGGCACGACGTGTCCATCCGCGCCGCCCGGCAGGAGGCGCGCGGCGACGACGCGCAGCTGATCATCGTGTCCCATCAGGCCCGGGACGCGGCGCTGGCCGCCACGGTCAGCGAACTGGAGTCTCTCGACGCGGTCCGCTCCGTGGCCAGCGTGATGCGGGTCGAAGGTGAGGAAGGTTCCCCATGACCGATCGAGGAGGGCTCCCGATGACCGAGCCCGGAGTCCGCAGCCCGGACACCGCTCCCGCCAGCCACACCGGCACCGCTGAACCCGCCGGCCACGCCAGCCACACCGGCACCGATGAACCCGCCGGTCACTCCAGTCCCACGGGCACCCCCAGCCTCGGCAGCCCCACGGGCCGCGCCTGGCGTGGCGTGGTCGCCGAGTACCGCGACCGGCTGCCGGTCGACGAGACGACCCCGGTGGTCACCCTGTTCGAGGGCGGCACGCCGCTGCTGCCCGCACCGGTGCTGTCCGCCCGTACCGGCTGCGACGTTTTCCTCAAAGTGGAGGGGCTGAACCCGACCGGGTCGTTCAAGGACCGCGGCATGACCGTGGCCATCAGCGCGGCCGCCGGCCGCGGCGCCCAGGCGGTGATCTGCGCGTCCACCGGCAACACGAGCGCCAGCGCCGCCGCCTACGCCTCCCGGGCCGGCATGACCTGCGCGGTGCTGGTCCCGCAGGGCAAGATCGCGATCGGCAAGCTGGCTCAGGCGCTGGTCCACGGGGCCAAGCTGCTCCAGGTCAGCGGGAGCTTCGACGACTGCCTGGAGGTCGCCCGCAAGCTGTCCGCCGAGTATCCGGTGGCCCTGGTCAACTCGGTCAACCCGGACCGGATCCAGGGCCAGAAGACCGCCGCGTTCGAGATCGTCGACGCGCTCGGTGACGCACCCGAGGTGCACTGCCTGCCGGTCGGCAACGCCGGCAACATCACCGCCTACTGGATGGGCTACCAGGAGTACCTGCGCGACGGCCGGTCCACCCGGGCGCCCCGGATGTTCGGCTTCCAGGCCAGCGGGGCCGCCCCGATCGTGAACGGCGCGCCGGTGCGGCAGCCGCAGACCATCGCCACCGCTATCCGCATCGGCAACCCGGCCTCCTGGCTGCAGGCCGAGCACGCCCGGGACGAGTCCGGCGGCGTGATCCACTCGGTGACCGACCGGGAGATCCTGGCCGCGTACCGGATCCTGGCCCGCGACGAGGCGGTCTTCGGCGAGCTGGCCTCCTCGGCCAGCGTGGCCGGGCTGCTGCAGTCGCGGGACGCCGGCCTGATCCCGGCCGGGTCCCGGGTGGTGTGCACGATCACCGGCAACGGCCTCAAGGACCCCGACTGGGCGCTGTCCGGCGCCCCGTCGCCCGCCACCATCTCGGCCGACTCCGCCGCGGCCGCCGCCGCCCTGGGACTCGCGTGAGCAAGCGAGCGGGGCGCGGCGGTGCCTGGACTGAGGAGCGCCAAGCGAGGAACGAGCGCGGGCGCGACGAGGGAAGGCACCGCGCTGAAGGGAATGGCGGTGGGCGGCCCCGCTCGCCGCCGGCTAACACTGTGAGGGTCCAGGTTCCGGCCACCAGCGCCAACCTCGGCCCCGGGTTCGACAGCCTCGGCCTCGCCCTCGGCCTGCACGACGTGATCGAGGCCTGGATCGACCCCACCGGGCTGTCGATCGAGGTGACCGGGGAGGGCGCCGGCACCGCCGACGCGGGCGAGGCGCACCTGGTCGTCCGGGCCATGCGGGAGACGTTCAAGATCCTCGACGGCCAGCCCCCAGGGCTGGCGCTGCGCTGCGTCAACCGCATCCCGCACGGCCGCGGCCTCGGCTCATCGGCCGCCGCCATCGTGTCCGGGGTGCTGGCCGCCCGCGCGCTGACCGATGACGGCGAGACCCGGCTGCCGGACCAGGCCGTGCTCCGGCTGGCGGCCGAGTTCGAGGGCCACCCCGACAACGTGGCCGCCTGCCTGCTGGGCGGCCTCACGGTGGCCTGGAACGGGGCCGCCGGGCCGCGCGCGGTCAGACTGTCACCGCTGCCCGCTATCGTGCCTGCCGTGTTCATCGCGCCCGAGCCACTGTCCACCGAGCACGCCCGCGGGGTGCTGCCGATGGCGGTGCCGCACGCGGACGCCGTCGTCAACGCGGGCCGCAGCGCGTTGCTGATCGCGGCCCTGACCAGCGACATCGCGAGGCTCACCGCCGGCGATGCGGCCGGCGATCCCGGCCCGCTGCTGGACGCGACCGAGGACCGGCTGCACCAGCCCTACCGGGCCGCGGTGATGCCGGAGACGGCCGCGCTGGTCGGCCGGCTGCGGGCGATCGGGGTACCCGCGGTGGTGTCCGGCGCCGGCCCGTCGGTGCTCGCCTTCCTGGCCAGCCCGGATGCGCTGGATTCAACTATCCGCGATGTGGGTATTGGCTGGGACATAAGCGTCCTTGACGTGGACCGGCGAGGCGCTAGCATCCAATCCGTAGCACCGGATTCAGAAGGCGGCACAGTCCCACAAGGCGGCACATCGCCGTGATCACGCCTGGGGACGTCCACCTCCCGGTGACGGGCGCGCTTTCTGTCCAGGTGCGTGCTGGTTGTCTTACTCCGCGACACGGATACCGGTGAGGGAATGCGGTGGGCTCTCGGGGTGTTAGGCTTGGTGATGCACCAGGTGCCCCATTGTGGGACAGGTGCTCATCAGCCAGTTGTGATCGGGTCAACGGTTCCGGCCAATCAGTCCTTTCTGAGCGGCTGGGCGGCGTGGCCGCGGTCAGGCAGTGGCCCCCCGGCATTGCGTCAGCAGATTTTTCCGCTCCCGGCCCGATCCAGGGCGGCGGCGGGTTGGCAGCTTGTTTCGTTCGGCTGCGGGCGCACGGTACATCTCATGGAGGAAGATCCCAGCGCCAGGGCAATGACGCATATCAGGGAATCGCGAATCTACGCCTGGGGACCGCCGGATCGTGGCACCCAGTCGATCGGCCATAGGTACGGCCGAGGATCGTCACGGAAGGACCATTAGTGAGCGACACCACCGAATTCCCCGCTGGCGCAGCGACCGCGCCGGGGGAAACCCCCCTCGGTCGCCCGGCGTCCTCGGGAAACGCCGTACCTGAGGGTTCTCCCGCCGGGTCCACTGCGCCAGCCGCCGCCGGGTCGGATGATGCCGCGGTTGCGGCCAAGAGCCGCCGCCGCCAGGGGACTGGTCTTTCCTCCCTGCTGCTTCCCGAGCTTCAGCAAGTGGCACAGCAGATGGGGATCGCCGGCACCGGCCGGATGCGCAAGAGCCAGCTGATCGCGGCGATCCAGGAAAAGCAGGGCGGCGGGGCCGCCGCGGCGCCAGCTCGCACTGCGCAGCCCGCCGCCGGCGGAGCTGCCAGCGAAGTTTCAGCCCCGCGGTCCGCGTCTGCGGGAGCCGACGCGGTTCGCCCGTCCGAGCAGGGCGCCATGGAGCCACCCACAGCGACAGAGACCAGCACCCGGAGCACGACCCGGGCCAGCCGCAACGGCGCCCGTTCCGGCCGTGCGGGCGGTGGCCAGCAGCTCAGCTTCGACGCCGGGCCCGCCGGTGACGGCGGCCCGCAGGCCGCCACGTCCGCCCCGGCCCAGGCCGCTCAGGGCACGCAGGGCGCTCAGCCCGCCGCGAGCGCTCCCGAGGGTGGTGACGGTGCCCGCGGCGACAACCAGCAGGGCGCCGACGGCCCCCGTGGTGAGCGCCGCCGCCGCAACAACAGCCGGGACGGCCAGCAGTCCCGCAACCGCGACGGCAACGGCCGCGACAACAACGGCCGCGACGGCAATGGTCGCGACAACCGCGACAACAGCGCCCGCGACAACAGCCGCGACGGCAGCGCCCGCGACAGCAACCGCGACGGCGGCAGCCGCAACGACGGTGGCCGGGACCGCGACAACGGGCGGGACCGTGACGGTGGCCGCGACCGCAACCGCGAGCCGGTCGCCGCGTCCGGCGGTGACGACCAGGGCTACGACGACGGTGACGGCAACGGCCGCCGCCGCAGCCGGGACCGGTTCCGCAACCGCAACCGGCGCCGCGAGCGCGGCCAGGGCGGCGAGTCCGAGCCGACGATCAGCGAAGACGATGTGCTGATCCCGATCGCCGGCATCCTCGACGTGCTCGACAACTACGCCTTCGTCCGCACCACCGGCTACCTGCCCGGGCCCAACGACGTGTACGTGTCGCTGTCCCAGGTCCGCCGGTACGGCCTGCGCAAGGGCGACGTCATCGAGGGCGCCGTGCGCCAGCCACGTGACGGCGAGCGCCGCGAGAAGTTCAACGCGCTGGTCCGGCTGGACAAGGTCAACGGGCTCGACCCCGAGGAGTCCAAGTCCCGGGTCGAGTTCAACAAGCTGGTGCCGCTCTATCCGCAGGACCGGCTCCGCCTGGAGACCGAGCCCGGCATCATGACCACCCGGATCATGGACCTGATCTGCCCGATCGGCAAGGGCCAGCGCGGCCTGATCGTCTCGCCGCCCAAGGCCGGCAAGACGATGATCCTGCAGGCCATCGCCAACGCGATCACCAAGAACAACCCCGAGTGCCACCTCATGGTCGTCCTCGTCGACGAGCGCCCTGAGGAAGTCACCGACATGCAGCGCACGGTCAAGGGTGAAGTGATCCACTCCACCTTCGACCACCCGGCCGACGACCACACCACGGTCGCCGAGCTGGCCATCGAGCGGGCCAAGCGCCTGGTCGAGATGGGCCACGACGTGGTCGTGCTGCTCGACTCGATCACCCGGCTGGGCCGCGCCTACAACCAGGCCGCCCCGGCGTCCGGGCGCATCCTGTCCGGTGGTGTCGACTCCACCGCGCTCTACCCGCCCAAGCGGTTCTTCGGCGCGGCCCGCAACATCGAGAACGGCGGCTCGCTGACCATCCTGGCCACGGCGCTGATCGAGACCGGCTCCCGGATGGACGAGGTCATCTTCGAGGAGTTCAAGGGCACCGGCAACATGGAGCTCCGGCTCCGCCGCGAGCTGGCCGACAAGCGGCTGTTCCCGGCGGTCGACGTGGACGCCTCCAGCACCCGTAAGGAAGAGATCCTGATGGCGCCGGATGAGCTGAAGATCATCTGGCAGCTCCGCCGGGTGCTGCACGCGCTCGACCCGCAGCAGGCTCTCGAGCTGCTGATGGAGCGGATGCGCGAGACCAAGAGCAACGCGGAGTTCCTGCTTCAGGTGCAGAAGACCACGCTCAGCTCCGATCGCTGACACTGAAACAGCTGATGCCCGGCCCCGTTTCGGGGCCGGGCATCACGCATTTGCCGGGAAATCGAGATTTCCTGCCCGGAATCGGGCAGGAAAGTTGCCTTAGACCGGGCGCCACTGGCACATTGGACCAATGCCGGACCCTCTGCCGGTGGCGGAGCCCGACCTCGTCCGTCACGTGATCGCCACGACCGGGTTGTCCCCGGCCACCGCGACGCGGGTGATCGCCGACGTGGTCGCCTATTTCGACGAGACCGTCGAGGACTACGTGCGCCGCCGCCACCACGAGCTGAGGCTCCGGCAAGTCAAGAACGCCCAGATCTGGTCGGCCCTGGCCGGCGAGATCAACACGCGGAGGTTCGGGGCACCGGTGATGACCGAGCGCCAGCTCCGCCGCATTGTGTACGGCTGACCAGGAACGGCGCGGGAGGGAGACGCACATGTGCGGAATCGTCGGGTACATCGGCCGCCGCGAGGCCATGCCGGTGCTGCTGGAGGGCTTGCACCGGCTGGAGTACCGCGGTTATGACTCCGCGGGCGTCGCGGTCGTGTACCGGGGGAAGCTTCAGGTCACCAAGACCGCGGGCCGCGTCCAGGACCTGCGCGACCGGGTGAACGATCGGGTCCGGTCGAGCGTGGGCATCGGTCATACCCGCTGGGCCACCCACGGTGAGCCGAACGAGATCAACGCCCACCCGCACCTGGACGCCGAGGGCCATATCGCGGTGGTTCACAACGGCATCATTGAAAACGCCGAGCAGTTGCGCGCCCAGCTGACCGCGGCCGGCGTCACCCTCGTCTCCGACACCGACACCGAAGCGCTCGCCCACCTGGTCGCGGGGGAGCTGAGGACCGGCGGCGGGTCGCTCGGGGACGCCGTGTGCCGGACCCTCAGCCGGGTCGAGGGCACCTACGGCCTGCTCGTCCTCGACGTCCGCCACCCCGAGGAGCTGGTGGTGGCCCGCAACGGCAGCCCCATCGTGCTCGGCCTGGGCGAGAGCGAGATGTTCGTCGCCTCCGACGTCGCCGCGCTCGTCCGCCACACCCAGCAGGTCGTCTACCTGGACGACGGCGAGGTGGCCACGGTCCGCGGCAACGGCTACCAAACGCGCACCCTGGACAACCAGCAGACCAGCAAAGAGCCGACCACGGTCGAGGCCGAGGACCACGACTACGAGCTGGGCGCGTACGAGGACTACATGCGCAAGGAGATCCACGAGCAGCCCGAGGCGCTGCGCCGGGTCCTGCGCGGCCGGCTGGAGGAGCGGTTCGCCACCGCCCGGCTGGGCGGCATCAACCTCGACCCGCGCGAGCTCCGCTCGGTCCGCCGGGTCAAGTTCCTGGGCTGCGGTTCGGCCTACTACGCGGGCCAGATGGGCGCGGTCCTGGTCGAGGAGCTGGCCCGGGTGCCGGCCGACGCCGAGCCGGCGTCCGAGTTCCGCTACCGCAATCCGGTCGTCGACCCCGACACGTTGTACATCGCGATCAGCCAGTCCGGCGAGACGCTGGACACGCTGATGGCCGTGCAGGAGCTGAAGCGCAAGGGCGGCCAGGTGCTCGGGGCGGTCAACGTGGTCGGCAGCGCCATCGCCCGCGAGTGCGGCCGCGGCGTGTTCCTGCACGCCGGCCCGGAGATCGCGGTCGCCTCGACCAAGGCGCTGACGAACATGGCCGCCTCGTTCGCGCTGCTCGGCGTGCTGCTCGGGCGGGTCCGCGACATGTCCTCGGCCGAGGGTGCCCGGCTGGTGGACGGCCTGCGCGCGCTGCCGGACCAGATCGACCAGATCCTCGCCCAGGAGGACAACATCGCCACCATCGCCGGCCAGTTCGCCGGCGCCGACCACATGTTCTACATCGGCCGGGTTCGCGCCTGGCCGGTCGCCCGCGAGGGTGCCCAGAAGCTCAAGGAGATCTCCTACGTGCACGCCGAGGCGTACCAGGCCTCCGAGCTCAAGCACGGCCCGCTGGCCCTGATCGACTCGAGCATGCCCAGCGTCGTCCTCGTCCCGGACGACGAGCTGTTCTCCAAGAACATCTCGACGATCGAGCAGATCAAGGCCCGCGGCGGCCCGGTCATCGCCGTCACCAGCGGCGACCTCCCCACCGACCTGGCCGACGCCGTGATCCGGGTCCCGCACAACACCCCGGAGCTGGACCCGATCCTGCTCACGGTCCCGCTGCAGATGTTCGCCTACCACACCGCCGCCAAGCTCGGCCGCGACATCGACAAGCCCCGCAACCTGGCCAAAAGCGTCACGGTCGAGTAGGGGAGCAGCCGCGATGCTCAGGTACGCGATCATCGAGGCGCCATCGGCGCTGGGTCATGTTCCTGAGCACCTGGGCGTCGAGCGGGCGCCGGGCGTTCTGCTCGACGCTGGGCTGGCCGATGGCCTGGACGCACGCCGGGCCGGGCGGGTCGTCGCCGAGGGCTACAGTCCGGTCGCCGACCCACAGACCGGGATCATGAATCCGGGGGTGCTCAGCGCCTATTCCAGCGCGCTGGCCGACGTGGTGGGACAGGCGCTGGACGCTGGCGAGTTTCCGGTCGTCCTGGGTGGCGACTGCTCGATTCTCCTCGGCACCATGCTGGCTCTTCGCCGGCGCGAGCGGTACGGCCTGCTTTACGTCGATGGTGACGCCGACTTCTATCAGCCCGAGGTGAATCCGCTCGGTGGTGCGGCTTCCGCCAGTGACCTCGCGTTTGCCACCGGGCGCGGCCCCGACGTTGTGTGCGACTTGGAGGGCAAGCGGCCGCTGGTCCGCGACGACGATGTGGTCGTGTTCGCCTGCCGTGACGCGGCCAGCCGTGACCGACGTGGCTGCCAGCCGCTGCCGGGGCGCCCGGACCGGACCGCCGCACCCGAGGTTCCCGGGCGCACCAGCCATCGACGCCACCTGAGTATCAGCAATCACCAGCGTCCTGGTTAACGGCCGCCCCGCAAGGCCCACGAGACCCCGCGAAGCCCACCGGCCACCCGCGCGTCTAGCGGTAGCCCCGCTTGAGCAGGACCTTGGCGCCCGACTCGAAGCCCTCCGGGCTCAGCACCTCGAAGCCGAACGCATCCGCCAGCCGGTTGGTGGTGTTGAACGCGGCACCGACCGCCAGCGCATCCCGCACCTGCTCCGCCGACACCCCGGCGGCCAGCACCGCCCGCATCTCCTCGGCGTTCACGGCCCCCTCGGCGGTCAGCCGGCCGAGCATCCGCAGGGTGGCCCGCAGCGGCTCCCCGATTGGAGCCGAGTCCAGGTCGGCCAGCACCGCCGCCACCCGGGGCGCGTCCTGATAGGCCCGGGCCGAGGTCGCGGTGTGGGCGCCGATACAGAACGGCGACTCGTTCACCGTGGAGACGTAGGCCGCCATCAGTTCCCGGTCGCCGACCGACCAGGCCGACGGGCCGCGCATGGCCTCGTGGGTGAACGCCTTGGCCTGGTTGCCGTAGAAGCCGGGCCGGTAGAAGACCAGCTTGGCGGCGTCCGGCAGCGGCTGCCCGGAGAACAGCCGGATGACCGCGAACAGCGCCTTGGTGGCAGGCCGGTAGCCGTTGTTGAGGATCTCAAGCCGCATGATCCGGCCCCGCCTCGCCATCGGCCCCGGCCAGCGCCGCCAGGCCCGCGTCGTACATCCGGGCCGACTGCCCGACCGCCGCGCACACCACCAGCTCGAACAGCTGGTCCTCGCTGTAGCCGGCCGCGACACCGGCCGCGAAGTCCGCCTCGGTGACCTGCGCCGGCCGGGCGACGACCTTGCTGATCAGCGTGTCCACCGGCGCCGGGAGGCCGCCGTCAGCGAAGGCCTGACCCCGCAACTCCGCCGACGCGGTGCCTTTCCCATGCAGGATGCGATCCACCAGTACCTGGAACGCCCCCCGCTTGTCACTTTCCGGCATGTCGCCCCTCCAATTAACGGCGAGTCGATCTGACCGGCCCAGCAAACCGGGCCGAAGGCTCGGTGAGTGGCCGGTAGTACGGCGAGAACCGCAGCGCGGGTTCCGGGGGTCCAGGGGGGTCGTCCCCCCGGACGGCTCAGTGCAGAGGCAGGACGTGCGGCTCGCCTTCGGCACCGGGCAACGGCTGCTCGCACCAGACGACCTTGCCGGTGCGGGTGCGGCGGGCACCCCAGCGGGACGCGAACTGGCTGACGACCTGCAGGCCGCGGCCGTTCTCGTCGTCGCGGCCGGCCTGGCGCAGCCGGGGGAGGGCAGCCGAGTTGTCGCCGACCTCGCAGACCAGCGCACCCTCGCGGACGATGCGCAGCGTCACCGCGCCCGGGGAGTACCGCAGCGCGTTCGTCACCAGCTCGGAGACCAGCAGCTCGGTGATGGGGATCATGTCGTCCAGGCCCCACCGCTCCATCGGCTCCCGGATCAGCGACCGGGCCTGGCCGACCGAGGTCAGCTCGCGGCCCAGCGTCCAGGTCGCGTGGTGGTCCTCCGGGATCCGGGACAGCCGGGCCAGCAGCACGGCGATGTCGTCGCGCTGGTGGTCGGCATAGACGCCGTCCAGCATGGCCTTGCACAGGTCTTCCAGCGACCGCTCGCCCGGGCTGTCGCTGAAGATCTTCTGCAGCCGTCCCAGGCCGTCGTCGATGTCCCGGGTGCGGTTCTCCACCAGGCCGTCGGTGTAGAGCACGAACAGGCTGCCGTCCTCGATCGTGAACTGGCGGCTCTCGATCGGGCCCTCACCCACCCCCAGCGGCGGCGCGGGCGGGACGTCCAGGTACTCGTTGCTGCCGTCGGGCTGGACCAGCAGCGGTGGCAGGTGGCCGGCCACCGCCACCTCACAGTTGCCGCTGACCGCGTCGAAGATCGCGTAGGTGCAGGTCGCGAAGTGCGGCTCGCGCTCGCCGAGCGTGTGCATGAGCTCGTCGAGCTGCTGCAGCGACTCGGCCGGCGGCAGCTCCAGCCGGGCCAGCGTGTGGATGGCGGTCCGTAGCCGGCCCATCGTCACCGCCGCCCGGACACCGTGCCCGGCCACGTCCCCGACCACCAGCGCGACCCGGGCGCCGGGCAGCGCGATCGACTCGTACCAGTCGCCGCCGACCTCGATCAGCTTGCTGCCCGGCAGGTAGCGGTGCCGCACGTCGACCGACGACGGCGCCGACAGCCCGGTCGGCAGCATGCTGCGCTGCAGGGTCAGCGCGGTGGCGTGCTCGCGGTTGTACCGGCGGGCGTTGTCGATGAACATCGCCGCCCGGGACGCGAACTCCATCCCGATTTCCTGGTCGTAGGCGTCGAACGCCCGGTAACCGGGCTTGCGCACGCAGACAAAGAACCCCAGCGTGGTGCCCTGGGCGATCAGCGGCAGCAGCAGCAACGAGGTGTCGGTCAGCAGCTCGGCCACGGGCGGGCGCTGCCACATGTCGGCCAGCTTCTCCGCGTCGGCGGCCGGGATCCGGTTCTCCATCACCGGCTTGCCGATGTCCATGCACCGCACGTAGGGCGAGCCCTTGGGATAGCGGAGGATCTCGCCGATCGGGAAGGTGGCCTCCCAGGCCGCGTCGTCGGCGTCGTTGGCCACCGCCAGCCGCCGCAGCGGCTGGGTGCCGTCCGGTCCGTGCGAGGGGAACTCGTCGTCGCCGATCAGGCTCTCCAGCACGGCGACGCCGCCGGAGTTGCAGAAGTGCGGCACCAGCGTGGTGATCAGCTCGCGGGCCACGTGGTCGAAGTCGAGGCTGTCGCCGATCCGCTTGAACGTCCCGTCCAGCAGCGTCTGCCGCATCAGCGCGGGGTCCACGAAGCGGGCGGCGACCGGGGAAGGTATCCGCAGCAGGGCCAGCGCGGCCACGTTGGCGTCGCCGGCCTTCATCGGGTGCACGGTGACGATCGCGTCGAGGTTGTCGCCGTCCTCGGTGCGGATCGACAGCATGCCGGTGCCCTCGCGGTCCGCCTTGAGCGCGTCGAGCAGGGACTGCACCACGTTGTCGCCCGCGTTGGCCGGTGGCGGGACGGTCCCGTTGGAATCGCCGTTTTCGGACGCGCTGGAGTCGATGACCAGGTCGCTGAGGCTGGCTCCGAGCAGTTTCTCGGCCGGGCGGCCGAGCACCGCCGGCGCCTGCCGGTCGTGCTGCACAATGCGGCCTGAATGGTCGATACCGAGAATGATGGTCCGCACCGACGCGCTTTGCGGCGGCGCGCTGTTGTCGACCGTCATGCCGGTTGTCACCTGGTGCTCTCCTGTCGGCGTCTCACCCGTCGGCGTGGAGCATGTCGGCGGCCCTCCCGTGCCCGCCAGCCACATTGGCCCCGATCACCACTACTGCCCTGATACCCATTACCCGGGCCCTCTTAGCCAATTATGAGCCAACGATGGCGCCTAGGCAGCAGATACGCGTACGCGTCTTGAGGCCTGATAAATACCTTTCGCGCGGCTATTCCCCCCGGCGGCGGTACCGCGCTGCGGCGATCGGAAAAATGCAGCACAGCGGCCATGCCGGAATTGTGAGATTACACGTAGTGACGGTGGGTGACCAGAGGAGGCCCGCGACAAAATTTCCGAAAGGCTCCTGATCTGGCCTTTGCTCCCCTGCTGAAGCCCCGTTATCCCAGCCGGGCGACGGCCATCGCGGCCGCGAGCAGGATCAATCCCCAGGACATCGCCCGCAGCGCCCCCTCCAGCGGGGCCAGGATCGCCTCCGGCCCGATCGGGGTGACGGTCCCGTCGGCCAGCGTGATCGTGCCCTCGACCCGGACCGCCCGCCGTCGCAGCGACCGGGCCGGCGTGCTCAGCCGCCGCTGCGCGGCCGACAGCGCCAGCGCGGCCGCGGCGCCGCCCACCGCGGCCAGCCCCAGCGTGCCGTCCTGGGCCGCGTAGCCGGTGAGGCAGGGGAACGCCCCCCACGCGGCCGCGAAGCCGAGGTCGTTGTGGATGATGCCGCCGAACAGCTCGGCGTTGTAGGCCACCACCAGCACCGGGCCCGCCACCATGAACGGCAGCAGGATCCACCCAGTCTGGGTGATCCCGTACGCCCCGAGGCCGACCGCGCCGGCCAGGCTGGCCACGCTGGCCGCGACCAGCGCCCAGCCCGGGATCGAGGTGCGCAGCGGCCGGCCGTGCAGCTCGTCCAGGGCATGCGCGGCCACGCCCACGGCCAGGAAGAACGCCGCCACCGCGTAGAGCAGGTGGCTGAGCGAGACCCGCGGCGCCAGCGCCGCCCCGATCACCACGTACGACAGGTGCCAGGCGGTGTAGGGCGGGTGCAGCAGCGTCCACCAGTCCCGCCACCGGCCGGGCCGGGCCGCGTAGTACGCCGGCCGCTCCGCCGCGCTGCCCGCCGCCGTGCTGGCCGGATCAGCCACCGGATCGCTGTCCCCACATGACCAGGCCACCGCCCAGGCTCATCAGCCGGGTCCCCACCCCGGTGAACCCGGCCCGCTCCCAGGCGCCGACCGTCCACGGGACCGGGTAACGACGGTAGTGCCCGGTGATGTTGGGGCCGAGGAACCGGCCGACCCGCAGCCACGGCGGCCCGCCCAGCAGCAGCCCGCCCGCGGGCAGGATCACCCGGGTGTACACCTCCCAGGCCGCCCGCCACAGCGCACCCGGCGGCACGCAGAACTCCAGGCTGGCCATGGTCCCGCCCGGCTTGACCACCCGGGCCAGCTCGGCCAGCGTCGCCTGCGGGTCCTCGACGTAGCGGAGCAGGTAGGTGAAGGTCAGCGCGTCGAAGCTGGCGTCCGGGAACGGAAGCTGCTCGGCCCGCCCGTTCACCAGCGCGATCCGCGGCGTCATCCCGGCCGCGCTCACCCGCGTCTGGCCCTCGCGCAGCATCGGTTCGGTCAGGTCCACCCCGACCACCCGCGCCCCGGTCCGGGCGCTCAGCTGCAGCGCCACCCCGGCCGTCCCCGAGGCCACGTCCAGCACCAGCCCCCCGGCCGGCCTGTCCGGATCCGCGACCCGGTCCACCATCGCCCGGCGCCAGCGCCCGTTCTGGCCCAGCGAGAGCACCGCCTCCAGCCGGTCGTAGCGCCCGGGCAGCGGTGTGAACAGCCCCTGGGCGAACCGGTTTCGGCCATCGGCGGGACGCGGCATGTTCTCTCCTCAGCGGCGGGAGTTTTCACCATACTTACGAAGTACGGACTCCTGCCGGATGGCGCTTGCCGGGGTGAACACGCCGTGATGGGCTCGTGGGCGTGACCCTTCCGCAGGAAGAAGCGTCTTTCGTCCCGGAGCAGGTCTCGGTGTTCGACCCGTCGGTCGACGACGCGGACGACACCGCCGGGCGGCGGCTGGCCCAGCTGATCGGGGGCTACGTACCGGCCCAGGTGGTGAGCACGCTGGCCCGGCTGGGGGTGGCCGACGAGCTGACCGGGACCGGCCGTTCGGCCGGGGACCTGGGGCAGGCACTGAACCTGCCGGCCCGCCCGCTGGCGCGGCTGCTGCGCGCGGCCGCCACCTTCGGCCTGGTTGAGGTGCACCCGGACGGGACGTTCGTCGCGACCGCGATGTCGGAGCGGCTGCGCACGGACGCGCCCGGGTCGCTGCGGGACACCGCCATCGGGTTCACGCTCCCGCCGACCTGGAACGCGATCGGCCGCCTGACCGAGCTGGTGCAGACCGGCGAGCCCGCCGACACCCAGCTGATGTGGGACTACGTACAGGGGCAGCCGGACGCGGCCGCCCGGTTCGCGGGGGCGATGGGGCGCCAGACCACGGCGCTGGTCTCCCACCTGCGGGCGGCCGGCTACGCGCCGCCCCCGTCCCAGCGGATCGTCGACGTCGGCGGCAGCCGCGGCATCCTGCTGTCCTATCTACTGCAGGTGGCGCCCGGCGCCCGCGGCATCCTGCTGGACCGGGCCGAAGCGCTGACCGAGGCGCCGGCCGTGCTGGCGGCGGCCGGCGTCGACGACCGGACGGAGATCGTCGCCGGCGACTTCATGACCGACGTCCCCGGCGGCGACCTGCACGTGCTGTGCCACGTGCTGCACGACTGGGACGACGAGATCGCGCTGCAGATCGTCCGCAACTGCTACCGGGCCAGCCGCCCGGGCGGCGGCCTGATCGTGATCGAATACCTGCTGCCGACCCCGCCCGCGCCGTCGCTGTCCTACCTGATGGACATCTTGATGATGACGGTCGAAGCGGGCGGCGAACGCACCCGCGAAGAGTTCACCACCCTGCTGGGCGCGGCCGGATACTCGTTCGCCCGCGAGGTGCCGGTGACCAGCCCGGGCCGCCAGCTCCCGCAGCGCGTCCTGGAGTTCCGGCGCGTCTGACCGCCCCGGGCCGTCCGAGCCTGGCCGGGCCTAACTGCCAAACGAGGTGTGCGAGCCGGAGATCGAGATCAGCACGCCCTGGGCGGTGACGTTGACGCTCTGAATGGTCATCCCCGCGGGCAGGCTCGGCAGGCTGATCTTGAAGTCGCTGGCGTTACCCAGAGCCGACAGCGGGATGGGGCCCGCGTTGACGATCTTGACCTCGATCTGGTGCGAGTTGGCCCGGATTACCTGGGCGAGCGCGGTGCCGCTGATGAAGCCCAGGTCGATGTTGGCCTTCAGCTCGTTGTTGCCGCCGTTTGACAGCGTGATACCGTCACCCAGCCCGGCCGCGCTGCTCAGCCCGGCGAACGTGACCAGCGCCGTCCCGTTGATCTGGTCGACCGTGGCGCCGTTGAAGCTCGACGTGAGGTGCACGCCCTGCCCGGTCGCGTTGACGCTGGCGATGGTGAGCGGGCCCTCCTTGACGTTGCTGGCGGAGATGTCGACTTTGTGGAAGTCGCGGGCGGCCAGCTGGGTCAGGAACGGGAAGCCCTCGATGTTCACCTTCGGCTTGACCGGGAAGCCCGCCGACTTGATCTGGCTGGCCGCCTCGTTCTCGGCGATCCCGGCCGCCACCCGGTCGGCCACCACCGCCAGGATCAGCAGCACCAGGACCACGACCGCGGTGATGGTCAGCCCGCGATGCCGCCGCCGCGGCCGGGCCGCGCGCCCGCCGCCGCTCCAGTCACCCTGCCCGCGTTGCCCCCGCTGACCGCCCGGCGCGCCCCAGTCACCCTGCGCACGCTGACCCCCGGGAGCACCCCAGTCACCTTGGCCCCGCTGGCCCCCCTGCGCACCCCAGTCACCCTGGCCACCCCGGCCGCGCTGGGGATCTTGGCCCCAGCCGTCCCGATAGCCCCGGTCGTCCGGGTAACCGCCGCCCTGCCCGCCGGCCGCCCCACGGGGGTCCGGCTGGCTCGGCCACCCCGGCAACGGCCGGGTCGGATCATCGCTCATGGGGGACCAGCTCCACAGTCAGGGGGCGGGACGAAGTTTAATGTAAATAACGAGGTATTCAAGAAATAGAGGCAGCTATTTCCCTTTATGCAGGTCCCATCTACACTCTGGAGGCATGTCGTCGCTGCGTTCTGGACCGGCGGGGGCTGGCCCAGTGCTGGTAGTCCGCACCCGGCAATCTGACCATCGATTGCAGGCGGGTACCGACTACCGACTTGGCCGGGATCCGGCGTCCGACATCGTGCTTACTGATTCCCGTGTGTCATGGAGTCATGCTGTCTTCCGGCATGAACAGGACTCCTGGATACTCGAGGATGTCGGCAGCACAAATGGGACGTTTGTCGATACTCGTCGTGTGGACCGCATCACCATTAGTGTCGATTGCGTCGTCCGGCTTGGCAACCCCGACGACGGGCCGGTGCTGCGGCTAGAGCCAGTCGGTGAGCCGTCGCACCCCGCCACCCAGGTGTCGGGCTCGACGCTGGACGCCGGCACCGTGGTCATCGACCGCCCGGCACCTCCCGGCCCCCCGGCCCCCCCGGCCCGTCCTGCCGCCCCCGCCCGTCCGGCCACCCCGGAGCGTCCGGCCGCGCCCGGGCGCGGTGCCGGCCCTGGTCAGGCGGCTGCGGCCGGGCGGCCGGCAACGCCCGAGGTCAGGCCGGTAGTTGGTAACGGCAAGCCTGCGGTAAGTGACGAACGGCCCGCGGCCCGCTGGATGCCGAACGCCGATGCCGCCCCACCCCGGCCTGCCCGCCCGCACACGCCGGAGGCCCCCGACGGGCCGCCCCGGTCCGGCCGTCCCGGCCAGGCCGCCCCACCCGGTCCGCCCGACCGTCGCGACCGTCCCGGCCGTCCCGCCTTCACCCCGAGTCCGCCCGGCCCCGGCCGCCCCGCGGTCCCGGCGGGCCGCGACCGCCCGGCCGCCTCGCCGCCGGCCGAGGATTACCGGCTGAGCGTCGACCGCCGGCCCACCGCGGTGCTGCCGCTGCCCGCCCACCGGATGCGTATCGGCCGGGTCCCCGACAATGATCTCGTCCTTTCCGACCTGACCATCTCCGGCCATCACGCGGAATTGCGCCGCATCGGTGACTCGAAGTACGAGATTGTCGATCTGGGCAGCCACAACGGCACATTTGTCAATGGGCAGCGTGTTACCTCTGCGACGCTGACCGAGAAAGACATTGTCGGCATCGGCAACGCCACATTCCGGCTCGTCGACGGGACGCTGCGCGAATATATCGATACCGGTGATGTGTCGCTGGTCGCGCAGGATCTGGTAGTCGAGGTCGGCGGCGGCAAGGTGCTGCTGGATCACGTGAGCTTCCCGCTCGGGGAACGGAACCTGATCGGCATCATCGGGCCCAGCGGCGCCGGCAAGTCCACCCTGCTCGGCGCGCTGACCGGGATGCGCCCGGCCGACCGCGGCGTGGTCCTGTACGACAACCGCGACCTGTACCAGAACTACGCGGAGCTGCGGACCCGGATCGGCCTGGTGCCCCAGGACAGCATCATGCACACCCAGCTGACCACCCAGCGGGCCCTGCGGTACGGCGCCGAGTTGCGGTTCCCGCCCGACACCGGCCGCCAGGACCGGAATGGCCGGGTGGACGAGGTGATGGGCGAGCTGGCGCTGACCCGGCACGCCGACACCCGGGCCGACAAGCTCTCCGGCGGCCAGCTCAAACGGGTCAACGTCGCCCTGGAACTGCTGACCAAGCCGTCGCTGCTGTTCCTGGACGAACCCACCTCCGGCTTGGATCCGGGCCTGGACAAGTCGGTCATGGAGCAGATGCGCGACCTCGCCCACGACGGGCGCACGGTCATCGTGGTCACCCACTCGGTGGCCAACCTGGACGTCTGCGACCGGCTGCTGGTGCTGGTCCCCGGCGGCCGGGTCGCCTACTTCGGGCCGCCCACCGAGGGGCTGCAGTACTTCGGCGAGCCCGGTTGGGCCGAGGTGTTCCAGGCCTTCGACCGGCAGCCCAGCCGCGACTGGGCCGCCGAGTTCAGGGCCTCCCGCGCGCACGAGGAGTACGTCACCCGGCCCACGAACGTTCCGGCCGTCTCCGGCGGCCCGAAGGCGGCGGGTACTCCGGCTCCGGTCCGGGGCGGCGCCTTCCATCAGCTCGGCACGCTGTGCCGCCGCTACACCCGGGTGCTCGCCTCCGACCGCGCGTACGTTCTGTCCACGGTGCTGATGCCGTTCATCCTCGGCGGCCTGATCTTCGTCGTGGCCGGCAGCCAGGGCCTTCGCGGCCCCAACGCTCCGGTGACGCTGATCATGCTCATCGTCGGGGTGAGCCTGTCCAGCACGATCAGCTCGATCTTCGAGCTGCTCCGGGAACGGACCATCTACGTCCGAGAACGGGCCGCCGGGCTCTCGTCCGGTGCTTATCTCGGCTCCAAGCTGGTCGTGCTGGGCGTCATCTCGGTCGTCCAGGCCCTGGTCGTGGCCGTCATCGGGCTGGCGTTCCGGCCATTGCCTCTCCACGGCTCGCTGCTGACGGGCGCGCCGTTCCTCGAGATCCTGATCGCCGTCGCGGTGTTCGCGGTGGCCTCGATGAGCCTCGGCCTGGCCACGTCTTCCCTGGTCAAGACCATCAACCAGGCCACGCCTTTTCTCGTGCTGATCATTTTCATCCAGATCATGCTCAGCGGCGGCGTGTTCGCGGTCGGCGGCACCGGCATCAACCAGATCTCCTGGCTGATCCCCGGCCGGTGGGGCTACGCCGCGGTGGCCTCCACCTCCGACCTCAACCACGTGATCCAGCAAGGGTCGCCGCTGATTAACTCACTGTGGGATCACCAGTCGAGCACCTGGCTGACCTGCATCGGCGCGATGATCGTGCTGTCGCTGGTGTTCGTGCTGATCGCCTGGTGGCGGCTGAACCGGCTCAGCCCCGGGCGCCGCAGGTAGCTGCGGGTCGCTCCGAGGAAGCTCAGCTGAGCAGAGCCTCCCGGAGCTGACCCAGCGACTGCGCGTCCATACCGAGACCGTGTTTGAGAAAATCTGAAAACGTCCCAAAACGCTGGCCGACCTCATCGAACGCGGCCTCCAGGTAGCCGGCGTTCAGTTCCAGGATCGGGCGCAGCAGGCCGGGCTCGCGCATCATGCCGGTCTTGGCCAGGTCGTTCCCGAGCTTGAAGTACCGGGCCTGGTAGATCTCGTTGGACAGCAGGTAGTCCGCCACCACGGCCTGGTGCGGCACGCCCAGCGCGGTCAGCAGGATCGCGGTCATCCAGCCGGTCCGGTCCTTGCCGCTGGTGCAGTGGAACAGCAGCGGCAGGCCGTGCCGGGTGTCGGCCATCATCCGCAGCGCGATCCCGAACCCGTCCCGCTGGCGCTGGTCGGCCACGAAGCCGCGGTGCACCCGGACCATGAACTCGGCCGCCCGGCCCTGCCCGAGTTCGGCCCGCTGCTGCCCGTAGTCGCCGCTGGCGATCAGGTCGTAGAACGCCCCGACCTCGGCTCCCGGTACCGGCAGGCTGACCCCGGTGGCTCCGGGCGGCAGCCGGTCCTCGCCGTTGACCAGCACCTCGCCGGGCAGCCGGAAGTCCACGACCGTGCGCAGCCCGAGGCTACTGAGCGTAGCCACGTCACCCGTGGTCAGCCGGCTGAGCGCGTCCCCCCTGAACACCCGGCCGCCCGTCACCTGCCGTCCGTCGCTGGTGCGCACCCCGCCGAGGTCCCGCACGTTGACGGCCCCCTCAAGCTGCATGGACCTCACAAGTACATGAGCGTACTCAACTAGGTGAGTACTCGGCGGCGGCCTCGTCCCGCAGCACCCGGCGCAGCACCTTGCCGATCATGTTGTGCGGCAGGTCATCACGCGCGGTGATTTCGGCCGGCACCTTGTAGGGGGCCAGCCGTTCCCGGCAGTACCGCAGCAGCTCATCCCGGGACGGGGCCAGCCCGGGGATGAGCACCACGTAGGCCACCACGTGCTCGCCCCGTCGCGGGTCCGGCACCCCGATCACCGCGCTCTCCTTCACCCCCGGGTGGGAGTTCAGCACCTCTTCCACCTCGGACGGGTAGACGTTGAACCCGTCCAGGATGATGACGTCGCGCTTGCGGTCGATCAGCGTGAAGAAGCCGTCCGGGCTCATCATCGCGATGTCCCCGGTGAGCAGCCAGCCGTTGGACAGCACCTCGGCCGTCTCCCGCGGCTGGTTCCAGTACCCGGCGAACACCTGCGGCCCGCGCACCAGCAGCTCGCCCGCCTGCCCGACCTCGACCGGCTGGCTGGGGTCGGTCTCGCTGACGATGCGGGCCAGGGTGCCCGGCATCGGAACGCCGACCGAAACGTGCCGGGCGTTCCCGTTCAGCGGGTTGGCCATGATCACCGGTGCGGTCTCGGTCATCCCGTAGCCCTGGACGACCTGCGCCCCGGTCGCCCGCCGGAAGCTGTCGACGGTCTCCCGGCGCAGATTCATCGCCCCGGACACGCAGGTCCGGATGGAGTCCAGATGGGCCGAATGGGCCTGGGGCGACTCCGCGATCTGCTGGTAGATGGGTGGCACCCCGGGCAGGATCGTCGGCCGGTTGTCCTTGATCTCGGCCAGCACGAGGTCCACGTCGAACTTGGGCACCAGCACCACGGTGCCGCCGATGAGCATGGTCGTGGTCAGGCCAAGCGTCAGCCCGAACACGTGGAACAGCGGTAGCACGGCCAGCGTCACCTCCTGGCCGGGCACGTAGCCGGGGTCCCAGGCGGCGGTCTGGTAAGCGTTGGCCAGCAGGTTGGCGTGGGTCAGCATCGCCCCCTTGGGGGTGCCGGTGGTGCCGCCGGTGTACTGCAGGGCGGCCAGGTCCTGGGCCGGATTGACCATGACGGGGATGTGCCGGGGCCGGGCGTCTGCCATCACCTTGGCGAACCGCAGCGGGAAGTCTTCCAGGTCGTCCGGCAGCTCGGCGGTCAGCTCGGCCCGCTTCTCCCGGGCCTGCCGCAGCGGAAGGCGCAGCGCCAGCCGCTTCGCGGCCGGCAGGTACTCGGTCAGCGAGGTGACGATGACGTGCTCCACCTTGGTGCCGGGCAGCGCGGCCGCCACCGTCTCGTAGGCGCCGTCGAACACCACCACCACCTTGGCCCCGCTGTCGGCCAGCTGGGCGTGCAGCTCGGCGGCGGTGTACAGCGGGTTGTTCTGCACGATGATCGCGCCCCGCCGGAGCGTGGCGAAGAACGTGATGACCGCCTGCGGGCAGTTCGGCAGCACGGTCGCCACCCGGTCGCCGTGGTGCACGCCGAGACCGCGCAGCGCGTCCGCGAACCGGTCGACCTGGGCGGCCAGGTCCCGGTAGCTGATCTTGCGGCCCAGGAACACCACCGCCGCCCGGCGGGGGTAACGCTGCACCGAGTCGTCCAGCACGCTGGTCAGCGGGGCGTCAGGAAACTCGGCCCCGGCTGGCACCCCCGCGGGGTAGTAACGCAGCCAGGGTCTCGTGTCGTAAGGCGTCGTCATCGTCGCTGTTCACCACCTGGGCATATGCTCGCTCCACGCTGCCAACCGCCAGAAGCCCTGCAAATGTCACACTTAGGTGTCTTGCGGGCATTATGAATGCGCCCGGCATCCTTGTCAGCTCATTCGTTCCTGCTGTGGCTAGGGTGAAGCGATGACAGAGCATCCGGCGGCCCGCGAGCTGCTGCGCCGCCACCCGCTGGTCGACGGCCACAACGACCTGCCGTGGGCCATCCGGGAGGAGTTCGGCGGCGACCCGGTCCGTGCCCGGCTGGCCGAGCCGGTGGCCCAGACCCAGACCGACCTGCCGAGGCTGGATGCCGGGGGAGTGGGGGCCCAGTTCTGGTCGGTCTACATCCCCGCCACCCTGGCCGGTACCAATAGCGAGCACTGCGCGGTGAGTACGGTGCTGGAGCAGATCGACACCACCCGCCGGATGATCGAGGCCTACCCGGACCGGCTCGAGCTGGCGCTCACCGCCGACGACGTGGAACGGGTCTTCGCCGCGGGCAGGATCGCCTCGCTGATGGGCGCCGAGGGCGGCCACTCGATCAACAACTCGCTCGGCGTGCTGCGGTCCCTGTACGACCTGGGCGTCCGCTACATGACCCTCACCCACAACAACAACGTGGGCTGGGCCGACTCGGCCACCGACCAGCCCGAGGCGGGCGGCCTGACCGACTTCGGCCGTGAGGTGGTCCGCGAGATGCAGCGGCTCGGCATGCTGGTCGACCTGTCGCACGTGGCCGCCTCGACCATGCGCGACGCCCTGGCCGTGGCCCGGGCGCCGGTCATCTTCTCCCACTCCTCGGCCCGCGCCCTGTGCGACCACCCGCGCAACGTCCCCGACGATGTCCTGCGCTCCCTGGCCGCCAACGGGGGCGTGTGCATGGTCACATTCGTCCCGTTCTTCGTCTCGCCCGAGTGCGCCCAGTGGCAGTTCGGCCTGCTGGCCGAGCTGGAACGGCGCGGGCTGGATCGCCGGGACATGGAAACCTGGGAGACAGTCGCCCCCGAGTACCAGCGCGCCCACCCGATGCCGGAGGCGACGCTGGCCCAGGTGGCAGACCACATTGAGCACGTCAGGACGGTGGCGGGCCTGGCCCACGTCGGGCTAGGCGGCGACTACGACGGGTCGGCCGGGATGCCCGCCGGGCTGGCCGACGTCTCCTGCTATCCGGCGCTGTTCGCCGAGCTGCTGGATCGCGGCTGGACCGAGGACGACTGCGCCGCGCTGGCGGGCGGCAACCTGCTGCGCGTACTGAGGGACGCGGAGAACCTGGCCTCGGCGGTGCCCGGTGCCCGCTAATATCGCTCGCGATGATCGTGCCCTCGACCAGTTCTTCTGTGTTCCGCCAGGCACGCGGGCTCGACGTGCTCACCTGGCCGGTCTATGACGCATTCCCGCTGACCGCCGTCGTCACCACCCGCGCGGGCGGCGTGTCGGCCGGTGGCTACGGCGCGCTGAACCTCAGCCTGAACGTCGGTGACGACCCGGACCACGTGATCGAGAACCGCCGCCGGGCGGCCGCCGCCGTCGACGCCGACCTGGCCGACTTCGTGTTCGCGGCCCAGGTGCACGGCAACGTGGCCCAGATCGTCGGCCCCGCCGACCGGGGGAGCGGCACGGTCATCGCCGCCGACGCCGTCCCCGGCGCCGACGTGCTGGTCACCACCGACCCCGGCACCGTGCTGGCCGTGCTGGCCGCCGACTGCGTGCCGATCGTGCTGTACGACCCGGTGGCGCAGGTGCTGGCCTGCGCGCACGCGGGCTGGCGGGGCACCGTCTCCCGGGCGGCTGCGTCGGCCGTCGCCGCCATGCAGTCGCTGGGTACCCGCCCCGCCGACATCCTGGCCGGCGTCGGCCCGGCCGCCCACCCCTACCAGGTGAGCGCCGAGGTGGCCGACGCCGCCACCGCCGCCTTCGGAGCCGAGGCGGCCGGCCTCCTGGACCCGGTAAGCCCTGGCCAGTGGCGCTTCGGCCTGTGGGCCGCCAACAACCTGGTCCTCCGCGAAGCCGGTGTCCCTCCCGAAAACATCCACACCACCAACATCCCCACCGGCCCCCCGCCCCCGGCCGCCACACGCCCCACATTCTTCAGCCATCGGGCCGAACAGCCCTGTGGCCGGTTCGCGGCCATCGCCCGGCTGGACCGGAAGGAAACCCGATGAGCATTCAGGCCGTGTCCACGGCGTCCGGGCCGCAGGCGCCGCGTGGCCAGGAATTCCGCTACGAGTCCTACCAGGCGGACCCCGCCACCGGCGAGCTCGCCTGTCACTACAGCGTCGACGGGCGGCGGTTCACCGAGCTGATCACGTTCCGCCCCGGCGCCGACTGGGACCGCCCGGCCACCGCCGCGGCCGCCCGGCTGGTCTTCCTGCTGGCCGGCGTCTCGTACTACAAGACCGCGGCGCCACCGGTCATCTCCACCGGGGACCTGGCGCTGACCCGCCGCGAGCGGTCATTCCTGCTCGACTTCTACCTCCAGGGCCTGGGCGAGTTCGCCTACCGCAACGGCCTCGACCTCTCCGGCCTCCGCATCGAGGCCCAAGAGTTGCCACCCCCGGCCCCCGCCTCCGCCCAGGCCTCCACCGCGGCCCGGGGCACCCCGCCCGCCACAGCCACCCCAGGCGCCCCGCGCACCTCAGCCACCCCGCAAACCCCAAGCGCCCCAGACGCACCACGGCGCGCTCTGGTCCCGTTCGGCGGCGGTATCGACTCGATCGTCACCGTCGAGCTCGTGCGCCCCAGCGCCGACATCGCGCTGTTCGTGGTCAGCCGTCCGGGCGCCCGGTTCGACGCGATCGAACGGCCCGCCGCCGTTACCGGGCTGCCGGTGGTCCGGGCCGGCCGCGAAATCGACCCGCAGCTGCTGCGCTCGCGCGAGCTCGGGTTCCTGAACGGCCACGTCCCGGTCACCGGGATCATCTCCGCGATCGCGGTGCTGGCCGCGACGCTGGAGGACCGCGACGCGGTGGTCATGTCGAACGAGTGGTCCGCCTCAGTGCCCACCGTTCAGACCGACGACCACGCGGTCAACCACCAGTACTCCAAGAGCGAGGCGTTCGAGGCCGCGTTCCGCGGCGTGCTCGCGCAGACCCCCGGCATGCCCGAGTACTTCTCCGCCCTGCGGGCCCGCACCGAGCTGTGGATCGCGGACCGGTTCGCGCACCTGACCCAGTACCACTCGACCTTCCGCAGCTGTAACCGGGCGTTCCACATCGACCCGGCCCGGCGGCTGGACCACTGGTGCGGGCAGTGCGACAAGTGCTGCTTCATCGACCTGATCCTCGCCCCGTTCCTGCCTGCGGCCGAGCTGACCCACATCTTCGACGGACGCGAGCCGCTCAACGACCCGGACCTGGCGGGACGGTTCCGGGCGCTGCTGGGCGACGCCGACCTCAGCAAGCCGTTCGAGTGCGTCGGCGAGGTCAACGAGTGCCGGGCCGCCGTGCTGCTGGCCGCCGAGCGGCCCGACCGGGCGGGCTCGCCCCTGCTCGACCAGCTGGCCGCCGAGGTCCGGGTGCTGCCGGGGCGGCCGTCGACCGACGGCCTGCTGCACCCGGTCGGGGACACCTTCATCCCGCCCGCCTACGCCACAAAGGAACTGCTCGCATGACCCCCGTCCTGTCCCCGTCCCGGCCCAAACTGTCCTGGTCGGACCTGAACGGCGCCCGGGTCGGCGTATGGGGTCTCGGCCGCGAGGGCCTGGCCAGCATCAGCAAGCTGGCCACCATGGGGCTGGAGCCGGTGCTGGTCGACGACCGCCCGCAGGCCGTCGCGATCGGCGGCCTGCCCGTGCTCACCACCGGCTACGGCGGCCTGGCGGCGCTGGAGAAGTGCGACGTCGTGGTCAAGTCGCCCGGCATCAGCCGCTACCGGCCGGAAGTGGCCAAGCTGGAGGAGCGCGGCGTCCCGGTGGCCGGCGGCCTCGGCCTGTGGCTGCAGGAGGCCGATCCCCGCCGTGTGCTGCTGATCACCGGCACCAAGGGCAAGAGCACCACCGCGTCGATCGCCGGGCACCTGCTGAACGGCCTGGCGGGCCCGGCCCTGATCGGCGGCAACATCGGGCTGCCGCCCTACGACCCCGAAGCCGCCCCGGCCGCCGGTGCGGCGCCGTGGGAGTACTGGGTCATCGAGGTGTCCAGCTACCAGGCCACCGACCTGCCCTGCTCGACCCCGGTGGTCGCGGTGACCTCGCTGCACCCCGACCACCTGGACTGGCACGGGGGAGTGGACCAGTACTACCGCGACAAGCTGTCGATCTGCTCGCTGCCCGGCGCCGACCTGACCGTGGCCAACGGCGACAGCGACCTGATCCGGGAACGCGCCGCGCTGCTCGGCCCCCGGGTCGAGTGGGTACACGAGACCGACGACCCGGACGCTACCTGGATGGCCCCGCTCGGCCTGATCGGCGGGCACAGCCGCCGCAACGCGCTCATCGCCCGCCAGGCCCTGACCGCGATGGACATCCCCGGCGCCACCGACGAGGCGTCCCTGCGCCGCGCCGCCGAGGGCTTCGTCCCGCTCGATCACCGCCTCCAGGTCGTCGACGTCGTGGACGGCGTCACGTTCGTGGACGACAGCCTGTCCACCAACGTGCTGCCCACCCTGGCCGCGCTGGACGCATTCCCCGGCCGCCGCGTCGCCCTCATCGTCGGCGGCCACGACCGCGGCATCGACTACGCCCCGCTCGCCGCCGGCCTGCACGATCGCCCGGCCCCGACGCTGGTGCTGACCCTGCCCGACAGCGGCCCCCGCATCCACCACGAGATCGAGTCGGCCCTCACCACCCCCTCCGCCGTAGCCGGCGTCGACGACTGCCCGGACCTGGACGCGGCGGTGGCCCGCGCCTTCGACTGGGCCCGCCCCGACGGCGTGGTCCTGCTGTCGCCGGCTGCTCCCAGCTTCGGCCACTTCCGCGACTACCGCGACCGCGCCGACGCCTTCACCCGCGCCGTCGCCAGCCACCACCCCCGCTGACCCGGGGCCCACCACTCCGCCCAGACTCGCCCCGCCCCGAGAGCCTCCCGCGCCACTGGGTGCCCGGGAGTCCCAGGAGCCCCCGGCTCCTACGTGCTCGTTGGCGCCTTTGAGCTCGCTATGGCCGGCTCGTTGGCGCCTTCGGGCTCGTTACCCGCCGGGCGGTCGATGCCTCCGGCGGGGGCACTTTGGGCTCCGGGATGGAAGGAAGACCTCTTCGGCCGGCCCGGTCCGCCGTCGCCCGCCGCTCAGCCGAGCAGACCGTCCGGTTCTGGTCAAGCCGCAAAGGGCGCGGCTTGACCAGCCCTTGATCTGCTTTTCGGCTGCCGGGACGACGGCGACGGGATGGGCAGGCCGGGCCGAAGTGTGCGCTGGCGCGCGCCGCGTGCGTCGCCCCGCCCCGCCACCGAGAGCCCCGCCGCGCCACCGAGAGCCTCCCGCGCTACCGGGTAGCCAGAAGTCCCAGGAGCCTCAGGAGCCCCCGGCTCCTACGTACTCGTTGGCGCCTTCGATGCTTCTATAGCGACATCGAAGGCGCCAACGATGCTGCTGGCCCTGGGCCGCCCCGGCAGCGCGTGGCGCCCGTCACCGCCCGGGCGCCAACGGGCGTACTGGTCCGGGCGAGCCAACCAGCCAGCCAGCCGGCCAGGCCCGCGCCCCGAGATCCCCGCCCCAACTGCCACTCCAGTCCCCGCAGGCGCCTGCGCCCAGCCGTCGCGCCGGCGGACTCAGGGAGCCGCACCGCGTGCGTCCGGGCCTTTGCGCGCTGTCACCGGCGCAGCCCGTCTACCTGGCTAAACGTGTTCACGGCCTGACTGTTTGTCAGGAAATGTTACGAACATTCCTGAGACGCGAATACTTTCCGGATGGTCCTGGCAACACCGGCATATGGCACATAACCTGACTCCACAGGCGGGCTGCGCGAAGGGGGGACCTGGTGAGTTGGGGAGTGTCAGCAGCGGTGCACGCTGCGCTCGAAACGGCGCTACCGGCCGAGGCTGAGGCCGTGACGTATCCGCCCTCGGTCATCGAGGAAGCGCCCGAGTCATTCGACGGATTCCTCCCTCGCCGCCGCCCGGCCGTGCCACCACCCGCCCGGGCCCAAGACGACGCGACCGGCTCTGCCCCGCGTCCGGCCCGTCCGCCCCGTGAGGTCCCCGACCTGGCCGTGATGCAGCAGGTCCTACGCGGCCTGCAGCGCCTGGCCTGACCGGCCACCACCGCGCCGCAAAGCACCACCCCACAGCCGCGCTGCAAACCGCCGCCCCGCGCCCATCCCGTAACCGGCCCCGCGCCAGGCCCAGGAAGCCCCGCACGTCTGGGACAATGAGGCCGAAGGGAGTGAAGGGCGTGCGCGTCGGGATCCTGGGCCCGCTGGAACTGCGCGATGCGGCAGATCAGCCTGCCCCGCTGGCTGGGCCGCGGCTCCGGGCGTTGCTGATCCGGTTGGCCGTGGCCGGCGGTCACGCGGTCACCGTGGAACGGCTGGCCGGCGACCTGTGGCCGGACGAGCGCCCCGAGGACCGCCCGGCTGAGCCCGCCAACGCGCTGCAGGCGCTGGTCTCCCGGCTCCGGCAGGCGGCCGGCCGCGACCTGGTGGAGTACGCCAGCGGCAGCTACCGGCTGGCCATCGACCCGGCCGGTATCGACGCGGTGGCGTTCGAGCAGCTGGTCAGCCAGGGCCGCACCGCGCTCAGCGCCGGCGACCCGGCCCGCGCGGCCGCGCTGCTGACCGAAGCCCTTGACCTGTGGCGCGGGCCCGCGCTGACCGACGTGGCCGACGCGCCGTTCGCGGCCGGCCCGGTGGCCCGGCTGGAGGAGCTCCGGCTGGCCGCGGCCGAAGACCTCACCGAAGCCCGGCTGGCCCTCGGACAGGGGGCCCAGATCGTTCCCGACGCGGAAGAGCTGGCCGCCGCCCATCCGCTCCGCGAACGGCTGCGCGGCCAGCTCATGCGCGCCCTGTACGCGGCCGGCCGTCAGGCCGAGGCCCTCGCCGTCTACGACCAGACCCGCCGCCTGCTGGCCGATCGGCTGGGGGTCGATCCGTCGCCGGAGCTGTCCGCCGTCCACCTGAGCATCCTGCGCGCCGACCCCAGCCTGACCCCCCAGGCCACCCAAGCCACCCAGGCCACCTCAGCCAGCCCCGTCACACTGGCCACCCTCGCCGGACCCGTCACTCCCGCCACAAGCAATTCAGGTTTCTCCAAAACCACTCCAGCCACCGCACCCGCGAACCACATCGACGCACCCCCCGCCACCAACGGCCAGGCCCGCGTCACCAACCTGCCCGCCCAGCTGACCAGCTTCGTCGGCCGGGAGGACGAGCTCGAACGGGTCGGCAAGCAGCTCGGCGACACCCGCCTGGTCACGCTGACCGGACCGGGCGGCGCGGGCAAGACCCGGCTGGCGCTGGAAGCGGCCACCCTGAAGGCGCCCGAGCTGCCGAACGGCGCGTGGTTCGTGCCGCTGGCCCCGGTCCGCGACGCGGGCGACATCCCGCAGACCGTCCTGACCGCCCTCGGCGTGCCCGAGCCGGTCCGGATCACCGAGGCCGGCCTGGTCCTGCCGCTGCCACCACTCGACCGGCTGGCCGACGCACTGGCCAGCCAGCGGCTGCTGCTGGTGCTGGACAACTGCGAACACGTCATCGACGCAGTGGCCCGGCTGGCCGCCCGGGTGCTGGCCGCCGCCCCCGGCGTGCGCATCCTCGCCACCAGCCGGGAGCCGCTCGGCGTGACCGGCGAGACCCTGTGCCCGGTGCCGTCGCTGCCGTTGCCGCCACCGGGCGCGGACGCCGCCGAGGCCACCGGCTACGCCGCGATCCGGCTGTTCCGGGACCGGGCGGCGGCGGTCCGCCCCGGGTTCACGATCGACGCCGATACGGTGGGCGCGGTCATCGGCATCTGCTCGGCGCTGGACGGCATCCCGCTGGCCATCGAGCTGGCCGCCGCCCGGCTGCGGTCGCTGACCCTGGCCCAGGTGGAGAACCGCCTGGGGGACCGGTTCCGGCTGCTGGGCAGCGGGCCGCGGGCCAGCGCCGACCGGCACCAGACCCTGCGCGCCATCGTCGACTGGAGCTGGGACCTGCTCGACGAGGACGAACGGACGGTGCTGCGGCGGCTGTCGGTGTTCCGCGGCGGCGTCACCCCGGACGCCGCCGAGCACGTCTGCGGCCCGCTCCCCAGCGCCGGCGGCAGCGCCAGCACCAGCCGGGACACCGCCGACGTGATCGACGTGGTCGCCTCGCTGGTGGACAAGTCCCTGGTCACCGCGACCGGCGACGCCGAGGTGCGGTACCGCCTGCTGGAGACCGTCCGGGTCTATGCCGACGAACGGCTCACCGAGGCCGGCGAGAAGGACCAGGTCCGGGCCGCGCACGCGGCGTTCTTCCTGGCCATAGCCGAGGACGCCGAGCCCCGGCTGCGCACCGTCGAGCAGCTGCGCATCCTCGACCGGCTGCACGCCGACCACGACAACTTCTCGGCGGCGATCCGGTACGCCGTCGACCATCGGGAAAGCGAGCTGGCCCTGCGGCTGGTCGCGAACCTGATGTGGTACTGGGTCATGCTCGACTTCGACGCCGAGGGCGGCAACTGGGCCCAGGAGGTCCTCGATCTGGTCGGGCCCGAGCCGCCCCCGGGTCGGCTGGACGAGTTCGCGATCTGCGAGTTCTCCGCCGTGATCGGCGGGTTCACCGACGAGTCGACCAGGAACCCGGCCGTCCGCGGCCCGGACGGCGTCCAGCTGCTACGGCAGGCGCTGCAACGGTCCGCCGTCCACGTCACCGCCGATACGGAGCACCCGGTGCTGGCCCTGTCGCCCGCACTGGCCGCGATGTTCGGCGGGGACCAGGTCGCGGCCCGCCAGAAGATGGAGGCCCTGACCCGGCACCGGCACCCCTGGATCCGGGCGGCCGGGCTGGCCCTGGGCGGTCATCTGGCCATGAACGACGGCGAGGTCGAGACCGCCAACCGGTACTTCGAGCAGGGCTACGACAGCTTCCGGGCCATCGGCGACCGGTGGGGCCTGATCGTCGTGCTCGGCGGCCAGGCCGAGGTGGCGATGGCGTGCGACGACCCGGAGGAGGCCGTGCGCGTCCTGGAAGAGGCCCAGCGGTACGCGATGGAGAGCAAGACCTCGCACTGGGGGCAGATGCACCTGATCCCGCTCGGCCGGGCCCGTGCCGCCGCCGGCGACCTGACCGGGGCGCGTGCCGACCTGGAGCACGGCGTGAACGCGGCCCGGCAGTACGGCGAGAGCGACGACGAGATCAACGGCTACGTGGAGCTGGCCGAGCTGATCCGGCGGGACGGCGACCTGCGTGGCGCCCGGGGGCTGCTGGAGCAGGCCCGGGAGATCATCGAGCTGGGTACCACCCGGCTCGACATCCGGCTGGCCGCGGTCCGGGCGTTCAGCAAGCTCGGCTGCCTGACCGAGCAGGAGGGCGACCTCGGCGAGTCGTCCCGCTGGCACCGCAAGGCGCTCACGATGCTGGCTTCCGACGCCGAGGGCATCACGCCGATCCCGATCAATTCCGTGCTGGCCGGCGTGATGGATGGCTACGCCGCCCTGGCCGCGGCCCGGGGTGAGCCCGCCCGGGCCGCCGAGCTCCTCGGCCTGGGCCACACCCTGCGCGGCTTCGCCGACACCGCGAGCTTCGAGGTGGTCCGGACCACGACCGCCGCCACCGCAGCGATCGGCCCGGACGAGTTCGCGGCCGCCTACCAGCGCGGCCGCGCGCTCACCCAGGCCGATGCCCTTGCCCTGGATTTTTGAAATTCATAAAGGGTTCCGCCAGCCGGGGTGATACGCCCGGTGCGGGGTCACACCCGGCGGCCGTACATCCGCACCGCGATCGGGAACGTGACCAGGACGATCCCGGCCGCCCAGGCCAGCGTGTAGAGCACGTGGGTGGAGGTCGGGCCGCCCACGGTCAGCCCGCGCACCGCGTCGGCCAGGTGGGTGATCGGGTTGACCTTGACCCAGGCCTGCAGCCAGCCGGGGAAGGTGCCGGTGTTCGGGACCAGGATGCTGCTGCCGAACACCAGCGGCATGATGAAGATGAACGCGATGCCCTGCACGGTCTCCGGGCTCGGCGCGATCATCCCGATCAGCACTGAGATCCAGCACACGGCCAGGTAGAACAGGTAGGCCAGGCCGAACGCGGCCAGCACGGCCAGCACGTTGGTGTGGAACCGGAAACCCAGCGCCGACCCGAACCCGGTCAGCACCACCATCACGGTCAGGAACCGGGCCGTGTCGCCCAGCACCGCCCCGATCAGCGGGGAGGACCGGCCGATGGGCAGGCTCCGGAACCGGTCGAACACGCCCTTGTGGATGTCCTCGCTCAGCGCCGTGCCAAGGCCCATGGTGGCGAACATCGTCATCTGCGCGACCAGCCCGGGCAGCAGCACCTCCAGGTAGGCGTGGGTGCTGCCGGCCACCGCGCCGCCGAACACGTACAGGAACAGCAGCAGGAACACGATCGGCATCAAGGTGACGTCGAGCAGCTTTTCCGGCGAGTGCTTGAGCTGGGCGATGTTGCGCCAGGCGAGCGTCAGCGCGTTGGCCGCCATCTGGCGTCCGCTGACCCGCTTCTTCGGCTCTGGCTGCAGCGCGGCCGGGCTGGTGATGTCCAGGGTTGTCATGCCGTCCTCCCCGCGTCCGCCAGCTGCTCGCTGGGCTCGTCGTTGCGGTCCTCGTTCTCGTTCTGGTCCTCGGCCGGGTGCCCGGTCAGGGCCAGGAACACCTCGTCCAGGCTGGGCAGCCGCAGCGCCAGCTCGGCGGCCACGATGCCCCGCTGGGTGAGCTGCAGCACCAGCTCCGACATGACCGCCGGGTCCACGGCGGTCGCCGTGACCAGCCCGGTCTCGATCCTGACCTCCGGGGTCTCCCCGGTCAGGCGGGTGACCAGCTCGGCCACCTCCGGCGCCTGGAACCGGTCCACCGGGCGGACCTCGATGGTCTGCTTGCCGGTGGTGGCCTTGAGCTCGCTGGCGGTGCCGGACGCCACCACCCGCCCGCGGTCGATGACCGCGATCTGGTCGGCCAGCTCGTCCGCCTCTTCCAGGTACTGCGTGGTCAGCAGCACCGTCACCCCGTTCGCGGTCAGCCCGCGCACGGTGTCCCAGACCTGGTTACGGGCCCGGGGGTCGAGCCCGGTGGTCGGCTCGTCCAGGAAAATCACCTGGGGGTCGCCGACCAGGCTGGCCGCCAGGTCCAGCCGCCGCCGCATGCCCCCGGAGTAGGTCTTGGTGGCCCGCCGGGCGGCGTCGGTCAGCTCGAACCGGGCCAGCAGCTCCCTGGCCTTGGCGCGCGCCTGCGGCCGGCCGAGCCCCAGCAACCGGCCGATCATGATCAGGTTCTCGCTGCCGGTCAGCTCGTCGTCGACCGATGCGTACTGCCCGGTCAACGCGATCAGCTGCCGCACCTGGACGGCGTCGTTCACCACGTCGTAACCGCAGATCCGGGCCACCCCGGCATCCGGCTTGATCAGCGTCGACAGCACCCGGACGGCGGTCGTCTTGCCCGCCCCGTTCGGCCCGAGCAGCGCCAGCACGGTGCCCTTCTCGGCGCTGAAACTCGTCCCCGCCAGCGCCTGCGTCTCACCGAAGCGCTTCTCCAGCCCCGCGGCCTCAATTACCGCACTCATTGAACCTCCCTCAATCCCCGTCAGAAGTCGTTATGGCTTCACCCTGCCCGCCCCTGCTGACACGCCACTGACAGCCAGCACCCCCGCCACTGATACGGAGCCTCGCTGCTGCCTCCGGCGGGGCACTTCGGGCTCCGGGATGGAGGAAAACCCTTGGGGCCTGGCCCTTCCCTGGTCGCCGTCGTCCGGCCCGTCAGCCGAGCAGACCGGCCGGGCCGCCTCAAGCCGCCAGACCCGGGCGGCTTGACCCGTCCCGTCCGGCCCGCTTATCCGGCTGGCGGGACGACGGCGACGGGATGGACCAGCCCGGCCCGCAATGTGCGCTGGCGCGCCCCTCGCGAGCCGCCCGGCCTCCGCCGGCAACACGCGCAATGGCGCCTTTACCCGTGTAAGAGCACGGGCAAAGGCGCCATTGCCCCTCCTCCTCCTGCCCCCGCCAGCCCCCCACACCCCAGCCCCCCACACCCCAGCCCCTCAACTCACATGCCCAGGCACCCGCCTGCCCAGACACCACACCTGCCCCAGGCACCCGCCTGCCCCAGGCACCCGCTGCCCAGTGCGCCACACCTGCCCCAGTGCGCCACACCCGGCTCCCGAGCCCACCAGCCACAAACACCACTTGAGCCTCAAAAGCCGACAGCGATGGGACTCACACGCGCACCAGTCAACCCCTAACGCCCACCCGCCACCCGTGGCTCAGCTCCGCTCGGCGGGCTCACGAGTCCTTGATCGTGATGCCGATCTGCTGAGCCAGCGCCGGGGCGATCGAGATGAGCTGCGCGGTCGTCATGATCGCGCCCCGCAGAGACTCGTAGCCCGCGGTGATGTCCAGCTCGGCGCCCCGCAGGTCGGCCTTGGTCAAGGTGGCGCGGGAGAAGTCCGCCCGGGTCAGCGTGCAGCCCGCGAACGTGACCCGCTTCAGGGTGGCGCCGCCGAAGTCGGTGTCGCGCAGCAGGCAGTGGTCGAACGTGACGTCGGTCAGCGTGGCGCCGCGGAAGTTCCACGAGTCGAGCTTGCAGTCGGCGAACCCGACCCGCTGGAAGCTGGAGTCGAACGCCTGGATCCCGGCCCCCGAGCAGCCGACGAAGGTGGCGTCCAGCCAGGTCGACCCGGCCAGGTCGGCCGACAGCAGCCGCACGTCGCGCAGCCACACGTCGCTCAGCCGGCTCTTGCGCAGCGTCACGTCGTCCATCGTGACGTCGGAGAACGCGCACTCCACGAACCGAGCGTGATCGGCGTTCGCGGCCTCCAGCGACAGGCCCCCGAACAGCAGCCCGTCGTAGTGTCCCTCGGTTTCGAGTGCGCCGTCGGTAGCGGTGAGCGAACCGCCGAACGGCAGGTCACCGAGTTCGCGTGGCAGCTTCATCAGGGCCTAACCTACCGACTGTGACTCAGCCCAATGATTGGAATGCCCGCGTCATCGACGAGTTCCGCGCCAACGGCGGAAAGGTCGAGGCGTTTCCCGCCAACAACCTGATCCTGCTGCACCACACCGGGGCCAAGTCCGGCCAGCAGCGGGTCACCCCGCTCGCCTACCAGCCGGTCGATGGCGGCTACGCGATCTTCGCCTCCAAGGCCGGCGCGCCCGAGAACCCGGCCTGGTACCACAACCTGCAGGCCCACCCGCTGGCCACGATCGAGATCGGCACCGACACGGTCCAGGTGACCGCCCGGGTGGCCGGCCCGGAGGAGCGGGAACCGATCTGGACCCAGCAGAAGAAGGACCAGCCGGGGTTCGCCGAGTACGAGCACAAGACCACCCGGCAGATCCCGGTCGTCATCCTTGAACCCGTCCGCAGCTGACGGTCCGCCCGCCGTGACCAGCCCGGAAGCCGCGCAAGCGCCGGCGCCCCAGGTTCGCACCACTGCCGGTGCGGTCCGCGGGCGCCACGAGGACGGGCTGGCGGTGTTCCGCGGCATCCCCTTCGCCCGGCCGCCGGTCGGGGCGCTGCGCTTCCAGGCGCCCCAGCCGGCCGAGCCGTGGGCCGGCACCCGTGACGCATTCGAGTTCGGCGCGCCGCCGCCCCAGCCGCAGGGCCGGGTGGTGTCCGCACCACCCGGCGCCGGCGATCCGGACAGCTGGCTGACCGTCAACGTCTGGTCGCCCGGCCTCGGGGCGGCCCGGCTGCCGGTGCTGGTCTGGATCTACGGCGGCGCCTACGTGGGCGGCGCGTCCAGCGGCGCCGCCTACGACGGGGCCGTGCTGGCCCGCGGCGGCGTGGTCGTCGTGAGCTTCAACTACCGGCTCGGCATGGAAGGCTTCGCCCAGCTGACCGGCGCGCCGGCCAACCGTGGCCTGCTCGATCAGGTGGCCGCGCTGCGCTGGGTGCAGGACAACATCGCCGCCTTCGGCGGTGACCCGGGCCAGGTCACCGTGTTCGGGGAGTCGGCCGGGGGCGGGTCGGTCGCGTCCCTGCTGGCCATGGACCAGGCGGCCGGGCTGTTCCGGCGCGCGATCGTGCAGAGCGTGCCGGGCACGTTCTTCTCGGCCGAGTTGGCCGCCGACCTGGCCAGCGTGGCCGCCCAGGATGTCGGCCTCAGCCCCGCGGCCACCGCCCTGGCCGACGTCGACCCGGTCCGGCTGGTGGCGGCGGGCGAGGCCGCGCTGGCCTTGTTCGGGCAGCACCGGGACCGCTGGGGCGTGGTCGCCCACACGCTGACCCCGTTCTCCCCGGTGGTCGACGGTGAGGTGCTGAGCACCGCGCCGTGGCAGGCCCTGGCCGGGGGCCGCGCCCGCGACATCGAGCTGATCATCGGGCACAACCGGGACGAGTGCCGGCTGTTCACGATCGGGAACGAGCTGGCCGCCGCCGAGCTGGCCAGCGGGCTGGCCGCGTTCGCGGCCCAGCCCGGTGGGGTGGCGGCCTACCGGGCCGCCTACCCCGAGGCGGACACCGCGCGCCTGTACGAGCTGGCCTACTCCGACTGGCTGTTCCGGATGCCGGCCCTGCACCTGGCGGACGCGCAGGCCACCGCCGGTGGCGCCGTGTACCTGTACGAGCTGGGCTATCCGGCGCCCGGCGCGGGCGGTGCTCTCGGCGCCTGCCACGGCCTCGACGTGCCGCTGGTGTTCGGCACCCTGCAGGCCGACTTCGGCCAGATGCTGTTCGGCCAGCCGGTACCGGAATCGGCGCTGGTGCTCGGCCAGCGCATCCGGGCGGACTGGACCGCGTTCGCGGCGGGCCGCAGCACCGACTGGCCGGCGTATGAGCCCGCGGGCCGGATCACCCGCGTCTACGACGACCCGGTCACCGACTCGCCCTACCCGGAGGACACATCCCGCCGCCTGTGGGCCGGTCACTCGTTCGGCGTGCTCGGCTTGGCCTGAAGATCTGGTTAAGAAGCTGCCGCGGTTCCGTCTTATCGCTCGATTGTGCGTTTTAGGCCGTGAGTGGGGGAACGACTGAAACGGGGCAAGGAGCGCGACCACCGGCTGGGACGCAGCCGGCCGCGGCGCCGACCGTCAGGTCAGCGGGCCGTTTGCCGGGCTGACAGGCGGGTATCGCGCCGCTAACTGCGATGCGGAAGTGGTGTTGCGGACGTGCAGTTCGAGGACTGGCGACTTGATTCGATCTGGCCCGTTGACCTTCTGGCGCGCTGCCTTTCCGGGCATCGCCGGGCTGGTCACCGCATCGTCCTGACCAGCGGCTGCTTCGACGTGCTGCACCGTGGCCACGTTGAGTGCCTGCAGCAGGCCGCCTCGCTGGGGGACGTGCTGGTCGTCGGCGTCCAGTCCGACGAGACCGTCCGCAAGGTCAAGGGGCCCGGCCGCCCGGTCATACCCGCCGAGGACCGGGCCGCGATCGTGGCCGCGATCGGCTGCGTCGAGTACGTGACGATCTTGGACGGCGACAGCACCGCCGATCTGGTGGAAGCCGTGCGCCCCGACCTCTACGTCAAGGGCGGCGACCACGACGCCGACACCCTGACCGAGCGGCTCGCGGTCGAGATCTACGGCGGCCGGGTGACCACGGTGGGCTACCTGCCGGGCCGCTCGACCGCCGGCCTGGTCGAGCGGATCCGTGACTCGGCCGACCCGGTCGGCTCGGTGCTGGCCGCCGAGCACGGCAAACCCGTCTGAGCAAGAGGGCCGTCCCTGCTGATCAGCGGTCGGGCGCGCTGGTCAGGTACGTCGCCGCCGCGTCCTTGTCACCGTGCTCGTGCGTCGCCTCGGCCAGCCGGTCCCGCAGCAGCCGGGTGAGCGGCACGTCCACCTGATGCCGTTCGGCCGCCTCCGCCACCAGCCCCGCGTCCTTGGCCGCCAGTTGCAGCCGGAACGACGGCGTGAAGTCCTGGCTGAGGATGGCGTCGCTCTTGATCCGCAGGTACGGCAGGTCGAGCGGGCCGCCGCTGACCGCTTCCAGGAACAGCCGCGGGTCCAGGCCGAGCCCTTCCGCCAGCGCGATCGTCTCGGCCGCGCCCTCGGTCACGGTCAGCACCCAGTTGTTGGCCACCAGCTTCAGCCGCGTGCCCGCCCCGGCCTCACCGACCCAGATCGTCTTCTGCCCGACCGCGTCGAAGATCGGCTGGACCCGGTGCTTCATCGTGGCCGGCCCGGAGGCCAGCACCACCAGCTTCCCCTCGGTGGCGGGCTGCTTGGTCCCGAGCACTGGCGCGTCGACCAGGTCGACGTCGTGGCGGCCCGCCAGGTCCGCACAGCGTTCGGTGCCGGCCTCACCGATCGTGCTCATCTGCAGCCAGAGCACCCCGTCCGCGTCCACCGGCCCCGATCCGGCCCCGGCCGGCACCGCCGCGAACGCGCCGTCGGGCCCGTCCACCGCGGCCAGCACGGCGTCGGTGTCGGCCAGCATGGTGAGGATCACGCCGGCGCCGTCGGCCGCCGCGGCCGGGGTGTCGCACACCTGCACCCCGTCGTCGGCCAGCGGCTCGGCCTTGTCCCGGGACCGGTTCCAGGCGCGGACCGAAAACCCGGCCCGGGCCAGGTTCGCGGCCATCGGGAAGCCCATCGTTCCTCCGGCGCCGAGCACCGCCACGGTCTGCTGACCGCTCATCGTGCCACCTTCCTGTGGTTGCCCATCTGATCGCGCGGCCTCGCTACCCGGCCAGTTATGGCCTACACCAGCCCGCATGGGCGACCGCATCCGGGGTAGCGCAGCCGCCATGCCTGAGCTGACAACCATCAAGGACCGGGTGACCAACGGCTGGCGCCAGCAGGAGCAGCAGTACGCGCACGGTGAGGACTTCCCGCTGCGCGGCTACGCCGGAGCGATGTCGGTGTACGGCGGCGTTGTGGCGGCGATCGCGGCCACAGCCCGGCTGAGCGGCCGCGCGCTGCCCGAGCGGATCAGCCCCTGGGACACCGCCGTGACCGCCGTCGCCACCCACAAGCTGAGCCGTCTGCTGGCCAAGGACCCGGTGACCAGCCCCCTGCGCGCCCCGTTCACCACGTTCGAAGGCACCTCCGGCCCGGCCGAGCTGGCCGAAGACGTCCGCTCCAGCGGCAGCAAGAAAACCGTCGGCGAGCTGGTGACCTGCCCGTTCTGCATCGGCATGTGGGTGTCGACCGGCTTCACGGCCGGCTACGTCTTCGCCCCCCGCGCCACCCGCCTGGCCGCGACCACCCTGGCCGTCCTGGCCGGCTCGGACTTCCTCCAGTTCGCCTACGCCCACGCCGAGCAAAAAGCCGGATAACTCGTCCGTCCCGGCCCGCCGCCCCGCCCCTCACCGGCGCCGGTCGACCGCGCTGGCCCGGTTGGCCACGATCGCGGCCAGCGGCGGTATGACCAGCGCCACCGCCGACATGATCACCGCCGCCACCATCGAGTAGCGCTCCACCACCGCCCACGACAGCACGAACAGCGCGACGCACACCCCCATCAGGGCGAAGTACCAGCGCTTGTCCCGCCGCGGTGGTTCCGGTCCCGCTTCGCCGTTCACGCCCGTCCCGCCTTTGGAAAACCCTGAACTTCCCGGGGAGGGCCCCCGGGTCCACCCGGCAGCCACGCCCACTGACCCGACCCTGCCTCTCACCCGCCTCCAAATCAAGCGCCTCCGAGCCTCGCCCGGTCCCTCGGCGGATCAGCCCAAACTGGTCGTCCCGCAGGTCCACCGCATGACCCAATCCGACCGGGCCGACGCCCAGGCCTACAGGAGCGTTTGCAGTGATAATCGACTTTGCACCAGTGAAACCCGAGGCTGGGACGGGTGTGACCAGGGGGCTTGTGAGGTATGCCAAGTGCACACTCATGGCCGGGCTGGAGGGCCACCGCGCAGCTGACGTGGCGCCGGGCCGCGTCTCCCCGGTCATGATCCATTGCTCGGTTGCGTTGTCAGTGAATAGCGCCGTCAACGTAACCGAGCGATTGATCTTGAACTCCTGTGACTGGAGAGCCGGGACAGGCACGCCACGTGTACACCCCCGGCCATGGCCCCGGCCGACACCAGCCCGCTGCTCCCACCTGTCCCGGCCGCTGCCCCCGCCTCTCCCCGGGCCAGTCACCCAGCCGCCGCCCGCCCCGCGGCCCGCCCTGATGCCCAGGCCTGAGACCCAGCCTGCCCAAAACCCATCGATCACTTAAGGCACTCACGTCACACACGCTTGACAGGCGTGCGATTCCGAGTTCTTTTGGACTCGAATCCTGTCGATTCTGTGCGGCTGTGGGTGAGCGTGATGAACCGGAACCTCCGCAGGCGGGCGCGACTGTCCTCGATCAGCGTGATCGTGCTGGTCCTGGGACTGCTGGCACCCCAGCTAGCCCACGCCACCACCGCGGCGGCCACCACCGGGGCGGCCACCACCTCCACAGCCGTCGGCCAGCCAGCGCAGAAGGCGTCCGGCAGCGACGCATCCTGCCCTGCCGCGTCCCCAGCCGCGGCCAGTTCGCCCACCGTAGGCGCGCCCCAGCAGGTACGGGCCATCGGCGGCAGCGCATCGGCCACCGTGGTCTGGTGCCCACCGTCCACCGGCGCAGGCTCGGTGGTCAGCTACACCGTCACCTCCTCGGGCGGCCAGCACGTTACGGCCGCTGTCCCCAACGACTGGGTCATCATCGACGGCCTCAGCGATGGCACCTCCTACACGTTCACGGTCACCGCCAACACCAAGACGGCCAGCGGTCCTGCCGCCACCTCGAGTTCCGTCACCCCGGCCGCGATCGCCCCGCCGAGGAACGTCCAGCTCGGGACCCCGCAGAAGGTCAGCTACGACCAGTACTCGGTGTCCATCGACGGCAAGCGGGTCTTCGTCACCGCCGGGGAGTTCGACCCGTGGCGGACGCCGAGCCCGTCGCTGTGGCTCGATGACCTGCAGAAGATGAAGGCCGACGGCTACGACGCGGTGACCGTCTACTTCGACTGGGACTACAGCTCCCCGGCCCCCGGGGTGTACGACTTCACCGGCGTGCGCGACATGAACACGTTCCTCAACCTGGCCCAGCAGGCCGGGCTGTACGTGATCGCCCGTCCGGGCCCGTACATCAACGCCGAGACCGACGGCGGCGGGATCCCGTCCTGGGTGCTCACCTCGCCGAACGGCTACCGTTCGGACGTCCAGCCCTACCTGTCGGCCGCCGAGCAGTGGCTGTCCGAGATCGACCCGATCATCGCCGCCCACCAGGTCACCAAGGGCGGCGACGTGATCTTGTACCAGGTCGAGAACGAGTACGCCAACCAGGGCACGGCCGCCCAGCAGTACATGGCCGACCTGGAGGCCCAGGCCAAGGCGGACGGGATCACCGTGCCGTTCACGTTCAACCAGTGCTGCGGCTCGCAGACGTTCACCAGCGGTCTCGGCGCGGTCAACATCAGCGGCACCGACAATTACCCGCTCGGCTTCAACTGCGCCGACACCAGCAGCTTCGGCCAGCCCTACGGCTACCCGGCCTTCCCCAACATGCCGATCTACCTGCCCGAGTACCAGGGCGGCTCGTTCGACGGCTGGGGCGGCACCGGCTATGACAACTGCTACACGATGACCGGGCCGGCCTTTGAGAACGTTTTCTATAAAAACAACATTGCTCAGGGCGTCACGATGCAGAGCAACTACATGGGGGTGGGCGGCACGAACTGGGGCTGGCTGCCCGACCCCGGCGTCTACACCTCCTACGACTACGGCGCGGCGATCCGGGAGACCGGCGAGATCGGCACGGCGTCCGACCCGAACGACATCACCGGGTCCAAGTTCGGCGAGAACAAGCTGATCAACGACTTCGAGACGTCGGTGCCGTCGGTCGACGAGACCACCGCGGTAGCCGCCCCGGCCGCCGACAACCCGGCCGTGACCACGATGGCCCGGGCCAACCCGGCCGACGGGACCCAGTTCGTCTACGTGCGGCAGGCCGACGCCACCTCGACCGCCACCGCCAGCACCCACCTGGCCCTCAACCTGAGCCAGGGGGCCGGCTACACCTACGACGACACCGCCAGCGCGCTGACCTACACCGGCACTTGGACGCACGCCGGGCCCAGTTCCGGCTACTCGGGCGGCGACTACGACAGCACCGAATCCTGGAGCCAGACGGCCGGGGACACCATGTCGGTCACGTTCAGCGGCACCGCCGTGCAGTGGATCGGGCCGAAGAACACCAACGGCGGCATCGCCGACGTGTCCATCGACGGCAAGCAGGCCGCCACCGTGGACACCTATTCGGCCGCCGGCAAGGAGTTCCAGCAGGTGCTCTACAGCGCCACGGGGCTGGCCGCCGGGTCGCACACGCTGACCATCGCCGTGAGCGGCAACAAGAACGCCGCGGCCACCGCCGACACCGTGGTGGTCGACGCCATCAACGTGCCGACCGCGGCCCAGCAGGCCGGCTACTACCCGGTCGTCCCGCAGAGCGGCACGATCACCCTCCAGGGCCGGGATTCCCGGCTGCTGGTCGGCAACGAGCAGTTCGCCGGGCAGCACCTGGTCTACTCCACCTCCGAACTGGCCACCCAGGGCACGGTCGGCGGCCGGGCAACCGCGCTGCTGTACGACCCGGCTGGGACCGACGGCGAGACCGTGCTCCGCTACACCAGCCAGCCCACGGTCAAGGTGCTGGCCGGGTCGGTCGCCCAGACCTGGGACGCCAGCCGCGGCGACCTGCGACTGGACTACACGCACCACGGTCTGGCCGAGGTCCAGATCACCGGCGGCGGCGTCCCGCCACTACTGCTCCTGCTGGCCGACACCAGCACCGCCGAAGGCTTCTGGCCGGTCAGCACGGCCACCGGATCCGCCCTGGTCCAGGGCGGCTACCTGGTCCGGACGGCGGCCAGCCACGGCGGCGTGCTGGCTCTGACCGGCGACACCAGCCAGGCCGGCCCGCTGACCGTGTGGCCACCGGCCGGCACCAAGGCGGTGACCTGGAACGGCCGCCCGCTGGCGGTCAAGGCCAACCCGGACGGCTCGCTGACCGGGAGCATCGGCGGGCCCGCCAAGGTGACCCTGCCTACCCTGACCAACTGGCGGTTCGCCGCCGAGGCGCCCGAGGCACAGCCGGGGTTCGACGACAGCGCCTGGACGCTGGCCGACCACCCGGTGTCCAACGCCAGCTCGCCCGGCACACCGGTCCTCTACGCCTCCGACTACGGCTACGACCACGGGTTCGTCTGGTATCGCGGGCACTTCACCGCGACCGGCGGCGAGACCGGGGTGACGCTCACCGCCGACGGCATCTCCCCGACCGGCGCCTACTCGGTCTGGCTGAACGGGGCGTTCCTCGGCTCCGCCGCCGCCGCCGGCGCGCAGGCCCAGACGCATCCGTTCCCGCCCGGCGCCGTCCAGAAGGCCAAGGACAACGTCATCGCGGTCCTGGTCGAGAACACCGGCAACCCCGAGGGCCCGTCGGGGGAGAAGGTCGGCCTCTACCAGGCCGCGCTCACCGGCTCCGCCGCCCCGGTCATCTGGCGGCTGATGGGCGACCCGGGCGGCACCACCCTGCAGGACCCGGTGCGCGGGGTGATGAACGCGGCCGGCCTGTACGGCAGTGACCACGGCTGGGACCTGCCCGGTTACCCCGACCAGAGCTGGCAGCCGGTGTCGCTGCCGGACAGCTGGTCCACGCGGGGCGTCCCGGCCGGGGTCGGCTGGTACCGCACCAGCTTCTCGCTCAGCCTGCCGCCGAACAGCTACGTGCCCATCGACGTCCAGCTCGGCCAGGCCGCACCGGGTGCCGGCACCGCCAGCTACCGCGCCTTCATCTACGTCAACGGCTGGCTGATCGGCCGCTACGTGAACAACGTCGGCCCCCAGCACCAGTTCTACATGCCGGCCGGGATCCTCAACGACCACGGGGGCAACACGCTGGCCATCGCCGTTTGGGGCCTGAACCAGGCGGGCGGCGGCCTGGACCAGGTCAAGCTGGTCGCCGCCGGTGACCAGGCCGGCGGCGTCCCGGTCAGCCCGGTGGCCAGCCCCGGCTACTCGGCCGCCACCTACGGCGCCCCCACGGCCCCGGCTCCCACGCTGGCCGCGGTGCCGTCCACCACGCTGGTGACCAGCTCGTTCACGGTCAAGGAGACGCTGACCAACCCGGCCGGCCCGCCGCTCACCGGGGCGACCGAGGCGCTGACCGCCCCGTCCGGCTGGACCGTGGCCCCGGCCGGGGCCACCCCGGTGGGCACGATCGCGCCCGGCCGGTCGGCGTCGGCCACGTTCAAGGTGACCGCGCCGTCCTCCGGCCTGACCGCCGGCGCGGTGAACCTGCTGGCTACCGCGACCTACGGGCCGGGCCGCCAGCAGCTGCTCAGTACCGCCCAGGTCCAGGTGCCCGCGGCCAGCCTGGCGAGCACCTACGACAACACCGGCATCACCGATGACTCGAACCCGGCCCCGTCGTCCGGCTTCGCCGGCTTCGACGGGGAGGGGACCACCTATTCGGCCCAGGGCCTGGCCGCGGCCGGGCTGACCCCGGGAGCCTCGGTCAGCGCCGGCGGCCAGGCGTTCACCTGGCCGAACGTGCCGTCGGCGCAGCCTGACAACACGATGGCCGAAGGCCAGACGATCACGGTCCCGGCCAGCGCGGCCTCGGGTGGCAGCCTGGGTGTACTGACCGCCGCCAACAACTCGGCCGAATCCGGCACCGGCACCGTCTACTACACCGACGGCTCCACGTCCACGTTCACGCTGTCGGTGGGCAACTTCTGGTACCCGTCCGGGCAGAACGGCAACCCGTCGGATACCCAGGTCGCCGCCGTCAACTACGCCAACTACCCGACCGGGTCCTCCGGCCACACCATCTACCTGTTCGAGCAGAACATCCCGCTTACCGCGGGCAAGACCGCCGAGGCGGTGACGCTGCCCAGCCTCGGCAGCGTGACCGGCTACAACGCGGCCCTGCACATCTTCGCGCTCAGCTCGGGCTGAGGTGCCCGGCCGGTCAGCGGGTCGCTGGGTGCTCCCATGGATTCAGCATCCGGACGCCGGAGGTGGCGGTGATCATCGACGCCACCGAGCGGCGACCCTGGCCGCAGGCCGGTTCACCCAATGTGGTTACCTAGACGCAGAGGAACGTCTGGCTCGAAGCTCAAGGAGCGTGGGCGTGCGCACGTGGATCGAGGGCTGGCCGGTCTACCGGCAGCTGACCGGCCAGGACAAGCTGGGCCTGGGCGCCGCTACCAAGAGCGGCGCGACCAGCCGGCGCCAGGCCCGGACCGAGACCGCCGAAAAGGTGGTCAAGTCAGTCTGCCCGTACTGCGCGGTCGGCTGCGGCCAGAAGGTCTACGTGCAGGGTGGCCAGGTCACCCAGATCGAGGGCGACCCCGACTCGCCGGTCAGCCGCGGCCGGCTGTGCCCCAAGGGGTCGGCCAGCCTGCAGCTGACCACCGGCGACGCCCGCGAGTACCAGGTCCTGTACCGGCGGCCGAACGGCACCGAGTGGGAGCCGCTCGGCCTCGACCAGGCCATGGACATGATCGCCGACCGGGTCATCGCCGCCCGGAAGAAGGGCTGGCAGGAGGAGGTCGACGGGCAACGCACCCGGCGCACGCTCGGCTTCGCCAGCCTGGGTGGGGCGACCCTCGACAACGAAGAGAACTACCTGATCAAGAAGCTGTTCACCGCGCTCGGGGCGGTACAGATCGAGAACCAGGCCCGTATTTGACACTCCTCCACCGTCCCCGGTCTGGGGACCAGTTTCGGGCGCGGCGGCGCGACCACGTTCCAGCAGGACCTGGCCAACGCTGACTGCATCCTCATCGAGGGCTCGAACATGGCCGAGGCCCATCCGGTCGGCTTCCAGTGGGTGATGGAGGCCAAGGCCCGCGGCGCGAAGGTCATCCACGTCGACCCGCGGTTCAGCCGGACCAGCGCGCTGGCCGACCAGTACGTCCCGATCCGGGCGGGCAGTGACATCGCGTTCCTGGGCGCGATCATCAACCACGTCCTGACCGAGGAGAAGTTCTTCCGCGAGTACGTGCTGGCCTACACCAACGCGTCGACGATCCTGTCCGAGGATTTCGCCGACACCGAGGACCTGGAGGGCGTTTTCTCCGGGCTGGACCGCGAGCACCGGACCTACGACTTCGACGCCTGGCGCTACCAGGGCGGCGACGTCGGCTCGGCCGCGGGCAACCGCGACCGTCCCGGCAAGAAAGGCAACGGCCAGCGGCAGGCGGTGCGCGAATCGGCCCGGGGCGAGGCGCACGGCTCCGGCGGCGCCGAGGCGCACCCGACCCCGGACCGGGACGAAACCCTGCAGCACCCGCGCTGCGTTTTCCAGGTGCTCAAACGGCACTTCGCCCGCTACACCCCGGAGATGGTGGAGCGGATCTGCGGCATCTCCCCGGCTGACTTCCGGCAGGTGTGCGAGGCCTTGACCAGCAACTCCGGCCGGGACCGGACCACCGCGTTCGTGTACAGCGTCGGCTGGACCCAGCACACGGTCGGGGTGCAGTACATCCGCACCGGCGCGATCCTGCAGACGCTGCTCGGCAACATGGGCCGCCCCGGCGGCGGCATCCTGGCCCTGCGCGGGCACGCCTCGATCCAGGGCTCGACCGACATCCCCACCCTGTTCGACCTGCTGCCCGGCTACCTGCCGATGCCGCACGTGCACGGCAACGAGGACCTGGACACCTACGTCGCCAACGAGGGCATGGACCACGGCTTCTGGGCCAACATGCGCTCGTATATGGTCAGCCTGCTCAAGGCCTACTGGGGCGACGCGGCCACCGCCGAAAACGACTTCTGCTACGGCTACCTGCCCAAGCTGACCGGCAGCCACAGCACCTACGAGACGATCATGGCGATGCTGGCCGGGGATTGCGCCGGGTACTTCCTGTTCGGGGAGAACCCGGCGGTCGGCTCGGCCAATGGCCGCATGCAGCGAATGGCCATGGCCGAGCTGGACTGGCTGGTGGTGCGCGACTTCTCGCTGATCGAGTCGGCCACCTGGTGGAAGGACGGCCCGGAGATCGAGACCGGGGAGATGGTCACCGAGGACATCGGTACCGAGGTGTTCTTCATGCCGGCCGCCGCCCACACCGAGAAGGACGGCAGCTTCACCAACACCCAGCGGATGCTGCAGTGGCACCACCAGGCCATCGAGCCGGCCGGGGCCGCCCGCAGCGACCTGTGGTTCACCTACCACCTGGGCCGCCTGATCCGGGAGAAGCTGGCCGCCAGCGACGAGGCCGAGAAGGAAATGAACCGTCCGGTGATGGACCTGACATGGAACTACCCGCTGCACGGCCCGCACCAGGAGCCGCTCGCCGACGCGGTGCTGGCCGAGGTCAACGGGTGGGACTCGGGCGGTAAGCCGGTCTCCTCCTACACCCAGCTCAAGGACGACGGCAGCACGGTCAGCGGGTGCTGGATCTACTGCGGCGTCTACGCCGACGGGGTCAACCAGGCCGCCCGCCGCAAGCCCGGCCAGGAGCAGAACTGGGTCGCCAACGAGTGGGGCTGGGCCTGGCCCGCCAACCGGCGCGTCCTGTACAACCGGGCCTCGGCCGACCCCGACGGCAAGCCCTGGAGCGAGCGCAAGGCGCTGGTCTGGTGGGACGCCGACGCCGGCAAGTGGACCGGCCACGACATCGCCGACTTCGTGGCCAACCGCCCGCCGTCCTACCGGCCGGAAGAGGGTGCCACCGGCGTGGCCGCCATCTCCGGTGATGACGCTTTCATCATGCAGGCCGACGGCAAGGCGTGGCTGTTCGCCCCGGCCGGGCTGGTCGACGGCCCGTTGCCCGCGCACTACGAGCCGCAGGACTCGCCGGTGCAGAACCCGCTCTACCCCAAGCAGGAGCACAACCCGGTCCGTCAGGTCATCCGGGATGCCAGGACCAGGTATCAGCCCAGCGGCGACGAGTACGGCTCGGACGTGTTCCCCTACGTCGCCACCACCTACCGGCTGACCGAGCACCACACCGCCGGCGGGATGAGCCGATGGCTGCCGTACCTGTCCGAGCTGCAGCCGGAGTTCTTCTGCGAGGTGTCACCGGAACTGGCCGCCGAGCGCAACCTGGAGCACATGGGCTGGGCTACCATCGTCTCCGCGCGCAGCGCCATCGAGGCCCGGGTCATGGTCACCCGCCGGATGTCCTCGCTGACCATCCAGGGCCGGCGCCTGCACCAGATCGGGCTGCCCTACCACTGGGGACGCAACGGGATCTCCACCGGCGACAGCGCGAACGACCTGATGCACCTTTCGCTGGACCCGAACGTTCACATCCAGGAGGTAAAGGCGCTGGCCGTCGACATCCAGCCCGGCCGCCGGCCGCGCGGGCCAGCCCTGCTCGCGCTGGTGCAGTCTTACCTGGAGCGAGCCGGCATCACCAAGGACACGGGGACGGAGGTGTGAGGTGAGCACCACCGATCATCCGGGCCTGACCGGCGGAGCCGAACCGGCCGACCGGGCCGGCTGGCGGGATCACCCGCCGCGGATGGGCTTCTTCACCGACACGTCGATCTGCATCGGCTGCAAGGCCTGCGAGGTCGCCTGCAAGGAATGGAACGCGGTGCCCGAGGACGGCCTGAACCTGTCCGGCATGTCGTTCGACAACACGGTCGGGCTGAGCGGCACGACCTGGCGGCACGTGGCCTTCATCGAGCAGATCGCGCCCGGGCCACCCGAACCTGAGCCTGACGGCGAGAACATTGGCCCCCAGGAGGGTGCACTGCGCTGGCTGATGTCGAGCGACGTCTGCAAGCACTGCTCGGAGGCCGGCTGCCTGGACGTCTGCCCGACCGGGGCGCTGATGCGGACCGAGTTCGGCACGGTGGTGGTCCAGGACGACATCTGCAACGGCTGCGGCTACTGCGTGCCCGCCTGCCCGTTCGGCGTGATCGGCCGCAGCGAGATCGACCACGGGGCGCACAAGTGCACGCTGTGCTACGACCGGCTGGACGCCGGGATGGAGCCGGCCTGCGCCAAGGCCTGCCCGACCAAGTCGATCCAGTTCGGCCCCCTCGACGAGCTGCGCGAACGGGCTCAGGCCCGGGTCAGCGACCTGCACGATGCGGGGCGTCCCGAGGCGCAGCTGTATCTGGAAAACCCTGAAAACGGTATAGGTGGCGCGGGCGCTTTCTTCCTGCTCCTGGACGAGCCCGAGGTCTACGGGCTGCCGCCGGACCCGGTGGTCAGCACCCGCGCGCTGCCGGACATGTGGAAGCACGCCGGGCTGGCCGCCGCCAGCCTGGGGGCGATGGCCCTGGCCGCGTTCGCGGGGCGGCGCCGGTGACCGCCGATCAGTCGGTGTCCGGCTCGCCCGGCCCGGCCCGCAACGGCAACGGCAAGGGCCCGGGGCGCGGACGCTACTCCCGGCGCAACCGCGGTGAGCGGTTCATGGTGCCGAAGGCCGAGTTCCGGTCCTACTACGGCCGGGCGATCATCAAGGAGCCGGTCTGGGAGGTGCCGGACGTCCCCGGCTACCTGTTCTTCGGCGGGCTGGCCGGCGCGTCCTCGGTGCTGGCGGCCGGCGCCCAGCTGACCGGCCGCCCGGGCCTGACCCGGGTGGCCAAGCTCGCGGGGCTCGGCGGGATCGGCGTGTCCACCGTGTTCCTGATCCACGACCTGGGCCGACCGGCCCGGTTCCACCACATGCTGCGGGTGTTCAAGCTGTCCTCGCCGATGAGCGTGGGCTCCTGGATCCTGTCCGCCTACGGCCCGATGGCGGCGGTCGCCGCGATCGCCGATCTGGCCAAGCTGCTGCCGGCCACCGGCCGCGTCAGCACCACCGCCAGGACCGCCGCCGCCGTCGTCGGCCCGGCCGCCACCGCGGCGGCCGCCGCGGTCGGGCCCGCGGTGACCACCTACACGGCGGTACTGCTGTGCGACACGGCGGTCCCGTCCTGGCACGCGGCCCACCGGGAGATGCCGTACGTGTTTGCGGGCTCGGCCGCCAGCGCGGCCGGCGGCTTCGGGCTGCTGGCCGCCCCCGGCGCCGAGCAGGCACCCGCCCGCCGGCTGGCCGTCATCGGCGCCGCCGTCGAACTGGTGGCCAAGAAGCTGCTCGAACAGCGCTTGGGTGACCAGTTGGCCGAGCCGTACCTGACCGGCCGGGCGAACACGGTCCTGCGGGCCGGCGAAGTCCTCACCGTCGGCGGCCTGGCCGGTGCCGCGCTGTCGCGGCGCAGCCGGATCGGCTCGGCGCTGTCCGGGGCGGCGCTGCTGGCGGCGTCGGCGCTCACCCGCTACGGCATCTTCGAGGCCGGTATGGCGTCCGCGCGTGACCCGAAGTACACGGTGGTGCCCCAGCGCGAGCGCCAGCAGGCCCGCCGGCGCGAAGAGCAAGCGCGCGTCACTGGGTGACCGGCCGGTACGCGTTTACCCTGATGGTAGGGACGTAAGGTCCAGGGAGGTTGTTCCGTTGCCAATTTACGCACTGGGTGATGTCGAGCCCCGGATCCATCCCGACGCCTACGTCCACCCGGACGCGGTCGTCATCGGGGATGTCCGGCTCGGCGAGCAGGCGTCGGTCTGGCCGTGCGCCGTGCTCCGCGGCGACCACGGCTTCATTGAGGTCGGGGCCCGTACGTCGGTCCAGGACGGGACGGTGGTGCACACCACCGAGCAGTGGCCGACGGTCATCGGCGCCGAGTGCGTGGTCGGGCACAACGCTCACCTGGAAGGATGCACGGTCGGGGACCGCTGCCTGATCGGCTCGGAATCGGTCGTCCTGAACCGGGCCACCGTCGGCGAGGGCGCGCTGGTCGCGGCGGGCGCCCTGGTTGCCGAGGACTTCAAGGTGCCACCGGGCGCGCTGGCGCTCGGCGTACCGTGCAAGCTCCGCGAGCTCCGGCGGCCCGAGGGGTGGATCGACGACAGCGTGCAGCACTATCTGCACTCGGCCCGCCGCTTCCGCGCCGAGCTCCGTCGCATCGGCTAGCCATGATCACCCGGTCCCGGCATTCAGTCGCCGCGGGCACACGTTTTTTCGCGATACACGGGTAGGTTGGCGCCGTGGAGGCCGTGGACTACGCCCTTACCCTGGTAGCTGCGCTGCTGCTGGGGGTCGGCTTCGTGCTCCAGCAGCACGCGGCCGAGCAGGCGCCGCAGTCCCATTTCCTCAGTCCCAAGCTGATCGGCGACCTGTTCCGCAACCGGCTCTGGCTGGCCGGGATCGGGGCGATGATCGCGGGCCAGATCCTGGCCGCGTGGTCCATCGGGCACCTCGAGCTGTCCATCGTCGAGCCGCTGCTGACCACGAACCTGCTGTTCGCGCTGATCCTCGCCGTCCCCCTGTCGCACCAGGCGATCCGGGTCACCGAGATGGCCGGCGCGCTCCTGCTGATCGCGGGCGAGGCCATCCTCGAAGTGGCCCGGTCGGCCCAGCCGATCGGGCAGTCGTTCGGCTCGTTCGGGCACTGGCCGCTGGCCGCCGTCATCGCCGGCATCGCGTTCGCGATGGTCGCGGCCGGACGGAACCGCTCCGGCCGCTACCGGGCCCCGCTCACCGGCCTGGGTGCCGGCCTCGTGTTCGGCATCCAGGACGCGCTGACCCGCCAGACCCTGCAGATCCTGCAGTTCCACGGCATCAGCGGGCTGCTGCAGAGCTGGTCGGTGTACTGCCTGGTCGCCACCGGCGCGGTCGGCGTGGTGCTGATGCAGAACGCCTTCAACGCGGGCCCGCTGCACTCCTCGCTGCCGACCATCGCCGCCGGCGAGCCGGTGGCCGGCATCCTGCTGGGCATCGCGGTGTTCGGCGACCGGGTCTCGCTCACCCCCCGCAGCCTCGCCCTGCAGGCGGGCGGACTGTTCGTGCTGGTCGTCGGCGTCGTCCTGGTCGCCCGGGCCCCCGCCCTGACCAACCTGCGCAAGGTCGTCACCGAGCCGGTCCGCCTCCCGCGCCCGCACCGTCGCGACCCGGCCTCCCGGCACCGTCACCCGGACGCGGTGACCGGCGGCGGCCGCCCCGAACACCCGGCGTCCGCGGCTCCGGCTCCGGATCCGGCGTCAGCCCCGGCCCCGGCCCCGGCCCCGGCCCCGGCCCCGGCCCCGGCCCCGGCCTCGGCCTCGGCCCCAGCCTCAGCCCCGGACCCGGCCTCTGCCTCCGTCCCCGCCTCAGCCTCAGCCCCGGCCCCGGTCGGCCCCACCCGCCCCACCGAGCCGGACCACCCCACCAGCCACGCCAGCGCCGCCCTCGCCCCCCAGCCCCCAGCCCCAGCCAGCCCGCTCACCCCAAGCTCCGGCCCCGGGACCGCTGGCCCGCTGACCCTGGACCCGGTGAGCCCCATCACCGCGGCACCGGCGGGCCCGCTCATCATCGGCCCCATCGAGGCCGCCGGCCCCGCCGCCGCGGTCACCCCGATCGCCGCCGTCAACGGCAACGGCAACGGCACCAGCAACGGCAACGGCGCCAACGGCTTCATCGCGTCGGCCGAGTGCCTCATGGCACCCGCCGAGCCCCCGCAGGCGGTGCCGCCCGACCAGGTGCCGCCGCCCCCGCTCGACCAGCGTGAAATCGCAGAATTTTAGGGCAGGCCGCATATTGCCAGCCCGGGTGGGCAGGACGGTTGGCCGGACGGCATGTTGACCAGCCGAAACGGAGGCTCTGCCCAGTGCCAGGAACGCGAGGGACCACCAGCCAGGCCGTGCACCGCGAAGAGTGGCTCGACGCGGGCGCCTGCCGCAGCGAGGATCCGGAGCTTTTCTTCCCCATCACCGCCAGTGGCCCGTCCACGCAGCAGATCGAGGCGGCCAAGGCGGTCTGCCAGCGCTGCGGCGTCCAGCGTGAGTGCCTGCACTACGCGCTGGACAGCCATCAGAGCTACGGCGTCTGGGGCGGCACCAGCGAAGCGGAACGCCTGCGGATGACCACGTCGCAGCAGCCGGCCCCGCCTCGCCGGGAGCCGCAGCCTCGCACCGAGACCCGGTCCCGCACCGACAAGCCACGCTCCGACAAGCCACGCTCCGACAAGCCACGCTCCGAGAAGCCGCGTGGCGAGAACCAGTCCGCCTGCGCCCCGTCCACCGGCACGCGAAGGCCCTCCCGCCGGATCAGGTCCGGGCGGGAGGGCCGTAACGCGGGTTACCGCGCCTGAGCGTGAGCCACCGGGGCTGAGGGCCCCGGTGGCCCTGGCTCCGCGAGATCAGCGGCGAGTGCCGTTGCCGCTGCTCAGCCAGGTGTTGCTGAAGCTCCCGCCGCTCAGCGACGAGGTGCTGTCCTCCTGGACGCCACTGGCGGAGACCATCGTGATCTCCTCCGGGTTGAAGCTGCTGAGGGTGGCGCCGTTGGCCGTCGACCCGGTGTAGCTCACCTTGCCGAAGTCGGCCAGCGGGAGGATGCCGCCGCTGTTGGTGCAGCAGGGCGCCTCGGTGATGACCTCAGCCGACGAACGGGCCGCGCCCGACAGCGACTTGCTGGTGGAGTAGGTCCAGCCCTGGGTGGAGTCGGCGATCTTTAGGGTGAACTTGTTGCTGCCGGCGTACGTCACCGACGCGCTGATCTTGTCACCCGGCCGCACCGTGTGGTTGATCTCGACCGAGGCCGCGGGGTACATCTCGTACCAGGCGTAATACTGCGGCGTCCGGCCGGCGCAGTCGACGTCGGTGCCGGTCTGCTCCACGGAGTTGCTGTTGTAGCCGTCCAGACCGACCCAGAAGCTCGAATACTGGTCACCCGACCTGCAGGTGGCCGTGGGTTCGGTCCAGCTGGCGGCGACGCTGGTGAAGGGGCCGCCGGTGGCGGCGTACCCCGACCAGTTCGTGCTGGTCGTGCTGGCGTTCTTGGTCCCGCTCAGCGCCGTCTGCGGGTGGACCTCGTGCCGCATGGCGCCGCCGGGCTGGAGGGTGGTGCCGCTGGCGGTATGCGGGGCGCTGGTGACGGTGGTTGTGGCGGACTGGCCCGACGTGGCGGCGTAAGCGGGTGCCACCAGCGCGAAGCCCGCGATAACGGAGCTTCCCGCGATGACCAGTGCGCGCCGCCGGGCGCTATGACGCATGTGTCCTCCGATGTTCGTGCGTTCCTCTTTGTGGGGCGAACGCGGTTCGCGTCCGATAGTGATACTTTTCGGTGGTTTCCGACACCAAGAGGACGTAAAGAACAGTAAAGACATCTTAAATAATTTAATAAAACGAACCACTTGCGAACGTCTCCCCGAGCGGCTATGTACGTCCCCACAAATGCGGTCAAATGCTGTCATTTAGCATTCCACCTGCAATAACCACATTCACACACGACCGCCTGGAGCAATGCAAATTCCCATTTCTCCCAGGTAAGCCCGACGTAACCCACATGTTGCCCCATCGCGCAAGATCCACCACCCACCCACCAGCCCGACCCACGGCGTCACTGGCCAAGGCGCTTGATAAGGCGCTCGGCGCGCCGGGGACGTTCGCCCGGCTGGAGCGCAGGCTGCGCAACCTGCCGTTCCCGGCTGCGTTCCGCTCGTTCGCCCCCTACGAGGCAGAAGCAGCCACATTGAGGAGTTTCGAGCATTCGCTCGTGGCTGGCCTGCTCCAGACCCCTGAGTACGCGCGGGCCGTGCTGGAGACCAAGCCCAACGCCAGCGACGAAATGATCGACGGGTACGTGTCAGCCCGGCTGGCCCGTCAGTCGGTGCTCAGCCGGGAGGATCCGCCCGTGCCGCTGGTGTACGCGCTGGTGTTGAACACGCCGTTGAGGACGGCGTACCGGTCCGGCCCCAGTAGTCAGCGATCAGTGTCGCCTCGACCAGGGTGAACACGCCACGGACCATCCCCGCCAGGACTGCGGTGATGATGAGCAGGACCGCTGGACCGGGTACCAGGCCGAGCAGCACGGTGGTCACCGCGGTGGCCGCGATGATCGCCGTTGCGCGGGCTCGCACCTGCAACCTGGCCGCCAGGATGCGGTAGAACAGCCGGCCGGCGACCTGCCCCGCGCCGCCTAGCCCGAGGCCCACCGCCGCCAGCGTCGGTGCCACCCCGCGGGCCTCAAGCAGCGGGACCAGGTTGATCAGGGCCGCGTACTGCGCGAATGAGCACAGTGTCCCGGCCGCGGCCAGCTGGAGGAACGCCCGGCTGGTCAGGACCTGCCGGTCCCGGACCGGTGCTGGCGGCTCCTGGTCCGCCTGTTCTCGCCAGGGCAGCCGCAGGGCGACCAGGTGGGCCGGGATGACGATGACGGCAAGGATGACCGCCAGCACCAGGTAGACCCCGCGCCAGCTCAGGTGGCCGGCCAGCGCCGAGGTCAGCGGCGCGAAAATGGTGCTGGAGAACCCGGCCGCCAGCGTCAGCGTGGTCAGCGCCTGGACGCGCCGCGGCCCGTACCATCCGGTCAGCGCGGCGAAGGCCGGCGGGTAGAACAGCCCGGAGCTGGCGATCCCGGCGGCCAGCCAGGCGGCCAGGTACCAGCCGTAGCCGGGCGCGACGGCGATCGCGGCCACGGCCAGGACGCCGAGCACGCTGGCGGTGGTCATCACCGGCCGCGGCCCGAACCGGTGCAGCAGCCGCCCGGCCGGGATGCCGGCCAGTGCCCCGGCCAGGTTTCCCGCTGAGTACGCGAGGGTGATGGCGGTGTGCGACCAGCCCGTCTCGGCCGTGATCTGGGTGGCCAGGACCGGGAACGCGTAGTAGATGACGCCGTAGCTGGTGATCTCGGTGACGCACAACGCGGCCAGCGCCCGCCGCCGGGATCCGCCCGTCACGAGCAGCTCCCGGCGGCGACCCGCGCCGTCTCAGGCACCGGCCGGGATACGGCCGATCTGGAGCACTTCCGGCGCGGGAGCGCAGCAGCCCCCGGCCGCCGCCCCCTCGGGGTCATCGAACAGCCCGGCCCCGCCGCACACCCCGGTGTCCGGCAGTACGAGTTCGGTGCGGGCTGCGGCCTCGTGGTCCCCGGCCAGTTCGGCGGCCACGCTGCGGACCTGCTCATATCCGGTCATGGCCAGGAACGTCGGGGCCCGGCCGTAGGACTTCATGCCCACCAGGAACAGGGCCGGCTCCGGGTGGGCCAGGTCGCGGGCCAGGGTGGGCGCCGCCGTCCCGCAGGAGTGGACGTTGGGGTCGATCCCGGCCGCGATCGCCCGCGGCGCCTGCAGCACCGGGTCCAGGTCCAGCCGCAGCTCCGACAGGAACGACAGCTCTGGCCGGAAGCCGGTCAGCACCACGACCGCGTCGGCGGCTGGCAGTTCCCGGCCGTCCTCGCCCACCAGCACCGCCTGCCCCGCCTCCGGGCGGAATCGTTCGGTCCGGAATCCGGTGACCACGCTCACCAGGCCCTCTTCGACCGCTTCCCGGGCCCGCTGCCCGAGCGCGCCGCGCTGCGGCAGCTGATCGGCGGTGCCGCCGCCGAACGTCTTCCCGGTGATGCCCCGGCGCAGGACCCAGGTGATCTGCGTGCCGGCATGCTCGCGGGCGATGCGGGCCAGCTCGATGATCGCGGTGGCCGCCGAATGACCGCTGCCGAGGACCACGGTGTGCCGGCCGGCGAACGGCTCCGGGGCCGCGAAGTCCGGGACCTGATACCGGAGCAGATCGTGAACCGCGTGCTCGCCCAGCGCGGGCAGCCCGTCCGCCCCGGCCGGGTTGGGCGTCCGCCAGGTCCCGGACGCATCGATCACCGCCCGGGCCTCCAGCCGGTACTCCTCCCCGGCCGCGGTCACGTGCACGGTGAACGGCTGGTCCTCCCGGTCGGCATCGACCAGGCGGTCCCGTCCCTTACGTGACACCCCGGTCACTTGAGCGCCGTAGCGGATCCTGTCGCCGAGGGTGCCTGCGAGCGGGGCCAGGTAACGGTCCACCCACTCCTTACCGGTCGGATAGCCCGAATCGGGCGCGGTCCAGCCGGTGGCCTCCAGCCGCCGGGCGGCCGCCTGGTCGATAAGCTCCGGCCAGGGTGAAAACAGCCGGACGTGTCCCCACTCCAGCACAGCCGAGCCCGGGCCGTCCCCGGACTCCAGCACCACCGGCTCCAGTCCTCGTTCGAGCAGGTGCGTGGCAGCGGCGAGCCCCAGCGGGCCCGCTCCGATCACGGCAACAGGCAGGTCACTCATCCTCGCGGTCCTCCCATTCACAAGTATCGATGCATCGACTATGATCGATGCATCGATATCTGTCAATTCGTATGAGAGAATGAGACCATGGCAAGAACGACGCTTCCGGTGCAGGAGACCAGCCTGGCCGCCTGCTGCTCCCCGCTGGCCGGCGGAGTTCTCGACGATGACGCGGCCGAGCAACTAGCCCGCGTGTTCCGCGCGCTCGGGGACCGCCACCGGGTCCGGCTGCTGTCCATGATCGCCGCCGCCGACGGCGGTGAGGCCTGCATCTGTGACCTCACGGCACCTCTTGGCCTGACTCAGCCCACCGTCTCTCACCACATGAAACAGCTCGCCGCCGCGGGACTGGTCAGCCGCGAGCAGCGCGGCAAGTGGGCCTACTACCGGATCGAGCCAGCGGCCATGGCCGCGCTCAGCGACGTCCTGCGTGCGCCTGGAGCCTGACGATCCCCTCGGCCCACGGAGCCCTCATCGCCCATCCGCCCATCCGGGCCAGGACCATATCTAAATTCGCAAGATAGCGATATGATCGCTTAATGGCGATGATATCAGCTGATGCGAATGTGGAGCGGGTGGAGCTGGCGCCGGCTGCGGCGCTGTTTCATTCGCTGGGCGACCCGGCGCGGCTGGTGATCGTTCGTCGGCTGGCCGGTGGGCCGGCTCGGGTAACCGACCTGGTAGCGGCGCTGGGGCTGGCGCAGTCGACGGTATCTAAGCACCTGGCGTGCTTGCGGGACTGCGGGCTGGTGACCTCAGAGCCTGCGGGGAGGGCCTCGGTGTTCCGGCTGGCCCAGCCCGCGCTCGCTGACATGCTCACCGCGGCCGAGGAGGTGCTGGTGGCTACCGGCAATGCCGTCGCGCTATGCCCCGAATACGGCCTGGGCGCCTGCGGGCCGGAGTCGTCATGACCGCTGCCCGCCCAGCGCGCGACTCGCACATTCCCCTCGAGGATCCCTGCCGCTGCCCGGGTGACTCATGCGTGGCCGGGCCTGGGATGCCGGTGGTACGCGATGCCGGGTGGCACCGCGCAGCTAGGAGGGCGCGATGGCTGGCGTGGGCCAGCCTGGCCTGGATGTGTACCGAGGGCGGCGTTGGGCTGTGGCAGGGTGTGGCGGCGGGGTCGATCGCGCTGACCGGATGGGCGCTGGGCAGCGCTGTCGAGGGCCTGGCCAGCGTCATCGTGATCTGGCGGTTCACCGGAAGCCGTACCTTGTCCGGGACCGCTGAGCGCCGCGCCCAGCGTGCCGTCGGCGTCTCGTTCTGGCTGCTCGCGCCGTACATTGCCGCAGAATCGGTGCACGACCTGGTAACTGGCCACCATCCCGACACCACAGTGATCGGGATCGCGCTGACGGCCGTCGCGCTGCTGGAAATGCCGCTGCTGGGCCGGGCCAAGCACAAGCTCGCGTTGCAGCTGGGCTCAGCCGCCACCGCAGGGGAAGGTACCCAGAACTATCTGTGCGCCGCCCAGGCGGCAGCCGTCCTGCTGGGCTTGGCCGTCACCGCCGTATGGCCCGGCACCTGGTGGCTGGATCCGGCCATTGGCCTGGGTATCGCCGCCGTGTCGGTGCGGGAGGGCATCGGTTCCTGGCGCGGCGATGACTGCTGTTAGCGGACGGTCAGCAGGCGGCTGTCAGGTGCGGCGCGAGGCGCCCGACCCGGTCCGCGAGGTTGGCCAGGGCTACGTCGAAGCTCTCCGGGTCACCGGCCGGGACGGGGTCCGGCACGGACCAGTGCACCGCCGCCAGGCCGCCGAGCTCTTCATGGGCCATATCGCAGACGGTGATGATCAGGTCGCCGTCTTCGTGGACGTCACTGAGGTGCCGGGGGCGCCGGCGGGGCAGCGGCAGCTGGTGCCGCGCGGCCGCGTCGATCGCGCCGGGAGCGATGGCGTCGGCCGGGTGGGTGCCAGCTGATGCGGCGGGGATGGTGCTGGCGCGCCGCCATAGCGCGGCGGCGAGGTGGGAGCGGGCGGAGTTGGCGGTGCAGACAAACAGCACCCGCCGCGCGGCCGGCCGCGGCCCGATCGCCGGGAGATCCAGCGCGCCCGGGACCAGCTGCAAATAGGTGCGGCGGCGGTCGCCTCCCGATCGGTGGCGGGTGATGATGCCCGCCTCCTCCAGGACGTGCAGGTGGTGGGCCAGCAGGTTGGACGGCATGTGCAGCATCGCGGCCAGCTTGGACGGGGATGCGTCTCCGGCGGTCAGTACGTCTGTGATCTGCAACCTGGCAGTGTCAGCGAGCGCAGCGTATATAGCGGCTCGTTTCGCCAGTTCAGAAGTTTGCTCGTAGTTCATTGACTCAATCTTGACTGAACTAACTTCCTCCGTCAAGATGAGCACCGTGAGTAGTAGCGCACCCATCGGGTTGTGGCGGCGGCTGACCGCCGAGTTCCTCGGCAGCACGTTCCTGGCCGCGATCGTGATCGGCTCCGGGATCGCCGCCCAGCGGCTGTCACCGGCTGACACCGGGCTGGAACTGCTGGAGAACGCGGTAGCGACGGCGGCGGGCCTGTTCGCGATCATCTGCATGTTCGGGCCGGTGTCCGGAGCGCACTTCAACCCGGTTGTCTCGTTCGCCGACGCCGCGTTTGGCGGCTTGTCCTGGCGGGACGCTGCCGCGTACCTCCCGGCGCAGGTGGCTGGCTGTATCACCGGCGCGGTCGCGGCGAACCTGATGTTCGCCCGGGCCGCGGTCTCGATCTCGGTGAAGGACCGGGCCAGCGGAGCCCACGCGCTGTCCGAAGTCATCGCTACCGCCGGGCTGATCCTGGTCATCTTCGCGCTGGCCCGGAGCGGACGGGCCGCTACCGCCCCGGCGGCGGTCGGCGCCTACATCGGCGCCGCGTACTGGTTCACCGCCTCCACCAGCTTCGCCAACCCGGCCATCACCATCGGCCGCATGTTCTCGGACAGCTTCGCCGGGATCGCCCCGTCGTCGGTGCCGGTGTTCATCGCCGCCCAGATCGGCGGCGGGATCGCCGGTGTCCTGATCATCAAGGCGCTCTATCCCGCGCTCACGCCCGCACAGGCCGCGGAGGTGGTCGTGCCGCACGAAGCCGGTGATGGCCTCGCCCCACGGGTGCCGGGCGCAGACGGTTCCCCCTACGTATCTGGCCGTCCAGCCGGGCAGACAGCAAACGGAAGGTAAGCAATCATGCATCTGGTTGCCGTCGGCGGCAGCGACGCCGGGATCAGCGCCGCCCTGCGCGCCCGCGAGGTCGAGCCGGAAGCGGACGTCACGGTGATTGCCGCCGATGCGTTCCCGAACTTCTCGATCTGCGGTATCCCCTACTACGTTTCCGGTGAAGTAGCCCGCTGGCAGAACCTGGCCCACCGCACCCGCGCCGACCTGGAAGCAGCCGGGATGGGCCTGCGGCTGGACACCACCGCCCGCCGGATCGACGTAGCGGCCCGCAAGCTGCTGGTCACCGGCCCGGACGGAGCCGACGACATGATCAGCTACGACCAGCTGATCGTCGGCACCGGCGCGGTCCCGGTCCGGCCGCCCATCGCCGGCCTGGACGAACTCGGCCCCGGCGACGGAGTGCACCTGCTGCACTCGATGGGCGACACGTTCGCGCTGATGCGCACCCTGGAAGATAACCAGCCGGCCAGCGCGGTGATCGTGGGCGCCGGGTACATCGGCCTGGAGATGGCCGACGCCCTGACGGGCCGGGGCCTGCAGGTCACCCAGATCGAGCAGCTCCCCGAAGTGCTGCCCACGGTTGATCCGGAACTGGGCCGCCTGGTGAACGCCGAGCTGAACCGGCGCGAGGTCAAGGTGCTCACCGGCACCACGGTGCGAGCCGTCAGCCAAGCGCCGGCCGGCCAGGACGGCCGCCTGGAGGTTTCCGCGGTCACGGCTACTGGAGAGCCGGTCGCCTGTTTCGCGGACCTGGTCCTGGTCGTGGTGGGAGTCCGGCCGGACACCGATCTGGCGGTCAGCGCCGGGGCGAAAACCGGCGCCCGCGGCGCGATCGCCGTCGACACCATGATGCGCACGGGCCTGCCGGGCGTCTTCGCGGCCGGGGACTGCGTGGTCACCTACCACCGGCTGCTCGGCCAGACCTACCTGCCGCTGGGCACCACCGCCCACAAGCAGGGCCGGGTCGCCGGGGAGAACGCCTGCGGCGGCCACCGTGAGTTCGCCGGCAGCCTCGGCACCCAGGTCGTGAAGATCTTTGACCAGGCCGCGGCCCGCACCGGGCTGCGTGACCACGAAGCCCGGGCCGCCGGGTTCGACCCGGTGACGGTGGGCGCCGAGGCCGATGACCACAAGGCCTACTACCCGGGCAGCCACCGCATCGCGATGCGGTTCACCGGCGACCGGCAGACGGGGCGGCTGCTGGGGGTGCAGCTGTTCGGCAGCAAGGACGCCGAGATCGCCAAGCGGGTCGACATCGCTGCCGCCGCCATCTTCCACGAGATGACCGTCGACGGGCTCAGTGACCTGGACCTGTCCTACACCCCGCCCCTCGGCAGCCCCTGGGACGCCGTGCAGATCGGCGCCCAGGCCTGGACTCGCACAGTCCAGGCCGGATAACCACCGCAGACAGGAGGGCAACGATGCCATCCCTGCTCAAACTTCACCACCGGGCCGCCATAATCGCCGCGGCCCTGTTCGTCCTGGCGACCGGGGCTGCCTGCACTTCGGGGGCGTCATCAGGCCCGGGCCACAGCCCGGCAACCGCCGCCGCTGGCGTGGCCGCGACCACGATCCGGATCAGCGGGGCCGGCTCGACCTTCGACGCTCCGTTCTTTGATCTGGCGTTCTCCCACTACCAGGAGGCCCACCCGGGCGTGACAGTCAGCTACGCCTCCGTCGGCAGCAGCGCCGGCATCACCCGATTCACCGCGGGGAAAACCGACTTCGGGGCCACCGACGTCCCGGCCAGCGCTAAAGACCTGGCCGGAGCCAGCGGCGGCGCCACCGTCCAGGTCCCGGTCGACCTGGGTGCCGTGGATGTCGCCTACAACGTGCCCGTCCTGAACGGGCAGCCGCTGAGATTGAACGGTGCGGTGCTGGCCCGGATCTTCCTCGGGCAGATCACTTACTGGGACGACCCGGCGATCACCGCCCTCAACCCCGGCGCGGAGCTGCCCCGGACCTACATCACCGTGGTCCACCGGTCCGACGGCAGCGGCACCACCTACATCTTCAGCAACTACCTGTCCACCGTCAGCCCGGCCTGGGCCGCCAGCCTCGGTTACGTGTCCCTCCCTCCGGCGATCCAGCAACTGGCCACCAGCATGCTCAGTCAGGTCACCGGACCCAACGGAGCTCCTTTTACCAGCTGAAACAGGGAGAGGGGCTGCCTGGTTCGACAGCCCCTCCTCCTGCCTGGCGGTACTCCCTCGGCCGTGGCCGTGACCTGTGCAGGGGGGTGGCCGAATCTCTAGCGGTGCTCGGGGTGGCCCTTCGTCGCCGCATGGTCTACTGTGACGAGGAGCCGATCAAAGCTGAATGGTTTGTTCGATTATTAGCTTGCGGCCTGGGGATACTTTTTCCCATTCAGCCTTGTCCCCTATAGCGCGCCCGAAGGCGCCAACGAGCAGGTAAGACGACGAGGCGCCGGGGGAGTCCAGGGCCCGGGGAGGTACCAGGGCCCGAGGGGAGTCCAGGGCCCGGAGGAGTGCCGGGGCCCCGGGAACCCGGGCCCCAGGAAACCCGGGGCTAGCGGCGGTGGTGGCTGATCGGGCGTTCGGCCAGGCGCTCGGCCAGCCGCGCGTCGGCCGCGATGTCTTCTTCCGACGGGGCCAGCATGATCACGATGGTGGCCAGGAACGTGAACACCGAGATGCCGAGCACCAGCGGGATCAGGAAACTGCTGGCGGTGGCGCCGGTGTCGGCGCTGTTGGCCGCGTACACGCCGGCCGAGGTGGCGAAGACCTGCATCGCGGCCATGCCGGTGTAGTGCATCCCGCTCACCGCCACGCCCATGAGCAGGGACGCTCCCAGGGTGGCGCCGATCCCGCGCACCTTGAGGCCGGCGTACAGCGCGGCCGTGCCGGCGGCGATGGCGATGATCACGGACGCCACCACGACCAGGACGTTGTAGTTCATCATGTCGGGGATCTCGAGGGCTTCCATGCCCAGGTAGTGCATGCTGGCCACGCCCAGGCCGACGACCACGCCGCCGGTCAGCAGCGGGGCGAGCCCCTGGCTACGGCTGTAGCCCACGATGAACAGGCCGATGGCCACCACCGCGACCGCCACCAGCATGCTGATGATCGTGAGGAGAACGTTGTAGCGGATGGTCTCGCCGGGGATGGTGAAGCCCAGCATCCCGATGAAGTGCATGGCCCAGATCCCGGTCGCCCCGATGGCCATCGCCGCCATCGACAGCCACAGCGCCTTGGTGCGGCCGGTATAGGCGCGGGCCCGGGTCAGGCAGCGCAGGCCGATGAAGGCGCCCAGGCAGGACATCAGGTATCCGAGAGCCGGGTTCAGCAACCCGTACGAAAAATTTTGGACATGCACGACCGGCACGTAGGCCCCCCAGATGTGATCAAAGCCACGGGCAAGATAGCACGGCATGTCCTGGTATACGCCTGAAACTTCAAACGTCAACGGCGGGTGCCGAGGCCGCCTCAGGCCTTGACGGTCGCGCACTCGCGCTCTACGGTCACCACGAAGCGTTCAGAGCCGCACAATTACTGACGCGATCACCCAGCACAATGCGGCACCGCGAGGTCACCCTGAGATTCCGCAGAGGGAACGCTGAAGAAACTGGAGGACGTCCACCTCGGCATTTGCAGACCATATGATGGTGGCCTGGCAGCCGGGCCTGAGGCGCCATCCGGCGGACTGCCGCACTCGTACAGAGGTTGGCGGCCGCCGTGACATGAGCGGTACGCCGCCCGGCGGTCACCGCAGCCGGACGATCACAGCGAGAGGCTAGGTTACGGCAGGCGATGGGTAAGGCAAGCAAGGCTAAGCGGGACGGCAGCTCCCGCCAGCAGAGGATCGCGGCGCAACGGGCCGCCGCTCGCCGGGCCGAGATCCGCAACCGGATCCTGATCGCCGCCGGCAGCGTGGTGGTGGTCATCGCCGTCGTGCTGGCCTTCGTGCTCGTCAAGGTGAACTCCAACGGCTCGAGCAAGTCCTCGGCCTCCGCCAACGGCCCGACCGGGACCGCGCTGGCCACGGTGGTCAAGGACGCCACCACCGTCCCGGCCAGCACCCTCGACACGGTCGCCGGCGGCACCGCGACCGCCTTCCCCAAGAAGATCAGTGGCGGCTCCGCGCTGACCTCGGACGGAAAACCGGAAATGCTGTACATGGGCGCCGAGTACTGCCCGTACTGCGCGGCCGAGCGGTGGTCGATGGTCGTCGCGCTCAGCCGGTTCGGCACGTTCCAGGGCCTCGGCACCACCCGCTCGGCCAGCGGCGACGTGTTCCCGAACACCGCGACCTGGACGTTCTACAAGTCCTCGTACACCAGTAAGTACCTGACCTTCTCCTCGGTCGAGATGGAGACGAACAAGCTGGCCTCGGACGGCCAGAGCTACACCACGCTGCAGACCCCGACCAAGGCTCAGAACGCGCTGCTGGCGAAGTACGACGCGCCGCCGTACGTGTCCTCGTCGAGTGCGGGCGCGATCCCGTTCATCGATTTCGGGAACAAGTACATGATCAGCGGAGCGAGCTACACCCCACAGGTTCTGCAGGGCAAGACCTGGAGCCAGATCGCCACCGCGCTCAAGAATCCCAGCAGCGCGATCGCCAAGGCCGTCGACGGCACCGCCAACTACATGACCGCCGCCATCTGCCAGCTGACGGGCAACCAGCCCGCCTCGGCCTGTACCCCGGCGGTCAAGGCGCTGGAGAAGAAGCTCTGATGGCGGCGGCCAAGCCCCGCGCCGGGTCGCGCACCGGCGCCGCCCGCGGCCAGGCGGGCGCCAAGACAACGGCCAAGGGCAACGGGAAGAACGGCGCCGCCAAGAACGGGACCGCCAAGAACGCCGACGGTGCCGCCCGCAACCCCGCGCCCGCCCGCGCGGCGCGGGCCGCCACCCCGGCCCGCGCCAAGAGCGGCGCCGACGCCGCCCGCCCGGTCGGGTCCGGCGCGGCCGCCCGCCGGGCCAGCTCCGCCGGCGCCAGTTCCAGCCGGGCCAGCTCGGTCCGGGCCAGCGCCGGCGGCGCGGGCCGTAACGCCGACCCGGAGCCGGCCGACGTCCAGTTCGAATACCCGGCCGCCTGGCTGCGCTGGGCCACGTTCGCGCTGGCCCTGATTGGCCTGGGCGTCTCGGTCTACCTGACCTACGCTCACTACACCGAATCGGCGCTGGCCGGCTGCACCGAGACCACCGGCGTGGTCAACTGCGGCAAGGTCACCACCAGCCCGCAGTCGGTGGTGTTCGGCATCCCGGTCGCGGTGCTCGGGCTCGCTTTCTACGTGTTCGCGGTCGCGATCATGAGCCCGTGGGCGTGGAAGGCCCGCCGTCGCGAAGTCGGAATGCTCCGGCTCGCCTCCCTGATCGCCGGCATCGGCTTTGTGCTGTACCTGATCTACGCCGAGCTGTTCGACATCGGCAGCATCTGCCTGTACTGCACGAGCGTCCACGTCATCACGTTCTTCCTGTTCGTGCTGACCGGGCTGGCCGTGGCCGTGTGGGGCTTCAGCCCCCGCGCCCAGGTGGCAGAGCGCCAGCCGGCGCGGTGACATGACCGGTCGCTGACCGTTGGCTGACAGGTACGTCAGCCGCCAGCCCGGAGTTCCGTGCCGGCCAGCTACCGGCGAGTTAAGATCACCGCTGGGGGTCCTCAGTTCGGCGCATGAGCCAAGGAGGGCTCAGATGCGACTCCAGCCCGTCCGGGTGATCTCCATCGCCACAGTCGCCGTGTCAGCGGTGACCGTCGCCGCCTGCAGCAGTGGCGGCGGCTCTTCGTCAGGGTCCAGCGCGAGCGCCAGTGCCAGCGCGCCGGCTACCACCTCGGCCGCGCCCGCTCCGGCCACCTCCGCGTCCGCCAGCGGTAGCGCCAGCGGCGGCACCGGTGGCAGCGCCGCTACCATGGCCCAGATCAAGACCGACTGGGAGGCGTTCTTCAACCCCAAGACGCCGGTCGCCAAGCGGGTCAGCCTGCTGCAGAACGGCTCGGCCTTCGCCTCGATCATCAAGGCGCAGGCGTCCTCGTCGCTCGCCTCCTCGGCCACGTCCAGCGTCAGCGCGGTGACGGTCGAGTCGCCGTCGCAGGCCAAGGTGACCTATTCCATCCTGGTCGGCGGGACCCCGGCCCTGAAGAACCAGCCCGGTGTGTCCGTCTATCAGGACGGGGTCTGGAAGGTCGGCGACCAGAGCTTCTGCGCGCTGCTCACCCTGGAGAACAGCGGTAAGGCGCCGTCGGCCTGCGCCAGCGCCGCCGGTTAGCCGCTGATCGGCAGGCGGCCGGTGGACCAGGGAAGCAACATCTCGACGCGGCACCAGCGGCACCAGCGGCCCGCGGGCCCGGTCGTCCCCCGCCGCGGCGGGCGGTCGCTGGCCCTGGCCGTGCTGTGCACGCTGCTGTTCCTGACGTTCCTGGACAACACGATCGTCAGCGTGGCCCTGGGCAGCGTGCAGACCAGCCTGCACGCCGGCGTCGCCGATCTGCAATGGGTAGTCGGTGCCTACGCGCTGACCTTCGCCAGCGTCATGCTCGCCTGCGGGATGATCGGCGACGAGTTCGGCCGCAAGGTCGTGATGCTGTCCGGGGCCGGGGTGTTCTGCGCCGGGTCGGTGCTGTGCGCGCTCGCCCCGAACCCGGGGGTGCTGATCGCGGGCCGGGCGGTGATGGGTCTCGGCGCCGCCGCCAGCGAGCCCGGCACGCTGTCCATGCTCCGTCAGCTGTACACCGATCAGCGCAGCCGAGACCGGGCGATCGGGGTCTGGGCCGCGGTCTCCGGGCTGGCCCTGGCGCTCGGACCGGTCATCGGGGGTGCGCTCGTCGGCACCTGGAACTGGCGCGCGCTGTTCTGGTTCAACCTCATCTTCGGGCTGGCCGCGCTGGTCCTGGCGGTGGTGGTGCTGCCGGAGACCGCCGACCCCGGCGCGCACCGGGTGGACACCGCCGGGGCGCTGCTGGGGGCGGCCACGCTGGCCACGCTGACGTTCGCGATCATCGACGCGGAGACCGCGGGCTTCGCGTCGTCCCAGGTCATCGCCCTGTTCTGCGTCAGTGCGGTCGCCGCGGTGGCCTTCGCGGTGCGGGAGAGCCGGGCCGCTCATCCCCTTATTGATCTGAAATTGTTCCGGCTGGCGCGCTTCAGCACGGCCAACGCGGTCGCGTTCTGTACGTACTTCGCCACCTTCGCCGTGTTCTTCTTCACCGCCCTGTACCTCTTCGAGGTGGTCGGCCTTTCCGGCTACCGGATCGCGCTGGTGTTCCTGCCGCTGACCGTGCTGATGATTCTGGCCTCGCTGGCCACCGGGCGCTGGCTGGCCGCGATCGGGCTGCGCTGGAGCATGGCGGGCGGTTGCCTTCTGTTCGCGGCCGGCCTGGTGCTGACCGAACAGAACCTGAGCCCGCACCCGCACTACTGGCCGCTGCTGACCTCGCTCGCACTGGCCGGGATCGGCATCGGCGCCACGGTGGTGCCGGTCACATCCTCGGCGCTGTCGGCGGTGCCGCCGGAACGGTCCGGCATGGCCGCGTCCGCCACCAACACCAGCCGCGAGATCGGCGCGGTGACCGGCATCGCGGTCCTCGGCACGCTGGTCTACGGGCAGCTCAATCACAGCATCGCCACCCAGCTGCGGTCGCTGGGACTGCCCAGCGCGATCCAGGACATCGTGATCAAAGGCGTGGAAACCGGGCAGGTGCCCTCCAGCAACAGCTCAGGCATCGGGCCCGCGGGTCAGGCCGCCCTCGTCCAGAAGGTGATCGATGCGGCGTACACTGCCTTCCACGACGGCCTGCGCGACGCCTTGTTCCTGTCAGCCGCCCTGGTGCTCGCAGCCGGGCTGCTCGCGGTGGTGACGCTGCGGACCAGATCAGCCGAGCCAACGGACAATCGGGGCGATGGGTAAAGCAAGCAGAGCCAAGCAGGACACCACCCGTCGGGAACGGATCGCAGCCCAGCGGGCCGCCGACCGCAGGCGTCAGATCCGTAACCGGATCCTCATCGTTAGCGGCGCCGTCGTGGTGGTTGTGGTGGTCGTGGTCGTCTTCGTGGTGGTCGCGGTGACTCACAACAACTCGTCCAGCTCCGGCAAGTCCAGCGCCAACGGGCCGACCGGCTCCGCCCTGGCCAAGGTGGTGGCCGACACCACCAGCGTCCCGGCCAGCACGCTGAACTCGGTGGGTGCGGGCAGCGTAACGTCCCCGCCGTCCTCGATCAGCGGCACCCCGCTGACCTCGGGCGGCAAGCCCGAGATGCTGTACATCGGGGCGGAGTACTGCCCCTACTGCGCGTTCGAGCGGTGGGGGATGGTGGTCGCGCTCAGCCGGTTCGGCACGTTCAAGGGCCTGAGCACCACCCACTCGGCCAGCGGCGACGTGTTCCCGAACACGGCGACCTGGACGTTCTACAAGTCCTCGTACACCAGCAAGTACGTGGCCTTCTCCTCGGTCGAGGAGACCACCAACCAGCTGGCGCCGGGCGGCCAGGGTTACGTTCCGCTGCAGAGCCCGACCGCGGCCCAGGAAGCGCTGATCAACAAGTACGACGCGCCGCCCTACGTGGCCTCGGCGAGCAAGGGCGCGATCCCGTTCGTGTACATCGGCGGCAAGTACCTGATCACCGGCGCCAGCGCGTCGCCGCAGGTGCTGGCGGGCAAGTCCTGGGCGTCGATCGCCTCGTCGCTCCACGACCCCGGCAACGCCGTGTCCAAGGCGGTCAACGGCACCGCCAACTACATCACCGCGGCGATCTGCAAGACCACCAACAACCAGCCGTCCAACGTCTGCACCACCAGCATCACCGGGCTGCAGTCGAACATGAAGGCGGCCGGCTAGCCGCGCTGCTCACGCTGGAACAGCAGGAAAAGCCAGGCCAGCGACGGGACCAGCAACACGATCCCGACGACGACGCTGATCGTGGTGGCCTGCAGGGTGGCCTGGCCGGCGGCGGCCTGGGCGACGGTCAGGCCCGGTGACCCGGACAGCAGGTGCGGGTACTGGGCCGCGCCCCAGCCCCACAGCACCGTGGCCACCGCCAGCGCCGCGGTCACCCGCACCAGCAGGTAGCGCCGGGCGGCCAGCAGCGCCAGCGAGGCCACCCCGGCCGCCCCGGAGGCGACCACCAGGGGCAGCGCCCGGCCGGTCAGGCCCGCGTACAGCCGGGGCGCGTCCGCGTGCACGACGACCAGCCCGGCCGCGGCCACCAGCCCGGCCAGCACGCCGGCCGCCAGCGCCCGGCGGCGGAACTCGGCCGCCAGGTCCGGCTGGCCCGACCGCCGGGCGTCCGCGGTCAGGTACACGGCCGCCAGGTAGAGCCCGGTCACCACGGCCAGCGCCCCGCTCAGCACCGAGGTCGGGTTGAGCCAGCTGGTCACCACGTCCCCCCGGGCCAGCCCCGGCGGAACCCGGCCGGACGCCACCCCACCGGCCACGGCGCCCAGGAAGAAGGGTGTGACCAGGGAAGAGAAGGCGAACGCGGCGCCGAACAGCCGCTGCTGCCACAGCTCGGTGACCGCCTTGCGGAACGCGAACGCCGAGCCGCGGGCGATGACCCCCAGCGCCACCAGCGTCAGCGGGATGTACAAGGTGGACGACACCGCCGCGAACAGAGGCGGGAACGCCGTCCACATCAGCACCAGCACGAAGATCAGCCACACGTGGTTGGCCTCCCAGACCGGGCCGATCGAGTGCTCGATCAGGGCCCGCCGGCGGCCCCCCGGACCGGTCCGGCCGGCCAGCAGGTCCCAGACCCCGGCCCCGAAATCCGCCCCGGCCAGCAGCGCGTACACGGTGACGCTGGCCCACATCAGCACCAGCAGGGTGGTTGCCATGGTCAGACCACCTTGTACCCGGTGACGTCGCTTTCCTGGGGCGCGGCCGGCACCGGGCGGCTGCGGGCCAGCCGCCGCAGCACGTAGACGGTGACCACCGAGAGCACCGCGTACACCGCGACCACCGCCACCAGCCCCCATTGCAGGCCGGGGGCCGGGTTGACCGCGTCGGACACCCGGAGCACGCCGTACACGATCCACGGCTGGCGGCCGACCTCGGTGACGATCCAGCCCGCCTCCATCGCGATCACCGCCGCCACCCCGCTGACCGCGGTGGCCCGCAGGAACCACACCGAACGGGGCGCCTGCCGGCGCCGCCACCAGGCCAGCGCCAGCCAGGCCCCGAGCAGCAGCAGCGCGGTCCCCAGGCCCACCATCGTGTCGAACGACAGGTGCACCAGCGTGACCAGCGGCGGCCGGTCGCCGGCGGGCGCGCTCTGCAGCCCGGTCACATACCCGTTCGGGGTGAGGTGCAGCAGCAGCGAGAGCCCGTCCGGGATACGCAGCGCCCAGTGCAGCTGGCCGCCGGAGAAGTAGCCGCCGATCGACTCGGGCACGTGGCGGCCGCTGGTGTACAGGCCCTCCATCGCGGCCAGCTTGAGCGGCTGGCCGGTGGCCACCGCCCGGGCCGCCCAGTCGCCCACCACGATCTGGACCGGCGTGATGATGGCCGCGAACGTGAGCGGGATCAGCAGGCCCAGCCGGTGGTAGCGGTCGGTGCGGCCGCGCAGCATGGCCACCGCGTACACGCTGGCCATCAGGAACCCGGTGACCATGAACGCGGCCAGGATCAGATGGGTGGCCTCCGGGCCGGTGGCCGGGTTGAACATCGCCGCCCACGGGTCCACGCCGGTCAGCCGCCCGTTCACGATCTTGAAGCCGCGCGGGCTGTTCATCCAGGCGTTGGCCGTGACCACGAAAAAGGCCGAGGCGACCCCGGCCAGCACGATCGGTACCCCGGACAGCAGGTGCACCCGTGGCGACAGCCGGTCCCACCCGTACAGGTAGATGCCGAGGAAGATCGCCTCGATGAAAAAGGCGAACCCCTCGATCGAGAACGGCAGCCCGATCACCGACCCGTAATGGTCCATCAGCCCGGCCCACAGCACGCCCATCTCGAACGACAGGATCGTCCCGGACACCGCGCCCACCGCGAACAGCACCCCGAGGGCCTTGGCCCAGCGCCGCGCCAGCAGCTGGTACCAGGGGTCCCCGGTCCGCCAGCCGCGCCACTCGGCGAACAGCACCAGCCCCGGCATGCCGACCCCCAGGCAGGCCAGGATGATGTGCCAGCCGAGCGAGAACCCCATCTGTGACCGGGCCGCCACCGGATCGGCCGTCCCCCCGCCGCTCCCCGCCGCTACGTACAGCGCTGTCAGCGCCTTGGCCGCCGCCGTGCCCGCCACGCTCGCCGTGCCCGCCATGTCGATCGGACCTCCCTCGGCCCGTTTACTACACCTTGTAGTAAAAGCTTACAACTACAAGACGTAGTAGGCATCGTGGCGTGAGACACAGCGCCGGAGCGCGATGGCCAGAACGCGGAAAAGGCCTCGGTGCGCGAGGCCTCGGATGCGAAGGGAAGAAAAAAATGGAGGAGGGCCGGCAAGCGCTGGACGGATGGCGGACTGCCGGCCCTACCTCTTTCGGGGCTGCCCTGGGCCCCGCCGCTCCGGAGGCTACTCCGGGGGGCTTAATTCTCCGGGGGAGAGTGAACGCTGGGGGGGATGGCGTTCACTCCCCCCGGAGATCGGTGGACATTGGCGAGGGCGCCGGCTCAGCTAGCGCATTCGCTCTGGGGGGGAGGAGCGAAGACGCTTTCTGGCGGCGGGTTCCCTTGGAAACATCCACCCGTTTTTCGCCGGGCAATCAGCGGAGCTTGATCACAATTGTTGCTTTTTGCCCAGCAATACGTTTAGTTGTCGGTTATTGCCGGGAGAGACTACCGTTCTGCTGGCTGCCGGTGGGGGATCCGTCAGTCAGGTTTGTCTCTCGCCTCCTCTAGTGAAAGCCCCGCCTCCCTACGTGTTATGGATTTTTTCTGGATGTGTCCCACATATGCTGGTCTCACGCCGAAAACGTGGCGTGTCGTGGAGGGGCTGCGATGGCCAACGATGACGCGGATGCGGGTGGTCAGCTGCGCGTCGGTGTGCTCGGGCCCGTCCGGGCCTGGCTAGCCGGTCAGGAGCTGCCGCCCGGCCCGCCCCGGCAGCAAGCGGTGCTTGGCATGCTCGCGATGCGGGCGAACCGGGTCGTGTCCCGCGACGAGCTCGTCGACGCCGTCTGGGGCCAGAGGGCGCCCGCCAGCGCCGAGGGCGGGGTGCACACCTACGTAGCCGGGCTGCGCCGGGTGCTCGAGCCGGGCCGTTCCCGCCGCGGCCCCAGCCAGGTGCTGGCCTCTGCTCCCGGCGGCTACGTGCTCCGCCTGGACGCCGGCCGGGTGGACGCGATCGTCTTCGAACGGGGGCTGAGCGCGGGCCGCCGGCTGCGTGGTTCCGGCGACCTGGCCGGGGCCATCATCGCGCTGGACACGGCCCTGGGCGAGTGGCACGGATCCGCGTTCGCGGGCGTACCGGGGCCGTTCGCCAGCTCCGAGCGGGTCCGGCTGGCCGAGCTGCGGTCGGCCGCCTCCGAAGAGCGGGCCGACGTCCTGCTCGAGCTCGGCCGCCACGAGCGAGCCGTGCCTGAGCTGGCCGCGCTGGTGTCCGAGCACCCGCTCCGGGAGCGGATGCGAGGGCTGCTGATGATCGCCCTCTACCGGTGCGGACGGCAGGCCGAGGCGCTGCAGGCCTTCCACGACGCCCGCCAGGTGCTGGCGGACGAGCTGGGTATCGACCCCGGCCCCGAGCTGGCCCGGATCCACCAGCAGATCCTGTCCCTCGACCCCCGGCTGGAGGGGCCCGGCCGGGCCGCCCCGGTCACCCCGCCCACGCCGCCGCCGCCGCCGGCCGGGCCCGGCCGCCTCCGACCCGGTACCTGCGCAGCTCCCGCTGGAGGCGCCGGGCTTTTCCGGGCGGCACAGCGAGCTCGAGCGGATGCTCGGGGTGATCGGCGGCGACGACACCGTGCAGATCATCGCGATCACCGGGACCGCCGGGGTCGGCAAGAGCGCGCTCGCGAACCGGTTCGCCCGCCAGGTGGCCAGCCGGTTCCCCGACGGCCAGCTGTACGTGAACCTGCGGGGTTTCGACCCCTCCGGGTCGGCGCTGGGCCCAGAGAGCGCGCTGCGGTTCTTCCTCGACGCGCTGGCCGTCCAGCCGCAGCGGATGCCGATCGATCTGGAGGGCCGGGCGGCGCTGTTCCGCAGCCTGCTGAACGGCAAGCGCCTGCTGATCGTGCTCGACAACGCCCGCGACCCGGACCAGGTGCGCCCGCTGCTACCGGGCTCGCCCGGCTCGCTGGTCGTGGTGACCAGCCGGTCCCAGCTCACCGGCCTGGTCGTGGCCGAGGGCGCCACCCCGCTCACCCTGGACGTGCTCACCGAGGACGAGGCGCACGAACTGCTGGGCCGCCGCCTCGGCCCGGAGGTGATCGCGTCCGAGCCCGAGGCCGCGTCCGAGCTGGTCTCGCTGTGCGCCCGGCTGCCGCTGGCGCTGGGCGTGGCCGCGGGCCGCGCCGCCATCCGCCCCGGGTTCTCGCTGGCCGCGCTGGCCGCCGAGCTGCGGGACACCCGCAACCGGCTGGAGGTGCTGGACGCCGGAGACGCCGCCACCGACGTGCGGGCGGTGCTGTCCTGGTCCTATGAGCAGCTCAGCCCCTCCGCGGCCCGCATGTTCCGGCTGCTCGGCCTGCACCCCGGGCCGGACGTGTCGCTGGCCGCCGCGGCCAGCCTGGCCGGGGTCAGCCGCTCCGAGGCCGCCTCGGCCCTGCGCGAGCTGACCCGGGTGCACGCGCTGGCCGAGCACGTGCCTGGCCGGTTCGCGTTCCACGACCTGCTCCGCGCCTACGCCGTCGACCAGGCCGAGACCGTCGACAGCGCGGCCGACCGGGACGCCGCGATCCGCCGCTCCATGGACTTCTACCTGCACACCGCCCACGCCGGCGCGCTCCAGTCGAACAGCCTGCGCAAGGCGCTGGACCTCGACCCGCTGGCGGCCGGTGCGGTGCCGGAGGAGTTCTCCGGCCGTAACCAGGCGCTGGCCTGGTTCGAGGCCGAACACCCGATCCTGGTCGGGTTGCTGGCGCGGGCCATCGCCAACGGCGACGACCAGTACGCCTGGCAGATCACCTGGACGCTGGCGCCGTTCTACTACCGGCGCGGCCGCTGGCCCGAGTGCATCAGCCTGCAGCGCCAGGCCCTGCAGGCCGCGCAGCGGCTCGGTGACCCGGTCGGCCTGGGCCACGCGCACTACGAGCTGGGCCGCGGCCTGGTCCTGACCGGCGACTTCGCCGAGGCCGAGCCGCACCTGTCCATCGCCCTGGACATCTTCGGGCGGCTGGGCGACCGGGCCAACGAGGCCACCGTGCACCAGGGCTTCGGTGCGCTGTTCGAGCACCAGGGCCGCTACGCCCAGGCGCTGGTGCACGCCCGCGAGGCCATGCGGGTGGTCGAGGAGATCGGGCCCGCGTCCACCCTGGCCGGCCTGGAGAACAGCGTCGGCTGGCTGTACGCGCACCTGGGCCAGTGCGAGAAGGCGCTGGTGTACTGCCAGCGGTCGCTGGAGTTCCAGCGCGAGATCGGTTACCGCGGCGGTGTCGCCGACGTACTGGACAGCCTCGGCTACACCCACAGCCGGATGAACGATCACCTACAGGCGGCCGACTGCTACCAGCAGGCCGTGGAGATCTACTCCGAGATCGGCGACCGTTACCACGAGGCCGGCTCCTACCTCGGCCTGGGCGACGCGCAGCTGGAGGCGGTGGGCCCGGCCGCCGCCCGCGAGAGCTGGCAGCAGGCGCTGGACATCCTTGAGTCGATCCCGCACGACGACGCCGACCAGGCCCGCGACCGGCTGTCCAGCCTTCCGGCACCCTCTAAAATGAAAATGTGAGCGTCGGCCCCGGTGTCGTGGGATGCCGGGTGTGACGCGAGGGGAGCTTAAGGGGTGCTGACGCTGGACACGATCGACGCGCCGAAGCGTGCGCTGCTGCTGGAGAACATCCACCCGGACGCCATCGCGCGGCTGACCAAGGCGGGGTACCAGGTCGAGACCCGGGCGGGTGCGCTCAGCGAGGACGAGCTGATCGCGGCGCTGCCGGGCATCAGCTTGCTCGGCATCCGGTCCCGCACCAACGTCACCGCCGAGGTGCTCGCGGCCCCGCAGGCGGCGGACCTGACGGCGGTCGGCGCGTTCTGCATCGGCGTGAACCAGATCGACCTGGCCGCGGCCTCCAAGGAGGGCGTGGCCGTGTTCAACGCCCCGTTCTCCAACACCCGCAGCGTGGTCGAGCTGGTGCTGGCCGAGATCATCTCGCTGGCCCGCCGCCTGCCCGAGAAGAACGCCAAGATGCACCTGGGGGAGTGGGACAAGTCCGCCTCCGGCAGCCACGAGGTCCGTGGCCGCAAGCTCGGCATCGTCGGCTACGGCAACATCGGCGCCCAGCTGTCGGTGCTGGCCGAGAACCTCGGCATGACGGTGTACTTCTACGACATCGCGGACAAGCTCGCGATGGGCAACGCCCGCCGCTGCGGCACCCTGGAGGAGCTGCTGGAGTCGGCCGAGACGGTGACCCTGCACGTCGACGGCCGCCCCGGGAACAGCGGGCTGTTCGGTGAGGCCGAGTTCGGCCGCATGCAGCCGCGCAGCCTGTTCCTCAACCTGTCCCGCGGTTTCGTCGTCGACCACGAGGCGCTGCGCCGCAGCATCGAGGCCGGTCACATCGCCGGCGCCGCCATCGACGTGTTCCCCGAGGAGCCCAAGGCCAAGGGCGACGAGTTCGTCTCGGTGCTGCGCGGCCTGCCCAACGTGATCCTCACCCCGCACGTGGGCGGCTCCACCGAGGAAGCCCAGCAGGACATCGGCGAGTTCGTGGCGGGCAAGCTGCTGGACTACGTTACGGCCGGCGCCACCTCGCTCAGCGTCAACCTGCCCGGCATCGCGCTCCCCAGCGCGGTCGGCACCAACCGCCTGGTGCACATCCACCAGAACGTTCCCGGCGTCCTCGCCTCGATCAACAAGGTGCTGGCCGACCACCACGTCAACGTCGAAGCCCAGATGCTCGGCACCCGCGACGAGATCGGCTACGCCATCACCGACATCGGCACCGAGTACCCGCCCGAGGTGCTGTCCCACCTCCGGGACATGGACGTCACGATCAGCCTCCGCACCATCCGCTGCACCTGACGGCTTCCAGGCCGCGCGGCGCGCCACCGGCCTCACGATACGGGTACGTTTTCCCGCAGCATTTGCGGAAAAGCGTACCCAAACGCTGAGGCCCGGCCCTCGGGGCTCAGCAGTCGGGGGCGTCGGCGGGGGCGGAGTAGCTGCCGGGCGAGAGCATGATCTCGTTGACCCCGGCTGAACGGTAGACCGAGGAGCCGTCGGGGAGCAGGGTGTTCATCATGGCCAGGATGCCGCCGCCGGAGTCGCCGGTACTGACGAGCGCCCGGCCAATGGTGTAGCTGGTCAATTCGACCTGGTAGCAATTCCCTTTCCGGGTGCCCCAGAGTTCGCGCGAATCGGCCGGCAGTTCCTGCTTCGCCCGCTTGATGGCGGCGGCAATCGAGATGGCCTTGGTGTCCACCGTGTATTCGACCACGCGGCCATTTTGCGGGGTCACGTTGGAGTAGGCGGCGGCCGACCGGTGTCGCGTGTTCCAGGCCGCCATCGTCGCCCCGAAGCTGGTCAGGTTCGGGGTCAGGTCCGGGCCAGAGGCCGCCGCAGCCCTGGTCGGCGCAGCCCCGGCCGCCCCGGCCCCAGCGGCCCCCGCCCCAGCCGGCCGCGCGGCCCCCGATGACCCGCACGCCGACGCCATCAATACCGCCGACAATGCCAGCGTAAAAGCGCCTGCTATCCGAGCCTGACGTGAATGCGACCGAACGCCCAATTCGTCCCCCTCGGTATCGGACAAGACCGGAGGGACGATACTGGAGCCGCCAGCGGCTGGTCAGCCGATCAGCGCATTTACAGCGGCGTCACATAAGCGCCGGAAATGCCGCCATCCACCACGAACGAAGAGGCCGTGATGAACGAGGAGTCGTCACTGGCCAGGAACGTCACCGCGGCGGCGATCTCGTCGGCCTCGCCGAACCGGCCCATCGGGATGTGGACCATCCGCCGGGCGGCTCGCTCCGGGTCGGCCGCGAACAGCTCCTGCAGCAGCGGCGTGTTGACCGGGCCCGGGCACAGCGCGTTGACGCGGATGCCCTCGCGGGCGAACTGCACGCCCAGCTCCCGGCTCATGGCCAGCACGCCGCCCTTGGACGCGGTGTAGGAGATTTGCGACGTGGCGGCACCCATGATGGCCACGAACGAGGCCGTGTTGATGATCGAGCCCTTGCCCTGGCGCTGCATGTACGGGATGACTTCCTTGCAGCACAGGTAGACCGAGGTCAGGTTGACCTCCTGCACCCGCCGCCAGGCGTCAAGCCCGGTGGTCAGGATCGAGTCGTCATCGGGCGGCGAGATGCCCGCGTTGTTGAACGCCACGTCCACCGAGCCGTAGGCGTCGAAGGCGGCCGCGAACATGGCCGCCACGTCGTCGGCCGCGGTCACGTCGGCCCGGACGAACAGCCCGCCCGCCTCGGCGGCGGCCTTTTCCCCGGCCTGCTCGTCGATGTCCACCGCCACCACGTTCGCGCCCTCGGCCGCGAACCGCCGCACGGTGGCCAGCCCGATGCCGCTGCCGGCCCCGGTCACGACGGCCGTCCGCGAGTCGAGGCGCCCATTGGAACCGTGCACACGCACCTGCCTTTAGTCCGTCGCGATGAAGACGTTCTTTTCCTCGGTAAAGGCCAGCGCCGCGTCCGGGCCCAGCTCACGGCCCAGCCCGGACTGCTTGAAGCCGCCGAACGGCGTCGAATACCGGACCGAGGAGTGCGAGTTCACCGACAGGTTGCCGGCCTGCACGGCCCGCGACACCCGGATGGCCCGGCCGGCGTCCCGGGTCCAGATCGACCCCGACAGCCCGTACGGGGTGGCGTTGGCCAGCTGGATCGCCTCTGCCTCGTCCTCGAACGGGACCACGCAGACGACCGGCCCGAACACCTCGTCCCGCCAAGCCGGCAGCCCCGTCACCGAAGCCGAAAGCCCCGCCAGCACCGTCGGCGCGTACCAGAACCCCGGCCCGGAGGGCGCCGCCCCCCGGAACGCGACCGGCGCGTCCGGCGGCACGAACGAACGCACCCGGTCCCGCTGGGCGGCCGAGATCAGGGGCCCCATCTCGGTCTTCTCATCCAGCGGGTCGCCGACCACCACGCCGCGGACCGCGGTTTCGAACCGCCCCATGAACTCGTCGAACACCGAGCGCTGGACCAGCATCCGGGACCGGGCGCAGCAGTCCTGGCCGGCGTTGTCGAACACCGCGTACGGCGCGGTCGCCGCCGCCTTGTCCAGGTCGGCGTCGGCGAACACGATGTTCGGGTTCTTGCCGCCCAACTCCAGCGTGACCCGCTTGGTCTGGGTCGCGCACGCGGCCATGACCGACTGGCCCACCGGCACCGAGCCGGTGAAGCAGATCTTGCGCACCGCGGGATGCTCGACCAGGAACCGGCCCACCACCGGCCCGCGTCCGCACAGCACCTGGAGCACACCCTCCGGCAGTCCGGCCTCGACGGCCAGCGCAGCCAGATGCAGCGCGGTCAGCGGGGTCAGCTCCGCGGGCTTGAGCAGCACCGCGTTCCCGGCCGCCAGCGCCGGGGCGAACCCCCAGGTCGCGATCGGCATGGGGAAGTTCCACGGCACGATCACCCCGACCACGCCGAGCGGCTCGCGGAACGTCACGTCCAGCCCGCCCGCCACCGGGATCTGCCGTCCGGACAGCCGTTCCGGCGCCCCGGCGTAGTACAGCAGCACGTCACGCGCCGCCGCCGCCTCGCCCCGGGCGCTGGCGATCGGGTGCCCGGCCTCGGCCACCTCCAGCTGGGCGAGCTGCTCCAGATCCCGGTCGACCAGCCCGGCGAACGCCCGCAGCAGCCGGGCCCGGTCGGCCGGGGCCAGGCCGCCCCAGACGACCGCCGCGTCCTCGGCCTGCCGCACGGCCCACTCGGCCTCGGCCAGCGCGATCTCCGGAACGCGCGAAACCACCGCCTCGGTGGCCGGATTCAGCACGTCCTGGACGATGGGCGCGCTCATAGCCACCCGCTCACAGCCGCGCCCGGCTGCCGCCTGCTCACAAGCGCTCGAAGTAACGGCGCAGCTCCCAGTCGGTCACCGCGGCGTTGTAGGCGTCCAGCTCGACCCGGGCCATGTTCGCGTAGTGGGCCACCACTTCCGCGCCGAACGCCTCGGCCGCCAGCTCCGAGGAAGACCACAGCCCGGCCGCCTCACCCAGCGTCCTCGGCACCTGGGTCGCCCCGTCCAGCCCGTACGCGTTCCCAGCCACCGGCGCGGGCAGCGGCAGTTCCCGTTCGACCCCGCGCAGCGCCGCCGCCACCAGTCCGGATATGGCCAGGTAGGGGTTGACGTCGCCGCCCGGGACCCGGCACTCGACCCGTAGCGACGGGCCGTGCCCGACCAGCCGCAGCGCGCAGGTCCGGTTGTCCACCCCCCAGGCCACCGTGGTCGGCGCGAAGCTGCCGTCCTGGTAACGCTTGTAGGAGTTGACGTTGGGGGCGAACAGCAGGGTCATCTCCCGGAGCCCGTCCAGCAGCCCGGCGATGATCTGCTCCCCGGCCGGCGACAAGCCGTGCGAGCCGTCGCCGGACATGACCGGCTTGCCGTCGGCGCCCCGGAACGACAGATGGATGTGGCAGGAGTTGCCTTCCCTGTCGTTCGGCTTGGCCATGAACGTCAGGCTGCAGCCGTGCGCGGCGGCGATCTCTTTGGAGCCGGTCTTATACACCACGTGGTTGTCGCAGGTGGTCAGCGCGTCCTTGTAGAGGAACGCGATCTCGTGCTGGCCGGGGTTGCACTCGCCCTTGGCCGACTCGACCGTCATCCCCGCCTTGGCCATGCTGAGCCGGATGTCCCGCAGCAGCGGTTCGACGCGGGACGTGCCCATCACCGAGTAGTCGACGTTGTACCGGTTGGCCGGGGTCAGGCCGCGGTAGTTCTTGTCCCAGGCCTGCTCGTAGGTGTCCTCGAACACGATGAACTCGAGCTCGGTGCCGGCGTAGGCGGTCCAGCCGCGCTCGGCCGCCCGGGCCAGCTGGTGCTTGAGCATCTGCCGGGGCGACGGCGCGACCGGCGTGCCGTCCAGCTTCTGCACGTCGGCCAGGACCAGCGCGGTGCCCTCGTGCCAGGGCAGCATCCTGGTCGTCGACGGGTCGGGGACCAGCACGAAGTCCCCGTAACCACTTTCCCAGGACGTCAGCTCGTACCCGTCCACCGTGTTCATGTCGATGTCCACGGCCAGCAGGTAGTTGCACGCCTCGGTGCCGTGCTGGATGACCTCGTCCACGAAGTACGGCGCGTGCAGCCGCTTGCCCTGGAGCCGTCCCTGCATGTCGGTCAGCGCCACGATCACCGTGTCGATCGTGCCGGCCGCGACCGCGGCGCTGATCTCCTCGAAGTTGGCCGCTCGCCGATTGGCCAGGCCGTATGTGTCAACCACTAGGCCAGTGACTCCAGTTCATTCTCGATGGCGGCTAGTTCCTCGGAGCTGCCCTGAACCTTCGGGCCCTTGAACCAGCGCCGGGCCGACACGAACCAGTAGATGGTGGCGAAGCCGAGCACGGCGACCACCGCGAACACCGTGTAGTTGAACGTCTTGAAGGTGATCGGCGAGGCGGTCGGCAGCATGAACAGGATCGAGATGAACAAGACCCAGAGCACCGCGATGATCCCGATCGGCCGGGACCAGCGGCCCAGGTGCCACGGCCCGGGCTGGAAGTCCGCGCCCCGCAGCAGCCGGAGGAAGGTGGGCAGCACGTAGGCCACGTACAGGCCGATGACCGCGATCGAGGTCACCGCCGCGTAGGCGGTGCTGTTCCACAGGTAGGGCAGGCCGAGGATGAGCGCGCCGCCCGCCGCCAGCCAGATCGCGTTGGTTGGCGTCCGGGTCCGCGGGTTGATCTTGTGCCAGATCCGCGACCCCGGCAGCGCCCCGTCCCGGGAGAACGCGTAGATCATCCGCGAGTTCGCGGTCACCGAGGCCATCCCGCAGAACAGCTGGGCCACCACCACCACGACCAGCAGCAGCTTGCCGCCGGTGTTCCCGATCGCGTCCACGAAGATCTGGGCCGGCGGCACGGTCGCGGTCGACTCGGTGGCGTAGTGCTGGATGGCGAACGTGACCCCGATCAGCAGCACCCAGCCCGCCGCCAGCGAGACCAGGATCGAGGTGACGATGCCGCGCGGGCCGGCCGTGGCCGCGTCCCGGGTCTCCTCGGTCATGTGGGCCGAGGCGTCGTACCCGGTGAACGTGTACTGGGCCAGCAGCAGGCCGAGCAGCGCGACGTAGAACGTCGAGCCCCAGCCGGTGTTGTTGACGAAGTGCCCGAACACGAACGAGGCCGACTGGTGGTGCGACGGCACGAAGGCCAGCACGGCCACGATCAGCAGGACGCCGATGATGTGCCACCAGACGCTGATGTCGTTGAACAGGGCCACGATGGTCACGCCGAACTGGTTCAGCAGCGCGTGCACGACCAGGATCGCCGCGAACAGCACGATCGTGTGCCAGGGCCGGGTGTCGAAACCCCACTGCAGGTCGAGCAGGGCGTTGAGGAAGAACGCGGCCCCGAAGTCGATGCCGGCCGTGACCGCCACCTGGCCCAGGAAGTTGAACCAGCCGGTGAACCACGACCAGGCCGGTGCGTTGTTCTTGGCCAGCTTGGCCGACCAGTAGTAGAGGCCGCCGGCGGTCGGGTAGCTGGAGCAGACCTCGGCCATCGCCAGCCCGACGAACAGCGTCATGATCCCGACGAACGGCCAGCCCCAGGTGATCAGGGCCGGCCCGCCGGTGTTCATGCCGGTGCCGTACAGGGTCAGGCAGCCGGACAGGATCGAGATGATCGTGAACGAGACCGCGAAGTTCGAGAAGCCGGACATGTGCCGGCGCAGTTCCTGGGCGTAGCCCATGTCGTGCAGGCGGCGCTCGTCGTCGCTCTGCGCGGTGGCTGCGCCGGCGGGCGGGCCCGAGGGCGGTGGAGTGGGGGCGGGAACGGCGGTTTCGTCGGCTGACACGGAGCCTCCCTGGTGGGGCCGGGCGGTATGGCGCTAACGATGGCGGTCGACGCTGATCAGCCGGGACCTCGGCTTATATGCCTGACTCTGACCCATTGATTAACAGGTATTGACGCACTACGGGAGCAGGCTGTCAAGATCGGATTTGCCCGGGCCCCCGCCGCTGGCGTCACCGGGGTCGCCCGGCTCGCCGGCGTCGCCCGCGCCGCCCAGGAATCCGCGCAGCAGCGCGGCCGTCCCGTCGACGTGTTCCTCCATGGCCTGCCGGGCCCGGACCGGGTCGCCGGCCAGGATCGCCTGCACGATGGCCGCGTGCTGCCGGTTGGAGTGCACCAGGTTGCGCTCCAGCATCGGGATCGCGTTGAGCAGGTCGACCAGGTGCACCCGGACCTCGACCACCGCCGTGGTCAGCATGGCCGACCCGGCCGCCTCGGCCACCGCCAGGTGCAGCCGGGTGTCGGCCTGCCGGTACCCGGCCAGCCCGGCCTCGGCCACCGCCGCCAGGCTGGCGGTCAGCTCTTCGCGCTGGCGCCGGGACAGCGTGGCCCGGGCAGCGGTCTCGGCCGCGCCCGCCTCGACCACCCGGCGGAACGTCAGCGCGTCGGTGAGCAGGTCGCCCATGCCGCGGGCGGCCCGGGCGAGCTCACGGTGGGGGATGGGGTCGGGCTGGTAGGTGACGAACGTGCCGCCGAACCGCCCGCGCCGGGTCTCCACGTAGCCCGCCGCGGCCAGCTCGCGCAGCGCGTCCCGGACGGTGACCCGGCTGACCCCGAGCCGGGCGGCCAGTTCGCGCTCCGGCGGCAGCCGGTCGCCGTTGCCGTGCACGCCCAGCCGGATGCCGTCCAGCAGCCGTTCCACCGTCTCCTCGAAGGCGTTGCCGGTCCGGACCGGGCGGAATACCGCGTCGGTGATGGCGGACGATCCTTCCGGCACGGCGGGGTGGCCTCCCGGCTGGATGCAGCGGCGGTTCCGGCTGCTTAATGGATCAAGAATAGACCGACGATAACGAAACAGCCACGTCCAGCTCGCCGGACCCGTCCCGTATCGTCCCCTTCGTCACTCCAGCCTCACCGGCCACTCCAGCCCCAGCAGCCACATCAGCCCCACCAGTCCCACGGGCAACACCAGCCGCGGCCACCAGCGCCGCGAACAGCCGCGGGTCGTCGCCTTCCTCCGGATGCCACTGCACCCCGACCGCGAACACCGGGCTGCCCACGGCCTCGAGCCCCTCCACGGTCCCGTCGGCCGCCCAGGCGGTCGCGACCAGGCCGTCCCCGAGGCGATCGACCGCCTGGTGGTGGTGCGTCGGCGCGTCCAGCCAGGCGTCCCCATCGCCGCCTGTCAGCACCCGCCCCAGCGCCCCGGCCGTCCCCACCCGGACCAGGTGCCGCCCAAAGCCGCAGGCCGGGCCGGAATGGTCCTCGTGCCCGACCACCTGCGGCAGGTGCTGGTGCAGGGTCCCGCCGCGGACCACGTTGAGCAGCTGGATGCCCCGGCAGATGGCCAGCAGGGGCACTCCAGCCGCCAGCGCGGCGTCCAGCAGGGCCAGCTCCCAGCCGTCGCGCTCGCCGTTCGGCGCGCCGGTCTCCGGGTGCTGGGCCGCGCCGTACCTGGCCGGGTCCACGTCCCCGCCGCCCGACACGATCAGCCCGTCCAGGTCGGCTACGGTGGCCGCGGCCTCGGCTGGGTCACCGCCGGGCGGCAGCAGCACCGGCCGGCCGCCACTGCGCCGCACCGCGTCCACGTAGGTCTGCGGAATCAGCGCGGCCGGCGCGGACCAGTCGCGCCATTGGGCCAGATCGTTGTACGTGGAGATACCGATCAACGGGCGCATAACCACCTCGGCTATCTGGAAAACCCTGAAAACGTATCCTCACCCAGCGGATCACGCGACGGCCGGCGTTGACCCGGGGCTATCCCTTAGAAGGTACAAGCGTGGCGATCTGCTCGGCCAGCGGCCCGGGCGCCTCCTCGGCGACGTGATGCCCGGATTCGATCGGCGCCCCGGTCACGTCGTCGGCCCAGGTCCGCCAGACCGCGAGCACGTCGCCGTACAGCTCCTCCATGTCGTCCCGGGTGCCCCACAGCACCCGGGTGGGGCAGCTCAGCCGGCGTCCGGCCGCCCGGTCGGCGTCATCGGCGGCCCGGTCCGGCCCCAGCCCGGCCCGGTAGTCCTCGCACATCGCCAGCACGGTGGCCGGGTCGTGTATGGCCGCCTGGTAGTCGGCCCAGTTCTCCTCGCCCATCTGCGCCCGCTGGCCGTCGCGGTCATACCAGGCGTCCGGGTCGGCGCTGATCATCCGGTGCGCCTCCGCCTCCGGGTTGCCCAGCCAGAACCAGTGGTACCAGGCCGTCGCGAAGCCGGCGTCGCAGCGGGCCAGCGCCTCGCCGATCGGCACCGCGTCCACGATCAGCAGGTGGCTGATCGCCTCCGGGTGGTCCATGGCCAGCCGGAACGCCACGTAGGCGCCCCGGTCGTGCCCGACCACGGCGAACCGCTCGTAGCCGAGCTCCCGCATCAGCCGCAGGCAGTCCTGGGCCATCGCCCGTTTGCTGTAGGTGGCGCGGTCCTCGGCCGGGGTGGGCTTGGAGGACTGCCCGTAGCCGCGCAGGTCCGGGCAGACCACGCTGTAGTCGCTGGCCAGCATCGGCGCGACCCGGTGCCAGGTCGCGTGGGTGCGCGGGTGCCCGTGCAGCAGCAGCACCGGGTATCCCGACCCGCCGTGCCGGACCCGCAGCGTGGCCGCTCCCACGTCGATGTGCTCCAGCACGAACTTCTCAAACACCAGTGACACCTCCCTGGACGCCCAGCAGCGGACCCGCGCCGTCGTTCAGGGTAGCCAGGTCGTGGCCGAAGCCCGCAGGCGCCCGGTACCTGACCCGGGCCGAGGTGACCACCGAGATCGCCGCGCTCCGCAGTACCCGGTGCCCGCCCGCCTGCAGGGCCGCCACCAGCGCCCGGTCCTCCCCGGTGGCCAGGGCGGGGAACCCGCCCGCGGCCTGGTAGGCCCGGGCGGTGAAGCCCAGGTTGGCCCCGTGCACGTGCGGGTGCCAGCCGCGCCAGCGGCCGTACCGGCGGGCGAACTCACCGGCGACCCGGTCGCCGTGATCGGTCCAGTCGGCCACCGCGACCGTGCCCACCACCGCCTCCCAGCCGGCGTCGGCCCGGTCGAGCTGGTCGGCCAGCCAGCGCGCGGGCACCACCGAGTCCGCGTCGGTGGTGGCCAGCCACAGCCGTTCCGGGGGCGGCGGCCGCCCGTCCCAGGCGGTGGCCCCGGGCGCCAGCAGCGCGGCCATGCCCGCGGCCCTGGCCGTGCCGACGTTTTCGGCATTTACCGAAACGAGGAGCGCGCCCGCGCGCCGCGCTACGGCGGGAGTGTCATCGGTGCAGGCGTCGGCGGCCACCACGATCCGCACCCGCAGGCCGGGCCGCCCGGCGGTGGCGGTGGCCACGGCCGCACCCAGCGCCGCCAGGCCGCCGGGCAGCAGTTCCTCCTCGTCGTGGGCGGGCACCACGACGCCAACCGCTTCGATCATCTAGACCGGTACCCGCTGGTACACCTGGGCCAGGAAGTCGGGCTCGCGGTAGTCGGCCACCACGGTCAGCTCGGGCCGGGCCGCCAGCGCCGCGTGCGCCTGGTCGCCGGTCTGCGGGTGGAACGACACCGGCCGCCGCCAGTGCACCGCCAGTAGCGTGCCGTCCGCCGCCAGCGTGCCGACGGCCAGGCCGACGGTGCGGGCCAGGTCCTCGTCGCCGAAGTAGTAGAGCAGCTCGGACAGCACGATCAGGTCGAACGGGCCGCGATCGGCCGGCCAGTCGCCCGGCAGCCGCCGCTGCTCGACCGTGACCTGCGGGAGCCCGGCCGTCCGGGTGCGCGCGGCGGCCACCGCGGTCGCCGCCCCGTCGCAGCTCAGCAGGGCCTCACAGCGCGGTGCCAGCTGCGCGGTCAGCACCCCGATCGAGCAGGCGGGCTCGAACGCGCGCCGGTAGCGTTCGGCCGGCAGCATTGCCACGCTCAGTGCGTACTTGCGGCGCTCGTACCAGCGGGTGGTGAAGCCGTAGGGGTCGGCCGACTCCTCGTACACCTGGTCGAAGTGCCCGGGCGGCAGCGTGCCCCCCTTCCCGTCCCCGGTCAACTGATCAGCACTTCCTGGTCGCGCAGGAAGTGCGCGACCATCTCCGGCGGCAGCACCGGCGGCCGCGTCTCGCCGCGGGGCCGCAGCTGGCTGGCGAAGCAGTCGATCGCGACCCGTTTGCGCTCGGCCGCCTCGGCCGACAACGGCACCCGGACGGCCCGGTCCCACGGCACCCGGGAGTCCCGCGGATGCGCCCAGTGCCAGGCCCAGATCGGGTAGGTCAGCAGGTCCACCCCGCCAGCGCCGCAGGCGTCGGCGGCGGCCCGGCCGGCCGTTTCGTGGTCGGCGTGCAGGTCCCCGTCCCACGGCGCCAGGCAGACGCCGAACCCGGCCACCAGCTCCGTCAGCCGGTCCCGCAGCTCGGGTTCGCGGCGGCCCAGCCCGGTGTCCGGCATCCGCAGCCGCACGATCTCGGCCGGCGCCCCCAGCTCGCGCAGCGCGCCCACGGTCTCGGCCACCCGGCAGGCGGCCAGCTGGTTGGCCGCGGCTCCTTCCAGGCCCGGGTGTGACCCCTCCCCGTCGGTCACCGCCACCAGCCGCATCCGCGCCCCGGCGGCCGCCGCCATCGCCAGCGCCCCGCCGACCCCCAGCACCTCGTCGTCGGGGTGGGCGGCGACCACCACCACGCTCGGCCAGCCGGTCACGTCGAGGGCCGGCAGCTCGTGCAGCCGCGGCCAGGACCGCCATTCCGCCTCGGCCGTCCCGGGCCCGTCGATGGGGTGCGGTTCGATCAGCGTCACCAGGGGTTTCCCTCCGTCGCCAGCAGCCGTCCGAGCTGCTCCAGGTCTCGTTCGGCGTGGTGCTGCCGCAGGTAGACGGTGAGGTCGGCCACCCGCCGGCTGTGCCCGGCGTCGTGGCCGAGCGGGCCGGCCCCGAGCGCCCGCCCCACCCGCTCCAGCACCTCGGTCGCGACCGCCTCGGTCAGCGTGCGGACCCGCAGCGCCCGCCGCGGGCCGGCGTCCTTGCGGTCCAGGGGGTCGCCGTCGATCTCGTCGGCGGCCTGTTCCAGCGCCGCCGACGCGGTCCGGAGCGCGATGTCGACGGCGCCCAGGTGGGCGAACCCGTGCGGGCCGATGTCCCGCCGCCGGGCGGTGGTCAGCAGCGTCCGGGCCACCCCGCGGGCGCCCCCGTACCAGCAGGCGGCCACCCCGGCGCCGCCGTGCGCGAAGCCGGGCCGGTTCACATACCCGTTGGGGGGCCCGACCGGCTCGGCCGGCACCCGGCTGAACCGGACGTCGAGGGTGTCGCTGCCCGCCATGCCGACCGCGGGCCAGGTCCCCGGCACCGGCCGCACGCCGTAGGCCGCGACCTCGGCCACGAACAGCCGCACCCCGTCCGGAGCCTGGGCCGTGACCAGTACGTGCGTGCAGACCCGGGCGCCCGAGCAGTACTGCTTGGTGCCGTCCAGCCACCAGCGGCCGTCGTGGCCGGTGGCGGCCAGGCTGGGCCCGGGCGGCATCGCCGCCCAGACGCCCCACCGGCTGCCGGCCGGGGGAGTGGGGCCGCCGAGCTCGTCGAGGATGGCCACCGCGTCGGCGTGGCCCTCGGCCAGCCGACCCAGCGACAGGTCGGACTCGGCCAGCCCGGCCAGCGCGGCCCAGCGCACCCGGGTCCGCCCGTGGCCGGGCAGCGGCAGCTCCAGTTGTCCCGAGTCGACCGCGGCGGTGAACGCGCGCGCCGTCTCTTCCCAGCCTTCTGGCACGTCAGGGGCGATAATCACGGCCCGCAGCTACCCAGCCGGACGCATTCCTACCAGCCCGAATCAACCGGCGTCCGGCAGGCAGACCTGGACGATTCCGGCCTCGATCCGGGTGGCGAACGCGGGCTGGTCGGCGGTGGCCGGGCCGTGCACCACCGCGCCGTCGCGCAGCCGGAACACGCTCCCGTGCCACGGGCAGGTGACGCAGGTGTCATCGCCGCTCCCGCTCAGCTCTCCGTCGGAGAGGGGTCCCGACAGGTGCGAGCACTTGTTGGCCAGCACGTGCACCTGGTCGCCGTCCCGGAGCACGAAGACCGGCACGGCCCCGAGCATGACCTGGCCCGGCTTGCCCGGAGTGAGTTCGGCCAGCGGTACCAGGTCCTGCCAGCCCGGCGTGACCAGGTGCGGGGTCTCCTCGGCGTGGTTGGCCCCGCCCGCCTGCCGGTAGGAGATGTCCCCGCCCAGCAGCCCGCCGACCGCGACCGCGGCCAGCCCCGCGTAGCCGAGCGCCTTGCCCAGCCCCGCCCGCTGCCGGGCCCGGGCCAGCAGCGAGCCCGCGTACAGGCCGATCGCGGCGCTGTTGGCGGCCGCGTGCACCACCCCGGTGCGCAACTGCTGCTCGTGCTGTTCGGCCCAGTCGGCGCTCCCGGCCAGCGCGGCCGGCACCGACGCCAGCAGCCCCAGCCCGATCAGGTGGCGGGCACCGTCGTCGTCGCGGCCGAGGGCGTCCAGGAAGGCCGCCGACATCCAGGCCCCGACCGGCAGCTGCACCAGCACCGGGTGGACCGGATGCCCCAGCCACACCCCGTGCAGCGCGTCCTTGAACCGCCCGGGTGGCAGCTTGCGCACCACCTGCTGCAGCGGCTCCACCACCCGGTCGAGTCCCTCCGCGCGTTCCAGCTGGTCACTCAGCCGCACCCGCACACCCATCTGCTCCACCCTCCGCTGGTTGCCCGCGTTCCCGGTCCGCTCCTACTACCACCGCGAGGCGTCCTCACACCGGGTGCGCCGGACCGGAGGTACGATCCGGTCGTGGTCGGCCAGCCGAACCGGAGGACATTCCTGACCGCCGCGGCGGCCGGGCTGGGCGTCGCCGCCCTGGGGACGGCCGCCCACGGGGACGCGCTCCAGGTCCCCCCGCCCGCCCGCATCCCGGCCATGACCGGCTACGCGCCCGACGGTACGGCCGGGCTGACCAGGGCCTTCCCGCTGAACCAGGTCAAGCTGGGGCCGGGCGCGTTCGCCGCTAACCAGCGCCGCAACACCGACTATCTGCTGTTCCTGGACGCCGACCGGCTGCTGCGGTCGTTCCGTATCAACTACGGGCTGGACCCGCAGGGGGCGGCCTGCGGCGGCTGGGAGGCGCCCGGGTCGCAGGTCCGCGGGCACGACACCGGCCACCTCATGTCCGCCCTGGCCCTGACCTGGGCCAGCACCGGCGACCCGGACGCCCGCGACAAGGGCCGGTACATCGTCCGGCAACTGGCCGCGCTGCAGGGCCGGGCGGCGGCGGCCGGCTTCAACCCCGGCTACCTGTCGGCCTTCCCGGAGGAGTACTTCGACCGGCTGGAGGCCGGCCAGCCGATCTGGTCGCCGTACTACATGATCCACAAGTACCTGGCCGGGTTCATCGACCAGTACCAGCTGGCGGGGGACGAGACCGCCCTGGAGACCGCCATCGGCCTGGCCGACTGGGTGGGCTGGCGGACCGGCCGCCTCAGCTACGACCACATGCAGCGGGTGCTCGACGTGGAGTACGGCGGCCTGCCCGAGTCGCTGGTCAACCTGTACTCGATCACCGGCAACCACCAGTACCTGGTCACCGCCGGGCGGTTCTACCACGCGCGGGTGCTGGACCCGATGGCGCGCGGCCAGGACCGGCTGGCCGGGCTGCAGGCCAACGTGACCGTCCCCAAGGTCATCTCGTTCCTCCGGCTGTGGGAGGAGACCGGTAACGACCGCTACCACGCCATCGCCGTCAACTTCTGGGAGATGGTGGTCCGGCACCACAGCTACGTGATCGGCGGGGTCGGCGACCACGAGCACTTCGACGCCCCCGGCGTCGTCGCCGCCGCGCTGTCCAACTACACCTGCGAGAACTGCGCCACCTACAACCTGCTCAAGCTGACCCGGCTGCTGCACTTCCACCAGCAGGACCGCACCGACCTGCTCGACTACTACGAGCGGGCGCTGTTCAACCAGATGCTCGGCGAGCAGGACCCGGACTCACCGCACGGCTTCAACATCTACTACACCGGCCTGTCACCCGGCTCGTTCAAGCAGCAGCCGCTGAACTACTTCCCGGGCGGCGACCCGGACGTCTACGCCACCAACTACGACACGTTCACCTGCGACACCGCCACCGGGATGGAGACCCAGGCCAAGTTCGCCGACACGATCTACTCGCGTGACGACGCTGGCATCTACGTCAACCTGTTCGTGCCGTCCGAGGTGACGTGCACCGACCGGCAGATCCGGCTGCGCCAGAGCACCGCCTTCCCGGACCAGCCGCAGACCCGGATCGAGGTGGTCAGCGGCCTGGCCCGGATGACGTTGCGGGTGCGGGTGCCCGGCTGGACGGCCGGGCCACCGCAGGCCCGGCTGAACGGGCAGCCGCTGCCGGTCAGCACCCGGGCGGGCGGCTGGCTGGCGGTCGACCGGGTCTGGCAGAGCGGTGACGTCCTCGACGTCACGCTGCCGATGCGGCTGGACCTGGCGGCCACCCCCGACCGGCCGGCCGTACAGGCGGCCCGCTACGGCCCGATCGTGCTGGCCGGCGGCTACGGCACCGACGCCGGCACCGCCATGCCCCGGCTGGCCTCCGGCTCGCTCACCCGGGCCGCGGGCGCGGACCTCGGCTGGACCGCGCGGGCCGACGGGCGGGACGTCACCCTGCGCCCGATCGCCCGCACCCAGCACGAGCACTACAACGTCTACTGGCAGACCGGCTGACCGGCGCCGGGCTCACCGCCACCAGGGGGTGCGCCGCAGCTCGGCCACCCGGACCGCCGGCCCGCTGATCGTGTGGGTCTTCTCGCTGAGGTTCTTCAGGTGCTCGTGGACCCACAGCAGCCGCGTCCCCGGCCTGGGGGCTGTGGGGCCGGCCGGCGTCACCAGGCTCTCCGCGCTGGCCGCGAGCAGCTTCTCGGCGACGGCCACGTCCTGTTCGGCCGCCACCGCGACCGGCTGGCCCGGGCCCGGACGCCCGTTCGCGGCGGCCGGGCCGGCCAGCTCGACCGGGGCGAGCGGCGGGAAGGCGGCCGGGGTGGCCACCGCCGCCTGCTCCAGGTAGGCGGCGCCCCGGCGGAAGGCGTCGGCCAGGTCGTCGCCGACCACCGCGGCCGCCCCCGCGGCCAGAACAGCACCCCGATGACCAGGCTGACCACACAGCCGAGGGCGCGTCGGCGACGGCGCTGCGGGCGGCCACCGCGATGATCTGGGCGTAGAACGCCTGGCCGGCCGCCACCCGCACCGCCTCCGGTTCGCCGGTGAGCTGATGCTGGTGGGGCGTTGCTGGCCTCCCGGGCCGCTCGCAGCCGGGCGAAGTCGGGCCGCGCGTCCTGGCCGGACAGCAGCGCGGCGGTGGTGTCGAACGTGCCGGCCGCCGTGCTCAGCAGGTCCCGGTCGGCCGGGGCCGCGTGGCTGAGGTCGCTGTGGCCCTTGATGACCTCACCGACCAGCGACGCCGACCACTCCAGCGCCTGCACCACGTTGGCCATGGCCTGGTCGGCGGTGGCCAGCCCGGTCGGCCGGTAGGGGGTGGCGGCGAACGTGTCCAGCAGCGCCTGCCGGGCCGCCAGGATCGCGTCCAGGTCGGCCGGGGTGGCTCGCAGCCGGTCGCCGGGGCTCTTGGGCGACAGCAGCAGCACCGCCGCGGTGCCGACCACCGAGGCCAGTCACCAGCCCGCCAGCCGGGGGCCGATCGTGGCGGCGCCGCCCGCCGAGGCCACCGGCAGCACGTAACCGAGCAGCGCGCCGTTCACTCCGCCCGCCGCGTTCGGGCCGATCACCCCGGCGAAGAAGATGGCGAACGCGACCGGGATCGTGACCAGCGCCGCCAGCCAGGTGATCCCGCTGACCAGCGTCCCGATGATCAGCGCGAGACTGCCGGCCACGGCCAGCCCCAGGTGGGCGGTGAGCTTGTCGCGCCGGGTGCCGCCGAAGTTGGCGAACAGCAGCGTGGCGAACCCGCCGAACGTGGCGAACAGGGTCATCTGCTGGTCGCCGATGACCTTGAACGTCAGCGCGAACAGCCCGGGCACCACCAGCGTGGCCCGGACGGCCCGCAGCAGCGCCGGTTCCGACCAGCTGATGCGCCACGGCGAGCTGTCCGACACAACCGGGAATTCTACGAGGGCGCCCGGCTCGCGTCAGCATCCAGGACCAGCCGGACCGGGCTCCCCGAGACCGCCTCCGCATCCGGCCGGCCGGGCAGCAGCACCGGCGCCAGCACGCCGAACGCCCGGCGCACGGCCGATCCGCGGTAGTCCTCCAGCGCCGGCGTGGCCCGCACCAGCACCGGCCCGCCCGGCAGCGGGCTGACCTCGCTGAAACAGCCGGACGCGGCCAGCGCCGCGGCCCCGCCGAGCCGGGCCACCAGCGGGCGGGCCACGATCGTCACCCAGGAGTACCCGCGCAGCACCTCCCGGCAGCGAGGGATGCCCGGCGGCTCGGCGGCGGCCCCGCGCACGGCCCGCTCCAGCGCGGTCCCAGAGCTGGTCGCGTCGTCGCTGACGTGCCCGTAGTCCGCGCCCACGGCGACGGCCTGCTCCCGCAGGAAGTCCATCCAGGCCAGCGGCCCGTCGGCCGCCGCCGCGCCCGGCCGCCCGGCCAGGTCAGCCGGGGCCTGCGCCTCGAACCGGGCCCAGCGCGGGTCATGCTGGCTGCGCTGCACCGACAGCACGGCCGGCTCGGCCGCCACCGGGTGGCCGTCCGGGCCGAGCGGCGTCATCTCCAGCCGGACCAGGAACGGGTGGCTGCGTTCGAGCCCGTCCAGCGTGCGCCGCCAGGCCCGCTGGGAGTAGGGCGTGCTGACCCCGCCGACGGCCTGCGGCTGCTGGCGGACCAGCAGCCGGGCCCAGACGCCGCCCGGCCGCCCCCACGGCGCGTCGTCTTCGGGTGCTTCCGCGGCCGGCCCGGCCGTGCTCAGCACCCGGTCCAGTTCCGCGAACAGCCGGGAACGGCCCCCGATCAGCCAGTCCCGGGCCAGCCGGGCAAAGGTCGCCCGCGAGCTGGCCTGCAGGCACAGCTCAGCATGGAGTGTGGTCATAGGTAGGTGTCGCCCCGAATGTGTTGAGCCCCGTACCCATGACGCTAGCCGCGCCCGGTATCGATCTCCTGCAGAACTTCTGGATACGGTCACGATCGGCGGGCGGCACCGGGACCGTTAAAGACCAGGTCAAACGTCACTCGTTGGGGTAGTCGCCGACGGGGTTCTCGGCCGGCAGGTAGACCGCGGTCCCGGTCGACCAGGCGGTCGCCGCCGCCAGGACCCGGTCGGCCATGAACGACGGCAGGTAGGCGCCGAAATCGGCGGGCGCCACGAACCGCCACTCGTCCAGCTCTTCTTTCTGCAGCCGGATCGTGCTGGGGTCGGTCAGCACGCCGCCGTCGAAGATGTAGCTGACGATCGGCCGGGGCCGCGGTCCCTCGGGAGCGGTCCAGCCCGCGACCAGCAGCCGCCCGACGGCCCGGGACAGGCCCAGCTCTTCCTCGACCTCGCGGAAACAGCCCACGTGCGGCGGCTCACCGTGCTCGAGGATGCCGCCCGGCAGCGACCAGTGATCCCGGTAGTTCGGCTTGACCAGCAGGAAGCGGGGTGACGGGCCGTCGCTGTCGGCGATCAGCGCCGCCGCCGACCCGTACATCGTGGCCAGCGAGGCGTACCAGTCCCGTTCGTCCATCAGCGCCATGGAGCCCCAGTTTAGAGCCGGTGCGGCCGCTGGCGGGTTACCAGAGGGTGGCGTCCAGGGCAATCATGGCCGGGGCCTCCTCCAGCCGCAGCAACGTCTCCTTGCGGTCCAGCCCGCCGCCGTAGCCGGTCAGGCTGCCGTCGGCGCCGATGACCCGGTGGCAGGGCACGATGACCGAGATCGGGTTCTGGCCGTTGGCCGCGCCGACCGCCCGCGACGATGACAGCGGCTTGCCGATCCGCCTGGCCAGCTCGCCGTAGCTGATCGTGGTGCCGTAGGGGATGCGGGTCAGCTCGGCCCACACCTCCAGCTGGAACGGCGACCCGGTGGGGGAGAGCGGCACGTCGAACTCGGTCAGCCCGTCCTCGAAGTAGGCCTCCAGCTGCCCCGCCACCGTCGCGAAGACGGCCTCGTCGCGGCGTGCCCCCGGCGGCACCTCGACGTTGCTGCCGTGCGGTCCGCCCAGCATGTAAAGCCCGGTCAGGGCGTCGGCCCGGCCGATCAGGAGCAGCTGCCCGATAGGGGAGCCGACCTGGGTGTAGTAGTGCTGCGCGTCGGCGTCCGGTGGGACGAACGGATCGCTCATGACGTCTCCTTCTCCGGCTAGGCCTTTTCGAGCTGGGCCTTTTCGAGCTGGGCCCACAGGTGCTGCAGTGCGTAGGACCGCCACGGCCGCCAGCTCTCGGCCTGGCGGGCGGCCGCCTCGGGCTGCGACGGTGCGCCCAGCGCAGCCAGGCCGTGCCGTACGCCGACGTCCGCCGGCATGAACGCGTCGGGGTCGGACAGCGCCCGCATCCGGATGTAGCCGGTCGTCCACGGGCCGATCCCCGGCAGCGCCAGCAACCGCCGTTCGGCCTCGTCCCGGTCCGCGCCCGGGTCCAGGCTGACGTCGCCCGACGCGAGCGCCGCGGCCAGCCCGACCAGCGCCCGCGCCCGGGCCCGCGGCATCGGCAGCGAATCGGGGTCGGCGGCCCCGATCGTGTCCGGGTCCGGGAAACAGTGCGTCAGCGCCGCCACCGGGCTGCCCGGCAGGTGACCCACCGGCTTGCCGTAGACGTCGGTCAGCCGGGCGCCCAGCCGCCGGGCGGCCGCCACCGACACCTGCTGGCCGAGCACCGCCCGCAGCGCCAGCTCGGCGCCGTCCACGTGCCCCGGCACCCGCCGCCCGGGGCAGGCCCGGACCAGCGGCCGCAGCAGCTCGCTGCCCGCCAGGAAGCCCGCCACGGTGTCCGGATCGGCGTCCAGGTCCAGCAGCCGCCGGCACCGCTGCACCGCCGGCGCCAGGTCCTTCAGGTCCTCCAGCTGCAGCTCACACTCAACAAACGCCGCCCCAGCGCCACCACGCGCCCCACCAGCCCCACGCGCCCCACCAGCCCCGTCAGTCCCAGCCCGCAGCGCGACCAGTCCAACCCCGTTGGGCAGCGTCAGCGTCCGGCGGTAACAGCCATCGGTGACGTCCTCCACCCCGGGGATGGCCCGGGCGGCCAGGAACCGGAGCAACCGCTCCAGGTCGATCGGCGGCCGGTAGGCCAGCCGCAGCCGGATCGTGCCCGGCCCGGGCAGCTCCCCTGGCCGGCCCCGCGCGGCCCGTTCCCGCAGCTCGCTGGGGGTGAGCGCGAACACCTCGCGCATCGTCGCGTTGAACTGCCGGATGCTCGCGAACCCGGCCGCGAACGCGATCTCAGACAGCGGCAGCGTGGTCGTCTCGGTCAGCAACCGTGCGGTCTGCGCCCGCTGGGCCCGCGCCAGCGCCAGCGGGCCGGCCCCCAGCTCCGCCGTCACTGCCCGGTTGACCTGCCGCTCGCTGTAGCCCAGCCGTTCGGCCAGCCCGGTCACGCCGTCCCGGTCCACCGCCCCGTCCGCGATCAGCCGCATCGCCCGGGCGGCCACGTCGGCCCGGATGTTCCACTCCGGCGACCCCGGCGAGGCGTCCGGCCGGCACCGCTTGCAGGCCCGGAACCCGGCCTCCTGGGCCGCCGCCGCGCTCCGGTAGAAGCGCATGTTGGCCCGCTTCGGCATGATCGCCGGGCAGCTGGGCCGGCAGTAGATCCCGGTGGACGTCACCCCGATGAAGAACACCCCGTCGAAGCGCGCGTCCTTGCTGGCCGCCGCCCGATACCGCTGTTCGTCGTCCACGTCTCCACCCTGCCAGTGCCCCTCCCCCCAAGCTAGCGGAAATCAGACATCGTCAATCCCCCCGCGCACCCCACCCCGCCAAGCCGCGCACCCCCACTCCGCCCCAAACTGAAGGTTGGCTCCAGCTTTGCTCTGGTATCGGCGGCCATTCTGGCTTGGCCCCGGTCGCAGTAGTAGTTTGCACTCGCAAGGGCGAAGGGAACGGCGCCCGCACCGAAGGAGCGGTCATGCAGGCGGAAATCAAAGGCACCACGATGCCGGTGCTGGAAGTCACCGTGCAGCCCGGGGAGCAGCTCATCTCCACCCACGGCGAGCTGTCCTGGATGACGGCCAACATGCAGATGTCGCAGACCACCGGCGGCGGCTTCATGCAGGGCTTCAAGCGCGTGATGGGCGGCGGCGGGATCTTCGTGACCCGCTACGAGGCCATGGATAACCCCGGCATGATCGCGTTCGCGGCCAAGATCCCCGGCCACATCGTCCACGTCGACGTCACCCCCGGCCACTCCTACCTGGTGCACCGCCACGGCTGGTTGTGCGGGACCGCCGGCATCACCCCGAGCATCGCCCTCCAGCAGTCTTTCCGCGGCGGCCTCTGGGGTGGCGACGGATTCATGCTGCAGCGTCTGGACGGCGAGGGCCGCGCCTGGATCGAGCTGTCCGGCGAACTCGTGCACTACACCCTCAACGCCGGACAGACCCTGATGGTCCACCCTGGCCACGTCGGGATGTTCGAGGCCAGCGTGCAGTTCCAGATCACCCGGGTCCCCGGCATCACCAACCTGCTGTTCGGCCAGGACGGCTTCCACCTGGTCGCGCTGACCGGCCCGGGTCAGATCTGGCTCCAGTCCATGCCGCTGCCCAACCTGGCCCATGCCCTCGCCCCCTACGTAGCCACGCAGGTCTCCGGTGACTCGGCCGCCACCGGCGCCGCCGCAGGCACCGTCGGCGGCATCCTCGGCAACATCATGCGCAGCTGACCCACGCCCGCACCCGCGTAACCCAGCCCACCCAGCGCTCCAGTCACAGGAGTTTCAAGATCCATCGCCGGGTTACGTTCTCAGCGCTATTCACTGAAAACGCAACCGAGCAATGGATCATGACGCGACCGCGACTCCCGGACCCCACGCGCCCCGCCAGCCTCACGCGCTCACGGAGGCCCCAGAAGCCTCAGTTCTGCAGGGGCAACAGCTCGGTAGCGAACCGCTCCAGAAACTCATCCAGCCCCGACGCAGTCGCGACGTCCCCGGCCGGCCGGACCACGAACTTACTGAGCCCCGCCGCCACGTACCGCTCGATCTTGTCCCTCGTGTCCGCCCACCCCATGCCGAACAACGAGGCCGGATCGACGTCCGGCCGCCGCGCTCGCACCGACTTGATCAGCGCCGCCGGAATCTCCGGCGCCGCCCCGCCCGAACCACCCGAGCCGCCCGAACCACCCGAGCCGCCCGAGCCACCCGAGCCGCCAGCTCCCGTCACCACCGCCAGGCTGAGCCCGAAGTGGTCCTCCTCGATCTCCCGCCCCGCGTCGGCGGCCGCCGCCTGGATGGTCTCCCGCGCCGCTCCGGCTTCCGCCGGGGTGAGGAAACTGCCCAGCCACCCGTCAGCCAGCCGGCCGGTGCGCCGCAACGCCCCCGGCGCGCTGCCCGCGGTCCAGATGTCGAGGGGCTTGACCGGCAGCGGCCCGATGCTGGCCTCCTCGACCGTGAAGTACTGCCCGGTGAACGAGACCTTTTCCTCCCGCAGCAGCAGCCGCATCAGCTCCAGCGACTCGTCGAACACGGCGCCCCGCCGCCCGGACGGCACCGGGAACATGGCCCGTTCCTCGGCGCGGGCGGGCTGCAGCCCGAACACCGGCAGCACCCGGCGGGGCGCCAGCGCCGCCAGGCTGGCGAGCTGTTTGGCCACCAGCACCGGGTGCCGCCCGGGCAGGATCGCGATCCCGGTGCCGACCTTAAGCTGGGACGTCCTGGCCAGTGCGTGCGCCATCCCCACGAACGGATCGACCAGCGACCCGAACACCAGCTCCGGCAGCCACAGCGAGTCGACGCCCATCTCCTCGAGCCGGTCGGCCGACTCCGAGAAGCGGGCCGCGTCGCCGTAGGGCCCGAGCGCAACGCCAATCCGTACTTTCATACTCATATCCGACCTCACCGGCGCCAGAAGTCGTACCGGTCCCGGCCCGGGCGGAACCCGGCCGCCTCCGCGACGTCGACCGCGACGTCGAACCGGTCGCCGACCCGCCAGTCCTGATGCGCGTCACTGCCGAACGACACCGCCCGGCCGCCCTCGTCCCGCCACCAGCCCAGCAACTCGACCGAGACCAGCGGGCTCTTGGTGTTGACCTCCAGCGCGCGGTCCGATTCGGCCAGCGCCCGCAGCACCGCGCGGTACTCCTCCTCGAACTCTTTCTCCTGGTACCGGCCGGCGCTCGGGGGCCAGTAGCGGCGCGGGAAGTCCAGGTGCGCCAGCACCTGGAACAGGTCGCTGCCCTGGACCAGCCGCAGCAACTCGGCGAAGTACCGCCTCAGCACCTCGTCCGGGCCGAACATCCCGAACATCGCCGACAGCCCGGCCAGCCGCCCCCTTACCGGCACCGCGTGCAGCGAGCCGAGGACGCGGTCGAACCGATGGCGGCCGACCACCGCCTCGGCGCTGGCCGCGAACAGGTGCGGCTCGCCGGTCTCCACGCCGGACAGGATGCGCAGGTCAGGGAACCGTTGCCGGCACTCCTCGACCGCCGCCAGGTAGCCGGTGACGTCCAGCGTCGCGATCCGGCTGCGGTGCCGCGGCTCCAGGCCCCGGCTCTGCCCGGGGTCGCCCGGCCCCCAGCGAGTGAAATCGAGGTGCTCGGTGAACGCGATCGCGGGCACGCCCACGTCGAGGGCGCGCTCGCAGGCCCCGGTCATCGACGCCTGGTCAGTGGTGTCGTAGGACCACTCGGAATGGACATGGTTGTCGGCCGGCACCACCACGGGGCTCATTCTCCCATGCCAGCGCGCCACCCAGAGCGCCGGACCACCAGCACCGCCGAATCGACGCGCGGCGGCGGCCGGAACGCCCGCCGCGGCACCGTCTGCCCCAGCCCCAGCTCGAACCGCCGGCCGAACCGCCGGCCGCCCGGCACCCCCCGGTCCAGATAACGCTGAACCACGGCCCGCTGCAGCACCAGGTCGGCGGCGACCAGCCGGGAACCGGGCGCCAGCAGCAGGCGCAGCAACGGGCTCGAGATCGCGTACGGCGGGCTCGCCACCACCCGGAACGGACGGCGGGGGAGCGGCAGCGACGCCACCTCGCACTCCACGACCGTGACGTCCGCGTCCCGGAATCGCCGTCGCAGCGCGGCCGCCCGGCCGGGATGCGGTTCGACCGCCACCACGCGAGCGCCGGCCGTCACCAGCAGCCGCGTCAGCGCACCCTCGCCGGCCCCGATGTCCAGCACGAGCTCGCCCGGCCGGATCCCGGCGGCACCGACCACCCGCGCCGCCCACTCGTCAGCGAGCCGGTGCCATCCCCACGCTCGCCGCGACCGTGAGGCCGCGGACACGGGCCATGCACATCATCGATGCCATGTGCCGACCGTAGGGCCGCTACCCGCCCGCGCGCCAACTGTTTTTTATTTTGAAAACGTCGTCACGAAATCCCGTTTCTGCGCGGCTGCCGCGCGTGCCAGACTCGGGGTATGGAGCGCCCCTTCTGCCAGGTTGATGTGTTCACCGAGGAGCCCTACCTGGGCAACCCCGTCGCCGTCGTGGTCGACGCCAAGGGTCTCGACACCGACGACATGCAGCGGTTCGCGCGGTGGACGAACCTGTCCGAGACCACGTTCGTCCTGCCGCCGCAGGCGGCCGGGGCCGACTACCGGGTGCGGATCTTCACCCCCAGCCAGGAGCTCCCGTTCGCCGGCCACCCGACGCTGGGGACCTGCCACGCCTGGCTGACCCACGGCGGCACCCCGCACCGGGGTGACACCGTGGTCCAGGAGTGCGAGGCCGGCCTGATCGAGTTGCGCCGCGACGGCGGCACGCTGGCGTTCGCGGCTCCGCCGCTGCTCCGCTCCGGCCCGGTCGACGAGCAGACCCTGGCCCACCTGGTCGACGTACTCGGCATTGAACGCTCCGCGGTGGTGGACGCCCAGTGGGTCGACAACGGCCCCGGCTGGGTGGCAGTCTTGCTGGCCAGCGCGGACGCGGTGCTGGCGGTCAGCCCGGGCGTCTCCGACCTCGACATCGGGGTGGCCGGCCCCTACCCGCCCGGCTCACCGGAAGCGTTCGAGGTCCGGGCGTTCACTCCTGCGCTGGGCGGCTTCGGCGAGGACCCGGTGACCGGCAGCCTGAACGCCTCGCTGGCGGGCTGGCTGCTCGACTCGGGCCGCGCCACCGCCCCCTACGTGGCCAGCCAGGGCACCGTCATGGGCCGCCGCGGCCGCGTGCACATTTCGCGCGACGACCAGGGCACCATCTGGGTCGGCGGCGGCACCATCACCTGCCTGCGCGGCACCGCCGACCTGTAACCCCAGACCCGCTTCCCACTGGCCACACCCGCCACACCAGTCACCCGCGCCCCGACCGCCCCCTCACCCCACCGCGTACGGCGGGCGCTGAAAGGCGATCTGGGTCTCGGTGTCGCGGAACCCGACCGAACGGTAGACCCGGATCGCCTCGGCCGCCGGGTCCGCCACGATGACCAGGGTCCGCGCGGCCAGGCGGGTCAGCGCCCACTGGCCGGCCTGCCAGACCAGCGTGCCCGCCAGTCCCCGCCGGCGCCAGTCCGGGCCGGTCTCCACGTTCTGATAGCGGGCCAGTCCGCCGCCGTCGGAGAAGATCCCCAGCTGCGCGGCCAATCGCCCGCCCGCGAACGCCCCGAACCAGGCGCCGTGGCCGTTCTCGCTCGCCCGCCGGGCGTCGGCGGTCCGTTGTTCGTCGAATTCCCTGGTCGCGGCGCCGGCGCTGTCGTCGGACGTGAGCCGCAGGTCCAGCGACTGCTGCCAGTCCGCGTCGCCCGCCAGCGGGCGGTACTCCACCGCCCGGTTGACGTGCGGCGGCTCGTGCACGCTGGCGGCGGTCAGGACCGTGCTCCGCTCGAGCCGCAGACCCGCCTCGGGCAACCCCGACCGCTCGGCCGCTCGCGGATCGCCGTCGTCCACCCCGATCGCAACGTGCTGGACCTCCGGCAGCGCCTCGGCGAACCGGGCCAGCCAGCCCGCCGCCTCCCGCGGCTGCGGCGCCGTCGGCAGCAGGATGAAGTTGCCCCACCAGAAGCCGGGATGCCCCGGGCTGCGCACCACCATGTGGTCGGCGTAGTCGGTGACCTCGCTGCCTTCCATCCGCCGGACCATCAGGTCGGTCCGGTACCCGAGCGAGGTGACCTCCACGCCGGCAGCTTAGGCGCTAACCCGTCAGCGGTGCGGTCGCCGCGGCGCCGCCGACGTGATCACGTACACCTGGTCGGACCCGGCCGGCGGTTGCTCACTCGCGGCCCGCTCCGGCCCCCCGCCCGGCGCCGATGGCGGTGAGGCCACCTGCGACGGCCACGCCGCTCCTCGGCCACCCCGACTATCACGGGAATCCCGTCCGTCCCGCGAGTCCCGGCTACCACGAGAGTCCTGTTCATCTCGCGAGTCCCGGCTACTACGGGAGTCTCGCTCGTCCCGCGAGTCCCGCCGATCACTGGTGCCTCGGCCGTCGCGCGAGTCCCGGCCGTCTCGGGAGGCGTGCTCGTGCGAGTTCCATACGTCGCTGGCGCCTCGCTGGTCCGCTGCGCCCCGGTCGTCCCCCGGGCTCGGCGTCTCGGCGCCTCCACCCTCACGAACGCCGCGTCCGTCCCTCCCACGACGCCGGCCCCGCGAGTCATGTTCGTCCCGAGCACCCCGCGCGGCACCTGAGTCCTGCCCGTCACGAGCGGCACTCACGTCCCGGCCGTCACGCGCATCCGCCCCGCCCCTTGCGTCCCTTGTACCCCTTGCGTCGGGGCGGTCAGGGGAATCCCGGCGGTCGCGGGCGGTCGCGTCGGCCCGGGTGCCGTCCGAATTCATGGCGTCGGCCAGCCGATGCCAACGGTCCTCCCAGTCGGCCACGGTGCCTTCGCAGGCGCGCACGTAGGCCATGGTCACCGGCAGGGTCGGCAGGTTCAGCCCGCCCGCCGCCGAGGCCAGGGTCTTCATCGTGTAGTGCGACAGCTCGGCCATCTCGGGATAGCCCAGTCCGGCCTTGGTCCGCAGTGCCCGCAGGTCCTTCGCGAACTCCTCCAACTGCTCCTGCGGGGCCCTGCTGCGGGGCTTGGGGGCGGGCTCGTTGCGCAGGGCCAGGGCCGCGCCCGGCTTGACCGGCTGGTCGAGCCCGGGGCCTCGCCGCGCGGTGCGCTTCGGTGCGGCTGCCGCCGGTGCCTCGGCCGGCTCGGCGGGCCGGGCCGGTGCCTCGGCCGGCTCGGCGGGCCGGGCCGGTGCCTCGGCGGGCATGGCCTGCCCCTGCAGCACCGGGCGCTCCGGGCGTCGCGCGGGCCCGCGCCGTCGGGTGGGTCCCGATGGCTCATGATCGTCGGGCCCGTAAGGCCTTGACCCCGGTCGGTGCGGCCCGGGCCCGCCAGGAACGCCGGGTCCGGCCAGCCACTCGCCCCCAGCGCCCGGGACCGGGCCGCCCGCGTAGCCGCCGGCGTAGTGGGCCTGACCAGCTCCGTCCGCGTAAGCGGTATCCGGGTACCCGCCGGGGTAGGAACCGTCCGCCGGGTACCGGTCACCGCGATAGGCGGGCGGTGGCGGGGTCTGCTGCGGATAGCCGTCGCCGGGTGGGGGAGCGTAGGCGCCGTCCCGGTAGGCGCCGTCCACGTAGCCGTGGTCCTGGTACCCGTCCGCCGTGAACTGGCCCTCCGGGTAACCGCGGCCCTGATACCGGCCCTCCGCAAAGCCCTGACCCGGATAGCCCTGGCCCTCCGGGTAGCCCTGGCCCGGATAGCCCTCACCCGGGTGGCGATCGTCCGGATAACCGGTGTCCGCGTAAGCAGGTTCCGGGTAGCCCGGACCTTCGTAGCCCGGATCGGCGTAGCCGCCGTCGCCGTAACCGGCCGGATGCCTGCCGGGCCGATAGGGCCGGGGCGCGTACTGGCCTGACGGGTATGGCTCACCCGGGTATGGCTCACCCGGGTACTGCTCAGCCGGATACCGCTGCCCGGGCAACGGCCCCGGCTGGTACTGGCCCGCCGGGTACTGAGGCGCCGGGCGGCCGTCGGCTGGATACGGGCCAGGCCGGTGGCCCTCCCGGAGCGGCGGGGCCGGGCGGCCGGGCGCCGCCGGCCGGGGGCCGGGGTGAGGGCCGGCGCCCGGGCGGTACTCGCCGCCCGGGTACGGCCCGGCCGGACCGCGCCCGCGCCCAGGCGGTACGCCGGTACCGCGGGGACTACCGGGCCCACCAGGACCTGCGGGCCCGCCGGGACCCGCGGGCCGCCCGGGCACCGGGGATCCCGGCACTCCGGGGCCGTTGGCGCGCCGGCGGCCACCGACGCGGTTGGGGGCGCCTACGCCATGGGGAGCGCCCACGCCATGAGGAACGCCCGCCCTCGGCGGGACGCCCGTTCCGTCCGGACCGGGGCGGCCAGTACCCGGACCGAGGCGGTCATTACCTGGTCCGGGGCGGCCACCACCTGGTCCGGGGCGAGCGCCGCCCGGGCCGGGGCCACGCTGCACGGTCGGCGGGATGCGCCGCCCGGCCTGGTACCGGGCACCGGGGTAGGCCCGCGGCCGCTCAGCCCGGGGGTCAGGGGCCGCGCCGTCGTACGGGCCCGGATAGCCCTCGGGAGCGACCTGGTAGCCCTCCGGCGGCGCCGGATAGCCCTCCGGCGGTGCCGGCCGGTGACCCGGGCCGGGCCGGGACGGGCGAGCCCGTCCGGACCGTGGGCCCATCCACTCGGCCTCCGCCCACTCGGTGTCTGACCAGCCGGGATCGGGCCACTCGGCGCGGAGGGGGACGCCCTCGGGCGCGGGACGGCCGTCGACTCCGTACCTGTGACGGTCGGGTGCGGCGTCACCACGTTCCACCCGGGCACCTCCTGAAGACTCCGGTCAGACGCGCCCGCTCCGCGCGGCATTACATTCGGAAAAGTCTAGAGCGGGTGGATTGTCCATTCGGAGCAGAAAGCAGATTGTACCTTTTGCCCGATTTCGGGACCGGGGCCGGCGAGCGTGGATCGGGCAATCATTAGTGTGCGCAGCGTAACAAGCGCGACACGTCGCTGGGGGAGTTATCCTCCAATTGAGGAACGAACGTCACGTTCGGGCTGAGGCGGCGGTGCCTGCTCGGCGCCGCGGCCGCCGGTTGCGAGACCACACGGAGCGGCCATGGTGGCTCTCATCATCTGGCTGATCTTGGCGGTCGTGCTCGGTGCCGCCGAGCTGATGACCGTCACGCTGACGCTCGGCCTGATCGCGGTGGCGGCGGTCGCCGCGGCCGTGACCGGAGCCGTGGGGCTGCCGGTGCCGATCCAGATCCTCACGTTCATCGGTGTTTCCGCGGCCGGGCTCGGCGTCGTCCGGCCCATCGCCAAACGTCACCTCAGGCAGCCGCCGGTTCTCCGCACCGGCACTGCCGCCCTGGTCGGCCGGACGGCCCTGGTCCTGCACGAGACCGACCGGCACGGCGGCCGGATCCGCATCGGCGGCGAGGAGTGGTCATCCCGCTCCTATGACGAGACCCTCGTGATCCCTGTGGGGGCCACCGTCGACGTCATCCAGATCGAGGGCGCGACCGCCCTCATCTACCCACGGGAGTGATCATGGGCCTCGCGGAACTTCTGATCGGAGTCGTCGTCGCCATCCTGCTGATCCTGGTGGTGGTCCGCTCGGTGCGGGTGGTGCCCCAGGCCCGCGCCCGTAACGTCGAACGGTTCGGCCGCTACCGCAAGACGCTGGAGCCGGGGATGAACTTCATCATCCCGTTCGTGGACCGGGTGAAGGCGTCGATCGACCTGCGCGAGCAGGTGGTCTCGTTCAAGGGCGCGCCCGTGATCACCGAGGACAACCTGGTCGTGCTCATCGACACGGTGCTGTTCTTCCAGGTCACGGACCCGCGGGCGGCGGACTACGAGATCGTCAACTACATCCAGGCCATCGAGCAGCTCACCGCGACCATGCTGCGCAGCGTCGTCGGCTCGATGGACCTGGAGGAGTCGCTGACCTCGCGCGACAAGATCAACAACATGCTGCGGGGCGTGCTGGACGAGGCCTCGGGCAAGTGGGGCATCCGGGTCGCCCGGGTCGAGATCAAGGCCATCGACCCGCCCAAGAGCGTGGTCGACGCGATGGAGAAGCAGATGCGGGCCGAGCGGGAGAAGCGCGCCGCCGTCCTCACTGCCGAGGGCCTCAAGCAGTCCAAGATCCTCACCGCCGAGGGGGAGAAGCAGAGCAACATCCTCCGGGCCGAGGGCGAGAAGCAGAGCAGCATCCTCAAGGCCGAGGGCCAGGCCCAGGCCATCGGCACGGTGTTCCAGGCCGTGCACCGCAACGACGCGGATCCCAAGCTGCTGGCCTGGCAGTACCTGCAGACGCTGCCCCAGCTGGCCCAGGGCCAGGGCAGCACGATGTGGGTCATCCCCAGCGAGGTGACGTCCGCGCTCAAGTCGATCTCCTCGGCGTTCGGCCGTGACGAGAACGAGGACCGGAGCACGCCCACGCCCCGCGAAGCGGCCCTGCCGCCACCGGCTCCGTCCCGGGACGAAGCCGCCGAGGCGCTGCCCGTGGCCGAGGCGCTGCCCGGCGAGGCATTGCCAGCCGCCGACGCACTGCCAGCCGTCGACGCGCCCGACGCGCTGAACGGTGGCTCCACCGCCCTGAACGGCAAGCCCGCGATCGCCGACGGCGACCCGGTGTGGCCCGACAGGCCGGTCCCGTAGCACCGGGCCGATGCCGTGGCGCCCGTCTGCCCGGTGCCACGGCATCGAGCCTGATCAGTGCAGGAATACCAGCCAGAGCACGGCGGCGATGATGATGACCGCGACCACCGCGGCGATGACCCCGGTGCCGATACGCCGCTGACGCGGGGCCGGGGCGGCATGCGCCGTGGCCGACCCCGCCGAGCCTGTCGAGCCCGCCGTGGCTCCCGGAGCCGAGGCGGCCAGCGGTCCCGGAGAGGCTGAAAGGGCCGCTGCGCCCGAAGTGACAGGGGTGGCTGCAGAGCCTGACGTCGGGCCCGCCGGCCTCGTCGGCAGGCCCGACGGTGCCGGTGTCGCCCCGGTGGGTCCGGGTGCCATCCCCGTGGGCCCCGGCGCAACGGGCGACGGCGGGCTGGGCGGCTCGGGGGCTGGCGTGCGGAACATCTCCGGTGGCTCGTAGGCCGGCGGCTCGTAGGACGGTCGCTCGTACGCCGGCGCCTCGTAGGCCGGCGAGTCGTACGAAGGCGTCGAGTACGCCCCCGGGTAGGAAGTCGAAGGCTTCTGATAGGAAGTCTCCGGCTCCTGATACCCCGACAGCGCCGGGTACTGCACGGTCGGCGCGCCCGGGCTCACCTCTGGTACGGCCGGGGCGGGCGGCACGGGTGGTGCCGGCGAGGCGAACGGGCCGGACGGACCCGGCGAGGCAAAGGGGCCGGACGGCTCTGAAGACGGCTTCGGGGCGGGGTCGAACCAGCCGCCGTCCCCGGACCCGCCCGCATCGCCCGTGCCGCCCCCGCCAGCTTGGCCTGCGAAGGGGCTGAAGCCGCCGGGGGTGCCACTGCCCATACCGGGTGAGATCGTCGGACCCGGGTCCGGCTCGATCGGGGCCAGTCCCCGGGCCACCCGGGCCAGCCCAAAACCGATCGCGTCCTGCTCGGCCGGGTTCCGGCCGTTCTCCGGCTGGGGGAACGGCATCATCCGGCCCGGCGGCCGGGACGTGGACGGCGCCCTGGTCGGCAGCTCACTGCCGCCCCCCGAGTCGCTGTCCGAGTTGAGCCGCCGCCAGCGGTCTTCCCATTCCGTCTCGGCGGCACCGCAACCACGCACGTACGCCTGGAGCACCGGCAGACTCGGCAGCGCCGGGCCGGCCTCCGCGGTCTTGAGCGTGTCTTCCGGGAAGTGAGCCCGCGCCGCGAGGTCGCGGGAGCCCAGGCCTGCACGGTCACGCAGCGCACGCAAGTCCCGCAGGAAGGCAGCCTTCTCTGCGTCGGCCCCGCCGCTGCCGGCCCCAACAGGCTGGGCGTTGCGGGGATACGTCATGAGACCTCCCGATTCGCCTACCCGCGGATATCTGTGACTTCGTTGATCACCGTTACCCTGCAGCGTAAACCCGTTCATTCCGCCACGTTGCCGCATTCCTCACTAGTCGCAGCAACGCCGGCACGCGCAGGAAGCCCGGCCGTCCTATTTAGCCATATTTAGGTACTGGCAACCGATTCAATGCCTGTGCCTTTTTGGTGACGTTTATCTTTTCCAGGTCACCAACAAGATCACCAAACGCACCACTGGTGTGCCGCCAGCGGCTACTTTCTGTGATCAGAAGCGGACGGCCAGGCCGATGGTGAGCGCGGCCCCGAACGCCAGCTGCAGGCGACCGGTCTGGCCGAGCGCCGAGAGCAGAGCCCGGCCGGACGCGCCCGAGCGCACGGCCTTGATCGGCTCCCAGGCCAGCGGCAGCGCCAGCACCGTCAGCGCGGCCAGCGGCCGGGCCGGCGTCATGGCCAGCGCGGCTACGAACGGCAGCAGCAGGCTGGCGATGTACACCGCCCGGCTGCGGCGGTCGCCCAGCCGCACGGCCAGCGTGCGCTTGCCCACCTCGGCGTCGGAATCGATGTCCCGCAGATTGTTGATCATCAGCAGCGCGCAGGACAGCAGCCCGGCCGGGATCGCCGCCAGCAGCTCCAGCCAGGTGAACCGCACCAACTGCACGTAGGCGGTGCCGGCCACCGCGGCGATCCCGAAGAACGCGAACACCGCGACCTCACCCAGGCCCTGGTACCCGTACGGGTGCGAGCCGCCGGTGTAGAACCAGGCCGCCGCGACCGCGGCCGCGCCGACCAGGATCAGCCACCAGGACGTGAAGATGGCCAGCACCAGGCCGGCCACGCAGGCCACCCCGAAACAGGCGAACGCCGCCGCCAGCACCTGCTTGGGGCGGGCCAGCCCGGCCGCGACCAGCCGGGTCGGCCCCACCCGGCGCTCGTCGGAGCCGCGGATGCCGTCGCTGTAGTCGTTGGCGTAGTTCACCCCGATCTGCAGGGCCAGCGCCACCACCAGGGCGAGCACGGCCCGCCAGGGCGAGAACTTGCCGTAGCCGAACGCCACCCCGGTGCCGATGAACACCGGCACGACCGCGGCCGGCAGGGTCCGCGGCCGGGTACCGGCCAGCCAGTCCCGTGGCCGGGCCACCCGCGGCCCCTCCGGGGGATGCGCGGTGCTGACAGGAGAACTCATTCCGGCGGAACCTCCAGGGCCGTGTGCAGCCGCACGATCGGGACGCGGACGCCCATGTCCAGCTGGCTGCGGACGCCGTCGGCGGCCCAGCCCGCGCTCTCCAGGAACTGCCGGGTGGCCGTGTTGGCCTCCAGCACCCAGGTCGACACCCGGGTGAAGCGGTCCTCGGCCAGCGTGTCCGCCACCGCGTTGAGCAGCCGCCCGCCGTGGCCCTGGCCGGTCCGGCCGGGGGCGACGTGCAACTCGTACAGCTCCGCGTCGGTGGCGGGCCACCGGTCCTCGTCGCTGGCCGGCCCCACCGACGCGAACCCGGCCACCACTCGCTCAGGCCGGCCCCGGCCGCTCCCGCCTCGGTGGCGGTGGCGACCAGCACCCGGTGCCGGCTGGTGGGCGGCTTGGCGATGGCCTCGGCCCAGCGTTCCTGCCACCGCCCGGCCGCTTCCTCGCTGGTCAGCTCGGCCAGCACCTCGTCCGGGATGAGGCCGGTGTAGTCGCCGCGCCAGCACTCGACCTGGATCCTGGCCACGCCGGCCGCGTCGGACCCGCGGGCCGCGCGGACGAAATCCTGCCCGCTCAACGGCCCTGGGTGTCCTCGGTGTAGCCGGCCAGCTGGCTGACGTCACGCGCCGCGCCCTGAGCGGCCGAGGTGGTCATGGCCGCGTAGGCCTGCAGCGCCGCGCTGACCGGGCGTTCCCGGTCCGCCGGGCGGTAGCCGTGCGGCGTGGCCAGCACCTGCTCGCGGCGGGCGGTCAGCTCAGTGTCGGGCACTTCGAGCGTCATGTCCCGGCGGGGGATGTCGATGGTGATCCGGTCGCCGTCGTGGACCAGCGCGATCGTGCCGCCGAGAGCCGCCTCCGGCGCAATGTGGCAGATCGACAACCCCGAGGTGCCACCGGAGAACCGGCCGTCGGTGATCAGCGCGCAGGCCCGGCCGAGGCCCTTGCCCTTGAGGAAGCTGGTCGGGTACAGCATCTCCTGCATGCCGGGGCCGCCGCGCGGGCCCTCGTACCGGATGACCACCACGTCGCCGGCCTGCACGGTGCCGCCGAGGATGCCGTCCACGGCGTCCTCCTGGCTCTCGAAGACCCGGGCCGGGCCCTGGAACGTGTGCAGTTCCTCCGGCACGCCGGCCGTCTTGACGATCGCGCCCTGCGGGGCCAGGTTGCCGTACAGCACGGCCAGGCCGCCATCGGCGCTGTAGGCGTGGGCCTGATCCCGGATGCAGCCGCCGTCGCGGTCCAGGTCCAGCTCCTCCCAGCGGGCCGACTGGGAGTACGGCTGGATGGTGCGGATCCCGCCCGGGGCCGCGTGGTACAGCTCCACCGCCTCGTCGCGGACCGAGTCCGAGCGCAGGTCCCAGGCGTCCAGGAACTCCCGGAGCGAGCCGCTGTGCACGGTCGGCACGCTGGTGTTGAGCAGCCCGGCCCGGTCCAGCTCGCCCAGGATGGCCGGGATGCCGCCCGCCCGGTGGACGTCTTCCACGTGGTAGTTGCTGCTGGGGGCCACCTTGCACAGGCACGGCACCCGCCGGGACAACTCGTCGATCTCCTTGAGGCCGAAGTTCACGCCGCCCTCGTACGCCGCCGCCAGCAGGTGCAGGATCGTGTTGGTCGACCCGCCCATGGCCACGTCCAGCGCCATCGCGTTCTCGAACGCGTCCCGGCTGGCCACCGCCCGTGGCAGCACCGACTCGTCGTCGTCCTCGTAATAACGCCGGGCCACCTCGACGATGGTCGCGCCGGCCCGCTCGAACAGCTCGCGGCGGGCGGAGTGGGTGGCCAGCGTGGTGCCGTTGCCCGGCAGGGCCAGGCCGATCGCCTCGGTCAGGCAGTTCATCGAGTTGGCGGTGAACATGCCCGAGCAGGAGCCGCAGGTCGGGCAGGCTGACTCCTCCATGTCGAGAAGCTCGGCGTCGGACACCGACGGGTCGGCCGAGGCGATCATGGGGTCGATGAGGTCGAGCTTGTGGCCACCCGCGTTGGTCACCGCCGCGCCCAGCGGCTTGCCCGCCTCCATCGGCCCGCCGGACACGAACACCGTGGGGATGTTCAGCCGCATGGCCGCGATCAGCATGCCGGGGGTGATCTTGTCGCAGTTGGAGATGCAGATCAGCGCGTCCGCGCAGTGGGCGTTGACCATGTACTCGACCGAGTCGGCGATCAGCTCCCGGCTCGGCAGCGAGTACAGCATGCCGCCGTGGCCCATGGCGATGCCGTCATCCACCGCGATCGTGTTGAACTCGCGGGGCACCGCGCCCGCCACCTTGACCGCGGCCGACACCACCCGGCCGACGTCCTGCAGGTGGACGTGGCCCGGGACGAACTCGGTGAAGCTGTTGGCTACCGCGACGATCGGCCGCCCGATGTCCTCGCGGGCCACGCCCGTGGCCCGGAGCAGGGCGCGGGCGCCCGCCATGTTTCTCCCGTGCGTGACAGTGCGGGACCGAAGCGGTGGCATGACCGGTCATCTCCGAAGTTCAGCTGAAGGACGCAGGGAAGTCCCTGTTCGCAGTCCCGCTCAGCCTACCGGAGCGTGCTGGTCGGCATTGTTGAGCGGCAGCACGCGGGCGGCGGCCGTGTAGATCTGCTCGATCTCGTCCTTGCTGAGCTTGGGCCGGTCCCGCAGCAGCGCGTTACGCCGCAGGTACTTGCGCAGCCGGTCGCCGCTGAACACGTCGACCTCGCGGATCGTGGCCACGTTCCACGGCACCCCCGGCCCGTAGACGGCCAGCACCGGCCGCACGTAGACGGGGTGCCCGAGCGCCGCGGTCAGCATCTCGCTGGCCTGTGACGCCTCCCAGCGGGCGTGCTCCAGCCGGTCCTTCTTGCTGAACGGCCCGTGCCACAACTGGCGGCCGTTGCGGGTGCGGATCGGCAGCCGCTTGTCCCAGGCCTCCGAGTCGATCGCGTAGGCGCCGGTCGGCCCGACCACGAAGTGGTCGATCTGCTCCTTGCTGCCGGGGATGGGCCGCGAGTGCAGCGCCCGGTAGCCGGACCGCTCCATCCGGGCCAGCTGACGCTGGGTCCGCTTCTGGGCGCCGGTCAGCCGGACCCCGGCCGGCATCGATGCGGTGGTTCGCGACCGGTAGATGACGTCGGCGATGGCGGCCAGCACGGCCGCGGTCAGCCCGGCCCGCCAGGTGAAGATGAACGCGAAGACCAGGCCGGCCACCAGCGCGATCAGCAGCCGCCGGCGCCAGATCCGCATCCGTGAGTCGGCCATCAGGTCGCCGACCTTGGCCCGGTCCGCCTTCCGGTCGGTGCCGTCCCAGTCGTTACGGGCCAGGTAGGGCGGCGGGGCAGGCCGGTGCCGGGCGGCCCGGGCCGATTCGCGCCCGTCGCGCCGCTTGCGCCGCCCGGGCTCCGGTGGCGGCCCGCCCGGGTCCCGGGTGCCATCCGGGCCGGCCGGCGAACCGCCCGAGCCGGCCGGCAGCGCCATCCGGTTGACCGGAATGTCCCGGCGGAAGGGCCCCGGGTCCGGACGCGGCGTCTCCGGGGGAACCGCCGGCGCCCTGTCTTGCGGAGCCCTGTCTTGCGGGGCACTGTGTTGCGGCGCCCTGTCTTGCGGGGCACTGTGTTGCGGCGCCCTGTCTGGCGGGGCAGTGTCCTGCGGGCCGCTGCCCGGCTGCGACGTGCCCTCGGGCGAGGGGGCCGGCCGGGGCGCCCGGCGCAGTCGCGGCACCTGGTGCAGCCGCCGGGGCTCCCAGATCTGCCGGTTGGTCTGCGGGCCAGCGCCGAGCGGGCCGAAGCTGGACAGCCCGGCCTGATCCGGTGCCTCCTCCTCGGCCGGCGCGGCCCGGCTGAGGATCGGCCGGCCGCGGAGGAGCCTGCCGGTCCTCGGTGCCGGGCCACACGTTCCTTTCCGCCGATTGGAAGGCCGCGTTCAGCCGGGCGGCGCGCAGCGCACTGTCGTGGCTGTCGGCCGGGCTGGCCGGCTCGTCTGAGGCGGCGCCGGACGATCCGGACGCGGGCGTGCTGGACGTGGGGTGCTCCGGGGCAGAATCGGCTGGGGTGCCGCCCCCGTCGCGAGGGGTGGGCACGGCAGGGCGATCGGGCGCATCCGGCCGGTCACGCGGATCACGCGGATCAGGCTCATCAGACGCCTCGTGCGCGCCGAGTCTGCCAGACGTGCCGGGCGGGTCGGCGGCCGGCCCCACGACGGCCGGGCCGGTGTGCGGCACGGCAGCGCCATGCGAATGTGGAGGGCGCGCGCCGTCGCGCCCCTGCGCGTTCGATGGGGCCGATGACCTGTGGCTTTTCTTACGCCACGTCATCTGTTCCACATGTCTCAGAGTAACTGAACAAAGGCGGAACGCAAGTCGTCACGCGTTGAGTTAATTGTGTCGCTGTGGGGAGTGTATCCAGCCCCGGACGGGGGATGAATACGTTTTCGGCCGGTGTCCCGGTGTGCGGTCTACTATCAAGTAACATGCCGCAGATTCATGAGCTTACGATGATCGACCTGGCCGATGCCATCCGTAACCGGCAGCTTTCTCCGGTAGAAGTGGCCAATCATTATCTGCGCCGGATTGAGGAGCTGAACGCCCAGGTAGGGGCGTTCTACACGGTCTCCGCGGAGCTGGCCGAAGAGCAGGCGCGGGCCGCCGAAAAGGCTCTATCCGGTCCTCGTGATGCCACTCTTCCGCCGCTACTCGGCGTTCCCATACCAATCAAGGACCTGAACATGGTCGCCGGTGTGCGGCAGACGTTCGGTTCCGCTGTGTATGAGGACTATGTGGCAACTGATGACGATTACATCGTGGCCAGGATCCGCGCCGCCGGCGCCGTCATCACCGGCAAGACTGCCACCCCCGAATTTGGCCTTCCGTGTTACACCGAGACCCAGATCGGACCGCCGGCCCGCACCCCCTGGGATCTCACCCGGTCGGCCGGCGGGTCCAGCGGCGGGGCCGCGGCGGCGGTCGCCGCCCGGCTGGCGCCGGCCGCCCAGGGCAGCGACGGTGGCGGCTCGATCCGCATCCCGTCCAGCGTGTGCGGCCTGTTCGGCATCAAGCCGTCCCGCGGCCGGGTCTCCGGCGGCCCGATCGTGCCCGACCTGTTCGGCCTGGCGGTGAACGGCCCGATCGTCCGCACCGTGGCCGACGCGGCCCTGCTGCTGGACGTGATGAGCGGCAACCACCCGGGTGACATGTACACGCTGCCACCGCTGCCCGACGGAGAGACATTCCTCGGGCACACCCGCCGCGAGCCCGGCCGGCTGCGGATCGGCCGCACCCTGGTCCCGGCGGTCGAGGGCGCCGAGGTGCAACCGGACTGCGTGGCCGCCTACGAGCAGGCCAGCGCGCTGCTGGCCGAGTTGGGGCACGAGGTGGAGGACGTGACGCTCCCGGTCGGGGCGGACGTGGTGCCGTTCTTCGAGACGCTCTGGTACTCCCACGCCACCCTGGCCCCGATCGACCCGGCCCGCGAGGACCGGCTGCTGCCGTTCACCCGCTACATGCGTGAACGGGGGTTCGCCATCAACGCGGGCGAGCTGATCTTCGCCCAGGCCTACCTGCAGGCCGTGCTCCGGCCCGCGCTGGCCTTCATGAACGCCTACGACGCGATCCTGACCCCGACGCTGGCCGCGCCGCCGGCCCCGGTGGGGTACTTCACCGAGGTCGACCCGGCCGAGAACTTCGAGCGGCAGAAGCGCTTCACCCCGTTCACCGCCGCCTACAACCTGTCCGGCCAGCCCGCGGTCAGCCTGCCGCTGCACTGGAACGAAGCCGGGCTGCCGATCGGGGTGATGCTGGCCGGCCGCATCGGGGACGAAGCCACCCTGATCTCACTGTCGGCCCAGCTCGAGCAGGCCCACCCGTGGCGGGACCGGCGGCCGCCACTGGGATAACGTCAGCGGGTGCGAATTGTCCGGAGGCGGCGCGGCGCCGGCCGCGCCGTCAACGTGACCTTCGCGCTGGTCGTGTCCGGGTTGCTGCTGTGGGTGATGGCGGCCGGCGTCGGCACGATCCCGCCGCTCGGCGCGGTCCTCGACTCCGGCCGGGGCGCCTGGACCTCGGCCGCGGGCGACCAGACCGCCCGCGCCGAAACGCTGCACCTGTCCGGCCTGCAGCACCCGGTCGACGTATCGTTCACCGCCCAGGGCGTCCCCTCCATCCAGGCCGCCACCGATCACGACGCCTACCTGGCGCTCGGGTACGTGCAGGCGCGGTACCGGCTGGCCGAGATGGACAGCGAGCGACGCCTGGGCGAGGGCCGCCTGGCCCAGCTGGCCGGCCCCAGCAAGCTCGGCTCGGACGAGTTCGAGCTGCGGCTCGGCCTGCTGCGCACCGCCCAGCGGGAGTGGGCCGCCACCCCCCGGTCCAGCGCGGCCGGGCAGGCCCTGACGAGCTTCGCCCAGGGGGTCAACGACGACATCGCCCAGGTGCGGGCCAGCGGTAACTGGCCGGCCGAGTTCTCCCTGGCCCGCGTCTACCCGGGCACCTGGACGCCGGTCGATTCGCTGGTCATCCAGGGGGTGCTGACCGAGGAACTCGACTTCACCACCACCCCGCTGGACTACGCGCTGCTGGAGAAGTCGCTGGGCCCCGCCCGCACCATGGCCTGGTTCCCGGTGCTGCCCGCCAATCAGCAGAGCCCGTTCGACCCCGGGCCCTACCGCAGTCAGGGCCTGACCACGGTGGCACCCGACCTGGCCAGCTCGGTCGCGCCGGTGGACGCCGCGGCCACCGCTGACTCCTCGCCGCAAAACGTTTTCCGTTCTTCCCCCACGGCGGTCAGTGCGGCGGCGGCCAGCCTGCTCACCCAGATCGGCCGGCTCCCGGCCGGGGTCGTGCACACCGAACCGGACAGCAACGCCTGGGCGGCCAACGGGCCGCTGGTGGACGGGCACGGCGCCATGCTGGCGGGCGACCCGCACCTGCCGCAGACGCTGCCGTCGATCTGGTACCAGGCCGCCATCTCCGCGCCCGGCCTGCAGGTCAGCGGGGTCACCGTGCCCGGCGTGCCGGGCGTCCTGATCGGGCACAACCAGCACATCGCCTGGTCGCTGACCGACACCCAGAACCAGGCGGCTCTGTTCTACGCCGAGCAGACCAGCAAGGCCCACCCGGACCAGTACTACTGGCGGGGCGCCTGGCGGCCGATGACGGACGTGCACTATACGATCCCGGTCCGCGGCGGCCCGGCCAAGCCGCTGACCGTGCACATCACCGTGCACGGGCCGATCATGAGCCGGGCCGGCCAGACGATGGCGGTCGACTGGATGGGCAACGTCCCGTCCCCGGACCTGACCGCGCTGCTGGGCATCAACCAGGCCAGCAACTTCACCCAGTTCAAGACCGCGCTGGCCGGCTGGTACGCGCCGGTCCAGAACTTCGTCTACGCCGACGACCAGGGCAACATCGGCGAGATCTCGGCCGGCTACTACCCTCAGGTCGCGCACGGCGACCCGTGGCTGCCGCTGTCCGGCACCGGCACCGACGACATCGACGGCGTCATCCCGTACGCCGCGGAGCCGCAGGTCTACGACCCGCCGGGGCACGTGATCGCCACCGCCAACCAGCGGCCGGTCGGCCCGTCCTATCCGTACTACATCGGGACCAGCGAGAACTTCTTCGACAACAGTTTCCGCGCCAACCAGATCTACGCCTCCCTGCGGGGCCGGTCCAGCCTGCCGCCGGCCGCGTTCGGCGACCTGCAGGGCAACGTCACCGACAACCTGGCTCAGTCGTTCGTGCCCCAGCTGGTGGCCTCGCTTCGGCAGCCGGGCGGCCAGTTGGGGGCATTGTCCACTCAGCAGCAGCAGGCGCTGAACCTGCTCAGCCACTGGGACGACGCGATGACCACCGGCTCGGCCGCCGCCTCGGTCTGGTGGACGTTCTGGGGCGACTACATCTCGGCCACGTTCCAGCCCTGGTGGAACTCGGCGCAGGTCCCCGTCAGCAAGGATTCGGCCGGCCTGGCGCTGTCGTCCTGGCCGACCAGCCTCACCGAAGACCTGGCCGCCTGGACGACCGGCGGCGGCCCGCCGGGCGCCTTGTCCCCGTTCTCCCTGCCGTCCGGTGCCCGCCGCCCATCGGCGCAGGTGATGCGGCAGGCGTTCGACACCGCGGTGGCTCACCTGGCCAGCAAGCTGGGTGGATCGCCATCGTCGTGGACCTGGGGCAAGCTCCATACCCGCACGTTCCCGTCGCTGACCGGGGCGTCCGGGCTGGGGTACGGGCCGCGGGCCTCCAGCGGTGACGCCTGGACGGTGAACGCGGCCGAAGGCGGCCTCAACTCCGAAACCGGGCCGTCCTGGCGGATGATCGTGGACTTCTCCGGCAGCGGGCCGAACGGCCCCGTGCTGGCCGAGGGGATCTATCCCGGCGGCCAGAGTGAGAACCCGGCCTCGCCCTGGTACGACGACCTGATCAGCTACTGGTGGGATGACCGCCTGCTGCCCATGCCCACGGCGGGCACCGCGGCGGGGTCGTTGCGCTGGGCGCTGCGTCCGGTCAGCTCGGCCGCCATGGCGGTGGGCCGTGGCTGACCTGCGGCGACTCGGCCGGCGCGACCGCTACCGGCCGGTCAGTGCCTGGTGGTGGCTGACGGTGGTGCTGGCCGGGACGCTGATCGTCGCGGTCACGGCCGAACTCGGGTGGTGGTTCGTGCCGTTCCTGGCCGGCCTGGCGGTGGGCCTCATCGCGCCGCGCTGGGACTGGCGGCTGCGCCACACGGTCCCGGCCGTGCTGATCATGACCCTGGTCGGCTGGGGCGCGCCGTTGTACTGGCCCGCGGTCGTCCAGGGCCAGCCGGTGGGCGCCACCGCTCGCGTGATCGCCGCCCTCGCGGGTCTGCCCGCGTACGCGTTCAACGGCGTACTGGTCACCCTGCTCGTGGCCGTCCTTCAGGCCTGCGTCGGCCTGTGGCTGGGTCTCGCGCTCACGCCACGTGCCCTCGCACGCTGACGCACAAGCGGCGCCAGCCCGCTCGCATCCGTCCCGCCCCCGGGACCGGATCATTTTCATAGTAAGAAAGGTCGTTACCCGCAGGCCGTCCCCAGAACCTGCGGCCCATCAACTCCAACCGTCGGCGCTCATGGCACTCCTTCCCTTGTTGATCGCGGTCACTGCTGACGGGGTTAGCTCCATCCGTCGGCGCTCATGGCGTGGCGCTCCTTTCCGTGGGTGGTGGGGGTTGTGGCTGGGTCTGGGGTTAGGACCATCCGTCGGCCATGGGGCTCGTCCTTTCTGGTGGTGGTGGCGGGTTGCTGGCGGGGTCAGCTCCATCCGTCGGCGCTCATGGCGTGGTGCTCCTTTCCGGGCGTGGTGGGGTTGTGGGCTGGGCTTGTCTTAGGACCATCCGTCGGCGCGCATCGGGTTCTCCTTTCTCTTGGTGCCGGCTGGCTGATGAGTGGTCTCAGCTCCATCCGTCGGCGCTCATGGCGTAGGGCCTCCTTATGTGGTTACGGGTTGGTCGGGCAGTTGGCTCACGCCCATCCGGCCTGGGCAGGCATCGCTGTTGGTTCATGGGGTCATGGCCACCTCTGGCTGGGCGCATGACGCGTCCCTCCGTTCAGGGATGTGTGAAATCCTTCGAATCAACCCCGAATTGGTTTAAGCCAGGCGACTTCGGGTGTCGTGGCGACGAACATGCCACCCTCCTCCCGTGCAACCGCCGGTGCTGTGTTCGACGGCCTATTCAGCCGAGCATCGGGCGGCAAATGTGAGGGATGCCAGAAATATTCCGGTAGTGGATGATTTCATACCTGCAGGCCTCGTCGCAGATGTGCCGACACGAGATGACTGCATCGTTGAGCCGGCTGTAGCCAAAGCCTGACAGTGGGTATTGTTGAACCGATAAGGCGGGGCACTGGGCGTTTGTCCGGCGAACACGCTGATTCCGCCGACGTTGCCCGCCGGGAGGTGTTGATGCGTTCCGCTCACCGCAGACTTGTTCGGTGGGCGAACAGCGTCCGGGTCTGGGCCTTCTGGAACGTGCGGGGCTGGTCTCTCTGGAAAGAACGTCGCCGGATCATCGCCCTGGTGGCCACCCTGATTACGGCCGACGCGATCGCCATCTCGGTGTCCGCGGCGTCGGTGCGGCTCCAGTCCCGCCAGCTGATCCTGTTCGGGCTGCTCGTGGGCTGTGTCGCGATCACGGTCGAGCTGACCCGCCACGAAGGTGAGAGAATCGGCGCGACCAAGGACATCTACAGCGCCTGGGGCTTGCCGGCCGCGATCCTGTTGCCCCCGATCTACGTGCTGGTCCTCACGCTGTTGCACTACTCCCTCATCCAGTGGCGCGTCCGGCGGACCGCGATCTACCGGCGTATATACACCGCCGCCGAGGTGGGGCTGGCGCTGGCCGCGGCCGGGCTGACCTTTCGCTGGCTGCAGCGGACCGTGCTGCCGACCGGTCCCAGCGGGACGGCACACAATCTGGCCTGGTGCCTGGCTCTGGTTGCGGCGGTGGCGGTGTTCTGGGCCATCAACAAGTTCCTGGTCCTGCTGGTCATCAAGGGCTCGGACCCGACCGCCGACGTCCGCCAGGACTTTTTCAGCCGCGAACCGCTGTACAACGACCTGGCCGAGCTGTGCATCGGTGCGCTGCTGACCTACGCCGTGGCCACGAACCTTTTCCTGGTGCCGGCCGCTCTGCCGGTGGTGGCGCTGCTGCAGCGCTCGCTCCGGCACGCCCAGCTGCTCAACGCCTCCCGGACCGACGCCAAGACCGGTTTGCTCAACGCGCGGACCTGGGAGGCCGAGGCGGAGGCGGAGGTCGCCCGGGCCGTCCGCGCCCGCATGGCGCTGGCCGTCGCCGTTCTTGACATCGATTTCTTCAAACAGGTCAACGACACCTACGGGCACCTGTTCGGTGACGAGGTGCTCAAGGAGATCGCCCGCTGCCTGCCCGGGGTGCTGCGCGAGTACGACTCGGCCGGGCGGTTCGGCGGCGAGGAGTTCGTGCTGCTGCTGCCCCACACCCGCGCGGTCGACGCGTTCCGGATCGCCGATCGGGTGCGCGATCACATTTCCGGGCTCTCGCTGCTCACCGGGGACGGCCAGTCGGTCGAGGTGACCGTGTCGGTAGGGGTGGCCGCGCTCGACGCCGGTTCGACCCGCGAGCTGAGCGAGCTGCTGGGCGCCGCCGACGCCGCGCTCTACCGGGCCAAGCGCGACGGCCGTAACCAGGTGCAGATGATCAGCACCACCCGCGGCCTGAGCGCCAGCGGCGCCCGGGCCGCGAACACCGCCAACGCCTTCGGGGGCAGGGCCACGGTGCCCAGCGTGTGGGATGTGGTGCAAAAACGGCAGCGGTCGCGCCCCAGCGACGCTGACGGGGTGAAGGCCGGTGCCCTGCCTCGTCGCTGAGCGTGCTGCCGTAGGGTCTGACCGTGCCCAAGACTCCAATCAGCGCCATCCTGCTCGACGCCGGCGGGGTCATGATCTTCCCAGCTCCGCAGCTGCTGCTGCCCCCACTGCACGCGGCCGGGCTCGAACCGACCGTGCCCGACCTGATGCGCGCCCACTACCGGGCCATGGCGGACTGTGACCAGCCGGACCGGGAGCCGCCCCGCAGTCAGTTCTGGCCGGAGTACCTGCGTGATTTCGCCGCCGCCTGCGGGGTGCCCGCGGCCGATGTGGACACGGTGGCCGGGGACATCGCCGGCCTGACCGACGGGTTCGCCTGGACCCACGTGGGGCCGGAGGTCGCCGAGGCGCTGCGCGGGATCGCGGCCCTCGACCTGCCGGTCGGCATCGTCTCCAATTCCACCGGCGAGGTCGAGCAGGCCCTGCGCCGCCTCGGCGTCTGCACCGCCCCCGGCGACGGCGCGCCCGCCGGCCAGACCCAGGGCATCGACGTCGGCGTGGTCATCGACTCGGCCATGGTCGGCGTGGCCAAGCCCGACCCGCGGATCTTCGCCCTCGCCCTCGAGGCGCTCGGCCTGCCCGACGCCGACCGAGCCACGGTCGTGCACGTCGGCGACAGCCTCCGCTACGACGTCACCGGCGCCCAGGCCGCCGGCCTGCGCCCCCTGCACCTGGACCCGTACGGCTTCTGCCCCGCGCCCGACGGCCACGAGCACCTCCGCGCCCTGGCCGACGTCGTCACCCTGGCCACCCCGTAACGCGCACCCCTCCAGCCCCGTCAGTCCCTAGCCCTGTCAGCCCCGGGTTCGTAGGAGGTCGAAGGTAACTTTGGTCCCCTTAGAAGGGCACCAAAGTTACCTTCGACTCCCCTGGCCGCCCGCCCGCCGGCTACCGCACCCCGCGCAGGTCCGGCCGGTACATGCGCAATGGCGCCTTTGCCCCTGTAAGAGGACGCGCAATGGCGCCATTGCGCGTCCTCTGATGCCGTCCTCCGGCCCAAACGGCCAAGAAGCTCCGACGCCCAGGCCAGCCCGGACCCCGGTCCAGCCCGGACTCAGGTCGCCTGGGCGTCGCGCGCGCGGCAGCGGAGGGCACGGGACACGTCGTCGCGGCCCTCCACCAGCAGCCGGCGCAGCGCCGCGGCCGGCTCGTTCTGCTTGATGTAGGCATCCGTGACCTTGATCGTTTCCGGCTCGTTCGGGCAGATCGTGTAGCCGATCAGCACGAAGCGCTTGGCCATGTCCGAGCTCCAGTTGACCCACACGTCGTTCAGCACGTCGAAGAACGGGCCTCGGAACGGTGCGGTCAGCTCGCCCTGGTCGGGGTCGGCAAACCCTGAAAGGGTCGCCCGGAACACCGCGTTCGGCAGTCGGCCGGCCACGATCTCATCCCAGGTCCGCCGCTTGCTGGCGGCGTCCGGCACGGCCGCGCGGGCACTGGCGGCCCGGCGCTCGCCCGCGTCGGTGGCGTCCCGGCCCAGCTCCGCGTCGATCTCGGCCACCCCGGCCCGGCCCCGGCTGACCAGCCGGTGCAGCAGCGACCAGCGCAGCTCGGTGTCGACGGTCAGTCCCGCCAGCGTGGTAGAGCCGTCGAGCAGGCCGGCCAGCAGGTCCAGGTGCCCGGTGGAGCTCGCCACCCCGGCCAGGGCCTGAGTGTAGGCGAGCTGCGCGTCGCTGCCGGGGGCGGCCGCGCTCAGCAGCTCATGCAGGGCATCGCCCATGTAGGCCAGGCCCTCGTCCCGCCAGGCGGGGTCGGCGAACCGGCGGACGGCCTGGGACGCCTGCCGCAGCAGCGTCTGGGTCACGCTGATGTCGGTCACCGAGTCCACGCCCCGCATGACCAGCCGCACGTAGTCGCGGGCCGCCATCTCCGCGTCCCGGCACATGTCCCACGCGGCCGACCAGGCCAGCGCGGCGGGCAGCGAGTCGCGGAAATCGCCGATCGACTCGACCAGGGTGGCCAGCGAGTGGTCGTCCAGCCGGATCTTGGCGTAGGTCAGGTCGTCGTCGTTGAGCAGCACCAGGTCCGGTCTCCGCTCCCCGGCCAGCTCGGGGATCTCGGTGCGCTCGCCGCTGATGTCGGTCTCCACCTGATGCCGGCGGACCAGGCCGTTCTCGCCCCGGTCGTAGAGGCCGATCGCGATCCGGTGTGAGCGCAGCACCGGGTACTGGGGCACCGCCTCCTGGAGCACCGCGAACGAGGTGAACCGGCCCTGGTCGTCCAGCTCGTACTGCGGTCGCAGGGTGTTCACCCCGGCCGTCTGCAGCCACTCGCGGGACCAGCCGGTCAGCTCGCGGCCGGATGCGTCCTCCAGCGCCAGCAGCAGGTCGGCGAGGGTCGCGTTACCCCACTCGTTGTCGGCGAAGTACTGCCGGACCCCGGCCAGGAAGTTGTCCCGGCCGACGTAGGCGACCAGCTGCTTGAGCACCGACGCGCCCTTGGCGTAGGTGATGCCGTCGAAGTTGACCTCGACGGCCTCGATGTCGGTGATGTCGGCCGCGATCGGGTGGGTGGACGGCAGCTGGTCCTGCCGGTACGCCCAGGCCTTGTAGAGCTGGGCGAACGTGGTCCAGGCGGACGTCCACCGGGTCCCCTCGGCCTCGGCCAGCGTGCCCGCCCAGGTCGCGAACGACTCGTTCAGCCACAGGTCGTCCCACCAGCGCATGGTGACCAGGTCGCCGAACCACTGGTGCGCCATCTCGTGCAGGATCGTCTCGGCCCGGGCCTCGTGGGCGAAGTCGGTCACCCGGGACCGGAAGATGTAGTCCTCCAGGAACGTCACGCAGCCCGCGTTCTCCATCGCGCCTTCCTTGAACTCGGGCACGAAGAGCTGGTCGTACTTGCCGAACGGGTACCGGACGCCGAACGCCTGGTGGTAGAAGTCGAAGCCCTGCTTGGTGACCTCGAAGATCTCGTCGGCGTCGAGGTACTGGGCCAGCGACTGGCGGCAGTAGATACCGAGCGGGATGCCGTCGTGGTGATCCCGGACCACGTGATACGGGCCGGCCGCGACCGCGGTGATGTAGTTCGACATGACCGGGGTGGGCGGGAAGTGCCAGCGCTTGGCCGAATCCCCAGCCGAGCCGCCAGGCCTCCTCGGAGTCCGGCGCCATGTTCGAGATGACCGTCCAGTCCGAGGGCGCGGTGACGGTCAGCTCGTAGGTCGCCTTCAGGTCGGGCTGGTCGAAGCAGGCGTAGACCCGGTGCGCATCGAAGGTCTCCAGATCCGAGTACAGGTAGACGCCGCCGTCGGCCGGGTCGGTGAACCTGTGCAGGCCCTCGCCGCTGTTGGAGTACGCGCACTCCGCGACTACCCGCAGCTCGTTGTCCTGGTTGAGGCTGCTCAGCGTGATCCGGTCACCGTCGAAGCTGTCCAGCGACAACGGTGAGCCGTTGAGCGTGATCTCCAAGACCTTGGGTGCGGTCAAGTTGATGAACGTCTCCGAGCCGCCGCTGCCCGCCTGGAAGCGCGCCACGGTGACCGACGAAAACGTGGTGTCGCCCCCGGTCAGGTCCAGTTCGACCTGATAAGACGACACCGTGATGACGCTGGCCCGGGCTCGGGCTTCGTCCTGCGTAAGGTTGTCTGGCACCTGCGGATCCCCTTCGTTGCGCTCCGTCCGCGCCTTGCCATCCTTCCACGCTGCTGCCCGGCCATTCCTCCCTGGTCGGGGAATGGGCCAGCGGACGCGGAATGAGCCGCGCAGGCCCCCGGTTGTCGCAGGCGTACGCCGGTTCAGCTTTCGGCCCAGACGGCCCAACGGCCCAGACGAGGAGCACGCGCATGCCCGAGCAGGAGAACACCGTCGTTGATTTCTGGTTCGACCCGATTTGCCCCTGGGCCTGGATCGCTTCGCGGTGGATCCTGGAGGTCGAAAAGGTCCGGCCGGTCACGCCGCGCTGGCACGTGATGAGCCTTTCGGTTCTGAACAGCGAAAAGGACGACATCCCCGACAGCTACAAGGAACTGCTGGCCACCGGCTGGGGCCCGGTCCGCATCTGCATCGCGGCCGAGCAGCAGTACGGTCCCGAGGTGCTGGGCAAGCTCTACACCGCGTTCGGCACCAGGTTCCACATCGAGAAGGCCCCCCGCGAGCGCGCCACCTACGAGGCCGCGCTGAAGGAGGCCGGCCTGCCCGCCAGCCTGGCCGACGCCGCCGAGTCCACCGAGTACGACGAGGCCCTGCGGGCCAGCCACTCCGGCGGCATGGACCGGGTCGGTTACGAGGTCGGCACCCCGGTCATCTCGGTCAAGGGCACGTCGGTGTTCGGCCCGGTACTGTCCCCGATCCCCCGCGGCGAGGCGGCCGCCAAGCTCTGGGACGGCGTGCTGGCCATCGCCGAGACCGACGGCTTCTTCGAGCTCAAGCGCTCCCGCACCCGCGACCCGATCTTCGACTGAGCCGTCCGGGGCCTGGCCCCCGGGGACCAGGCCCTCTGACACAATCACCCGGTGCGAGTCTTTCTGGGATCTGATCACGCGGGGTTCGACCTCAAGGGCCAGCTCATTGCCTGGCTGTCCGAAAACGGGCACGACCCGGTGGACTGCGGTCCGTCCACCTACGCCGAGGACGACGACTACCCCGTGTACGTGATCCGGGCGGCCACCAGCGTGATCGCGACCCCGGGCAGCCTCGGCATCGTGATCGGCGGGTCGGGCAACGGCGAGCAGATCGCCGCCAACAAGGTCCCCGGCATCCGCGCCGCGCTGGCCTGGACGACCGAGACCGCCCAGCTGGCCCGGCTGCACAACGACGCGAACGTGCTCAGCCTCGGGGCCCGGATGTACAGCGAGGACGACGCGGTCTCGTTCGTCCAGGCGTTCGTGGAGACCCGGTTCTCCGGCGCCGCCCGGCACGCGCGGCGGCTGACCGAGATCGCCGAGTACGAGAGGTCCGGCGACCTGCCGCCGGTCCCGTCCAGCTAGCGGCGCCGCCGCCGGCGGCCACCGGCTGCTTTGGCCGATCCGCTCCGGTCACGGCTGTCGGAGCGGTCGGCCCGGTCGGAGCGGTCGGCCCGGTCGGCCCGGCCCGCGGGCGGCGCGGCATCAGCCTTGCGCGCCGCCTCCTCGTCCTCGGCCCGTGGCCGTGACACGTCCCGGGCTCGCATCGCCGCGCTCAGCGTGACCTTCATGACGCCAGTGTCGCACGAGCCGCCAGCCCGCTCAGAAGATCAACGGGCACCACGGAGCCGGGTCCCAGGACATCGCGGTCGACAGGCGGCTGATGGCCCCGGTCCGCAGCTGCCGGACCCGGCCCGCCGCCGCCAGCGCGCCCAGCCGGGTGCCACCCAGGTAGACGGAGCTCAGCTCGGCGATGCCGAGCTCGATGTCCGGGTCGGTGTGGACCGGATCGCAGGTGGCGTGGCCGGACTCGTCGGCCCGCAGCCGCCAGCGGCCCGCATTCTCCTCCAGCAGGTCGTCGCGCACGTCCAGCACCACGTCGACCGGGCTGGGGTAACGGCGCTGGGTGAGCGCGGCCGGCAGGTCGATGATCCGCGCCCACAGCGCGTCGCTGACCTGCGTGCGCAGCCGCCGCGGGTCGGCCAGCTGGAATTGCACCGGGTCGTCGACCGGGCGGCTGCGGGCGTGGATGTCGGCGGTCAGGTCCCGGCTGAGCAGGTCACCCCAGAGCGCCGCGCTGGCCGGCGGGTCGGTGGCGATCAGCTCGCGCACGTTGATCGCCCCGGCGGCCAGGAACGCGTCCTCGTCCCAGCCGTCGCGCCCGCTGTACAGTGAGTACCCGCGCGGGCCGGTGTCGTCCTCGGCCACCACACAGCGCAGCGGGGTCGAGCCGTGCCGCTCGTCCTCCGGGTCCCACACCATCCGGTCCCACCACACGTCGTTCCGCTGGAAGAACCCCGGGCGGGTGTCGAACACCGCCTCGTACACCTTGGCCAGCTCGGCCCGGGCCTGGCCGGGCTCGGTGATGCGCAGCCGCAGGGCCGGGTCGGACGGTGCGTCGGCGGCCAGCGCGCCCTCGCCCCGGTGGATGGTGTAGGCGTGGGTCCAGGACGCCCGGCCGTACCCGTACCGGCCGTACAGCACCGACTCCGAGGCCCACAGGACCGCCAGCGGCTCGCCCCGGTCCCGGACGTCGGCCAGCTGGCGCCGCATCAGCGAGCGGAGGATGCCCCGCCGCCGGTAGGTGGGCAGCACCGCGACCCAGCTGACGCCGGCCGCGGGCACGTTGGCGCCGGGCACCCGCAGCCGGAACGTGAACGCGACCGTGCCACCGACCGGGGTGCTGCCGTCGAACGCGATCAGGCTGCGGTCGAACTCGAACCGGGAAATGATCGCGGCCCGGGCGGCCCCGGACATCGGCGATCCGTGGAACGCATGCTGGTCGACCAGCGAGAACGCGTCGAACTCGTCGGGGGTGATGGGCCGGATCGGATAGCGCTCCGTCATGCCTGTCTTGCTACACCGCCGACCCGGAAAAGGCCACTTCTTTAGCCGGGTCATCCGTTTGGCTCAGCCCGCTGACGGGGCGTGCCGGCGGCTCAACCGGGAGCGATAGCGGATACAGTGCCGCCATCATGGTTTCCCGGCCGGACCGCCCGCCGCGGCGCGCCGGGCACGGATGGCGTGCCCGCGCGCAGCAGCTCCGTGAGGCTGCCACCAAGCAGTTCATCACCCGGAACCGGCGGCTGGCGTTCGGGCTCTCGCTGGCGGTGGTGGCGATCGGCATCGCCGCCGCGCACCTGTCGGAGTGGTGGTTCTCGCCCGGCGTGATGATCCTGCCGATCCTGGCGGGCGGCCTGCTGCTGTGGGTGCGGGCACTGCGGATCCTGTTCGTGCTGACCGCGATCATGCTGGTGTACGACATCGTCGGCCACAAGGCCGGACCGGGCATCATCGCCACCATCGTCGTCACCGCGATCTTCGCCGACGTGCAGGCCAGGACCCGGGCCAAGCTCGGGCTGCAGGGCATGCGCGGCAACCAGATGCTGATCGAGCTGCGGGACCGCATCCGCGAGCAGGGCAAGCTGCCGGCGCTGGGCGAGGGCTGGGGCTCAGAGGTCGTGCTGCGCCCGGCCGGCGGCGCCTCGTTCGGCGGCGACTTCGTGGTCTCCTACTCCGACGGCAAGACGCTCGAGGTGGCGCTGGTCGACGTGTCCGGCAAGGGCATCGACGCCGGCACCCGGGCGCTGCTGCTGTCCGGCGCGTTCGGCGGCCTGCTCGGCTCGGTGCCGAGCACCGACTTCCTGGCCGCCGCCAACGCCTACCTGCGCCGCGGCCGCTGGAACGAGGGCTTCGTCACCGCCGTGCACCTGTCGCTGGATCTGAACTCGGGGGAGTACGTGATCTCCTCGGCCGGGCACCTGCCCGCCGTGCACTACGACGCGGCCAGCGGCCGCTGGCGGGTGGGCCAGGCCCGCGGCATCGTGCTCGGCGTCGTGCCCGACCTGCAGGCCGTGCCGACCAGCAACGAGGAGGGCGTGCTGCGCCGCGGCGACGCGCTCATGCTCTACACCGACGGCCTGGTCGAGGCGCCCGGCCGGGACATCGACGACGGCATCGACAAGCTCCTCGGTGAGGCCGAACGCCTGGTCCAGAACGGCTTCAGGACCGGGGCCGGCGAGCTGGTGACGACCATGCAGCGGGACATCGGCAGCAACGATGACCGGGCGCTGGTGCTCATCTGGCGTTCCTGACACGTGTGTCAGGAAATGGTTGATCGATCCGCTGAAATTGCCATCACGGCATAGCGCTTAGTGACGGTTATGGGCCGGAATATTCGGCAGTTTCTCGGCGCTATCGGAAGTCATGCGGAAGTGTGCGTGAGCACGTCGCTGCTGTCGGTAGCACGTAAACTATTGTCGAGCGGCAAAAAACGCGACGGTCGAGCATCGAATATGTATCAACTGTGTATCGCGCTTATGTCCCAGCCGTGACGGTGACGCGGAAGATGCTGCTCAGCCCGGCCTGTGCCGGCGGATCTGGCCCGTCCCGGCGCATATCACCCGGGTCGGCGTCCCGGCAAATTTAATAACGCAGACGATTGCGAAACGGTCTCACCCCGGTGGAACATGGTGCCCGGGAGTCGCGGTGTGGCGTCGGCAAACATCCCGCCGGCCCGCGAAAACACCGTCCGCTGTCCCCAATCCTTGACGCTCGTGTCAGGTGACGGGGGTGTCATTGTTTGCATTCTTTACTGGCCGGCCCCGAAGATATCCCCATGGCTGGCAACGTGAGCGGAACTGAGCCTGCGCCCACGCATGCCCAAATGGCGCCCGCCTCCGCTGAGGGCGTCTCGCTCACCGCCGCCGCCCAGGCGTCCACCGAGAACTTCCCGGTCGCCCTGCGCATCCTGCCCGCCCGGTACCGGCGTCGCCTGATGGCGCTGTACGGGTTCGCCCGGCTGACCGACGACATCGGGGATGAGGTCTCGCCGCAGGAGCGGCTGCGGCTGCTCGACGAGCTCGAGGCCGACGTCAACCGCATCTACGACGGCAGCACCCCCCAGCTGGCCGCAATCCGGGAGCTGGCCGTCACGGTGGCCGAGTGTGGGGTACCGGCGCAGCCGCTGCTCGACCTGATCCAGGCCAACCGGCAGGACCAGCTGGTCACCCGGTACGAGTCGATCGATGACCTGGTGGGCTACTGCCGGCTGTCCGCCAACCCGATCGGCCGGGTCGTGCTGTACATCTTCGGTGCGGCGACTCCGGCTCGCGAGCAGCTGTCCGATAGCATCTGCACTGCTCTTCAGCTGGCCGAACACTGGCAGGACGTCGCCGAGGACCTCGGCAAGGGCCGGATCTACCTGCCGCGGGCCGACCGGGAGAAGTTCGGGGTGACCGAGCCTGACCTGGCCGCCGCGGTGACGGGGCCGCGGGTCCGGGCGCTGATGAGCTACGAGGTGACGAGGGCGTCCGCGATGCTCGACGAGGGTGCGCCGCTGGTCGGTACGTTGCGCGGGGCCGCGCGGGTGGCGGTCGCGGGCTACCTGGCCGGAGGCCGCGCCGCGCTGGCCGCGATCACCGCGGCCGGCTACGACGTGCTGGCGGTCACCCCGCATCCGGATAAAAAGGTGACGGCCCGGCTGGCCATCCAGGCCTATCTGCGAGGGAGGTGAGGGACATGGACACGGCCGAGGCCTACCAGGCCTGCGAGGAGATCACCTGGTCACAGGCGAGGAACTTCGCCTACGGCATCCGGCTGCTGCCCGCGGGCAAACGGCAGTCCCTCGCCGCGCTGTACGCGTTCGCCCGCCGGATCGACGACATCGGCGACGGCGACATGGCCGCCTCGGACAAGCTGGCGGCGCTGGAGCAGGCCCGTCGCGAAGTGCTGAGCCTGGCCGAGCCGGACGCCCCCGCCCCGCCCGCCGGCGATCCGGTGCTGATGGCGCTGGCCGACACCGGCCAGCGTTTCCCGGTCCCGCTGGCCGCGTTCGGCGAGCTGATCGACGGCTGCGTGGCGGACACCAAGGGCACCACCTACACCAGCTTTGACGAGCTGCGGTACTACTGCCGCTGCGTGGCCGGCTCGATCGGGCGGCTGTCGCTCGGGGTCTTCGGCACCGACGACCCCGCCAAGGCGGTGCCGCTGGCCGACTCGCTGGGGGTCGCGCTCCAGATCACCAACATCCTGCGCGACATCCGCGAGGACTACCAGAACGGCCGGGTGTACCTGCCGTCCGAGGACCTCGACCGGTTCGGGGTGACCCTGAAGCCGGGCGGCGAGCCCGACCCAGCCGCCGAGCCGGCCCCGGACGCGGCCGCCGAAGCCCGCTTCGTCACGCTGATCGAGTTCGAGGCGGCCCGCGCCCGCGACTGGTACGCGACCGGCCTGCAGCTGCTGCCGATGCTGGACGCGCGCAGCGCGGCCTGCACCGGGGCGATGGCCGGCATCTACCGCAAGCTGCTGGATCGCATCATCGCCGAGCCCGCCGCGGTGCTGCACGGCCGGCTGTCGCTGTCCCCGCGGGAGAAGGCGATGGTCGCGGTGGCCTCGCTGGCCCGCCCGCTGCTGCCGGGACGGCGGCGGTGAGCGCGCCGACGGCGGACCGCGGCCGCCGCCGGGTGGTAGTGATCGGCGGCGGCCTGGCCGGTATCACCGCCGCGATCGCGCTGTCCGAAGCCGGGGCGGCGGTCACGCTGCTGGAGGCCCGGCCGCGGCTGGGCGGCGCCACCACCTCGTTCAACCGCGGGGCGCTGGTCGTCGACACCGGCCAGCACGTCTTCCTCCGCTGCTGCACTGCCTACCAGGGCCTGCTGGCCCGGCTGGGCATGACCGACTCGGTGCGCATCCAGGACCGGTTCGACGTCACCGTGCTGGCCCCCGACGGCACCGCCCGGCTGCGCCGCAACCGGCTGCCGGGGCCGCTGCACCTGAGCGCGTCCCTGGCCCGGTACTCCCGGTTGTCGCTGGCCGAGCGGGCCCGGGTGGGGCAGGCCGCGCTGGCCATGCGGTTCCTCGACCCGGACGACCCGGCGCTGGACTCCCAGCGGCTGGGCGACTGGCTGGCCGCGCACGGCCAGGACGAGCGCACCCGGCGGGTGCTGTGGGACCTGTTCACGGTGGCCTCGCTGAACGTCCCGGGCGACGACGCCTCGCTGGCGCTGGCCACGACCGTGATCAAGACCGGGCTGCTGGGCAGGAACGACGCGGCCGACATCGGCATCCCGCTGGCCCCGCTCGGCGAACTGCACGGCACTGCGGGCCTGGCGCTGCTCAAGCGACTGGGCGCCGAGGTCCGGCTGGGGGTCAAGGCGGCCGGCGTGGAGCTGGCCCCGCCGGGCGGGAACGGCGGACGGTACGTCGTCCGGCTGGCTCGCGGTGAAGAGGACGCCGGCGGCGGCGACGGGGCCCAGATCGCCCCGGACCAGCGTGGTGCGCTGCAGGCCGACGGCGTGGTGATCGCGGTGCCGCCCTACGTGGCGGCCCGGCTGGTGCCCGGCCCGGCCGGCGTCCCGGCCACGACCTGGGCGGACCTGGGCACCTCGCCTATCATCAACGTGCACGTGATTTACGACCGTCAGGTGCTCGGCCTGCCGTTCGCGGCCGCGGTCGACTCCCCGGTGCAGTGGGTGTTCGACCGGACCGCTATTTCCGGGTTCGGGAAGAGCAACCGGGGGCAGTACCTGGCGATCTCCCTGTCGGCGGCGGAGCCCTACGTGGACATGCCCGCCGCCCGGCTGCGGGAGATGTTCGTTCCGGCGCTGGCCGGATTGCTGCCCGCGGCGCAGGAGGCGCGGGTCAGCGAATTCTTTGTGACCAGGGAGCGGCGGGCGACGTTCCGCCAGGAACCCGGGTGCGGGCGGCTGCGGCCGCGAGCGGCCACCGCACTGCCGGGCCTGACGCTCGCCGGTGCATGGACCGATACCGGATGGCCGGACACGATGGAGGGTGCGGTGCGCAGCGGACTGAACGCGGCGGTCGAGCTGAGACGGGGACTCGGTGCCCTGGATGGCGCGGAGCGCGTAGCGGCGGCACAGCCGTCCGGGATGACCCAGGGGGTGGCGCTGTGACCACGGTGATGCCGGCTGGCGTGGGACTGGCCCGCGACATCGTCGGCCCGGCCATGGAAGCGGCCGTGGCCCGGCTGTCCCCGGAGGTGCGCCGGGTTTCCGCGTACCACCTCGGCCTGAGCGACGCCGAGGGCAACCCGCGCCACGACGGGGCGGGCAAGGCGCTGCGCCCGGCCCTGGCGCTGCTGTCCGCGCGGGCCGCGGGCGTCCCGTCGGAAAAGGGCGTGACCGCCGCGGTGGCGGTCGAGCTGGTGCACAACTTCTCGCTGCTGCACGACGACATCATGGACGGCGACACCGAACGCCGGCACCGGCCCACCGCCTGGACCGTGTTCGGGGTCGGGCCGGCCATCCTGGCCGGTGACGCGCTGCTGGCGCTGGCCCAGGACCTGCTGCTGGAGGGCAACGGGCCGCAGGGCGTGTGGGCCGCCCGCTGCCTGTCGGTGGCGGTACAGCGGCTGATCGCCGGGCAGGGCGCCGACCTGGCCTTCGAGAAGCGGGACGACGTCGGCTTGACCGAGTGCCTGGAGATGGCCGGGGACAAGACGGCCGCGCTGATGTCCTGCGCGTGCAGCATCGGCGCCATCCACGCCGGGGCGGCACCCTCGCTGGCCATGGGCCTGGCGGGCTTCGGCGCCCACATCGGCCAGGCGTTCCAGCTGACCGACGACCTGCTCGGCATCTGGGGCGCCCCCGAGGTGACCGGCAAGCCGGTCCAGTCCGACCTCCGGGCCCGCAAGAAGTCGCTGCCGGTGGTGGCCGCGCTCAACAGCGGCACCCAAGAGAGCAGCGAGCTGGCCGAGCTGCTGGCCCGGCCGGAGGCGCTCAGCGAGGAGGAGCTCAGCCACGCGGCAGCGCTGATCGAGGCGGCCGGCGGCCGCCGGTGGGCCGAGGACGAGGCGGACTCCCAGCTCGCGTCGGCCAGCAAGTGCCTGGCCGAGGCCCAGATTCCGGAGGACGTCCGGGCCGAGTTCATGGCAATCGCGGAGTTCATCACCGCCCGGCAGTGGTAACGGCCGGCCAATCGACAACAGCGCCAGACGACGGGGTACGGAGAGGAGTAGTGGGATGACGGTCACGCACGCACGCGAGCAGACGCCGGACGGCGGCTCGGTGGGCGACGCGGCCACCCACGCGCTGACGCGTGCCCGCGACTACCTGCTGGGCATCCAGCACGAGCAGGGCTGGTGGCAGGGCGAGCTCGAAACCAACGTCACCATGGACGCCGAGGACCTGCTGATGCGGCACTTCCTCGGCGTCTCGGACGCGGACCACACCGCCGCCGAGGCGCGCTGGATCCGCTCCCAGCAGCGGGCGGACGGCACCTGGGCCACGTTCTACGGCGGCCCCGGTGAGCTGTCAACGACGATCGAGGCCTACGTCGCGCTGCGGCTGGCCGGCGACGAGCCCGACGAGCCGCGCATGGTCCGGGCGGTCGAGTGGATCCAGGACCAGGGCGGCCTGGAAGCCAGCCGGGTGTTCACCCGGATCTGGATGGCGATGTTCGGCGAGTGGTCCTGGGACGACCTGCCGGTCATCCCGCCCGAGCTGATCTACCTGCCGTCCTGGTTCCCGCTCAACATCTACGACTGGGGCTGCTGGGCCCGGCAGACGATCGTCGCGCTGGCCGTCGTCAGCTCCCAGCGCCCGTCCCGGCCGCTGCCGTTCAGCATCGATGAACTGCGCACCGGCGTCACCCCCGAGCGGCCGCCCGCCGACCCCTGGTCGGTGCTGTTCGACCGGCTGGACCGGGTGCTGCACGCCTACGAGCGGCGCGGGCTGGCCGGCTGGACCGGCCGCCCGGCCCGGGCGGTGCGGCGGGCCGCGCTGCGCCGCTGCACCGACTGGATCATCGCCCGCCAGGAAGCGGACGGCTGCTGGGGCGGCATCCAGCCGCCGTGGGTGTACTCCCTGCTCGGGCTGCACCTGCTCGGCTACCGGCTGGACCACCCGGTCATCGCCCGCGGGCTGGCCGGGCTGGACCGGTTCACCGTGAAAGAAAACACTGCGACCGGGCTGGTGCACCGGCTGGAAGCCTGCCAGTCCCCGGTCTGGGACACCGTGCTGGTCATGGTCGGCCTGGCCGACGCGGGCCTGCCCGCCGACCACCCGGCCATGGTCAAGGCGGCCCGCTGGGTGCTGAACGAGGAAGTGCCCGGGCCCGGTGACTGGCAGGTGCGCCGTCCCGATCTGGCCCCGGGCGGCTGGTCGTTCGAGTTTGACAACGACGTCTACCCGGACACCGACGACACCGCGGAAGTGATCCTGGCCCTGCGCAAGGTGGCGCTGCCGGCGCCCGAGTCGGCCCGGCCGGCCATCGACCGCGGGGTCCGCTGGCTGATCGGCATGCAGTCCAAGAACGGGGCCTGGGGCGCGTTCGACGCCGACAACACCCGCGAGCTGGTCAACAAGCTGCCGTTCTGCGACTTCGGGGCGGTCATCGACCCGCCGTCGGCCGACGTCACCGCCCACATCGTCGAGGCGCTGGCGGCCGAGGGCCTGGCGGGCAGCAAGGCGGCCCGCCGCGGCGTGGTCTGGCTGCTGCGCAACCAAGAACCAGACGGCTCCTGGTTCGGCCGCTGGGGCGCCAACTACGTCTACGGCACCGGCGCGGCCGTGCCCGCGCTGATCGCGGCCGGGGTGCTGCCGGACAAGCCCGCGATCCGCCGGGCGGTGGCCTGGCTGGAGGCGCACCAGAACCCGGACGGCGGCTGGGGCGAGGACCTGCGTTCCTACGTCGACCTGAGCCAGGCCGGGCGCGGTACCTCCACCGCCTCCCAGACCGCGTGGGCGCTGCTGGCCCTGCTGGCCGCGGGGGGCGCCGACGAAGCGGTGGACCGGGGCGTGGCCTGGCTGGCCGCCACCCAGCTCGACGACGGGTCCTGGGACGAGCCGGAGTTCACCGGCACCGGTTTCCCCGGCGACTTCTACATCAACTATCACCTGTACCGGATGGCCTTCCCGGTCAGTGCCCTCGGCCGCTACCTGCGGGGTCCCGGGCACGCCGCGGTAGGGGACGGGCCGGGAGACACCTCCGGGCCCCTAGCGGGAGGCACCCGATGACCGAGTCCATGGGGCCTCGTGACCCCCAGCTCGTGTGCGCGCCGCTGCGGTTCGAGGCCCGCGCGGTGCGCCGCGGCCTGCGGGACAGCGCCCGGGCCGCGGGCAGTGGCCGCCGCGCCGCTCGCCGCGCCGCCCCCGGGGTGCTGCGCACCGGCTACGGCCCCGCCAAGGCGGCTGCCCGGGCGGCTGAGCTGGAGACCGGCACGTTCGCCTCGATGGCGGTGCTGGGCACCGGTGCGGGCCTGGCGCCGGACCTGAGCCCCGGTGACCTGGTTGTCGGGACCGAGGTGGTCATGGTCCGCGACGGGCGGCCGGACCCGGCCACCGCGATCGGCGCCCCGTCGGCCCCGCTGCTGCTGGGCGAGCTGCGGCGGGCCGGCCTGACCGCGCACGCCGGCCGGATCGGCACCACCGAGCGCCTGGTCCGCGGCGACGACCGGGACAAGCTGGCCCAGGCCGGGCTGACCGCGGCCGACATGGAGTCGGCGGCGCTGGCGGCCGCCGCCCAGGGCCGCCCGCTCGCCGTGATCCGGGCCGTCTCCGACACCCCGGGACGTCCGCTCCTGCATCCCAGTCTGGTCAGCGGGGGCCTGGCCGCGCTCCGCTCGCTGCGGGCGGCCGGCCCGGTGCTGGACCGGTGGGCGGCCGCCTGCGGCGAACGCCAGGTGCTGCTGGCCGGCCCGAGGTCGTTCTGTGCCGGCGTGGAGCGGGCCATCGAGATCGTCGAGCGGGTGCTCCAGCAGGAGGGCTCGCCGGTCTACGTGCGCAAGCAGATCGTGCACAACACCCACGTGGTGCACGACCTCGAGCAGCGCGGCGCGATCTTCGTGGACGAACTGGACGAGGTACCGGACGGGGCGCCGGTGGTGTTCTCCGCCCACGGAGTCTCCCCGGCCGTCCGCGACGACGCCGCCCGGCGGCGCCTGTCGGTGGTCGACGCCACCTGCCCGCTGGTGGCCAAGGTGCACAAGGAAGCCCGGCGCTTCGCCGACGACGGCTACCTGGTCGCGCTGATCGGCCACAACGGCCACGAGGAAGTGGAGGGCACGCTGGGGGAGGCCCCCGGGTCGACCGTGCTGGTCGAGACCCCGGAGGACGTGCTGTCCCTGCGCCCTCGCGACGAAGGCAAGGTCGCCTACCTGATGCAGACCACGCTGGCCGCCGACGAGGCCGAGGGGGTGGCCAGCGCGCTGCTGGACCGCTTCCCGGCCGCGCGCGGACCGGGCAGCGACGACATCTGCTACGCCACGACCAACCGGCAGCACTCGGTCCGGGCGGTCGCGGCCGAGTCAGACCTGGTCCTGGTGGCCGGCTCGGCCAACTCATCGAACTCCCGGCGGCTCGTGGAGACCGCCGAGAGGGCGGGTACGCCCGCCCATCTGATCGACGGCCCGGAGGACATCCAGCTCGGCTGGCTGGACGGGGTGTCCACCATCGGGCTGACCGCAGGCGCGTCGGCGCCGCCCGCCGTGGTCAGCGACATCATCGACGCCCTCGGCGGGCTCGGCCCCGTGACGGTGGCTGAGCGTGTCACCAGGACTGAGTCCATCCGATTCAGCCTGCCCAAGGAGGTTAGGCAATAAATGAGCGTTTCCATGCGCCAGAGCATGCGCATCGGCTCCTATTTGGCCAAGCAGAAGATCACCCGGAACAAGAAGTTCCCGCTGATCGTGGAGCTTGAGCCGCTGTTCGCTTGCAACCTCAAGTGCGCGGGCTGCGGCAAGATCCAGCAGCCGCACACCGTGCTCAAGCAGCGCATGCCGGTCGAGCAGGCCGTCGGCGCGGTCGAGGAGTGCGGCGCGCCGATGGTCTCGATCGCCGGCGGCGAGCCGTTGATGCACCCGCAGATCGGCGAGATCGTCAGCCAGCTGCTGAAGAAGAAGAAGTTCGTGTTCCTGTGCACGAACGCGGTGCTGCTGCCCAAGCACATCGACAAGTTCAAGCCGTCGCCCTACTTCGCGTTCGTCGTGCACATCGACGGGCTGAAGGAGCGGCACGACGAGTCGGTCTGCAAGGAGGGCGTGTTCGACCAGGCGGTTGAGGCCATCAAGCTGGCCAAGTCCAAGGGCTTCAAGGTCAACACCAACACGACCTTCTTCAACACCGACACGCCGCAGACGATCATCGACGTGATGAACTTCCTGAACGACGACCTCGAGATCGACGAGATGCAGATCTCGCCGGCCTACGCCTACGAGAAGGCCCCGGACCAGGACCACTTCCTCGGCGTGACCGAGACCCGGGAGCTGTTCCGCAAGGCGTTCGCGGACGGCCGCCGCAAGAAGTGGCGGCTGAACCACACCCCGCTGTTCCTGGACTTCCTTGAGGGCAAGCAGGACTTCGAGTGCACGGCCTGGGGCATCCCCTCCTACTCGCTGCTCGGCTGGCAGAAGCCCTGCTACCTGATGGCCGACGGGTATGTGAAGACCTACAAGGAACTGATCGAGACCACCGAGTGGGAGAAGTTCGGCCGCGGCAAGGACCCGCGCTGCGCCAACTGCATGGCGCACTGCGGCTACGAGCCGTCGGCGGTGCTGGCCACGATGGGCTCGCTCAAGGAGACGATCCGGGCCGCGCGCGGCATCTGACCGTCCACCCTGCGGATACGCCCGGGCCCCGGTGGGCCCGGGCGTTTTTCGCGTCCGGGCCATTACCAATTCGTGTCCGAGATCGCGGACTGGTGAAAGTTTGCCCTTAACTTTCACTCAGGAACGGCCGCCACTATCTGAGGCGATCCGCGCGCTTCCGGCGCGCGCCGCCTTCAGTAGGAGTGCCCCCGATGTTCCTGACCTACCTCCGGCGGGAGCTTCGCCGGCGGATGCGCCAGGCCATAATCGTCGCCGTCGGCCTGGCCCTCGGCATCGGCCTGGTGATCGTCGTGACGTCCGTGTCGTCCGGCGTCAAGAACGCGCAAGCCAGCGTGCTGCACTCGCTGTACGGCGAGGGCACCGACATCACCGTCACCAAGACGCCCACCGCCGGTACCGGCGGGGCGGGATCGTTCGGCTTCCGCGGCCAGACCGGTACCCGGACCCGGCCCGCGGCCGGCACCACCATCGACGTGGACACGCTGCGCGCGGGTGGCCTCGGCTCGATCGCCTCGACCTCGGTGACCACGGTGGCCAAGCTGAAGGGGGTCGCGGCCGCCGCGGGCGGGCTCACGCTGACCGACACCAAGATCACCGGCAAGATCCCGGCCATCAACAGCTCCGGCTCGGGTACGGGCGGCTCCGGTACCGGGGGCTTCGGTGGCGCCGGAGGCGGCAGTGGGGGCGGCGGCTTCGCCGGCTCGTTCACGCCCAGCTCGTTCACGGTCGACGGCGTGGACATCGGCAACGGCGAGCTCGGCCCGCTCAGCTCGGGCAAGCTGGCCTCCGGGCGGACGTTCACCTCGTCCGACGACAACGCCAACGTGGCCGTGCTCGACTCCAACTACGCCACCCAGAACAAGCTCAAGGTCGGCTCCACGATCACCGTCGCCAAGACCAGCTTCAAGGTCATCGGGATCGTCTCCACGCCGTCCGGCCAGAGCAGCACCGACAGCTACATCCCGCTGGCCCGGGCCCAGGCGCTGGCCAGCCTGAAGAACGACGTGAACACGATCTACGTGTCCTCCACCAGCGCGTCCAACGTGACCACGGTGTCCAAGGAGATCTCCTCGGCGGTCCCGTCCTCCACCGTCACCAACTCCTCCGACCTCGCGAGTGAGGTCACCGGGTCGCTGGCCAGCACCTCCAGCCTGGCCAACAACCTCGGCAAGTGGCTGGCCATCGCCGTCCTGATCGCGGCGTTCCTGCTGGCCAGCCTGCTCACGATGTCGGCCGTGGCCCGCCGGGTGCGGGAGTTCGGCACGCTCAAGGCGCTCGGCTGGCGTAGCCGCCGCATCATCTGGCAGGTGATGGGCGAGTCGGTCGCGGTCGGCATCGCCGGCGGCGTCGCCGGCGTGCTCCTCGGCCTGGGCGGCGCCCAGCTGGTCGACCAGCTGGCGCCCCCGCTGAAGGCGTCGGTGGGCAGCAGCGCGACCGGCTCGGCCACCCCGGGCGGGGCCCGCCAGTTCACCGCGGGCGGCACCGGCTTCGGCGGCTTCCGGCGCGCCAACCCGGCCGCCGCCCACACCGTGGCGGCGCACCTCACCGCGCCGGTGACCATCGGCATCATCGTCCTCGCGGTGGTCCTCGCCATCGCGGGCGGCGTGATCGCCGGATCGTTCGGCGGCTGGCGGGCGGCGCGGCTGCGCCCGGCCGCGGCTCTCGCGAAGGTGGCATGACCATGTACAAGCTCAGCGGCGTGACCAAGGACTACCTGAAGGGCCGGGACACCGTTCACGCGCTGCGCGGCGTGGACCTGGTGATCGAGGACCGCGACTGGCTGTCCATCCAGGGCCCCACCGGGCACGGCAAGTCGACCCTGCTGCAGATCCTGGGCGGCCTGGACCGGCCCACCGCCGGCATCGTCGACTTCGACGGCCAGGACCTGGCCCAGATGCGCGAGGTCCACCTGACTCAGGTCCGGGCCCAGTCCATCGGGTTCGTGTTCCAGACGTTCAACCTGATCCCCACCCTGTCTGCGCTGGAAAACGTGGAGACGGCGCTGGTGCCGCTGGGCATTCACGGTGACGATCGCAGGGCCCGTGCGCTCAAGGCGCTGGCCGACGTGGGGCTCGCGGACCGGGCCAAGCACGTCCCCACCGAGCTGTCGGGCGGCCAGCAGCAGCGCGTCGCCCTGGCCCGCGCCCTGGTCAAGGAGCCCAAGGTCCTGCTGGCCGACGAGCCCACCGGCAACCTCGACGAAGACACCCGCGACGAGATCATGACCCTGCTGGAAAAATTCTGGCTGCAGTACGGCCTCACCCTGGTCGTGGTCACCCACGACTCGACCGTCGCCAAGCGCGCCCAGCGCATCGGCACCATGCGCAACGGCCGGATCACCCTCAAGTCCACCGGCCGCCGGTCGCCGGACAACGCCAAGGCCGCCACCGCTCCCAGGACCGAGGCGGCCAAGGCCGCCGCGGCCAGAGCTGCGGAGGCCAAGGCCGCCCTTGAGGCCGCCGAGGCGATGGCGGCTGAGGCCCGAGCCGCCGAGGCCGCCGCGGCGGAGGCGGCCGACGCCGAGGAGTCCTCCGACACCCCCGACGTCGTGGACTTCTCCGACCGCTGACGCCCGGTGCGACCGCCAATCACCCTGAAACCCCGGAGTCCCACCAGCCCCATCCGCCCTGGACGTGCAGGACTGACCCGCCGCCGCACCCGGCGCAGGGCCGACCAGAGTAAGGGCAATGGCGCCATTGCCCGTATAAGAGTGAGCGCAATGGCGCCATTGCCCCTGTACGGGTGCGAGGCTGGCGGCACCGCCCGGGCTTCCCGCGCTAGTCCAGCCGCGCCTCGTACCGGAGCAACGCCCCCAGCTCACCCGGCGCCGGAGAGGGAGATACTCCGCTCAATCCCCGGGCCGCGAACCACCCGGCGACGTTTTCCGCATCTCGCTCCAGGTACGACGCCCCCTGCGGATTGGCGATGACGTCGACGACCTGGGGGAGGTCGATCATGACCAGCCGTTCCTGGTGGACCAGGAGGTTGTAGGCGGACAGGTCGCCGTGGGCCAGGCCGTGCCGGGCCAGCGTGACCACGGCCTCGACCAGCTGGTCCCACAGCGAAGCCAGCAGTGCCCCGGAGGGCCGCAGCTCGGCCAGCCGGGGCGCGGCCTCTCCATCGGCGTCACCGATGAACTCGAGCAGCACCTCGGTCTCGATCACCGAGACCGGGTAGGGGACCGGCGCCCCCACCTCATACAGCTGGACCAGCGCCGCGAACTCGGCCCGCGCCCACTGCCCGGCCAGCGCCTCCCGGCCGAACGCGGTCCGGTTGGCCATCGCCCGGTTGGTCCGGGACTGCCGGACCCGGCGGCCCTCGGTGTAGCCGCTGTCGCGCTGGAACATCCGGTGCCCGGCGTCCCGGTACCGCTTGGCCGCCAGCAGGCAGGACCGCCCGCCCGCGGGCAGGCCCCGGCGCACCAGGAAGACGTCGGCTTCCTTGCCGGTCTTGAGGATGCCGAGCTCGGTGTCGACCGCGGCCAGCTCGGTGATCAGCCAGTCCGGGTAGGGCTCGGGCCCGCGTTCCCCCGCGTCGGGCTGATCCCAGGTCGACCAGCGGTCACCTTCGGGCAGCCCGTCGGTGATGTCGAAGTCGTCGAGCGAGGGCAGCGCGGCCCGCTGCCGCCCGCGCTTTTCAAAGAGGTTTTCTTCGTCGAAGCGCCAATTACGGCGGCGGCTCCGATGGTCGTGCGAGTGCGATGGATCGCGCACTGGAGAAGCTCCTCAGGAAGGTGGCGAACGGGGCGGATGAGACTCCACCCACGACAGGCGTAGACATGAGGTCTCTCTCCCTTCGCTCAGCCCGGCCAGGCCGGGCTCCTCCTGTGTGCTGTGACCGTGCCACACCAGCGGCCGGCGGCACAACCGAATTTTCGGCTGGCCGCCGGCCCGGGCTACCGGTCTCTGGCTACCGGCCTACTGGGGCTGTCCACGATCCACTGGATCATCCCCAGCGAAGCCGTCCCGGCGCCCTGCATGACGACCCGGAGCTTGCTGGTGGTGACGGAGTCATAGGTGACGTCGTTGAACGTGTTGTCCGCGGCCGGGTAGCCGGACGGGTTGGACACCGCCACCCAGCCGGTCCCGTTCCAGTACTGGACCTGCCACGACGCCGGCAGCTGGAGGCCGCCGCCGTCATCCGCGAAGTACACCTGGCTGCCGGTCGTGGTGACCGGCGAGCTCCAGTCCAGCTCGACCCACTGCTGGCCGGTCTGCGGCCAGGTGCCCCAGTACGGGGTCAGGTCGTTGTCGTCGCTGGACTGGATCGGGTAGATGCCGTTGTTGATGGCCGACACCGTGGTCCACGGCGACGAGTACGACGCCGACGCCGTGGCGGACAGGGCCGAGTCGGTGTCCCCGGCGGGCAGCGGCAGCGGCTTCTGGGTGGTCACCCACTGCTCGCCGCTGACCGTCCCGGAGGCGCCGGCCGGCGCGCTGTAGCTGGCGTTGACGACCAGCCCGTAGCCACCCGAGGCGTCCGCCGGAGGGGTGATATCCCAGGTCACGGTCTTGCTCTGGCCGGCCGTGAGCGTGCCCAGCGACGCGCTGCTGGACCCGTCCAGCGTGGCCGTCCAGCCCGGCGGCACCTGCAGCGACGCCTTGACGTCGCTGAGGGCGGCCGAACCGGGGTTGGTGACGGTGGCCTTGGCCGTGGTCGGGGTGCCGTCGGTCAGGGCCGGCTGGCTGTGCGTGCCCGGGACCGTGCTGGCGACCGCGACGCTGACCGCCGGCTTGGCCGCGTGCCCGAGCACCACCGCGACCGCCCGCAAGCCCGGGTTCACGGTGACGGTGTGGCTGGTCGCGTCGTACCTGCCGCCGGCCACCCCGGCCACGCCCTCGTCCGCGAACGCGGGCAGCTGCACCTGGATGTCGTTGCCGGGCAGCTGGCCGCTGAGCGACACCGTCACCACCTTCTGGCCCGCCACCTGGTGGGTGCTGATCTTGACGCCGTAGGCCGATCGCCGTCCCGAAGCCTCGTTGTAGGCCGAGGTGATGTTGCCGACCGAGATCGTCTGCCCAGACGTGACCCAGGCGTCGGGCACCCCCCGCCCCACGTACAGGGCCGTCTTGTAGGCAAACCCGCCGCCGGAGCCGGCGCTGGACACCAGCCCGGTCGCGACCAGCGACTGCAGCAGGGTCTGGGTCTGCCCGGCCATCGGCCAGACGTAGGGCACCGCGCCGAACTGCGGGGCCGCGTGACTGCCGGCCCACGGGTTGTCCGGGTCGGGGGCGCTGCCGTTCGCTTCCCACCAGGCGTTCGGGCCGCCGGTGGTGGTGGCGATCTGCCAGGCGTAGCTGGTGATCGGCAGGTCCCGGTACTGGTTGCCGTACAGCGACCCGGCCGCGTAGGCGGTGTTCAGCGCGACGCTGTAACCGCTGTAGGCGCCGAACGACGGATACGGCACCCCGGTCCCGGCCAGCCGGGCGAAGCCGGTCTCGTACAGGTTGTCGGTCTGGCTGGGATCGCCGAGGACCCCGTTCAGCGTGCCGCCCTGCCGGAGGATGTCCCAGACGTTCTGGCCCCACAGGTTCGATCCGGCCCAGTTGGCGTCGTTGGCGGTGTTGCACCGGTCACCGGTGACCGGCACGTTGACCTCACAGGGCAGGAAGCCGAAGTTGTTGGCCTTCTCGTTGGCCGACAGCCCGGCGTTGGTGGCGTTCAGCAGGCTGGTGTAGGCGCCGTCGGCCCACTGGGCCTCGGCCGTGTTGCCGATCCGGGTGGCGATGTACTTGTAGGCCGCCAGCCCGGCCAGCGCCGTCTCGTCGTCGAACAGCCAGGTGCCCTCGGAGTCGTTGTCGTTTGAGCGCTTGAGGTACCCGGTGGTCGCGCTGAGCTGGGCCAGGTAATCGGTGTGCATCAGCGTGTACAGGCTCGGGCCCCACTGGCTCGGGCCGCTCGCGTCGTCGTGGAAGTACTGGCTCACGAACGTGGTGTCGTTGGTCGTCTCCAGGTACTGCGCCCAGGCCAGCGGGGTCCGCCACGGGCCGTCCCAGTACCAGTTGGCACCGTACTCGTTGAACGTCGAGGCTTCCGAGACCCGGGCCGTGAGCAGCAGGTTCTGCGCGCCGGAGAAGTCCCCGAGCTCGAACCGGTTGTCGAGGATGCCGGGCACGTCGTGGTTCAGCAGCCAGTCGTAGTTGTTGGCCCCGGAGAACTCGGACTCGGCCGTCTGCACGATCCGGGTGTAGACGTAGGCCGCCTTGTAGGCGTTGTCGATCGCGGTGCCCGGGTCGGCCAGGTTGTTGGTGCTGGCCAGGCTGACGTTGGGCAGCGACAGCGACGGCGCCACCGCGACCTGCTTGGCCCAGTACCCGGCCATGTGCGCGTAGGCCTTCGGGTAGGTGGACACGGTCGCCGCGGTCAGCGTGGGCAGCGCCTGCCCGCTGCCGAAGGTGTCGACCGGGGCCGCGAAGTCGTGGGTCACGGTCCTGCCGGGCGCGACGTCATCGGACGCCGTGTCCAGCTCGACCAGCCCGCTGCCGGAGGCGCCGGGCGGCACGCTGACCGTCGCCGTCCCGTGGTTGGTCACGCTGATCCGCGTGTAGACCACCTCGACCGGATGGCCGCCGATGGTCTGCTGGTCGGCGAAGTCGGTGATCGAGATGACCACGTTGTCCCTGGTGAACGACGTGACCATGGCGGGCAGGTAGCCGTCCGCCATCGACCAGTGCACCGACCCGGCCGCGGGCGCCTGGCCGGACGCCAGCCCATAGGTGTACGCGCCGAACGAGTACATCTGCCCGCAGTAGGAGGTGCTGCCCTGCTTGTAGGTATCGGGCACCCCGCGGGCGAAGTATGACCCGGACAGGTACTCGAACGGGGCGTAGTAGTTGCCGGTCCAGCCGATCGCGGTCTGGTTGGCGAACCCGAAACCGTTCGGATCCGACGGCGTCGCGAAGTTGGTGCCGTAGTCCCGCGGCAGGCTGGAGTTGTTGCAGGCGTTGGTGGGCAGGTTCGGCAGCGGCACCAGCGGGTTGCTGCTACCCGTCGGCCCAGGCGTCGCCGCCGCGCCCGAGGCGGCCGGGGCGCCGGAGGCGGCCGGAGCCGTCGGCGCAGCCGCGGCCGACCCGGCCGGGTGGACGGACGCGGCCTGAGCCGGCAGCGTGAGCAGCGCGGTGAAAGCGGTGGCGGTGATCGCGGCGAGCCCGGTGACCCGCCGCCGCACAGGAAATCTCATGGTGTCTCCGAGACGTCTTTGACCGGGACGCGTGTGATCAGGACGCGTGCGATCGGCACGGGTCTGTTTGGTTACGTTGGGGGATGTGGGAAAACCCTTTTCCCAAACCATAGAAAGCCGTCCTGACCGCCGTCAAGACCGCAGGGCAGGCCAAACTGCGCACATACCCTCAGTTACGCACGAGCAGGCGCCCCCAAGGCGCCGCGTGCCCAAGGCGCCGCCGGCCCAAGGCGCCGGCCCAAGGTGCCGCGCCGGCCCGTCAGCGCACGGAACGCGCGGAGCGCGCGATCGCCCGGTGCGTGTCCGGGTCGAAGAAGTGCAGCGCGTCGACGTCCACGCTGAACACCGCCCGCGACCCCGCCCGCACCGGCGCCTGCGGGGTGTCACCGCGACCCCGTTCGCCACCGGCGTCGCCAGCATCCCACCCTCGCCCACCAGATGCCTGTCAGCCCCACTAACCCCGGCAACCTCACCAGCCTCGTCAGCCCTGCCCAGACCCGCCAGCCACATCGTCCTCACGGACCGTCGGCGCGTCCAGCGTGAAGTGCACCAGCTGCTCACTCCCGAGCGGCTCCACCAGCCCCACATCGACGACCAGCGCCCCATTAGCCCTACTAACACCTTTAGCCCCACTGGCACCTTCAGCAGCACCAGACACCGCCAGCCCCTCCGGCCGTATCCCCACGATCACCTTCCGCCCCCGATACGCCCCCAGCTCCCCAGTCAGCGCCCCCGGGCCCAGCCCCACCCGCTGCGACCCCACGACCAGGGCCGAACCGCTCCCATCAACAGCGGCCTCGTACAGGTTCATCGCCGGCGAGCCGATGAACGCCGCCACGAACAAGCTGGCGGGCCGTTCGTAGAGCTCACGTGCGGTCCCGAACTGTTCCAGCACCCCGGCCCGCAGCACCGCCACCCGGTCGCCCATGGTCATGGCCTCGGTCTGGTCGTGGGTCACGTACAAGGTGGTCGCGCCGGCCTGCCGGTGCACCCGCAGGATCTCCGCCCGCATCTGCACCCGGAGCTTGGCGTCCAGGTTCGACAGCGGCTCGTCCAGGCAGAACACCGATGGTTCGCGGACGATGGCCCGGCCCATGGCCACCCGCGGCCGCTGGCCGCCGGACAGCTGCCCGGGCTTGCGGCCCAACAGGTCACCGAGGCCCAGCACCGCGGCGGCGGCCCGCACCCGGCGATCACGGTCGGCCCGTGGAACCTTTTTGTTCTCCAATGAGAACCCGATGTTCTGGGCGACCGTCAGGTGCGGGTAGAGCGCGTAGTTCTGGAACACCATGGCCACGTCGCGGTGGCGGGGCGACACGTCGTTGACCACCCGGTCGCCGAACAGCAGCGTCCCCGACGTGATCGGTTCGAGCCCGGCCACCATCCGCAGCGCGGTCGTCTTGCCGCACCCGGACGGCCCGACCAGCACCGCGAACTCGCCCGGCTCCACGGCCAGGTCGAGACCGTCCACCGCCCGGACCCCGGTGGCGTATACCTTGGTCAGGCCCTCCAGCGACACCGCCGCTTCAGCCGGCACGTCAGCCTCCAAAACTCAGATCGACCGCTCAGTTCGCGATGCTGCCGAGCAGCATGCCGCCCCGCCAGTAGCGCTGCAGCACCAGGAACAGGGCGATCATCGGGACGATGGTCACCAGCCCGCCCATAACCACCAGCGGGTACAGGTCGCTGTTGCCGCCGCTGCGCTCGGCCACCTGGGACCAGACGCCGACGCCGACGGTCAGCGGGTACAGCGTGTTCTTGCTGAAGATGATCAGCGGCAGGAAGTAGTTGTTCCACACCGCCACCACGCTCAGCAGCAGCACGGTCATCAGCCCGGGCACCATCAGCGGCAGCGCGACCTTGAAGAAGATCCGCACCTCACCGGCCCCGTCGATGCGGGCCGCGTCGATCAGCTCGCGCGGCACCGACAGGTCGATGTAGGTCCGCATCAGGTACACGCCGACCGGGCTGACCAGGCTGGGCAGGATCATGCCCCACGGCGAGTTGATCAGGTGGGCCTTGGCGTAGACCAGGTACAGCGGCAGCATGATCGCCGCCACCGGGACCAGCAGGGCGCCGACGATGATGTAGAAGTACACCTTCGACCCGCGGAACTGGAACCGCGCGAACCCGTAGCCCGCCAGCCCGGCCAGCACGGTCGCGCCGCCCCCGCCGGCCACCGCGTACAGCACCGTGTTGCCGAACCACTGCAGGTAGGTGACGTTGCCGTCCACGTTCTGGAACAGCAGCGAGAAGTTGTGGAAGAACTCGAACGGCCGCGCGAACCAGAACGCGAACGAGGTGAAGATGCCGGTCTGCGACTTGGTCGAGTTGATCACGATCCAGGCCACCGGGACCAGCGTGAAGATGGCGAACAGCACGCACGCCGCGGTGATCAGCGTGACCGTGCCGCGCCGCAGGCCGTACAGCTCGACCGGGATCGTCGCGTCCTGTTCCTCCCGCCGTTCCCGCCGCCGCCTTTCCCGCCGCGACTCGGTCAGGGCAGCTACTTCCGCCGCACTCATGCCAGCTCTCCTCTGCGCCGCCGGAACACCATGGACGAAACCGAGATCACGATGATGACCATGCCGATCACCACGGCCATGGCCGCGCCCAGGTTGTACTGGGCGTTGGCGATCGAGGTGTTGTAGACGTCCACGATCGGGGTCCAGGTGTTGGTGATCGAGCCGCCCTGGTAGCTGAGGATCTCCGGCTCGACGAACAGCTGCAGCGCGCCGATCGAGTTCAGGAAGATCAGCATGACGATGGCCGGGCGCACCATCGGCAGCTTGATCCGGACGATGATCTTCCACAGCGGCGTGTCGTCGAGGATGGCCGCTTCCACCAGGTCGCGGGGCACCGACTTGAGCGCGGTGTACAAGATGATCGAGTTGTAGCCGGTCCACTCCCAGATCGCGATCAGGATGATGGACGGCAGGATCAGCCGGTCGACAGGAAGTTCGTGCCGCCGAAGCCGAACGCGTTGGCCAGGTGGGTGATCGGCCCGTAGCTCGGCTCGAGCAGGAAGCCCGACAGCGTGCCGGTGCCCATGTTCAGGCAGATGTAGGGCTCGGTGCCCAGCTCCGCGCAGTAGCTGAGGAACTCGTCGGTGCCGAACCGGTTGCTCTCCTCGCCGCCCCAGGCCAGCTCGGGCCGCGCCGGACGTTGATCGACCGGTCCGATCCCGTCCTTCCAGTGGTAGTTGCTGACGAAGTTTCCGCCCGGCCAGCGCAGCACGCCCATGCGCAGCTCGCGCAGCAGGCCGAGCACGTCCTGGCGGAACCCGCGCTGGTCCGACAGCGGCGAGCCTTCCTCGTACAGCCCGCCGTAGACGCACCGCCCCAGATGCTCGACAAACCCGCCGAACACGTTCCGGTCCAGCTGGCCGACGGCCCGCCCCGGGTCAACCGCGATACGGCTCACTGTGTCTCCGTTCTTGTTGGACCCCCACGTCCCCCACAGGACTCACGGACGACCAGTTCGACCGGCAGCAGCGTCGGCTTGTCCGGCAGCGGCTCACCGGCGATCGCCCGCAGCAACAGCTCGACCGCGCGCTCTCCGGTCTCCGCCAGCGGCACCCGGACCGTGCTCAGCGGCGGCGCCAGGAACTGCGCGAACGGGATGTCGTCGCAGCTCACGACCGCCACGTCGGCCGGCACCCGGCGGCCCGCGCTGTGCAGCGCCGACAGCACGCCGATCGCCATCATGTCGCTGTGCACGAAGATCGCGGTGATCTGCGGTCGCCGCTCCAGCAGCGCCCGGGTCGCCGCGGCCGCGCCCGCCGGCGTCCAGTCGGCCTCGGCCACCAGGCCCTCGTCGGGCTCGATTCCGGCCTGTCGCAGCGCGTCCTCGTACCCGTGCAGCCGGCTCCGGGTCACCCGCCGCCGGAACAGGCCGGTCACGGTGCCTATCGCGGCGTGCCCCAGCCCGATCAGATGCTCGATGGCGATCCGGCCGGTGTCCCGGTGGTTCGAGCCGACCAGCGGCACCCCGCCGCCCGGGATCGACTGCAGGCTCACGGCCGGCCCGTAGGTCCGCAGCAGCTCAGCGACCTCCGCGTCCTCCTCGAGATCCGGGGCGGCCGCGATGACCCCGTCCACCCGCCGCTCGATCAGCGTTCGGGCGATGCTGGCTCCGTCGCCGCCGCCGGGGGCCAGGTGCCCGACCAGGACGGCGTGCCCATGCCGGCGGGCGGCCTGCTCGGCCGCCACCGAGGCCAGCGTGATCGCCACGTCGGTGGCGTCGCTGGCGATGAGCCCCAGGGTGGCGGTGGACCGCTGCACCAGGCTCCGCGCGATCGTGTTGGGCCGGTACCCGAGCCCCTCGGCCGCCGCCACGATCCGCGCCGCGGTCTCGGCCGACACCCGGACGTCCCCGCCGTTCAGAACCTTGCTGGCGGTCTGGAAGCTGACCCCGGCCCGGGCCGCCACTTCCTTGATCGACACGTACTTCCGCCGCGCCATGCACCCGCCTTCAGGTCCCGTCACTTGCTGTCCAGCCGCCGCCCCAGGCTCGTGGGCGAACGTTCGCTCATACCGTAAAGCGCACCGATTGCGGGGTCAAGATGTCGTAGTCATCCCGTTATCGACCCAGCCGCATCTCCCGGGCCGACTTTGCCTCCGGCGGGGGCACTTCCGGCTCCGGGATGGATGAGACCCCTTTTCGTCCTGGCCCTCCGTGTTCGCCGTCGTCCGGCCTGTCAGCCGAGCAGACCGGCCGCGCCGCCTCAAGCCGCAAAGGGCGCGGCTTGACCCGCCCTGTCCGGCCCGCTTATCCGGCCGCCGGGACGACGGCGACGGGATGGAGCCAGGCCGCCCTGCAGTGTGCGCGAGCCGCGCCTCCGGCGGCAACACGTGCAATGACGCCTTTGCCCGTGTAAGAGGACGGGCAAAGGCGCCATTGCACGTCCTCGTCGCGCCCCTGCAGCCCCCACACGCCCCATACACCTCAGCGGCACCACTCGGCGCTGTCACGCGCCCGCCCGCCCAGTCCCTGGATCACACGCGCGCGCCCCACCCACCCCGCAGGTCACACGCTCCCCACGACTGTGTGTGACCTTCCGACGCGGGAACACTTTTGGGCAGCATCTGCCCAAAAGTGTTCCCGACCTTCCGCGGGCCGCCCCGCCCCGCACCGCCCCGCATCGCGCGCGCCCCCGCAGCGCGCGCGCCCCCGCAACCGCGCGCGCCCCCGCAGCGCGCGCGCCCCCGCACCGCCCGCGCCCCCGCACCGCCCGCCCCAGTCCCACGCCCCCTGCGCCTCAACAGAACCAATTGCCCCTGACGCGATCGCCCCACTCAACCCGCAAGTCACACACCCCGTGGGCAGAACACCTACGAGCTGGTCAGGATGACGAGCTGCTGGGTCGCCCGGGTCATCGCCACGTAACGGTCGACCGCGCCCTCGATACCGTCGCCGAACCTCTCCGGATCGACCAGCACGACCAGGTCGAACTCGAGCCCCTTGGCCAGCTCCGGTGTCAGCGACCGCACCCGGGGCCGATCCGCGAAGCCCGGCGCACCGATCACGCAGGCCACCCCGTCGTCGTGCTCGGCCAGCCAGCCGTCCACGATCGAATCCAGCTCCAGAACCCCGGCGTACACCACCGGCAGGCCGTTGCTGCGGATCGAGACCGGCACGTTGGCGTCCGGGAGCACCGCCCGGATGACCGGCTCGGCGGCCGCCATGACCTCTTCCGGCGTCCGGTAGTTGATCGTCAGCGACGCCTGGCCGATCTGGTCGAACCCGACCCGCTTGAGCCGATCGAACCACGACTCGGTGAACCCGTGCCGGGCCTGGGCGCGGTCACCGACGATGGTGAAGCTGCGGGACGGGCAGCGGACCAGCAGCATCTGCCACTGGGCGTCGGTCAGCTCCTGCGCCTCGTCCACCACGATGTGCGCGAACGGGCCCGCCAGCAGGTCCCGGTCGGCACCCGGCAGCGCCGCCTCGTCGACCAGGGCGTCCTGGAGGTCCCCGTGCCGCAGCATCGTCACCAGGCCGCTGCTGTATTCGTCGGCCGAGTCGGCCACCTCGATCAGGTTGTCGACGACGTGCTCCATCCGCTCGCGTTCGGCCGCGATCGCGGCCTCGCGCTGACGCCGGCGCCGGGACGCTTGCGGGTCGCCCAGCCGCTGCCGGGCCGCATCCAGCAGCGGCAGGTCGGACTCGGTCCAGGCCTGGGCGTCCGGCCGCTGCAGCGCCCGCACCTCCTCCGGGCTCAGCCAGGGTGCGCACAGCTTCAGGTAGGCCGGCACCGTCCACAGGTCCCCGACCAGGTCGGTCGGTTCGAGCACCGGCCAGCCGCGGCTGAACGTGGTCATCAGCTCCCGGTTCTCCTGCAGCGCCTTGCGGAAGTCCTTCTCCGGGACCTTGTCGTCGCGGGAGTCGGTCAGGATCGAGAGCAGCTCGGCCCAGATCTCCCCGCGCGCCTCGTTGTGCGGCGTCCCCGGGGCCGGTGCGTCGAACGCCTCGGCCCAGTCGTCGGCGCTCAGCCAGACGTCGCCCCACGGGGTCTCGACCTTCATTCCCTGCTTGGGCGGGTTCTCGTAGAACCTGACGGCCGGCTCGATCGCCTTGACCAGGTCGGCCGACGACTTCAGCCGGGCCACCTCTGGGTCTTTCTCGACGGGCGCGGTGGCCCCCTCGGGCAGCAGGTCACGCAGCGTGCAGATCTGCACGCCCTCCTCGCCGAGGCTGGGCAGCACGTCGGAGACGTAGGTCAGATAGGGCTGGTGCGGCCCGATGAACAGCACGCCGCCCCGCCGGTGACCCAGGCGCGGGTCGGAATACAGCAGGTAGGCGGTCCGGTGCAGCGCGACCACGGTCTTCCCGGTGCCCGGGCCGCCGTCCACCACCAGGGCCCCCCGCGAACTGGCGCGGACGATCGCGTCCTGGTCGGCGGCGATCGTCCCGAGCACGTCACGCATCCGGGCCGACCGGCTGCCGCCCAGGCTGGCGATGAAGGCGGACTGGTCGTCGAGGGCGGCGTGCCCCTCCAGCCCGTCCGGGGTGAACACCTCGTCCCAGTAGTCGCTGATCCGGCCGCGCGTCCACCGGTAGCGGCGGCGGCTGACCAGGCCCATCGGGTTGCCGTGGGTCGCCCCGAAGAACGGCTCGGCCGCGGGGGAGCGCCAGTCCACCAGCAGCCGCCGCCCGTCAGCGTCGGTCAGCCCGAGCCGTCCCACGTACACCGGCTCGGCCGCCCCGGCCCGGACGATCCGCCCCAGGCACAGGTCCAGCCCGAACCGCCGTAGCGTCCGCAGCCGGGCCGACAGCCGGTGGATCTCCAGGTCCCGTTCCAGCGCCTCCTGCCCGATACCGCCCTCTGCCCTGCGCTCGGCCTCCAGCCGCCCGGTCAACTCGGCGATCGACTGTTCCAGGCTCTGCCCGATGGCCGTGAAATGCCGCTCGTCGTCTCCGATCAGGTTCGGGTCAGCCTTGGCCGAGAGTCGTTCGGGAAGATTGAAAACGCTGATGGTCGGGGGGGTCACGCGATTACCTCCGGGTTGCCGAACCAGCGGGCGAGCGCTTCGCGCAGCGCGGGTACGGCGGTGCGGGCGGGTTCGTCGACAGGTGCGGCCCAGGCGACGCAGGCGTCCGGGCGGATCAACAGGGCATCGGCGGGACGGTGGTCGGTGGTGCCGGAGCGGAGGTCGATGCGGTGCCGCCAGTCCCGGGCGGTCTCGCGCAGCTCCGGGCGGTCCGCGAGGTCGAGGAAGACCGGCCGGGCGGCCGTCATCAGGCCGGCGACGCTGGTGGTGCCGTCGCCGCTGTCCAGGGTCAGGTCGGGGACGAAGCCGCCGGTCAGCGGGTGCTGGCCCGGGTTCGGCAGCGGGTAGCGGACGTCGGCCCCGGCGATGAGGGCGGCCAGCCGGCCCAGCGGCTGCTCGCCGGCCGCCGGTCCGGTAAACAGCTCGGTGAACAGCTCCCGGAGCGCCACCGCGGCCGGGTCCTGCCCGCGCCGCAGGGCCACCTGGGCCTGGGCCTGCAGCATCTCCCGCTCGCCGGCCAGGTGACGCTCGGCCGAGTAGCTGTCCAGCAACCCGGCCGGGGCCCAGCCACCGACGTCGGCGGCCAGCTTCCAGCCCAGGTTGACCGCGTCCATCATCCCCACGTTGATGCCGATGCCGGTGGCCGGGAACTGGTGGGCCGCGTCCCCGGCCAGCAGGATCCGCCGGTCGCGGTACCGTTCGGCCTGCCGGGCCTGGAATTCGTAGCGCGACAGCCGGGTCACCTCGGCGACCGGCAACTCGGCCCCGAGCACGCGGCGGATGCTGTCCTGGAACTCATCCAGCGTCATGGGGCTGCCGTCGCCAGCCCGGCCGGCCCGGGCAGGCCGGCTGAGATTGTCCTCGGTCGTCTGGACCAGCAGGTCGCCCTGGCTGCGCCACCCGAACGCGAACGTCCCGCCCTCGGTCCGGGTGAACCCGCTGCGGACGCGGCCCAGCCCCGGCACCTCCAGGTCGCCGTTGTCCAGCCGGGTCACCGAGCCGGCCAGCCAGAGCTGGGCCAGCCGGTTGACCTCCGGGTAGGTGACGCCCGGAAACGCGATCCCGGCCTGGTCACGCACCCGGCTGCGGCCGCCGTCGCACCCCACCAGGTACCGGCCGGTCACCCGGTACGGCCCGTCCGGCCCCAGCACGCCGGCGGTCACGGTGGCGTCGTCCTGCCTGAACCCCGTCACCTCGTGCCCCCGGCGCACCTCGGCGCCCAGCTCGCCGGCCCGCTCGCCGAGCACCTGCTCCAGCCGCCGCTGGGGGAGTGCCAGCGCCCGCAACGGGTTGTTCCCGTCCAGCGGCGCCAGATCCAGGTGCAGCCCGCCGAACGGGATCACCGGCGCCGGGTGCACGGGGCCGTTGGCGACGGCCTCCACCCGCTCCAGCAGCCCCCGGTAGCGCATCACGTCCAGAATCTGCCCCGAGAAACCATTCGCCTTGGGGACGTCGCCGAGCCGCGGCTGCCGTTCCAGCACCAGCGCGCCCACCCCGCCCAGCCTGAGTTCGCAGGCCAGCATCAGTCCCGCCGGCCCCGCCCCCACGATCACTACCTCGGCGTCCATCACGCCGCAACTCCCCGTCCGCCTAGATCCGCCTCCGGCCAGCGATTATGGGGCACACAGGGGGTCTTGCGGCAAGCCCCCCCATCCGCTATAAGTTGAAAGTGGAGGGGCGTGCGCACCCCTCCTTTTTCTTTGCGCTCCCGCGAGCAGCCAACGCCGTGGGGCGCTGCTATAGGTCCAGGAACGCTCGCAGAATACGCCGTACGGCGGCCAGTTCGGCTGGGGCTACGGCGCCGAGCCGACGATCGAGACGATCATAGGAAACAGCCCGCGCATCCTCCGGCCGGGTGTACGAGGGCAGGTTGCCCAGGCCAGAGGACTCAGACGCGATCGGGATCTGGTGACGCAGCCGGCGGTTCCGGCTCGTGACCGGGACCACGTACACCACCGCGTGGGGCAGCGACAGGTGCAGCGGGCTGGAGACGATGACGACGGGCCGGCGGCCAGCCTGTTCCGACCCGACGACAGGGTTCAGGTCGGCCAGCCACACATCGCCGGGCCGCAGCGGCTCACTCACTCGTTCCTCAGGCCGTCACCCGCGGTGGTGTCCCACTCGGCCACCTCGCTGACGTAGGCGTCCCACTCTTCCGGGTCGGCCTGCAGCCGCGCGTAGTCGTCCCGGACACCCGCCCAGAAGCGGCTGTCCTCGATCGTGTCCAAGGCGTGGGCCAGCTCGGCGTCCAGGGTGAGGCGGTCTTCGTCGGCGAGCTTCTTGAGCCGGTCGCGGGTCTCCACAGACACCTTGATGGTAGTCATGTCCGTCATACTTTGAGCATACCCAGCCCAGCCCAGCCCGCCCAACGGCGCCATCGAGCGTGCTCGGCTGGTCAGGGGCGGCGGGCTGAGGTGAGGGACCCGCCGCCCCTGAGCTGAGCCCAGGCCGGTGCCTCAGACCTGGACGAATTCGATCCCGGTGACGTCGCAGAACACGCGCCAGTCATCGGCGTGGTGCCCGAGGTTCATCACCTCGTGGTGCGGCCCGCCGTTCCGCAGCCAGCCGTTCAGGCACGCCCGCACCCCGGACGCCGGGCGGAACTGCCCGTACGGCATCTCCAGCGCCGGCAGCTCCTGGCTGTCGAGGTTCTCGCCCTCGGCCACCACCAGCCGGAACCGCTCGCCCTCGAGCGACACCAGCGCCGCCAGCGTGGCCGGGCCGGGCTGCAGCTGGAACAGGAACGTGGGCGGGTCGCCCAGGCGGCCGATGCCGAGCGGGCGCTTGATCAGCTTGACCGGGCGGTCGGAGCGGGCCACCTTCCAGTTGCCCTCGCCCATGTGGCTCTGCAGGATCGAGTCCGACGGGAAGTCCATCGCGTACATCTCGGTGAAGTGGCCGTCGCCGATCAACTGGTGGGCGGCGTAGACCATGCAGGCGGCCAGCACGTCGCCCTCGGCCCCGTAGCCGTAGCCCTTGGCCATCAGGCTGGAGGCGGCCGCCAGCGGCAGCCGCCGGAAACGGCCGTCCTCGCCGATCGCGTCGAAGTGCGCGGTGTAGGCGCCGAACCCGCCGTCGGTCAGGATCTTCTCCAGCGCCACCTGCATCCGCGCGTGGTCCTCGCGCTCCTCGGCCGACAGCCGCGGGTCGATCTCGAAGCGGTCGTTCTCGAACGAGATCACCTCGGCCACCTGGGCGTCGGTCACCTCGTCGATGCCACGCACCAGGTCGCCCTGGGCGACCGCGATGATCTCGGGGCCGAGCGAGCGGATCAGCGCGCTCTCGTCCACCCGGATGTCGCCCATGTCGTTCATCGCGTAGCCCACGATCGCGGTCTTCAGCGACTTCCAGGCGGTGGCGGCCGCCGCCGCCCGCGCCCACTGGCCCACGTTGGCCTTGAACGTCTCGCTCTTCCAGTCGTCGGTCAGCACCGAGAACCGCTTGCCCGCCCGCACCATCGCGTTGGCGGTGTCCTGGGCACCGTGCACGCCCTGGTTGTAGGTCATGTCGTCCATGTTCCAGGCGGGCGTGACCGTCGGCTCGGGCTGGATGTTGGCCATCAGCACCGGCAGCCGCGACTGGCTCAGCAGCCGGGCCACCCGCATGGCGGGACCGTAGGTCAGCATCACGACCATGACCCCGTCCAGGCCGGCGTCCTCGAACTCGCGCATCGCGCGCTCGGCGTCCTCGCGGTACTTGATGGCCTTGCTCGGGATGAACTCGCCCACGTCGGACAGGTGCTGGGCGACCTCGGCCGCGTAGCCCTCCTGGCGCTGAGCGATGCCAGGGATGTCGTCGTCGTACAGGTCCTGCATGATGCCGAGAATGCCGATGCGCGGCCGGCGGTCAGGCATGTCTGGTCTCCTTGCTCGAAGCGAACCGGCGGGCGGCCGGCCCGGAGTTGTGCGGCAGTGCGACGCAGTGCGGCTAGTGCTGGCCGTACTGCTGGGTGTAGCGCTTGTGCAGCGCGTCCACCTGGTCCTGGGGCAGCACCTCGGGGGTCCCGAGCTGCCGGGCCGCGTGCACCGTGCGGGCCACGTCCTCGCACATGATCGCGGCCTTGACCGCGTCCCGGGCGGACGGCCCGATGGTGAACACGCCGTGGCTGCGCATCAGCACCGCGGGGGAGCGGTGGCCGCTCAGCGTGGCCACCACCCCACGGCCGATCTCGTCGCTGCCGATCAGCGCGAACGGCCCGATCGGGATCTCCCCGCCGAACTCGTCCGCCATCGCCGTGATCACGCACGGGATCGGCTCACCGAGCGCGGCCCAGGCGGTCGCGTAGGTCGAATGGGTGTGCACGATGCCGCCCACCTCCGGCATGTGCCGGTAGATGTAGGCGTGCGTGGCGGTGTCGCTGGACGGGCTGTAGCCCCCGCTGACCACGTTCCCGTCCAGGTCGCAGAGGACCATCGAGTCCGGGGTGAGGTCGTCGTAGCTGATGCCGCTCGGCTTGATCACCATCAGGTCGGCCCCCGGCACCCGCGCCGACACGTTGCCCGACGTCCAGGCGACCAGCCCGTTGCGCGGCAGCTCGGCGTGCAGGTCAGACACGGCCACCCGAAGCTCGGCCACCAGTTCCTCGGTGGACAGTCCTCCGTTGGTCAGGCTCATTCAGGAATCTCCCATTTCGTCGTCCAGCGCCCCGGACGTGGTGTCGACGTCGGCGTCGTCCCCCGGGTGCGCTTCGCTGACCCGGTCCCGCAGCGCCCGCAACCGGTGCAGCACGTCGTTGCCGCCGCGGCCGAAGTAGTCGTGCAGGAGCGCGTACTCGGCGTAGAGCTCGTCGTAGACCGCCGAATTTTCCGGCACCGGCGTGTACACCTCGCGCCGGACCTTGCCCATGGCCTGGGCCGCGGCGGGCACGTCGGGATAGGCGCCCGCGGCCACCGCGGCGTGAATGGCCGAGCCCAGCGCCGGGCCCTGGTCCGAGTCAGCCACGCTCAGCGGACGGTGCAGCACGTCCGAGTAGATGTGCATGAGCAGCTCGTTCTTGAGCAGGCCGCCCGCCACGACCACCTCGGTGATCGGCACCCCGGCGGATTCGAACGCCTCGACGATGACCCGGGTGCCGAACGCGGTCGCCTCCAGCAGCGCCCGGTAGATCTCGTGCGGCTGGGTGGCCAGGGTCAGTCCGGCGATCACGCCGGACAGCCGGTGGTCGACCAGCACCGACCGGTTGCCGCCCTCCCAGTCCAGCGCGACCAGCCCGTGCGCCCCGGCCGGCAGCGCCGCCGCCTGCTCGGTGAGCAGGTCGTGCACGGAGATCCCGCGCAGCTCCGCCTCGTGCCGCAGCGGCCCGGGCACGGCCTGGTCGATGAACCAGGCGAAGATGTCGCCGACCGCCGACTGGCCGGCCTCGTAACCCCACTGCCCGGCGATGATGCCGCCGTCGACCGCGCCGCACATGCCGGGGATCTCGGCCAGTCCCGCGCTGTTCATCACGTGGCAGGTCGAGGTGCCCATGATCAGCACCATCTGGCCCGGCTCGACCGCCCGCGCGGCGGGCATGGTCACGTGCGCGTCGACGTTCCCGACCGCCACCGCGATGCCCTCCGGCAGCCCGGTCCAGTCGGCCGCCTCGGCCGTCAGCGAGCCGGCCCGGGTACCCAGCGCGGCGACCGGGTGGGCCAGCTTGTCGTCCGCGAACCCGGCGAAGTCCGGGTTGAGCGCGGCCAGGAACTCCCGCGACGGGTAGTGCCCGTCCTGCCAGATGCCCTTGTAACCGGCGGTGCAGGCGTTGCGGGTCTCGGTCCCGGTCAGCTGCCAGATGATCCAGTCGGCGGCCTCGATCCAGCGGTCGGCCCGCCCGTAGATCTCGGGGTCCTCCTCCAGCAGCTGCAGGCCCTTGGCGTACTGCCACTCGGAGGAGATCTTGCCGCCGTAGCGCGCGATCCACGGCTCCTTGCGCTCGTGCGCGAGCGCGTTGATCCGGTCCGCGTGTGCCTGCGCCGCGTGGTGTTTCCACAGCTTGACGTAGGCGTGCGGGCGCCCCTCGAGGCCGGGCAGCTGGCACAGCGGCGTCCCGTCGGCGGTGACCGGCAGCACCGTGCAGGCGGTGAAGTCGGTCGCGATCCCGATCACCGCGTTCGGGTCCACGCCGGCGTCCCTGAGCGCCGCGGGCACCGCCGTGCGCAGCACCGCGATGTAGTCGGCGGGATCCTGCAGGGCCCAGTCGGGCGGCAGCGCCTCCCCGGTCGCGGCCAGCTCACGTTCCATGACCGCGTGCCGGTACTCGTGCACCGCGGTGCCCAGCTCCGCGCCGTCGCTGACGCGGACGACCAGCGCCCGTCCGGACAGCGTGCCGTAGTCCACTCCTACGACGTACCGATCGTTGTTAGCGCTAACAACCATGGCCGCCTCCCACTCGAGCTCCCTTTCCCCTCGTTCCCGTTCCGGCGCCGCTGAAGCGCGGTCACTCCGCCCGCCGCGTACTTGCCGCGCCTCCGGACGCCGATCGCCGCGCCCGCGCCGATCACCGCCCAGCCCGGCCCGCAGCCCGGCCAAGTCACCAGCCACACCAGCCCCGCCAAGTCATCCAGCCACACCGGCCCAGCCAAGTCACCCAGCCACACCAGCCTAGCGAAAAGCTTTTCTTCGTCAGCTGACCTTCTCATACAAAGCCGCACGGCAGAAGGCGGCACGCGGCAGGCGGTGCCGCTGGCCGGCCGGTTCGCGGCCGAGCCGGCCCCAGGTCCCAGCCTCAGGTCACTGCGCGGCCCGGCGCAGCACGGTCCCGACCGGCGGCGCCGCACTGGCCCGGATCACCAGCTCCGGCGGCACCAGAACATGCCGGCCGGCACTGCCACCGGAGATCCGGTCCACCAAGGACCCCAGCGCCCGCCGGCCGAGCTCGCTGAAGTCCTGCCGCACGGTGGTCAGCGGCGGCGCGAAGTAGCCCGCCTCGGGCATGTCGTCGAAGCCGACCACGCTGACGTCTTCGGGTACCCGGCGCCCCGCCTCGCTGAGCGCCCGGATCAGCCCCAGCGCGATCGTGTCGTTGGCGCAGAACACCGCGGTGACATCGGCCATCCGGGCCAGTTTCTTCCCGGTCTCGTAGCCGGACCGGGCCGACCAGTCGCCGGCCATGACCCCCGGCTCATGCGCTCCCGCCTCACGCAGCGCGGCCCGCCACCCGTCGATCCGCTCGCGGGCGTCCAGGCCGTTGCTCGGGCCCGACACGTGGTGGACGGTAGCGTGCCCCAGGTCCAGCAGGTACTGAGTGGCGGCGCGCGCCCCCTCCGCGTTGTCGACCGCGACCGACGTCAGCGGGGTCCGGGTGCCGCAGCCCACCGCGACCAGCGGCATCTCGGCCGGTACGTGGCTCAGCGCGGCCACCGCCGCGGTGTTCGGCGCGATGACGATGATCCCCTCGACCGCATGGCCGAGGAATCGGTCCACGGTGTCGGTCATCGACCGCCGGTCGAGCGCCGGCAGGCTGGCGATGAGCACGAAGTACCCGTGCTGGGCGGCCCGCTCGATCCCGTCGAGCATCATGGCCGGCCCGTACAGCGCGGAGTCGGTGCTGATCACCCCGAGGGTTTGCGTGCGCCGGGTGACCAGCGCGCGGGCGGCCGCGTTGGGCCGGTAGGCCAGCTGGCGGATGGCCTCGAGGACCTTCTCGCGGGTGTCCGGCCGGACGTTCGGGTGGTCGTTGAGCACGCGTGAGACGGTCTGGTGGGAGACCCCAGCCAGCTGGGCCACGTCGGCCATCACCGGTGGCCGGGCCAGGCGCCCCGCGCCGGATGGCGCCGGTCGCCTTGGCCCGCGCCGCGGCCGGACCGGCCCGGCCCGGATTACGCGGTGACGACGCCACGTGCGCCTCCCTCAGACACCAGCAGTGCAGGAGACACCGGCAGCGACGATCCCGCCGGCAAGGACCAGACCGGCGGTCACGCCGTCCCGGATCACGCCGGAACGTACCGGTTCGTCCCATCGCCAGACTGCTCACCACTGAGCGGGGTCAATGTGCTGGTGACTTTTGATGATGTTATCGCTCACAATTAAAGGCGGTCAAGATCCGATATCACGGCAAGTAGCGTACCGGTGACATCGAGATTCTTGACAAATCATATACGCGCTGGCCACGGCGATCCTGAGCCGACCCCCGATAAGGCGCAATCACTAAAAACCCACACTCCTTCATCCCGAATGTGCGTTTGACCGATTACGCTGAGTTAATTTTCACCTAATTAAAGGCAATCCTGCTTCGCCGTTCCGCCCGGCCGAGGGCTCTCGTCGTTCAGGGCTGGTGGACCAGCCACCCAGGCACTGCGGAATAGTCTGTCCCATCAGCCGCACGCCCAGGGCATTGCCGAGCCTTACGCCAGGAGGCCGCCGGCCCGCCCCGCTACGCTACCGGTCCTCGTCCATGGACTTTCGCAGCCGCAGGTACGCCGCTCGCGCGGCCGCTTCGGCCTCCTGGATGGTGGCTTCGGCCTTCTTGCCGGTCTCGCTGGCGCGGAAGTCCCGCACCCGGTTCTGCGCCTTGCGCGCGGTGTCGCTGCTGCGCAGGTCGCGCAGGGCTTCCTCGGCCTTGCGGCCGGTGTCGCTCTGCCGCAGATCCCGGAACGCCTCCTGCGCCTTGCGGCCGGTTTCGCCACTGCGCAGGTCGTTGTACATCTCTTCGGCCTTCTGGCCTGCGTCGCTCTCCCGCACGTCGCCAAGGTCGGGACGCGGCCGTCCGCCCTGAGCCCGGGGGTCGGTGGGCCCCGGCCGGGCCCGCCAGCGCCAAGCGGAGCGAAACGAAGAAATAAGGTCACGGAGCTGCCGTTCGAACTTCCCCATCGGGGCATCCCTTCACATCCCGTACCAGCAACCTACCTCTGGCCCGCAACCTCCAAACGTGCAAAGACCCCGGCTCACGCCGGTCGGCTCCGGCTCACTCCGGCGGCGACGCCTGCAGCCCGGACACGATCACGTCCACGATCTGGCGGACGAACCGTTCGGTGAGCGGCAGGTGCCCCAGCAGCAGACGGTGCTGAGCCGCGCCGAACATCAGGTCCAGCGCGACCTCCCGGTCGGTGCCGGCCGGGAGCTCGCCGCGGGCGATGGCCCGGTCGAGCATGATCCGGTGCTGCTGGCGCAGCGGTTCGAGCACCTGCTCCCGGTAGCTGACCGCCAGGTCCTTGTCGGCCTGCATCTCGCCGATCAGGTCGGCCAGTATCCTGCCCACCGGCGTCCGGGTCACCGCCCGGACCCAGGCCCGCAGCGAGGCCACCAGGTCGCCGCGCAGCGACCCGGTGTCCGGCAGCGGCTGCTGCTGCCGGAACTCGGCCAGGAACGCGTCCAGCGCCAGCGCCCCCTTGGAGGACCAGCGCCGGTAGACGGTGGCCTTGCCGACCCCGGCCCGGGACGCGACCTCCTCGATCGACATCCCGGCGATGCCCCGTTCGGCCAGGAGTTCCAGCGCCGCCGCCATGATCGCCCGGTCCGCCTGCTCGCTGCGCGGCCGCCCGCGCTGCGGCGCCGGACCGTCCGTGCCACCCGCGCCGGCCGCACTGCCCGCGCCACTCGCGCCGGCCGCACTGCCCGCGCCATCCGTGTTCATTACGTCACCCTTGCCCCGTCTGGTCAGCCGGAATAGCCATCCACTTGATACTGTTCAGGACTGAGTACATCCGAAACGAACCGTTCCGTATTCTTATTTCGAAGGACATCATGCCGCCGTCACGCGTGCCGGACCGGTCAAGCCGATCACAGTCGTCGCGATCAACGTCTCTGCGTGCCACCCCCGACCGAAAGGCCCACCCCCGCTCCCGCCGTCACGAATCCGCCCACCCTTTCACGCTGCGCCCACACCGGACCGCTCCCGCGCACTCCGCTCCTGGCGCCGCCCCGGCCGCAGCCTCCACGTCTGAGGCCACTCCTGCCCTGGCAGAAACTCCCGCCCCGGCAGCCACTCCTGCCCCAAAGATCACATCCGCCCCAAAGACCACTCCGGCCCCGGCGGACACCCCGGCCCCGGCGGACACCCCGACCCCGGCGGGCACTCCGGCCTCGTCAGCCGACCGCACCTCAGCGGCCACTCTCGCCGCCGCGGCCGCCCCGGAGCCCGACGGCCGGCGCCGCCAGGCCATCCGGCTGGCCCTCATCCTGGTCGCATCGTTCATGATGGTGCTGGACTTCAGCATCGTTAACGTGGCGCTGGCCTCGATCCAGCGCGAGCTGCAGCTGTCCGCCTCGGTGGTCGACTGGGTGGTCACCGCCTACGCGATCGCGTTCGGCGGGCTGCTCATCCTCGGTGGCCGCGCCGCCGACCTGCTCGGCCGGCGCCGCATGTTCGTGGTCGGGCTGGTCGTGTTCTCGCTGGCCTCGCTGGCCGGCGGGCTCGCCCAGGACCCGGTGCTGCTGCTGGCCTCGCGCGCCGTCCAGGGCGTGGGCGCGGCCGTGGTCATGCCCGCCGCGCTGTCCCTGATCACCACCAGCTTCCCCGAGGGCCGCGCCCGCACCCGGGCGCTCGGCCTGTACGGAGCCACCGCCTCGCTCGGGTTCGTGGCCGGCCAGGTGCTCGGCGGCGTGCTGGTCGAGCTGACCAGCTGGCGGGCCGTGTTCCTGGTCAACGTGCCCGTCGGCATCGTCGCCGCGGTGATCACGCCCCGCGTTCTCGGCCACTCCGCCAACCTGCGGGACGCCCGCGACGGACGCCACCTGGACGTCCGCGGCGCGCTGCTCATCACCGTCGCGGTGGCGCTGGCCGTGTTCGCGGTCTCCGAGGGCAACGTGTTCGGCTGGCTGTCGCTGCCGGTGCTGGGCGCGGCCCTGGTCGCGGTCGTCACCGGGCTGGCCTTCGCCTGGGCCGAGGCGCATCACCCGCAGCCGCTGGTCCGGCTGGACATGTTCCGGCACGCGGGCCTGCGCCGCGGCAGCGCCCTGGCTCTGCTGATGGGCCTCTGGAACGGCGGCGAGATGCTGGTCCTGTCGCTCTACTTCCAGCAGGTGCTGCACGAATCGCCGCTGATCACCGGGCTGGCCATCGCCCCCCAGGGGATGGCCGGGTTCACCGCGGGCATCTACGGCACCCAGCTGGCCGCCCGCTTCGGCGGGGTCCGCCGCCTGCTCGCGGTGGCCGGCGCGCTGGTCGCGATCGGCTTCCTGGTGCTGACCCAGCTGCCCGGCCAGAGCTACAGCCCGCTCCTGCTGGCCGTGATGCTGATCGGGTTCGGCACCGCCGCCACCGCGTTCGGCTCGATCGTGATCGCCAGCCGCGGCGTGCCCGACAGCGATCAGGGTCTGGTCGGTGGGATGATCAACACCAGCCGTCAGATCGGCGCGGCCATCGGGGCCGCGCTGCTGCCCGCGGTGGCGCTGGGCATCAGCCACGGCGCCGGGGCCTCCGGCGACCGGGCCGCGATGCTCACCGGCGGGATCGCCGCGGCGCTGGCCATGCTGATCGCCTGGCGGGCTGTCCGGGCCGACGATCGCGCCGCCCGGCTGGCCTGAGGCTCAGCTGCCCGCGGCAGACGAACGGCGGGCAGGAGCGTGAGATGCCAGCAACACCGCGGGTGACCGTGCTGGGCAGCATGAACATGGACATCTCGGTGACCGTGCCCGAGCTGCCGGGCCCCGGCGCCACCGTGCTCGGCTCGGCCGCCCGGTTCGCGCCCGGCGGCAAGGGCGGCAACCAGGCGGTGGCCGCCGCCCGGCTGGGCGCCGACGTCCGGATGGCCGGCTGCGTCGGCCGTGACGACTTCGGCCGCCAGCTGCGGGACGCACTGCAGCGGGAGTCGGTCGGCACCACCGCCGTCCGTGAGCTCGACGTCGCCTCCGGCCTGGCCCTGATCACCGTCGACGGCGCCGGCGAGAACATGATCACCGTGGCCGCCGGGGCGAACGAGTCGGTGGGGGAGGAGGAGGTCACCGGGGCCCTGGCCGGCTCGCCCGACGTCCTCGTCATCTCCGCCGAGGTGCCCGTCCCGGCCATCCAGGCCGCCCTCGACCAGGCCCGCGCCTTCGTGGCGGGCACCCTTCAGGTCCCGGCTCCGGACCAGGCCCGCCCGCTGACCTGCCTGCTGAACCTGGCGCCGGTCCCGCCCGGGGCCGAGGACCTGCTCGCGTCCGGGGTGGACTGGCTGGTCGTCAACGAGACCGAGGCGTCCGCCATCCTCGGTCACCCGGTCACGGGGCTGGACGGGGCCGCCACGGCGGCCGCGTCGCTGCTGATCATGGGGGCCACCCACACGGTGGTCACCGCCGGCGCGGCCGGTGCCGCCTACGCCGGCCCGGCGGGCCGGATCTCGGCCGACGGCTTCCCGGTGCAGGCGATCGACAGCGTGGGCGCCGGCGACACCTTCGTCGGCGCGCTCGCCACCGCTCTCGGGGCCGGCGCCGCGCCGGGCCCCGCCCTGCGCGCCGCCTGCGCTGCCGCGGCCGTCGCCACCACCCGGCCGGGCACCCAGGAGGCGATGCCCCATCCAGCTGACATCCCCGCGCTCACCGGTGTCTCGTGGCCGCCCGAGTAGCCCGGAAACCAGGTGTGGTTGCTCACAGTTCACTAATATGTCGTCGAGCTGACCACGTAATTTCATTTTTTTGTTCACCCAAGCAGTTCAATTCGTCACGCCGGCGACGCTGGTCTTGCCCCTGCCCGGGTGATACCGTCCGCGACGTGGAAGGCGGATCGGGCGAGTTTGTGTTCGCCGAAAGTGGCGGCCAGCAGCTCGAACGACTGCGTGCCGGGCTGGCGACTTCGTTCACCGTTTCCGGCGGCAGCCGCCCGGCCCGGGCGACCCGGACTTGGCTGGACACCTTCGACTGGCGCCTGTACAAGGCCGGCCTGTCATTGCAGCAGGTGACCGCCCGTGGCGCCAGCCAGCTGATCCTCACCGGCCTGGACTCTGGGCACCTGGCCGCCCAGGCCGGCCACCTCGGCCGGCTGCGGTGGCCGGCCCGGATCGAGGCCCTGCCGCCCGGTGCCCTGCGCGACCGGCTCACCCCGGTGGTCGGCAACCGCGCCCTGCTGCCGCTGGTCAGCGCGGCCAGCCAGACCAGCGAGCTGCGGCTGCTCAACACCGACGAGAAAACGGTCGCCCGTCTCAGCATCGACGCCCCGACCGTAACCACACCAGCGCTGGCTGGGTCGGCGGTGGCCGTCCCGGCCGAACAGCTCCCGGGCCCGCTGCCGGCCCGCCTCACCGTCCACGAGGTTCGTGGCTACGCCACCGCCGCCCGCCGGGTCCGGCGGCTGCTGGCCGGGACGGCCGGGGTATCGGTCAGCCGCCAGACCGCCCTGGACGCGGCGCTGGCCGCCACCGGCCGGCACGCCCTCGACTACACCGGCAAGGTCGACGTCAAGCTGCGCCCGGCCATGCCCGGCCGCGAGGCGGTCGCGCTGCTGCTGCTCCAGCAGCTGGACACCCTCGAAGCCAACGTCGACGGCGTGCTGCGCGACATCGACACCGAATACCTGCACGACCTGCGTATCGCGGTCCGGCGCACCCGCTCCGCGCTCAAGCTCCTCGGCGACGTGCTGCCCGGCGACCTGACGCTGCGGTTCGCCTCCGAGTTCCGCTGGCTCGGCGACCTGACCACACCCCTGCGTGACCTGGACGTCCAGCTGGAGGAGCTGCCGTCGACGGCGGCCGGGCTGGCCGCCGCCAGCCCAGCCGACCTCGAGCCGTTCCGCGTGTACCTGGCCCGCCGCCGCGGCGCCGCCCGCCGCACGCTCAACCGCGGGCTGCGCTCCGACCGGTTCGCCACCGTGCTGGGGGACTGGCGTAAGGCCCTGACCGTGCCGCGGGCGGGCCGCCGCCCGGCCGGCCCGTCGGCCGGGGACCTGGCCGCCGACCGCACCCGCCGCGCCTACAACAAGGTGATCAAGCTGGGCGTGGCCATCACCGACGACTCGCCCGCCGAGAGCCTGCACACCCTGCGCAAGCGCTGCAAGGAACTGCGCTACGTGCTCGAGTTCTTCGCCTCGCTGCACGACCCGGCCGCGCAGAAGGCCATGGTCGGCGACCTGAAGCGGCTGCAGGACTGCCTGGGCGAGTTCCAGGACAGCGAGGTGCAGCAGCTGGAGATCCAGGCGCTGGCCGCCGCCATGCTGTCCCGGCAGGCCGCCCCGGTTCGCACCCTGCTGGCCATGGGCGAGATCGCCGGGCAGCTCGGGCGCCGCCAGCTGGAGGTCCGGGCCGAGTTCGCCGGCCGCTTCGCCGGGTTCGCGGGCGCCGCGGGCCGGCGCTGGCTCACCGCCCTGATCGCGCCCCCGGCCGCCACCCCCCGGGCCAAGACCTCCCGGGCGGCCACCCCCAGGGCGGCCACCCCCAGGACCGTCGGCGCCGCCCGCCGCACCCCCGCCGGGACCCGCGCATGAAGGTGTTCGCGACCTACAACATCAAGGGCGGCGTGGGCAAGACCACGGCCGCCGTCAACCTGGCCTACCTGGCCGCCCAGGACGGCCAGCGGACGCTGCTGTGGGACCTGGACCCGCAGGCCGCCGCCACCTACATGTTCCGCGTCCGGGCCCGCGTCAAGGGCGGTGGTAAGGCGCTGATCAAGGGCACCCGGTCGCTCGACGACGCGATCAAGGGCACCGACTTCGAGGGCCTGGACCTGCTGCCCGGCGACTTCACCTACCGGAACATGGACCTGCTGCTGGACGACGCCAAGAAGCCCGTGCGCCAGCTGTCCCGGCTGCTGGAGCCGCTGGCCCGCGACTACGACGTGGTATTCCTGGACTGCCCGCCCAGCGTCTCCCTGGTCTCCGAGAACGTCCTGCACGCGGCCGACCTGATCCTCGTCCCGCTGATCCCGGCCACGCTGTCGGTGCGCACCCTGGAACAGCTGACCGAGTTCGTGGCCGGCTTCACCGGCCCGCGCCCGGACGTGCTGGCGTTCTTTTCGATGGTCGACCGGCGCAAGCGCCTGCACCGCGACATCGCCGAGCAGCTGCCGGTCCAGCGCGCCGACGTCGCCTCCACGGTCATTCCCGCCCTGGCCGTCATCGAGCGAATGGCCGTCGAACGCTCGCCGGTGCCCGCGTTCGCCCCGCGCAGCCCCGCCACCCGCGCCTACCGCGACCTCTGGGCCGAGATCCGGAAGCTCGTCCCCTGAGGCCCGGCTCGGCGTCGCCCCCCGCGAATCTCAACTCCCGATTCGGTCCCTGGGCCCAGCCCATCAGGCGACCTAAATTCGGTCCCCTCGGCCCCACCAAGCTTGAGTCCGATTCGTTACATCCCGAGGTGTTAATTCGTTGTTAATTTTGCCGTACGGTCAACGGGAACCGTGCCGCAGGGGTCGTCCGGTCCGGCAGCGCAGCCAGCCGGCGCCCTGCGAGCGCGGATTTTGTTTTCCGGCCGGGCGGCTGGCTCTTTCCGGCCGGTCCGCGGGCCCGGTAAAGGGGAGGCCTCAGGCCACCTGGAAAGACCGCTTGGACAGCCCCACCATGTAACCCTCGATCGTGGTGGTCACCGGCCCGGTGGGTCGCTCGGCCGCGCCTAGCGTGATGAACAGCGGGATGTAGTGGTCCACGGTCGGGTGCGCGTACGGCATGCCGGGTGCCTCGGAGCGGTAGCGGGACAATGTCTCGATGTCGCCCCGGGCCAGCGCGTCCGCCGCCCAGGCGTCGAAGTCGGCCGACCAGGACGGCACCGCCCCGTCGACCACCATCTCGCGGGTCAGGAACGGCAGGCCGTGGGTCATGAACCCGGACCCGATGACCAGCACGCCCTCCTCGCGCAGCGGCCGCAGCCGCCGCCCGATCTCCAGCAGGCGGCCCGGATCCTGGGTCGGCAGGCTGAGCTGGAGGACCGGCACGTCGGCGAGCGGGTACATGACCTTGAGCGGCACCCAGGCCCCGTGGTCGAGCCCGCGGCTGGGGTGCTCGTGCACCGGCTCGCGGTCCGGCAGCAGCGCCCGCACCTGGCGGGCCAGGTCGCCCGCGTCCGGGGTCGGGTACGTCATCTTGTAGTACCGCGGGTCGAAGCCGCCGAAGTCGTAGACCAGCGGGGTCCCGGCCCCCGAGGCCGACAGCATCAGCGGCGCCGACTCCCAGTGCGCGCTCACGATCAGGATGGCTCGCGGCTTCGGCAGCGCCTGCGACCACCCGAACAGCTGGTCCATCCACGGCCCGTCGTCGAACAGCGGCGGCGCCCCGTGGCTCACGTACAGCGCGGGCAGCGGCCCGTCGTCCGGCGTCCAGGCGCGCTGAGTGCGGCTCACGCGCTCCGCGTCCCCCACGAACTGGTCGAACGCCCCGCCTGGCACCTCAGGAAAGAATGGCGAGCTCACGGGCCCTTCCTCACGCTCGGATGCGCCGGCCGCCGATCGCGTCCCCCCGCACCGGCCAGCGCAGACTTGAAGCTTCAAGTGACAGTAACCCTGAATTGCCATCCGGTCAAGCCGAAATTTCCGCCCGTGACATTAGCTCGCTTTGTGGCGGTTATTAAACCGTGACGAATGAACGCAAGGCCGCTGACGCGGCTGAGGCATTTGTAACGGACGAGGCGGCAGGTAACAGGGCGGGGGGATCGTCCCTCCGCGTGCTGACTACACCGCGTAGGCTAGTTTCATGACGGCCATCGATCAGGGTGCGGCGCACCCGTCGCCTGGGACGGAAGCCGAGCCGCACTGGCTGACCGAGGACGAGCGGGCCGCCTGGGTCCGCCTGGTCAGTGTGCTGATCAAGCTCCCGGCGGCTCTCGACACCCAGCTGCAGCGCGACTCAGGCGTCAGCCACTTCGAGTACATGGTCTTGTCCAGGCTGTCCGAGGCGCCCGGCCGCACGCTGCGCATGAGCGATCTGGCCGTGCTGGCCAACGGATCGCTGTCCCGGTTGTCGCACGTCGTCACCCGGCTCGAGCGGCGCGGCTGGGTCCGGCGCGAGCCCTGCCCGGGCGACGGCCGCTTCACCAACGCGGTGCTGACCGACGACGGGCGCGCCAAGGTCGTCCAGACCGCCCCCGGCCACGTCGCCGCCGTCCGCGAGCTGGTCATCGACGCCCTCCGGCCCGAGCAGATCGCGCAGCTGCGCGACATTTCCCTGGCCATTATGGGCCGCGTCGTCCCCGGCGGTGACTGGTACGGCCAGCTCCCGCACACCGGTGCGTCCAGCAAAGATGATTAAGCATTTTAAAAGGCTTCGCATCGCTGTCCTCCTACCTGAATTCGGCGCGTAATCTCCCCGCGTAAACGCGTCAACATATTCCGGGAATCAGCCCGCGCCGTCCGGGTGTCCTTCCCGGCCAGGCTTTTCCTGTGTCACGCGCCGCACCTTGCGCATCACGCGCCTCACGTAGGAACCATTTCGATCAAATTACCGAGGGCTCGCTCGGCCCCGCCGTCACCGTTCCCATGCTGTCCGGTAGCCGCCGCGCGCACTGTTCGGTCACCGCCGTTCACCTGCCCGGGGCGTATTGAGCAGGTCCGGGCGCCGCCGCGCGCCTGCCAGCTTTGGCCTCGGATAAACGCGCGATCGGCAATCACTTTGCCAGAGATTTACGTTCTGCTTGCCGTTTAGTGTCGATCCCTCAGGGAATCCGGGGTGTGGTTCAACCCGATCCGGGAGGTAATCATGTCAACCGGAGCCGTGATTGTCATCGTGGTCATCATCGTTGTGGTGATTGCCGCGCTGGCGATAGGCGCATTCGAAATGCGCAGACGCAGGCTACGCAGTCAGTTTGGCCCGGAGTACGACCGGCTGGTGAGCGAGACCGGCAGCCGCCGCAAGGCGGAGGCGGAGCTGGCCGGGCGCCAGCGCCGCGTGGCCAAGCTCGACATCCGGCCCCTTACCCGCGAAGAGAACGCCCGTTACCAGGGCGAGTGGAACGCCATCCAGGAGCGGTTCGTCGACACCCCGGCCCAGGCCGTGACCGAGGCCTGGCACGCTGGTCACCACCGTCATGCGGGTGCGCGGCTACCCGGTCGAGGACCAGGACGAGGCCATGGAGGCGCTGTCCGTCGACCATGCCCCGACCCTGACCCGCTACCGCGAGGCCCGCGCCATCAGCGAGCGGGCTGGCGGCGAGGCCACCACCGACGACCTGCGCAACGCCATGCTGCACTACCGCGAGCTGTTCCACGAGCTGGTGGTCGTCCCCGGCGACGAGCCGGCCGCTGGCCGCCGCGAGCCTGCCGCCGACGCTCCGGCCGAGCCGGCCGCCGCCACCCCGCCAGAAGCCGCCGCCACCACACCAGAAGAAGACGCGGTGACCGGCGACGGCGCCTCGCCTCAGCGTTCAACGAGAGGATGAGCTGATGCCGCGCGAGCAGGAAACCAGCCTTCCGCACGACCCCGCCACCAGCGATGACCCGCTGTTCCGGGAACCTTCCGGCCAGTACCGCGACGGTACGGCGGCCGGCGACCGGGACGAGACCGCTACCGGTGAGACCCCCATCGGCGACGAACTGTCCGCCGGCCGCCACGCCACCCCTCGCGACGGTGAACCGCTCGCGGCCGATACCGTGACCAATGCGCCGGGGGAGTGGGTGGCCGGTAACAAGGGCCCCGGCTACACCTCAGCCGACGACACCGTCGACACCACGGATTCCACTGACACCGCGGGTGCCACCGGCACCGCGGCTGACCTCCGCACCACCCGGGATCCCGCCGTCGCCCCGGATTCGGCGCTGGCCACCGAGCCCGAGACGGTCCCGGGGACCGAGCCGACCCGGGCCGACACCACCCACAACGGCTCCGCACCGGCCACGACCGGCACTCCGGTCCCGGGCGCGCCGGGCACGGCCGAGACCACTGGCGTGGACGTCGCGGCCGCCGCCTTCGTCACCAACGGGGAAGAGCTGCACGCCGACTGGGCCCGCATCCAGTCCTCGTTCGTGGACGACCCGCGCCAGTCGGTCTCCCAGGCCGCTGACCTGGTCGGGCAGGTGACGACGTCTCTGGTCACCGCCGTCCAGGAGCGAGAGCAGACGCTCCGCGGCTCCTGGGAGAACCAGGACGGCACCGACACCGAGCACCTGAGGAATGCCCTGCGCGACTACCGGGCCTTCTTCGAGCTGCTGGTCAAGCTGTAGCGCCCGCCAGCCATCCGGCGCCAACCGGCTGCCCCGCCCGATCCAGTTTCCCGGGCGGGGCAGCCGTTTACTTTCGCAAAATGTTTCCGTCTGGTCCCGATCACCATCCGGACGGCATTTCTTCACTAAATTGACCGGGGTGACGGATTCCCGCGCAGCTCCCGGCCGCTCCGTGGGCCGGCGTCTGCCGCTGCTGATCCTCATGGTGCTGGCGGCCGGGTTCCTGGCTCTCGGGCTGGCCGAAGCACGGTCCGACTCACCCACGTTCGACGAGCCGGTCTACGTCTCGGCGGGCCTGGCCGCCATCCTGCACCAGGACGTCACCTACAACGACGAGCATCCGCCGCTGCCCAAGGTCCTGGCCGCGCTGCCGGTGCTGCTCGTCCACCCGGTGGTCCCGCCGAACGGCCGGTGGGCCGGCAACGACGAGCACGCCTACGCGGCCAGCTTCATCGATGCCCAGCTGGCCGCGGGCAAGGTCCGGTCGGTCACGTTCACGGCCCGGCTGGTGCCGCTGGCCGAGACCGTCGGCGTCGCGTTCGTGCTGTTCGCGCTGGCGGTGGAGCTGTTCGGACCGGAGCTGGGGGCCCTCGCCGGGCTGCTGGCCGGTGCGCTGTGGCTGGCCTCGCCGTTCGTCCTCGGCATCGGCCACCTGGACGGCGTCGACATCCCGTTCACGCTGGCCACCGTGCTCAGCTCGTGGGCGCTGGTGCGCTGGCTCCGGCGCCGCACGGTGCGGGCGCTGGTCTGGCTGGGGCTGGCGTGCGCCGCGGTGGTGGGCAGCCAGATCTCCGGGTTGCTGGTCGTCGCGCTCGGCCTGGCCGTGGTCCTGGTCGCCGACGGGCGGGCCCGGTGGCCCGCCGAGGGTGGGTCCGGCCTGGCCCGGGCGCTGGGCCACGCCGTGCTGACCGGGCTGATCTGCGCAGCCGGGCTCTGGCTGAGCTACCTGGTGGTGGACCCGGGGGTGATCGGCCACGCCAAGCTGGGCCTGCCCTACCCGTTCCTGGACGGTGCCTCCTATCTGCGGACCCAGGACACGCTGGGCGCTGCCGGTTACGTGGCCGGGGTGGCCTATCAGGGCGGGCGCTGGTGGTTCTGGCCGGTCAGCCTGGTCATCAAGTGGCCGCTGGCCAGCCTGCTGCTGCTCGTGGTGGGCCTGGCCGCCTGCTGCTGGCTGCCCCGCCCGGCCCGGCGCCCGGCGGTCTGGGCGGTCGCCCTGCCCGCCACCGCGCTGGCCGCGTTCGACCTGGTCATGCCCCGCGACGTGGGGCTCCGTTACCTGCTGCCGACGCTCGCGCTGGCCGCCGTGCTGGCCGGAGCCCTGGTCCCGGTGGGCCGCCGCTGGGCCCGCGAGCGGCCGGACGCATGGCCGCACGCGTGGCCGGTGGGCCGGGCCGCGATCGTCGTCCTGGTCGCGCTGGCCGCGGCGGCCACCGTCACCTCGTTCCCGCAGTCGCTGAGCTGGACGACGCTGCCGTTCCGGCCCGGCTACACCGCCGTGACCGACTCCAACATCGACTGGGGCCAGGGCCTCTACACGCTGAGCGCCTGGAGCCGGACCCACTACCCGTACGTGCTGTACTTCGGTCCCCGGGGGGTGGGCACGGCGGCCATCCCGGGTGCCCGGTCGCTGCCCGCCGACCCGGCCGAGCACGTCACCGGCTGGGTGGCCGTCTCGGTGACCGCGGTGAACAGCAGCAACCGGGCGCAGCTGTTCTGGCTACGTCCGTGGTGCCCCGTGCGGGTGCTGGACGGGTCGATCTTGATCTACCGCTTCAGGGAGTCGCCCGGCTTGCCCGCTGCGGTGGTCCCGTCGTCGGTGCCGCGGGTCTGCCCGGGGGCGTGGAGCACGGCCGGCTGACCGGCCACGACCGGCTGACCCCCGCCGGTCTGGCCGTCCGTGGTGACACCGTCCGTGGTGACACCGTGGCCGGGCCGGACCTCGTCCTCGGCCACCACCCGTTCCTCGGCGCCGTCCTCGGCCGACAGCACGTTCACGTGCGGCGCGATCAGGTGGGTCATCACCAGCCAGGTGGCCACCGCGACGGCGATCCCGCCGAGCACATCGATCGCGTAGTGCTCGCCGAGGAAGATCACGCTGAAAAAGACGATGAAGCACCACGGCACGGTGAAGTACGCGGAGCGCCGGTTCATCCGCCACAGCGCCAGCGCCCCCAGCGTCGGGTAAGCGGCGTGCAGCGACGGGAACGCGGCCACCTTGTCGGCGTCCAGCTGGTGGAAGTAGGGGCTGACCTTGCTGGGCAGCGCCCCGCTGACCAGGTCGTGCACGCCCGGCAGCGCGCCCACGTTGTGCGCGAACCACGGCGGCGCGGTCGGCACCAGCAGGAACACCACGAACGCGGCGAACGACATGGCGAGCAGCGCCACCACGTACAGCAGGAACGCCTTCCGGTCCACCAGCCACAGCACCAGCCCCACCAGCAGCGGGTAGAGGAAGTGGCAGAAGTAGACGACCGTGCAGGCGATGATCAGCCAGTGCAGGTCGCCGAGGTGACGCTGCAGGATCTCGTTGGGCGACCGGCCGAGGAACAGGAACCGCTCGACCCGCACCATCCCGTAGATGTGCGGGGCGATGCCGAGCTTGGGCGCGACCCCGGCCAGCGCCTCATACCCCAGGAACAGCGCCACGAACGGCACCCAGTCGCGCAGGAAGGCGACGAAACGGCCGGTCAGCAGGGCGAGCGGGACCATGACGAGCAGCAGGTAGTCCGGTGACACCGAGATACCCCGCCAGATCATCAGCCCGGACACCAGCGCCAGGTAGCCGATGGACAGCGCGACCAACGGCCCGGGCAGGCGTATCCGCCGCAGCAACGAGCGCTCGTTTGCCATCCGCCACTCCCCGCTTTACCCAGCGTTTACTGAAGTAACACCCAGCCCTCTTGCAGAGTTGATAGAGCGTAGCGACGGATTGCCCGGTCAGCACCCGGATTAGTGCGTTGTGTCAAGCTCGCGTTACACAATCGGACCCGTTGTCGCCGATACCTGCAGGTCGCGGCCTGTTTGCCCCTCGTTCACGTGCAGAAAATCTCTCAGCGGGTGACCGTCCTGGTTTACAACTGGGCCACCTCGACCCGGTTACACGCCGTACAAGTCCGGTGAATCCAACCGAACCGCCGCCTCCGTCGTCATAAGAGGTGACGTCACGGGCGGGCGCTCATCCCGTCGCCCGCCTCCCGCTTCCGCCGTGAGGGAGAGATCCGAACATGGTCACTCGGTCACGTTGTCTCCTGGCCACCGCCGTCGCGGTGACCGGCCTGGCCCTGGCTGGCTGTGCCACCCGTTCGCCGGCCCCGGCCGGTCCGGCCGCCAGCGCCAGCCAGCACGCCTCCTCCGGGCCTGCCAGTGCCGCCCCGGCCGCGGCCGGGCCGTCGGCCAGCCCGGGCCACCCGATGGGGATCAACCCGGGCGGCCCGATGGACCGGCCCAGCCCGCGGGCCGTCGCCGAATGCACCTCGGCCCAGCTCAAGGTGGCCTACACCGACAACGCGCAGATCCGCGACGGTGCCCTCGACGGCATGAGCCACGCGGACAGCGTGATCACGTTCACCAACGTGAGCTCGGCCACCTGCCGGACCCAGGGTTACCCCGGCCTGGCGGCGCTCGACGCCGCCGGTCACCAGATCAGGCAGGCGGCCCGCGGCCAGACCGCCAACGGCCAGATCCCGCTGATCGAGCTGAAGCCCGGCCAGGTCGCCTCGGCCGAGATCACCGGCAACACGGCCTCCTGCACCAGCCTCACCAAGGTGTCCGCGTTCCTGGTCACCGTGCCGGACCAGCGCACGTCGGTCCGGCTGGCCGGTGCCCGCGAGTTCTGCCTGGCCAGCCTGGGCATCGACCCGCTCCAGCGCGGCAACGCGGGCGGCCTGCCGCTCTGACGGCTCAGCGGGGGCCCATCGCAGGTGGGCGGCCCCCCGCCAGCCATGACATCGTGATGAAGTTGCAGGCCAGGAGATATTCCGTTATGGCCGATCTGCGGTCACAGTATCTCCATGGCATCTACGCAGACGCGGACCGGTGGTCTGGAAGTCCGCTCCATTGACTACGTGCCGCTGAACGAGCGGCACGGCAAGATCTGGCACCTCGGGCCGTTGTGGTTCATGTCGAACGCGCAGATCGCCACCCTCGCGGTCGGCCTGATCAGCATCAGCGAGGGCGCATCGTGGTTCTGGTCGGTGATCTCGATCGCGATCGGCACGCTGGTGGGCACGCTGTTCATGGCGTTCCACTCGGCCCAGGGCCCCCAGCTCGGCCTGCCGCAGATGATCCAGTCCCGGCCTCAGTTCGGGTACCTCGGCGCGCTGCTGGTCTGGCTGTTCGCCTACATCCAGTACGCCGGGTTCAACGTGTTCAACACGGTCCTCGGTGGCGAGTCGATGAGCACGGTGGCCCACGGCAGCACCAAGCTGTGGGTTGTCATCGTCACCGTGGTCGCGTTCATCATCGCGCTGGTCGGCTACGACCTGATCCACAGGGCCGAGCAGTGGCTGACCTACGCGATGATCCTGATCTTCGGGATCTTCACGATCACGCTGTTCTTCATCCATTATCCGGCCGGGACGTTCGGCGTCGGCACGTTCCACGCCACCCCGTTCCTGGGCCAGTTCGGCGTGGTGGCCGGTTACCAGATCAGCTGGGCCATCTACGTGTCGGACTACTCGCGCTACCTGCCGCCCTCGGTGACCGTGCGCAAGACGTTCTACTGGACCTACTGGGGCTCGGCCATCGGCGGCGGCTGGATGATGATCGTCGGTGCGACGCTGGCCGCCTGGGCGGGCAAGAGCTTCGACGGCACCGGCATCGCCGAGATCAACGCGGTCGGCAACCACGTGTTCCGGGGCTTCGGCGAGACCGTACTGGTGCTGGCCGCCCTCGGCCTGGTCTCGGTCACCGCGCTGAACATGTACGGCGGCTCGCTCACGCTGATCAGCGGGATCGACTCGTTCAAGAAGGTCCGGCCCACGCTCAGCATCCGGGTCATCACGGTCGGCCTGACCGCGGTGCTGTCGCTGATCGGCGCGCTGGCCTCGACCGCGCACTTCCTGGCCAACTTCAACGACTTCCTGCTGCTGATCCTCTACTTGTTCATCCCCTGGACCGCGGTCAACCTGGTCGACTACTACATCGTCCGGCGCGGGCACTACGCGATCGCCGAGATCTTCAACCCGCACGGCCTGTACGGCCGCTGGGGCTGGCGCGGGATCCTCGCCTACGTGATCGGGTTCGCCGCCATGAGCCCGTTCTTCAGCGTCGGCACGCTGTACGAGGGCGTGGCCGCCAAGGCGCTGGGCGGCGCCGACATCTCGTTCTTCATCGGGCTCCCGGTCGCCGGCGTGCTCTACTACCTGTTCACCAGGTCGGTCGACGTGGAGGCGGAGACCCGGATCGCCGAGGCCGAGGCCGCCGAGCTGGAGGCGGCCGCCAGCGAGCACAAGCTGCCGGAGTCGGAGACCGGGCTGCCCGAGCCCGGGCTGCCGTAGCCGGCGTCAGCCGTTCCGGCTGGGGGTGTCGTCGTCGACCGCGTACGCCCCCAGCCGGCGTCGGCGTGACCAGCGCCGGTAGCGCTTGATCGGGTGCACCAGCCCCCGGAAGAAGTCCTGGTCGACGTGCGCGAACATATCCACCGAAAAGCCCAGCACCCGCTGTGGCTCGCGCCCCTGCTGCCGAGCCGAGCCACCCCTTGACACCCCGAACATCCGGTTCGGTTCGTTGTGGTCACCGGGCATCAGCCCACCTCGCTTCCCTGCCGCTTGCCTAGACTCTAGGCCGCCCGGCGCGGGGTGCCCCGGCACCGGGGTGCCGCAGGTGGCCCGCGGCAAGCTGGCGGGGTGACGGTCAGCGAGCCTTCCCCGGCCGACGCCGACTGGGCGGCCGGCCTGATGGCCGAACGCCGCCGCGAATACGAGCGACACTCGCCGGTCTCCTGGCGCCCGGCCGCCCCTGCCCGTCTACGACCCGGGCGGCCCGGTGCTGCTCGTTGACCGCGTGGCCAGCGACGCGAACGTCACCGGAGCGAGCAGCGTGTCGGCCTCAGACAAGATCACTGATGCTTCCTTCCTTGCGCTGCGGCTGCCAGGCCGGTGGCGGCGGCGAACGATGCCGCCCGCGTTATGCCCCACTGAATATGCATCCAGCCTGGCCGTAATGCGCGTTAGATCACCTTTGTGAATTACCTCATCAGCGGGCCTGAGGACCGCTTGGGATAATCGGCTCATGACCACTGAGCAGAAGGAGGCGCCGGACCTGGAGCAGGTCATCCTCGGGCTGCTGCGGCGGCGGTCAGCGGGCGTGTCGATCTGCCCCTCAGACGCGGCCCGGGCGGCCCGCCCCGCAAGCTGGCGCGCGCTGATGGACGATGTGCGATCGGCGGCCGCGCGGCTGGCGGATCGGGGCGAGGTCGAGATCACCCAGCGTGGGCGCCCGGTCGACCTCGGGACCGCGCGCGGGCCGATCCGGATCCGGTTCCCGCAGTTACCGCTTGTGCCGGCCGAGGGGCCCATCGATGAGCCCGACGTCGTACTCGGTGCGGGGCCGGTCCTCGGGCTGGTCGCTGGGAGGCTGGCTCATCGGGTCGTGCGGGTGCCGCATGGACAGGTGCTAGAGCTCCTTGAGGTCGGCGTCGACCCGGCCCTGGAGGACTCGGCCGTGCTCGTAGCTGATCTGTGCGCCCTGGCGCCGGGCCCGGTGGTCCCGCCACGCCAGCACCGTGGCCAGGACCAGGATGATGCCGCCGAGGACGGCGAAGATGATCATTGGTCAGTCCGGGCAGACGTCGTGGACCCAGCCGGACTCGCCGCGGCGGCGGGCGTCCTGGCGGGCGGTGATCGGCTGGCCGCACTTCGCGCAGGTCTTGCCGGAAGCGTGCGCGGCCTGGTCCTCACGCCCCGCGCGGTCGCGCTCGTTGTAGTCGGTCCGGGCGATCCGGTCCAGCTCAGCCTGATTGACCGGCGGGGGACTGTAGTTCGATGCCATTGGTCCTCCCGTGAAGCCAGTCGGCGCCGCACCCCGTCAGCCAAGGCGCCGTACTGGGACAGTACCCCCAAGGCGACAGCCCTCCACCAAGCCGTCCAGATCAAAAGGCGGCCCTCTGCCTCCGGCGGGGTACTTCGGGCTCCGGGATGGATGAAACCCTTAAGGTTTGGCCCGCTCCCGTTCGCCGTCGTCCGGCCCGTCAGCCGAGCAGGCCGGACGACGGCGACGGGATGGGCCAGCCCGGCCTGCGGTGTGCGCGGAGCGCGCGCCTTGCCTCGCGGCCACTCGGTCCCACGAGCCTCCGGTATCACCCACAGCCGGTCAACGGGGGAGCGATGGCGTGTCCGGGCTCGCTCTGGCCGGCCCGAATACGCCATCGGATCCGTCACCAAACGCCAGCGCCCACGAGCCGACGCCGCCCAGTAAGCCCGCAAGCCCCACCCGGCTCCCCGGTCCCTGCAGTGCGTGTGTACTTCGGATGCGGGTACGTTTTCCCGCACCATCTGCGGGAAAGTGAACCCGAACCTTCCCGGCCCCGCCCCCACCGCTCACCGGCACGACCCACCCGGCCCGTGCACCTCAAGCCTTAAGCCGAACCCCCATCACAGCCCAACGCCTCCACCACAGCCCCACGCCCGCCACCCTCACCACCCATCACGGCCGATATATCGAAGAACACTCGTCATAGTGTGAAAGAATGCCAGCAACTGGGAATGAGGGTCGCCCGGCGGCCCCGCCGCGGCGGCGGCCGCGGCCTTACCCGGCCACCGTGACCGAGGTGGCCTCGGTGACCCCGTTCCTGACCCGGGTCGCCCTGGGCGGTGACGGCCTGGCCAATTTCCGCTGGCCAGGGCCGGGTAGTCACCTGAAGTTGTTCCTGCCCGAGCCAGGCCAGCGGGACGTCGAGCTGCCACCGGCCGACGAACAGGGCCTGATGGTCAATGTACCGGGGCGCCCCCGGCCGACCACCCGGACGTTCACCCCGCGCCGCTGGGACGCCGGCACCGGCCAGCTCGACCTGGAATTCGTGCTGCACGGCCACGGACCCGCCTCGCAGTGGGCCAGCCATGCCCACGCCGGCCGGCCAGCCAGGCCCAGGCAAAAACGCAGGTGCGCGCGCCGCCCCGGCCCGGCCAAGATGGCCCCATGCCCGATGACCAGAACCTGACCGCGATGCGCGCCTACTACGAGCGCGGCGAGGAAGAGGCACGCCTGGCCGACGGCGCCGCCGGGCGGCTGGAGTTCGAGCGGACCAAGGAGATCGTGCTCCGCCACCTGCCGCCGCCGCCCGCGCTGGTGGCCGACATCGGCGGCGGCCCCGGCCGTTACTCGCACTGGCTGGCCGGGCTCGGCTACCAGGTGGCGCACCGGGACCTGATGCCGCTGCACGTCGCCCAGCTCCAGCAGGCCGGGGACGCCGGTGCGCACATCGACTCGGCGGTGGCCGACGCCCGCGCGCTCGACCTGGCCGACACGAGCGTGGACGCGGTGCTGCTGCTCGGCCCGCTGTACCACCTGGACGAGCACCGGGACCGGGTGGCGGCGCTGGCCGAAGCGCGCCGGATCGCCCGCCCCGGCGCGCCGGTCTTCGCCGCCGCCATCAACCGCTGGGCCATGCGCCTGGACGACGTGCTCCGCCGCCGGCGCTACGAGGAGTTCCCGGACCTGGAGGCGATGCTGGCGCCGCTGGAACGGACCGGCCGGATCACCCCGATCTACCCGGGCTCGTTCGTCGGCTACACCCACCGCCCGGACGAGCTCCGGGCCGAGGTCCGGGCCGCGGGCCTGCACCTCACCAGCCTGGTAAGCGTGGAAGGCCCCGCCTTCCTGCTCGGCGACCTGCCCGAACGGCTGGCCAACCCCGAGGACCGCCGGGTCGTCATGGACACCGTACGGGCGCTGGAACAGGTGCCCGAACTGCTCGGCGCCGGCACCCACCTGCTGGCCACCGCGCACGCCCAGCAGGAAAACCCTGAAAACGTCACCGGCCGACCCCGGTCATGAGCGGGTCCGGGCCGGATCGCGTGCTGATCCGGTTGGCGGTACCGGGCGACGAGCCCCAGATCGCTGACACCGTCACCACCGCCTTCGGCGCCGCCGAGGGCCCGGTCGTGGCCCGGCTCGTCAAGGCCCTGCAGGCGAGCCCGGCCTGGGACCCAGCCCTGTCGTTCGTCGCGGTCGGCCCGGCCGGCCAGGTCATCGGCTACGTGCTGGCCACCGTCAACCTGCTGGATGCTCCCCGCCGCCTGGTCGACGTGCTGGTCCTCAGCCCTCTGGCGGTTCACCCCGCCCACCAGCACCGCGGCGTCGGCTCCCAGCTGGTCCGCCACGCCCTCGACGTCCTGCGCGACCGCCCCGAACCGCTGGTCTTCCTGGAAGGCTCGCCCGCCTACTATCCCCGGTTCGGCTTCCAGGCCGCCGGCCCGCTGGGTTTCCGCCGCCCCTCGCTGCGCATCCCCCAGCCGGCCTTCATGGTGCACCCGCTGCCCGCCTACCAGCCCTGGATGACCGGCACCCTCGTCTACGCCGACCCCTTCTGGCGCCTGGACTGCGTAGGCCTCCGCGACCCGGCCCCGGCTCCCGCGGTCAGGCCGCGTCGAGAGTGATGACCGTGGCCGCCACGGTCGACGACTGCGGGATGGGCTGGCCGTCCTCACGCAGCCCGTCCAGGTGGAACTGGATGGCCTGGCGCATTTCGTTCAGGGCCTCTGATTCGGTTTCGCCCAGCGCCACAACTCCGGGCAAATCCGGTGACCACACGCCGTACCCGCCGTCGCTCGCACGCTCGACGACGACCGCATAGCTCGTCACAGTGCCCTCCGTCGTATCCCTGCTTGTCTAAGGATGCTGCGCTCGGTCCCAGGTGGCAACTCCTGGCTTGGCTTGCCGGCCACGGTGACCCGCCCCGGCTTGTCCGGATGCTTGTACTGCCGATGGCTTCCCCTGGTAGCGACCAGATACCAGCCGTCGGCCTCGATCATCTTCACGATCTCGCGGACCTTTAACGGCACATCAGGGTGCTCCTCTCGCAACGAGATCAGCTCAGCCGCCTGGGCAGTGCGGGTCGCGGCCAAGGTAGGCGACCATGCGATCGCCTGGTGAAGAAGGGCAGCCTCCTGACGCCGCACGACCATGATGGCACCCGGCACCGACAAACCGGCGGCGCAGTCTCCGGCCAGGACAACACCTCCCGCAAAGGGGGCTGATCGGGCAAGATGGCCGGGTGACAGATCGCACCGAACGCCCCTGGGGCGCTTACACCGTCCTCACCGAGGGCACCGATTTCAAGGTCAAGACGATCGAGGTCTCGCCCGGGCAGCGCCTCAGCTACCAGGTGCACGCCCGCCGCTCGGAGCACTGGTTCGTGGTCCAGGGCGCCGGGACCGTCACCCTCGACGGTGACCTCAGCGACGTGCAGCGCGGGGACACCATCGACGTGCCGGTCGGCACCGCCCACCGGATCCACAGCACCGGCGACGTTCCGCTGGTGTTCGTCGAGGTTCAGCACGGCGACTACTTCGGTGAGGACGACATCGTCCGGCTGGACGACGACTACGGGCGGTCCGCGCCCGAGCACTCCGAAGGCCAGCGGGCCTGACCAACCCGCCCCGGAGGATCTGATGAAGACGGTGTCGGCCACCATCAAGCCCAAGATCACGGTCGTCCGGCCGGACACCGCGCTGCAGTGGGTGGCCGGCTCTGCTGGCCCGGCGGCCCCCGCTGACCCGGAGGGCTGAACCGGGTGCCGGCGTTCCCGCCCGACGATCACACCCATACCGAGTGGTCGTGGGACGCCCCGTCCGGGTCGATGGAGGGGTCGTGCGCCCGCGCCGTCGAGCTGGGACTGCCCTCGATCGCGTTCACCGAGCACGTCGACTTCACCCGCTGGCTGCTCGCCCCGGAGGTCGAGGGAGAGGAAGAGTGGTTCGACCCGGCCTGGGTGGGGCCTGATGGCCGGTTCCGGCCGCCTCCGCTGGACACGGCGGGCTACCTGGCCTGCGTGCAGCGCTGCCGGGAGAAGTTCCCGGACCTCCGCATCGTCTCCGGGGCCGAGCTGGGGGAGCCGCACTGGCATGAGCAGCAGGTCAGCGCCGTGCTCGGGGCCGGGGGCTTCGACCGGGTGCTGGGCTCGGTGCACACGCTGGCGCCGGACGAGCCCTGGATGGTGGACGATCACCTCTACCAGCAGCTCGGGCCCGCTGCCACCATCCGCCGCTACCTCGCCGAGGCGCTGCGCCTGGCCAGCTCGTCCGCCCCGTTCGCGGTGCTGGCGCACATCGACTACCCGCTCCGCTTCTGGCCGAGCGGCCGGCCCGTTCGACCCGGCCGCCTTCGAGGACGAGTACCGCGGTGTCCTGCACGCGCTGGCCCAGTCCGGCCGGGCGCTCGAAATCAACACCCGGGTGCCCCTGCCCGCCCAGATCGTGCGCTGGTGGCACCAGGCCGGCGGCGAAACCGTCTCGTTCGGCAGCGACGCCCACCGGCCCGCAGCCGTCGCCGCGGGCCTGGCCGAAGCCGCCGCCATGGCCGAGGCCGCCGGTTTCCACCCCGGCCGCCACCTGCACGACTTCTGGCTCCGGCACCCACCATCCGGCTGAACAACGTCGTGGACGAGGCCCCGACGTCCTTCTAGCCTGGGGGCCATGAGCGAGGACGCGCAGCGGCCTGCCCAGAAGTCACCCCAGGCCGGACGCGGCGCTCAGCTGCGTTCGCTCGCCAAGATCGCGATCCTCGACATCGCCGCCCCATTAGTGGCCTACCGCCTGTTCAGATCGGCCGGGATGAGCACGGTGTCGGCCCTGATCCTCAGCGGCGTGTTCCCCGCGATCGGAGTGGCGGTTGACGTCATCCGGCACCGGCGGCTGGACGCCGTCGGCGCCCTCGTCCTGACCAGCCGCCCGCTGATGTACCGGGTGGCGCTGGAGTTCACCGGCCCCGACAGCGCCCAGTGCCGTCTGGGGCGCCGGCTTCCTCTGCGAGGCCGCGCTGCGGGTGGTCATCGTCGAGCGCACCTCGACCGGCACCGCCCTGGCCATCCAAGGTCATGCCGTTCGTGGTGGCCGGCATCCTCGCCGCCTGGACCGCCGCCTACGGTGCCCTCCAGCGCCGGAAGAACGACCGCCGGCAGGCCCAGGAGGGGGAGCGCGAGGAACCGGCCGGCTGATCAGGCTCGCCGCGCGAGCGGGAGCGCCCGCCGGGCCAGCTGGACCATGACTCGTAGAGCTGCCGCAACCTCGGCACGATCACGCCGTAATCCAGTACCCGGCCGAACCCGAGTTCCTGCCCGAGGTAGGACCGGGCCGACCCGCGCAGCGGGTAGGCGTCCGGCAGGACGCGCGACAGCTGGAGGAAGATCCCGGTCATGCCCAGCCGCGGATCACCCAGCAGCGGGGCCAGCGGCCGCAGCCACCCCAGCGAGATCCGCGGCGCCGCGACCAGGGCGTGGGCGTAGAGCACCCGGCAGAGCACGACGTTCATGAAGAACCGCTCGGCTTCGTTCTCCGCCTCGGCCAGGCCGCGCTGCTCGAGGTAGCCGGCCACCACGCTCCCGTTGTGGGCTCGGTACCAGGCCCGCGCGGTCGGATAGTCGGCGAAGCTCATCCAGTAGTCAACCGTCCGCGAGGAGGCCGGCCCGGGAAAGGTTCCGCTCAGGGCCACCGCCTCACAGCCATCCCGCAGGATGCGCTCGTTTACCGCCCGCCACCACGGGCTGCCGGGGCGGTCGCCGGACGGCGGCTGCAGCAGCCCCCGGCGGAGCTGCCACCCCATGAACGACATCGCCGCCCGCCCGAACGGCAGATGCCGCGGCGCCTGGCCGAATGGGCCGTAGTAGCAGCGCTGCATCAACGCGATCCGGCCGCCGGGATCGTCGCGGACCGAGGCGACCTGCTGCTCGGCCCAGCCCGCGGCCGTCGCGTCAGGACTCACCTCATCATGATGACACCGGCTCAGGCGCGGGCGTAGACCTCGCGGACCTCGACCGTGAGCGGAGTGACGCCCGGCAGCGGCGGCAGTGGGTACCCCGCCGCCTGGTCGGCGTGTTCCTTGCTGTCGAACACGATGACCGAAATGCCGACCCCATCCACCGGCGCCAGCCAGTACGCGCTGACGAACCCGGGCGCCCGCGGTACCACGCCGAGCCTCAGCCCGGCCAGCGCGTCCCGGGCCGCCTGCACATCCTCGATCCGGACGGTCGCCACCACTGCGTGCACAGCCCGAGTGTCCAGGCCCTCCCGAGGCCGGTCAATTCATTTACCTTCGCTCAGGTGCCTGCGCATCCGCACGTGCCTAGGGTGATCGTCATGATCGGCGCGGTCGTGTTCGACGTGGGCGAGTGCCTGGTGGACGAGTCGCGCGAGTACGGGACGTGGGCCGACTGGCTGGGTGTCCCACGCCACACGTTCTCGGCGGTGTTTGGCGCGGTCATCGCCCGGGGCCAGGACTACCGGGAAACGTTCCGGGTCTTCCAGCCCGGATTCGACCTGACCCAGGCCCGGCGTCAGCGAGCCGAGGCGGGCGGGCCCGAATCGTTCGGCGAAGCGGACCTGTACCCGGACGTACGCCCGGCCCTCGCCCAGCTCCAGGCCGACGGCCTGTGGGTCGGCATCGCCGGGAACCAGACCGCCCGGGCCGGTGGCATCCTCCGGGCCCTGGATCTCCCGGCCGACCTGGTCGCCACGGGTGCCGACGATGCGGATCGACTCGCTGGCCGAGCTGCCCGGCCGGATCGCGGCGTTCAACGCTCCACCGCGCTGACAGTGCCTGGCCGCCCCGTTTTTCCCCCGTGAGAGCTACCCGCAAGTGCTCGCCGCCGGGCGATGAACAGGCCCCCTCCCGATCCGTAGCGTCGCTGATGACGCCGCGGCACCGGGCAGCGCCAGGCGAGGGAGGAAAGCGATGATGACCGAGAACGCGCCCCCTGAGGCGCCTGAGCAGCTGACCCGCGCTGGCAGGGGCCCCCGGGTATAGCACGGCCGCCCACTCGATCAGCGATATGTACGCCGAGACCGCTCCGCACACCTGGTTCCTGATCATGGTGTTCACGCTGTGCGGCGCGGCCACGATCACGTTCGCGTTCGGCGCCGTGCGACGAGCGCTGCGCTCGGGCGGCTGGACCGCCTCGGTCGGGTCGGCCCTGCTGGCCCTGTCGATCGTCGGCCTCGGTGACCTGCTGACGGTGACCGAGCGGCTGGCCTACCGGATGGCCGACACCGGCTGCACCGCGCCCGCCCGGACGGAGCCCATCAGTCCTGAGGATCTGCCCGATACGGGGTAGCGGCGACCGAGCCCGGCCGCCGCTTCACCGCTGCCTCAGGTGATCTCAGCAGTCACCACCGGCCTCGGCCCCGTCAGAAGTCACGCGGCGTTGTTATCGCGCTCGAGTCGCTCGGCGATCCATACCTTGATGATCGACTGGCGGGTGACGCCCAGCCTGCGGGCCTCGCGGTCAAGCGAATCGACCATCCAGGACGGGAAGTCGACGTTTACCCGGCGTTGCTCCAGAGCGGGACGGCGGCTCGCTCCCAGGTCGAGGTCTCCGGTTACGTCCTCGCCGTTATCAAACTTCTGGTCGAACTCTTCAGCCTTCATAGAGCGCCACCTCCTCCTTGCGGGACCGGCGAGCCGAGATGATCCTGACCCGCTGCTCGCGGTAGGTCACCACTACTGACCAGTGCTTGCCATCAATCTGGCCGATGACCAGCCACCTCGTCTCGCCTGTCGTCCGCGCAGGAATTTCCACCAGCATTGGATCCTGCCAGAGCACCTGTATCTCGCCGAAATCGATGCCGTGCTTCTCGAGGTTCGAGACGCTCTTAGCCGGATCGAACTCGAACTCCACTCGGAATGAACCCTTTCGGTATAAAAACTATACCCGGAGCCCCAAAGTTTAGTCAGAAGTGACGTGGAGCGCCACAGCTGTGCGGGAACGCCTGCTCCAGGTGCTGGCCGGTCCGCACGCTGGTCAATGGCCCGCGATCATCGCGGGCCGCCTTGGCAGGTCCCATACTCCGGCCTGGCGGTCCCGCGCGCGCTCTCACTCAAACAGGCGAGGCGGACGGGCGCCCGGCCCCCGGCACGTCGACCGGGACGGCCAGGATCTGCCCGGTCCGCGGCCCGGTGGCGAGCCGTTCGAGGTTCGCGGGGGCGCCGTCGGCCTTGTGCCATTCGGCGGTGCAGATGAAGAGTGTCCGCCGGTCCGGGCCGCCGAGCATCAGCGCGAACGGCGCCCGGTTCTCCTCGAGCTCGATCCGCTGCCGGACCTCGCCGCCCTCGGCGACCCGGGCGACCGCGAACCCGCCGGTCTGGACCCAGACCGCCCCTTCGGCGTCCAGGCAGATGCCGTCCGGGCCCAGCCCTTCGGCGAACACCCGCCGTCCCGAGAGCCCGCCGTCACCGTCGATGTCGAACGCGGTGAGCCGCCCCGCGAACGACTCGGAGATGATCAGTGTCCGCCCGTCCGGGGTGATAACCATGCCGTTGGGGAACTGGATGTCCTCGGCGACCGGCCGCACCCGCCCGTCCGGCGTGATCAGCTTGATGTAGCCCGGCTTGGGCGGCGCCCCGGCCACGAAGTCGAAGTCCGCGCCGTTGACGTAGGCGTTGCCGCGCGCGTCGACCACGATCTCGTTCGCCCGCTGCTCGGCGTGGACGGCCATCGACCCGTCCGGCTCCTGCCGCCGGATCTTGTCGCCGGTCGTCAGCAGCCGCCCGTCCGGGAGCCAGTCGATCGAGTAGCCCATCGAGTGGCTGTCCGGCTCCCGGGTCAGCACCACCTCGGTCTTGCCATCCAGGTCAGCGGTCATGACCTGCCGGTCGATCCAGTTGCAGAACCACAGTTTGCCCTCGTGCCACCGTGGTGATTCCGGGATCCCCAGACCGTCGGCCAGGACCTTCGGTTCCGTCATGACGCTCTCCCGTTTCCCTGGCCGACCCTGTCAGCCGGCCGCTCGCCTACTACACGAACGGCTACCACCCAGATCGACAGGGACCCGCGACAGCGCCAAGAAACGGGTTGGGCTGACCTCCGTGCCTACCGTGCGCAGCGGCGCTGACGCCTAACGCTGATCCGGACGCTTGCGCATCGCCCACGCCACGTTGATGGCGCCGACGATGAGCCAGATCAGGGCCATCAGCATGATGGTGGCCCCGCCCACCTGTCCCTTGACGACGATCGCGGTGATCAGCAGGGCGAACAGCATGGAACCGAGGGCGAGGATGACGCCCGGCCGGTTGGAGTGGTCGCCCCGCTCGGCCGCGATCGTGCGCCGCTCGGCCCGGATCATGCGCCGCGCCTGCCGCCGCTGGTGGCGGCACCCCGCGTACCGGTCCAGCTGGGTCACAATGCGGGCGTCCACCTCGGCCGTGACCCGGTTGTCGATCTCGGCCTTTATCCGCTGGTCGATCTCTGCCCCGATGCGCTCCACCAGGCCTTCGGCCAGTGCCTGGTCGTAGCCGGGGCCGAGGTCTTGCAAGGCGGCCGCCGAAGCGGCGATCTCAGCCTGGGGATCTGTGGCCATGACGCCCTCCGAACGGTCCGTCCACTCTTACGAAAAACGGTACGGATCGAGGGCGGCCGGGCGGAATGCGGTTACCCCCCGTTCGGCCCTGCAGTTTTCCTTACCCTGCCTTGACGAACTTAAGCTATAGACATTAGCTTTAAGATATAAAAGATAGCCAAGTAGGTAATCAAGTTAGCTAGGCCCGGAGGCATCATGACCGAGTTTCTCGACATCGAGGGCGGACGGATCGCTTACGACGTCACCGGAGAGGGGCCGCTGATCGTGCTGTCGCACGGCATCGGGGACCGCCGCCAGGTCTTCCGGTTCCTGGCGCCGGAACTGGTGCGGGCCGGGTTCCGGGTCGCGGCGGCCGACATGCGCGGGCACGGCGAGTCGAGCATGGGCGACTGGAAGTCGATCTCCCGCACCGACGTCGCCGGCGACCTGGTCGCGCTGATCAGGCACCTCAGCGGCCCGGCCGTCATCGTCGGGCACTCGCTGTCGGGCGGGGCGGCCACCATCGCCGCCGCAACCGCACCCGAGCTGGTCAGCGGTGTGGTCGAGGTGGGCCCGTTCACCCGGAAGGTGCAGTACAGCCTGGGCGGCCTGCTGCGGGTCCGGCGTTACCGCCGCGGCACGCTGCTGCTGGGGGGCGCGATGCTGCTGAAGAGCATGAACGACTGGTTCCGCTACCTGGACCTGGCCTACCCGGACAAGCCGGCCGACTACGACGCCTACATGGCGGGGCTGCGGGCCAAGCTGTCCGAGCCCGGCCGGATGGCCGAGTTCCTCAAGACCATGAAGACCTCCCCGGCCGACGCGGGCGACGCGCTGCCTCGCATCTCCTGCCCGGCCCTGGTCATCATGGGCGACGAGGACCCCGACTGGGCCGACCCCCGGGCCGAGGCCGAGGGGATCGTCGCCGCGATGCCCGCCGGGCTCGGGGCCGTCGCGATGATCAAGGGGGGCGGGCACTATGTTCACGCGCAGTGCCCGGATGAGGTCGCCGCCCTCACCACCGATTTCCTCCGCAAGCGCGCTCGTGCCTAGGGCCGGCCTCAGCCCGGACCGGGTGGTCACCGAGGCGGCTGAGCTGGCCGACGAGGTGGGGCTGGACCAGCTCACCCTGGCGGCCCTCGCCACCCGGCTCGGCGTGCGCCAGCCGTCGCTGTACAAGCACGTGGCCAGCCTCGACGCCCTCCACCGGCTCATCTCCATGCGCGGGAAGGCCGAGCTCGCCGAGGTGGTGGGCCGGGCCGCGATCGGCCGGGCGCGCGACGACGCCCTGGTCGCGATGGCCTACGCCTGGCGCGCCTGGGCGCTCGCGCACCCGGGTCGCTACCAGGCCGCCGAGCGGGGCGCGAGCCCGGGCGACGTCGAGCACGAAGCGGTCTCCCGCCGGACCATCGACGTGATCAGGGCGGTGATGGCCGGCTACAGCCTCGACGATGACGACACCATCGACGCCATCCGGGCCTTCCGGGCCGCCCTGCACGGATTCGTGTCGCTGGAGGCCAATTACGGCTTCGCCTTCCCCCAGGACATCGACCGCAGCTTCGATCGCCTGGTCCGGACCCTGGTAGCGGCCCTTTCGAGCTGGAATGACGTGCCCCCGGAGAAACTGCCGTCCTCTATCCGAGTGTGAGCATCGCCTCGGTGACCTCGCCGGCCGCCGCATCGGGGATCGCGGTGGCGGCCTCCTCGAGGACGAGCAGCCGTGCCCCGGGGATCTCGCGCGCGATCGCCTCGCCGTTGCCGACGGGGAAGAACCGGTCGCGCCGGCCGTGGACGACGAGCGTGGGGACCTCAATCTCGGGCAGGCGCTCGCGCCAGCGCGGCCTGCAGTCGAGCCTGGAAAACACCATGCCCATCTGGTTGGCCATCTGGACCGGGGGTGCGGTGCCGGGCGTGCGGTCCCAGATGCGCGCGGCGATTGCGCGCGCGGCGACGGGGTCGTCGCCGAGGATCTCCGCGCCGGCGGCGGCGAACTCCGCGACCGCCTGACGGTCGGCCCAATCGGGTATCGGACGGGCGAACAGCCGGCTCATGGTCGCCTGGTCATGGTCGGGGAGGTCTTCGTCGGGCGGCCCAGGGGCAACCGCGCGGGTGCCGACCAGGGTGAGCGCCGAGAACGCGCCCGGATGGCCGAGCACGGCTACCTGGGCGACCATACCGCCGACGCCGATCCCCGCGAGGTGCGCAGGCTCCCCGCCGAGCGCGTCCGCAAGGGCCGCCGCGTCGGCGGCGAGGCCGCGCAGGGTGTAGGCGGGTTCCTCCAGATCCGTCGTCGTCGACTCCCCGCTATCGCGCAGGTCGTAGCGCACCACACGGCGCCCGCCGGCGGCGAGGCGCTCGCACAGCGCGTCGGGCCAGGAGAGCATCGTCGTCCCGCCCGCGAGCAGGACGAGTGGTGCGTCGTCGTCACCGAACGACTCGATGCCCAAGGCGATCCCATTGACGTTGACAGTGGTCATGACCGGGCAGACCCGATCCGCCGCCCAAACTCACCGCTCACGCATGAAAGATCATGATCTACGGCTGGAGCACTAGCCAAGGTCCCGGGCTATCCAGCCGGGCGTGTCAAGACGGATGGGGGAGTCGCCGACGAGCTGCCGCAGGCTGTCTTCAACCGCGCCCAGCTGATCCCGGCCGATCTGCTGCTCCCATCGACCGCGGAGCTCATCGAAGATTTCCTCGCCCTGGCGCAGCACGTCGAAGCCGAGCGGGGTGACCTGCAGGCGCCGCGCCCGCGCGTCGTCCGGGTCGGCTTCGCGCGTCACGTACCCGCGCTCCTCCAGCACGGCGACGGTCTTGGCCGCGGCCTGCTTGGAGACCGCGAGCCGGCGGCCCAGCTCCGAGGTGTTCCCGGCGCCTGCCGCGATGGCCCGCATCGCGAAGTCGTGCACCGGCCGGACGTCCTCATGGCCGCGAGCCGCCAGCTCGGCGACGGCGGTATCGACGAGTGAACGGAAGCCGCCGAGCAGGAGCAGCGCCAGGTCGGCGCCAGAACGAGTCATGCGCCGACATTAGACAAAGACATCTTGGTTGTCTATTATTAAAGACAACAAGGTTGTCTAAGGGACGGTGTCATGACGGCCATTACCGCGCAAGCCACTCCGCAAGGCGTCACGCATCACACGGCAGCCGTCAACGGGACCGAGCTCCACTACGTATCGGCGGGCTCCGCCGGCTCCCCGGTGCTCCTCGTGCACGGTTTCCCCGAAACGTGGTGGGCCTTCCACAAGCTGATGCCCCTCCTCGCCCCCCGGCACCGGGTGTTCGCCGTCGACCTGCGCGGTTTTGGCGACTCGGCCACCGCCGGGGAGGCGTTCGACAGCACGACCGCCGCGGCCGACCTGCACGAGCTCATCGGCCATCTCGACGTCGGACCGGTCCACCTGACCGGGCAGGACATCAGCGGGGCGACCGTCTTCCGGCTGGCGGCCACCCATCCGGACGACCTGCTGAGCTTCACCGCGATCGAGATGGGCCTGGCCGGCTTCGGCCTCGAGCAACTCGCCGACGTCACCCACGGCGGCTCCTGGCACATCGGGGTCCTGGCCGCAGCGGGCATCCCGGAGCTGCTGCTGACCGGCCGGGAGGCCGAATTCCTCGGTGACTGGGCGTTCCCGGCCATGACCGCGGTGCCGGGCTCGATCGGCCACACTGACATCACCGAATTCGCCCGCACGTACGCGCGCCCGGACGGATGGAACGGGGCCATCGGCCTCTACCGCTCCATGCTCAGCGAGGGCGACGAGCTCAAGGAACTCGCTGCCACTCATCCCCTCCGCGTCCCCGCCCTCGCGATCGGCGCGGGCGGCGGCCCCTTCACCGTCGCGACCCTCAGCCAGGTGTGCGCCGGTGAGGTCGCGTCCGCCCAGCTGGAAGGGGCCGGCCACTACGCCGCCCTCGAAGCACCCGAGGCCCTGGCCCGCGCCCTCACCACGTTCTGGCCGCGCGTCGGCGCAGGTGTACGGTGCCGCGAGTAACGACCGAGGCCGAACAGATCCGCGACGCGGAGGTACGCGAACTTGAGCGCTGGACGTCGAGAGCCGAGCACGGTCAAACGTGCCCACTGACCTGACCGCCGCTGAGGCCATCGTCGAGATCCTGGCCGCGGCCGGCATCGGCCGCCTCTACACCGTGCCCGGGGAGAGCTTCCTGGGCCTCCTCGACGCCGCCGGCGCGGACCCGCGTTTCAGCGTGGTCTCCTGCCGCCATGAATCCGGGGCGAGTTTCATGGCCGAGGCCGAGGCCAAGCTGACCGGGGTGCCCGCGGTCGCCGCGGCGACCAGGGGAGTGGGAGCGGCGAACCTGGCCATCGGCGTGCACACGGCCATGCAGGACGCCACGCCGATGATCGTCCTGCTCGGGCAGGTCGAGACCGGCTTCCTGGGGAAGGAGGCCTTCCAGGAGGTCGACCTCCCTGCCTTCTACCGCCCGATCACCAAGTGGGCAGCGACGATCGAGCACGCCAGCCGCGCGCCCGATCTCGTCGCCCAGGCGGTCCGGCGGGCGACCACCGGGCGGCCCGGTCCCGTCATGCTCGCGTTGCCGGCCGACATGCTGGGCGCGGGAGTGGACGCGGATGCCGTAGCGGCCGCGGTCCGGGTGGTACAGGGCAGGCGGGCTCCGTCGGTCCCGGAGGCGCCGGCGGTCGCCGCGGTGGCGGATGCGCTGAGCGCCGCACGGCAGCCCGTGCTGATCGTCGGCGCCGGCTGCCGCGGGGCGCGCGCCGAGCTCATCGAGTGCGCCGAGCGCTGGAATGCGGGCGTCTACACGGCCTTCCGCCGGCAGGACATCTTCCCCAACGACCACCCTCACTACCTCGGGCATCTCGGCCTGGGGACGCCACCGGCCTGCCTGGACGCGCTGCGCGGGGCCGATCTGGCCCTGGTGGTCGGGGCCCGCCTCGACGAGATCACCACCCAGGGCTTCACCCTGCCGCTGCCCGGCACCCGGATCATTCACGCGGACACCGATCCGTCGGTCCCCGGAGCGGCCATGCCCGCGGACCTGGCGCTGACGGCGGACGCGCGGCTATTGCTCCGTCAATTGTGTGATGCCGCGGCCGGCCGCGAGGTGGCCAGGCGGAGCTGGGAAGCGGCCCACGGTGTCTATCTCACCGCGGCGACTCCGCGCCGCCGGCCAGCAGCCGATGGTCTCGACCCGGCCGCCGTCATCGAGTCGATGCTGCGCACCCTCCCGGCCGACACGATCATTACCAACGACGCCGGGAACTTCTCCGCGTTCCTGCACCTGTACTGGCGCTACGACGAGCCGCTGACGCAGCTGGCGCCAGCCAACGGGGCGATGGGCTACGCCGTCCCGGCTGGAGTGGCGGCCGCCCTGGCTGCTCCCGGCCGGACGGTCGCGGCCGTTTGCGGTGACGGCGGTTTCCTCATGACCGGCCTGGAGGTCGAGACCGCCGTGCGGATGGGTGCCCGGCTCATCGTCGTGGTCATGCGCAACGGCCAGTACGGCACGATCGCCATGCACCAGCTGCGGCAGACCGGCCGCATGTCCGCGGTCACCATCGGCGAGGTTGACATCGCCGGCCTTGCCACCAGCCTCGGAGCGGCCGGCGTGCCGGTCGGGCGCGAGGCGGACCTGGACCGCGCCTTCACCGAGGCGCGCCAGCGCGCCGGCGTCACCGTCCTCGATATCCGCACCGACCCCGAGCTGACGACTCCGGCGCTCCGCCTCTCGGACCTGCGCGATCAGCCTGCGGCGGAGCGTCGCGACTGAAAAGGGCAGGCTATGACGAGCGCCGGGCCCGGGCTAGGCCGCCACGCGGGTCTTCGGGGGCCGTCCACGAGGACGCTTGTGCGGCACGATCGCGCCGCTCATCAGCAACTCGCCGCCCCAGACTCCCCAGGGCTCCCCGCGGGCGAGCGCGCCCGCCAGGCAGGCGACCCTGGCCCGGCAGCCCCGGCACAAAGCCTTCGCTTGCTCCACATCCTCAGGCGATTCGGCGAAGAACAGCTCCGATGCCTGGAGACATGGGAGATCCCGCCCCGCCGGGATCGCGGTAGCCGCCCCGTTTATCACAACCTGACCGGCTACCGCGGCCTCGCGCCACTGCATCGGTGTCCCCTTTCGCAGCCCCCATGACTGCCAGCCTGCCGGCCCGGCCGGGTCCGGTCATCCCGGCAACCGGTGAGATCAGCGGCGAGCCCCTCTGGCGGCTGCCCGGCTGTCCCGGCAGACTGGGGTGGCCGGACTCCCATCGCCGGCAGGAAGGACCGCAAGCTGTTGGGCGTGGCGCTGGCCGAACGAGACGGGGCGCTGGCGACGATCGGGGCGCTCCTGGACCGGGCCGTAGGCGGCCACGGCGGGGCGGTCTTCGTGCTGGCCGAGGCCGGGCTGGGCAAAACGGCGCTGCTGGACCAGGCCGTCGAGCTCGCCGCCGGCCGGATGGTCGTGGGGATCGGCCGGGCCGACGTCGCCGAAGCCGCGCTGCCGTTTGGGCTGCTCGGCCAGGCTCTGCGGCCGCTGGTCGGATCCGAGGTGCTCGATGTCGCGGACGGGACCGACCGGGCCGACGAGCGGGCCGCCAACCACCTGTCTGCCATTCTCGGGCGGCTGCGGCAGGCGGCGGTGCGCCCGCTGCTGATCGCGGTGGACGACGCGCACTGGGCCGACCCGGACTCGCTGACCTTGCTGCGGCTGATCTGCCGCCGGCTGCCGGACCTGCCGGTGGCGGTGGTGGCCACCGCCCGTCCCTGGCCACCGCAGGCCGCCCGGGCGGCGACCGAACTGGCGGCCGAGGGGCTTGCCGACCTGGAACGGCTCGTGCCGCTCACCGACGCGGCCGCGACCGCGCTGGTGACCGGGCAGCTCGGCGAGCTGGCGGGCCCGGTGGACGTCGAAGCCGCCGTTGCCGCCTGCGCGGGTAACCCGCTGCTGCTGGGCTACGTGGCCGACCGCCTGCGAGCGGGCCAGGCCCTGCCGGACCACGCGGGCGGGCCCGGTGGTTCCTGGGCCGCCCGGCTGCTGCTGTCCCGTTTCACCGGCGTGGGGGCCGCCGCCGAGTCCTACCTGCAGGCCGCCAGCGTGCTGGGCCGCCGTTTCCGCCCCGAGGTGGCAGCCGGAATGGCCGGGCTGGATCCTGCCGAAGCGGCGCGTACCCGGCAAACCCTGGCCGCCGCCGGCCTGGTCGCCGACGACGGCGACGGCTGGGCCACGTTCAGCCACCATCTGGTCCGGCTGGCCGTCTACGACCAGGCCGCCCCGGCCCGAACCCACCTGCACGAACTCGCCTTCCGGGTGCTCCTGGACCGGAAGGCCCCCGCCGCCGAGACCGCCGAGCACGCCGTCGCCGCCCGCCTGGCCGATCCCGTGGCCCTGGAGGTCATCACCCGGGCCGGGCGGCAGGCGCTGCAACACGGCGCCCCGGGCACCGCCAGCCACCACCTGGCCGCCGTGGTGAAACTGGCCGGTGACGAGGCCCCGCCCGATGTCCTGCTCGACCTGGCCGAAGCGTTGCGGGTCACCGGGGACAACGAAGGTGCGGCCGCCGCCTGCCAGCAACTGCTCGACCGCGCGGAGCTGCCCCGGCCGGTGTTCCTGGCCGCGCTGTCGGTCCTGGCGCAAGCCGAGTTCCGGGCCGGGCGGATCGAGCAGGCGTCGGCCCGGATCGACCGGGCCGTCCAGCTGGTCGAGGCCGAGCCTTCCGAGGTGGCCGCGGTGGTGCTGGTCGACCAGGCCCACCTGAGCGTGCTGCGGCTGGGACCCCGGACCGCTCTCCCGCTGGCGGCCCGGGCCAGGTCGGTCGCCGCGGGCGTGGGCGGCCAGATCCAGGCGGTGGCCGACGCGGTGTGGGCCCAGTGCGCCTACCTTTCCGGCGACCCGGCCGGGCTGGAGGTGGCCAGGACCGCCGCCGGCCGCGCACCGGGGCGGATTCCCGAAGTGACCCAGTGGTCGGACCCTCGTGTCCTGTACGCCGAGCTGGCTACCTGGTCGGAGAACTTCGGCCAGGCCGAGAGCCTGCTGGCCGAGGTCCTCGCCGGTGCGGAGCAGCGCCGCTATCCGATGAACCTCTTCGAAGGCCGCTGCCTGCTGGCGGCGGTGCTGCGCCGCACCGGGCGGCTGGACGAGGCGCTGGCGGTCTGCGACCAGCTTCTCGACACGGCCGAGCTCATGCCGTTCGCCATGCCGCTGGCCCTCGCCGAACAAGCCCTCACGCTGCTGGACCTGGGGCAACTGGACCGGGCCGACCGGTGCTGCCAGCGGATCTCCGCGCTGACGGCCGGCAGCGGCGGCCTCGGCCGGGTGTGGACGACCTCGCACCTGGCCCTGGCCCTCCTGGCCTTCCGGCGCGGCCAGATGGCCGAGGCCTCCCGGATCTTCGCTCAGCTCGAGCGATCGGCCCGGCGGGTGGACCTGAACGAGCCGTGTATCTACCCCTGGGCGCATTCGGCGATAGCGGCCCACCTGGCCTGCGACCGGACAGAGGCGGCAGCTGGGGTGATCGAGTGGCTGCGGCCCCGGGCGGCTGCCCTGCCGTCGCACTGGCCTCGAGCCGTGCTGGCCGCAGGCGAGGCGGCCCTGGCCGAACGCGGTGGCGACCTGCGGGAAGCCGAAGAAGGGTTCGCCCGCGCCGTTGACCTGCACCATCCCGCGATGGTGCTGGCCCGGGCCGAGGCCCTGACCGACCAGGGCGGCTTCCTGCTGCGGCACGGCCAGCCGGCCCGGGCGCGGCCACTGCTGGCCCAGGCCCTGCACCTGGCCGAGGACTGCGGCGCGACCTGGCACGCCGACCAGGCGCGGGTGGGATGGCGCCGCGCCGGGGGACGGACCCGGGCCACCCCCGAGGGAGCCCTCACCCCGCAAGAGCGGGCGGTGGCCGACCTGGCCGCGGCCGGGAGCACCAACAAGGAAATCGCCGCTCAGCTCTACCTGTCGGTGAACACCGTGGAAACCCACCTGGCCCACGTCTACCGCAAGCTCGGTATCACCCGCCGCTGGGAACTCATCGCCGGCCAGCAACCGGCCACCGACCGGTAACCCTCCGCAGCCGGGCGGGAAGGGTCCCCGGTTATCTTCACCGGCTGCCGGGACGACAGCGGCCAGTGGCCCGCTGAGACTCCGTCTGTGGCAGCAGACCGGGAGATCGCGGCTCCGCTCGTCGACGAGACGTTGCGCCTGGCGGACGGGCGGCTGCTGGCCTGGGCCGAGTGGGGCGACCGGCGGGGGCGCCCGCTGCTGTTCCTGCACCCACGCCCCGGCTCCCGGATGTTGTGTCCCGACCCGGCCGCGACGGCGGCGGCCGGAGTCCGGCTGATCACCGTCGACCGGCCCGGCTACGGCGGATCCGATCCCGTCCCCGACCCGACGCTCACCGGCTTCGCCGCCGACCTCGACCGCCTCCTTGACCACCTGTGGCTGGGTCAGGTCACGGTGGCGGGATGGTCCGTGGGCGGGCTGTACGCCGCTGCCTGCGCCGCGGTCCTCGGCGAGCGGGTCAGTGCCCTCGCGCTGGTCGCCACGCCCGCCCCCGACGAGGCGGTCCGGTGGCTGGCCGCCGGGGACCGCGCCCTGGCCGCGATGGCCACGACCGACCCGGAGCGGGCCCTCTCAGCCGCGGCCGGCGCCGCCGCACCGCTGGCCGCGACGCCGGAGAAGTGCGGCGACTCCTGGTACAGCCCGGCCGATACCGCCGTCCGGGCCCGCCCAGCCGTGCAGCGGCCGCTCACGACCATGTGGCGCGAGGCGTTCCGCGCTGGCGCCCGCGGGCACGCCGCCGACCTGGTTGCCACCGCGCGGTCCTGGGGGTTCACTCCTGCCCGGATCCAGGCACCGACCGCCCTCCACTACGGCGACGATGACCCGGTCCTCGGCAGCGGGCACCACCGCTGGTGGGCGCAGACCCTGCCGCACGCCCACCTCACCGTCCACCCCCGCAGTGGCCACCTCGTCCCGTTCGTGGCCTGGCCCGACATCCTGGCCTCGGTCACCCGGTGAAAGGCGCGATACGGGAAGCTGACGACATGGCACAGCTGATCTATCCGGCTGGCAAACCCCCGAAAGGGTCGTCTACTCGCGGACGATCGAATCGGTGTCAAGCGCCCGGACGCGGATCGAACGCGAACTGGACCCCGGCGCGATCGAGCGGATGAAGCAAGGCTTGGGTTCTGACCTCAGCATCGGCGGCGCAGAACTCGCCGGTCAGGCGATCGCCGCAGGCCTGGTCGACGAGCTCCAACTTTCCTCGTGCCAGTTCTCGTCGGCGGTGGCAAACAAGCGCTGCCGAATGACGCCGCGTGTCGCTCGAACTGCTCGACGAGCGCCGGTTTAAGAGCGGGACGGTCTTCCTGCGCTATCGGATGCGCCTCTGACCTGGGCCAGAGCGCAAGAGCGGGCGACCGTGACTAGCCACGCGGCGTCTTGGCGTGTGGCATGTGTGTGGCGCGGCAGCATTGCAGGCCGGACCGCACAGGATGCGCCGCTTTTACATCGGTAGAGGCCGGATGCGGACCCGTTCATCGCCCAGCACGACGACGGCACCGGCGTCCAAGTCTTCAGCCACTTGGTCGAGATTGGCGTGGATGATGGCTGCTTGCTCAGCTGCCCGGCGTCCGGTCAGGCGCCGAATGAGGAGTACTGACGGCTCAGTCGCCCCGGACCTGGCAGCAGGCCACCGAAGTCGGTGTCTGCTGAAATGAGCACGCGACCTTCGGCTGCGGCGCGGGCGAGAACCATCCCGTCGGCAGCCGCCCGGGTGAGCCCGGGATGCTCGGCCAGGATATCCTCGGTCGTCATGCCGTCCGCGACCATCGCGACCACAGTCGCGACAGGAAAGCGCAGCCCGCGGATGCAAGGCAGGCCACCCATGACATCTGGGTTCGTGGTGATGCGCTCAAAGGTCACGCTCAGATAATAACTGTGACCGGTGCACTTACCATGCCGCGGTCTCGGTCGTCGGGCTCGGCTGCTTGGTGGCCGCGGCCCTGGCACCGTCGGCTGCGCAGCCCGGCAAGAACAAGCGAAATCGCCGCCCGCACCGACGCGAGAAGCATTTGGTCCGGACAGATTCAGGCCCGCTACGTGGCTCAGGGTCGCACGACCGCGCCGGGAAAGACAATCCGCGGTGCGCCGGCCTGCCGGTCGCCCGAAGGAGCGTTCCTCTGCCACGTCGGGCCGGAGGCTGTTGGCTCAGCCTGGGTCCAGGGCCTGTGGGCTGGCGGGCTGTGGAGTAAGGGTGGCGGTCAGCCCGGTCAGCAGGATGTCGAGACCGCGTTCGAGTTCGGCGGCGCCGTCATAGCTCGCCAGAACGGGGGCGAGACTGCGCAGCAGGCGGAACTCGCCGACCGGCAGCCGGTGCAGCCCCAGCCGTAGCAGGTCGTCGGTCTCGTCAGGGTTGTCAACGAGTTCCTGGAGTTCGTTGAGTACGTGGCCGTGCAGGAGGCCGAACAAGGCCCGGTAAATGTGCAGTGCGTCAGGGCCCGTGAAGCCGGCGCCGGTGAGCAGCTCGAGCACGTCTTCGAGCGGACGCAGCGTGCCATGGGGGCGCAGGGCCAGCGGTGTGGCCAGCGGCCGCGTGACCAGCAGCGGCACCACATGCGGATGAGCCAGGGCGAGCGCGCGGTAATCGCGGGCGACGGAGCGCAATTGACCGGCCCAGTCGGGGTCGGCTGCGTCGACCGTGAGCTGGGCCAGGACCCTCTCTACGACACCGTCGAGGAGGGCCGCCTTGTTCGGTGCATGCCGGTACAAGATCATCGGGTCCCGGTCGAGTGCGCGGGCGAGCCGCCGCATCGACAGGGCCTCGGCGCCGTCTCGGTCGATGATGTCCAGCGCAGCGGCCAGCACTACGTCCCGGGTGATCTTCTCGTCACCGTTCGCGCCGGATTCAGCAGCGGCGCGGCCGACAGGCCTCGGGGTCATCGAGCACCTCTCTTATCGCCCCGGCTGCGTCCGGGGCTGGGATATCACGCCATCGCACTGATGACTCGCTGGCCGGGCCTGTCGGCCCGGCCAGCGATGTTCTTACTTGCCTACAGCTGAGTGGTGACTGCCTTGACTTCGGTGTAGTTGTTCAGGACCTCATGGCCCATCTCGCGGCCCCAGCCGGACTGCTTGTAGCCGCCGAACGGCAGTGCCGCGTCGAAGACGTTGTAGCAGTTGATCCAGACGGTGCCGGCCCGCAGTTTCTTGGCCAGCGCGTGCGCCTTGGAGATGTCCTTGGTCCAGATGCCGGCGCCGAGGCCGTATTCGGAGTCGTTGGCCACCCTGGCGATCTCGTCGAGATCAGTGAACTTCGCCGCGACCAGAACGGGCCCGAAGATCTCCTCGCGAACCACCTTCATGTCCGGCTGGGTGTCGGTCAGCACGGTCGGCTCGATGAAGTAACCGCGGTCACCGTGGCGTCCGCCGCCCGCCAGCGCGGTCGCGCCGTCCGCCTTGCCGGACGCCAGGAACCCGCTGACCCGGTGGAACTGCTCCTCCGATACCAGCGGGCCCATCTGCGTCCCCGGCTCCATCCCCGGCCCCATCTTGATCGACTTGGCGATCGCCGCGACGCCGTCGACGACCTCGTCAAACCTGCTGTCCTGGACGTATAGCCGCGATCCCGCCACGCAGCACTGCCCATGGTTAAAGAAGATCGCGTTAGCCGCGCCCTCGATAGCCTCGGGCCCCGCGTCGTCGAAGACGATGTTCGGGCTCTTGCCGCCCAGCTCCAGGGTCAGCTTCTTCAGGTTGGTGGCCCCGGCCGCCTGCACGATCAGCTTGCCGACCTCGGTCGACCCGGTGAATGCGACCTTGTCCACGTCCGGGTGCGCGGCCAACGCGGCCCCCGCGGTCTCGCCGAAGCCGGTCACCACGTTCACCACGCCGTCGGGCACGCCCGCTTCGGCGATCAGCCCGGCCAGCCGCAGCGCGGTCAGTGAGGTCTGCTCGGCCGGCTTGAGCACCACGCAGTTGCCCGTGGCCAGCGCGGGACCGAGCTTCCAGGCCGCCATCAGCAGCGGGAAGTTCCAGGGGATGATCTGCCCGACCACGCCGAGCGGCTCGCGGAGCGTGTAGGAGTGGAAGTTGGCGCCCGGCATGTAGGGCACCGAGATGTTGATCGAGTTGCCCTCGATCTTGGTCGCCCAGCCCGCCATGTAGTGGAACAGGTCGGCGGCCAGCGGTACGTCGGCCCCCCGCGCTACCTCGAACGGCTTGCCGTTGTCGAGCGACTCGAGCTGAGCGAGCTCGTCGGCATGCTCCAGAATCAGGTCACCGACCCGCCAGATGATCCGGCCGCGCTCAGACGGCGTCATCTTCGACCACGGACCAGATTCGAACGCCTTCCGGGCGGCTCGTACTGCCCGGTCAATGTCTTCTGTGTCGCCCTCAGCGATGTGGGCGAGGGTCTCGCCCGTCGCCGGGTCGGGGGTCTCGAACGACCTGCCGGAAGCTGCGTCGGTCCATTTACCGTCAATGAACAGCTGACGCTGTGCGCGGGTAAAGCTCTCGACCTCGCGGTTCATGGTCATGGTCACGAACTGGTCATCTCCCTTGGCGGCACGATCAGGTAGCCACCGATTTGCGGCGAGCCTGCACTTCGTGCGCCTGTCTACAATGTAGACCTACGGTGTTACCCTACAGCGTTGATCTGGGAGTGCCAACTTGGCCGTTCGCCGGGCTGCCTCCCGATGCACGGCGGACCTGACCACGCTCAACCTGGACTGGGCGGAACAGCGTGACAAGGCGTGATGTCGAAGGCCCGGGGCTCAGATGTGCATCGTGACTTCGTAGGTTTCCAGGTGCTGTGCCGTGAGTCCCGCTGTCGCTGGATTGTGCTGTTCCCGGATGCCGGACGGCCCTGCCCCGGCTGTGACTGCGTCCATCTGCTCGCGGGTCTCCCACAGCGAGATGATGACGAGCTTGCCGGTCTCGGCGTCGGTGAGCAGGTAATAGCCTTTGAACCCGGGCATCTGGCGGGCACCGGGCAGCTGCTGCTCGGCAAGGCGGATGGTGCCGTCGAATCCTTCGGCGCCTGCCTGGGCTGTGATCACGCGCGCGAACATCGCTCTCCTTCGGGCTGGCGGCGGAGCTGCTGGCTCTGGCCGGCTGGTTCCTGGCCGGTTGTGGCGTGTCGCCGCGTCGGCGAACGGGCGCGGGCCCATGATCCCGATTTGTGACGATCAGTAAAGCAGCGGAGCCCGCGCGTGCCCAGGCTACGTGGCAGGCATCCCGCGGGGCCATGCACTGGCCCGCAGGCGCCCCGGTGGTGGCGTGCCGGTGCTGCCCGGCCGGGCACTGCCGCACTCTGACCTGCATAAATAAGAGCGGGCGACGGGAATCGAACCCGCATGACCAGCTTGGAAGGTGTATGGCGTACGGGCGTCAGGGCCGTTGAGCTGGAGACTTTGATGCTCGTCGGTAGCCGTGGTTACCCGCTGCGCACCATGGTGAATGGCCCGCTAATGGCCTGGCGATCTTGGCCTGATAGCTACCGGTCGCCTCCGGTCCGCGCGGCGGCTACCACCTCAGCGCCCTGGTGCTGTTCACCGTTCCGGGCCTTGCCGGGTGCCTCTTCCGCCTGGCCACTGTCAGGATGGACTCGCCCACTCCTCCCCCCAACCCGACTGCTGCCGAACCCCGGGACGGACGGGTTCTGTCAAGGCCGTCTTCGCGTGTGCATAAACCATGCACCCTTGACCGGTAGCGGTTGCCCGACGGTCACAGACGGCCTTGACAGGTTCCGGGAGTTCCAGATACTCCTACGGCGGGTTGGGGGGAGACCACATACATTTCCGCCCGCATACGGGCGGCGCGAAGCCGAACCTCACCGATCCTGCACTGTCAGCTTGGGAATTGGACAGATCATCCCCCGTAACCCCTGTTGACCAGCCCACTTCGTTGTCCCCTGCTACCCGTGATTGACCGCCCGTCACCCTGTCTAATTGCACGCTAATTGCACGACGTTCTCCATCTCGTGACTGGTCCCCGCAGCTTGCAGGGGATGGCCTGCGTCCGGTCCGGGCAGGCTGCGCCTGGCCCTTGGTTTCTGGCCGGAGTGTCCGCAGAGGCTCCAGGGTCAAGGACCGCCGTGAAAAAGTTTCGCTCTTTGAAAGTTTTCGGTCTGGGCGGTCCTTGAGGCTGGAGAGGCGGGCACGTACACTTCGCAGGCTATCCCCGGATCTGAGCACGGCCAGGATGGGCGCCCGGCCGTGCGGTGGTTTAATGCCGCCGCGCCGGGAATGGGTGATCTGTTATGCGCTGGCTCTCTGCCCACTGGTTCCCTCGCTGCCTGCTCCGCCTTGGCCTGGGCGGGTGCGGGGTGACTGGTGCGGGCCCGGGTGTGCTCAAGCGAATCGTGGCTGCCGCTGCGCTGGCCGTCGTGACTGCTGGCTGCGGCTCAGGTTCGGTAACCAGCCATGCGGCTGGTGGGCGTTTCACGGTGACGATGAGCGCTGAGGCGGTGCACCGCGCCAGCGCGGCAGGACTCAGCCTCGGCCAGGTCGTCATGCGCGCGCTGGGCCGGATCAACGCGCTGCTGCCCGGACCTGCGACAACGATCACGATCGGCTACAGCCAGAACCCGAAGGACCTGATACCGCAGCTCGGCACCTACGGGTATACCGACCCGATCACCGGCCAGGTGATGATCAGATTCGGCCCGGCTTCGCAGGCGAGCCCGCGCCAGGTCCTGACGTTGTGGCTGCCGCGCGCGCTGGCCCACGAGGTCAGCCATAGTGTAAGGATCTTGTCCGGCCCGGGCTTCGGGCAGGTCCTGGCCGACCAGACGATCAGCGAGGGGATCGCGACAGCGTTTGATCAGGCCGCCTTTCCCGGGCCGCCGGACCCGTGGGGTGCTGCGATCACCCCGGTCCAGGAATGCGCGCTGTGGCAGCAGGCCCAGCCCGTTCTCAACGTGGCCGGGCTCTATGAGCGGTGGATGCTCGGCGGGCACGGCATCCCGCACTGGACGGCCTTCACCATCGGCTACCACATCGTCCACGGCTTCCTGCGCCAGCACCCGCACACGAGCTGGCCAGCGGTGGTCGCTGACTATCCGGACACGATCATGAGCGGCAGCCACTACCAGCCCTGCCCGCACTGACGGCACTTCCTGACGATCTGGCTGCCCGAAGGGACCGGAACAGGGAAAGCGCGGCCGGGGGGCACGCACCTCGGTGTGCGTGACGAATCACCGTGTCGATCTGGCGAGCCTTGCGGTGTCGGCCCGGCGTGCGCCGCGCGGGCCGCCAAGGCAGAGCGCGGCGCTGACGCCGGGCCAGCGGCGCCGCAGGCGCCGCCTTGATCTGGTGACGGGCACTGTGCGGGTCCGGGCCGCGTTCACTCAGCGGCGGGCCAATGGATCGGCGGTTGTGCTGGGGCCGCCCAAGTCGCGGGCTGGGCGGAGGATCGTCGGCATTCCGCAAGTGATCATCCTGGACCTGGAGCGGCACCTGGCGAAGTTTGTCGGGCCGGAACCGGGGGCGCTGGTGTTCTGCGGGCCGAGTGGCGTGCCGTTGCGGCGGAGCAATTTCGGCAAGATGTCGGGCTGGGCGTACGCGGTGCGGTCGGTCGGCGCCGAGGGCCTGCATTTCCACGATCTTCGGCACACCGGTAACACCTTTGCCGCTGCGGGCGGCACTGGCATCAAGGATCTGATGGTGCGCATGGGGCACGATAGCGAGCGCGCTGCGCTGATCTACCAGCACCGGGCACGTGGTGCGGACAAGATCATCACCGACAGCATTGACGCTCACATCGAAGCCGAGCGTCGGCGCCGGGACGATGACGACGGCGAGGCGGGCGCCCTGGTGCCGGTCGGCTAATGGCCCGTTAATGGCCCAGAGCGCGGACAACTGTATAGCGGAGCAAATGGCGGCAGCTCGAATCCCGGCCGCTGCCTGCGCAGACACGATGAGAGCGGGCGACGGGAATCGAACCCGCATGACCAGCTTGGAAGGCTGGGGCTCTGCCATTGAGCTACGCCCGCCGGACCGGGCAACAGCCGGGCCGCCTTCCGTAGGGTACCGTTCCGGCCGCCCGGACGCACCGGGCCAAGCCGGCTGAGGTCCGGACCCGTCCCGGCTCCTTTGTCATCTGGTGACAACACAGCCACCCGCCGGAGCCACCGGTGGCATCGATGGTCCAATCTGAGCAAAAGCGCGTGACACCAGGGGTTACCAGGACGTAGCGTTTGCACAAGTACGCAGGCGTACTTCAGGTTTCTCATCAAGGGGTGAGCGGTGCTGAGGCTAGCCGGGCTCGCCGGGGCTGCTGGGACCACCGCAGCCGCCGGGACCACCGGGGGCACCCGGTCTTCCGCGGCCGCGGCCGCCGCTGCGCCGGCGCCGCCGGCAGCCCGCCGGTTGCCGCCGATGCGGGCTGGCCGGTGCTCCCCGCCCAGGTCACCGCCATGCTGCGGAAGGAATGCCCGGCCTCGGTGGCCGAGATCCTCACCGTCATCCAGGGTGAGGTGGCCGAGTACACCCGGCCCCTCGACCCGGCCTACGTGCGCACGCTCAGGCGGGCCGTCGAGCACGCGGTGCGGACGTTCATCGAACGGGTGGCGGCCCCGCCCGCCCGGGCCGCCGCCCCGCCGCCCCGGCCACCACAGCCGCCCCAGGCTCCCCGGGCGCCGGTATGGCGGCGATCCTGGCCGAGTTCCGCGCGATCGGCGCGGCCGAGGCGGCCGAGGGCCGCAGCCTGGAGCCGCTGCAGTCGGCGCTGCGGCTCGGCGCCCGGGTCGGCTGGCGTCGGCTGTGCGCGGTCGCCGCCCGGCAGCGCCTCGACATGCTGGCGCTCGGCCGGGCGGGTGAGGCCATCTTCGTCTACCTGGACGAACTGGCAGCCGCGTCGGCCCAGGGCTACCTGGACGCGCGGGCCGAGTTCGCGGGGGAGCGGGAGCGCCGCCGGCGGCGTCTGCTGGACCTGATCCTGGCCGATCCGCCCGCGCCCGCCGATGCGGTGGCCGAGGCCGCGCGGGCGGCCGGCTGGACGCTGCCGGACCGGATCGCCGTGGTCGCCCTGGGCGACCGTCGAGCCAGCGTCGGCCCCCAGCAGGCAATCGCAGGTCCCCAGCAAGCCACCGCAGGCCCCCAGCCGTCCCGCCCGACAGCGCTCCCGGCGCTCCCGGCGCTCCCGGCCGACATGCTGGCCGACTGGTCGCGGCGGGAGCCGTGCCTGCTGATCCCGGACCCGGACCGCCACGGCCGGATCCCGGCGGTGGACCGCGCGCTGGCTGGCTGGGCCGCGGCCATGGGACCGGTTGAGCCGCTGGACCGGGCGGCCGCCTCCCTGCACTGGGCGCGCCGGACGCTGGATCTGGCCGAACGGGGCATCGTCGCGAACGAGAATGGCCGCGGCCTGGTCCGCGGCGACGAGCACCTGGCCGCGCTGCTGATCTTCGCGGACGAGGAGCTGACCGGCGCGCTGCAGGCCGCCCGGCTGGCTCCGCTGCAACGGCTCCGGGCCGCCCAGCAGGACCGGCTGGCCGAGACGCTGCTGATCTGGCTGCAGCACGGCTGTAACGCCAACGAGGTTGCGCTCCAGGTCCACGTGCACCCGCAGACCGTCCGTTACCGGCTGCGCCAGGCCGATGACCTGTTCGGCGACCAGCTCCGCGACCCGGACCGGCGGTTCGAGCTGGAGATCGCCCTGCGGGCCCGCCAGCTGCTCGGGCGTGCGCACTAGCCCGGCGGCTGGCCCCGTTCAGGCAGCGCGGTCGCTGCCGCCGCGATCGTGTCCGCCCCGCACCGGTACACCCTTTTCTTAGGAAATTCTTAACTTTCCGTGGTGTGGCATTCACTTTACGTACACGTCGTTTCACACTCGGCTCAGTTTGCTCCGCGTGTCGGATTGAATACCGATTTGCCACAACCGATGCTGGTCCCTGGCAGTCTTAGTGGTTGCGCGTGCATTCGGATTCCAGGCCTGAGGGTTCCGGCCCGCCGAGGAAGGGGCTTAATGAGCGACCGCAAGCCGCGACCGCCCAAAGCCGTCATTTCCCGTCGTGTGCTGCTGGCGGCCGGCGGGCTGGTGGTGCTCGGCGAGTTCATCGCCGGCGAGGGTTCCGGCGGCGCCAACGACACCCGTGCCAGCGCGAGCGGAGCGCGGGCGTCCGGTACCGCCCACGGCGCGGGCAACTCGGCCGCCAATGGTGCCACTCCCGCCCCTCAGGTCAGCCACACCACTCAAGCCCCGCACAACACGCAGCCCACCTCCACCCCCAGCGACGTTTCGTCCTCGTCGGCACCCCAGGGCAAGCAGACCACCGCGACGCCGGAGACCGGCCACCCGGCCGACCCGGCGACCGGCAAGCCGCCCCGGCCGCAGTACTACCTCGATGGCGGGCCCAAGACGATCGCGCTGACGATCGACGACGGCCCCAGCTCGATCTACACCCCGCAGGTGCTCAGCCTGCTGCAGAAGTACAAGGTCACCGCGACGTTCTCGATGGTCGGCACCGCCGTGGCGGCCGATCCCGGGCTGGCCCGCGAGGTCGCCGCGGCCGGGCACAAGATCGTGAACCACACCTGGACGCACGCCAACCTGCCCGCCTTGAGCGCCAGCCAGCTGGCCGTCCAGATCGACAAGGCCAACGACGTGATCCAGAAGGCCACCGGCCGCCACCTGGACATGTTCCGGGCGCCCTACGGCGCCTGGTCGACGGCCGTGCTGGAACGCTGCCAGCAGCTGAAGCTGACCCCGCTTGACTGGTCGGTGGACCCGCGCGACTGGGCCCGGCCGGGCGTCAGCACGATCGTCACCAACATCATGAAGAACACCAAGACAGGCTCGATCATCCTGGAGCACGACGGCGGCGGCAACCGGGCCGAGACCGTGGCCGCGCTCACCATCGCCATCCCCGAGTTGCTGGCCGCGGGCTACCGCTTCCGCACGCCCTAGCGCGGTTCGGCACTAGACTGCGGCTTGTCGCGGGCTGTAGCGCAGCTTGGAAGCGCACTGGCTTTGGGTGCCAGGGGTCGCGGGTTCAAATCCCGCCAGCCCGACCGCACGCTGTGCCAGTCTTGCGCCATGGACAGCTCCAGATACCTTCAGTCACTCGCCGCCGACTTCGACTTGTTGCGCAAGGCCACCGTCGCGGCGGGCCTGGACGCGCCGGTGCCCTCGTGTCCCGGCTGGACCGTGTCCGATCTGGTCGAGCACGTGGCCGGCGTGTACCTCCACAAGACCCTGGCCATGCAGCTGGGCGATTTCCCGGGGGATCAGGACTGGCCCACCGACATCGACGCCCTGCCGCGGCTGGACCAGCTGGACCAGACCTACGCCGGCCTGACCCAGGAGCTGACCACCCGGGATCCGGACTCGCCCGCCCCCACCTGGTACGAGCCCGAGCCGACGGTGGCGTTCTGGATCCGGCGGATGGCGCAGGAGACCGTCATTCACCGGATCGACGCCCAGCTGGCCGCCCAGGCGGCCACCGGTGCCGCGGTCAGCCCGGTACCGGACGACATCGCCGCCGACGGCGTGGATGAGGTGCTGATCCGCTTCCTCGGCTACGGCTCGACGGCCTGGCCGGACGAGTTCGCCGAGCTGAAAGGGCCCCGGCTGGAGCGCGCGGACGGCGACGACGCCGTGGTGGTGGACGCCGACGGCGCCACCTGGACGGTGCGCCCCCAGGCCTTCCGCGTGGACGTCCAGCCCGGAACCAGCGGTGACGTGCGCGCGGTCGTGGGGGGCGCCCCCGATCCGCTGCTGCGCTGGCTCTGGGGGCGGGATGGTGAGAAGGAAAAGGTCTCGGTGTCCGGTGACCCCGCATGGGTGGACTACCTTCGCCGGCTCCTCGTCGCCACCACCCAGTAAGCCGCCGCTACCCGGTAAACCGGGCTCAGTGGACGTCGTGGCCCGCGAGCCTACGGCGGGCCGAAGGCTCCCGCAGCAGCGGCCCGCGCGTGCGGAGCAGGAACTCCGCATAGGTCTCAGGGGCGGCATCCGGTTTAGGAAGATGCAGGTCGTAGGCGTGCTGGCGAATCGCGAGGTGGCGCTGGGCCTCGTTGCACTCGGAGATGATCTGGCTGATTCGGCGTGCCACGTTCATGTCTCCAGTTTGCCGCCCCGGAGTAAATCCCGACAGTGGCAGGAAGGACATATCGCGATGACATCCTGCCAGGCGCGGCGCATACTCGAAACATGCTGAACAACGTGGCCGTGGTCGCCCTCGACCGCATCGAGGCGTTCGAGCTGGGCGTGGTGTGTGAGGTGTTCGGGCTGGACCGGTCGGACGACGGGCTGCCTGTCTACGACTTCGCGGTGGTGGCCGGGGAGCCGGGGCCGATCCGCTGCAACGCCGGCTTTACCATCAGCCCCCCGTATGACCTGAGCCGCCTGGACGAAGCCGACCTGATCGCGGTGCCCGCGGTCTCCGACCGGCGGCTGGGTGACCCGCAGCGGATCCCCGGCCTGTCCCCGCACCCCATCCCCCCTGACCGGTTCCTGCCGGAAATGATGGCCCGGGGCCCGGCCGAGACCGGCCGGTTCCCGGAGGAACTGCTGGCCGCGCTGCGCCGCGCGGTGGACCGGGGAGCCTGGGTGCTCAGCGTCTGCAGCGGCGTGTTCGTCCTCGGTGAGGCGGGCCTGCTGGACGGCCGCCGGTGCACCACCCACTGGCGGCACGCGGCCGAGCTGTCCCGCCGGTACCCGCGCGCGATCGTCGACCCGCACGTGCTCTACGTGGACGAGGAGCCGGTCATCACCAGCGCCGGGACCGGCGCCGGCATCGACGCCTGCCTGCACCTGGTGCGCAAGGTCCAGGGCTCGCGGGTGGCCAACGGCATCGCCCGCCGGATGGTGGTGCCGCCGCACCGCGACGGCGGCCAGGCCCAGTACATCAACCGCCCGCTGGGGGAGTCGTCGAACGGCAGCCTGGCGCCGGTCCTGGACTGGATGGCGCTGCACCTGGACCAGCCGCTGTCCATCGCCGACCTGGCCGCCCACGCCCACATGTCGCCGCGCACGTTCGCCCGCAAGTTCACCCAGGAGACCGGGACCACGCCGCTGCGCTGGCTGACCTCCCAGCGGGTGCTGCTGGCCCAGCAGCTGCTGGAGGACACCGACGAGACCGTGGACGCGATCGCCGAGCACGCCGGCTTCGGCAACGCGGCCGCCCTCCGGCACCACTTCCGGGCCTGGCGGGACACCACCCCGGACGCCTACCGGCGGCTGTTCCGCGGCCCCGAGCAGGTCGCCGAACGGGAGCCCGTTCCCGTCGGCTGACCCGGTAGGCTAGCGGCCTAAAGCGTTGTGGCGGTTGCCGCACGTGATGACCTGAGTTCCCGCGTTCCCGGTCGCGTCGCGTTCGACGTGGCAGGCGGTGGAGGGAACCACGCAGGGGACACAAGGAGTAGTGACGCCGACGTGAAGACTGACGTCGAGGAACTGAGCCCGACACGCGTCAAGCTGAGCGTGGAGGTGCCATTCGACGAGCTGCAGCCCAGCATCGACAAGGCCTACCGCGAGGTGGCCCGGCAGGTGCGCATCCCCGGCTTCCGGCCGGGCCGGGTGCCGCCGCGGATCATCGACCAGCGGGTCGGGCGTGGCCCCGTGCTGGAGCAGGCCGTCAACGACGCGCTGCCTGAGCTGTACGGCCGGGCGGTCGAGGAGAAGGAGCTCTACGCGCTCGGCCAGCCCCAGGTGGAGATCACCGGCCTGGACGACGGCAAGGAGCTGTCCTTCACCGCTGAGGTCGACATCCGGCCCACCATCGAGCTCCCCGAGCTGGACAGCATCTCCGTGACCATCGACAACGCCAAGGTCACGCCGGACGACGTCGAGGAGTACCTCAGCTCGCTGCGCGAGCGGTTCGCCTCGCTCAAGGGCGCGGATCGCCCGGCCGAGAGCGGCGACTTCGTCTCCATCGACCTGTCCGCCACCGTGGACGGCGAGGCCGTGGAGGACGCGCAGGCCAGCGGCCTGTCCTACGAGGTCGGCAGCGGCTCGATGCTGGAGGGCCTGGACGACGCGGTGACCGGTGCCTCGGCCGGGGACACCAAGACGTTCAGCACCGAGCTGGCCGGCGGTGACCACGAGGGTGAGCAGGCCGAGGTGACCGTGACCGTGCACAGCGTCAAGGTCAAGGAACTGCCCGACTTCGACGACGACTTCGCCCAGCTCGCCAGCGAGTTCGACACGATCGGCGAGCTGCGCGCGGATACCCGCCAGCGGCTCGAGGCGGCCAAGCAGCAGCAGCAGGCCGGGCAGGCCCGCGACCGCGCCGTCGAGGCGCTGCTGGACCAGGTCGACGTGCCGCTGCCGGACAGCGTGGTGGCCGACGAGGCGCACCGGATGCAGCACCAGATGCAGGACCAGATCCAGGCGGCCGGCGCCGACTGGGACACCTACCTGCAGATCGTGGGCAAGAACCAGGAGGAGTTCACCGCCGACCTGGACGAGCAGGCCCGCCGCAGCGTGAAGACCAGCCTGGTGCTTGACCAGCTGGCGCGGCAGGAGGACCTCGGGGTCGACGACGCCGAGCTGTCCTACTTCGTGACCCGGCAGGCCGAGGCCATGGGGGTCGCGCCCGAGGTGCTGGCCCGCCAGCTGGCCGAGGCCGGCCAGATCGGCGCGGCCGCGGCCGAGGTGCTGCGCGGCAAGGCGGTGGCCCGGCTGACCGAGCAGGTCCAGGTCAAGGACGAGGACGGCAACGACGTCAGCTACGCCGCGCTGATCGGCGCGGACGAGGCTGAGGAAGAGGCCGCCGAGGTCATCGCCGAGGCCGAGGTGGACGCCGCGGCCGGCGCCGAGGACGAGACCGACGAGGACGTCGCCGCCGACGCCGTGGTCGAGGACGCCGTGGCCGGCGAGGACGTGGCTGACGCCGCCGACGAGGCGGCCACCGGTGACGACGCTGCCGAGGAAACCCCGGCCGAGACCCGGTCGCGGGCCAAGACGGCCAGCAAGAAGTCCTGACCGGTTCACCCGACAGCGAAAACCGCGCTGCTGAGGCATAGAGCGCGCGGTCCGGCCGCTATCGTCCAAGTCAGAGACGTCGAACGTAACCAAGCGAGGAGAACGCAGTGACCACGCATCCCAACCTGGAGGTGCCGTCGATCGTGGCAGCGACCGCCCGGGATCTGGCGGCGGCTGCCCCCACCGCGGCCACGCCCGACGGGGCCGTCCAGCCGTTCGGCGACCAGCTGTTCCAGCGGCTGCTGCGGCACCGGATCATCTTCCTCGGCCAGCAGGTCGATGACGACCTGGCCAACCGGATCTGCGCCGAGCTGGTGCTGCTCGCGGCCGAGGACCCCCGGCGGGACATCGCCCTGTACATCAACTCGCCGGGCGGCTCGGTCAGCGCCGGCCTGGCCATCTACGACATCATGCAGTACGTCCAGAACAACGTGGCCACCTACGTGATGGGCATGGCCGCGTCGATGGCCCAGGTGCTGCTCTGCGCGGGCACCGAGGGCAAGCGCTACGCGCTGCCGCACTCGCAGATCCTGATGCACCAGCCGTCCGGCGGTCTCGGCGGCACCGCCACCGACATCCGGATCCAGGCCGAGCAGATGCTGTACATCAAGCGGACCATGGCCGAGCGGATCGCCTTCCACACCGGCCAGACGATCGAGCAGATCGAGCTGGACTTCGACCGCGACCGCTGGTTCACCGCCGACGAGGCCAAGGACTACGGGTTCGTCGACCACGTGGTCCGCAGCGCCACCGAGGTGCCTTCGGCGGGTCCGGTCTCATGAACGATTACGGAATGAAGGAGCCGAACGTGAGCCAGCACAGTGCTAGCCAGCTTCGGGCAGGGACCGAGGGCTTCCGGCCGGCCCAGGCCCGGTACGTGCTGCCGTCCTTCGTGGAGCGGACGTCGTACGGGGTCAAGGAGATGAACCCGTACAACAAGCTCTTCGAGGAGCGGATCATCTTCCTCGGGGTGCAGATCGACGACGCCTCGGCCAACGACGTGATGGCCCAGCTGCTGACGCTGGAGGCGATCGACCCGGACCGCGACATCACGATGTACATCAACTCGCCCGGCGGGTCGATGACCTCGATGATGGCCATCTACGACACCATGCAGTTCATCCAGCCCGACATCCAGATGTGCTGCATCGGGCAGGCCGCCTCGGCGGCCGCGGTGCTGCTCGCCGCGGGCACCAAGGGCAAGCGGATGGCGCTGCCGAACTCCCGCATCCTGATCCACCAGCCGGCCACCCAGGGCGGCGGCTACGAGCAGGTCAGCGACCTGGAGATCCAGGCCCGCGAGATCATGCGGATGCGGGCGGCCATGGAGGTCATCCTGGCCAAGCACACCGGCCGCGACGAGGAGCTGATCCGCAAGGACATCGAGCGGGACAAGTTCCTCACTGCCGAGGAGGCCAAGGAGTACGGCATCATCGACGAGGTTCTGACCATGCTCAAGCGCGGACAGACCGTCGCCGATGTAATGTCGTCTTAGCCGGAGATTTGCCTCTTCCCCGGCATGCCCCCCACGGGGTTTGATGGATGTTGCCGTAGGTTCTGGCGGACCGGAGGCGGTAACGTCGAAGCCGGGACGCATGATTTGCTAGGCGGAACATGTCCGCCGGAACGGCTCTCTGAGCCGTACCGGCGGCACCATGTAAAGGAGTATCTGAGTGGCACGCATCGGTGACGGTGGCGACCTGCTGAAATGCTCGTTCTGCGGGAAGAGCCAGAAGCAAGTCAAAAAGCTCATCGCCGGTCCCGGTGTGTACATCTGCGACGAGTGCATCGATCTCTGCAACGAGATCATCGAGGAAGAGCTCGCCGAGCCGTCCGAGGTCAAGTGGGACAGCCTCCCCAAGCCGCGGGAGATCTTCGAGTTCCTCGACGCCTACGTGATCGGCCAGGACAAGGCCAAAAAGGCTTTGTCGGTGGCGGTCTACAACCACTACAAGCGGGTGCAGTCCGGTGGCGAGCGGCCAGGTGACGACGGGGTCGAGCTGGCCAAGTCGAACATCCTGCTGCTCGGCCCGACCGGCTCGGGCAAGACGCTGCTGGCCCAGACGCTGGCCCGGCTGCTGAACGTGCCGTTCGCCATCGCCGACGCGACCGCCCTCACCGAGGCCGGCTACGTCGGCGAGGACGTCGAAAACATCCTGCTGAAGCTGATCCAGGCGGCCGACTACGACGTCAAGAAGGCCGAGACCGGGATCATCTACATCGATGAGATCGACAAGATCGCCCGCAAGAGCGAGAATCCGTCGATCACCCGGGACGTGTCCGGCGAGGGTGTTCAGCAGGCGCTGCTGAAGATCCTGGAGGGCACCACCGCATCGGTGCCGCCGCAGGGTGGCCGTAAGCACCCGCACCAGGAGTTCATCCAGATCGACACCACCAACGTGCTGTTCATCTGCGGTGGGGCGTTCGCCGGCCTGGAGAAGATCATCGAGCAGCGGTCCGGCCACAACGGCATCGGCTTCCACGCCGTGCTGCAGGCCCGCAAGGCCGACAACACCGACGACTCGTTCGCCGAGGTGATGCCCGAGGACCTGCTCAAGTTCGGCATGATCCCCGAGTTCGTCGGCCGCCTGCCGGTCATCACCAGCGTGCACAACCTGGACCGCGAGGCGCTGATCTCGATCCTCACCGAGCCCCGCAACGCGCTGGTCAAGCAGTACAAGCGGCTGTTCGAGCTGGACGGTGTGGACCTGGAGTTCACCCCGGACGCGCTGGACGCGATCGCCGACCAGGCCAACCTGCGGGGCACCGGGGCGCGCGGGCTGCGCGCGATCCTCGAAGAGGTGCTGATGTCGGTGATGTACGAGGTGCCCAGCCGCAAGGACGTCGAGCGCGTGGTCATCACCCGCGAGGCCGTCCTCGAGCACGTCAACCCGACCCTCGTGCCCCGCGGCGTCAGCAACCGCCGCACCCCCCGCGAGAAGTCGGCCTAAGCGCCGGTCCGGAGTCAATAGACTCACCTGTCGTGACCGATAACGCTGAGCTTCCGCCGCAGTACAACCCGGGTGAGGTCGAAGGGCCGCGCTACGCCTTCTGGGAGAAGGCTGGCTACTTCACCGCTGACCCTGAGCGGGACGCGCCGACGTTCTCGATCGTCATCCCGCCACCCAACGTGACCGGGGTACTGCACATCGGCCACGCGCTCGATCACACGATCATCGACACGATCATCCGGCGCCGCCGCATGCAGGGTTACACCGCGCTGTGGCTGCCGGGCATGGACCACGCGGGCATCGCCACCCAGAACGTGGTCGAGCGGGAACTCGCCAGAGAAGGCCTGAGCCGCCACGACCTGGGCCGGGAGCGGTTCGTCGAGCGGGTCTGGGAGTGGAAGGCCGAGTCCGGCGGCAAGATCCTGGACCAGATGCGCCGTCTGGGCGACAGCGTGGACTGGACCCGTGAGCGGTTCACCATGGACGCGGGCCTGTCCCGGGCCGTGCAGACCATCTTCAAGCGGCTGTTCGACGAGGGCCTGATCTACCGGGCCGAGCGCATCATCAACTGGTGCCCGCGCTGCCTGACCGCGCTGTCCGACATCGAGGTGGACCACACCGACGACGACGGTGAGCTGGTCTCCATCCGCTACGGAGATGGCGATGACTCGATCGTGGTCGCCACCACCCGGGCCGAGACCATGCTCGGCGACACCGCGGTGGCCGTCCACCCCGACGACGAGCGCTACCGGCACCTGGTCGGCAAGACCGTTGAGCTGCCGCTGACCGGCCGCCGCATCCCGATCATCGCCGACGACCATGTCGACCCGGCCTTCGGCACCGGCGCGGTCAAGGTCACTCCGGCCCACGACCCCAACGACTTCGAGATCGGCCACCGCCACAACCTGCCCAGCCTCACCGTGCTGGACGAGCGCGGCGTGGTCACCGTGCACGGGCCGTTCGAAGGGCTGGACCGGTTCGAGGCTCGCCCGGCGGTCGTGGACGCGCTGCGCGAGATGGGCCGGATCGTGGCCGAGAAGCGGCCCTATGTGCACGCGGTCGGGCACTGCCAGCGCTGCGGCACGACGGTCGAGCCGCGGCTTTCCCTGCAGTGGTTCGTGCGGGTCGCGCCGCTGGCCGAGGCGGCCGGTGACGCGGTCCGGGACGGCCGGGTCAAGATCCACCCGCCCGAGCTGGCCGCCCGCTACTTCGCCTGGGTCGACAACATGCACGACTGGTGCATCAGCCGCCAGCTGTGGTGGGGCCACCGGATCCCGGTCTGGTACGGGCCGGACGGCGAAGTGGTCTGCGTCGGCCCGGACCAGGAGCCGCCCGCCGGCGCGGGCTGGCGCCAGGACTCCGACGTGCTCGACACCTGGTTCTCTTCGGCCCTGTGGCCGTTCTCCACCCTCGGCTGGCCGGACGACACACCCGACCTGCACGCCTTCTACCCGACCAGTGTGCTCGTCACCGGCTACGACATCTTGTTCTTCTGGGTCGCCCGGATGATGATGTTCGGGCTCTACGCGATGGGCGACCGGCCGCCGGCCGACGCGGTGCCGTTCCGCGACATCGCCCTGCACGGCCTGGTCCGGGACGCGAGCGGCAGGAAAATGTCGAAGTCCCGCGGCAACGCGGTCGACCCGCTGGACTGGATCGACCGCTTCGGGGCCGACGCCACCCGGTTCACGCTCGCCCGCGGGGCCAACCCCGGCAACGACGTGCCGGTCAGCGACGAGTGGGCGGCCGGTTCGCGCAACTTCGTCAACAAGCTCTGGAACGCGGCCCGGTTCGCGCTCAGCCACGGCGCCCGGGTGCCGCGCCGGCTGCCGGAAGCTGCCGCGCTGTCGGCCCCGGACCGCTGGATCTTGTCCCGGCTGTCGTCGGTGATCGCCGCCGTCGACGCCGACCTGGACCGCTACGAGCTGGCCAGGGCCTGCGACACGCTGTACCACTTCGCCTGGGACGAGGTCTGCGACTGGTACCTGGAGCTGGCCAAGATCCCACTGACCTCTGGTCATAATGACACTGCGGCCGCCGCTGACCGGCCGGCGGCGTCAGCCGCCGCCGCCCAGGCCGCCGCCGAGGTCACCCGGGACGTGCTCGGCCTGGTGCTGGACAACCTGCTCAAGCTGCTGCACCCGGTGATGCCGTTCGTCACCGACGAGCTGTGGACCGCGCTGACCGGCGAAGAGTCGATCATGGTGGCGGCCTGGCCGCGACTGTCGTTCGCCGACCCGGACGCCGAGGCCGAGCTGGCCGGGGTCATGCGCCTGGTCACCGAGGTCCGCCGGTTCCGCTCCGACCAGGGCCTGCGCCCCGGCCAGCGGGTCCCGGCCCGGCTGCGCGGCCTGGCGGGCAGCCCGCTGGCCGCCCACGAGGAGGCCATCCGGTCGCTGCTGCGGCTGACCGAGCCGGCCGAGGGCTTCACCCCGACCGCCGCCATCGAGGCCGAAGGGGTGACGGCCGAGCTCGACACGGCCGGGACCATCGACCTGGCCGCCGAGCGCCGCCGCATGGACAAGGACCTGGCCGCCGCCCGCAAGGAAGCCGACCAGGCCCGGGCCAAGCTTGCCAACACCGGCTTCACCGCCAAGGCCCCGGCCGCCGTCATCGACAAGACCCGCCAGCGCCTCACCACCGCCGAGCAGGACATCGCCCGCATCGAAGAAAGGCTCGCCACCCTCGGAGCCTGAGACCCCCCGAGTCACACGCGCACTTCCCGATGCGGGTACGTTTTCCCGCAGCATCCGCGGAAAAACGTACCCAAACCCGCTGCCGCCCGGACCCAGCGGAGCGACAAAAGTTAAAACTTGGGCGACCTGGTTCAGACGCGACCAGCCACTCCGTCCCAGCTAGTGCGGTTGCACGTGCATCTGCCATCTACGGCGGCCACTGTCCGCGCGTGACAAGGTTGGCACTCTTTGTTGCGATTGCCGGTTTCGCGCGCCACCATGTAACCACGGGGGTTCAGAGAGCAACGGTCCGCAGTTGGGAGGTCCCGTTGGCGGATACCGCAGCGCGAGCACTCCCGGCCTCTGAGCCTCCATCGTCCAGCCCGTCCGGCCCGTCCAGTCCGCCCAGCCCGTCCACCTCGCCGCCCGCGCGCGCGGCGACGTTCCGGGACGTGTTCGCCGACGGTGAGTTCCGTGCCATCTGGCTGGCCGAGTTCGCGTCGATCGCAGGTGATCAGTTCGCCCGGGTGGCGCTGACCGTGGTCGTGTTCGAGCGCACCGGCTCGCCGCTGCTGACCGCGCTGACCTACGCCACCACCTACCTGCCGTGGCTGGTCGGGGGCCTTTTCCTGTCCGATCTGGCCGACCGGTTCCCGCGCCGCAACGTCATGATCGCCGCCGACCTGGCCCGGATGCTGCTGGTAGCCGCGATGGCGGTGCCTGGCACGCCGCTGGGAGCGATGGTGGCGCTGCTGTTCGTGGTCGCCTCGCTGAACGCCCCGTTCCAGGGCGCCCGGTCGGCGCTGCGGGCCAGCATCATGCCCGACGATCGCTACGCCCTGGGCCTGGCCGCCTCCCAGGTCACCCGGGAGATCGGCGTGGTCGGCGGGTTCGTGGCCGGCGGCCTGATCGTGTCGTTCCTGGGCGCCCGGCCCGCGCTGCTGATCGACGCGGGCACGTTCGCGGTGTCCGCCCTGCTGCTGTCGGTGGCCGTGCGCCACCGGCCGGCCGTCGGCCGCCGCCGTCAGTCCCGGCTGGCCGAGATGATGGCCGGGCTGCGCCTGGTGTTCGCCAGCCCGCGGCTGCGGGCGCTCATGCTGCTCGGCTGGCTGTGCGCGTTCTACACCGTGCCGGAGGCGCTGGCGGTGCCGTACGCGGCCCAGCTGCACCACGGGCCGGCCGCGGCCGGGCTGATCTTCGCGGCCGGGCCGCTCGGCAGCGCGGTCGGCATGCTGGTGTTCACCCGGATCGTCCGCCCCGCCCGCCGGCTGCGCTGGATGGGCCCGATGGCGGTGGCCGCGTCGCTGATCCTGGTCATCTGCCTGGGCCGCCCCAGCCTGGTCCTGCTGCTGATCATCGTGACCGCGTCCGGCCTGCTGGCCGCCTACCAGATCGCCGCCAACACCGCCTTCGTGCTGGCGTCGCCGGACGACCGGCGGGGGCAGGCCTACGCCATCGCCAACGGCGGCATGAACCTCGGCCAGGGCCTGCTGTACGTGCTGGCGGGGGCGGCCGCGAGTGCGGCCACCCCCGCCCTGGTCGTTGCGAGCAGCGGCTTGATCGGAGCCGCTCTGGCGTTGTGGTTGGTATTCAGTTGGCGGCGTGAGCCCTCAATCGCCCCAGAAAGGGGTGTGGGCGGATGAGAATCTATATGATCCGGACATGGGCAGTGATGTGCGGCCTTCAGTCCCAATCGATGCTCATGCTGCTTCCTTTCCCTGGAGCACGGCATGCCCAGCTTGCTCCCCCTGCGCCCGTCAGCCCCACTCGATCCGCATCTCTATCCCTTTCTGGCAACCATTCATTAATTAAAATGTGCCCAAGGGCACACCCGGGCACGCACTCTGCCGGCCGCCTTTTAAATAACGATTAGGGATAAATGCCGAAGTTTCGGCAAAACATTTTCCGGAATATTGAATAAAACCTGAAATGCAATTTGCAGGAGTCTGAGGGTGACGAATACGTCTGTCCCGCGAGGGCGCCGCTGGTCGGTGGCCTCGGTCCGGCGGTGGCCGCTGTGGTCGCTGCCGCCGCTGGCGCGGGGCTACGTCATCGCCACGGCGACGGCGGCCGCCCTGGCCGCGGCGGTGGCGGCGGCGCACACCTCGTGGCACCCGCTCCAGGTCCCGGCCTTCGTCCTGCTGCTGGCCTGCGCGGGCGCGATGATCGAGGCCACCCGCGACGTCAAGCTGGCTCGCGACACCCTGACCCGCGATCTGCAGGAAGTCTGGTACGTCTCGATCGCGTTGCTGCTCCCGCCGGTCTACGTGCTGCTGGCCCCGATCCCGCTGGTGGCCATGAAGCAGTGGCGGGTCCGGCGCAACCTGGTTCACCGCCGGGTCTTCAGCGTCGCGTCCAACAGCCTGGGCTACGGCGCCGCCTCGGTGGAGTACCACGCGGTGCGTCCGCTGCTCGACGGTCACCTCAGCCCGGGCCTGCACGACGCCGGGCTGCTGGCCGCCATCGTGGCCGCGGCCATCACCGGTTACCTGGTCAACGCCTGGCTGGTGGTCGGCGCGGTCAAGCTGACCAGCCCCACGGCCCGGATCCGGGCGCTGATGTTCACCCGGGAGACGATCACCACCGACGGGGTGGTCACCTGCCTGGCCTCGATCATCGCGTTCGCCTGCTCGTTCACGCTGGCCGCGCTGATCGTGGCGCTGCCAGTAGTGCTCATGCAGAAGCGGTTCCTGATGCACTCCCAGCTGGTCGCCGAGGCCCGGACCGACGCCAAGACCGGGCTGCTGAACGCCGCCACCTGGCACCGCGAGGCCGCCACCGAGCTGTCCCGCATTCGCGGGTACTGGTCGCCGACCTCGCTCGCGATCATCGATATCGACCATTTCAAGCTGGTCAACGACACGCACGGCCATCTGGCGGGCGACCGGGTGCTGCGGGTGGTCGCCGACCGGTTCAGGAGCCAGCTGCGGGACGGCGACCTGATCGGCCGGTTCGGCGGCGAGGAGTTCGCCATCCTGCTCCCGAACACCTCCGGCACCGAGGCGGGCCGGGTGGCCGAGCGGCTGCGCGGCCACGTCGGCGGCGAGCAGATCGTGGTCAGCGACGGCCGGGAGGCGCAGATCGGCGTCTGCGTCACGGTCTCGGTGGGGGTGGCCGAGCTCGCCCACACCCGGCAGGACCTGGACGAGCTGCTGGCGGTGGCGGACGCTGCGCTGTACCAGGCCAAGGCGGCCGGCCGCGACCAGATCTGCATCATGGCTCCCGGCCTGGACGAGCCCCAGCTCCCGGTCCCGCCGGGGACCGGACCGGTGGCGCCCGCGCCCCAGTAGCCTGGACGGGTGACGACCACTGCGAGCTGCTGGTGCCTGGCATGAGCGACGACGACGGCGCTCTGCGCGAGGTTGAGCGGGAGATCCTGAGCCGCCGTCCCGAGTCGATCATCGAGCCCACCCTGGACCGCATCGCCACCCTGGCCCAGCTGCTCGGCGACCCCCAGCGCGCCTACCCGATCATCCACATCACCGGCACCAACGGCAAGACGTCAACCGCCCGCATGATCGACGCGCTGCTGCGCGCCCGGGGCCTGCGCACCGGCCGGTTCACCAGCCCGCACCTGGTTTCCATCCGCGAGCGGATCTGCATCGACGGCCAGCCGATCGACGCCGAGCAGTTTGTCGCCCTGTACCGCGAGGTCGAGCCGTACCTGGAGCTGACCGACCAGCAGACCGGCACGCCGCTGTCCTTCTTCGAGGTGCTCACCGGGATGGCGTTCGCCGCCTTCGCGGACGCGCCGATCGACGTGGCCGTGATCGAGGTCGGCCTGGGCGGCACCTGGGACGCGACCAACATCGCCGACGGCGCGGTGGCGGTCGTCACCCCGGTCAGCATCGACCACACCCAGTACCTGGGTGACACGGTGGAGGAGATCGCCGAGGAAAAGGCCGGGATCATCAAGCCCGGCGCGCTGGCCGTGCTCGCCCAGCAGTCGCTGCCCGCCGCCGAGGTGCTGCTGCGCCGGGTGTCGGAGGTGGGCGCGACCGTGGCCCGCGAGGGGCTGGAGTTCGGCGTGCTGGAGCGGAGCATCGCCATCGGCGGCCAGCAGCTCACCCTGCGCGGCCTCAACGGCACCTACCCCGAGCTGTTCCTGCCGCTGTTCGGTGAGCACCAGGCGGCCAACGCCGCCTGCGCGCTGGCCGCGGTCGAGGGCTTCGCGGGCGCCGCCGAGGACGGCCCGGTCGGCTCGGCCGGTGCGCCCGGTGAGGGCGGCCGGGCGCCGCTCGACGTCGGCCTGGTCCGCCAGGCGTTCGCCGGGCTGCGGTCGCCGGGCCGCCTGGAAGTGCTGCGCCGCAGCCCGACCGTGATCGCCGACGCCGCCCACAACCCCTCCGCCATGGCCGCCACCATGGCCGCGGTGACCGAGGCGTTCGACTTCAGTCGGCTGGTCGGCGTGCTCGCCGTGAGCGCCGACAAGGACGTGGCCGGCATCCTCGACGAGCTCGAACCGGTGCTGTCCGACGTGGTCGTGACCCGCAACTCCTCGGACCGTTCGCTGCCGGTCGACGAGCTGGCCGAGCTCGCGGGCGACGTGTTCGGGCTGGACCGGGTGCACACCGCCGCCCGGATGGACGACGCGATCGAGGCCGCGGTGGAGCTGGCCGACGAGACGCCCGACCCGGACCTCCCCGGTGGCGGGGGAGTGCTGATCACCGGCTCGGTGATCACCGTGGGGGACGCTCGCCAGCTGCTGCTCCCGGACAGCCCGACCACCGACCTGCCGGCCGCCGACGGCGGCACCGGCCGCCACCCGTTCACGGCGGCTGACCTGTCATGAGCGCCCTGTCATGAGTGAACCCGCCACCGACCGCCCAGCCGCCGGCCCGCCTGCCCCGCCCGTCCAGGAAGGCAAGCGACGGAAACGGCCGATACTGCGGCGGCTGTTGTCGTCGGTGCTCGTTTTCGAGGCGATCTTCCTGATCCTGGCCATCCCGGTCGCCGTCACCATCGAGCACCTGAACCACGGGGTGGCGTTCGGGGCCGGCGGCGGGCTGGCGCTGGTGGCGGTGCTGCTGGCCGGCGTGATCGGCCGCTTCCGCTGGGCGATGGTGATCGGGACCGTGCTCCAGTTCGCGATCATCGCGGCCGGCGTCGAAATTCCTGCCCTGTATGTCCTGGGCGTCATCTTCTGCGCCTTGTGGTTCGGGGGAATCTACCTGGCGGACAAGCTGGAGCAGCCCAACCCGCGTTAGGCTACGACCGTCGCCCTATGTAATTAGAGGTGAGCGGTTAGTGACGACGAGTCTTGGACGGCTGGTCCGGCCGGGTGCGCGCGAGCAGCACCACGGCCCGGCCGACGCGCGCCGCCCGGCCACCGCCGCGCGCCCGGCCGCCAGCACCACCCGCCCCACCAGCACTAGCCTTACCCGTCCCGACAGCATCACCCGCCCCGCCAGCACCACCCGCCGGGTCGCCGCGGACGGTGCGGCCGCCGCCGTGATGGCCACGGTCGCGCCGCTGTGCCTGCTGCAGGCCCCGAACGCCATCGCCTGGGCGCTGAACACGCCCGGCGCCGCCGCGGCCGGCCCGCAGGCGTCGGCCACCCTGCTGCGGGCGGCCGGACTGGCCCTGCCGGCCATGGCCGCGGTGGCGGGGATCGCCGCGCTGGCGGTGCTGCGGCTGCGGGCCTGGCCGGTGCTGCTGGCCGGCCTGCTGACGATGGCGGTGGCCGACGCGCTGGGCGGTTCGGCCCACACGGTGACCGCGATCGCCGCGGTGCGGGGGCTGCACGGGATCGCGGCCGGCCTGGCGCTGCCCGCCGCGCTGGCGCTGGCCTGGGACCGCGCGCCGGGATCGCGGCGCTGGCTGACCGCGCTGTGGTCGGCGGCCACCGTGGCCGGCCTGGCCGCCGACCCGGCCGTGGCCCGCGACCGGCTGACCAGCGGTGGCTGGCACGCCGCGCTGGCTCCCTACCCGTGGCTGACCGGAGCGGCGCTGATCGTGGCCGCCCTGTACGCGGTGCTGGCCGACGGCCCCGGCGCCCGCCGCCCCGGCGCGGCCCGGCGCCGGGGCGGCCGCCGGGACGCCACCCAGGAGCGGGCCCAGCTCGCGGTCCTGGCCGTACCGGGGCTCGGCCTCAGCGCGCTCAGCGTGGCCGTGACCTACCGGCCACCCGCCGCGCTGCTCGCCACCGGGGCCGTAGCCGTGCTCATCCTCTACGGGGTGGCGGCGGTCGCCTCGGCCGACCGGCTGGTCGGCGGGCCGCTGTGCTTCCCGTTCCTCGGCGCGGTCACCGGCCTGGTCGTCGCGCCCGCGGCCGGCGCGGTCACCAGCTTGCGGGCGCTCAGCCCGGACGCGGCCGACGGCCATTCCTGGCTGCCGCTCAGCGTGACCGCCGTCGCCGCCATCGCCGGCGTGGCCGCGGCCCTGGTGCTGCGCCAGCGACCGCGGGCCGTGGTGCTGGCCGGCCTGATCATCGCGGTGGAGGGGCTGGCCGCCGCCCGGCTGGCCGGGCCGTACGTGCCCGCCGTGGTCCTCGCCGGGATCAGCGCCCCGCTGGCCGGCGGCCTGGCCGCCGCCCTGACCGCCGCGCTGGCCGACACCTGTGTGGCCAGCGCCCTGTCCGGGGTGTCGCTGCTGCTGGCCGGGCTGATGACCGGCTACCTGGCGTCCGGCGCCGTCCAGGTGCGGATGGTGACCCAGCTGACCGGCGGGGCGGCCGACCCGCGGGCGGCCGAGCGGCTCGCGCTGGCCGGCGCGGTCGGGGTGTGGGAACTGGCCGGGCTGTTTTCCGTGCTCATCGCCATAGGTGTCACATTTCTCACCGGCTGGGCGCGGCGCACCCGTGCTCCGGCCCGGTGACGCGGGTAAACTGCCTGCCGCGGGTATCTCCCGCGGCAGCTGGCCAGTTGCCCGCGCTCACCTGCGCCTCCCGAAGGAGCGTCGTTGCCGGAACGTACTCTTGTCCTCATCAAGCCCGATGGTGTGCGCCGTGGCCTGATCGGTGCGGTGCTCTCCCGGATCGAGCGCAAAGGGCTGACGATCGTCGCGCTCGAGCTGAGGACTCTGGACCGGGAGACGGCCAGCACCCACTACGCCGAGCACACCGGCAAACCGTTCTTCGAAGGGGTGGTGGACTTCATCACCTCAGGGCCGTTGGTGGCGCTGGTGGCCGAGGGCCCGCGCGCCATCGAGGCATTCCGCGGGCTGGCCGGGGCCACCGACCCGGTGGCGGCCGCCTCTGGCACCATCCGCGGCGACCATGCGTTGGAGATTGGCGAGAACGTCGTCCATGGGTCGGACTCACCCGAGTCCGCCCAGCGCGAGATCAAGATCTTCTTCCCCGAGCTGGCGTAGCCCCGGCTCGGGCGAGGCACACCTACCGAGGCAGACTCCCACTCCACGCCATCCACTACGGCGTGGTCTCCGTATCATTCAGTGCGTCAGCTGGCCTAAAAAGCTCGGAAGCGCCCGACCGGGAAGGTTGTCCTCCCCATGAGTAACGCGATGGCGGTTCTCGGCCGCGACATGGCGGTGGACCTGGGTACCGCCAACACGCTTGTGTACGTGCGGGGCCGGGGGATCGTGCTCAACGAGCCCTCCGTCGTCGCGCTCAACACCAACACCGGCCAGATCGTGGCCGTGGGCATCGAGGCCAAACGGATGATCGGCCGGACCCCGGGCAACATCGTCGCGGTCCGGCCGCTGAAGGACGGCGTCATCGCCGACTTCGACGTCACCGAGCGGATGCTGCGCTACTTCATCCAGAAGGTGCACCGGCGGCGGCACCTGGCCAAGCCGCGGATCGTGGTGGCCGTCCCCAGCGGGATCACCGGGGTGGAGCAGAGCGCGGTCAAGGAGGCCGGCCACCAGGCCGGCGCCCGCCGGGTCTACATCATCGAAGAGCCGATGGCGGCCGCGATCGGCGCCGGCCTGCCGGTCAACGAGCCGACCGGCAACATGGTGGTGGACATCGGCGGCGGTACCACCGAGGTCGCGGTGATCTCGCTCGGCGGCATCGTCACGTCCCAGTCCATCCGGATCGGCGGCGACGAGCTCGACGAGGCCATCATCAGCTTCGGCAAGAAGGAGTACTCGCTGATGCTCGGCGAGCGCACTTCCGAGGAGATCAAGATGGCGCTCGGATCGGCGTTCCCCGGTGCTGACGAGCCGCACGCCGAGATCCGGGGCCGCGATCTGGTCAGCGGGCTGCCCAAGACGATCGTTGTTTCTGCCTCCGAGGTCCGGCGCGCCATCGAGGAACCGCTTAACCTGGTCATCGACGCGGTGAAGACCACGCTGGACAAGTGCCCGCCCGAGCTCGCCGGCGACGTCATGGACCGGGGCATCGCCCTGACCGGCGGCGGGGCGCTGCTACGGGGTCTTGACCAGCGGATCCGCGAAGAGACAGGGATGCCTGTCCACGTGGCCGACAACCCGCTCGACTCGGTGGTACTGGGTGCCGGGAAGTGCGTGGACGATTTCGACATGCTGCGTTCGGTTCTTGTGCCCGAGACCCGGCGCTGAGTAAACGGGCGGCCGCCAGGCGGCGCCCGCAAGGAGTCGCATGCACGACACCCGGCGAGTGCGCCTGGTCCTCGGGATTCTCCTGATCGCCGCCGTGGCGCTGATCACGATCGACTTCCGGGATGGCGGCACCTCGCCGGCACGGGGTGTCGGAGCCGGCATTTTCGGGCCGGTCGAGCGGGTCGCCAGCGACGTCACCAGCCCGGTGTCCTCGGTCTTCGACTGGGTGACGGGGGGCCCGTCCTCGGACGGCAAGATCGCGTCCCTGCAGGCGGCCAACGCCAAGCTGCGGGCCGAGCTGAGCGCCGCCCAGCTGTCCAAGTCCGACGAGCAGCAGCTGTCTTCGCTGCTGCAGCTGGCCGGGCGGGGCGGTTACCGGATCGTGGCGGCCAGCGTCATCGCGGCCGGCCAGGACTACACCGACAGCGTCACCCTCGACGTGGGCCGCAAGGACGGGGTGCGCGCGCACGAGACCGTCCTCAACGGCGAGGGCCTGGTCGGCACCGTGACCCAGGTCAGCGCCGACACCTCCACCGTGCTGCTGGCCACCGACGCGTCGGCCGTGGTCGGCGCCCGGATGGCGGGCAGCAACCAGATCGGCTCGGTCGCCGGGACCGGCCAGGAGCTGTCCGGGCCGACCACGCTGAAGCTCACCTTGTTCGACGCGAACGCGGTCCTGCAGAAGGGCCAGAGCCTGGTCACGTTCGGCTCGGTACGCGACACCCCCTACGTGCCCGGCGTGCCGATCGGCCAGGTGACCAAGCTCGAGGGCGACGCCGGCTCGCTCACGCAGACCGCGCTGGTCAAGCCGTTCGTCAACTTCACCTCGCTCGGGGTGGTCGGCGTGGTGGTCGGCGGCCCGGCCAAGAACCCGCACGACGCGGTGCTGCTCGCCGGCCCCAAGCCGGTGCCGACCGTCACCGTGACCGTCACCCCGCCCCCGGGCACCGGCACGGGTACCGGCGCCACCGGCAACACCGGCAACACCGGCACCGGGGGCTGATGGTGCGGCGCCTGATCTTGTCCGTGGTGCTGGTCGCGGTGGCGCTCGCCGCCCAGCTGACCATCGTCAACCGGCTGTCCCTGCCCGGCGGCGCCGGGCCGGACCTGGTCCTGCTGGTGGTGGTCGCGCTCGCGCTGATCGGCGGGCCGCTGCCGGGCGTACTGACCGGCTTCCTGGCCGGCCTGGCGCTGGACATCGCCCCGCCCGCCAGCCACACCGTCGGCGAGTACGCGCTGGTGTTCTGCGTCGTCGGGTACGCCTGCGGGCGGCTGGCCGGGCTGGGAGAGGAGTCGCCGGCGCTGCTGTACGTGGCCATCTCGGCCGGGGCGGCCGCCGTCGGCGCGGTGCTGTACGCGGCGCTCGGCGTGATGCTCAGCGACCCCGAGGTCACCTGGGCCTCGGTCCAGCACGTGCTGCCGCCCCTGCTCCTGTACAACGTGCTGCTCAGCCCGTTCGTGCTGTTCGGAGTGGTCAAGCTGGACGGCTGGCTCAGCCGCAGCGACCCGGTGATCGGCCCGTCGGCGGCCACGTCCTCGGCCGTGGCGGGCGCGCTGGGTGCCGCCGGGCTGACGGCCGGCGCCGTCCGCCAGGCCAGCGCGTCCGGCTCGCCGCGGCTGCGGCTGGGCGAGCGCCGGGGCAGCGACGCCTGGATCGCGGCCGCCCGGTCGGCGTCCGCGGTCCGCCCGACCGGGCTCAACACCCAGCAGCGAGAGCCCCGGCTGCGGCTGTCCGGCCAGCGCGGCGGTGGCGGCTCGGCCTCCGGCCTCGGTGCCACCCGGCCCACCATGCCCAAGGTCACCCCCAACCTGAACTTCCGTGGCGGGCGCGGCCCGGTGGTGGGCGGCAAGGGTGCCGGCGCACCGCGCAGCGGCGCGTCGATGAAGTTTCGCAAGCGCAACGTGACCGCCACGATCGGCACCGGCAGCGCGCTCGGCCGGGCCACGCCCCGCCCGGGCACGTTTGGCCGGAGCCGTTCGTTCGGCAGGCGTGGCTCGCTGGGGAGTGGCGGCCTGGGCGGCCGGAGCAACCTGGGCGGCCGGAGCCGCTTGCGCGGCCGGAGCCGCTTGCGCGGCCGGGTCATGCCGGGCGGATCGGCGCCCCGGCTGAAGATGCGACGGAACACCTGGCGGACCCGGCTCGGGCGACTGCTGGGCCGGAACCGGGGAGGATTTCGATGATGTCGGCGTCACGGCGGCGCCTGCTGGTGCTGTACGTGGTCGTGTTCACGCTGCTGATCACGCTGGGCGGCCGCCTCTGGTACATCCAGGTGATGAACGGCACCAGCTACGTCAAGCTGGCCTCGCAGAACCAGACCCGCAAGATCATCGTGCCCGCGGTTCGCGGCCAGATTCTCGACGACGTGGGCAACGCCCTGGTCACCAACCACACCGAGTTGGTGGTCTCGGTCGACATGATGACGCTGTCCCAGCGCAGCGACGGCGGCACGGCCGTGCTGAAGCGGCTGGCCCCCATGATCAACATGCCGTACCAGCTGCTCAAGGAGAAGACCCGGCTGTGCACGGCCACGGTCAAGCAGCCCTGCTGGGCCGGGTCGCCCTACCAGCCGATCCCGGTCGACCAGAGTGTCAGCGAGCAGACCGCGCTGCAGATCATGGAGGAACAGGACCAGTTCCCCGGGGTCACCGCCCAGCCGCAGGGGGTCGTCAACTATCCGCTGCCGCACGGGGCCAACCCGGCCCAGGTGCTCGGGTACCTGCAGCCCGCCACCACCGAGCAGCTGAAGCAGGACCACCTGCCCTCCGGGGTCGGTTACTCCACCGCTGACCTGGTGGGCCAAGCCGGGCTGGAGGAGCAGTACAACCAGGCGCTGACCGGCAAGACCGGCTCCAGCACGGTCTCGGTCAACGCGGCCGGCGACGTCACCGGGACCGTGGGCGGCACCGCCGCCCAGTCCGGCGACGACCTGGTGACCAGCCTCAACTCCAAGATCCAGGTCGTCGCCCAGAACGCGCTGGATTCGGCGGTGAAAAAGGCCCGCGGCGCCGGGAACGACGCCAACCAGGGCGCGGCCGTGGTGATGACCACCACCGGCCAGGTCGTGGCCATGGCCAGTTACCCGGACTATAACCCCAACGTCTGGACCAACGGCATCTCCCAGTCCCAGTTCAACGCGCTGTTCGGCCAGTCGGACGGGGCCCCGGCCATCAACTGGACGACCCAGGGGCAGTACGCCCCCGGTTCCACCTGGAAGGTGACCTCGACCGCGGCCGCGGTGTCCGACGGCTACCCGCTCGACGGCCAGTACGACTGCCCGGCGTCGGTGACGATCGGCGGCCACACCTACAAGAACGACGGCGAGCCGAACCAGGGTGCCATGACGTTCTCCGAGGCGCTGATCCAGTCCTGCGACACCGTGTACTACAACCTCGGCTACGACATGTGGCAGAAGGACAACCCGCGCGCCAACATCGTCACCAGCGCCAAGGCGCCCGTCCAGAAGATGCAGAAGGAGGCCCTGGCCTGGGGCTTCGGCAAGGCCACGGGCATCGACCTGCCCGCCGAGGCGACCGGCACGGTGCCCACCCGCGAGTGGCTGTACTACTACTGGAAAGACAACGCCCACACCGGGCAGAACTGGTGCAAGAACGGCAAGGCCGACGGCACCTACGTGCAGCAGATCGAGTACCAGGACTGCAAGAGCGGCAACGTCTGGGAGCCGGGCCAGGCCGCCATCGCCGCCATCGGGCAGGGCTACGACCTGGCCACCCCGCTCCAGCTCACCAACGCCTACGTGGCCCTGGCCAACGGCGGCACGCTCTACCAGCCGCGGATCGGCGCCGCGCTGATCAGCCCGAGCGGCAAGGTGGCCCAGAAGCTCACCCCGCCGGTGGCCGGGCACCTGCCCACCTCGTCCAGCTTCCTGGCCTACGTGCGCAACGCGCTGGCCGGGGTGGTGACCCAGGGGACCGCCGCCGGCGCTTTCTCCGGGTTCCCGCTGGACAAGGTGTGCGTGGCCGGCAAGACCGGTACCGCGCAGGTCATGGGCAAGGTCGCGACCTCGGTGTTCGCCTCGTTCGCGCCCTGCAACCATCCCAAGTACGTGGTGGTCGTGATGATCCCCGACGCCGGTTACGGCGCCGACGTGTCCGCGCCCGCCGCCCGCCAGATCTACGACGGCATCTACGGCCTGGAGGGCCAGAAGGCGGCGGTGCCGAACGGGCAGGTGCCGTCGGCGCTGCCGTCGATCGCTTCGACCGGCAAGATCACCGCGCCGAAGGGATACACCGGATGAGTGGCACCGGCCTCGGCCGGGTGAGCGTGCCGCAGCGCGGCTACGGCGGCCCCCGGCCCGGCGCGTTCAAGACCCGTCAGCGCTCGGTGCTGACCCGGTTCAGCGCCAAGGACAGCAAGCTGCGCCACATGGACTGGGTGCTGATCCTGGCCGTGCTGGCGCTCTGCGTGATCGGGGTGCTGCTGGTCTGGTCGGCGACCGAGCCGACGCTCGCCCAGCGCGGCGCCAACACCCGCACCTACCTGGACAAGCAGGCCCTCTTCGTGCTGCTCGGCCTGATCATGATGAGCCTGCTCAGCCTGGTCGACTACCGCCAGCTGCGGATGTACGCGCCGATCGCCTACGGGGTCGCCCTGCTCGGGCTGCTGGTCGTGCTCACCCCGCTCGGGGCCACCGTCAACGGCGCCGCGGGCTGGATCGACCTGCCCGGCGGTTTCCAGATCGAGCCGTCCGAGTACGCCAAGATCGCGCTCATCCTGATGACCGCGATGCTGTTCAGCGAGCTGCGCGAGGGGGCCCGGGACCCGTCCCAGGGCCGCCCAGGCCCCAGCCTGCGCGACGTCGGCATCGTCATCGCCTGCGGCCTGCCGCTGATCGGCCTGGTCGTCATCGAGCCTGCGCTGGGCATCTCGATGGTGCTGGTGGTGGTGCTGGCCGGGATGATCCTGCTGTCCGGCATCCGCATGCGCTGGGTGGTGACGCTGGCCGTGGTGGCCGCCGCCGCCGTGTTCAGCGTGCTCAGCCTGCACCTGCTCAAGGGCTACCAGCTGACCCGGTTCTCCTCCTTCCTGCACCCGTCGTCCGACGCGGGCGGCTCGGGCTACAACGCCATCCAGGCCAAGATCGCCATCGGCTCGGGCGGCATGTTCGGCCAGGGCCTGTTCCACGGCCAGTCGGTGTCCGGCAGCTACGTGCCCGCCCAGAGCACCGACTTCATCTTCACCGTCGCCGGGCAGGAGCTGGGCTTCGTCGGCGCCGTCGTCATCGTCGGCCTGCTCGGGGTGGTCGTGGTCCGCGCCCTGCGCATCGCCACCCGGGCCGACGACCTGTTCGGCATGCTCGTGGCCACCGGGATCGCGATCTGGTTCCTGTTCCAGTCGTTCGTCAACATCGGCATGACCGTCGGCATCATGCCGATCACCGGGCTCCCGCTGCCGTTCATCTCCTACGGTGGCTCGGCCATCTTCGCCGACATGATCGCGATCGGCCTGCTCCTCTCCATCCACCACAAACACCAGGTCTTCGAGTGACGCCCGGCGGCGCCGCGGGAAAGCTCGTCACCGAGACGTTCCCCGACGGCCAGGCCTTCGGCCACGGCCTGCTGGCTCGCCCGGTTCCACCCAGGCCTCTACGACGCGGTGCAGTGCGCCTCACCCGGCGCGGGCTACCGGCCTCGCTTCCGCATCCGTACTTGGTCGCCGGTACGGAGGAGCCCTTCTTTTTGAAAATGTCTCGAGGTGGGCAGACGCCTTCCGCGCGGCCGGCGCCGACGTCACCCTGACCGAACGGCCCGGCACCCTCAGGGGCGCCTTCTGACAGCAGGAGTGCGGCTCATAGTCTCCTGGGCGTTCGGGCCGTCCACCTCCGGCGGCAACACACGCAATGGCGCCTTTACCCATGTAAGAGGGGTACCAAAGTTACCTTCGACTCCCATAGAGGGGTACCAAAGTTACCTTCGACCCCCTGCCCCGCCAACCCAGTCACTCCGCCCCGTGAGTCACAGCGGGCCCAGAAATCCCGGTTCGGTCCGGCCACCTCACGGGCCGAACGCCCCGCTCCCGGACGACGGAATAAGAAACGCCCGGAGATTGCTGAAAACACGTGTCAATAAGCCCGGCCTACCGTCCGCCCAGGAGCCTTTCCGGCCCGGGGCGCTTCCGCCCTGCCGCAACGGCGGCGGAACGACGGCCCGCGATGGGTAGGCTGGTGTAATGCCAATCGAATCGGTTTACCCGCGCCTGGAGCCGCTGCTCCCGCGCGTCCGGAAGCCGATCGCGTACGTGGGCGGCGAGGTGAACTCGGTCGTCAAGGACTGGGACGCCACCGACGTGCGCTGGGCGCTGCTCTATCCGGACGCGTACGAGGTGGGACTGCCCAATCAGGGTGTCCAGATCCTGTACGAGATCCTCAACGAGCGGGACGGCGTGCTGGCCGAACGTACCTACAGCGTCTGGCCGGACCTGGAAGCCCTGATGCGCGAGCACGGGCTGCCGCAGTTCACCGTGGACGGGCACCGGCCGGTCGGCGCGTTCGACCTGCTCGGGGTGAGCTTTTCCACCGAGCTGGGTTACACGAACCTGCTGACCGCTCTCGACCTGGCCGGAATCCCTCTCCACAGCGAGGACCGCGACCCGGCCGACGGCACCTGGCACCCGCTGGTCATCGCAGGCGGCCACGCCGCGTTCAACCCCGAGCCCGTCGCCGACTTCCTGGACGGCGTCGTGCTGGGCGACGGCGAACAAGCCGTCCTCAACATCACCGAGCACGTCAGGGCCTGGAAGCAGAACGGCCGCCCCGGCGGCCGCGACGGCCTCCTGCGCACACTGGCCACCAACACCAGCTTGTACGTCCCCCGCTTCTACGACGTGAGCTACCGGCCGGACGGCCAGATCGCCAGGACGACGCCGAACGACCGTGGCGTCCCCCCGGTCGTGGCCAAGCACACGGTCATGGACCTGGACGACTGGCAGTACCCGAAAAAGCCGATCGTCCCGGTGGCGGAAACCGTGCACGAGCGCTACAGCGTGGAGATCTTCCGCGGCTGCACTCGCGGCTGCCGGTTCTGCCAGGCCGGGATGATCACCCGCCCGGTCCGGGAGCGCAGCATCACCACCGTCGGCCAGATGGTCGAGCAGGGGGTCCAGGCCACCGGCTTCGGCGAGGTTGGCCTGCTCTCGCTGTCCAGCGCCGACCACAGCGAAATCAACGAGATCGCCAAGGACCTGGCCGACGCCTACGAGGGCACCAACACCGGGCTGTCGCTGCCGTCGACCCGGGTCGACGCGTTCAACATCACGCTGGCCGACGAGCTGGCCCGGGGTGGCCGCCGGTCCGGCCTGACGTTCGCTCCCGAGGGCGGCTCGGAGCGGATGCGCAAGGTGATCAACAAGATGGTCACCGAGGAAGACCTGATCCGCACGGTCACCACCGCCTACGCCAGCGGCTGGCGGCAGGTGAAGCTGTACTTCATGTGCGGGCTGCCGACCGAGACCGACGACGACGTGCTGGCCATCGCCGAGCTGGCCCGCAAGGTCATCCAGACCGGCCGTGAGGTCACCGGGCGCAAGGACATCCGCTGCACGGTGTCGATCGGCGGGTTCGTGCCCAAGCCGCACACCCCGTTCCAGTGGGCCGCCCAGTGCGCGCACGAGGTGGTGGACAGCAGGCTCCGCCAGCTGGGCGCGGCGCTGCGGGCCGACAAGGCCTACGGCCGGGCCATCGGTTTCCGGTACCACGACGGCCAGCCCTCGATGATCGAAGGCCTGCTGTCCCGCGGCGACCGGCGGGTCGGGCGGGTCATCGAGGCCGCCTGGCGGGACGGCGCCCGGTTCGACGGCTGGAGCGAGCACTTCTCCTTCGACCGCTGGGTCGCCTGCGCGGACAAGGCGCTGGCGGACGAGCCGGTCGACCTCGACTGGTACACCACCCGCGAGCGAGACCGGGACGAGGTGCTGCCCTGGGACCACCTGGACGCGGGCCTCGACCACGACTGGCTGTGGCAGGACTGGCAGGACGCACTTAACGACGAGGCCGAGGTGGAGGACTGCCGCTGGTCGGCGTGTTACGACTGCGGCGTCTGCCCGTCGATGGGCACCGAGATCCAGACCGGCCCGACCGGGGAGCGGCTGCCGGCTGGCACCAAGCTGCTCCCGGTGCTGAGCGTGAGCTGATCGCCGTGAACGCGCAGAAGAACCGTCCGACCGGGCCCGAGCCCGCCCCGGCCGTGCAGCATCTGCTGGTCCGTTACGCCAAGCGGGGCCGGATGCGGTTCGCCAGCATCCGGGACGTGCAGCGGGCGTTCGAGCGGGCGGTCCGCCAGGCCGGGCTGCCGATGGCGCACTCGGCCGGGTTCAGCCCGCACCCGAAGATTTCCTACGCCAGCGGCACCCAGACCGGCGTGTCGAGCGAGGCCGAATACCTGACGCTGGCGCTCACCGCGCCGGTCGACCCTGCCGGAATGCGTTCGGTACTGGACAGAGCGTTGCCGGACGGGATAGACGTTATCGAAGTAGCTGAAGATTCCGGCGGCTCGCTCAACGGCCGCCTCATCGTGTCGGAGTGGCTGGTGGAATTGTCCGGGGTCGCGCCGGATGCCGCCGTGGCGGCGGCCCGCGCGTTCCTGGCCGCCCCCGAGGTGACGGTGGAACGGCTCACCAACAAGGGCATTCGCCGCTTCGACGCTCGCGCCGCGGTGCTGACGCTGGACGTCAGCCCGCGCGCCGACGAAGCTACGGAAAACGATTGTGCAATAATCCGAATGGTTGTTCGGCACAGCGAACCTGCCGTACGGCCTGAGGATGTGCTGACCGGGCTGCGCCTGGTCGCAGGCCTGGAGCCCGCCGCGGCGCCGGCCGTGACCCGGATGGCCCAGGGCGTTCTCGGCCAAAGCGACAGCGAGCGCGAGATCGTGCCGCCCACGCCAGCGAAGGGGCCGAAGGTAGCACCGGCCATGGTGAACGTGCCATGAGGGCGCCCGTGCGCCCCATGGGCTGCGGATCCGTGCGGGAGTCCCGCACGCCGGTCCGCATTTCCGCGCGTCAGCGCGGCCAGTACGCCGTGTGGTCTGCGGGGCAGTTCCCGCGATCACACGCAGAACTGAGTCAGGTAACGAACCTGGGCGCCGCAGCCGCCGTAGTGGCCGGCTCCGTCCAGGGACGAGGACACAATGTGCTCCCGCGCGGCGCGCAGGGCCCCCATGGGGTCCGCGCGCCCGGGAGCTTGACGGGAGAATGCCCGCATGCTCGAGAACGAGCTGAACAACAGAGAACCAGGTGACGGGTCAGGTGGCTCAGACCAGGGTGCGGTGAGCACCGGGGCCAGCCGGGGTGGCGTTTCCAGTCGCCCGGCCGGGCCGCCGGATCCCGCCCCGCCTGCGCCGTCGGTGCCCGCGGTGTCGTTCCAGGCGCCGCAGGTGCTGTTCCAGGCGCCGCAGCCCACGGTGGTGGCGGCGCCGGTCGCCCCGCCGGCCGTGCCCAGCGCCGAGCCGGCCACCGGACCGGCCACCGGAGACGACGACGGCGGCGCGCGTGCCCCGCGGCGCCGCAGTGGCAGCCGGGCCAAGCCCGACGCCGACGGCGCACCGGCCAAGCAGGGTGGCCGGGGGAGCCGACGGGGCGCCAAAACCGCTGAGGACGGCGAGGCGGCGGCCGCGCCCGAAGCGGACCAGCCTTTTTCACAATCGAATGAAAACGTCGGTTCGCCCGGAGCCGGCTCCGACGAGCCGGACGACTCTGGCGCCGGCGACCTGAGCGCCACCGACGAGGAGTCCGACGAGGGCGGCGAGGAAGGCGGCCAGGGCGGCCGTAAGCGCCGCCGCCGCGGTGGCCGCAGCCGGTCCCGCAGCCGGGGCAACGGCTCCGACGACGCCGCCGACGCCGACGACAGTGCCAGCGACACCGCCGAGGCGGGCGGCGGCCAGCCGTCCGGTGACGCCGGCGGCGACGGTGAGGCCGAGTCCGACGACGATGACGAGAACGGCGGCCAGGGTCGCCGGCGCCGCCGCAAGCGCCGCCGGGGCTCCGCCGACACCGAAAAGCCCGGTTCGGATGACGATCCGCCGGACACCGTGGTGCACGTCCGGGAGGCGCGCCCGGCCGCCAGCCGCTCGGACGACGTGCGCTCGGTCAAGGGCTCGACCCGGCTGGAGGCCAAGCGCCAGCGGCGGCGCGAGGGCCGCGAGTCCGGCCGCCGCCGTCCGCCGGTCATCACCGAGTCCGAGTTCCTGGCCCGGCGCGAGGCCGTCGACCGCACGATGGTGGTGCGCCGTCGCGGCGACCGGACCCAGATCGCCGTGCTCGAGGACGACGTCCTGGTCGAGCACTACGTGAACCGGGCCAGCCACCAGAGCTACGTCGGCAACGTCTACCTCGGCAAGGTTCAGAACGTGCTGCCCTCGATGGAGGCGGCGTTCGTCGACATCGGCAAGGGCCGCAACGCCGTGCTCTACGCCGGCGAGGTGAACTTCGACGCCAGCGGCCTGGAGGGCCAGTCCAAGCGGATCGAGTCGGCGCTCAAGTCCGGCCAGCCGATCCTGGTCCAGGTGACCAAGGACCCGGTCGGCCACAAGGGCGCCCGGCTGACCAGCCAGGTCAGCCTGCCCGGGCGTTACCTGGTGTACGTGCCGGGCGCGTCGATGACCGGCATCAGCCGCAAGCTGCCGGACACCGAGCGGACCCGGCTGAAGAAGATCCTCAAGAAGGTCATGCCCGAGGACGCCGGCGTGATCGTGCGCACGGCCGCCGAGGGTGCCACCGAGGAGGAGCTCGAGCGCGACGTGGCCCGGCTCGCCGCCCAGTGGGAGAGCATCGAGCGCAAGTCCAAGACCGCCAGCGCCCCCGACCTGCTGTACGGCGAGCCCGACCTGACCGTCCGGGTCATCCGCGACGTGTTCAACGAGGACTTCAGTCAGCTGATCGTGTCCGGTGACGACGGCTGGGCCGAGGTCGACGAGTACGTCAGCTACGTGGCCCCGCACCTGGCCGACCGGCTCTCGCACTGGGAGAGCCCGGACGGGCGGGACGTGTTCGCCGAGTACCGCATCGACGAGCAGCTGACCAAGGCGCTGGAGCGCAAGGTCTGGCTGCCGAGCGGCGGGTCGCTGGTCATCGACCGCACCGAGGCGATGACCGTCATCGACGTGAACACCGGCAAGTTCACCGGCCAGGGCGGCAACCTGGAAGAGACCGTCACCCGCAACAACCTGGAGGCGGCCGAGGAGATCGTCCGCCAGCTCCGGCTGCGCGACGTCGGCGGCATCATCGTCATCGACTTCATCGACATGGTGCTGGAGAGCAACCGCGAGCTGGTGCTCCGCCGCCTGCTGGAGTGCCTGGCCCGCGACCGCACCAAGCACCAGGTGGCCGAGGTCACCTCGCTGGGCCTGGTCCAGATGACCCGCAAGCGGGTCGGGGCGGGCCTGCTGGAGGCGTTCTCCGAGCCCTGCGAGTGCTGCAACGGACGTGGCGTGCACGTGTCGCTCGACCTGGCCGACATCGGGCCGGCCGGCTCGGGCAACTCGGGCCCGTCCAACGGCCACGGCCGTGGCCGCCACGGCTCGGACTCCAAGTCCGACGACGCCAGGTCCAACGGCTCCAACGCCGGCGGTAGTGGTGGTAACGGCGGTAATGGCGGTAACGGCAACGGCGAGTCCAAGCCCGGCGAGGGCCGCCGCAGCCGCAACCGCCGCCGCGGCAACCGCCCGGACCAGGCGCCCAGCCCGTCAATGCTGGCCGGCAGCGTAGCCACCACCGACCCGGAGAGCACCGGCGTCCCCGCGCCGGCCGGGAGCCCGGTTCCCACCGACGTCCCGGTCACCGCGGACAGCCCAGTGACTGCGGGCGCCCCGGTCCTCTCCGGTGACGCCGCGCTCACCGCCGAGCCCGCCCCCCTCCAGGCCACCCGGGCCCCCGAGGCCCCCGCGGCCGCCGAGGCCCCAGAGCCGGCTCCGGCCCCCGAGGCCATGGCCCCCGAGATCACCCCGGTCCCACCAGCCGCTGAGGCCCCTGCAGCCCCAGAGGCCACCCCGGCCCCAGAGGCCCCGGCGGCCCCAGAGCCCGCAGCGGCACAGGAGCCCCCGGTCGCCGCCGTCGGACCAGACCTGGAGGCCACCGAGGTCGCGGCCCCCGGCACCGACCCGGCTGCGGCCGACCCCGAACCACCAACCGAAGGGCACTAAGAGTTCGACGGTTACTTTGCAGCGCTGAAGCTCTGGTAACCTTGACCTTCGGCGCCCGGGACGTGCCCAGCACGAGTCCCCAGGTCGCCAGTTGTAAGTTCAGGCGAGCCCGTCGTTGGCACACCAATCCCCGGTAACGAGGGATGCGAGGGCACGCACGAGGGAGAGAGAGTTCTCGGGTGTACGCGATTGTGCGCGCAGGCGGCCGGCAGGAAAAAGTGTCGGTCGATGACGTCCTGAACGTCGACAAGCTTTCCGGCGACGTCGGCTCCAGCATCACGCTGCCGGCCGTCCTGGTGGTCGACGACGACAACGTGATTTCCGACCCCGCGAAGGTCAGCGGGTACCGGATCACGGCTGAGATCGTCGGCGACGCGGCCGGACCGAAGATCAACATGATCCACTACCGGAACAAGACCGGTTACCGGCGTCGTCTCGGCCACCGCCAGAAGTACACGCAGGTGCGGATCACCGGCATCGACGCAGCGAAGAAGGCGAAGAGCTGAGATGGCACACAAGAAGGGCGCATCGTCCAGCCGCAACGGCCGTGACTCCAATGCCCAGCGGCTCGGCGTCAAGCGTTTCGGCGGCCAGCGCGTGAACGCCGGCGAGATCATCGTCCGCCAGCGTGGTACGCACTTCCACCCCGGCATCAACGTCGGCCGGGGCGGTGACGACACCCTGTTCGCGCTGGTCGCGGGCAAGGTGACGTTCGGCTCGCACCGCGGCCGCCGGGCCGTGAGCATCACGCCGGAGAGCGAAGAGACCCCGGCGGCCGTCGGCTAGGTCCGCGGCCCCACTGGGACCCAAAAAAGCGAAGGCGGACCGGCTACCCGGTCCGCCTTTGTCATGCCTGAGATCACCCACGCGAAAGGAGGGACGCCATGGCGGAGTTTGCCGACGAGGCGCTGCTCAAGGTGGCCGGTGGCCACGGCGGGCACGGCTGTATGTCCATTCACCGGGAGAAGTTCAAGCCGCTCGGCGGCCCTGACGGCGCCAACGGCGGGCGCGGCGGCGACGTGATCCTCGAGGTCGACCCGAACGTGAACACGCTGCTCGACTTCCACCGCCGCCCGGTCCGCCGGGCCGGCAACGGCAAGCCGGGGGAGGGGTCGAACCGCACCGGCGCCGAGGGCGGCGACCTGATCATCGGGGTCCCCGACGGCACCGTGGTCAAGTCGGCCGACGGCACCGTGCTGGCCGACCTGATTGGCGCCGGGACCCGGTACGTGGCCGCCGCGGGCGGCAAGGGCGGGCTGGGCAACGCCGCGCTCGCCTCCAAGACCCGCAAGGCGCCCGGGTTCGCGCTCAAGGGCGAGCCGGGGGAGGAGGGCGACCTGGTCCTGGAGCTCAAGAGCATCGCCGACATCGGCCTGATCGGCTTCCCCAGCGCGGGCAAGTCCTCGCTGATCGCCGCGATGTCGGCCGCCCGGCCCAAAATCGCCGACTACCCGTTCACCACACTGATCCCCAACCTGGGTGTGGCCGAGGCCGGTGACGTGCAGTTCGTCATCGCCGACGTGCCCGGCCTGATCCCCGGGGCCAGCGAGGGCAAGGGCCTGGGCCTGGAGTTCCTCCGGCACATCGAACGCTGCGCCGCGCTGGTGCACGTGATCGACTGCGCCACCGAGGAGCCGGGCCGGGACCCGCTCACCGACCTCGACGTGATCGAGTCCGAGCTGGCCGCCTACGCCGAGCTCACCGACACCGACCTGGCCAGCCGGCCCCGGCTGGTCGCGCTCAACAAGGTCGACGTGCCCGCCGCCCGCGAACTGGCCGACCTGGTGCGAGAGTCCATCGTCGAGCGCGGCCTGCCGGTCTACGAGGTGTCCGCCGCCACCCGCGAGGGCCTGCGCGAGTTCGGCTTCGCCATCGCCGAGGTGGTCGCGACCGCCCGGGCCGCCGCGCCGGAGCCCGAGCCGAGCCGGACGATCATCCGCCCCGCGCCCGCGGCCGGGCCGGACTTCACCATCGAGCGAACCTCCGACGGCGGCTACCTGGTGCGCGGGGAGAAGACCCGCCGCTGGGTGCTGCAGACCGACTTCAGCAACGACGAGGCGGTTGGCTTCCTGGCCGACCGGCTGGCCAAGCTGGGCATCGAAGAGGCCCTGGCCGAGGCGGGCGCGGTGCCCGGCGACGAGGTGTACATCGGGGACCCGAAGGACCCGGTGGTGTTCGACTGGGATCCGACGCTCCCGATGGGCAGCCTGCCCGGCCCCCGCGGCACCGACCGCCGACTGGGCTAGCGGTGTCGGCTCCACCCGCCCGCCCCGCCATCACCGAGGCCCGGCGCCTGGTCGTCAAGGTCGGCTCGTCGTCGATCACCACCCCCGACGGCAGCATCGACAGTGATCGTATCGCCGGGCTGGTTGACGCCTGCGCGACGCGGATCGAGGCCGGCACTGACCTGATCCTGGTCTCGTCCGGGGCCATCGCGGCCGGGATCACCCCGCTCGGGCTGCCCAGCCGCCCGCGCGACCTGGCCACCCAGCAGGCGGCCGCTTCGGTCGGGCAGGGCCTGCTCATCGCCCGGTACGCCACCGCGTTCGCCCGGCACAGGATCGGCGTCGGCCAGGTGCTGCTGACAGCCGACGATCTGATGCGGCGGGCCCACTACCGTAACGCCCAGCGGACCCTGGACCGGCTGCTGGAGCTGCACATGCTGCCCATCGTCAACGAGAACGACACGGTGGCGACCGACGAGATCCGGTTCGGCGACAACGACCGGCTGGCGGCCCTCGTCGCCCACGTGACCCGGGCCAGCGCGCTGATCCTGCTGTCGGACGTCGACGGCCTGTACGACAGCGACCCGCGTAAGCCCGGCGCGCGCCGGATCACGGAAGTGCGCGGGCCCGCCGACCTGGAGGGTGTCCGCGTCGGCGGCAGTTCCGGGGCCGGGATCGGCACCGGCGGCATGACCACCAAGGTCGACTCGGCCAAGATCGCCACCGGGGCCGGCATTCCCACCGTAGTGGCCGGGGCCGCCGACGCGGCCGCAGCTCTGGCCGGCGCGGCCGCCGGCACCTACTTCGCCGCCACCGGCCGGCGTCCCCGCACCCGGCTGCTGTGGCTGGCCCACGTGGCCGTCCCGCTCGGCCGTCTCTACCTGGACGACGGCGCGGTCGAAGCGGTCGTCGGCCGCCGCGCGTCGCTGCTGCCGGCCGGCATCACCAAGGCCGAGGGCACGTTCGAGGCCGGTGACCCGGTCGACCTGTGCACCCCCGGCGGCACCGTCGTCGCCCGTGGCCTGGTCAACTACGACGCGGCCGAGATCCCCGCCCTCATGGGCCGGTCCACCCGCTGGCTCGCCCGCGAACGCGGCCACGAATACGAGCGCGAAGTAATCCACCGCGACGACCTGGTCATCCTCGCCCCGGCCGCCCGCCGGAAGCCCTAGCCTCCGTCCAGCCCGTCCCACCAGCGCCAGCGCGTTGGCAGCGGCCGTAGCCCCGGCCACCGGTCGAGCACGGCGCCCGCCATCTCCCCGGCCAGCCGCCCGGTGTCCGCCAACCGGGCCGCCCGGCCGCCGTCCGCCGCCAGCTGGCCCACGACCAGCAGCCGGTGCAGCAGCCGCTGCCGCGCGGTCGCCGTGCCCCAGGTCCAGTCCTGGTCCAGCAGCCGGCCCCAGTGGTCGACGCCGGTCCGTTCGGCCCGTTCCACCAGCCCGTCGCCCCGCAGTAGCCAGCCCGCGCAGGCGTCGGTGAGATCACCCTCGACATCGCCGCCGGTGGCCGCCCGCCAGGCCGAGCGGTAGGCCGCTTCAGCCGCGCCCAGGCGGCCCGGGTCCGGGCTGGTGGCACACCAGCAGGTCGGGAAGCCGATGCGCAGGTAGGCCAGCTCCACCAGCCCGTTGCCCCGGGCCGCCTGCTCGAAGTCGATGAACCGCACCCCGTCCGCTGCGTGCAGGGCGTTGTCCGGGCAAGGGTCGCCGTGCAGCAGGGCCTGCGCGGGCAACTCGGCCAGCCGGCTCACCACTCCCGCCAGCTCGGCCGGCGCCCCGGCCGCCACCGCCACCCCCAGCGCTCGCGCAAGGGCCAGGAACGCCTCGACGTCCCCGGCCGACGGCCCCGGCCAGCACGGCAGGCCGTCGTCCGCCCCGGGAACACCGGCTGCGTGCAGCCGGGCCAGCGCCTCCGCCCACCCGGTCATCCAGTCCGCTCCGGGCGGCCGGTCCTCTTTCAGGTACTCCAGTACCAGCACCCGCTCGCCCGGATCGCTGCCGAGCAGCCGCGGCGCCACCGGCGGCCGGGCCGCGCCCGCCAGCCGCAGCGCACCCACCTCACGCGCGTACCGCCTCGCCGCCGCTGGCCCGGCGGGAACGAGCTGCTTGACCACCACCGGCTGACCGGACAGCTCGGCTCGCCACACCCGTGAACGCGGGCTGCTGCCGAGCTCGACCACCCGGCCGGGCGTCCCCAGGGCCGCCCGCAACGCCTCCCCGAAGGGAAGCCCAGTCTCAGTCGTCGTTGCCGTTGTTGTCCCGGCGCGCGCCGCCGAACCGGCCGAACAGGCCCTCACTGGCCCGCATGGCGCTGTCGGCCGCGCCCCGGAACATCCCGACCAGCGGGTCCTCGGTGCGGTTCCAGGACTCCTGGTAGGACCTGGCCGCGTTGCGGATCTCCTCGCCGACGGTGGCGGTGGAGTCGGTGTCGCGGCGCGGATAGTCGCCGGCCAGGATGCGCTCGTACTCACCGCTGTCGATCCACCGGCTGAGTTCGGCGAACCGGGTCACCGCGAACGGGTGCGTGTTGCCCTGCAGCTGCAGGATCTTCAGCAGTCCGTCGCGGACGTCGGGCACCGCGTCGTAGTCGTGGGCCTGCTCCATGAAGGCGTCGGAGTTCAGCTCGGACAGCCGCGCCCCGCCCGCCAGCTTCATCAGCACCCGCTTGGCGGCGGCCGGATCCTGGCTGGCCAGCAGGCCAGCCCGGTCGCAGGACAGCTCGGCCTTGCGGTACCACTCCTCCAGGCCCCAGATGATGCCGCGCAGGCCGATGTAGCCGAGCGGCATCCACGCGATCCGCGCGGCCAGGTTGATCAGGTGGAACATCATGGTCCGGTAGACGGCGTGCCCGGACAGCACGTGACCGAGCTCGTGCCCGACCACGGTGCGCAGCTCCTCGGCGTCCAGCAGGTCAACCAGGCCCGTGTTGATCACGATGAACGGCTGGTCCGACCCGAGCGCCATCGCGTTCACGATGGGGTTCTGGGTGACGAACACCTCAGGGATATTCGGCAGGTCGAGGACGTAGGCCCCGTCCCGCACCATGTCGTTGATCTGCGGGAACTGGCGCTCGGAGACGCGCACGCCGCTAGCCAGGAACTGCAGCCGCAGGGAACGTTCGTTGAACAGCCCTGACAGCTTGCGCAGCAGCACGTCGAACCCGGTCAGCTTGCGCATCGCCACCAGGGCGGAACGATCGGCGGGGTGTTCATACGCGCGAGAACTGATACCCGGAAGGCGTACCCGCGCTCGATCCGGCACTGGAGTCATATCTCGTATGGTAGCGCCGCCGGCCGGGCACAAGCGCCTTGCCGGCCTCGATACCATCCCGTTATGAATACTGGCCGGGAGGGACGGCGCATCGGGGTGATGGGCGGCACGTTTGACCCCGTCCACCACGGTCACCTCGTCGCCGCGAGCGAAGTCGGGCACATCTTCGAGCTGGACGAGGTGATCTTCGTACCGACCGGCAAGCCGTGGCAGAAGGCAGGCCGCGAGGTCTCGCCGGCCGAGGACCGGTACCTGATGACGGTCATCGCCACCGCGTCCAACCCGCGGTTCAGCGTCAGCCGGGTGGACATCGACCGGCCGGGGCCGACCTACACCATCGACACGCTGAAGGACCTGCGGGCGGCGGCGCCCCCCGAGGACGAGTTCTTCTTCATCACCGGCGCGGACGCGCTGGCCACCATGCTGTCCTGGCACGATCTGGATGAGCTGTTCTCGCTCGCACACTTCATCGGCTGTACCCGGCCCGGGCACACGCTGACCGAGGACGGGCTGCCGGACGGCAAGGTCAGCCTGGTCGAGATCCCCGCCCTGGCCATTTCCTCCAGCGAGTGCCGCGCCCGCGTGGCCGACGGCGAACCGGTCTGGTACCTGGTCCCGGACGGCGTCGTCCAGTACATCGCCAAGCGGGACCTGTACTCCGCGCCGGACGACCCGGTGCGCGCGTGATCGAATCCGGCCTGGAGTTCCGCCTGCTGGACGGGCGGCAGGCCGAGCAGTACGAGTCCGATCTGGTGGCCCTGCATGCCGAAACCGCTGATGATGACCAGAAAGAGTTGTTCCGCGCCCGGTTCCGGGTCCTGCGGCGTCAACCCGGGTTCGTACTCGCTACCGCCTGGCACGGTGGCTACCTGGTCGGATACGCGACCGGGCTGCCGTTGCGGCCGTCCACTTCGTGGTGGCGGGACCTTACCACCACGGTGCCGGACGACCTCACCGACGAGCACCCCGGCCGCACGTTCGCCCTGATCGACCTGGCCGTGCGGGCCTCCTGGCGGCGGCAGGGCATCGGCCGGGCCCTGCACGACCTGATCCTGGACGGCCGGGCCGAGGAACGGGCCACGCTCGCCGTGCTGCCTACAGCCAGCGCCGCCCAGCAAGCCTTTCAGCGCTGGGGCTGGCAGAAAGTGGCCCGCTCCCGCGACCCGCGCCCGGGGCCGCCGGCCCCGGGCGCGTTGACCTACGACATCCTGGTCAGGACCCGGCGGTCGGCGTAGCGGTGAGCGCGATGCCGGTCGGCGCGTAGCCGTCGGCCGCGTTCGGCGCGTCCCCGAGGTTGATCGACCCCACGGTCGAGTTGTCCGCCGTGTTCAGCACGGCCACCTTGGCCGTGAACCGGGCCCCGACCCACAGCTGGCTGCCGTCGGGGGTGAGGGCCAGCGTGTCCGGGTCGCCGGGGATCGCGATCGTGGCCGTCACCGCCCCGGTCGCGGTGCTGACCACCGAGACCGAGCTGGAGTCCGGGTTGGCCACGTAGACCGTCTTCCCGTTCGGCGCCGCGACGACCTGCCAGGGCAGCTCGCCGACCTTGACCGTGCCTGTCACCCGGTTGGTGGCCGCGCTGACCAGGTACAGCTCGTTCGACTCGGTGCCGGTCACGTAGACGGTCTTGCCGTCCGGGGAGACCGCGATCCCGCGCGGGTCGCCCAGACCGCGGATGAACGCCACCCGGTGCCTGGTCGCCGTGCTGTACACCGCGACGCCGCCCGCCGTGGCCACGTACACCTGCTGACCGGACGGGGCGAAGGTGACCTGGCTGGGGCTGCCCGGCAGCGACCAGCGGGCGGTCACCTTGCTGGTCGCGGCCGAGATCACGCTGACGCCCGACGGCGACGAGGCCGAGTCCTGCGGCCCGGTCTCCGCCACCCAGACCTGCGACCCGTCCGGGCTGACCGCCAGCGCCTGCGGGTTCAGGCCCACGTTGATCAGGGTCTCGGCCGGGTTGTAGTTCTTGGCGTCGAGCTTGCTGGCGTCGATCACCGCCACCGTCGAGTTGCCGGTGTCGGCGAAGTACATCAGGTTGCCGTGGATGGCCACGGCCTCGTCGGTCGAGTCGTAGTCGTAGTCGCCCGGGGCGTTGGGGACGGCCGGGTCGCCGACGTTGTAGGTCTGGATGACCTTGCAGGTGGCGGTGTCGATGGCGCTGAACCCGTCCCAGCCCGCGTCGGTCACGTAGGCGGCACCGGCCGGCCCGCTGCAGGCCGACGCGGCCAGGTTCGCCTTGGACGAGGCCGGGTGCCCGGCCGCGGTGCCGCTGGCGGCCAGGGTGACCGCCGCCGCGGTCACCGCCCCGGCGGCGACGACCGCGCCGGCGCCGATGGCCCAGCGGCGGGGGAGACGGGACAGGCCGGCGCGCAAGGTGTTGGTCATGTCGTTCACGCTCCCTTTACGGCCAGCTTGCTGGCGGGGGCGGTCCGGACCGGCTTGGTGCCCTGGCCCTGGACCGGGAAGACCTGCTGGGCGCCGGGTATCGGCGGCAGCGGCAACGTTTTGAACGCTTCCTCGGCCTTTTCGAGCGCGGCCGTGGTGCCCGGCAGCCGCGGGAACCGGCGGGCCGGCCCGGCCCCCAGCGCCGAGGTCAGGTCGCCGGTGACCGATCGCCGCCAGCCGGTGATGCTGGGGTTGCGGACCCCGGTCACCGTCTCGATCAGCTGGATGACCGAGGTGTGGTCGAACGTCTCGTGACTGACGTAACCGCCGACCGTCCACGGCGACACGATGATGCAGGGCACCCGGAAACCGAGGCCGATCGGGTCGCTCACCCCGCTCACCGTGATGTACTCGCCCGCCGTTCCGGCCGGTGCGGTGGGCGGCACCACGTGGTCGAAGTAGCCGTCGTTCTCGTCGTAGATGAGGACGAACACGGTCTTGGCCCACACGTCGGGGTTGGCCGCGATCGCGTTGACCTTGCTGGCCACGAAGTCGGCCCCGGCCGCGGGCATGAAGTCGGGGTGCTCGGACTGGTAGGACGTGGGCAGGATCCACGACACCGTCGGCAGCCGGTCGTGCACCGCGTCGTACTCGAACTGGCCGGGCTGGTAGAACTTCATCGCGTTCTGGTAGAGCGGCGAGCTGGTCGGGGCGGCCTGGTACTGGTCGAAGTACTCCAGCACGTTCAGCCCGTAGTTGTCGTTCTCCTGGTAGAGCCTCCAGGACACGCCGGCCTGGGTCAGCAGCTCGGGGTAGGTCTGCCAGGAGTAGCCGCTGGCCGGAACCTCGTTGGAGTAGATCGGGCCGCCGTGCTCACCCTCCGGGTCGACCTGGCCGGTCATCAGGTAGAGCCGGTTCGGCCAGGTCGGGCCCAGCATCGAGCAGTGGTAGCCGTCGCAGATGGTGAAGGCATCGGCCAGCGCCCAGTGGAACGGGATGTCGCTGCGGTCGTAGTAGGCCATCGTGTACTGCCCGGCCACTCCGTCCGAGGCCAGGTGGGCGGTCACGAACCCGTCCATCTTGCCGTTGTCCCAGGACTGGTGCTGCGGACCCCAGTTGTGGCTGGTCGACGGCAGCGCCTGCGCCTTGTAGTGATCGGTGTCGGCGTGGAACGGCAGCAGGTACTTGTCCGGGTTGCTGGCGTCCGCCTGGTAGAAAACGTTCTTCGACACGGACTTGTCGCCGAATCCGCGCACCCCCGGCATCGTGCCGAAGTAATGGTCGAACGAGCGGTTCTCCTGCATCAGCACCACGATGTGCTTGATGTCGGAGACCGGCGGCGGCTTCTGCACACTGGTCAGCGCGCCCGTGCTGTCGCCGAGAACCCTGCGCAGGCTCGGCGGTAGGGCGAAGGACGCGAGTACCGCGGCCCCTCCCGTCGCCAGCAACTGGCGGCGGCTCACCTCGATGGTCATGCAACGGCCTCCCCATGCTGAAACGGCCAAAGTCGAACAGCGCCGACCGTATACCCCTCAACTGGAACACAACAGGTCCCGAAAGCGACCTTTAGGTAGCCAACCGCACAAAGATGTCACGCAGCCGCTCAGCTGGGAGTGAGGGTGTGGCCTGCGGCTGAAGAGTCGGCGATGTCACCAGGGCATGGCAGACTGGAAGCAACGATGCCCAGCCGAGGAGGGCGAACAGCACACGTGACCGCGACCCCCAGGGCCGTCGAGCTCATCGAGATTGCAGCGATGGCCGCGGCTGACAAGCTCGCCACCGACATCATCGCCTACGACGTGAGTGAGCAGCTCGTCATCTCCGATGCGTTCCTGCTCTGCTCGGCCGCGAACGACCGCCAGGTCCGTTCGGTCGTCGATGAGATCGAGCTCCGGCTGAGCCAGGCCGGGGCCAAGCCCGTCCTCCGGGAAGGCGAGCGGGAAGGACGCTGGGTCCTCTTGGACTACGCCGACATCACCGTGCACGTGCAGAACTCCGAGGAGCGGATCTTCTACGCCCTGGAACGGCTGTGGAAGGACTGCCCCGTCATCCCGCTGCCCGAGCTGGTCGCCGCGGGCGCCGACACCGCCGGCCCCGCGGGCCCGGTGGGCCGGCTCGGCGGCCGCACCGACGGGAACCTCCGCTGAGCGCCCCGGCCGGCCCGGTGGGCGGCGCGGAGCCGCGCCCCGCCGGGCGGGGTCCCCGCCTGGTCCTGTGGCGGCACGGCCAGACCGTGTGGAACTTCGAGGACCGCTTCCAGGGCCAGACCGACATCCCGCTCGACGAGACCGGCGAGGCCCAGGCCGAGCGGGCCGCGCGCCTGCTGGCCGCGCTCCGGCCGGACGCCATCTTCGCCTCCGACCTGACCCGGGCGGCGTCCACCGCCGCGCCGTTGGCCCGCATCACCGGCCTGCCGGTCACCCTCGACAAGGACCTGCGCGAGCGCCACGGTGGGCAGTGGGAGGGCCTGACCGGCCCCGAGATCCGCTCGCGCTACCCGGTCGAGTTCCGGACCTGGTCCCCGCCCGGCGGCGAGACCGCCACCGGCGTCGCCGACCGGGTGCACGGCGCGCTGGAGCGCATCGTCGAGACGCTGTCCCTGGGCGCCCTGGCCGTCGTGGTCAGCCACGGCGCGGCGCTCCGCCTGGGCATGTGCAAGCTGCTGGACCTGCCTGAGGATGTGTGGGACACCGTGGGCCCGCTGTCCAACTGCTCCTGGTCGGTCCTCGGCACCCGCCGCGGCCGCTGGCGCCTGCTCGAGCACAACGCCGGCACCCTCCCCGAACCCGTCATGGGCGACGACCGCTAGCCCCAGGCCCGCCGGGCACCCCCCACGCCCCGGCCCCTCGAGTCGCACGCCCCAGGCGCCCCACCCAACCCCCGAGTCACCCGGGACCCTTGAGTCCCGGCTGGCCGAGGCGGATGCTCACCTGGGAGCCGAGCTCGCTGAACCCGAGGGCACGTGCCACCCGCCGGGAAGCCAGCGGCCGTGCCCGCCATTGCGGCAACTGGCCGGCGGCGATCGCGTGCGCGACGGCGGCAGACGCGGCGGCCCGGGCCAGGCCACGGCCCCGGGCGGCCGGAGCGGTCAGCACGCTCAGGTGGGCCGTGTTGCCCGGCCAGTCCCGGTAGCCCGCCGCGGCCACCACCTGGCCGTGCTCGAGGACCGCGAAGACCGGGGAGGTGATCTCCTCCATGCCGCTTTCCTCCCGGTCAGCAGCCCAGGCAGCCCCGGCGCCCGTCAGGAATCGCCGAACGCCACGATCATCCAGGCCCAGCGCCTCAACGACAGCCGGCTGCGGCCGGAAGTCGGGCGGGTCCAGGTACGCCAGCGACGCCGGTCCCCGGATCTCGGCGACGGGCAGCCGCCGCCGAAGCACATCGGCGCCGGTGAGGCCCTCAGCGGCCAAGCCCCCGAGGGCATCTTCGATCAGCCGGACGGCCTCCTCATCGGGCGCGGTCGCGAGCACGGCTCCGTCGATCACCACGATGCCCGCCCAGCCCGGCGGGCAGATTCTCGATCGGGGCGACACCACCGGGCTGATGGCCGGGGTGAACTCCGCCGAGTTCCCTGCGAGCTGTGCCCACCGCTGCTGCACCCGCCCGGCCAGCGGGGAAACGGGCCTCACCGCACCAGGCGGAAGAAGGTGCGGAGCTCGTCCACGAACGTGCCCGGCTGTTCCAGCGCGGCGAAGTGGCCGCCCCGGGCGGGCTCGCTCCAGTGGCGGATGTCGGTGTAGCGGCGGGCGGCCCAGCGACGAGACGGGCGGGGTACGTCGTGCGGGAACACCGTGCAGCCGGCCGGTACATCCACCGTGTCGGTCACCTCCTCGCTGAACCAGGCCGACACCTGCGCGAAGCTCTCCCAGTAGAGCCGGGCCGAGGACGCCCCGGTGCCGGGAAGCCAGTAGAGCATCAGGTTGTCCAGCAGGTCGTCGCGGCTGACCACAGTTTCCAGCGGCCCGTCGTGATCGGTCCAGGACCAGAATTTCTCCCCGATCCAGGCGGCCAGCGCGGCGGGGGAGTCGACCAGCCCGTAGCCCGCCGTCTGCGGCTTGCTGGCCTGCTCGGCCGAGTACCCGGATTCGTGCGCGACCGCCTCCTCCAGAGCGGACAGCGACGCGCGTTCACCCGGAGTCAGGTCGCCGAAAGTGGCCGGGTCGGGCGGGGCGATCGGCGGCATCACGTGGATGCCAGCCAGGTGGCCGGCGTCCTGCTGGCCGAGGCTGGTGGTGACGCTGGTGCCCCAGTCGCTGCCCTCAGCGCCGTACCGGGCGTACCCGAGCCGGGCCATCAGCGTGGCCCACGCGCCCGCGATCCGCTGTACGTTCCAGCCGGTCCCGGCCGGCTTTCCGCTGAACCCGTAGCCAGGCAGCGACGGGCAGACCAGGTGGAAGGCGTCGGCCGGGTCACCGCCGTGCGCCGCCGGGTCGGTGAGCGGGCCGATCACGTGGCTGAACTCGGTCACCGAGCCCGGCCAGCCGGACGTCAGGATCAGCGGCAGCGCCCGGGCCTCAGGCGACCGGACGTGCAGGAAGTGCAGGTCGAGCCCGTCAACGGCGGTACGGAACTGCGGGAAGCGGTTCAGCCGGGCCTCCCGGGCCCGCCAGTCGTACCCCGATGCCCAGTAGCGGCACAGCTCCTGCACCCAGCCGAGCGGAGCGCCCTGCGACCAGTCGCCGACCGTCTCCCGGTCCGGCCACCGGGTGCGCCGCAGCCGGTCCCGCAGGTCGGCCAGGTCCGCGTCGGGCACGTCGATCCGGAACGGGGTGATCTCCTCTGCCATGCACTCCATCCTTACCGATGAATTTCCCGGGGCTCGCCGGTATGTACCGGTGAAAGCTCCGGAACGGGGTCCGGGGCCGGACCTGGAGGGAACCGTGCACACCAAACCGCGCTGGGTACTCGCGCTGACGTCGGTGGCGTCGCTGATGGTCGGGCTGGACATCCTGGTCGTGACCACCGCCCTGCCCACCATCCGGCTGCGGCTCGGCGCCTCGATGGGCGAGCTCGAGTGGATCATCAATGCTTACACGCTGACGTTCGCGGTGCTGCTGATGACGTCGGCGGCGCTGGGGGACCGGTACGGCCGGCGGCGGCTGTTCGTGGCCGGGCTGAGCCTGTTCACCGTGATGTCGGCCGCCTGTGCGCTGGCCCCGTCGATCGGCTGGCTGATCGCGGCCCGGGCCGTGCAGGGGCCGGCTCGGCCATGATCATGCCGCACGCCCTGTCGCTGCTGTCCACCGCCTACCCGCCCGAGCGCCGGGCCAAGGCGCTCGGCATCTTCAGCGGGGTGACCGGCCTGGCCATCCTCGGCGGCCCGATGATCGGCGGCGCCGTCGTCCAGGGCCTGAACTGGCCGTGGATCTTCTGGCTCAACGTCCCGATCGGGCTGGTCACGATCCCGCTGGCCGCCCGGCGCATCGAGGAGAGCCGGGGCCGGGCCGCCGCCCGGTTCGACATCGGCGGCGTCATTCTCGTCACCGTCGGCGCCCTCGGCCTGGTCTGGGGCCTGGTGCGGGGCAACACGGTCGGCTGGGGCAGCCCCGAGGTCGTGACCGCGCTGGCCGCCGGAGCGGCCGCCACCGCCGGCTTCATCGTCTGGGAGCACCGGGCGGCCGAGCCCATGCTGCCGCTGCGGCTGTTCCGGTCCCGGGCCTTCGCGGCCGGTAACGCCGCCGTGTTCACCATGTTCGGGTCGATCTTCGGCACCGCGTTCTTCCTGGCCCAGTACTTCCAGGCCACCTGGCACTTCAGCCCGGTCGGGGCCGGACTGCGGCTGGCGCCCTGGACGATCACGCTGTCGCTGGTCGCCCCGGTGGCCGGGGCCCTGGTGCCCCGGGTCGGCGAGCGGGTGCTGATCGCGGCCGGGCTCACCATGCAGGCCGCCGGTTTCTTGTGGATCGCGTTCGTGGCCCGTGAGCAGCTGGGCTACGCGGCCATCATCGCGCCGATGGTGCTGGCCGGGTGCGGGGTCTCGATGGCGATGCCCGCCGCCCAGAGCTGCGTGGTCGGCGCGGTACCGCCCGCCGACCTCGGCAAGGCCTCGGGCACCTTCAACACCCTGCGCCAGCTGGGTGGCACGTTCGGGATCGCGATCCTGGCGGCGGTGTTCGCCGGGTCCGGCAGCTACGCCTCGGCCCGGGCCTTCGGGGCCGGGTTCGTGCCGACCGCCGAGGTCGCGGCCGGGCTGTCGCTGGCCGGGGCGATCGCGGGCTCGTTGATCCCGTCGCGGCGCCGCTCCCAGGCCCGCCCCACCGCCCCGGTGGCGCCCACGCCGGTCCTTCAGCAAGCCAGCGGGAACGGATCGTGAAGATGGCGCAGACTGGGCCCATGGAGCCCGGCACCGTACCGGCCGGCCGCGCGCCGGCCGGTACGGACTTCGCCGCCCGCGCCGACCCGTTCCGGCGCGAGCTGATGGCCCACTGCTACCGGATGCTCGGCTCGGTCCACGACGCCGAGGATCTCGTGCAGGAGACGATGCTCCGGGCGTGGCGGGCCTTTCCCGAATTCGACGAGGAACGGGCCTCGCTGCGGACCTGGCTGCACCGGATCGCCACCAACGCCTGCCTGAACGCGCTGGAGAGCCGCAGCCGGCGGCCGCTGCCGTCCGACCTGAGAGACCCGAGCTCGCTGGCCGACGTCCCCCACCACCCGACCGGGCGCCACCCGGAGATCCCGTGGCTGCAGCCGTTCCCGGACGCCCTGCTCGGCGGCCCCGGCGCGGACAGCGCGGACAGCGTCGCCGCCAGCACCGCCGCGACCGCCGACCCGGCCGCCGTGGTCGCCGCCCGGGACACGATCCGGCTGGCCTTCGTGGCGGCCCTCCAGCACCTGCCGGCCCGGCAGCGGGCCGTGCTGATCCTGCGGGACGTGCTCGCCTGGCGGGCCGCCGAGGTCGCCGGCCTGCTCGGCATAACCCCCGCCGCGGTCAACAGCGCCCTGCAGCGGGCCCGGGCCCAGCTGGAGCAGGCCGCCCCCGCCCCCGACCAGGCGGGCACCGCGCCCAGCGCCCGCCAGCAGGAGCTGGCCGATCGCTACCTGTCAGCGTTCGTTCAGGCGGACGTGGACACGCTCACCCGGCTGCTGGCCGACGAGGTGGTACTGGAGATGCCGCCGTTCCCGCAGTGGTTCCGCGGCCGCGCCGCCGTCGGCGAGTTCCTGAGCACCCGGGCGCTGACCTCGGCGGGTCACTGGCAGGCGCTCCGCACCCAGGCCAACGGGCAGCCCGCACTGGCCGTCTACCGGGCCGGCGACGACGGGCTCCACCACGCGCACTCGATCCAGGTGACGCACGCCAGCGCGGCCGGCCTCACCTGGATTGCCGCGTTCCAGGACCCGGGGCTGTTCCCGATCTTCGGCCTGCCCGCCGTCTACCCGGAGGAGGGCTGACGCGCCGGCTGGTGAACCATTTTCTTCTTTATAAAAGGTCAGACCGCAAACGGGTCGCCAGGCCTGGTTCGAGGAACCGGGTGATCGCGCTGACCTGGTGACCGCGCACGGTGAGCACCAGGATCCCGGCGTCCGGTTGGCCGGAAGGCCCCAGTGAGCAGCTGAAAGCGGGCTGCCGGTTGAACCGCGCGGGCTCCAGCCCGAACCGCCGCCCGGCCCGTGCGGCGGCGCTGGCCTCCAGGAACGCGGCGATGGCGGCCGGCCCGTGGTACTCGTGCGGGGCCGGCGGCATGGCCAGCCAGGCGTCGTCGGTCAGCAGCGCCACCACGCCGGGGATGTCGTCGGCGCTGAAGGCGGCCGCGAACCGCTGCGCCAGCTCCCGCTCGGTGCCCGATCCGGCCGGACGCCCAGGCGCCCGCCCACCCCCCTGGCCGTCGGCCGCCCGGCGGCCGGCCGCCAGCGAGCTCCGGGCTCGCTGCAGCAGGCCCTTGACCTGAACCTCGGTGGTGCCGAGCATGGCCGCCGTCTCCGGCCGGCTGAAACCGAGGACGTCGCCGAGCACGACGGCGGCCGTCTGCCGGGCCGGCAGCCGCTGCAGGGCGGCGACGAACGCGAGCTCGACCGCCTCCCGGGCCTCGTAACGCTCGGCCGGACCCGGGCTCTGCTCGCTGAGCTGGCCCAGCCAGGCGTCCGGATACGGCTGGAGCCAGGTCACCTCGCCCCGGCGGGACGGTTCGGGGGGCTCGAACGGCGGGGCCGGCGCGACCGGCGGGCGCCGTTTGGCGTCGCGGATGGCGTTGAGGCAGCGGTTGGTGGCGATGCGGTACAGCCACGTCCGGGCCGATGACCGGCCGGCGAAGTCCGCCTGGCCCCGCCAGGCCGCGATCATCGTCTCCTGCACCAGATCGTCGGCGTCGGTCACCGATCCGAGCATCCGGTAACAGTGCAGGTGAAGCTCCCGCCGGTAGGACGCGAACCACTGGGCAAACGCGGCTTCGTCCACCCGGCCATCATGTCATCGCGGCCGCGGCCGTTCCGCATCCCCGCCCGCTGGTGTCTCAATCAGTGACCGCCTCAACCAGAAGGAGCCACGATGACCGACACCGACGAGGCCGCCCTGCAGGTGGCGCTGGCCTACCACCGGGCCTGGACCGGGCACGACTTCGAGCAGGCGATGTCCTACATCGACCCTGACATTGTCTGCGACGCCCCGGCCGGGCAGCTGACGGGAGCGGAAGCGTTCCGCGGTTTCATGGAGCCATTCACCGGGATCGTCACCGGCACCCAGTTGCGGGCCGCGTTCGGGGACGACACCACCGCCGTGGTCGTGTACGACACCGCCACCCGCCCGGTCCCGCAGGCCCCCGGGGCCGAGTGGGTCACGGTGGCCGATGGCCGGATCACCCACATGCGGATCATCTTCGACCGGCTGCCGTTCGAGACCGCCCGCCAGGCGGCCGCCACCCAGGCGGCCGGCACCCCTGGTCCCCGGTTACGAGGCCGGCAGGCAGCGCACGCCCTCCAGGTCGCCGGACAGCACGGCCGGGCCCGCCGAGTGCGGGATCGCCACCGTGCTGCCCCGGCCGACCGGCACCGACGAGCCGTCCTCGGTGGCCAGGTGGCCGCTGCCCCCGGTGACCACCAGCACGCCGTAACTCTGCGACAGGTGCCGGCTGACCTGGGTGTCGACCCGCTCGGCGACGAAGAAGGCGTCGGCCTCGCTGGGCAGCAGCGAGCCCACACCGTTGTTCAGCGACCGGCCGTGCAGTTGCTTGAGCCGCTCGGGCGGGCAGGCCTTGCGGTCGATGCAGGACAGCGCCTCCTCGAGTGACAAGCCGAGCGTGGCGTCGCCTTCGGTCAGCGAGAACGTGCTCCACTCGAGCATGATCGACAGGTCGGCGGGCTCCTGCAGCTCGATGATGAGGATGCCGTCGTCGATCGAGTGCGGTGTGCCCGCCGGGCACAGCACGGTGTCGCCCGCGCTGACCGGTACCCGGTTGGTCACCGCCAGCATGGTCTCGATGTCCTGCGCCCGCGCCCAGCCGGTCAGTTCGTCCGCGGTCACGTCGCGCTGGAACCCCAGGTGCACGGCGGCGTCCGGCTGGGCCTCGAGCACCAGCCAGGCCTCGGTCTTGCCATGCGGCTTGGCCAGGTGCTCGGCGGCGAAGCTCCGGTCCGGGTGGACGTGCACCGGCAGCCGCTGGCCGGCGTCAAGCAGCTTGACCAGCAGCCCGGTGTCGCTGCCGTACTTGGCCACGTGCTCGGCCCCGAGCCAGCCCTTGGGATCCGCGGCCACCGCGTCGGCCAGCAACGTTCCGTCTGGCAACGTTGTCTTCCCGTCGGTGTCGGTGCCGAAGCGCGACGTGACCGAGGCGATCCAGTCCTCCGGGCGGTCCTCGTGGCCGGTGGTGCCGCGCAGCCGGTCGATGCGGCCGGCGCCGCGGTAGAACATGGCCGGCATGTTGGGTCCCAGCACGATGGGCTGCATGAGCCTGACCTCCAGGAGACGACACGGCATCTGGGTCGCGCGAGCGACGGCTGGTCGCCGCCGTCTGCTCGGCGTGGCGGCGTCCTGTTAACCCGCGCCCCCGAAACCATAACCGGGGACATGCCTCGATGGCACGGCGCGGACGGTGGTTGGGCCAGCCGTGTGGCGGCGGAACCGGCCGAGGTGCCCCGGCCGGCGACCAATGACGTGCGGCGCGTCGCCCGCTCAGCCGGACGGATGCCAGGTTGTGAACCAGCCGTCGGGCATCTTCTCGATCACGTCGGGCAGGCTGGCGGCCACCACGTAGGGTCGGCCGTTGGCCCTGGTGATCGCGTTGAGCTCGTCGAGCCGGGCCCGGGCCCTGGCCACGGCGGCTTCCCGCTCCACCAGGTCGTGGGTCGACACCGCATCGCGCCAGATCGAGCGGCCGGCCAAATATCCGGAAGCCCCGGCCGTGCAGGCGATCGCCACCTGCGTCTTGAAGTCCGGGTACCCCACGCCCGCCGACAGGATTGCCCAGGGGACGTCGACGCTCGCATCGAGTTCCTTGCACACGGCCGCGGCGTTGTTCCGCGCCTGTTGTGTGTCGACCTGACCGGGGAATTCGACCTTGAGCATGTCCACGCCGAGCGAGTTCGCCTCCCGGGCCGAGGCCAGGATGCCCTCTACGCGGGCCGCCTGCCACTGCGGCGAGGCTGGGTCCTCGCCGGGCAGCGGGTACCAGATCGGCTCGACGACCAGGGGCAGGCTCAGCCGCGCGCACTCGTCGGCGCAGGCGCGGACCACGTACCGCTGGTATTCGGCATTGTCGGGGCTACCGTCAGGTCGGTAGAACCACAGCAGCTTGGCCACGTCAGTGCCGGCCAGCTTGATCTGCCGAATGCTCCAGCCGTCCCGGTATCTGGTGCGGCGCGGGCCGTCCGGAATCGAATAGTCCTCATCTTCGATCGAGACCATCAGCCCGACGGTGCCGGGCAGCGCCCCGGTGGCGACGGTTTGCAGGCCGTAGCGCGCGTCGAGCAGGAACGCGGAGACGCTTGGCGAAAGGGCCCGGACGAGCGCGTCTTTCGCGGCGATGACGTCGGCAAACGTCACCGTGGCCGGATCTGGCGCCAGCAGCTCGGCGAAATCCGAGAGATGGTCAAGCGCGCAGATCTCGAAGAATCCGGCCTCAGTGGTGACGCGCTGCAGCCCGCGGATCTTTCCCGGGTCTTGCGAGATAGCCGCCGTTGACATATTCGATCTCCTCGCGATGGTTGTTCGTTACGGTGCGATCGGTTTCGGCCGGATGGCCAGTACGGATGGCCAGTACGGATGGACGGGACGGGTCACGGCGGCAGGCTCTCGGCGAGCAGGACGCCGGCGACGAAGGTGTCGCCCAGCCCCACCGTGCCCGCGGGCTGGGACAGATGCGGCGCGGGCACGCAGCTGACGGTCCAGCCGTCGTCGAGCGCGCCGGAGGCGGGCAGGTCATCGGTGTAGGTGGCCTCCGCCGCCGGGTCCAGTGCGGTCGCGGGCTGCCCGGCTCGGGCGCGGGCCGCCGCGAACGCGTTTCCGGCCAGCAGCACGTTTTCGGTATGGCTCGGGTCGTCGTGGTGCACCGACATGGCCCAGTCGTCGGAATGGATGATGACCCGCCGGACGCCGCTGCCCGCGGCGACGTCGCGCGCGAGCAGCCTGGGATCCCCCCGCGCGCCCGCCAGCATGAACAGCTCGGACAGGCTCAGGCCGAGCGACGTCGCCACGCACAGGCCCGCCGCCTCGTTCAGCTGCCGCGTCGCGGGAAATTCGGCCAGCTCGTGGTGGATGACGCCGAGACCCGCGTCCGCCCAGGCCCGGGCTAGCCCGGCCAGCCAGTCCCGGTCGGGGATGTCATTGTCGGCCAGGCCGTTCAACCCGGACAGCAGCCCGGCGCTGGCCCGCGGGACCAGCGCGGGCGTCATGTCGAGGTACTGCTCGTCGCGTTCCACCGGCTCATCGCCGAAGCGGAGGATAATCCGGCTCGACCGGGGCACGGTCAGCGGACCGCAGGCGGTGCCGGCCTTGAACTCCAAGATGCAGTGCGGCCGCTTGGTCGCCGTGCCCGACGGGACCAGGGATGCCGCAGGCACCACCGTCCCGTCCGAGCAGATCCCCGTGCGCGGGTCGATCACCGCAAGCTGCTCGGCGCTGCGGTCGGCCAGAGCCAGCACGCTGGCCGCGCCGACGGTGGCCAGCGCCCACGAGGCCTGCGGGCCGGTGCCGCCGACCTGGTACCGGTCCGCGGGACCGAGCCGCGCCGAGATCCAGGCCGGGCCGCCGGGCCATCGGGTCAGCAGCTCACCGCCCCGTCCGCCGCTGATCCGGGCCAGGACGCGATCCAGGAGTTCCAGGCCCTGGGCGTCCTCGGTGCCGGAGCCCGTCGGCGAGCCCACGGTCGCGGCCGGGCGCGCGGCCAGCCGCCGTAGCCGCCCGGCATCGATGTGGAAGATCGCATCCACGCAGGCACTGGTGCCGGTCAGGATCAGTCCGGCCTCCGGCGCCCCGGCCACGAGGCGTTCAGCCGTCCGCACGTACGCGTCCCGCCAGCCGGTCTCGGTGGTCGTGCTCATCCGGCGCCAGGCCCGTCGCTGACCCGGTTCGGGCCGGTCATCCCTTGACCGCCCCGGCGGTGACGCCCTCGACGATCCGCTTCTGGAAGATCAGCACCAGCACGACCAGCGGCACGGTGACCACTACCGATGCGGCGGCGATGTCGCCCCAGGGGATGGAGTAGATCCCCGTGAAGTTCGCGATCCCGACCGGGATGGTCTGGCGCGGCGGGGACGTCATGAACGACAGCGCGAGCAGCAGTTCGTTCCAGGAGGCGATGAAGCCGAGCAGCACTGCCGGGACCACGCCGGGCAGCGCGACCGGGATGATCACGCTCCACAGCGTCCGCAGCGGGCCCGCGCCGTCGATCTTGGCTGCCTCGTCGATCTCCTCGGGGATGGCCCGGAAGTACCCCCAGAGGATGTACACCATCAGCGGCAACGACAGCCCGATGTAGACACCGGACAGTCCGGTGTAGGTGTCGAGCAGATGCAGCTTCAGCAAGATCTCGTACAGCGGCGTCACGATCGAGATCTGCGGGAACATCGACACGGCCAGGATCAGGGCCAGCACGGCTCCCTTGCCCGGCAGCGGCAGCCGGGCGATGGAGTACGCAGCGAGTGCCGCGAACACCAAGGCGACCGCGGTGGCGGATACGTCGATGATCACGCTGTTGACGATGTACGGCGCGAAGTCCTTGGCCACGAATACGTTGCGGTAGTGCTGGAGCGTGCCGCCGGGGATGGGCAGCCAGGTGGGCGTGAGGCGGGCCAGGTCCCGGTCCGGCTCGAACGAGGTGATCACCTGCCAGGCGAACGGGAACAGCGACCAGATCACGATCACGGCGAGCAGCACCCCGAACCCGCCGCGCCGGATCGGCCGGCGTACGTTCGCGCGCCCGGCTCGGCGGCCGGTGCGGGCGGTGGCTCGCGGCTGGGCGATGGCGGTCATGCTCAGGCCTCCTGCCGTATGCGCCGGATGATGAAGATCCCGAAGGCAGCCGCGATGAGGACCTCGGTGACGAACATCGCGGTGGCAATCATCGAGCCGTAACCCAGCTCGAGGCCGGAGAACAGGATGTTGTAGGCGTAGGTCGACATCGTTTGCGTGCTGCTGGCCGGACCACCTGCGGTCACCACGTACGGCAGGTCGAACACGCGGAACGCATCCAGCGCCCGCAGCAGCGCGGCCACCAGCAGGGTCGGCATCAGCAGCGGAAGCCGCACCTGCCAGAAGTACCGCCAGGTCGACGCCCCGTCGATCCTGGCCGCTTCGCTGAGCGTGGCCGGTATGGTCTGCAGCCCGGCCAGCAGCAGCAGGGCCATGAAGGGCGTGGTCTTCCAGATGTCGGCCACCATCAGCGTCGGCAGCGCCAGCGTCGTCGAGCCGAGGAAATTCACCGGGTGCGCCACCAGGTGCAGTTCGACCAGGAGATAGTTCACGACTCCGCCCTGGTCGAACAGCCAGCTGAACATCCGCGCGGTGACCACGGTCGGGATGGCCCACGGCACCAGGACGGCGGCGCGCACGAACCCGCGGCCGCGGAAGGTCTTGTACAGCGCGAGCGCGATCACCAGGCCGAGCAGGGTCTCGATGATCGTCGTGACCGCGGTGAACTCCAGCGTCTGCCGCCAGGCTTTCCAGAAGATGGCGTCGTGGGCGAGCTTGTGCAGGTTGGTCAGGCCGGTGAACTTGTCGCCCTGCGTCTCCAGGTTGGTGTTGCGGAACGCCAGCCACACCGTGCGCAGCACCGGGTACAGCGACACGGCCAGCAGACTGGCCAGCATCGGCACGATCAGGATGAACGGTCCGAGCGAGTCCCGCCAGCCGCGCCGGGCCCACTCCCTCGTGCGGCCGGGCCCGCTGCCCGGAGGGCTTTCCGGGTTGCCGGCCCGCGGCGTGGCCGACTCGGTTACCTGCGCTGAAGACATCGCGGCTCACCCGAGGATCTGCTCGATCTGCGCCTTGGTCGACGACAGGTTGGAAGCAACGTTGCCGCTCGTCAGTGCGGCCGAGACGCCCGCCTGTATGGCCAGGCTGACCTGGGAGTATTTCGGTGTCTTCGGGCGCGGCGTGCCGCCGGTGAAGATGTCGCGCAGCGAGACCATGAACGGGTTGACCTTGGCCAGTTCAGGCTGCTCGTAGACGGATGGCCTGCTGGGCGCCAAGCCGAGCTGGGTCGCCCACTTGAGCTGGGTCGGCGGGCTCGACATCCAGGTCAGGAAGTCGACCGCCGCGCTCTTCTTGGTGCTGGATGCGTTCATGCCGAACTGGTAACCGCCGAGGCACGCGGTGCTCTTGCCGCCGGGGAAGGCGGGCAGCTTGGTCACGCCCACCTTGCCGACGACGCTCGAGCTGGACGGGGTCTGCGCGTCGGTCCACACGAAGGACCAGTTCCGCAGGAATCCGGCCCGGCCGCCGGTGAACGGCAGCTCGCTGGGCACCTCGTCCCAGGACAGCGCGGCCCTGGGGGTGATCTTGTCCTTGCCGAACGTGTCGGCCATGAACTGGACCGCCTCGACCGCCTTCGGCTCGGCGATCGTCACGGTCTTGCCGTCCGGGGCGAGGATCGATCCACCGTTGGACCCGATGAACTCTACGAGGTCGCAGACCAGAACCTCCTCCTGCTTGGCCTGCCAGTTGAAGCCGTCGGCCACCTTGCCGCTGCCGGTCAGCTTCTGGGCGGCGGTGACGAGCTCGCTCCACGACGCCGGCACCCCGAGGCCGGCCGCGCTGAGCAGGTCCTTGCGGTAGTAGAGCATGCCGGCGTCCAGGTACCAGGGCAGCGCGTGCATAGCGCCTGAGTACGTGCAGGCGTCCACCACCCCGGGGAAGTACTGCGCGCGCACCGACGGCCCGAAGTAGCTGTCCAGCGGTGCGGACCAGCCTGCCCCGGCGAACTCGGAAATCCAGATGATGTCACCGGTGAAGACGTCGATGCTGCCGTCCCGCGCCGACAGCGACTGGACCAGTTGCTGGTGCACCTCGGTGCTCTGGCTCGGCGTCGGCAGCTCCTGGAACTGCACGTGCACGTGCTTCTGAGAGTTGTTGTACTCCTCGACCATCTGGCCGATCGTTGACTTGGCGAAGAACTTCGCGCTCGCGAACGTAATCGTCGTCTTACCGCCGCTGGTCGCCGCTCCGCCGCCGCTCCCGCAAGCGGCAAGGGCAGGCGCGGCAGCCCCGGCTGCCACCATGGCCCCGATCCCCTTCACGAAACTACGTCGGCTCACCGATGAACCATCACGCGTGGGTGACTTAGGCATTCTGACTCCAATGTCAGCGGGATGCGTGCAATCCAATGCGAAACTATACGTTCCAATGCCGCTAGTATGCTGAAAGTAATCCAGTACGACTCGACGGTCAAGCATAGTTCAGCAAAGAGTTGCAAAGTATCGCATGACGTCGCAGCCCCAAAAGTGGCTACAGTGACTGAGCGAAACCACTCAACCGGGAGGTGCATGGTGACCGCCGGACAGGGATCTCCGGACCGTGACTCCGACGGTGCGCTGCCCGGCCGCCGGCGGGCGCTGCTGACCGCGTTCGTCGACGAGCAGGGCCAGGCCACGGTGACCGAGCTCGCCGAGGTGTTCAAGGTGTCAGCCGATACCGTTCGGCGGGACCTTGACTTGCTGGCCCAGCAGGGCGCGGTCTCTCGTACCTATGGCGGGGCCGTCACGGTGGTGGGGCTGGCCTCCACGGACACTCCTTTCACCGACCGGTCGGCGGTGCACCGCGACGAGAAGCAGCGGATCGCGGCCGCTGCGGCCGAGCGGATCGCCGACGGCGAGACCGTCATCCTCAACGGGGGCACGACCACGCTCGCCGTCGCACAGGCTCTCGGGCGGCGCCGCAACCTCACAGTGGTCACCAACAACCTCTGGGTTCCCGCGGCGCTGCCGGCCAGCGCGGTCCGCGACGTCTACATCCTGGGCGGAAGCTGCCGGGTGGCCTCGAACGTCACGATCGGCCCGGTCGCCTTTCCCGGCACCGAGGGCATCAGCGCAGACGTGGCCGTGATCGGCGTCGGCGGAGTCTCCGACCGCGCCGGGTTCACCACCACCAACCTTCAGGAAGCCCAGATGATGGCGGACATGATCGAATCGGCGCAGCGGACCATGGTGCTCGCCGACTCCGGCAAGTTCGGCCGCAGTGCTTTCGCGCACATCGTCCGGCTCGACGCCGTGGAGACCCTGATCACCGACAGCCTGCCCGATGCCGGGCTGCGCGATGCCCTGGCCTCCGCTGGCGTCGACGTCGTGGTCGCCTCCTGACGCTGCCGCTGTGCCCCGGCGGGCGCGGACCGCGTGAGCGGCACCGTACCGGGCCGGGGTGGATCTAGATACACCCGGACTTCGGGCCTCAGCGTCACTGTGCGGCCGGCCCGCCCGGGGCGAGAATGGCGGCAACGGGGCAGACGAGGAGGCCGGTCATGGACGGGACAGCGATGATCAGCGGCGAGCGCAGGCCGGTGCGGGCGGGTGTTCGCGGGGGCATCACCTCGGTCGGGCGGGGGCTGGTCTTCGCCGGGCTGGCCGCGGCGCAACTGGGATTGCTGCTGCTTCTGCTGCTCCCGCCGGTCCTGATCGGGCTCGCGGTCGCGGTGGCGCTCGGCGACCACGGAATGTCCGCCTGGCAACGGGGCGTGCTGACGCTGGTGCTGCTGGCCGCCGGTCTCGTCGTGGGCCGGCTGACCGCGGTGGGCGCGCTGCTGGGCCTGCGCAACCTGGCCCGGCTGACCCGGCGGCTGCTGAGGGTCTGGGCCGGGATCTCGGTGGCCGAGTCCTACCGGCCGCTGCCGGCCGGCCCGCGGCCGCCGTTTCACGAGCGGCTGTACTGGCTGACCAGCGACCCGGGTACCCGGCGCGACCTGATCTGGAGCGCGGTCAACGCCACCTTCGGCTGGCTGGTCGCCGCGCTGCCCGCGATCGCGATCCTCGGCGGGTTCCTGCTGACCGTACGCGGCCTGGGCGGTCGGTTCGGCAGCTCCTCGGCGGCGGCGTTCAGCGCCAAGCCCGGGGGGGTCGTGCTGTCCGCGCCCGTCGTGACCAACGTCCACCCGGCCGGGACGCCCGTGCAGATCGCCGTCGGCCTGGCCATGGCCAGCCTGGGCGTGGCGGCGGCCCCCTGGCTGCTGCGCGGCTACACCGGGTTGACCAGCACCCTGCTGGCCCCGAACGGCCAGGCCGAGCTGACCCAGCGGGTGTACCACCTGACCCAGACCCGGTCCGAGACCATCGACAGCGGGGCCGCCGAGATCCGCCGGATCGAGCGCGACCTGCACGACGGTGCCCAGGCCCGGCTGGTGGCGGTGGGGATGACGCTGGGGGCGGCCGAGGATCTGATCGACAGCAGCCCGGATGCCGCCCGTGCCCTGCTGACCGAGGCCCGCGCGGCCTCCGCCCAGGCCCTGTCCGAACTGCGGGCGCTGGTGCGCGGGATCCACCCGCCGGTGCTGGCCGACCGGGGCCTGGCCGACGCGATCCGCGCGCTCGCCCTCGACAGCGGGCTCAAGGTCGACGTCGTCGCCGATCTGCCCGGCCGCCCGCAGCCGCCGGTGGAGTCGGCCGCCTACTTCGCGGTCTGCGAGCTGCTGGCCAACGTGTCCAAGCACGCCGGCACCCGTCAGGCCTGGATCGACATGCACTACGAGCGCGGGATGCTGGGGATCGACGTCACCGACAACGGCGCCGGCGGGGCCGACCCGGTCGGCGGCACCGGGCTGCGCGGGATCGAGCGCCGGGTCGCGGCCTTCGACGGGATACTGGCCCTGAACAGCCCGGTGGGCGGCCCGACCGTCGTGACCCTGGAGATCCCGTGCGCGTTGTCATCGCCGAAGACCTCTTCCTGCTGAGGGACGGCCTGACGCGGATGCTGACCGCGCACGGCTTCGACGTCACCGCCGCCGTCGACAACGGCGATGACCTCCTGGCCGCGCTGACCAGCGGCCCGGCCGGGGCGGGGACGGCCGGGCCGCCTGATGTGGCCGTGGTCGACGTCCGGCTGCCGCCCACGTTCACCGACGAGGGACTGCGGGCCGCGCTGGCCGCCCGCCGCCAGCTGCCCGGCCTGCCGGTCCTGGTGCTGTCCCAGTACGTCGAGCAGCTGTACGCGCGGGAGCTGCTGGCCAGCGGCCGCGGCGGCATCGGCTACCTGCTCAAGGACCGGGTGTTCGACAGCACCCAGTTCGTGGACGCGATCCACCGGGTGGCGGCGGGCGGCACCGCCATGGACCCGGAGGTGATCGCCCGCCTGCTCGCCAGCACCATCGCCGGCAGCTCGGGTGACGACGCGATCGGCACGCTCAGCCCCCGCGAGCGCGAGGTGCTCGCGCTGATGGCCGAGGGCCGGTCCAACGCGGCCATCGCCCAGCGCCTGGTCATCACCGAGCGGGCGATCGCCAAGCACACCGCGTCGATCTTCCTCAAGCTCGGGCTGCAGCCCTCCGACGACGACAACCGCCGGGTGCTGGCCGTCCTCGCCTACCTGGGCCGGTGACCTTCCTCTCGTCCGGGCATAACCGGGCCGGCGTCTCGGTTACGGGGGACCGACGGGGCTGACCGCGCCCCCTGAGGAGACTGTGATGCCCAAGGCAGTGCGCTACGACCAGTTCGGCGGGGTCGAGGTCCTGAAGGTCGTCGAGGTGCCCCAGCCAGAACCGGGCCCCGGCCAGGTCCTGGTCCAGGTCAAGGCGGCCAGCATCAACCCTGGTGAGGCCAAGATCCGTGAGGGCCTGCTGGCCGCGCTGTGGCCGTCCACGTTCCCGTCCGGTCAGGGCAGCGACCTGGCTGGGGTGGTGGCTGCCGTCGGCCCCGGCGCCACCGCGTTCAAGCCCGGTGACGAGGTGCTCGGCTGGACCGACAACCGGGCCAGTCAGGCCGAGTACGTGCTGGCCGAAGCCACCGAGCTGACCGCCAAGCCGGCCGGTGTCACCTGGCCGGTGGCCGGGTCGCTCTACGTGGCGGGCGCCACCGCCTACGCCGCGATCCACGCGATCAACCTGACCGCCGCCGACACCCTGGTGGTGGCGGGTGCGGCCGGCGGCGTCGGCTCGATCACCGTCCAGCTGGCCAGGCACATCGGTGCGACCGTCATCGGCCTGGCCAGCGAGCCCAACCACGACTGGCTCCGCCGTCACGGGGTCATCCCGGTCAGCTACGGCGACGGCGTCGAGGACCGTATCCGCCAGGCCGCTCCCGGCGGCAAGGTCGACACCTTCATCGACACCGTGGGCGGCGACTACGTGCAGATCGCCCTGGACCTGGGTGTCACCCCGGCCCGGGTCGACACGATCGCGAACTTCGAGGCGGTGGAGAAGTTCGGCGTCAAGGCCGAGGGCAACGCGGCCGGCGCCAGCACCGGGAACCTGGCCGACCTGGCCAAGCTGATCGCGGACGGCCAGGTCGAGGTCCCGATCGCCGCGACCTACCCGCTCGACCAGGTCCAGGACGCCTACCGTGAGCTGGCGGCCGGCCACACCCACGGCAAGATCGTCCTCATCCCCTGACCGCCCGTCCGCTACTCCAGCCGCTCGGCCTCGAACGTCATCCCGGCCGCGCGCAGCCGCTCGGTGAGCACGGTGCCCAGGGCCGTGGCCGGGGTCAGCACCCCGGCCCGGCCGGGCAGCCGGTCCCGGTCCAGCACCAGGGCCAGCACCGCCTCGCCCATCATCACCGCGGTGGCCTGGTAACCCGGATCGCCCTTGGCCGCGACCGTGGCCCGGTACCGTCGCCCGGCCGAGGTCCGGGTGTAGATCTCCATCTTGAACCGGCCGCCGCGCCGGGTCTTCTCGCTCGGTCCCTGCCCCGGCCCGGGCAGCACCCGGCCGACCAGCAGCCGCCGCGTCCGCGGGTAGGCCAGCGCCGCCGTGAGCGCCCCCAGGGCCGACGTGACCGTGGTCGCCCGGATCATCCCGGCCCGCCCGGGACCGTACCCGGACACCTCCTGGTACCGGAAGCGCCGCCCGTACGCCCAGTCCAGCAGGGCGTTGCTGCGCCGCACGACCCGGGTGTTGATGCTGGCCATCAGGAACGGCCCGGTCCACATGCCCAGGCTTTCGTCGTTCCGGACCCGCATCAGGTCCCGCTGGCGCCCGAGGTCCGGCTCGGCCGCCCGGTCCGGGCTCAGCGCGTACGGATCGGCCGCTGTTCGCCGCAGGGCAGGGTCGGCCCGCACCTCATCGACCTGCCCGATGATCGAGGCCAGCGTCCCGCCGCTGAACCCGCCCCGCAGCCGGGTCACCGCGAGCGTGGTGTCCTCCAGTTCGCCGCCGCCGCCGGCCCGCACGGCCTCGTAGAGGAAGTGGACGCCCAGGTCGGACGGGATCGAATCGAACCCGCCGCCGTGCACGATCCGCGCCCCGGATGCGGCCGCCACCTCGTGGTACCGGTCGGCGCTGGCCCGCTCGAACAGCACCTCCCCGGTCAGGTCGACGTAGTCGGTCCCGGCCTCGGCGCAGGCCCCGACCAGCGCCAGCCCGCGCGGCTGGTACGGCCCGACCGTGGTCGCCACCACCCGCGCCGAGCCGGCCAGCGCCGCCAGCGACGCCTCGTCCCCGCTGTCGGCCACGATCAGCGGCCAGTCGGCCACGGCCGGCCCGACGCCACCCGCCAGCTCGGCCCGGACCTGCTTCAGCCGGTCCAGCGACCGCCCGGCCAGCCCGATCCGCGTCCCGGCCGGCGCGTGCTGGCCCAGGTATTCGGCCACCAGCCGCCCCACGAACCCGGTCGCCCCGAACACGACCACATCCAGCTCACGCTCAGCGTCCATCCCGCCATGCTAGAGACCGCGGCTTGCCCAGGAATTCATACCACGGTATGACCTACCATGGTAGGATCATTTCATGAGGGTCGACAAAATGAGCATTTCATTCGACGTCCGGCTCGGGGACGACGTCAGGCACGCCGCCGAGAAGGCCGGTAAGCCGCTGTCCACCTGGCTGGCCGAGGCGGCCGCCACCAAGCTGCGGGCCGAGGCGCTGGCCGAGTTCCTGGACGACTGGGAGGCCGAGCACGGCGCGTTCACCGAGGAGGAACTCGAGCGGGCTAGGCAGTCCCTGAAGTTGCCCTCCCGGCGGCCTTCTGAGCAAGCGACCAAGCGAGACTCCCGGTGAGCGCGCTGATTCTGGACGCCGGCGCGCTCATCGGGGCGGACCGAAGTGATCGGTTTGTCGTATCCCAGCTGCGCGCAGCCCAGGAGGACGGTCTGGAATTGCGCACCAACCCCATGGTGCTGGCCCAGGCGTGGCGGGACCATCGCGGCCGTCAGGTCAGGCTGGCCCGCCTCCTGCAGGCCGTGAAGGTCCTGCCGATCCAGGACCAGGACGGCCGTGAGGCCGGCGCCCTGCTGGGCCGGAGCGGCACCACCGATCCCATCGACGCCACCGTCGTCCTGCTGGCCGACACCGGCGACCGCATCCTCACCAGCGACCCCGACGACCTGACGGTTCTGGCCGAGGCAGCCAAGAGCGGGGCCGTCATCGTCGCCTGCTGAGCCCGGCCCGGTGCGCCACCGCCTAAGATGCGGCGGGTGAGCACAGTACTGATCATCGGGGCCGGGGATCTGGGGGAGCGGTTCGCGGCCGGGCTGGCGGCCGCCGGTCAGGTCGACCGGCTGGTCCTGGTCAGCCGGTCCGGGGCGGCCGAGGCAGCGGCGACCATCGCCAGCAGCTTCGACTGCGTGGTCGAGTCGGTCGCGGCCGACGCGCGGCAGCCCGGCGAGGTGGCCAAGCTGATCTTCAAGGCCGATCCGGCCCTGATCGTGCTGTCGGCGTCCGGTCGCGGCCCGTACGCGCTGGCCGGCCGGGACGACGAGGCGGCCCGGGCCATCGGCGCCGCCGGGTTCGCGCTGCGGCTGCCGTACAACTTGCCGGTCCCGATGGCGGTCATGCAGGCGGTCACCGACGCCGGCTGGGAGGGCCCGGTCGCGAACGTGTCGTTCCCCGACGTGACCGGCCCGGTGCTGGCCCGGCTGGGCCTGGCGCCCACCGTCGGGCTCGGCAACGTGGCCATGATCCTCCTCCGGGCCCGGTCGGTGCTGCGCGCGCATAACCCGGAGGCCGAGCTCCCGCTGCTTCGCGTCCTCGCCCACCACTCCCAGCTCAATGGCGTACGGCAGTCCCGGCTGCCCGACGACCCGGCCGCCCGCCCGCGGGTCTACGTCGGGGAAGATGGGATCCTCGACGACACCCTGGCCTACCAGGCGCCGCCGCTGGCCCCGGACCCGCAGCGGTCCAACTTCGCGACCGCCGCCTCGTCGATCCCGGTGCTGCACGCGCTGCTGGCCGGGGCGGCGCCACTGCGCTGGTCCACGCCGTCCCCGCACGGCCTGCCCGGCGGTTACCCGGTGCGGATCGACCAGGGCGAGGTCACCCTGGACCTGCCGCCCGGTCTGACCGAGGAGCAGGCCGTCCGCTTCAACCAGCAGCAGGCCCTGGCCGACGGCGTGGAAAAGATCGACCCCGACGGCACCGTCCACTTCACCGACACCGTCCGCGAAGCCGTCGCCGCCATCGACCCCGGCCTGGCCGAGCCGCTGGAGATCGGCGACCTGGCCGCCCGCGCCGATCGGCTCGACGCCGCCCTGCTCTGAACGGTCCTGACCAGCAGCGATGTAATAGTTTTTATTGACCAGGAAAAACCTGAAAACGTTCGCATTCGTCCGCGTCGCTACAAGCTGCGGGCTGTCTCCGTATAGCGCGCACGGATTAAGGCGCGATAACCGGCTATTGCGCATTGCCGGACCGCCGCTGCCGGTGCATTCTGTCTGTTACACCGGGCGGGGCAGAGGCGGGGGACATGAGCGGCGAGTTGCGCATACATCTGTCCGAGGACGACGCCGACAGCGCCCGGCTGGCCGAGCTGACCGGCTATCTGCGCTCCGAGCTCCGCCAATTGGACGTCGATGACGTCTCCGCGCTCGCCGGTCATGAGCCACCGCCGGGCAGCCGCGCGTTCGGTGCCGCCGAGATCAGCGGGCTGCTGGTCATGCTCGGGCAGTCCGCCGACGGGTTGCGGTCGGTGGTGGCCGCCGTCACCGCCTGGGCCGGCCGGGGCAACGGGACCCGCCGGACCGTGCGGCTGGAGCTGGACGGCGACGCCCTCGAGCTGTCGCAGGCGTCCGCGGCCGACCAGGAACGGCTGGTGTCGCTGTTCGTCAGCCGGCACTCCGGGCCGGGCCAGGACTGACCGATGAGCGGCCAGCGCAAGGCGCTGATCGTCGCCAGCGACCAGTACGAGCAGGAGGGCTTGAGCAATCTGGTCGCCCCCGCCGCCGACGCCGAGGCGCTGGCCGGCGTACTCGGCGATCCGCAGATTGGTGATTTCGACGTGCAGGTGGTGCGCAATGAGCCCTCGCACGTCGTCCAGGCCCGGGTCGAGGACCTATTGTCGGAAAGCCGCCCGGACGATGTGCTGCTGCTGCACTTTTCCTGTCACGGGCTGAAAAGCGATTCCGGTGAATTGTTTTTCGCGGCCGCGAACACCCGGCCCAACCGGCTCGGCTCGACCGCGGTGTCCGCCGATTTCGTGCAGCGCTGCATGCGCGCCAGCCGGTCCCGGAGCATCGTGCTGCTGCTGGACTGCTGCTACGGCGGCGCGTTCGCCCAGGGAGTCACGGTCCGGGCGGCCGGCGACGTCAACGTGCTGGACAGCTTCCCGGCCGACCGGACCGGCGGCGGCCGCGGGCGGGCGGTGATCACCGCCTCCACCGCCATGGAGTACGCGTTCGAGGGTGATCAGCTCACCGACGGCCAGTCCCGGCGGCCGTCGCTGTTCACCGCCGCGCTGACCGAGGGCCTGGCCAGCGGTGAGGCCGACCGCGATGAGGACGGCTGGGTGTCGCTGAACGAGCTCTACGAGTACGTCTTCGACGCGGTCCGCGACCGTAACCCGAACCAGACCGCCAGCCGCCAGGTCGACATGCAGGGGGAGCTCTACCTGGCCCGCAGCCAGCGCCGGCGCATCAAGGCGGCGCCGCTGCCCGCCGATCTGCAGGCAGCCATGACCGACCAGAACATGTACACCCGGTTGGGCGCGGTCAGTGAGCTCCAGGCCCGGCTGAACGCGACAACCTGGCCGCCGCGGCAGGTGCCTACACCGCCCTGAACGCCCTGCTCAACGACATCCGCTACGTCGCCGAGCCGGCCGCCGCCGCCGCCATCGCCGACGCGGCCGTGCGTCCCCACCCCGACCACCTGACCTTTGGCCAGGCCGAGGAGGGCACCCCGGTCCCGGCCCAGCCGGTCCGCCTGACCGGCCCGCCGATCGCCCGGGCCTGCACCCTGCGCCCCTCCCAGGACTGGATCCGCTGCACCCTCACCCCGGACGGCTTCGAGGTAATCGCCGACACCACCCACCCCGGCCACCGTGAAGCCACCATAGAAATCAAGGCCCCACCGGCCGCGCCACCCTCCCCGTATCCCTTGACGTCGTGACGGCCCCGGCCCCACCCCCGCCAGCACCCCCCGTCAAACTCCCACCCACTCCAGACTCCGAGCGGCCGACACCCCCACCACACCAGTCACAAAACTCACCCAAGCCCCGACCACCACCCCAGCCCCGACCACCATCCCAGCCCCAGTGCCCACGCCCGCCCCAGACACCACGCCCGCCCCGGAGCTGGTCCCCGCGGCCGCAGCCGCCGTCACCGAGGCGCCCACCCCGGCCGTAGCCGATACCGCCCACCCCTCCCGCCGCCGCGCCGTCGGCGACCGGCTCGGGCGGTGGCGGCGCGGGCCCGATCGGCCGCCGGTCCGGGCCGCGGGCGCCGTCATCATGGCCGTGCTCCTGGTGATCACGTCGCTCCTGCTCAGGCTGCAGGACGCGACCCAGTACAGCGAGGTCTCGGCGTACGCGGCGTACTGGTGGATCGTGCTCGTCCTCGCGGTCGCGGGCCTGGTGATCGCCGCCTTCGAGATGCCGCTTCGCTGGCCGACCACCGTCCTGCACCTGCTCAGCTCGGTCTACTTCGCGGTGCTGCCGCTGATGCTGTTCCATCTGCAGACGGACTACTACTCGCCCAGTTCCGACGGCTCCTCCGCCGCCCTGGACGGCACGTTCTTCGGCGGGACCATCGCCTACGTGATCGCCGCCGTGGGCTGCGGCGTCGCCGTCCTGCGGCGGGCGCGGGACGCGGTGACCATCACCGGGCTGATCACCGCGGCGCTGGCGGCCGTGGGAACGGCGCTGATCATGGTCAGCGAGGGCCGTGATCCCGTCAACCTGAGCGGGCCGGGTTGCGTCATCCTCATCGTCGCCGCCGTCTCCAGCCTGGTCATGGCCTTTCTTCTGCCGCGCGGCTGGATGCGGTCGCGGGCCGCGGCCGACCGCTGACCCCAGTCGGGCCGAACGCCGGTTCCGCACCGGCCGGGGTCTCTAGGATCACCGCATGCAACGGATATTCGTCGTATGGTCAGCGCGCGAGCGCTGGCTCGCCGGGGCCTCCGTCATCGCCGGGACGCTGCTGGTCAGTGCCTGCGGCTCCGCGCAGCCGGCCGCCAGCTCGTCGGCCAGCGCGAGCACCGGGACCGGCGTGTCCTCGTCGGCCGCGGCGCCCAGCATCGCCCCGTCGACGCCCTCGGCCAGCGCCCCGGCCGAACCCACTCCGACCGCCGCGGTGAGTCCCACCATGACGGTCAACCCGGGCGGCACCAACGCCGCCACCCAGAGCTGCGCCTACCGCGCGGCCCACGACGCCTACATCTACATCACCAAGGTGCAGTCGGCCGCCAGCGGCGCACTCACCATCACCGGCCAGAACGCCAAGCTGATCTGCGGCGGCCCGGACGACTTCCACTGGAACACCGTCACCGCCACCGAGACCGTCCACACGGTCCCAACCGTGTCGGTCTCGGTCTTCCCGACCTCGAAGATGGCGCCCGAGCCGCTCAAGGCCAGCCAGCTGGCGGCCTACCTCAAGACCGACGACGACACCAAGATCTTCCTGATCGGCGGCCCGCTGTCCGCGATCACCAGCCTCCAGGAGCAGTTTCATCCCTGAGGTCGCGGGCCAGCTCATGCGAGCCGTGACCCGAAAGGTCCGAACGGGCTGAGCCCCCGGCCGGCCCACCCTGCCCGGCCGGGGAGCTCACGAGCGGCAATCGGTTACCCGCCGTGGCCGTCCTGGCTGGCCCCGGCCTCGTCTCCCTCAGGCCCTTCGTCCCCGGCCGCTCCGTCCGCGCGCCCAGACGTCTCGTCCAAGGTCGTGGCCCCGGTCATGATGGCCACGGCCTCCTCCATCGTGTGGCTCCGCGGCGTGATGACGCCGGCGCACCGGCCGAGGCGCTGGATGTGGATCCGGTCCGCCACCTCGAACACCTGCGGCATGTTGTGGCTGATCAGGATGACCGGCATACCCCGGTCCCGCAGCCGTTTGACCAGGGCCAGTACCTGCGCGGACTCACGGACGCCGAGCGCGGCGGTCGGCTCGTCGAGGATGACGACCTTCGAGCCGAACGCGGCGGCCCGGGCGACCGCCACGGCCTGGCGCTGGCCACCGGACAGGGTCTCGACCTTCTGCGTGATGTCCTGGATGGTGCCGATGCCCAGGTCGGATAGCTGGTTCTTGGCCGCTTCCCGCATGCCCCGGGTGTCGAGCATGCGGAAGATCTTCCCGACTGGGCCCTTGGTGCGCTTCTCCCGCCCGAGATAGAGGTTGCTGGCGATGTCCAGCGCGGGAGCGACCGCGAGGGTCTGGAACACCGTCTCGATGCCGGCCAGCCGGGCGTCCACCGGGCTCTTGAAGACGACCGGCGCCCCGTCCACCAGGATCTCGCCCTCATCGGGCGTCAGCGCGCCGGACAGGCACTTGATCAGCGTCGACTTGCCCGCGCCGTTGTCGCCGATGATCGCCAGCACCTCACCCGGGTACAGCTTGAGGCTGACGTTGGCCAGGCCCACGACGTGCCCGAACGTCTTGACCAGGTTCCTGGCCTCCAGCGTCGGTGTCCCCGACATCGTCGGTCTGGCTGCCCGCCCCTCGTTGCGGCTGGCCGCATCCACGTCCGTGCTCATCGGCGTACCCTCCTGATCCACTGGTCGAGGGCGACGGCCACGATGACCAGGATGCCCTCGGCCAGTACCTGGTACAGGCTGTTGACCCCGGCCAGCGAGATGCCGCTCTGGAAGGTCTGGACGATCAGCGCGCCGAACAGCGTGCCGAGGACGGCGCCACGGCCGCCGAACAGGCTGGTACCGCCGATCACGACAGCGGTGATGCTGTCCAGGTTGGCGTTGGTCAGGTTGTTGGTGTTGGCCACGCCGACCCGGCCGATGAGGATCCAGGCCGCCAGCCCGAAGATCACCCCCGCGGCCAGGTACACACTCAGCAGGACCCGGCCGGTCTTGATGCCCGAGAGGCGGGCGGCCTCGGCGTCATCCCCGGTGGAGTAGACGTGCCGGCCCCAGGCGGTCCGGGTGAGCGCGTAACTGGTCACCGCGAACAGCACCAGCATCAAGATCACGCCGGTGGTCAGCTGGTAGGGGCCGATGTTGACGTAGTTGCCGGTCCAGATCAGGGCGCTCGGCATCGACTTGGCGTAGACCGACTGGCCGTTGGAGTACCGCAGCCCGATCGAGGTGTAGATGCTCAGCGTGCCCAGCGTCACGATGAACGGCGGCAGCTTGATTTTGGTGACCAGGAACCCGTTGAGCAGGCCGGTCAGCGCCCCGACGAGGATGCCGAGCAGGATGGCCAGCACGCCCGGTACGCCGTTGTTGGCGGCGGTCTGGGCCATCACCATCTGGGCCAGGATCGCCGCCGCGCCGACCGACAGGTCGATCCCCGCCGTCAGGATGATCATGGTCTGGCCGATGGCCAGCGTGGCCAGGACGGCGACCTGCTGGACGAGCAGGGACAGGTTGGTTGAGTTCAGGAAGCGCGGGTTGGCGATGGAGAAGGCGATGACCGACGCGACGAGTACACTCGCCGGGCCGATGGCCGGATGTCGGTGCAGCGTGTGCTGAAGGCGCGCGCCAGGTGTCTCGCTTTCGCGCACCTGGCCCGTTGGCTCGATGACTGCAGTCATGGTCCGATTGCCGTTCCCTTGTGATTGCCGGGCAGGGTTGTGAAGGTGCCATCGGCGCGCCGGGCGGGGGACTGGCTCCCGCCCGGGCGCACGGCATACCTGGGGATCAGGCCTTCCAGCAGACGTTGGCTTCCTGCGTGGTGGTGATGCTCTTCACCCCGGCGATCGGGCTGTCCGTGTACAGCGCGGTCCCGGTGTTGAAGAAACCGAGACCGGGCGTGGCCGACGGCTTCTTGCCGGTCTTGGCCAGGGTGTTGATCGCGGTCACGCCCAGAGCGGCCATCTTGCCGGGGAACTGGCCGGAGGTGGCCGTCATTTCACCGCTCTTCAGGTAGGGGATGTCGGCGCAGCCGCCGTCGATCGCCAGCACCAGGACACCGGTCTTGTGGGCGGCCTTGAGCGCCGCGCCCGCGCCTTCCGCGGCCGGCTCGTTGATCGCGTAGACCACGTTGATGTTCGGGTCCTTGGACAGGCACTGCTCCATGGCGGTCTGGCCACCGTCCACCGCGCCCGCGGTGGGCAGCTGGCAGGCGATCTTGTAGGTGCCGCTGCCGCCCAGCTGGCCCTTGTAGCTGCCGGACTTGGGCTCGCCGCCGTTGATGTTCTGATTGCCGACCGGGATGCCCATGCCGGTGAGGAAGCCGTGGTCCCGGCTCGTGTCCACCGAGACCACCTGAGTGTTGGACAGGTCGAGCATGGCGATGTCGGCGGCCTTGCCGTTCAGCGCCTTGGCGCCGTACTGGCCGATCAGCTGGCCCGCCGTGAAGTTGTTGGTCGCGTACGTCAGGTCCGCGGTACTCGGCGGTGTCGGCACCGTATCCAGCGCGATCACCAGCAGCTTGTGTGATTTCGCCTGGTCCAGCGCTGGGTTCACGGCGTTGCCGTTCGGGGTGATGATGATGCCGGCGTCGCCCGCCGAGATCGCATTGTCGATCGCCGTGATCTGGGTGGTGGTGTCGCCGTCGCTGGAGCCAGCCGAGACCGTCAGCTTCACGCCGAGCTTGGCCGCGTCGGCCTTGGCGCTGTTCTCCATCGAGATGAAGTACGGGTTCGTGAAGTCCTTCAGGATCAGCGCGACCTTTACCGTTCCGCTGACCTTGGTCGTGCCGCTGTTGCTCGAACCGGAACCGGTCGCCGCGTTGCCGCCACCGCACGCCGCCAGGGTGACCGCGGTGGCGGCAACGAGTGCCGCCGAACCGATCCATCGGGGGGCCGCCCCGGAAATTCTTCGTCTCAGAATGCGCATGGCTTAGGTCCCTTCGAAACGTGGAAAGTTAAAGGCTCAGACCCGTGCGGGTAAACGTTGTCCCATACGTAAACAGGTTTAGACATACGTGTCAAGAGTCGTGCGCACGGGTAACCAGAGCGGCAAATATGCTCTTGGATGAGGCATTTTGCTCACGAAGCCAGCGACCGTTGACGGGACGAATGGTCCCTACCCGCAAATTCGGAAAGTAACGGGATATCGTTGTCTCATGACCTCAGAACCCGGCGACGTTCCCGCGATGCCGCTGTTGGCACCCCTGGCGGCGCCGGCTGCACCTCCCGGGCGGGCGACGATGCGGGATGTCGCGGCGCTGGCCGGCGTGAGCCTGAAGACGGTCTCTCGCGTCGTCAACGGTGCGCCGACGGTGGATGCCGAGATGGCGGCCCGGGTGCGCCGGGCCCTCGCGCAGCTCAACTACCGGCACAACCTGACCGCCAGCAATCTCCGGCGCGGAGACCGCCGGTCGTTCATGATCGGCCTCATGCTGGAGGACGTCGGCAATCCCTACTCCTCCGCCATTTATCGCGCGGTAGAGGACGTGGCCCGTGAACGTGGCGTGGGCCTGCTGGCCGGCAGCCTGGACGAAGATCCGGGACGAGAGCGCGAGCTGGCCGCCAGCCTGGTCGCGCGGCGGGTCGATGGCCTGATCATCGCGCCGGCCGGACGCGACCAGAGCTATCTGCGTGATGAGCAGGACATGGGCGTGGCCGTGGTCTTCGTGGACCGGCCGCCCGCGCTGCTACCCGCCGACAGTGTGCTGGCCGACGACCGGAACGGCGCCATCATGGCCGTCCGGCACCTGATCGATCACGGTCACCGGCGGATCGCCTTTCTCGGCGACCTCACCTCGATCGCGACCGCCCAGCAGCGGTACGCCGGCTACCGCGACACCCTGGACTCGGCCGGGCTGCCCGAAGACCCGTCCCTCGTCGTCCACGACCTGCACACCGCCGAGGCGGCCGAGGCGGCCGTGGCCCGCATACTCCGCGGGCCCGAGTCCCCGTCGGCCATCTTCAGCAGCCAGAACCTGATCACCGTGGGCACGGTCCGGGCCTTGCGGACGGGTGGCGTCCAGCACCGTACGGCCCTGGTCGGCTTCGACGACGTGCCGCTGGCCGACATCCTGGATCCGCCGGTCACCGTGATCGCGCAGGACGTCGCGCGGATCGGCACGCTGGCCGCAAAGATCCTCTTCCGCCGGATCGACGGCGACATCTCGGACGTGCAGACGCGCATCGTGCCCGTCAGCCTCATCCCGCGCGGGTCGGGCGAGATCCCCGCGCCGCGGGGCAGCACCACCCGGTAGCGAGCGGCTGGGCGGCCTGGATGAACCGGCTGATCCAGCCGTCACGCTGCCGCCAGCCCGACGCGGTGCGACCCGCCGCGCCCGGGAAGCGACCCCTTCCCCACGCATGGCTCCCGCGGCTGAGGGAACAAGCCGCGGGTGGCCCCCTCCGCACGCACCAGCACCCTGCGGTCCGTGAACACCTGGCTGGACCAGCGCCACCCCTGGCAATACGCCCTCATCATGGCCTGTGCCGTCGGTGCGTCGGCCACCGTGACCGTCATCATCATCGGGTGGCTCCTGCGCGGGCATCTCAACCCCAGCGCCATCTTGGGCACCACGGCCGGGACGATGATCGGATGCTTCATCGTCGCATTGGGCATCCGGCTGACCCGGCCGCGCCACCACTGAAAACTGCGCACCGCCAGCCGCGATGACCACCAGGGTGCGCCACGCTTGATAAGGCACGGCGATCCTCCTGGCCAATGAAGCGTCGGCGTTCATGACCGCGCAGACGCTGCCGGTGGACGGCGGGTTCCGGGCCACCTGAGCCCCGGCGGCCGCAGCCTCGTGCCCTAGGGCGGTGAAAGGTAACTTTGCCCCCAGGAGGGGCACCAAAGTTACCTTCGACCCCCTTTCAGGCTTTTCGAATCCGAGGCTGGTGGGACAGCGCACGCGGAAGGGGCCAGTGAGGCGGCCGCGGTGCGAAGGGCAGCGGCCGACGGGGCCACCCAACACGGGCAAAGGTAACCTTGCGCGTGCTAGAGGAAGGGCAAAGTTACCTTTGCCCTTCCTCGTCCGGGCTCGGCCAGCCCCACACCTCAAGAGCCTCGCGCATAGTCCCCTGGCGGACGCCGGCGACGGGACGGCCCAGCCCGGCCACCCGCGCGCAAGCTGCGCCCCATCCAGCCCGCAGGTCACACGAGTCCCACACTCCTCCCTCGAGGGAAGCCTCAGCGGCGGGACAGCCCTCAGCGGCGGGACAGGTCGGTGCGGTGGGCCCAGGCGGCGACGTCCCCGCCGTCGATGGCCACGGCCAGCAGGCCGGGGAACTCGTCGGGGGTGCAGGCGAAGGCCGGCACCCCCAGCCCCGCCAGCGCGGCCGCGTTCTCCCGGTCGAACACGGGGGCGCCGTCGTCGGACAGCGCCAGCAGCACCACCACCTGGACGCCCGCGCTGGTCAGGGCCGCGATCCGGGCCAGCATCTGCTCCCGGACGCCGCCCTCGATCAGGTCCGAGACGAGCACGAAGATCGAGTCCCGGGGCCGGGCGATCAGAGTCTGGCAGTAGGCGATCGCCTTGTTGATGTCGGTGCCGCCGCCGAGCTGGGTGCCGAACAGCACCTCCACCGGGTCGGCCAGCTGGCTGGTGAGGTCGACCACCGCGGTGTCGAACACCACCAGGGACGTGTTCAGCGCCCGGATCGAGGCCAGGACCGCGCCGAACACCGACGCGTAGACCACCGACGAGGCCATCGACCCGGACTGGTCGACGGCCAGCACCACGTCCCGGGCCACCACCTGCTGGCGGCGCCCGTAGCCAATCAGCCGTTCCGGCACCACGGTCCGGTACTCGGGCAGGTAATGGGCCAGGTTCGCGCCGATCGTGCGGTTCCAGTCGATGTCCCGCAGCTTGGGCCGCCGGGACCGGGCGGCCCGGTTCAGCGCGCCCGCGACCGCCGACCGGGTGCGCTGCGCGATCCGCCGTTCCACGTCCGCCACTACCTGGGCCACCACCTCGCGGGCGGTGGCCTTGGTGGTCTCCGGCATCACCTTGTTCAGGCTGAGCAGGGTCCCGACCAGGTGCACGTCCGGCTCGATCGAGGCCAGCAGCTCCGGCTCCAGCAACAGTTGCCGCAGGTTGAGCCGGTCGATCGCGTCCCGCTGCATGACCTGGACCACGCTGGAGGGGAAGTAGCTGCGGATGTCGCCGAGCCAGCGGGCCACCGCCGGCGCGGACGCCCCCAGCCCGGCCGAACGCGGCGCCGGCCGGCTCGGGCCCCGGCCTCCGCCCGGCATCCCGCCGCCCTGGCCGGCCTCGTACAAGGCGGCCAGGGCCGCGTCGGCCGCCCGGTCTTCCTCGCTCAGGCCGGAGCCGAGCTGGCCCTCGGCGGCGTCGCCCAGCAGTAGCCGCCACCGCCGCAGTGTTTCCCGCTCCTCGTCGCTCACGGCGCCCCCCGCTCCCGGTCAGTCCGCCCCTGGTCGACCCGCTCCCGGTCGGTCCGCTCCCGGCCGGCCCGCAAGATGGCCGCCACCGTGGCCAGCACCGGAGCCGCCCGGGCCGCGTCCACCGGCTCCTCCACCCGGGCCGGGCCGGAACCACGGCCGCCCAGCTGCCGCACCGCGCCCGCGATGTTGGCCCGCTCGGCCGGCGCGAACCCGCCGAACGTCCGCCGCAGCAGCGGCAGCACGTCCATGAAGTCCTGCCCGTCCAGTCCGGCCACCCAGCCGTCGAGGATGGCGAGCAGGTCCCGGTCGTGCACCAGCAGCAGGCCCCCACCGGCCAGGAAGCCCTCCGCCCAGGCGGCCTTGCCCGCGGCCGGCACTCCGACCGACAGGTGCGCCGCGAACCGCCGGGCCGCCTCCGCCCGGGCCAGCACACCCGCGTCGGTGAGCAGCCGGACCACCCGCCCGGCCAGCAGTCCGTGCAGGTCACGCCGGTCCGCCAGTCCGGTCAGGGCAGCGATCCAGCGGTCCCGGGCGGCTTGGCCGCGCTCGTGCTGGGCGTGCAGTTCGAGCGCGGCGTGGGTCTGGTCGACCGCGTCCCGGATCCGGGCCGCCGCGTCGTCGGCCAGGCTGGTCACCGCGGCCGGGAGCCCGGCGCAGATCCGGGCCGTCAGCCCGTCCGCCACCGCGGCCAGCGCGTTGCTGCCGGTCCCGCGCACGTCTCCGTAGCGGACCGCGCGGACCAGGGCCGGCAGCGCCGCCATCAGGTGGGTGACGTCGGCGTCGGCGGCGGCCTTGGCATCCAGCGCCCGCAGGGCCGGGCCGAGCGCGTCCGGCAGGTCGGCCAGCAGGGCGCGCTCGGTCGCGGCGGTGACGGTGCTCAGCGTGGTCGCGGTCTGCGCGGTGTCGATGAGCTTGGCGGTCGCGGCGGTGCCGACCGTCGTGCCCCACAGCGCGGCGTCGATGATCGCCACGGCCAGCTCCGGGCGCCAGCACAGCGTCCAGGTCTCCCGGAACGTGCCGGTGCCGCGCACCTGGTCGGCCGCGGCCAGCGCCCAGCCCACGCCGAGCGCGGTCAGCCGGTGCAGCAGCACCGACCGGGCCCGGTCGGTGTCCTTGCGCAGGTCCAGGACCAGCGACTTCTCGTCCGGGCTGATCTTCAGCTTCAGCGTCCGGGCCTGGGCGCGCAGGTCAGCCTCGAGCGGCACCAGCGGTGCCGAGTCCGGCACCTGGCCCAGCACCTCGCCGACCACCAGGTCGTGGGTGACGAACGTGGTCGCCACCTCGTCGCCCTCGCACAGCACCGCCTTGGTCGCCTCGCTGACCTCGGCCAGCCCCGGCAGCGGTCGCCCGCGCAGCGCGGCCAGCGCGTCGGCCAGCCGGACCGCCTCGATGACGTGCGCGGACGACACCGGCAGGTCGTGGCCGCGCAGCACCCCGGCCACCTTGACCAGCCACCGCGGCACGGTCTGCTCGGGGGTGGTGAACAGGTGGTGGTACCAGCCGGGGGAGGTGATCCCGGCCCCGTACCCGGACGCGGCGGCCAGCCGGGAGTGCGTCCACGGCACCCAGGCCAGGCTGACCCGGCGCTTGCGCATGCCCCGCAGCAGCGACGCGTCCCCGGACGCGGGCGGCAGCTGGCCGGCCAGCGCCGGAGCGTGCCAGGCCCCGCACACCACCGCGACCGGGCCGTCGGTCTCCTTCAGCGCGGCCCGCAGCGCCTGCCGCATGTGCGCCTCGCGGCGCTGTTCCTCCTCCTCGTCCGGCCCGTCGGGGGTGGCGTCGCGCAGCTCGGCCATGGCCTCGGTCAGCGCCGCGAACGGCGACTGGCCGTCCAGCCGGGACTCCACCAGGTCATCCCACCAGCGTTCCGGGTCGTCGTACCCGGCCGCGGCGGCCAGCCGGGCCAGCGGATCCTCCCGCAGCTCGGCCGCCTTACCGGCCGTGGGCTCCCCGGGGCCCGGCGGCCGGTCTTCCCGGCTGGGCGGCGTGGCCAGCATGACCGCGGCTGGCAGGTCGCAGAACCGGGCCGGGACCCCGTGCCGGGCGGCCCAGGTCAGCGCCTGCCACTCCGGCGAGAAGACAGCGAACGGCCAGAACGCCGACACCCGGGGCGCGTCCGGCGCGTAGGCCAGCAGCGCCACCGGTGGCTCCATGCCCGGTTCGGTGGCCAGCGGCAGCACCGGCCCGGCGTCGGCCGGCCCCTCGATCAGCACCACCGACGGCTGCACCCGGTCCAGCTCGGCCAGCACCGACCGGGCCGACCCCGGCCCGTGGTGCCGAATGCCGAGCACCGCCACCCGGTCGGCCGCGGCCTGGGCCCGGGCGGCCCTGGTCTCCGGTGGAGCCAGCGTCACCCGCTCACCTCCCGGCAGGCCCGGTAGAAGTCGCTCCAGCCGCGCCGCTCCCGCACCACCGTCTCCAGGTACTCACCCCATACGGTCGCGTCGGTGACCGGGTCCTTGATCACGGTGCCGATGATCCCGGCCGCCACATCGGCCGGGCGCAGCACCCCGTCGCCGAAGTGCGCCGCCAGCGCGATGCCGCCGGTCACCACCGAGATCGCCTCGGCCGGGGACATGGTCCCGGTCGGGGACTTCAGCGTGGTCCGCCCGTCCGCCGTGACCCCCGACCGCAGCTCGCGGAAGACCGTGACCACCCGCCGGATCTCCTCCAGCGCGGACGGCAGCTCCGGCAGCTCCAGCGAGCGGCCCAGCTCCGCGACCCGGCGCGCCACGATGCCGACCTCGTCGTCCTCGCTGGCGGGCAGCGGCAGCACGACCGTGTTGAACCGCCGCCGCAGCGCCGAGGACAGGTCGTTCACGCCCCGGTCGCGGTCGTTGGCGGTGGCGATGACCGAGAAGCCCCGGGCCGCCTGCACCTCGATGCCCAGCTCGGGGACGGGCAGCGTCTTCTCCGACAGGATCGTGATCAGCGCGTCCTGCACGTCCGACGGGATCCGGGTCAGCTCCTCGACCCGGGCGATCCGGCCGCTGGCCATCGCGGTCATCACCGGCGAGGGGACCAGCGCGCCCTGGGTCGGTCCCTCGGCCAGCAGCCGGGCGTAGTTCCAGCCGTAGCGGATGGCCTCCTCGGGGGTGCCCGAGGTGCCCTGGACCAGCAGCGTGGAGTCGCCCGAGACGGCGGCCGCGAGGTGCTCCGACACCCAGGTCTTGGCCGTGCCGGGCACGCCCAGCAGCAGCAGCGCGCGGTCGGTGGCCAGCGTGGCCACCGCGACCTCGATCAGCCGCCGCGGGCCCACGTACTTGGGGCTGATCACGGTGCCGTCGGCCAGCTCGCCGCCGAGCAGGTAGGTGACCACGGCCTGCGGTGACATCCGCCACGAGGGCGGCCGGGGCCGGTCGTCGGCGGCCGCCAGCGCGGCCAGTTCCCGCGCGTAGGCCTGCTCGGCGTGCGGGCGCAGCAGGGTGGCGTCGGCGGCCGGGGTGATGGTCAACGGATCTCCTCCAGAAACGTACGGCGGGCCGCGACGGCCCCGGCGGCCCGGCGCAGCGGCGCCGACCAGATCGGTGGGCTGCCGTCGGCCAGCTCGGTCAGCGCCGCCGCGTAGTCGGGCGGCCGGGTCACCGGCAGGTTCCGGGCGGCCGCGGCCAGCAGCGGCCCGGACCAGCGCCCCGGCCCAGCCGCCAGGCCCCGCCGCAGCACCGCCAGCAGCACGGACGCCAGCTCGTCCGGCCACGGACCGGGGTAACCAGCCACCTCGGTCAGGGCCGCGTTCCCGGCCGCGCCGGTGAGCGCGACCCGGCCGGTGGCCACCTCGGTCAGCAGGGCGACACCGCGGGCGGTCCGGGCCTGCGGGGTCAGTATCGCGGCCAGCTCCGCGTCCTCCGGCCACCCGGCCGGCCGCCGCCACTCCGCCGGATCCCGCCACCCCGCCGGCACGCCAGCCCCGCCGGCCAGCAACGCCTCCGCCCAAACCGTGTTGCCCTCCCGGATCGCCGCCGCTCGCCACCCCGCCTGCACCGCGGCGGCCGCCGCCCCCTCGACCGGCAGCCCCAGGATCTGCTCCGGCGTCAGCCCGAAAAGCTCTTCCCACATCGCCAGCATCGGCCCCGCTACCACCTGGCCCAGCGTCACCTCGTCCAGTGGCTCAGCCATCAGCCGGCGCCGCAGCGCGTGCCGTTCCAGCCGGAGTGCGACCCTCGCGCGGTCGGCCACCTGACGGCTGAACGCCGACCCCGGCAGCCGGTTCAGCAACCGGGCCGCCTCGTCCCGCACCGCGCCCTTGCGGTCCACCAGCGCCGCGTTCAGGAAGTCCTCGTCGTCCGGGCCCAGCCCGGCGGCCAGCATGCCCAGCAGGACGGCCCGGTCGTCCCCGGTCTCCCGCGCCCAGCCCGCCGCCAGCAGGTCACGGGCGGCCGCCGCGTCCCGGGCCCGCAACTGGGCCAGGTACCCGACGCGCTCGGCCGGCCGCCCGGTCTCCCACACCGCCGGCTCCCAGGCCGGGCCGTCCGGCCCCGCGGCCATCCCGGCCGTGCCCACCCCGGCCGTGCCCACCCCGGCGGCGGCCACCCGCTGCCAGTCCGCCCGGTACCCGGCCAGCCAGCGTCCCCGTGACCCGAGCACCCCGGCCACCGCCGACCGCAGCGACGCGTCCCGCACGCCCAGGTCGAGCAGGTCCGGCAGCATCGGGGCGGGTACCCGGTAGCCCCGCCGCCCGGCCGCGGCCAGCAGGTCGGCCAGCACGCCGGGCTCGGCCGCCATCGTCCGCCGCAGCACGCTCGCTGCGCGCCGGGACAGCTCCGGCCCGGTATCCGGCTCCGCCGCGGCCGGCCCCTGGACTCCCTCCGCGACCGCCAGCCCAGCCCGCCGGGCCGCCGCCAGCAGGGCGGCCGCGTCCAGCACCGTCACCGCCGGATCGCCGCCGTCCAGCGCGTCACCGTACGCCCCGGCCGGTCCGGCCAGCGCGGTCCGCCGCAGCGGCCGCCGGTTCAGCCCCACCGTGGCCGCGTCCACCAGGTCGGGCCACGCCAGCTCGCCCGCCTCGCGCCCTTCGGGCTCGCTCACAGCAACACCGCCCGGTCCCCGTGCCAGACGGTCAGCGGGGTCAGCCCGGCCGGGCTCCATTCGCCCGCCACCGCCACCGGGTAACCGCCCGACACCGCCAGCAGCGGCCAGGCCGGTTCGGCGCCGAGCAGCGGCACCGCCCGGCCGGAACCGTCCGCGAACCGCCAGCGGCCCTCGTCCGGGACCGGAATCCCGGCCAGCACCACCGGCCACTCGGTCAGCCAGGGGTCCTGACCGAGCGCCGCCGACCATCGGTCCAGCAGCCCGGCCACGTCGTCGGTCTCGTCCGGCTGCCCGGCCGCCGCCGGCTCGCCGTGCCGGGCTCCCACCACCGCCCGCATGGCCGGCTGGCCCGGGTAGAAGTGCAGGTCAGCGTGCAGCTGGCTACCCGGCACGAGGCCGGCGTCCGGATTACCGCCGAACTCCCCGCCCCCGCCAAACCCGCCGCCAAACCCGCCCCCGCCAAACACCCCGCCGGGCGCGAACGACAGCAGCAGCGCGAACCGGCCGCTGGCCCGCCCGCGCAGCCAGACCCGCCGGGCCGGCACCGCCGCGTCCAGCAGGTCCCGGCGGCCGAGCACCAGCCAGTGGTCGGTGACCGCGGGCCCGGCCAGCACCTCTTCCCGGCCGGTGGTGAACCCGACCCGCGACCGGACCGTGGCCGCCAGCGGCGGCGGCAGCTCGCCCAGCGCCCTGTAGGCCCGGATCAGCAGGTGCAGCTGGGCGTATTCGGCCAGCAGACGGGCCGGCCAGCCGTCACCGGACACCGGGATCGGCGACAGCCGCCGCAGCGTCCCCGCCACCCCCGGCGCCTGCGCGTCCACCATCCGGGCGGCGATCGCCTCCGCGTGCTGGTACCCGGCCGCCGCCGCGCCGCTCAGGCCCGCCCGGATCTGGTCCCGCAGCCAGGTGTCGAGCTCGGCCAGCCCGGCGCTGACCCGGTCCGCGCGCTGCTGGGCGCGCCGGGCGGCGGCGGCCGGATCGCGGGGAGTTCTGTCCTTCGAGGCCGAGCCGACGGCCCGCGCCTCGCGACCCTTTTTCCATACCTGCGCGAACTCAGGCGCGCTGTCCGTCCCGGCCTGCTCCGGCACCCCGCCCCGGGCCCAGCTGAGCAGCAGCCCGACCGCGTGCTTACACGGGAACTTGCGCGACGGGCAGGAACACTTGTACCCCGGCCCCGCGGGTCCGGACAGATCCGCCGCCACCTGGTATGGCTTCGCCCCCGAGCCCGCGCACAACCCCCAGATCAGCTCGCCTGCGCTGCCGGTGCCGCTCCAGGCCGGCCCGCCCGCCAGCCGTTCGGCCGCCCGCCGCGACCCACCGTCCGGCGCCAGCCCCAGCACCTGTTCAGAACTCCATCGGGCGGCCACATCGGCCACGTTATCCGCTACCAGCGACAAAGCAGCCGGGCACGGTACTGCCGGCCCGGCTGGTTCCTGACTGCGCCTAAGCTCGCGTCTGCCGGGCCGGTGAAGACCACGTCGGGGTGCCGATGGAGGCCGTATGGGGATGCCGATCCAAGCCGGGCTGGGCCGCAATCGCCCGCCCGCCGAACGCGCCAGCCTCCGGGTGGTGGCCGGCTACATCCGGCCGCACTGGAAGGCCCTGCTGGCTGGCGGCCTGCTCAGCCTGGCCACCGCGGCCACCGGGCTGCTGCTGCCGCTGGTGGTCCGGGCCCTGATCGACCACCTGTCCCACCATCGCGGGCTGGCCGTCCTGATCGCGGCGCTGTGCGCGCTGATGCTGGCCGACGCGGCGCTCGGCTCGGCCGGCAACTACCTGCTCCTGCGCACGGGGGAGACGATCACGCTGACCGCCCGGCGGCGGCTGGCCGCCCGGCTGCTGCGGATCACGGTTGCCGCCCTGGACCGGAGTGAGCCCGGCGACCTGATGGCCCGGGCCACGGTTGACACGACGCTGTTGCGCAACGCGGTCACCAACGCGGTCGTCCCCGGCGTCGTCGGCCTGCTGACGCTGGTCGCCGCGCTGGTGGCGATGGGGCTCGTGGACCTGCTGCTCCTCCTGGTCACGCTGGGCGCGGTCGCCTGCATCGCGGTCATGGAGAGCCTGGTCCTGCCCCGGATCGGCCGGGCCACGCGCCGGTCCCAGGAGGCCGTCGGCGCGATGTCGGCCACGCTGGAGCGGATCTTCGGCGCGTTCCGGACGGTCAAGGCGGCCGGGGCCGAAGCCGCTGAGCAGGACCGGGTGAACGAGGCCGCCCGGCAGGCCTGGCGGGCCAGCCTGCGGGCCGACTTCTGGCAGGCGGTGGTGGGCAACGTCACCGAGCTGGCCATCCAGTTCGCGTTCCTGGGGGTGCTGGCGACCGGCGCCGCCCAGGTCGCCACCCACGCGATCAGCGTCGGCACGCTGGTCGCCTTCCTGATGTACATCCTGTTCCTGATGCAACCGATCAACCAGCTGACCAGCGCTTTCACCCAGTACCAGGTGGGTGCGGCCGCGGTCACCCGGATCGAGGAGGCCCACCAGCTCCCGGCCGAGCCGCCCGCGCCCGCGCACCCGGCGTCGCCCGGGACCGGCCCGCTGTCGGTCGAGTTCGACGACGTGCGGTTCAGCTACCGCCCCGAGCTGCCCGGCGCCCACCAGGGCGTCAGCTTCACGGTCCCGCCTGGCGGCATGACCGCCTTCGTGGGCCCGTCGGGCGCGGGTAAGACCACGGTGTTCTCGCTGATCGAGCGGTTCTACGAGCCGGACGCGGGCCGCGTCCTGGTCGGCCCGCGCGACGTGCGCGACTGGCCGCTGGGCCCGCTCCGCGAGGCCATCGGTTACGTCGAACAGGACGCGCCCGTGCTGTCCGGCACCCTGCGCGAGAACCTGCTGTTCGGCGCGCCCGGCGCCACCCCCGCCGACGTCGACGAGGTGGTCGGCGTGGCCCGGCTACGGGACCTCACCGACCGGCTCCCGGATGGGCTGGACACGCTGGTCGGCCACCGTGGCACCCGGTTGTCCGGTGGCGAACGTCAGCGGGTGGCCATCGCCCGGGCCCTGCTCCGCCGCCCCCGGCTCCTGCTGCTGGACGAGGCCACCTCCCAGCTCGACGCGATCAACGAGGCCGCCCTCCGCGACACCATCACCGACGTCGCCCAGCAGATCACCGTGCTGGTCGTCGCCCACCGCCTGTCCACCGTCACCATGGCCGACCGCATCATCGTGATGGACGCCGGCCGCGTCCTCGCCACCGGCACCCACGCCGAGCTCGTGGCCGCCAGCCCCCTCTACGCCGAACTGGCCGCCACCCAGTTCCTGGCCACCGCCATTCCGGATATTTAACGAGACTCCCTTCGCCCCGAGCCCCAGACGGTTCCAAGCCCTCTCGCCCGGAGCTGAGCGAGCCTCCGCACTACGTGTGTACTTTCCGATGTGGGTACGGTTCCCCGCAGCATTTGCGGAAAAACGTACCCGAACTGCGAGGACGCGGCTTTGCGCGAGATCGGAGCGAATATGAAGGCAGTCCGCTTCAGCCGGTTCGGCGGCCCGGATGTCCTCGAGATCGTGGATCTGCCCGATCCGCATCCGGGACCCGGCCAGGTCCGGATCGTGGTGCGCGCGGCCGGCCTCAACGCCAGCGACTGGAAGAAGCGCCAGGGCCTGATGGACCAGGAACTCCCGCAGACCCTCGGCCACGAGGCCGCCGGCGTAGTCGACGAGCTCGGCGAAGGCGTCACCGACGTGGCCGTCGGTGACCGGGTGTTCGGGCTCACCGCCGACGAGGGAGCCGAGGCCGAGCTGGCGGTGCTGTCCATCTACGCGCCGATCCCGCCGTCGCTCGACTTCGCCGGGGCGGCGGCGCTGCCGTCCGCCATCGAGACGGCCGCCCGCGCGCTCGACCAGCTCGGCGTCGAGAGCGGCAGCACGCTGCTCATCAACGGCGCCTCCGGCAGCGTCGGAAGCGCCGCGGTCCAGCTCGCGGTGGCACGCGGCGTCCGGGTGATCGGCACCGCCAGCCCGGCCAACCACGACTACCTGCGCTCCCTGGGCGCCGAGCCCGTCGCCTACGGCGCCGGCCTAGCCGATCGGGTCCGCGCGCTCGCCGGCGGCGGTGTTGACCTGGCCCTCGACGCCGCCGGCAACGGAATCCTCCCCGAGCTGACCGGCCTGGCCGGCGGCCCCGACCACGTCATCACGGTCGCCGACTTCACCGGCGCCCGGGAGCACGGCGTCCGGTTCAGCCGCGGCGATGTCGGCCGCGCGCTCTACATCCTCACCGGCATCGGCGACCTGATCGAGTCCGGCCGCTTCTCCCTCCGGGTCGGCCAGACCTACCCCCTGGTCGACGTCGCCGAAGCCCAGCAAGCCAGCGAGCAAGGCCGCGTCCGCGGCAAGATCGTCCTCACCGTCGGCTGAGCCAGGCGCTGAGCCCCGGCCGAACCGCCGGCGCTACTGACGGCTCAGGTTCGGCGCGTTGGAGCGCAGCACGAACTTCTGGATCTTGCCGGTCGCGGTCTTGGGCAGCTCGTCCACGAACGTCACCCCGCGCGGGGCCTTGAAGTGGGCCAGCCGTTCCCGCGTGAACGAGATCAGCTCCTCCGCAGACGTCTGCTCCCCGTCCCGCAGGACCACGAACGCGTGCGGGGTCTCACCCCAGCGCTCGTCCGGCAGCCCCACGATGGCGGCCTCGTTCACGGCCGGGTGGCGCAGGATCACGCCTTCGACCTCGATCGAGGAGATGTTCTCCCCGCCCGAGATGATGACGTCCTTGATGCGGTCGCGGATCTCCACGTAGCCGTCAGGATGGACCACGGCGGCGTCGCCGGAGTGGAACCAGCCGTCACCCATGGCCTTGTCGGTGGCTTCGGGGTCGTTGTAGTAGCCGCTCATGACCACGTTGCCCTGCACGGTGATCTCGCCGATGGTCTCGCCGTCCCAGGGGACCTCGGCGCCGTCCGGGGTCGCCACCCGCAGCTCGCCCGAGCTGATCAGCTCCACCCCCTGCCGGGCCTTGACCACGGACCGGTCGGAGGGCGACAGCCCCTCGTGCTCGGGCAGCGGTGCGCACACGGTGATGAACGGCGCGGTCTCGGTCAGCCCGTAGACGTGCGTGACCTCCCAGCCGAAGTCGCTTTCCAGCCGCTCGATGGTGGCGGCGGCGGGCGGTGCGCCCGCGGTGACCACGTGCACGCCCGGGCGGACTTCGCCGCGCACCTCGGGGGAGGCGTTGGCCAGCGAGATCAGCACCGTCGGGGCGGCCGACAGCCAGGTCACCTCTTCGTCCCGGATCAGCCGGAACACCGCGCCCGGCTCCACCTTGGGCAGGCAGATGTGCACGCCGCCGGCCGCGGTCACCGTCCAGGTGTAGGTCCAGCCGTTGGCGTGAAACATCGGCAGCGTCCACAGGTACTTCTCGCCCACCCCGATCGGCAGGTGCAGCAGCGTGCCGACCGTGTTCATGTAGGCGTTGCGGTGGGTGATCATCACGCCTTTGGGCCGGGCCGTGGTGCCGCTGGTGTAGTTGATCGTGAGCAGGTCACGCTCGCCGATCGGCGGCTTGTCGGGCGTGCCGCCCGCCGCCACCGCGGCCTCGTAGTCGACCCAGCCCTCCCGGGGGCCGCCGAACGAGACGAAGTGCTTGACCGACGGGAGCTGCTCGCGGATCCCGTCCACCACGTCCAGGTAGTCCGGGTGCACGCAGACCACGCTGCTGCCGGAGTGGTCGATGATGTAGGCGAAGTCGTCGGCCGACAGCCGGTAGTTGATCGGCACCAGCACCCCGCCGATCTCCGGCACCGCGTAGAACGCCTCCAGCTGGCTGTGCGTGTTCGGCGCGATCGTGGCCACCCGGTCCCCGGGCTGCACGCCCAGCCCCTGCAGCGCCGCCGCCCACTGGTCACAGCGGGCGAAGAACTCCTCGTAGGTCAGCCGCAGGGCGCCGTCGACGACTCCGGTCCGGTTCCCGTACAGGCGGCGGGTCCGGCGGGCAAATTCCAGTGGCGTGAGCGCGACTTCCATACGAGCCTCTCTGGGGTCCTCTACGGCTGACTCCACGACTGGTTGGCGCCGCCGGTGCAGTCCCAGATCTGAACCTGGGTCCCTGGCGTCGTTGACCAGCCCGTATCGTCGAGGCATTTACCCGACTGAGGATTAACAATGGCACCCCCGGCCTGCGGGTGCCAGACCTGGGCCCCCGTTCCGTCGCAGGTGTAGAGCTGGACGAGGGCGCCGTCGGCGGTCCCGCCGCTCTGCACGTCCAGGCATTTGCCATCCGCGTGGATGGTGCCGTTGGCCTCCTCCGTCCATTGCTGGCCGTCGGTGCCGTTGCAGGTGTAGATCTCCACCTTGGTGCTGTCCGAGTTGCTTTCCCCGGGCAGGTCCAGGCACAGCCCCTGGTAGCCGACCAGCGGCGCGGTCAGCAGGCCCGACCCGGACGGGGCCACCGTCCAGGTGAACGTGGCCGAGGCCGAGGCCCCGTTGCCGTCCTTCGCGGTCACGGTGACCGTGGACGTTCCGGCGGCCGAAGGAGTCCCGGTGATCGTCCCGCCGCTGGAGATCGACAGCCCGGCCGGGAGCCCGGCCGCGCTGAACGTCACCGTCTGCCCGCTGGCCGAATCGTGCGCGGTGACCGGCACCGACACCGCCGTCCCGGCGATGCCTTCCTGCGGCCCCGGGCTGGTTACGGTCACCGGCGCCCCGAGCTGCGCCGACCCCACGGTCAGCGTCCCGGTCAGCGGCAGGTGGCTGTCCGAGTCACCGACCGAGATCCCGTAGTTCCCCGTGGCCGTGGCCCAGTTGTTGCTGCTGGTGTTCCAGTACTGCAGGTTCCGCTGGCTGACCGGGAACGAAACCGTCTGGCTGGCCCCGGGGGCCACGTTCACCCGCGCAAAGCCCTCCAGCTGCCGCCGTGGCTGCCCGGCCGACGACGGGTCGGTCACGTACAGCTGGGCCACGTCAGCCCCGGACCGTGACCCGGTGTTGGTCACGGTGGCCGTCACCGTGGCCGCGCCGCCCGCGGCCAGCGACCCGACCGTGAGGTTGCGATAAGAGAACGTGGTGTAGGACAGGCCGTACCCGAACGGGAACAGCGGGGTCAGGCTCTTGGCGTCGTACCAGCGGTACCCGACGTCGATGCCCTCCGAGTACTGGACGGTGCCGTTCTGCCCGGGCCACTGGGCGGCCGTACTGGCCGGCACCTGGGACAGCGAGGCCGGGAACGTAACCGGCAGGTGCCCGGACGGGTCGGTGCTGCCGAACAGCAGCGCGGCGATCGCGGTCCCGTCCTGCTGGCCTGGGTACCAGGCCTCCATCAACCCGGCCACTGAGGACAGCCACGGCATGGTCACCGCGGACCCGGTGTTGAGCACCACGACCGTGTGCGGGTTGGCCGCGGCCACCGCCGAGATCAGGCTGTTGTCCGCGCTGGACAGGTCGATGCTGGACAGGTCGCTGCCCTCGGATTCGTCGTTGGACACGAATACCACCGCCACCGACGCCGCGGCCGCGGCCGACGCCGCCGAGCTGTCGGACGAGCCGTCGTTGTAGGTCACGGTGGTCCCGCTCGGTGCCGCCGACTGGATGCCCTGCAGCGGGGTCACCGTCCCGCTGGAGTTCACCCCGGCGCTGCCGCCGCCCGCGGTCAGCGGGCTGGCCGAGGCGTCCGCGCCGATCACCGCCACCGACTTGTCCGCGGACGTCAGGGGGAGCACGCTGCCGCTGTCCTTGAGGAGCACGGTGCCCTCCTCGGCCAGCTGGGCGGCGTCGGTCACGTGGGCGGCGCTGGTGGCGCTTTCTCCCGGTGACCCGGCCGGCGGCTCGTCGAACAGCCCGAACGCGAACATCTCGGTCAGGATCGGCGTGACCAGCGCGTTCAGCTGGGCCGCGCTGACCTGGCCCGACGACACGGCGCTGCTCAGCGCGCTGCCGTAGTAGCCGTCGTTGCCGGGCATGTCCTGGTCGAGTCCGGCGTTGGCCGAAGCCGCCGTGGAGTGGGTCGCACCCCAGTCCGAGGTGACGAACCCGGTGTACCCGAACTGCTGCCGCAGCACGGTGTTGAGCAGGTACGGGTTCTGGCAGGCGTAGGTGCCGTTGATCGTGCTGTAGGAGCACATCACCGAACTAGCGGCACCCTGCTGCGTGGCGTACTGGAAGGCCGGCAGGTAGATCTCCTGCTCGGCCTGGGTGCTGACCACCGCGTTGTCCGACGGGGCGTTCCGGTTGGTCTCCTGGTTGTACACCGCGAAGTGCTTGACCTGGGCCATCGTCCCGGTGGACTGCACCCCCTGGATGTCGGCCGCGCTCAGCTGCCCGTTCAGGTACGGGTCCTCGCCGATCGACTCAAACGCCCGCCCCCAGCGTGGGTCGCGCACGATGTTGATGGTCGGCCCGAGGTCGACGGTGGTGCCCTTGCTGGCCTGTTCGGACCCGATGACCTGCCCGTACAGCTTCTCGGCGGAGGTATCCCAGGTCGAGGCCACGTCCACCGGGGCCGGCAGCTGGGTCACGCTGGACAGGCCGTCCCCGGCCCCGGCCGGGCCGTCCTCCAGGTTCATGGCCGGTATGCACAGCGACCCGATGGCCGGGGTGAATCCCACGTAGCTGGATCCGCTCGCGCCCGTGGCCATCGACACCTTCTGCGCCGTGGTCATCGCCCCCAGCAGCTGGCTGACCCGCTGGGCGATCGGTGCGCTTGAGCCCACCCACGGGCACCCGGCCACCGCGGCGTGCGCCGGGGTGGCCGGCCCCGCCGCCCCGGCTACGGCGAATCCCGCCGCGGCCGCCGCCCCCGCGAGCAGAGCGGCCAGTCGACGCACCCGGGTCTGGCGGAATTCGCGCATGATGCCTCCCGAACCAACACTGCTTCAGGCTTCATCCACAACATAGATAAAGACCAAACAAAAATCCATACGGAAATTCTGAACGTCGCGCCCGGAGACCCCGCTGCCGCGCCGCTCCGGCGGGCGCCCCTGCTACCGCCCGCTCCGCCGGTCAGACCGGCCAGCCCTCCTGCCGGTAGCCCGCGTCCCAGAACATCCACTCGTACTGCGCTGTGACCCGGAAGTGCCGCGCCACCCGCGCCCGTTCAGCCGGGCCGAGCGTCGGCCCCAGCCCGTCGGCCACGTCGAGGACCGAGCGGACCACGTCGCCGTACTGGTCATCGGCGTAGGTGCCGATCCACTTCTGGTACCTCGGGTTGGGGGAGCCGCGCCGGAGCAGCTCCTTGCCCACCTCGTAGTAGATCCAGTAGCAGGGCAGCACCACTCCGACCCCCTCGGCGTAGGAACCGCTCAGCGCGGTCGCCAGCAGGTAGCTGGTGTAGGCGAGGGTGGTCGGCGCGGGCTCGGCCGTATCGGCGGCGGCCGGGTCGAGGCCTAGGCCGGCCATCAGCGAGTCGTGCAGCGTGCGCTCGACGGTGATGATCTCGGCCGCGTGCCGCGCGAACATCTCGGTCCCGGCCACCTCCGGGGCCTTGGCCGCCACCACCGCCAGCGTCTTGGCATAGTCGCGCAGGTAGAGCGCATCCTGGACCACATAGAAAGAAAAGGCTTCCTCCGGCAGGGTGCCGTCGGTCAGCCCGGTCACGAACGGGTGCTCCAGGATGGCCGCGTAGATTCCGGTGATGTCGTTCCACAGATCGGCGGTCAGGCTCTCGCTCACCGCTGCACCGTAGCGCGCCGCAGCGGGCGGGAACCGGCCGCCGTGGATCGCCTTTTCAAAATTAATTTTCCGGATGCGTCGATTTACCGGCCCTGCCTTCGTCACCAGCATGAGGACCGGGAAGGCCGGTCCCGGCGAAGGGAGAACGTCATGACCCAGTACCTGCTGGCCGTGTACCCGCCCGCGGGCGAGACCCCTTACCTGACCGAAGAGCAGACGAAGCAGGCCTACCAGGACGTGGACACGCTCAACGGCGAGCTGCAGAAGTCCAAGGTGTGGGTGTTCGCCGGGGGCCTGGAGCCGCCGGCCACGGCCACCGTCGTCCGGGCCAGCAGCGGCCAGATCGTCACCACCGACGGGCCGTTCGCCGAGACCAAGGAGCAGCTCGGCGGGTTCTGGGTCATCGAGGTGCCGGACCTCGACGTCGCGCTCGAGTGGGCGGGCAAGGCCACCGTGGCCTGCGGCGCCCCGGTCGAGGTGCGGCCGTTCCAGGCGAACTGAGGCCAGAGGGGACCGCCCGTGGACGCCGCCGCCGTCGAGCGCGCCTACCGGGAGAGCTCGGGGCGGGCCGTGGCCACCCTGGTCCGCTTCCTCGGCGACATCGACCTCGCCGAGGAAGCGGTCCAGGAGGCGTTCACCGTGGCGATCGAACGCTGGCCGGCCACCGGGGTCCCGGACAACCCGGGCGGCTGGATCGTCACCACCGCCCGCAACAAGGCCCTGGACCGGCTGCGCCGCGAATCGTCGCGGCCCAGCCGGGAGACCGAGGCCGCGCTGCTCCGCCTGCAGACCAGCGCCGGCCCCGCCGATCGAACCCACCCCGGCGAGGAGGTGGCCCCCGTGCCCGACGACCGGCTGCGGCTGATCTTCACCTGCTGTCACCCCGCGCTCAGCAGCGAGGCCCAGCTGGCCCTGACCCTGCGGCTGGTGGCCGGGCTGCAGACCCCGGAGATCGCCCGCGCGTTCCTGATCCCCGAGCCCACCATCGCCCAGCGCCTGGTCCGGGCCAAGCGGAAGATCCGGGCGGCCCGGATCCCGTACCGGGTGCCTCGCGACGCGGAGCTGGTGAGCCGGCTGCCGTTCGTATTGGCGGTCGTCTATTTGATATTCAACGAGGGTTATCTCGCCTCGGCGGGAGACACGCTGGTCCGGGCCGACCTGTGCACCGAGGCCATCCGGCTGGCCCGGCTGCTGGCCGAGCTGATGCCGGACGAGCCCGAGGTGGCGGGGCTGCTGGCGCTGCTGCTGCTGACCGAGGCCCGCCGTCCGGCCCGCACCGCCGCCGACGGATCGCTGGTGCGACTGTCCGACCAGGACCGCGGCCGCTGGGACGCGGCCCTGATCGCCGAGGGCCAGCACCTGGTCCGGGCCTGCCTGCGCCGCAACCAGCCCGGCCCCTACCAGCTCCAGGCCGCCATCAACGCGGTCCACTCCGACGCCGCCACCGCCGCCGGCACCGACTGGCGCCAGATCCTGGCCCTGTACGACCAGCTCATGGCCGTCGCCCCGACCCCGGTGGTGGCGCTGAACCGCTGTGTGGCCCTGGCCGAGGCCGAAGGCATGGCCGCCGCCCTCCACCAGCTGGACGCCCTCGACGCGAGCGACCTGGACCAGTACCACCTGTTCCACGCCACCCGCGCCGACCTCCTGCGCCGCCTCAATCGCCCGGAAGAGGCCTCAGCCGCCTACGACGCCGCCATCACCCGGGCCGCCAACGGCGCCGAGCGCGCTTTCCTCATCAGTCAGCGGCAGGGTCTGCCGGCCGGTTGACCGGACCTTGGTCCCTGGCTGCCGGGGCCTGGGCGCCGGCCAGCAGGAGCTCAGCGATCGCGTGGTCGATCGGCTGACCGGTCCGGGCCTGGAAGTAGCTGAAACCGGGCGACGGGTTCACCTCGAAGCAGTACCAGGTGCCGTCGGGCGACTCGCGCAGGTCCAGGCCCGCCACCTGCAGCCCGAGACCACGGCTCAGCTTCCGGCACCGTTCGGCCAGGTCGGAGTCCAGCGTGCAGGCCGCGATGTCGGTACCGCCGTCATAGCGGTAGTCAACAGCCCCCGACCTGATACGGCACGCGAAGACGCGGTCACCGACGACGTGCACCCGATGATCGAGGCCGGGGATGCGCCGCTGGAACTGGGTCGGGCACCAGCGCAGGTTCCGCAGGCGCTCGCGATCGGCCGGGTTGAACCGCCGCACCACGCTGCGGACCCCGCTGCACGACTTGTAGATCACGTCCCGGTGCTCGGCCCAGAATGCTTCGGCCTGCTCCGGGTCGTTGGTGACGAGCGTTTCCGGGATCCGCAGACCGGCGGCCGCGATGAGGCGGGACTGATACGGCTTGGACTCGTTCGAGGACATCGCGGCGGGCCGGTTCACGACCAGGGCCGGGCTCAGCTCGCACCAGGACATCAGCGCGTCGTCCAGTTCGAGGGCATGCCGCCACAGCGCGCTGCCCGGGCCGGCCGCCCTGACCGGCCCTAGTTGCCGGCTGTCGTACGGGCGCAGGTACACGGCGGTGACGCCGGCCAGGTCAAGGTGCAGGCCGTCGACGGTGAGGTGGCCGTCGACTCCGGCGCCGAATCGCAGCCGGAGCGAGGTGTCCGGCACCGCCCGCTGGTCGAAAAAGGCCACCCGGGCACCGAGGCCGGCCAGCTGGTTCGCCACCGCCGCCAGCGGCGACTCCGACGCCAGGCCCCACAGCAGGATCACCGCGTCCTCCCGATGAGCTCCCGGCGCAGCGCGTCGGCCACGCCCGGGCGGCCGACGTCCACCCAGACGTCAGCGCCGGCCACGAAGCATCCCCGCGCGTCCTGGCCGATATGGACATTGAGCATGCGGGTGCCGGCCGCGGCGGCCAGGCGGGCCGCCCAGCCGGCCACCTGCTCCCCTCCGGCCGCCCCGGCTGCGCCGAAGACCTCGTTCCCCGCGACCACCACCGTGTGCCGCGCTCCGCCCCCGCCGGGCTCAGGAGCCATCCCGGGCGCGGCGGGGCGGGCCGTCCCGCGAACCGGCAGCCCGGCGCGGGCCGCGGTGCAGACCCACCGTTCGGTGTGCCAGTTGGGGCCGGCCAGGCTGACCGGAGACGGCGGATTCACCGTCGGGGCGGGCACGCCCGCCAGCCAGGCCGCCAGGAACGCCGTCATCTCGGCCGCTACGTAGCCGCGGTCGGTCACGGCGATGTGTGCCAGGTCACTCTCGGTGACAGCCGGCAGGAGCGTGCAGATGCCCTCGATGTCCTGGGCCGGCACGCACCGCCCTTCGATGACCGCCTGCCCGGCCGCGGGGGCGGACGGGTCGAACGCCCAGCCTCGGTGTGACAGGCCGACGGGGGTGAGCAGCCCAGCGTCGCCCCAGGCCTGCCGCAGCACCGGTCCCCGCCGGTCCCCCTGGTGGGCCACTACGAGCAGCACGGCCGGTGTCCGGCGTCAGTAGAGCCGGCGCGGGGCAGAGGGGTCCCGCAGGGCCTGTTCGCCCACGGGCGGCCGCTCCCCGGGCTGGATGAATGACTGCCCGGAACCTGACGGCCCGGAGCCCGGCTGACCACCCAGCTGGTCCGACAGCGCGGCTGCTTCTCCAGCCAGGGCCTGGCTGAGCTGCGCGATCCGCTGCAGGCTGATGGCCGCCTGGGTCAGCGCGTCCTGACCGGGGCTGGCCGGGCGCGGCAATTCGGGCAGCTTCTCCAGCGCGCCGTCCTTGAGCTCCTTGTGCTCGATCTTGTGTTCCTTGATGTCCTTGTGGTCCTTCCCGTCTTTATGGTCTTTGTTGTCCTTGTCCGTCTTGACGATGGCATCGGTCGGCACCACGCAGGCCTGATCAGCCTGCGACCAGTAACGCTGGACGGTCACGCCGTTGATCACGGCTGTGTTCCCGGTGCAGACGTCGCCGATTTCACACCAGCCACCCTGGTTGCAGCCGGTACCGGTGATCGCCGATCCCTCCGGGTCGGTGCACGACTCGACCAGTTCATGGGAGAACACCCAGGTGACTGACTCCAGGCTGCCGCCGTTGGCGACCCAGCCGAAATGCAGGTTGGTGTTGTTGACGCCGGCGTAGGTGTGCTCGCCGAGAAGCCCCGGCTGGGTCGCGCCCGGCGGGAGCATCACCATGTACAGCAACTCGGCGTCGGTGGCGGGACCGGGCATCAGCCCGGCGGCGAGCATGTTGGTCAGCAGCGTGGCGACGTCGCTGTTGGAGAAGCTGGCCGGCGGGGAGGCGGGGGAGTTACCGATCGCGGCGGACACCACGATGCTGGACTGCAGGAACCCCGACCCGATGCCGCGGTACTGGGCCAGGGAGCTCATGTAGGGACCGGTCAGGATGTTGACCACCGCGTCGGTCACCTGTCCCACGCTCGGCACCGCCGAGGTGCTGTTCCACCAACTGCCCCAGAACACCAGGATCAGGCGGACGTGCGGGATGACCGGCCCGCCATGGTCGCTGAACGATGGCGTTGCTCCGCCCGCGGTCTCCGGGATCGCCTGGCCCAGGGGCACGCGCGGCTTGGCCGGGAACGTGATGACCCCGGAACCGTCGGCGAGCTGTCCTTCGCGCAACGCCGCGTCGTCAGCCTTGGTTTTCGGCATCGGATTCCCCTCTCTCCTGCGCAGCGCGACGCCGCGCCCACGCCTCACCTGGCGGAGGAAGGCTGCGGTCGCCTGATACAGGCAGACCGCCGGAATTCACGGGCCGGGCGCCAGCCGTCTGGTCAGGAGCCCGCCGACCCCGCCTGGAACCGGCTGAGCTGCATCGCCCCGCCGTCGCCGCGCAGGCCGAACGCGAAGTGATACTGGGCCCGGGTGGCCGGGTCGGTCAGGTCCAGCAGCGGCGCCACCGAGGTGGACTCCAGCTCGGTCCACGGCCCGCTGCTGCCGGACTGGTAGTACGAGGTGAGCGTGTTACCGCTGAACGCGACCGCGAAGTGGTCACCCGGCTGCAGGGTCACATCGGCGCAGCAGGGCGCCTGGAAGCCCGGTGGCTGCAGCACGCCGTTCAGCACCAGGTCCTCGCCGACCGTGTGGTAGTAGGAGTTGTACCAGGCCATCACGTAGTCGGATGCGTCCTTGACCAGCCCGGTGAACACGCCGGCGTTGTGGTTGACGGCCCCGCTGTCCAGCGCCTGGACCTGCACCACGGCCGTGGAGCTGGTACTGGCCGGGGCGGTGCCGGAGACCAGGAACCCGAACCAGGGCTGGGCCGCGGTGGCCGAGGCCAGGCCGCCGCCCACCGTCCAACTGGGGGCGACCTCCCCGGTGCCGGACGTCACCGACGACTGGAGCTGGGTGTAGTTGCCCAGGTCGGCGGCCGAGCTGAACTGGTCGTCGAGCTGGCTGGTGTAGGCGGCGGGGGAGTAGGCCACGGTCGCGGTCACCCGCCCGTAGGCGGTGGTCTGGCCGCCAGTCACCGCGTAGGCGTACAGCGCGGCCTGCTCACCCGGGGCGGCGCCCGGGCCCGGCGTCACCGACCAGGTCGCGGTGTCACCGGTCCGTCCGGTCTGACGCACCGTCCAGCCGGCCGGCGCCACCAGCTGCACCGTGGTGTCGCCTCCCCGGCCGGGCGCTGGCCAGTAGGCCGTGGTCACGGTGCTGGCCTGCCCCTGGTTCAGGGTCACGCTGGTGGCGGTGGCCCCGTTGATCCACAGCCGCGCACCCGGCTGCTGGTTACCCCCGGCCTCCAGCTCGGTGATCCCGCTGCAGTCGCCGCTCTGGTCGGTCATCGTCACCCGCAGCTGGCTGGTCGTCACGGCCGGGAACGTCACCAGGTTGAGGTCGTTGCCCGCCGCTGTGGCGGGCGCCTGCTTCTGGCCGGGCACGTCGGTCCAGCCGCCCGCTCCCAGGTACTGCACCCGGTAGCGGGCGGGCGCGGCCACGTGACCCCCCTGACCGGTGTTGTCCCAGGTGTACAGCCGCACCTGGCTCACCGGCACCGCCGCCCCGAAGTCCACCCCCAGGTCGCTGACCGTGCCCGCCGCGGCCGGCACCCCCGACCCGGTGCAGTCGGTCCACTGCGAGGCCTGCTGGCTCTCGGCGTAGATCACCTGGCCGTCGGTGGCGTCGGCGGCGGTGGTGCCCGGCCCGCTGGCCGACGCGAACGCCGCCGGGCTGCCCTGCCCGTACACGTTGGCCGCCAGGTCGGAGAACGTGCTGGCCGCCTGCGAGCCCGGCCCCGGCCCCGCGCCTGCCCCCGAAAGCGAGACGGTGAGCGGCTTGATCGTGGCCGAGCTGGCCACCTGGCGCCCGTCCAGGTAGACGCGCAGTCCCGGGCCCTGGTGGTAACGGCTGCCGGTCTTGTCCCACAGCACCGAGACGTTGTGCCCGTGGTACGGCACGTTCTCCAGCGCGAAGTAGTCCCAGCCGGCCGGGATCAGCGGCTGGATCTTCAGCGTGCTGCCGAGCTGCGGGCGCAGCCCGATCAGCCCGGAGATCACCAGATCGTTGAACGTCGAGTGGTTGTAGTCATTGGCGTCGTAGATCCAGTCCGGCTGCGAGGGGTCGTGCGCCTGCCCCACGTGCGGCTGGCCGTCCTGCTGCTGGGTGGCGGCGTAGGTGTGCAGCAGGCTGTCGTAGTCGGCCGCCGTCACGTAGGACTGGGCCGGGTAGTCGTCGAGCAGGTTGGCCAGCCCGGTCAGCGTCTGCGAGGTGGCGAACGGCCAGCTCGGGCCGTCCCACCGGCAGCAGCCCTGGCCGGCCTGGTACATGAACCACTTGCTGCGCTGCTCGACCGTGGTCGGCCCGTAGGGCGCGGCGAAGCCCTGCGGATCGGTGAGCTGCGCCCAGGCGGACGAGTCGGCCGCCGGCGGCATGCCGAACATCCACGGCACGTAGCCGATCTCCTCGCGGGCCGACAGCAGCGAGTGATCGGGGTTGTTGTCCCGGCCCATGTCGTAGAAGAACTGCCGGCTCGGGTCCCACAGCCACTTCTGCATGCTGGCCTGCAGCGCGCTGGCCTTGCCGCGGTACGACGCCGCGGTCTGCGACTGCCCGGCCAGCGCGGCCAGCTGGGCGATCGCCTCGGCGTCCCCGTACTGGTAGGCGTTGATCGTGGGCCGGTAGCCGGCCCCGCCGTGGTACGGGTCGGCCGGGTCGGTCTCGTACGACGAGGCCGAATACTCCATCCCGTCCCAGACCGGCACCTGCCAGTACAGCCCCAGCTGGCTGTTGAACTGGCTGTTCCAGCCCTGGTACTGCCGCTCCAGCTCCGGCAGCAGGCTGACCGCGGCGGACGTGCCGCCGCTGACCTCGGCCTGCCACAGCACCGCGCTGGCCAGCCAGATGCTGTACTCGTGGGCCCAGTCGGAGGTGTTCGAGTTGTAGGTGTCGGTGGCCGGTTTCGGCCCGGAACCCGCCTCCTGCAGCCAGTACCGGATGTCGTCGGTGACCGGCTGCTGGTCGCGTACCCAGCGGCCCTCGTCGATCTGCTGGTCCGACGACGCGTTGATCGCCCCGAACGGCGCCGCATACCCCGGGTAGCCGAAGAACTCGGTCAGCACGTCGCCGTTCGCGGTCCCGGTCGGGCGCACGTGCTCCTTCCACACCCGCCAGCGGTAGTAGTAGGTGCTCTGGATGGTCTGGTCGGGCACCTCCAGAAACGGGATGTTCGCCTCGTACCAGGCCTTCTCGTCGGTGCCGCCGAGCAGGGCGCTGTCGTCCAGGAAGTGCGTGCCGCGCCCCACGGTCGGGTACGCCTGCCCCGCCGCGCCCGCACCGGCGACCCCGCCCGCCCCAGCCTCGCCCGCCGCCCCAGCCGCCCCGGTGGCCCCGGCAGCAACCAGACCCAGCGCGATCGCCACTCCCGCCACCGTCGCGCGCGTGCGAACGAAAAGCTTCATATTCAAACATTATTCATCTGAAAATTGGCGCGTCAAGACACCCACCCGGCTGGCCAAAATGCGGAGGTAACTCTGGCGAAATGTCCCTGTTGCGTGTCATTGTCATGCTGACCCGAGTGAGTGCCCGGTGCGGACCGGCACCGTGAGAAGGGAGGGTCGCTCATGGCGCTGGCCCCCGGAGTGCCCATCACCGAGGCTGCCGAGCTGGAGAGCCGCAAGCTTCAGCGGCACTTCGGCCGCTTCGACATCCTGTTCTTCCTGATCTGCACGATCGTCGGGGTGGACACGATCGCCTCGGTCGCCAGCAGTGGTGGTGAGGCTTTCACCTGGATGATCGTGTTCGCGGTGGTCTTCTTCGTCCCCCAGGCGCTGCTGTTCGCCGAGCTGGGTACCGCGTTCCCGCAGGAGGGCGGCCCCTACCTGTGGACCCGGCTGGCTTTCGGTCACCTGGCCGGGGCCATCAACAACTTCCTGTACTGGGTGACCAACCCGGTCTGGCTGGGCGGCACGCTGGCGTTCTCCATGATCACCGCCATCCAGGTGTTCTTCAACGGCGGCAACAGCTTCTCCACGCCCTGGTTCTTCATCATCACGATCATCTTCATCTGGGTCGCGGTGCTGGCCGCGGTGATGTCGCTCAGCTACGGCAAATGGCTGCCGACCGCCGGGGCATTCGCCCGGTTCATCCTGCTCGGCTTCTTCACGATCACGGTGATCGTCTACGCAACCAAGCACGGCGTGCACGGCCTGACCGCCGGCAACTTCAAGCCCAGCGAGGCCGGGTTCGTGGCCCTGGTGGCGGTGCTGCTGTTCAACTACGTGGGCTTCGAGCTGCCCAACAGCGCGGGCGAGGAGATGACCAATCCCCAGCGTGACGTGCCGTTCGGCATCGCCCGCAGCACGGTGGCCAGCTTCCTGCTCTACGCGGTCCCGGTCCTCGGCATCCTCGTCGTGCTGCCCGCCAGCCAGGTCACCAACTTCGGCGGCTTCGTCGACGCCATCCAGCAGGTGTTCACGGTGTTCGGCGGCAGTATCAGCAAAAGCGGCACCGTGACGCTGACCGGCGCCGGTGCGGCGCTCGGCGACATCTGCGCGATCATGTTCATCATCTGCGTGCTGACCTCGGGCGTGACCTGGATCATGGGCGCCGACCGGGCGCTCGCGGTCTCCGGCTACGACGGGGCCGCCCCGCGCCTCCTCGGCGTCATCAACTCCCGCTTCGGCACCCCGGTCCGGGTGAACATCTTCAGCGGCATCGTGTCGACGATCATCCTCATCCTGGCCCACCAGCTGACCAACGGGAACGCGGCCAAGTTCTTCGGTGCGGTGCTCGGCGTGACGATCTCCACCACGCTGGTCAGCTACCTGCTGATCTACCCGGCGCTGTGGAAGCTGCGCCGCAGCCACCCCGAGGTGGCCCGGCCGTTCAAGATGCCGTGGTTCAAGCCGCTGACCGTGGTGCTGATGGTGCTGCTGGTCATCACCGTCGTCGAGCTGTTCGCGCCCGGCGCGGGCATGCACTGGTTCAGCTCCGACTTCGCCCCGGACGGCTGGACCCACTCCGAGCGCTGGAGCTACCTGGCCACCGAGGGGGTCCCGGTGCTGATCTTCGTGGTCATCGGGGTGCTGTTCTGGGCCTCGGGCAAGAAGACCCGCGAGGAGGTTGCCCGGCTGGCCCCGGCCAACGCCGACCCCTCCGACGCCGCCGACGCTGCCCCCGACGCGCCCGTCGGCTGACGCGATATCGAACATATAATTTAAAAACGTCGATACCATGCGAAGATGCGCGTATGGATCGAGCTGGACGAGCAGGGCTCAGCCTGGCGGCAGACGCGGATGTTTGTCGCCTGGCTGACCCACGCGGGGTACGTGGCGCAGGTCCTCATCGGCCCGGACCCCAAGATCCTGGTGGTCAGCGGCCGGCGTCTGGTCCCCGCCGAGCTGGAGGAGTTCGGCCGCCCACCCGGTCACAATGGGCTGGGTGAGCGATCAGCAGATCCTGATCCGTCCGGCCGGGCCCGCTGACCGGGACCAGGTCTGGCCCCTGGCCCGCGACCTGGCCACGTCCTACACCGCCGGCCGCCCCGCGTTCGAGCGCTCCTACGCGGCACTGCTGGCTCAGCCGGACGCGCTCGTCCTCGTCGCCGACACCGCCGGGGCGATCGTCGGCTACCTCCTGGCCACCACCCACCTGGCCTTCCACGCCAACGCCCCCGTCGCCTGGGTCGAAGAGGTCATGGTCGCCACCGATTCCCGCGCGGCCGGCGTCGGCCGCGCCCTCATGGCTGCGGCCGAAGCCTGGGCCCGCGACCGCGGCGCCGCCTACGTGGCCCTGGCCACCCGCCGCGCCGCCCCCTTCTACCAAGCCCTCGGCTACGAAGAGTCCGCCGTCTACTTCCGCAAGCTCTTGGACTGAGCAACGTTCAGGTCCGGTAGACGTCCCGCCGGTGACCCACGTCGACCACGGTGACGACGCGCGCGTCGTCGTCGATGCGGTAGATGATTCGATAGGTGCCCCGCCGGGCCGAGAATCGGTCATCGAGCGGCGGGAGCAGACGCTTTCCGACCCGGTGCGGCTGGACCAGCAGTGGGCCGACCATGAACTCATAGGCGGCTGCCGCCACCGACTCGGGCAAGGTCTCGGCCAGGGCGCGCCGCACAGTGGGTGTCGTTCTCAGCCGGTAGAGCGAATCCGGCTCTGGCTGGGTCACTGACCTGAGCGCCGTCGCATGACTTCAGCGAGTTCCTCGGCCGTGACTTCCTCTCCCCGGGCCAGTTCGGCGTCGGACTGGGCGAGCCGGCGCACGGTCTCGCTATCGCGCAAGATGGACAGGGTCTCCTCGAGCTGCTCAAGATCCTCAGTCGCGACCAGGACAGCGGAGGGGTGACCGTGGACGGTCACGGTCACGCGCTCATGATAGTCGTGGACCCGCCCGACCAGCTCGGAGAGATGCGCCTTCACCTCGCCCAGCGGCAACGTCGTCATAGTCAAAAGTATGACCAAAAATTTGACACGAGTCAAAAGGGCTGGCGTTGCCATCACGCCCTCAGCGCGCCCAACGGCGCCATCGCGGGTGCGGAGCCGTCCTCCGGCGGGGATACTCCGCGGCCCGCCCCCAGCCCGGCCCCGGCCGCTAGGTGGTGACGTCCGGGTACGGCAGGTTGAAGTGCGACAGCCGGACCGCAAAGTCGCGCTGCATGCCGAGCGGCTCATCCCAGTCGCGCTCGAACATCGCGATCCACAGCGTCAGGGTCAGGAACGGGTGCGCGCCCAGCTGGAACAGCGCCACATGGTCCTGCACGGCCAGCGCGTCCCGCTCCCCCTCGGTGAACGCCAGCCAGGTGGTGGCCTCGCCGGCGATGCAGTTGAGGATCTGGTTGGCCTGCTCGGCCTCCCACCAGGCGACGGTGCCCGCCGGGTCGTCCCGGTATCGCTCCACCAGCGCCGGATCCCGGTCGATGGTGAACAGGAACTTGTCCACCAGATACTTGCTCACGAGGACGCCCCCTCAAGCCCGTTGGGATACCAGGTGAAGTAGGCCTCCATCGTGTGGAACAGGTCCAGGTTGTCCACGTAATCGGCCTTGCTGTAACCGGCGACGCCCATCATCAGCATGAAGTCCATGAACCCGTGGGTGGCGTTGCCCGGGCTGTGCAGGCTGTCCAGCGTCACGTTGGCCAGCACGCCGTCGATGTCGCCGTTGCCGATCCACTCCACCGCCTGCGCGTCGAACTCCGGGTCGGGCCCGTGCTCGCCGAACTGCCGGGGGCCGCCCAGCTCCAGCGACAGGTGCCCGGTCCCGATGACCGCCACCCGCAGGTCGCTGGGCCAGCCGTCGATGATCTCCCGCAGCGTCTGGCCGAGCTTGACGAACCGCTCGGGCCGGGGGAGCGGCGGCGCGAAGATGTTCGTGTAGATCGGCACCACCGGCAGGTCGTTCTGCGGCCGCACGGTGAAGATCGGGCACGTGATCGAGTGGTCGACCCGCAGCTCGTTGGAGAACGCGAAGTCGAAGCCCGCGTCCAGCCCGGCTCGCAGGATGTGGGCGGACAGCTCCTCGTGGCCGGTCAGCAGCAGCTTGGGCAGCCCGAACTCGCGTTCCTCGTTGTAGTAGTTGGCGTCGTAGAACGGCGCCTTGCCCACCAGGAACTGCGGCATGTTGTCCAGCCAGAGCTGGTGGAAGTGGTCCGAGCCGACCATGACCAGGACGTCCGGGCGGGCCCGGGTCAGCGTCTGGCGGTACGCCTCCACCTTGCGCACCCACTCGGCCGCGAACGGCGGCGCTTCCTCCGGCGGCAGCTTGCTCGTCGCGTAGTAGAACGGGTGGTGCGTGGTAGCCAGGATCGCGACCAGTTCCGCCATGGACCATCTCCTCAGCTCAGCCGAACCCTCAGCCGTACCGCGCTAGCGTACAGTTGTCCGTTCGGCGGCGGCTAGCTGTGCGACGATAGCGAAAACGGGACAACCCTCCGCGGGAGGTGGGCATGGCCGGACGCGGCACCGGGCCGGACTTCGTCGAGGCCCTGGCGCGAGGCCTGGACGTGCTGGCCTGCTTCGACGACCGGCACCCGCGGATGAGCCTGACCGAGATCGCCGAGCGGACCGGGCTGGCCCGCCCGACCGCCCGGCGGCTGCTGCTCACCCTGGCCGAGCTGGGCTTTGTCCGGCTGGAAGAAGGCCGGTTCACGCTCACGCCCAAGGTCCTCAGCCTGGGCATGGCCTACATCGGCTCGCTCGGCCTCTGGGAAGTGGCCCAGCCGCACCTGGAAACGCTGGTCGCGCAGACCGGTGAGTCATCCTCGATGGCCCAGCTGGACGGCTCCGACATCGTCTACGTGGCCCGGGTCTCGGTGCCCAAGATCATTACCCTGCGGGTGGTGATCGGCACCCGGTTCCCGGCCCTGCCGACGTCCCAGGGCAAGGTGCTGCTGGCCGCGCTGGACGCGGACGCGCTGACCGCCACGCTGGCCGAGCCCAGCCGGTCCGGCCTGCCGCCGGCCGCGGTGCCCGACCGCAAGGCCATCGACGACGAACTGCGCACGGTCCGGGCCCGCGGCTGGGCGCTGGCCGACGAGGAGCTGGCGCCGGGCATCCGCTCGGTGGCGGTGCCGGTCCGCGACGGCTGCGGTGAGGTCCGGGCGGCCATGAACGTCACCGTCCACGCGGCCGAGACCAGCGTGGCCACGCTGGTCGACGAGCACCTGCCCCGGCTGATCCGCGCGGCCAGCGAGATCTCGGCCGACTGGGCGCTGTGGCAGTCCCGCCCGCACGCTGAGGTGTCAGCTTCGGAAAATTCCGAAAGGGTCGCCACGATTTGACAGCACCACCGGCGGCCGGGCAAATTGACGGACAAGTGTCCGGATAGCGGTCAGGAGCAAACGCGCAGGTGGCAACCGACGAGAACCCGCAAGGACCCCAGGAAAAGGGACCACTGTCCGGCCTTCTGGTCGCCGACTTCTCCCGGGTGCTGGCCGGGCCGTACGCGACGATGATGCTGGCCGACCTGGGCGCCGACGTCATCAAGGTGGAGAGCCCGGCCGGCGACGACACCCGGCAGTGGGTGCCACCCCGCCGCGACGGCGTCGGCACGTACTTCCTCGGCGTGAACCGCAACAAGCGGTCGATCGCCCTGGACCTGGCCGACCCCGAGGACCAGGCGGTGGCGCACGAGCTGGCGGCCCGCGCGGACGTCTTCATCCAGAACTTCAAGCCCGGCGGGCTCAAGCGCTTCGGCCTGGACTACGACAGCGTCGCGGCCGTCAACCCGGCCGTCATCTACTCCTCGATCAGCGGGTTCGGCGCGGGCAAGGGCGCGGCCCTGCCCGGCTACGACATCCTCGCCCAGGGCGTGTCCGGGCTGATGAGCCTGACCGGCGGCCCCGACACCCCGCCGTTCCGGTCCGGCATCTCGGTGTTCGACGTGTTCACCGGGCTGCACTCGGCCGTCGGCATCCTGGCCGCGCTGCACCACCGGGACCTGACCGGCGAGGGCCAGCACATCGAGACCAACCTGCTCTCCAGTGCCCTGTCGGCCATGGTCAACCAGTCATCGGCCTACGTGGCGGGCGGGGTGATCCCGCACCGGATGGGCAACGCGCACCTGTCCCTGTTCCCGTACGAACCGCTGGCCACCGGGGACGGCGACCTCATCATCGCGGCCGGCAACGACCGCCAGTTCCGCCGGCTGACCGAGGTGCTGGGCGTGCCCGGGCTGGCCGACGACGAGCGGTTCAGCTCGGTCGGGCTGCGTAACGTGAACCGGGAGGAGCTCCGGCCGCTGCTGCTGGAACGGCTGGCGGCCAGGTCGGCCCAGGAATGGTTCGGCCTGCTGTCCGAGGCGGCCATCGCCTGCGGCCCGATCAACGACGTCAAGGGCGGCGTCGAGCTGGCCGAGAGCCTCGGCCTCGAGCCGGTCGCCCTGGCCGGCGACATCCCCACCGTGCGGAACCCGATCCGGTTCTCGAGGACCCCGCCCCGGCACGAGCTCCCGCCCCCGGCCCTGAACGCCGACGGTGACGCGATACGGAGCTGGCTCGGCCACCCTTTCAAAAATAAAAATGGAGACGATTAACGAGATGAGCAGCGACATCCCGTCCTTCCCGACCTCGCTCGGCACGTCGCAGGGTTCGACGATGACGCTGCTCGGCCAGGACGTCGCCAGGGATCTGATGGGCCAGGTCAGCTTCGGTGAGCTGGCCTACTGGCTGGTCACGCTGGAGCGGCCGACCCCGCAGCAGAGCCGGCTGTTCGAGGCGGTGCTGATCGGCCTGGCCGACCACGGGTTCACCCCCACCGCCATCGCCGCCCGGCTCACCTACCTGAGCGCACCCGACGCCATCCAGGGCGCGCTGGCCGCGGGCCTGCTCGGTGGCGGTTCCCGCTACCTGGGCGTCACCGAGGACACCGGCCGGTTCCTGGCCGGCGTGCTGGCCGCCACCCCCGGCCCCCTCCCGGCCGCCGACGACGCGGCCGCCTGGGACGCCCTCGCCACCCACGCGGTCGCCGACCGGTCCGCGGCCGGGCAGTTCGTGCCCGGCCTGGGTCACCCGGTGCACAAGGGGGGCGACCCGCGGACCCCGCGGATCATCGGCATCGCCCGCGAGGAAGGGCAGTACGGCCCGCACCTGGCGCTGTTCGAGGCGATCGGCCGGGTACACCCGAAGATCCTCGGCAAGCAGCTCCCGCTCAACGGGGCCGGTGTCAGCGGCGCGGCCCTGGCCGACCTCGGCCTGCCGCTGGAGCTGCTGCGCGGCGTGGTGCTGCTGGCCCGCTGCGCCGGCCTGCTCGGCCACGTCGCCGAGGAGATCCGCCGCCCGGTCGCGGGTGACATCTACCGCACCGTCGACCGCAACGCCGTCTACGTCCCCCCGGAGTCCTGACCGCTCTACGCCTGCCCGTGCGTGGACCCGCTCCGGTACTGGGTGTAGGTGTACGGGTTGTCCATGACCTTGGTCTCCGGGATCTCCGGGTGCATGCCCTGCTCCCAGGCCGCTTCGCCGATCGTCGAGCGCAGGTAGTCCACGGTCGATTCCACCTCGCGGCGCACCGCCGCCAGGTCCACCCCGGTCAGCCGCCCCTCGGACTTGACGACGTTCCCGTTGACGATGACCGTGTGCACGTCGCCGCGCTGAGCCTGGAACGCCACGTGCCCGTACGGGTACAGGATCGGGAACGACACCGGCGAGAAGTCGTTCTTGAGCAGCACCACGTCGGCCTTCTTGCCCACCTCGAGGCTGCCCAGCGACGACTCGCGCCCGAGCGCCCTCGCCCCGCCCCGGGTCGCCCACTCGACCACCTGGTCGGCCCGCAGGCGGCTGTGGGTGACGGTGTCGCCCTTGGCGTGCGCCTCCAGGTGGTCGCGGGACCGGTCGGCCCCGAGCGTGGTCCGCATGGCCGAGAATAGGTCGCCGCTCCACCAGACGCTGGTGTCCATCGACAGCGACACCGGGATGTCGTGCGCCCGCAGCGCCCAGGTGGGCGGGTAGCCCTGGCCCGCGCTCTGCTCGCTCTCGGTCGAGACCGACACGGAGCCGCCGGACGCCGCGATGCGCTGGTAGGAGTCGGCCGACAGGGTGGCGGCGTGCACGAAGATGCTGGACTCGTTCAGGAAGCCGGCCTCGTGCGCCAGCCGGATGCCATCGTCGTTGGTGGCGCCCCACACACCTGCGTGGGTGGTCACCGGGATGCCCAGCTCGCGGGCCACCTCGTAGGCGGCCTTCTCCGGGAAGGCCGGGTCGCCGGTGACGTCGAACGCGATCTGGAACCCGAGCATGTCGTCACGCTCGTCCTGCCGGGCCTGGGCGAACGCGCGGAACTCGGGCGAGGTGGCCCACTCCCAGGGGCCCTGCTGGATGTTGCCGTAAGCGAGGACGAACCGGCCCGGCACCGAGCGCAGCGCGTCCACCGCCGCCTCCGCGTGCGCCACCGTCTGCAGCCCGTGCGACCAGTCCACGCTGGTGGTGACGCCGGCGTCGATGGCCTCGAGCGCCGCCAGCCGGTTGCCCGCGTGCACGTCTTCGGGCCGGAAGTACTTGCCGTTCTCCAGGTAGTAGAAGACGAAGTACTGGGTCAGCGTCCAGTCGGCGCCGTACCCGCGCATCGCGGTCTGCCACATGTGCCGGTGCGTGTCGATCATGCCTGGCATCACGATCCCGCCGGCCGCGTCGACCTCGGCGGTGCCGTCGGGCACGCTGAGCCGCGGCCCTACCGCCGCGATCGTGTCCCCGGTGACCAGCACGTCGGTGTCGGACAGGACCGAGCGGCCCGCGTCCATCGGCAATACGGTCCCGCCGCGCAGGACCACCGGCCGCCCAGCTTCGAACTCAGTCATGGCTCGCTCCTTCGCGGGTCCCGCCGCAACAGCGGACAACCGTCCGTCATCCGGTCAAGCTAGTGGATCGCACCCGGCGCAGCAAGAGCCCCGCCAGCCTGAGGCTAACGAGGCTCCCGAGGGGGCTTATTTGCCGCGCTTCACACGGCGCATAAATGCTGACCACGACGCAGGCGACGTGGCCAGCCGGGCACCGTCCTTGTCCTGGCTGTCCCGCACCAGGACGTAACGGCTGTCGTTCGAAGCCTCGACGCAGTTGCCGCCATTGGTGCTGCTGTAACTCGACTTACGCCACTTGGTTACTTCCATTGCTGCGCTACCTCTTCTATCAGCTTGAGGCTTGCGGATCGTGGCAGCGTTTCAGCCGCCAGCCGATCCCGGCTGCCCAGGTCAATCAGGTGGTTTAGCTGGCCAGCCATGACACCGGGGCCGCCCACAGGCCGATGCAACGCGGCCTCGTCGATGACGGCAAACAGCTCAGGAGGGTCGTCCCGGTCCAAAATGGCCTGACGTGCCAGCCGAGCTGAGACAGCCTCATCGACGTCCCCATTGAAGCCGATACGACCAGTGAGGAGTGCCCGCGCATAACCCTCGGTCTGGAGCAGACCAGGGATGACGGTCAGCTCAAACGCCTTGAAACGGACAGCCTGAGACTCAAGGTCAGGCCACGGGGCAAACCAGCCAGGAAAACTGGGCCGAGTGACCCTCAGCGAGTCCCACAGCAACGTCAGCATCCCGTTGCTGCCCAGCTCGGTTACTGCCTCGCAGGCCTCGACGAGCTTGGCCGACGGGCTCCGGTCACCCCGTTCAACCTTGGCGATCATGTCGCCCGAGATGATCGCCTCGCGCCCAAGCTGCTCTTGGCTCATTCCGGCCTGAGACCGAAGGTGCCTTAAGGCTTGCCCAAAGACCTTGCGGGGGTCGTTGTCGTCACCGTTTCTGGTCACAAGGCAACCCTAGACCGCGCTAGACCAGGTCGGCAGTTAGCAAGACAGTTGATGGACAGCATGACTGTCTAGCTGGTCAAACAGGTCCTGGCGCCGGAAGCCTGAAGTAATCAGACACGTCGGCGAGAGAGCTGAACCATGGCATTACCTCTGAGCAAATCTGGGCCAGCACCTGACTTCAGCCGGGCCTTCCGATTCCAGGCTCAGCATCCGGACTGGTCGATTCGATCGGTCAATGGCGGCTCCACTTTTGTGGCGACCCGGAACCTCGATCATTCGGCCCACGTCATAGCCATGCACTCACTGACCAAGCTGATGGACCGGCTTGAGTCGGAGGTAACGCCGGATGCCTAACGTGCCGCGAGCACCCCGGCCCACCAGACAAGGTCGTCGGCCAGCAGCTTCAGCCGCGGTTCGAGCGGCGCGAACATGCTCACGTCGCCGGGATCGTCGGCCTGCCGGGCCGCCATCGTGATGTCGGGCAGGATGTGCACCGCGTGCCGCAGCGGTGCCATCTCGAACTCCACCGCCACCAGCCGCAGCTGCTCGATGGCGCGGGCCCCGCCCACCTGGCCCCAGCCCACGAACGACATCGGCTTGCGCCGCCACTCCACGAACGTCCAGTCCATGGCGTACTCGCGCGGCGCGCGGGCCGGCGCCACCCCGTCGAAGAACGGCAGCGGATAATCCCGCAGGTCGACCTGCTCCACGACGAAGTCGTCGCGCCCGGCCAGCTGCCCGGTCACCCAGCTGGCGACCCGCTCGCTGAACCGGCCTTCGCGGGTGGTGCTGGAGATGACCTGAATGAGCATGCCGAGAAGGCTACGCGCGGGCCGGCCGGGTCGCCCGGACCAGGGTGTCGATCGCGGTCCGGTCCCCGTCCGGGGTGGTCACGGTGCGGTCCACCTGGCCGGCCTGCTGCACGGTGAGCCCGTCCAGCCCGGTCGTCACCAGGTCGGCGGTCCACAGCACGCTGAGGTCCTGCGGCCCGCCGTGGCCGCGGGTCAGGTTGTCCCGGTCGTGGCCGATCGCCAGCAGCGTCCCGCCCGGCGCCAGCGCCGCCGCTGCGGTCCGGGCCAGCGCCGTCAGCCGGCCGGGCAGCTGGATGTAGGCAATCAGCACCAGGTCGTAGGCGCCCACCGCCGGCCGGTAGTCCAGCAGGTCGGCGTGCACCCAGTCCACGCTGACCCCCCGGGCGGCCGCCAGCTCGGCCGCCCGGGCCAGTCCCACCTGGGAAAAGTCCACGGCGGTGACGGTGAAACCGCGTTCGGCCAGCCAGATCGCGTTCCGGCCCTCGCCGGTCCCCAGATCGATGGCGCGCCCGGGCGGCAGCTCGGCCAATTCCCCGGCCACGAAGCGGTTCGGCCCGGCTCCCCAGACCAGCTCGGGTCCCGCGTACCGCTCATCCCACGCGGTCTGGTCCATCGATGGCCTCCTCCGCTGCGCCGGTCTGTTTAATTATCGGTGCGGCCCGTGTTCGGAGCACACCCTCGTGACCAGCGCGGATTACGACTTTTGCGGCCTTGATAGGCCCTGATGGTGTTAGTGAACGAATCGTATGTGTCAGAGTGGAAGGCAAGAGGTTGGCGCGAGGGAGCTGGCGGCGGCTATGGAGCCTCTGAGCGGTGACGACCCGGCTGAGATCGGCGGCTACCGGCTGCGCGCTCGGATCGGGGCCGGAGGGATGGGGCGTGTCTACCTGGCGTCCACGCCGGGTGGCCGTCGCGTCGCGATCAAGGTCGTCCGGCCCGAGCTCGGTGACGACCCGGATTTCCGCACCCGGTTCCGGCAGGAGATCGCGGCCGCCCAGCGGGTCCGCGGCCTGTACACGGCCGAGCTGCTGAACGCCGACCCCGACGCCACCCCGCCCTGGCTGGTCACCGCCTACGTCCCCGGCCCCTCCCTGCAGCGCGCCGTCAACGACCACGGCCCGATGCCCGCCGAGACCGTGCTCCGCCTGGTGGCCGGCGTGGCCGAGGCCCTGCAGGCCATCCACGCGGCCGGGGTCGTGCACCGCGACCTCAAGCCGTCCAACGTGCTGCTGGCCCCGGACGGCCCCCGCGTCATCGACTTCGGCATCGCCCGCGCGGCCGAGTCCACCAGCGTGACCGGCAGCAACATCCGGGTCGGCTCGCCCCAGTACATGGCGCCCGAGCAGATCCGCGGCCTCACCGCCACCCCCGCCCTGGACGTGTTCGCCCTCGGCTCGGTGGCCGCGTTCGCGCTGCTCGGCCGGGTCCCGTTCGGCGAGGGCAACCCGGCCGCGCTGATGCACCGGGTCCTCAACGAGCCGCCCGACCTGGCCGGCTGCCCGGGAACGCTCCGCGACCTGGTCGCGGCCTGCCTGGCCAAGAACCCCGCCCAGCGCCCCGAACCGGGCCAGATCATCGAGACCTGCCGCACGCTGTCCGAGGGCAACCTGGACGACTTCACCGGATCCTGGTGGCCCACCCTGGCCAGCCCGGCCCAGCCCGGCACGATGGCCGAAGCCGGACTGGGCGCACCGTCGCCGCCGTCGGGCTCGTCCTCGCCCGGGGCCACCCGTTCCCCCCAGCCGGGGGCTTCCCCGCAGCCGGGGGCTTCCCCCCAGCCGGGGGCTTCCCCCCAGCCGGGGGCTTCCCGGCAGCCGCCGGCCGACGCCGGCATCGTCCCGCCCGAGTGGGCCCGCCCCCAATCGGGCCCGCAGTCCGGCCACGGCATGTCGTCCGGCGGGCGCCGCGGACCGGCCACCCCCGGCGGCTCAACCGGCCCCCGCCCCCCCGGCCAGCCCAGTAACCCCCGTGTTCCCGCCGGTTCTCGCGATTCGTACAGAGGAAAGGGTCCCGACGGCCCAGGGACCCCACCAGGCTCCCGCGTCCCCAGTGGCGCGAGCCCGGCTGGCCCCCCGACCGGGTCCCGGCCAGCGTCGCCCGGTACCAGCCCCCGCGCCCGGAACGGCGCTCCCACCGGCCCCCGCACCTACGCCGGCCCGGGCCGCCTGCCGATCCCGCAGACCGTGGTCAGCGCCTCCAAGTTCATGTACGCCGGCGCCGGCGTCGCCGCGATCGGCCTGATAGCCGGCCTGGCTTCCCTGCACGAATTGCGAGTGCTGATCGAGCAGCAGAATCCCAACGCCAGCCAGTCCTACATCAGCTCATCCCTCGGCACGGCGGCGTTCACGCTGGTCGTCCTGGGTGGCCTCGGCACGGGGTTGTGGCTGTGGATGGCGAGGGTCACCCGCCGCGGCCAGCGCCGCGCCCGCACGATCTCCACCCTGCTGTTCGCGCTGGCCACGCTGATCGCCATCAACCTGACCTCCCGCGGCGAGACCACCGCGGTGTCCGGCGCGTTCGGCGCCCTCGAATGGCTCATCGGCGCGATCTCCACTGTGCTGCTGTGGAGCACCCCCAGCCGCCGGTACTTCGACTCGATCCAGCCGCCCGGCCCCAACCCGCCCCGTTCCCCCAGCCTGCGCGAACGAGCCGAGTACCAGCGCAACCACCCCGCCGAACGCGACTGGCCCGCCCAGCGCCGCTAACCATGGGCCGCTGCCTGGGCCTCGACGATGTCCCCAGCCACTCCGGAGATGCGCTAAGCTCTACCGGTACCGCAAGGGGCTATGGCGCAGTTGGTAGCGCGCTTCCATGGCATGGAAGAGGTCTGGGGTTCGAATCCCCATAGCTCCACACTTCAGCAAGCTTTTTCGAATTTAACTTCTCAGGCCAAGTGCCATATCAAGTGACTAAGTGCCAATTTTTGGCGCCGGGATGACCCGTGGCGGAACCATAGGCGGCGCACTAGGGATCCGCTGACCTGCGTATATCCCGGCACCAGACGACAGTGTCCCCAGTGTCAGACGATGGCCGCTTCCGTGGCACGGAAGCGGCCTGGGGTTCGCATCCCGGTAGCTGCATCCAACCCCTACAAGGGCCGATTCCGATCGAGGAACCGGCCTTCTGTTTCGCATGTACATCAAAGTGCGCGAGCCATGGGCCGGAGGATTGACTACTCCCACTCTCTCTTGAAACCCCCGAGGCCAACAGCCTCGTCTCTCTGTCAACGTCGTCGTCAACGACCCTGTCGAGATCCTGATGATCTGCCGCTCCGGCAACGAGAATAGGGCCGTCCCCGGCAGCGCCATCGATCTCGGAGAAGCAATAATCCAAGCAGCTCGGTGTCGGTCAGCCCGCGGAAGTAGCCGGTGCCATGACCCTGTTCTCGGGACCGTTCCGCACCTTCCAGACCATGCTCGCGCCGGCAACCCCTCGGCCGCCCGGGTGGCACGGTGTGGACCTTCCTCGCCCAGACCTTGGGTTTTCGCGCTGGCCCTAAGTGGTCCCTGGCCGATGACGGGATCGGCACTTCTGCTGCGGTCTGCCGGAGCTTAGCTTCGGCGACTATGGGCTCCCTGATGACGCCGGGTGCCTACTGAGCGCGACAGGAAGTGAGACAGATGCCCAAGGTCACGTACGTCGCGAGCGACGGCAAGATCACCGCGCTGGACGTGTCGGCCGGGACCAGCGTTATGAAGGCCGCAGTTCTCAACGGCGTGGATGGAATCGTGGGGGAGTGCGGCGGGAACCTGATGTGCGCCACCTGCCACGTCTACGTGGACGGCGAGTGGGCGGCCCAGCTGGCCGAGCGCGATGAGGTCGAAGAGGAGATGCTGGAGGAGGCGGCCTCGCCCGTGAAGGAGGAGAGCCGGCTCTCGTGCCAGGTGGTGGCCAGCCCAGAGCTGGACGGCCTGGTGGTGCACCTGCCGGAAAGCCAGATCTGATGACCGGGACCGTGATCGTCGGCGCCGGCGTTGCGGGCGCCCAGACTGCGCTGGAGCTGCGGCACCACGGATACGACGGTGACATCACCCTGATCGGCGAGGAAAGTGAAGAGCCGTACGACCGGCCCCCGCTGTCCAAGGACTTCCTCAAGGGGTCCGCCGAGCGCGAGACCCTCGGCCTGCTGACGGCCCAGACCGCCGCTGAGCGAGCGATCACCTTGAGCCTGGGCCAGCGGGCCTGCGAGATCCGGGCCGCCGCCCGCGAGGTCGTCCTCGCCGACGGCAGGACCGTCGGCTACGACTCCCTGGTCTTGGCCACGGGGGCCGGCAACCGGCCGCTGCCGGTGCCCGGAGCTGACTTGCCGGGCGTGTGGTCCCTTCGGCGGCTCGAGGAAGCGGAAGGGCTCCGCCGTGCGCTCGCCGAGGCCGCCCGGGTCGTGATCGTCGGGGGCGGATTCATCGGCTTGGAGGTCGCGGCCGCTGCGCAGGCCCGCGGTGCGCAGGTGACGGTCGTCGAGTTCCTGCCTCGCGTGATGGCGCGTGTCCTGTCACCCCAGATGTCACACTTCTTCACTGACAAGCACCGCAGCCACGGTGTCGAGGTGATGACCGGCCTGGGTGTGACCAGTGTGGTGGGCGGCCAGGACGGGAAAGCGTCGGCGGTCACCTTGACCAACGGGACCACTGTCCCGGCAGACGTCGTGGTGGTCGGGATCGGCGTCCTGCCGTCGACCGAGCTCGCGGTGAGCGCGGGTCTGCGCGCCTCCGATGGAATCATGGTCGATGACCAGCTGCGGACTTCGGATTCGCGCATCTACGCCATTGGTGACTGCGCTCGCTTCGGCTGCGCCGTGTCAGGTCGCGAGCTGCGGCTGGAGTCCATCCAGAACGCGGTCGATCAGGCGCGGTTTGTCGCGGGGCAGATCGTCGCGCTGAGCCAGCCGCCCGCCGAGCCGGATCCGGATGGTCCGCCGAAGGCAGCCTCCTATGCGGCGCTGCCCTGGTTCTGGAGCGAGCAGTACGACGCGAAGCTGCAGATCGCCGGGGCCGCGTCGCTTGAGGCGGACTCCGTCGTCCGAGGCGATCCGGCCACTGGCCGTTTCTCTGTGTGCCGGTTCGTCGGTGACCGCCTCGTGGCGGTGGAGTCCGTCAACCAGGCCAAAGACCACCTCGCCGCCCGGAAGATCCTGATCGCCGACCCCGGACGGCTGCGGCGTGTCACCCGTGAGGCGGTCGCGGACAGTTCGACCGCGCTCAAGACACTGCTGGACACCTGATCCCGGCTACGTACCCGGACATACGTACTTCTCTAAGTGTTTCGACGGTGCCGGCCTGAACCCCAGCGGGTGAACCTATGGGAAACAGAGATGGAAGTGATGGCCTATGACGACAACCGCGCACTCGGAACCCGCGACCGGGCTCAGCACGGGGACAGGACGCCACCGGACCAAAAAGATCGACTTCACATCCGAAGCGATCAGAACGCTGCGCGACCGGCAGGACACGGGAGCGAAGACTTCCAGAGCGACCCCCGCCTCCTGGTACACCTCTCCCGACGTGTTCGAGCTTGAGTGCCGACACCTGTTCGCGAAGACCTGGCACATAGTCGGGCACGCCGGCAAGGTGGCAAAGCCGGGTGACTACTTCACGGTCGAGCTCCTCGGTCTGCCGATCATCGTGACGCGGGACCGGGCCGGCACGGTCCACGCCATCTCGAACGTGTGCCGGCACCGGGCCGGGCCGGTGACGGTGGGTGAAGGAAACGCAAAGTTCGGATTTTCATGCCAGTACCACGGATGGAGCTACAACCACAACGGCTCCGGCCGCAGCTGCTCAGGCATGGAGGACGCCGAAGATTTCGACCCGAAGGCGCTCCAACTGCCCAAGTACGACGTTCGCGTCTGGGGCAAGTGGGTCTTTGTGGCGCCAGGTGAAGGCGCTCCCGACTTCGACGAGTGGATCGAGACCACGGCGTTCCGGGCTTCGCGCTACAACCTCGACGAGCTCGAGTTCCACGGGGCACGCAGGTATGTGCTGCCGATCAACTGGAAGCTCATAAACGACGCCAACCATGAGGCTTACCACGTCCCCTTCGTCCATCCCGGACTGGTGAACGCCTACAGCGTCGCGAAGCACTTCGGTGTGGTGGATCCCGCCGAGCTAGGTGGCGACGGCACCGTGGAGCGCGGTGCGAACATGAGCCCAGACGTCAACGGCTACACCTTCATGGCCAACGAGATCAGCGGCGAACTGCTGGCGATGGAACCCAACCCGCGCGGCCCGTTCAGCAAGGTCATCGGTGCCCTGGGCGGGACCGCCGACTACCGCAAGATCAAGCCGCCGCTGGAGTGTCTCAAGGGCCGCGACCAGCTCGCGCACTACTTCCTGTTCAACTGGCCGGGCCTGTCGCACTTCCACTTCATGCCCGACGGCCTCGGCCTGATCCTGCTGGTCCCCATCGACCACGAGCACACCGAGGTCTACGTCGAATGGTGGCTGCCCAAGGTGTCGCGCTTCGACGAGCGGCTGCTGCAAGCGGCGCTGATCGTCTTCGGAAACCAGATCCTCGACGAGGACGGGGCCATGACCCAGCTCGTCTGGAAGGGCCTGGAGTCCGGTGCCTACGGCACTGGGCGGCTGGCCCCCACCATGGAAGGCCTGCTCTACGCCTATAACGCCTGGTACATCGAGCAACTCCAGGCCGGTCTGCAGCGAGAGGGAGTTTGAGGTGGCCTACTTCACCACGGCAGCCGACCTGGCTGATGAGCTGGCCGCCTCGTTCGAGCTTTTCCTCGCCACCGCCGAGGGCCGTCACGCCGCCAAGCAAGCGGCGTCCGGCTTCGATGTCGGCGACGGCCTGCCGGAGGAACCCGCGGTCCTGGTCGTTACGGCCAACCCTGCCACCGCCACCACGCTGGTGCTCGGAGACAACGCCCGAGTCGAGCGCAGCGGGGAGCAGGTCCGCGCTCAGGTCCGGCTGACCGCGGATGCGGACGTGCTGCACGACGTGCTGCTGGAGAACTACGACGCGGGCCAGATCGCCCGCGCGGTCGAGGAGAAGCGGCTGTCGGTGTCTGGCTCTCCCTGGTCGCTGGACTCGCTGATCGTGCTGGCGGGCGCGTTCGCCGGCAGCTACCGTCGCAGCCTCGAACAGCGGGGACGCAACGACCTGCTCCAGACGCCCGCGCCAGCGCCGGCCGGCGTCTGGGAGGTGGACGTTCCCGATCCGGCCGACTTCGTGGGAGCCGTCGTGCCTGGACGCCGTCAGTTCAACACGAGTACGAAAAGGTAGCGCCCGATGACGGTAACCGGTGCCCCAGCACTGGACATCAACTTCGCCGACCCCGGCATCCTCCAGGACCCGTACCCGCTGTTCGATGCCATCCGGGCGGCCGGGCCGGCCGTCTGGAACCCGTCAGCGGGCGCCTGGATGGTCGCCTCCTACGAGCACGTCAAGGCGGTGCTGCTCGACGACCGCACGTTCGTGCCGGAAGCGGACAAGTGGGAGACGCTGTACGGCGCCGCCGTCGTCGAATCGATGGAGGACCCACGCCACAAAGAGGTTCGCGCGGTCCTGGCACCGGACTTCCGGGCCAGCCGCCTGCGAGCCCTGCGCGCTGCGCTGACCGAGCTGATCACCCCCCGGCTTGACCGTCTCGCCCAGCGCCTGGGCGACGGTGACGTCGTCGACGTGGTCCCCGAAGTCACCAGGGCGGTGGCAGGCCGGGTCCTGGCGCACATCATCGGGGTGACCGAGCAGGACGTGCCGCAGTTCCTGGCGTGGGCGAAGAACATGGGTGCCACGCTGGAGTCCTACGACGAGCCGGACCCGGAGCGCGCAGCCCGCCTGCGCCGCACGGGTACGCAAGCGACCGCGATGACGTGCGCATTCGCTGGGCTGCAGTTCGAAGCACGCCGTCACAACGACGCTGCCGACGACCTCATTGCCCGGTTCGTGCGCTCGCCGGTCGTAGCTGCGATGACCGAGGACGAGCGGCGGGCCGGCATCGCGCAGGTCATCGTGGCCGGCCACGACAACATCACCCACACGCTGGGGCACGTGTTCGTCACCCTTGGCCGCTATCCCGAGCAGCGTGCGCTTGTCGCCGCGGACCGCTCGCTCATCCCGGGGGCGGTGGAGGAGATCTTGCGGTGGCGGACCTCGGCCAGTGGCGACACTCGCCTGGTACGCGGGTCGGCGCGCATCGGTGACGTCGACCTGCGGGACGGCGACCGGGTCATCCTGCTCATGGCGGCGGCCAATCACGACCCGGCGCGCTGGAACGACCCCGGCCGCTTCGACATCACCCGCCCACCACAAGCTCATTTGACGTTCGGGGCCGGGATCCACACCTGCCTGGGAGCAGGCCTGGCCCGCCTGGAAGCCGAGGTCATGATGGCGGAGGTGCTGGACCGGCTGCCCCCGTTCCGGCTGGCTGATGACCGCATCGAGTACGGCCCGCCGCTGTTCATGCGCGGCCCGAAGGCCGTCCGCATCACGCTCTAGCCCGGAGGTGAGGCGAATATGCCGACTGCCTACTCCCGCGACACGACGAATCTTCCGCCGCTCGATCCAGCGGTGGTGCCGCAGGTGCGGGTGCAGCCCCGCATCGACCTGATCTTTGCCTTGCAGCAGGTGGCTGAGGAGCTGTTCGGCGCGACGAAGCCGCTGCGCGTGACCGTGCGCGTCGCCACCACCGGGGACCCGCACTATCCCGTCCTCGGTGAAGTGCTCGCCGGCGACGCGTTCTCGCTTTCCGGCGGGATGTCCCAGCTCGGCTACCAAGGCCCGGACATCCACCGCCAGGTCACGGTGACGTTGATGCGCGAAACCGGCCAGACGATCATCCAGCGTGACACGGCCGTCGACCCGCCCGCAGTGCCGCACGCTCGCCAGTTCGGCGGTCAGGCCGGGCAGATGCTGATCCCGCTGAACCACGGCGGCGCATTCGTCGGCTTCATCGCCGTTCACGGTGCAGCCGAGGTCCGCGACTGGTCACCGCACGACGTTGCGGCGCTGGAGCACGCGCGCGCCCGGGCCGAAAGTGAACTCGCCCGCGCCCCGTGGTTCGAAGTCCCGTGGCCGTTCGAAATCGGATGACCCGCATCCCGGCGGCCCAGAACTGGTACCCGCTGGCCACCGCCAGTGGATCTGGATGGCAGATCTCACCAACTGAAAGGTTTGCTGGGGGGCCGTCACGGCGGGCGGCTCCCAGCAAGACGATTCCGACCTGATGCGAGGCCAAAAATGCCCACTGCCTATTCCCCTGAGACGATGAACATCCCGCCGCTGGGGCCGTTCCTGGATCCACAGCGCGTCGTGGTGATCGGCGGCGCGACCGGCATGGGGGCCGCTACGGTGCGCCTGCTGCGCAAGAGCGGCCGCCGGGTCGCGGCGGTGGATATCAACGATGCCGTGCTGCAGTCCGAGGCCGAGTTCAGCACCCTGGGCGACGTCACCAACGCGGCCGACATCAAGCGGGCGATCGACGAGGCGGCCGATGCCCTCGGCGGCATCGAGGCGATCGTCTGCTGCGTCGGCATCAACGGCTTCGGCACCGTTGAGGAGACCGAACCGGAGGAGTGGCAGCGTCAGTTCGCGGTCAACGCCTTCGGCCCGTACGCCTGCGTCCGCGCGGCCATCCCGCACCTTCGCAGAGCTGGCGGCGGCGCGATCGTGGTCCTCACCTCCCAGGTCGGCATCGTCGGGCAGCAGCGAAACGCGGCCTACTGCGCGGCCAAGGCGGCGGCGATCCACCTCGTCCGGTGCCTGGCCATCGATTACGCGGCGGAAAACATCCGGGTCAACGCGGTCTGCCCTGGCATCACCGGTCCCACCGGCATGTTCGACAGCTGGCTCTCGCACTTCGAAGACGACCAGGCCCGCGAAGCCGAAGCCCAGCGGCAGATCGAGACGAACCTGCAGAAGCGGATCATCCATCCCGATGAGATCGCGGCCGCGGCCGTCTTCGCGGTCTCGAACGCCGCACCAGGCATCATCGGCCAGACATTCGTGGTCGACGGCGGCTACAGCATCCACTGACCGCCATCTCGCACCGCCGGTCATCCGCCGGCCCTTCGTAAGGACACCACATGAGTCAGCGACTCGACGGCACGGTAGCGCTGGTGACCGGCGCTGCCCGCGGCATGGGCCGTGCGGCCGCAGTCAAGTTCGCCGAAGAAGGCGCCAAGGTCATCGCCTGCGACCTGGACGCGCAGATACCCGGCGTGCCGTACGCCATCGGCAGCCGCGCGGACCTCGACGAGACCGTCGCCCTCGTCCGCAAGGCGGGCTCCGATGCCATCGCGCAGGTGGCTGACGTGCGGGACCAGGCGCAGCTGGACGCGGCGGTGGCCAGCGGCATCGATGCCTTCGGGAAGATCGACGTGGCCGTCGCCAACGCCGGCATCGTTCACTACGGCGACGTCTGGTCCCTCACCGAGCAGGAGTGGAACCTGACGGTCGACATCAACCAGAACGGCGTCTGGCGGACCGCCAAGGCGGTCGCCCCGCACATGATTGAACGACTCTCCGGGGTGATCATCGTCACCTCGAGCATCAACGGCCGGGTAGCCATGAAGCAGATGGCGCACTACGTCACCTCGAAGCACGCCGTGCTCGGGCTGATGAAGTCCCTGGCCTACGAACTCGGGCCTTACAACATCCGGGTCAACGCCATTCTCCCCGGCGCCATTCACACGCCCATGACCGATAACTCCTACCAGGGCCAGTACACGACCGGGAACCCCGACACCAAGTGGGAAGACCGGGTCGAGGGCCTGCGCCCGCTCAACCTGCTGCGCGGGCGCACCATCCTGCCGGCCAGCGTCGTCGCCAACGCCATGTGCTTTCTTGCTTCCGAGGAAGCCGCACACATCACTGGCGTCGAACTGCCCGTCGACGCCGGTCACCTTATCCTTCCCGGCGTGAACCTGGACCCGGTCCGCGCCAGCTGACATCGAATCGAACGCCGGAGGCCAGCATGTCTGACCGAGTGATAGAGAACGGCCCGCTGCCGGGAGAAGAACCCGTCACCGCCGGGGCCGAGCCCGGGGCAGACAGGGAGCACCTGCGGGGGCACCTGGGAGCCACATCGGTGGTCCTCACCGTCATGGCCTACCTCGCCCCGCTGGCTGCGTCGGTCGGCTACATCCCGCTGGTGATCAGTTCGGGCAACGGCCTGGGCGCGCCACTCATCTTCCTGCTGTGTGGCGTCATCTTGTCGCTGTTCTCGTTCGGTTATCTGGCCATGGTCCGGCACGTGCCGCGGCCCGGCGCCTTTTACGCCTACGTATCGGCCGGTCTCGGCAAGCGGGTCGGCCTGGGCGCCGGCGCCCTCACCCTGAGCTTCTACCAGCTGAGCGCCATCGGCTTCTACATCTTCGGCGGGCTGTCAATGAAGTCGCTGATCCAGAGCGACGTCGGCGTGAACCTGCCCTGGTGGGCCTACGTCGTCGTGCTCCTGCTGGTCATCGGCTTCTGCTCTTACCGGGGCATCGACTTCAACGCACGCATCCTCGGGATTGTCGTCACCATCGAGTTCTGCATCATCGTGATCTTCAATGTGGTGACGCTGGTCCGGGGCGGCTCGGCCGGCTACACAGCCAAGCCGTTCACCTGGAGCGCGTTCAGCAGCGGATCCATCGCGGTGGCGGTGCTGTTCGCGATCGCGTTCTTCGTCGGCTTCGAGAGCACCGCGATCTACCGCGAAGAAGTCCGCCGTCCCACCCGCACGATCCCGCGCGCGACCTACATGGTCGTGGCCGTCATTTCGATCTTCTACTGCGTGACCGCTTACTGCCTGATCATCGCCCTGGGCGCAGGCAAGACCATGCACGCCGCCACCACCGATCCGGCCGGGACGTTCGGCGTCGCGCTCAACGCCATGGTCAGCCACACCTTCGCGCAAGCGGTCGCGGTGCTGGTGGTGACCAGCGTGCTGGCTTCCGAGCTGGCCATGGTGAACGCGACCACCCGTTACATGTACTCCTTCGGCGTCGACCGGGTGTTCCCGCGCGCGCTCGGCGCCGTCCACAAGCGGCACGGCTCGCCGTACCGCGCGGCCATCGCGACCAACACGGTCACGGCCACCGGACTGCTGGCGGTGGCGCTGGCCGGCATGGACCCGTCGGTGGCCTACGGCGTCTTCAGCGGGGTCATGACCTTCGGGTTCGAGGCGCTGGTACTGCTGGTGTCGCTGGCCGCGATCGTTTACTTCCGCCGCAACCGCGAAAGCGGTGAATCAACCTGGAGCGTCCTGATCGCTCCCATCCTCAGCATCGCCGTCTTCGGCTGGCTGTTGTACTACAGCGCCGCCCGCTCCAGCCTGCTGCTGGGCACTCCCACGCCGCTCACCCCGGTGCTGTTCGCCCTGCTCGGAGGCGCGCTCGTGGCCGGGTTCGGTTACGCCTGCTGGCTGGCCGTACGCAAGCCCGACGTCTACGCCCGCATCGGCCGCGCCAAGGCCTGACCAGCAAACGACCCTCAGCGGAGGAAACTATGTGGATCTCACGGATCGACCCGGATCAGCGGAAGCTGACCGACCGGACCGACTGGTTTCCCGGTGGCCCGGTGCACCAGCAGAACCTCGTCGAACCGGTGGATGAAGGCGAGTTGTCGGCGTTGTCGGTCTCCTTCGCGGCGGGCGCCCGTACCCGCCCGCATGTGCACCCGGTCGACCAGTTGCTGTACGTGGCTGACGGTCGCGGCATCATCGCCATCGACGGGGAGAAACGCTACATCGAGGCCGGTGACTGGGTGCGCATCCCTGCGGGCCAGTGGCACTGGCATGGTGCTACGCCCGACGACGCCATGACCCACGTCTCCATCAAGCAGTTCGGTCCCACGGACTGGACCTCGGAGTGGCGCGACTGGGAGACTTACGAGGACGGTGCGCAGTGACCGGGTCGAGCGCCTCCACCCGCGTAGCCGTGGCGCAGCTGCGCTCCGGGACCGACGTCGCGGCCAATCTCCAGAGCATCATCGAACTCACCGAAGAGGCGGCCACCGCCGGCGCCCAGCTGGTGGCGTTCCCCGAGTACGCGACCTACCTGGGTGACAACGCGGCGTTCGCCGACGTCGCCGAGCCGCTGGAAACCGGCCCGACCGTCTCGGCGCTGCGAGCGCTCGCGCGGCAGCACGCCATCAGCATCCTGCTGGGAAGCCTGGTCGAAGCCGGCGAGGACGGCGCGGTCCACAACACCTCGGTCTTCATCAACGCCGACGGGCAGGTGGCGGGCACCTATCGCAAAATCCACCTGTTCACCTCGAACCTTCCCGAGGCCCGCGGATCGGAGTCGAGCTACATCACCCCGGGAAACCAGCTCACCGTGGTGGGGTGGGACGGATGGAACGTCGGGCTCTCGATCTGCTTCGACCTCCGTTTCCCTGAGCTGTACCGAGAGCTGGCCGCCATGGGAGCTGACGTCATCACCATCCCGTCTGCTTTCACCGCCTTCACCGGCAAGGACCACTGGGACGTGCTGCTGCGTGCCCGGGCCATTGAGAACCAGGCGTACGTGCTCGCACCTGCGCACGTCGGTAAGTACGAGGGCGGCGAGAGTTTCGGGCGTAGCTCGATCATCGACCCCTGGGGAACCGTGCTGGCCGTCGTCGGTGACGGCGACGGGACCGGCATCGCCATCGCCGACCTCAAGCCGGACCGGCTCCGGCAGGTCCGGGCCGACCTGCCGGCCCTGATCAACCGGCGTTTTCCCCGGGCCGCCGTCCCGGAACTGCAAAGGAGCCTGTAGTGCGCCGCGTCCTCGTGATCGTGCCGTTCCCATTTGATGATGAGGGAATGGCCAACCGGCGTGAGCAGCTCAAGAAGGTCAACCTCGACCCCGGTATCGAGTTCCACTACCGGCCGGTCAAGGCCGGGCCGGCCAACTTCGACAGCTACCACGACTGGCTGCTCGCTGACCTCGCCATGCTCGAGGCCGGCCTGCAGGCGCAAGAGGAGGGCTACGACGCGGTCTGTATCGACACCACCAGCGACTCGGGTATGAACGCGCTCCGGTCGGTCCTCGATATCCCGGTCGTCGCGCCAGGGCGGGCGTCGTACTTGACCGCGCTGCTGCTCGGGCACCGTTTCGGGGTGCTGACCCAATGGGATCCGTGGATCCACGAGGCTCGTAAGACACTGGTTGAGTACGGGCTCGAGCACCATTGCGTCGGCATCGAGTCGATCAACCGGCCGCCGGACATGCGCAACCTGCTGGGCGGCAAGGAAGAAGAGGTCTTCCCGCTCCTGCGCGATGCCGCCCTCAGGCTTGTCGCCGCCGGCGCGGACGCGATCTGCCTCGGCTCGACCACGATGCACCAGGCCGTCGGCTACCTGAATGAACAGCTGCCCGTGCCGGTCATTGATCCGGGGCCGCTGACGTACAAGATGGCTGAGCTGTTGCTCGGTATGGGACTGACGCACAGCCGGTCGGCCTACGCCCGGCCACACCAGGCGAAGCCGGAGATGATCCGCGCCATGCTGGACACCGCGGCCTCCATCGAGGGCACGTTCGGCTCAGACTGATCAGGCGGGCTGCAACGGCAGCGCCATGGGCCGCAACGGAGCACCTGTCGCCCCGGTCAGCTTGAGCGGGCCCCCGAGGAAGGCGACCTCGTGCACCCGGTCGGCGGCAAGGTCCTCCAGCCACAGCGACTCGATGATCGGGGCGCCCGCCGTGGCGAACATGTAGCTGTGCACGGGGAAGTAGGTGCCCGGCTCCGACGGGTCGACCTCGACCGAATCGTTGTCACTGCCGATGATCATCGCGCCGGCTTCCTCACAGAGGAACCTGGCCGCCTCCAGGCCGATACCCGGCGCATCCACGCCATACCTGCCCGGATCGGGCCAGTAACGCATGCGCCCGGTCCGGATCATCACCACGTCACCTTTCGCCAGGGCCACACCCTGCGCTTCCGCGGCTGTCCTACAATCCGCCGCGGTGATCGTGTACGAGGGCGGCAGGCAGTCGGTCCCATGTAGGGCGGCAACGTCAAGCAGTACCCCCCGCGCGACGATGTTGGGGAAGTTCTCCGGGCCGCCGCGGGTCCAGTGGCGGCTGCCCAGATGCTTCTCCGGCGTCCAGCCGTTCCAGAAGCGGCCGTGGTACCCGAAGTGGTTGAGCATGTCGATGTGCGTGCCGGTGTGGGTGTACATCGTCACCGCGTCACCGCAATAGGAATAGACCGATGACAGCTCCGGACCCGCCCCGTTGAGGTTGTCGACGACCGTGCCGGACGGCGTGTGGGTCATCCAGATGTCGTATTTCGGGTCGCCCGCGCCGAGCCAGGCCGGCATGCCCATGAAGATGGAGACCGCAAGGTCGTACGACGGCCCGGGATCGATCCGGGACAGCACCGCCCGCTGGGATTCGGGCGTGATCCAGTTCAGCCGGCCGATCTCGTCGCCGGGCCCCCAGGGGCTCTCGGCGACGGTGGTCCCGTCACGCTCGACAAGCGGCTGCCAGCGGTAGCGGCTGCCGGACGTCATCACATCTCCACACCGGCGTCGCTGAGCATGACGAACATCTCCTCGTAGGGCTCAACGATCGTCTTGGTGTAGGTCACGCCCTTGTCCAGCCGTGTCACCGACCCGGCCGTGCACTCGATCGTGCGATCGTCCTGATCGGAGGTGATGATCATGCGGCCCGCGGTCACATAGTTGATCTCATTGGCGGTCTGGTGGTAGCGGTATGTTCCCTCGGTGAACCGGGAGAATCCGACCAGGACCGACCCGTCCGCGGCCTGATGCAGGACGGCGACCTCGGTCCTGGGATCACCGGCGACGATGTCCTGAGCCGGCAGATCGAAGGGCTGGAAGTCCGCCTCGGTTATGGGGTATGTCTGCAGGCACGGCAGCGCAATTTCGCCAGTTGTCTCGCTCATGGGTCCTTCTCCTTCCGCCGGATGGCTAGCGGCTGCCGCGCCAGGCGAGGGAGCCGCCGTCGATCAGGTAGGTGGCGCCGGTGATCCAGCTCGCTTCCGACGAGGCCAGGAAGGCAATCAGGTTCGCGACGTCCTCGGGCGCCCCCATCCGCGGGATGAGATGCGTCGCGGTCATGGTCTTCTCCAGGCCCGCGCGGTCCTCGGCCGAGATGCCGGCCAGCATCCGGTCGATCATCGACGTGTCGACCGTTCCGGGGGCGTAGGCGTTGACCCGGATCTGCGGGGCCAGATCGACCGCGGCGACTCGGGTGAACTGAAGAATGGCCGCCTTGGTCGATCCGTAAGCGCCCGCTCCCGGGTATCCGGTGAAAGACCCGGTCGACGCGGCGTTGACGATCGTGGGGTCGTTGGTGGACGCCCGCAGGTACGGCGTGGCGGCCTGGGTCGCGATGAAGACCGACCGCAAGTTGATCCGGTAGATCTTCTCGAAGACTTCGAGCGGCAGTTTGTCGACGGCCGTCTGGTCCGTCCAGTACATCTCGTGGACACCGACGTTGTTGATCAGCGCGTCCAGCGACCCGTACTGGTCGGCGGCGTACTGCATGAGCTCGTGAATCTGGACGGGCTGCTCGACGTCGGTCAGCTTGACGGACGCGGTGCCGCCGGCCTCCTCGATCAGCTTGACCGTCTCCTGGGCGCCCGCCTCGTCGATGTCGCCGGCGACCACGGCCTTTGCTCCGCTCGCGGCTAGCTTGATGGCGGTCGCCCGGCCGATGCCGCTCGCGGCTCCGGTGACAACGCAGACCTTGTTGTTCAGATCTGGCATGAGATCTCCTCTTCTGCTGTCTCTCCCTGAGGCCCGAGAGCGGCCGTGTGGGCGGGTTGCGCTGGCGTGGGCGCTGCTGCCGCTAGCTTGAGCATCGTCGGCCCCGTCAGAACGCCGGGTCGCGGACCCATCGTCTTACCTGGTCGCCACAGCGAGGGACTCGCTGAAGGCCGCGACCGTCTCGTCGATGTCCTGATTTTGGTGAGCGGTCGACACGTAAAACTTCGCCGGCAGGTTCACAAGGATCCCGCGCTCGATCATCAGGGCGTCCAGTCGCGATCGCAGCCCTGGGTCGGATGCGGTCGCCGTGGCCGGGTCGAAGGGGTCGCCGGCGGCAAAGAGGACTGCGGCCATTGCGCCCTCGCCCAGGACCTGCGCCTGCACCCCAGCATCGGTCAGGACGCGGTCGAGGCCGTTACGCAGCCGCCGGGATACCGCCTCCAGCTGAGCGAAGACCTCGGGCGCTTGAAGCACGTCGAGAGTGGCGATTCCGGCCGCCGCCGCCAGCGGGTTACCGTTCAGGGTGCCCGACATGTAGACGTAACCCGACTTGTCGGCGCGGCGGGGGTTCAGGTGGTCCATCAGCACCTCCCGGCCGGCAAGCGCCGCCAGCGGGAGGCCGCCGCCGATCGCCTTACCGTACGTGGCCAGGTCCGGCGTCACTCCGTAGAGGCCTTGCCCGCCTTCAAGGTGCACCCGGAATCCGGTCACCATTTCATCGAAGATGAGCACGATCCCGTGCCGGGTGGCGGCCTCGCGGAGCGCCTCGAGAAAACCGGGCCGCGGCGGTGTGCTGCGCTGAACCGGTTCGACGATGACGGCCGCAAGGTCAGACGCGTTCGCCGCGATAGCGGCCAGCGTTCCCTCGATGTCGTTGTAGGTCGCCGTTATGAGCGTCTGCTCGACCACGGCGGGGGTTCCCGCGGTGCTCATACCGGAGCCGGTCATCGCATAGTCGTGGTGCCCGTGGTAGGCACCCTTGAACTTGAGGATTTTGTCGCGACCGGTGGCGGCTCGTGCCACACGCATGGCGTAGAACGTCGCCTCGGCGCCGGAGGAGGTGAGCTTGACTTGCTCGGCGCAGGGGATCGCGTCGACGAGCCGTTCGGCGAGATCGATGGCCGCCTCAGACAGGGTGTAATACTGCGTGCCGCGCCGAGCCTGCCGCTCGAGTGCCTCCACCACTGCGGGATGGCAGTGACCGACGATCATCGGGCCTGAGCCGAGGATGTAGTCGATGTAGCTGTGGCCGTCGACGTCGAAGACCCGGGCACCCGCACCGTGCGAGATGACTGTCTCGACGTTCGACGGCATCGCGTAGCTGCCCAGCACACCTCCGGGCATCACCCGGCGGGCCCGGGAAATCAGGCCCGCCGCCTTGGCCGGCGCGCTGGTTTCGGTGAACGTGGTCATTTATGCCTGCCCCTTGGTCAACTGCGTTCGCTCGACCGAAAATATGCCGACCACCTACCGGCTTCCAGGCACAGTGATCGATCGGGGACAGGGCCACTAGCCTGCCTATCAAGCGTCGGCTTGATACGCAGCCCACGAAGTGATCTGTGCGCGCGAGTTCAGCCCGAGCTTGGCCAGAATGTGCTCGACGTGGGCCTCCGCCGTGCGCGTCGATATCACCAGGTGCTCGGCGATCTCACGGTTCTTCAGGCCCCGGGCCACCAGCAGGGCCACCTCGTACTCGCGGGCGGTGAGCGGGGACTTGACCGCTCCGCTGGCCGCCTTGACGGCGCCGCTGGGCATGGCGGCGACCTGCGTGACCATTGAGCCGTCGCGGTGGCCGGACTTCTCGTTCCAGGCAACGGCTTGATCTGGCGTGAGGGCCTGCCCTTCCTGCCGCAGTGACGCATAGGTCTCGGCGCCAAGCTCGGCTACGGCTCGTCTCTCGCACCCGTCTCGTCGTGATACGAGCCGGGCCGGCAGCACCGCACCCGAGGATGTCCACACTGCCTCCGCGGCACCCATCAGCACCGCTGCGCGCCTGGTCTCGCCGAGATCCGCCGAGCACCAGGCCATGACCTCGAGACCCTCCGCCATGCCCACTACATCCTCGAAGAGCGAGTTCGAATCGAGCACCGCCCGCGCGGTCCGCACCCCCTCGCCGGGGCGTCCCGTCGCCTGCATGAGGAGCGCTAGATTCCACAGCGCATAACCGCGGCACCACACCTCGCCGACACGGTCGCTGATGGCAATCGCCTCGGCCAGCGCCGTCCGGGCCTGTTCCGGTTCGCCCAGTGCTTCGAGAACTTGCGCATACCGCACCAGTGACGTGGCCAGCAGATGGTCCTGGTTGATCTCTCGGGCCAGGTGAACTGCCTGGCGGCAATGCGTCTGCGCGGCACCGATATCGTCGCTGAGCAGCTCACACTCGCCCAGGTACTGCTGTGCGTGGACGATGCCTTGCTGATCGCCGATGAGCTGCGCGAGCTGGCAGCAATCGGTGGCCCGCTGCCGGGCAAGGCCCAGGTCTCCCTGGTTGATCGCAATCCATGCGGATAGCCACAGCAGCCGGACCCGAGCCGCTGACCGGTTGCCGTCGTATGCCGCGACCGTGCTGACGGCCAGGAATGACTCGCTGAGCGAGCCGGACGCGAACGAGACCAGAGCGATTGCGCAGGCCAGGCCGTCCGCCGCATCCATCTGTCCCTCGGTGAGGGCCTGGGCCAGAGCTGCGGCCAGGTTCGGCCGCTCGGTCCGCAGCAAGCTCACGCGCTCAACCTGAGCGGGACCGAAGAGCAGTTCGGGGACCGCCGCTGCCACCTGGCTGAAGTGCTCCAGATGGCGAGACCGGGCGCCCCCATCCGGCTCCAGCTCGATTAGCTTTTCGCGTCCGAAGTCGCGCACCGGATCGGTGAACCGGTACCGGGTCGTCTGACCGCTGCGTCCGGGGGTGGCACGCAGGATTGACTTGTCTATCAGGGCCCCGACCAGTTCGAGCACAACGTGTGGTTCGATGGCGTCACCGCTGGCTACGGACTCGGCCGCGTCCAGGTCGAAGTCAGCGGGGAAAACCGAGAGCCGGGCCCAGCACAGGCGCTCTGCCGGTGAGCAGAGGTCGTAGCTCCACTCGATCGTCGCGCGCAGGGTCTGATGCCGTTCGTCAGTACTGCGCGACGATCTCAAGAGGCGGAACTGGTCTTTCAGCCTGCTGGCGATCTGCTGAGGGGCGAGGACCCTGAGCCGCGCGGCGGCCAGCTCGATGGCCAGGGGCAAGCCGTCCAGCCGCCGCACGATGTCGGCCACTGCACTTGCGTTCTCAACGGTGAGGTCGAAATCAGGGACGATCGATTTTCCTCGTTCGATGAACAGGACAACGCTCTCGAACGCCGCCAGGTCGGGAGGCGAGTCGGCTTGTCCTTCGGGAGGAAGCGTGAGGCCGTCCAGGTGTACAAGTTGCTCGCCCCCGACGCCGAGTGCCTGGCGGCTCGTCGCCAGGACGTCGACGTTTCTGGTGCTGCGCAACAGCCCGTGGACGAGATCAGCGACCTCGTCCACGACGTGCTCGCAATTGTCGACGATCAGCAGTGAATCTCGCTGATCCAGGCGGGCGGCAAGCTCCGGGACGGTCCAAGGCCCGCTTGTTCTGGTCAGCCGTAGCGCGGAAGCCACGTGGTCGACGATTGACTCGTGAGCAGGGTGCTTGCCGAGATCGATGAACCAGCAGCCTCCGCTGTACGACCTCACCATCTGGTAGGCAGTTTCCAGAGCTAGGCGCGTCTTGCCGGCACCGCCGGGCCCGAGAATAGTGACCAGCCGGTGCTGGCGAAGAGTGCTCTTCACCCGCAGTTGCTCGTGCCGGCGCCCAACAAACGAGGTGAGCTGCGACGGGAGGCTTTCCGGCCCAGTCGGCGAATCTGATACCACGCCTGGAACTGTAAACCGCGAACCTCTTACCTGTCAGGGCCGCAGGGACGGCCTGATCAGCGGGGTAACCACGCTGGCATAAAGCTCGGGACGCCGGTCCGCCAACGCATCGTTGCTGGTGCCGTCCCACTGCTTCCGCTCCGCTGCCGCCAGGTCGCAGTCGGCGAAGAGCAGCTTCTCTTCGTAGCCGACGGGTCCGGCGAGGAAATCACCCTCAGGGCCGATGATCGATGAGCGTGCGGTCCATGCGTGCCCTCGCTCGTCTCCGTGCCGGTCGCAGACGGCGACGTACATCCGGTTGAGGTAGGCGGCAGCGCGCGCCACTGTGTGACCGATACCGGCAGCCGGTGCCCGGGACCCTGGTGCGCGGCCCCCGCTGGACGGGGAGTTGGTCGGGACAGCCAGCAACCAGGCGCCGCCCAGCGCCAGGCCCCGGGTGAGTTCGGGGAAGAACAGGTCGTAGCAGATCGCCATCCCCACCGGCCCCCAGCGTGTTCTGATCACCGGGGCTGCCTCGGTTCCAGCTCTGAACAGGCGGTACTCCTGGTCCCACAAATGGGTCTTCCGGTAGATCGACACAAGGCCGTCCGACGAGACCATTGCGGCGGAGTTGTAGATGTTCCCATCCGGCCCCCGCTCACAGAAACCGCCGACGACCACCGCGGCGCTGCCCGCCAACGCCTCGATCCATGCGGTGATACTGGCTCCGGCCGCGTCCTCGGCCAGGTCTGCCGCCTCGGACGGTTCGAGGTGGTAGCCGGTCGTGGCCAACTCGGGAAGGACGATCACTTGGGCCCCGGATCGAACCGCAGCGCGGATCGCCTGGCCGGCCAGACGGCGGTTGGCGGCTGGAGCAGCGATCACTGGTGCCAGCTGGGCACAGACAACCCGTGTTGGTGAGGTGGACGGCGGTTCCACGTCAGCTGAGGCCCGGGACCGTCGGCGTGACGTACAGGTCGGCGCTCATGCCACGATCGGCCACGATGTCCTGACCCGAGATCGCGGCGGCATCCTCGTGCGCCAGGAAGGTGTAAACCGCGGCGATTTCGTCGGCCGTGACGGCCGCCCGCAACGGCACCCGGGTGAAGTCTTTTCGCAGGTGATGCAGGGTTGGCTCCTCGAAGTAGTCTTCCCACTTCGGCACGTCGACCCAGCCCGGGCTCACGCAGTTCACCCGGATGCCGCGCGGGCCCAGCTCGACGGCGAGTGTACGCGTCAGGCCGACGATGGCCCCCTTGGCGGCACCGTACGAGGCAGTGCCCGCAGCGCCTGCCGTCGCATAGACCGATCCCATGTTCAGGACGCTGCCGCCCGGGCGCAGGAAGGGTGCGAAGGAGGCGGTCGTGACCGCGGTGCCGATCACGTCAACCGACAAGCGATCCCGCAGATCGGTGACGAACTGGTCATCGCCGGCCGGAACCGAGGGCGAGGCTAGCCCGGCGTTGTTGATCAGTACATCGACCGCCTTCTCGCGCGCGGCGACGGCCGCGGCGGCCGCGCCCATGGATGCCGGGTCGCAGACGTCACCGGTCACCGGTGTGACCGTGACGCTGAGCGCATCCAGGATCTGCCGGCCCGCGTCTTCAAGTTTGAGCTTGTCGCGCCCGACGATGTACACCGAGGCACCCTCGGCCGCGAACCGGCGGGCCGTTGCGAACCCGATCCCGGAGCCTCCCCCGGTGACCACGACGACGCGGCCCGTGTGCCGCTGGATGTTCACGAAACTGCCGCCGGTCCGCCGTCTCGGCTGCGTACATGCACCGATGGCTGCTGGCGCCACGCGCCGAGGGGATGGGTGTTGCGCCATCGCTGTGCGTAGCTGAGCACCGGCTCGAAGATTACGCCGGAATGTGCCGCCATATGCTCGATGAGACGGCGCAGTATCTCGAGCCGGGATCCGCGGCCGATAATTTGCGGATGCATGCACAGGTCGTAGACGCCGCCGGCGACGTTCGCGTAGGCGTAGTCGAATTCCGAGCGCCAGATTTCCTCGACCGCCGACGGCGGCTTCTGGCCGGTGCTCCAGCCAGGGGCAAATTCGAGGTGGGGCCAGTCGTCAAGACCCCAGGAGAACGGGACTTCGACCAGATCCGACGGTTCGCCGAATTGAAACGGCGCATCGAAAGCCGCGACGTCGCCCTGACGGACGTAATAGGGCGTGAAGTCGCTGCCGGACAACGTAGCGTCGTACACCATCCCGTTTTCGATGAGGATGCCGATCGAGTGTTCGCTGAGATTGGCGCCGGGCGACCGGTAACCGCGCGGAGTCACGTCTGCCACTTTGGCCAGAGTTTCCATACCCAGCTCAAAAACACGTCGTTCGGCCGCTTCGTCGAGGGCGGCAGGGTCCTCGTGCACGAAGCCGTGGTGCCCGATCTCGTGACCGCTGTCGCGGATCAGGCACACCATGTCGGGGTAGGCGAGCGCGGTGTGCCCCGGGACGAAGAACGTGGCACTGATGTCATGGTCGGCCAGTAGCTTGAGGATGCGGGGAAGTGCGAACGGCCCGAACTCACCGCGGGACAGCTGCGCGGGGCTCGTGGTTCGCATAGTGCCCAGGTGAACTGACAGAGCATCAAAGTCGAAGGTGAGGCAGACCGACAGCCTCGGTTCCGTGGTCAAGCTCTCCTCCGGAATCGCGAGATGGGGGTGACGGTCGCGCGGTGATCACTCACCGCCGGGACGGATACCGGGGCGCTCGGCCTGGGAGCGGAAAGGCGGCGGTGATCCAGAGCTTCGCGCACGGTCGAGCCCAGCTTCTTGGCGCTGAACCGGATGCGGGCCGGCGTGAACCCGGTGTAACCCAGCATGAGCGCGCCTCTTGGCTGCGGCTCCATTGCGAAGTAGGACAATGGCGGGGCGTAGATGCCCGCGGCCGCTAGTTTCTCGGCCAGGTGCAGGTCGGATACTCCGGGAGGCAGCCAGCCGACAAGGCTCATACCCGCTGGGTCGGCTGCGGCCTCGATGATTCCGGGGGTCTCATGAGCCAGCCGATCGAGCAGGCACTCCTGGCGCTCAGCGTAGGCCATGCGCGACCGGCGGATATGGCGCATGAAGTGCCCGTCAACGATGAAGTCGGCCAGGACCGCCTGGTCCAGCGTCGATTGATGGCGGTCACATAGCGAGCGTGCAGCCAGGAAGGCATCCACCAGTTCCTCGGGAACCACCATGTAACCGAGGCGGAGCGACGGGAACAGCACCTTGCTGAAGGTTCCCACGTAGATGACCCGGTTGCCGCCGCCAGGCATGCCTTGCAGCGCGGGCTGAGGGCGTCCGCTGTAACGGAACTCGCTGTCGTAGTCGTCCTCGATGATCCACGAATTGTTGGTGGCAGCCCAATTCAGCAGCTCGTTGCGCCTGGACATCGCCATTGGATGTCCGAGCGGGTACTGATGAGATGGCGTCACATAAGCCAGGTGCGCGTCCGGCGCGCGGGCCACGCCCTCGCTGACGACCATGCCGTCCTGGTCTACCGGCACCGGTACCACCTGGGCGCCTGCGGCCTGGAATACGCTTCTGGCGCCGCCGTATCCGGGATCCTCGATCCAGACCTGCTCACCTTCGTCGAGCAGAACCCTGGTCGTCAGGTCGAGGCCCTGCTGTGACCCCGAGACTACGATCACCTGCTTGGGCTGACACCGAACACCGCGGCTGGCCGCGAGATATTCGGCGATCACTCTCCGCAGTGGCCCGTATCCTCCCGGGTTGCCGTAACCGAGATAGGTCCGGCGCGGCTGGGTGAGCCGTTTGTCGCTTAGCTTGCGCCATGTCTCGAGGGGCAGCAGTTCGTAATCTGGCAGGCCGGGGTAAAAAGCCTCCGGGCGGCGCCAGAATTCTTTGGTGAATGCGGGCGCGGCGGCCATGCGCTGGCCTCGGGCGGAGAGCCGAGGAGGTTCGGTGACCGGCGGCCCCGACGACGGCTTCGGCGACCCTTCAGCTTTCTGTGACCGGAAGTGATGGTCAGGTATGGAGTGAGCCACATAGGTTCCCGATCCCACCCGTGCCTCGATAAATCCCTCCGACCACAGCTGGTTGTAAGCCTCGAGTACCGTGTTGCGGCTCACGCCGAGCAGGGAGGGCAGGGCGCGCGTCGACGGCATCGAAGCGCCTGGGCGCAGGCGCCCGTCCAGGATGCTGTCCCGCAAGCCCGCATATACCTGGGTGTGGAGAGGGACGCTGCTGTCGCGGTCAAGTTCGCCGACGAGCAGTTCTGCCGAAACCAGTTGTCCAACTGCGGGGAAGGCACTGCGGTAGCGGGATCTGGTGCCGCGGGTTTGCTCGACGGCCTCGACACCCGCGACCGCGCTCACCGCTGCCTCCCGGCTACACGCGCCGGTATGACCGCCGTCTCGAAGGTCTGATCATTCATGTCCGTCACCTCGTGGTCCTGTGGTCGTCACGCTGAGTTCACCGTGGCAAAGTTCGTAAACAGGCAGAACCGCTGAACTACCTACGCAGCTACCTACGGGCCTCGCGGGTGCCTGCCGGAGGGCGCGGTGGGGATGGCGTAGTCGCGGTGGTTCCGCTCGCAGGCCGGCGAGTGGTTCTGGCCGGCGCGTTGCGTCCGGAGTTTTACTCATCGCACCGCGACGCAGGACCAGTCGCGTTCACCGGCGAAAGCGAGATCAGGCGTGTACGGAGTGGTTGGTTTCTGGGGCTGGCCTCAGGATGAGGACCTGCACCAGTTCGAGATGGAATACGTCGAGCGCTACGTGCCTGCGGTCAGCGCGGTTCCCGGCTTCGTTCGCACCGACCTGTTCAAGGCCGATGAGAGCGGACGCGAGTCTGACCTTTACCGGGTCGGCGGCATCTACTTTGCTGATGAGGCGAGTTACGCCGAGGCGTCTGCCTCCCCGCAGTGGAAAGCCATGTTCGCACTCGGCGCTGAGCTGATCGAGAAGTATGGGCTCGGCCTGCGCTACGCCAACGTGAGCGACTAGCCCTTAGCCGTATCTGCCATCGGGCTACATATCCAGCCGGCCCGCTGACGTCAATCCCATACCGAGGCGGTGCGTCATGCGTAACAAGCGACACGACATCTTGTTCGAACCCGTGACCATCGGCCCGAAGACCATGCGTAACCGGTTCTTCCAGGCCGCACACTGTTCGGGTGCGGGTTCGGACCGTCCTCAGACGCAGGCGGGAATCCGCGGGTCGAAGGCCGAGGGCGGGTGGGCCGTGGTCTCCACCGAGTACTGCTCAGTCTCGGCTGATGCTGACGATTTCCCCCGCATCAGCGCACGGCTGTGGGACGACGGTGATGCGCGGAACCTCAGCTTCATGACCGAGGAAGCCCACCGTTTCGGGGCGCTGGCCGCTGTCGAGCTCTGGCACGGCGGTCCCTTGTCGACCGGCATGGAGACGCGCCATGTGAGACCCGGGGTGACGGAGTCGTCATACGCCTTTGGCGGCGTCATCACCAGCGCATACCAGATGGACAAGGACGACATACGCCGCGTTCAGCAGGAGTACGTCAGGGCGGCCCTGCTGGCCCGGCAGGCGGGCTTTGACGTCCTGACCATCTCGGCGACATCCACGGCCGACATTCCGCACATGTTCCTGACCCCGATGTTCAATCGCCGCACCGATGAGTACGGCGGATCTGTCCAGAACCGGACCCGCTTTCACCGGGAACTGTTCAGCATGCTGAAGGACGCGGTCGGCGGGGACATGGCCATCTCGTTCCGCCTCGGCATCGACACCCTGGACCTGCCCCACGGCCTGGGTGACGCCGGTATCCGGGTGAACGGTGACGGCCGCGCCATCATCGAATCCCTCGATGACTACGTGGATTTGTGGGATCTCAACGTCGGCTGGTTTGAATGGTCGGAGGACGCCTGCCCGTCCCGGACTCATCCAGAGAATCATCAAGCGCCGTACGTAGCACCCGCGAAGGGTTACACCAGCAAGCCGGTTATGAACGTCGGCCGTTTCACCAACCCCGACACCATGGCCGAGGTCATCAGGTCCGGGCAGTGTGACATCATCGGAGCCGCTCGGCCCTCCATCGCCGACCCGTTCCTTCCCAGGAAGATCGAGGAGGGGCGGTATGAGGACATTCGGGAGTGCATCGGCTGCAACATCTGTGTATCCCGCTTTGAAATGTCCGGACCACCGATCGCCTGTACGCAGAACGCCACTGTCGGTGAAGAATTCCGCCGGGGTTGGCACCCGGAGAAGTTCTCGAGGGCCGCGAACGCCGACAACGACGTTCTGGTGATCGGCGCGGGCCCGGCAGGCATGGAGTGTGCCCGGGTCCTCGGCGAACGAGGCTTCCGCAACGTGCACCTGGCCGACGCCGGTCCTGATATCGGCGGATCGATGAGGTACATCCCCGACCTTCCCGGGCTTGCGGAATGGCGTCGTTTCGTCGACTACCGAAAGATCCAGCTCGAGAAGCTGCCGAACGTCACTGCCATTCTCAATCAGGAGATGACGCCGGAGGAAGTGCTCGACTATGGCGCCTCCATCGTCATAATCGCTACCGGTTCCGTCTGGGCGCACGACGGCATGAACGGGTTTACACAGGCCCCGGTGCCTGGGGCTGACAGGAACCTGAGCCATGTCCGGACGCCTGAAGAGGTGATGGCCGGCGCGTCCGTTGGCCACAAGGTCGTCGTCTACGACGCCGATGGTTACTTCATGGGGGTCGGCATGGCCGAGAAGCTTCTGCGCGTAGGTCACGACGTGACCTACGTGACGCCCTTCGAGAAAGTGGCTCCCTTCACCGAGAAGACTCTTGAAGCGCCGCGCCTGAACCGCACGCTGCGCGAACTCGGTCTGAAGATCATTGATGAGCACATCGTGGCTGCGCTTGAGCCCGGCGCCGTCTCAATCGCTGGCAACTGGGGCGGCGAGTCCACCATCGAGGCGGACACGACGGTCATGGTCACTCAGCGGAACCCCGTGACCGGGCTCTATTCCACGCTGAACGCCGACCCCGGCGCGCTCGAGGCCGCCGGCATCACGGCGCTGTACCGCGTCGGCGACTGTGAAGCTCCCAACATCGTGGCTGAGGCGATGTTCGCCGGTCATCGGCTGGCTCGCGAGATCGACCAGCCGAACCCGCGCGTCTGGCTGCCTCTCATCCGGGAGCGGCGGCTGCGTGATTCCACCGAGAAGGACTACTCCGCTGATGCTGACGCCATCGTTGCGTCGGCCTGACCAGTAAAACGGATGGCGAGCCATTAGGAATCGTGTGGATATGTCGCGCGACACGATCGGTGTGGTCGGGGCCGGAATCGTTGGGCTCGCGATTGCCCGGCACCTGCAGGAGATGCGCCCGGAGGCACGGATTACGGTGCTGGAGAAGGAGGCAGCTGTCGCACAGCATCAGACCGGCCACAACAGTGGTGTGGTCCACGCTGGCCTCTACTATCAGCCGGGATCACTCAAGGCGGAACTGTGCCGCCGAGGAGCCACTCGGCTGCGCACTTACTGCGCCGACCGTGGCTTGCCGTTCGAGGTCTGCGGCAAGCTGGTCATCGCAGCCGCCGAGAATGAAGTGCCAGGTCTGAAAGAAATTCAGCGGCGGGCCGAAATCAACCAGGTTCCTGGCCTGCGGTGGCTCGACGCCCCGGAGATCACCTCGATTGAGCCGTTCGCACGCGGATTCGCTGCCCTTCACTCGCCAGCGACGGCGATCACCGATTTTGTGGCCATCAGCGATAGCCTCGCTGCGGATGTGCGATCCGCTGGGGGAGAGGTGCGCTTGTCCACCGAGGTGACGCGGGTTGCGCCGACTGTGGACGGCGTGCAGCTCACGGCCAGCAACGGGGAAGAATTTCGCTTCGGCCACGTCATACTGTGCGCCGGGCTGCAGTCCGACCGGCTGGCGAGCATCGCGGGGGACCAGCGTGAACCGGCGATTTTGCCATTCCGTGGCGAGTACCTGAAGCTTGTGCCCGGGCGCACCGGCCTCGTGCGGGGGCTGATCTACCCCGTGCCCGATCCCAGTTATCCGTTCCTTGGAGTGCACTTCACCCGCAGGGTCGACGGCAGTGTCGACATCGGCCCCAATGCCGTCCTGGCGACGGCACGCGAGGGCTACCGCCGGCGCGACGTTTCCCGCCGGGATTTGCGTGCCATCTTCGGCTACCCGGGCTTCTGGCGGGTCGCCAGACAGCATTGGCGGATGGGTATCAGCGAGGTGGCGGGCTCGGCCAGTACCCGGGTTTTCCTCAATCGCGCCAGAGCTTACGTGCCTGCCCTCGGGACCAGTGATGTTGTCCGCGGTGGCGCGGGAGTGCGGGCCCAAGCGGTGGACCGGTCCGGCCGCCTGGTCGATGATTTCCGGATCCATCGCGTCGGTCATGTCACGGCCTTGCGAAATGCGCCCTCACCAGCTGCGACTTCGGCGCTCGCGATCGCTGAGTATGTCGCCCGCCAGATCGCCTTCAGCTGAGTGAGCTGGGCAGTTGCCGGTAGCAGCCGGTCAGCTTGGCCGAACCGGTTGCCTGGTAACCCAGGTCGCGATCTGGGCGCGAGAGTTGAAGCCCAGCTTGGTCAGTATGTTCTGGACGTGACCGTCGGCTGTCCGTTGCGCGATCACGAGCTTGGAAGCGATCTGCCGGTTGGTAAGCCCCTGCGCGACGAGTTCGGCAATCTCCAGCTCACGGGCGGTCAGCATCCCAGGTTCGGCCCGCGGGGCATCAGAGCCGGGGATCGGGCCGTCCCGCAGCGCGACGGCGATGACCGCTGGAAGATCTAGCCGCTCTCCCCGTCGGCAGTAATTCGCGAACACAGGCGGCCCGGTCGCCGAACGCAGGCGGTCACGGGTCAAGCCTTCGCGGATCTGAAGCCGCTCCAGGGTCGGCACATCGATAGCCATCGACTTCCACAAGCGGCTGGCCGCGCCGACCAGGAACGCCGCGCGCTTGTGCTGGCGGGTGTCGCAGGCGATCTGGGCGAGGATCTCGAAAGTCCACGCCACCCCGAAGGGATCGTCCAATTCTGCCTTCAGGCGGAGTGCATCGCGTACCGAGATCAGCGCCTGGCCGGTCGAACCATGGCAGCGAAGGGCCTCCCCGAAGTACAGCAGCGAGTAGGACCGCTGGAATCGCTCCGCGGGGGCGAGCGTAGCCAAAGTCTGCTCGTGAGCACCTTCAGCGCCTTCAATGTCGCCTACGGCGGCGTAGGCCAGGGTCAGCATCAGCAGCGTGTCCACCTGGTAGCTCGCCGAGGCGGCATCATATGTCGACAGAGCCCGGTGGAAGTGCTCGACCGCGGCGGCTGGCTGCCCGCGATACAACGCGGCATCGCCCAGCACATGGGCGGCCAGGGCCTGCGAAAGGCGGTCTCCGGACTCTGCGGCAGCCGACTGCCCGTCGTGCAGGCACGCTGTCCCGGAGGCGCTATCCCCGACCGTCCACGCGAGCAGGCTTCCGAGCAGAAGCAGCCGTCCGCGCGGGACAGGAGCTTTAAGCAGCTGGGAGCAACGGTTCACCCAGTAGACGCCTTCAGCGAGCCAGCCGCAGGCCCACCAGTAGTAGCGCCAAAGCCCGCACACAGCCTCGGCCGCTGTCTCCACGCTGTCCGCGTTGTCGGATGCGGCACTGAGAGCATGCACGATGTTCTTGTGTTCCAGTGGAAGCGCATGCAGCCAGTAGGCCTGCCGCTCGGTGTTCCAATCGATGTCGGCTCGCGCGACCAGACCCAGGTACCAGGACGTGTGCCGAGCGCGAAGAACGACAGCATCTTCGCTGTGCTCGTCCAGCATTTCCCGCCCAAAACGCCGGATCACCTCAAGCATTGAGTATCGGACCACGGGACCGTGGTCCTCGCGGGCGATGATCGACCGCTCTGCCAGCCCTTGCAGAAGATCCAGAAGCTCGCCGGATGACGCCTCGTCGCCGCTGCAGATGGCCTCCACCGCGTCCAAGTCGAATGTGCCGCGGAAGACCGACAACCGGCCCCAAAGCCGCCGCTCGCCTTCGGTGCAGAGCTCAGCCGACCACTGCAGGCTCGAGCGCATGGTCTGCTGCCGGAAAGGCGCCGACCGGCTGGCCCAGTTGAGCATGGCCCGCTGATTCGCCACGCGTTCGGCGATCTGCTGGACCGTAAGCGACCTCAGCCGGACGGCCGCGAGCTCTATAGCCAGCGGCAGCCGATCCAGGCGGCGCACCAGCTCGTAGACGCTGGCGCGATTCTCGGCCGTGAGTGCGAACTCAGGAAGTGCAGCGCGAGCCCGGTCCACAAAAAACCGCACCGCATCTGAGTCGTCGAGGTTTTCGTCTGAACCGGCCGCTGACGACCTCGGCATGCCCAGCGGGGGTACCTGGTACGTGACATCGCCTGCGGACCGGAGCGGCGTGCGGCTCGTGGCCAGTATCCGGACCTTCGGGCAAGCCCGGGCTATCGTGTCGACTAGATGTGCGGCACCCTCGATGAGGTGCTCACAGTTGTCGAGTATGAGCAGCAGATGTTTGTCCCGCACCGACTGAGCCAGGCTTTCGGCGAGGTCTCCTTCGCGTTTGTCATGCCAGTGTCCCAGCACATCCGACACGTGGCTGACCAGGAGCTCGTCGTCTTCGATCCCGTCCAGGTCGGCGTACCGGACACCATCAGGAAACGCGCGCTGGCGGTCTGCGGCCACCGCCAGCGCCAAGCGGGTCTTTCCGACCCCTCCGGTGCCGATCAGCGTGAGCACGCGGGTATTGACCAGGAGGTTTCGTACTTCCGCTAGCTCACGTCGTCTTCCGACGAACGGCGTGAGCTCCTCGGGAGGGTTGCCCAGCATCCGCTGCCTCCGCCCATTCGATCGAGCGAGCTGCTGTATGTGCGAGACACACAGCAACCGCTTGATCAGCGGATTTTACGCGATGGCGCACCATCGTTCGTTGGCCGAGTTCGGATTTAACGGACTCTTAAAGAAGCCTGGCCAGCCGGGTGGCGGTCACGCCTTGGCGCGGCCGATGCGCGCATAAATGTCGGGCTTGCGAAGGGCCAGCCAGCTGGCGAAACCAATCCCGGTCACCAGCGCGCCGCCCAGTAGCCCGAACAACACCGGAGTCAAGGGGGTGAACGTGCCCAGGAGCAGGCTGGCGCGGGCGGCGCTGTAGTACAACAGCCACCCGAAGATGATGATGCTGAGCGCCGGAGCGATCAGCACGCCCCAGATGGGTTCGCCGGTTCGGCGGTTCCGCCGGAAGTAAACGATCACCGCCAGCGAGACCAGCAGCACCAGTACTTCGAACCCGAACTCCAGTACGCCGCTGAAGGTGCCGTACGCGACCTGCGCGTTCACCCGTCCCAGAACCACCGCGAGTACCCCGACGGCCGTGACCACGTTGGTGGCGATGGCGGCCCGGTACGGCGAGCCATGGCGCTTGTGGACTGCGCCGAGTCCGCTCGGGAACACCCGGTCAATTCCGAACGAGTAGAAATAGCGGGTCGTCGCGTTGGTCATAGCCAGCTCGCAGGCCAGCACACTGGTCAGGACCATGACCGCGACCACTTGCGAGAAGGTATGGCCGATCATGGCACTGACCGCGGAGGTAAAGGCGCCCGACGGATCGGCGGCCGCGCTGTGCACGGCCTTTCCGGCGCCCAGGGCGGTGATCAGGCAGTAGGCGGTCACGCAGTAAAAGATTGCGATCGTCCCGATGACCATAAGGGTCGCGCGGGGGATGGTCCGGGTGGGGTGGCGGACTTCTTCGCGGTAGATCGCGGTGCTCTCGAAGCCGACGAAGAACGCGATCGCGAACAGCACCGCCACTGCGATGGACCCGCTGGTGAACGCGCTCCAGGTGAACGGCTTGGCCGTGTACCCAGCCGAACCACCCCGGACCAGCGACACCACATTGAAGACCATGATGACGGAAAATTCCAGGGCCACCACGAACCCCATAACGCGCGCATTGAAGTCGATACCCCGGTAGGTGCAGAAGGCAACGATGACGAGCAGCACGACGGCATAGGCCCACCACGGCAGGTCCAGGCCCAGGTCGCTTTGCGTCACCGACTTCATCGACAGGCCACCGAAGATGTAAAAGCCGACCGCAGTGAGCAGGTAGAACATCATGGTGAGGGCGCCGGCGCCCAAGCCGATCCGCTTACCCAGCCCGGCTGTCACGTAGGCATAAAAAGCGCCGGGCCGCGGCACGTGCCTGACCATGGCCAAGAAGCCAACGGAGAACAGGGTGAGAATGACTCCGCACAGCAGAAAGGTAAGGGGCGCGCCCAGGCCGTTGCCGTAACCGATGACAAATGGGATGTAACCGGCCGCTGCGGCCAGCGGGGCGAGGTAAGCCATGACGGTGAGAACCACCGACGTGGCCCCCAGGTGCCCCTGCAGGTGCGCCGGGGCAGCGCCGGGCTCCGCCGCTGGCTCGGCGACAGGCTCTTCCCTGGGCAGCCAGCCGCTGTCGGCGATGCGGTCGGACATGCTGACCTCCAGCGATCAGGTTCAATATCGGCGCTCTTGAGCGTCACTACAAGCTAGAGGGCGCGCCCCGGCCAGCCCAAGAGCCATTGTGACGTCGGCCACCGGTGCCACTTCTGGTCCGTTGTGGGCCGCCGCCCGGGTGGACACGAGTGGTACCAGCCCGTAGCTCACAGCCGGCTCTGTCCCCGGCGTCCGTGACCGAAGATGCTGGCTAAGCGCAAGAACACGGCTGAAATCGAGGGAGTTCGCAGATGCCAGTGCCGCGTCAGGACACCATTGTCATCGGGGGCGGACTCGCCGGGCTGGTCATCGCACGCGAGCTGTGCGCTGCCGGCCGGGCCGTCACGGTCCTGGAGGCCCGCCCGCGTCTCGGCGGCCGCGTGTACTACGACGTGATGCCCGGTACTGACCAGCTCGTGGAGCTCGGTGGCACGTGGTTCGACCCGGGCTACCAGCCGCTGATCGCCGCCGAGATCGACCGGTACGGTCTGGAGATAGTCCACGGCGATCCGGGCACCGAGCAGCGTACGATCATCGGCGGGCAGGTTCTGCACGGCATGCTCCCGGTACCGCGGGAAGACATCGTCGACCTCGAGCGGGCGGTATGGGAGTGCCTGTCCGCGTCACGCCGCATCGAGTACGGACGGCCGTGGGAAGACCAAGACCTCGACGACCTGGACGTTTCATGGGCCGAGTACGTGCGTGGCCTCAAACTGTCTCCAGCGGTCGAGGAATACCTCATGACCTGGACATCCGCCTCGGATCCGGAGCAGTCCAGCGCCCTGAACATCCTCGTGCTGCTGGCGACGTTCGGGCACAGCGCCTGGGCCGCTTACAACTCGATGGAGCTGAAGTTCGCCCGCGGGACGCGCTCGCTCGTCAACGCGATCACCGAGGAGATCCAAGCGCAGATCCACCTCGGTGCGGTGGTGACGCGGGTCGAGCAGTCCGCCGACGAGGTCGTCGTCACGACGGCGGACGGGCGGTCCTTCACTGCGGCCACCGCCGTCTTGGCGACCCCGGTGAACACGTGGGAAGACATCAGCTTCACGCCGCCACTGTCACAGGCCAAACAAGAGGTGGCGAAGCTGAAGCACGTGGGAACCGGCCAGAAGGTCTGGATGCAGCTCACCGGCACACCGGCCGGGGGTGTGTTCGGATGGGGATTCGGTAAAGGCGTCAACTGGCTGCTGCGCGACCGTCAGCTCCCCGAGGGCGGCGACCTTTACATCGGCTTCACCGGCGGCGGGCGGCTGGACGTCGATGACCACGACCGGGTCCGGGACGCCGTGCGCGTGTTCGCGCCTGATGCCGAGGTCACGCGGGCCTTCGAGCACAACTGGCGCGACGACCCCTACGCCAAGGGCGTATGGGCGGTCTTCCGGCCCGGCCACTTCACCCGCCTGCACACCCAGCTCTCGCAGCCTGAGGAGCGCCTGCACTTCGCCGGGGCCGACATCTCCTTCGGCCAGCAGCTGTGGATGGAGGACGCTCTCGAGACCGCATTTCAGGTGGCCGACCGGCTGCTCTGATTCCCCGGCCCAGACGGCCGTGTTCTCCTGCTCGGACCCCTGCCTTACTGCGACGGAGGTTGACCCATGTCAGGCACGGCGGCCGTTCGGCCAGCCGAACAGCACCACCATCTGGAGGACGCGCGGCTGCCCGTGGCGGTCGCCGAACTGGTCACGGAGGCCCGGCGGCTGGCCGGTCCGAGGGTGGCCTTCCTCCGCTCAGGCGGCCGCTCGGCCGGGCCGGAATGCATTGCCTGCTGGCCCGGAGACATGCCGCTGGTCTGCGACGTCGTCCCGCTGTTCGAGCAGTTCGGGCTGCGCCTCGCCACCATAGGACCGGTCACCAATACCGCTGGTTCGCGGGACGTCACGGTGGCGCACCTTTCGTTCGTGGCCGCCCGCCATGGATGGGACGACGGCCGGGCCGATCTGGTGACCGGGGCCTTCCCGGAAGCGGCCCGCCCCGGTCTGGTCGGTGATCCGTTCACTGCTCTGGTGGTCGCGGCCGAAGTCCCGTGGGACGACGTGCGGCTGCTGCGGGCCGCGGCCGCATATCTCCAGCAAGCAGGCCTGCCGTATTCGCCGCGCTACGTAGCGGGAACCCTAGAACGCCATCCGGAGTTTGTGCGCGGGCTGGTGACGCTGTTCCGCGCGCGGCTGGATCCGGCTGCTGTGCCTGACCGGCCTTCCGCGGTCGAGCAGGCCCGGCAGAGCCTCGAACACCTGACGGACCGGGCAGCGACGCTGGACGAGGACAAGATCATGCGCGGCCTGGTGTCGTTCGTCCTGGCCGTCCTGCGGACGAACTGGTACCGCACCGACAACGGCGAGCCGAGACCCTACCGGGCGTTCAAGGTCGACCCATCGCAGCTCACCGTGCGGGCGCCGGTCACGCCGTTCCGGGAAATCTTCGTGCACGCGGCCGACGTCCAAGGCGTTCACCTGCGCGGCGGGCCGGTGGCGCGGGGCGGGTTGCGCTGGTCGGACCGGCCAGAGGACTACCGGGTGGAGGTCCTCGGGCTGATGAAGACCCAGCAGATCAAGAACGCGGTCATCGTGCCCGACGGGGCCAAGGGAGCCTTCGTCGTCCGGGCCGGGGCGGACCCCGCCAAGTGCTACGACACCTTCGTCCGCGGATTGCTCGACGTCACCGACAACATCACCGGCGGCCGCGTCGTGTCCCCGCCGGACGTCATCTGCCACGACGGACCCGATCCATACCTGGTCGTCGCCGCGGACAAAGGCACCGCCCGGTACTCCGACCGCGCGAACGCGATCGCGCAGCAGCGCGGGTTTTGGCTGGGCGACGCATTCGCCTCCGGCGGCTCAGCGGGCTACGACCACAAGGCGATGGGCATCACCGCCCGTGGGGCCTGGGTGGCGGTCCGGCAGCACCTGGCCGAGCTGGGGCTCGACCCGGACGCCGCCGAGTTCACGGTGGTGGGCATCGGCGACATGTCCGGTGACGTATTCGGCAACGGGATGCTGCTGTCGCGCAAGATCCTGCTGGTGGCGGCGTTCGATCACCGCCACATCTTCCTGGATCCCGAGCCCGACGCCGCCGTGTCCTTCGCCGAGCGCGAGCGGCTGAATCGCCTGCCCCGCTCGAGCTGGGATGATTACGACCGCAGCCGTATCTCGGCGGGCGGAGGAGTGTGGCCACGTTCGGTCAAACGGATCCCGCTCTCGGCGTCGGCGCGCCGCCGCCTTGGTACCGACGCCGCCGGCCTATCCCCGGACGAACTGATCCGCGCCATCCTCCGCGCGCCGGTCGACCTGTTGTGGAACGGCGGTATCGGCACTTACGTCAAGGCAGCGACCGAATCGGACCCGGATGCCGCGGACGCGGGAAACGACACCGTCCGGGTCGATGCGGATGATCTGCGCTGCCGCGTGATCGGCGAGGGCGGCAACCTCGGGTTGACCCCACGGGCCCGGATCGAATTCGCCCTGGGTGGCGGCCGGGTCAACGGTGACTTCATCGACAATGCGGCCGGCGTCGACACCTCCGACCGCGAGGTCAACATCAAGATCCTGCTCACTGCGGCCGAAGCCGACGGCAGGCTGGCCCGCGCGGATCGCAACGCCGCACTCGCCGCAGCCGCGGACGAGGTCGCGGCCGCCGTGCTTGATGACTGCGCCCAGCAGGCGCTGGCGCTCAGCCTGGCCGAATCGCACGCGCCGTTCCTGCTCGATCGGCACGCCCGGTTGATGCGGCACCTCGAGCAGGTCCATGGCATGGAACGCACCCTGGAGCTGCTGCCGGACGAATCGGAACTCGCCGTCCGGGCCGGTCACGGCCAAGGGCTCACCCGCCCGGAGATCGCCGTGCTGCTGGCGCACTCCAAGAACGTGGTCCGCAATGATCTGCTCGCCTCCGGCGTTCCTGACCACTCCCTGTTCCGGTCAGTCCTGCGCGACTATTTTCCCTCGACCCTGCGCGACCGCTTCGCCCGGTGGATTTCGGGGCACCGGCTTGCCCGGGAGATCGTCGCCACCGTCCTGGCCAACGATCTGATCAACCACATGGGCCCAGGCTTTGTGTTCCGCCTGGAAGAGCGGGTCGGCGCCGGCAGCCCCGAGGTGACGATCGCTCTGGCGGCGGTTCGTGCGGTTCTGGACACAGACTCCCTGTGGCAAACGGTGGCGACCCTACCGGCCATGTCAGTGGATGGGCGCCACCGCGTCCTCCGCCACGTCCAGGAGCACGTCGAGCGGGCCGCGTCCTGGTTTGTGCGGCGCCGGGGACCCGCCCTCGATCCCGCCGCCGAGCGGGAGCGGCTGCACGCGTCGATCGCCCCGGTCTGGCGGCATCTTACCGATCTGGCCAGTCCCGCTGAGGTCGAGCCGCTGTTGACTGACGGCCTGGCCGACGGTCTGGCGCGAACGGTGGCGGCCCTTGGCCCCATGGTCCAGATGCTGGATGCGGTGGACATCGCCGTCCGCCTCCGGCTTCCGGTGACCGCAGTGGTCGATGCCGCTCTGGCCGTGGATAGCGGGTTCGAGCTCGAGTTCCTGCGCACGGGCCTGGCCGATGTCGCCGGTGCTTTGCACTGGGACTCGATGGCGACGGCGGCCCTACGCGATGACCTGGGCGCCGCTCGCCGGCACATCCTCGAGCATGCCCTCGAAGAAGGCCCGGAATCCGCGAATCCCACCGGCCGGGTCATGGCGTGGCTGGAGCGGCGGTCCGAGCCGGTCGAACGGCTTCGCGCCACCACCACGGAGCTGAAGTCATGCCGCCAGCTCGACACCGCGATGCTCTGCACCGTCGTCTCCGAGCTCCGGCTTCTCGCGCAGTCGGACCCGGCCCCGCCCGATCCAACCCTGACCGGAAGGACCCCCCGATGACCGATACTGTCAGCGAGACCCGGACCGGCTCGAGCGCGGACGCCGAGGTACCGCGGCTGCGCCAGCTCATCGCCGGACAATGGCTACCCGGTGCTGGGCCGGAAATTATCGACACCAACCCCGCCCGGCCGGATGAGGTCGTCGCGCGCGGGAACGCGGCGGTGGCGCCGCAACTGGACGCGGCTGTCCAGGGTGCGGCGAGCAGCTATCCGCGCTGGGCCGCAACCCCGTTCCCCGTGCGGGCGGACATTCTCAACCGGACGGCGGCACTGCTCAGCGCCCGCGCTGACCAATGGGGCACCGAACTGGCGCGCGAGGAGGGCAAGACGCGGGCCGAAGGCATCGGCGAGGTACGGCGGGCGGCGGAGATCTTCCGGTTCTACGCGTCGGAAGCCTTCCGGCCGGTGGGTGAGATCTATGCGTCGCCACGTCCGGGCGAGCAGATTCAACTGGTGCACCGGCCGGTCGGGGTCATCGCCGTCATCACCCCGTTCAACTTCCCGATCGCCATTCCGGCATGGAAGATCGCCCCGGCCCTGGCCTACGGCAACACCGTGGTGGAGAAGCCGGCCTCGCTCGTCCCGCTGCTGGCGCAGCGGCTGGCGGAGGCGCTACTGGAAGCTGGCCTGCCCGAAGGCGTGCTGTCGCTCTTCATCGCCAACGGCGCCCTGGGTGCTCGCCTGGTGGAGCATGACGCCGTCGACGCCGTCTCTTTCACCGGGTCCACGGGCATCGGGCGGCAGCTCATCGAACGGTGCGGGGCTCTCGCCCGCCCGATCCAGACCGAAATGGGTGGCAAGAACGCCGCCGTCGTCCTCAGCGACGCCGATATGGATCTGGCCGTCAGCGACGTCGTGGCCGGGGCCTTCCAGTCCACTGGGCAGAAGTGCACGGCGACGTCCCGGGTCATCGTCTCTCAGGCCGTCGCCGATGTCTTCCTCGCCCGGCTGACCGGCCGGGTGGCCGCCTTGCAGGTCGGTGACCCGCTCGACCCGCTCGTGCAGGTCGGCCCGCTCGCGTCGATTGCGGCCCGCGACGACGTCCGTACCGCGGTCGAGGCGGCCCTGGCTCGCGGCCGGGTCCGGCTCCTCGCCGGGGGTGACGGCTTCGCCGCCGGTGACGCGCGGGCCGAGGGCGCTTTCTTCCCGCCCACGGTCGTCGAGGTCGGCGGCGCCGACGAACTGTGGCGCGACGAGTTGTTCGGCCCGGTTCTCGCCGTCCGCCGGGCCACCGACGACCACGAGGCGCTTGCGCTGGTCAACGACAGCGCCTTCGGCCTCGCCGCGGCGGTCTTCACCAGCAGCCTGCAGGCCGTCACCGAGGCGGTGCAGACCCTCGACGTGGGCGTCCTCCACATCAACTCCGAGACCGCCGGCGCCGACCCGCACGTGCCGTTCGGCGGTACCAAGGCCAGCGGCTTCGGGCCCAAGGAGCAAGGCCGGGCCGCCCGGGAGTTTTACACCAAGACCACGACGGTCTACCTGAAAGCGGCCGCCGAGGCCGGGCGATGAGTAGTCCGTCTGAGAAAACCCTGCCGGCGGGGCCGCTGAGCGGGATCGTGGTCGCTGACTTCAGCCGGATTGTGGCCGCGCCCTACGCCACCATGTTGCTGGGTGACCTCGGTGCCGATGTCATCAAGGTCGAGCGTCCCGGAACTGGTGATGACACCCGGGCCTGGGGGCCGCCCTTCTCCGGTGATGAGGCCACCTACTTCCTTTCCGTCAACCGCAACAAGCGATCTCTGGCCGCCGACCTGTCCGACCCCGCCGCCCGCCCCGGGCTGCTTGCGCTGGTGCGCCGGGCCGACGTGCTGGTCGAGAACTTCCGTCCGGGCACGATGCGCAAGCACGGCCTGGCATGGCCGGATGTGCAGGCCATCAACCCACGGCTGGTGTACTGCTCGGTCAACGGGTTCGGCGCGGGTAAGGGCGCCGCGCTGCCCGCCTACGATCTGCTCGTGCAGGCGGTGGGCGGCCTGATGAGCGTAACCGGCCCGGCCCCGGGCGAGCCGGTCAAGACCGGCGTCGCGCTCGTCGACGTGCTCACCGGCCTGCACGCCGCCATCGGGATCCTCGCCGCATTGCGCGCCCGCGAGCACACCGGCCTGGGCCAGCTAGTGGAAGTCAGCATGCTCATCAGCCTGCTATCCAGCATGATCAACCAGGCGGGTGGCTACACGGCGGCCGGATCGGTGCCCGGGATACTGGGCAACCGGCATCCGTCGATCGCACCGTATGAGATTTTCCCGACTGCAGATCGCCCGCTCGCGCTCGCCGTCGGCAACGACAAGCAGTTCGCGGCTCTGTGCGGCGCACTCGGCCGGCCCGAACTCGCGGCCGACCCGCGGTTTGCCACCAACCCGGACCGCGTGGCCAACGTCGATGCCCTCGCCGCGCTCATCTCATCCCGGATGGCTGGGCACTCCGCCAGCGAGTGGTTCGCGCTGCTGACCCCGCTCGGAGTGCCCTGCGGTCCGGTCAACGACCTGCGGGGAGCGTTCCAGCTGGCCGAAGACCTCGGCCTGCCGGCCCGGGTCGCGGTCGGCCGCGGGAACGATGCGATCGACCTGGTCGCCAACCCGATCGGGCTGTCCGATACTCCGCCGGCCTACCGGCTACGACCCCCACGCCTCGGCGAGCACGGTGACCAGCTGCGGGCCTGGCTGAACAGCGAACCCGCAGACCCTGGCCCCGATCCCTTGTCGCTGCGTTCTTCCGGGAGCACCGCATGACCGATCCAGCCCTTTCTTCGCCTGACCGCTCAGTGTCTCCGCTGCCCCTCGCCCACGACTATCTCGGTATCGAGTCGCTGTTCACCGCCCAAGAACTGGTGCTGCGGGACCGGGTGCGGGCGTTCGTCGACGAACGGATCCGCCCCAGCATCAACCAGTGGTACGAGGCGGCGACGTTCCCGCGTGAGCTGGTCAAGGAAATGGGCGCGCTCGGCGTGCTCGGCATGCATCTGCACGGCTACGGCTGCGCCGGCCGTTCCGCCGTGGAGTACGGTCTGGCCGCAATGGAGCTGGAGGCCGGTGATTCCGGGCTGCGCACCTTCGTCAGCGTCCAGGGCTCGCTGGCGATGAGCGCCATCTCCAAGTTCGGCTCCGAGCATCAGAAGCAGCGATGGCTGCCCGGTATGGCCGCGGGCGAGCTCATCGGCTGCTTCGGGCTGACCGAGCCGGGTGCGGGCAGCGACCCCGCCAGCATGTCGACCAGCGCCGTCCGCGACGGTGACACCTGGGTGATCACCGGCGCCAAACGCTGGATCGGGCTGGCCTCGATCGCCGACGTCGCGATCATCTGGGCCAAGACCGACGACGGGATCCGGGGCTTCGTGGTCCCCACCGGCACTCAGGGCTACACCGCCACCGTGATCGAGCCCAAGCTGTCGATGCGTGCGTCGATCCAGTGTGACATCACCCTGGATCACGTCCAGTTGCCTGCGGATGCAGTGCTGCCTGATACCCGCGGCCTGCGCGGCCCGTTCTCCTGCCTGAACGAGGCCCGCTACGGGATCATGTGGGGAGCGATGGGCGCCGCGCGCGATGCCTATGAGACCGCCCTCGACTACGCCCTGGACCGCTTCCAGTTCCAGCGGCCAATCGCATCGTTTCAGCTCACCCAGCAAAAGCTCGTCGATATGGTGTTGGAGATCCAGAAAGGGCTGCTCGTAGCCGTACAGACCGGAAGGCTCAAGGATGCCGGCCGGCTTCAGCCAGAGCAGATCTCCTTCGGCAAGCTCAACAACGTCCGCGAAGCCATCAAAATCTGCCAGTCGGCCCGCACGATCATCGGCGGCAACGGCATCGCCCTTGATCACTCGCCTATGCGGCACGCCAGCAACCTGGAAAGCGTGCGCACCTACGAGGGCACCGACGAGGTCCACACCCTGATCATTGGCCGTGCCATCACTGGGCTCAGCGCGTTCGCGTGACCTGCCCGCTCGCGCGGAACTGCCCGCGCGGCGGCCCGGCCAGCTGGTTCTCCTGAACGCGCCCTAGTGGCTCCTCACACGGAGGCCGGCCGCCGTTACATTCAAAATGCAGTTTCCGTAGTCATTTAGATCACGAATGGAAGCCTGCAATTTCCTCTCAACGGTGTGTCGTGATTTAGAACCGTGGCGGCGTCAGGCGTGCAGCGGTAGGGAGACAAGATGACCGCGAACGATTACTCAGATGTGAATTCGGTCGACCTGTCCGATCCGGACCTTTTCGATGGCGGTCCGCCTCACGAGCTGTTCGCCGAGCTCCGGGGCAAGTGCCCGGTCCAGTGGACATCCGCTCCTGAGGATTGGCCGGAGGAGTCTGGCCAGGGATTCTGGAATGTGACGAGGGCCGCCGATATCACCACTGTCACCCGGGACGAGGCGACGTATTCGTCTTATCAGGGCGGGATCATGATCGATTCTCGCGGAGCCGGCGGCCTCGAGCAACAGCGGATGAGTTTCATCACGTGGGACCCGCCCGAGCACACGGCGCCCAGGAGCGTGGTCTCCAACTCTTTCCGGCCAAAGCTGATGAGGCGGCTGGAAGGAGCAATCCGGACCATTGTTGTCGACCGTCTCAACCAGCTCGTCGAACGTGGCCGGTTTGACTTCGTCGAGGATTTCACCGCTCGGGTGACGCTGGACACCATTTCTGATCTGATTGGCGTGCCGCCGGAGGACCGGGAGAAGCTCTTCCGCTGGGCGCAGAGCATTGTGGTCGGTGATGACCCGGAACTCGTTGCCCTGTACGGGACGGCCGAAGACGGCCGGCGCAATTCGTACGAGTACATGCAGCGTCTGCTCGCCGCCCACCGGGTGGAACCGGGGGAGGACTTCGCGACCTACGTCGCATCGGCCGACAGCAGCAAGGGTGCCTTGTCCGAGGCAGATCGCATTGGCATCCTGCGGCTGGTGATGGAGGCAGGCGCGGACACGACGATCGCCTCGATCGCGCTCGGGCTCGAAGCGTTCAATCAGTTCCCAGCTCAGTGGCAACTGCTGCTGAACGACCGGTCGCTGATTCCTCAGGCGATCGAGGAGGTCCTGCGCTGGGCCAGCGTCGTCGCGCACATGCGGCGCACCGCGACCAGGGACGTCGAACTCGGCGGCCAGCAGATCTCAGCGGGAGACGCGGTCGTCGCCTGGTTCATCTCAGCCAACCGCGACCCCGAGCTGGTCGAGAATCCCGAGGTCTTCGACATCACCCGGAAGTCCTGCCCGCACCAGGCGTTCGGGGCCGGCGGTGTGCACCAGTGCCCTGGGTCCGGGCTGGCGCGGATGGAGATGGCCATCGTGTTCGAAGAGCTGCTTGACCGCATGCCCGACATCACGCTCGACGGCCCCGTCGTCCGTATGCGCTCCAACATGATCCTCGCAGTCAAGCGGATGCCCGTGCGGTTCACCCCATCAGCGCCGCGGCCCTAGGGCAGCCGGATCCGCCAACCAAGAAGGGCCCCGCCGTCCGGCGGGGCCCCATTCAGCGAGCCGTCTACTCTTTCCAGGCCGCGGCGAATCCGTAGTTGTTGCACTGCCCGGCCTTGGTCGTATCCGCGCCGTGCACCGTCGTGCCGAATCCGTCCACGTACTGCAGGTTGCCCAGGATTACGCTCCCGCCGCGGTCGTACTGCAGTTTCTGCACGGCGTCCCATTTCTCGGCCGCCTTAGCCGGGTTCGTCTCGCCGACGGCGTCGAGGAGCAGGGTGTCGTCCTGCCGGTTGCCGAAGCCGGTCTCGTCGTAGGGTCCCTTGGACCAGATGTCAGTCAGATAAAAGCTGGTCAGGGTGGGAACCGCCGATTCGTTGCCCGGCGAGCTGATGAACATCTCATATTTGTCGGGATAGCCCGCTGAAGGCGAGTAGTACTGTGCTGGGTCGACACGCTGCACCGAGTTACGGAAACCTACCGCGGACAGCTGGCCTGAGACCAGAGTGGCGGCTTGAATGTAGCCGTCCAGTAGCGGTGACGTCTTCAGCGTCGCCGTTTCGTTTGTCGCCCCGGCCTGCGAGAGCAGGGACTTCGCCTTTCCGGGATCGTATTGGCGAACCGGGAAATCCGAGGTGTAGTACTTCTTCAGTGGCATGGGAACGTCGTTGCTGAGGTTCGCGTACCCGTCGAAGGCCGAGTCGATGATCTGCTGGCGGTTCACCGCATAGCGCAGGGCCTCCACGACTTCAGGGGACTTGAACGGAGCCGAGCCGAGCCGGCACTGCACGCTGCAGTAATTGTCGCTTTGCGCGGTTGTCACCCGCATCTGTGTGCTCTTGGCGTTCGCTCGGGCTAGCGGGAGGGACAGGTTCGGGACGACGTCGGCCGAGCCGGCCAGCAACGCGTTGACGCGGGCGCCTTCGTCCGTGAAGGAGGAGTTGATCACCATGGAATCGACGTACGCCGGCGTGCCCCAGTAGTTGGCGTTGCGCGAGTGGGTGCTGCTCGCCCCGATCCTCAGCGAGTCGAGTTTGAAGGGGCCGGTGCCGGCTACCTTGCCCGCCGCGAACTGCGCGTACGTCGTCCCATCCTGGATGACGACGAATCCGTAGAACGCCATCATCCCGTCGAACTGGGCGATCGGGAAGTTGAGCGTGACGCGCACGGTGAGGTTGTCGAGCTTCTTGAGCCCGGACTTGTAGTCGATGATCGCCGGTGCGAACACCGACTGATAGGAGTTGGGCGAAGCCCACTGCTTGATCGTGTAGATCAGGTCATCGGCCGTCAGCGTCTTGCCGTTATGGAACTCGACACCGCTCCGCAGTTTGATCGTCCACTGCGAGGCGTCCGCGTTCGGCGTCATGGATTCCGCGAGATGCTCGACCGGGTTGCCGTCGGTGCCGACCGTGAAAAGGCCGTCAAACGTGTTGAGCACCCGCGCGAAGTCCACCTGATTGACCGCCAGGTTCGGATTGACCGTCTCAGCCTGGCCGGCCGAGATCGCCGCGACGGCGAGCTGGCCGCCCTTTTTTGGTTTGCCGACGAATGAGGTGCCCGACGTATTGCTCTTCGATGCGGGGCTACAGGCGCTCAGTCCGCCCACGGCCAGCACTGCAGTGCCCGCGGCACCCAATAGGAATCCTCGACGTGTCGGTCTGTCAGCGGTGCTCATAAAATCAACTCCCAGGAACGTGGATCCGGCAGGAATCGTCGCTATAGAAATGGCTTGAAATGCCTGAGCGCCGTCGCTTGGATTTTGCGCAAGGCTAACGGCGTGGATTCCCGCTGGTCAGGTCCACCAGTGGCCCCAACCGGGGAACCACTTGACGGCGTAGCGGTCACGCTTCGGCGGGGCCGGAACCGCGGGAACGCAAAAGTCGCCATGAACACGGCACCGAGAAGCAGGAACGGGACACCCGGGGCAATACCGGAAAGCGGGCCGCTGACGAACGCGCCGAGGGTCTCGAACACGGCATAGATGATCGGCACCAGCGTGGTCGATGCGAACTGAAGCCCATGAGCCGAGCCCGCCGCGTCGAGCACCGTGCTCGCTGGTATGGCAGCCAGCTCGTTGGCCAGGCCCAGCAGCGCGACGGTGCCGGCCGCGATGACGACCGGGCTTTCGCGGAACGCGAGCAGGATGGCCAGGCCGCTGCCCAGCAGCAGACCGGTCAGCAGCGGGCGGGCGGCGCCGACGTGGTCGACCCAGCGGCCGGTCACGGGGCTCACGCAGACACTGACCGCACCCGCGAGAAGAAAGACCACAGTGATCAGGTCGTGGCCCGCGCCGGCATCAGCCAGGCGCAGGGGCGAGAGCGTATTGGCCATCCCGATCGCCATGGCGGGGGCCGCGTAGAGGGCCAGTGGCCCGATCAGCGGCACGAGCCTCGATCGGGTCGGCGCGGCGGGCGGTTGCCCGGCCATCCCTGCCGGACGGTGGGTGAGCGACAATGCCAGGCCGGCCACGGCGGTGACGACCGCGAAGGTGAGCTCTACCATCGTCAGGCCGTAACGCACGGCGAGGCCGCCGACGGCCGGCCCCAGGACGGTGCCGCCGTTCATCGCGCCCCAGCTGAGCCCGAACCAGGTCGCCCGGCGCGACGGCGGGACGATCGCGAGCAGCCAGCGCAGGCCGCCGGCGTACATCGTTCCCGCGCCCAGGCCTTGCAGGGCGCGGGCCATTATCAGCGTTGCGGCACTGCCGGCCACGGCCATGACCACCGCGCCCAGCGCGAGCAGCACCAGCCCTCCGACGGCCAGCCACTTCGGCCAGAGGCGCCGGCCGAGGACGAGAATCGAGCCGCTGGCGGGCAGCATCGCGGCGCTGAAGGTGCCGGTCAGGATCCCGGCCGTATCGACGCTCATGCCGGTGTTGTGGCTGAGGACCGGAAGCAAGGGCGCGAGGATGCCGTAGGCGGAGCCGTCGATAACGAAGCTTGCGCACAGCAGCAGAGCTACCAGTGGGCATCGGTTAACCGGTCGCGGTGCGAGCGCGGATTGACTCAACTGCTCTCCATCGGGCGGGGTCCGGCGGCGATGGCTGCCGCGCAGACTGCCTTTGGAGTGTCGTGCCAGGCTTCGGCCCTTAACAGGTCCGCGTGCATCCGGACGCTGGAGCCACTTGGAGGGCGGCCCAGGACCGAAGTGGCACGGCGCGGAGTCCGGAAGTGGTCCTGGGTTATGCCCTGCACGGCCGTTTAGATTGCGTGCCTAGAACGCATCCGCTGGTGATGCCGCAGCTGCAAGGGGTCGCGCATGACCGTCGAACCGGCGAAAGACCTGGCTCCTCCGGCCGCGATCGGCCGAAGTGCCAGCGGTACACCGCGGTCGGCCCCCTCAGGTCGCGGGCAATCCTTCCGGCACCCGGTTGTCCAGTTCGTCGCACGCCGCCTGGTCGCCGCGGTAGCCACGCTGGTCGCGGCGACGATCTTGATTTTCCTCGCCGTCCAGGCGCTGCCGGGCAACGTGGCCGACGCTGTCCTGGGGCGGAACGCGACCCCGCAGGCTGTCGCCCGCCTGAGCGCGGACCTCGGGCTGAATCGTCCCCTGCCCGCTCGCTACCTCAGCTGGATCGGCGGCCTGCTGCACGGCAACCTGGGGAACTCGACCGTGGCCGTCGCTCAAGGTTCCACGCATGCGCCGGTTTCGGCCATTATCGGTACGCCGCTGCTGAACAGTGTCGAGCTCGCGGGTGTGACGCTCATCCTGCTGGTCCCGCTCGGCCTGCTGTTCGGCACGCTGTGCGCGGTCCGGCAGGGCAAGGCGAGCGACCACGCGATTTCCGGATTTGCACTCGCGTTCGGCGCGATGCCCGAGTTCCTGGTCGGCACCATCCTCATCGTGGTCTTCTTCGTCTGGCTTGACGTGTTTCCGCCGATATCACAGATTCCCGGCGGCGCCAGCCCGCTTGCTTACCCGGGCAGGCTGGCGCTGCCCGTACTCACCCTGCTGCTGGTCAGCCTGGCCTTCACCACCCGCCTGGTGCGCGCAACGACGATCGAGGTGCTGCGCCAGGACTACGTGGGAATGGCCCGTCTCAACGGTGTGCGCGAGACGCGGGTGATCTGGAAATACGCATTGCGCAACTCGCTGGCGCCCAGCGTGCAGGCCATCGCCCAGACCGCGCAGTACCTCATCGGCGGCATCATCATCGTCGAGAGCGTCTTTGCCTATCCCGGGATCGGCAGCGCGCTGGTGGCGGCCGTGTCAGCCCGCGACATACAGGAAATCATGGACATCACAGCGATCCTGGCCGCGATCTACATCGTGATCAACCTGATCGCGGATCTCGTGGTCATGCTTCTCGTGCCTCGCCTGCGGACCGCGTCATGAGCCGCCGGCGCCCGGGCTTCGTCGCCACGCCAGCCGGCGTCATCGGCACGGTCATCTTCACCGTCCTCGTGCTGGTGGCCATCTTCGGGCCGCTCCTCGCTCCGCATCCGGCCGCTCAGGCGATCGGCTTCCCGGGCGCGCCGCCCGGGAAGGGCCTGCTCCTGGGGGCCGATGTACTGGGGCGCGACGTCTTTTCGCGCCTGCTGGATGGAGGGGCTTCCTCGATCGGCCTCGGCGCGCTGGCCACCGTGATCTCCTATTTTCTGGGTCTGGCGGTGGGCCTGGTGGCCGGGTACAACCGGTCCAGGACGGACACCGTACTGATGCGGTCGGTGGACGTGCTCCTCGCGTTTCCCGCCCTGGTGGTTCTGCTTCTCCTCGTCAGCGGGCTGGGTAGCGGCATCTGGGTCCTGATGCTCGGTGTCGCTCTCGTACAGCTTCCCGGCATCTCGCGGGTGGTCCGGACCGCGACCCTCGAGGTGAGCGGCCGGGCATTCGTCGAAGCCGCTGTCGCCCGCGGGGAGCGGGTCCCCTCGATCCTGACCCGTGAGATCCTCGGCAACATTCGCCCGGTCGTTCTGGCTGATATCGGCATCCGCTTCGGCTACTCGATCATCCTCATCGCCAGCATGAACTTTCTGAACCTCGGCCTGAAGCCGCCGGCGGCGGACTGGGGACTGATGATCTCGGAGAACCGCGAGATCCTGTCGCTCAACCCGTGGTCCGTCCTGGCCCCAGCCTTGATGCTGGCCCTGCTCACTGTGTCGGTGAATCTCATGGCGGACAGTTACGGCCACAGCGTGGGCATGAACCGGCGGCCGTCACGCAGGGCGCGGCGGCCGGCAGCACAATTGTCCTCCTCGGCCACGGAGACCAAATGACCACCGCACCGTCCTTGCCTGCGCCAGCCGTGCCGACGCCAGCGCTGGAGTTCTCTGACCTGGTGGTGTGCGCACCAAACGGAGACGTCATCGTCGATCATGCGCAGCTGACACTGCCCAGGGGTGCGATTCTCGGAGTCGTCGGGGAATCCGGGTCCGGCAAGACGACAATGGCACTGGCCGCGCTCGGCTATACGCAGGGCGGAGCCGTCATTTCGTCGGGCTCGGTGCGGATCAACGGGACCGCCATTGACCCGAAAAACGAACGGCAGCTGCGCCGCACTCGTGGCCGCTTGGTGTCCTACGTCCCGCAGAACCCGGGAACTGCCCTCAATCCAAGCGGGCGTGTAGGCGACGCCATCGCCGAGGTGCTCCGCAGTCACCGTGACACCGCGCGCGCCGCCAATCCGAATGTGATCAGCCAAACGCTGTCGATGGTCGGCCTACCCAGCGATCATGAATTCGCCAGGAGGTATCCGCACCAGCTTTCCGGCGGCCAGCAGCAGCGCGTCTGCATCGCCGCGTCGCTCGCCTGCGAACCGCCGGTTGTCGTCCTCGACGAACCCACCACCGGGCTCGACGTCGTCACCCAGGAACGCATTCTGCAAGAGCTGATCCGCCTGCGCGACGCGCAGGAGATCTCGATGCTGTACGTAACCCACGATCTCGCGGTCATAGCGCAGATCGCGACCCATGTGGCGGTCATGTATGCAGGCCGCATCGTCGAGTGGGGAACCGTCGATGAGGTGCTCGCACATCCGCGTCATCCCTACACCCGTGGCCTGCTGACCTCAGTGCCCGATCATCACAAGCCGGTCGTGCTCCAGCCAATCGGGGGAGTGGCCGTCGGCATCGCCGACCGCCCCGCCGGCTGCGCGTTCGCACCGCGATGCATGTACCGGACACCGGAATGCGAGTCTGCAGTTCCCGAACTGGCCGAGCTGGCCGAAGGCCACCTGGTCCGCTGCATCCATGCTGATGAGGTTCAGGCGCTCACCCGCGTCCCCGTGGATGTCACCGTCGGGTCCCCGGACGCGGGCCGCCCGCCGGTGCTCAGCGTGCGCGGCCTGATGGCTGAACACCGCTCGCACCGGCACGTTGTTGTCGCTGCCTCCGATGTCACCTTCGACCTGCACCGAGGTTCCTGCACGGCCCTGGTGGGTGAGTCCGGTAGCGGCAAGACCACGATCGCCCGGACCATTGCCGGCCTGCACCCGATCGGCGGCGGTACCGTAAGCCTGGGCGGCGGGGCCCTTCCGCTCACCGCGAAGAAGCGGACGCGGGACCAGCGGCGCGCCATCTCCCTCGTGTTCCAGAACCCGGCCGAGGCCCTCAATCCGAGACTGACGGCCGGCGATACGATCAGCCGCCCCGCGGTCGTCCTGCAGGGTATGTCGCGACGGGACGCCACTGCCGAGGTCGACCGCATGCTTGACCTGGTACGTCTTCCCCGCAGCATTGCCTTTCGTTACCCGGCTGAGCTGTCTGGCGGAGAGAAGCAGCGGATCGGTCTCGCCCGTGCGCTGATCGCGCGGCCCGAGGTCCTCATTTGCGACGAGGTGACCTCGGCGCTCGACGTATCGGTGCAAGCAGCCGTGCTGACCCTGCTGCTCGACCTGCGGCGAGACCTCGAGCTGGCGATGCTGTTCATTACTCATGACTTCGGGGTCGTCGCGGCGATCGCGGACCAGGTGCTGGTCCTCGACAAGGGCGTCGTCTGCGAATCCGGGCCGACGGGCCAGGTGCTGTCCAACCCTCAGCACCCCTATACGCGGCGGCTTCTGGCCGCGGCCCCGAGCCTGTACGCAACGGATTGAGCCACCTGCTCACCAATCAGCTCCGCGGCGATTCGCAGCGCAATCGCTATGCGCTGATCGCGACCAGTTGCCGCCCCGAACAAGTCGCGCTGGTTCAGGTGATGTCGACTGCGACGGTGCCGCTGTCGGCTGTGGTGTTCAGGAGCGAGGACGGGATCCAGGACACCCGGCCGGGTGAGGCGGGGCCAGGGTAGTCGGCGGCTGGTGAGGATGAGCCCGTTCTGGCGGTGGCGTGGCCAGGACAGCAGCCTGTCCCGGGGTGGGGCAATCGCCGTCCACCACGAGAACCCGGCCGGTCACGCTGGCCGGGGTGGACCTTCCGGCGGGAGCCAAGATCTTCCTGTGGCTGGCGGCCGCGGGCCGGATCCTGCGGCCTTCAGCCAGCCGGACCTGTTCGACGTGCACCGGCTGGACGCCGAACGACACCTGGCTTTCGGTGTGGGGCTGCGCTACTGCCTAGGGGCGAACCTTGGAAAGCTTGAAACTCAGATCGCGGTCACTGAACTCGCGGACCGCTACCCCCATCTGCGGCTCGCGCCGAACCAGCGCCTTGCTTTCCATCCCAACATCTCATTCCGGGGACCGCAGATCCTGAGGGTCCGCACGCAATAGCCCTGGACCGGGGCTGTCCCGCACACGGCTCCCGAGGCCACGTCAGCAAGCCAGATCCGGCCTCGACTGCCCGCTGAATCCGTCAGGCCGCTTGGTCGATGATGCGCTTGACCTTGCGGCGGTCGATGTTGAGCTCCTTAGAAATGGCCCTTTGACTCTGGCCTGATTGGTGTCGCGCCCAGACGGTCTGCTCCAGAGTCGGCGCAACCGGGAGTTCCCGTGGCACCTCGTGCACCAGCGGTGGTACAGCCTGGTCCCAGCTCTCAGTTTCACCGTCGCCCGCTTGCGTGCCGTGCCCGGTGCGGATCAGCATCATCAGCAGCTCGAACGAGCCGACCAGCGCCAGTGCGGGCCAGGCGCTGACCAGCGCACCGACCGGCCCATGTCCCACTCCGTGCGCCAGGTTGGCGCCGACCGTGGCCACGATCCCGGCGCTCAGGCTCCACGCCGCCAGCCGTGGTACCGGCTGGCCCCGGCGGCTGGCGTCCAATACCACCATGGACGCCGCCCAGATCAGCCCGTCCACGGTGAACGGCACCAGCCGCGCCGTCACCCCGGACTCCCCGTGCGAGCGCACCAGCTCGTACGCATGCTGGTACGAGATCACTGCGGCGACGATCGCCACCGCCACCACCGCGAGCGCTGTGGTGATCCGGATGAGCCGGTCGGTCACAGCCCGAGCTCTTCGCACCAGCCAACAATGAACGGGTCATCGTCGCCGTAGCCCGCGGCGAGCCGTTCCGCGAGCACCATGGCCGTGATCGCCTGGTTCCGCGTGAACAACCGCCGGGGGAGTCCAGACACGATCCATGCGCCCTGCCCATCAGCCGCCGCGTCTGTGCTGTACCGAGCGGTCGCGATCATCCGCCCGTCGTACTCGGCGGTCATTAATTGATCTTCGATTCGAGCTGCCATACCGGGCCTCACCTTCGCCGGTGAGGTCCGGAAAGCCAGTGACAAACCAAGTGACAACGCCCCCAGCCGACACCAGACCAGGCCAGTACAAGTCAGACAGCGCTACCGCTCTGAACTGCACAGACGCGACCCAGCGCGACCCGATCAGACCATACGAGCGTCCATGGCATGGAAGAGGTCTGGGGTTCGAATCCCCATAGCTCCACACTTCAGTGAGTCTTTTCGAATATAACTTCTCAGGCCAAGTGCCATTTCAAGTGACTAAGTGCCGATTTTCGGTGCTGGCATGACCCCATGGCGGGACTATAGGCGGCGCACCAGGGATCTGCTGACCTGCGCATATGGCTCGCACATGCCTAGTGTCAGACGATGGCCGCTTCCGTGACACGGATGATCGGGCACATCGGCCGTTCCGCTGGCGTGGCGGATTTCAGCGCCTGGCTGGGGTACCGGCTGGCCCCGGGTTCCACCTGCCTGCACCTGGTCCCTGGCGAGGGGCCACTCGTGACCCACTTACATGGTCCCAAACCAGACTGGCCTCGGCTGTCGCGCCGGGAGAATCATGCCGATCATCCCCAGATGTCTTCGAGGTACCGGTGCTCGGCCCTCAGGTCGGCCAGCCAGGCCTCGGCGCCGGCTGGTGTCCGCCCGGCTTGCTCTTGGCAGACCTGCATGAAGGCGCGGCGCACCGCGGGGGCCATGGTGCTGGCGTTGCCGCACACGAAGATCACCGCGCCATGCTCGATCAGCTGCCACAGCTGGGCCTGCTGGCTGCGGATACGGTCCTGGACGTAGGTCTTCGGCTGGCCCGGCGCGCGCGACGGGACGGCCTGGACCTGGACGATGCCCAGCTTCTCGAATTCTTCCAGCTCGTCCCGGTACAGGTAGTCCTGCCCGGGGTCGCGGAAGCCGAAGAACAGCAGTGACTCACCGACCGGGACACCGGCCGCCTTGAGGTCGGCCCGCTCCTGCAGGAATCCGCGGAAGGGCGCCAGCCCGGTGCCGCAGCCCACCATGATCATGGGCACGTGCGGGTTCCGCGGTGGCTGGAACGGGATGCTGGGCTGGCGCACGAACGTGAAGACGGTGCTTTGTTCCGGGTTCCGGTCCAGGTAACCGGAGCAGACTCCGGTGAACAGCCCGTCGCCGGATCGCGCCGGTTCGGCCAGTACCCCGACCGTGATGCTGCAGACGCCCGGCGAGACCTGGGGGAGGATGAGATCGAGTAGTAGCGGGGATGCAGAGGCGGCAGCCGGTCCAGGAAGATCTCGAACGGCAGAGCGCAGGCGGGGAACTGCTCAAGCAGGTCGATCAGCGAGCGGTCAGCCGCTGCTCGGCGGCGGCTGGGGCCACCTGATCTTCGTCCAGCGACAGCGCTGTGGCCAGCGCCGGCCACAGCCCCGCGTGCCAGTCCGCGTACTGGCCGTCGAAGTCGGCCGCGGCGTTACCCTCGCCGCGCCGGTAGACCCGGGTGCCACCGCGCCTCTCCATCCCGGCATCGATCAGCTGCGGGACCGCCTGATAGGTCGCCGCCCAATCGGTGTTCCCGCAGCCGAACAGGGTGTACCGGAGCCCGCTGCAGGCATCCGCCGCCGGGCCGGGGTCCTGCAGCCATTCGCAGAATTGGGCCGCGTTGTCGGGGGGAGTGCCGTTGTAGGACGCGGTCACGATGATCGCGGCGCCGTCGTGCGGAAATTCGCCGGCGTGCTCGTCCAGCGCGCCGGCCGTGACCGCGAAGCCGCGCGCGGTGCCCTCGCGGGCCAGCCGGGTGGCGATTCCCTCCGCGGTGCCTAGGTTCGAGCCGAACAGGATCAGCAGCGGCGTGTTGTGGGCACCGGGGCGCGGCTGCGCCGTAGCTGGTTCCGGCGCCGGGACGGCCGCAGCGACGGCGCTAAGGGCCGGCGGCCGGCGCTCGCCACTGGTCACCCGCCCGGCCCGGGGCCGGACCTTGATCCGCAACCCGTCCGGCTTGATGGTCAGCGTCTCTTTGATCTTCATCTCGTAACCCCGGTCGCCGATGAGATCGAACCGCTGCAGCACCAGACCCAGCACGAGCGTGGCTGCCTGCAGGGCAAACTGCCGCCCGATGCAGGCCCGCTGCCCGGAGCCGAACGGCTTGAACGCGTTGGGTGGCAGCGCTGCCCGGCGCTCCGGTGCCATGTGCTCGGGGTCGAACTCTTCCGCGTCCTGGCCCCAGACCTGCGGGTCCCGGTGCAGCATCGGGGTCAGCACGACCACCGGGGACCCCTTGGGCAGGTGGTACCGTCCGCCGATGGTGGTGTCCTCAAGGGGATAGCGGGTGAATCCGGGCGCGGTCGGCCACAGCCGCAGCGTCTCCTCCAGTATCTGGGTGACGTAGCTGAGCTTGCGGACCTGCGCGTAGTCGGGAAACACCGGTGTCGATGCCCAGCACGCTGTCCACCTCGGCCTGGGCCCGCGCCATCACGTCCGGATGCTTGAGCAGGTAGTAGACGGCGAAGGACAGCAGGCCGCTGGTGGTCTCGTGCCCGGCGATCAGGAACGTGATGCACTGCGCCCGGATGTTGGCATCCGGCAGGCGCTGCCCCGACTGCTTGTCGACTCCTTCAAGCATGCAGCTGAGCAGATCCCGCATGCCCTCGTGGCCCGACTCCCGCCGCTCCCGGATGACGTCGTCCACCATCTGGTCCATATAGGCCTGGTCGGCTTCGAGCCGCCGGGCGGCCCGAACCCGCAGCCGCTGCTGCACCGCCAGCTGCCGGGAGCGCGTCTGCGACTCGGCCAGCATGCGTACCATGGCCGCCACGAACGGATGCGGCGTCTCCCGGTAGAAGGAGTTGAACCGGTAGCCGAAACCGCACAGCGCGATGGTCTCCAGCATCAGCCGGGTCATGTCATCGGCGACGTCTACCCCCTCGCCGTGGTTCAGGCGTTCCCACTTCAGTAGCAGCTGGTCCGCCACGTCCAGCATCATCGGGTGGTAGTCCAGCATGGCCTGCTGGCTGAAGCTCGGCAGCAGGATGTTGTGCGCGCGCCGCCACAACGGGCTGCCGGTTTCCGCGGAGAACAGCCCGGCGTTCACCGGGTCCCGGCGGACCTCGGCCAGGCCGCCGGTGATCAGCTTGTCAAATCGGCGCTCGTCACACACCTCCTCGACCAGGTCGGCTCCGGACACGATGTACCGCACGCCCCCGCCCGGCACCACCAGCTGGTAGATGGGCCCGTACCGGCGGGACAGTATCATCGCGCCCAGGATGGCGTTGTCCCGGTCGACGTCCAGGGCGTTGCCGATCAGTGGTCGCGGACGCGGCCCGGGGATGCCCCTGGGCGATGGCCGGACGTCAGTTGGCGTGGTCATGAGAACTTCTTTGAAGTGTGAGTACGGGCAACCCGTAACGAGGTGAGTGCTGACCGGCGGCGCTGCCGCTCAGGCCGGCGTGGGCAGGCCCTGGATGCGGGCGCGGCGGAGCAGGGCCACGCTCATGAGCAGCACCCAGGCGGGAAACACCAGCAGCGTGGCCGGCTGCGTGGTCGTGGTGAGGAGCAGGAACGCCACCATCAGGTAGCTGAGCACGGCCAGCCACCCCGGCATCAGGCCCGCCCGACGGGCCAGCGTCGTGGTAGTGATCGCAAACATGCCGGCCATCCGGACGCCGTAGACGAACACCAGCCCGTAGCCGACGCTCGACAGCACCCGGTCCACGCCGACCGCCGGGGCCGGGACATTCGCGAAGTGCAGCAGCAGCGCCACCGCCCCGGCCGCCGCGGTGCCCGCGAACAGCATGCAGATGAAGGCCGCCCCGGCCGCCATCTGCAGTCCCTCGGCCAGGCCGGACGGGCGATCGAGCAGTGCCCGGAACGCCATCGTGAACCACAGGAAAGCAATGCCGGCGAACGGCACCAGGTACAGCCCGACCGTGACCAGCACCCCGCCGGACCCAGCCGAATAGAAAGCCGCATAGGTGCTGTCCGGGGAGCCCAGCCGGGGGATCTGGTCGATCAGGACGAGGTCGGCTTTGAACAGGGCCGCGAAGACGATGCCCGAGAGCGCTGCCGTCTTCGCGTTCCTGGCCGCCTCGCGCCCGCCCGGGTCAGCGGCCGCTGTGCCGCCTCCGGGCGCGGGCTGTCTCGCTGTTGCTGCTGATGATGCCCACCGCAATCCCTCCACTCCCGGCCCAGCTCATCCTCGACGTGGCCAAGCTAATCTGTCACAACTGACATACCAGTACTGACAGATTTGCGTAAAATGTCAGTACTGACAAGATGCCGGACAGAATTTCTTCGGCCGTCACGGTCGAGGGCATGGACCAGCGGCTTCGGGCGGTGGTTTCAGGGACGCCGCGGGTCCCGGGGCCGGCGGGCGCGGGCGCGACGTCACGTCGCGCCCAACTGCCGTTGAGCAGCTCGCTGCTCCGGGCTCTCGCGGAGCTGGCGGTGATGGCGTTTCCGTGGCCGAGCCGGGGCTTGTGGGCCCGGGGCGCCATCAGGTCAGTACGTCGAACGCCTGCCCCAGCAACTCGATCAGGGCCGGGCGCCCCCGGCGGTCCTCGCGGCGCAACTCGGCGTCCCACAGCATTGCGGAACGGAACGCCGCGGCCGCCGTCCGGGCCACCACTTCGGCCTCGAATCTCGGGTCAATGTCGCGGTGCTCGCGGTGGGGAGAAGCCTGGAATCGCTGTTCTACGGCGTCAGCGACGTCGGTTTCGACCTTGCGCATGATTCTCAGTGCCGACGGGCTGACGCGCTCGCCGGGCGGCCCTCCGGCGAACAGGGTCAGCGGGCTGGCTACGTCGGAGCGGGTGATCGAGCCGATCAGGGTCTCCAGTGCGCGGCGCACGGCGATCAACGGCGGTTCGGCGGCCGGCCGGTCGAGGATGACCTGCTGCAGGATGGGTATCCAGTCGAAGGCGTCGTGGATGACCAGGTCTTCCTTGGAGGCGAAGTAGCGGAAGAACGTCCGCTCGGTCACCCCGGCCTCGTCAGCGATGTCCCGTACCGTGGTCTGCGCCACCCCGTGCTCGGCGAACAGCCGGTCCGCGGCCTGCTGCAGCGCCTGGCGCGTCGCGAGCTTATGTGCTTCCCGGCGACCGACGGGCAGCGGGCCGGGTACGGTGCGCGCTGCTGGCGCCCCGTCCGCATCGGACATGGGTCTCCTTGCTTCGAGGATCTTGCCGACACATATTGCCACCAGAGGCCGCCCGCAACAAGATGTCAGCCATGACAATAGTCAGGGGTGACGTTTTGGTGAGCAGGCCGGCGTGATCAGCGGCAGCCGCTGGTGTGCTTGTCACGGGCCCAGTTGGCCGCAGATTTCCGGCCGGCATCGTGGTGATCTCCCTCGTTTCCGCGGCGATTCGGCATGGTGGCAGCGGGTAGCCCGGCGGTATGACCTCTTACAAGGTGAATCAACCGGCGGTCAAGCAGGCCAGGGCACTGATCGACGAGGGCGCCGTCGACACTGAGACCGGGTGGGGTGAGGCCGCACCGCCTGCGGCCGCGGGCAACAAGGAGATCGCCCGCGAGGGCTATGACGGCTACGGCCGCTGGCATCTAGGCATCGACACTGAGGCGTCTGAGGAAACCAAGGACCGCTATGGCTTCCCCTATGGGGACTTCAAGAAGGTCAACCGGTCCGCCCTCATCCACGCCAAACAGCGTGCATCGCAGAACGACCACGAGGAGATCGAGAAGGCGGCCAGCGACCTGCTCGACCGGCTGGACGAACGGCAGAACTGACCGGCGACCCTGCGTCGCTCGGCCGACGCTCATCCACCAGGGTTAGAACTGCGGCCTGTGCAAGATCCTGTCCGCGGCCATGAGTAGCTTCGGCGCGGGACGGCACCAGTGGCCGGGGCGACCAGGCCCAGTGCCCGGCGCTGGCATCACCGCCCGGGAGCCGGGGAGCTGATCGCGACCACCGCGATGTCGTCGCGCGGGCGGCCGTCCTGGAAGGCGAGAACCGCGGCCACGAGTGCGTCGGCGGTTTTCTGGGCGGTTAGGCCGCCGGAGGCCCGGCACACCTCGGCGATGCGATCCTCTCCGAACAGCACCCGGTCACGGCGGCCCTCGCTCAGCCCGTCGGTGTAGAGCACCACCATGTCACCAGGCGACAGCAACGCCACGGACTCGCTGACCTCGGCGGTGTCCGCCATGCCGAGCAGCCGGCCGGCGTACCCGATCGTTTCCACCGTCCCGTCGGGCCGCCGGCGCAGCGGCAGCGGATGGCCGCCCGAGGCCACCGTCAGGCGGTGGCCGCCGGGAGCCCGGTTCAGCAGGACGAACAATGCCGTGCAGAAGGTATGCGGATAGTAGCTGACCATGGCTCGGTGCAAGCCGGTCAGCACCGCCGCGGGCGAGGCGACGTGCAGCGCCTCAGCCCGGACCGTATAGCGGGCCAGTGCGGTCACGACGGCCGCGGCCGCGCCCTTGCCGCATACGTCGCCCAGGACGATGCCCCAGGTCTGACGGCCGGTCGGGAACACGTCGTAGAAGTCGCCGCCGACCTCGGTCCCGTCGCCTGCCGGACGGTAGGCGACGCCGATGTCCAGACCGGGGATCGCGACCACATCCGGAGGCAGGAACGAATGCTGCAGGGTCTCGGCCAGGGCGCGGGCCCGCGCCTCGGACGCTTCGGCCCGCTGGCGGGCCGCCAGCAGTTCCCGCTCGTAGGCCAGCCGTTCGGTGGCATCGAACAGAACCGTCCGGACGGCCACGGGCTGGCCGAGCTCATTTGTCTTCACCGTGCGTTGAGCAGCATGGGCAGACGTGGGCCCGCAGCGGTGATCACCTGGACGGATATCTCCCGGAGACGGCCCTGCATGAGCAGCATCGGGGCCACGTGGGTCTCGTAGAAGATCCGGTCACCAACCGGCAGCAGGTCCTGGAATCGGCGCGTGCCGACCAGCGCGTCCCGGTCGTAGCCGGTCCAGGCCAGGAAGGTTTCGTTGACCTTGGTGATCGTGCCATCCGGCCGGGCCGACAGGTACGCGCACGGCGCGTTCTCGTACAGCTCGGCTGGATCGTCCTCAGCCAGCGCCGACAGGAACGCCTCGGTCGCGGCGGTGTCGGGCATATGAGACACCCTAGAGGCCGGAACCTGGGGCTTTGCCCAGAAATGCGGCGATGGCGGCCACGGTTTCGGCGGGAGCGGACAGGTTCGGGCAATGCCCGGTGGCCTCTAGCTTCACCAGCACGCTGCCCGGGATCTGGGCGTGCACCTAACGGCCGACGGACTCCGGCGCGATCGGGTCGTCCGAGCACTGCAGGACCAGCGTCGGCAGCTTCACCCGGGCCAGGTCGGCCCGGTTGTCGGACAGGAAAGTAGCCCGGGCGAAGCGCTTCTGGATATCCGGGTCGGTCCGGCAGAAGCTGGCGGTGAGTTCCGCGCCGAGTTCGGGCCGGTCCCCGTTGGCCATGATCACTGGGGCCATGGCGCTCGACCAGCCCAGGTAATTGCTGTCCAGCGAGCTGAGCAGGTCTTCGATGTCCGTTTCGCTGAAGCCCCCGGCATAGCCGTCATCGTCGAGATAGCGCGGTGAGGGAGCCACCAGCACCAGCGCGGTGAAACGGTCCGGCTGACGATCAGCGGCCAGCACGCCGATCATGGCGCTGACCGAGTGCCCGACGAACACCACGTCACGCAGGTCAAGCGCCTGGAGGATGTCGGTGACGTCCCTCGCGTAGCCGTCCAGGGTGCGGTACCGCTCGGGATCGTAGGCCGACAGGTCAGACTGGCCCGCGCCGACGAAATCGAACAGGACGGTCCGGTACCGGCCCCCCGAACGCGGGGGCCACGAAACGCCACATGTTCTGATCGCACCCAAATCCGTGGGCGAAGACCATCACCGCGCCGCGAGCCCGGCCGCTCAGCGTCACGTTGTTCCTCGCGATGACCCCGGCATCCATGGAGCTCAGCATACGGTTGGCCAGGTCGGCCGAGCGGGGTAGCGCCGGTGGGGGCGCACGTGGTCAACCGCCGGCAGCACACTCAGGTCGGGCTTGGGCCTGGCCACCCAGGAGATCAGGCCACCGCACCGGCAAACATGAATCATGCGGTGGTTGAGCAGGCCCTCACCGCCGAGCCGACCCGCCCGCCGTTCTTGCGGTCATCAATTGATCTTCGATTCGAGCTGCCATGCCGGACCTCACTTTCGATGGTGAGGTCAGGGAAACCGCTGACGATTCAAGTGACAATGACACCAGCCGACGCCAGACCAGGCGTTTGCCGATGCCCTCAAAGCCGCGTGAAATCGAGCTTTCGGAGCACTTGTTGATCTTGTCCCACGAGATGCCGCCGTCGCCACGCTCCCGGCGCTTCTCCGGCCCGGACGGTGATCGTGCACCCGTCGTTATGCACCGCAGAATGCGCCGAGCAAGCAGAACGCAGCGACGGATAGTAGATCCCCGCGTGGACGACGCCGGAATTGTGCCCGGACTGGTGCCGCGCGACAGCAGGTTCTTTTTCCCAGACCACCACCGGAACGCCGGACTGCACGAGTTGGCGGGCCGTGGCCAGGCCGATCAGGCCGGCACCGATGATCCCGACCGGGCTCGTCACCATGAGTACCGCACTGCCGCGGTCTTGATCCGGGTAGAACCGCAGGCCGGATGCGCCCTGCTCCCTGAAGGGAGATCCGGACTCGTGAAACCCGCCGAAGGGATGGTGCACATCCCATCCGGACGTCGGCAGGTTGACTGCGACTTGCCCTGTTTCGGCCTGGTCGATGAACTCGTTCGCGCGGCGCAGGTCCATGGTGAACACGGCCGCGGCGAGACCGTAACTGGAATCGTTGGTGAGTCGGACCGCCTCGTCGAAACCGCCCACGGTGGTTACCGACAGGACGGGCCCGAACACTTCATCACGCCACAGCGCCTGTCCCGGGCGGACCGATACGAGCGTCGGTTCCACGAAGCAGCCGTGCGGCAAGCTGCCAAGCATCGATGAGTTGTACACCTGGGACCAGCCTCGCAGCCAGGGGCCTGCTCGTCGACGTAGACCTCGCGACCGTGGGGTAATGGCCTTCCTGGACCACCCCGGCCGCTTCTTGCGGTCTTCCGGCACTGAGCGGACCCGGGTCCGCCCCACCCTTCGCCGTATCTCGACCAGCACAGATCCGCGGTCCGCTTCTGGACCTGCGGCAAGCCAGCGTAGTCAGAGGTGCGCCGCGTGGCGGTCAGGAGAGCCGCAGCAGGCGTTCGGTGTTGCCGTGCGCGATGGCTTCCTTCGATTCCTCGGGCAGGTTGGCCTGTTCCAGGAACGTCGTGGCGTCGTCGTTGCCGATGAAGGGGTAGTCGACGGAGTAGAGGATGCGGTCCACACCGACGGTGTCGATGCAGAAGCGCAGCTGGGCCTGGCTGAACATGCCGCTCGGGGTGATCCAGGCGTTCTGCCGGACGACGTCGCCGATGGTCCGGTCGAGGCCGGTGACCGCCTGCGGCAGCGCCTCGTCGAGCCGGTCAAGGTAGAACGGGATCATCTCGCCCCAGTGGCCCAGGATCACCTGCAGCGTCGGGTACCGGTCGAACACGCCTGACAGCACGAGGTGGAGGAAGTGCACCGCAGTCTCCTGGTGCCATCCCCAGGCGCTGGTCTGCATCCGCGCGGCGACGAGGGGATCAAGGCTGCCGGCATAGTTCTGGGCCGAGACTTCGGCGGGCGGAAAGCCCGGATGCAGGTAGAGCGGTACATCGGTCTCGGCCAGCGCGCGTAGCACCGGCTCGAAGCGTGGCTCGTCGAGGAACGCGCCCTCGGTGCGGCCGAAGATCATGGCACCGACGAAGCCGAGGTCCCCGATGCTGCGTTTCAGTTCGTCCGCGGCGGCGGCCGGTACGGCGGTGGGCAGCGCGGCGAAGGCACTGAACCGGTCCGGGTGCGCGCGGACGGCGGCCGCGGCGCGGTCGTTCGCGGCCCTCACCAGCTCGACGGCGGCCTCACGGGGCAGTTGCTGGGTGGTGAGGCAGGATAGCACCTGCATCGTCACCCCGCCCGCGTCCATGTCGGCCAGGCGGACCTCACCGAGGTCGCGCAGGACGTCGGAGCCCGGCGAGTATGACAGCCCTCGCGCCGGGTCCGAGGTGGCGGCGAAGCCGGGGGCGAGCCGCTTGATCTCGGGTGCGCTGGCCGCGACGACCGCCGGGTCGGCGAAGTGCTCCTCGAGCGTGATGATCTTCATGCCCCGGCCCTTCCGGCCAGCCAGACGGCCCGGATCGCGCGGGTGGTGGTGACGTCGGTCGTGGGGTCTCCGTCGATGAGAAGCAGGTCGGCCCGAAGGCCGGGGGTGATGCGGCCGCGGTCGGGCAGGCCGAAGCGGTCGGCTGCCGCCCCGGTGGCGGCGTGCAGGGCCTCGGCCGGAGTGAGCCCCGCTTCGACCAGAAGCTCGAGCTCACGGTGCGCGCTCTCCCCGTACGGCACGTTCGCGGGCACGCCCGGGGCCTGATTGGCGTCGGTGCCGAGCACAATGGGCACCCCGGCGCGATACAGCGCCGCGACCGAATCGCGGGCGTGCCGGTAGTCGAGCCCGGGCACCGGTGCGTTCGCGGCGACCCCCTCCATCATCACCAGGGTCGGCACGCTCGTTCGATGCGATTGGACCACTTCAGCGACTGCGGCTTCGTGCAGGGTTGCGTCGAGCGGTGCGTGCGTGAGGACATCGACCTGCGCCGCTTGCGCCATCGCGACCGCGCCCGTGTTCGAGGCGTGGGCGACCACCATTCGGTCCGCGTCGTGAGCGGCCTGGACGATCGCGGCGATGGTCGCCTGGTCGGGGCCGCCGCGGCCGGGCGGGTCGACGATGACCTTGATGTAGTCCACGCCCTCGGCCACCCGGATCGCGACGAACCGGCGTCCGTCCTCCGGGTTCGTGACGATGCTGTCGACGGGCCGGCCAGGGATCTTGGCCTGCAGGCTCCCTGGCCCGACCGCGCCCGCGCCGGTGCTGCGCACGTCGGTGGAGCCGGCCCGCCGCAGCTCCGCGATGAGCGTGGGGGGCCAGGAGCCCATGTCGAGTGCGGTGGTCACGCCCCAGCGCGCGAGCTCCTCAAGGTCGCCGGGGCCGCGCAGGTGCACATGAGCGTCGATCAGGCCCGGCAGCAGCACGGCGCCGCGGCCACCGACGATCGTCGCGCCCGACTGAGGAGCGGTGCCGGCCGGCTCGACTGCGGTTACCACCGGTCCGTCGACGCTGACGTCGTACGAACCGTCCAGGATGCGGTCGCCGTCGAAGACGCGCACATCGGCGAAGATTGTGGTCGTCATCGGTCTCCTTCGACGCAGTTGTTATACGGTATAGCATGCCGACCGGGATCCCACAGGAGGCACCAATGTCCACCGGCGCCGTGCGTTCCGTCGCCGATCAGAGCCGGTCCGCGGTTGATCTCGTCACCGCGGAGATCCGCCGGGCCGTCCTCACCGGCGCTCTCCCGCCGGGCGAGCAGTTTTCGATCCGGGAGCTGGCCCGCCAGCTCGGGGTGAGCCACATTCCCATCCGTGAGGCGCTGCGCCGCCTCGAAGGGCAGGGCCTGGTCATACTGACGCAGGCCCGCAGCGCGGCCGTGGCCCCGCTGTCGGCGGAGGATCTGACCGCGATCTACCGGCTGCGGCTGCGCATCGAGCCGGACCTTGCGGGCCGGTCCGCCGTCCTGGCCACGCCGGCCTGGGTGCATGACCTCGGCGACGCGCTGGAGGAGAGCCGGGACGAGAACCCCGACCGGGCCTGGGAGGGGCATTACCGCTTCCATGAGCTGCTGGTGACACCGGCCGCGTCGATCTGGGACATCCGGCTGCTCCACACCCTCTGGAGCGCTGCCGAGCGCTACACCCTGGTCGTGTACGACCCGATCGTCGTCGACGATGAGGAGCGCGATCGCCGGTACGCCCGGCACCGGCGGCTCTTCGAGCGTGCGCAGGCGGGCGACGGGCCGGGAACCGAGACCGAGCTGATCGACCACCTCCAGGCCAACGAGCACGAGATCGTGCACCGCATGAGGACTATTCATCCGGAGCACGGCGATGCCGAGGGACGCAGCCGAGGCTAGCGCTACACGATATAGCAGAGGTATCGTCGGCGCAGGTTGGTCCGGCCGTGGACGACAACGACGACATCGAGGGGACGCCATGATGAGGCTGCGGTGCTGACGACGAGGGTGGTCAGCCGGTGACCGTGCCGTCCACCTCGGGCCGCCGTTTCCCGCCTGGCAGTATCACCGACCCGGCGCAGTGCCTCATCTGCCACCTTGATGAGGCCCCGGACGAGGCGATCGTGTTCCGGGACGAGGACTGGGCCTGTGAGATCGCCCCCGGCTTCGAAGTGCCCGGTTGGTACTTCCTGCGACTGCGCCGGCACGCGCTTGGCTGGGCCGGGCTGGAATGGCCTGAGCTCACGACCTTCGGGCCCGTGGTCCAGGACCTGATGGGCGCCCTCGGCCAGGCGTTTGGCGCGCCCGCGTGCTACCTGATGACCTTCGGCGAGGCCTACCCGCACTTCCACGCAGTCGTCACCGTCCGGACCGAGGACGTACCGCCGGAGTCGCGCAGCGGAAACATCCTCGCCCTGCGCGCGGACCGCGTCGACCGTGAAGCGGCCGTCGCCCACGTACCCGCCGTACGCGCGGCGCTAGCAGCCGTTCGCGATTCCGCGCGGCGACCAGCGCCCGCTGAGCCGCCACCACAGCACAGGAAACGGAGATCGTGATGCCGAACGAGACCGCCGCCTCCTCTGAGGCCCTCACGGTCGACGAGGAGCAGTTCACCCCGACGACGCAGACGCAGTCGCCGCGCAACCGGGCCACGGGCCGGCCGGTCATCCCGCCTCGCCTGCACCACACGACGTTCACCACCCTCCGCCTCGACGAGATGGTCGCCTGGTACGAGAAAGTCGCCGGCCTGCTGCCCGTCTTCTACGGCGAGGGCGCGGCCTGGCTTTCGAACGACGAGGCGAACCACCGCATCGCGCTGCTCTCGCCACCTGGGCTGAAGCACCCGGACGACAAGGGCCACACTACCGGCATCCACCACACGGCCTTCGAGTTCGCCACGTTCGACCAGTGGCTCGACAACTACATCCGCCTGCGCGACCACGGGATCCTGCCCTGGCTGACGCTCGACCACGGGATCACGATGTCCGTCTATTACCAGGACCCGGACGGCAACGGCGTGGAGATCCAGGTGGACGGCTTCGGCAACTGGGCCGACTCGAAACAGTGGATCGCATCCGCCCTGGAATTCGCGACCAACCCGATCGGCACCTACTTCGATCCGGAGAAGCTCGTCGCCGCGCGCGAGCAGGGACTGGGGTTCGAGGAGATCCACCAGCGCGCCCGGGCCGGCGAGTACCTGCCGGCGAGCATTCCGGAAGACATCTTCCTGCCCGACCTCTATTGAGCCGACGTGGCCATGACTGCCGGCGCTGCCGGTCCGATCGCGGGTGACCGGCCCGATCTGCCCGTCGTCGTGGTCGGAGGCGGCCCGGTCGGCCTCGCCTTGGCCATGGAGCTGCACCACCACGGCGTCGGCTGCACCGTGATCGAGCCGCGGACCGTGGTCTCGGCCGTCCGGCCGCGCGCGAAGACCACGTCGGCTCGAACAATGGAGCTCTTCCGCCGCTGGGGTTTCGCCGAATGCATCCGGTCCCGGGCCCCGATCCCGGTCGCCTGGTCGAGCGACGTCGTGTTCTGCACCACCGCCGCCGGCGCCGAGGTCACACGCTTCACCGGCACCCTCGGCCTCGACCTGACCGGCGACGACCTCGTCGCCGAGCCGGGGCAGCAGGTCGGGCAGCCGGTCGTCGAGCAGGCCCTGCGCGACGCCCTCGCCCAGCTGCCGGACGTGCGCCTGCGGTTCGGATCCCGTGCCACCGGCGTAGACCAGGACCCGGACGGCGTCACCGTCCAGGTCGAAGACGCCGACGGGGCCGCGTCGGCCATCCGCGCCCGGTACGCCGTTGGGGCCGACGGCGCCCACAGCGTCGTCCGAGCGGCCATAGGCGCGGCCTATGAGGGCGGCAACGCCGGGCGCCCGAATCTGTCGATCGTCTTCCGCTCCGCCGGCCTCGGCCCGCTCATTCCCGACCGGGCGGTACACCGCTGGGTGCTGAACCCGGCCGCACCCGGCGTCGTCGGGCCGATGGACCTCGGCGACGTCTGGTGGGCGATCGCGACGGGCCGGCCGGACGACGACCGGAACGCGGATCCCGTCGCGATCGTGCGGGCCATGGTCGGCGCGGACATCGACGTGGAGGTGCTCGGCACCGATCCCTGGCAGGCCCGGTCGCTGCTGGCCACCGCCTACCGGCGCGGCCGGCTGCTGCTCGCAGGCGACGCCGCCCACCAGAACCCGCCGTGGGGCGGCCACGGCTTCAACACGGGCGTGGGCGACGCGGTCAACCTCGGCTGGAAGCTCGCCGCCGTCCTGCACGGCTGGGCCCCGGCCGAACTGCTCGACAGTTACGAGACCGAGCGGCGGCCGGTCGCCGCCGACACCATCCGCATCGCCGCCGACAACGCCCGCACCCTCGCCACCGAGCTCGCCTCCGAAGCGCTCATGGGCGCCCCAGAGGCATTTGCGGCCGCGCGCCCCGCCGCTGCCGAGACGGTGCAGCGGCTGAAGCACATCGAGTTCCACTGCCTGGGCCTCGTCCTCGGCTACGGGTACGGGCCGCATGCGGCCAAGCAGACCACGGACGGCTCGGACTTCCATCCGGTCGCCGCGGCGGGCAACCGTCTGCCGCACCACTGGCTCGCGCCCGGCGACTCCCTCTACGACCACCTCGGCACCGGATTCACCGTGCTCGGCGCCGATCAGGCCGCCGCGGCGCTCATCGCCGCAGCGGAGCGGCGCGGCGTACCGGTCTGCCACCCGGGAGCGGGGCTTGTCGACACAAGCACTCGCTACGGCGCGGACGTCGTGCTGGTCCGCCCCGACCAGCACCTCGCCTGGCTGGGTCGTCCCCTGTCCGCACCCGAGGCGGACGCGGTCATCGACGCCGTGCTCCACCACGGGCTGGTCTCCACCACCACCCGATCAGATCAATGAGGAACTGAGCGATGAGCGACTCCACTGAATTCACCCACACCGTCAGCACCGACGGCCCGGCCAAGGGCATGACATTCTCGATGCGCCGCCGGCCGGACAGTCCCGTCGCCGAGGGCGCGCCACTCGTGGTGGCGCTGCCTGGGGGCACCTACACGTCGATCTACTTCGACGTGCCCGGCCAGTCGCTGCTCGGCACCGCGGAGACGGTCGGGGTGCCGGTGATCGCCGTGGACCGGCCCGGCTATCGCGGCAGCACCAAGGCCGAGACGGACGGCTCGATCATTGCGCGCAACGCCGAGGTACTCGAGCACCTGATCGGGGAGCTCTGGGACACCTACGGTTCGGGCATGCCCGGCGTCGTCGTCATCGGGCATTCGATCGGCGGCGCGGTCGCCACCGCGATCGCGGCCCGGCATCCCGCCTGGCCACTGCTCGGGATCGCCGTGTCGGGCTGCCTGGTGCGGGTGCCGAGCGAGAGCGGTGAGGCCTGGGCGGCCCTGCCCGACCTGGAGTTCGTCGAGCTGCCCGGGCAGATCAAGGATTTCGTGATGTACGGGCCCGACTGGACGCACACCGCGAAGATGCCGGACGCCGGCCACGCCGCCGACGCGCCCGTGCCCAAGGCCGAACTGCTCGACATCACCGGGGGCTGGGTCGAGCACATGCCTGAGGTCGCCGCCGAGGTCCGGGTGCCGGTGCACAGCCTGGCAAGGTGAGTTCGACCACCTCTGGATCAGCGACGACGCCCAGGTCGCCGAGTTCAAGGCGGCGTTCACGAACGCGCCGTGGGTCGACGCGCGGCTGGTGCCGAACGCCGGGCACTGCATCGACTTCCACCTGGCGGCGAAGGCGTTTCAGCTTGAGCAGCTGGCGTTCGCGCTCGAAGCTGCCCTGCAGGCCCAGCGTCCCGCGGACGCCCCGACCGGAGCGGCGGCCACACCGGCCTGATCACCGGGGTGCCGCGAACCCGCCGGTTCGCGGCGCCCCGGCGGTCCCGGTTACTCCTCGCTGAGCGGCAGGGCGGCCGGGGCCTCGTTGACCGCGGGAGCGAAGTTCTGCGTGATCTGTTTGAACTCGAGGAAGTCCTCGACACTCGCCATTCCGCCGAGGCGGCCGACGCCGCTCGCCTTGAAGCCACCCTCCTCGAACTCGATCGTCAGGTTTGCCCAGCTGTTGATCGAGACCAGCCCGGCCTCAAGACGCCGTGCGACCCGCACCGGCCGGTCGACGTCGCGGCTCCAGATGCAGGCGCTCAGGCCGTAATCCGTCTCATTCGCGAAAGCGACCGCCTCGTCCTCCGTGTCGAACACCTGGACCGTCTGCACCGGCCCGAACGTCTCCTCCTGCACGATCCGCAGCGCCGAGTCCGTTACGGCCAGCAGCGTCGGGTGATAGAAGGCACCGCCCTTCAGGCCCGGCTCGGTGGCCGGCCCGCCGCGGACAATGGGCTTCGCTCCGGCGTCGATCGCTTCCCGCACGGCGGCGTCGACGCGGTGCACCGACGCGGTGTCGATCATGGGGCCGATCTCGCTGGCCGGGTCGGATGCCGGTCCTGGCTTGACGGCCTGCAGGCGCTCGGCCAGCGCAGCGATGAACCGGTCGGCAATGCCGCGCTGCACGAGGATACGGCTGCCGGTCATGCAGAACTGGCCGGCGAAGACCGTCGACGAGGCAACCGCGGTACCGACGGCGAGCTCGACGTCGGCGTCGTCGAACACGAGGTGCGGCGTCTTGCCGCCGAGCTCCAGCCCGACCTTCTTGAAGTGCGCGCCGGCGGCCTGTGCGATGATCCGCCCCGTCTTCGTGCTGCCCGTGAAGCTGATGACCGGTACCTGCCGGGAATTCACCAGCAATTGCGCTACCTCGGAGCCGGACTCGATCACGACGTTGACGACCCCGGCGGGCAGTTCCGCGATGCCGCTCAGGATCTCGCACATGAGCGCGGCGGTTCGCGCCGCCTGCCCGGGCATTTTCACCACTGCTGTGCAGCCCGCGGCGAGTGCCGGGGCCAGGGCGCGGATGCAGAGGTAGGCGGGGGAGTTCCACGGCACGATGAGCCCCGCGACGCCCATCGGCTGGCGGATGGACATCGCCTGCACACCGGGCTGCGGGTCGGTGATCCGGCCGGCCGGATGCACCGCGAGGCCCGCAGCGAACCGCAGCGCCCGCATGATGAAGTGCGCCTCAAAGCCGGCCTCGCCTGCGAGCTTGCCGTTCTCCTGGCACAGCGTGGCGACGACCTCACCCATCCGGGCCTCGTAAGCGTCGGCCAGGTGGCTGAGCGCGGTCGCGCGGAGCATCGGGTCCAGACGCCACTGCATGTCATTGAACGCGCGGGACGCGGCGTCGATCGCCGCCTGACCGGTCGCTTCGTCGGCGTCCGCGTACGTGCCGATCACCCGGCCGGTCGCCGGATCGATGCTGTCGCGGGTGCGGGCCGACCCCACCCACTGACCCCCGATCCAATGCTGCACGCTGCGGCGCTGCTCGGCGACCGTCTCCCTGTTGGTGGCCAGTTGCTCGGTCATCGTGATCTTCTCCTGCCGGTCTCGGGAAGTGCGGAAAATGCGGGGAAGTAACGAAGGCACGGGAAGTGCGGTCAGATGCCGTTGGGGGCCCGGTCGACGGTGGGAATGTGCAGCAGTCGCTCAGCCGTTGCGTGCGCGATCTTCGCCCGGTCCCCGGAGCTGATCGGCGCGAGCTCGAGGAACCGCGTCGCGGTGCCCATGTCCTCGAACGGGTAGTCGGTGCCGAAGACAATGTGGTCGGCGCCGAGCGCCTGCAGCGCGCAGACGAGCGGCGGGTTGTCGCAGACCCCGGAGGTGCTGATGTACAGGTTGTGGCGCAGGTACTCGGACGGGTTGCCGCGGGCCAGCTCGATCCCGTGGTGATTGTGGAATCCCCAGCGCGAGTCGAGCCGCCAGAGGACGAAGGGCAGAGCTTCCCCCATGTGCCCGACCAGCACCTTCGCGTCCGGAAAGTCGTCGAACACGCCGCCGAAGACGAGACGGAGCACGTGGGAGGCGGTGTCCGGGCCCCAGCTCCACATCGGGCCGATCAGCTCCGGATGACCGGAGAGCACGTCCGGGACGTCGACGCCGTTGGCGGGATGCAGGAACAGCGGCACATCAAGAGCCTCGGCCCGTTCCCAGACGACGCGAAACTGGGGGTCGTCGAGGTAGCGCCCGAGCGTGTGGGCGTTCACCAGCGCGCCGCTGAAGCCGAGCTGCGTCACCGCCCGCTCGAGCTCGCTGGCCGCCTCCACCGGATCCTGCAGGGCGAGGGCGGCGAACCCGGCGAACCGGTCCGGGTGGGCGGCGATCGTGCCGGCCAGCAGGTCGTTGACCGTCCGGGCGGCGGCTACGGCCACCCGGGTGTCCGGCTCGGCCTGGATACCTGGCGAATTCAGCGAGAGCACCTGTACGGCGAGACCCGCCGCGTCCATTGCGTCCAGCCGCTCATCGGTCAGGTCGAGCAGCCGGTGCCAGGCTTTCTTCCACACGGCGGGCTGAGCGATCCGCTCGGCCGGTGCGCTGTAGTGCGCGAGTTCCGCAGTGACGAAGTGTTCCTCGACACCGATGGTGCGCACATGGACCTCCTTGCCCCGCACCGTCCGCGCGCTCAGAGAGCCATCGCCTTTCACGGTGCTGCATTGACTTCACTTATGGTGGAACCTTACCGTCGCTGCTGTCAACGACACCAGGAGACCGGACGTGTACGACGAACCAGCGGGAACCACCTCCGGCGATCGTTTCGACGCGGACGTGGCGGTAATCGGCTACGGGCCCGTCGGGATGGTCATGGCCGCGCAGCTTGGCCAGGCCGGTCACCGGGTAGTCGTACTCGAGCGGTACCCAGGGCTGTACAACCTGCCTCGGGCTGCCAGCTTCGACGACGAGACGATGCGGACCCTGGCCCGCCTCGGGATAGCGGACCGGCTGCTGCCCGGACTCCGTGTCCAGCCCACCTATGAGTGGCGCAACGGCGCGGGTGACCTGCTCATCGAGCAGCGGTTCTCGGACCGTGGCCGCAGCGGCTGGGCCGAGTGGTACCTCATGTACCAGCCCGACCTGGAGACGGCGCTCGACGAGGTGTGCCGCGCGCTCGATACGGTCGACGTGCGGCTGGCCGCACCTGTCACCGCGATCGAGCAGGACAACGAGGCGGTACGCCTGACCGTCGAGTCGGCGGACGGGCGGAGCATCATCCGGACCCGGTACGCCGTCGCGTGCGACGGCGGGAACAGCTTCGTACGGCGCGCGCTCGGCGTCGGCCAGGACGACTACGGCTTCTCGGAGCCCTGGATGGTCTGCGATTTCCGGCTGATGCGTCCGGTCGACCTGCCGGGGGCGCTCCAGTTCGGCGACCCGGCCGGTCCAACCTCCATCATCGCTCTCGGCCCATGGCACCAGCGCTTCAGCTTCATGCTCGACTCCGCCGGCGACTTCCCGGCCGAGAGCGTTCCCGCCAACGTGTGGGCGCGTGTCGGCCGGTGGCTGCGTCCGGGGGACGCCGAACTCATCCGCGTGGCCACCTACACGTTCCGTTCCCTGATCGCACATGCCTGGCGCGTCGGGCGAATCATCCTCGCCGGTGACGCCGCCCACCAGATGCCGCCGTTCCTTGGCCAGGGGATGTGCTCGGGCATCCGCGACGTGGCGGACATCGCGTTCAAACTCGACCTGGTGCTCCGCGGCCGGCGCCGTGACGAGGTGCTCGACACGGTCCAGGCCGAGCGGGACCACCACGTGCGGGCGGTGATCGAAGAAGGGGTGCGGCTCGGCCGCTTGCAGACGATGCGCGACCCGGAGCAGGCCAAGGCGCGCGATCAGGAACTCATCGCCCGCCGCGCCGCCGCTGGTACGCCGCAGCGGACGCCTTTCCCCGACCTTGCGGCCGGGTTTATCGCGGAGCGCTCGGCGCGTGGCCGTGGCTCTCTTTCCGTGCAGGGCCGGGTCGACGCCGGCCAGGGCCCAGACCTGCTCGATGCGGTCGCCGGCGGCGGCACCCACCTCATCGTCCAGGCCGCCATCCTCCCTGCGCTCGCGGCCCCAGCGCTGCTCCCGGCGCTGGCCGGCGCCGGGGTAAGGGTCGTCGCAATAGCCGAAGCGCCCGGTACCCGCCACGGCGTGAAGGTCGTGGTTGACGCCGACGGTACCTATGGCCGCTGGTTCGCCGACCTCGGCGCCCTCGCGGTCGCCGTCCGCCCCGACCTCTACGTCTTCGGCACGGCCGGGGACGAAGCCACGGCCGTCGGGCTCGCCCGCGAGTTGGTCGCCGCGCTCGGTGAACCCGCCCCGGCGACGCTGCAGTCGGCGCTTCCGTAGAATCCACCTGTGGTAACGGCGCCTTCCGAAGACGGCCGGCAGGGCATCCAGTCCGTCGAGATCGCCGCTACCGTGTTGCAGGCGCTCGAACAGGGGCTGGGGCCGATGAGCCTCACTCAGATCGCGGCCGCCTGCGGGATGGGCCCGAGCAAGGTCCACCGCTACCTGGTCAGCTTGGGGCGCGCAGGTCTCGTGGCCCGGTCACCGAACTCAGGGCTGTATGACATGGGGCCGGCGCTGCGCCGGCTCGGCATGGAGTCGCTGCGCCGGATGGACGAGGTCGGCCTGGCCTCAGAGGCGCTACCGGGCCTGCGGGATCGCACTGGCCACGCGGTGAACCTCGCGGTATGGGGTGACCACGGACCCGTCGTCGTGCGCTGGAACTACGGCTCGCATGCGCTTCCGATCACCGTCCGCGTCGGCGCGACGATGCCGATGCTCGCTTCGTCCCTCGGGCGCGTCTACCTCGCCTATCTGCCGCAGACGCTGACCGAGCCGGTGCTGCGGGCCCAGGCCGAGGAAGCCCGGGAAAACGAGCCGCCGTGGGATCAGATCGCGCGCATCCGCCACGAAGTGCGCCGGGACGGCTTCGCCCTCACCTCCGGTGGGGTCGTACCCGGCGTGACCTCAGTTGCGGCACCGGTCTTCAGCGACGCCGAGTCGCTACCGCTGGCCATCTCGATCGCGATGCCCACCCGGCAGGTCGACGCCGCCGTGCTGACCGACGTCACAAGTGAACTGCTGGACGCTGCCCGGGCCTTGTCGGCCGAACTCGGGCATCCAGGCCCATAGCCGTTGACTTCCCAGCCCCTACCATGCCGCGCCTTCGACGGTACTCCGCGCACGAGCGGTTCCACCTGCTGATGATCCCCCGGGCGACGAACTGGCAGAAACGGCTGTCGCAGCTGTGGGTTGCTTCCGAGCACGCGGCCGCACCGCCGATCACGGCACCGCCGAAGCAGGCAAGGTCGCCGACCATGTCCTGCTCGATGCCGACCCGCTCGAGCATGTCTGTACTCCTCGGCCTACCACTTTGCGTATCGGCTTCACTTATGGTGAAAGAGGGGTCTGGCCGTCAAACCTCGCGTGGGCGCTCGAAGAGTGTTCGCTACGCTGACGCGGGTGCCTTCCAGGAAGCGGAACTCTCGCGGGCGCAAGGCCCAGCGCCAGGGCGTCAGCGGCAACCCGCAGCGCCGCGCCCAGCAACTGCAGCAGGATCGGCGGTCAGCGCGAGATCAGTCGGCGTTCGGGCGGCAGCAGGCGGATTCGGGTCCGGCGGCGCTCCGGGAACTGGCCTACCGGCTGGCCGGCGGCGCGCCGGCCGAAGCGTGGTGGCGGGAATCCCACGAACGCATCCTCGCCCGGGTCCGCGCCCTCAGCTGGCCGCCGCGGCTGGTCGAACTGGAGACGCAAGCCTGCCGGATCGTGGGGGACGAGTTCTACGATCGCCTGCAGTCACCGGGCACCGGCCTTCATCCGGCCCAGTGGCTGCGCGCCCTCGCGGAAGAGACGGGCGCGGCGTTGCAGGGGGCGCTCACTTCGGGCGCTGATGACTGGCAGAAGATCTGGGCGCTGTTGTGCGGGCTGGCGCTGACGACGCCCCGGATGTCCGCCGACACGGTGAGCGAGGCCGTGCGAAGCGCCCGCCAGGAGTTTCCTGACATCAAAGATCCGCACGAGACCGTGCTTGCCGAGGCGGACAAGGGCGCCGAGCTGCTGGCGAATCACGGCCTGGCATCCGCCGTCGGCACTCCGGTCGGCGCTCCCCGGCCGGCCGGGGAGCCCCTGGCTGCCCGCGATGTGTACGGCAGCCGCTTCTTGCTCATGGCCCCGTTCAGTTACGACGGCGGCGCACCCGATCACTGGTATGCCTGGGATATCGACGGGTGCTGGATCGACGCAGTGGTCGGCGCTGGCGTATTCGGCTCGGCCGAGGACGCGCTGGCTGAATGGCGCGGTGCCGTCGGTCCGGCCGCCTCTGGTGCGGTGCCGTCGCCGTGCGCGGCCGGGATGACTGCCCGCCTGCTGGGCCCGTGCCTTCCGACCGGGCCAATGGCGGACATGCTGGAAGGATCGGAGTCTCGCGACCTCATCCGCGAGTATTACCGGCTCCGGCGCCGGGCCCGCGACCTCACCGGATCCGCCCACGCCGGCGCGGGTTCATCGCCGTCCGATGACCGCCGTGAACCCGATGCGTTCGTGAACTGGCTCGCCGCACACCACGATGAGGTGCCCACGGCGGCGGGCGATCGCGCCAGCATCATCCTTGCCGAGTGGGGACCCGGCGAGAGCCTGGACCAGCGCGCGTTCTACGCCTGCTCGCCGCACCGCATCGAGATGGCGGCGCAGCTGATCCGCGACGGTTACTTCGCCGAGGATGCCAACCTCGCGCTGCGCCTGCTGCCGGAGTGGACGCAATGGTGCATCGAGCAGACCGGACTCGACGGTGACGCCGCCGCCCGGTCCCGTGCGGCAGCTCGCGCCGCGGCCGCGGCGCTGGTTGACGAAAACGGTGACAAACCGGCCGCAGAGGACGGCGGGGCGCCTTTCCGCCGCCACGAGTGAACCGTCGGCGGCCGGCGCGGTAAGACGCCGTCAGATATTGATCATGTGACCGGCGAGGCCGTGGACCGCTTCTTCCACAGCCTTGCGAGGGTCGGGTGGCGTGTACGTTGCGCGACGCCATCGACGACAGGCCGCAGCTCGGGGTGAGCCAGAACGGGAAGAGCGGCCGCGGCAGGCCAGAGATGCGATCACCGCCCGCCGTGGCACCGGTGCGCGCGGCATCGCCAGGACCGCCGCCGATTCGGGTTCATTGACAAGAGAGAAGGACGCGTGTTCGGAGATCTAGCGGCCGGGCCGGAGGGCTTCCTCCAACGCGGTTTCGATGGGGTTACTCACCGGACGGCTCCGTTGAACCGCTCGGCGCGGAACGCGGAATCATCACCAAGGTGGAAGTAGATGTGGCCCTCGAGCGTGCCATTGGAGTTGAGCGCGGCCGAGCCGCCACCGCTCGCGTCGTCGCCCTCGTCGGAACCTTGCCAGGTGAACTCGACCCCCGGCTTGCCATCACGATCCGCGTCGCGCCAGTCAAGTTCCCCCGTCACCACGATGAAACCCAGGCCGCCGAGACCGTCCTCACCGAATTCGATGAAGCCGGGCTGGACCAGGTCGATGGTCTCCTGATCCCAGTTGTCCATCTCTGTGATACGCCACCGGCCTGTGATGCTCGTGGTCTCGGACACGCCGACGAGACTAGCGGCCCGAAGGGCTGCGGCGACGGAGAGTTCCTGCTGAGCTTCGGGGACGCACCTGGGAACTGGAGATCAGGCACGATGATCCGTGAGCTCGGTCACCGTCCGCCGCCGCCCGCCACCGTCGAGCGACTACTCCGCGAGCCAGGTGGTGTACATGAGCCGGTCGATCGAGTCGGCCCGGCCGAGGCCCGCGGCGTTGCCGTAGTCGCGCAGCTCTTCGCGGGTGAACCAGCGCGCCTCCTGGATCTCGGTGCCGTCCGGGGACAGGGACTCGTCCGCGGCGGTCGCCCGGAATCCGAGCATGAGCCCGGCCGGGAACGGCCATGGCTGGGAGCCGACGTAACCGACGTCGGCGAGTGCGACGCCGACCTCCTCAAAGATCTCGCGGCGCACGGCGTCCTCCAGCGATTCACCAATCTCTACGAAGCCGGCGAGCAGGGAGTAGCCGCCGGTCTTCGAGGCGCGGTGCCGTGCCAGCAGGCACCGGCGCGGCGGCCTGATCGTCTCGACGAGCGTGATCACCGCGGGCTCGATACGCGGGAACAGCAGCCCTCCGCACTCGCCGTTCGTGCAGGCCCGCAGGTGACCCGCATTGCGGGGCTGGGTGGTGGCACCACAGCGGCCGCAGTAGCGCTGCTGCCGGTTCCAGTGCAGCAGGCCGCGTGCGTAGGCCAGGACACCGGCCTGTGCCACCGGCATGACGGCGAACAACGACCGGATGTCGGCCGCCGCGTCTGCGCCCGCGCTCGTCAGCGCGTCAACCAGTGCCAGGTCGGAAAGATCGACAGCGAAGTCCGGGATCCCGTCATCGAGGCCGAGCAGGACCAGCCGGGCCGGATCGGCGCCGTCAAGGGCACCGCCCGTCAGCGTGAGGGGAGTTGGTGGATCTCCGGCGACCAGGCACTGGTCGCGCCAGAACGGCCGGACCCGCGCCCGCGGATCGGCCGTCTGAGCGGCCACCCAGGCTGGATCCTCCCGGCGGTCGGTCGCCCGATTCAGCTGGATGCGGGTGTAGGGCACAGCAGACATCTGGCTAGGACTGGGCTCCTGAACTGTCATGAATCACTCCGGTCGCCAAGGCCGCGGTTCAGCTTGCGGGTGATCGCTTCCCCGTCGTCGTACGGCCCGGAGATGTACAACGGTTTGCCGTCCCGGCCAAAGGTCAGCTCGCATTCCCCATCCCATGCCCCCAGATACCCGGCCGCTCGCCCGAAATCCGCGTGAGGCTCGAACCCGAGGTTGCGCGCGTACCCGATCGCGCCGTAGACGATCTGCCGTCCCAGATCTAGCGGCACCTGCACCGCCGGTTCGTCCCAGGCGCCGAAGATCTGCTGGATGAAGCCGCCCAGCCGCCGCCGGTCCATCGACCGCGGCCCGGTCGCGTCCTTCACCCCCAGGCACCAGGTGTCCACCAGGTAGAAGCACACCCCGGCCGTGGACCCGCCCCGGTCCCGGGCAACCAGCACGGTGACCAGCCCCGAGTGCCCGGTTTGTTCTGATCGGGCCGACCCCGGCCAATCTGGCCGTTCCGGTGCCAGCACGCTGGATGACCAGCCCGGACTGACCCAGCAGCCGATCAGCGCGTCCTCCCTGGTCCGCCCGTCGGCGGCGGCGACCGATCTGATCAGCGGCGCGACCGCGCTGGGCGGCATCTTCAGCGCACGGGCGATCTCCTTCGGCGTGCACCCGGCGGCCCGGAACTCGCGAACACGGTCAAGCAACTGCTGCGCTGGCATATGAACATAGTGGCCGAACCGCCTGCGATTCTTGGCCGGCATGGCGGGAGTTTGCGGCCGCAGGGCCGCGAATTGTGTTCATAAGGTACGGCGGGCGGCTTGGCGGTGGCAGCCGCCGGCGTACGCCGCCGGGCTCCCCGGCTCGCTCAGCGCGGTCACGGCGACGGATGCGTCGAGAACGTATCCGCTCATGATTCCTCCCGGTGATCTCGCGCGGCGCGCATGTCGCTGAGTCTGCCCGAGCCACACGTCATCAAGTCCTACGGCGGTATCCACCACTGCGGGTTCTGGGACCGAGTCAGGGCCGACGCTGGAGACAAGCCCCGCGCGGGCGCCCCTCGCGCTTGAAGCGGCGGCGCGTTGGCCGGCCCGTCCGCCGGACGGTCACCGCTGACGCTGCGAGTTGATCATTTTGCAGACGGGGGTGACGTCCAGCGGCACGCTTGCGGTCTTGTCGTCGATGACGGTGAAGTGCGGGTCGTTCGGCGTGCAGGCCGGCCAGGTCGTGCCGTCGGGGTTTCGGGGTACGCCGGTACGCGCGAACTCGGTCCAGGCGTGCTGGACGGTGTCGCTGACCTGTACATCCGTCTGGTCATAGTCGTCTCCGGGGGTGACCTGGCCGAACAGGTAGGGCAGCTCGGCGCTGTGCTCGGCCAGCAACCCGGCTTGGCGGGCACCGGGGGAGACGCGGGCAAAGCGATAGTGGTAGGCGGTGCGGTCATCCAGGGCGGCGTAGCGCCGGTAGGAGGCCAAGGCCGGCTCGTGCCACACGCCGACGGTGTCCAGTTCGGCCAGCCCCTCGTAGGGACTCAGCCGGAGGCTCTCGAAGTGGGCGATGATGTCGTCGGCCCGCTCACCGCCCATGACCTTCGCCATGACCGCCAGAGTCTGGGCGGTGTAGATGTCGGCGGGGTCGAGTGAGGACTGGGGACCGTACAGGCCGGTGGGCTTGTGGAACAGGCGTGCCTCGTCCTGGGTGCAGCCGAACATGATGGGCACGTCCTCCGCCCAGCCGGAGAAGTCCTTCGTCATCACCTGGCCATCCGCGACCGGATACCAGACGAGGTTCGCGGGGGTGTGCACCTGGCCGGGCGGCGGGAAGACCCCGGCCTCGGCGAACGACGCCTCGCGGATCTTCTCCGCCGGCAGGCGGCGCAGCGCGGCGAAGTCGCTGCCGCTCAGGCGGGCGAGCAAGTCCTCGCTGGCCTGGGCGGCGCGCTGGTAGCTGGGCGAGGCGACGACGGCGTAGTCCTCATAGCCGGCGCTCTGGATGATCGCGGTGGAACAGGCCGCGCGCGGCCGGGGTGCACAGCAGGGCGCGGGTGGCAGCGCCGCCGGCGGACTGGCCGAAGACGGTCACGTTGTCTGGATCGCCGCCGAAGGCGGTGATGTTCGCCCTCACCCATCTCAGGGCAGCCACCCAGTCCTGCAGGCCGAAGTTGCAGCCGACTTCAGGATGCGCGAGAAACCCGAAGGCGCCAAGGCGGTAGTTCAGGGACATTACGACCACGTCGCGCTGGGCCAGGCGCTGACCGGACCACAGGGGCATCGCCGCGGAGCCGTTGAGGAAGCCGCCGCCGTGGATCCATACCATGACCGGCAGGCGTGCACCCGGATCGGGGGCGGTGGTCCACACGTTCAGGTTCAGGCAGTCCTCGCTTTCGGGAGAGCCGGGGTCGAAGCCAGTGTGGACACTCTGGATCGCGCTGTTGCCGAAGCTGGTGGCGTCGCGGACGCCGTCCCAGGCGGCCGGGGGCGCCGGCGGGGCCCAGCGCAGGCCGCCGACCGGCGGAGTGGCGTAGGGGATGCCGAGGAAGCTATGGACGCGCTAGGCCGGCGTTTCTGTTCCGCCTGGGCGTTGAGTTCGGCGAACTGCTTGCGGTGCTCGTCGGGGTCCATGTCCGGCCACAGCTCCAGGGCACGGACCAGCATGCCGCCGGGCAGCGGCTCACGGCGGGCACCGACGTGCTCGGTCAGGGAGCGGTTGCCCCCGATGCTGTTGTCGACGGGGATCTCCCGGGTGGCCCACAAGGTGGCGCGCGCGTAGAAACCCTCCCTGGTCTGCACGTTGGTGAGCTCGGTTTCCAGGACGGCGGAGTGCCCGTCCTGGCCGGGGCCGATGACGTAGCGCTTGATGTCGGGCATGGGCCAGCCTCCGTGTTTCCGGTGGGTGCGGGAGCGAAGGGACCGGTCAGAAGTGGTCGGGGAAGCCGCTGGACGGCGCGACGGGCCGGGTCCAGGCGGTGCCGGCGACGGCGGCGTCGAGTGCGCTGACGGTGTTTTCACATACGCGGCGGAAGACCATGACGTCCAATCCGAGGCAGAACACCCGGATGCCGTCTTCGATGGCCCGGGCGCAGCTGTCGGGGGTGGGGTCCAGGATCGGTCCGCCCATCAGAGCCACGCCGTGCCGCCTGGCGGCGTCCTTGACCGTCGTGTAGGCGTCCTTGACCTTGGCGCTGCTGTGAATGGCCGATCCCTCACCCAGGGCGAACGCGAGTTCGCCGGCGGCGAAGCACAGGACGCGCACCTGCTCGATGGCGCAGATCTCCTCGATGTTCTCCAGCGCGTCCAGAGTCTCGATGAGCGGGATGAGGAACATGTTCGCGTCGCTGATGGCGGCGTGCTCGGCGAACGAGCGCAGCGAGTAGCCGGCGGCGCGGTAGGCGGGACAGATGCCGCGCTTCCCGTGCGGCGGGTACAGGACGGCGTCGAGGACGTGGCGGATGTCGGCGGCCGAACGCGCCATGGGAATGATCAGGCCGTCGGCGCCTGCCTCCAGGGCGCGGCGGGCGGCGGTGGTGTCGCCGGGCTCGGGGATACGGACCAGCGAGATCAGTCCGGCGCCGTCGGCGGTGCGGATCGTGTCCTCCAGCGCGCGGGGTTCATCTCGTTCCTGATCATCCCGGCCGTCGTCACCTCGGTCACGCCGCTGGTCAGCTACGGACCCACCGTCTCGGCGTATGCGACACAGTACAAGAGCGAGCTGGCTTTCGCCCAGACTCACCCGGCCGTCGTGGCCACCGCGCAGCAGTACAAGACCCAGCTGGCTGACGCGCAGAAGTTCGCGCCCGAACTGCTGGTGATCCAGGCCCACCCAGCCCTGTTCGCCAAGCTGGCCGTCAACCCCACCAACAGGGCCCTGCAGGCACAGGCCGCGGCCGGCGGCGACGCCAGGGGAATCGCCGTGCTCAGCACGATCAGCGCCAACCAGGGCGCCATCAATGGTGTCATCGCCGCGGCCCCCAAGCTGGCCACACTGGCGCCCTACGCGGCCCAGCTGACCGCCTTGTCCAAGGTCCCCCCGCAGGCTCTGGCCTACCTGAACGCTCACGGCGCCGCGGTGCAGAAAGCCGCCGCCCAGACGGCGGCCCAGTGGAAGACCTGGTACTGGGTGTGCTTCGGCGGGATCATCTTCTTCCTGCTGTCCATCCCGCTGCTGCGCGGCCGCTGGAAGCCCTCCGACGCCCGCCGCGACGAACAGGAGCATCAAGCCAGAGTCGACGCCGAGCTGGCCAAGCTCGCTCACTGAGCCCGCGCCGCGGCAACGCGCGACCCGCGCGGGCGAGTGCAGGTGCCGGCAATGAGCCAGGCAGCGCTCGCGCAGGTCGCCATACACCTGCACCGCGATGAGCGCTATCGCAACCACTAGCAGCGTGACGATGAGAACAACCACGCCCGCGACTTCCGCTGCGGCGCTATGTGCCGAGCATCGTGCTCACCAGCTTGCTCCTCGGCGGTCGCGCGGGCCAGGTGAGTCAAGGGCGACGAACAGCAGGCCACCGAGCATCGCCATGTTCTTGTGAAACTGGGTGCGTTGCAGTTTGCGGGCCGCTGGGTCATCGATCGCCCAGAACCCGTGGCCGGCGATCGTCGTGGGGACCAGCGAGGCGAACAGGGCCAGTGCCGAGGTCCGGGGCAGGATTCCCAGGGCCAGCATCGCCCCGGCGACGGTCTGTACGGCCGCGTTGCTGCGCACGACGAGCTCGTCATCGGCGGGCAGGGGAAGGCCACGGCGCATCGCGGCCAGCGTGGGCGCGGCGGTGTCCACGCGGCCGGCCGGTGCCCGGACTGCGTCGAAGCCCAGGATGGCATAGGTGGAGCCGGTCAGGATACGGGCGGTGATGCGCAGCGGGTTCGGCATGGCCGGTCACGCTCCAGTGGTCGACGCGGTCGGATGCAGGGCACTTCTCAGAGCTCGGTGCAGCTCACCCTCTGGGCTGGGGTTCTCCTGAAGAAATGGGTCAGTCGACGAGGTCGAGTGCGGCGCCGATGAGGCTGTCGGTGTCGAGGCCGTGGTAGCGGTAGACCGCGTCCAGGTCACCGGACTGGCCGAACTTCGTGACGCCGAGGTGGGCAGCGGGGACGCGGTGGATGCCGGCGGCGAAGGCGAGGGTGTGCGGGTGGCCGTCGAGCACGGTGACCATGGGGGCGGCCCGATCGGCCGGAAAGACGGTGTCGAGGATCCAGTCCGGGGCGTCGGCCAGCCCGCGGCGCCCCTGCACCGCCTGGAAGAGCAGTCCGGGATTGGTGACGACCACTAGGTCGGCGCCAAAGCCGAGAGTGTCCAGGCGCTCGGCGGTGGCGAGGGCCTCGGGGACGACGGCGCCCATCGCGACGAGGGTGACGGTCGGGGACCGATGCCGGCGGAGCAGGTAGCCGCCGGCCACGACGTTGCGGCGGCGGCGGTCACGGGCGGCGGGGTCGGTGGGCACGGCGGCGAGCGACTGGTCGACCGGCCGGGTCGACAGCCGCAGGTAGGCCGACTTGCCGCCCGGTTTGCCGAGCTGGGCCAGCGCGGCCAGCAGGGCCCATTCAGTGTCCAGGGCGAAGGCGGGCTCGTAGGCCAGGCAGTCGGGCTGTTCGAGACCGATGGACGGGGTCTTGATCGACTGGTGCGCGCCGCCCTCGGGGGCCAGGGCCACGCCGGAGGGGGTGCCGATGAGGATGGACTGGCCGCCGGCGTAGATACCGAACGACCAGGGCTCGAGGGCGCGTTCGACGAATGGGTCGTACATGACCCCGATCGGCAGCAGCGGCTGACCCCAGCGGCTCCAGGTCGCGCCTAGCTCGCCGAGCAGCCCGACCAGGTTGGTCTCGGCGATGCCGAGCTCGATGTGCTGTCCGGTGGGCTTTTCCCGCCAGTGCAGGATGGTTTCGGCGTCGTCGGCGAACCAGTCGGTGCGCTCGTCGTGAGCCCAGATGCCGACCTTGTTGACCCAGCCGCCGAGGTTGGTCGAGGAGGACACGTCCGGGCTGACGGTGACGATCCGTGCGCCGGCGGCGGGAGCGGCACGGTTGAGGTCGAGCAGGGTGCGGCCCAGCGCGGCCTGGGTGGCGGCCACGCCGTGCGGGGTACGGCCCAGATCGGCCGGGACCTCCACGGTCGGCAGGTCGGGGACCCGTTCGCGGTACAGCCGTTCGGCGGCCGCCGCGCAGGCGGCCGCTTCGGCGCTGTTCTCGGGGAAGCGTGCCCAGGGGCGCGCCGGGTCGGCCCCCACGTGCGCGGCCAGGGCCTGCAGCTGGGCCTCGGTGAGCAGAGCGGAGTGGTTCTGCGGGTGTCCCTCGGTGGCTAGCCCGTAGCCCTTGACGGTGTAGGCGAAGATCACCGTGGGGCGATTGTCGTCGATGGCGGCGAACGCCTCGCCCAGGCTGACCAGATCGTGGCCGCCGAGGTTGCGGATCGCGGCGTGCAGCTCCTCGTCGGGCACGCCATCCAGCAGCGCACGAATGGCCGGCGCGCCGGGGCCGTCGCCGGGCAGCCGGTCACGCACCCGCGCGGGGGAGTGGCGCAGCAGCCGCTGGTACTCAGGGTTGGGCATGGCGTCGATCCGGTCCCGCAGCGCCGGGCCGCCGGGGCGGGCGAACAGCTCCTCCAGCCGGGAGCCGTACTTGACGGGAAGCACCTGCCAGCCGGCCGCGGCGAACATGCCCTGTAGCCGGGTCGCGCCGATGTTGGGCACGATCCGGTCCAGCGACTGCCGGTTCAGATCGACGATCCAGACCACCTCGCCGAGTTCGGCGACCATCGGGTCGAGCACGGCCTCCCAGACCGCGCCCTCGTCCAGTTCGGCGTCCCCGAGCAGGGAGTACTGCCGCCCTTGGCCACCACCGGGGAAGTGCCCGGTGATGTAGCGGCGGGCCAGGGCACCCCAGATCGGCGCGGTCGCGCCGATGCCGACCGAGCCGGTGGAGTAGTCCGCCGGGTCAGGGTCCTTTATCCGGCTGGGGTAGGACTGCAGGCCGCCGAAAGACCGCAGCGTGGTCAGATACGACTCGTCCAGGGTCCCGAGCAGATAGTTGATCGCGTGCAGGACCGGCGAAGCATGCGGCTTGACCGACACCCGGTCACCGGCCCGCAGGTGCTCGAACCACAACGCCGACATGATCGAGACCATCGAGGCGCTCGACGCCTGATGGCCGCCGACCTTCAACCCGCTCGGGTTCGGCCGCACCCGGTTCGCGTGGTCGATGATCGCCGTCGACAGCCACAGCACCCGCTCCTCGATCGAGCGCAACGTCGCGAGCCGGGACGCCTGTGCCTCGCCGAATTCAGCCGGAACCGGTGTCGAGGCCGCGCGGGCCATCAGCTGGCGCCGGTGAGGACGCGCATCGGGTCCGGCAGTTCCGGCCCGGACAGCGCCCAGGCGCGAGTGATGAGCTCCGACTCGGGCGTGCCGTTGCGGCGTGCCTCGACCATGCGCTGCACGTCGAAGGACGGGCCGACGGCGTCACCGTCGTACTCGGGACCCTCCATGTAGGCGGTGGCCTCGCCGGGGGTGGCGAAATTGTCGATCTGCACCTCGACAAAGTTGCCGTCGGGATCGCGGTAGTACAGCGAGGTGGTGACGCCGTGCTGGATGGGCACGGCCGGCTCGATGCCCTGCTCGCGCAGCTCCTGGTAGCGCCCGAGCAGGTCGTCGAGGCTGTCGAAGGTCCAGGCGCTGTGGTGCATGGCTGCGGTTCCCGGGCTCTTGCGCTCCGCCACCTCGGGAGGCAGCTCGAGCAACGCGATCCGATGATGCTCGTCGTCGTGGGTCAGGAACGTCAGGTGGTGGCCGGAGTAGACGACATGCGCTTTGAGCACCGCGCAGTACCAGTCACGCATGGCGTCGACCTGCGCGGTTTGCAGCACGATGTGCACGAGGCGGGGACGCGAGCCCATGGTGGTGACTCCTCTGGACGGGGGCGCGGACGCGGCCACGCCGTGTGGGGTACGTCCTCCCGACCGTAAGAACGAATGCTATAACGTGTCAAGAGCCGCTCTGCGGGTCTTCTACCCGGACGTTACGAGCAGCGATAAGCTAAACTGCTGTTATGCCCGGTACTGTCATGCGACGGCCTCCCTGCTAACGTTATAGTCGTGACGCAGCAATTGGGCCGGGCCGCACAGCAACCCCGCTCAGAAGAGGGCGGTGAGTCTGCGGTCGATCGGGTGACCGCGGAGGTGCGCCGGGCGGTGCTGAGCGGCGCGCTTCCCCCGGGGCGGACGTTCTCTACGGCGGAGCTCAGCACGCAGCTGGGCGTCAGTCACATTCCGGTGCGCGAGGCGTTGCGCCGGCTGGATGCGCAGGGCCTGATCGTGCTGCGCCCCGGCCGCAAGGCGATGGTCAGCCCGCTCGACCGGGACGAGTTGCGAGCGATCTTCCGGCTGCGCCAGCTGATCGAACCGGATCTGGCGGCGCGATCAGTGTCCATGCTCCGCAACACGGACCTAGAACGCGCGAACGTGCTGCTCGCTGCCTACATTCATGGCGCGGAAGACATCGACGAGCTGTGGAAGTACCATCACGACCTGCACCTGGCGCTCATGCGGCCCGCCGCCTCGGAGTGGGACCTGCGCGTTCTCGCCCAGCTCTGGCACGCCAGTGACCGTTACACCCGAGTGGTGTTCGACCCCTACGCAGTCAGCCCCCGCGACCGCGAGGCCCGGGAAGCGGCCCACCGGGCGCTGCTGGCCGCGGCCCGCTCGGGGTCGCCGGCCGAGATCCGGCGGGCGGTCAGCGAGCATCTGTCGGACAACGAGGCCGCCTGCCTGGAGGGCATCGCCGCTCTCGGCAGCCGCCCGGCTCGCGCGGCCGTCGCCGCCCCCGGCTTGACGCTATAGACTTCTCGCCAGGGTGGCGAACACGTCCGCAAGTGCCCGTTGCCCGGTGGGGAGCTGGCCGGCATCCGTGCCACCCGTAACATCCCATCACGCCAGTTCATTCAGCCGTGGGACGCCCCATCGGCGGCGCGCCCGGTCGGGATCAGCGCTCCGGGAAGCACGTTCGTGGTGTTGTGGTGCGCGATCAGCGCCAGCGCCTGGTCCCGGTCACGGGACTCGAGCGCGTCCACCAGGCCGGTGTGCAAGGTGAACCGCGAGGCGATGTAATCGGGCAGGGGCTGGTCGCCGAGGGGCAGCACCGCCAGGGTGTGTGACTCGATGTGATCGAGCAGGTTGATGTACAACGAGCGCAGCATCGCGTGCGGGCTGACTGCGGCGATGCGGGCGTGCAGCGACCAGTTGGCGTGCACGAACGCGCTGGAGTCCAGGTGCTCGGCGGCGGCCGCCATGTCGGCCAGGATCTCCCGCAGCTCCGCGATGTCGGCCGGCGAGGCGTGCCACAGCGCGTCCTCGATGAGCAGCGGGTCCAGGGCATCGCGGACCCGCACCGACTCGGCCACCGAGGTCTGGCCCGCGTCCAGCGCGAGGACGGAGTTACCCAGCCGCACCATCGGCGACTGGGTGGCGGCGAACACGCCGCCACCGGGCCCGGGCCGGACCGACACGATCCCCCGCGACTGGGCGATGCGCACCGCCTCGTTGAACGTGCCCACGGACACCCCGCAGCGGGCCCGCAGCTCCTCCTTGGAGCCCAGTCGCTCACCCGGGGCGGCGGCCCCGGCGATGCCCGTGAGCTGATCGGCTACGCCCTCGGCCCGGGACTGCCGCGGGATCGGGCGGCCCGCGGCCGCAGGCGCGGCGACGCGGCGCCACTCATGAGGGCGCAACGCGGGCGGGTCGTGTCCCGCGTCGGCCCCGGACGGTGTCGCCATGTGCCCTCCTGACTGCCCGCCGGTAATTCTCCATAAAGAATATGCGGAGACATCTTGACAGGCTAGCATCCAGGGCCGCAAGATTCCCATAATCATCATGGATAATTAAGTGAGGTGCCAGGATGATCGATCAGCAGCGGTTCCGGAATCTGATGGCTGGTGTATGCGCCCCGGTCACGGTCGTCACGGCCATGCTGGACGGCGTCCCGCACGGCGCGACCGTCAGCTCGCTCGCCTCCCTGTCGCTCGACCCGCCGCTGATCAGCGTGGCCTTCGACCGGGGCTCGGCCATGCTGCAGCAGATACAGCGGACGGGCCGGTTCGGGGTGAACCTGCTGGGCCTGGCCCAGGATGAGCTGGCCGTGATCTTTGCCCGCCGGGGCATCGACCGGTTCGGCTCGGTGGCATGGTCCGCCGACGACGGTCTGCCGCGGCTGGCCGACGCCGCCGGCTGGATGGTGTGCGACCTGTACCGGGAGGTCGAGGCCGGAGACCACCTCCTGCTGTTCGGGCTGGTGCAGGCGGCGAGCCGGACCGACTTGCCGCCGCTCGTCTACGCCCACCGCACGTTCGGCACCCACTCCCGCTTCGCCGAGAGGCCGCGGGCCCAGATCGTCGACATCATCGCCGCCTGCGCCAGCTGACCCGCAAATTCGTGACCACGAAGGAGATCCCATGACCAGCGTGACCGACCGTCCCGCCGATACCGGCATCCCCGGCTCTGCCGAACTCGTCGCCCGCGTCCGGGAACTGCAGCCGCTGCTCCGCAAGAACGCCGCGCAAGGCGAGCAGGACCGGCGCGTCGCCCAGGAGAGCATCGACGCCATCGCCGCGGCCGGCCTGCTCAAAATCGCCCAGCCTAAGCGGTACGGCGGCTACGAGACATCGATGCGTACCATGCTCGACGTGTCAGCCGCGCTCGGCGAGGCCGACGGAGGTACCGCCTGGGTGGTCACGCTGCTCAACGTCTGCGCCTGGATGACCGGCACCTTCCCCCAGCAGGCCCAGGATGACATCTGGGGAACGAACCCGGGAGCGCTGGTCTCCGGAGTGCTCGCCCCCACCGCGGAAACCCGCAAGGTCGAAGGAGGTCACCAGGTCACCGGCCGGTGGTTCTGGAACTCCGGGTCCTGGCACGCCGACTGGGCGGTGCTCGGCATCCCCATCACCGACGACTCCGGTGAAGTCGTCGACCAGGGCCTGGCGCTCATCCCGCGCGCCGACATGGACCTGGAGGAGACCTGGTTCGTGGCCGGCATGAAGTCCACCGGCAGCAACTGCCTGATCGCCAAGGACGTGTTCGTGCCCGACCACCGCATCGTCTCGGTGCCGCCCGCCATCGAGGGCCACTACGCCACCGAGCACACCGAGGAGACCTTCTACCAGTCGGCGTTCGTGCCGCTCCTCGCCCTGGTGCTGGCCGGACCGCAGCTCGGCCTGGGCCGGGCCGCGCTGGACATCGTGACGGAGAAGGCGGCCAAGAAGCCGATCTCCTATACCTTCTACACCGCCCAGGCCGACTCGGTCGCCTTCCAGCTTCAGCTGGCCGAGGCGGCCATGCTGATCGACACCGCGCACCTGCACGCCTACCGGGCCGCCGACGACATCGACCAGGCCGCCGCCCGCGGCGAGTACCCCGATTTCCGCACCCGCGCCCGGGTGCGGGCCGACACCGGATGGGCCATCGACCATGTGGTCAAGGCCATCAACATCCTGCTCTACGCGCACGGCGCTGGCAGCTTCGCCGAGGCCAACCCGCTGCAGCGGATCTGGCGCGACTCCTCGGTGGCCGCCCGGCACGCCGTCATCCTGCCCGCGGTCAGCTATGAGGTCTACGGCAAGGCGCTGCTCGACCGCGACGATCAGATCACTCCGCTCGTCTGATTGCGACGTCCACCAGGAAGGCAGCAGTCCAATGCCTCTGCACCGCTTGACCTCGATCACAATGGGCGTGCCCAACGTCGGGGAAACCGCCGCGTACTACGGCGAGTTCGGCCTCCTCCCGGACAGCGACGGCTGGTTCACCACCCGCGACGGCGGCCGCCAGTTGCGCATCGTGCCCGCGCCGACCCGCCGCCTGGTCGACCTGCGCATCGGCGTCGATGACCAGGACGACCTCGACCGCGCGGCCAGCAACCTGACCCGGATAGGGAGCCGTGTGGACCGCGGACCCGGCAGCATCAGCGCCATGGACAAGGCGACCGGGACCCGCGCGTTCCTGGAGATCGCCGGACGGGTCGAGCAGTGTGCCGTCCCGGCCACGGCCTACAACGGCCCCGGGCGATACGAACGCTCCGGTCAGCGCGCACCCGGCGTTCTGCGCACCGGGCAGGTCACCCCCCGCAAACTCGGTCACGCCGTGCTCGGCTCGACCGACTACGAAGCCACCCAGAGGTTCTTCACCGACGGCCTCGGTTTCAAGATCAGCGACTACATCAAGGGCGCAGGCGCGTTCATGCGCTGCTCCACCGACCACCACAACGTCCTGGTCCTGGCCGCCCCGGTGTCCTTCCTGCACCACACCTCATGGCAGGTCGACGACATCGACGACGTCGGCCGCGGCGCACAGCGAATGCTCGAAGGTAACCCCGAACGGCACGTCTGGGGGCTGGGCCGTCACTACGGCGGATCCAACTTCTTCTGGTATCTCAAGGATCCGGCCGGCAACTTCAGCGAGTACTACAGCGACATGGACTGCATCGTCGACGACCAGCTCTGGACACCAGAAGACCTGGCGGGCGCCCAAGGGCTGTACGCCTGGGGGCCGCCGCCGCCGCCGTCGTTCCTGCACCCCGAAGACCTCGCCGCGATGATGACCGGCGCCCACAGCAGGTCCTGAACGCCAGCAGGATGCAGGCGCGATGACGCATTCTTACCGGTAAGAGCCGGAGCGATGACGCATTCGCACCGGTTGCCGCCGGGCACCGGAGGCCGGCCGGTGCACACCCCGAAGGCCAGGGCGGCATGCGCACGAGCTCATGACGGGCGCAGCTCCTTCTTCAGGATCTTCCCACTGGGACCCTTCGGCAGCGCGTCGCGGAACTCGACCGTCCGCGGGTACTTGTAGGCGGCCAGCTTCTGCCGTACGAACTCGATCAGCTCGGCCTCGGTGACCGCCCGCTCTGACTTGACCACGACGACGGCATGGATCTCCTCGCCGAGCCGGGCGTCGGGCACCCCGATGACCGCGGCCTCGGCGACCGCGGGGTGGGCGTAGATGACCTCCTCCACCTCGCGCGGGTAGACGTTGTAGCCGCCGCGGATGATCAGGTCCTTGATCCGGTCGACGATGAACAAGAATCCGTCGGAGTCGAAGTAGCCGAGGTCGCCGGTGTGGAACCAGCCCCCGGCGAAGGCCCGCGCGGTGGCCTCGGGATTGTTGTGGTAGCAGGTCATGACGTTGGGGCCGCGCACCACGATCTCGCCGACGTTGGCCGCCCCGGCCGGCAGCGGGCGGCCCCAGTCGTCCCAGATCTGGACGCTGACTCCCCAGATCGGCTTGCCGACGCTGTAAACCTTGCGCTGCTCGGCGCTGATGTTGAACGTCGTCGTGGACGACGTCTCCGACAGGCCGTACCCCTCCAGGATCACCACGCCGAACCGGTGCTCGAAGGAGTCGATGATCTCCGCCGGTATCGGCGCGCCGCCTGAGATCGCTACCCGCAGCGACGACAGATCGCAGCCGTCCAGGCCGGGTGCCTGGAGCAGCGCGATGTACATCGTCGGCACGCCCTCCAAGATCGTGACCCGGTCCCGCTGGATCTGCTCGAGCACGGCGGCGACCTCGAACCTCGGCACCAGTGACATCGTCCCGCCCAGCAGCACGCAGATGTTCAGGATGCTCGACAGGCCGAAGATGTGGAACAGGGGGAGCGCCACCAGCACCACGTCGCTGTCCTCGAACTCGAACAACCGGCCGGAGATGTCCGCGTTCATGTACAGCGTGAAGTGTGACAGCACCGCCCCCTTCGGGACGCCGGTGGTGCCGGAGGTGTAGATAATGACGGCCGGGTCGGCCGGGCTCATCGGAGCGAGCCGGAGGCCGGGCGGGTCCCCGGCCAGCAGCTCATCGAACGGGGCGCCCGCGGCCGGGTCCACCGCCGGGGCTGCCCCGGGCCGGCGACATAAATCGACCTCACCGCCGCCGCCTCGGCGGCCCTGGCCGCATCGCCGGCGGCGGCGAAGGTGATCAGCGCGACGGCGCCGGAGTCACGCAGCTGGAATTCGATCTCCGGGGCCTTGAGCAGGACGTTCATCGGGACGACGACACCGCCGGCCTTGAGGATACCGAAGTAGGCGATGACGAATTCAGGGATGTTCGGCAACTGCAGTCCCACACGGTCCCCGGCGGCCAGGCCTCCCGCTTCGAGGTTCGCGGCCACCCGGTCTGAGAGTGCGTCGAGTTGGGCGTAGCTGATACTGGTCTCGCCCAGGATCATGACCGGCTTGCCGGGGACGCGTCGGGCGGATTCCCGCAGCATCACCGCCAGGTTGAAGTCCATATCCGCTCCCCTCAGGACTCGGCTTCGGGCGCCGTGGCCGGGCTCGCTGGGTCGATGATGATTTTCGCGTGCTTCCCGGGCCTGGCCAGCGCATCGAAGGCGGCCTCGACGCCGGGCAGCCCGACGGTTCCGGTCGCGATCGGTGCCGCGTTCACCTTGCCCTCGGCGAGCATGTGGAGCGTGTCGCGGAACTCGAGTGGCGTGTAGCCCACGACGAACCGCAGGTCGATCTCCTTGTTGATCGCCATCACCGGCCGGAGGGTATCCGGTTGCACGCAAACTCCGGCCACCACCACGCGCGAGCGCAGCGGCGCGCTGGTAATGATGCCGTCCAGGATGCCGGGGACGCCGACGCACTCGAAGACCACCGGGTGCTTCGGCTTGCCGCCCAGCGTCTCACCGAGGCGCCAGACGTGCTGCCATGGCACCGGCAGGGGCCTGAGCTTTTCCATCGTCCCGATGGCCAGCCCGACGGCGGCCGGGAGCGTCGTCAGGAAACCGCGGTCTCCCGGTGCCTCGTACGGCGACGCTTCGCCCGCGTCCACCACGATGTCCGCGCCGCAGGTGCTGGCCAGCTGCCGTCGGCCAGCGGAGAGGTCGCTCGCCACGACCGTGGCGACGCCGCGGGCCTTGAGCATGCAGATGACCGCCAGGCCGACAGGACCGCAGCCGATCACGATCGCCACGTCACCCTTCTTGACCTCCGCGCGACGGACCGCATGCCAGCCGACCGCCAGCGGCTCGGTGAGGACGGCGAGCCTGGGCGAGAGCCCGTTCGGGAGCGCGAACATGAGCGACTCCTCGACCACCACCTGCTGGGCATACCCGCCCGGTGCCGCCGCGGAAAGGCCGATCGCATGCAACTCGTCGCCGCGCCGGGTGAGCGGCACCGCCACCACGGCGGTTCCCGCCGGGATCTTCTTCCGGGTTCCCGGCCCGTAACCGGCGACCTCCCCGGCGAACTCATGGCCGAGCACCACCTGCTGCCCGGAACGCATGAAGCCGTCGTAGCCGATCTGCGCCAGCACGTCAGCCTCCGCGTCGGCGTGGTGACGAGCGTGGAGGTCAGACCCGCAGATGCCGCAGCCCAGAACGTTGATTACGACCTGGCCGTGGCCCGGCCGCGGGTCCGGCAGGTCAACCAGCGTCAGCTCGGAGTTCTGGCAAGCGACCGCCTTCACCGCGCGGCCTTGCTCACGCGGGCAGCAGGCTGGCGTCGAAGGCCGGCAGCGGTTTGATCAGCGGCTCGAGCAGTTCACCCGCCTGCTGGGCGGTCAGCACGTCGGCGGGATCGAGCTTGATAAGGGCGCGCTCGGCGTCGTCGAATTCCCAGAGGTCCTCCCCGATCAGGCGGCACTGGTCGTCGTACGGCCAGACCATGACCATCTGGAAACGCTCGAGGTACATCGCGTCGGCGTCAGCATCGGCGCCGGCCGCCGCGAGCTCGGCGCCCAGCCGTTGCTGGTAACCGATGCCCCGGCCCACGATCAGGTGGTCACCGACCGCCACCGTTTCGTCCTCGACGTAGAAGACGCACTGATCCGTCTTCGTCCAGTGCTGGTAGACCGCCTCCACCTGCTCGCAGCCGTCCAGCGTGAACCTCGGCTGCCCGATCAGGCTGAACCGGTAGAAGGGATGCTCGACGGTCATATCAGGCGCGAAGATCTCCCGGTAACGTCCCGCCGATTCCAGGTACCGGTGCCGGAGATAGGACCGGAGCAGGTAGCGGTGGCGAGGGTTGTCGGTGGCCTCCAAGACCCGCTCGACGGCCACATTCTGGTCTCTGATGTCGAGTTGCTTGTTGCCGAACCGCGGCATTACCTCTGTCCTCTCGTTCAGCAGGCTGGTTGTTCAAGGCCGGCGGGCTCAGCTGCTGAGCTTGGCCAGTTCGGCCTGGATCATGGCTTCGTGCTCCTGCTCGTCGCGGCGAGCATCGGAGGGCTTCCAGCGGCCCTTCAGCAGCGGGATCGACAGCAGGAAGACGATGATCCCGCCGAAGCAGATCCAGTACCAGGTCTTCCACTGACTCGCGGTCTGGGCGGCGGCTTTCTGGACCGCGGCGGCGTGGGCGGTCAGGTACGCGATGGCCGCCGGTGGCACCTTTGACAGGGCTGTTAGCTGCGCGCTGTACGGGGCGATGACCGTCAGGTCGGCCGCATACGGAGCAATGGTCTTCAGCTGCGGGCCAGCCGCGATGACGCCGTTGATGGCGGCCTGGTTGGCACCGATCGTTTTGACCACGGCGATTCCCTTGGCGCCGCCGCCGGCCGCGGCCACGGCCTGCGCTTGGAGGGCCGGGTTGGCGGGGTTGGCGGCCAGCTTGGTGAACAGGGCCGGGTGGGCCGCGATCACGGCCAGCTCGGGTGCGAACTTCTGTGCATTGGCGAGCTGCGGGCCGAGCCTGGATGCGGTGGCCAGCACCGTGGGAGGGACCTTCCGGGCCGTGGCCACTACGGCGGGGTGGGTCTGGGCGAACGCCAGCTCGCTCTTGTACTGGGTCGCGTACGCCGTGACCGTCGATCCGTAATTGACCAGCGGGGTGACCGAGGTGACCACGACCGGGATGATCAGGAAGGAGACGAAGACCACGACCCGGACGATCCAGCCCCAGATCGCCAGCCCGGTTGCGGTGAGAGCGGGGTTGCGGGCTTCCACTGTCTCAGTGAAGCTCGCCATCCACGGCGTGTAGGCCACACCCAGCCCGAGCGACAGTATCGCCAGGATGATCGCGAGCGTGTAGTAACCGGGGTGGTGGCCAGCCTGTTCCAGATACACCACGGTCATCACGGCGGCCACGACCCCGCCGATCACCATGAACGGTTTGCGGACCCGGAAGCGGTCGGAAACGATCCCGATCAGGACCACCGCGATGACGTTGAATCCCCAGTTCCAGTTGCCCAGCCCGTTGGCGTTCTTGACCGAGAACCCGAACACCGTGGTCAGGTAGATGACCGCGAAGGCGACAGCCGTGTAGTAGATAAGCAGCATGACCGACACGGCGAAGGCGGAGATGACGATGTCGGGCTTGAGCAGCTGGCGGAACGGGTGCCGCAGCGCGGTCTCAATGTCCGCCTCGCTGAGGCCCTTGGCCCGGGCCTCGACCAGGGCGCGGTCGCGGATGGTCACCATCAGCTGGTCGCGCAGCCGCGGGGACAGCTCCCGCAGCCCCACCAGGGCGATCAGCCACACGACCAGCCCGGCGATGCCGCAGATCCGGTACTGATGCGTCCAGATCCCTGGGTTATGGACGACAGCGGGGATGGTGGCGCTGCCCACGACCGCGACGACCAGGCTCCCGACGACCGGGCCGCTCGTCCAGAACCCCATGGCCGTGGCCCGGCCCACCTGGGGGGAGAAGTCGCGGATCAGCGCGGGGGTGGCCACCAGGCAGATGCCCTCGACCAGGCCGACCACGAAGGTCGCCACGGCGAAGAACCACTTGCCGGTCGCGGCGGGGATGACGAAGGCCACGAACACGCCGGTGAGCAGCAGCCCGCCGACCACCAGGTTGGCCCGGCCGAGCCGGTCGGTGAGCCCGGCCAGCAGCGAGCCGAACGCCCCAATCAAGTTCCCGAAGGCCAGGGTCACCACGAAGAACGTGAAGCTCATGTGCAGATTGATCAGGATCAGCGTGGACACCGAGGCGCTGACGTACAGCTCGTAGTACAGCGTGATGGTGGCCAGCACGGTAATGGCCAGATACAGGATGCGGGGCTGGGTGTCGGGATAAGCCTGGAGCTGCCTGCGCCACAGCCACGATGCGCCGCCCGGGCGCCCAATGCCGGTATCTCCCGCGGTCACGTTCATACTGACCTCTCGCCATCATCCTCGTTGGCTTGCACCCGGGAATCGGGGCGCTGAGGTCAAAGTATCCGCACTATGCGTGCAAAATCAATGGGCGTCGGCGCAGCAGCTCATCCGGCCGTCCACGGATGCGGGTCAGTTAGGAGAAACCGGCCCCGGCGAGCAGCGCGGTGACGGTGGCACGGACAAGATTCTCGGCCTGCTCAGGGCTGAGGCCGAGCTCGGTGCGCAGCGATTCCCAGAACGACCAGATGCTGACCGCGTGCAGGCTCTCACCCAGCTCCTGGCCCTTCTTGCCGGCCAGCTTCGTCAGTTCAGGCGCGAAGACCGTCTCGAGCTCCGCCTTGGCCATCGCCAGTGTCTGCGCTTTATTGCGTTTGAGTTCTTCAGAAAACGGCGCCTGAAGGCGGGCTGCCCGCCAGCTGGGGGTCATCTGCTCCAGAATCCGGGCCCGCTGGCTGGTGAACAGCGCGACCCGTGCGGCCAGCGGCTGGTCCGGATCGATCCGCTCCATCAAGGATCGCAGGATCTCGTTGTCGCGGCGATTCGCCTCGACCAGCAGCGCCTCCATATCGGCGAACTGCTGCCAGACCGTACGCAGCGACACGCCGGCCCGCTCAGCCACGCGCGGGGCGGTCGGGCGGAGCTCACCCTCAGCATGCAGCGCGCGCATAGCGTCGACGATTGCCCGGCGGGAGCGGTGCGATCGGGCCGCCCGGCCATCCGCTGGCTCGCTGTCACTGAGCGACTGGCCACGGCCTTCCCGCCGTCCGGCAGTACTCTTCACCGTCGACCTGCCCTCCACCGGCTTGAGCCCCGGCGTGCTCTTGGGGCGCGTGGTCATCGTAAACCAGAACTTTTAGCCGTCCCCGATAGCGGGCTGGATCAACCGTCGGCCTGAGTGGGCCCGAGACCGAGAAGGCCACGGCGCCGGTGTGGATCGTCGGCCCGCAGACCGGCGTCGTGATCCACCAGCTGGGCAGCAGCGAGACCTTCATCCGGTCGATGGCGTGCAGGCGAAGAAGTTCGACTTCGTCGACGCGTGGTTCCCGCACAGCTACCAGGAATCGACGATCGCCGAGCACACGCGGTTCTTCGACCACTGGCTCAAGGGGGAGGACAACGGCGCGATGGACGGTGCGCCGGTCCGGGTGCAGGTGCGCACCGGCAACGGCGGTCACTACCTTTTGGAAGAGGCCGAATGGCCTCTTCCGCGGACCGCGTACCGACGCTGGTACCTCAATGCCACCCCGTCGGACTGGCCGGGGGACGGCCGCCGGAGCGACTTCCTGCGCATCAGCGAGAACGTCCCGGATGCCGAGGCATCGGCCTACGCCACCTCGACATCGGGCGGCCGTCGATGTCGCCCGCGGGTTTCGTCGGCGGCACCCCGCGCTGGTCGATCGGCGTCTCGTTCGTCAGCGATCCGCTGCCCGAAGACATGGTGCTGGCCGGCTATATGAAGGCCGGCTTGTGGGTCTCGTCCACCAGCCGCGACATGGATGTCTTCGTGTCGTTGCGCGTGCTGGACTCCCATGATCGGGAGATCCGGTACGAGTCGGTGGTTCCGCCGATCGACCCGACCAACATTCACCCGGTGGGGCACGGCCTGCTCAAGGTCTCGCACCGCGCGCTCGATGACGCCCGATCGACGGAATACTGGCCGGTCCACACGCACGCCGAGGCGGATTACCAGCCGCTCGAAGACGGTGAAATCGTCACGATCGAGCTGGGTCTGTATCCGAGCAGCGCGCTGATCCGCAAAGGCTCCCGGCTCCGGATTGACGTCCAGCCTTATTCCCCCGCGGGCCTGCCGTCCCGCACCTATGACGAGAGCTATCACGCCGGCGCGTCGAACTCCGTGTACACCGGCCCCGATCATCCCAGCTACATGCAGTTGCCAATCGTACCGGCGAACTGATCTCGGCCCAGAGACTGAAAGCGTTATCAAGCCACTTGGTCGATCGTGCGCTTGACCTTTCGGCGGTCGATCTTAAGTTCACGAGCTATAGCGCGCTGACTCTGGCCCACTTCGTGGCGTGCGCGGACGGTCTGTTCCAGGGTGGGCGCCACCGATAGTTCCAGCGGTGCGTCGTGTGCCAGCGGTGGCGCGGGCTGGTACCGCAGTCGGGCCTCGGCGTCACCCGTCCGCATACCACGCCCGGCCCGGATCAGCATCATCAGCAACTCGAATGAGCCGACCAGCGCCAGTGCGGGCCAGGCGCTGACCAGCGCGCCCACCGGCCCATGCCCCACTCCGTGCGCCAGGTTGGCCGCCACCGTGGCCACGATCCCCGCACCCAGGCTCCACGCCGCCAGCCGTGGTACCGGCTGGCCCCGGCGGCTGGCGTCCAGGACCACCATGGAAGCCGCCCAGATCAGCCCGTCCACCGTGAACGGCACCAGCCGCGCCGTCACCCCGGACTCCCCGTGCGAGCGCACCAGCTCGAACGCATGCTGGTACGAGATCACCGCAGCGACCAAAGCCACCGCCACCACCGCGAGCGCTGCGGTGATCCGGATGAGCCGGTCCATCACAGCCCCAGCTCCTCACGCCAGCCGATCACGAACAGATCATCGTCGCCGTAGCCCGCGGCGAGCCGTTCCGCGAGCACCATCGCCGTGACCGCCTGGTTACGGCTGAACAAGCGACGGGGGAGACCCGATACGATCCACGCGCCCTGCCCATCAGCCGCTGCGCGCGCGCTGTATCGCGCGGTCGCGACCACGCGCCCGCAGTGCTCAGCGGTCATGAGTAGGTCTTCGATTTGAGCTGGCATACCGGACCTCACCTTCGCCGGTGAGGTCCGGAAAGCCAGTGACAAACCAAGTGACAACGCCCCCAGCCGACACCAGACCTGTCCAGTACAAGTCAGACAGTGCTACCGCCCTGATCTGCACTAACGCGACCCAGCGCGACCCGATCAGACCATACGAGCGTCCATGGCATGGAAGAGGTCTGGGGTTCGAATCCCCATAGCTCCACACTTCAGTGAGTCTTTTCGAATATAACTTCTCAGGCCAAGTGCCATTTCCAGTGACTAAGTGCCGATTTTCGGTGACGGCATGACCCCATGGCGGGAATACAGGCGGCGCACCAGGGATCTGCTGACCTGTGCATATGGCTCGCACATGCCTAGTGTCAGACGATGCCCGCTTCCGTGGCACGGATGGTGAAAACCTTCGTTTCTGCTGGTAAGGCCGAGCTGATCGGCGACAGCCTTGCGTGTGGATCGTGGGTCTCAGCGACGGCCGAGAGGGCCGCGAGGCCGCCGAGGACGTGGCGCCAGCTGAGGGTTCCTCCTACCGTGCTGTCTGCACGTCTAGGTTCCGTATGCCGTGATCTGCCCTTGATGCTGTTCGCTCGCTCAGGGCTGCGCTATGGCGAGCGCATCGGACCCGAATAGCCACGGGACCGGCGCTGCAAGCCAGCGGTCCAGGCCGCCCGAGGTATTCAGCGCGCTTCAGAGCGCGCGCTGGGTAACTGCGATGGTCAGGATCGCCAGCCACTCAGGGGATAGCCGACTGAGCGCATGTATTCGCGAGCCTGCGCCACGGCGGCGTCGACGTCGGGCAGGCCGAGGCCGACGATGTAGTCGTCGGGGTTCCCATTGCCGTCGCTGTCATAGCTGAGCACCCAGCCGGATCGCCATCCGCGGCCAACCGGGTAGCGCTCGTGCCAGACCAGCATGGGCGTCAGCTTGCCGTCGAACACCAGGTCACTGGGATCCAGGTCGTCCTCGAACATCCGGCCGCTGCGGTCGGGCGGGACGATCACCCGGACAACGGGCAGCGCTTCATCGCGGAGCTGGCCGATCTCGCCGGTCGGGTTGGCCACAGGGTTAAGTGCAGCACATTTGCCAGCTAACCTCCGAACGCGGTCTCCCGAGTAGAGCTTGGCGGTACCTGGCGGCTGCGCGCAGATCGTGTCGTCCTGGCCTCGGCGATCTCTAACGCACTGTCGCTGGAGACGCCCGCTCATGACGATGAGCGTGCGGCCTGTCGTGGGCGCTCAAGGCGCAACAGATCGATTACGCGCTGCTGAGAGCGGCCTTGGGTCATCAGTGCGACGACTCGCAGATCAGCCTGTTCTGGCTTTCCCGGGAAGGCCGCACTGCCCTGCAGGTGCGGGCGATGGAGGGGCGGAAGCCAGGTGTGCTACCCGAGTAGCCGGTGATGTATAGGGCAAACGTCTTCGCGCTGGCAGTAAGCGGGAGACCGCGGGCAAACGCCCGGGTGCACGCGGGAACATCGAAGGCCGCCGGCGCGCTTACCTAGCTAACGCAGGACTTCGACCGCACGGCCGGCGGTGCGCCTGCTGCGGTTCAGGGAACGTGGCGGTGGCCCGGCGCAGGGCCAGAAGCAGTTCGGCCGAGACGCCGGGACCTACGGCATGCACGGCTGGCTTGGGGGACAACGGCTTCCCCGGGGGATCCCAGGTCTTGCGCATGTCCTGCGATGAATCCAGGGGCGCGGGAGAACTAGTGCGCGCTCGCGCGGCAAGCTGTGCGACGCCGCAGCCATAGCAATGAGGAGAACCGCTAAGTGGTCTGGCCCGTAAGTTCGTCGGGGGTCAGGTCCAGGCGGTGGGGTTGTTGAGGTAGAGGCCGCAGGCGGTGTCGAGGGCTTGCTGGCAGGTGCCGATGGGCAGGCCGGTGGGGAAGACCGATTCGTCGTAGTCGTCGTGGCTGGCGCGGTAGATCGCGAACTGCCACTGGTGGGCGGAGCCGACGTATCGCAGCCGGCACAGTTTGAGTTCGGTGGCATCGGCCAGGGTCGCTTGGACGTAGCTGAAGGCCCCGCGGTGGCGTACCTGCAGGCTGGTGATCTGGGGCCAGCGCTCGCGGGCCCTGGCGCGCAGGCGCTGTTCCAGGGACGTTTTCGTCGAGTCCGGATACCTGGCCACGGCAGTTATCTTGCCCGACGCCTCTCGCGCTCACCGGCGTGTCGGGCCGCGCGCCCGGTGCGGGTGCGGCACAAAGATCAGATGCCTATGTCCAGCCCGTACGTGATTGTCCTGTCTGCTGGAGAAGAAGCCGTTCTGGCGGCTCGTGCCCGGGCGGCACGCAGCGAGTACCGCGACCGGCTGCGAGCCCAGATCGTGCTCGCCGCGGCCGCCGGTGCGGGCAACGCCGCGATCGCCGCGCAGACAGGAGTGTGCCCGGACACGGCCCGCAAGTGGCGCCGCCGGTTCGCGGCCGGCCGGCTGCCCGGGCTGAAGGACGCCCCCAGGAGCGGACGCCCGCCGGTGTTCGCCGACGCGGATCGGGCCGAGGCCGTCGCGCTGGCGTGCGCGCTGCCGGCTGAGTCCGGCGTGCCGTTGTCGAAGTGGAGCTGCCCGGAACTGGCCCGCGAACTGGCCACCCGCTGCCACGTCACAGCCTCGGCGTCCACGGTCCGCCGGTGGCTGGCCGGCGACGCCCTCAAGCCCTGGCAGCACCGGTCCTGGATCTCCGTCCGTGACCCCGATTTCGCAGCCAAGGCCGCTCGCGTGCTGGACCTTTACGCCGGGACCTGGGACGGCGAACCGCTCGGCGCGAACGACTACGTGATCTGTGCCGATGAGAAGACCTCGATCCAGGTCCGCTGCCGATGCCACCCCACCCTGCCACCCGGTAAGGCCCGGGCGATGCGAGTCCAGCACGATTACCGGCGCGGCGGCGCGCTGGCCTACCTGGCCGCCTGGGACGTCCACCACGGGCAGGTGACCGGCCGGTGCGAGGACACGACCGGGATCACGCCGTTCTCCCGGCTGGCCGGGCAGGTGATGACCGCCGAGCCCTATGCCAGCGCGGACCGGGTGTTCTGGATCGTGGACAACGGGTCATCTCACCGCGGCGCCGCCTCGGTCAACCGGATGGCCACGGCCTGGCCGAACGCGCACCTGATCCACCTGCCCCTGCACGCCTCCTGGCTGGACCAGGCAGAAATCTACTTCTCCATCGTCCAGCGCAAGGTCATCAGCCCAAACGACTTCACCAGCCTGAACCAGATCCGCGACCGCCTCGCCACATTCGAAATCCGCTACAACGCCATCGCCAAGCCGTTCAGCTGGAAGTTCACCCGCACCGGCCTCAACGACCTGCTAGACCGGATCGACGCCCACGACAAGACCCAGCCTCACACCATGGCGGCCTGACCTCCACCCGACGAACTTACGGGCCAGACCACTAAGTGCCAAGAGCTGACTTCATCGAGACCGAGGGCACCATTGCCCGGCTGCGCGGGCACGGCTTCTACACCGTGGTACTCGCCAACGGGCACGAGGTCCTCGCGAGGATGTCGGGACGGATGACGAAGAACCACATTCGCGTCATCCAAGACGACCGCGTGCTGCTGGAGATCAGCCCGGCGGACTGGTCGCAGGGCCGCATCGTTTACCGCTATAAGTGATTCACGCCCTTAGCCGGGGAACAAGGCCCGCTAAGCCACTCGGCTTTCCCGCGGGCGGCAGCGCCGCCCGCGGCGCGGGCCTGAGCGCCCTCTCCAACCTGCACTACGTTCGTTCGGTGCGGCACTGACCAGCCTCTCGAGGGCCAGCCCGCCCGTATCGGCGGGTATGGTGCGCCCTCGAAGCACTCTCATGACCCTATAAGGGCCGGGCCTCTTCCCAGCTCAGCCCGGTAGCAGGACGCTCCGGGTGAGAAGTTCCGAGCTCGGGAGAGGAGACCCGGCGATGTCTGTTTACGTCGGTATCGACGTGCACCGCAAGCGCTCCCAGGTGGCGGTGGTTACCGGGGACGGCGCGGTGCAGGTGAACAAGAACGCGGTGAACGGCTCGGAGCCGTTTCTGCGGCTGATCGGCGATCTGCCCGCGGGGACGCCGGTGGCGTTCGAGGCGGCGTTCGGCTGGAGCTGGCTGGCCGATCTGCTGGAGGATTACGGTTTCCAGACGCACCTGGTGCACCCGCTGCGGTGCAAGGCGATCGCCTCAGCAAGGCTGAAGAACGACAAGGTGGACGCCGCTATCTTGGCACAGCTGCTGCGTGCGGACCTGCTGCCCGAAGCGTGGATCGCTCCGGTGAAGGTCCGCCAGCTCCGCGCGCGCTGCGGCACCGGATCAGCCTGGTCCGGCTCGGCACCCAGCTGCGCAACCGGATCCACGCGGTGGCCGCTGACCACGGCTATGACCGGCCGGCCAGCTACTGGACCGGGCCGGGCCGCGGCTGGCTGGCCGAGCTGGACCTGCCTCCGGCATCGCGGGAGATCATCACCGACTGCCTGGCGGTCATCGACGGCCTGGCGCCGCTGACCGGCCGGATCGACGGGGAACTGCATCAGCACGCCAAGGCCGACCCGCGGGTCACGGTGCTGACCACGCTGCCCGGCGCCGGGGAGTTCACCGCGCTGGTCATGGTGGCCGAGATCGGCGACATCACCCGGTTTCCCAGCGCCCGCAAGCTGGCCTCCTGGGCCGGGCTGACCCCGACCGTGCGCGGTTCGGACCTGAAGGTCCGGCACGGGAACATCTCCAAGCAGGGCTCGGCGTGGCTGCGGTGGGCCATGAACCAGGCCGCGCAGACCGCCAAGCGGTCCCCGGACTTCGCCGCCAGCTATGCGGCCATCACCAAACGGCGCGGGAAGAAGATCGCCACCATCGCGATCGCCCGCAAGCTGGTGACCCGCGCCTGGCACCTGCTGGCCGAAATGGAACCCGGCGAAGCCAGCACGCCGCCGCTGCGGCGGCCATGAGAACGGGAGGGTCGCCAAGCCCCGGGTGAGCTCGCTCCTGCGGCATGAGCCGGCGCCCCGCGCCGCGCTCGATCACATGACTGAGCAGCCCGGTCCCGGACACACGGTCATGGCAGCCACCCCCGCACACGGGGCGGCGCCGGATGGGTGCTTGTGAGACCACTCCGCACACCAGCGCCGGGACCCAGCACACGACCCCCTGACAACCCGATACCGTGACCGGCTCCTTCCTCGCCCTCGATGATCTCCCGCCGCTAGCCGGCCTCAAGCTCGTTCGTCCTCGCCGCTGCGCGGCTGCGGGCGCTCCAGCTTGACCCCCCGGCCGCGCAGCGGGAAGGGACCGGGCAGCTGCGAGGAAGCAGCCGCAAGAACAGTCAGCCCAGCCCGGAAACGCACGTAGTCACCGGGCCAGATCCGTACGCCCTCTTGACAGTGATGGCCCTTATGGGTGCCGCGAAGCGGTTAAGGTCGCGTCACTGCGTACAGCAGCATGTCGCGCCGGATGCCGCCGATCTCCTGGTGGCTGCGCAGCAACCCTTCCCGCTGGTATCCGGATGCTTCTGCGACCCGGATTGAACTGCCGTTCCAGGGCTCGATGTACAGCTCGATCCGGTGCAGTGCCGGGATCGTCCAGGCGAACGTGGTGAGCGCCGTCAGCGCGCTGCTGGCGATGCCGCGGCCCCGGTGCGCAGCGGGCACCGAATAGCCCGCGGTCGCACGGCCTGCTGGCAGATTCCGCAGCCATAGTCCGATCGTGCCAACGGCTTTGCCGGTCCCGGCCTCGGCGATGGCGAAGGACAGCCCGGTTCCTTCGGCGAGCCGGCCGCGCTGCCGGCGGATCCAGTCCAGTGCCTGCTGATGAGTGGGGTATGCGGGCAGGCTGCCGATCAGGGGAATGTAAGGGTCGTTCCCCAGCTCAATAGCGAGGTGTGCATCCTGGTCGGTGAACTCGCGAAGAACGATGGAACCGCATGCCGGAGGTATGACCGGCCAGGACGGCAATAGTTCAATCACGTGCCGATTGTCGCTATCGTGAGCGCCCCGTGCCACCTGATAATCGTCCGCGGCTCATGCCGCGATGAGGTAGTCCGATGAGCGGATCCTGAGTCCGCTTTTATAACGGTCACGAGTTGAACTACTGAGCGCTTCGTCCCGAACACCGCCACTGCCGGTAAAGATTGCTCGTAGAAGGTGTACGCCCTGGTCATGGCCTTGTACATCCCAGTCTTGACCGCGCCTGACCGCACCCTGGGCCATGTGGCCGCTCCCGTTTCGCTCCCAAAACCGGACACGGCATCGATTGTCGGCAGGGCCGGGTAGCGTCGGGGTAATGCCGGGGGAAGGACGGTTGGCCATGTGCGGTCGGTACGTATCGGTGGCTCGCCTGCAGGAGCTGCAGGAGCACTACGAGGCCACCGGCGCCGGTGACGGCACGGAACTGGCCCCATCTCATAACGTCGCCCCGACCAACAAGATCTACGCGGTTCTGCAGCGCGGTCAGGCGGACGGGGCCGCAGCGCAGCGTCAGGTGCGGGCCGTGCGGTGGGGTCTGGTGCCGGCCTGGTGGAAACCAGGCATCGACCCCAAGACCAGCAAGCAGAAGACGATGCCGGCGCTGCACAACGCCCGGGCCGACAAAGTGGTCGCCGCTCCGTCGTGGCGCGGCCCGTTCGCCAGGCGCCGGGCGATCATCCCCGCCACCGGCTACTACGAGTGGCTGCCCACCCAGGACGGCGACGGGAAGCCGTTCAAGCAGCCGTACTACATCCACCCGCCCGCCGGGCTGCTGTCGTTCGCCGGGCTCTATGAGCTGTGGTCCGACCCGGCCAAGGATGAGGACGACCCGGACCGGTGGCTGTGGTCGGCCGCGATCATCACCCACCACGCCACCTGGCTGGCCGGGGTGATGAACGACCGCACCCCCGTGATCCTGCCCCCGCAGCGGATCGACGCCTGGCTCGACCCGGAACTCACTGACAAGCACGCCGCACTGGAACTCATCAGCGGGATCGAGCACGAGCCACTGCAGGTCCGGGCCGTCTCCACCGCGGTCAACAAGACCGGGCGCGGCGGATCCCGCGGACCCGAGCTGATCGAGCCGGTCGGCGAGCGCGGCGATCAGCCCTTGCAACTGGCCCCAGCTTGACCATCAACCCTGACCGGCTCCTGGCCTTCTGCGGCCGCGGTGCCCCGCGCAGGTCGGCAGCAGGCCATCCATAGCTCAGATCGAGTCTGCGCACACAGCTCCGGAGGCCGTCTCTACGTTCTCGTGGGCTCCAGCGCTGGCGTCAGTAAACACCCGTCTACTCAGGGTGGATCGCCGGGCTGTTCCGTGCATGTTCCGGATCATGATGGTGTGCCGCGATGCCGCGCTGTCATCTGGCCGCCCTGCGGCGAGATCCCAGAGGGTGGCCGGGGCTCGGCACTTGATTGCTCCACCACGATGTCCCGGCCTGACAGTTACAGAGCAGCGCGTTTTGCACGCCCGGTTAGGGGCCCACAGAGCGGCTTACAGACACGATCGGCCCTGTGCCGCCTGTAAGCCGCGTTGCCTGTCCGATCAAGGCTCACTCACGTGCCGGCTAATATGCCGTGCCCGGACGCGTGGTCCGCGCCGTTGGAGAGTCGGGGCGAATGCTGATCGATACGTCATTCGACTTCCGGGTCGATGCGGGCGGGAAGGACCCGGACAGTCACAGTCCCACGCTTCGGAAGTACCACAAGCGCCTGTGGAGCCGGCCCCTCCCGGGTGGGGCTGCCTTCGAGCTGCTCGACACCACTCCCGGCGTCTACCTGCACCACCGTTCCGGCCTGGGAGAGTTCCAGCTCTCCAGCGATGCCGTGATCGCGACGTTCATCAGGTACGCGGCAACGGCCCGGATTATCGGGCAGATCCCCCAGGCGGAGCACGATGAGTTCGACCGGCTCGGGTACACGATGGGCGGCATGATGGTCTTCCCCGGCAACCGGGTGGACGGCAAGCTGACGCTCAACGCAGCGCGGGGGCTCAAACGCAAGATCTCCGACCGGATGGACCTGACCCTGGAGTGCATCCGCCGCTACTACCGGCACGAGGACAGCCCCCTCGCCCCGGACCTCGCCAGGTACGCCGGCTTCTTCGCCCTGTTCGAGGACTTCCAGGGTTACGTTGACTTCTTCCTGCTGCAGGACCTCGTCAGCGCTGACTACGAAGCCGTCAGGTTCTTCATGCCCTTCAGCGACTTCAACCCCCCGGCGATCCCCGGGACCTGGGCACCTACCTCGAGTTCCGGCACTTGAGCATGGAGTTCACTGAGGCCAGGAACCGTCGCATCGATCACCTGGCGCTGGACGCGGACTGACCGGCGATGCTGCGGCCGACCCGAGCCCTCCACACCCAAAACGCCGACGCCTGGTGGCAGCAGCGAAACCTGCTTGAAGCACACACACTGAGTGAAGCGTCCCGTCCGCTACTCGGCTCGCACGTGCTGACCTGCGAACCCGGCGCCGAGACGCCGCCCCGAATGGACCCAACGCCTACCGGCCCGGCTCATGACGCGCGGTCAGATCACCTGACGCCAAGGACCAATGCTGCCTCCGCGACGATCGGGCGCGACCGTGATGCAGAGTTTGAGGCTGGCACGATCAGCCGGGCTAGCGGTAGCGGAGATTGTTAGGCCTGCCTCTTGCCCGGGCTCGCCTATTTAAGGCGAGCCTTTGGCTCCGGCGGCTTCACATTCCGGGCCGGCCGCCGGGTCAGCCGGCCCCTGATGGTGGTGCAACGGGCGCCCCGCCAGATCGGTGACGCCGACGGTCAGGTGGCTCGAGCCCAACGGCGCGACCAGCACCAGCTCGGCGTCGGAGCGGATGCTCAGCTCCCGCGGTGCCCGGCCTCCGGTGGAATCACCCAGCCCGCCCTCCGCCAGCAGGCCCGAGTCCATCAGCTGACTCACCGCTGGCTGACGATGCTCCGGCCCAGCCCGGATTGGCGGCTCAGCTCCGGCCTGGTGCGAGCGGCCCCGAAGCGGACCAGCTCCAAAACGGTGACCAGCCCGTCGAGCTGTTCCGGGGCTACCACCTCGCCATTCTTGGCCCCGTCCACACTCACTCAGACCTCCCCGTAGGCGCCCAAGCTTGCTTTCGCTCAGCATAGGCATTGAGCGGCACGCGGCGTACAAAGCTCAAACTCAGCCAGCGGTTCGGCGGTCGGCGACCTGCGCCACGAGTGCGTCAACAGCGGAATGGCTCACACCAAGCCCGGGGAATGCGGCGAGGCGGCTCAGCGGGAAGTTGCCAATGACTCTCAGGAGATCCTCGTTGCCGAGGATCCCTCCGGCGCGGCCGGTTTCGTCAGTCCCGATTGCCTTCCGCAGCAGGACCGCGCCGACCGGGTCGGCTAGCCATTCCTCCAACGTGGATGTGCCGTCCAACGCGCCCGGCTGAGCAGGTACGGCGATGTCGAGCGTCGTGCTGAGCCGGAGGTCGCGTGCTGAGGCACCAACCGCGAGCTCGAACCGGCCGCCCTCCAGCACCCAGTCCCGTGCGCTCGGTGACCAGTACGACAAGTCACGGGCGGCCAGCGTGAACTCGACGGTCGCCGCATCACCTGGTTCCAGGTCGACTTTGGTAAATGCCTTCAGCTCGCGGAGTGGCCGCGCCACTGCGGCCTCGGGGTCGCTCACGTAGAGCTGGACCACCTCCTGGCCGCGGCAATCGCCAGTGTTGGTCACGTGGCAGGTGACAGTGATGGCCAGATCGCCGGTGTCAGTGCTGCCGCTGATTCTCGCGGTGATGCCGTCGTACCCGAAGCTGGTGTAGGAAAGGCCGTGCCCGAAGGGGTAGCTGACTTCGCGGGCGAGCGCGTCGTAGCCGCGGTAGCCGACGAAGATACCTTCGCCGTAGCGGACATGCCCGTCCTCGCCGGGAAAGTTGAGGTACGAAGGGTTGTCCTCAAGCCGGATCGGCAAGGTCTCGGCGAGGCGGCCGCAGGGGTTGGCGGTGCCGAGTAGAAGATCCGCGACGGCCCCGCCGGCCGCCTGGCCAGACAGCCAGCATTCGAGCACCGCTTTGGCGTACGTTGCCCAGTCTGACAGCCGTACTGCCGAGCCGTTGGCCAGCACCACGATCAGGTTGGCGTTGACCTCGGCCAGACGGGCGAGCAGCGCGGTTTGGTTAACGGGCAGGTCCATGTGAGTACGGTCGAAACCCTCTGATTCTTCGGCCGCGGGGAGGCCGAGGAAGACGACCACGGTGGTGGCCCGGCCAGCCACCGCGACCGCTTCGTCCGCGAGCTGCTCGTCACGGTCGCTCGCGCCGATGCCGAACCCGGCCGCGAACGCGACCTCGGCCCCGTCCGGGACCAAGGCCCGGAGTTCATCGATGGGTATGTCCACGCGAGTCGGGTTGACCTGGGAACTGCCCGCTCCCTGGAACCGCGGCGTACGGGCGAACTCGCCGATCACCGCGACCGTGTCGCCGGCGGCCGGGCGCAGCGGCAGGATGCCGTCGTCGTTCTTCAGCAGGACCGCGCACTGCGACGCCGCGTCGCGGGCCAGCGCATAGTGCTCATCGGTGTCCACTGGGGATGCCGGTTGAGCGGTCGTGGCCCGCTCGACCAGCCGCAGCACCCGGGCCACCGCCGCGTCGAGCACCGGCTCGTCCAGTAGGCCTGCTCGCACGGCCGCCACCAGGGCGGTGTCGCTGACCCCGAGGTTCGGTGGCATCTCCAGGTCCAGCCCGGCCGCCAGAGCGGCGACGCGATCGTTGACCGCGCCCCAGTCCGATACCACCAGGCCGTCGAAGCCCCATTCGCCGCGCAGCACCTCGGTGAGCAGCCAAAGGTTTTCCGAGGCGTAGACGCCGTTGATCTTGTTGTAAGAGCACATCACGGTCCACGGCTGAGCTGCAGTGACGGCGTGCTCGAAGCCTGCCAGGTAGATCTCGCGCAGCGTTCGTTCGTCGACATCGGCACTGACCCGCAGCCGATCGGTCTCCTGATTGTTGGCCGCGTAATGCTTCAGCGACGCGCCCACGCCCTGGCTTTGTATGCCCTGGATCATCGCCACGCCGAGCACCCCGGACAGCAGCGGGTCCTCCGAGAAGTACTCGAAGTTCCGCCCGCACAGCGGGGACCGCTTGATGTTGATACCGGGGCCGAGCACCACCGCCACGCCCTGGACTCGCGCCTCACGGCCCAGCGCCTCCCCAACCCGGCGAACCAGGTCCGAATCCCAGGACGACCCGAGCGCGCACGCAGTCGGGAAGCACGTAGCAGGCACACTGCCCGAAATCCCGACGTGATCACCGCGGCCGGGCTGCTTACGCAGCCCGTGTGGCCCGTCTGACATCATGATCGGCGGAATGCCCAGCCGGGGGACCGGCGCAGTGTGCCAAAAGTCCGAGCCCAGGCACAGCGACGCCTTTTCCTCCAGAGTCAGCTGACCCAGCACCGACGGGACGTCTCCAGACATGTTCACACTGCTCTTCATTCCCACTTAGCGAGCCCAACGAGACGCCTGGCCGACCCTTTGTTTATGCGCCTACGGTGGTGATCGGACTGATCACCACCGGCCAGCGCCATAGCTAACGGCTGAAGCCAGCGCGGACCGTCACGTTCTCCCAGGTATTGACCTCGGCTCGTTCAGCGTCGAGGACGCCCTGGAACGAATTCAGCGCGTCTTGTCCGAGCACGAGGAGAGCCGGTCGCCCGGGGAATTCGGCCGCGGCGATGATGGCCGGATCGCCGGGCTGGGTGCCGTGTCCAGAGTCGCGGTGTGGCCGCTGCAGCTGACTTCTGTCATGGCTGTGTTCCTTCGTTCTCGTGCCTGGCAAACACGCGGCGCAGCCGATTGGCCGCGATCGTCCCGCCGCCACCGGCCACCGTGGAGTCCGTATGTCACCTGGCAGTGAGGCGCACCCGGGCCCAGGAGTTGTTGGCATAGCCCTTGGGATTCCACAGTTGTGCCGCCGACTCGGGCTGCACCGCGCCGCTGGTGTCCCACGCGCGAGCAATTATCTCCGTCTCGCCGGCCGGCAGGTCGACGACCGTGCGCCAGTGCGACCAGGCCCACGGGCTGGCTGCTTCCTCCACGTCGGCCTGGCGCCAGCTGCGGCCACCGTTGGTGGAGACGTCGACGCGAGCGATGGCCCGGTTATCCCCGGCGAATGCGTACCCGGTCACCTCCAGCGGGCCAGCTGGGAGAACCGCGCCGTCGTCGGGCTGCAGGATGTCGGCATTGACCGCGATCGCGCCCAGCGGCAGTCCGTCGGCTGGGCCCGCGCTGGCCGGATCTGCCTCAGGCGGCAGCAGCCGATAGGCCACGGCCTGGAAGTAGTTGCCTGACGGGGTCGCCTGGACGGTGATGCGTTCGACCCACTTGACGCTCCGGGCCCCGATGTATCCAGGGACCACCACCCGGACCGGAGCGCCGTGCGCGGCCGGCAACGCCGTTCCGTTCATGGCCCAGGCGAGCAGCACTTCACCGGCGAGCGCCTTGTGTAGCTCGACCGACCCGCCGTACGGCTGGGGCGGGCTGGCAATCTGCGAGACATCAGGGGCCGAGAACGCTATATGAGCAGCGCCGGGGCGAACCCCGGCCGATTCCAGAATCTCGGCCAGCCGGACGCCCGTCCATTCGGCCGTGGAGGTGGCACCGGGCCCCCACGGATCTTCGCCCGGGATATCCCGGATCTCGACGAAACCTGCCCGCCGATTGCCGGCGCACTGCAGAGTCACGGCCAAACTCTGTACCCGGTAGCCAGATTTCAAGGCTGCCAGCGACAGCTCCATAGGCCGGTCGACCAATCCGTCGACCCGCAGCCGCCAGCTGCTGGCGTCGATGTGCGGGATCGGCCCGTGATTGCGGCTGTAAAACGAGTCGATGGGGGTTAGAGGCTGGTGCGCCAGTGCGGTCCGCGGTGGCTCCGCGTTGTACGGATCTGCCTCATGGACAACCATGTCGTCACGTTTGCCCCACAGGCCCATCAGCAGTTCCCTCCTCACGGGCATCGCTGCCCACGGCAACCTGAAGTAATCCGCTTACGGTCGCGGTGGCAGTGTCCCCGCCACCTGCTTCTGTCCCGAGGTGGTCGCATAGAACTCCTGGACGGCCGCGTACGCTCGTGCACCGTAGACCGTCGTCGGCTCGCCGTTCATCAAGAATGTGACGCCGATCGCCTCGGCCGCTTCCTGCGGAGTCGCGCCGCGCTGGACGGCCGGCGCGGCCACGGTCTTTGGTCCCGCCTCAGCCGGCCAGCCCGATGATGGTCCGAGAGTGGGCGTGCAGTGTGGCGGTAATCCCCGAGAGGGCAACCGTCGTCGCCAGCACATGCAGGAACAGCCGGATCGTGTCTTAGCTGACTCTGAGCATCCCCGCGATCACGCGAAGGCGCGGTCGTCGTCGCCGTGGTGATCGTCGAAGATGTGGGCGGCGAATGCGGCCGCCTGGGTGCGGCGTTCCATCCCGAGCTTCTGGAACAGCACCGATGTGTAGTTCTTGACCGTCTTCCCGGCCAGGAACATCCGCTCGCCGATCTGCCGGTTGGTCAGTCCCTCGCCGATCAGCTCCAGGATGCGCCGCTCCTGGCCGGTCAGCCCGTCCAGCGGGTCGCGCCGGGTAGCCGCGTCGCGCATCCGGGCCATCAGCTTGCTGGCCGCCTTCGGATCGAGCATGGACTGGCCCGCGGCTATCGTCCGCACCGCACCGATCAGGTCGGTGCCGTGGATCTGCTTGAGCACGTAGCCGGCCGCGCCCGCCATAACCGCGTCGAACAAGGCCTGGTCGTCCTCGAATGAGGTCAGCATCAGGCAGGCCACGTCCGGCAGCTGGGACCGGAGTTCCCGGCAGACGCTGACCCCGTCGCCGTCGGGCAGCCGCACGTCGAGGATGGCCACGTCCGGGCGCAGCGCGGGAATGCGCGCCAGCGCCGAGGAGGCTGTCCCGGCTTCGCCGATCACCCTGATGTCGGGCTGGGTCTCCAGGAAGTCCTTGACTCCGACGCGCACGAGCTCGTGGTCTTCGAGGAGAAAAACCTTGATCACGTGCTCGAGGGATCCAGTCTCGGTCATCGGCTTCTCACGCTTTCTTCTCGGTCTCGGCGGCCGGCCCAAAGTTCCAGGTTGCTGTCACTTCAAAGTAGGTAAATGGCCAGGTCAGTAGGCAGGGACCAATGTCACTCGCAGCAGGCGAAAAGGTCCGGTTTGCCGGAAGGACTTCGCCTCTTTGGCGGCGGGTCCGTGATTCCTATCGTCGCGAACGAAGGATCGAATAGGCCGCGTTGCTAGGAGGAGAAGATGCCTGGGGTTGTCGTCGGGATCGACGGTTCTGAACATTCACATTTCGCCCTGGAATGGGCCATGCGCTACGCCTCGCTGCGCCGGCTGCCACTGACAGTCATCACGGTGGTAGAGGAAAACACCCCCGGCTGGGGAGGCATGATGACCGTGATCAGCAATGGGCCCTCCCTCGACCTGGCCCGCGATGCCGCCAAAGAAGCGGTGGCCAAGACCGCCGCGCTGCTGGCCGACGATGCCCCGTCCTCAGTGTTGGTCCAGGCCTACCTGGGGGTGCCTGCCGAAGTCCTCATCCGCGAGCCGCAGGACGCCGAGCTGCTGGTGGTTGGCTCGCGAGGGGCCGGCGGTTTCGCCCGGTTGATAATGGGCTCGGTCAGCACCCAGGCCGCCCACCATGCGCGCTGCCCGGTCGTCATCATTCCCGGACCGCGCGAAGACTAGCCATCGCACCGCAAGGAGCCCGCACACTTCGTGCGGGCTCCTTGGTGTCGCGGCCTTTTCATTACATGATGCTCATCTTGTAGAACCGGCGAATATCATCCTTTCCCTCCCAGAGGGCAACGCCGGCGATGACCATCAGCCCGATCCCGATCGCATACTTCATGACGGGCTCCCTAGATCGAAGTGTCTGAGTGAATAGGAATCACTCTGGATGCCCAGGGTGACGGGGTGTGGCTGATGACTGGTTGCCGTTGTCGTGGCTTGAAAGGAATGGCCGCCCTGTTGCCCTGGACGCCCTGGCCGCTGACTGAGATCTGATGCGAACCGTCGCTGTTTAGGGACCTGATGGCGGGGTCGTCCACGGGCTTTACCTGCGAGGACAGGAGGGTGGCCCGGGTGACGGCCACGGATGTGGTGTGGGTCGGGATCGATGCCGGCAAGGCCAGCCATCACGCGGCTGCGGTCGGTGCCGGCGGTAAGCGGCTGTGGTCGGTCAAGGTGGCCAACGGCCAGCAGCCGATCGAGGAGCTGATCGCCCGCGCCGTTAAGACCGCCGTCAGCGCAGGCGGCGAGGTGCGGTGGGCGGTGGACCTGGTCAGCCCGGCCGCCGCGCTGCTGCTCGCGATCTTGCTGTCCAGCGGGCAGAAGGTCATCTACGTGCCGGGCCGGGTGGTGCACGGCATGTCCGGGGTGTTCGGCGGCGAGGGCAAGACCGACGCGAAGGACGCGCGGGTGATCGCCGATACTGCCCGGATGCGCGGCGACCTGACCGAGCTGAGCGCCACCGGCGAGCTGGTGGTGGAACTGACCCGGCTGACGTCCTACCGGGCCGACGTCATGGCCGACTGGGTGCGTGGCGTCAACCGGCTCCGCGACCTGCTCACCAGCATCTTCCCCGAATTGGAAGCCAGCTTCGACTACTCCACCCGCTCGGCGCTGATCCTGCTCACCGGGTTCTGCACGCCCGCAGAGGTCCGCGCGGCGGGCACGGAGGGCCTGGCCTCCTACCTGCGCGAGCACAAGGCCTGGGCCAAGGGCATCGACGCGATGGCCGCCACGGCCGTCCGGGCCGCGCAGCAGCAGACCGTCGCGCTGCCCGGCGAGGCCACCACGGCGCTGCTGGTCAAGAAGCTGGCCCGCCAGCTCCTGGACCTCGACCGCGAGGTCAAGGACACCGACAAGCTCATCACCGGCAAGTTCCGCGGCCACCCCCAGGCCCGCATCATCGAGAGCCTGCCCGGCATGGGGCCGATCCTCGGCGCCCAGTTCCTGGTCGCGACCGACGGCCGCCCCCTGGAAGCGTTCGCAGGCCCCGGCCGGCTGGCCTCCTACGCCGGGCTGGTGCCCGTCCCCCGCGACTCCGGACGCGTCACCGGCAACTACCACCGGCCCAAGCGCTTCCACCGGCCGCTGCGCAACGTCTTCTACATGATGGCGCTGTCCAGCCTCCGCGCCGAAGGACCGTCCAAGGTCTTCTACCAGCGCAAACGACACGAGAACAAACGGCACGTCCAGGCCCTGCTCGCCCTGGCCCGGCGCATGGTCGACGTCCTGTGGGCGCTGCTGCGCGACAATCGCGTCTACAGCCCGATCCCGCCCTCGCAGGTAATCGCTACTGCGGCTTGACACGATCACTGAGATTCCCTTCTCTCAGTTTCACCGTGCCCGGCCGCGTCTCCCTCTTCAGGGCCGAAGGGAGCCTGGTGCCCGTCAAGGTTGCGGTGCAGCGAGCAGAGGCGATCGGGGGAGGCGCGATCGTCGAAGTCGTTGTGCGTCTCAATGCCGCGCGCTGGGAATGACAAGCGGGATGGAGCTGCGGCAGCCTGACCACCAGATCATCGCCGTCGAGGTGGTCGTCAAAGGAGACACCGCCACCATCCGGGTCCATGCAAGGTAGGTGATTGGAGCGCGTCTTCACCGAGGCGAACTGAGAGCGTAGAGGTAGCGTCCGAGTCGGCGTCAGGCACCGTTCGGAGTCGATGACGGCGCCCGCCCAGCGGCATGAGCGCGTTCCTGCGGAGGGCGTCATGGATACGGCCATCGGGGGAGGCTGCCCCGAAGGGCGGTCATCTATGATCGCTCCGGGCATCCTGCCTCACGACCGTGGCCGTTCTTTGACCCCCGCCGCGAGCAGGCCCACGACCTCAGCAATGCGGGCCGCGCGCAGATCGGGCCTGCGGGTGGTCGCATCAATCCAGCGCAGGTAAGCCTTGCGGTAAAACTGCGCCAGCGTATCGAAGAACGCGCCCGCCGCCGGGTCAGCCGCGAGCGCCGCGGCGATATCCTCGGCAAGATCACCGCGCTGCGGACCTTCTGGGGCCAGCTCGACAGCCACTTCATCACCGATCGCGATGCCCATGCTGATCAGGCGCTTCGAGGCCAGAGGCAGCACCCATCGGCGGCAGGCCGGCACGAGCCTGGCGCGAATCCGGCCGCCGCCGATGGTGCCGCTGACGGGATGGTCGACCTTAGCGCCCCACGCCTCATCTGGGTCGAATGGCACCACGACGACCCCACTGTCCCGGGGCCCGGCGTCGATGATGGCGCGGAAACGCTGCGAACCCATAACCCCATCGTGGCATGACCGTAGCGATCGCGAGGTCAGCCGGAGCGGCCAGATCTCGTCACTGATCGACAATCATCGCGGCACCCATAAGGGCCATTGGGATACGCGACGTGGACGATGCCCCACATCAGATAGGCGGGCAGGCCGGTGACTTTACGGCCGAACGCGTCGGCAACCGCGGCCTTGTGACCAATGGTGGCCATCGATCCCCGGTCCTGGTAGGTGAATGGCCCGATGCCGCCGTTTCCGGCCAGCCGGGCTTTTATCACCCGTGCGACGTATTTGCCTTCCTGGATCGCTGGCTGGGCCACCCCGGGCAACATGTTCAGCGACACCATGTCGCCGATGGCGAACACCTCGGGATGCCCGGGCAATGTGCAGTCCGCATTGACCGGCAGCCTCCCGGCCTTGTCGGGCTCCGCACCGACCTTGTCCGCGAGCAGCGGAGCCAGTGGTGAGGCCTGCACCCCAGCCGCCCAGATCCGCGTCCGGGCCCAAATCGTTCCCGGTCCACGTGGGCCTTTCACCGCCACGCGGTCGTGGTCCATGTCGACCGCCAAGGTGTTCAATCGCACCTCAACGCCCATCTTTTCCAGCCGCCGCTGGGCGTAGCGCTGCAAGCGCGGCGCGAAAGGTGGAAGCACCGCGGAAGACCCTTCGAGCAGGATGATCCTCGCCTTGGTCGTATCCACGGACCGGAAGTCGCTGGGTAGTACTTGGTGGGCCAGCTCAGCGATCTGCCCGGTCAGCTCCACTCCGGTCGGCCCGGCGCCGATCACCACAAACGTGAGCCAAGCGGCTTGGTCGCTCGGATTGCTGGCCAGCTCCGCCATTTCGAATCTGGATAAGATCGCGTCCCGCAGATACCGCGCGTCCTCGATCGTCTTCATGCCGGGCGCGTAACCAGCGAACTGATCCTGACCGAAATATGAATGTGTCGCTCCCGAAGCTACGACCAGAGTGTCGTAAGGCAAGTCATGCGGAGCCCCGTCGGGCTCTACGGCGTGCACTACCTTCGTCTCCAGGTCCACGTCGCGGACTTCTGCCAGCAGCACCCGGACGTTGCGCTGGTTCCGGAGGACGTGCCGTGATGCGGGAGCGATCAGGCCCGGCGGCACGATCCCCGCCGCCACTTGGTACAGCAAGGGCTGGAACAGATGGTGATTGGTCCGGTCGACGAGAGTCACATCGATGTCCGCATCGGCCAGTCCCTCAGTGGTGTTGAGGCGTCCGAAGCCCCCGCCTACCACGATTACGCGGTGCCGTCCGCTCACCATAGACGCCCCCCTCTGGCCCGTCGGCGGCGCTGTGTGCACTGACAGCGCCGGTGGTCTCGGCGCATCCGAATCCTGATTGCCGGTCAAATGAATGGAGAGATGGTGGTGGACAAGCCAGCTGGCCGCATGTGGCCAGCTGTTGCCGCCGGTCAGTAGCCGGACGCCACAGTTCCTCTTAGAGCCAATGAAACGTATCAGCAATGATGTAGACAGGGTTGACGCAGATGATCGCTTGCCTCGGGGTCATTCTGGCTGGTAACGATCATTGGAGTGCACGGTGCGGTGAGGACTACGCACGTAGTTGCAGCATTGACACTAGGCCCACGGCCAGTTAATCTGGGATATTCATCTGAAACGTTTCACTTAAGGTTAGCCGGTGAGTTACAGAAACGAACAGCCAGTGAACAGAAGCGACCTCAGGACCCTGTCCCATACCCAGCCGACGCTACGGCCACCGCCCGTAAGCGATCACCCGCAGTCCATCCGCTCGCAGTCCGGCGGTGCCGCCGCCCGCGGAAGAGAAAACGTCACTTCGCGCTCCATGGACAATAACCGGCACGTCAACGGCAACGATTTTCTGCTGACGGCCGAGGACCTGGCGATGCTGCGGCTCATCGCTGAAGGTCTTCCGCTGGCCTCTATCGCCCGGCGGATGCAGATGAGTCCGCGCACCGTCCGCCGGCGGCTCCGTAACATCTGCGATCGCCTCGGAGTTGTGCACCCCATCCAGGCGGTCGTCTGGGCTGCCCGGCATGGTCTCATCTGATCTGAACGTTCATTCACCGCCGGTCGGCGCGTTCAGGTCCGATCACGCTGTAGTGCGCTGACTGGATGATGTGATGAACGGTCCAATCTTCCTCCCGACATCGCAGAATTGATAGGTTTCAGCTAGGAACCCTTAATTCGAGCATGCTCAGGAGATCACGGATGAACGGTTCAGTGAGTATCAGGGACGTCGCGGCGCACGCGGGCGTGTCCGTGGGCAGCGTATCCAACGTCCTGAACCGGCCTTCCTCCGTGTCGGCGGCCACCCGTGATCGCGTGCATGCGTCGATCAAGGCGCTGGGATTTGTACGGAATGAGTCCGCGCGGCAGCTCCGGGCCGGACGGAGCCGCGTGATCGGCTTGGTCGTTCTGGATGTGTCGAATCCGTTCTTCACCGACATGGCCCGCGGCGCTGAGGATGAGGCGAACAACTCCGGTCTGGCCGTCATCCTCTGCAACAGCGATGATCAGCTCCAGCGGGAGAACGCCTACCTCGACCTGCTCGAGGAGCATCGCGTCCAGGGCATCCTGATCACTCCCGTGGGCGACAACTGGGACCGCCTCGCCGAAGTGCAAGACCGGGGCACACCCGTCGTCCTGGTCGACAGCTGGTCCCCGTCCGGCCAACAGTGCTCCGCCGCGGTCGATGACGTGCTGGGCGGCGACCTTGCCGTCAGCCACCTGCTGGAGCAGGGCCACGAACGGATTGCTTACGTCGGAGGTCCGCCTGATCTGCGGCAGGTCCGCGAGCGCCGGGACGGGGCCCTGCGCGCCATCGCCCGGGCAGGCGGAAACCCATCCGATCTGATGCTGATCGATACGGCCGGCCTCAATATCGCCTCCGGTCAGTCCGTGGGCGCCGTCATCGCGGACAGCACCACCTTGGGCCGGCCCACCGCGGTGTTCTGCGCCAACGACATGCTCGCGCTCGGCCTGCTGCGGGAGCTGACCGCGCGCAAGGTCAAGGTGCCCGGTGACGTCGCCATCGTTGGTTATGACGACATTGACTTCGCGGCGGCCGGAGCCGTTCCCCTGTCGTCGGTCCGTCGGCCCCGGCAGCTTATCGGGCGCACCGCAACCCAGCTGCTGGTGGAAGAGTCCCGGCAGCCTGAGACCCACAATCACCGGCAGGTCATCTTCCCGCCCGAGCTGGAGGTGCGCGCCTCCAGCTCGGGCCGGCCACGCGGGCGCCGTCACCGCGGGGCCGTCGCCGCGGTCCCCGCCTGACGCCGCGCAACGGCACCCGCTCGTTACATGTACAGGCCGCCGTTGATCGGATAGACCTGGCCGGTGATGTACGCGGACTCGGGGTCGGCCAGGAACTCCACCACCCGGGCGACTTCGTTGGGCTCGCCCAGGCGGCGGACCGGGATGCGGGCGATGATCTTTTCCATCGCGGCCGGCGGTACCGCCGCCGTCATATCGGTGGTGATGAACCCGGGGGTGACGGTGTTGACGGTGATGCCCTTGGTCGCGGTCTCCTGAGCCAGGCTCATCGTCAGCCCGAACAGCCCGGATTTGGCCGAGGCGTAGTTAGCCTGGCCGAACCCGCCGGCCGAGCCGATCACCGAGGAGATGTTGACGATCCGGCCGTAGCGGCGGTCGAGCATGTGCTGCAGCACCGCCCGGGACAGGTAGAACGCACCCGACAGGTTGATGTGGATGACGTGGTCCCACTCCTCCGGGGTCATCCGGCGGACGGTCTTGTCGACCGTGACCCCGGCGTTGTTGACCAGTACATCGAGCTGCCCGTGGGTGTCCAGCACCTCGCCGATGACCCGTTCGCAGTCGGCGGCCGAGCCGATGTTGCCCTGGTGGATGCTGACCCCGTACTCGGCGTACTTGTCGTAGAACTGCCCAGCGGCGTCCCGGTTGGTGGAGTAGCCCGCGGCTACCTTGACACCCCGGTTGATCAGCCGCTCGCAGATGGCCAGCCCGATACCCCGGATACCTCCGGTGACCAGGGCGACCTGCCCGCTCATATCTCCCATGTTCGCTACTCCAGATAGTCAGACGGGGACACAGATGTCAGGCGGGGACGCGGATGATGAGGGCGTCGCCTTGCCCGCCGCCACCGCACAGCCCCGCAACACCCGTCCCGCCGCCGCGGCGCCGGAGTTCGTTGGCCAGATGCAGTACGATGCGGGCCCCGGATGCGCCGATCGGATGGCCCAGCGCGATCGCGCCGCCATTGACGTTGACCACATCGCTGCTGATGTCCAGGTCGCGCATGGACTGGACGGCCACCGACGCGAACGCCTCGTTGATCTCGAACAGGTCCACCTGATCGACCGGCAGCCCCTCGCGGTTCAGCGCCTTCCTGATCGCGTTGGACGGCTGCGACAGCAGCGACGGGTCGGGGCCGGCCACCACGCCGTGCGCGCCGACCTCGGCCAGTACCGGCGCGCCGAGTTCGGTGGCCTTGGCCCGGGACATCACCACCACCGCGCACGCGCCGTCGGAGATCTGTGAGGAGGAGCCGGCCGTCACCGTCCCGTCCGCGTTGAACGCCGGGCGGAGTTTGGCCAGCGTCTCCGCGGTCGTTTCAGGGCGGACACCCTCGTCCTGGGTGACCATCACCGGGTCACCGCGGCGCTGCGGTACCGGGACCTGGACGATCTCGTCCTCGAAGGCGCCGTTCTTCGCCGCCTCGGCCGCACGGCCGTGTGACATCGCCGAGAACGCGTCCTGCTCCTCCCGGGAGATGTTCTTCAGCTTCGTGTACGTGTCGGTGGCCGCGCCCATGCCCAGCTCGTCGAAGGAGCAGAACAGGCCGTCTTGCATGGTGGAGTCGACCAGCTCGCCGTTACCCAGCCGGTAGCCGGACCGGGCCCCGGAGAGCAGATGCGGCGCGTTCGTCATCGACTCCATGCCACCCGCCACCACCACGTCGAACTCGCCGTAGCCGATCAGCTGGTCGGCGAGCGCGATCGCGTCCAGGCCGGACAGGCAGACTTTGTTGATCGTGACCGCGGGCACCCCCATCGGGATACCGCCGCGGGCGGCGGCCTGCCGGGCGGTGATCTGGCCCGCCCCGGCCTGCAGCACGTGCCCCATGATCACGTAGTCGACCTGCTCGCCGGTGATCCCGGCTCTGTCCAGCGCGGCTTGGATTGCGATACCGCCCAGATCGACGGCCTTGAAGCTCTTCAGCGTTCCGGACAGTTTGCCGATCGGCGTGCGCGCCCCGGCGACGATGACGGAACCAGGCATGAGATCTCCTCTGGCGGGTTGAGCGCTACTTTTTCTTCGGCAGGTAGAGGTCGGTGATCGTGCCCTCGAAGGCCTCGGCGGACAGCCCGACCGTCTCGGACAGCGTGGGGTGCGGGTGGATGGTGAGCGCGACGTCGGTGGCGTCGGCGCCCATCTCGATCGCGTGGGCGATCTCCGCCACGAGTTCGCCCGCGTTCGGGCCGGTCAGGCCGGCCCGATCAGCCGCTCGCTCGTCTTGTCGAACAGGAGCTTGGTGAGGCCCTCGTCCCGGCCCAGCGACAGGGCCCGGCCGCTGGCCGCCCACGGGAAAACTCCCTTCCCGTACGCCACGCCCGCCGCCTTGGCCTCGGCTTCGGTCACCCCGGCCCAGGCCACTTCGGGATCGGTGTAAGCGACCGACGGGATGACCTTGGCGTCGAAGTAGCTGGGCTGCCCGGCCGCCACCTGCGCGGCCACGCGGCCCTCGTGGGTCGCCTTGTGGGCCAGCATCGGCTGCCCCACGACGTCGCCGATGGCGAAGATGTGCGGCACGTTCGTGCGCTGCTGCTTGTCGACTGGGACGTAGCCGCGCTCGTCGACGGCCACGCCGGCCTGCTCGGCACCGATCAGCCTGCCGTTCGGGACCCGGCCTACCGCCGCCAGAACCTGGTCGAATACGTCGCTGCCGGGCGTTTTGGGCCCTTCGAAACTGACCCGTATGCCGTCCGGGCCGGCTTCGGCCCCGGTCACCCTGGTCTTCAAATAGACGTTCTCGTAGCGGGCGCCAATCCGCTTGGCCAGCGGGGTCACGATGTCCCGGTCCGCGCCCGGGATCAGCTGGTCCATCAGTTCGACCACGGTGATCTGCGCGCCGAGCTCGGAGTAGACGGTGGCCATCTCCAGCCCGATGATCCCGCCCCCGATGACCAGTAGCCGCCGGGGCACGATGGCCAGGTCGAGCGCGCTGGTGGAGTCCAGCACCCGGGGATCATCGGCGGGCAGGAACGGTAGCCGCACCGGTTCCGATCCGGCCGCGATGATGGCCTGGTCGAAGCCGACCCCGGTCACCGTGCCGTCCTCGCCGGTCACCGCGACCTGGTGCGGGGAGACAAACTTCCCAGTGCCCCGCACCACCTGGACTTTGCGCTGCCGGGCTAGGCCGCCGAGACCGCCGGTCAGCCGGGACACCACCCCGTCCTTCCAGCCGCGCAGCGTGTCCAGGTCGATATCCGGATCGCCGAACCGCAGGCCGTGCCCGGCCATCTCCCTGGTCTCCGCGATCACCCGGGCCGCATGTAGCAGTGCCTTGGATGGGATGCAGCCCACATTGAGGCACACGCCGCCCAGGGTGGGCCGCTGGTCGACCAGCACGACCTGCTGGCCCAGGTCGGCGGCGCGGAACGCGGCCGTGTAACCGCCGGGCCCGCCGCCGAGCACCAGGACGCCGGCGTGCACGTCCTCGCGAACGGCGGCCTGACCCGCAGCCGGCGCCGGCGTCACCGTCTCGCTGCCTGCCGTCTGCGCTGCCCCCTGCGGCGCGGACGGCCCGCCGAGCTGTTCCCCGGTGCTGAGCTCTGCGATGGGGTGGGCCGCCGACACGGTGTCGCCGACAGTGACGCGGACCGCGGTGATCGTCCCGGCCGCGGGCGCCGGGATGTCCATGGTGGCCTTGTCCGACTCCAGCGTGATGAGTGGGTCCTCGGCCGCCACCGTGTCGCCCGCGGCGACGTGTACCTCGATGACCGGCACGTCGGAGAAGTCGCCGATGTCGGGGACAGTGACCTCGATCCGTTCGTAAACGCCGGCCGGCGAGCCGTAGCCGGCCGGCTCGCCGGAGGTCGGGCGGGCGTCCTCGTGCACCGTCTCCCGGCCCGGCCCGGGCGCCCCGCTCGCCGCGCCCTCCGTCTGCAGGACCAGGATCGGCGTGCCTTCGGAGACCTCGTCGTTCACGCTAACCAGCACCGACCCGACGGTCCCGGCGGCTGGTGACGGCACGTCCATCGTGGCCTTGTCCGATTCCAGCGTCACCAGCGGGTCTTCGGCCGCCACCGTGTCGCCGGGGGCCACATGGATCTCGATGACCGGCACATTGGAGAAGTCACCGATGTCGGGGATGCGGACCTCGATGTCAGCCATGGTGCTCCTAAAGCAGAAGGCGGCGCGGGTCTTCGAGCACGTGGCACAGATGCCGCACGAACCGGGCCGCGAGAGCCCCGTCGATGACGCGATGGTCGTACGACAGCGAAAGCGGCAGCATCAGCCGCGGGGCGAACTGCTCGCCGTCCCACACCGGCGCCATCCGTGAGCGGACCACGCCCAGGATGGCCACCTCGGGCGCGTTGACGATCGGGGTGAACGCGGTACCGCCGATGCCGCCCAGGCTGGAGATCGTGAACGTGCCGCCCTGCAGGTCCGCAGGCGCCAGCTTGCCGTCCCGCGCCCGCGCCGAGGTGGCGCCGAGTTCCTTGCTCAGCTCGGTGATCCCCTTGCGGTCCACGTCGCGGATCACCGGGACGACCAGCCCACCGGGGGTGTCCACGGCTACCCCGAGGTGGTAGTAGCCCTTGACGATCAGGCTGTCCTTGTCCGCCGACAGCGAGCTGTTGAACTCGGGAAACCGCTTCAGCCCGGACACCGACGCCTTGATCAGGAACGCCAGCAGCGTGACCCGGTAGCCTTCGGCCTTCGCCGCTGCGTCCAGTTCCTTGCGGTAGGCGTCCAGGACGGTGATGTCCGCGTCGTCGTTGTGAGTCACCTGCGGGACATTCAGCCAGGACCGGTGCAGATGTGGTCCGGACCGCTTCTTGATCCGTGACAGCGGCTCTTCCCGCACCGGCCCGAACTGGCTGAAGTCCTGGGCCGGGATCTCCGGGATACCCATGCCGGCCGCCGCTGCCGGTACCGCCGAAGGGTCCGGTCCGCGCAGGAACGCCAGCAGGTCGTCCTTGGTGATCCGGCCCTTCGGTCCGCTGCCGGTCACCGCGGCCAGGTCGACGCCCAGCTCACGCGCGGTCCGGCGGACGCTCGGGCTGGCGTGCACCCCGGCGAAATCCCGCGACGGGGCGGCAGGCTGCTCGGTATGGACGGGTGCGGCCGCCGGCTCGGCCGTCACCGGAGCGCCCGGCTGGCGGGCCGGCGGCGCGGCCATGGGCACCTCGGGTTCCTGCTGCTCGACCAGGGTGGGCGGCGAGGCGACAGCGCCGTTGCCCGGGTCGATGGTGAGGATCAGCGTGCCCGCGCTGACCTCGTCCCCGACCTTGACCGGGATGTCGAGCACCTGGCCGGACAGCGGGGCCGGCACGTCCATCGTGGCCTTGTCCGACTCCAGCGTGATCAACGGGTCTTCCTGGTTGACCTGGTCGCCCGTCTTCACGTGGACCTCGATGATCGGCACGTCGGCGAAGCTTCCGATATCGGGCACTGTGACCTCGGTCGCCATCTGGCACCCCTTCGCTAGACCTCGGGCGGGTTCGGTTTGTCCGGGTCGATCTGATAGCGGGTGATCGCGTCCGCGACCCGGCTGGCCGGGATAGTCCCCTCGGCGGCCAGGCTGTGCAACGCGGCAACCGCGACCCAGCGCCGGTCGACCTCGAAGAAGTCGCGCAGTCTGCGCCGGTAGTCCGAGCGGCCGAACCCGTCCGTGCCCAGCACCCGGTACCGGCGCGGTACGAATGGCCGAATCTGGTCCGCGAACGACTTGATGTAGTCGGTCGCGGCCACCACCGGCCCGGCGGGACGGCCGTCCAGGCAGCTCTCGACGTAGCTCAGGCGCGGCTTCTCTGTGGGATGCAGCATGTTCCACCGTTCGGTGGCCAGCCCGTCCCGGCGCAGCTGGGTGAAGCTCGGCACGCTCCAGACGTCCGCCGTCACTCCGAAGTCGGCTTCCAGCAGGTCAGCGGCGGCCATCACCTCGCGCAGGATCGTCCCGCTGCCCAGCAGCTGGACCCGCGGCTTCTTCCCGCCGCCTTCCTGCAGCAGGTACAAGCCGCGCAGGATGCCATCGGCGGCGCCTTCCGGCATCGGCGGATGCCGGTAGTTCTCGTTCATCAGGGTCAGGTAGTAGAAGACGTCCTCCTGCTCGGCGTACATCCGGTGAAGGCCCTCGCGCACGATGACCGCGACCTCGTAGCCGAACGTCGGGTCGTAGGACACGCAGTTGGGAATGGTCGCGGAGATGATGTGGCTGTGCCCGTCCTCATGCTGCAGACCCTCGCCGTTCAGCGTGGTCCGCCCGGCGGTACCGCCGATCAGGAAGCCACGGGCCCGGCTGTCCCCGGCCGCCCAGGCCAGGTCGCCGACCCGCTGGAAGCCGAACATCGAGTAGTAGATGTAGAACGGGATCATCGGCGTGTCCGACGTGCTGTAGGACGTCGCCGCGGCGATCCACGACGATATCGCGCCTGGCTCGGTGATGCCCTCCTGCAGCATCTGGCCGGTCCGGTCCTCCCGGTAGAACATCAGCTGATTGGCGTCCTCCGGCTGGTACATCTGGCCGTTCTGGGAGAAGATCCCGAACTGCCGGAACATGCCCTCCATGCCGAACGTGCGCGACTCGTCCGCCACGATCGGCACCACCCGGCGGCCGATCTTCTTGTCCCGCAGCAGGGAGTTGAGTACCCGGACGAACGCCATCGTGGTGGAGATCTGCCGCTCCCCGGTGCCTTTGAGCTGGTTGTCGAACGCTGACAGCGGGGGCACCTCGAGCGACTGTGATTTCGCCCGGCGGGCCGGCAGGTAGCCGCCCAGGGCCTCGCGCCGCTCGCGCAGGTAACGCATCTCCCGCGAGTCCTCGGCCGGCCGCAGATAGGGCAGCGCGGCGATCTGGTCGTCGGCCACGTCGATACCGAACCGGTCCCGGAACGCCCGCAGCGTGTTCTCGGCCATCTTCTTCTGCTGGTGGGTGATGTTCTGGCCCTCCCCGGCCTCACCCATGCCGTAGCCCTTGACCGTCTTGGCCAGGATGACCGTCGGCTGCCCGGTGTGCTCGACGGCCGCCGCGTAGGCCGCGTACACCTTGCATGGGTCGTGGCCGCCGCGGGCCAGCGCCCACACCTCGTCGTCGGACATGTCGGCCACCATGTCCAGCAGTTCCGGATACCGGCCGAAGAAGTGCTGCCGGACGTATGCGCCGTTCTTGGACTTGAAGTCCTGGTACTCCCCGTCGACGGCCTCTTCCATCCGCTTGAGCAGGATGCCGCTGGTGTCGCGGGCAATCAGCGGGTCCCAGTTACTGCCCCAGATCACCTTGAGCACGTTCCAGCCCGCCCCGCGGAAGATCGCCTCCAGCTCCTGAATGATCTTGCCGTTGCCGCGGACCGGCCCGTCCAGCCGCTGCAGGTTGCAGTTGATCACGAAGATGAGGTTGTCCAGCCGCTCGCGGCCGGCCAGCGAGATCGCGCCCAGCGACTCCGGCTCGTCCATCTCGCCGTCACCCAGGAACGCCCACACGTGCCGGTCACCGGTGGGGGCCAGGTCCCGGTTGGACAGGTACTTCAGGAACCGGGCCTGGTAGATCGACATCAGCGGCCCGAGCCCCATGGACACCGTCGGGAACTGCCAGAAGTCCGGCATCAGCCACGGGTGCGGGTACGACGACAGCCCGCGCCCGCCGGTCTCCTGCCGGAAATTGTCGAGCTGCTCCTCGGTCAGCCGGCCCTCCACGAACGCCCGCGCGTAGATCCCCGGCGCCGAGTGGCCCTGCATGTAGACGAGATCCCCGCCGTGGCCTTCGGACGGCGCGTGCCAGAACTGGTTGAAGCCGACGTCGTACAGCGTCGCGGCGGACTGGAAGCTGGCGATGTGACCGCCCAGCTCGGAGGACTCCTTGTTGGCTCGCAGCACCATGGCCACCGCGTTCCACCGGATCATCGACCGGATCGTGTGCTCAATCTCCTGGTCACCCGGATTGCGCCGTTCCTTCTCCGGCGGGATCGTGTTCAGGTACGGAGTGTTCGCCGAGTACGGCACCGGCGCCCCGTTGCGGCGTGCCTCCTCGATCAGCTCATCGAGCAGGAAGTACGCCCGGTCCGGGCCGTCGAACTCCAACACCGCGTCCAGGGAATCGAGCCATTCCCGGGTTTCGGCCGGATCCAGGTCGCTGGGCATCTGCCCCTCCTATGCCGTCGTGGCCAGTTGGCGGCGTCGTCGCCGAGAGCTGCGGGGCAGCCGACGGCGGGACTGGCTACCCTGCGAGCTTCCGCGATTGGCCGGTAGCAAGCGTTGTGAGGAGACTTCCTCTCCGGAGGCCGCCCCGAAGCCTGATCGGCCAGGGAATGGTCGCCCAGCGGCTCACGGGTGTGAGCCGTCGCTGCCGTCGTACCGGCACCCGGCATCGGCGCGTTCACGCCAGTGAAATGCCGCGCGGAGTAATCGGCAAGGTGCGCAGGCGTCATCTGGCCACATGTGGCCAGATGACCTGCACAGCGGAATTACCCCTCTTCAACCGGGTAGCACGGCGGCCACTAATGAGCGAGCGAGCTTCAGCCTCCGGAGCCCCCGCCGTATCTCACGCGATGTGGAGGACTCATGCGCGCACTCGTCTATCACGGTCCGGGTGAGATCGGGGTCGAGACCCGACCCGACCCGCAGCCGGGACCGGATGAAGTTCTTCTCCAGATCACCGCGACCGGCATCTGCGGTTCCGACCTGCACGGCTATACGGGCGAGAACAAGCGGCGTCATCCGGGGCAGATCATGGGCCACGAAACGGTCGGGCGCATCGTGGCGACCGGATCGGATGTATCCGGTGACAATGTCCGCCCTGGCCGGGTCGCCACCGTTAACCCGGTGATCGGTTGTGGGGAATGTGCCCAGTGCGCGGCCGGTACCGAGCAGCTGTGTGCCCGGCGCCAGGTGATCGGCGTCAACCAGGAGATCGACTCCGCCTTCGCGGAACTGATGATCGTGCCGGCCCGGAACGTCGTGGTGCTGCCGGACTCGGTGCCCGAGGAGTACGGGGCGCTGGTAGAGCCGCTCGCCGTGGGCTACCACGCTGCGGTCAGCGGCCGCGTGCGGCCCGAGGACCTGGTCCTGGTGATCGGCGGCGGCCCGATCGGGCAGGCGGCTGCGCTCGGCGCCCGCCGCCTCGGCGCGGAGCACGTGGTTGTTTCCGAGCCGAACCATGCGCGCCGGGCGCTGGTGGAGAAGCTTCACTTTGCCACGATCGATCCGCGCGCCGGTGACCTCCGGGAACAGGTGCAGGCCGCGCTGGGCAGCCCGGCCACCGTGGTGCTCGACGCGGTCGGCATCAGCCGCACCCTCGCCGACGGCCTCGCCGCGTCCGCTCTCGGCGCCCGCCTGGTGCTCGTCGGGATGGGCGAGCGGGAGATCACCCTGCCCGCGTACGAGATCAGCACCTTCGAGCGCAGCATCATCGGGTCCTTCACCTACCCGTCGCGGGAGTTCCGGGATACGGCCGAGTGGGTGGCCTCCCGGCCGGAGGGACTGGAGCACCTGATCGAGGGCCGGGTCGGGCTGGACGCCGCCCCGGACGCGTTCGCCCGGCTCGCCTCTGGCGACCTGGACGCGAGCAAGATCCTGGTGTTCCCGCAGGACGACGGGCGGAAGGAGGCCCAGCGATGACGGGGCAGCGGATCCGGCAGGTGCGGGCCTCCGTGGTGCGCGGCGGGGGCGCCGACTATCACGACCAGGGCGAAGGGCACTGGATCGACGACCACGTGGCCACGCCGATGGCCAGGTACCCCGAATACCGGCAGAGCCGTCAGTCGTTCGGCATCAACGTGCTCGGCTCGCTCGTCGTGGAGATCGAAGCCGACGACGGCACCGTCGGCTTCGCGGTGACCACAGGCGGCGAACTCGGGTGCTGGATCATCGAACAGCACCTGGCCCGGTTCCTGGAAGGCCAGCCGGTCACCGACATTGAGAAGATGTGGGACCAGATGTACCTTTCCACGCTGTACTACGGCAGGAAGGGCGTCGTCCTCAACACCATCAGCGGCGTCGACCTCGCCTTGTGGGACCTGCTGGGCCGCCTCCGCCAGGAGCCGGTCTATCACCTGCTGGGCGGCGCGGTCCGCGACGAGCTGATCTTCTACGCCACCGGGGCCCGGCCCGATCTCGCCCAGCAGATGGGGTTCATCGGCGGCAAGATGCCGTTGCAGCACGGCCCGGCCGAGCGTGAGGAAGGCCTGCGTCAGAACCTCGAAAAGCTGCAGACGATGCGGGAACGGGTGGGCGACGACTTCTGGCTGATGTTCGACTGCTGGATGTCGCTCGACCTGGACTACGCCGTCCGCCTGGCCCACCGGGCCGCCCAGTACGGGCTCAGGTGGATCGAGGAGGCGCTGCTTCCCGACGACTACTGGGGTTACGCGGAACTGCGGCGGCGGGCCCCCGCCGGCATGCTGATAACCACTGGTGAGCACGAGGCGACCCGCTGGGGTTTCCGCCTGCTGCTCGACATGGACTGCTGCGACATCCTCCAGCCCGACGTCGGTTGGTGCGGCGGGATCACCGAGCTGCGCCGGATCTCCGCACTGGCTGACGCGCACGGCAAGCTCGTCGTCCCGCACGGCTCGAGCGTGTATTCGTACCACTTCGTGGTCACCCAGCACAACAGCCCGTTCGCGGAGTTCCTCATGATGCACCCCCAGGCCAGCGAGGTGGTGCCCATGTTCTCCCCCTTGCTCGCTAACGAACCGGTGCCCGAGAACGGGCGCCTCAAGGTGCCTGACCGGCCCGGGTTCGGGGTCGAGATCGACCCGGCCAGCAAGCTGGAACGTCCCTTTACCCACTAGCGCGAGAGGCCAGCGACATGCGCTTTCTCCGGGTAGGAGAGCCGGGCCGCGAGCGCCCGGCCGTGCAGAGCGACGACGACGCCGTCTTTGACATCACCTCCGTTACCGATGACCTGGACGGCCGGTTCCTGGCCGGAGACGGCATCCAGCGGGTAAGCGACGCCGTCGCGGCCGGCCGCCTGCCCCGGCTGGACATCGCCGGCTTGCGGGTGGGGCCGCCGCTCGCGCGGCCGGGTGCCGTCCTGTGCATCGGGCAGAACTACGCGGCCCACGCGGCCGAGTCCGGCGACCCGCCGCCGAAGTGGCCGATCTTTTTTTTCAAGCATTCCAATACCGTCGTCGGCCCCTATGACCAGGTCCGGCGCCCACGCGGTGCGAGCAAGCTCGACTGGGAAGTCGAACTCGCTGTCGTGATCGGCCGGCAGGCACGGTACCTGGACTCCCCGGAGGCGGCCGCGGACGTCATCGCCGGATACGCGATTTCCAACGACGTTTCCGAACGGGCTTTCCAGGCCGAGATCTCCGGCGGGCAGTGGTCGAAGGGGAAGTGCTGCGAGACGTTCAACCCGATGGGCCCCTGGCTGGTGCCGGCGGAGGAGATCAGCCCGCAGCAGTTGCGCCTGCGTTCGTTCATCAACGGCGAACCGCGCCAGGACTCCTCCACCGCGGACATGATTTTTTCCGTTCACGATCTGGTCTGGGATCTGAGCCAGTACCTGGTCCTGGATCCCGGCGACGTGATCAACACCGGGACGCCGGAGGGGGTGGCGTTCTCCGGCCGGTTCCCGTACCTGGCCGACGGTGACGTCATCGACCTGGAGATCGAGCACCTGGGCGCGCAGCGGCAGGTCGTCGCGCCCGCCCTGCAGCGTGCGGCCATTTCCTGACCGCCCGGTGATCCGGGCCATGACGGAATCGAGTGAGGCGAACGTGGCAGACGACAGGCTCAAAGACAAGGTAGCGATCGTCACCGGTGGATCCCGGGGGATCGGCCGGGGCATCAGCATCGGCCTCGGCGCGGCGGGTGCGGATGTGGTCGTGAACTATCGGGGCAATCAGCAAGAAGCCGAGGACGCCGTCGAAAACGTGCAAAAGCTCGGCGGCCGGGCCATCGCCGTGCGCGCCAACGTCGCGGACCACGGCGAGGTCGAGGACATGTTCGCCGCCGTGCGGCGCGAATTCGGCGGCGTCGACGTCCTGGTCAACAACGCCGGCATCTGCCCGTTCCACGACTTCCTCACCATGCCGGAGGAGCTGTGGGACCAGGTGCAGGCGGTCAACCTGAAAGGCACGTTCCTGTGCTCGCAGGCGGCCGCCCGGATCATGGTCGAGCAGGGGCGAGGCGGGCGGATCATCTCCATCAGCTCGATCAGCGCCTTGGTCGGCGGCGGCCAGCAGACGCACTACACCCCCACCAAGGCCGGCCAGCGCTCGCTGATGCAGTCGCTGGCCATCGTCCTGGGCCCGCACGGGATCACCTGCAACTCCGTGCTGCCCGGCACCATCGCGACCGACATGAACGCCGACGACCTGGCCGACCCGCAGAAGCGGAAGTCCATGCTGGGCCGGATCCCGGCGGGTCGACTCGGCCAGCCGGAGGACCTGGCCGGGCCGGTCGTGTTCCTGGCTTCGGAGGAGGCGGCCTACGTCAACGGCGCCGAGCTCCTGGTCGACGGCGGCCTTTTCGTGAACCTGCAGTAACCCGCGTCAACCGGACGGGAGGGCAATGATGCCACCGACCTGGCGTATTGATTTCCTCCACCTGGGAGGCTGGGACTGGGCGCCCGGCTTCGAGATGTTCTGGATGGAGGCCGGCGCCACCGACGGGCCCCTGGCCCTGGTCAGCCTCCTGCTCCGCGACGGCCAGTCGACGGTCCTGGTCAACACCGGCCCCGACGTGACGATGCTGCCGGAACTCAACCAGCGGTGGGCCGAATTCGAGCCCCGCCACCAGCTCCGCGTACAGGACGACCAGCGCCTCGACGCCCAGCTGAACCGCCTGGACGTCGACGCCGCGGACGTCACCCACGTCATCGTCACGCCCTTCCAGCCCTACGCCATCGGCAACCTGCTCACCCTGCCCAACGCGGCCTACTGCCTGTCCCGGACCGGCTGGATCGACTTCCACGCCCCGCGCTGGCGGGACCACCCGCACGATTACCGGCCGTTGGTCATCCCGCCCCCCATCCTGACCCGCCTGGTGACGGACCGATGGGACCAGGTCCGGCTGCTCGATGACGAGGAGGAGCTGCTGCCGGGACTGTCGGTGTTCTGGGTGGGCGCCCATCACCGCAGCTCGGTCGCGGTCAAGGCCGCCACCGGCGAAGGCGCGGTCATCGCGTCGGACTGCTTCATGAGGAAGGAGAACGTGACGGAGAACCGCCCGCTGGGCATCAACGAGAGCCTGGCCGAGACCCTGGCCGCCTACGACCGGATTCGCCGGGAGGCGGATGTTCTCGTGCCCCTCTACGACCCTGCCGTGTTCCAGCGGCATCCGAACGGAATCGGTGCGTGGCCGCTCGGTCAGCGAGGCGACCGGATGATATCCGGGGCGCATCGCTGATCCGCGGTCGTGCCTCCTGCGGCGACATCAGCATCATGAAGGGAGACCCCGCCGTGACCAGTATCCCTGAGCACGCACACCTCGTCGAGACGCCCGGCGTCAGCACGCGCGACGACTGGAAGAACACGATCCTGGCCGGGCTGGCCAACTACATCGACGCCGGATCGATCGTGGCCGGGTCGGCCGCGCTGGTCTTGTGGACCAAGGAGTTCCACCTCACCAGCACCTTCACCGGCCTGATCGCGGCGTTCAGTTCCAACGCCATCTCCGCCGGCATCGGCGCCCTGATCGGCGGCCGGCTGTGCGACCTGGTCGGGCGCAAGAAGATCTACCAGTGGGACATGCTCGTCTACGCGGTCGGCATGACTGTGCTGGTCTTCGCGGTCAAGCCGTGGATGATCGTGGTCGGCTTCGTCCTGACCGGCCTGGCGGTCGGCGCGGACATCCCGGCGTCCTGGACGATCATCGCCGAGATGGCCCCGGACGGGCACCGCGGCAAGCACAGCGGCGTCGCCCAGATCCTGTGGTACATGGGCCCGGTGGTGGTCTTGCTCGGCGCCGTGGTCCTGTCGCCGCTTGGCGTCCTCGGCGCCCGCCTCATCTTTGCCCACCTGGTCGTCCTGGCCCTGCTGCTGTGGGCCTTCCGGTTCGGGATGAAGGAATCGTCGGTGTGGACCACCGCGAAGGCGATCGTCGTCAAGCACGACCCGAACGCGCCGAAGGTCGACGAGGTGGAAGTCAACGTGGCCATGTCGCACGGGCGCTTCCGCGAGCTGTTCTGCAACCGTCAGAACCTCAAGGCCATGGCCTTCCTGATCGGCATGTACGGCATCTGGAATCTGTGGGCGGGCACCAACGGGTTCTTCTTCCCGTTCATCCTGCACACCGTGGGCTCGCAGACCCTGGCGGTCAGCGACGGGCTGTCGGCCGCCAGCTTCTTCATCGGCGCGCTGTCGATCTACTTCGTCTTCATGCGCTATTCCGACCGGTTCAACCAGCGCAAGATGATCGCGGCCGCCTTCGCCGGGCAGATCGTCGGCCAGCTCCTGCTCGCGGTCTTCCACGTGACGCTGCCGATAGCGATCGGCTACATCCTGCTGACCGCCATATTCGGCGGGTTCGGGGCGCAGTCCTTCTTCCAGCTGTGGAGCGGCGAGCTGTTCCCCACCCTGCTGCGCAGCACGGCGCAAGGGTTCATGTTCGCGATCGTGCGCATCGGCCTCGGCATCTGGAGCTTCTTCGTGCCGATCATCATCACGGTCGGGTTCAAGCCCCTGGCCTGGACTCTCACTGGCTTCCTGGTTGTCGCCGGCATCATCGGCTTCCTCGGCGCCCCGCGCAACGAGGGCAAGTCGCTGGAGGAGATCCAGTTCGAGCGGCACCACGTCGCTCTGGCCCGTGCGGCCGCCGCCCAGGCGAATGCTCCCGGTAGCTCGGCTGCCTGATGTCAGAAAGTCAGATAGGAGAATCTCCATGACCACCGACGAGTCCGCGGCCACGGGCGACATCGATCCCAGTGTTGTGGTCACTCACCTGCGGACCGCCGATGACTCGGGGCTGCCCACGACAGGCGTGGCGGCGCCGCGCCTGTCGTGGCGGCTGGCCGGTGACCGTCCCGGCGTCCGCCAGTCGGGTTACGAGGTCCAGGTCGCCGCCGAGCCGGATTTCGGCGGTGCGGTGGCCACCTCGGGTGAGGTGCCGTCGTCCCACCCATTGCACGCCGCATGGCCGGCGCCGCCGCTGCGCAGCCGGGAGGTGCGCTGGTGGCGGGTGCGGGCCCGCACGGACCGTGGGATGACCGGATGGAGCGAGCCGGCCCGGGTCGAGGCGGCGCTGCTGGATCCGGCCGACTGGGTGGCCCGGCCGATCACCCTGGCCGATGACATCGGCCGGCTCAAGCCCGAGCCGGTCCCGTTGCTGCGCCGCGAATTCGGCCTGGAAGCCGCGGTGGCCAGCGCCCGGCTGTACGTCACCGCACTCGGCCTGCACGATGTCGCGATCAACGGGCAGCGGGTCAGCGACGAGCTGCTGGAGCCCGGCTGGCAGAGCTACCATCACCGGCTCCTGTACGCCACTTACGACGTCACCGGCCTGCTCGGCGAGGGGCGCAATGCGATCTCGGCCGCGGTGGGTGACGGCTGGTACCGCGGCCGGCTGACCTGGCAAGACCTGTCCAACGTCTACGGTGACGCGAATTGCCTGCTGGCGCAGCTGGAGATCCAGCTCACCGACGGCAGCTCGGTGACGATCGCCACCGACGGTCAGTGGCGCGCCTCCACGGGCGCGCTGCGTGCCGCTGATCTCTACGACGGCACCGACGTGGACCTGCGGCTGGAGCCCGCCGGGTGGCGGCGGGCCGGCTTCGACGACAGTACCTGGCCGCCGGCCATCGAACGGGAGCTCGATGCCCCGCTCGGGCAGCGCACCCTGCCCCCGGTCCGCGTCGTGGAGACGCGTCACCCGGCGCCGCGGCAGAGCCCGGACGGGCACCTGCTCATCGATACCGGGCAGAACCTGACTGGGTACCTGCGGCTGCGGGTGACCGGCCCGGCAGGCGCGCAGATCAGGGTCCGCCATGCCGAGGTGCTCGACGGCGAGGGCCGCCTGTACACCGTCGCGCTGCGCTCAGCGCGGGCCACCGACACCTACGTGCTGGCCGCCGACGGGTCCGTGCTGCTGGAGCCCGCCTTCACCTTCCATGGCTTCCGGTACGCCGAGATCGAAACATCTCCCGGCGTGGCGGTCGAGGACATAGAGGTCGCGGTGGTCAGCTCCGACCTGGCCCAGACTGGCCGGTTCGAGTGCTCCGACGAGCGGGTCAATCAGCTGTTCCGGAACGTCACCTGGTCTCAGCGCGACAACTTCCTGGCCATCCCTACCGACTGCCCCCAGCGGGACGAGCGACTGGGCTGGACCGGCGACATCATGGTCTTCGCCCCGGCCGCGTGCGCCAACGCCGACAGCCGGGCCTTCCTGGCCAACTGGCTCGTGGACCTGGCGTATGACCAGCGCGCGGACGGCGCGGTGCCCAGCGTCGTCCCGAACGTCCTGGCCGTGCTGCGCGGCACCGAGCTGGAATCCTTCGAATACGGCTCGACCGGCTGGGGGGATGCGGCCACCGTCGTCCCGTGGACCCTGTACGAGGCGTACGCCGACCCGGAGGTCCTGCACCGCCAGTATCCGAGCATGCGCGCCTGGGTGGACTGGTGCGCGGGCCGCCGCGGCGAGGACGGCACCTGGAGCGGCGACTGGCACTTCGGTGACTGGCTCGATCCCGGGGCGCCCCCCGATGAGCCGGAGAAGGCCACCACGAGCAGCGACTACATCGCCACCGCCTACCTGGCCTACAGCGCCGGCCTCGTGGCCCGCACCGCAGACCTGCTCGGCGACAGCGGGTCAGCCACCGCGTACGCGGCGCTGCGCGACCAGACCGCGGCCGCGGCCTGGCGGAAGTGGGCCGGCCACGCGGTCACCACCCAGGCCGGCTGCGCCATCGCGCTGCAGCTTGGCATCGCACCGGAGGCGGACCGCGCGCGGGTCGCCGGCGCGCTCGCCGCACTGGTCCGGGCCAGCGGCGGACGGATCGCCACCGGCTTCCTCGGCACCCCGCTGGTGCTTCCCGCGCTCACCGCGGGCGGCCGCATCGAGGAGGCCTACCAGTTGCTGCTGAACACCGAGAGCCCCGGCTGGCTGTATCAGGTGCTGCACGGCGCGACGACGATGTGGGAGCGCTGGGACGCCATCCGGCCCGACGGCAGCATCCACCCGGGGGAGATGGCCACCGGCGCGGGCGGGATGCTGTCGTTCAACCACTACGCCTACGGCGCCGTCGCCGAATGGCTGTACCGGTCCGTGGCCGGGCTGGCCCCGGACGCGGACGATCCCGGCTATGGCACCGTCGTTTTCGCTCCCGTGCCGGGCGGGGGCCTGACCTCCGCGGCGGCCGGGATCCACACGCCGTACGGCCCGGCCGCCATCTCATGGCGCCTCGACGGCCAGAACCTGACCGTCGACGCCGACGTCGCACCGGGCGCCCGGGGACGGTTCGTCCTGCCGCCCGGCCCCTGGCGCGCCGAGCACGACGGGAAGCCGGTGGACGTGGCCGCGCTGCCTGTCCAGCACCCGCACGGCCGGCCCACTCTGGAGGAGCTGGGGTCCGGACATCATCACATCGTCCTCACCGTGGCCGAGCCCAGCCCGGAAAGGCCCGGGGAGGCCTGAGGTGCGAATCGCCCTGTTCGTGACCTGCCTCGCCGACACGATGTTCCCGGGTGCGGCGCGGGCCACCGTAGAGGTCCTGGAGCGTCTCGGTCACGAAGTGGCCGCCCCGCGCGGGCAGACGTGCTGCGGGCAGATGCACATCAACACCGGGTACCAGCGTGAGGCACTGCCGCTCGTCCGCCGGTACGTCAGGACCTTCGAGCCGTACGAGGTCATCGTGGCCCCGTCCGGATCCTGCGTGGGGTCGGTTCGCCACCAGCACACCATGGTCGCGCGGCGGGCGGGCGACGAGCGGCTCGCGGCTTCGGCCGAGGACGTCGCCGCGCGTACCTATGAGCTGTCCGAGTTTCTCGTCGGCGTCCTGGGCGTGGACGACGTGGGCGCCTACTTCCCGCACCGGGTGACCTACCATCCGACCTGCCATTCGCTCCGCATGCTGCGGGTGGGCGACAAGCCCCTGCGGCTGCTGCGCCACGTCCGGGGCCTGGATCTGGCTGAGCTGCCCGAGGCCGATCAGTGCTGCGGATTCGGCGGCACCTTCGCGATCAAGAACGCCGATACCTCGATTGCCATGCTCGCCGACAAGATGCAGCACGTCCTGTCCACCGGGGCCGAGGTGTGCACGGCCACGGATGCCTCCTGCCTGCTGCACATCGGCGGCGGGCTGTCGCGGCTGCGCACCGGGGTCCGCACGGTCCACCTGGCCGAGATTTTGGCCAGCACCGAGGCCACGGAAACAGTGGGGGAGCGCGGCAACCTTCAAGCCCATGAGGTGACCCCGTGAGTGCGAAAGATCAGCAAGCCGGCAGCCCGGTGACAGCGCCGCGCGGAGTGGGTCATCTGCGGGGCGCGGACCCGTTCCCGGTCGCGGCCCGGCGTGCTCTCGCCGACACCCAGCTGCGGCGCAACATCGGTCACGCCACCAGGACCATCCGTGCCAAGTCGGCCGCGGTCATCGCTGAGCTGCCCGACTGGCAGGAGCTGCGCGATGCGGGGTCGGCCATCAAGGCCGGCACCATGACGCGTCTGGCGGAGCTGCTGGAGCAACTGGAAGCGTCCGTCACCGCGGCGGGCGGGCAGGTCCACTGGGCCCGGGACGCCACCGAGGCGAACGAGATCGTCGCCGGCCTGGTCCGGGCCGCCGGCGGTGACCGGGTGATCAAGGTCAAGTCGATGGCCACGCAGGAGATCGGCCTCAACGAAGCACTCGCTGAAGCCGGGATCACCGCCATCGAAACCGATCTGGCCGAGCTCATCGTCCAGCTCGGCCGCGACACCCCGAGCCACATCCTGGTCCCGGCGATCCACCGCAATAGGGCCGAGATCCGGGAGATCTTCGTCCGGGAAATGCCGGGAGCAGGGGTCGGCCTGACCGACGACCCGGCCGAACTGGCCGCGGCTGCGCGCCGTTACCTGCGTCGCACCCTCCTCACCACCAAAGTCGCGGTGTCCGGGGCGAACTTCGCCGTCGCCGAGACCGGCACCCTGGCCGTGGCCGAATCCGAAGGCAACGGCCGGATGTGCCTCACTCTGCCCGAGACCCTCATCACCGTGATGGGCATCGAGAAGGTCGTACCCACCTGGCGTGACCTGGAGGTCTTTCTGCAGTTGCTGCCCCGCGCCTCCACGGGCGAGCGCATGAACCCTTACACCTCCATGTGGACCGGCATCACGCCCGGCGACGGACCTCAGCAGTTCCACCTGGTATTGCTGGACAACGGCCGCAGCGCCGTCCTCGCCGACGAGACCGGCCGGCAGGCGCTGCACTGCATCCGCTGCTCGGCCTGCCTCAACGTCTGCCCGGTCTACGAACGGACCGGCGGCCACGCCTACGGCTCGGTGTACCCCGGCCCGATCGGCGCTGTGCTGTCGCCCCAGCTGACCGGCGTGGAGGACAACGCGTCGCTGCCCTACGCGTCCTCACTGTGCGGCGCCTGTTACGACGCCTGCCCCGTCAAGATCAACATCCCCGAGATCCTGGTGCACCTGCGCGCCCAGCACGTCGAGGCGCACCGCGCCGAGCACCGCGTGCCCGGCGGAGAAGCCGCGCTGATGGCAGCGGCAGCGTACGCCATGAACCATCCTCTGTTCTTCGCCGCCGCCCAGCGAGCCGGTCAGGTCGGCCGCCTCATGGCCCGCGGCCGGGCCGGTGCCCCGGCCCGGATCACCAGCCTGCCGCCGCCGCTCAGCCGCTGGACGACCAGTCGTGACCTGCCTGCGCCACCTCGGGAAACGTTCCAGCAGTGGTGGTCCCGGCGCGGCCGGGACGGCGGTGGCCAGTGAGCGCGCGTGAGGAGGTACTGAGCCGGGTCCGGGCGGCGGGGGGAAACGGCTCCGCAGCGACCGGGGATGTGCGTCGCACCTACCGGTCTACCGGTGATCATTCACCCGGCGATCCGCACTTGGTCGACCTCCTGGCCGACCGGGTGCTCGACTACAAGGGGCACATACACCGGGCTGCTGAGACGGGGGTGGCGGACATCGTGGCTGACATCTTCGGGCAGCCGTCCGGCCAGGAATCCGCCGTCCCCGGTACTCGCCCGTCGGTCGTCGTGCCACCGGGTCTATCGGGGGACTGGCTGCCCCCAGCGGTCGATGTGATCTGGGATAACGGCAACCTTGGCATAGACCAGCTTGAAGGCACAACCGGGGTGATCACCGGTGCGGCCGTGGCGATCGCGGAGACCGGCACCATCGTGCTGGACGGCTCCGCGGGGCAGGGCCGCCGGATCATTACGCTCCTGCCCGACCTGCATGTCTGCGTGCTCCGCTCCGAGCAGATCGTGGCCACCGTACCGGAAGCGGTGGCCAGGCTCAACGCCACCCGGCCGCTGACCTGGATCAGCGGCCCTTCGGCTACCAGTGACATTGAACTGGACCGCGTCGAGGGGGTGCACGGTCCCCGCAAGCTGCACGTGATCATCTGCTAACCGATCCGCGGGCCTGCGGGACCCGTGGCCGCCTGCTATCTCGCCGGCAAGTGACTGGAGGTGTTCGTCGGTGCCGCCATGGGAGCGGTATTGCTCCTCGGCCATCAGGAGTTCCGCGCGAATCCTCTCTGCATCGCGTTGGCCACGGGTCGGGCGGACGCTCCGCGCTGCGTGGCCGGGAACGGAAGGGTTCGCCATGCCGGGTGAATGCTCTTCAACGCGCGCCAACTCCTTCTGCAGACCGATGATGTTCTGGCCGAGCTGCCTGCGGGTCTCTTCGTGCATGTGACTTTCTTCCGTATCAATGAACCTGCACTAGGTACTATCGGCAGGCCGACCCCGGCGACGATGACGCGCGGGCTGTGCTAGTCCCGGATGGCGCCTTCCCGAACGGCCCGCATGAGACGTCTGTGGCGCGGCTAAGGCTCCTCCCGCGCTCGCGGCGCCCCTGAGGCCGTGGCGGTATTGATGATTACGAGGCTGGCTGCATGCTGTCGGGATATCTGGAAGCTCATATGGATGGTAGTCCGGGGAGTGCTGCCGTATCCCGACCTGCCGCGCGCATCCGGATGCGGCGGGCGGCGTTCAAGCTGGTCACCTGCAAGCGGTGGCCTGGCGAAGAGGCGACGGGGGACGACGCCGCGCAGCTCGGCCTGCTCAGGCTTCTGTGGCCCAGAGGCGGATCCGCCGGGCGGTCAGGGGACGGCGTGGCGAAGAGGCGGCGCTCCTTGCCCGGTCGGCGGTCGACGCCTGCATCGTGGGCCTGTACTGCCTGCATTCGGAGGGAGTGATTGCTGAGCTGCCGACCGCCAACAACAGCGCGCGGCGCGTGTGATGGGCTACGTGACCGGAGACGGGCAGATTCCGCAGGAGGCCGATCGACGCCGCGGCGGAAGCGCTGGGGGAGCGCGGGCGTGACCCGCGGGTGAAGCAGTGGGCGGAGTGGCTGGCCAGCGAGAAGGGCGTGCGGGTCGCAGCCCGCCTCTATGCGGGTTACAACATCTCCCTGTCGCATTTCTTCGCCCACACCAACGCCTTCACCCTGACCAGGCAGATGCTGATGCTCTCGGCTGGTGCTGCCATAGGCCACCTCGGCTTGGCTGCGCACACGGTACGGCCGGACGCTGGCGAGACAACGGCCGGGCAGCAGCACGGCACGTTTTGTGACCGCCAGTATCGGGTTCTGATAGGTCACCGGCCCAACCTGGGCTGGGGAATGGCCCGAAGTCGCCGAGCAGCCGGCGAGCGCTGGGGGAAGAGTTGGAAGCATGGGGGCGGTCCCTTCGTGCGAGCTGCCACCGTGACCAGGGCCTGTGGTGCTGCGCCGGGTTTTCTCTTAGGCGGCCTTGACGTCCTGGTGCCGGGCACTGCCCGTGTGAACCGGCCCGGGGCGGGCCCGGCTTCCGGCGGAAAAGCCACGGGCGATCAGCAGGAGCGGGAACAAGAGCTCGAACAGGCCGCCGGGGGCGAGGAACACGATTCCGGCGGGGGACACGTGCCAGCCGATGTCGGCGATCCCGAGCAGATCGCAGACGACGCCGGCCAGGAGCAACGCGTAGCCGGCGATGCCCAGCACGGACAGGCTCCGCGGCACGAGCCGCGACGTCAGCAAGACCGGCGTCAGGACCAGCCCGGCCACGGCGGAAAGCGCGTAGGCAGGCAGCGCGTAGTCGTGCCACTGACTGCGGCTGGTCAGGAAGTACGCGCACGCCGCCAGGACCGCGAGGCCCTCCGCCACTCTCAGAACGAAGTAGACCTGCGAGCGCACCGGTGCCCAGGGCGCCAGGACTGGGCGCATCGCCAGACCAACCGCAGCGTCGGCCAGGCCGCTGAGGCCGATCAGCAGCACGCCGGTGATGAGGGTGCTGGCGGGCCTGGCCGCACTGGAGAAGTACGAGTGGATCAGCGTGTTACCGATGAAGAAGGTGACTGTGAACGAGAGGAACAGCACTCCTGCCACCACGGCGGTCCTTCGGTGAGCTACGGGTCGCTCCTGTGGTCTTGCGGAAACGGTCGCTGGTGTTGTCATGGCCTGATCCCTTCGTGTGAGGTGCGCAGCCGGGTTGGGGTTTCCGGTTCGGAGTGCTGGGGTTGTCGCTGGAGGATGGCCGGCGGTCATGGTGAGCATGGCCATGGGCTTGCGTGGCAACCGGGAAGCTGGCTGGCCAGGCTCTCGAAGTCGTCGTTCTTTGCCGCGGGCTGCCGGAGCAGGGCGGTGATGCGGAAGGCGAGAGGATCGCAGCCGACGCTGGCGAGGTGCTCGCGGAGCAGGTCAGCTGCTCGCCTGGCATTTCCGGTGGCTGCGGCGCGGACCACTTCGATGTGGTGGCGCTCCCAGTTCATCTGCTGGTGACTAAGACCTTGGCTCGCCGTTCCGGTGATGGCGTCGAGGTCGGCGACGGCGAGCCCGAAGGCCGGGTCGGCGTGAACGGCGAGCCGCAGCGCCGTGGCGGCCGCGGCCGGGTCGGCGGCGCGCTGCGCCTGCCGGTACCACGCGGCGGCCCGCCGCTTGGCGGTGACCACGCGGCCGTGGACATCAACCGCAGGCCCGGCAGCGGCCAGGTCATGGTGGCTGGGGTTCTCGTCCCGCATTGACTGCATGGCTGCAAGGTTGCTCGGGTGCGCTGAGGTGGCGCTGAGGTGACGCTGAGGTCAGCTGGCTGCAGGTGGTGGCCAGAGCTTCGGCGTGTGGTCTGCTGAGGGTCACGCCGCCGCCACCCGAAGGAACGCGGCGAAACGACCCGCGGCGGGGGCTGTCTCTGCCAGGCCGGGCTGCTCAGTGAGCGGGCAGCGCCAGGCGAGCCGCGAGCGCGGCCACATCGGGCTCATCGGTGAGCGAGCGATACGCCCGCCCCTGGGCGCGCTGCTGAGTGAGCGCGGCGAAGACCTCGGCGTTGTGGCGGGTCGGGTGGGTGATCGCCGTGACTGCGGCCATGGCGGTATCGGCGAGGAGCTGCGTGGCCGGGTCCCCGCTGGCCGAGGCGCGTGCGGCGGCGTCAGCGGCGAAGGCGGCGGCGTCGGGGTGGCCGGCGGCGAGCGCCCACCACGCCAGGCCGGCGAGCACACGGGGCGGGCCGGCCGGGAGATCGACATGCCGGTAGTGGCTTCCTGCCGCGTCGAGCAGCGCCCGGGCCCGCGCCAGGTCACCGAGCCGTCGGGCGGCCGCCGCCTGGCCGACCATCGCGTCTGCCGACAGCCACGGGTTGACGCTGCAGCCGATCGCCTCCTGGTAAAGACCGTCGGCTGCGGCGTCGTCGCCTTGCCTGGCCCGCAGCCCGGCCAGGGCGACCAGGCTGAACGGCACCTGCAGCGGCTGGCCGGTGGCCCGGCAGCGCTCCAGCAGCGCCTCGTAGGCCGCCGAGGCAGCATCAAGGTCCCCGCGGGCCTCGGCGATGCCGGCCAGGGCGTTTAGCGGAGAGACGACCGCCAGGACCTCTCCCTCGGCGTCGAAGCGCTCCAGGCTCGAACGGGCGGCTGGCTCGGCGTCCTCCAGCCGCCCCGACGACACCAGGTTCCAGGCGACTATCAAGTCGTGGATCGCGAGGAGCCAGCCGTCGCCAGCTGCTTCCAGCAGATCCTGTGCCTCGCCCAGGGTCTTGAATGAGCGCCGGAACTGGTGCGCGAACACCTGCACCGTCGCGCAGAGCACCAGTGCCTCCCCCAGGCGGCCCAGGTCACCGCTGGCCCTCAGCGCGGCGACGGCCTCCTCGCATTCAACGACGCCCGCCGCCGGGCTGGAGGACATGCCCACGCAATAACCGTGCCAGATGCGGGCGGTCGCCCCCAGGTCGGGATGGCGCTGCCCGCTGGCGCCGAGCGCATCACCGAGCCAGCGGGCTCCTTCGGCGAAGTCGCCGTTGATGAACCACAGCCAGGCTATGCCCGACGCGAGCGACAGCGCCGCATCAGCGTTCCTGTTGCTGATGAACCAGTCGAGTGCGGCCCGCAGGTTGCCCGACTCCGAGGCCAGACGATCCCGCCATCCCGGCCCGGTGGCGCCGCGCAGGCCATCGTGAGCACCCTGGGCCATCCGCCGGTAATAGGCGCCGTGCCTGGCGCGCATCGCGTCAGCTTCGCCGGATTCGCCGAGGCGGTCCCGGCCGTACTGCCACAGTGTCTGGAGCTGGCTGAACCGGGCCTCACCACCGGTGCCGGGGCCAGTGACGAGGGACTTGTCGACCAGCCGGCTCAGCACGTCGAGGATCTCGCCGGCCGGGACCTGGTCGTCGGCGCAGATGGCTTCGGCGGCGGCGAGATCGCAGCCGCCGGTGAAGGCGGCCAGCCGGGCGAACAGGCGGCGTTCGTCCTCGAACAGCAGGTCGTAGCTCCAGTCCACCACCGCCCGCAGGGTTTGCTGGCGGGGCAGGGCGGTGCGGGCGCCGCCGGTGAGCAGCCGGAAGCGGTCGTCGAGCCGTTCCGCCAGGGTGGCCAGCGGCAGCGCGCGGAGCCGGGCGGCGGCGAGCTCGACGGCCAGGGGCAGGCCGTCCAGCCGGCGGCAGATGTCCTCGATGACGTCGCCGGCCTCTTCGGCGAGGAAACCGGGCTGCACGGCCCGGGCGCGGTCGCCGAACAGCTCCACGGCGGCCGGGATGGCCAGACCGGCCACCGGCACCAGGACTTCCCCGGGTATGCCGAGCGCCTCGCGGCTCGTGGCTATCAGCCGCAGACCCGGCACCGCCCCGGCGAGGGTGTCGGCCAGCGCGGCTGCCTCGGCGATGACGTGCTCGCAGTTGTCGAGGACAACCACCAGCGACCGGCCGGCCAGGTGGCGCACGATGAGCTGCACGACCGATCCCGGAGGCTGAGGGCTCCCGAGCGCAGACGCCACCGCGCCGAGCGCGCCGGCCACGGCCGGCGCGACCCCGCCGGGCGCGGCGACGCTGGCCAGCTCAACCAGCCAGGCGCCGTCTTGGTACTGGGCGCGCAGGGCGGCGGCGGCCTCCACAGCCAGGCGGGTCTTGCCCGTCCCGCCCGGGCCGGTCAGCGTCACCAGCCGGCTGGCACGGACTGCCTCGCGCAGCTGGTCCAGCTCGGCGTCGCGGCCGACGAAGCTGCTCAGCCGCTCCCGCAAATTGCCGCCTGCCGCCGGCGCGGCCGCCCGGACCGGAGCCGGGGCGGCTGGGGCGAGCGAGGAGTCCTGGGCCAGGATCCGGGCCTGGAGTTCCCGCAACGCCGGGCCGGGATCGATGCCCAGCTCGCCGACCAGGCGGTCGCGGACTTCGGTGTAAGCGCGCAGGGCATCGGCCTGCCGCCCGGCTCGGTACAGGGCAAGGATCAGTAGTTCCCACAGGCGCTCGCGGAGCGGGTGCTGCCGGCACACCGCCTCCAGCTCGCCGGCGAGCTCCTCGTGGCGGCCCAGAACCAGGTCCGCCCCAGCTCGGGTTTCGATCGCCACCAGGGTCAGCTCGTCCAGCTGCGCCCGTTCGGCGTCAGCGAAGCCGGCATAGGCGAACTCGGCCAGCGGCTCGCCCCGCCGCAGGCCAAGCGCCTCGCCCAGCACGGCAGACGCCTGCGCCATCTCGCCCGCCTCCGCCAGACGCCGTCCCCTTGCCACCAGCTGCTCGAAGCGGACGACGTCCACCTCATCGGGACCAACCGCGAGGGCATAGCCGGCTTCTGTGGTGACGATCGCGCCCGCCCCGAGAGTACGGCGCAGCTGGCCGACCTGGGCCTGCAAGGCGTTAGCCGGATTCGCCGCCAGCCCATCACCCCACAGCACGTCGATCAGCCAGTCGGCACTAACAGGCTCGCCGCGATGCAGCGCAAGCAAAGCCAGCAGGGCCCGCTGCTTGGCGCCGCGGACAGCGAGCGCCACCCCGCCGTCCGCCACCTCAAGCTGGCCGAACAACCGCACATCCATTGCCTCCACCATACGGCCCTCACCCGGCCGCGGCTGGGCTGAGCCGCCGGGCATCAAGGTGATGAGACAGCAAGGGCTGGGCTCGTGCAGCAAAGCGATCAGGCCGTCGAGCAGGTTCACGCTTGACCGGCTCCCGTATGGCCCGCCGAGGACGGCGAACCCACACATGAAGCTGCCCCGCGGCGAACTCCGCCGAGCTGCAGCTGCCCAGGCGTCCTATACGTCTGCGGCGGTTGGGGTACGGCCCGAACGAACGGTTACGCGTGCAAGAACCGGCCGATCCGAACTGCGGCTTGCGGCTGCCCTGGCGGGAGGGGTGCCGTGATGACCACACAGCCGCACTGCAGCAACCACGCTGCCGCTGACACCCGCACGGAAACCCGCCCGCCAGCGGACTCAGAATGACCATTCGGGATCGCGTTGCTCGCCATTCCGACTGGTCCGACCCAGCGCCAGGCGGATAAGAAGCGGGCGAGATACAGTGTGCCGTCACGGTGCGTGACTGAGTTCCAGGGCTGTCAGCTGAGTCATGCAGCTTGGTCGAGGATGCGTTTGACCTTGCGGCGGTCGAGGTTGAGTTCGCGAGCGATGGCGCGCTGGCTGTGGCCCGCGTCGTGGCGCGCCTGGACGGTCTGCTCCAGGCTTGGCGCAACCGGTAGTTCCAACGGTGCTTCCTGCGCCAGCGATGGTGTCGGCTGATACCGAGCCTCCGCCTCGGCGTCACCTGCCCGCGTGCCACGCCCGGTGCGGATCAGCATCATCAGCAACTCGAACGATCCAACCATCGCCAACGCCGGCCACGCGCTGACCAGCGCGCCAACCGGCCCGTGCCCCACCCCATGCGCCAGGTTGGCGCCGACCGTGGCCACGATCCCAGCCCCCAAGCTCCACGCCGCCGGCCATGGTACCGGCTGGCCCCGGCGGCTTACATCCAGTATCACCATGGACGCGGCCCAGATCAGCCCGTCCACCGTGAATGGCGCCAGCCGCGCCGTCACCCCTGACTCCCCGTGCGCCCGCACCAGCTCGTACGCGTGCTGGTACGAGATCACTGCGGCCACGGCCGCTACCGCCATCACCGCGAGCGCCGTGGTGATCTTGATGAGGCGGTCCGTCACAACCCCAGTTCCTCACGCCAGCCGGTTACGAACAGGTCATCGTCGCCGTAGCCCGCAGCGATCCGCTCCGCGAGCGCCATAGCCGTGATCGCCTGATTCCGGGTGAACAGACGGTGGGGGAGACCAGAAACGATCCAGGCACCCTGGCCATCAGCCGCCGCGTGCGAGCTGTACCGCGCGGTCGCGATCACGCGCCCGTCGTGCTCGGCGGTCATTAATTAATCTTCGATTCGAGCTGCCATACCGGACCTCACCTTCGATCGTGAGGTCCGGAAAACCAGTGACAATCCAAGTGACAACGCCCCCGGCCGACACCGGACCGGGTCAGTGCCAGTCAGACAGTACTACCGCCCTGAACTGCACGAACGCGACCCAGCGCGACCTAGCCAGACGGGACAGGCGTCCATGGCATGGAAGAGGTCTGGGGTTCGAATCCCCATAGCTCCACTGTGTGGTGTCTCAGGACATCGGAATGACCTCGAACCCTCAACGGGTTCGGGGTCGTTTTGGTTGGGGTCCGGGTGGGCGGCCGAGTGGCTGGTAGTCGCGGGCGGGGTCGATGTCCAGTTCGCGGATGAGCTCGCCGGTGGCGGCGTTGATGATGCGGACGTGCAGGTCCTGCACCAGCATGAGGACCGGGGTGCGGGCGTGCTCGCGGCCGGTGCCGATGTGGTGGAGCCGACCGCTGACCCGCAGGGTGAGCTTGCCGGCCGGGTCGGTGCGGTCGGTGCGGACGCGGTCGTGGGTGCCGGCGGTGGGATCGCCCGGGGAGGCTTTGGGCCGGGCGGCGTAAGCGGTGGCAGGCGTGGCCCGGTGCGGCAGGGAGCGGTGGGGGCGCCGGGTGTTGTAGATGCTGGCGAAGTCATCGAGCAGGGACTGCAGCTCGGCCAGGGTGACCGGCTGGGCGGGCTGGGCGCGAAGCCAGTTCTTCAGCGTCTGCTGAAACCTTTCGACTTTCCCCTGGGTCTGGGGGTGGTTCGGCTTGCCGTTCTTCTGGGTGATGCCGAGGCGGCGCAGCTCGGATTCCAGGGCGTTGCGGCCGCCCCTGCCGCCGGCGAACGGGGTGGTAAACACCAGGCCGTTGTCCGTCAAGGTAGAGGCCGGGGCCCCGTGGACGGCGACCGCAGCGCGGAACGCGGCCAGGACCGCCGGGCCGGTGACCCGGATGTGGGCGGTGAGCGAGAGAACATACCGGGAGTGGTCGTCCAGCCAGGTCAGAATCTCGGTGTCCGCGCCCCCTGCCAGGGGATAGTGGGAAGTCAGACTGCCCGCACTCGTTGGGCAGCTCGGCGGCGAACCGCAGGTAGGACGACTTCGGCCGCTTGGCCGGGTCCGGGACAACCAGGCCCCGCCGCGCCAGGGTGCGGCTCACGGTCGCCGGCGACACCTTTACCCGGTGACGGTGCTCCAGGTGCCACGCGATGGTCTGCGGGCCGGAGTCCAGGCCCTGCCCGGCCAGCTCCTTCCGCAACGTGACGATCAGCTCCGCGGTACCCGGGGCGATCGCGTTCGGGGAGGTCTGCGGCCGCCGGGACCGCGGCTCGAATGCCGCCTCACCCTCGGCCCGATAGCGGGCCATCAGCTTGCTGATCCAGCCCTGGGAGACCCCGTACCGGCGGGCCGCCTCCCCCTGGCTCAGCCCCTCAGCGGCGACAGCGGTGATGACAAGACGCGCCTTCGACATGCACGGACCGTGACGGCCAGCCCATTCCTATGTCTTGCGACACGCCATTCCTCTGTCCTGAAACCAGACACCCATAGCTCCACTGGCTTTCCGGACCTCGGTTTAGTTTTCTGGGGACTTACCTGGGGACTACGGCGCAGCGGTCACATCTGCTGCGCCGCTTTCGTTTCTGCGTCCTCGCCGAAGACGGTGTCCATCACGCTCGCTCCGCCCCGGATGGCGGGGACGATCACATGCCGAAAGACGGTCTCGGTGACGTGCGTGGACTTGTGGCCGACCGTGTCGCTGATGTCCTGCAGCGGCACGCCGTTGCTACTCATGATCGACACCGCGGTGTGGCGACCTTCGTGGGCGTGCCAGTGGCGGCGCCGAGGCCAGCCTCGGCGCACCGACGGTCGTGGCGCACCTGCAGGAAGCGCTGTCGCTGCTGCGCGATCCCGGGCGGCGAGCCGAGGCGTCGCTGGCGCTCGGGCACGCGCTGCACTGGGCGGGTGATGAAGAGCAGGGCGTCCAGGCGCTGGAGCGGGCACTGGCCGGGCAGCCAGATCTGGGTGCCCGGCTGCGCCACCGGCTGGAGGCCGAGCTAATCGTGAACGCGACACGGCTGCCCTCGCAGTACAAGCGCGCACGAAAGCGGCTGGCCCGGATCGACGTATCGCTCGATGAAGGGCCGGGAGCCCGGGTGCTGCTCAGCGTCCGACCAGGAGCGTGCACGCAACTACACCGCCGGCTGCTATGCGCTGCTTCAACCGACAGGCTCGATGAGGGCGTCCGCCTGCTCGACGCGACGCTCGCGGACGTGCGCCGACGCGGCGCCGTCTTCCCCTTCTCCAGCCTGTCGATGACGCGCGCGATCTTCCAGTATGCGCGCGGCGCGCTGGCCGAGGCAGAGGCGGACGGCCGGGCGGCGCTGGAGGCGCTCCCGTACCAGAACGTGTGGTTCGTCCCGGCCGCGCACGGCTGGCTCGCCCAGATCCTGGTCGAGCGCGGCGCGACCGGCGAGGCCGCCGGCCTACTCGACGCCGCCGAGGCGACGGTGGCGCCAGATGCATTCTCCCGGGCGCCGCTGCTGCTGCACGCACGGACGATGGTCGAGGCGGCGCGCGGCGATCACCAGTCGGCGCTCGCCCACGCGCTCGAGCTCGGGCAGCAACTGGCCACGTTCGGCCACACCAACCCGGCGGCGTCCTACCCGGCGTGGCGGTCGCTGACGGCGCTCGCGCACCACACGCTCGGTGACCGCGACGCGGCGCTCGCGCTCGCCCGTGAGGAAGCCGAGCTCGCGCGTGCGTGGGATGCGCCGCGGACGCTGGGCCGCGCGTTGCGGATCCGGGGCCTGATCGAGGGCGGAGGCGACGGCGTCGAGCTGATCCGTGAGGCGGTGGCGGTCCTGGAAGGATCACCGGCGCAGCTCGAGCATGCCTACGCGCTCGCCGATCTCGGTGCCGCGCTCCGGCGCCGCAACCGCCGCGGCGAGGCACGCGAGCGGCTGCGCGACGCGCTTGAGTTCGCGGAGCGCGCGGGCGCGAACCTGCTCGCCGAATACGCGCACCAGGAGCTGATCGCGACCGGCGCGCGGCCGCGCCGGCTGGTGCTCACCGGCGCCGCCGCGCTCACGCCGAGCGAGCGCCGGATCGCCGCGATGGCGGCCGACGGGCTCTCCAACCGCGAGGTCACGCAGGCGCTCTTCGTCACCTCGCGGACGGTCGAAATGCACCTCTCGAACACCTTCCGCAAGCTCGGCGTCTTGTCGCGGACGCAGCTCCCCGCGGCGCTGGCAGGCGAGCCGGCAACTGCTGCCGCACGGTAATCCGTGCTGCCGTAGCGCTGGGTAAGATCCGCACGGCGATCATCGGGTTTGCCTGCCTGGAACGGGCAGATGGTGGGTGAGCGTCTACTGGCCGATGTCTCGTGCTATCTGTGCAGCTAGCGGGTCTGCTGCGTCGGGCCGGACTTGTTGTAAACGGCAGGTCAGCGGTTCGAATCCGCTCACCGGCTCCCAGGTATGGCCGCGATTCGGACGGAGGCTACGGCCGATGCGCCGAGTGCAGCCACGCGGTGCAGCCAACACCCGGCCACACTCAGCCGAAAGTCGTGTCTGCCGCTGCATCGACCGCCGTCCGTTCGCGGTCCGTCAGCACGTATGTGAACCTCAAATCGACTTAAGAATAGCCTGACAGGAGTATTATAGCGAACATGCGTTCTAGGAGCTGTTAGCGTCATGAGCGCAGTGTGGAGTGCGACGGTTGGCGTGTGTGCGTTGGGAGGTTGGCTCCCTTGCGTGATTGGGCGACAGAGGCCCGGCTGCGGTACCGGGCCAGTACTGGGGTGACCGGTGAGTGCGGCCCCGGCATGCGCTCATGTGGGTACGGCAGGCCTGTACCTGGTGGCGGGGCCAGATCACGGCCTGGATTCGCCCGGGTACCCGGCTCGGCTGGGACTGCCAGACCGCCCCGGCCGCCGCGGCTCGCACCGGACGAGGTGCGGCCGGGTCGCGCTCGCGCTGATGCGTCAGGCCTGAGCGGGAGGCGACGGGACGGTGCAGGTCGTGTAGGCGGAGCTCAGAGGTGGCTCAGAAACTGCGCCCCAGAGCCTTCCCAGACGGTGAGGTGATACTTCAGCCATGAACAGCCGGAAGCGAGATGCCGTGGCCCGGGCCGTGGCCGCGCGACAGCGGGCCAGCAGCCGTGTCACGACCACGACCGCCACGGTCGGGGTGGCCAGCGTACTGGCGGCGGGAGCGGTCGTGCTGGCGCTGCCCGGCTCGTCCAGCACTGCCGCCACCAAGTCGGGCACGTCGTCGCGGAGCAGCACGGGCACCAGCCCCGGCTCGGATTCCTCGAGCTCCGGCTCGGGCTCGACCGGCTCGGGCTCATCCGGCTCGGGTTCGTCCGGCTCGGGCTCGTCCGGTTCCAGCTCGTCCGGTTCCAGCTCCAGCAACTCCGGTAGCTCCAGCAGCTCCGGCCTGAGCAGCCCGTCCTCCGGGCCGGCGTCGAGCTCCGGCTTGGGTCACGCCACCTCGGGTGGCTCCTGATGGACGGGATCACCGCCAGCACGCTGCCCTGGTACGTCAGCCGGGCGACCGGCGTGGTGTCCCTGGTGCTGCTCACTGCGGTCATGCTGATCGGCATCCTGATAAACCGCCAGGGCCGGCTCGGGGCTGCCCCGGTTCGCCGTGACCAACCTGCACCGGAACCTGTCGCTGATGGCCGTGGTGTTCGTCGTCATCCATGTGGTCACCGCGGTGATGGACAGCTACGTGAGCATCCCGCTGATCTCCGGGGTCCTCCCGTTTACCTCAGGATACGAGGCCTTCTGGCTCGGGCTCGGGGCCATCTCGCTCGACCTGATGCTGGCGCTGATCGTGACCAGCCTGGTCCGCGGCCACCTGAGCCGCCGGCTGTGGAAGGCGGTGCACTGGGCAGCCTACGCCTGCTGGCCGGCGGCCTTCGCGCACAGCCTGGGCGCCAGCACCGACATGCAGCGCGGCCCGCTGCTCTGGCTGGCCGTGGTGTGCGCGGCCGCCCTGGCCGCCGCGCTGATCTGGCGGCTGGTCCGGGTGGCCCGTGAGGTGCCGCCGTCCGAGCGGGCCGGGGCGGTCTTGGCCGCCGCGGCCGGCCACCGCACCCGCGGCCGGAATCCGCGCGGCCACACCGAAGCCGGCCGCCGTCTTGAGAAAGCAGACCGCCGATGAGTGCACCCGCCATGTCCGCTCCGCCGAGCCAGGCGCCCAGGGCGCCGGGGCCGCGGCCGGACGTGCTGCCGCGGCTGCTGCCCCCCGGCGCCGGCCAGCCCGAGTCGCTGCGGGCTCACCTGGGTCGGCACGGTTTCGTCCCGTACCGGAACGGTCCGGGGCATCTGATCGCCGAGCTGGAAGCGGCCGGGCTGACCGGCCGGGGCGGGGCCGCATTCCCGGTCCACCGGAAGATGGCCGCGGTAGCCGCGGCGGGCGGCCGCCCGTTCGTGGTCGCCAACGGCGCCGAAAGCGAGCCCGCCAGCAGCAAGGACGTATCCCTGCTGTGGCTGGCCCCGCATCTGGTGCTGGACGGCCTGCAGCTGGCCGCGGAGGCGGTCGGCGCCCAGGAGGCCTGGCTGTACGTGCACGAGGTGCACCGCGGGCCGCTGGGCGACCGGCTGCGCCGGGCGCTGTCCGAGCGCTGGCCCGGCCGGATCGATCGGGTGCCGGTGTGGCTGGCCTCGGCCCCTAGCCGGTTCCTGGCCGGCCAGGAGACGGCCATGGTCAACCTGCTCAACGGCGGGCCGGCTCTGCCCACCTACGCGCCGCCCCGGGTCTTCGAGCGCGGTGTCGGTGGCGCGCCCACGCTGGTCCAGAACGTGGAGACGCTGGCCCACATCGCGCTCATCGCCCGCTTCGGCCCCGGCTGGTTCCGTCAGCTGGGCACCGGCGCCGAGCCGGGCACCATGCTCTGCACCATCCACCACACCGACGGCGCCACCCGCGTCGCCGAGGTCGCCCTGGGCACCCCGCTGCCCGCGCTGCTCGCCGCCGACCTGGCCTCCCGGCCGGCTGGTCAGCTGGCTGTTCAGGCGGCCGGAGCCCAGGCCGTGCTGGTCGGCGGCTACCACGGCAGCTGGTTCCCGGCCGGCCGCGCCGCCCGCCTGACGCTGGACAACGCCGCGCTCAGGGCCAGCGGCGGCATCCTCGGCGCCGGGGTGGTCGCGGCGCTGCCCGCGGACCGGTGCGGCCTGGCCGAGACCGCCCGCGTGGTCCGCTACCTAGCGCTGGAGTCGGCGGGCCAGTGCGGCCCGTGTCTCAACGGCCTGCCGCGCATCGCCGCGGCCCTGGCCGAACTGGCCGGGCCCCGGCCCGGCCGCCAGGTCCGCGCGGACGTCGAACGCTGGGCCGGGCTGACCAGCGGACGCGGCGCCTGCGCCCACCCGGACGGATCGGCCCGATTCGTCCGCAGCGCGCTGAAGGTGTTCGCGGCCGAGCTGCACCAGCACACCGACGGCCGGTGCACGGCGACGACTGGCCGGCCGTTCCTGCCGCTGCCCGAGCCGGCCGCAGACCGTGACCAGGACCGGAGCCGACGATGAGCGCGCGGAAGCAGCTGAAGGTCAACCCGATCGCCTGCGCCGGGCACGGCGCCTGCGCCGAGCTGCTGCCCGAGATGATCGACCTGGACGAGTGGGGCTACCCGCTGCTGGACCCCCGGCCGGTGCCGCCCGGCCTGGAGCGCCAGGCCCGCCGGGCGGTCAGCGGCTGCCCGGTGCTGGCCCTGCACCTGACCCGCCTGACCTGACCGGCCTGCCCAAAACGGCCTGGCTGTTGACCTCGCCGATGCTGACGCCGCCTATCTGCTGCAGCGGCCGCTGCCCGGGTTCCAGTTTCCATTCCGGGTTTAGGGCCAGCCCGACATCTGGCATCTCCAGCAGCGGCTGATACTTCTTGGCCTGGGCGAGCAGGCTGGCGCGGCCGGGCTGAAGGTCCAGGATGACGTAGAGCCCGGCAGCGGTTGCCGCTGCACCCAGGGACGCAGCGAGGCCACGGAGGATTCATAGGAGTACTCGCCGCAACGTGTTCGGCTCGCGTGATGCTGGCCTGCATGTCCTGCTGGCCAAGAACTCCGAGTGAGGGGGCGCCGGGGTGACCACAGAGGGCGACCACAAGGTGCCCGGGGAACACGACTTGGCCGCCGCCGGGCAGCTGCACCCCGGTCTCAGCGACCGCGATATGCGATGCGAGCTGGCTGGCCGTCCCGAAGCCGGATCCGAGGGCCAGCACCTGCTGCGGCCGGGCGGCCGAGAGCGCGGCGATGACGTCCGGGTCGGCACGCGGGTCATCGCCGCGGACGGTGATGACCTGTGCCCCCGGCGACCCGCGCGGTGGTGATCGAGGCTAGCGTGCCGGCATCGCTGTCACCGGCGGGTACCAGCAGCGCCACGTGGTCAAGGGGGGTGGGTGCCTTTGTGGCCGGGAGCATGGCGGGGTTGGAGATCACGCGGATGCCGGGCAGCTGGGCCGCGAGGACTTTCGCGGGTATCCCGACTGTCAGTACGACGTGCGGATTGAGGGCCTTGAGCCGGGCTCGGAATGCGGCGCTGACCACCGCTGCGGTCGCTTGGGCAGAACCGGAAACCGTCCGCATGGCAGTGCGCTTGGCCGTCGTCTCTGCATCGCCCGGTACAGGCTTGGCCGCTCCCGCTGAGGTGAGCAGCAGCGGCGCGTGGATCTGCAGCGCCTGGCGGGCGGCGCCCGTATCGGCCTGCTTGTCGGGACCGGCGATGACGACGACCGGCGCGGACGTGAACAAGTCTTGCGCCGCGCCCTCCGCGATCATGTCCGGCGTGCCGGTCAGCACCGAAGTCGTGGCGGCAGGCAGATGGGTACGCGGCGCCAGGCTGACCGAAGCAACTGGGGCCTTCCGGGCCATGCTGGAGCAGAACGCCGGAACGACACACACGGCAACCAGCAGCACGAGCACCACTCCGGCCGCGAGCAGCTTGCTGCTGCGACTTCTGCCGGGCGACACACTCAGCACACGGCATCCGGGCAGCATGAGCGGACCCCATTCGTCGTATGCTCCCGCTGCCGTGCAGAAGAGAGCTGTCTGCTGAGAACGCGGTGCGTTAACAGGACCGTAGTGACGGTCCTGCCACGGATTGTGGCTTTTTTCCGATCGGCACAAGATTGTGACGATCCAACCCCTTAGCTGCGCACCCCTCCCCCTACAGCCGGTGCCCGATCCTTGTGCCGAACGGGCCGGTATCGAGACCACGGGCCGCGGGCGCTCGACTGGCACGGGTTGACACCGGGTGGCTGGTAGTCAGTTTGACCGCCGAACTTGACTGGCAGGAGGCGGGACGTCCTTGCCGCGCAGACCGTCCCGCCTCCCAAAGGCTGCTCTGCCTCAGCTGTAGTCGACCGTGACCTCAAGTTCCGTGGTGCTGATACGTGAATGGCCTTTAGCTGAGCATGCGGCACTACCCGGCGGAGCGTCAGCGGAGCCGGGTTGCGGCGCGGTGGTCAGGCGGCGGCTGATTCCAGGGTGACGGCGTGGCCGAGGGCTTCGAGCCTGGCGACTAGGCGGCGGGTTTCCCGTTCGGGGTCCAGGCGGGTGGTGAAGTAGTTCCCGCCGAGTTCGTCGTAGCATGTGCCGGTGGCCAGGACGTGCCAGATGATGACCAGCAGCGCATGGGCGACCACGATGATGGCCTTCTTCTTCGCGGTCCGGCTGCGGTAGCCGCCTCCTTCATGACATGCCGGTGGTAAAGGGCCTTGAGGTATCCCTCGTGACGGACCGCAGCCCAGGCGGCCTCGACCAGGACCGGCTGGAGATGGGTGTTGCCGTGCCGGCGCTGGCCGGAGCGCCGTTTCCCTGCAGATTCGTGGTTGCCGGGGCACAATCCGGCCCAGGAGGCCAGGTGCGCGGCATCGGGGAAGAACTCCCCGGCATCAGCGCCGATCTCGGAGATGACCGCGGCGGCGGCCAGCGGGCCGATGCCCGGGATGGTTCTCAGCAGCTCCCGCTGGGCACGAAAGGGCGCCATCATCGCATCGGTCTGCGCGTCCAGCGCCGCGATCATCGCATTGAGGTGACTGATGTGGTCCAGGTGCAGGCGGCACATCAGGGCATGATGGTCCCCGAAACGGCCCTCCAGCGCCAGGGACAGGTCCGGGATCTTGGCCCGCTTGGCCAGGTCCGCCAGAACCGCGGGGCGGCGTTCCCCGTCGATCAGCGCCTCGATCATCGCCCGGCCGGACTTGGTGGTGATGGAGGAGGCCACTGAGTCGATCTTGATGCCGGCGTCCTGGAGCACGTTGCCGAGCCGCTGCAGCTCCGAGGTCCGCGACTGCACGACCTTGGCGCGGCAGCGGACCACGTCCCGGGCGGCCTTGATGTCCGCAGGCGGGATGAAACTGCCCTTCAGCAGCCCGCACTCCAGCAGATGCACCAGCCACTCCGCGTCCGCCAGGTCGGTCTTGCGGCCCGGCACGTTCTTGACATGGCCGGCATTGCACACCAGCACCTGAGCGAAATCCCCGTGCTCGATCAGCGAATAATAGACCGGCATGCTGTAAATCCCGGTGGCCTCCATCGCCACGTGGCTGACCCCCAGCGAGGTCAGCCACCGGGCGGCCTCCCGCAGCACCCCGTAGAACGTTTTGAACGTCCGCTTGACGGTCTGCCTGCCGTCCGGGCCGTCGCCGGGCAGCCGGACCGCCACCGCGATCACGTCCTTGCTGACATCGACCGCCGCGCACCGCTCATACAAAACCCTGCATGCCTGCCCGCCTCCCGGCTTCCTCAAAACGGCAAAAGGGCACGCATGCCGCCCGCGGAGCCCCTGAAGACTAACTGAGAGACTGATACTCGCGTTCGCGACGCAACCGGGGGACACCCGAAGGTGAGGGCTCCAGCGTCAATCTTTTGGACGGTCTCGCAGAGCCAAGCCGAACCGACGTCAGCGGGCCACATGCGCACCGCCATTCTCATCCCCGGAAGCGGCGCCGCAGGCGCAATCACAATCTTTTGGCAGTGGCGGTGACTGTGCCGGTCGCGCCCTTGAACTTCCCGGTGCCCCCGGTCACCTCGCCGCTCCAGTTCTGGCCGTCGCTGGTGGTGAACGTGGCGTACAGGAAGCCGCCGTCGATGGCGAGAGCCGCGTCGGCCGTCGCCCCCGTCGCCGTGGTCGTGACGTACGTGTTGTCGTACCCGATGGTGTTGCCCTTGCTGTCAAGGTCGGTGTCCTGATTGGCGCTGCTGGTCGTGTCGGCGAAGTTCATGGTGTTGTCCGTCCTGGAAACGAACGTCAGCGTGGTCACGATGTCCCCTCCTCCTGCCCCTGTGGGCTTGCCGTTCGAGGGCATGATGCGCCTTTCGGGCCGGGCGCAGTCAAGACTCAGCCGCGCTTACCCAGCGGCCGGCCACACCGGCGGCGCCTGCGATGGCGGCAGGCGCCGCGGATCACCTCCGACCGCTGGCCAGACCGCCGGAACTGCTGAACGATGAATCACACTGACCCAGCACTGTCTCTCCGCGGCGCCTAATGGCCTGCTAGCTGATGGCCAGGAAACAGGGAGGCGGACGAGCCGCCAGGGCAAGCTATCTCTACGACAGATGACAAGCCGGAACCCACGCCGGAAGACCTTCTCCTACCATCGAGAGGCAGGAAGGTCACTAACGGCCGTTGACGCAGCTCATTGGCTTATGGACGGCGCTAACGGTCAGCTTATGGACGGCGCTAACGGTCATTGTCGGGCGCTGCGGTTGCTGCACCTTGCTGCTGCGCTTGGCAGTAGACACGGACGAGGCCGTCAGCGATGATGACAGGCGGGTTCTCCTGAAGGTTCCTGCCGTGTAGCGGGGGATGAACCGTGATCGAGCACACCACCGGTGGCAAGGTGGGCTCGGCCGAGCTGGCCGACGTGCACCGCCGCGACCCATTGACGATCCTGCAGCCGGCCGCTAAGACCACGCCGGAAGCGGTGCACAAGCCAAACGCGGCCAGCCACGTCCTCGAGTGTTTGACGACAAGATCATCCGCGACCAGCACGTCCCCCGAAGGTCACAGCTTTCCTTGCAGGGTCCTGACGCGCCGCCCGGGGTGCCGGAAGTATCTGGCAGCTCGGACTCCGGCTAGGCGCATCCGGCCCGGGAGAAGGACGTGAGCGTCCAGGAGTCCGTTGAAACCGAGAACGCTGGTATCGACGAGCTTCTCATGGGCCTGGTGCGGTTCTTCCTGCGCAACAGCGCTCAGGGCGCATTTGATCTGGAATGGGTGATGCGTGAGGTCGGGAAGGCCTACGGGGTCACGGCTCGTGTCTTGATCCAGGTCGAAGGCGCGGTCATGTCGGTCACCCATGCTGACGGCTCTCAGTTCACGGCGGTAGTCCGCGTTTCGCCAGAACTTGAACGGCTTGATCTCGTATCAGGATCCAAGCGGCTCGTGAACCAGATGGTCGCCGGTGAACTCTCACCCCGAGCCGCCGGTCAGATGCTGTCTGACTTGCAGCGAAGCCCGGCTCCCTACCCAACGTGGCTGCGATTCGTTGGCGTGGTGCTGTTCGCGGCCGGGTTCGCGCCCATCGTGCAGCCCACCTGGCGAGAGGTGGGTACGAGCGTACTGCTGGGCACGGTCATGGCGGTCGTGTTCATCGGGGGCGAGCGCATCGGGCGGCTCCGGTTGCTACTGCCCCTTATCGGGCCGCTCATCGTCGGTGTTATCGCGTTCGAGCTTCTCGATGCAGACCATGCACCTGGAGGGCCGGTGCTCGTGATGGTGCCTGCCCTGTTCCTGTGGATCCCTGGCGATTCCCTCTGCGGCGGAACTGCCGAGTTGGCCGTCGGTCTGGTCACCCCAGGGGCCGTTCGGCTCGCGCAAGCTGCCTTCACGCTCTTCGAGATCGCGGCGGGTGTCGTGGCCGCGGCGCAGCTGACCGATGTCGGCACCGGGAGCCTGTTCGAGTCGAAGGCGCCGCCGACACTCCCGGACTGGTTCATCGTCTTGTCCTGGATCGTCTTTACCCTTGGTATCGCGCTGACCTTCAGCGCGCGGATTCGCGACTATCCCTGGATGGTCGCCCTGACCTACCTGGTCTGGGGCGTCCAGCTGGGCATTACCAAGATCGCCGGGCCGGGGGTGGGCACCTTCGCCGCGGGCGCGGTGCTGGCAATCGCCGGGGGCCTGCTCGATCAGTCACGACGGCTGCCACCCAGGGTCGTCCTCATCATCGGCGGCTTTTATGCCCTGACTGTCGGGTCGCTCGCGCTGCGCGGCCTAACGATCATCGACGGCGGGCAGCGCGTCCAGGGCTTCCACGACCTGCGCGACGCCATCACGCAGACACTGGCCCTGACCACCGGCCTGACCGTCGGCGTCCTTAGCGTGGAGGCATTCCTGACCCGCGTCCTGGGCAGGGATGATGTCCGTGCTTGATCAGCCCGCCGCAAATCAGGAGATCGAGATAGAGTAGCGACCCAATCAGACGGGACAGGCGTCCATGGCATGGAAGAGGTCTGGGTTCGAATCCCCATAGCTCCACAGTTCAGGGCGTTATTTCGAACCCGCTCCCCAACATCAAGAGACTCAATTTCAAGATCAAGAGACTAGCGTCGCGATGACGCGACTACACGGGCGGACGCAGCCAGACAAAAGCAGCCTTCTAACCTGCGAATATGACTGGAATTGACCGCTGCCCGCTTCCGTGACACGGATGATGGGACACTTCGTCCCCTGCCATCAGCCCCGAGCCGCACGATGACAACCATGATGCATAGATCGCGGACCTGAATGACTGATTCGCCCTGGTGGCCGATCAGCGTTTTACCTCGACTAGAAGCGCTCCCAACAGTGTCCTGGTTCAGGACATCCCGGACGGGTCTCTCAAGACATCCCGGACAGTTTAGGGCTGCGTTACCGGTGCGGCGGCCGGTGACCGCGACGCTCCCGGGATGTCGAAAGCCCGGCTGGTCATCACCGCTGTTGTTATTGAGAAGCGCATCTGACAAACTTCCTTGAAGCTGATGACGACCGGTAATACAGATGACGAGCTTGGAAGGCTGCATCTACCAGGGTCAGAGACTCGAAATCAGGTGTTGTCGCTCTCTTGACAGGTAAGAGTCTTTGCTCTACTGCAGGAGGATCGCATGGTACTCGTGACCGTTATGGACGGTGAGGCGTCTGTGACTTCGCAATTCCAACATCTTGCCGCGCTACTAAAGATGTACGAGGCCGACTGCGTCCTGGATGTCGGAGCTCATGTTGGCGAGTTTGGAACCGCCCTCAGGAATGCTGGGTATCCAGGTCCGATTGTCTCCTTTGAGCCGGTCAACGACTACTTCAAGCGGCTTGAGGCGGTTGCGGCGGCCGACCCGAAATGGTGGGTGTATCGTGCGGCGCTTGGCCGGGATGCCGGTGATCGGCCAATGAACGTAATGGTCGGCACGGGTAGCAGTTTCTTGCGTCCGAACCAGTATGCAACGCGATGCTGGCCAGAGTGGCACTCTGCCTATATTGAGAACGTGCCAATGCGGCGACTAAGCGAAATGATGGATATGTTCTTCCCGAGCATTGGCGTGTCACGGCCCTTTCTCAAATTGGATACGCAGGGCTATGACATAGAGGTCTTCCAGGGCGCAGGCGACCGTATCTGTGATCTCGTTGGGCTCCAGTGTGAGCTTTCTCTTATTCCGCTCTACGAAGGGATGCCTACGATTGAGGACGCGCTAAGTGTTTTCCGGGCCGCTGGGTTCGATGTGACTGGCTTCTTTCCGGTAGCTGTGGAAAACGCAACCGCGCGACTGTTGGAGGTGGACTGCGTCATGATCCGTTCTCAAGCACTCCCTCGTCACCAGGTCTGACTATTCGCATAGAGGCCGACGACGGTCAGGACGGTCAGTTTGATCGATATGGTTCGATGGCGGTCGTTCCTGAGGTGGCGCGGTTGCTGCACTTTCCTGCTGCACACGGAGAGGCGGGCCCAGGGTCTCGTCGGCTTGAGATAGGGGCATCAGCGTGCGCGGCTCGGCAGCCGGGCTCTGCTGCGGGTTGGCGATGGTCTCCTGATTGCCGTCGTGGGTACCTGGGCTAGCATCGTGGGCCGCCCCGGCGCGGCTCTCGGCGGGCGTTACCTCGGCCTTTTCGGGTGCACCGGGCGGCTTGCGGACCAGCCGGATTATCAGGACAAGTGCGATCAGGCACAGCACGCTGACTGCTATGAAGGCCGCGCTGTACCCGTCCTCCGAGGCCGCCCGGGCTGGCAGCAGGTAGGGGGTCAGTGAGCTGTCAAAGGAATTAGGCTGCAGACCGCTGCCTACCGCCGCGGTAACCGCGTTCTTGAATTGCTCTGACTGCTGCCGGGTCATGTCCGCTAGTGCGCTGCTGGAGACGTTGGAGTGCAGCCGGTGCACATAGGTGGCGTGGAAGACCAGGTAGAGCACGGCGATACCGATGGCGCCGCCAAAGTGCTCGGCCGTTGTGGATACCCCTGATACCTGGCCGTGGTCACTGGCCGGGACCATGTCGAGGCTGACTGGATCATTGACGGTCAGGATCAGGGCTAGGCCGATGCCATATAGCAGGAGGCCCGGGAACACGGGAGGGTAAGCGTTGCTGTGCACCCCCCATGCCAGGAGCACGGTCGAAACCAGCAGCGTGGCGAAGCCCGTGATCAGCGGCATGCGGCCGCCCACGCGGTCATACCAGCGCCCGGCCAGCGGAGGCACAAACACGAATGGCAGCGTCGTGGGGATCAGCGCCAGCCCGGCCAGCGCCGGGCTCATCTGCAGGTTCAGGATCAACAGCAGCGGGAACAGCAGCGCGAGGCCCATCCCGACCATCCCGACGATGAACTGGCTCGCCGTACCGCCGAGGTAATTGGAATGCCGCCACAGCAGACTCAGGTTCATCAGCGGGCTGGCAGCAGCACGCTCGACGCGCAGGAAGGCTACGCCCGTGCACACGCCGATGATCAGCGGGAGGTAGACCCCAGGGTAAGCCCACCCCCACACCTGCGACTGGGACAGGCCGAACACCAGGCTGATGAGGCTGACAGTGAGCAGAATGGTGCCCGCCAGATCGATGCCGAATCGCCGATCATCAGCGCTGTCGGGCGGCACTGCCCGCAGCGTCCCCGTTATGGTGACCACGGCCAGCAGGCAGTCCACCACGGGAATCGCCCGCCAACTCCAGGCCGCGGCCAGGGCCCCGCCAACGGTGGGTCCAAGTGCTCCGGCAACGGCGGACACGCCGCCCATGAGCCCGAGCGCCCGACCTCGTTCCTCGTCCGGGAAGGCCGCTGCCACGATCGCCACCGTGTTCGGCAGTATCAGCGCCTCGCCCGACCCTTGCAGCATGCGGCAGGCCAGGAGCACCGGGAACACCGGCGCCAGGGCGCCGATCGCCGAGGCGCCCGTAAACACGGCCGCGCCGATGATGAAGATGCGCCTGCGCCCGAACATGTCCCCGAGGCGCCCACCCAGCACCAGCAGGCCCGCAAGCGGGGGAAGGCTGGCGTTCAGGACCCACTGCACCTGCTGAGACCCGACGCCGAAGTCCCGCATGATATTAGGAAGCGCTAGCGGCACCGCCGTCTGATCGACCAGGATCATCGCATTGGCCAGGGTCATGGACCACAAGACCACACGCGTGTTGCTGTTCCTCGTCGCCGTCGTCATGGCTGCGCTCCACTGAACGACCTAGCTATTCCTGACGACATTAAGTAGTCCGGGCAGTTCTGGCTAGGTTCGCCTGCCCCGGGGGAGCTTCCCGTGTCGCGCCCCCTGCCGGCATGAACCGGAGTGTCAGAACATCAAGCTTGCGCCGTGAGGCGCTGTCGTTCAAGTGCAGGTGAGAGACCTTCACGACGGCGATTGCCCGCCCCTGGCCTTTCGCGGACACGACCACAGACCCTACTGGTGGAAGTGCCACGGCAGACGCCCCAGACATCGCCTCAGCGACAACCTCAACACGGCTACTGAGAGAGTACGTCGTGCGAACGCAGGGAAGGAATCGAACGCAGGGAAGGAATATTGCGGGGTGTGGCCGCGCCGTCCCCACGTGCGGCCCTTCGGCGGCCTTAAACCCTGCCAGATTCGTCTTCGAAACACAGCCAGGCGCCAGGTCCGCCGCGGTTCTTTTATCACGGGCCAGGTGTCCTCCCGGCACCTGGCGATCTGGACCTCGTCCCGTTCGGCGGCCTGCCGGGCCGGGACCTGCACACTCCAGCTGATCCGGTGCAGCAGCAAATCCATCCCCGCCAGCGTGCAGTCCACCCCGAACCGGCGGTGCACGACCTCGGTGATCCGCGCCAGCGTCCAGCACTGATCCTCATCCCACCCCCAGGCCGCCGGCCCGGCGTCCAGCAGCGCGGCCAGCTCCCGCAGCTGAGCGGCAGTGAGCTTACATTTCGCCCCGCCCGCGCCTTTGGAGGCCAGTGCCGCCCGGCCGCCGGCCGCCAGCGCCCGCCGCCACCGGTTCGCCGACATCCGCGACACCCGGAAGTACTTCGCTATCTCCCGGTCGCTGGCCCTCGCCTCGATTAACCCCGCGGCCTTCAGCCGCATCTGCTCCCGGCGGGCCCGCTCAGCCGCATCCAGCCCGCCACCATCGGGATACCTCATCCTCCCGGCATACCGCAGACCAGGCCGGCCGTCACCAGGCTAGTAACCCCCGCAATTCAAGATCGTTAGGTCCGGTCATCATGTGCCGGGCCACGGTGCGCGGACGGCATGCTGGGATGATGATGGCGCCGATGATCTTGCAGTGTGCCTGCGGGATTGTCACATCGTCTACCGGCGTTCCGGAGGTCATGATGGCTCTGTCCCGTACCCGCTCCCGCGTGCTGGCCCGGCCGGGCGTCTGGGTCAAGCAGCTCGTGCTGGGGATCGGCGCGGTGTACTTCACGTTCGTCGCGGTCACGAACATCGTCAGCTTCATCGTCTCCGTGGGCGGGTACCACTGGACGTTCCTGAATTCGGGCAATGTCAGCTACATCAGCTCAGTAACCAAGATCTACGCGTGGCCGGCCTGGTTCGACCAGGCGGCGGTCCTGGCCGCCGCACTGGCCGAGACCGCCGGCGCGTTCTTGTTCTGCAATGCGCTGCGCAAGTTCGGCGGCCACGGCACGGGTGCCCGCGAGGCCTGGATCGCGCTCGGGTGGAACATCATGGTCTGGCTCGGCTTCATCGCCGGCACCGAGTTCTTCGCGGCCTACCAGGCTGAAGGCCCGTTCCGGGAACTTCTTGCCCTCTCCTTGCTCATGGCCGTCGCCGTTGCAGTCGTTCCCGACGACGCCGGCTTGGCTACGCGCCCGCCCGGGGCCGAGGACAACCGGTGAGTTGCCGGCCGCCCTGTCCGCTGGCGGAGCGGCACTCACCGGCACCGGACAACCCGCCGGTCCGGCGCGGCACCCAGCTTCGCCCAGGCAACCAGCTAACCTGCAGCCGCAGCCGCTCGCGCGGGTACCAGTTCGTTCTCGCGTCGCACGCTCCGGTCTGGACACCGGGCGCTCAAAGGACAGCGGTGAACGCAAGCGTCGATGGCCTACGGTGGCAGGCAGCGGTGATGCCTTGCACGGAGATAGCACTGCCGCTGGCGATGCCGCGCGGCGGCATTTCGCTGCACCGCCGGTGCTCGCCGATCCTGTCAGCCCGCAGGCCATGCCCACCGCCGACGCGGACCGGTCCCTCACGGACGCCAACCGCTGACCTGCCTGCTTGCCAAAAGCATCCGGTTTTAACCATGCACAGCGCACCTTTGCTCATTGGTGCACCCTTGTTGTGTCAGTAGTTGAGTGACTGCTGATGCACCCGAGGTGCCGCCGGGTCACCGCCCCGCTCGCTCGACATGGTGATGGCCACTGTGAGTTCTGCGGGATCTGGCGGTTACCCGGGACGCGCTGACCGTCGACAGGGCTTTGCGCCGCCGAGCGCCGGTCAATGAGCGGACAGGCAGCCGCGTCCCGGCACCAGGCAAGAGGGTGCCTCCCCACTGGGCTAGCAGCGAGGAGGCTGTAATGAAGTATGCCCGCAAGGCACTGCCCGCCGCGCCGGGCGGCGGCGTGACCGCCGGCATCGACTGGGCGAGCACGGACCATGCCGTCTGCGTCGTTGACGCCGCCGGCCAGGCGACAGTGCGGTTCACCGTGCCGCACAGCGCGGCCGGGCTCGCGGACCTGGTCAGCCGCCTGCGTAAGGCAAGGGTGGCCGAGGCCGCGATCGAGCGGGGCGACGGCCCGGTCGTCGGCGCGCTGCTGGAGGCCGGGATCACCACGGTGGTGATCACCCCGAACCAGGTGAAGAACCTGCGCTCGCGTTACGGGTCGGCCGGCAACAAAGACGACCGGTTCGACGCCTACGTCCTGGCCGACACCCTGCGCACCGACCGGGCCCGGCTGCGGCCCCTGGAACCGGGCAGCCCGGCCACCGTCACGCTGCGCTCGGCCGTCCGCGCCCGCCGCGGCCTGGTCGCTCACCGTGTCGCGGCCTGCAACCAGCTCCGCGCCCACCTGCAGAACTGCTTCCCCGGCGCCGTCGGCCTGTTCGCCGAGCTCGACTCCCCGGTCAGCCTGGCGTTCCTGGCCCGCTTCGACTGCCAGGACCGCGCCGGCTGGCTCACGCCGCGGCGCACGGCCGCCTGGCTCAAGAGCCAGCGCTACAGCGGCCGGCAGACCCCGCAAGCCCTGCACGCGAAGCTGGCCGCTGCGCCGCGGGGCGCGGCCGGCGACAGCGGAGCCGCCCAGGCGCACGTCACCCGCGCCCTGCTCGCCGTCCTGGCGAGCCTGGTCACCCAGGTCAAGGCCCTGGAAGCCCTGATCGCCGGCCAGCTCGCCCAGCACGCCGACGAGCACGTCTTCACCTCCCTGCCCCGCTCGGGAACCGTCCGCGCCGCCCGGCTGCTCGCCGAGATCGGCGACTGCCGCGGCCGCTTTCCCACGCCCGAGTCGCTGATCTGCGCCGCCGGCGTGGCACCCTCGACCCGCCAGTCCGGCAAGACCAGGGTCGTCACCTTCCGCTGGTCCGCCGACAAGCAGCTCCGCGACGCCGTCTGCGACTTCGCCGGCGACTCGCGGCGCGCCAGCCCCTGGGCGGCACGTCTCTACGACGACGCCGTCGCCCGCGGCAAGGACCACCCCCACGCCGTCCGCATCGTGGCCCGCGCCTGGCTCTACGTCATCTGGCACTGCTGGCAGGACGGCACCGCCTACGACCCGGCCCGCCACAAAGCCCTCCAGCGCGTCCTCGCCGCGCAAAAAACGGCGGCAGCTTGACACAGGACTACTCACAGCTTGACCGCTGTGTCGAGCTGGTGCGGCTACCTGGTGACCGAAGGAATGTTCGCTCAGCTGCTGGCCGAGCAGCTGGAGCACCTGCTTATGGTGCTGACCGCCGAGTCGGTCAAAGGGGCCATGCCGGTCCTGCCCCTGCTGATCTACCCGCGGCATTCTGCTCCTCAGGCCAACCGATTGTGGGGCGCCGCTGGTGCTGTCGGCCAACAGGCCCGCCGCGCAGTTTCCTGCGCGCAGCGGTAAATGACGGGCCCTGGTCTTGCCGGACCAGCGTTCTTGCCAGACAAGACCCACGACCGCGCCCAGGATGACCACGACGCCGATGGCGATCAGGTAGGACAGCAGGGCGAAGATGACCCCGATCGGGTCGTACTTATTGTCATCGGATATCACCATGGCGGAGAAGACGAGTGAAAAGACCACCTCCATAGCCACGTACAACACGCCCGTGGCGCAGGCGGCCGAAAGCAGCCTCCGCCCGGAGCTCTGCCCTCCCAGCAGGATCCACATCGTGAGCCACCAAAAACCCGTGGCCCAGACCAGGCCAGCGGCAGCGAGCAGCACCGGCCCGCCGGCGTGGCGCAGTCCGGGTCCGGCCCAGCCCGTCAGCAGTGAGGTGCCAATCAGCACGGCCAGCCACGCCAGTCGGCGCGGGATGTCTTTCATACCCCGGTGCGGTACCTCGAAAGCCCGCTCATACACCTCCTGGAGCGCGGTGGCCGCGGCGATCCCGCCCAGCACGAAGAACACCATCGATGCAGTGCCGACGACCGCGCTGGCGGTAGCCGCCGACGGGGCAAACAGGTGACCGACGGCGGCCGCGGCCTGGCCGTCAAGGCCAGTGTCCCGGGCCAGCGTCGTCACCACCGACCGGCCGGCCTGCGCGCTGGCGACGATGAGGAACGGGAAGAAGCACAACAGCAGTGTGGCGGCGAACAGCATGCCCTGGTTGATGAAATCCATCGCGTTTAGACGGCGCCACAGGTCTTCAGCCACGGACCCGGCGTACTTCGTCCTGCCCCACTCAGCTGCCCGCCGCACCCGCTGCCCGCCTGGCGGGCCGGCCGCCTTCATGCTTGCCCGCATGGTTCCCGGCGGATGGCGCGGCCCGCGGGCGGCCTGACACGAGGAGCCGTCCGCCCGGGCAGTTCGCTGCACCGCTGGCCATTCGTCATGTTATCTGATTCTGCATGCCTGCTCGGCCGCTACCGTCTGGCGTTAAGTTGGAGAAACTGCCGGCCCGGTCAGGGTTTGGGTGCGTCGTCCGGGCCTGGTCCTGGCCGGGAGGAGGCCCCGCCAGGCGGCTCGGCCGGGTGGCCGGCGGTGCCGGCGAGCGCGGGCTCGGGCGATGCCACTGCCTCCGGGCTGCCTTCCAGGTGCAGTTGCGGCACGACCGGCTCCATCCAGCGGGGCATCCACCAGGCGTGCGACCCGAGCAGAGTCATGATCGAGGGCACCAGGCACATCCGGACCAGCGACGCGTCGATCAGCACGGCGAACGCCATCCCGATGGCGAGCATCTTCACCGTCGGATTGGGGTTGATCACGAAGCTGGTGAACACCACGATCATGATGAGGGCCGCGGTCGTGATGACCCGGGCGCTGGCGCCGATGCCGATGGCGACGGCACGGTGCGCATCTCTGGTGGCCAGCCAGGCCTCGTGCACCCGGGACAGCAGGAACACCTCATAGTCCATCGACAGGCCGAACACGATGCAGAACACCAGCATCGGCACGTACGCGGGAATCGGCAGCGTCGATTGCAGGCCGATCGCGCTCTTCGCCCAGCCCCACTCGAAGATCGCGACGATGACGCCGTAGGCCGCGCCGATCGACAAGATGTTCAAGACGGCGGCCTTGGCCGCGATAACCACCGACCGGAACGCCGTGGTGAGCAGGATGAACGAGAGCGCAACCACGGCGAGGATCAGCCACGGCAGTCGGCTGGCGATCCGGTTGGTGAAGTCGACGCCCCCGGCCGTGGTGCCGGTGACGTAGCTGGTCGCGTGCTCCTTGGGCAGCACCGTATCGCGCAGCGTGTTCACCAGCGCCGTGGTCTGTGTGGCCTGCGGCCGGGTTGTCGGGATGGCGTTGAACACCGCCGTCGTACCGGCCGAGTTCACCGCTGCTGGGGTGACCGACGCGACGCCGGCTGTCTTGGAGACATCCGACTGCATGGTGGACAGCAGCGAGCTGTTCGCCGAGCTGGACTGGTCCGGCAGCTTGACCACGACGGTCAGCGGCCCGTTCACGCCCACCCCGAAGCCCTGGGAGATCAGGTCGTAGGCCTGTCGGCTGGAGTCAGAGGTGGGGTTGGTCCCGTTGTCCGGCTGGCCCATCGTGATCGAGAACAGCGGAATCGCCAGCACGACCAGCACCGCCACGCTGCCCACCCCCCACGGCCAGGGATGGGCGCTTACCATCCGGCCCCAGCGGGCGAACGCGCTGTGCTCGTGCTGCTCGTGCGTGGCCTCGGCGGTGGCCGCGGCCTGCTGCTGCGCGGACAGCCCTTTCTTGCGGGCATGGACACGCGCCGTCAGGGCCCGTACGCCCTCCTTTACGGTCCCCATAAAGGCGGGCACCAAGGTCAGCGCCGAGATCATCGTGACCACCACGACCAGGGCCGCGGCCAGGCCGAGCGCGCCGACGAAACTTACTCCGGAGATGTACAGGCCCAGCACGGAGACCGCCACCGTGCTGCCGGCCACGACGATCGCGGCCCCGGAGGTGCCCGCGGCTCGCCGCACCGAGGCCAGCACGCCCATCCCGCTGTCCACCTGCTCCCGGTGCCTGGCCACCATGAACAGCCCGTAGTCCACCGCCACGCCCAGACCCAGCAGCGTGGCGATGGTCGGCCCGGTGGTCGGGACCGTGACCACCCGGGCGACCAGCGCGAGCAGCGCGAGCCCGGCCAGCACGCTGAAGATGGCCGCCACCAGCGGGATCGCGGCCGCCACGAGCGACCAGAACATGATCAGCAGCAGCACCAGCGCGCAGGCCAGCCCGATGACTTCGGATTTGGTGTCGCTGGTTTTCTGGCCGATTTCCCCCGCGCCCGCGCCGTACGCGACCTGCAGGCCGGCCTTGGTGGCGGGGGCCACCGCGTTATTCAGCTTGTCCAGGTATGAGGTCTCCAGCGAGTCCGGGTTGACGTTCCAGGAGACGCTGGCGTACGCGATCGTGCCGTCCTTGGACACGGCGCCGGTATTGGGCGAGGCGAACGGGCTGACCGCCTTGATGACGTCCGGGAGCTTGGAGACGTTGCTGACCGACTGGCTGACCGCCGACTGCTGGTCCGTGAGCGTGCCCTTGGTGGCGTGAAAGACGATCTGCCCGGCGTACCCGCCCTGCTGCGGGAAGGTGCTGTTCAGCACGTTCAGGCCGTTCGCGGAGCCGCTGCCGGAGATCGTGTAGTTGTTGACGTACTCGCCGCCGACCGCATTCTTGGCGGCGAGCAGCCCGCCTAGAATAATGACCCATGCGATGATGAAAACCCAGTGCCTTCGGGCCGCGACACCGGCGATGCGTTCCAGCAGCGAATTCACAGCTCCGTCCCCCTACGGTCACCGGCTGAAACCAAATCTTCCAGGACCTTGAGCATTTCCAGCGTCCCGGAGAAGTCAAGCGAGGTGAGGGCGCCTTCGCGGGTGATCTGCCCGCAGAGCCGCCCATCGGTGTCCCGCTCGAGCTGCATGACAAGGCGCATCGGTACTTGCTTCCTTTCCGCCTGCCCGGGACGTAAAGCCAGGCTGGCACCGGTGGCGCCGGCCTTCCCTAGGGATGCTCCTAAGAAATCCCCTAGTGTTCGCTACGCGGACAGCGGCGCTGGCTCCGCTGGGCCCGTCTTCGTGGCCGGCCACCACTGTGACTGTTGCCACCGCTTGCGGCCTACGGGGAAGGCGTGCAGAACCCCGCCGGCCAAGTCGTCAGCAATGACGGAAGTCATGGCCCTGATCCTCTTGATAACCGTGCCGGGCGGGAGTTCGCTGGTCAGGACGGCCGCGGGAGTAACTACGCCCGAGCGCGGTCGCTGACCTCAATCTGCGTGGCGGCCTGGAGGGGGATGAGGGTCGGGGGACGCCGGGAGGCCCGGATGGCTAGCCAGGGCACCGGGGATGATTTTGTTGGCCGCGGTGCCGAACTGGCCATGCTGCACCGCGCGGTGTGCGAGGCGCGGGCCGGTCGGCCGGCGATTGTTGCGGTGGAGGGGGAGCCCGGCATCGGAAAGACACGGCTGCTGCACCGGTTCGTGGCTGAGGCGTCAGATCTTGAGGTGGTGTGGGCCAGCGGCGACGAGGCCGAGATGTCGCTTGATTACGGCGTTGCCGAGCAGTTGTGGGCCGCGGTGCCCGCCGGACTGGGGGTTGACCGTCCGCCACCGACCCCCGGCGCGTCAGCAGCAGGCGGTTTCGCGGTCGGCGCGGCGCTGCTGGACATGTTCGGCGCGTTGCAGCAAAAAGGGACCGCGGTGGTCGTCGTTGACGACTTGCAGTGGGCCGATCTGCCTTCTGCCCGGGCGCTGCTGTTCGCCTTGCGGCGGCTGCGCCGGGACAGCATCCTGGTCTTGCTGGCCAGCCGGACCCATAGCCTGGCCAGGCTGGGGGATAGCTGGTCGCGGCTGCTGGCCGAGCGAGCAGGGCGCCTTTGCCTACACGGATTGACCCAGCAGGATCTGCAGCCGCTGGCAAGGGCTCTGCTGGGCGTGGACCTGGCTCTCGCCGCCCGGGAGCGGCTGTGCGAGCACACCGGCGGCAACCCGCTGTACGTCCGGGCGCTACTGGAGGAGTTGCCGGCCAGCGCGCTGGCTGACCAGTCCAGGGAGCTGCCGGCTCCGCAATCGTACGCCGCCATCGTGCTTACGCGGGTGGCCCAGTTGTCGCATTCCGCCCAGGATCTTCTGGCCGCGGCGAGTGTCGTCGGCGTCCGTTCCTCCTTGCCCGTCGTGGCCGCCGCCGCCGGGATCGGCGACCCCGTGGCCGCCTTCGACGAGGCTTGCGCTGCTGACCTGATGACCCCGGCGATGCGCGCCGGCACCGGCGAGATCACCTTCTCCCATCCGCTGATCCGGGCGGCGATCTATGGCGACCTTTCGCTCGGGCGCCGGCGTCATCTGCATCTGGCCGCGGCTGGCCTGCTGGCCGGCCGGGAGGCCCTTTTTCACCGGGTGGCAGCCACCCATGGTGCCGATGACGAGCTGGCCGCCGAGTTGGCGGCCTTGGCGGACACCGAGATCGCCGCCGGTGAGCTGCCTGAGGCGGCCCAGCATTTGCTTTCCGCGGCCAAGCTCAGCCCGGACCTGGCTGCCAGCGAGGAACGCCTGCTGAGAGCGGTCGAGCTGCTGCTTGTCGCCGGGGAAGCCAGCGCGCGCGATCATGTAAAAGCGGTGCGTTTGTGCCGGGATGGTCCGCACAAGCGTTTGATCATGGGGGTGCTGACAGCGACGGCCGGGCAGCTGGGCGAAGCAGTGGCCCAGCTGGAGCACCTGGCCGCGGACCCGCAGCTGCGCCGTGGCTCGGCTCTGTCCGGGCGGGTGGCGGCGGCGCTGGCCTTCCTATGCAGTATGCAGGGACGTGGGCCCGAGGCTGTGGACTGGGCAAACCGCGCCCTCGTGACCACCGGGAACGATCCCACGACGAGGCTGACCGCGCGGCAGGTGCTCGCCACCGCGCTGGCCATGGCCGATCGCACGGCCGACGCGCTGGCCATGCTGGCTCCGTTGTCACCGGGCCGAATCAGCCCTGGCCCGTACGAACCGGAGTTGGTGACGACACGGGGAGCTCTGAAGGCCAGCATCGGGGACTACGCCGGCGCCAGCCGGGACTTGGAGGCGGCCGTGCGGTGGGCTCGGGCTGGCGCGCCGCTGCGCAGCCTTCCCGATGCCTACGCGGCGCTGGCCCAGGCAGACTACGGACTGGGAGAATGGGACAATGCCGCGACGCACGCCGAGCTCGCGGTCTCACTCGCCCGCGACCTCGGCCACTTCTGGTTCCTTGCGCAGGCGCACAAGGTAGCCATTGACATCTACTCTGCGCGCGGCGAGTGGGAGTTCGCCACCAAGCACGTCGCGGCCGCCCGGCAAGCCACCCGCCATATCGACGTGCCGGGCCAGCTGGCCGCCCTCAGCGTGGCTGAAGCCACCCTGGCCTGGGCGCAGGGCAACTGGCAGGCCGTTCTCGACGCCCTGGCGCCGCTGCGCCAACCCAACCTGGCCGCACTGACGCGCAACTTTGACCCCTTCACCTGGCGGCTCCACCAGGCCGAGGCTCTTCTTGGCGCCGGTCGCCTGGACCAGGCTGCCCAGGTGCTGGACGAGGTGGAAGCGACATCAGCTCCCCCGCCCGCTACGGTCCTGGCCGTTCACCGCCTCCGCGCTGGCCTGGCCCTGGCCCGCGCGGAGCCCGGAGCGGCCCGGGCGCGTTTCGGCGTCGGCATCGTCGCCGCGGAGCAAAGCGGCACCTGCCTCCAGCATGCCCTCCTGGCCATGGACTACGCCCGCCTGCTGCGGGCCGGCGGCAACCGCCGCGAGGCCATCCGGCTGCTGCGCACCGCCTATCAGATCCTGTCCGAACTAGGCGCCAGGCCCTTCCTCGATGCCTGCGGCACTGAGCTGTCCGCCTGCGGCGTGTCCATCTCGGGCACACCAGCCCCGGCCAACCCCAACAGCCTGACCGCCAAGGAGCAGGTAGTCGCCCGCCTCGTCGCCCGAGGCCTTTCCAACCGGGAAGCCGCCGCCGAACTGTACGTCAGCACCAAGGCCATCGAGTACCACCTGGGCAACATCTACGCCAAGACCGGTATCACCTCCCGGCACCAACTCGCCGTTGTCCTCAGTTCAGCGCCGACCGCCGACCGCGCCGCGGCAGCCGTGCTTCCCAGTCGGCAATCCCGAGAAGTCAGGACACCTCCTTGATGGGCGTAGCCGGTCTTCGGGGTAATGCCCTAGTCGAGATGGCTGTGCAGGTCCCTGAGCTTGTCCACGACGGCGGCCTTGATCTGGCCGCTTACCCGAGCGTTGCCCGCGGCGCGCAGTCCGTCGGCGAGCTTGTGTAGGTGGGCGATCCAGCCGCCTCGGAGACCCAGTTCAGGGTGCCGGAGGAGCAATTCAGACAGCAGGACAGAGCGCTCGTCATCGGACAGCCGTCCCTTACAGGGACGCACACACCATCATGCCGCCACGTTGAGAGTTAGGACGTTCCCGGCGAACCGTTAGCCGCTCGAAAGTGCCCAATGTTCGTACTCGCCTTTCCTCGTCAGCGTGAGCAGGCGAAGCGAGGCTGCTTGGTCAGCTGCTTCAGCAGCTGCTCCGGCCCGGTCAGCGACAAGCCTGCTCCCGGGCCCGGGCCACCATCTCCTCCGCCGCCCGCTCCTCAGCAGTCGGCTCCCGCTTGCTCTTCCTCGTCACAGCATCCAGTGTCGCGGTCATCACGGCACCTCTCCGCCGGCCCATCAAGGCCGACGTGACCGGGCCGGAAACACCGATCTTGAGGCTCTGTCGCACTTTCGGTGGTGACGGAGTGTGGTCTTAGCCAAGCAGGATCCGGTGGCGGAGGAGCGTGAAGCCGGCGCGGCCCATCCATCTGCCGTTTGATCATCTTCGTTTTCGTGTTCACGCCCTCGGTCCGGCCGTTGTGATGGGGCAGGGTGAGGGCGGCGGTGGCGGCCTGAAGGTCCAGGTCCAGGCCGTTGCAGAAGGCGTGCAGGTAAGGCAGATCGGCCGCGCGTGCGGTGGCGATCGACCGCTGCAGGAGGCGGTCGTTACCCGGATCGGGAGCCAGCAGGGCGGCGAACGAGCCGACGAGGCCAGCCAGGGCGGTCATCTCGGGGCAAGCGGCGGTCAGGGTGGCCAGGAGCATGCTCTGGCGGCCGGTCAGGCCGGCGGGCCGGGTGAGCAGGAGCCGGGCCACGCGGCGGGGTGACAGGTGTGGCCGGTCTGCTTCGACCCGGCCCTGGGTGATGTAGCGGACGAGCAGGTTGGAGCTGCCCGGGTAGCCCAGTTCCCTGATCTCCCGCAGTAGCTGGGCGACCGGGACGGCGGGGTCGTCGGCGCGGCGGGCGCGCAGGTGGTCGCGGTAGGGGTCCACCAGCGTGGCCCGGTATTTGGGTGCGCGGATCATCCGCCCGGGCTCAGCGGCGCGGGCGTAGCGCTTGACCGGGTTCAGCGACAGGCCCAGCCGCCGGGAGCATTCCAGCAGGCCGGTGCCCCTGTCGGTGAGGTTGTGGACCTGGCGCCACCGCTCGGCCGTGGTCTGGGCCTGCTTGCCTTCTGTGCGTGGCGGGCCGGCAGCCGCCCAGCAGGAGCTGTGCGCAGCGACCTCCTTCAGGACGGCCTCGGCCAGCAGGTGCCACAGGTGCCAGCGGTCACCGGCCTGCACCGCGGCGGGCAGCGCGCGGCGGACCGCCTCACCGTAGGCGCCGGAGCCGTCGCGGCACACGATCTGGATGCCAGGGCGCTCGCGCAGCCAGGCCTCCACGACATCGGCGGTGCGACCGGGCAGCACGTCGATCCGCTGGCCGGTCGCGGCGTTGATGAGCACGGTGGCGTAGCGACGGCTGCGCCGCAACGCGAAGTCGTCGATGCCCAGCACCGGCGGCACCGCCGCCGGCGGCAGCGGAATCGCCAGCAGGGCCCGCAGCGCGGTATGCCGGGACACCGCCGTGCCCAGCGCGGCCAGTACCCGGGCCCCGGCCCGGCCTGCTAATTCCCGGACGACCGCGCTGACCTGCCTGTTTAGCCGGCAGGTGCGCCGCTGGTAGCGGTCCAGGACACCCGGGACCTGCTCGCGGAAGGTCTGCCGCGGGCAGGTCAGGACCGGGCAGCGCATCCGGCGGGCCCGGACCATGACCAGCACCCGGCGGCCATCCACGGGCACGTCCGCCGCTGCCCGCTCGTGATAGCCGTGCACCCGGGCAGTCTGCATACCGCAGCCCGGGCACGCCACCGGCTGGTCCCGGGTCCGCGCCCGGACACAGATCACCTCACCGGCGTCCCGGACATCTTCGATGACCAGCGCCGACAACCTGGAGAGCACCGTACTCACAAGGCACATCCGTCACATCTAACTCACCGTGACGGAGAACGGCCTGTTGTCACCACCGAAAGTGCGACAGAGCCGATCTTGAAACAGTCCCCGTCGGCTTTCACCGATGCTGCAAGGGGACTTACCACGGCTACAAGGGGCCGTGACGGCGGGGCGCCATCGGCAGCTGGCCAAGAGCTGAGTACGTGATCTGGCTACCGCGGTCTCTTTGAGCGGTTCGCTGCCGGTGCTGACAAGCCGCCGTCAGGTGGTCAGTTACAGGCCGTGCCGTTGACGCTGAAGCCGGTGGGGGCCGTGTCGTTGGACGTCCAGGCGCCCAGGAAGCCAAGCGGCTGGCTGGCGCCTGGCGCGATGGTGTTGTCGTAATTCGTGTTCATCGCGGACACATGGGCGCCGGTCTGAGTGAAGGTGGCATTCCAGGCGCTTCTGATCGCCTCGTCACCGGGGAACGTGAACGTTAGCCTCCAGTGGTTGATCCTCGTCGTGCCCCGGTTGGTGATTGTGACCTTGGCCGTGAACTGGCCCGGCCAGTCGGTGGAACTGTAGGCGACATGGCAGCCAGCGCTGGGTGGTGTCGCCCGGTGGGCGGCGGGATTGGCCGTGGCCTGCGTGACTGCCCCGGAAATGTTGTGCTCCGCCCGACCCGGCTGCGCCGCGACCGGGCTCGCCGTGTGGTGAGTGCTGGCCATGCTGGCTGGCAGTGCAATCGCCAGGCCGGCCGCCACGACGGCAACCGGGACGATCAGCAGCTTCCACCGCGCTGCGGAGCTTTGTCGCTTCAGCTTCGATGGTGAGGTCCGGAAAACCAGTGACAAACCAAGTGACAACGCCCCCGGTCGACACCGGACTGCATCAGTACGAGCCAGACAGCGCTACGGCTCTGAACTGCACTGACGCGACCTAGCGCGACCCGCTCAGACGATAAAAGCGTCCATGGCATGGAAGAGGTCTGGGGTTCGAATCCCCATAGCTCCACACTTAAGTGAGTCTTTTCGAATATAACTTCTCAGGCCAAGTGCCGTTTCCAGTGACTAAGTGCCGATGTTCGGTGATGGCATGACCCCGTGGCGGGACTATAGGCGGCACACCAGGGATCTGCTGACCTGCGCATATGGCTCGCACATGCCTAGTGCCAGACGATGGCCGCTTCCGTGCCACGGAAGATGGGGCACTTCCTTCCTGCCGTCAGCGCGGAGCCGCACGATGACAACCTCGATGGATAGATCGCGGACCTGAATGACTGGTTCGCGTTGGTGGCCGACCGGCGTTTTTACCCCGAACCAGGAGCCCTCCCAACAGGACTCAATTCTGCGCACACGGCTCCGGAGGCCGCCTCTCAAGTTCAGCAAATTTGACGGCTGACCCGGTCGAATGCTGGCCTGGCTGGCGGACCCAAGACCGTCAGGCGCTGGCTGAACGGCCGCGCCCCCTACACGAGCAACCGGTTGGCGCTGGCCGACCTGCTGGATGCGGACGAGGCCAACCTATGGCCCGGAGCCGGAGGACCACTCGCTGCGGGTTCCCGGCCGGAAGAGATGGGCGCGATCTATCCGCATCGCTGGGCTGTGACCCGCGAGACCTGGGCCCGGTTTTCGAGTCGGCCGAGCACGAAGTAGGCATTCTCGCCTACAGTGCTCTCTTCCTGTCCGAAGACGCCGACATCATGGCCATTCTTGCCCAGAGGGGCCGCGGCGGCGTCACGGTTAGGATCTCGCTCGGTGACCCTGGTAGCGAACACGTCGTCCAGCGAGGTCATGAGGAAGGCATTGGCGATGCCATGCCTGCCAAGGTTCGTAACGCACTGACACTGTTGAGTCCGCTAACGATCTCTAATGGTGGGGGTTACAGAAGGGTGTGAGGTCCAGGCGGGTGCTGGCGAGGAAGCCTTCGAGGAGCGCGGGCCGGTACTGCATTCGTTTCAGGCGGGTTTTCACCAGGGCGGTCAGCTGGGAAGGTCGCGTTTGGCCAGGCTGGCCAGGGAGCGTTTGAGCTGGGACCACACCAGTTCGACCGGGTTGAGCTCATGGGCATACGGCGGCAGCTGGCAGACGGTCAGCCAGTCCCGGGCCGCGATCAGCTCGGTCATCGCGGCGCTGACGTGCGAATTCAGGTTGTCCCAGATGAGCACAATGGGCCCGCTGAGCTGCTGGTGCGCGGCGTCTAGCAGCCGGGCGTAGTCCGTCTCGGTGAACCCCTTGCGCTGATCCTTGCCACGGCGGCGGCTGTGGTGGACGCGGTGGATCAGCCGGGGCCGGCACCCGGGCTTTATCGCGATCAGCGCGGCCAGCGACACGCGCTTGTTGCTGCCGCCGGTCACCGTCACCACCGGGGTCTGGCCGCGCCGTCCCCAGGTCCGTCCTTTGGGCGGCCTCAGGCCCTGGCCAGATTCGTCTTCGAAGACGACCCAGCCGCCCAGGTCCGCCGCGGTCCTTTTACCACCGGCCACCTGTCCTCCCGCCAGGCAGCGATCCGCGCCTCATCACGCTCGGCCGCCCGCCGCGCGGGGACCTGCACACTCCACCCGATCCGGTGCAGCAGCAGATCCATCCCGGCCAGCGTGTAGTCCACCCCGAACCGGCGCCGCACCACCTCGGTGATCCGCGCCAGCGTCCAGCACTGATCCTCATCCCACCCGACACGGCCGGCCCGGCGTCCAGCACCGCCTCCAGCTCCCGCAGCTGGGAAGAGGTGAGCTTGCACTTCGCCCCGCCCGCACCCCGCGACGCCAGCGCGGCCCGGCCCCCAGCGGCCAGCGCCCGCCGCCACCGGTTCGCCGACATCCGCGACACCCGGAAGTACCGGGCCAGCTCCCGGTCACTGGCCCCCGCCTCGATTAACTCCGCGGCCGCCAGCCGCACCTGCTCCCGGCGGGCCCGCTCTCCAGCATCCAGCCCGCCACCATCGGGATACCTCATGAACCCGGCATACCCAGCGCGCCAGTCAGCCCAACCGATAACCCACGCCGTTAAAGATCGTTAGCCGAGGTCGATAACGTCAAAATCCGCCTCCATAAAGCGGCGCTATACAACTCGATCTACTGGGCTGACGACAATCTGCTGGTCAACCAACATGTTTACGGAACTCCAGCCGCCCATGCGCCTGTATTTTGGCCTTCGCGTGATGGAAGGCAAAAGTATGGCTACGACTTACGTCGACAGTTTTAACCGAATTTGGGAAACGGCAACTACTTTAACTGACCTAAAGTGACTGAGAACGGATAGTTGCGCTGGGAAATTGACTTGCTCCTGCATAGGCTGCGCTCGAAGCTAAGTCAGGGTCTCCGCTCCGTCGCTGGCAGAGACCGAACAACCGCCGAGGCGGTCTGTCTCTAAGCCGATGGACACAATCAGGCCACATAATTTATCCTAACTTTTTGCTGCTGGCTCTATGTTCTATAGGGGTCGGATCCGCTGAATCGAGATGATCGCATGGGGGCGGGTATGGATCAGAGCGCAGCGGCCCTGGATGCCTACCGGCCGCCCGGGCGCAGCGGGCCGGGGCGGGGGAGTGGTGGCAGCTGAGCGGGCCGCTGCTGGCCACCCACGCCGACGGCAGGCTCCGCCAGGGCCACCTGTGGGAGCTGGTGCGCCGCCTGGCCCGCACCGCCGGGGTCAGCGGGTGGGAGCAACTCTCGCCGCACTGCCTGCGCCATTCGGCGATTACCTTCGCCCTGGATGGCGGCGCCTCCCTGCGCGACGTGCGGGACTACGTCGGCCACAAAGATCCCCGCACCACCCGCCGGTACGACCACGCCCGCGACAGCCTGGACCGCAACGCCGCCTACACCGTCGCTGCCTACCTGGCGTGACAGCATCGCAGTCCTGCCCGGGCCCATTGCGAACCGGGTCGCTCAGCGCTTCACGCGACCGCGTAGGCGCTGAAGCGAAATCCCGCTATTCGCGGCGACCGGCGTCTTGCATGAGCGCGGTAATTAGGACTCGGCTACTTCTTATTAGGCGGCACTTCGGCAAGCTAGTCACATCCGGATCGGTTACCCCGTACATCACTTCAATTGACGTGAATCTCTGTCCGGCACGTGGCGGTCGCGTTGATGTCACGCTCGCGTCACGGCACATGGTGATGATGGGCTGAGCGGGCCTAGCCCGGGCGTGAGCGAAAAGAGCGGGAAGACCGGTTCGTTGCTAATCGAAGCCGGGAACAACAGCAAGCGTTAGCCACACCCAGTCCCCGGCCGGAAACCATGCGCCCTGTTCCGTGAGGGGTCAGGGAGGCCGTTAGCTCCGGCAGCTATGGGGGGGGCATGACTTGTCTTAAGCCTCAGCCGGGTGTTGATCATAGCTCCAAGGTCTTGGTGCTCGGCGGGTTCCAACTGTGGTGCCGCGGGAGCGAGCAGGTCAGTATTCCAAGAACATCACAACGCCTGCTTGCATTGTTGGCAATTCGGGGTGGGGTGATCAGCCGGACTGCGGTCGCCGGGACACTCTGGCCCGACGCCACCGAGACACAAGCTTGTTCTAACCTGCGCTCAGCGCTGGTGCGCATGAACGGCCCAGGTCGGAAGGTGCTGCAAGTGAGCAAGCTGGAACTCGGCCTTGCTGAGGATGTTACGGTCGACGTCTGCTGCGCACAGAGGCTGGCACGGCGGCTGCTGGATCCTGCAGTGACACCGGAGCAATCCGATCTCAGCTCGGCCGCGATCGCGATCCTGTCCAGCGACTTGCTACCCGGCTGGTACGACGACTGGGTGCTGGTCAAGGCCGAAGACTGGCGGCAGCTACGATTGCATGCGCTGGAGAGGTTGGCCGGCCGACTCACCGCCGTCGGCTGCTGGGGACAAGCTGCGGACGCTGCCAGGGCCGCCGTGCGGGCGGAGCCGCTCAGAGAAAGCGCCCATGGTGCTCTCATCCAAGTCTACTTGGCCGAGGGTAACCAGTCGGAGGCGGTGCACCAGTTCACACGCTACCGGTCGCTGCTACACACGGAACTTGGCCTCGAGCCAACTTCACGGCTGCGTCGCCTTATGCAAGGGCTTCAGAGCTAGAGTTGGTAACGCTGTGGTCATGGCCGGGCCATCACAATCAGCTGGTGACGAAACCTCGCATTGGACTATTCCTCATCAGGGCCTGGATAGAGCCCGGGTCATCGTCGCCGCTCCGAGCGCAGATTCGCCGCACCACCGATGCCTCCCAGGGGTTTGACCAGCGCCTGACCGTCGCTGACCAGGAAGCGGTTGTCGCGGCGGTTCAGGCTTGGGTGTCGGAAATGCTGGCTGACTCATTTACCTGTGAGGACGATCCCGGCCTGTCCGACACGTAGCGGTCGCGCTGGCGCCACGCTCGCGTCACGGCGCAATGTGATGATGGGCTCAGCGGGTCCATAGCCCGAGCGAAAGAGCGGAAAGGACCGGGTTTCGTGGCTAATCGAAGCCGGGAGCAGAGGCTCCTTGACGGTCACCCGGATTATGCGAGCGCGTCTCGCAGATGGATGATTTCATCCGCTGGCGTACCTCATTCTCGGAGCTTTCTATCGAGGGGAATTTGTCTCGGACAGCGTCCGCTCCGCATGGAGCACAAGTGGCGTCTCACCTCTCTAGGGAATGGACGGGGTTTGAACATTGGATCCTAGGGCAGCGCTCATTGGTCTCGGGCCTACACAGAATGCAATGTTTGGCGATCCCAGCATATGCGTGGCTGTGCTGGATGGGCCTGTGGATTTGTCCCATTCCTGCTTTGCTGGCGCCAATGTCAGGCGCCTCGACACGCTGGTCCAAGATCCCGCTAACCAGGGCCCGATGTCGGTTCACGGTACCCACGTCGCAAGCTTGATCTTCGGCCAGCCGGGGAGCCTGGTCACCGGCATCGCGCCACGGTGCCGGGGATTGATTGCTCCCGTCTTCCGGGACTTTGATGAACGGCGTCTCTCCCAGCTTGATCTTGCTAGGGCCGTCGAGCAGGCCGTGCAAGAGGGGGCTCACATCATCAACATCAGCGGGGGGCAACAAGCACCCGAAGGTCAAGCTGAGGGCATGCTCGAGCGGGCGCTGCACCTCTGCGAGGACAACAATGTGCTTGTTGTTGCAGCGGTTGGGAATGACGGCTGCCCCTGCCTGCACGTCCCTGCAGCCGTCCCAACGGTGCTCGGCGGGGGCGCGCTGGGCACTGACGGCAAACCGCTCGAGACAAGCAATTGGGGCGAGGCCTACAGGTCCAACGGGATTCTTGCGCCTGGCGAGAATATCAAAGGCGCGGCGCCCGGCGGCGGAACCGTGTCCTTGACTGGCAGCAGCTTCGCTACCCCGATTATCTCCGGTGTCGCCGCGCTGCTGTTGAGTGCCCAGGTCCTGCAGGGAAGATCACCCGATCCGCTAGCAGTGAGGGAAGCCCTTCTGCACACGGCTGTTCCCTGCCAGCCGACCGACAGCCCGGAGTGCCGCCGTTATCTTGTCGGCACTCTAAATGTTCCCGGAGCGTACGCCTCCGTGATGAGGGGAGGAAAGACAGCAGTGGCAAGTATCAACACCACCGAGGCTGCATACCCGGCTGTAGGCTCCATGATTGCCGAAGCGGAGATGGAAGCCCCCGAGACCTCCAAAACCGGCGTGATGGCCGCCGGCTCTGATCCCCCGGCTGGCGCCGACGAAGCCGCGGCCCCTGACGCCGATACCGGTACGCCTGACACGAGTATCACGCCAGCCACTTCCGGCGGACTTCCAGCGGAGCCTGCAGCCCTGGAGACAACAAGGGTGCCTCTCGCGTCCGTTGGGGCGGTTGTACCAGCTGCGCCGACCGCGCCCGCCTACCCGAGCGTTTCCCCCCGGGCTTCGTCAGGGGCTGTTGTCCCGGCAGGAGACTGCGGCTGCGGAGGAAACGGCAAGAAATCGTTCATCTTCTCTATCGGCTCTATCGGCTTCGACTTCGGCACCGATGCTGGCCGGGACGGCTTTCGGCAGCTCATGCACCAGGTGGACCTGGGCGGCGACCCGCCGGTCCGGGTGGCGCCCAATCCTTACGACATCCCCCAGCTGATTACCTACCTGGAGGGGGACCCTGAGCGCGCCGGGGAGTACCCCCCGCATAGGGCGGATTCCACGAAGCTGATCTGGACCCTGAACCTCGACGCCACACCGATCTATGCGATAGAGGCGGAGACGGCCTATGCCGAGGACGTGTACGAGGTACTCAGATCCGCGCTGAGGAATCAGGCCCTGCCCACGCGCGATCCCAACTACGTCTCGCGGGTCTCGGTACCCGCGGTCCAGACAAACAGGACGAGACGCCTATTCTCAGGGCAGGTCGTCCCAGTAGTGGTCGCTCAGTCGCGCGGCCTCTCCACCTGGAACGAGGCGGCGCTGGTGAACGCGATCGTTGCGCAGGTACAGCGGACGCAACCCAACGTCGCGGAAGACTATCTCCGCCTTACGATCCGCAACTTCCTGGATAAGGTCTACTACCAGCTCCGGAACCTCGGGCAGACCTCCTCAGATCGAGCCCTGAATTACGCCGCGACGAACGCGTTTGTCTTCGGAGAGGGAGTGGGGCTTCTGCAAGGGCTGCTCAGTGGGCAGAACGTGCCGGACGGAAGTGATATTTATACGCTGGATACTATCGCCGTCTCAAAGAGCCCCTATTGCCGCATGGACTCGGACTGCTGGGACGTGCAAGTGACGTTCTTCGATCCGGAAAATGATCGCAGGGCCAGGAGCGTGATCCAATACACGGTTGACGTCAGCGCGGAAATGCCCGTCAGCCTGGCGCCGACGCACCAGTTTTTCATCGCATCCTGATGGCTTCCCTAAAGACGGAATCCCTCGGCTCGGCCCGATGGGCCGCTTGATAACTGAAGGTGATCGACGATGGAACCTACCCCCGGGCTCCGCCTCCCAGTCCAAGCGGCGGTGTCTCGAGAACTCGTGCCCGGCCAAGGTTACGAGAATGCGGCTGGTATCGAATCAGCACAGACCGTCTGCGACAACCTCACTGGGCTAGCGCAGCAGATGTGCTACGCCGTGGAGTATGGCGTCAACATTTAGCAGGGCACAACGGCCCTAAACCACACGGAAAGGAGAAACAGATGAACGACACGAAAACCATGGGGCTGCGGCTGCCCGTACAGGCAGCGGTCGACCGGTCCACGACCGGCGCCGCCCTCGCCGACGGCACCGGCGTGGAAGCCTCACAGAACGTGGGTCAAATCCTGGGGTCTCTCCCCTGGGGAACGATCCTCGGCGGCCTTGCCGGACTCCTTTAAACTAGACTAGCCGATATCAGATCCGTAGCCCATGCGGCGCATGTCATCTAGCTGACGTAGCGAGACGAACGTGTTGTGAGGCATGAGGGCTCTAAGGCAAGCTCGACCGAGGGCTCTGTCAGGGGACTGGTACCTCATCGTCTACGCACAATATTTGCTCCTACGAATGGAGACATGCGCTGCATCGGGCTCCGGACGTCCCACAATTCCGAGGACGCAGGGGATTACGAGGAGCTTGTTCCTCCCGTAGCGGCAGAATAATACTGGGAGGGACAAGACCCGCTGCATAGCGGAAAGGCGAAGGTAGATATGCCATTGAAGTTGCCGGTACAGGCTACGGTCGACAGGTCAATTCCTCTCGATGTCTATTTGGTCCCTCAGCCTGTCCCTCCAGACGGGCCTCTCTTGGAGATCGTCAAAGACCCGGTAGGCGGCAGGGAGGCGGCCGCATTGCCCGGCGACCCCGCCTGGTTCCCCGAAAGCGTCAACCCCCGAGTTGCCGTCTGTCAGATCCTGTCCGGGTACGCTGCCGGGCGATGCCTGCGCGGCCGGGGTTACTTCTGACCACGGTTAGGTCGAATAGCCGCCTGCATAGGCCACCGCCCATGGCGGTTTGGCGGTTCGGCCGTGCAACCAGTCATCTAGGAGGACCGCACCGGGCGGCGACTGGCCCACGCCAAACCCGTACAGGGCAGCCACCAGCCGCGCTGCCGGGAGCATGCAATGAGTGCAACGGGCCACAAATTTATGGAGAACGAGATGAACGAGACAAAACCGATGGGGCTGCGGCTACCCGTACAAGTGGCGGTCGACCGGACGACGGCCTACGGCACCCTTGCCGACGGTACGGGTGTGGACGCGTCGCAGGCTCTCGTCGGAGCACCAGTACCGGTTTACGCCGGCACGCTGCCGCCGCTACCGCCACCGATAATGCAATTTGACCAAGGGCCTTGCGTCCGGTCGTTTGGTAAATGGCTGTGCTAGCTAGGTGCGGTTCACCGCGAGGGCGAGATTCCCGGAAGCCCGACGGCGATTTCCGTAGTACTGGCAAGTGAGGCGGGAGGTTGCAGGGGATGAATGCCACTAACGGTGCGGAAGGTACGGATGCCGTCAACGGTGCGGATCGGGGTCAACCACAGCCAGGTGATCCAGAGCTAGCGACCCTTGTCCGAAGCGTAGATGAAGGGCAAGTCGGGGGAATGCCAGTGACCGTACTGGTGGGAGGCGCTTCCATCTCAGGAGACCTCGTCAGCGGGGCACAGTGGTGGGAAGCGATGGGCCAGCTAGCGCGCCGTACCGAAGCTGGCGACGCGAGTGAGCAGTTCGCCGCTGGGGCCGACAGCGTCCGCGAGCTGTACAGTAGCGCCGATGTTACGGAGCGCCGGCCGATTGGGTACCTTCACATGCAAAACGTCGTGGCAGCCGGGAGCAAAATCGTGGGCTGGCGAATTCGGATGGAAGACATCCAAGGATGGCACTGGGGAGGCTAACCTCCAAGCCTTCAGCCCTTGTAAGCAAGGCCAGAACTGGTTTGTCTTTCCTTGCGTACTCGGCCACCCGTGTCAGCACTCATTAGGGGCTGGCGGACGTCCTGGTGTAGCGGACGTCCTGGGTAGAGGAACGACCGTTACCTCTACAGGCGAGCACAGCAGCCCGCAGCATGGCATCCTACACATGAGAGTGCGACCTTCGGCGGTAAGTGGGCCTGGTGCACTTGGTGGGGGAGCAACTACAGAGCGCGACTTTTGGTGTCGGCTGCGGGTTCCGGGACGAGAGAGCGCGGCTGTCGCCGACGGTGAATACTGGCTCGTTCGGCGCGACCTCGCGCGCGGTCTGGTGGCTTCCAGCTTGTGCAGCCGGCGCGGGCCCTGGCTAGGGTGGCGAGCAGCGTTGCTGAACCGGTCAGGGCCCGGTCTTGCGTTGCGCACGCTCATCGGCTAAATGAGCGGGCGTTTCGTAGCTTCGTAGTAGGCCACGCAGATCAGCCGATTTCCACGGCTTGAACGGCGGAAATCGAGGGGCCCCGGACGCGCAGAACGACGGACAAGGAGCGGACGGGATTAAGGGTGTGCAGTCAACGTATCGTGTCTGCGTTCCAGGTCTATCCGCTACATCGTGCCGCTTGGTCGAGTATGCGTTTGACCTTGCGGCGGTCGATGTCGAGTTCGCGGGCGATGGCGCGCTGGCTGAGGCCTGCCTCGTAGCGCTGACGAACTGTTTGCTCCAGCGTTGGCGCGGCCGAGAGCTCCAGTGGTGCGTCCTGCGCCAGTGGTGGTGCAGCCTGGTACCGCGGCTGGGTCTCGGTGCCCTCTGCCTGTCTGCCGCGCCCGGTGCGGATCAGCATCATCAGCAGCTCGAACGAGCCGACCAGCGCCAGTGCGGGCCAGGCGCTGATCAGTGCACCCACCGGCCCGTGCCCTATCCCGTGTGCCAGGTTGGCCCCGAGCGTGGCTACGATCCCGACCCCCAGGCTCCAGGCCGCCAGCCGTGGTACCCGCTGGCCCCGGCGGCTGGCGTCCAGTACCACCATGGACGCCGCCCAGATCAGCCCGTCCACCGTGAACGGCAGCAGCCGCGCCGTCACGCCTAAATTCCCCGTGTGAGCGCACCAGTTCGTACGCGTGCTGGTAGGAGATGACCGCGGCGACGACCGCCACCGCCACCACCGCGAGCGCCGTGGTGATCCGGATGAGCCGGTCCGTCACAGCCCCAGTTCCTCACGCCACCCAATGACGAACAGATCATCGTCGCCGTAGCCCGCGGCGAGCCGTTCCGCGAGCACCATCGCCGTGATCGCCTGGTCCCGGCTGAACAAGCGGCGGGGGAGACCAGACACGATCCACGCGCCCTGGCCATCAGCCGCCGCCTCCGGGCTGTACCGCGCGGTCGCGACCACCCGCCCACCGAACTCCGCGGTCATGAATTGATCTTCGATTCGAGCTGCCATACCGAACCCTCACCTTCGATGGTGAGGCCCGGGAAACCAGTGACAAACCAAGTGACAACGGCCCCCGGATTACGCCGGATTCACTCAGCACCAGTCAGACAGCACTACCGGCCTGAACTGCACTGACGCGACCCAGCGCGACCCGCTCAGACGGGACAGGCGTCCATGGCATGGAAGAGGTCTGGGGTTCGAATCCCCATAGCTCCACACTTCAGTGAGCCTTTTCGAATTTAATTTCTCAGGCCAAGTGCCATATCAAGTGACTAAGTGCCAATTTTTGGCGCCGGGATGACCCGTGGCGGAACCATAGGCGGCGCACTAGGGATCCGCTGACCTGCGTATATCCCGGCACCAGACGACAGTGTCCCCAGTGTCAGACGGTCGCCGCTTCCGTGACACGGATGATCGGGCACATCGTCCCAACCGGTAGCGCCGAACCGCCGACATCGGCGTTCTGAGATGGGAATGCGGTCGCGACGGTGGCCGCTTGTCACTCGACCACCTGTAATCACGCGCCGGATCTGATGTCAGCGCATGCCCCTACCCTTGTGGCCATGTCTCAAGGCGACCTCGCGTTGCTCCTTCGTCTGAACAAGAGCTGGCATGAGGGCATCTCGGCCGAGGATCTCTATGACATCACTCGCGCTTGGTGGGTGATGTCGCCGGCGAACGCGCAGCGAGTGGTCCGTGTTCTGGCGGTGGCCGACGGGATCGTACGTGAGGTCTATCAGCCAGCACGGTGGCTGCCCTCGCCCGTCGAGGGGCTGGAGAACCGTATTGGCTTCAAGGGCGTGGTGGCCTGGGACCGCGACAGATACGTGGGCCGTGACGTCACGCACCTGTTCCGCCATGGGTCAGCCAACCCGGTGCGCTACCTGCCTCTCGACGCGCTCATCGAAGATGCAGCGATCCGACCGGATCCGGCTCCCGCAATTTCAGCGACGCCAGCGGAGCAGGTCCGGGAGGGGCCCGCCGAACCGGGCCTGCTGGAGCGAATCCTTCCCCTGCTCGATGCCTTCGAGAACGACCTGCTGTGGGCACAGTCCCGGGCGGGGCAGGAATTGTTCCACTCCAACACGATCGCGTGGCTGCTGGCGCACTTCCCCATCCCGTGCGCGCCATTGCTCGACCTCCTCGGCGCTGCGCACTATGACAGTGTCAGCCAGATCGGCGTCTGGCGAGAACGCCGCCATCTCGACGTCGTAATTGACCCGGTGGGCGCGAGTCCAAAGGTCGTCGTAGAGAACAAGCTCTACTCGGTGCCCTACCCCGACCAGCTCAGGAAGTACACCACGTACCCGTTCCCATGGTCACCCCATCACGGCGAAGCCGGGGCGAAGGGTACCCGTTACGTGCTGCTGAGTCTCATGTCGCCGTCCTTCCGGCTGCCGAGCCCGTGGGTACACGTCGACTACCGAGACCTGGCCGGTGCGCTCGATCAGATCGATGCCGATTCACTCGGGCACACGAGCGGCCAATTCATGCGCTATCGCGCATTGACTCACCGCCTCGTTGCACTGGCCGAGGCAGTCGATCCCGCCCAAGCACTCGATGAGCAGTTCTCTGCGGCCGACGCCGTCGCGCAACTGCCGGGCGGCGGACTCGACGGAGCCATCGCACGCATGCGATTCAGCGGCCTCGCCCAGGTCATTCAGGCCCATTTTGGCGAGACCAAGTCTTTCGTGGTCGGCGGTGACCGTGGTGGCCTCGTCACTTACTGGCGCCGGCTGGCCGAAGATCGCGGCATCGGATGGCAGTTCCAGGAGAACCAGCTTCGGTACTTCATCACTGTCGAGGACCCCGATCATCAAGGCGACGCGAAACGAGGCGCACGGGAGACAATCGTCGAGGCCGAGCACGCCGGCTTCTTCGATCACTCCGACGTCGAAGTTATCCTGGGGCCCGATCTGAGGGCGAAGAGCTACGTTCCCGGTGAGTGGCTCGGATTCAATCCAGACTTCGTCTACCGGCACCGTCCGGTGAAGCCCGCTGTCTCAACGGCGAAACTCGCCCACGCACTGGCCTGCATGACAAGGCGTGTCGATGACTTCGCGGACAAAGCCGGATATGACATTTTTTAAAGGCCGGAGTGGGTATGAGGTGTATTAAAGATCTTGGACAGTGATTCTCGGTTCTACTGAGAGGATCTGTTTATGCCGGAGCATCGCCGTAAGTTCAGCCCGCAGTTCAAGGCTGAGGCCGTGCAGATGGTCATCGAGACGGGTAAGCCGATCGCTGAGGTGGCCCGGGACCTGGGGATCCACGACGGGGCCTTGGGAAACTGGGTGAACGTCTGGCGGCGGGAAAATCCAGAGCCTGACCCGGCTCTTTCCCCGGTGGAGCGTGCGCGTGTGAAGGAACTCGAAGATGAGGTCCGGCGGCTGCGGATGGAAAACGAGTTCCTGAAAAAAGCAGCGGCCTTCTTCGCCCGGACGCACCCGTAGCTGAGCGGTGTGCGGTGATCGAGGCGGAGAAGGCCTGTGGCCGGCGTTCTTCGTCCGTTCGGACGGCATCACGATAGGCCGGCTGGAGCGCAACGTAGCTGGTGTCCTGATATCCGTGGTGGATACCGAGCAAGACCTGTACGACTCGACGGGACCATGGCGGCGGGCTATCGCCGGCGTCCTGCACAGCGGGGAACTGGCCAAGGACGATCGCTAGATGGCGCCACCTTGACCCGCGGTTCGTCGTCGGCGATCTGCCAGCAGTCGAGGAAAGCCAGCCCTTCCGTACGCCAGAAATCCCTGTCCGCAGGGTGGGGCCGTTTCAAGCCGGGCATCAGAGGTGCCCGACTCGGGGCGCGGCCGGTTCGGGCCGTCCGGGTAGGGCCGCCTGGAGGCATCGCAACGACAGCCCCCGTGAATGGACACGTGGGTTGGTGTTGGGTGAGGTACCGACGGACCCATTCTGCGTGCGGCTCTTTGTACATGGGCTTCGCCTGATGCTTGACACTCCTGCTCATGCTTGGGGAGCTGAGCATGGCCGAGCAGAGATACTGGGCTGTGGTTGAGGTCGTGCCGGTTCTGGTGACCGAGGTCGCCGACGGTATGGAGTCAGCCGCCAGAGTGTGCATGCGTGGCTGCGGCGGTATCGCGATGAAAGGCCCTCTGGCCTGGCGGACCGGACGCGGCGGCGGCAGGGTCAGTTGCTGGCTCTTGCCGAAATTAGCCGCCGCGTCCGCCGCCAGGGCGTCGCTCTGCATGCCACGGGGGCAGGTCAGTCAGACGCCGGTCCAGTCCAGGCGTCGATGACGTCGAGCATGGTATGGGTGGGCTCGGGCGGCACGAAGCCGAGCATTTCCTGCAGCAGCGGGCGGACGACTGGGTGCAGCCGCTGCTCGGCGAACGCTTCGTAGTCGTCCTTGGACTGCCAGACCTCGACGTAGCGCAACCCGGTGTCGGTCCGCCAGGCCAGGTGAGCGATCAAGCCGTCCTGGGGTTCGGGGCCAAGGCCTTCCTTGATGCGGGCGTACATCTCAGCGTTGATCGGCACGTCGTAGGTAAATGCGTAGGCCACCGTGGGCCTCCTCGAATTGGTCCGAAATATATTCGGACGAATATCTGTATCATGACCCCCATGCCACCACCTGTCAAGAGGCGCTACGACGCGACCCGCCGCCGCCAGGGCGCCGCCCGCACCCGCGCGGCGATCCTGGACGCTGCCCGGGAGCTGTTCACCGAGCGCGGATACACCGCCACCCCGATGACTGCGATCGCCGGGCGGGCCGGGGTGGCGCTCGACACCGTCTACGCCTCCGTCGGCCGCAAGCCCGCACTGGCCCGGCTGCTGATCGAGACCGCCATTTCCGGCACTGGCCAGGCCATCCCCGCCGGGCAGCGCGACTACGTGCGGGCGATCCAGGCCGCCCCCGACGCCGAAACCAAGATCGCGACCTACGCCGCGGCGATGGCGGTGATCGCCCCTCGCATGGCGATCATGCTTGCCATCATCCAGCAGGCTGCGCCCACAGAACCGGAACTGGCCGCGCTGTGGAATCAGATCGCCGAGCGCCGCGCCGCGAACATGCACCGCTTCGTCGCCGACCTCGCCACCGTCACCCCGCTGCGCCTGGATCCCGGCGAGGCGGCCGACATCATCTGGGCCACCAACGCCCCCGAGCTCTACCAGCTGCTGGTCCGCCAGCGCGGCTGGAGCCCCCAGCGATACGAGCGCTTCCTCGCCGACACCTGGCGCCGCCTGCTCCTCCCCAGCTAGTGCCGCATCAAGCTACGTTTGCCCGGTCGATGATGCGGCGGAGCCGCTGATCGTAGGCGTGGTTGTTCCGCCAGATGATGTACCGGCGGATCATGCTGGCCTGTTCCTTGTGGCTGGCGTGGTCGGTCCCGTCCAGTGCGAAGTAGCGCAGGGCGGTGAACTGGGCCTCGATGCGGTTCAGCCAGGACGCGTTCGACGGGGGTGCAGGCGATTTCCACGTTGCTAGCCGCTGCCCAGTCACCGACGCGGCTGTCCCTGGCGGTGGTCAGATGGGGGCTGAAGTTGTCGCAGATGACCGCGATCCGGACCTCAGGCGGGTAGAGGGAGCGCAGGTAGCGGCAGAACTCCAGGAACCGGGCCCGGGTCTTGCGGGGCTTGACGTGCCCGAACAGCTTGTCCTCGCCCAGCTCGTAAGCCGCCAGCAGGTGCCGGACGCCTTCGGTGCGGTGGTAGGTCGCGCGCATCCGCCGCCGCGGGCTCCGGCCGGGGTCTTTGCTCCTGCCGCTGACCGCGGCCCACTGCCGGCCGGGCCGGGGCTGCAAGTTCAGGGGGCCGAACTCGTCGACGCAGAAGATCACCGCCGGGTCCCCGTCCTGCGGGGCGGCCTCGCGGCCGGCGATCGCGTACAGCTGCTCAACCCGGGCCTTCTTGGCTGCGTACTGCGGATCTTTCGAGGCCTTCCACGTTTTCAGCCGTTGAAAGGTGACGCCTTCCTCGCGGAGCAGCGTGCGCAGGCCCTCGTGGCTGATGTCGTCGACCACCCCCTCAGCCACCAGGAACTCCGCCAGCTTCGACAGGCTCCAGGTGGAAAACGGCAGCCCGAAGTCAGCCGGGGCTGCCCGGGCGGTCTTCTTGATCTCCCGCCGCTGCGGGAGGGTGAACTTTGGCGGCCGGCCGCCCTTGTACTTCGGGTACAGCGAGCTGAACCCGTCGGCGTTGAAGTTCCGGATCACGTCCCGGACCCGGTCCTCGCTGGTGAACGCCACTTTCGCGATCGCGGGTGCGTCCATGCCCTGCGCGGACAGCAGCACCATCTGCGCCCGCCGCCAGGTCACCACCGACCCGCTGCCCCGGCGGATGATCCGCACCAGCCGCCGGCCCTCATCGTCATCGATCTCGCGAACCCGCAGCCGCTCACTCACCCAGCCAGTCTCGACCATCAGCGCCTACGAGGAAACGACCCGGGCAAACCTAATCTGCTACGGCACTAGGACCAGCACCCCCAGCGCTACGATGCCACCCTCCCTTCACATAAAAAGGGGCCAAAATGTCCAGGGCGCGTCAAGGATCAACTGAAGCCGATCCGTCAAGGTCAAGTGACGCGAGGCACAATGGCCTAGTAGGGCGGTTCACTAACAGGCGGCCGATCATCTGTGGTGTGAACAGGCCCAAAGCGACACCGGGACACTGATACGGGCACGCATCGGGCATGCTCGGCCCTAGAAGCCAGGCTGAACTTCTCCCTACCATGGAGAACCGCGAAATAGCCTGACCTGCAATGACATATGGAATCGGGTTGATCTGGGCGCAGATTTGGCAAACCAGCCAAACGGCACCCGCCGGTACAGCTGATCCAGCCCGGGAGCGAAACCCCATCGCCCAGATGACCCTGTTATGGACGGGATCGGCCGCCAACGCCGCCCCCGCTGAAGCGTTCAGATCGGCGGATCTGGCGGGGCAACCGCCGGGTTGACCATGACTCTGTGATCGTTGCGGTCGGCGGGAACCACAAGCCCCGGCGCCGATCTGGTAGGAAGCCATCATGTGGGCTGCCATGAGCGCTGCAGAGCGCGAGGAGTTCCTGGCCGGCGTACATGTCGGCGTGCTGAGCGCCGCTATGGGCACCGAAGGCCGGATGCTGGCTGTGCCGGTCTGGTACAGCTACCGGCCTGGCGGGCTGCTGACGGTGCTGACTGGCCGCCGGTCGCGCAAGGCCACGGCGATCCGCGCCACTGGCCGGTTCGCCCTGTGCGTGCAAGACACCCACCCGCCTTACCGCTATGTCAGCGTCGAGGGACCGGTCGTCAGCGAGGAGGAACTCGATCCCGCCGAGCGGCTGGCGATGGCGCACCGCTACCTCGGTGCGGCGGGCGGTGACCAGTACGCCGCCGACAACCCGGACCCCAGCCGGGACAATGTGGCGTTCAGAATGCGCCCGGAGCATTGGCTCAGCCAAGATCAAGGCAAGCGGCAGGCCAAAAGCTAGTACTCTCCCTGGCATCATCCGAAGTGCCGTACGACCGATTATGCGCCGATGCCACCGCAGGGAAAGCACCGCAAGCACCCGGCCATAAGGCGGCTACGCGCGCGGCCACGGCGGCAGGTCGGCCACACTTGTGAGCGTCGAGGCGAAGTGCCGTTCGCCTGCCTCGCCACCTTCCGCCGCAGTCGCGACTGGCCGCCGAGGACGGGGGGGCTACTTTTTTGCCCCCTACCGACAAGCTCCGTCGACGCGAGCCTAGATGTCTTGGACTTACCCCATCGCTGCATGTGAGTGTTGCGAGGTGAGGCCTACGGTGCGGGACACTGGCCGCATGGTAGACGACAGCGCACGGGACCGGGCCATTTACCACGCGCTGAAGGCGGCCGACGAAGTCGCTGCAGCGCTGCAGACCCACCTCATCGAGGAACACGGGGCTGACCCGGACCGCGCCGCCCCCAAGAGCGCCTCCACTAACTCGCTCAAGCTCCTGCGCCAGGCTCGTGAGCGGCTGGGCCAAGGATTGCGGGCCGTCGATGCCGACAGCGTCGCCGAATCCGACGGGATCTCCCTGCGTAACCAGTAATCGCAGCCGCATCATTAAGCAGCCCGGTATCAGGTACTCGCAGTACTGCCCGCGTTACTGCTGACGGCCCGACTACATCGGGGCGGTTTGGGCTTCAGGTGGCCGATCCCGCCTCGGGCGGCTGATGGTTTCCGGCCGGATCTTCCTGACGGTGGCCGGCTCCAGCATGCTTTGAACCGGATATCCGCTCCACGCGTTCATGAAAGGAGTCCGCAGATGATCATTGATTGCGCGTACTACCGGGACGGCCGCAGGCAGGACGAGGGCGCGGTGCCGCTGCAGGTGGCGGCGGCGCACCGTGACCCGGGCGGCTTTGTGTGGCTGGGCCTGTTCGAGCCGACGCTGGAGGAGCTGGGCCAGGTCCGGGACACGTTCGGGCTGCATGAGCTGGCGGTGGAAGACGCGCAGACCTTCCATTTGCGGCCGAAAGTTGACCTGTATGAGGGGGATGTGCGGTTGGTCATCTTGCGGACCGCGCGGTACGACGACGAGGCCGAAGAGGTCGAGTTCGGCGAGATCAGCGTCTTCGTCGCGCCAGGGTTCGTGATTACCGTGCGGCAGGGCGTGGCCAGCGAGCTGCGCTCGGCGCGGCAGCGGCTGGAACAGCGGCCGGACCTGATCGCCGCGGGAACCTCCTCGGTGCTGTGGGCGATCCTGGACCAGGTGGTAGATGGGTACGCGCCGGTGGTGGCCGGGCTCGAAGACGACATCGACCAGATCGAGGCTACGGTGTTTTCCGCTACCGCGGCGCCGGCCGAGCGGATCTACTCGCTGCGCGGCGAGGCCACCGGCTTTTACCGGGCCGTCCATCCGCTGCTGGGCGTGATCGCCGCCATCGAGCACGCCGCCGCCGCCGAGGTACAGCCCTACCTGCGCGACGTCCATGACACCTTGCTGCTGGTCAACGAGGAGGTCGCCGCGCAGCGGGACCTGCTCAGCACGGTCCTGGAGGCGAACATGGCGGTGCTGTCGGTCGAGCAGGCCAAGATCAGCGTCCGCCAGAACACCACCATCGAACAGCTCACCATCCTGGCCACCATCTTCTTGCCGCTGACCTTCGTCACCGGCTTTTTCGGCCAGAACTTCGGCTGGCTCGTCGGACATATCACCACCTTCGCCGCGTTCGTCATCTACGGGATCGGCGGTCTTGCGGTACCGCTGGCCCTGCTGTTGTCCTGGCTCAGGCTCCGCAAGGCCAACGCGGACCCCGGCGCGGCGGCAGTGGACTATGCGCAGCCGCGGCCAGCCCCTCCATCAATGGCCGGCCCGTGACGGGCCTCCCTCAGGTGCGCGCCCACTGCTCTCGCACCTGCCAGCGGCGAGATCCTCAGTGGCCGACGTGCCGAATCGACAGGGGTTCGTTCTGGATGCATCACAAGGCCGCGCAGCAATCTCTGCGGAAACGTGACCGTGCCGGCTGAAACATGCCCGCCTGTGCATGAGCATGCATCCAGCGCACGCGATCATCGGCATGAGTGAGCATTCAGCCACCATTGTTATCGTCGGGCCCGCTGGTGCGGCCGGGCCGCTTACACCTCGGGCAGGCGGCCGAAGCACCAGCAGCTCGGGAAGGGCGCCAGCAGCTAGGACGCATCGAGGACGACCGCGCCCCAGCCTGAATGCCCGAAATCGAAGATCCGGCAGCGGCCATCGGGAACCGCACGTTGTCCAGGCAGGCGTCACCGTGGACCAGGCCGTGGTAACCCGTTTTTCGTTCAGCAGCAACTAAGCTGGTCGATCTCGGTTCCGGCGGCCAGGCCCAGCGAGACGGCCGCGCCAAGGAAGGCGTCCTTGCCCCGGGCCACGGCGTCCGGCCAGGGCGGGGTCCCGAGGCGGGATCCCTAGGCCGGCCCATGCTCCACGCGTGCATCGATCCAAGTGCCTCGGCGTAGGAAACAAGGTCTGCCCGCACCCGCGAACGGTCGCCGGTCAGCAGCGAGTCGGCCAGCGAGGCGACAGCTGGCGCCTGGCCGGAATCATCGCATCTGTGCGTGCGGGCAGCGGGCCGCGGAGCCAGGGAACCGGATCGCTGGCTGGACTGGCTGGAATTGGAGTGCCGGGTCTGGAGCCGGGTACGGAAGGTTTATCGCCTGGAAGGAGAGCCGATGGCCAAGTCCAGCGATGCCGCCGAGGTGCGGCGTGCTCATCGGACCGAGCTCAGTCCGTTGCGGTTCCTGGAGCGCAGCGTGCTGGTGTATCCCGGCAAGGTGGCCGTGGTGCACGAGGGCCGCCGCTACACCTACCGGGAGTTCGGGGAGCGAGTGAACCGGCTCGCCTCGGCGCTGCGGGCAGCGGGCCTGCGGAAGGGTGACCGGGTAGCGTTCATCTGCCCCAACATCCCGGCATTGCTGGAAGCGCACTACGGGGTGCCCGCCGCCGGCGGCGTGCTGGTGGCGCTGAATTACCGGCTGAACGCTCAGGACATCGGCTTCATCCTGGAGCATTCGGGTGCCCGATTCCTGTTCGCCGACCATGAGTTCGAGCATCTTGCCGAAGGCGCGCGAGTCGAGCGTGCCGTGCGCATCGACGACACCGGCGCCCCCGGGGACCCCTACGAGGCATTCCTCGCCGAAGGCTCGGCGGATCCCGTGACGAGCGAACTCGGCGACGAGGACGAGCCGATCTCCATCAACTACACCTCGGGGACCACCGGGCAGCCCAAGGGCGCTGTCTACCACTACCGCGGCGCGTATCTCAACGCGCTGGGCGAGGTGATCGAAACCCGCCTGACCCCCGAGAGCGTGTACTTGTGGACCCTGCCCATGTTCCATTGCAACGGCTGGTGCTTCACCTGGGCGGTCACCGCGGTCGGAGGCCGCCACGTGTGCCTGCGCAAGATGGATCCGGGACGTGTCTGGGAGCTGATCGACAACGAGGGCGTCACCCACTACAGCGGGGCACCTACCGTCCAGGCGTCGATCCTCGGCCACGCCAGCGCCCATGAACTCGACCACGAGATCATCACCACGGTGTCGGGTTCGCCGCCAACCCCGCAGCTGTTCGCCCGTCTGACTGACATCGGGCTGCGGCCCGTCCACGTCTACGGGGCCACCGAACTGTACGGCCCGTACATGATCTGCGAGCGCCAGGAGCGCTGGGCGGAACTCCCGGTCGGGGAGCAGGCCCGGCTGCTCGGACGCCAGGGCGTGCATTACCTGATCGCTGACCCGGTGCGCGTCGTCGATGACCAGGGCCGCGAGGTGCCGGCGGACGGCAAGTCGCTCGGCGAAGTCCTGATGCGCGGCAACAACGTCATGACCGGCTATTTCGACGATCCCGAGCAGACCAGGGAGACGCTCGGGGACGGCTGGTACCACTCGGGCGACCTCGCAGTCCGGCATCCCGACGGCTACATCGAACTGCGAGACCGCAAGAAGGACATCATCATCTCCGGCGGGGAGAACATCTCGAGCATCGAGGTCGAGGCGGCGATCGGCAGGCACCCGGCCGTCGCCGACGTTGCCGTCGTGGCCACGCCCGACGAGAAATGGGGCGAGCGGCCTAAGGCCTTCGTCGAGCTCAAAGACGGCGAGCACGCCTCCGCCGAAGACATCCTGGCCTTCGCCAAAGAGCACCTCCCCGGCTACATGCGGCCGGCCGCAATCGAGATCACCGAACTATCCAGGACCTCCACAGGCAAGATCCAGAAGACGGGACTCCGCGACAAGGAATGGGAAGGCCACGACCGCAGAATCGGCTAACACCACAGGCCGGGCTGAGGTCGAGCATCCTGGCGAGGCTGCGTAGGGTAATTCCTTTCGCCGTCCGAGCCGCTCGCAGCTGAGCGCCGGGCGCCGAGCCCGGTGATCGCTGGCTTTCTGTCGCCGCCATCAGCGACCTCTCCGAGGTGTTCGGAATTTCTAAGAATGATCGCAGGAAACCGGCTGGCAGCAAGCCTTGACGCCTGAAAGACCGGGTTTGCATCATCGTCTGTAAACGCCAACCGTACGTACGTTCGATCTGATGCGCGTGCTTACCGAGAAGGAGACGATGATGTCTGATGCCCCCGCAATGCATGAGGTTCTCGGTGCCGACGCTCCGTCCAACTGGGGTAAGTGGGGTCCGCAGGACGAGCTGGGCTCCCTGAACTACCTGGACGCCGAGGAGGTGCTGCGGGGTGTGCAGCAGGTCCGCACCGGCGCCGTGTTCACGCTGCAGGTTCAGATGGGACGCAAGGAAGGCCCTGGTGATCCGGTCTGGCCCGGCCGCGCGGGCATCGAACGGCAGAACATCCTCGACGAAAGCTCCTGGGACGGGGACGGGGCGCCCGCCTTTCCGGGCGGGCTGCACTACGCCGACGACACCGCCACGATGTTCCTGCAAGGCTCCACGCAGTACGACGCCCTCGGGCACGTCTGGTATGACAGCAAGATCTGGAATGGCTACGACGCGCGCAGCACCGTTGGGTCCCTGGATAAGGACTCCGTGCTTCCGATCGCGGAAAGGGGCGTGGCCGGCCGGGGCGTGCTCATCGACATGGCCCGGCACCGCGGCAAGCAGTGGCTGGACAAGGGCGAGACCTTCAACCACGCCGACCTCGAGGCCGCGGCTTCTGCGCAGGGCGTGAGTATCGAACCGCACGATATCCTGTGCGTCCGCACGGGCTGGCTGAAGTACTGGTACGAGCTCAACGATAAGGACAAGTTCTACGACGGCTTCAACGAGCCGGGACTGACCTACTCCCGCGAGCTCGTGGAGTGGTTCCAGCAGCGCGAGATCCCCAACCTCGTCACGGACACGATCGCCAATGAGGTGACCTACGAGCCGGGCACCGGTGTCGCGCTGCCCCTGCACTGTGCACTGATGCGCAACCTCGGCGTCGCGCTCACCGAGATCGCCTGGCTCGACGATCTCGCCGGCGCCTGCGCCGCGGACGGCCGGTGGACCTTCTTCTACGTCGCCGCCCCGCTTAAGGTCGTCGGCGGCACCGGCGCCCCGGTCAACCCGGTTGCGATCCGCTGAGGGGCGCCATGAGCATCTACGACGACAAGCCCTGGCTGGCGCGCTATGCACCTGGTCAGCCCGCCGAAATCGCCGTCGAGTACGACAACGCGGTGGCCATGTTCCGGGCCACGCTCGAGCGCAACCCCGACGGGAACGCGATCCGCTACTTCGACGGCCAGATCACGTTCCGCGAACTCGACCGGCTGACCGACGCGTTCGCGGCCGCCCTGGCCGACACGGGCTTCGCCAAGGGCGACCGGGTGGCGCTGTACCTACAGAACGTGCCGCAGTTCGTGATCGCCCAGCTCGGCACCTGGAAAGCCGGGGGCATCGCCGTCTCGATCAACCCGATGAACCGCGAGCGAGAACTCGAACTGCTGCTCCAGGATTCCGGCGCCCGCGTGCTGGTCAGCCTGCAGGACCTATACCGGGACGTCGCATCCAAGGTCGTGGCGGGCACCGACGTGCAGACGGTCATCACCACCTCAGAGCTGGAGTACCAGACCCGGGACGACGTGCGTGTGTTCCCCGGAATCGAGCGCGTTTCCTGCGAAGGCACGCTCGATCTCGCGGAACTGCTGACGCGGTTCGACCGCCAGACCGCGCCGAGCGTGTCGCTGGCACCCGACGACGTGGCGTTCCTGACCTACACCTCCGGGACGACCGGTCCGCCCAAGGGCGCCATGACCACCCACCGCAACGTAGTGTTCAACGCCCAGACCTACCGGGACTGGATAGGCATCGGCCCGGACGACGTGGTGCTCGGCGTCGCTCCGCTGTTCCACATCACCGGGCTCATCGGCCACATCGCGATCTCCCTGCTGTCGGGCGCGCCGCTGGTCCTGATGTACCGGCTCGACCCGGCCCTGACCATCGAGACCGTCCAGGCCGAGCAGGCCACATTCACCGTCGGCTCGATAACCGTCTTCATCGCCCTGATGAACGTACCCGATGCCGACAGGCAGGCCCTCGCCAGCCTGACCAAGATCTATTCCGGCGGCGCGCCCATCCCCCCGAGCACTGTCAAGGCCTTCCAGTCCGCATTCGGGCATTACATCCACAACATCTACGGCCTGACCGAGACCACCTCCCCATCGCACGCGGTACCGCTCGGCGCCGACGCCCCGGTCGATGAGGCATCGGGAGCCCTGTCGGTCGGCGTCCCCGTGTACAACACCATTGTCCGGATCGTGGGCGACGACGGCGCCGACCTGCCGCCCGGCGAGATCGGCGAGCTGGTGACCACGGGACCCCAGGTAGTTGCCGGGTACTGGAACAAGCCGGAGGAGAGCGCGGCGGCGCTGCCGGGAGGCTCGCTGCACACTGGCGATGTCGGCTTCATGGACGATCAGGGCTGGTTCTACATCGTGGACCGGAAGAAAGACCAGATCAACGTCGGCGGCTACAAAGTCTGGCCACGCGAGGTCGAGGACGTGCTCTACGAGCACGAAGCGGTCCGCGAGGCAGCCGTCGTCGGGGTGGCCGACCCCTACCGCGGAGAGACGGTCAAGGCCTTCGTCAGCCTCCGGGCCGAGAAGAACGTCACCGAAGCCGAGCTCATCGCGTTCACCAAGGAACGCATGGCCGCCTACAAGTACCCGCGGCAGATCGAGTTCCTCAACGAGATCCCCAAGACGGTCACCGGCAAGCTGCTGCGCCGCGAACTCCGCGGCCGCCCGTCGGCAGGCACCTGACCGAACCCCTGGGCTGCGCTGGGTCCGCGCACCGTCCCGCCCGGCGCAGCCCCCACGACCTTGAGGATCAGAGGGCACCTCTCTGAACTGCCGGAAAGCTGCCCGGCCTAGCCTCGCAAGTCGGTCAAACGTAGATGACACAGATCGGCTCGATCGGGCATCGCGGGGCCGCTGGTCGACGCGGTGCCGACGCCCGCTCGTGCCGAAATGAGGGCATTGCCCGCACGCATATCCATGCATACTCAACGACGGCTCAGCCGACGTCCTGACTTGGCTCACGATCATGGAGATTCGGCGGGCGCGCCGTGCTGACCTGCGGGTTCAGAATGGGTGATGAGTGAATGTGCGCACTAAGCGGGGGCCGCAGGCTGGCGTGGTGTCTTGTATGTGCAGATGGTGAAGACCGGGTGCGCGCGACGGTGGTTCAGATCCTGTCGCGTCGGGGGCGCGGCAGGGCGGGCACATCGGGTCCGCGCCTGACGACGTGCCTTCGGGCGGTGGTCAGCCGATGCCGAGCAGCTGCCAGGCCAGGGTGGCTTCCAGCCACTGCTGGAAGTCCTCGGCCGGCCAGCCGAGGCGGTGGACCAGGCGCAGGTAGACGTCGGAGGCCATGTAGTTGCTGAGGATGTCCTCGCCCCGGTGCGGGTCGAGTCCGGGCCGGAGCGGCCCCTTGCCGTAGATGATGCCCAGCAGGATCCCGGCGCCGATGCGGCGCTGCCGCTCGCTGGTTTCCCAGAGCTCGGCCAGTTCGGGCTCGCCGGTTGAAGCGGCACCGCGCAGCACCTCATCGATCAGGGCGTAGCGGCCGAGCAGGCCGACGATGTGGGCGGTGACCAGGCGCAGCGCCTCCTCGGCTGTCTGCGCGTCCCGGGCGCGCTCCACCGAGGGACGCTCGGCGACCGGGGCCGGGTCGTCGCCGCCGGCCATGGCGACGTCGCGCACGACTTTGAGGAGCTGTGCCTTATTGCCGACCGCGGTGAACACCGTTGGCTTGCTGACTCCGGCGGCCGCGGCGATCTCCTCTATGGTCGTGGCGCTATAGCCCCGTTCCAGGAACCGTTCGCGGGCGGCGGCCAGTACGGCGGCTCGCGTCTGCCGTGCCTGCTCCTGCCTGCGCGGCGAGCGGTAGGCGCGGGGCTTGACGTCGGTCACAGCCAAAGCTTACCGTAGATATATTCGTTAGACGGTGAGTAAAGTGATAGGGGAAGGGAGCGCTAACATGTCCGTCATCGTCATCGCTGAGACACCCGGCCTGGACGCCGAGGGGTACCAGCGGATCGCCACAGAGCAAGGCCATGGCGTCGATAAGCTGCCCGCGGGCTGCATGGCTCACTTCGCGGGACAGGCCGGCGGGGGCTGGCGGGTTGTCGCCGTCTGGGACAGCGCGGAACAGGTAGCCGAATTCGGCCGCACGGTGCTAGCGCCCGCCATGCAGCGGGCGGGCTTCGCGCCCAGCCGGCCGCAGGTCTTTCCGCTGCACTACGCCCTGACGCGATCGGAGGCCTGAGATGGCCGCCGCGACTCCCGAGGCACTGGCCGCCACGTTCAGCGGCGCGCTCAACGACGGTGACGCCGAAGCGCTCGGCGCCCTGTTCACCAAGGATGCCCTGTTCGTCAACATCGCAGGGATGCGCATGGCCGGCCGGGACGGCATCATCGACGGGCACCGGTGGGCGCTCGCCGGGCCCCTTAAGGGCAGCACCGTCACGGTGGAAGACCTCGGGGTCATCCTCGTGCAGGACGACCTGGCCATCCTGCACGCCACCAGCGTGCGCACTCCCCGCCCGGACGCCCCGGCCGGTGGCCTGCCGCCTGGCCGCACGGTCCTGGTCTTCACTCTCGTCCGCGCTGAGGGCGGATGGCTCGCCGCCGCGGCCACCAACACCCCGGTAGCCGCCTTGCCAACCGCGACCTCGGCCCAGTCATAACAGCCACGCTGTTGCCGCACTGTAATAGCAGCCCCTGACCAGCAGGAACGTTCGTCAGGGGCTGCTGCCGCCATGCCGTCGGGCCAGACCAGGCTGGCGCTGGATCGCCCATCCACCGCTCTGCGAGTGCGCACTAAATCGAGCCAAGTCAGGGTTCACTGCGGGTCGCGTAACGCGATCTCGGTCGCATAGCGTTACTGGCAGCTCCTGCGACAGCCGCGCGCCGAGCCGCCGCTATGCGCGGCAAATTTGGCCACTGGGGTTAGCCGCCTGTGTCATGCCCGAACCGGGAGTTCTGTGTGCCGCTAGTCGTAGCTGGCGGGGCTGGCCATTCGGGGGGTGGGAGGGCAGCTGGGTGCAGGTGGGCCACGAGTACGGTCGGCGGCGCCGAGCAGCTCTTATCATTGGCAGCCGCCGGACGGGCCCTGGCAGATCACTATCTCAGGCCCACTGTCTTGGGAGCCCTGCAAGGCCCTGGGCGACAACTGACCAGGCGAGGCCGTCTTGAGGCCGCCGCCGGTGCTGTCTGATAAGGGCGGTTCCGGCATCCGGGTGTTCCCGGTCGGCAGGAGGCCGGCCGCGTGTTGTCGGGCGGGTCACGCGGAGAGGGTTGTGCAGGCCCGGGCGATGAGGTCGCGGAGATATGCGTGCTCGGGGTCGTCGTCGTTGACGGGGTGCCACCAGATGGCCTCGATGAGCGGGCCGGCCGGGAAGGGGCAGGGGAAGGCGCGTACGCCTACGAGGGGGGTCACGCGCTCGACGAGGCGCCGCTGCAGCAGGGCGATGCGGTCGGATCCGGCGACCAGCCCGGGTACGGTCAGGAAGTTCTCGGTGACGACCTGGACGTGGGGCTCGATGCCGAGCATCCGCATCTGGCGTGCTGCGGGCGTCGAGGCGGTGGGTCCGAAATAGGAGGCGACCCAGGGCAGCGTCCGGAGATGCTTGACGGTGAGCTTGTCCCCGACCGCATCGTTGTCAGCGGCCACGATGCACAGCCAGTCGTCCTGGAAGACGTCGCGGTGTGACATTTCCGCGACGAAACCGTGGGGCATGAACAGTAGGTCGTTGGCGAGTAGGGCCTGCTCGGGCAGATCGGCCGACGTGCTCGTCACCGAGTTCATCCGGAGCCTGGCCCGGGGCGCCTCGGCGGCCAGCAGGTTCGCGATGTTCCTCCCAGCGATGGTGAGGGCGTAGTCGCTGATCAGGAGGTTGAACTCGCGTGCCGTGGTGGAGGGGTCGAACCCGGCCCGGGTCTCGAAGATCCGCGCGACGTCCCCCAGGGCCAGGTGGGCTCGTTGCCGGAGGCGGACACCAAGCGGCGTTAGGCGGTATTCGTTGCCGACCCGGACGAGCAGGTCGTCGTCGAAGTGCCGCCTGAGCCGTGCAAGCGATCCGGACAGCGTTGGCTGGGACAGCCCTAGGCGTGCGGCTGCCCGGGTGACGCTTCGCTCCTCGAGGAGGGCATCCAGCGAGACGAGAAGGTTGAGGTCTAGCCGCATGCTGTACCTGGCCATTGCCGTCGGCGCCGCCGCCGGAACGCTCGCCCTCGGATGGGCGACGTGGTATCAGTGGCGCCACTGGTGCCAGGCGTCCCGGCCGCCGTCCTGAGACATCACCCCGGCCGAGCCGCTCACAACGACCAGCGACCGCTAGTCAGCGCGCTACCCGGACATCGCCAGTGAAGGCGACGCTGACGATCGAGTCTGTGCAGCGCGAGATGCCGTCAGCCAGACAGGCTTTCTGCACGGCGGCATCACGCCGCCGTCACCGCGAGACGTCAGCGTGTCCCGCAGGCGTGCCGGGCGAAAGCCTGAGTACGGCCGCCCCGGACGCGGCGGACGCCGGCTGGAATCATCGGGTCGGCGCGGTGAGTACCTCTGGCCTCCGACATGGGACGGCCGAAACCTTGCCGCGCAGAGTCGCGGCTGCGCGGAGCTAAACGGCGTAGATCGAGGGGGTGAAGGTATCGGTCGCCCAGTGCAGGGTTGACCACGGCGAGCAGGAAGTCCCGCGTGCAGCGCGATCGAGATTATCCTCCACCAGATCCTGGTTTACTCGCTGGCTTCGGGCTTGAGCTTTTGCGCCTTCTCTTCGATCGCGGTGAGCAGCGCGGTCCAGTCCGCGCTGAACGCGCCCGCTCCATGGCGCTGCAGGCGTTCGGCGAGGGCGTCGGCATCGACCCCGGCGTCAGCTACCGCGGAGATGCTCCGCTCCGCCGCCGCGTAATCCGGCTCGAGGCGGTCATCCAGGGTTCCATGATCGGCGAAGGCGAGCAGTGTCTTTTCCGGGACGGTGTCGATGGTGCTGGGGACGGCCAGGCGGCCCAGATAGTAGGTGTCGGGAAGCTCTGGGTTCTTGGTCGAGGTGGATGCCCACAGCAGCCGTTGCGGACGCGCGCCGGCTTCGGCGAGTGCCTGCCAGCGCTTGTCTGACAGCAGCTGCAGATGGGAGGAGTAGGCCTTCTGTGCCATCGCCAGCCCCAGCAGGCCATGAAGCGCCGGCGGCAGCAGGGGGTCGGCGGCTGAGTCCCAGCGGGAGATAAACATTGAGGCGACTGACGGCACCGCCAGGTCCAGCCCGGCGTCGCGGCGGCGCTGTAGGGCACGAATGTAGGCATCGGCGGTGCGCAGGTAATGGCTGTCGGAGAACAGCAGCGTGACGTTCACACCGATCCCGGCGGTGATCGTCTCTTCCATGGCGGTCAGGCCCTGGGGGGTGCCGGGGATCTTTACCAGCAGGTTGGGGAAGCCGGCCTGCTCGTGCAGCCGGCGAGCCAGCGCGACCGTCGCCGCGGCGTCGTAGGCGACGTCTGGGGGTACCTCCAGCGACACATACCCGTCAACGCCGGCGGTGCGTTCCCACTCTGGCCGGAATAGCGATGCCGCCTCGGCCAGATCCTCCAGGGCCAGGGCGTACACCAGGTCCTGGGCGCCGGTGACACCCTCGCCGGACAGGCGGGCCAGTGAGCGGTCATAGTCCGGTCCCGCGGCCATGGCATGCCCCAGGATCGTCGGGTTGGAGGTCAGCCCGGTGATCGCCAGGTCGCGCACGTAGCGGGCCAGCGTCCCGGTGCGGAGCATGACCCGGTTGATGCTGTCCAGCCAGAGACTTTGGCCAAGCGAGTGCAGCCCCTGCGCGGGATTGAACTCCGCTCCCATGCCCACCTCCCGACCCCGCCACCGAAGCCATCACCGCCAACCGGCTCAGGACTTTGATACCCAGGCAGACCCGCAGTTCACCAAATCCGCCTGCTGGCGTCTTATCAACAGGCCATCACGATGGCCGGCCACAACGGCCGCGATTCAAGCTGGCTGGCCGAGGATCGCATGGCCCCGGCCGCGGTGACCTTCACACCTAGGTCGCCGCCGTGGCCGGCCATGGAGTCGCGGTCCTGCTGAAGGTCTGCGCCACGCATGGGTAGCCCGACGACGCCAACCAGCACATCGCCTGCGCTCTCGGCATGACTGCGGCGATGACGGCCACGGCAAGCGTCGCGGTGATCCCGATGAGGCGATCCGTCACAGGCCCAACTCCTCGCGCCACCCGATGACGAACAGGTCATCGTCGCCGAAGCCCCCGGCGAGCCGCTCCGCGAGCACCATAGCCGTGATCGCCTGATTCCGATTGAACAAACGGCGGAGGAGACCAGACGGCACTGTTGCGTTGTGCTTTCCCTGAACAGCGCCGGCGCATGATCCGGATGCTCCGCCGGGTTCAGAGGGCGGGTGCCAAGTCGTCGAATGCCATACGGAGCCTGTGCCGGCTGGGAACTTCGGTAGCGATATCGTAGTGGCCGCGGCGGAGATTCTGCACGAAGGCGTGGCCCGCGGCGAGAATCCGTGCTGAACGGTGGCGCTTCAGGCCGCGCATCGGCTGCAGTCGGGCTTTTAGCCGCCCGTGGTCTGCCTCGACCGGGTTGTTCGCATACTGCTCCACGACGTGCAGTGCCGAGGGAACCAGTTCATCGAGCACCCTCGGGTAGGCGGGCGCGCGATCTGTCGTAAACCTCGACCGGCACCGTGGCCGCCCGCAGCGCCCGGGTAAAGAAACGCCGCGCGGCCGCCAGGTCGCGCCTCGTCGATAGCAGGACGTCGATGACCTGGCCGTACTGGTCGACCGCTCGGTAGGGATAGGTCCACTTGCCGGCGACCTTCACGTACGTCTCGTCGACGGACCAGCGGTCACCAGGACTGTGGCGGCGCGGACGCGCAGCCTCGATGAACTCGGGGGTGAACCGCTGCACCCACCGGTAGACGGTGACGTGATCCACGGTGATGCCGCGCTCGGCGAGCAGTTCTTCGACGTCGCGGTAGGACAGGCCGTACCGCAGGTACCACCTGACGGCGATCGAGATCACTTCCTGCGGGAACCGGAAGCCTGCGAAGACCGAGGCCGTGCTGCGTGCAGTCACCAGGCCAGTCTCCGGCGATCCGCGATCGACCAACGCAACAGTGGCCTCAGCTGGCCCCTCGGGCCCTCCGGCCGACGGGCAACCGGCTTTTCGTCCGGCTGGGAATGCCTGCCTGTCTATCTATCTGACCGGTAATGATGGCTCAGGGCTTGAGTACAACCTTCTCGCAGCCGTCCTGCTTGTGCTTGAAGATGTCGTAGCCGTGCGGCGCCTGCTGCAACGGAAACGTGTGCGTGATGATCCGCGTGGGGTCGATCTCGCCGCCCTCGATGCGCGCCAGCAGCGGCTTCATGTAACGCTGCACGTGGCACTGGCCGGTCCGCAGAGTCAGGGCCCGGTTCATGAACGCCCCGGCCGGGAACTTGTCAACGACTCCGCCGTAGACGCCGATGACCGAGACGATACCGCCGCTGCGGCAGCTCAAGATGGCCTGCCGCAGCGCGTACGGGCGGTCGGTCTCCATCCGCGTCACCTGCTTGGCCCGGTCGTAGGCCATGATCGGGATGCTGCCATGCGTCGCCTCCAGCCCCACCGCGTCGATGCATTTGTCCGGGCCACGACCGCCGGTCAGCTCCAGCAGCGTGGAACGCACGTCGTTCTGCTCGAAGTCGATCGTGAGGTAGCCGGCCCTGGCCGCCATCTCCAGCCGGTACGGCTCCTTGTCGATGGCGATGACTTTCTCCGCGCCCAGCACCCGCGCGCTGTCCATGGCGAACTGGCCGACCGGACCCGCGCCCCACACCGCGACCACGTCGCCAGGGGTGATGTCGCACATCTCGGCGCCCATATAGCCGGTGGGCAGGATGTCGGACAGGAACAGCACCTGCTCATCGCTCAGGTCGGACTCGATCTTCAGCGGGCCGACGTCGGCGAACGGCACCCGGGCGTACTGAGCCTGCCCGCCGGCGAACCCGCCGGTGAGATGGGAGTAGCCGAAGATGCCGGCGACCGGGTGGCCGAACAGCTTCTCGGCTATACCGGCGTTGGGGTTGGTGTTCTCACAGCAGGAGTACAGCTCGGCCCGGCACGCCGCGCACGCGCCGCAGGCGATCGGGAACGGGACCACCACCCGGTCGCCGACCCGCAGCTTGTCGCGGTTGACTCCGTTGCCGACATCGACGACCTCGCCCATGAACTCATGGCCCATGATGTCGCCCTTTTGCATCGTCGGCACATACCCGTCGAGCAGGTGCAGGTCGGAGCCGCAGATCGCCGTTGAGGTGATCTTCACGATCGCGTCCCGGCGGTTGAGGATTGCCGCGTCGGGCACGTCCAGGACCTCGACGTGGTTACGCCCGATCCAGCAGTTGGCTTTCATGCCTGCACCTCCTGGGTGATTGCGTCGCGGGCCAGCGGCTGGGCCGGATGCTGGGGGAACTCTTGCCGGGCACGCTTGCCGCCGGGCGCGCCCTCGGACCGCACCACCTCACCGGTCTCGGCGACTTGCTTGAACCGGCGCAGATCGTCGTCGAGCTGCTGATGCGGGTCCTCGCCGAAGTAGCGGGCGACCGCCTGACCGAGCTTGCCGCCCGGCATTTCGTACCGCAGCGTCACGTGGACCTCGGTGCCCCGGCCCCCGGGGGCCGGCACGAACCGGACGGCACCCTCGTTGTGGACGTCGGCGTTGCCCACCGACCGCCAGGCGATCCGCTGACCGGGGACATCCTCGGTGATTTCGGCGTCCCACTCGACGGTGCGGCCGAACGGTGCGCCCGCCCGCCAGTGGCTGCGGCCGTCCGCGTTCGTGCGGACTTCATCCAGGTGGGCCATGAACGTGGGCAGCTTTTCCAGTTCCCGCCATATGTCGTAGACGTCCTGGGCGGACAGGGTCACGGTGGTGGTCGCGGTCGCATCCATTTCAACCCTCCTGCGCGATCTGGTTACCGCGGCATAGACGTCGACGCCGGTGATACCGGCCACCGCGGCCATGGCGGCGGCGGTGCGCTCCAGCCCTCGCCCGTCATGGTTCTTCAGCGCCCGGCCCAGCATCCCGATGTGCAGCAGGTCGCCGCCGACTCGGTACCAGAGCCAGACCGGGCTCTGCTGGCCCAGCAGGCCGGCAGCGGCCGCTAGTTCCTGCCCCCCGACGGCCACCGCGGTGACCCGGTGCCGGGGAGCGTCGCCGACCCCGAGTACCTGGCCGAATTGTTTTGGCGTCAGGAGCGGCGGGATGCCCAGGCCGAGGCTGAGCCAGCCCAACCCGCGCGTCAGCTTGTCGTCGGCCATACTGCTACCTCCTAGTGCGTTGGGTGATGATGAACGACAGGTGCGCCTTGCGGTACGGATCAGGTCCTGCAGGCGCCGGTTGTAGCGCTTGACCGGGTATGATCGCTGCCCATCGCCTGACCCTTGAACCAGAACAGGCCGAACTAGACGATGGCGCGGCCGGCCAGCGGGCCCCTCCGGCCGCCGGTGACCGGTCGATGCCCGTTTACCTAGAAAGGCTGCCGGTGCAGCCGACGCGCCGTATCCCCCGATCAGGTGGCTCCGCGCGCGTGCGCTGTTCGCCCCGGCGGAGCTCATCCTCGATCGGCGGTTCGGGGACCTCGCGTTCGTATTGCGATCACGTGCGGCGTTAGCGTCGGCTGGCCGAGCCGTGAGGGTGGCCGCCGTACATCCCGCTGCGGCGTAGCCAGACGGCGATGGCCGCGCCGGAAGTGACAAGCCCGCCGATACCCACGCCCCAGAACGCCCAGGCCGAACCGACGTGACTGATCATCCAGTTGAAGTTCATCCCGAACAAGCCGGCTAGGACGGTGAGCGGGAGGAAGATGGTCGCGACGATCGTCAGCCGTTCCTGCACCTCGTTGCTGTAGGTCTCGACCATGCCCTGGAGGCTGTCGCGCGCCATGTCGACGTCGTCGATTGCGCGCCACAGATGATCGCCGATGTCGCGGTAGTACGCCGCAGCCTCGTCCTTTGCATCGGTCATTGCGACCAGCCGCTCGGCTGCTCGGTCGAACACCTGCCGCTGGGTGATCAGCATGCGCCGAAATGAGCCGAGCGAACGTCGCAGTGCCGCCATCTCGTCCCGGTCGCGGGCACGTGGCCGCTGGACGATCGCCTGCTCATAGTGGCCAACTCGCTCGCTGACCCTGTCCATCACCTCGAGAATCGAGTCGGTCAGCGCGTCGAGCACCCGGTAGATCAGCACTTGCCCGGTCTCCGGCGGCCAGGTCTCAAGCGAGTGGCGGACGGCCTCGAGCTCATCCCGTCTCTCTCGGTTAACGGTGAGGACGAACCTTTACTGATGTGCATATGCATTTCCACGGGTTCGGGGTTGACCGCACCCTTGCCCAAGCGATTCTCGGCCGTCTGCCAACCGGCTCGGGATTGCTGTCCAATGTCGCCTATCACTGGTTCAGCGGCGAAGCCCTGCGGTCGCTGTTCCGCTCCGAAGAGCGTGATCAGTTCTCGCGTACCCTGACCGCCGACCTGCGGGCCACACTCGGACGGCGACCCGACGATGACGGCGCGCGGGCGCTAGTCGACCAGATCAAAGCGGACAGCGAGGAGTTCGTCGGGCTATGGGACGCTAACGATGTGGCTATCCGACGCCGCGAGGCGAAGATCGTCGCGCACCCCGATGGCTCCATGCACGCCTTGGCGATTCATCGCATTGCCGGAGTGGACCAGACTCAACATCTCGTCTGGCTCGCCCCACCGGACGGGCCGATCGACCAAGACCGGCCGATCACCGTCGATCTGGCGGTTAACTGTCCGTAGAGATCAGCTGATCAATGTCTCTAACCTGGACGCCGGCAGGCACCTGCCCGGGTCGGCCGGGGGATTGACCAGCGCGGGAACAGCGGATGAGGCTTCGCCGGATCAGCCGGGCTCGCCGCGCAGCTTCCGGCGCGTGACCACGATGATGTCGGCTACCGCCACTGCGGCCAGGAAGGACAGGACAGCAGCGAGCACGGGCGCGTTGACCACCGTGACCGCCAGGACCGCGCCGATCGAGCAGACGATGAACCCGAAGGCGGCCAGCACCAGGCGCAGGGTCAGGGCGCTGCGCGTCGGCGCTGCGCCAGCGATGCCTGCGGTCGGGTCGTGATATCCCTCCCTGGCCCGGCTGTCGTCTCCGGACCCGTTGTCGTGTCCGCCCGGTCCGTTCGGCTGACTGCTCATCCGGGGGCCTTCACCGGCCGTAATCCGGGGTATCCGCCGCTCGCGGCGCGCTGGGCGGGCCAATCCCTCGTTGACACACGATCAGGTCCTTCCCTCGGCAATTCAGGTTCTCGCCGGCTGTTGGCTGCCCGCCCCGGCTGTGATCCAACCTTCCGTGGCCAGGAAATAGCCCCGATCTTGTCCCGGCCGCAACGAGGGTTGGGTTGTTGGCCTGGACTTTTGCCGGCGTCAAGTGGCCCCGTGCGCGCCTTATGCGTTCTGGCCGGGACCGGTGAAGGTGACGTGGCGGGTCCGCTCGTCGGTACCGCGCACGACCTTGAGCTCGAGGGTGTCGGCGCGTGCCGCGGCCAGGGCGTCGAACAGGTCATCGGGTGTACGGGCTGGCTGGCCCGCGGCCGCCACCACGTGACCCGGGGCGATGGCGACGCCCAGCCGCGGCGACGTCGCGGTCTCCCCGCGGGCGAGCGCATCGGCGCGGCCTCGCAGGGCCTCGTCGGCGGGATGGCCAGTTAGAAGCCGTCACCGAGGCGGTGTGTGTTGATCCCGAACGTCACCCGGTAGCGCGGGGACCGGCCAGAGAATTAACTATCCGCCGATTTATGTCCGGCCTGCGGCCAATGCCGCAACTCGGCCTACCGGGTCCAGCAGATTGGATCGGGTGCATGCCTTTGCGCCGTGTCTGCTGGTCGCTCGCCATCACCCTCATCACACTCTGGCGAGGAGCCAATGACAGGGATCCGCGGACCGCAGTGGCGCAGATGCTCGCCGAGATCGCGGCGGAAGGCGGCCCGGCCGCGGTCGAGCAGGCGGCGCTTGGCCTGACCGACGTCGCTGGCATGCTCCTCGAGCTGTACGCGGACCGCACGGATGCATCACCTGATCAGGTGCTTCAGGAGGCCGCGACTCTTATGGCGGACAGGGGCCTTTGGGGTTAAGGCCGACGGCTCTGGGACCTGGGCATTACCGTGCCCGGGCTGTCACTGTGAAACTGCTGGCTACGGCATTACGGTGAGGAGGGCGTTGCTCCTCGCGCCAGCCGATCACGAACGGGTCCTCGTCGCCGTGCCCGATGGCGAGCTGTCCCGCATGCACTAGGCCGTGATCGCCTGGTTCCGGTTGATCAAGCGGTGAGGGAGACCAGACACGATCCACCCGCCCTACCTCACCCTGTCGCAGGACATCGGTGACACTCCGTCCCGGTTCCCCTGTTTGCGTGTGCCTGGCGTTTCGCTGCGATCACAAGCGATCACAAGCCACGGGCGGCCGGGCATCACCCGCCTGGGATGATCACAGGTCGCTGCGACCTGCGCATCGTTAGAAGATGGACGAGACATCGATCACTGCTGCCGGTGCGATTGACACGTTCCTGGTACTGCTGATTGGTATCGGCCCAAAGATCGCGCTGGTCCCGTTCGTGGAAATGACGGCTTCCCTTGACCCGGCCGTCAAGCAGCAGGTATTGCGCAAGATGCTGACCACGGCGGCGACAGTGGCCGTGCTGCTCATGGTGCTGGGCGAGCTGTTGCGCGTACTGCTGCACTTCACGATCGGATCGTTGTCGATCGCTGGTGGCGTGATCTTGCTGGTGGTGGCGGTGTGGATGGTGCTCGGGCCAGCGACTAGCAGCCACCGCACCGAAGGCAAAGACCCGATGCAGCTGGCGCAGTTCCCGCTGGCCGTGCCCTACCTGCTCAACCCGGTCGGCATCGTTGGCCTGATGACAATCTCCGCTGAGGCGAAGTCGCTCAGCGTGTTCGCCGTGGAGTTCGGCATCCTGGTGTTCGTCCTGCTCTTGGACGTAGTCGTGTTCCGGTGGGCGAACCGGGTCAGCGAGAAGCTCGACGAAAGCCGCATGCTGGTCACCGAGAAGGTCTTCGGGTTTCTGATCGCCGCGATCGCCGTGCAACTGGTTCTCGACGGCCTGGCCATGGCCGGGGTCATCGGGCCGGTCAAGCACTGAGCACCTGGATCAGCCCGGCTGCGCCGCTGCCGTGCTCCGCGTGGTCACGGCTCGGGTGATGCGGCCGGGAAGTTCAGGACGGTTTTGATGTCGTCGGGCTTGCGGGTGTAGGCATCGTCCCACTGGCCGAGCGGCACCCGGCGGGTGATGAGCCCGGCGAGCCAGCCGGGGTCGGCCTGGGCGAGAGCTTCGGCGGCCAGTTCGTAGTGGTGCCGGTTGGCGTTGACCGAGCCGAACAAGACAGAATTCTGCAAGACCATGTTGCGATTGAGCAGTCCTGGGTCAACGGCAGCCTCGGCGCCGGCCGCAGAAACCCCGGTGAGGCAGGTGATCCGGTGGCGGACATTCCGCGGGCCTGCTTCCAGCAGCATCTGCACGTACCCGGTGCATTCGATAATGATGTCCGCTTCCGCGGCCGCCTCGCCGAGATCTCCGCTGTGGACATAGGTCGCCCCCAGGCGGCGGACCATTTCTGGTTTGCGGCCTTCGGTGACCCGGTCAAGGACGTAGGTTTGGTAACCCCGCTGGGTGGCCAGCAAAGCGGCCAGCAGCCCGATGGGCCCCGCGCCGGTGACAAGTACCTTCTCCGGTGCCCACGTCGCGCGGCGGCCGATCTTTTCGATATGGTCCCAGGCCTTGGCCACGACCGTGGCCGGCTCCAGCAGCACGCCGAGGATCCCGAGGCCGGGATCTACGGTGACCAGGTAGTCGGGATGAATACGGTAGCGCTCTGACGCATAACCATGACGGCCCTTGATGCCCCGCTCGGTGTACTGGCCGTTCAGGCACATATCCCAGTCGCCCGCCGCACATGCGGAGCACGGAACGGGATCACGTCGGCGGACGATGCCGACCACCAGGTCCCCGGCACCGAATCCAGTCCCCGGAGCTGCCTCGGCCACCCGGCCCAGCGATTCATGACCAATAATCAGGCGATCCTGGCTTGGCGGCGCGGCCCCGTACTCGCCGTTGATAATCTCCAGGTCGGTGCCGCAGATGCCGATAGCCTGCGTCTGGACCAAGATCGGCCCGTCCTCGGCCGGGGGCTCCGGCATGTCGGTGAGCGCAACCGAGCCTTGCTGCCCGGGAATGACCGTGATGGCCCGCATGCCTTGACCCTAGCAACCAGACTGATCTTTCTCTTCTGGCTGCCTGCTGGACGCTGGCCGGGCAGAAAATGCCGTGGTGACAACGACCGGCTGCGCACATAGCATCCGAGCTAGATGGCCCGGGCCCAGGGCAGGCATCCAGGGGCCACCGGGCTGCCCAGTCACCAAGGCTCTCACCCATGCGACGCTCTGGACGGCGAACATGCCGGGACCAGAATGGAGCGTCCTGTGCGCTGGCCGACCGAGACAATGTCGCGGAGGGGACTGTGACGCCTGAGATGACGGACTGGATAGACGTGTCGGTGACCGTCAAGCATGGCATGCCGCACTGGCCTGACAATCCGCCGGTTGTACTGGAGCGGATGATGGACCTCGGACGCGGTGACGCCTGCAATGTCTCCCGCCTCGCCATGGGCGTACACAGCGGCACCCACATGGACGGGCCGGTGCACTTCCTGCCCGAAGCGGCCGGGCTGGATGAGATGCCGCTGACCGCGACGATGGGCCCGGCCCGGGTAATCCAGATCGGGCATCCCCGCGAGATCACCGTCGGCGAGATCCGCCAGCACCCGCTGCAGGCCGGGGAACGCGTGCTGTTCAGGACATCAAACTCGGACCGGTGCTGGCACAGCAGTTCTTTCGTCGAGGACTTCGTGTACATCACCGAGCAAGCCGCGATCCACCTGGCGGAAACAAAAGTGCAGACCGTCGGGGTCGACTACCTATCCGTCGGCGGCTACTACGCCGACGGGGCCAAGATCCACAAGATCCTGCTCCAGGCCGGTATCTGGATCATCGAAGGGCTTGACCTGTCACCAGTCACCGAAGGCCAGTACGAGATGATCTGCCTACCGGTCAAGCTGCACGGCAGCGACGGGGCACCAGCCCGGGCCATCCTCAGGCCCCTCGCCAGCCATGGCCCCGGCCGGGCCGTTCCCGCGAAGGCGGCGCAATGAGCTGCTGGTGGCGGGCGGCGGCCCCGCAGGGATCACGGCCGCGCTGCAAGCGCGGGAGCTGGGCGCTGATGTCACACTGCTGGAAGCTGAGCAGATCGGGGGAACGAGCCTGAACCGCGGTCCGACGCCGGTCCGCACCCTGGCCCGCGCTGCCCGGCTGGCCCGGGACTGGTCCTCATGGGAACGTTTCGGCCTGGAAGGCCTCCCGCAGTACCCAATCTCGAAGCCGTCTTGGCGAACGCCGCCCGGGTGGCCCGCTACGCCCACGACAAGAAGAACATCGCTGGCCACCTGCGCGCATCGAGCTCATCACCGGCGCGAGGGTGCAGGCTCTGGAACAGAGCGGCGAGCAGGTCATCCTTCATTTCACCCGCGGTGGCCCGGTCGAGCACGCAACGACGGAGGCCGTGTTCGCCGCCGTGGGCTGGCCGGCCAACCTGCAGAACCTCGATCTTGACAGCGCTGCTGTCACCAGCAACCCCCGAGCCATCCCGGTCGATGACCACCTGCAGACCAACGTCAAGCACATCTTCGCCCGGTACGACGACCTCGTCCGGCCCGTGGCAGACGGCCACCCCGACGGCTTTTGCAAGCTCATCGCCGACCGGCACAGCCACCTCATTCTCGGCGCGCATGTGCTCGGCGAGTACTCAGCTGAAACCGTCCAGGTCGTCGCGACCGCGATGCGCGCAGGCATGAACATCGAGCAGTGGCCAGCGCGGCCAGCAGAATGCCCGGCAGATCAGCCGGGGGCGGTGGCGCCGGCCTTGATCCCTCATACGGGATGTGCCCCGCCGCGGCCGGGCAGCCGGATGATCGCGATGGCTGCCAGCACCAAGACCAGCAGGACCCGGTAGGGCTTGCTCCGCATCATCGCACCCGGATCGGCCGGGGCAGCAGCCACCTCACTCACCGCCGGTACCTGCCTTCCCGAGCCCAGGCGCCCTTCGGCGCGCCGGGGCCCTGCGTCGCCCGGCTACTGGGCTCGCGCCCCCTCAGGCATGACCGCTTCCCGGCCGGGTGCGCAGTGCCGGGGTGTCATCTCAGATTTCCGTCGTGGATTCAGCGGTGCCGTCCTTCACGGCGGCCTGGAGCGCGGCATAGTCGCGTTCGTTCTGGTCGGCGTAGGTCTCGGCGAAGTCGGCGATCGCATGGTCGAATGCGCCCGAGTCGCCGAGGTAGGCGGCCAGGGCGATGCGGTCACCGGAGCGGGCGTGCGCCCGGGCCAGCGTCTGCCCGCACAGCCGGGCGTAGACCGTCATGCCCGAGGGGATCATCTGCTCGATCGGGAAGGAAAATTTCCAGTCCTTCAGCTGGCGGACGTAGAAATCCCGGTCCACTCCATCGGGGCCGGAGACGGTGGTCCAGCCGAGGAAGATGTCGCTTTGGGCCTGCATCAGGTGCTGCCCGGCCACCACCCGCTCTCCCTGGTTGGCATGCTGGCTGGCCCCGCAGTACTCCGCCAGGACGGACGGCTGGGCTTCCTTGGCCTGCAGGAACAGCGGCTCGTCGCCGTCACACGCGTCCATCAGCACGATCCAGGCGCGGGTACCGACGCTGCCCACACCGACGACCTTGCGGGCCACCTGGACCAGCGTGAACTGCTCAAGCAGGTGCCGGCGGTCAGACTGCAAGGTGCGCAGGTACTCGCCCAGCACGGTGCGGATCTGCTGGTATACCGCGCCGGCCTGCAGATCCGAAAAGACCTCCTCGACCGGCACGATCATCGGCGGGTCGCTGATGATTCGCCGCTGCCCGCCGTTCATGGTGGTCAGCTTGCGCAGCACCTTCATGCTGTCGCTGGTGTGGGCCTTGGCCAGCAGTTTCTGGCTGGCCTTCAGCCTTTTCGCCTTGATTTGGGACCGGACCTCCCCGATGGCCTGCTCGATGTCCACGTGGGTATACCAGACGTCCAGCAAGGGCTGCCCGGCGAAGGCGAGCATCGCCGTCCGGTAACCCTCCGCGGCGGCCAGGACGATCTTGCGGCGAGCCTTGGCGGCGAACCCGTTGTCCCGCCCGGCCACGGCAAAGCTCACGGCCAGCCGCTTGACATCCCACTCGAACGGGCCGGGCAGGGTCTCATCGAAGTCATTGACGTCAAAGACCAGCCGCCGTTCCGGCGAGGCGAACGCGCCGAAGTTGGACAGGTGCGCATCCCCGCACAGCTGCACCGGCAGCCCCGGCGAGGGCGTGCCGGCCAGGTCCGCCGCCATCGGCAGCGCAGCCCCCCGGTAGAACGTGAACGCCGACACCAGCATCCGCCCATGCCGCACCGGCACCAGCTCCGGCACCCGCGACTGCGCCTGACCCAGCAGCAGCCCGACCGGATCCCGCGACCCGCCCGGGGTGAACTGAGCGTGCGAGTCCAGTGGGGCCACCGCCCGGGCAGCCTTCCCGCGGGCCGCCCGGTCCGCCCGGCTCAGCTGTCCCACCGCCGCAGCCCGGCCCGACGCCCGCGCGCCAGACCTTCTAGCATCGGTCACCGTCATGACCACTCCCTCCGGGCGCCGCGGTGGCTCAAGGCCCGCGATATCGCGGATCCTTATTGACCTGAAATACGAGGGGACGTATCGTCGCCTGCCCTCCCGTGCACGCGGTGCTTACGTCTACTCTCAGCTGCGGGTGGCGCCCAGACATCACCCACGCAGGGTTAGCCTGGCGGCGCTGGGCTGATTATGAGCGCCGCGACTCAGCCGCTCGCCGATCGGTCAGGGTTTCCTGGCTTGGGGTGCGGCCCGGTTCCGCCGCAGTTTCTTGAGGGCAGTCCTGAACGGTAGGTTCCGTTCCTGCCACACGATGCCTGTCACCGCGCCGAGGATGATCACGACCCCAATAGCGATCAGCCAGGGCATGAGCGCGAAGACCACGCCGATCGGCCCGTACTTCTTGTCATCCGACGTAACGATGCCGGAGAAGACGACCGAGAAGACGGCCTCCATGCCCAGAACACGGCCGTGGCCACGGCAGCCGGGAACAGACCCCGCCAGGAGATCCGTCCCCCCCGCAGGAACCATCGAGTCCAGCCGGCGCCACAGGTGCTCAGCCGATGAGCCGGCATACTTCCTTTGGCGACCTCGATGCCATGCCGGACACGCTGGCCGTGCCGGTTGTCTGCGGCAACTCCCGGCGACTCTTCGTCCTGCCCGGCGGACGACATCAGGCTACGGTTTGTCCGCTGGGGCCACCGGCGCAGGTTCCGCTGTATGGCCCCAGCCGGGACGCCCGGGGACACTGCCGCCGGTGGCATGCCGGGTTCGATCCGACCTTGAGCGTCATTTCGCCCCCTAGCTAGCTGGATTCCATGCGCCCCTTGCCGTCAGCCGCTGCTCGCGAGCTGCACCGCGCGGTCGCGATCACGCGCCCGGCGAACTCGGCGGCCATGAAGTCGTCTTCGATTCGAGCTGCGTCCCGGACCTCCCCTTCGATCGTGAGGTCCGGGAAACCAGTGATAGTCCAAGTGACAACGCCCCCAGCCCACACCGGACTGGGTCAGTACGAGTCAGACAGCGCTACCGCTCTGAACTGCACTGACGCGACCCAGCATGACCCAGCAGACGGGACAGGCGTCCATGGCATGGAAGAGGTCTGGGGTTCGAATCCCCATAGCTCCACACTTCAGTGAGTCTTTTCGAATATAACTTCTCAGGCCAAGTGCCATTTCCAGTGACTAAGTGCCGATTTTCGGTGCTGGCATGACCCCATAGCGGGACTACAGGCAGCGCACCAGGGATCTGCTGACCTGCGCATATGGCTCGCACATGCCTAGTGTCAGACGATGGCCGCTTCCGTGACACGGAAGATAGCTGGCTTAGAACTCCCGTGGCTCTGTTCGCTATCCGGGCCTGCTCACGTTACCCAAGGTAAGGCGGCCAGCTGCAGATCGGGTTACGACGGGCCAGAACCATCCGCTGAGTGCGTGTCGTCCCCAGCGGACTGTCTTACCCGGGTTTGCGAGGCCAGTCCCTGAGCCGAGCACCTTGTTCCGAGGCCGTCAATGTCTACCGGCCGGGCGGCGTGGATACGGCAATGCAGGCGTGGATCCGCGAGCAGGATCCGGACCGCATCGGGGCCGGGCTGCATGCACGGTTCAGCCAGAACTTCACAGGGGGAGCGCTGATCACGCCGGAGCGGTCCGCCGCTGCCCTGATCGCGCACCTGGGCGGGGACGACTCCGGATCCATCTGGGACGTTACCGACGCCTCGGCCCAGGTGTGAACCTCGAGGTCACCTCGCGGCCTGCGGGCCAGGACAAATGCATCGAAGATCGCCTGGTCACGCCGACGAACGTGCGGCCCGCGTGCTGCCATTGCTCCGTGACCTCCAGACCGGCATCCGCCGCCACCTGCAGCAGAGCCCCCGTGCCCATGAGTGCCCATCGGAACATGGGGCCGTGCCGGCCGTCGGGATGTTCGAGCCGTACGGTCAGCTGTTCGTCGACGTCGCCGGGTTCCGCTTCGACGAGGATCTGGCCGCCCGGCGCCATCAACTGGGCGCAGCGATGCAGCAGCCGGACAGGCTGGCCGCCGATGCCGATGTTGCCGTCCGCGAGCAGCATGGTCGCCCAGCGGCTCTGCCCGGGCAGCGGGTCGAACACCGAGCGGTGCAGGGCGGCCGCCCCGGCCTGGCGGACCTGAGCCACCGCGGCCCGGGAGATGTCCACGCCCAGCGCTGGAATTCCCCGCTCGGTCAGCGCGACGGTCAACCGCCCGGGGCCGCATCCCACATCCAGGACTGGGCTGCGGCAATGGCGGAGCAGTTCCTGGTCAACGGCATCTGGCTGCCCGCACCACCTGGACAGCTGAAGTGGCAGCGCGCGGCCGTCCGCCGTCCGCAGGGACAGCCCCCTGTTTGGCGTGCGCAGCGCCTCTTCATACAGGGCGAGCGCCCCGGCCCTCATACCATTTCCCCGGCCTCGCGGCCGGCCTCGGTCAGGATCGCCGCGAGTTCCCCGGCCCGTGCCGCGAACCGGCTCCGCGGCACCTGCCGCGCGACTGCCAAGGCATCGGGCGCCGTGTCCACATCGCGCAGCCGTGGAAGGTTGACGACGTGCAGGCCAGCCGCGATCAGCCGGCTCCGCTGGATGGCGCCGGTACCCGGGGTCGACATGGGGACGCCGCGTAGGAGATCGGGATCCGGCACGCGCAGGCCGAGCGCCCAGAACCCTCCGTCGGCGGCTGGGCCGAATACGGCGTCGGCCGCCTGCCAGTCCACGGTGAGCAGGGCGGGGCTCACCTGCGGCGTGTCCATGCCGATGAGGAGCGCCGGGCCACGAACCGCGGCGAAAGCATCGGCGAGACGTTCGTCGAGCGCGCCTCCGCACTGCTGTACGACGTCGTATCCAGGAGGCAGCCACGGGCCTGGCCGGCCGTCCAGTACCAGGACCCGCCGCCGGGCGGGCACCGTCAGCACGGTGTGCAGCGTGTCGGCCAGCGCAGCCTCGGCCAGTGCGGCGGCCTGCTCGTGCGTACACGGCGGCACCAGCCGGGTCTTGACCCGCCCGGGGACTGGTTCCTTGGCGATGACAAGCAGGGTGGTTTCTGACTCCGGGACCGGCGCGGTCACCGGGCCAGTACCTGACTCATGTCCCGAACGGTGCGTACACAACCTCCCACGGTCCCAGTCACCTTGGACTTTCCGATGCGCGGCCGGTAGGCCACGTCGACCTCGGACACCCGCCAGCCGGCCGCCGCCGCGTTCAGGACCATCTCCAGTGGGTAACCGAACCGCCGGTCGACGAGATTCAGGCCGAGCAGCGCCTCCCGGCCTGCCGCCCGCATCGGTCCCAGGTCGCGGATCCCGAGCCCGGTACGGCGGCGGACCCGCCGGGCCAGTTCCCAGTTGGCCAGCCGTGCGGGCGGCGGCCAGGCGTTTCGCTGTTGCGTCCGGCGGCGGCCGAGCACCAGGTCGGCCTGGCCAGCCAGGAGCGGCTGGGTCAGGAGGGAAAACTGCCTAGGGTCGAGGCTGCCGTCACAGTCGCAGAAGCACACCAGGTCGGAGGTCGCCGCCAGCAGGCCGGCCTGGGCGGCCGCTCCGAAGCCCTGGGTGGGCTCGGAGATGACCGTCGCGCCGAGCGACCTCGCGACCTCACCCGAGCCGTCGGTGGAGCGGTTGTCGACGACGATCGGGCGGAAGCCGGCTGGCATCCTGCCGAGAATCCAAGGCAATGCCGGAGCCTCGTTCAGGCACGGCAAAATTACGTCCACGATCACGGTAGCGACGTTATTACCAAGCTCTCGCCGGCATTGGTCTTCTGGCCTTACAAAATGCAGAACTCAATGACCCAGCGCACTTATGACAGTCCGAAGAAACATCGCAGGCCGATGCCGAAATGGGCGACTGGCCGTTCTCAGCAACGGCCAGGTTTCTTAGACTCGTTTCGTGGACGGACGCATTCTCGTTGTCGAAGATGACCTGACCGTGGCGGAGGTCGTCGTGGACTACCTGCGCGACGCCGGGATGGACCCCCGGCACGCCGCGGACGGGCGTACCGCACTGGAGATCGCCGCGACGTGGCGGCCCGATCTGGTCGTCCTCGACCTGATGCTGCCGGGAATCAGCGGCCTGGAAGTATGCCGGCGCTTGCACGAGGGGCGAGACGCGCAGGTGCCGCTGCCAGTGATCATGCTGACCGCGCTCGGCGAGGAGAGCGACCGCGTGCTGGGGCTTGAGAGCGGTGCCGACGACTACGTGACCAAGCCGTTCAGCCCGCGGGAGCTCACCCTGCGCGTGCAGGCCGTCCTCCGCCGGGCCCGCGCGGCCGCCGCGCCAGTGGCCGGCCCGCCGCAGCCCGTGCGTTCCGGACGGTTGGAGGTCGACGTGGCGGCCCGGCGGGCCCGCAGCGGCGGCCGGGAGCTGGACTTGACGGTGCGTGAGTTCGACCTGCTCGCCTTCTTCGTTTCCCATCCGGGCCGGGCGTTCACCCGTGCTGAGCTGCTTGAGCAGGTATGGGGGTGGTCGTTCGGCGACCTGTCGACCATCACCGTGTACGTACGCCGGCTGCGCGACAAAGTCGAGCAGGAGCCTGCCTCGCCGGCCCAGCTCCAGACCGTCTGGGGCGTTGGATACCGCTGGGAGGCGAGCGTCTCGTGAACGACCAGCTCCAGATTGTCCTGATCGCGGCGGGTTGCACGGCTGGTGTGGGCCTGGCCGGAATGGGCCTCGTCCGTCTGCTGCGGCGGGCCCCGCTCCGCCTGTCCATTCAGGCCAGCGGGGCCGTGCCCGTGCTCGCGATCGTGGCCGGCACGCTCGCCAGCGCCGAGGCCATGTTCTTGTCTCAGCATGATCTGCGCGTCGTCGTGATGGTGTGCATCGTGGCTGGCATCGTGGCGTTCGCCTTCAGCTGGCTACTCGGGCGGCAAGTCGAGTCCGGCAGCGCGGCCCTGCGGCAGGCGGCGCGGTCCCTCGGCGAGGCGGGCCAGTTCCGGCCTCCGGTACTGCCGTTGGCGGCGGAGTTCGCGGCCCTGTCCCGGGAACTGGCGGACACCAGCGCCAAGCTTGCGGAATCCCGCGCCCGCGAGCGAGGCCTTGAGCAGGCCCGGCGGCAGCTGGTGGCCTGGGTCTCTCATGACCTGCGCACTCCGCTGGCCGGACTGCGCGCCATGGCTGAGGCGCTGGAGGACGGCCTGGCCGCCGATCCGCCGCGTTACCACAAGCAGATCCGGGCCGAGGCCGAGCGGCTGGCGACCATGGTTGATGACCTCTTCGAGCTGTCCCGTATCCATTCGGGCACTCTGCAGCTGTCGCCGGACCAGATCGGCCTCGATGACCTGGTCAGCGACGTTCTCGCGAGCACGGAGGCGCTGGCCCGGGAGCGCGGTGTACAGCTGGACGGCCGCGCGACCAGGCAGCTCGCCGTGCGCGCCGACCCGCGCGAGTTGTCCCGCGCGCTCACCAACCTGCTGGCCAACGCCATCCGGCACACCCCACCGGGGGGGCGGGTGTATGTCGAGGCGTGGCCGGAGGACGGGGACGCGCTGCTGGCGGTCGCCGACGGCTGTGGCGGCATTCCGGAAGCCGATCTCCCTCACGTGTTCGACTTGGCCTGGCGCGGCACCGACGCTCGCAGCCCGGCGCCCGACAGCGGCGCTGGCCTGGGCCTGTCGATCGTGCGCGGCGTCGCGGAAGCCCACCGAGGCAGCGTGCGGGTGGTGAACACCGAGGTGGGTTGCCGCTTCGAGATGAGGCTTCCCGCCTTCTCCGGAACTCGCCTGGCCTGAGCACCGTGCGGTCAATTCCGGAGACCCGCCGGAATCGCGCATTTTCTTTAGTTTGTAAGATGGCAATTCCTCAGGCTGCTGGATGGCAATTCCTCGGTTTGTAAGGCAGCAATTCCTTGCCGCCCAGCGGGAGGTGCGTATGTAATTCACGGCGTGATCTCCAGCAGTAATCCGGACATAAAATCGCGTCCGCCCAATCAAGGCCGGCCGACCCCGGCCGGGCTGCTCTGGCCGCGGCGCGCGGCGCGCACGGTACAACTGGCCGCGGCGCTGGCTGGCCTCGTCGCGGTCGGCGCCTACCTCTACATCGCCCTGAGCCGCCTGACCTACCCGTTCGCCCTCGAATGGCTGGAAGGCAACTCGCTGGTCGAGGTACACCGCATCCTGACCGGCCAGCCGCTGTACCCGGCGCCGGCCGCCGGCTGACGTCCCTGACGGCTACCCGCCCCTCTACTTCGCTGTGTCGGCCGGGGCGGCCCGCGTGCTCGGTGTCTCCTACCTCCCGCTCCGGCTGGTGTCGCTGCTGTCCTCGCTGTCCTGCCTGGCCCTGCTGGCCCGCCTGGTTCAGCGCGAGACGGGCAGCACCGCGGCCGGTGTCGCCGCGGCGGGCGTGTTCGCCGCGACCTACCTGGCCACCGACACGTGGTTCGACGTCGGCCGGGTCGACTCACTCTTCCTCGCACTCAGCATCGGCGGCCTGTACGCCGCCCGGTGGATGCGGGGTACCCGCGGCGCCATCGCCGCCGGGGCGCTGCTGGCCGCCGCGGCCCTCACCAAACAGACCGGGCTCGCCGAAGCAGTCGCGGTCATCACCGTCCTGATGGCAGGCCCCCGCCGCCGCCTCGCCTGCGTCGCCGCACTGACCGCAGTCATGGTTCTCGGCATCAGCACGCTTGTCTTGGCGCTCGCCAGCGGCGGCTGGTACCTCTACTACGTCTTCGAGCAGATGGCCGAGCACTCGCTGAGCGGCAGCGGCTTCGGTTGGTTCTGGACGGCGTTGCTCTCCACGATGGGCAGCGCCGCAGGCGCCGCTCTGGTCGGCGCCCAGCGGGTGCCCCCAGTGCTGCTCGCAGGCTGCGCCGCGCTGGCGGTCGAGGGCTATGCCGCCCTGGTCCACCACGGCGGCGGCCTCAACGACGTGCTGCCCGCCTACCTCGCCGTGGCGGTGCTGGCCGGCCTGGCCCTGGGCAGCGGATCGGCTTGGTGGCTCACTTCGGCAGCTGGCGTGCTTGTCCTTGCTCAGTCGGCACTCCTGCTGGCTGGTTTCCACCCGTCCCGGGCGATCCCCTCCAGCGCCGACCGCGGTGTCGGCCAGCGGCTGATAGCGGGCATGCGGGCGGTCGGCGGGATCATCGCGGTCCCGGCGGACCCCGGCCTGAGCGTGCTGGCGGGAATGGTGCCCACCGCACACGAGGACGCCGTGCACGACGTGCTGCGGGCCACCGATCAGACCGCGATCGCGAGCTTCAGGCGCAGCGCTGCGAGCGCGATCGCCACCCGCCGGTTCAGCGCGATCATCACCGATGGGCCGGGGCTGCCGCTCGGGTATCCACTCTCGCTCAGCCGGTACTACCGCCAATGCCCGCAGCCGCTGCTGGCCGGGATCCCGGCCGCCCTTTTCAGGCCGGTTGCGGGGGTCGGCATCCGCCCCGCCTCGGTGTGGCTCCCCCGGGGGGCCGGTTCCTGCCAGGCCGCCGTCAGCCTCCTTGACGGAACTACCCGGGAGGGTCGCCAGTGAGATCGCGCCTGAAGCCGCGCATGGCCGCTCCTCCTCCTGGCCCGTTCCGCCGGTCGTTTTGGCGCAGCCCGATCCGTGGCCCGTGGCTGACCTCGATGTTCGGTCTGGTGCTGCTGGTCTCCATCCCCGTGGTGTTCGCCACCGGCCTGTTGTCCTACGCCGCCTACAACCCCGACCTCAGTCCGGTCAATGACCAGACTCGGGGCAAGGGACTGCTCGGCTTCTACCTGTTCTCCTGGCCCACTCATCCCGTCTGGCTCTACCGGCTCAACCAGGGCGTGCATGTCACCCTGGGACTGATACTCGTGCCGATCCTGCTGTTCAAGCTGTGGTCGGTGCTGCCCAAGCTGTTCGAATGGCCACCGCTGCGCTCACCCGCCCAGGCCCTGGAACGGCTGTCGCTGTTCCTGCTGGTCGGCGGGGCTGTGTTCGAGTTCGCCACCGGGATCCTGAACATTCAGACGTGGTACAAGTTTCCCGGGTCCTTCTACCCGCTGCACTTCTACGGCGCCTGGGTGTTCACAGCGGGCTTCGTCGTCCACGTGACCCTCAAGCTGCCCGTGATGATCAGGGCGCTGCGCAGCCGCAGCCTGATCGGCGAACTGCGGAGCGGCCTGGCGAAGATGCGCCCGGAGCCGCCGGACGCTGGGTACCTGGCCCCCGTGGAGCCCGCCGAACCGACCATCTCCCGGCGCGGCCTCCTGGCATTCGCAGGCGCGGGCTCGGCCCTCATCGCGATCCTGGCCGTGGGCCAGTCACTGGGTGGGCCGCTGCGGCGGACCGCGCTGCTTGCCCCGCACGGCCAGGACGTCAGCGGCGGACCCGGCGATTTCCAGGTCAACCGGACCGCGGCCAGCGTCGGGATCAAGGAGCCGGAGACCGGCGCGGCCTGGCGGCTCACGCTCGTGAACGACAGCCGGGCTGGCCACCCGCCTATCGTGCTGCACCGGGCCGACCTGCTCCGCATGGAACAGCACACGGCCAGCCTCCCAATCGCGTGCGTCGAGGGGTGGTCCACCGACAACCAGGCCTGGGCCGGCGTCCGGCTGCGTGACCTTGCCCGGCTGGCCGGCGTCCCCAGCCCGCCGAGCGTCCTGGTGCAGTCGTTGCAGCGCGGAGGGGCGTTCAGCCAGGTCGTGCTGTCGGCAGAGCAGATCATGAACATGGACTCGCTGCTGGCCCTGCGGGTCAATGGCGCGGACCTCACGCCGGACCACGGCTATCCGGCCCGGGTGATCCTGCCCGCCAGCCCCGGCGTGCACAACACCAAATGGGTCACGAGCCTGACCTTCCGGAGCTGAGCATGCGCCGCTTCCTGCGTTGGTACGGGGCCAGCCCGCTCCACCTGCTCACCTTGATCGGCTGCTTCGCGGTCGCCGGGTACGCCGCGGCTGAGCTGCTGCCGGTCAACCCCGTCGGCATCCTGCTATGGCTCGTCGCCGCGGTCATCGGCCACGATCTGATCCTGATGCCGCTGTACACGCTGGCCGACCGGTCCGCCATAGCGGTCGTCCGGCACCGCCCGCTGAACCTGCCCGCCGGGCCGTGGATCAACTACCTCCGTGTCCCCGCGGTACTGTCCGGGCTGCTGCTGCTCATCTGGTTCCCGCTGATCTTCCGGCTGCCCGGCCGTTTCACCGCCTCCACGACCTTGCCGCTGAACCCCTACCTCTGGCACTGGCTTGCCGTGACCGGAGCGCTGTTCCTGCTGTCCGCCACGGCGCTCGCCCTCCGGCTGGGAGCGGTCCGCCGCCGGGCACCGAACGCGCCCGTGGCCGGCCAGCAAGCCGTCGTCCGCATCCTCCCCGATGCTGCCCTGCTCGACGTAGAGGGGCAGGCCACGACGCTGTACGCGGCGGCCGGGACCGGCTCATCAGTCCTGTTCCTCTACCGTGGCGCGTGGTGCCCGGACGACAACGTGACGCTTTCCACCTACCAGGAGCAGCTGCTTCCGCAGCTGGCCGAACGCGGCACCGAACTCGTCGCCATCAGCCCGCAGAAGCCGGACGGGTCGCTGACCGTACAGCGGAAACACGGCCTGACCTTCACCGTGGTCACCGACCCGGGCAACACGATCGCCGGGCGCCTCGGCCTCCGCACGCAGCCACCCGACGAGTGCCGTGCCGCCCAGCTCCAGCTCGGACTCGACCTGACCAGTGTCAACGCCGACGGCACCGCTACCCTGCCGGTGCCCGCCATCATGATCCTCGATGCCGGCCACACCGTCCGGTGGATCGAGGTTCAGTCCAGCTACGGCACCCGCACCGAGCCCCAGCAAGTCATCGATGCCCTGGACCATCTTGAGCACCGTCCGCGGTGACCGGCTTTTATCGACCAGACGCTGGGCGGCCCAGCGGGTCACTGCTCTCGATCGCGCTTCCCCTACGCCAAGGTGCTGGAGCCGAAATTCCGCGATCACCAGTAAGACGCCGGCCTGCGGAGGGCACCAACGAAACATCCACGATCTTCGTGGCGAGCCTCGCCGTGACAGCTACAGGAGGAGGATGCGTGTCCCTACTGCACCGCCCAGCTGTGCGCCTTCCAGCGGGCTGGTGAGGCTCTGGCCGAGGCCGGCATCAAGGTGGCAGCCTTGTGGGTCGACGACGAGGAAACCACCACGCAGTTCACAGCCAAGCACGGCATCACGTTCCCGCTCGGCCTCAGTGCCGACGCCCGCGCGGTTGCCGGGCTGACCGGTGCGTTCGTCAACGACGATCCGCTCTACTTGCAGTCCACCGGCTTCGTCCTGGATCCGCAGGGCAAGGTGGTCGTCAGCGTGTACTCGAGCGGCGCGATCGGCCCTCTGATGCCGGACGATGTGATCGGTCTGGTCCGTTACCTGCGCCAGCACGCCGCCACGCCGTCCTGACAGCGGCGGTGAGAGCTCTTACCCTGGGACCGGATCGGCCCGGCCGCCCGGCCGGAAACTAGCCAGCGGTCAGTGCGGCAGGCAGGCCGTCGAGGCCGGGCAAGGTGAGGCCGGGCGGCGTGCCGATCGTGTCGAACGGGACCGCGGAACGGTTCACCCAGGCGGTCCGCAACCCGGCCGCGCTTGCTCCGACACAGTCGAACGCATTGCTGGACACCAGTTGGAGCTGCCCAATGGGTACGGACAGCTGCCGGGCTGCGTGCTGGTAAACGACTGGTGACGGCTTGAACGCGCGGACTTCATCGACACTGATCCGTTGCCCGAAGAAGGCGTCCAGCCCACTGTTGCTGAGACAGTTGCTGATCATGGCGGCGGTCCCGTTGGACAGCACCGCGAGCTCATATCCCAGGCTGGTCAGCGCCTGCAGAGCGGGCACGGTGTCCGGGAACGCCTGCAGGTGGTCATAGAGCTCGACCATCCGCTCTGTATGTCCTTCCGGCAGGCTTGTCTGGAGAGAGGCGAGAGCGAAGTCCAGCGCGCGTGCGGTCACCCAGCGGAAATCCTGGTAACGACCCATCGCAGTCAGCCGGAAAGAGTATTCCAGCTGCTTCAGCCGCCAGAGCCGGGGCCGCCTCGCGGCCGTCAGATTCACCAAGGGCGCGACCCAGTTCGCTGGCAATGCCGATCGGGTCAACCAGCGTCCCGTAGAGGTCGAACGCCAGTACCTTACGGCTGGTCATCATGCGCTCCTAGTTGCCTGCCCTGCTCCTCGCAGCCGACACCACGTGGATCGGTCCGCAGGAAACGGCCCAGTCGGTCCAGGTCGTTCATCGGTGGTCACGGCTCCGGAGGCCGCTTCAGCGGCAAGCCTAGATTGGCTCGGTAAGTCGATCGTGGCCGGGCGCGGACGACGGCGCTCGCAAGGCCTACTTTGCTGCGGGGACCTCTGTAACACTGGCAAGCAGTGAAGGGGGGTACTGGTCAAGCCGATGTCCTCGCTGGTGGCACGGGCCAACGGTCTGTGCGTCCAGGGCCGCGTAGGTCCGTGACGCGAATACCTGGCTGACCCGCAAGTCGAACTCGTCCTTGGTCAGCCGACCCTGGACGAACGCGGCCTTGAGCACGTCGATCGCCTGCTCGCGGTCGGCATGTGAGGTCCTCAGCTGGCCCAGTGCACCCGCCGTCCCGTCTTCGCGCCCTGCCGTCACGGCTGCCTCCCATAAGCACGACCTAGCTAAAAGCTTAGCTCCGCCAGCCGGGCGACCACGAAGTCCGCAATGTACTCCGCGCCGAGCCGCGGCAGCGCGATCACCCGGCGGCAGCCAGTGATCACCGAGCTGGAAGACTCCGCCGCCGTGCGGCTCGCGCTGCCGCCTGCGCCCGTGATCCGGATGAGCCGGTCCGCCCCAGCCTCACTCGCCGCCCTTTGTTCCACTAACACGGATAGGGCACGTGCGGTGTTACACCGCCTGGGTGAGCGGTAGGCGAGCTTCGCGCTCCTCCACTGCCGCGATGAACGTGACGATCGCATCGGCCACGGCCTCGGGGGCTCTCCTGGGCAGGTGATGACCGGCGCCTTCAATGAGCTGCAGACGCGCGTCCGGCAGCGCCTCGGCCAGCGCGTGGGCGGTATCGACCGGGACCAGGGGGTCCCGGGGGTCGGCGAGCAGCAGCACCGGGGGCTGGACCGACGGCACGGCCCGCTCCAGCTCCGGAAGTTCCTGCAGCAGGGCGCGCTGCTCCAGCAGGAAGGTGCGCCACAGCGAGCCACGGTCACGGCCCGCTCGGCCCCACACTTGCCAGTTGACGTACTCACCGGGGTCAGGCGGGCCGCCCCGCCGGCTGGCAGCCCAGCGGAGCCGGGCTCGGGCGATCCACGGCGTGAGCCGCCAGGCCATCAGCGCGCACAGCGGGCCGGCGACAGGCGCAGCGAGCAGCCGATCCCAGCCGTTCACGCACCCCGGTCCCACGCTCGCGAGCAGGATCACCGCCTCCACCCGGTCCGGCGCCAGGCTCGCCGCCGACAGCGCCACCCCGCCGCCGTACGAGTGCCCCACCAGCACAGCGCGCTCGATGCCGCGCGCGTCCAGGTCATCGAGCGCGGCTCGCGCGTTGGCGGCGAACCCGCCGGCGGCACGCCGGCTGGCCCCGTAACCGGGCCGGTCCACCGCGATGGCGTGGAACTGGGCAGGCAGCCGGCCGGCCACCCGCACCCAGTCCGCAGGCGATCCTGGCTGCCCATGCAGGAGTACCAGCTCGTGCGTACCCAGTACGCCGGGCCGGTCAGCTCGGGCGGGGGATTCGACGTCAGCAGTCACGGCCATTACCTGTTCCGGAGAAGGCGGCATGCCGGCCACCGGGCCGGACGCCGCAGCCAGAGGAAGACCAGCCAGCCGGCGAAGGCCACCAGCCAGAAACTGGCCAGCCGGTAGAGCAGCACCGCGGCCAGGGCCTGGCTGGCCCGCAGCCCACTGGCGACCAGGGCCACGCTGAGCGTTCCCTCGGCGACCCCGAGACCGCCGGGCGTGATATTGAGGCTCTGCGCGGCGATTGCCGTGCCGTAGACCAGCAAGAGGTCGTGCCACGGTATGGCGGCTCCGGCGGCGCGAATGCTCACGGCGAGGACCGCTGCGTCGGCGAGCCAGTTGGCCAGGCCTAGACCGGTCACTGCCATCCAGCCTGACGAAGGAAGCTGAAGTGAGCCCAGGCGGTCAGCCCAGGCCCGGACGGTCTGGCGGGGCTCGGCGGCGGGCCGGCGCAGCAGCCGGTACTCGTGCCGCAGCGCCCAGGCGGCAGGCCGCTCGAGTGCCCCCCGCAGCCGCGGCCGGCGCATGACCGCTCCCGTCACGATGAGAGCGGCGACGGCAACGGCACTGGCGGGAAGGGCAACCGCTATGGCCACGATGTTCCCGGACGCCAGACCGCCGCCGCCTGCGACGAGGATGCCGGCGGTTGTGGAGACCACCCCGCCGGCCAGCAGCGACCAGCCGGCCAGCGGCACATCGGCACCCTGGCGGGTGAAGCGGTGGAAGGTGAAGGCCGTGGCCAGCTCGGGTCCGGCCACCGGCACCGAGACGGACAGTGCGTTCGCCGCGAAGGCCGTGGCCAGCATCGGCCGGAGCCCGACGCTGGCGCCGCCCGCCGCGAGCAGCCGGCGCAACATGATCGCGAAGGCCGCCATGGACGCCGCTTCGAGCACGATGGCAGCCGGGATCCAGAGCCAGTGCAGGTGAGCCAGCATCGCAAACGACGCAGCCACCGCGGCCCGCTCGGCCGCCCCGCCGGCTACCAGCGCCGCTGCCGCGACCGCGGCGGCCGCAATGCGGGCCACATGCTTACCTCTCCGGTGCTCACGCACTGGAGCAGTACCCAAGGCTGCGGCGGTGGGCGGGGCTGCGGCGGTGGTGCCTCCGGGCCCGCGCGATTCTGGCCGGAGCAAGGGCCGGAGCCTGGCTGATGCGGGTCTGGTGACTGTCATGTCCGTCTCTTCGAGGCAGTGTCGCTGCGGCGCCGCGGCCGACTCGGCAACCCGCGGGTGCGGGTGCTGCCAGGTCTGCGACCGGCTGGTCAGCGGCGAGCGTGTCGGAGATCCTGACCGGGGGCCGCCGCGGCGCCCTGGTCTGGTGGCTTCTGGCCGAAGAGGCGGCGGGTGCTCACCCGGGCGGCAACTCGCGGTATCAGTAGCCGACACTGCTGCCGGGCGCGGCGGAGGGCACCGTGCTGGCCGGTGCCGAATTACCGGTTATCGCGGCGAGGCCCGGGGTGGCCACGAAGAAATTCTCGAATCCCTGGCCGGTCACCTGGCCTGCGTGATCGTCAACGAAGGTGTACAGCGGATGGCCGTTGTAGGTGACCTGCTGGCCATTGACGTCCTTGAGCACCGCGAGGTTGCCGCTGAGTCCCGTGCCGGTCGGCGCCGTGGATGTCAGCGGTGGCCACAGCCGGGCCAGGCTCCCCGTGACGAGCGACTTCGCTGCCGTGTCAGGCTGGTAGTAGTACAGGGGCTGCCCGGTAGCAGTGGTCAGGATCGTCTCCATCTTGCCTCCGACGGCGACCTGGGCGGTGCGCACGCTCGTGGCCGCAGCACTGTGGCCGGCGGCGGACGCGCCACTGGCGACGGACGTGCCCGCCGTAGCGGCGGTGATACCTCCGGCGGTGGCCAGCACGGCGGCCACGCCGATGCCGGCGATGATGACTCGTGGGTGTCGCATGATTTCCTCCTGGGATAATGTGTGTTATCTACTAACATGCTTAGTAAAGGCGTGAGGGTTCACTGACCGGGCGAAATACCCTGGCGGTGAGGCGCCTGGTGGACCGCTGCGGCGACCGGGAGGGGACCGGTGCGCCTGCCGGCACGTGACGGAGCCCTGCCGTCGGCGCTTTCCAGGCCCTGATTACGGCCGGTGGCCGCCGCAGGGGTGCCCACGGGCAGAGCGGCCGGGCTGGCCTGGGCAAGGGCGCGGACCTGGTCGCCGGTAATAGTTTCCTGTTCCAGTAGGGCGGCGGTGAGCTGCCTGAGGGCTTCCTGGTGACTGGTGAGCAGATCCCGCGCACGGGTTTCCGCCGTGCTCAGGATGGCGGCGACTTCCTGGTCGACCAGCCATTGGGTGTGCTCGGAGTAACTGCGTGGTGCGGCGAGCCCGGGGTCGCCGTAGCTGACCGGTCCGATCTTGTCGCTGAGGCCGAAGTCGCGGACCATCTGGGTGGCCAGGGCGGTGGCGGAGGCCAGGTCGTCGGCGGCGCCGGTCGATGCCTCGCCGCAGACCAGGCGTTCGGCGGCCCGGCCACCGAGGCGGACGGAAAGGGTCTCGGCCAGGTAGCTTTCCCCGTACAGTCGGCGGTCGTCGGCGGGGAGCATCTCGGTCAGCCCCAGGGCCTGCCCCGCGCCCAGGACGGTGACCCGGCTGACCGGGTCGGCGTGCGGGGACAAGGCGGCGACCAGAGCGTGGCCGGCCTCGTGGACGGCGACGGTGGCGAGTTCGCCGGGGGCCAGCGGGCTGCTGCGCCGGGTGCCGAGGAGCACGCGATCGCGGGCGCTGGCGAAGTCGGCGGCGGTGAGGCTCGTGCGACCGTCCCGGACGGCGGTGAGGGCGGCCTCGTTGATGAGGTTGGCCAGGTCCGCGCCGGAGAATCCGGGGGTGGCGGCGGCGATCTCATTGAGATCGGCGTCTGGGCCGAGGGTCTTGCCGCGGGCGTGGGCGGCCAGGATGGCGCTCCGCTCGGACCGGCCGGGCAGCGGGACGACGACCTCGCGGTCGAACCGGCCAGGCCGGCGCAGCGCGGGGTCCAGGGCTTCCGGCCGGTTGGTAGCAGCCAGCACCACCACCCCGGTGGACTCTTCGAATCCGTCCATCTCGGCGAGCAGCTGGTTGAGCGTCTGCTCCCGCTCGTCATTGCCGGCCAAGCCGCCCTGGTCGCGGCGGGAGCCGAGGGCATCGATCTCGTCGATGAACACGATCGCCGGCCCGCGGGTGCGGGCCTGCTCGAACAGATCTCGGACCCTGGCTGCGCCGACGCCGACAAACATCTCCACAAAGCCCGAGCCTGATACGGAAAAGAACGGCACGTGGGCTTCGCCGGCGACCGCGCGGGCGAGCAGGGTCTTGCCGGTGCCGGGCGGCCCGGCCATCAGGACACCACGCGGTCCTCGTGCCCCAGCCCGGTGGTAGCGGGCGGGATCGCGCAGGTAGTCGACGACCTCACTGATCTCCGTCTTGACCGCGGCGTAGCCGGCCACGTCGGTGAACCGGGTAACGGGGCGCTCGCCGTCGATGACCCGTGCTTTCGCCTTGGTCAGGCTGGTCAGATGGCTCATGCCGCCGCCCATGCCGTCGGCCTGCGCGCGGACGCTGCGGATGACGAAATAGAGCAAGCCGCCAATCAGCAGCAGCGGCAGCAGCCCGGCCAGCACTGACAGCAGCGAAGAGGACGCGGCGGCGGCCGTGGCGGTGACCTGGACGTGGTGGGCGGCCAGGTCACCGGCCAGGCCATTGCCGCCGAGCGCGACCGGAATGGTCGTGGTGAACGGCTGCCCGCTGGTCAAGCTGCCGGTGACCTGGCCCGCCGGGCCGATCGTCACCGCATGGACCGTTCCGGCGGCGACATCGGCCTGGAACTTGGTGTAGCTCAGCGGCGTGGCCCGGGCTGCGCGACCCGGCAGGACCAGCAACGTCACGAAGAACGCTGCGAAAACCCCCGGCAGCAGCCACCGCCGCCACGGGGCCGCGTTGGCCCGGCCGGGCGGGCCAGGCTGGTACATGCGCATCTTATGCTCCTTCCGGATGCCCGACGGCACGCCGGGCGGGGGTCTAGCGCGGGCCTAGCGGCCAGGGCGTGATTATCAGAGCTGGCTGTACTCCGGTGCAGGCCGCGCGGCAGGCCGGGACTCTGCAGCCACGCTCGCGGCGTGGATCCGCGCCTGCCAGGCGCCGAGTATGGCGAGCAGGACGAGCAGGAGGATCACCGATTCCACGCTGAGCGCGGCGATGCCCAGCGGGCAATGCCAGTTACCGACATCGCCGTGGTCGTCCAGGAAACCGCCGTGCAGGGCGCGGGTCAGGATGTATCCGACCATCGCCGAGGAAGCCACAGCAGCAGCCGCGGCCCATGCCAGCCAATGCGGCCGGGCGATCAGCACGCCGCCGATCAGGATTGCCGAAACGATGATCCCGAGATATCCGATGCCGACCAGCGGGGTCGGGCCGAGCGTGCCCGGCAGATCGAGAACGTGGATCACCGCCAGCGCAACTAGCGTCAGCGCGGCGACCGTGCGGGCGGCCACGGCCGCGCTCTGGTCCGGCTGCCATTGGGCAATACGATCACGCATCGGTGTCCTCCTGTTGTTGGCCATCCCCGCGGGCCTGGTGTCTCAACGGGACAGCAGTAGTTTCACTTTCAACTACTAACACGCATAGGAGGCAGGTCCTGTTCAGTAGAACGAAGCTGGTGAGGTGCGACCTGCGTCACACTGGTCCCGAGGCGGTGCCCGCATCGCGGGACCCGCGACCATGTCGCGAGTCCGGGCCCGGCCGCGCAGTTCATCGTGATATTCACCGGCTGCGGCACTGGCTAGCTGGCAGTTCCCCGAAAGATCGCGGCCAGCGCGGGCTCGTCGTCCGGCCGCTGGCAGGTAGGGCGACCAGCAGGAGCCCGTTGCGGCGGTTCGCGGCGCGCGGGCAGATCGGTACTCCCTAGCTGGACGATGGTGTCCCTCGCCGATGCTCGGCCAGCATCGCCAGTCTCTGCAGGGTGGCTGAGGGCGGTTCTCCCGTCGCCGCATGCAGTTCGAGCAGCAGCAACTCGCACACCATGTGCAAGCCGGCCATGACGTCACACAGGCCGTCGACGTCGTCCGGGGTAAGTGCTTCTACCGCCCACGCTTGCAACTCGGCGGAGTCGAGGCTCGCAGTGAGCAGCCCGATGGCCAGCGACGGGGCGCCCAACGGCGACCTGTACCTGATCGTCGGGATCGCCCCACACCCGAGGTACCGGCTCGAGGGGCGCGACCTGTACGTCGAACTGCGGCTGGCACCGTGGGAGGCCGCGCTGGGCACGTCGGTCGCCCTGGACACCCCCGGCGGCGAAGTCAAGGTGAAGGTGCCGGCGGGGACGTCGAGCGGGCGCCGGATCCGGCTCCGCGGCCGCGGACTGCCCAACCCCCGGGGCAAGCCGGGCGACTTCTACGCCGAGGCCAGGATCATGGTGCCGCCCCGGCTGTCCCGCGCCGAGCGGCGGCTCTTTGAGCAGCTCGCGGCGGAGACCAGCTTCGACCCGAGAGCGTCGAGGGGGTAGCAGTGAGCGCTGAGAGGGCAGCAGTGAGATATGCCATGGTCCGCACCGACCGGCACAGCCTGGAGCAGTTCGCGGCCTTGACCGGACTGCACCCCGACCTGATCCGCAGGCTCGTCGTTCTCGGCCTCATCGAGGCCGGCCGTGACCCGGCCGGCGAGCTGTGGTTCCCCCGCGGCCAGATCGCCGCCGTGGCCCGCCTGCAGCGCCTCCGCGCGGGCTTCGCGCTGAACTACGCGGCGCTTGGGCTGGTCGCCGACCTGCTGGACCGGATCGCGGCACTGGAGGCGGCCCTGCGGACGAACCGACGGCCAGTGTCCCTTAATCGTGATCGTGCGTTACCCGAACGTGTGATGTGGCGCAGTACCGGATAGCCGAGTCTGGGCCCGTAAGTGACCCGACCGGATTCAGATCGGGATGAAGCCATGAAATCCGATTCCGAGATCAGGGACGACGTGATCGAGGAGTTGCGGTGGGAGGAGTACGGCGATGAGCGACCTGATGGTCATCGGATACCCGGACGAGCAAACCGCCCAGCGTGCCTGGGAGGAGCTCACGAAGCTGCAGCGTGACTACCTGATCGACCTGGAGGACGCAGCCATCATCCGCCGGGACCGCGACGGCAAGCTGCACGTGACCACGCCCGCCCACCACGCAGTGGCCTGGGGTGCTCTCAGCGGCCTTTTCTGGGGTGTGGTGCTCGGCCTGCTGCTGCTCGGCCCGCTGGCCCCAGTCGTGGGCGCGGCCGCCGGCATCATGGGGGCGGCGATCGGTGTCGGCACGGACATGGGCATCAAGGACGACTTCCGGCAGCGCGTGCAGGAACTGGTGCAGCCCGGCACCTCCGCGCTCCTGGTGATCGCCCGCAAGGTCACCCCGGACAAGTTCACCGAGGCGCTGCGCCCCTACGGCGGCACTGTCCTGAAGACCTCGCTGCCCCACGACGCCGAGCAGCAGCTCATGAAGGCCCTGCACGTCGACGACCCGAAAGCCCCGACCTGGCAGCGGGACACCGCAACCGCGGCCTGACGGACCCGGCTCTCCGCGCCGTCCATCTCCATCCCGGCGGCGCGGAGTCAGGGCGTCGCCAACGGATGAGGAGTTCAGCCATGGCTGACACCGGATTTGGCAGTGACCCGGGCATCGTCACCAAGCTCAGCCCCCGGGCGGTGCTCGACACCACCACCATGCTGGCCGACCTGGTGCTGTCCCGTGGCCTGAAGCTGTTCGCCGTGATCAATCAGGACGCCGAGGCCCGTTCGGTCGGGCTGCAACTTCCCGAGACGGTGCTGGTCATCTTTGGCGATCCGCTCAAGGAGACGCCGCTCATCACCGATTCCCGGTCTGCCGCCCTGGACGTCCCGCTCCGGGTCATGATCTGGGCTCAGGGCGGCCAGACCCGGATCTCCTACTACGCACCCACCGCGATCGCCCGCCGGCACGGCCTGAGTACCGGCCAGGCCCGGCGGCTGACTGCGGTCGACACTCTAACGGACGCTGTGATCACTCCCTGATTAACTCCCGAGGACTAACCGGGTGGAGGATGTGCCGGCCAGGCGCCTGGGCCAGCGTGGGAGAGGTAAGAGCAGGCGGACGCGGAAAGGTCGGCATGGACCCGAGTCATCTCACGCAAAAGTCCCAGGAAGCACTGCGGGACGCGCAGACCAAGGCCCTCCGGTTTGGGCACCAGGAGGTCGACGGCGAGCACCTGCTGCTGGCCCTGCTCGACCAGCCCGAAGGCATCGCCCCGCGGCTGCTCAGCCAGACCGGCGCGGACCCCGGCCGGCTGCGGAAAGAACTGGAGGCGGAGCTGTCCCGCCGGCCACGGGTCACCGGTCCGGGCGTGCAGCCGGGGCAGGTCGCCATCACTCAGCGGCTGGCCCGGCTGCTCGACACCGCTCAGCAGTCGGCGGACCGGCTGAAGGACGAGTACGTCTCCGTCGATCACCTGCTGCTGGCGCTGATCTCGGAGGGCCCCACCACCGCCGCGGGCCGCCTGCTGCATGACGAGGGCGTGACCAGGGACCGGTTTCTCGAGGCCCTGACGAAGATCCGCGGCAACCAGCGCGTGACCTCGGCCATGCCGGAGAGCGCCTACGAGGCCCTGATCAAATACGGGACCGATCTGGTGGCCGAGGCCTGGGACGTGGTGGTGTACCTGACCGACCTTCCCCGGCGGTCGGGAACCCAGCCGGTGGTGGCGGACTTCAGCATGACCCACGCCGTGGCCCTGATCAGCCTGCCCGCCGTGGGCTGGGTGCGGCTGCGGCGTTGTGTGCGGGACGTCGTCGTCTACCTGCTGCGCCGAATGGCCGAAGAAAGGCGCGAGCATTGCCAGACGGACTGCGGCCACCTGGAGAAAGTGGGCCGCCGGCGGCTGCTGCCGTAGTTCTCTGGCGATCTGGGCTTGATGGTGCGAGAGGACGTGTCGCCCCACCCGGACGCTGACTTCACCCTGACCCTGAAGGGGTGGCACGGGCGGGCCCGGCTGCTGTTCGGCATGGTGCGCGACAACCGTCCGTGGGTGCTGGTTCCGCATCTGGCCAGTGCCACCGCGGCGGCGGCCGCGGCCGCCGCCGCCGGCATCTTCTACAACTCGATCTGGGGCATGGCCGAGGCGCTGCCAGCGTGGCGCCTGACCCTCATCATGGTCGCGTCGGTCACGGTCATGGCCGTCTGGCTGTTGATCTACAACCACCTGTGGGAGCGGCCGGATGATCACCACACGCCGGCTGAGGCGGTCATCTACAACCTGTCGACCGCTGTGACCCTGGCGCTCGGGGTGGCGTGCATGTACGGGCTGCTGTTCGTGTCGGCGCTGGCCGTCTCGGCGCTGGTCATCGGCCCCGGGTATCTCCAATCTCAGCTCCACCATCGCATTGGCGTTGGCGACTACGCCACCGTGGCGTGGCTGGCCAGCTCGATCGGCGTGGTCGCGGGTGCGCTCGGCTCCAGCCTGGACAGCGAGGAGGCTGTGCGCAAGGCCGCCTACGGCCGCCGGGAACGAGAACGTCAGAACCGGAACCGCGTGGCCACCACCAGCGCCATCGACCGCGGGAATTGAAACATGATGACCGACGGACTGCCGGAACAGGCGGCCGGGGAGAGACTGGCGAGCGCCGCAACCAGACGGCCTAAGCGCCTTGAGCTGCCGTAACGCGACCCCAGCGCGACCCGCTCAGACGGAACAAGTCGCGACGGCAACCGGCATAAATCGGGTCTATGTAGACCAGTTGTGCCGCCGTCTGGTGATCGAGGGAATCATCGCGCTCGCGCCGCGCTTAGTTCGCGGCGGGCCGTGGTGCGGCCGCGGTTCCGAAGCTCCGCAGCACCATCAGGAAGGCCAGTGCGACGGCCGCCGCGGCCAGCGGTCCTGGGCAGTGGTAGCGCCGTTTTGGAGTGTTCTTGGCGCACGACCTCGCTGGCGGGTGAACCATTGCTGACAGGACTCGTTCGCGCAGGGCCGGGCCGTTCCGCTGGCCGGGGACGCCGGGCTACGGTACAAGCACGACCTTTCCGTGCGGCGCTCCCGACAGGCTGAGTTCGGCGGCGGCGCGCCATTCGGCGAGCGGGAATCTCTTCGCCACGGGGATGGTGAACTGGCCGGCGGCTGCGAGCGTCGCGTAATCGGCCAGGAAGTCAGAGCCCGGGAAACCGCCTGCGGCCATCAGTTCGTCGATGTTGACGCGGGCGCCCTGGCTGCGCGCCTCGTCGTGGTTGCTGATCGTGACGATACGCGTCGGGTCTCCCGTAATCTCGATGAGCGCCGCGATCGCGCCCGCGTTCGGGCGCGATGCGTCGAGCACGTGATCGATCGGCCCGTCGGCGAGTGACCGGACTCGCTCGGCCATGCCCTCGCCGTACGGTGTCACGATGGCCCCAAACCCCTCGAGGTCGCTGGCGAACGTCGGCCCGGCGGTGGCAATAACGCGGGCGCCGCGGCGTAGCGCAAGCTGCACTGCGGCGTAGCCGGCCATGCCGCCCGCCCCGTGGATCAGCACGGTCTCCCCTGATTTCACGTTCATTAGGTCAAGGGTCCAGTGCGCAGTCTGCAGCACCATCGGCAGCACGGCCGCGTGCACGGCATCAAGCCCCGCCGGGACCGCGAACCACAGCTTCAGGATCGCGAAGTCGGCCGCGCCCGCACTCGGCTGTGCGGCGAAGTCCGACGAGCCGAACACGAGATCGCCGGCCGCCACGTCAGCGACGCCATCGCCGATCGCGTCGACCGTGCCGCAGACGTCGACGCCGATGCCCCCCGGCAGGGCGCCAGGCATGAAACCACGACAGAACTCCCAGTCGGCGGGGTTCAGCCCGGTGGCGGCGACGCGAACCCGGATCGTGCCCTCACCCGGGTCGGGGATCTGCGTCTGCTCCTCCCGCAGGACGTCCAGGGGTTCGCCGACCTTATGGAACCGGATGGCCCGTGACTCGACTGCGCTCATGACACTGTCTCCTTCGTGACTCGCCCGTGATGCGTCGTAGTGTCAGTTGCAGACACTACCGTGTTGCGACAGTGACTGTCACTACGTGCGCTAGACTCGTCGCATGCCGAGAAGCGGGAAGGAAGCACGCGAGCGCTTGGTCAGGGCGGCGCTCGAGCTCTTCCTCGAGCGCGGATTCGACGCCGTGACCGCGGCCGAGATCGCCGCCCGGGCCGGCGTGACCGAGCGCACCTATTTCCGGCACTTCCCCGACAAGCGCGAGGTGCTCTTCGACGGCGAGCGGGCACTCACCGGGTGGGTCACCGAGGCGCTTGCGTCGGTGCCCGCCGACGTTCCGCTCTGGCCGGCCATCCGCCGCACCGTTGACCTCATCGTCCCGCCCCTTGAGGCAAACCGGCCCGACAGCGACCGCCTCGCTGCCATCATCGCGGCGACGCCGGCTCTACGCGAGCGTGCGGTCTCGAAGGAGGCGCGCCTCGTCGCCATAATCACCGACCTGCTGGTCGGCCGCGGCGCCTCCGCCGACGAAGCGGCTCTCGTCGCCCGCACCGCCTGGGGCGTTCTCGCCCACGCGATCGCAGCCTGGCGAGCCGCCCCTGGCACCCCCCTGCAGCAGCACGTCGACCGCGGCTTCACCTTGCTCAGCGGCCTCGTCAGCGCCTGAAGCCGCTCGCCGGGTTGAACGCGCAGCGTACGTCGAATGGGTATCGGCATGCGGGGCCCTGCGAAGTGCTGGCCTCGGCCAGCGATCCAGGCGCCCGAGACAGCAGCAGCGGAACAAGCTTCGGGCTCGGCATTTCAGCGGTGAGGTGCGGAAGGCCAGTGACAACCAAGTGACAACGCTCCCGGATCACGCCGCCATCTGCGGCAGATGGTGTCATCGGTCACTTCCCGGTCGCTCGCCACCGCCTCGATCAGCTGGCAGGAATTCCGCCGACTCTCTCGGTTGGAGTGCGCCTCCATGTGCCGCAAATGGCCAGCACGATTGGCGTCAGGGCCGAAGGTGGCGGCTGCGCCAACCGGGAGGCTGCCGGGGCATTACACGTCGGATAGGCGATCGCCGGCCTGTGCCTCGCTGTGGTAACGCCTGACGTGGTGAGCGTAGGCGGCGACGCCTGCCGCGAACGGGTAAGGGCCACGAATTTTCTGAAACTTGGCAGGCACCTCCCGATAGTCAATCGAGGGATCATCGCCGCAGAAGTAGCAGACCAACTCGTACACGTCGGTGTAGCTCTCCGCCTCGCCGTCCACGATGCGGCACGGCTGACGCCGCAGGACGACCGTCCAGCCATGCCCAGCTTGAACACTGTGCTTCATATTCTGCCTCCTCCGGCCGGGATCCAGCCGGTAGTAGGCCGCGTTGTCCAGGCCGCGGAAGCATGGCGTCGGGCCGGTGTGATCGGCTTCGGCGGTGTGGTTGAACACCACGTCGAGCAGGATTTCGATTCCCGCCGCGTGCAGCGCGTCGACCAACGCCTTGAACTCCGCGACCTGGCCGCCGGGCTGCCCCTCTTCGCTTGCTCCGGTGTCGCTTGCCGCGACCGGCACACGGCCTTTTTAGGCACCAGCCGCAGATTAACAATCATTCGGTACGGGTGATGTCCGGGCCGGGACGTACCCGCTCAGCGGGTCGACTCGCCGGTCCCGCGGTGCTCGGCTCGGCCAGCCGCCCGGTTCCGGTGGACTGGCGGGGGATGAGCACGCCGAGGATTAGGCCGATGACGGTGATCACGATCATGACCGTGAGGGCGATGGCGAACGGCTTTCCCTCCGGGAGCTTGACCGCCACCAGTACCGAGCCGACCAGGGCGGTGCCCATCGACGAGCCCAGGTTGGAGACGCTGCGCGACAGGCCGGAGATGTCGCCCTGGTCGGACTCGGGGAAGCTGGACTGGACCACATTGACCGATGAGGTCAGCATGGTGCCGACCCCGACGCCGAACAGGAACAGCCCCGGTATCCACCGCCAGATGCCCGCATTCGCCCTGACCAGGATCAACAGCAAGAGCATGCCGACCGTGGTGATCAGGAAGCCGGCGATGATCAGCCACCGCTGCGGATGCCGCCGGGCGAATCGGTCGGCGGCGGCCGAGGCGGCCAGGATCCCGATCGTGCCCGGGGTCAGGATCAGGCCGGTCTTGATCGCGCTGTAGTGGTTGACCTCCTGCAGGTAGACCGAGACGACGAAGAACGTCCCCTGCAGGATCAGCCACTGGATCGTCTGGGTGCCCAGCCCCAGGTTGGCGATCTTGTTGCGGAACATCCGCAACGGCAGCAGCACGTCCCGGCCCTGCCTCTCCCAGGACCGGACGTGCAGGAAGAACCACAGCAGGAACAGCGCGCCGATGGCCACGAACACCCACACCGGGGAGATGGATCCCTTCGGGATCACCACGGTGTTCCCGATCTTGAAGTCGGTCCGGGAGACCAGGAAGCCGTAAGTCCTGGACTGCAGCAGCCCGAGCACCACGAAGAACAGCCCGGCGGCCGACAGCACCGCCCCGGTCAGGTCGAAGCGCGGCCGGGCTCCTGCCCGGGCCGGCTCGGTGATCCTGCGGGCGAGCACGATGATCCACCCCACCACCAGCACCTGCAGCCCGAACGAGGCGCGCCAGCTGATCGCGCTCGTCAGCACACCGCCGATCAGCGGGCCGGCCGCCGCGCCCAGGCCGCCCGCGCCGCTGACCACGCCGAAGTAGCGGGCCCGCGACTTGATATCCGGGAAGGCTACGGTGACCAGGATGTAGATCGGCGGGACCAGCAGCGCCGAGCCCACGCCCTCCAGCAGCGAGTAGCCGACGATGAGCAGCGGGAGCCCGAATGACAGCGCCGCCAGCAGCCCGCCGACCCCGTAGATGAGCAGGCCGATCACGAAGCACCGCTTGCGGCCCCAGATGTCGGTCAGCTTGCTGCCCGGGATCATCAGCGCCGCCATCGTGAGGGTGAACAGCGTGATCGCCGTCTGCACCCCGGCCACCGTGGTGCCGAGGTCCTTGGCGATCGCGCTGATGGCCACGTTCATGTTGGTAGCCGCGTAGCTGCAGATGAATTGAGCCAGCGCCAGCGGCAAAATCATCGCCTTTGCGTTCTCGCGCACCGCAGCCTCCTAGTTCGCCCGCCCTTGCCAGCTCCCAGCGTGGCGAACGGTCCGGGCGAAGTCGTCACCGCCAGAGGGTGATTACCGGAGCACGTCACCCTGTGCAGGGGATGACGCCGGTCCTGGCCGACTGGGACGCTGGCGGCCTGGTCAAGGGCGGATCAGCGGGAGGTGCGGTGCCAATGGTCACACTGGCGCGCGGGCTCGGCCTGTCGTCATTCCACCGCGACTGGCTCATCAGAGATCTTGTGGCCGGGCTGGTGCTCACCACCCTGCTGGTTCCGCAGGGCATGGCCTACGCCGAGCTAGCGGGCCTGCCGCCGATCACGGGCCTGTACACGTCTATCTTGTGCCTTCTTGGCTACGCATTGTGCGGTCCGTCGCGCTTGCTGGTCCTCGGCCCCGACTCATCGCTGGGCCCGATGATCGCCGCTACGATCCTGCCCCTCATCGCGGCCAAGGGCGACCCGAAGCGTGCCGTCGCCCTGGCGTCGATGCTCGCGATCATGGTTGCGGCGATCATGATCCTGGCTGCCGTGGCCAAACTCGGATTCATCGCCGACCTGATTTCGAAGCCCACGATGATCGGCTACATGAACGGCCTGGCCCTGACCATCCTGATCGGGCAGCTGCCGAAGCTTTTCGGCTTCAAGGTTGACGGTAACGGTCTCATCGGCGAGGCCATCGGCTTTGTCGAGGGCCTGGCCGCCGGCAAGGCAGTGGCTGCGGCCGCAGTGATCGGGATCGCCGGGATCGCCCTGATCCTCGTCCTGCAGCGCTGGCTGCCGAAGGTCCCGGCGGTACTGGTCGCGGTGGTGCTCGCGATCGCCGCCACATCCGTGTTCGGTCTCGCCAAGCATGGCGTCAGTCTGGTCGGGGTGCTACCCAAAGGGTTCCCGCCGCTCACCATCCCCAGCATCCGCCTGGCTGATCTCGGGCCCCTGTTCGCGGGAGCGCTCGGGATCGCCGTAGTGTCGCTGGCCGACACGATCTCGACCGCCTCGGCCTTCGCCGCCCGCACCGGGCAGGAGGTCCACGGCAACCAGGAAATGATCGGAATCGGCGCGGCCAACCTGGCCGCCGGTTTCTTCCAGGGTTTCCCCGTCAGCACCAGCGGCTCGCGGACTGCGGTGGCGGAGCGGTCTGGGGCCAGGACGCAGTTCACCGGCATCACTGGGGCAGTCCTGATCATCCTCATGATCGTCTTCCTGCCCGGCCTGTTCCGCAACCTGCCCCAGCCTGTCCTGGCCGCCGTGGTCATCACGGCATCGCTTTCGCTTGCGGACATCCCGGGTACCGCGAAGCTCTGGCGGCAGCGCAAAGTCGAGTTCGCGCTGTCGATCGCGGCGTTCCTCGGCGTTGCTCTGCTCGGGGTGCTCCCGGGCATCGCGATCGCGGTTGGTCTGTCGATCCTCAACGTCTTCCGGCGAGCGTGGTGGCCGTATCAGGCGGTGCTCGGGCGCGTGGACGGGCTCGTGGGGTACCACGACGAGCGTTCCTATCCTGCCGCCAGCCACCTGCCGGGACTGGTGATCTACCGGTTCGACGCGCCGCTGTTCTTCGCCAACGCCAAAACGTTCCGCGACGAGGTCATGCGGCTGGCCCAGGCCAGCCCGCCACCGGCCTGGATACTGATCGCGGCCGAACCGATGACCGATGTGGACACCACCGCTTCCGACATTCTGGAAGGGCTGGACGAGACGCTGAACAAGCGGGGGATCAGCCTGGTATTCGCCGAGCTCAAAGATCCGGTACGGCGCAAGATCGAGCGTTACGGGCTTACCCGCACCATCGATCCGCGCCATTTCTTCCCCACACTCGAGGCGGCCGTCAGCGCGTTCCGCGAGGAAACCGGCGCCGACTGGGCCGCCGCCGAGCCCACCGCCCGGACGTGACCATGACGAACGTGATGAGGGAGGCGTCAGTCACCGAGGGAATGTTCAGCCTCGAAATGCGCTGGATTCTGCGCGGGCAGCTGGACACGGCCATGGCCAATCGGTTCGCCGGAGTCCTGCCCGAGATGGAAGCGCGTGAGGACGTCTATCTTCTCGACCCGGACCTGGGCTCGTTGTCGGTGAAGATTCGTGCGGGCGCCGCTCTGGAGGTCAAGGCGTTCCGTGGCAGCCCGGGTGTTCTGGAGATCCCGGGCCGCGCCCGCGGTCAGCTGCAGTACTGGCAGAAGTGGTCGTTTCCGTTCAGCCCGCTCAGCTGGGACGGCGGTGATTTCGGCGCCTGGATCCGTGTGCGCAAACAGCGGCGAATCAGCCGGTGGTCATTGACCGACGGCCGGATCACCGCGCCTGCCAGGAACGTGGCCGATGCGCCGCGGTGCGCGGTGGAGCTCACCGAGATCCGGACGCATGGCCAGGACTGGTGGTCCCTGGGTCTGGAAGCGATCGGGCCCGCCGATCTGCTGGGGACCAGGCTCGAGGCCACCGCTGCGCTGATGTTCACCCAGTCCCTGCCGGGCGGGGTGGAACTCCGCCTGGAGAACTCCACGTCGTACGCCGAGTGGCTGGCCTGCGTGAATACCGGCGATGACCGCCGCGCCCCCGGCGGCCGGGCGCAGTGGCCCCCGTTCGGCCGGTGTAACCACATCCGTGCCGGCCTCCCCGGCGACGATCTGGAGGATGTCGGCCGGTGAGCCGATGGCCGCGCGCCTGCCGGTCCTGCGGCATCACCCCGAAGGGATGAGCGGTCCGCTGCCCGGGGCTGCCTTGAATGGCATGTGCACCCGCAACCCGACGCTCAGGATCTGCATTCCGGCGATGTGCCAGGGATTCGCGCGCCAATGGCCCCGTACCGCTCATGAAGGCCGGCCTCTGCTTCTTGCAGGCCGTGGCCGTCCTCGTGCTGTTCAACGTGGCGCGGGCGGTCGGCCTGCTGGGGCCGTCCGGATACGTCTACGTGCCGGTCATCCTGCTCGTCGTGCTATTGGCCCTCATCGCCTGGCACGCGGGCGCCAACCGAGCCGACCTTGGCCTTGACCCGGCGGATGTGCGCGCGGGGGTCCGTTACGGAACCGGCGCCTTCGGCGTCGTCCTGGTGGCCCTGATCGTGGCGGCAGTGATCCCGCTCACGAACGGCTTTCTTCACGATTCGCGAGCGCAGATCAGCGGCGGCCGGCTGCTGTACGAGCTGGGGGTGTCGATCCTGCTGCTGACCGCGATCCCGGAGGAGTTCGCGTTCCGCGGCGTTCTGCTGGGGTCGGCGCTGAGATTGTGGGGCCCCTGGCGCGCAAGCCTGGTCACCTCGGTGCTGTTCGGTCTCTGGCATGTTGCCCCGACCCTGTCCACGCTGGCGGACAACCGCGCCGTCGCGGGCTTGTCCGCCAGCGTCGCCGGGAAGACGGTGGCGGTGCTGGGCTCGGTCGCCGTCACCTTCGTCGCCGGCCTGGTCTTCTGCTGGCTCAGATTGCGGTCCAGAAGCCTGATCGCCCCGGTGCTGGCTCACTTCGCGACCAACGGCCTGGCGCTGGCCGTAGCGTGGTTCACGATCCACCACGGCCGCTTACCGTGATCACTTGCCGGAGGCGACAATCTTCCTGAGGCTGGCCAGATCCGCAGGGGTGATCCCGGACGGCCGCATGACGAAGTTCCAGCCGTCGACGTACTCGCTCGTGTACTTGTGGCCGTGGCCGGCCGGGACGCCGGTGGCGAACGGGAGGTCGGCGGTGACCTGCCAGAAGGTGACGAACGGCATCCAGAACATACCGTGAAGTACGTCCGTGCCATGGGTCTCGCCGATCCAGTCGGGCCGGCTGAAGATCAGATGCGGGCTCCACCAGACGATCGGGTCGGACGGGTGCATCATGTACAGGACCCGGCTACCTGGCCACGGCTGGCCAGCCGGAGGCGCGCTCTTGTCCGGGTCGTTCGCGAACCGGACAATTCGTCCGTCCTGGTAGACCGGTTCCAGCTCCGGACTGCCGGCGTCGCGGTGGTCGGTGAACTCCCGGAACAGCGAGTTGAAGTTGGGCGGCCCGGCAAACAGCGCGCCGTCGGTGAGGTTGGCCAGGCTGTGTTCGCCGCTGAAGGCGGTCTCGCCGCCGAACGACCCGAGGCTTTCCCCGGCGTCGAACAGCCGGGGGCGCTGGCCCGGGGGCAGGTTTGACCAGGCACCGTAGACCGCGTCGAAGAGGGCGCGGCCGGCTTCGCGGGCCTTGGACTGGTCGACCAGGTAGGAGACCCATGACGGCAGGTAGGAGTACTGGATCGCCACGGTCGCCGAGTCGCCGCCGCTGAGGTACTCGAACGAGTCGACCAGCGCCGGGTCGACCCAGCCGCTGCCGGTCGTCGTCACGATCAGCAGGTTCTTGCGCTTGAAAGCGCCTGCACGCTCAAGGTCCCGGACCGCCAGGGCGGCCTGTGCCTCGGCGTCGTCGGCCGACGCCAGCCCGGCGTAGACGCGGATCGGCTCCATGGCCGGCTGGCCGGTGAACGTCTCGATGTCCTTCACCGATGGGCCCTCGCCACTGAAGTTGCGGCCCTGCCAGCCCAGAGTGTCCCAGGGGATGAGCGAGCCGGGGCCGCCCGACCGCAGGCCGGTCGTGGGCTGGTTGACTCCCTCAGCGGTCTGGGTGTCGCGCAGCGAGTATGTGCTGTTCAGGGAATTGACCAGGCCCTGGAGCAGCAGGCCGGTGACCAGGACGTAGGCCAGGCCGGCCGCCAGGATCCAGCCGACTGCGCGCGCTGCGCGTGGCCCGGTCCATCGGCTGAGCAAACGCGCCATCCAGCGGTACAAACCGCGAAGACCGCGCCCTATCAGCAAGATCAGGCCGAACGTCAGCGCCGCGATGAACGGGGAGGCCACCACGAGCGCGATGTTGTAATCGGTTACCCCCATCAGCTTGCGGATCTCGTTCTGCCAGTACTGGCCGAGCCCGAAGGACACTACAACCAGGATGGCCGCGCTGATGAAGAAGACCGGCCAGGACCGGCGCCGGGCTCGCCGTGCGTCCCGATCCGCAAAGGCACGCCAGATCGACGCGGCGAGGACTCCGAGCCCGTAGCCGATGGCAGCGGTGATGCCCCAGATGACGCCCTGGACGACGCCGCCGCGGGGTAGCAACGATGGTGTGAAGGAAAGGCACCCGACGATGAGCGCACCCCAGCAGCCGGGCAGGGTGACGTAAAGGAGCTTTCGGGGCTGGTCCGCCCGTTGCGCTAGCTCGTTGGCTTCACCATGATCCGCCGCGCCGGCCTGCTCGCCCGAAGATGGGCTGGCCGGCGGCCTCGGCACGTCATGCGTCACGGCCACCTCCTCCGCCGGTACCTGGCCCTCTATAGGGTCGCCTCCGCCCGTGCCGCCAGTGTGCGCAGCAGCTGGACCGGCGTCATCACCCCCCGCCGGGTGATCTGGCTGATCAGGGCGGCTACCGCTACGGGGCAAGCCGGAGTGGGATGTGCCACCCAGGCCCGGGTCACCCCCAACGGGTGGGCCGCCCGACGGAACTTCGGCGCAGCGCCAGACCTGACCGCGTTATCACCCTCATCGGAGGAGGCTGGCGCCTGTACCGCCCGGGAGCATGCAGGTGTGAGCCTGCGCCGGCGTCAGCTGCGATCTCTCCGCAGCATCGAACGCGACCTGGCCGATTCCGATCCGGGCCTGGACGCCCTCTACCTGGGGTTCGCCCGGCGGACCAACGGCTGCGATCTGCGCTGGCTGGAGAAGATCGAGCGCAGGCGGTTCTGGATATTTTCCCGGCGGAACGAACAGGGCCGCAGCGGGCCGGTGAAGGACTGGACCGCAAAGAACCGGAATGATCCATGACGCTGCAGGCGGCCAGCGATATCTTCCTCGCCATCACGAGGTTCGCGGCAGCAGAAGGCCGGACTGGACCGCCACGCTCTGGCGGTCCAGTCCGGCCTCCGCCGGGATGAGACAGCTGAGCGCTCAGGCGGCGGTTCCGCCATGCAGGGCTTCCTGAAGCTGCTGCTCGCCTTCCTTGGACAGCGAAGTCTTGATGACCGTGCCGCCGTACTTGCTCATCGCCTCGACGGCCTTGTCCGGGGTGACCTTTTCCACCATGAGGAACAGCGCCGAGGTTCCCGGCTGCAGGCTGCCGCGGACCTGGTCCTGGAATTGCTTGTCGATGCCAGACTTGGAGATCTTGCCCATCAGCGCGCCCATCCCCGCGCCTACGGCAATCCCGAGAACCGGAATGAAGAACAACATGCCGAACAGCAGACCCCAGAACATGCCCCAGGTCGCCCCGCCGCCGACCATATGGTGACTGGTGTGCGTGTGGTACTTGCCTTCCTTGTCCCGCACGATCACGGCGATGGCGTCCGGCTGGATAATCAGGTCCTGGGCTAGCCGCCGTGCCTCGGCGGCAGCCTCGTCAGCCGTGGCCTCGTCGGGGTAACTGATGGCGATCAGGTCAGCCATGGTGTCATCTCTCTTTCCTAGGCCGGCTTGGACAGGCCTAGTCCAGCAACCGGCCCGGCGGTACGCGCCATCCGTCGCGGGTGAGATTTCGGGAAGGTCGCAGCAATTGGAGTCGCTATGCGCGGCGGATCCCCCGTGGGGCCTACTTCCATCTCGTCGAGCCATTGCCGGGTGGTGGACAGCAGGTGACCGCCGCCCACGGCCAGGCCGGCCAGCGCAATCATGGTGCCCCCGCCCACCATTGCCGCGCTGGTGATCAGCGGAGCCGCCCGGAAATGCGGTCGGCTGCTGCGGTTCTCGCCATTGCTCATGGCCTCGTCCTTGTTCGCAACCTGGCCACCACTGTGACCGGCAGGATGGCGCCATAAAATCACCCTTCCGGGGTGATCGGATCGGGATCGCCTTCTATGCACCATGTGAGTGCGGCCGATTCATCGACGGCGTCCTTGACTGGTTCTGCTGTCCGCGGTTCGACTCAGCGAGCGTCTAGTGTCAGCTGACCGTGCGTATACGGAGGTGCCCTGAGCTGTGGCGATGCGTGCGCTCGAGATCCTGACAGGGTCCCGGCACGACAAATCGCAATTCCCGCATGAGCGCAACGAGTTTATGCGTTATGACCTATTTTTTCTGGGTGTCCGAAGCTTCGATCTTCCTTACTGCCGATTTAAAGTGAGCGGACGCGTCACAATACGAGACATGGGCGTCGACCCGCCTGGCCTGGGAGCGGAAGGGCTCCAGAATGTCCAACCCAGTGCGTGACTCCCGCCTGATGGTGCCGCAGATTCCTCCGCGGTACGTCTCTCGTCCCCGTTTGCTCGATGTACTCGACAGGGCGGCTGATCGGCCTCTTACCTTGCTGTCAGCCGGCCCGGGGGCCGGGAAGACCGTGCTGCTCGCCGACTGGGCCCGGTGCACTGGTACCCAGGTTGCCTGGCTGAACCTCACGTCGGCCGACGCCGAGTCCCGCCGGTTCTGGCGCTTGTTCAAGTCCGCGCTTAGAGAAGGCAACGATGCCGGATCCGGACCGTCGGCCGCAGTACCGCAGACCGCGGGAACTGACCTGGTTCACGCACTGTTCGGCCAGGTGCCGGAGTCCGTGACCCGGCTCGTCGTCATCATCGATGACGCGCACGTGCTCACCAGCCCCGACGTACTGGCCGGCCTGGACAGCCTGATCCGCAGCCCGCAGCCTGGGCTGCGGCTGATCCTGGCTACGCGCAGCGACCCCCTCCTGCCGCTGCACAGGTACCGGCTGGCCGGCCAGATGCATGAACTGCGCGCGGCGGACCTGGCTATGACCCAAGCCGAAATCGCCGACGTGCTGAAGGCCCGCGGTATCACTCTCGCCGCCCGCGATTTCAATATCCTGGCGGCACGAACGGAGGGATGGGCGGCAGGGGTGCAGTTGTCCGCCATGCGGATGGAGGGTGCCGCATATCCCGCCGATTTCGTCTCCGAACTGGCGCTTGACCCGGGGAGCATCGGTGAGTACCTGGTCAACGAGGTCCTGCGCGACCAGCCGGAAGCACAACGTAAGCTGCTCATCGAGACGAGCTTCCTGCACGAGGTGACGGGCCCTCTCGCCGATGCAGTCACCGGTATGAACGGTTGCGGGGACATGCTGGCCAGCCTCGCCCGCGACAACGCGTTCGTCATACCGCTCGATGTCGCGGGGGAGCGTTACCGCTACCACGAGCTGTTCGCAGAGCTTCTGCGTTACCTGCTGCAACGGCATATGCGCCAGTCTGTCCGGGGACTGCGGGACCGTGCGATGGCCTGGTTCGAGGCCAGCGGCGACCTCGGCAACGCCCTGTACTGGGCCGTGCAGGCCGATAACCGGCACCGTGTCGCCAAGCTCCTGGCCCGGGGCGGCTTCGCGCACGCGTTCGTGCACCGCCAGGACCTGTCCGGTCTCGGTCTGCGGGATCTGTTGCCACTGCGTCCCCCGGAGGACGCCACCGTCGTCCAGACCGCCGAGTTCGCCGTGGCTAGTTGCGTGATAGAGACCGCCTTCGCTGACGCGGAATCAGCTCCCTGTATGCTGGAACGCTGGTATGCGCGAAATCTCGACGATGCCCCGGCTGATCCGGAACTGCTCGTCACGTCCGGTCTGGTGGAATTGCTTCTCGGTCAGAAGGCCTGCGATGTACTGGCCGTCGATGCGGCGGCCAGTCGCCTGCTCGGCGGCAGCGGTCATAGGCCGGTGCCGGTGGTGCCGGGACTGCCAGCGGCCGTGCTGCTGGCGCAAGCGAGCACCCACCTGTGGCACGGCCGGCACGAGGACGTCTTCATGCTCTTCGACGATGCGCTGTCCGAGGCGCACCGGGACGAAATGCCCGGTCTTGAGGTTGAGGTGCTCGGCATGATGGCGCTGGCCAACAGCTTCTGGTTGCGGACGAACCACGCCGACGATGCCGCCCAGCGGGCCCATGCCCTACGCCGGCACAAGAACCTGACCGTCCCGCCGGCCTTGGAACTCGCGGCCGCGCTGCGCTCGCTGGTTGTGGGTGACCTCAGTGGCCTGGCGCAGGCCATACCGCGGGTCCTGCTGCCCGACGTGGTGGGATCCGATCCCGGTATGGCGGTCGCGCTCGTGCTTGGTCAAGCCGGTGGGCTGCTGGTCCAGGGCAAAGTGAACGAGGCGCGGGCCATGCTGCACGCGGTCGGCTACCGGGTGCCGCCCCTGCTCGCCGTCTTGCGTGACGTTACCGTGGCCGATCTGGATACTTGCCTGGGACGGCCGCACTCGGCGCTCCGGCTGCTCCGGGATTACCGCGGTAGCGAATTCGCCGTCCTGACTGCGGCAGCAAGCGTCCGTGCCTACCTCGCGCTGAACGACGTGCCCAACGCGCAAGATTTCATCCGCAGCACACTGACCACGTCAAGCGCGCTGGCGGGCCGTTTCGTGCTCGTGGAGGCCATGTTGTATGACGCCCAGATCGCTCAGCAGAGCGGCGATCGTGGGCGCGCGCTGGAGATCCTGATCAGCGCGGTCGAGGTCGCCCAGGGGGAGATCGTCCTGCCGTTTTTCCGTATGAAGGATGTGTTCGCTGAGTTGCTGGCCCGGCACCCCCTCGTCGCCCGTCAGTGGCCGGTACCGTGCTCGCCGATGTCACTGGAGGCGGCCGTCGGGTTCGCGGCGGAGACCTCCCGGGACCTGCCTGAGCCGCTCACCCAGCGGGAGCTGACCATCCTGCGCTTGCTGGCGACCAGTATGTCGACGGCCGAGATCGCCGGTGAGCTGTACGTGTCGGTGAATACGGTTAAGACGCATCTGGCCGCCATCTACCGAAAGCTTCCCGCTAGCCGTCGCCGCGAAGCCGTGCTGCGGGGGCGCCAGCTTGAGCTGATCTGAGTGACCGCGCCGGCTGAAGCGGCCGGCCACCTGCTGAGCCAGCGTAACGCCATCTTCATTCGGTATGGATGACGCGGCTGCGGATACCGGTTGGCAGGATCGCTGTGACAGCCAGGCCGCCCTATGGCGCGAGGAGGCATGATGGCCGCACAGCTCAGCAGGATCACCATCACCGATGTCAGCCGTATGTCTTGCGTTGATCCCGAATGCGAGACCAGAACCAGTTCCGCTTTGGACTGAGATGCGGCTCCGGCGTCCTGATGAGAATTGAGCCCACTTATGAAATCCGGATCGCGGGCCGGGTCGACGAAGCCACCCTCACGTCCTTCGCGGGCCTGGCGGTGGGTTTCCGTGACCAGGTCACGGTCATCACCGGCCAGTTCGACCAGGCTGCATTGCACGGCATGCTCGAGATGATCAGGTCACTCGGCCTGGACCTCCTGGGGGCTCACCGGATCGAGGTCTCACCGCCGGTGGATGATCCGGGCGTGACGGATTGACGGCCAGTATGGCGCAGTTCGGCCGGATGTCGAAAGGAGGCCCCGGTGACCAGCCACACCTACCAGATCAAGGTCCTCGGCTCGCTGGGCGCGGCGACGCGGGAGGCGTTTGCCGACATGGCCGTGGAGGCCGAGCCGACGACCACGATCTTGTCCGGTCACCTCGATCAGCACGGCCTGCACAACGTGCTGGACCGAGTGCGGGCGCTGGGTCTGGAACTCGTCGAGATCAAGCAGACAGCACCGGATTGATACCTTTGCTGCCGGCGTCGGCCAGGCGGCTCAGATCGACCAGTTCGATGCCGAGTGACTGGATCCGGTTCAGCGCGCCGTGGAGGGCGGCCTGGTCAAGGTCGCCGGTCAATACGGTGGTCGTGGCCTCGGGCCTGATTCGGAAGTCACCGAACGCTTCGCGGCCCATTTCGTCCAGGCTACCGGAAATGGTGATCACGTATCGATGCGTGCGCACATCGGCTCCGTCCGGGAAGAGCTGGGCGTCATAATGATTCAGGTGTCTGGTTGCTCCGGGCGCGGGCCTCGCCAGACCGTCCAGCGGGAAAATAGCCCCCTTGGGCGCCTCACCCGCGCAGGATGAGTCCTGATACCGGCGGCTCGCCGGTCTTTCAGAACGGTGCCGGGATGTGCCGCAACGGCAGGTCTGGCTGCACGTAGTCTTTGGGTGGCTGCCGTTTGGGGAGCGTGATGTCGCGGCGGCCCAGCGGCTGGTACGGGATCTGGCTCAGCAGGTGGGAGATGATGTCGAGCCGGGCGCGCTTCTTGTCGTCGGCGTCGGCGATGAACCAGGGAGCCCACGCGGTATCGGTGGCGGCGAACATCGCGTCCCTTGCTCTCGAGTAGTCATACCAGCGGCTGTAGGACTTCAGATCCATCGGCGACAGCTTCCAGACTTTTCGCGGATCATTGATCCGGCTCTCCAGACGCCGGGTCTGCTCGTCCGGGCTGACCTCCAGCCAGTACTTCAGCAGCAGGATCCCCGAATCGACCATGGCCTGCTCCCAGCGTGGCACCAGGGATAGGAACCGTTCGGTCTCCTCCGGCCGGCAGAAACCCATCACGGGTTCCACGCCCGCCCGGTTGTACCAGCTGCGGTCGAAGATCACGACCTCACCAGCCGCCGGGAAATGCTCGACGTACCGCTGGACGTACATCTGCGATCTTTCCCGCTCGGTCGGGGTAGGCAGCGCCACGACCCGGAAGACGCGCGGGCTCACCCGCTCGGTGATCCGCTTGATCGTGCCTCCTTTTCCGGCGGTGTCGCGGCCCTCGAAAACGATGCAGATCTTTGCCCCTGATTCCTTCACCCATTCCTGCATGGCCACGAGCTCGCCGTGCAGGATTTTCATCTGCCGCTCGTACTCCTTTCGCCTCATCTTTCCGGGCTTACTTTTCTTTTTGCTGGCCATATCGCCACCTCCGATGAATGCTGATTCATGCAGCGCCTGGTTGGGGCGGTCGACGGCTGGCCGGCCCGGCGAGGTGCCACAGCGTGACCCAGTTCACCGGGGGCCTGGGCGCGGGATGCCCGGACGGTTACGTGGCACCCAGACGCGGAGCGCGCCCGGACAGACTGTGCAGGTCACGGGGGTCGACATCAGTACCGACTCGCCGTCGACGCCGATCGATACGAGCAGCGCCTGCGGCCCGGCCAGCCGCGTGGTGCCCGCCTGTGCCTGCAGGCGTGCTCCGCGGTCGCCTTGCAGCAGTTCGGGCAGCGTATTCAGCGTCGTGTTCAGTTTGTCGCCGCGGTAGGCGGGAGTTTCGATGACTTCGGCGTAGGCGCCGAAGGACGCGTTATTGACGAAGATCCGGCCGTTTATGCCGGCCACCAGCGCCTGGGTGCCGTCACCGCCGGCGACCCCGAGCAGCCCCGCGACGACCACCAGGAGCACGATGGCCAGGCCAGCGAGCACGAAGCTGAGACGCGCCAGCCAGCGATGTGCGCGCGTGTTGCGCGGCTCCTGCTCCGGCGTCGTGGCTGACATCAGCACGTCAGCGATTCGTCGTACCGTGCCGATTCAGGTGGCGGAGTGCGGGCGGCTTCCGTAGACGCACAGCCCCCACAGTGCCACCACGTCCACGGCGATGATGGTCAGGGACCAGAACGGATAGGCGGGCAGGAACAGCATTTGGCCGATGGAGTTCAGGACGATCACGGCCACCCCGAACCAGCGGGCGACCTGGTTGCCGCCCATTACCCCGATCGCCGCCAGGGCCTGTAGTACGCCGAGGATGAGAGTGACCCAGCCCCAGATCTTCAGGTCGCCGACCACATAGTCGGCTCCGGCGACGAACACGTGCGAGCGGGCGATCGCCGCGATGCCGTCGAGCACGTTGAACAAGCCGAGCATTCCAAGCGCCACGGCGGCGAAGATGACCATCGAGCGGCCTTCCCCGCGGCTCTCCCCGCTGGCCTTCCGGATAGTCGCCGACGTCATTTCAGCCTCCAGGTCACGATCACCGGAATTCCCGACTCCAGCCTTGCGGCCCGCCGCGAAATGACCTCACCCTTACCCGGGTGATTCCGCCAATGGTTCACCACCCGGCGTTTCGCCGTCTCGTCCGCAGCGGATGATGCCCCGATTCCGGGCCGGCGCTGAAATAACCAGGAGACGCTGAAATAACCAGGAGCAGACGACAGAGCAACGCCACCTTGGGCCAGGAAACCGCATAGCCATGACATTGAGCGCTGAAGCACGGCACAGCTCCTCGCGGGGCGCCCGGTTCGCGTTGACGAAGTTCCGGCCGCCAGCGCTGCCCTCCACGCTCATCATGCGGCCTGCGCTGCATGATCGGCTGACGGCCGGAGCGGGTCAGCGGCTGACCGTTGTAGTGGGGTCGGCGGGGGCGGGCAAGAGTGTGCTGCTGGCGGACTGGGCCAGAACGCGGCCGGCCGGCGGAACCTCCTGGTCGTCCTGTGACCAGGCTGACGCCGACCCGGTTCGGTTCTGGGCTGGTTTCATTGAGGCGCCACGGCTTTTTGAGCCCGAGTTCGGCGCTGATGCCGCCGCCCTGCTCGCCATGGACGGGACGATCTCGGCCGACGTCATTGCGTCGGTCGCCAATGATGCCGCGATGCTGCCTGCGGGCTCGGCGATCATCGTGGACGACTTCCACTACGCGGCCGCCGCCGTGGCCCCCGACATGGCTGATCTCATCGAGCGCTGGCCGGCCGAGAACGTCCAGCTGGTACTGGCCGGCCGTTTCGATCTCCCGTTGCGGCAGCACAGGCTGCGGATGTCGGGCCAGCTGCGCGAGATCCGCGATCACGACCTGTACTTCTCCCGCACGGAGAGCCGGGACCTGCTGGCGAACTTCGGTGTCCGGCTATCCGATGCCGATTTGGTCTTGCTCCATCAGCGCAGCGAGGGGTGGCCTGCAGCCCTGCAGATGGCGGCGCTGGCCCTGCGCGGAGCCACCGATCCGGCGCGGCGGGCCCAGGTGCTGGAGGTCCACGGCCAGGCGATCGCCGAATACTTCGTCTCCGAGGTCCTCGAGCAGCAGTCAGGCCGCATCGCCGAGTTCATGCTGGAGACGTCGATTCTCGGGGAACTGACCGCGGAAGCGTGTGCTGCGGTCACCGGCGGGCAGGACGCGGCGGCGCTTCTGCGCGCCGTTGACACCGCAGACCTGTTCCTGGTGGCACTCGGCGACGAGCGGACCAGCTTCCGGTACCACCACTTGGTGCGCCAGATACTGCGGGGCGAGTTGCGTGCTCGGGACCCGGCCCGCGAACGCACCCTTCAGTTGAGGGCCGCCGGATGGTCCGAGGCTTCCGGTGACATCCGGCGTGCGGCTCATCACTATCTGGCGGCGCAGCAGGCTGACCGGGCGCTGGCGCTCCTGCAGGACCGGGTCGTTGCTGACTTTCTGTGCGCCCCGGCGGCGCACACGCCGCTGGCGCTGACCACGGTCGACCCATCGGTGCTGGCCGGAACCCCGGAGGGCCTGCTGAATCTGGCGGCCGAACTGCTGTTGTCCGGCGAGACTGCCCGCGGCGGTGAATACCTTGACCTGCTTGAGCAGGGCGCCAAGGTTCCGGCCGAGTCGAGCCTGGCGGTCCGGCTCGCGGCGTTGCAGTCATTCCGCTACGCGATGGTCGGCCAGCTGGACAAGGCGATCAGAACCGCCCAGGATGCACGGGCCATCCAGCAGGGGACGCAACTGGCCGATGAATGGAACGCCGTCGTCCCGCTGATCCTCGTCCGCGTATACACCTGCCTGCACAACTTCGCAGCGGCCGAACACGAGGCGGAGGTGGCCCTGGCACCACCCGACGTCGCCGAATCAGTGCGGCGCGTGAGCGTGCCGGGTTCGCAGGCGCTGGCCTGGCTGGAGGCCGGTCACCTGGCTCGGGCTGCCGAGGCGGCCAGAGCTGCTCATGCCAGTGCCCGGCGGCTGGGCTTCAGCCGGCACCTCTTCGCTGTCGACTATCTGCGCGCACTGACCGGCCTGGCCCTGGAACGCCGCGACCTTGAGACCGCCGAGGACCTCACTGAGCAGGTGCTCTCCACTGCCGGGCAGTGGCCCCTCATGAAATTCCTGGCCCTGCTGGACCGGGCCCGGATCTGGGCCGCCCGCGGGCAGGTCCGCGAAGCGCTGACCACCCTTGAAGGGGCCCGCGAGGCGGTACCCGGAGCCAGCATGTCGTTGCTGGCTTGGGCTGACGAGCTGGAGGCTTCGCTGCGACTGTCACTGGGCGACCTGCGCTCCCCGGCCGAGCTGGCCAGCAATCTGCCCGCTGTCCGCCGGCGCCTGCTGTGCGCCAAAATCGCCCTGGCGGCCGGTGATCACCCTGCCGTTCAGGAACACCTGAAGGCAGGGGCACCCGGCGACCTTACGCCACGCCAGGCACTGGTGCGCCAGGTACTGCTGGCCGCCGAGGCCATCGAGCGGGGTGATGCCGCCGCCGCGGGTATGTTCGGGAGCATTGTGCACGGGGCCCGCACCCAGGGCTTCCTCAACACGGTTGTCACCACCGCACCACAGGTCACTGCCTATATCGTCGAGCACGCGGCGCAACTGCGGCCGGACCCGTTCATCCAGCGGCTGGTGGCCGCGGCGCTCGAGATGCGTGCTTCCCAGTCCGGCACCTCCCCATCCAGCCGAGTGCTCACCGAGCCCCTGACCGTTGCTGAGCAGCGCATCCTCACGCTCCTGCCGACCAGCACTTACCTGCAGATCGCGAACACCCTCTACGTTTCACGCAACACGGTGAAGACCCATCTCCGGTCGATCTACCAGAAGCTGGGGGTCGCATCACGCTCGGAGGCTCTCGAGCGTGCCGTCGACCTGCGCTTGCTGTGATCTGGTGCCGCTGGCAGAAATCACCCTGGTTGGGTGACGACCTCACCGGGCGGCTCGCACAGGATCGGGACCGACGAGCGTCCCCCGGTCAGCGTCGGCGGGCGACTCGGGCAGGCTCCGCTCACCCGCCAGCATCGTTTTCGACCAGGCCGAGAACCGCCTGCACACCAACAAGGCCGTCCTCGTCGCCACCCTCGGATAGCACTTACCAGCCGGACTGATCACTGGAGGATTCATGAACGCCGACACGCCCGTCCTGGACACGCTCACCGAAATGATCACCGCCTCGGTGGAACACAATTCCCTCCCGCCACGTGACTTCATGCTGGCCAGGCTGGCCGCCATGATCGCCGTGGACGCTCCCCCCATCTCCTACTTCGCCAGCGCCTCCGCCATCCAGCAAAGCGGGATGACCACCGAAGACATTGAAGGTGTCATGATCGCCATCGCCCCGGTCGTGGGCGCACCCCGGGTGATGTCAGCCGGCGGTCACATCCTGCGCGCTCTCGGCATCGCCGTGGCGGTGGCCGAGTCCGAGATGGCCGATGAAGACAGCCTGCGATAGGAGACGAGCCAGTACGGGCCGGCGGACCACCATGATCAGTAACGGAAACACCGATTAGGCCATGACGGCGCAAGATACTCCGATGGCAGGACCGGATCGCTCCCGCCCGCCTGCCACTGGTGGCCATCGGGCGGGGGCGCAGCGGCTGGCCGACGAACTCGCGCGGCAGGGCGAGGCGGCCCAGCAGTGGGCTGTCGCCGTGCTGCGTGAGCTGGATGCTGTGGACCGGGCGGTTTACTCAGCGGTAGCGGTTACTTCCGCCCCCACACTCGACAAACCGCTGCGTCGCCTTTCTGAGGCCGCCAACAACTCCGTTCTCTGGCTGGCTGTCGCGGCCGCGCTCGGCGTGGCCGGAGGACCGGCCGGCCGGCGTGCCGCAGTGCGCGGTGCAGTTGCTATCGGTGTCACGTCGCCGCTGGTCAACCTGGTGGCAAAGTCCGCTTGGGGACGTCAGCGGCCGGAGCGGGCCGACGCCGGGGTCCCCGCCGGGCGTAACGTACGGATGCCGGTCTCCGCGTCGTTCCCGTCCGGCCACGCGGCGTCGGGATTCGCGTTCGCCGCCGCCGTCGGCCGGGACGAGCCCTGGCTCGGACTGGCCCTGCGGTTCCTGGCGGCGGCCGTGGCATATTCCCGGGTGCACACCGGCGTGCATTACCCCGGCGACGCGGTGGTCGGATCGCTGATCGGCGCTGGTATGGGCCAAGCAGTGGCCGACCTGATCGACCGGCTGCCGCCAACTCGGGACCGGTGAGGTAAGCCTGAAGCCGGACTGTCACCGGCTCACAGTTGGCGATCGAGGAGCAGCCAGGCATACCTCACCTTCGGTCGTGAGGTCCGGAAGCCAGGTCGAATCCCCATAGCTCCACTGTGTGTGATGTCGCAGGACATCGAGGACACCCTGAACCCTTACCGGCTTGGGCCTGGCCTGGTAGACGACGGCGGGGCAGCCCGGTGCGGAAGTGACCGGTGCGGCCGCCGGGCGTTGCAGGTGACGGCGGAGGTATCTAGCAGGGACTGCAGCCCGGCTAGGGTGACGGGCTGATGCGGCTGGGCGCGGAGCCAGTTCTTCAGGGTCTGCTGGAAACGTTCGACTTTCCTCTGGGTCGGCGGATGGTTGGGCTTTTCGTTCTTCTGCTTTCCCCGGCGAACCGGGTGGTGAACACCAGCCCGTTACCGGTCAGCGTGGAGGCGGAGCGCCGTGCGCGGTGAGGGAGAGAACGTAGCGGGAGTGGTCATCCAGTCAGATCAGGGTTGACCGGGGAGTCGAACGTCGTTTTTTAGTGCAGCCGCTAGGAGCGGAGTCGGCCCCTTGATCGCATTACTTGGTCGCATCGTCCGAACGCGGTGGCCCGGTTGTTCCCCGGACTACCAAGGCCGGGTCGAGAACGATTTCCCTGGCATCGATTCGTCCATGGTCGAGGCGCTCGATGATGGCCTGGACGGCATGTTCGGCCATCTGCGTGGCGTCTTGCCGGACGGTGGTGAGATTGATGAAGGACAGCCGGGCGATTTCGCTATCGTCGTAGCCCACTACTGATATGCGACCGGGGACGTCGACGCGGGCGCGGGTGAGGGTGTCGAGGACGCCATGGGCGCATCTGTCATTTGCCGCGAAGATGGCGGTGGGCAGCCGTTCTTCATTGAGGATGTGGCGGCCGGCGGTCGCACCGGATTCCTCGGTGTAGTCGCCGGGAAGGATCCGGATGTCCTGGTGAAGGCCGTGTCGTTGCATGGCCTGCCGGTATCCCCGCCGACGCCGAGCGGCTGCGGGGAGGTCGCCGCCGTCGATGTGCACGATGCTGCGGTGGCCGAGACTGACCAGGTGGTCGACCGCCAGCCGGGCACCGCGCTCGTCAGCTACTCGTACGACATCAACGCCGTCTCCGGTAAAGCGCCGTCCGATGTCGACGACGGGCATCTGATCGGCGAGGCGGGCGAGCTCTGCGGCCATGATCGTCGTCCCGGAAAGGATCATCGCCTCGCTCCGGTAGCCGAGTAGCTCCTCCACGGCTTGCCGGTCGTCGCGTCCGACGCCGAGTGCACCCAGAACAACGCGGTAGCCGTTCCGCTCAGCGGCTGCATAGATCGCCTCGACCAGGTCGACGTCGAATGGCTGCCGCATGGTGAAGAGCACGCCGATGTGCCGGCTGCGGTTGCGCCTGAGCACCTGTGCCGCGGTGTCGGGACGATAGCCCAGTTCGGCGGCGGCGCGGAATACCCGCTCACGAGTCTCCGCACTGGCGCCCGGAGCGTTGCGGAAGACCAACGACACCAGCGTCTGAGACACGCCCACGCGCGCCGCGACGTCTCGCATGGTAGGCCGCCCGGATCTGCCGGAGGCAGTGACCGTGGCGTCGGCGTCCATCCAGAGCCGCCTTCCCGACCGGTGGCTTGACATTCGTCGCGATGCGCCGCACACTACCATACTGTTACGTAGTAGTAGTACGTAACAGGATCAAGATCAGAAAGTGTACGAAGCGGACGGGCTGGCCGCGACCACACCGCACGGCGACCCGCGATCCCACCCTCGCCCGGCGAGCGCTCGCCATCAGCAATTGCTTGCTGCGTGCTCCGGCCAGGCGGCAGCCCCCTCTGGACGCACAGCCGTCCGAACCAGCCATCAGCACCAGGAGAACCAATGGAAGCCGATATCGGCGTGGAGAACGGCCAGGCTGGAACGGTAAATGGGTCGCCCTGAAAACACGATCGGCGCTAGTGGCCCTATGGCCGACTTCGCCCAGCAGCTACGACTGCTGCGTCAGCATGCCGCGTTGACGCTCCGCCAACTCGCGGGGCGGACGGGGCTCTCCACGGCGACGTTGTCGGTCGCCGCATCGGGCCGCAAACTACCCACCTGGGAAGTGGCCAGGGCATACGTTCAGGCCTGCGGAGGAGACACCGATGAGTGGCGGGTGCGCTGGGAACAGGCCGCCTGCTTTTCCCGTCTCTCCGTGGCGGTGCGGCTTCCCGGGAAGGGATCATCGACGTCTGGTGTCCAGCACCGCAAGAACGGCCTCGGTTTCCCCGGCGGCCCGGCGCCGTTGCCCCTGACGGCCGATACCACCGGTGAATTCATGCAGTGCCTGCTGCGGGTGAAGATCTGGGCGGGCGACCCGCCGGTCCGCACTCTTTCCCGGCGGGCCGGCCTGCCGCCCAGCACCATGCAGGACTTCCTCCATCGCGAGCGCCGCACACTGCCGCCGGTAGAGACGGTCTGCGCGTTCCTGAAAGCGTGCGGCGTCAACGATGCGAACGTCATTGCCGAGTGGGGGTTTGCCTGGCGACGGCTGAAGTTCACCGAAACCGAGAACCGCCGCAGAAGCGGGCGGCGCACCCTGATATCAGCCTGACCGGCCAGCCGGAAGTCGCAAGACGCGGACACGCCGGGCGCAGGTGCCGATGCAGTAATTCGCGCATCACGTTCACGTGCAGGAAACCTGATTTAACGTCAGTGCGACATTGCCGAACAACGAGTAAACAACAGGGTCCCTCTATTGTCGCGTCTTCCGAGGCCAGCCGCACCGGGCTGACGGATTGTTAGGTAATCCTGTCCGGAATTGCCCGGGCTCGGCGCGCAGGACTTCCGCTGGCCGGCGAAACAATCGCACGCTGGATGCAGCGCAACCTCTGAAGGGAGCTGCCTTGCCGTCTGAGGCCTCCTCCCATGCCTGCGCTGCAGGTATTTGCGGCGGCTGACTCACCGGCGGCTTCATGGCTCTGCTCCGGCCCGCCGGAGAGAAGGGACAGACGTCAATGCATGCAGCGGACCCCCGATTTGCGGACACCGCCCGCGAGAAAATGACCCCTGCGCATAGGCGCTATCTGATCAGGCTGACGATAATCTCCACGCTCGGCGGGCTGTTGTTCGGCTACGACACCGGGGTGATCTCCGGTGCCCTGCTCTTCATCGGCAAAGACCTCCATCTCAGCCAGACCGAGCAGACGTTCGTGGTGACCTCGCTGCTGTTCGGCGCCATCATCGGGTCCCAGGTCGGCGGCCGGATGGCCGACGCCATCGGCCGCAGGACCAGCATGCGGATCTGGGCGGTCGTGTTCTTCGTCGGCGCGGTCGGCAGCGGGCAGTCGCCTACCCTTCCGCTCATCTACGCCTCGCGGGTCGTGCTGGGCCTGGCCGTGGGCGCCGCGGCGGTGACCGTACCGCTGTACCTGTCGGAGATGGCCCCCGCCTACCGGCGCGGCCGGATGACGACCATCAACGAGCTGATGATCGTCAGCGGCCAGTTCATCGCCTTCGGGATCAATGAGCTGATCAATTCGTTCGCACACGGCAATCAGCACGTGTGGCGGACCATGCTCACCGTCGCCGCCATTCCCGCCGTCTTCTTGTTCATCGGCATGTTCTTCCTGCCGGATTCGCCGCGCTGGTACGCCACCAAAGGCCGGATGGACGACGCCAGGCGGGTGCTCGGGATGAGCCGCGGGCCGGCCGAGGCGGCGGAGGAATTCAACGTCGTCAAGACGCACGCCGAGCGGGACCTGAGCGAGGAGAAGGGGGCCGCCCGGCGGGACCTGGCCGCGAACCCGTGGATGCGCCGGATCCTCTACGTCGGCATCGGCCTGGCCCTGGTGCAGCAGCTGACCGGCATCAACACGGCCGAGTACTACGCACCGACCATCATGAAGTCCACCGGCCTCGGTACCAGCGCCGCCCTGATCTCGACGATCTTCGTCGGCGCGATCGGGGTGATCGGGACGATCCTGGGCATCTGGCTGCTGGGCAAGGCCAACCGGCGCCCGCTGCTGATGATCGGGTTCTCCGGGGTCGCGGCCTCCGACCTTCTCCTCTCGATCATGTTCACGCTCCCGGAGTCGACCGTCCGCAGCTACCTCATCCTCATCTTCATCATGCTGTTCGTCTTCTTCGTCCAGACGTTCATCGGCACCCTGATCTGGCTGATGCTGTCGGAGATCTTCCCGATGACCATCCGGGGCTACTGCATGGGCATCGCTGTGTTCTTCCTGTGGACGATCAACACGGTCATCTCCTACGTCTTCCCCTACATGATCACGAACCTGGGGTCGTCGGGGACATTCGGGGTCTTCGCCGCGATCAACGTGACCTCCCTGCTGTTCTGCATCAAGTTCGCCCCGGAAACGCGCGGCCGCACCCTGGAGGAGCTGGAAGACGAGTTCCGGACCCGCGACGGCACGCAGTTCGCGCACGAGGCGCCAGAAGGCGTGTCCGGTTCATGATCGGCGCGGTGAGAACGACCTTCTGGGAGGCGGGATGACGATCAGCACCGCCATGGAGTACAACCCGCTCGCTCCGGACTTCTATACGTCGGACCCGTTCGGGGTCTACCGCTGGATGCGAGATGAAGCGCCGGTCTACCACAGCGAGAAGTGGGGCTGGTGGGCGCTGACCCGGTTCGAGGACGTGCGGTCGGCCATCCTCGATCCGGATACTTTCCGCAGCTTCGAGGGCATGGACATCGATGACAGCGCGCTAGAGCAGGCTCCGCCCGGGTCGCTGCCGAACATGGACAACCCGCGCCACGATCAGGTGCGCCGGATCGTGCAGCCCTACTTCCTGCCGCGGCGGGTGGCTGATCTCGAGGACGGCATCCGCGGGGTGGTGCGGGACCTGATCGGCTCGTGGCAGGACCAGGGCGCCGTCGACCTGGCCCAGGGCCTGGCCTGGCCGATGCCGTTCGATGTGTTCTTCCACGTGATGGGCCTGCCCAGCCGGCGGGATCCAGACCCTGAGCTGCTGGCCCGGCGGGACCAGCTCGAGCGCTGGACACACGAGCTCAAGGACCGCGTGCCCGGTACGCCGCATCTGACCCCGGTGGCCCGAGCGGCCACCGCCGGCGTCCAGCAGTACTTCATCGACCTGCTCGAGGAACGCCGCCGCCACGGACGCGAGGACCTGGTCACGCACTTCGTCCGCTCCGAGATCGACGGCGAGCCCTTCGTCCGCGAAGAGGTCACGCCGGTCTCGGAGGTCAGCGGGCTCATGCTGGTCCTGTACCTGGGCGGGGTGGAATCCACCGCCGGGCTGACCGGCACGCTGTTCAAGCTGCTGGCCGAGAACCCCGGCCAGCGCGCGCTGCTCCAGCAGGACCCGTCGCTCATTCCTGCCGCGATCGAGGAGGCCCTGCGCTTCATAACCCCGCTGCAGCTCACCGCCCGCACGACGATGCGAGACGTCACCTTCCACGGGGTCACCATCCCGGCTGGCGGCCGAGTGGTACTGGTGACGGGCGCCGCCAACCGCGACGAGCGGCAGTTCCCCGATCCCGACACCTTCGACATCACCCGGAGCCGGTCCCGCCACCTGGGGTTCGGCGAGGGCATCCACGGCTGCCTGGGCGCCCCGCTGGCCCGGCTGGAGGCGAGGATCGCGCTGGAGGAAGCGCTCCCCGTGCTCGGGGACTACGAGCTGGCCGGGCCGCCGGCGTTCTACCCCAGCTCACCCAACATGTACGTGTGGACCAAGCTGCCGGTGACCTTCGGCGTGTCCGGACGGCGTCGCCCGGAGGCCGGGCCCCCCGGGCACGTCGAGGCCGTCCGGCACCGGACTACGAGCGTCACCCTGGTCTCCTCGGAGTTCGTCGCCGAGGCCAGGGTCGCGGCCAAAAAGGAGGCCGCCGACGGGGTCGTCACGCTCGTGCTGCGTGAGGCCAACGACCATCCCCTGCCTGCCTGGGAGCCGGGTGCGCACGTCGACCTGATCCTGGATCAGGTACCCACCCGGCAGTACTCGCTGTGCGGCGACCCGGCCGACCATCACGAGTACCGCGTGGGCATCCTGCGCGACCCGGATGGCCGCGGCAGCTCGAGGTACGTGCACGACCGGCTCCAGGCCGGCGACGTGGTCCGGGTGCGGGGCCCGCGTAACAACTTCCCGCTGGCCCCCTCGCCGCGGTACCTGTTCATCGCCGGCGGCATCGGTATCACGCCGATGCTCCCGATGATCCGGGCCGCCGAGACGGCCGGCGCCAGCTGGCGGCTCGTCTACGGCGGCCGGCAGCGCGCCTCCATGGCCTTCCTCGGCGAGCTGGCGCAGTACGGTGACCGGGTCACGGTCCTCCCGCAGGACGAGACCGGCTTGCTGCCACTCGACGCCCTGCTCGGCACCCCGCAGCCCGAGACCCTCGTGTACTGCTGCGGTCCCGAGCCGCTGCTGGCCGCCGTCGAACGGTGCTGCGCGGCCTGGCCGCCGCGCTCTTTGCACCTGGAGCGGTTCGCGCCCAAGCCACAGGCCGAGCCCGCGCGGGCAGAAGCCTTCGAGATCGTCCTGCAGCGCAGCGAACTCACCCTCACGGTGCCGCCCGACCGGTCGATCCTGTCCATGGTCGAGGAGGCCGGCGTCGGGGTGCTGTCCTCATGCGCCGAAGGTACGTGCGGCACCTGCGAGACCTCCGTCCTGGAGGGTGAGCCGGACCATCTCGACTCCGTGCTCAACGACGAGGAACGCCAGGCCGGGGACTGCATGATGATCTGCGTGTCCCGCTCCTGCACCTCGCGCCTCGTCCTGGACCTGTGACCGCGACCGATCCGGACATACGGAGCCACCCATCATGGAATACCGCGTCTTCCCGGCCACCGGCGACCAGCTCAGCGTGCTCGGGTTCGGGGCCATGGGCTTCGCCGGCTGGTTCGGCCCGGTCGACGACGGCGCGGCCATCCGCGCCCTGCACACCGCGCTGGACCTGGGCGTCAACGTCGTCGACACGGCCCGGGCCTACGGCCGCAGTGAGCAGGTCCTGGGGGCAGCCCTGCGCTCCTGGCCCGGGACCAGGCCGTTCGTGGCCACCAAGGTCCAGCCGATCGGCCCCCAGCACCAGTTCGCCGCGCCCCCGCCGGTCCAGGAGGTTTTCCCCAAAGGGTGGGTGACCGAGAGCTGCGAGACGTCGCTGCGGGAGCTCGGGCTGGACGCGGTAGACCTGCTGCAACTGCACCTGTACTGGCCCACCTGGGGTCACGACGGCTACTGGATAGAGGAACTGCAGCAGCTCAAGCAGAGCGGCAAAGCCCGCTCGGTCGGCATCTCCATCCCGGACCACCGGCACGACAGCGCCATCTCACTGGTCCAAAGCGGCCTGATCGACTCGGTGCAGACGATCCTGAACATCTTCGCCAGCGAGCCGCTGGATACGCTGATCCCGATCTGCCGCGCGAACAACGTGGCCGTGATCGCCCGGTGCATCCTCGACGAGGGCGGGCTGACCGGCTTCCTGACCGAGGACGCCGAATTCCCGCCCGGTGACTTCCGGCACGGTTACTTCGACTGGACCGTGCCGCGCAAGTCCTACATGGTCAAGGTCGACGCGCTGCGCCCCTACGTTCCCCGGTACGCCTCTTCGCTGGCCGCCCTGGCGGTGAAGTTCGCGGTCCATGATCCTGGCGTTACCACGGCGATCACGTCCATGCACGTCGAGGACTACGCCCGGATGAACATTGCTTCGGTGGCCGAGGACCGGCTGCCCGACGAGCTGTTCTGGAAGCTACGGACCTCACACCGGTTCGAGATCAACCTCAGCAACCGCGACGCCTGGCCGGTCGCGGCCCGCGACGAGGTGGCCCGGATCGGCGCGGGTGATGTCAGGTGAGCGGGACGGCGAAGCAGGACGGCCGCCCGGTCGTCCGGTGGGAGGAGCTGAAGCCCGAGGAGTTCCACCGCCGCCTCGCCGCGCGGCCGCTGGCTTACCTGCCCATGGGAATGTGCGAGCCGCACGGGCACGCGGCGGCGTTCGGCCTCGACATGATCAAGGCCGAGTACATCTGCGACACGGCGGCGGCCCGGTCCGGCGGCATCGTGGCACCGTCGCAGACCTACCACATTCATGAGACCGGCTTCCACGGGACCTGGCTCACGGAAGTCATGGGCGAGGTCAACCCGCGGCTCGGCGCCCTCCCGCCCGATGTCGTGATGCGCACGCTGCTGTTCCAGCTCCGCGCCTACGTCAACGCGGGTTTCCGCGCCGTCATGGTGCTGTCCGGGCAGAACGGTGCCCAAGCCGACCTACGGCTGGTCGCCGAGGAGTTCATGAAGATCGTCCCAGTTCCCGTGGTCGTCCGCAGTGACCCCGAGCTGGTGCGCGGTACCTTTCCCGGCGACCACGCGGGCAGGTTCGAGCTAAGCCAGTTGCTCTACATCCGGCCCGACCTGGTCGACATGACCAGGCTGGACCGCGTGTCGTCCGACCCGCTGGGCCGGTTCGCGCAGAACCCCGACGCGCACAAGGCGACCGCGGAGTACGGCAGGCAGGTGATCGAGACCATGATCGACCGGGTCAGCGAGCTCGCCGACCAGGCCGGCGAAGGCCCGCCCGACCTGCCGTTCCTCTCGTTCGATGAGGTGGAACCGGCCTGGGCCGCGGTTCAGGAGCGCAGGCCGTCGTGGGTCAGCTACGGCTCGGTGTCCGGCTGAAGCAACGCGCCTGGGCACGCCCGGCCCGGATAGCGGAGCTGCGGTCTAGCGATACGTAGGCTCCGCGCTGACCGCAGACCTGTTCGCCGCCATCCGCAGCGTGAGTGTGGGGTTTGAACCCGTCGGCCAGGTGTTCGATGCGGCCGTCTACAGCGCCACCGCGGCTGACTAGTTTTCGCTGACCGGATAGGCGACGAACCCGAACCGGCGACCGTCCGGCGACCAGCTGTTGACGAGCAGGTTCGCCGCGTGCGCCCCGGGGGCTTGCCCCGGAGCGAAGATCCGGATGGCCAGCCGGTTGAACCGTGCCCCTGCGCCGCCCACCAGCTGATTTGGCTGTATCCTTCGGGACTTTTTCGCGGCGGTCTTGAGGTTTAGACCTTTTCTCTATACCAATTTTCGCAAAATTTTGGGGAGAAAGACTCGCACTAATGCTTGCTTTGACAAGAATCGAAGAATTTTCTTGTTGGGGGCATGCAGATTTCGGCCGGCGCACCGCAGGCTGGGTCTGAGGCCAGCCGTGAGAGCGGCCCAACGAGATTAGAAAGACGTGATCAACGTGGGCGACACCAGCGACCGGGCCGCTTGCCTTCAGCGCGAGTGGGAGACCAGCCAGCGGTGGACCGGGATCCAGCGCGAACACAGCGCCGAGGACGTGGTCCGGTTGCGCGGCCCCATCGCAGAAGATCACGCCCTCGCGCGGCGCGGCGCCCGGCGGCTGTGGGAGCTGCTCGGTCGCGAGGACGCGGTGCAGGCCGGGCTGCAGGCCATCTACCTACCGGGCTGGCCGGTGCCCGCGGACGGCAACCCGGCTGCGCAGACCCACACGGACCAGACCGCGCCGATCGTGGCGGACGCGCAGGCGGGCTCGGCCAGCGAACTGGACGCGTTCGAGCTGATGAAGGCGATGATCGAGGCGGGCGCGGCCGGTGTGCACTTCGAGGACCGGCTGTCGTCGCAGACGGGCTACGGCGATCCCGGCGGGAGGGTGCTCATCCCGGCCGGGGACCACATCAAGGCGCTCAGCGCGGCCCGGCTCGCGGCCGATGTGCTCAACGTCCCCTCCCTGGTGATAGCGCGGACGTACGCGCACGGGACGTCCCTGCTGACGTCCGGCGTGGACGAGCGGGACCATGAGATCCTGACCGGCGAGCGGACCGCGGAAGGGCTCTACCCGATGCAGCCCGGCCTCTACCCTCGCGTCACGCGCGCGCTCACCGTCGCGCCCTACGCAGATCTGCTGTGGCTGGAGACCTCGACGCCGGACCTGGCCGTGGCCCGCGCCTTCGCGGACATCATCTACTCGCAGTTCCCCGGCAAGCTGCTCGCCTACAGCTGCTCGCCGGCGTTCGACTGGGCCGGGCTGGACGACGCGTCGATCGCGCAGTTCCAGGACGCGCTCGCCGCGCTGGGCTACCGCTTCCAGCTCACGACGAGGACCGGGCTCCACGCACCGCACGACGCCGAGACAGCCGCGCCGGCTGAATCGAAGGGCAAAGCGCAGTTCGCGGTGTCGGCGGCCTGATCCAGAGGTCCCATCCAGGCTGGTCAGCGGAGTGTCCCGCCGACGATGACCCGGAGCAGAACCTCGCGCCAGCTACATCACCGGAGTGGAACTGTTCGCCGACGGAGGCGTCGCCCAGACCGGCTGAGCTCCGGGCCCGGCGTCATGGCTTGGCCACCTTGATGTAGGTCAGGCCGAAGTCGTGTTTCCAGTCCTGCCCGTCCGCGGAGCCCTCCCAGGCGCCCGTGATCGTGTTGCCGTCGCCGGCGATCAGCCCGGTGTAACGCTGCCAGAAGCCGGGTGCCTCCCGCCACAGTTTCCACGTCCGGCCGTCGAGGGCCATCTGGTAGCTGCGGGTGACACCGCGCGAGTCGTAGTAGTGCTGGGTGAAGGTGCCTGGTTCGGGACCGGCGCCGATGATCGCGATGCCGCTGGGGGCGGCTGGTTGCTCGCTGGTGAACCGCTGGGTGAGGAAGAACCTGCCGTCGAGCCATTCGAAGGTCGTCTGAGCGCCGCGGCCGGTGATGGCCGGGCTGTCCGGGCTGAAGTACCCGGCCTCGAACGTGGCCTCCATCTCCCACTGGCCGGTCAGCACCGCCAGGCGGTCGAGCCAGGCGGGGCGCCCGGCGGGAACATCGCCCGGGCTGCCGGTGCCGGTGCCGGTGCCGGTGCCTGGCGTCTGGCCTGGTGGCTCGCTGGTCGCCGCCATCGTGGTGGCCTCGCTTCCTGGTTCGTGTCAGCTGGCCTGCAACGTGGCGAGCAGCTCTTCCAGACGCTCGGCGGAGTCACGGACGCCTCGCTCCATGCCGGAGGCGACCATCGCGTCGCGGTCTTCCACCCAGGGGAAGGCCGAGACCGTGCGGGCCAGCGTCTTGCCGCCGCGCTGCTCCAGCGTGGTGGTGTCGAGCTTGACGTGGCCGGGCGCGCCCTCGAACTCAAACGTCTGCACGATGGCGTCCGGCGACGGGTCGCCGTGGAAGATGCCATGGAACCCGTAGACGTTGCCCTGGGCGTCGGTGTTGACGTAACGCCACTTGCCGCCATCGCGGGTGTCGTAGCACTCGACGGTCAGTTCGAGGTCGCGCGGGCCGAGCCACTGCGCCAGCAGGTCCGGGTCGGTGTAGGCGCGGAACACCAGGGCGCGCGGCGCGTCGAACTCGCGGGTGATGATGATCTGCGGGATGCCGGGTTCCGCGGTGATCTGGGTCTTATTCATCGTCGTTCCTTTCGCTGTCGCCCTGCCCGGCCTGCAGCGCGGCCAGCAGGTCATCGAGCCGCTCGTGGCTTTCGTCCCAGAACCGCTGGTAGCGGGCCAGCCAGGTGGTCACCTCGCGCAGCGGCTCGGCCTCCAGGCGGCTGAGCCGGGCGGTCGCCCGCCGGGTCCGCGAGACCAGGCCCGCCTGCTCGAGCACCTTCAGGTGCTTGGAAACGGCCGGCTGGGATATGGCAAACGGCGCGGCGAGCTCGGCGACCGTCGCCTCCCCGTCGGCCAGACGGGCCAGGATCGTCCGCCGGGTCGGGTCGGCGAGCGCGCCGAAGACCAGGCTAAGCCGGTCCGTGGCCATCATAACCATTCCTTTCTAAAACTAACTGGTTATAGAGTGGCGCCGGCGTGCGTCGCTGTCAAGGCCCCGCTACGGGTGACATTGGCCGGGTGCAATGGTGTACAGCCGGTAAAAAGTGGATTTCGCCTCTGGCGGGCGGGTGGCTCCGTCGGGAAACTGGTATAGACCACTTGACCTAGACCGGGAGGGCCGGCCATGGATCGCCGCGCCAAGATCGTGGCTACGCTCGGGCCCGCCACCGCCAGCGCCGGACGGATCGCCGCGCTGGTGACCGCGGGGCTGGACGTGGCCCGGCTCAACCTGAGTCACGGGCAGCACGCCGATCACCAGCAGGTCTACGATCGGGTCCGCGCCGCCTCCGACGATGCCGGGCGCTGCGTCGGCGTGCTCGCCGACCTGCAGGGCCCGAAGATCCGGCTCGGTGAGTTCCCGGGCGGCCCGGTCCGGCTGGCCCCGGGTGACGAGTTCACCATCACCGTCGCCGACGTGCCCGGCGGCCAGCACGAGGCGTCCACCACCTACCAGGGACTGGCCCAGGACGTGCGGTCAGGTGATTCCATCCTGATCGACGATGGCCGGGTCCTGCTCGAGGTCACCAGGGTGACCGGCGGCCGGGTGCGCACCACGGTCCGGGTTGGCGGGACGATCTCGGACCACAAGGGCATCAACCTGCCCGGCGTCGCCGTCAGCGCCCCGGCCCTGACCCCGAAGGACGAAGCCGACCTGCGCTGGGCAATCGGTCTGGGCGTGGATCTGATAGCTCTGTCGTTCGTGCGCCACCCGCGGGACGCGGACGCGGCCCGCAAGGTCATGGACGAATGCGGAGTCCGGCTGCCGCTCATCGCCAAGATCGAGAAGCCGGAGGCGGTGGCCTGCCTGCCGGAGATCGTGGACGCGTTCGACGGCATCATGGTGGCCCGCGGCGACCTGGGCGTGGAACTCCCGCTGGAACAGGTCCCGCTGGTGCAGAAGCGGGCCATCGCACTGGCCAAGGAGAAGGCCCGCCCGGTGATCGTGGCCACCCAGATGCTGGAGTCGATGATCTCCGCGCCCCGGCCCACCCGGGCCGAGGTCTCCGACGTCGCCACCGCCGTGGCCCAGGGCGCGGACGCGGTCATGTTGTCGGCCGAGACCAGCGTGGGGGAGTACCCGGTGGAGGCGGTGGCCACCATGTCCCGGGTGGTGGTGGCGACCGAGGAGGAGTCACTCCGCCCGGTGCCGTCGCTGACCCGGGTGCCCACCACCACCGGCGGCGCCATCGCCCGGGCCGCCGCCGAGGTCGGGGCGATCGTGGGCGCCCGGGCGCTGGTCGCGTTCACCATGACCGGCGAGACCGCCCGGCGGCTGGCCCGGTATCGTTCGTCGATTCCGCTGCTGGCCTTCACCTCCTCGCCCGCCACCCGCAGCCAGCTCTCCCTGACCTGGGGGGTGGAGACGTTCATCGTGCCCGAGGTCAACCACACCGACGAGATGGTCCGTCAGGTCGAAGCCGCCCTGCTGACCATTGCCCGGCTGGACAAGGGCGACAGGGTGGTGATCGTGGCGGGCAGCCCGCCCGGCAGCCCGGGCAAGACCAACGCGCTGCGGGTGCACCGGATCGGCGATGCCGTCGCCCAGGCCTGACGCGGGCGTCCAAAGTGGTGGTGTTCGCCGGCTGCTACACCAGGGACCGCGCCTGGTCGGGGCCGACGACGGCACCGTGCAGGTCGCCGCCCACCTCGATCCGGCCCGACTGCTCGATCCCGCCGGCCTTGACCGGCTCGAAGCCGGCCATCCGGATCAACCGCTCGGCTTCCTCGCCGGCCCGGTCGTCGTCGGTCACGTAGAACAGGACCGCAGGCTCCGGTGACCGGTGGCCCGCGGACATGAGCAGCTCGGCCGGCAGGGTTCCGAACGCCATGACCAGGCGCACCCCGGCCGGCAACCACCCGGCGACGACCTTCCCCGAGGACTGCCCCGCGGGCAGGAGACGTACGACGTTACCTTGCGCGTGGGTGCTGACCGGGTTGCTCGGCGAGGCGAGCTGGCGGGCGATGGCCGATCCGATCCCTCCCGTGCCGATGATCGCGGTGGTCACGATGGCCAGTGGGCGGGCACCCAGTCTCCCGAGGGGTCGGTGGTCTGCCCCACCTCGATCAGGTGACCGTCCGGATCGCGGATGTAGCAACGGATCTCGTACTGGTGCTGCTTCGGCGGCGTCAGGAAGTCGGCACCCCGGGCGCTCCATTCGGCGTACACGGCCCTGATGTCCTTGACCCGGATGTTGAGGAAGCTGCTGACCCGGTCGGGATCGTGCGGCGGCTCCAGGGTGACGGCCGGCTTGTCGTCGGTCGGGCCTCCGCCGACGTTGATGATGATCCAGCTGTTGGACAGTGCGACATAGGTCAGCCCCCCGGGGCCGGAGTAGGCCAGCCTTCCTCCGAGTACCTCGGTGTAGAAGCGCCGGGAGCGCTCGACATCGTCCGAGACGATGAAGTGGGCCAGCACGATTTCCTCTGTGGGCGGTGGGAGCTCGGCCATCTGACACCTCAACTGGTTGGTATCGCGGTCTTGTCAGGCTTGCCTGCCGCTCCACGGTCGCGCTGACGACGTGCGGTTCGCGCCCGGGTAAATGCCTGGCCGTTCCCCGGCATCGATGCAGCTGTATCAGGACCGCCCGTAAGCGCTCCGTCCTCGTAGAACGGCCAGTAACCCGGGGGGACGAAATGGCTGCCATCGCCATCAGGAAAAACGCGAAGCCGGCCGGGCTTATCCGCTTGGCCAGCCTGCGCACAAGAGCATGCGGCGTGATCCGGCGGGCAGTTACCTTCGCGGCCGCTACGGTCATGGTCTGCGCGGTGGGAGCGGCCCTGCTCCAGTTGGTGGTCCAGCTGCTGGGCTTCCCTGCTCCCATTGCCGTCACCGGGATCACGGTGCTGGCCGTGGCCCTGCTCAGTTCGCTGCGCCGCCACCTGCGCCGCCCACTGCTCCGCCACCTGCGCACCCGGCCGTGACGCTGATTCAGCTCAGCGCCAGGACGAGGCCGGCCGCGACCAGCAGGACAGCGGTGACCCCGTGGATGCCCAGTGCGGTGGAGCGCTTCCCGCCGTTCGTGAGCACGATGGTGGCGTCCGCCGTCGGCGTGAGGGCCGCGGCGACCAGCACCCAGCCGAGCGCCGTGTGGCCGGCAACGGCCCAGACCACGAGCGGCACCACCCCGGAGGTGATGTCGCGGACTCCCTTGATCTCGGTCAGGGCGCGGACATTGTCCGCGGCGACCCCGAAGGCGAGGGTCGCCTGCCGAGGGGCCAGCAGGAAGCGGATGCCGAGGACGATGATGGCGGCACAAGCGAGGATCGCGATCACCAGCGCGGCTAGATGCATGATGGGCTCCTTTTCCAGACTCGTTGTCTAGCAACGTTATATAACAATGCTAGACTACGAACCATGTCCCCCCGACCGGCTCCGAACCTCGACCTGAGACGCGATCAGGTCATCCACGCCGCCCGCGACCTCGCCGAGGCCAACGGCTGGCCCGCCGTCACCATGCGCCGCCTGGCCGGGGAGCTCGGCGTCACCCAGCCGGTGCTCTACTCGGCCTTCGCCGGCCGCCAGGCCCTCATCGACGCGGTGGCGCTCAACGGGTTCGGTGACGTCGCCGCGGCGCTCGAAGCGGTGGACGCCTCGCCCATGGCGCGGATGCGCGTCTACCTCGACTTCGCCGCCGCCCACCCCCGGGTCTACGAGGCGATGTTCTCGCTGCCCTCGGGGCTGACCTTCGGGGACAATTCCCCTGAACCACTCCACCGTGCGTTCGCAGCTATCCGCGACGCCTTCCCCGACGACGACGGTACCCGGGCAGAGGTCGCCTGGTCGGCGCTGCACGGCCTGGCCACCCTCCAGGCCAGCGGGCGCCTGCGCCCGAGCGCGGTGCAGGCCCGGCTCGACCTCACCCACCGCATGCTCACCCAGCAGGAGGCCAGCTGATGACGGAACAAGACGGCTTCGCCGGGAGCAGGGTGGTGGTGACCGGCGGCGGAGGCGGGATCGGCGGCGCGATCTGCCAGCGCTTCGCCGCCGCCGGAGCCGAGGTCGTGGTGGCCGACCAGAACGCGGAAGCCGCCGAGAAGGTCGCCCGGGACATCGCGGCCGACGGCGGGTCCGCAGCCGCCTGGCCGGTCGACGTGACCGACCGGGAAGCGGTCGGCCGGCTGTTCGCGACGCTCGGCGAGGGCGAGTCCGCGCTGGACGTGCTGGTCAACTGCGCGGCCCGGGCCGGCGACACGCCGTTTGACCGGCTGTCCGCAACCGAGTTCGACCAGGACCTGACGGCCACGCTGACATCGGCGTTTCTGTGCATCCAGGCGGCTTTGCCGCTGCTGCTGCGGTCCGCTCGCGATCCGAACGTGGTCAGCGTGAGCTCGGTCAACGGGATGGCGGCGTTCGGGAACGAGGCCTACAGCGCGGCCAAGGCCGGCCTGATCAACCTGACCGCGAACCTGGCGGTCCGGTACGGGCCGTGCGGAGTCCGGTTCAACACGGTCGCGCCCGGCACGGTGCGCACCCCGATCTGGGAGCGCCGCCTCGCGGCCAGCCCCGGCCTGCTGGACCGGATCGAAAGCCTGTACCCGTTGCGCCGGGTGGGCACCCCGGCCGACATCGCGGCCGCCTGCGTGTTCCTTGCCTCGCCGGACGCGAGCTGGATCACCGGGCAGACCCTGGCCGTCGACGGCGGCATCACGTCGGGCCACAGCGACCTGATCCAGGCCATCTTCGGCGACGCCTACCACGGTGATGCCGGCGGATCCCAGCGTCCGGCCGAACCTGCGGATTAAAGGGTCGCCAGATGGCGGGCGCTGCGCAGAGCCAGGGCCATGATGGTGAGCACGGGATTGAACCCGCCGTTGGTGACGTGCACCGAGCCGTCCGCGATCCACAGATTGTCGTGACCGTGCACCCGGCCCCAGGGATCGGTCACCGAGGTGGCCGGGTCGCTGCCCATCCGGCAGGTGCCGGCCTGGTGCTGCCCGGCCAGGAAATCCAGCGAATAGGGCAGGGACCAGGTCCGCCGCGCGCCCGCCGCGGTCAGCCACTCGGTGGCCTTTTCAATCAGCAGATCGGCGCCGCGGGTGTTCTCGGGGTGCAGCCTGCCGGTCAGCCGGGGGACGGGAACGCCCTGGCGGTCTGTGATCCCGGAGGCCAGCCGGACCCGGTTGTCAGCGGTGGGGATCTCCTGGATCGGCCCCTGGACGTGGCTGGTCCGCCGGTAGAGCTGGCGCATCGCGTCCTTCCCCGCCAGTCCCGTCCGCGGGGCGTCCGGCGGCAACGCCCAGTTCCAGTGGATGATCGGCAGCTTGAGGATTTCGTTGGCCAGTACCCCGCCGAGTATCCCGGGGTGACTGTGCAGGTGGTCACAGGTTGCCAGCCGGGCGTTGGGGCCGACCACGTCGATGACCGGATCGTCGAAGCTCCCAAAGGCGCCCACGTAGAGGTGGCCCTGAAGGTGACGGCCCACCTGGTCAGTTCCATTCCCGAGGCCGTGGGGATGATGCTCGGACGCGGAGCTCAGCAGCAGCCGCGGGGTCTCGATCGCCGAGCAGGCGATCACCACGTGACCGGCGGCCACCTCGGTGACCGCGCCGGTTTCGGTGTCCATGAACGCGACGCCGCTGACCCGGCCCCGGCTGTCGGTGAGGACCCGGACCGCCCGGGCCTGGGTCGCGACGGTCAGGTTCCCGGCCGCCTGGGCCGCGGGCAGCACCGAGTTGTACGGGCCGTTCTTGGCGCCGGTCGGGCAGGCGAAGCCGACGCACTGGCCGCACTGGCCGCATTGCCCACGGCGGTCACGGGGCTGGGAGTTGATGAGCAGCGGGATCGGCCCGGTTGACCAGCCCAGCCGGCCGGCCGCCCGGCGCAGCAGGGCGGCCTCGGTGTTGTCGGGCAGCGGGGGCATCGGGTAGTCGCGGGAGCGCCGGCCCTGATTGCGGTGCGCGGCGCCGTCCCCGCAGACTCCGACCGACCATTCGATCTCGGTGTAGTAGGGCTCCAGGTCGTCGTAGCCGAACGGCCAGTCCGCCAGCGAGCTGCCGGCCGGGACGCCGTAGCGAGTGGCCAGCTCGAAGTCGGGCGGCAGCAGCCGCCAGGCCATGCCCTGGTAGACCCGGGTGCCGCCGCCGATGGTCTGCGGCAGCGCCGACCACCGCCAGTCCCACGGATCGGCGACGACCTGCTCGTTTCCTTCGGCGTCGCCCCACACCCGCGGGCCCGCCGCGGCCCCGGGCGGCGCGTTGTGCCCGTACCTGGCCAGCCGGAAGTTCCGCAGGTGGTCCTGGCCGATCTGCTCGTAGGACAGCAGCTGGCCGCGGTCGGCCGCCAGCACCGTGAGCCCCCGGCTGGCCAGCTCGGCGGCGGCCACGCCCCCGCCGGCGCCGACGCCGACCACGATCGCGTCGTAGCTGGCGCGCAGTTCGTGGACCTGGTGCGTGACCAGCGGGGCGGCCCCGCCGGCGGGCGCGCTACCCGACCGCCGCACGGCGGGGGAGTAGCCCACCAGCTGCCAGCCCGCCGCGCCACCGCTGCCGTAGTACTGTTCGGCGGTCACCCGTACGAGCTCGGCGCAGAATTCGGCCGGGCTGACCGGCCACTTGCGTCCGGTCTCACCGCGGCCCAGCCGGTCCAGCAGCTGGTCGAGCTCCTCGTCGGTCACCGCGCCCAGGTCACGGCTACCCGCCCCAACGTCCAGCTCACTGCCCAGCGCCGTGAAACCGGGCCCCAGCAGGCCGGCCCACAACCCCCGGTTGGCGCCCGCCGCTCCCTCCGCCAGCCGCCCGGCCACCCCGGCCTGCGCGGCCGACGGGAAGTCGTCGGCCGGGATGACCCGGTCCACGACCCTGGTCACCAGCGCCCAGTCCACGCCGGCGGCAACTGGCGACGGCTCGGTCACCGGCAGCCTTTTCTAGTCACAGACGTTCATTCTTGACGCGCCCGCGCGTGCCATCAACCCCGGGCCGGTGGACCTGTCAGCGCAACCGCGATCGCTGCCGCGCACACCCCGACCACCGCCCACCACCAGACCGTCACCGGCAGCCCGTGCGGATACCGGGCGCCGGCCGGGAACGTGTGAATCCAGCGCGACAGCGGCGGCACCAGCCCCGGGACCACCAGCACCGCCACCACGCCGAACGCCGCCCGCGGGCCGGGCTCACCCACCCACCGCCGGGCCACGCAGGCGACGGTGAAGCCGAGCAGCACGTTCCCGGCCAGCACCAGGCTCACCACCGGCCAGGACGCCCGCCCAACCCCAGGCACTCCTGGCACTCCAGGCACCTCAGGCGCCCCGGACGCCCGCAACGCCAGCGCTAGCACCAGCCCCGCTCCCACCGCCAGCGGCACCAGCAGGGCCAGCGCCCGGACGGCGGTCCGGCGGGCCGGGCTCGTCGGGGTGACGTCGACCACCGGGCTGGCCGGCTCGTCCAGCAGGAACGCGGCCGCCGCCGCCAGCAGCGCGAACGAGATCGGCAGCAGCGTCGGGCCGCTACCGGGCCAGGCCACCCCGGCCGCGCCGGTCACCGCGGCCAGCGCGCTGACCCCCGCCACCACCGGCCAGGCCGTGGCCCGCAGCTCGACCCCGATCGCCGAATCGGCCATCAGCTCGCGGTCATGACCGGGTAACCGGGCCCGCCCGTCACGGCCAGCACGTACATCACGATGGCCAGGCCGAACACCCCGGCCAGCAGCTTGACCAGCCGGCCCCTCAGCTCCGGGTCGGCCCCGCGCAGCAGGGCCACGATCACCGCCACCGCGCACAGGCACAGCTGCCAGCCCACGAAGAACCAGGGTGAGCCGCGCCAGGTCTCCACCTGGCCCGGGTTGTCCTCGCTGGTGAAGAACGCGAACGGGGCGAAGAACCGCACCATCACCGTCAGCATCGAGTAGGGGTTGGCCGCCGCCAGCACGTAGGTCAGCGTGACCCAGCCGTAGAGCGCCAGGAACGACACGATCGCGGTGCCGGGGAAGCGCACCCAGCGGCCCAGGGCCACCCCGAGCAGCGGGCCGCCCAGCGCGGGCACCACGGTCTGGCTGAGCACCGCCGCGAGCAGGTCCGAGGAGCTCCACGACCCGAAGCTCCAGTCGCCCGGGACCTTCTGGAACACGCCGATGGCGACCGTGCTCAGCACCCCGCACAGCAGCGGGACGACCGCGGCCAGGCAGATCGCGGCGGTGCGGGCCGGCCACGAGGTCGGGGCAACGTCGAGCGCGTCGGCGCTGCTGCGCATCGACTGGGTCAGCCAGAACGCGGTCACCATCCCGAACCCGCCCAGGAAGATCGCCGGGTAGACGGTCACCGTGTTGACGTCGGCCGCCAGGCCGCGCTGCCGGTTCCACAGGATGTAGGCGGTCAGCGCGGCCGCGGCCAGGAAGACCGGGTTGAGCGCGAACCGGCGGGCCTCGCGCCGGCTCAGCGTGGTCAGCGTGGTCGCGGTCATGGGGTCAGTTCCTCGGCCCCGCCGCGCAGCAGCAGATAGGCGTCTTCCAGCGAGGGCTCCACGTGCTCGACCCCCGACCGGGCCCGCTCGGCCACGTTGCGGTAGCGGCCGGTCCCGGTGCGCCAGGACACGCTGGCGGCCGGGTCGGGCTGGTCGGCCAGCCAGACGCGCCCGGCCGCCCGGTCCACCAGCTCGGTGACCTGGCCGTCGTACCGCACCCGGCCGTCGTCCAGCACCACCACCCGGTCGCAGAGGGCGGCGACGTCCTCTGTCTGATGGGTGGACAGCACCACGGTGGACGTGCGGGCCAGCTCGGCCAGCACCGTGCGCAGCGCCGCCCGCTGCTCGGGGTCCACGCCGGTCGTGGGCTCGTCCAGGATCAGGACCTGGGGGGAGCCCAGCAGCGCCTGGGCCAGGGCCACCCGCCGGCGTTGCCCACCTGACATGGCCCGGAGCCGTTTGGCCGAGCAGCCGGCCAGGCCGACCAGGTCGAGCACCCGGCGGACCTCGGCGTGCCGCTGGTCCGGCTGGGTCCATTCCTTGAGCACGGCGATGTAGTCCACGAACGCAAAGGCGGTGAACCCGCGGGGGAAGCCGATCTCCTGCGGCAGGTACCCGAGCCGGCGGCGGACCTCGGTGCGCTTGGCCGGCACCGCCGGATCGAGGCCCAGCACGGTCAGCTCCCCGCAGCTGGGCGGCAGCGCGGTGGCCAGCAGCCGCAGCAGCGTGGTCTTGCCGGCCCCGTTGGGCCCGAGCAGCCCGGTCACGCCGGGGGCCAGCTCCAGGCTGACGTCGGTCAGGGCCCAGGCCGCGCCGAACCTCCGCCCGGCCCCGCGCAGGGTTATCGATGCGGTCATGTCCAGTTCCTCCTGGGCCGGAGCTCGCGCAGGTGCCGCGCGCGGGCGAAGAAGACGGTGATCGAGGCGAGCGCCAGCACCAGGTAGCCGGTCTGGAACCGGGCCTGCAGCACGGCGTCCGGCGAGTCGGCCCGCGCGATCAGCAGCCAGACGATGACCAGCCAGGCCAGGCCGACCCCGATGGCCGCCCGCAGCGGGCTGATCCAGGTGGACAGGGCCAGCACCAGCGCGGCGAAGCCGAAGGCGGGCAGCAGCCAGGTGGACGGGGCCCAGCCCGGCACCAGCAGGCCGGCCAGGGCCACCACCGGCAGCGCGATCACCAGGACCGCAACCGCGCGCAGCAGCACCAGCCGCAGGGCCGGGTAGGGGGTGACCAGCTCCGGTTGCAGGGCCGGGTCGATCCCCGGGTCGTAGCTGACGGCCACCGCCACGCACGGGATCAGCGGCGCGACGATGAGGAACAGCCACATGCCGTGGGAGTGGCCCAGCGCGGCCGTGATCGAGGCGAACGCGAGCACCGCGGCGATGCCCGCCAGCCAGCGGCCGCGGAACGCGCTGGCCGCCGCGACCAGCCGGGCGTCGTGGGCGGGCAGCCCCGCCCGCTGCAGCAGGCGTTCCAGCGGGGACGGGCGCGGCAGCTCGATCGCGTCCCGGGTCTGCAGCCACACCGCGGTCAGATCGACCGGGCTGGGCGCGCTGCCCTCGCCGACCAGCGCGCCGACCCGTGCCCGGCAGGAGGCGCAGGTCAGCAGGTGCTGCTCGACCGACGCGCCCTCGGGCAGCGAATCGGACTGGCCGATCCAGCGCCGCAGCGTCGCATCGTCGGCGTGCCAGCTGGTCATGAGAGTCCTTCCGCTAGCGCGGCTCGCAGGTGCGCCTTGGCCCGGGACAGCCGCGTCTTGACGCTGCCGACCGGCATCCGCAGCAGCCGGGCGGCCTCGGCGGCGGTCAGCCCGTCCAGCACGGTGGCCTGGATCACCGCCCGCATCTCCGGCGACAGCTTGGCGAGCGCCTGGCCGAGGTCCCCGTACTCGACCGAGAGCAGCACCTGATCTTCGGCCGCCGGGGCGGTCTCGGTTGCCCGGGCGACCGCCACCACGTCCGGCCGGCGGCGCAGCCGGCTGACCAGCCGGCGGATGGCGATGCCCCACAGCCAGGCGGCCACGTCGCCTTCCCCCCGGAAGCTGCCCGGCTTCTGCCACACCGCCACGAACGTGTCCTGCACGGCGTCCGCCACCAGATCCTGGTCGTTGCAGCGGCGGCTCAGCCGGACCGCCAGCCAGGCGGCGTGGCGGTCATAGAGCGCGCGCATGGCGTCCAGGTCGCGCTGGCCCATAGCGGCCAGCAGCGCCGCGTCGCTCGCGCTTGCCTCCATATCCACACTGTCGCCCGAGCCGCCCGAAAAGGATTCACCTCAGCAGCCAGATTTTGACTAAAGGGTCACTTCGACCAGATCGAGATGGGCACTGACGGCGTCGACCAGCCAGCTCCAGGACGGATCGCTCAGCCCGGCCGTGACCTCGCGCAACGCCCGCAACTGCCCAGCCGGATCGTCGACGGCGAAGTCCGGCCGGTCCCCGAGGAACCGGATCATCGGCACCGCGGCCGGGGACCGCCGGGCTATGTATTTGCCGGCCACCGGGACATAGCTCAGATGGATCTCCCGGACCTCATCGGCCGTCTTCACCGTCGCAGGCTGCCGCGGCCCGCCGGCGAGTTGTGCCGCCCATCGACCAGCAACTCGGCTCGCGCCCATCAGCACTAGCAGGTCGATGTCGCTCCAGTTGTCGCCCTCGCCCCGGCCGAGTGAGCCGATCAACGCCACCCCGTCGACCTCCGGGTCCGCCCGCAACAGCCCGAGCACTTCGTCCAGCAGAGCGTCGCGCAGCCCGCCCAGGACCGCTGGCCCCGCGGTCAATCGATCTGCGCGAAGGCCGCGGCCAGCGGCTCCAGCACCGCCGGATCCAGCGGCGGCCGCAGGTAGACGATCGCCAGGTCCAGTCCCGCCTGGCCGAGCGCGGCGGCCTGGCCGGCCGTGGCCGACGCGCCCGCCGCCGGGTCGAACGCCACGTGCGAGGACAGGGTGATCTCGCCCGGGTCGCGCCCGATGTCGGCACAGTGCGCGTGCAGGACGTCCCGCTTGCGGGCGAACTCCTCGGTGGTGCCACCGCCGAAGTTCCAGTGCTGGGCGAAGCGCGCCGCGGTGCGCAGCGTGCGCTTTTCGCCGCCGCCGCCGATGCAGATCGGCGGGTGCGGGCGCTGCGGCCCCTTCGGATCGTTAAGGGCGCCGGTGAGCTGGTAGTAGTTCCCCCGGAACGAGAACTCCGGCTCCGCCAGCAGGCCGACGAGCACCTCGCAGGCCTCTTCGAACCGGTCGCTGCGCTCGCGCCGGGTGCCCAGCTCGATGCCGTAGGCCCCGGATTCTTCCTCGTTCCAGCCGGCGCCGATACCCACCTCGAGCCGGCCCGCCGAGATGATGTCCAAGGTGGAGATCATGTTGGCCAGCACGGCCGGGTGGCGGTAGTGGATCCCGGTGACCAGGGTGCCCAGGCGCAGGCGCGAGGTGGCCTGGGCCAGCGCCGCCAGCATCATCCAGCCCTCGAGGCAGGGGCCCCCGGCGTTGCCGTCGATCGGGTAGAAGTGGTCGAAGTTCCAGCCCGACTCGAAGATCTCGATCTGGTCGGCGACTCGCCACACGTCGAGCACGTCGGCCCAGGTAGTGCTCTGGTTGGCGGTCTTGAAGGCGAATCGCACAGGCTGCTCCTCTGGATCAGTTGACGCCGGACCCGTTGCCCTTCGGCACATCGAGCAACGTAGCCGCGGACGCGTCCGGCCCGTCGCCCGGCCCCCTGCTGAGCTGGCCGGAATCGACGCCGACAAGGTTCTACGACCGGATCCGGCCGTTTGGTTCATTGACAGGAGTGACAATTTAAAGGCCTTGCCGACAGTGGTGGTGGGCGCCAAATCTCCTCACAATTGACCGCATTGGTGGTGCTGATTCCGCGCCACGGGTGGGGCGATGACAGAGGGGGGCAAGGTCCGCCATGCAGACCTGCCAGACGTGTGGCCGAATGCGAAATGGGGCCGCTAGGTTTTGCACCGGCTGCGGTGCCTCATATCCCGATCCCGCTCCGAATGTGAATGTCGGCGAGAAAGCCGGGACTTTCGGCCCTGGCCCAGCACCGGAATTCGACGCGGCCGTTCCGGCCGGCCGCCCTCAGCGGGCCGTTCCGGCCGGCCGCCGCCACCGGGCGCCGGGGCCGGTCCTGATCGCCGTCGCGGTGGTCCTGGTAGCCGCTCTGGCCGGGGCCGGCGTGGCTCCTGGTCCGGGGCGGCGGGTCGTCTGCGAAGCACCCCGGCCCGGGAACCCGTGTGGCCGCCGGGCCGGTGGCCTCGAACGGCTCCCCGGCCGGTGCCCCTGATGCCGGTGCCGTCACCGTCCCCGCGTCTGCGTCTCCGTCCACCCAGAGCGCCGGCACGGTGGCGGTGGCTTCCGCCGCGGCGCAGGACGCGGACGCGCCCGCCGTCGCGGGCTTTCTCGACCGCTACTTCGCCGCGATCAACTCCCACGACTACCAGGCTTACGCCGCGCTCCTTGATCCACAGTTGCGGCAGGACCTGACCACCAGCCAATTTGAACGCGGATATCAGTCCACCGCTGATACCGGCGAAACGCTGGCTGGTACCTCGGTCGCGGCGAATGGTGACACGGTCGCCGCGGTCACGTTTACCAGCCATCAGAATCCCGCCGACAGCGTTGATCACCAGGAAGCATGCACGAACTGGCGTATATCGCTCTTCCTGGAAAACGATGGAAGTGGCTATCTCATAGGCCCGGCGGCCGCCGGATATCACGCCTCCCATGAGGCCTGTCCATAAACGTATTGCCAAACCGTACAGAGGTATCGGGGAGAACCGAATGGAAAGAGTCTGCACCCGCTGCTCGGCGCTGCTGGGCGACGGTGACCAGTTCTGCGGAGAGTGTGGCCTGCCGGCCAGCTACCAGCCGTACAACGGTGCCGAGCCGTACAACGACACCGAGCCGGACCGCGACAGCGGTGGTGAGCTCGAAGTGGACAGCCGCGAACGGCCGATCAGTTACGCAGAGGTGAGCGGGGATCCCACCTTCGACCCGCTGGCCAACTCCCGGCTGCTGTGGCAGTTCGTCCGTCAGGGAGCGATCTTCGCCGGGCTCTACGTCTTCGCGGACCTGGTCGTCGGCATCGCCTGCCTGCTAATGGGCGTGGCCGGTCTGGGGATCGCCCGCGGTCTGGCGATCTGGGAGGTCATCAGCACGCTGACCTGGATCGTGCTCGGCTGCGTGTATTGGTTCATGCCGGTGCCGGCCCTGCTCGGCCAGCACAGCAGGCTGCTGCGGCTGCGCGCGCCGGCCGCGCAGGCGGTCCTGAACGACATCCAGGAGTCGATCGTCAAGCACGAAACGCCGAGCGACTCGCTGACCAAACGGGTCATCTCACCGCCGGGCGAAGGCTCACGCACCTACGTGGAACTACGGCGCGGTGTGTTCTGCGGCATGGTCTCCTGCTTCCCGTACGGGCGTGACCTGTACGCCGGCTGGACGTTCTGGATCTACCTCTCGCCGTTCCGGCTGCTGATGATGTTCATCGGCCGGAAGGTCCAGAACTACACCGGGCGCGGCAACGACCTCTACCAGACGCTCCGCTTCGAGTCGGCTCGCGCGATGATCGGGGCCATCCACAGCAGCCTCGAAGAAGTGACCGAGCAGCTCGCGCCGGAAGGCGGGACCGGCGGTCAGCCGCTGCTGGTCCCGTCGCCCTCTCCGCCCGTCCGCCCGTCGCGGGCCCGCGTATGAGCGGGTCTCAGCCCTTCAGCACCCCGAGAAGGGTGGCCGCGAACTTGTCCGGCTCGCCACCCGGGTAGCCGTACTCGCCGCCCGAGAAGCCGTCGTGACCACCGGGGAACGTGACCGGCGGGGTGCCGAGCCGCTCGGCCACCGCCGTGCCGGCCCGCCCGGCCACCTGCTGGCTCGAGGTGGTGCCGACGCCGATGACCACCCGGGTGGACGCCGCCCGCAGCGCGTCGAAGTTGTGGTGGTACCCGTTGCAGGTGTTCATGTTGGCCATCAGCGGGTCGTCGCGGGAGCCGTCGTCCTGCGCGGGCAGCCCGAACATGGCCGGGTCGGGCGCGGGCTGGCTGAGGTAGCCGGCGGGCAGCGGGCCCTCGAACATGACCAGCGCGATGAACTTGGCCATGGCCGGCCCGAGCCCGCTGCTGAGGTAGGTCGTCCGGATGTCGGCGCAGGCGGCCAGCACGGTCTCGTGGTCGGGCAGCTCGACCGACGCGGGCGGCTCGTGCGCCACCAGCGTGCGCACCTGCTCCGGGTGCTGGACCACCAGGGCCAGCCCGTTGACCGCGCCGCCGCTGCTGGCCAGGATGTCCACCGGCCCGGTCCCGAGCGCGCCGATAAGCCGGCTCAGGTCGTCGGCGTGCTGGTCCGGGGTCATCTCGGCGGTGGTGTCGTCCCGGCGGCTGCGCTCGACACCGCGCGGATCGTAGGTCACCACCGTCCGGTCGCCGATGAGCCCGGCCAGCGTGGCAAACCCCGAGGCCCCCATCGGCGAGCCGATGATCAGGAGCACCGGCTCGTTGCTGGCCCCGTTCTCCCGCACGTCGTAGGTCAGCACGGCCCCCGGCACATCCAGCGTGTACGTCTTCGCCTCGCTCATGGCACTCACCCTTCCCGTCATGACATCTTTGCTGCTTCTGACGTCCCGCCCCCCGCGGACTCATCGCCGGTGGTACATATGTGCCAGCCGAGGGGGAGAGAAGGCGCCGATGGACACCGACGCCGGCGCGCCGCGCCGGGCCCCCGGGTCCGTGCTACCCGGCTGGCCACCACCTGGGCGACACCGCTTTCGATCCTCGCTGGTGCGGCCACCGGGCTCTGGTCCGCCCGTCATCCGGCGGCCCGGCCGGCTTCCCCGCCCGCGCCGCCAACGGCAGCTGAAGCTCCGGCCAGCCCGGCCGAGGACAGCCCGGACCCGTCCGGCCGCAGCCGGGTCGCCAGCTTTTTCAAGGACTGGGCCACCCCGCTGTCGATAGTGGGCGCTGCGATCAGCTTGCTGTGGTCGGTCTACCAGTTCAACGCGCAACAGCATGCCAACCTGGTGCAGCAGCAGGTCACCCAGGAGCAGGCCCTCGACCAGCAACGACAGACCACGCTGAACAACTACCTCGATGCCATGTCGTCCCTGCTGCTTACCGAAAAGCTCGATTCGGCCCAGCCGAAGAGCCCGGTCCGCGCCATCGCCGTCGCCCAGACAGATACGGCCCTACGAAATCTGGATGGTGCCCGCAAGGGCGCGCTCGTACGTTTCCTCTGGGAATCCAACCTCATCAACAGCCCCGATCCGGTGGTGACGCTCTACCAGGTCAACCTGCGGGGTGCAGACTTCACCGGCGCCAACCTGCAGCACGCCGACCTGAGTAAGAACGACCTTTACGAGGCCCATCTCGCCGGCGCACAGCTGAACGACTCGTACCTGGGCGACACCAACCTGGTCCGGGCCGATCTCGCGAACGCCGACCTGGCCCAGGCCAACCTTTCCGGCGCCGATCTCCAGGGCGCAGACCTCGCTGGCGCTGACCTGTTCGGCACAAAGGTCAGCAGCGGCCAGCTGGCCCGGGCCAGCTCCATCCGGGGCGCCATGCTGCCCAACGGATCAATTGCCAACTGAGCCCACGCCGCTTCAAGCACCGGTCGCATCGATTTGGTATCAACGTTGATACCATCAAGGCATGGCCATGACTCTGCGGCTGACCGAAGCCGAGACCGAGGCGCTGCGGCGCCGCGCCGAGCTGGAGCGGCGGCCCATGCAGGAAGTGGTGCGGCAGGCCATCCGCGAGTACGTCGAGGGCCACAGCCGGGCTGAGCTCCTCGACCAGGTACTGGACGAGGAGCTGCCACGTTACGCCGAGGCTCTCGAGCGCCTCGGCCAGTGATCTACCTGACGCTGCCGGAGCTGCTGTATGTCGCCGAACGGGCGATGGGCCAGCAGCCCGCCGTCCGCGACATCGGCCTGCTGGAAGCGGCGGCGGCCCGTCCCCAGGCCACCGCCTTCGGTGCGGAGGCGTATGCGGACCTCGACACCAAGGCCGCCGCGCTCCTGCACTCGCTGGCCCGGAGCCATCCCCTGATCGACGGCAACAAGCGGCTGGCTCTGGCCGCGACCATCGCCTTTTACGGTGTCAACGGCCGCCGTCTCACGTTCACCAACGACGAGGCCTACGACCTCATCATCGACGTAGCCACCGGCAATCTCGATGCGGTGGATGAAATCGCCTGCCGGCTGAGCGCGGCGACTGAACCGCGGCGTTAGCCGAGCCCCTCAGAACCACGAACTGACGGCGGTCCTCCGCGCGGAGGACCGCCACCAGTTACCCGCTCAGCTCAGGCCTCGGCCGCCGGCGACGGTGGTGAGTGGCCGGGTGAGCTGCGGGGGTAGATACCACGTGACCCGGCGAAAGGGCAGGCCATGGAGCTGATCATCGAGGACGCCACCATCGTCACCATGGCTCCCGGGGCCGGGGCCGGGGCCGGGGCCGCGACCGCCGAAAGCATGCTCGTCCGCGACGGCCGGATCGCCGCCGTCGGGCCGTCCGCCCAGGTCCGCGCGGCCGCCCACGCCCACCCGGCGGTCCTGCGGCTCGACGGCGCCACCGTCATCCCCGGCCTGATCGACGCGCACTGCCACGTGTCCGACGTCGGTTACCTGGCCGCGGCGGCCGACTGCAGCCAGCCGGCCGCGCCCGACATCCCCGCCATCCAGGCCCGGCTGCGGGACCAGGCGGGCCGGACCCCGGACGGGTCCTGGGTGACCGGAGCCGGGTACGTGGAGTACAAGCTGCGCGAGGACCGGCACCCCACCCGGGCCGAGCTCGACGCCGCTGTCCCGGACCGCCCGGCCGTGCTCTACCACACGTCGCTGCACGCCTGCGTGCTCAACAGCGCCGCGCTGCGGGCGGCCGGGTTCGCCGACGGGCAGCCGGACCCGCCGGGCGGCGCGTTCGGCCGGGACGAGGCGGGCCGGCTCGACGGCGTGGTCTTCGAAGGACCGATGTTCGCGCTGTTCGAGCGCAACCTGCACCACGACCTGGGCGAGATGGGTCCCGCCCAGCGCGCCCGGGTGGTGCGTACCGCCGGCGAACGGCTGGCCGCGCTCGGCGTCACCGCGGTGTGCGAGGCCGACCTGCGCCGCGACTCGTTCACCGCGTTCGCCGAGGCCGACGCGGACGGGCGGCTGCACCAGCGGATCTACGGCCTGGTCGTGCACGACGAGGTGGACTGGCTGCTGTCGTCCGGCCTGCAGGGGCGCCGGTCCGGGCGCCTGGCAGTCGAGGCGGTGAAGATCTGGGCCGACGGCGGGATGAGCAGCCGGACCGCCGCTATCAGCGGGCAGTACCCGGTGCCGCCGTACGGCTCGGGGATCTTGTACTTCGACCGGGACGAGCTCACCGAACTGGTGCGGCGGTTCGACGCCCAGGGCTTCCAGGTGTGCATCCACGCCCAGGGGGACCGGGCCATCGAGACCGTCCTCGACGCCTACGCCACGACCCTGGCGCCCGCCCCCGGCGGCGCTGCCCGCAATCCCCGGCGGCACCGCATCGAGCACGGCGGCGCGCTCTATCCGGCGCTGCGCGACCGCGCGGCCGGGCTGGACATCGTCATCGCCACCCAGCCCGGGTTCCTGTCCGTCCTCGGCGACGGTTTCGCCGCCGCCTTCCCCGATACTCACGACCAGCTGTACGCGATCGGGTCCTGGCAGCGGGCCGGCCTGACCGTGGCCGGTTCCTCCGACTCCCCGGTGATCAGCCCGGACCCACTGCTCGGGCTGCGCGACGCGGTGCTGCGCCGCACCGGCGCCGGCCGCGTCCTCGGCCCGGGGGAGGAGCTGACCGCGGCCGGGGCACTGGCGCTGTACACCACCCAGGCCGCCTACGCCATGCACCGGGAGGCCGAGCTCGGGTCGCTGGCGGCCGGCCAGCGGGCCGACTTCGTGGTCCTGGACGGCAACCCGCTGGCCGTCGACCCGGAACGGATCACCGACCTCGACGTGCTCGCGACCGTGCTGGACGGCGCCCCGGTCCACCAGGACGGCGTGACCTTCCCCAGCTGAGCTGGCCGGGCGCAACCGTGAGATCCTGGCCCGGTGCAACCGAGCCCGCCCGGCGCCGGCCCCCAGTGCCCCAAGCACATGGTCATGGGTCCCTGCGGCGGGGTCCGGCCGGACGGTCGCTGCGAGGTCATCGACGACCCGTGCGTGTTCCCCGAGCCGGTCGCCTGGCCCGAGCCGTCGGGGCTGACCGGCCCGGTGCGGGCGGTGCCGCTGGCGCGCACCCCGCTGATCCTGACCGACTACACCGCCGAGCCGTACTCGGTGCGGGCGCTGCGGGCAGTGGCGGCCACGCTCGCCCCGGTCAGCGACGCGGTCCTGGTCGGCGAGCACCAGAACCGGCCCGATTACCCGCCCACGCTGCTGGCCGAGCTGCTGCACGAGGCCGGGGCGCGGCCCTGGATCACGCTGGCCTGCCGGGACCGGAACCGGATCGTGCTCGAACAGGAACTGATCGGCCTGCGCCACCTGGGGGTGGAGGCGGTCGTGTGCGTGACCGGCGACGCCCGCGGCTACGACGTCCGCCCGGATGTGACCCAGGTCTTCGACCTCGACGGCCCGCGGCTGGCCGCGCTGGCCGCCACCATCGGGCTGGCCGCCGCCGTCCCCGAGACCCCGGCCGCCCCTCCCCGCGGGCGGCGAGCGTTCCGGCTGCTGCAGAAACAGCGGGCCGGGGCGGCGGTGGCGGTGCTGAACCACGCGGCCACCGGCACGGTGGGGGCGTTCATGGCCGCGGCCCGGGCGGCCGGGGTGACGATCCCGGTCATCGCCGCGGTGGCCATGTACACCGACGCGCTGTCGGCCACCGTGCTCAGCGCGCTGCCCGGCCTGGAGCTCGACCCGGCCGCCGTCCAGCGGGTGATCGACGCCCCCGACCCGGTCGAGGCCGGCCTGGCCGCGGCGACCGCCGAGGCGGCGGCGCTGCTGGCCATCCCCGGGGTGGCCGGCGTCAACCTGTCCGGCCTGGCGTCCGGCCGCGGCTACGAGTACGCGGCCCAGGTCAAGGCCGATTGCGCGGCCCGCATCCGGGAAGCGCGGGGCCATGACCAGTGACGCCGGCGCGGCCATGGCCGACGAGTTCGACACCGTCGCCGAATGGACCGCCGAGGTGGCCCTCGACCTCGGCCCGGACTATCACGTCCCGGCCGCCTGCCGGGGGAGTGGCCAGCCCGCCGCGCTGGACTGGCTCCTGGCCCGCCTCCAGCCAGCGCCGGCTGACCTGCTGGTCGACGCTGGCGCCGGGGTCGGCGGTCCCGCCGCCTACGCCTGCCAGCATTCCGGGGTCCGCCCCGTTCTGGTCGAGCCAGAGCCCGACGCCTGCCGCGCGTCCCGGCGGCTGTTCGGCTTCCCGGTCGTCCAGGGCGACGCGACCCGGCTGCCGTTCGCCGACGAGGTGGTCACGCTGGCCTGGTGCTTGGGCGTGCTGTGCACGACCTCGGGTCCGGCCGCCCAGCTGGCCGCGCTGCGTGAGCTGCGCCGGGTGGTCCGCCCCGGTGGCCGCATCGGCCTGCTGGTCTTCCTGGCCACCGTGCCCGAGCTGGACGACCCGCCCGAAGGCAACCACTTCCCCAGCGCCGCCGCCCTGGCCGCCCAGCTCGGCGCGGCCGGCCTGGCCGTCCTCGACCGTGCGCTCACCGCCGACCTGCCCGCCCCCTCCCCGTCCTGGCAAGAACGCACCCAGGCGGTCGAATCCGAACTTGAGCGCCGCCACGCCGGCCAGCCCGCCTGGCGTACCGCCGAAGACCAGCACCACCGCATCGGCCACCTGCTCCGCCAGGGCCAGCTCCAGGCCCAGGTCCTCGTCCTCCAGCGCCCCTGACCGCCGCGGTCAGCCCGCGGGGGCGATCAGCCGCTCGACCGCCGCGCGGACGCTTTCCCGCCTGCGGGCCTGCTCCTCCGGCCCGGTCGTGACCGACAGCGCAGGGGAGGGGACGGCCCAGCTCTGCAGCAGGCCGAGCACGAACGCGAACAGGTGCGCGGCCGGGATGGCCGGGTCCACCTCGGCCGCGGCCTGGGCGGCGTTGATCTCGCCCACCATCCGCCCGTAGGCGGTGTCCTCCACCTCGGTGGATCGCGGCCGCTCGAGGTTGCGCCACCAGAACAGGCGCACCGAGTCGGGGTGCTCCTGCCAGTAGTCGTACAGCCGCAGCGCATAGCCGGGCAGGTCCTCGGCGTCGAACCGTACCGAGGCGCCGACGGCGTCCCGGTTCCGGCGGATGACCTCCTCGAACAGGCCCTCCTTGTCGCCGAAGTACACGTAGATGAGGCGCTTGTTCACCCCGGCCCGCTCGCCGATCCGGTCCACCCGGCCGCCCGCCAGCCCGTACCGCTGGAACTCCTCGCGGGCGGCGGCCAGCAGCTTGGCCCTGGTCGCCTGCGACTGCCGCTGCTTGGCGGTCAGCGCGGGCGGCTCGGCGGGCTCCGAGGTCACCCGAACGCCTCGACCGAGACCGGCTCCCATTCCCGCCAGGTGGCCAGGCGCCGTTCGTACTCTTCGGTGATCGGGGCCAGCGACTTACCGAAGAAGATCCGCAGCGGCGGCCGCTCGGCGTCCACCACCGTGAGGATGGCCGCCCGGGTCGCCCGTGGGTCGCCCACGTCCCAGCCGGGGTCGATGCCGTCCCGGACCGGCTGGTAGTCGGGGTTCTCGTCGCTGTGCCGGGCGCCGGTCTCCAGCCAGCCGGTGGAGTACGGCCCCGGCTCGACCATGGTCACGAAGATGCCGAAGCCGGCCACCTCCTGGGCCAGCGACTGGGACAGCCCCTCCAGCGCCCACTTGGACGCGTGGTAGGCGCCGATCCCGGGGAACGCGCGGACCCCGCCCTCGCTGGTCACCTGCAGGATCCGCCCGGACCGCTGCCGCCGCATGATCGGCAGCGCGGCCTGCGTGACCCACAGCGCGCCGAAGAAGTTGGTCTCCATCTGGTCGCGGATGTCGGCGTCGCTGAGCTCTTCCACCATGCCGAAGTGCCCGTAGCCCGCGTTGTTGACCACCACGTCGAGCGAGCCGAAGTGGGCGGCGGTCTGCTGGACCGCGCGGAAGACGGCCGCCTGGTCGGTCACGTCCAGCCGCACCGGCAGCACGTTCTCGCCGTATCGGCCGGCCAGCTCAGCCAGCTCCTCAGGCCGCCGCGCCGTCGCCGCCACCCGATCGCCCCGCTCCAGCGCGGCCTCCGCCCACTGGCGCCCGAACCCGCGCCCAGCTCCGGTAATGAACCAGGTCATGCACATGCTGACTCCTTCCGCCGCCTAGGACACTCACGCCACCGTACCACAGTCATTAACTAGTTAGTTACTTTAATGTTTCCGGGGCTGACGTGGCCTGCCCAGCCCCGTGCTTGGCTGGGGGCATGCCGCACATAGCGCTCGATTCGGACCAGCCGGGCATCCGGGGCCTGCTCCAGTACCGCCCGGAGACCGGCCGCCCGATCAGTGACCTGGCCGAGGTGCTGCTGCGCGGGCCGAGCACGCTGACCCGGGGCGAGCGCGAACTGATCGGCGCTTACGTGTCGGACCTGAACGGCTGCCGTTACTGCACGTCGTCCCACGCTGCGACCGCTGCCGCGCAGCTACCGGGCGGCCTGGACGTGGTCGGCCAGGTGTGCGCGGACCCGGTCAGCGCCCCGGTATCGGCCAAGCTCAAGGCGCTGCTGGCCATCGCCGCTGCGGTGAGCCGCAGCGGCCGCGACGTCACCGAGGCCGGCGTGGCCGCCGCCCGCGACGCGGGCGCGACCGACCTGGAGATCCACGACACCGTGCTCATCGCGGCCATGTTCGCGATGTTCAATCGGTACGTGGACGGGCTGGCCACGATCGCCCCGGGCGACCCGGCCGTCTACGCGGCTGGCGCCCAGCGGCTGGTCGAGTACGGCTACCAGCTGCCGTCCTAGCTGCTGGCCACCGGCCTCACCACTCGACCAGGGTCCAGACCTCCGGGCGGGGCGGGCCGCCGGTGTCGACCGCGGCGAAGCCCCGGGCCGCCTCCTTCAGGTGCGCCAGTGCCGCGTCCCGCTGGCCCGCCGCGTGCAGCAGGTCGGCCAGGTTGGTGTGCAGGGCGGCCAGCCGGTGCTGGTCGCCGAGTTCACGCCCGAGGGTCAGCGCCTCCTGGGCCAGCGGCAGCGCCTCGGCGCTCTGGCCGTTTTCGGCCAGCAGCCGGGCCAGGTTGTTTAGCGCGGCCACCGCGGCGCCCGGGTCGGGCAGCGTCCGGGCCACCCCCAGGCTCTCCCGCAGCCGGTCCGCCGCGCCGGCGCTGGCCCCGCGGCTGCGGTCCAGCATGCCGAGCACGGTGAGCACCTCGCCCAGGGCCACCGCCACCAGCGTGACCTCGCTGTACGGGGTGCACGCATATCGGCAGGGGCATCCCGGGCTGCCGCTCGCGCGCCGCCCTGGTGGCCGAGGCGCTGACCGGTACCTTGTCACAGGTGCTGCTGCCGGTCGCGGTCCTGCTGTTCCCCGACGGCCGCCTGCCGTCCCGGCGCTGGCGCTGGGTGCTGGCCGCGCTGAGCCAGGTCGGCTACGTGCTGTTCTGGCTCGCGGTGGTGGGCCGTCAGGTGTCGGCCTGGCGGCGGGCCGGCGGTGAGCGCCGCCAGCAGCTGAAGTGGCTGATGAGCGGGGCGGCCGTCGCGGCCGTCGCACTGATCGGGTTCGCCGTCGTCGACGGCCTGCCGAACGCGGCCAGCTCGGCCACCGTGCAGGGCGCCGACGACGTGTTCGGCCTGCTGGTGGCCGCCCTGCCGGTCGCCATCGGAGTCGGCATCCTCAAGTACCGGCTGTACGAGATCGACCGGATCATCTCCCGGACGCTGGCCTACGCGCTGGTGACCGGGCTCCTAGTCGGGGTCTACGCCGGGTTCGTGCTGCTGGCCAGCGAGGTGCTGGGCCTGTCCTCACCGGTCAGCGTGGCCGCCGCCACCCTGCACGTCAGCATCTGGATCCCCGGCCGCGCGCCCTGACCGGCCGGGCTAGCCGGCCGCCTGCACCGCGGCCGCCGCCGTCTCGATCAGCTGGGTCACCTCGCTGGGGTGGGAGATCATGGCCACGTGGCCGGACTCCACCTCGACGGTGGTCGCACCCATCCGCTTGGCGAACTGGCGCTCGGCGTCCGGCGGGATGGCCTCGTCGCCCGCCGCGACCAGGAACCAGGTCGGGTGCGACTTCCAGGCCGGGACATCCATGACGTCCTGCAACGTGGACGCCGACAGCGCCTGCTGGACGGCGAACATGACCCGGGCCCGCACGGGGTCGATGTCCCCGGCGAAGTGGTACACGAAGTCGTTTTCCGGTATCCAGGCGAAGCCCTGCTTGTCGATGTCCAGGTGGGCCAGGGCCGGCGTCGGCGGTCCCTGGGCCAGCAGGGCGCCGATCGACTCGCCCTGATCCAGGCCGAACGCCGCGATGTAGACCAGGCCGGCGACATGGGGGGCATCGGTCCCGAGCGCGGTCATGATCTGGCCGCCGTAAGAGTGGCCGGCCACCAGGACCGGGCCGTCCTGACGGTCCAGGACCTGCCTCAGCCGCGCGACGTCGGCGGCCAGTGAGGTCTCGGGAAACTGCGGGGCGATGACGTCGTAGCCGTCGGCCTGCAGGCGCTCGATGACGGCGTCCCAGCAAGAGCCGTCGGCCCAGGCACCGTGGACCAGGACGATGGTCGGGCGTGCGGTCATAAAAACTCCCATTTTCAGGCGCTCAATTACCAGAATTAGATCTTGGCTCTCGCGCAAATTAGCGAGCACGAAATTTTGGTGCGGCAACGCACGGTTGACTGGAGAATCAGACGATAAAATGCGCTTCTGCCCCGGGCTGCCGGTGAAAATCGAGGTAACGCCGGGGATCGATAACGGGCAGATCAACCCTTGCGTCAATAAATTTTTGATAAACGGAAAGGCCTGGTAGCGCTCAAAGGCGCATTTTTCTTACACCTTCGCACCTTTTACTCGAAATGGCAAATTGTGGCCGGAGACCCACGCTGGCGCTCCGGAACGCGGCTGATGGCCGTCCGGTCTCGGTTTGGCCACGACGCCCGCTTGGGTCTTGCCACGCCTCTCCTCATCGCTGAATATCGGTTCATCGCGCCGCAATGAAGCGGTCCGGAGCAAGGGCAGACCTGATGAACGATGGTTCATTGGAGATCCGTGACGTCACGGTCCAGTTCGGCGGGCTGACCGCCCTGGACAGGGTGTCCCTGACCGCTCGCCCGCGCCAGGTCACCGGGATCATCGGTCCCAACGGAGCGGGTAAGACCACGCTGCTCAACACCGCTTGCGGCTTCGTCAAACCGCAGACCGGCACGGTCAGCTTCGACGGCCGCGAGCTGAACGGGCTCGGCACCCACCGGCTGGCCGCGCTCGGTATCGCCCGGACCTTGCAGGGGGTCGGCCTGTTCCCCGGCCTCACCGTGGCCGAGAACGTCATGGTCGGCGCGACCCCCAGCGCCCGCGCGGGGATCTGGTCGGCGCTGTTCGGACTGCCCCGTTCGGACCGGGACGAACGACGGCTGCGGGAGCAGGCGCTGACCGCGCTCGAGCGTCTCGGCGTGGCCGACGTGGCCGACGAGATGCCGGACACGCTCTCCTACGGGCTGCGCAAGCGGGTGGCGCTGGCCCGCGCCTTGGCCGCCCGGCCCAAGCTGATCCTGCTGGACGAGCCCGCCAGCGGTCTGCCCGAGAACGAACTGCCCGAGCTCGGTCACCTGATCGCAGACCTGACCACCGAGGCCGGGGTCGTGGTCATCGAGCACCGGATGGACCTGGTCATGTCGGTCTGCGACATGATCTTCGTGCTGGATTTCGGCAAGCTGATCGCCCACGGCACGCCCGCCGAGGTGCAGGCCGACCCGGCCGTGACCGCCGCCTACCTGGGCGCCGACGGCGAGAAGGACCCACCAGCCCCACCGATCACGCCAGCCCCACCAGCCTCACCAATCACACCAGCCTCACCAATCACACCAGACACATCAGATTCAGCAGGCGCAGAAGGTGACGGCCGTGACTGAGGCGGCCGCCCTCGCAGTGGAGGACCTGGTAGCCGGGTACGGCCAGGTCACCGTGCTGGAGGCGGTGACGCTGGCCGCGCGCCCGGGCACGATCACCGCCGTCCTCGGGGCCAACGGGGCGGGCAAGACGACCCTGCTGCGGACGATCAGCGGGCTGGTCCGCCCCCGGCAGGGCCGGATCCTGGTCGACGGCACCAACCTGGCCCGGCGCCGCCCCGAGGACATCACCCGGGCCGGCGTCGCCCACGTGCCCGAGGGGCAAGGCGTGATCACCGAGCTCACCATCGAGGAGAACCTGCGGCTGGGCGGGCTGACCCGGCGTGGCGGGGCGGTCCGGTCGGCCGCTCTGGCCGACGCCTATCAGCGGTTCCCGCTGCTGGCCGAGCGCAAGCGGCGGCAGGCGGGCACGCTGTCCGGCGGCGAGCGGCAGATCCTCGTCATCGCCCGGGCCCTGATGGCCGCGCCCCGGGTGCTGCTGCTCGACGAGCCGTCGCTGGGCCTCGCCCCCCGCATGGTCACCCAGGTCATGGACCTGGTGCGGCGGCTGCGGGACGAGGCGGGCCTGACCGTGCTGCTGGTCGAGCAGAACGCCCGCAGCGCGCTGGCCATCGCCGACCAGGGGCTGGTGCTCAATGTGGGCAAGGTCGTTGCCGCCGCCGACGCCGCCACCCTGTCCGCCGACGTCGCGCTGCGGCGCCACTACCTCGGGTTCTAGGAAGGCGGCCTTGATGCAGGAGTTCCTCGAGTTCACCCTCGGCGGCATCGCGGTCGGCATGATCTACGCCGCGATCGCCCTGTCGCTGGTGCTGATCTGGCGTGGCACCCGGATCCTGAACTACTCGCAGGGCGGCATGGCCATGTTCACCACCTACATCGCCTGGCTGGTCATCCGGGACACCGGCAGCTACTGGGCGGGGTTCGCGGTGGCGCTGGCGGCCGGGCTGGTGCTCGGCTCGGTGCTGGAGTACGCCGTGGTCCGCCCGACCGAAAACAAGGCCCCGCTGAACGCCGTGATCGTCACCATCGGGCTGCTCATCCTGCTCGAGGGGCTGGCCGGGATCATCTACGGCGGCCAGTACCGGTCGTTCCCGGCCGCGTTCTCGATCAAGGGCCTCAAGGCCGGGTCGGTCGGCCTCGGCATCTCGCCCAACGATGTGTTCACCGCCGCCGCGGTGCTGGCCGCGGCGCTGATCCTGGCCCTGGTGTTCCGCTACACCTCGATCGGCCTGCGGCTGCGCGCGACCGCGTTCGCCCCGAACGTGGCCCGGCTGCTCGGGGTCCGGATCGGCCGGGTGCTCACCCTCGGCTGGGCTCTGGCCGGGCTGTTCGGCGCGCTGGCCGGGGTGCTGGTCACCTCGTCCACGTTCCTCTACCCGAACAGCATGGATTCGATCTTCGTGCTCGGCTTCACCGCCGCCGTCATCGGCGGCCTCGACAGCCCGGTCGGCGCGGTGGTCGGCGGCGTCCTGCTCGGTGTGGTGCTCAGCTACGCCGGCGGCTACCTGGGCAGCAACCTCGTCCTGGTGTACGGGCTGGCTGCCCTGGTGCTGGTCCTCATGGTCCGGCCGACCGGCCTGTTCTCCAGCGCCGCCACCCGGAGGGTGTGACGATGACGCTGGCCCGCCACCTGGCCGCCGCGCTGGTGATCGCCGTGATTGTCGGGCTGCTGTCCATCCAGCTGTCCGCCTACCGCGACTACCAGCTCGCCGAGGTGGCCGCCTACCTGGTCGCGGTGGCCGGGCTGACCGTGCTGGTCGGCCTGAGCGGCCAGATCTCCATCGGGAACGGCGCGTTCATGGCCGTCGGCGGCTACACCTCGGCGCTGCTCCTCACCCACCTGGGCTGGAACCTGATCCTGATCCTGCTGGCCAGCGTGGTGGTCGCGGCCGCAGCCGGCGCGATCTTCGGTATCGCCGCGGCCCGGCTGCGGGGACCCTACCTGGCAGGCGCGACCTTGATGCTGGCGGTGGCGCTGCCTACGATCGCCGACCAGTACCAGCACCAGCTGGGCGGGGACCAGGGCCTGTCGGTGTCGATCGCCCCGCCCGGCTTCCTCGGGGCCACGTTCCCGCCCACCCGCTGGCAGGCCTGGGTCACCTGCGCGGCCGCCCTGATCACGCTGATCCTGCTGGCCAACCTGAACCGGAGCCGGGTCGGCCGCAGTTGGCGGGCGGTCCGCGACGACGAGGTGGCGGCCTCGCTGTCGGGGCTCAACGTGGCCCGGCTGAAGGTGCTGGCGTTCATCATCAGCGCGGCCTGCGCCGGGCTCGGCGGCGCGCTGCTGGCCGTGGTCACCGGCATCGTCGCCCCCGGCGCGTACACCCTGACCCTGTCGATCGCGCTGCTCACGGCGGCCGTGCTCGGTGGCCTCGGCACCTTGCCGGGCGCCCTGTGGGGCAGCTTGGTGCTGGTCCTGGTGCCGACTTACCTGACCGACGTGGGCGCCAGCCACGGCCTGTCCAGCGGGGCCAGCTCGAGCGTCCCGATCGCCGCCTACGGCGTGATCCTCATCGTCGTGATGCTGGTCTTTCCCGCTGGCATCCAGGGCGGCCTGCGCCGCCTGTTCGGGTCGGCCGCCCCCGCTCCGCCGGCCTGGGCTCCCGTCACCTCGCTCCGCCGACACATCCCCTTCGCTGCCCTGCGCCGCCCGGCCCAGGGCAGCGAGAACCAGGAAGAAGGCCCCTCATGAAGAGATCATCCAGGGCCCGCCTCGCCGCGCTGGCGGGCCTGACGGCCGCGGCCGTGGTCATCGCCGGCTGCAGTTCCGGGTCGGGCGGGTCCGGGTCGTCCTCGTCGTCCAGCCAGAAGCTGACCGCGTCGGCCCCGGGGATCACCGCGACCACGATCACGATCGGCAGCCACCAGCCGCTCACCGGCGTCGCCGCCCCCGGCTACGACGAGATCGCGCCCGCCTCCAACGCCTACTTCCAGTACGTCAACGCGCACGGCGGCATCTACGGCCGCAAGATCGCCTACAAGTACCTGAACGACCAGTACGACCCGACGATCACCTCGACCGTGGTGCATCAGCTGGTGCTGCAGGACAACGTGTACGCGATCTTCGACGGGCTGGGCACCCCCACCCACCTGGCCGTGGTCAAGTACCTGAACAGCTCGAAGGTGCCCGACCTGTTCGTGGCCTCCGGCTGTGAGTGCTGGAATGAGCCCTCTACCGAGCCGTACACCACCGGCTGGCAGATCGACTACGTCCGCGAGGGCAAGGTTCTCGGGAACTACATCAAGCAGCACTTCAAGGGCCAGAAGATCGGCTACTTCTACCAGGACGACGAGTTCGGCCAGGACGGGGTCAAGGGGCTGGACGACGAGATCCCCAAGTCCCAGGTCGTGGTCAGGCAGAGCTACAACCCGACCGTGACCAATGTCGCGCCCCAGGTCACCGCGCTCAAGGCGGCCGGCGCGCAGGTCGTCGTGTCGTTCTCGATTCCCGACTTCACCGCACTGCTCAAGCTGACCAGCCTAAAGCTCAACTTCAACCCGCAGCTCGTGGTCAGCGACGTGGGCTCGGACCCGATCACGCTGGCCGGACTGCTGGAGGCGTTCGCCAAGCAGGGCGGGGCCACGGTGGCGGGCAACCAGCTGACCCAGGGCATCATCACCGACGGTTACCTGCCCTCGCTCGGCAGCACCGGCAACTCCTGGATCCAGCTGTTCACCAAGATCCACAACACCTACCTCAAGAAGCTGCCGCTGGACGGCAACGTCGCGTTCGGCCTGGCCGTCGGCTACACGTTCGTCCAGGCGATGCTCAAGGCCGGGCGCAACCCGACCCGGCAGGACCTGATCAACGCGATCAACTCCGGGCTGCCCGCGGGCCCGTCGGTGGCGCCGTACGCGTTCTCCAAGACCGACCACGACGGCATCACCGGCGCCTACATAGCCGAGGTCAAGAACGGCGCGCTCACCCCGCTCGGGCCGGTCCAGGTGACCGACGCCAGCGCGGGCGGCGCCGTGACCACGTACAGCACCTCCCAGCAGGCCGCGCCGGCCAGCGGGATACCATCGCCGTGACGTGCGCAGCTGGCCGCCCCACCAGGGCGGCCAGCTGCATGAATGCCGAACGGAGTCCCGCCGGTGACTGTCGCCCCCAGCCGCAGGACACCTTCTGGTGACGATCGCCCGCCCGGCGAGCGGCTGCTGACCGCGGCCGAGGAGCTGTTCGGCGAGCGCAGCTACCGGCGCACCAGCGTGGCCGACATCTGCGCCCGGGCGGGCATCGCCACCGGCAGCTTCTACGCCCACTACAGCTCGAAGACCGACATCTTCGCGGCCGTGGTGCGGCGGATCAACGCCGACCTCCGGGCCGCGATGCGAGCCGCGCTGGCCGACGTGCCGGACCACCAGCGCGACCGCGAACGGGCCGCCTTCGGCGCGTTCTTCCAGATGCTGTCCCGGCGCCCGTGGATCGACCGCATCGTCCGCGAGTCCGAGTTCGTCGACCCCGCCCTGTTCCGCGAGTACTACGAGCGGCTGGCCCGCGGCTACGCCCGCGGGGTGCGCCGCGCCCAGCTGGCCGGCGACGTCGACCCGCACTACGACCCCGAGGTCATCGCCTACGTCTACACCGGCATCGGGAACTTCGTGGGCATGCGCTGGGCCGACTGGACAGCCGGCGGCCAGGTCCCCCCCGACATCCTCGACGACATGCTCAGCGTCCTGGCCCGTGGCCTCCCACCCCGCCCCAACCAGACCTGACCCCACCAGCCCCCAACCCCCGCCAGCCCCCTCGTCCCAGCAGACCCCTAACCCCTCGCGCCCCAGCAGCCCCAATAATCCCCTCGCGCCCCAGCAGCCCCTCGCGTCGCTAGAATCCCGCGCGCCGGCTCAGCTCGCGTACGCACTCCGCGCTGCCGCAGGTCCGTCCGGAGCCTAGCCGCGGCCGCCCGCAGAAGCAGGTGGGCCGCAGCCGCGCCAGCCAGGCGTCATAGGCCAGCAGCTCGTCCACCCCGTCCTCGGTCGGCACCGACACCACCGGGCGGATCCGGCCGCCGGGCATGGCCAGCCACTCGCGCGGCTTCTCGGTGAGCGGTCCGACTGGTTCCGAACCCATACCTCTATTGTCACCTGCCCAGGGGCATGCCCGGAAGGGTCAGCTGACGGCCCTCAAGCGGCTGGCCGGGTAACGATCCCCAGCCGCGGCCGCGCCCGCCCCTGAGCCAGCGCCGCCCAGATCTGCCCCACCACCTCCTCCGGCTCGGTCCGTATCTGCCGCGGCGTGAGTGCAGCAACAGCACTCCGCGAGCCACCAGCCGGTCGTGCCGGCCCATGGTCCGCTGCCAGTCCTCGGCCGAGTAGTGGTACTCCCGCGAGTCCACCTCGGCCGCCACGCCCGCTTCCGGCCACCAGGCGTCCACCTCGGCGATCAGCGCATTCCCTACGTAAAGGCGCGCATTGAAGAGGGGTTCCGGCACCCGTCCCCGCCGCAACACCACCCGCAGATCGCCCTCCGGTACCGACCGGATTCCGGCCTTGACCTCCGCTAACGCTGCCCGCAACAGCCCCGACCCTTTGGCCGGCCCCTCCTCGAGCTCAAGCGCCAGCATCGACCCTGAGCATCGCTGCTGCTGAACCACTTGGGCCACCAGCGCCCGCACGTCCCGCGCCACGGTCATGCTCCGTACCGCGTCCGCCACCGCCCGATGCGGCAGGACGTACCTGATCTCCCCGGCCACGCACACCTCTGTAGGCATCCGGGTAGTCCGCTGGACCTGCACGAATCCAACGCTATGGCGTCTGACCCTGGTCGGAACGATCACGTTGACCTTGTCGGCGTCGGGTACCCGGACGCTATGCCGCCGTAGCGCGCCGATGCCGGTCAGGACGCTACGGGGCCCGGCGTGCAGCAACGCCGCCATCTCCCGCTGCTCCTCGGAAACCGGCCCGGTCCTGGCTAGGTACACGCCCGGCACCAACCGTTGCCAGGGACCGGCCGCCCGGATCCGGTGAGCGAGCGCCATTTCTGTGAGCCCACAAGCGAGTGCCTGGTCACGGCCGATCACAAAATGCTGGCGCCGCAGCAGATCGGCGAGCCGCTGCTGATCGAGACTGGACTTTCGGGGCATACCCCGAGGCTGCCACTGGGCTACGACAAAAGCTCCCGGCCAACAAGGGCAATGGCGCCTTTGCCCTTGCTCTTACAAGGGCAAAGGCGCCATTGCACCTCTTCGTCACGCGGGGGCCCGCGCCGCCGAGGCCGGGACGTGGGACGCAGGGGCGCGAGGGGTCAGAGGGTCTGCATGAGGTCATTGAGCTCGGCCAGGGGGAGTCCCAGCACGTTGCTCACACTTCCGTGGACCGCGGCTACCAGCATGGCGCCGGCGCCCTGGAGGCCGTAGGCGCCGGCCTTGTCGTAGGGCTCGGCGGTCCCGGTGTACCAGTCCAGGAAGTCCTCGCTGATCTTGACGAACGTGACCTCCGAGGTCACGGTGGCGCCGGCGAACCCAGCCGGGGACGCCGGAGAGAGGACCGCCACGCCGGTGTAGACCGTGTGGGTCCGGCCCGACAGCGTCCGCAGCGAGTCCCGCGCCCCGGCCCGGTCGCTGGGCTTGCCGATGATCCGCCCGTCGATGACCACCGTGGTGTCGGCGGCCACGACCACCTCGCCCGGGCCGGCCACGGCCGACGCCTTGGCCCGGGCCAGCCGGGCCACGTAGGCGTCCGGCGCTTCACCCGGGTACGGCGTCTCGTCGATGTCGGCCGGGCGCACCTCGGGCTCGACTCCGATCATGCGCAGCAGGTCCAGCCGCCGCAGCGACGACGAAGCGAGCACGACCGCGGGCGGCCATCCCGGCGGCGGTCCGGGCAGCGACGTAGACACGCGGGCCAGGCTACCGGCCCGCCGCCCCGGCCCGCCGCGCCGCCCAGCCCCGCCAGCCAGCCCGGCGGGCCCCCCAGCCCCGCCAGCCCGCCGCGCCGCCCAATCCGGCCGGCGCGCCCGACCCGCCCAGCGAAAGCAAACTAGACCACCGGGTCGGCGGTCCCCGTCTCGTCCGCGTACCGCGCCTGATCGCCGTCGCCGCCCGCCGCCGCGGGCTGCTCCTTCTGGACCCCGCGCCGCAGGCCGAGGATGGCCACGACCGCCGCCGCCGCCATGATCCCGGCCATCACGTACAGCACCGTCCGCGTCGCGTAGGCGAAGTCCAGCTGGTAGAAGCGCGGGATCGCCGCCGTGCTCTTCGCGCCGCCGCTGCCGCTCGAGGACCCGCTCTGCGACAGCTGCGCGGCCAGCGCCGTTGCGCGGGCCCGCGGCAGGCCCTGCGCGACCAGCGAGGTGGTCAGCCGACTGCGCATCTCGGTGATCAGGATCGTGCCAAGGATGGCGAGGCCCAGGCTGGCGGTGTAGTTACGCACGGTCTGGGTGATGCCGGTCGCCTCGCCGTAGGACAGCCGGGACGCCCGGTTGACCGCATCGGTGCTGGCCGGGCCGAGCATGAAGCCCATGCCGCCACCGGCCAGGATGATGTACCACTGCTGGGTGCTGAAGCTCAGCCCGGTGACCTTACCGGCCCACAGGAAGTAGCCGATCGCGGCCAGCACGCAGCCCAGCGTCACCGGCAGCTTGGCCCCGCGCTTGTCCAGCATCCGGCCGCCGATCTGGGCCGCGATCACGAAGCCGATGAAGAAGAACAGCAGGAAGACGCCCGCGTTGGAGGCGGTCTTGCCCAGCGAGATCTGGGCGTACTCGCTGGCGAAGAAGAACGTCGGGATGAACACCAGCATCGAGATGCCCAGCACCAGGTTCTCGACCAGGAACGGCCGGATCCGGAAGATGCTGACCTGGATCAGCGGCGACTCGGTGCGCAGCTCGACCAGGTAGAACACCACCAGCAGGACCAGCCCGCCGATGATGCAGAGCCAGGTGCCGGGGTTGTGCCAGCCCCAGAGGTTGGACTGCTGGAAACCGAAGACCGACAGCGCCACGCCCGCCGCGATCAGCACCACCCCGCGGTAGTCCATCGGGGCCCGCCGGTGCTCGGTGACCGGCTTGGAGATCGCGATCAGCGCCAGCGCGACCAGCGCGACCGGGATGTTGACCCAGAAGATGGCCCGCCAGGTCCACTGGGTCAGGACTCCGCCGAGGATGGGGCCGATCGCGGTCAGCCCACCGGCGATGCCGAAGAACAAGGCCAGCGCCTTGCCCCGGGCGTTCAGCGGGAACGTCTGCACCACGATGGCCAGCGCGGCCGGGAACATGATCGCGCCGCCCGCGCCCTGCACCACCCGGAACGTCACGATCCAGGCCTCGGCCAGGCTGCCCTTGGGCGTCAGCCCGCACAGGGCCGACGCGGCGGCGAAGATGATCACGCCCAGCGTGACCATCTTGGTGTGGCCGACCGTGTCGGCCAGCCGCCCGCCGAACGCGAACAGCGCCGCCAGCGACAGCAGATAGGCGTTGACCGCCCACTGCACGCCGGTGCTGGACAGGCCCAGCTCGCGCTGCAGCTGCGGCACCGCGATCGACACGATCGTCTGGTCGATGAACGTCATCGCCACCGCGAAGATCATCGCCGCGAGAATCAGATTTCTGGACCGGCCGCCCGTTGCACTACCGACTGCCACCCGTGCCTCCCCGATTTTCGGTGACAGCTTCTCTTACTCGGCGCAATTGGTCTAGCCCCAGTCCGGGAAAACCATTGCCCGTGCGAGGATGACGCCGGGAGACTGCATCCACGGACTGACCAGAGCCGCAAACACCAGAGCCGGAAGGACCAGACATGAGCCGCGTCGTCGTCATCGGAGCCACCGGGCACATCGGCACCTACCTGGTCCCGCGGCTGGTCCGCGCCGGCCACGACGTCACCGCGCTGAGCCGCGGCAAGCGCGAGCCGTATCACCCGAGCCCGGAGTGGAGCTCGGTCACCCGCGTCACCGTGGACCGGGAGGCCGAGGACGCCGACGGCACGTTCGGGGCCCGGATCGCCGGGCTGCGCCCCGACGTGGTGATCGACCTGGTCTGCTTCACCGCCGACTCCGCCCGCCAGCTGGTGGACGCGCTCCGGCCCACCCGGCCGCTGCTGGTGCACTGCGGCACGATCTGGGTGCACGGCCCGGCCCTGCGGGTGCCGGTCACCGAGGACGAGCCGCGCACCGCCTACGGGGACTACGGCACCGGCAAGATGGAGATCGAGGCCCTGCTGCACCGGGAGACCATGGCCGGCGGCGTGCCGAGCGTCATCTTGCACCCCGGCCACATCAGCGGCCCGGGCTGGCCGGTGATCACCCCGGCCGGCAACCTGGACCCCTCGGTGTGGACCACGCTGGCCACCGGCCAGCCGCTGCCGCTGCCCGACCACGGTCTCGGGGTGCTGAACCACGTGCACGCCGACGACGTCGCCCAGGCCTTCGAGCGGGCGGTGAACCGGCCGGAGGCCATCGGGGCCAGCTTCCACGTGGTGGCCGAGCAGGCCATGACGCTGCGCGGCCTGGCCGCCGGGGCGGCCGCCTGGTTCGGCCGCGAGCCCAGCCTGGACTTCGTGGACTGGCCCGAGTTCGAGCACCGGGTCGGTGCCGAACAGGCCGGGATCACCCGCGAGCACACCTTCCGTAACTTGACCGCCAGCATTGAAAGGGCCCGTACGGTGCTGGGGTACGGACCCCGGTTCACCTCACTGGACGCCCTGCACGAGGCGCTGCGCTGGCTGGCCGCTCACGGCCAGGTCGACGTCGGCGGCCAGGAGTTCTGACCGCCCCCGGTAAGCCGGCGGTGCCCGCTTACACGCCCCGAAGCTGCTCTGGATATGGGTCCACGAACCCGAGCGGTTCGCGGCCGTGGACCGGTCCTGCTGCCCAAGGACTACCTGCGCTGGCGGCTGACCGGTGTGCTCGCCACCGACCCGTCCGACGCCTCGAACACGCTGCTGTAAGACGTGGTCCGGCGCCGGTGGTCGGCCGGGCTGGCCGGCCGGCTCGGGATCCCCGCCCGCCGTAATAGCCCTCGCCATTAACCAGCACCTTTGCCACCCCGATTGAGCCCGCCGTACCCGATCCGCGCGCCACCCTGCCCTTTTTCCGGGTTTTCGTAAATTACACGGCAATATTTTGGCAAGCAGCAGAATATAGGCTCGCCAATGAAAAGCTGAAAGGGTGATTCTCCGCTTATTCAGGAGGCAGCCGTGACGTTAACTCGCCCACCCCGTGTCCTGCTGGCCGCGGTCACCGCGGCCACCGCGCTGTTCGCCGTGGCCTGCAGCTCATCAGGCGGTTCGCACACCACCAGCACCTCCTCGTCGTCGGCGGCCGAGGTCCACGGTAAGCCGGAGAAGGCGCACATCAGCGTGGGGACCCTGCCCATCGCCGACGCCGCCGACCTGTTCATCGCCATTAATAAGGGTTATTTCCGCGAGGAAGGCCTGACCGTAACGCCCGAAATAATTCAGGCCACTTCGCAGACCACTCCGGACCTGGTATCGGGCAAGATGGATTTCTCGCTGCTCAACTACGTTTCCACCATGGAAATCGAACAGAACAGCGATATTAAATTCAAATACGTCGCCCCCGGTACGGTGGCGGCCGCAAACGTCTCGGAACTCCTGGTCCCCATGGGCTCACCGATCACTTCCCTGGCCGATCTCAAAGGCAAGAAGATCGGTTCCCCGCAGACCACCGGGGCTATTGGCAACCTGGCCGTCGATGCCACCCTCAAGGCGCACGGCGTCGACCCCAAGGACGTCACGTTCGTGGCCACCCCGTTCCCCGACGAGCAGAGCGCGCTGGCCCGCCATCAGGTCGACGCGGTGTGGGCCACCGAGCCGTTCGTGACCGTGATCAAGAAGACGCTGGGCGCGCACGCGCTGGCCGACACGATGACCGGGACGATGTCCGGCTTCCTGGTCGGCGGCTGGGGCACGCTGCAGGGTTACGCGCAGAAGTACCCGAAGACCGTGGCCGCCTTCCAGCGCGCGATGGCCCAGGCTCAGCAGGTCGCGGCCAGCGACCACGCGCTGGTGGTGCAGACCGTGCCCACCTACACCTCGACCAAGGCGGGCATCGCCTCGATCATGTCGTTCGACACGTTCCCGACCGCGCTGGACGCCAACCAGCTGCGCAGCGCCGCCAACGTCATGCTCCAGTACGGCTTCCTGCACTCGAAGCTGGACGTCGCCCCGATGCTCCAGGCCGGCCCGAGAGCTGAGCCCCGCAGCCCCACAGCCCCCGCAGTCCCCGCAGTCCCGCAGCTAGCCGGCCACCTCAGCATCCTCGTAGTGCCCGGCGAACATCACCCGCAGCTTGTACTTGAGCACCTTCCCGCCCACGGTCTCCGGCAGCGAGTCCACGAACACCACGCCCTTGGGTGTCTCGTAGCCCGCCAGGCTGGCCCGGCAGTAGGCGATCAGGTCGGCCTCGCTGGTGGTGTCGCCGGGCTTGCGGATGACGACGGCGGTGACGGCTTCACCCCAGTGCGGGTGCGGCAGGCCGACCACGGCCGACTTGGCCACCCCGGGGTGCAGCCCGAGGACCGCCTCCACCCGCAGGCTGGACACGTTCTCGCCGCCGGTCTTCACGATGTCCTTGTAGCGGTCGAGCATGACCCGCAGGCCCTCGTCGTCGTAGGCACAGCTGTCCCCGGAGTGGAACCACCCGAACCGGAACGCCTCCCGGGTGGCGTCCTGGTCCCGGTAGTACCCGGCCATCATCGAGGGGGAGCGGTACACCGCCTCGCCCGCCACCCCCGGCGACCCGGCCAGGTCCTGCCCCGAGAGGTCGAGCACGGTCGAGGCCAGCAGCGGACTCGGCACCCCGACGTAGTTCTCCTGCGGCGCCGTGCGGGCATACACCTCGGGCCACTTGTCCGGCCAGAACCGGTGGCAGGAGATCGACTCGGTCTGCCCGAAGATCTCGAACACCAGCAGGTCGTCCCCGCAGTGCTTCTTCATCGAGTCCAGCACCGCCGGCGGCAGCGCCGCCCAGCCGTAGACGATGACGGTCAGGCTGTGCGCGTCCAGGTCGGGCCGGTCATCCAGCACCGCGTTCACGGCGGCCACCATGGCCGGCGAGCCCGCCCACAACGCGGTCACCTTTTCTGCCGAGATCATCTCGGTGATCCGCACGGGGTCGGGCTTGCGGCCCATGATCATCGTGCCGCCGGACAGGAACGTCGAGTAGCTGAACGGCTGGTCGCCCACGTGGTACAGCATCGGCAGGAACGTGCCGACCCGCAGGTCGGACTCCAGCCGCAGCCCCCGCGTCAGCGACAGCGCGAACCCGTAGGCCGACAGGTAGCTGCAGGTGTGGGAGATCATCACCGCCTTGGGCAGCGCGGTGGTGCCCGAGGTGAACAGGATCTCCCAGATGTCGTCGCCGTGGATCTCCACGTCCGGCTCGGTGTCCGGCTGGGCCCGGGCGAAGTCCAGCACCGACTGGCTGCCCGGCACCGGGCCGCCGCCGACGGTGACGGTGACCGCCACCTCCAGGCCGGCCGCCGCGAACGGCCCCTGCGCGGCGGGCCACAGCTCGGCGTCCACCACCGCCAGCTTGGGCTCGACCAGCGCGATCATGGCGGACACCATGTCCGGGGCCATCATCGGGTTGATCGGCGCGCACACCAGGCCGGCCTTGGCCGCCGCGATCTTGATGAGGTAGCCCTCGATCGAGTTCTCGCAGAACATCATGACCACGTCGCCGTGCTGCAGGCCCCGGGCCAGCAGGCCGTTGGCGATCTGGTTGGCGTAGCGGTCGGCCTGCCGGTAGCTGACCCGATGGAACTCTTCGGCTCCGTAGGCGCCCGCCTCGCCGACCAGCGCCTCGTGGTCGGGGAAGCTCCACGTCATCCGCTCGAACATGTCGCCGACGCTGGTGCGTTCCCAGCGGTGGGTGGCCCGCCGGTGATGCAGGCTGGTCACGTCGAGTTCCGCCGCCATGCCCTCACGTCCCCTCCGACGCTGGTAGTGACTGCCTGTTCACTACAGTGGCCACTGTAGAGATCCACAGGCGGCTGGTAAAGGCCCCAAATCACCTGCTGGCGCCCTAAGTGAATGGCGATTAACATCGGCCCTGCGGCCACCCCGGCCGCCCCACGCGACCCGGAGGAGGTCTGGTGCCGGTCCTGCGCTCGGCGGTGGACACCACCAGCGACGCCTACCTGGCCAACCGGAAAGGCCAGCTGGCCGCCATCACCGCCCTGAACGAGCAGCTGGGTCTGGCCCGGGCCGGCGGTGGCCCCAAGTACTCCCAGCGGCACCACGACCGCGGCAAGCTGCTCGCCCGCGAGCGCCTGGAGCTGCTGGTGGACCGGGACTCACCGCTGCTCGAGCTGTCTTCCCTGGCCGCCTGGGGCACCGAGTTCTCGGTCGGGGCCAGCATCGTCACCGCTATCGGCGTGGTCGCCGGGGTCGAATGTGTGCTGATCGCGCACGACCCGACCGTGCGCGGCGGGTCGATGAACCCCTACACGCTGCGCAAGAACCTGCGGGCGCTGGAGATCGCCCGGCTCAACCGGCTGCCGGTGATCACCCTGGTCGAGTCGGGCGGCGCCGACCTGCCGACCCAGTCTGACCTGTTCGTCCCGGCCGGCAAGATCTTCCACGACCTGACCGAGCTGTCGGCCATGGGCATCCCCACCATCGCGCTGGTCTTCGGCAACTCCACCGCGGGCGGCGCCTACGTCCCCGGCATGTGTGACTACTCAGTTCTGGTCGACCAGGGGGCCAAGGTCTTCCTGGGCGGCCCGCCGCTGGTCAAGATGGCCACCGGCGAGGAGTCCGACGACGAGTCGCTGGGCGGCGCCGACATGCACTCGCGGGTCTCCGGGCTGGCCGACTACTTCGCCACCGGCGAGCTGGACTGCATCCGGCTCGGCCGCCAGATCATGGCCGACCTGCACTGGCGCAAGCTCGGTCCGCCACCCACCGCCGCGGCGGACCCACCGCGGTACGACCCGGACGAGCTGCTCGGCATCGTCTCGGCCGACTTCCGGACCCCGTTCGACCCGCGCGAGGTGCTGGCCCGGGTGGTCGACGGCTCCTCGTTCGACGAGTACAAACCGCGCTACGGCACCAGCCTGGTCACCGGCTGGACGTCGATCCACGGCTACCCGGTCGGCGTGCTCGCCAACGCCCGCGGCGTGCTGTTCAGCGAGGAGGCCAAGAAGGCCACCGAGTTCATCCTGCTGGCCAACCAGAGCGACATCCCGCTGGTGTTCCTGCAGAACACCACCGGTTACATGGTGGGCGCCCAGTACGAGCAGGGCGGCATCATCAAGGACGGCGCCAAGATGATCAACGCGGTGACCAACTCGGCCGTGCCGCACCTGACCATCAACATGGCCGCCTCGTTCGGCGCCGGCAACTACGGCATGTCCGGCCGCGCCTACGACCCGCGCTTCATGTTCGCCTGGGCCAACGCCAAGCTGGCGGTGATGGGCGCCCAGCAGCTGGCCGGGGTGATGTCGATCGTGGGCAAGGCGTCGGCCGCCGCCACCGGCCGCCCGTTCGACGCCGAATCCGATGAGAAAAGGCGCCAGCAGATCGAAGCCCAGATCGAGAGCGAGTCGGACGCCTTCTTCGTCAGCGCGCGGCTCTACGACGACGGGGTCATCGACCCGCGCGACACCCGTTCCGTACTGGGCATGACGCTGTCCGCGGTGCACTCCGGCCCGGTGGCCGGCCGCCGCGGCTTCGGCGTCTTCCGGATGTGAGGGGCCTGGTGACCACCGACAAGCCAGCGACTAAGCCAGCGACGCAAAAGCCACTGCGCAAGCTGCTGATCGCCAACCGGGGCGAGATCGCCTCGCGTGTCATCCGCACCGCCCGCGCCCTGGACATCGCCACCGTCGCGGTGTTCTCAGACCCGGACGAGGGCCTGCCGTTCGTCCGCGACGCCGACGAGGCCGTCCGGCTGCCCGGCTCCGCTCCGGCCCAGACCTATCTGAGCGTCGGGGCGCTGCTGGCCGCGGCCGCCGTCACCGGCGCCGACAGCGTGCACCCGGGCTACGGGTTCCTGTCCGAGAACGCGGGCTTCGCCCGGGCCTGCGCCGCGGCCGGGCTGACCTTCGTGGGCCCCACCCCGGAGGCCATCGAGGCCATGGGGTCCAAGATCGGCGCCAAGGAGATCATGGCCGGCGCCGGGGTGCCGGTGCTGCCCGGCGCGGTGTTCGACGACACGGCCGAGCCGGACCCGGCCGCGCTGGTCAAGGCGGCCGACGAGATCGGCTACCCGGTGCTGGTCAAGGCGGCCTTCGGCGGCGGCGGCCGCGGCATGCGGATCATAGAAGACGCTGGCGCCGTGGCCGAGGCGGTGGCCAGCGCCCGCCGCGAGGCCGCCTCCGCGTTCGGCAACGGCACGGTGTTCCTGGAACGCTTCGTCGACGCTCCTCGGCACATCGAGGTCCAGATCTTCGGCGACCAGGCCGGCACCGTGACCCACCTGTTCGAGCGCGAGTGCTCGATCCAGCGCCGCTACCAGAAGATCATCGAGGAGGCGCCCTCGCCGGCCGTCGGGCCCGAGCTGCGCGAGCAGCTGTGCCGGGCGGCGGTCGCGGCGGGCCAGGCCATCGGCTACGTCGGGGCGGGCACGGTCGAGTTCGTGCTGGACGCCTCCGGCCGGTTCTACTTCCTCGAGGTCAACACCCGGCTGCAGGTCGAGCACCCGGTCACCGAGCTGATCACCGGGTTCGACCTGGTCAAGGTCCAGCTCGAGGTGGCGGCCGGCCTGCCGCTGCCGCCCGAGGTCACCGGGGCCAGCTTTGCCGGGCACGCGATCGAGGCCCGGCTGTACGCCGAGGACGTGCCGGCCGGCTACCTGCCGGTCAGCGGCGACCTCCACACGTTCGAGATCCCGGCCCAGCCGGCCCAGCCGGCCCAGCCGGGCCTGCGGGTCGACGCGGGCTTCGCCTCCGGCACCCGGGTCAGCACGTTCTACGACTCGATGCTGGCCAAGGTCATCGCCTACGGCCAGACCCGCGACGACGCCAGGCGGCAGCTGGCCGGGGCGCTGTCCCGGGCCCGGCTGCACGGCGTGGTCACCAACCGGGACCTGCTGGTCGCGATCCTGCGCGAGCCGGAGTTCGGGGCCGGGGCGATCGACACCGGATACCTGACCCGGCACCGGCCGGAGGAGCTGAGCCCGGCCGCCGCCGTGCCCCCGGAACACGTCCTGGCGGTCGCCCTGGCCGGGCAGGCCCAGCGCCGCCGGGCGGCGCCGGTGCTGGGGGCCATGCCGTCCGGCTGGCGCAACAACCCCAGCGCCCCCCAGCGGGCCAGCTACGAGTCCGGCGGCGAGACCATCGAGGTCAGCTACGAGTTCGCCCGCGATGGCCTGCGCGCCGAAGTGAACGGCACCTCGTTCCCCGCCATCCGGCTGCGCAACGCCGCCGGCGACCAGGTGGACGTGGAGATCGCCGGGGTCCGCCGGGTCATCGGCGTCCAGCCCGCGGGCGGCGCCTGGTATGTGGACAGCGCGCTCGGCCACAGCGTGCTGACCGAGGCCGACCGGTTCCCCGACCCGGACGCCGCCGCCCAGGCCGGCTCGCTGCTGGCGCCGATGCCCGGCACCGTGGTCCGGGTGGAGGTCGCGGTGGGCGACCACGTGCCCGCGGGCGCGGTGATCCTGGCCATCGAGGCGATGAAGATGGAGCACGCCATCCGCGCCCCGGCCGCCGGGGTGGTGGCCACCCTGCCGGTCGCCGTCGGCGCCCAGGTCGACAGCGGCTCCGTGCTGGCCGTTCTCGAGGACGAGGGAGACTCAGGTGACTGACGCGACCCCAGAAACCCCACCAGCCCCACCAGCCCCAGTCCGCTACGAGGTGCGCGATGGCGTGGCCTGGCTGACCATCGACCGCCCGGAGGCCCGCAACGCGCTCAGCAAGGCGGTGCGCGATGGCCTGTTCGCCGGGGTGCGGCGGTTCAACGCCGACGACAGCGCCGCCGTGCTGGTGCTGACCGGAGCGGGCAACCGCGCGTTCTGCGCGGGCGGTGACCTGAAGGAGATGGCCGACACCACCCTGGAGGTGCCGCCATCGGACTTCCTGCCCGTCTTCGGCCGCAACATCGAGGTGGCCAAGCCGACGATCGCCGCGGTGAACGGGGTCGCCTACGCTGGCGGCTTCCTGCTCGCCCAGCAGTGTGACCTGTGCGTGGCCGCCGAGTCGGCCCGCTTCGCGATCACCGAGGTCAAGGTGGGCCGCGGTTCCCCCTGGGCGGTGCCGCTGCCGATGCTGATCCCGCCCCGGGTGGCGATGGAGATCCTGCTCACCGGCGACCCGGTGAGCGCCGCCCGGGCCTACGAGCTCGGCCTGGTCAACCGGGTCGTGCCCGACGCCGAGTTGCCGGCCGCCGCCCAGGCGCTGGCGATGAGGATCGCGGCCAACGCGCCGCTGTCGGTCCGGGCCGCCAAGCGCACCGTCTACCTGGCGGCGCAGCACCCGCTGGAGGAGGCCTACGCGGAAGCGGACCGGATCTGGGAGCCGGTGTACCGCAGCGCCGACGCCCAGGAGGGCCCGGCCGCGTTCCGCGACAAGCGCCGCCCGGTCTGGACCGGCCGCTGATGCCCACCGACCTGAAGCCCCTGCTGGACGACCTGGCCGCCGAGTCGGCCGTGGTGGAGGCGCTGCTCACCCCGCTGACCGCCGCGGACTGGGGCCGCCCGACCCCCGCGGCCGGCTGGACGATCACCGACCAGGTCACCCACCTGGCCTACTTCGACGAGGTGACGCTGCTGTCGATCACCGACCCCGGCCGATTCCGGGCCGAGGCCGAGGCCATGGCCGCCGCCGGTGACGATTTCCCCGACCGGGTCGCCGCCGCCCACCGCCAGCTGCCCGGCGACGAGGTGCTGGCCTGGTTCCGCACCACCCGCGCGCGCCTGCTGGACGGGTACGCGAGCTGCGACCCGGCCGCGCGGCTGCCGTGGTTCGGCCCGGACATGGGGGTGGCCTCCTCGGTCACCGCCCGGATCATGGAGACCTGGGCGCACGGCCAGGACATCGCCGACAGCCTCGGGATCGAGCGGGTGCCGACCGCCCGGCTGCGGCACGTGGCCCACATCGGCATCCGCGCGCTGCCCTACAGCTACACGGTCAACGGCCAGCCGGTCCCCACCCAGCCGATCCGGATCGAGCTCACCGCCCCCGACGGCAGCGAATGGGCCTGGGGCCCGGCCGACGCCGCCGACCGGGTGACCGGCCCGGCCCTGGACTTCTGCCTGGCCGTCACCCAGCGCCGGCACCGGGCTGACACCGGCCTGGTCATCACCGGCCCGGTGGCCAGCCAGTGGATGGCGATCGCCCAGGCCTTCGCTGGCCCGCCCGGCCCCGGCCGCCCGCCCCGCGACGCAAAGGCTCCCCAATGAGCACTCCCACCCCTCAAACCTCTCCAGCCCCACCCATCACTTCTGCCCCAGAAAGATCGCCCCGTCGCCCCATCCGCATCGGTAACTCCTCCGGCTTCTACGGCGACCGCGCCGCCGCCTCCCGCGAGATGGTCGAGGGCGGCCCGATCGACGTCCTCACCGGCGACTACCTGGCCGAGCTGACCATGCTGATCTTGTGGAAGGCCCAGCAGAAGGACCCCGCCGCCGGGTACGCCCGCTCGGTCCTCGGTCAGTTCGAAGAGGTACTCGGTACCTGCCTGGACCGGGGCATCAAGATCGTCAACAACGCGGGCGGCCTCAACCCGGCGGGCCTGGCCGCCCAGCTCGGCGCGCTGGCCCAGCGGCTCGGCCTGCACCCCCGGATCGCCTACGTGACCGGCGATTACCTGCTGCCCCGGCTGGACGAGCTGACCGCCGCCGGGCACCCGCTGGCCCACCTGGACACCGGCCTGCCGCTCGCCCAGGCGCCCGGCAAGCCGGTCACGGCCAACGCCTACCTGGGTGGCTGGGGCATCACCGCCGCCCTCGACGCGGGCGCCGACATCGTGGTCTGCCCCCGGGTCACCGACGCCTCACTGGTCACCGGCCCGGCTGCCTGGTGGCACGGTTGGCGCCGCGACGACTTTGACGCGCTGGCCGGGGCGGTGGTGGCCGGCCACGTCATCGAGTGCGGCCCCCAGGCCACCGGCGGCAACTACTCGTTCCTGGACGAGATCCGCGACCGTCGCTACCCCGGTTTCCCGATCGCCGAGGTCGCCGCCGACGGCAGCAGCGTGATCACCAAGCACGACGGCACCGGCGGCCTGGTCTCGGTCGGGACGGTCACCGCCCAGCTGCTCTACGAGATCGCCGAACCGGCCTACGCCAACCCGGACGTGATCGCCCACTTCGACACCGTCACGCTGACCCAGAACGGCCCGAACCGGGTGCGGCTGGCCGGGACCAACGGCAGCCCGCCGCCGCCGACGTCCAAGGTGGCGATGAACTTCCTGGGCGGCTACCGCAACACGATGACGCTGGTCCTCACCGGGCTGGACGTCGAGGAGAAGGCGACCTGGGCGGCCGAGGAGCTGTTCGCTATTCTCGGCGGCCGGGCCCAGTTCGGCGATGTGGACGTCCGGCTGCTCCGCTTCGACCAGCCCGACGCCCCCACCAACGAGCAGGCCACCGCCCACCTGCGGATCACGGTCAAGGACGCCGACCCGCGCAAGGTCGGCCGCCGCTTCTCCAACGCCACCATGGAGCTGGCGCTGGGCGGCTACGCGGGCTTCCATACCACCACCCCGCCCAGCGCCGAGAGCGCCTACGGCGTCTACTGGCCGACCCTGGTCCCCGCCTCCGAGGTCGCCCACGCCGTCGTCCTCCCCGACGGCCAGACCGTCCCGGTCCCGCACACCGCCCCCGCCGTACCGGAAGTCCCGTCCCCATCAGGATCTTCATCTGTAAAACGTCCCACGTCGTCACCCTCACCCGCCGCACAAACCTCACCCACTCCCGAAGCCCCCACCCCGCAACCCCCCCAAGCCCCACCAGCCCCAGAGACAACACGAGCACCGCTGGGACGGCTGTGCGGGGCCCGGTCCGGCGACAAGGGCGGCAACGCCAACATCGGCATCTGGACCCGCGACCCGGCCGCCTACCCGTGGCTGCGCGACTACCTGACCGTGGACCGGCTGCGGGCGCTGATCCCCGAGTGCGCCGACCTGCCGGTCCGCCGTTACGAGCTGCCCAACCTGAACGCCCTCAACTTCGTCATCACCGGCCTGCTGGGCGAAGGCGTCGCCGCCTCCACCCGCCCCGATCCGCAGGCCAAGGGCCTGGGGGAGTACCTGCGCTCCCGCGACGCCGACATCCCGGCCCGCCTGCTGGGCCAGTGACCGGCTTCACCCAGCTCGGCTACCAGCGCCGGGGCCCGGCCGCCTGGATCACGCTGAACCGCCCGGCCAGGCGCAACGCGCTGACCCCGGTCATGCTGACCGAGGCGCACCAGGCCCTCGACCGGGCCGACGCTGACGACGAGGTCCGGGTGCTGGTGCTGACCGGCGCCCCGCCCGCGTTCTGCGCCGGCGCCGACCTGAGCTTTTTCCAGGCCATGGTGAACGAGCCGGACGGCTGCGACCGCTTCCTGGCCGGCGTCATCGAGCCGCTGGCCCAGTTGATGGCCCGGCTGCGAGGCTCGGCCCGGCCGGTGGTGGCGGCGGTCAACGGCGCCTGCGCGGCCGGCGGCCTGGAGCTGATCCTGGCCTGCGACCTGGTGGTGGCCGCGGCCGACGCCACCTTCACCGACGCGCACTCCCGGCTGGGTATCGCCCCTGCCGTCGGCGCCGCCGCGGGCCTGGTCCGGGCGCTCGGTGAGCTCCGCGCCAAACAGATCCTGCTGCTGTCCGACCCCATCGACGCCGCCACCATGGCCGCCTACGGCCTGGTCACCGAGGTCACCGCCCCCGCCGCCCTGGAGCGCCGCACCACCGAGCTGGCCGCCACCTTGAGCGAGCGCAGCCCGGTCAGCGTCGCGGCGATGAAGGCCATGGTCCACCGGGCCCTTCAGCCCAGCTGGGAGCGGACCTTGGAGTCCGACCTGGCCTTCTTCCGCCAGAACTGGGCCTCACCCGCCCTGCGCGAGGGCCTGGCCGCCCAGGCCTGCCGCCGGCCTCCCCGCTTCACCCAGCCCTGAGACCTCCCTCGAAGGCTGGTATTTCCCGTGACCGGCCAGCACCTGCCGTACTCCGGTCCCCGCTCTGGTGCCGGTCCGCTCGTCCCGCATCCCGGTCACCGGTGCCCGTCCACCGCGGAGCCAGGCCCGGAACTGGCGCCCACCCCTCGCCCAGCCCTTGCTGGGAAAGCTGGCCGTGTGGGCGGTACGGGCCGTGCTCGCTATGGTCTTCGCCGGCACCGTGTTCGTGCAGGCCGGAATGGTGTGGACGCTGGCCACCGGGAGCGACCCGGAGGACGGGTCCCTCCCGCTGACCGCGCTGCGCGTGGTCACGATCCTGGGCATGATATCCGTCCAGGTCGCCGTGGTCTGCGTGTGGCGGCTGGTGACGATAGTGCGACGCGGAACCGTGTTCTCCCACGTGGCCTTCCGGTACGTGGACATCGTAATCGGCGCGATCGTGGCGGCTGCGCTCGTGTGGTTCGCGGTCACGGCCCTCAACGCGCCGACCCGGGCGTCACCCTCATCATGGGCGGGGTCGGCGTGGCCATCCTGGGCGTCGCGCTCATCGTGCTCCTGCTGCGGATGCTGCTCTCCCAGGCCGTCGCCCGCGATGCCGAAGCGGCGCAGCTGCAGGCCGAGCTGAACGAAGTGATCTGATGCCGATTGCCGTCGACATCGACGTGATGCTGGCCCGCCGGAAGATGCCCGTGGGCGAGCTCGCGGACCGCATCGGGATCACGCCCGCCAACCTGGCCGTCCTCAAGAACGGACGGGCCGAGGCGGTGCGCTTCACCACGCTCGCTGCCCTCTGCTGCGCTGGGAGGCTGACGACACTGCGGGTGGATGACCGACCCCGGGGCGGCCGTCGTGCCCAACCGCGCCATCGGCGCCTTTCGGCTTACCGGGGAGAGCCGCATCGCCGCCGGCCTCCGGCGCACCGGCTGCCCTCACCCGGACTCGCACAATCATGAACCGGCCACGACGCGACCACGCGGACGCCCGTCAAACCGGTGCGTCCCACCGGGCGGGGCGCGCCGTGGGCACGACGGTGACCGGACTGGCCAGTTCGGGCGGCTCGAGGCCCGACGGCTGCCCGTTCATGATCTATTGCTCGGTTACGTTGTCAGTGAATAACGCCGTCAACGTAACCGAGCGATCGATCTTGAAAACTCCTATGGCGGGGAGCCGGGGTGAGGTCCGCCCCGTACACCACCGCCCCCTACGGCCCCGTGCACCACCGCCTCGTACGGCCCCGTGCACCACCAGCCTCGTACGCCTCACAAATCTGCGCCCGCCAGCTCCATACGCCTCGCAAACCTGCGCCCGCCAGGCCCGTACGCCTCAAAACCCGTGCGCCCCGCCAGGCCCGCAGGTCACCAGTCGCCGCTGGACAAAATTTAATTCTTATTAGAGTCTAAGCGCAGTTAGATTTCGAGGAGGGGATCGCCGTGACCGTGCCCACTGCTGACGCCACGAGCGTCGACCCGGGCTTCGCCACCAGGTGGTACGAGGGCTGGATCGAGGCGTGGAACGACCGGAAGCCCCGGCTGATCCCCAGCCTCGTCACCGAGGACTTCCTGCTCGACAGCCCGACCACCCGGCACACCGGCTGGCACGTGCAGGGCCAGGCGGCCGCCGCCGGCTACCTGCGGTACGTGGTCACCGCCTATCCCGACCTGAAGTGGGAGGTCACGGCGCCGCCGATGTTCCGCCGGGACCTGGCCCGGGTGGCGTTCAGCTGGCGCGGGACCGGTCACTTCAGCGGGGTCCTCGACCCGCCCGGGGTGCCGGGAACCGGCCGCCCGTTCGACTTCTCCGGGCTGGAGGTCTTCGACTTCCGCGACGGCCGCGCCTGCTACCTCAACGCCAGCTACGACCTGCTCGGCCTGATGAAGCAGATCGGCCTCTACCGAGGCGCCACCCAAGACACCAAGGCCGCCAGCAGATGACCGCGAGCCTGCGCGAGCTGCTCGGACGCGGCGCCACCGAGACCCCCGACACGGTCATCGTCACCGGCCCGGGCCAGCACCTGACCTGGCGGGACCTGCAGGTGGCGGCCCGCCGGATCGCGGCGGCCCTGGCCCGGGACGGGGTCAAGCCCCAGGACCGGGTGGTGTTCGCCGGCAAGAACGACCCGGCCTACTTCGGGTACCTGTTCGGCTGCGCCCTGGCCGGGGCGGTACCGGTCCCGCTGAACTGGCGGCTGTCGGCGGCCGAGCTGACCGCGATGATCGAGGACTCCGGCGCCGAGGTCGTGTTCACCGACGAGGCCGCCGCCCCCGCCATCGAGCAGGCTGAGGCCAAGCTGCCGCAGCTCCGCACGGTCGTCGCCCTCGGCCAGCAGACCGCGCACGACCGCTGGCCGTCGCTGGCCGCCTGGCAGGATGCCGGCCAAGCCGCCGGCCCCGGCGGCCCTGCCGGACCCGCCGGACTCGCCCAGGCCGTCGGCCCTGCCGGACCCGCCGAGCCCGCCCAGGCCGCCGGACCCGCCGAGCCCGCCGACCCGGGCGTCACTTCAGCCCCGGACGACATCGCCTTCCAGCTGTATACCAGCGGCACCACCGGCCCGCCCAAGGGAGCGATGTTCACCGGTGGCGGCAACCTGCGGGTGCTGCTGGACGACATCTCGGCCGCCTGGGGCTTCACCCCCGGCGACGTGAGCCTGGTATGCATGCCCCTGTTCCACATGGGCGGCCTGGCCTGGGCGCTGGCCGGGATGGCGCGCGGCGCCCGCCAGGTGATCGTCCGCGATTTCGCGCCCGGGCCGGTGCTCGACACGATGGCCGCCGAAAACGTCACCATGGCCTTCTGCGTCCCCACCATGCTCAGCGCGCTCAGCGCCACCACCGGTGCCGCCCGCCCCCGGTCGCTGCGCCAGATGGTCTACTCCGGCGCCCCCATCAGCCCGACCGGCCTGCAGCAGGCCCAGGCCGCCCTGGCCTGCGACTTCGTCCAGATCTACGGGCTCAGCGAGGCCACCGGGGCGTTCGCCCAGCTGTCGGCGGCCGAGCACGCCGACGCCGCGCACCCCGAATGGCTGCGCTCGGCCGGACGCCCGTACCCCTGGGTGGAGGTCCGGGCCGTCTCCCCGCAGACCGGCCAGGACGTGCCCACCGGGCAGATCGGCGAGATCTGGACCCGGTCCGCCCAGAACCTGGCCGGCTACTGGCACCAGCCCGAGCAGACCGCGGCCGCGCTGACCCCGGACGGCTGGCTGCGCACCGGGGACCTGGGCTATCTCGACGACCAGGAGCGGATCTACCTGGTCGACCGGGCCAAGGACATGATCATCACCGGCGGCGAAAACGTGTACCCGGCCGAGGTCGAGAAGGTGCTGGCCGCCCACCCGGCGCTGGCCGAGGCCGCGGTCATCGGGGTGCCGGACGACCGCTGGGGTGAGACGGTCAAGGCGGTGGTGGTGGCCCGCCCGGGCCAGCCGGTCGACATCGCCGGCGTGATCGCCTTCTGCCGCGCCCAGCTGGCCCGGTTCAAGTGCCCGACCAGCGTCGACGTGGTGGACGGGCTGCCCCACACCGCCACCGGCAAGGTGGTCAAGCCGGTGCTGCGGGAGCGCTACTGGCAGGGTCATGACCGCCGCATCCACTGACGCCGCGCCCGCCGGCCAGCCCCCCAGCGTCAGCCGCGGCCCCAGTCCCAGCAAGGGCGACCGGACCCGGCGGCGACTGCTGGACGCGGCCGCGGCCGAGGTCGCCCGGCACGGGCGGGCCGGGGCCAGCCTGACCGCCATCGCCGCCGCGGCCGGGCTCAAGCCGGGCAGCATCTACTTCCACTTCGGCTCGCGCGACCAGCTCATCGACGCCATGCTCGAGGAGGGCGTGCGCGAGTCGCTGGCCCGGCTGGACCGGGCCATGGCCGAGGTGGCCCAGCCCGGTGACCGGCCCGGCGGCGGGCCAGCCGCGCGGCCCGGTGCCCGTCCCAGCGGCGGGCTGGCCGCGCGGCCCGGTGATCCGCGCGCACGGCTCCAGGCCGCCATTCGCGCCCATCTGGACGCGCTGGCCGACCTGCGCGACTACGCTGCGGTGGTGCTCGCTCCGGCCCTGGCGCTGGAGGGTCCGCCCGGGGCGGCGTTCCGCGCGCTGCGCGGGGCGTACCTGCGGCAGTGGTCCGCCCTGGTCGCCGACGCCCAGGCGGCTGGCGTGCTGGCGGCCGGCATCCCGCCCAGGACCGTCCGCGACCTGCTGCTCGGCGCGCTCAACCACACCGGCCTGGCCGGCCTGCCGCCGGCCGAGACCGCCGCCGCGGTCGAGCGCCTCATTCTCCTCCCGCCCGAACCTCCGCAGGAGCCCTCCCATGCCTGACCAGGCCGACCGCGCCGAGCCCGCTCAACTGGCCGTCCAAATGGCCGCTCAGCTGTACGAGGCGCTGGCGGCCGGGGACGCGGACCGCCTGCGCGCACTGCTGCACCCGTCCTTCACCGGCCGGACCACCGCCGGGCTGCCGCTCGGGCTGGGCGGGGACTACGACAGCCCCGAGGCCATGACCAGAGACTTCTGGTGGTCGATCGGGCGGCACTACCGGGCCCGGGCCGAACCCGAGCGGTTCCTGCCACTGGCCGACGGCGGCCTGCTCGTCCTCGGCCGCTACACCGGCACCGCCCGGGCGGGTGGCGGCCGCCTGGACGCCGCCTTCGCGCACGTGCTGCGGTTCACCGACGGCCGCATCAGCGAGCTCGCCCAGTACACCGACAGCGCCCGCTGGGCCGCGGCCCTGCCGCCGCCAGCCGCCGCGCCGCCAGCCGCCGCGCCACTGGCCGCGGGCGGACGGGACCTGCGGGTGGTCCGCTACGACGTGGATGACGGCGTGGCCACGATCCGGCTGGACCGCCCGGATGCCGGCAACACCATCGACCTGACGCTGGTCGAAGACTTCTACGAAGCGGTGTCCCGCGCGGCCGGCAGCCCCGGGGTGCGCGCGATCCTGCTCGGCGGGACCGGCGGCTCGCTCAGCGCCGGCGGCGACCTGGCCATGTTCGCCGGCCTGCCCCGGGCCGAGCTGCCGGGACGGCTGCGGCGGATGATCGATCTGTGGCATCTGGCGCTGGAGCGGCTGACGCGGATCGACAGCCCGGTGGTGTGCGCCGTGCAAGGCGCTGCGGCCGGGGGAGGCCTCGGCCTGTTGTACGCTGCCGACGTGGTGGTAGCGGCGGAGGACAGCAGGTTCGCGCTCGGTTACGCCGCGATCGGGCTGGCCTCGGACGGCGGTAACACCTGGTTCCTGCCCCGGCTGGTCGGCCTGCGCCGGGCCCAGCAGCTGATGCTGCTCAACCGGCGGCTCACCGCCCCCGAGGCACTGGACTGGGGCCTGGTCACCGAGATCGTCCCGGCCGCCGAGGTCGAGGACCGGGCCCGCGCGCTGGCCCGGCAGCTGGCGGCCGGACCGACCCAGGCCTTCGGCCGGATGAAGCGGCTGCTGCGCGACTCGTGGACGGCCGACCTGCCCACCCAGCTCAGCGCCGAGACCACCCAGATGAGTGAGGCCGGGGCGAGCGACGATGCCGCGGAAGGAATTGCTGCATTTGCCGCGAAGCGTACTCCCACCTTTCACGGGAGTTGAAGCTACGATCATCCGGTGACCCGACTATCAGCCGTTATTCATCGGATTGCGCCTAGATGAACGTTTATCAGATGGTGTCCGCGCTGGTGCTCCTCGTGGTCGGCGTCGCACTGATGCTGCTGGCCCAGCGGCGCAACTGGCGGCCCTCGCTGGTCGTCGCGCTCGCGGTGGCGGCGGTGCTGCGGGTGGTGACACTGGTGCTCACCTACAAGGTCCAGCCCTATGACCTGGTCAACGACTTCTGGACCTCCGGGTACGCCACCCTGCACCACCACGACCCCATCCTGAGCAACCGCACCAACGGCTGGGGGTCACTGCCCACCTACACGTTCGTGCTCGCCGGCGCGGTCTGGACCACGTATCACCTGCACTTCTCCTGGCTGGTCATCGCCAGGGTCCCGGCCCTGCTGTGTGACCTCGGCGTCGTGGTGGTGGTCGGCAAGCTGGTCTCGGCCGCGGGCGGGTCCCGCGACCAGGCCGCGCTGCGCCGGTTCCAGTACGCCTGCAGCCCCGTCGCCATCCTCGTCAGCAGCGTGCACGGCCAGCTCGAGCCCGCCTGCCTGCTGCTGGCGTTCTCGGCGATGGTGGTGGCGCTGCGCGGCGGCCCTGGCATCTCCGGCCGGCGGGCCGTGGCCGGTGGCGCCCTGCTCGGCCTGGCCATCTCCACCCAGAGCTGGCCGGTGCTGTTCGGCCCGGCGCTGCTGATCGCGCTGCCGTCCTGGCGGCGCCGGCTCCAGGCGGTGGCGGGCGGCTTCGCGGTCGGGGCGGTGATCTTCGCCACCATGCCGCTCACCGTGGGCACGCCCCTGAACCAGATGTCCTATCTGTTCAAGCACATGATCAGCAATCAGCCGACCATCGGGACGTTCGGGTGGGCGGGCGTCTGGGTCACTCAGTACCACACCGTGCATCCGGTCTGGTGGGACCCATTGTGGCTCGACGTGGCCAAGATCGGCACCAAGGTCGCGCTGGTCGTGGTCCTGCTGGCGGTGTTCTGGTGGCGCCGCGCCCACCCGCTCGACGTGGCCACCGTCACCACCACCACGCTCATCGTCGCCTCGCCCGCGTTCGGCAATCAGTACCTGCAGTGGCCGGTGCCTTCCTCCCTCGCCCGTCCCGCCCGGCTGACGATGCCCCTGCAGATCGTGGTGGGCGCCTACGCGGCCGTCTTCTACCTGCCGCTGAACCTGCTGACCGGCAGCACCTGGCAGGACGCCGACAACGCGATGATGTTCGTCAGCCTCGGCGTGGCCGCGTTCATGGTCATCGCCCTGCCGTGGGGCCGCCGCGTCTGGCACCGGCCGTCCGGGCCGGACGACGGGACCGGCGGGGAGCCGGCCCTGGATTCCCCGGTGCCGGATTACGTGGCGGACGAGGTGCTGCCCGAAAGGGTGCCGGACGGGGGAGTCCTGACCGGCGGCGGGCCCGACGCCGAATCGCTATCTGAAGGTCATACCAATATGCCAAACTAAGGGCATGGCTCCTCTGCCCCTCACCCTGGCCTGCGGACCCTACGACCGCACCCGCGCCCTGGCCGACGGGCGGGTACCGGTGGAGGGCGTCGACCTGCGGTACGTGCCGCTCGACCCGGAAGAGATCTTCTTCCGCATGCTCGGGCACGGGCCGGGCCGCGCGGAGTTCGACGTCTCCGAGCTGTCGCTGTCGTCCTACCTGCTGACCCACCTGGCCGCCAGCACGGCCGGCACGGCCAGCCCGCTGGTCGCGATCCCGGTGTTCCCGTCCCGCAGCTTCCGGCACAGCGGCGTCTACGTCAGCGAGAAGTCCGGGCTGACCCGGCCCGGGGACCTGCCGGGCGCCACCGTCGGGGTGGCCGAGTACCAGCTCACCGCCAACGTCTGGATCCGCGGCATCCTGCAGGAGTACCACGGCGTGCCCGCCCGCTCGGTCCGTTACCGCACCGGCGGCCTGAACGAGCCCGGCCGCGAGGAGAAGGTCCGGCTGGACCTGCCGCCGGACATCGACGTCGCCCCCATCCCGCCGGGCCAGACGCTGGCCGGGCTGCTGGCCCGCGGCGAGATCGACGCCATCTACTCACCCCGGGCCCCGGTCGCCCCCGACGGTGCCGGGCTGCGCCGCCTGTTCACCGACCCGCGTCACGCCGAGCGGGAGTATTACCAAGCCAGCGGCATCTTCCCGGTCATGCACGTGGTGGTCATCCAGCGCGGGCTGTACGAGGCGAACCGCTGGCTGGCCCAGTCCCTGACCAAAGCCTTTTCCCAGGCCAAAACGCTGGCCTACGCGGACCTGGAGCGGACCGCGGCGCTGGCCGTCACCCTGCCCTGGGTCCGGGAGGAGTACGAGGCCACGATCGGGCTGCTCGGCGAGGACTTCTGGTCCTACGGCCTGGACGCGAACCGGCCCGTGCTGGAAACGTTCATCCGCTACGCGGACGAGCAGGGCATGATCTCCCGCCGCCCCGATCCGGGCGAGCTGTTCGCCCCGGAGACCTTGCACAGTGTGATCATCTAGCCCTTCCGTCACCGTTGTCACCAGCCTCCAGAGCAGGGACGATAAGCGGGTGCTGGAGTCCCCGCCGCCGAGCCCGCCATCGGGCCCGCCGAGCGCGCCGTACGCGCCGCCCGGCTGGCTCGGCGTGCTGGTGCCGCCCGGGCACGGCCAGGGCTTCGCGGTGCCGGCTCCCGCCTTGGGCGAGGGCGCGACCGTGGCCGTGCGCACCTGGGCGCCGCCGGGGGTGGCCGACCACGAGCCGCTGCCGCTGCTGGTCGTGCACGACGGGCCGGAGTACGACAGCCGGGCGGCCCTCACCCGGTACCTGGCCGCGGGCGTGGCGGGCGCCTGGCTGCCGCCGCTGCGGGCCGCGCTGCTGAGCCCGGGCCAGCGGGACGCCTGGTACTCGGCCCATCCCGCCTACACCCGCACGCTGACCGACGCCGTCCTGCCCGCGGTGACCGGCCGGCTGGCCACCACCGCCCGGTTCGGGATGGGGGCCAGCCTGGGCGGGCTGGCCATGCTGTACGCGCACGTCCGTTACCCCGGCACCTTCGCGGGGCTGTTCCTGCAGTCCGGCAGCTTTTTCACGCTGCGCTACGACCGGATGGAGGAGGGCTTCCGGTACTTCCGCCGCATCGTCCGCTTCGTGGCCTCGGTGCAGGACGGCCACCTGCCCGCCTGCCCGGTCCCGGTCGTCGCCACCTGCGGCCAGCCGGAGGAGAACCTGCCCAACAACCGGCTGCTGGTGCAGGCCCTGCGCCGGCACCACTACCCGGCCGTCCTGCACGAGGTCCCGGGCGGGCACGACTGGACCGCCTGGCGGGACGCCCTCGACCCGCACCTGTCCGCCCTGCTCCGGTTGCTGGCCGCATGAACCGGGACGTGGCCGAGCTCTGGTCGGACGCGCTCGGGCAGGCCGGCACGGTGGTGCGCTACGGCCACTGGGGGCGCCCGCTGCTGGTGTTCCCGACCGAGGGCAACGGCGCCTGGGAGTTCGAGGAACACGGCATGACCGGCGCGGTCGCGGACCTGATCGAGGCCGGGCGGCTGAAGGTCTACTGCGTGGACGGCTACGACGCGGCCTCCTGGGCCGATCAGAGCCTGCCGCTGGAGGAGCGCGCCCGCCGCCACGAGCGCTACGAGGCCTGGATCACCGGGCAGGTGGTCCCCTCGATCCACCAGGACTGCCAGGGGCCGGTGGAGGTGGCCACGTGCGGCTGCAGCCTGGGTGCCTACCACGCGGCGAACTTCGCGCTCAAGCGCGCCGACCTGTTCCCGCTGGCGCTGTGCCTGTCCGGCAACTACGACCCGTCCACCTGGCACGCCTGGGGCGAGCGGGGTACCGCCGCCTACTTCAGCAACCCGGTTGACTACGTGCCCAACCTGAACGGCGACCACCTGGACTGGCTGCGGGCGCGGGTCAGCCTGCTGCTGGTCTGCGGTCAGGGCCAGTGGGAGGACACCACCGGCTCGCTGGAGAGCACCCGGCGATTCGCCGGGCTGCTGGCCGACCGGGGTATCCGGCACGAGCTCGACCTGTGGGGCTACGACGTCCCGCACGACTGGCCCTCCTGGCGGGCTCAGCTCGCCCACCACATGCCGCGTTTCTGCTGATGACGGGAGATCGCCCATGACCAGTACCCCGCACCTGATCGGGCTGCTGCTCGGCACCGAGGAAGACTGGCCTCGGGCGTTCGAGACCATCCTGAGCCGCCTCGGCCCGATCCCCGGTGTGGGTGGCACCCGGCACAGTTTCAGCAGCGAGCGGATCATGATCGAGCCGTTCGACCTGCGTGACCGGGCCCGCCAGGAGCTGGTCATCGACCGCCTCGCGTACTGGTACTACCAGCCGCGCGAGTGGCTCAAGAAGGTCTCGATGATGAACGGCGTCTACTTGCTGAACAGCCCGTTCACGTTCCAGTCGATGGAGAAGCACACCGCCTACTGCGCGGCCATGCGGCTCGGTCTCAAGGTCCCCGACACCGTGCTGGTGCCGTACAAGAACCCGGTCGACAATTCCCGCTACGCCTACACCGCGGCCAAGTACAACCAGCCGTTCGACCTCGACGCCATCGCCGAGCGGATCGGCTACCCGCTGTTCATGAAGCCGTTCGACGGTGGCGGCTGGCGCGGCGTCTCCAAGATCCACAACCCGGCCGAGCTGCACGCCGCCTACGACGCCAGCGGTGAGATGCTCATGCACCTGCAGCAGTGCATCGACTTCGACGTGTTCTCCCGGTCGCTGTCGATCGGCCCGGAGACCATGGTCATGCGCTTCCGGCCGGACCAGCCCATGCACCTGCGCTATCAGGTTGACCACGACTTCTTGTCGGCCGAGGCGGGGGCCGAGGTGGTCACGATCGGCCGGCTGGTGAACGCCTTCTTCCGGTGGGAGCTGAACTCCTGCGAGACGCTGATCAAGGACGGTGAGGTCTACCCGATCGACTACGCCAACGCCTGCCCCGACGTGGCCCTCACGAGCCTGCACTACTACTTCCCGTGGGCGATGAAAGCGCTGGTCAAGTGGTGCGTGTTCGTCCTCGCCACTGGCCGCCGGGCCAAGCTCGACCTCGAGACCGACCGGTTCTTCGAGGTCGCCGACGCCCCCGGCGCCACCTACGGGGAGAAGATGGCCGTCTACCGCGAACTGGCCGACGCGTACTTCGAGACCGAGCGCTACGAGGACTTCTGCGCGATCAGCCTCCCGCACATCGATGAAATCGTCCTCGAGTGGGTGGCCAGCCCCGATTTCGACGATCTCCTGCTCAGCACCGTCCGGTCGGTCTACCCCGCGCACGAGCACGACGAGTTCATCGCCCACTTCCGCGGCCTGCTCACCCTCTGGGTGCAGGACGAGACCACCCGCCTGCACGGCGCCTGACCGGGGGTAATCCCCCCGTTAGGGCGGGCAGTAGCCGCATACCGCCGGGCCGGCGCCGTTTCTAGCGTCGAAGTATGCGGAAAACAAAAACCGTCCTCATGGCAACGACTCTCGCCCTGGCGGGCAGCGTGACCGCCCAGGCGATGGCCGGGGACCCCCGGATCAAGGCCGGCGTCGACCTCGACGGCGCCACCGACAGCCCGATCATCCCCGGCAGCGACCACCTGCTGCCGGTGTTCAGCACCGGCCTGCGCCAGCCGTTCATGTTCATGGGCGACCCGCAGACCAGCTGGGAAACGGTGGCCTCGTGGCGGTCGTTCTGGACCCACACCCCGGGCTGGCACCTGGACCTGACCCTGCGCGGGACCAGCGGCGAGAACGACTACAAGGACGCGGTCGCGCTGCTCCCGCAGGCCGGCCTGCCGGCCAGCGTGCTGACCAAGGATCTGGGCACCGTCCAGCCCGGCCAGGCGGTCAGCGCCGGGGAAGCCTACCTGGCGGCGTTCTTCGGCCGCTGGCTGCGCGGCCAGGACAGCCCGCTGCTGAACGGCCCGTCACCGCGCTACCCGCAGATCGCCTTCATCCGCTGATGCCGCCGGCCTCCCGGGCCGCTCGCTCGACCGTGGCCCGGTAGGTCTCCCACCAGGCCTGATCACCCTCCGGCAGGTTGCTGTACTCGGCCGCGACGCCGGCCGCCCCGTCGACCAGCTCGCGCACGATATCGGCGTGACCGGCGTGCCGATCGGTCTCGCCAAGTACGTGCACCAGGATCCGGTGCAGGGTCACCTCGTTCCGTTCGGCGGGCCACCACGGCACGTGCCCGATCGAGTCCAGCGGCAGCTCCTCGATGGTGAGGTCGGCGTGCGCGCAGGCCCGCCGGTACAGCCCGGTGATCTGCTCGCGGGACTCCTCGGCGGTCGCCCACAGGTCCGCGTTCTCCTCAGCGGCGTCCATGTCCGACCACCCGGTGGGCTCGCCGAACGGCCGCCCGAAAGTCTCCCCGAAGTATCCGGCCTCCACCGCGGCCAGGTGCTTGACCAGCCCCAGCAGGTTGGTGCCGGTCGGGGTCAGCGGCCGGCGGATGTCGTACTCGCTGGCGCCGTCCAGCTTCCACAGCATCGCGTCGCGGCCGCGCTGCAGGTACAGCCGCAGGTCGTTCTTGAAATCTGGTTCGGTCATGCCGGACAGTCTGCCAGCGACCAGGCCTGCAGGCCGTCGTCGGTGAGGATGCGGTCGAAGCACAGCTCGGCTGCGCCCAGCAGCGGGCCGTCGTCCGGCAGATGGGCGGCCACCAGCGGGGGAGGGGGCAGCGGGCGGAACGCCATCAGCCCGTCGTGGTAGGCGGCGGTGGCGTGCCCGCCCGCCACCGCCAGCAGCTCCCGGCCCAGGCCACCCACCGCCACCACATGCGGGTCGAGGGCGTTGACCAGGCCCGCCGCGCCCCGGCCGAGCGACTGGGCCAGCGCCCGGACCGCCGCCGACTGTCGTGCTTGCCGGCCACGCGCCCCGGCCAGCACCCGGCGGATGTAGCTGACCTCGTCGGCCGGGACCGGCTCGCCCAGCATCCGGGCCACCGCGTCGCCGTCCACGCTGGTGTTCCAGCAGCCCCAGGCGCCGCACCGGCAGCGCCGCCCGGGATCGCCGAACGGCATGTGGCCGAACTCTCCGGCCGCACCGGTGGCCCCCGCCACCACCCGTTCGCCCTCGACCACGGCGCCGCCGATCCCGGCCTCCAGGTGCAGGTAGAGCATGGTGCCGGCGCCCGCCCCGGCCCCGTGCCGCGACTCGGCCACGGCCGCGCAGGTGGCGTCGTTGCCCGCGATCAGCGGCAGCTCCGGGTGGTAGTGCGGCCACAGGCCGGACAGGTCCACCTCGTGCCAGCCCAGGTTCGGCGCGTAGACCAGCTGGCTGCCCACGACCGTGCCCGGCACCGAGACCGCCGCCGCCCGGATCCGCGCCCCGAACCGCCGGGCCGCCACGCTGAGCTGCGCCGTCACCGCGCCCAGGACCTCGTCCTGGTCGTGGTCGTGGGCGTGGGTCCCGGTGACCGTGGTCAGCTGGGTGCCGCCGAGCTCGGTGACCGCCACCGTCCAGGTTTCCTGGGTGATCGTGGCCACCGCCGCCAGCGGGCCGTCCGGATGGGCCCGCAGCAGGGTGGTCGGCCGCCCGCGGCTGCCGGTCGGCGGGGCCGGCTCCTCGCTCAGCAGCCGGGCCGCGACCAGCCGGGCCACCGTCTCGGCCGCGAAGCCGCTGGGCATGCCCAGCTCGTGCGCGACGGCCGCCCGGGTCACCCCCGGCTGCTGGTGCACGGCGCGCAGCAGCGTCGCCTGCGCTGACGTCCGCGGCGTCACGTGCATCACCTCCACCTCAAGTCTGGCCTACCCTTAATAAAATCGTCTAACGAGTATAAGCTGGACGGCATGCCCCAGACCCGGATTCGCCCGGCCGCGGACCCCGGCACGGCGCGGGCCCGGCTCGGCCTGACCACGCTGGCCAGCGCCGCGTTCGTCTACGTGACGGCCGAAACGCTGCCGGTCGGCCTGCTGCCGCAGCTCTCGGCCGGCCTGCACGTCCGCCCGGGCACGGTGGGCCTGCTGGTCACCGCCTACGCGGCCATCGCCGGCCTGACCGCGATCCCGCTGACCGCGGCCCTGGAGTACCGTTCGCGGCGCACGCTGGTGGTCGCCTGTGTGGGGCTGCTGGCGCTGTCGCAGTTCGTGGTGGCGGCCGCCCCCGACTACGCGGTCGTGCTGGCCGGCCGGGTGGTGTGCGCGCTGGCGCACGGCGTGTTCTGGTCGATGCTGGCCCCGGTCGCTGGCCGGCTCGCCCCACCCGGCCAGGCGGCCCGGGCCACCGCCTTCGTCTTCGTGGGCAACTCGCTGGCCCTGGTGGGCGGGATCCCGCTCGGCACCGCCCTCGGGCACGCGGTCGGCTGGCGGGCCGCCATGGCGGCGCTCGGCGTGGTCGCCCTGGTGAGCACCGTCGCCCTCCGCCGCATCCTGCCCGCCCTTCCCGCCGAGCCCTTCCCCGCCGGAACCACCGGCTCGGCCGGCCCGGGCAGCCCGGCGGCTCACGGCACGGCCCGGGCCCGGCTGGCGGCCATCCCGGCCGCCCTCCGCAGCGGCCCGCTGCTGGCCGTCTGCGTGGTGACGATGCTGGCGGCCACCGGGCAGTTCGCCGCCTACACCTACATCACGGCGCTGGTCCGGCGGGACGCGGGCCTGTCCGGCCTGGCCCTGTCGGCGGTGCTGTTCGGCTACGGGGCGGCCGGGATCTGCGGCATCGTGCTGGCGGGCCGGATCACCGACCGCAGGCCCCGGCTGGCCAGCGCCACCTGCCTGACCAGCCTGGCGGTGGCGCTGGCGGTGCTGGCCACCCTGGCCCACGGCTCGGCCACCGGCACGATAGCGGCGATGATTGTCTGGGGCGCCGGCTTTACCGCGCTGCCGGTCGCCCTCCAGGCAGCGGTGCTGCGGGTCGCGCCGCGCTCGGCCGACACCGCCTCGGCCCTCTACGTGGTCGCGTTCCAGATCGGCATCGGCGGCGGCGCACTGGCCGGGTCGCTCCTGGTCAATGCCGGGCTGCTCCCGATCCTGCCGCTGACCAGCCTGATCTTCGCGGTGGCGGCCCTGCTGATCGTGCTGGCTGCCCGCCGCGCCTTCCCGCGTCGCGGCCCCGGCCAGCCCGGCCAGCCCGGCCAGCCCGGCCAGCCGCGCCCGGTCAGCGGCTGAAGGCGGACAGCCCCGACTCCAGCAGCGCGAACGCGGCCTCGGCCTCGGCGTAGCTCTGGGCGGCGGTCTCCTCGGTCGTCAGCCCGGCCGCCTGGCGGATCAGGTTGGCGGTGATCAGCGTGCGCAGCGTGGCCGCGACCTGCCCGGCCGCGGCCTGGGCACGGATCCGGGGCACGGTGATCGACGCGGCCAGCCGGGACAATTCCTCCTCGCCGGCCGATTCACCGGCCGCCCCGGCCGCCCCCGCCGCGAGCACGGCCATGGCCTGCTCCACCGTGGCCTCGTTCTCCCCGCTGGCCACTCCATGCCCCGGGTCCGGCCCCACGGCGATCTCCTCGAACACCCGGACCAGGTCCGCTTCCACCGCGCCCCACAAGCGCACGAACGCCATGGTCAGGGTCGGGCTGGCCAGGCTCATGCGGGCGAACGGGGTCACGCCGTCGTGCAGCTGGGTCCACTCCGCCCGGCGGTCCAGCTCGGCCCGGTAGAACCGGGACAGCGCGGCGGCGGGCGACTCGCCGGGCGCCCGCGTCTGCACCGCCCCCGCCACGTCCGGTATGAGCGACGGCAGCGCGTTGATGACCAGGTCTTCCTTGTTCGGGAAGTAGTTGGTCACGGTCTGCTTGGCCACTCCGGCCGCGTCGGCGATCTCCGCGATTGGGACCTGCTCGAACCCGCGCTCCAGGAACAGGCCGATCGCGGCGCGCGTGATCGCCACCCGGGTCTGTTCCTTCTTCCGTTCCCGGAGACCCCTGCCCTGCGGCTGGTCCCGGACGTCCTCGGCCTGCGCCATGCCGGTCATGGTAGCGACTTCAACCCGAAATTAGCCTTTCCTAAAATTGTACTTGACCTAATTTTAGGTCAAACCTAGATTTAGGTCATGACCAAGCCGCGGTTCTTCGCCGTTCTCGGGGCCTGTGTGGCGACGCTGCTGCTCGCCATCCTCGACATCAACATCGTCACCAACACCGGGGCCGCCATCGCCCGCGACATCGACCCGCGCGGCGGTCTCAGCCAGGTGCCCTGGCTGGTGGCCATCTACGCGCTGGTGTCGACCGTGGTCCAGCCGCTGTACGGCAAGCTCGCCGACTCGGCCGGCCCCAGGGCCGTCTACCTGGTCACCGTCGGCCTGTTCATCGCCGGCTCGCTGCTGTGCGCCGCGGCCACCTCCATGCCCGAACTGCTGCTGTTCCGGGCCGTCCAGGGCCTGGGCGGGGGCGGCCTGATGAGCGTGACCGTCGTCATCCTCGGCCACCTGCGGGCAGAGAATCCGGAGGCCTCGGGCGACGGCGGCAACGCGGCCGCCGGGCTGATGGTGGGCCTCGGCCTGGTGGCCGGGCCGCTGGTCGGCGGCACGCTGGTCCAGCACGCCTCCTGGCGCTGGATCTTCCTGATCAACGTCCCGCTGGCGGTCGCGGCCTGGATCGTCGTGGCCGCCTGCCTGCGGCTGCCGCGCCCCGGAACCGGCGGCCGGCTGGACGTGCCCGGCGCCGTCACCCTGGCCGGCGCGGCCACCTGCCTGCTGCTGGTCTGCCAGTGGGGCGGTCAGCGCTATCCGTGGCTGTCCGCGCCGGTCCTCGCGCTGGCCGCGGCCGGCCTGGTGCTGGCGGCGGCGTTGGGCTACCGGCAGACGCACTCGTCCGCCCCGTTCTTCCCGTTGCGGCTGCTCCGGCACCGGACGCTGCGCGTGGTCAGCGTGCTCCAGCTCGCCACCGGCTGCGGGATGGCCGCCGCCACCATCTACGTGACCCTCGACCTGGAACTGGTCCGGCACATCGGGGCCGCCAGCGTCGGCGTGCTGCTGCTGCCGATGGCGGCGGGACTGGCCCTGGGCGCGGCGGGCGGCTCGCTGATCCTGGCCCGGGCCCGTTCGGTCCGCCCGTCCATCCTGGCCAGCACCGCCCTGTGCGCGCTGGCCCTCGGCGGCCTGGCCCTGACCAGCGCGGCCACGCCGCTTGGGGTGCTGCTCACGCTGTTGCTGGTGCTGGGCCTTGGCGTGGGATTCGGCATCGGCAACGAGATGATTCTCGTCCAGAACAGTGTGGAACGCCGCGACCTGGGCACCGCTACCACCGGGGTACGTTTTACCGAGACGTTGGGTGCCTCGGTCGCGGCGGCGGCGTTCGCCACCTTGTTCACCGCCGGTACCGCCCACGGCCACCTCGGCCCGGGCCCGGTGATGGGCACGCTGGACCTGATCTTCGCTCTCGGCGCCGGGCTCCTCGCGGTGGCCACGGTGATCGGGACCCGGCTGCCACACGACCGGATGACAAAAACCCCAGCTAGCCAGCTAGGCCATACTGAACAGCCGGTTTAATATTAAAGAATCCGACATTTCTGACAGGGGCGACCATGCATGAGCTCGCGAGCCAGCTGACCGCCGCTGCGGCCGGGGTCTAGGCTTGCTCCCTGTGCCAACCCCGGGATCAGTCGCCGTGGCCGCCGCAGGCCGCCGGGTGACTGGTTCCCGGGCGGCCGGGCCGGGCATCGCAGGGGCCGCCGGTGTCCGCTGACGGTTCGGCCTCCCCGAGCACGGTCGCCAAGCGCAGCCTCGGCCGCGCCCGGCAGGCTGAGGGCGACACGACCCGGGTCTCGCTCCGTGACACGCTCCGGCGGCACCGCCACCAGGCGCGGGCCCGCACCCGGCACGCGATGCCGCACGTCTGGCCGGTGACCAAGGCCACCCTCGCGCAGGCGTGGGCCGACCGGATCTTCGGCCTGGCCGCCGAGGCCGGGTTCTGGGCGCTGCTGTCGATGACGCCGCTGCTGCTGGTGCTGGTCGGCGCGGTCGGCTACCTGAGGCCGCTGTTCGGCGCCCGCATCGAGGTCGAGGTCGAGCAGAAGATCCTGCGCGCGGGCGGGCACTTCCTCGCCCCCCAGGCCGTCGACAACGTGATCAAACCGGTGCTCACCGACGTGCTGCAGCACGGCCACGGCGGGATCATCTCGATCAGCTTCGTGCTCGCGCTGTGGACCGGGTCCACCGCGATGAACACCTACGTGAACACGATCTCGATCAGCTACGGCATGCGCCACATCCGATCCGCGGTCCGGGCCCGGCTGGTGGCGTTCGTGCTCTACCTGGGCGCGCTGCTGGCCGGCGCGATTGCGCTGCCGCTGCTGGTCACCGCGCCATCGTGGATCGTCGGCGTGGTCCGGCACCCGGTATGGAACGTGGTCAGGCCGATCGTCGACATCGCCTACTGGCCGGTCCTCGTGGCCGTGTGCACCGGCGTCCTGGCCACCCTGTACCACGTGGCCACCCCGGTCCGCACCAAGTGGCGCCGGGAGCTGCCCGGGGCCATCGCGGGCATGCTGATCTGGCTGGCCAGCAGCTTCGGGCTGCGCGGCTACCTGGCCTACGCGATCGGCCACAGCCCCACCTACGGCGCGCTGTCCGCCCCGGTCGCGGCGCTGCTGTTCCTGTACTTCACCGCGCTCGCGGTGCTGCTCGGAGCCGAGCTCAACGCCCAGATCGCCGGCTGCCGCCACGACCAGCCGCTAGACGACGAGGCCACGGCCAGCCGCTAGACGACGAGGCCACGGCCAGCCGCTAGACGGCCCGGGCCAGTTACGCTGGCCTCATGGCTGACCCGGCCGCACCACCCGCCCCCGCGGACGCACCGTCCGCGGGCGCACCGCTGGTAGCGCCGCCCGCCGCTACCCGCCACCGCAAGGTGACCTACCGGCAGGCCGCGCAGATCCTGGCCGAACGGGACCCGGTGATAGCGCGCCTGGTCGAAGAGGCCGGGCTGCCCCGGTTCCCGGCCCGCACCGAGAACAACTTCGCCACGCTGGTCCGCTCGGTCACCTACCAGCAGCTGGCGGGCGCCTCGGCCCGGGCCATCCACGGCCGGCTGATCGCGGCGCTGGGGGAGGAGGTCACCCCCGAACGCCTGCTGGCCCTCCCGCCCACCGAGCTCCGGGCCACCGGCCTGTCCACCCGCAAGGTGGAGTCGCTGCGCGACCTGGCGGGCAAGGTGCTGGACGGCTCGGTGGTGCTGGACGCGCGCCGCCTGGCCCGGATCAGCGACGAGGAGATCGTCGCCCAGCTGTCGACCGTGCGCGGCATCGGCAAGTGGTCGGCCGAGATCTTCCTGATGTTCCAGCTGCGCCGGATGGACGTGTGGCCGACCGGCGACCTCGCTATCCGCAAGGGCTACGGGCTGGCCTGGGCCATCCCCACCCCGACGATCCGCCAGCTGGACGAGCTGGGCGAGCCGTACCGCCCGTACCGGACCGTGCTGGCCTGGTACTGCTGGCGGGCCGCCCAGCTCTACGGCGCCGCCCGCGCCTCCGCGGTCACCGCCTGACTGCATACCTCCGGCTGCCTGGGTAGCGACAGGTCATGGCTAAGACGACGCAAGCTGTTACGTACGGTGTACCCGGCCTGGGCAACAAGGACGCGTCGGAGGCGGCCGCGATCCTCCAGGACCGGCTCAACGCCCTCAGCGACCTGGCCCTGACCCTCAAGCACATCCACTGGAACGTGGTCGGGCCGCACTTCATCGCCGTCCACACGATGCTCGACCCGCAGGTCGACGCCGTCCGCCTGATGGTCGACGACACCGCCGAGCGGATCGCCACCCTGGGCGGCTCGCCGGTCGGCACCCCCGGTGCCCTGGTCGCGGGCCGGACCTGGGACGACTATTCCCTCGGGCGCGACGACGCGCTGGCCCACCTGGGCGCGCTCGACCTCGTCTACGCGGGCGTCATCGAGGCCCACCGCAAGGCGATCGAGAGCACCGAAGAGCTCGACCCGGTGACCCAGGACATGCTCATCGCGCAGGCCGAACAGCTGGAGCAGTACCACTGGTTCGTCCGCGCCCACCTGGAGACGCCGGGCGGGCAGCTCAAGACCTCCGGCACCCACACCGAGACCGAAGCGGCCGCCCGCACCCGCAAGAAGTAACCCGCAAACCGGCTCGTGCAGGCCGTCCCGGTGCACCTCGTGCCCGGGGCGGTTTATTTGTGCGGTTCCACCCGGATGTCCGTCGTCTCGACGTCTATGTGGGCGCCCTGGCGGTTCAGCAACGTCGCGTCCGGCCCGCTGAGGCCGGCCCGGGCCGGGTATGAGGAGGCGTTGCCGGCCACGGTACCGGTAAACCGGAGCCGGTCCCCAGGCGTGACGTGCAACGGTTTCAGCGGACCGACCAGCTCGACCCACACGCGCAGTGTCCGGGTACCGATCCAGAAGCCGTTCCGGGTCACGGCGCTCTGCACGATCGCGTCCGTGGCGTCCGCGTGGCTGCCGATCGCCGCCCGGATCGAGTGCCCCGCCGTGACAGGCTGCCCTCCGGCGGTCAGCCCGGCGATCGCCGGAGCCGGCGCCGCGGTACTGGCCGGGCTGGACGGCCGGTGGTGGATAACAGGTGCGGGCCGGGCCGAGAATATGCCGGAACCGACGATGACTGCGGTGGCGACGGCCGCCGTGCCCGCCGCGGCGGACGCTCCGGCCTGCGCTGGATGGGCCTTGGCCTTGGCGGCGAGCCGGGCCAGCAGGGCGGCGGGGACGGTGAAGGCGGTCAGCGCCGCGCTGCGTTTACTCAGCGGCTCGCTCAGCGTCGCGCAGACCGGGCAATGCAGCAGATGCTGCCCCGCCTGCAGTTGCCGCTGGCGCCGGGTGTCTCCCGCGGAGACCGCGAGCAGGACCCGGCGGCACTGTTCCGATGGCAGTTCGGCATGCCGGAAGGCCAGCAGATACTCCAGCCGGAGCTTGGCCCGGATGCGGGCCATCCGCACCCGGAGCGCGCCGCTGGCCTCCACCGCTCCGCGGTCGGCCGCCGGGACCGCGTCGTAGTAGGCCAGGATGTCAGCGCGCTCCTCGGCCGACAGCTGGTTGAGGGCCGTCTCCATCGCGGTGTGCGCCTCGCCGGCCAGCACCCGGTCCTCAGGCCGGTCGGGCTCCCGCAGGTCCGCGATCAGCGGCGCCGCCGTGGCCCGGCGGGCTGCCGTCCGCATGTGGGAGGTGACCACGTTGCGGGCGGTGACGATGCCGTACGGCAGGACGGTCTCCGGAGCCAGCCGATCGTGGGCTCCGAGCAGGCGCTCCAGGCAGTCCTGTACCAGGTCGTCGATGTCCGATGGATTGGCCACTCGCGCGGCCACCACCCGGCGGATGACCGGCTCGATCGCCACCACATCCTCGGCCGAGGATGCGAGCGCAGCTTCTTCCACGGTGCCGTCGCCTCCACCATTGCCGAATGCTGGAGCGCGAACTACCCGTCAATGATCGTTCAATCACCGCAAATGCAGGCACGGCTGCGTCCTGGCTCTCCGCCGGACCGCGATTTCCCCCGCACCGCGGTCCTGGCCATCTTCCCTGACGGCCAGAGGCGGCCGCCCGCAAGGCGGCCGCCCGCAAGGCGGCCGCCCGCAAGGCGATCAGCCGTTGTCGCTTACCGCGTCCGATGGGGGTCGTCGACGTCCACGTCGGCGTCGTCGATCTGCTCCTTGCGCACCGACTCGCTGACCTGGGCGTCCTCGGTCACCGTGTCGGTCGTCAGCCGGACCCGTTCCACCGGCACTGCCTCCTTCTCCACTACCGGCCGCTCGGCCCGCAGCGTGACCTCGTGCTCGTCCTCACTGATCGGTTCCCCGGACAGCGCCGCGTCCCGGTTGGCGCCGGTGATGGGCTCCCGCTCCACCCGGACTTCCTCGTGGCTGACAGGCACGGTCCGGGTCACGTTCTCGGTCACCACGTACTTACGCAGCCGCGCGCGCCCCGCCTCCACCGTTTCCTTGCCGACGTTCAGCCGTTCCTCTGAGCGGGTCATCGCATCGCCGGCCGTGGTCTCCCCGGGTGCATAGCCGCCCGTGTCCGCAGCCGTCTGGCTCTGGTCCACCGTCCCGGCCGTATCCGGTGAGTACCCGGCGTCCGCGACGTACCCAGCCTCCCGGTCACCGAGCCCGGCCCGGCCGGTCTCCTGCCTGCCAGCGTCGCGGGAGGCGAGAGTGTCGCCGTAGTAGTCATAAAGTGCGATGTGCTCGTCGCCGCTGATGTGCTGGTCATTGTCCACGTTGGGCGCGTCCCTGATCGTGTCCTTGGACACGGCCAGCCGGACATCATCGCCGTCGAAGGCCGATCCGGCAATCGGCGCGAAGCTCTGCCGGTTGCCGAACAGGCCGGTGCTGACCGTGACCCACAGCGGTTCGCCGGTGCGGTCGTCGAGGTAGACCTGGCCGATTTTCCCGACCTTGTTGCCCTCGAGGTCCGTCGCGGTGCGGCCGATGTACTGCTGAGCGTCATTGGGGCTCGTCATGGAGGTTCTCCAGAAGTAGCGGTGTGCTGTCACCACTGAAACGGGCCACCCGGGCCGGCGTTACGCACCTTTTGCGGAGAGGGGACCGCGAGCGCTCAGGGCAGCAGGTCACCGAGATCGGACGGCTGGTGGTAACGGACCGCCGTCCAACCGCAGCGGCGGGCCGCGTCCACGTTGTCCGCGCCGTCGTCCACGAACGAGATGTCCTCCGGCCGTACGCCGAGCAGCTCCGTCACCTGCCGGTACACGGCGGGATCGGGCTTGTTCGCGGTCAGCCGGTGGCAGAAGAACCTGTCCGTGAACAGCTCGAACGCGGCCGGGTACTGCCGGGTCAGAGCTTCCTCCTCCAGCGGCCCGTTGTTGGTGAACACGCCGTACCGCAGGGGCCCGTGCCGTTCGCTCAGCAGGCCGAGGACCCGCTGATCGGGACGGAACGCGCTGCACCACGCCGCGTCCAGGTCCTCGTCGCTTCCGCTGTACCCGGTGATCTCGCGGACCTGGGCCCGGACCGCCGCCGCGTCCGGGTAACGCCCCGCGTCGCAGGCCGCGCTGAACCCGGATTCCCACAGCAGCGCGTCCACCCGGTCCGGCGGCATGCTGAGGCATTCGCCCAGCACCTTGAGCCGGTGCGGGTGATCAAAGGTGAACAGCACGCCACCCAGGTCGACGAGGAACACGTTGCCCATAATGGGACTATCCCTTGCGCCGGCCGGGCGTCCAATGATCCCCTCAGACTTACGTGTGAGTAATAAAGCCCGGCGAGGGGACGCGGACCAGCCAGTACGGCGGGAGATGAGTGAGATGGAGAGCTACCACAGCGTCGCCGACCTCGAAGCCGCGGTCGGCCAGGAGGTCGGCCCGACCGACTGGTTCGAGATCGACCAGCAGCGGGTCAACGGCTTCGCCGACGACACCGAAGATCACCAGTGGATCCACGTCGACGTGGAGCGGGCCAAGGCCGGTCCGTTCGGCGGCCCGGTGGCCCACGGCTTCCTGACGCTCTCGCTCATCCCGTTCCTGAGCAGTCAGCTTCGCCGGGTCGACAACATCACGATGGGTGTCAACTACGGCCTGGACCGGGTCCGTTTCCCTGCCCCGGTTCGCGTCGGCCGCCGCATCCGCGCCCGAGCCACCATCGTCAGCCTTGACAAACTCTCCGACGAGGCCGTCCACCTGGTCACCCGGGTCACCATCGAGGTCGAAGGCAGCGACAAGCCCGCCTGCGTCGCCGACATGGTGAGCCGCTACTACTTCACCAGCCCCGACCTGACCCCGGCCCCGTCAGCCGGCTCCTGACGCGCCTCTTCCCGCCAGCCCCTCGCGTCAAAACCATCCCAAGCAACGCCCGGGCCCGCTCTGGCGCTGCCGTCACACCTCCCGTCCGGCCCCCACAAGCCTCGCGACGACAACACGTGCGATGGCGCCTTTACCCGTGTAAGAGGACGGGCAAAGGCGCCATTGCATCTCCTCGTCTGCCTCCCCGAAGGCCGTTGGAGGAGTTCGGCTCAGCTGTCCATACAGGTGGGCCAGTGGTCGGCTGCCCACTGTGGCCAGCCTGGCCACCCCGGTGGCGGGGCGGGGATCTCGCTGCCGTCGAGTTCGCCGGCGTCGGGCACCTGGAATTGCTGCCGCCATGCGTCCACGTCGGCCTCGGTCATCGGGAATGTCTGGTGCGGCGCCGTTTCCTGACGGTGCGCGATGCGGGCGAGCTGGGTGTCTTTGTCCACGGGCAGGTAGACCACCTGGCAGTCCGCCCCGGCCGACCGGGCCAGCCAGCGCAGTGCCGATCGTTCATCGCGGCCCCAGAGTCCGTAGTCGAGCACGACGCTGGTCCCCAGCCGCAGCGCCTGAAGGGCGACCGAGATGAGCCGGCCTTCGAGTACCCAGCGCTTGCCGCCGGCCATCGAGTCCCCGAACAGCGGGATCATCCAGTGATCCGGGGTCAGCCGCAGCGCCCGGTACGTTGCGGCGAGTTCTTCGGCTCGGGTGGTTTTCCCGGCGGCGGGGAGCCCGGCCATCAGGATCAAGGTGGTGGCGCGTGGGTCGTGCGTGAAGGCGGGCGGCTGGGACATGGCTCCCCTGATCAGGCAGAATGGCCCGGCAGCACGGGAACACGGGAACACGCGAATGGCTGCCTGGCCGGACACTGATCCGGCGGTACGTCCTGGCACTGCCCGCAGGGGCAGGCAATGAGGCCGCGGTTACCGCAAGCCCCGGTACCGCCGCTAAGCGGCGATCCTGGTGGTCATAGCGCAGCAGCCCATGCCGGCACCCTAGCCGAAAGAGCCCTGGCTTCAGCGGCCCGCTCAGGTGAACGCGCCCAGCCCGGTCACCGCCCGCCCCACGATCAGCTGGTTGATCTCCCGGGTGCCCTCGTAGGAGTAGAGCGCCTCGGCGTCGGCGAAGTAGCGGGCCACGTTGTTCTCCAGCAGGATCCCGTTGCCGCCGAACACCTCCCGGGCCAGCCCGACCGTCTCCCGCATCCGCAGCGTGACGAACGACTTGGCCAGCGCCGAGTGCTCGTCCTCGTTGACCCCGGCGTCCTGCAGCTGGGCCAGCCGTACCACCATCGCGAACGAGGCGGTGATGTTGCCCAGCATGGTGGCCAGGTGGTCCTGCACCAGCTGGAACCCGCCGATCGGCCGGCCGAACTGCTCCCGCTCCTTGGCGTAGTCGAGCGCCAGCTCGTACGCCGCCCGCATGCAGCCGACCGACCCCCAGGCCACCCCGCCCCGGGTCAGCCGTAGCACGTCGGCGGTGTCCGCGAACGAGTTCGCCCGCTGCAGCCGATGGTCCTCGTCCACCACGCACTCGTCCAGCACGATGTCGGCGTTCTGCACCATGCGCAGGGCCAGCTTGCCTTCCATCTTGGTCGCGGCGAAGCCCGGCGTCCCCTTCTCCACCACGAACCCCTTGACCTTGTCGTCGTCGAGGTCGCGGGCCCAGACGATGACCAGATCGGCGAACGTCCCGTTGCCGATCCACTTCTTGGCCCCGTTAATGACCCAGCGGCCACCGTCGCGCCGGGCGGTGGTCTCCAGGCCCCCGGCCACGTCCGACCCGCCGTGCGGCTCGGTCAGCCCGAACGCCCCGATCTGCTCCAGCCGGGCCATCGGCGGCAGCCAGCGCCGTTTCTGCTCGTCCGAGCCGCAGCGGTTGATGCTGCCCATGGCCAGCCCGGTGTGCACGCCGTAGAACGAGTTGACCGACGGGTCGGCCCGCGCGATCTCCATCGACAGGAACCCGCTCAGCAGCCGGGTGCCCCGGTGCGCGGCCAGCCCGTCGTACATCAGGCCGGCGATGTCGAGCTTGCGGAAGCCGTCGATGAGCTGGAACGGGAACTCGGCCCGGGCCCAGTACTCGTTGGCGATCGGCTCGACCTCGGCCCGCAGGAAGTCGCGCACCCGCCCGGCGATCTCCTGCTCCTGCGTGCTCAGCAGATCGGAAAACCGGAAAAAGTCACTCATGAAACCGCCCTACCCGCCCGCCGGCCCTTCACGCCCGGAGCCCGCCCGCCCACGGCCCGCGCGCCCCGCCCTCACCGGCACAAACGTTTTCATTCAGAAATAACGGCAAAGGTTGCTCTGGTGGGTTCCGGCATCACCGGCTCCAGCGGCGGTGACAACAAATCCACGCTGGTCTACTGGAACCTGCTCACCGGTGGTGACGGCACCCACATGGTGGCCATGGAGGATGCCTTCCGTAAGTGCCTGCTTGAGAACCTGCCTGCGGAATCTGAAAAAGGCCTTTCCTGCCATCATGCTCACCTGGGCCGACGGCGGCTACGCCGGCAAACTCATCCGCCTGGGCCACCACCTGGCTGCGGCTCACCCTGCAGATCGTCAAACGGCCCGATGACCTGCACACCTTCAAAGTCCTTCCCCGCCGCTGGGTGGTCGAAAGAACTCTGGCCTGGATCACCCGTCACCGCCGCACCGTCCGCGACTACGAACGGCTGCGAGCCCACCATGAGACCTACCTCTACTGGGCCATGATCATCGTCATGACCCGCCGCCTCGCCCGGACCACCTAAGTTCTCAAGCAGGCACTAACGAGGACGAACAGATCAGGCACATCCCCTTGACCACTCCAGGCGGACAATCTAGCGTTCTTGCAGCGAACGTTCGCTCATTTGGCTGGATGCTTCCCGGGGCCGGATCGGACCCTGGGCGAACTGGCGGGACGGAATCGATGGCCCGACGGCATTACGTGTCGATCAAGGAAGTCGCGGCGCGCGCCGGGGTCAGCTTCCAGACGGCCAGCAAGGTCCTTAACGGCGGCGAGGTCCGCGTGTCCACCGAGACCGGGGAGCGGATCCTGGCCGCCGCGACCGAGCTCGGGTACCGGCCGAACACGATCGCCCGCAGCCTGGTCCAGCGGGCTACCGCCACCATCGGCCTGGTCGCCAGCGACGCCACCGACGTGGCCATCACGCAGGCCTCGGTGGCGGTCGAGCAGGCCGCGCGCAAGAACGGACACTCCGTCCTGGTCGGACACCTGGCGGCGGGCGGCGCGGACGGGGCCGAAATCGTGCGGACGCTGATCGAGCGGCGGGTGGACGGCATTATCGCGGCGGCGCCCGAGGTCGAGGAGGACACCGAGGTCGCGGAGCTGCTCCGGCGGTACGTGCCGTCGGTCAGCTTGCAGGCGGTGCCCGGGGGCGGCGTCCCGCTGGTGGGCTCCAACCACCGGGAGACCGGGCGGCTGGCCACCGACCATCTGCTCGGGCTCGGGCACACCTCCGTCGGGACGGTAACTGGCCTCTTCCGGCGGCGAGTCACCCGGAGCCGGCTGCACGGCTACGAGGACGCGCTGCGCGGCGCGGGCCTGGAGCCGAGCGAGGACCTAGTGGTCGAGGGTGACTGGACGCCGCAGGGCGGCGCCACCGCGACCCGGCTGCTGCTCGAGCGCTCGCGCAACGTCACGGCGATCTTTGTGCATTCCGACACGATGGCAATCGGCGTATTGAGCGCGCTGTGGCAGGCGGGACGCCGGGTGCCGACCGACGTTGCGGTGGTGAGCTGCGATGACATCCCGTTCGCCGAGTTCCTGACGCCGCCGCTGAGCACCGTGCGCATCCCGCTGGCGGAGACCGGACGGCAGGCGGTCGAGTTGCTGCTACACGGCATCGCGGGCGAGCCGGTACCCGAGCGGACGCCGCTGCTGCCGGTGGAGCTGATCGTCCGCGACTCTTGCGGGGCACCGAACGGGTCGGCCAGGCTGCGACCGCCCGGCGGGAGCCTCGCGACCGCCGATCCGACCAGGGAGGATGCGTGACCCGGATCGCCATTGACCCCGCCCGGCCCGTCGGGCGGCTTGACCGGAAAGTGTTCGGCGGGTTCGTCGAGCACCTCGGACGCTGCATCTACGGCGGGCTGTACGAGGAGGGCTCGCCGCTGTCCGACGACCGCGGCTTCCGCAAGGACGTGCTCGGCCTGCTCCGCGAGCTCAGGCTCGGCGTGCTGCGCTGGCCCGGCGGGAACTTCGTCAGCAACTACCACTGGGCCGACGGGATCGGGCCCATCCACGACCGGCCGCGGCGTCCCGAGCTGGCCTGGGGCGGGGAGGAGTCCAACCGGTTCGGCACCGACGAGTACCTGGTCTACTGCGCCGAACTCGGCACCGAGCCGTACATCTGCCTGAACATGGGCACCGGGACGCTGGAGGAGGCGCTGGGCTGGGTCGAGTACTGCAACTCGGCCGGCCGCACCGGCTGGGCGGACCGGCGCCGGGCCAACGGCCGGGACGAGCCGTGGCGGGTCACCTACTGGGGCCTGGGCAACGAGATGTACGGCGACTGGCAGGTCGGGGCGTTCACCGCCGAGGAGTACGTGCGCGAGGCGACCAGGTGGGCTCGAGCCATCCGGATGCTCGACCCGCGGGCCAAGCTGGTCAGCTGCGGAATGAACGGCTGGAACGAGTGGGACCGGGTGGTCATCGACGGGATGGCCTCGCTGGTCGACTACCACTCGCTGCACATCTACACCGGCAGCGACGACTACTGGACCAACGTGCTGCAGCCGCACCAGGCCGAGCGGGCGATCCGGTGGACCAAGGCGCTCATCGAGCGGGCCGCCTACCGGCAGAGGCTCGCCGCGCCGCCGCGGATCGCCTACGACGAGTGGAACGTCTGGTACCGGCAGATGACCGGCGCGCTCGAGGAGCGGTACGCCTTCGCCGACGCGCTGGCCGTGGGGACCTACCTGAACATCTTCGTCAGGAACTGTGACTGGGTGCAGATGGCCAACCTGGCGCAGATGGTGAACGCCATCGCGCCCATCGTCACCAGCCCCGAGTCCGCCGCCGTGCAGCCGATCTGGTACCCGGTGCTGCTGCACAGCATGGCGGCCCTGGACCTGGCGGTGGACGTGCACGTGAGCGGCCCGGTGATCAGCCCTGAGTTGCCCGCCGGGGCGAGCCGGTGGCCGTTCCGGGTGGGTGACCTGGGACCGTTCGGCCTGATAGACGCCGCCGCGACCGTCACCGATGTGAGCGCTGACAGCGGCGCGGTCGACCGGGTCGCGGTGACGCTGGTCAACCGCAGCCCCGAGGCAGAGCTGGCCGAGGTGCTATTGCGCGAGGCCGCATTCGACGGGCCCGCCGTGATCAGGACGGTCACCGCCGCCCGGCCCGGCGACGCCCGTACGCTGCCCGATGTGGAGTCGGCACAGTTGGAGCAGGGATCGGAAGATCCGGAGGACGGGGTGGTCGCAGTCCGGCTGCCACCCCGGTCGTTCACCGTTATCGAAGCGGCGATGACAGCGGGATGACGGCCTCGAGGGCCATCGCAGCCCATGCCGCGCGACCGGTACAGCGGCAACCGTACACAACACGGCCGACCGAACGTGGGAGGAGTTAGTCATGATGGTTGCCGGGAACGCGATTCAGGCGCCTGCACCGGGTACCTGCCATGGCGTGAACGCCCGCTCGGATTACCACTGCGGTGGCGGGAGCGGTGATGAAGTTGGTCTCAGCCTTTCGGACCGAACGTTCGCTCATCTTGCCGGATACGTCCCCATCGCAGCCCACGCCGCGCGACCGGTACAGCGGCAACCGCAGACAACACGGCCAACCGAACGTGGGAGGAGTTAGTCACGATGGTTGCCGGGAACGCGATTCAGGCACCTGGACCGGGGTAGCTGCCGTGGCGAGAACGCCCGCTCGGATCACCACTGCCGTGGCGGGAGTTATGAGGAAGCTGGTCTCAGTGGATGAACCTGCCGGCCTGACCGCGCTGCCTGGCCCGGGTAGACACCCCCTGGCCCTTTCCGTTTCTGACCAAGCAAACCTGCACGAGCTGTCCGATCAGGAGCTGCTCTCCTGCTGCAAAACCTTGCCCAGAGGCAGCGCGCAGCGGTCGGCCGTCCGTGAGGAGCTGGCGCGGCGGTATGACTCGCTGGTGCGTGCCTGCATGTGGCATTACTCGGGTAGCCTGGAGCCGGTCGAGGACCTGATGCAGGTCGGCTACGCCGGACTGCTGGTTGAAGCCCAGATGGTGCGCCTGGCTTGCCACGAACCCCGCAGGCCCGCGGCACCAGGCTAATGACCGGCCGCAGCTAGCTGCCCGGACGGTGACGTCGCGTCAATCGGATCCTGAGTCATGGCACCTCCGGGTCCGACGCGAGGCACGGCCGGCGGTCACGGCGTCCGTGCCGTCCGCATTTGGGCTTCGATCGACATGCGGAGCTGGTTCAGCAGGCTAGTCAGCTGCTGTTGCTTACGGGCGGTGAGCCCGGCCGTCAGCGACCTGAGATAAGGCCAGTGTCCGTCCAGGAACGTCGTGAGGAACCGCTCGCCAGCCGGGGCCGTAGCGACCAGCAAGGAACGCCGGTCCTCAGGGTTGAGGCGCCGGTCCACCAGTGACCGCTCGACCAGCGTGTTCACCACGCTGGTGAGATTCGCCGGCCGGACCGAGATCATCTCCGACAGCTCCCGCATGGTGACTGGCTGCCCCGCGCGGTGCAGGGCAGTCAGCACGTTGAACTGGCCCAGATTCAGCCGGTACGGCGCGAGCTCTGCGACGTGCGCCCGGTCGTAGGCGGCTACCGCCCGGTACAGCGCGAGGCTGAGCCCGAGCGCTGCGGGGTCGAAGTCCTGGCCGCTGTCTTCCGCAGTGAGCGACACCTGCCCCCCCACGGCCGAGGCGGCACGTTCTGCTCCATCTGGCATGCATTCCACCTTCGCGCAGGGACCACGATCGCCACCGATAACACAGCGGACCTTACCTGGCCGCACCATCGCGCTTGATATTCAAGGTCAATAATACTTTTCCTTGACGATAATTATAGTACCAGACTACTCTATTATCAGTAGTCGGCCCATCTGACCTGGCAGGCAGCTCGTCGGATGGCGAAGGGGCTGTAATGACTGCGTTCAGGGAAAGCGGTACCGGTCAGGAGCGGCGCGGCGGTCCGGGTCGACGGGCGCCCGCCGACGGCCCGGTGTTCTACCACCGAATAGGAAAACCAGTGGCACGCGGGCCTGGGGGTGCTATTCAGAAGACTGCCGTTTGACCGGATCCGCTGCACGCGGCCGAGTCCCGGGTCAACCATCGGGCCGAATTCGTGGCGCGCGAGTCGGCAGTCGGCTCAGGTAAGGAGGAGAGTCGATGACAACGGAAGGTCACGGCGTTTCCCGCCGGACCCTGCTGCGCGGTGCCGGCCTGATCGGCCTGGGCGGGGTGGTGTCGGGCTGCGGCTCGGCGGTCGCCACGGGCGTCGCAGGTATCGGGCCGGCGAAAAACACGCTGTCCTACTGGAATCTACTGGGCGGCGGCGACGGCGTCCGCATGATCGCGATGGAGGACGTCTACCAGAAGGCCCACCCGGGCACCGCCCTGAATGCGGTGGTGCTGGCCTGGGGAAATCCTTATTACACCAAGCTCACGCTGGCCACGCTCGGCGGCAAGCCGCCGGACGTGGGGATCTCGCACCTGACCCGGGCGTCGATCCTGGCCAACGCCGGCCTGCTGGAGCCACTCAACGCCAGCGAACTCGCCCCGTACGGGTTCACCAGCAACAATTTTACGCCCGCGGCTTGGGCCAAGGCGCACACGAACGGGACGCTGTACGCGATCCCCCTCGACACGCACCCGTGGGTGATGTACTACAACACCGACGTCTGCAAGAAGGCCGGGTTGCTCAACGCCGACGGCAGCCTGAAGAACCTCGACGGCCCGACCGCGCTGACCGACGCCCTCACGGCGGCGAAAAAGGTCACTGGAGCCTTCGGCGGCGTCACGAGCATCAACAACGACACGGCCACCCCGTGGCGGCTCTTCTCCACGCTGTACTACCAGCTCGGCGGGACCGCGCTCGCCGACGACGGGCAGAAGATCATGCTCGACGACGCCAAGGCGGAAAAGGTGCTGTCGTACCTGCAGAACCTCACCGTCAAGCAGGCGCTCATGCCCTTGAGCGTGGACTACGCCGGCGCGATCACCACGTTCGCCACCGGCAAGTCCGGGTTCTTCTTCCAGGGCGACTGGGAGATCACCACGTTCGAGACCACCAAGTCGCCGTTCAGCATGACTGCGTTCCCGAACGTCTTTGGCGGGAAATATGTGGTGCAGGCGGATTCGCACAGCTTCGTGCTGCCGAAGGACCCGGCGCGCACCGACGCCAAGCGCCAGGAGATCTTCGGGTTCATCCGCGCCCTGCTGAACCAGAGCAGCACGTGGGCGCAGGGCGGTCACATCCCGGCCTGGCTGCCGTTCCAGAAGAGCGCGGCTTACGACAAGCTCAAGCCCGCCTCGAATTACAAGTGGGTCGCCAACTACGCCCGCTACGACGACGCGGCCTGGTACTCGGGTTCGGGGTCGGACTTCGAGAACATCATGGGCTTCGCGATCGGCGCGGTCATGGCGGGCCAGATGAGCCCGGCCGCCGCGATCTCGGACATGAGAAGCAAGCTCGCCCAGTATGCGAACACGACGTCGCCGGTGTAATTCGGGTTTCGGAGGTATGTGATGTCTATCAAGACCATTCCCGCCGACACCGGCACGCCGACACGGGTGGCAGCCCGTCCGGCCAGAGGGCGCCGAGAGGGCCGGGCCGGCTGGGGACTGGCCACCCCGTTCCTCATCTTCTATCTGCTGTTCCTGATCGGGCCGACGCTGTACGGCATCATCATGAGCTTCTTCAACAGCAGCCTGGAGCACAACGGGCTCGGCGGCTTCGCGGGCGTGAGCAACTACTCGCAGGCGCTGACCAGCTCCGACTTCTGGAGCTCGATGTGGCACACAGTGCTGTTCACGCTGATGACGACGCCGCCGCTGGTCGCCATCGCGCTGGTCCTGGCCATCTTTACCGACCGGCTCAGGCGCGGGCGCTGGTTCTTCCGGCTGGTGTTCTTCATCCCGTACGTCGTCCCGTCAGCCGCGATGGCGCTGATCTGGACCTGGCTCTACACCCCGCAGATCGGGCTGTGGGACAAGTGGCTGTCCGCGGTCGGCATCAGCAACCCGCCGAACTGGCTGGCCGACCCCAGCTGGGCCATGGCGTCGGTCGCGCTGGCCACCGTGTGGTGGACGCTGGGCTTCAACTTCGTGCTGTACCTGGCCGGCCTGCAGGAAATCCCCCGGGAACTCTACGAGGCGGCCTCGGTGGACGGCGGCACCCGGTGGCAGCAGCTGCGCCGCATCACGATCCCGCTGCTGAACCGGACCACCGCGCTGGTGCTGGTGCTGCAGATCATCGCATCGCTGAAGATCTTCGACCAGATCTTCCTGATGACGGCCGGCGGCCCGAACTACTCGACCAGGCCGCTGCTGGAATACGTGTACGACATAGGCTTCACCGACTTCCGCACCGGCTATGCCGCGGCGGCGTCGATGCTGTACTTCCTGGTAATCCTGGCCGTCTCGCTGGTGTGGTTCTTCGTCAACCGGCGCCAGCAGCAGAAGGGGGCATGACCGATGACCGCGATCAGCCTTCCCCGCCATCGGGCCGGGGTGCGCGGCGAGAGCAAGACGACCGACTGGCGCGCGCGGTACTTCAGCTGGTTCTGCGCGTCCGTGCTGGTGGTGTTCGCCGCGATCTGGATCATCCCGCTGCTGTGGGCGCTCGACACCTCAATTAAGCCGGACGCCGTGATCGCGGCCCAGCCGACCAACTGGTGGAGCAGCACCTGGACGTTCCACGCCTACTCCGAGCTGTTCAACATCGGCAACATCCAGACCTGGTACCTGAACAGCTTCGTGATCGCCCTGCTGTCGGCGGTGTTCGCCGTGGTGGCGTGCTCGATGGCCGGGTTCGCCATCGCGCGGACGCAGTTCACGGGACGGCGGATCGTCTACGGCCTGATAGCCGCCGGCCTGCTGATCCCGGCGCAGGTGCTGATCGTCCCGATGTTCAAGGAGTTCAACGCCGCGGGCTTGCTCAACACCTACTGGGTGCAGGTGCTGCCCGCGGTCGCGGTGCCGATCGCGGTGATCATCTTCGTGTCCTTCTTCAGCGGCATACCGGCCTCGCTGGCCGAGGCGGCCCGGGTCGACGGCGCCAGCTGGTTCCACATCTACCGGCGCATCTACATGCCGCTGAGCAAGCCGGCCATCTCCGCCGTGTTCATCTTCACCTTCGTCTGGAAGTGGAACGACTTCCTGTGGCCCCTGCTTACGCTGACCAGTACCCGGACCATGACGCTGCCGGTCGGGCTGTCGCAGGTGTCCTCCGCCTTCGGCATCCAGTACGCCGAGATCATGGCATCGGCGGTGCTGGGCGCGCTGCCGCTGATCGTGGTGTTCCTGCTGTTCCAGCGGCAGATCGTCGAGGGCATCGCCACCACCGGCATCAAGTAGGCCAAGTAGTCAGTTAGGGAGACTTGTGTCCGAGGCACGTATCACCGTAGATCCGGCCTTCCGGGTCGGACACGTGGATCCCCGGGTGTACGGCTCGTTCGTCGAGCATCTCGGCCGCTGCGTCTACACCGGCATCTACGAGCCGGATCATCCGAGCGCCGACCAGCACGGGTTCCGGGAGGACGTCGCCGACCTGACGCGAGAGCTCGGCGTGCCGATCATCCGCTACCCGGGCGGGAACTTCGTGTCCGGCTACCGCTGGGAGGACGGCATCGGCCCGGTCGAGGAACGGCCGACGCGGCTGGACCTGGCCTGGCATTCCATCGAGCCGAACACGGTAGGCACGGACGAGTTCTGCGCCTGGGCCCGCCGGGTGGGCTCAGCGCCGATGCTGGCGGTGAACCTCGGCACCAGGGGCCCGGACGCCGCGGCGCGGCTGGTGGAATACTGCAACCATCCCGGCGGCACGTACTGGTCCGACCAGCGGGTGAAGAACGGCACCGCCGAGCCGCACGACGTGCGGGTGTGGTGCCTGGGCAACGAGATGGACGGCGACTGGCAGATCGGTCACAAGACGGCCGACGAGTACGGCCGGATCGCGGCGGAAACGGCCAAGGCGATGCGACTGGTCGACCCGGCCATCGAGCTCGTCGCGTGCGGATCCTCGAACGCGTACATGCCGAGCTTCGGCGACTGGGAGGCGACCGTGCTCGGGCACTGCTACGAGCACGTCGACTACATTTCGATGCACTCCTATTACACCGAGCGCGAGCATGACCGGGCTAGTTTCCTGGCCTGCGCCACCGGCATGGACAGCTTCATCGAAGCCCTCGTGGCCACGGCCGATCACGTCCGGGCCAAGGGCCGCCACGCCAAGCGGATCAACCTGTCGTTCGACGAGTGGAACGTCTGGCACACGATGGGCCACCAGCCCGAAGGCGAATGGGCACGGGCGCCGCGGCTGATCGAGGACACCTACGACCTGACCGACGCGGTCGTGGTCGGCAACCTGCTGATCAGTCTGCTCCGGCACGCCGACCGGGTCCGCATGGCGTGCCTGGCCCAGCTGGTGAACGCGATCGGGGCGATCCGGTCCGAGCCGGGCGGCCGGGCCTGGCGGCAGACGATATTCCACCCGTTCGCGCTGACCAGCAAGCACGGCCGGGGAACGGTGCTGCGGACACCGGTCACCGCGCCGGAATACCACACGCCGGCCTTTGGCGCGGTGCCGAAGGCCGACGCGGTCGCCGTGCTGTCCGACTCCGGCGACGAGCTGACGCTGTTCGCGGTGAACCGCGACGCCCACGAGCCACTGCCGGTCACGATCGACGTGCGCTCGTTGCCCGCGCTGCGCGTCGCGCACCACACCTATCTCGGCGACGACGAACCGTCCGCGGCCAACATCCAGGACGCGCCGGACCGGATCGTCCCGCGCGCCGGACCTGAACTTCCCGTGCAGGACGGCGTGCTGGAAGTAGCCCTGCCGGCGCTGTCCTGGAACATGCTGCGGCTCCGCGGCACTGTCCGCTCCGGGGCGGCGTAACAATGCCTCTTGCAAGCCGTGCTTAACACCGGGGCCGCTCTGCGTTAAAGCCCGGCCTCCAGGTCCTCGGCCACGGCTTCGGGTACCTGCTTCTGGACGGTCGCCGGGCCGCCCCAGGCGGGCGTCTGCGGGCCCGGAACCCAGGCGGACGCCTCAGCCTCCGGGGTGTCCAGCTCGGCCGGCCCCGGGACCGTGACCGACGGCGTCGGCATCATCAACGCCCTCCAGATGGCCGAGGCCGTCCTCGGCTCGCTGCCCCTGGTCTTCGTCTTCCTCCTGGCCCAGCGCCAGATCGTCGAAGGCGTCGCCGGCACCGGCCTGAAGTAGAACTCAGGTGACCCGGCTCTGGCTCCGCCAGGCAGCCGGCGTGACCGCGTGGTCGCGCCGGAACTGCCTGATGAAGAAGCTGGCCTGCCGGTAACCGGTCCGGGTGGCGACCGCCTCGACGGTGAGGTCGGTGGTGCGCAGCAGCCGCCGGGCCTCGGCCATCCGGCGTTCGGTGATCCAGCGCTGCACGCTCCGCCCGGTCTTGCGGCGGACGACGGTGGTCAGGTGCCCGGGGGTCAGCCCGACCTCGGCGGCCACCGTCGCCAGCGAGATCGGCTCGCCGTAGTGCGCCTCGATGAACTCGAACACCGCCGCCAGCAGCGGCTCGCTCCGCTGCCGCAGGTCCTGGCCGACGTCGACGGAGATCCGGGCCGCGCTGACCAGCAGCAGGGTCAGGTGCGCGAGCGCCGCCTCGGCCGAGCCGTCGCGGGGCTCGCGCAGCTCCGTCTCGATCGCCTGCACAGACTGTGACCAGGTCGCACGGTCGGCCGCGGGGACCGGCAGCCGCTGCGCCCCGTCGGCCCGCCGCCCCACGAACCGGTACAGCAGCGGGTGCGCCCGCCAGCCCAGCGCGGCGCCCAGCGGTTCGGGCGCGACCAGCTCGGGCGGGAAGAACACGCACCAGCCCACGGCCGGCTGGCCGGGGTCGTGGCCGCTGAACCGGACCACCTCGCCGGGCGCCACCACAAACGCGTCACCGCTGCTCAGCGGCCACTCCCGCGCGCCCAGGCGCAAGCGGCCGGCCCCGCGCTCGAAGTAGGCCAGCACCAGGAAGTCGTGGACGTGGGCGTGATCGAGGCGCTGGTGCACCTCCGGCAGCTCGTCGGCCGGGAACCGCAGCACGCTGACCGGCGGCGCGGCCGGGGAGCGGACGAACTCGAACACCGGCGCGCCGTCGACCCGCCGCCCGGTTGGCCGGGCGGTGGTCAGCGGAACCAAAGATCGTGTCATAACGGCCAAAGAATCGCTCTGTAGCCCAGTCGTTGCTTCGAATATTAATCGAATAACGACCAATCATCGGTTCATCTACGGAGGCAAGCATGAACGAGACCCACTCGCGCCCATCGGCCACGGCCAGCCCGGCATCCGACCGCCCGTACCTGCCCGGCATGGGGCGCGACTGGCTGCTGCCGCTGTACGACCCGTTCACCCGCCTGATCGGCGCGGGCGCCGCGCACGCCCAGCTGGCCGGCCAGTCCGGCCTCGGCTCGGCCCAGCGCGTCCTGGAGATCGGCTGCGGCACCGGCAACCTCGCCCTGCTGGTCAAGCGCAGCCACCCCGAGCTGGAGGTCACCGGCCTGGACCCCGACCCCAAGGCCCTGGCCCGGGCCGCCCGCAAAGCCCGCCGGTCCGGCCTGACTCTCCGGCTTGACCGCGGCTTCGCCGACCAGCTCCCGTACCCCGACGCCAGCTTCGACCGCGTGCTGTCCGCGCTGATGTTCCACCACCTCGACGCGGACCAGCGGGCGGCGTCGCTGCGCGAGGTCCTGCGCGTGCTCCGCCCCGGTGGCACCCTGCATCTCATGGACCTGAGCGGCGATGGCCACCACCTGCACGGCCTGACCCGCATCGCCCGGCGCCGCGACGCCCTTCAGGAGAACTTCGACGAGGTCATCCCCGCTCAGCTGCGGGCGGCCGGCTTCAGCGACACGGCCGTCACCAGCCACCTCACCAAGCGCGTCGGCAGCCTCACCTACTACCGCGCCACCCGTCCCAACCCGGAGACTTGACGGGTGCCCACCCGACTCCTGCTCCGCGGCTGGCTGGCCGACGGCGTCGGCGTGGCCACCCGCCGCGCCGACGTACTGATCGAGGGGGACCGGATCGCCGAGGTCCGCGACGCCCCCGCGGAAGGTGCCCGCTCCCTGGCCGCCCATCAGGGAAACCCTGAAAACGTCGCCACGTCCCCCGGTTACGGCGCGACCGTCGTCGACCTACCGCCCGGGAGCGTGGTGTGCCCCGGGTTCATCGACGCCCACGCCCACGCCGAGGGACCGCTGCTGGCCTCCGGCCGGGTCGACGGCGCGCTCGCCCAGGGGGTGACCACGCTGGTCGTGGGCCAGGACGGGCAGTCCTGGATCGGCGCCAGCGCCGCCACCCTGGCCTACCTGAACCGCTACTTCGGGCCGGTCAACGGGGTGCTCGATGAGCCGCTGGACGTGGCCGGCTACGCCGCCGCGGTCGCGGGCCGCCTGGCCCAGAACGTGGCCGTGCTCGCCTCCCAGGGCACGATCCGGCACAACGTCGCCGGGCTGGCGCCGGACTCCATGGACGCCGGGCAGCGTGCGGCCGCCCGCCACCAGGTCGAACAGGCCCTGTCGGAGGGCGCGGCCGGATTGTCCAGTGGCCTGGACTACCTGCCGAGCCGCTACGGCGACCCCGCCGAGGTGGCCGCCCTGGCCCGGCCCCTGGCCGCGGCCAACCGCCCCTACGTCTCCCACCTGCGCGGCTACGGCCCGAACGTCGCCGCCGGCCTGTCCGAGCTGATCGAGGTCGGCCGCCTGTCCGGCGCGCGGGTGCACGCCAGCCATCTGTGGGGCCACCCGTCCGATATCGACCCCGCCTTCACCGCCGCCGGCCAAGCTGGCGTAGCGCTCACCTTCGACGCCTATCCCTACCGGCGCTCCAGCACCCTGCTGTCCATGCTGTTGCTGCCCCCCGACCTCCAGGCTGGCGGCCCCGACGCCACCGTCGCCGCGCTGACCGACCCCGCCCAACGGGCCCGCCTGCTGTCCGGCGAGCGATTCACCCCCGAGTACCTGGCCCAGGTCTACCTGGCCACCCTCCCCGCCGCCGACCGCGCGCTGGCCGGCCTCTCCATTGCCGAAGCCGCCGCCCGTTCCGCCCAGTCGCCGGGGGAGCCGCCGGGAGAGTGGACCCTGGACCTCCTGGCCCGTGCGGATCTTCAGGTCGGCGCCAACCTGGACCGCCAGGCCCTCACCGAGCCCGACCTGGCCTGGCTGGCCCGCCACCCCCGCCACAGCGCCGGCTCCGACGGCATCTACCAGGGCCAGCACCCCCATCCCCGCGCCTACGGCGCCTTCGCCCGCCTGGCCCCCTACTACCTGGGCCCCACCCCACCCGCGATCCCCGCCTCCCCGCCCAGCCCCGCCCCCGAGCCGGGCCCCGGCTACCAGACGCTGGTCCGCCACCTGGCCACCAACGCCGCCGACGCCTTCGGGCTGCGTGACCGTGGCCGGATCGCCCCCGGGATGGCCGCCGACCTCTGCGTGATCACCCCGCCCGGCCCGATCGAGCGCGCCACCTACGACGCGCCCACCACGCTGGCCGCCGGCGTCATCCTCGTCGTGGTCAACGGGGCCATCGCCTGGGCCGACGCCGCCGCGACCGGCCGGCTGCCGGGACGATTGGTCAGCTAGCCGGTCGCGAGGGCGATCAGGCGAGGCCATCCACCTGGTGGACGTCGCCGCAGGGAACGCCGAGGGCAGCGTGGTGACGGCGAACGGCTTCTTCGTCCGGGCCCTCCAGCAGGCAGAACACCGCCCCCTCGTCGCCCCGGTACAGCTCGACCTGCCGGACACCGAACTGGTCGGCCCGCCCGTGCCGGGTGTCGTCGGCGATCTGGGCGATCGCCTCGGCGGGCAGCTTCAGATCCTGATGAAAGTCCATGAATCGCGGCATCGTCTGCTCCCTCACGCGGCCGACGGGCTCAGCTGGCGGCGCGCGGTGCGGGCCCGGTCGGCCAGCACCGCCAGCACGGCGGCGAGCAGCGCGGCGCCGGCCGCGATCAGGGCGATCTGCCAGCCGGGCATGCCGCCGACGACGACGGTGCGGGCCACTCCGGTGGCCGGGCTAGCGGGCACCGGCGGGCCGCCGGTACCGCCGTGGGACGGGATCATGGCGAACGCCGCCGGTGCGGCCCCGGCCAGCCCCACCCAGACGAGGGCCAGCCCGGCCAGCATGGCGGCGGCCCGGCGGATGCGCTTCATGCGGTGCATGGTGTTCTCCTTCGTTCGAGCGCAATCGGTCCCGGCCAGTGTCGGCAGGCCGCGGCCGTTGCCGCTATCCGACGATTTACGTATGTCCAGGCCGGGAGGTCCCGGCGTACCGTGACGAGCATGGGCAGTTCCCTGACCGCCAGCGAAGCCGACCTGTGCCGGCTGGCGGCGATCGTCACCGCCGAGCGCGCGGACCTTCCGGCCCACGGCCTGCCGCCGTCGCTGCTCGGCGACCTCCGCGGCCAGATTCCCTGCGACCTCGTGCAGTTTCAGGGGTTCGACAGCGTCCGCCAGGACAGCTGGTTCGTCCAGGCGATCCCGGACGACGGCGACGAGCAGGCGCCCGACGGGGAGCTGGACCGGGCGCACTGGCGGCATTACTGGGACAGCGAGCCCTGCAGTTACCCGGACCGCAGCGGTGACCTGCGCAGCGTCGTGAAGATCGCCGACTTCTACTCGGACCGGCAGTGGCGGTCCAGCGGCATGTACGCCGAGGTATACCGGCCGCAGGGCATCCGCCACGAGCTTCAGCTGTGCCTGCCCGAGCCGCCGGGGCCGAGCCGCGGACCCGGCCGGACCGTCCGGTTGTACCTTTTCCGCTTCTCCGGCGGCGACTTCTCCGAACGCGACCGGGCCCTCCTCACCCTGATCCGGCCGCACCTGCACCACGCCTACCTCGACGCCGAACGCCGCCGCGCCCAGGGTGCCCAGCTCACGCCCCGCCAGACCACCCTGCTGCACCTGGTCGCCGACGGGCACACCAACACCCAGATCGCCCGCCGCCTCGGCCTGGCCGAGGGCACCGTGCGCACCCACCTGGAGAACATCTACGCCCGGCTCGGCGTGTCCAGCCGCACGGCGGCGGTCCTGCGCGCCTTCCCCGACCGCGACCTGTAGTCCCTGTCACGCCTTCCGCGCTCGCCTGCCGCCCCTCCAACCACCTGAGTCACAGCGGCCTCAGCCCCCTGCGGATCCGTACCTGCGCGATGCCGCATTCGGGCTGGCTAGAACCTGCGCGATGCCGCATTTGGGCCGGTTGGCCAGAGCTCGCACCCGCGCACACACCGCGGACCGGCCTGACCCAACGCGAAACCACCGGCTCACCCCTCGGTTCATGAGAGTCAACTTGCATAAAGAACCAGCACTCTCTAGACTCCCTCATGAGAGTTCACTCTTACGAATTCGGAGCCTTCATGCCTGCCACTGACACCCCCGTCACCGCCACCGCCACCTACGAGGTCCCGGTCGCCGGCCTCGGCACCGTGCCCGTCACCGTCACCACCCGCGGCGAGGGACGCCCCTATATGTTGCTCCACGGCGGTGCCGGGCCCCAGTCGGTCGACGGCTTCGCCGAGCTGCTGGCCGGGTCGGAGCCGGCCCGGGTACTCACCCCGGTGCACCCCGGCTTCGGCGGCACGCCGCGCCCGGACCAGCTGACCACCATCGCCGGGCTCGCCCAGCTGTACGTGGCCCTGCTCGACCAGCTGGAACTGACCGGGGTGACCGTCATCGGGAACTCGATCGGCGGCTGGATCGCGGCCGAGATCGCGATCCTGAACAGCCCGCGGGTGGCCGCGGTGGTGCTGTCCGACGCGGCCGGCCTGCGGCTCGACGCCGCCCCGACCGCCGACTTCTTCTCGCTGACGATGGACCAGGTCTTCGACCTCAGCTACTACCAGCCGGACAAGTTCCGGATCGACGTGGACCAGCTTCCCGACCAGGCCAAGGCGGCGATGGCCGCCAACCAGGCGGCACTCAGGGTCTACGCCGGTACCACCATGGCCGACCCGACCCTGCTGGACCGGCTGCCCGCGATCGCCGCCTCGGTGCTGGTCGTCTGGGGCGCCGCCGACCGCATGATCCCAGCGGAGCAGGGGCTGGCCTACACCCGGGCCATCCCCGGCGCCGAGTTCCAGCTCGTCTCCCAGGCCGGGCACCTGCCGCAGCTGGAGACCCCCGGCACGATGCTGCGCCTGCTCCAGGACTTCCTGTTCACGCACACCGACCCCGGCCCGGCCGAGGTGTCGGTGATCGGCCCGGACGAGGGCGACACGCTGCTGCCGCCGCCGACCCAGATGCGCATCCTCGAGGACGGCCGCCACACCGGCCACCGGATCGGGCTGGGGGAGATCACCGTGGCCGCGCACACCGACGGGCCACCCCAGCACCGGCATGCCCGCCACGACGAGGGGTTCTACGTGGTGACCGGGACGGCCAGGTTCACCGTGGGGGAGAAGTCCTACGACGCTCCGGCCGGCTCGCTGGTCATGGTCCCGCCCGGCGCTCCGCACACGTTCGCCAACCCCGGCGACGTGCCGCTGGTGCTGCTGAACACGTTCACGCCCGACCTGTACGTCCAGTATTTCCGCGACCTGCACGACATGATCACCGCCGGGCAGCAGCTCTCCCCGCAGCTCATCGCGACCGTGATGGGCCGCTACGCCACCACCCCGGCGTAGCCAGCCGCCCAGCCACGCCTGTACCTCTGATTGCCGCCCGCGAGCCCCGGGTACATGATCATCCGGGGCTGAAGACCGCTCAGATCAGTGCCGCTTGTCATTGAGACTGCGCTTAATCGGGATGGTGGTGGCTGGTGAACCGGATGGGATTTCGCAACGTCGGCAGAGGTGGCAGCGACGACGTTCACGATCGCATGGCCCAGGTGGGCCGGGCCTGGTGGTGGCCGGCCCTCTTCGGGGTCGTCTCGATCGTGGCGGGTGTCCTCGCCCTGGCCTGGCCCGGGCCGACGCTGCTGGTACTGGCGGTGCTGTTCGGCGTCGAGCTGATCGTGTGGGGCATCTACCGGCTGGTCGGTGCGGTCACGTTCGGCGACGAGAGCGGCGGCGCCCGGGTGCTGTGGGCCATCCTCGGCGTGCTGAGCCTGCTGCTCGGCTTCTACGCGCTGCGCCACATCGTGATCACGCTGCTGTCGCTGGGCCTGCTGCTCGGGATCTTCTGGCTGGTCGACGGCATCGGCCTGGTCATCTCGGCCGCCGAGCACCGGAACATGCCCGGCCGGGGGCTCAGCCTGCTGTCCGGTGTGCTCGGCATCATCGCCGGCCTGGTCCTGCTGGTCTGGCCGGCGATCTCGATCCTGACCCTGGCCGTGCTGGCCGGCATCTGGCTGGTGGTGCTGGGTGTCACCCAGCTCACCGTGGCCGTGCAGCTCCGCCGCGCCACCCACTGACGCGCGGCCACCGGCAGACGCGTGTGGGGGCCGCCCAGCCGGGCGGCCCCCACCGCTATTGCCGAACTACGGTCTTACTTGATGGTGTAGGTGTACGGCACCGCGGCGAGCACGTCCCCGCTGGTGTCCACCGCCCCCAGCCCGCCCGCGGCGGCGTTGCCGACCAGCCCGGAGCCGGTGAACGCCGACGTGACCAGGTAGAGCACACCGTGCACGACGGTCCCGGACTTGCCGGCCGGGGTGATCGTGACCTTCAGCGAGCCGGTCTGGCCCGGGTTGACGTTGACCGGGGTGCCGGTCGGGGCCTGCCCGGTGAAGGCCGGCGCGTACGGGTCGCCCGCCGCCGAGGTCACCGCCGGGTCCAGCGGCTGGGTCACCGCGGTCGCGGCCAGCGTGCTGGTCCCGGCCGGGGCGCCCGCGTCCGTGAACGGCCCGATCTGCTGGACGAACGTGCCCCACAGACCGCGCGCCACCTGGTGCCGGCCGCCGGCCTCGGTGACCCGCGCCACCGAGGTCAGGTTGCCGGCCTGAGCCGCACCGAGGTCGCCGAACACGTCCGGCTCCCCGAGCGGGCCGTTCAGCTCCAGCTGGGCCGGTGTGCTGGACGTCGCCGCCACCGTGAGCTGGCTGGTACCCGGGGGCACCAGGTAGAACGGCTCGTCGCCGAGGTTGGTCACGCTGACCGGCAGCGTGATCGTGTTCGTGCCGGACAGCGAGGCCAGCGCGACGTTCGTGCTGGCCTGCAGTCGCGGGTCGGCCTGCACCGGCTCGGCCACCGAGCCCGGGTTGGTGTAGCTGACCGAGAAGCTGCTGGCCTGGCCGGCCGCCAGCGTGGTGCTGGTGCTCGACGGCAGGTTCGACGACACCTTGGCCTCGTTGAAGCCGATCGTGCCGGTGAAGTTCTGCGACACCTCGGCGCCGCTCACCGGGTCCACCACGATCAGCACGAACCGCCACTGCCCGTGCTCGGGGGCGTTCTGCACCAGCTGCAGGTCGGGCCCGCTGGTGACCACCCCGGTGGTCGAGTTGACCGAGGTGGCGTTGGTGTCGACGTCGACGGTCTCACCGTCGGGGTCGATCAGCGCGCCCTCGATCAGGACGTTCGGGTCGGAGCTGAGGTGCACCCCGACGTTCAGGTCCTTCTCACCCTTCGGCACGTTGAACGAGTAGGTGTTGGTCTGCGTCGGAGCCAAGGCCCGGGCGTTGCCGCCGTTGATGGTGCCGGTGAACGTGCCCTTGCCGCCGCTGACCGGGATCACCGGCCGCAGCACGACCGGCACCGACGACTGCTGGCCCGGGGCCGACACCGTCACGTTCTCGGCGGTGTCGCCCTTGGTGCCGTCGATGTGGGTACGCAGCTGGGCGTACCCGGTCTGCCCCGGCCCCAGCGTGAGCGAGGACGGGCTGACCGAGCCCTCCGCCACCGCGTTCTGGGTGGTGGCGTTCAGGATGACGTTGCCGGTGAACGGCTGCGGCTGGCCGGCCACGGCCGCCGCCTTGGTCGGCGTGTACAGCACCGCCGTCCAGGTGCCACCCTGCGGGTGGGCCACGTCGACCAGCCCGTAGTTGGCCGACACGGTGCCGCCCTGCGGCCGGGTGTTGGTCACGAACGCACCGTCCGGGCCGATCAGCGTGAGCCGGACCACCGAGCCGCCCGGCACCCCTTCGGGATCACCCTTCCAGTCGATCGTCACCGCCAGCCGCGTCGCGCCCCCGTTCACGTGGAACGTGACCTTCTTGTAGGCCCACGGCAGGCCGTTGGTCGGGTAGGGGAACGTCGGGTCGGACGCCGCGTTCAGCGCCACGTTGGCCTGGTAGCTGGACGTGCTGGCGTAGCCGCGGGTGCCCAGCGCGACCTTGGCGGTCTTGCTGCTGTCGTTGGTGACCGCCAGGCTGGTGCTCACGGCCGCGCCGGGCGCGCCGGTCAGCAGCTTCTGGGTCGGCGAGGTGACCACCTTCCCGGGCTGGCTGCTGCCAGTGCTGCCCCGGTAGTGCTCGGCCGCCTGCACCGCCGCGTCGGCGTTCAGCAGCCCCGAGCCCTGCTCGGAGGCGGGCAGGTCCAGGTCCGTCGCGGTGCCGGTCAGGAACTGCTTGACCAGCGCCGGGGACGGGGACTGGCCGTGGTGGGTCTGCCGGAAAGCCTGGATGACCAGCGCCGCCGCGCCCGCGGTGACCGGCGACGATTCGCTGGTCCCGCCGAACAGCAGGATCGGGGTGGGCTTGCCGTTGTAGTTCACACACTCGGTGAAGATGGCGGTGTTGGTCGAGCACAGCGCCCAGTCGGCCTCGCCCGGGGCCACCAGGTCGGGGACCTGGCCGCCCTGGCTGATCCCGCCCGAGGACAGCGCCGAGATGTTGTTGCTGACCCACTTGCCGTTGGAGAACGTGCGCGCGCCGGCGTAGCCGGTCTGCACATAGCTCTGGAAGTCGGTCGACGCGCCCGCCGAGATCACGTTCGGGTCGGTCGACGGGCTGCCCTGGGTGCCCGAGACGCCGGCGTCGCCGGTCGACACGGTGACGGTGATGCCGTGCCGGACGGCCGCGTCATCGAACAGCTGGATGGTGTCACGGGCGTTGTTGTCGGAGTAGACGTTGCCGCCGAACGACTCGTTGATGACGTTGGCCCCGTGCGTGATCGCGTAGTCGATGGACTGCAGGATCGCCGAGTTGGGGAGCAGCTCGCCGCCGGCCTTGAGCCCGATCAGCGACGCGCCGGGGGCCATGCCCTCGATCTTGATGTCACAGCCCTTCGGCAGCGGGTAGGCCGGGTTGTTGTAGTCCGACAGGTCGTAGGTCTGGTTGCCCTGCGCCGCGATCATCGAGGCGTCGCCGAACGCCTCTTCCCCGCCGGTCTGGGTGTTGGGGCCGCTGCCGGAGAAGTCCACGTAGTCCTTGAAGATGGACTTGCCGTTCCGGATGAAGTCGGGGTTGTTCGGGTCCAGGCCGTCGGCGATCCACGCCACGGTCACGCCGGCGCCGGTGACGCCCTGGGCGTGCGCCTCGTTGGCGTGGGTCGTGGTCAGGTCCTCGGGCAGCAGCGGCTTGGAAGCGGTGCCGCAGATGCTGGACGCCGGGGAGCTGCCACCGGTGGCCGGCCCGGTCGGCTTGGCCGGCACCTGGCTGGCCGTCGACGGGGTGACGCTGATCTTCTGGTCCGGCACGACCGAGGCGACCGCCGGGTTGGCGGCCAGCGACGCGGCCTCGGCCGGGGAGACCGTGGCGGCGAACGAGGCGACCGCGCTGTACCCGATGACGTTTGTGCCACCAGCCGCCTTGACCTGCGAGATCACCGGGGACTCGGTAGCCGACGCGCTGCCGGACTGGTTGTTCATGATGACGATGACGGGTGATGCGGACTTGGCGGCCGACGTGGGCGGGGTGCCCGCCGAGGTCGCCGCGGTAGCGGTCGCGGCGCCGGCCAGCACGCACGCGAGGGACGCACCAGCCGCGATGCCGATGACGTGGGGGGATCTTCTCATGGTTCCTTCCGCAGGGGATCAGGCCCGGAAGGCGCACAACGCGCGATCAGAGAGAATTCAACTGAAGCCAAGTAAAAGTTTCAAGAGATAACAGATAACTTAATGAGGTCACAGAAACGCAACGTCACGCCCGTTACCCACGGTGTTTTCCCCGGCGGAGTCCGGGGGTAGATCGCTACCGGCACCGCAACGAAGGGATGACCATGGCTGACCACATCTATTCGATAAGCGAGCTTGTCGGCAGTTCGACCGTGAGCGTGGACGACGCGATCAGGGGCGCCATCGCCCGGGCCGCCCGGACCCTGCACAACCTGGACTGGTTCGAGGTCACCAACATCCGCGGCCACATCGAGAACAACGAGCTCAGCCATTTCCAGGTGACCCTGAAAGTCGGCTTCCGGGTGGATGACCCTGACTGAGGCGACCCGCGGGAGCCGATTCGGCCCCGGCTCTCCGGCCTGGCTTCCGGACCGTGCTGGCTTCCGGGTGGACCCGCCCGCCTGATCTCCCTCGGCGGGCGGCGCCCCCCAGCTCACGTCATACTGACGGTTCGCCTGCTCTTCGGCGACGTGAACGCTCGATGGCAACCGGCCGGGCGGCCCGGAGGACTCCCCTCCATGCCATCCGATCCGCGGGCCACGGTGACCGCAGCCTGTTCCTGTCCGGTTGCCGGACGTACACGCCCTCCAGTGTGCGTGACCAGGCGCGATTTGGGATCGTGGAAAGCACCGGCATCGGCGCGGGGTTTCCCTCTTGACAACCGCCTGCGCGGTATCCGCCGGCCAGACGATAATGGCGGCGTGGAGGCAGACGCAGGCGCCGTTGCCGTGCGTCCGGAGCACGCCTCCGAGCATCCCGGCCGGCCCGTTCAGGGCGTTCGGCGCTGGGTTGGCCGGCCCCTTCCGGGTGGCCTGTCGCGGCCAGGCCGGCTCCGCTTCTGGCTGACCGCCGCTCTTGCCCTGGCCGCTCTCGGCGCCCTCGACACGGTCGCCCAGCTGCCGATGTGGCGGGACACGCCCACGCTGGCCACGGTCAACGTGTTCATGTCGATGGCGTTCATCCTCACCGGGCTGCTGCTGCGCCGCGAGGACGGCCAGCGCGGTGTGGCCTGGGCGCTGATCCTGGCCGGGGTGTTCCGCTCACTCGACTTCGTGGACGCCTGGGATGGCGGGCCGTGGCCGGTCTACGCGGTGGTGTTCGGCGGCATCGACCGGGTGTTCGGCGCCTACGCGGTGCTGCGCTACCCGCGGCCCGCGCTGACCCGGGTCGAGCGTGCCTACATCGGCCTGCTGGCAGGCTGGATGCTGGTCACCCGCAGCCTGGTCGTGGTCACTTCGACCGCCGGCGGCACCGGCTATTCGCCGGCCGCGTGGTGGCCCACGATCACCGACGCTCCCGGGCTCAACGACCTTTTCAGGGTTTTCGAAAATGTCGGTGACGGCGTGTTCGCGCTGGTCGTGGTCATCTTCCTGATCCGCCGGCTGATCCAGGTCAAGGGGCTGGACCGCATCGTCATCGCCCCGGTCATCGCGGCCGGCCTGGCCGCCGTGGCCGCCGCGTCGGTCACCGCGGTGGCCCAGCTGTTCTCCAACGTCTCCGAGGGACCGACCGATGCCTTCCTGGCCGAGAGCCTGGTCGACTTCCTGCTGCCGCTGGCGTTCCTGGTCGCGGTCATCCAGCGCGGGCTGCTGGCCCGCAACCTGGCCGCGCTGACCGCGCAGGTGGCCGACGGCGCCGACCTGCTCGCGGTGCGCGGCGCCCTCCAGCAGACCCTGCACGACCCGACCCTGGAGGTGGTGGGGGTGCCCACCGCCGGCCCGGCCGCCACCGTCCCCATGCCCGCGCCCGGCCAGCGGCTGGTCGAGGTGATCCGCACCGAGGCGGGTATCCCGATCGCGGTGGTCATCGCCGACGCCACCCTGGCCCGTTACCGGGGCCTGTTCGAGGCGGCCGTCCGCACCAGCGAGCTGGCCCTGCGCAACGCCCAGCTGCAGGCCCGGGCCGCCCAGGCCGAGCTGGACAGCGTCCGGGCCTCCCGCGCCCGGCTCGCCGAGGCGGCGCTGGCCGAGCGGCGGCGCCTGGAGCGGGACCTGCACGACGGGGCCCAGCAGCACCTGCTGGCCCTCGCCGCCCGGCTGTCGGCGGCGGTGGCCGCCAGCGACGACCCGGCCGCGGCGGCCGCCTTTGCCCGGGCCCGCGACGACCTGGCCGCGGTCCTGGCCGAGCTGCGCGACCTGGCCCACGGCATCCACCCCGCCACCCTGGTCCGCAGCGGCCTGGCGGTGGCCCTGGAGGAGGTGGCCGACCGGCTGCCGGTGCGGATCCGGCTCGACGTGTCCGGCGCGGCGGACGGCTCGCCCGGGCCGCTGACCCCCGGTTCGCCCGCCCGGCTGCCGGACGCGATCGAGGCCACCGCCTACTTCGTGGCCTGCGAGGCGCTCGCCAACGCGGTCAAGCACGCGCACGCCAGCGTGGTCACGGTGACCGTGAGCCTGGCCCACGACGAGCTGGCCATGGACATCGCCGACGACGGGGTGGGCGGCGCCGACCTCACCGGCCACGGCCTGGCCAACATCATGGACCGGGCGGCCGCGGCCGGCGGCGAGGCGGTCATCGCCAGCCCGCCCGGTCGGGGCACCCGGGTGCAGCTGAGGATCCCGTGCGGGTAGCGCTGGCCGACGACTCCGCGCTCTTCCGCAGCGGGCTCGAACTGCTGCTGCGGGCGTCCGGGGTCCAGGTCACCAGCCAGGCCTCGTCCGGTGACGAGCTGATGGGCAACATCGTCCCCGACCCGCCGGACGCGGTCATCCTCGACCTGCGGATGCCGCCCACCTACACCGGCGAGGGCATCGAGACCGCGGCCGCCATCCGGGCCTGGGACCCCGGCGTCGGCATCCTCGTGCTCTCCACCTACGCGGAGGCCAGCTACGCCGGCACGCTGATCGACGCGGTCGGCCACGGCGTCGGCTACCTGCTGAAGGACACCGTCACCGACGCCCAGGGCCTGGTCGCGGCGCTGGAACGGATCGCGGCCGGGGAGACCGTGATTGACCCGGCCGTCGTCCGCCGCCTGCTGCAGCGCCGCCGGACCAGCGGCACCATCGACACCCTCAACCCGCGGGAGCGGGAGGTGCTCAGCCGGATGGCCGAGGGCCGCTCCAACGTGGGCATCGCCAAGGACCTGTTCCTGTCCCCGCGCACCGTCGAAGCCCACGTCACCAGTGTGTTCGCCAAGCTCGGGCTGGAAGCGACCGACACTGACAACAACCGGGTGCGGGCGGTGCTGGCCTACCTGCGGTCGGTGACCGACTAGCCCGGCCGATGAGTGACCGGCCGCTGCGTCGTCACAACTGGCATGGAACCAATCGACTTCGGGCCCGCGGCCCGGCAACTGGCAGCCCTGGTCACCGGCGTCGATGACGCTCAGCGCGAGGCGCCCACCCCGTGCCCGGCGTACCGGGTGGGGGACCTGCTCGAGCACATCGGCACGCTGGCCCTCGCGTTCGCCGCCGCCGCCCGCAAGGACCGCGGCCCGCTGACCGGTCAGCCCGCTCCCGGGGACGCGGCCCGGCTGCCCGCCGACTGGCGCACCCGCATCCCCCAGGACCTGGAAACGCTGGCGGCGGCCTGGTCGCAGCCGGGCGCCTGGGACGGCGACACCCGGATCGCGGCCATGGACACGCCCGCGAACATGGTCGGTGTCACCCTGGCCGACGAGCTGGTCGTGCACGGCTGGGACCTGGCCCAGGCCACCGGCCAGCCGTTCCGGCCCGACCCGGCCGCGGTACGGGCGGCCCGCTCGTTCCTCGACCTGTTCGCCAGCCCCGACGCCCCGGCCGGCGAGGAGGTGGCGTTCGGCCCGTCCCGCTCCACGTCCGCCGACGCTCCGGCCCTGGATCAGGTGCTCGCGCTGGCCGGCCGCGACCTCACCTGGGCGCCGGCCAAGTTCCGCTAACCGGTTCCGCTAGCCTGTTTCGCTAGCCGGGTGCCGGGCAAAATCGCTGGCACAAAGACCGGTAAAACGGACAATCCCACCACGGGAGGACCGTCGGCGATGACGGCAGGGGACACCGGCCTGCGGCCGGACACGGGGGATGACAGTTTGGACTGGCAGCGGCCGTCACCGCGGCTGCTCCGGGCCCGGCGGATCCAGGTCGCGGCGGGCACGCTGCCGATCGCTGCCGTCGGCGGCCTGATCGGCGGGCTGGCGGGCAGCGCGGTCATCGGGCTGGTCGTCGCGCTGGTGCTGGCGGCGGCCGGGCTGGTGGGGGAGTGGTTCGTCGCCCGCCGGGTCGCGGCCTGGTCCTACGCCGAACGCGACGACGACCTGATGGTGCGGCGCGGGGTGCTGATCCGCCGCCAGTCGGTCGTGCCGTACGGGCGGATGCAGTTCATCGACGTCACCGCGGGCCCCGTCGAGCGCAGCCTGGGCCTGGCCACGGTGCGGATGCACACCGCGGCCGCCGCCAGCGACGCCCGCATCCCCGGCCTGGAACGGGCCGAGGCCTCGAGGCTGCGCGACCAGCTCGCCCAGCTCGGTGAGGCCCAGGCGGCCGGCCTGTGAGCAGCCAGCTGCCGTCCTACCCGGGCACCGGCCACGAGCCGGATCAGCCGGACGACCGCGCGATCACGCCGCCCGGGGACATGACCGGCTGGCACCGGCTGCACCCGCTGTCGCCGCTGGTCCGCAGCGGCCGCCACTTCACCGGGCTGCTGGTCGTGCTGATCGTACTGGTGGTGGCCAACGGCCGGAAGTCGGGCGGCAACGAGTTCATCAGCGAGGGCGTGGTCATCTTCGTCGTCCTGGTGGCCGGGATCATCAACTGGGCGGTGACCCGCTGGCGGGTCGACAGCGGCGTGCTGTTCATCGAGACCGGGCTGATCCGCCGTCAGTCCCTGCGGTTCCCGCTGTCCCAGGTCCAGGCGATCGACGTGGTGCAGACCGGGCTGGCCCGGGTGCTCGGGCTGGCGTCCATTCAGCTGCGGATGGCCGGCGCCGACTCCTCCAAGGCCCGCCTGATCGCGCTGCGCCGGACCGACGCGGTCAAGCTCCGCTCCGACCTGCTCTCCCTGACCAAGACCAGCGCCAGCGCCACCGCCAGCGCCGCCGCCGGGACCAAAGCAGCCCCAGGCGCATCACGAATTGCTCCCGAGGCGGCAGCGGCCACCCCGACCGAGGTCCAGGCCGACGAGCGGGTGCTGTTCCACGTCCAGCCGGGCCGCCTGGCGGCCGGCCTGGCACTCAGCATCACCGGCGTGATCGTCGCGATCATCATCGCCGCCGTCGTGGTCATCGCCGTCGTCGTGCACTCGGCGGCGGCCAACGCCATCTACCTGCCGTTCCTGATCGGCGCGATCATCGGCGTCTGGCGGCAGTTCAACGGAGAGTACGGGACGACGGTGGCGCTGGCCCCCGAAGGGCTGCGGCTCCGGTCCGGCCTGGTGCAGACCACCGCCGAAACCATCCGGCCGGGCCGGGTCCAGGCCGTGCGCCTGGTCGAGCCGCTGGTGTGGCGGTGGCTCGGCTGGGGGCGCCTCGAGGTCGACGTGGCCGGCCCGCGCCAGCGCCGCGAGAACCGTTCCGAGTCCAAGCGGCTGCGGGCGCTGGTCCCGGTCGGCACCCGCGCCGAGGCCGAGCAGATGCTCGGTGAGCTGGTGGCCGACGCGCCCCGGCCCACCCTGCGGCCACCGGCCAGCACCCGCTGGAAGGCTCCGCTCAACTATCACTTCCTGGCCTTCGGCGGCGACGATCGTTACGTGGTGGCCTCCCGCGGCCGCCTGCGCCGCACCACCACCTGGGTCCCGCTGGAAAAGGTGCAAAGCGTCCGCTGGGTCCAGGGGCCGGTGCAGCGCCGCCTCGGCCTGGCCTCGGTCAAGCTCGACGTGGCCGGCAAGCGCGTCAGCGCCAGCGCCACCGACCGCACCGTCGCCGAAGCGGCCGAACTGCTGGATCGCCTCCCCGCCCAGGCCCGGGTGGCCCGCGCGGCTCACAACCATCCCCGGCCCGCCGCACCTGAGCCTCAGGAACTGCGGGGTTAATTCCCGTACAGCGCCGGCCGCTCCCGCAGCACCACGTCAGTCCACGTCTCCGACTGCAGCGCCGCCACCGCGGCCCCGGCCACCACCGTCGCCGCATACCCGTCCCACGCCGTCGGCCCACTGGGCTCCCGCCCGGCCGTCACGTCCGCGATCCAGGCCCGGAACTCGCTGTCGTACGCGTCGCTGAACCGCACCCGCCAGTCCGGCGGCACCGGATCGGTGGCCGGCAGCCGCGCCTGCCCGGTCTCGCACACCACCTCGCACCGGATGTCGTACCCGTAGCGGACGTTCAGCCCCAGCTCATCGTCGACCAGCACACCGCTGGCGGTCCGGAACATCACCACCATCGGGTCCTGCAGCAGCGGCGGGGCCAGCGACGAGCGGCGCGGGTTCAGCACCAGCACCGACGTTATCTCCTCGCCCAGCAGCCAGCGGGTCACGTCGACCTCGTGCACGGCCGAGTCGTTGATCGCGGCTTCGCTGGTCACGGTGGGCGGGACCGACGGGTTGCGGTGCGCCATGTGAGCCAGCAGCGGCGCCCCGATCGAGCCGCCGCTGCCCGAGCCATCGCCCGAGCCACCCCAGACCGTCGCCCGCAGCGCCACGTACGCCTCGTCGTACCGCCGCATGAACCCGACCTGGACCAGCCGCCGCCCGGCCGCGGTCTCCGCGGCCAGGACCCGCTCGCACGCTACGGCCGTCGTGGCCAACGGCTTTTCGCAGAATACGGGCTTGCCCGCGGCGATCCCGGCCAGCACGTACTGCTCGTGGGTGGGCCCCCAGGACGCCACGACCACCGCCTCCACCTCCGGGTCAGCGATCACGTCCTCCCCGCTCGCGTGCACGGCGGGTACCCCGTACTGCTTGGCCACCGCTTCCGCCCGGCCGGCGTCCACGTCGGTCACCGCGGTCACCGTCGCGCCGTCGATCACCGTGCTCAGCCGCCGCACGTGGTCCTCGCCGATCAGGCCGACCCCGATCACTCCCACCCGGACCGTCATGCCGCACCCCCCACGCCCGAACTGGAAGAAAACTGCCCGGTCAGATACTTGTGCGTCCGTTCCGCGATCGGCTTGGGCCTGCCGAAGTCGCAGGGGTACATGTCCTGCTCGACCACCGTGAACAGCTCCGCGTCCAGTTCCTCCAGCGCCGCCAGCACCGACGGGACGTCGGGCAGGCCGGCCGGCGGCTCGACGCTGGCCCCCATCGCCACCGCCTGCCCGAACGCCAGGTCCTCGGCCTCGGCCTTGGCCACGATGCCCGGGTCCATCTGCTTGATGTGCACGTAGCCGATGCGGTCCGGGAACGCGCGGATGATCTGAACGCTGTCGGCCCGGCCGTAGGCCAGGTGCCCGGTGTCCAGGCACAGCGACACGTAGCGCGGATCGGTGTCGCCCAGGAACCGCTCGACCTGCGGCTGGGTCATCACGTGGCTGTCGGCGTGCGGGTGGAACTGCAGCCGGACCCCGTAGTCCTCGCTGATCTGCCGCCCGATCTCATTGGCGGAATCGATCATGGTCCGCCACCCGCCGGCGTCCAGCTCGGCCGGCTCCAGGTACGCACCGGTCACGTCGTCCCGGTAACCCGGCACCGGGACGAAGATCACGTGCCGGGCTCCCAGCGCCGCCGTCAGCGCAGCCACCTGCCGGGTCGCGGCCAGGATCGAGCCGAAATCACCGGGCCTGTGCAGGCCGCTGTGCCCGGCCACGGTGCCCCCGGCCACGGTCAGCCCGCGCCGTCCCACCTCATCGGCCAGCCGGGCCGGATCGGTGGGCAGGTAACCGTAGGGTCCCAGCTCCAGGTACTGGTAGCCGACCTCGGCCAGCTCGTCGAGGAAGCGGGACCACGGCGTCTGGCGGGGGTCGTCGGCGAACCAGACTCCCCACGAGTCGGGGCAACTGCCCAGCAGCAGCCGGGCAGAACGAGCGCTCACAGGTACTCCCTCTGGCGTTGTTTGTGCTGTTCGTAGTCTTCGCGGCCGCTCACCGCTCACCCGGCTTCTCGGTCGGACCAGTCATCGGCAACCGCGGGTCGGTCTCAACGCCGTCCCAGGTGCCGCGGATCCAGGCGTGGGCCGGATCGTCGCAGAACTTCCACACCCGCTCGCCGGGACCGCCCATCACGTTCAGGTAGTACAGGTCGTAGCCGGGTGCGGCCATCGACGGCCCGTGGTAGCCGTACGGGACGAGCACCACGTCGCCGGTGCTGACCTCGGTGCACACGTCGATCTCCTTACCCGGCCCGGACCCGTAGACCCGCTGGTAGCCGGGGCCGCCGTGAGCCACCTCGAAGTAGTAGACCTCTTCCAGCTGCGACTCGTCGTCGCGGTCCTCGTCGTGCTTGTGCGGGGGATAGGAGGACCAGTTGCCGCCCGGGGTCAGCACCTCCACCGCGATCATCCGGTCGGCGGCGAAGGTCTGCGGGGTGCAGAAGTTGTTCACCTGACGGCTGGCCACCCCGGCCCCGCGCAGCTCGACCGATACGCCCGAGGCCGGACCGTACCGGGCGGTCAGCCGCCGGTCAGCCCGGGTGGCCGGCAGCGCCAGCCGCCCGCCGTCCGCACTGGTCACCACGGCCCGGGCGTCCCGGGGCAGGTAGGCGAAGTCGGTGACCGCGCTGAACACGTCGCGCCGCCCGGCCAGCTCGAACCGCTGGCCGTCGCACTCGACCTCGGCCGAGCCGTTCAGCGGCAGCACCAGCACCTCGTCCGGGCCGGTGTCCAGCTCGAACTTGCCGCCCGGCGGCAGCTCGGCGACCCGCAGCCCGCTGTAGGTCCAGCCGGCCACCTCCGGCGTGATCGACGTGACGTACGGTCCCCCGGCGGCGCTGCCGCGCGGGAGGAACCAGGACTGGGCGCCCGCGGTCACAGCATCCCCACCACGGTGTCGACCGCGCCGGCCACGTCGTCGTCCGGCGGGAACAGCAGTGAACGCCCGATGACGAACCCCCTCACGGTCGGCAGTTCCAGGGTCTTGCGCCAGCTGGCCATGACCGCGCTCTGGTCGGGGGCGACCTCACCGCCCAGGATCAGCGCGGGCAGCGTGGACGCGGCCATGACCCGCTCCATGTCGTCCACGTACGGCACCTTGAGCCAGGTGTAGGCCGAGGTGGTGCCCAGGCCGGACGCGACCGTGATCGCGCGCATCATCGCCTCCGGGCTGAGGTCGTTGCGGATCTTGCCGCCGGTACGGTGGGAGATGAACGGCTCGACCATCGCGATCAGCTGGCGGGCGGCCAGCTCGCTCACCGCCCGGCCGCAGGCGTCCAGCGTCCGGACCGTGGCCGGGTCGTCCGGGTCGATCCGGATCAGCATCTTGCCGCCGTCGAAGCCGGCCGTCGCGATGCCCGCCGCGTCGTAGGCGGTGAACCGGTCGTCGATCTCGAACGTGGTGCCGGCCAGGCCGCCCCGGTTCATCGAGCCGATCACCACCTTGCCCTCCAGCGCGCCCAGCAGCAGCAGGTCTTCGAGGATGTCGGGGGTGCCGAGCACCCCGTTGACCCCCGGCCGGGACAGCGCCAGGCACAGCCGGTCCAGCAGGTCGGCCCGGTTTCCCATGGCGAACGGCTGGTCACCGGCCCGCAGCGCGCCGCGGGCCGGGTGGTCGGCGGCGATGATCATCAGCTTGCCATGCCCGTCCGGGTCGGCCGCGGCGGGCCGGCGCCGGGCGGCCGCCTCGGCGATCGCCTGTGGCCGGTTCACCCGGGTCTCCACCAGGTGCCTCAGGTCGGCGTCACGCACGCTGGGCCTCCGACATCTTGGCCGTGACCTCATCCTCCGTCGGCATCGCGTCGGCGCAGGCCAGCCGCGAGGCCACGATGGCCCCGGCCGCGTTGGCGAAGTGCAGGGTGCGCTCCAGATCCCAGCCGGACAGCAGGCTGTGACAGAGCGCCCCGCCGAACGCGTCGCCGGCCCCCAGCCCGTTGACCACCTCGACCGGCACCGGCGGCACCTCCACCACCTGGTTGCCGTCGGAGGCCAGCACCCCGTCCGGTCCCTGCTTGATGATGGCGAGCTTTACCCCGGCTTCGTGCAGGGCCCCGGCCGCCTTGCGGGGGTCACGGAACCCGGTCGCGGTGTCGACCTCGTCCTTGTTGCCGACCGCCACCGTGGCGTGCGGCAGCGCCTGGGCGTACCACGCCCGGGCTTCCTCCCGCGAGTCCCAGAACATAGCCCGGTAGTCCAGGTCGAACACGGTCGGGCCGGGCCGACTGTGCTCGCTTGAGGTCGTCCGTGCGTTCGACCGGGCGGCCAGGGCGCGCAGCGTCGCGCTCCGGCTCGGCTCCTGGCACAGGCCGGTGCCGGTCATCCAGAAGATGCCCGCACTCTCGATGGCCGCCAGGTCGAGCTCGCCCGGTTCGACCTGCAGGTCCGGAGCGGTCGGGAACCGGTAGAAGTACAGCGGGAAGTCATCCGGCGGGAAGATCTCGCAGAACGTCACCGGGGTGGGCAGTGAGGGCACCGCGGTGACGAACCGGTCGTCGACCCCGAACCCCGCCAGCGCGTCGTGGATGTAGTCACCGAAAGGATCCTGCCCGGTCCGGCTGATGACCGCGGCCCGGCGCCCGAAGCGGGCCGCCGCCACCGCCACGTTGGTGGCGCTGCCGCCCAGGTACTTGCCGAACGTCTCCACGTGCCGCAGCGACCGGCCGGTCTGCAGCGGATAGATGTCCACCCCGATGCGCCCCATGGTCAGCACCTCGAGCGGGCCGTGTGAGTTCAGCTGTGGCGTGCTCATCGGTTCTCCTGCTCGGCCGGTGGGTACCGGGTGGCCAGGCTGGCCGCATGGATTCGCCCCATGCGGCCCAGCCCGGCCAGCCCGATCCGGACCCGGTGGCTCATGCCTGCGAGCTGGGCGGGTTCGGCGCACGCGACGAGTTGGGCTGATGCCCTTCCGTTTCGTGGGCCAATCCCAGTTCCCCAACCTCCTCGCTCAGCGCCGCGGCCACGCCTGCGGACGCACCGCCCGCGGCCTCGAGCTCGTGGCTGAGCGCCTCGAGCTCGCCGCCGCCTGCCATCAGCCCGGTCAGCTCTTCCCGGGTGACCTGGCTCTTCTCGTAGTAGCCGATGCTCCGGCCGCGGTTCAGCAGCAGGAACCGGTCACCCACCGGGTAGGCGTGGTGCGGGTTGTGGGTGATGAAGATGACGCCCAGGCCGCGTTCGCGGGCCTGCACGACGTACTTCAGCACCACCCCGGACTGCTTCACGCCGAGGGCGGCGGTCGGCTCGTCCAGGATCAGCACCTTGGCCCCGAAGTGCACGGCCCGGGAGATGGCCACGCATTGTCGCTCGCCGCCGGACAGCGTGCCGATCGGCTGGTCGACGTCGCGCAGGTCGATGCCCATGGCCAGCATCTCTTCCTTACAGGTCTTCTTCATGAACGGGATGTCCATCCGCGGGCCCTTGCGGACCTCGTTACCCAGGAAGAAATTCCGCCACACGGGCATCAGCGGCACCACGGCCAGGTCCTGGTACACGGTGGCGATACCGCGTTCCAGTGCCTCCCGGGGCGAGCTGAAGTGCACGTGCTCGCCCTCGACCTCGTAGGTGCCCTCACTCGGCTGGTGCAGCCCGGCGATGATCTTGATCAGGGTGGACTTGCCCGCCCCGTTGTCGCCCAGCACGCAGGTCACCTCGCCCGAGCTGACCTCCAGCGAGATGTCGGACAGGGCGATGATCGTGCCGTAGTGCTTGCCCGCCTTGGTCAGCCGGACCAGCGGCTCCGCGGTTTTCTTGTCGCTTTCCAGTGTGCTGGTCATCTGTTCGCCTCCGCGCGGCGCCGGATGTAGGTATTCAGGAGGATCGCGCCGAGCAGGAGCGCCCCGACGAAGAAGGTGAACCAGTCCGGGTCCCAGCCGGCGTAGACGATGCCCTGGTTGACCATGCCGAAGATGAGCGCCCCGATGCCCGCGCCCACGGCTGAGCCATACCCGCCGGTGAGCAGGCAGCCGCCGACCACCGCGGCGATGATGTAGACGAACTCGTTGCCGACGCCCTGACCGGACTGGATCGTGTTGAACTGGAACAGGATGATCATGCCGGTGAACCAGGCCAGCAGGCCCACCGCCATGAACAGGCCGATCTTCATCCGGCCGACCGGCACGCCGACCGCCCGGGCGCTTTGGGCCGACCCGCCGACCGAGAAGATCCAGTTGCCGGTTCGGGTCCGCAGCAGGATCCAGGTCGCGATGGCCACGATGACGATCCAGTAGATGATCGAGCTGCGGATGTTCACGCCGCCGATCGAGAAGCTGGACGCGAACACCTTCTGGGCCGCGGAGAAGCCCTGGATGTTGGAGATGCTCGGGCTGGCCACCTGGTTGGTGATCGTCTGGGTCAGGGCCAGATTCAGCCCCTGCAACATGAAGAACGTCCCCAGCGTAACCAGGAAGCTTGGTATCCCGGTCTTGACCACGACCCAGCCGTTGATGAACCCGATGAGAAGCGACAGCGCCAGGGCGACGATCACGCCGACCCACATGTTGGTCGTGAACTCGTAGCTGAACAGCGAACAGCACAGCGCTGAGCTGGTCACTGCCACACCAGCCGACAGGTCGAACTCGCCACCGATCATCAGCAGCGCCACCGGCGCGGCCATCAGGCCGTAGGTCGAGCTGACGTAGAGCACGCTGGAGAACGAGCTCGCGTTGCGGAACGGCGGCGCGACCGCGAAGAAGAAAACGTAGATGATGATCGCGCCGGCCAGCGCGCCCGCCTCGGGGCGGGCAAACAGCCGGGCCACCGCGGACCGGCGTCCGACCCGTTCGTCTAGTTGGGGCGGGGGCACCGCCTCAATGGTGTCGGTCATGGCTGCCTCCCGCCCTATCGGGTGCCGCGCGCGGCGTACTGGGAGATGGCGGTGACGTTGCTGGCGTCGATGAACGCCGGCCCGGTCAGCACGGTCTGGTTACCGCCAAGCACGTCGGCGTTGGTCTTGTACAGCCACAGCGAGTCGATGGCCTCGTAACCCTGCAGGTAGGGCTGCTGGTCCACGGCCCACTGGACCGCGCCGGACTTGATCTTGGCGATCTCGGCCGCGTTGGTGTCGAAGGTGTAGAGCTTGGCACTGCTGTGCGCCTGGCTGATGGCGTTGATCGCGACCAGAGCCACCGGGGCACCAAGAGTGATCACCGCGTCGATGTTCTTGTCCTGGGTGAGCTTGGCGCTCATCGTCGACAGCATCGCCGAGTTGTCGGTGCCGTTGACGTAAAGCTTGGTCATCGTGCCTTCGGAGCCGAGACCGGCCTTGACACCGGCGCACCGGGCTTCCAGCTGGACCTGGCCCTGGGCCTGCAGCACACAGAGCACGTTCTTCTTGCCCGCTGCGGCCAGCCGCTTACCGGCCGCCGTCCCGGCCACGGTCTCGTCCGAGCCGAAGTACGACATGCCCCCGCAGGCCTGCCAGTTGCCAATGCCCGCGTTGAACATGATCACCGGGATCCCGGCCGCTTTGGCTTTCTGGATCGTCGGGCACAGCGCCTGCGGGTCCGGGTCGGTGGTCGCGATGCCATCCACGTGGCTGTTGATCGCGTCCGTGATCAGCTGGGCCTGCTTGGTCGGGTCGTCGCTGTTGGAGTAGTGGTACGTGATGTTGTCCTTGGACGCGGCCGCACTGGCGCCGGACCGGATGATGTCCCAGAACGTGTCGCCGGGTGCCGCGTGCGTGATCACGGCGAACGTGTAGTGCGGCGTGTTGGCGTGGCCTGCGCCACTGGAGCCAGCGTTCTGCTGGGCCTCCGCCGCTTTCTTGCCGCCGCTGGCGCTGCACGCGCCGACCGCGAACAAGGTCAGCAACGCGATCATGATGGTGCCGAACACTTGCATTCTGGGTCTGGTCATCGGCCCTGCCTCCATTGGCCTCGGGGTCTTTCGGGAGAGTCATCGGGTCGGGCGCCCCGCTGCTGCCGGGCCCCGGCCGAATTCACATGTCGTGCCTGTACACAGCGGCTATCCGGCCGTCCCGGACACCTCGCGGCGGCCGGGCGGAATCCGTTCGGGCACCTCGCGGCGTCCGAACGAAACCCCCGGACACGGCACTGGGCCCAGAGGCGGGGTGTTGCCTTTGTAACTCAGCGTCTGGAAGCCGTCAATAGTTTGTCCTGACATTCGTACATCCTGATATACAAACGACATGTCCAACCGGCCATAATGGGAGCCAGCCGACGTCAGGTGGGCCCTGGCCGGCGGAGAGGTCGCCGTGAACCAATCCACCCCCTCCCTGCGGGTGGACCGGAACAGCCCGGTCCCGCTCTATTTCCAGGTCGCCCAGCACCTGGAGCACCTCATCGAGTCCGGCGAGCTGGCCAACGGGACGCGGCTCGAGAACGAGATCGACCTGGCCGACCAGCTCGGCCTGTCCCGCCCCACCATGCGCCGGGCCATCCAGTACCTGGTCGACCGCGGCCTGCTGGTCCGTAAGCGCGGCGTCGGCACCCAGGTGGTGCACGCCAAGGTGCGCCGCCAGGTCGAGCTGACCAGCCTCTACGACGACCTGGACAAGGCCAGCCGGGCCCCGTCCACCCGGGTGCTGAGCTTCGCCCGTGAGCCGCTGGCCGAGGATCTGGCCTCCGAGCTGTCGCTGCCGGCCGGCACCGAGGTGTACGTGTTCGAGCGCCTGCGCTGCGCCGACGGCGAGCCGCTCGCGCTGATGCGCAACTACGTGCCGGCCAGCCTGCTGGTCCTCGACGCCGACGAACTCCAGGCCCACGGCCTGTACGATCTGCTCCGCGAGAGCGGCGTCACCCTGCGCATCGCCCGCCAGTCCATCGGCGCCCGCGCCGCCACCGCCGCCGAGGCCCGCGCCCTCGCCGAGACCAGGGGAGCCCCCCTGCTCACGATGGAGCGCGCGGCCTTCGACGACCAGGGCCAGATGATCGAGCACGGCCAGCACCTGTACCGGGCGTCCCGCTACAGCTTCGACCTCACCCTCACCGGCTGGTAGCCAGGGTCACCCCGTCCGGCCGCTAAAACCCCGCGGCCAGCCCAGCCACACGCGGCCTATGTGATCGTCAGCGGAACGTCACGCGGGCCGCTTCCCGCTTGCCCTGGGCGAAACCGGCCCGGGCCGCGGGGATACGGGTCGCCAAATCCATCTGGTTCGTCCCCATGGCGGCCTGGGAATCGGCGTCCGGTGTGATCAGCTCGACGTGGCTGCCCTGCGCGCGCAAGGCCTCGACCTGGCTGGCCAGGTCCGCGCCCGGTGGTCTGCGCAGGCCCTCGAACTGGCCATCCCGGCCCGCCCCCTGTTCCGGTGGTGTCTGGCTCCGTCCGCCGAACGGCGAGAGCACCACGACGTTCGCGTAGCCCGAGGCAAGGTCGGCGTTTTCGTTGGAGCGCACGCCACCGTTGATGTAGTGAACGCCGTTGATGCTGTGGGTGGGGACCATGCCGGGCAGCGCGGTGCTCGCGGTGACCGCGTCCACCAGGTCGACGCCGGAATCGCGGTCGAACGGCGCCAGCTCGCCCGTATGCGCGTCGATGGCCACCACGATCATCGGCCTGTCCGGCCATTCAGGGCGGGGCAGCCGGGAGGCGACCATGGCGCGCCGCCGCTGTCCCGCCGCGGGTCCCAGTGCGGCGTCGCTATCCAGCCCGAACGCGCCCATCGCCCGCTGCAGCTCGGCGGCCGAGGTGGCGGCGCCGGAGATGGCCCGCATCCGCTCGAACACCGTGGCCATCGGCAGGGACGGCGGCCGTTCCCGGTCCTGTCCCGCCGGCTGAGCTGGCTGAGCCGGCTGAACCGGCGCGGACAGCACCGAGGCCAGCAGTTCGGCCGGCGCCGTACCGCTGCGCACCTGCGCTGCCGCGGTGGCACCGGACGAGGTGCCGATCACCAGATCGGCGGCCTCGGTCAGATCGAGACCCGCTTCGGCCAGGCCTGCGATGATCCCGATCGTCCACGCGTTACCGGCAGCCCCACCACCGCCGAGAACCAGGGCAACGTTGTGAGCCATCCGCCGACACTTTCAGCCCATGGACACTCCAGTCCACCGAAATACCAGGAGGGTGCCGCGGGCTAAGGCGAGAACGCCGCCGCCGTCTCAGCCTCCTGGGCGGTGGTGGCGCTGACCTCGACCCGCCGGAAGCCGCTCATCCGCCAGGCGAGGATGGCGGCGCCCCAGGCCATGACCGCGACGATGACGGCGAGCCCCTGACGGCGGATGCGCGTCACCCTGCCGGTGGCGGATGAACCGGACCCCCTCGACCATGGCCCGCAGCCCGGGCGGGGTGGCACCCTCGGACTTCGGCTGCGGTGAGATGGCCCAGGCGGCCGCGATCGCGACCAGGAACGAGGCGGCGTCGAACCAGTAGACGAAGTCGGCCCCGGCCCCGGCCAGCAGCAGCCCGCCCATGGCCGGCCCGACGATCACCCCCACCTGGTTGAGCACCTGGAGCATGGCAGCGGCAGTCGAGATGTGCTCGGCACCGACCAGCCTGGGCACAATCGCGTTGCGGGCCGGGTTGTCGATGCCGGTCAGCCCGGAGGCGATGGCGGGCAGCACGAACAGCGGCCACAACCGGGCGCCGACGTCGGTGTTGATGGCCAGCCCGGCGCTGCACAGCGCCATCACCGCCTCGACCCGGATGACCGCGGTGAGCTGGTTGCCCAGCAGCGACACCAGCTGCCCGCCCAGTAGCCAGCGCAGATCGCGGGACTGCCGCAGCGGCGCCAGATCGATGAAGACCCGTCGTCGCAAGCAGTGCTCCCCGCCGTATCGCTCGTTCGCTAGCCTAACGAACTATCTGTGCCAGTGTATTGCCGGCCGGGGGAGAGGCCGCGGGGAGGGTGCCCAGGCGGCTAGGGCAGCGGGAACTGCAGCTCGACGCTGGTGCCGTCGCGCCGGGTCTCCACGTGCACGACGTCGGCGATCTGGCGGGCGACCCACAGGCCGGCGCCCGATCCGGCCGCCAGGTCGGGCGGGCGGAAGCCCGACACCGCGACGGCCGGGCCCGGGCCGGCCGAATCCACCCTGACGGCCACCGCGTCGGCTTCCCGCCAGACGCGCACCCGGCCGGGCGGGACCCCGTGCCGGAACGCGTTGGCGATGACCTCGCCCGCGGCCACTTCGGCCAGCCTGGTGTCGGCCGGTGGCAGGCCGAGGGCGAGCACGGCTTCCCCGGTCTGGCGGCGGATGTCGCCCAGGTCGTTGACGTCGTTCAGCTCCAGGTCCAGCCGGACCTCGGGCGGCACCACCGAGACCGGGCCGGGGTGGGCGGACAGGTAGGTGGCGGGGTCCACGTAGCTCTGGTTCAGGGTCGGCTGGCCCTTGTCGTCGAGCTGGTGCGGATGGACCCGCTCGACGTCGGCCAGGACACCAGGCGTGAACCGGTGCGCGTCGTACAGGCAGAGCCAGGGGAACCCGTGGCTCCCGTACAGGTCGTCGGCGGCGGCTTCGGCCCGCAGGTAACTCGCCAGCCGGCCGGGGCCGCGGCGGCCGCCGTTCAGGTCGTTCTCCGTCAGCAGCCGGGTCGGCTCGCCAGCCGCGCGCTGGGCGTCCAGGAAATTGCGGAGCGTCTCGGCCGCCCGGCCCAGGTGGTCATAGCTCATCCCCGGCAGGCCCCACTGGACCATCATGGCGCCCGAGCCGAGCGCCGCGCCGAGGATCTCGCCGGTGCCCGGGGGCACGACGGCCAGCACCTTTTCCCGGCGGGTGAGCCCTTCCATCAGGAACGCCAGCACCCACGTGCGCAGGTCACGCTCGGAGCGGTAGATCGCGGCGGCGTGCAGCGCGCCCGCCGAAGGCACCGGCTCCGGCTCAGCGCCCGGGCGCGACGACGGGTCCGCGCGCGAGAACGGCGGCTCCGGCAGCGGTGGTGAGGTCATCGTGCGTGTGCCCGCACGTTCGGCATCCTCACGACCCATCCTCCTTCACCGGCCTCCCTCTCGCCGGGGCACTGTTCGCCGGGGCACTGCTCGCCGGGGCACTGCTCGCCGGGACGCTGCTTGGCGCGCCGTGAAGGGACGCTACCCGTCAAAGGGGCGCCAACACATTAACGATCGCCTAGCTCGTGGGAATGCAGGTTAATTTCGTACCTTTTGAACGGTTTGAGGCTGAAGTGACCATTGAGGCGCGGTCGGGCCACCGCGCTCTGGCTAGTCACAATGATCGCTGCGAGACTGGCCACGGGATCATCAGGAGATCATCCGACCCGAGGGAGAAGCTCATGCCGTTTGTGACCGTCGGCAGTGAGAACGGCGCCGGCATCGACATCTACTACGAAGATCACGGGATCGGCCAGCCGGTCGTCCTGATCCACGGTTACCCGCTCAACGGCCGGTCGTGGGAGCGGCAGCAGCGTGACCTGCTGGCCGCCGGGTACCGGGTCGTCGCCTACGACCGCCGCGGCTTCGGCAACTCCAGCCAGCCGACCGTCGGTTACGACTACGACACCTTCACCGCCGACCTCAACGCGGTGATCGAGCACCTCGCCCTGACCGACATCAACCTCGTCGGGTTCTCCATGGGCACCGGTGAGGTCACCCGCTACCTGGGCACTCACGGCTCGGCCCGGGTCCGCAAGGCCGTGCTGCTGGGCGCGATCCCGCCGTACCTGAAGCTGGCCGACGACAACCCCAAGGGTGTGCCCGACTCGGTGTTCGAGGGCATCAAGTCGGCCATCGTGGCCGACCGGTACGCCTACTTCAAAGACTTTTTCCACGACTTCTACAACATCGACAAGCTCGGCCCGGCCAAGATCAGCGATCAGGCCGTGCAGGCCTCGTTCAACGTGGCCGCGGCCGCGTCGCCCTACGCGAGCTACGCCTGCGTCGACACCTGGCTGACCGACTTCCGGGCCGACCTGCCCAAGATCGACGTGCCCATGCTGGTGCTGCACGGCACCGAGGACCGGGTGCTGCCGTTCGAGAACACCGCCGAACGGCTGCCCGAGCTGGTCAACGGGCTGAAGCTGATCCCGGTGGAGGGCGGCCCGCACAACATCGGCTGGACGTTCCCCGAGGTGGTCAACCCGGCCCTGCTGGAGTTCCTCGCCAGCTGACCCGCCCCTGCCAGCGAAAACGTCGTACCAGCCAGGAGCCTCACCAGCTGCCGCGGTGTTCAGGCACGAGAAACCACACCACCGGCAGCAACGCCAGCATCAGCAGCGCGAACACCACGAACACGTGCGCCTGCACCAAGCCGGGGTCGTGGCTGCGGGCGATGATGGCGGTGACCACGGAGACCGCGATGATCGAGCCGGCCTGCCGGAACATTCCGCGCAGGCCGGCGATCGCCGCCACCTGATCCGGGGCCAGTTGCAGGCTGGCGTTGTTGGTGGAGGGCACCGACAGCCCCATGCCGCAGCCGGTGATCGCCGCCCCGATCGCCAGCCAGACGTAGGGCGAGATCGGGGCGGGCAGGGCCATCATGCCCAGCCCGGCCGCCAGGATCGTGAAGCCGCCGATCATCGGCAGCCGGTAACCGGTGCGGCGCATGGTGAACACGGCCAGGCTGGCCACCGAGATCATGCCCACCGCCCGGGCAGTGAGCAGCGTGCCCGCGCCCAGCGGCGCGATGTGGTATCGCTCCTGCGCGTAGAGCGGGACCAGCGCGGCGAAGCCGATCACCGCCGCGCCGTAGATCAGGTTGATCATGTTCATCACGCCGAACCCGCGCCCGCGCAGCAGGGCGAACGGCACGAATGGGGCCGGGTCCCGCTTCGAGTGCCGGATGAACACCCAGCCGGCCACCAGCGCGACCGCCTCGCAGCCCAGGAACACCGGGCTGTACAGCGTCACCTGGCCGGTGCCCAGGTAGGTGATGCCGAACATCGCCGACAGGATCAGCACGGTCAAGATGATGATGCCGCGCACGTCGATCCGGCGGGACACGCGCTCGGAGTTGGCCGGGATGAACTTGATCACCAGCCCGATCAGCGCGACGCCGATCGGCACGTTGACCAGGAAGATGCCCCGCCAGGACCAGTAGCTGACGAAGATGCCGCCGATGATCGGGCCGACGATGCCGCCGATGGGGAAGATCGAGGTGAACATGCCGACCGCCCGGTCGCGCTGGTCGCCGAAGTGGTCGGCGACGATCCCGGTGGCCGACGGCATGAACGCCCCGCCGCCCAGGGCCTGGATGGCCCGGGAGATCAGCAGCAGGTAGATGTTGCCGGCGAAGCCGCAGCACAGCGAGGCGACGGTGAACACCGCGACCGCGATCAGGAACACCCGCTTGCGGCCGAACATGTCGCTGAGCTTGCCCGCCATCGGCATGGCCACGACCTGGCCCAGGGAGTAGATCGTGATCGTCCAGCTGCTCCAGTTGATCTGCGTGTGCAGTTCTTTCTGGATGGCGGTCAGCGCGGTGGCCACGATGGTCTGGTCGACCGAGACCATGAACAGGCCGATCGAGACGATCGCGAAGATCAGGTTCCGCCGCGCGGTGGGGGTTCCGGCGTCATCCGGCACCGTCTCGACCGGTGCGTTCGCCGTAACCTCGTTCACATATGCTAACGCTAATTGCTTGCCGACAAGCAAGCAAGCTGGATCAGGACAAGGCCGGATCCTGGACAATGAAATCGATCAGCTACCTACGCTGGGGTGGAGGCCCGATGGACGCCGACCGGGTGACGCGGCTGCGGGCCGTCATCAGCAGGCTCGCCCGTCAGCTCAACGACACCTCGACCGACGAGGGCCTGACCCCTACCCAGTACTCGGTGCTGGGCCTGGTCCGCAACCGGGGACCGCTCGGGCTGGCCGAGCTGGCCAGCCTGGAGGGCCTGAACCCGACCATGCTGTCCCGGGTGGTCCGCAAGCTGGACGAGAAAGGCCTGATCCGGCGGCTGCCCGACCCCAGCGACCTGCGCGCGGCCCGGGTTGAGGTCACCCCGGCCGGCGTCGGGGTGCACGGCCGCATCCGCGACCACCGCACCCAGGTCCTGGCCGAATGCCTGGAACAGCTGCCCGCCGACGTCGCCGAAGCGCTGCTGGGCGCGGTCTCGGCCATGGAAGCCCTGGCCGAGACGGTCAAGTCCCAGCCCCGCTCGTCGGTCTGACCGGGCCCTGACCGCCCGGCCGAGCCCTAGCTGAACCACTCGTCGGCGAGCTGGCCGAGGATCACCTCGTCCACGAACTCGCCGTTGACCCAGCCCGCCTGGCGCCGCACGCCCTCCCGCGTGAACCCGGCCTGGGCCGCCGACCGGAGCATGGCCTCGTTGTCGGCCAGCGTCTCGACCTGCAGCCGGTGCAGGCCGCGGAGCTCGAAACCGTACCGGCACAGCACCCGCACCACGTCGGTGCCGAGGCCCCGGCCGCGGAACGCCGGCCGCAGCGACAGGCCGACGTGCGCCTCCCGGTTGTGCGGGTCGACGTTCCACAGCACCGCGTCGCCCGCCAGTTCGTCGCTGGCCAGCTCGACCACGGAGAAAACGGCCGGATCGCCCCGCGAGTCGCGCACCCGGTACGGCGACTGGTCGGACCCCGGCGGCAGCGGCCGCCACGGCCGGTTGTCCGAGCGGGACCAGGTCAGCACGTCGGCGTGCAGCTCAGCCTCCAGCACCGGGATGTCGTCGTCCTGCCGGGCCCGCAGGCCCACCAGCTCACCACGCAGCATGCCGCGTTCCTACCAACGACCGGGGGCCTGACACAACCCGTTAACCGGGTGGAGACTGGGGCAGGAGACCACATTGCCGAGGCCTGCTGGAGGACCCGATGACCGACCAATCACCGCTCCCGCCCGAGTCCGGCTCCGAGGCTGGCGAGGCGTTCCCGCCCGAGCGCAGCTCCGAGGCCGGCGAGGCGTTCCCGCCCGAGTCCGGCTCCGAGGCGGGCGAGGCGTTCCCGCCCGAGTCCGGCTCCGAGGCGGGCGAGGCGTTCCCGCCCGAGTCCGGCTCCGAGGCCGGCGAGGCGTTCCCGCCCGAGCCCGAACAGCCCGGCTCACCGCTGCCGCCGGAGTGACGTAGCCGTCGGCCGCGTCAGCGCCGGGCCCGGGATTTGCCGCGGGGCCGGGACCGTCGGCCGCGGTGGGTCCGGGCGGCCCGCTCCTGCTCCCAGTCGCCCCACTGCATGCTCGGCTCCGGCAGTTCCGGCGGCGTCGCGAAGCCGGGCGGGCCGTCCAGGTCCAGCGCCTCCAGCGGCGACTCGGCGGCCGCGTCCCGCCGGGTCAGCGCGGGCAGGTTCCACTTCTGCTCGACCAGCTTGAGGATCGACGTGTGGTCGAACACCGTGCTGGTGACGAAGTCCGGCCGGGCGTACGGGGAGACGATGACCGCGGGCACCCGGAAGCCGAGCCGGTCGTAGCTGTCCGGCCCCTCGTCCTCGGTCCTGATCTTGCGCAGGTAGGAACCGAGCACCGGCCGCAGCAGCAGCTTGACCCACCCGGGCGCCGCCAGCAGCGGGTTGTGGGCGGGCACGTCGTCCGGCGGCACCGCCTCCGGCGGCGGCACGTGGTCGTAGTAGCCGCCACCCTCGTCGTAGACCCAGATCAGCAGGGTGTGCGGCCAGCCCTTGCCGTGCATGACGCGGTTGATGACCTCGGCCGCGAAGCTCTCACCCTTGCGGATGTCCTGCGGGTTCTCCTCGGAGAAGACGTCGAAGTCCGGGTCGACGACGCAGAACCCGGGCAGCGTCCCCGCGTCCGCGTCGGCAAAGAACTGCTTGGTCCGCCGCAGGTGCCGGACGCAGCCGGCGATGCCGAGCGGGTACAGGTCGGCGGTGAACTGCTTGTTGCCCTGGACCCGTTTGGTCATCCGCGGGAACCAGCGGCCGATCCGGGCCACGCTGCGGGCGGCCCGCAGCCCGTTCTGGCCGAGCGCCCGCTTGAGCAGGACCCGGGCCGGCCGGACGTTGTGGTAGTTGAACCAGCTGATGCCGTTCCTGGTCAGCACGTCGAAGATGGTGCCAGCGGCCGGGAAATCGAGGATGTCCCACGGCAGGTCGTCGATCAGCCCGTTGGCGGTGCCCGCGATCATGAACCGGCGGTTCGGGAACGTCGGTCCCAGGCAGGACGAGAACCACCGGTCGGCCAGCGGGAACGTCCGCGCCAGGCCGTGGTAGAAGGGCAGGTCGTCCTCGGTCCAGTAACCCATCGCGAGGGTCGGATCGCCCGGCGACAGTTCCTCGCTGCTCCGCACGAACCCGTCGTTCCGGCCCTGGTTCCACTGCTGGTGCGCGCCGTGCCAGCTCTGCGTCGGGTTGTCCTTGACCTGGCTGGTGCCCGGTAGGTGGTGGGGTGCGACCGGCGGGCCGTTGCGCCGCGGGTTGTCGGCCGCGTCGCCAGCGGGCAGCCCGTCGCCGCGGTCCTTCAGCGTGCCCAGGTAGTTGTCGTAGGAGTGGTTCTCCATCATCAGCACCACGATGTGCTTGATCTGCGGCAGCAGGTCGGTGCCGGCCGGCTGGTCCGGCCGCGGCCGCTCGCCGGGCCGTCCGGCCGGGATGCGCCGCCCGCGCCGTCGGATCTCCCGCTCCTCCAGCGCCGCCCAGCGGTCGTCGAACATGCGTGCCTCCCTCGGTCGCGGAGATCTTCTCACGGCTGCCCCTGTAGCCTTGCCCCGGCTGAACAACTACGGTCAGCCTGGTGTGCGATGACTCGAGAACCACCGCCGCCGACGCCGCCCTGACCGCGCCCCGGCCGGCCGAGGGCCGGCCGTCGACCCGGTGACCCTGCCCGAGGTGGACGAGGTCACGATCACCACGCTGGTGGACAACGTGTTCGACGCGCTGCTCCCGTCCGGCGGCCCGGTCACCCGGCCGTCGCTCGGGAGCACCGGCCGGGTCCCCGCGCCCCAGTTCACCGGGGGTGAGACGATGGCCGGCCTGCGGGCCGAGCACGGCTTCTCCGCGCTGGTCACCGCCCGCCGGGGCGACCAGTCCACCACCGTGCTGTTCGACACCGGTGTGTCGCCGGACGGGCTGGCCGTCAACGCCGGGTTCCTCGAGGTCGGCCTGGGCGACGTGCAGGGCGTGGTGCTCAGCCACGGCCACTTCGACCACGCGGGCGGCTTCCCCGGACTGGCCCGGCTGCGCGGCCGGTCCGGCCTGCCGCTGACCTTGCACCCGGCCGTCTGGACCCGGCGGCGGCTGGCCCCGCCCGGGGCTCCGCCGTTCGAGATGCCGACGCTGTCGCGATCCGCGTTGGAGCAGGAGGGCTTCGGTGTCATCGAGCGCCGCCAGCCGTCGCTGCTGGCCGGCGGCAGCATCCTGATCACCGGTGAGGTGGACCGGACGACCGAGTTCGAGCGCGGCATGCCACCCCCGCACCAGGCCTGGGACGGCACCGAGTGGCGCCACGACGCCGCCGTCATCGACGACCAGGCGCTGGTCGTCAACGTCCGTGGTCAGGGCCTGGTCGTGGTCACCGGGTGCGGGCACGCCGGGGTGGTCAACATCGCCCGGCAGGCGCGGCGGCTCACCGGGGTGGACCGGCTGGCCGCGCTGATCGGCGGCTTCCACCTGAGCGGGCCGGCCTTCGAGCCGATCATCGAGCCCACCGTGGCCGCGCTCACCGAGCTGGCCCCGGCCCTGATCGTGCCCGGGCACTGCACCGGCTGGAAGGCCCAGCACGCGCTCCAGCGGGTCCTGCCGGACGCCTGGCTACAGACCAGCGTAGGTTCCCGCTACCAGGTCGCGGCCGCCTGATGGCCTGGTCAACACCTGGGTGCTGCTGATCGAGATCATGCGCTGACCTTCAGGTATGCCCGACCCTGAATGGGGAAGTCAGCTAGCTTCACACCACACGGAGGGGAGCCGAGCTGATGTCAGCTGTGCTGTGGTTCCGCCGGGATCTGCGGCTGGGTGACCACCCGGCGCTGCTGGCGGCCGCCGACGAGGGGCCCGTGACCGCGCTGTTCGTGCTCGACGACGCGCTGCGCAAGCCGTCCGGCGCGCCGCGGGTGGCGTTCATGTACCGGACCCTGCGCGCCCTCGACGAGCAGCTGCGCGAGCACGGCGGCGGGCTGGCCGTCCGCCTGGGCAAGCCCGAGAACGTGGTGCCGGCCGTGGCCAAAGAGGCGGGCGCGTCCTCGGTGCACATCAGCGCCGACTTCGGCCCGTACGGCAAGGCCCGCGACGAGCGGGTCGAAGAAGCGCTGGGCGAGGTGCCGCTGGTCCGCACCGGGTCCCCGTACGCGATCGCCCCGGGCCGGATCACCAAGGGCGACGGCACCCCGTTCAAGGTGTACACCCCGTTCTACAAGGCCTGGTCCGAGCACGGCTGGCGGGCGCCGGCCAAGTCACCGGGCAGCACCGAGTGGCAGACCCTGGACGGCACCGGCATCCCCCAGGACCCGGACCTGCCGTCCGGCCTGACCCTGCCGGAGGCGGGGGAGCAGGCGGCGCTGGCCGCCTGGCGCCGGTTCCGCCGCGGCCACCTGAGCGGCTACGACGCCGAACGGGACCGCCCCGACCTCAACCACACCTCGCGGATGTCGCCCTACCTGAAGTGGGGCTCGATCCACCCGCGGACGATCCTGGCCGGCCTCGGCGGCGGCGACTCGGCCTACCGCAAGGAAATCGCCTGGCGCGAGTTCTACGCGGCCGTGCTGCACTTCTGGCCGGACAGCGCCCGCGAGTACTTCCTGCCGCAGATGGCCAAAATGCCGTACGCGTCGGGCCAGCACGCGGACGAGGCGTTCACCGCCTGGGCGCAGGGGCGGACCGGCTACCCGATCGTGGACGCCGGCATGCGCCAGTTGCTGGCCGAGGGCTGGATGCACAACCGGCTCCGCATGATCGTGGCGTCGTTCCTGGTCAAGGACCTGCACATCGAGTGGACGCACGGCGCCCGGCACTTCATGCGGCATCTGGTCGACGGTGACCTGGCCAGCAACCAGCACGGCTGGCAGTGGACGGCGGGCACCGGCACCGACGCAACCCCCTACTTCCGCATCTTCAACCCGGTCACCCAGGGCGAGAAGTTCGACCCCGACGGCGACTACATCCGCCGCTACGTACCCGAGCTCGGCGAACTGACCGGCAAGGAGATCCACGAGCCGTGGGAGCGTAAGGAGGGACTGCCGGACGGTTACCCGGAGCGGATCGTGGACCACGCCACGGCGCGCAACGAATCGCTCGCGGCCTACCAGTCCATCCGCGGCCGGTAATCCTTTTTCATCAGAAAATAAATGAGCCGGGCGGGTCAAGAATGCTTGCCGCCCCGGGCGGCGATGTCGGCCAGCTGCTCGGCCACCCAGCGGTGCACGTCGTGCTTGCGGACGTAGGAGGCCATGTCGGAGATGGCGGCACGCCGCGCCTCGGCCGGCAGCCGGAGGGCCTGCTCGATCCGGTAAGAAAGGCCCTCGACGTCGAACGGGTTGCACAGCACGGCCTGGGGCAGTTCCTCGGCCGCGCCGGTGAACTCGCTGAGCACCAGCAGTCCGCTGGAGTTACGGGCCTGCTGGACCGTGACGTACTCCTTGCAGACCAGGTTCATCCCGTCGATCAGCGGCGTGACCAGCAGGGCGTCGGCCATGGCGTAGTACGCCGCGAGCTGCTGCTGGGCAAGCCCCCGGTACAGGTAGTGCACCGGCACGTCGTTGCCCGGCTGGGTGAACCGCCCGTTGATCCGGCCGATGTGCTGCTCCACCGAGGCCCGCAGCTGCCGGTACTCCCGCACATTGTCCCGGCTCGGCACGGCCACCTGCAGGAAGGCCAGGCTGGTCCGCAGGTCCGGGTTGCGTTCCAGCATCATTTCCACGGCCAGCAGCCGCTCCACGATGCCCTTGGTGTAGTCCAGCCGGTCCACCCCGAGCAGCAGCGTCCGGCCGGCGAACTGCTCGCGCAGGCTGTCCACCTCGGCGCTGGTCTCGGGCTCGGTGGCGTGCTTGGTGAAGTCGGCCACGTCGATCGAGATCGGGGCGGCCGTGGTCTCCACCAGCCGGCCGTCCGGCAGCGCGATCGTGCTCCCGCGCACCTCGATGCCCGAGCCGGACAGCAGCCGCGCGCAGGCCCGCACGAAGTTGCTCCGGTAGTGCTCGGTGTGGAACGAGACCACGTCCGCCCCGAGCAGCCCGGTCAGGATCTGCTCCCGCCAGGGCAGCCGGGCGAAGATGTCCGGCGACGGCCATGGCACGTGCAGGAAGAAGCCGATCGGCTGCTCCGGCCGCCGCTCCCGGATGAGCCGGGGGACCAGCATCAGCTGGTAGTCGTGCACCCAGGCGATCGCGTCCGGGTACTCCTCCAGCGCGTCCAGCGCCTGGTTGGCGAAGATTCCGTTCACGTCCCGATAGTTCTGCCACCAGGCCCGCTCGAACCGGGGCTTCTCGATCGCGTAGTGCAGCAGCGGCCACAGCGTCGCGTTGGAGAAGCCGTAGTAGTAGTTGCGGACCTGGTTCGACGACAGGCCGATCGGCAGCAGCCGGACCCCGGAGTCCGGCAGGTTGGACGGCATGCCCTTGGTGCCGCCGTCCCAGCCCACCCAGGCGCCCGAGTGGGTGGACATCACCGGCCGCAGCGCGGTGACCAGGCCCCCCGGGGACAGTTCCCAGCCGTGCTCGCCGTGCTGCACCGGCAGCCGGTTGGCCACGGCCACCACGGGGCGGTCGTCGATCTCTTTGGACACAGGCTCACTCATCGCCGTAACCGTATCGTGTCCGCGTGTCCGGATCACCCGGTGGTTACGCTCAGGGCATGACGGTTGAGGCGCACGTCGACAAAGAACAGTCCCCGATCCGCTGGGGCATCCTCGGCGCGGGCCGCATCGCCCGCACGTTCACCGAAGACCTCCTGCTGCTGGCCGACCAGGTGCCCGCGGCGGTCGGCTCCCGGTCCAGCGGCCGGGCCCATCAGTTCGCGGCCGACTACGGGATGGAGAAGTCCTACGGCACCTACGCGGCCCTGGCCGCCGACGACAGCCTGGACGTGATCTACGTGGCCACGCCGCACTCCGAGCACTACGACGCCGCCCGGCTGTGCCTCGAGGCGGGCCGCCCGGTGCTGGTGGAGAAGCCGTTCACGGTCACCGCCGCCCAGACCGCGCAGCTCATCGCGCTGGCCACCAGCAAGCAGCTGTTCGCCATGGAGGCCATGTGGACGCGGTTCAACCCGATCGTGCGGGAGGTGACCGAGCTGGTGCGCGGGGGCGCCATCGGCCGGGTCACCGCGGTCGTCGCCGACCTGGCCGAGGCGGCCGTCTATGACACCGGCAACCGGCTGTGGAACCCGGCCCAGGCCGGGGGAGCGCTGCTCGACATTGGGGTCTACCCGATCTCGTTCGGTTCGATGCTGCTCGGCCCGCCCGATGAGATCGAGGCCGTGAGCAGCGCCGGGCCCACCGGCGTGGACGCCAACACCGCGGTGGTCGCCCGGTACCCGGGCGGCGCGGTGGGCCTGTACCACTGCGGGTTGTGGTCGACGTCACCGGCGGTAGCTGTGATCACCGGCACCGGCGGCACCATCACCGTGGGGGCGCCGTTCAGCTCATCGTTCTACCGGCCGGAGAGCTACACGCTGGTCCCGGCCGACGGTGAGCCGCGGACCAGGGAGATCGCCCTGCACGGGCACGGATTCACCTACGAGGCCGCCGAAGTCGCCCGCTGCCTGCGGGCCGGGCTGACCGAATCTCCCCTGATGTCGCTGGCTGACACGCTCGGGGTGATGCGGGTGCTGGATGCCGCGCGTGCGGCGTCCGGCCGCATTGACGCACCGCATGGTGTTAAATAGCCGTGGTTGTCGTCGAAGTTCGTTGTCCGGTTACCGTGCCTGCGAATTCTGACAGCGGGCGCCCAGGGCTCTTACTGCGAGGCGGGCGGTCGCAACAGCCCGGGGACACACAAGTGGACCTCGAAGATCGTTGTAGGAGAGATTGGGAATGGCAGAAGGAACCGTCAAGTGGTTCAACGCTGACAAGGGCTATGGCTTCATCGCACCGGACGACGGCGGAGCCGACGTCTTCGTGCACTTTTCCGCCATCCAGTCCGAGGGCTACCGCAGCCTGCAGGAGAACCAGCGAGTAGAGTTCTCGATCGGCCAGGGCAACCGAGGCCCGCAGGCCGAGCAGGTCGTCCCGCTGCAGTAGCGGCGCTGTACCAACCAGAGGCTTGCACGTTCACACCGCCGGCCGCGCCCCAGGTGCGGCCGGCGGTGCTGTAATGAGCCGGTGACGGAACCGCTCGTCTTCACGGCCGGCCCGGCCCAGGACGCTCTCATCGCCACGTCGGCGGCCTGGTGGCTGTTCGAGGCCGTGATGAACGTCCGCCAGTGGCTGCGCGCGGGCCGGGGCCCGACGCTGACCCGGGACCCGACCTACGTGCTCATGTACGTCACCGTCGCCGCGTCGGTGATCGCCGCCCAGGTGCTGGGCCGCCGCGGTGGCCTGCTCTGGCCGGGCGGCCGGATCTGGCCGGTCGCGGCCGGCCTGACCATGATCGTGGCCTGCGTGGCCATCCGCGCCTGGGCGATCATCACGCTCGGCCGGTTCTTCCAGTACTCGATCCGCATCCAGTCCGGGCACACGGTGGTGACCACCGGCCCGTACCGGTTCGTGCGCCACCCGTCCTACACCGGGCTGGCCCTGGGCGTCGCTGGCTACGCCCTGGCCTGCGGCGACGTCTGGAGCCTGCTGGCCGCGGCGGTACTCGCGGGCGCCGGCCTCACCATCCGCATCCGCGTCGAGGAGCGCCAGCTCCGCGACTCCCTGGGCGCCGACTACGCCGACTTCGCCGCCCACCACAAACGCCTGATCCCCGGCGTCTTCTGAAGCCGCGCGGCAAGGCGCCCCCGCCGTGGCGTGCCTCACCGAAGCTCCAGTCACAGGAGTCTCAAGATCAATCGCCGGGTTACGTTCTCAGCGCTATTCACTGACAACGCAACCGAGCGATGGATCATGACCGGGGAGACGCGGCCCGGCGCCGCACCAGCCGCACGGTGGCCCTCGGCCCAGGGCCGCCTAGTTGGAGAAGTCCTGGGTGAGCCAGACCGTGCCCTTGCTGTCGCGGTACACCGCGATGCCGATGTGGGCGTACGAGGTCGACAGGATGTTCTTCCTGTGGCCGTCGTTGGGGGGCTGCTCGTTGAGCATGTCCTGGGTGAGGGCCACCGCGGCCTGGGCGATGGCCGAGGTGGTGTCGGAGACCGGGCCTTCCTCGCCGATGTTCTCGCCGGCCGCGGTCCAGTGCACGCCGGCCGCGGTCTCGCGGTCACCGATGGCGGGCTCACCGGGGCACTGGTGGGACAGGCCGCAGCCGGCCGCCATGGCCAAGTTGTGCGCCGACGCGCTCTGGTCCAGGCCGGACGAGAACGCCAGGGCGGGCAGCCCGGCCTGGCTGCGCGCCTGGTTGATCAGCGCCAGCACCTCGTCGGCGGGCTCGCCCTGCTGGTCACCGCCGCCGCCCGAGGATTGCCCGCTGGGCGTGGACGACGGCCCGGACGAGCCCGGCCGCGACCCCGAACCAGCCCCCGAAGCAGAAGCCGGCGGCGAAGTGGCCGGCGCCTTCGGGTGCGGCTTCTTCGAGCCGCCGCCGGGCATGTGGGCGATCCCCATGGCCCCGACCGAGCAGGCGGCCGACGAGCCCGACCCGGTGCTGGCCGCCCCGGCCACGCTGCACTGCGATGAGGTCTGGGCGTCGGTCGCCGAGTTGGGCGCGGCCGCCGCCGAATGCGACGGGCGCGTCATCGTCACGTGCTCCTGGGCCTGCGTAGCGGCGCCGCCGCCACTGGGCGCCATCGCCGTGTACAGGCCGGCCCCGGCCGCCACCACCGGGACCGCCGCCAGCACCCACCAGTAACGTGACCGGGCGAACAGCCCCCGCGACTCGTCGCGCGGTCTCGGGCTGCGGTGCGGCGAGCGTCCCGTCGGCATCTGTCCACCTCGTATCGTCGTCCGTCGACGATCCGTGGCCGTCCCGGACGCCGCTACCGGGCTGCGAAAATCAGCCCAAGGCGCAGCAGTATCACGAGACACCTGGAAGCCCCGCGCTCACCACGTCTCGGCGGATAACGATAGGGCATCGCCCTCAGGCAGCGTCGTAGATCAAGATATTCAGGCGCAAACGGTCACGACGCCCCACCCAGCTGAAACTCCCGGCGAAAGACTCGCCCGCGCAGCCCGCGACAGGCTCAGCCCGCGTGGCCCGCGACGGTGCCCCGGTCGGCGATGTCCCCGCGGCGACCGGCCGGCACCGCGCTCCCGTTCAGGAATGCCTGGATCGGCAGCGTGGCCGCGCCCCGGGCGACCGCGTCCGGTCCGATCCGGCCGACGGTGATGGTGGTCTCGGCGAACGCGTGGCTGAGGGCGTGCTCGTGGGCCGAGGACCGGATCGCCGGCAGCAGCCGCCGGCCGAGCAGCAGCCCGGCCCAGCCACCCAGGATGATCTGGTCGGGGCTGAACAGGTTGATCAGGTCGGCGATGCCCGCCCCCAGGTACAGCGCGGTCTCGTCCAGCACGTGCGCGGCCTCGGGCGAGGTTTCGGCCAGGTCGACCAGCGCGGCCAGCATGGATTCCTCGTCGCCGTCCGGCAGCGATGGCCCACCGGACTGGCTGTACCTGTCCAGGATCGCCTCGGCCCCCACGTAGGCCTCGAGGCAGCCCAGCGACCCGCAGCGGCACTCCCGGCCGCCGACCATGATCGTGGTGTGGCCCCACTCGGTGCCGCTGGAGCTGCCGGCCCGTTCGGACACGCCGTGGCCGATGATCGATGCGCCCACCCCGGAGCCGATCAGGCAGACCACCCCGTGCCGGGCGCCCTGGCCGGCGCCGAACCACAACTCGGCCTGGCCCAGCGTGTTCGCGCCGTTCTCGATGTACAGCGGCAGGTCGGTGCCGCCCCGCAGCAGCCGCTCCAGCGGGACCGCGTCCCAGCCGTAGGTCTGCGCGAACAGCAGCGCCTCGGGGCCGTGCTCGACCACCCCGGGCACGCCGATGCCGACCCCGAGGATCGCCTCGGGCGGCACCTCGCTGGCGGCCAGCACGGTCCGCAAGCAGGCCAGGATGCGCTCGACCACCACGTCCACGCCGTGCTCGCGTGGCTCGAACGGATAGTCCGCGTTGGCCCGCAGGGTCATGGTCAGGTCGAACAGCTCGGCCCGGACCCGGGTCTCGCCCACGTCGACGCCGATCACGTAGCCGTAGTCGGGGTTGATCCGCAGCAGCACCCGGGGGCGCCCGCCGTCGGAGTCGACCGAGCCAGCCTCGACCACGATGCCCTCGGCGATCAGCTCGCGGATGACGTTGCTGACCGAGGCCGAGCTGAGCCCGCTCGCCTCGGACAGGTCCTGGCGGCTGCACGGCTGGTCGAAGTAGAGCGACCAGAGAAGCACCGAGCGGTTGTCCCGGCGCAGGTCACGCACTGTCCATCGCCGTCGTTCAGGCATGGATTTCCCTTCGCACAGGCGCAGGCCAACCGCCGTCCCGGTTAGGTCAGTTCTTATATTAAGTGGCCGGAGAAACGGGTTGCTCAGCTTGCTGGCGGTGCGCGGCGATGATGCCGGCGTACCGTCGGCCGCTGTCCTTCATCAGCCGCTGCTGGGTCGGATAGTCCACGTACACCAGGCCGAACCGCGCCTCGTACCCGTAGTCCCACTCGAAGTTGTCCAGCAGCGACCAGGCGAAGTAGCCGGCCAGCGGCACGCCCCGGCGGACCGCCCGGCCGCAGGCGGCCAGGTGCTCCTCCAGGTAGCGGACCCGCCCGCTGTCGTGCAGCCGCCCGTCCGGCCCGGGCTGGTCCGGCCAGGCCGACCCGTTCTCGGTGACGTACACCTCGCGGGCGCCGTACTCCTCGCTCAGCCGGACCAGCACCTGCTCCAGCCCGGCCGCGCGGATCTCCCAGCCCAGCATGGTCCGCGGCACGCTGTCCGGCCCACCGTCCGGGCCGGCGGCCGGCGGCACCTCCCGGGCGTACGGCACCGGGCCGCCGGGGTGGTCGGCGATCACCGTGGGGGAGTAGTAGTTGGCGCCCAGGAAGTCCAGCGGGGTGGCGATGGTGGCCAGGTCGCCGGGCCGTTCCGGCAGGTCCACGCCGTACACGCGCTGCATGTCGGCCGGGAAGCCGCGGCCGTGGATGGGGTCGAGCCACCAGCGGTTGACGTGCCCGTCGAAGCGCGCGGTGGCTGCGATGTCCTCGGCCCGGCCGGAGGCGGGCTCGCAGGTGTGCAGCACGTTGACCAGGCCGACCCGGGCCCCGGGGGCGGCCGCTCGCACCGCTTGGGCGGCCAGCCCGTGGCCGAGCAGCAGGTGGAACGAGGCGGGCACGGCGACATCGATGTCAGCCAGCCCAGGGGCGTGCCGTCCTTCCAGGTGGCCGATCCAGGCCGCGCAGCGTGGCTCGTTGACCGTGACCCAGTTCGTCGCCCGGTCACCCAGCCGGCTCGCCACCACCGTCGCGTAGTCGGCCAGCGCGGCGGCGGTGTCGCGGGCCGCCCAGCCGCCCTTGTCCTGCAGGGTCTGCGGCAGGTCCCAGTGGTACAAGGTGGGATAGGGGGTGATGCCCGCGGCCAGCAGCGCGTCCACCAGCCGGTCGTAGTGGTCAAGCCCGGCCTGGTTCACCGGCCCGCGCCCGCCCGGCACGACCCGCGGCCAGGCGATCGAGAAGCGGTAGGCGCCGACGCCGAGCTCCTTCATCAGCCCGAGGTCCTCGGGCCAGCGGTGGTAGCTGTCGCAGGCGGTGTCCCCGGTGTCCCCGCCGGCCACCTTGCCCGGGGTATGGGAGAACGTGTCCCAGATCGACGGGCTCCGGCCGTCCTCGGCCACCGCCCCCTCGATCTGGTACGCCGAGGTCGCTACGCCCCAGGTGAAGCCGTCGGGGAACACGCTGAGGTCGTCCATCGACCGCCTTTCTGATGAAGAAGAAAATGTCTCTGCTTGTGAAGAAGCTTTGAAGAAAAGGCCACTACTTCACGGCGCCGGACGTCAGCCCGGCCACCAGGTAGCGCTGCATGAGCAGGAAGCCCGCCACCACCGGCACGCTGACCACCAGCGACGCGGCCATGATCTGGTTCCAGTACACGTTGTTCTCGGTGGAGTAGTCCGCCAGCCCGACCGCCAGGGTGCGGGTGGCGTTGGTGGTCATCACCGAGGCGAACAGCACCTCACCCCAGGCGGTCATGAACGCGTAGATGGTCACCGCGACGATGCCGGGGATGGCGGCCGGGATCACCACCCGGAACAGCGCGCGGACCGGCCCGCAGCCGTCGACCAGGGCCGCCTCGTCCAGCGCCTTCGGCACCGACTCGAAGTAGCCGGTCAGCATCCAGATCGCGAACGGCAGCGAGAACGTCAGGTAGGTGATGATCAGCCCGCCCCGGGAGCCGAACAGCGGGATCCCGGTGGCGTTGCCGATGCTGACGAAGATCAGGAACAGCGGCAGCGCGAACAAGATGCCCGGGAACATCTGGGTGGACAGCACGGCGGTGGTGAAGACCCGCTTGCCCCGGAAGCCGTGCCGGCTCACCGCGTAGGCCGCGAACACCGCCACCGCCACCGACAGGACCGCCGCCGACGCGGACACAATCAGCGAGTTCAGGAAGTACCGGGCGAGCGGCACCGTGTACCAGATGTCGTGGTACGGGGCGAAGGTGAGCGGCGACGGGATCCACCGGAACGTGCTGGTCACGTCCTGCAGCGGCTTCACCGAGCTGCTGATCATCACGTACACCGGCACCAGTGCGAACAGCGCCAGCAGGGTCAGCACGATCCGCCGGGTCCACAGAAAGGACGGCGGCGGCGCCATCAAGCCGCGGCGCTTAGCCATTGCTGGCCTCCGAGTTTCTCCGGCGGGAGGTGATGAGCAGGTACGCGGCGGTCACCACCAGCAGGAACAGCAGCATCAGCACGGACATGGCCGAGCCTTCGCCGAAGTTCCAGGTGACGAACGAGGCCTGGTAGATGTGGATGGAGATCACGTCGGCGGGGCTCGGCGCGGACGAGCCGAACAGCACGAACGGCGTGGTGAAGTCGTTGAATGTCCACAGGAACAGCACCAGCACCAGCACCTGGTTGACCGCCCGCAGCGACGGCATGGTGATCTTCCTGATCTGCTGCCAGATGCCGGCCCCGTCGATGGCCGAGGCCTCGTAGAGGTCGTGCGGGATGCCCTGCAGCCCGGCCATCACGCACAAGAAAGCGAACGGCCAGTTGCGCCAGATCGAGATGATGACCAGCGCGAAGAAGCTGTTGTGGCCGATCAGCCAGAACGACGGCTTGCTGGTGATGCCCAGGGTGCTGTGCAGCAGCTGGTTCACCAGGCCGTTGTTGTACTGGAACATGAACGCCCAGATGATGACCGAGGCGTAGACCGGTAGCGCGAACGGCGTGAGGAAGATCGTCCGCAGCACCGCCCGGCCCCGGAAGGTGTCCTGGGTCAAGATCGCCGCCACCGTGCCGAACAGCCAGGACAAGCCGACCGCGAGCACGGTGAACAGGCAGGTCACCACGAACGAGTGCAGCAGCGCCTTGCCGATCGCCTCGTGGATGTCCACGGCGATGTGGTAGTTGGACCAGCCGGCCCAGGGCGCGCCCTGCCAGTTCCGGATGAAGAACAGCGTCAGCTGCTTGAAGCTGATCAGGATCCCGAAGATCATCGGGATGAAGTGGATGAGCAGCTCGAGCAGCAGCGCGGGCAGCAGGAACAGGTACGGCAGGCCGCCCTTGCGGATCCGCTGCCACCGCCGGCCCGAACGGTCCCCGCGCGCGGGGTCGCGCCCCCGGCCGGTGTCAGAACCGGCCGAGGGCGCGTCGTGGCGGATGCTGACCGTCACGTAGCCGCCTAGCCCTGCATCTGCTGCTGGGCGGTGGACAGTTGCTGCTTGACGGTGGCCGCGCTGACCGGCTTGCCCGCCGCCGCGTCCGCGAACAGGTTCTTCACGGCGGCGCCGACGGTGGTCTCGAACTGGGCTTCCTTCGGGACCTGGGGCAGGGCCACCGCGCTGTTGCTGAGCACGTTGCGCAGCACGGTCTGCTCCTGGTTGGCCGGCGGGCTGGCCGACAGCGCGGCCTTGACCGGCGGGATCGAGCCGTACTTGCCGTTCAGCAGGGTCGACTCGGACTGGCTGGTCATGAACTTGACGAACTTGAGCGCGGCCGCCTGGTTCTTGGAGCCCTTGAACACCGCGATGTTGATCCCGGCCACCATCGAGTCCGGGTTCGACGCGCTCGGCGTGCCCGACTCGACCGGCGGGGCCGCGACCCCGTAGGCGTCGGGGGCCATGCCGTCCGCCTTGAGCGTGGTGCCGGCCGCCTGCCACAGCAGCATGGCCGCCTTGCCCTTGGCGAAGTCGGACAGCGACTGGTTCTGGTCGTACTCCGCGTCACCGGGGTTGGCGATCTTGTCGGCGGCCATGAAGTTGACGAACTGCTGCACGGCCGCGACGTTGGCCGGGGTGGTGAAGGTCGGGTTGCCCTTGGCGTCGAAGAAGCTGCCGCCCTTCTGCTTGGACAGCACGAAGATGTTGTGGATGTTCTCCGAGGGGTTCGAGCCCTCGATGGCCATGCCGTACTGGTTGCCGTGGGTCAGCTTCTTGCCGTCGGCCACAAACTGGTCCCAGGTGGTCGGCGGGCTGGCGATCCCGGCCGCCTTGAACTCGGCCTTGTTGTAGTACAGCGCGTAGGCCAGCGAGTAGATCGGCACCGCGGTCGGCGTCTTGCCCGCCGCACCGGTCGAGCCCATGGCTGAGGCCAGGAACTTGCCCTGGCCGCCGACCTGGCTGATCGTGTTGCTGTCGAACGGCAGGAACGCGCCGGTCGCCTGCAGCGAGGCGGACCAGGTGTTGCCGATGTTGACCACGTCAGGGCCCTGGCCCGAGGTGGTCGCCGCGAGGATGCGGTTGAGCAGGTCGGCCCAGCCGATGACCTGCAACTTCACGGTGATGCCGGTCTGCTGCTTGAACTTCGTGAGCTCGGGGTTGAGCGTGGCGTAGTCGGCCTGCAGGCTCGCGCCCTGGTTGCTGGCCCAGTAGGTGATTGTGGCGTTTTTGGTCGAGCCGGAACCGCCACTGGTTCCGCCGGTCGACGATCCGCCGCCGCACGCGGCCGCGAGCACGCACACCGAGGCGGCGGCCGCGGCAGCGGCGGAAACACGGGTTATACGCACAGGCAGTACCTCTTCTGTGAGGCGTTAGGTCTAAATTTATGGTCTGATTTAAGGCGTGTCCTAAGTCACGTGTCAAGACCGGGAGTGGTCTTTGGTGCTCACACCACGGCAGAGCAGCAGCCGCGAGTACCTCCGGCTGGACGGACTGTGGCGGTTCCGGTTCGACCCGTCTGCCGAGGGTGTGGCCGCGCGCTGGTGGTCCCGGCCGCTGCCCGGCCACCGGGAAATGCCGGTCCCGGCGAGCTATAACGATCTCGTCACCGACCCCGGCGAGCGGGACTACGTGGGCGACGTCTGGTACCAGCGGGACGTGTGGGTGCCCGGCTCCTGGGAGGGCCGCCGCATCGTCCTCCGCTGCGACGCGGCCACCCACCACGGCACGATCTGGTCCGGAAACGAAAAGGTCGCCGACCACCGGGGTGGCTACACGCCGTTCGAAGCCGACGTCACCCGGTTGGTCACGTTCGGCGAGCCGCTCCGGGTCACGGTCCGGGTCGGCAACGAACTGACCATGGACACGATCCCGCCCGGGGTGATCTCGGCCCGCCCCGGCGGCCATCGCACCCAGCGCTACTTCCACGACTTCTACAACTACGCCGGGCTGCACCGGTCGGTCTGGCTGTACAGCACCCCGCTCAGCTTCATCGACGGCGTGGTGGTGCGGACCGACTTCGACCCGGGCTCCGGCCAGGGCCTGGTGCGCTACCAGGCCGAGGTGGTCGACGACCGCGGCGCCTACGGTTCCGCGCTGACCTCGGCCGTCCTCCGGGACGCGGACGGCGCGGTGGTGGCCCGCGCCTCCGGGCCGGCCGGGGTGCTGGCGGTGCCGTCGGCCCGGCCCTGGCAGCCCAGTGACCCGTACCTGTACCGGCTGGACCTGACCCACGGCGAGGACGAGTACTCGCTGCCGGCCGGCATCCGCACGGTCCGGGTGGCCGGGGACCGGCTGCTGCTCAACGGCGAGCCGGTCCAGCTACGCGGGTTCGGCATGCACGAGGACGGTCCGCTGCGCGGCAAGGGACACGACGACACAAGGCTGGTCCGCGACTTCGCGCTGCTCAAGTGGATCGGCGCGAACTCCTTCCGCACCTCGCACTACCCGTACGCCGAGGAGGTGCTCGACTACGCCGACCGCCAGGGTCTGCTGGTCATCGGCGAGACCCCGGCCGTCGGCCTGCACCTGAGCCTCGGGCACATGGGCGACCCGGGCGCCCGCACGTTCGCGCCGGACCGGATCGGCCCGGCCGCCGCGGCCGCCCACCGGGCCGCGATCGCCGAGCTGATCGCCCGTGACCGCAACCACCCGTCGGTGATCGCCTGGTCGATCGCGAACGAGCCGGACACCGCCGAGCAGGCGGCCCGGCCCTACTTCACCCCGCTGGTGGCGGCGGCCCGCGAGCTCGACCCGACCCGGCCGGTCTGCTTCGCCAACGTGGCCACCGCGCCCCCCGAGGCCGACGTGGTGAGCGACCTGTTCGACCTGATCTGCGTGAACCGCTACTTCGGCTGGTACGCCGACACCGGCGACCTGGCCGCCGCCGAGCAGGACCTGGAGGACGAACTGCGCGCCTGGGCCCGGCACGGCAAGCCGATCGTGGTCACCGAGTTCGGCGCCGACGCGCTGGCCGGCCTGCACGCGCTGCCGGCCACCATGTGGTCCGAGGAGTATCAGGTGGCGCTGATCGCGGCGTCGCTGCGGGTGTTCAGCCGCATTCCCGAGGTGATCGGCGAGCACGTGTGGAACTTCGCCGACTTCGCCACCGCCCAGGCCGTGCACCGGCCGGGTGGCAACCACAAGGGCGTGTTCACCCGGGACCGCCAGCCCAAGGCGGCCGCCTGGCTGCTGCGCGAGCTGTGGCGGCCCGGGGCAGAGCCCGCGGACGAAAGGCGCGGGCGCTAGCCGCGCGCGGGCGGCCCGCCCGGCCAGCCGCCCGGCCAGCCGCCCGGCCAGGAGCTGAGGGCGGCGCGGGCGAACGCGGCCCCTTCCGGCGACGGGAGCAGCACGCCTCCGGTGCCCGGGCCGTTCGGCACCGCCCCCAGCCGGCGCAGCACCGCGTGGGTCCCGCTGGCGGCCCGGGCCGCCTCGGCCTCGGTCAGCGGGCTCCCGTCGGGTTTCGTCCAGCCGATCGCGGTCAGCATCCGGGCGATCGTGGCGTCCAGGGTGTCGGTGAACCGGGCCGCCACGCACGCCAGCAGGATCATCCCGGGCTGGAGTTCGCTGACCACGGCCGAGCGCACCGGCAGCTGCTCGGCCAGGTGCCACCACAACGCGGCCGGGTCGCGGCGCAGCTCGCCCCCGCGAGTGGTGAGCATCAGCCGGCCCCGGTCCTTCTCCACCAGCCCGGTAGCCTGCGCGGTCTCCCTCAGCTGGACCACCGGGGGCGCCTGGTTTTCCCGGCTGACCGGTGCGATCCCCTTGGCGGCCAGGTTCAGCTCGTCGATCACCGCCGCCACCGCGGCCGGCGGCAGGTGCCCAGCGTCGGTCAGCTTGATCCCGCTGTCGCCCACCCGGTCCAGCAGCCAGGAGTACGGCCACACCATCCGCGCCATCGTGGCGATGCCCACCGTGTTGGTCCGGTGCAGCTCGGCGTCGCCGATCAGCCGCTCCAGCTGCCGGCGGGCGCTGGGCGTGCGCACCGAGATCAGCAGCTGCGCGACCGGTACCGGCACCTCGTCCAGCTCGATCCATGGTCGCGCCCGGAATGAGGTCACCGCCCCCACCCCGGTCAGCGCCGCCGCCGTCCCTCCGTCCGCTGTCCCTCCGTCCGCTGTCTCCCCGTCCGCTGTCTCCCCGTGCGCTGTCTCTCCGTGCGGCGTCTCCCCGTCCGCTGTCTCCCCGCCCGCACCAGATGCATCCTCGGCCCCGTCAGCACCACTGACCCCGTCAGTCCCGTCGGCCTCTTCCGCCACGTCGGGGTGGCCGGCCGCGTCGGCTCCCTGGGGCTGGCCAAGCAATTGCCTGAGGCCCAGCTGGATCTGGCGGGTGTCCATTCCGGCGATGGCCGCCTCGAATTGAGCCAGCACTTCCCGCTGCCGGTCACCCGGTCGCTTGTGCGCTCCGCCTGGCTGACCGGGGATACGGTTCGACGCGCTGCCTCGGACCATGAGGCTCACGCTACCGGCCGTCGTCCCGTCCTTGCACCCGTATACGTGGAAAAATGTTATTGCCCTGCGCAAGTGCGTGAGGGTTCGCACTTGCGCGACACCGCTCGCACCGCCTCCAGACACTTCACCCGGCCGCCGTGCCACCCTGGAGTCATGGCAGAGACAGCGGCGCGCCCGGTCGCCTCGCCGCCCGTACCCGCCCGGGCGGCGGCCGACCTGATCACGGCCGAGCTGCGCGCCGCCGGCCGGCCCGAACGGGCCGTCGCGGAGAAGGCCTACCTCAAGAGCGACCTGGAGTTCTTCGGTGCCGGGGTGCCCGCCGCCCGGGCCATCGTCCGCACCTGGAGCCGGGCCCACCCGGGCCTGCGCCATGACGAGCTGACCGCGCTGGCCGCCGGCCTGTGGGCCCGTCCGCACTACGAGTGCCGGATGGCGGCGCAGATGCTGCTGATCCAGCACCCGGCCCTGCTCGGCCCGGCCGACGTGCCGCAGCTCGAGCAGATCCTGCGCGGGGCCCGCAGCTGGGCGCTGGTCGACAGCCTGACCTGCGACCTGATGGGCCCCCTGGTCGAGCGGTACCCCGAGCTCAACGACGTGCTGGACCGCTGGGCGGCCGACCCCGACTTCTGGATCCGGCGCTCGGCGCTGCTGTCGCTGATGCTGGCGCTGCGCCGCGGCGGCGGTGACTTCGAGCGATTCTCCGGCTACGCCGACCAGATGCTGGAGGAAAAGGAGTTCTTCATCCGCAAGGCCATCGGCTGGGTGCTGCGCGAGACCGCCAGGAAACGCCCGGATCTGGTGGCCACCTGGCTGGAGCCGCGCATCACCCGGCTGTCCGGTGTCAGCCTGCGCGAGGCGCTCAAGCCGCTGCCCGAGGCCACTCGCGCCCGCCTCCAGGCCCTGCGCCGATAGCGGCCGGCAGCGATGGTCGCGGAGACGACGGCGGGCCCGCTGGCGCCGGCGGTCCGGCTCGTGCGGGCGCGCTCGGTCCGCAGCATCGAGCGGGCCACGGCTTCCAGCTCGGCGGCCCGGTGCCGGGCCGGGCCACCAGCCACCCGATGGGGGAGCGCAGTGCCCGCGAGACGTTCGGCCACAACGGCAGCAACGCCTGCGTGGCCTGGGCCGACCCCACTCGCCGGCTGGCGGTCGCCTACCTGACCGCCAGCCTCCCGTCCGGCCTCGACCGCGCCCGCCACCCCAGCGAGGTCAGCGACGCCATCCTCGCCGCCTGCCCCTGACCAGCCCGCACCGCCCAGCCGCCCCCCTCTGTGTGGCGTTTTTCAGATTTCATTAACGATGTCATCAAGGATCGGGCGCGGTCAGCAGTCCCGGGTGACCAGGAATAGTGTGCTAACCCTCAGCTACCTGTGAACGTCAGACCGGAAGGTCGGACCGGAAGGATCGCCGTGCCCGAGGATTCGCGCCCCGTGCTCTATCTCGTCGCGTGCGGCGCCTACCCGGCCGGCCACCTGCCCGCGTTCGTGCGTGACGCCCAGGCGCAGGGGTGGGACGTGTGCGTGATCGCCACCCCCGACGGGACCAAGTTCATCGACAACGGGAACCTGGCCGGGCTGACCGGCCACCCGGTCCGCACCCGCTACAAGCGCCCCACCGAGCCGGACGTCCTGCCGCCGCCGGACGCCCTGGTCGTCGCGCCAGCCACGTTCAACACGATCAACAAGTGGGCCCAGGGCATCAGCGACACGCTGGCGCTGGGCCTGCTCAACGAGGCGGTCGGGCTCGGCCTGCCGATGATCGCGGTGCCCTGGCCGAACGCCGCGCTGGCCGCCCACCCGGTCTTCGTCCGCAGCGTCGGCACGCTGCGCGAATGGGGCGTCACGCTGCTGTTCGACCCGGATCGGCTGCCCCCGGCCACGACGGGGCCGCGCGGCAGCACCCCGGCGCCGTCCCCGGCCCCGTTCCCCTGGGAAGAGCTGCGCGCCCTGCTGCCGGGCCTGCGCCCGCAGCCCGCCGTTACGGACAGACCCAGCTGACGGTGGCGTCGAGCGAGTGGTCCCCGGTGCCGGTGGTGTCGATGGCGAACGAGCCGCCGGTGGCGGTCACCGTCACCGCATGGTGGGCTCCTGTGTGTGAAATTGGTTGAACGTGTGGAACGAGCGAGAGGTGACTCGTATTGAACCGGCTCGGCTTGCCCGGATGGCCGAAATCAGGAAAAAGCCTGGCTAAAGTCGTCCCGTGAAAGCAGACCTGGCCCAGGTGCGGGCGGCCCTCGGCGAGCTGGGCCGGTTCCGCTTCGGTGAGATGCGGGTCGAGGACGCGCTGCACGAGATCGTGCACACCACCCACGCGATATTCGACGTGGACGGCGCGGGCCTGATGCTGACCGACTCCGAGCAGCAGCTGCGCAGCGTGGCGGCGTCCGATGACCGGCTCGCCCACCTGGAGGAGCTGCAGATCGAGCACTCCGAGGGCCCGTGCATCGCCGCCTTCGAGGACAAGCAACTGGTCGGCGCGGAGGACCTGACCAGCGACACCCGCTGGCCGAGGTTCAGCGGGGCGGCGGTGTCCCGCCGGGTGCGGGCCGTGCTGGCCAGCCCGCTGCCCTACAACCAGGACGCGGTGGGCGTCGTGGCGGTGGTCTCCGAGCAGTCCCGTCCCTGGTCGGCCGAGGGCGAGCTGGCCCTGCTGGCCTTCACCGACCTGGCCGCGCTGCTGATCGCCAGCACGATGCAGGGCCAGCAGCAGTCCGAGCTGGCCACCCAGCTCCAGGGCGCGCTGGACTCCCGGCGGATCATCGAGCAGGCCAAGGGGGTGCTGGTCGGGCGGCACGGGATCACCCCGCGGGCCGCGTTCGAGCAGCTGCGGGCCCAGGCCCGGTCCGAGCGGCGCAAGGTCGCGGTGCTGTGCGCCGAGGTCGTGCAGGACGCCGCCGCTCGGCCCGATTTGCCTGATCGCTGACCGCGCGCATACTGGAAGCAGCCGTCAAAGCCGCCCTGACTCCTGCGGCCGTTATCAAAGTCGATGCAGGCTCCTGCGTTTCCCTTCGATTTCTACGGGAACACGCCTTCTGGCACGCAATCGACTGTGACTGTGAAAGTGCCCGAGGCGACAGGAGTTGTCATGATCATTTTGGGACTCATCATCCTGATAGTGGGCTTCTTGCTCAAAATCGCGATTCTGTGGACGATCGGCATCATCATCCTGGTGATCGGTCTGATCCTTCTGCTACTGGGTGCGCTCGGCCACGCGGTCGGTGGTCGCAGGCATTATTGGTAGCCGTATTCGACTGTAAGCCGCGAGCGGTGGGACCCCGGCGCCTGACGGCGCGCCGGGTCCTGCCTGGCGGTTCGTAAAGCCTGCCCCCACCCGGGGCATCGGCTAAGACGACCGTTCCTACCGCCCCCGAAGGCCGGGCTACCGCCCGGCCTTCCGGCGTATCCGGACCGGGCCGCCGATTGTGGACCGGCAGCCGCTGGGGCCTGTTTCGCCATCCGGCCGGTGCCATTGGAAAACGTCTTATTATTTTTTTGAATAGGTACATAAATACCGGGTAGCTTACGCACCTGCCCGGTCTCTGGACGTTTATGGGCCGCAAGCACCGACACCGGATCGTGATCCAGGCCACGTTACGCCTCGTAGCTAATACCCCCTCGTTTCGCTACTCTCCGTACTCCGGTGAGCGCTTTTTTCATGGGGGATGAGATGCGTCTGGTGCGAACGGCCGGCCTGGCCGCGGGGGCGTGCGCGCTGACCGTCGTCGCGATGGCCGCAGCCGGGGCCGCCAGCCCGGCCGGGACCGCGAGCCCGCCCGGCCCGGCCACCGCGCCCGGCCCGGCCACCGCGGTCGGCCCGGGCGTCATGCACGCCGGGCGCCGCAGCGCTGCCCCGCCCACCACCGCCTTCTGCGAGCAGAACTACCACGTGGCCTGCTACCAGCCCGCCCAGCTCGAGACCGCCTACGGCCTGCCCGCGCTGTACCGGACAGGCATCGGTGGCCAGGGCACCACGATCGCCGTGGTCGACTCGTTCGGCTCGCCCGCCATCGGCCGCGACCTGGCCGTATTCGACCACGAGGCCAGGCTGCCCGCGCCGCCGTCGCTGAAGATCATCCAGCCGGCCGGCCGGGTGCCCGCCTACCAGCAGGCCAACGCCCAGATGGTCGGCTGGGCGGCCGAGACCACCCTGGACGTCGAGTACGCCCACGTCATCGCGCCCCGAGCCCGCATCCTGCTGGTGGAGACGCCGGTCGCCGAGTCCGAGGGCGAGACCGGGTTCCCGCAGATCATGCAGGCCGAGAACTACGTGATCGACCACCACCTGGCCGGGGTGATCAGCCAGAGCTTCGGGGCCACCGAGCAGACGTTCCCCGGCCGGAAGACGCTGGATTCGCTGCGTTCGGCCTACCAGAACGCCGAGCTCCACCACGTGACCGTGCTGTCGGCGGCGGGCGACGCCGGCGCGGCCGATGTCGGCCCGGACCAGTCGACCTACTACCGGTTCCCGGTGACGTCCTGGCCCGCCAGCGACCCGCTGGTCACCGCGGTGGGCGGCACCCAGCTGCACCTGAACGCGGCCGGCGGCCGGACCGCGCCCGACCGGGTCTGGAACGACACCTACAACCGGAACGTCAACGAGTACCTGGACGGCGACGCGGGCCCGGACCCGCTCGCCAGCGGGGGCGGCCGGTCCATCTATTTCGGCCGGCCCGCCTTCCAGGGCGACGTGGCGAACGTAGTCGGAAACCAGCGCGGGGTGCCGGACGTCTCGATGAGCGCCGCCTGCGACGGCGCGGTCGACGTCTACGGCAGCTTCCCCGGCCAGGCGGCCGGCTGGTACCCGACCTGCGGCACCAGCGAGGCGACGCCGCTGTTCGCCGGGGTGGTGGCGCTGGCCGGCCAGGTGGCCGGGCATCCGCTCGGACCGGTCAACCCGTTCCTCTATCAGCTGGAAGCTCAGCGGGCCCGCGGCATCGTCGATGTCACCCTGGGCAGCAACACCGTCTCGTTCACCCAGGCCCACGCGCTGCACACGGTGACCGGGTATCACGCCGAGCCGGGTTACGACCTGGCGACGGGGGTCGGCACGGTCGACGCGCAGTATTTCGTGCCCGAGCTGGCCGCCCTCGGAAAATATTGGTAAAACGCACATTTTCCCCGCCATGACACCTTGATCGCAGTTCGTTACTGAGTGCTAGTGTCGTGCCGCAACGTCCTTTTCATCGTTGGGGGAGACGCATGCGCAAGGCACGGAGAGCCGCGGCGGCGGCAGGCGCATTCGCGCTGACCGCCGCGGCCGCCGTTGTTTCGGCCGGGACAGCCGTCTCGGCCAGTACCACGTCCGGCGCCACGCAGGCCAGCCACGGGGGCCAGGCCCTGAAGGCCAGCGCGCCCGGATTCCTGCACGCGCTGCATTCGGCCAGCCAGCCGCCGACCACAGCCGACTGCGAGTCCGCCTACTCGGTCGCCTGCTACGAGCCGGGCCAGATCCAGGCCGCCTACAACCTGGACCCGCTGTACCAGCGCGGCGTGACCGGCCGGGGCCGGACGATCGTCATCGTCGACTCGTTCGGCTCGCCGACGATCAACGCCGACCTGGCCACGTTCGACAAGACGTTCAGCCTGCCGGCGCCGCCTTCCCTCAACATCATCCAGCCCGCGGGCACGGTGCCGGCCTACGATCCCACCAACGCGGACATGGTCGGCTGGGCCGGTGAGACCACGCTGGACGTCGAGTACGCGCACACGATCGCCCCCGGCGCCAACATCCTGCTGGTCGAGACCCCGGTGTCGGAGACCGAGGGCGTGACCGGCTTCCCGCAGATCGTCGAGGCCGAGAACTACGTGGTCAACCACCACCTCGGCGACGTGATCAGCCAGAGCTTCGGGGCCACCGAGCAGACGTTCCCCAGCGAGAAGACGCTGGGCTCGCTGCGGTCCGCGTTCGAGAACGCCGCCGCCCACCACGTCACCGTGCTGGCCGCCTCCGGTGACGACGGCGTGGCCGACGTCGGCCTCGACCAGACCACCTACTACCTGCACCCGGTGGTCTCCTGGCCGCCCAGTGACCCGCTGGTCACCGCGGTCGGCGGCACCCAGTTGCACCTGGACTCGGGCGGCAACCACACCTCGCCCGACACCGTCTGGAACGACACCTACGACCAGGCGACCAACCGGTTCGTGGCCGGCAACAACGGCCCGAACCCGATCGCCGGCGGCGGTGGCAAGTCCATCTTCTTTGCCCGTCCCTCCTACCAGGACGGCGTGAAGAACGTCGTGGGCAACAGCCGCGGCGAGCCGGACATCTCGATGAGCGCGGCCTGTAACGGCGCGGTAGACATCTACCAGAGCTTCGGCGGCCAGCCCGCGGGCTGGTACCCGACCTGCGGCACCAGCGAGGCGACGCCGCTGTTCTCCGGCATCGTGGCCCTGTCCGCCCAGGTGGCCGGCCACTCGCTGGGCCTGATCAACCCGGCCCTGTACCAGCTGTCAGCCGCCCACGCCCCCGGCATCGTGGACGTCACCTCCGGCAACAACACCGTCTCGTTCACCCAGAACGGGAAGCTGTACACGATCAAGGGCTTCAGCGCCACCAAGGCCTTCGACCTGGCTTCCGGTGTCGGCACCGTCAACGCCGCGTCGTTCGTACCGGAGCTGGCCCGGGCCGCCGGCGGCCGGTAACCGCCTGAGCCAGCGTTGGGCCCGTCCCGGCTGGGGCGGGCCCTTCGTTTGTGATGGGCGGGGGCGTTTAGGGTGGGCGGGTGCCGCTGATCAATACCCCGGTCGCCGAGCTCGAGTACCTCGAGGACGGCGACCCGGCCGGGACCCCGGTGGTGCTGGTGCACGGATTCCCGGACATCCCCGCCACCTGGGAGCAGGTCGTGCCGCGGCTGCCTCCGGGCCTGCGCGTCATCCGCCCGTTCCTGCGCGGTTACGGCGGCAGCCGGGTCCGCCCGGAGGCCTGGGACGAGGCCGGCGGCGCCCAGGTCGCCGCGCTCGCCACCGACCTGCTCGACCTGCTGGACGGGCTCGGGCTGGACCGGGTGGTGCTGGCCGGCCACGACTGGGGGGCCCGGACCGTGCACGCGGCCGCGGTGCTGGCCCCGGAGCGGGTGGCGGCCGTAGTCACCATGGCCACCGCCTACGGCCCCATGCACCACCTGAACGCGGCCGAGCGGTTCACCGAGGCCGAACGGGCCTGGTACCGGTACTGGCTGTGCACCGACGCGGGCGCCGAGCGGTTCGCCATGCACCCGGCCGCGTTCATCCGCCGCTGCTGGGCCGACTGGTCCCCGTCGCTCTACCTGGCCGAGGCCGACCTGCGGGCGGTGCTCCGCGGCACCGAGACCCCCCAGTTCATCGAGGCGGTGGTGCACTACTACCGGCACGGCACCGGGGCGGCGGCCGGCCGCCCCCGTTACCGGCAGGCCCAGGCCCGCCTCGACCAGTGGCCCCGCATCGAGGTCCCGGCCACCTTTCTCTACGGCCTGGACGACGGCTGTGAGATCGCCGCGGCCGGCCGCGGCAACGCCGACATGTTCGCCGCCGCCTACGACCGGGTCGAGCTGCCCGGCACCGGCCACTTCATCCCGCGCGAACGCCCCGGCGCGGTGGCCGAGGCGATCGCCGGCCACCTGCGGGACGGCGCCTCAAGCGAGCAGCTTTAGCGCCAGCCTGCGCTCGCCGCGCTCCCGCATCAGCGCGAACCACAGGGCGGCGACGCCGTTCACGGTCGCGGTGGCGTCGGTGCCGCCCACGTAGGCAGGCTCCAGCCCGACCGCGCGCACCAGTTCCTCAGTCACCGCCCGGGCGGCCGGGTCGGCCGCGAAGAACAGCGTGGTCCCCGGCTGCGGGTCGGCGAAGTTCTCCCACCCGTAGATGTTGAACGCCCGCACGTACTTCGCGTCCGGGGCGGCGCCGGTGATCGTGTCCAGGTTGTCGGCGCGGTCGGCCCCCATCCGGTTGGTGGCGTCCACCACCACCTTGCCGCCCAGCGCCTTCCCGTGCCCGGCGGCCACCTCGGCCACCGCCCCGCCCGGCACCGCGAACACCACCACCTCGGCCCCGGCCAGAGCGTCACCGATGGCCCGCAGCGGCGCCCCGCCCGGCCCGGTCTGCCCCTCGCCGCCGGCCTGGCCCTCGGCCTGCCGCGACCCGTAGGTCACCTCGTGCCCGGCCGCCTGCCACTTGGCCCCCAGCGTCCCGCCGATGTGCCCCGTCCCGATCACCGCGATCTTCATGTCAGCCCTCTCGCCGTGCCGTCTCGGCCTGGCCGACGCGCTCCATCAGCCCGGCCCGGACCCCGGGCCACTCGTCGGCTAGCACACTGAACACCACCGTGTCGCGGAACGTTCCGTCCTCCCGCTTCATGTGCCGGCGCAGCACGCCCTCGCGCTGGGCGCCCAGCTTCGCGATCGCCGCCTGAGACCTGGTGTTGAGCTGGTCGGTCTGGATCCTGACCCGGCCGTAGCCGCAGTCCTCGAAGCAGTGCCCGAGCAGCAGCAGCTTGGCTTCGGCGTTGACCGGCGTACCCCACCAGCGCGACCCGTACAGGGTCGAGCCCAGGTGGATGCTCTCGTTGTGCAGGTCGGCCTCGGCCAGCGCGGAGGTGCCGACCAGGGCGCCCGCCGCGCCCAGCTCGCTGCCGGTCGCCAGCCGGATCGCGTACGCGGTCCGTCCGCCGCCCCGTCCGTCCGCCTGGCCCTGATCGCGCAGGAAGATCCGGCGGGCCAGGTCGCGGGCGTCGGCCAGGGAGTCCGGCCGGTGGTGCATGACGTAGCCCTGGCGGTAGACCTCCGGGTCGGCCAGCACCGGGTACAGCTCGTCCAGGTTGTCCTCGCCGAGCAGGTCCAGCCGCACCCAGCGGCCGGTCAGCGGTGTGCCCGGCGGCACCAGGGGAGTGGGCATGGCTTGACGCTACCCGGGACCCCGGGGGTGAATAGCAAGGTGGTCGGCAGCGGCACGCGCCTCCGAAGCGAGCAGGAGACACCGATGAGCGAGCAACTCGAGCGGTTCCGGATGCTGATCGGCGGGAAGGCGACCGGCGCCATCTCCGGCCGGACGTTCGAGTCGGAGAACCCGTACACCGGTCAGCCGTGGGCGGTGATCCCGGACGGTGGCCCGGAAGACGTCGACGCCGCCGTGCAGGCCGGCCGGGCCGCGCTGGACGGCGAGTGGGGCTCGATGACCGGGTTCGGCCGGTCCCGGCTGATGCGGCTGCTGGGCGACCTGATCACGGTCAACGCCGACCGGCTGGCCCGGCTCGAGGTCAACGACTCCGGCAAGCTCTACCGGGAGATGATCGGCCAGCTCAACGGGCTGGGCGGCTGGTACCAGTACTACGCCGGCCTGGCCGACAAGCTCGAGGGCCGCCAGATCCCGTCGCCGAACCCGAACTACCTCGTCTACACCCGGCGCGAGCCGGTCGGCGTGGTCGCCGCGATCACCCCGTGGAACTCCCCGCTGCTGCTGATGAGCTGGAAGCTGGCCCCGGCCCTGGCGGCCGGCTGCGCGGTGGTGATCAAGCCGTCCGAGCACGCGCCCGCCTCCACCCTGGGCTTCGCCGAATTGATCGACCAGGCCGGTTTCCCGCCGGGGGTGGTCAACGTGGTCACCGGCCTGTCCCGGGAGACCGGGGCTGCCCTGGCCCGGCACCCGGGGGTGGACAAGGTCGCGTTCACCGGGTCGACCGCCACCGGGCGGGCGGTCGCGCACGCCGCCGCCGAGAACCTCAACCCGGTCACCCTGGAACTGGGCGGCAAGTCGCCGCAGGTGGTGTTCGCCGACGCCGACCTCCAGGCCGCCGCCAACGGCATCGTGGCCGGCGTGTTCGCCGCCACCGGGCAGACCTGCATGGCCGGTTCCCGGCTGGTCGTGCACGCCGACGTGCACGACGAGCTGGTCCGGCTGGTGGCCGAGCGGGCGTCGCGGATCAAGCTCGGTGACCCTAACGACCCGGACACCGAGATGGGCCCGGTCGCCAACGGCCCGCAGTACCGCAAGATCCTCGGCTACCTGAAGACCGCGGTCGACGAGGGCGCCACCGTCGCCTACGGCGGCGCCGCCGACCAGGGCCTGGGCGGTTACTTCGTCCAGCCCACCGTGCTGACCGGGGTCGGCCCGGCCTCGACCGTGGTCCGCGAGGAGGTGTTCGGGCCGGTGCTGTCGGCCTACACGTTCACCAGCGAGGACGAGGCGGTCAAGCTGGCCAACGACACCCCGTACGGGCTGGCCGGCTCGGTGTGGACCAACGACGTGCGGCGGGCCCACCGGGTCGCGGCCCGGATCAAGGCGGGCACCGTCTGGATCAACGCCTACCGGGTGGTCGCGCCCAGCGTCCCGTTCGGCGGCTTCAAGTCCTCCGGCCTGGGCCGCGAGAACGGCATCGACGCGGTCAACGCCTACACCGAGAACAAGTCGGTCTGGGTCGAGCTCAGCGGCCAGACCCGCGACCCGTTCACGCTCGGCTGAGCCCGGCGATACAGCTCTTCAGGCCCGCGACCAGCTGCTCGCGCCCGGCCGGGTCCAGCCCGGCCAGCATCCGCTCCTCGACCCCGCTCACCGCCTGGTGGCAGCCGCCCAGCACCCGGCGGCCGTCGGCGGTCAGCTCGGCCTGCAGGATGCGCCCGTGACCCGGGTGCGGATGGCGGCTGACCCAGCCCCTGTGTTCCAGCTCGCGCAGCACCTGATTCATGGTCTGCGGGGTGACGAACGCGCGCCGGGCCAGGTCGGCGTTGGACAGCCCCGGCTCCTCGGCCAGCGCGGTGAGCACCGCGTACTCGGACAGCGTGGCGCCGTGCTCGCGCAGCGCCGCGGTCATCGCCGCGTTGAGCGCGTCCTGCGCCCGTTTGAGCAGCCACCCGGGCCGCTCGGTGGTGTCGGTCACCCAGCCCTCCCTTGACAATGTAAGTCTGACTGATATGTTGTAAGCCTACCTGATATTAATCCAAAAAGGGGAGACATGCCATGGCTGTCATCGGTCCGGACTTCGTCGCGCTCCAGGTACGGGACCTGGAGACGTCCGCCCGTTTCTACACCGAACGGCTGGGACTGACCCGCGCCCCGGCCGCGCCGCCCGGGGCGGTGGTGTTCGCCACCGAGCCGATCCCGTTCGCGGTCCGCGAGCCAGCCGTGGACCTGGACGCGGCCAGCCGGCTCGGCTGGGGCGTGGCCCTCTGGCTCAAGGCCGAAAATGTCGATCAGCTGCACGACGACCTGGCCAAGCACGAGGTGCCGATCGTCACCGCCCCATTCGACGGCCCGTTCGGCCGGACGTTCGCCTTCGCCGACCCGGACGGCTACGTCGTCACCCTGCACGGCTGAGGGCCAGCCATGACCACGTTCCGGCTGACCGCGCAGGGGCCGTTCTCGCTGGCCGCCAGCACCCGGTTCCTGGAGGGTTTCACCCCGGCCGGGTACACCGAGGCGGGCGGCGAGCGGCTGGAACTGGCCTTCCCGGCCGAGGGGAGCTGGATTACCGCCGGGGTGCGCGTCCACGCCACGGCCACCCTGACCGGGCTACCCGGGATCGGGCCGTTCGCGGCCGAACTGGTGCTGCTGCGCGGCGCGGGTGAGCCGGACCGCATCCCGCGGCACGAGACGAGGCTGGGCCGGGCCGTGGCCCTTGCCTACCGGCTCCCCGCGTCTCCGTTCGGCGCTGACCTGCAAAAACTCAGCCAGAACTGGCGGCCGTACCGCACCTGGGTCACGCTGCTCCTGCGGGCCCGGCTGGAGGACGAGACCGGCGAGATCCGCGGGAATACCTGACCCGGCATCGCGCTATACCAGGGACGAAGAACCACTGCTCGAAGGTCCCCGAATGTACGACGGTTACTGTTTCCGGTGCGGCGCCTACACGGCCATCAACCAGGTGACCAAGCTGTGCCGCCCGTGCTTCAACCACTGGTGCGCCACCCCCAGGCGGCGCCCCAGCTGACCACACCTATATCCAGGCGGATGGCCATCGTTGCCATCCGCCTCTTTGCTGTCACCCGTAGGCGCTAACGTCAGTGGTTTGAGTCCGGGGAAGTACGGCCTGACGGGGGAGGGGAACGTGACCGACGACGGCCGCGCACCAGTGGTGCAGCAGGGTCTGGACGACCTGGCGGGCGAGGCGGCCGTGCTGCGGGTCTACCGGCAGGCGTTCGCGGTGCTGGCCCGCGAGGCCGAGAAGATGATCTTGTCCCCGCAGCTGCTGGACGTGGACGAGGCGATCCTGTCCGCGTTCGCCGCCTCCGGCAGCGACGGGCTGACCGAGGAGCAGGTCCGCAACGCCTGCCGGGCGTTCCCCGAGGCCGCCGTGAGCCGCCGGTTCGAGGTGCTGAAGGGCTACGGCGCGGTCACCAAGGTGTTCGAGCGGCCCAACGAGCGTTACTACCGGGCCGCCTTCGCGCCGTACATCATGCTGCTGTTCCTGCGCCGCATCGCCGAGCGGGGCGGCCAGTCCGAGCTGCACCAGCTGCTGTCGATGGAGCACGAGAACGTGTCCGCGCCCGCCGCCACCGACGCCGACGGCCGGGCCTCGGTGGAGCGGCTGATCCAGGTGTTCCGGCTCATCGCCAACGAGCTGTCGATCATGTCGCTCGGCGCCGACGTGGCTCAGCTGCGGGAGAACGCCCAGCTCCTGTGGGGCAACGAGGCGCTCATCAGCCGGGCCGAGGACGTGCACGCGACCGTGCTGGAGCGCTGGCCGTCGCTGGACCGCGAGTGCCAGTGGCTGCGGGCCGCGCTGGCCGCCTACCGGGACGCGATCGACGCCGCCGCCGGCCGGCTGATCGAACGGGCCGGCACCACCCGCGCGCTCGGCCTGCTGCCGGCCGAGGAGTGGCGCACGTTCGCCCGCACCGCCGGCACCGATCGGCTCGGCGCGGTGCTGGACGGGTTCGTGTTCGACGCCCCCGCCCCCTGGTTCGACCCCCAGGTGATGACCGAGGCGGTGGAGAGCGGCGGCCGCCCGGACACCGCCCGGATGCCGCCGCCCCGGCCCGCCGGCGACAACGACAGCGCCGCCGAGACCGCCGCGTCCACCGACCAGGACGCGATCCGGACCGCGGTCGAGGAGCTGCTCGGCGCCGGGGAGTCCGTCCGGATCGAGGACGTCCTGCGGGTCGCCCCGGACTGGGCGGCCGCCCGCCGGACGCTGGCCCAGCTGACCGCCGCCCACCACGACCCGGCCCTGCCCTACACCCTGACCTGGGCCGAAGGCCTGGACGTGGCCGAGTCCGGCAGCCCCGCCTGGGTCACCCCCGGCCGCCTCACCCGCGTCCAGGACGCCACATGACCGGCCCCGCAAGCCCGGAGGGCCCCACGGCTCCGACCGCCACCGCGGCCCTCAAAAACAACACCCACCCCACCAGCACCACCGGCCCGAGCGATCCCGACGGCACCGCGCTGGCCTGGGCGCGGGCCCGGGCCGGCGGCCCGCTCCGGGTCCCGGCCGGCACCCCCGCGCCGGCCTGCTGCGGCTGCCGGAACCGTCCGGGGATGGCGCCTGGCTGGTGCCGCAGGTCCCGGAGACCGCCGACGCCCGCGTGCTGGCCGAGCTGGGCCTGGCGGGCCCTCTGCTGGAGCAGCCCAACGACACCGCCCGGCTGCTGGCCGCGGTGCTGCGCTGCTGCTGGGAGGACCCGCTGGCGGCGATCTGGCCGGGGGTGAGCGCCGGATCGGCCGCCGTGCTGGCGGTGTTCGGCGAGCTGACGGGGCCGCGCGACGAGCTGGCACACCGGCGGTCGGCGGTGGCCGCGCTGCGCCGGCTGGACCAGGCGGGCTGGCTGCTGTGGGACGAGGCCGCCGACACCATCCGGCTCGGGCCCCGGGTCGCGCTGTGGAGCGGCAGCGACCTGAGCACGCTGCGCCAGCTCTGGCGCTCGATGCCGGGTCCCGGCGCCGCGCCGGAGCAGACCGGCCCGCCGGAGCGCGAATCATGACCACGATCTTCGAGCCGGTCCTGGCCGACCTGGGGGAACGGCAGCGGGACGAGATCCTGGCCGCGTTCGCCGCCGTCGAGAACAGCCCCGAGCCGGTGCCGGAAGCGGTCGCGGCCGGCCTGCGCGACGCCACCCTGCGGCGCAGCGTGGCCGAGATGCTGCACCTGATCGGCCGGACCCTGGTGCGGGCCGGTCCCGGTCAGTGGACGTCGGGCTACCGCGACGACGTCGCTGCCCAGCTGACAGCCGACGGCGGCAACCCGCTGTCGCTGGCCGACCGGGCCGTGCTCACGCTGGTGCTGATCCATTCGGTGGCGATCCCGCGCACCGAGGGCACGCTGTCCGGCGACTCCTGGGTCGACGGCACCCCCACCCCGATCGAGGAGCTGCAGCGCCGCACGCAGCTCCCCCGCGGTGAACTGCGGCAGAGCCTCGGCCGGCTGCGGGCGGCCGGGCTGGTCCGGGTCGTCCCGGCCCGGCTGCGGCCCGGTACGGTGCCGCAGAACACCGCCTACCTGCCCGGCCCGCAGTTCCACCGGCTGACCGAGACCGCCCGGCGCCGCCTGCAGGAGGAGCTGATCCTGGCGGCCGGGCCGGACACCCCGCTGGCCGCCGCGATCCGCCGCCGCCGCGCCCCCGCGGCCACCACCGAGAGGACAGCGCAGTGACCGAGGACGCCCCGCGATTCAGCGGCGACGTGCAGGCCGGCAGCACCGATGTGGTGGGCGGCCGGGTGCTGACCGGCATCCAGCTGATCAACATCTCCCGGCTGTCCGCCCACCCGGTGCCGATGGTCTCCGGCGGCCTGGTCACCGTGGCCGGGCAGGGTCCCAAGGACTCCAACGGGGCCGGCAAATCCTCGTTCATCGCCGGTATCAGCCTGCTGTCGGGGGACGAGCAGTGGCGGTGGAGCAGCGGTGCCCCCGACGCGGCCGAGCTGCTGTTCACCGCCGAGATCGCCGCCGCCGACGGGCGCTGGGGCAACGCCGACCACGGCTACGTGATCGGCGTGTTCACCGAGTACGGCGCGGCCACTTCAGAGGTGCTGGCCAGCTCGGCGCTGACCGTGTGGCTGCGGATCAACCGCAAGGCCCCCTACATCGACCTGCGCTGGGCCCACGAGCTGTACGTCCCGGCCGCCGCCAGCGACGCGGACCGGGTAGCGGCCGCCGACGGGATGTGGGCCGAGCTGCCCCGCCGCAACGGCCGCCACGACATCCACGCCAACCGGCTCGGCGAGGTGCTGTACGGCCGTCACGTGCGCTGCGTGTCGTTCCTGTCCACCTCGGTGCGGGCCAGCGCCACCGCGAACCTGCTGGCCCAGCCGCTGAACGAGCTCAGCCCCGCCCGGATCTTCGACGCGATCGCCGCCCTCACCGGTGTCGATCGGGAGATGGAACAGGAAAGGGCGTCCCGCACCACCGAGCACACAAGGCGCGAGGAGGAGCAGCGCGCCCGCGCCGACCTGGAGCAATGGGAGGCCGAGGCCCGGCTCATCGAGACCGGCATCGGCCAGCGGGCGCAGGCCCGGGCCGCGATCGAGCGGGCCGGCGCGCTGTGGCAGGGCCGCTGCGCCCGGCTGGTGATCGACGGCGAGCACGAGCTGGCCGGGATCGGCGGCGAGATCGGCCGCCTGGCGGCCGAGTGGGAGGAGCGGGCCGCCCAGGCCGCCCGGCTGCGCGAGCAGCTCCGTGACCTGCAGAACGACGAGGCGTTCGAGAGTTACTGCACGGCCGGGGAACGCCGCTGGAAGGAGATGTCGGAGCGTGATCGGGCGCTGGAGGTCGAGGAGCGCACCACCGTCCGCGACATCGAGGACAAGACCCGCCAGCGCACCGCCCTCCAGGAGGCCGGCCGCGCCGCCGACGGCCGCGACACCGCCCAGGCCGCCGCCGAGGAGACGGCGGCCAACACCAAGCTGGAGGAGGCGTTGCAGGCCTGCGGGGCCCGCCAGCACGAGCTGACCGACGCCGAGGGTGCCCTGGCCGGCGCCGAGCAGGGCGACGACCTGGCCGCCGGTCAGCTGCAGCGGCTCCGCGCGGCCGGCCTGCGGGCCATGCCGCTGCTGGACAGCGTGGTGCTCGAGCCCGCCCAGCGGGCCGCCTGGGAGCCGCGCCTTTACCCCTACCGCGAAGCCGTGGTGGTCGCCGGCGCCGACGCCGGCCAGGCCCGCAAGCTGCTCACCGACCTGCCCGGCTCCACGCTGGTCCTCGCCGGCCAGGCCACCCCCGACGCCCCCGGCCTGCCCGCCAGCGCCGCCGCCGACCTGCCGATCGCCGGCTTCCTGGCCAGCCTGGCCGGGCGCGCGGGCGACCCGGCCGAGGCGACCGACACGGCCGCCCGGGTCTGGGTCGCGGGCGGGTTCGCGAGCCCGCTGACCGGCCACGCGGCCCGGGTCGAGAAGGCCAGCGACCGGGTGAGGGCCGCCGCCGATCGCCTGCGCGAAGCCGAACAGGCCGTGCAGAACGCCCGCCGTCAGCTGGCCGTGGCCCGCGGCCGGATCGCCGCCGCCAACGCCGCCCAGCAGGCCGAAGACCTCTGGCAGGAGATCGCGGGCCTGCGGGAGAGCCTCGGCGACCTGGCCGGGCAGCGGGCCGAGCTGGAACCGGCCGTACGCGCCGCCCGCCAGCAGCACGCCGAGATGCTGGCCGCGGTGCAGACCCGCACCCAGCAGGCCGACCGGCTGCGGGCCGACGCCGACCGGCTGGAGGACCAGCAGCAGCGCAACGCCACCGCCCGCGCCGGCCTGACCACCCGCCAGGCCGCGATCGACCTACAGGCCCGGCTGACCGCGTTCGGCGGCACCGTCGACGAGGCCCGGGCCCACCTGCTGGCGCTGCCGGGTGACCAGGACCGGTGGAGCGAGCAGGAGTGGACGACGACCTGCTGCGCCGAGCTCGACGAGGTGCTGACCCGGTGCTTCCCGCGGGGCACGCCCGAGGACGAGATCCCCCGTGAGATCGCCGGGCTGCGTGCGGACGTGCGCTGGAGCCGCGGAGCAGCAGGGTCGGCCGAGGCGTTCCCGGTGCTGCACCGGTCGCTGCGCACCTACCTGGCCCAGACCGAGCAGGAGGACGAGTACCAGCGGCAGCGGATCAGCCGCCAGCGGGCCGAGCGCAGCGCCGACCTGGAAGCGGCCCGCAAGGGCCTGCGGGAGGCCGCCCAGGCGGCCGCCGCCCACCGCGCCTCGGTCGCCGAGGGCATCAAGGCCAAGCTGAAGAAGGTCGCGACCCAGTTCGACCGGCTGGACCAGGAGTACGGCGGCTACGGCGCGACGCTCGACTTCCCCGAGCCGGAGCCGCCAGCCGAGCCGGACAAGCCCTGGCGCTGGACGGTCACCCCGAAGTGGCGCCGGGCCGAGGGCCAGCGGATGTCCCCCTACAACCTGCGGGGCAACACCGCCCAGATGGACGAGAAGGCGGTCAAACTGGTCTGCGCGGCCGCGCTGGCCGGCGGCACCGACCGGCCGCTGCTGCTGGTCCTCGACGAGCTGGGCCGCAACCTCGGCAAGCAGCACCGCACCGAGGCGGTGGCGCTGTTCGAGCGGATCGGCCGGGACCGGAACATCACCGTGATCGGTGCCCTCCAGGACGACATGGAGCGCTACGCGATCGACGCGTCAGGCCTGTACGTCAAGCTGCGGCGCAGCTCGGACGCCAGCCCCTACAACTCCGCGCCGATCGTCACCGGCCACGACGACAACCAGGCGCGGCTGGCCCTGCTGCGCGACTGGCTGGCCGGCCACTACCCGCCGCTGCCCTCCCCGGGCCCGGCCTCCGGCTCCGGCGACGGCCCGGAGTCTTCACTGGGCGCGCCGACCAGCAGCGGGGTCATGGTGTAGAGCTTGTCCAGGCCGAGCTCCTGGGCGTCGGCCGCCACGACGCTCTCCTGCTTCTGGGCCTTCTCCGCGGTCTGCTTGGCCAGCTCGGACGCGATCGCGCCGAGCTGGCGCACGCCGGCCCCGTCGACCAGGATGTGGCTGGCGGACAGCACGGTGACCCCCCGGACCTCACGGTCGCCCTGTCCGGGGTCGGCCAGCACGGCGCCCACCCGGGCTTCCAGGAACGGGTTGGTGGGGTGGCGGCCGAGGATGTTCCGCTCGTTCTCCAGCCACTCGTGGAACTTCACCACCTGGCCTTCCAGCGGCAGCGCCTTCACGTCGTCGGGGGTCAGCCCGAACTTCTTGCCCTTGGCGAACGAGCGGTCGTAGGCGGTCAGCGCGGCCGACCAGAGCGCCTGCGGGATCACCGGGTCCCGTTCTGCTTCCGGGCTGGCCAGCTCGGACAGCAGGCGTTTACAGCACTCCATGACGAACTGCAGATCCTGGATGGTGGCGATCTGGTCGGCCAGCACCTGGGCCGAAGGCAGCTCCAGCCCCACCGTCAAACTCTGTTCGTTCTCAGCCTTTTCGTCCGTCATAACAAGCCAGGATGGCCCCGCAGGCGGGTGTCCCAGGTCTCATTTCGAGCCAATGGCAGGCCTGGCACACTGGGTGGATGCTGCCCGAGCGGCTTGCGGCCCGCGTCATCCTGCTCGACCCGGACGGCCGGGTACTGCTCATGCGTTACGACGACGGGGCGCCCAATGGCAGCCACTGGGCCACCCCGGGCGGCGGACTCAACCAGGGTGAGGACTTCCGGGCCGGTGCCCTGCGCGAGCTGGCCGAAGAGACCGGCTGGACCGACATCCCGCTGGGCGATGAGGTGCTCCGGCGGGAGCTGACCATGGAGTACGGCGGCCGCCTGGTCCGCCAGCGGGAACGGCTCTACCTGGCCAGGACCACCGTGCCGGAGCGCGAGATCCGTGGCGTCGAGGCCATGCACGCCAGCGACCGCATCGCCGCCTGGCGCTGGTGGACGCTGGCCGAGCTCGACACCACCACCGAAAAGGTGTGGCCGCGCGGCCTGGCCGATCTGGTCCGCGAGGCGCTGGCCTCCTCCGCCTGACCAACGCCAAGGTTCCGGAAGGCTTATTCGCCGACCGGGCCGCCCGCGATCTCGCTCACGATGTCCAGCTGGCCCACGTGCCGGGCGTACTCCTGCACCAGGTGGAACAGCACCCGCTCGAGCGTCGGCGGCTTCTCGCCGTCCCACCGGTCGCCGGGCTGCCCGGTCTCCTCCAGGTCGTGCCCGGTCACGATCTCCCCGGTGCGGGCGGCCTGCGCCTGCAGCGCGTCGACCAGCGAGTCCAGCGTCTCGTCGGGGGCCACGAACCAGCGGCCGTCCCGGCGGTCGCCCCACACCCCGGTCCGGTCCTGGCCTTCGAAACCCCATTCCAGCCACCGCATCTCCACGTACTGGAGGTGCTTGATCAGCTCGATCGGGGTCCAGCCGGACATCAGCCGGCTGGTGCGCAGCTCGGCCGGCGGCAGCCCGCGCAGCTTGCTCACCACCCGGTCCCGGAAGAAGTCCAGATAGCGCAGGAACACCTCGGCCCGCGAGGCGGCGGGCTCGGTCGGCTCAGGGAACGGCACGCTCACAAGGCCAGGCTACGCGGCGTCCGACCGCGGCGTCCGGGTGCGGCTGGTGTGCGCCGGGTTCCCCCGGCGCGGCCCGCGCCGCCCGGAACCCGCGCTGCCGCCCTCACCGGACCGTGGCCGCCGCGGACCCTGCCCGCGCTGGCCGTTACCGCGCTGGCCGCCCCGCGGGCCACCCCGGCCGGGCCGGCCAGCACCGGCGCCGTCCCGCGCCGGCGCCGGGGGAGCGGGCGGAGCAGGCGGCACCGGGGTGCCGGTCGTCGCGATCTCCGCCACCACCTGGTGGGAGGCGTCCGCGTAGTGACGGCTGGCAGTCACCTCGGCGGCCCTGTGCATCAGCTGCAGCTCGCGCAGCTGGCTCTCGTCGGCCAGGGTCACGACCAGGCCGGACGCCCCGGCGCGGGCCGTGCGCCCGGACCGGTGCAGGTAGTCCTTGTGGTCGTTGGGCAGGTCGAAGTGCACGACCAGCTCGACGTCGTCCACGTGGATGCCGCGGGCGGCCACGTCGGTGGCGACCAGCACCCGCGGGTGGCCCAGCGCGAACGCGTCCAGCGCCCGCTGCCGCTGCTTCTGCGTGCGGTTGCCGTGAATGGCCTCGGCCCCCACCCCGGCCCGGGTCAGCTGCCGGGCCAGCCGGTCCGCCCCGTGCTTGGTGCGGACGAAGAACAAGGTCCGGGCCAGGCTGGCCAGCCTGATCGCGACGGCCAGCTTCTCCTCGTGGCTGGGCAGGACGAGCACCCGGTGCTCGGCCAGGGTCGCCGACTCTTCCCGGGGCGCCACCGCGTGCAGCGCGGGGTCGCTCAGGTACTTGGTCACGAGCTGGCCGACGCGGTGGTCCAGCGTGGCCGAGAACAGCATCCGCTGCCCGCCCGCCGGCGTCGCGTCCAGGATGCGGGTGACCGCGGGCAGGAACCCGAGGTCGGCCATGTGGTCGGCCTCGTCGAGCACCGTGATCTCGACCTCGCCGAGCGTGCAGGCGTTCTGGTCGAGCAGGTCGATCAGCCGCCCGGGGGTGGCCACGACCAGGTCGACGCCGTCCCGCAGGCGGCTGATCTGCCGGGTGTAGGCCACGCCGCCGTACACGGTCATCACGGTCACGCCGATGGCCCGGCCGAGCGGCCCGAGCACGTCCGCCACCTGCTGGGCCAGCTCCCGGGTGGGCACCAGCACCAGGCCGCGCGGCGCCTTGGTGTGCCGCCGTCCGGGCTCACCGGCACCGTCACTGGCCAGCCGGGCCAGCAGCGGCAGGCCGAACGCGAGCGTCTTGCCCGATCCGGTCTGGGCGCGGCCGAGCACGTCCCGGCCCGCCAGCGCGTCCGGGAGCGCCCGGCGCTGGATCGCGAACGGGGCATCGATCTCGCGGGCGGCCAGCGCCTTGATCAGGCGCTCGGGCAGGCCCAGCTCGGCGAAGTCCTGGGTGTCCGGCTCCGGCCGGGCCGCCGCTTCCGACAGGGCCTGGTCGAGCTCGGCGTACGGTTCCGGCCGGGCCGGCGAGCCGGCCGGACCGGGTGGTTACGCGGGCGCCGGGGACCGTTGCGCCGGGCGGGCTGGCCGCCGCGCCGCGTCGCGTCGGGTCCGCGGCGGCTGTCCTGCCCGCGCCGGCCCTCCTGCCCGCTGCGGGCGGGCTGCTGGGCGGGCTGGTGGGCAGGCGCGCGCCGGCGCCGTGCGTTGTCAGGCATGCATGAACTCCATCGCTGATTCGGGGGCCGCGTCATGTCAGAGACGTCAACCACCGCGGCGAACATGGGGTTCGCCCATCAGCGGACTGCTCACACAACCGACCGGGCGGGCGCTGGGCCCGCGGACAGGCGGCATCAATGCCGCCTCGATCGGAAACGCTAGCAGCCGTCCGCATGTTCCCCGGACCTAACCGGGCGTGCGGAAAAATAATTCTCGCGACGTGTCGATCTGGCCGGGCGGCATTCGACGCAAGGGCAAGCACGGCAAGCAAGCCGGAGCAGACAACCGGACCAGACAAGGAGCGCACCATGAAGTATCTCGGATACACGCTGGGTGACCCCGACGCCCCGATGACCCCGCCCACCCCGGAAGCGATGGCCGAGATGGGCAGGTTCGTCGAGGAGGCCACCAAGGCTGGCGTGCTGCTGGCCACCGGCGGGGTCGGGCCGCTGAGCGAGGCGGTCAAGGTGCAGTACGACGGCAGCGACTTCACCGTCCTCGACGGCCCGTTCGCCGAAGCCAAGGAACTGATCGGCGGCTGGGCGCTGATGGAATGCCGCGACCGGGACGAGGCGGTCGAGTGGACCAAGCGGTTCCTCGCGCTGGCCGGCCCGGGCGAGAGCACCATCCGCACCGTCTACGGCCCCTGACCCGGCCGGGCCGTGGCGTAACGGCACCACCCCGTCCGGTTGCCCACGGGCCGGACGGGGTGGTGTCATCGTGGCGTGCCCGATGCCGACCCGAACGCCGCTCACCAGGCCACCGTGGAGACCGTGGTCCGGCTGGAGTGGGCCCGGGTGGTGGCCACCCTCGCCCGGTACACCGGCGACGTCGGCCTGGCCGAGGAGCTCGCCCAGGATGCCGTGGTCGCGGCGCTGGAACAGTGGCCGCGAGATGGGGTGCCCGGCCGGCCCGGCGCCTGGCTGACCACCGTGGCCAAGCGGCGGGCAATCGACCTGTTCCGCCGGAACCGGGAGCTTGAGCACCGGTACGACCAGCTCGGCCGGGACCTGCAGACGGCCGGACTGCCGGCCGGCCCCGATCCCGAACTGGCGGCGGGCGACGAGATCGACGACGACATGCTGCGGCTGATCTTCACCGCCTGCCACCCGGTGCTGGCCGTACCCGCCCGGGTGGCGCTGACGTTGCGGCTGCTGGCCGGCCTGACCACGGCCGAGATCGCCCGCGCCTACCTGGTGCCCGAGCCGACCATCGCCCAGCGCATCGTGCGCGCCAAGAAGACCCTGGCCCAGGCGCGGGTGCCGTTCGAGACCCCCGATCGCCGCCAGCGGCCGGCCCGGCTGTCGTCGGTGCTGGAGGCGCTGTACCTGATCTTCAACGAGGGCTACTCGGCCACCGCCGGGCCGGACTGGACCCGCCCGGACCTGTGCCACGAGGCGCTCCGCCTCGGCCGGCTGCTGGCCCAGCTGGCCCCGGCCGAATCCGAGGTGCACGGCCTGGTCGCGCTGATGGAGATCCAGTCCTCCCGGCTGCCCGCCCGGACCGGCCCCGACGGGCAGCCGGTGCTCCTGCTCGACCAGGACCGGGCGCGCTGGGACCGGCTGCTGATCAACCGCGGCCTGGACGCGCTGGCCCGGTCCGAACAGCTCGCCGTCACTCCCGGCCCCTGCCTGCTGCAGGCCGCGATCGCCGCCTGCCACGCCCGGGCGTTCCGGCCGGAGGACACCGACTGGGTGCGCATCACCGAGTTGTACACCACGCTCGCCCGGGTCATGCCCTCCCCGGTGGTGGAGCTGAACCGGGCCGTCGCGCTGTCGATGGCGGCCGGGCCGCAGGCCGGGCTGGAACTGGTCGACCAGCTGCTGGGGGAGCCGGCCCTGCGCGACTACCACCTGCTCGCCAGCGTGCGCGGTGACCTGCTGATGAAGCTCGGCCGGGCCGCCGAGGCCCAGTCCGCGTTCGAGCGCGCGGCCGAGTTGACCCGCAACGATCCCGAACGCGAACTGGTCCTCCGCCGTGCCCGCGAGGCCGCTCAGGCCGCCGCCGGTCGTTAGAGCGCCGCGTACAGCGCCTCCTCGAAGTCGCCGTAGAGGCTGAGCGCCTCGGGGGTGATGAACGGCAGGAAGTTGCTGTAGATCGAGGCGCAGATCCCGGACATGCGGTCCACCCAGAAGTGGGTGTTGCACAGCCCGGCCCACGAGCCGCTCCCGGCCCGCCGCCGGCCCGGTATGTCCTCGGTGTTGAGCAGCAGCCCGTAACCCCACTTGTAGCCGGGGCCGAGCGCGAACGTGCCGCTGGAGGCCGGGTCGGCGGTGCGGATCTCGGCCGGGAAGTCCAGGTCGCCGATCTGGTTGCGGAACGCCTTGGCCACCGTCTCCGGCTCCAGGATCCGCACGCCGTCGAGTTCACCGCCGCGCAGCAGCGCCCGCTCGAACCTGATGTAGTCGCTCGGCGGCCCGTACAGCCCGTGCCCGCCCGCGTAGTATTCCGGTGCCTGGTTGAGGATCTCGCCGATCGAGGCCCACTGGCCGTCTTCGCCCTTGATGTGGACCGGCGAGCAGTTGGCCCGGTCGCTGTCGTTCATGATGAACGCGGTGTGGTCCATGCCCAGCGGGCCGGTGATGTTCTGCTTCATGGCCACGTCCAGCGGCAGCCCGGTCACCGCCTCGACCACCTGGCCCAGCCAGTCGATATTGATGCCGTAGATGAACGCGGTGCCGGGGTCGGCCACCATCGGCGCCCGCAGCGAGGCCCGGGACCCGGCCACCACGTTGGGGATGCCGGAGATCTTCTCCCACTCCACCAGGTCGCCGTTCCAGAACCAGTACCCCAGCCCCGAGGTGTGGGTGATCAGCTGCTTGACCGTGGCTTGGCTGGCCGGCGGCCGCAGTTGCGGCACCCCGTTCTCGAAGCCGGTCAGCACCTGCACCTCGGCGAACTCGGGGCAGTAGTTGACGACCGGGGCGTTCAGGTCCAGGGTGCCCTTTTCCATCGCCTGCAGGGCCAGCACCGTGCAGGGCATTTTCGTCATCGACATGATCCGGAACACCGTGTCGGCGTCGGCCGGGTCGGTCCCGTCCACCGCCCGTGGCCCGGCCGCGCCCTGGTAGATGACGCCGTCCCGGTCGGCCGCGATCGCCACCACGTGCGGCACCGCTCCGGACTCCACCGCTTGGGTCAGCACGTGGTCAATGGACGCTGTGTCTTTTACGGCACTCATCCCACGCCTCCTTGCGCGTCGCTCGCCTCGTGATCACACTCCCCCCGGCAGTGCGTCGCGTCCAGTGTCGGGCCGCCCGGGCCACCCGCTCGTCGCAGTACGCGACAGCCCGGCCTGACTGACCCTGGCTCAGCCCCGGCCGTTGACGATGAGCCGGGACGGCCGGTCCACGGTATGCCAGATGCGGTTGGTGGCCTGCACGCCCTCGCTCTCGCTGAACATGTCCCCGCCGGTGCCCAGGTTCACGTCGTACTTGGGGAACGCCGACGAGGCCACCTCGACCCGGACCCGGTGCCCGGCCTCCAGCCGTACGCAGGTGTCCCACATGACCACGCGCACCTCGTAGACCTCACCCGGCGTCACCGGCTCGGCCCGGGTCATCCCGTTCCTGTACCGCAGCCGGACCAGGCCGTCGCACAACCGCTGGGCGAAGCCATTCGGGTGCACGTCGATCAGCTTGGCCGTGATGTCGGTGTCCGCGGCCGAGGTGGCCACGTGCGCCACCAGCGTCACCGGGCCGATCAGCTCCAGCGGCTCGGCCAGCGGTTCGCTGCTGTACACGAGCACGTCGCCCCGGCCCTCCACACCTAGGTAGTCGTCCGGGCCGCCGATCTGGCCGCTGCCCTCGCCGGTGATGAACGGCACCGGCCGGTCCGGGTCGTGCCGCCACTCGTCCGGCGGCTGCTGCTCACCGACCGGCTCGCGCTGCAGCCGCCCGTCCCCGAACCGGCTGTTGGCGCGCCCGCCGCTGGCCAGGTGGAACACGTGGGTGGCGGCCCCGGCGGGCGGCCAGGCGGTCTCGTCCCGCCACTCGCCCGCGCCCATCACGAAGATCCGCACCGGATCCGGCACCTTTTCCGGAGCTTTCCCGCGCACGTGCTCGTCCAGGAAAGCCAGCACGTAGGCGTCCAGGTCGATCAGCGCGTCCGGGCCGAAGTCGATGTCGCCGAGCTGGCGGGTCGTGTTGACCGCGTGACCCCAAGGCCCCATCAGCAGCCGCTGGCCCGCCCGCCCGGCCGCGGTCATGGCCGCGAAGTTGGCCGGGGTGCCGATCTCCTCGTCGTCGTACCAGCCGGAGATGTGCAGCACCGGCACGTCGACCTCGCCGATGCGGTGCTGGTAGCGGACCGGCTCCCACCAGTCGTCGAGGGTGGTGTGCCGGACCTCCTCCCGCCAGTTGGCGGAGACGAACCCGGCCGCCTCGTCCATCGTCAGCAGCGGCCGGTGGGCGTACACCTTCATCCAGTCGGTGTCGCCGGTGTACTGCATGGCCCGGCCGTCCGTCATCCGGAACCAGTGGATGTGCATCAGGTCGGGTACCCCGGTCGGCCACTCCACGAACGGATCGCTGGGCGTGACCAGGCATACCATCGCCGCCAGGGCCGGGGGCTGGTGCAGCGCGGTCAGCCACTGGATCCGCCCCGGGTAGCTGCCGCCGAACGTGGCGACCGCGCCGTCGCACCAGTCCTGGGCCGCGATCCAGCCGATGACATCGGCCCCGTCCGGCCCGTCGTTGCGGTACGGCTCGAAGCGGCCGTCGGAGTCGCCCCGGCCGCGCACGTCCATCGTGACGAACGCGTACCCGGCCTTGGCGTACAGCTCGGCCCGGTTGGACTGCCGTTCGCCGCCCCGCCCGTAGGGGGTCCGCATGAGCAGGGCCGGGGCCGACCGCCCCGGCGGCAGCACCACGTCGGCGGCGAGGGTCACCCCGTCCCGCAGCGGAACCCGGACGTTGAACTGACGAGTGATCCCAGCCTCGGCCATGGCCCCCGATGCTACTCAGCGAGGTTGGTGAGCCAATCTATTTACATGACCGCTTCTTCCCGGGGGCCGGCGACCGGGCTCCAGCCCCGCGCCTGCTGGCCGGGGCGGTCGCCGGTGTGCTCGCGGCCGGGGCCGCCATCGGAATGGCGCAGTTCGCCGCCGGCCTCGGGGTGCCGCAGAGCTCACCGGTGCTCGCGGTTGGTCAGGCCGCCATCGACCTGGCCCCGCCCGGCGTCAAGGACTTCGCCGTCTCCGCGTTCGGCGCCGACGACAAGACCGTCCTGCTCGGCGGGATCCTCGTGCTGCTGGCCCTGTACGCGGTGGCAGTCGGGATCCTGGCCGTCCACCGGATCGCGGTTGGCCTGGGTGGGCTCGCGGTCTTCGCCGCCCTCGGCCTGGCCGCCGCCCTCACCCGGCCTACCGCCACCGTCGGCTACGTGGTCCCCACGCTGGCGGGCGCCGTGGCCGGCGCGATCGCCCTGACCTTCCTGGCCCGCGCGGCGGCCGCGCTCGGCTCCACCCCCGGCTGCGCCGGGCCCGAGGTCCCAGCCCGCGGCACCCCGGCCGCCGACGCCTGGACGCCCGGGCACCCCGGCCAGTACACGACCAGATCCGCGGTCCGGCCGGGCCGGCCTACCCGATCCCGGCCCGGGGTGGGCCGGACGGCCAGGAACGATCACGCTGGCCCGCGCGGCGGCGATTCCTGGCCTACAGCGGCGCGGCGGCCGGTGTCGCCGCGCTCGGGAGCCTGGCCGGACGCAATCTGGCCGGCGAACACGACGTCGCCGCGGCGCGGGACGCACTGCGGTTCCCCCGGCCTGCGGTCCCCGCGGCACCGCTGCCGGGCGGCAGCAGCCTCCGCGTCCACGGGCTCAGCTCGTTTGTCACCCCGGACAAGAGCTTCTACCGGGTCGACACCGCCCTGCTCGTGCCCCAGGTCGCCCCGGCCAGCTGGCAGCTGCGGATCCACGGAATGGTGCAGCGGGAAGTGACCCTCACGTTCACCGACCTGCTGCGGCGCCCGCTGACCGAGGCCTGGTCACGCTCACCTGCGTCTCCAACCCGGTCGGCGGCCCCTACGCGGGCAACGCCCGCTGGCTGGGCGCGGACCTGGCCGGACTGATCCGGCAGGCCCGGCCGCTGGCCGGAGCTGATCAGCTGCTGTGCACCTCGGTCGACGGGTTCACCTCCGGCACCCCGCTGCCGGTCGTGCTCGACGGCCGCGACGCGCTGCTGGCGGTGGCCATGAACGGCACCCCGCTGCCGATCGAGCACGGTTTCCCCGCCCGGATGGTGGTACCCGGCCTTTACGGATACGTGTCCGCGACCAAGTGGGTCACCGATATCGAGGTGACCACGTTCGCGGCCGCCCGCGCCTTCTGGGTGCAGCGCGGCTGGGCGCAGCAGGCCCCGATCAAGACCGAGTCCAGGATCGACGTGCCGGCCGCGGGTGCCTCACTGGCTCCCGGCCGGGCGGCGGTCGCCGGGGTGGCCTGGGCCCAGCACAAGGGCATCGCCGCCGTCGAGGTACGGGTGGACGGCGGTCCCTGGCACCAGGCCCGGCTGGCCGCGGTGCCCGGCATCGACACCTGGCGGCAGTGGGTGTGGGATTGGTCCGCCCCGCCCGGCCCGCACGAACTCGAGGCCCGCGCCACCGATGCGACCGGTTACATCCAGACTGCCGTCTCGGCCGGAACCATCCCAAATGGCGCCTCCGGCTACCCGTCCGTGCAGGTCACGGTGCGGAGTTCGTGACCGCCGGGCTGGCCGGCTGCGGGAACCGGCTGGCCCCCCGCATCCGGGCGACGATGGCCGGTGGCGCGGTCCGCGGCGAGCCTGCCGCGTACGGTGGCTGGGGGTCGTACTCCAGCATCAGCTGGGTGGCCTGCGCGACCTCGTCGCCGGCCAGCCGCCCGGCCAGCGTCAGCCCCATGTCGATCCCGGCCGACACGCCCGCCGCGGTCACGTACTTGCCGTCGAACACCACCCGCTCGCTGACCGGCACGGCGCCGAACCGGGCCAGCTGCTCCATGGCCAGCCAGTGTGAGGTGGCCCGCCGCCCGGTCAGCAGCCCGGCCGCCGCCAGCACCAGCGACCCGGTGCAGACCGACGTCGTCCAGGTGGTCGACCCGTCCACCGCCTGCAGCCAGCCGGTCACCGGGCCCCCGTCAGTGAGGGCGTCGGCGCCCGGGCCACCCGGCACCAGCACCATGTCCGGGTGCGGCACGTCTCCCAGCGCGGCGTCCGCGACCAGGCCGAGGAAGCCGGATTCGTCCCGGACCGGCCTGGCCTGTTCGGCCACGAACACCACGTCGGCCCCGGGCAGGTGGTTCAGCACCTGGTACGGCCCGATCGCGTCGAGCACGGTGACCTTGGGAAACAGCACGATAGCGATCTGCATGGGGTTCCTTTCTAGAAACGGCGCCGGTACTCGGCCGGGGAGACGTGCAGCGCCTGCTGGAACGCCCGGCGCATGGCTTCGGGGGTGTGGTAGCCGCAGCGCCGGGCGATCTGCTCGACGCCGTCGTGGGTGTCTTCCAGCAGCCGCCGCGCGGCCTCCAGCCGCACCCGGTCCACGTACCGGCCCGGCGGCATCCCGGTCTCGGCCGCGAACGCCCGCGCGAACTGCCGTGGCGACAGCCGCGCCCGCTCGGCCAGCACGTCGACCGACAGGTCGGCGCCGGGGTGCTCGGCGATCCAGTGCTGCACGTCGCGCAGCGGCTCCCGCTGGGCCAGCTGGGCGTGCAGGTGGGTGCTGAACTGGGTCTGGTTTCCCGGGCGGCGCAGGAACACCACCAGCTGCCGGGCGACGCTCAGTGCGACTTCCCGGCCGTGGTCGTCCTCGACCAGGGTCAGCGCCAGGTCGATGCCCGCGGTGACCCCGGCCGAGGTGGCCACGTTCCCGTCCCGGACGAAGATCGGCTCCGGCCGCACGGTCACGTCGGGGTACCGCTCGGCCAGCCGGGCGCAGTTCGCCCAGTGCGTGGTGGCCTGCCGGCCGGCCAGCAGCCCCGCCTCGGCCAGCAGGAATGCCCCCGTGCAGACCGACACGATCCGCTCGGCGTCCGCGCCGGGACCGCGCAGCCAGCCGACCAGTTCCGGGTCCGGTTCCCGGGTTCCCGGCCCGCCCGGCACGATCAGCGTGTGCGGCGCCGGCACGTCGCGCAGGTCGAGGTCCGGCGCGATCTTCAGCCCGCTCCCGGTCCGCACCGGGCCGCCGCCCACGCCGGCCGTCCTGATCTCGTAGGCGGCGCGCTCCCCGGCCCCGCCGGCGGCCCCGCTGATGGCCCCGCTGACGACGCTGTTCGCCCCGGCGAACACCTCCAGCGGCCCGGTTACGTCCAGGCTCTGCACCCGGTCGAACAGGACGATCAGCACCCGGCGGCTCATCACACCGTCATGCTGCCGCGCCCCCCAGCTGACCGCAATGACGAATTCCCCACCTTTTATGCCATGAATAAAACATCATACGGGGCGGCCGTATCCTCACCCGCATGGGCACTGGGGTGGCGTGGGTGGTGGCGGGACCGCCGGGTGCGGGCAAGACCACCGTCGCCCGGTTGCTGCTGGCCCGGCTCCAGCCCACAGCCGCGCTGCTGGACAAGGACACGATGTACGGGTCGTTCGTGGCCGCCACCCTTGCGGCCGCAGGCCGCTCTCGCGGGGAGCGCGAGGGCCCGTGGTACGACGAGCACGTCAAGGTGCACGAGTACGCGGGCATGACCGCCACCGCCCGCGAGATCCGCTCGTTCGGCTGCCCGGTGCTGCTGTCCGGCCCGTTCACCCGCCAGATCCACGACGCCGGACGCTGGCGCGGCTGGGTGCAAGAGCTGGGCGGCGACCCGGTCCACCTGGTCTGGGTCCGCTCCGACGCCGAGACCCTGCGGCAGCGGCTGGCCGGCCGCGGCTCGCACCGGGACACCGGCAAGTCCGGCGACTTCGCCGCGTTCACCGCGCGGATGCGCCTGGACCGCGAACCGCCGGCCCCGCACCACACCGTCGACAACCGGCTGACCGCCCCGGCCGGCCTGGCCGAACAGGTGACCGCGATACTGGCCAGATGCCCCAACTGATTGACGGCCCGAGCCGGGTCACGGCGGCGGGGGAGCCGCCGAAGCTGATCGACGAGTTCGCCGGCCGGGTGAACACCGGGGACGCCGGCCTGAGCATCGCCCACATGCGCAGCCCGTCCGGGTGGTCCGAGCCCGGCCAGCGCCCCGAGTTCGACGAGTACACGATCGTCCTGCACGGTGCGCTCGTCGTCGACTATGAGGGCGGCCAGCTCACCGTCCGGGCTGACCAGGGCGTGCACACCCGGCCGGGGGAGTGGGTCCGCTACAGCACCCCAGGCCCCGACGGCGCCGAGTACATCTCGGTCTGCCTGCCCGCCTTCGATCCCGGCACGGTGCACCGCGATGAGTAGCCGCTGGCGTGACCTCGCCTCCTGGGCCGGCCTGGCCGGGGTGTATGGCGCCGCCCAGGGCCTGTCCGCCCGGGCCGGCCAGCGCCGGGCCGGCCAACCGGGGGCCCGGCGTGGCCCCCGGGACCAGTACCAGGCCTTCCGGCCGCCGTCGTTCGCCCCGCCCGGCGCGATGTTCCCGGTCGTGTGGTCCGGCCTCAACCTGACCACGGCCACCTCGGCCTGGCGGCTGTGGCGCGGCCGGCGGGCGCCCGGCCCCGAGGTCCCGTTCGCCCAGAGCGCGCTGACCTGGTGGGCGCTGGCGGTGCTGCTCCGCAGCGGCTACTTCCCGCTGGTGTTCGGAGCCCGGCGTTACTGGGCCGCCACCCTCGACTCGGCCCTGCTGTGCGCGGTGATGATCCGCTACGCCACCGTGGCCCGCCGGGCCGACCCCGCCGCGGCCGCGCTGGCCGCCCCGGAGATCGCCTGGACCGCGTTCGCCACCGTCCTCAGCACCGTCATCGCCACCCAGAACACCTGACCCAGTCCCCGCCCGGCTGCGCCCCACCCCGCGCCGGACCCACCCCACCCCAAATCCTGCGCGGAACAGAACCCTCAGTTCCGCGGCGGCGGCAGCACCAGCGTGTTCTGCCCAGCCGCCAGCCACCACTCGCCGTCGCGCCGGACCAGCACGTACAGGGCCATCTCGGAGAACGTCCCGCTCCCGTCGGCCGCGGGTGGCCGCGGTACCACCGGTTCACCATCCGGCCCGAGCGCCACCCGCCGCACCTGGGCCAGGACCACCTCGGGGGCAGGCGACAAGATCGCCGTCACCTCGTACCGCGAGGCCGGGCCGCCCCGCTGCTTGGCGTTGAGCCGCTGGTGGATGGCGTGCAGCGGCTCGTAACCCTCGAGCACCGCCCCGAACGGGCTGCCCCACAGCACGTCGGCCGCGAAGTGCCGGTTGTACACGTCGGCGTCCCGGTCGTCCAGCCCCTGCTGCAACTCCGCGACCAGGGCCGCCACCGCTACCGCGGCGTCCGCCTCCGAGACGCCGCCGTCGCCCAGTACCGGCCGGCCGGTAACGATCCCAGCCTCCGTCATGCTGCCTCCTCGTCGATGATGAGCACGGTCTTGCCGACCGCGGTCCGGGTCTCCAGGCCCCGGTGCGCGTCGGCCGCCCGCTCCAGCGGATACCGCTGGCCGACGAACGGCCGCAGCCGCCCCGCCGCCACCTCGGCCAGTGCCTGCCCGGTGAGCTTTTCGTGTACCTCCGGCGGGAACTGGACCTGCTCGATGCCCTGTGCGGTGATCCCGCGCCGGGCGGCGTCGTCCCGGTCGACCGGCGCGAACCCGCCGCTGGCGGCCCCGTGCGCGGAGAACCGGCCGCCGGGCGCCGCGATCGTGAACGCGGCCGACCCCAGCGACCCGCCCACCCCGTCGAACACCACCGCGGGCCCGGTCCCGCCGGTCACGGCGGCCACCCGGGCCGTCCAGCCGGGGTCGGCGTAGTCGGCCACCGCCTCCGCCCCGGCCGCCCGGACCTCGGCGGCCTTCCGGTCACCGGCCGGCGCCCCCGTCACCCGCAGCGCCGCCACCACGCGGCCGCCCGCCGCCCGGGCGAGCTGAATCAGCAGCAGCCCCATGCCGCCCGCCGCCCCCAGGATCAGCACCCACTCACCGGGCCGGACCCCGGTGCCCGCCATCAGCCCGAGCGCGGTGGCCCCGTCGCTCATCACCGCGACCGCCTCGGCCAGGCTCACCCCGTCCGGCACCGGGACCAGCTGGCCGGCCGGCGCCACCACCCGCTCGGCGTAGCCGCCGGTGCCCTTCCCGCCGCCGGTCTGCGCCACCACCCGCTGGCCGAGCAGGCCGGCCTCGACCCCGGTTCCCACCGCGAGTACGGTCCCGGCCACCCCGGTGCCGGGCACGTACGGCGGCCGGACGCCGAACCACTGGGTGGCCCGGCCGGCCCGGATCACGGTGTCGATGTGCAGCACGTCGGCGGCGGCCGCCCCGACCACCGCCTCGCCCGGCCCCGCCTCCGGCTCGGGCACGTCAGCGAGCCTGAGCACCTCCGGCCCCCCAAACTCCCGCACCTCGATAACCCTGACCATCAGACAGCCGCCCCCTTGTCGCGGGTCACCAGGCCGGGCTGGTCCGGGTCGATGTTGAGCCCGAGGACCCGCCGCGGGTGGATCCGGATGATCTCCGCCGCTCCGCCCGGGAACGGCGCGTTACCGCCGGTCACGGTCTCCGCCACCCCGCGGATCTCCAGGAACTGGGCCTCGGCCCCCACCCCGGCCGGGTTGTCCACTTCCAGCGCGACCAGCGGCTGCCGCTCCACGTTGCGGTACTTCGCGCTCTGCGACATGTTGAAGCCGTAGATGTCGAGGGTGCCGAGTTCCTCGTTGTAGGCGACCCCGACCGGTTTGACCTGAGGGCCGCCGTCCGGGCCGATCGTGGCCAGCCGCCCGAGGCGGTGCGCGGCCAGGAACTTCTGCTCCACCTGGTTCAGTGCCATGGCTGCTAACCTAAAACCTCAACAAATATTGAGGTCAATCGCGCCCGGCTGTGAGCGCGAAAGCGGGGCGGAGACGGGGGCGAGACCGGTCATGACCCAGATCCCGACGCGGACCCGCGAGCTGAGCGTGGGCCAGCTGGCCGAGCGCAGCGGCGTGGCCGTCTCCGCGCTGCACTTCTACGAGGCCCAGGGCCTGATCTCGGCCCGCCGGACCAGCGGCAACCAGCGCCGCTACCCGCGCGAGATGTTGCGCCGGGTGGCGTTCATCCGCGCCTCCCAGCGGGTCGGCATCCCGCTCGCCCGGATCAAGGGCGCGCTCAGCACGCTGCCCGCGAGCCGTACGCCGACGCCCCGGGACTGGGCCCGCCTGTCGGCCGCCTGGCGCGATGACCTGGACGACCGCATCCGCCAGTTGCAGAGCCTGCGCGACAAGCTGACCGGCTGCATTGGCTGCGGCTGCCTGTCCATCGGCCTGTGCAAGCTCGCCAACCCCGACGACGTGCTGGGCAACGAGGGGGCCGGCCCCGCAACCTCTGACCGCCAGCCCCCGCAACCCCCCATGCACCAAGATGGGGATCATGCGCATCGAAGATTCAGTGGCCCTGGTGACCGGCGCCGGACGCGGGCTCGGCCGGGTGTTCGTCCAGGAGCTGGCCCGCCGCGGCGCGAAGACGATCTACGCCGCCGCCCGCAACCCGGCCCGGGTCACCGGGCCCGGGATCCCGGTCGAGCTCGACATCACCAAGCCGGACCAGGTGGCGGCCGCCGCCGAGCGCTGCACCGACGTGAACCTGCTGGTCAACAACGCCGGCGTGATGACTACCAGCCCGCTGCTGGGCGCGCCCACCATGGATGGCGCCCGCCAGGAGATCGAGACCAACTACCTGGGCACGCTGGCCATGTGCCGGGCGTTCGCGCCGGTGCTGGCGGCCAACGGCGGTGGCGCGATCGTCAACATGCTGTCGGTGGTCAGCTTTTTCACCAACCCCGAAAACGGCAGCTACGGCGCGTCCAAGGCGGCCGAGTGGGCGCTGACCAACGGCGTCCGGATCGAGCTGGCCCAGCAGGGGACGCTGGTCGTCGGGGTGCACGCCGGGTTCATCGACACCGAGATGGTGATCGAGCTCGCCCGCGGCCTGCCCAAGGACGACCCCGAGGACGTGGCCCGCCAGGTGTTCGACGCGGTCGAGGGGGGCCGGGTCGAGGTGCTGGCCGATCAGCGGACCGAGCGGGTCAAGAGCCTGCTGCCCGACGACCACGAAAAGATCTACCCCGCGGTCCAGGAGCGCTGGGACGCGGAGCACCCGCGCCCTGAGCACCCGGCGCCCTGAGCACCCGCGCCCGGACGCTACTTGACGCGCTCGGTCAGCCGGACGGTGACGGTGTCGCCGGCCTGCTTGCCGATCGCTGTGCGCAGGTCCTCCTTCACCGGCAGCTTGTGCCGCCCGTCGCCCAGGGCCATGAACGAGCTCTGGAACGGCTGCCCGTCCACCGTCCCGGTCACCCTCACCAGCCCCCGGGTACCGAAGTAGGCGGCCGAATCGGGCATCACCACGTAGGTGTGGCCGCCCTTGGCCGGGCTCTTCTCCAGCACCGCGGTGAACTCCCGGTCCAGCGGTCCCACTCCTGCCTTCGTACCGGCCATGTTCGTTTCCTTCCCCTGTGCCGCGCTACGCAGCAAATTGAGACGATCGTCCCGGCCGGCTCCGGTTACCGTGCCCTCGTGCTCGACGGACTGGGCTACGACGACAGTGAGTCACCTTCGATCGGCCTGGTGCCCCCGGGTACCTCGTGGGACGAGGTGTACGACCACATCAAGATCTCGCACAATTTCCTGCTGGTCGAGACCGAGCCGGACGGGGAGTACGCGGGCGCCTACTGGACCGGCACCGAGATGGTGGTGCTCGACGACCTCGGGCCGGACCAGGACGAGGCGCTGGACGACTTCCGCGAACAGCTCCGCCAGCGAGGCGAGCTCTGAGCGGCGAGCTCTAGTCGACCACCGCCTGGTAGAGCAGCTGCCGCAGCTGCGACCGGATCGGGTAGGCGTTCGAGGGCATCAGCTGGGTGAAGAACGCGGCGGTCAGCTCCTCGGCCGGGTCGACCCAGAACGCGGTGCTGGCCGCGCCACCCCAGGACAGCTCGCCCGCCGAGCCCGGGACCTTGCCCGCCACCGGGTCGATGTTGACCGCGAACCCCAGCCCGAACCCGGTGCCGCGGAACGGCGTCTCCGCGTACAGCGGCCGGCCGAACTGCTCCAGGTCCTGGTGCCCGGGCAGGTGGTTGCGGCTCATGTAGGCGACCGTGCGCGGGCCGAGCAACCGCACCCCGTCCAGCTCCCCGCCCGGTGAGCCCGGCCGGGACAGCAGCATCTGGGTGAACCGGTCGTAGTCGGCCGCGGTCGACACCAGCCCGCCACCCCCGCTGAGCAGCGTGGGCTCGGCCAGCGCGGCCGCCCCCATCGCGCCGATCTCGGCCAGCTGACCGTCGCCGCCCACCCCGTACAGGGTGGCCAGCCGGTCCGCCTCGCTGGTGAAGAACGCGGTGTCGGTCATGCCCAGCGGGCCGAAGATCCGGCTGGCCAGGAACTCGTCCAACCGCTGGCCGGACGCCACCTCGACCACCCGGCCGAGCACGTCGGTGGACACCGAGTAGTTCCACTCCGAGCCCGGCTGGAACAGCAGCGGCATCTCCGCCCAGGCGTCGCAGGCGGTGCCCAGGTTGGTGCCGGGCGGCCAGGCCCACTCGTAGCCGCGCGCCCGGTAGATGGCGTCGACCGGGCTGGAGCGCATGAACCCGTACGTGAGCCCGGAGGTGTGGGTGAGCAGGTGCCAGATCCGCACCGGCTCGGCCGCGGGCACGGTGACCGGCCGCAGGTCGGTCCCGCCGGTGAACACCCGGACGTCCGCGAACGACGGGATCAGGGTGCTGACCGGGTCGTTCAGCTCGAAGCCGCCCTCTTCCCAGAGGATCATGGCGGCCACCGAGGTGATCGGCTTGCTCATCGAGTAGATGCGCCACAGCGTGTCGGTCTCCACCGGCCGGTCCGCGGCCAGGTCCCGGGACCCGCCCCGGCCGACGTAGGCCAGCCGCCCACGGCGGTTCACGGTGACCAGCCAGCCGGGCAGCTTCCCGACGTCCGCGTAGCGGGCGAAGTGCCGGCCGATCCGTTCCAGCCGCTCCGGGTCCAGCCCGACCTCGGCCGGGTCCACCTCAACCTTGAGTTCGCCCACTGCAGCTCCTGCCCACGCGCGCCGATTAAGAGGTTGACGTTGACGTTACGTCAACTCCTATCGTCACCCCATGACCTGGTCGATCGCCGAGGTGGCCCGGATGTCCGGCGTCACCACCCGCACGCTGCGGCACTACGACGCGATCGGCCTGCTCGCTCCGGCCTGGACCAGGCCGGACGGTCACCGGTACTACGAGACCGCCCAGCTGCTGCGGCTGCAGCAGATCCTGCTGCTGCGCCAGCTGGGTGTCAGCCTGGCCGACATCGCCAGCGCGATCGAGTCCGAGCCGGACACCATCACCGCGCTGCGCCGCCAGCACGCGGCCCTGCTGGCCGAGGGGACCCGGATCGCCCGGCTGGCCGACACCGTGGCTCGCACGATCACAGAATTGGAAGGAAAAGGCGCTATGAACCCGGCCCCGATCAACCGTCCGGAGAACCTGTTCGAGGGGTTCAATCCGGCCGACTACGAAGATGAGGCCCGCGAACGCTGGCCGGAGCACTTCGGCCACGCCCAGCAGGTCGCCCAGGCCATGTCGCCTGAGCAGCTGAAGTCCGAGCAAAAGGAGATCACCGCCCGGATGATCCGGATGGCCGAGCTGATGACGGCCGGCCAGGCCGCCGCCGACCCCGACGTCCAGGCCGAAGTGGACCAGCACTACCGCTGGGTGGCCCGGTACTGGACGCCCGGTGCCGAGGCATACCGCAACCTGGGCCAGATGTACGTCGACGACGAGCGCTTCCGGGCCAGCTACGAGCGGATCACGGCCGGTCTTGCCGTCTTCCAGCGCGACGCGATGGCGGTCTACGCCCGCGAACGCCTGTCCTGATCGTCGGCCGCGCCGGCCGCTTGGGCCGCCTCGGCCTCTTCGAGGCGCTGATGCAGGCGGGCGCGGATCTCGTCCGGGGTGTAGGCGCGGCGGCGGCGCTCGGCGCGGACCACCACCACCCCGGTGGCGGCGACGCCGGCGAAACTCGCCAGGCCCAGGATCTTCCAGGTACGTCCGTTCGGCCATTGCACCCGCCTAGGCTACGACCGTGCCGAACAAGATCAGGCCGAACCGGGGCGTAAGCCTGGACGAGGCGGCCGGCTTCACCCGCACCGGCGACGTGTGGCTGTTCCGCGGCCACAAGGCCGGCGACCGCGCCATCCAGATCGCGACCAACAGCCCGGTCAACCACGTCGGCATGGCGGTGGTGCTGGAGGACCTGCCGCCGCTGATGTGGCACGCCGAGCTGGGCAAGTCGCTGCCCGACCTGTGGTCAGGCAACCGGCACCGCGGTGTCCAGCTGCACGACCTGCGGGCAGCGGTGACGGTCTGGTCCGAGCGCTACGGCCAGCGGGCCTGGCTGCGCCAGCTCGAACCGCCGGCCGGGCCCGAGGTGGAGGACGCGGTACTGCGCACGATCGCCCGGCTGGACGGCACCCCGTTCCCGTCAACGGCCGCCCTGGCCTCCCGCTGGCTGCGTGGCCGGGTGCCGTCCAGGGCCGGGCGGGTGGAGCTGGCAGAGTCCGGGCGTCCCACCATGATCAAGCTGCCGTCCCTGGCCAGCCTGCGCGGTCTCAGCCGCCCGGCCGCCGAGGCGGTGCTGGAGAACGCCTACTGCGCCGAGCTCCTGGCCGCCACCTACCAGGCCATGGGCCTGGTAGACGGCCGCCGCCAGACGAGCTGGTACGACCCCGGCCGCTTCTGGAGCGGCGACGACCTCCCCCTGTCCAACGGCCACCGCCTGGGCGGCGAGATCCCCGTCACCGTCGCGGCCCGCCGCTGACGATTGCCGCCAGTCAACGATTGCCGTGCGGCAAAAGAACACCGGCCCGGCCGCATGAACCCCCCAATCAAGGGCACAGACCCGGCATGGGTGCATTTGACAAGCTCAAGAACAAGATGCAAGTGGGCAAGGGCAGGGCCAAGGAAGGTGCTGGCCGGGCCACCGACAACCCGCGACTGGAAGCCGAGGGCCGGGGCGACCGCGTGGCTGGCAACACCAAGCAGGTCGGCGAGCAGGTCAAGGACGCCGGCAAGAACGTCAAGGACGCCTTCAAGAAGCCGTGACCAGCTAGCCCTGGCGAGCTGGCCTGCCGAACGGCAGGCTAGCTGCCGTGGATTCGTACAACGACTTCTTCGCCGGCTCGGCGACGGTGGCCGGTGCCCTGATCGGCCTGCTGTTCGTGGCCCTCTCGATTCAGCCCGAACGCAACCGGGACGAGCGCTCGGTCGAGCACCGGGCCGTGGCCGGCACCGCCTTCACCGCGCTGCTCGACGCCCTGTTCGTCTCGCTCATCGGCCTGCAGCCGGGTGGCGGCCTGCAGTACGGCGCGGTTATTTTCGGCACGGTCGGGCTGGTTAGCAGCGTCAACCTGTCGCGCCGGCTGTGGGCCGCCCGGGGTCAGGTCGAGCTGTCCCGGCGCTGGTCGACCTTCATGGGGTTCATCCTCCTCATCTACGCCGCCCAGCTGATCGTGGGGCTGTGGCCGCATATGACCCGCGCCAGCGAAGCCAGCTACAGCGCCGCCTTCATCTACGCGATGTTCAGCGTGGGCATCGGCCGGTCCTGGGAACTGCTGGGCATGCAGCGCGATCGGAGCCTGGTCGGCGAGCTGCGCGACACCCTCACCCACACCCACCTGCATCCGCAGGCCCCGCCGGATCCGGCCGATCCGGCTGATCCGCCGTCCGCGTCCTGAGCGCAGGTCGGCCAGGGCCAGGAACGTGGCCGCCGACAGCAGCAGCACCCCACCGGCCAGCGTCGCCACCGTCAACGGCTCGCCGAACAGCGCCACTCCCAGCGCCGCCGCGCTGACCGGCTCGATCAGCATGATCACGGACGCGGTGGCCGCCCGCACGGTGACGGCCCCCGCGAAGTACAGCGGGTAGGCCAGCGCGGTGGGGACGGCCGCCAGGTAGGTGAGCACGCCCAGCACCTCGGGCAGGTGCGCGGCGTGCGGCAGCAGCCCGGTGGCCAGGGCAAACGGGAACAGCAGGACCGCCCCGACCCCGAACGCCCACGCGGTGACGGCGACCGGGTCGGTGTCGCCGCCCGCGCGTCCGGCCCAGCGGGCGACCAGCGAGGCCTGCGCGTAACCGGCCGCCGAGAGCAGGGCCAGCAGCACGCCGAGCGGCCTCACCGCCCCGGCCGGATTGCCGAGCACCAGCACGACCAGGCCGGCCAGCGCGGCCGCCATCGTGGTCACGCCACCGCGCGGCAGCCGTTCGCGCAGCAGCAGCCGGGCGCCCGCCGCGATCAGCAGCGGGCCCGCGCCCAGCGTGACCACGGTGCCGACCGCCAGCCCGGTGACCTGGACCGCGCCGAAGTAGGCGGTCTGGAACACGGCCAGCCCGAACCCGGTCAGCAGCCGCACCGCCAGCTCCCGCCGCCCGAGCCGAACCCCGGGCCGGCGCCCGCGCCCCCGCGGGCGCCGGCGGATCAGCTGGATCAGTACCAGCAGGGCCAGGCCGCTGGCGTTCCGCCAGAACGAGACGCTGATCGCCCCGAGGTCGCTGGACCGGTAGATCAGCCCGGCCGCTGCCCCCGCGGTACCCCACGCGACCCCGGCGACCGCCAGATAAAAGAGACCCCGCCCCGCGGGCAGGCCAGAAACAGAAGATGACACGGCAAGTTCTCCGCAACCGAGATGGTGAAAGGACCCGTGTGCGGGCAGCACCACCCGGCGCGGCGGGGCGTCAGCTCCCGGCGCGGCAGGGTTCTGTGGGAGCCCGCCTAAGCGGCGGGCGGGGGGAGAACCATCGTCATGCGCACAATCGGCCACCTTAACAGGCCTGTCGCTGCCGGGCGTCTCGGGCGCACCATGACAAAGGTGTCCAGATCCCGGAGCCGCCCAGAACGGAGACCGGATGACCCAGACGGCCAACGACCGCACCGAGGCCTCAGCCACCGCCCCGCGCCATCCGCTGGCCCCGCTCACCCTGGATGAGACCGCGGCCGCCTGCCGGATCGCCCTCGACGGCGCCGCCCCCGGCACCCTGCTCGCCTACTGCGAGCTGCTGGAACCGGCCAAGAGCATCGTCCTCGGCTGGGACGGCGAGCCCGTACCCCGGCTGGCCCGCTGCGTCCTCTATCACCCCGCGTCACGCACCACCCTGGTCACGGTGTCGCTCAGCGAGGGCGACGAGGGAAGGGTCACCGCCCGGGTCCCGGTCCCCGGCGCCCAGCCGCCGGTCATGTTCGGCGAGTTCGAGGCCAACGCCGAACAGGTCAAGGCCGACCCCGGGTTCCAGGCCGCGCTGGCCCGGCGCGGCGTCACCGACCTGACCCAGGTCCAGGTCGACGCCTGGCCGGCCGCCTGGGTGGGCCAGGACGTCGACAGCTCCGGGCGGCGGCTGGGCCGCGCGGTGGCCTACGTGCTCGACGGCCCCGGCAGCAACCCCTACGCCCGGCCGGTCGAGAACCTGGTCGCGGTGATCGACCGGGACACCGGCGAGGTGGTCGAGCTGATCGACGGCGACGTGGTGCCCGTGCCCGCCGATCCCGGCCGCTACGACGCAGCCAGCCAGGACCACCTGCGCGAACTGGCCCCGCTGCAGATCCTGCAGCCGGACGGTCCCGGCTTCACCGTCCGGGATGGCCTGCTGCGCTGGGGCCCGTGGCAGCTGCGGGTGTCGATGCACCCGATCGAAGGCGTCGTCCTGCACGAGGTCAGCTACGTCGAGAGCGGCGGCACCGAGGGCGACCGGGTCCGGCCCATCCTCTACCGGGCCAGCGTGGCCGAGATGGTCGTGCCCTACGGCTCCACCGCCATCAACCACTGGTGGAAGAGCGCGTTCGACGCGGGCGAGGTCGGGCTGGGCAAGTCGGCCAACGCGCTCACCCTCGGCTGCGACTGCCTGGGCGAGATCGTCTACCTGGACGCGGTCAAGGTGGCAGAAGATGGTACTGTCACCCCGCTGCCGCAGGCCATCTGCCTGCACGAAGAGGACTACGGCATCTTGTGGAAGCACACCGACGTGGCCAACGGCGCCGCCGAGGTGCGCCGGTCCCGGCGGATGGTGGTCTCGTTCATCGCCACCGTGGGCAACTACGAGTACGGCTTCTTCTGGTACTTCTACCTGGACGGCACCATCCAGGCCGAGGTCAAGCTGACTGGCATCATCCAGACCCAGGCGGTGGCGCCGGGCACCCGGGTGCCGTACGCCAGCCCGGTCACCCCCGAGCTGGCCGGCCCGCACCACCAGCACCTGTTCAGCTTCCGGCTCGACACCTGCGTGGACGGCCCGGTGAACTCGGTCTACGAGGTCGACGCGCTGCCGGTCCCGACCGGGCCTGACAACCCGTACGGCAACGCCTTCACCGCCCGCAGCACCCTGCTGGCCACCGAGCTCGGCGCCCAGCGGATGGCCGCCCCCGAGCACAGCCGGTACTGGAAGATCGTCAACCACGGGTCGGTCAACGCCTGCGGCGAGCCGGTCGCCTACAAGCTGGTGCCCCAGCCGGGGGCGCCGCTGCTGGCCCAGCCGGACGCGGCCATCGCGGACAGAGCGACCTTCGCGACCCGGCACCTGTGGGTCACCCCGGCCCACCCGGACGAGCGGCGGCCCGCGGGCGATTTCCCCAACCAGCACCCGGGCGGCGCCGGGCTGCCCGCCTGGACCGCCGCCGACCGGCCGGTGGCCGACACCGACATCGTGCTCTGGCACACGGTCGGCACCACTCACTTCTGCCGTCCCGAGGACTTCCCGGTCATGCCGGTGGAGTACGCCGGCTTCACGCTCAAGCCGGCCGGCTTCTTCGACCGCAACCCCGCGATCGACCTGGCCCCGTGACAGCGCCCGTAACGATGCCCGTTACGCGGCCAGCGGAAATCACGGGAGGACATTCCTCCGGCGGGAACTTACGATGGGCTGCATGCGCCCTGAACGGGGGTTCCGTGCGCAAGCCACCCTTGCCGGCACCCCCGCCTGGACCTGACGACCTTACGGAGCATTCATGCCCTTGACCGCGCCCAACGCCCCCTCCGAGAACGCGCGGACCGCGATCATCACCGTCGACGACGACCCGGACGTTTCGCGGGCGGTCGCCCGCGACCTGCGGCGCAAGTACGCCAGCGAGTACCGCATCGTCCGGGCCGAGTCCGGCTCGTCCGCCCTGGACGCGCTGCGTGAGCTGAAGCTGCGCGGCGACCAGGTGGCCTTGATCCTGGCCGACTACCGCATGCCCAACATGAACGGCGTCGAGTTCCTCGAGCAGGCGATGGACATTTACCCGGGTGCCCGCCGGGTGCTGCTCACCGCCTACGCCGACACCAGCGCCGCCATCGACGCGATCAACGTGGTCGACCTCGACCACTACCTGCTCAAGCCCTGGGACCCGCCCGAGGAGAAGCTGTACCCGGTGGTGGACACGCTGCTGGACACCTGGAAGTCCTCGGACCACCACCTGGTGCCGGAGATCAAGGTGATCGGCCACCGCTGGAACGCGCGCTCGTCCGAGGTGCGCGAGTTCCTGGCCCGCAACCAGGTCCCGTACCGCTGGTACTCCACCGACGAGCCCGAGGGCAAGCGGATGCTGGAGGCGGCCGGTATGGACGGCCTCCAGCTGCCCGTGATCATCACCCTCGACCACGAGGTGCTGGTCGCCCCGACCGACGCCGAGCTGGCCAGCAAGGTCGGCCTCGCCACCGACCCGTCGACCGACTTCTACGACCTGATCGTGGTCGGCGGCGGCCCGGCTGGCCTGGGCGCCGCCGTGTACGGGGCGTCCGAGGGACTGCGGACCGTGCTGCTGGAGCGCACCGCGACCGGCGGCCAGGCCGGGCAGAGTTCCCGCATCGAGAACTACCTGGGCTTCCCCGACGGCGTGTCCGGCTCCCAGCTCACTACCCGAGCCCGGCTGCAGGCGAACAAGTTCGGCGCCGAGCTGCTGACCACCCGCGAGGTGACCGGGCTGGAGATCAACGGCTCGGCCCGCACGGTGAAGTTCTCCGACGGCTCCAAGCTGGACGCCCACAGCGTGATCCTGACCACCGGGGTCGCCTACCGGCAGCTGTCCGCGCCCGGCGTGGAGGAGTTCACCGGGGCCGGCGTCTACTACGGCTCGGCCCTGACCGAGGCGGCCGCCTGCGCCGACAACGACGTCTACATCGTCGGTGGCGCCAACTCGGCCGGGCAGGCCGCCGTCTACCTGGCCCGCGGGGCCAAGTCGGTGACGCTGCTGGTGCGTGGCCCGTCGCTGACCAAGTCGATGTCGCACTACCTGATCGAGCAGGTCGAGAACGTCCCCAACATCACCGTCCGCACCTGCACCGAGGTGATCGGCGCCCGCGGCGACGGCCACCTGGAGGGCCTGACCCTGCGGGACGCCAACACCGGCGCGACCGAGGACGTCGCCGCCCAGCACCTTTTCGTGTTCATCGGCGCCGCCCCGCTGACCAGCTGGCTGGACGGCGTGCTGGAGCGCGACGACCACGGGTTCGTGCTCACCGGTCCGGATCTGGCCGTGGACGGCGAGCCCCCTTCGGAATGGCCGCTGGACCGGATGCCTTATCACTTGGAGGCCAGTGTGCCCGGCGTGTTCGTGGCCGGCGACGTGCGGTCCGAATCCGCAAAGCGCGTCGCCTCCGCCGTCGGCGAGGGCGCCATGGCCGTCATGCTCGTGCATCGTTACCTGGAGAAGCTGTGACCGAGACCAGTCCTTGCGACCCGGACGAGCTCCGGTCGCTGTTCCTGTTCGAGAAGCTCAACGACGACCAGCTGGACTGGCTCTGCCGCGAAGGCCGGATCGAGACCTACCAGCCCGGGCCGGTGTACGCCGAGGGCGACCCCGCCACCTGCTTCTACGTGCTGCTCGAGGGCACCGTGGTGATGTACCGCCGGGTCGGCGCCGACGACATCGAGGTGAACCGGTCCTCCTACCGCGGCTCATACGCGGGCGCGTTCCAGGCTTATCTGGGCGAGCGGGCGGCCAAGACCTACAACAGCTCGCTGCGGGTCACCGAGCCGTCCCGGTTCTTCGTGCTCAACGCCGAGTGCTTCGCCGAGATGGTGACCACCTGGTTCCCGATGGCGGTGCACCTGCTGGAGGGGGCGTTCTTCGGCGTCAGCGCGACCAACCGGGCGATCAGCCAGCGTGAGCGGCTACTGGCCCTCGGCTCGCTGTCGGCCGGCCTGACCCACGAGCTGAACAACCCGGCCGCCGCCGCCGTCCGGGCCACCTCGTCGCTGCGCGACCGGGTCGCCGGGATGCGCCACAAGCTCACCAAGATCTCCAAGCACCCCTATCACCAGGTGACGCTGGAGGGCCTGATGGACCTCCAGGAGCGGGCCGTGGAGCGGGTGGCCAAGGCGCTGGTGCTGGGCCCGATGGAGGCCTCCGACGCCGAGGACGCGGTGGCCGACTGGCTGGACGGCTACGGCGTCGCCGGCGGCTGGGACCTGGCCCCGGTGCTGGTCCAGGCCGGTCTCGACACCGTCTGGCTGGACCAGGTGGCCGACATCGTCGACGTCGAGGACATGGAAGGCGCCATCCGCTGGCTGACCTACACGGTCGAGACCGAGCTGCTGATGAACGAGATCCAGGACGCCACCGGCCGGATCATGCACCTGGTCGGCGCGGCCAAGCAGTACTCCCAGCTCGACCGGGCCCCCTACCAGGAGGTCGACGTCCACGACCTGCTGGACAGCACGCTGGTAATGATGGCGGCCAAGATCGGCCCGGACGTCACCATCGTCAAGGACTACGACCGGACGCTGCCCAAGATCCCGGCCTACGCGGCCGAGCTCAATCAGGTGTGGACCAACCTGATCGACAACGCGGTCTCCGCCATGGACCATCACGGCACGCTCACCATCCGCACCGCCCACGACCGCGACAAGCTGATGGTCGAGTTCGGCGACACCGGGCCGGGTGTGCCGAAGGACATCCAGTCGCGTATCTTCGACCCGTTCTTCACCACCAAGCCGGTCGGTGAGGGCACCGGGCTGGGACTCGACATCTCCTGGCGGATCGTGGTCAAGAAGCACCACGGGGAGATCAACGTGTTCTCCGACCCCGGCGACACCAAGTTCCGGGTCTGGCTGCCGTTCACGGCCCAGAACCAGGACGACAGCCCGGTCGCGGCGCCGGGGGAGCCCCGTGCCGTGACCGCCCTCGGCGGCGAGAACCAGGAGCAGGAGACCACATGAGCGAGATCCCCGGCGTCGACCCGTCGGTTCCCCCCAGCGGCCCCGGCTGCTCCGAGTGTGACGCGGCCGGCGGCTGGTGGTTCCACCTGCGCCGCTGCGCCCAGTGCGGGCACGTAGGCTGCTGTGACTCCTCGCCTGCGCAGCACGCCAGCCACCACGCCAAGGACACCGGCCACCCGGTCATCCAGAGCTTCGAGCCGCATGAGTCCTGGTTCTGGAGCTACCCGGACAACCAGCTCTACGAGCGCGGCCCCGAGCTGGCCGCGCCCGACCACCACCCGCTCGACCAGACCACCCCTGGCCCCGAAGACCGCGTCCCCGCCGACTGGCAGGCCCACCTGCACTACTGATCCGCTGACGGCTGGCCGGGCGGTCCCGCCCGGCCGCCCGCCTCAGTCGGCCGGGCTCACCAGTCCATGCTCTTCGACGTGAAGTGGGTCAGCCCGTCGATGTCGTCGGCCTGATAGACGTGGCGGGGCGGGGTCTCGAAGGTGGCGTACGGGACGACCCGCAGCACGACCCGCTTCTCATCAATGCACATCTTTTGGATCGCGGGGTACTTCTCGTCCGGCACCGGCTCGCCCGCCATCAGCTCGACGACCTTGCGCATCAGCTGGCTGGCGTGGTCGGGGTCCGGGTCCAGCGTCGCCTGGCCGTAGACCTGCAGATAGGTGAGCGGCCACTGCTCGTTCAGCACGCAGAGGCTGACGTGCGGGTCGCGCTGCACCGCCTTGGCCTTGGCCCGGTCGGCCATGGTGGAGACCAACAGGTCATCGCCGTCCATGATGTAGTACACGACGGTCATGGCCGGCCCGTCGTTCTTCCGGTTGTAGCCGAAGATGCAGGTGCGGTGGTCCCGGACGAACTGACGCCGTTCCTCGCGATCCATGCTGGCCTTCCTGAGCGTCATCGCGGTTTGGCCGTTCCCCGGCCCTGCGATGCGAACGATTGTTGCCACCAGTGTGCCCCCTGCGGCCATGGCCGTCAGCGGCGGTGGCCGTAACGTAGCCTCATGCGCGCATGGGTAGTCGCCAAGCCCGGCCCGATCACCGGCGGGCCGCTGGAGCTGACCGATGACCGCCCGGTCCCCGAGCCCGGCCCCGGCCAGTTGCAGGTCAAGCTCATCGCCTGCGGGGTGTGCCGCACCGACCTGCACCTGGCCGAGGGTGACCTGCCCCCGCACCACCCGCGGACCACGCCCGGCCACGAGATCGTCGGCCGGGTCACCGCCACCGGGCCCGGCACCACCCGGTTCAGCGTGGGTGACCGGGTCGGGGCGGCCTGGCTGGCCGGCGTGGACGGGTCGTGCCGGTTCTGCCGTCGCGGCCAGGAGAACCTCTGCCCCGGCTCCACCTACACCGGCTGGGACATCAACGGGGGATACGCCGACTACGTGATCGTGGCCGATGCGTTCGCGCACCCGCTGCCGGGCGGGTTCAGCGACACCGAACTCGCCCCGCTGCTGTGCGCGGGCATCATCGGCTACCGGGCGCTGGTGCGGGCCGAGGTCCCGCCGGGCGGCACCCTCGGTATCTGGGGCTTCGGCGGTTCGGCCCACCTGGCCGCCCAGGTCGCCATCGCCCAGGGCGCCCAGGTGCACGTGTTCACCCGGGGCGAGTCCGCCCGCGACCTGGCCCGCAGCCTGGGCGCCGCGTCCGTGCAGGACTCCTACGACGCGGCCCCGGTGCCGCTGGATTCGGCCATCCTGTTCGCCCCCGTGGGGGAGATGGTCCCGGCCGCGCTGGCGGCCCTGGACCGGAACGGAACCTTGTCGGTGGCCGGCATCTACCTGACCGACATCCCGTCCCTCAACTACGAAAAGCATCTGTTCCAGGAGCGCAACCTGCGCAGCGTCACCTCCAACACGCGCGGCGACGCCCAGGAGTTCCTGACACTGGCCGAACGGCTCAAGCTCAAGGTGACCACCACCCCGTACCCGTTCGGCCAGGCCGATCAGGCCCTGGCTGACCTGAAGGCCGGCCGGGTCGACGGCGCCGCCGTCCTCCAGTTCTGAGCAGGCCCGGAGACGACAGGCCGGCGCCGCTGTCATGAACATTCTGAACTTCCCGTTGCTGGTGTTCGGGGTCGTGCTGACGATCGGGTTGTTCGCGTTCGGGGTCCGGCGGCTCCTCGGCTCGCGGCTGGCCCCGCTGCGCACGCTGGTGGCCGGGGTGATCGCGTTCTTCGCGGCCGAGCCGATCATCAGCGCGATCGGAGGCCGGGCGGTCGGCCGCAACGCCCCGGTCCTGCCCGGGCTGTGGTTCGTGCTCCTCGGGGTGGTCATCGCGCTGCTGGTCGGCATGATCTTCCTGGTCGTGTCGGAGGCGCTGGTCCCCAGCGGCTCGCTGCCCGGGCCGGTCTATGTGGTCCGCGCGCTGCGCCGGCAGGCGGGCCGGACCCGGCGGTACGCTCAGATCACCCGGATCCTGGTCCGCCGCGGGCTGCTGCCCTACCAGCGCGGCGGCCGCCGCTCCGAGCTGGCCACCGCCGAGGGCCGGGCCCGGGTGGCGCGCTCGCTGCGGCTGGCCCTGGAGGACGGCGGGGTGACGTTCACCAAGCTCGGCCAGGTGCTGTCCACCCGCCGTGACCTATTGCCCCCCGAGTTCATCAGCGAATTGTCGCGGCTGCAGGACGACGCTCCGCAGCTGCCCTGGTCCCGGGTCGAAGCTACCGTGTGGACCGAGCTCGGAGCCGAGGTGGACGAGGTGTTCGCCACCTTCGAGCGGGAACCGCTCGGCGCGGCCTCCATCGCCCAGGTCCACCGGGCGACCCTGGACGGCGGCCAGCCGGTGGTGGTCAAGGTCCGCCGCCCGGGCGTCCGCACGGTCGTCGACCGGGACCTGGACATCGTGCTCCGGCTCGCCGCCCGGCTGCAGCGCAGCACCAGCTGGGGCCGGGCGGTGGGTGCGGTCACCCTGGCCCGCGGGTTCGCGGACGCGCTGCACGAGGAGCTGGACCTGCGCATCGAAGCCCGCAACCTCATAGCGATCGCCGCCGCGGCCAGCCGCCGCGCTGACGGCCCCGGCCAGCCGGTCCAGGTTCCCGCCCCGTACGAGCCGTTGTGCTCCGAGGGGGTCCTGGTCATGGACTACCTGGACGGGCGCCCGCTGGCCGCCCAGCCGGGCGGCCAGCCGGTGCCGGGCGGCGCCGCCGATCCGGCCCGGGCCGCGCTCGCGTCCAGCCTGCTGGACAGCCTGCTCCGGCAGGTGCTGCTGGACGGCACGTTCCACGCCGACCCGCACCCCGGCAACGTGCTGCTGCTGGCCGACGGCCGGCTCGGGCTGCTCGACTTCGGGTCGGTCGGCCGGATCGACGCCGGGCTGCGGTCGGCGCTGCAGCGGCTGCTGCTCGCGCTGGACCGGGGGGACCCGGCGTCGCTGGCCGACGCCCTGCTGGACGTGGTGGAACGGCCCGAAGAGCTGGACGAGGCCCGGCTGGAGCGGACCCTGGGCCGGTTCGCGGCCCGCCACATGGCCGCGGGCGTCACCCCCGACGTCCGGATGTTCACCGACCTGTTCCGCATCGTGGCCGAGCACGGCCTGGCCATCCCGCCCGAGATCGCGGCGGTGTTCCGGGCGCTGGCGACCCTGGAGGGCACGCTGACCCAGCTCGCGCCGGGCTTCGACATCGTGGCCGGGGCCCGGCGGTTCGCGGCCGGCCAGCTGGCCGAGCGGCTGACCCCGGAGGAGCTGCGGCGGACCGCCCTGGACGAGCTGACCTCGCTGCTGCCGATGCTGCGGCGGCTGCCCCGGCGCATCGACCGGATCGGCCAGGCGCTGGAGACCGGGCGGCTCAGCGTCAACGTCCGGCTGCTGGCTGACCCGTCCGACCGCCGGTTCGTCACCGGCCTGCTGCACCAGGTGCTGCTGACGTTCCTGGCCGCCGCCGCCGGGGTGATGGCGGTGCTGATGATCGGCCTGCACGGTGGCCCCAGCGTGACCAGGGACGTCAGCCTGTATGGCTTTTTCGGCTACTGCCTGCTGGTGGTGGCGGCCATCCTCGCCGTCCGCGTGCTGGTCCTGGTGTTCCGGCCGGATACCCGCTTACCCCAGCGCGGCCGGCTCAGCCCTCGACCGGCGTCTCTTCCCGTGAACTGGACTCCAGCGGCGCGCGGAAGAAGTCCGACCGCAGCACGAACCGGGCCACGAACATCAGCACCAGCCCGGCCAGCACGATGCTCTTTAGGTTGGGATCGCGCTTTTATTTTCCTTAGCGAAGGATTGCCCGGCAATAGCGTGACCCCATGGACAGTTTTGAACCACTGCGTCAGTAGGCTGCTCGCCGGAACTGAACACGGTGGAGGTGGTCATGGCGGCAGCGCCCGGTGGCCTGACTGAGCGGGTCATCACCCAGGCCGGCCAGCGCTGGCAGGCCGTGGACCCGCTGCTGCCGGAGCCGTCGGTCCCGCCTGCGGGCTGCGGTGAGTGGCTCACCGCCGGCCCGGCCGATGCGCCCACCGCCGTGGCCACCTGCGGCCACTGGACCGGCGAGCCCGGCACGCTCGAACTGTGCTGGGGTGCGGCTCGCCGGTTCGGGCTCACCGCCCGGGTCGCGGGCCCGGACGTGGCCGGCTCGCTGGACGCGGTGCTGTCGGCCTGGCGTGACCACCTGGCCGCTCAGCCCGGCTGGGACGACGCGGACACCTCCGCCAGCGTGTCCTGGCCCAGCCGCGACGTCGAGGGCGTGGCCACCCTGCTGCGTCACGGGCTGCAGCCGATGGCTGTGGTGGCGGTGCGCACCGGACCGGGCCGCTCGGGGCTGGGCGAGCAGCAGGAGCTGCCCCCGGGCGTGCGGATCCGCCGGGCCGGGCCGGCCGACCTCGAGGCGGTGGTCCCGCTCGAGCACGAGGTCGTCCGCTACGACGCCTACTTCGGCGAGGTGGTCGACCGGCCGTGGACCGCCGGCGCGCTCCGGGCCGAAGCCGCCACCGCGCTGGCCGCGCCCGAGCCCTGGGTCTGGCTGGCCGAACGGGACGGCCAGCCGGCCGGCGTGCTGCACGCCCAGCGGCCGGCCGACGCGGCCTGGATCGCCCCGCTGGTGGGCCGCGGCCCGGTCGCCTACAACCTGCTCACCGGGGTCAGCCCGGCCGAGCGCGGGACCGGGGTCGGTGCCGCGCTGACCGCCCGCTTCCACGCCGAGGCCGCGGCGGCCGGGGTGACGGTGACGCTGCTGCACCACACCCAGCTCAACCCCCGGTCGGTGCCGTTCTGGAGCCAGCAGGGCTACCGCCCGCTGTGGACGATCTGGGTGGCCGATCCCTTGCCGGACCTGCGCTGAGCGGCTGCTAGCGGCAGGCGACCCGCCAGGCGTCCAGCGCGTAGTGCTTGAGCAGCGCGTTGATGTCCTGCCGGCTGGCCTGCGGGCAGAATTTGCTGGCGGGCGGCAGGTACTCGATGTCGAAGCCGGGCTTGCCCGCGGTCACGAACCGCTCCAGCCCCCGGCAGTCGCCGCCGTTCTGGTAGCACTGCTCGTCCACCCCGAAGTCGAAGTACGGCAGCAGCTGGGGGATCTGGGCCGGGTCGTTCTTGAGCGCGACCAGCAGCCCGCCCCGGTGCGCCAGCCCGGCCAGGTACTTGTTGAACGCCAGCTGATCGGCGGCGGTCAGCGGGAATCCCGAGTCGTTCTGGTACTCGTCGACGTTGTCGAAGTCGATCGCGTCGAAGCCCTTGGCCCGGCACATCTGCACCCGCGCCTGCAGGATCGTGCCGAGCGTCCCGCGATACTTGCGGATATCCACCCAGCGTTCGCCCGGCCAGCCGCTGTAGGGCTTCCCGAGCAGCGCCTTCGGATACTGCCCGGCGTCCGCCCGCCAGCTCTCCCAGGTGCCCGCGTCGATGTAGCAGACCACCACCCGCGCCGGCCGGCTCCGGTGCAGCGCCGCCACCGTCGCGGCCGGCGTGTCGAACCCGTCCACCTCGATCAGCCCCGCGTCCGGGAACGGCGCCTTGGGGGTGTCGGACAGCTGGATATCCCAGCTCTCCCGCACCGGTATCCGCCGCGACCCGGTAGCCCCTGACCCGCCCGGGGTGGCGCCCGACACAGGCGCGCCAGCCCCGCCCGACCCGGCCGCCCCGCCAGCCCCACCCGACCCGGCCGCCCCGCCAGCCCCGCCAGCCCCGGCCGACCCCGCACTGGCCGTCGGCCCCGCGCCCCCGCCGCTACCACCAGACGAGCCACACCCAGCCAGCCCCAGCAGTCCCACAGCCACGACCAGCCCCAGCAGCCCCGCCAGCCACCGGCGCTCCACGGCCACCGTCTGCCCCGCCAGCCACCGAAGCCCCGTCATCACTTACCCGCCAAACCCCCCGCGCCACTCCAGCCTCACCCGCACCGCAAGCCCCTCAGGCGCCAGCCAGGTGCTCACCCAGGGCGGCCCGGAACTTCTCCGGCTGGTCCAGGTGCGGCCCGTGACCGGCGTCGGCGATGACCACCTCACGGTACCGCCCGCCCGCGGCCGCGTACCCGTCCAGCACCGTGCGGGTCTGCGCCAGCATCGGCTGGGGCGGCCAGCGGTCCGCGCCCGGCCAGCCCGGCACCGCCCCCAGCGACCCCAGGTAGGCCAGGTCGTACAGGGACGTGTCGGAAACGATCACATCGTCGGCCCCGCGCACCCACAGGATCGGTGGCTTGGGGTCCACTCCGGACAGGTCCTCGATCCGGAAGTGGGTGGGCGTCATCGTGTTCAGCACGCCGCGGTCGCCCGGCGCGATCCCCGGCCAGGCGTCCACCGTGCGCGCGTCGCCCGGGTAGTGGTCGTCGCCCAGCCGGGTGGACAGCATCGATTCCACGAAGATGTCCAGCTCGTCCGGCACGAACGGCGGCTTGACGTAGTGGGCCAGCAACACGTTGCGCGGCGACAGCGGGTCGTCGCCGGTGCGGTCACCGGCGGCCAGCCTTGTGATGAACCCCGGGTTGCCGGTCCCGCCGCCGGAGCCAGCCCCGGACGGGTCGTTCAGCGTGCCCTCGGCGCCCCGGGTACCGCCGAACCCGAACGGCGACACCGGATCGACCAGCGTCAGCGAGGCCGCCCGGTGCGTGCCCGGCCGGTCGGCCAGGTACTGCAGCACCACCCCGCCGCCCATGCTCCAGCCCACCAGGTGCACGGTGTCCAGCCCGAGCGCCTCGATGGCGGCGGCCAGGTCGTCGGAGTAGTCACGCAGCCCGCGGGTGGCGTCCACTGGCGCCGGGTCGGTGTCCCCGAACCCGCGCAGGTCGATGGCCAGCGGCCGCAGCCCGGGCGGCAGCGCCAGCATCGTGGGCTGCCAGAACAGCGACGACGACACGTTGCCGTGCACGAACAGCACCGGGGGACCGGTCCGCCCGGTCACCTCCAGCACCGCGGACGTCAGCCGGTCGGTTGGCACCCGTCGCGCGGTGATCCCAGGCAGCAGCGTCTCCATCGGTCTCCTCCCGCCGGTCCGGCGTCAGCCGAGGTCATCGTAGCGACGTCGACGGCGCCCCCTGTTCCCGGCTGACGGCGAACCGGCGCTGGGCAATGCGCGGCTGGCCGACGGTGACCAGCTCCGGGTCGCCCCGGCCGGCCGGACCCTGCGCGGTAATCCGGTCAGCCGGCGCTGAGCGCGGCCGCCAGCTGCTCGGTCCGCCCGAGCAACTGCGCCTGCGCCACCGGGTCCATGTAGTCGTCGTAGCGGACGATCAGCCCGTCCCGGACCCTGATCACGCCCAGCGCGGTGTGGTGGTAGGGCGCGTTGGTCAGGTGCGACCAGCCGTGGTGCCTGATCTCGGTCACCACCACCTCCGGGTCGTCGGTTTCCCGGATCACGGCGTCCACCCCGTCCATCCGGAACAGCGACCGCGCGCCCCCGATCGAACCGAAGAACGACCGGATCGCGTCCCGCCCCACCAGTTCCCGCGGCTGGCCCGGCGCCGCGAACGGGTACGCGAACACCGCGTCCTCGGCGAACAGTTCGCCGAACCCCACGTCCTCGCCCGCCACCATCCGCCGCACCAGCTCCGCCACCTCGCGCGGACTCCGCGTCCTGTCCCGGCTCCCCGTACCTCCCGCCCCGTCCCGGCTCTCCGCGCCCCGCGCCTCCGCCGCCCCGGCCTTCAGGTCCTCCGCCATTACGCCTCCTATAATCGGAACGATGACCCCGCTTAGACCCTTCCGAATATACGGAACGAACGCCCCGGTTAGCAATGCTGACCCGGAACCGCGCGTGGCGTCAGCCGCGCCCGCCGAGCCCCCGGCGGCGCCCGCGCTCCCTGAGCCGAAGCTCCGCGCCGACGCCCGCCGCAACCGCGAGAAGGTCCTGCGCGCCGCCCGAGACTCGTTCGCCGAGTCCGGCTACGACGTGCCGCTGGACGAGATCGCGGCCCGGGCCGGGGTCGGCGCGGGCACCGTGTACCGGCACTTCCCGTCCAAGGAAGCCCTGTTCGAGGCCGTGACCACCGCGCGAGTCGAGGACCTGGTGGCCGACGCCCGGGCCCGCGCGGCCACCGCCGAGCCCGGGCCGGCCTTCTTCGGTTTCCTGGAACGCGTCGCCGCCGAAGCCGCCGCCAAGCGCGACCTGCCCGACGCGATCGCCATCTCCGGCAGCCTTCAGGACGCCATCCGCTCCGCCCTGGACCTGCTGCTCCGCCGCGCCCAGGAGGCAGGCGCAGTCCGCCCCGGCATCACCGCCGCCGACCTGATCGTCCTGTTCAAAGGCCTGTTCGCCAGCATCCGCGCCGCCCCGCCCGGCCCCGTGGACGACGAACTGGGCCAGCGCCTCTTCGCCGTCATAACCGACGGCCTCCGCCCTCGCGCCTGAGCCCGCGACCTCCGGGCGGGCATTCCGGCTCCGGGAGGATAAGAGTCCTGGCCTCACCACTCCGTGTGCACTTTCGATGTAGGTACGTTTTCCCGCAGAGTGTGCGGGAAAACGTACCCAAACCGCGACCTGCCCGACGCGATCGTCATCTCCGGCGGCCCGCGCGACCTCAGCCCAGCCCGTGCACCTCGGCAAAAGCGGAGAGCTCCTTCGTCTGCTCCGCCAGGTCGGCGCTGGTGGGGCTGACGATCAGCCGGGTAACACCCTCAGCGGCCAGGGCTGCCGCCTCGTCCGGCGTCATCGCGGTGTTGCCCCAGCGGGTGTACTCCAGCGCGTCGCCGTCGCGGCCGGCCGCCCGGGCGGTCTCGCGCATCAGGGCGACCTGGGCGGTGCGCTGCTCGTCGCTGATCCCCCCGCCCGGGAAGTAGCCGTCGCCGCGCAGGCCGGCCCGGCGGGCGGCGGCCGGACTGGACCCGCCGACGTGGATGGGCAGCGTGCGGGCCTCGTAAGGCTTGGGGAAGCTGCACAGGTCGGTGAACGAGTAGAACTCCCCGTCGTAGCTCACCCCGTCGGCGTCGCCGGCCCACAGCAGGCGCAGCACGTCGATGGCCTCGTCGGCCCGGCGGCCGCGGGTGCGGAAGTCGACCCCGGCCGCCTCGGCCTCCCTGGCCAGCGCGCCGACGCCGATCCCGAACAGCCGCATCCGGCCCCGGGACAGCTGGTCGATCGTCGCCAGCCGCTTGGCCAGCACCACCGGCTGGTGGAACGGCAGCAGCAGGACCGAGGTGCCCAGCAGGAGCCGCTCGGTGACGGCGGCCACGAAGCTCAGCACCTCGAGCGGGTCCGCGATCGGCGTGTCGGCGGCGATCGGCACCCGGCCCAGCGTCACGCCCGGGTACAGCGCGATGTGCTCGGTGGTGAAGAACGACTCGAACCCGCACTCCTCAGCGTGCCGGGCGAGCGCGGTGACCCGCTCGGGTTCGATCCCGAAAAATCCCGTATGGTAAACCACCCCGTACTTCATAGGACGACGCTAACAGCCGGACCCCGAGGGGTGGCGCCATGACCGGGCAGACGGTGGAAACCGCCAGACCAGGGCCCGGGCCCGCAGGTCGACGACATCGCCGCCCTGCGGGCCTGCCGCAACCGGGCCGAGGCCCGCGCCGAGGCCGGCCTCACCAGCTAGGTCTCACCAGTTAGGCAGGTCGAACGGCCGCAAGTAAGCCGTCGGCCGGTAACGGGTGAACTCCGGCGCGGTCGCCACCACCGATTTGCCGGCCGAGTAGATGTTGTACGTCGGGCCCAGGCTGGCGGCGGCCGCGTTGAGCCGGCTCGGCGACAGCGCCGCGTAGTCCCAGTGCCGGGTGTTCAGCCGGTTGATGAGCGTCTGCGCGGCGGTGATGGTCTCGGCCGGGGTGAACGCGCAGTGCCCGGCCCGGTGCACGAAGATCTGGGCCAGCTTCGCGCCGTCACCCGCCCGGTCGACGACCTGCCGGTAGGCCTGCTCGTTCTCCGGCACGACGAGGCCGTCGCCGGTGGTGTGCATGGTCAGCACCGGCACCGACAGCTTGCCGTTGAAGCTGATGTTCTGGGCCAGGTACTTCACCGAAGCCGGGTTCGCGCTGATCCGGGCGGCCGAGTTCAGCTTGCTCAGGTCGGCCGAGAGGCTCAGCCCGGCCGCCTTGTACAGCGCCACCACCTCGCTGCGGTCGGCCGACTTGCTCAGCTGGGTGACGTAGTTGACCCCGGTGTTCCAGGACGGGTTGCCGCCCGCCCGCGCCTCCAGTTCGGCCCGGAAGGCGAACACGAACGGGAAGTCGACCTGGGTGTCCCACTGGTACTGGTTGGTCTCCTGCCCGGTGACGTCACCGGGCGCGGGCTCGGCCGACAGCGGCGTGAACCAGCCGGGCGTGTCGCCCAGCGCGGCCGCCAGCGCCAGCCGGGCCCGGCCCTGCGGCGTCTGCTGCGCGGTCGCCGCCGCCGTCTCCGCCCCGCTCAGGTTGGCGGTCGGGTTGGCGATGTTGACGACCTGCACGGACGGGTCGACCAGCTGCTGGAACCCGAACGCCGAGTCCAGCGCGGTGTTCCAGGTGGCCACGCCGCCGGACAGCACCCCGCACATCGGCAGCGCCCCGCTGAACAGGCTCGGGTACTGCTGGATGAGCCCGGCGGTGATGATCCCGCCCAGCGAGTGCCCCCAGGCGACGGTCCGCGACGGCGTGCGGTAGGTCCGGTCGAACACCCCGATCGTGCTCACCTGGTCCGGCAGCGCCTGCTGGATGGCCCACCCGGTGCTGGCGTAGGACGAGCCGGCCAGCGCGTAGCCGTGGCTGAGCATCCAGTCGGCGGTGACCGGGTCCCCGGCGTCCTGGGCCGGGTTCGCCGCGCCGGGCGTCACGTAACCGTGGCTGTACAGGAACAGCGTCCCGTTCCAGGCCCCGGCCGGGCACTGGATCTCGTAGGTCGCACCGTCCGCCAGCGTGCCGTTCAGCGTGCTGACCGCCCCGGACGAGCCGCAGCCGCCCGAGCTCACCGAACGCTGGCTACCCTGACCGGCCAGCGCGGGCGCCGACAACCCCAGGACCAGCCCGAGCGCCGCCAATACCAACACAGCCCAACGGCTCCGCCTCATCACGACCACGCTCCATCGTCAGGGACGCGAAAGTACGGTTACGTCAAGGACAATAACCCGAATCACACGAAATGCCACGCTTTCTACCTGGGTGTCCCGGCCGGAAAATAAGCGGCCCCCGCGACCCTGTCGGGCGCACACTGTCCGGGTGAGTGATCAACCCGATCCCGCCCCGGCGACGGCCCCTGCGCCGGCCCCGGCTCCGCGTCTCACCGAGCCGCCCCGGCTGAGCTGGCCGACCATCGTGGTCCGGGACTCTTACCTGACCGGTGAGCGGGCCGACGGCCTGGCCAGCGGCACCCCGCTGGACTGGCTGGACCGGGCGGCCGACGATTTCCCCGGCTTCGTACGCGAACGCCGCGGCGTGCACACCCGCTGGGGCGTCCCGTGCACCGTGTTCTGGTACGTCGCGGGCCGGGAGTACCTGGGCACGCTGGTCGTCCGGCACCGCCTCACCCCCGAACTGACCCAGCTCGGCGGCCACGTCGGCTACCACGTGGTGCTGCCGTGGCGCCGCCAGGGCCACGCGACCCGGATGCTCGCGGCCGGCCTGGCCGAGTGCCGCGCCCTCGGCCTGGATCGGGTGCTGCTCACCTGCGACGCCGGCAACGAGCCGTCCCGCCGGGTGATCCTGGCCAACGGTGGCGTCCCGGACGGCCGGTTCGGCCACGAAGACCGTTTTTGGATTCAAATAGAGAAAGGGTTCCGATGACTTACGTGTCTCCCGATGCTCAGGGCTCGATACTGGTCGGCGCCGCCGACGCCGAGCAGATCAGCGAGCCCGGGCGGCGGATCCGGTTGCTGGCCGACAGCTCAGCCACCGGCGGCCTGCTCAGCACCCAGCGGGTCACCCTGCTGAACGGCATCGACGGCGCCCACCCGCACCACCACGCCCGATCCGGTGAGCTGTTCTACGTCCTCGGTGGCACGGTCCAGCTGCTGATCGGGGACCAGGTCACCGAAGCCCGCGAAGGTGACCTGGCCTTCGCGTCTCCCGGCCTGCCCCACGCGTTCGCCGCCGCCCCCGGCGCCGACGCCGACCTGCTCATCGTGATCACCCCGGGCGTCGAGCGGTTCGAGTACTTCCGCCACCTGGCCCGCATCGTCAAGGGCGAAGCCACCCGGGAAAGCCTGCTGGAAGTCCAGGACCGCTACGACACCTGGTTCGGCAGCAGCGCCGCGTGGGAGCAGGCCCGAAAGAGTCCCGCCTAACCCGGGTCACCCAGGAACTCCCGCAGCGCCCGGTAGTAGGGCGCGATCGTGCTGATCTCGGCGTACTCGTCGGGGCCGTGCTGTCCGTCGCCGCCGACGCCGAACGCCACCGCCGCGATGCCCAGCGCACCGTAGAAGCGCCCGTCCCCGGCCCCGTGCTTGCGCAGGAAATCGGGCTGGTAGCCCTGCGCCCGCGCCGCCGCCTGCAGCCGGCCGATCTCCGGCCGGTCCCGATCGGCGTGGTGCGGCGCGTCCAGCGAATCGACCACCGCGGTGACCCCCGGCTCGCAGAATGTCTGCAGGTAGGCGGCCACTTCCGGAGCCGGCCGCCCATTAAATTCATGATCTTCGGACGGGAACCGGATATCCAGCCAGGCCTCGGCGGCGGCCGGGATCTGGTTCCGGGCCTGGTTCGGGGTGTGCACCCGGGCCAGGTTGACCGTGGTCCGCCACTCCTCGGCCGTCGCCACCGGATACCGGGCCAGCACCCGGTCCACGCTGCGCAGCAGTTTGACCAGGGCGTTGTCGCCGAACCACTGGTACGCGCTGTGCGCCCCGCGCCCGGAGGCGCGCAGCGTCACCCCGAGCATGCCCTTGGAGTCGGTGACGATGCGCAGCCGGCTGGTCTCCCCGATGATCACGAACTGTCCCCGCACCCCGCGTTCCAGCTGGTAGCGGGTGCCGTGGCGACCGCCCCTCTCCTCGTCGGTGACCAGCTGCAGCGCCACCGGATACGGCAGCGTGGCCGCCACTTCGCGGAACGCCAGCGCCTCGGCCAGCGCCGAGATCTTCATGTCCTGAGCCCCGCGGGCGTAAAGCCGGTCCCCCTCACGGCGGGGGCGGAACTGCTCCACCGTGGCGGGGACCACGTCGAGGTGGGCATTCAGGATGAATCTGAACGGTACGTCCCCGGCCGCCCAGGTCCGGCCGGCGTAGACGAGCGCGCTGGGCCTGCCGCCGGACTCGAAGCGCGTGACCCCGAACCCGGGCCCGACCAGCTCGAGCACGTAATCCAGCGCCCGCTGCAGTTCTTCCGGCCGGTCGGCCGTCGACGGGATGGCCAGCAGCCCGGCCGCCGCGTCCAGGAACCAGTCCGGGTCCAGGTCGTCCATCCGCCGGCCTAGGGGAGCGCGGCTTCGATCAGGTGCGGCCCCGGCTCGGCCAGCGCGGTCCGCAGCGCCGCCGCGAACTCCGCCGCCGTGCCGGCCCGCCGGGCCGGCACCCCCATCCCGGCCGCCAGCTGGGTGAAGTCCAGCGCCGGGCGGGACAAGTCGAGGAGGTTGCGCGCGGCCACTCCGGCCCCGGAGACCGCCCGCTCCAGCTCCAGCCCCAGGATCGCGTACGACCGGTTGCTGAACAGCACGGTCGTCACGTCCAGGCCCTCCCGGGCGCAGGTCCAGAGCGCCGAGATCGTGTACATCGCGCTGCCGTCGGATTCCAGCGCCAGCACCGGCCGGTCCGGGCAGGCGACCGCCGCGCCGGCCGCCATCGGCAGCCCGTGCCCGATCGCCCCGCCGGTGACCGTGAGCCAGTCGTGCGGGGGCGCCCCGGCCGTCGCGCCGCCCAGTCCCAGCCCCGAGGTGTTCGACTCATCGCTGACGATGGCGCCCTCCGGCAGCAGCGCACCCAGCACCAGCGAGGCCGTGCCCGCGTCGAGCACCCCGTCCGGCAGCTCGGGCCGGGCGAGCGGTTCGATCGCCGGCTTGGCGTCCGCCGCGACCAGATCGGCCAGCGCGGCCAGTGGGCCGGCCGCGTCCTCGCCGGGCCCGGCCAGCACGTGGACCTGGCACTCGTCCGGCACCAGCGAGCTGGGCTGCCCCGGGTAGGCGAAGAACGACACCGGCGCCGGCGCCCCGGCCAGGATCAGGTGCCGGGTCCCGGCCAGCTGCGGGGCGGCCATTTCGGCCAGGTAGGCCAGCCTGCTCACCCGCGGCAGCCCGGCCCCGCGTTCCATCCGGGCAGGGAACGTCTCGGCCAGCAGCCTGGCCCCGGTGGCGGCCGCGATCCGGCTGGCCGCCTCCAGCCCCGGCCGGTGCAGCGCGTCCCCGCCCAGCAGGATCAGCGCCGGCTCGTCACCGCGCAGGACCGAGGCCACCTCGTCGATGACCGATTCCGGCGGCCGCGACGGCGGCCGCCCCGGCGACAGCGCGACCGGATGGGCGCCGTCGGCCCAGGACACGTCGGCGGGCACGATCAGCGTGGCGATGACCCCGTTGGCGGTGGCCACCGCCACCGCCTCGGCCGCGTCGCTGGGCAGATCCGCGGCCCGCAGCGGGCGGCGAACCCAGCCGGACACCGTGCCGGCCAGCGCGTCGATGTCGGATTCCAGCGGCGCGTCGTATTGCTTGTGGTAGGTGGCGTGGTCACCGATCACGTTGACCAGCGGGGTGTGGGCCCGGCGCGCGTTGTGCAGGCCGGCCAGCCCGTTGCCCAGTCCCGGCCCCAGGTGCAGCAGGGTCGCGGCCGGCCGCCCGGTCATCCGCCCGAACCCGTCGGCCGCCCCGGTCGCCACCCCCTCGAACAGGCAGAGCACTCCCCGTAGTGCTGGCGTTTTATCCAGCGAAGCGACCAGATGGATCTCGGACGTCCCGGGGTTGGCGAAGCACACCGCCACGCCGGCCCCGGCCAGCGTGCGGGCCAGCGCCTCCGCCCCGTTCACGCTTCACCTTCCCCAGCCCCAGAAGCCAGGGTCAGCGCCCGCAGCACCGCGGTCGTGGTCGCCGCGTACACCAGGTGCTGGAACGCGCTGGTCACGATCACGTCGCTGCGCCAGCGCCAGGGCGGGGGAGTGTCGCCCAGCACCGGGAACATCACACAGGCGAACGCCATCATGCCGCCCCAGTAGATCGCGGTGGCCGGGGCCGGCCCGAACCGCCGGTTGAGCGGGATCGCGCTCAGCCCGAACAGCGACCCGTACCCCCAGTGCACCGCCAGCCCGAGCCGGAACGACGCGTTGTCGCTCAGGTCCGACTGGCGCAGCACCTTGGCCGCGACCAGGGCCGGCACGTTGCTGTCGTCGTAGTCCAGCGGCCCGTCCACGTTGCGCCGGACCCGCCGTTCGGCCCAGTAACCGAGGTTCATCGCGGTGGTGGCCGTCAGCCCGGCCAGCAGCCCGTCGCGCAGCAGAGTCCCGTACCGCCATCCCATGCCCGCCATTATGTCCAGGTCATCCCGGCCTACACGCTCAGCTTCCCCCGGCCCCCACCCCCAATTAGACTGAATGTTCAGTCAAACCAAGGAGCAGGCCGTGACGGTCAACCAGGGCATCGACGCACCGGTAACCCCAGATCAGGACGAGAAGCTGGCCGCCATCATCGCCGGCCAGGAGGCCATCTTCATCCGCCGCCAGCCCGGCTCGGCCCGGCTGGCCGCCACCGCCCGGGGCGCGCTGGCGGGCGGCGTCACCTCCAGCTGGCAGATCACCGCCCCGCAGCCGGTGTGGCTGAGCCACGGCCGGGGCGCCAAGGTCTACGACGTCGACGGCAACGCCTACGTCGATCTGCACGGCGGGTACGGCGCCTCGCTGGCCGGGCACGCCCACCCGGCCATCGTGCGGGCCGTGCAGCGGCAAGTCACCCGGGGCACCCACTTCGCCCAGCCGACCGAGGACGCGATCGCGGTGGCCGAGGAGCTCACCCGCCGGTTCGGCCTGCCGCAGTGGCGGTTCGGCAACTCCGGCACCGAGGCCACCATGGACGCGGTCCACCTGATGCGGTCGATCACCGGCCGGGACCTGATCATCAAGGTCGAAGGCGGCTACCACGGCCACCACGACTCGGTGCAGGTGTCGGTCATGCCCGAGCCCGGGGACCTGGGACCGGCCGGCCCGCGTCGGCCGCCGCCAGCAGCGGCATCCCCGACGCGATCGTCCAGCTCACGCTGGTGGCCAGCTTCAACGACCTGTCCAGCGTGGAGCGGCTGCTGGACGGGCACCCCGGCCGGGTGGCCGGCATGATCGTCGAGCCGATCATGATGAACGCCGGCATCATCGTGCCCGAGCCCGGCTACCTGGCCGCGCTCAAGGACCTGCTGCACTCCCGTGGAGCGCTGCTCACCTTCGACGAGGTCAAGACCGGGCTGACCAGCGGGCCGGCCGGTGTTACCGGGCTGAGCGGCGTCACCCCGGACATCATCTGCCTGGCCAAGGCGCTCGGCGGCGGGGTCGCGGTGGCCGCGGTCGGCGGGACCGCCGTGGTCATGGACCACGTGGCCAGCGGCGGGTACGAGATCGTGGGCACGTTCAACGGCAACCCGCTGGCCATGGCGGCCGCCCGCGCCATGCTCACCGAGGTCGTCACCCCGGAGGCCTACGCCAGGATCGACGCCCTCCGGGACCGGGCCGTGACCGGCATCGAGGCCGCCATCCGGGAGCACGGCCTGGCCGCCCACGTGGTCGCGGTCGGCGCCAAGGGCTGCGTGGTCTTCCGCCCCGAGCCTGTGCACGACTACCGCGGCTTCCTCGACGTCGACGACCGGTACAGCCACGCACACTGGCTCTTCCAGCACAACGGCGGGGTCTTCCTGCCGCCGTGGGGCAAGATCGAGCAGTGGCTGATCTCGGTCCAGCACGAGGAGGCCGACATCGACCTGCTGGTGGCCAACTTCCGCCGGTTCGCCGCCACCGTGGCCTGAGCCCGCTAGCCGCCGGCCCCCAGCGCCCGGAAGCATCCCTGGATGTGGTCGTTGACCACCCCGACGTTCTGCAGGAACGCGTAGACGCTGACCGGCCCGATGAACGTCAGCCCAGCCCGCTTCAGCTGCGCGCTGAGCCGGTCCCCCTCATCGGTGGTGGCCGGAACGTCCGCCAGTGAGGCCGGCGCTTCGTGCTGCGCCGGGGCGACCGACCACACCACGTCGGCGAACGGCGGCGTCATCGCGTCCACCAGGCCCGCGTTGTGCACGACCGCCTCGATCTTCCGGTGGTTGCGGATGATGTCCGGGTCGGCCACCAGCCGCTGCACGTCGGCATCGGTGTAGCGAGCCACCCGGGCCGGCCCGAAGTCATCGAAGGCGGTCCGGAACGCCTGCCGCCGGTGGAAGACGACCTCCCAGCTCATCCCGATCTCGAAGATGCCGAGCGACAGGGCCTCGAACAACGCTCGCTGGTCGTGGGTTGGCGTGCCCCACACCTCGTCGTGATAGCTGAAGTCGGTCTCGGTCCGCGGCAGCCAGCCGCAGCGCCGCCGGCCGTCCCCGGCCACCCAGGTGTCGTCGGTCATGACGGTCCCTTCCTATTCGTCGCGCAGCAGGCTGAGCAGCCGGCTGAGGTGGGCGATGAACGTGTCCGCCTCGTCGTCGGTCAGCTCATTGAGAAAACGCAGCACCGGCTCGGCGTTGCGGTGCCGCATCTCGGTCACGGCGGGCTGGGCGGTCGCGGACAGCGATACCAGGATCCGGCGCCGGTCGGCCGGATCATGGTCCCGCTCGACCAGCCCGGCCTTGGCCAGCTCGCCCACTACCAGGCTTGCGTGGGCGACGGTCATGCCGGTCCGCTGGGCCAGGTCGGAGACGCTCAGAGGCCCGCCGATGGCCAGCATGACCAGCATCGCGACGTGGCGCTGGCCGAGCCGGCCAGCGTCCCGCAGCGCGGCCGGAAGCTCCCCGGACCGGCGCTGATAGGCGATCACCAGCTGGGGGAGGAGCGGCGCGAGCCGGGCGATCGGCGGGAGTGGGTTACTCAAATTATCTTGACTTTCTAATAGACTTGACTAAATTCTAGCTCATCGGCAGCCGAACGGGGCTGAACCACACCGGACGCCGGGAGCGCACCATGACCGATTCAATCGAGACCTTCCTCCACGACTGGGCCAGCGCGGAACGAACCGGGGACGTCGGCGCCCTCGACAGACTGCTGACCGACGACTTCACCGCGGTCGGCCCGCTCGGGTTCATCCTGCCCAAGGCGGCCTGGCTGGGCCGCCACCGCAGCGGTGACCTCCGCTACCAGGCCTTCACCGTGGACGAGCCCGTCGTCCGGCTCCTGGGCCCGGTCGCCGTGGTCACCGCCACCAACAACACCGAGGCGAGCTACCAGGGGCACCCGGTACCCGGGGTGCTCCGCGTCACCCTGGTCCTGACCGGCGGTGACCACGGCTGGCGGCTGGCCGCCAGCCACATGAGCTTCATGGCGGGCACCCCCGGTGCCCCGCCCATCCCGGGCGCGACGGGCGCGGCGAACGCTCCGGGCGCGGCGAACACCGGGAGCGCGTCATGAGCGCCCTCAAAGGCCAGGTGGCCCTGGTCACCGGCAGTTCCCGCGGTATCGGGCGGGCCATCGCGGCCGAGTTCGCCCGGCAGGGCGCGGCCGTCGCCGTGCACGGCCGGGACGCCGGCGCGGTCGCGGGCGTGGTACACGAGATCGGCGCCGGCGGCGGCCGGGCGATCGGCACCACCGGCGACGTGACTCACCTGGCCGACCTGGAGGCGGTCCGGCAGCAGACCGAGGACCAGCTGGGCCCGGTCGACGCCCTGGTCGCCAACGCCGGCGCCAGCCTGTCCCCGCCAGGCCTGCTGGAAGACATCCCCGAGCAGGCCTGGCGGGCCACCGTGGACGTGAACCTGCTGGCCACGTTCCTGACCCTGAAGTGCTTCCTGCCGGGGATGAAGGAGCGCGGCCGCGGCGCGATCATCACGATGTCGTCGGCGGCCGGCCGCCGGGCCGATCCCCGGTCGCCGATCCCGTACGCCGCCGCCAAGGCTGGCATCGTGCTGATGACCCAGGATGTGGCGGCCCAGGCCGGCCCGAACGGGATCCGGGTCAACTGCCTGGCCCCGGAGACCATCATGACCGAGAACAACCAGGCCAGGATCCCGGCCGACCTGCAGGTCAAGCTGGCGCAGTGGCACCCGCTGCGGCGGCTCGGCACCCCCGAGGACGTCGCCGCCGCCGCGGTCTACCTGGCCTCGGACGGCGCCAGCTGGGTCACCGGCCAGGTCATCGACGTCGCCGGCGGAGCCGTCATGCTCTGACGCCGTTCACGTTGCCCGGGCGGCCACCTCCGCCGCCCGGCCCCGCTCCCGCTCGCCCGACCCCGCCGCGCCCGGAACCGGACGAAACGCATCTTTTACGGGAAAGCCTTGCGTTCGCGTCCGGCCGGGAGTACCTCTAACTTTGACGGAACGTTCAGTCAAACGAGGTGACCCGATGGCGGACCCGCGAACGCGGCGCATCACGCGGCGCGGCTTCCTGCGCGGGGCGGGGGCCGGGCTCGCCGCCCTTGGCACCGGAACGCTGCTGGAGGCCTGCGCGCCCGCGCTGGCCGGCTGGGGGCGGTCCCGCTGCCCCGGCCCGGCCACCCGGTGAAGTGGCCGGTACCCAGCGACAACGCGGCTATCGCGAGCAACCAGGAGCCGGAAAAGGACGCGACCCTGCAGGTCTACACCTGGGTGGCGTACATCAACCAGGACGTGGTGAACAGCTTCGCCAAGAAGTTCAAGTGCAAGGTCCAGATCACCACGTTCAACACGATGAACGAGGCACTGTCCAAGCTGCGCAGCGGGCTCAGCTACGACGTGCTCGTCGGCGCGACCGTGGACACGCTCGGCCAGCTGATCGAGTCCAAGCTGGTCCAGCCGCTGAACCACTCCTACATCCCGAACATCACCCAGGCCTGGCCCGACTTCAGCAACCCGTTCTACGACCGGGGCTGGCAGTACACGGTGCCGTACACGATCTACACCACCGGCATCTCGTGGCGCAAAGATCTGGTCTCCGAGAACCCGTACACGATGAAGAACCCGTGGTCCCTGCTGTGGAACCCCAAGTACAAGGGCAAGACCGCGATCCTCGACGACTACCGCGAGAGCATCAGCCTGGGCCTGATGAAGAACGGGATCTACGACCTCAACACCACCGACCGGGGCCAGATCACCCGGTCCCGGCGGGCGCTGGAGGAGCTGACCAGCGCGGTCAACGTGCGGATCGACAACAACGACTACACCGAGGTCCCGACGGCCGAGACCTGGATCCACCACGCCTGGTCCGGTGACATGGCCACCGCCGCCTACTACATGCCCAAGGGCGTCAGCGTGGACACCGTGGGCTACTGGTTCCCCGCCGATGGCCGGGGCCCGGTCGCCAACGACACCAACCTGGTGCTGCGCTCGGCGGCCCACCCGGTGCTCGCGCACGAGTTCCTGAACTACTTCCTCGATCTGCCCAACGTCCTGAACAACATCAGCTTCAACGGCTACATGCAGCCGCTGACCGGGGTCACCCCGCAGGTCCTGGTCAAGGAGCAGATCCTGCCCAAGGCGCTGCTGTCCACGGTGGTGCTGCCGTCCTACTTCCGCCGCGGCGTGGCCGAACTCCAGCTGCCGGTGGACGCGGACGCGCTGTGGCAGCAGGCCTGGCTCGTGGTCAGCAACGGAATCTAGGTGGTGCCGATGAGCGCACGTACCCAGCCAGCCGCCGCGCCGCCCCCGGCGGCCGCGGGGCGGCGCCGCCCCGCCCAGCGGCGGAACGGGTTCTGGATCGCGCTGGCCGCGCCGGGCATGCTCTGGCTGGTGCTGCTGTTCATCGTGCCGTTCTACGCGGCCCTGGCCATCGGCATGGGCCAGCTGAACCGGCTGTACGAGACCCCGATCGCGGTCTGGAACCCGTTCGGCTGGAGCCTGGCCAACGTCATCAACGTGGGCAAGGACATCGCCGGCAGCACCTCGTTCGCCGGCCCGATCATCGTCCGGACGATCGTCTACGTCGCCGTCGCTTCGCTGCTCTGCCTGGTCATCGGCTACCCGGCCGCCTACTTCGTGGCCCGGTTCGCGGGCCGCCGCAAGGGCCTGTTCCTGCTGCTGCTGATCGCCCCGTTCTGGATCAGCTACATGATGCGGATGCTGGCCTGGATCGACCTGCTGCAGAGCAACGGCTACGTGAACAAGGCGCTGTCGTTCGTCGGCCTGACTTCCACCGCCCACCCGATCAACTGGCTGGGCGGCAAGTCGATCACGGTGATCGGTGGCCTGGTCTACGGCTACATCCCGTACCTGATCCTGGTGCTGTACGCCGGTCTGGACCGGATCGACCCGGCCCTGATCGAGGCCGGCCGCGACCTCGGGCTGAGCCGGGCCCGCACGTTCGTCCGGGTCACGCTGCCGCTGTCCCGCCAGCCGATCCTGACCGCGCTGCTCATCACCGTGCTGCCGATGCTCGGCGACTACTACACCAACCAGCTGATGTCCGGCGCGGCCAGCACCTCGATGCTCGGCAACCTGATCGAGGGCCAGCTCGGCACCCCCGGCCTGGAGGGCCAGGGCGCGGTGCTGTCGCTGCTCCTGCTCCTGGTCCTGCTGGTGCCGATGATCTACTACGTGGTCGCCACCAACCGCTCGTCGAGGGAGGCCGCGTGACTTCCACGTCCACCTCAACCCCGGCACCCGCCCCGGCCGCCGCCACCGCCCGGGAGACCCCGTCCCGGCGCCGCCGGCCGCTGCGCCGCAACCCCTGGGGCCACCCGTGGATCCTGGAGGGCTTCACCTGGCTGTACCTGGTCTGGTCGCTGGTGCCGATCGTGATCGCGGTGCTGTTCTCCTTCAACAACGGCAAGTCCCAGAGTGCCTGGCAGGGCTTCTCCTGGCGCTGGTACGTCACCGACCACACCAACTCGGTGCTGCACAACCCGCAGCTGCACGCGGCCGTGATCCAGACGGTGCGGCTGTCCGTCCTGACCACGGTGATCGCGGTGCCGCTGGGGGTGGCGTTCGCGATCGGCATCAACCGCTGGCGCGGGCCGCTGCCGAGGACGTTCAACTTCGTCATGCTGCTGTCGTTCGTCATCCCCGAGCTGATCTTCGGGGTGGCCATGTTCTTCGTGTTCACGGTGCTGTTCACCTCGGTCCACCTGGGCACCCTGGCCGAGGTCCTGGCCCTGGTCACCTGGAACGTCAGCTGGCCGGCGGTGATCGTGCAGGCCCGGCTGGTCACGCTCGGCCGCCACTACGAGGAGGCCGCCGCCGACCTCGGCGCCAGCCAGTTCCAGGTCATGCGCCGGGTCCTGCTGCCACTGCTGGGGCCGGCCATCTTCGCCAGCGCGGTGCTGGTGTTCTCCGGCGTCATCGACGACTTCGTGCTGGTCGACCTGCTGTCCTCCAGCGCCGGCAACACCCCGATGTCGGTGATCATCTACTCCACCCAGCACGGCGGCAACGGCGGCCCCGCCCTCAACGCGCTCGGCACGATCATGCTGGCCATGTCGCTCGTGATCGCGGTGATCGGCTTCCTCGGCTACCGCTGGCTCACCCGCGGCGAACGCGGCAGCCGCCTCGACGCCCTGACGATGATCGCCGCCAGCGAGGGCTAAGCCTGCCGCCGGTCGGCCTAAGACGGGTTTCCCCAGGAAGATAAGCATTTCTCCCGACGCGGCCGCGCGGGTCTTACGGCGAGACTCGAAGGTGTCCGGCAAGAACGGCCGGATGGCACCGAGGAGGAATCATGAACCGCCACACCACCCAGACCACCCACAGCCCGCTGGCTCGTTTCGGCCGCCGGTTCGCCGCGATCGTGTCCGAGATGAACCGGGCCGGGAACCACCTGGCCAGCGCCCAGCACACCCCGGAGCGTTTCTGACGCTGGAGCACCTGCGCCCGGCGCCCACCGGACTCCAGCCGGTGGGCGCCTGAGCCGCTCCGGGGTGAGCCAGAACACCCCATCCGCCGGAAGATAAGCATTTCTCCCAGCGTTGAATAAGTTGTCGCACAAACCAAATTACGTGATGACCGGCCGGCGACAGCCGGGCATCAGTGAGGAAGAGAAATGAGCACCCGTATGACCCCCGAGGCTCGCAGCCCAATGGCTCGCTTCGGGCACCGCGTCGTCGCGATCGTGACCGAGCTCAACCGCGCCCAGAGCCACCTGGCCAGCGCGCGGAACACCCCCGAGCGTTTCTGACGCAGCGGAGCTGGCTTCAGGCGCCCACCGAACGTCCATTTGGGAGAAACACCCCTCAGGACGGGTGGGCGCCCGGCCAGGCACCGCGCTCGACTCAGCTGGCCACCAGCGGCTCGTCCTCGCTGGCCACCGGCACTTCCCGGGCCGCCCCGCCCAGCACCCGCAGTGCGTCCGGCGCCAGGTACACGTGCACCGGCGTCCCCTGGGCCAGATCCGGGCGCTCACCGTCGTTCTGGATCAGGGCCTGCAGCGGCACCCCCGGCGCCAGCCGCAGAATGACCTGCGTCGCCGCCCCCAGGAACACCAGCCGCTCCACCATCCCCGGCACCCGGTTGGGGCCGTCCGAGCCGTGCGGCTCCAGCCGGACCCGCTCCGGCCGGATCACCGCGTGCGCCGGCCCGATGCCGTCGACCTCCCCGTGCTCGGCGACGAGGGCCGAATCGCCGAGCCTCATCCGGCAGCCGGACCCCGGCCCGCGCTCCACCACGTCCACTTCCATCAGGTTCGACACCCCGAGGAAGTCGGCCACGTAGGTGTCGACCGGCTCGGTGTACACGTCGCGGGGGGCGCCGATCTGCGCGATCCGGCCGGCGTTCATGACCGCCATCCGGTCGGACATCGTCAGCGCTTCCTCCTGGTCGTGGGTCACGTAGAGGAATGTGATACCGACCTCTTCCTGCAGCGCCTTCAGCTCGACCTTGAGCGAGCGGCGGAGCTTGGCGTCCAGCGCGCCGAGCGGCTCGTCCAGCAGCAGCACGGCCGGGTTGAGCACCAGCGCCCGGGCCAGCGCGACCCGCTGCTGCTGGCCGCCGGACAGTACGCCAGGGCGCCGCTTGGCGAAGCTGGTCATCTTGACCAGCTCCAGCGCCTCGCCCACCCGGTGGGTCAGCTCGGCCTTGGCCACCCCGCGCTGCTTGAGCCCGAACGCCACGTTGTCGAACACCGTCAGGAACGGGAACAGCGCGTAGCTCTGGAAGACGGTATTGACGTTGCGCCGGTGCGGCGGCACCGCCGACACGTCGGTGCCGTCCAGCAGGATCCGGCCCGCCGTCGGCTGCTCGAAACCGGCGATCAGCCGCAAGGTGGTGGTCTTCCCGCAGCCGGACGGCCCCAGCAGCGAGAAGAACTCCCCGCTGGCGATGTCCAGGTCGATCCCGTCCACCGCGACCTCGGTGAACCGCTTGGTCAGGCTGACAAGCTCGACACGCCCTCCAGCCACGGGGTACCTCCTGCCGTCAGGTTCCTTGCGACGAAACTCCGTCCTGGCGCCGGCTCCGGGCCTTGCGAGCGCGGCGGCGTGGCTGCCAGTCAAACCCGAGCTGGCCGGCGGCGAACCGCATGGTCAGCTCGAACGCCCGCGCGGGCGTCACCTCAGGGTCCTCCAGCGCGATCGCGACCGCCAGCCCGTCCAGCAGCGCGGACAGGGTGACGGCGAAGTCGTCCGCGTCCAGGCGGCCGAACTCCCCGGCGTCCTGGCCCTTCCGGACCAGGTCGCGGATGGTTTCCCGCCAGCGCTCGTCGAACTTCTGCCGGACCGCGGCCACCCCCGGGTTGCGGGCCGCCTGGGCCCAGAGGTCCAGCCACAGCAGCCAGGAGCCCGCCACGTCCGGGTCGTTGTCCGGCAGGCAGGTCATGGCCACGATCTCTTCCAGCCGCCCGGCCGCGCTGGGGATCTTGGCCATCCGCTGGGTCCCGGCCGCGTACCAGGCGTCCTCGGAGAACCGCATCGCCTCGGTCAGCAGCTGGTCGCGGGTCTTGAAGTAGTAGATGACCAGGGCCGCGCTGGTACCCGCCTGGGCGGCCACGTCGGTGATCCGTGTCTCCGGATAGCCGCGCTCGGCGATGACCTCCAGCGCCGCCCGCAGCATCTGCTCCCGGCGCCCGTCGGCGCTGCTCGCAGCGGTGCCAGCCTGCTGCTTCATCCTCGTGCTCCCCGTCCCTCGGGCTCGTCGATCCGCGGTCACCCTCTTGCCGGAAATCATAACAGGTTCTTAGACTGAACATTCAGTCAAACTTGCGCGGAGGGCACATCATGGCGGCATATGACGCTCTGGTCATCGGGGGCGGGCACAACGGGCTGGTGGCCGCGGCCTACCTGGCCCGCTCGGGCGCGCGCACCCTGGTCCTGGAAGCCCGGGACCACCCCGGCGGCGCCGCCACCACCGAGGCGCCGTGGCCCGACGCGCCCGGCTTCCGGGTCACCCGGCTGTCCTACGTGATGAGCCTGCTGCCCCCGACCATCATCAACGACCTGCAGCTGGAGCGGCACGGCTACAAGATCTTCCCGATGGGTCCCTACTACCAGGCCTTTCCCGAGGGTGGCTCGATCAAGCTGTACGCCGACGACGCCAAGCGCAACTACGAAGAGGTGGCCCGCTGGTCCAAAGCCGACGCCGAGGCGATGCCGCAGTGGGACGCCTGGCTGGAAGGCCTGGCCGATGTGCTCGGCCCGCTGCTGCTGACCGTGCCCCCGAAAATCGGCTCGCGCAAACCCCGGGACCTGGCCGGCACGCTCCGGCTGGCCTGGCGCGAGCGCGGTCTGGACGTGCGCACGGTCGCCGACGTGACCCGGCTGATGACGATGAGCATCGCCGACCTGCTCGACGACTGGTTTGAGTCCCCGCAGGTCAAGGGGGCGCTGGCTGTGAACGGGGTGATCGGCACCTGGGCCGGGCCGTACGAGCCCGGCACCGCCTACGTGATGGCCCACCACTCGATCGGCGACGTCGGCGACGGCCACCTCGGCAACTGGGGCTTCCAGGAGGGCGGCATGGGCGCGGTGGCCGACGCGATCGCGGCGGCCGCGCTGGAGGCGGGCGCCGAGATCCGCACCGGCGCCCGCGTCGGCCGGCTGCTGACCAAGGACGGCCGGGCGGCCGGCGCGGTGCTGGAGTCGGGCGAGGAGATCACCGCCCCGCTGGTGATCACGTCGCTGCACCCGCGCACCGCGTTCCTGGAGCACGTGGGCCGCGACCGGCTGCCCGAGGACTTTGCCACCGACATCGAGCGCTGGAAGACCCGCAGCGGAGTGGTCAAGATCAACCTGGCTCTGGCCGAGCTGCCCGACTTCACCGCCGACCCCGGCACCACCCTGCAGGAGCACCACACCGGCTCGGTGGAGATGGCGCCGACCATGGAGTACATCGAGCGGGCGTTCACCGACGCCCGTGAGGGCCGCCCCGCCCAGCGGCCGTTCAGCGACGGCGTCATCCCGACCGCGTTCGACCGGACCCTCTGCCCCGAGGGCTTCCACACCATGTCGCTGTTCACCCAGTGGGTGCCATCTGATTGGAATAAAACGCCGCACCGCGAGGAGCTCCAGGCGTATGCGGACCGCATGATCGACACCTACAACGAGGTCGCGCCCAACTTCAAGAGCTCGATCCTGCACACCGACATCGTCGGCCCGTACGACATGGAGCACGAGTACGGTCTGGTCGGCGGCAACATCTTCCACGGCGAGCTGTCGCTCGAGCAGCTGTTCCACATGCGTCCCGCCCCCGGCTTCGCCGACTACCGGACCCCGGTGCCCGGCCTGTACTACGCCAGCTCCGCGACCCACGCCGGCGGCGGCGTGTGCGGCATCCCCGGCATGCAGGCGGCCAAGGCGGCTATCGCCGACACCCGGGCCGCGGCCCGCTCGGACCGGTGGGCCCTGGCCGGTCGTCTGCGGTCCGCCGTCTCACCCGCCGCAAGTGACCCACCCCGTCACCCAGGGGCCGGCCGCAGCGGCCCCTAAAAGCCCCTCCACCTCAAAAATCCCCCGAGTCACGCCAGCCGCAGCGGCCACTCCAGTCGGCGCGGCCGTCACCGCCATGCTCGAAGCCCGCACCGTGGCCCTCGTCGGGGCCAGCCCGCGCCCCGGCAGCCTGGGCGAACGCATGATCACCGAACTGGCCCGCAGCCCCGCCCGCCCGCGCACCTACCTGGTTAACCCGCGCTACGACGACATCGGCGGCCAGCCCTGCCACCGCCGCCTGGACGACGTGCCCGAACCGGTCGACCTGGTCCTGCTGGGCGTGCCCGACACCGCGCTGGAAGGCCAGCTGGCCGCGTCCGCCCGCCGCGGCGACCGCTCGGCGGTGATCTTCGGCAGCGCGTTCGACGTCCCGGGCCAGCCGCCCGGCCTCCGGGATGGGCTGGCCCGGACGGCCCGGGCGGCCGGGATGGCCCTCTGCGGCGCGGGCTGCATGGGTTTCGTCAACGTGACCGGCGGCCTGCGGGCCATCGGCTACCTGGAGCCGGACCCGCTCCCGGCCGGCCCGGTCGCGCTGGTCACCCACTCCGGCTCGGTGTTCTCCACGCTGCTGCGCGCTCGCCGGGGGTTCGGTTTCTCACTGGCCGTCTCGTCTGGCCAGGAGCTGGTCACCACGGCCGCGGACTACGCCCGCTACGCGCTGCGCCAGCCACAGACCCGGGTCCTGGCCCTCGTCCTGGAAGCCATCCGCGACGGGACCGGCCTCCGATCGGCCCTGGCCGACGCCGCCGCCCGGGATGTCCCGGTGGTCCTGCTCACCGCGGGCGGGTCCGGCGCGGGCCGCGAACTGGTCGCCGCCCACTCCGGCGCGCTGGCCGCCGCCGACGGCGCCTGGGAAGCCCTGGCCGACGCCTACTGCGTGCACCGCGTCCACGACCTGGCCGAGCTGGCCGACACGCTGGAGCTCTTCACCCTGGCCCGCTCACCCCGCGTTCCCTCCGTTGCGTCACCGGGCATCGCCACCGTGCACGACTCGGGCCTGGAGCGCGCCCACGTGGCCGACCTCGCCGCCGACCTGGACGTCCCCTTCGCCCCCTTGAGCGAAGCCACCCGGGGCCGCCTGGGCGCCACCCTCGACCCCGGTCTGACCCCGGGCAACCCGCTCGACATCTGGGGGACCGGCCGCGACGCCGAAGCCCAGCTCACCGAGGCCCTGGCCGCGATGGCCGCCGAGCCCGCGGTCGCCGCGGTGGCGTTCGCCGTGGACCTGGTGCCCGAGTTCGACGGTGACCGCTCCTACGAGACCGCCGTCCTGGCCGCGGCCGGTACCACCGGCAAGCCGGTAACGATCCTGGCCAGCGTGCCCGCCGCCATCGACCCTGGCACAGCCGCCCGGCTCCGGTCGGCCGGCGTCCCGGTCCTGGAAGGCACCCGCTCCGGCCTGCTCGCCCTCCGCCACTGGCTCACCCACCTCGAAAACCTCAATCACCCCGGCGGCCCCGACGATCGAACCGGCAGTCACGTGAGCACCGTCGGACCCGTGGTCACCAACCCCGGCCGCCGGGACCGCTGGCTCCGCGCGCTGGCCGCCGGCCCGCTGGACGGCGCCGCCCATTTGGACCTGCTGCGCGACTACGGCATCCCGGCCGCCCGCGCCCGCCGGGCCGCCACCGCCGCCGAGGCCCGCACCGCCGCCGCCGACCTCGGCTACCCGGTCGTGCTGAAGACCAACGACCCGGCCGTCACCCACAAGTCCGACGCCGGGGGAGTGGCTACCGGGCTGACCGGCCCGGCCGCCCTCACCGCCGCCTACGACACCCTCGCCGCCCGGCTGGGCCCGCGCGTCCTGGTGTGCGAGACCGTCCCGCCCGGCGTCGAACTGTCGCTCGGGCTGGCCCGCGACCCGGCCCTCGGCCCGCTGCTGGTGGTGGCGGCCGGCGGCCTGCTGGTGGAACTGCTGGCCGACCGGGCCGTCGCCCTGCCCCCGCTGGACGAGGCCGGCGCCCACCGCCTGCTGCGCCGGATCCGGGCCGCCCGCCTGCTGGACGGCGTGCGCGGCGGCCCGCCCGCCGACCGGGACGCGGTCGCCGCCGCCATCGTCGCCCTGTCTGCCCTGGCTCTCGAACTCGGCGACGCCTTGACCGCCCTGGACGTCAACCCGCTGATCTGCGGCCTCGACGGTGCCGCAGCGGTAGACGCCCTGGCTATCGCGCGCACCATCCGCCCTGCTCACTAGCCACGAACGCGCGCCCACGCCTCCCTGAGAGCCAGGATCTCCTCCGCGCTGCTCTCGCGGGCGATGTACGGGATGTCCAGCGCGTACCGCATCCGATCCCGCGGGATCCGGCGGTGTACCGCGGCCACGTCTTTGAGGATCGCGCCGTACAGGTCCTCCCCGGCCATGCAGTAAATGTCGATCAGCACCGGGTGGTCGACGGCGCTCCAGTAGAGATGGTGGGTTGCGTCGAGGTCGCACTGGCCCCACCATGGTGTCGATTCCCGGTATTCGGCGTCGATCCGCTGCGCGGCCCGGCGCAGCTGGCCGAACTCCGGATCGTCCGCCCGGGCCTGCCACCGCTCGGCCACCCGCTGGCTCAGCGGATGGCCGACCGGAGTGACGTATTCCAGGAAGACGACCGAACCGCCGCCCTCCAGGACCGAGGCCAGCTCGATACGGGGCAGCCATCGGTTCCCGGCACACTCGCGGCACAGCTCCACGAAGGCCCAGTAGGCCGGGTCGAACGGGCACACCCGGGCGACGAGCTCCCCGTCGGGAGACCTCAGCGCCACCGCCCAGTCGCCCGCCCCGAACGGCACCCAGTCCCGGGCGCCCAGCTCGGCCAGGACCTGCCGGTGAGACAGCGCCTCCCACGGCAGACCGGGAAGTTCAGGCACAGCGGCACGCTAACCGCGCGCTGACGCCCGGAGCAACGGGTTATCGTGGCTGCCCACCCGCGATGCCGGCCCGCGCCGCGCCCGGGACGCGGGCCACCCGGCTGCGCCAGCGGTCGGACCGGCGCTGGGCGCGCTGGTCGGCCAGGATCTGGTGCACCACGTTGCGGCCGGGGATGCCGGTCACCCCGCCGCCGCCGTGGGTGGCCGAGCCCGCCTGGTACAGGCCCTGCACCGGGGTGCGCAGGTCCGCGTAGCCGGCCGCCGGGCGGGCGTGGAACATCTGCCCGAGCGACAGCTCGCCGTGGAAGATGTTGCCGCCCACCAGCCCGTACTCCTCCTGCATCTGGTGCGGGCCGATGACCTGGCGGTGCAGCACCGAGTCGGTGAAGCCCGGCGCGACCGCCTCCAGGCGGGCGATCACCCGGTCCGCGTAGGCCGCCACCGCCGCCTCGTCCTGACGGTCCGCGTACCCGGACGGCACCCACTGGGTGAACAGCGACATCACGTGCTTGCCCTCGGGGGCCAGCGAGTCGTCGAACACGCTCGGGATGCAGATGTCGGCGAACGGCAGCTCCGACGGCTGGCCCGCGACCGCCTGCTGGAACGCGCTCTCCACGTCGTCCAGACTCTCGGCCAGCACGATCGTGCCCCCGTGCACCTGCGGGTCGAACTCCGGGTGGCTGGTGAAGGCTGGCAGCCGGTCCAGCGCCAGGTTGATCTTGACGGTCCCGCTGCGGGTCTGCCAGGAGCGGATGTCGGCCACGAACTCGGGCGGCAGGTCCTTCTCGTCCAGCAGGCGCAGGAACGAGATCTGCGGGTGCGCGGTGGTGATGACGACGTCCGCGTCGATCTCCTCGCCGCTGGCCAGCGTCACCCCGGTCACCCGGCCGTCGCCGGTGCGGATCCGGGCCACCTCGGCGCCGGTGCGGATCTCCGCCCCGAACGACCGCGCCGCCGACGCGATCGCGCTGGTCACGCCCCCCATGCCGCCGCGCGGGAAGCCCCAGGCGCCGGTCTGGCCGTCGGCCTCGCCCACGTGGTGGTGCAGCATCACGTAGGCGGTGCCGGCCGACCGGGGCCCGGCCCAGGTGCCGATCACCCCGGACACCGACAGCACGCCGCGCACCGCGTCGCTTTCGAAGTACCGATCCAGCAGGTCGGCGATGCTGCCGGTGAGCAGCCTGGTCACGTCCACCGAGGCGCGCTCGTCGATCCCGCGTAGCTGCCCCACCAGCCGGGCCTGCTGCCACAGGTCAGCCGGCCGCCGGGAGCCCAGGTGGGGCGGGATCTGGTGCAGCAGCGGGCCCAGCAGCTGGCCGATCCGGGCCAGGTGCGCCTCGTAGCCGTCGTAGGCGTTCGCGTCGGGCTGGGAGAACTTGGCAATCTCGACCCGGCGGGAGGCCGGGTCGTCCGGCAGCCGCAGGTACCGGCCGTCGGCCCGGGGCGCGAAGTACGGGCCCTGCGGGTACACGTGGTAGCCGTGCCGGTCCAGCTGCAGGTCACGGACGAGGTCGGGCGGCAGCAGCGACACCACGTAGGACAGCGAGGTGACGGTGTACCCGGGACCGAACGGGTGCTCGCTCACGGCGGCGCCGCCGGTCACCTCCCGGCGCTCGCAGACCAGCGTGTCCAGCCCCTGTTTGGCCAGGTAGGCGGCGGCGACCAGGCCATTGTGCCCGCCGCCGATGACGACGGCATCCTTGCGTGCGTTCATACCCCGAACTTACGGGACGGCCCCGGTCCCGGGGAACGCCGGCAGTTCACCGGGGAAGGGGAGCGCTATGGGGTCGGGCGCCAGCTTGCTGCGGCCCTGCTCGTCGAACCGGTCCAGGCCCAGCCCGGACACGTCGGTCACGCCGGTGTGCCCGGTCAGGGCGACGTCGGCGGCGGCCCGGGCGACCGCCGGGCCCCACATCATGCCGGCCCCGGCCGCCGAGGCCACCGTCACCCCGTCCACCGGCCCGCCGTCCGGGGCCAGCGCCGGGCCGATGATCGGCAGGTGGTCGGGGGTGAAGTCGATGGTGGCGGCCCACACCCGGCGCAGCGGCAGGCCCGCGGTGACCGGCACCAGCTCGGCCAGCCGGGCCCGCATCAGCGCGAAGTAGTCCTCGTCGACGCCGCGGTTCTCCCCGGGCGGTTCGGACGGATTGCTCATCCCGAAAAGGAGGCCGCCTTCCTCGGGCCGCCAGTACAGCCCGGCGGCCAGGTCGAACACCATCGGCACGCGGGCCGGGTCCAGGTCCGGGTGCTGCTCGGTCACCGCGACCTGGTGCCGGACGCCGCCTGCCGGGATGCGCAGGCCCGCCCGCTGGCCGACCGCGGCCAGCTTGGGGCCGCCGGTGAGCACCACCCGGCCGGCCTGCACCGGCCCGGCGCTGGTCTGCACGCCCGTCACCGGCCCGGTGGGGCCGGCCGGCCGGAGCAGGCCCTCGAACGCCACCTGCTCGAAGACCTGGACGCCGCTGCTCAGCAGGGCCACCGTGTAGGCGGCCACGTTGCGCGGCGGGGTGATGTAGCCGTCCTCGGCGCAGAACGTCCCGCCCAAGGTCCGGCCGGGGGCCAGCGTCGGGTTCAGCGCGTCGACCTCGGCCGCGTCCAGCCAGCGGACCGGCAGGCCGAGCCCGGTCTGCATGGCCATCCGTTCCCGGGCGGCGTCGACCTCGGCCTCGGTGAAGCAGGGCAGCAGGTAGCCCTGCTGGACGAACCCGGAGTCGGTGCCCAGCTCGTCCTGCTGGCGCCGGTAGAAGTCCCGCGACCAGCGGCCCAGCTGCACCGCGGCCGGGGTGCCGCCCTGCATCCGGACCACCCCGGCCGCGCGGCTGCTCGCCCCCGAGCCCAGCGTGCCCTTCTCCACCAGCACGACCCGGTCCAGGCCGGCCCGCCGCAGGAAGTACGCGCACCAGGCGCCGATGGTCCCGCCGCCCACCACCACGGCGTCGGCGGTGTCCGGCAGGTCAGCGGGCAGCATTGGCATACCGCCGATGCTCACATAAACTGAACGTTCAGTCAATCGTGCGGAGGTGCGGATGTACGGACTGTCAGCAGCCGATCTCGACCTCCAGGAGCGCGCCCGCGGCTTTGCCGGCGAACTCATCCCATATGAAGAAAAAGCCGAGCTGAACGGGGGTGACCTGCCGTCCGGCGTAACCACCGCGCAGGCCAAACGGGCTCGCGAACTCGGCCTGTACGCCACCAACATGCCCGCCGAGCTCGGCGGCGGCGGCTGCAGCGCGCTCCAGCAGGTGCTGGTCCAGGAACAGATGGGCCGGGTGACCAACGCGCTCGGCTGGGTGGCCGCCACCCCGCCGTCCTGGCTGCCGCCGGTGGCGACCCGGGACCAGCTCGACCGCTACGTGCGCCCGGCCATCGAGGGAGAGCGCGAGGAGTGCTACGCGATCACCGAGGAGGGGGCCGGCTCCGACGTGTCCGCGATCGAGGCGACCGCCCGCCGGGACGGCGACGGATACCTGCTGAACGGGATCAAGTGGCATGTGACCTCGTACAACACCGCGGACTACGCGTTCTTCGAGGCCCGCCTGGCGGACGGCCCGCACCAGGGCGAGCACGCGATGTTCATCGTCGACCTGCCCAGCCCCGGCGTCCGGGTGGTGCGCACGCCCGCCTACGCGCACACGATCAGCCATCACCACCCGATCGTGGCCTTTGAGGACGTCCGGGTGCCGGCCGGCAGCCTGGTCGGCGCGGAGGGTGAGGGCATGAGCTTCGCCTACGAGTGGTTCCGGTACGAACGGCTGATGGTGGCCGCCCGCTGCCTGGGCGCGGCCGAGCGCCTGACCGCCGAGATGACCGCGTTCGCGGCCGAACGCCGGGCCGGCGGCCGCCCGATCAGCGAGTACGGCCTGGTCGCGGGCATGCTCGCGGACAGCCTGACCGAGCTGTTCGCCGCCCGGTCGCTGACCTATGAGACCGCGCGCGGGATCGACCGCGGCGCCGATGTCAAGGTCGCGCACGCGCAGTGCTCGATGGCCAAGCTGTACTGCTCGGAGATGGCGGGCCGGGTCGCCGACCGCGCCGTGCAGGTGTTCGGCGGGCGCGGCTACATGCGCGAGAACGTGGCCGAGCGGTTCTACCGTGAGCTGCGGGTCGAGCGGATCTGGGAGGGCACCAGCGAGATCCAGCGAGCCATCATCGCCAGCCAGCTGATCAAGCGCGGCCCGCGGACCCTCGCGTAAAAGCACCGTCGCCCCATCAGCCCCATGAACCACACAAGCCCCACGAGCCCCAGCAACGCCCGTCGAGCCAATCGAGCCCCGCCAGCCTCAGCCGGGCAGGTTCTCCTCGATGGCGGCGACCAGGGCCGGGTCCTCGGGATCGGTGCGCGGGCGGAACCGCCCGGCCACCGTGCCGTCCGGGCGCAGCAGGAACTTCTCGAAGTTCCACTGCACGTCCCCGGCCTCCCCGCCGGCGTCCGCCACCGCGGTCAGCTGCTGGTAGATCGGGTGCCGGCCCGGCCCGTTGACCTCTAGCTTTTCAAAAAGCGGAAAGTCCACTCCGTAGGTCGCCGAGCAGAACTCGGCGATCTCGTCCGCGGTGCCCGGCTCCTGGCCGCCGAACTGGTTACAGGGGAAGCCGACGACGGCAAAGCCCTGGTCCGCGAACCGCTCATGCAGCCGCTCGAGGCCTTCGTACTGCGGGGTCAGCCCGCACTTGGACGCGACGTTGACCACCAGCAGGGTCTTACCAGCCAGAGAACCGAGGCTGGAGGGGTCACCGTTGAGGGTGTGCACCGGGATGTCATAGAGACTCACGCGGGCAGCCTACCCGGCCGACCTCACCATCCCCGTGTCCCATACCGGCTGGCCCTGGTACCCGCGGGCCACCATTGACACGAACTGGTAGACGCCATCCTCGTCTGGCGACAGCGGCCCCGGCCGGGCATGCGGCGAGCTCAGGCCCCGCTGCACGGACTCACATGCGGCCCAGTCCTGCCGGTTGGTGATGTCCCAGAAGTCCACCGCGTAGCCGGGATCGAAGCCCGGCCGCTCCAGCGCCTCGGGTGCGAACGCCCAGGTGCACTCGATCAGAGTCCGGTCCACCGCCAGCGGCATCAGCCGGTGCACCATCACGTAGTCCGGGTGCGCGCTGATCAGGATGTTCGGGAACACGTTGACGTATTCGACGGTCCGCAGCCGCCTCGCGTCCAGTCCTCGCAGTGGCACTCCGCCGCTGGTGCCATCCAGCGACATCGTGTCCATCCCGTCCCGCAGCTCCATCCAGCCACCCACCCACGGCCCGGCCGGGTTGTAGTTCTCCCCGCTCTTGGGCGGGCTGACCTTGCACAGCTCGGGGTGGATGGCCGGGCAGTGGTAGCACTCGTGGTAGTTCTCGGTCAGGATCTTCCAGTTGGCGGTGGTCTCGTATTCGTGCCGGCCCGCCACCATCAGCCGCTCCGGCTCGTACGGGGCCACGATGTCGTCCAGCGTGCCCAGCGCCTCGTCCAGCGGTGCGGCCTGGCCGGACCCGTCCACGAAGACCAGCCCGTGCCACTCGGTGACCGGCAGCTCGGCCAGGCCCCAGTCGGCGTCGTCGAAGCCGGGCTGGTGCCGGAACCCGGCCGCTGCCCGCAGCCCGCCCCGCAGCGTGTAGGCCCACGCGTGGTAGGGGCAGACGATCGCCTTGGCGTTGGCCGTCTGCCCGCACGGCAGCAGCTCGTGGCCGCGGTGCCGGCAGGTGTTGGCGAACGCCCGCAGCGTCCCGTCGTCCCCGCGCACCAGCAGCACGCTGCCGTCGCCCACGTCCTCGGCGCGCTGGTCGCCCGGGCCGGGCAGCTGGTCCGAGCGGCCCACGCACAGCCAGCCGCCGCCGAAGAAGTGCCGCCGTTCCCAGGCGAACACGGCCGGGTCCACGTAGGCGGCCCGCGGCAGCATCCGGCTCCGCCCGAACGGCCGTACCGCGTCGGCTACCCCGGCCGCACTCAGCGGCGCCGGCTCCACCCCAGGCCCCGCGCCCGTACCCTGCCTTTGACTGACCATACAGTCAAACATAAGCGTCGCCCAGAAGCATGTCCAGGGACGACTGGGCCCTGGGCGCCTAAATCAGGTCGGCCAAACGGCGGAGCGTGCGCACGCTCTCGTCCGGCGGCAGCGCCTCGGTGGCCACCCGGTTCAGCACGTTCCAGTAGCGGTCGGTCTCGGCCGGCTTGTTCAGGTAGATGGCGCTGTGCAGCTGTTCGGAGTACACCACGTCGGGCAGCTGCTCCTCGGCGAACCGCAGCATGGTCACCTGTCCGCCCGCGGCCGCGTGACCGCCCGCGCTGAACGGCATGACCTGCACGGTCACGTGCCCCAGGCGGGACATCCGGATCAGGTGGTCGACCTGCTCCAGCATCACCGTCCGGCCTCCGATCGGGCGCCGCAGCGCGGTCTCGTCGATCATCACCCACAGGTGCACCGGGTTCGGCCGGTGCAGCACCTGCTGGCGGTGCATGCGCAGCGTGACCCGCTGCTCGACCTGGGCCTCGGACACCCCGTCGGCCAGCCGCGCCACCGCTCGTGCGTAGTCGGCGGTCTGCAGCAGCCCGGGCACGAACCCGACCTCGTAACTGCGGATGATGCTGGCCGCCTGCTCCAGGCCCAGGTAGGGCTCGAACCAGGCGGGCAGCACGTCGGCGTACGCGTGCCACCAGCCGGTGACGTTGGCCTGCTGAGCCAGCCCGAGCAGGACGTCACGCTCGGCGTCGTCACCCACGCCGTACAAGGTGAGCAGGTCAGAGACGTCGCGCTGCTTGAAGCCGGTGCGCCCCAGCTCCAGGCGGCTGATCTTGGAGCCGGAGGAGCGGATCGCGTTGCCTGCGCTGTCGCGGGTGATGCCAGCCGCCTGCCGGAGCCGGCGCAGCCGCGCCCCGAGCAGCATGCGGACGACGGTGGGACCAGCCTGACCGTGGTCGGCGAGGCCAGGATCGTCTGGTCCTGGCGTTCCCTGCGTCGTGTCCAAGGTCCTCGCTCTCGGAGTGTGGCCCGCTGCGGCACCTTCCATCGTAATGCCGGTTCCGGCGCTCGGCGATTTTGATCATCAATCAGCTTCAGCCAGCGGCCGGTGCCCAGGCGTGCACCCTACGTCGCCGTCGTAGGCTAAGGCGCGTGAACGCCAGAGTGGATCATGCGGTGACATCGGGCACGTTCTCCCTCGACGGCCAGACCTTCGACGTCGACAACAACGTCTGGGTGGTGGGCGACGATACCGAGTGCGTGGTGCTGGACGCCCCGCACGACGTGGCCGCGATCCTGGATGTGGTCGGCGGCCGGACGGTGCGGGCCATCGTCGCCACCCACGCCCACGACGACCACGTCCGGGTGGCGCCGGAGCTGGCCCGCGCCACTGGGGCGCCGATCCTGCTGCACCCGGCCGACCTGCCGGTGTGGCGGCTCACCCACCCGCGCACCGACCCGGACGGCGAGCTGACCGACGGCCAGGACATCGTGGTCGGCGGGACCACGCTGCGGGTGCTGCACACTCCCGGGCACAGCCCCGGGTCGTGCTGCCTGCACGCGGCCGGCCTGGACGCCGTGTTCACCGGGGACACGCTGTTCGCGGGCGGCCCCGGCGCCACCGGCCGCTCGTTCAGCGACTTCGGCACGATCATCAGCTCGATCCGCGAGAAGCTGCTCACCCTCCCCGAGGCCACCACGGTCAACCCCGGCCACGGCGACAGCAGCACGATCGGCGACGAAGCCCCCGACCTCCCGGAGTGGATAGCCAGGGGCCACTAGGGCCGCATCAGATCAGCCGAGCACAAAGTCTGCGACTATCCCGGCCAGCTGGGGACCCGCGTCTTCCTGAAGGAAGTGACCGGCGCCCTCGATCACCGGGTGTTCCAGGCCCGCCGCGCCCGGGATCGTGCTCTTCAGCACGGGGGCCATCGAGGCGGTAATGGGGTCGCGGTCGCTGAACGCGACCAGGAACGGCCGGTCCCACTGTTCCAGCTCCCGCCAGGCCGCCCGGTTGGCCTCGGTGGCCGGGTCGTCGGGGGCGGTGGGCACGATCAGCGGCATCGCCCGCGGCCCGGCCAGGTAGGCCTGGTCCGGGAACGGCGCCGCGTAGGCCGCCCGCACCGGGCCGGGCAGCGGGGTCTGGCAGCCGGACTGCACCAGCCGGGCCACGTCCAGCGCTTGCGCCTTCTCCACCACCCGGCGGAACTGCCACCACACCTCGGGCATCGGCTCGTCGCCAGTGGGCAGCCCGGTGTTGGCCGCGACCACCCGGGCGAACCGGTCCGGGTGCTCGGCTACCAGCCGGAGCCCGGTCAGCCCGCCCCAGTCCTGGCCGACCAGGGTCACGTCCCGCAGATCGAGCCGGTCGAAGACCAGCGCCCGCAGCCACTCCACGTGCCTTGCGTAGCTGTGGTCGGCGACCCGCGCGGGCTTGTCCGAGCGCCCGAACCCGACCATGTCCGGCGCGATCGCCCGCAGCCCGCGGGCGGCCAGCACCGGCAGCATCGTCCGGTACAGGAACGACCAGCTGGGCTCGCCGTGCAGCAGCAGCACCACCGGCCCGTCGGCCGGCCCGGCCTCCACGTACGCCATCCGCACGTCGCCCGCTCCCGGCGTCCCCACCGTCCCGTAACGTGCGGGGAAATCAAAGTCCGGCAGCCCGGCAAACCGCTCCTCAGGAGTCCGCAGTACGTCCATCCGCCCATAGTGGCAGCCCGTGGTGTCAGCCAGCCACCGCCCGGGGCCCCAGTGCAAGCCCTGTCCCGCACCTGTTCGTTACTCCGCGGTGATGCTCACCGAGCCGATGTGCACCAGTGCCGGTGGCGGGGTGGTGCTGGCGGCGGCCTGTACCGAGGGTGTTCCCTCCTCGCGGTACCCGCCTACAACCAAGGTCACCCGGAACGAGGTGTCCGACCAGACTCCTTGCCGCCGCTGCTCCTGCACGAGGTTGGTGATCACGTAGGAGTAGCTCGTGCCTGCCTGGTGCTCGGTGCTGTCGCCTGCGCCGTGATGGTGGCCCTGGCCGAAGAAGGTCATGTGGCCGACGTAGTAGATCGACTTGGGCTGGGGCGGCTGGTCGTCGGGCAGGTTGAGGTAGACGTCGAAGACGAGAGGGGCGTTCTGCTCCCGCTCCACGTTCTCCAGGTTCAGGCTCAGGTGCTGTGGCTCGCCCGGCCCGGCCGCCAGCAGCGCCTGTGCCTCCGGCGGCGGGCTGGTGATCGTACCGGTGACGCTGGTCGCCGCTGACGACAGGTCTACGGGGCCGCCCGCGGCGAGCGTGCCGCGAGTCACGGCCGCCTGGGGCAACGGTGCCGGTACGGCGACTGCAGCAGGCCGCAGGGCCAGGGAGACGGGTGCCGGGTCATCGTCATAGGCGTATCCCAGCTGGGTGACGGTGTCCAGGACGCCACTGGGAGACATCGTGACGAATCCCTGGGAACCGGGGTCGTAGAACCGGTAGGACCGGCTGAGCCAGGACTGGTGGGTCGGGTTCAGCTGGCCCGGGGTGTCCAGCCAGCGCTTCCACAACCGGTCGATGTTGCTGTGGTGGGTCCAGAACACCGGATCTGCCGCCGCACAGTCCGGGTCGGTCATCCAGCCGATGGCGCAGTCAGCCCGGTTGCTGGCGCCCCCGGTGAAGACGTGGACCTGGTCATGGGGGAGCTGCTCAAGCTGGCCATGATTGGAGCCCCCGTGCGAGAAGCCCGTCTGCGGCCCCCCGAAGCTTGGGTCGGGGGCGGGCGGGTAGCCGAAGTTGCCGAGCGCGAAAGCCTTGGCATACGAGACGTACACCGGCGGGATCTGGCCGCCGTCGTTGATGCCCGCCCCGATCAGCCCAGCGCCCTGCGCCTGGTCGTCCGGGGTGTTCTGGTTGCGGTTCGGGTAGGGCAGGTACAGGGCATTGGCCGACCCATCGGGCAAGGTCGGGGTCCGGAAGGCGAGCGGCAGCGTGGCGACCACGCTCAGCGGGCCGTCGCTGTAGTTCCAGTAGGGCAATGCCCACCCGGTGGGATCGGCCCCCGCCTCCTGAATGGCCTCCCGCACGATCTTCTCGAAAAACCAGATGTACATGCGGTGCCAGGGCAGAAAGAACCAGGTGCCGTGCTGGCACTGGTTCCAGTCGGCCCCAGCGGGCACCGGTGCCTTTGTTCCGTGGATGGCCGCCTGGTAGGTCCAGCTCGTCGGGTCGTCGGATGGCCGGCTCTGCATGACCGCCACCGCTTTGGCGTAGTTGAGCATCAGGCTGCTGGAGAACGCCGTGGTCGGCTCCAGTGACCAGATACTCCGCCGGACCGCAACCGCATTGTTGCTCATCCAGTGTCCTTTCGTGCATACAGGGCCGGGCTGCCGGGCACGTCCCAGCTCTCGGCTATCTGGGCGGGGAGTAGCAGCACCGGGTCCCGGTCCGGATGGCTTGGTCGAGATAGGTGGCGGCAGCCGGGGCGCGGTCGCGAATCTTGGCGATCGCGGTCCTGATGGCCCGGGTGACATTGATCCGGGCGCGCTCAGATTCCGAGCCGAGCGGCCGGGGCCGGCCGCCGAGTCCGGTCGCGGCGGTGAGCTCGCGAACCAGGAAGTCTCTCTCGGCGCGCAGGCGGCTGGCCCGCTCGGTGTCGTGCCACGCTTCGGCCTCGCTGAGTTCGGCGTCCAGATCGGCCAGCCGCTGCCGGTAAGCGGTCCGGGCCTGCCGGTCGAGGATGTCGTCGCCGGATGCCGCGGACGCATCGTGCAGGCCCTCGGGGACCGTCACGGTGCTGGCCGGTCCGGTGGCGGCCACCAGCCGGACCAGGTCCACGGCGGCCAGTTCCCGGCCGGGATTACGGACGAGCTGGTCCAGGTACTGCAGGCCCAGGCTGTCCGGCACGCGGGTAACTGCATCCGTGTAACCGATGAGCCAGAAGTCGTCCTCCCGGTTCATGGTGAGGACACTCCCGGCCCGGTCCGGCTGGCCAAGGACGGCGAGCAGCTTGGTCATGCTGCAGTCGGCGGCGATGGCCCGTGCCTCGGCGAGCGCGGCCGACGCGGCGGCGGGCTCCAGCAGCCGCGCGTGCTCGTGCAGGGTGTGCGCGAGCATGGGCCGTGCGCCGAGCCGGCGGTGGACACTGGCGGCCGCCCGGTAATGGCGGTCCGCCGTCGCGGCGTCGCCGCTCAACGCCGCCAGGCCCGCCAGGTAGAAGTCGGTAGCACCCGCGCACATGACCGCCCCGGCGGCGACCGCGGCGCGCCCCGCATACGGGGTCAGGGCCTGGTAGAGCCGCGGCGCGTACCGGGCCGCCCGCAAGACGACGCAGCCGCGGGCGAGCAGGGCCAGCGTCCAAACGAACAGCATGTCGGGCTGCAGCGTGTCCAGCCCGGTGCCGACGAGTTCGTCCAGCCGGCCGCGGGCCTGCTCGGCGGCGCCGTGGGCGACCTCGACCTGGACCAGGGCCGCGGCGTGCGCCACCGATAGGTGCGAGCGCGCCACCAGGTCCCGCAACTCCCGCTCCATCCACTGCTCGTCGCCGTCGGGCAGGTCGGTGTGCAGCCAGATGGCAAACAGCTGGCCCCAGTAGACCGAGCCGGCGTCGGGCAAGCTGGCCGCCTGCCCGGTCTGGAAGGCCTGCCGGGCGAGTTCGGCCGCCGCCGCGAAGTCGCCAGTGAGCGCGGCCAGGGTTGAGCGCCGGGACCAGGCGACCAGGCGGGCGGTCGGCTGGCCCAGCGAACCGGCGGCCTCGCGGAGCAGCGTGGCCGCGCCCTCTGCCGGGGCGTTGAAGTCGAGGTGCTGGGCGGTCAGCAGCGCCGCGGCGGCCAGCAGCCGCGGCTCGTTCGCGTGCCGGGCCAGCCGGGCGGCCTCGTCGATGATCTGGGCCGCGGCCGGATCGGGCCCGGTCTTGGTCAGCGCCTCGGCCAGGCTGAGCAGCAGCCCGGCCCTTTCTGCCGGGGTGGCCCGCGCCGCACGGCGCTGTACCCCCAGGGCGTTCCGGAAGTGACCGGCGGCTTCCTCCCAGGCCAGCGCGGTCAGCGCCGCCTGGCCGGCCAGCCGGGAGTGGTGCACGGCCCGGGCGGCGGCTTCAGCGCTGACGGGCGCGGCCCGCAGGAAGTGGTAGGCCAGTTCGGCGTGGCTTGGCCCGGCCGCGTTTTCCAGCACGGCGGCGATCCTGTGATGAGCCCGCGCCCGGGCCTGCGGGGCGAGCCCGGTATAGAGGGTCTCCCTGATCAGCGCGTGCCGGAACCGGTACACCTCGCCGACGTCCTGGCCGGGCCCGAGCAAGCCGATGGTGGTCGCGTCCTCGAACAGCCGGCCCACCAGTTCGGCCGACGCGCCCAGCGCCGCAGCCACCACGGCCGGGTCGACGCCAGGGCCGAGCGCCGCCGCGGTGGCCAGGATCTCCGTCGCGCCCGGCGTGCTGTCACCGGACTCGGTCGTGGCCGGGCCGAGCCGGTCAACCTGGCGCCGAACCGCCTGCCGGATGCCCGCCGGAACCGGGACCTCCTCAACCGTAGCCACGCCCGGCTCGAGCAGCCGCGCCACCTGGGATACGAACAGCGGATTCCCCTGACTGCGGCGCTGGACGACCGCAAGCACGTCAGCGCCCGCGCCGGGCAGCATGCGCCCGACGTCCTCGACGGGAAGGCCGCTCAGGATCAGCGGGGGACTAACGGACTCCAACGCCGCGATCACGTCGCTGACCTCCGGGTCGAGCGCAGCCTCGGTGGCGCGGTAGGTGGCAAGCAGCAAGACGCGGGACAGCTGGGCGGACGCCGCGAAGCGCAGCAGCAGGGCCGAGGGCCGCCCCGCGGCGTGCAGGTCGTCGAGGATCACCGCGACCGGTACGGCGCGCGATGCCTGGTCCAAGACCGTACAGACTGCCTCGAACAGCGTCAGCCTGGCCTCGGGTCCCGAAACGGCAGGCCCCGGCCCGAGTTCGGGCAGCAGCTGGCCCAGCACGCCGGCCTGCGGGCCGGCCGCGTCGGCGAGCGCCGCCGCTCCGGCTTGCCGGGCGTAGCTCCGCAGCGCCTGCACCCAGGGCCAGTAGGGCAGGGCACCGCCGTCTTCCCACGCGCTGCCCCACAAGATCAGCGCGCCGTCGTCCCGGGCCGCCCGGGCGAAGGCGCGGGCCAGTTCGGTCTTGCCGATCCCCGGCTCGCCCGAGACCAGCGCCAGCCGGGCGTCACGGGTGGCCGCCTGGCGCCAGGCGGCCGACAGCACGGCCAGTTCACGGGCGCGGCCGACGAACACCTGCGGCCCCGCCGGCTGCGGCATGCTGCCACCCTCCCCAACCAGGTCCCGTCTTCTCTCAACCATAGGCCTTTGTGCAGGCCAAAGCCCCGTTCACGGCGACTGAACGGATCGTTCACGGCCGCGGCACGCCTGTTTATCAGGCAGCGGAACGAGCCGCCCCGACAGCGGCACCACTACCAGGAGGCATAACCATGGATGAGAACCGCGCGATGGAGTTCACCGGACGGGTCCTGGCCGACAGCGCCGCGGCCGCGACGATCGTGCTCGCCGCTCTGGGCGACCGGACCGGCCTGTTCAAGGACCTGGCCAAGGCAGGCCCGGCCACCAGCGGGGAACTGTCCAGCCGGGCCGGGCTCTGCGAGCGGTACGTCCGGGAGTGGCTCGGCGGCATGTTCGCCGCGGGATACCTGGACTACGACGACGCCCAGCAGCGCTACAGCCTGCCCGCTGAACACGTGCCCACCCTGGCCGCCGAACCCGGGCCTGCCTTCTTCGGTGGCATCCACCAGGAACTGATCGGCGCGATCCAGCGCTACGACCAGGTGGCCGAGGCATTCCGCCGTGGCGGCGGGGTCCGCCCGGCCGACCTGCACCCCGACGTCTGGGCCGGGACCAGCCGGTTCACCGCCCAGTGGCACCAGAACATGCTCGTCCAGCAGTGGCTCCCGCTGGTCCCGCAGACCACGGCCAAACTGGGGGCCGGCGCCCGGGTCGGCGACGTGGGCTGCGGTACCGGCCAGGCGCTGATCGCGCTGGCCCGCGCATTCCCCGGTATCACCGGGACCGGATACGACGCGCACCCACCATCGATTGAGCAGGCCCGGCGTGCCGCGGCCGAGGCCGGCCTGGCCGACCGGATCAGCTACGAGGTCCTGGACGCGGCCGCCGGGCTGCCCGAATCCTTCGACCTGATCACCACGTTCGACGTCGTGCACGACGCGATCGACCCGCTCCGGCTGCTCCGCTCGATCCGGGACGCGCTGCGGCCCGGCGGCCGGTACCTCTGCCTGGAGATCAACTGCTCGTCCCAGGCCACCGAGAACGTGGGACCCATCGCCACCCTGCTGTACGGCTTCTCGGTCCTGTACTGCATGACCACCTCCTTGGCTGAGGGCGGCGAGGGCCTGGGCACCCTTGGGCTGCCCGAACCCGCGCTGCGCGATCTGGCCGCCAGGGCCGGCTACGTGCATGTCCGGCGCGTCGAGATGGACAACCCGTTCAACAGCCTCTACGAACTGACGCGCTGAGGATCAGGTGCCCGACGCCGAACGTCACGGCGGCCGCCAGCGCGGCACTCCAGGGCGAGCCGAGCTCGTCCGGGTCCAGCCCCAGCTTCTCCCGGCCAGCGTGTCCAGCGCGACCCGAGCGGTCGGCCATGATCTTGTCGGCCAGCTACTCCGCGTCCGGCCGGGGGGTGACACTCCGCCGTTGCGGGGAGGGAGGGGCTAGGGGTTTGCGGGGGCAGCCGGGGCGCGGGCTTCGCGTTCGGCGATCTCTGCGACCCGGTCCAGGCTGGTGGTCATGTTCAGCCGCAGGTCGGTTTCCAGGTCCGGACCCCGAAGAAGGCCCGCAGGATGATGTGCAGCCCAACCGGGACGGGCTTGAGGACCTGGTAGCCGAGAGTGACCATGGTGCCCCCGGCGTCCGGTGCGAAGCGGTAAAACCAGCGGATGGTGCCGCCGCCCCGCTCGGTGCGGGTGATGGCGAATTCCCGGCCCCGGTCGGCGGTCTGCACCAGGGGCCGGTTGGACCAGGTAAACCACCGTTTCTTGTTGCGGGCGCTGAACCTGGCCCCCGGCACCGCCCGGCCCGCGGCGCTGAGCCAGCGGCACGAGATGACCTCGGGGCTCCACTCCGGCGTCCGCGGCACATCGGAAACGAGGTCGTAGAGCAGTTCGGGAGCCGCGTCGACCCGCAGCCTGACCTCGTCGTGATCAAGGCGTTTCACGGCGCCTCCCCGCTCGCCGGGCTGTTACCGCCAGCCTAATTATTGCCTATCGGAAAATCAATAGCCTATTGGGTGTTCTAGGCTTGCGCCATGTCATCCCCGACGGACGCGGCCGATAACGCAGTCACGCCCCGGGAGCGGCACCGGCTCCAGACCCGCGAGGAAATCCTTGACGCGGCGCTGGCGGTGATGGCCGAGCAGGGTGTCGCCGCGCTCAACCTGACCGAGGTCGCCCGCCGGGTCGGGCTGCGCCAGCCCTCCCTCTATCAGTACTTCGGCTCGCGCAACGCCGTGTACGACGCCTTGTTCGAACGCGGCATGCGCATCCATGCCGGGCTGTTCGACGCCGCCATCAATCGTCATAGTGCGGGCTGGGCAGCGGTCCGCGCCGCGTCATGGGAAACGGTCCGGTTCGCCGCCGGGCAGCCGGAGCTGGCGGAACTGATTTTCACCCGGGCCGTGCCCGGATTCACTCCCTCCGAGCGCGCCTACGCTCCCAGCCTGCGCGTTGCCGAGCTGATGCAGACCGCGATGACGGCAGCCGTCGAACACGGCGAGCTCCATCCGGCTGCGGCGTCCGAAAGCGGCATCGCGCTCCTGCTCGTCATGATCGGGGGGGTGGGGACCCAGCACCTGGCCAACGAGCGCGGCGTTGAGTTCGCCCAGAGCCGGCTGATCCCCCTGCTCGACACGGCCCTGGACATGTACGCCGCCTACTTCAGCCCCGATCACCCAGCCAGCTGGACGCCCTGACCCGGAGCGTCCCCGGCTCAGCCAGCAGGCTGACTTAACTGATATGCGTGCCGATCAGGTGCCCGACGCCGAACGTCACGGCGGCCGCCAGCGTCCCCGCGATCACCTGCCGCATCCCCGACTTCAGCGCGTTCCGGCCGTTCAGGGCGCCGATACTGGCCCCGACCGCGAACATCGCCGCCAGCGCCAGCACGATCGCCGCCACCAGCGCGGCCGTCCCGCTCCCGGCCAGGTAGGGCACCACTACCACGAAGGCGCCGAGCGCGAAGGCCAGCAAGCTCGACAGCGCGGCACTCCAGGGCGAGCCGAGCTCGTCCGGGTCCAGCCCCAGCTCCTCCCGGGCCAGCGTGTCCAGCGCGACCGAGCGGTCGGCCATGATCTTGTCGGCCAGCTTCTCCGCGTCCAGCCGGGACAGGCCCTTGGCCCGGTAGATGAGCACCAGCTCGGCGTGCTCCTCGTCCGGCTTCTCCTCCAGCTCGGCCTGCTCCAGCGCGATCTCCCGCTGGTACATCTCGCGCTGGCTCGACATCGACACGTACTCGCCCGCGGCCATCGAGAACGCCCCGGCCAGCAGGCCCGCCACCCCGGCCAGCAGGGTGACCGTGCGGGACGCGCCCGACCCGGCGAACCCCATCACCAGCGCGGTGTTGGACACCAGGCCGTCGCTGACCCCGAACACCCCGGCCCGCAGCGCGCCCGACCGGTCGCCCCGGTGCCACGGCTCGCGCCGCCGGACCTGGGCCCGCGGGTCCGGCTTGCCCCCGTCGATCAGGCGGGCCAGCGTGCGCGCGTGCCCGCGCTCGTCGGCCGCCATGGCCGGGTCGGCGTCCGGGTCGGCGTCGTACATCCCGGCGTCGGCCCGCTCGGCCCGCTCGATCAGCGGCAGCACGGTGCGGACGGACAGCCGGCTGGCGGCCTGGCCCAGCAGCCGGGTGCGCAGGCTCGGCCCGCGCGGGGCGGGGATCGAGGCCCCGGCGTCGCGGAGCTTGCCTTCCCAGTGGGCGGCGTGCTTGAGCTCGATCGAAGCGAGCTCACGGAATATCTCTTCCCGTTCACCGGTCTCGGCGTCGGCCAGGCGCGTATACAGCGCCGCGGCGTCGCGCTCGCTGGCCAGCATGTCGCGCCAGCGCTTGACCGAGTCGGTCCGGTGCGGGGAACTCATCTCTTGCGTCGTCATGTACCTCGTTACAACCGGGCGGGACGGCTCATTATGCCGGTCGGACCCCCACCTAAGCCCAGCCTCAGTTTTGTGAGGCCAGCCTCGCCTCAATCGGCGATGGCGGCGTAGGTCGCGGTCCAGAAATCCTGGAACAGCCGGGGCGGGATCGGCGACGCCCAGGCCTGCTGGGTCATCAGGATCATCGTCAGCTCCTCGGCCGGGTCGTTGTACCAGGACGTTCCCATCCCGCCATCCCAGCCGTAGGTGCCAACCGACTTGGCCACCTCGGTCCGCTCGGTGACCACCGCCATCCCGAAGCCCCACCCGTGCACCCGGAAGAACCCCTGGACCAGGCCCGACGCCGCCTTCTGTTCGGGGGTGAGCTGGTCGGTGGTCATGAACTCGACCGACGGGCGGGACAGGATGCGCACGCCGCGGCTGGTGCCCTTCTCCCGCAGCATGTCGGCGAACGCCAGGTAGTCCTCGGCCGTCGAGACCAGCCCGCCGCCGCCGGACGGGAACGAGGGCAGCCGGCTCCACTGCCCGTCGTGCGGGTCGTCGTAGACCTCGGCGGCGCCGGACCGGGGGTTGATGACGTACGCGGTCGGCAGCCGGCCGATCTTGTCCCAGGGCACGTCGAACCCGGTGTCGTTCATGCCCAGCGGGCCGAAAATCCGCTCGGCCAGGAAATTCTCGAACGGCTGGCCGACCGCCCGCTCGATCAGCACGCCGAGCACGTCCGCGCCGGTGTTGTAGAGCCAGCGCTCGCCCGGCTGGTACAGCAGCGGCAGCGAGCCGAGCCGCCTGATCCACTCGTCCGGGGCCGGCGGGGTGGCCGGGCTCGGCATGCCCTGGCCCAGCTCCAGCTGGTTCAGCGCGTCCGCCAGCGGGACCGTGCCCGGCTCGGCGGCCACGATGCCGAGGCCCATCGTGAACGTGAGCAGATCCCGCACGGTGATCGGCCGGTGCGCGGGCACGGTCTCGTCCAGCTCCGCCTCCGGGCGCCGCAGCACCTGCCGGTTGGCCAGCTCGGGCAGCAGCCGGTCGACCGGCTCGTCCAGCCGCAGCAGGCACTCCTCGACGCAGATCATGGCCGCGGCCGCGGTGACCGGCTTGGTCATCGACGAGATGCGGAAGATCGTGTCCCGGCGCATCGGCTCCTCCGAGCCCGCGGCCATCGCCCCGATCGCGTCCACGTGGCCCTCGCCGCGGCGGGCGATGAGCGTCACCAGGCCGGGCACCTCGCCGCGCTCGACGTAACCGGTCATCACCTCGTGCAGGCGCCGGAGCCGATCCCCCGATAGTCCGCCGTCGCGCATGTCCCGATCGTCCCCTTTCGGTGCCTGTCCGGCTTGCTGGTGTTCATGCCGATGACAGACCTGTCGAGGGGTCCCGGCCGGGGAAGCGTATCGCGGCGCCCGCCGCACCGGGGGAGGCTAGGCCGGAAGGTGATCAGGCAGCCCGAACGACGGGAACAGCGTGGCCGTATCGAGAAAAAACGTCATCCGCGCGATCCGGTCCCCGCTCATCTCGATGACCTGCAGCGCCCAGGGCTCGTAGCCTCCGGCCGGGTCCGGCTTGTACTGCCCGAAGGCGGCCATGCCGTTCGCCGAGACCGGGATCAGGCGCGAGCCGCGGCAGGCGTCCGGGCCGGGCTGCACCATCCAGGTGGTGATGTTTTCCGCGCCCTCGATCCACAGCGCGTAGGGCGGCATGTTCTGGATGGCGTCCTCGTGCAGCAGCGAGACCAGGGCCGTCATGTCGTAGCGCTCGAACGCGTCCACGTACTTGTCGAGCAGGTCGGCGTGGTCGTCGCGGATGTCGGCCGGCCGCTCCTGCTCGGGCAGCGACGCGAGCGTGGCCCGGGCCCGCTGCAGCGCGCTGTTGACCGCGGGCACGCTGGTGCCGAGCAGGTCGGCGGCCTCGGTGGCCTGCCAGCGCAGCACCTCGCACAAGATCAGCGCGGCCCGCTGCCTGGGCGGCAGGTGCTGCAGGGCGGTGACGAAGGCCAGCCGGATCGTGTCCCGGGCCTCGACGACGACGGCCGGGTCGGCCTCGGCCGGCAGCACCCGGTCGTCGGCGATGGGGGAGACCCACAGGTGCTCGGGCAGCTGCTCGCCCAGCAGCGACGGGTCCGGCGCCGAGGACGGCCCCAGCTCCATCGGCCGCGCCCGACGCTGGCGGCCGCGCAGCATGTCCAGGCACACGTTGGTCGCGATGCGGTACAGCCACGACCGCACCGAGGACCGGCCCTCGAAGCGGTCGGCCGACCGCCAGGCCCGCAGCATCGTCTCCTGCACGGCGTCGTCGGCCTCGAAGCCGGAGCCGAGCATGCGGTAGCAGTATCCGGTCAGCTCCCGCCGGTACTCCTCCAGCGCGTCCGGCTGCGGTGCCAAAACGGATCCACCCTGGACTGATCCCGCGCTGCCTGCGTGCCCATCGCTGCTCACTGCCATAGACCGGAGTGTAGTGCGACCCTCTGACAATGATCGGGGAGTAAACCCCCGAACTGGCCGCCGGCCAGCCGTCCTGCCTGCTCAGCGTCCTGCCTGCTCAGTCGTCGCCGGGGTCCTCGTCGATGCGGTAACCGGTGGAACGCCGGGACGGCCGGGTCGGCGGCGCGGGCGGCCGGGTGGCGGACAGCGCCGACAGCCCATAGGGCGCCCAGGACGGGTGCGGCGGCCGCGGCCGCCGGCCCCGCAGGGTGGACGCGGCCTGCTCCATCGCCCGCAGCCGGACGGTCAGGCTGGCCGAGAACGCCTCTTTCACCATGTAGCCCTGCTGGGACCGGTAACAGGACAGCGCCAGCTCGGTGGCGGCCAGCTGGTAGTCGGCCATGATCTGGCTGCCGCTCAGCCCGCAGTGCAGCCGCGCCCACTGCCGGGCGAGCCGCCGCTCGTGCATGTCGCCCAGCATCCGCAGGTCGTCCTGGGTCATCGTGTCCGGCTTGGTGTACGGCGGCAGCGAGGTCCCGATGAGGCCGACGATGCGGCGCCGGTCGAGCCGCATGACGACGATCAGCAGGCCCAGGAACACGAGCAGGATCAGGTAGACGACCGTCTCCCAGCCCGCGCCCCGGCGCACCGAGTCGTCCCAGGCGGTGTGCAGCACGACCGCCATCACCCAGCCCGCGGCGATGGCCCAGGTCCCGCGCCGCCGGGACGCGGTCGCGGCGTAGCCGACGCCGATGCCGATCATCGCGGTGAACAACGGGTCCCACAGCGGCGTGAGCAGCCCGCGCTGGAAGAACGCCGAGATCAGCGCGGACAGCCCGCTGCGTTCGGCCTGCACGTAGGCGAACAGGTTGGAGACCAGCGCGAAGCCCAGCCCGATCATGGCCGCGTAGACCACGCCGTCGCCCACCCCGTCCAGCTCGGCCCGCTGGTAGCGCAGCATGCCGAGCAGGATCGCGCCCTTGACCGACTCCGCAACCAGCGCGCCGACCAGCGCGTTGCCCAGCGAGGTGGTGAGCTGGCCCGCTTCCGGGCCCAGCTCCGGGGTGGTGAGGATGCTGTTGCCGAAGAGATGCCCGATCAGCCCGATCAGCGCGGCGGCCCCGGCCCCGGCGCTGAACGTGGCGGCCAGCAAGACCGGCGGCTCGGGTTCCAGCCGGTCCAGGTACAGCACCCCGGCCATCACCAGCGGGACCGGCAGGATGGCCAGGGCCAGCCCGGACACGGTCGGTTCGGATCCGCCGTGCACCGAGATGGCCAGGGCGATCAGGGCGATCAGGCAGAAGGCGGCGAAACCGGCCAGCGGGCCGACGGGGACGCGGCCGGGGGGACGCGAATCAGGGGGCGGCCCGGGAGGAGCGTTCGAGGCCATGGCAGGCAGCGTAACCGGCCGTGCCGGCCCGTGCGCAACCCCGTGCTAGCCCGCACTGGAAGGAGGTACCGGCTCCGTCCGCCGCCCCGTGCAGCTGACCTGCGACGGGGTGCAGCTGAGCGGAAACCGCTCTGGCTCCGATGACCGCCAGGGATACGGTGGTCAGCGTCGGGTTGCAGGCGGTCGAGGTGGGGATGACGCCGTTACCGGCCACGTAGAGGTTCTCGATGCCCCAGACCCGGCCGGTGGGATCGCAGACCGACTGGCCGTCGTCGTCGGCTCCCATCCGCACGGTGCCCTGGTAGTGCAGCGACGAGCCGCTCGGCATCAGGCGCGGCCAGCCCGCCAGGAACGTCCCGCCGCAGGCGCGGGCGATGCCGGCCGCGACGTCCATCGCCTGCCGGCCATGGTGCGGTCCAGGTCGCTCAGCGAGTAGTGCACGAGCATGCCCGGTAGGTCCCGCCAGTCCCGGGCCTCGTCGCTGAACTCCACCCGGTTCTCCGGCCGGGTCTCCTTGCGCAGGAACAGCCCGACGGTGAGCAGCCCGGACCGCTGGCTCACCTGCCCGTGCAGGGGGAAGCGGTCGCCGTCGAACGGGATCCAGGTCAGCCCGCTCGACGGCATCAGCAGGTCCAGGACGGGATCGCCGGCCGCGCCGGGCGCGTCGTCCACCTGCACCATGGCCGCGATGTAGGGGTGCTCGTTCAGATGGCGCCCCAGGGCGGCCGGCCGGACCCCGGAGGCGTACAGCAGCTGCGGGGTGCGCAGCGAGTCGGCCGCGACGACGACCTGCCGGGCGGCGACCTGGTACGCCCGGCCGGTGGTGAGGTCGGCCAGTTCCACCGCGGTGGCCCGGTCCCCGTCCATGACGACCCGCCGGCACAGCGTCTGGGCCCGTAGCTCGAAGTTCCGGTGCCCGTCGTGCCCGTGCCGGTGCCCGTCGTGCGCGCCGTCGAGCAGCGGCCCGAGGATGACGGCCGGTCCGGCCTGGCCGGAGCCCGGCCGCTCCCGGTTCACCGCCAGCGGCATCGGCTGGACCTGGCGGCCCGGCGTCCGGCCGGCGTCGAAGAGCCCGCCCAGCGTGCGCTCGCGCCAGGCCGCCGCGGCCGAGCCTGCGAACTGGCGGGCGGAGACCCCGAGCAGCCGCTCGGCCGTGGACAGCGCGCCGTCCAGCGTCGCCGGGTCCAGGAAACCGATCCGCTCGGTCCCGTACGGGCGCGGGCAGGCCCCGAACCAGTGCGCCCCCATCCCGCCGACGTTGCTGGCCATGGCGGCCGCCGGGAAGTCCGGGCTCACCTCCTGCGTCGCGCTGAGCAGGAACAGCCCCTCGTGTGGGAGGATCGGCCCGTCCTCGCCGGTGCGGTGGGCGAGCAGCCGCAGCTCGCTCGGCGGGATGTTGTAGGGGTGCTGGGCCGGCCCCTGCGAGGCCACCTGGGCTGCGGCCCGGGCGCCTGGATCGGTGATGGTGTTCACGTGGGTGCCGGGCGGCTGGGACACCGCCGGACCGGACTCCACCAGCAGGACCCGGGCGTCCGGCACCTGCTCACAGATCAGCCGGGCGTAGGTGACCCCGGCCGGCCCGCTTCCGATGATGGCGACATCGACCTGGCCGGTCACGACAGGAAGCCGGCCGGCGCCTGCTGCCGGACGAACGCGAAACGCTGGTCGACCCCGGTGTCGCTGAGGTGGTGCATCTGGTGCAGCACGATCGTGCCGCCGAAGCCGCTGTCCCGCAGCAGCGACAGGTAGAGCGGGTAGTCCAGGAGACCTTCGCCGGCGCCCAGGTGCCCGGCCTCGCCGTCGTGGTCGAGGTCCTTGGCGTGGGCCACCGCGATGTCGTTGCCGAGCAGGTCGAAGGCCTGATGCAGCTTGGCCTGCATCTGCGGCAGCTCACCGCTCTTGAAGATGTTGGCCGGGTCCATGACCACCTTGACCGCGGGCGAGCCGACCTCGTCGATCAGCTGGCGGCCCTTTTCCGTCGTGTTGATGACGTTGCTGACCTCGGGCTCGAAGGCGAGGGTGACCCCGTGCTCCTCGGCCGCCCGGGCGGCCGCCTTCATGACCTCGACCAGGTCGGTCATGGCTTCGGGGCTGTCGTTGTCCGGGTGCCGGTGCCACATGATGTCCTCGCGGCTGCCCGTGCACAGCGTCACCACCGAGGTTCCCAGCGTGTCGCAGTACCCGATCAGCTCGGTCAGGTGAGCCAGGTTGGCCCGCCGGCGGTCCCGGTCGGGATGGATCATGTTGAACGTCCCGTCGACCGCCGCCAGGGCGATGCCGCGCTTGGCCAGCTGTGTGCGAATGTCCGTGCACAGCGCGGGGCTCAGCTGCTCGCCGAGGACGTCCAGCCCGCGCTGCAGGGAGTCCCGCAGTGGGATCGACGGCACCGCCGACCCGAGCTGGAACTGGACCGCGCCGATGCCGTGACTGGTCACCGCGTCCAGCGTCGCTTCCAGGCTGGGCCGCTCGAACTCGCTGGTCAGAACCCCTAGCCGTGCCACCGCACCCTCCTTGTCGGGCCGTGTCCGGCCGCCGGATCGGGCCCGTCGCCGGGTCTCCGGACACGAAGCAAAATGTTAATCATCGTCAACTCTTCTGTACAGGGGCCGTTGACTTTCCGGAAGCCGAATTGCTAACGTTCGTACACAATACGATTGGGCCGCGGGCTGTGTCCTGCGCCGAAAGAGAAGGTGGCGTATGAGGTTCGGAGCTCCGGTCTGGCCATTCAAGTGGGAGGAGCCCTACGACGGAGCGATACGCCGCATCCGTGGGCTCGGCTTCAGCGCGGTGGAGCTGATCGGCTGGAAAGCAGCCACGCTTGACTCCTACTACACGTCGCAAACCATCAAAGAGCTGCGTTCGGTTCTCGACGGCGAAGGCATCCTGCTGTCGCAGTTCGTGGCCAACCCCGGCGAGCTCGCCAGCGGCGACGCGGCCGAACGGGCCAAGGCGGTCGAGACCTTCAAGCGTTTCGCCGACGTCGGCGCGGAGCTCGGCACCAAGATCGTCAATACCGTCACCCATTTCCCCTTCGGCATCAAGAACCCGCCGATGGTGGATCGCGCGATGGTGCAGCTGTTCACCGTCGATGTGCCGGGTGATCTTGACTGGAAGCAGAACTGGCTGGACTACGTCGACGCCATTCGCCAGTGCGCCCAGTACGCGGAATCGGTCGACCTCAAGTACAGCCTGGAGATGCACCCGTTCCGGTACGCCTCGGCCACCGAGGGCCTGCTCCGGCTGATCGAAGCGGTCGACAGCCCGGCGCTGGGGGCCAACTTCGACCCCAGCCACACCTTCCCCAACGGCGACTTCACCCACGTGTCGATCTACAAGCTGGCCGACCGTCTCTGGCACTGCGACTTCTCCGACAACGACGGCACCAACAACATGCACTTCCGGCCGGGGAAGGGCAAGATCGACTGGGCGCTGGCCATGAAGGCGCTCAAGGACATCAATTACGACGGCGTCGTGTCGCTCGAATTCGAGGACATCCCCGGCGTCTCCCGGGGAGTCCGGCCGCAGGCCGGCGCCTACGAGCCGAACGTCGAGGCGACCGCCAACGTCGATCGCGAGTACAAGATCGCGCTCGAATTCCTCACCGGCCTGGCCGAGGATGCCGGCCTGAACGTCGAGTAACCCTTTAAAGAAAAACCTGAAAAGGCCGAAAGCGGCCGGCGCGCCAGGCGTGCCGGCCGCTTTCGCGTGCCGCCCCATCTGGGCCGCTCGGTCAGTGACCCGCCAGCGCCCCGCCGATCCCGCCGACGCTGAAGTGGCGGTGCAGGAAGCCGAACACGATGACCGGTGGCACCAGCACGACGACGGAGACCGCCATCACGTAACCCCATTCGGTGTTGTTCTCGGAAAAGAAGGTCTGCAGGCCGATCGGCAGTGTGTAGTTGCCGCTCGAGCGCAGGAACACCACCGCGATCAGGAAGTCACTCCAGGCCAGCAGGAAGGCGAAGATGGCGGTGGACAAAATGCCCGGCAGCGAATTGCGCAGCACGATCTTGACGAACCCGCCGAACAGTGAGCAGCCGTCGATCCAGGCCGCCTCCTTTAGCGCGACCGGGATTGTGTCGATGTAGGCCGCCATCATCCAGGTCGCCACCGAGATCGTGATGCTGACGTACACGATGGCCAGCCCGAACAGGTTGTCGTTCAGGTTGAAGTGGGCGAACAGCACGAACAGGGGCACGATCGAGACGATCTGCGGGAACGACTGGGCGATGAACAGGATCAGCGCGTACCCGCTGATCGCCCGGCTGCGGCTGCGGGACAGCACGTAGCCGGCCGGGGCGGCGATGATGACCGCGACGGCCAGGGTGTACGGCCACCGCGCCTTGCGTGATCGTGGCGGCTCCGCGGTGGTCCCGGGCGCTTCGACCAGGGCCGGCAAGGTCGCTCCCACGGCCGACATGTCGGAGGCACTCATAGGATCTGGACCTTCCTGATCCGACGGAACAGAACCACGGAGACGAGCACCGACACCAGCATCATCACGAAGCCGATGGCGATACCGGGCCCGGTCTGGAAGTTGCCGAAGACGGTTTCGTAGGACAGCACGATGAGCGTGCTGGTCGAGTTCACCGGGCCGCCGCCGGTGAGGAGGTAGATCGGCTGGAAGTCGCCGATGCAGAAGATGAACATCAGGATCCAGCTGATGTAGGTCGAACGCGCGATCATCGGCAGCGTGATGCGGCGGAACTGCTGCCAGCTGGTGGCCCCGTCGACCCGGGCGGCTTCGTAGATATCACTCGGGACACCAGCCAGCGCGGCACTGGCCATCAGCATCATGAACGGGAAGCTGAGCCAGACCTTGTAGACGCAGACGATGATCTTGGCCAGCCCCCGGGCTGTCCAGGAACAGCAGCTGCCCGAGCCCGATGTTCTCGGCGATGCGCGGGACCCAGCTGGTGGGGGAGGCGACGAGCCACTTCCACGCGGTCGCCGTCACCACCACCGGCACGATCCAGGGCAGCAGCAGCAACGTCTTGAACAGCCCGGGCGTGTGGATCCGCTGCCGTAGCAGCAGGGCGAGCCCGAGGCCGACGATCCAGCTGCCGAACACGCCCACGATGCAGTAGATGACCGTGAAGATGGCCGACTGCCAGAAGACGCTGTTGTGGAAGTCGATCGAGTAGTTCTGGAAGCCCACGAACATCCCGGTGTTGACCAGGTTGCCGTTGTGCAGCGACTGGATCAGCGCTTCGACCGCCGGGTACCCGTAGATGAGGGCGACCAGGACCACCGACGGCAGGACGAGCGCCGCCAGCGTCACGCTCCGGTACGAGAACCGCCGCCGCGGCGGCCGGGGCGCGCCTTCGCCCCGGCCGCCGAGCTGCCGTTGTCCACGGTGGCCAGTCCGGAGAAGATGTGCGCGTAGCGCGCGGACTCCGGCTTGGCCACCGGCACCCACTCGTTGATGATCTTCACCAGGTTCGGGTCGGCCTGGACCTGCGGCAGCGCGATCGCCGACTTGCGGACCGGCACGGCCGCGGTGATGCCCTGGCAAAGAAGCCCTTCTTCCCGACGAACTGCTGGTTCCACCACAGCAGGAACTCCTCCGACGCGGCGGTGCTCGGGGTCTTGGTGTACATCTGGTAGTTCTTCAGGTACTGGATGGTCCCGGTGTTCCCGTGCGGGCTCTTGATCGGGCTCATCACCGCGAATGGCGAGTTGGTGGGGGTGCCGCCGGTCTCCTGCGGGATGGTCGCGTTGGCCAGGGCCATGCCGACCCGCCCGCTCTTGAGCGCGGTGTAGACGTCGGTGTCGATGTAGCTGACCGAGCCCGGGTCGATGTACTTGTTCTTGGACATCTCCAGCAGGTACTCGACCGCCTCGACGTTGCGTTCGTACAGGCAGTCCGCCTTGCCGGTCTCGTCGAACATGCCGCCGCCGTTGTTGATCATGAACGCGGCGAGCGTGTGCGTCCCGTAGGCCGAGTTGCTGCTGTTGGCCGCGGTCACGTACCCGTACTTGCCGATCTTCTTGAGCGCCTTGCAGGCGGCCATGAACGAAGGCCAGTCGGTGGGCACGGCCACGCCCGCCTGGTTCAGCAGCGTTTTGTTGTACCAGAGGGCTCGGGTGTCGACGCCGTAGGGAATGGCGACGTAGCCCTTCGAGTTCTTCAGCTGGTCGAACAGGCCCGGCAGGTAGTCGGCGTACTGGCCGTTCTTCTGCATGGTGGCCACGACGTTGTCCGCGTAGAGGATGTCGCCCTGGTCGGCGAACTGGAAGGCCTGGTAGGCGTAACCGCCCGCCACCGTCGGGCCCTTGTTGGCGGCCAGCGCGGCTTCGATGATCTCGTAGTCGTTGCCGGTCATCAGGTTGTAGGTGCCGGTGATCTTGCCGTCTTTGTAGGCGTCGGTGAGCTTCTTGGCCTCGGTGTTGAGCTGCCCGGTGCCCACCTCGCCATCCCAGAACGAGATCGTGCCGGACGGGCTGGAGGAGCCCGACGAGCCGGACGAGCCGCTGCTCCCGCAGGCCGCGAGGACCACGGGCAGCGCCGCACCCGCCCCGGCCGCGGTCAGGAAGTTACGGCGGGACATGGCAGGACGGTCAGATCTGGGACGGGTTCTCATTCAAAACTCCCACAGGGCTTCGTTGCTACGGGGTTGCATGGTGACCGCCTGGCGAGGCGTGCGGCCAGGCCAGGCGCAGGGAGGTCCGGGCGTCCGGGCTGACGCCCGACGTATTGTTACTGACCGTCCACTTTAGAGTGGGCATTAGTTTCGGTCAATAGTTGCCAGGTGACTATGGTTCAAAGCGGAGCCATGCCCTTTAATCTGGTGTCATGACGAAGGTGGTGATCCCCCGCGGCCCTTACCGAACGGGTATCAAGCGCCGCCGCGAGATCGTGGACGCGGCGTCCAGGATTTTCGCCCGCTACGGGTACGCGGGCGGCTCGCTGCGCCAGATAGCCGGCGACGTCGGTGTCACCCCGGCCGCCCTGGCCCGCCACTTCGACAACAAGTACGGCCTGCTCCAGGCCGTCCTCACCCACTGGGAAGAGGAGAACGACCACTGGTTCGACGGGGCCGTCGGGGTGGAGTACTTCCGCCGGCTCCCGAAGCTGGTGGAGTTCCACACCAGCGAGCCCGGGCTCATCGAGCTGCTGCTCACCGTGGCCACCGAAGCCACCGACCCCCAGCACCCGGCCCGGGCCTGGGCCGTGCAGCGCTACGAGCGCACGATCAGGCTGGGCATCGGCTATCTCCGGGACGCCCGGGACATCGGCGAGATCCACCCCATGGACGACGAGCAGATCGAACTCGAGGCGCGCGGTGTGTTCGCCCTGATGGACGGCATGCAGCTGCAGTGGCTGCTCAACCCGTCGCTCCCGGTCGCGCAGATGTTCAGGGACCAGCTCGAGCCGATCATGAAGCGCTGGGCCCGCGGCGCCAAGCCCCGGCGCCGGGCTCGCGCCGCGCTGGCCAAGGAGCCGGTCAAGGACGCCGGGACGCAGGAAACAGGAGCTTCCGCAGCTCACGCATGAGCTCGCTCTTGGCCGCGAGCGCGGTGTGCACCTGGTCGTCCGGTGACCGCGGCTCGGTGGCCCGGGCCGGCCGCGGCCCGCTAGGCGCGGGGCGGCCGAGCGCCAGCCAGCCCAGCACGGCCGCGCCGGTCGCGGTGGCCTCCACCGGGTCCGGCACCGCCGTCGCCACCCCCAGTGCGTCGGTGACCAGCTGAGCCCAGCCGTCGTCGGCCAGGAAACCGCCGGTGAGGCGAACCTCGGCCGGCGGCCCGACGCAGGCCGCGACCGCGGCCGCCAGCTCCTGCACGGCCCCGGCCACCCCGTCCAGGGCGGCCCGGGCCACGTCGGGCGGCCCGTGGTGGCTGGCCAGGCCGACCAGGGCGCCCCGCAGGTCGTCCCGCCAGAGCGGGCTGCGCTCGCCGTTCAGGTACGGCAGGAAGATCAGCGACGGGTCGGCCGGGCCGGCCAGCGCCGCCCGCAGCACGTCCTCGACCCCGTCCCGAGCGCCGGTCAGCCTGGCCACCCAGTCCAGGACGTTCCCGCCGTTGCTGCCGGCGCCGCCCACCACCCAGTGGTCCGGGGCGATGGGGTAGCACCACAGCCGCCCGGCCGGGTCCGGCGTGCGGGCCGCGGCCATGGCCCGGACGGCGATGCTGGTGCCGACCGTGCAGGTCGCGACCTGGCTGCTGAAACCGGCCGCGCCGAGCTGGGCCAGCGGGCCGTCCATGCCGCCCAGCACGACCGGCAGCCCGCTCGGCAGCCCCAGCTCGGCGGCGGCCTGGGCCCGCAGCGGAGCGCTGGCGGTCGCCGCCCGGACCTCCGGCAGCTGCCCGGGGCTGACCCCGCTGTCGGCCAGCAGCCCGGCGTCCCAGCCCCAGCGGTCGCTGTCGAACACCCCGGTCGAGGCGGCCGTCATCGGGTCGGTCCAGCGCTCACCGGTGATGAGCTCGAAGAAGTGGTCCTTGGCGGCCGCGAACCGGCCCGACGTCATCGCCGGCCGGTGACGAGCCGCCAGCCAGCGCAGCTTGGCCGGCCAGTAGCTGACGTGCGGCGGGCACAGGGTCCGCTGGTAGCTGCCGAGCGCCCGCATCGTCACCTCGACCTCGGCCTGTTCGGCCGCCGCGCGGCTGTCCGACCAGAGGATGACCTCGCCGACGCGGTGACCGCCCGCGGCCTCCGGCCAGGCGGGGGCCAGGCAGCTCGCGGTGCCCGACAGGACGAGCGCGGCGACCGGCGCCGCCGAGCGGCCGGCGACCTCACGGATGCTGGCCGCGACCGCCGAGCGCACCTCCGGCCACGCCTGGGTGGAGAAACCGCCGGCGCCGGAGCTCGTCGTGATCGGCGCGCCCGCCGCCGCCTGGATGGTGTAGCGCTCGTCGTAGGTGAACGCCCGGGCGCCGCTGGTGCCGATGTCCACGGCCAGCACGACCCCGGGCGGCGGAGCGGTCATGGCTGACGGGGAGCCGTCATGCGATCCGCAGGCACACCGGGGTCGGCACCGGGGCCGACGAGATCTGCTGGAGCCCGGGCTCGTCCTCGCCGAACTCCATCACCACCAGCGTGCCGCTGTCCTGGTCGGCGACGATCACGAAGCGGCCGTCGGGGGAGAAGATGAACTCGCGCGGCTCCTGCCCGCCGGACGGAGTGAGGCTGACCAGCTCGAGGGCGTCGTTGTCGGGGTGGAACCGGAACAGGGCGATCGTGTCGCTGTCCGCACCCCGGTTGGACACCAGCACGCTGCGCCCGGACGGTGACACCCGGATGGCCGCGGCCTGGCTGTGACCGCCGAACCCGGCCTGCAGCGTGGACGCGACGTCGGTGGCCTTCCACCCCTCGTCGGTCCGCCGCAGCGTCACCACCGTGTTGTCGAGCTCGTTGACCAGGAACAGGTGGGCACGGCCGGGGTGGAACGCCAGGTGCCGGGGACCGGCCCCCGGGGCCGTGCCGATCCGCCGGTCCGGGTGCTCGGTGAGCTTGCCCTCGTCGCTGAGCGAGTAGCTGAAGACGGCATCGAGCCCGAGGTCGGGCACCAGCACCTCGCCGGTGACCGGATCGAACATGATCATGTGAGCGTGCGGGCCGGTCTGGCGGACCGGATCGATGCTCGACCCGGAGTGCTGCACGTGATCGGCCATGGCACCGAGGCTGCCGTCGGCCTCCAGCGCGAACACGGCGACCGAGCCCGACCGGTAGTTGCCCACCAGCAGGAAACGGCCGCTCGGATCCACCTCCAGGTGGGCGGGCTCGACGCCCGCCGACGGGCGGGTGTTGAGCAGGATCAGCTCGCCGCTGCCGGGGTCGCGGGCGTAGGCCGTCACCCCGCCGCCCGGCTGGCCCTCGAATTCGGTCGTCTCGTTCACCGCGTACAGGTGGCGGCCGTCGGCGCTGAGCACCACGAATGAGGGATTGCGGGTCGCGGCCAGCAGCCGCACCGGGCCGACCGTGCCCGCCTCGAAACGGCACGCGAGGATGCCCTCGGCGTGGCCGTCGACGTGGGGGAGACGCTCGGTGTAGGTCCCGATGATCAGTTCATCAGCGGCGGATTCAGCTGGTGATGACACGGCGATGGTCCTTTGGATCAAGTGGATCAAGGCGGCTGGGGCGGCCTAAGGTTATCATGCAGAAACTTTTCACCTCCAGCGCCGGCCGCGCCGGATCAGGCCGCGAAGAACTCCGCCAGCAGCGGCGCCAGCACCTCCGGCACCGGGTTGTGGTCCTGGCCGCTGGCCTCCCGCAACTCGGCCCGGGGCATGAGCTGGCTCAGCGTCCGCGCGGTGGCGCGCATGAACGGCGCACCGGTCTCGCCGTACATGACCAGCGCGGGGACGGTGACCCGGGCCCCCTTGGCGACCGGCACCGCGATCCGGGGGCCGAGCAGCCCGGCGTGGTCGTAGGCCAGGGTGGGCGCGATCGCCGCCAGGTCCTTGAACCAGAGGGCCTCGCGGGCCGCCTCGACCTGGCCGGCCGGTGTCCCCACGTACGTCATGAACAAGGCCAGCGCGTCCTCCCGGCGGTCCTGCGCCAGCGCGGCCGCCAGGTCGTCCAGGTACCGGTCCCAGCGCGGCTGGCTGGCCGGGTCGTCGTCGTAGGGCGCCTCGTACAGGGCGATCTTCGGCACCGCGGCCGGCCCGAGCGCGATGGCCGCGTCGATGACCAGCGCGCAGCCCGACGAATGCCCGTACAGGAAGGCCGAGCCGCCCGCCACCGCGAGCACCGCCGCCAGGTCCTCGACCTCCCGCTCGGGCGCGTACGGCAGCGTGTCGCCGCTGTCACCGCGTCCGCGCCGGTCGTAGCGGAACACCGTGAACTCCGGCCCCAGCAGGGCGTCCAGTCCCGCCTTGCCGCCGCGCACCGAGATCGCGCCGTCGACCGCGATGACCGCGGGTCCCCGCCCGTGCCGTTCGTAGCCGATGGTGGTGCCGTCGGCCGAGGTGACCGTGCTGAACTCCTCGCTCATACCTGCCATCATCGCGCGCGCCTACGACAAAACGGCGCCCGCGCGGCTTACGACGGCGGCAGGTAGAATCCGGTCGTCCGCTCGGCGGCCGCCTTGGCCTGCTCGGGCGGCGTGCCGGCCGCCTCGGCGGCGGCCTGCCAGCCCAAGCTGCTGCCGGTGACCAGGTCCCGGTAGGCGGCCGACGGCGGCCCGGCCACCTGCTCCGGCCGGGGCGACCCGGCCAGGTGCAGCGCCAGCCCGAACAGCGCCAGGTCCCAGCCGACCCCCACCGCGCCCGGCCCGAACCGGCCCCAGAACTCCGGGTCGACCGGCCCGCTGTGCCGCAGCTCGAGGTCGGTACCCTCCCCGGCCGGGGTCAGCTCGGCCATCACCCGGGTGACCGGCTGGCCGCCCGGCGCCTCCCAGGTCACCTCCAGCACCCGGGGCGGCTCGCAGCGCAGGATCTGCCCGCCCGCGTTGCCCGCCAGCTGGTACCGGCCGCCCGGCCGCAGCTCACCCGAGACCGGCGTCAGCCAGCGGGCCAGCCGCTCCGGGTCGGTGCAGGCCTGCCACACGTCGGCCACGTCGGCGTCGTAGCGCCGTCGCAGCGTCATCGCCGGTTCGTCGTCCGCGTCCACGCTCATCGTCCGGCTGGTCCCGCTCAAGTGGCCGGGCACCGCCTCGTGCGCCTGGTCATGGTCCATCGGCTTGCCCTCCGTCGCCTTTTTCCCTCTCGCCCGGCTGTGCAGCCGATCGGCGGGTGCGGCGGCCCCGGGCCAGTTCGGTGCCGAGCGCGTCCAGCCGCTGCTCCCAGAACGCCCGGAACTGCTCCAGCCAGGCGTCCGCCTCGTGCAGCGCCTCCGGCTGGAGCGCGTACAGCCGCCGCGTCCCGTCCGCCCGCACCCGCGCGAACCCGTGCTCCCGCAGCACCCGCAGGTGCTGGGAGACGGCCGGCTGGGAGATGCCGAACTCCGCCCCCACCACCGTCACCACCGTGCCCGCGGCCTGCTCCCCGGTGGCCAGCACCTCCAGGATCCGCCGCCGCACCGGATCGCCGAGCACGTCGAGCGCATGCACCCGGTCAGTATTTCAGTCCCCGCTTATATAAGTCAATCTTTATACAGAGGGCTGCCAGTCCCGCCTGATCAGGCCGTAGACCCACGAGTCAGAGACCTCGCCGTTGACGACGCAGTCTTCCCGCAGGGTCCCCTCACGCACGAAGCCGAGCTTTTCCAGCACGCGGGCAGACGCCGCGTTACGCGTATCGGTCTCAGCCTGGACCCGGTTGAGGTCCAGCGTGGCGAATGCCCACCGCAGCACGGCGCTCGCGGCCTCCGTCGCGTAGCCGTGCCCCCACGCAGCCTCAGAAAAGCAGTAGCCCAGCGATGCGCTGCGGTAGTCCGGATTCCACCGGTGCAGGCCGCACCAGCCGATGAACGTCCCGTCGGAGACGCGATCCGCGGCCAGCCGCGCCCCGCTGCCTTCCTGTGCCATCTGCCGGCACGTCGTGATGAAACGCCCGGCGCGCGCGCGTTCGCTCCACGGCGGCGAGTCCCAGTACCGCAGTACGTGGGCGTTGCTGTGCAGCGCGAAGAGGCCGTCCGCATCCGCGTCGCCGAAGGGACGCAGCCGGAGGCGAGCGGTGTGCAAGGTCGGGGTGGGTAGCGCCATGCCCGTCAGGTTCCTCCCGAGATTGACCTGCGGCGAGCCGGGTTAATACCTGGCGCCCACCACCTGGCTGGCCAGCGGCTCCAGCCTGGCCAGCTCGGCGCCGGTCAGCGTCACGTCGAGCGCCGCCACGTTCTGTTCCAGCCACTTGACCCGCTTGGTGCCGGGGATCGGCACCACCGGCAGGCCCAGCCTGCCCGCCTGGGCGTACACCCAGGCGATGGCGACCTGGGCCGGGGCCACGCCCTTCTCCTCGGCCACCGCCCGCACCTCGCCGGCGATGGCGGCGTTGGCGGCCGCCGCGCCGTCCGCGAACCGCGGGTTGCGGCTGCGGAAGTCGGTGGCACCGAGCGTGGACACGTCCACGGTACCGGTCAGGAAGCCGCGCCCGAGCGGGGAGTAGGGCACCAGGCCGACCCCCAGCTCGCGCATGGCCGACGCCACCGTGGTCTCCAGGTCCCGGGTCCACAGCGAGTACTCGCTCTGCACGGCGGTGATCGGGTGCACCGCGTACGCCCGGCGCAGCAGCGCGTCGTCCACCTCGGACAGGCCCAGGTAACGGACCTTGCCCTCGGCGACCAGCTCGGCCATCGCCCCCACCGTCTCCTCGATCTCGGCGGTCTGGGGCGGCCGGTGCATGTAGTAGAGGTCGATGACGTCGACGCCCAGCCGGGTCAGCGAGGCCTCGCAGGCCCGCTTGACGTAGGCCCGCTCGCCCCGGAAGACCCGGTGCTCGTCGCCCATCGACCGGTCTATGCCGAACTTGGTGGCCAGCTGGATCTCGTCCCGGTGCCCGGCGATGCCCCGGCCGACCAGCACCTCGTTGTGGCCCGCGCCGTAGGCGTCGGCGGTGTCGAGGAACGTCACGCCCAGCTCGAGGGCACGGTGGATGGTGGCGATCGACTCGTCCCAGTCGGTGGGCCCGTAGGACTGGCTCATGCCCATGCAGCCGAGCCCCTGGGCGGAGACGGTCAGCTCACCAAGCTTGGTTGTCCGCATCTCATTCACCCCGCCGAGCCTAGGACTTAGAGCACGCTCGAACGCAAACGCGGCCGCCGCCGCCGGCCGCCCGGGGCAGGCTAGGAAACCGCGCTGACCAGCTGCGTCAGCGTGTCGCCGAGCGGTGCGTCCAGGGTGGCGGTGGCCAGCTCGTCACCCCGGGTCGTGCCCTGGTTGACGATCACCACCGGGATCCCCAGCTTGGCCGCCTGCCGGACGAACCGGAAGCCGGACATCACCGTCAGCGAGGAACCCAGGACGACCAGCGCGCCGGCCCGTTCGACCCGCGCGTAACAGTCGTCCACCCGGGTCCGTGGGACGTTTTCACCGAAGAAGATCACGTCCGGCTTGAGCACCCCGCCGCACCCGCGGCAGCTCACCACCTGGAACCGTTCGGCCAGGCCGTCGTCCAGCACCGCGTCGCCGTCCGGGTTGATCACCGCGAGCCCGGCCGCCTCGGTGGCCCAGCCCGGATTGGCCGCGCGCAGCCGCCCGTCAAGGTCGTCGCGGTCGCTGCGCCGCCCGCAGGCCAGGCAGAGCACCTGGTCCAGCCGCCCGTGCAGCTCGATGACCTGCCGGGCGCCCGCCGCGGTGTGCAGCCCGTCCACGTTCTGGGTGATGGTCCCGGCCATCAGGCCGCGACGTTCCAGCTCGGCCACGGCCCGGTGCCCGGCGTTCGGGGCGGCCCGGGCCACGTGCCGCCAGCCGACGTGGCTGCGCGCCCAGTACCGCTGGCGGGCGGCGGCGCTGCCCACGAACGTCTGGTAGGTCATCGGCTCGGCCCGCCGGGCCCGGCCGGTCGGCCCCCGGTAGTCGGGGATGCCCGACTCGGTGGACAGGCCCGCGCCGCTCAGCACCAGCACGCTGCCGCCGGCCACCAGCTCGGCCAGGACGCGGAACGACGTCCCCTGGCCCAGGGCTCCGTCCGCTAGCTGTGTCACCCCTCCATGCTGCCTGACCCGTACGGATGCCCCGGACGTGGGTACGCGCTACTTACTGGGCTGTGGCACTTCGCAGTCGACCTTCGGGTTGACCCCGACGTAGTTGAGCGGCCCGGCCAGGATCGTCACCACGATCGTGGTGGCCTTCGTGCAACTGCCGATGGTGCCGTTGTAGTAGCCGCGCTGACCGGCGGCAATCGCGCCGATAATGAGCCAGATAATGAGAAGCACCGATCCGATACGCATTGGTCCTCCGCCGGCCCGGCCGGCCCCATTCGTGAAATGAGTATGAACGTTGCGGTTTAGCGATCCATTCGTTACATGACGGGCAGGTCAGCCGCACAATCGATGTGCGCCCGGCCGCTCATCACGCCGGCTTCTTACCCGCCATCGGCGCACTTATCCAACAATGTCGCGCCCGCCTCCCGGTACCTTTAAGTGATGCCCGCCAAACCCGTCCAGCCCCAGGCCAGGAATGGCACCTATCGGGGCCTCGACCTGGACGCCGCCCGGTCCCGGACCGTACCTGACGTGCTGCCAGCGCCGGGCGCCCCGTTCTCGGTGCTGTTCTGCGGGATCAACCCGGGCCTGTACTCGGCCGCCACCGGTTACCACTTCGCCCGCCCGGGCAACCGGTTCTGGCCCGCGCTGCACGGCGCCGGGTTCACGCCCCGGCAGCTCGACCCGAGCGAACAGGGCCTGCTGGCGGGCTACGGGCTGGGCATTACCAACCTGGTCGCCCGGGCCACCGCGCAAGCGTCCGAACTGACCCGGGCGGAGCTGCGGGCCGGCGGGGAACACCTGGCCGAGCTGGCGGCCGAGCGCCGGCCCCGGTTTGTCGCCGTCGCGGGCGTGACCGCCTTTCGTGAGGCCTTTTTCGATAAAAAGGCCCAGGTGGGGCCACAGCCGGAAACGATCGGCCCGAGCCGCGTGTGGATCGTGCCCAATCCGAGCGGCCTGAACGCGCACTGGCCGCTGGCGGCGATCATCGGGGAATTCGGTCGGCTGAACAAAGCCGCGCTGGCCGGCATACGATGACCTGGACGGATTAATGGGGAGGACGGCGTGACCGAAGGTTCGGCCCCGGGGGACCGGTCGCCGCTGTCACCGCCGCTGCCCTCACGCCGTGATTTCGACACGACGGTGGCCCACCCGGCCCGGGTGTGGGATTACTGGCTGGGCGGTAAGGACAATTTCGCGGCCGACCGCGAGGCGGGGGAGCGGGTCATCGCCGCCATGCCGACGATGGAGGCGGTCGCCCGGGCCGGCCGGGCCTTCCTCGCCTCGGCCGTGCACTACCTGGCCGCGGGGATGGGGATCCGCCAGTTCCTGGACATCGGGACGGGGCTGCCGACGGCCAACAACACCCACGAGGTGGCGCAGAAGGTCGGGCCGGACTCGCGGATCGTGTACGTGGACAACGACCCGATCGTGCTCACCCACGCCCGCGCCCTGCTGACCAGCACCAAGCAGGGCGAGACGGCCTACGTCGACGCGGACCTGCGCGACACCGGCAAGATCCTGGCCGAGGCGCGCAACGTGCTGGATTTCAGCCAGCCGGTCGCGGTGATGCTGCTGCACGTGCTGCACTTCATCCCCGACGGCGACGACCCGTACGGCATCGTGGCCAAGCTGATGGAGCCGATGCCGTCCGGCAGCTACCTGGTGGTGGCGCACGGCACCCGCGAACTCGACCGCCGGGACCTGCGGCAGGCCACCGACCAGTACAACTCCAACACCGCGGCGCTGATCACCCCGCGCGGCAAGGCCGAGGTGGCCCGCTTTTTCGACGGCCTCGAACTGGTCGAGCCGGGCATCACCCCGGTCGGCGTCTGGCGCCCGGGCCCGATGGACGAGGTCCCCACCCAGGGCCTGTCGACCTACTGCGCGGTCGCCCGCAAGCCCTGACCGGCTAGCTCGCGCCGCCGGCCCCGCCAGCCACCGCAGCCTCACTGGCCCCGCCAACCTCACCGGCCCTGTGAACCTCACCGGCCTCACCGGTCACAGGCGGCGACGCAGGCGCAGGGACGACGGGGTGCCGCGGGCGGCTGGACTCGCGGACCACCAGGCTGCAGGGGAGCAACTGCACGCCCGAGCTCGGCCGGCCTTCGATGGCGGCCAGCAGCCGCTCGCCGGCCGCCCGGCCCAGCTCCCGCAGGTTCATGTCCACCGTGGTCAGCGGCGGCCGCGAAACCGCCGCGATGACCTCCCAGTTGTCAAAGCCGACGACCGCCAGGTCGTCGGGCACCCGGCGGCCGGCCTCCCGGGCCGCGTCGGCCACCCCGCGGGCGATCTGGTCGTTGCCGCAGAAGATCGCGTCCAGCTCCGCCTCCGAGCGCAACAGCACGTCGGTGGCCTGACGGCCCCATTCCTCGGTCCACTCCCCGTACAGCGGTTCCCCGCCCGCCAGCTCCAGGCCCGCAGCCGCCAGCGCCTTCTGCGCGCCCGTGGCCCGCAGCACCGCCGCCTTGAACCGCTGCGGCCCGGTCACGTGGCCGATGTTGGTCCTGCCCGTGCTGAGCAGGTGGCGGACGGCGAGCGCGCCGCCTTCCTCGTCGTCCGGGATCAGCGACAGGTCGTCCGGGTCGGTCGAGTGGGTCATCGCGTACACCACCGGGACCGGCAGGCCCCGGCCGATCGGTTCCCGCGGGTCCTGCCGGCGGCCGGTCACGATGATCCCGTCCACCCGACGCTCCAGCAGCGTGCGCAGGTAGTGCTGCTCACGGATGAGGTCGTCCCGGCTGTCGCAAAGGAACACGGAGATGCGGCCGGGACCGAGCGCGTCCTCGGCGCCCTGCATGACCGGGATGCTGAACCGCCCGAAGCTGTCCGTCGTGATCAGGCCGACGGTGAAGCTGCGCCCGGTTAGCAGGCCCCGGGCCAGCGCGTTGGGCTGGTAACCGAGCCGTTCCGCGGCCTGGCGCACCCGGTCGGCGGTGTCGGCACTGATGCCGCCGCGGCCGTTGAGGGCTTTGGATGCCGTACCCGGAGAGACGCCCGCAAGGCGGGCCACGTCGGTGATCGTCACCGGGCTTCGGCTGATGGGACTCGCGGCCGCCTCCCCTCGTTGGCGTACACCCCTGGCGGGCGACGAGCCAGTCCTCGTCGGCTGGCACGATGCCAGGAGTATAGGAGTCATTCATCCGAAAAGCTATGAGATCGATTTTTCCGATCACTCTGCGCGGTCGGCCTACTACGGTCACATTAAGGCTAAGAATGCCTGGATATATTGACCGCCAGGGTCAGCAGGTTTTAGCATCACCGTTACGAAAACCTTTGCGTTATCACCAGCTCGACCGTGCTGGTTCGGCCCCTGCGCGCAGCGTCTCACTGGGGAGGCAAATTCCGAATGGGTGTGTTCACGCAGAGTGGTTCGGCGCTGGAATGGCGAGGTGGGCACGAGATCGTGCGCATCGAGCCGTGGGGTGCTAACAGCCTGCGGGTGCGGGGCACGGTCTGGCAAGACATCCGTGATGATCTGCCCGGAGCCCTGCTCGACGCCCCGCTAGACAGCCCGGCCGCCGGCACCGCCGCGGTCCAGGTCGACATCACGACCGAGCACGCCCGGATCACCCACGGCGACCTCACCGCCGAAGTGTCGGCGTCCGGTCAGATCGCTTACTTCGGGGCCGACGGCCGCGAGCTGCTGTCCGAGGTGACCCCGCACTTCACCGGCCCGCCCATGCGGCGCTACCGGGCCAACGGCGGCGGCACCCACCACTTCGAGCTGCTGTTCAACGCCCACGACGACGAGCGCTTTTACGGCCTGGGCCAGCACCAGCACGGCCGGCTGGACCAGAAGGGCGCGGTCGTCGAGCTGATCCAGCGCAACACCGAGGTCTCGATCCCGTTCCTGGTGTCCAACCGGGGCTACGGCCTGCTGTGGAACCACCCCGGCGTCGGCCGGGTCGAGCTGGGCACCACCGTCACCCGCTGGGTATCGGAGGCGACCCGCCAGTGGGACTACTGGATCACCGCCGCCACCGGGCCCGCCCAGGTCATGCGCCAGTACGGCGACGTGGCAGGCCGGGCCCCGATGATGCCGGACTGGGCCACCGGGTTCTGGCAGTGCAAGCTCCGTTACAAGACCCAGGACGAGCTGCTCAGCATCGCCCGGGAGTACAGGGAGCGCGGCCTGCCGATCTCGGTCATCGTGATCGACTATTTCCACTGGTCCCTGCAGGGCGACTGGAAGTTCGAGCCGAGCGAGTGGCCCGACCCCGAGGCCATGGTCAAGGAACTCGACCAGCTCGGCATCAAGCTGATGGTGTCGGTCTGGCCCAACGTCAACCCCGCCAGCGAGAACTACGCCGAGATGGCGGACCGTGGCCTGCTGGTTGAGAACGAGCACGGGCTGGACTTCCAGCTCGCGTTCTGGGACCGCAACAACCCCGGGGTCAGGGTCCCGATGGCGTTCTACGACTCGACCAACCCCGAGGCCCGGGACTTCATCTGGTCCAGGGTAAAGCAGAACTACTACGACTACGGCATACGCACCTGGTGGCTGGATGCGTGCGAGCCCGAGCTGGTCCCCGAGGCGCCGGAGAACCTGCGCTACCATCTCGGCCCGGGCCTGGAGACGACCAACATCTACCCGATGCTGCACGCCCGCGGCTTCTACGAGCACATGCAGGCCGAGGGCGAGACCGAGATCCTCAGCCTGGTCCGGTCGGCCTGGGCCGGCAGCCAGCGGTGGGGTGCGCTGGTCTGGTCGGGCGACATCGACTCGACCTTCGAGGACCTGCGCCGCCAGATCACCGCGGGCCTCAACATCGGCCTGTCCGGCATCCCCTGGTGGACCACGGACATCGGCGGGTTCAAGAACGGCAACATCGGTGACCCGTCGTTCCGCGAGCTGATCGTCCGCTGGTTCGAGTTCGGCGTGTTCTGCCCGGTGTTCCGGCTGCACGGGGTCCGCCTGCCGGACACCGGAGTCGGCTCGGAGCACACCGGCGCGGCCAACGAGGCCTGGAGTTTCGGCGACGAGCAGTACGAGATCATCCGTCGCCTGATGTTCCTGCGCGAGCGGCTCCGGCCCTACGTGCAGGACCAGATGCGGGTGGCCCACGAGACCGGGCTGCCGCCGATGCGGCCGCTGTTCGTCGACTACCCGGACGACCCCACGAGCTGGCAGGTCGAGGACCAGTTCCTGTTCGGCCCGGACATTTTGGTCGCCCCGGTTTACACCGATGGGGCCCGGGAACGCCGGGTCTGGCTGCCGGCGGGCGCTACCTGGCAGAACGCCTGGTCAGGGAGCGAACACGCGGGCGGTCAATGGGTGGATTCGCCCGCCCCGCTCGATACCATTCCGGTCTATCTGCGGCAGGGCGGCGCGGTAGCCCCGTTCGGGCCGCTCACCGGCATCGAGTCGGCAGGGGAGTGACCTGACGTGGCCAGAACCGAGGCTCCAGCCCGGCCCAGCCGCCGGTCCCATCGGCAGAAGCCCGACCGAGCCGTCAGCGAGGTCAGCCGGGCCTCGACCTGGGCCCGGTGGGCCCGGATGGCGTTCCTGGTACCGGCGGTCCTCTATGTGCTGTTCGCGTTCGTCATCCCGATCGTCTACAACCTGATCCTGAGCTTCGAGCAGACCTCACCGGCCACAGTATCCAGCCTGTTCGCCCCGTTCGCCGGGATCGCCAACTACAAGGCCACGCTGGTCCAGGCCACCACCCAGAGTGCGATCGTGCGCACGTTCACGTTCACGTTCCTGTCGCTGCTGTTCCAGTTCGTCATCGGGTTCAGCCTGGCCCTCCTGTTCAACCTGCGCTTCCCGCTGCGGAGAGTCGCCCGGTCGCTGATCATCATCCCGTGGCTGTTGCCCCTGCTGATCACCGGCTTCATCTTCCGGTTCCTGCTGCAGACCGAGGCCGGGGCGGTCAACCAGGTGCTCCAGAACCTGCACCTGATCAGCCACCCCATCGGCTTCCTCACCGTCCCGGGCTGGGCGTACGTGTCGGTCCTCATCGCCAATATCTGGATTGGCATACCGTTCTTCACGGTCCTGCTGTTCAGCGCACTGCAGGACGTGCCGATCGAGCTGAAGGAAGCGGCCATGCTGGACGGGGCCAACTCCTGGCAGCGGCTGATCCGGGTCACGCTCCCGGTCATCCGGCCGGTCATCGAGGTCGTGTTCGTGCTCGGGTTCGTGTTCACGATCAAGGTCTTTGACGTGGTGATCGGGCTCACCCAGGGCGGCCCGGCCAACTCCACTCAGATCCTGGCCCCCTGGGCCTACAACCTGACGTTCCAGCAGTTCGAATACGGCCAAGGCGCCGCGCTCAACACGATCCTGCTGCTGATCGCGCTGGTCGCGGCCCCGATCTACATCTGGCTCAACCGAGAATCACTGCGGAGGGCATGACATGGTCCGGCAGCGCAAGCTGACCACGGTGCTGGCGTCGCTCGGCGCCCTGGTCGCCCTGGCCATCCTGTTGTTCCCGCTGTACGCGGTGATCATCGGCTCGTTCGAGACCACCAACCAGTTGCTGGGCACGCACTACAACTTCCTGCCGCCCACACCCAGCTTCGCCAACTACAGTTCGGTCTTCTCGACGCAGGGCGGCCACATCATCAGCACGCTGGTCATCGGCATCTTCACCGCGTTGCTGACCCTGGCCATCGCGGTGCCCGCCGCGCACGCGCTGGCCCGCTTCCGATTCCGGGTCACCGCGATCCTGGTCGGCGCCCTGCTGATCGCCCAGATTCTGCCCGCGATCGTCATCGCCAACTCACTGTTCCTGCTGTACCACAAGCTCGGCCTGCTGAACTCCTACCCCGGCCTGATCCTGGCCGACGCGAGCTACGCCGTGCCGTTCAGCATTCTCGTGCTGCGGGCCTTCATGCTCAGCTTGCCGAACGACGTGCTGCAGGCCGCCCGGGTCGACGGCGCGTCGGAATGGAAGACCTTCGTCCGCGTCGTACTGCCGATGAGCCGGTCCGCGGTCATCACGGTCGCCGTGTTCGCCTTCCTTAACGGCTGGGGTGACTTCATCTTCGCGCTCACCCTATTGTCCGGAAGCACTTTCCAGCCCATCACACTCAGCATCTATTCCTATATCGGCGAGTTCACCAACAGCCTCGGCCAAGCGCTGGCGCTTTGCGTGATCGGTATCTTGCCCGCGGCCATGCTCCTGGTCGCCGCGCAGCGATACATCGCAGGCGGGCTGACCGTCGGCTCGGTCAAGGGATAACGGCAGCTTAACGGCCGTCACAGTTTGCACAATTCCGGGTGCACTGCCAGCCCTGGCAATACGGCCCGGTCGGGAATTAGGAGGGTTTATATGAATACGGCAAAGTGGCCGTACGGGCGGGGTGGCAGACCCAGTATCCGCCGTCGTGGCTGGCAACTCGCGGCCGTCGGTGCGGTGGTGGCCACCCTGGCTGCGGCAGGCTGTAGCTCCTCGGGCAGCGGCAGCGGATCAAGCAGCAGCAGCGGCGGCAAGACCACCATCACCGAGCTGGACTACTTCACCACCGGCGGCACCAACACGGCGGTGATCGCCTACAACAAGCAGTTCGAGCAGGCTCACCCCGGTGTCACGGTCAAGCGTGAGGTCGTACCCTTCGCCAACCTGATCACCAAGGTGTTGCAGGAAGCCAGCGCCGGTGACCTGCCGAACATCGTCATGCTCGACAACCCGAACGTGCCCCAGGTGGCGGCCACCGGCCAGCTCGTGCCGCTGAACGGCCAGCCCGGCTTCAGCACGTCGGGCTACCTGCCGGGCGCCATCTCGGAGTGCAGTTACCAGGGCAAGCAATACTGCTTCCCGATCGGCACCAACACCGTCGGCCTCATCTACAACAAGCATATGTTCGCGGCCAAGCACCTGTCCCCGCCGACCACCTGGGCTCAGCTGCAGTCCGACGCCAAGACGCTGACCTCGGGCAAGACCTTCGGCATCGCCTTCGACGCCACCGCGGACGAGCAGTCCACCTGGCAGCTGGAGCCGTTCTTCTGGAGCGCGGGCGGCAACCTGGACAACCCCGACTCCGCCGCGTTCAAGAACTCGCTCCAGTTGTGGGTGAACATGATCAAGGACGGTTCGGCGTCCAAGTCCGTGCTGCAGTGGGGTCAGTCCCCGGACCTGGTCACCCAGTTCACCAACAAGACCGCGGCCATGATGGAGAACGGTCCGTGGACCTTCCCCCTGCTCAACGCGGCGGGCCTGAAGTACGGCGTGGATTACGGCGTCGCGCCGATCCCGACCGAGACCGCGGGCGGGACCGTGGTCACCCCGCTCGGTGGCGAGACCTGGAACATCGGTAAGTCGGGCAGCGCCCAGCAGCAGAGCCTGGCCTGGGATTGGATCAAGGGCACTCAGACTCCCACCGAGATGTCCTACTTCGCCAAGGAGTCGTACTACCTGCCGACCAAGCAGTCGGTCCTGAGCACCTACGTGCAGCAGGGCCCGCAGTACACCGTGTTCGCCAAGGAGACCGAGACCTCCCGGTCGCGCACGGCGGAGTACGGCGCCAACTACCCGAAGGTCTCCCAGGCCATCTATACCGCCATCCAGTCCGCGATCACCGGCACCTCGTCGGTCAGCGCGGCGCTGACCCAGGCGCAATCCACGGTGTCCGGCGTCCAGAAGGTCAGTAGCAGCGGCTGACCTGAACCAAGGCCAGCGGCACTAGCAGCTGACCTGACACAGACGGGCCCGCGGGCCTGGCCGGGAACTCCGCCAGGCTCGCGGGCTCAACCATGCCCAGCCCGCGACGCGGCGAGGCCCGCTAACGCCCCGCGTCGCGCGAGCGCCCGCGTCCCGCAAGCGCTGTGCGTCCCAAGTCCGTGCGCCACGAACACCCGGCACCTAAAACTTCCCTGGCGCCCCAGCCCCAGAGGACCCATCAACCACTCGGGCCCCACCAACCACTCAGGCCTCAGCAGCCCCTGGCTCTGCTCCGTGCCCCAGCGGCACCCGTTCCCCCTCCGGCGGCGGCCCCGGCGGCGTCCCGTCCCCGAACGGCCGCCCGCCCAGCTCCTCCCGCCCGTGCGGCGTCAGCCAGTTGCGCAGGTCCGGCCCGGCCGGCACGATCCCGGTCGGGTTGATCGTCCGGTGCACCACGTAGTAGTGCTCCTTGATCTGCACGAAGTCGATCGTGTCGCCGAATCCCGGCGTCTGGAACAGGTCGCGCGCGTACGCCCACAGCGCCGGCATCTCGCTCAGCTTCGACCGGTTGCACTTGAAGTGGCCGTGGTACACCGCGTCGAACCGCGCCAGCGTGGTGAACAGCCGGATGTCGGCCTCGGTGATCGTGTCCCCGACCAGGAAGCGCTGCCCGGCCAGCCGCTCGCTGAGCCAGTCCAGCCGCTTGAACAGCCGCCGGTAGGCCGCCTCGTACGCCCGCTGCGAGGTGGCGAAGCCGGCCTGGTAAACGCCGTTGTTGACGTCCTTGTAAACCCCCAGCGCCACCTCGTCGATCTCGTCCCGGTACTTGCTCGGGTAGAGGTCCGGGGCGCCCGGCCGGAAGTACGCCGTCCACTCGGTCTCAAAGTCCAGCGTGATCTGCGAGTAGTCGTTGGTGACGACTTCGCCGGTCGGGACGTCGACGACGGCCGGCACGGTGATGCCGCGGTCGTAGCCGGGCACCGCCTTCTCGTACGCCTCGCCCAGCCGCTCGATGCCGAGCACCGGGTCCCGGCCACCCGGATCCAGGTCGAATGACCAGCTGCGCTCATCGTGCACCGGACCGGCCAGCGCCATCGAGATCACCGGCTCCAGCCCCAGCAGCCGCCGCACGATCACCGCCCGGTTCGCCCACGGGCAGGCCCGCGCCACCGCCAGCCGGTAACGCCCGGGCTCCACTGGCCAGCCGTCCCGGCCGTCCGCGGTGATGCGGGCGTTCAGATACCGGGTGTCCCGAACGTACGTGCCCTTGTCGCCCTTGTCGCTCACAGCCTCGACAGTACCCCGGGTCACGATTCGCAATTCGCCTGGCCACAAGGGTTTCATGCTTGCCTGCCGTCCCGCCCGCTGTCACGATGTGGGGGCTCCCCGCCCCTCGCCACTCCCGAACCACGGAGCGCCGCATGCGCCTGCCCGGCCGTCTCGCACTGGCCGCCGTCACCATGGGGATCCTGACCGGCTGGCTCGCTCCTGGTCAGGCCGCCGTCGCCACGGCCGCCACGGCCGCTACGGTCAGCCTCCGCACCGCTGCTCCCGCCAACGTGCACGCGCTCGGGGCGGCCCTGGAAAACGAGGCCAGCGGCCGCCTGCTGTGGAGCCGCGGCGCCGACACCGAGCGCCCGATCGGCAGCCTCGCCAAGGTCATGACCGCGCTCGTAGTGCTCCGGGCGGGCGATCTGAACCGTCGCCTCACCGTCTCTCAGGCGGCCATCAACTACACCCGCAAATATGACGGCAGCAGCGCGGGCCTGCACGTCGGGGACAAGCTCACCGTCGAGCAGCTGCTGCAGGCCATGCTGGTGCCGTCCGGCTGTGACGCCGCTTACGTGCTGGCCAGCGCCTACGGGCCCGGGCTGCCCGCATTCGTGGCCAAGATGAACGCGCTGACCCGCCAGCTCGGCCTGGGCCGCACCCACTTCGCCAACGCCGACGGCCTGCCCGTGCCGAGCGAGTACTCCACCTACTCGACCCCCAAGAACCTGCTCGTCATCGCCCGGGCCGCGATGGCGTACCCGGTGTTCCGGTCGATCGTGGCCGAGCACCGGGTGGCGCTGCCGGCCGGGTCCGGGCACCACGCCTATATCTGGCACACGACCAACGGCCTGATCGGCACGTACCCCGGCACCATCGGCATCAAGACCGGCTCCACTCTGGCCGCCGGCTACTGTCTGCTGTTCGCGGACCAGCGCAGCTCGGGCACCCTGATCGGCGTGGTGCTGGACAGCTCACACACGGCCCGCAGCGTCAGCTTTAGCGATGCCGAGCAGCTGCTGAACTGGGGGTTCAGGTGAGCGCGACCGGTCAGTCGACGCCCGAGGAGTTCTTTCGCACCGAGGTCCACGTCGGCCGGGTGGTCAAGGCCGAGGAGTTCTCGGCCGCCCGCAAGCCCGCCTACCGGCTCACCATCGACTTCGGCCCGCTGGGGGAGAAGCGCTCCAGCGCCCAGATCACCGCCCGCTACACCGCTGATGAACTGGTCGGCCGCCTGGTCGTCGCGGTGACGAACTTCCCGCCCCGCCAGGTCGCCAACTTCATGTCCGAGGTCCTGGTCCTCGGCGTCCCCGACGACGACAACGAGGTCGTCCTGCTGCGCCCCGACACCGACGTAAAGCCCGGCACCCGCGTCTTCTGAGCCCTCTCGCCCCGTTTTGTCATACCCCCGTGCGATCCTTCGAATATGAGTTCGACTGACCGTATCGCCCGGGACCGGGTGCTGGCCGATCTGGCCACCCTCGGTACCGCGTCCTGCGATGCCGTCAGCCTGCTCACCCAGGCCCGTGACCTGGCCGTATTCGCCGACCAGGTGCACGGTGAACTCGCTCGGCTGGCCGGGATCATCGACGTCAGCGGCGCCTACGACGAGCTCGGCTACTCGTCGGCGGCCGCGTTCCTGCGACACGGTTGCGGCCGGTCCGCGGGCCGGGCCGGTGAGCTGGTCGCGACCGGCCGGGCGCTGCGCCGCCTGACCGCCACCGCCCAGGCCCTGTCGGCGGGCCAGCTTTCCTTCGACGCCGCCCACGTCATCAGCCGCGCCACCGCCCAGATCAGCGACGACACGCTGGCCGCCGACGCCGAGGCCCAGCTGCTGGCCGCCGCCACCATCGGCCTGCCCGGCTCCCGGTCCGCCGCCGACGCCCTCGCCGCCCAGCCCGGCCCGCCCCCAGCCGATCCGGACGACGGGCAGTCAGTCCCGTCCAGCCGCCCCGACCCCACCACCGGCCCCGACTCCACCACCGGCCCCATCCCCGGCGCCGGTTCCGTCCCCGATGACACCGCCGACCGCGCTCCCGACGGCGCCGAGCCAAGCCAGCCCGACCCAGGCCAGCCCGGCCCAGGCCAGCCTCACGCCTGGATCCGGCCGGCCCTCGACCCGCGCGAGCTGCGCCGCCTGGGTGAGGAGCTCACCTACCGCGCCGACCCCGACGCGATCGAGGAGCGTCAGCGTAAGCGATTCGAACGCCGTTACCTGTCCTTCGGCCTGACCCTGGACGACGTCGGCACGATCAGCGGCGCCTGCAGCGACGCCCTGTCGATCGAGATCATCAAGACCGCGGCCGAGGCGTTCAGCCCGCCCGGTGGCTCCGAGGACCGGCGCACCGCGGCCCAGCGCCGGATGGACGGCCTGACCGCCGCCTGCCAGGCGGCCCTGGACTCCGGCCAGGCCGGCACCCGGCACGGCGCGATGCCGCACCTGAGCATCCTGCTCGAGGAGCACTCCGCCCCCGCCGATCCCGCCGCGGACGACCGCCGAGCCGCCGATCCCGCCGCGGACGACCGCCGAGCCGCCGGTCCCGCCGCGGGCGACCGCCGAGCCGACGACCACGGGCCCGGCCCAGCCCGGACCGAGCACGGCACGATGCTCACCGCCCGCCAGGTCCTCACCCTGGCCTGCCGGGCCGAGATCTCCGTCATCCGCTGGCGCGACGGTCTCCCGCTCGACGTCGGGCGCCGCTACCGCACCGAGACCCCTGCCCTGCGCCGCGCGCTGACCGCCCGCGACCGCGGCTGCCGCTGGCCCGGTTGCGGACTGCCCGCCGCCTGGTGCACCGCCCACCACATCCGCCCCTGGAAACGCGGCGGCAAGACCCGCCTGCCCAACCTGGTGCTGCTCTGCTTCGTGCACCACCACTACTTCATCCACCTGCTCGGCTGGGCCCTGAGCGGCACTGCCGACGCCCGGCTGCGCTTCACCCACCCCGGCGGCTGGCTCACTCTGGACAGCCCGCTTCCCGTCCGCCCCGCCAGCCGCGGCCCGTAATCCCGCCCGCGCGCCCCGCGCGCCTCGTGGGTCCTGCGGGCCCCACGGACCCCGCGCGCCTCGCGCGCATTCCCGAGCACCCCGCGCCTGCGCCACCCGTGCGCACCAAAGGCGCACCGGGCCCAGCGCCCCGCCGCGTGCCCCCAGCCGGCGCCCAAGGCCACCTCACCCGCCACCCGCACCACCCTCACCCGGCCGGCCCACCCGCCCTCACTCGGCCAGGAACAAGCAGAACGGATGCCCGGCCGGATCCAGATACACCCGCACATCATCCTGCGGCTGGAATTCCGCCAGCCGAGCCCCAGCCGCCACCGCGTGCGCCCCCGCCTCGTCGAGGTCGTCGACCTCGATGTCCAGGTGCATCGACATCTGCGGATCGCCCGCCCCGGCCGGCCAGACCGGCGGAATGTAGGCCCGCTCGGTCTGAAACGACAGTGCTGGCCCACTCTGAGCTGGCCCACTCTGAGCTGGCCCACCCCGAGCCGTCCCGCCACCCGGCGCCCGCAGCGTGACCCAGTCCGGCTCGTCCTCGTCGGTCTCCCAGCCCAGCAGCCGCCGGTAGAACCCCGCCAGCTCGCGGGCATCGGGCCCGTCCAGCACGGTCGCCGCCAGCCTCATGCTCGCCCCATTCACCCCATTCGCCCCATCAGCACCACCCACACTATCCGCCCGATCCGCCACGCCGCCTCCTCTGCCCCGTGTCTCGCCGTCCCGGCTACCCCCGCGCGCTCACTCGATCCGCGTCCCGCCCCCCACAGGGTTGCCACTCCCCGGCGCCCTCTGATCCCATGGACGGGAACAAACGCACCACCGAGACCACCGATCGCCCCGACCACTGATCGCCCAGACCACCGAGCGGAGACGTCATGACGAGCCGGACCAAGATCATCCTCGACGAGTCCGAACTTCCTCGCCAGTGGTACAACATCATCCCCGACCTGCCCTCTCCGCCACCGCCGCCGCTGCACCCGGGCACCCTGCAGCCGGTCGGCCCCGAGGACCTGGCCCCTCTGTTCCCGATGGCGCTGATCGCCCAGGAGGTCACGGCCGACTCCTACGTGCCGATCCCCGAGGAAGTCCTCGACGTCTACAAGCTGTGGCGCCCGACCCCGCTGTTCCGGGCCCACCGGCTGGAGAAGGCGCTGAACACCCCCGCCCGCATCTACTACAAGTACGAGGGCGTCTCCCCGGCCGGGTCGCACAAGCCCAACACGGCCGTGCCCCAGGCGTACTACAACGCCGTCGAAGGCACCCGCCGCCTCACCACCGAGACCGGCGCGGGCCAGTGGGGGAGCGCGCTCGCCTTCGCCTCCGCCCAGTTCGGGCTGGAGTGCGAGGTCTGGATGGTGCGCGCCTCCTACGACCAGAAGCCGTACCGCCGCGCGCTGATGGAGACCTACGGCGCGACCGTGCACGCCAGCCCGAGCCCGGTCACCACGGCCGGGAGCAAGATCCTGGCCGACGACCCGGACTCGCCCGGCAGCCTCGGCATCGCGATCAGCGAGGCGGTCGAGGTCGCGGGGGGCGCCGCCGACACCCGGTACGCCCTGGGCAGCGTGCTCAATCACGTGCTGCTGCACCAGACGGTGATCGGCGAGGAGGCGCTCAAGCAGTTCGCCCAGGCCGGCGAGACCGCGCCCGACCTGATCGTGGGCTGCACCGGCGGCGGCTCGAACTTCGCGGGCCTGGTCTTCCCGTTCCTGCGCGAGAAGCTGGCCGGGCGGATCAATCCGGTGTTCCGGGCGGTCGAGCCGACCGCGTCCCCGTCATTCACCCGCGGCCAGTACGCCTACGACTTCGGCGACACCGCCGGATTTACCCCGCTCCTGAAGATGCACACGCTCGGCCACGACTTCGTGCCCGACCCGATCCACGCCGGCGGCCTGCGTTACCACGGCATGTCGCCGCTGCTCTCGCACGCTTATGAGCTGGGCCTGTTCGAAGCGGTCAGCAAGCCGCAGCGGGAATGCTTCGCGGCCGGCGTCACGTTCGCCCGGGCCGAGGGCATCGTGCCGGCCCCGGAGCCGACCCACGCGCTGGCCTCGGTCATCGAGGAGGCCAAGCGCTGCGCCGAGTCCGGTGAGGAGAAGGTCATCCTGACCGCGCTGTGCGGGCACGGGCACTTCGACATGGCCGCCTACCAGCGTTACCTGTCCGGCGAGATGGAGGACTACGAGCTCACGCAGGACCGGATCGAGGCCGCCCTGGGCGCCCTCCCGGCACTGGCGTAAGGCGCTGGCGAAAGGAACTGTGTCCGCAGCCCGGCGGCCAGCCCGGCCAGCCCGGCCAGCCCGGCCAGCCGGGCCAGCCGGGCCAGCCGGGACGGGCTGGGCGCCGCGCCTATGAGCGTGCGGCGTCCGCCCGGCGCGCGGGCCCGAACAGCAGCAGCCACGCCACGTTCAGCCCCAGGAACAGCAGCACGCACAGCAGCACGCACAGCAGCACCTGATCCACCTGGTTCTCCAGGTGGGCGTGGGCCCGGGTCAGCCCGATGATCGCGATCGCGCCGATGGCCAGGTAAATCGCGGCCGCGACCGGATAGGCGACCGACGTCACCCGGTCACGCCCCGACGTGTACAAAACCACCATGACCGCGGCCCCGCTGAGCGCCACCAGCGTGTACGTCCATTCCCAGAACAGCGCTGAGGTCGGATCGACCAGCGCAATGAGCGTCATGATCCCCGGGAGTGAGAAGAACAGCCCGATGCCGAACGCGCGCCGGACCAGCTGGCGATCGCGCTCCCAGTCCTGGTAGCGCTGCTGCACCGTCATCAGCCACAGCGTCAGCACCACGAAACAAGTCGCGGAAAACGCTGGATAGAAGTCACCCATCCATATCCCCCCAATAATGAAAAAACTGAAAAAGTTAGCCTGAATGATCCTCCCGGGTCCTCCCGGGCGCCACCCCGCCGGCGCCGCGCCCTGCGCCGTCCCACGCGGAGGGGGCCGCCCCGGCAGATGATCGTTTTCCCGCGATCAAGGTTGGGCAGGATAAACACCGTGAAAGGCGACTGGGTCGAGATCGTCATCGACGCCGGCGAGGCCACGCGGACCTATGAGATCGCCGCGACCAAGGCCGGCCGCCGGGTCGACATCGCCAACCGGCGCGGTGTCATCGAGGTCAGCGAAGTGACCCGGAGCGGTACTCCGGTGCGCACGGCCCGCTTCATGGCCAGCCGCATCCTCGCGCTGGTCGAACACCCGGCCGCCGACCGGGACGATCCGTCGGGCAACCTCGCCCGCGACTAGCAACCTCGTCCGCGACCAGAGGACCCGCCATGGACTTCGGTGACTTCGGCGCGCTCAGTTTCGACTGCTACGGCACGCTCATCGACTGGGAGACCGGGATAGCCAGCGTTCTCGCGCCCTGGGCCCGCCGCCACGGCCTCGACCTCTCCGACGAGGCCCTGCTCACCGCCTACTCCACCCACGAAGCCGCGGCCGAGGCGGATCACCCGGCCGACCGCTACCCGCTGATCCTGGCCCGCAGCCTGCGCGAACTGGGCCGTGAGCTGGGCGCGGAGGTCACCGACGAGGATGCCGAGCGGATGGGTGCCTCGGTCCCGGACTGGCCGGCGTTCCCGGATTCCCCGGCCGCGCTGCAGGCCCTGGCCCGGCGCTACCAGCTGATCATCTTGTCCAACGTGGACCGGGCCTCGTTCGCGGCCAGCAATCGCCGCCTCGGGGTCACCTTCACCAGCATTCTGACCGCCGAGGACATCGGCTCCTACAAGCCGTCGCCGCGCAACTTCGAGGCGCTGCTGGCCGAGGTCAACCGGCTCGGCATCGGCGAGAAACGCCTGCTGCACGTGGCCCAGAGCCTGTTCCACGACCACGTGCCGGCCAAGCAGTTCGGCCTCCCCACGGTATGGATCAACCGGCGGCACGACCGCCCCGGCTGGGGCGCCACCCCGCAGCCACCGGCCGGCGTCACCCCCGACTGGGAGTTCCCCTCCATGCAGGCCTTCGCCGCGGCAGCCGCCCCGGCCGCCCCGGCCGCTCCAGGCGCCCGGGCCGCCCCGGGCACTCCGGGCCCCAGCTAGGCCACGGCCGCCACGATGTCGTCGATCATCCGGGCCACCTCTGCCCGGAACTCCGGGTCGCTGACCATTCCATCGGGCCCGATCGCCTGACGCGGCAGCACGATGCGGCGGCAGGCCTTGTCGATCACCGCCGCGCCGACGTAGCCGAGCACGCTGGTCAGCGACTCCTCGGCGCCGGCCCCCGCCCGGGCGCGGCCACGTTGATCCACGCGGTCGGCTTGCCGTACATCTCGCCGCCGCCCACGGTCCAGTCCAGCAGGTTCTTGAAGCTGCCGGGCAGTCCGCCCGCGTACTCCGGGGTGCAGATCACCACCGCATCGCACTCCGCGATCGCCCGCCGCAGCCGGGCCGCGGCCGGCGGCAACGGCTCCCGGTCGTCGTCCGGGTTGAACGCGGGCAGGTCGCTCAGCTCCTGGTAGAGCACGGCCGTCACCGGCCGCGGTGCCACCTCCCGCAGGGTGCGCAGCGCGGCCGTGTTGGCCGAGCCCGCTCGGGTGCTCCCCGACACCAGCAGGATGCGCGTCCGATCCGTCACCCGGCCCTCCCTCCGTTTGCCTGGCCGTTTCGTTCACCCGTGGCGAAGATAGGCGAAAGTCGCTAGGGAAATCGCGCCAATCAGCGCAAAACTGGCTGCACGCTGCCTCAGTCCACACGGGGAGATTAATGACTACCAGCGAGCAGTCCGCCGCCGCCACCGGCCGCCTGGCCCAGGTCATCGCCACCCGCGGCGGCCTGGCCCCGCCCGAGGCGCCGTTCGTGATCGAGCACCGCGAGGCCCTCATCTACATGCTCTGCGAAGCGGCCGAACTCGAGCACGGCATCATGTGCCAGTACCTGTACGCGGCCTTCACGCTCAAACAGGACGAGGGGGAGGACCTGACCGAGGCCGAGCTGGCCGCCACCCGGCGCTGGCGCAAGGTCATCTCGCACGTGGCCACCCAGGAGATGCTGCACCTGGCCCTGGTACAGAACCTGCTGTCGGCGGTCGGGGCGGCCCCGCACCTGTCCCGGCCCAACTTCCCGCACCCCGCCAGCCACTACCCGGCCGGCGTGCACCTCGCGCTGCTGCCGTTCGGCGAGCAGGCGGTCAGGCACTTCATGTTCCTGGAGCGCCCCGAGGGCATGGACATCCGCGACGGTGACGGGCTGGCCGCCTACGGCCGGGCCGTGCCGCTGATGGAGGCGGGCGACATCGTGCCCCGCGGCCAGGACTTCAAGACAGTCGGGCACCTGTACCGCTCGGTCGAAGCGGGCTTCCGGCATCTGGTCGAGCTGCACGGTGAAGACTGGCTGTTCGTCGGCCCGCCCGGAGCCCAGGCCACCTCCGAGTACTTCGGCTGGCCCGAACTGGTCCCGGTGACCGACCTGGCCTCCGCTCAGCGGGCCATCGACGAGATCCTCGAGCAGGGGGAGGGGCCCCGCGGCGCCTGGCAGAACGCCCACTTCGGCCAGTTCGTCGAGATCCTGGACGAGTACACCCAGGCCAAGGAGGACAACCTGGGCCTGATGGCGGCCCGCCCGGTGCAGACGGTCAACGTCCGCCCGTGCGACAACGGCGCCGAGGTGCCGCTGGTCAGCGACCCGGTCACCGCCCGGGTGATGGACCTGTTCAACGTGGCCTATGAGGTCCTCCTGCAGATCCTCGAGCGGTTCTTCGCCCACACCGACGAGAGCGACGCCCAGCTGAAGGCGCTGGCCGACGCCAGCGTGGGGCTGATGGCCCAGGTCATCAGCCCGCTCGGCAACCTCATCACCACCTTGCCGGCGGGCCCGGAGTACCCCGGCCAGACCGCGGGCCCCAGCTTCGAGCTGTTCTACGAGAGCGACTACCTGCTGCCGCACCGGGACGCGGCCTGGACCCTGCTGGCCGAGCGCCTGGACGTCGCGGCCGGCTTCGCCCAGGAGATCATCGACGGCGACCCGGACGGCCCGGCCGGGCCCGCGCCCGCGAACGTGGCCGCGGTGGTGGGCCAGGCCGGCTCCACGCTCGGCCGGCTGGCGGGCGCGCTGACCGCCTTCCTGCCCCCGTCCCGCTCGCCCGCCGCGGCCGCACCCGGTGCGGCCGCCGCCGGTTCCGCCGTCCCCGCCGACGCCGATCTTCCGTCCCTGCAAGCGCGCGCTGACCTTTTCCGGATAAAAGGCCCCGACGTGGATCGAGCCGGCCTGTCATCTGCGGTGGCCGACGGCATCGAGAGCACGTGGGCGCTGACCACCCGGCTGCTCCAGCCTGAGCCCGGCACCAGGGCGCTCCGCTGGATGGCTCCCCGCCTGGTCGAGAGCGTGCTCCGCCCGCTGGCCGACGCCCTCCGCGCCCTCACCCCCGACACGGCGACCTCAACAACCCCAGCAACTTCAACAACCTCAAAAACCTCAGCGACCACAAGCGCCTCAGCCACCTCAGTGGCCACATCTGCCATGGCAGCACCAGCCGCCCCCGCCGAACAGGTCTGGGCGCTGGCTCAGGACCTCACCAGGCTGCGGGTTCGCGTCAGCCAGGACGCTGACTACCGGGCGGCCGAGCCCGGCCTGGCCGAAGCCACCGCCGCCCTGCAGGATCTGGCCTGCGCGCTGGCCCCGGCGGCCGGCCGCGCCGCCACCTTCCGCGACCTTCAGGCCGCCCTGCCCGCCGGGCTCCAGGTCGCCGAGAACGGCCCCTACCTGGCCACCAACGTGGCCACGATCCGCGACTACCTGGGCCAGCCGGTCCCGGTCCCGCCCCAGGTCGCCCTCTGCCGGTGCGGCGAATCCGCCATCAAGCCGTTCTGCGACGGGTCGCACGCGACCAGCGGGTTCAGCGGGGACAAAGACCCCAAGCGGGTGCCGGACCACCGCGACCGGTACGACGGCGAGCAGGTCACGGTGTTCGACAACCGTGGCGTCTGCCAGCACTCGGGCCTGTGCACCGACCGCCTCAGCACGGTGTTCCGCACCGGCGCCGAGCCGTTCGTGGCCCCCAGCGGCGGCCGGATGGATGAGATCGTGCGCGCGGTCCGGGACTGCCCGTCCGGCGCGCTCGGCCTGGCCTTCGACGGCCACGAGGAGCGCGCCCTGACCGACCGGCACGGCCAGCGCGAACCGGCCGTCGAGATCACCAGGGACGGGCCGTACCGGGTGACCGGCGCGATCGCGCTGACCGGCCCGGACGGCGAGCCCGTACCCCAGGGCGCGGGCGCGTCCCGTGAGCACTACGCGCTCTGCCGGTGCGGGCACTCCCAGAACAAGCCGTTCTGCAGCGGCATGCACTGGTACGTCGGCTTCAGCGACCCCCAGGTGACCCCGGGCCGGGTCCCGAGCCTGTTCGAGTGGGCCGGCGGCCTGCCCGGGCTTACCCAGCTGACCCGGCGGCTGTACGAGAAGCTGATCCCGGCCGACTCGCTGCTGGCCCCGGTGTTCGCGGACCTGCCGCCCGGCTACCCGGAGCACGAGGCCGCCCGGATCGGCGCCGCGTTCGGCGGCCCGGCCCTGGACGGCACCTGGGCGCCGGCCGTGACCGGCGAGTTCGCCGCCGGCCAGCAGGCGCGCTGGTCGGCGCTGGCGAGGCAGGCGGCCGGCGAGGTCGGCTTGCCCGCCGATCCGCAGTTCGGGGCCGCGCTCACCGCGTTCTTCATCTGGTACGCCACCGGCCCGCTGACCGCCGGCAACGGCAACGCGGCCCTGCCCGTCTGGGGCTGGACCGCGGCCGGTCCGCCGGACACCTCGGCCCAGCCGGACACCGGGCAGGACACCGGGCAGCAGGACCAGCCCGTCACGCTGCCCGGGCCGGACGAGCCGGTGAGCTTCGCCACCCACATCAAGCCGATGTTCCGGGCCAAGGACCGGCAGTCGATGCTGTTCGCCTTCGACCTGTGGTCCTACGACGACGTGCGGGCACACGCCGCCGACGTGCTCGAACGGGTCGCCAACGGCAGCATGCCCTGCGACGGCGCGTGGCCCGGCGAGCAGGTCCAGGTGTTCCGGCGCTGGGCGGACTCGGGTACGCCGGCGTGACCGGAACCGAGATCAGCCTCGGTACCTGCCCGTTCACCGTCGATCGGCCGATCATGGGCCAGCGCTGGGAGCGGCTGACGTTCCTGCACTGGGGGTTCGACCCCGCGGCGGTGCAGCGGCTGCTGCCGGACGGCCTGACCGCCGAGACCTGGGACGGCGCCGCCTGGGTGGGGCTGGTCCCGTTCTACATGCGGGTCTCCACCGCGAGCGGCCGGCGGTTCCCGTGGGTGTCGAACTTTTGCGAGACCAACGTCCGCACCTACGTGCGCGACCCGTCCGGGCGCACCGGGATCTGGTTCTTCTCGCTGGACGCGGCCCGGCTGGGCGCGGTCGTGACCGCCCGGGCCACCCCGTACCGGCTGCCGTACTTCTGGTCGTCGATGCGGCTGAGCGAGCGCGGCCGCGAGCTGGCCTACCTCACCCGCCGCCACTCGGCGCCCGCGGTGACCAGCCGGGTGCGGGTCGCGGTGGGCGAGCCGATCCCGGCCGGCCAGGTCAGCGCCTTCGAGCACTTCCTCACCGCCCGCTGGATGCTGTTCAGCGTCACCCGTGGCCAGCGCGCGGCCGCCCGCGCCTGCCACGCGCGCTGGCCGCTGCACCGGGCCACCGCCCAGCTGGTGGACGATCAGCTGATCACCGCGGCCGGCCTGCCCGCGCCGGCCGGTGAGCCGCTGGTGCACTATTCGCCGGGGGTGGACGTGGCCATCGGCCGCCCGGAAAAATGACTCGCAACCAAGACTGACTAGAGGGGCATCTGATGACGAGCGTTGATTTGCTGACCGATGCGTTCAGCCGGGTCCACGGCGTGGTCCACCAGGCCGTGGACAACCTGACCCCCGACGAGCTGGCGTTCCGGGTCAACGGCAACACGAACTCGATCGCCTGGCTGGTGTGGCACCTGAGCCGGGTCACCGACGATCACCTGTCCGAGGCGGGCAGCAAGGAGCAGGTCTGGATCGGCAACGGCTGGGCCGAGAAGTTCGCGCTGCCGTTCCCGCCCGACGCCACCGGCTACGGGTTCGGCGGCGACGACGTGGCCGCGGTCAAGGTGAAGTCGGGCGAGATCCTGATCGGGTACTTCGACGAGGTGATCGAGGAGGCCACCCGCTTCGTCAAGCACCTCAAGGACGACGACTTCGCCCGCGTGGTCGACGACTCCTGGACCCCGCCGGTCACCCTGGCCGTCCGGCTGATCAGCGTGATCTCGGACGACCTGCAGCACGCCGGCCAGGCGATGTTCATCCGCGGGATCGTCGAGAACAGCTGATGGCGGCCCCCCCGGAGCCGGACCCGGCTGCTCCCGTCGGGCCGCCGAACGCGCTGGTCGTGCCCAGGTACGCCGGCCCCGACACGTTCGCCCGGCTGCCCCGGCTGTCCGACGTCGGCTCGGCCGCGGTGGCGATCGCCGGGATCCCGTTCGACTCCGGGGTGTCCTACCGGCCCGGTGCCCGGTTCGGGCCCGGGTCGGTGCGGGCCGGATCCAAGCTGCTGCGGCCCTACCACCCGGGCCTGGACGTGCACCCGTGGTCCGGGCACCAGGTGGCTGACGCCGGGGACCTGCCCGCCAACCCGTTCGACCTCCAGCAGGCCATCGCCGACGTCGAGGGCGGCGCCAACGGCGTGCTGGCCAGCGCCGATTACCTGGTCGCGATCGGCGGCGACCACACGGTGGCGCTGCCGTTGCTGCGGGCCACCGCCGCCCGGCACGGCCCGGTGGCCCTGGTGCACTTCGACGCGCACCTGGACACCTGGGACACCTACTTCGGCGCCCCCTACACGCACGGCACGCCGTTCCGCCGGGCGGCCGAGGAGGGCGTGCTCGCGCTGGACAGCTCGGCCCACGTGGGCATCCGCGGCAGCCTGTACGCGAGGACCGACCTGACCGAGGACCGCGAGCTGGGCTTCGCCATCGTGTCCACCGTCGACGTGGCCCGCCACGGCGTCGACCAGGCCATCGACCGGATCCGCGCCCGGGTCGGCGACCGGCCGGTGTACATCAGCATCGACATCGACGTGCTCGATCCCGCCCACGCGCCCGGCACCGGCACCCCGGAGCCGGGCGGCCTGACCACCCGGGAGCTGCAGCTGATCCTGCGGGGGCTGGACGGGCTGCGGCTGGCCGGCGCGGACGTGGTGGAGGTCGCGCCCGCCTATGACCACGCCGAGCTGACCTCGCTGGCCGCCGCCAACGCGGCCTACGAGCTGCTCGGGCTGTTCGCTCTCCAGGCAGGAGCTGGCTCATGACTTTGATCGCCGCCGTTCAGCTCGGGCCGGTCCTCGGCGACCTGGACGCCAACCGGGCGGCCGCCGCCCAGGCCGTGCAGGACGCCACCGAGCAGGGCGCGCGCCTGGTCGTGCTGCCCGAGCTGTGCGACTCGGGCTACGTGTTCAGCAGCGCCGACGAGGCCCGTGGCCTGGCCAGCCGGTCCGCCGGCAGCCCCACCCTGCGCCAGTGGCAGGAACTGGCCGCCGGCGCAGGCTGCGCGATCGTCGGCGGGTTCTGCGAGCTGGGGGAGGACGGGCTGCTCTACAACAGCGCCGCCCTGGTCGACGAGTCCGGTACCCGGGCCGTCTACCGCAAGGCCCACCTGTGGGACCGGGAGAAGCTGGTCTTCACCCCCGGCGACGGCGCCCCGCCGGTCGTCAGCCTGCCGTTCGGCCGGGTGGCCGTGATGATCTGTTACGACCTGGAGTTCCCGGAGTGGACCCGGCTGGCCGCCCTGGACGGGGCCGACCTGATCGCCGCGCCGGTCAACTGGCCGGTCGCGCCCTACCCGGATGGTGAACGGCCCGCCGAGGTGATCAAGGTCCAGGCCGACGCCTCGGTGAACGGTGTCTACGTGGTGGTCGCGGACCGCTGCCGCACCGAGCGCGGCGTGGACTGGATCAGCGGCACGCTCATCGCCGGGCCGGACGGCTACCCGCTGGCGGGACCGGTGCTGGCCGACCGGCCGGCCGTGCTGGTCGCCGACTGCGACCTGCCCGCCACCCGCGACAAACGCATCAACTCCCACAACGACCTGCTGGCCGACCGGCGGCCGGACCTTTACGTGGCGGTCCACGAGGGAACCGGCAAAGGCTGGTCGCCCGCCCGGCCCTGAGCCCGGCCGGCCCTGAACCATGCAGGAGCCCCGCCAGCTCAGTGCCTGACGGGGCTCCCAGCCCGGGGTTCCGGACCTCAGGCGAGCGGTCCGGTTGTCAGTGGTGTCCGCGGACGATCGTCAGCGGGGTGATCTGCGCGTGCAGGGCCACCGAGGCGCCCCTGGGCGTGGTCGGGTTGCCGTTGGGGTTGCACTGGCCCTTGTGCTTTCCGGAGGTGTACCTGGGCACGTACCCGGTGAAGACCAGGGTCGCGTGGCCCCGGCCGGAGGCATGCCAGAACACGCCGGTACCGCCCGTGACCTTGACGGCGAAGGAGTCGGTGAAGACCGCGAAGCAGTGCCGCGAGATCTTGCTGGTCTGGGTGTCCTTACCGACCTGAGTGGCGGTCAGGTTCCCCTTCGGGGTGGGAATGGTGGCCGGGCCGTTGCCGGGCGGTGGGGTGAAGTTGGAATGGGTACGGACCAGGCCGCGCAACTGCAGCGGGATCGTCGTCGTCGACGCGATGGCGGCCTTGCCGTACGCCGCGCCGTCGAGGTACTCGTTCCCGCTGATGGACCTGGTGTGGCCGTTGGTACCCGCTAGCGCGGGCCCGGCGGCGACGAAGACGATCGAGAGCGCGGCAGCGGCCACCGCCCCCAGCTTGCGTGTTATCCGCATTGGTGAAGCCCCCCTCTGAGGGTGCTCGCCTTTGAACGAAACCCCAGGTGACGTCCAGGTAACCCCAAGCTGCGAGGATCCGCAACCTCCGGCCGCAGATCTGGTACGGCAGGCGGCTCATGCACGTTTTGCCGCCCTGCGCGATGATGGAACGATGCCGCCCACCCACGAGGTCTTCAACCAGGCTCCGCCGCTGACCGGTTACGACGTGGCCGACGACCCCGCCCTGCTGGACGGGCTGCGCCGCCACGACGCGGGCTGGGCCGAGGGCGGGCTGCACGAGCTCGGCCGCCGGGCCGGCGCCGAGCAGGCGCAGGAGTGGGGCCGGCTGGCCAACGAGCACCCCCCGGTGCTGCGCACCCACGACCGGTTCGGGCACCGGATCGACGAGGTGGAGTTCCACCCGGCCTGGCACGACCTGCTGCGCACCGCGGTCGAGGCGGGCCTGCAGGCCGCCCCCTGGGCCGACCCGCGGCCGGGCGCGCACGTGGCCCGGGCGGCCGGCCTGTACGTGTGGGGCGCCACCGACGCCGGCCACTGCTGCCCGATCTCGATGAGCTACTCGATCACCCCCGCCTTGCGGCACGCCCCCGACCTCGCCCGCCAGTACGAGCCGCTGCTCACCGCCCCGGCCTACGACCCGGGGTCGCGGCCGCCCCTCAGCAAGCGCGGGCTGCTGGCGGGCATGTCGATGACCGAGAAGCAGGGCGGCTCGGACGTACGCGCCAACACCACCAGGGCGGTGCCCGCGACCGGGCCGGCCGCCGACGGCAGCTACCGGCTGACCGGCCACAAGTGGTTCACCTCGGCGCCCATGAACGACCTGTTCCTGGTGCTCGCCCAGGCGCCCGGCGGCCTGTCGTGCTTCCTGCTGCCGCGGGTGCTGCCGGACGGCAGCCGCAACGGCATGCGGCTGCAGCGGCTGAAGGACAAGCTCGGCAACAAGTCCAACGCCTCGGCCGAGATCGAGTACGACGACGCGCTGGCCTGGCTGGTCGGGGAGGAGGGACGCGGCGTCCAGACCATCATCGAAATGGTCAACATGACCCGGCTGGACTGCGTGATCGCGGCCGCCACCCAGCTGCGCACCGGGACCAGCCAGGCCGCCTTCCACGCCGCCCACCGGCAGGCCTTCGGCCGCTACCTGACCGATCAGCCGCTGATGGCCAACGTGCTGGCCGACCTGGCGGTCGAGTCGGAGGCGGCCACCACCGTGATGCTGCGGCTGGCCGGGGCCACCGACCGGGCCACCCGCGGTGACGAGCAGGAGGCCGCGTTCCGGCGGATCGCGCTGGCGGTGACCAAGTACTGGGTCTGCAAGCGGGTCCCGGTGCACGCGGGCGAGGCGCTGGAATGCCTGGGCGGCAACGGCTACGTGGAGGAATCCGGCCTGCCGCGGCTGTACCGGGAGGCCCCGCTGCAGTCGATCTGGGAGGGGTCGGGCAACGTCGCGGCCCTTGACGCGCTGCGCGCCCTGGCCCGCGGTACCTCCAAGGGTGCACAGGTCGCCGAGGCCTACTTCGCCGAGGTCGGCCAGGCGGCCGGCGCCGACCCGCGGCTGGACCGGGCGGTGGCAACGCTCCAGGCCGAGCTGGCCGACCCGGCCCAGGCCGAGACCCGGGCCCGCCGGATCGTCGAGCTGATGGCCACCGTCCTGCAGGGCTCGCTGCTGGTCCGCTACGGCGACCCGGCCGTGGCGGACGCGTTCACCGCCTCCCGGCTGGCCGGGGACTGGGGCCACGCGTTCGGCACGCTGCCGGCCGGGGTGGACACCGCCGCCATCGTCAAGCGCGCCACCCCCCAGCCGGCCTGACCCCCGGCCCCCGGCAAACCCAGGCGCCACACCGGCTCCGGCTGGCTATTGTCGGCTCATGAGCGCCGACACCCCGACCATCCTCGCCACCTCCGGCGGGCTGACCCGCGGCCGCCGCACCCTGTTCGGCTTCGGGCCGCTGCTGCACTACGCGATCGAGCTGTCCGGCGTCTCCGGCCGCGCGCCCCGGCTCTGCTACGTCGGCACGGCCGGCGGGGACCAGGAGAGCTTCGAGGCCCAGTTCATCGACGCGGGCCGGGCGGACGGGGTCACCGTGACCCCGCTGCGGCTGTTCAGCATGCCCAACGCCGACGACCTGGCCGCGCTGGTGCTGGACCAGGACGCGGTGTGGGTGGGCGGCGGCAGCGTGGCCAACCTGCTCGCGCTGTGGCGGCTGCACGGGCTGGACGAGGTGTTCCGGCAGGCCTGGGAGGCGGGGGTGGTACTGGCCGGGGTCTCGGCCGGGTCGCTCTGCTGGCACCTCGGCGGCACCACCGACTCGTTTGGCCCGGACCTGCGGCCGGTCACCAACGGCCTGGGGTTCCTGCCCTACGCCAACGGCGTGCACTACGACAACGAGGAGCAGCGCCGTCCCCGGTTCCACCAGTACATCGCGGAGGGGATCCTGCCCGGCGGCTACGCCACCGACGACGGGACCGGCCTGGTCTACCGGGGCACCGAGCTGGCCGAAGCGGTCGCCGAGGTCCCCGGCAAGGGCACCTACCGGGTCACCCTGGCCGACGGCGAAGTCCACGAGGAGCGCCTGGACACCCGCCTGCTCCCCGGCGCCTGAGCCCCGTCACCCGTGCCCACCCGGCCCCGCCTCTTCCCCGGCTCCCCTAGGCTTGGTCTGGTGACTGGGAGAGCAGTGCTGATCACCGGGGCGTCACGGGGCATCGGCCGGGCCATCGCGCTGGCCTTCGCCACGCAGGGCGACCACGTGGCCGTGCACCACCGGGACTCCGCCGGCCGGGCCGCCGCCGTGCTGGCCGAGCTGCCCGGCGACGGGCACATGGTCGTGCAGGCCGACCTCACCGATCCGGCCGCGGTGCGGCGCATGGTGGACGAGGTGGCGGTCGGCCTCGGCGGGCTGGACGTGCTGGTCAACAACGCCGGCGTCTTCCTGGCCCACCCGATCACCGAGGTGAGCTACGAGGACTGGCAGGCGGCCTGGCAGCAGACCCTCGCCGTCAACCTGTTCGGCCCGGCCAACGTGACCTGGTGCGCGGTCCAGCACATGATCCCGCGCGGCGGCGGCCGGATCGTCAACGTCTCGTCCCGCGGCGCCTTCCGCGGCGAGCCCGGCCAGCCCGCCTACGGCGCCAGCAAGGCGGCCCTGAACGCCTGCGGCCAGTCGCTGGCGCTGGCCCTCGGCCCCTACGGCATCGCGGTCACCGCGGTCGCCCCCGGCTTCGTCGACACCGACATGGCCACCGAACCGGTGCACGGCCCGGACGCCGCCGAGGTCCTGGCGCAGAGCCCGTTCGGCCGGGTGGCCCAGCCCGGGGAGATCGCCGCGGCCGTGGTCTACCTGGCCTCGCCGGAGGCCCAGTGGGCCAGCGGGACGATCGTCGACCTGAACGGCGCCTCCTACCTGCGCCCCTGACCCCGGCGCCCGTGCCCCCGGTCACCGTGACCGCTGTAACGTGGCCGGGATGCCGTTAACACGTGCTGCCGTCCTGGAGGACCGGACCGAATGTTCTCGACCCGCCGTGTCCACCGGCGCATCGCGTTCGCGCTGGCCGCGGCGGCGCTGATCGCCGGGGCGGTGGTCGGCCTGACCCCGAAGACGCCGACGGTCGCGTCCGCCAGCAGCTCGGGCTGGGTCGAGACCTGGGCCGCGGCGATGACCAGGCCGACCGACATGGTCGCCAACCGCGGCAACCACGGTTTCGCCAACGAGACCATCCGCAACGTCATCTTCACCAGCGTCGGCGGCCAGGAGGTGCGGGTCCGGCTCAGCAACGCCGACGGCGACCGGCCGCTGGTCATCGGTGCGGCCAGCGTGGGCGCGGCCGGCAGCGACGCCAGCCTCAGCGGGCCCGCCTACCCGGTGACGTTCAACGGCCGCCGGTCGGTGACCGTCCCGATCGGCGAGGAAGTGGTCAGCGACCCGGTCGCGATGCCGGTCTCCCCGCTGGAGGACCTGGCCGTCAGCATCTACGTCCCGCAGGCGACCGGGCCCGCCACCGTCCACTTCTTCGCCCAGCAGGACAACTTCCTGGCGACCGGCAACCACGTCAGCGACACCAGCTCCAGCGCCTTCCCGACCCGGGACATGTCCTGGTACTTCCTGGACGGGGTCGAGGTCCTCGGCGCGGACAAGAAGGCCGGGTCGGTGGTGGCGTTCGGCGACTCGATCACCGACGGCATCGGCTCCACCGACGGGGCCAACGACCGCTGGCCGGACTTCCTGGCTCGCCGCCTGGACGCCGAGTACGGCAGCGAGGCGCCCGGGGTGCTGGACGAGGGCATCGGCGGCAACCGGGTGCTGAACTCCTCGGCCTGCTACGGGCCCAGCGCGGTCGCCCGGTTCAACCAGGACGTGCTCGACCAGCCCGGTGTCCGGGCCGTGATCGTGCTCGAGGGCATCAACGACATCGGCTACAGCGAGGACGCCGACGTCGGCTGCGTGGCCCCCACCACCAACGTCACCGCCGCCCAGATCATCGGCGGCTACCAGAAGATGATCGCGATGGCCCACGCGCACGGGATCAAGGTCATCGGCGCCACCCTCACCCCCTTCGAGAGTTCCTGGTTCTGGACGGTCGAGGGGCAGGCCAAGCTGGCCGCGGTCAACCACTGGATCCTGACCAGTCACGCGTTCGACGGCGTGGCCGACTTCGCCCGGGCGGTGGGCGTCCCCGGCAACCCGAACTACCTCGACCCGGCCTACGACAGCGGGGACGGCCTGCACCCCAGCGACGCCGGCTACGAGGCGATGGCGGACTCGATCAACCTCAGCGAGCTCCGTTAGCCGGCTCCGGTAGCGTTGGCCCCATGCGCATCGGAGTGGTGTTCCCGCAGACCGAGCTGGGCGGCGACGTGGGCGCCGTTCGTGCCTATGGCCAGGGCGCCGAAGCCCTCGGCTTCCGGCACGTGCTGGCCTACGACCACGTGCTCGGCGCGGACCCCGAGGTCTACCAGGGCTGGAGCGGCCCCTACGACGTGCACACCACGTTCCACGAGCCGTTCGTGGTGTTCGGCTACCTGGCCGCGGTGACCTCGCTGGAGCTGGTGACCGGCATCATCATCGCCCCGCAGCGGCAGACCGCGCTGGTGGCCAAGCAGGCGGCCGAGGTCGACCTGCTGTCCGAAGGCCGGTTCCGGCTCGGCCTCGGCATCGGCTGGAACCGGGTCGAGTACGAGGCCCTGGGCGAGGACTTCCGCACCCGCGGCCGCCGCCTGGACGAGCAGATCGGCCTGCTGCGGCGGCTGTGGACCGAGCAATCGGTGACCCACGACGGCGAGTTCGACCACATCAAGGGCGCGGGCCTGGCGCCACTGCCGGTGCAGCGCCCGATCCCGGTCTGGCTCGGTGCCCAGTCCCCGGTGGCCTACCGCCGGGTCGGCCGGGTCGCCGACGGCTGGTTCCCGCAGATCTCGCCCGGCCCGGACCTGACCGAAGCGGTGGCGGTCATCGCCGAGGCCGCCTCCGCGGCCGGCCGGGACCCGGCCACGATCGGGATGGACGGCCGGGTCAGCTGGCGCGGCGACATCGACCTGCTGGCCGACCGGCTCGGCCAGTGGCAGCGGGCCGGGGCCACCCACGTGTCCGTCAACACGATGGGCGCGAACCTGGGCACCGTGGACGAGCACCTCAGCGCGCTGACCACGATCGCCGACGTGGTGAAGCCCTTCTCCGGCTGAGCCCGGCTGGGGCGCCGGCGGCACCCCAGCCGCCGCCTGCTCAGTTCGTGTCGTAGGTGATGACGCCGCGGATGTTCTTGCCGTCCCGCAGGTCCTGGTAACCCTCGTTGACCTGGTCGAGCGTGTAGCGGGTGGTGACCAGCTCGTCGAGCTTGAGCTGGCCGGCGTCGTACAGCCGGAGCAGCTTGACGATGTCGTACTGCGGGTTGGCCGAGCCGAACAGCGTGCCCTTGATCGTCTTCTCGAACAGGGTCATGATGCCGCCGGACACGTGCACGGTCAGCTTCTCCGGGTTGGCCAGGCCGGTGATGACGACCGTGCCGCCCTTGCCGATCACGTTGAACCCGCTGGTGACGACGTCTTCTTCCACCGTGCCGACCGTGATCAGCGCCTGGTCGGCCATCTGGCCCCAGGTCAGCTCCGCGACCTTGGCGGCCGCCTCGTCGGCCGAGGCGAACGCGTGGGTGGCGCCGAACTTGAGCGCGGTCTCCCGCTTGAACTCCAGCGGGTCCACCACCACGACGTTCTTCGCGCCGGCGGCGGCCGCACCCTGCACCGCGTTGATGCCGATGCCGCCGATGCCGTAGATCACGGTGGTGTCGCCCGCCCGCACGCCACCCGCGTAGTTGGCCGTGGCCCAGCCGGTCGGTACCCCGCAGCCAACCAGCACCGCGGTCTCCAGCGGCAGCCAGTCGTCGACCTTGACCACTGAATGCTCGGAGATCGTGGCCCGCTCAGAAAACGTGCCCAGGATGCACATGCCCCCGATGTCCTCGCCGCCCGAGTGGAACCGTGCGGTGCCGTCCGGCATCAGGCCCTGCAGGATGTTGGCGCCCATGTCGCACAGGTTCTGCCGCCCGGTCGAGCAGTACCGGCAGACCCCGCAGTTCGGGATGAAGCTGCACACCACGTGGTCGCCCGGCTGGACCTTGGTCACCCCGGGGCCGACTTCCTCGATGATGCCCGCGCCCTCGTGGCCGCCCACGATCGGGAACCGCGGCACCAGGTCCCCGTCGATCAGGTGCAGGTCGGAGTGGCACAGCCCGGCGGCGACGTATCTGATCAGGACCTCGTTCTCGCGTGGCCCGTCCAGGTCGAGCTCGATGACCTCGAACGGCTTGTGCGCGTCGCGCAGTACCGCGGCTCTGGTCTTCATTGACTTCCTCCTCGAAGCAGCCTGCTCATCTAAAGGTGAGCTTGCCCCAACTGGGCCCGCAAGAACAGCCGCAGGGTCGGCCAGCTGAAATAGGGGCTGAAGGACTGCCAGGCGTAGTCGCCGCCCTGCTCGTACCCGCCGATGTCACCGACCACGGTCCCGGTGCCGGTCACCGGGTTGAAGTGGGCGATCCAGGGACCGCCGCTGGTGCCGTCCTGGTAGTTGTTGCAGTAGAACTCGATCTGGGTCGGCTCGAACTCCTGGCTGCTGGTGGCGCACCTGATCGGCTGGTCGTCGGTGTTGTTGTAACCGACCGGGGTGACCGGCTGCGCGTACCGGGTGTTGATGCCCAGCCGCAGGCCGCCGGTGACCAGCTGGACCGGCTTGCTGGTGCCGGCCGGCGGGCTGACGGCCAGGAACGCGAAGTCCAGGTCCGGGTCCTGGGACTGCTGCCAGCCCCGGGCGACCGTGATCGCGGCGACCGGCCAGGCCCCGTACGGGCTGACCCCCTGGTGCCAGTTCGGCACGTAGACCACGTTGGCGGCGGGCCCGCTGCTGCCGTAGACGCAGTGCGCGGCGGTCAGCACCAGGTCCAGGGTGACGCTGTCCACCACGCTGGCCGTGCAGAAGTGCGCCTGGGTCCCGGTCGTGAAGAACAGCGCCCCGACCGTCGGCACGCCGTTGAAGTACACGGGGTCCGGCGTCCCCGGCGGCGGGGCCGGAGTGGCCTGCGGGCGGGCCGATGCGCCACTCGTCCCCGCGGCGGCGCTCGCGCCTGCCGCCGTCGCGCTCTTCATACGCGCCGGTGTCCAGTACCCGCGCGCCGCCGCCTGCGCCCCGCCGCTCACCGTGTGCACCACCGCCGTCCCGTCGGGCGTGGCGCCGCTGGCCGCGGTCCCGGCGCCGCCGCCGGTCACGGCCGCCCCCGCGCTGCCGCCCGCCGCCAGTCCGGCCACCACCAGCGCGACCGCGCCCGCCCACACGCCCGCCGCTCTCCAGCCGCCCGCGCTTCGCATACCTGCGCTCTCTTGTTGATTAAAGGGGAAATAGTTGCGTTTGAGACGCTAGGTACGACTTTGTGCGGATCGGGCGAGAACTGTCAAGAGCTGGAACTGCCCGCGGGTGACGCCGCCGCCGACGCGGTCGGGGCCGTGATCGCCTGCTGGTACAGGCTCTGCACGGCCGCCCCGAACCGGACGCTGTAGGAGATCGACGGGGTGTTGCCGCCCTCTTCGTAGCCGCCGATCACGCCCACGATCGTGCCGGTCCGCGACTTGGCGCTGAAGTGCGTCACCCACGGGCTGCCGCTGGTGCCGCCGGTGTAGCCGCCGCACTCGAACCGGAGCTGGGTGCTGCTCTGCTCGGACGTCCAGTTGACGCAGCTGATCGGGGCGTTGGCGCTGTCCGGGTACCCGGTGACGTGCACCAGGTACTGGTAACCGGTGTCGGTCGCGAGCTTGTTGGCCCCGAGGATCTGCTCGATGTCCGCCCCGGAGTGCGGCTGCAGGACCACGAAGCCGAAGTCGTAGTCGGGGTTGGCCGAGGCGGCCCACTGCGGCGGGACCAGCAGCCGGGACACCGCCCAGACCCCGTACGGCTCCTGCCCGTCCCGGTAGTCCGGGATGAACACGATGTCGCTGTGGTACCCGCTGCTGAATCCGCCGTAGATGCAGTGGCCGGCGGTGATCAGCAGGTCCTGGCCCGGGCTGTCCACCACGCTGGCCGTGCAGAAATGGTTGCCGCTGTCACCGTGCTCGAACAGCGCCCCGACCCGCAGCCCGGACCCGGCCGGCGTATCGTGCGACTCGGCCGAGGCCCGCGGCGTCGGCGCCGACCGGCCCACGCCGCCCATCGGCAGCGCCTCCAGCAGCCTGGACCGGCTCCAGTAGGCCGAGCCCACCGGGCCGGGGGTGCCCACCCGCCCGCTCGCGCAGCCCGTCAGCACCACCATGAGCGCGACCGTCACCGCCGCCAGGAAGGCGGAACCCGTGCGGCGCTGTCTGCTCACATTCACTCCTGCGATGTTTCCTACCCGACGCCGCAGCATACCGATCGTTTTTCTCAACGGGCCGCACCGCCCCCCGGCCGCATCCGCACCGCCCCGGCGCGGCCGGGCGGGGGTTCAGTTGGCGATTCAGTTACTCATGAGTAACATAGAGCCGAGAGCATTCATCGCGAGGGAGGCAGAGGTGCCCCGTACCGCACGCGACGTGGTCTTCGTTGACGGCGTCCGGACCCCATTCGGCAAGGCGGGCCCCAAGGGCCTGTACGCGGAGACGCGCGCCGACGACCTGGTCGTCCGGGTCATCCGCGAGCTGCTGCGGCGCAACCCGGGCCTGCCGCCGGAGCGCGTCGGCGACGTCGCCATCGCCGCCACCACCCAGATTGGCGACCAGGGCCTGACCATCGGCCGGTCGGCCGCGATGCTGGCCGGGCTGCCTCGCTCGGTCCCCGGCTACGCCATCGACCGGATGTGCGCGGGCGCGCTGACCGCCGCGACCACCACGGCCGGCAGCATCGCGTTCGGCGCGACCGACATCGCCATCGCGGGCGGCGTCGAGCACATGGGCCACCACCCGATGGGGGAGGGGGTCGACCCCAACCCCCGGTTCGTCAGCGAGCAGCTGGTGGACACCTCGGCCCTGGTCATGGGGGCGACCGCCGAGAACCTGCATGACCGGTTCCCGCACCTGACCCGGGAGCGGGCCGACGCCTACGCGCTCGGCAGCCAGCGCAAGGTCGCGGCCGCCTACGCGGCCGGCAAGCTCCAGCCTGACCTGGTCCCGATGGCCATTCGCAGCGCTGAGCTCGGCTATGGCCTGGCCACCGCCGACGAGCCGCCCCGCCCCGACACCACGCTGGCCGGACTGGCCGGGCTGAAGACGCCGTTCCGGCCGCACGGCCGGGTCACCGCGGGCAACTCGGCCGGGCTGAACGACGGCGCCACCGGCTGCATCCTGGCCGCCGAAGACGTCGCCGCCGAGCTCGGCCTGGCCGCCCGGATGCGGCTGACCGATTTCAGCTTCGCCGGCGTCGACCCGGAGGTCATGGGTGTCGGCCCGATCCCGGCCACCGAGACGCTGCTGGCCCGCAACTCGCTGACCATCGACGACATCGGCCTCATCGAGATCAACGAGGCGTTCGCGGTCCAGGTGCTGTCGTTCCTGGACCATTTCAAGATCGATGATGACGACCCGCGGGTGAACCCCTGGGGCGGCGCGATCGCGCTCGGCCACCCGCTCGCCTCCTCCGGGGTGCGGCTGATGATGCAGCTCGCCCGCGAGTTCGCCGAGCACCCGGAGGTCCGCTACGGCCTGACCACCATGTGCATCGGCATGGGCATGGGTGCCAGCGTTCTGTGGGAGAACACCAACTACGAGGGGGTCAAGTGACCCAGCCGCTGCCCGCTGACCCGGCCCAGCTCCGGGCTCAGTTCGAGGTCCAGTTCCCCGACGAGGTCGTCACCCGCGCCCACGTGCGCGACGTCGACCTGCCCGGCGGCGCGGGCACGCTCGCGCTGATCACCCTGGACAACGGGTTCGACCACACCAAGCCGAACACGTTCGGCCCCCGCAGCCTGCTGGCGCTGAACGACGCCCTCGACCAGGTGGCCGCCCGGACCGGCCTGGCCGCGGTCGGGGTGACCGGCAAGCCGTTCATCTTCGCGGTCGGCGCCGACCTGAACGGGGTCGCCGTGATCGAAGACCACGATCAGGCCCGGGCCATCGGCCAGTTCGGCCACGCGGTGTTCCGGCGGCTGGGCGAGCTGGACATCCCGTCGTTCGCGTTCGTCAACGGCGCCGCCATGGGCGGCGGCGTCGAGGTCGCGCTGCACTGCACCTACCGGACGATCTCAGCCGGGGTGCCGGCGCTGGCGCTGCCGGAGTGCTTCCTCGGCCTGGTCCCCGGCTGGGGCGGCACCTACCTGCTGCCCCGGCTGATCGGCCCGGCCAAGGCGCTGAAGGTCATCGTCGAGAACGCGCTCAGCCAGAACAAGATGCTGCGCGGCCCGCAGGCGTTCGAGCTGGGCGTGGCCGACGCGATGTTCGAGCCCGCCGACTTCCTGGAGGAGTCGCTGGGCTGGGCCGCCCAGGTGCTGACCGGCGCGGTCACGGTCGAACGGGGACCGATCCCCGAGCAGACCGAGGCCGACTGGGACGCGGCTGCCGACGCTGCCCGCTTTTTCGCCGACGGCAAGCTGCACGGCGCCGCCCCCGCCCCGTACCGGGCCATCGAGCTGGTCCGCGCGGCCCGCGCCCGGAGCCGGGACGAGGGCTTCGCCGCCGAGGACAAGGCCTTGGCCGACCTGATCATGAGCGACGAGCTGCGGGCCGGCCTGTACGCCTTCGACCTCACCCAGAAGCGGGCCCGCCGCCCGGCCGGGGCTCCCGACAAGTCGCTGGCCCGGCCGGTGACCAAGGTCGGCATCGTCGGTGCCGGGCTGATGGCCGCCCAGATCGGGCTGCTGTTCGCCCGCCGGCTCGAGGTCCCGGTCGTGCTGACCGACCTGGACCAGGACCGGGTCGACTCCGGGGTCGGTTACGTGCACGGCGAGATCGACAAGCTGCTGGCCCGGCACCGGATCTCCCCCGATCACGCCAACCGGCTGAAGGGGCTGGTCACCGGCTCGCTGACCAAGGACGTATTCGCCGACGCCGATCTGGTGATCGAGGCCGTGTTCGAGGAGCTGTCGGTCAAGCAGAAGGTGTTCGCCGAGGTCGAGGCCGTGGTCCGGCCGGACTGCGTGCTGGCCACCAACACCTCCTCACTGTCGGTGTCGGCGATGGCCGCCGGGCTGAGCCACCCCGAGCGCGTGGTCGGGTTCCACTTCTTCAACCCGGTCGCGGTGCTGCCGCTGGTCGAGATCGTACGGGGCGAAGCGACCGACGACCCATCCCTGGCCACCGCGTTCGCGGCCGGCAAGCAGCTCAAGAAGTCCTGCGTGCTGGTCAAGGACGCGCCCGCGTTCGTGGTCAACCGGCTGCTGACCCGGTTCCTGGGCGAGATCACCGACGCGGTCGACGAGGGCACCCCGGTCGAGGTGGCCGAGCGCGCGCCGGAGCCGCTGGGCCTGCCGATGTCCCCGTTCCTGCTGCTGCAGCTGGTCGGGCCGGCCATCGCGCTGCACGTGGCGGAGACCCTGCACGCGGCCTTCCCGGACCGGTACCACGTCTCACCCAAGCTCCGGGCGCTGGTCGAGTCCGGTCACACCTCGCTGTACCGGCCGGACTTCACCTTCGACCCCGAGGTGCTGGCCGCCTTTTCCGGTGGTGACCGGCCGTCCACCGAGGATCAGGTCCGCCAGCGGGCGCTCGAAGGCCTGGCCGAGGAGATCCGGATCATGCTCGACGAGGGCGTGGTGGCCACGCCCGAGGACATCGACCTGTGCATGATCATGGGCGCGGGCTGGCCGTTCCACCTGGGCGGCATCACCCCGTACCTGGACCGCACCGGCATCGCCGAGAAGGTCACTGGCAGCCGCTTCCGCTGATCGCGGCACCCACGGCAAAGGGCCGGGCGGGAACCTCAGGTTCCCGCCCGGCCCTCGCCGGTCCGAGGCTCAGCTCATTGAAGCTGAGCTCAGGCGCTGGCTGCTCAGCCCGCGTACTTCTGCACCAGGTCGCCGACGGCCGGCAGGGCGGCCTCGATGTGCTTGGCGGCGCCGCCGCGCACGGCCTTGTACGCCTTGACGATCGTGGGCCGCTCGGACCGGCCGGCCATGTTGTCGGTCACCGTCAGCAGCGCCTCGGCGACCTCCGGGCCGCGCTTGGCCAGGTAGTCACCGAACTGGGCGCTGCCGGAGGCGGTGAAGTCGGCCCAGAACGGCTCCAGCTGCGCGATGAACTCCGGCAGCATCGAGTCGATGGTGTCGTTCAGGTAGGTGGGAGCGAAGCTGGTCACGGTCTTGTAGCCCAGCTTCAGCGCGGTCGCGGAGATCCCTGACTTGTCCTTGACCTGCTGGTCGACCAGCGCCCGGCAGTCGGCCACCACGGCAGGCTTGGTGTCGGGGGCAAGCAGGATGTCCTGGAGCGTAGCTGGCATGGGTGAGTTGTCTCCTCGCAACGGGGTCATGGCCGGTCGGATTCGGTGCAGCTGCGGCAAATGCCGGGTGCGACCGGATGGCGTAACCCTAGCGATGATTGACCTACGCCGTGCCGCTACGCCCCACCTTCATATCAGGGTGTTACCTGCGGTTCAGGCGGGCGGCTGATTGTCGGGGCGCGTGTTCCCGTTGGGCGGAGTGTCCGCCCGGGTGGCGTCGCCCCACGGCTCCTGGGCGCCGCTGGCCGGGCCCGCCGGACCGCGCGGATCGGTCGCGCCCGCAGGCCCGGACGGCTCGGCCGGGCCGCCCGGGCTGGCCGGGCCGGGCGGCTCGGCCGGGCCGGGCCCGCCCGGCGCGCCGTAGCTGCCCGGCGGCACGTTCCCGTAGTTGCCGGGCGGCGGCGGATAGCCCTGGTTCCCGTAGCCCGGCGGCGGGTACCCGGGCGGCGGCCCCTGGTTCTGGTGCGCGGCGACCAGCCGATACCAGATCAGGCTGACCACGATCGCGATGAACGGCGCCACCAGCGTGCCGGACACGATGCTGGCGATGAACCCGCGGCCCGCCCCCGGCAGCACTGAGAAGATCAGCCCGAGCACGATCTCGAACACGATGTAGATCAGCCACACCAGCACGTAGGTGCCGAACACGTGCCAGGCGTACCCGCGTACCGTGCGCCAGCTCTGCCCGAACGACGACATGGCCGGGACCCCGCCCAGCACGATCGCGGGCACGATCAGCGACCAGAACGTCAGCAGGATCAAGCCGGGCACGATGATCAGCACGAAGCCGATGAAGATCCCGATGGCGGCCAGGATCGACGCGCCCGCGACCGGCAGCAGGAAGGGCAGCGCGGCCCGGACGGTCTCGGAGAGGTTCAGGTCGACCCGGCCGTCCCGCACGTCCTGGACCGCCTTGACCAGCGCGGTCTGCAGCAGGAAGAGGAAGAACAGGTTGACGACCGCGGCCGCCACGCTGCCGCCGACCCCGGCCAGCGACAGCAACGCCCCGATGATGGCCGATACCAGGTAGAAGAGGAATGCGATCAGCAGGAAATGCGCGGCAAAGCGCCGGTACATCGCCCAGGCTTCGCGCAAGACCCCTGTCAGTGGGCTCATGCGGACATGCTAGAAGGCCGCGCGGAAGCACACCAGCAGCAAACCCGGCTATTCCGGACGGCGGGTCTGGATTTTCGCCCCGGATTCAGCAACGGGACAGGCCAGCCGTTCGGCCGCCGCCGCGTCCCCTCGGCGTCCCAGGCCACGCCATTACCATAGCCATATTGAAAATTCTGAACGTCCCGCTCTGACTCCCGCCCAGGCCCGGGCGGTGACCGCGATTCAGGCGGAGCTGACCCGGCTGCTGCGCTACGACGACGAATCGATCGTGCACGACCACTGGATCCGCCAGCGTTACGACGGCTTCTACGCGGCCAGCTACCTGCCGGCCCGGTCGGCGGCGGTGGTCACCTCCTGGCACGAGGCCGGGCACGCGGTGGCCGCGCTGGCCGTCGGGGCCCGGTTCCGGTCGGCCAGCATCTATCACGCGACCGACAGCGCGGGCCGCGTGCACGGCATTCAGGTCGCCGGTGACCAGGCGTTCGTGGTCGACGCGGCCGGCCAGGTAGCCGAGCGGCTCCGGGACTGGACGCTCCCGGGCGACGACGCCGCCCTGCGCCGCGAGCTGGCCGCCTGGAAGGCTGACGGCGGCGACGCCCGCCGCTTCCGCCGCAACATCAGGGCCCGGTTCGGTACCGACGAGGTGGCCGCCTGGCGGCACACCGAGGGGTTGCTGACCCCGTTGCGGCCGCGGATCCGCCTGGTCGCGCGGGCGCTGCTCGTGCACCCGCGGCCCCTGCCCGCCAGCGTGGTGGCCGCCCTGGCCCGCAGCGCCTGACCAGCCTCGGCACCCCCGAAACTGTCAGACCCGCTCGCGATAATGGACTCACACACCTGTTCGAGAGCCGGGGGAGCCGGATGCCCACCACTTCGCTGTCCACCGAGCCGCTCATCACCTCGTCGTTCACCATCTCCCCACGCGGGCCGTTCTCGCTGACCGAGGCGGGCACGTTCGGATTCGGCCAGCGCGACGGCCGCGACTGGGACGGGGTCATGAGGCTGGCCTTCTGCCTGGACGGCTACGCCACCCACGCCGCCGCCGAGGTCCGCCAGGACGCCGGGGGAGAGGTCCGCCTGACCACGTTCGCGCCACCCGGCACCGACCTGGCCGCGGTCCGCGACCAGACCGCCCGCGTGCTGTCGCTCGACCACGACGCCACCGAGTTCGCCCGCATCGGCCAGCGCGACCCGGTGATCGGCCGCTTGCAAGCCGTCGCGCCGGGCCTGCGCCCGCCGCTGTTCTACTCGCCGTACGAGGCCGCCGCCTGGTCGGTGCTGAGCGCCCGCCGCCCAGCCCGGGCCATGATGCACATCCGGGCGCTGCTCAGCGAGACCCACGGCCGGGTGTTCGACCTGGCCGGGCGGCGCCTGGCCGCCTTCCCGACCCCCAGCCAGTTGCTCCGGGTCGAGTCGTTCCCCGGCCTGCCCGCCGAGAAGATCGAGCGCCTGCACGGCGTGGCCCGCGCCGCCCTCGAAGGCCGCCTCGACGTCAGCGTGCTCAAGGACCTCGGCCCCGGCGCCGCCCAGGCCGAGCTGCAGACCATCAAGGGCATCGGCCCGTTCTACAGCGCGCTGATCGTCATCCGCGGCACCGGCTTCACCGACGTCCTCCCGGTCAACGAGCCCCGCGTCCTCGCCCTGGTCGCCCAGCTCTACAACCTCCCCGAGCCTCCCACCGAGCCCGAGTTCCACGCCCTGGCCGAGCCCTGGCGCCCCTTCCGAACCTGGGCCGCCGTCCTCATCCGCGCCGCCGGCGGTCGTCTTTGATCTAACCGTCACCACGAGGGTGTGTCCGCGCACGCAATTAAGCACGTTAAATTCGCTGTGCGGCAGAAGGAACACCCAGGGTGACGTTAGCCTCTGGAATTGCGTCTCGCACTAAGCTTGAGCGAGCCAGGGGATGATGACATGCCTTCAGCTTCTGCCCCGAATGAGGGGCGCTGCCAGGTGCGATGGCTCAGCCAGCACGCACTGGCCGAACTTCCTGAACGAGTGGATCAATCCAACGCCGGTCAGATCTGCAGCCAGTTCCTGACGGTCATCGACCATCCGGTCCTGATCTTGATGGTTGACATGACCGGCACTACGACCTGTGACTTCGCCTGCGGGGATGCCTTGGCCCAGGTGTTCCAGTGGACCATGACCAGGGGAATTGACCTGCGGCTGATCGCTCCTGGCGACAGCGTGCGCCATGTCCTGTCGTTGTGTGGCCTGGACCGGGTGGTTCCCGTCTACCGGACCGTGGGCGCCGCCCTGGCCGCGACGGCGCCCGATGACGTCCCTCCTGCGTCAGACCAGGCCGAGAGCACCGCGGCGGTGCCGGCGGACCCGCCGTACCCGGCCGGCGGTACCGGGGTGGAGATCGCATTGCTCGACGCTGACGGAGTGATCGTCTGGGTTAACAGCGCCTGGCAGGCTTTCACCGCGGCCAACGGTGGGGACCCGGCCGCCACCGGGCTCGGCGTGTCCTACCTCAACGTGTGCGCGGCCGCGGCTGGTGATCTGGTTACCGCGCGGGTGGGGGCGGCCATCCGCCTGGCGCTCACCGGTGATTTGCCGGGCTCGTTCACGATCGAGGTGCCCTGCCACAGCCCCGGCACCGCCCGCTGGTTCGACATGCTCATCTCGTCCCGCCTGGACGAAAATGGCCGGCCTGCTGGGGCCACTATCACCTTGTCGCTGGCTCGGTCACACACGCGGGAGCTGCTGGCCGCCAGTGAACCCGGGCCCGGGGAGCCAGGGCGCGACCTGATCAGCGGCATGGCCGACCGGCTGACCGCCGTCAGTGACCTGCTGGAGGTCACCGCCGCCCGCGCCGCAGCCCCGATCGAGGACCCTCTCCGGCAAGCTGTCAGCGAGCTCGCGGCCGTCATCCGTGACGCCCGCACCGCCAATCCCGAACCCCACGGGTAGGCGGGCCCCGCCCCTGCCGGCCAGGTTCAGCCTTTTCAGCTGACCGGGTCAACTGGGTCATCCTCCCGGACGAAATCGGGCGAAGCCCGCCCTCCACGCCGCCGCCACGTCCGCCCCGGGCGGGAAGCGCTCGTTGAGCTCCAGCATGACCATCCCGTGTGCGAACGCCCAGGCCGCCCGGGCCAGATCGGCGTCCCCGCCCACCGCCGTCACCAGCGGCGCCGCCGCCCGATCCTCCAGCCCGGCCGGCAGCCGCCCCCGGTCCAGCGCCCGCTCGTTCATCAGCCGGTACAAGTGCGGCCGCGCCAGAGCGAACTCCCGGTAGGCCACCCCCAGCCGCCCCAGCAACCCCAATCCGCCCGCCGCGCCGCGCCCGCCAGCCTGGCTCGCGGCCGTCTCCAGTGTCGCGGCCAGATCCTCGAAGCCGACCGCGATCACCGCCGTCTCCAGGTCGGCCTTGCTGGCCAGGTGCTTGTACAGCGACGGAGCGCGGATGCCGAGGCGCTCGGCCAGCCCCCGCATGGTCAGCGCCTCGGCACCCTGCTCCTCCAGCAGCGCCAGCGCGGTCGCCACGATCTCGCGCACCCGCGGCGTCAGCCGGGGCGCCCCCGCGGTCCCGGCGACGCTCACTGGTGCGCGCGCCCGGCACTGCCGTAGCGCTGGAAGCCCGCCGCGCTGCGCAGGCCGTAGCCGGCGGCACGGTCGATCGCGATGTGGGCCAGCCAGCCCAGGCCCGCCGCGAACAGCGGCGCCCAGCTCAGCGGGGACACCGCGTAGGCCACCAGCAGCAGGACCGGCACCCAGGCCCGGTGGGCCGCGTTGTACCAGGGCACCGCGACCGGCGGCAGCTGGCCGGGCTCCATCACCTTCGCCTGCCTGAGGCCCACCAGGAAGGTCAGGTCCGGAGCGATCACGAACGCGATCAGCCCGGCCAGCGCCCACGGTCCGTGGTTGGCCACCTCCAGGCCGCCGAACGCGAGCGCGGCCAGGCCGGTGCCCAGCCAGCCCGCCCGGCGGGCCGCGGGCAGCCAGGAAACGCGGGGGGTGCTGGCGGTGAGGCGGACGCTGCTCATGATGACCTCCGGCAAGACCGGCTACCTGGTTGGCTATCCAAGTCGGCTAACGCTGTTAGCCACACTCTAGGCTAACGACGTTAGCCTGTCAACGGCTCGCTATCGTGGGGCGGGTGACTGACACCCCGGCCGATGAGGACGTGCGGGCCGTGCTCCACGGCGAACAGCGCCTGCTGGCCCCGGACGCGCCCCGATCGGAGCTCGAGGCCCTGCTGCACCCGGACTTCACCGAGGTCGACCCGACCGGCCGCCGCTGGGAACGGGCCGACCTCATCGCCGCGCTCACCGCGGCGGCGGACCGCGACCCGGCGCCGCGGATCGCGGTTGACGTCCAGGCGGTCCGGCTGTCCAGCTCCACCGTCCTCGTCACCTACGTCAGCGAACAGGGAGTGCGGCGGGCCCGTCGCGTGTCGCTGTGGCTGCGGACCGGGCCGGGCTGGCGGGCGTACTACCACCAGTCGACTCCCGTCCTGCCCAGCTGAGCCGCCCGAGCCCGGCCTCGACCGCCCCGGTCTTACCGGCGCTGGCGCCCGCTCGCGCAGGCTATGCAACGGGTGGCGGTCGGCCGGGCGGCCAGCCGCTCCGGCGCGATCGGCTCACCGCACACCTCGCAGTGGCCGTAGCCGCCGGTGTCCAGCCGCGCCAGCGCGTCGCCGATCGCGGCCAGGTGCGCGCGGGCCTGCTCCAGCAGGGCCACCACGTGCTGGCGTTCGTAGGCGATGGTCGCGCCCTCCGGGTCGTGCTCGTCGTCGGCGTTGGCAGCCTGCGACGCCGCCACGATGTCGCTGAACTCCCGTTCCAGCCCCGCCACCTGCGCCAGCGTCGCGGTCCGCTCGGCCGCCAGGGCCGCCCGCACCCCGGGCGGCTCCGGCCGCCCGGCCGGTGACGTCCCGGCTCCGCTACCCATGTGCATTTCTCCTGCTTACCACCGGGTAGGTTGAGGTTGTGACCACGTTGTTACCTGGAGGGGAACGTGACGTCTGATTCCGCAGCTGATCCCTACGGCGACGTGTCCGGGCTGGTCGAGCGGTCGGCCGCGTCGTACTCGGCCAGCGTCCCGGAGCACCCGGCCGACGACGGCTTTTTCGGCCCCCGCAGCGTCACCTGGCGGCTCAGCACCGACCTGTCCGGCCCCATCGGCGGCCTGCGCTCGCTGATGGTCCAGGCGCTGCACCCGCTGGCCATGGCGGGCGTGGACCAGCACAGCGACTGGCGCCAGGACCCGGTCGGGCGGCTGGCCGCGACGCAGTCCTACGTCAACACGGTCAGCGTGGGGGACCGGGCCACCGCGGAGCGGGTGTCGGAGCGGGTGCGGCGCATCCACACCCACGTCCGCGGCACCGACCCGGTGACCGGCCAGCCGTACGCGGCCGACGACCCCGCTCTGCTGCTGTGGGTGCACGCCGCGCTGGTCGACTCCACCGTGGTCGCCGTCCGGATGTTCGGGGCCGGCCTGTCCGCCGCCGACGCGGACCGCTACGTGGCCGAGATGGTCGCCGCCGCCGAGCTGGTCGGCGTCCCGCGGGACCTGGTCCCGGCCAGCGAGGCCGCGCTGGCCGGCTACCTGGCCTCGGTCCGGCCGATCCTGCAGGCCACCCCGGCTGCCCGCGAGTCCATGGCCTACCTGCTCGACCCGCCCGGTCTCGACCCCGACGTGGCAGAGATCTGGCAGGACGTCCGCCAGGGCACGATCGCGTCGCTACCGGACTGGGCCCGGGACCTGTACGGGTACTCGCTGGACGCGCCGCTCACCGAGGAGCGCCGGACCGAGATCAGGCAGGCCCTCGGGGTGCTGGACACCGTGTTCCTGGCCGAGCCCGGCGTGCTGGAGGCCCGCCAGCGGCTGGCCCTGCGCATGCGCGCCGCCCGCGCCGCCTGAGACGAGGAGCCACCACTTACCGATGAACAAGCAGATCAAGGCCGCCCTGGTCATCGGCGGCGCCACCGGGCTGGGAGCCGCGGCCGTGGTGGCCGCCCGCCGGGCCAACGGACTGCGGCTGAACCGCGGCCTGGCCGCCCTCCAGCTGGTCGCCCGGGGCGGTGCCCGGTACGCGGGCAGCGCGCCCCGGCTGTTCATGGCCGCGGGGGAGCAGCGGCAGCAGCTCCGCAACGACCTGGCCCTGCAGACCGCCGAGGACGTGGCCGCCACCCTCGGCGCGATGAAGGGCGTGCTCATGAAGCTCGGCCAGATGGCCAGCTACGTGGACGACGGCCTGGCCCCGGACGTCCGCCGCACGCTCGGGCGGCTGCAGGACAGCGTGCCGCCGATGAGCGCCGAGCTGGCCGCCGGGGTCATCGCCGAGGAGTTCGGCCGGCCGCCGGAGCAGGTGTTCGCCCGCTGGGACCCCGAGCCGATCGCGGCCGCCTCCATCGGGCAGGTGCACCGGGCCATCACCCACGACGGCCGCGCGGTCGCGGTCAAGGTGCAGTACCCCGGCATCGCCGAGACCATCGCCGCCGACCTGCGCAACGTGGCGCTGCTGCGCCGGATGCTGCGCATCACCGCACCCGGCCAGGACGTGGACGCGCTCCTGAACGAGCTGCGGGAACGGATCGTGGAGGAGCTGGACTACCGGCGCGAGGCCGAGAACCAGCAGCGCTTCGCCGAGTACTACGACGGCCACCCGACCATCCACGTGCCCAAGATCGTGCCCGAGCTGTCCACCCGCCGGGTGGTGACCAGCGACCTGGCCACCGGCGCCCGGTTCTCCGAGCTGGCCACCTGGCCGCAGGAGGAGCGCGACCTGGCCGCCGAGACCATCTACCGCTACGTGTTCCGCAGCCTGTACAGCATGCAGGCGTTCAACGGCGACCCGCACCCGGGCAACTACCTGTTCCACGGCGGCGGGAAGGTCACGTTCCTGGACTACGGGCTGGTCAAGTACTTCAGCCCGGACGAGCTCAAGCCGCTCATGGACATGGCCCGCTACCTGTGCGTGGAGGACGACGCCGAGGCGTTCCGGCAGAGCCTGGTCGACGCCGCGTTTCTGCAAGCGGACGCCCCGGTCAGCACCGAGCTGGTGGTGGAGCACCTGGCCGTGTTCTACGACACCATCCGCAAGCCCGGCTCCCTCAAGATCACCGGTGACTACGCCTCGGCGGTGGTGCGCCGGTTCTTCGACGTGCGCAGCCCGCTCGCGCCCTTTATCCAGGTGCCGCGCTCCTACGTGATCCTGCAGCGGATCAACCTCGGGGTGTTCGCGCTGCTCGGGGAGCTGACCGCGACCCGGGACTGGCGGGCCATCGCCGAGGAGATCTGGCCGTTCGTGCAGGGCCCGCCGTCCACCCCGATCGGCGAGGCCGAGGCCGCCTGGTACGCGGCCAAGCGCGACCGCGCCGCTTAGCGCCTGCTCGCCTGGGAATTCACCGTCCGGGCCATGGCCAGTTCCGTCCGCTCGGGATCGGACGGTAGCGGCTGCCGCTCGCCGGTGAGGGTGAACCCGCACCGCTCGTAGAGCCGCCGGGCGGCCTTGTTGGTCTCGGTCACCCACAGGTGCACCCGCGGCACCGTCCGGGCCCGGGCCACCTCGATGATCGCCTGCACCAGCGCCGACCCGACCTGCCGGCCGCGGGCCTGGGGGCGCACCCACATCGCCACCAGCTCCAGCTCGCCGGGGACCAGCTCGATCCAGGCCACCAGGCCCGCCGGCTGTTCACCGATGTCCGGCAGATAGGCCAAGGTGTGGTTACCGGCCGCCGACCGCTCCCGCCAGGTCTGGTCGGGGTAGGCCACCTCCCGGTCGTAGGTCGAGGCGAACGCGTGCGGCGCCTCCCGCAGCGCGTCCAGCCGGATGTCCCGCAGCTGCTGCCAGTCGTCCGGGCCGGTGGCCCGTAGTTCGGTCATGCGCCCATGGTGACGGGCGGGCGGGCCGGAGCGCCAACGGCTTTCTGCTGGAATAGAGCCATGTGCACCGCGATCCTGGGCGTGAGCTCCGACGGCACGGTCCTGCTGGCCGGGGTCCGGGACGAGTTCACCCAGCGCGCCTGGCAGCCGCCCTCCCGCCACTGGCCCGACCGCCCCGGCCTGATCGGCGGCCGCGACGAGCTGGCCGGCGGCACCTGGCTGGCGCTGGCGCCCGCCGTCCCCCGGGTGGCCTGCATCCTCAACGGCCGCGGCCGGGCCGCCCCGGCCAGTACCCGGCGCTCCCGGGGCGAGCTGCCGCTCCGCGCCGCCGCCGGTGAGTCCCTCGCGCCGGCGGACCTGGCCGCCTTCGATCCGTTCCTGCTGCTGGTGGCCGAACCGGGCCGGGTTCAGCTGGAGGGGTGGGACGGCGACCGGTTCCGCCGCCGGGACCTGGCGCCCGGCTGCTACCTGGTCGTCAACAGCGGCCTGGCGGGCGAACTCCGGTCCGACGCGGGCGAGCACGAGGTCGAACGCGTCGGCTGGTTCCAGCCCCGGCTGGCCGACCTCCCGCTGCCGCAGCCCAAGCCCGGCGCCAGCGTCGAAGACGCCTGGGGGAGCTGGCTGCCGCTGCTGAACGGGGCCGGCTTCAGCCCCGGTGATCCGCGGGCGCTGATCGTGCGGCGCGACCTCGGCGACGGCCGCATCTGGGGCACCACCTCGATCTCCCTGGTCGCGCTGACCCCGGACGGGATCCGCTACGACTTCACCGCCGCCCCCGGCGACCCGGCCGCCTGGTACCCGGTCCCGCTGGCGGCCGAGCCGCTCCGATAGGGTCCGCGCATGATCTGGCATCTGCTGCCGCTGCCCGACTGGGAGTCGGCCGGGGACGGCCCGTACGTGCCGGGCACCAGCGACGCGACGCCGTTCGTGCACGCCTCGCCGGACGAGGCCACCGTGCTGGCGGTGGCCAATGACCGGTTCGCGGACTCGGCCCTGCCGCTGGTCGCGCTGGCGCTGGACGAGGCGCGGCTGGCCGCGCCGGTCCGGTTCGAGGCCGCCGATCCCGCCCCGCCGCCCGGGGTCGCCGCGGGCACCCTGTTCCCGCACGTGTACGGGCCGGTCGAGCTGACCGCGGTCACCGGGGTCCGGTTCGCGCGCCGGGACCCAGCCGGCCGGTTCACCGCGCTGGACGCGCGCCCGCCGACCGCCGACGTGCTCGATCTGGTGCCGCACCCGGAGGGTGGCTGGTACCGCCAGACCTGGGCGGCAGGCCCGCCGTACCAGCCGGACGGCTACCCCGGTCGCCGGCCCGCTGCCACCGCGATTTACTTCCTGCTCACGCCGGGCACCGAATCGGCCTGGCACACGGTCCGCTCGGACGAGGTGTGGCTGTGGCATTCCGGCGGCCCGCTGACCCTGGTGCTCGGCGGCACCGGGCCGGCGCCGGTGCCGGACCCGCCCACGGTCACGCTGGGCCCCGGCCTGGCCGCGGGCCAGACCCCGCAGCACGTCATTCCCGGCGGCCACTGGCAGGCGGCCCGCCCCGCCGGCGACCAGGAGGTCCTGGTCAGCTGCGTGGTCGCGCCAGGCTTCGACTTCGCCGACTTCACCACGCTGTGAGCGGGGACGCTGTGAGCGGGCCGGAGCCTGATCCGGCGCCGGGCCGCCGCGCGTTCCCGGTCGTCTACGCGACCGACGTCACCGCCACCGCCCGGTTCTGGGAGCGGCTCGGGTTCACCCGCTTCTTCCAGCTGCCGGCCGACGGCGAGCCCGGTTACGTGGGCCTGCGCCGCGACGCCGCCGAACTGGCCGTGACCGCCCGGGAGTGGGCCCGCGACCGGTATGGCCTGACCCTGGGCGGCGGCCCACGATTTGAGATGTTCGTCTATATCGAAAACGTGGACACGCTGATCGACGCCCTGCGCGCGGAAGGGGTGCCGGTGCTGGGCGAGCCGGCCGACATGGCCTGGGGCGAGCGGATCGCCACCGTCGCCGACCCCGACGGCAACCCGGTCGCGCTGGCCAACCAGACCCGCGTCACCCCCGGCTGACCGTCCTCGCGGTCAGTACCTGATCGCGATTTCCCGGCCGTCCTGGCCGGTCTGCGCCGGATCCGGCAGCACCACCGCCTGCCCCCGGGCGATCCGGCGCGCGGTCCAGGCCACCGCCGCCGCGTCCAGCACGTCGACCGTGGCCCGCCGCCACGCCGGGTCGCCGGGGAGAACCAGCCCGGCCGATGCCAGCACCGACCGGCGCAATGTCTGGCCGGCGGCCCGGCTCTTGGGCTCGGCCAGCGGCGCGCCCGCCATGGCCGCGAACGACAGCTCCGGGTGCACCTCGTACAGCCGCAGGCGGGCGTGCAGGCGGTACTCGCCCGCCTCCCGCAGCTTGCCGCGCAGCCCCCAGGCCTGGACGCTGAACCCCTGCCCGGTCAGCCGCCGGCACACCGCCAGCGCCGACTGGTAGTCCGGCTGCTCCCACACCGCCGCCGGCGGTATCGCGAAGATCGAGCTGCGCCGCGCCCCCAGCCGCCGCCGGGCCTCGCCGTCCGCGGTCCGCCACCCATCGGCCGCCAGCCCCAGCGGCATGTCGATCCCGACCACCTGCCCGGCCGCCGTCCCGGCCAGCACCTCCGCCAGCGACCCCGCCACCCGCACCGTCACCGCGGCCGTATCCCGCCCCCCGTCCTCGGCCACGTCGAGCTCGACGCAGGCCCACCCGCCCCGGCAGGCGTCCACCCCGGTCACTCGCATCCCGCCAGTCTGGCCGTCGCCTGCGCCTTTAACCCTGGCTGACGGGTATTGCAAGGGTCCTCTTCTCCCGCTGTCTGGATCGGCCGTCATAAGTGTCCGGACGGCAGTGGACACACGGATTTATTTCTCAAAAAACGACACGGCAAGGCGCTTGCCGCTGCAATTTTCAGGCTAAAGTTTCCCTCAGGTCGGGAGGGCCGTTGCTAACTAAAATGGAGGCCTGAGTGGCCGGAGAGGATCCTTTCCGCCCCTTTAGCAAGTATCCACCCCCCGGCGTCGACGCCCGGTCGCCTAACATCGCCCGGGTCTACGACGCCTTCTTGGGCGGCAAGGACAATTTCGCAGCCGACCGCCAGGTCGTCGACTCCGTTCTGCGGGTGACACCGGCCGCGGCGACCATCGCGCGCGGTAACCGGGCCTTTCTCCGCCGGGCCGTCCGCTACCTGGTCGGCGAGGCGGGGATTACTCAATTGCTGGACATCGGCTCGGGCTTGCCCACCGCCGGCAACGTGCACGAGATCGCTCACGAGCTCAACCCGTCGGTCCACACCATGTACGTGGACAACGACCCGGTCGTCCACATCCACGGCCAGGCGCTGCTCGCCGACGCGGTCACCACCGAGGTCGTCACCGCCGACGTGCGGCGACCGGAGGAGATCCTCGACCACCCGGAAATCCAGGGCTTCCTGGATTTCGGCAAGCCGGTCGGCCTGCTGCTGACCGCGGTCATGCACCACGTGGACGACAAGAACGACCCGGGCGGGATCATGGCCACGCTGCGGGATGCGCTGGTCCCGGGCAGCTACCTGGTCATCTCCAGCTTCGCCCAGCCCGGGCCGGAGCACCCGGGGGAGACCCAGCTGGTCCAGGAGGTCGAGCGCATCATGCACGACCAGCTCGGCACCGGTTACTGGCGGGAGGCCGGCGTGGTGCGGGAATGGTTCGCTGACTGGACGCTGATCGAGCCCGGCCTCGTCCCGCTGGCCGAATGGCGCCCGGACGACGCCGACGAACCCCCAGTGGTTACCCACGGCATCATCGGCGGCGTCGCCAGGAAAGACTGACCAGGAGCCGGTCCTGAAAGGAAAGACCATCAGCCCACCGGCAAGACTTTCGTATCCAAATTGGGAGCGGAAATCGTGCCACACTGCCTTTAGGCTGCTGACGCGTCAAGCCCATTCACCCGGAATAAATATACGAGCGGATTTAAACGGCCGCCCGCGTCATCCGTCAAAGCCCTTCGTTTCACGGATGTTTCACGGCATCGCGATCTTCGGCAAAACGAGCTCATTCGGCTCCTCCGCCGATGACTCCTCCGCCAGCGACTGCCAGAACCGGAGCGCCGCGTGCTCCATCTCGAGCCCGAGCCGGAGTGTGACCATCCGCTTGGCCACCGCGGGCAGGTTGCCGAACCGGCCCTGTATCTGCTCGTACTCACGAATCCGGTGCTCGTGCTGGGCCACCTGCTCACGCGCCAGCCGGGGCACGTCAGCCGGGTCGCCCAGCTCGCTGAAGAACAGCTTGAGCTCGGCCACGTCCCTCATCTGGAAATGCACGTTGGTGGGCGCGGCCAGCCAGTCTCGCAGGGCCACGCGGCCCGCGTTGGTCAGCCGGTAGACCTTGCGCCGCCGGCCGGTGTCTTCGGACTGCACGGCCAGCAGCCCCATGCGCTCCAGCCGCTCCGGCTCCGCGTAGAGCTGCGCGTGCGGGAAAGGCCAGAAATACCCCACCGAGTGGCCTATCCCGTGCTTGAGGTCGTACGGCGTGGAGGGGCCGCGCAGGCCGATCATGCCCAGCACGACGTAGGAGGTGTTCGACAAGCGGCCGGTTGACACAGCGGGCATCCTGATTCTACGTTCAAAATAGTCTGTTTCGGATGGTCTTGTTCGTAGGGTACGGCCTGGCCGGCCCCAGTGGCCAGAGCCGCGGGCCCGCAGAGCCCTCAGCCCGCAGAGGTGGTGCAGCGCGATGAACGTGGCGCAGATGCTGACCTGGACCGCGGAACGCTATCCCCATCGGGTCGCGGTCGGCGGTCCTGACCCCGTCACCTACCGCGAATGGGACGCCCGCACCAATCAGCTCGCCCGGGCGCTCGGCCGGCTGGGCGTGCGCCCCCGGGACCGGGTGGCCTTCCTGCTGGCAGGCGGCGAACCCGTGGCCCGGCTGCACCTCGCGGTCCAGAAGCTCGGTGCGGTCTCGGTGCCGCTGTCCACCCGCTTCGGCCCGGCCGAGCTCGGGCACTGCCTAGCCGACGCCGCCCCCAGCCTGGTGATCGGGAACGAGACGACCGTCAGCGTCCTGGGCGAAGCACGGGGAACGGCCGGGGCCCGCCACGACCTTGCCTATCTCGGGGCCCCGTCCGGGCTGCCCGGGGGCGCCGCGGACCTCGGTGCCCTGGCGGACGCGGAGCCGGACGGCGCGCTGCCGGCGTCCGTCCCGGCCCTAGACGACAGGGACCTGAGCGTGATGCTCTACACCTCGGGCACCACCGGCCGCCCCAAGGGAGTCCCGCGAAGCCACGGCGCGGAGCACGCCGCCGCCGTCGCGCACGTCATCCAGACCCAGCAGCGCCCGGGCGAGGTCACGCTCGGGGTGATGCCGATGTTCCACACCATGGGCCTGCGCACGCTGCTGGCCAGCATCGCGGTCGCCGGGACGTGGGTGCCGCAGACCCAGTTCGACGCGGCCCGGTCGCTCGAGCTGATCACCGGGCACGGGGTGACGTCCCTGTACCTGGTGCCCACCGTGTACTGGTCGCTGCTGCGGACAGGACGCCTGGGAGAGGCGTCCAGCGTGCGGCGGCTGGCCTACGCGGGGGCGGCCATGACGCCCGCCCTGGCTCAGGATCTGGCCGGGACGCTGCGCCCGGACGTGTTCGTGAATCACTTCGGCAGCACCGAGATCTACACGTTCACCATCGGGCCGGACGCCGCCGCCAAGCCCGGCTGCGCGGGCCGGGCGGGTGTGTTTTCCCGGGTCCGGCTGGTCGACCCGGAGCCCGGCGCGCCGCCGGATGTGCTGGCCGCTCCCGGTACGCAGGGCCAGATCGCGGTGAGCATGACCAGCCCGGAAGCGTTCGGCGGTTACTGGCGGCGGCCGGACGCCGACGTCAAGACCATCCGCGGCGGCTGGTACTTCCCGGGTGACCTGGCCACCGCCGACGAGGACGGCGACCTGTGGGTGGCAGGCCGCGTCGACGACATGATCGTGTCCGGCGGTGAGAACATCTACCCCGGCGAGATCGAGGACGCGCTGGCCCGTTGCCCGGCCGTGGCCGACGTGGTGGTGGCCGGCCTGCCGGACGACCGGTGGGGCCACGCGGTCACCGCGTTCGTCGTGCCGCGGGCCGGACTGGAGCCGGGCCTGGCGCTGACCGAGGTGGACGGGTTCGCCCGTGCCGGGTCCGGGCTGCCGTCGCTGAAGCGCCCCAAGCGCCTGGTCGCGGTCGACCGCATCCCCACCTCAGCGGTGGGCAAGATCCTGCGCCGCGAACTGGTCGACGGCCATTTCACCGCGCTGGCCGAGGTCACGCCGTGACCGGCCACGAGAGGACCAGGCGATGACCGGGCCGCGCGGGTTCACTGGTGCCCGGGTCACTCCCCGGGTGGAAGACGGGCCGTTGCTCACCGGCCGCGGCCAGTTCCTGGACGACCTTGATCCGCTGCCGGGCGCGCTGACCGCGGCGATCGTGCGCAGCCCGCACCCGCACGCCCGGATTCGCGGCGTGGACACCAGCCGCGCCCTGGCCGCGGCCGGGGTGGCCGCGGTCATCGGGCCCGAGGAGGTCAGGGCCGGGATGCGGCCGTTCCCGTTGTCGGTCAGGACGCCGATGCCTTACTACGCAGCCGCGGTGGACCGGGCCCGTTTCGTCGGCGAGCCGGTCGCGGTGGTGGTGGCGACCGACCGGTACCTGGCCGAGGACGCCGCCGAACTGGTCGACGTGGACTACGAGCTGCTGCCTGCGGTCACCGACACCGCCGCCGCCCTCGATCCGGGTGCCCCGCGGCTTCACGAAGACGCGGACGGCAACGTGGCCACCGATCGCACGTTCACGTTCGGCCCGGTGGACGAGGCGTTCGCCGCCGCCGCCCACGTGATCGGTGGCGACTTCAGCTTCCCCCGCTACTCCTCGATGCCGATGGAGTGCTACTCGGTGGTGGCCGGCTGGCAGGACGGCATCGAAGGGCCGGGCGGGACCGGGCCGTCGGTGGAAGCCTGGGCCAACTTCCACGGGCCGTTTTCCATGGTGCCGGTGCTGGCGGGCGCGCTCGGGCTGCCAGTGTCCCGGCTGCGTCTGCACGTGCCCGCCGACATCGGCGGCAGTTTCGGCATCAAGGCCGGTATCTACCCCTACGTGGCGCTGATCGCGCTGGCCAGCAAGCACGCCGGGGTGCCGGTGCGCTGGACCGAGGACCGCATCGAGCACCTGCTGGCCTCCTCGGCCGGCGCGGACCGGATCATGCGGTTCGAGGCCGCCGTCCGCGCCGACGGCACGATCACTGCGCTGCGGGCCGATCTGGTGGACAACGTCGGCGCCTATCTGCGCCCGCCCGAGCCGAGCACGCTGTACCGGTGCTTCGGCAACATCACCGGCGCCTATCGCATCCCCGCCGTGTCGATCCGCGCCCGGGCGGTGGTGACGAACAAGATGCCGACCGGGCTCAACCGCGGGTTCGGCGGTCAGCAGCTGTACTTCGGCCTGGAACGGCTGATCGACCAGATCGCCGCCCGCACCGGCCTCGACCCGGCCGAGCTGCGGCGGCGCAATCTGGTCGGCGCCGGAGAGTTCCCGTACCGCACCCCCAGCGGCGGGGTGTACGACTCCGGCCAGTACCGGGAAGCGTTCGACCTGGCCCTGAAGAACGCGGACTACCAGGCCCTGCGGGCCCGGCAGGAGGAAGTGCGGGCGAGCGGCGATTACTACGGGGTCGGGATCGCCGCGGTGGTGGACCCGTCCGCGACCAACATCGGCTACGTAGGTCTGGCCACCCCCGCCAGCGACCGGGCCCGCGGGCTGGGCAAGTCCGGCTCGACTGAGCACGTTCGGGTCAGCGTGGACCTGAACGGCGTTGTCACCGTCCTGCTGGGCACGGTCCCGCAGGGCCAGGGACACGCCACCGTGGCCCGCCAGGTGGTCGCGGACCGGCTCGGCCTGCCGCTCGAACAGGTGAACCCGGTGGTGCAGATGGACACGGCGACCACGCCGTGGACGGTGACCTCCGGCAGCTACTCATCGCGGTTCGCGCCGCTGCTGACCAGCGCGCTGGCCGAAGCGGCGGACCGGATCGCGGGCACCCTCCGGCAGGCGGCCGCGGTGATGCTGGGGGTCGCACCGGACGACCTTGAACTGGCCGGCGGAACCGTGCGCGGCCGGGACGAGCCGGACCGGGCGGTGCCGTTCCGCCGGGCGGCGGGCCTGGTCCACTGGGACCCGGGGGCACTGCCCGGCGGCGTACCCGCCAGCTTGTACGCGGAGGCGGCGTTCACCCCGCCGCAGGCCAAGTCGCCCAGCCCGGACGACCAGATCAACTCCAGCCTCTGCTACGGGTTCGTGACCGACGTGGTGGCCTGCCGGATCGACCAGCGCACGCTGGCGATCACCATCGAGAAGCTGTCGACCGTCCACGACGCCGGCACCATCCTCAACCCCGCGTTGCTCGACGGCCAGGTGCATGGCGCGATCGCGCACGCGGTGGGGGGCGCGCTGATGGAGGAGCTGCGGTACGCCGCGACCGGCCAGCCGGTGGCCGGCACGTTCCTCGACTACCTGTGCCCGACCGCCGCCGAGCTGTCGTTCCCGCTGGTCAGTGACCACGTGGAGACTCCGTCGCCGTTCACCCGGCTGGGCGCCAAGGGCTGCGGCGAGGGCAGCAGCATGAGTGTCCCGGCCGCGCTGGCCAACGCCGTGGCCGACGCGCTCGCCCCGCTCGGCCTGGACCTGAGCGCCCTGCCCGTGCACGGCAACGTGCTGCACGAACTGATGTCGGCCGACCCGGCCGTGGAGGAGGACTCGTAACGATGGCATTGACCGGCGGGCAAATCCGGCTCGGCTACAGCCACGACGGCCGGGTGGCCGACCTCACCCTGGACCACGGCAAGTACACGGTGATCACGTGGGCGATGCGGCAGCAGATGGCCGAGCGTTTCGCCGAGATCGACAACGACCCCCGGGTGGCCGTGGTGGTCATCCGCTCGGCGGGCGAGCACTTTTCATCCGGCGGCGACATCGCGGGCTTCCTCGAGGTCGAGCCGGCCGACTTCACCGACCTCGGCCACAACATCACCGCCCCCGCCCGCAGCCCCAAACCGGTGATCGCTCTGGTTGATGGCTACTGCTTCGGCGTCGGCCTGGAGCTGGCGCTGTCGGCCGACATCCGGCTGGCCACTGAGCGCAGTGAGTTCGCGCTGCCGGAGATGCGGCTCGGCATGATCCCGGGCAGCGGCGGTACCCAGCGGCTGGGCCGGCTGATCGGGCTGAGCCGGGCCAAGTACCACGTGATGACCGGCGCCCGGATCGGTGCGGCCAGGGCGGCCGACTGGGGTCTGGTCGCGCAGGTAGCCGCCGATGCCAGGGAACTGGAAGCGGAGGCCGCCGACCTCACCGGCTCGTTGCTGGGCTTTTCGCCGCTGGCTCTGCGCACGGCCAAGGAGGTGCTGGACCGCGGCCTCGACGGCCCGCTCTACACCGGCATCGAGCTGGAACGTAAGGCCTACGCGATGCTCCGTTCCAGCCACGACTTCACCGAGGGCGTGCACGCTTTCGCCGACAAGCGCGCGCCCGCCTTCGAAGGCCGCTGACCATGGGCCGGATGCCGCCGCGGGGGAGCCGGTGAAGGCCGCCCCGTTCGCCTACGCGCGGCCGGCCACGGTGGAGGCCGCCGTGGCCGAGCTGGCCCGGGCCGATGGTGACGGCAAGGTCCTGGCGGGCGGTCAGTCGCTGGTCCCGGTGCTGGCCATGCGGCTGGCCCGGCCGTCGGTACTGGTCGACATCAACGGCGTGGCCGGCCTGGGCGAGCTCGGCCTGGAGCGGGCCGGTGGTGCGCCCGGGAGCCTGCGCGTGGCGGCGGCCGTCCGGCAGCGCCAGGTTGAAAACGATGAACGGGCCGCGGCGGTCCCGCTGCTGTGTCTGGCGCTGCCCTGGGTCGGGCACCGGGAGCTGCGCAGCCGGGGCACGGTGTGCGGCAGCCTGGCGCACGCAGACCCGGCCGCCGAGCTGCCCGCGGTGGCCGCCTGCCTGGACGCGATGCTGGAGGTGGCCGGCCCGGCTGGGCGGCGGGCGGTGGCTGCCCGGGAGTTCTTCACCGGGGCCATGACCACCGCGCTGCAGCCCGACGAGGTGCTGACGGCAGTGCGGTTCCCGGTGGCGAGACCGGGGGAGGGGTTCGGGTTCGCGGAATTCGCCCGCCGGCACGGAGACTTCGCGCTGGCCGGCGTGGCCGTCCGGGTCCGCCGGTCCCCTCGCCAGGCGGTGATCGCGGCGTTCGGCGTGTCCGACCGGCCGGTCGTCCGGGACGTCACCGCGCTGATCGACGGTGATCCAGACCAGGACCGGCTCACCGGCCCGCTGACCGGCCTGGCCGCCGAGATCGTGGACACTGGCGGGGACGTGCATGCGTCGGCGGGCTACCGGCGGCGGCTGCTGGCCGCCCTCGCGGCCCAGGAACTGGCGGCGGCGCTCCGCCAGGCCGAGGAGAGCGATCATGACCGAGGCTGATGTCACCCGCGTCGAGGCGGGCGAGCTGGCCGAGACCGTGCTGACCGTCAACGGCGAGCCCGTCCGGCTGCGGCTGCCGCCCCGGGTCACGCTGGCTGACGCGCTCCGGGACCATCTCGGGCTGACCGGCACCCACCTGGGCTGCGAGCACGGCGTGTGCGGCATGTGCACCGTGCTGGTGGACGGCCAGGCCAGCCGGTCCTGCCTGCTGTTCGCCTGCCAGCTGGACGGGGCCGAGGTCGTCACCGTCGAGGGTCTGAGCCGGCCCGGAGAGCTGCATCCGCTGCAGCGGTCGTTCGGCGAACGGCACGCCCTGCAGTGCGGTTTCTGCACGCCGGCGTTCCTGCTCAGCGCCTACGACCTGCTGTCCCGGCGGCCGGACGTGCCCGACGGCGAGCTGCCGGCCGAGCTGTCCGGCGTGCTGTGCCGCTGCACCGGCTACCGGAACATCCTGACCGCGGTGGGCGAGGTGGCCGCCGAGTACCGGGACGGCGGCCTGCCCGCCCCCGGCAACTGCGTCGCTGGTCCCGGCGGACCCACCGCCCGGGCTCGCTCCTCTGCCCGGGTGTTCCCTGGTGGCAGAGGCTCAGTCAGCCTCGGTGCCTCCTCCGCCCCGCCCTCAGCCCAGCCCGCGGCGGCCGGGGCCGGACCGGAGCCAGCCGGAGAGGGGCCGGTGCCGGCCAACATCACCCTGCCCGCGGGCCCGCCCACCTTCACCACCACGGTGGCCAGCACGCTGGCCGTTTCCCCGGCCGAGGTGTGGCAGGTCCTGGCCGACGTGCACCTGGTCGCGCGCTGCCTGCCCGGCGCCGAGCTGACCGAGGACCTGGGCGGCGACCGTTACCGCGGCCGGGCCCGCGTCGGGGTGGGCCCGGTGCGGCTCTCGTTCGAAGGCCTGGCTCAGGTCATTGGCCGCGACCAGGAGACGCGGGCTCTTCAGGTCATCGCCCAGGGCCGGGACGCCGGCGGCGCGCAGACCCAGGCCGAGATCACGGTCCGGGCCGATCCGGCCGGCCACGACGGCGGCGACAGCGCCGATGGCGCGGGCGGCGAGCCGGGCTGCCGCCTCACCGCCGAAGCCCGCGTCTACCTGACCGGCCGCATCGCCCAATTCGGCCGCGCGCTGGCCGGCGACGTCAGCCGCCGCCTGTTCGAGCAGTTCGCGGCCGCCGTCGAGCAGGCCGCCCGCACCGGCGAGACCGGCCCGTCACGACCTCCGGCCTCGCCCAGCGCGGTCCGCCTGCTGCTCGGCGCGGTAACCGACCGCCTGCGCGCGCTGCTCGGCCGCAGCCGTGGGTAGTCCCGCCCGGCGCTGCTACCAGCGCCCGCCGCGCCGCTCGTCCCGCCAGGCGCGCCGTTCATCGTGCGCCGCCCGCCGGTCCGCGTGGCGCTCGTCGTGCCAGGCGCGTCGCTCGTCCCGCCGGTCCAGCCGCCGCTCCAGCGGAGACGAACCTGACCCCGCGCCCGCAGCCGGGCCCGGCCCGCCCCGGGACCGCCGGCCGCTGCCGCGCCGGATCCGGATCCCGCCGACGATCGAGAACGCCCGGATGTGAATGGTGGGCGCGCCTGGCCCCGGATCGGGGGCGCCTTCCACCTCGGTACCGCCCAGGATGCTCAGCCCCGACGCGTCCACCCGGATCCCGAGCGGGATCCGGGCCCGCACCCCGCCGATCACCGACACCTGGGTCAGGGTGACGTCCCGGGCGGCCAGCTCGGCCTGGCTGAGGTCGAGCTTTGCCCCGCCGATCAGGCTGATCACCACCACATGGCGGCCCATCCGCCACGGCCCGAACACGTTCAGGCCCCCGATGGGGGAGACGTGCCAGGTCGCCGTGCCCGACCCGCCGGTCGCGACCGCCCGCCCGCCCGGCGCCGGGCTGCCCGCAGCGCCGGTCGGCAGGTCAGTGACCAGCCGGTCCAGCTCGGCGCGGGTCTTGGCCGTGCTGGCCTGCTCCATCCGGTCGCTGAACTCCTCCAGCGTCAGCGGGCCCTCGCCGGCCGCGTCCCGGAGCTGCTCCACGGTAGCGTCGCGTTCCGCGTCCGACGCGCGGATCCCGCCGGGCTCAGCGCCGCCGGACTGGCCGCCGCTTGGTGTCTGGCTCACCGCTGCTCCCCAGTTGCCGGGTGCTCGTCCGCGATCACCCTAGCGGCCTACCCGAAACCAGGCTCGCCTCCCCGTCATCCGAAGCCTCGATCACGTTTTCAATTTCGGGGGAACGCTCCCCGGCCCGTACCAGCGCGATCCCGGCCAGGATGAACGCCCCGCCCACGAACTGGATCGGCGTGGGCAGCTGGCCCAGCGCCAGCCAGGCGAACAGGATCGCGAACAGCACCTCGGTCATCCCGATGAACGAGGCCAGCTTGGCTCCCAGCCGCCGGGCCGCCCCGATCCCGGCCACGTACGCGATGACCGCCGCGATCAGCGACAGCCCGAGCACCGGCACGATCCAGCTGACCCGCAACCCCAGGAAGCTGACGTCGGCGCTGCTGGCGTGCAGCGGCAGCGCCCCGGTGAACCCGAGCGCGGCCAGTGCCACCGCCCCCACGCACATCGCCCCCCAGGCCATCGCGATCGGCGGCAACGGCTCGGCCGGCTCCCCGGCCGATGTAGCTGCCGGCGTTCCCGACGAGATCACGAAGTAGGCGGCCAGCCCGCAGGCGGCCAGCAGCCCCCACATCACCCCGATCGGGTCGACGTGGGTAGAGCCGGTCAGGTTGAGCACCATGACCAGGCCGGCGATGGCCGCCACCGTGCCCAGCACGGTCAGGCCGCGCGGCCGTTCGCCGTGCCGCAGCCACACCCAGCCGACCACCAGCACCGAGCCGAGGTATTCGAGCAGCAGCGCCACCCCGACCGGGATCCGTTCCAGCGCGTTGAAGTAGAACAGCTGGCAGCCCGCCACCGCGAGCAGCCCGTACAGCGCCACCCGCGGGGCGTCGCGCCGAAGCAGCGCCCACCGTCCCCGCAGCGAGATCAGCGCCGGGATGGTCAGGAACACCGCCGACAGCGAGATCCGCACGGTCACCGCCGCCGCCGGGCTCCAGCCCGCCCGGATCAGCCCGTCCGCGAACGTCCCCGACGTCCCGAACGTCCCCGCCGACAGCACGGCCAGGCCCAGGCCCGCTCCCGCGAACCCGGATGTCCGCCGCTCCCGCACCACCGCCACCGCAGGCCACCTGCTCCTGATCGTCACCGGGCGCGCCGGTCCGGCCGCCCCCAGCGACGCTAGTCAGTCGCGCTGTCAGCAGTCAAGGAACTTTTACTCATGACATTTGGTGCGGCCTCAGGCGTAACACGACAGCGGCTGCCCCCCGTTGAACGTGACCATGTCGGCCAGCGCTCCCCGCAGGTCGACCTGGTCCACCGCCCCGAGGTCGGCGTACGCCCGGTGCAGGTTGCCGACGATCCGCTCGCGGTCCAGCCAGCCGTCGTACTCGCCGAGGCCGGTCTCGCGCGCCAGGTCCAGCGGCGACAGCCCGGCGTCGATCCCCTTCTGGGCGGTGGCCAGCACGAACTGCAGGTAGCCGACGACGGTGCCGATCAGGGCGTGGTCGCAGGGCGCTCCGTGCCCGGGCACGATCACCCGGGCCGGGATCGGTGCCACCACCGACTCGAGCACCTCGATCGCGCCGCGCACCGAGCCCATCAGCAGGAACGGCGTGCCCCCGTTGAACAGCAGGTCACCGCAGAACAGGACCTCCTGCTCGGGCAGCCAGACCAGGCTGTCGTTGGAGGTGTGGGCGGCCTGCCCGACGTAGCTGACGTCGATCGGCCGGTCGTCCGACCACAGCCGCACCCGGTCGGCGAACGTGAGGTTGGGCGGCGCCACCGTGACCTCGCCCCAGTCCACCGGCTCCCACACCCCGGTGTTGCCGGGGAACCCGTAGGCCAGCAGCTCGGCCCGGCAGTTCTCCTGGGCCACGATCGTGGCCGGGGAGAACACGAAGTTCCCGTAGGTGTGGTCGCCGTGGTGGTGGGTGTTGATCAGCATCGACACCGGCGCCGGGGTCACGCTGGCGATCCGCTCCCGGTAGGCCCGGGTGCGCCGCTCGGTGGAGCAGGCGTCGACGCTGATCACCGACTCGCGGCCGGCCACGAACCCGGTGTTGTTGATGTACCAGGTCCCGTCCGGCTGGATGTAGGCGAACACCCGGTCCGCGACCTCGATCAGCTCCGGCGGCCCCAGCTCGGGGTGCTCATGACGACTCGCACTCATAGGCGCAGCCTCTCAGATCGGGGCCGGTACCCACAGGCCCTGCTCCGGGGGAGTGCGGTGCCACAGCGCGAACAGGTCTTCACCCGGCCCGGCCGTCCCCCAGCGGTCCGCGTACTCGGGCGAGGCGGGCCAGACCCGCGGCACCCAGGCGTCCTCGTCGGCGATCCGCTCCAGCGCGGTGGTGTACTCGACCACGAAGTTGTCCGGCCCGGCGAAGTAGGAGTACACGTTGTCGCCGGAGCTGTGCCGCCCGGGACCCCACAGCGGCGCGTGCCCGTGCCGCACCATCCGGCCGGTGCCGCGCATGTACTCGTCGATGTCCCGCATCTCGAACGACACGTGGTTGAGCCCCGCGACCGGGCCGGCCGCGATGGCCAGGCTGTGGTGGTCGGCCGAGCAGCGCAGGAACGCCATCCGGTCCTCCAGCCAGTCCGACAGCCGCAGCCCGAAGTACCGCTCGTAGAACGCGACCAGCCCCGGCGCGTCCGGTGAGTTGATCACGACGTGGCTGAGCTTGCGGGGCACCGACTCGCCCGGCTCTACCTCGCGGAACGGCTTGGCCGCGACGTCGGCCGACACCTCGACCAGCCGCCCGTCCGGGTCGAAGAACCGGAACCCGTAGCCACCGCCGGGCAGCACCAGCGTGCCGGGTTCGGCCGCGATGCGCACGCGGTCCGAGCCGAGCTGGGCGGCCAGGCCGTCCACGGCCGCGCGGTCGCGGGCCCCGAACGCGATCAGGTCGGTGCGGCGCTCGCTGGCCCGGCGGACCCGGACCACGTAGGGTTCCGGGCTGCCGACCGCGCCCAGGAACACCACGTCGCCGTCGCTGCCCACCTGGTAAAGGCCCCAGATGCCCTCGTAGAACGCGACCGTCGCGGCCAGGTCCTCGGTGGCCAGCGCCACGTAGCGGACGTGGGTGATCGGCGAGCGCCGGGCCACCTCGGAGGCGGGCACCGTCGCGGGCTTGATGGCCGGAGGCAGCGGCGGCCCGGGCCGGGGCGGCGGCGGGACGGCGGCGTCCAGATCGGCCGGATCGAACGAGGTTGCGGTCACGGGAGACTCCACTCTTCTCTCAGAAGCCAGGCGGGCAGGGCCAGGGGTCAGGCGGGCTGGTTCAGGACCGCCTCGACCTGATGGGTCTGCTCCACCAGGTGCTCGCGCATGCCCTGCACCGACGCCTCGTAGTTGTCGGCGTTGATGCTCATCTCGGCCTGCAAGATGCCGCGGGAGACGTCCTGGACCAGCCGCGCACGCGGGAACCGGCGCTGCTCGAACGCCCGCAGCCGCTCGTCCAGGGATCCGCCGGCGTCCAGGCAGTCGGCCAGCACCAGCCCGTCCTCCAGCGCCATCCCCGCCCCCTGGGTCAGGTGCGGCGCGCAGGCGTGGGCGGCGTCGCCGAGGATCCCGACCCGGCCCGAAAACCACGGCAGCGGCAGCAGCACGTCGGAGATCGGGCTGTACACGATGTCGTCGGTAGCCTGCAGGGCCTCGCGGACCTCACCGGGCAGCGCCCCGAACGGCGCCATCCGCTCCTTCAGGATCGCCGCGAAGTCCTCCGGGCGGTGGCTGACGCCCTGAGGGTCGGGGGTGACCACGAACATGTACATGGTCATGGCGCTGAGCGGGATGTACCCGGCCTTGACCCCGAGAGCCTGGTAGACCCGCACCCCGTCCACGTAGGACGGTCGCGGCAGCGTCACCCGGAACACCCCGAAGCCCGAGTAGACCGCGTCCTGCCCGCGGCCGAACACGGTCCGGCGGGTGGCCGACTTGATCCCGTCGAAGGCGGCCACCAGGTCGTAGGACTCCTGGCGGCCGTCGGTGAACTGCACGTCCACGGCCCGGCCGGTGTCGGTGAACCGCTCCATCGTCGTGCCGTAGTTGATCTTGACGTCGTGCCGCTCCGCCCCGGCGATCAGGATCTTGTGCAGGTTGAGCCGGGACAGCGCGCTGTTGGCGGGGACGTCGCCGCCCATGACGCTGGGCACGTGCACGATCAGCTCGCCGTCGGCCGCGTAGAAGTCGGTGTGGTCGTACTGGCAGCCGGCCGCGATGATCTCGTCCAGCACGCCCATCGCCCGCAGCGCCCGTAGGCTGTTGGCCGGCTGGTTGATGCCCACCCCGTAGACGGACAGCTCCGGCTTGATCTCCACCACGTCCACCGCGAACCCGCGCTCGCGCAGCGCGATCGCCGCGCCCAGCCCGCCGATGCCCGCGCCCACGACCAGAACCTTCATGCCAGGCCTCCCATGCCACGGCGCATGTCCTTAGTCCAGGACGCTAAACCGCGAGCCGGTCCGGCGACAGCACCAATCTGCGATGCTCATCATCGATGGTGTCGATATTTAATTGCGGAAAGGGAATGATCTTGGCATGGACGTTCCCGAGACGGTGCGGCGGATGGACCTGAACCTGATCGTGCCGCTCAACGCGCTGCTGGAGCAGCGGCACGTGACCCGGGCGGCCGAGTCGGTGGGCATCGGCCAGTCGGCGATGAGCGCGGCCCTGGCCCGGCTGCGGCGGCTGTTCGGCGACCCGCTGCTGGTCCGCAGCGGCCGGGTGCACGAGCTCACCCCGCTCGGCCAGTCGCTGGTCAAGCCGGTGCACGCCGTGCTGACCGGCCTGGAGCAGTTGCTGGCGACCAGCCCGCACTTCGACCCGGCCACCGACCAGCGCACGTTCACGATGGTGGCCAGCGACTACGTGACCTTGATCCTGCTCCGGCCGCTGCTGGAACGGCTGTACCGGGAGGCGCCGGGGGTCGCCGTCAACGTGGTCCCAGTGTCCACCGCGACCGACGTGTCGCTCGAACGGGCCCAGGTCGACCTGGTCATCATGCCGCGCGAGATCGCGTCGGCCGGCATGCGGCAGCTGCCGCAGCGCACCCTGTTCACCGACCGTTACGTGGCCGCGGTGTGGAACCAGCACCGTGAGGTGGGGGACACCCTGGACCGGGAGCAGCTGACCCAGCTCCGTTACGTCAAGTACAACGCGAACACGGGCGGCCCCGCCTTCGTCGACATCCAGCTGGCCCAGCTCGGCATCGAGCCCCACGTGGCCCTGTCCACCCTCAGCTTCACGCTGGTGCCGTGGCTGCTGCCCGGCACGTCGCTGTTCGCGTTCGTGCACGAGCGGCTGGTCAGCAGCACCCCGGTCCGCCGCGAGCTGCGGGTGCTGGAGCCGCCGGTGCCGCTGCAGCCGATCGCCGAGACGATGTTCTGGCACCCGGTCTTCCACAACGACCCGGCTCACCATTGGCTGCGCGAGTGCGTGACCACCCTGGCCGCCAACCTCTGACTGTCAGCAGCGTCTAACTATCAACAGTGTCGATACTCCTCATCCACGGGATGCCGTTCCCGTGCGCCCCGTGTCCTGCCTAGGATCGTGATCATGGCCGCTGGTACTCCTTATGCGCTGGGACGATTCCGCGCGCACACCGACTTCGGGCCCCGGGCCGACGACTTCACCGGGGTGGTCACCGGGTCCGAGGTCGCCCCGCTGGCCGCCCTGCTCCCGGCCGCGCCGGACCTGGACGCGCTGCTGGCCGACTGGCCGGCCAACCTCAAGCTGCTCGGTGACGCGGTCGACGAGGCCCGGGCCGGCCGGCGCTGGGCCGAGCTGGTCCGGCCGGTCAGCGAGTTCACCCGGCTGGCCCCGCTGCGGCCCGGGCAGATCTTCCAGAGCGGCGCCAATTACAAGACCCACGTGGTCCAGCTGATGACGGCGGCGGCCGCCGAGAAGGGCGACGAGGACGCCGAGGCCACCCACCGCGAGGCCACCGCGCTGATGGAGGAACGGGCCGCCCATGGCACCCCGTACGTGTTCATCGGCCTGGCCTCGGCCATCTGCGGCCCGGACGACAACGTGCTGCTGCCCGGCATCGGCACCCAGCACGACTGGGAGCTGGAGCTGGGGGTGGTCATCGGCGTCGAGGCCTACCGGGTCTCAGCCGAGGACGCTTTGCGCCACGTGGCCGGTTACGTGATCGCCAACGACCTGACCACCCGGGACCGGGTGTTCCGGCCGGACATGCCGGGGCTCGGCACCGACTGGCTGGCGGGCAAGAACTCCCCGACGTTCCTGCCCCTGGGCCCCTGGCTGGTGCCCGCGCCGTTCGTGCCCGACCCGGCTGACCTGCGGGTCACGCTCAAGCTCAACGGCCAGATCATGCAGGACGAGACGACCGCCGACATGATCTTCGGCGTGCCCGAGCTGATCGCGCACGTCTCCGCGATCACCCCGCTGCGCCCCGGCGACCTGCTGCTCACCGGCTCACCGGCCGGCAACGGCGCCCACTACGGCCGCTACCTGCAGCCCGGCGACGTCATGGAGGCCACCATCACCGGCGGCACCGCCAGCCTGGGCACCCAGCACAACCGGTGCGTGGCCCCGTGAGCGTCCCCGTCATCGACGTGCACGCCCACCTCGACGTGCCCGCCGTCGCAGCGCTGGTCGAGGGCCAGCCCGGCCTGGCCGCCGAGCAGGCCGAGCAGTTCGCGACGTTCGGCGCCGAGTCGATCAAGCACAACATCGAGCTCATGCAGACCAGCTACCGGCCGCTGCTGGACGACCTGAGCGCGCGGCTGGATGCCATGAACACCGCGCGAGTCGACATTCACGCGCTCAGCGTGGTGCCGACCCTGTACCACTACTGGGCCGAGGCGCTGCTGGCCAACGACATCGTGGCCGCCGCCAACGAGCAGATCGCGAACACCGTCGCCCAGCAGCCGGACCGGCTGACCGGCCTGGCCACGGTCGCCCTGCAGCATCCGGAGCTGGCCGCCGACCAGCTGCGGATGGCGCACACCGAGCTCGGCCTGCGCGGCGTGGAGATCTCCACCTCGGTGGCCGGCAAGGACCTGTCCGACCGCGACCTGGACCCGTTCTGGGCCACCGCCGAGCAGCTCGGCTCGTTCGTGTTCATCCACCCGTGGGGCTGCAGCCTGGGCTCCCGGCTGGCCCCGGCCTACCTCGGCAACATCGTTGGCCAGCCCGCCGAGACCACCGTCGCGCTGCACCACCTGGTGTTCGGCGGGGTGCTGGACCGGTTCCCGGGCCTGCGCATCTGCGCCGCCCACGGCGGTGGCTACTTCCCGCACTACCTGGCCCGGGCCGACCACGCCTACCAGGTCCGCCCCGAGTCCCGCACGATGGACCGGCCGCCCAGCGCCTACCTGGACACCCTGTACTTCGACTCGCTCGTCTACACCGGCGACGCACTGTCCCGCCTGCTGTCGGTGACCGGCGCCGGCCACGTCCTGCTGGGCACCGACTACCCCTTCGACATGGGCGTCACCGACCCCGTCGACCGCATCGAGGCCCTGCAGCTTCCGGCGGCCGACCGCGACGCCATCGTCGGCGGCACCGCGGCCCGCCTGCTCGGCCTCTGACCACGCCGGGCCGGGCCCGGCGTACAGTCGGGCCGTGCGCGAGATACCGGTTGAGCAGGTACCCGAGGAGATCGCCGCCGCGGCCGAGGCCGCCGCTCACGGCGAGGTCGTCTACCTCACCAGGGACGGTGAGCGGCTGGCCGCGATCGTCCCGCCCGGCTACGCCGTCGAGCTGGAGGACCTGTCCCCGGACGAGGTGCTGGAACTGCTGGACGAAATGGCCGCCGACCAGCCCGAAGGCTAGCCGCGCCCGCAGGCGGTCAGCGGCCGCCCCGGGTGAACAGCGCGACCGCGCCGTCGATGAGGCCGTCGGCCTGCCCGGCCCCGGGCTGGCCCGGGGTGACCATCCCGGCGATGCCCCGCGCGGTCGCCATGAACAGCAGCCGCAGCCGTTCGGGATCTCCCGCCGGTAGCTGGCCGGTCCGCTGGCCCTCCCTGATCAGCTCGCCCACGATGGTGAACAGGCGCCCGGCTCCCCCCGCCACCTCGCCCGACGCAGCCACCTCGCCCGACGCCGCCGCTGGTTCGCCGGGCGGGTGCGCGCTCTTGGCCGTGAACATCAGTTCCATCAGGGCCGGATCCTCGGTCGCGAACCGCACGTAGGTCGCGCCGGTGGCCCGCAGCCGGGCCCGGAAGTCCGGGCCCGCGGCCTCAATGGCCGCGGCCACCTCGTCGGCCAGCCGGGCGAACCCGGCCCCGGCCAGCGCGTTCAGCAGCGCCTGCCGGTCGGCGAAGTGGCGGCGCGGGGCGGCGTGGCTGACGCCGACCTGGCGGGCCAGGTCGCGGAGGGACAGTTGCTCGACCCCCTGCTCCCGGAGCGTTCGCTCGGCCTCGGCCAGCAGCGTGTCCCGCAGATGGCCGTGATGGTAAGGACGGTCCGCCATGCCCGCGATCCTAGCTGTGATCATGCCTGGATGTTGTCATTGACAGCATAGTAGTCACTGACTACATTGTTTCCCATGTCTACTTTTTATGGCGTTGAACTGCCCGACCTGACTGGGCAGACGGCAATCGTGACCGGGGCCAGCAGCGGCGTTGGCCAGTCGGTGGCGCACGCTCTGGCTGGCGCGGGCGCGCGGGTGGTGCTGGCCGTACGTAACCCGGCCAAGGGCCAGGCGGTCGCGGCCACCATTTCCGGCCGGACCGAGGTCCGCCCGCTGGACCTGGCCTCGCTGGACTTGGTGCGGGCGTCCGCGGCCGCCTGGGACGGCCCGATCAACCTGCTGGTCAACAACGCGGGCGTGTCTGAGCGGACCCTGACCCGTACCGCCGACGGCTTCGAGTCGGATTTCGGCGTCAACCACCTGGGTCACTTCGCCCTGGCCAACCTGCTGCTGGAGCAGGTCACCGGCCGGGTCGTGACCGTGGCCTCCCAGGCCGAGCGGCTGGCCCAGCTGGACTTCGACGACCTCAACTGGGAACGCCGGCCCTACCGGCGGTCCCGCGCCTACAACGACTCCAAGCTGGCCAACCTGCTGTTCACCGCCGAACTCCAGCGCCGCCTGACCGCGGCCGGTTCCCTGGTCAAGGCCATGGCCGCGCACCCCGGCCTGGTCAACACCCCGATCTACCAGCATGACGGCCCACGCGGCCTGGCCGACGCCGCCTGGGCGCCGTTGCTCCGCTTTGTGGCCCAGGACGCCAACCACGGCGCCCTCCCTGTCCTGTTCGCCGCGGTCGCCGATGTCCCCGGCGACAGCTTCGCCGGCCCCGCCACCTCGCCCACATGCGCGGCGGAGCCGAGCTCATTTCCCGCTCGGCCGCCGCCCAGGACCCCACCCTGGCCCGGCGCCTCTGGGCCGCCTCGGAGCAGCTCACCAGCGTCGTCTCGACGCTGGCCCCGGCGGCCCAGCCCCGCTGAGCCGTCCGCCCGCCGCGCCTTGCCCCGGCCGGTGTGATGGCGGCTGGGCCTGATGTGTATCAGCCGTGTGCCTGCAGCCTCTGCCAAGACACAGAGTCTTGAGGTCCGTCACTTCGGTGGCTGCAACCCGCAGGCAGTGACCAGCTCCAGCCTGCATGGAAGGAAACGTCATGAACCAAACCCATTACATCGGCCGCGTCGTTCGCATCCTGACCGTGCTCGCCGCCCTCGGGACGGCCATTGCGGTCGCGCCCGCTGCCCTCGCCAGCGTGCCGGCTCCTGGCCTGCACCCACGCTACGTGCCCGTGGCCCCGTCACCGCACTACACGCACGCTGCCGCCGCGGTCGGGATGGCGGGCTGGCAGATCGCCCTGATCGCGGTGGGGGCGGCAATACTCGCTGCCGCCGTGACAGTGTTCCTCGACCGCCTGCGGGCACGTCACCATGAACTGGCCGGGACGCCCGCGTGAGCTATGAGCACCGGGCCGGTAACTCACCGGATGAGGAAGCCGCGCGGCGGGCAGTCACCGCCGCGCGGCCTACTCCTGCCGGAAGCTTGCCCACGTGTTGCCTTGATTGCGACCCGCCGCCCTGACAGTCATGCACGCAGCAGGGACCTTAACCGCTGACGTCCAGCACATGTGCCGTTGCCGTTTTAGTCCAGCCGGAGGATGGTCTCCTCGATCTCGGTCTTGCGGGCCTGAGCGAAATCCCGGTTGGTGCCGATGATGCGGAACCCGGCCTTCTCCAGCACCCGCAGCGACCCGAGGTTGTCGCTGGCCGCCCGCGCGTGCACCGGCCGGGCCGTCACCTCCCGCAGCAGCAGGGCGAGCGCCTGGCTGGCCACCCCCTGGCCCCAGGCGGCCCGGTCCACGGCGTACGTCACCTCGAGCTCACCGTCGCGGTCGAAGGCGGCCACGTGGCCCACCAGCTGACCGTCGCGGGTGACGGCCCGCATGGTCACGCCGGGCGCCGCCCGGACCCGGGCCATGTGGCCGTCGAAGTGCGCCCGGTCATCGGGGTCCTCGGCGGTGAAGGCGGCCATCCACACCCCCTCCGGATCCCGCATCTGCTCGAAAATCCCGTCCAGGTCCTCGTCCCGGACCTCCCGCAGCGCGATCTCGGCCATGAGCCCATCATCCCAGCCAACGGTGACACTTTCAGGCCGGTGCACCGCGCAGCAGGCTCTGCCGCAGGGCCCCGGACGCCCGCGCCTCGCACCCCGTAGCCACTCCCGGCGGTAGCGGCCTTTTCCGCTGAACCAAATTTCTGTTCCGCCGCATCTTTACGACCCGCCTGCTCCTGGGTACCGTGCGCTATAGAAGCGATAACAAACATTTGATTTCAGGAGGGCGACGATGGCCGAGGCTGAGATCGAGATCAACGGCGGGATCGTGGTCTACGAGCTCATCGGACCGGACGACGGCGAGACGGTGGTGATCACCCCGGGCGGCCGGTTCAGCAAGGACTACGGCGGCGTGCACGAGCTCGCTTACGCCCTGGCCGACGGCGGCAAACGGGTGCTGCTCTGGGACCGCCCCAACTGCGGCCGGTCCGACATCCAGGTGTACGGCCAGTCCGAGTCGCACATGCGGGCCGAGACGCTCGGCCTGATGTGCCAGCAGCTGGGCATCGACAAGATCGTCGCCACCGGCGGGTCCGGCGGCGCCCGGGACACGATCGTGTTCACGCTGATGTACCCCGAGCTGGTCACCCGGATGGCGGTGTGGAGCATCGTCGGCGGCAACTACAGCCAGATGTCCCTGGCCGGGGTGTACATCCTCAACGAGCTGCGGGCGGTCCGGTCCGGCGGCATCGAGGGCGTCATGCAGCTGCAGGGCGGCGCGGGCAGTTGGTCGGACCTGGTCGCCGTGAATCCGCGGAACAAGGACCGGCTGCTGGCCATCGGCCCGGAGAAGTTCGAGGAGGTCATGACCACCTGGCTGGAGGCGTTCGTGCCCAAGCCGACCGAGCCGATCCCCGGCGTCCCCGACTCCGCGTTCGCCCAGATCAAGGTGCCGACGCTGATCGTGCGGGGCGGCGAGAAGGACTACGACCACCCCAAGCGCACGTCGTTCGAGGTGGCCAGCCTGATCAAGGGCTCCCGGCTGATCGAGCCGCCGTGGCCGGAGGACGCCTGGGAGCAGGCCGCGAAGGCGACCGCTGCGGGCACCGGCTGGCTGTTCGACCCGTGGGTGCAGGCGGCGCCGGCGCTGCTGGACTTCATGGCGGGCAAGCCCGGCGGCGTGGCCACGTTCGCGGGCCAGTGACCGTGCTGATCGACGCCAGCGTGCACGTGTTCTTCCGGTCACCCCGTGACCTGGCCGATCACCTGCGCGAGCCGTTCAGGAGCCGCGGCTACCCCGACCCCGACGTGGCCTGGTTCGCCCCGCCCGGACCGCGCTACGCGCCCGGCACCCAGGGACCGGACGGGGCCCACCCGGGCTCGGACCCGGAGCTGACCGGCCGCGCCATCTTCGGCGGTACCGGCACCGGCGCCAAAGCCGACCTGGCCATCCTGCACCCGATGTCGGTGGCCGGGATCCTGCCCGACTGGCATCTCGGTTCGGCCATCTTCGCCGCCACCAACCAGATGATGGCCGACCGCTGGCTGGACTCGGGGACCTACGCAGACCGGTTCCGCGGCACGATCCGGGTTAACCCCAACGACATCGACGGGGCGGTCAAGGAGATCAAGCGCTGGCAGGACCACCCCAAGATCGTGCAGATCGGCCTGCCGCTGCAGACCCAGGAGCCGTACGGGCGGGCGAAGTACAAGCCGCTCTGGAAGGCGGCCTGCGACGCCGGCCTGCCGGTGGCGGTGCACATCGAGATGGGCGTCGGCATCACGCACCCGCCCACCCCGTCCGGGATCACCCGGACCTACTCCCACCACGTCGGCTACCAGCCGATGACCTATATCTGGCACCTGCTCAACATGATCGCCGAGGGCGTGTTCGAGGAGTTCGGCGACCTGAAGGTGGTGTGGGCGGACGGCGCCGCCGACATGCTCACCCCGTTCATCTGGCGGATGGACACCTTCGGCCGCCCGCACCTGGAGCAGACCCCGTGGGCGCCGGAAATGCCCAGCTCCTACCTGCCCGACCATGTGTACTTCGTGCACAGCCGGATGGACGGGCCGGGGGCCGCGGCGTTCGCCGGTGAGTGGCTGGCGATGACCGGCAAGGAGGACATGCTCCTCTACGGCTCCAGCTATCCCGACTGGCAGCTCGTCACTCCCGGCGACCTGCCCACCGCCTGGTCGGCGGAGCAGCGGGCCAAGGTGCTCGGGGGCAACGCGGCCCGGCTCTACCGACTCGACACCTCAGTACCGGCCGCCGCAGGAGGGTGAGGCCCCGTCATGACCATTGAAATCAACGAAGAACGCCAGCTCAGCACCGAGCTCACCCAGGTCCGGGTGGTCGACAGCGACGTGCACCCGACCCCGAGGCGCGGCGAGCTCGAAGAGTTCATCCCCGAGCCCTACCGGCAGCTGTTCAGGCTGCGCGGTCAGGGCGCGGGCGGCCAGAACTACTACGACGCCCCCGACTACGCCAACGTCTACGCGATGCGGGCCGACACCTTCCCCGGCGACGGCAACTTCGCGGGCTCGGACCCGGCCATGATGTTCCGCCAGGTCATCATGGAGGCCGGGTCGGACCTGATCATCCTCGGGCCGCTCAACGGCGGGGCGCAGACCGACGAGGAGGCGCACGCGATCCAGGTGGCCACCAACCACTGGCAGGACAACTGCTGGCTGGACCGCGAGAACAACTGGCACCAGCGCTACCGCGGCTCGATCTGCGTGGCCATCCAGGCCCCGGGTGAGGGCGCCCGCGAGATCGAGCACTGGGCCGGCCACCCGCTGATGTCGCAGGTACTGATCCACGCCGAGCCCCGCCCGGCCTGGGGCCACCCGAAGTACGACCCGATCTGGGCGGCGGCGACCCGGCACAACCTGCCGGTGGCCTGCCACCTCGGCCGCGGCCAGCACAACGAGCTGCCGATGTCGCCGGTCGGGTTCATGACCTACAACCACGACCTGATGGTGTCCTACTCGATGCTGGCCGCGAACCAGGTCATGAGCCTGATCTTCGACGGCGTCTTCGACCGGTTCCCGGCCTTGCAGATCGTGCTGATCGAGCACGCCTTCAACTGGATCCTGCCGCTGATGTGGCGGATGGACGCGGTCTACGAGGCCCGCGGCCCGGAGAACGGCCTGAAGCGCAAGCCGTCGGACTACGTCAAGGACCACATCTGGTTCACCACCCAGCCGCTCGACTACCCGGAGGACAAGCTCGAGCTGACCAAGGCGCTGGAGTGGATGGAGGCGGACAAGATCCTGCTGTTCTCCTCCGACTACCCGCACTGGACCTACGACGACCCGCAGTGGGTGGCCAAGCACATCCCGGCCGCCATGCGCGAGCAGATTATGTTCGGCAACGGCATCGGCGTATTTCACCTGCCGTCGGCCGTGCCCGCGCTGCCCGGCCAGAAGCGAGCCTTCTGACGTGCAGGCCGTCGTCTTCACCGAGGAGGCCCGGGTCGCGCTGGCGGAACGGCCCGAACCGGTCGCGGGCGACGGCGAGGTCCTGATCCGGGTCGGTGCCGCGGGCATCTGCGGCACCGACCTGCACGCCCCGCTCAAGCCGGCCATGTTCGCCCCCGGCGTGGTGCTCGGCCACGAGTTCGCCGGCACCCTCCCCGACGGCCAGCCGGTCGTGGTCAACCCGATCGCGCTGTCCTGCGGGCGGTGCGACGCCTGCCAGCGTGGTTTCACCAACCAGTGCCTGACCGCGCTGGCGGGCTGCAGCGGGGTGGCCCGCGACGGGGGCATGGCCGAGTTCGCGGTCGCCGATCGGCGGTCGGTTCATGAAATACCTGAAAACGTTCCGACGCCGACGGCGGCCTGGACCGAGCCGCTGGCGGTAGCGGTCCGGGCCGTGAGCCTGGGCGGGGTACGGCCCGGAGGCGCTGCCGCGATCCTCGGGGCCGGTGCGATCGGCCAGCTCATCCTGCAGCTGGCGCTGAACGCCGGGGCCGCCGGGACCGTGGTGGTCGAGCCCTCGCGGCTGCGCCGGGAGGTGGCGGTCGCCTGCGGCGCCGGTGCCGCGGTGGCCCCCGGCGAGGTGGACCGCATCGACCGCCGCTACGACGTAGTGTTCGACTGCACCGGCGCCGCCGATGCCTTCGCGACCTCGCTGGCCCTGGCCGCCCCGGGTGGCCGGGTGGTCGTGCTCGGCTCCTACCCGGCGCCGGTCAGCCTGGACCACATCCCGGCCGAGGCCTCGGTCGTGTTCAGCTCGGTCTACCGCGACAACGCCGAGTTCGCGGCCGCGCTCCGCATCCTCGCCCGCGGCCTGATCGACACCGGCCCGCTGACCACCGCCGTGCTTCCCCTGTCCGGCCACGCGAAAGCGTTCGCCTCCCTGCTCGACCCCGAGCAGGCGGTCAAGGTCTTCCTCGACCCAGGGCTCAGTCCGTGAGCGGTGACGCGTGCCGCGGCTGGTAGATCGGGAACTCGGTGCCGTCGGGCAGGCGGATCGCGGCCAGCAGGCCCCAGCCCTGATCCGCCACCTCGCGGGCGACCTCGACCCCCTTGGCCCGCAGGCCGGCCAGCGTCGCCTCGATGTCGTCGCACATCAGGTACAGCTCCTGGCGGGGCGGGCCGTCGGCCGGGTGCACCGCCAGCTCGGCGGGCGGCAGCGCGAAGATCAGCCAGCCACCGCCCGCGTCCACCGAGCTCAGCCCCAGCACGTCGCTCAGGAACGCCCGCACTTTTTCCGCGTCCGGCGAGAACATGATCGCGTGCACCCCGGTAATCACCCGGCCAGCGTAGCCCGCGACATGATGAGGACATGGAGACCGCCACGCAGAGGCTGCACCGGCTGACGTCCTACGAGCCCGGCCGGGAGTGGGATGCCGCCATCGACGATCCCGCCGTGGTCCAGGACCTGCAGGCCAACGACCTGGACCGGCTGCCGTGGTTCATGAAGCGTTACCCCGCCGGCCGCCCGCGGGTCGTGCTGCCGCGCGAGCTGCCGGCCACGTCGGCGCCGGCCGTGGCCGTGCTGGCGGGCACCGCCGCGGTCAGCCCGGCCGCGCCCGGCCTGGCTCAGCTGGCCCGGCTGCTGTTCCTGTCGGCCGGGGTGGTGCGGACGATGGAACGGCCGTACGGGACCCACCCGTTCCGGGCGGCCGGGTCGGCCGGGGGCCGGTTCCCGCTCGAGCTCTACGTCGCGGTGCCCGAGGGCGGGCCGCTACCCGCCGGGGTGCACTGGTACGACCCGGCTGGCCACGCGCTGGTCCAGGTCGGCCCCCCGCCAAAGGCCGGCCCCCGCCAAAGGCCGGCGCCCCGGCGATCATCGTCACCGGAATTCCCTGGCGCACCGGCTGGCGGTACCGGGAGCGCGGCTACCGGCACATCTACTGGGACGCCGGCACGATGCTGGCCCAGCTGCTGGCCCTGGCCGACTCGGCCGGCCTGGCCGCCGGGCTGTACACCGATTTCCCCGACGCTCAGGTGGCCGCCCTGGTCGGCGCGGACCGGGTCCACGAGTTCCCGGTCGCGCTGGTCAGCCTGGGCCAGGACGCTCCCGCCGTCGAACCCGGCGGCCCGGCCGTGGCCGCGCCGGTTGACGCCGCGCCGCTGGAGTTCCCGCTGGTGACCGCCGCCCAGCGGGCCGGCGAGGGCGACCGGCTCGGGTCGCCGTGGGAGCGGGGCGCCCCGGTGCCGGTACCGGTCCAGGCCTCGCCACCGGTGGAAAACGTGATCACCGCCCGGGGTTCGCAGCGGCGGATGGACGCCCGCCGTGGCCTGCCACTGGACCTGCTGCGTACCAGCATGACGGTGGCCGTGCGCGGCCTCGGCGTGCCGCACTGGGTGGTGGTCCACGACGTCGCCGGCCTGGCGCCCGGCGTGTACCGCTGGCCGGACCTGGACGCGCCGGTCCGCGCGGGCGAGCTGCGGGCGGAGCTGTACCGGGTGTGCCTGGATCAGGCCCTCGGCGGCGACGCCGCGTTCGTGGCCATCGCCGCGACCGACCTGGCCGGCCTCAGCGACGCGGGCTACCGCGCCGCCCAGCTCGCGGCCGGGCTGGCCGAGGGCCGGCTGCACCTGGCCGCCTACGCGCTCGGCGCCAGCGCCTCGGGGATGACGTTCCTCGACAGCGAGGTGCCGGAGCTCCTCGGCGAGCCGCGGGACGCCCTGCTGTTCACCTGCGTCGGGGTGCCGCTCTACCGCTCCGCCCCCGGCGGCTCACCCGGCGCCCCCGCCACCGTCCGCCGGGTCACCCCGATCACCGGCTGAGCCAGCGGGTCAGCCTGCCGGCTGCCAGAGCCGGAACGTCACCCCCTGGTCGTCGACGCAGTCGGCCAGCAGCCCGAACGGCTGGCGCTGGGGTGCGGCCGCCTGGCCGCCGGCCGCGCGGACCCGCTCGATCGCGGCCACGAGGTCATCGACGCGGAAGGACAGCTGAACCTCGGGCTCCGCGCCCCGGGACGAGCGGACGCCCAGCGGCGGCGTGGTCTCGCTGCTACGCCAGGCGCCGGGGTGACCCTCGGTGAACGGCACCTGCAGCACCGCGGCGTAGAACTCCATCGTCCGCTGCGGGTCCGTCGCCGTGATGATCACGTTGCCGACGTCGCCCTGGCGCGTCCGCGTGGCCCGAGGCTGCTGCTGGAGCAGGATCCAGCGGTGCCCGAACGGGTCGACGATCGCCGCCCTCCGGCCGTAGGGCTGGTCGGCGGGCTCCCGCTCCACCGCCGCGCCCTGGCGGCGGGCTCGCTGCGTGCTGGCGTCGACGTCGTCGACCTCCAGGTGCAGCGAGGAGCTGAACGTGGCGGGGGAGTCCGGCGCCCGCACCGGCACGTCCGGCCACAGCTCGGACGGCTCGGAGAACATCAGCACCGCGTCGCCGAAGCCGAGCTCGGCGTGGCCGATCGTGCCGTCCGCGTTGACGATCGGCTCGCCGCGGCGCTCGGCCCCGAGCACCGCCACGTACCAGTCCAGGGCGCGCCGGGCGTCGGCCACCACGATGTAAGGGGTCAGGGTGGGCGGCGAGGCGGGCCGGCGTTCGGCCCGGGCCGCGCCCGCCTGCCGGGTCACGGTCTGCTGGGCCACGGTCGGCTGGGTCATGGTTCCTCCTGAGTAGGCGAAGACTTCCCGGATCAGCCGCCCCCGCAGCCGCTCGGCGAAGCCGGGGTCGGGATCGGCCGGCGTCACGGGCTCGCGCAGCTCGTCGAACGGATCGCTCATCGCGAGCCCTCCTCTCCCTCGTAGATCCGGCGGAACGCGGCCCGCGCCCGCACCAGCAGCGCCTCGGTGGCGTGCACGGTGCGGTCCAGGTGCCGGGCCACCTCGGGCACCGGCAGCCCGTCCAGGTAGCGCAGGCTGAGCGCGGCCTGGTGGTGCGGGCCGAGCCGGCCGAGCACCTCGCGCGCCCGGATCCGGTCCAGCACCGTCTCCCACGGGTCCTCGGCCGGGTCCGGCTCGTGGTCGAGCAGGCGCAGCCCGCGCTGCTCGCGCGCGGCCCGCCGCCAGTGGTCGGCCAGCTTGTGCCGGGCCACCCCGATCAGCCACGCGATCGACGGCCGGGGCGCGCCCGGCTTACGGACCGCGTGCACGGCGGCCAGGAACGCCTCGGCCGTCAGGTCCTCGGCCAGCCCGGCGTCACCGCACCGGGCCAGCAGGTAGCCGTAGACGTGCGGCAACGCCTCGTCGTACAGCTCCAGCAGCCCAACCGCGGGGTCGGGCCGCACCTGTGGGTGCGTCACACCCTCATAGTCGTCTGGGACCCTGTCCCTCCGACGCCCCGGACCAGGTTTTCCCCGGCCGATTAGGTGACCACCACCTGGGTAACCGCCTCTGGACGTCCAGCGTGAGGTGGTGCACGGCGATGGGATTTCCGCCCGATCCCGGGTCCTACGGGTACCCGCCCTACGGTCCACGGCGACGGCGGCGCGGCCGCCACGCGATCTCGCACACGACCGTGGCGGTGCTCGCGGCGCTGGCTGCCGTGCTGATCACGCTGCAGGTCACTCATTCCGGGACCAGTTTCGGCAACCTGCCCGGAGCTGGTGCGGTTCCCGTGCCGGGTACGTCGTCAGCGCCCCCGGCGGGCGGCGGCGCGACCGGGGCGGCCGCCCTGCGGCAGGCGGTGAGCAAGGTCGGGCCGGGCGTGGTGCTGATCAACAGCACCCTGCAGTACAGCTCGGAGGCGGCGGCGGGTACCGGCATGGTGATCAACTCCGACGGCCTGGTGCTCACCAACAACCACGTCATCGCGGGCGCGACCAAGATCACGGCCAAGGTGACCGCCAGCGGCCGGACCTACCCAGCCACCGTGGTCGGCTACGACCGGACCGGCGACGTCGCCCTGCTCCGGCTGCAGGGTGCCTCCGGCCTGAAGACGGTCCCGCTGGGCAACTCCGCTGCGGTCAGGACCGGTGACGCGCTGGTAGCCCTGGGCAACGCCCAAGGCCAGGGCAACGTGGTCGCGGCGGCAGGCCAGGTCACCGCCCTCAACCAGACCATCTCCGCCGCTGACCAGGGCAGCATGGCCAGTACCGAGACGCTGCACGGCATGATCCAGACCAACGCCGACATCGTGCCCGGCGACTCCGGCGGCCCGCTGGCCAGCTCGGCCAGCCAGGTCATCGGCATGGACACCGCCGCCAACAGCGTCAGCACCGGCCAGCAGCAGCAATCGGCCGCCGGGTACGCGATCCCCATCAACACCGCCCTGTCGGTCGCCCGGCAGATTGCCGGCGGCCAGGCCAGCTCCACCATCTCGATCGGTTACCCGCCGTTCATCGGCATCCTCATCGGGAACAGCACCAGCAGCAGCCCGCAGGCCCAGGCCCAGCAGCAGGAACAGCAGAACGGCTTCGGCGACGGGACCGGCGGCTTCGGCGGCTATAACGGCTTCGGCGGATCGGGTTCCGCGCCGAGTTGCTACACCAGCAACACCGGCCTGACCGTGCCCAGCACGATCGCCCCGGCCAGCTCGGGCACCCTGATCGACGGCGTGATCTGCGGCAGCCCGGCCGCGACCGCGGGCATCACCAACGGATCGGTGATCACCTCGGTCAACGGGCAGCAGGCCGGCTCGCCGTCCCACCTGACCGGCATCCTGGCCCGGTTCCGGCCCGGCGACACGGTCTCGGTGACCTGGGTCAGCCCGGCCGGCCAGCAGTCGACCAGCCAGGTGCGCCTGGCTCAAGGGCCGCCCCTGTAGCGGGCACCGTGACCAGCTACGGCCGAAGGCGCACCGCCGCGAACAGCTCGCCCAGCAGCGCGGGCAGGTCCCCGGCCGCGGCGACCCCGCCGAAGACGTAGAAGTCGGGGCGGATCACCACCGCCGCGTAGCCGGCGGCGTCGAGCCACTGCTGGTACCGGCCGTCCACGTCGACCACGGTCTCGACGCCGCCGGCCGGCCCCGCCGCGCCCGCCGGCCCGGTGCCCGGAGGCGCCACCCGCACCACGTGCGCACCCAGCCTGCCCAGCGACACAAGGTCGGTGTCGTTCAGATTCATACCGAAAGGGTCCCGGCCCAGCAGGAGCACGAAGCCGGTGCCGACCACCTGGTCGAAGAGCCCGGTCGTCCCGGCCGCGCTCTGCACCCGGCCCTGCGGGCTGAGCTGCCCGGCGATCCCCGCCGGGGTCCCGTCCGGCCCGGCCGCGAGCACGCCCGGGCCCAGTACCGGCGGCGGGATCGGCGGCAGCGCCACCTCGGGGCGGCCCTCGGCCTTGAGCATCACCTCGTCGCGGGCGGCGGCCGCGGCCGGGTCGCTCAGGCAGATCACGTTGCCCAGCTCCACCGACATGCCGATCGCGTTCTGGACGTGGGCGCTGCGCTCGCTGGTGTAGGTGTCGAGCAGGGCGCCGGCGGCCCGCCCGGACAGCACCAGGTCCAGCTTCCAGGCCAGGTTCGCGGCGTCACGGATGCCCGAGCACATGCCCTGGCCCGCGAACGGCGGCATCAGGTGGGCGGCGTCGCCCGCGATCAGCACCCGGCCCCGGCGCCACTGGTCGGCCCACCGCGCCTGGAACGTGTACACGGTGTGCCGCTCCAGGTCGGCGTTGGCCGGGGTCAGCTGCCAGGGCTCCAGCAGCCGCCAGGCGGTCTGCTCGTTGTTCAGTTCCTCGATCGTCTCGTGCGGCAGCCGCATGAACTCCCAGCGCCGCCTGCCGGGGCCGCCCGACACCACCGTGGTGGGCCGCACCGGGTCGCAGATCTGCAGGTTGAAGGGCTTCCACTCGCGTTCGGTGTCGTGCGGGACCACGTCCACGATCAGCCAGTCGTAGAAGAACCCGAGGTCGGTCAGGCCGGTGCCCAGCCACTCGCGGACGAAGCTGTTGGCCCCGTCGCAGCCGGCCACGTAGCGCGCCCGGATAACCTCTTCGGCGCCGTCGGCCCCGGCCACCGTCGCGGCCACGTGGTCGTCGCGGGAGTCCAGGCTGACCGCCTGCCAGCCGCGCCGGACCCGCACGGTGGGGAACGACTCGGCCCGCGCGGCCAGCACCGCCTCCAGCCGTGGCTGGGCGAACATGTTCGAGGCGGGCCAGCCGCTCGGGCCGGCCGCGCCCCAGTCGAAGTGCAGCAGCGTGCGCCCGTCGGCGCTGCGCCAGTCATACTCGCCCGACGGCATGCTGATCGCGGCGACCTCGCCGCCGATCCCGGCCGCGGCGAAGATCCGGGCGATCTCGTCGTCGTAGTGCACGGCCCGCGGCCGGGGGTACGGCTCGGCCTTGCGCTCCACCACCGTGACCCGGTAGCCCCGCTGGGCCAGCAGGATGGTGAGCGTCTGCCCGACCGGCCCGTACCCGACGACCAGGACGTCGCAGTCAGCCGCCTCGCCCATCAGCCGGCTCCGTGCGACCCGGTCATCAGCGCGGCCAGGTCGTCCGGGGCCAGGAACGACGGGGGCGGCGGCGGGCCCCAGTTGTACAGGCCGCGCATGCCCTCCCAGGTCCGCGGCGTCCACAGCGCGTCGTCGACGATGCAGTCCAGGTCGGAGTAGTACTCGGAGAAGTTGCCGGCCGGGTCGCGCAGGTACCAGAAGAAGTTCGAGCCCACGTGGTGCCGGCCCAGGCCCCAGATGTGCCGGGACGGGTCCTTCTCCAGCATCGCGGTCGCGCCCCGGCCGACCTCGTCGATGTCGTTGACCTGCCAGGACGTGTGGTGCAGGAACGCCACCGGGGCCTGCTGGACGAGCACGTTGTGGTGGTCGGTCGAGCAGCGCATGAACGCGGCCAGCCCCGGCACGGTGTCGCTGATCTTGAACCCCAGGCCCTCGGTGAACAGCCGCTGCGAGCCCGCCTGGTCGGTCGAGCCGAGCACCACGTGACCGAGCTTGCGGGGCTGCACCGGAGTCTCCCGGAGCACGCCCGGGGCCCGGGTGTTGGGCCGGGCTTCGTGCCCGGGGGTGTTGTAGGGCGGGGACGGGGTGTCCTCCTGGCTGATCCGGCCGGCCACCTCGACCACCACGTTCACCTCGGTGCCGGGGTCGAACGTGCGTACCCCGGTGGCGGTCTTCTCCACCGCGAGGTCCAGCCCGGCCAGCGACGCGGCCACCCGCCCGATGTCGTCCGGGTCGTCCGCGCCGACCCGCAGCTCGACCAGCCGGCGACGCGGCGTGGACACCAGCGTCAGCTGCTCACCGCCGTCCCCGGTGCTGAAGTGCCGCCCGGCCGCGCCATCCGGGCCGGAGCCCTCGGTCAGCCCGAACTCTGTGTAGTACCCCGCGGTCTCCTCGACGTTGGGCACGCCGATCGTGATCCGGGTCAGCCGGTGCAGCGCCATCGCTCAGCCCCCGATCGGGGCGGCGGTGTAACCGGGGCCGGCCACGAAGTCGTTCCGCAGCTCCCCGAGACCCTCGATCGTGCTGGTCAGCACCGCGCCCGGCGGGATGAAGCGCTTGGGGTCACGGGCGTTGCCGACCCCGGACGGGGTGCCGGTGAAGATGATGTCGCCGGGCAGCAGCGGGCACACCTGCGACAGCTGGGAGACCAGCTCCGGCACGTTGAAGATCAGGTCCGAGGTCCGGCCGTCCTGCAGCACCTCGTCCCCGAGCCGGCAGCCGATGGCCAGGTCGTCCGGGTTGTCCAGCTCGTCCACGGTGGTCAGCGCGGGCCCCAGCGGCGCGAACCCCGGGTAGGACTTGCCCAGCGAGAACTGGGGGACCGGCCCGGCCAGCTGGACGACCCGCTCGGACAGGTCCTGCCCGATCATGAATCCGGCCACGTGGTCGTAGGCGGCCTGCTCGCTGACCCGGTGGGCCAGCCGGCCGATCGCCACCACCAGCTCGACCTCCCAGTCCACCGAGGTGCTGGGCAGCTCGACGGTGGCGTTGGGCCCGGTGATGCTGCTCTGGAACTTGGTGAACACGGTAGGGGAGTCCGGCCTGCCCATCTTGGACTCGCTGACGTGCTCGGCGTAGTTCAGCCCGATCGCGAACACCTGCCGCGGCGCTGACGTCGGGGCGCCCACCTCAGCCGCCGCGATGGCCAGGTCGGCCCGGCCGTCCTGGCCGCTGGCCCAGTCCCGGAACTCGTCCCACTGGGCGTAGATCGCCTGCGGGTCGGCCGGGAACCGGCCGTCGCTGGCCTTCTCCACATCCAGGCCCGCGCCGGACTTGTCCAGCAGGACCAGCCGCTGGCTGACATTGGCGATACGCACGTGGAACTCCCCTCACCGGGCCGACCGATTCCTGCCCTTCTGGGCAAGCCCATCCTCAATAACCGAGAGTCGATTGTCAATAGAGAATCGATTCATGGCCAAGTGTTATTATCCTGCCCATGGCCAAGCGAACGGGCGGCGAGTCTCTGGCCGTCGACGTCTACGACCAGCTTCGCACCGACATCTTCGATCGCCGGTTCGCGCCCGGGCAGCGGCTGAAGCCCGCTGAGCTGGGGGAGCGGTTCGGGGTCAGCATCAGCGTGATGCGCGAGGCGCTCGGCCTGCTGGCCGCCCAGAACCTGGTCCGCATCGAGCGGAACCGCGGCTTCCACGTGATCACCCTTTCTCCCGATGCGCTGGCCGACCTGACCCTGGCCCGCAAGATCAATGAGGGCGCGGCGCTGCGGATGTCGGTCGAGCGCGGCAGCGTGAGCTGGGAGTCCGAGGTGCTGGCGGCCCACCACCGGATGGCCAGCGAGCCGGTCTACCGGCCCGAGGACCCGCAGTCCCGCAACCCGGCCTGGGCCGCCGCGCACATCGCGTTCCACGACAAGCTGATCGACGCCTGCGACAGCCCGGTGCTGCTGGACATCTGCCGCCGCCTGTCGGACGCGGCCGAGCTGTACCGGGCCTGGTCGGGGGCCTGGGCGGAGGGCCGCTCGCCGGTCAGGCGGGATGTCGCCACCGAGCACCGGCAGCTGATGGAGGCGGCCCTGGCCCACGACGCCGACCTGGCCGTGCGGCTGTTCGAGGCGCACGTCGACCGCACCGCTACCATCCTCATGGACCAGGCCGACCCCACCGCCGGCCGCGCCGCCGGGCAGGCCGCCCCGGCCGCCTCAGCCGGCGATCAGGCCGGCTGACGGGTGCCGGTCCTCCAGCCGGGCGCGATCGACCTGCACGCCCACTTCCTGCCCGCCCGCTACCGGGACAGCGCGCTGGCCCACGGCGGGGGACACCCCGACGGCATGCCGTTCCTGCCCGGCTGGGATCCGGCCGCCGCGGTGACGATGATGGACGAGGTCGGCATCGCCGCCGCCGCGTTGTCGCTGTCCTCGCCCGGCGTGGACTTCCTGGACGACCCGGCCGAACGGGTCGCGCTGACCCGCGCGGTCAACGAGGACGGGGCGGCCGCGGTGGCCGCCTACCCCGGCCGGTTCGGACTGCTGGCCAGCCTGCCGCTGCCCGATCCCGGGGCCGCGCTGGCCGAGCTGGCCCACGCCTGCGACGTGCTCGGCGCCGACGGCGTCGGCCTGCACACCCACTACGGCCCGGTCTACCTGGGGGATCCATCCCTGGAGCCGGTTATGGCCGCGCTCGACGCGCGGGGCGCCGTGGTCACCATCCACCCGACCTCGCCGTGCGGCTGGGAGCAGACCTCGTTCGGCCGCCCGCGGCCGATGGTGGAGTTCTTGTTCGACACCAGCCGGGCCGTGGTCAACCTGGCCCTGAACGGCGTGCTGGAGCGGTACCCGGCCATCCGCTGGGTGGTCCCGCACGCGGGCGCGGCGCTGCCGGTGCTGGCCGACCGGGTGGCCCGGTTCGCCCCGGTGATCAGCCCGCCGCCCGACGGCGGGACCACCCCCGACGTGCTCGGCGGGCTCGGGCGGCTGTACTACGACCTGGCGGGGGTGCCGCTGCCGCGGGCGCTGCCCGCGCTGCTCAGCCTGGTCCCGGCCAGCCAGCTGGTCTACGGCAGCGACTACCCGTTCACCAACGCCCCGACGGTGGCGGCGCTGGCCTCGGCGATCGCGGAGACCGGTGTGCTCGACGACGCGGCCCGGGCCGGCGCGCTCCGCGGCAACGCCGCCGCCCTGCTGCCCCGCCTGGCGCAGGCGATCGGCTGACCGGCGCGCCCGCCGCCTGTCAGCCCTCCGGTCAGCCCGCCCGCCGGGTCTCCGCCAGCGCGACGAACGCGTCCAGCGACCCCGGGTCGTCGACCGCGCCCAGGCTGAGCACGTCGGTCAGCCTGGCCCCCAGCATCAGCCGCTTGATCGGCACCTCGAGCTTCTTCCCGGTCCGGGTGTGCGGGACGGCGGGCACGGCGAAGATGTCGTCCGGCACGTGCCGCGGTGAGGCCTCCCGGCGCAGCGTGCCGTTGATCAGCTCCCGCAGGTCCTCATCGAGCGCCTGGCCGTCCTCGAGCACCACGAACAGCGGCATCCAGTAGCCGCCGTCGGGCAGATCGACCCCGATGACCAGCGCCTCCCGGATCCCCGGGAGCCGCTCGACCACCTGGTAGATGTCGGCGCTGCCGAGCCGCACGCCGCGCCGGTTCAGCGTCGCGTCCGACCGGCCGTGGATGACCACGCTGCCCCGGCTGGTGATCGTGATCCAGTCCCCGTGCCGCCAGACGCCGGGGTACACGTCGAAGTAGGCGGCCCGGTATTTGCTCCCGTCCGGGTCGTTCCACAGGTAGATCGGCATCGTCGGCATCGGCTTGGTCACCACCAGCTCGCCGACGTCCCCCCGCACCGGCTTCCCGTCCGCGCCGAACGCATCCACGGCCACCCCCAGCGCCCGGCAGGAGATCTCGCCGGGCCACACCGGGACGGTGGGCGCGCTGGTCACCAGCGCCGCCACGATGTCGGTGCCGCCGGAGGTCGACTTCAGCGGCACGTCCGGGCCGAACTGCTCGCGCACCCAGGCGAACGACGCTGCTGGCACCGGTGACCCGGTGACGCCGATCTGCCGCAGCGCCGGGTTCGGGTCCGGGGTCACCTCCCGGCGCTCGCACGCCTGCAGGTAACCCGGGCTGGTGCCGATCACCGTCGCCCCGTGCCGGGCCGCCAGCCGCCACAGCTGCCCGGTCTCGGGGTGAGCGGGACTGCCGTCGTAGGCCACCACGCTGGTCCCGTTGAGCAGCGCCGAGCTGTTGAAGTTCCACATCATCCAGTTGGTGGTGGTGTACCAGAACAGCCGGTCCTCGCCGGTCAGGTTCATCGACAGCCCGAGCGTCTTGAAGTACTCCAGCACCACCCCGCCGTGGCCGTGCACGATGCCCTTGGGCACGCCGGTGGTGCCGGACGAGTACAGCACCCACAGCGGTTGGTCGAACGGGACCGGCTCCGGGACCAGCGGGCCCGCCCCGGCCGGGTCGGCCGCGTCCGCCCACTCGGTCACCGCCGCCGCGTACGGGGCCGGCGGCAGGCCCAGGTGCCGCAGGTGCACCACGTCGGTCACGGTCGGCAGCAGGGCCGCGAGCCGGACCGCTTCGTCCCGCCGGTCGTGCGCGCGGCCGGCGAAGTAGTACCCGTCCGCCGCGACCAGCACCGTGGGCTCGAGCTGGGCCAGCCGGTTGGCGGCCGCCTCCGCCGCGTAGTCCGGGCCGCAGCAGGACCAGATCGCGCCCAGGCTGGCGCTGGCCAGGAACGCGACGATGGCGGCGGCGCCGTTCGGCACGTAGCCCACCACCCGGTCACCGGCTCCCACCCCCAGCCGCCGGAACGTGGCGGCGGCGGCGCTGACCTGGCGTTCCAGCTCGCCCCAGGTCACCTCGGTGCTGCCGCCGGGCTCGGTCAGCGCGACCACCGCGGTGCGGTCCGGGTCCCGGTCGCGGAACACGTGGCTGACGTAGTTCAGCCGCACCCCGGGAAACCAGGTCGCTCCCGGCATCGCGGTGCTGGCCAGCACGGTCGTCGGGCCGGGCTGGGACTGGAGGTCGAAGTAGCGCCACACCGCCAGCCAGAAATCGTCCTGCCGGTCGACCGACCAGTGCCACAGGGCGTCGTAGTCCGGCAGGTCCAGCCCGTACTCGCGCTCCGCCCAGCGGGTGAACGCGGCCAGGATCGTCTTCTCGGCCTGCGCCGGGTCCGGCTGCCAGGTCGGTTCGGGGTCCTGCTCGGTCACGTGGTCCCTCCGCTTCGGTTGCCGGTCCACCGCTCCGGTCGCCGGCTCAGCTCGCGGCCGGGCCCGCGTCCGGCTCGGCCAGGCCCGGGCCCATCTGCCCGCCGCTCGCCACGTAGGACTCCAGCAGCGACGCGGTCTTGTTGATGTGGTCGGTCAGCAGGACCACCGCCCGCTCCGGGTCGTGGTCCAGGGTGGCCTCCATCAGGCCGCGGTGCTCGGCCGGCACGTCCCGTGGCTCCTGGTTCACGTCGAACGACCCGGACCAGCGCCGGAACAGCTCGGCGGTGTCCCGCAGGCTGGCGGCCAGGTCCCGCAGCCGCGGGCTGGGGCAGGCGCTGAGCAGCGCGGCGTGGTAGTCCGCGTGCGCCCGGGCCCACTCCTCGGTCACGGTCTCGCCCACGTGGCCGGTGATGTACTGGGTGCGCGACAGCCGGTGGTGACTGGCCACCACCCGGGCCTCGTACTCGACGTCGGCGTTCTCGATGGCCTCGCGCAGCCCGGCCCCCTCGATCAGGATGCGCACCCGGGAGATGTCGCGGACGTCCTCGATGTCCAGCTCGACCACCGAGAACCCGAGTTGCGGAGCCGCTACCACCAGGTCCTGCTCGGTCAGCCGGGTGAGCGCCTCCCGCACCACCGACAGGCTCACGTTGTGCTCGGTGGCGATCGCCCGCGGGCTGAGCTTGGCGCCGGGCGCATACCGGCCCGCCAGGATGTCGGCCCGGATGTCGGCGTACACCGCCCGGCTCAGGCTGCGGTGCATCGCGCGATCGGGCATCAACTCTCCTCGGGCTACGAAAAGAACCGTATCGCAGGGCCATCCAGCCGCCGGCGCGTCCGGCCGGCAGGCCCGGCCGGCGTCATCGACGGGATCGGTGACTGGTATCGATCAGGCCAATGTCAGCCGATCTCAGCCACCAGCAACGAGTATCCACAATCAAATCGATTTTTACCAGAAGAATCCTTGACATCCTCATCCGCCGATATTCACACTCATGTCAGCAACAGCGCAGATGAATCGATCGCCGTACCCGCGGGCGGTCACTCCGCTCTTTCGCAACTGCATGCCGCTCCCCAATTGACTTTCCGGAGGGCCAGGACAATGTCGTACAAGCCCCGTCGCCGTAGCTACGCCGCCAGAACCATGGCCGCCGCCTGCCTCGGCGCCGTCACCCTCGTCGCCGCCGCCTGCAGCAGCGGTGGCGGCTCGTCCTCGGGCAGCAGCTCGGGCAGTGGATCCGGCGCCGGATCAGGGTCCGGGTCCAGCAGCGAGCTGACCGCCGCCAACGCCGACGTGTCGCAGTACAGCAAGCAAGTGAGCAGCTACCCGGCCCAGCAGTCGATCAGCGGGGTCAGCCAGCTGAAGGGCAAGACCGTCTGGTACATCCCGATCGGGGACTCGGTGCCGATCCTGGCCGCCTTCGGCTCCGGGATGCAGCAGGCGCTGGCCAAGGTGGGCATCAGCACCCACGTCTGTGACGGCAAGTTCCTGCCCACCAACATCGCCGCCTGCATCACCCAGGCCGAGACCGACGGCGCCGACGCCGTGGTCACCGGCTACGTCGACTACGCGGCCATGCCGACCTCGTTCAACAGCCTGGTCGCGCACCACATCCCGGTGCTGATCGCGGGCGAGGCGCCCGACGGCGGCAAGACGTCCTCCCCGCAGCTGGCGTTCTTCAACGCCATCGGCACGCTCGACCTGATGCAGAAGCTGGACATGGACGCGGTCATCGCCGACAGCAAGGGCAAGGCCCACATCGTCTACCTGGGCGTCACCGACTCACCGCAGACCCTCGACGGCGCCAGCTACGGCAAGCAGTACCTCACCTCGCACTGCTCCGGCTGCCAGCTGACCGAGATCAACTACAACACGGCCAGCATCAACAAGGTGCCGTCGCAGGTCAGCTCGGCCCTGATCTCGCACCCGGACACCACCTACGTGGTGGACGAGCTGGACGCGGCCGCCCAGTACAGCGTGCAGGGCATCCAGAGCGCCGGCTACGCCAACAAGGTCAAGCTGGCGGCGACCAACGGCGCGCTCGACTCGCTGCAGCGGATCAAGGCCGGCACCGTCCAGTTCGTCGACATCGGCACCAGCCCGATCTACGAGGGCTGGCAGTTCGCGGGCGGCATCCTGACGATGATGCAGGGCAAGACCCCGACCTTCACCCCCGGCATCGTCCGGGTGTTCAACTCCGGCACGGTGAACGACCTGACCCTGAGCCCGGCCGCCTACACCACCAACGCCTGGTACGGCAGCGACGCCTACGAGCAGACCTTCCTGACGGCCTGGGGAGCCAAGTAGATGGCGGACCCGGGCGGTGCCACCCCGGACCCACCCGGCCCGTCCCGGCTGGCGGTCCGGGCGCTGACCAAGACGTTCGGGTCGGCCCAGGTGCTGACCGGTGTCGAGCTGACCGTCCGGCCCGGCGAGGTGCACGGCCTGGCCGGGCAGAACGGCTCGGGCAAGTCCACCCTGATCAAGATCGTCACCGGCCTCTACACCCCCGACCCCGGGGCCGGGTTCGAGGTGGACGGCCAGCCGGTGCGGCTGCCGGTCCGGTGGCCCGAGGTGCATGCGGCCGGCATCTCGGTCGTGCACCAGGACCTCGGCCTGCTCGACCAGCTCACGGTGGCGGAGAACATCTGCATCGGCGGTTACCCCACCACCAGGCTGGGCCGCATCGACCGGCACCGGCGGGACGAGCTGGCCGCCCGCACGCTGGACCGGCTCGGGGTGCCGCTGGCCCCGAGCCGGCTGGTCGGCACGCTGACCGCCGCGCAGCGGGCCGAGGTGGCCATCGCCCGGGCCATGCGCGACCACACCCCCGGCTCGGGCCTGATCATCTTGGACGAGTCGACCCGGGCTTTGTCCGGCGCCGACCTGGAACACGTGCACCAGCTGCTGCGCCGGATCGCGGCCGACGGCAGCTCGGCCCTGATGGTCAGCCACAGCCTGCCCGAGCTGATCGCGGTGGCCGACCGGATCACCGTGCTGCGCGACGGCCGGGTGGTCGGCGCGGGCCTGCCCACGGCCGGGCTGTCCGAGCAGGAACTGGCCCGCCGGATGCTGGGCAGCACGGTCGAGGCGGTCGCCCCGCGCGAACACCGGCCCAGCTTCCCGCCCGCACAGGCCACGCAAGCCGCACCGGCGGCGGTCACCGTGACCGGGCTGACCGGCCCGCGGCTCTCCGAGGTCAGCTTCACGGTCGCGCCGGGGGAGATCCTCGGCATCACCGGGCTGCCCGGCAGCGGCTACGAGCAGCTCCCGTACCTGCTGACCGGCGCCCAGGCCGCCACCGGCGGCCGGCTGGTCACCCAGGCCGGCCAGGTCGCGCTCGACCGCGGCAGCGTGGCCGCCTGCCTGCGGGCCGGGGTGGTGCTGGTGCCCGAGCGCCGCGACCGCGACGGCCTGGCCTTCGAGCTCAACGTGCGCGACAACATCAGCTTGCCCAAGCTGAACCGGCTCGGCCGCCCCTGGTTCGTGGCCCGCCGCTGGCAGCAGGACGACGCGGCCGCCGCCGTCAAGACCCTCGGTATCCGCCCCAGCACCCCGTCCATCCTGGTCAAACAGCTCAGCGGCGGGAACCAGCAGAAGGTCCTGCTGGCCAAGTGGCTGAACGCCGGCCCCGCCCTGCTGGTCCTGCACGAGCCCACCCAGGCGGTCGACATCGGCGCCCGCACCGACATCCTGCACGCGCTCCAGCGGGCCGCCAACACCGGCGTGGCGGTCCTGCTGGTCAGCAGCGAACCGGAGGACCTGGTGGCGACCTGCGACCGGATCCTGGTCTACGGCCGCCAGGTCGGGCTGCGGCCGGCCGGGGCCTCCACCCCGGAACAGCTCATCGAAGAGATCTACGCGACCAACGAGGCCACCGCAGGGAGCGGGAAATGACCATGTCTGACCAGACCCGTCAGCAGGCTCCGGTGCCCGGGAGCCGGGCCGCCACCCCGCCCCGCGAGCTGATCAAGGACCGGATGCAGTGGCTGGGCTCGCGCTACGCGCTGCTGGCGGTGTGGCTGCTGATGGCGGTGATCTACGCCTTCGTCACCCCGCACAACTTCCTGCGGATCAGCACCGCCCAGGCCATCTTCGGCTCGCAGTCCCCGCTGCTGTTCCTGTCCATCTCCGCGTTGTGCACGTTCGTGGTCGGCGAGTTCGACCTGTCGTTCGCCGGGGTGATGGGCCTGGCCGCCACGATCGTCCCGGTGCTGGCCGGCCTGCACCACATGAACATCGCGCTGGCCTGCCTGATCGCGCTGGCCTGCTGCATCGGGGCGGGCGCGGTCAACGCCTTCTTCGTGGTCAAGCTGGGCGTGTCCTCACTGATCGTCACGCTCGGCACCGCCAGCCTTTACCTGGGCATCGCCGAGCTGCTGTCCAACCAGAACACGGTGTCGGTCACCAACCAGCACTTTGCGCAGGTCGCGCTCCACAACTTTCTCGGCCTGCCGCTGTCGTTCTGGTACGGGGTGGTGCTGTCGGTGGGATTCGCCTACCTGCTGAAGTGGACGCCGATCGGCCGCCACATCGTGTTCGTTGGCGCCAACCGGGAGGTCGCCCGGCTGGCCGGGATCAACGTCAACCGCATCCGGGCCGGCAGCTACATCTCCGCCAGCATCGTGGCCGCGCTGGCCGGCATCATGCTCATCGCCACCGTCGGCGGTTTCGACCCGACCGCCTCGCCCAGCTACCTGCTGCCCGCGCTGGCGGCGGTGTTCCTCGGCACCGCGGTGGTCATGCCCGGCCAGTTCAACCCGCTGGGCACGCTGATCGGTATCTACTTCCTGGAAACGGGCATCATCGGGCTGCAGCTGCTGGGCTACAGCGGCTGGGTCCAGGACGCCTTCTACGGCGCCGGCCTGGTCGCCGCGGTCACCGTGGCCCACCTCGTCCGCAACCGCACCCGGGTCGCCTGAGGCGAACCGGTTCCTACCGAACAGGAGCACCGTGCGATTCATCAAGGCCGACACCGAGCAGGGCCCGCGGCTGGGGGTCCTCCGGCCCGACGGCGTGGCCGGGCTCTCCGGGTCCGAGGAGCGGCTGGAGCCGCACTTCGGTGACGACGGGACCGCGCTGCGGGAGCTGGGCGAGGCCATCGGCCGGTCCCCGGCCACCGAGGCCGCCCTGGACGACCTGACCCTGCTGAAGCCGGTCGACCCGGTGGCCATGCGCGACTTCATGGTGTTCGAGGAGCACGTGCTGCCGCGCTGGCGCAAGCTCGGGCGTCAGCGCGGGCCGGACGTCTGGTATGAGCAGCCGATCGGCTACTTCAGCAATACCGCCACCATCCGCGGCCCACGCGACCCGATCGAGATCCCCGGCGGCTCCCAGCGGCTGGACTTCGAGCTCGAGGTCGGGGCGATCCTCGGCCGGGACGCCGTCTCGGTCACCCCCGACCAGGCATCCGGCCTGATCGCGGGCTTCCTGATCTTGTGCGACTGGTCCGCCCGCGACCTGCAGTTCCACGAGATGGACGGCAGCCTCGGCCCGTTCAAGGGCAAGGACTTCGGCTCGTCGCTGGGCCCCGTCTTCGTCAGCCCCGACGAGCTGGCCCCGTACCGCGACGGCACCGGCTACGACCTGCAGATGACCGCCAGCGTCAACGGCCGCGTCTACGGTCACGACCAGTGGTCCTCGGCCTACTGGTCGATGGAGGAGCTGATCTCCTACGCGTCCTGGAACTCCCGGGCCGAAGCGGGCTCCCTCATCGGCAGCGGCACCTGCCAGGGCGGCTGCATCCTCGAACTGTCCACCCGCCACAGCCCCGAGGAATACCCCTGGCTGGCCCCCGGCGACCAGGTGACCCTGGCCATCGACCACCTCGGCGAGATCCGCGCCCCGGTCCTGCCCGCCGCCCGCGGCCCCTGGCCCGCCCGCCGCCAGGCCCCCGCGCCCACCAGCGCCTAGCCACGGCGGCCCGCTCACCCCGCTCCCACACCACCGTGACCGCCCTGGACCCGTCCTCGGCCGTCGCCCCGTGCTGCCGAAAACCTCGGCATTGCCGAAGAAAGCCCGTTCCGGTGACCGGCAACCCACCCGTCCGGCTACAACGGCTGTCATGCCTGCCGCACGATCGGCTCACCCGGCCCGGCCACGCCGTACGGACGCCGCGACCACGAGGATCACCGACCGGGACATCCGGGGCCTGATGCTGTGCGCCGACCAGTACGGCGCCCCCTATGACCTGCTCGCCGTCGCTCTCGAGCTGAGGCTGGAGCGGCTGCGGGGCATCGTCGCCCGCTGGAAACACGCCGGCTACGTGCGCACCGGCGCGCTGGGCCGGGGCCCGGCCTGGTGCTGGCCCACCCCGGCCGGGATGCGGCTGCTCGGCCTGCCCTACAGCGCCAGGGAACCCTCCGTGGTCCGCCTGGCGCACATCCGCGCCGTGCTGGCGGTCCGGCTGTGGCTGGAAAGCGGCCAGGTCTACCAGCAGGGGCGGGCGTGGTGGCGCAGCGAACGCCGTATCCGGGCCGCCGCCGGCGGCCGGGTCGGTATCGCCCACGTCCCCGACGCCGAGATCCACTGGCCCTCCCTCGATGACTCCCCGTACGCCGGGCAGATCTGGGCGATCGAGGCCGAGCTGACCCCCAAGCCGCTGGCCCGCACGACCGGGATTATGCGGGCGATGCTGACCCGCACCGGCGACTACGGCCCCGCCGGTTCCAGCGGCCGGCAGGCCCGCTACGCCCAGGTGGTGTACCTGACCGCCCCGGCCGCGGTCTCGATCGTGACCCGGTCGATCGGCGCGCTCCCGCCGTCGTTGCAGCACCGGATGGTCACCCGCGAACTGCCCCCGGGCGCACTTCGGTGAGCATCTGGGGCTGGCTGAAACTCACCGCCGCCCAATGGCTGTTCCGCCAGGGCCTCAAGCTGACGGGCTGGCTGATCGTCGCGGCGGTGGCCGTCGCGGCCTGGCCCATCACCGTGGCCGCCGTCGCCGGATATGCCGCGGCGTGGCTGCGAGGCTGGCCCCCCGCCCGGCTGTGGCGGGCGGCCTGCTGGTCGCTGCCGATGACCGCCGTCTACGCCACCGGGCTGGCCATCCGCCTCCGGTCCTGGTCCGCGGCCGCGCTGGCCCCGGTCGATGACTGGGCCGGTGCCTGGCGGCTGCTGGCCGCCCGCGCGATCCTGCGCGCGGGCCTGCTGGTGGCCCCGGTGGCGGTCCCGGCCGGACTGGCGATCGGCGGCCTGTGGTGGGCGTGGCGGATCTACGCGGTCACCACCGGCCTGGCCGGGCAGACCGCCTCCGCCCCGATCTGGTTCGACGAACGGCAGTGGCGCCACCAGGTCCGCAGTGCCCGCGCCCGGGCCGCCGCCCCCGGTGCGGTCCCGCTGCTGACCGGCCGGGGCCTGGTCGCGGTCGGGGCCACCATCCGCGCCATCGGCCACCGGTGGCGGCCGGTGCTGGCCGTCCCCGCCCGTTCCTTCGGACGGCATTCGGTGATCATCGGCTCGTCGGGCAGCGGGAAGACGAACCTGATGATGCGGCTGTGGGCCGGCTGGTACGCCGCCACCCTGGCTACCCACTCGCGGCGGGAGGGGGACCGGCCGCTGCTGATCGTGCTGGACTGCAAGGGCGGCCCCGACGCCCGCGTCAAGGCCGAACGGACGCGCCGCCTCCTGCACGGGGTCGGGGCGCGCCGGGTCGCGATCTGGCCCGACGAGGCCCGGTTGTCCCTGTGGGACCTGCCGCCCCGCGACCTGGGTGTCCTGCTGCTGCAGATGATCGAGACCGGGGAGGGGGCCGCCGCCTACTACACCGACGTGATGCAGGCCGTCGTCCACCTGGCCCTGGCCGCGCCGGGTGGGCCGCCGCCGGACGCGGCCAGCTTCCTGGACCGCCTCGACACCGCCTGGCTGGAAAGCGCCTACGGGGACGGGGCCCACGAGGCCGCAATGATCCGCATCCGGGCCGCCCGGCCGCACCTCGGGAACATCCAGCTGCGCTGCGCCACCCTGCTCGGCCGCCTCGGGCCGGCCCTGGATGGTCCCGGCACCCTGAGCGGCGCGGATGTCTGGTACTGCATCCTGGAAGGCACCCGCGAGCAGTCCGTGGCCGAAACGCAGGCGATGGCGCTGACCGAACTGGTCGCGTACACGGCCACCTCGCCCGCTGCCGAACGGCGGGCGATCCTGCTGGCCGCCGACGACTATTCCGCCGTCTCCCGCCGGGTGCCCATCAGCAACCTGTACGAGCGCGGCCGGTCCCTCGGCCTCGGTGTCCAGGTCTCCGCCCAGTCCTGGCAAGGGCTCGGCCGCGATGACGACGAGCGCTACCGGATCGCCGCCACTGCCGACGGCGGCATCTGGCTGCTGCACACCCCGTATCCCGAACCGGTGATCCAGCTGGCCGGGACCCGCCGGGTGCTGGAGTCCGCGCACAAGCTCATCGGCGCCACCTGGGGGGATGAGGGCACCACGCGAATCCAGCGCGCCTGGACCGCCGACCCGGGCCTCATCCGCACCCTGGAGGTCGGCCAGGCCTGCTACCTCCGCCACGGCGGCGCCACCTTCGTCCAGGTCGCCCGCCCGAAGCCGTCGCCGCTGCCGCTGCCCACGGCCCGGGCACCGTCGGTCATCGTCCCGCCGCCCGCACCGCCACCCGAACCCGAGCAGGCCGCGCCACCAGCGCCGGCGAGCCTGGAAGACGTGCTCGGCCCGGGAGCGGTCCGGTGAACCCGTTCGAGGTGCTGGGGCTCCCGGTCCGTGCGGACCTGGACGACGCTCAGGTCCGCACGGCGTGGAAAGACATCGCCGCCGCCACCCACCCCGACCGGCCCGACGGCGGCGACGTCGCCTGCTACACCACCGCCGCCACCGCGTACGCCCAGCTCCGCACGCCCTGGGGACGGTCCGAGGCCTACGCCGACCTCGCCGTCACCGAACCGCACGTCCCACCGCCGGGCGCGCCAACAGCCCGATGGCCCGGCGCGAGCCTCGGACCGGGGTTGCTCATGATCCCGGCCCGCGTCCGGCACGGCCGGCCGCTGCGGCTGCTGGCCCGCGCCCTGGCCGCCGCGCTGCTCTCGCTGCTGGTCCTGGCGCTCGTCCCCGGGCAGGCGTCCGGCCCGGCCGTGGTCACCGGGCTGGTGATCTGGTTCTTCCTCACCGCCCGCTCGGACCTGGCCCCGCCGGCGGGGCGATGACCATGCCCCCGCCGGGGCCTCCGGCTCCGGGATGGATCAGCCGCTGACGACGATCACCGAGTCGAGGGTGCCGTAGGCGTTCTCCTCCAAGCGGTCCGCGTCTGGCCCGTTCTCCCAGGTCGAACCGTCGAGCAGGTACTTGTACCGGTAGGTGCCCGGCACCAGCGCCACCGTCACCGACCAGGCGCCGTCGGCTCCCCTGGCCAGGCTGGTGGCCTCGACCGACCAGTCGTTGAACTCCCCGCACAGCGCCACCCGTTCGGCCCGCGTCCCGGCCGGCAGCGAGAACACCACATCCACCGTCCGCTCGCCCGGCCCCGGTCCGCTCTCGGCCGCCGCCGGCCCGTCGCCCGCGGCGTTCTCCTCGGCCACCCGGGCGTTCCCGGCCGCCCAGGATTCGCCCACCCCGGCCTCCCCAGTCGCTCCCGGCGTTTCCGGCACTATTGCCTCCTCAGTCCCAGTCCGGGCTGCACCACCAGCCCCAGCTCCGGCCGCCGACGCCGCCGCCGCCTCGTCAGCTTCACCGGAAGCCTGCGTCCACACCGAGCCACCGGACTCATCCGCCCCACCGGGCTCATCCACCCCGCCGGACTCATCTGCACCACCGGACTCACCCGGCTCGCCGCCCGGCGTACCATCGGCCGCGTCCCGCGCCGCCTCGCCAGCCCCAGCCTCCGAAGCCCCGTCGGCCTCCTGCTGCTTGAGCAGGTCCTGGCCGCGCTGGGCGATCTCGTCGTCGTCCAGCAGGCGGCCGGCCAGCTCGTCCAGCGCGCCGAGGAACCGCCGGTAACCCTGCCGGGCCGGCGCGCCGTCTTCCCCTTGCCGGGAGATCACGCGGTCGCCGAGTTCCTCGAGCTGCTCCCGGACGGTTTCGTATGGCTGCTTGCCCATGCGGCGGACGTGGGACAGGTCCATCGTGGTGTGCTTCCTTGGCTCGCGGTCCGGGCTTGCTGGCCTAGGTGGCCGGTATGGACAGTATTGCCCGACCGGCAACGACGGATGTCCCCGGGGCTTCACCCTGGCAAACGCCCCCGGTCAAGTCCGGAAGCCGCCGTCGGGCAAACTCTCAGCAACTTTTCAGCCAACGCGGCTAGCGTCATGACATGGACGAATTTCGTGCCCGCCGGGTGGTGGATCAGTTGCGCGACCGCGGCGTCAACGCTCACCTGCTGCGCGCCAACATCGGCCAGTACGGAGTGCGGGTCTCGCTGCCCGGCGGCCGCGAGGCCGAGTGGGACACTGATGGTACGGCCGGCCTCGAAGCACAGGTCATGCGGGACGGCATGCTGGTCGGTTACGTGCCCCAGATCGAGGGCTCCGAGGACTTCGACGAGGCCCAGACCGTCGACGCCATCGCCCGCACCGACTACGACCAGCCCGTCGCCCGCCAGCGCGCCACCGCCCCGAGCGCACCCCCGCTCGCTCGCGAAGGCGGCGTGTTCCGCCGCTTCCTGGACGGCTTCCGCTACCGCTGACCACCCGGCGCCAGCCGCCCCAAGCGGTCGTGACCGCTAATCGCCGAGCGTGGCCGGAGCCACCCTCAGTCCCGCTGCCCGCGCCCCGGCGTGCAGTCGCTTGTCCCAGACGGCCACCACGAGGCCGGCGTCTCCCACGGCTAGCGCGCTGGCCAGGTGGACGGCGTCCGCGCCCCGCAGTGCGTGGGTCCGGGCGAGTTCGCCAGCCCGCCGTTCCACGGTCGCGGTCAGCTCGATCGGGCGGGTGGCAGCCCAGAACTCCTCCCACGACCGGGCCGCGGTGTCGGCCTCGTCCTCGGCCAGGGCGTGATTGCGGGTGGCGGCCGCCAGCGCGGCGCATACCTCCGGGTAGGCCAGCCGGCTGGCCACCGGCGCGTCGCACCCGTCCCACAACTGGGCAGCCAGGTCGGTTCCCTGCTCCTCGACCAGCAGCTTCACCACGGCACTGGCGTCGAAGTACACCAGCGCCACCGGCTCAGCCTCGCTGCTCACTGACGATGTCGGCCACCGGCTGCCGGGACCGGGGGCGTGTCCGGCCGGACGCCGTGGGTCGCTGACCCGACACCGGCCGCGCAACCACGCCCTCGTCGGTCAGCCGCTCCAGCGTTGGCGTGCTGTCCAGGCCGAGCAGCCGCGCCACCGGCAGCCCGCGATCGGTGATCACGACTTCTTCCCCGTGCCGGACCAGGTCCAGCCACACGCTCAGCCGAGCGCGCAGCTCGGTAACGGCCACATCCACACTCCCAACTGTACATTGAGAACCCATCGAATTTGTACAGTTGGAGCCTAACTTGAGGGTCCGACAGAACGGCCGGCCGAGCCAGAACCAGAGCCAGGACCCGATGTCCCAGCCCCGGGACCAGCCCCCGCCCCGGCCAGCTCCGGCTGCCCGGGCACCGGCGCCGGTCCCTCGGCCAGGTGCCGCGCCAGCTTCTGCAGCAGCGCGGCCAGCTCCGCGTGCTGTTCGGGGTTCCAGTCCTGCACCAGGTCCGCCACCGCGTCGTAGCGGGCGGTGACCAGCTGCTCGGCCGCCGCCTCACCGGCGGGGGTCAGCACGACCGGGGCGTCCGCGTTGATGGGCGGCCCGGCGGGCGTCCCGAGGGTCCCCGGCACTCCATCGCGGGGACGAGACGCGGCCGCCATGCCGTTGGCCGACACCACCAGCCCCCGCCCGGCCAGGTTGCCCAGCAACAGCCGCACCGTGTCCTCGGGGAAGTCCAGCTGCTCGCTCAGCGCGGCCACGCCGTCCCCCGGATGCTCGTGGATCCGGTACAGCATCCAGCAGCCGGCCGCGTCGATCGTCACCCCGGCCCGGCTGGCCAGCCGCTCGTAGATCCGCTGCCGGGGCTGCCCGCTGGCCAGCACGCTGAGCGCCCGGCCGATCTCGTCGACCGAGGTGCAGGCGGCCGGGGCCGCGGTCGGGGCCAGCGTCTGCGCAGGGTTGGGCGCCTTGCTGGTCTGCCGCAGCGGAACCTCCTTGAGCAGCCAGGACAGGCCGAACGCCACCGCGGCGATCGGCACCGCGACCAGGAACACGGTGTGCAGCGAGGACGCATAGGCCTGCTGGTACCCGTGATGCACCGCCGGTGGCAGCTTGGCCAGCGCGGCCGGGCTGCTGCCCTGGGTCCCGTTGAACCCGGCCGGCAGCGACAGCCCGGCCAGGTAGTGCTTGAGGTTGCCGGCCAGCTGGGCGGAGAAGATCGCGCCGAATACCGCGGTGCCGAACGACCCGCCGATCGACCGGAAGAACGTGGCCCCCGAGGTGGCCGCGCCCAGGTCGCTGTAGGGGACCACGTTCTGCACCGCGATGACCAGCACCTGCAGCACCAGGCCGATCCCGATGCCCAGCACGAACATGTAAACCGAGCTGGCCAGCACCCCGGTCGACACGGTCAGCATCGACAGCAGGTACAGGCCCACGGTCATGAGCGCGGTACCGGCGATCGGGAACACCTTGTACCGGCCCCATTTGCTGATCGCGATGCCGGACGTGGTCGAGGTCAGCAGCAGGCCGAGGACCAGCGGCAGCAGCCGCAGCCCGGAGATGGTCGGGCTGACCCCCTTCACCACCTGCTCGTACTGCGGCAGGTAGGTGATCGCGCCGAACATCGAGAACCCGACCACGAACCCGACCGCGCTGCTGACCGAGAACACCCGGTACCGGAACAGCTGGAGCGGCAGCACCGGCTCGGCCGCGCGGCGCTCGGCGAACACGAACAGGACCAGCAGGACCACCCCGGCCACGCCCATGATGATGATCGGCGCCGACGCCCAGCCGAAGGTGCTGCCGCCCAGCGTGGTCAGCAGCACGAAGCTGGTGGCCGCGGCGGCCAGCAGCAGGGTGCCGAGGTAGTCGATCTTGTGGGCCACCCGGCGGCCCGTCGCCGCCGGCAGCACCGCCGCGGTCACCGCCAGTGCCACGGCGCCAATCGGCAGGTTGATGTAGAACACCCAGCGCCAGGACAGGTTGTCCACGAAGAACCCGCCGATGAGCGGGCCGATCACGCTGGTCACCCCGAACACCGCGCCGAAGATCCCCTGGTAGCGACCGCGCTCGCGGGGCGAAACCACGTCACCCACGATGGTCTGCGCGCCGATGATCAGGCCGCCGCCCCCGATGCCCTGCAGGGCCCGGAACGCGATCAGCTCGATGATCGAGCTGCTCAGCCCGGCCAGCGCCGACCCGACCAGGAAGATCACGATCGCGGCCTGGAAGAAGATCTTGCGCCCGTACTGGTCGCCGAGCTTGCCCCACAGCGGGGTCGAGGCGGTCGAGGCCAGGATGTAGGCGGTCACCACCCAGGAAAGGTGCGACAGCCCGTGCAGGTCACCGGCGATCGTCGGCAGCGCGGTGGCCACGATCGTCTGGTCCAGCGCGGCTAGCAGCATGCCCAGCAGCAGCGCCCCGATGATGATCAGCAGGCGCTGGCGGCTGATGTCCGGGGTGGCGGCGGGGGCCTCGGGATCAGCCTGGGCAGTGGTCATGGCCCGTCCTCTCGCCACGCGCGCGATGCGATATCAAATCATTGTGATCCCCCGCCAGCCTCGGCAGAAAACGCCCACAGGTAAGCCGTCAGCCCCGCTCACCCCGGTGGCGCTGGCCGGCTGCTGCGCCGCGTTCGTGCTCATCGGGGCCATGCAGGCACTGTACGGGCCGGCCATCCCCGCGTTCCGCAGCCGGTTCGGGGTGTCCCCGTCCGTGGCCGGCCTGGCCCTGTCCGCGGACTTCGCCGGCGCGCTGGTCGGCGTGGTGCTCTACCACCTGCTCTGGTCCCGGCTGGGGGACCGGCGGCTGCTGGCCGCGTCCTACGCGCTGGCCGGCGTGGGCACGGCCGGGTTCGCGCTGGCCCCGGCCCTGCCCGGCCCGTCCTGGACGGTGGCGCTGACCGCGGCGCTGGTCATCGGGTTCGGCTCGGGTGGCATCGACTACGGCCTCAACCACCTGTTCGCGATCGGGTTCGGCCACCGCAGCGCCGCCATGCTGAACCTGCTCAACGCGTTCTTCGGGGTGGGCGCGGTCATCGGCCCGGCCCTGATCGGCGCGGTCGGCGCGGCCCACTACCCATGGCTGTTCGGGGGAGTGGCGGCCGCCGCCGTGCTCCTGATCCCCACCCTGGCCGGAGTGCACCCGGACCGCGCTGGGGACCCCGCCCCGGAGGAACATTTTCCAGATATAAAAGGGTCGCCCGGCTCACCGTCCCCGCCCAGCCGGCGGCGGACCGGGCTGATCGTGGCGGCGTTCGTCGCCATCTACGTGCTCTACGTCGCCATCGAGTCCGGGGTCGGGGGCTGGGAGCCAACCCACCTGGAGGCGATCGGCTACCCGGCCACGGTCGCGGCCACCGCCACCTCGGCGTTCTGGCTGGCGCTGACGGCCGGGCGGTTCATCGCGGTCCCGCTCAGCCTCCGCTGGCCCGCACCCGCGTTCGTCACCGGCTGCTGTGCCGGCATGGCGGGGTTCCTGCTGCTGGCGACGGTCCCGGCCGCGTCGCCGTGGGCCTACGGCGGCCTCGGGTTCATGTGCGCGCCGATCTGGGCCACCGGGCTGCCCTGGCTGATCCGGTCCGCCCCCCGGGTCGCCGCCGCCAGCGCCTACGTGATGGCCACCTCGATGCTCGGCGGCATCGTGTTCCCGCCGCTGCTGGGCCGGGCGATCGAGGTGGCCGGGGTGCGGGCGGTGCCGCTGATCTTGTGCGTGGTGGCCGCGGCGTGCACGGCGCTCAGCCTCTGGCTGATGCGGGCCACCCGCGGCGCACCCGCGGCCGCGGCCGCCACCGCTCAGGAAGCCTCCTCCGCGTACGAGCCGTAACGGGCCGGCCCGTCCGGCTGGAAGCGGGTGATGAGGACCCCGGTGCTGCTGGTCTTGGAGTCGACCAGCTTCAGGGCGCGGGGCGGGGCGCCGTCCCGGAACAGCTTCTTGCCCGTGCCCAGGTGCACCGGGAAGTAGAACAGGTGGTACTCGTCGATCAGGTCGGCGTCGATCAGGGCCTGGGCCAGCAGGCCGCTGCCGTGCACCTGCAGGTCGCCGCCCGGGCGCTCCTTCAGCTTGGTCACCTCGGATACCACGTCCCCGCCCAGCAGCGTCGAGTTGTGCCAGTCGACCGAGCTGAGCGTGCTCGACGCGACGTACTTGGGCAGCGCGTTGAGCTTGCTGGCGACCGGGTCGGCCGGGTCGGTGACCTTCGGCCAGAAGCCGGAGAAGATCTGGTAGGTCTTGCGGCCGAGCAGGAAGCCGCCGGCCTGGTCCATGTAGCTGGTCACGGCCGCGCCGAAGTCCTCGTCGCCGTACGGGAACGACCAGCCGCCGTGGGTGAAGCCGCCGTCGGTGTCCTCGTCCGTTCCGCCTGGCGCCTGCATCACGCCGTCCAGGGTCAGGAACGTCTGGATGGTGAGCCTCATCGCGTCCTCCTCGTTCAGTAATGGTCAGCTGAACGGGCAGACGGGCCGCGCGCCGTGAAATCATCGGCCGGCCGGATGGCAGGTCCGCGGCCGGCCGATGACGTCAGGGCACGATCGTGACCGGGCAGGGCTTGCAGCGCAGCAGCCGGTGGCCCAGCGAGCCGAACAGCCGGTGCCACAGGCCGGTGGACGCCCCGACGATGATGCTGTCGGCCCCGGACTGGATGGCCACCTTGCGCAGCTCGGCCAGCGCACTGCCGTTCCTGATCATCACCCGCGCCCCGCAGCCCCAGGCCGCGACGTCGGACGCGATCTGGGTCCACACCTCGTCTTCCATGTCCTTCTGGGCCTCGGCCTCGGCCGCCACGATGCCGGCGTCGACCCAGCTGGACAGCGCCACCGGGGTGCGCAGCGGCTTGCGTACGTAGACCGCGATCAGCCGGGCGTGCTGCCGCCGGGCCAGCCCGGCCGCGTAGGCCAGGGCCCGCAGCGAGGTCGGCGAGCCGTCCACGCCGACCACGATGGCCCCGGGCCCGTCGGTGCCGAGCTCGGCCTCGCCGCTCGGCGTCGGCTGCCGCAGCGGCGCGAAATCCCGGCCGGGATCGCGGCTGGGCTGCCATGATGACTCATCGTCCGGCCGCCACTGGGGAATGCTGGTCACGATGTCACCGCCTCTTCTTGCTCTTCGTGCGCGATGATCCTGCGCAGCGCGGGCAGGGCCGCGGCCAGCGCGGCCCGGTCGTGGGCAGGCAGGTAATCGAGGTCGGCGAGCAGCGTCCGGGTCCGGGCTGCTTCCAGCTCGCGCATGACCTTCTCGCCCTCCTCGGTCAGGCAGACCGTGACCACCCGCCGGTCGGTCGCCCCGGTGTCACGTCGTACCCAGCCGAGCCGTTCCATGCCGATGATGCACCCCGACATCGTCGGCTGGGTGACCGACGCGGCGTCGGCCAGGCTGGTGACCCGCTGCGGTCCCGAGTCGTGCAGGATCAGCAGCGTCCAGGCCTGCGTCAGGCTGATCTGCGGCGGCAGGATGGCCCGGCGCAGCAGCATCGACAGCTCCACCAGCGCGGCACCCAGCTCCTCGGCCAGCCGGATCGCGCCGGCGCGGCCGTCGAGCTGAGCGGGCGCGGGTGTGTTCATGGTCAGGCCGCCCCGTCCCGGATCACGACCACCGGGCAGTGCGCGTGGTGCACGAGGTGCTGGCTGACCGAGCCGAGCAGGGCCTCGCTGAACCCGCCGTGGCCACGGGTCCCGACGACCAGCAGCCGGGCATGACGGGCGCGGTCGAGCAGGACCTGCGCGGCCGGGCCCTCGCCCACGTAGCTGGCGATCTCGACCTCGGCCTCGCCGGGTCCGGTCAGCGCGTTGCGGGCGGTGGCGATGGCCTTGTCCAGGGTCTCGGCGGCCAGCCCGGGGTAATCCTCGCCATCCGGTAGCGGCGCCCCGTACGTATAAGGGGTGTGCCAGGCGATGACGGCCTCGATCGAGGCGCCCGTCAGGGTTGTCTTGATGAGGGCGGCTTGGCCGATGGCCCACTCCAGGGCCTGAATGGAGGACGGCGAGCCGTCAACTCCGACCACGATCTGCTGTGAAGCCGACATGGTTTCCTCCTTGAAACCAGATCCGGCAGGTAAGGGGCGGCCCGGCCCGGCGACGGGCGCGGGGCCCGGCTCCTTCCCGCGATGTTCCACCACAGAACATCACCGGTTCACCCCTCCAATGTATATAGGCCCCCTATGCATGTCAACCGCCAGTTGACCGCCCCTTTGCCCGATCTTGACCCTGGCCTTGCCGCCCGCGGTGTCCTTGTGCTGTCAGATCCTGATGACCTGCACGCCCGGCATCGCGTCGTAGTCGACTAGCCGATGGCAATCCGGGAGCGCTTTCGCCGGTCGCGAAAGCGCTTCTGCCGCCCCGCGCTCCCCGGCTACCGTGGCCTCACCAGCATCAACGCGCCAGCCGCCGGAGGGACAGATGGCGAACCTGCCCACGATCGGCCCCGCCGGCCGCCAGCCTGCGCGCCCCGAGCCCCTCCTGCGCCACCTTCTCGGCGCCACCCTGCGCCGGGCCCGGCATGAGCAGCGCCGCACGCTGGCCGACGTGGCCCGGGCGGCCCGGGTCTCGATGCCTTATCTCTCCGAGCTGGAACGCGGCCGCAAGGAAGCCTCCTCCGAGGTACTGGCAGCGGTCTGCGGCGCGCTGCACGTCGAGCTGTCGGACCTGCTGGCCGAGATCGGCCGCGAGCTGGCCGCGATGAGGGCCCGCCGCCTCCTCGCCGACCGGATCGCCCGCGAGCGCGCCCGGCGCGAGGGCCTCGAGATCGGCGAAGACGCCGAGGTCCGCGAGGGCGCCGAGGTCCCGGTGGTGATCCCGCTCGACGCGGTGCGCCGCCCGGCCCCCGCCGTGCTGCGTCCCGCCGCCCCCGGCACCCGGCCCCCGCGCGACCTCAACGCCCTCCTGGCCGCCTGACCCGGCGCCCCCGCAAGCCGGGCCTCGGCCCCTGGCCCCGGCCCGCCAAACGCCTACGCGCTCAGCAGCTCCGGCACGTCCAGCTTGCGCGACGTGATCACCGCGTCGGCCAGCCCGTAGTCCACCGCTTCCTGGGCGGTGAACGTGTGGTCCCGGTCGGTGTCGGCCCGGATCTTGGTGACCGGGTGGCCGGTGTGCTTGGCCAGGATCTCCTCCATGTCGTCGCGGATCCGGGCCACCTCCTTGGCCTGCACGGCCAGGTCGGGCAGGGCGCCGCGGGCCTCGGCCGACGGCTGGTGCAGCAGCACCTTGGCGTGCTTGAGCACGGTGCGCTTGCCCGGCGTGCCCGCCGCCAGCAGCACCGCCGCCGCCGACGAGGCCTGGCCCATGCAGGTGGTGGCGACGTCCGGGCGGATGAACTGCATGGTGTCGTAGATCGCGGTCATCGCGCTGTAGGAGCCGCCCGGGGAGTTGATGTACAGGTTGATGTCGACGTCCGGGCTGGCGAACTCCAGGTGCAGCAGCTGGGCCATGACCACGTTGGCCACGCCGTCGTCGATCTCGGTGCCGAGGAAGATGATCCGTTCGGACAGCAGCCGCGAGTAGATGTCGTAGGCCCGCTCGACGCCGGCGGCCTTCTCCACCACCGTCGGAATCGTGTACTGGCTCATAAGACTCACACCCCCGCCGTGGCCATCGCGGGCCGGACGTCGCTGACGCTTTCCACCACGTGGTCGATGAACCCGTACGCGCGCGCCTCCTCGGCGTCGAACCAGCGGTCCCGCAGGCTGTCCTGCTCGACCCGCTCGAGCGGCTGCCCGGTGTGCTGAGCGACCAGGCTCATCACGGTGCGGCCGGTCCGGTCGAGCTGGCCGGCGTAGATCTCGATGTCGGCCGCGGTGCCGCCGAAGCCGGCCGACCCCTGGTGCATGAGCACCTGCGCGTGCGGCAGGCTGAACCGCTTGCCCGCCGTGCCCGCGCACAGCAGGAACTGCCCCATGCTGGCCGCCAGCCCCATCGCCAGCGTGCTCACGTCGTTAGGGATCAGCCGCATGGTGTCGTAGATGGCCAGCCCGGCGCTGACCGAGCCACCCGGGGAGTTGATGTACAGGCTGATGTCGCTGCGCGGGTCCTCGGCCGACAGCAGCAGCAACTCCGCGCACAGCCGGTTCGCGATCCGGTCGTCGACCTCGGTGCCGAGCACGATGATGCGCTGCTGCAGCAGCCGGGCGGTCAGCTGATCATCGAGCGGCCCGGCCAGTGGTGGGTCGGCGGTGGCAGCCGGCATGGCTGACCCCTTTCTTCCGCGCATTGACGGAGGGAGCGGATTTTTATCTGTGAATAAGTCCAGCCTCCGCTGTGCTCCACGCGGTCACCAAGAAAATCTGCCGAGGGCAGAGGCCAGCCACCGGAATCGGCATGGCAAGCTTGAGTGGTGCCCGACCCCGAGATGCCACCCAGCGCCAGGGCGACCCTGACCAGCCTGCCCTACCGGGTGGCGGCGCGGCGGATCATCCTGCCCTGGGTCCTTCAGGGAGTGGAGCCGTCCGGGGAGGGGCTGGAGATCGGCGCGGGCCTGGGCGGCCTGACCGCCCAGTTGCTGGCGCTGTACCCGCGGTTCCGGATGGTGGCCACCGATACCGACGCCGAGCGGGTCGGCATGGCCGAGCAGGTGCTGTCAGGGTTCGGCAAGCGGGCCAGCGTGCAGCGGGCCGACGCGGTGGCGCTGCCGTTCCCCGACGGCCGGTTCGACCTAGTGCTGTCGGCCGCGATGCTGCACCACGTGATCGAGTGGGACAAGGCGCTGACCGAGGCGGTCCGGGTACTGCAGCCGGGCGGCAAGCTGGTCGGCTACGACATGGCCAACACCGCCCCGGCCCGGCTCATGCGAGTCGGTGAGCGCGACGGCACCACCCTGCTCCATCCCAGCCAGCTGCGGACCGCGCTCGGCAACCTGGGCCTGACCGACCTGCAGACCAGGACCGCCCTCGGCGGGGCGGTCATGCGCTTCAGCGCCCGCAAGCCCGCCGCGCTCAACTGACCACGCTGGCCTGAGCCTCGCCCCGGCTACCGGCAGGGCGGCTGGTAGGGCGTGCCGGGCAGGTAGCGGGCCCATTCGGACCGGTCGATCGGGTCGCCGCCCATACTGCAGACCGCGCGGGCGGCCGCCGCCGTGGTGGTGTCCCACAGGTGCACGCTGCCGTCGGCGCTGCCCGCCGCCAGCACCGATCCGGCCGGGCTGAACGCCACCGTGTACACGTGGTCGGTCGGGCCGGTCAGCGTGGCCAGCGGGGCCGGCGCGGACGGGTCGGCCATGCCCCACAGCCACACCGTGTCGTCGGTGCTGCCGGCGGCCAGCATGGTCCCGGCCGGGTTGAACGCGATCGAGTACACGTAGCTGGCCGGCCCGGTGAGCGGCCGCCCGAGCAGCTTGGGGCGGGCCGGGTCGGCGATGTTCCACAGCCAGACCGTCTTGTCGGCGCTGCCCACCGCCAGCACCGGCTTGGCCGGGTCGAACGCGACCGAGTAGGCCGTGTCGGCGGGCCCGGTCAGCGGCCGCCCGAGCAGCCGGGGATGGGCCGGGTCGGCGATGTTCCACAGCCGCACCGTCTTGTCGCCGCTGCTCGCGGCCAGCATCGTGCCGCCCCGGCTGAACGCGACCGAGAACACGTAGGAACCGAACCCGCCCAGGGTGGCCAGGTCCCGCGGGCGGGCCGGGTCGGACACGTCCCACAGCCGGACCGTGTAGTCGTCGTCGGCGGTGGCCACCAGGCGCCCGTTGGGGGAGTAGGCCACGTTCTCGACGTAGCCGGCCGTCGACGCCTGCACCGGCCGTCCGGCGCTGACCAGGCGGCTGGACGGGCCGCCGGCCCCGGTCACCCGGTACAGCTGGAGCGTCCCGTTCAGGTAGCCGGCCGCCAGCACCGACCCGTCCGGGCTGAACGCCACCGCGCCCGGGCTGGTGCCCGCCACCGTCACCGCCGGGCCGAGCGGCTGGTGCCGGGTGGCGTCCCACAGTTGCAGGTCGCTGCTGGCCACGGCCAGCTCGCCCGGGTGCGCGGTGCTGAACGTGACCCCGTTGACCAGGCCACCGGCGGCCAGCACGGCCGGCGGCAGGGCCCACACCCGGACGCTGCCGTCGGCCGCCCCGGTGATCAGGTGCTGCCCGCTGTCCCAGGCCAGCGTGGTGACCGGGTCGGGGTCGGGCAAGGTAGCGACCGGGCTGCCGGTGGCCACGTCCAGCACCCGCGCCGAGCCGTCGCTGCTGCCGTCGGCCAGCAGCGTCCCGTCCGGGCTGAACGCCACCGCGTTGATCCAGCTGGTGGCCCCCTTGAACTGGGCCGTCGGCCGGGGGTGAGACCGGTTGCGTACGTCCCACAGCCAGACGCTCTTGTCCTTGCTGCCCGCGGCCAGGGTCTGGCCGTCGGGGCTGAACGCGACCGAGAACACCACGTCGGCCGGGCCCTTCAGGGTGGGCAGCGCCGTCGTCCGGCCGCCTTTGGCTCCCGGCAGCGCCCACATCGCGACCGTCCCGCCCGCGGTGCCGGCCGCCAGCTCGGTTCCGGCCGGGCTGAACGCCACCGCCTGCACGAAGCCGCCTCTCACGTGCAGCGTGACCGGCTGGCCGGGAGCGGCCGGGGCGGTGCCGCCCGCGCCCATCGTCCACAGCCGGACCGTGCCGTCGGCGCTGCCGGCCGCCAGCGTGCTCCCGTCCGGGCTGAACGCCAGCCCGTAGACGGTGCCGGCCGGCCCGGTCAGCGTCGGATCCAGCCGGGCCGGCCGGGACGGGCGGGCCACGTTCCACAGCTGTACCTGGCCGCTGGCCCCCGCCGCCGCCAGCACCGTCCCGTCCGGGCTGAACGCCACCGCGTAGATCGCCTGCCGCTGTCGGACGAACGGGCCGCCCAGGCTGACCGGGTGATCGGGCTGGCTCACGTCCCACAGCCGGACGGTGCCGTCGGCGGCGGCCGCCGCCAGCAGCCGGTGATCCGGGCTGAGCGCCACCGACTGGACCGCGTCCGACGGGCCCAGCAGCCGGGCCGCCAGCGGCGTGGCCGAGGAGGTCAGCAGGCTGCCGCGGGCCTGGGTGGTGGGCGCCGCCCGGTAGGCGGCCAGGCTGAGCTGGTCGGCCAGCGTGGGGTCCTGGTCGCGCAGGTCCATCGCCTCGGCCGCGTCCTGGCGGGAGTCGGCCTGGTTGCGCTGCTGGCCCATGGCCGACCGCTGATCCATCGCGTACCCGGCCAGCGCCGCCGTGAACAGCAGCACCACCGCCAGGGCGGCCGCCAGGCGGCGGAACCGGCGGCTGTTCCGGCGCTGTTCGGCCTGCTCGGCCCGGTACCGGGCGAACGAGGCGTCCACGAACGCCCGTTCGGTCCCGCTCAGCGTGGCCCGCCGCTCGGCGTTGGCCGTGACCGTGGCCCGGTCCGTAGCCGGGGCCACGGTGCCGTCCTCCGGCTGGCCAGCCCAGCCGCGGGCCATGGCCAGCCGGCCGCCGCGCAGCAGGTCCGCGTCGTCGCGGCCGGCTTCCTGCCAGAGCTGGGCCGACTCGGCGATCCGCCGGGCGATGACCAGCTCGGCCCGGCTCTCGTCGATCCAGCTGCGCAGCTGCGGCCAGGCGGTCAGCAGCGCCTCGTGGGTGATCTCAGCCGTGTCCTCGTCGCTGGTGATCAGCCGCTGGTCCACGAACAGGGCCAGCACCGCGCCGAGGTCGTCGTCGGCCGCCCCGCCCTCTGGGCCACGGCCGGCCAGGTCCTCCAGCGGTACCCGGCGACGGGTGTCGGCCCCGTCGTCGGCCACCCACACCAGCCGCAGGAACAGCCGCCGGGCGGCCCGCTGCTGGCTCGCGGTCAGGCCGGCGTAGGCGTCGTCGGCCGACCGGGCCACCGCGTCGGTGATGCCGCCGCTGGCCCGGTAGCCCTCGATCGTCAGCCGCCCGCCCCGGCGTCCCTGCCAGGTGGACAGCAGCGCGTGCGACAGCAGCGGCAGCGCCCCCGGGTCGTGGGCGCCGCGCCGGGCGCTGACCGGCCGCAGGTCCCGCAGCATCAGGTCGACCAGGCCGGGCTCGAGGTCGAGGTGAGCGGTCTGGGCGGGCCCGACGATGGCCGCCCGCACCTCCTCGGCCGTCATCGGCCCGACCACCACCTGGCCGTCCTGCAGCGACCGGGCCAGCCGGGCATCGGCCAGCGCCCGGCCGTAGAAGTCGGCCCGCAGCCCGAGCACGACGAGGGCGCCGGGCTGACCCTCAGGCCCCGGCCGGGCCAGTGCGTACAGCTTCTCGATCAGCTCCTCCCGCTCACCGTCGGCCACCCCGGGCGCGAACACCTCCTCGAACTGGTCCACGATGACCGCCAGCGCCGACCCACCAGCCCCAGCAAGCTCTTCAGCCTCACCCGCCCCGGCGGATGGCAGCGCCGCCGCCAGCGCCTGGGCCGGGTGCGCGCCCGGGGTGAACACGACTACCGCCGTGCCCGGGGCGAGCGCCGGGATCAGCCCGGCCCGCAGCAGCGACGACTTGCCGGCCCCGGACGGCCCGGCCACCACCAGCGGCAGCCCCTGGGCCCGCAGCCGCGCCGCCTCGCTGGCCAGCCGCTCGGTCAGGTCCGCGCGGCCGAAGAACCAGGCCGCGTCCTCGGTCCGGAAGAAGGCCAGCCCGCGATAGGGCGCGGGCACGTTGGCCGCGGGCCGGCCGGGGGTCGGCCGGACCCGGTCCCGGGCCGCCGCCCAAGCCGCGGCCAGCGTCTCGTCGGTCACCCCGCAGGCCGCCAGGATGCGGTCCAGGATGCGGTCGCGGACCGGCGGCAGGTGCCGGCCGTTGAAGTAGTCACCCAGCGTCGCGACCGGGATGCCGGTCACCCCGCTCACGTCGCGGATGGACAGGCCGGCCACACCGCGGAGCCGGCTGAGCAGCCGGCCGAAGTCACCGCGGGTCTGGCAGGCCTCCAGTTCTGTTAAGCCTGGCGCGCTGGTAGGCGTGTCCGGCATGCGTCCCCCTCAAGGCGTGCGGTCACGTATTTCGCCCAGGACACTACAGAACGGCGTGAACCGGTGTGGCCCCGCCTGGCCAATTCATCGCCGCTTCAAGCCGGGTTCTTTATCCTCCGCCCGGTCCGGCCGAAATACCCGGACGAATCCGGACACCCGTTTGCCGGTCCGGTGTGGGCGCAGCCGGTAATTTTTTGCTCGGTATCCGTCACGTATCGGGGGGATGCCTGGCGGTGCCCACAGGGGCGGCACCGAGTCTGTCCGCCAGCACGAGGGCCGGGCTGCGTCGCTGGTCACGCGGCCTATGGTGCTGACCGGCTCTCTCGGTGTCGCCCCGATAGCGCGCCCCCTGTCTGCCAGCAGGAGCCAGGGCGCGCCGGCCGCGGCCAGCGAGCGGTACACCCGAGGTGCCGCTCGGCCGCGGCCACCAGTTGGGGCCCGCCAATCGGGGCCGGGCCGGGCCGCCCGGCCACCGGCTCAGCCGCCCGCGGCCACCAGCGCGCTGCAGGCCCCACAGGCGGCGCAGCCCGCCCGCTGGCCGGCCCCGGTCATCCCGGCCGCCCGCAGCCGCGCCGCCACCCGCTCGGTCACATCCCGGACCAGCGACGGCGGCGGGGCCGGGACCTGACTGCGGTGCGCCAGCGTGCCCGCCAGCGGCCGGAACGGCACCACGAACGGGTACACGCCCCGCTCGATCAGCCGGGCCGCCCCCGCCACCAGCTCGTCCGGGTCCTCGCCCAGCCCGATCAGCAGGTAGGTGGAGACCCGGTTGCGGCCGAACAGCCGCACCGCCTCTGCCCAGGCCGCCTCGTAGGCGGTCATCGGCACCGTCGACTTGCCCGGCATCCACCGGTGCCGGACCCGCGGGTCCAGCGACTCGACGTGGATGCCGATCGCCGTCGCCCCGGCCTCCCGCAGTTCCCGCAGCGCCGACAGGTCGGCCGGCGGCTCGCACTGCACCTGGACCGGCAGCCCGGGCACCGCCGCCATCACCGCCCGCACGCACCGGGCCAGGTACCGGGCGCCCCGGTCCGGCCCGGCGGTGGTGCCGGTGGTCAGCACCAGCTGGCGGATGCCGTCCAGCCGGACCGCGGCCTCGGCCACCTCGGCCAGCTGGGCCGGGGTCTTGGCCGCCACGGTGCTGCCCGCCAGCAGCGATTCCTCGATCGCGCAGAATCGGCAGCGGTCGGCCTCGCCGTACCGGATGCAGGTCTGCACCACCGTGCTGGCCAGCACGTCCGCCCCATGCAGCAGCGCGATCTGGCGGTACGGCACCCCGTCGGCGGTGGTCAGGTCGTAGAACCTGGGCCGCGGCGCCACCTCCAGCGGCGCAGCCATCCGCACGCCGCGGATCGCGATGTTGACCGGCATGAGAGCAGTACAGGACCGCCGCGTTGCCGATCAGTTTCGTGGGTAAATCCCAGCGGTAACGCTGGGCGACTACATGTGACACTCCCGTGAACGCCGCGTAGCCCGCTGCGGCATCCACCGCAGCGGGCTACGACAGTCGACCTATCCGGCCCAGCGAGTCCCGGGCCGGAGGCTCGGGCGAGTGGCCGGTCCTACGGCGAGGTACCGCCGCGGGAATCGGGGGTCCAGGGGGGTCGTCCCCCCGGACGGAGCCGCTACATTCCCGACGGGTTCATCAGGGTGTGGCGGTGACGGCCGGTGCGCTGGCCGGCCGCGGGCATGCCGGTCGCGCCCTTGTTGCTGGCCGTCTGAGCGGCGGTGTTGATCGTGGCCGCGATGGCCGCGCCGTTGCCGTCCAGCGTCACCGTCACCGGGTTCTTCAGCCCGAAGTTCTGGCAGTTGAGGTTGGTGAACGACATGTTCAGCCGGTTGGCCATGAACGTGAACAGGTTGTTGCCGGTACCGGGGACCGGGGTCGGCCCGCCGGTCAGCAGCGTCTGGTTCTTGGCCAGGAACGGCGACTGCACGTTGACCATGTTCTGGCAGTAGTTCGCCGGGCTGTCGGTCGCGTTGTTGGCGTTGCTGATCGGCGCCTGGCCCACATTGCTGCGGTACAGGTTGGTCTTGGTCGCGCTGAAGTTGTTGTTGACCAGGGTCATCTCGTCGTTCTCAGGCACCAGGGCGATCGGCGCGGTGGCCTGCTTGGCCGCCGCGATCTCGTCCAGGGCCTGCGAGGTGCCCATTGTGTTGTTGTTGGTCAGATCCGGCGCCTCCATCGGCGTGCAGCCCATGATCGGGTCGAGGAAGGCGTCCAGCAGCAGGTTGTCACTGCCGTTGTTGATCTTCGTCGCCCCGGCCTCGTTGGCTTCGTTGGCCGCGTTGTCCTGCGCGGTCTGCCCGGTGGCCGGGTTGAGCAGGTACGTGGAGGTCACGTTGTCGCTCTGGTCCTGGTCGATCATCTCGAACGACCGGGTGTCCAGGCACGGGCTGTTGGTCTTGGCCGACGTGCCCAGCGCGGGAACGGTCAGCTTGCCGGCCGCCTCGGCCTGGTTCACGGCCTGGAAGAACTGAGTGCCGTTGCAGAACGACACCTGGCCGAAGATCGACCCGTTCAGGCCGTTCACGCAGTTGCCCGAGCGCAGCGCGGTGCCGGTGGCCCCGACCTGGGTCAGGTTGGTCCCGTTGAAGCCGAAGTCGACCGTGACCACCGCGCCCGCGGGCAGCGTCGGCACCACCGGCTTGGCCGCGGGCTGGGTGCCCTGGGTGATGACCAGCGGCTCGTACACCGACAGCTTGCCGGTGGCCGGGTCGAGGATCGTCGCTTGGACGAACGCGCCCAGCGCGGCGAAGTTGGCCATGGTGCAGCCCGACGCCTGCGGGGTCATCCCGTTCGGCCCGGTGAGCTGGTACGGAGTCGACAGGCCGGTCGCGGTCAGCGGGTTGGATGGCACGACGATGTCGCAACTGACGTTGGCGGCCGCGGCCGGCGCGGCCGGCGCGGTGGCCGAAGCGGACGGCGAGGCCGCCGTCGCAGTCGGGGCGGCCGACGCCGCGCCGCTCGCGGCCGGGGTGGCGGTGGCCCCCGCCGCGGCCGCGGACTGCTGAATCGTGGTGTTGGACGGGCCGCCGGTGAACGCCAGCACGGCGCCCAGGGTCAGGCCCAGCGCCATCGGGATGGCGAGAGGTACCGCAATCCGCGCCGCACGGCTCTGTGGGCGGCGGCGCCATGCGGGCCTATGCCCGGTGCGCATTCAATCCACCTCCATGATGTTTGGTTAGGCTCCCGTGCCGTCACGCTAGACCTCCCGGCAGCCCAGAAATCGGCGAAACAAAGCCGGTAATACATCCGTTCCCGGTTGCCCATTTACGCTCGTTCAATATGTGAGCGCGGTTACCAGAATCTAACGTTCATGGAAAACCCGAAAAGGGTCCGCGCGGTCCGGCGGGGACGCGGTGCGGGCGGCCGGCGGCCGGGTGCGGCCCGGTGACCTGAGCTGACCTCCGGGCTGATCCCTGGAAGGCCGGACGCTGCGAGGCACTTCGCTCATTGCCGTCCGCGCACCATATCTTCGGTGAATTCTCGGTGCGGTGATTACCTTTTCCGTAATTCACCGACTGTGACCAATAATCACGCAGTGATAAAATAGGCAAGACCGGAATGGTCTGGGGTGGGGGCTTCCATGGTTTCCGAAACGGCACGGCACCGGCCGCCGGAGGCGCTGCGGCCGCTGGTGGCCTGGTATTCGGGCTACCGGGAGGCGGGCGCGCCGCCGGCCCGGCACCGCGGCCTGCCCTCGCCGTGGCTGACGCTGATCGTCACTCTCGATGACCCGCTGACCATCAGCGCGCACCCCGACCCGCATCAGCCCGCCAGCCAGCACCAGGTCCTGGTCGGGGGGCTGCACACCGCGCCCGCGGTGGTCACCCACGACGGCCGCCAGTCCGGGGTCCAGCTCGGCCTGACCCCGCTGGGTGCCCGGGTCCTGCTCGGCTTGCCGGCCGGGGCACTGGCCAGCGTGGACGCCGACGGCGACGAGGTGCTCGGCCGGTTCGCGGCCGAGCTGCAGGAGCGGGTGCGCGGCGCCGGCCGCTGGGCGGACCGGTTCGCGGTGCTCGACGGGCTGCTGGCCGCCCGGGCCGGTCTCACCGTGCCCGGCGTCGATGCCATCGCCGGGCCGTTCCCGCGGCGGACCGGCCCGATGGACAGCCGGCCGGTGATCGCGCCGGAGGTCGCCCACGCCTGGCGGACCCTGCTGGCCAGCCGGGGCGCGGTGTCGGTGGCCGGCCTGGCCGAGGAGACCGGCTGGTCGGCCAGGCACCTGGACAACCGGTTCCGGTCCGAAATCGGGCTGACCCCCAAGGCCGCCGCCCGGGTGATCCGCTTCGACCGGGCCCGCCGGATGCTGATGGGGCGGGTCCGTGACGGCGGCCCGCCCGCGCTGGCCGACCTGGCGGTGGCGGCCGGTTACTACGACCAGGCTCATCTGGCCCGGGAGTTCCGCGGCCTGGCGGGCTGCCCGCCGAGCCACTGGCTGGCCGAGGAGTTCCGAAACGTACAAGGCAGCACCCCGGGTGGCCAGGAAGGATCACGGTTATGACAGATAGCAGTCCTGCACCCCAGGTATGGCCCACCCTCCGCGCCCGTGACGCCCTCGGGCTGATCAGGTTCCTGGTGGAGGCGTTCGGCTTCGAGGAGACCGTGGTCTACGCCGACGGCGACCAGGTCCACCACGCCCAGCTGTCCTGGCCGGAAGGCGGCGGGATCATGCTCGGCTCGGCCCGGCCCAGTGACGGTGACCAGTGGCCGCTGAAGCCGGGCAGCTTCGGGGCCTACGTGGTCACCAGCCAGCCGGACCAGCTGTTCACGCGGGCCACCGCGGCCGGTGCCGAGGTCCTGATGGAACTGCACGACACCGACTACGGATCCCGCGATTTCGCTGTCCGCGATCTCGAGGGCAACCGGTGGTCATTCGGCACCTACCGCGGTGAGCCCCGCAAAGGACCCGGCTAACCACTGGTTACGGCACCCTTCCCGGCCCGCAGCGCAGCCCGCATTCAGCGGCATCGCGTTACGGGCCGGGCTGATGTTGTCCCAGGTAAGTCCCTATTATAGTAACCAGGTGTAGTCAAACCCATCACGCTAAGTGCATGATGGACTATGTGGCGCAGGCATGTTCTGCTGTACGTGCGCGGATCAGAGTCGAGACCGCGGCCATCAGCGGATATCGCGAGAAAGGTGGGAACATGCCAACCCGACTCCACCCCACCACCGGGCGAATCCTGGTCGGCATCGATGGTTCGCCGGCCTCGGTCGCCGCGGTGCGCTGGGCTGGCCGTGAAGCACAGCTACGCGGCATGCAGGTGCACGTGATTCACGTCCGGGACCGCAGGCTGCCGACCCCGTACTACGCCCCGCAACCGCGGGCCAGCGAGCCTCCGGGGGCCGGAACGGCCGCCGGGGAGACCATGCAGGCGGTCGTCCGGGAGGCGCTCGGCCCCCAGCCCGCCGCCGGCGTACAACTGGAAGTGGCCGACGGCCTGCCCGCCCGGGTTCTCATCGACCGGTCGGTCGGGGCCGAGATGCTCGTGCTCGGCAGCGCCAGCCGCGAGGGCGGTGGGGCCACCGTCCCGCCCATCCAGGCCCGTACCCCGCTGGGCCCCGTGGCGCGGGACTGCCTGCACGCCGCGCCCTGCCCGGTGGTGGTGGTCCGGCCCGGCGACGTGCCCGCCGACCGTGATCCGGCCCCGGCCGACGAGGTCCGGCGCCAGGCCTCCCGCAGCGAGGCCGTGCACGTCTGACGGTCAGGTCGTGCGGCCGGTCCACCGGGGCGCGACCATCCGCCAGTCCGCGTCCCAGGCTTTCATCCGCCGCCGCTCCAGCACCTGATGGCTGACCGCCTCGCCCCCGAGCACCAGGGCCAGCCCGCACAGCCCGGACAGCAGCACCGCCATGAACACGTTGCCCACGATCTGATTGCGGCCGGGCGGTGGGTCGACGAAGTTGCCGGCGTGGTCCACCCAGGTCCGCACCAGGCTGCCGCGCTTGGAGCCGACCGGCGCCAGCACGTCACCGGTGCGGACCGGGCCGTCGGGGGCGATCCAGCGGGCCGGGACCCAGGCCACCTCGGCGCCCGCGTAGGGGTCGGGGGTGCCTGCCGCCGGGGCCGGATCCAGCAGGACCGCCGAGACCGCGTGGGTGGCCGCGTCCTGGGTCCGGACCTGGGTCAGCGCGGCGTGGTAGGCCCACCGGCCGGCCAGCACGGTCATGGCCGGGACCACGGTGAGGATCAGCACCAGGACACCCAGCCGGACCACGGTTTCGGCGCGGTCGACGGTCCGGCGCAGTGGATTGCGGTCCAGGCCCAGCCAGCGCAGACCGCGGCTCAGGCGCATGTTCAGCCCGGCCAGCGAACGACAGCTCGTCACGGCTTCCTCCCGCGCGCATCCAGCGCTCGTAGGAGGACTCTAAGCGGTCGCGGGCACCACCTGGGACCAGAACGGCGGATGAACGTGGACCCTGGCGCCCCGGCCGGGATAATTCGGGCGGGGAGGAGGAGTCAGGGGCCGGCGCAGGCGCTGGCCAGCCGCTGGTCGTGCAGGTCGGGAAAGTTCGCGTCCACGCCGGTGATCCGCATGATCTTGGCGATGCCCGGCCGGATGCCGGTCAGCCGCAGCTTGCGCTCGTTCGACCGGGCGCAGGCGGCCATCTGGACCAGCGCCCGCAGCCCCCGGGCGTCACAGAACGACAGCCCGGTCAGGTCCACGTCGACCGGGCCGCTGCTGCGCGCGATGACCCCGGCCACGTAGTCGCGGGCGGCGTCGGCGGTGGCCGCGTCCAGCTCGCCGCGGACCACGGCCGTCGCGTGGCCGTCCGGATAGATCCGGTGGGTCAGCCCGAGGGCGGCCGGGCCCTCATCATCGGTCGGCCCCCGGCCGGCCGGTATCGTCCGCTTCACCACCGTCAATCCCCTCCCAGGTCTGGCGTACCGCCAGTGACAGGTTCACACCCTCCCGGTAGCCCCGAAGCCAGAGCCAGTGGCCGATGCCCCCATTACGGCAAGGCGATGGTCCTGATCTGCGTACCGGTGACTTGATCAGCCCTAACAGTAGATACAGGTCATCTTGGGCAGATGTCCCGACTTCCGGCAATAATCGATCCGAGATGGACCGATTGTCCATGCCGACATGCAAACTGGGCCGGAAAGTATCCATGCCGTGGCCGGTCATGACCGGCTGCCGCTGCCCGCGAGCGACCTGGACGGCAGCATCTCGGACCGCCGGTGATGCTCGTCCGCGTCGATCGGGTCCGCCGGGTACCCCGGCTCCAGCTTGTCGTCCGGTGCCGCCGCCTGGCGCGGACCATCCGGCGGCCAGGGTCCCGGCGGCGCGCCCGGCCCACCCGGGCCGCCGGGCCCACCGGGCCCGCGATGCCCGCCGTGAGCCCACCGCACCAGCGCCACGATCGCCCAGATGACCAGCGCCCAGAACACCAGCATCAACCCGATGCCCAGTACCCAGGTCCACCAGTGGACCCCGGACCCCCAATAAAATGCCATCGCGATCCACCTCCTTCTTCTCTGCTATGGATCACGATGCGCCCCGGTCCTGAATCAACCCTGAACGCCGCCTTTGAAGAAGGTGACCGACCCCGCCAGCAACGAAGGCGACCGGTCCCCGCCCAGAGCCCCAGCACCCCAGGCGCCCCTGGGTCCTACGTGCTCGTTGGCGCCAACGATGCTGCTGTAGCAGCATCGTTGGCGCCTTTGAGCACCCAACCACGGCTCAGCGCTTGGGCGTCCGCACGATCAGCGACGCCGGGCGCAACGAGACCTCGAGCGACGACGCCGGCGCGATGATCTCCCCGTCGGTCTCGCGGGGGAGGGGCGTATGGGCCGTGATCTCCACATGCTTGGCCCGGAAACGCTCCAGCCGGTGGTCGTCGTGGCGGCTGCCGGTGAGTACCCGGTAGCCGACCCGGACCCAGCCGGTCAGGCTGGACGGAGTCAGGATGCCCACGTCGAGCAGGCCGTCGTCGGGGCGGGCGTCGGGCAGCAGCGGGAACCCGCCCGGCAGCAGCCCGGCGTTGCCGACCACCACGCAGCGGGCCGACCGGTGCAGCGGCGGCCCGCCGTCCAGCCGGACCGTGAACTCGCTGGGCTTCCCGCGCAGCCGTGACAGGCCCGCCTCGGCGTAGGCGACCCAGCCCAGGTGCAGTTTGAGCATCCGCCGGGTCGCCTCCACCACCGCGGCGTCGAGGCCGATGCCGGCCATCGCGGTGAACAGAGTGCCGTCCGCCACCCCCAGGTCGAGCACGGTCTCGTGGCTGCCGAAGCCGGTAGCCAGGGCCGCGCGGAGCGGCCGCGGGATCCGCAGCGCCTTGGCCGCCAGGTTGGCGGTGCCGCAGGGCACGATGGCGAGCCGGACCCCGGTCCCGGCCAGCACGCTGGCGCAGGCCCGGACCGTGCCGTCGCCGCCGACCGCGAACACCAGCTCGGCGCCGGCCGCGACCGCGTGCCGGGCCAGGCCCTCGCCGTGGTCTTCGCGGGTGGTGGGCAGGAACAGCGGCGCCCAGCCGCGGGCCAGCGCGGTGGCCCGGCAGGCGTGCGCGAACTGGTCCGGGTTGCGCACCCGGGTGCGGTTGATGATGAACGCGACCGAGGGGCTGGGGTCCGGGCCGGCCGTCAAGACAACAGTCCCGGCCGATCGGGCGTGGCCCCGGCCGGCCCGGCTGACCGGGCGGCGATCAGCCCGGCGATACCGTCCAGGATCGTCTTCAGGCCGAACCCGAACTGCTGATCTGGCGGGTCCAGCTCGTCGTAGACCCCGGAGGAGATGAACCGGGTGATCGCCGGGTACCGTTCCGGGTCGGTCAGCTGGCCCAGCAGGCGGCCGTAACCGGCCAGCCACTCGGCCGGGCCGTCCCCGGAGGCCTCGATCGCCGCCGTGATGTCGGCGCTGGTCGTGGCCTCGTTGCGCACGAAGCCGGCCACCAGCTGGATCACCGACGCCTTCTCCGGCTCGGTCAGGCCGGTCCCGTCCAGGCAGCCGAGCGCCTGCTCGAACCAGGCCACCTCGTTGGGCAGCACCGGCAGCCCGCTGATCGGGACCTTCAGCGCCCACGGGTGCCGGTACAGCGCGGCCCGCATCGTCCACGCGGACCGGGTCAGGCCCGCCCGCCAGTCCTCGCCGGGGACCGCGGGCTCCAGGAACTCCCCATACACCGCGTCCGCCATCAGCGCGATCAGCTCATCCTTGGCCCTGACGTAGCGGTACAGCGACATCGGGGCGGCGCCCAGCTCGGCCGCGACCCGGCCCATCGACACCGCCGCCAGCCCGTCGGACCCGGCCACGGCCACCCCCGCCCCCACGATCCGGGCCAGGCTGAGCCCCGGTTTCGGGCCGCGGTGCGGCCGCTCCCGCAGGCCCCAGGCCGCCTCAACGCTCGCTGGGAGCTCCATGCCCGTGCGCCCTCCGTTCCCGTGGCCCGTCGCTGGCGGTTGACTCCATCCTAGAGATGCGTATAGCTTACGCAAATAAGCGTATCTGATACGCATTTGCCGTCGGAGGGCACGTGCACCGGGCGTGAACATGGGCGAGCCCGGGTAGCCAAGGCCACCCGGGCTCTGCGCTTCAGCCGATCAGGCCTGCCGGCCCCGCATCAGACCTGGCCGGCCGCGCGCTGGAACACCGACACGAACTCCCGGCAGAACGCCGGCAGGTCGTCCGGCTTGCGGCTGGACACCAGCACGTTCGGCCCGTCGGTGCAGGTCTGCACCTCCCGGTCGACCCAGGTGCCGCCCGCGTTGCGGATGTCGGTCTGCAGGCTCGGCCACGAGGTCAGCGTCCGCCCGCGTACCACGCCCGCCTCGACCAGCGTCCACGGCCCGTGGCAGATCACCGCGACCGGCCGGCCCGCGTCCACGAACGACTGCAGGAACTTGACCGCCGCCGGCACCGTCCGCAGCTGGTCCGGGTTGGCCACCCCGCCGGGCAGCACCACGCCGGCGTAGTCGCCCGGGCTGGCCTGCTCGACCGTCCGCTGGACCGGGAACGTGTCCGCCTTGTCCAGGTGGTTGAACGCCTGTACCTGGCCGTCGGCGGGGGCCAGCAGCTCCGGTGTGCCGCCCGCGTTGGTGACGGCCTGCCATGGCGTGGTCAGCTCCACCTGCTCGACGCCCTCGTTGGCGGTCAGGAACGCTATCCGCAGGCCGTTGAGTTCGTCAGCCATGATGCTTCGTCCTCCTCACGTTGCGTGAGATAGTCCGCTTCCCGCCGGCGGCCGGTCCTAACACGTCCGCCGGACACGTCCGCCGGCCTGACATCCCTACTGGATCGGGATGAGGCTCTGGTCGCCGTCGGCCCGGGGGCCGAAGATGCGGCGCTCGGACTCGCTGATACGCAGGTCGTTGATGCTGGCCTCGCGCCGCGCCATCAGGCCCGCCTCGTCGAACTCCCACAGTTCGTTGCCGTAGCTGCGCCACCACTGACCGTCGCGGTCGTGGCATTCGTACTGGAAGCGGACGGCGATGCGGTTGCCCTCGTAGGCCCACAGCTCCTTGCGCAGCGCGTAGTCCAGCTCGCGCTCCCACTTGGACGTCAGGAACTGCACGATCGCCGCGCGGCCGGTGACGAAGGCGTCCCGGTTCCGCCACACCGAGTCCTCGGTGTAGGCCAGCGACACCCGCTCCGGATCGCGGGTGTTCCAGGCGTTCTCAGCGGCCTGGACCTTCTGCCGGGCGGTTTCCGCCGTGAACGGCGGCAGCGGCGGACGGGTCATGGGAGCTCCTCGCAGCGGGACGGGCGAACAACCGGGCCAGCAGGCGCCAGCCCAGCAGGAACAGGCCCAGGAAACAGAGCGCGACGATGATGAACGCCACGGCGGTGCCCTGGCCGGCCACCACCCGGAGCACCATACCGACCGCCACCGTGCCCAGCCAGGCCGCGATCCCGGACGGCACCAGGGCGGCCGGGCGCCGCCAGACCCGGGCCACCAGCCAGCCCACCCCCAGGCCGGCCAGGAACGGCCACGCCGTGCCGGCCACCCCGGGCACGCTCTCCCCGTCGTGGTGGCTGGCCCGGCCGATGACCACGAACACCAGCACCGAGGCCACGTCCAGTACAGCGGCCCGTATCGCTGCCCGCGCCAACGTCACACCGTGACCAGATTGGGTGGGTCCTGGCCGGCCGCGAACGCGCTGATCTGCTCGGCCGCCACTCGCCAGGCCCGCCCGCTCATGCCGGCGGTGTTGCCGCCGACGTGCGGGAAGATCACCACGCCGGGCGCGTCCCACAGCGGGTGGCCGGCCGGCAGCGGCTCCGGGTCGGTCACGTCGAGCACGGCCCGCAGGCGGCCCGCGGTCAGCTCGGCCAGCAGCGCATCGGTGTCCACCACCGGCCCGCGGGCCACGTTGACCAGCACCGCCTGATCCGGCATGCGGGCCAGGAAGGCCGCGTCAGCCAGGTGATGGGTCTGGTCGTTGGACGGCACCATCAGCACCACCGCGTCGTGGCTGCCCAGCAGGTCCGGCACCTCGTCGAAGGCGCGTACCCCGGGCCGGGCCGACCGGCCCACCAGCGTCGCCGACGCCCCGAACGGCGCCAGCTGGGCCCGCAGGCTCTGCCCGAGGTCACCGGCGCCGAGCACCAGCACCCGCTTGCCGTCCAGCGTCTCGGTTCCGTGCTGGTCCCAGCGGTGCGCGGCCTGGCTGGCCAGGAACTGCGGCAGCTGCCGGAACAACGCCAGCAGCCCGGTCACCGCCAGCTCGGCGGTCGACCCGCCGTGGGCGCCCCGGGCGTTGGACAGCAGCACGCCGTCCGGCAGCTTGCCCTCCCACAGCTCGGTGCCCGCGCTGAGCGTCTGCACCAGCCGCAGCTTGGGCAGCTCGCGCATGTCCGCCAGCAGGCGCTCCACCTCACGGGCCCACGGCGGCACCACCAGGACCTCGGCCGACAGTCCCCGCTCGGGCCACTCGTGACGGGGCGGGTCGTAGATGACCGGGTCGGCCCCCACCGCGGCCAGCGCCGCCCGCCCTTCCTCGTTCGGCACCAGGACCGTCACCGTCATCCGTCCGCCTCCGCTCGCCTGCTGTCAGTCCGCCCACCAGCATGCCAGGCAGGCCCGGCGGCGAGCTCAGCGGTGGGGCTCGACCACGACCTTGAGCCCATTACGGGCGACCGCGGTGCCGAACGCCGTCGCCACCTCATCCAGGCCGAACCGGTCGGTGACGACCGCGGCGGTGTCGACCCGGCCGCGCGCGACCAGGCTGATGGCCCGCGGGTAGACCTCGTTCATCCGCCGCACCAGCGCGATCGTCACCCCCTTGCGGCGGGCGGCCGACGCGCTGAACCCGATGTGGTCGTCGTCGGGTATCCCGCCCAGCGCGATCCGGCCGCCGGGCCGGGTGACGTCCAGGGCCAGCGCGACCGCGGCGTCGCCGCCGGCGATCTCGAACGCCACGTCGACCCCGTAACCGACCAGGTCACGCACCCGGTCCGGGTCCGGCTGCCCGTCCCCGCGGTCCGGCTGCCCGCCGCCGCCATCCGCCGCCAGCTCGGCCGGGTCGATCACCTGGTCCGCGCCGAGCTTGGCGGCCGCCTCCCGGCGGTGCGCGCGCGGGTCGAACGCCATGATCGACGCCGCTCCCGAGACCCGCAGCAGCTGGATGGTGAGCAGCCCGATCGGCCCGCAGCCGATCACCGCGGCGCTGCCCGCGAACGGCAGATGGCCCAGGTCAAGGGAGTGGATCGCCACCCCGAGGGGCTCCAGCACGGCGCCGTCGCTGTCGGACAGCTCGTCCGGCAGCGGGTGCAGCAGCGCCGACGGCCAGGCCATGAACTCGCGCAGCGCGCCGTCGGTGTCACCGTGGCCGGAGAACCGCACCTGCGGGCACAGGTTCCGGTAGCCGTCCCGGCAGGCCCGGCAGGTCCCGTCCGGGATGGCCGGGTCGATGGCCACCCGCTGGCCGCGGCGCGGGCCAGCCGCGATCACGCCTGCTGCCTCGTGCCCGAGCACCAGCGGATGGGCCAGCTGAGCGTCACCGATCGCGCCCTCGCTGAACCAGTGCAGGTCCGAGCCGCACAAGCCGACCGCCCGGACCTGGACCAGCGTCTCATCGGGGCCCGGCTCCGGCGCCGGCTCGTCGCCGACCCGGATGTCACCGACCCCGTACAACCTCGCTGCGCGCATACCGCCAACCTACGCGGGCAGCGGCCCCGGCTCCGGCGGCGGTACCGGGGTGCCCGGATCGGGGATCGGCTCCGGCGTGGGCAGTGGCCCTGGCGTGGGCGCTGGCCCCGGTGGCATGGGCGCGGGCGCGGGCCGCGGCGGCATCGGGCCCGGGTCGGGTGTCGGCAACGGCGGGGTCGGCTCGGGCATGGGCCCGGGCTGCGGCGGGAGCGGGGACGGCTCTACGGGCGTCGACGCCATCGTGTTCATCACGTGCCCCTTTCCATCTCGATGCGCTATCCGGTCGATGTGCCCAGGATCGGCGCTCTTAACAGTCCGGACGCGCCCGGCTCGCGCACCACGCTCGACTCGCGCACCACCAGGCGGCACGGCACCGTGCGGACCCCGTGCGCGGCCTTGCCGCTGATGGCCGCCAGCAGGTCCTCGGCGGCGGCCCGGCCCACGTCCTCCAGGCACATGTCCACGCTGGACAGCGGCGGGTCCGAGCCGCGCACCATCGGGTCCCAGTTGTCGAAGCCGACCAGCGCGATGTCGTCCGGCACCCGGCGGCCGGCCACGCGCAGCGCGTCGCCGGCGCCGCGGGCGATCTGGTCGCTGCCGCAGAAGATCGCGTCGGTTTCCGGGGCCTGCTCCAGCAGCCGCCCGGTGGCCTCGCGGCCCCAGCGCTCACTCCACTCGCCGTAGAGCACGCCGCCGTCGGCGACCGGCCGGTCAACCGCCGCGAGCGCCTCCTTCAGCCCGGTCGCGCGCTTGCGGGCGGCCAGGAACCGTTCCGGGCCGGTGACGTGCGCGATGTGCCGGCGGCCGGCCTCCAGCAGGTGACGGCCGGCCGCCTGGCCGCCGCCCACGTCGTCGGGCAGCACCGCGGGCTCGTCGGAGTCGGCCGCCTGGGTCATCGCGTACACGACCGGGATCCCCATCCGGGACCCGATCGCCGGCCGCGGCTCGATCCGGCGGCCGGTCACGATCAGCCCGTCCACCCGGCGGGCGGTCAGCATCTCCACGTACCGGAGCTCGCGCTCGGGGTCGTCCCGGGTGTCGCACATGAACACCGACATCTGGCCGGCCCGAGCGCGTCTTCGGCCCCGAGCATGACCGGGATGCTGAACCGCCCGAAGCTGTCGGTCGTGATCATCCCGACCGTGTAGGTTCGCCCGGCCAGCAGGGCCTGCGCCAGCGGGTTGGGCGCGAAGCCGAGCCGCTGGGCGGCCTCGGCCACCCGCTCCCGGGTCTCCGGGCGCAGCCGGCCCTGGCCGTTCAGGGCCTTGGAGGCCGTGCCGATGGAGACCCCGGCGTCCGCCGCCACGTCCCTGATCGTCGCCCGTTTCATGCGCCGTCCCCGCGTTTATCCTGCTATGCCTGCCCACCTTAGAGGGCCGGACGGCAGGGGAGCGGCCAACACGCGCCGAACCGGTGCCTAGCGCACGCCGTACAGGTGCTCCAGGGCCAGCTGGTCGAGCCGCTCGTAGCCCAGCCCGCGCTCGGCGTAGGCGTCGATGTCGATGCTGACCTCGCGCACGTCGCGCCAGCTCTCGCCGTCGGCCAGGGTCGGCTGGCTGAGCTCGGCGACCTTGGACGCGGCGAGCGCCGCCTGGACCTCGGGGTCGGCCCGGAACTTCAGCACCTTGTCCCGCAGGATGAGGTAGTTGCGCATGCAGGCCGCGGCCGACACCCACACCCCCTCGTCGTTCTCGGTGCGCGGCGGCTTGTAGTCGAAGTGGATCGGGCCGTCGTAACCGCCGGCCTCGATCGCCTGCACCACCGCGTCCACCACCCAGAACGCGCCGCCCACGTTGCCCGCGCCGAACCGCAGGTCCTGGTCGAACCGGGGCCCGTGCTGGCCGTTCAGGTCGATGTGGAACAGCTTGCCGTGCCACAGCGCCTGATTGATTCCGGCCGCGTAGTTCAGCCCGGCCATCTCCTCGTGCCCGATCTCCGGGTTGATGCCGACCATCTCGGAGTGCTCGAGCCCGTTGATGAAGGCGATCGCGTGCCCCAGCGTCGGCAGCAGGATGTCGCCGCGCGGCTCGTTCGGCTTGGGCTCGATCGCGAACTGGATGTCGTAGCCCTGCTCGGTCACGTACTCGCAGAGCAGGTTCAGGCCCTCGGCGTAGCGGCTCAGCGCGGCCTGGATGTCCTTGGCCCCGCCGGACTCGGCGCCCTCGCGGCCGCCCCAGAAGATGTAGGTCCTGGCCCCCAGCTCGGCCGCCAGGTCGAGGTTGCGCATCACCTTGGCCAGCGCGAACCGGCGGATGTCGCGCTCGTTGGCGGTGAACGCGCCGTCCTTGAACATCGGGTGGCCGAACAGGTTGGTGGTGGCCGTGGTCACCTTGGTGCCGGTCTCGTCCAGCGCCTTGCGGAACGCGGCGATCAGCTGGTCCCGCTCGGCGTTAGAGGCCTCGAACGGGAACACGTCGTTGTCGTGGAAGTTGACCCCGTACGCGCCCAGCTCGGCCAGCTTGCGCACGGCCCGGTCGGCGGGCATCGGCGGGCGCACCGCGCTGCCGAACACGTCCACGCCCTGCCAGCCGACGGTCCAGATCCCGAACGAGAACTTGTCCTCGGGCATTGGGACGTAAGGGTCCTGAATTGAGCTGGCCTGAATTGAGCTGGCCTGAACTGAGCTAGCACTGTCGGGAGAGCTCACTGAGGCTTCCTTTCGTGCCAGGCGGCGGTGTCGTCCCGCAGCGTGGCGTATCGATCGCGGATGTCCGGGCGCGGCTCGGCGGTAAAGGTCTCGGCCGGTGGGCCGGCCCAGTCCGGCGGGCCGGCCGGGCCGGCCCCCTCGGACTGGGACAGGGCCCAGGCGGCCTGCCGGGCGGCGCCGATGGCTACGTACTCAGCGGGATCGGGGACGGTCACCGGCACGCCGAAGATGGCGGGCGCGATGGACCGCACGGCCGGGGAACGGGCCGCCCCGCCGATCAGCACCACCCGCTCCGGGGTGATGCCGCAGTCGGCCAGGTTGCCGATCCCGTCGGCCAGCGAGCACAGCACCGCCTCGACCGCCGCCCGGGCCAGGTTCTCGGGGGTCAGGTTGGCGCTGGTGATGCCGTTCAGCACGCCGGTGGCGTCCGGGCGGTTGGGGGAGCGCTCGCCGTCGAGGTAGGGCAGCAGGGTCAGCCCGCCCGCGCCCGGCTCGGCCGCCAGGGCCAGGGCGGACAGGCCGGGCGCGTCGGTGCCGAGCAGCCGGGCGGTCAGGGTCAGCACCCGGGCCGCGTTGACCGTGGCCACCAGCGGCAGGAACTTGCCGGTGGCGTCGGCGAAACCGGCCACCGCCCCGGTGACGTCGGCGGCCGGCTCCGTGGTCATCGCGTAGGCGGTGCCGGACGTGCCGATCGACACCACCACGTCGCCCTCGGCGATGCCGAGCCCGAGCGCGGCGCCCATGTTGTCCCCGGTACCGCAGGACAGCGCCGCTCCGTCCGGCGTGTGCCCGACCACCTCGGCCGGGGCGCCCAGCCGGGGGGTGGCCACCGGCCCGCCGAGCGCGGCTTCGGCGATGTCCGGCAGCCACTGGCCGTCGGCGGGGGAGAAGTAGCCGGTGCCGGACGCGTCACCGCGGTCGGTGACCGGCTCGCTGTCCGGGACCGGGGCGGTGCCGGGCCGCCCGAACCCCAGCCGCCAGGTCAGCCAGTCGTGCGGCAGCACCACCCGGTACAGCCGCCGCGCCGACTCCGGCTCCCGCTCGGCCATCCAGCGCAGCTTGGTCACGGTGAACGACACGGCCGGGACGCTGCCGGTCCGGCGCGCCCACTCGGCCGGGCCGCCCAGCTCGGCGATGAGCTCGCGGGTCTGCGGCGCCGCCCGCATGTCGTTCCACAAGATCGCGGGCCTGATCACCTGGCCCGCCTCGTCCAGGGCCACCATCCCGTGCTGCTGGGCGGCCACCCCCACCGCCGCCGCCTGGCTCAGCAGGCCGTCCCCGGCCTGGGCGAGCGCCTGCCACCAGTACTCCGGGTCGCACTCGGTGCCGTCCGGATGCGGGGCCGAGGCGCTGGCCACGATGGCACCGTCCTCGGCCTGGCACAGCACCACCTTCGTGGACTGGGTGGAACTGTCCACTCCGGCCACCAGCATGAACGACTCCACTTCCCGAAAAGTTTCGCGAAAAAAAGCGGGGCACCAGTTCCACCACACCGTAAGCCGTCCCGCCCGGCGCGCGCTCGCCGGCCCACCCGGGCGGCCCTCCGGTGACCGGGCGATGCCCGGATGCAGGGCCGCCGGCGTGGCATTGGGCAGCATCGTGTAAGCGGTTACAGTCCTGCCCAGCCGTCATATCCGGGGCTGGCTGAGGTCCAGCGACCAGCGCATCTGCACACATCAAATGAACGTGCATTTGGCCTTGCATCTGCATACGAGGTCCGGCAAGATAAGGGCTGCGCGCCAGCAACGAGGATTGGCGGCTCAACCAGCGTCCCCGGGGTCGCGATGAGGTCCGACAGTTTGAACCCGGTTGGTGTTAGCGTTAACAACCGGGACCAGCGTAAGCTCCCGCTGCCGACGCGTACCAGAGTCCGCCCGCTCCCGCACGAGGCACTGAGCACCGCACCCCGGCAGCTCGTGCCCGACCGCCCGCGGGTGGTCCGGATGCCGTCGGACTGGTGGGACGCCCCCTCGGTGATGGCGCTGTCGCTGACCCCCGGCCCGCAGCCGGCCCGCAGCGCCCGCCGGTTCACCCGGTCCACGCTGACCCGCTGGAACCTGGACCCGCTGATCGACGACGCCGAGGTCATCGTGGCCGAGTTCGTGGCCAACGCCCTGTGCCACGCGGGCCAGGACCCCGTCCTCGAGGGCGAGCGCGCCCCGGCCCGTGGCGACACCCGGATCGGCCTGCGGCTGTTCCGCCGGGCGGGCGAGGTCATGTGCGCGGTCCTCGACCCCAGCGACGTCGCTCCCGTCCTCAAGGCCCCCCACCAGGACGCCGAGTGCGGCCGCGGCCTGCAGCTGGTCGACGCGCTCAGCGACGTGTGGGGCTGGAGCCCGGTGGTCGGCCGGGGCAAGGCCGTCTGGGCCATTCTGTTCTGCGCCTGATTACTGGGCCTGATTATCGGGCGTAACACCCTTCTGCGGCGCGACAACCACCGTGTGTTCGGTAGTGTCCTAGCGGCAGCTACCGACCCGGGGCGAGTTCGAGGGGGCGACAGATCATGGCGTGGACCTGGCGATACGAAAAGATTGACGGCGCCACCGTGTCATCGGCAGACCTCCCGGAGGCAATCTTCGCCAGCCAGGGCGACGCGGAGAGCTGGCTGGGCGAGAACTGGCGCGGCCTGGTCGAAGCCGGGGTGGACCAGGTGACCCTGCTCGAGGACGACAGAACCGAGTACGGCCCGATGAGCCTGCGCCCGGCGAGCTGATTCAATAACCAAAAGGCCGCCAGGCGCAGGCGTTCCCGGGCAGGCTGCGGGCTTACGGGCGGCTGGGCGGGCTGGCCGTCCGGGCCGGGTCACGCTCGACATAGCTGCCGAGCACGTCATCGATCCGGCGCAGCAGGCCCGAGTCCAGCTTGACCCCGGCTGCCTTGACGTTTTCCCTGACCTGATCGGGCCGGGTTGCGCCGATGATCGCGGCCGACACGTTCGGGTTCTGCAGGGTCCAGGCCACGGCCAGCTGGGCCAGCGACAGCCCGGCCTCGTCGGCCAGCGGCTTCAGGTCCTGGATCCTGGCCAGCAGGTCGTCCCGCATCCAGCGGCTGATGAAGTCCGCCCCGCCGGACTGGTCGGTGGCCCGCGAGCCTCCCGGGGGCGCCTGGCCGGGCAGGTACTTGCCGGTCAGCGCGCCCTGGGCTATGGGCGAGAACACGATCTGGCCGATGCCCTCCTTCTCGCACAACGGGACGACCTCGGCCTCGATGACCCGCCAGAGCATGTTGTACTGCGGCTGGTTGGACACGATCCGGTCGAAGTGCATCTCGTCGGCGATCCGCAGCGCGGCCGCGATCTCCTCGGCCCGCCATTCCGACACGCCGATGTAGAGGGCCTTGCCCTGCCGCACCACGTCCTCGAACGCCCGCAGGGTCTCCTCCAGCGGCGTCTCGTGGTCGTAGCGGTGCGCCTGGTACAAGTCGACGTAGTCGGTGCCGAGCCGCCGCAGCGAGCCGTTGATCGACTCCATGATGTGCTTGCGCGACAGGCCCCGGTCGTTCGGTCCCGGGCCGGTCGGCCAGTACACCTTGGTGAAGATCTCGATCGATTCGCGCCGTACACCCGCCAGCGCCCGGCCCATGACCGCTTCGGCCCGGGTGCCCGCGTACGTGTCGGCGGTGTCAAAGCTGGTGATGCCCTCGTCGAGGGCGGCCGCGACACACGCCCGCGCGGCGTCTTCTTCCACCTGCGAGCCGTGGGTGATCCAGTTGCCGTAGGTGAGCTCGCTGATCTTCAGACCGCTCTTACCGAGGTGACGATGCTCCATACTTCGACCCTATCGGCGGAGCAGCTCAGACCGTCTCGCCGACCTTCACCCGGGGCGGTGGCACCCGGAACCGCCGGATCTGCAGCGCCCGGAACACCGCGTACATGGTCAGCCCGCGGGTGCTCTCCCCGGGCAGCCGCTCGCGCACCAGCTTGGTCAGCCTGAACCGCAGGTAGAGGGCGTCCAGCGCGACCAGCAGGATCAGCACCAGCGCGATCGGCTCGGCGTAGACCTGGACGCCCGACTGGCGGATGAACAGCACGACGACCAGGACGATCATCAAGTACATGTAGTACTCGCTCAGCCGCCGCCGCGAGTCGATGTAGTCGCGGGCGAGCTGCTTGACCGGGCCGCGGTCGCGGGCGGGCAGCGCCCACTGCTCGCCGCGGCGCATGGCCTCGTTGCGGCGGAGCCGGTCGGCCCGCTGGTCCGCGCTGCTGGCCTTGGCGCCGCTGCGGCCCGAGGTGGCGCTGCGCGAGGGAGCCCCGGTGATGCCCTGGCGGCGGCCGCGCTCGGCCTCGCTGCGTTTGGGTGTGGGGCGGCCCTTGGCGGCCTCGGCCGCGGGCCGGCCCTTTTCAGTCGTCTGCGTTGCGCCCAGGCTCTGCGCGCCCTGTTCGTCCTGGGCGGTGTTGCCGCGCGCCCCGCCATTACCTCGTCGGAACACGCCCTCAGCCTAATGGAACGGACCACCCGATGCGGAGATGAGTGCGGGCGAATACGGCGCGCGGGTCATCATGGCCGCTTCTTGGTCGCCGGTACGACGGGCACCGCGTAGGGTGGATGCCAATTGGCACAGGCACGAAGGGGACGGCCGCGTCTATGAGCGTGATGAAGCGGGTCACACTGATCTTCCGCTCCAAGGCCAACAAGGCCCTGGACCGCATGGAAGACCCCCGTGAGACCCTGGATTACTCCTATCAGCGACAGCTTGAGATGCTGCAGAAGGTCCGCCGCGGGGTCGCGGACGTCGCCACATCCCGCAAGCGTGTCGAACTGCAGATGAACCAGATCCAGCAGCAGTCCAACAAGCTGGAGAAGCAGGCCCGCGACGCCCTGGGGGCGGGGCGCGAGGATCTGGCCCGCGAGGCGCTGACCCGCCGGTCCTCGGCGCAGAGCCAGCTCAACGACCTTCAGGCGCAGTATGCGTCGCTGCAGGGGGAAGAGGAGAAGCTCACCGTCGCCTCGCAGCGCCTGCAGTCCAAGGTGGACGCCTTCCGCACCCGCAAGGAGACCATCAAGGCCACCTACACCGCGGCCGAGGCCCAGACGCGGATCAACGAGGCCTTCTCCGGCATCTCCGAGGAGATGGGCGACGTCGGCATGGCCATCCAGCGGGCCGAGGACAAGACCGCGCAGATGCAGGCCCGCGCCGGCGCCATCGACGAGCTGCTCGCCTCGGGCGCCCTCGAGGACGTGTCCGGCGCCGGGCCCCGCGACGACATCCAGGCCGAGCTGGACCGGATGGGCGCCGGCAACGACGTCGAGCTCGAGCTGCAGAAGCTCAAGGGCGAGCTCGGCAGCGGGTCCGCGGGCGAGCTGGAGGCGGGCACGCCCGAGCAGGCGCCCCGCAGTGCCAACTCGAGCGGTGCCAGCAGCAACGGCGAGCAGGCGCTGCCGGCCGCGGACGTGGGTGAATCCGCGCTCCCCTCGGCCGATCCGCACCGGGCTGGTGACGGGACATGATCGTCCGCATTCTGGGCGAAGGCCAGCTCAGCGTGGACGACACCGAGACCACCGCGCTCAACGAGCTGGACGCCAAGCTTGCCGGCGCGGTGGACACGGGGGATGAGGTGGCATTCCGCCGTGCGCTGAATGAGCTGCTGGCGCAGGTCCGGGCGGTCGGGAAGCCCTACCCAGCGGATAGCCTGGAGCCGTCGGAGCTGATCCTGCCGCACGAGGACGCGAGCCTGGCCGAGGTTCGCCAGATGATGACCGACGAGGGGCTCATCCCCGGCTGACGCGGGGGGCCGGCCCCTGGTCCGCTCGGCCGCTCGCGCTTTCAGCGTCTGGAGAGGCAACGTTCACATAGTTTCCAGCGTCACCTGGATAGATTGAATGTATGAACGCCAGAGCCGGCGAACCCGGCTCTGGTTCTTGAACTGGAGGTGACGGGGTGGCGCGCACTAGGTATGCGCCTGACCGGGGACTAACGGCCCGCATGGGCCTGACGATGTTCCTGCTCGGGATCGTGTTCGTGGCGTTTATCGTCGCAATCATCGGCATCTCGGCCGCGTTCCACGCGTCCGACGGTGCCATTATCTTCTTCGCGGTGGTGCTGGGCGGCGGGTTCGCGATCGGGTCCCTGTTTTACTCGGACAAGATCGCCCTGGCCTCGGCCCAGGCTCGGGTGGTGACCCCGCAGGAGGCGCCGGAGCTGCACGGCATCGTGGACCGGGTCTGCGCGCTGGCCGACATGCCCAAGCCGCGGATCGCGATTTCCCCGACCGACCTGCCGAACGCGTTCGCGACCGGCCGTAACAGCGAGCACGCGGTGCTCTGCGTGACCGACGGCCTGATGCGGCGGCTGACGCCGGAGGAGCTCGAGGGCGTGATCGCGCACGAGCTCTCGCACGTGGCCCACAAGGACGTCATGGTGATGACGGTCGCCTCGTTCCTGGGCGTCATCGCCGGCCTGCTGATCAGGTTCTCCTTCTACGGCGAGCTGTTCGGCGGCGGTGGCCGCCGCGACAGCAACAACAACCAGAACGCGCTGCCGATCCTGCTGGTCATCATGGCCGTCAGCATCGTCGTCTACGCGATCAGCTTCCTGCTCATCCGGCTGCTGTCGCGCTACCGCGAGCTGGCCGCCGACCGGTCCGGCGCGCTGCTCACCGGGCAGCCGTCGGCCCTGTCGAGCGCGCTGACCAAGGTGAGCGGCAGCATCGCGCGGATCCCGACCAAGGACCTGCGCGAGGCGGCGCCGCTGAACGCCTTCTTCTTCGCCCCCGCGCTCAGCGGGCAGCAGGCGCAGTCGAAGATCGCGGTGCTGTTCTCCACCCACCCGTCGCTGGAGAAGCGGCAGGCGCAGCTGGCCAAGATCTCCGCTCAGCTGGGGCAGCACTAGCCGTGGGCTTCCTGGACACGCTGCTGGGCCGGACCAAGCCGGTCCAGCCCAACCTGGACGTGCTGTTCCAGCTGCCGTCGGCGGCGGTGACGCTGGAGGCGGCGACCGGCTTCAAGCCGACCGGCTCCGGCTCGGTCTGCTTCCGGCCGGTCGAGGGCCGGGCGTTCGCGGATGTCGAGAAGGACATCCGCGAGCTGCTCGACATGTCCGGGGCCAAGACCGGGACGCTGCCGGTCGAGGTGACCAAGGACTCATTCGGGTTCACCTGGCTGGTCAGCTCGCACATGTCGAACGAGGTGGAGGACCTGGTGGCCGACCTCCACGCGGTCAACTCCACGCTGGTCGACAACGGCTTCGGCCCCCAGCTGCTGTGCACGCTGGTGGCCTTCACCGATGACGCGCAGCGCCGCCTCGGCCTGGTCTACCTGTTCAAACGGGGCACGTTCTACCCGTTCGCGCCGCTGTCCGGTGAGCGCCGCGACAGCGCGCTGGAGCTCCAGGTCAAGGGCGTCCTCGAGAACGACCTGAAGCTCGAGCAGGACCTGTCCCGGTGGTTCCCCGTCTGGGGCGCGCCGGGCCTTTAGAAATCACGCCGGCGGCGCGGAATGCGACCGCTGGGCTTATCGTTGTGCGTGAGAGCCAAGTACGTAAGCGCACTCCGGACTTAACCGAGGCGGGAGCTACATACCGATGACCGTTCAGCAAGAGACCACTCAGGGCATCGTCCTCACTGAGGGTGCGGCCACGAAGGTCGGCAGCCTGCTCGCGCAGGAAGGCCGCGAAGATCTCAAGCTGCGTATCGCCGTGCAGCCGGGCGGTTGCTCCGGTCTCCGCTACCAGCTCTACTTCGACGACCGCGACATCGACGGCGACATCGTCACCAAGTTCAGCGACGTCTCGGTGGTCACCGACAAGATGAGCGCGCCGTACCTGATGGGCGCCACCATCGACTTCGTGGACACGATCGAGAAGCAGGGCTTCACGATCGACAACCCGAACGCGACGGGCTCCTGCGCCTGCGGCGACTCGTTCCACTGACCGGTGCGTATCGCGGTCACGGGGTCGGTGGCCACCGACCACCTGATGACCTTTCCCGGTAGATTCACCGAGCATCTGATCGCGGACAAGCTCGACCGGGTCTCCTTGTCGTTCCTGGTGGACGGCTTGGAGATCCGGCAGGGCGGCGTGGCCGCGAACATCGCGTTCGGGATGGGCTGCCTTGGCCTGCAGCCCCTGCTCGTCGGCGCCGTGGGGCAGGACTTCACGGATTACCGCCGGTGGCTCGACGCCCACGGCGTCGACACCAGCGGTGTGCTGGAATCGAAGAAGAACCACACCGCCCGGTTCGTGTGCACCACCGACCAGGACGGCAACCAGATCGCGTCGTTCTACCCCGGTGCGATGGCCGAGGCACGCGACATCTCGATCGAGGACGTCGCGGCCCGGGCCGGTGGCGTCGACCTGGTGCTGATCGGCGCGGACGACCCCGAGGCGATGTTCCGGCACACGGCCGGCTGCGCGACCGCGGGCATCCCGTTCGCGGCCGACCCGTCGCAGCAGCTGCCGCGGATGAACAGCGAGCAGACCAGGTCGCTGGTCGGCGGCGCCGCTTACCTGTTCTCCAACGAGTACGAACTGGCCCTCATCGAGCAGAAGACCGGCTGGACCGCCGACGAGATCGCCGGTCGCGTCCAGGTCCAGATCACCACGCTCGGCGCCGACGGTGCCCGGGTCGTCCAGGCCGGCCAGCCACCGATCACGGTCCCGTCGGTCCCCGACGTCAACGCGGTCGACCCGACGGGCGGCGGCGACGCCTTCCGGGCCGGCTTCCTGGCCGCGGTGGCCTGGCAGCTCCCGCTGGAGCGGGCCGCACAGCTCGGCTGCCTGGTCGCGGCCTCCGTCCTGGAGACCGTCGGCACCCAGGAGTACCAGCTCACCCCGGACGCCCTCACCGCGCGCTTCGAGACCGCCTACGGCGCCGAGGCCGCCAAGGAAGTCGCCCAGCACCTGGGCTGAGCCCAGCCGTTTCACGGCCGCCCTCCACCCTCACCGGGCCCGGAGGGCGGCCGTCGCCATCCCGGCGCCTCGTACCTCCCGCGCGCCCTGAGCCGGTTCGCACCCTCAGCTGATAACAGCAAGACCCAGCCGCTCCGCTAGGGGGCTCGAAGGTAACTTTGGTCGCCCTGGAGGGGTACCAAAGTTACCATCGACCCCCTGGCTGCCCGGCTGCCCAGGCCGGCTGGTCAGCCAGCCTGGGCAGGCCCGGTCCAGACGCCGACGGCGTTACCGGCCGGGTCGCGGATGACCGCGATCCGCAGGCTGCCCTCCGGGTACGGCTCGGCCACCACGTCCGCCCCCTGCGCGGCCGCCCGTTCCAGGGCCGCCCCGAGATCCTCGACGTACACGTACGGGCGCACGCCGGCGTCCGCCGCCACCTCCAGGTCCGTCCGCCAGTGCCCGATGACGTGCCCGGTCCCGTCGCTGAAGCTGGGCTCGTCCGGGTCCCCGCGCAGCTCCCAGCCGAACACCGCCCGGTAGAACTCCGCCGACCGTCCCACGTCGCGGGCCGGGATGGCCAGGTACGAGACCCCGCCCGGCCGGGCCACCGACCCCTCGACTCCCGGGTCGGCCGTGGGCTCGCCCGTGCCCGCGCCTGCGCTTGCGCCTGCGCCCGCGCCTGAGCCCGCTCCCGCGCCTGATCCCGCTCCCGCACCCGCCACTTCAGTCTCTTCCGCCTCCACAGCCCCTCCTCGCTCAGAATTAAGTATGGCATTACCATAGTCAATTATGGAGGACCGGGGAAGCCACCGCCGGTATCAGTCTGCCCAGCGTCAGCAGCAGGCGCAGCAGACCCGGGCCCGGATCGTGGCCGCGGCCACCGGCCAGTTCCTGGCCGCCGGGTACGCCGGCACGACCGTGAAGGCGGTCGCGGTCGCGGCCGGGGTGTCGGTGCCGACCGTGGAGGCCGCCTTCGGCACCAAGGCGCGGCTGCTCAAGGCGGCCATCGACGTGGCCACCGCGGGCGACGACGAGCCGGTTGCCATGCTGGACCGGGCCTGGGCCAGGCGGGCGCAGGCGGCACCGGACGGCGGCGGCTTCGTGGCCGAGTTCGCGGACGTGCTCACCGCGTCGGCCCAGCGGGCGGCCGGGCTGGTACTGGCCGTGCTGGACGCCGCCCCGCTGGACGAGGAGATCGCGGCGGTGGCCGCCCAGCTGACCGCTCAGCGTGAGGTGATGGCCGCCTGGCTGGTGGACGGCCTGGCCAGCCGGGGGTCACTGCGCGACGGCCTCGGCCGGGCCGAAGCCGTCGACACCGTCTGGCTGCTGATGGACCCGGCCGTGTTCACCCGGCTGACCGGGCCGCGCGGCTGGCCGGCGGCCCGGTTCCGGGTGTGGTTCGCGGACGCGGTGCTGCGCCTGCTCGCCTAGCGGTCCGGCTTGCCTAGCGGGGTCCTGCTTGCCTAGCGGCGGAACGACTGGACGTACAGCCGCGGCGACCCCAGCCCGGTGGCGTCGTCGTAGCCGCTGACGGCGTGCAGCGCGGCCGCGCCCTCGCCGTCGATGCCCAGCGTGCGCAGGTAGGTCAGGATCGGTCCGGCCTTGGTGGCCGGGTCGGTGTAGTTCTGCCGGACCTCGGCCAGGTAGCCCGGGCCGAGCGGGTGGTCGGTCACGTCGCGGAAGGCGCCGGTGCGGTACCGCTGGTAGATGGCCGGGTCGGCGAAGCCGATGACGTGCCCGGCCGCCTGCTGGGCGTCGGCCTCGATGCCCGCGAACACGGGGGTGGAGACGCTGGTGCCGCCTTCGCGGCTCAGCGAGAACGCGAACGTGGTGCCGTCCGGCTGCAGCGTGGTCTCACCGATCAGGATCCCGGTGCTCGGGTCGGCCAGCGCCGACACGTCCGGCTCGACCCGCATCGGAGTGGCACTGACGGTGCCGTTGGGCAGGTGCGTAGCCAGACTCCGGGGCACCACGCCGCGCTGGTAGGCGGGCTGGCTGTAGATGGTGCTGACCCCGCCGCCGCTGGAGCCGTCGTAGTCGTCCGGGTAGGTGCCGGGCGGCTGGCTGGACCAGGACTTGCCGTTCGCGGCCAGCTGGTCGTTCATGGTGCCCCAGGAGGTCTCGAACTCGTAGTTCCTGACCGGGCCGATGGCCAGGCTGGTGCCGCCGACCGTGGTCACCCACGGGCTTTCGGCCGGGTAGTCGGTCTGGATCTGGTCGGACACGCCCGGGTTCTCGTCCGGCGACTCGTACCCCGAGTCACCCGAGGAGAAGAAGAACCCGATGCCCTCAGTCGCCCCGACCTCGAACACCTGGTCATAGGCGCCGGCGATCGACTCCAGGTCGGAGGGCGAGCCGTAGGAGTTGCTGACGATGCTGGCGATGTGGGAGTTGACGATGAACGCCTCGGCTGCCAGCAGGTCGTTGTCGTCGCAGCTCGCGCCGGCCACGAAGTTGACGGCGGCGTCGGGGGCCTGGCCGTGCACCGACTCGACGTCCAGCGTCTCCTCCGGGTACCAGCCGGCCGGGCCGCAGACGTCGGTGTGGTTGAAGCTGGACGGCAGGTACTGGTGGAACTGGCCAGAAGCGAACGGCTGGTCGCCGACCGTGGTGGAGAACTTGTTGGCGTCGGACAAGATCGACGGCGAGGCGTAGGCGTCCACGATGGCCACCGTCTGGCCCTTACCGGTCATCCCGGAGGCGGTCACCCCGTAGGCCCCGCGGACCTGGGCGGGGGTGTAGCCGCAGTTGGTCCAGGGCTGGTGGATGCCGTAGGCGGGCGGCTCGTTGAGCGCGATCTTCTGTGCGTAGTACTGCGAGCAGGGCCCGGCCGTCCAGTAGTTGGAGGGCGGCGGCGGCAGCGTGTCGCCCGGCCGCATCTGGTGGGTGGCGGTGTCCAGGCCGGTCACCGCGACGATCGCCTTGCTCACGGTGTCGGGGGCGGTGGCGGCCTGGGCCGGTGCCCGGTCGGTCCGCTTGTCCGGCCCCCGGTAGTTGTGGAAGGTCACGCTGAACGCCTTGGCCGCGTCGCTCACCGAGCCGGTCACCGAGACGTAGCCGTCGGCCTTGCCGACCACGCCGGTCACGGTCAGGCCGGCGCCGGTCAGCCAGGACTTGATCGCGTCGAGCTGGCCGCTGCTCGGGCCGAACCGCTGCTGGACCTCGGCTGGGGTCAGGTACTGGCCGTAGCTGGCGCTGCCCGGTGTGCTCACCGCGGTGGCGTACGCGGCCAGCCCGGCCGGGTCCTGGCCCGCCAGGTAGACGCGGGCGTTCACGGTGCCGGTGGTCACCGTCTGCGACGACACCTGCTTGGCGCGGCTGGCCCAGGCCGGATGGGTGTTCGGGATCGCCGACCGGGGTGAGGCCTGGCTCGGCGAAGCGGCGGCGATCGCCCCCGCGCACAGGAGCGCCGCCGTGCCCGCGGTGGCGACGGCTCTGAGCCGGGTGGTGACCAATGCCATGAGCAAGCCTTTCATCCGGAGCCGAGGGGCCAGGCGGCCTCGACGCTACCGGTCACCTTGCTGCCACCGCCACCAGCGCGCAAGTAATTGCCAGCAGTTTTGCTGGACTGGATGCGCTTCCGTTACTTTGCCGCCGCCCGGCCGCCGGCCGCCCCTGCGCCCGCGGCCCCCGGACACGGCGATAGCGTGGCAGGCATGGCACATGCGCTGGCTGGTGGATACCACGGGCCGCCGCCGCTGACCGTGGCCCGCGGCTTCACCGAGTGGACGCTCGATCCGTGGATGCTGGGGCTGATCCTGGCGCTGGCCGCGGCCTACCTGGCCGGGCTCTACCGGCTGCGCGGGCGGGACGAGCCGTGGCCCTGGACCCGGGCGGTCAACTTCGGGCTGGGCCTGGTCATCATCGCCATCGCCACCATGGGCTCGTTCGGCACCTACTTCGGCGTGCTGTTCTTCATGCGGTCGTTCCAGACGATCCTGCTGCTCCTGCTGGCTCCGCTGTTCCTGGCACTCGGCCAGCCGCTGACCATGTTCATCGCGGTGTTCCCGCGCGCGGGCCGGCGGCTGGACCGGGCCATTCACACCCGGGTGGCCCGGTGGCTCACGTTCCCGGCCATCACCACCCTGGCGCTGGTCGCGGTGCCGTTCGTCATGTACTTCACCACCTGGTACACGGCCTGTTTCCACAGCGCCGGGGTGCGCGAGCTGACCCACCTGGTGCTGATGGCACCGGGATACGTGTTCTTCTGGACGCTGCTGCGGGTGGACCCGGTGCCCAAGGCCTACTCCTACGGCGTCTCGCTGTGGATCACCGGAGCCGAGGTGATCGGCGACGCCTTCCTCGGCCTGGCGGTGATCGCCGACACCAACCTGATCGGCGCCGGCTACTACCACGCGCTGGCCCGGCCGTGGGGACCCAGCCTGGGCACCGACCAGATCCTGGGCGGCGGCACCCTGTGGATCTTCGGGGACCTGGTCGGCCTGCCGTTCCTGGTCGCCCAGCTCATTCAGTTCATCCGCGAGGACGAAAAGGAAGCGGCCGAGATCGACGCCGAGCTCGACGCCCGCGATGCGGCCAGGGACGCGGCCCGCGCTGCCCGCAAGGCAGCCGCCATCGCCGCCGAGGGCAGGCCCGCCAGGCTCCGGGCCGCCTCCCCCGGCGCGACCCCCGGAGAGGTCTCCCGCGAGGTCCCCGGCGACCTCCCCGCCCCCGAAAGCTCCCACGCCACGCCAGCCTCAACAGCCCCACCAGTCGCAGAAGAAACAGGCACCGACGATCCGGAACGTCCGTGGTGGGAGAACGATCCGCGCTTCCGGGAGCGGTTCCGGCAGGTCTAGCGGTATCCGGGTCGCGAAATGAGGCGCACGGGGGGTGTTTCGCAGCGCCCAGCGCGTGGCAAATTGGATGCGTGGCTCAGATCAACGCCGCGGACGACGCCCTCGTGGGTGACTGGCTTCCGTTGCCAGATGTCGCCGCCCGTCTCAGCATCCCCGCCGGTCGTGTCAAGCAGCTGCTGCGCGACCGCAAACTGCTCGCTGTGACCCGCCCCGGTGGCGCGGTCGGGGTGCCCGCCGCGTTCCTGGACGGCGACCAGGTCGTCAAGGGACTGCACGGCACGCTGACCCTGCTGCTGGACTGCGGGTTCGACGACGTCTCGGCGCTGCGGTGGCTGTTCACCGAGGACGACACCCTGCCGGGCACCCCGATCGAGGCGATCGTCAAGAACCGCCGGACCGAGGTCAACCGCCGAGCCCAGGCCCTCGCCATATAACCCGGGGGGGTGACCCCCCTGGACCCCCCACTTTCCCGCGGCGGTAGCTACCGTAGGACCGGCCGCTCGCCCGGGCCTCCGGCCCGGGACTCGCTAGCCGGATAGACCGCCTCGCCGTGCCCGCGGTGGTGCCGGTCAACCCAGCGCGCGGTGGTGCTGGTCAACCTGGCGAGCTAGCCCTTCAGGTAGACGAGGGCGGTCAGGGTGCCGACCACTCCTGCGGTGACCACGCTGAGGACGATCGGGGCGGGTTCGCGGACCCGCCAGGCGTCCAGGGCGATCAGCAGGGCGACGGCGACGGCCAGCTGGATGGTCCAGTAGAGCGACGACGTGCTGCTCGCGATCGCCGTCAGGCCATAGACGCTCTCGCCGCCCAGCAGGCCGGTCGCGGCCCCGGTCCCCAGGGCGGCCGTGACCGGTGAGCCGCGGCGGACCCACGACGCGGCCACGCCCAGCAGCGGGCCGACGATCACGGCGGCCAGCATCCAGAACTGGATGCTGCGCGGTGACTCGGGCACGTGCCGGCTGATCGCGGTGAGGTAGTAGCCGCCGGCCAGCCCGGCCAGGCCGAGCAGGCCCCACAGCACCGCCCGGGCGGTGCCGGTGGCCAGCAGGGCGAGCACGAACGCGACCGCCGCCCAGGACGCGCCCGAGTTGGCCAGCGACGCGCTCGACTGCGGCAGCCACGCCTGCCCCAGGTCGGTCAGCGCCCCGAGCCCCAGCGCGGCGGCGATGACCAGCAAAGTCCCAGCCGCCCTTACCCGCTCAGCCGCACTACGGGCCAAAGATTGGTTCATGACGCTCCTGCAGATGGCCCCCAACGGCGAGGCGATCTTAGCGGCCTGCCAACTCTGGTAGACACGGGAGCGTGACTCAGACCAGCGACTCGCCTCCCGCGGCCGGCCAGCGCCGGTCCGGTAAGCGGGCCGGCGGCCGGGTCAAGGTCAAGGACACCACCCCGGCCGCCGAGCTGCCGGTGGTCAAGGTCGCGGTGGACATCCCGCTGGCCCATCTGGACCGGCCGTTCGACTACCTGGTGCCGCAGCGGCTGGCGGCCGACGTCGTCCCGGGCTGCCGGGTCCGGGTCCGGTTCTCCGGCAAGCTGGTGGACGGGTACGTGCTGGAGCGGGTGGCCACCAGCGACCACCAGGGCCGGCTGTCCTACCTGGACCGGGTGGTGTCGGCCGAAGCGGTGCTGACCCCCGAGGTCGCCGGGCTGGCCCGCGCCGTCGCCGACCGGTACGCGGGCACCCTGGCCGACGTGCTCCGGCTGGCGGTGCCCCCGCGGCACGCGGCCACCGAAGCCAAGCCCTCACCCCCCGCCGCCGGGCCCCCGGACCGGCCCGCACCCGGGTCCTGGGCGCGCTACCCGGCGGGCGAGGCGTTCCTGACCGGTATAGCCGAAGGGCGCGGGATCCGGGCCGCCTGGTCCGCGCTGCCCGGCCCGGAATGGCCGGACGAGATCGCGGTGGCCGCGGCCACCGCCGCGGCGGCCGGCCGGGGCACGGTGATCGTGGTGCCGGACGTCAAGGACCTGGCCCGGGTGGACGCCGCCCTGACCGCCCGGCTCGGCCCCGATCAGCACGTCTGCCTGACCGCCGAGCTGGGCCCGGCCGAACGCTACCGGCGCTGGCTGGCGGTGCTGCGGGGCTCGGTCCGCATCTCGGCCGGCACCCGCGCGGCGATGTTCGCGCCCGTCCGTGACCTGGGGCTGGTCGTGCTGTGGGACGACGGCGACGACCTGCACGCGGAGCGGCGGGCGCCGTACCCGCACGCCCGCGAGGTGCTGGCGCTGCGCGCGCACCGGCAGGGCGCGGCCGCGCTGATCGGCGGGTTCTCCCGCACCACCGAGGTGACCCAGCTGGTCGCGTCGGGCTGGGCGCGCACGCTGGCCGGGGACCGGGGGGTGCTGCGGGCCACCGCGCCCCGGGTCCGGACCGCGGCCGACGAGGACGAGCTGGAGCGGGACGGGGCCGCGCTGAGCGCGCGGCTGCCCAGCCTGACCCTGCGCACGGCCCGGGCCGCGCTGGCCCACGGCCCGGTGCTGGTCCAGGTGCCGCGGCGGGGCTACCTGGCCGCGATCGCCTGCGGCCGGTGCCGGGCCCAGGCCCGCTGCGCCGTCTGCTCGGGCCAGCTGGAGATCGCCGCCGCCCGGCAGATCCCGCACTGCCGCTGGTGCGGCGCGGTCGCCGCCAACTGGAGCTGCCCGCGGTGCGGCTTCACCCACGTGCGGGCCATGGTCACCGGGGCGGCGCGCACCGCCGAGGAACTGGGCCGGGCGTTCCCGTCGGTGCCGGTGCGGTTTTCCGGCGGCCAGTCGGTCATCGCGACCGTGACGGCCGATCCGGCGGTGGTGGTGGCCACCCCGGGGGCCGAGCCGGTGGCCGCCGAAGGCTACGCGGGCGCGTTGCTGCTGGACGGCTGGGCCCTGCTCGGCCGGCCCAGCCTGCGGGCCGCCGAGGAAGCCCTGCGCAAGTGGCTGAACGCGGCCGCGCTGGCCCGGCCGGGATCGACCGTGCTGATCAACGCCGACGCCGGCCTGCCCGCCGTACAGGCGCTGATCCGCTGGGACCCGGTCGGTCACGCCGAGCGGGAACTGGCCGAACGCGAGGAGCTGGCGTTCCCGCCGGCGGTCCGGATGGCCGCGATCACCGGGCCGGCCGCGGCGGTGGATGAGCTGCTGGGCCGGGTCGGGCTGCCGGCGGACGCCGAGGTGCTGGGCCCGGTGCCGGATGAGCACGTGCTGGCGGCCGAGGACGGAGCGTTCGATGATGATGAGAAAGGGTCAGACGGCGGGGACGCCCCGGTACGTGCGCTGATCCGGGTGCCCCGGGCCGGAGGGTCGGCCCTGGCCCGGGCCCTGCAGGCCGCGCAGGCGGCTCGCAGCCCGCGCAAAGACGCCGGGATAGCCCGGGTCCAGCTCGACCCGGCCGAACTGATCTGAGCGGCGCGGTAATCCCAAGCATTTGGACCGAGGCCGTAAGGTGCCTGTGTGGCAACCTCGCATGAGAGCGTGCCGCCCCGGCCGCGGGGCGCAAGCAGCCTCACCCGGATGCCTCCGGTGCGGCTGGCGTCCCGTGAGGAGCTGACCGCCGCGGCCAGGGTGGCGCCGCTGCTGCGGGCCGCGCAGAGTCTGGCCGGCTGGGCGGGCAAGGACCGCGCGGTCACCAGGAGCGGCGACCTGACGACCACGGACGCGGCCGAAGCGGCGGGCACGCTGGACCTGTCCCTGGACGAGATCCACGCCGCCTGGGCCATCGCCATCGGCACCGCCATGGTGGCGGTGGACGCCGACCAGGCCGGGCCGGGGGAGCGGTTCGGGGTGCTGGGCGAAGCCCGCCCGGACGACGCCCTCGACCTGTGGTTGGCGGCCCTGGAGACGGTGCTCGGGCTGGAGAACCTCGACGGCCTGACCACCGCGCTGTACACGGCGGGCCGCCCGGTCCGGCTGGACGCGCTGTTCGAGGCCTACGCGGCCGCCGTCGGCGCCATGACCGAGCCCGCCAGCGCGGCCTCGCCGGAAGCCCCGGACGGCGCCCTCTCGCCCCGGCTCGAGCCCGGCCTGGAGCTGCTGGCCGACCTGGGCGTGGTCGAGCTGGGCGCGGACTCCGACGACGCTGACGAAGCCGGGCTGACGGTCACGCTGTCACCGATCGGGCTGTGGGCGGTCCGCGACCGGCTGCAGCAGCGCGGCTGGCGGGTGCCGGTGCTGGGTGGCAGCGCTGACGGCGGTGCCGCGGGGGTGCTGGCCGTGCTGGCCGACTACGACGCCGAGGACGGCGAGGCGGAGATCGCCGCCTGGCTGGCCCGGCGCAACCCCGAGCAGGCCGCCGAGGAACTGACCGAGGCGGCCAGCCAGGGCTCACCGGGCCTGCGGGGGGCCGCGTTCGCGGTGATGGACCGGGTTGGCGCGGCCGCCGTGCCCACCGTCCGGCGCGCGCTGGCCAACCCGGTGCTGCGCCCGCACGCGGCCGTCTGGCTGCGCGAGCACGGCGAGGAGGCCGGCCTGTCCCGCGAGGACAGCGCCTGGCTGCTGGTCGACCTGGGCGCCGGGCTGCTGGAGGAGGCGGCCCCCGACGACGTGGTGGCCGAGCTGCTGCCGGACCTGCCGCCGCACGCGCAAGCCGAGCTGGTGGCCGGGCTGTGGCGGGTCGAGCACCCGGCCGTCACCGAGCTGCTGACCACGCTCAGCGACCACCACCCGGAGCCGGACGTGGCCAAGGCCGCCCGCAAGGCCGCGTTCAAGGCCCGATCGCGGCTTTGACCTGCCTCCGGCCGCCTAGACTGACAAGAAGGTAACAACGCCCTTGTGCGGGCGTGAGCGACGCCCGTCTGGGCCGGGAGGATCTTCGTGAGCGTCAAGCCGATCCGGCTGTTCGGTGACCCGGTGCTGCGCACCGCGGCTGAGCCGGTCCGTGATTTCGATGCCGAGCTGCGCAAGCTCGTCAAGGACCTCACCGACACGATGATGGACGCGCCCGGCGCGGGCCTGGCGGCGCCGCAGATCGGCGTGGGCCTGCGGGTGTTCACCTATTTCGTCGACGACGAGCTGGGGCACCTGATCAACCCGACCCTCGACCTGTCCGAGGAAGAGGACACCGACGACGAGGGCTGCCTGTCGTTCCCGGGGCTGGCCTTCCCGACCAAGCGGGCCTGGCGCACGGTGGCCAAGGGCGTCAACATGTACGGCGACCCGATCACGCTGGAGGGCACCGAGCGGATGGCCCGCTGCTTCCAGCACGAGACCGACCACCTGGACGGCGTCCTGTTCATCGACCGGCTCGACCCCGAGCAGAAGAAGCTGGCCATGAAGGCCATCCGCGAGGCCGAGTGGTCCGGCATGGCCGTGCCCGAGCTGCGCAGCTCGCCCCACCCGACCTTCGGCAAGGCGCTGTGACCGGCTGATGCGGCTGGTCTTCGCCGGGACACCGGACCCGGCTGTGGTGGCGCTGGAGGCCCTGCTGGCCTCCCGGCACGAGGTCGTGGCGGTGGTCACCCGCCCCGACGCCCCGGCCGGGCGCGGCCGGCACCTGGAGACGAGCCCGGTGGCCGAGCTGGCCACCGCGGCCGGCCTGGAGGTGCTCAAGCCGGTCAGGGCGCGCGACCCGGAGTTCCTGGACCGGCTGCGCGCGATCAACCCGGACTGCTGCCCGGTGACCGCCTACGGCGCGCTACTGCCGCAGGTGGCGCTGGACATCCCGGCCCACGGCTGGGTGAACCTGCACTTCTCGGTGCTGCCGGCCTGGCGCGGGGCCGCCCCCGTGCAGCACGCTCTGCTGCACGGCGACGACATCACCGGCGCGACCACCTTCCAGATCGTGAAAGAGCTGGACGCGGGCCCGGTGTTCGGGGTGCTGACCGAGGCGATCGGCCCGCGGGACACCGCCGGCGACCTGCTGGGCCGGCTGGCGGTGGCGGGCGCCCGGCTGCTGGTCGACACCCTCGACGGCATCGAGTCCGGCGAGGTGCGGGCGGTCCCGCAGCCGGACGAGGGGATCAGCTACGCGCCCAAGATCAACCCCGAGGACGCCCGGGTCGACTGGGGGCTGCCGGCGGTGGCCATCGGCCGGCTGATCCGGGCCTGCACCCCCGACCCGGGGGCCTGGACCGAGTTCGGCGGGGCCCGGCTCAAGCTCGGCCCGGTCGAGCCGGCCGATCCCGCCGCCCTGGCCGCCGCGCCGTCCCTGGCCCCGGGCGAGCTCCTGGTCAGCCGTCGCTCGGTGCTGGCCGGGACGGGCACCGAGCCGGTCCAGCTGGGCCTGGTCCAGCCGCCCGGCAAGCGCCCGATGGCCGCCGCCGACTGGGGCCGCGGTCTGCACCAGACCGGTCCCGACACCCCGAAGCTGGGCTGACCGTGGCCCAGAGGACCCAGCGGGGCCGGGGCCGTCCCCGGCCCGGCCCCCAATCCGGCGGCCGTTCCGGGCCGCGCCGCGCCACCCGCGCCGACCCGGTCCGGCGGGTCGCCTACGACGTGCTGGCGGCCGTCGACGAGCGGGACGCCTACGCCAACCTGCTGCTGCCCGCGCTGCTGCGCGAACGCGGGATCGAGGGCCGGGACGCCGCGCTGGCCACCGAGCTGACCTACGGCACGCTGCGCGGCCGCCAGACCTACGACTCGATCCTCGACCTGTGCAGCGACCGCCCCGCCCGCGACATCGACCCGCCGGTCCGCGAGGTGCTGCGGCTGGGTGCCCACCAGTTGCTGGCCACCCGGGTGGCCAGCCACGCCGCCGTGGCCACGTCGGTGGACCTGGCCAAGGACGTGGTGGGGATGCGCCCGGCCGGTTTCGTCAACGCCGTGCTGCGCCGGGTCAGCACCCGCGACCTGGACGGCTGGCTGGAAATCATCACCCCGGACCGGTCGGCCGACCCGGCCGGGTACCTGGCCGCCGCCTACGGCTACCCGCGCTGGATCGTGACCGCGTTCGCGGACGCGCTCGGCGGGAACCTTGAGGAGACCGAGGCGACGCTCAAGGCGGGCAACGTCCGGCCGCAGACCACGCTGGTGGCCGTTCCCGGGATCAGCGAGCCCGCCGAGCTGACCGCCGGGGACGGCGAGCCCACCCCGGCCCCGCTGTCCCCGTTCGGCGTGATCCTGCCCGGCGGCGACCCGGCCGCCGTCCCGGCCGTGGCCGACGGCCGCGCGTTCGTCCAGGACGAGGCCAGCCAGCTGGTCGCGCTGGCCCTGGCCCACGCGCCGGTGGACCAGGCCGGCCCCTGGCTTGACCTGTGCGCCGGGCCCGGCGGCAAGGCCGCTCTGCTGGCCGGGCTGGCCGGGCAGGCCAGCCCCGGCACTCACCTGATCGGCGCCGACCTGCGCCCGCACCGGGCAGGGCTGACCGGCGAGCACCTGCGCCGGCTCACCAACGCCGCCGCGATCGCCGCCGATGGGCGGGCCGGCGCCTGGCAACCCGGCTCGTTCGCCCGGGTGCTGGCCGACGTGCCCTGCTCGGGCCTGGGCGCGCTGCGGCGCCGCCCGGAGGCCCGCTGGCGCAAGTCACCCGAGGACGTGGAGGGCCTCGTCCCCCTGCAGCGGGAGCTGCTGAACGCGGCCATCGACGCCGCCCGGCCCGGCGGCGTGGTCGGCTACGTGACCTGCACCCCGCACCAGGACGAGACCGAGGGCGTGGTGGCCGCCGTGCTGGCCGCCCGTGACGACGTGACCGTGCTCGACGCCCCCGCCGTGCTGGCCGGCGCGCTGGGCCGCCCGGTCCCCGGCGTCACCCGCGGCCCGGACGGCCGTTACGTCCAGCTCTGGCCGCACCGGCACGGCACCGACGCCCTGTTCCTGGCGCTGCTGCGCCGCGCGCCCGCCCGCTAGCGCCCCTGGCCACTCAGCGGGCGAGCGCGCGGCCCGACCCGGGCCGGACCCGCTTGCCGCCGATGTCGGCCCGCTCGCCTTCGGCGTAGCCGGACCGGTAGCCGTTGCCGGAATAGGTGATCCGGGTCCGCCGCGTCCGCGGGTAGGCCTCCTGCACGTGCCGCCGGACCACCAGCGACCGGTCGGCCAGCACCAGTTCGGTGGACGGGCCGCGCCCGTCGGCGTCACGGCCGGTCGCCTCGCTGGCCGCCCGTTCCTCGGCCGCCCGCACCCGGGATGTCACCGCGCTGGAGTAACCCAGCAGCCAGCTGCGCCGCCACGCCCGCGGGCTGCGCGCGCCGGCCGGTACCCGGGTGGCGGCCAGCCCGTGCGCCATCTGCACCAGCAGCGAGGTGTACAGCACCTCGGTCCGCTCCAGGTCCGAGCTGTAGCCGAACACGTGCACGCGCTTGCCGGTCGCCACCGGCAGCAGCACGCACTGACAGCGCATCGCGGCGACCAGCCCGGCCAGCAGGTGCGCGCGCACGTCCGCCCACGGGTTGGGCACGTCGATCACCCGGTCGGCCGGCCGGTCGGTCTCGGGCCGGGTCGCGGCCAGCAGCGCCCGGTCGATGCCGTAGCGGGCCATCAGCTCGGCCGCCTTCGCGGTCAGCGCCTCGGCCTCGGCCGGCGTGACGCTGTCGTCCTCGGCCTTGGCCAGCAGTTTCCTGACGCGTTCGAGCAGGCTGGGCTCCGGACGGGCCGGCTGAGGCTTTTCCACACCGCAAACGCTACCCAGAGGCAGCGACAGTGCGGGCCGGCCGGCACAATGACTGCTATGGCCGTTCAGATCTCGCCCAGCATCTTGTCCGCCGACTTCGCCCGGCTCGCCGACGAGGCCGCCGCCGTCGAGCCCGCCGCGGACTGGCTGCACGTGGACGTCATGGACTACCACTTCGTGCCGAACCTCACGCTCGGCCTGCCGGTGGTCGAGTCGCTGCTCAAGCACACCAGCCTGCCGGTCGACTGCCACCTGATGATCGAGGACCCGGACCAGTGGGCCCCGTCCTACGCCGAAGCGGGCGCGGGCAACGTCACCATCCACGCCGAGGCGGTCCGCGCCCCGGTCCGCACGCTGCGGGAGATCCGCAAGGCCGGGGCCCGGGCCGGTCTGGCCGTCAACCCGGGCACCCCGGTGACGCCGTACGAGGACCTGCTCGGCGAGGTCGACATGCTGCTGCTGATGACGGTCGAGCCCGGGTTCGGCGGCCAGCGGTTCCTCGACCTCGTGATGCCGAAGCTGCGGCAGGCCCGGGCCATGGTCGAACGGCACGGCGGCTCGGTGTGGCTGCAGGTCGACGGCGGGGTGAGCGACGAGACCATCGAACGCTGCGCCGACGCCGGCGCGGACGTGTTCGTGGCCGGCTCGGCCGTCTACTCGGCCGACGACCCGGCCCGGGCCGTTCAGACGCTGCGCGCCCAGGCCGAGCAGGCCACCGCCCACGCGGCCTGGGCCCGCTCCGGATCCTGAACCGAACGATATTCCACAGGTCCTCTCTTCCCGGTGTGCGAATGCGGGCCCATAATTTGGTTTGGCGTCTCCTCCTTGTGGCCGTGGTTACCACCGCGACCGTAAGGTCCGCACCATCCGCCTGGGGATTGCCCGGCCGACTGCGGGCCGGGGGGAAGAGGTCTTACCCATGGGTCTGCTGTCGCGCCGGACCGTTGTCCGGAGGCTCGCCCCGAGAGCCAGAATGAACCGCCTGGCCGCGCTGGCCGGAAGTCTGGCCCTGCTGGGCGGGGTCACCGCCGCGGGTGCTGGGCCCGCTCTCGCCACCGCCACCACCGCCAGCACGCGCGCGGCCGCCAGCGGCCGCGCGCAGGCCCCGGCCGCCACCGGCTGCCGGCTCGGGAACGGCGTCAAGCACGTGGTCGAGCTGACGTTCGATAATGTGCACTTCTTCCGGGACAACCCCAACGTCCCGTCCGACCTGCAGATGATGCCGAACCTGCTGAACTTCTTCGAGCACAGCGGGGCGTTCCTGTCCAACAACCACACGCCGCTCATCGCGCACACCGCCGACGACCTGCTGACCACGTTCACCGGCCTGTACGGGGACCGGCACGGCATGCCGATCTCCAACAGCTACCAGGCCTACAACACGGACGGCAGCACCGATCCAGCCGGGTCGTTCGCCTACTGGACCGACCCGGTCTACGACACCGCCGCCCACCCGAACCCCGGCCACGACACCAACCCCTCACAGGTTTACTCGGCCACCCCGCCGGCCACGACCAAGCCCGCGCCGGCCCCCACCAAGACCACCCCCGCCCCATGGGTGCCGTTCACCCGGGCCGGCTGCAACGTCGGCGAGGCCGGCACGGTCAACCAGGACCTGGAGAACACGGCCGTGGACATCCCCAAGGTGTTCGGGCCGAACTCACCGGAGAACCAGCAGCTCACAGCGGACCCGGACAGCTTCAAGGACGCCGAAACCGCCGACTACGTGGGCATCGCTGTGCACTGCGCGCACGGCAGCGCGTTCTGCACGGACGCCAAGGGCGTCAAGTACGGCCAGACCTCGGCCACGCCGACGGCGTCCCCCGACCTGCTGCCCGATGAGCCCGGCGGGTACACCGGGTTCCAGGCGCTGTTCGGTCACCGGTACGTCGCCCCGCAACTTGGCGCGGGCACCCCGGACCTGTCCCGGGGCGGTTACCCGGTCACCAACGCCGCGGGCAACCTGGTCGACCTGAACGGCAACCAGATCAACGGCGCGTTCCTGGCCAACCACCCCGGCTTCCCCGGGTTCGGCAGCATCAACGCCTCGCAGACGCTGGCCTACATGTCCGACATGCTGGAGTCCGGCGTGCCGGTGGTCAACGGCTACATCTCCGACATCCACGGTAACGAGCACATCCCCGGCCTTTCCGCGTGCACCAGCACCCCGGCTGCCCTCGGCAGCGGCAACCCCTGCTACGTGGCCCAGGCTCAGTACTACAACCAGGCGTTCGGCAGCTTCTTCAAGCGCCTGGCCGCCGAGGGCATCACCCCGCAGAACACCGAGTTCCTGCTCAGCTCGGACGAGGGCGACCACGAGGCGGGCGCCAACGTGGGCCGGGCCATCCAGCCCACCCCGGCCAGCTGCGACGGCGCCACGGTCACCGGCACCACCGTGACCCCGGACGTGCCGTGCACCTACCCGGCGGGCTCGTTCGGTGAGCTGGCCGGGAACCTGACCGGGCTGCTGGCCACCCAGAAGAAGGACACCACCCCGTTCAGCCTGGAATCCGACACCGCGCCGGAGTTCTACGTGACCGGCAAGCCCGCCGCGGACGCTCCTCAGGTGCGAAAACTCGAGCAGGACGTCGGCGGGCTGACGGCGGCCAACCCGTACACCGGCACCACCCAGAACATCACCAACTATCTGGCCGACCCGACCGAAGAGGCCATCTTGCACATGGTCAACGCCGACCCGGCACGGACGCCGACGTTCGCCATGTTCGCCAAGCCGGACTACTACCTGTCCACCGGCTCGGCCAGCTGCACTCCGTCGTGTGTCACCCAGAACACCGGGTTCGCCTGGGACCACGGCGACTACGCGGCCGAGATCGATACCAACTACTTCGGTATCGCCGGCCCGGGCGTCAAGCACCTCGGGCTGGACGGCGACATGGCCAGCCAGGGGCCCAGCTCCGCGGGCCCGGCCAGCGGCCAGATCACCGTGCCCGGCAGCGGGACCACAGGCACCTGGATCGACGAAACCGACATCCGGCCCACTCTGCTGTACCTGGCCGGGCTGCGGGACGACTACCAGACCGATGGCCGGGTCATCACCGAGGTGCTGGCCGCCCCGGACCGCGCCCTGCGGCCCGCCGCCGTGACCTCGCTGGGCGCCTGCTACAAGCAGCTCAACTCCAGCGTCGGCCAGTTCGGCACGGCTACGCTCCAGGCCGCCACCAAGGCCATCGAGAGCGACAGCGCGGGCGACGCCACCTACACCCGCACCGACCGGGCCCTGTCCGCGCTGGAGCAGGCCCGCGACCACCTGGCCGAGGTGATCAAGGACGAGCTCTCCGCGGCCGCGTTCGGCGACCAGCCGGTGCCCGCAGCCGGCCTGCAGACCTTGGCCTGCCGGGCCATCATCACGTCTGCTGAGCGGCTGGCCGCGTCCTGAGAAAAACAGCTTGACGCGACGTCCGGCTGGGGGCTTCTGCCCTCAGCCGGACGTGCTTCCCGCTCAGCGCAGTACCTGGGTGCCGATCACCGACAGCAGCCGCAGCTTTTCCGCCGCCTCGCTGCCGGCGGGCGCGGTGTAGGCCACGATGCGCAGGTCGGTGCCGTCCACGGTGAGCACGTCGCAGTCCACGGTGACCAGGCCAACGTCCGGGTGGTCGAACGTCTTGTGCGCCTCCCGGTGGGAGCCGACCACCCGGGAGTCCCACAGCTCGGCGAACCGGGGGCTGGCCACCCGCAGGTCGGCCACCAGCTGCCGCAGGCCCGTATCGTCCGGGTAGCGGGCGGTGGCCGAGCGCAGGTCGGCCACGGACGACTCCTCGAACCGGGCAGCGTCCTCCGGGGTGCGGACCACCCGGGCGTGCCGACCGGTGAAGTACCCCCACAGCACGTTCCGGTCCCGCCCGGTCTTGGCGGACGGATCGCCGGTCAGCGCGGCCCACAGCGGGTTCCAGGCGATCAGGTTCCAGGCCGCGTCGTTGACACCGACCGGCACCCCGGTCAGCTGGTCCAGTAGCCGCTGCACGCTGGGGGTGAGCTGGCCGCTGATCTGGCCGGACCGCGGCGGCGCCTGACCGGCCAGCCGGAACAGGTGGTCCTGTTCCTCCCGCGACAGCCGCAGCGCCCGGCTCAGCGCCCCCAGCACCTGCGCCGACGGCGCGGTGGCGCGGCCCTGCTCGAGCCGGGTGATGTAGTCGGCCGACATCCCGGCCAGCAGGGCCAGTTCCTCCCGCCGCAGCCCGGGTGCCCGCCGGGACCGGCCCGCGGGCAGCCCCGCGTCGGCCGGGGACACCCGGTCCCGCCAGCCCCGCAGCGCCGCCCCCAGCTCGCCGTGATCGGTCATCTCTCCAGTATGCGCGGCCGCGGGCCGCCGGGCCTGGTACCACCAGTCCCAGGAAGCGGTGGGTACTGGCTGGCCCCCGCGACCATCGGCAGGATGGGGTCATGACCACCACCTTGATCACCGGAGCCAACAAGGGGCTCGGCCGGGAGACCGCCCGCCAGCTGATCGCGGCCGGCCATACCGTCTACGTAGGCGCCCGGAATGAGCAGCGCGGCAAAGAAGCGGCGGACCAGCTCGGGGCCCGGTTCGTGTTCATCGACGTGACCAGTGACGACTCGGCCGCGGCGGCCGCGGCCCAGCTCCGGGCCGAGACGGGCGGCCTGGACGTCCTGGTCAACAACGTCGGCATCCCCGGTGGCCGCACGCCGCCGGCCGACGTCACCGCGGCCGATGTCCAGCGGGTGTACGAGACCAACGTGTACGGCGTGGTCCGGGTTACACACGCCTTCCTGCCGCTGCTGGAGGCCAGCGCCGCCCCGGTCATCGTCAACGTCAGCAGTGGCCTCGGCTCGTTCGGCGTCACCACCAACCCGGACCGGATGGAGTATGCGTTCCCGACGCTGGCCTACAGCTCGGCCAAGGCGGCGGTGAACATGCTGACCTCGCAGTACGCCAAGGCGCTCCCGCGGCTGCGGGTCAACGCCGTCGACCCCGGCTACACCGCCACCGACTTCAACGCCCACCGCGGCACCCAGACGATCGAAGAAGGGGCTGAGATCATCATCACGATGGCCCAGATCGGCCCGGACGGCCCCACCGGGGGCTACTTCGACCGGCACGGCCCCGTGCCCTGGTGAACCCCGTGCCCTGGTAAACACAGAGGATGGGCGTCCCGATCACCGACCTCGACATTGCCTCGCTGGACCGGCTGGCCGCGCGGACCTGGCGCGGGACCGAGGAGGAGCCGCTCGGCGGCTGGCTGCTGCGGGCGGCCGGAGGCTTCACCGGCCGGGCCAACAGCGTGCTGACCGCGGGGGACCCGGGGATGGCCCTGCCCGAGGCGGCCGGCCGTATCCGGGCCTGGTACGCCGCGCGCGGGCTGCCGCCGATGGTGTCGGTCAGCTACCCGGCCGGCCAGCCGGACCGGGGTCCGGTGGACCGGTTCCTGGCCGGCCAGGGCTGGCGGCTGCGCGACGAAGCCGAGGTCATCGTGATGACCCAGCGATCAGCGGCGGTCACCCCGCATCCCACCGCACTGCCGATACGCCTCGACCGCACGCCCAGCGACGACTGGCTGGCGCTTTACCACTTCCGGGGCCAGCCAACGCTGCCGCCGATCGCCCGCACCATCTTGACCTCGGCCCCCTGGCAGGCGTTCGCCTCGATCCGTGACGGTGACCGGACGGTGGCCATTGGCCGCGTGGCCAGCGCGGACGCCAGCGGGGAACGCTGGGCCAGCCTGACCGCGATCGAGGTCGATCCGGAGTACCGCCGCCGGGGCCTGGCCGCCGCCATCACCACCGCGCTCATCTCCCTCGTCGGCCAGCGCGGCGTCGGCCGCGTCTTTCTCCAGGTGGAGGACGGCAACGAGGCCGCCCTGGCCCTCTACCACCGGCTCGGCTTCACCGACCACCACGGCTACCACTACCGCGTCGCCCCAGCGCTCTAGCGCACCGTGTAAACCCCGGTGCTCTCGTCGTGGTACCCCTTGGCCCCCACCGCCACCGCCAGCGGGCTCCGGAAGTCCCGGCCGTCCCGCAGCGCGTCCAGCACGTGCCGGAAGTCATAACGCGGGGTCCAGCCCAGCTCGGCCCGGGCCCTGGCGTTCACGTAGACCCGGCCGATCCCGGGGAACATCCGCCAGCCCCGCCGCCGGTATTCGGCCTCGTAGCCCGGGAACAGCCGCTCCACCACCGCCGGCGCATCCACCCGCAGTTCAGCCAGGTCGCCCCGGGTGAACGGGGTGGTCGCGCTGATGATGTACCGGCCGAACCCGATCCGCGGCGCTGCGGTCATGGCCAGCAGGTGCGCGTCGGCCACGTCCTGCAGGTCGACCCGGCGGTACAGGTACTCGTTGGCCTTGATGTTCGGGTCGTCGTAGGCCCGCCGGACGTCGTCGGCGTCGTCTCCCTCGGGGAAGAAGCGCGCGGTGCGCAGCACCACCACCGGCAGCCCCCGGTCCCGCTGGATGATCTCGCACAGGTTCTCGGCCGCGGTCTTGGTCACCCCGTAGATGTTGCGCGGTACCGGGGCCACGTCCTCGGTGATCCACGCGGCGGGCTGCCCGGCCGCCGGGCTCAGCGCCCGGCCGAACGCGCTGGTGCTGCTGGTGAACACGAAGCTGCCGACCCCGGCCGCGGCCGCCTCCTCGGCCAGCGTCAGCGTCCCGGTCACGTTGGTGTCCACGAACTCCTGCCAGGGGTGCGACTCCACGTGCGGCTTGTGCAAGGTGGCGGTGTGCAGCACCGCCGACACCCCGTCCAGGCAGGACCGGACCAGCTCGCGGTCGGTGATCGACCCGGTCACGGTGGTGCCCGGCGAGGCCCGCACATCCAGCCCGGTCACCTGGTAGCCACGCCCGCGCAGCACCCGGCACAATCCGTCACCGAGGTGCCCGGCACTGCCGGTCACCAGCACTTTCGCCTGTGTCATGTCCGCCACGATAGGCGGGAGCCCAGCCCGGAGGCATTCCGTTTTCCGGCGGTTCCCTGCTCGTCGGCCGGTCGTACGTGCGCCCGTCGGCCGATCGTGCCGCGCCGTTCCCAACCTGGTCAATCCGGGCCTATACGGTGAAAGCAGCCAGCCGCCTGCCTACCTACCTACGGGAGCCCATGTTGCGATCCTCCGCACGGAATGACCAACCGGTGACTGCCCAGCCCGGCAGCGAATACGCGGCACTGTCCCGGCTGGTCCGGCAGGCCGGCCTGCTGGACCGGCGACGGGCCTGGTACGCCTGGCGGATCACCGGCACGTTCGCCGCCCTGGTGGCCGGCTGGGCCCTGTTTGTTCTGGTCGGCAACTCGTGGTGGACGCTGGCGGTGGCGGTCTTCCTGGCCGTGGTGTTCGCCCAGCTCGGCTTCCTCGGCCACGACGCCGGGCACCGGCAGATCTTCGCCAGCCGCCGGACGAACTACCTGCTGGGCGTGGCCTGCGGCAACCTGGCCATCGGGCTGAGCTACGGCTGGTGGGTGTCCAAGCACAACCGGCACCACGCCAACCCCAACACCGAGGACGAGGATCCCGACATCATGATCAGCGTGCTGGCCTTTTCCGGCGGCCGGGCGCGGGCCGCGGCCGGGGTGCGGCGGCTGATCTTCCGCTACCAGGCCTGGCTGATGGTTCCGATGCTCCTGCTCGAAGGGATCGGGCTGCACTCCTCCAGCATCCGCGCCGTGACCCGCCGGCACTCCGCCCGCGCCATCCGCAGCCGGATCGCCGAGATCAGCTTGCTGACGCTGCATTTCGCCGCCTACCTGAGCGTGGTGTTCCTGGTGCTGTCACCGGTCAAGGCGGTGGTGTTCATCCTGGTGCAGCAGGGTTTGTTCGGCTTCTACCTCGGCTGCTCGTTCGCCCCCAACCACAAGGGCATGCCGGTGCTGACCAAGGACCAGAAGGTTGGGTTCTTGCATCGGCAGGTGCTGACCTCGCGCAACGTGCGTGGCGGCTGGCTCACCGACGCCGCTCTGGGCGGCCTGAACTACCAGATCGAGCACCATTTGTTCCCGTCCATGCCCCGGCCCAGCCTGCGCCGGGCCCAGCCGCTGATCGCCAAGTTCTGCGCCGAGCACGGCGTGCCGTACGCCGAATCGAGTCTGCTCGGCTCCTACGTTCAGGCACTCCGTCACCTGAACCAGGTCGGCCGCCAGACCCGGCGCCGCCGGGTCACCACTGATCCAGCAACGGCGGTAGCTCCGTAAGGCTCGTGATCACCGCGTCCGGTTCGGCGGCGGCGTAGGCGGGCACTTCGCGGTTTGGGATCCACACCGCCCGCATGCCCGCCGCCTTGGCCCCGTGGATGTCGTCGTACGGCCGGTCGCCGACGAACACGCAGGCGGCCGGGTCGTCCACGCCGACCGCGGCCATGGCGGCCCGGAACGCCTCCGGGTGCGGCTTGGTCCACGGGATCTCGCTGCTGTAGACGGCGCCGTCGATCAGGTCCAGCACCTCGTCCCGGCCGAACACCCGCTCGTGCGCGCTGCGCGGCCACATCGTGTTGGACAGCACCCCGACCTTGATCCCGCGCCGCCGCAGCTCGCGCAGCACCGCCGGGGCGGCCGGATCGGTCAGCGTGTGCGGGTCCCAGTGCCGGTAGTAGTCGGCCAGCAGCGCGTCGGTCGGTTCCACCCCGGCCCGGGCCATCACCTGAGCCAGGGTGGCGCTGGTGGAGGCGGTGCCGGCCGCCAGCCAGAGTTCGTGCTCGGCCGCGCAGATGGCGGCGGCCACCTCCGCGGCCCGGCCCGGCGGGTAGTGCGGCGCGCACACCGTTAGCCACAGCGCCTGGTGGTCGATCGTGTGCCAGGGGGTGAGCGTGCCACCCCAGTCGAAGATGACGGCCTGCACCGTCATGACGCGTGCACCAGCCGGGCCAGCGCGGCAGCCGCGTCGGCGGCCGGGTCGTCGCTGGCCCAGCCGATGTAGGCGTCCGGCCGGACCAGCACCGTGGTCCGGGCCGGCTGGGCCAGCGCCACCGTCTCCGCGTGCTCGGCCAGCAGCCCGTCGCCCTGGCGGGCACCATCGGGGGTGACCAGCAGGAACCGGCCGCTGCGGAGCGCCTCGTACAGCCGCCGCCCGCCGGCCAGCCGCAGGTCGGCCACCCGGCGGCCGGTCAGCGGGTGCGCGCCCCGTGGGGCCGGGTAGCTGATGGCCAGGCCGGAGATCGCGCCGGTCATGCGGCTGGCCAGCGGCCGGACCCTGCTCAGGGTGCGGATCGCGGCCGAGCGGCCCGCCCGCAACGGCCCCGGGATATGCAGCATCGCCCCCTGCAGCAGCGTGCTGCTGGACCGCAGGACCTGCTGGCCGACCGGGTGCCGTTCGGTCTGGTAGCTGTCCAGCAGCCCGTCACCGGCCCAGCCGGCCAGTACCGCGGCCAGCTTCCAGCCCAGGTTGGCCGCGTCCTGGATGCCGGTGTTCATGCCCTGGCCGCCGGCCGGGGAGTGCACGTGGGCGGCGTCGCCAGCCAGGAACACCCGGCCCACCCGGTACTGCGGCACCTGCCGTTCGTCGCTGTGGAACCGGGACAGCCAGCGCGGTTCGCCCATCCCGTAGTCGGTGCCGAACACCAGCCGCACGGTCGCCCGGACGGTCGCGGCCGACAGCGGGGCGTCGTCCGGCTGCTGGTCCTGCCGGTTCCAGGCGATGACCCGGTACCAGCCGTCCCCGAACGGCACGATCAGCGCGAACGCGTCGCCGGTGCTGTTGGCGGTGATGGTGTCGGCGGGCCTTTCCGCTAGTGGCACGTCGGCCAGCATCACCGACCGCACCACCGCGTGGCCCGGGAACGGCAGCCCGACCGCCGACCGGACTGTGCTGCGGACCCCGTCCGCCCCCACCACGTAGGCGGCCCGGACCGTCCGCCGCTGCGACGTGCCGGTCCGCTGGACCTCGGCCTCCACGTGGTCCCCGTGCTGGCGCAGGCCGATCAGCTCGGCCCCGGTGCGGATCTCGGCGCCGAGCGCGCGGGCCCGGCCGGCCAGCACCCGCTCGGTCTCGTACTGGGGGGTGACCAGGGTGTACGGGAACCGGCTGGGCAGGCCGCCCAGGCTCAGCTCGCCCTGGCCGAGCAGCCGCACCCCGCGCACCGGGGTGCCGCGGGCGATCAGCTCGTCGGCGATCCCGCGCGCGTCCAGCTCCTCCAGGGTCCGGGCGTGGACGGCGAACGCGCGGGTCAGGCTGAACTCGCCGGTCCGGCGTTCGGCCACCGTGCAGCGCACCCCGGCGGCGGCCAGGTCGCCGGCCAGCATCAGCCCGGCCGGGCCCGCCCCGGCGATCAGCACTTCGGTGTGGATGACCATCTCAGGACCCATCTTTTCCCATCTGTTCAGCGGCCGGGAACCAACGGGGGTTCTCTTTCCTGCTCATGGCCGGCCAGACTGGTCAGCGTGCATGATTTCGACCTGGTGGTTATCGGATCCGGCCCCGGTGGGCAGAAGGCCGCCATCGCCGCGGCCAAGCTCGGCAAACGGGTCGCGGTGGTGGAGCGCCCGGAAATGATGGGCGGGGTGTGCCTGAACACCGGCACCATCCCGTCCAAGACGATGCGCGAGGCCATCCTGTACCTGACCGGCCTGGACCAGCGCGAGATGTACGGCCAGAGCTACCGGGTCAAGGAAGACATCACCATCGGTGATCTGACCGCGCGCACTCAGCATGTGGTGAGCCGGGAAGCCGACGTGGTCCGCAACCAGCTGAGCCGCAACCGGGTCACGCTCATACCCGGCCTGGCCCACTTCGTCGAGCCGAACGTGATCGAGGTCGACAAGGGCAACGACGGGACGAACCGCCGGGTCAGCGCGGCCAACATCGTCATCGCGACCGGTACCCGGCCGGCCCGGCCGTCCACGGTCGCGTTCGACGAGAAGACCATCATCGACGCCGACGGCATCATCCACCTGCAGGGAATACCGCGGTCGATGGTGGTGGTCGGGGCCGGAGTCATCGGCATCGAGTACGCCTCGATGTTCGCCGCCCTCGGCACCAAGATCACCGTGGTCGAGCAGCGCGAGCGGATGCTGGACTTCTGCGACCTCGAGGTGGTCGAGGCGCTCAAGTACCACCTGCGCGACCTGGCCGTCACGTTCCGGTTCGGCGAGACGGTGTCCGCCGTCGAGGCCCACCCGCACGGCGCCCTGGCCCGGCTGGCCAGCGGCAAGAAGATCCCGGCCGACACCGTCCTCTACTCGGCCGGCCGCCAGGGCCAGACCGAGGAACTCAACCTGGAGGCGGCCGGGCTGGCCGCCGACAAGCGCGGCCGGATCAAGGTCGACGAGAACTTCCAGACCGAGGTGCCGCACATCTACGCGGTCGGCGACGTGATCGGCTTCCCGGCGCTGGCCGCGACCTCGATGGAGCAGGGCCGGCAGGCCGCCCACCACGCCTTCGGCGAGCCGGTGCACACCGCGCACCTGCTGCAGCCGATCGGCATCTACTCGATCCCGGAGATCAGCTTCATCGGGCAGACCGAGGACCAGCTCACCGAGGCCTGCATCCCGTTCGAGGTGGGCGTGTCCCGCTACCGGGAGCTGGCCCGCGGCCAGATCATCGGCGACTCCTACGGCGTGCTCAAGCTGCTGGTCTCGCCGGAGACCCGCCAGCTGCTGGGCGTGCACGTATTCGGTACCGGCGCGACCGAGCTGGTGCACATCGGGCAGGCCGTCGCGGGCTGCGGCGGCACCGTCGACTACCTGGTCGACGCGGTGTTCAACTACCCAACGCTGGCCGAGTCCTACAAGATCGCCGCCCTGGACGCGACCAACAAGATGCGGGAGATCACCCGGCTGGCCAGCGAAATCGACGAGGTCCCCGACGAGAGCCTGCCCGCGACCTGAGGGCGCGACCTGACGGCGCTGCCTGACTGGCGGTGTGACGCACGCCGCAGCTCAGGGGAATACCTTCTGTGGCAGAATGTTAATCAGTACGAAGCGTGCTCCGGGGTCGGTGAAATTCCGAACCGGCGGTGACAGTCCGCGACCCAGCGCTCCGATCATGGGGTTCTGGTTGACCCGGTGGAACTCCGGGACCGACGGTTAAAGTCCGGATGGGAGGCAGCACGCGCGCGGCAGGCGTGAGCCTGGTGCGGCCGTATGCGTTTGCGTGACGCGCATGGTGCCCGCGTACCCCCGGAGCCGGGAGCAGTCGGTTCCGAGGAGGGAAGCGCGGATGTTCACCGGAATCGTGGAAGAGCTGGGCGAGGTCGTCGCCATCGAGGACCTCGGGGACGCGGCCCGGCTCACCGTACGTGGCGCCGAAGTCACCAGCGACGTGTCCAACGGTGACTCCATCGCGGTCAACGGCGTGTGCCTGACCGTCACCAGTTCGGCCGGGGAGGAGTTCACGGCCGACGTCATGCGCGAAACTCTCACCCGCTCCAGCCTCGGTGCCCTGGCGGCCGGGACCCACGTCAACCTCGAGCGTTCGGTGCGGCTGGCCGACCGGCTGGGCGGCCACCTGGTCCAGGGGCACGTGGACGGCGTGGGGGAGCTGACCTCCCGCACCCCGGCCGAGCACTGGGACGTGGTGCGGATCGCGCTGCCCCCGGGCCTGGACCGGTACGTGGTGGAGAAGGGCTCGATCGCGGTCGACGGCATCAGCCTGACCGTGACCGCCGTCGCCGGTGACTGGTTCGAGGTCAGCCTGATCCCGGAGACGCTGAAGGGCACCACGCTGGGTTACAAGCAGCCGGGAGAGACGGTCAACCTGGAGGTTGATGTGATCGCCAAATACGTGGAAAAGCTCACCGCGGCCGCGGGCTCGGTGACCCGATGAACGCCACCCCGATCCTGCCCAGCCCGGAGCTGGACTCCGTCGAGCAGGCCGTCAAGGACATCGCGGCCGGCCGCCCGGTCGTGGTGGTCGACGACGCGGACCGCGAGAACGAGGGCGACCTGGTCTTCGCGGCCGAGGCGGCCACCCCCGAGCTGCTCGCGTTCACCATCCGGTACGCCCGCGGGCTGATCTGCGTGCCGATGCTCAGCGAGGACCTGGACCGGCTGAACCTGCCCCAGATGACCAGCGACAACCAGGAGCACATGGGCACCGCGTTCACGATCAGCGTGGACGCGCGGACCGGCATCACCACCGGGATCAGTGCCGCCGACCGGGCCCGGACGATCACCCTGCTGGCCGACCCGGGGGCCGCCGCGTCTGACTTTTGCCGGCCCGGGCACCTGTTCCCGCTCCGCTACACCGAGGGCGGCGTGCTGCGCCGCCGCGGGCACACCGAGGCCGCGGTCGACCTGGCCAAGCTGGCCGGGTTGCGGCCGGCCGGGGTAGTGACCGAGATCGTCAACGAGGACGGCACCATGGCCCGGCTGCCGCGGCTGCGCGAGTTCGCCGACGAGCACGGGCTGCGGCTGATCTCGATCGAGCAGCTCATCGACTACCGGCGCCGGACCGAGACCATGGTCAGCCAGCAGGCCCGGACCACGCTGCCCACCGCCTACGGCGACTGGCAGGCCTACGGCTACCTGAACACGGTGGACGGCGTCGAGCACATGGCCCTGGTCCTGGGCGAGCTGGGTGACGGCGAGGAGGTACTGGCCCGGGTGCACTCCGAGTGCCTCACCGGCGACGTGTTCGGCTCGCTCCGCTGCGACTGCGGCGCCCAGCTGGAGGCGGCCATGGCCCTGATCGCCGCCGAGGGCCGCGGCGTGGTGCTCTACCTGCGTGGTCACGAGGGCCGCGGCATCGGCCTGCTCAGCAAGCTGCGCGCCTACCAGCTGCAGGACCACGGCTCGGACACGGTGGACGCCAACCTGCAGCTGGGCCTGCCGGTGGACGCCCGCGACTACTCGACCGGGGCCCAGATCCTGACCGACCTGGGGGTCCAGTCGGCCCGGCTGCTGACCAACAACCCCGACAAGGTGGTGGGGCTGGCCCGTTACGGGCTGGACGTCACCGCGGTGCCGCTGCCGGTGCCGGTCACCGCCCACAACCTGCGCTACCTGGCCGCCAAGCGGGACCGGCTGGGCCACACGATCGAGAACCTGCCGCCGTCGCCGCAGGCGGTGTCCGGGCCGGCCCGGTCCGCCCGGGAGTCAGCGTGAGCGGGGCGGGGCGGCCGGCGCTGGAGACGGTCGACGCGTCCGACCTGACCCTGGCCATCCTCGGCACCCGCTGGCACGCCGACATCACCGACGCCATGGTCGAGCGGGCGGCGGCCGCCGCCGTCGCCTGCGGCATCGACGACCCGCTGGTGCTGCGGGTGGCCGGGGCGGTCGAGCTGCCGGTGGTCGCAGCCGAGCTGGCCCGCTACAACGACGCGGTGGTCTGCGTGGGCGCGGTGATCCGCGGCGGCACCCCGCACTTCGAGTACGTCTGCGACGCGGTCACGGCCGGGCTGACCCGGGTGGCCCTGGACGCCGGCACTCCGGTGGGCAACGGCGTACTGACCTGTGACACCATAGAAGACGCCCGTGATCGAGCCGGGCTGCCGGACAGTTTCGAGGACAAGGGATGGGAGGCCGTCGTGGCGGCGCTGGACACCGCGCTCCTGCTGCGCTCCATCCGCTGTTCCGGCCCCGACCGGCGGCCTGCCCAGCCCCGGCCCCGTAGTGCCGCGGCAGGCGGCGCGCCCCGACATTGACGCGGCCCGCCCGTCACGCCTTCGAGTCAGCCCATTGATGCAAGGGGTTTCGCCGTGCTCTCCCTCGTCCTGCCCAAGGGCTCGCTGGAGCGAGCCACTCTCGAGCTTTTCGACGCCGCCGACCTGACCGTGCGGCGCTCTTCCGACCGTGACTACCACGCATCCATCGACGACCCGCGGATCGAGCGGGTGCGGTTCCTGCGGCCCCAGGAGATCCCCTCCTACATCGAGCGCGGCCTGTTCGACCTGGGCATCACCGGACGCGACTGGATCACCGAGACCCAGGCCGACGTGGTCTCACTCGGCGAGCTGCAATACTCCAAGAACACCTCCCAGCCGGTCCGGGTGGTGCTCGCGGTGCCGCAGAACTCCAGCTGGCGCACGGTCTCCGACCTGCCAGAAGGCGTCCGCATCTCCACCGAGTTCCCCGGCCTGACCAAGCGGTTCCTCGATTCGCACGGGATCAAGGCGGCGGTCGTCCCCTCCTACGGGGCCACCGAGGCCAAGGTCCCGGACATCGTGGACGCGATCGTGGACCTGACCGAGACCGGGTCCTCGCTGCGCAAGAACGGCCTGCGCATCCTGGACACCCTGCTGAGCAGCTACACCGAGCTGGTCGCCTCGGCGTCGGCGCACGCCGACGAGGAGAAGCGGGCCGCGATGGACGACATCGCGCTGCTGCTGCGCGGGGCGATCCAGGCCCGCGGCCACGTTCTGCTCAAGCTGAACGTCCCGGCCGGGCAGCTCAGCGCCGTGACTGACATGCTGCCCGCGCTGTCGTCCCCGACCATCACCACCCTGGCCCGCGGCGACATGAACGCGGTGGAGACCGTGGTACCCAAGCGCGGCGTCAACACGCTGATCCCGGCCCTCAAGGCCGCGGGTGCCCAGGACATCCTCGAGATCCCGATTTCCAAGATCGTCGAATAGCTAAAATGTCGTCACCGCCCCCGGTTCCACCGCTCGTCCGGGGTCCCCGGGCGGCTCAGTCGTGGCGGCCGGAGACGGCCAGCGTCGCCCCGAGGCCGATCATGACCAGGCCGCCGGTGCCGCCGATCAGCTCCAGCCGCCGCGGCGACCGCCCCAGCCACGCCCGGGCCGTCCCCGCCGCCACCGCCCAGACGCTGTCCGAGATCAGCGCGATGCCCGCGAAGATCAGGCCCAGCACCAGCAGCTGGGCGGTCAGGTGGCCGGCTGGGCGGTCCGCGAACTGCGGCAGGACGGCCGCCATGAACACGATCGTCTTGGGGTTGCCGACGCCGACCACGAACCCGTCGGCCACGATCCGGGCGACCGGTTTGCGTTCCAGGCGGGCGCCGAGCGCCTCGGTCAGCCGCTTGCGGTGCCGGATCGCCTGCACGCCGAGGATGATCAGGTAACCGGCCCCGACCAGCTTGATCAGGTTGAACACCAGCACCGAGCGCTCGGCCAGGGCGCCGACCCCGAACGCCACCGCCAGCACCTGGACGCCGAGGCCGGCCGTGTTGCCAGCCACCGTGGCCACCCCGGCCGCCCGGCCCAGCGTCAGCGCCCGGCTGATGGTGAACAGCACACTGGGACCGGGCGCCGCGATCAGCAGGAACGCGGTAAGGGTGAACGTGAGCAGATGTGAGGCCGGCGGCATGCCGCGAGCCTAAGCCGCGGCTGGCCGGGCAAGCCAGGCAATTTCCGCGCACACCGCTAACCTGGCCCCATGCCAACCACCGTCGCCGGGATCCTGCTGGCCGCGGGCGGGGGCAGCCGCCTGGGCCGCCCCAAGGCCCTGGTCGAGATCGGCGGCCGGACCCTGGCCGCCCGCGGCGCTGACCTGCTGCGCGCCGGGGGAGCGGACCCGATCGTGGTCGTCACCGGCGCCGCCCCGGTCGACCTGCCCAAGGTCACGCTGGTGGGCAACCCCGGCTGGCGCACCGGCATGGGCTCCTCCCTGATCGCCGGCCTGCGCGCCCTGCAGGACCAGCCCCCGTCCTGCCGGGCGGTTGTCGTCGCCCTGGCCGACCAGCCCCTGATCGGCGCGGAAGCGGTCCGCCGCCTGATCGCCGCCCACGCGGCCGGCGCCCCAGTCGCGGTCGCCAGCTACGGAGGCCGCCCCCGCAACCCGGTCCTCATCGACCGCGCCCACTGGCCCGAGCTGCTCGCCACCACCACCGGCGACGCCGGCGCCCGCCCCTTCCTGCGCGCCCACCCAGACTTGATCACCGCGGTCGACTGCACCGGCACCGGCCGCCCCGACGACATCGACACCGCCGAAGACCTGGCCCGCGCCCGCGAGGCGCTAGAACAAACTTCCGGCTGAAACCCCAGCGACCAGCCAACGGCCCATCGGGAACAATGCCGGTCATGGATCCCGACCTCCAGCTCTACGTCCCCCCGGACTTCGACGACGCCGGCGCCGACGCGCAGGTCCACCCGATGGCCACCCTGCTGTTCACCGCCCGGACCAACGCCGAAGCCTTCGCCCAGGCCCAGCGCTGGCTGACCGAGCACAACGTCACCCTGGTCGACGTCTCCTGGAAGCATCTGGCCCACGAGCCCGAGCCCATGCTCCTCACCCTCTACTTCGCCTTCGAGCGCCCGGATCCAATCGAATAACTGCGCGCCCGGGCCTATCTCGACGCCTTGCTCTGACCTGCGGCTGCAACCTGGCGCCGTCCAGCGTGCGATAACCACACAGGTTGTTTAGACGGCTCCAGAACCGGAGCCCGCGATGGACAACCGGAGCCGTCCCCGGGTTTGATCATTGAGCCGTGCCCGGGGGATCGGGGTGCTGCCGGATGATCTCGACCAGCAGGACCCAGGCGTTGTAGACGGCTCCCATGAAAGCTGTCAGCGTTCCCGCCAGCATGAAGTACAGCCCGTAGCCGTGCCGGACAGTGAGCGTGATGCCGCCGACCAGGAACAGCAGGGCAGGTAGCTGGACGTTGGCTATCCGCGACGCGAACCACCAGGCGGGGTCGGCTGGGTCGTCGGGCCCGTGCCGCAGCTGGACGAGCAGCACGGCGGCCGACACCAGGCCGGCGCAGATGAAGACCTCGATGCCGAGGGCTTCAGAGAGTTGCGGGGCGAGCGCGAGGCTGGAGACGGCGACGACGAGCAGCAGCAGCGACAGGGTTTCGGCCGCGCGTGCGGGCAGTTTGGGGAAGGAGAGGATCTGCCTCAGGTTGATCGAGACGGCAACGAAGAGCAAGCCGGTGAGGGCGGCGGCCGCTCCTACCTCAGCGACAAAGAAGTTCTGCCATGAGGCAGTGTCGTAGGCGTTCACCATCGCCGGGCTTTACAACTGCTGGGGGAGCTGACGGCCTGGATAACTGCGGCCTCCTCGTCATCGGCAGGTCAGGTGGTCACCCCGCCGGGTGGTCGGCGGGTCCGGGGCCGGGACGTAGCGGTGGCCCGACGACGGTCGTGGCGTGGCGGGCGTTGATGGCCGTGAGCGCGTCGAGATCGAGGGGCTGGGCGTGCATGATCGGAGCGGCCTCCTCGAAAAACGCCTTCATACCGCCGGGCACGAACGTGAGCAGCATGGTTGAGGCCGTGTCCGCGACGTTGGTCCAGGTGTGCGCGGTGCCGCGAGGCACGAACAGGAAGCTGCCCGGTTCGGCGATAACCTCCGAGCCGGCCACGGCAAACCGGAAGGCGCCGGCGAGCATGTAGAAACATTCCTCGACGGTCGCGTGGACATGCAGCGGCGCCCCAGCGTGATTCGGCTGGGCGGTGAGCTCGAACTGATCGAAGGCGCCGGTGGTCGCCTGGGTGGCCTTCCACGTGAGCAGTTCAGTGGGGCTGAACTGCAGGACCTCGCCCTTGCCGGCCGGGGTGACGATGGGAAGGATGGACATCAGGATGCCTCTTTCCCGGGAATCCGGGGAAGCTTCAGCGCGGCTTGGTCCCACTCCGCCAGGGCGGTGGTCCGGGCATAGGTACTGGTGAAAAACTCCAGCGCCGCCGCGTCCGGGTCGGGCGCGGCGAGCAGCTCGCGTTCCACGGCAGGACGAACTCACCCGCACCGGGCACCCACCGGGCCTGCTGCGGGTCGGGCCGTATGGTCTCCACCCCGGCCGGGGCAGGGACAAGTAGGCGTAGAGCACGGCCTGGGGAGAGGCGGAGTTACCCGGCCAGAAACCGATCGCGAAGTTCTCCTGATCTTCGCCGAAAGCCTCGATCACCCCGGAGCCAGGCCGCGCAGGCGCGGGCCGGCCGCTGAAGCGGGTGTGGTTCAGATCGAATCCGCCCCAGTAGAACAGCACCGGGCTGCTCTTACCGCCGAACGGCGTCCGGAACCTGTCCATGACCCGGCCGGCGGACAGCATCGCCAGCCACCACCGCCGCGCGGCGGCGCCGTCGTAGGCCCGGTCCGCGGTGTCCTGCTCGAACGGGACCGGGTCGGGCAGCTCGGATGGCACCGTCGAGTAGGTGACGTCGAAGCCGAGGCCGCGCAGTTGCGTGGTCACGGCGGCGTGGAACTCCGCGACGCTGCGAGGGATCAGATCGATGAACCCGCGGCGGCCGTCGGACGTCGCGAGGTCGAGCTGCTGGCTGATGAAGTCGAAGTCGATCTGGAGGTCAGCCGGGCCACACGGCATCGGGCCGGTGGTCATGCCCCGGCAGGTCAGGGTCAAGGCGACATTCCACCATTCATTGAGGAACGGGGTCAGCGCCAGCTTGACCTTGCCGATGACCTGAGTCCACAGGTGCAAGGTGTCCCGGGTTTCAGCCCACTGCTCGTAGGGCAATCCGGGCCAGCGTGTGTCCACTAGGAAGCCCTCCAAGGTGCCATGACGCCAGCACCGTAGCTGCGAATCAGATACTTCGTTAGCGAAATACCTGCAGCGAGTCTGGCACAACCCCCTGGGTGAGGCAAGCGCCCGCGAGGTCCGCCCCGCGCTCGGCCCGCGCCAGGTCAGCTGGCTTGTACCCGGTCGTGCTCATCGAGCGCGACGCGGATACTGTGCCAGCCGGCGGCGATGGCCTTCTTCTGCTCCTGATCGAGAGGGGTCAGGAACAGCCGCCGCACGTTCGCCGAATGCGTCTCGCGCGCCGCGGCCAGGCGCGCCCGCCCGGCCGGGGTAAGGGTGGCGATGAGGACACGGCCATCGCCGGGAGAGGAGACGCGGCGGACCAGACGCTGCGCTTCCAGCACCCCGACAATCCTGGTCAGGCCGCTACGGCTGAGCATGGCCACCTCCGCCAGGTCAGACATGCGCAGCCGGCCGCCGACCGCCGAAAGCTTGAACAGCACCTCGTACTCGACCAGGGCCATGCCGTGCGTGGCGACCAGGTCGGCATCGAGCAGCCGCATCAGCCGGGTGTGAACCTCGAGGAAGCCGCCCCAGACCGCCAGATCAGCTGGGTCGAGCCGCGGCGCCACGGCGCCGGCCGTCTCACCGGGCGGATCAGAGCCCGGGTTCGTCATCGCGTCACGGCCTGTACTGGCCGCCGGGACTTGCTCGCTTGACACCATACCGAGCAGCCTAAACCGCGACCGGAAGCAGACGCTTCGCAAACGAACTACCAATTGACGCCGCGACACCCGCGGTTTGCTCGGGTGTGTGAATGCAAGCTGGCTCCGCTGTGCCGGCACCATCATCATCCAGCGGCTACGATCCCCTGGGCGTAGCGGGCCCCGGCTGATTGGCTACCGCAGCAGCGCCCGGTGCAGCGGCGTGGCCCGGAACGGGCCTCCCGAGAACCGCGACTCCGCATAAACCGGGACCCCTGCCCGCCCATTGTCGCGGGTCAGCTCACCGTCAAAGAAGTACTCGGGATGAACCCCATCCTCGCCCTCGGCCACGGTGGCCCGCAGCGCCAGCACGTCCCCGGCCCCGGCGGCCACCGGACCTCCAGCGAACGGGATGCAGACCGGCAGCCAGTTCGTCTCGTCGGCCAGGCTGTCCAGTACCGGGTCGCCGGGCGCGACGGTCAGCTGGATCCAGGCCAGCAACCCGTCGACCGGGCCGGGCCGGGTGATCTCCAGCCGCAGGCCGCCGCCGCGGGCGCTGGGCCGCGCCGCCCCGAACGCGCCGAAGCGCAGGTCCTCCACGACACCAGCCGAGGAACGCAACAGGTCAGGCTCCGCCCCGGCCAGGCATATCCGCACATCGAACGGCCCGCCCGCCGCCCGGAAGATGCCCTCCACATACGGCGCGAACATCCCCGCCAGCGCCGGCTCCCCGGCGCCGGGGCCGGGGTCGGCCCGCAGGACACTCTCCAGCGAGACGGCCGCCACCAGCGTGCGGACCCCGGCCGGTATGACCTGGGCATCCTTGGTCAGATGGCGCCGCTCCGCGTCACCGAGCACGGCGGCCATGCCCTCGGCGCCGCCCAGGCAGCCGACGATCTCGGCGATGCAGACACCCGCCCGCTGCGGCAGCGCGATCCCGGTGGCGTCGCCGGTCAGCACCTCGATCGGGGCGTCCGGGTGCCGCCGGGCCGTCGCCTGCGCCAGCCGGGCGCTCTCGGCCAGCACCTCGGCCGCATACACCCGGGTCGCGCCCGCCGCGGCGGCGGCCAGGCTCCACAGCAGGTCCGGGCCGGGACCGATCTCCAGCACGGTCGCGCCCGGTGCGGCGGCCCCGATGGCCCGGCGGAACAGCCGGTTACGCTGCTCGTCCCCGCTGATGACCGCGTAGATGGCGGCGTCGTAGACGGGGTACTCGCCGACCGAGGGGCACAGGTAGACCTCGCGTGGGTCCGGCTGGTCCCCGCGGCTGCGCAGCTCGACCTCGCGGCCGCCGGAGCGCAGGGGCCGCCAGGTGGCGCCGGCGGTCAACTTGCCTGCGCACCCCACGTGTGCGCGACGCTCTCGCCGGGGGCCAGCACGATGAGGTCGTCGCCGCTCACGAGGGCGTTCGGCGGGCAGGTCATCGGCTCGATGGCGACGGCCTGGCGGTGCCGCTCACCGTGCAGGGTGTCGCTGGTGAAGACTTGCAGCCAGCCGTAACCGGGACCGGCCCACATCGACACCTGGCGGCCCGCCGAGCGCAGGTGGGACCAGACTTTCCCGTCGCTGGCCCGGTTCAGCCCGGTCAGCGCGTGATCAAGCACGGTGTCCCCGATAGCGTGCGGCTCACGGAAGTCACGCGCCGTGCCGCCGATGTCCTGAACGGGACCGGTCGGGATGCCACGGTCGCTCAGCGGCAGCCAGCGGCCCGCGGGCAGCTCCAGCTCCCACTCGTCCAGCGGGGCCTGGCCGGCCGTGAAGTAGGGGTGCTGGCCGGTGCCGTACGGCGCGGGCCGGCTGCCGCGGTTGGTAGCCGACACCGTCACCCGGAGGCCGTCGGCGGCGGTGAGCCGGTACTCGGCGTCGACCTGGACGCTGAACGGGTACCCGGTGTAGCCGTGCGGCCGGTGGCGGAGCAGCACCCGGTCCGCTTCCTGCTGCACCGGCTCCCAGCTCGCCCAGCGGGTCAGCCCGTGGATCGCGTTGCCGTTCTTGGGCTCGCTCAGGTCCAGCTGGTAGTGGGTGCCGCCGAACTCGTACTGCCCGTGGTCGACGCGGTTCGGCCACGGCGCCAGCAGCTGGCCGGCCGCGCCGGGCGGCAGCTCGTCCGGCTCGTACCCGTACACCACCGGCAGGCCGGCGAGGCTGAGCTCGCGCAGCCCGGCGCCCAGCCCGGTCACCGCGGCGCGGTAGTCGCCGGCCGCCAGCTCGTACTGCTCGCCGGTGACCAGCACGCGCGGGCCGATGTCAGCGGCGGGGCCTGATTCCTCGGAACGAGTCGTCATGCTGCCATCCTGTCACGGCACGCTCAGCGCCAGCGCGGCCGCACAGCCCGCCATCAGCCCCCAGGTGAGCTCGGCGCCGCTGGCCCGGCCGGCGGTCAGCAGCCGCCGGGCCGCGGGCTCGACCGGTTCCTGGCCGGCGATGCCGTGCAGCACGGCCGACACCTCCTCGGCCGCCTGGCCGCGGGCGGCGCAGTGCAGCAGCGCGGCCGCCAGCGGCGTCGTCCGCTGCTCGGCGTACCCGGTCACGGCGGCGCCGAGCCAGTCAGCCAGCCACACCGGCCGGGTGCCACCTGCGGTCGCCCCGCCCAGCAGCCGCAGCGCCAGCAGCAGGCCGCAAAGCATACTGTCGCCGCTGGGCACCAGGCCGGGACCCAGCCCGACCAGGGCCTCGGCCAGCTCGACGGCACCGGCCAGATCACCGGCCGCGCAGCAGGCGGCCAGGGCGGCCGGGCTGTCCTGGCCTTCCAGCCCCGGCCGGGTGTCGGCGGCCGCGTACACCCGGGCCAGCGCGGTCACCCCGTGGTCGAGCCGGGCCCGCGACAGCGGGGCGAACACCGGGGAGGGGTCCCACCAGCGGCGGACCTGGACCTCGAGCCCGCCGACCAGCACCCGCCCGTTGCCGGCCCAGGCGCCGTCCAGCCCGGCTGACTCCTCCGGCCCGGGCGGCGGCTCCAGCGTGGCCAGCTTCAGCGTGATCGCGTTGGGCAGGCAGATCGCGCCGGTCGCGGTCAGCGCGATCACCTGGGCCGCGCCGAAGTCCAGGTAGATGACCGACGGGGTGGCCGCGAGCACCCGGCCGGGCCGCGGCGGCCCGCGCAGCACGTCCAGCAGGGCCAGGCTGGCCACACCGGGGACCACCCGCTGGGCCGGCCAGGGCGGTGGCACGGCGGGCCGCCCGGCCTCGGGGGTGGCGGCGCGGGCCCGCCTGCTGGTGCTGCGCGGCACACCGCTCACGGTACTGCCCAGCCCGACTGCCCGGCCCGCCCGGGCGGGCCCCATTGGGCTCGCCGCTGATGACGCCGGACAATGGCGGGGCAATTAGCGAATATGCCCTTTTAATTAATTTAAAAAGCCGCCCGAAGAATGGGCTAGATAAGCAAGCTGATTGCAACAAAACCGCTGGTGAGTGGCGACTTGCGCCGGCGGGGCTGCTTGGGGAGCGGGGGACCGTCAGCCCCGCCGGCAATTGAACCCTAACCCTCCGGGTGCCCGATGTGTGGCTTTTTGAATATCCACGTAAGGGTTCTGAAATAGTTTGCGGGCGGCCGTCAGCCCTGCGGGCCCAGCTGGCCGTTGCGGATGGCTTCGGCGGCCAGCACCCCGAACAGGTAGAAGTAGGCGGCTTCCTCGTCCTCGAAGAAACGCACCTCGTGCCGGGACCGGTCGGCCGAGCTGAACACCTCGTAACCGCCCCGGGCGCGGATCAGGCACATGGCCCCGTCGACCTCCTGGTCGACCGCGTACGAGGACTGGGGGATGGCGGCCAGGTCGAGCAGCTGGGAGAAGATCGCCTGCGTGGTCACCCGCGGCTTGCGGGCCGCCCGGCGGCCGACGTAGCGGCTGCCGTTGGTGCCGGGTCCGGCCGCCGGGACGGCCGTCGGCGCCGGGGCCGGGGCCGGGGCGGCGGGCGGTTCCGGGGCGGGGGCGACCGGGACCGGTGCGGCGTAGGCACCGGTGATCGCGGCCGCCTGCCGGGCCAGCGGCGGGTCGTCGTAGCGGGGCGCGGGCGGCCTCGCCATCGGGCCGGAGGCCGGGCCGGCGCCATCGCCGGTGACCAGCGGCTGTGGGCCGCTCGCGGTGCCGGGGGAGGGGTTCCAGCGGACGCCCTCGTCCGGGAACGGGGATCCGTGCCACACCGCGGCCGCGTCCTGCGTGGGCCCATGGGAGGACCGGACCACCTCGTCCGGCTCCCAGCCGCTCTCCTCCTGGTCCCACTCGCCCGCGGTGACCGGGCTCCAGGCCATCGTGTCCTGCGGGTCCCAGTTCCGGTCCTGGTAGTCCTGGCCGCCGAAGCCCTGGCTGTGCCGGCCGCCGGCGGCTGGCACAGGCGGCGGCGCCGGGATGTCGCCGCTGTTCCAGCTGCCGGTGACCCGGTCGCCGGAGTAGCCGGGGGTACTCCAGCGGTCGGTCCGCTCGGGCGGCGGGCTGTTCCAGCCGTTGGCGGCGGCCCGCTCCTGGCTGATGGCCCGCTGCACCTCGCGGGCGTCGAAGGAGCCGGTGTCGGGCGCCTCCCAGCCGCCGGTGTCGCGGGCCCGCCAGCCGCCGCGGCCGCGCGGGAACGGCCCGCCGGGCTCGGCGGTCTCGGGCGGCGCGCTGACCGCCGCCCAGGTGCCGGTGTCGCGCGGATCCTGGGCGAGGGAGTCCCGGGCCGTCCGGTTCGCGGCCGCGGGCACGCCCGCCAGCCGGGGGTCGGCCGCCCAGGACGGGCCGGTGTCGATCAGGCCCTGGGCCCCGATCGCGCGCAGCGGGCCGGTGTCGGGAGCGGGCGGGCCGTACTCGCGCGGGGTGCGCGCCCAGGTCTCCCGGGGCCCGTGGTCCCAGCCGCCCTGACCGCTCCCGTTGGCCGCCGCGCCCACCACCGCCAGCTCGTATTCCCCGCGCTCCTCGCGCAGGTCGTCGATCTCCAGCCGGGGCACCACGACCTCGAACACGCCGCGGTCGACCTCCCAGAAGCCCAGCCGCCGGGCCAGGTACAGGTCGCGGCCCAGGTAGGCGATGTGCATCCGGTCGCCCAGGTCGTCGAGCACCATGCAGCGCTCGCCGCGGTAGCGCCCGACCGGGCGGGCCTCCCACAGCGCGTCGATCTCTTCCACCCGGACCCGCTTGCGCCAGTGGTTGGACGACGAGCGGAAGCCCAGCTCCTCCGGCGGCGGGCAGGCTGCGAACAGGGTGACTTCCTCGTCGGTCGGGCCCACGCCCGCCTGGTAGGACGCACCCTGGAAGCTCGCCATGAGCCGGTACCGCATGCCTCAGACCTCCCTCGTCGGCCGCCGCCACACGAGGCCGTCGTACCTGGCGATCAGGTCCTCACCGCGCGCGGTGAGCCGGGATATCGCGGCCCCGACCGGGATCGGCATGGGATCGGTGTAGAACTCCGCGACCGCCCGGGCCGGTGCGCCGGCGGGGACGCCGCCGGGCCAGCCGGTCCCGCTGCCGGCGGCGCTGGCCGCGACGTAGGTGTCCATCTCCCGGGCCAGCCAGCCGAGGAAGTAGATCTCGGGCATGTCCGCGGTGAACTCCGAACCCTCGTAGCCGAGCCCGAGCGCGGTGAAGCACTCGGCCGGATCGCGGAACGCCGCGTCGTGGCTGCGGTACACGAAGCCGGCCAGGATCGCGCGCTGGCCGTTCAGGTACGGTCCGATCAAGCGGGGCGGGATGACCTTCCGCATCGGCGTGCCCGGCTCGATACTCGTGGCGGCGACCCCGTTCACCATGGGAATGAGAACCCGCCGATCGGGGCCCGTCCGCGAACCGCGAACTTCACTGCCAGCCCCTCTCCCTGCCCGGTTGGTAATCTGTGCGATTCGCCGCAGGGAAAGGAACCCCTTCCCCGGCTGTTCGCGCGACGCCGTTCACGAGAGTCCCATATCCCTAATGCGCTCTCAACTGATTCTGCCAATCACGTAGCCATCAGGCTGGTCAGACGGGCAATTGCGGCGTGTCAATAACCATTAGTAGTCAGGCGGTTACGTGAAGCTGTACTGAGTCCAGGCCATTCTGGGTTTTTGCTGAGCCGCGCGGTCCCGGAGCTAAATTGATGATCTTGTGATACTGCCCACGGCGTGGCGGAATTTCCGGTGCGGCATTCACCGGCGTGGCACGGGCCGCGGCCGGCGTAGGGTCAGAGCCGTGGCTGGGCTGAACACCGGCGGCGAGCGGTTCGCCGGAGACGACGGAGCCGCGGATCCGCACCTGGCGGCCGCCCTCGCCGCCTACGGGGCGGGCCGGGACTCCGAGCAGGCGGCGCTGACCGCCCTGGCCGGGGCGCGGCTGCTGGTCCCGCTGGTCGAGCGCCCGCCTGATACCGGCGAGGCTGATCAGATCGCTGGGTGTGACCATCAGGCGGCCCGCGAGATGGCGTTCCCGACGCTGATCGGCCGGGACGGGCGGCCCGCGCTGCTGGCCTTCACCTCGCTGGCGGCGCTGCTGAGCTGGCGCCCGGACGCCCGCCCGGTCCCCACCCCCTCGGCGTCGGTGTGGGGGACCGCGGTGGCCGATTCGTGTGCGGTGGTCATCGACGTGGCCGGCCCGGTGCCGATCGCGGTGGAAGGGGCCCGGCTGGCGGCGCTGGCGGCCGGCCAGCCACCGCCCGCCCCCCAGGACGACCCGGACATCCGCGCCGACGTCGCCGCCGCCCTGGCTGAGCGGCCGGCCCCGGAAGCGGTCGGGGTGACCGGCGCCGAACTGGCCGCGGGCCCGGACGGCACCGACCTGGCCGTCCGGCTGCTGATCAGCCCCGGCGCCACCTCCGGCCACCCCGCGGCCCTGCAGCCGGTGGCCGAGGCCATCGCGGCCCGGCTGGCGGGCCGGCTGCGGCGGGGCATCCAGTTCTCGGCCGTCCCGGCGGCCGCGCCGGCCCGCCCCCGCGGATGATCTCCTGGGCGACCGCCGCCGTGGCCGCGGCGGCCGGCCTGGTCGTGGGCGACTACCTCACCGTCGTCATCGAACGGGCCCCGGAGGCGACCACCGTGGCCGGCTCGCTCCGCGAGCTGGGCCCGGCCCCGGCCGGGCGCTGCCCGCGCTGTGCCACCCGGCTGCGCGCCACCGAGCTGGTGCCGCTGGCCAGCTGGGCGGCGGGCGGCGGCCAGTGCCGGCACTGCGATGGACGGTACGGCGGCTGGCACCCGGCCGCCGAGGCCCTCACCGCGGTCACGTTCGGGCTGATCGGGCTGCGGTTCGGGGCCAGCCCGGTGCTGCCCGCGTTCTGCTACCTGGCCGCGGTGGCGGTCGCGCTGGCGTTCATCGACGTCGCCCACCGGCGGCTGCCCGACCTGCTCACGCTGCCGTCCTACCCGGTCGCGATCGTGGCGCTCGGCGCGGCCACCCCGTTCGTGCGGCACGGCCCTGCCCACCTGGCCCACGCCGCCATCGGCCTGGCCTGCGCGTTCGCCTTCTACCTGATCCTGGCGCTGGTGTACCCGGCCGGCATCGGCTGGGGCGACGTCAAGCTGTCCGGGCTGCTCGGCCTGTACCTGGGCTGGATCAGCCTGACCGCGCTGGTCGTCGGCCTGGCGGCCGGGTTCGTGCTGGCCGCGCTGGCGGGCCTGGCGCTGCTGGTGACAGGCCGGGCGACCCGGAAGTCCCAGATCGCGTTCGGGCCGTTCATGCTGGCCGGGGCTTTGGCCGTGGTGATCGTCGCCGTTCAATAGGATCGGTGGCATGCTGCGCTGGCTTACGGCGGGTGAGTCACACGGGCGTGCGCTCGTGGCCATCTGCGAAGGGGTACCCGCGGGCGTGCGGGTCGGCACCGAGCAGGTTGCGGCCGCGCTGGCCCGGCGCCGGGCCGGCTACGGCCGTGGCGCCCGGATGAAGTTCGAGCAGGACGAGGTCGAGCTGACCGGCGGGGTCCGGCACGGAGTCACGCTCGGCGGCCCGGTCGCGATCCGGGTCGGCAACACCGAGTGGCCCAAGTGGGAGACGGTGATGGCGGCCGACCCGGTGGACCCCGAGGTCCTTGAGGCGCTGGCCAGGAACGCCCCGCTGACCCGGCCCCGGCCCGGCCACGCCGACCTGTCCGGCATGCAGAAGTACGGCCACGCGGACGCCCGCCCGGTGCTGGAGCGGGCCAGCGCGCGGGAGACCGCGGCCCGGGTGGCGCTGGGCGAGGTGGCCCGGCAGTTCCTGCGCCAGGCGCTCGGCGTCGAGGTCCTCAGCCACGTGGTCGCGCTGGGCGCGGTCAGCGTGCCGGACGGGCTGCTGCCCGGCCCGGACGACGCGGCCCGGATCGACGCCGACCCGGTGCGCTGCGCCGACGCCAGGACCAGCGCGGCCATGGTCGAGGAGATCGACCTGGTGCGCCGGGAGGGCGACACGCTCGGCGGAGTCGTCGAGGTGGTGGCCTACGGCCTGCCGCCCGGCCTCGGCAGCTTCACCCACTGGGACCGCCGCCTGGACGCCCGGCTGGCCGCCGCGATCATGGGCATCCAGGCCATGAAGGGGGTCGAGATCGGCGACGGCTTCACCACCGCGCGGCGGCGCGGCTCGCAAGCCCACGACGAGATCGAGATCGGCCCGGGCGGCGTGCACCGCCGCACCAACCGGGCCGGCGGGGTCGAGGGCGGCATGACCAACGGCGAGGTGCTGCGCGTCCGCGCGGCGATGAAGCCGATCTCGACCGTGCCGCGCGCCCTCGACACCATCGACGTGGCCACCGGGGAGCCGGCCAAGGCCATCAACCAGCGCAGCGACGCGACCGCGGTCCCGGCTGCGGGCGTGGTCGCCGAGGCGATGGTCGCGCTGGTGCTGGCGGACGCGGTCACCGAGAAGTTCGGCGGCGACTCGGTGGCCGAGATCCAGCGCAACGTCGACTCCTACCTGAAGTCCCTGGTGATCACGTGAACAGTCGGCCGCTCGTCGTACTCACCGGGCCGCCCGCGGCCGGCAAGTCGGCCGTGGGCAAGCTGCTGTCGGATCGCCTGAACACCAGCTTCGTCGACACCGACGCGCAGATCGCGGCGACCGCGGGCAAGCCGGTCGGCGACATCTTCGTGGACGACGGCGAGGAGGCGTTCCGCGACCTCGAGCGGGCCGCCGCGCGGCAGGCGCTGAGCGCGGGCGGCGCCGTGGTCGCCCTGGGCAGCGGCGCCGTGCTCGACCCGGCCGTCCAGGAACTGCTGGCCGGGCAGCCGGTGGCCTACCTGTCGGCCGACTTCGGCCCGATCGCCCGCCGGCTCGGGCTCGACAAGCCGCGCGTGGTCATCCCCGGGAACCCCCGCGGCCGCCTGCGCACCCTGCTCGAGGAGCGGCGGCCGGTGTACGAGCGGCTGGCCACGTTCACCGTGGACGCGGGGGAACTGGCCCCCGAAGAGGTCGCCGACGAGATCGAAGCCTGGCTGGCCGGCCGATGACCATCACCCGCATCCCGGTGGAGGGCGAGCGCCCCTACGACGTGGTGGTCGGCACCGGCGTGCTGAGCGAACTGCCCAGGCTGGTGGCGGGCCGCGGGCCGGCCCCGGCCAAGGTGGTGGTCATCCACCCCGCGGCGGTGGCCGACATCGCCCGCCCCGCCTGCCGGGCCCTGGACGACGCCGGTTACCAGGTGATCGTGGCCGAGGTACCGGACGGGGAGGCGGCCAAGCAGGTCGGCGTGGCGGCCGGCCTGTGGTCGCGGCTGGCGGCCGAGCAGGTGGGCCGGCACGACTGCATCGTCGGCATCGGCGGCGGTGCCACCACCGACCTGGCCGGGTTCGTGGCCGCCAGCTACCTGCGCGGGGTCCGGGTGGTGCTGGTCCCCACCACCCTGCTGGGCATGGTCGACGCGGCGGTCGGCGGCAAGACCGCGATCGATATCCCCGAGGGCAAGAACCTGGTCGGCGCCTTCTACCCGCCCGCCGGGGTGCTGGCCGACCTGGCCACCCTGGGGACCGTGCCGCGGGCCGATTACGTGGCCGGCCTGGCCGAGGTGATCAAGGCCGGCTTCATCGCCGACCCGGTCATCCTCGACCTGGTGGAGGCCGATCCGGAGGGCGCCACCGTCCCGCACGGCCGGCACACCCGTGAGCTGATCGAGCGGGCCGTCCGGTTCAAGGGCCGGGTGGTGGCGGCCGACTTCCGCGAGGCCGGGCTGCGCGAGACCCTGAACTACGGGCACACGCTGGGCCACGCGATCGAGCGCACGGAGCAGTATCACTTCAGGCACGGCGACGCGGTGGCCATCGGCATGGTCTACGTGGCCGAGCTGTCCCGGCTGGCCGGGCGGCTGGACGGTGCGACCGCGGCCCGGCACCGGACCGTGCTCACCTCGGTCGGCCTGCCGACCGCCTACCGTCCGCACGTCTGGCCGGAGCTGCGGGCGGCCATGGCCGTGGACAAGAAGACCCGGGAGGCCAAGCTGCGGTTCGTGGTGCTGGACGCGCTGGCCCGGCCCGCGATCCTGGCGGCGCCGCCCGAAGAACTGCTGGAGCAGGCGTATCTGGAGGTGTGCCCGTGACCACCCGGGTGCTCGTGCTCAATGGGCCCAACCTGGGCCGCCTCGGTATCCGCGAGCCGGAAGTGTACGGCTCGGCCACGCTGGAAGATCTGGCGGAGGCGTGCCGGGCCACCGGCCGCCTGCTGGACCTGTCGGTCGACGTCCGGCAGACCGACGACGAAGCCGAGCTGGTCGCCTGGGTGCACGAGGCGGCCGACGAACGGCTCCCGGTGGTGCTCAACCCGGCCGCGTTCACGCACTACTCCTACGCGCTGCGGGACGCGCTGGCCATGCGCACGGCGCCGCTGATCGAGGTGCACCTGTCGAACCCGGCCACCCGGGAGGAGTTCCGGCACACCTCGGTGGTGTCCGGGGTGGCCACCGGCACCGTGGCCGGCTTCGGGCTGCTGTCCTACCAGCTCGCCCTGCAGGCCGTGGCCGAGCTGGTCAAACAGCCGGAGCCAGCCTCGTGATCGTCCTGGTCGGCTTCATGGGCGCGGGCAAGACCACCGTGGGCCGGCTGCTGGCCAGCCGCCTGGGCCTGCCGTTCGCGGACGCCGACGTGGTCATCGCCGAGCGCGCGGGCATGCCGGTGCCGCGGATCTTCGCCGAGCGGGGTGAGCCCGCCTTCCGGGCCCTGGAGCACAAGACGATCGCGTCCCTGCTCGGCGGGCCCGGGCTGGTGCTGGCGCTGGGCGGCGGCGCGGTCGAGCATGAACAGACCCGGCGGGTCCTCAAGGCGGCCGAGCAGATCGTCTATCTGCACGTCCCGTACGAGGTGGCGCTCGGCCGGGTGGGCGGCGACGACGGCCGCCCGGTGCTGCGCCGCCCCGACCTGGCCGCGGTCTACCGGCGGCGGCTGGCGGTCTACGAGGAGGTGGCCACGATCACCGTGCCCACCGAAGACCGTAGCCCCGAGCACGTCTGTGCGGAGATCATGGAGCGGGGGCTGACGGAAGGAATGGCTCGCTGATGCGCGTAGGGATGTCGATCAATTACGCCGGTGGCTTCGCGGAGACCGTGAACGAGCTGGCCGACTACGAGAAGGCCGGCCTTGGCATCGTGTTCGTGCCCGAGGCCTACAGCTTCGACGCGGTCAGCCAGCTCGGCTACATCGCGGCCCGGACCGAGCGGCTGGAGCTCGCCTCCGGCATCCTCCAGCTCTACTCGCGCACCCCGGCGCTGACCGCGATGACCGCGGCCGGGCTGGACTACGTCTCCGGCGGGCGGTTCACCCTCGGCATCGGCGCGTCCGGGCCGCAGGTCATCGAGGGCTGGCACGGCGTGGCGTACGACGCGCCGGTCGGGCGCAGCCGTGAGCTGATCGAGATCTGCCGGATGGTGTGGCGGCGCGACCGGCTGGTCTACGACGGCAGGCACTACCAGCTGCCGCTGCCGCCCGAGCTGGGCACCGGCCTGGGCAAGCCGCTCAAGCTGATCAACCACCCGGTGCGCGAGCGCATCCCGATCATGCTGGCCGCGGTCGGGCCGAAGAACGTGGCGCTGGCGGCCGAGCTGGCCGAGGGCTGGCAGCCGTTCTTCTATCTCCCGGAAAAGGCCGCTGACCTCTGGGGCGGACCGCTGGCCGAGGGGCTGGCCAAGCGTGACCCCGGGCTCGGCCCGCTCGACGTGGTGGCGATGGCCCCGCTGATGATCGGCGACGGCGTGGAGAGCTACCGGGACCTTGCCCGGCCGTTCTTCGCCCTGTACATCGGGGGGATGGGTGCCCGCGGCCAGAACTTCTACCACAAGCTGGCCACCCGGCTCGGCTACGGGGCGGTGGCCGACCAGATCCAGGACGCCTACCTGGACGGCCGCAAGCAAGAGGCCGAGGCCCTGGTCCCGGACGAACTGCTGGAGAAGACCTCGCTGATCGGCCCGGAGAGCTACGTGGCCGAACGGATGGAGGCGTTCCGCGCGGCCGGGGTGACCACCCTGCTGGCCACCCCGCTTGCCCCCGACCACGCCGGCCGCGTCCACCTCATCGAGCGGGCGGCCGAGCTGGCTGCCTGAGCGGCCGGCCGGTGGCCCGGGTCAGACCACGCACCGGCTTGGCCGGCTGCCGATCCTGACCAGCGTGAACCCGTCGGCGAAGGTGGTCCAGCCGTCTTTGCCGGGCACCGCTGACAGGGTGCCTTCGACAAAGATGAGGACCGCGCTCCCGGCCGGGATGGCGGCGGGGTGGATGAAGAACGAGATGCGGGTGCTCTGGGCGGCGGCCGGGATCGTGAACACCCGGCCGAACTCGCGGGCGGAGACGCTCAGCGGTGGCTGGTTGCCCGTGTAGTGACAGCCTGGATCCACATAGAGGTTCCCCTTCCGCTTGACCACGCGGTCGAAGATCACCGCGAAGCAGCCCGGCTCCTGCCGGGACCGCGTGATCACCTCGGCGTCGCTGGGCAGCCGATCCCGGCCGCGTCGCGCGCCTGGCCGGTCACCACACCCATGGCCGGTTCATCCGTTCTCCTGCCGAGTCCTGCTCACACCCTTACTCGCCCGCAACGGCCGGGGAAGTTTCACGCCGGGCGGTTACAGTCAGGACATGCCAGAAATCCACGCCGCCCGCCGGGCGCGGGTCCAGGCTCAGCTGGCCGAGCTGGACGCCGGGGCGGTCCTGGTCACGGCCCGGCCCAACGTCCGCTACCTGACCGGGCTGGCCAGCTCGAACGCGGCGCTGCTGCTTCCCGCCGACGGGACCGGCCTGCTGGCCACCGACTCCCGGTACGAGCTGGCCGCCCGGCGGGACGCTCCCGACCTGGACCTGACCGTCGAGCGGTTCGTCGAGCCGCTGCTGGCGGCGGAGGCGGAACGGCGCGGGGTGCGGCGGCTCGCGGTCGAGACGCATGACCTGACCGTGGACGGCTACGCCGAGATCGACCTGGCCGCCGAGGGCGTAACCCTTTTTCCCTTCGATAAAAGGGTGGAAGAACTACGGGTCGTCAAAGACCGGTCCGAGCTTGAGCTGCTGGGGACCGCCTGCCGGATCACCGACCAGGCCTTCGCCGACGTGCTGGCGCTGATCAGGCCGGGCCTGACCGAGCGGGCGCTGGCGGCCGCGCTCGACCACCGGATGGGGGAGCTGGGCGCCGCCCGCCCGGCGTTCGACACGATCGTGGCCAGCGGGCCGAACGGGGCGCTGCCGCACGCCGTGCCCTCCAGCCGGCCGTTGCGCCGCGGCGACCTGATCACCATGGACTTCGGTGCCCAGTTCGCCGGCTACCACGCGGACATGACCCGGACGGTGGCGCTGGGCGAGCCCGCGGACTGGCAGCGGGACCTGTACGAGCTGGTGGCGACGGCCCAGCGGGCGGGCTGCACGGCCGCCCGGCCCGGCGCGGCGCTGCGCGAGGTGGACGCGGCCGCCCGTGACCTGATCGCCGAGGCCGGTCACGGCCAGCACTTCGGGCACGGGCTCGGGCACGGAGTCGGGCTCGAAGTCCATGAAGCACCGATGATCGGGTACGGAAGTACGGGTAAACTAGAAGACTGTGTTGCGGTAACCGTCGAGCCCGGTGTCTACCTACCCGGCCGCGGCGGTGTCCGGATCGAGGATGTCCTGGTCGTCGGGGCGGGTACGGCCGACGGAGCAGCCCAGATCCTCACGACCACCACGAAGGAACTTCTCGCCCTGTGACGGGCGGCTTGGATTGGCGGAGACGGCAGACGTGGCGACGACCAACGACCTGAAGAACGGCATGACCCTGAACATCGACGGCAACCTGTGGACGGTCGTCGAGTTCCAGCATGTGAAGCCAGGCAAGGGCGGCGCGTTCGTGCGGTCCAAGCTCAAGAACATCATGACCGGCAAGGTCGTCGACCGGACGTTCAACGCGGGCGTCAAGGTGGACGTGGCCAACGTCGACAAGCGGGACATGCAGTACCTGTACCGCGAGGGCGACGACTACGTGTTCATGGACATGACCGACTACGACCAGCCGCACGTGCCCGCGGCCACCGTCGGCGACGCGGCCAACTACCTGCTCGAGGAGCAGATGGTGACGATCGCGTTCAACGACGGGGTGCCGCTGTACGTGGACCTGCCCGCGGCGGTCGAGCTGACGGTCAGCTCCACCGACCCGGGCCTGCAGGGTGACCGCTCCACCGGCGGCACCAAGCCCGCCAAGCTGGAGACCGGCGCCGAGATCGCGGTCCCGCTGTTCATCTCCACCGGCGAGAAGATCAAGGTCGACACCCGGACCGGCACGTACCTCGGCCGGGCCTGAGACGCCTTACTACTGTGCCTGCCCGTAGCAAGGCGCGTAAGCGCGCCCTTGACCTGTTGTTCGAAGCCGAACTGCGCGGTGCACCGGTGCTGGAGCTGCTGGAGGAGCGCACCGCGGCCAAGGCCGACGACGGGCCGCCGGTCCCGGAGTACGCTGCCGAGCTGGTCCGGGGCGTCCAGGCACACCGGGACCGGATCGACGAGCTGCTGGCCGAGTACGCCGAAGGCTGGACGCTGGACCGGATGCCCGCCGTCGACCGCAACATCCTCCGGATCGGCACCTACGAACTGCTGTGGGCCGACGACATACCGGACGGGGTGGCCATCAGCGAGGCGGTCGAGCTGGCCAAGGACCTGTCCACCGACGGTTCACCCGCCTTCGTCAACGGGCTGCTGGCCCGGCTGCTGTCGCTGAAGCCGACGCTGGCCCTCTAGGCCGCGGCGAAGCGGATCCGCAAGCCGCTCTTGCGGATCACCCGGTAGAACCAGAGCGCGCACAGCCCGGCCCCGACCACCACGCCGCCCACGGTCACGGCCGTGTAGAGGACCAGGAACAAGGTCAGCGGCTCGGTCATCATCATGACCGACAGGCCCACCGTGGTCAGGAAGAACAGGGCCGCCCAGAGCCAGGTCGCGCCCTGGAAGAACCGGTGCAGGGCCGGGTGCTGGGTGGACGGCTGGCGCAGCGCCACCACCTCCGCGGCCAGCTGGGCGATGAGCGGCTTGCGGGTCGGCGCGGTCCGCGCGAACAGCACGCACATCACCAGGTTGGCCAGCGGGAACTGGAGCAGGAAGAAGAATACGTTCCCGGTGCTGACCACCACGACCGCCTGCACGGTCATGACCAGGGCCGTGATCGTGACCAGGCCGGGCACGGTGCCGGTGACGATCTTGCGGACCACCGCGACCAGCCAGAGGATGGCGGCGGCGGCGATCATCGCGGCGTTCCGGCCGGCAAGCTCCTGGCCAACCACGTAGCCGACGCCGGGCAACCCCACCGATTCGGTGAGGTTCCAGACCACCGTCCGCAGCAGACGGCAGGGGCGCGGCAACTCGAGGTGCTCAGCCATGGCGAAGAGGATACGTGCTGAGGCTGAGGGGAACCCGCATATCCCGTCAGAGTGTCCGAAGTCCGTTAGGAATCAGCCGGCGACCTGCGGTTCCGGCCCACCCGGATAGGCGGAAAATGTCGCCGCACCGCACTACATTGAAGGTACCTAAGGGGGTGCGGTGGAAGTTCAGACCAGCCGCCGGTCCGTCGTCTGGGAGATGCTGCGCGAGGTGCTCGCGGCGCGCGCCGGGCAGACCGGCCGTGACCGGCTCGACGTCATCGACGCGGGCGGGGGCACCGGCGGGTTCGCCGTGCCGCTGGCCGCCCTCGGGCACAGCGTGACCGTGGTCGACCCGAGCCCGGACTCGCTGGCGGCCGCCCAGCGGCGCGCGGCCGAGCGGGACGTGCGCATCAGCGTGGTCCAGGGCGACGCGGCCGGCCTGGACGGCGTGGTCGGCGAGCAGGCGGCCGACCTCATCATCTGCCACAGCGTGCTGGAGTACGTGGACTCCCCGGCCGATGCGCTGGCCGCCATCACCAGGGTGCTGCGGCCCGGCGGCACCGTCAGCGTGCTGGCCTCCGGCGTGGTCGCGGCGGTGCTGCACCGGGCCGCGGCGGGCCGGTTCGACGAGGCCCGGGCGCTGCTGGAGCGGGACCGGCAGGGCATGCCGGGCGCGGGGCCCCGCTGGTTCACGTTGCCCGGCCTGACCGCACTGATCGAGGGGGCCGGGCTGACCCCGGGAGCCGCCCACGGCGCCGACATCTTCGCCGGCCTGGTGCCCAGCGTGCTGATGGACGCCGAGCCGGGGGCGGCCGAGTCGCTGCGCGCCCTGGAGGCGGCGGCCGCGACGTACCCGGCCCTGCGGGACGTCGCCGCCAAGCTGCACGTGCTGGGGCGGCGCTGAGGCGGCGCGGTGAGTGTCCTTGACCCAGCGGTGAACGTACCCGACGACACGGGCTGTCACATCCTGCACGTGGACATGGACGCGTTCTACGCCAGCGTCGAGATTCGTGACCGCCCCGAGCTGATGGGCAAGCCGGTCATCGTCGGCTCGCCCAACGGGCGCGGCGTGGTGCTGTCGGCCTCCTACGAGGCCAGGAAGTTCGGGGTCCGGTCGGCGATGCCGGGCGCGGTGGCCAAGCGGAGGTGCCCGCAGGCGATCTTCGTGCCACCTCGCCGGGGGGCCTACAGCGAGGTGTCCAAGCAGGTCATGGCCGTGTTCCGGTCGGTCACGCCGCTGGTCGAGCCGCTGGCCCTCGACGAGGCGTTCCTGGACGTGTCGGGCGCCCGGCGGCGGCTCGGATCGCCGGCTTGGATCGGTGCCGCCATCCGCCGCCAGGTCGAGGCCGAGCAGGGGCTGACCTGCTCGGTGGGGGTGGCGTCATCCAAATTCGTCGCCAAGATCGCCTCGGTCCGCGCCAAGCCGGACGGCCTGCTGGTGGTGCCGGCCGACGGGGTGCTCGGCTTCCTGCACCCGCTGCCGGTCTCGGCGCTGTGGGGCGTGGGCCAGCGCACCGGCGAGACGCTGGCCCGGCTGGGCCTGCACACGGTGGGCGACATCGCCCACGCCCCGCTCGCCACCCTGCAGCAGCACCTGGGCAACGCGGTCGGCGCGCACCTGGCCGCGCTGGCCGGGGGCCGGGACAGCCGGGCGGTCACCCCGCACGCGCCCGACAAGAGCATCGGGGCCGAGGAGACCTTCGCCACCGACGTCACCGACCCCGAGGTGGTCCGCCGGGAGTTGCTGCGGCTGTCCGAGCGGACCGCCCGCGCGCTGCGCGACGGCGGCTGGGCGGGCCGGACGGTGACCGTCAAGCTCCGGCTGGCCAGCTTCCACACCATCACCCGGTCGCGGACGCTGCCGGATCCGGTCGACCTGGCCCGGACCATCTACGAGACCGCCTGCGCGCTGTACGAGGGCTCCGGCCTGGATGGAGCCGCCCGGCTGCGGCTGGTCGGGGTGCGGATGACCGGTCTGAGCGCCGCCGCCGAGGCCACCACCCAGCTCGCGTTCGACGACAAACCGACCAGCTGGCGGGAGGCCGAGCGGGTGATGGACCAGATCACGCAGCGTTTTGGCGCGGGTGCGGTCCGCCCCGCGGTGCTGGTGGACGGGGACGACAGCGAGGGCGGTCATCGCCCCAGCGAGTACCGCGAAAGCGAGCCAGGCGATGGCTGGTGACCGCTCCAGCCCTTTCAGCCGGGTGACGGGGAGGGGACACCCTTCCACGCGGTGCTCTGAGGCTCGTATTCTGGAGGTGGATCCGGGGAGACTGGTGGCAGTCACCGTACCCCCGATCCTGCGCGCAAGGTTCCATGGGAGGCGTCGTGCCGCTCTCTGAGCATGAACAGCGTCAGCTCGAGCAGATCGAGCAGGCGCTCTACAGCGAGGATCCAAAATTTGTCCACGCGGTTCGCTCCAGCGACCCGCGTGTGCACTACAAGCGACGGGCCGTTCAGGCCGTAGCCGGATTCGTGCTGGGGGTCGGGCTGCTGCTCGGCGGAGTCATTTCCCAGTACATCTGGGTGGGCGTCGCCGGATTCGTCATCATGCTCGTGTGCAGCATGTGGGCCCTGACCAGCTACCGGCACATCAACGCGATGTCGGTCGCGGCCGGACTGCGCAAGCCCCGCAACGCGGAGCGGGCCCGGCGGCGCCAGCAGCGCAAGGCCGGGATCCAGGTGGCGCAGCCGGGCCGGATGGAGCGCCTCGAGGAGCGCTGGCGCCGCCGTCAGGAAGGCGGTCTGTGAGCCGTTCGGCGCCGCCCGATTCTTGACCGGGCCTGGGTGGTGGCCCCCGACAGCCTGACCGTCAGGCTCCAGAACGGGATGTAGGCGGACGCGGGGGTCAGCCGGGCGCGCCAGCGGGCCCGCCAGGTGGCGTGGGCGGCCAGCCCGCGCCGGATCAGCTCCAGGTCGGACCGCGTCGGCGCGATCCCCGGGGTGTCCGCGTAGCTGGCCCGTTCCTCGGCCAGGGCGACCCGCCCGAGCGCCTGCGCGGCCGGGGCGTCCAGCTGGGTCTCGTCGGTGATCCGGCGGGCGACCGCCCGCGGCGACTCACTGGGACTTCCCGTCAGGTGGTAGTCGGTCAGGTCGTCCAGGGTCTCCCGCCAGGCGGCGTGCGCCCGGTCCAGGTCCCCGGAGTAGGCGAGCCGCCGCTGACGGACCAGGAACCGGCCGGCCGGCGGGACGACGACGATCACCGCGAGCAGGGCCAGCAGCGCGATGCCGATCGGCTCCAGCGGGAAGCCGGCGCCGCCCCCGGCCGACCCGGTGCCGCTGCCGCCGGTGTCGCCCTCGGCGATCTTCTTGTTCGGGTTGCCACCGGCCTTGGTGGTGCCCGAGCCGTTGCCGCCGGCCGAGCTGGACGAGTTGCCGGAGGACGCGCCGGTGCCGTTGCCGGAGATCTGCGGGACCGTGTAGCTGGGCGGCAGCGCGGTGCCCTGGCCGCCGCTGCCGGACGGCGTGGGCTCGAACCGCATCCAGCCCAGGCCCTGGAAGTACAGCTCGGGCCAGGCGTGCGCGTCGCTGGTGCGTACCTGGTAGGTGTTGGCCTGCCCGGTGGCGGTGCCGGGGGTGAAGCCGACCGCCACCCGGGACGGGATGCCGAGCAGCCGGGCCAGCACCGCCATGGCGAACGCGAACTGCTGGCAGTACCCGCGCTTGGACACGGTGAGGAAGTGGGTCAGGCCGCTCGCGTCGGCCGGTTCGTTGACGCTCAGGCTGTAGGTGAAGCCGCCGGTCTCGGTGAACCAGTTCTGCAGGGCCAGCGCCCGCCCGTACGGAGTGTCGGCGTCGCGGGTCACCTTCCGGGCCAGCGTGGTCAGCGACCTGAACGCGGCCGGGACGGCCAGGAACTGGCTGGAGATGGCGGCCGGCGGGGACCCGGCCAGGGTCAGCTGCTGGGCCGTGGGCTCCACGTCCTGGCTGGTGACCGTGTAGGACAGCCCGGACAGCGGGTTGTTGAACCCGAACACCATGCTGGTGCTGTCGTTGATCACCCAGTGCCCGGAGACGTTGATCTTGGTGGGCGGGTACGGCACCGGGAGGAAGCTGACCACCGAGTTGCCGGACGCGGTCGAGCTGAACGCGACGTGCGTGGTCTGCGTGCTGACGATCGACTTGCTGGTGGCGGTCAGGCCCTGGGCCTTGGGCAGGGTCCCGGCCGCGGCGGCGTTCGAGCCCAGATGCGGGCTGAGCGTCCAGCGGGTCGTGGTCAGGTTGCCGAGCACGTACATCTGCAGGTACTGGGGCTCGGGATCGGTGGTGGTGTAGGTGAGCACCGGCTGCGCTTCACCCTCCCGCAGGTCCTGGGTCATCTGCGCCAGCGGGTCCGGGACCGACGTGCCGTTCCCGGTGCCCAGCCCGTTGCCGGCGTGACCGAACACGTTGACGTGAGCGGGGAACATGCGGCTGACCCGCAGCGCCGGGATGAACAGCGGCACGAACAGCGCGACCACGATCGAGACCACGCCGATCCGCCGTCCGGTCGTGGCCAGCGTGTTCACGTCGGCGGGCTTGAGTGCCCCGGGACCGCGCGACACCGGGCGGCCGTACCGGTCGGTCCGCCACAGCCCGACGGTGCGGCCCCACCGGCCGATCCGGTCCCGGCCGTCGGCCGCCAGGATCAGCAGGTAGCCGATCGTGCCCAGGCAGAACACGATCGCGGTGCCGATCCCGCTGCGGATCACCGGGGTGGTCGACGGCACGATGAACAGGACGAGCAGCGGCAGCCCGGCCAGGGCGGACCGGCGCAGCCGGGCGGCCAGCAGGTCGGCCGCGATCGCGGCCAGCCCCACCCCGGCCACCGCCAGCAGCAGCATGCCGGGGGTGAGCGGGACCGGCGGCGAGAACCGGTCGGAGTCGCTCATGCCCTCGGTGGCCACCGTCCAGACGTGGCCGAGCGAGGTCACGTTGGGCACGACCAGGAACCAGGACTGGTGAGGGGAGAACAGCACGTTCAGGTAGAGCAGCAGGCCGGCCAGGGCGGCGGTCACCGCCCCGGCCGACGGCAGCACGGGCGAGGGCCAGCGGCGGGTCAGCAGGCCGATCGCGGCCACCAGGACCACCGCCCCGGCCGCTGCCCAGAACCAGGTCAGGCCCACGAACAGCGCGTACAGGGCGGTGGAGGCGAGGATCGTGCCGGCCGCGGCCGCGATCGTGAGGCGGTAGTTCATGAGCCTTCCTCGCCGGTGACGACGCCCAGCCGGGCGCGGGCCGGCGTCGGGGCCTCGGTACTGACCGTGGAGCGCAACGGGGCACTGGACACCGGGCTGTGCAGTTCGCGCCAGGCGTCGGCCAGCGGCGTGCTGCGGGTGACCACCACCACCCGCCAGCCCGCCGCGGTCAGCACGTCGGCCGCGGCCGGGCCTTGCTCGCGGTCGGCGGCGGCCCGCCCGTTGGCCGGCTGGCCGCTGGCGGGCGGGCGCTCGGCCGCCCAGTGCGGGCCATCCAGCAGTATCGCCATGGCGGGGGAGGTGCCATGGTGGCTGGCGGCGAGCAGCCGCGCCTGCGCGGCCGACATCGCCCCGATGATCGCGATGACCTGGCCGCGGCTACTGCCTCGGAGCGCGGCCAGGCCGCGGTTGAGGTCGGCGCCGCGCGAGGCGCCGATCACGGCCAGCCGTTCCAGCAGCGACTCGGCCGCGGGCCCGGCCGGGGCAGAGTCGCCGGTGTCGGTGATCAGCCGGGTCTCGATGCCCTGCCCGACCAGGTGGACGCCGATGGAGGCCATCGCGCTCACCGCGAACTCGAACGAGGAGTCCAGGCCGCTGCCCACGTGGGCCCGCCGCCGGGTGTCCAGCAGCAGCAGCGCCCGGTTGTGCCAGCGCTGCTCCTCGCGCCGGACCATCAGCTGGCCGTACCGGGCGGTGGACCGCCAGTGCACCCGCCGCAGCTCGTCGCCGTCGCGGTAGGCGCGCGGCGCGATGTCGTCCTCACCGGCGGCCGCGACCGTGCGCAGGCCGCTCTCGCCGTCGCCGAGCCGGTTGCCGGCGATCGCCACCCGGGGCAGCGGGGTGATGGCCGGCGTCACCACCAGCGTGCTCTTGGTCGCGAACGACCGGCCGATGGCGGCCAGCCCGAAACTGTCGGCCACCCGGACCTGGAGCGGGCCGATGGTGTACTTGCCCCGCTGATCCAGCTCGATCTGGTGGCTCAGGTCACGGCTGCCGCCGGGCTCGATCGACTCCAGCACGAACCGCGGCCGGCTGACGGGGTTCGCCACCGTCGCCGGGGTCACGTCCTCGGCCAGCAGCAACCCGGTGCGCAGGCGGGACACGTTGGACAGCCGGACCCGGGCCTCGGCCGACTGGCCCGCCTGGATCCGGCGCGGTATCAGCTGCCGGGTGCAGGACAGCCGGTAGCGGGCCCGGCTGGTGACCACGGCCGACAGGACCGGCAGCAGCATCAGCAGCAGGCCGATGCGGAACAGGTCGGCCTCGGTGAAGATCAGGCCGGCCAGGATCGCGGCCGCCCCTATGGCCAGGAACGTCTTGCCCCGGGTGGTCAGGGCGTTCACGAGTGCCCGCATCTACGTCGGCGTCGTCATCGCCGGGCCGGGAGGGGCAGCTGGGACACGATGCCGGCCAGGACCTGCTCCGGGAACTGCCCGGCGACCAGGGCCTCAGGCGTCGGGAGCAGCCGGTGCGCGAGCACCGGCACCGCCAGCGCCTGCACGTCGTCCGGTATCACGTAGTCCCGCCCGTCCAGCGCCGCCCAGGCCCGGCTGACCCGGAGCAGGTGCAGGGTGGCTCGCGGGGACGCGCCCAGGCGCAGGTCCTCGTGCGAGCGGGTGGCGTTGACCAGGCTGATCACGTACTGCTTGAGCAGATCGGAAACGGTCACCTTGCGGATCGCGGCGGCCAGCACCCGGATGTCGGAGGCGTGGGCGACCGGCTTCACGTCCTCCAGCGGGGACGACGACCCGTGGGTCTCCATCATCTCCAGCTCGGCCGCGGCCGTCGGGTAGCCGATCGAGATACGGGCGGTGAACCGGTCCCGCTGGGCCTCGGGCAACGGGTACGTGCCCTCCATCTCCACCGGGTTCTGGGTGGCGATGACCATGAACGGGGACTCCAGCTGATAGGTGGTCCCGTCCACCGTGACCTGGCCCTCTTCCATGCTCTCGAGCAGCGCGGACTGGGTCTTGGGGGAGGCCCGGTTGATCTCGTCGCCGACCACGATGTTGGCGAACACCGGGCCGGGCTTGAACTCGAACTCCCGGCGCTCCTGGTTGTAGGCACTCACACCGGTGACGTCGCTGGGCAGCAGGTCGGGAGTGAACTGGACGCGCCGCACCGTGCAGTCGATCGACCGGGCCAGCGCCTTGGCCAGCATGGTCTTGCCGACGCCGGGCACGTCCTCGATGAGCAGATGGCCCTCGGCCAGCAGCACCGCCAGCGTCAGCCGGATCGCGTTGGCCTTGCCGTCGATGACCGATTCGACAGACGCCCCGATGCGCCCGGCCACCTCGACCAGGTCGTCGAGGGCTCTGCCGGGGTCGCGCCCCGTATCCACCACCACTTGGCCTCCTCATGGGCCTCTCAGGCCCCACCGGCCTGGCGCCGCGCCCGTCGCCGGTGGTCATGCCACACCACCGTAACGGCCGTATAACGACATTACGTCCTAGCCCAGTCGCGGCGCGACGGTTCCTGCTGGCCAACAGACGCTCCCCCGCACCGCACCGACGCCCCCAGGCTCTGGGGACGTCAGCTTCCGCACTGGATACGGAGCCGACTGCCCGGACGGCTTGTTTTGAAGCAGTGTCTTCGCGGTTCCTCTGGCGGCTCTCCGGGCGCCCGGCGGCTGCTTTACGGCCGCCTGGCGGCTGCCCAGCGCCGCCGTCCGGGGAGCCGCTCACCATTTTGCCGCCTGCGCGCCCGGCCCTCCCCCCACGCCCCCCATTTACCCCCCACTTCGCCCCACCCTTGCTGAGCTGCGGCTTTGTGGGGCCTGAACCGCAAAACACGGCCGTTTCAGCGTTGACGGTGGGGGAATGTGGAGTACAGTGGAGCGCGGTGGGGCGGTCGGCTAACGCTGCTCTCGAGCCAAGGAGGTGGGTGCGGTGTTCCTCGGCACGCACACACCCCGGCTGGACGAGAAGGGGCGGCTGATCCTGCCGGCCAAGTACCGGGACGAACTCGCTGAGGGTGTGGTGATCACGAAGGGCCAGGAGCGCTGCCTCTACGTGTGGCCGCTCGCTGAGTTCACCCGGGTCACCGACGCCATGCGGTCCGCGCCGGTCACCGGCAAGGGGCTGCGGGACTACAGCCGGGTGCTGTTCGCCAGCGCCTCCGATGAGGTCCCGGACAAGCAGGGCCGCATCACCGTGCCGCCGGCGCTGCGTGGCTACGCCGGCCTGGAGCGGGACTGTGTGGTCATCGGGGCCAACACCCGGATGGAGATCTGGGACGCGGCCGCCTGGGAGACCTACCTGGCCAGCCAGGAGGAGTCGTTCTCGGACGCTGCCGAGGAGGTGCTGCCCGGGATCTTGTGAGCCGGTGCCCGGTGGGGTCTCCACCCGCGCTGGGCCGCTGGCTGGCTGGCATCACTTCCCCGGTGCCAGGCGGCTGGCGGCCCGCGCGGCGCGGATGGAGTCCCGGCCCGGTACCGGTGGGCCACATGACCGGTGCCATCGCAAAGAAAACACATCGACAAAGCGATGAAGCGACATGTCAGCCGCGGCGACCAGGAGCGAGGGGTGGTCTACATGGGCACGGCATCCGGGCACGTGCCGGTCATGCTCGACCAGGTAGCCACGCTGCTCGGTCCCGCCCTGGCCGCCGACGGCGCGGTGCTGCTGGACGCGACCCTCGGCCGGGCCGGGCACACCCGGGCCCTGCTGGCCGCCTACCCGGGGCTGATGGTGATCGGCGTCGACGCCGACGCGGCCGCGATCGAGGAGTCCCGGGCGGCGCTGGCCGGTGACGCCGGCCGGGTGACGCTGGTGCATTCGTTCTACGACGAGATCCCGGCCATCGTGGCCGCGGCGGGCCTCGAGAGCGTGCAGGGCGTGCTGTTCGACCTGGGGGTCTCCTCTCCGCAGCTGGACGACCCGGAGCGCGGGTTCGCCTACTCCTACGACGCGCCGCTGGACATGCGGATGGACCAGTCGGCCGAGCTGACCGCGGAAGAGGTGGTCAACCGCTACCCGGCCGCCGAGCTGGCCCGGGTGCTGCGGGAGTACGGCGAGGAGCGGTTCGCGCGGCGGATCGCCGACGCGCTGGTGCGGGAGCGGTCCCGGTCGCCGGTGACCTCGACCGCGCGGCTGAGCGAGATCGTGCGGGACTCGATCCCGGCGGCCGCCCGCCGGACCGGTGGCCACCCGGCCAAGCGGACGTTCCAGGCGCTGCGGATCGAGGTGAACGGTGAGCTGGCCGTGCTCGGCCGGGCGCTGCCCGCCGCCCTCGACCTGCTCTCGGTGGGCGGCCGCATCGCCGTGCTGGCCTACCACTCGCTCGAGGACCGCGTGGTCAAGCGGGAACTGGCGGCGGCCGCGGCCGACACCACCCCGCCCGGCCTGCCGGTCCCGCTGCCGGACAGCGGACCGAAGTTCCGGCTGCTGACCAGGGGCGCGATGCGCCCGACCCCGGAAGAGCTGACCGCGAATCCACGTGCGGCCTCCGCACGGCTACGGGCTGCGGAACGAATCCGCAAGGCTGCCTGAAGGGCGGATGACATGGCTATCCGACTAACCGACACTCCATCCCCGGCCCGGGGCCGGGGTTACCGTGACGGCGGCCAGCCTGGTCCTCGCGCCCAGGCCGGGACGCGGACCCAGCCCGATGGCCGCGCCCAGACCACCGGGCGAGCCCAGCCCAGCCCGAGGGTGCCGGCCGGCGGCCGGGTCCCGGCGGGTGCCCGGGTCCCGGGTGGCTCCCGGTCGCAAGGCGGCGCGCGGACCGCGGGCCCGTCCCGCACCCAGGGGCAGCCCCGGACGCAGGGCGGTGCCGGCACCAAGGTGCGGCCGGAACGGCCCGCCCCGAGGCCCGCCGCTCCGGACGGGCGTCCGCGGACCGGCAAGCCGCGGGCCGTCACCGGGCGGGCGGACACGCTGACAGCCGCGCCACCGCGCATCACCTCCCGGCCTATCTCCCCGCCGCGGCCAACGGCCCGGCCGGAGACTCCGGCCCGGCCCGCCACGCCGCGGCCGGGCTCCGCGCCGCGCAGCACCAGCCGCACTGGGGCGCGCCGGCGCCGGATGCCTTTCCTGTTCATGGTGGTGGGCATGCTGGCCGGCGCGCTCGTCTGCATGCTGATCATCAGCACCACGCTGGCGGCCGGGTCGTTCCGTATCCCCACTCTGGAGAAGCAAAACGCCGCCCTGGCCAAGCAGCAGCAGCAACTGCAGCAGCAGGTGTCGCAGGATCAGGTGCCGGGCGTGATCGCCCAGCGGGCCCAGCAGCTCGGGATGAAGCCGGTGCAGCAGCTGGAGTTCCTCAACGTGAAGACGGGCAAGGTCTCCAGCAACGCGGCCACCGGCTCGACCGCGCAGATCGATGTCCCTGGTTACACCCCATGACCTTCCGCGGCGGGGGACGCGACGCGCGGGGCGGATCGGGGACGGGCCGTGGTGGCCTGGGTCCGGGCCGCCCGGGGCCGGTGCGAGGCGGGCCGGCCTCCCGGCGGCCGGGTGACGACCGGCGTCCGCGCCCGGCCGGCCAGAGTGACCGCGGCCCCCGGGGGACCAGCGACCGCGGTGCCCGCGGCGCGGGCGAGCGCGGTCCGCGGCCCAGCGGCGGATCCCGGCCGCCACGGAGCCAGGCACACCGAGGGCCGGCCCGGCCACCAAGGAGCCAGCCGGTCCGGGGCCAGGACGGTCCGGGGCCGGCCGCCCGTCCCGGCCTGACCCGTAACGGGCGCCCCCCGCACCCGCCTCGCCGGAACGTGGTGCGCCGGGTGCTCCGGCCGCGGGCCGACCCGGGCCGGCGGCTCGGCATCACCCTGCTGGCCATCGCGTTCCTGCTGTCGCTGTTCGCCGGGCGGCTGGTGCAGCTGCAGGGTTTCCAGTCCGGTACCTACAAGCAGCTGGCCCAGGATCAGCGGCTGCAGACCGAGAGCACGCCGGCCATGCGCGGTGAGATCACCGCCGCCAACGGCCAGGTGCTGGCCATGACCGTGCAGACCTACCTGGTGTACGCGGACCCGGCCGAGATGACCGCGGCCGAGATGCCGGAGATCGCGGATCGGCTCGCGCCGCCGCTGGGGATGGACTCCAGCTCGGTGCTGAGCCTGCTGCAGAACCCCACCTCGCCCCAGTACGTGGTGCTCAAGAAGGGCGTCAGCCAGCAGAACGCCAACCAGGTCAAGGCGATGAGCCTGCCCGATGACCCGGCTGCGGCCAGGGTGGCGGGCCAGACCAACGGGCCGGTCACGTTCACCGGGCTGCCCGGCATCTCAATGACCGGCAGCTACGCCCGCATCTATCCGGACGGCGCGTCGACCTCGAACCTGCTGGGGATCACCAGCACCACCGCCTCGGGCGGCCTCAAGGGCGCGGCCGGCCTTGAGCTGAGCAACAACCAGCTGCTGGCCGGCCAGGCGGGCCAGGAGCAGTTCCAGGTGTCCACCAACGGGGAGCAGATCCCGCTGGCGGGCGCCAAGAACACACCCGCGGTCAACGGCAGTGACCTGCAGCTGACGATCGTGCCCACGTTGCAGTGGGAAGCCCAGCAGGCCTGCCAGCAGCAGGTGCAGAAGGCTGACGCGGACAGCTGCACGGTCGTCATCGAGCAGCCCAAGACGGGCAAGATCCTGGCCATGGCGCAGTGGCCCGCCTACTCGGCCACCGGGGCCAGCGGGACCACCGGCGAGAACCTGGCCGTGCAGGACGTGTTCGAGCCGGGCAGCACGGCCAAGGTGATCACCGCCAGCGCCGCGATGGAAAAGGGCGGCCAGAAGATCACCAGCACCTACACGGTGCCCGACTCGATCACCGAGGACGGCTTCAGCTTCCATGATGCGGAGAGCCATCCGGTCGAGCGCTGGACGATCGCCGGCATCCTGGCCAACTCGAGCAACGACGGCATGGTCCAGGTGGTCAAGCACGTGCCCCCGAGGACTCAGTACCAGTACCTGCGGAACTTCGGTATCGGCTCGGTGAGCGGCCTCGACCTGCCGGGGGAGAGCCAGGGCATCCTGCCCGCGCCGTCCAAGTGGTGGGGCAACGAGCGGTTCACGCTGTCGTTCGGCCAGGGCGTGGACGCGGACGCGGTGCAGATGGCGAGCGTGTACTCGACGATCGCCAACGGGGGCGTGCGAGTCCAGCCGACCCTGGTCCAGGGCACCACGGGCAGCTCGGCCACGTACCACGCGGCGGCCGCGTCCCCGTCCCGCCGGGTCATCCAGCCCAGCACGGCCAAGTCCCTGATCGCGGCGATGCAGCAGGTCCCGGCGGTCGACCAGGAGGCCAACGAGCCGTGGGGGATCATCCCCGGTTACGCGATCGCGGCCAAGACCGGTACCTCGCAGGAGTGGGACGCGACCCAGAAGTGCCTGTGCAAGTACGGGGCCAGCTACATCGGGATGGCCCCGGGCGACAACCCGCAGCTGGTGGTCGCGGTCAACGTGCAGAGCCCCAAGAAGGGCGGATACTTCGGCGACGTGGTGGCCGGGCCGGTCTTCTACAAGGTGATGGAATTCGCCCTGCAGACCATGAAGATCCCGCCGGACGGGGCCAAGCCTGCGGACGTGCCGCTCACTGGGCCCTGATAGGAGGTAGCCTCTCCGCGTGTCCGTGGCCATCCGACCCTCCCGCCCACAGGCCCGCCCGCTTTCCGGACTGGGGTTGCTGCTGGGCGTCAAGCTGCCCGCCGGTTCCGGGGCGGAGCCGTTCCCGCCGGTGTCCGGCGTCACTCACGACTCCCGGGCCGTCCAGCCCGGCGACCTGTACGCGGCGCTGCCCGGCAGCCGGGTGCACGGGGCCGACTTCTGCGCGGCCGCGGTGGCGGCCGGGGCGGTGGCGGTGCTGACCGACCCGGGGGGCCGGGAGCGGGCCGCGGCCAGCGGGGTGCCGGTGTTCGTGGTGAACGACCCGCGGGCCCGGCTCGGTGAGGTGGCCTGCTGGGTGTACGGCGACCCGTCCCGGCGGCTGCGGCTGATCGGGGTGACCGGCACCAGCGGCAAGACCACCACCAGCTACCTGGTCGAGGCCGGGCTGCGGATGGCGGGCCACGTGACCGGGCTGATCGGCGGGGTCGAGACCCGGATCGGGCCGGAGCTGCTGGCCAGCGAGCTGACCACGCCCGAGGCGACCGACCTGCAGGCGCTGCTGGCCACGATGGCCGAGCGCGAGGTGACCGCCGCGGCGATGGAGGTGTCCAGCCACGCGCTGGCGCTGGGCCGGGTGGCCGGCACCCACTACGACGTCGCGATCTTCACCAACCTGTCTCAGGACCACCTGGACTTCCACGCCGACCTGGAGGACTACTTCCAGGCCAAGGCCCGGCTGTTCACGCCCGAGTACGCCGACGCGGGGGTGGTGAACATCGACGACGGGCACGGGCGCCGGCTGGCGGCCAGCGCGCCGATCCCGGTGACCACGTACTCCGCCACCGGGAACCGGGAGGCGGACTGGCGGGCAGAGAACGTGCGGGTCGGGGCGGACGGCAGCACGTTCCGGGTGATCGGGCCGGGCGGGGTGGAAGCCGACGCGCAGCTGGTCCTGGTCGGGCCGTTCAACGTGGCCAACGCCCTGGGCGCGATCGTGGCGCTGGTCGAGGCGGGTATCGGCCTGGACGACGCGGTGGCGGGCGTCGGGTCCTGCCCCGGGGTTCCCGGACGGCTCGAGCGGGTCGACACCGCCGGCCTCGACCCGGACTTGACCGTGCTGGTCGACTACTCGCACAAGCCGGGCGCGGTCGAGGCCGTGCTCGGGGCGCTGCGCCCGGTGACCCAGGGCAGGCTGATCATCGTGCTCGGCTGCGGCGGTGACCGCGACCGGGCCAAGCGCCCGCTGATGGGTGCGGCCGCCGCCGACCTGGCCGACGTGGCCATCTTCACCAGCGACAACCCGCGCACGGAGGATCCGCTGGCCATCCTGGCGGCCATGCTGGAGGGTGCGATCACGGTGCCGGAGCGGCGCCGGGCGCACGTGATCGTGGAGCCGGACCGGGCGTCCGCCATCGGCCTGGCCGTCGCCGCGGCCGGCAAGGGCGACGTGGTACTGGTCGCGGGCAAGGGCCACGAACGGGGGCAGTACGCCCACGGTGCCGTGCTCCCATTCGACGATCGTGAGGTCACGGCCGAGGCGCTGCGGCGCCGGGCCCGGGCGGCGCGGCCGAGGGGGGAACTGTGATCCCGCTCTCGCTCGACGAGATCGCCCGGGTCATCGGGGCGCGGCTGGACGGCGGGGCCGACCCGGCCGCGCTGGTGACCGGATCGGTGGTCATCGACTCGCGCCGGGTGAGTCCCGGCGGCCTGTTCGCGGCGGTCGAAGGGGAGCGGGTGGACGGGCACGACTACGCCGCCACCGCCCGCGCGGCCGGCGCGGTGGCCATGCTGGGCACCCGCCCGGCCGGGGTGCCCGCGCTGATCGTGGACGACGTGCCCGGCGCGCTGGCCAAGCTGGCCCAGGAGGTGGTGGCCCGGCTGCCGCAGGCGACGATCGCGGGCCTGACCGGCTCGGCGGGCAAGACCTCGACCAAGGACCTGACCGCCCAGCTGGTGGAGCGGCTCGGCCCCACCATCTCGCCGGAAGGCTCCTACAACAACGAGTTCGGTTTCCCGCTGACCGTGCTGCGGGCGGACGAGCAGACCCGGTTCATGGTGCTGGAGCTGGCCGCCCGCGGACCCGGCCACATCGGGTTCCTGTGTGAGATCGCGCCGCCGCGGGTCGGTGCGGTGCTCAACGTGGGCCACGCGCACACCGGCGAGTTCGGCGGCATCGAGCAGGTGGCCCGGGCGAAGGGCGAGCTGCCGGCGGCGCTGCCTGCGGCGGCGGCCGGCGGGGTGGCCATCCTCAACGCCGACGACCACCGGGTCCGGGCCATGGCCGGCCGGACCGAGGCCCGGATCGTGACGTTCGGGCTGGCCGACGGGGCCGGCGCGAGCAGCGGTGCGGTCGGGCGGCCCGACTTCAGCGCCGAAGACGTTCGGCTGGACGAGCTCGGCCGGCCCGCGTTCACGCTCGTCACCCCGGCCGGGCGGGCGGCGGTGCGGATGGGCCTGCACGGGGCTCACCAGGTGGCGAACGCGCTGGCCGCGGCCGCGATCGCGGCCGAGCTGGGCCTGGACGTCGACGGCATCGCCGACGGCCTGTCCACCGCGACCGCGCGCAGCCGGTGGCGGATGGAGGTCCGGCAGGCTCCCGGCGGCGTGACCGTGATCAACGATGCCTACAACGCCAACCCCGAGTCGGTCCGGGCCGCGCTGGACGCGCTCGGGCACCTGACCCGGGACCGGCGCTCGTTCGCGGTGCTGGGCCAGATGGCGGAGCTGGGCGAGGAGTCACGGGACAGCCACCTGGAGGCCGGGGCGCAGGCGGCCGGAACCGGAGTGGCCGGCCTTATCGTTGTCGGCAAGGAAGCAGAACCCATCCTGGACGGGGCCCTGGCCACCTCCGGCTGGCACGGCGAGGCGATCGGCGTGCCGGACATCCCGGCGGCGGTCGCCGCGCTGCGCGGCCGGCTGAACGCCGGCGACGTGGTGCTGGTCAAGGCCTCCCGCGCGGCCGGGCTGGAACGCGTCGCCGCCGAGCTGCTGGCGCAGCCGGCCAGCGAGAAGGAGACGGCCCAGTGAAGGCCATTCTTATCTCCGCCGCGGTGTCGATGGCGGTGGCGCTGCTCGGCACGCCCATTGCCATCCGGGTGTTCTCCCGGCACGGCTACGGGCAGCCCATCCGGGAGGAAGGACCGGCCGGCCACGCCAACAAGCGGGGCACGCCGACCATGGGCGGCACGGTGATGATCATCGCCACCCTGATCGGGTACTTCGCCGGGCACATCGCGACCGGCGAGTCGGTCTCGGTGTCCGGCCTTTTGGTGCTGTTCCTGATGACCGGGCTGGGCGCGGTCGGGTTCGCGGACGACTTCATCAAGCTCTACAAGCAGCGCAGCCTGGGCCTGCGCAGCGGGGCCAAGCTCACCGGCCAGGTCATCGTCGGGGTCGTGTTCGCCGTGCTGGCGCTGCACTTCCCGGACGGCTACGACCTGACCCCGGCCTCCACCCACCTGTCGTTCCTGGCCGACTTCGGCATCTCGATCGGCCCGGTCTTCTTCGTGGCGTTCGTGGTGGCGATGGTGGCCGGGACGTCCAACGCGGTGAACCTCACCGACGGCCTGGACGGGCTGGCCACCGGGTCGGCCATCCTGGTGCTGGCCGCCTACGTGATCATCGGCAACTGGCAGCTCCGTAACGACTGCACGCTGTCGCTGGCCCCCAACTGCTACGACGTGCGGGACCCACTGGACCTGGCCGTGGTCGCGGCCGCCCTGATGGCGGCCTGCGTCGGCTTCCTGTGGTGGAACGCCCCGCCGGCCCGGATCTTCATGGGTGACACCGGGTCGCTGGCCATTGGCGGCGCGCTGGCCGGGCTGGCCGTGACCACCCGCACGGAGCTGCTGCTGGTCCTGCTGGGCGGCCTGTTCGTGGTCATCACGCTGTCGGTGATCATTCAGATCGGGTCGTTCAAGCTGACCGGTAAACGGGTGTTCCGTATGGCCCCGCTCCAGCACCATTTCGAGCTGCTGGGCTGGGCCGAAACCACGATCGTGGTCAGATTCTGGGTCATATCCGGCATGTTCATCGCGCTCGGCCTGGGCGTGTTCTACGTGGGCTGGTTCCCCAAGTAGGACCCGCCACCGCCGATTGCGCGACACGCGCCGGATCTCCCCGGTTTGGGTGGCTGGCCCGTTGAAACTGGGACCATGGTGCAGCGCGCGGTGGATGCCCGGTCGGCCGTGGACGGTGCGGGCAACGGTGCAGAGGACGCGGCCGGCGCGGCCCGCCTGACCGGGCTCGGCTCGTCGGTGGACGCGGCCTGGGACCGGCTGACCACCTGGCTGGCGCTGCTCGACCGGCCACTGACCTCGTACTACCTGATCATCGGGATCACCGGGCTGCTGCTCGGGCTGGGGCTGGTCATGGTGCTGTCGACCTCCTCGGTCCAGGATCTGGCCGCAGGGCTGCCCGCCTACTCCGACTTCAAGAAGCAGCTGCTGGGCGCCCTGATCGGCCTGCCGGTCATGTACCTGGCGGCGCGGTCGTCGCCGCGGCTGTTCCGGGCGGCCGCCTACCCGCTGCTCGGGGTGTCCATCGTCGGCCTCTGCCTGACCCTGATCCCCTCGGTGGGCCGGTCGGCTTACGGCGCGTCACGGTGGATCGCGGTCGGCCCGCTGCAGCTTCAGCCGTCCGAGTTCGCCAAGCTGGCCCTGGTGCTGTGGGGTGCCGACCTGCTGGCCCGCAAGGAACGGCTGCGCCAGCTGGAGGACTGGCGGCACCTGCTGATCCCGCTGCTGCCGGGCGCGGGCCTGCTGTCCCTGCTGGTGATGTCCGGTGACGACCTGGGCACCACATTCGTGCTGCTGGTCATCTTCATCACCCTGCTGTGGGTGATCGGTACCCCCGGGCGCATCTTCGGCGGCATGCTCGCGCTGATGGGCCTGATCCTGGTGCTGCTCGCGGTCACTTCCTCGTACCGGCTGAAGCGGCTGACCGGTTTCGTCAACCCGACCGGCGGCCCGATGGGCCCGGACATGCAGGGCATCCAGGGCAAGTACGCAGTCGGCTCCGGCGGCCTGTTCGGGGTCGGTCTCGGCGCCAGCGGGGAGAAGTGGGGTTACGTGCCCGAGTCCACCTCCGACTTCATCTTCGCGATCATCGGCGAAGAGCTCGGCCTGGTGGGAACGCTCTGTGTCTGCCTGCTCTACGGAGGGCTGGCGTTCGCCGGGTTGCGGGTGGCCCGGCGGGTGCAGGACACCTTCTCCCGCCTGGGCTCCGCCGCCATCACCGCCTGGATTGTGCTGCAGGCCGTGGTAAATATCGGTGCGGTAATAGGAGTGTTGCCAATTACCGGTGTGCCCCTCCCGCTGGTCTCAGCCGGCCTATCCTCGCTATTGGTCACGATGGTCGCTCTCGGCATGCTCATGTCGTTCGCTCGGCGTGAGCCCGGCGCACGGGAGGCACTGGCGGCACGAGGCCCGGCGTTGCCGTTGCGTCTTCTAAGCTGGCTTGGCCTGACGCAGCGACCTGACTGAACGAAAGGCCCAGCGATGAGGGTTGTACTCGCCGGCGGCGGATCTGCCGGTCATATCGAACCGGCGCTTGCGGTAGCGGACGCGCTGCGGCGGGCGGACCCGCACGCCCTGATCATCTGCCTGGGAACCGAACGAGGACTCGAAGGTCGCCTGGTCCCGATGCGCGGCTACGAGCTGGCGATGATCCCGGCCGTGCCGATGCCCCGGTCCGTCACCCCGCGCCTGCTCGCGGTGCCGGGCAAGCTCGCGGGCGCGGTCAGCGCCGCGGCCGGGGTGCTGGACCGGATGAAGGCCGACGTGCTGGTGGGGTTCGGCGGTTACGTCTCCACCCCCGGCTATCTGGCGGCCCGGCGGCGGCACGTGCCGATCGTGGTGCACGAGGCCAACCCGCGCCCGGGGCTGGCCAACAAGCTCGGCGCCCGGCTGACCGAGAACGTGTTCACCGGGCACCCCGCGACCCAGCTGGCGCACGCCACCTACCTGGGCATCCCGATCCGGCGGGAGATCGCCGAGCTGGACCGGCTCGGCCTCGGGGACAAGGCTCGCGCCCACTTCGGGCTGCGCCCGGACCTGCCGGTGCTGCTGGTCACCGGTGGCTCCCAGGGGGCCCGGTCGCTGAACAACGCGCTGTACGGCGCGCTCGACTGGCTGCGCTCATCCGGGGTGCAGGTGCTGCACGTGACCGGTCCGCACCACGAGCCCGAGGCACCACCGCCGGGCGGTGCGCCGTACGTGGCGGTGCCGTACGTGGACCGGATGGACCTGGCCTACGCGGCGGCCGACTTCGCGCTGTGCCGGGCCGGCGCGATGACCTGCGCCGAGCTGACCGCGGTGGGCCTGCCCGCGGCCTACGTGCCGCTGCCGCACGGCAACGGCGAGCAGCGGCTGAACGCCGAGCCGGTCGTGTCCGGGGGCGGCGGTCTGCTGGTCGAGGACGCCGAGCTGACCCCGGAGTGGATCCGCGACGTCCTGCTGCCCGTCCTGCTCGACATCGACCGGGTGGCCAACATGTCCGAGGCGGCGGCCGCGCTGGGCCGCAAGGACGCCGACCGGGCGATGGCCGACGCGATCATCAACGTGGTCCGGACGTCGCATGAGCTGGGCGGCCCCGCTGGTTACGCGGCCGACGACGGCCAGGCCGGGCCGGACTACCAGGCCGCACCGGGCCAGCCGGTCCCGGGGCAGCCGGCCCCGGGCAGGCAGGCCCCGCCCGGTCCGATGCCGTCCCGGCCACCGGCCGGCGCTCATCCGGGGCCCGGTCAGCCGGGGCCGGGTCATCCGGGGCCCGGCCAGCCCGGGCCCGGGTTCCCGCCGCAGCCGGGGCAGCCCGGGGGCGCGTTCCAGGCGGCGCCGGGCGTCCGGCGCTCGCCGGGCGCCCAGGGCACACCCCGGTTCGAGCCTGCGCCGGGTCAGCCGCCGATGCCCACCCGTCAGCCCAGGCCGGGCCCGCCACCCATGCCCGGACAGCAGCCACCGATGGCCGGAGGCCAGGCCTGGGCCCGGTCCCGCCCCGATGGCCGGAGGCCGGCCTGGGCCCGGTCCCGCCCCGATGGCCGGAGGCCGGCCTGGGCCCGGTCCCGCCCCGATGGCCGGAGAGGCCAGGCCTGGGCCCGGCCCTGCCCCGATGCCCGGTCCCGCATCCATGCCCGGCCCAGCCGCCGCGCCCGGACCCACCCCCACGGCTGGGCCCCCGGCGCGCGCCCCCGCCGACCGGGAGCAGTGGTTCGAGCCGCGGTCCCGGCGGGCGGCCGAGGTCTGGGGGAGCACTGACCCGGACGTGCCCCGGCCTGCCGGGCCGCCGCGCCCGGACGACCCGCCGCAGGCGGCCGCTCCCGGCGGTGCGTACCCGCCAGCGCCGCCATCGCAGGGCGCGTCCCCGCCGCCACAAGGCGCGTACCCGCCACCGCAGGGCGCGTACCCGCCACCACAGGACGCCGCTCCGCGCCGGGACGGTCCGCCCTGGGCCGAAGCCGAGCCGCAGCCCCAGCCCGAGCAGCGCCGGCCCGCGTCCCGCCGTGGCCAGCCCCGGCACGGCCGCCACCGCTGACGGCGGCTGCTCCGGGCCGGCCGGACACCGCCCGGCCTGGACCTGACCTGGATCTGAACGCATGCCCGGAGCCCGGCCGCCGGCCGGGCCGCCAGCTGGATGATCGGCTGGGCCGGCCCCGGCGTGGCGGCTGGCCTGGCGCGTTTCACCCGGCAGAATGAACGACAGGAGGACATCCCATGGCCCTGGTGACCCCGGTCGACACCGTGCCGGTGGACCAGCTTGGGCGCGTGCACTTCGTCGGCATCGGCGGCGCGGGCATGTCGGGGATCGCGCGGGTCATGCTCGCGCGGGGCGTCCCGGTCTCCGGTAGCGACGCCGGTTCGGCCCACGTCCTGGCCGAGCTGGCCACGCTGGGAGCGGACGTGCACAGCGGGCACGACGCGGCCCACCTGGGCGACGCCGACACCGTGGTGGTGTCCAGCGCGATCCGGCCCAGCAACCCGGAGCTGGCCGCCGCCCGCGACCGTAACCTGCTAGTCCTGCCGCGGGCGGCCGCGCTGGCCTCGATCATGATCGGCCGCCGCTCCACCGCGGTGGCCGGCACCCACGGCAAGACCACCACCACCTCGATGCTGACCACGATCCTGCGCGAGTGCGGCGCCGAGCCCGGCTACGTGATCGGCGGTGTGCTGGCCGAGACCGGCCGGGGAGCCGAGGACGGGGCGGGTCCGGACCTGGTGGTCGAGGCGGACGAGAGCGACGGGTCGTTCCTCATGCTGTCGCCCTACGTGGCGGTGATCACCAACGTCGAAGCCGACCACCTGGACAACTACTCGGGGCTGGACGAGATCCGGGCCGCGTTCGAGGCCTTCGCCCGCCGCATCACGCCGGGCGGTGCCCTGATCACCTGTGCCGACGACGCCGGCGCGCGGGCGGTGGCCGACGCGTCGCGCACGCGGGACATCCGGGTTCGCAGCTACGGCGAGGCGGCGGACGCCGACTACCGGGTTTCACAGGTGACCCCGCGTGGGATGGGCAGCACGTTCACGCTCACCGCTGGCCCGAGCAGTGCCGACCCGTTCTCGGGCACGGTCACGGTCGCGGTCCCCGGGCGGCACAACGTTCTGAACGCGGCCGCCGCCGTCGCGGCCGCCACCGAGCTGGGCATCCCCGGCCCGCGGGCGGCCGCGGCGCTGGGCGCTTACCGCGGCGCGCACCGCCGGATGGAGCCCAAGGGCGACGGCGACGGCGTCCGGGTGCTAGACAGCTACGCGCACCACCCCACCGAGGTGGCGGCCGACCTTGCCGCGGCCCGCGACCTGGCCGACGGGGGCCGGGTCATCGCGATCTTCCAGCCGCACCTGTTCAGCCGGACCCGGATCTTCGCCACCGACCTGGGCGCCGCGCTCGGCCGGGCCGACGAAGCGGTGGTCCTGGACATCTACGCGGCCCGGGAAGACCCGGAGCCCGGCGTGACCGGCCGGCTGGTCGCCGACGCGGTCCCGGCCGGCCGGGGGCACTTCCGGCCGGGCCCGCTCGACGCCGTGCCGGCCGTGATCGTGGACCTGGCCAAGCCGGGCGACCTGGTGCTCACGATGGGGGCCGGTGACGTGACCACGCTCGGCCCGGCGATCGTGGCGGCGCTGCGGGCTCGCGGCGGCCAGCCGCTCGGACCAGCCACGGGGGAGACCAGCGGGTGAGCAGACCACCGCGGCCGGGCGGCGAGCCCGGCTCCGCGCCGGCGTCGGTAGCCGAATCGTCCCGCCCGTCCGCACCGCCCGGGCCGGGGCCAGCGGCCCGGCCGGACGGGGCGAAGCGGTCACCACAGCCGTCGCTGGCCCGGACCCGCAGCCCCTGGCGGTCCGCGTTCTTCGCCGGGCTGGCCGCGGTCGTGCTGCTGATCGGCGTCGGCTGGGTCGTCTTCGGTTCCAGCTGGCTGGAGGTTCGGACGGTCGTGGTCACCGGCAACCATCTGGTGACGGCCGGCCAGGTCCGCGCGGCCGCCGGCATCACGCCCAGAGCCAAGATGATCCGGGTCAACACCCAGGGCGCCGCCCAGCGGGTGGAGAACATCAACCAGATCCAGTCGGCCACGGTGAGCAAATCCTGGCCGAACCGCGTGGTCATTACCGTGCACGAGCGGACCCCGGCCCTGGCGGTGGCCGTCCAGGGGGCCGGTTTCGACCTGGTCGACGGGTCCGGGGTGGTGATCCGCTCGGTCCAGACCCGGCCGGCCGGGGTGCCCATCTACCAGACGTCAGCGGCCGCCAATACGCTGCGGGGTGACCCGACGGTGGCAGCCGCCGCCACCGTGCTGCACGAGGTGCCCGCGTCGGTGGCACGGACGGTCGCGGTGGTCTCCGCCACCGGCCCCGGCAGCATCCAGCTGCTGCTGTCCAACGGCGTGACGATCGTGTGGGGTGACACCAGCCGCGGCCAGCAGAAGAGCACCGAACTCTCGACGCTGATGCACACCCACGCGACCTATTACGACGTCAGCGCGCCCGGAACGGCGGTGACGAAGTGACATCCGGCGCAAAGCGGCCGGGCCGCAAGGCTCAGCGGAAACAGCGCCGCGCCCAGATCAGCGGCCCGCGACACGCCGCCGGCGCATCCGCGTGGTTAGTTGACCCTGGTGACCTGCGACCCTACTGTCCCTACCAATTGCCGGGCAGACAAAACTCTAAATCTCAACCTGAAGGTGAAACCTGATGGCAGGCCAACCGGTGTACACCGAAACGGCTAATGCCATAGACGGCGAATTCCGCTTCCCAGTCCAGGTTTCCCGAGCCCAGCGCCATGATCGGCCGGAATTGGCGCCCGCGAACGCAGCAGAGTTATTGACGAGCGGAAAGGTACCCTCCTCGTGGCAGCACCGCAGAACTACCTGGCGGTCATCAAGGTCGTCGGAATCGGCGGCGGTGGCGTTAATGCCGTTAATCGAATGATCGAAGAGGGACTCAAGGGCGTCGAGTTCATCGCGATCAACACGGACGCGCAAGCGCTGCTGATGAGCGATGCCGACGTCAAGCTGGACGTGGGCCGGGAACTCACCCGCGGCCTGGGCGCCGGAGCCAACCCCGACGTCGGCGCCAAGGCCGCCGAGGATCACCGCGAAGAGATCGAAGAGGTGCTCAAGGGCGCCGACATGGTCTTCGTCACCGCGGGCGAGGGCGGCGGCACCGGCACCGGCGGCGCACCGGTGGTGGCCAACGTGGCCCGCTCGCTCGGCGCTCTGACCATCGGCGTGGTGACCCGCCCATTCGGTTTCGAAGGCAAGCGCCGGGCCATCCAGGCCGAGGCCGGGATCGAGCGGCTGCGCAGCGAGGTCGACACGCTGATCGTGATCCCGAACGACCGGCTGCTTTCGATCTCCGATCGGCACGTGAGCGTGCTGGATGCGTTCAAGGCGGCCGACCAGGTGCTCCTTTCCGGTGTTCAGGGCATCACCGACCTGATCACCACGCCCGGTCTGATCAACCTGGACTTCGCCGACGTGAAGTCGGTCATGTCCGGCGCGGGCTCGGCCCTGATGGGCATCGGCTCGTCGCGGGGCGACGACCGGGCGGTGGCGGCGGCCGAGATGGCCATCTCCAGCCCGCTGCTGGAGGCGAGCATCGATGGCGCCCACGGCGTGCTGCTGTCGATCCAGGGTGGTTCCGACCTCGGGCTGTTCGAGATCAACGAGGCCGCCCAGCTGGTCTCCAACTCGGCGGCGGTGGACGCCAACATCATCTTCGGCGCGGTCATCGACGACGCGCTCGGCGACGAGGTGCGGGTGACCGTGATCGCGGCCGGCTTCGACGAGAACCTGATGGGCCGGACCGCGTCGGCCGCGGGCGGCCTCAACACCGCGGCGATCGGCGACCGGGCGGCCGCGCCCAGCCGGGACAACACCCCGCCGCGCCCGGCCAACGGGACGAGCCCCACGGGCCAGTCCAGCTCGGGCGCCAGCGGCTACGCGGCCCCGGCGGCCAGTCCCGCCGCCAGCTACAGCTCGGCCGCCAGCCCGGCGCGGCCCAATCCGGCCAAGGCCGGCGAGCAGACCATGCCGTGGTTCGCCGCCGGTGAGGCGGCCACCCCGGCCGCTTCCGACCCGGTGGTGGCGGGCAGCGTCATCGAGGACCAGGAGCAGGCTTCTCCGGCCGCGCCGCCCGTGCTCAGCGCCAGTGAGCTGGCCGCCAACAACCCGGCCGAAGCCGGCGACGTGACCAGCGGCGACCTGGCTGCGCCGGAGGCGGCGGCCGACGGCAGCACGGACCAGGACACCGGAGACCACGAGGCGTCGGTCAGCGGGACCCCGGCGGCCGAGGGCGCAGACAGCTCAGGCGGGGCCGGCTCGGGCCGGGGCAGCGGCGCCGGCCAGAACGGTGCCAGCGCGTCGGCCGCGCGGGTGTTCGACGTGGCCACCACCCGTCGGCGCCCGGTCATCTTCGAGGAAGATGACGACCTGGACGTGCCCGACTTCCTCAAGTGACCAACCTCTGGTGACCGGCGGTCCCCGGTGAGCGAGCCACCCGAAGCTCGCCGGGCCGAGCTGGCGGAACGGCTGGCGCAAGTCTGGCACCGGATCGACGCCGCCTGCGCCACGGCGGGCCGGTCCCGCGACGAGATCACGCTGATCGCGGTGACCAAGACCCGGCCCGCCGCCGACGTGCGCCTGCTGTACGAACTCGGGCAGCGGGACTTCGGCGAGAACCGCGACCAGGAGGCGGCGCCCAAGGCCGAGGCCTGCGCCGATCTGGACCTGCGCTGGCACTTCGTCGGCCAGCTGCAGACCAACAAGGCGGCCAGCGTCGCCCGCTACGCGGATTTCGTCCACTCGGTGGACCGGCTACGCCTGGTCCGCGCGCTCGGCCAGGCGGCCCGGCGGCGGCAGCGGGTGATCACCGCCCTGATCCAGGTCAACCTGGGGGGGCCCGACGGCGACGCCGGCCGCGGCGGGGCCCCGCCGAGCGAGGTGACCGGCCTGGCCGAAGCCATTGCGGCCGAGGCCAGTGAGACAAATGACACAGGCGGTACCACCGGCGGCCTGCTCCTGGGCGGAGTGATGGCGGTCGCGCCGCTCGGCGTGCCCGCGGCCGGGGCGTTCGCCGGACTGGCGGCCTGCTCGGCCGCGGTACGGGCGGTCAGGCCTGCGGCGACGATGATTTCCGCGGGCATGAGCGGTGATCTGGAAGAGGCCATAAAGGCTGGCGCGACACACCTGCGAATTGGTACGGCGTTGCTCGGCGATCGAAAGCCTCCTGTCATGTAATGTCCCTCGCGTGAGCTTCAAATGGGCTTGCGGCACGGCAGCGTGCGGGAATGGATTCGCAGTCGGAGTTGCGGGGGGACCCAGATGGTAAAACTTCTGGGTCAAGCGCCGGGGGGCTGCCAAACAGGCACGACGGAGGACTGACGGATGCCCAGCGCAATGCGCAAGATGGCGGTCTACCTCGGCCTCGTGGAGGACGAACACCGCTACCAGGACGGGTACGAGTCGTACGAAGAGTACGAGGAGTTCGAGGAGCAGCCGGATCGTTTCGACGGGCCGGATGATCTCGACGGGCAGCCAGGGCCGGGGCAGAACGGCTTCCTGTCGTCGCCGGTGCGCCAGGAGAGCGCCCGTCAGACGACCGACCTCGCGCGGATCACGACGCTGCATCCTCGGACCTACAATGAAGCACGTACCATTGGGGAACACTTCCGCGAGGGAATCCCCGTCATCATGAACCTGACCGAGATGGTCGACAGTGACGCCAAGCGTCTGGTCGACTTCGCGGCAGGCCTGATCTTCGGCTTGCACGGGAGCATCGAACGGGTGACCAACAAGGTCTTCCTGCTCTCTCCCGCCAACGTCGACGTGACGGCTGAGGACAAGGCTCGCATCGCGGAACGTGGGTTCTTCAACCAGAGCTAACGGACTACCAGTGACGGTGTGATGCGGACCAGCTTCGAAGCGGCCGGCGGTGCCAGACCCAGGCTAGGAAGCCGCCATGGGCATCCTTAAGGTCGTCCTGTACTACGTGCTGACCATCTACCTGGTCATCCTCATCGCGCGCATGGTGATCTCGTGGATCCAGATGTTCGCGCGGCAGTGGGTGCCCCGGGGGATCCTGCTGATCCTCGCCGAAGGCATCTTCACAGCCACTGATCCACCACTAAAATTTCTACGTCGCTACATACGCCCCCTGCGCATAGGTACAGTAGCCATTGATCTCAGCTTCATGGTGCTGTTCATTGTGATCTTGATCCTGCTGGATGTAGTAGTACCTAGGATCTGATCGGGTAGTACCGTCTGAGCATCACAGCCAAGCGCGCCGAGGAGACATAATGCCGCTGACGCCCGCGGATGTGCGGAATAAGCAGTTCAGTACGACCAGGCTCCGGCCCGGCTACGACGAGGAAGAGGTAGACGCCTTCCTCGACGAGGTCGAGGCCGAGCTCGACCGGCTGATCCAGGAGAACGAAGAGCTCCGGGCGAAGCTGGCTGAGAGCCTGCGGGGAGGCAAGTCCTCCGTGCCCGCGCTGAGCTCACCGCTGGCGGAAACCAAGATGGACATGATGCCTCCGGAGCCGCAGCGGCCAGAGCCGCCGCAGCGGCAGCCTGAGCCCGTGATGATGGGCTCGATGCCGCCGGCTGAGGACAACATGGACACCGCCGCGCGCGTGCTCTCCCTGGCCCAGCAGACGGCCGACCAGGCCATCGCCGACGCCCGCCGCGAGGCGGACGAGACGCTGGGCCGCGCCCGCCGCGAGGCGGACGAGGTGCTGACCAAGGCGCGCCGCCAGGCCGAGCAGATCACCGGTGACGCCCGGGCCCGGGCCGAGAGCCTTGAGCGGGACGCCCAGGAGCGGCACCGCCAGGCCATGGGCTCCCTGGTCCAGCAGCGCGAGGAGCTCGAGCGGCGGGTCGACGACCTGCGGGCGTTCGAGCGCGAGTACCGCAGCAGGCTGAAGGCGTACCTGGAGGGCCAGCTCCGCGACCTCGAGGCGGGTGTCACCGACAGCGGCGCGTTCCCGACCATGGGTTCCTCGCCGCAGCCGCCGGCCATCCCGGCGGGCCTGGGCCAGCCGACCCCGCGCAACGGCGCCCAGCCGACCGGCCAGTACTCGGTGCCCGAGGTGCAGCACGCAGGCTTCCACGGTGCCGACGGCGCTCCGGCGCACGACCGCCGCTAAGTTTCACCCCCGCGGCCCGGTAGCTCTCCAGCACCGGGTCGCGGGGATTTTTTTGTCCATATGAAGCGGCGCCGCCTGGGACGCTGCGACGACTAGGGCGGCTGGGGGCCGCGCGTTCTGGGAGAGCGCTTGTGATCAGGTTCAGCGCTTCGCTGGTCGTCGTGGGGCTCGGCCTACTGGTCGCGGGGGGAATCACCAGCAAGCTGCTGTTGATCTACATCTCCATCGCGGTCTGCGCCGTCGCGCTTCTCTTCCTGATCATCGGGGCCATCGTCAACCGGGCCGAGCTGCTCGGCCGCGAGCCGGACGGCATCGCCAGCGGGCAGACCGAGGCCAACGGTTACACCAGCGAACGGGATGAAGTGCCCGAGCCGGCTGCGAGCGCCGTCGGCGCGGGGGCCAGCGCGAGCCGGGGCTACCCACGGGAGCACGCCGAGGGCGCCGGTTACGCCGACGGCCCCGGTTACGGAAGGGCGGTCACGCCACCGGATCGCCTGCGGGAAGCCCCGTTCGACCGTGGGAAGCAGCCCGCGACCAGGGACTTTGCCGGCTACGAGAAGTTCGCCGGTGACGCCGAGCGCCGTCGGCCCGACGACCGCCCCAGCGACCGGCCCGACGACCAGCACCGTGGGCAGCCGGCGCCGCCACGTCCAGCGCGACGTCCGGCCGAGCCGGACCGGCCGTTCGCGGACCCCGAGCCGACCCGGATGGACCTGAACGCGGCCGACATCCAGGCCAAGGGACGGCAGGAGCGAGAGCGTTCCGAGCCGGCCCGGCCGGACCGGGACCGGGCAGATCGCCAGCCTGCGGACAAGCCGTTCGTCGACCCGAATCCCACGCGGATGGACTGGACGACGGCCGACCTGCGCGACGCCGGGCAGCAGGACCGCGCGCGCCCGAGCCAGGACCGGCCCGAGCGGGATCGGCCCGAGCGGGACCGAGCTGACCGGCAGCGGGCCGACCGCGGACGCCGGGACCAGCCGTTCGCCGACCCCGAGCCGACCCGGATGGACCTCAACGCGGCCGAAATCCGGGAAGCCGGCCGCCAGGAGCGAGAAGCCGGGCGCCCGGAGCGGGAGACCACCCGCACCAGCCAGCCCGCGCCGTCACCGGCCGAGCCCACCCAGCGCGCACCGGCCCGGCCCGCACCCGCACGGCCCGACAAGCTGCTGGTCAGCCGGGGGGACCCGAAGACCCCAGCGGACCGGCCACGAGAGCCGGAGCGCCCGGCCGGGCCGGCCGAGCCCCTGCCGCCGAGCGGTGAGCCGAGCGCGGACCGGCCGGCCGACAACGATGCCGGGGACGCCCAGCGCCCGGCCGAGCAGGCCGCTGCCCCATCGGCCGCCCGCCCGGCCGCCGATCCAGCCACCGGTTCCGGCACCAGCGAAGGCGGCGACGGCCGCCCGGCGGAAGCCGCCGCGACCCGGGAACAGCCCACCCTGGCGTCCCCGGACCGTGACCAGGCCACAGGCAACGGCGAGGACGATAAGGACAGCAAGGACAACGCTCAGGGCGACGCCGGATCCGGGTCAGGATCGTCTCTGCCGGACCAGGACCAGGACTTGGTCACCGTGGTCCCAGGCGTGCCCCGGTACCACCGCAGCGACTGCATCCTGATCCGCTTCATGGGCGAGAACGACCTGCAGCGGATGCCGGTGGAGCGGGCCCGGGAATCGGGCTGCACCCCGTGCCGGGCCTGCCAGCCGGACGGCGACGAGGACGAATAGCGGGGAATCCGCCTGAGCCGCCACCGGATCAGTGCGGTCTGCCCGCCCGGCCATCGGGGTCCCCGCACGAGCTGGCCGGGCCGCCGGCGAAGTTCAGATTTTCCAAAAAATCGATGAGGCCCGAGCCGGACGCGGCCCGGCGCGGGTGAGCGGCCACCCGCCCGCGCCAGATCAACGGCTACGCCCTGGCCAGCCAGAAGTTCAGGCCGAGGCCAGCGTCGCGATGCTCGAATGCGTCTGCCCCGGCGTCGGCCGGGGGACGACCCGGCTGGTAGCCGATGGCCAGTACCTCGTTGGCGATCAGCGTGCCCTGCTCTTCCAGCGCGGCGGCCAGCTCCGGGTTGCTGGTGTCCCACCACAACCGGATGCGATCGGTGACGTCCAGGCCGTCGCTCTTACGTGCGTCCTGGATGAGGCGGATCGCCTCCCGGGCCAGGCCTTCCCGGCGCAGTTCGGGGGTGAGGGAGGTCTCCAGCGCGACCGTCTCACCGCCGTCGCTGGCCACCGTCCAGCCCTCCTTGGGCGTCTGGGTCACGATCACCTCGTCCGGGCCGACCGTGACCGGTTCGCCGTCCACCGTGATCGTGGCCTGGCCGGTCTCGCCTTGCGCTGTCTGCCGCAGGGCAGCGGCCAGCTCCGCACCGTCGGACGCGCTGATGGCGGCCGCGACCGCGGGCGTTTTCTTGCCGAACCGGGCCCCGAGCGCGCGGTAGTTCGGCTTGACCGTGTAGTCGACCAGATCCCCGCCGACCGAGGAGAGCGGCTCCAGCGTGTGCACGTTGAGCTCCTCGGCCACCTGCGCCCGCAGCTCATCGGACAGCGACGGGAATCCGGCCGCTCCGACCAGCGCCCGGGCCAGCGGCTGCCGGGTCTTGACGGTGGCGGTGGCCCGCGCCGACCGGCCCAGCTCGACCAGCCGCCGGGTGAGTGCCATCTCGGCCGACAACTGCTCGTCGATCAGCGCCGGGTCGGCCTCTGGCCAGCGGGCCAGGTGCACCGACTCCGGCTCGTCCGCGGTCCGCAGCGCGCCCCACACGTAGTCGGTGAGGAACGGCGTGATCGGGGCCATCAGCCGGGTGACGGTCTCCAGGCACTCGTACAGCGTGGCGAACGCGGCCGACGATGCCGGCGTGCGCGGGCCCTCCCAGAACCGGCGCCGGGACCGGCGCACGTACCAGTTGGACAGGTCGTCCAGGAATCCCGCGATGCGGCGGCCGGCGCCCGCGGTGTCGAAGCCCTCCATCAGGTCGGTGACGTCGCGCACCAGCGTGTGCAGTTCGCTCAGCACCCAGCGGTCCAGCACCGGGCGCCCGGCCGGGGCGGGCGCCTCGCTGAGCCGGTCCGGGCCCCAGGCGTTGCCGTCGGCGGCGGCCGCGTTGGCGTACAGGGTCAGGAACGACACCGTGTTCCAGTAGGTGAGCAGCACCTTGCGGACGATCTCGTCCAGCGTCGCGTGCCCGACCCGGCGGGTCGACCACGGGGAACCGGAGGCGGCGAAGAACCAGCGCAGCGCGTCCGCGCCGTGCTGCTCCATCAGCGGCAGCGGCTCGAGGATGTTGCCGAAGTGCTTGCTCATCTTGCGGCCGTCCTCGTCGACGACCAGGCCCAGGCAGACCACGTTTTCGTAGGAGTTCTGCCCGAACACCAGCGTGCTGACCGCCATCAGCGAGTAGAACCAGCCACGGGTCTGGTCGATCGCCTCGCAGATGAACTGGGCCGGGAACGCGCGCTCGAACTCCTGCTGGTTGTGCCAGGGCGCCCCGTGCCGGGCGAACGGCATCGACCCCGAGTCGTACCAGGCGTCGATGACATCCGGGACCCGGCGGGCGACCGTCCCGCAGTCGGGGCAGCCGAACGTGATCTCATCCACGAACGGCCGGTGCGGGTCCAGGCCGGACAGGTCCTGGCCGGTCAGCTCGGCCAGCTCGGCTCGCGAGCCGACGCAGGTGATGTGGTCGTTCCCGCACTCCCAGAGCGGCAGCGGCGTGCCCCAGTACCGGGTCCGGGACAGCGCCCAGTCCACGTTGTTGCGCAGCCACTCGCCGTAACGGCCGTGCTTGATGTTCGGCGGGAACCAGTTGGTCTTCTCGTTCTCGGCCAGCAACTGGTCCTTGGCCGCGGTGGTGCGGACGTACCAGGACGGCAGCGCGTAGTAGATCAGCAGCGTGTGGCAGCGCCAGCAGTGCGGATAGCTGTGCTCGTACGGCTCGGACCGGAACAGCAGCCCGCGGTCGGCCAGTTCCTGGACCAGCCGCGGGTCGGCGTCCTTGAAGAACATGCCGCCGACGATGGGCACACTGTCCTGGAACTTGCCGTCCAGCCGGATCGGGTTCACCACCGGCAGCCCGTGGGCCCGGGTGACCTGCATGTCGTCGGCGCCGAAGGCCGGGGCCAGGTGCACCAGGCCGGTGCCGTCCTCGGTGGTCACGAAGTCACCGGGCAGCACGATGTGGGCGTCAGGGATCTCGACCAGGTCGAACGGTCGCTGGTAGGTGGCCCCGAGCAGGTCCTGGCCGGGGAACCGGGCCGCGACGTGCCAGCCTTCGCCGAGGACACGCGGCATGAGCGCCTCGGCCAGCACGACCCGGTCTCCATCGCTGGACCGGCGGGCCAGCACGTAGGTGACCTCGGGGTGCACGGCCACCGCGGTGTTGGACACCAGCGTCCACGGTGTCGTCGTCCAGACCAGCAGGTCGGCCCCGGCCAGGGCCGGGTTCGCGCCGTCGGGCAGGCTGACCAGAGGGAACCGCACAGTGACGGACGGGTCGCGGACGGTCTGGTAGACGTCGGGCTGGCCCATCTCGTGGTCGGACAGCGGGGTGCCGCAGCGGGGGCAGTAGGGGCTGATCCGGAAGTCCTTGACCAGCAGGCCTTTGTCGAAGATCTGCTTGAGCGACCACCAGACCGACTCGATGTAGGCCGGGTCCATGGTGCGGTATGCCTTGGACAGGTCGATCCAGTAACCCATCCGCTCGGTCAGCGTGGTGAATGCGTCCACGTGCCGGAGCACCGACTCGCGGCAGCGCTCGTTGAACTCGGTGATGCCGTAGGCCTCGATGTCCTTCTTGCCGGAGATGCCCAGCTCGCGCTCGACGGCCACCTCGACCGGCAGCCCGTGGCAGTCCCAGCCCGCCTGGCGCTGCACGTAGAAGCCCTGCATGGTCTTGAACCGGGGGAACACGTCCTTGAACACCCGGGCCTCGACGTGGTGCACGCCCGGCATGCCGTTGGCGGTGGGCGGGCCCTCGTAGAACGTCCAGGGCTGGCCGCCTTCGGTCTGCTTGACCGAGTGCTCGAAGACGTTCGACGACTCCCAGCGGCCCAGCATCTCGCGCTCGACCGCGGGCAGGTCGATCTGCGCCGGCAGCCCGGGGAAACGCGGTGCGTCCGGGGATAGGTCAGATGCCTGCGACATGGTGCGGTGCCTCCAGCAATTCCGGCTGATGCTCGTTCCGGTGGGATATTGCTGGAGGGACGAGGCCCGCCCGCGTGTGCGGCGGTCCCGCGGTACCACCCTCCTTGGCCGCGGCCAGTGCTCCGGATAAATCTCCGGTGGCGGGGCGGCCCGCTCGAGGATCCTGCGGCCGGGTCTACTGCGCCCCGCGGTTATCCGGTGGGGCGGTTCTTCCGGCGGCTCCGGGGTGATCTGGTCCACTGGGCCTGGCCCCGGGCTCACACCGTCCCCGGTTCGCTCCTGGCAGGCGCACAGCGGCAGCTGTCCCCATCGATGCCGTGCAGGCTCCCAGAATATCCGACCGGCGACCCGCACCGAGACGCATTATCGGGCCGCGTGACCGAACGAATCGGCGCAGGCTGCATCCGGTGTGGCAGGCCCATCGAATTTCTATTTGCAGAGGTGGGCAGAAGCCGCTTATCCTCCGTTGACCGTTCACATTTACGATCATCTATCGCCCGTTGTGGAGGCGCGATATGGCCACTGCTCCGCGGTTCGAGGCCGCCACTCTTCCGGTGCGCCCGGGCGAAGATCCGTGGACCGGCTCCGAGGTCGCCGAGGTCCGGCAGATGCTCGAAGAAGACGCCACGGGGCTGCGGGCGGACATCGCCGAGGCTGAGGCGCAGATCGCCGACCGCCTGGACAACGGACTGCGTGACGACGGCGACGACGAGGCCGACGCGGGGGTCAAGACCTTCGAGCGCGAGCACGAATTCGTCATGACCAGCAACGCGCGGAATCTGCTGGAGCAAACCGAGAAGGCGCTCGCCCGCATCGATGCGGGATCATATGGAGTGTGCGAATCCTGCGGGCAGCCGATCGGGAAGGCGCGGCTGATAGCGTTCCCGCGCGCGGTACTGTGCGTGACGTGCAAGCAGCGCGAAGAACGCAGGTAACGGGCGAGGGCCAGCCAGCGGCCGCGAGCCAGCCAGAGGACGGCACCGGCACTCCCCGGAGCGGGAAGCTCCCGGTGGTCATCGGCGTCGCCCTGTTCGTGCTGGCGCTGGACGTGGTGACCAAGATCGTGGTGGTGCACACGCTGGTCCATCATGCGCCGATCCGGCTGCTCGGCGGGTTCCTGACGCTGCTGTTGCTGCGGAACAGCGGGGCGGCGTTCAGCATCGGCACGTCGATAACGATCGTGTTCACCGCGATCGCGGTGGCGGTGATCATCTACATCGTGCGGGCCGCCCGCAAGCTGCGCAGCCTGCCGTGGGCTATCACGCTGGGCCTGCTGCTGGGCGGGGCTACCGGGAACCTGTCGGACAGGATCTTCCGGTCGCCCGGGGTGTTCCGCGGCGACGTGGTCGACTGGATCGAACTGCCGCACTGGCCGGTGTTCAACCTGGCCGACTCGGCCATCGTCTGCGGCGGCGTGCTGGCGGTGCTGCTGGCCGTCATGGGCCTGCGCATGGACGGCACCCGGGAAGGCCGGGAGTCGCTGGCCGACGGCCCCGCGGCCGAGGCCGAGGATGGCGCCCCGGCGGAGAGCGCAGATATCAGGGACGGCAAGGATGGCGCGGATGGCCGCGAATCAGCGTTATCTGCCGGTTCCCGACGGCCTGGACGGTGAACGCCTCGACGCGGCGCTGGCCCGGATGTTCGGCCTGTCCCGGTCTCGGGCCGCCGAGCTGATCACCGACGGGATGGTGCTGGTCGACGGCCGCCCGGCGGCCAAGTCGGATCGGGTTTCGGCGGGGGAACCGCTCGAGGTCACCCTCCCGGCGCCGCGGCCGGTGGAGCCGCCGCAGGCCGTCGAAGGCCTGAACATCCTGTACGAAGACGACGACATCATCGTGGTCGACAAGCCGATCGGGGTGGCCGCGCACCCGGCACCGGGCTGGTCCGGCCCGACCGTGATCGGCGGCCTGCAGGCGACCGGGCACGCCGTCGCGACCAGCGGGGCGGCCGAACGGCAGGGCGTCGTGCACCGGCTGGACGCGAACACCACCGGGTCGATGGTGGTGGCCAAGAGCGAGCAGGCCTACAGCGTGCTCAAAAGAGCGTTCCGCGAGCGCGAGGTCGAGAAGCGCTACCACGCGCTGGTCCAGGGCCACCCGGATCCGCTGCGGGGCACGATCGACGCCCCGACCGGGCGGCACCCGTCCGGGGATGGCCGGTTCGCGGTGGTGGCCGAGGGCCGCCCGAGCGTGACCCACTACGACACGATCGAGGCGTTTCGCGCGGCCAGCCTGCTCGACGTGGGCCTGGAGACCGGCCGCACCCACCAGATCCGGGTGCACATGTCCGCGATCCGGCACCCGTGCGTGGGCGACCTGCTGTACGGGGCGGACCCGGTGCTGGCCGAGCATTTGGGTCTGCACCGGCAGTGGCTGCACGCGGTCAGCCTGGCCTTCGATCATCCGGTCGACGGGCGCTGGGTGGAGTTCCGCAGCGAATACCCGGCCGACCTGCAGCACGCGCTCGACGTGCTGCAGGCCGAGAGCTGAGCGGTCCGGGGCCGATCAGACCGGGTACGTCGCCGGGCCGCTGGAGTAGGACCGGCCCGACGGGGTGGTCCAGGTGTGCTCACCGGGCCGGCGCTGGTCGAGCCGCCAGCCCGTGGCCTGCTTGGCCTGGTGGTGATGGCGGCAGCGCGGCCCGGCGTTACAGGCACAGGTCCGGCCACCTTGATCCCAGGGCACCGCGTGCTCAAAGTCGCACCGCCGGGCGGGCCGCCGGCAGGTGGGGAAGGTGCACTCACCGTCCCGGATCTCCACCAGGTGCCGCAGCCGGGCCGGGGGCCGGTAACCGGCCGATTCGAGCCGGTGGTCGCAGTCGGTGACCGGCACCGGGCCGATGTCCACCACGAACTCCCGCCCGGTGCCCAGTCGCAGCCGCCAGCGCCCATAGTGGCCGGACCGGCGGGGTGCGGAGGGCGGCGCGGACCCGTTGGGCTCGCCGGGTGGCGAGCGGTCATCCGGGCTGGCCCGCGCCGGGCGAGCGCAGCCGTGGCCGACGGGCCGGCCGTGCTGATCGGTCACGGTCACACACCAGGTGCTCCGCGGGTCGGCGGCCGCGTCGCGGGCCAGGCGGCGGCCCACGTCCGGGTCGACCGCGCCGAACCCGGCCACTTCGCCGGGACGTTCTGACAAGCCGAGTACGGTACCGAGCGGCACGGTCAGGTTGACGTTGGCTCTGGTGCCGCGGGCGGGTTTGCGGGCGGCCGGGGGAGTGCCCTCGCCGGGCGGGGAGTCCTTGACTCGCGAGTCGACCCCGAGAGCCAGGTCGAGGAACGCGCGTGCCCGGAGCTGATCCATCGTGCCGTCCAGCCCGGAGGCCTTCAGCTCACGCGCGTAGGCGGTGATGCGCTGGTCGGCGGCGAGCGCCTCGGCGGGCGGGAGGTCCCGCCCGCACAGCGCGGCCGTACCCGCGTCCTCCCGCCAGAGCTCGACCCGGGCGTCCTTCTCGGCCTGTTCCCGGCGGCGCCGGGCGGCTTCGGGGTCCACCGTCAGGATGGCCCGAGCCAGTGCGGCACGCAGTTGCCCTGGGGTCCTGGCCTCTATGCCGGGCAGTACGAGCGCCTCCACCGCGGCGGCTCCGCGCGCGTCCAGCGTCCGGGTGGCTTCGGAGATGATCTGCGCTTTGTACTCGTCGATGGCGCCCTCGAGCAGCGCCCGGGCCGTCCCCGGCAACCGCCCGGCCAGGTCGTAGGCCAGCGCGAGCTTCTTGTCGGCGGCGTGGGCGGAGATGGCCATCGCGACGCCGAGCTCGTCCGGGCAGAACTTCTCCCAGACCGCCGGTAGCGCGGCCGGACCCTCGGGCTCGCAGCCGGGCTCTGGGCGGCGCCGGATCAGCTCGGCGGTGACCGCGAGCCTGCGGGCGGACGCCCACGACTCGATCCGCTGCCAGGCCTTGAGCGCGCCGATCAGCTCATCGTCGGAAGCGCCCCGGCAACGGCCGTCGTCGCCGGTTGCTTCCGAGCAGAACGACGCCAGCGCCACTCCCGGCAGAGCCAGGTCCAGCGGCGCCTTGGCCGCGAACCCGGCGGCCGGGCCAGCCGGGGAGACCGGCACCCGGGCGGCAGCGAAGACCTCGGCCAGCGGAACGCCGACGAACTCCGGCGGGCAGGAGCTGTCCAGCGGGTCCTGGGAGTACCAGCTCGCCGTGTCGTCCCAGCCGTCACCGCTTAAATCCGGCCGGTCAGCGCCACCCGTGATCCCCCGCACCAGCGCCACCTCCCCGGAAGGCCTTCTCGCACTAGTTTTCGACAAACCTACCAACTATCATCAACCTATGTCCAGTGATTCGATAATAATTTCGACTGACAGCACGGCTCAGCCAGGAGCACGCCCCTATGTGCGCTCCGTAACCAGGCGAACCGTGACCCACTCGCCGCAACCGGAATTCCGCGCCCTTTCCTCCGGCTCCGGCGTGTGCGGAGCCGGGGACCGGGCCCCGCGATGTAGGCTCGGATCACCGGGTCGGCACGGTCCCCTCAGGGCGGAATTGCTCCTCTCTCCGGCGAGGCGAGACACGTGCCGCCTTCCCCCCGGCACCGTTCGGAACGATGACGCACGCCCGTTTGCCCCGGCATTCACGGGCTCTGCGCAGCATGCCCGAAGGAGGCGGCTCAACCCATGGCGGAACCCGCGACCCGTCAGCCGTACGCACACCTTCATGTGCACACGGAGTACTCGATGCTGGACGGTGCCGCCCGCCTGAAGGAGCTGTTCAAAGAGGTCGAGCGGCAGGGCATGACCCACGTCGCGATGACCGACCACGGCAACATGTACGGCGCCGCCGAGTTCCACCGCCAGGCCAAGGACGCGGGCATCACGCCGGTCATCGGCATCGAGGCCTACGTCGCGCCGGAGAGCCGCACCAACACCAAGCGGATCTTGTGGGGCCAGCCGCACCAGAAGAAGGATGACGTCTCGGCCAGCGGCGCCTACCTGCACAAGACCATCTGGGCCCGGAACAGGACCGGCCTGCACAACCTGTTCAAGCTGTCCTCGCGTTCCTACGCCGAAGGCTGGCTGGTCAAGTGGCCGCGGATGGACAAGGAGATCCTGGCCGAGCACGCCGAGGGCCTGATGGCCTCCACCGGCTGCCCGTCCGGTGAGCTGCAGACCCGGCTCCGGCTGGGCCAGTTCGACGAGGCGCTCAGGTCGGCCGCCGAGTACCAGGAGATCTTCGGCAAGGAGAACTACTTCCTGGAGCTGATGGACCACGGGCTGGATATCGAGCGCCGGGTCCGGGACGGCCTGGTCGAGATCGGCAAGAAGCTCAGAATCCCGCCGGTCGTGACCAACGACTCGCACTACACCCGGGAATCCGACTCGGTCTCGCACGACCTGCTGCTGTGCATCCAGACCGGCAAGACGCTGGCCGACGCCGACCGGTTCCGGTTCGACGGCAGCGGTTACTACATCAAGTCCGCGGCCGAGATGTACTCGGGCGACAGCTCGGACTTCTGGCAGGAGGGCTGCCGCAACAGCCAGCTCCTGGTGGCCGACCGGGTCGACACCACCGGCATGTTCGACTTCGTCAACCTCATGCCGCGGTTCCCGATCCCGGAGGGCTTCGACAGCGAGGCCGACCTGTTCCGCGCCGAGGTGTGGAAGGGCATGGACCGCCGCTGGCCCGCCGGCTACGACGAGGACCACAAGCGGCAGGCCAGCTACGAGATCGACATCATCTGCCAGATGGGGTTCCCGGCCTACTTCCTGGTCGTGGCCGACTTCATCATGTGGGCCAAGAACCACGGTGTCGCCGTCGGCCCCGGCCGCGGATCGGCGGCCGGGTCGATCGTGGCCTACGCGCTCGGCATCACCGACCTGGACCCGCTCCAGCACGGCCTGATCTTCGAGCGGTTCCTCAACCCCGAGCGCGTGTCCATGCCCGACATCGACGTGGACTTCGACGAACGTGGCCGGGCCGACGTCATCCGCTACGTCACCGAGAAGTGGGGCTCGGACAAGGTCGCGCAGATCGTCACCTACGGCACGATCAAGGCCAAGGCCGCGATCAAGGACTCCACCCGCGTACTCGGCTTCCCGTACGCGCTGGGTGACCGGATCACCAAGGCGTTCCCGGCCGCGGTGATGGGCAAGGACATCCCGCTGTCGGGGATCTTCGACCCCAGCCATCCCCGGTACAACGAGGCCGGCGAGCTGCGCCAGCTGTACGAGTCCGAGGCCGAGATCAAGCAGGTCATGGACAAGGCCCGGGGCATCGAGGGCCTGATCCGCCAGCCCGGGGTGCACGCGGCCGGCGTGATCATGAGCGCGGAGACCATCACCGATCACATCCCGGTGTGGACCCGGCACACCGACGGCGCGGTCATCACGCAGTTCGACTACCCGACCTGCGAGGGCCTCGGCCTGCTGAAGATGGACTTCCTGGGCCTGCGGAACCTCACGATCATGGCCGACGCGGTGGCCGCGATCGAGAAGAACCGGGGTACCAAGATCAACCTGCTCGACCTGGCGCTGGACGACAAGCCCGCCTACGAGCTGCTGGGCCGGGGCGACACTCTGGGCGTGTTCCAGCTGGACGGCGGGGCCATGCGGTCGCTGCTCCGGTTGATGAAGCCCGACAACTTCGAGGACATCTCCGCGGTGCTGGCCCTGTACCGGCCGGGCCCGATGGGCGTCAACTCGCACACCAACTACGCCCTGCGCAAGAACGGCCTGCAGGACATCACGCCGATCCACCCTGAGCTGGAAGAGCCGCTCAAGGAGATCCTCGAGCCCACCTACGGCCTGATCGTCTACCAGGAGCAGGTCCAGAAGGCGGCGCAGATCCTGGCCGGGTACTCGCTCGGCCAGGCCGACCTGCTCCGCCGGGCCATGGGCAAGAAGAAGAAAGAGATCCTGGACAAGGAGTTCGGCCCGTTCCAGCAGGGTTGCCGGGAGCGGGGCTACTCCGACAAGGCCATCCAGGCCGTGTGGGACGTGCTGGTGCCGTTCTCCGGCTACGCCTTCAACAAGGCCCACACCGCCGGCTACGGGCTGGTGTCCTACTGGACCGCCTACCTCAAGGCCAACTACGCGCCCGAGTACATGGCCGCGCTGCTCACCTCGGTCGGTGACGACAAGGACAAGTCCGCGCTGTACCTCAACGAGTGCCGCCGGATGCGGATCAAGGTGCTGCCGCCGGACGTGAACGAGTCGGTGGCCACGTTCACCGCGGTGGGAGAGGACGTCCGGTTCGGCTTGGCCGCCATCCGCAACGTCGGCGTCAACGTGGTCGACGCGATCGTGGCCACCCGCAAGTCCAAGGGCGCGTTCACCAGCTTCTCCGACTTCCTGCGCAAGGTCCCGACCGTGGTCTGTAACAAGCGGGTCATCGAGTCGCTGATCAAGGCGGGCGCGTTCGACTCGTTCGACCACCCGCGCAAGGGCCTGGTCATGGTGCACGAGCAGGCCGTGGACTCGGTGATCGACATCAAGCGCAACGAGGCCATCGGCCAGGACTCGCTGTTCGGCGGGGACGACGAGACCGAGGCCTTCTTCGACGTGCCGATCCCCGAGGGCGACGACTGGGACAAGGCGACCCGGCTGAGCTTCGAGCGCGAGATGCTCGGCCTCTACGTCTCCGACCATCCGCTGCTGGGCGTGGAGCACCTGCTCGCCCGGGAAGCCGACTGCTCACTGGCCGACCTGCTCAGCGCCGAGGAGACCAGCGAGCGGCCGCAGAGCAACGGCCGCGACGGCGGCCAGGTGGTCAAGGTGGCGGGCATCTTGTCCGGCGTCCAGCGCAAGGTCACCAAGCAGGGCAACCCGTGGGCGGCCGCCACCCTGGAGGACCTGGGCGGCGCCGTCGAGGTGCTGTTCTTCCCGGCGACCTATCAGCTGTACGCGACCTCGATCGCGGAGGACGCGATCATCACGGTCAAGGGGCGGATCGACCGGCGCGACGACGTGCCCAAGCTGATCGCGATGGACGTCACCGTCCCCGACATGACGACCAGCGACGGCGGCCCTTTTGTGGTGTCGATGCCGTTGACCCGGTGCGTCCCGCCGGTGGTGGAGCAGCTCAAGGAGGTCCTGATGACCCATGCGGGGCCGACCGAGGTACAGCTGAGGCTGCGGGGTAACCAGCGGACCACCGTGGTCCGGCTGGACGACAAGTTCCGGGTGGCCAACTCCCCGGCCCTGCTCGGCGATCTGAAGCAGCTGCTGGGCCCGGCCTGCGTGAGCTGAGCTGACCTGAGCGGGCGGCCCAGCCCTCCCGGTGAGCGGGCCAGCTAGCCCTCCAGGTTGGCCCGGATCTTCTCCAGCGCCTCGATCACGGCGGCGCGCTCGGCCGGCCCGAACGACCCGAGCGCCCGGTTGGTGAGCTTACCCATCTCGGCGTCGATGTCCTTCTCCAGGGCCCGCCCGCGGGCGGTGAGGCGCAGCCGGACCAGCCGACGGTCGCGCTCGTGCGGCTCCCGGGCCAGCAGCCCGGCCGCCTCCATCCGGGTGGCGCCCCGGGTCACGGTGGAAGTGGCCAGCCCCAGCGCCTTGGCGATCTGGCCGGGGGTCTGCCCGTCGTCGGCCCACAGGCGGCGCAGGATGAACTGCTGCCCCTCGTGGACCCCGTGCCGGGAGAACGCGGCGGCCGAGGCGAGGGCCATCGCGTGCTTGGCCGACCAGAACGCGGCCTGGAAGTCGCCGCCCGGCGGCTGGCGCGGCTCGTCGGCGGGCTGATCACTGGACATGGCCCGCTAAGCGTAGGTCATGGCCGCTGAGCGCGCTAAGCGCTAAGCGCTAAGCGCTAAGCGCTAAGCGTTGAGCGTTGAGCGTTGAGCGCTCAGCGGGCGGCGCCGAAATCCGTTAGCCGGCTCACAAGATTGATGTTAGATTCGTTGCCTGGCTAACGACTATCCCGGGAGCGCCCGCCATGAAGGTCGGCATCAGCATCAGCAACTTCTCCTGGCCCATCCCGCTCACCGACTTCGGCTCCACCGTGGCCCGGATCGCCCGGACCGCCGACGAGGCCGGGGTCGACAGCATATGGGTGATGGACCACTTCTTCCAGATCCGGGTCACCGGCGAACCGCCCGAAGCCCCCATCACCGAGGCCTACGCCACGCTCTCGTTCCTGGCCGGGCAGACCCGGCGGACCACCCTCGGCACCCTGGTCACGTCGGTCGCCTACCGTCACCCGGGCGTGCTGCTCAAGACGGTAACCGCGCTGGACGTGCTCTCCGGCGGCCGGGCCGTGTTCGGCATCGGGGCCGGCGCGCCCTGGAATCCCGAGCCGGCCGGTCCCGGGACCGCCTGGGAGGCCGAAGGCCTGGGCATCCCGTTCCCGCCCCTGGCCGAGCGGTTCGAGCGCCTGGAGGAGACCCTGCAGATCGCCCACCAGATGTGGCGCGACGACGACTCGCCCTACCGCGGCCGTCACTACGACCTGGCCCGGACGCTGAACTCACCGAACTCGCTGCAGCGGCCGCACCCGCCGATCGTGATCGGCGGCAGCGGCGAAAAAAAGACGCTCCGCCTGGTGGCCAGGTACGCCGACGCCTGCAGCCTGTTCGACCTGCCCGGCTCGCAGTTCGCCGACAACATCGAGCACAAGCTGCGGGTGCTGCGCGAGCACTGCGCGGCCGAGGGCCGCGACTACGCCGAGATCGAGAAGACCATCGCCTCCCCGTTCGACGTGGGCGCGGGCGCTAAGGACACGGTGGCTCACCTGCACGGCCTGGCCGCGCTGGGCATCGAGCACGTGCTGCTGGCGCCGCGGGGCCCATGGGACGACGCCACCCTGGACGCGCTGATCTCGGTCCTCCCCGACCTCCACGCCATCGAGCCCGCCGCCTGAGCCGGGAGACCCCTGCCCCCACGCCCGCGCGCCCCGGTCAGGCCTCGGTGGCCTTGGGCCGGACCCGCAGGTGAGCGCGTTCCCCCTGCCGCCCGAACAGGCACAGGAACTCCACCGGCTCGCACTCGGCCCGTTCGTCGCAGGCGCACCCGAACCAATGCGGCACCCGGGTGTCGAACTCGGCCGCCTCGCCGGGGGAGAGCACCAGGTCCTGCTGCCCGAGCACCAGTCGCAGTTTCCCGTTGAGCACGTACATCCACTCGTAGCCCTCGTGCACCTGCAGGTCCGGTTGCTGTGGCTCAGCTTCCGCCGGGACCGGGATGACCATCTTGTACGCCTGGACCCCGCCCGGCCGCCGCGTGAGCGGCACGATGGTCCGCCCGTACCGGTTCAGCGGCCGCAGATGGATGCGCGGATCCCCGGTGGCCGGCGCCCCCACCAGGTCGTCCAGCGGCACCCCGTACGCCTCGGCCAGCGGCAGCAGCAACTCCAGGTTGGGCCGCCGCCGCCCGGACTCCAGCCGGGACAGTGTGCTGACCGAGATGGCGGTCGCGGCGGACAGTTCGGCCAGCGTGGTGCCGCGCCGCTGCCGCAGCGCCCGCAGCCGCGGCCCGACGTCGCTGAGCACTCGCTCCAGGTCAGCCATGCTCCGAATTTTGCCAGACCGGCAAATGACCTTGCCAGCAGCCGTCGCGGTCGCCCTCACCCTCAGCACTATTTTTTTTGAAAACGTTCCTGGGTGGTTCCGTCGTCACCCGGCCTGCGGAGTACCGCCGCCGGGGGTGGCTGGCTCACCGGCGCGCCCCCGTTGACAGGTCCGGCAGCGCCCGATGTACTGCCGACCATGACGGAATCAACGGGGACTTCTGCAGCTTCTTTTCCGGTTACCACCGCGTTCGAACTGCCCGCCGTGACCGTCGAGCGTGACCTCGGGGTCGCGTTCGGCCTGGTCGTCCGCAGCATGGGCGCGGTCAAGTCGATCAGCGCCGGGTTCAAGGCGCTGCGCCAGGGCGAGGTGAGGGAGTACACCCAGTTGCTGGAGGACAGCCGCCGCCACGCCGTGGACCGCATGATCGAGAATGCCCGGCTGCTCGGGGCCAACGGTGTGGTGGCGATGCGGTTCGACTCCTCGGAGATGGGTCAGGGACTGACGGAAATCGTCGCCTACGGCACCGCCGTCGTGGTCAGCCCGGCGTCACCGTCGGCCTGACCGTGCCGGGGGAGCGGCGCTCGCTGCTGGGTGACGCCGACCGCGACCGCCTGGTCGCCGTGCTGCGGGAGCACTACGCGGCCGGGCGGATGGACACCGAGGAGTTGCGCCGCCGGGTCGGCGTCGTCCTCGGCGCGGCCTACACCGACGAGGCGGCGGTGGCCCTGGCCGACCTGCCTCCGGTCGCCCTGTCCGGCGGCGCGGGCGGCGGCGCGGACGGTCCGGGCAGTGACGCCGCCGCTCCCAGCCGGCCGCGCCGCCGCAAACGGCACGCCCAGGTGGCTCAGCCCCAGCCCGGCTGGGTCCCCACCGCCGAACGCTTCCGTGATCCCTCCAGCGGCACGATCATGCGCGTCTGGACCGACCCCGCCGACGGCAGCCGCCACTACGTCCCCGACGACGGCCCGGTCTAGCCCCCGCGCGCCGCCGGGCCCCAGCCCACCGGCCAGCTGGCCCGCCGGCGTGGCCCGAGCACTCCACCGCGGGGGAAGAATGGACGCATGGCCGCCTACGCGATCTCCGAAGTCGAGATCTACGACGAGCAGCAGGCCGCCCGCTACCGCGAGCTGGCGGCCGCGTCCATCGCCCAGTACGGGGGCAGGTACCTGGCCCGCGGCGCGCGGCCCCAGGTACCCGAGGGGGACTGGCCCCTGAACGAGCGGGTGGTCATCCTCGAGTTCCCCGACATGGCCCGGCTCCGAGAGTGGTACGCGTCCCCCGAGTACGCCCCGGCGCTGGCGATCCGGCCGGTCGCGCTCGGCCGCCGGCTCCTGTTCGTCGAGGGCGTGGCCTGACCCTGGTGGACACCAACTCCCACGACCCCGTGCCGTCTTCCGGCCCCGCGCCCAGCCCGTCACACCAGCCCCCCGCATCCAGCCAGCCGCAGCAACCCGCTCAGTCGCAGTGGCCCGGTGAGCACCAAGAGTCACAAAAAATTCAGCGAGCCCGCCACCGCCTCCCCGCCCCTCGCGCCGCCCGCGCCGCCGTCGTCATCTTCCTGGCCGTCCTGGTCGCCACCGCGGTCTTCGGCGTCCCGGCCGGCTATCTCTGGGCGGTGCTGGCTCCCCGCGCCCTGGCCCAGGTGGTCAGCCGCGGCGGCGCCGGCCTGGTCAACCCGGAGACGACCGCGTTCATCGCCGCCGACGCCTGGTTCGCCCTCATCGCCGCGCTCGGCGGCCTCCTGACCGGGATCGCTGGCTACCTGCTGGTGGTCCGCCGCCGGGGCGCGCCCGCCGCGCTGGGCCTGATCCTCGGCGGCCTGGCCGCGGCCGCGCTGATGGCGTGGATCGGCGACAACTACGGGCACGCCGCGTTCCAGCACCGGCTGCTGACCAGCCCCACCGGCACCCACCTGCACGCCTCGCTGTCGCTCGGCTCCAAGGGTGCCATCCTGTTCTGGCCGGTGGTCGCCGCCCTGGTCATCGCCATCCCGGAAGCGGTCGCGTACTTCCGTGGCCCCAGCCGCCCCACCACCCCAGCCGACCCCAGCAACCCCAGCGACCCCAGCACCCCCGGCAGTCCAGGCAGCCCCAGCCCCACCAACCCCGGCCGGTAACTCCCCGCCGCCCACCGTCCGCGCCCATCCGTGTCCGCATTGTGGACGACGCCGCCGCCCCCACCTGCCCCTCTCCGTAGACTGAGCGGGTGATTCCCCGTATCGACCGCATCGACCTGCGTGACCGCGACGCGGCCGCCCTGAGCCGCGTCAGCCTGTCCGGCATCCTGCCCCGCGCCACGCTGGACGTGGCCGCGGCGGCCGAACAGATCCGCCCGGTGTGCGAAGACGTACGCCAGCGCGGTGCCGCCGCGGTCCGCGAGTACACCGCCCGGTTCGACGGCGTGGACCTGGAGACGACCCGGGTTCCCCCCGAGGCGCTCGAGGCCGCGCTCAGCGCGCTCGACCCGGCCGTCGCCCGCGCCCTGGAGGAGGCCGCCCGGCGGGCCCGCCTGGTCCATGAGGCCCAGCTGCCGCCCGCCGAGAACACGGTCGCCCCGGCCGACGGCCTGACCGTCACCGCCCGCTACGTGCCGGTTTCCCGCGCCGGGGTGTACGTGCCAGGCGGGCTGGTCGCCTACCCGTCTTCGGTGGTCATGAACGTGGTGCCCGCCCAGGTGGCGGGCGTCCCGTCGGTCGCGGTGGCCTCCCCGCCGCGGGCCGACCAGGGCGGCCTGCCGCACCCGGCCGTGCTGGCCGCCTGCGCGCTGCTCGGCGTGGACGAGGTGCACGCGGTGGGCGGGGCGCAGGCCCTGGCCATGTTCGCGTACGGCACCGACGCCTGCGCGCCGGCCGACGTGCTGACGGGCCCCGGCAACGTGTACGTGGCCGCGGCCAAGCGGCTGCTGGGCGGGGTCGTGGGCACCGACGGCGAGAACGGCCCGACCGAGATCGCGATCATCGCCGACCACACCGCCGACCCGGCCTTCGTGGCCGCCGACCTGATTGCCCAGGCCGAGCACGACCCGCTGGCCGCCACCCTGCTGATCACCTCCGACCCGGACCTGCCCGAACGGACCGACGCCGAGCTCGCCAAGCAGCTGCCCGGCCAGCTCAACCGGGAGCGCATCGAGGAGGCACTGTCCGGCCAGTCCGCCTACGTGCTGGTCCGCGACGTGGACGCCGCCCTGGCGGTGTCCGACGCCTGGGCGCCGGAGCACCTGGAGGTGCAGACCGAGGACGCCGGCAAGGTCACGACCCGGGTCCGCAACGCCGGTGCGATCTTCGCCGGGCCCTACTCGCCGGTCTCGCTGGGCGACTACCTGGCCGGGTCGAACCACGTGCTGCCGACCGGCGGCACCGCCCGGCACGCGGCCGGCCTCACCGTGCTCCCGTTCCTCAAGCTGGTCAACGTGATCGAGTGCGGCCGCGAGGGGCTGGCGACGGCCGCACCGTACATCGACGCCCTCGGCGGCGAGGAGCAGCTGGCCGCCCACGTCGCCGCCGTCCGGGTCCGGGTCCCCAAATGAGCGCCCCCAGCGCCAGCGCCGCCAGCGCCAGCGCCCCCAGCTCCCTCGCCCCCAGCGACGGCGCCGCCGCGACCGGCCTCCCGCTGCGCGACGACCTGGCCGGCCTCGAGCCCTACGGCGCCCCCCAGCTCAACGTCCCGGTCCGCCTGAACACCAACGAGAACCCCTACCCGCCCACCCCCCGGGTGGCCCGGGCCATCACCGACGCGGTGGCCGAGGTGGCCGGCGGCCTCAACCGCTACCCCGACCGCGACGCTGTCGCCCTGCGCGAGGACCTCGCCGCCTACCTGGGCCACGGCCTGACCGCGGCCCACACCTGGGCGGCGAACGGCTCCAACGAGGTCATCCAGCAGCTGCTGCAGGCCTTCGGCGGCCCCGGCCACGCCGCCCTCGGCTTCGAGCCGTCGTACTCCATGCACCCGCTGATCGCCAGGGTGACCTGCACCGAGTGGTTCGCGGCGTGCCGGGAGGACGACTTCAGCATCGACCCGGACAAGGCGGCCGCCCAGATCCGCGACACCCGCCCCGAGGTCGTGTTCCTGACCTCCCCGAACAACCCGACCGGCACGTCGCTCCCGCTGGACGTGATCCGGGCGGTCTGCGCGGCGGCCCCCGGCGTGGTGGTGGTCGACGAGGCCTACGCCGAGTTCCGCCGGACCGGCACGCCCAGCGCGCTGACGTTGCTGCCGGAGTACCCGCGCCTGGTCGTCACCCGCACCATGTCCAAGGCGTTCGCGATGGCCGGCGCCCGGGTCGGCTACATGGCGGCCAGCCCCGAGCTGGTCCGCACGATGCTGATCGTCCGGCTGCCCTACCACCTGTCGGCGGTGACCCAGGCGGTCGCCCGCGCCGCCCTCGCCCACGCCCAGGACCCGCTGGCCAGTGTGGACGCGCTCCGGGCGGGGCGGGACGACTGCGTGGCCTGGCTCCGTGACCGCGGCCTGAGCGTGGCCGATTCCGACGCCAACTTCGTCATGTTCGGCGAGTTCGCCGACCGGGACGCGGTCTGGCGGCAGCTGGTGGACCACGGCGTGCTGATCCGGCAGGTCGGGCCGCCCGGCTGGCTGCGGGTCTCGATCGGCACGGCCGAGGAGATGGCGGCCTTCAGAGAGGCGTTCAACGAGGTGGTACCGGAGTGAACCGCGAGCGGAAGGCGCGCGTCGAGCGCCTCACCCACGAGACCCAGATCCTGGTCGAGCTGGACCTGGACGGGATCGGCGTGGTCGAGGTCGACACCGGCGTGCCGTTCTTCGACCACATGCTGAGCCAGCTCGGCAAGCACGGCGGGCTCGACCTGACCGTCCGGGCCAAGGGCGACACCGAGATCGACGCCCACCATACGGTCGAGGACACCTCGATCGCGGTCGGCCAGGCGCTGCGCGAGGCCCTCGGCGACAAGTCCGGCATCACCCGGTTCGGCAACAGCCTCATCCCGCTGGACGAGACGCTGGTGATGGCGGCGGTGGACCTGTCCGGCCGCCCCTACGTGGTGCACGAGGAGCCGGACCACATGGCCCCGCTGATCGGCAGCTACGACACCACGCTGACCCGGCACGTGTTCGAGTCGATGGCGTTCTCGGCCGCGATCTGCCTGCACGTCCGGGTGCTGTACGGGCGCAACCCCCACCACATCGTGGAGGCCCAGTTCAAGGCGATGGCCCGGGCCCTGCGCAGCGCGGTCGCCCCCGACCCGCGGGCGGGCGGCATCCCCAGCACCAAGGGCGTCCTGTGAGCTCCGGCCCGAGACCGGAAATCGTCGTCCTGGACTACGGTTCGGGCAACCTCCGCTCGGCCGAACGGGCCCTGGCCCGGGTCGGCGCCGACGTCACCGTGACCGCTGACCCGGACGCCGCCCTGGACGCGGACGGCCTGGTCGTCCCGGGGGTCGGCGCGTTCGCCGCCTGCATGGCCGGGCTGCGCTCGGTCGGCGGCGACAAGCTCATCGCCCAGCGGCTGGCCAGCGGCCGCCCGGTGCTGGCCATCTGCGTCGGCATGCAGGTGCTGTTCGCCTCCGGCGAGGAGCACGGCGAGCGCACCGAGGGCTGCGGCCTGCTGCCCGGCACGGTGGAGCGGCTGGAAGCGCCGGTGCTGCCGCACATGGGCTGGAACACGGTCTCACCCCCGGCCGGGTCCACCCTGTTCGCCGGGATCGGGCCGGGCACCCGCTTCTACTTCGTGCACTCCTACGGCCTTCGCTACGCCCGCGCCGGCCTCCTGCGGGACTCGAGCGCCCAGGTCACCTGGGCCACCCACGGCGAACCGTTCGCGGCCGCGGTCGAGGACGGCCTGCTGTCCGCGACCCAGTTCCACCCGGAGAAGTCCGGCGACGCCGGCGCCACCCTACTGACCAACTGGCTGGAAACAATCCGATGACCAACACAGCCAACACAGCCAACACAGCCGGCACAGCCGGCACGGCCAGCACCACACTCACCCTGCTCCCCGCGGTCGACGTGGCCGGCGGCCAGGCGGTGCGGCTGGTCCAGGGTGAGGCCGGCACCGAGACCGGCTACGGCGACCCGATGGAGGCCGCGCTGGCCTGGCAGCGGGCCGGTGCCGACTGGATCCACCTGGTCGACCTGGACGCCGCGTTCGGCCGCGGCTCCAACGCGCCACTGCTCAAGGACGTCGTCCGCCGCCTGGACCTGAACGTCGAACTGTCCGGCGGCATCCGCGACGACGAATCGCTGGCCGCCGCCCTGGCCACCGGCTGCACCCGGGTCAACATCGGCACCGCCGCGCTGGAGAACCCGGACTGGGTCCGCGAGGTTATCAGCCGCCACGGCGACCAGATCGCGGTCGGCCTGGACGTGCGCGGCACCCGGCTGGCCGCCCGCGGCTGGACCTCCGAGGGCGGCGACCTCTACGAGACGCTGGACCGGCTGGAATCCGACGGCTGCGCCCGCTACGTGGTCACCGACGTGACCAAGGACGGCACCTTGCGCGGGCCCAACCTGGACCTGCTGCGTGAGGTGTGCGCCCGCACCGGCCGCCCGGTGGTGGCCAGCGGCGGCATCTCCAGCCTGGCCGACCTGCGGGCCATCGCGGGCCTGGTCCCAGCGGGCGTCGAGGGCGCGATCGTCGGCAAGGCCCTCTACGCCGGCGCGTTCACCCTCGAAGAAGCGCTGAAAGCCGTCTCCGGATGACGGTCGCCGTAAGAGTCATCCCCTGCCTGGACGTGGACGCCGGCCGGGTGGTCAAGGGCGTCAACTTCCGCGACCTGCGCGACGCCGGGGACCCGGTCGAACTGGCCGCCGCCTACGATGCCGAAGGCGCCGACGAGCTGACCTTCCTCGACATCACCGCGTCCAGCGGCGGCCGGGAAACCACCTACGACGTGGTCCGCCGGACCGCCGAGCAGGTGTTCATCCCGCTGACGGTGGGCGGCGGCGTGCGCAGCGAGGAGGACGTCGACCGGCTGCTGCGGGCCGGCGCGGACAAGGTGTCGCTGAACACCGCCGCCATCGCCCGCCCGGAACTGCTGGGCGAGGCCGCCCGCCGGTTCGGCTCCCAGTGCGTGGTGCTGTCGGTCGACGCCCGCCGCTACACCGGCCCCGGCCCGCGGCAGCACCAGAATGGTTCCGAGCCCACCCCGCCGCCCAGCGGCTTCGAGGTGACCACCCACGGCGGCCGCCGCGGCACCGGCATCGACGCGGTCGCCTGGGCGCGCCGCGGGGCCGGGCTGGGCGCCGGCGAGATCCTGCTGAACTCGATGGACGCCGACGGCACCGAGGCCGGTTTCGACCTCGAGCTGATCAGGGCGGTCCGGGCGGTGGTGGACGTGCCGGTCATCGCCAGCGGGGGAGCGGGCCAGGCCGGCCACTTCGCCCCCGCCGTCGACGCCGGCGCCGACGCGGTGCTGGCCGCCAGCGTGTTCCACTTCGGCACCCTGCGCATCGGCCAGGTCAAGGACGCCCTGCGCGCCGCCGGCCGCCCTGTCCGGTAGCTAGGCGGGCGGCAGGCCCGGGTCGGGGAACCCCGGCAGGCCCTGGTCACCGCTGGTCCCGCTGCCACCCCGCCCCTCCGGGGTCGGGACCAGGACGGTCGTGCTGGTCACCCCCGAGCCCGCCCGCACCGGAGCAGCCGACGCCGGATGGGCGGCCATCGCCGCACCCGTGATCCCCGCGTCGTTGAGCATCGCGGCCGGCACCACCCGCGCGTGCAGCCCGGTCATCAGCGGCAGGAACTTGTCCGACTGCTTGCTGATACCGCCGCCGACGATGATCAGCTGCGGGGACACCAGCGCCTCGATGTGCTCCAGGTACTCGTTGACGTTCTTGGCCCAGTGCTTCCAGCTCAGGTCGCCCGAGACCTTGGCCCGCTCGGAGGCCCGCGATTCGGCGTCCTTGCCGCGGATCTCGATGTGCCCGAACTCGGTGTTCGGCACCAGGACGCCGTCCACGAACAGCGCGCTGCCGATGCCGGTGCCGAACGTCACCATGAACACGGTGTCGCTCTCATTCTTACCGGCCCCGAACGTCATCTCCGCCACCCCGGCCGCGTCGGCGTCGTTGATCAGCCGGATGTCCTGGCCGGTCGCCTTGCACAGCAGTTCCCGGCCGTCCACGCCGATCCACGCCTTGTCCAGGTTGGCCGCGGTCCGGGTCACGCCGTTCATGACCACGCCCGGGAACGTGCAGCCGATCGGCCCGGTCCAGGAGAACCTGGACACGAGTTTGGCCACGACGTCGGCGACCGCGTCCGGCTCGGCCGGGCGCGGGGTCGCGATCTTGACCCGGTCGGCCACGAACTTGCCGGTTTCCAGGTCGACCGGCGCGGCCTTGATCCCGGTCCCGCCGATGTCGATACCCAGTGCGTGCATGCTCTGCTCCTTATCCCACCCGGGCCAGCGCTGCCCAGTATCGCGCACTCGCGAGTAAACTCGTGGCTAGTACATGCCCCCTCAGGGCGTGTTAAGCCGCGGAAAGGGGGCGGCTGATGCGGTGGGCAAAGGTCGTCATGATCGCGCTCGGCGCCCTGATCGCCTTCATTGTCATCGAGTCGGTCTTCCGGCTGCTGGAGTGGGCGGTCATCGCGCTCGTGATCGGGCTGATCATCGCCGTCGCGGTCAAGGCGCACAGCCAGTACAAGCTCGCCCGCGAGCGCCGCGCCGAGGTCAAGCAGGAGAAGACCGCCCGCAAGCGCCAGGTCCGGGAAGAGCCGGCTCAGCCCGCCAAGGAGATCGCCCCGGCGCCGGCCTGGACCGTGGAGAGCGCCAAGCCAGCTGCCCACGAAGATGTGGATGCCGAGCTGGCCCGGCTCAAGCGGGAGATGCGTTCGTAGGAAGACCCTGAAAACGTTCCGGCGGGGTTACAGTCGCCAGGTGGCCTGGGTCACCATCTCCACGGCGGCATCGGTGCCGTCCAGCCGCACCTGTGCCGCCGAGCGGCGGCCGGCGGTGTACAGGGTGAGCTCGGCGGGGGTGCCGATCACGGTCACCACCGGGGTGCCCCGCCGCACCGTCATCCGGTAGCCGGAGTCCTCCCCGTCTTCCCGGGCGAACTCCATCCCGACCCGGACCTTGCGCAGCAGGAAGCGGGCCATCGAGAGCCGGTCCCACAGCGTGTCGGACAGCCCGTCCAGCAGCTCCCGCGGCTTCCAGTTCGGCTGCCCGCGCCGCACGTCCTCGTGGTGCACGAAGAACTCCACGGTGTTGATCCGCTCGTCCATGCCCGGGATGCGGTACGGCGACAGCCTCGGCGGCCCGCTGCGGATCGTGCCGATCAGCTCGGTGTAGGGGGTGTGCTCGGCCAGCCGCCGCTGCACCCGCGCGGTGTGCCCGGCCAGCGGCCCGCCGGGTATACCGGCGGCGGCATCCATCCGGCGCTCACGCAGCACCAGGTGGGCGGCCAGGTCCCGCGCCGTCCAGCCCGCACACAACGTCGGCGCGTCCGGGTCCACCTCCGTCAGCGTGCTGCACAGCCCGAGCCGTTCGTCGCGCGCGTATCCCATCCGGGCATCGTAGCGACACCACGCCCCGGCTAGGCTGGCACGCATGAGCGATGCCGCCCGTCCGTCCGCCCTGGACCCAGAAGTCGCCCGCCGCCTCAAGCGCGACGAGGCAGGATTGTTCCCGGCCGTCGCCCAGCAGCATGACACCGGCGAGGTGCTGATGGTCGGCTGGATGGACGACGAGGCGCTGCACCGCACGCTGACGACCGGCCGCTGCACCTACTGGTCCCGCAGCCGCCAGGAATACTGGGTCAAGGGCGAGACCTCGGGCCACCAGCAGTGGGTCAAGTCCGTCGCCCTGGACTGCGACGCCGACACCATCCTGGTCCAGGTCGACCAGGTGGGTGCGGCCTGCCACACCGGCGACCGCACCTGCTTCGACGCCGGCCGCCTGGACGCCGTCGTCGGCCAGCGCCCCGACCCCGTCCCCGCGGATGGCTGACGACCCCGCGCCCACCGGCGCCCCCCCGGCTTCCCGCGCGGCCGCCCGTCCCCGGCGCGAGTTCGTGCTCATGCTCCTGCTCGGCGCGGCCGGCGCCGCGCTGGCCCTGCTGGCCGTCCGCCAGGGCTGGGCCCGCGCCGTCTACACCGAGCCCAGGCCGCTGCCGTCCCAGTCGATCACCGTCACCGGCCAGGACATGGTGCCCGCGGCCGGGGCATTGGCGCTGGCCGGGCTGGCCTGCCTGGCCGCGATCATCGCCACCCGTGGCCTGCTCCGCCGGGTGGCCGGCGCGATCCTCGCCCTGTGCGGCGTGGGCGCGGTCATCGCCGCCAGCGGCTCGCTGAGCGCCGCCCGCGTCATCGCCGCCGCCTCGTCCAAGGTCAGCACCTCGTCGTCGGTCGCCTCGGGTGGCTCCGGCTCCACCACCGGCGGCGCGTCCTCCGGCTCCCCGGCCGGCGCGGTCGTCACCGGCGACTCCTCGGTCCACACGATGCTGCTCGGCGTCCCCTGGCGCATCGCCCTGTTCGCCGGCGCCGCCGCCATCATCGTGGCCGGCCTGCTCACCGTCTGGCGCGGCACCCGCTGGCCGGTCATGTCCGGCCGCTACGAACGCCAGTCCACCCCCACCCGCCCGGACCACCCCGGCCGCGCCGCGCCCGCCGCCCCGGTCCCGGCCTCCCAGCTCGACCAGGCCGCCCTCTGGGATTCCATCACCCGCGGCGACGACCCCACCCTGGAGCCCGAGCCCCCCGAGCCCAGCCCCGCCGCGACCACCGAGAGCACCGGAGCCGCCGGCCCGACCGGGACCACTGGTGGCCGCACCCCCCGCTGACCCCGCCGCCGGCGCCCCCCGCCCCGCGTCCGGATCCGCCACCTCCGCGCCGGAACCCGCCACCGCCGCGCTAGCCGTCCTCCTCGCCGAGCACGACCCCGACGTCGCCGAACTGGCCCGCCGCTACCTGACCCGCGCCGGCGCCCACGTCACCATCACCACCGGCGCCGACGAGACCACCGCCGCGCTGGCCGCCCGCGCCGCCTCGGTCGCCGTCCTCGACCTCACGATGCCCGGCCTTGACGCCCGCCGGCTCCGCCGCCTGCTCACCCACTCGTCCCGCAACGCCCCGCCATCCCCACCCCACAGCACCCACCAGCCCCAGAGTCCCCTGTCGTCCCACCAGCCCAGCAACCCCCCGCCGTCCCGGCTGCCCACCCTGTTCCTGCTGTCGTCCAGCATGCGCCCCCGGGACCTGCGAATCGCCGCCGAGTCCTGCCTCTGGCGCCCGTTCAGCCCCCGCCTCCTGGTCTCCCGGGTCCTCGCCATCGCCCCCCGGCCGTCCCCGCCCCCCAGCCCGGCCCGCGCCGCTACCGCGACCGAGGTCCCGGAGCCCACGGCGGCCCTCACCCCCGCCGAATCCGCCCTGCTGGCCGCGCTGGCCGGCCACCTCGGCCGGGTGCTGAGCCGCGGCCGCCTGCAAGCCATCCTGAGCCGGTCCACCCCTGGCCATCCGGCCTCCGGCCGGGCCATCGACGTCCACGTCAGCCAGCTCCGCGCCAAGCTGCCCGACCCCAGCGTGATCCGCACCGTCCGCGGCGTCGGCTACATCCTCGACGCCCCAGCCAGCCCGGGTCAGACCACCCCAGGCACGCACGCTGGGTAAGCCGGGTAACATTCCCTGAACACCACGGCAACGGGCGCTGAACGCGCACACCGGTAACCGTGGGGTGCCTGCCGGGCCGCATCCATGGTCCCGCTAGCATCGAGAACATCACAGTCGATCCTGAGGGGACTGCGGACCGCGTGACAGTGCTCGACGAGATCCTGGACGGCGTACGTGCTGATCTCGCCGAACGGCAGCAGCGGGTTTCCCTGGAACAGCTCAAGGAGCTGGCGGCGAAGGCTCCGTCACTACGTGACGGCGCCGCCGCGCTCAAGGCCGACGGCGTCAGCGTGATCGCGGAAGTCAAGCGAGCCAGCCCATCCAAGGGCGCGATGGCGGAGATCGCCGATCCTGCCGCGCTGGCCGCCGCCTACGAGGCCGGCGGCGCCCGGGTGATCAGCGTGCTGACCGAGAAGCGACGGTTCAACGGGACACTGGAGGACCTGGCCGCGGTGCGCAAGGCCGTGCAGGTCCCCTTGCTCCGTAAGGACTTTGTGGTCAGCTCCTACCAGCTCTGGGAGGCCCGGGCCTACGGGGCCGACCTGGTGCTGCTGATCGTGGCCGCGCTCGAGCAGAGCGCGCTGGTCTCGCTGGTGGAGCGGGCCGAGTCGATCGGCCTGGTGCCGCTGGTCGAGGTCCACGCCGAGGCCGAGCTCGAGCGCGCGCTGGACGCCGGGGCTAAGGTCATCGGGGTCAACGCCCGCGACCTGACCACGCTGCGGCTGGACCGGCGCACCGTGACGGCCATGCTGCCGCGCATCCCCGAGGGCATCGTCAAGATCGCCGAATCCGGGGTCCGCGGGCCTCATGACCTGCTGGCCTACGCCGCTGCCGGGGCCGACGCGGTGCTGGTGGGGGAGAGCGTGGTCACCGGCAAGGATGCCCGCGCGGCCGTCGCTGACCTGGTGACCGCGGCCAATCACCCCGCCCTCCGGACGGACCGCCAATGACCACTACCGGCCACCCGACCTCGTCGGGTACCGCTGGGAGCCAGAGCAACCCCGGCGGCCAGACCGTTCCCGACGCCACCGGCCACTTCGGCATCTACGGCGGCAGCTTCGCGCCCGAGGCGCTGACCGCGGCCCTGGACGAGCTGACCGAGCAGTACCGGGCCGCTCAGGCCGATCCGGAGTTCCAGGCCGAGCTGGCCCGGTTGCTGCGTGATTACGCCGGCCGGCCCACGCTGATCACCGAGGTGCCACGGTTCGCGGCCGAGGCGGGCGGCGGCCGGGTCTTCCTCAAGCGCGAGGACCTGACCCACACCGGCTCGCACAAGATCAACAACGTGCTCGGCCAGGCGCTGCTGACCCGGCGGATGGGCAAGACCCGGGTCATCGCCGAGACCGGCGCGGGCCAGCACGGGGTGGCCACCGCCACCGCCTGTGCCCTGTTCGGCCTGGACTGCGTGGTCTACATGGGTGAGGAGGACACCCGGCGGCAGGCGCTGAACGTGTCCCGGATGCGCATGCTCGGGGCCGAGGTGATCCCGGTCCGGTCCGGCAGCCGCACGCTCAAGGACGCCATGAACGAGGCGTTCCGTGACTGGGTGGCCAGCGTCGAGACCACGCACTACTGCATCGGCTCGGTCGGCGGCCCGCACCCGTTCCCGATGATGGTCCGTGACTTCCAGCGGATCATCGGGGTCGAGGCCCGCGAGCAGCTGCTGGCCCAGGTCGGCCGGCTGCCGGACGCGGTGGTGGCCTGCGTGGGCGGCGGCTCCAACGCCATCGGCATCTTCCACGCGTTCGTGCCCGACACCGGCGTCCAGCTCATCGGCTGTGAAGCGGGCGGCGAGGGCCCCGAGCCCGGCCGCAACGCGGCCACCTTGACCTCCGGTTCGGCCGGGGTGCTGCACGGCATGCGCACCTACCTGCTGCAGGACGACGAAGGGCAGACGCTGCCGACCCACTCGATCTCGGCCGGCCTGGACTACCCGGGCGTCGGGCCCGAGCATGTCTGGCTGCGGGAGACCGGGCGGGCCAGCTACCGGTCGATCACTGACCAGCAGGCGCTCGACGGGTTCAGCGTGCTCTGCCGGACCGAGGGGATCATCCCCGCCCTGGAGTCCTCGCACGCGCTGGCCGGGGCCCTGCAGATCGGCCGCGAGCTCGGCCCGGACGGGCTCCTGCTGGTCAACCTGTCCGGCCGCGGCGACAAGGACGTGGCCACCGTCTCCGAACGGCTGGGGCTGCTGTGACCACACCCGTCAGTCCTGTCAGCCAGGCTTTCGAGAAGGCGGCCGCCGAGCAGCGGGCCGCCGTCGTCGGCTACCTGCCGGCCGGGTTCCCCAGCGTCGACGGGGCGATCGCGGCCGCAGTGGCCATGGCCGAGGCCGGCGCCGACGTGGTGGAGATCGGCCTGCCGTACTCCGACCCGCTGATGGACGGGCCGGTCATCCAGGAGGCGGTGCACGCCGCCCTGACCGGCGGCACCCACGTCGCCGACGTGCTCCGCACGGTCGAAGTGGTGGCCGCCGCCGGCGTCCCCGCCCTGGTCATGACCTACTGGAACCCCATCGACCACTACGGCGTTCCGGCGTTCGCCCGGGATCTGGCCGCGGCGGGCGGCGCGGGCCTGATCACCCCAGATCTGCCGCCGGAAGAGGCGGGACCCTGGATCGAGGCCTCCGACGAGTACGGCCTGGACCGGGTGTTCCTGGTCGCGCCCAGTTCTACCCTTGAGCGCATCCAGACCGTAACCGCGGCCTGCCGCGGCTTCGTCTACGCGGCCTCGCTGATGGGCATCACCGGTACCCGGGCCATGGTCAGCGACCAGGCCGCCGGACTGGTCGGCAAGGTCCGCGAGTGCACCCGCCTGCCGGTCGCGGTTGGCCTCGGCGTCCGGGACGGCGCGCAGGCCGCCGAGGTGGCCCGGTTCGCCGACGGCGTGATCGTCGGCTCCGCGTTCGTGCAGCGGCTGCTCAATGCCCCCACCCTCGACGCGGGGGTGATCGCGGTCCGTGACCTGGCCGCCGACCTGGCCGCTGGGGTCCGCGCCGCCCACCCCAGGGCAGCCCAGCCCACGGCAGCCCAGCCCTCCGCAGGGAGCTGAAGCAGACGGACTCACCGGTCGCGTTCCTGCCGAGCCCGGCCCGCGGCGAGTGGCACCTCGGGCCGGTACCGGTGCGGGCCTACGCGCTGTGCATCGTGATCGGCATCATCGGCGCGGTGTGGCTGACCGCCCAGCGCTACGTCAAGGCGGGCGGGCGCGCGGATCTGGTGCTGGACGTGGCGGCCTGGGCCGTGCCGTTCGGCCTGATCGGAGCGATCGGGGGCGGGGCCGTGGACCTGGCCCGGCACCTGTTCCCGACCCACCCGCACGTCTGGTCGGCCGCCCGCGCCTGGGACGGCGCCATCGGGGTGCCGGGCGCGATCGCGCTCGGCGCGCTCGGCGCCTGGATCGCCTGCCGCCGGGCCGGGATCCGGCTGGGCCCGATGGCCGGCGCCGCCGCCCCGGCCGTCGCGCTGGGGGCGGCCGTCGCCTACCTGGGCGGCTGGTCCAGCCAGGCCACCTACGGACGGCCATCCGGGTTGCCCTGGGCGGTGGAGATCGATCCCGCCCACCGGCTGGCCGGTTATGAGAACTTCGCCACGTTTGAACCGGTGTTCGGGTACGAAACGCTGTGGTGCGTGGTGGCCGGACTCATCGTGATGTGGGCCGCGCGGCGGTTCGCGCTGATCGGCGAGCGGGCCTTCGCACTCCAGCTCGCGCTGACCTTCAGCGGCCTCTGCGCTGCCGAATCGCTTCTCGTCGGCCCGGCCCCGCAGCTGGCCGGGTTGCGGGTGGATCAGTGGGCCGAGATCGTGACGATCGTCGGCGCGGCCGCGTATCTGTACCGGACCCGGCACCGGCATGGCCCCGACGTCATCGGGCCGCCGCTGGTGCGCAGCGACCCAGGTCACCGGGCCGAAACCGCCCGCGGGAACGCCCCCGGCGCCTCGTCCGCCAGGTGAAGCCGGGCCCCGGGGGCCAGGCCCGGCCACCGCGCCGCAACTGATTCCGCAGGCCGGCTGGAGCCGCTACGGATTCCGTTGTGAGCGCCGCGCTCACGGCTCATCCGGAGCAAACGCCCGGCCCCCGGGGGTCTTGTGACACCGCGCTGTTACCGTTAACCTCCCGGGTACGCTCCCGTTAACTTTGGATCTTGAAGGTTACGAAGCTGGCTGGTGGGAACGCTGATTAGCCAGCGGATATTCGCAGCCGTCCAGATCTTGGGCCGGATTCGTCCGGTGATGTAATGTGAGCGTAACTTTCGCGTAGCCAGCGAGCCGCCCCGGTGGCCTTCGCGGCAGGGCCAGCGCCGTCCCGACCGCAGTACCTGAGAGCAGACGAGACGACGACAGGAGTTTTGATGGCGCCTGCCGGCAGAGAAACGACGCGTGACTACGGTATCCGTAGCTCCGCGCCCGCCGCCCACGCTGGCCAGCATGGCCTGTACGACAGCAGCTTCGAGCATGACGCGTGCGGCGTCGCCTTCATCGCTGATCTCACCGGCAAACCCGGGCACGACGTCGTGTCCAAAGCTCTGACCGCCCTGTGCAACCTCGAACACCGTGGCGCCCAGGGCGGCGACCCCGGCACCGGAGACGGCGCCGGCATCCTGACCCAGATCCCGGACACCTTCTTCCGCGAGGTGTGCGGCTTCGACCTGCCGCCCGCCGGTTCCTACGCGGCCGGTCTGGCCTTCCTGCCCGCCGCGGTCGCCGCCCAGGAGGAGGGCGCCCGCGAGGAGGAGGCCGACCTCTCCAAGCGTGAGCGGATCATGGCCGCCATCGCCGAGCTGGCCGAGGCCGAGGGCCTGGTCGTGCTGGGCTGGCGCGACGTCCCGCACGACCCCGACGCCAGCGGGCGCGGCGCCCGTTTGGTGCTGCCGCACCTGGCCCAGCTGTTCGTCGCCGGTAAGGACCGCCAGCGCGGCATCGAGCTCGAGCGGATGGCGTACTGCCTGCGCAAGCGGGCCGAGCACGAGACCGGTACGTACTTCGCCAGCCTGTCGCCGCGGACCATCGTGTACAAGGGGATGCTGTCCGCACCCCAGGTCGAGCCGTTCTTCCCCGACCTGTCGGACGAGCGTTACCGCTCCGCGCTGGCTCTGGTGCACTCGCGGTTCTCCACCAACACGTTCCCGTCCTGGCCGCTGGCCCACCCGTACCGGTACATCGCCCACAACGGCGAGATCAACACGATCCGCGGCAACCGCAACTGGATGCGGGCCCGCGAGGCCATGCTGGCCACCAGCCTGATCCCCGACAGCGCGGACGGGCGTGGCCTGGACCGGCTGTTCCCGATCCTGGACGCCTCCGGCAGTGACTCGGCCAGCTTCGACGAATGCCTGGAGCTGCTGCACCTGGGCGGCCGCAGCCTGCCGCACGCGGTGCTGATGATGATCCCCGAGCCGTGGGAGAACCACGAGGAGATGGACCCCGGCCGCCGGGCCTTCTACCAGTTCCACGCGGCGATGATGGAGCCCTGGGACGGCCCGGCCCTGATCGCGTTCACCGACGGCACGGTGATCGGCGCGGTCCTCGACCGCAACGGGCTGCGCCCGGGCCGGTACTGGGTCACCCGCGACGGCCTGGTCATCCTGGCCAGTGAGGTCGGCGTGCTCGACATCGACCCGGCCACCGTGATCCGCAAGGGCCGCCTGCAGCCGGGCCGCATCTTCCTGGCCGACACCGGCGCGGGCCGGATCGTGGAGGACGAAGAGGTCAAGGCGGCGCTGGCCGAGGAGCACCCCTACGAGGAGCTGCTGCACGCGGGCCAGGTGCACCTGAACGACCTGCCCGCCCGCGAGCGGCAGCTGCCCGGCCCGGCCGAGATGGTCACCCGGCAGCAGATGTTCGGTTACACCGAAGAGGAGCTGCGGGTCATCCTGTCCCCGATGGCCCGGACCGGCGCGGAGCCGATCGGCTCGATGGGCACCGACACCCCGGTCGCGGTGCTGTCGGATCGGCCGCGGCTGCTCTTCGACTACTTCACCCAGCTGTTCGCCCAGGTCACCAACCCGCCGCTGGACGCCATCCGCGAGGAGCTGGTCACCTCGCTGGGCAGCACCACCGGGCCCGAGCAGAACCTGTTCGAGCCGTCGCCGGCCTCCTGCCGCCAGGTGGTGCTGCCGTACCCGATCATCAGCGAGAGCGACCTGGCCAAGATCGTCCACATCAACATCGACGGCGACATGCCCGGCTTCGCCGCTCACCTGATCGACGGCCGGTACCCGGTGGCCGGCGGGGGAGAGGCGCTGCGCCAGCGGCTGGCCGAGATCTGCGCCGAGGCGTCCGCCGCGATCAAGGACGGCGCCCGCCTGCTGGTGCTGTCCGACCGGGGCTATGCGAGTTCATCGGGGGGGCGCGGGGGGGTTGTCCCCCCCGGGGACAACACTGCCGAGCCCGCCAGGCCGTCCAGCGAGCTCGCCCCGATCCCGTCGCTGCTGCTCACCGGGGCCGTGCACCACCACCTGATCCGGGAGAAGACCCGCACCACGGTCGGCCTGATCGTGGAGGCCGGCGACGCCCGCGAGTGCCATCACATGGCCCTGCTCATCGGCTTCGGCGCCTCCGCGGTCGGCCCGTACCTGGCCATCGAGACCGTCCAGGACATGGCCCGGCGTGGGGTGCTGGAGGGCATCACCGAGGCCCAGGCGGCCAGCAGCCTGATCAAAGCGCTGAACAAGGGCCTGCTGAAGATCATGTCCAAGATGGGCGTGTCCACGGTCGCGTCCTACGCGGGCGCGCAGATCTTCGAGGCGGTCGGCCTCGGCGAGGACGTCATCGACACCTGCTTCGCCGGCACCACCTCCCGGCTCGGCGGCGTCGGGTTCGACGTGCTGGCCACCGAGACGGCCCGCCGCGTGGCCCGGGCGTTCCCGGCGGGCGGCAACCAGCCCGCGCACCGGCGGCTGGAAGTCGGCGGGGAGTACCAGTGGCGCCGCGAGGGCGAGCCGCACCTGTTCAACCCGCAGACGGTGTTCAAGCTGCAGCACGCCACCCGCACCCGCCGGTACGAGATCTTCAAGGAGTACACGTCGCTGGTCGACGACCAGGCGGCCAAGCTGATGACGCTGCGCGGGCTGATGCGGCTGCGCGGCGTGGACGCTCCCCGGACCCGCGAGCCGATCCCGATCGACCAGGTGGAGCCGGTCTCCAGCATCGTCCGCCGGTTCTCGACCGGGGCGATGTCATACGGCTCGATCTCGGCCGAGGCACACGAGACCCTGGCCATCGCGATGAACCGGCTCGGCGGCCGGTCCAACACCGGCGAGGGCGGCGAGGACGCCGGCCGGTTCACCCGCGACGCCCACGGTGACCTGCGCCGTTCCGCGGTCAAGCAGGTGGCCAGCGGCCGGTTCGGGGTGACCAGCCACTACCTGGTCAACGCCGACGACCTGCAGATCAAGATGGCGCAGGGGGCCAAGCCCGGTGAGGGCGGCCAGCTGCCCGGGCACAAGGTCTACCCGTGGATCGCCAAGACCCGGCACTCCACCCCCGGGGTGGGGCTGATCTCGCCGCCGCCGCACCACGACATCTACTCCATCGAGGACCTGGCCCAGCTCATCCACGACCTGAAGAACGCCAACCCGGCCGCCCGGGTCCACGTGAAGCTGGTGTCCGAGGTCGGGGTGGGCACGGTCGCGGCCGGCGTCTCCAAGGCCCACGCGGACGTCGTGCTGATCTCCGGGCACGACGGCGGTACCGGGGCAGCCCCGCTGACCAGCCTCAAGCACGCCGGCACGCCGTGGGAGCTCGGCCTGGCCGAGACCCAGCAGACGCTGCTGCGCAACAAGCTGCGGGACCGGATCGTGGTCCAGGCCGATGGCCAGCTCAAGACCGGCCGCGACGTGGTCGTCGCCGCCCTGCTGGGGGCCGAGGAGTTCGGCTTCGCCAGCGCGCCGCTGGTCGTCGAGGGCTGCATCATGATGCGGGTGTGCCACCTGGACACCTGCCCGGTTGGCATCGCCACCCAGAACCCCGAACTCCGCAAGCGGTTCTCCGGCAAGCCCGAGTTCGTGGTGAACTTCTTCGAGTTCATCGCCGAGGAGGTCCGCGAGTACCTGGCCGCGATGGGCTTCCGCAGCGTCGCCGAGGCCGTCGGCCAGGTCGGCATGCTCGACACCCAGGAGGCCGTGGGGCACTGGAAGGCCCACGGGCTCAACCTGGAGCCGGTGCTGTACATGCCGGAGCTGCCCGAGGGCGCGGCCCGCCGCAACACCACCACCCAGGACCACGGCATCGACCGGGCCCTCGACAACACGCTGATCCAGCTGGCCGAGGGCGCCCTGCAGGACGGCCGCCCGGTCCGGCTCGACCTGCCGGTCCGCAACGTCAACCGCACGGTCGGCACGATGCTCGGCTACGAGGTCACCAAGCGGTGGGGCGCCGAGGGCCTGCCCGACGACACCATCGAAATCTCGTTCCGCGGTTCCGCGGGCCAGTCGTTCGGGGCGTTCCTGCCCCGCGGGGTCACCCTCCGGCTGGCTGGCGACGCCAACGACTACGTGGGCAAGGGCCTGTCCGGCGGCCGACTGATCGTCGCGCCCGACCCGGAGGCGCGGTTCGACGCCGACGAGCAGATCATCGCGGGCAACGTGATCGGCTACGGTGCCACCGCCGGCGAGATCTACCTGCGCGGCGTGGTGGGCGAGCGGTTCTGCGTCCGCAACTCCGGCGCGGTCGCGGTGGCCGAGGGCGTCGGCGACCACGGCTGCGAATACATGACCGGCGGCCGGGTAGTGGTGCTCGGGCAGATCGGCCGCAACTTCGCGGCCGGGATGTCCGGCGGCACCGCCTACGTGCTGGATCTGCCCGCCCACCGGGTCAACCCCGAGATGGTCGACCTCGACCCGCTCGACAACGAAGACGAGGTGTTCCTGCGGGACACCGTGGAAGTGCACCTGGCCGAGACCGGCTCCCCGGTGGCGGCCCAGCTGCTGGAGGACTGGGACGACGCCCTGTCCCGGTTCGGCAAGATCATGCCGAAGGACTACAAGCGCGTGCTCAGCGCGACCTTGATGGCCGAGCGCGAGGGACGTGACGTGAACGAGGCCGTCATGTCCGCCTCGCACGGCTGACCATCACCGAAGCTTGGGCAGCGGCCGTCCGTGTGGGCTGCCGCCCAGGTGCGGGACCCGCCAACGGCGCCGGGTCCCCCAAAAACCCGGGACCCGCCAACGGCGCCGGGTCCCGCCGAACAAGGCCAAGCCAGCGTTATCTACGGAAGCAAAGGACGACCGCCCGATGGCCGATCCCAAAGGATTCCTGACCACTTCGCGCGAGACGCCGGCCCGGCGGCCGGTCGACGTGCGGATCCGGGACTGGCGTGAGGTGTACCACGACTTCCCGGCCGGGCGCCTGGAGCGCCAGGCCGGGCGCTGCATGGACTGCGGCATCCCGTTCTGCCACACCGGCTGCCCGCTCGGCAACCTGATCCCCGAGTGGAACGACCTGGTCTGGCGGCACGATTGGTACGAGGCGTCGGAACGGCTGCACGCGACCAACAACTTCCCCGAGTTCACCGGCCGGCTGTGCCCGGCGCCGTGCGAGACCGCCTGCGTGCTCGGCATCAACGCCGACCCGGTCACGATCAAGCAGGTCGAGGTGGAGATCATCGACCGGGCCTGGGAGGAGGGCTGGGTCCAGCCCGAGCCGCCCACGGTGCGCACGGGCAAGAAGGTCGCGGTGATCGGCTCCGGCCCGTCCGGCCTGGCCGCCGCCCAGCAGCTGACCCGGGCCGGGCACGACGTGACCGTGTTCGAGCGGGCCGAGTCGCCCGGCGGCCTGCTCCGTTTCGGCATCCCCGAATTCAAGATGGAAAAGCGGCATCTCGATCGGCGGCTGACCCAGATGCGGGCCGAAGGCACCGAATTCCGCTGTGGCGTGACCGCCGGCACCGACATCACCGCCGCCCAGCTGCGGTCCCAGTTCGACGCGATCATGCTGGCGGGCGGCTCGACCGTGGGCCGTGGCCTGCCGGTTCCGGGCGGCGACGCTGACGGCATCCACCAGGCCATGGAGTTCCTGCCGCTGGCCAACCGGGCGGTCAACGAGGCGGCGGCCGGGGGAACGGTACGCGACCCGGCCATCAACGCCCGCGGCAAGGACGTGGTGATCATCGGTGGCGGTGACACCGGGGCGGACTGCCTGGGCACCGCGCACCGGCAGGGCGCCGCTTCGGTGACCCAGCTGGAGATCTTGCCGCGGCCGCCGGAGTCGCGCCCGGGTCACCAGCCGTGGCCCACCTACCCGATGACCTACCGCATCTCCAGCGCTCACGAGGAGGGCGGGAACCGGGTCTACGCCGTCTCCACCCAGGAGTTCGTCACGGACGACAGCGGTCATGTTTGTGCGCTCCGCCTGGTCGAGGTGGAGTTCTCCGGCGGCAAGTTCGAGCCGGTGCCCGGCACCGAGCGCGACCTGCCGGCCGACCTGGTCCTGCTGGCCATGGGCTTCACCGGCCCCGAGAAGGGCGAGCTGCTGACCGACCTGGGCGTGGAGTACGACCCGCGCGGCAACGTGGCCCGCGACGAGCACTACCAGACCTCGGTCCCGGGCGTGTTCGTGGCCGGCGACATGGGCCGTGGCCAGTCCCTGATCGTGTGGGCGATCGCCGAGGGCCGCAGCGCCGCCGCCGGCCTGGACGCCTACCTGACCGGCGAGAGCGCGCTCCCGGCGCCGATTCCGCCCACCGCCCGCCCGATCGCCTGATCAGCGGCCGGCCGCGTCCCGCGCCGGGCTGACCAGGGTCAGCCCGGTCCCGGTGACCAGCCCGGCCAGGATCGGGATTCCGTGGGCGTCGTTGTCTGCCAGCAGGACCGCTCCGGCCACCACGATCACCGCCGCGGCGGCCAGCACCGGCATCACCCGCAGCCGCACCGCGGCCAGCCCCGCCATCGTGGTGGCCAGGAAGATCGTGGCCGCCGAGTTGCCGCCGCCCGGCGAGGCGAACGCGTAGGTGGCGGTCAGGTTGAACCCGATCACCCCGGCCGCGCACGCGATCGTCGTGGCCAGCACCACCCAGTAGCCGATCGTGAAGACCGTTCCCGTGCCCGAGGTGTTCATGATCCCGCTTCCGTCCGCGTCGCCGTCACCGTTGTCTCTAACAACGTTAGAGACTCGGCCCGCGGGACAACATGGTCACCGATCAGCTGCCCAGCATGACATTTGTCAGCGATCCCGGGCCTGGCGAGCGCGGCGGCGGCGACCGCCCGCACCGGGTGGCTGGTAGAGTCCACTCCCGGGTCGTGACTGGCGCTGAGGTGGAGCACCACCGGGGAGCGGCCTGCCGCTCGCCGCGCGCCTGGGCACCCGTTCCTGACCGTCTGCCCGGGAGAAGAAGGCATGGCTGAGACCGAGACCACCACCGTCAGCTCCGAGGTTTCCACTGGCTACCGCGCCATGCTGGACGTGATCGGGGCCTCTGAGCCCGGGATCGCCCGCGCCATCGGCGACGAGCTGGCCAACCAGCGCCGTCAGCTCAAGCTGATCGCGTCGGAGAACTACGCCTCGCCCGCGGTGCTGATGGCCATGGGCACCTGGCTGTCCGACAAGTACGCCGAGGGCACGATCGGCCACCGCTTCTACGCCGGCTGTGAGGTGGTCGACGAGGTCGAGGCGATCGCCGCCGGGCACGCCCGGGCGCTGTTCGGGGCCGAGCACGCTTACGTCCAGCCCCACTCCGGTATCGACGCCAACCTCGTCGCCTACTGGTCGATCCTGGCCAAGCGGGTCGAGCGCCCGTTCCTGGACGAAGCCGGCGCCAAGAACGTGGACGCCCTGGAGCGGGACACCTGGGCCCAGCTGCGCGCCCAGTTCGGGTCCCAGCGGATGATGGGCATGTCCCTGGATGCGGGCGGGCACCTGACCCACGGCTTCCGCGCGAACATCTCCGGCAAGATGTTCGACCAGGCCAGCTACGGCACCGACCCGCAGACCGGGCTGCTCGACTATGACGCCATCGCCACCCAGGCCCGCGAGTTCCGCCCGCTGATCCTGGTGGCCGGCTACTCGGCCTACCCGCGCAACCCCGACTTCGCCCGCCTGGCTGAGATCGCCGCCGAGGTCGGGGCCACCTTCATGGTCGACATGGCGCACTTCGCCGGGCTGGTGGCCGGGGGCGTGCTCACCGGCAACCTCAACCCGGTCCCGCACGCCGACGTGGTCACCAGCACCACCCACAAGTCCCTGCGCGGCCCGCGCGGCGGCCTGGTCCTCTGCACCCCGGAGTACGCGCCGTTCGTGGACCGCGGCTGCCCGCTGGTGCTCGGCGGCCCGCTCGAGCACATCATCGCGTCCAAGGCGGTGGCGCTGGCCGAGGCCCGCCAGCCCGCGTTCGCCGCCTACGCGGGCCAGATCGTCACCAACGCCCGGGCGCTGGCCGAGGGCCTGCTGCGCCGGGGCGTCACCCTGGTCACCGGCGGCACCGACAACCACCTGGTCCTGGCCGACGTCGCCGCCAGCTACGGCCTCACCGGCCGCCAGGCCGAATCGGCGCTGATCGAGGCCGGCGTGGTCACCAACCGCAACTCCGTCCCGCGCGACCCCAACGGCGCCTGGTACACCTCCGGCATCCGTCTCGGCACCCCCGCCCTCACCACCCTGGGCATGGGCCCCGCCCAGCTCGACGAGGTCGCCGACATCATGACCACCGCCCTGGCCGCCACCACCCCGCAGACCGGCTCCAAGGCCAAGCACCAGCTCGACGCCTCCGTCGCCGAAGCCTGCCGCACCCGCTGCGCCGACCTGCTGGCCCGCTTCCCCCTCTACCCCCAGATCCAGCTGTAAGGGACCACGGCTCAGTACTTGGGCCCGACAAACTCATCCAGCCGCGCCACCGCCTCCCGCCGCGCCACCGAAATCGTGTTGCGGCGGGAGTAACGCCAGGCCACACCGAGCCGATCTAGCGTCTGCCCGCACAGGCGCAGGATGTCGGCTGACTCGTTGGTGAACATGTAACGCGGGTACTCATACCAGCGGTCACCACTGGCCAGCGGCCGGCGGACGCGGGACATGAACCGGCTGCCGTCGGAGTGGAACAGCCCACGGGCGAACGCGCCGGGCCGGCCGCCGACGATGTCCTGCTGCCACGGTGCCAGCTCGATCACCCGGTTGTGCTTTTTGCCTGGGCCGTGCTGCGGGAAAAGATGCGGCCAGTGACGCGAATAACAAATGACCTCCGTACAGCCGGTCCCCGCCCGCAGCGACACCTTGTTGGCGGGCCTGATCGCGCTCATTGCCGCCTGGCATTCGGCCCGCAGGCCGGGCCACGCATCGGCACAGAAGATGCGGAGAACCCACACGTTCTTCGACGGCTTTCCGCCCACGCTGATGCATCCGTCCCCGAGGTACAGCCCGAGCAGATAGGCGTACTCCCACTGCGGTTCCGGCAGCACCGGCTCCGCCGCGCATCGCGGGCAGCCCCGCAGACTGCGCGGCTGGTCCCGCTCCCGCGCCACCCGTTCGCGCATACCGGGAGCGTGACATCAGGCACCGACAAAATGGCCACGATGATAATCGGACCTGCACAACGCGATGGACTGGAAAGGTGCCCCGGGTGGGATTCGAACCCACACTGCACGGATTTTGAGGCCGCGGACTCTGCCGATTGGTCTACCGGGGCTGCTGTCCGTTGTCCGGACCGGCCGACCCTAAATGTACCCGCTGCCTGTACTCTCGTCAGCGTGAGCCAGAAGCAGCTACGAGTCGTTATCGCCGAGGATGAGGCGCTGATCCGCCTGGACCTCAAGGAAATGCTGGAAGAAGAGGGCTACGCCGTGGTGGCCGAAGTCGGTGACGGTGAGGCGGCCGTCGAGCAGGTGACCGCCCAGCGCCCCGAGCTTGCCATCCTCGACGTCAAGATGCCCATCCTCGACGGCATTTCGGCGGCGGAGCGGATCGCGGCCGAGCGGCTGGCCCCGGTGGTCATCCTCACCGCGTTCTCCCAGCGCGAGCTGGTCGAACGGGCCCGCGACGCCGGCGCCATGGCCTACCTGGTCAAGCCGTTCACCAAGGCGGACCTGGTGCCGGCCATCGAGATGGCGGTCAGCCGCTTCCAGGAGATCACCACCCTGGAATCCGAGGTCGGCAACCTCCGCGAGCGCCTCGAGGTGCGCAAGGTCCTGGACCGGGCCAAGGGCCTGCTGCAGGCCGAGCACGGCATGACCGAGCCGGAAGCGTTCCGCTGGATCCAGAAGACGTCCATGGACCGCCGCCTCACGATGCGTAAGGTCGCCGAGGCCGTGATCGAGGGCACGCTCGGCGCGGCCCAGGAGCCCGAATCCTCGTCCTCCTGACCCAAAACCGGATCTTCCCGGACAAAGAGGAGCCCGGGGCGCCTTTGGTGCCGTATCCGCCTTCCCCGGTCGGACACGTTCTCTACTGAGCTCCCCGGGCTCTCTACCTCCACGGTAGCGAGCTAACACGGTACAAAGCAAAGGCGGGCCACCCCCGAGATGGCACCCGGACGTACTTTCTTCGCCCGCCGTTTACGGCTCACCCGCCGTAACGTCCTCTTCGCTGCGCTCCGCTGATGAAGCGCCGGCCCTGAGTGACTGCTGTGTCGGCTGAACTTAACCAACCCGCGTCGCCGCCTGCCCGCCGCGGCTACCCAGCGTGACTGTGGAGTTGACCGTCACCCGGTGTGCGGCGCCCCAGGATGAAGCGGCAACCGTAAATTTTCCGTCGGCCGGTCGGCGGCCCCACTGTGGCATCTGGCGACTTTCAGTAATACCGCCACTACGGATTTAGCATCCGAAACCGGGCACCCGCCACGCCGGTCACGGCCGCCAACATAACAATCTCGTCTCCACCGCTCACCGTGCCGCCCATCGCATCGCTGCAGCCACGATCCCCGCCTCACGTCGGCTCCCAAAACCGCCCAAAAAAGCCGTATCGCCCCACCGTCGCCTAAACCCTCCGGCCGTATACCGCCTTACTCCCCGAACGCGCCTCCTGTGCTTACTTGTCCGCCCATGCGCCATAGCCGGATTCCTGCTGCCGAATGACATCATTTGCAATTGACTCGTTACCGATAAGTGACCCAGGCTCGCCGTTCGGACGGACTCCACCGCAGGTCAGCGCCGCAGCTACCGCGAGACACGAGTTTTCGGCGGCCTTTCGTATCTTCTTGTGTGAAACGGCGCGACTTCTTCGTTGTTATCGCTCACAATGCCTGAGAGGAACCGGCGAAAGCCGCTATGTTCACAGAACCCGAGGAACCCAACGAGGGGAGCCTTCATTGTCTGACGAATCACGACAGCGCCAGCTAGGTCAGGGGCGATTCGGCCGGCGTGCCCGGATCGGCGCCGTGTCCGCGGTGACCGCAGTCGCGGCCACCGCGGGCGCGTTCGGTGCCACGGCCGCCTCGGCCTCGTCCGCCAAGCCCGCCCACGGCGGCGGCGGCCCGAGCGTCTCCAGCTCTTATTTCGGCAGCACGGTGGAGCCGTACACCGGTAAGAACACGCCTGTCTACCGCTTCACGCTGCGCGGCGGCGGGGTGACCGCCAACGTGCTGAGCTACGGCGGCATCGTCCAGTCGATCAGCGTGCCCGCCCGCAACGGCAAGGTCGCCGACGTCACGCTGGGCTTCAAGACGCTCGCCGACTACGTGAAGTTCGACAGCCCGCCGGTGACCGCCAACGGTGGCCCGTACTTCGGCGAGTCGATCGGGCGCTTTGGCAACCGCATCGCCAAGGGCACCTTCAGCCTGAACCAGCCAGGCCAGGGCAAGGTCACCTACACCGTGCCGATCAACAACAACGGTAACTCGCTGCACGGCGGCCTGGTCGGCTGGGGCAACCACGTGTGGGCGGCCAAGACGGTCACCAGCAGGGGCAGCGCCGGGGTCCAGCTCACGCTGGTCAGCCCGAACGGCGACCAGTCGGGCGCGGCCGGTTCTCCTGGCTGCCCCAACGGCTGCACCGGCTACCCGGCCACGCTCAAGGCGGTCGTGACCTACACCCTGAACAACCGGGGCCAGCTCGCCATTCACTACAAGACGACTGACGAGTCCAAGAACCTCAACTCGGTCATCAACCAGACCAACCACAGCTACTTCAACCTGGCCGGCGAGGCTTCCCCGGCCGGCTCGGCGTACAGCCAGCTGGTCCAGATGAACGCGAACAAGTACACGCCGACCAACCTGACCCAGATCCCGCTCGGTTACAACGTCTCGGTCAAGGGCACGCCGTTCGACTTCCGCGCGCCGCACACCATCGGCTCGCGCATCGACGACGTCAGCGCTCCGGACAACGCGCCGGCCGCCTACAACCAGCTGCTGCTGGCTCAGGGTTACGACCACAACTGGGTGCTGAACAAGCAGACCGGCGCAACCACCGGCCCGGACGGCCTGAACCTGGCCGCCCGCGCCAGCGACCCGGCCAGCGGCCGGACGCTGACCGTGTGGACCGACCAGCCGGGTGTCCAGTTCTACAGCGGCAACTTCCTCAACGGCACGCTGGTGGGGATCAGCGGCCACACCTACCGGCAGGGCGCGGGCTACACGTTCGAGACCCAGCACTTCCCGAACTCGCCCAACCAGCCGAACTTCCCGACCACCGAGATCAAGGCGGGCCAGACCATCAACTCGACGACGATCTTCGCGTTCTCGTCCTGACCTGATGTCCTGACCTGATTTTCCGGGTGGCCCGGCGGCAGCTGCCGCCGGGCCACCCCTTTTTGACCGTAGGATCGGTTCGTGGCGACGAAGACGGGGGCCGCGCCAGGCGGCCAGAACAGCGCAAAGGCCGGTGACCAGGCCAAAAAGCCCGAGAACGGGCGGCTGCTGCTGCTCGACGGGCACTCGCTGGCCTACCGGGCGTTCTTCGCGCTGCCGGCCGAGAACTTCTCCACCACCACCGGCCAGCCCACCAACGCCGTCTACGGGTTCACGGCCATGCTCATCAACGTCCTCCGGGACGAGCAGCCCACCCACGTGGCGGTGGCCTTCGACCGCGGCGAGCCGACCTTCCGGCACGAGCAGTACGTGGAGTACAAGGCGAACCGGCGGGAGACCCCCGAGGACTTCCGCAGTCAGCTCAGCCTGATCTTCGAGGTGCTGGACGCGCTCGGCATCAAGCGGCTGTCGCTGGCCGGCTACGAGGCCGACGACCTGATCGCCACGCTGGCCACCCAGGCCGAGGCCGAGGGCATGGACGTGCTCATCGTCAGCGGCGACCGGGACGTCCTCCAGCTGGTCGACGACCACGTGACCGTGCTGATGACCCGGCGCGGCATCACCGATATGTCCCGCTTCACCCCGGCCGCGGTCGAGGAGAAGTACACCCTCACCCCGGCCCAGTACCCGGACTTCGCCGCCGTCCGCGGCGACCCCAGCGACAACCTGCCCGGCATCCCGGGCGTGGGGGAGAAGACCGCGACCAAGTGGATCCGCGAGTTCGGCTCGCTGGAGGAGCTGGTCAACCGGGTCGACGAGGTCAAGGGCAAGGCCGGTGACGCGCTCCGCGAGCACCTCGGCGACGTGCTCCGCAACCGCCAGATGACCGCGCTGGTCCGCGACGTGCCGCTGGGCGACATTGGCGCTGGCCCCGATGACCTCGTCCCGAAGGTCTGGGACCGTGACCAGATCCATCAGCTGTTCGACACCCTGCAGTTCCGGGTCCTGCGCGACCGGCTCTACCAGACGCTGCCCGACGGCATCTGCGGCGTCGCCGCCGGGGAGGCCGGGCCGGCCGAGCCCGCCGCCGGCTTCGACGTCGAGGTCACCCTGCTCGGCCCGGACGAGGTGGCCGAGTGGATCTCCGGCCACGCGGCCGAGGCCGGCCTGCGGCCAGACCCCGCGGACCCCGACAGCGAGGCCGCCAGCCAGACCCCGATTACCCGGGCCGGGCTGGCCGTGGCCGGCACCTGGGGCCGCGGCACCGGCACGCTGACCGGGATCGCCATCGCCGCCACCGACGGCCACGGCGCCTGGATCGACCCGACCGCGCTGACCGAGTCCGACTCGCAGGCCCTCGGCGGCTGGCTGGCCACCGCCGATCTGCCCAAGGCCCTGCACGACGCCAAGGGCCCGATGCACGCGTTCGCCGCACACGGCTTCGAGCTGACCGGGCTGACCAGCGACACCGCGCTGGCCGCCTACCTGGCTCTGCCCGGTCAGCGCTCGTTCGACCTGGGCGATCTGACGCTGCGCTACCTGGGCAAGGAGCTGCGCGACGACGCTGGCACCCCCGAACAGCTGACGCTGGACGGCTCGGGGGAGGAGGACGCCGCCGCCAACCTGGTGCTGCACGCCCGGGCCACGGCCGAGCTGGCCGACGCTCTCGATGCCGACCTGGAGCGGCGCGGCGCCGGCACGCTGCTGCACGACGTGGAGCTGCCGCTGGTCGACGTGCTGGCCCGGATGGAACGCACCGGGATCGCGGCCGACACCGATCACCTGAGCGACATGTCCGCCACCTTGTACGGCGAGGTGAAGGGGTCCGAGCAGGCCGCGTTCGCGGTCGTCGGGCACGAGTTCAACCTGGGCTCGCCCAAGCAGCTCCAGGAGGTGCTGTTCACCGAGCGGGAGCTGCCCAGGACCAAGCGCATCAAGACCGGTTACACCACCGACTCCGACGCGCTCACCTCGCTGCTGGCCCAGACCGGAGACCCGGTGCTCGAGCACCTGCTGCGCTACCGGGACGTGGCCAAGCTCAAAAGCATCGTGGACTCGCTGATCCCGATGGCGGACGATCACGGCCGCATCCACACGACGTTCAACCAGATGATCGCGGCCACCGGCCGGCTGTCCTCGACCGACCCGAACCTGCAGAACATCCCGATCCGGACCGAGGAAGGCCGCGGCATCCGGCGCGCGTTCGTGGTCGGCCAGGGTTACGAGACCCTGCTCACGGCCGACTACAGCCAGATCGAGCTGCGGATCATGGCCCACCTGTCCGGCGACGAGGCGCTGATCGCGTCGTTCGAGTCCGGGCACGACTTCCACGCCGCCACCGCCTCCCGGGTGTTCGGGCTGCCGCTGGAGGAGATCAACGGCGACCTGCGCAACCGGATCAAGGTCATGAACTACGGCCTGGCCTACGGGCTCTCGGCGTTCGGCCTGTCCGACCGGCTGCACATCCCGACCGACGAGGCCCGGGCCTTGATGGACGAGTACTTCTCCGAGTTCGGCGGGGTCCGTGACTACCTGCGGGACGTGGTGGCCCGGGCCCGCCAGGAGGGCTACACCGAGACCATGTTCGGCCGCCGCCGGTACCTGCCCGACCTGACCTCAGACAACCGTCAGCGCCGGGAGATGGCCGAGCGGATGGCGCTGAACGCCCCGATCCAGGGCTCGGCGGCCGACATCATCAAGATGGCCATGCTGGCCGTGGACCGGGCCATCGCCGACCGGGACCTGAAGTCCCGGATGCTGCTCCAGGTCCACGACGAGCTGATCTTCGAGGTGGCGCCGGGCGAGTTCGAGGCGCTGCGCGACCTGGTGTGTGGCCAGATGGCCACCGCGGCCGACCTGCGGGTCCCGCTGGAGGTGTCGGTGGGCTCCGGTCACAGCTGGTGGGACGCCGCACACTGAGCGGAATAAGCAGGCCCGGGCCGGCGCTGAACTAACTGTGCGGCGACGCGCCGGCCACGGCAACTCCGATTGACCGGGTGGCGTTGCTCTCATATTCTGGACGCTGCGCTGTGTCCTCGTGTGGTCCGCTTGTCACTTGACCTCACCGGCGGTCATCAGACCGCTTAGCAGGCCGGTTCCGCCGGCCTCGCAGGTTTCGCGATTCCTGGTCCTTTTCGGGTTCACTGCCCAGCACGCCCTCAATCCCTGTCCGTACCCGGAGCCAACCCACACATGACGAGCAGTACAGAAGCAACCTCGACCCCTAAGGTAGCGGTCAACGACATCGGGTCCGAGGAAGCATTCCTCGCCGCGATCGACGAGACCATCAAGTATTTCAACGACGGTGACATTGTCGAAGGCACCATCGTCAAGGTCGATCGAGACGAGGTCTTGCTCGATATCGGCTACAAGACCGAGGGAGTCATTCCCTCTCGTGAGCTGTCGATCAAGCATGACGTCGACCCTCACGATGTGGTCAAGACCGGCGAGCACATCGAGGCCCTTGTCCTGCAGAAGGAGGACAAGGAAGGTCGCCTGATCCTGTCCAAGAAGCGCGCCCAGTACGAGCGCGCCTGGGGCACGATCGAGAAGATCAAGGAAGAGGACGGCGTGGTCACCGGCACGGTGATCGAGGTCGTCAAGGGCGGCCTGATCCTCGACATCGGCCTGCGTGGCTTCCTGCCCGCGTCGCTGGTGGAGATGCGCCGCGTCCGCGATCTGCAGCCGTATGTGAGCCGCGAGCTCGAGGCCAAGATCATCGAGCTGGACAAGAACCGCAACAACGTGGTGCTGTCCCGGCGGGCCTGGCTGGAGCAGACGCAGTCCGAGGTCCGGCACACCTTCCTCAACACCCTGCAGAAGGGCCAGATCCGCAAGGGTGTGGTCTCCTCCATCGTCAACTTCGGCGCGTTCGTCGACCTCGGTGGCGTGGACGGCTTGGTGCACGTGTCCGAGCTGTCCTGGAAGCACATCGACCACCCGGGCGAGGTTGTCGAGGTCGGCCAGGAGGTCACGGTCGAGGTGCTGGACGTGGACATGGACCGCGAGCGCGTCTCGCTGTCGCTGAAGTCCACCCAGGAAGACCCGTGGCAGCAGTTCGCCCGGACCCACCAGATCGGCCAGGTCGTGCCCGGCCGGGTCACCAAGCTGGTGCCGTTCGGCGCGTTCGTCCGGGTCGAGGAGGGCATCGAGGGCCTGGTGCACATCTCCGAGCTGGCCGACCGCCACGTGGAGATCCCCGAGCAGGTCGTGCAGGTCGGCGACGAGATCTTCGTGAAGATCATCGACATCGACCTGGACCGGCGGCGGATCTCGCTGTCGCTCAAGCAGGCCAACGAGGGCACCATCGGCGAAGCCGTCGGCGACGACTTCGACCCGACGCTCTACGGCATGCCGGCCACCTACGACGACCAGGGCAACTACGAATACCCCGAGGGCTTCGACGCCGAGACCGGCGAGTGGCTCGACGGCTTCGACGCCCAGCGTGAGGAGTGGGAGCGCCAGTACGCCGAGGCGCGGACCCGCTACGAGGCGCACCGGCGGCAGGTCGAGGAGGCCCGCAAGGCCGATTCCGAAGCGGTCGCCGGTGGCGGCGAGGAGGGGGCCCCGGCCGCGGCCTCCAGCAGCTCGCCGTCCCCGTCCGGCAGCCCGCGCGGCGCGTCCCGGTCCAGCACCGGCGCCAGCTCCGGCGGCGGCGCGCTGGCCTCGGACGAGGCGCTCGCAGCGCTGCGTGACAAGCTGGCCGGCGGCCAGGGCTGAGCTGAGGTTCATCTCAGCTTCACGCTCTGGACGCCCGTCCGGACCATGATCGGGTGGAGTTTCCCGCACCTGCGGGGCTCCACCCGATCGTTTTTCGTCAGGAAAACCCTGAAAACGTCTGACCGGGCTGAGTAACAGATGAGCTGCGGAGGTCACGTGCTTCGAGTCGGGCTCACCGGCGGAATCGGCTCCGGCAAGAGCGCGGTGTCCAGACGCCTCGGGCAGCACGGTGCCGCCGTGATCGACGCCGACCTGGTCGCCCGCGAGGTGGTCGAGCCCGGCACCCCCGGCCTGGGGCAGATCGCGGCCGTGTTCGGCCCGGAGGTGCTGCTCCCGGACGGCCGCCTGGACCGGGCGCGGCTCGGCCAGCTGGTGTTCGCCGATGATGAGCTGCGGGCCAAGCTCAACGCGATCGTGCACCCGCTGGTGCACGAGGGGACCCGGCAGCTCGAGCACGAAGCGGCCGCCACCGTCGGGCCGGCCGGCATCGTGCTGCACGACGTGCCGCTGCTGGCGGAGAACCAGCTGCAGGGCAACTACGACACCGTGATCGTGGTCGACGCCCCCGACGACCAGCGGCTGCGGCGGCTGATCGACACCCGCGGCATGACTGAGCAGCAAGCCCGGGACCGGATGGCGGCCCAGGCCGACCGGGACCAGCGGCTGGCCATCGCCGACATCGTGATCGACAACTCCGGCTCGCTGGCCGACCTGGAACAGCGGGTGGACGAGGTCTGGACGGTGCTGCACGACCTGGCCGCCCGGCCCCGGAGCGCCTAGCCCGGATGTGCCCGGCTGGATGGCGACCGGGCCGGAATGTCAGACCCCCCGCGTACTGTTGAACCCTGAGCCAGTCGGCCCATTACACCCCCAGGAGGTGGTCTCGTGCCGCGTCCCGTGACCGACCTCAAGCGCAGGGTCGCGCCCTTCCACGTGGTCACCGAGATGACACCCGCTGGGGACCAGCCCGCCGCCATCGCCGAGATCGAGCAGCGGATCTCCAGCGGCGATAAGGACACCGTGCTGCTCGGCGCGACCGGCACCGGCAAGACCGCGACCGTGGCCTGGCTGGCCGAGCGGCTCGACCGCCCCATCCTGGTCATGCTGCCGAACAAGACGCTCGCCGCCCAGTTCGCCAACGAGCTGCGCGAGATGCTGCCGGAGAACGCGGTCGAGTACTTCGTCTCGTACTACGACTACTACCAGCCCGAGGCGTACATCCCGCAGACCGACACCTACATCGAGAAGGACTCCTCGATCAACGACGAGGTGGAGCGGCTGCGCCACTCGGCGACGAACTCGCTGCTCACCCGGCGGGACACGATCGTGGTCGCCTCGGTGTCCTGCATCTACGGCCTGGGCACGCCCCAGGAGTACGTGGACCGCATGCTCACCCTCAAGGTGGGCGACACGATCGAGCGCGACGCGATGCTGCGTCAGCTGGTCGGCATGCAGTACGCCCGCAACGACCTGTCGTTCACCCGGGGCACGTTCCGCGTGCGGGGCGACACGATCGAGGTCATCCCGCAGTACGAGGAGCTGGCCGTCCGGATCGAGATGTTCGGCGACGAGATCGAGCGGCTGATGACGCTGCACCCGCTGACCGGCGAGGTGGTCAGCGAGGACGACGAGCTCTACATCTTCCCGGCCTCGCACTACGTGGCGGGCGCCGAGCGGATGGAGCGGGCCATCGCCGGCATCGAGGCCGAGCTGGCCGAGCGGCTGGCCGAGCTGGAACGGAGTGGCAAGCTGCTGGAGGCCCAGCGGCTGCGCATGCGGACCACCTACGACATCGAGATGATGCGCCAGGTGGGCAGCTGCGCCGGCATCGAGAACTACTCCCGGCACATCGACGGCCGCGCCGCGGGCACCGCCCCGAACACGCTGCTGGACTACTTCCCCGAGGACTTCGTCCTGGTCATCGACGAGTCGCACGTCACCGTGCCGCAGATCGGGGCCATGTATGAGGGCGACGTGTCCCGCAAGCGCAACCTGGTCGAGCACGGCTTCCGGCTGCCCAGCGCGATCGACAACCGGCCGCTGACCTGGGACGAGTTCACCGAGCGGATCGGGCAGACGATCTACCTGTCCGCCACCCCCGGGCCGTACGAGCTGCAGCGGGTCGGCGGCGACGTGGTCGAGCAGGTGATCCGGCCGACCGGCCTGATCGACCCCGAGGTGCTGATCAAGCCGACCAAGGGCCAGATCGACGACCTGCTGCACGAGATCAAGGTCCGGTCCGACCGGGACGAGCGGGTGCTGGTCACCACCTTGACGAAAAAGATGGCCGAGGACCTCACCGACTACCTGCTGGAGAACGGCGTCCGCGCCCGCTACCTGCACAGCGAGGTCGACACCCTGCGCCGGATCGAGCTGCTGCGCGAGCTGCGGGTGGGGGAGTACGACGTGCTGGTCGGCATCAACCTGCTCCGCGAGGGCCTCGACCTGCCCGAGGTCTCGCTGGTGGCGATTCTGGACGCGGACAAGGAGGGCTTCCTGCGCTCCGGCACGTCGCTGATCCAGACCATCGGCCGCGCCGCCCGTAACGTTTCCGGCCAGGTCATCATGTACGCCGACAAGATCACGCCGTCCATGCAGCACGCGATCGAGGAGACCAACCGCCGCCGGGAAAAGCAGGTCGCTTACAACACCGAGCGGGGCATCGACCCGCAGCCGCTGCGCAAGCGGATCGCCGACATCCTCGACCAGCTGGTCCGCGAGGACGCCGACACCGACGAGCTCATCGGCGGCGCCGGGCGCCAGCAGAGCCGCGGCAAGTCGCCGGTACCGGGCCTGTCGTCCCGCGCCCGGGCAGGCGCCCGCGCCGCCGGCGCCGGTGTCGGCGAGGACCTCCTCGGCGAGGGTGGCGGCGCCGCCCGCGAAGACCTGGTCGAATTGATCAAGCAGCTCACCGAGCAGATGCATGCGGCCGCCGCCGAGCTCCAGTTCGAGGTCGCCGCCCGCCTCCGCGACGAGATCCGCGAGCTCAAGCACGAGCTGCGCGGCATGCAAGCCGCCGGCGTCTGAGTGTGCTAGCTCGCTCGCCGGCTCGCTCGCGGTGTCTTCCGCCTGACCGGGATGTGCATCGCTTCAGGAATGCTGGGAACATGCTGAATGTTGGCGCCGATGATGGCCGGAGCAGTGTTCAACCCGGGAGCGTAAGGTCGTGAGCTGTGGTAGCTAGCCTGGTGGCTGCCGTAGTCGCGGCCGTCTGTTACGGGGTCGCCTCGGTCATGCAGGCCATCGCGGCCCGCACGGCCAGCCACCGTCCCCCGGCCGGCGCCGCCGCCGAGGGGGCCGCACCCCAAGGCGTCGACCCGGGGCTGCTGGTCCGGATGCTGGGCCAGTGGCGGTTCGTGGTCAGCCTCGGCCTTGACACCGTCGGCTTCATCGCGCAGCTGGTCGCGCTGCACCGGCTGCCGCTGTTCGCCGTCCAGGCCATGATCGCCGCCAACCTGGCCGTGACCGCGGTCGTCGCTACCTGGCTGATCGGCGCGGTCCTGCACTGGCGGGAATGGGTCGCGGTCGGCGGCGTGGTCACCGGCGTCGGGCTGCTCGGCTCGTCGGCCGGCCCGGAGGGGGCCAGCCAGGCCAGCGTGGTGTTCAAGCTCTCCCTGATCGTCGCCGTGGCCTGCCTGGCGCTGATCGGGGTGGCGGCCGGCCGGCTGCCGGATCCGCTGCGCACCCCGGTGCTGGGCGTGGTCGCGGGCACCGGTTACGGCGTCCTGGGGGTGGCCGCCCGGGTGCTGAACAGCTTCGCTCCGCTGTCGCTGATCCGCGACCCGGCCACCTACGCGCTGATCGCCGCGGGCATCGTCTCGTTCCTGTTCTACGCGTCCGCGCTCGAGGCGGGCAGCGTCACCGTGGCCACCGCGGCGGTGGTGCTGGCCGAGACGCTGCCGCCGTCGGCGGTCGGGGTGGTGTTCCTCGGCGACCGCACCCGGCCCGGCATGGGCGGCATCGCCATCGCCGGTTTCGCGCTCGCCGTGCTCTGCGCGGTCGCGCTGGCCCGGTTCGGCGAGGCTCATCACGACGACGACCGGACCGGCCCCGACGGCGAGTCGCTCGCGCAGATGGCGGGTAAGGCCGGCGCGTAACACCGTGTCATGGCCAGCCCGCAGCTCACTGCCTGTTATCCTGGTGGCCCGTGGACAGACGGATTCACCGTCTTATCGACGACCACGGGAGCCTCACCTTGGCTGCATCGCCGCACCGGACACGGCCGGTCTCTACTAGGCATCTTTTTGTCACCGGAGGGGTCGCGTCCAGCCTCGGCAAAGGACTCACCGCCTCCAGCCTCGGGCGCCTGCTCAAGCTCCGGGGCCTGAACGTCATCATGCAGAAGCTCGACCCCTATCTCAACGTCGACCCCGGCACGATGAACCCCTTCCAGCACGGTGAGGTGTTCGTCACCGACGACGGGACCGAGACGGACCTGGACGTGGGGCATTACGAGCGGTTCCTCGACACCCACCTGCAGGGCTCGGCCAACGTCACCACCGGGCAGGTCTACTCGGCGGTGATCGCCAAGGAGCGCCGCGGTGACTACCTGGGCGACACCGTCCAGGTCATCCCGCACATCACCAACGAGATCAAGACCCGCATCCTGGACATGGGCGGCCCCGGCGTCGACGTGGTCATCACCGAGGTCGGCGGTACCGTCGGCGACATCGAGTCGCTGCCGTTCCTGGAGGCCATCCGCCAGATCCGGCACGAGATCGGCCGCGACCAGTGCTTCTTCCTGCACGTGTCGCTGCTGCCCTACATCGGGCCGTCCGGTGAGCTGAAGACCAAGCCGACCCAGCACTCGGTAGCCGCGCTGCGCAGCATCGGCATCCAGCCCGACGCGATCGTGTGCCGGTCCGACCGGCCGATCAACGAGGGCCTGAAGCGCAAGATCAGCCTGATGTGCGACGTGGACGAGGAAGCCGTGGTGTCGGCCCCGGACGCCCCGTCCATCTACGACATCCCCAAGGTGCTGCACAGCGAGGGCCTCGACGCGGTCGTGGTCCGGCGGCTCGACCTGCCGTTCCGCGACGTGGACTGGAGCGAATGGGACGACCTGCTGCGCCGGGTACACCGGCCCGCCCGGTCGATCACGATCGCGCTGGTCGGCAAGTACGTGGACCTGCCCGACGCCTACCTGTCGCCGGCCGAGGCGCTGCGCGCGGGCGGCTTCGGCAACGACGCCAAGGTCAACATCCGCTGGGTGCCCAGCGACGACTGCGAGACCCCCGAGGGCGCCGCCCGGGCGCTCGATGGCGTGGACGGGATGCTGATCCCGGGCGGGTTCGGGGTCCGCGGCATCGAGGGCAAGATCGGCGCCATCACCTACGCCCGCACCAACCGCATCCCGCTGCTCGGCCTCTGCCTCGGCCTGCAGTGCCTGGTCATCGAGGCGGCCCGGCACCTGGCCGGGCTGGAGGGGGCCGACAGCACCGAGTTCGACCCGGAGACCCCGTTCCCGGTCATCGCCACCATGGCCGACCAGGAAGACGTCATCGCCGGGGAGCGGGACATGGGCGGCACCATGCGGCTCGGCTTGTACCGGGCCGCGCTGACCGAAGGCACCCTGGTCCGCGAGCTGTACGGGGAAGGCTCGGTCGAGGAGCGGCACCGGCACCGGTACGAGGTCAACAACGCCTACCGGGAGAAGCTGGAAAAGGCCGGGGTGGTGTTCTCGGGGCTGTCGCCGGACGGCCGCCTGGTGGAGTTCGCCGAGCTCAGCAAGGAGCTGCACCCGTTCCTGGTCGGCACCCAGGCCCACCCGGAGTTCCTGTCCCGGCCGACCCGGCCGCACCCGCTGTTCAGCGGGCTGATCGCGGCGGCCATCGAACGGTCGCGGGCGCACGTCCCCGCCGCCGACGCCAGGGCGGCCGCCACCGCATGACCGGTCCGCGTCACCGCATCGCCGACGAACCGGCCCACTGGCCGGTCGTCGCCTCGGCCGAGCAGTACCGGGGCAAGATCATCAACGTCCGCACCGACACCCTCCGGGTGCCCGAGGGCACCACCGCCGAACGCGAGGTGATCGAGCACCCCGGTGCGGTCGGCGTGGTCGCGCTGGACGAGGACGGCCGGGTGCTGATGATCCGGCAGTACCGGCACCCGGTCGGGCGGCTGCTGTGGGAGCTGCCCGCCGGACTGCGGGACGTGGCCGGCGAGCCCACCGCGCAGGCCGCCCGCCGGGAGCTGCTGGAGGAGACCGGCTACCGGGCCCGGCGCTGGCACGTGCTGGCCGACTACTTCAGCTCGCCGGGCATCATCACCGAGCGGCTCCGCGTCTTCCTCGCCCGTGACCTGGAAGAAGTGCCCGAGGCCGACCGGGATTTCGTGCCGGAGAACGAAGAGGCCCACCTGATCCTGGACTGGGTGCCGCTGGAGCAGGCGGTGTCCCTGGTCCTGGCCGGTGAGCTGCATAATGGCGTTGCCGTCGTCGGCCTGCTGGCCGCGTACGCGGCCCGCCAGGACGGCTTCGCCGATCTACGGGACGCGGGCGCGCCGGAAACGTGAACGCGGCGAACTGGGCCGGGCAAAGGCGCCCGGCGAGGCGAGAGGAAAAGCGATGAAGGTTGGCGTCCCCCGGGAGGTCAAGAACCACGAGTACCGCGTGGCCATCACCCCGGCCGGAGTACACGAGCTCGTGCGTCACGGTCACGAGGTGGTGATCGAAGCCAGTGCCGGGGTCGGCTCGTCCATCCCCGACGAGGACTTCACCTCGGCCGGAGCCAAGATGCTGCCCACCGCCGACGATGTCTGGCAGAGCGCCGACCTGGTGCTCAAGGTGAAAGAGCCGGTGGCCGAGGAGTATCACCGGATGCGCCGGGACCAGGTGCTGTTCACCTACCTGCACCTGGCCGCGTCCCGGCCGTGCACCGATGCCCTGCTCGGCTCGGGTATCACCTCCATCGCGTACGAGACCGTGCAGCTGCCCGACCGGTCGCTGCCCCTGCTGGCGCCGATGTCAGAGGTCGCGGGCCGGATGGCCCCGCAGGTGGGCGCGCACCACCTGCAGCGGGACGGCGGCGGCCGGGGCGTGCTGATGGGCGGCGTGTCCGGCGTCTACGCGGCCAAGGTGGTGGTCCTCGGGGCCGGCGTGTCCGGCATGAACGCGGCCGCCATCGCCCTCGGCATGCAGGCCGAGGTGCTGCTGCTCGACCTCAATGTCGCCCGGCTGCGGTCGGCGGACGCGATCTACCAGGGCCACCTGCAGACGGTGGCGTCCAACGCCTACGAGATCGAACGCGCGGCCATCGACGCCGACCTGGTCATCGGGGCCGTGCTGGTGCCCGGCGCGCGGGCCCCCAAGCTGATCAGCAACGACCTGGTGGCCCGGATGAAGCCCGGCTCGGTGCTGGTGGACATCGCCATCGACCAGGGCGGCTGCTTCGAGGACTCCCGGCCCACCACCCACGACAACCCGACCTACCGGGTGCACGACTCGGTGTTCTACTGCGTGGCCAACATGCCGGGCGCGGTGCCCCACACCTCGACCTACGCGCTGACCAACGTGACCCTGCCCTACATCACCGCGATCGCCGACCGCGGCTGGCGGGACGCCCTGCGGGCCGACCCGGCCCTGGCGGCCGGCCTGTCGACCCACGACGGCGACCTGACCTGCCAGCCCGTCGCCGACGCGCACGGGCTGCCGTCCACCGAGGTGACGGAGGTCCTGGCCTGAACCACGGCACCGGCCCGGGCCGCGGAGGCCCTGCCGCCAGCACGGCCTCCGCCGTCCGCGGCTACCTGGACCACCTGCTGGTCGAACGGGGGCTGGCCGCCAACACGCTGACGTCCTACCGGCGCGACCTGACCCGCTACGCCGACGCGCTGACGGTGGCCGGCCGGACCGACCTCGGCCAGGTCACCCAGGTCGACATCGCGTCCTACCTGGCCCGCCTGCGCGAAGGCGACGAGGACCACCCGCCGCTGGCGGCCAGCTCCGCGGGCCGGGCCATGGCCGCGGTCCGCGGGCTGCACGCCTACGCCTTCGCCCAGGGGCTGAGCCCGGCCGACCCCGCCCGCCCGGTGCCGCCGCCCGCCCCGCCCCGCCGCCTCCCCAAGGCCATCTCGGTCACGGAGGTCGAGCGCCTCCTCGACGCCGCCGGCCCGGGCGAAGGTGACCCGCGCCTGGTCCGGGACCGGGCGCTGCTGGAGTTTCTCTACGCCACCGGCGCCCGCATCTCCGAGGCCACCGGCCTCGACGTCGATGAACTGGAACTGGACGGCGAGCCCGCCGTGCTGCTGGACGGCAAGGGCGGCAAGCAGCGGATCGTGCCGCTGGGCCGGTACGCGGCCGCCGCCCTGGACGCCTACCTGGTGCGGGCCCGGCCGGGGCTGGCGGCCGCCGCCCGCCGCTCGGCCACCCCCGCGCTGTTCCTGAACGCGCGCGGCGGCCGGCTCACCCGCCAGGGCGCCTGGGGCGTGCTCAGGGCCGCGGCCGGACGGGCCGGGATCTCCGGGGTGTCCCCGCACACGTTGCGGCACTCGTTCGCCACCCACCTGCTCGACGGCGGCGCGGACATCCGGGTCGTACAGGAGTTGCTGGGGCATGCCTCGGTGAGTACGACACAGGTGTACACCCTGGTCACAGTCGAGAAACTGCGTGAAGTGTACGCTGCCTCGCACCCGCGGGCGCTGGGGTAGCGCCCCGGCTATTTATCTCATTTCCGGTGCTTCACGGCGCGTCCGCTTGAACGGGGTCAAGCAAAGGCCCTAGAGTCCGGGACTCAGTGGAGGAAGAAATTATCCACGGGAGGTTCAGGAGCTTGGTGGCAACCCGAACGCTAGACGCTTCAGCCGTAGAGCTAGGGCCCACGGGGCGACCGATGTCGGCCTTCCCGGACCCTAGGCCGTTGGACCGTCACGGTCCGGCCCGGATCGTTGCTGTCTGCAATCAGAAGGGTGGCGTGGGTAAGACCACCACCACCATCAACCTGGGGGCCGCCCTGGCCGAGCAGGGCCGCCGGGTCCTGCTGGTCGACTTCGACCCGCAGGGGGCCCTGTCCGTGGGCCTGGGCATCCAGCCGCACGACATCGAAGCTACGGTCTACAACCTGCTCATGGAGCGGGGGACGACCGCGCACGACGTGGTGATCAAGACCGCGGTCCAGGGCATGGACCTGATGCCCAGCAACATTGACCTCTCAGGGGCCGAGGTCCAGCTGGTCCACGAGGTGGGCCGCGAATACGTCCTCGGCGGCGGCCTCGAGGAAATGACCCCCGAGTACGACGTCATCATGATCGACTGCCAGCCCTCGCTCGGGCTGCTGACCATCAACGCGCTGGCCTGCGCGGCGGGCGTGCTGATCCCGCTCGAGTGCGAGTACTTCGCCATGCGCGGCGTCGCCCTGCTGATGGAGACCATCGACAAGGTTTCACGCAGGCTTAACCCGAAGCTAGAAATCGATGGCCTACTCGCAACAAGGTACGATTCGCGCACCCTTCACACCCGTGAGGTGCTCACAAATATCGTCAACGGCTTCGGTGACAAGGTTTTTCACACCGTGATCAACCGCACCGTCCGGTTCCCAGACGCTACCGTTGCAGGGGAGCCCATCACCCGGTTCGACTCGGGATCGATGGGCGCGAGTTCCTACCGCGAACTCGCCAGGGAGGTAATCGAGCGGTGGCGGCAAGCAGAGGACGGTCACGAAGGGTAAGCCTTCCGGGCATAGCGGAGCTCCTTCGCCCGGCTACAGCCGGTCCTGAGATCGCGGCGCACCGTGCCGCCAGCGGCCGGGAGCAGCACACCCACAAGATCACCGTCTACCTGTCGGCCGATGAGCTGTTCGAGCTGGAGCACGCCCGGCTCGCCCTGCGCCGGTACGGGATCGCCGCCGACCGGGGACGGCTGGTCCGCGAGGCCATCGCGGTCCTGCTGGCCGACCTGGACGCCTGCGGAGATACCAGCGTGCTGGCCCGGCGGATCAGGGATACTGGCTCCGACGTTCCGGCCGGGTCCAGCTCAGTTGTCCCCGACCCCACTCCAGGGATGTGATCACGATGATCTGGATTGCCTTGATTGTCCTTGTGCTGTTCGTTGCCGTGATGGGACGGGTGCAGAACCGGCGGCGGGCTGGGGGTGAGGCCGGTGACGATCCCGGCAGCCTGCACCACGGCCATCACGGCCACAACGGCCACAACGGCCATGACGCGTCCAGCGGTGGCAGCCACCATGGCGGCGGGTTCAGCGGTGGTGGCCACCACGGCTGACCATGATGGCTGAGGCATGACCGAGAGCATCACCGACGACCTCGCGCCCGGCGCCCCCGATCCGGACGGCTCGGACCCGGACGCCTCCGTCCTGGGTGGCCAGTCCGGCTTCCAGGTGCACCTCGACGTGTTCGAGGGTCCCTTTGACCTGCTGCTGGCGCTGATCTCCAAGCACAAGCTGGACATCACCGAGGTCGCGCTGTCGCAGGTCACCGACGAGTTCATCGCCTACATCCGGGAACGCTCCGGCGGCTGGGACCTGGACCAGGTCAGCTATTTCCTGGTGGTGGCGGCGACGCTGCTGGACCTCAAGGCCGCCCGGCTGCTGCCCTCCGGTGAGGTCGAGGACGAGGAGGACCTGGCCCTGCTCGAGGCCCGGGACCTGCTGTTCGCCCGGCTGCTGCAGTACCGCGCGTACAAGGAGGTGGCCGCGGTGTTCGCGGGCCGGATGGCGGTGGCCGCCCGGCGGTTCCCGCGCCGGGTGCCGATGGAGCCGCGGTTCGCCCAGCTGTTCCCGGAAGTCCTGCTCGGCCTGGGGCCGGTAGAATTCGCCCGGATAGCGGCCCGCACGCTCACCCCGCGCCGCGTGCCCACGGTGTCCACCGAGCACATCCACGCCCCCTTCGTGAGCGTCCGCGAGCAGGCCCGGCGGCTGGCCGGGCGGCTGCGGCGGCTCGGCCGGGCCAGCTTCCGCCAGCTCACCACCGACTGTGAGGCGACCAACGAGATCGTGGCGAGCTTCCTGGCCCTGCTCGAGCTGTACCGGGAGGACCGGATCGCGCTCGAGCAGGTCGCACCGCTCGGGGACATCTACGTGACCTGGAACGCGGCCGGTGACGACGGCGACGACGACGTGGCCCGCGACGCGGACGAAGGCACCATCGCCGACGACCCAGAAACAACCTAGGACATGGACGAATATCAACAAGTAGCGGACGACGTGGCCGCCGAGCCGGCCGACCTGGACGGGCCCGACCACCCGGGGCTGCGGGCCAGCCTGGAGGCGATCCTGCTGGTCGCCGACGAGCCGGTGCCCGCCGTGGTGCTGGCGCAGGTGCTGGAGCGCCCGACCGGGGAGATCATCGAGCTGCTGCGGGCGACCGCCGCCGCCTACACCGAGCAGGAGCGCGGCTTCGACCTGCGCGAGATCGCCGGCGGCTGGCGGTTCTACACCCGCGAGGAGTACGCCCCGGTGGTCGAGCGGTTCGTCAGCGAGGGCCAGGAGGTCCGGCTGACCCAGGCCGCGCTGGAGACCCTGGCCGTGGTCGCCTACCGGCAGCCGGTCAGCCGGGCCCGGGTGTCGGCGGTGCGGGGCGTCAACTGCGACGGCGTGATGCGCACGCTGACGCTGCGCGGGCTGGTCGAGGACTCCGGCTCCGACCCGGAGACCGGCGCGATCCTGTACCGCACCACCGGCTACTTCCTGGAGCGGCTCGGCCTGGCCAGCCTGGGCGAGCTGCCCGACCTGGCGCCGTTCCTGCCCGAGAACGTGGACGACGTCGCAGACGGCGAGGACGGGCTGCGGGCGGGCGAGCCCGCATGAACGCGCGTGACGGGGACGTGCGTCCCGGCGGTTTCGGCCTCGACGACGATGACGACGACGACTGGGGCGATGAGTTCGGCGAGCGCGACAGCCTGACCGATGTCCCCGGCGGCGTCCGGCTGCAGAAGGTGCTGGCCGCCGCGGGTGTCGGCAGCCGCCGGCACTGCGAGGAACTGATCGGGGAGGGGCGGGTCGAGGTCGACGGGGAGACCGTCCGCCGGTTCGGCGCCCGGGTCGATCCCGAGCACCAGGTCATCCGGGTCGACGGCAAGCGCATCCCGTCCCGCCAGGACCTGGTCTACCTGGCCTTCAACAAGCCAGCGGGTGTGCTCACCGCCATGTCCGACGACCGGGGGCGCCCCACCATCACCGACTACCTGGGGGACCGGGCCGAGCGATTGTTCCACGTCGGCCGCCTCGACTACGACACCGAGGGCCTGATGCTGCTGACCAACGACGGCGAGCTGGCGCACCGGCTCGCCCATCCGCGGTACGGCGTGCTCAAGACCTACCTGGCCGAGATACCGGGACCGATACCCAAGGATCTCGGCCGGCGGCTGATGACCGGGGTCGAGCTGGAGGACGGGGTGGCCACCGCCGACCGGTTCCGGGTCCTGGACCGGTCCGGGAAACGGGTGCTGGTGGAGATCACCCTGCACGAGGGGCGCAAGCGGATCGTCCGCCGGATGCTGGCCGAGGCCGGCCACCCGGTGCAGCGGCTGGTCCGGACCGACGTCGGCCCGATCCGGCTCGGCCGCCTGAAGCCGGGCGCCGTCCGCGAGCTGACCACCGCGGAGATCGGCGAACTCTACGCGGCGGTAGGCCTATAGCCTGGTCACGTCAGCCGGGAGCCGATCCGAGGAGGGGTTACACGTGCCGGTCAGAGCGATCCGGGGCGCGGTGCAGGTCGACGCCAACGAGCGCGAGGCGATCCTGGAAGGGACGACCGAGCTCGTCAGCGAGGTGATGACCCGCAACGGCCTGGTGACCGACGACGTCATCAGCGTGCTGTTCACCGCCACCCAGGACCTCACCGCGGAGTTCCCGGCCCTGGCCGCCCGCAAGATCGGCTTCGGTGAAGTGCCGATGATGTGCGCGACCGAGATCCCGGTGCCGGGCGCGCTGCCGCGCGTGGTCCGGCTCATGATGCACGTGGAGACCGGCCGCTCGCGCCACGAGATCCAGCACGTCTACCTGCGCGGCGCGGCCGCGCTGCGGCTGGACATCGCCCAGTAGGGCCCGGGAGCCAGGCCAGTGACTCCGGTCCCGGGAAGCGTCGTCGTCGTCGGCACCGGCCTGATCGGGACGTCGGCGGCGCTCGCGCTGCGCCGTCACGGCACCCGGGTGTGGCTGGCCGACGCCGACCCGGCCGCCGCCGCGCTCGCCGCCGACCTCGGCGCGGGTGAGGTGCTGCCGGCCGGCGGCGTGCCCGGTGGGCCGGCTGACGTGGCGGTGATCGCGGTCCCGCCCGCCAGCGTGGCACCGGTGCTGGCCGCCGCCCAGCAGGCCGGCCTGGCCGCCTGCTACACCGACGTGGCCAGCGTCAAGGCCCAGCCGCTGGCCCAGGCCCGGGACGCGGGCTGCGACATCTCCCGGTACGTGCCCGGGCATCCCCTGGCCGGCCGGGAGCGGTCTGGGCCGGCCGCCGCCCGGGCCGATCTGTTCCTGGGCCGGACCTGGGCGCTGTGCCCGGCCCAGGAGACCAGCGCGGCCGCCGTGGCCACGGTCACCGCGCTGGCCACCGCCTGCGGGGCGGAGCCGGTGGTGACCGACGTGGCCAGCCACGACCGCTGGGTGGCGCTGATCTCGCACGCCCCGCACGTGGTCGCGGCGGCGCTCGCCGCCCAGCTGGCACCGGCCTCGCTGCCGCCCGAGGCCGTCGCGCTGGCCGGCCCGGGGCTGCGCGACGCGACCCGGATCGCGGTCGGCGACACCGCCCTGTGGCTCCAGATCCTGACCGGCAACGCCGGCCCGGTGGCCGAGGTGCTGGCGGCCGTGGCCGCCGACCTGGCCGCGGCTTCCCGCGCCCTGGCCAGCCCGGGCGGGGCCAGCCCGGGCGGGGCCGGCCCGGATACGCCCGCTGACAAGCAGCTGACGGACCTGCTGGACCAGGGCCGGGCCGGGGTGGCCCGGATCCCCGGCAAGCGCGGCGGCCCGGCCCGCGCCTTCACCGCCGTCCAGGTCGTGATCAGCGACCAGCCCGGCGAGCTGGCCCGGCTGTTCGCGGCGGCGGCCGCGGCCGGGGTCAACATCGAGGACGTCGGCATCGAGCACTCGCCCGGTGCCCCGGTCGGGGTGGCCGAGCTTTCGGTCCGGCCGGAAGCGGCCGGATCGCTGATTACCGCCTTGGCGGACTCCGGATGGCCAGTCCGCCGGTAACCTGGCACGTGTGAGTATTTCTGCCGAGGGTGACGGCGCAGCAACGGGGAACGGGATTGTCATCGCCGTCGACGGCCCGTCGGCGTCCGGTAAGTCGAGTGCCTCCCGCGGGGTCGCCCGCGCGCTGGGCCTGCGTTACCTGGACACCGGCTCCATGTACCGGGCACTGACCTGGTGGCTGCTGGCCCACGGCATCCCCGTCGACGACCCGGCCGCGGTGGCCGGAGCGGCCGGCCAGCCGGTCATCGAGGTGGGCACCGACCCCGATGGCCCCTGGGTGCGGGCGGACGGCCACGACGTGTCCGCCGCCGTGCGTACCCAGGAGGTCACCAGCGCGGTCTCCGCGGTGGCGCGGGTGCCGCAGGTGCGGGCCCGGCTGATCGCCCTCCAGCGCGAGATCATCGCCCGGGCCCGGGCCGAGGGCCGCGGCATCGTCGCCGAAGGCCGCGACATCGGCACCGTGGTCGCCCCCGACGCGGTGGTCAAGGTCTACCTCACCGCCAGCGAGCGGGCCCGCGCCCAGCGCCGCACGGCCGAATCGGCCACCGACCCGGCGGTGACAGTCGGTACGATCGAGGTCGACCAGGCCCGGCGCGACCGGCTGGACGCGGGTCAGCTGGCCCGGGCCGAGGACGCGGTGGAGATCGACTCCACCATGTTCGGGCTCGACGATGTCATCGCCATGATCGCCGGGCTGGCCCAGGAGCGGGCCGGCCTGCCTGACACCGCGCGGACGACCCGGTGAACCCGGACGACGAGATCACCGGCGTGGGCCCCGACGAGGAGTTCGTGCCCGGCATCGACGAGTTCGTGCCCGGGGTGGACGAGCACTACCTGCCCGACGACGAGGACGGCGCCGGCTTCGCCGGCGGCGAGCTGGGTGACGACGAGCTGGACGACGAGGAGTTCCCGGCCGCCGACCGTCCGGTCGTCGCGGTCGTCGGGCGGCCCAACGTCGGCAAGTCGACGCTGGTCAACCGGATCCTGGGCAGCCGCCTGGCCGTGGTCGAGGACACCCCGGGCGTGACCCGGGACCGGGTGGCCTACGACGCGAACTGGCGCGGCCGGCTGTTCACCCTGGTCGACACCGGCGGCTGGGAGCCGTCGGAGGAGAAGACCGGTTCGCTGGCCGCCCGCATCGCCGGCCAGGCCCGGATCGCGGCCAGCACCGCCGATGCGGTGCTGTTCGTGGTGGACGCCACCGTCGGCGTGACCGACGCCGACGACGCCGTCGCCGACGTGCTGCGCCGCTCGGGCGTGCCGGTGGTGGTCGCGGCCAACAAGGTCGACAACGCCGCCACTGAGCTGACCGCCTCCGCGCTGTGGTCGCTCGGCCTGGGCGAGCCCTGGCCGGTCAGCGCCCTGCACGGGCGCGGCAGCGGCGACATGCTCGACGCGGTGCTGGACGCGCTGCCGAAGGCCCCGCCGGAGCCCCGGACCGCTCCGTCCGGCCCGCGCCGGGTGGCCCTGCTCGGCAAGCCCAACGTGGGCAAGTCCAGCCTGCTCAACAAGCTGGCCGGCGAGCAGCGGGTGCTGGTCGACGACGTGGCCGGCACCACCCGCGACCCGGTCGACGAGCTGATCGAGCTGGGCGGCAAGACCTGGCGGTTCGTGGACACGGCCGGCATCCGGCGCCGGTTCCGGGAGAACCAGGGCGCCGACTACTACGCCGCGCTGCGCACCGCCGGCGCGCTCGAGGTGGCCGAAGTCGCCGTGGTGCTGATCGACGCCAGCGAGCCGCTGACCGAGCAGGACCTGCGGATCATCTCCATGGTCATCGAGGCGGGCCGGGCCCTGGTCATCGCGTTCAACAAGTGGGACCTGGTCGGCGAGGAACGCCGTCACTACCTGGAACGCGAGATCGACCGGCAGCTGTACAACGCCCGCTGGGCCCCCCGGGTCAACATCTCCGCCACCACCGGACGGCACGTCGAGCGGCTGGTCCCGGCGATCGAGACCGCGCTGGCCGGCTGGGAGACCCGGATCTCCACCGGCCGCCTCAACGCCTGGCTGAATGCCCTGATCGCGGCCACCCCGCCACCAGTGCGCGGCGGCAAGCAGCCGAAGGTGCTGTTCGCCACCCAGGCCGGCATCCGGCCCCCGCACGTGGTCCTGTTCACCACCGGGTTCCTCGAGGCCGCCTACCGCCGGTTCGTGGAGCGCAAGCTGCGCGAGGAGTTCGGCTTCGACGGCAGCCCGCTCAAGGTCTCGATGCGGCTGCGCGAGAAGCGCGGCCGTAACGCAGGCTCCCGGGGCCGCAGCCCCAGCCGCCGCTAGCCCGGTGGACCTGACTGAGCTTCTCGCCACCGATCGCCGCCGGGCCTGGCATCCGTACGCCCCGATGCCCGGCACCCAGCCGCCGCTGCCGGTGGAGTCGGCCTCCGGCGTCCGTCTCCGCCTGGCCACCGGCACCAGCCCGGTCGAGCTCATCGACGGCATGTCCTCCTGGTGGGCGGCCATCCACGGCTACCGGCACCCGGCGATGGACCAGGCCGCCCGGTCCCAGCTGGACCGGATGAGCCACGTGATGTTCGGCGGGCTGACCCACGAGCCGGCCGTGCGGCTGTGCGACCGGCTCGCCGGCCTGGCCCCGGACAGCCTGGAGCACGTGTTCCTGTGCGACTCTGGGTCGGTCTCGGTCGAGGTCGGCATCAAGATGTGCCTGCAGTACTGGCGGTCCCGCGGCCACCCGGCCAAGCAGCGGCTGCTGACCTGGCGCGGCGGCTACCACGGGGACACGTTCTGGGCCATGTCGGTGTGTGACCCCGACGGCGGCATGCACAAGGTCTGGGACGGCGTGCTGCCCCGCCAGGTGTTCGCCGGCCTGCCGCCCGCGGGCTTCGCGGCCGGTGTCGACCCGGGCTACGCGGACCACCTGGCCGGTTTGATCGCCGAGCACGCCGATGAGCTCGCCGCTGTGATCGTCGAGCCGGTGGTGCAGGGCGCTGGCGGCATGCGCTTCCACGACCCCGGCTACCTGCGCGTGCTCCGGGACGCCTGCGACCAGCACGGGGTGCTGCTGATCTTCGACGAGATCGCCACCGGCTTCGGCCGCAGCGGCGAGCTGTTCGCGGCCCGCCACGCCGGGGTCAGCCCGGACGTGATGTGCGTCGGCAAGGCGCTGACCGGCGGCTACCTCACGCTGGCAGCCGCCCTGTGCACCCCCGAGGTGGCGGCCGGGATCTCCGCCGGTGACCTCCCGGTGCTGGCCCACGGCCCCACGTTCATGGGCAACCCGCTGGCCTGCACCGTCGCCAACGCGTCGCTGGACCTGCTGCTGGAGGGTTACCCGCACGGCTGGCAGCACGAGGTCCGCCGCATCGGGACCGCCCTGCGGGCCGGGCTCGCTTCCGCCGCCCGCCTGCCCGGCGTTACCGACGTCCGTGTCCTCGGTGCCATCGGCGTGGTCCAGCTCGGCCACGAGGTTGACCTGGCGGCCGCCACCGCCGCCGCCGTCGCGGCCGGGGTCTGGCTCCGCCCCTTCCGCGACCTCATCTACACCATGCCCCCCTATATAACCAGCGACGCCGACCTCGCCCAGATCTGCACCGCCATCCAGGCCGCCGCCCGGGTCGCCTAGCTCAGGCGGCGCCCCCTCCGGCCCGGGCTGGAGCGGTCGCGCCGGCCCGCCGGGCGTGGGCCGGCCGCACCGGGTCCCAGCGGAAGAACCGGACCGAGGCCACCACCCCGATCACCGCCCAGGCGGCCAGGACGGCCAGGTCGCGGCCGGACACCGGGGCCAGGCCGGCGCCGGAGTACTCCAGCGCGTGGGTGGCCGCGCCGATGACCGGCTGGCCCGGCAGGTAGCTCATCAGCGTGGTCAGCCAGCGCGGCTCCCCGATCGCACCGAGCGCGCCGGACAGCAGGATCACCGGCAGGTAGGTGAACATCAGCACCGGATTGGCGCTGTCGGTGCCGGAGATCAGCGCGGTGACCGCCGTGCCCACCGCGGCCCACGCCACCCCGCCCAGCACGAACACGGTCAGCAGGGCGGGCACGCTGCCGGCGTCGATGTGCAGGTGACCCAGACCGGCGCCGACCCCGATGATGACCGCGCCGGAGACCAGGCTCAGCAGCACGGTGGCGGTGATCCGGCCCGCGAAGTAGCCCCAGCGCGGCAGCGGGCTGGCCCGCCAGCGCCGCAGCACGCCGGTCTCCCGGGCGGTGACCAGCCCGATGGCGTGCGTCAGGTAGCAGGTCGCGATCAGCCCGAACGCCGACAGGCCGGCGATCACCGCCGCCTGGTCCGCCAGTGACCCGCCGTGCCGGGCCCCGCCCAGCCGCAGGGCCAGGATCAGCCCCGGGGCCAGCAGGGACACCCACAGGCCCCGCGGGTTCCGGCTCAGCAGCCGCAGCTGGTAGCCGACCTGCCGCGTCAGCATGGCGATCATGATGCGCTCCCGGTGAGGTTGAGATAGGCGTCTTCCAGGCTGGGGGCGCCGACTTCGAGACCGGTCAGGTCGGCACCGCTGGACCGCGCCCAGGCCACCAGCGCGGCCAGGTCGGCGGTCAGGTCCGCTGACGGCAGCGACAGCTCGCCCCGCCCGGCATCCACGTGGGCGGCCAGCCCGCCGGGCAGGTCGCCCGGCCCGGTGCCGGGCGGCAACGGCAGCCGGATGACCGGGGTCCCGCCGTGCGCCCGGAGCTGGCCGGGGGTGGCGTCGGCGGCCAGCTGCCCGTCGCCGAGCACGATCACCCGGCCGGCCAGCCGCTGCGCCTCGTCCAGGTAGTGGGTGGCCAGCAGCACGGTGGTGCCGGTCGCGGCCAGGTGCTGGATGACCGTCCACAGGCCGCGCCGCGCCTGCGGATCCAGGCCGGTGGTGGGCTCGTCCAGGAACAGCACCTCGGGCCGCCCGATCACCGCCAGCCCCAGGTCGACCCGGCGCTGCTGGCCGCCGGACAGCGCGCCGATCCGGGTCCCGGTCTCGCTGGCCAGGCCGATCAGGTCCAGGATCTGGCCGGCTGGCACCGGCCGCTCGAACAGGCCGGCGTAGAGCCGGACCGCCTCGCCCACGGTGAGCTGGCGGTCCAGGCTGGTCGACTGGAGCACCAGCCCGATCCGCGCCCGCCAGGCCTGACCGGCGCGGCCACCGGTTCGCGGATCGGTCCCCAGCACCCGGACCCGCCCGCTGGTCGGAGCCTGGAAACCCTCCAGGACCTCCATCAGGGTGGTCTTGCCGGCGCCGTTCGGGCCGAGCATCGCGACCACCTGGCCGGCCGGGACGTCGAAGCTGACGTCCCGCACCGCGGCCAGGCCGCCGAACCGCTTGGTTAGGTGCTCGACCTCGATCGCGCTCACCAGCCACCACCGCCCCGCCGATCGGTCCCGTACCGGATGACCGCAACAGCCAGCACGATCAGGCCCACCGTGAACACGGCCAGCAAGTGGAACGCGCCCCCCAGCGCGGCCAGGGCGATCCCGATCAGCAGCCGGATCATGAGTTTGGTGCGAGCGGAGCCGTACAGCATGTCGTCTCCCCGAGTAGTTCGGTTGTTCCTTACGCCAGCCAGCTTGCGGCCGGAGCGCAGGCGCGGTCTTCGGCGCCAGGGTTGAACTGGCTGACCCGGGTGTCCACCTGCCGGCGGATGTCCACCCAGCGTTGGAGGCCGATTCCAACTTCGGGCCGAAGACCCCAGACCAGCGCGGACGTACGCTAACTGCGTGAGCAGCGAAGGGCAGGGCGTGCTGACCGTGGCCACCTTGCGAAAGACCCGGATCCAGCGCCAGGAGGCCGTACGCCGGGCCCTGCCGGTCGGGGTGATCGTGGTGGTCATCACCGCCCAGCGGGCCAACCCCGGTCCAGGCTGGAGCGGCATTCACCTCGGTATCGCGCTGGCCATGCTGGGCCTGATCGTCGCCGCCCTCGGCGGGATACGGTTCCAGGAATCCCGGCCCGCCCAGATCACGCTGCTGGTCGTGCTGACGGCCAGCTCGGTCGCACTGATGTGGCTCCAGCCCAACGGTCCCGGCACGATCGGGCTGGTCCTGGCGGTGGCGCTCGGGACCCGGCTGGTGACCGGCCGTCTCACGGTCGCGCTCAGCGTCGCCGCCGCGGGCTCGATTGTCCTGCTGGTCATTCTGCAGGCGACCGGCGTGTACGCCAAAAGCTCGGCCCTCGGCGTGCCCGGCGTGGTCGCGGTGGCGTCCCTGCTGATCACCACGGTGTTCGGCCGGCGCATCCAGGTCCAGGACGCCCAGGCCGACCAGATGCTGCTGGAACTGGAGCAGACCCGGGGCGCCGAGCTGCGGGCCGCCGCCCTGGCCGAACGGCAGCGGCTGGCCCGGGAGATGCACGACGTGCTCGCGCACTCGCTGTCCGGGCTGGTCATGCAGCTGGAGGGGGCCCGCCTGCTGGTGGCCGCCGACCAGGCCGATCCCCGGCTGCCCGATACCATCGACCGTGCCCACCACCTGGCCCGGTCCGGCCTGAACGAGGCCCGCCGGGCGATCAGCATGCTGCGCGACGACGAGCTGCCCGGCCCCGAGAGCATCGAGACGATGACGACGGAGTTCACCCGCGACAGCGGCATCCCGTGCCGGTTCGCCGTCACCGGCCCGCGCCGCGACGTCAGCTCGGAAACCCAGCTCGCGCTGTACCGGGTTGCCCAGGAAGCGCTGACCAACATCCGCAAGCACGCGCACCCCGACCGGGCCGAGGTGGCCCTGGCCTACGAGCGAGGGGCCGTCAGGCTGACCGTCGAAGACATCGAGACGGACCCCGCCGCCGGTCGCCCCGAAGCTACCGCCGCCCCGTCCGCTCTGAACGGCGGCTACGGCCTCACCGGCATGCGCGAACGGGCCGAGCTGCTCGGTGGCACCCTCACCGCCTGCCCCACCAGCCACGGCTTCCGCGTCGAGCTGCGGGTGCCCGCGTGACCGCGTCCTCGTCAGATAATGAGAAAGGGTCCCCGCGCATCCGGGTACTGGCCGCCGATGACCAGCGAGTGGTGCGCGAAGGACTGGCCATGCTCCTCGGCCTGCTGCCCGATGTCGAAGTGGTCGGCACCGCCGCCGACGGCCGGGAAGCGCTCAGGCTGGCCGAGCAGACCCAGCCCGACGTGGTCCTGATGGACCTGCGCATGCCCCACCTGGACGGCGCGGCCGCCACCCGCCAGCTCCGTGAGCGCTGCCCCGGCGTCCGCGTCATCGTGCTCACCACCTACGCCGACGACCGGTCGGTCATCGACGCGCTCCGCGCCGGCGCCCGCGGCTACCTGACCAAGGATGCCGGCGCCGAGGAGATCCGCCGCGCCCTGCACGACGTCACCAGCGGCCGCGCGGTCATCGACCCGGCCGTCCAGGCCCACCTGGTCGACGCCATCGCCGCCCCCGCCGCCCCCGCCATGCCTGCCGCCCCTGCCACACCAGCCACCCAAGGCACTCGCGCCATCCCAGACCAGCAGATCCTCGCCCGCAACCTCGGCCTCACCCCCCGCGAGGGCGAGGTGCTGGCCCTGATTGCCGAGGGCCTGTCGAACGCGGAGATCGCCGGGCGCCTGGTCGTCAGCGAGGCCACGGTCAAGAGCCACGTCAACCACCTGCTGAGCAAGATCAATGTGCGCGGCCGCGCGCAGGCGGTCAGCGTCGCCTACCAGCACGGATTCGCCTCACCCGGCTGACGCGCCACACCCCGCTCACCAGCATCTTCCGGGGCCGGGCCCGATTCCGGTCAAAAACGACTAAAACGCCTCTAGTCATCACCTGAATAGGCGTTCACAATAGGTAGATTGTGGCTTTTTCCCCGGCCGCCCGGCCTGGGGCGATCAGAAGGGTAAGTGTTACTCTGAGTTAACATAGTCGTCACACTCCGTATGAGTTTAATGTTTTCACCGGTCACGGTGGGGGGACACCTGATCAAGATCCACTACTAACCGGGGGTAACCGTCACATGGTGGTTGACCTGCAGCCGAACCTGGGAACCTTGCCCGTCATCCTGGACACCGAGATCGGTGGTGAGCCGGACGACGCGATGGCGCTGGTGATTGCAGCGCGTGAGCTTCCCGAATTGGCGCTCGTGGTCACGTCGGACGAACTGAACGGCCAGCGTGCCCGGTTCGCCCGGTACCTGCTCGACAGCGCCGGGCGCGCAGACGTGGCGGTGGTCGCCGGCCAGCAGCTCAGCGCGAACCCGCCGTATTTCGCGGACGGGCTGACCCCGGACTGGGTGCGCCCGGCGTCCGGTGACGTGGCCCGGGCGGTGACGCAGGTCTGCGCGCGGTCCGGGGGAGTGGCGCGCTGGATCGGCCTCGGGCCGCTGTCGAACCTGGCCGCCCTGCTGGCCCGCGAGCCCGGGCTCGGACGGCGGCTGTTCGTCACCCAGCTGACCGGCACCTGGACTGAATCCGGCCAGGCATTGCCACCGCGCAATTTCCGCCTCGATCCGGCCGCCGCCAGCCAGGTGCTGGCCGCCGCCCATCATCTGCGGCTGGTCAGCTACGCGCTCGCGGACGGGCAGCAGGCTCAGCTCACCGCGGCGTCACCGGTTCTCCGGCAGTTGCCGGGGGCCGCTCCGGCCTGGGCCCCCCTGCTGGCCGCGCACTGCGCCCAGTTCTTCGCCCGCTACCACCCGGCGGTCATCCCGGCCGGCCCGCTGGCCCTGGCGGCAGCCCTCCGGCTGCGGTTCGCCCCGTTCGGGCCGGCCCGGGTCACGGTCGACGGCACCGGCTGGATCACGGCCAATCGCCCCGGCCCCGTGACCGCGCCCCGCTCAGGGCCGGCCGCCGGAGCCGAGGTTCTGATCAGCCACGACGTCGACTACCAGGCGCTGACCGACTGGCTGTCGGCGCGGCTGGCGCCGGGCATCTGGACCCAGTGGGCGCGGCCGTCGGGCCTCGGCCGGGCCAGCGCCGAGGCGCGCCACCGGGCCGCCCGCGCCGTCCACGTCTAACCCGCGCGCCCGCTCCCGGGGCCGTCAAAGCCGCCGCCCCCGTGGTGGTCCAGTTCGAACCAGACCGTGGTGCCCGCCGCGTCGCGCAGGTATCCCCACCGGGACGCCAGCTGCTCGACCAGGAACAACCCGTGCCCCTGGGAGGCGTACCGGTCGCCTTGCACCTCCGGGCCGGTGTACGGCGACCCGTCGTCGATGACCTCGACCATCAGGCCGCCCGGCCCGTCGATGACCACCACGGTGACCGTGCCCTGGCTCCCGCCCGAGCTGGTGTGCAGCATCGCGTTGGTGACCAGTTCCGAGGTCAGCAGGGCGGCGTTGTCGACCGCGTTGCTCTTCAGTGCCGTCCGGCCGGCCAGGTCGGCGACGAAGGCCCGGGCCCGGGACACGTGCTCCGGCATGCCCGGGACCGTCAGGCTCCCGAGCACGACCCCGGCCGGTGTCATGGCCGCCCGGGCCGGTCCGGTCCGGCCTGAATCTGCCTCATGCCGCATTTCCCTCCCAGCGCACGCCACAATCAGCTGAAGCGGACTTCGTCGCTTGCGGGCGCTTCGACAGCGCTTTGGGTAATAATGTCATCACCCAGCGTCAAAAAAGATAATGATCCGAACAGGCTGCGGGACGCAAGTGCATGAAACAAATTTACTTGATGAAATCCCGGATGGGATTTCATCGATGACGTTGGTGCTGTATCGTACTGGTTGTCAAGGAACGGTGCGAAGTGGTCTCGTTACCATGTGCAACCAGGCGGTCGGCCGCAAAGACAGCTGTGTCCCGCTCGCCGGAGCCGGGTGTCATGCGCCCGGGTCGCCCGAGGAGGTGAGCCGCCTGTGACGATGGGTCCCACCGTGCGTCGCCGGAGGCTTGGTTCTGAGCTTCGCCGCCTGCGAGAAGATCACTCCATCAAGCTGGAAGAAGTCGCCGACCGGCTGGGCGTGGCCGCGTCCACGCTGTCGCGCATCGAGACCGGCAAGGCCCCGACCAAGTCGGTCTACCTGTCCGCGATGCTCGAGATGTACGGCGTCACCGACCCGTCCCAGCGCCAGGTCCTGGTGGACATGGCCCGGGAAGGCCACCGCAAGGGCTGGTGGTCGGTCTACGACGACGTGCTGCCGACCGGGTTCGGCATCTACGTCGGGCTCGAAGCCGAGGCCGCTGGCCTGCGCAGCTTCGAGGGCGAGGTCGTCCAGGGCCTGTTCCAGACGCCCGACTACGCCCGTGCCATCCTGCGCGAGGTGCAGGTCCGGGACACCGACGAACAGGTCGAGCGGCTGGTTGACCTGCGCATGAAGCGTCAGGAAGTGCTCGACCGCAACCCGCCGCTGGACGTCTGGATGATTCTCGACGAGGCCGTGGTCCGCCGGACGATCGGCGGGCCCGAGGTCATGCGGGATCAGCTGGCCCGGCTGGTCGAGGCGAGCAAGAAACCAAACGTCACCCTGCAGGTCCTGCCGTTTTCCAGCGGATCACACGCGGGACTGCGCGGGCCGTTCTCCATCCTGGAGTTCCCCGAGCGGGCCGACCCGGACGTGGCCTACGTCGAGTCGGTGGCGGGCATCATCTACCTGGAGAAGGAGCGGGAGGTGCGCACCTGCGCCGAGGCGTTCGACCGCCTTCGCGCGGCCGCCCTCTCGCCCGGGCAGTCTACGGATCTGATCTTCGACGCCGCCAAGGGGCTGGGCTGACGCCCGCCCCTCGGCCGGTCAATCCGCAGGCCCACGAGCTAACCGGTGAAAAGGGTTCCGTAACTAAGAAAGAAAGAAGGGGCGGATGGATACCGACCTCACAGGGGTGCGCTGGTTCAAGAGCAGCGCGAGCAGCACTGGCGGATGCGTGGAAATCGCCCATCTGCCCAACGGCGGCGTGGCGGTCCGGGACACCAAGGACCGCAGCAAGGCGCCGCACATGTTCAACGCGCACGAGTGGGAGTGCTTCCTGATCGGCGCCAAGAACGGCGAGTTCGACCTTCCCAGCTGAAGTTCGAGCTCCTGATGTGAGTCTTCCCAGCGGGCGGTCCCTGCGGCCGTCCCGCCCGGTGCTCCGGCACCGGGCGTTGGGGGGGAGTGGCGGGTCCCGCTGAGGGGTAGCGGGACCCGCCACACATTTTCCGGCCCGAGCTCAGCTGGCCGCCGCCGAACGGCACCGGCCGACGAATGCTTCCCACGCGCCGGCCGTGAAGACCACCGCCGGGCCCGCCTGCCGCCGGGAGTCCCGGACCGCGATCCCGGCCTGCGCCAGCGTCGCCGCCTCCACGCAGTTCCCGCCGGTGGGGCCGCTGTAGCTGCTCTTTCTCCAGTGGACGTCCGGCAGTTCGCTGGGGGTGGCGCGGGCGAGCGGACGGCTCATCGGGTTTCCTCCAGGTCGCGGATGATCGACCGCAGGATGCCCGCGGTGGCCGCCGGGCGGGCGCTCACCACGCTCAGCCGCTCCATGGCCAGCATGTACTGGTCGACGTCGACCTGCTTGTCCAGGTAGAGGGCGCTGGTCAGGTGCTCGACGTACACGATGTCGGGCAGCTCGCGGTCACCGAACCGTAGCACGCTGAAACCGCTGGGCACCGCGTGGCCCCCGACGCCGTACGGGACCACCTGCAGGGTGAGGTTGGCCCGTTCGCTGGCCTCGAGCAGGTACTGCATCTGGTCGCGGTGGGTCTTGGTGTCGCTGACCGGGCGGCGCAGCGCCGGCTCCTCGACGATCACCCACAGGTTCAGCTCGCCGGCCGCGAACCGGCGCTGCCGCTCCTTGCGGATCAGCACGTGCCGCTCGGCCTCGGCCGGGGAGAAGTCACCCAGCGCGAAGACCGCCGCGGCGTAGGCCTCGGTCTGCAGCAGGCCCGGGATGAACTGCGGCTCGTACATCCGGATGGACGCGGCCGACTCCTCCATCCCGACATAAGTCTGGAACCACTCGGGCAGAATGTCAGTGTGGCGGTGCCACCAGCCCGGCCGGTTGGCCTGTTCCGCGAGCGCCAGCAGCTGCTCGCGGTCTTCGCGGTCCACGCCGTAGTAAGTCAGCAGGTCCAGGATGTCGATCTCGCGGATCGCGTTCCGGCCGAGCTCGATCCGGCTGATCTTGGACTCCGAGCCCCGGATGATCCGCGCCGCCTGCTGGGCGGAGACGCCCCTGCTCTCCCGCAACCGGCGCAAATGTGTGCCGAGCAGGATGCGAAGGACGGTCGGTCCGTGTGCCGCCTCCGTCATCAGGTCCACCTGCCCTCTCCGGATCGCCGTCCGTGATCCGCTCGTACCCGCCGCCGCCCGGCCCGCCGGTGACCCGGCTGGGCTCGCCGGCTGGTCGCCGGCCGCCGGGGCGCCAGTTGGGCGCTGGTCACCCAGGCTCAGGATGCTCTGACTGCCGGGACAGTTCTGTCGGGGCTCGCTACACTGACGTCCGGACATACGTGTCGCGAATGCTAAGACAATGCTGTCACCCGGAAGTGTCTCACCTTATGCACATCGCTGGCGCAATTGCGCTCACGCCTAAAGCACTTCCTTGTGCCAAAGTCATGATAACGCAGATGGGATTTCATGCCATGCCTGCGGGCGTCTCTCGGCAAGGTCGCGTCGCGCAACTTGTGAATCCATTAAGTGCGTGTTCGCTCTTTGATGTGTTGCTGATGACCTCCGGCGGCACAAAATCCCAGGTAGCGGGCTGTAACGGCCGGGCGACGCGTCGCTCAGGACGGGACCGGCGCCACCGGCCGGCCCGGCGCGCGCCGGCCGCGGCCGGGAAGATTTTCCTGCGGCCCGCCGTGCTGGAGTGAGTCACGGTGTGCACGGTCATTGGCTAGCGTGGACGGCTCTGTGCGCTGCGGGCGGCCGGCCGCACGCCGGCAGGCCGGCCGCCGGCGGTCCACCGCGCGGCGCTGCCGCCGGCCGTCCGCAACGGCGAGCGGGGGCCGGCTACCGCGCCCCGGGCCCGGCGGCGAGCCGTAGCCACCCGGTGTCCGGACGTAGCTGGCGGGTGCCGGCCGGGACGCCGGGAATCGTCCGCCCGGCCCCGGTAAATTCGACAGAGCAATACCTTCGACGCGGCATCTGTGTCGACGTTTTCAGAATAAAGCCGCTATTCGGGGCCGGGCCATGCACGTGTTCAACGCAATTTACTTATCACAGTGCTGTGGGAGTATTTCAGTGACCGAAAACGAAGGCTGGAGAAATAAATTCCGGCCCGACATCCCGAGTACGGCGCGGATTTACGACTACCTGCTGGGCGGTAAGGACAACTACCCGGCCGATCGCGCGGCCGCGGCCGAGATCGAGCAGGCGCTGCCCAACGTGCGCACGTCGTTCCGCTGGAACCGGGCGTTCCTCGGCCGGGCGGTCCGCTATCTGGTCACCGAGCAGGGCATCCGGCAGTTCATCGACGTCGGCACCGGGCTGCCCACGGTCGGCAACGTGCACGAGGTCGCCCAGCAGGCGGCCCCCGGCAGCCGGGTGGTCTACGTGGACAACGACCCGGTGGTGCTGGCCCACGGCCGTCACCTGCTGCACGGCGTGCCCGGCACCACGATCCTCGAGCACGACCTGCGCCGGACCAAGGACATCCTGGACGACCCGGAGTTGCGGGCGCTGATCGACTTCGACACGCCGGTGGCCGTCCTGCTGGTCGCGATCTTGCACTTCATCCCCGACGCCGACGACCCCGGGGCGGTGATCAAGCGGCTGCTCGCGCCGTTCCCGTCCGGCAGCTACCTGGTCATCTCCCACGGCACCGCCGACGCGATACCGGGGGTCAACGACGCGGCCGCGGTCTACCGGCAGTCCACCTCCTCGGCTCACGTCCGCACCCGCGAGCACGTCCGGCGTCTGGTCGAGGGCCTGGACCTGGTCGAGCCGGGCATCGTGTGGCTGCCGGAGTGGCGGCCCGGCCCCGGCGCCGAACCGGTGCCGAACCCGTCCGAGGCCTACTTCTACGCCCTGGTGGCCCGTAAGCCCTGATCCCGCCCGCCTGCGCTGGCCCCGGGTGCCCTCAATAGGATCTTCGGTATGCGCTACAGGTCACTTGGCTCGTCCGGGCTGCAGGTATCGGTGGTCGGGCTCGGCTGCAACAACTTCGGCCGCACGCTCGACCTGAACGGGACCCGGGCGGTCATCGACGCCGCCATCGACGCGGGGATCACCCTGTTCGATACGGCCGACATCTACGGTGGCCGCGGTGCGTCCGAGAGCCTGATGGGCGAGGTCCTGGGCGCCCGCCGGGACCAGATCGTGCTCGCCACCAAGTGGGGCAACCAGAACGCCGACATGGGCTACGGGCCGGTGGCCGGGGCCAAGGGTGGCCGCGCCTACATCAAGCGGGCGGTGACCGAGTCCCTGCGGCGGCTGCGCACCGACCACATCGACCTGTACCAGCTGCACACCCCGGACCCGGTGACCCCGATCGAAGAGACGATCATGGCGCTCAGTGAACTGATCGCCGAGGGCAAGGTGCGGTACATCGGGCACTCCAACTTCTCGGGCTGGCAGCTGGCCGACGCCGACCACGTGGCCCGCGAGCTCGGCCGCGAGCGGTTCGTCTCCGCCCAGAACCACTGGTCGCTGCTGGAACGCGGGGCCGAGGCCGACCTGGTGCCCGCCGCCCGGCACTTCGGGCTGGGCGTGCTGCCGTTCTATCCGCTGGCCAACGGCCTGCTCACCGGGAAGGTCCGGCGCGGCCAGGAGGTACCGGCCGGGACCCGGCTGGCCGAGCGGGACGGCTACATCACCGGCGAGAAGCTGGACCGGGTCGAAACGCTGATCGAGTGGGCGCAGAGCCAGGGCGTCAGCGTCCTCGAGGTCGCCATCGGCGGCCTGGCCGCGATCCCCGGCTGCGCGTCGGTCATCGCCGGGGCCACCCGGCCGGAGCAGGTGCAGGCCAACGCGGCGGCCGGCGGGTGGGTCCCGACCGGGGACCAGCTGGCCGAGCTGGACAAGCTCGCCCCGCCGCCCGCGCCCGCCCGCTAGCTGGAGGCGGCCACCGCCGTCTGGTAGAGCGCCTGGACCTGCTGGCCGAAGGAGATCGAGTACGACACCGACGGGGTGTCGCCACCCTGCTCGTAGCCGCCGATGACACCGGTCACCGTGCCCTCGCCGGTGGTCTTGTTCACCTGGACCAGGAACGGGCCGCCGCTGGTGCCGTCCGGGTAGTTGCCGCAGTCGAACTCCAGCTGGGCTGACCCGGTAGCCGGGACCGTGAACGTCTTGGCCTGGTTGGCGCACACCACCGGGGCGCTGGTGCTGTCCGGGTACCCGATCACCTCGGTCAGCTGACCGGCCGCCTCGCTGCGGCCGAGTTGCTCCGCACCGGTCACGTTTTCGATCTGGGTGCCCATCTCATTGGGCTTGACCTGCAAGAACGCTACATCGTGGTCGACGTCGCCGGAGGCCGACCAGGCCTGGTCCACGAACACCCGGGACACGTACCAGACGCCGTAGGGGCTCTTGCCGTTCGCGTACCCGGGCACGAACGCGATCGTGCCCGAATGACCGGAAACGCAGTGCGCGGCGGTGACCAGCAGGTTGCCGCGCGGGCTGTGCACCACGCTGGCCGTACAGAAGTGGTCGCCCAGCGTGCCGTTGCTCACCGAGAACAACGCCCCGACCGCGGCCGTGCCCGGAAACGGTGTGCCCGTGTGAGACGGGGTCGTGGTCAGCTTGACCGCCGACGCGATCTTCGAGATCAGGCCGGTGGTGCCGCCGTCGGCGGGGGAGGCGAACGCGACGACCAGCATGGCCAGTGCCGACGCGCTGACGATTCGCGCGGATGGGCGCGCCAGCCAGCGCATCCCCGGGACGAAGCGCATGGACTCCCTCTCTGCCGCCCGACCCCGGGGTCGGTTCCCGTCCGGCTGTTACCGATGCTGAATCGTGATCTTGCTGTTGATTCTTCTCGATTTGCCTGAGGGAAAACAGAGAAACGTGCTTCGAAAAAGCTGAATGTTGCCTGAGAGGGTTCCCAGGTCCGCCGGCGGCTGGCCCGGCCGCGGGCCGCCCGGCCGCCCGGCCGCGAAAGCTGAGCCGCGACCGGCTCAGCCGGCCGGCAACTCGCCCCGGACCGCCTCGATGTCCAGCGTGATTCGCAGCACCCAGCCGACCAGCAGCGCGCCGGTGGCCAGCGACTGGTTCCAGTCCATGGCGAAGTCCTGCCGGTGCAGTTCCGCGGTGGCCCGGAACGCCGCCCGCTGGCCGCCCCACGGGTCCGGGCCGGTACCCAGGTAGGTGAGGTCGAGCGGGACCGGCCGGGTCGTGCCGCGCAGCGTCAGCTCACCGTTGACCGTCCAGCGATCGTCGCCCTCGGCGGCCACCCCGGTGCCGGTGTACACGATCAGGGGATGGCTCTCCACGTCCAGGAAGTCCGGTGACCGCAGATGGTCGTCCCGCATGTTGCTGCCGGTGTCGATGCTGGCCGCCTTGAGCTGGGCCTGGACCACCGAACGGTCCACCGGCTCGGCGATCTCGAATGAGCCCGAGAACTCCCCGAAGTGCCCGGTGACGCTGGCCAGCCCCATGTGCCGGGCGGTGATCTGGATCGAGGAATGGGCCGGGTCGATGGTCCAGTGGCCGGGCGGCGGCAGGGCGGCACCGGCCGCGCGGTCCAGCGAGACCGTGCCCAGCGTCGCCCCGCTGGCCGTGACCACCGCGGTCCGCGCGGCCGGTGCGTACCCGGGGGCCATCACGATCGCGGTGTAGGTGCCGGGGGCCAGCGGGCCCGCCGCCAGCTGGCCCTCGTCGTCGCCCTCGGCCCGGGCCGCCTGGCTCCCGGTCAGGTCGGTGACGGTCAGGACGGCGCCGCGCACCGCCCAGCCGTCCCGGCTCTGCACCCGCGCCGTCACCGCGCCGCGGGCCTGACCGGCGGATTCCTCCGTACTCAAATGAACTACGCCTCCGGGTGACCGAGCTCTACGTCGTGCGCGTGCGGTTCGCCGGAGGAGACCCGCAGCCGGCTCGCGGCCGGCGGGTACCCGCTGGCGACCACCGTGTAGTCGCCCTCCGGCAGGTTCTCGAACGAATAGCCGCCGGCCTCGTCGGTGCGGGCCAGCCCGGCCACGTTGCCGTCGGCGTCGAGCAGCATGACCCGGGCGTCCGGGACCGCGTTGCCCGCGGCCGTGCGCGCGGTGCCGCGCACCTGGGCGCCGCCCCGCAGCTCGGCGTCCTGGGTCGTCGCCTCGCCGTCGGCCACCGTGACCGGCAGGGCCAGCGGCTGGCAGGCCGGGGCGCTCAGCGCCAGCGTGTACCGGCCCGGCGCCAGGTCCCCGATCTGGTACCGGCCGTCGGCGCCGGTGCTGCGGGCGGCGACCACCTCACCCCGCTCGTCGGCCAGAGTCACGGTCGCGCCCGCCAGCGGTTCCCCGCTGCCCGCGGCGCGCACGGTCCCGGCCAGCCGGGACGCGCCCGGCAGGAGCACGTCCAGCTCCACCGGGGCGGCGCCAACCCGGACGGCCGACGCGTACGGCTGGTGGGAGGCGGCCATGGCGATCAGCGTGTACGGGCCGGCCGCGGGCGCCGACACCTGGTAGGCCCCGTCGTCGCCGCTCTGGCCGCGCGCCGCCTGCTGCCCGGACGGGTCGATCAGCGTGACCGTCGCGCCCGGCAGGGCCGCCCCGTCCGGCTGGCGTACGTGGCCGCGCACCGGCGCGGTCCCCGGTCCCGCCTCGGCCGTGGCGACCGGGGCACCCAGCGGGGCCGCCCCGTTGGCCGCCCCGGTACTGCCTTCCGGGCCGCCTTCCGGCTCGAACCGCCCGCGGGACATGGCCGGGGCCACCGCCAGCGCCAGCTCCGGGTTCTGGTGATGCCCGTTGACGCTGCCGTTCCCGTTCCTGTTGCTGTTGAAGGCCACCTGGGCGGCACTGACCGCCGCGGCCCCGTTGGCGGCCGGTGCGTCCCCGTTGGCGGCCGGCGCGTCGGCCGGGGCGGCCGGCGCCTCCGGGCCCACCGTGGTCCGCAGCTTCTTCTCCTTCAGGAAGAACGACAGCACGAACGCGGCCGCCAGCACCGGCACCAGGGCCAGGAAGATCGGCGGCAGCGCGTAGGCGTAAGCCGTGACCAGCGCGCTGTGCACGGCGGGCGGCAGCGCGTCCAGTTCCTTGGGGGTCAGCGCCTGCACGTTCGGCAGGTGGGCGCTCGACCCGGGCGGCAGCAGGTGGGAGATCTTGCTGGTCAGCCGGGACGCGAACGCCGCCCCGACGATCCCGCTGCCGACCGTGCCGCCGATCTGGCGGAAGTAGTTGTTGGCGGCGGTGGCCGAGCCCAGGTCCTCGCGGGCGGCGGCGTTCTGCACCACCAGCACCAGAATCTGCATGACCAGCCCGATGCCGAAGCCGAGCACCGCCATGTAGATCCCGTTCTCGACCCGGGTCGAGGTCGCGCTCAGCCGGGACAGCAGGCCCATGCCGACCGTGCCGATGGCGGTGCCGAGGATCGGGAAGATCTTGTAGCGCCCAGTGGCGGACACGATCCGGCCCGACCCGATCGAGGACACCAGCAGGCCGCCCACGAACGGCAGCATCAGCAGGCCCGAGACGGTGGCGCTCACGCCGTCCACCGTCTGCAGGAAGAACCCGATGTAGGACACCGCGCCGAACAGCGCCACCCCCACCACCAGGCCGATCAGGCCGGCGATGTTGAAGATGCTGCTGCGGAACAGCCGCAGCGGCAGGATCGGTTCAGCCGCGTACTTCTCGGCGAACAGGAACGCCACGGTCAGCACCACGAAACCCGCACCGAGACCGATGATCTCGGCGGAGCCCCACTTGTACTTGGTCCCGCCCCACACGCTGAACAGCACGATGCAGGCCGAGGCGGCGGCGATGAGGACCATGCCGAGGATGTCGAGCCTGGGCCGGCTGTCGTGCTTGGCCAGGTGGAGCGTGAAGATCACTACGCCGAGGGCAATGATGCCGATCGGCACGTTGACGTAGAACACCCACCGCCAGCTCACGTCGTCGGTGAGGTAACCGCCGATCAGCGGCCCGGCCACGGTCGCGATGCCGAACACCGCGCCGATGAAGCCCATGTACTTGCCCCGCTCGCGCGGCGGCACCACGTCCCCGATGATGGCCTGGGCGCCGATCATCAGGCCACCGGCCCCGACGCCCTGCAGCGCCCGGAAGCCGATCAGCTCGCCCATGTTCTGCGACAGGCCGGACAGGATCGAGCCGACCAGGAAGATGCCGATCGCGAAGATGAACAGGCCCTTGCGCCCGAACAGGTCACCGAGCTTGCCGTAGATCGGCAGCCCGATGGTGGCGGTCAGCAGGTAGGCGGTGGTCACCCAGGTGAGGTCGCTGACTCCGTGCAGGTCTCCGACGATGGTCGGCAGCGCGGTCGCCACGATCGTCTGGTCCAGCGCGGCCAGGAACACCGCCAGCATCAGCGCGACGAAGATGACGACCACGTTGTTGGTGACCGGCCGCTCGCCGCCCGATGGTCTGGGCGCCTTGTCCCCCTTGGGCCGTTCGTGCGCCGGTGCGGCGTGATGCCCCAGTGCTGACTCGCTCAACTGACTCCTCCTCGCAGGCCACATCCCGTCGTCCCCCGGGGGCCTTCGTCCCTGCCCTGTGCCGCCGCGAGCTCCCCTTTGAGCAGGCCGAACACCTCGGCCATGTGCTGCTCGAGCGGATCGTCCCCGTGCCCGGTCGTCCATCGCTGGACGGCCACCCGGATCCCCGTCGTGGTCATGGCCGCCATCAGCTGCGGATAGGCGTCGTCCGGGGCACCCCCCAGGCGCGCCGCCACGGCCGAAGCCACGACCGCGTTGAATTCCTCGAGCCGGGCGAACATCCGGGTGATCAGCGCAGGGTAGCGCGTGATCACCTGCCAGCGCTGCTGTACCTGCTCCCGGCGCGTCGCGGTGGCGGCGGCCAACTCCAGGGCGATCGCCTCCATGCCGTCGAGCACGCTGGCCGCCCCGGCCATGATCCCGGTGACCTGCCCGGCGTCCGCCATGAGGAGGTCGTCGCCGATGATCGCCTGTTCTTTGCCCGGGAAATAGTTGAAGAACGTGCGGGGCGACACCCCGGCGGCGGCGCTGATCTCATCGACCGTCAGGTGTTCGAGGCCGCGCTCCAGCGTGAGCCGCAGCGCGGCGTCGTGCAGCGCCTCCCGGGTCGCCCGCTTCTTGCGTTCGCGCAGGCCTTCGTGGTCGCGCTGGTCGTGCTGGGCCACGGCGGCATCGGTCACGAGCTCTATTCTTGCACTACGTGCAAACTTTCACAAAATGCAAGCTTGATCACTGGCAGCCGACGCCGTTGAACGAGCACTCGGCCGGGTTCTGGGTCGGCCCCGACGCGTAGATCGAGATCGTCACCGAACTCCCCGGCCCGATGGACAGGTCGTACGGTGCCGGCGTGAGGAACAGCACGTCGTTGTCGTCGGTGAACTCGGCGTTCTGCACGGCCGACACGCTGTCCCCGGGCAGCGCCACCACCAGCCGCCAGCCCGACACCGCGTACTGGCCGTGGTTGACCACCGTCACCTGGCCGGTGAAGCCGCCGCCGGTGGGGATCGCGGTGTAGTTCACCCCGAGGGTTGGCGGCGGCGCGCTCCCACCGCCCCCGGTCCCGCCCCCGGTTCCGGTCGCGGGCGGGGGCGCCGGGCTGGCCGGCCTGGTCGCGGGCGCGGTCGCCGTCCGCACGGGCCGCGACGGCCGCGGCGCGGGGGAGGACGGCCCTGGCACGACCCCCGTGCCCGGCCCGATCGCCGCCGACGAGGGGATCGGGAGCTGGCAGCTGCCGCAGGTGGTCTGCGGCCTGATTCCCAGCGCGGTCAGCAGCGGCGGCACCCCGAGATAGGCCGCCACCACCAAGATCGCCAGCCCGGCGGCGGCCACGGCCAGCCTCCAGCGCCGGCGGTACCACGGCGGCCGGCCCCAGTCCGTGTCCCGTTCCGGCGCGGGCCTCGGCAGCACCGGGGGCGGATCGTCGAACAGCGTCAGCCCGCCCAAGATCACGGTGTCGTCGTCACTGGCCGGCACCTCCCCGCGGATGTACACCCGCGCCCGCCCGTCGCTCACGCCGCGTGGCGGTCGCGCCGGCCACGTCCCGAACGCCCGGTCGGCCGGGTCCAGCCCCTCACATGGCCCCTCGAGCAGGCCCGTGTGCCGTCCCCGGCCCCCCCGCCGCGTCGCCACCCCGCTGTTCATAGGCCGATCGTGCACCCCCAGCCATCCCCGCAGAACAACCCAGGCCACCCCCTAAGAACATCGTTAGACATCGCCCCCAGCCGTAACGCCGCCACAGCTCCTCCGGGGCCTCCCGCAGCGCAACTCACGCCCCACCCATCCCTTAAGTCACATGGGCCCCACTAGCCCCACCACAAGGTGTGGACTTTCGATTTGGGAAAGACTTTTCGGCAACCGGCCCGCCCCGCCGCGGCTAACCCGGCCGGTCGCTGGAGCGAGGGTCGGGCTGGTCGAGGGTCCAATGCCGCGCCACCGTGGCCAGCCACACCCCGTCGCCATCCGCCCCGGAGCCGCCGCCCCCGGCCCCCGGCGCGGACCCATCCGTGTGCCCGGCCGGTTGCCCGGTCGTCCAGTCGGGGCGGGACTGGCAGCGGAACCGGGCGATGGCCCGCTGGCCGCCGTCCTGGTCGCCGTACAGCAGGTCCACGATCCAGTCGCCCTGGTTCTCGATGAACTGGCGCGCCATCGGGTACCGCTCATCGACCAGGTCGCGGATCGCCCCCTGCCAGAAGCCGATGTCGCCCGCCGAGACGTACAGGTCGCGGGTCTGCATCTGGAACTCCGACAGCGGCGGCGCCGGCTCGTTCGGCGGCCAGTCCGTGGCCGTCGTCAGCCGCCAGCCGTGCAGCACCGCGATGCCGTTGCCGACGTTGCGCACCGACACCGTCAGGTAGATCACGCTGTCGCCGGGCCCGCGGGTGCCGTCACCGCCGCCGATCTCGGCCACCGCGCAGCCGCCCGGCAGCCGGACCCACTTGTTGTCGCCGAAGTTCACCTTCAGCGTCGCGTCGTTCAGCCGCGACGGCATCAGCAGCGGCCGCAGGCTGGTCAGCAGCGACTGCTCGGCGAACCGGGCGGTGCGGTTGCCCGACCGGACCGAGGAGAACGTCGCGGCCGCCAGCACCAGCGTGCCCAGGGCGGTCCCCAGGTCCGCGACGACGGCCCAGTCGTCCCAGTTCACTTGCTTACCAGCGGTTGTGGATGGTGGCCCGGAAATACTTGTCGTACAGGTTCTCGATGGCGTCCAGGGTCGGCTGGTCCAGCGGCGGCAGGCCGGCGGCGGCCGCGTTCTGCCGGGCCTGCTCCACGCTGCTCGCCCCGGGGATGACCGTGGTCACCCCCGCCTGCTGGATCACCCAGCGCAGCGCCGCCTGGGCCGGAGTGGCGGCCGGGTCCCAGCCCTGCGCCAGCGCCGTAAACTCCTGGGCGGCCTCCACACCGGCGTCGTAGTCGACCCCGGAGAACGTCTCGCCCACGTCGAACGCCTCGCCGTGGCGGTTGAAGTTCCGGTGGTCGGTGGCCGCGAACTGGGTGTCGCGGGTGTACCGCCCGGACAGCAGGCCGGACGCCAGCGGCACCCGGGCGATGATCCCGACCTCGGCCGCGGCCGCGGCGGGCAGCACCCGGTCCAGCGGCTTGCGCCGGAACGCGTTGAAGATGATCTGCACGCTGGCCACACCCGGCCGGGCGATCGCGGTCAGCGCCTGGCCGGTGGTCTCCACGCTGACCCCGTAGGCCGCGATGGCATCCTCGGCGACCAGCGTGTCCAGCGCGTCGAACACCTCGTCGCTGCCGAACACGGCCGTCGGCGGGCAGTGCAGCTGCACCAGGTCCAGGGTGTCCACGCCCAGGTTGACGCGCGACCGGTCCGTCCAGGCCCGGAAGTTGTCCAGTGTGTAGTTCTCCGGCACCTGGTCGACCCGGCGGCCCATCTTGGTCGCCACCGTCAGGCCCTGGCCGGCGTTGCCGGCGATGAACCGGCCGATGATCCGCTCGCTGCGCCCGTCCCCGTACACGTCGGCCGTGTCCAGGAACGTCACCCCGGACTCGACCGCCGCCTGCAGCACGGAGAGCGCGTCGCGCTCGCTGACGTCGCCCCAGTCGGCACCGAGTTGCCAGGTGCCGAGCCCGATCACCGAAACTGGCCGGTTCGTCCGGCCCAATACCCGCTGTTCCACGGTCAGCGATCCTACCGGGCACCCATGACCGGCCCGGGCCGAGGACCCGAGAGGAGCGGAGCGGACCGGAGAGGACAATGGCCACATGAGGGCAGCCCTTTATGAAAAGACCGGCCCGGCGCCGGACGTGCTCAAGGTGACCACCGTCGACCGGCCCGAGCCGGGTCCCGGCGAGGTCCGGGTCCGGGTGCACGCGTCCGGGCTCAACCCGACCGACGTCAAGGCGCGCAGCGGCGCGGTCCCGCGCCCGATCAACGGGTTCCAGATCCCCGGCATGGACGGCGCCGGCGTCATCGACAGGGTCGGCGAGGGCGTGGACCCGGCCCGTGAGGGGCAGCGCGTCTGGCTGTTCTTCGCCGCCGCCGGGCGGCGCTGGGGCACCGAGGCCGAGTGGACGGTGGTCCCGGCCGAGCTGGCCGCCCCGCTGCCCAGCCGGGCCAGCATGGAACTCGGCGCGACGATGGGCGTGCCCGCGCTCACCGCGCACCACTGCGTGTTCGCCGACGGCCCCGTGACCGGCCAGACCGTGCTGGTGCAGGGAGGCGCGGGGGCGGTCGGCCACTTTGCCATCGAGTGGGCCAAGTGGGGCGGGGCCCGGGTGGTGACCACGGTCAGCAGCGATCAGAAGGCGGAACTGGCCCGCGCGGCCGGCGCCGACCTGGTGGTCAATTACCGCGAGGGCGACGTGGCCGCCCAGGTGCGGCCGTTCGCCGAGAAGGTGGACCGGATCATCGAGGTCGCGCTGCCCGCGAACCTGGAGGCCGACCTGGCCCTGTCGGCCCCGGGGACCGTGATCATGACCTACGCGGCCGACGGCCCGGACCCGGTGCTGCCGGTCCGCGCCTGCATGGGCGCCGGGGTCATCTTGCGCTTCATGCTGATGTACACGCTGCCGCGGGCCGCCCTGGCTGAGGGGGCGGCCGACATCACCGCCGCGCTGGCTGAGGGGGCACTGACCCCGCTGCCGCCGCACCGGTTCCTGCTCGACAACGCGGCCGCCGCCCACGAGGCGGTCGAGAATGGCATCGGCGGCAAGGTATTCATCATCCCCGAGCGTGAGGTATAGCGATAACGGTCAGACGGTCAGTCATTTTGAAAATTCCGAAAAGGTGGACACGGCCGCGAGCCCGGGATAGCTGCCGGGTGAATAGGTGGCCGGACGGAAACCCGCTCAAAATTCGCTTATCGCTGACCCCAGGACCCGGTGCCGCCGGTGCCGCCGAAAAAGATCTTGGTGCCCAGGCGGTCTTTGCGCCCCCGGCCGCCGCAGGCCCGGCAGGGCCGGAAGCCGTAGGTGTAGACGGCACCGTGGTGCCGCCCCGGCGTTCCCTTGCAGACCGGGCAGCGCCTGAGCGGATGAACCCGCAGGGAGAAGAAGTAGCCGACTCCCACGAGCAGGTCAATAACGATTAACCCGGTCATAGCAGATCTCCCGTAAAACGCCTCGCATTACTGATCTGGATAGCATAGACCTACGCAATCTCATATGGGATCTATTTTAATTGGCCAAGCTCACCGGCAATGGCTCAAATGACGCAGGGATGGCCGGCGGATTTGCGCGGCCGGCCTGCCGCTTACCGGTAGGCGGTCCAGCCCAGCTTGACCGCGAGCGCCATCCCGGCCAGCGCGACCACCACCCGCAGCCCCTCGGGCGGCATCCGCCGGACCAGTTTGGGGCCGGTCCAGCCGCCGATCAGGAAGCCCGCCGCCAGCGGCAGCACAAACAGCCAGCGCACCGGCGCGAACAGCACGAACCCCAGCGCGGCGACCAGGTTGGCGAGCCCGCTGACCACGTTCTTGAGCGCGTTCAGGCGGGCCAGCGCCTCGTCGACCATCATCCCCAGCACCGCCAGCAGCAGCACGCCGCCGCCCGCGCCGAAGTAGCCCACGTACACGGCGGCCAGGAACAGGGCGATGGTCGCCGGAACGCTGCGCTCACCGTCCGGGCGGGCCGACAGGCTCTTGACCCGCGGCTGGATCAGCAGCAGCACCGCCGCCCCGGCGATCAGCACCGGGACGACCAGCTCGAAGTCACGGGCGGGGGAGAGCAGCAAGATGGCCGCCCCGGTCGCCCCGCCCAGCGCGGTGACCAGCCCGAACCGGCGCACCCGGGGGCCCTGCCCGGTCAGCTCCGGTCCCGAGCCGATCGTCGAGCCCGCCCCGGTCAGCACCAGCGACACCGTGTTGGTCACGTTCGCGGTCAGCGGCGGCAGGCCCAGCGCCAGCAGCACCGGGTAGGAGATCAGCGAGGCCAGGCTGAGGACGGTGCTGGCCATCCCGGCCGCGGTCCCCGCGGCCAGCAGGATGAGCGCGTCGGTGAGGGTCATCGGGCCCCAGCGGGCCTCACGCGGCCCCGGCCCAGCGCAGCGGCAGCGCGTCCACGCCGTAGATCCCCTCCACCCCGCCCAGCTCCGGGTCTCCGTCCAGGGCCAGGCCCGGCATCCGCGGCGCCAGGAACCTCAGCGCCTCCTCCAGTTCGGCGCGGGCCAGGTTGGCGCCCAGGCAGAAGTGCGTGCCCGCCCCGAACGTCAGCAGCCTGTCGTCCCGCTCGGCGGTGATGTCGAACTCCTCACCCCCGGCGCTGCCCTCCCGGTTGGCCCGCTCGGCGCACACCGCCACGATCGTGCCGGCCGGGAACTCGACCCCGCGGTACTCGACGTCTTCCAGGCAGATCCGCGCGGTGAACGGGGTGATCGGCTCGAACCGCAGCACCTCCTGCACCGCCCGCGGCACCAGGGCAGGATCGGCCGCCAGAGCCTCCCATTGCTCCGGGTGGGCCGCGAACAGCCGTAGCGCGTGCCCGAGCTGGCTCTGGGTGGTGTCGATGGCACCGGCCAGGACGTTCACCACCAGGTTGACGCATTCGGCCGGGCTGAGCCGCTCCCCGTCGTCCTCGGCCGCCAGCAGCGCGGTCACGTAGGCGCTGACCTCGGCCACGGCCTGCTCGATCCCGGTCACCTGGGTCGGCAGGGCGGCGATGTCGAACTGCCGCTGGACCAGGTTCGACCACTGCTGCAGGCGCAGCGCGTCCGCGGCCGGCGCGCCCAGCACGGTGGCGATGGTCAGCGCCGGGTAGGGCCGGGCGACCGCGGCCATGAACTCACAGCGACCGCCGGCCGGGCCGTCGCCCCTCTGCTCGTCCCACAGGCCGGCCAGCAGGTCCCGCATGACCGGCCGCCAGCGGTCCGCCGCCCGTGGCGTGAACGCCGGCCCGACCAGCGCCCGCAGCCGCCGGTGCTGGATCCCGGTCAGGTTGAGGATGTTGGTGTTGATGTGGTCCCACAGCGGGCCGGAGGTGATCCCGAAGAACTCGGCGATCTGACGGCCGGGGAACGCCGCCGCCCGCGAGCGCAGGAAGAACTCCCCGGCTTCACGGTCCAGCACCAGGTAGGCCAGGGGTGAGCGGGCCAGCCAGCCCTGGGCGCGGACCTGCGCCAGCTGGCCGTGGTAGCGGTCGGCGGAGAAGTCCGGCGCGGTGTAGTCGAACGCCGGCAGGTCGAGCTCGGTCACCGTGGTCATGACACCACCGACCCTACCTATTCGGGAGTTACCCCCACTGTGCCCGGGCCGCCCGGACGGCAGACTCGCTGGCGAGACGCAAGCAGAAGGGGAGAAACCGATGACCAGAGAGTCAAAGCTCCGCGACGGCCTGGCCGCGGCCGGCCGCGGCGTCGCGCTGACCGGCCTGATCCTGGCCGAGGCGGGAGTGCTGGTCGTCCTGGCCGTCGGGGTGACCCTGGCCGGACTGGGCTTCGGCCTGCTCATGGTCCCCGCGATCGTGCTGGTCGGCCGGGGGCTGACCGGCCGGATCAGGCGCCGGGCCGGGGAATGGTCCGGGGTGCCCATCGCGGTCCCCTACCGGCCGCAACCCTGGGGCGAAGCGGCCCGGCCCAGCCTGTGGCGGCGTCTCGCCTGGCTGCTGAGCGACCCGGCCACCTGGCGGGATCTGCTGTGGATGACCGTGGACTGCCTGGCGGGCTGGCTGCTCACCCTGGCTCCGGTCGCCCTGATCGCCTGGGGGCTGTTCGGGGTCGTGATGCCCGCCGTGTGGGCCCCCATCACGCACGCCGGCGGAAGCAACTGGTACGCCTTCATCCACGTCACCAGCGCCACCACGGCCTGGCTGTCGGTGCCCCTCGGCGTCGCGTCCGTCGCGATCGGCCTCTGGTCGGGGCCGCGGCTGCTGACCCTGCACAGCCGCCTCGCCCGCAGCCTGCTGGCCCCTGCGCCCAGTCTCCCCGGGCAGCCTGCCCCCGCCTAACCGCAAGCCGATCGCCACCCACGGTGGACAGCCTGCTGTTAGCCCTGGGCCGCTGCCGAGACCGGCTGCCACTCACGCCAGGTCGCCAGCCGGGACTCGTAGTCGGCGGTGGCGATGCCCAGCGGCTGCTCACCCAGGAACACCCGCAGCGGCGGGACCTCGGCGTCGACGATGCGCAGGATCGCCTCCCGGGTCGCCGACGGCACGCCCGGCGCGGCCACCCGCTTGGCCCGCTGCTCGGCCGCCAGCTCCTTGACCTTGTCGTAGGCGGGCAGCGCGGCCGAGTGCCTGGACGACGGGCCGGCCCAGTCGGTGTCGTAACCGCCCGGCTCGATCAAGGTGATGTTGATGCCGAACGGCTTCACTTCCTGGGCCAGGGCCTGGCTGAAGCCTTCGAGCCCCCACTTGGACGCGTGGTAGGCGCCGACGTTCGGGAACGCCGACACACCGCCGATCGACGAGACCTGCAGGATGTGCCCGCTGCCCTGCTCCCGCAGGTACGGCAGCGCGGCCTGGGTGATCCACAGCGCGCCGAGCAGGTTGGTCTCCAGCTGGTCGCGGATGTCGGCCTCGCTCAGCTCCTCGACCATGCCGAAGTGGCCGTAACCGGCGTTGTTGATGACGATGTCCAGCCGTCCCAGATACTCCTGGGCCTGCTTGACCGCGGCGAAGTCAGCGGCGCGGTCGGTGACATCCAGCTTGATCGGCAGCAGCGCGTCGCCGTACTTGGCGACCAGGTCGTCCAGGGTGGCGGTGTCCCGCGCGGTCGCGGCCACCGTGTCGCCGCGCTCCAGCGCCGCGATCGCCCACTCGCGCCCGAAACCGCGCGAAGTACCGGTAATGAACCAGGTCTTCTGGGTCATGAAGTCCCTCCCGGTGTCGATGTCGTTGATGACTGTCCGCTGGGTACTAACCCGGAGGAGCCTCCGGTATTCCGGACCGGGTCTTGACGCCGGCCCGCTGCCGGGCGGCCTCGTACAGCAGCACGGTGGCGGCGCTGGCCGCGTTCAGTGAGCTGGCCGACCCGCTGATCGGGATCCGCGCGATGACGTCGCAGGCTTCCCGCCAGGCCTCGCTCAGCCCGCTGGTCTCGTTCCCGATCACCACCAGCGTCGGCCCGGTCAGATCGTGCCCGGCCACCTCGACCGGGCCGTGCTCGTCGGTCCCCAGCACCGTGAGCGGCACCCCCGCCCGGCGCCGGGCGGTCACCCACTCCAGCACCGCGGCCGGTCCCTCGGCCCGCACCACCGGCACCGCGAACAGCGATCCGGTGCTGGCCCGGACCGCCCGCGGGTCGTACGGGTCCGCGCCGTGCCCGGTCACGATCAGCCCGGTGGCCCCGAACGCGTCGGCCGACCGCACCACCGTCCCGATGTTGCCCGGGCTGCCCGGCCGGTCGAACGCCACCCCCAGGAAACCCGCCCGCGCGTCGATCCGCCCGAAGTCGTCGTCCGGCATCGCCACCACCGCGATCAGCTCCGGCGCGTCCTCGTCCTTCTCGCCGAGCTCGCGGATCAGTCCGGCGGCCATCGCCACCCGCTCCGCCCCGGCCGCCGCGGGCGACTCCAGCACCGAACTCGCCCACTGCGACAGCCGCCGGTCCGCGTCGTAGACCAGCGCCCGGACCGGCCACCCGTGCTCCAGCGCCAGCGTGATCGGCCGGACCCCCTGCACCACGAAAGCGTGCGCCTGCCGCCGCTTGCGCCGGTTCCCGAGCAGCGCCTGCCACTCCTGGAACCGTGCGTTCCGGCTGCTCACCCGCAACGCCCTCACCACTCTGCCTCCCGCCCCAGCGCACCGGATGGATGGCGCCACCGTACCCGTGGCCGCCCGGCCGATGGCGCCAACGCTGTCGCTAGGCTCCGCACCGCTGGGGGGGGGCAGCTTCGCCGGAAAGAGCTTTCCCGTTCACTTTCCGTTCATCTGCAAGTCGGCGGCCGGTCGCGTGGCCTGCGTAATTTCCGTATTACAGGGGATTAGAGGCTGCCTGCCAGTCGCTGTCGTGACCGTCAGGCTTACAAAGATGAACAGGATCGCCAGTGTCCGAATCGCGGACTCCCGCCCTGACCGGCCCGGCGAACGAGAGCGCCCAGCAGAAGCTGCGCAAACGCGCGTTGCTGGTCTCCGGGATGGGCTTTTTCACCGACGCCTACGACCTGTTCGTCATCGGCATCGTGTCCACGCTGCTGAAGTCCGAATGGCACCTGGATACGAGCCAGCTTGCCCTGCTCAACGCGGTCATGCTGGGGGCGGCCTTCCTCGGTGCGCTGTTCTTCGGCCGGATCGCTGACACGATCGGCCGCACCCGGGTCTACTGGATGTCGGCCGCGCTGATGGTCATCGCGGCGATCGGTTCGGCGCTGGCCCCGTCGCTGACGGTGCTGGTCGCGTTCCGGTTCCTGCTCGGCTTCGGGGTGGGCGGCGACTACCCAGTCAGCGCCGTGCTGATGAGCGAGTACGCCGATCACCGCAACCGTGGCCGGATGGTCGGGCTGGTCTTCTCCGCCCAGGCCGTCGGCCTGGTCGTCGGCCCGCTCCTCGCCCTGGCTCTGCTGGGCGGGGGCGCCGGGCCGGCGGCGACCTGGCGGATCCTGCTGGGCATCGGTGCGATCCCGGCGGCGGCCGCGGTCTGGCTGCGCCGCAAGATGCCCGAGCCGCCCCGCTTCCAGGCCACGGCAGCCAGCCAGCCGCAGCTAGCCACGAGCACACAGGCACCGGCCCCGGCGGCCGGCCTGCGGGCGTTCCTGGCCAGCCGCAAGCTGCTGGTGCTGCTGGCGGGGACGGCGGGCTGCTGGTTCCTGCTCGACTACGCCTACTACGGCAACACGATCTCCACCCCGCAGATCATCGCGCTCATCACCCCGCACGCGTCGCAGACCACCACCATCGCCATCCAGCTCGCGATCTTTGTCGTGGCCGCGGTGCCCGGCTACATCCTGGCCATCGTCAAGATGGACCGGTTCGGGCACCGCCGGCTCCAGCTCCTCGGCTTCGTCATGATGGGCGCCTGCTTCGCCGTGATCGGCCTGGTGCCGGGCATGACCACCGCGGTCGTCCCGTTCCTGCTGGCCTACGGGATCAGCTACTTCTTCACCGAGTTCGGCCCCAACGTCACCACGTTCGTGTTGCCAGGCGAGCTGTTCCCCACTTCGGTCCGCGCCACCGGCCACGGCATCGCGGCTGGCGTCGGCAAACTCGGCGCGTTCATCGGAGTGTTCCTGTTTCCGATCCTGCAGCACTCGCTCGGGCTGCGCGGCACCCTGCTGCTGACCGCCGGGATCTCCGCCCTCGGCGCGCTGCTGACCCTGGTCCTGCCCGAGCCGGCCGGCCGCAGCCTGGAGGACATCTCTGGCGAGGCCAACGTCATCGCCACGGCCGAGCAGGTCGTTCGCGACGCGGCGGAGCAGATCCGGGCTCAGTGACGCGGCCGCACGTCCTGGAGCGCTTCCGAGCCCTCATCACCCTGGTGGCGCGGTACTACGAGCGGCCGGTTATTGCAGGCTGGCCAGCGCGTCGGCGGTGGCGCGGCTGGCGGCCAGGTTCAGGAAGCTGGCGGCGCGATGGAAGACCAGGCTGACGCTCTCGCCCGCCAGCCAGTGTTCATAGGCCTGGTAGCGGGTCATCTCCCACGGCTGCCCGTGGGCGGGCAGCTCCGCCAGTGCCGGCTCCGGCCGGTGCCTCCACCGCCAGGCAGCGGTCACCGCATCACGGCTGCCGGCGGCGGGCGGGTCGATGAAACCGGGCCTGGGCGTGTCCTCGCCGAGCTGGTTACGGACGAACCGGAGCCCGGCCAGCGTGCCTTCGACCATGGGCTGCTGATCCTGGACCTGGCCAGCCAGGACCGCGTCGTAGATGTCCATGTACTGGCGGATCATCCGGGCATCGATGATCGTGACCCACCACACCGCCTCGGCGACCGCGCCGAACGCGGCCGGCTCGTCGGCCGGATGGTCAACGACCAGCCGCTCCATCACGTGCCGCATGCCGGTTAGCGACCACTCCAGCGCACGTTCTTCGGCGGCCGCGTCGGTCAGGTGATCACGGTTCCAGCTGACCCGGCACTCGGGCGAACAGAAGCGAGCGTGCTCACGCCGCGGCGTGAACACCGTTCCGCACTGCGCGCAGCCCCGTGTGACCATCGAGCCATGTTACGTGGCACGCCCCGCCGGTCACCCGGCGGCCCGGTGAACATGGCCAGACAAGATCGCAGGGCATCGGCAACACGGCGGGTTCCTGGGCGCCGGGCTGATCTTCGTCCGCCGCGACTCGGTGCGCGGCCTGACCACCGCGGCGGGGATCTGGGTCACCGCCGCGGTCGGCGCTGCTGCCGGTGCGGGCCTGCCCGTGCTGGCCGCCGAGACCACGGCCGCCTACCTGATCGTCGTGGCGGCGGCCTTCCCCTGGATGACCAGGCACCTGCCACGCTCGGCCACCGCCGTCTCGGCGCTGCGGATCCGCTACCTCGACGGCCGCGGCGTACTGCGCCGCCTGCTGGAGGCGGCGACCACCCGCGGCTTCACGGTGGACGGAATCTCGACCGGCCTGCTCGGCCATGGCGACCCGGACGGCGGCGACTGGGACCGGCAGCCACGGGTGGAGGTCCTGCTGCGCGTGCACGGCAGAACCCCCGTTAACGAGCTGGCGGCCGTCCTGTCCGAGATCGATGACGTCGAATCGGTTGCGGTCAACGACGCTAACGCCATCGACGACTAACGGCGGGCGCGGCTGGTGACCGCCCAGCGTGCCGCGCCCGCCTCCGCTGGATCAGGGGATGTAGTACATCGGGTTTGGCAGCTTGACCTGGTGTCCGGCGTCCCCGCCGAGCAGATCGCTGTACTGGTCACCGAAGTCGGCCACGATCGAGTAGCCCTGGCTGGAGATGTACTTGCGGGTGCCGGACTTGTACTCGATGGTCGTGCAGGCCGCCGGGTTGGCGCAGTCCAGGTAGGACGGCGCGGTGGCGGGCTTGAGGAACAGGTGCCCGGCGGCTGGGGCCGCATAGCTGGCGCTGGTCAGGTCCTTGACGGTGGCGTCGGTCTGGGACTGAGGCCGGCCGGTGATGTCGAACACCGCGTACCCGTGGCTCTGGGCGAAGCTGACCAGCTGCGGCATGTAGAACACAGCCGGGAACGCGGCGGCATTGACCCAGATCGCGTTGGACGCCGAGGTGTAACCGAACTGCTCGGACAGCGTGTAGTCGTAGGTGTTGAGCAGGGTGTCGTCGATGTCGAAGACCACCGCGGGCTTGCCCTTGCCGTCGTGCTGGTGGGCGGCCCAGGCCAGGTAGGTCTCGGCCTGCCCGACGATCTGCTTCATCTGCTCGGCGTAGTTGCTGTCGCTGGCCGGGATGGTGACCTTGCCGACGACCGGATAGGTGACGCTGGCCGAGCCGTAGTAGTGCTCGATCTGATCCTCGAGCACGTTGACGTTCTGCTCGGTGTTGCCGTTGACCGGGGTGTAGGCGTCTTCGGCCTTGACCTTGGCCGCCTGCTGCTCGACGGAAGCGGCTTCGTTCGCGGGCGGGGCTTTCGGCGGGTGATGTGGTCACGCAGGCCTCCTGACATGCATTGACGCTGTTTACTCCCGTTGCTTCCGGGCGACTCTGGCACAGACACCACATCCCGGACAAGCGACATTCATCTCCCGTGACCGGCCAGCACCTGCCGTACTCCGGTTCCCGCTCCGGTACCGGCTCACCCCCTCCGGGATGCGCCAATCCCATTCCAAATAAGTCTTTGCAAAGATATCTTTGCATTCATGACAGACCCCCGGCCGCGCTCGGTCACCCGGCTCACCGACCCGCGGGCGTTGCGCGCCCTGGCCCATCCGCTCCGGCTGTCCCTGGTCGGGCTGCTGCGCCGGGAGGGCGCGCTGACCGCCACCCGGGCGGGGGAGCTGCTGGGGGAGAGCTCCGGTAGCTGCTCGTTCCACCTGCGCCAGCTGGCCAAGTACGGGCTGGTCGAGGAGGCCGAGGGCGGCCGCGGCCGGGAACGCCCGTGGCGCGCCACCACCATGTTCACCGAAGTCCCGGACGTGGCCGAAGGGCCCGAGCAGCAGGTCGCGGCCGGTCTGTTCTCCTCGCTGCTGGCCGACCGGTACTTCGAGCATCTGATGCGCTGGCTGGAACGCAAGCCCGACGAGCCCGAGCAATGGCAGCACGCCGTGCCCTTCGGTGACTACCTGCTGTACCTGACCGCCGGCGAGCTGCTCGACCTGGCCGAGAAGGAGCGGGCCCTGTTCGAGCCGTACCTGGACCGGCTGTCCAGCCCGGGGCGGCGGCCGCCCGGCGCCCGGGCGGTGACGTACCTGCAGCTCGCCTTCCCCGGCGACCTGTCCGGCGCCCGCGAGCCCGGCGAGCCAGACCCGCCCGGCCAACCGCCCGGCCAGCCGCCCGATCAGCCATGACCGCGCGCCTGCCCCGGCCGCAGCTGCCGGTCCTGCTGCGCGGGCAGGGCTTCCGGCGGTACTGGAACGCCCAGACCATCTCGATGTTCGGCGACCAGATCTCCTCGGTCGCCGTGCCCTACACCGGCATTCTCGCCCTGCATGCCAGCGCCGCCCAGATGGGCTACCTGACCGCCGCCATCTGGCTGCCCAGCCTGCTGTTCGCGGTGCACGCCGGGGCGTGGGCGGATCGCCGCGGCCACCGGCGGCGGCTGATGATCATCGCCGATCTCGGCCGGGGCGGCCTGCTGGCCACCGTCCCGGTGGCCGCCGCCTTGAACGTGCTGACGCTGGGCCAGCTGTACGCGGTGGCGTTTTGCGTAGGCACGCTGAGCGCGCTGTTCACGGTGTGCGACCCGGCCCTGTTCGTCGCGCTGGTGCCGGACGAGCAGTACCTGCACGGCCAGTCCCTGGTCTATGGCAGCCGCGCGTTCTCCTTCGTCGGCGGCCCCAGCCTGGGCGGCCTGCTGGTCCAGTTGCTGACCGCGCCGTTCGCGGTGGCCGCCGATGCCCTGTCCTACCTGGGCTCGGCCTACTTCCTCAGCCGCATCCACCCGGCCGAAGCGCCGCCCGGCCCGGCCGGGCGCGGCACGCTCACCGCCGGGGTCCGCTACATCGCCGGGAACCGGCTGGTCCGGGCCAGCCTGATCGCGGCCGCGGTCATCAACTTTTTCGACTTCATCTTCATCGCGCTGTTCGCGCTCTACGCGACCCGGTCACTGCACATCAGGCCGGGGGTGCTCGGCCTGGTGCTGGGCGCGGGCGCGGTCGGCGCGGTGCTCGGCTCGCTGGCCGCCCGGCACGTCTGCGGCCGGCTCGGCGCCGGCTGGGGCTACGTCATCGGCGCGGTGCTGTTCCCCGCCCCGCTGATCCTCGTCCCGCTGGCCGGTGGCCCGCACGAACTGGTGCTGGCCGCGCTGTTCACCGCCGAGTTCTTCTCGGGGGTGGGCGTGATGGTGCTCGACATCAGCATCGGGTCGATCTTCGCCGCGGTGATCCCGGACCAGCTCCGGTCCCGGGTCACCGGTGCCTTCCAGGCCGTCAACTACGGCACCCGCCCGCTCGGGTCCCTGGTGGGCGGGGCGCTCGGTACCGCGATCGGAGTCCGGCCCACGCTCTGGATCGCCGCGGTGGGCGGAGCGACGGCGTTCGTGTGGCTGCTGCCGTCACCGTTGCCACATTTTCGGATTCCCGCACGTGACTCGGAACCTAACGCGATGGTCAAGACCGGGTCATCAGTGCCCGATCAATGACACTTCGCCGTGTTCCGCTTTGGGGCAGAAGTTACTATTACGTCCGCAGTAAGTCATACGCCGAGTGGTGATCGTGCCGGGGCGGCTCCACGGCCCGGGCGCGGCTGGAGCGGACATGAACGAGCGGAGCCCGGGCGAGCGCAGCGGCTTGTTCGCCACCGACTGGGCCGCGGCCCTGGCCGGAGTGGCGGGCATCGCGCTACCACCCGATGAGCTCGCCGAACTGCTGGCCGCGCTGGCCACCGACACGCTGGCGGTGACGCGCGACACCCCCTTCCAGCCCGAACAGGCCGCCAAGATCGGCGCCGCCCTGGTCGACGCCGGCCTGGTGGACCCGGTCGTGCTCGGCCGCAGCCTCACCGTCATCCGCCGCCAGCTGACGCTGGACGCCACGGCCGGGGAGGACCTGGCCGGGGTGCCGGCCGTCGAGGAAGCGGTGGCCGCGGGTTACATCCGTGCGCTGCGGGACCAGACCCGGGCCGAAACCCAGCGCCGCGCCGATGAGCTCCGCCGCGGCGCCGAGGCCCGGTTCCAGGCCGAGCTGCGGCACCAGGCCCAGCACGACCCGCTGACCGGCGTGGCCAACCGGGCGCTGTTCCTGGACCGGCTGGCCGCCGCCCTCGCCCAGCCCGCCGGCTCCGGCGGCCGGATCGGCATCTGCTATCTGGATCTGGACGGCTTCACCTCGGTCAACGACACGTTCGGGCACGACGCCGGGGACGAGCTGCTGATCGCGGTGGCCGGGCGGCTGCAGCAGCGGATCACGCCCGCGCCGGGGCTGGTGGCCCGGATCGGCGGTGACGAGTTCATCCTGCTGGTCGAGCCGTCCGGCGGCCCCGAGGCGATGGTCGCATTGGCCAGCGACGTGCTCACGCTGATCGAGCGCCCGTTCCGGATCGGGCCGCACCGGATCGGCCTGACCGCCAGCGTCGGCATCGTCGAACGGCCGGTGGCCGGCGCCCGGCTGGCGGACCTGGTCAAGGACGCCGACAGCGCGCTCTACCGGGCCAAGGCCGATGGCCCCGGGCGCTGGGCGGTCTACGACGCGGCCCGGCAGGCCACCGACAGCGCCCGGATGGCGCTGACCACCTCGATGCGCTCGGCCCTCGAGGCGGGCGAGTTCACCGTGGTCTACCAGCCCATCGTGGCGCTGCCGGGTGGCCAGCTGCGCGGGGCGGAGGCGCTGCTGCGCTGGGACCACCCCACGCTCGGGGAGCTTCCCCCGGAGGCCTTCATCGAGCTGGCCGAGTCGAGCGGCGCCATCACCCCGCTCGGCCGCTGGGTCATGGAGACCGCCTGCGCGCAGGCGGCCGAGTGGCACCGGGTGCGGCCCGGCGGCGCGCCCTTCATCAGCGTCAACCTGTCCGCCCAGCAGGCCACCGACCCCGGCTTCGTGGGCGACGTGGCCCGGATCATGGCCGGCACCGGGCTCCCGTTCCGGCTGCTGCAGCTCGAGCTGACCGAAAGCGCCCTGGTCGGGGCGGACAGCCGCCCGCTGGAGACGCTGCAGGAGCTGGCGGCGATGGGGGTGCGCATCGCCGCCGACGACTTCGGCTCCGGCTACTCGAACCTGGCCTACCTGCGCCGTCTCCCGGTCGGTTCGCTGAAGCTGTCCGCGTCGTTCATCAAGGAACTGTGGCCGGACGGCCCCACCGACGAGCCGGTCATCGCGGCGCTGGCGGGCCTGGCCCACCGGCTCGGGCTGGAGGTCACGGTGGAAGGCGTCGAGACCAGCGAGCAGGCCCGCCAGCTGTGCGCGCTCGGCTGCGACACCGCCCAGGGCTGGTACTACGCGGCCGCCGTGCCCGGCCGCGACATCACCGCGGTCCTCCGCGACCCGGCCCCGCCCAGCTTCCCGCGCCGCACGCTGCCCCACGGCTGACCCGGCCCGCCCCGGCCAGCCGCCCGCACCCCACGCCGGCCCCGGGCGCTGCGACGTTTCGAAAAAGAACCGACCCGCTGCCCACGCGAGCACCGCAGTCGATCAGTTACCCATTGTAAATCGAAATTCAGTTCGATATATTGCTTTGAAGAGGCAAGCTACGGGCCAGACTTCCCCCTGGCCCGTGGCAGTTGCCTCCGCTAGCTCCCCAGGCTCACGCCGACCGTGAGCAGCTGGCCCACGGTCACGCTGACCGACGGCCCGGGCGACGACGGGGCTTGCGAGGGTGGTGTGGTCGACGGCGGCGGGCTCGACGGCGGGCTCGACGGCGGCGGCGGCGTCGGGCTCGTCACCGGGGTCGGGCTGGTGACCGGCGTCGGGCTCGTCACCGGGGCGGGGCTGCCAGTTGGCTTGGGGCTCGTGCTCACCACCGGCGCCGTGCTCTTCTTGGTGGTCGCCGGGCTGGACGTCTTGGTGGCGGGGGCCGGGTGACTGGCCGCCTTGCTGGCTGTGCCGTTCTTGGTACCGCTCACCGCCTGCAGGCTGCCCGCCTGGATGGCCAGCGCGCCGCTGGCGTGGTGGCCGGCGAAGCTGCCCTGGATGCGGACGGTCGCTGCCTTCCCTTGGTTACCCGACGCCGGCGCGCTCTGGCCGCCGCTCGCGCCACCGGCGGCGGCAGGCTGCACGCCCTGCCCGCTGGCGCTGGCCGAGCCGGCCGGGGAGCTCAGGTTGGCGGGCAGCGCCGAGGGTGTCGCGTGCGAGCCCTCCGGCACGACCAGGATCACGACGGCGGCGACCGCGGCCACCGCTGCGGTGGCCGCCGCGCCCGCGATCGCGGTCACCGGCTTGGTCGCCGCCCGCCACCAGCGGCCGGTACCGGCCGTGCTGGTCTCCGGGATGGGGAAGCCGTACGGCCCGAACTGCCCGGCCCGGGCCGCGATCGCGTCGCGCTGGGCCGCGGTGGCGGGCGAGACGTTGGTGGTCAGGTACACCACCCGGTCCCGGAGCTCGGGCGGGATCGGCCCGAGCGGCGCGAAGCCGAGCTTCATGACCGGGCCGACGACCTGGCGCTGGTGATCGCCGCAGACCGCACAGGCCGCGACGTGAGCGCTGACCTGACGGCGGGCCCGGGCGGCGCTGCTGCCGTCGGCCTCGCTGAGCAGGGCGTCCAGGTCTGGGCAAGCCTTGCGCCCGACCTGGGTCACCACCAGCACGCCGAGGGCAGCCTCCAGCCGTGTGCGGGCCTGCGAGGCCAGCGCGCTCACCTGATGGCGGGGCATGCCGAGCGGGTCAGCCAGGTCGGCCCCGTGCAGCCGGTGCCGCAGGCTGAGCTCGACGACCTCCTGGTCGTCGAGGTCCAGCCCGAGGATCGCGGCCCGCACCAGGTCGAGCGGCTGGGCCCGGTCAATGTCGTAGACGTCGTCGGCCTCGCCGTCGGCTCCGGCCGCCTCACCCCGTCCCGCCGCCGGCGCCCCGTCCCGCAGCCGCCGGTGACATTCGTTCCGGGCCACGGCGTACAGCCAGGGCCGTAGCCGGCCCGGATCGTGCAGCTCGGACACGGCCACCGCGGCGATGACAAACGTTGCCTCGACCGCGTCAGCCGCGTCGGCTGGCTCCCCCAATAGCGACCGGCAGAAGCTGAATATCCTGGCCGCGTACCTGTCGTACGCTTCGCCCACCCCCGCCGGGTCGCGCGCCACGATGGACGCGACAACCTCAGTGTCCCGCATGGGCTCAACGGTAAACGAAATGGCACAGTTCGGGCACCATCCGGGCCGAATTGTAGCCGTACTGAAAGAGATTTTTTCTGGATAAATTCTGTCACTCCGGACATCGGCCTCCCGATGGTAGGAAGGGACCGTGGATCAGGGACTCACCGATCGGCTCGCGATCCGGGAAGTGGTGGAGACCTGGGCGGTGGCCCGGGACTCCGGTGACTGGGACACCTTCCGCGGCACCTGGCACGACGACGGCTACATGATGGCCACCTGGTTCCAGGGGCCGGCCGAGAAGTTCATCGAGGTCAGCCGCGACGGCTGGGACCACGGAGTGAACATCCTGCACTTCCTGGGCGGCAGCTCGGTCACGGTCGCCGGGACCCGGGCGGTGGCCCAGACCAAGATGACGATCATGCAGCGGGCGATGGTGCACGGCGTGCTCTGCGACGTGGCCTGCATCGGCCGCTTCTACGACTTCTTCGAGGCCCGCGACGGCCGTTGGGCCATCGTGCTCCGCCAGCCCACCTACGAGAAGGACCGGCTGGACCCGGTCGACCCGGCCGCGTCGCTGACCCTCGACCCCGAGCTCCTCAGCAAATTCCCGGCCGGGTACCAGCACCTGGCCTACCTGCAGACCCAGCTCGGCTTCGCGGTCAAGCCGGACATGCCCGGCCTGCGCGGACCCGAGGTCGACCGGCTCTACGCCAGCGGCCGGGCGTGGCTGACCGGGGCACCGGCCCCGCGGGACGGCCGCTGATGGCGCTGGCCGCCACCCCGCCGCCGGGGGTGCCGGTGCTGATCGCCGGGGGCGGCCCGGTCGGGCTGGCCACCGCGCTGGAGCTGAGCCGGCACGGCGTCGGCAGCGCGGTGATCGAGCCGCGCCCGGACGTGGCCTGGCTGCGGCCCCGGGCCAAGACCGTGTCCGCCCGCACCATGGAGCACTTCCGCCGCTGGGGCCTGGCCGCCGAGCTCCGGGACCGGTCGCCGCTCAAGGTCGGCTGGTCCTCCGACATCGTGTTCTGCACCACGCTCACCGGCCGCGAGGTGTACCGCTTCCACGACGCGTTCGGGCTCGGGCTGGTCGGCAGCGACCGGGTCGCCGAGCCCGGCCAGCAGGCTCCCCAGCCGATCGTCGAGCAGCTGCTGCGCGAGGTGGCGGCCGCCGACCCCCGCATCGAGCTGGTCACCGGCTGGCGGGTGACCGGCGCCCATCAGGAGCGGGACCAGGTGCTGGTCACGGCGCTCCCGGCTGGTGACCCGGACGGTGCGCCCGTCACCATCGAGGCGGCCTACGTGGCCGGCTGTGACGGGCCGCGCAGCGTGATCCGGGGCGCGCTCGGCGGGCGGTTCGACGGCAGCGAGGACGGCCGCCGCAACGTCAACGTCACGTTCCGCGCGCCCGCGCTGGCCGCCCTGGTGCCGCACGGGCCCGCCGTCCAGTACTGGGTGCTCGACCCGGCTCAGGCCGGCCTGATGGGCCGCCTCGACCTGGACGGCGTGTGGTGGTGCATCGCCAACGGGGTCAGCCAGGCCAGCGGGGAGGCGCACGCGGCCGGCATCGTCGCGACGATGACCGGCTCCGAGGTCCCGTTCGAGGTGCTGGCGACCGACGCCTGGACCGCCCGCATGCAGCTGGCCGACCGCTACGCAAGCGGCCGGATGTTCATCGCCGGCGACGCCGCCCACCAGAACCCGCCCTACGGGGGCCACGGCTTCAACACCGGCATCGGCGATGCGGTCAACCTCGGCTGGAAACTCGCGGCGATGCTGAACGGCTGGGCGCCCGCCGCGCTGCTGGACAGCTACGAGGCCGAACGCCGGCCGGTGGCCCGGATCACCATCGACGAGGCGGCCCGCAACATGGCCACCCTCGGGCCCGAGCTGGCCGATCCCCGGCTGGCGGGCCCGGACGAGGCGTTCGCGGCCGCCCTGCCCGGCGCCCGGGCGGCCATCGAGCGGGCCAAGGACCGCGAGTTCCACGGCCTGGACCTGGTCCTCGATTACACCTACGCGGGCTCGCCGATCACCGCTCCCGGCGCGGGGGAGCGGCTGCCGCACCGCTGGCTCGGCCCCGGCGACTCGCTGTATGACCACCTCGGCCCGGAGTTCACCCTGATCCGGTCAGGCCCGCACCACTCCGGCACCCCCGACGAGTCCCTGGTCAAAGCGGCCGCGGTGGCCGGCCTGCCGCTGACCGTGCTCGACCTCGACACTCCCGGCCTGCCCCCGCTGATCCTCGTCCGGCCGGACCAGCACGTCAGCTGGCAGGGACCGCAAGCGCCGGACCCGGCGGCGATCGTCCGGCAGGCGGTGTCAGCCGGCCTGGCCTGAGGCCGGCCCGAGCCCGGCCTAGGGCTGGCCCAGCCGCCGGGCCGCGGCCGCCCACACCCGCTGGTCCCCGCGCGGCTCGTACCGGCGCAGCTCCTGGGTCTGCCGCACCAGGTCCCGCAGGCCCGCCAGCTCGGCCGGGGCGGCGCCGAGCGTGCGCGCCTGCACCAGCGCGTTGCCCAGCGCGGCCGCCTCGACCGGCCCGGCGATCACCGGGAGGCCGCAGGCGTCGGCCGTGAGCTGGCACAGCAGCTCGTTCCGGACCCCGCCGCCGACCATGTGGATGACGCCGGCCGGTCGCCCGGACAGCTCCTGGGCGGCCGTGATCGTCCGCCGGTAGGCCAGCGCCAGGCTGTCCAGCACGCAGCGGGTCACCTCGGCCGGTGTCGCGGGGGCCGGGCCGCCGGCCGCCCGGCAAGCCGCCGCCAGCCGGCCCGGCATGTCCCCGGGCGGCAGGAACACCGGGTCGTCGGCGTCCACCACCGAGGTCAGCGGGGCCAGCCCGGCCGCCTCTCGCAGCAGCTCACCCAGGTCCGCCGGGTGGCCGGCGGCGGCCCAGCCGCGCATCGACTCCTGCAGCAGCCACAGGCCGGTCACGTTGTGCAGGTACCGGATCCGGCCGTCCAGCCCGGCCTCGTTGGTGAAGCCGGCCCGGCGGCTGGCCTCGGTCAGCACCGGGGCGTCCAGCTCCATGCCCACCAGCGACCAGGTGCCGCTGGAGATGTAGACGAAGTCGCGGCCCGCCGCCGGCACCGCGGCCACCGCCGAGGCGGTGTCGTGCGAGCCCACCGCGATCACCGGCAGGCCGGCGAGGTCACCCACCCCGGCCTGGACCGGTCCGATCACCTCGCCGGGGGAGCGCAGCGGCGGGAACAGCGAGGCCGGCAGGCCGGCCCGTTCGATCAGCTCCCCGGCCCACTCGCCCCGGCGCGCGTCGTACAGCTGGGTCGTCGAGGCGTTGGTCCGCTCGGCGCCGATCTGGCCGGTGAGCCAGTAGGCGAGCAGGTCCGGGATCATCAGCAGCGTCCGGGCCGCGTCCAGCTGCGGGCTGCCGGCCGCCGCCGCGAGCTGGTAGAGCGTGTTGAACGGCAGGTGCTGGATCCCGGTCACCGCGTACAGGTCGGCCTCGCTGACCCGGGCCCACACCCTCTCCGCCATCCCGGCGGTCCGCTCGTCGCGGTAGTGCACCGGGTTGCCGAGCAGCGCGCCCGCGGCGTCGAGCAGCCCGTAGTCCACGCCCCAGGAGTCGATGCCCACGCTGGCCAGCCCGTCCCCGGCCGCCGCGGCCGGGGCCGCCCCGGCCGCCGCGCCGAGTCCGTCCAGCACGTCGCCGTACAGCCGGAGGATGTCCCAGTGCAGCGTCCCCCCGGCCCGGACCGGCACGTTGGTGAACCGGTGCACTTCGTCCAGCGTCAGCTGGCCCGGCGCCACCCGGGCCAGCATGACCCGGCCGCTCGAAGCGCCCAGGTCGACCGCCGCCAGGGAAACCACGGCGGCCTCAGCGCAGGAAGCCGGCCGCCACGCCGGCGTCCACCGGCACGTGCAGCCCGGTGGTCAGCGCCAGTTCCCCGGCCGTGAGCGCCACCACCGCCGCCGCCACGTGCTCGGGCAGCACCTCCCGGCCCAGCAGCGTGCGCTTGGCGTAGTAGGCGCCCAGCTCGGACTCGGGCACCCCGTACACCGCCGCCCGCTGCGCGCCCCAGCCGCCCGCGAAGATCCCCGAGCCGCGCACCACCGCGTCCGGGTTGATCCCGTTGACCCGGATGCCGTGCGCGCCCAGCTCGGCCGCCAGCAGCCGCACCTGATGCGCCTGGTCGGCCTTGGCCGCCCCGTAACCCAGGTTGTTGGGCCCCGCCACCACCGAGTTCTTGCTCACCACGTAGACGATGTCCCCGCCCATCTCCTGGGCGATCATCACCCGGGCGGCCTCCCGGGAGACCAGGAACGATCCGCGCGCCATCACGTCGTGCTGGACGTCCCAGTCGGCGGCGGTGGTCTCCAGCAGCGGCTTGGAGATCGACAGGCCCGCGTTGTTGACCACCAGGTCCAGCCCGCCGAAGGCCAGCACGGCGGCCCGCACCGCCGCCGCGATCTCTTCCTCGCTGGTCACGTCGACGGTGACCGCCACCGCGGCGTCGGCCGACCCGATCCCGCCCGCCACCGAGGACGCGGCGCCGGCGTCCCGGTCGGCCACCACCACGCAGGCGCCCTCACCCGCCAGCCGCTCGGCGGCCGCCCGGCCGATCCCCGACCCGCCGCCGGTGACCAGCGCGATCCGGGTGGCCAGGGCCTTGGGCTTGGGCCGCCGCCGCAGCTTGGCCTCCTCCAGCTCCCAGTACTCGATCCGGAACTTCTCGCGCTCGCCGATCGGGCGGTAGCTCGAGATCGCTTCCGCGCCGCGCATCACGTTGATCGCGTTGACGTAGAACTCGCCCGCCACCCGGGCGGTCTGCTTGTCCGCCCCGTAGCTGAACATCCCCACCCCGGGCACCAGCACGATGGCCGGGTCGGCGCCGCGCATCGGCGGCGACGACGGGTCCGCGTGCCGTTCGTAGTAGGCGCGGTAGTCCTCCCGGTAGGCCGCGTGCAGCTCCCGCAGCCGGGCCGCCACAGTGCTTGCTTTTGCCGACGGCGGCAGGTCGAGCACCAGCGGCCGGACCTTGGTACGCAGGAAATGGTCCGGGCAGGAGGTGCCCAGCGCGGCCAGCGCCGGGTGCTTTTCCCGGGCCAGGAAGTCCAGCACCACCTCGCTGTCGGTGAAGTGGCCCACCTGTGGCCGGTCGGCCGAGGCGAGCCCGCGGATGACCGGGGCGAGCGCCGCCGCCCGCTCGCGCCGCCCGGCCGCCGGGAGCGGCTCGAAGCCGGCGATGACCGGCCCGAACGGCTCCGGCCGGCCGTGGGCGTCCAGGTAAGCCTGGGCGGTGCGGATGATCTCCAGCGAGCGGGCCTCGCACTCCGCGCTCGACGCGCCCCAGGCGGTGATGCCGTGGCCGCCCAGGATCACCCCGATGGCCTGCGGGTTCTCCTGCTTGACGGCCGCGATGTCCAGGCCCAGCTGGAACCCGGGCCGCCGCCACGGCACCCACACCACCCGGTCGCCGAAGCAGGCCTTGGTCAGCGCCTCGCCGTCGGCCGCGGTCGCGAACGCGATCCCGGCGTCCGGGTGCAGGTGGTCGACGTTGGCCGCGTCCACCAGGCCGTGCATGGCGGTGTCGATCGACGGCGCCGCCCCGCCCTTGCCGTGCAGGCAGTAGTCGAACGCGGCCACCATGTCGTCCTCGTGCTCCACCCCGGGGTAGGTGCCCACCAGGGCCCGCAGCCGGTCCACCCGCAGCACGGCCAGCCCGGCCTCGGTCAGCGTGCCGAGGTCGCCGCCGGAGCCCTTCACCCACATCAGCTCGACCGGGTGGCCGGTGACCGGATCGGTCGCCTGCGCCTTGGCCGAGGTGTTGCCGCCCGCGTAGTTGGTGTTCCGCGGGTCGGCGCCCAGCCGGTTGCTCCGCTCGATCAGTTCTGGGACGGCGGTCCTGGCGTCGGTCATGAACCCTCTTTCCTCAGCTTCCCCAGCTGGCCGGCGTGCCGCCGACCCGGTCGGCGATGATGCGCTCCTGATAGCCGGTGGCCAGGTAGGCCCGGTACGGATCCGGGTCCAGGCCCAGCTCGCGGCGGACCTCCGCCAGCAGCGGGCGCACGTCGGTGTTGTAGGCGTCCATCAGCACCGCGTTGGCGCCCAGCACGTCCTGGCCCTGCTGGGCGGCGGCCAGCGCGGCCTCGTCCACCAGCAGCGCCTTGGCCGTGGCCTCCTGCACGTTCATCACCGACCGTATCTCGCCCGGGATCTTGGGCTCGATGTTGTGGCACTGGTCGAGCATGAACGCGATGTCGCCGCCCGGGGTGCTCGCCCCGCTGCCACCCGTCTCCCGCGGCACCAGCGCGTCCGCCCGCACCACCTCGCGCAGAATGCGGAACAGCTGAAACGGGTCGGCCGCCCCGACCATCAGGTCGTCGTCGGCGAAGAACCGGCTGTTGAAGTCGAACCCGCCCAGCCGGCCGGCGCGCAGCAGCATGGCCACGATGAACTCGATGTTGACGCCGGGCGCGTGGTGCCCGGTGTCCACCACCACCAGCGCCCGCGGGCCGGTCGCCAGGCAGTGGGTCAGCGACGTGCCCCAGTCCGGCACGTCGGTGGCGTAGAAGGCCGGCTCGAAGAACTTGTACTCCAGCAGCAGCCGCTGGTCCGGGCCGAGCCGGGCGTACACCTGCGCCAGCGCCTCGCCCAGCCGGTCCTGCCGGGCCCGGATGTCGTCCTGGCCCGGGTAGTTGGTGCCGTCCGCGAACCACAGCTTCAGGTCCCGCGAGCCGGTCGCGTCCATCACGTCGACGCACTCCAGCAGCGCCGCCACCGCCTTGCGGCGTACCCGCGGGTCCGGATGGCACACGCTGCCCAGCCGGTAGTCGTCATCCTGGAAAACGTTGGCGTTGATCGTGCCGATGCGCACGCCGGCGTCGGCCGCGTGCTTGGCCAGGTCACCGTAGTCGGCGACCTTGTCCCAGGGGATGTGCAGGGCCACGCTCGGGGCGATCCCGGTGAACCGGTGCACCTGGGCCGCGTCGTCGATCTTCTCCAGCGGTGTGCGCGGCACGCCCGGCTGGGCGAACACCTTGAACCTCGTCCCGGTGTTCCCGAACGCCCACGAGGGAAGCTCGATGCGCTGCGCCTTCAGGGCGGCCTTGACGCTGGCCACGTTGTGCATTCGCCGGTCCTCTCCCGGGGCCGGGCGGCCTCCCCCGCAGGGGCCGCCCGGCCGTCACCCACACTCAGAAGTTGAACTTGTTGATGTTGGAGGAGTCGAAGACGGTCGGCGGGCCCAGCAGCACGGTGTTGTCCGCGCCGATGGTGAACGAGCCGAGCTTGCCCGCCTTGAACGTGGCGCCCTGCTTGACCTTCAGCGTGCCGCCCGCGATGTCGGCGGCGGCGTAGCCGGCCAGGTAACCGAGGTTGGCCGGGTTCCACAGCTCGAACGCCTTGACCGTGCCGTCGGACACGTACTTCTTCATCGAGTCGGGCGTGCCCAGGCCGGTGAGCTGGACCTTGCCGCGGTACTTGGCCGTGTCCAGCACGCCCGCGGCGGCCAGGATGCCCACGGTGGTGGGGGAGATGATGCCCTTGATGTTCGGGTACTGCTCCAGCAGGCCCTGCGTGACCTGGGTCGCGGTGGCCGGGTCGTCGTTGCCGTAGACGGTGGCGACCAGCTTCATCTTCGGGTACTTCTTCAGCTCCTGCTTCATGTACCCGATCCAGGCGTTCTGGTTGGTGGCCGACGCCGCCGCCGACACGATGCCGATCTCCCCGGAACTGCCGATCTCCTTGGCCAGCAGGTCCACCTCGCTGGTGCCGATGGCGGCGGTGGACGCCTGGTTGATGAACAGGCTGCGGCAGCCGGGCGCGTCCGAGTCGTAGGTGACGACCGGGATCTTGCGCTTGATCGCGCCGTTCAGGGTCGGGCACAGCGCGGTCGGGTCGGTGGCCGACACGACCAGCGCGTTGGCGCCCTTGGTGATCGCGGCCTGGACGGCGGGAATCTGTGATGCGGACGTGGCCGCGGTCCCGCTCGTCTCGGTGCCGGTGTCACCCAGCGCGCTGATCGCGGCCAGCGCACCGCCGGTGCCCTTGCTGTCGGCGGTGGTGAAGTAGGGGTTGCCCAGGTTCTTCGGGATCACAAAAATCTTCTGACCGGTCTTGGCCGCCCCCGACCCGGAGGACCCGGACGAGCCGGACGATCCGGACGAGGAACTGGAACCACCGGACGAACAGGCGGCGACGGCCAGGGCCGACGCCACGACGAGCGTCGAGGCGGCCAACGGCGCCCGTCTCAGCAGAGCTCGCATAGCTAGGTGTCCTTTCGTGGCAGGGATAGGGCTGGTTCAGCTGGCCGCCGGGCCGTGCGTGCCACGACCCCGCGGAGGTAGCGGACGAACATGGCGACGTTGGGCACGAACACGCTGACCAGCAGGAGCCCGCCGGTCACCAGGCCCGTCGCCTCCTGGTTGAAGTTGGTCAGCAGCAGCGCGTTCTGCAGTCCGGCGAACGCCAGCACGGCCAGGAACACGCCGGCGATCGAGCCCTTGCCGCCGAAGATCGACACCCCGGCCAGCAGTACGATCGCCACCACGTCCAGGGATAGCCCGGTGCCGTTGTTCTGCACCGAGGTGTTCAGCCGGAAGGTGAACAGCACCCCGGCCAGCGCCGAGGCCAGGCCGGAGATGATGAACAGGCTGGTCTTGACCCGCTTGACCCGTAGCCCCGAGAACGTCGCCGCCTCGGCGTTGTCGCCCATGGCGTAGATCGACCGGCCCATCGGCGTGGCGTGCAGCACGATGCCGAAGATCACCGCCAGCACGATGAAGATGCCGATCGAATAGGGCAGATCGGTGTGCGGAATCGCGGTCGTCCCGACGTTGGTGTAGAGGGCGGGGAAGTTGGCCACGGTCCGTGGGCCGAGCAGGATGAGCGCGATGCCACGGTAGAGCGCGAGCGTGCCGATCGTGACCGCCAGCGACGGCAGCCCGACCCGGGTGACCAGCAGCCCGTTCAGTGCCCCGGCCAGCACGCCGACCACCGCGACCACCGCGAAGATGGCCAGCATCGGCCAGTGGTCGGCCCACAGCACGCCGAGCACGGCGCTGGACAGGCCCAGCGTGGACTCGACCGACAGGTCGATCTCCCCGCTGATGATGATCAGCGCCATCGGCAGCGCCATGATCGCGATCTCGCCGGTGTTCAGGCCCAGGTTGAAGAAGTTGTTGGCCGTGAAGAATTCCGACGACAGCGAGCTGCCGAGAATCGCGACCGCGACCACCACCACAACCAGGCCGCTCTCCCAGCGCATGGCCGGCCGCAGCCGTCCCCAGCCGCTCGCGCTGCGGCTCCCGCCTGGCTCTTCATCGGGGACGTGCTCCGGGGTCATGGCGGCGTTGCCCGCCACCGGGTCCAGCTCACTATCCACGGTGCGCACTCCTCCGTCGCAGGGATGCGGTCAGCCGCAGCGAGATGAACCGGTCCAGAACGATCGCCAGGAGGAGCAGAAAACCGGCGATCGCCTGGTCCCAGTTCGGCGAGACGCCGAGGACGTACAGCGCGGAGTTGATCGTCTGCAGCAGCAGCGCGCCGATAGCCGCGCCGATCACGCTGCCGCTGCCACCGAAGATCGCCACCCCGCCGACCACCACGGCCGCGATGACCTGCAGTTCGTAGCTGGTGCCCGCGGTGGAGTCGACCGTCCCGTACCGGGACGCCCACAGCACGCCGGCCACCCCGGCGATCGCGCCGCTCAGCGCGAACGCGGTAAAGATGCGCCGCCCCATCGGGATGCCCGCCAGCCGGGCCGCGGCCGGATTGGAACCGATCGCGTACAGCTCACGGCCCGATCGGAAACTGCGCAGACAGTAGGCCCCGGCCGCGATGACCACTGCGACCACGATGGCCAGGTCCGGGATTCCGCCCACCGTGGCCTTGGAGATGGACAGGAAGGACGGGTAATACGAGGAGGGCACGACCTGGCTGCCGCCCACGATGAGCACGTCGATCCCGCGGATGATGTACAGCGTGGCCAGCGTGACGACCAGGCTCGGGACCCGGCCCAGCGATACCAGCAAGCCGTTGATGACGCCGAACCCCAGCCCGATCCCCAGGCCCGCTAGAAAGACGACTGGGAGCGGGAGTCCGTGCGCCTGGCTCGCCAGCCGAGCGGTGAGGAACGCGGAGATGCCTAGCACGGAGCCGACCGACAGGTCGACGTTCCGGCTGATCACCACGATCGTCTCGCCCAGCGCCAGCAGCGCGAAGATCGTGGCGTCGACCAAGATGAACTGGATGTTCGTGCTGCTCAGGAACCGGGGCTGGATCGCCGCCGTGACCGCCACGAACACGATCAGCACGGCCACGATGCCGAACTCGCGGATCCGGAACACCCGCTCCACCAACCGTCGCGAACCGGCCGGGGCCGGGCCCGCCGGCTCGTGCGGCGGCGCCAGCGTGGCCGTCATCGGGCCTGCGCCTCGAGCTGGCCCGTCGCCGCCGCCATGATCTCCTCCTCGGAGGCCTCGGCCTGGGTGAACTCGGCGGTCAGCCGTCCCTCGCGCATGACCAGGATCCGGTCGGCCACCCGCAGCACCTCCGGCAGTTCGGACGAGATCATCAAGATGGCGATGCCGTCGGCCGCCAGCCGGTCCAGCAGGTTGTGCACGTCGGCCTTGGTGGCCACGTCGATGCCGCGGGTCGGTTCGTCCACGATGAGAATCGACGGCTGCCGTCCCAGCCACTTGGCCAGCACGACCTTCTGCTGGTTGCCGCCCGACAGCATCGACACCGGGTCGGTGAGCTGGCCGTACTTGACCGACAGGCGGACCGCCCAGTCCGAGGCGAAGCTGCGCTCGGCCGAGGCCCTGATGATTCCGGCCCGCCGCAGCGCGTTCAGCGAGGCCAGCGCCACGTTCTGCTGGATCGACATCTCCATGACCAGGCCCTGCTGGCGGCGGTCCTCGGGCACGAACCCGATCCCGGCCGCCATCGCGGTGGTCGGGGACCCCTTGCGCAGCTTCCGCCCGCCCACGGTCACCGCGCCCGCGTCGTACCGGTCGATACCGAAGATGGCCCGCGCCACCTCGCTGCGCCCCGCCCCGACCAGGCCGGACAGGGCCACGATCTCGCCCGCCCGGACCTGCAGGGAGACGTCGGTGAACACGCCCTCGCGGGTCAGCCGGTCGACCGTGAGCCGGACCTCACCGGGCGCCCGGCGCTCGCCCGGGACCCGTTCGGGCATGTCCCGCCCGACCATCGCCCGCACCAGCTGCGGGGCCGACAGCTCGGTGATCGGCGCGGTGAGCACGTGGCGGCCGTCCCGCATGACCGTCACCCGCTGGCAGATCTCGAACACTTCCTCCAGCCGGTGCGAGATGAACAGCACGGCCGCGCCGTCCGCCCGCAGCGCCCGGATCACGTCGAACAGCCGGGCCACCTCGACCGCCGAAAGGGCCGCGGTCGGCTCGTCCATCACGATCACCCGGGCGTTCAGCGACAGCGCCTTCGCGATCTCCACCAGCTGCTGGTCGGCGATGGAAAGCCCGCGCGCGATCCGCCCCGGGTCGATACGCACCCCCAGCCGGACGAACATCGCGTCGGCGTCGGCTGTCATCGCCTTGGCGTCGATCCGCCGCCCGGCCCGCAGCGGCTGCCTGCCCATGAAAATGTTCTCGGCCACCGAGAGATCCGGGAACAGCGTCGGCTCCTGGTAGATGATCGCGATCCCCGCGTCGATCGCCGCCGCCGGGCCGTCCAGCACCACCGGCTGCCCGTTGATCAGGAACTGCCCGCCGTCCGGCTGGTGCACCCCGGCCAGCATCTTGACCATCGTCGACTTGCCGGCCCCGTTCTCGCCGAGCAGCGCGTGCGCCTCCCCGGCCCGCAGCTCCACCACCCCGTCGACGACCGCCTTGACCGCCCCGAACGACTTGCTCACGTGCTCCAGCGCCAGCACCGGCGGCGCGTCGTCGCCAGGATCCGCAGGCCCCGGCTCGCCGGCCGCCCCAGCCGCCCCGGCCTCGCTGGTCCCGCTTGCCGCACTGGTCCCGTTTGCCGCCTCGGTCCCGCTTGCCGTACTGGCCCCACTCGCCACATCAGCCCCATCAGGCGAACCATGGCCAGCGGCCCCATCGGTCCCGCCGGCCGCGCCAGCATCGGCCGGACCGGCCACCGGGCTGTCACCAGGAACCTCGTCGCTCACGGGCTTCACCTCCTCGTCGAGGCCGTTCGGATCGTGCTCGCCTCGCCTCACCCCTGGCTGGTGCGCCGGTCACCCCTGGCTGGTGCGCCGCGCGTCCAACGTGCGGACGTTCGAGATGGAACGTTTCAAACTTGCCCTGAAGTCTGAAGGGGGCCACTTACCGTGTCAATGCGGCGACCAGCGGTCGATTTTGAATCGTTACAATCAGAGCGGCGCCCGGACCGGACCATCCACTGACCGTCCTGGCGCGGCCTGATCGGGACCGGGGCCGGACTCCCTGGGATACTCCACCAGGGAGGACTGATGGCGGCGGGCATGAAAGACGTGGCCAGCCTGGCCGGGGTGGCCGTGGGCACGGTGTCGAACGTGCTCAACCACCCGGATCTGGTGCGCCCGCAGACCCGGGTCCGGGTGGAAGCGGCCATGGAGCAGCTCGGCTTCATCCCCAACGCGTCGGCCCGCCAGCTGCGCGCGGGCCGCGGCAGCTGCCTCGGCCTGGTCGTGCTGGACGTCCGGAACCCGTTCTTCACCGAGGTCGCCCGCGGCGTCGAGGACTACGCCCAGGCCGAGGGGTACGCGGTCATCCTCTGCAACTCCGACGAGGCCGAGGACAAGGAACGCCGCTACCTGCGGGTCCTGGAGGAACAGCGAGTCCGTGGCATCCTCATCACCCCGGTCCACGGCAGCGCCCCGACCATCAAGGGCATCCGCGACCGCGGCACCCCGGTGGTGCTGCTGGACCGGCCCGGCCCGCCCGGGCACTGCTCGGTGGCGGTCGACGACCGCCGCGGTGGCGAGCTGGCCACCGCCCACCTGCTGGCCCTCGGCCACCGGCGGATCGCGCTGGTCAACGGCCCGCTGGCCATCCGCCAGTGCGCCGACCGGCGGCGCGGGGCCTACCACGCGGTGATCCGGGCCGGCCTGGACCCCGCCGCCGTGCTGACCGAGATCCCCGTCCCCGCCATGAACACCCGCTGCGGCGCCGACGCGGCCGACGAGCTCCGCGCCCTCGCCCCGTCGGGCGGCGGCGCCCCCACGGCCGCATTCTGCACAAATGACCTGCTGGCGCTCGGCCTGCTGCGCCGCCTCAGCCAGCTCGGTGCCCAGGTCCCGGGCGACGTCGCGATCGTCGGCTACGACGACATCGACTTCGCCGCCGACTCGGCCGTCCCGCTCACCTCGGTCCGCCAGCCCAAGTACGAGCTGGGCCAGACTGCCGCCCAGCTCATCCTCGAAGAAGCCGATCAGCCCGCCGGCCACGAGCACCGCCGCTTCGTCTTCACCCCCGAGCTCATCACCCGCGCCAGCAGCCAGCCCGGCGGCAAGCACGGGCCGGCCCGGCGGTGACCACCGCCGGGCCGGTCATGGTCGTGGCTGCAGGTCTGGATGGGCGGATGGTGGAGGGCCGCTTATCTGTGTGCGGCATGTCAGGCGACGGGCGCGGAGGCCATCCGGCGGCCCGGATACCGCCGGGTCGCCAGCGTGACAACGGCCGCCCCGAGCAGGGCCGCTCCGGCCGCGATGAGCGCCACCTGCCAGGTCGCCACGCCGGTGCTGATCACCTTGACGATCGGTGCCGCGGCCGGGGCGGCGGGGGTGACCCCGGTCTCGCCGGGGCGCGGGACGATCATCGCGAAAGCGGGTGCGCTCAGGCCCAGGCTGAGCAGGACGGCGGTCGCGGTGGCCGCGAATCCGAGGATCCGGCGGAAGCGGCGCGGTGCGGAAGCGTTCATGGTGTTCTCCTGTCCACTGAGGCGGCGGCCGGCGGGTCCGGTCACCGCGTGACAGGCTCAGCTTCTCCGCGCGGCCGTACCCGCGGGCAGGGGCCGAATTACCCCTTTGCCCGACGGGCTCCCAGCCGGGCAGGCGGGGTAAAACGCCCCCGACCAGGCCGTCTTCCAGGGCGCCACGCCAGAACGCCCCACGATGTCACCCTGACCGTCCAGAACGGGCAGAATCATGGGGTGCTGACGGTGGGAGTGGTCGTGCTGGGGGTCACCGACGTGCCGCGGGCGACCGAGTTCTGGCGCGAAGCGCTGGGCTACGCCCTGCGCCAGGACGGGTTGGGCGGCTGGTCGACGGTGCTGGAGCCACCGGGCGGCGGCCCCGGCGCCAAGATCGCCCTGCAGCGCAGCCAGACCCAGCCCCAGGACCGCCCGCGGACCCACCTCGACCTGCACGTGGCCGACGCCGCCGAGCAGCAGGCCGAGGTCGGGCGGCTGCTCTCGATCGGCGCCGAGCGGGTCGACTGGGACGGCTACCCGGACGACCCCGACTTCGTGGTGCTGGCCGACCCGGACGGCAACCGTTTCTGCATCGTCGACCTGAGCCACGAAGCCAGCTGACAGACCCAGCCCGGCCGGGACCCTGAGACCTAACGGATGCCGTCCACCCGGTGCACGTCGCCGCAGGACACGCCGATCGCCTCGTGATGCTGGCGGACGGCCTCCTCGTCCGGGCCCTCCAGCAGGCAGTAAACCTTGCCGTCGGCGTTGTGGTAGAGCTCGACCTGGCGGACGCCGAACTGATCGGTGGCGCCGTCCTTGGCCCCCTGGGCGATCTGCTCGATGGCTTCGGCCGGCAGTTGCAGGTCGTCATGGAAGTCCATGAACTGAGGCACGTCGCTGTTCCTCCTGTAGTGCGGGTCCTGCCTATCGTGAGACCTCTACCCCGGATCGTCCGGTTCAGTACCGCAGGTCAGACAGCACGCCGTAGTGGTCCGAGGGCTGAACGCCGCCGACCGGGACGGTGCCCACCAGTGCCGCGTGCCGCGGGTGCCCGGCGCCGCCCGGACGCGGGTTGGCGGAGAACACGTAGTCGATCCGGCGGCTCGGCCACAGCAGCTGGACGGCCCAGGGATTGTCGTTGGACCAGGTGTGGCCGGGGCCCGAGCCGGGACTGGACGGCCCCGCCGTCTCCCAGGCGTCGTAGAAGGACAAGCCAGGGACGGGAGCGGCAGTGCGGCCGGTCAGCATGCGGATCTCGTCGCTGTCCGGGTCGGCGTTGAAATCGCCGCTCACGACGAGCGGCGCCTGCCCGTTCTGCGTTTTCTGAATCTGGATGAAAAGGTCACGGACGGCCTCCTGGCGGGCCTGGCTCTGGTCGAACCACCAGGCGTCCATCACCAGGCCGAACACCTGAATCGGGCCGCGCGGCCCCGCCACGTCGGCGAACTGCACCCGGGCCTCGCCGAAGGTGTGGCTGGACTGGCGCCGGATCGGCCAGCGCGACAGCACCGCCACGCCCGACTGGGCGGTCTCGTCCTCCTCGGCGGTGACGCCGCTGAACGCGTGGTGGGGCAGGCCGAGCGGCCCCGCCAGGCGGGCCCCCTGGCTGTCGCCGCCCTTCGACCACGCCTCGGTCAGCACGAGGATGTCGGGGCTGCTGTCCCGCAGTGTGGCGATGATCGCGGCCTCCCGCTCGCGCCAGGGGCCGTAGCGGCCCCACACGTTCCAGGTGATGATCCGGACGGTCGTCTCGATGAGCTGGCCGTAGGATCGCGGCGGGATGTCATCCATGAAAAGGCTGCCTGTCGTTGGGGCCGCCGCTCATTTACCCGGGCGGCCGGGATCTAACCTGGCCGGTCTCGTCGCCGCATCTGTCCGGAAGACCGATGACTCGCGGCGGCCGGCGTCGTTACACGGGGCATGACGATCACGCAGACCGAGGAAGCCACCACGCAGACCGAGGACGCAATGGCCGAGACGGACTTCGACCGGATGCTGGAGCGCCACCGGCGCGAGCTGCACGTGCACTGCTACCGGATGCTGGGCTCGTTCACCGACGCCGAAGATCTGGTGCAGGAGACGTTCCTGCGCGCGTGGCGGCACCGCGACCAGCACGAGCCGGGCTCGAACCTGCGGGCCTGGCTGTACCGGATCGCCACCAACGCCTGCACCGACGTGATCCGCAGCCGCCGCCGGCAAGCCCCGGCCGCCCAGACGTCGGCCGACGTGCCCTGGCTGCAGCCGTATCCGGACGCGCTGCTCGACCAGATCGAGCAGATCCCGGACTCCGACGCCGGCCCGGAGTCCGCCACGATCGCCCGCGAGACCATCGAGCTGACCTTCATCACCGCCATCCAGGCCCTGCCGCCCCGGCAGCGGGCGGCGCTGGTGCTGTGCGCGGGCCTCGGCTGGACCGCCGCCGAAGCGGCCGGCACCATGCAGACCAGCACGGCCGCGGTGAACAGCGCCCTCCAGCGAGCCCGGGCGGTGCTGCGGGACCGGCTGCCCCGCGATCGCGGCCAGTGGACGGCCGCCCCGCTGTCCGCGGCCGAGCAGGACGTGCTGCGCCAGTTCATCGACGCCCACGATCGGGGTGACGCCGCCGCCGCCCGGGCCATGATGCGGGCCGACATCGTCGCCACGATGCCGCCGCAGCCGATGGTCTTCCGCGGCCGCGCGGCCATGGAGCAGCTGCTGAACCGGGCGTTCGGGCCGCCCTCGGCCGGTGGCATGGGGGAGTGGCGCGCGCTCCCGGCCGCGGCCAACCGGCTCCCGGCCGCCGCCTGCTATCTGCGCCGGCCCGGTGACACCGTTTTCCGTGCGTTCAAGCTGGACGTCCTGCGGGTCGAAGACGGCAAGGTCGCCGAGACCACCACGTTCGGCACCGACCTGTTCGCCGCCTTCGGCCTTCCCGAGGTCTACCCGGGCAGCTGACAGCCCGGCTCACCGGGGCAGCTGACAGCCCGGCTCACCGGGGCGCGAACGACTCGCCGTGGCCGGGGACGATCAGCGCCGGCCCGCGCTCCAGCAGGCGCGCCCGGGACTGTTCGAGCTGGGACTGGTCTTCCCCGAGCGGGTCCACGTCAGGTCCGTCCGCCGTCCACCACAGGTGCGTGCAGGCCACCAGCCCGCGGTCGGTCTGCGCCAGCGTGGTGATGTCCTGCGCGGTGTGCCCGGGCGTGGTCATCAGCGACACCGACGGGCTCAGCTCGAACCCGTCGGCCGGCCGCATGGTCCACCCGTCGCGCTCGTAGATGGCCCAGAAGTCGTGGATCCGGATCTGCGGGAACAGGGCCGCGTTGACCGTATGGTCCGGATGGTGGTGGCTGAACACCACGTCGGTCACGCTGGCCGGGTCCACCCCCAGAGCCGCCAGCGGATCCAGGATCAGGGACCGGTCGGCCACCATTCCGGGGTCGACGACGATCACCGCGTCCCCGTCCCGGATCAGGACCACCGTGCTGGCCACCCTGGGGAGCTCTGCGTACCCTGCGGTCAGTACGTCTACCTGTGCGCTCATGATCCCAATCTTGCTCGTTGTCCCCGGCTGCGGCTACCGTCCGGCCGGCTGGCCGCGATCGGGATACACGCGGTGTAACCGGTCTCGCGCACCCGGTGGCCGCTGGTATGTTCCGCGGAGAGCCCTGACGGGGGGCGTCCACCGGGATCCTGCGGAGAGTGATGACCAGCGCTGCCGACCGCGAGAGCGGCCCCGCCGACACCACCCCGGCCGTCCCCGGACCAGCGCCCGGTCCGGCCCGCCCCGGGCGGCGCCGGGTGCGCGCCGTCGCCGAATGGGTGGTGGTGCTGGTCATCGCCGTGCTGCTGGCAGCCGGCCTGCGGACGCTGGTGTTCCAGCCGTTCAAGATCCCCAGCTCGTCAATGGTGCCCACGCTGGACGTGGGGGACCGCATCCTGGTCCAAAAGGTGTTCTTCAACTGGCACGACGTGCAGCAGGGCGACATCGTGGTGTTCACCCACCCGCCGGCCGACAACGACTGCAGCGGCCCGGAAGACACCGACCTGGTCAAGCGGGTGATCGCGGTCGGCGGCCAGACCATCTATTCCTCGGGCAGCACGATCTACGTCGACGGCCGCAAGCTGGCCGAGAGCTACCTCCCCGGGTACGACCCGCTCGGCCCGGCCGTCCCCGGGGCGAGTGCCCGCTCGCCCTACCGGGTCCCGGCCGGCGACTTCTACGTGCTGGGCGACAACCGCGAGGTCTCCTGCGACAGCCGCTACTGGGGACCGGTCAAGGGCAGCACCGTCGTCGGCAGGGTGGTCCTGCTGTGGTGGCGCGGCCATCACCCCGCGTTCCGCGGCCTTTAGCCGCGCTGGCCAGCCCGGGAGAACTTCCCGGGCCGGCCGGGAAAGCGCCTCTTCCGGACGGGAACGGCTCAGCGTGACGCTTGGCCTCGGCCCCACCCTGGCCGGGCTGACTCTCAAGGCCGAGACCGCCCAGGCACTGCTGCCGGCCGGGGCTGACGCTGCTGATCGGCAGCTGGACGGCCTGGTGGACGAGATCCGGCGTGCCGTGCTCGACATCCGCCGCCTGGTGGAGGGTCTACGGCCACCCGCTCTGGACGAGCTGGGGCTGGTCGGTGCCTGCACGCAGGCGGCCGAGCGGCTGGCCGGGGAGCATGGCCTGCCCGTTCACGTGTACGCGGCCGAGCTGCCGGTCCTGCCCGCCGCCACCGAGGTGGCCGCGTACCGGATCGTGGTCGAGGCCGTCACGAACGCCGTCCGCCATTCGCGCGCCCGCTCCTGCGAGGTCACGATGTCGCTGGCCAGACCGGAGCTGATCGTGTCGGTGACGGACGACGGGATCGGTCTCGGCGGGACCGGTGACACGCTGATCCGTGGCCATGGCCTGGCCATCATGCGTGAACGAGCCGAAGAACTAGGTGGAGACCTGACCGTGATCGCGGCCATGCCCGGCCTGCGGGTGGAAGCCCGGCTGCCCGCATGACCCGGGTCGTGATAGTCGACGATCATCCGCTGTTCCGGACGGGACTGGCCGGGCTGCTCGCCACCCTGCCAGAGATGGAGGTCACCGGGGTGTACGGCAGCGCGGGGGAAGCGTTGGCCGGATTGGCCGAGGCGGCCCCCGAGGTGATCGTGATGGACCTCAACCTGCCGGGCATGTCCGGGGTCACGGCCACACGGCGCGTGCTGCAGATCGTGCCTGAGGCCGCGGTGCTGGTGGTGACGATGGTCGATGACGACGACAGCGTGTTCGCCGCCCTCGCCGCGGGCGCCCGGGGATACGTGCTGAAAGGGGCGTCCGGGGCCGACATCGCATCTGCGTTGCGCACCGTCGCGGGCGGGGGTGCGGTGTTCGGCGCGGGAGTGGCCAGCCGCCTGCTGTCCCGGGCCCAGCTGCCTGCCCGGCCTGCCGCGCCAGCCGGGCCGGTCCCGGATGGGCTCACCGCCCGCGAGCGCCAGGTTCTCAACCAGCTGGCCGATGGGGCGAGTAACCGCCAGATCGCCCGCGACCTGGGCCTCTCGCTGAAGACGGTGCAGAATCATGTCGCCCGGATTCTCGACAAGCTCCAGGCCAGCGACCGCACCGAAGCGGCTCTGCGGGCTCGTGGCATCCTTCCCCCGGACCACTCCGCCAGGCCTCGCGGGTAACGTCAGTCTTCGCAAGCCATTGGCTGGCCGGCGCACTCGCTGTCGTCATCCGGGCAGGGCGCCTCATCCGGTGCGTGCCGCAGGTCGTAGTGCCTTCGGGCGGTGTAGATGTCGTCGGCGTGGCTGTCGGCCCAGTCCACCAGCTGTTCGATCGTGGCCAGCAGGGTGGCGCCCATCGGGGTCAGCTCGTAGTCCACCCGGGGCGGGATGACCGGGTGCACGGTCCGGGCCACCAGCCCGTCGCGCTCCAGCCCGCGGAGGGTCACGGTCAGCATCCGCCCGGTGATCCCGTCGATGCTGCGGCGCAGCTCGTTGAACCGCTGACTGCCCTGGCCGAGCCGGTCGATCACGAACACCGACCATTTGTCCCCGACCCGCTGCAGCACGTCCCGGGCGCGGCAGTCGGTCAGCGGCGGACGGGCGGCGCTGCCGCCTGACCCCGCTGCCCCACTGATCCCGGTTACCGCCATGTAACCAGGATACAGGCTCCAGCCCGTAAAGTTTAATTTTCAAGCAAAAAACTTGACGTTTCAAATAGATCGGTTACTATTGAGAACCTAAGCACGCACGAGAACTATGGCATGTACGCGACAGCGAGATACAACAGCGAGATACAAAGGAGAGGCCATGAGCACCGCTGCTACTGAGATCCAGGGCTACGTCGCCGGCACCTGGGCGATCGACCCGATCCACTCCGAGGTCGGCTTCAGCGTCCGGCACATGATGGTCAGCAAGGTCCGCGGCAAGTTCGAGAAGGTTGAGGGCACCTTTGTCACCGGCCCGACCCCGCTCGAGTCGAGCGTAAACGCCACCATCGACGCCTCCTCGATCACCACCAGCCAGGGCGACCGCGACAACCACGTCCGCAGCGAGGACTTCCTGCACGTCGAGAAGCACCCCCACATCACCTTCCAGTCCACCGGCGTGCGCCAGGGGGGCGGCGAGTACTTCATCGACGGCAACCTGACCATCAAGGAAGTCACCCGTCCGATCACCCTCACCCTGGAGATCAACGGCTTCGGCCCGGACGCTTACGGCGGCACGCGGGCCGGCTTCTCGGCCAAGGGCGAGATCAGCCGCAAGGACTTCGGCGTCAACTTCAACGGCGTCATCCCCGGCACCAACGGCGCCGTGGTCAGCGACAAGGTCAACCTGGACCTCGAGATCGAGGGCGTTCTCCAGCCCGCCGAGTAATACCTGCTGCAGTTCTTCCGCTGATGGCGCCAACGCCGCACCTCGTGTGCTGGCAGTTGGCGCCATCGCCATGTCCGGGGGCGGTCTGCTGGATCCGGTGTCCCGCGTCCGTGACCGCCCGGGCGATGGCACCCAGTTGACCGGGGACCTCCTGGTGCGGCCGGCGGGTCAGCACCGGGCGGGCGGCAGCCACCGGATCCCGGCCGCCGCCAGCGCGCACTGTGCTGCCGGGCTGCCGGGCCGTCCTCGACCAGGTAGTGGGCGACGGATCGCGATTCCCGCCGGCCCGCTAACCGGTGCAAATGCGGCATCGCACCGGTAAAAACCCGCAGTGTCTGGGGCTGCTGTGACTCCTGGGCTTCAGGTTGATTTAGGCCGGTGCTACGCGAAGCCCGGGGCCTGGAGGCAGGGGAGCCGCCGCTGATAACAGCAAGAAGCGGCCGGCGCCCGCCCCGCGCCCAGCTGGGACCAGACCTCCGCCCAGGAGGCCGAGCTCCGGGCCGGGTTCGGCCAGGTCGCCGGTTGGGGCGCGATGACCGGCCGCCCGCTGTTCCTGGCCGAATTCGGCACCAGCAACCACGCCGACCTGGCCAGCCGGGCCCGCTGGACCAGGTTCAGCCGCGAGCTGTCCGAGCAGCACGGCCTGCCCTGGGGCGTGTGGTCGTTCGCGCCGATCTTCGCGATCTACGACCTGTCCGCCCGTGCCTTCAACCCGCAGCTGCTGGCCGCCCTGATGGACTGACCGCCCCGCCCGGCGACCGGATGGCTCCCCCCGGCGACCGGATGACCAGCACCGATTCCACCGGAACGTCTCCCAGTGCCGTGTAGGTGTGGGCCACGTCGCTGACCCACTGGGCCGCCTGGCCCGGCCCGATCTCCTCTTCCTCGCCGAGCCGCCCGGCGCGGGCCTGGCCGGCCGTCACCAGCAGGTGCTCGACCACCCCGGAGCCGTGGGCGGGGGAGTGGTAACTGGCCCCGGCGTCCAGCCGGAGCCGGTAGACCTCCACCGTCTGCGCGCCGTCGCGGCTCACGTCGAGCAGCCGCGCCTCGACCCCGGGCGAGGCGACCCGCGCCCCGGGGCGGTCCGCGATCAGCGTCGCCAGCGGCACCCCGAGCGCACCAGCCAGCGCGTACAGCGTGCTCATGGTCGGGTTGCGGGCGCCGTTCTCGATCTCCGAGAGCGACCCCTTGCCGACGTGCGCGGCCGCCGCGAGCGCCCCGACCGACAGCCCCCGCGCCAGCCGCGCCTCGCGCACCCGCTCGCCGACCAGACGCGCCAGATCGTCCACAGCCAGCGATTGTACGTTTTCTGTTCTATATAAAGAACGGAAAACGTTATTGTTCTGTTTATGGAACCTGTCGGCCCGGTGGGAGACCAGCCCGGCCATCGGCCCGGCGCCAAGTCCGGCCCCGAACCCCCCCACCAGCCCGCGGCCGGACCGGCCGAACCGCCGGGCCGCCCGGTCCTGGCCGGCATCCTCACCGCGCTGGTCGGTTTCACCAGCTCGTCGACGGTCGTCCTCACCGGCCTGCGCGGGGTGGGCGCCTCGCCCGCCGAAGCCGCCTCGGGACTGCTGGCCGTCTGCGTGACCCAGGCGCTCGGCATCATTTGGCTGTCCTGGCGGCACCGGATCCCGCTCACGCTGGCCTGGTCGACCCCCGGCGCGGCCCTGCTGGCCAGCACCGGGGTCGTGCGCGGGGGCTGGCCCGCGGCGGTCGGCGCGTTCGCCGTCGTCGGCGGGCTGATCGTGATCACCGGGCTGTGGCCGCGGCTGGGCCGCCTTATCGCCGCCATCCCCACCCCGATCGCCCAGGCCATGCTGGCCGGGGTCGTGCTGGAGCTGTGCCTGGTCCCGGTCCGCGGCCTGGCCGCCCATCCCTGGCTGGTCGCCCCCGGCCTGATCACCTGGGCGATCATGCTCCGGTTCGCGCGCACATGGGCCGTGCCGGCCGCGTTCGCGGTCACGCTCGCGGCCGTCGGCATCGACGTGGCCCGCGACGGCGGCCTGCACGGGTCGGTCCTGCCGCACCTGACCTGGACGGTTCCGGCACTGACCCCCGCCAGCCTGCTCGGCCTGGCCATCCCGCTGTACGTCGTCACCATGGCCGGGCAGAACGTGCCGGGCGTCGCGATCATGGCCTCCTACGGCTACCAGGTGCCGTGGCGGGAGACGATGACCGTGACCGGGGCCGGCACCGCGGCCGGCGCCCTGGCCGGCGGGCACGTGATCAACCTGGCCGCGATCACCGCCTCGATGGCCGCGTCCCCCAACGCCGACCCGGACCCGGGCCGGCGCTGGATCGCGTCCTGGACGGCCGGCTGGGCCTACCTGGTGCTGGCCCTCCTGTCGGCCGCGTTCGCCGCGGTCACCGGGGCCGCGCCACCGGACGTGGTCGGCGCCGTGGCCGGCCTCGCGCTTCTCGGCACGCTGGCCTCCTCGCTGGCCGGAGCGCTGACCGCCGCCCAGGGCCGCGAGGCGGCGGCGATCACGTTCGTGGTCGCCGCCTCCGGCATTTCTTTCCTCGGCGTCGGCGCGGCCTTCTGGGCGCTCGCGGCCGGCCTGGCCGTCCGCGCGCTGCTGCCCCGGGACCGTTCGCTGAAGCACCCGGCAGGCCGGCCGGGAACGGCTGATCGCCGGACCCGGGCCTAGCTCCTCTTCCCGGGGAGGTCGAGCTGGACGTGCACGGCCAGCAGGTCGGCGCCGAGCGCGCGGACGTTGACGGCGTTGAGGGCGCGCAGCGGGTGCCAGGCGATGACCCGCCGCTGACGGGCCAGCGGGTCCTCGTCGGGGCGCACGGTGGCGATGCCCTCCACCCAGCGGTGGCGCAGCCCGAGCCGGAGCCGGATCCGGACGTGGGGGTCGTGCCGGATGTTGTGCACCCAGCCGGCCCGGCTGCCGTGCTCGGCGATGATCCAGAAGGTGTCACCCGTGCGGCCGTTGCCGACCGGGACCCGGCGCACCCGGCCGCTACGGTGGCCGCGGGTCTCCAGGATCGCCAGCCCGTAGGGGTTGATGCCGATCGTGAACAGCGCCTTGAACAGCGGGTTGAGCGCGTAGCGCTGGACGACGCGGATCAGCAGCACCTTGGCCCGGCGGCTGCCGATGGTGAGCAACAGCAGGCCCAGGTAGATGCCGGTCTCCACCTGCGCCATCAGCAGGCTGGACCGGGGGATGACCTCGTACGGGCCCCAGGCCAGGGCGAGGGCGACCAGGGTCCCGGCGATCAGCCCCCGCGGCACGCTGAAGCGCGGCCGGGGCCGGCCGCCCCCCGTCTTTCCCGTGGGGTCGGCGGGGTCAAAGGGGTCCGTGGGGTCCATAGGGTCCGTGGGCTCGGGGGGGTCGCTGGGTGTGGTCGGCGTGCTGGCCGCCAGGGTGGCGGAGGTGAACGGCATGGTGACTCCTGTCGGGCTGGCGCGAGTTGGACTCGTGCGCATCGGCTGGCGCGCCGCGATCTTTCTAGCATAATCATGCTAATACGGACATGCTAATACGGCAATGCTAAATTAAGCGCATGCCGAAAGAGGTAGATCACCCCGCCCGCCGGCGCGAGCTCGCCGACGCGGCCTGCGCGGCGATCGCCCGCAACGGGCTCGCCGGGACCACGCTGGCCGACGTCGCCAAACAGTCGGGCTGGTCGATCGGGTCGATCCGGTACTACTTCCCGAACAAGGACGAGCTGGTCGCCGCCGCCCTGTGGCGGGTCGGGGAGCGCGTCGATGAACGGATCCGGCGCGGCACCGACGGCGGGATGACCATGGGCGACCTGCGGCTCGCCGCCGTCGAGCTGCTCCCGCTGGACGCCGAGCGGCACGAAGAGGCCCTGGTCCACCTGGCCTTCCTGGCCCAGGTGGCCATCGAGCCCGCCCTCGCCGGAGCCTCCGAGGGGGCCGCCCAGCGCCTCCAGGAACCGCTCGCCGCCCGCATCGCCCACCTCATCCGGGCGGGCGCCCTGCCGGCCCACCTCGACGCGGACCATGAGGCGGCACGCCTGCGGGTCCTGCTCGACGGGCTGCGCCTCCAGCTCCTCACCACCCCCAAGCAGACCCCGGTCCAGTGGGCGCTGACGGTGCTGGACGACCACCTCGCCGCGCTCGCCCGCGCCTAGCCCCCGGGGCTGGGGGCCGAGCCCGCCAGCGGCGTGCTGTCGCGGTACCGGACCTCGTAGACCCGCTCGGTGAACTTCCAGCCGTCGGCGGTGCGCTGGTAGCGGTCGTGGTAGATCGCGAAGTTCAGCTCTGAGCGGCCGTCGCTGGTACGCACCAGTTCCTGCAGGTAGGCGCGCCCGGACGCGGTGTCGCCGTCCAGCTGGATCGAGCCCGGGTGCGTGGTCTGGATCAGGAAGTCCACGAACTCCGGCACCCGGGTGCCCCAGGCGCGGATCGCGTCCTGCCCGATGAGCTCGGCCGGGATGTTGGGCATCCGCAGCGCCCCGTCCACGGTGAACAGCGACGCGGCCCGGTCGTAGTCGCGCATCATCGCCGCGTCGGTGAACTCACCCCGCAGCGCCTCGATCTCCACCCGGTCGGCGATGGCCCGCAGTTGCCCCGTCGGTACGGACATGGTTGCCTCCTTCTCGTCTCAGCGATCCGACGGGGAAGCGCGGCCGGGTGTGAGGCCTGACATTCCGGTGGGGTGTCGCGTCGGACTGGTGAGCAACGATGACCAGGAGGGTCGGCAGCACCATGAGCCCGCAACCCAGGGAAGAACGGAAAACGTCCCACGGCGAGGTGGACACACCTGATCCGGGCCTGCGCGCGGTCATGGGCGAACGGCGCCAGCTGCTCAACCTCGCCTACCGGCTGCTCGGCTCGCTGGCCGACGCCGAGGACGCCGTGCAGGAGACCTACACCCGCTGGTACGCGCTGTCCCGGCCCCAGCAGGACGCCATCGAGACCCCGGGCGCCTGGCTGACCACGGTCGCCACCCGGATCTGCCTGGACCAGCTCCGCTCGGCCCGGGTCCGGCGCGAGCGCTACGTCGGTGAATGGATCCCCGAGCCGCTGCCCGAACCGGGGGAGTGGCGCAGCGGCGGGCCGGGCGGCCTGCCTCCCGACCCGGCCGACCGGGTCACCCTGGACGAGTCGGTCAGCATGGCGTTCCTGGTCGTGCTCGACTCGATGACCCCGGCCGAGCGGGTCGCGTTCGTCCTGCACGACATCTTCGGCTACCCCTTCGCCGAGGTCGCGACGATCACCGGCCGGACCCCGGCCGCCTGCCGGCAGCTGGCTTCGCACGCCCGCCGCCGGGTGGACTCAGCCCAGCCGCCGGCGGCCCCCGCGGCCGAGCGGGCCGGGGTGATCCGCGACTTCAGGCGAGCCTGGGAAGCCCAGGACATCGGCGCCATCGTCGGCCTGCTCGACCCCGACGCCACCGTCATCGCCGACGGCGGTGGCGTGGTCGCCGCCGCGCTGGCCCCCATCCACGGCGCCCAGCAGATCGCCACCTACCTGGCCGACCTGGCCGTCAGCGCACCCGGCCTCACCATGCTCGAACGCACCGTCAACGGCCAGCCCGGCCTGATCGCCCAGTACGAAGGGGTGACGGTCGCGGTGTTCGCGTTCGCCATCGCGGCCGGCCGCATCACCCGCGTCTGGGCCGTCCGCAACCCCGACAAACTCCGCCCCTGGCTCGCCACCCCCTGAGCCCCGGGCCATCAGGGCCTGCGGCCGCGGAAGGTGCGGCGCAGGTCGCCAACCCAGGCACCGGGGTTCTCCCAGGGGATGAAGTGGCCGCCATGGTCGTGGGCGCTGACGTTGACGTGGTTGAACCACCGCGCCTGGGGGCCGGTCGTGAACGCCTGGACGCGCTCGCTGGCGGTGTGGATGCCGGGCGGGTTCTCGTAGGTGACGAAGGTGAGACCGACCGGGGCCTGCACGACCGGGGTGCGATCGTGCGCGGGGGCCCAGGGGTAGCGGTTGGCGTTCGCGTAGTACCGCATCGACGTGGCGATGGAGTTGTTGACCCAGTAGATCGTGGCGTGGGTGAGCAGGTCGTCCTGGGTGAAGACGGACTCGAGGTCGCCGCCGTTGTCGCTCCAGGCGTTCCAGCGTTCCAGCAGCCAGGCGAGCAGTCCGGCCGGTGAGTCGCTCAGCCCGTGGGCCAGGGTGGCGCCGTCGAGCATGTGCACGGCGAGGTGGGACGCCGACCGGTGGTCCATCTCGATGATGCGGGCGCGGACGTCGGCGGGCTGGTCGTCGGTCAGGGGGCGATTGCGGGCGAGGTCCCAGGCGCGGGGGCCGGTGAAGAAGTTCAGCGGCAGCCCGGAGCCGATGTGGATGCCGTACAGCTCGCCGGCGTACTTGTGGCCGAGCTGGCTGGAGATGATCCCGCCGATGTCGCAGCCCCCGGCGGCATACCTCTCGTAGCCGAGGGTCTCGGTCATCAGCGTGTGCCAGAGGTCGGCGACCTTCCAGAAGTTGACATCGGGAAAGCCGGTGAGCGGGCCGGGGAACCCGAAGCCGGGCAGGGACGGCACGATCACGTCGAACGCGTCGGCGGGGTCACCGCCGGACGCGGCCGGGTCGGCGAGCGGGTCGATCACCTTCGACCAGTGCCAGAACGTCCACGGCCAGCCGTGGGTGAGGATCAACGGGATCGGCCGCGGACCGCGGCCGGGCTTGCGCATGAAGTGCACCGGGACACCGGCGACGTTCACCTGGTACTGCTCGTAACCGTTGATGGCGGCCTCGGCCCGGCGCCAGTCATAGCCGTCCCGCCAGTAGGCGACCAGCCCCCGCAGATAGCTGTCCGGCACCCCGTAGGACCAGTCCGCATTCCCCTCGTCCAGCGGCGGGCGGGTCAGCGCGAGCCGGGCGCGCAGATCATCGAGTACCTCGCCGGGCACCCGTATCGGGGTGGGCTCCAGCGGGAAGGCGTGCGAGGCGGTCACCACTGGCTCATCCTTGCACCCGTCACCACGTGATAACAGCAAGAAGCTAACGGCCCAGTGCTCCGGCGCAGCACTGAGGAGCTGACCCCGCTCCGCTGGCCCTGGACCAGGGTGGACCGGGCCGCCGCGATCCCCTGCACCGCGGCGGCCCTGGCCACCCTGGTCGAACCGGACCCGGCCGTTACCGGATACTGCCCGCGGTGAGCCCGCCCACCAGGTACTTCTCGATGAACGCGAACAGCACCACCACCGGCACGATGCCGATGATCGACGCGACGAACAGGTACTGGTACTGGGTCTGGTAGAGGCCGACGAAGGCGTTGATGCCGACGGTCAGCGTCTCCCGGTTCACGGTCGGGTTGTTGAAGATCGTCTCGGCCACGACGAACTCGTTCCAGACCTGGATGAACGTGAAGATCACGGCGGTCACGATGCCCGGCTTGGCCAGCGGCAGCACGACCCGGAACATCGTCCGCAGCCGGCCCGCGCCGTCCACCATCGCCGCGTCCTCGATCTCCTTGGGGATGCTGGCCAGGTAGCCGTTCAGGATCCAGATCGAGAACGCCAGGTTGAACGCCGAGTCGACCAGGATCAGCGCCCAGTAGCTGTTCACCGCGCCGTTGAACAGGGTCACCTCGCGGTAGATCCCGATCACCAGCGCCACCGGGGCAAACATCTGCGTGATCAGCACCAGGTACAGGAACGCGCGCTTGCCGCGGAAGTCGTGCCGGGCCGTGTAGTAGGCGGCCGGCAGCGAGACCAGCAGCACGATCGCGGTCGAGACGGCCGCCACGATCAGGCTGTTCTCCAGGTAGGTGGCGAGCGGGATGATCTTCCATACGTGCGCGAAGTTGCCCCACTGCCAGTGCGTCGGTAGGTACAGCGCCGGGTTGTGGAACAGGTCCTGCTGGGACTTGAGCGCCCCCAGGAACATCACCACGTAGGGAGCCAGGAAGAATGCGGCCACGACGGCGCCGCCGAACATCAGCCCGGCCGGCCGGACCGGTGACCACAGCCGTCCGAGGGCCTTGCCGAGCCGCTCACCGGGACCAGGTGGCCGCGGTGCCGGCACCGGGCGGTGGGCACGTTTTCCGGGTTCACCGACAGCCGGGGAATCGGCCCCGAGCAGCCCGCGGCCCCCACCGCCATTAGTGTTCCCAGCAGTAACGCCGGTCACACCGGGACCATGCGCCCCAGCGGCCGCCGCGGTCATCGCGGCCCCGGTCACCCGGGGTGCGAACACCGCCCGCGCCCGGCGCCGGAGGAACCCGGGGCCGGAGCGTCCCGGCCGCCCGGTACCGTCGTCGCCGGCGTTCCAGCGCACCCGGCGCAGGAACACGCTGACCGCGATGAGCAGGAAGACCACGTTGATCACGGACATCGCGGCCGCCTCGCCGACGTCCAGCCGGTAGGTGAAGGCGATCTTGTACATGAACGTGATCGTGGTGTCGGTCTGGTCGCCCGGCAGCTTCCCGGTGATGACCCAGATGATCGGGAACGAGTTGAACACGTAGATCACGTTCAGCACGCTGGAGGTGAGCAGGGCCGGCCGCAGCAGCGGGAACGTCACCTTGCGGTAGGTCTGCCAGGCCCCGGCCCCGTCCACCTTGGCCGCCTCGTACACGTCGGCCGGGATGGCCTGCAGCCCAGCCAGCATGACGAACGTGCTGAACGGGATCGACACCACGATGCCGACGACGATCAGGCACCAGAAGTTGGTGGAGTTGTCCTGGTACCACTCGACCGGGGTGTGGATCAGCCCGAGGTCGAGGAAGACCCGGTTGAGCATGCCGTAGGCACCCTCGTAGATGTACCGCCAGACGGTCGCGGTCATCACCAGGGAGGCGGCCCAGGGCACGATCAGGGCCCAGCGCACGATCCGGCGGCCCGGGAACCGCTTGTTCAGGAACTGGGCCAGCCCGAGCGAGATCCCGATCGTGAACGCGACGACCAGCACCACCCACAGCACGGTGTTGATCAGCACGTGGCCGAGCGCGGGCTCGTCGAACAGCGTCTTGTAGTTGCCGGTGCCGGCCGAGCCCCCGGCCAGCCCGATCGAGTTGAACTTGAGGAACGAGGTCCTGACCATCTCGATCGCGGGGTAAACGATGATCCCCGCGATCAGCACCAGGCTCGGGCCGAGCCAGCCGAGCGGGCCCAGCCGGCGGCCCCACGTGGCCAGGCGGCGCGGCAGCGGGTCAGACCCGCCGCCGCGCCGCGACGTGGCGAAACTCATCCGGATGTTTGCGCGATCTGCTGGATCTGGCCGAGCACCGTGCTGGGGTTGGCCGACGGCTGCATGGCCGTGCCCAGCTGGCTCTGGACCGTGCTCTGGACCTTGTTCCAGGCCGGGTTGGTGCCCGGGTAGAACTTGGCCGACGGCAGCAGCTTGATGCCCTCACCGGTCACCGGGTCGCTGGCCATGGCCGCGCTGGCCGACTTGGTGGTGGGCAGGAAGCCCTCGTCCTTGACGAACTTGAGGTAGTTGCCCTTCTGGTACACGTAGTCCAGGAACGTGCGGACCATCGCGGTGTTGCCGGGCTTCTTGAACGCCATCAGCAGGTCCTGCACGCCCAGCGTGAACTGGGGGATGCTGGCGCTGGAGCGCGGCCACGGGGACGAGGACCACTGGACCGACGAGCCCTTCATCGACGTGGTCTGGAACGTGCCCAGCGGCATGACCTCGGTCATCGCCACCTTGCCCTGCGCGAACTCGGCCCAGCAGCCGTCGGTCCGGTTGGTCGAGCCCGGGTTCGGCTCGGTGACCTTGTCGGTGTTGGCCAGCGTGCGCAGGTAGTTCAGCGCCTGCAGGTTCTTGGGGCTGTTGACCGTGAAGTTGCCGGAGGAGTCGGTCCAGCCGCCGCCGTTCGACCACATCCACAGCGACCACTCGGCCTGGGCTTCCTCCGAGCCGAGGGGCAGGCAGTAGCCGATGTAACCGGCCTTCTTGGCCTTCTGGGCGTCGGCGGTGAGCTCGGCCCAGGTGGTCGGGGGCGAGGTGATGCCCGCCTTGGTGAACGCCTGCTTGTTGTAGCCGAGCGCCCGCACGCTGGCGATCCACGGGATCGCGTACTGGGTGCCCTTGATCGAGTCGCTGGCCAGGAACGAGGACTCGAAGTCGGCCTCGGTGCTGGGGGACAGCACGTCCTTGGCCGGCTGAAGCAGGCCGGAGGCGGCGAACGTGCTGTAGGCGTTGAAGTTCAGCACGTCCGGGTAGTTACGGGTGGAGATCATCGTCGGCACCTGCTGTAGCAGGTTGTCCCAGTCGATGACCTTGAGCTGGACCTTGATCTTCGGGTTGGCCTTTTCGAAGTTCTTCACCAGCAAAGTCCAGTACGGCGTGCTCAGGTTGCTGTACTGCGCCATCACCACGCTGATGGTGCCGCTGGCGCTGCCGCCCGAACTGCTGCCGCTGCCGCTACTGCTGCTGCCACCGCACGCGGCGGCCAGCCCGACGGCTCCCACCGCCGCTACGGCGCCCGCTGATCTGGCCCACCGAGCCCGCCAGGCCCTCCGGGCTCCACGCCTGATAGACATCACGAAAGTGCCTCCTGGCTATCCAGCCGCTGGTCAAGCCCACCCGCCTGCTGGCTGAGCGCCACTTGCCCGCGATCGGTTGTCTGGGGACTTATAAAAGGTTATTTATTAAAGATTGCTGCATATCATGCTCCCAGCGGCCAGAGTGGTCAAGGGCAACGCAGATACAAAAGCAACACAGTCAGGACAAGGCCAGTAGGGCAAGCACTGGACGGCCGAAGGGGGTCGGATGGAGGCGTCGGCACACGGTGGCCCGCCGCTGCTGCGCCAGATCAACAGCGCGCACGTGGTGGCGGCGTTGCGCGGCGCCGGGCCGCTGAGCCTGTCCGATCTGGCCGCCCGGACCGGGCTGTCCCGGCCCACCGTCGGCCAGGTCGTCGACCAGCTGGAAGCGGGCGGCCTGCTGGCCTGGGTCGAGCCCGGGCAGGCGACGCGGGCCGGCCAGGACGGGGGGCCCGCCCGGTCCGGCCGCCCGGCCCGGCTGGTGCGGTTCCGGGCCGAGGCCGCCCACGTGGTCGGCATCGACATCGGCCGCCACAAGGCCCTGGTCACCGTGGCTGACCTGGCCGGGACGATCGTGGCCCGGCACCGGGAGGACGCGTCCGGGGCCCGCAGCAGCGCCGACCTGCTGGCCGCGCTGCGCACCGCCGCCCGCGGGGCGCTGGCGCAGGCCGGCATCCGCCGCCCCGACGTGGCCAGCGTGGCGGCCGGGACCCCGGGCCTGGTCGACTGGCCCCGCGGCGCGGTCATGCTGGCGCCCGGCCTGCCGGGCTGGAAGATCGAGCTGGCCCGGGAGCTGCGCCGCTCGTTCCGCTGCCCGGTCCAGGTCGAGAACGACGCCAACCTGGCCGCGCTGGCCGAGCGGCGGCACGGTCTGGCCCGCGACGCCCACACGCTGGTGTTCATCTACTGGGGCGAACGGGTCGGGGCCGGCGTGCTGATCGGCGACCGGCTGCACCGCGGCGCGGCCAACGCGGCCGGCGAGATCGGCTTCCTGGCCCTGGACCCGGGCACCACCGCCGAGCCGGACCGGCTCGGCCGCGGCCCGTTCGAGCGGATGGTGGGGGCCGACGCCATCGTCGAGGCCGGGAGCGACGCCGCCGCCCGGCACGGCGGCGTGCTGGCCGGGCTGGGACTGGACGGCCCGGGCCTGGACGGGCCCGACCCGCGCGGCGCCGAGGCCGTGTTCGCGGCGGCCGCCCAGGGTGACGCCGCCGCGGTTGAGGCGGTGCACACGATCGCCGCCCGGTTCGCCCGCGGGCTGGCGCCGGTGCTGCTCGTGCTCGACCCGGATCTGGTCGTCATCGGGGCCGGCGTGTCCCAGGCGGGCTCGGCCCTGCTGGCCGCGATCGAGGACAGCGTGGCCCCGCTGACCCTGGTGCCGCCCCGGCTCGAGCTGTCCCGGCTGGGCGACGAGGCGGTCGCGCTGGGCGCGGTCGAGCTGGCCCTGGCCGACGCCGAGACCCGGCTGCTGCCGGCGCCCGGCCTGCCCGGCTAACCGGCTCCGGCTAGGTCCAGCCGAGGGTGGCGGGCACCATGTACAGGCCGAAGCCGATCACGATCACGCACAGCCCCGTGCAGGCGAACCGGTACGCCCCCCGCATCCGGTACTCCGGTGGCAGCGCCTTGCGCTCCAGCACCAGCAGGAACCCGAGCACGATCGGCAGCAGCAGCGCGTTCATCACCTCGACGTCCACCGCCAGGCTGACCAGGTCCGCGCTGGCCAGTACGACGACCGCCCCGATCACGTGGGCCAGCCCGTAGACCACGTAGAACTTGGCGTTCTTGCGGTTGACGCGCTGGTTCAGGCTGTGCTTCCAGCCCAGCACCTCGGAGATGCCCCACGAACCGGCCAGCGAGACCACGATCGCCGCCACCAGCGCCCCGCCGAGGATGGACGCACCGATCAGCACCTTGGACGAGGTGGCCCCGATGTAGGGGGTGAGCGCGCCCGCCAGCTGGCCGACCGTGTTCAGGGCGGCGCCCGGGTTGACCTTGAAGATCGTCGCGGCGAACGCCATGATGACCACGATCATGATGCCCTGGGTGAGGACCGAGCCGACCGCGGTGTCCCGCCGCTCGGCCCGCAGCATCGACGGCTTCAGGCCTTTGTCGACGATCGCGCTCTGCTGGTAGAAGATCATCCACGGCATGACCACCGCGCCGACGTTGGCGGCCAGCAGGTACACGTACGACTTGTGGCCCAGGGGCAGCGTGCTGAGCCCGTGCAGCAGGTCCCGCCCGCTCGGATGGGCCAGGATCATGGCCGGGATGAAGGCCAGCTCGGCCAGGCCGATGGCGATGCCGATCCGCTCCACCCGGCGGTAGCTGCCGGTGAACGCCAGCCCGAGCAGGAACGCGGTGGTCACCGGGATCGTCACCCACCGGGACACCCCGAACAACTCGCCCACCCCGGCCACGCCCGCGAACTCGGTCAGCAGCGCGCCGACGGCCGACACGAGCAGGGTGCCCGCCGAGATCAGGCCCCAGCCCAGGCCGAACTGCTCGCGGATGAGCCTGCCGTGGCCCTTCCCGGTCACCACCCCGAGCCGGACCACGATCTCCTGGGCCATGAACAGGATCGGGATCAGCACCAGCTGGGGGAGGACCATCGCGTAACCCCACTGGGCACCGGACTGGGCCGCGGTGATCAGGCAGCCGGCGTCGGTGTCGGCCAGCATGACGATCAGCCCTGGTCCCCACACCGCCAGCAGGGTCAGCATCCGGCGTTTGCTCTGCTCGCGGTCCCCGTAGTCAGCGGGTATGACGCGGGTGTCGCCGGCTGCCAAACGTCCTCCTGGGCCGCGGTTACGAAGGTTAGCCTTACCTAAATTCGACGATCACAGTAGTAGCAACGTTCCCAGGGCTGTCAAGTGCTTCGGGCTTAAGATGGCCGGGTATCTGACGAACCACCGGTAGTGACCGAGCCAATGGAGGCCGCGCGATGCCATCGGGACCCACGTTCGTGATCGTCGGCGCGTCGCTCGCCGGGGCCAGGGCCGCGGAAGCGCTGCGCACGGAGGGTTTCGAAGGGCAGATCGTGCTCATCGGCCACGAGCCGCACTACCCCTACGAGCGGCCGCCGCTGTCCAAGGGCTACCTGCTGGGCACCGAGGACCGGGACTCGTTCGTGGTGCACGAGCAGGCCTGGTACGCCGAGCACGGCATCGACCTGCGGCTCAGCACCGGGGTGACCGCGATCGACCGGGACCTGCGCCAGCTCACGCTGAGCACCGGCGAGACCCTCGGCTACGACAAGCTCCTGCTCACCACCGGGGCCACCCCCCGGCTGCTGCCGGTGCCCGGCGCGACCGCCAACGGGGTGCTCTACCTGCGTTCGGTGGACGACAGCGACCGGCTGCGGGGGACGCTGTCCTCGGCCTCCCGGGTGGTCGTGGTCGGCGCGGGCTGGATCGGGCTGGAGGTGGCGGCGGCCGCCCGCACGGCCGGCGTCGCCACCACCGTGGTCAGCATCGACGAGCAGCCGCTGCTGCCGGTGCTCGGCCCCGAGGTAGCCCCCGTCTTCGCCGACCTGCACCGTGAGCACGGCGTCGACCTCCGGCTCGGCACCGAAGTGGAGCGGCTCGAGGTCAGCGCGGACGCGGTCACCGGGGTCCGGCTGGCCGACGGCACCGAGCTGGCGGCCGACGCGGTGATCATCGGGGTCGGCGTCGCCCCGGCCGCCGAACTGGCCGAGGCCGCGGGCCTCGACGTCGACGGCGGCATCTTGACCGACGCCGCCCTGCGGACCTCCGACCCGGACATCTACGCGGCCGGCGACGTCGCCCGCGCCTACCACCCGCTGGTCGGTCACCGGATCCGGGTCGAGCACTGGGCCAACGCGCGGCACCAGCCGGTCGCCGCCGCCCGCGCCATGCTCGGCCAGGACGTGGCCTACGACCGGCTCCCGTACTTCTTCTCCGACCAGTACGACCTGGGCATGGAGTACACGGGCTACGTCACCCCGGACCGCTACGACCGGGTCGTCTTCCGCGGTGACGTGGCCAAGCGCGAGTTCATCGCGTTCTGGCTGTCCCGCGGCCTGGTCCAGGCGGGCATGAACGTCAACATCTGGGACGTCGCCGACGAGATCCGCGACCTCATCCGCGACGGCCTGCCGGTCGACCCCGAGCGGCTGGCCGACCCGGGTGTCCCCATCCCCGACACCCGCGCCAAGTTCTGAGCCTCAGCGGCCCAGCCGGTGCGCGGTGCGCTCCAGGTGCTCGCGCATGATCCGGGACGCGGTGTCGACGTCCCGGCGCCGCACCGCCTCGATGAACTCCTCGTGCTCGGTGGTGCCGCGCTTGCCCATCTCCGGCGCGGCCTCGTGCGCCTGCTGCAGCGACATCAGGATCGGCCCGCGGAACGACTCGACCAGCATGACGATGGCCGGGTTGTGGGTGGCCTGCGCGACCCGGATGTGGAACTCCAGCGACATGTCCATCGTGTAGTCGCCCGCGGCCAGCGCCGCCTCGGAGCGCCGGCAGATGTCGGTCAGGTCGGCCAGGTCCTCCTCGGTGGCCCGCTCGCAGACCAGCGGGACGATGCCCGCCTCGAGCATCATCCGGACCTCGGTCACGTCGGCCGCGCTGATCACCGACAGTGTCAGCAAGTCGGCCAGGCTCTCGCCCACCCGGTCGCTGGACGGCGCGGTCACGAACGCCCCGCCACGCGCCCCGACCCGGATCTCCACCAGGCCGCTGGACTCCAGCATCCGCAGCGCCTCACGGACCGTCACCCGGCTGACGCCGAAGCGCTCGCACAGATCCCGTTCCGGCGGCAGCCGGTCACCGGGCTTGAGCTGGCCCTGCCGCATCAGCAGCCGGATCTGCTCGACGATGATCTCCGAAATCCGCCCCACGCTGACCCGGCTGAACAGCCCAGGTTCAGCCGGAGAGGGGATGACAGGTATCTGGTCCCGTACGGTATCCCGCGACCCAGCCATCGCTCGACCTCCGATTTCGCCCGCCCCGGCGCCTTCACAGACACCACTAAATCGTTCACTCTACGTTAGGGATTATGGTTTGGCCAAAGGAACTTTGGTGGTTCAAAGCTCTGAACGACCTCTGTATTCCGGCCCGGCCGCTTTCCCTCCCATTGCCTGAAGTATTACTGACTGCCCTCAGCCCTCCGCAACCCCGGAATCCGGGGGTCGGCCCGGATCCGCAGTGGCAGCGGCGGGCGGCCGCGTCCAGTTGCCAGCGCCGCACTGATCTGGTCCGCCACCTCGCCGGGCCGGGCCCGAATCTGACGCGGGGTGAAGTGCAGCAAGAGCACTCCGCAGGCCACCAGCCGGTCGTGCCGGTGCATGGTCCGCTGCCAGTCGTCGGCCGAGTAGTGGTACTCGCGCGAGTCGACTTCGGCGGCCATCCCAGCCTCGGGCCACCAGGCATCCACCACCGCGATCAGCGTGTCGCCGTGGTACAGCCGCGCGTTGAACACCGGGGCGGGCAGCCGGCGTCGCCGCAGCAGTGTCCGCAGGTCTCCTTCGGGCACGGATCGCACCCCGGCCCGTACCTCCTCCAATGCCGCCCGCAGCAGGCCTGAGCCCGCAGCGGGCCCTTCTTCCAGCTCGATGGTGAGCATCTCGATCGAGCATCGCCGCTGCTGGACCGCCTGGGCCACCAGCGCCCGTACGTCCTGGAAACTGGTCATGCTCCGCGCGGCGTCCGTCACGGCCCGCCCGGGCATCGCGAACCGGATCTCGCCCGCCACACACACGTCCGCCGGCATTCGCGTGCTCCGGTGGATCCGGGCAAAACCGGTGCCCTGGCGGTGCACGTTCGCCGGCACGATGACGTCGATCGGACCGCCATCTGGCGCTGTGAGCCCATACCGCCGCGCCGCGGCCATCCCGGTGAGCGCACTGCGGGGGGCGGCGTGCAGCAGCGCCGCCATCTCCCGCTGTTCCGCCTGCACGGTCCCGGTCGTGGCCAGGTACACCCCTGGCAGCAGCTTCTGCCAGGGGCCGCCCGGCCGGACTCGGTGCTCCAGTGCCGCCCGCGTGAGCCCGCAAGCCAGCGCCTGGTCGCGTCCGATCACGAAGTGCTGGCGCCGCAGCGCCTCCGCGAGCCGCGCCTGGTCGTAACGAGCCACCCGTCCCATAGCCCTAGCGTCCTGCGCGCCTACGACAATCCGGCCCTCGGCTGACACCGGTCAGCCCGTGCGGCGTGCGGCCACCCGGCGTGAGGACCGTTCGACCAACCGGCGCGATGCCGCATTTGGTCCGGTAACAACCGGTGCGAATGCGGCATCGCGCACGTTGTGTCCTCGTCCGGCGGCTGCCCCTCCGGCCCCTCGCGCCGCCCGCGCCCGCCCCCTCGCCACTGCCCCGGCGGCAATCGATCGCAAGCCCCTTGCACCGCGCCGTAGGCCTGATACATAATGGTATGACCTTAGTCCTCAACAGGAGTGATCAGGTGTCGCACCCGCAGCCCACCGGCCCCGGCCCCGCCCCTGGCCTGGCCCCTGGCCAGCACCGCGCCGAGCCCTCATCCCCGGGCGAACGGCTGCCCGCGGCCGGCGGCCCGTTCGATGACGACGTGGACGCGCTCATCATCGGGGCCGGCCCGGCCGGCCTGTACGCCGCCTACTACGCCGGGTTCCGCGGGCTGTCGGTCGCGGTGCTGGACTCGCTGCCGGAGATCGGCGGCCAGGTCGCCGCCATGTACCCGGAGAAGCTCATCTACGACGTGGCCGGCTTCCCGGCCGTGCGCGGCCGGGACCTCATCGAGCGGCTGGCCGACCAGGCCCGCCCGTACGGGCCCCGGTACGTGCTCGGCGAGGAGGCCCGCACGCTCGGCTACGACCACGGGCGGCCGGTCATCACCACCTCGGCCGGGCGGCGGCTGCGGGCCCGCTTCGTCGTGGTGACCGGCGGCATCGGCCGGTTCACGCCCCGGCCGCTGCCCGCGCTGGCCGGCTACGAGGGCCGCGGGCTGGCCTACTTCGTGCCCGATCCGCAGGAGTACTCCGGCCGTGACGTGGTGATCGTGGGCGGCGGCGACAGCGCGTTCGACTGGGCGCTCACCCTGTCCCCGGTCGCCCGCTCGGTGACGATGGTGCACCGGCGGGCGGCCTTCCGGGCCCACGAGGCTCTGGTCCGGCAGGTGGCCGACCTGGCGGTGCCGGTCGTCACCAACGCCGAGGTCGTGGCGGCCAGCGGTCCGGAGGGCGGCCGGGTGGAGTCGGTCGACGTGATGGACAAGCGCAGCAAGCAGACCCACCGGCTGGCCACCCAGGCCGTCATCGCCGCCCTCGGCTTCACCGCTGACATCAGCGCGCTGGAGTCCTGGGGCCTGGACGTCACCGACCGCCGGCTGGCCGTCGGTACGTCCATGCTCACCAACCTGGACCAGGTCTACGCCGCGGGCGACATCACCGAGTACCCCGGCAAGGTGCGGCTGATCTCGGTGGGGTTCGGCGAGGCCGCCACCGCGGTCAACAACGCGGTGGCCGCGCTGGACCCGAAGGCCAGCGTGTTCCCCGGCCACTCCAGCGACGTCCCCGCCCACGGCACCGGCACCGGCACCGCCGGCGAGCCCGCCGGCGATCTGGCCGGCCGCGCGAGCGCGGCCTGAACGGAGCAACCCGTGCCCTACTTCATCGCGGAACCATGCATCGACGTCATGGACAAATCCTGCATCGAAGAGTGCCCGGTCGACTGTATCTACGAGGGCGACCGCAAGCTCTACATCAACCCGGCCGAGTGCATCGACTGCGGGGCGTGCGAGCCGGTCTGCCCGGAGACCGCCATCTTCACCGACATCAAGGCGCCGCCCGGGACCGCGGAGTTCGCCGCCGACAACGGGCGGTTCTTCACCGAGACGCTGCCCGGGCGGGCCGCCCCGCTGTGTAACCCCGGCGGCAGCGCCAAGGTCGGGCCGGTCGGCCAGGACACCGAACTGGTCCGGTCCTTCCCGGCTTCCTCGACGTAGCTGGAAACGAAGAGGTATAACTGTTAGACCGATAGCTCAAAACCGCGCAAAGGAGCATCGTGGCGAAAAAGGGACGGGTGTTTCTCCGGGGCATCACCTCGGAGCAGTACGGCCTCAAAGAGTTCCGCACGGCCCAGCTGGCCGCCCCCCGGGTGCGCAGCGACGAGGTGGTCACCGACGACGCCTCGGTGGCTCATTCCGGCGACTCCGACCAATCCCGGACCTGGTGGCGGATCGGGCCGGGCGACGACCCGTTCCTGACCCAGTCCCTGCAGGTGCACTTCGTGCAGCTGCCGCCGCGTTCCTCCAACGCCGGGCACGGCCACCAGAACGAGGCCGCCTTCTACATCCTCGAAGGCCGCGGCTACGAGATCCACGACGGGCAGCGCTACGACTGGGCCAAGGACGACCTGGTGCTGGTGCACACCGACTCGGTCCACCGGCACTTCAACCCCTACGACGAGCAGGCCACCGCGCTGGTCATCAAGGCCAAGTGCGCGTGGATGTACCTGGGCCTGCTGCAGCAGGGCAAGAGCGGCCCGATCCCGGACGAGGACCGGTTCGGCCCCCGCGAGGACTGGTCCCAGATCTGGACCCCCGGGGTGCAGCAGCGCCGCAAGGTGGTCAAGCCCGCCGACACCGTGTGGGAGACCACCCCGCTGGGCCGGGTCCGGGTGCTGTCGTCCCCGGAGACGACCGACGTCCGCACGTTCAGCGTGGACTGCTTCGAGCTGGAGGTCCCGGCCGCCAGCCGGTCCGGTAAGCGCTGGCAGATGGCCGACGAGGTGCTCTACGTGCTGGGCGGCTCGGGCTACAGCCTGCACTGGGAGGTCGCGGCCGAGCTGGACGAGAAGTACTACGCCCGGATCGCCAGGGAGCCGGTGCGGTACGACATCACCGCCGGCGACACCCTGTACGTGCCCCAGAACACCATCGCCCAGCACTTCAGCGCCGACGGCCAGCCGCTGCGGCTGCTGTCCGGCCAGAACCGGCTGTTCAAGCAGCTGGGTTACGACCGGGTGGCCTACCTGGAGAACGCGCCCGAGTTCAGCTCCGAGTCCGAGGCGGTGCGGGTATGACCGAGCAGGGAGCGGTGGCCGCCGCCATCTGGCGGGACACCGATTTCGCCAGGGAGTGGGCCGAGGGCGACTCCTACCGCGACCTGCTGTCGTTCCCGCGCCACCTGGCGGCCGTGCTGATCGCCGCCGACAACCCGGAGCCGGGCACGGTCGTCGACATCGGCAGCGGCCCCGGTGACTTCCTGGCCGCCCTGCTGGAGCAGTTCCCGCAGGCCCGCGGGGTGTGGACGGACGTGTCGGAGGCCATGTTCGACATGGCCCGGGAGCGGCTGGCCCGGTTCGGCGACCGGGTCGACTACCACCTGGCCGACATGACCGACCTGGCCGGCGGCGGCGTGCCGGACGGCGTGGACGTCATCACCACCTCGCGCGCCGTGCACCACCTGGACCGGGACGGCCTGTTCGGCTTCTACGGGCAGGCCGCCGCCCGGCTGGCCCCGGGTGGCTGGCTGGTCAACCTGGACCACATCGGCCCGGCCGGTCCCGGCGATACCTGGGACAAGCGGCTGCGGGCCGCCCGCCAGCAGTTCGGTGTCGCCCAGGGCGGGGCCAAGCACCACCACAACTACCCGCTGACCAGCGTCGATGATCACCTGCAGGCCCTAGCGGGGGCGGGTTTCACCGACGTTGACACACCCTGGCGCGCCTTCTTCACCACCTTGTTCATGGCGCGGAAGACGGGACAGTAATGCTGAAGCAGGAAATCAACGACCTCCTCACCCAGACCGGCCCCGGCACGCCGATGGGCGACCTGTTCCGCCAGTACTGGATCCCGGCCATGCTGGCCGAGGAACTGGGCGAGGACGACGGCCCGCCGGTCCGGGTCAAGCTGCTGTCCGAGCGGCTGATCGCGTTCCGGGACACCGAGGGCCAGTACGGCCTGATGGACGAGTTCTGCGCGCACCGCGGGGTGTCGCTCTGGTTCGGCCGGAACGAGGAGTCCGGGCTGCGCTGCACCTACCACGGCTGGAAGTACGACGTGAACGGGCAGTGCGTGGAGATCCCGTCCGAGCCGGACGAGCGGGAGAGCGCGCTGTGCAAGAAGATCAAGCTCCGCAGCTACCCGCTGGTCAAGATCGGCGACGTGCTGTGGACCTACATGGGTGACCCGGCCCAAACGCCTGACCTGCCCGAATGGGAGTTCGCGCGGGTGCCCGCGGCGAACACCTACACGTCCAAGCGCTGGCAGGAGTGCAACTGGCTGCAGGCGCTGGAGGGCGGCATCGACTCCAGCCACGTGTCCTTCCTGCATTCCGGTGGCCTGAAGAACGACCCGCTGTTCAAGGGGGCCACGGGCAACAAGTACAACCTGGCCGACTTCAAGCCGTTCTTCGAGGTCGTCGACTCCGACGGAGGCCTGTTCATCGGGGCCCGGCGCAACGCCGACGGGGACAACTACTACTGGCGCATCACCCCCTGGGTGATGCCCAGCTTCACGATGATCCCGCCGCGCGGCGACCACCCGGTGCACGGGCACTTCTGGATCCCGATCGACGACGAGAACTGCTGGGTCTACAGCTTCGACTACCACTCGACCCGGGCCCTCACCGCCGCCGAGCGGCAGGCCATGCTGGACGGTCACGGGGTGCACAATGAGTACGAGCCCGGCGGCAGCTTCCGGCCGCTGGCCAATAAGGACAACGACTACCTGATGGACCGAGCGGCCCAGAAGCGGGGCGACACCTACTCCGGGGTCAAGGGCATCGCCATGCAGGACGCCTCGCTGCAGGAGAGCATGGGCCCGATCGTCGACCGCACCAAGGAGAAGCTGGTCTCCACCGACAGCGGCATCATCATGGCCCGGCGCAAGCTCTGGCGGGCGGTGGAAGCCCTGCGCGACGAGGGCGAGCGGCCGCCCGGGGTCGACGTCGAGCACCAGAAGGTCCGGTCCGCGGCCGTGGTGCTGCCCAAGGAGCAGGCCTTCATCGAAGGCTGCCGCGAGGCCCTCGAAGTCCACCCCGGCGTCAAGCACGCCTCGGTCTGAGCGGATGACCACGCCGGCCCTGGCCCGTCAGCCCACCCTGGCCAGCAGTTGCGCCCGGGCCGCGACCGCGGCCGAAGCCCGGTTCCGCATCGACTACCCGGACACCTCGCGCCGCGACTCCCGGGTCATCGCGCTGGACCAGCGCACCGCCGACCTGGCCCGGCAACTGGCGGCCCGTCAGCCCTGGCGCGGTGGCCACTTCCTGGCCCTGGACCAGGTGGTACCGGCTGGCGACGACGTCCGGCTGCGGACCGCCGGCGGCGGGAATGTCCTGCTCAGCCAGGAACTGGCCGACGCCGACGTGGTGATCATGCTGGCGGGGCCGGCCGCCGACACCGGCGCCAGCGCCGCGGCGGCCGAGATCATCGGCGACGCCTGCGCGGCCCGCTCGATCATGTCGGCCGGCCTGGTCGTGCCGGGCGGCGGGGCGGTGGACGCGGTAGTGTCGGCGCTCCGGCCCAACGCCATGGTGCTGGTCGTCCTGCAGGACGGCGACGACGTGGCCGAGGTCCTGTCGGCCCTGCGGGTCTAGGGAGCCAGATGAGCGAACGCGTCACGGTGCCGTCCCTGCAGGACATGAAGGAGCAGGGACGCAAGATCGTCGGGGTGGTGGCCTGGGACTTCCAGGTGGCCCGTATCGCCGACCGGGCTCGGGTCGAGATCGTGTCGGTCGGGGACTCGGTCGGCGTGAACCTGTGGGGTCAGCGCAACCCGCTCGAGGTCACGATGGAGCAGATGCTGGTCGTCGCCCAGGCCGTCCGCCGCGGCGTGTCCAGGGCCCTGGTCAGCGTGGACCTGCCGTTCGGCCCGGTCCAGGAGGGCACCGCCGCGGCCGTCCGGGCCGCGATCACGATGGCCAAGGAAGCCGGCGCCGACCTGGTCAAGATCGACGCCGCCCCCGACTACCCCGACGCGGTGTCGGCGGTGACCCGGGCCGGCATCCCGGTCTGGGCCCAGTTCGGCATCACCCCGCAGACCGCGCTCCGGCACGGCGTGGACTACCAGTCGATGTTCACCGCGGGCGCGCAGCTCCCGGCCGAGATGACCGACGAGCTGGTGAGCCAGGCCCAGGAGCTGGAGCGGGCAGGCGCGGCCCTGCTCGACTTCAGCAACTCGGGCCCGGCGGCCGGCCCGGCCGTGGCCCAGGCGGTCTCGATACCGGTCATCGGCGGCGCCGGCGGCGGCCCCTGGCTGGACGGCCGGGTCCGGATGGCCCACGCCGCCATCGGCTACGCCGCCGCCACCCTGGACGACAAACCCGACACCTACGCCCACGTCGCCCAGACCACGCTCGACGCGATCACCGCGGTGGCCGAGGACGTCCGCGGCGGCCGCCACATCCGGGGGGACGTGTGCCAGTAGCGGTGCTCGGCGGCCTGGCCACCCACTATGAGGTGGCCGGGTCCGGGCCGCCGTTGCTGATGTTCTCCCCGGGCGGCTTCAACGCGGTCGCCGCCAACTGGACCTCGTTCAGCCTCTACGGCCGGCTCCGCCTGCTGGACCACCTGGCCAAGTCCTACACCTGCGTCACGTTCGACCGCCGCGAGTCCGGGCGTTCCGGTGGCCGCGTCGAACGGGTCACCTGGCGCCACTACGCCGCTCAGGGCCGCGCCCTGCTGGACCATCTCGGCCTCGGCCCGGCCCACCTGATGGGCGGCTGCGTCGGCTGCTCGGTGGCGCTCACGTTCGCGGTCGAGTACCCCGACGTGACCCGCTCGGTGATCCTGTACTCCCCGGCCGGCGGCCCCCGCTACCGCATCCGCCAGCACGAACGCTTCGCCCGTCACCTCGCCTACACGGCCGGCCACGGCCCCGCCGGCGTCGCCGGGCTGGCCCTGGCCACCGAGGCCGGCTTCACCGAAGACCCCCGCGTCGGCCCCTGGGCTCCCGTCCTCCGCCGCGATGAGGCGTTCGCCCGTTCCTTCGCCGAGCTGGACCCGGCCCGCTACGCCACCGTAGTGGCGGCCACGGCCCGCACGCTCTTCGACCGCGACACCGTCCCCGGCCCCGAGCCCGAAGACCTGCTTTTGATGGAAGGGCTGGCCGCCCTCATAGTCCCAGGTGAGGACGCGTCCCACGCCCCCTCAGCGGCCCGCTACCTCCACGAGTGCCTCCCCGCCGCGGACTACTGGGACGCCCCCGTCGCCGACCAGACCGAAGCCACCGCGCCCCCCCGGGTCCTCGAGTTCCTCAGCTCAGCCCGCTGACCCGAGCCCCCGGCGCCCGCAGTAGCCACGGCCATCCCGGGCTCCTGCCTGCCTACGCAATGGCGCCTTTCCCCATGCTCTTACAGGGGCAAAGGCGCCATTGCGCATATGGCTGGCCAGCCGGGCTCAGATCAGGCCCAGCGACTTGACGGCATCGCGCTCGGAAACGAGCTCGCCCACCGTCGCGTCGATCTTCTCGCGGGAGAACTCGTTGATGTCGACCCCCTGGATGATCTCCCAGGCGCCGTCCTTCGACCGGGCCGGGAACGAGCTGATCAGCCCCTCGGGCACCCCGTAGGAGCCGTCGGAGACCACGGCCGCCGACGTCCAGGAGGTGCCGTTCACCCAGTCGTAGACATGGTCGATGGCGGCGTTGGCGGCCGACGCGGCCGAGGACGCGCCCCGGGCCTCGATGATCGCGGCGCCGCGCTTGGCCACGGTCGGGATGAACTCCGCCTCCAGCCACTTCTGGTCCACCTGGTCGGCGGCGCTGCGGCCGTTGACCTGGGTGGTGAACAGGTCGGGGTACTGGGTGGCGGAGTGGTTGCCCCAGATCGTCATGTGCTCGATCGCGGTCACCGGCACCGACAGCTTGGCCGACAGCTGGGACACCGCCCGGTTGTGGTCCAGCCGGGTCATCGCCGTGAACCGGCTGGCCGGAACGTCGGGGGCGTGGCTCTGGGCGATGAGCGCGTTGGTGTTGGCCGGGTTGCCGACGACCAGCACCCGGATGTCGCTGGCGGCGTGGTCGTTGATCGCCTTGCCCTGGGGGCCGAAGATCCCGCCGTTGGCCTCGAGCAGGTCGCCGCGCTCCATGCCCTTGGTGCGCGGGCGGGCGCCGACCAGCAGCGCGACGTTGGTGCCGTCGAACGCGGTGGTCAGATCGTCGGTGATGTCGATGCCGGTCAGCAGCCGGAAGGCGCTGTCGTCGAGCTCCATCGCGGTGCCCTCGGCGGCCTTCAGGGCCGGGGTGATCTCCAGCAGGCGCAGGCGGATGGGCACATCCGGCCCGAGCAGCTGCCCGGAGGCAACCCGGAACAGCAGTGCGTAGCCGATCTGGCCGGCCGCGCCGGTCACGGTGACGTTAACAGGGGTAGTCATGATGGGCAGATTAGTGTCTCGCCTGTTCGAGTGCGGCAATCTGGTCCAGCCTGCGCTGGTGCCGGCCCCCCTGGAACGGGGTGTTCATCCATACATCGAGGATCAATTCGGCCAGCGCCGGGGCGACGATCTTGGCCCCGATGATCAGCACGTTGGCGTCGTTGTTGGACCGGGCGATCCGGGCGGTGAACAGCTCGTGGCACACCCCGGCCCGCACGCCGGTGATCTTGTTGCAGGCCATCTGCTCGCCCGAGCCGGACCCGCCGATGACGATGCCGCGGTCGGCGGGGCCGCCCACTACCTGATGCCCCACGTCGGCGCAGAGCGGCGGGTAGTCGACGGTTTCGGTGCCGTGCGTGCCCCGGTCGTCGACCTCGTGCCCGTGAGCCCTGAGCCAGTCTGTGAGCTGGGCTTTCATCGCCAACCCGTTGTGGTCGGCAGCGATCGCGATGCGCACGTGCCCTCCTCAGGCCACCAGGTCGCCGGTGCCCGGCGCGAACAGCTCTTCGGCGGTGACCGGCTTGTCGATGATCTGCTGGCTGACCGCGTACCGGACGAGCTCGTCGATCATGGCCCGGTTGGGGGCGATGCCGTAGGGGAGCGGATCAGCCCCGGTGATTTCCGTCACCCGGGCCAGCATCCGGTCGCTGGCGTCCGGGTCGGTGATGGCGCCGGCCGCCAGCCGGGCCACGTACCGGTTCTTGGCCTCGGCGTAGGCGGCGAACAGGGCCGGAGCCAGGTCCGGATAGGCGGCTAGCAGTTCGTCCTTGACCACCACCAGGTGGTTGATCGGGTAGAAGCCGCGATCGCGCAGCGCGTCGTAACCGGCCTGCTCGGCATCCGGCAGCAGCGGCACCACCCCCGGGCCGTCGGCAGGAAAGGCGTCACGCGCGATGCCGGCCCCGGCCGCCAGCTCGCCGGCCGCCACCATGGCGGGCACGTCCTGGCCCGGCCCGGCCGGGACCACGTTGGCGGGCGGCTGGTACTCGGCGACGTGGTCATCGCCCGACGGCACCCAGGTGACCCGGCTCAGGTCGACGCCGTACTCCTCGGCCAGGATGCCGCGCGCCCACACCCCGGTGGTGACCGTGTAGCCGCGGTTGACCCCCACCCGCTGGCCTTCCAGGGCACGCGGCTCGATGGGCCCAGCCGCGGCCGAGCGGGTGATCGCCCCGTGGTGCAGCCCGCGGGTCACGAACACTGGCAGCGCGGTGAACGGCTTGCCGAACGACCGGGCGCACAGGTAGGTGGTGAACGCCATCTCGGTGACGTCGAAGTCCAGCGAGCGCACCATCCGGCGGAACGCCCGGATGATCACCGGGACTTCCTCGAACTCCAGCGCGAAGCGGCCGGGGGAGACCGAGCCGTCCTTCACCGCAGCGGTCCAGGGCCGGGTCGCCGTCGCGGCCTTGAGCGTGATGTCCGCCATACGGCGATTGTAACAAAGTAACTGTTAGTCCATAATACCTTTTATTAAAGGGTGGTTACGGCACGGAGGGTAGCGATGGGCGAGCAGGTACTGGCGGCGGTGCGAACCGGCCCGAGCCGCACGGAGCTCAGGGAATTCCCGATGCCGGACATCCCCGGCGACGGTGCCCTGCTGCGGGTCGAGGTGGCCGGGATCTGCGGCACCGACGTGAAGATGTACGCCATGCCGCCCTACCCCGGCCCGGTCATCATGGGGCACGAGAACATCGGCGTGATCGACCGGGCCGGCCCGGCGTTCACCGAGCGGCACGGGGTGCGCGAGGGCGACCGGGTGTTCGTCGAGCACTACGTGGGCTGCATGAAGTGCGAGTGGTGCCGGATCGGGGAGTACCGGCACTGCGAGCTGACCGACTGGCGGACCAACCCGGACGCGCGCCGCTACGGGTACACCACCAGCGACAACCCGTACCACCTGTGGGGCGGGTTCGCCCAGTACATGTACCTGCCGTGGAACGCGGTGCTGCACGTGATCCCGGCCGGGGTCAGCTCCGAGCTGGCCGGGATCGCCACCCCGCTGTCCAACGGCATCGAATGGGCCCTGTTCAGCGCCGGGGTCGGCTACGACTCGGCCGTCCTCATCCAGGGCCCCGGCCAGCAGGGACTGTCCCAGGCGGTGGCCTGCAAGCAGGCCGGCGCGTCGCAGATCATCGTCACCGGCACCGGCCGCGACACCGCCCGGCTGGAACTGGCCAAGCGCCTGGGCGCCGACACCGTGATCGACGTGCAGGCCGAAGACCCGGCCGCCAGGATCAGGGAGGTCACCGGCGGCCGCGGCGTCGACGTGGTGCTGGACTGCACGTCCGGGGCGGGGACCGCGCCGGTGCTGCTGGGCGTGGACGTGCTCAAGCGCCGTGAGGGCACGCTGCTCATCCAGGGCGAGCTGGCCGCGTTCCCCGACTTCCCGGTGAAAAAGGTCACCGAGAAGGCGATCACGGTCAAGAGCGCCCGCGGGCACAGCTACCGGGCCTGCGAGCTGGCGGTGAAACAGCTGGCCAGCGGCCGGTTCCCGCTGCACGAGCTGGCCACCCACCGGTTCGGGCTTGGCGACGTGGACCGGGCCATCCGGGCGGTCGGCGGCGAGGTAGGAGAAGATGTGGTGCACGTTTCGCTGCTGCCGTGGGAGGACTGAGACTGACAATGGCCGTCGTCGTCCGCAACATCCGCCGCACTGACGCCGCCCTGGCCGGCGCGTTCGCCGAGCTGGGCGTGGCCACCACCCACGAGGCGCAGGGCCGCACGGGCCTGCTCGCCCCGTACCTGAACCCGATCTATCCCGGCCCGCAGGTCTCCGGCCCCGCGGTCACGGTCAGCGTGCCGCCCGGCGACAACTGGATGATCCACGTGGCCGTCGAGCAGTGCCAGGACGGTGACGTGCTGGTCGTCGCGCCCACCTCACGCTGCGACGACGGCTATTTTGGCGAGCTGCTGGCCACCGCCCTGCAGGCCCGCGGGGTCCGCGGGCTGGTCATCGAGGCCGGCTGCCGGGACGTGCGCGAGCTGACCGAGATGGGCTTCCCGGTCTGGTCGCGGGCGGTGTCGGCCCAGGGGACGGTCAAGTCCACCCTGGGTGACGTGAACGTGCCGGTGGTGTGCGCCGGCCAGCTGGTCACCCCGGGCGACGTGATCGTGGCCGACGACGACGGGGTGGTGGTGGTGCCGCGGGCCGCCGCGGCCACCGTGCTGGACGCGGCCCGGGCCCGGACCGGGAAGGAGGCCGCGGCCCGCAAGCGCTACGCGGCCGGGGAGCTGAGCCTGGACGTGAACGCCATGCGGGACAAGCTCGCCGAGCTGGGCTTGCGCTACGTCGACGACGCCCCGCCCGCTGACCCGGCCGGCTGAAGGCCCACCGAGATGATCATCGACTGCCACGGCCACTACACCACCGCGCCCGCCGCCCACGAGGCGTTCCGCCAGGCCCAGCTGGACCGGCTGGAGCAGCTGGCCGGCGGGGCGGAATCCGCGCTGCCGCCGCCGCAGCCCGGCGCGATCAGCGACGACCAGGTCCGGGAGAGCGTCGAGGGCCATCAGCTCCGCCTGCTGCGCGAGCGTGGCACCGACCTGACCCTCTTCTCGCCGCGGGCGTCCGCGATGGGGCACCACGTCGCCGATCCGGCCACCGCCCGGGCCTGGGCCCGGGCCAGCAACGATCTGATTCACCGGGTCACCACCCTGTTCCCGGCCAGCTTTGCGGGCGTGGGCCAGCTTCCGCAGGTGCCCGGCGGCCCCCTGGACGGTGCCGTGGCCGAGCTGGAACGCTGCGTGACCGAGCTCGGGTTCGTGGGCGTCAACGTCAACCCGGACCCGTCCGGCGGCTACTGGTCCTCCCCGCCCATGACCGACGAGTACTGGTTCCCGCTGTACGAGAAGCTGACCGAGCTTGACGTGCCGGCCATGATCCACGTGTCCACCTCGGTCAACCCGGCCGTGCACACGCTCGGCGGCCACTACCTGAACGCCGACACCACCGTGTTCATGCAGCTGGTGCAGGGTGACCTGTTCGGCGCCTTCCCGGACCTGCGGCTGATCATCCCGCACGGCGGCGGCGCGGTGCCCTACCACTGGGGGCGCTTCCTCGGCCTGGCCGAGCGGATGGAACGCCCCTCCCTGGACCAGCACGTGATGCGGAACGTCTTCTTCGACACCTGCGTGTACCACCAGCCCGGCATCGACCTGCTGACGTCCGTGATCAGCCCGGACAACGTGCTGTTCGCCTCGGAGATGCTGGGCGCGGTCCGCGGCGTCAACCCGCAGACCGGCGCCGACTGGGACGACACCAGGAAGTACCTTGAGCAAGCACCGCTCGCCGCCGCCGACCGGGCCAAGGTGTACGAGCTGAACGCCCGCCGCGTCTACCCGCGGCTGGCCCGCCGGCTCGATGGCTGACCCGGCCGGCGCCCCGGACGCCGTGCCCAGCCCGGAGCGGCTGGCCGAGCTGCGCGATCAGATCGCGCTCGGCTGCCGCGTCCTGGCCATGGAAAACGCGGTCGACGGCGTGCTCGGTCACATCTCGGTGCGGGCCGGCCCGGACCGGATGCTGATCCGGGGCCGCGGCCCGGCCGATCATGGCCTGCTGTTCACCACCCAGGCCGACGTCCGCCTGGTGGATTTCGACGGGGCCGGCGACGACCCCGATGCGGGCTACCGGATGGCCAACGAGCTGCCCATCCACGGTGAGACCCTGCGTGCCCGGCCGGCCGTCCAGGCGGTGGTGCACGCGCACCCGCCCGCGGTGCTGGCCTGCGGCCTCGCCGGCCTGCCGCTGCTGCCGATCTTTGGCGCCTACAACATCCCGGCCATGCGGCTGGCCGCCGACGGCATCCCGGTCTACCCGCGCTCGGTGCTGATCCGGACCCCCGGCCTGGCCCGCCAGATGCTCGACTGCATGGGGGACCGGCCGGTGTGCGTGCTGCGCGGCCACGGGGTCACCGTCACCGGCGACACCCTGGAACAGGCCGTGGTGCGCACGCTCAACCTGAACATCCTGGCCACCGCGACGCTGGCCGCGGCCCAGACCGGGCACCCGGCCCCCGCCATCGCCGCCGAGGACATCGCCGAGCTGCCGGACCTGGGCGCCGCGTTCAACGACCAGTCGGTCTGGCGCTACTACGTGGCCAAGGCCGCCCGCGAAAGCTTGTAGTCGCCCCGGGCAGCTCTCAGGCCCCAGATTTGCGGGTCCGGACGTTGAGGACTCCGGGCCCGAGGGCTCGGGGCACGTGACGTGCGCTGGGTGGCGCGGCTCGCGCACACTCCGGGGCGGGATGGGGCCAGGCCGAAGGGTCTTCGTTCACCCCGGAGCCTGAAGGATCCCCGTCAGCGCCGCTGCAGCCGCGCCGGGCCTGGTCCGGCCACCAAAACCCCGCGCTGACCTGAGCGTTAACGTTTGGGAAAAAGTCTTCTCTTGAAAATGGTATGACCTTATGCCATCTTAGGGTGATCAAGCGCACAACGGGACAGGCTCGCTATGACGCATGATCTGCTTTCCGGCTTTTCGCAGCTAATCACGCCCGAGGCCATGGGACTCCTGGTCGCCGGGATGGCAATCGGCATGTTCATGGGCATGCTGCCCGGGATGGGCGTGTCGCTGGCCCTCAGCCTGATGCTGCCGTTCCTCTACCACATGAGCGTCATCCCCGCGATCACGCTGATGCTGGCCACCCAGGCGGCCTCGTACTACGCGGCCTCGATCACCGCCATCCTGCTGAACACCCCGGGCGCGCCCGAGTCGTACCCGACCACGCTGGACGGCTTCCCGATGGCCAAGCGAGGCGAGGCCGGCCGGGCGCTGGCCATCTCGGCCGCCTCGACCTGGGCCGGCGGCTGGATCGGGTGCATCATCCTGGTCGCGCTGCTGCAGGTGGCCGGCTCGCTGATCAACCTCTTCCACCCGCCCGAGTTCGTGGCCATCATCGTGCTGGCCCTGGTCCTGATCGGCGGCACCGGGGAGAGCACCTCCAGCGCCAAGGTGCTGCTGTCCGGCGCGGTCGGCCTGATGTTCTCGTTCATCGGCAGTGACCCGGTGAGCGGGGTCGAGCGCTTCACCTTCGGTTCGGCCGCGCTGCTGAACGGGCTGAACGTCGTGCCGGTGGCCCTGGGGCTGTTCGCGATGACCCAGATGGTGGTGATGTTCGGCCGGAACGAGGCGGTCACCGGGGGAGCCCGGGCCCTGCTCGGGACCGGGCAGTTCCGCCACCAGGTCGGGCTGGGCCTGCGTGACACCGCCGCCAACTGGGTCGCGGTGGTCCGCTCGGCCGTGGTCGCCGGGGTGCTGGGCCTGATCCCCGGTATCGGCGGCTTCAGCGCCAACTTCATCTCCTACAGCCTCGGCCGCCAGGTCTCGCGCCGGGGCCGTCAGTTCGGCACCGGCGAGCCGGCCGGGATCGCGTCGGCCGAAGGCTCGTCGCTGGCCAAGGAGGTCGGCTCGCTGGCCCCGGCCGTGGCCCTGGGCCTGCCGTCCGGGGTTGGCATGGTCATCTTCATCGCCGCGCTCGCCATCCTCGGCGTGCAGCCGGGGCCGACCCTGCTCAAGAGCCAGCCCACGCTGCCCTACTCGATGATGTGGGTGATGGCCATCGTCGGGCTGGTGTCCTGCGCGCTCGGCCTGGTCCTCACTCCCTGGCTGAGCCGCGCCACCGCCGTGCGCGGCCCGGTGCTGCTGCCGCTGATCGTGTCGCTGGCCGTGCTGGGCAGCTTCGCCGCCGTCACCGGTTTCGTCGGCGTGGTCGAGCTCGGGGTGTTCGCGGTGGTCGGGGTGGTCATGCGCAAGCTCGGCTACTCGCTGGCGGCGATGACCATCGGCCTGGTGCTGGGAGGCACGTTCGCGGACAACGTGCACCTGACCCAGACCATCTACGGCTGGCACTTCCTGATCCGCAGCCCGCTGGCTGACGTGTTCTTCGCCATCGCGATCGCGCTGCTGGTGGTCATCACGTTCCGGGGCCGTCGCCGCGGCGCCGCCGCCGTCACCCCGCAGCGGGCCGCCCGCGGTCCCCGGTCGCCGCACCCGGTCCTGGAACCGGCCACCGACGCCGTCATCGCCGTCGTCTCCCTCATCTACCTGGTCATCTCGCTCGGGTACCCGACCGACGCGGGCCGGATCCCGGCCATCGTGTCCGCCCTGGCCGCGGCCCTGTCGCTGGGCCAGCTGATCTCCTGGGGCATCCGGCTGGCGGCCGAGCGCCGCCATCCCGCCGAAGTCTCGCCCGGCATCCCGCCAGCCGACGTTTCGCCCGGAATCCCACCAGCCGACGTCTCCCCAATAGCCCCGGAAGTCACCGACGAACCTGCAGCAACACCAGCACCTGAGACCTCTCCGGACCCGGCTCTCACTCCGGCCGGCGCAGGCGGACTGGCGCCCCTGGCGGTGCCCGGCGGGCTCGCCCTCGGGGCCCTGGCCGTGGACGGCGCCCCCCAGCCCGGCCCGGCCGGCATCGAGCCCGAACCGCTGCACCCCGGGGACCGGCGCCGCCGGATCGGCCGCGAGTTCGCCGCGCTCGGCTGGATCTGGGCCGCCATCGTCCTCAGCTACCTCTTCGGTTTCCAGATCGGCGTGCCGGTGGCGGCGGCCGCCTACTGCCTCACTTCCATCGGCTGGACCCATCGCTGGCAGCGGCTGGCCTTCGCCGCCTCGGTCACCGTGGTCGCGCTGGGTATCGCCATGGGTTTCGTGTCCCTCTTCCACCTCACGTTCACCGGGCTGCTGGCTTAGCCACGGCCGTTCTCGCCGATGAGAAAGGCACCCTCATGACTGATCACGAGAAGCTTCCAGCTGAACACACTGCGCCAGCTGAACACACTGCGCCAAGGAGCCGCCAGGCCTGCGCCGCCTGGTCCCGGCCGCGGCCACGGTGGCCGCGGTCGCGCTGGTCGCCGCCTGCAGCTCCGCCTCCGGGTCATCCAGCTCCGGTTCCGGCGGGTCTTCCAGCTCCGGCGGGGCCAGCGCGTTCAAGGGCAAGACGATCACGCTGATCGCCCCGGACGCCCCCGGCGGCAGCTACGACTCCTACGCCCGGCTGTTCGCCCCCTACCTCGGGCAGGAGCTCGGGGCCACCGTCAACGTGGAGAACGTGGACGGCGGCGGCACGCTGGACGGCACCAACCAGATGGCCGCGGCCAGCCCCAACGGCCTGACCATCGGCATGGTCAACGTCGGCGGCGACGTGGCCAGCAAGGTCGAGGGCCAGCCGTCCCTGAAGGACGACGTCACCAAGTTCAGCTACCTCGGCCAGCCCGCGGTGCTGCCGAACGCCCTGGTCACCCAGTCCGGGTCGTCGGCCGCGAGCTTCAGTTCGCTGGTGCACTCCTCCGACCCGGTCAACGTCCTGGACATCCGCAACGGCATCGGCGACATGCTGAACCGGGTGGTGTTCGGCGCGTTCGGCATCAACTACAAGCTGGACACCGGGTTCGAGTCGACCACCGCGCTCAAGCAGGGCTTCCTGGCCAAGGACGGGCTGACCATCTTCGAAGCCATGTCCACCCTGTACCCGCTGATCTCCGGCAGCCAGGCCAAGCCGCTGCTGGTGACCGGGACCGTGTCGCTGCCCACCTGGCGCAACGCGCTGGCGGGCGTGCCGACCCTGGACTCCGAGCTGTCCAAGGTTTCGGTGTCGGCGGGCCAGACCAAGGCCCTCAAGGAGGCCAACGCGCTGGCCAACCTGTCCGACGACTTCGCCGCCCCGCCCGGTACCCCGGCCGCCACCGTGACCGCCCTGCGCCAGGCGTTCACCAAGGCCGCCGCCCTGCCCGCGCTGCAGGCACAGGCCAAGAAGGAGTCGCTGCCGCTGGCCTTCATCTCCGGCCCCACCGCCGCCAGCCAGGTCGCATCGGCCGAGTCCAACTCCAGCAGCATCGCCCCGTACGTCAAGTAGACGTCAAGTAGGGAGAACCCGTGAGCACCCGGACCACCACCAAGGTCGCCCACTACTACGTGCAGAAGCAGCGCCGGGCCGAGTTCATCGAGCAGTGGCGGGCCAACCAGCGCACGGTCGTGCCGGTCGAGGACGTCCAGATGCACGAGACCAGCCGCCGGATGCGCCGGGGGGTCTACACCGGCGCCGACGGCGGCCGCCCGACCCGGGCCATGGACGCCACCGCCCACGAGATCGACCCGGGGGTGGTCAGCACCGTGCACCGGCACTCGTGGGACGCGATGATGTTCTGCGTGGCCGGTGAGGCCTGGACCGAGATCGACGGCCAGCGGATCGGCTGGGGTCCCGGCGACTCGCTGCACCTGCCCGCCTGGAGCTGGCATCGCCACGGCAACGACGGCCGTCAGACGGCCCGCTACCTGACGTTCTCCTCCGAGCCGATGCTGGAGACGATGGGCATGGCCATCCAGGAGGACGCCGGTGACGCCGCCCCGGCCAGCCTGCCGCCCCGGCCACCCCAGTCACCCGCCATCGACGGGGACGACCCGTACGCGGTGCGGCGCCGGCGGCTGGCTGATGAGCAGCAGGCCCGGCGCAGCGGGCGGCTGCACACCAGCTGGGACGACCTGGAGATGCTGCCGACCCCGCGCGGTACCCGGACCACGTTCCTGCTCGACCGGGCCATCGGCTACCAGGCGTCGGGGATCACGATGGCGATGTTCGAGATCGGCCCGGGCCGGGCCCAGTCCATGCACCGGCACCCGGGGGAGGCCTGGCTGTACGTGGTGGACGGGCACGGCCACTCCTACCTCGGGTCCGAGCCCGAGGGCGGGCCGACCTACCCCTGGAAGAAGGGCGACATCATCGTCGTCGACCATTTCCTGTGGCACCAGCACATCAACGACGACAAAGAGAACACTGCCCGCGTCGTGCGGATCCACATGTTCGACAGCCTGCTGGAGACCATGCGGGCGCTGTGCGACCCGCTGGTGCTGTTCGAGGAGCCGCCCGACCACATCCGCGACCGGCAGGCCGGCGACCCGTCCACGGTCGACTGGCCGGAGCTGACCCGGCCCACCTGGCCGTGACGGCGGTGACCGCCGTCGCCGAGAAGCTGCCGCGGGGCGTGCTGTCGGTGCACGCCCTTCCCGCCGGGCACCACGACGGCCCCTGGGACGCCATCATCACCCCCCCGGGGGTGAAGGAACGCCTGCTCGGGACCGCGTCGCTGATCATGCGGCACGGCCGCCGGCTGGCCACCCTGCCCGGGCCGCCGAGCGGGCTGATCGTGATGGCCGGGCCGACCGGCACCGGCAAGACGACGCTGGCCCAGGGCCTGGCCCAGCGCGCCGCGCTGGCCGTGGCCGACCGCGGCGCGACGACCTTCGTGGAGATCGATCCGCACGCCGTGCCCAGCGAGATGCTGGGGGAGAGCCAGCGCAACGTGGTCCGGCTGCTCCGCGACGTGGTCCCGGAGCTGGCCCGGGGACGCCCGCACCTGGTGGTGCTGATCGACGAGGTGGACAGCTTCGCGGTGCGCCGCGACCTGGCCTCGTTCGAGACCAACCCGGTCGACGTCCAGCGGGCGACCGACGCCGTGCTCACCGGCCTGGACCACCTGGCCGCGGCCCGGCCGGGAGCCCTGGTGCTGACCGCGACCAACTTCCTGCGCGCGGTCGACGACGCCTTCCTGTCCCGGGCCGACCTGGTGCTGGAGCTGCCGCTGCCCGGGGCGGCTGCCCGCGCCCAGATCCTGGCCGTCGCCCTGGCCGACCTGGCCGGGCTGTGGCCCGAGCTCAAGCCGCTGGCCGCCGACGAGGCCCTGCAGGCCGAGCTGAGCCGGTCGACGGTGGGCTGGGACGGCCGTCGCCTGCGCAAGCTGCCGCTGCGGGTCGTCGGCGCCGATCCCGGCCTGGCCCGTGATCCAGCCCGGCTGACCGCCGCCCACCTGCGGGCGGCCGTCACGAACTGACGGGTGCCGCCCAGCTGGCGAGGAGCTTCAGCTGATCCTCCGCGGCCGAGCCAGGCTCGGCGGTAACGCACATCAGCTCCGCCTCCTGATCGGCGATCGGCAGCTTCAGCGACTGGCAGGCCAGGCTCAACTGGCCGACGACGGGGTGCCGGTACACCTTGGTGCCCCGGCAGTGGATGAGGATGTTGTGCGCGGCCTACCGGGTGCGGAATTCGGGGCTGGCGGCGGACAGCTCAGCGACGAGATCTTCGAACTCCGTTTCGCGGGGGTTGCGCCCGGCCGCGGCCCGCAGCGAGGCGACCAGGAGGTCGGCGGTGTCGTGCCAGTTGCCGGAGAAGTCGCGTGCGCCGGGATCGGTGAAGTGGTACCGCGCCAGGTTCGCCTGGCCGCGCTCCCGGGTGGTGGCGCTGCCGAAGACCGGCGCGTACAGGGCTCGGGCCAGCGGGTTGACCGCCAGGATGTCCTGGTACCCGTTGATGACCACCGCCGCGGACAGCGTCATGCTGTCCAGAATCCACTGGATGTTCGGCGGCAGCTGCGGGGCCGGCCCGGCCCTGCGGGTGCGGCCTGTGGCCCCCGGGGCCCGGGCGGCCCGGGCCATGCCGAGCAGATAGGCCCGCTCGTCGTCGTCGAGCCGCAGCGCCCGGGCGACGGCCTCGAGGACATCGTCGGACACGCCTTTGATGTGACCCTTCTCCAGGCGCGTGTACCACTCAATACTGACCCCGGCGAGGACGGCGACTTCCTCCCGCCGCAGCCCGGGGACGCGCCGGCGGCCGGATGAGGGCAGCCCGGCCTGGCCCGGGGTGATGCGGGCCCGCCGGCTGACCAGGAAGTCACGGACGTCGGCCCGGCTTCCGGCCCTGGCCACAGGTTCACCGCTCATGACTTCCACGGTACGTGCCCGGCCCGCCCAGTGGGGGGTTGCGTCTCTACCCCCGGTAAACCGGACCTGCCGCGCCCTCGGGCAGCGCGCTTACCTGGTGCCGGTCCACCCTCTAGGTCAAGGAGCACACCATGCGCGCAACCCTGCTGCACGGCGCCGGCGACGTCCGGGTCGAGGACGTTCCCGACTCCGTCCTGTCCGAGCCGTCCGACGCCCTGGTCCGGATCACCGCCGCCTGCATCTGCGGCACCGATCTGTGGCCGTACGCGTCGATGCCGGCCGGCCGCGGCCCGGCCCGGATGGGCCACGAGTTCGCCGGCATCGTCGAGGACACCGGCTCCGAGGTCACCACCGTCAAGAAGGGGGACCTCGTCGTCGCCCCGTGGTTCATCAGCGACGGCACCTGCGAGTTCTGCCACGAAGGCCGCTACACCTCCTGCGTTCACGGCGGCTCGTGGGGCCAGGGACCCTACGAAGGCGGCCAGGCCGAGGCGGTCCGGGTGCTGTTCGCCGACGGCATGCTGGTCCGGCTGCCCGTCGCGGCCGACTCGGCGCTGATGCCGTCCCTGCTCACGCTGTCCGACGTGCTCGGCACCGGCTACCACGCCGCGGTCACCGGCGGCGTCACCGCTGGCTCCAGCGTCACGGTGATCGGGGACGGGGCAGTCGGCCTGCTGGCGGTGCTGTCCGCCAGCCGGCTCGGCGCCGAGCAGATCATCCTGATGGGCCGGCACAAGGCGCGCACCGACCTCGGCCGTGAGTTCGGCGCCACCGACATCGCCTCCGCCCGCGGCGCCGACGGCATCGAGCAGGTGCGCCAGCTCACCAGTGGCCAGGGCACGCGGGTCGTACTCGAGGCCGTCGGCACCCGCGCCGCCTATGACCAGGCCGTCGGCGCCGTCCGCGCCGGTGGCACCATCAGCCGGGTCGGCGCCCCGCAGTACGAGGAGGCCCCGATCGGCATGGCAGCCTGTTCAGGGGCAACATCCGCCTCGCCGGCGGGCCCGCCCCCACCCGGGCCTACATGAGCCAGCTCATGCCCGCCATCCTCGACGGCACGATCGAGCCCGGAAAGGTGTTCGACACCAGCACGGACCTCGACGGCGTCCCGGACGGCTACCGGCAGATGGCCGCCCGCGAGAGCCTCAAGGTTCTCGTCCGCCCTTAGCGGGTCCCGCCACTCGGCCCGCCTCGGCCTGTCTTGGCTCGCCGCTCAGGCGAACAGGAGCGACTTGATCACGACAGGCACGACGCCGGGCGGATCCAGGAACTGCCCCACGTCGAGGTAATCGAGGCTGCCGAGCTCAATGCCGTCGAGCACGACCAGCGGACGCTTCAGCCCGGTCTCCTCGACGAGCAGGGCGCCGAGCGCCTGGCCGATGTCGGCGTCCAGCACCAGCAGCAGCAACTCGTCGCCGTGCCCGGCCACCGTGGCGACCGCGGCGGCCAGCGCGGCCAGCGGCGGGTAGGACACGGTCCCCGTCCAGGAGAGCGCCAGCGCCACCGGCTCGTCCAGGCTGACGTCGTGCTGGCGTGCCGTCACCTCCAGCGCCGCCACGGCCGCCGGGTCGAACCCGTCGCCGAGCGGGGCGGCGAGCCGGACGACCGGCACGTTGGACACCGGCAGCGCCGGCGCGCCCCCGAGGTGGATGGTCCTCCCACTGACCTGCACGCTGAACTGCGAGGCGCCGATGACGGTGGCCCGGATCCGCTGGCCCGGGTCGATCGCCGGGATGGTGACCCGGTCCCCGAGCTCCCGGGCCACGCCGGCCGCCAGCTCGGGGGCGAGGTCGCCGTAGTCGCCCGCCTCGTGCCCGAACAGGTACTCGGACACGCCGCCGGAGAACGTGAGGTAGTCCGCCGGGCCGGGACGTTCCAGCGGCTCGGTCAGCTCCAGCGCCCGGCCCAGGCCGTCGGCCGGGCCGGCGACGATCTGGTCGACCACCAGCTCGGCCAGCCGTGCGGCCAGCTGCCGCCGGGCCGCCGGATCGGCGAACGTGGCCGGTACCGGGTCCAGGCCGAGCGACTCGGCGACCAGCCGGGCCGGATCGTCGATCCGCGTCCAGTCACCCGCGGTGTCCCGGGCGACGAGCCGGCCGCCGGCCGCGAATGCCGTGACGCTGCGGACCTCACCCGCCTCGATCAGCGCGAGCTTGGTGGTGCCGCCGCCGATGTCGACGTGCAGGCCACGGCCGCCGCGCCGGCGGTTCAGCTCGGTAGCCCCGGAGCCGTGCGCGGCCAGGATGGCTTCGAGCCGGTGCCCGGCCGTCGCGCAGACGAAGCGCCCGGACCCGCCCGCGATCATCTCGTCGATGGCCCGGGCGTTGCGCTTTTTGATCGCCTCGCCGGTGAGGATGACCGCGCCGCTGTCGACCTCGCTCGGTGCGATGCCCGCCTGGCGGTAGCAGTCCTGCACGAAGCGGGCCAGGCGGTGCGCGTCGATCGTGCCGTCCGGGCGGAAGGGGGTCGCCACGATCGGTGAGCGCCACTCCACCGTGCGGTCGACGACGACGAACCGGTCGCTGCGCCGATGCCCGCGCCGCTCGAACAGCACCCGGGCGAACAGCAGATGCGACGTCGAGGAGCCGATGTCCACGCCGACGGTGACCAGCTCCAGGGTGTCGTGCTCAGCGATCGCGCGCTGAACGGCCTGACGGGCGGCGTCGCTCAGCCCCTGGCCGTGCTCGTGGTCGAAGCCGTGTTCGTCGTGCACCCACCCGCCTCCTCACGATCCGGCAGCCTCGCGCCAGCAGCCTCGCGGTCCGACGGCCAGACCAACACCCGCAGACTCTATTGGTCTAATGGTCCTATGTTATAGGCTCGAGGGGTCGCAGACCCGAGGAGGACGGCCCGTGAGCGCCATCGTCAACGACCAGCTGGCCAGCAAGTTCGCGACCGAGAAGGACTCGCCGTACACACGCTGGGTGGCGAGCGAGGGCCTCGACATCGTGAACGGGTTCTACATCAAGGACCTGCGGGCCATCGAGCTCAAGCCCTGGGCGCGGCGCGGCGGCCGGGGAGTGTTCATCAATCACGACGCCTCCCGTACGTCCAATGACTGTTACGTCTGCGAGATCGGTGAGGGCAGCTCGCTGGCCCCGCAGCGCCAGCTGTTCGAGGAGATGATCCTCATCCTCGGCGGCCGCGGCTCGACCCGGGTGTGGAACGACGCCGGGCAGAGCGTCACCTTCGAGTGGCAGGCCGGGTCGATGTTCGCGATCCCGCTCAACACCTGGCACCAGCACTTCAACCTCTCCGGCCTGGAGCCGGCCACGTTCGTCTCGTCGACGAACATGCCGCCGGTGATCAACCTGTACGACGACCCCGAGTTCGTCTTCGGCACCGCGCGCGACTTCCCGCAGCGGTTCGCCGGTGAGGCCGACTACTTCGCGCCCAAGGAGGAGATGAAGGGCCTCCTGCTCGACACCAACTTCGTCACCGACGCGGTGAACCTGCGGCTGGCGTCGGCCGGGGAGCGCGGTGCCGGTGGCGGGCACATCCGCTTCTCGATGGCCAAGGGCTCGATGAACAGCCATATCTCCCAGTTCCCGGTCGGCACCTACAAGAAGGGCCACCGGCACGGGCCGGGCGCCCACGTGATCATCTTGTCCGGCTCCGGCTACTCGCTGATGTGGCCCGAGGGGGAAGAGCCGCAGCGCTTCGAGTGGCAGACCGGATCGCTGATCATCCCGCCCAACATGTGGTTCCACCAGCACTTCAATACCAGCCCCGACCCGGCCCGCTACCTTGCCTTCAAGCACGAGGCCGTCTCGATCCGCAACGCGCAGGGAGTGCCGAAGGCGTGGATCAGCCGCCGCATCGGCGGCGACCAGATCGACTACGCCGATGAGCGGCCCGAGATCCGCGACATGTTCGCGAAGTCCCTGGCGCAGGCCGCCATCTCTCCCCGCATGGACGATGCCTACCAGGCCGAGCTGGCTGACCTGCCGCCGCGGCCGGACGGGCACCTGACCACGGCGCTGTGACGGCACTGTGATGGCTGGCTAGGTCCCGTACTCGGAGAGCTGGTAGCGCCGCGGTTTCAGGGCCCGGCAGATCTCCCGGTTGACCCCGGCCTGCGGCAGCGCGATCCCGGTCCGCGCGGCCATCTCGGCCGCGATCTTCAGGTCGTCCTCGGCCCAGGCCATGCTCTGGCGACCCCAGTTGGCCAGGGCGGTGTTGGCGGCGCTGCTGCCCAGCAGGGCGGTCCGCAGCGCCCGGGTGTCCACCCCGTAGCGCTCGGCCAGGGCGAGGCCCTCGTGGTCGGCGACCAGGCAGGCCCACAGGATCAGGTTGTTGACCGCCTTGGCCACCTGGGCCGAGCCGACGTCTCCGGTCCGGACGACGTCGCTGCTGTAGCTGCGCAGCACCGGGGTGATCCGCTCGGCCACGTCCGCCGGCCCGCCCACGAACGACAGCAGCTCGCCCCGGTCGGCCGCCTCGCCGCCCCGGCAGACGGTCGCGTCGACCAGGTGGACCCCGAAATTCCGGGCCTCGCCCGCCAGCTCGACCACCCGGTCCGGGGCCACCGTGCTGAGCACGGCCACTACGGTCTCCGGCTTCAGCTGCCGCAGCAGCCCGCCCGGGCCGGTCAGCAGGGTGTCCACCTGCTCCTCGTAACCGACGCAGACCAGGATCACGGCGCAGCCCGCGGCGACCTCGCCGGCCGCGGCGGCGTACCGGCCGCCCCGTTCCTCGATCAGCTCGCGGCGGCCCGGGCCAGGGTCGTGCACCAGTACCGGGAAGCCCGCCCGGGCCAGGTGCCCGACGATCGGCAGCCCCATCCGCCCCGCCCCCAGCACGCCGATGGGCTCAGGCCGGGCCCCTGCCCCCGGCTCCGAAACCGGCCCCGGGTCAGTCATGGCTGGCCAGGGCCTGCCGCAGTTTCCTGGTCCAGTCCTGCTGGCGGTCGGCCTGGGCCTGGGCCGTGCCCACGCCCAGGTAGCGCTCGACCACCTCGGCGTTGGCCAGCAACTGCTTGCCGGTGCCGGTCAGCGTGATCGTGCCCCGCTCCAGCAGCAGCGCGTGGTCGGCGATCTCCAGCGCCAGCCGGCCGTTCTGCTCGACCAGCAGGATGCCTTTGCCCGCGCCCCGCAGCCGGACGATGACGTCGAAGATGCGCCGGGTCACCTGCGGGGCCAGGCCCAGCGACGGCTCGTCCAGCAGCAGGTACCGGGGATCGGACATCAGCCCGCGGCCGATGGCCATCATCTGCTGCTGGCCGCCGGACAGCGAACCGGCGTAGGCGGCCAGCTTCTCGGTCAGCTCGGGGAAGACCTCCATCACCTCGTCCATCCGGCGGCCGATTTCCGCCTTGCCGGCCGTGTAGGCCCCGAGCAGCAGGTTCTCCCGGACGGTCATGTTCGGGAACACCTGCCGGCCCTCCGGCACGTGCGCGATCCCGGCCCGCACCGCCTCGGCCGCCGAACCGCCCGCCAGCCGCCGGTCGTCCACCGCGATCGTGCCCTCCCGGGCGGTGAGCAGCCCGGAGATCACCTTCAGGGTGGTCGACTTGCCCGCGCCGTTGACCCCGACGATGGCCACGATCTGCCCGGGCGCCACCGCGAAGCTCAGCCCGTGCAGGATCTCCTGCGAGGTGTACCCGGCCTTGACCCTGATCAGTTCCAGCATCAGGTGCTCGCCTCCGCCGTCATCACGCCGCCGCCGTCACCGGGGGCGTCGGCCGCGCCGAAGTACGCGCCGATCACCACCGGGTCGTTGCTGACCTCGCTGGGCGGCCCGGCCGCGATGATCCGGCCCGCGTCCATCACCACCACGTGGTCGCATACCCCCATGACCAGCGACATGTTGTGCTCGACGACCAGCACGGTGTGGCCGGTGTCACGGATGGCGCGCAGGATCATGCCGAGCTCGGCGGTCTCGGCGTCGTTCATGCCCGCCCCCGGCTCGTCGAACAGGACCACGCTGGGCTTGGCCATCAGCGAGCGGGCCAGCTCCAGGTACTTCTGGGCGGCCAGCGGCAGCACCGCCGCCCGCTCCCCGGCCCGGTCGGCCAGGCCCATCACCGCCAGCAGCTGCCGGGCCCGCTCGGTCAGCTCCCGCTCCTCGCGGCGTGACTTCGGCAGCCGCAGCGCCTGCGCCAGGTAGCCCGCCCGGCCCAGCCGGTACCCGCCCACCAGCACGTTGTCCAGCACCGAGAGCTGCGGGAACACCCGCGCGGTCTGGAACGTCCGGAACAGCCCGAGCGAGGTGATGCGCTCGGGCGGGACGTTGGTGATCGGCCTGCCCGCCAGCATGACCTCGCCGCTGTCCGGCCGGTACAAGTTGGTGACCAGGTTGAACACGGTCGACTTGCCGGCCCCGTTCGGGCCGATGAGCGCGGTCAGCGAGCCGGCCGGGACGGTGAAGCTGACGCTGCGGACCGCCCGCACGCCGCCGAACGTCTTGGTCAGCTCGCGCACGTCCAGCGCGGGCACACCCTCAGCAGCCCCGGTAGACCCGCTAACCCCATCAGCGCCACTAGTGCCAACAGTCCCATTAAACCCAATAGCCTCACCAGCGTCGGTAGTCTCACCAACCCCAGGAGGCTCACCCCCCACGTCCGCGGCGAGCCTCCTCCCCGGCACCACCCGGTTGATGACCTCGAGCACGCCGCCCCAGATCCCGGCGGGCAGATACCGCAGGAACAGCACCAGCAGCACTCCCGTAAGCAGCATCGAGTAGTTGGCGATGGACTGCGACTCCAGCGGCAGGTACGTGAGCAGCGCGACCCCGATCAGCGGGCCGAACAGCGTGCCCATGCCCCCGATGACCAGCATGGTGATCAGCTGCAGGGACTCGGAGCTGCCGACCTGATCGGGAGACAGGAACCGGAAGTAGCTGGCGTACAGGCTGCCCGCGATCGAGGCCAGGCAGGCGCTGATCACGAACACCGAGATCTTGGCGCGGGTGATGTTCAGGCCCAGCGACCGGGCCCCGGCCTGGTCGCCGTGCATGGCCCGCAGGATCCGGCCCCGGTTGCTGCGCACGAAGTTGGCCACCGCGATCAGCGACACCGCCACCAGCGCCCAGATCAGGTAGAAGAACCGGGTGTCGCTGTCGAACGCGAACCCGGCCACCGAGAACGGCGGGATGCCGCCGATCCCGGACGGCCCGCCGGTGATCGACAGCCCGTTGGCCAGTCCCTGGACCAGGATGCCGAACGCCAGCGTGGTGATGGCCAGGTACATGCCCCGCAGCCGGCCGCAGACCAGCCCGAGCACCACCGCCACCAGGGCCGACCCGGCCATCCCGATGACCAAGCCCGCCAGCGTTGGTACGTGGTACTTGACGGCCAGCACCGCCGACAGGTACCCGCCGATGGCCATGAAGCCGGCCTGGCCCAGGCTGACCTGCCCGGCGATCCCGGTCAGCAGGTCCAGGCCGACGATGGTGAGGCAGAAGATGCCGGTGATGTTCAGCGCCCGCATGTCGCCCGCGGGGATGATGTCCGGCACGAACAGCATGATCAGCGCGATCACCACCCCGCCCACCCGGGCCCAGTGACGGGGCAGGCTGGGCGGGGCGTAGATCCGGCCGTTGGTCCGCTCGGCCACGTCGATCCGCGCGCCGCGGGCCCGGCCCAGCAGCCCCTGCGGGCGCAGGAAGATGATCGCGATCAGGATGATCAGGCTGATGGCCGTGCTGAACAGCGAGGAGACGTAGCCGGACACCACCGCCTCGACCACCCCCAGCACTAGGCCACCCGCGACCGAGCCGTACACCGTGCCCAGCCCGCCCAGGCTGACCGCGATCAGGCCCTCGTTGGTGTAGGTGGCCATGCTCGAGTAGTCCAGCGAGGTGAGCGGGGAGATCACCGCCCCGGCGATGACCCCGAGGGCCGCCGCCGCCACGAACGACAGCAGGATCATCCGGTCCACCGGCACACCCATCAGCCGCGCCGCCGTCATGTTCTCCGAGGTGGCCCGCAGCCCGCGGCCCCAGCGGCTGCGGGCCAGCAGCCAGGACAGCCCGATCACGGCCGCCAGCATCGCCCCGATGACCCAGAACCCCTGGGTGGGGATGGACAGGCCACCCACCCGAACCGGCTTGCTCCCGGAGAACGGGCTGGTCGAGAACGGGTTGCTACCCCAGATGAGGAAGGCCGCGCCCTCGAACGCGGTGAGCAGCCCGCCCATCATCATCAGCAGGTTGGCGTGCGATATCCGGGTCACCGCGGGCCTGATCACCACCCATTCGATGATCCCGATGGCGGTCGCCACGATGACCAGCGAGGCCAGGAAGGCCGCGACGATGGGCAGGTGCGCGCTGTGGGTGAACGTGTACATGGTCAGCGCGCCCAGCGCCACGAACGCGCCCTGAGCCAGGTTCAGCGCCCCGCTGACGCTGAACACCAGCGAGTAGCCCACCGCCAGCAGGGCGTAGATCGCACCGGTGATCAGACCGCCGATGATGATGTTGCCGGCTGCCGACATGTCAGCTCCCCAGCGCCTCGCCCGCCGGGCCGGAGGCCGCTGTCCAGTTCTGGCTGGCCTTGTCCCACTGGGCGACGTAGACGTCCTTGATGGTCAGGCCCCGGTTGTCGGGCTGGCTGGCCTTGAAGTCGTAGGTGCCGTCGATGCCCTGGAACGACGCCAGGCCGGAGATGTAGGTGTGGATCTGCTGGGCGGTGGCGCCCGTGCCCAGCTTGCGCAGCGCGCTGACCAGGATCAGCCCCGGGTCGTAGGCCAGCGCGTCCCCCTCGTCCGGGGCGGCCTGGCCGGACGCCTTGATGGCCGAGTCGAACGCCTGCACCTGCGTCTTGGTCTGCCCGGTCAGGTGCGACGGGCCGACCATGAAGGGGGCACCGGGGAAGTACAGCTGCGACGGCAGGTCACTGGACAGGCTGCTGAGCTCCTTGAACGAGGCGTTCCCGTTGGTGGTCATGGTGGGCAGGCTGGACAGGCCCAGCGTCTGCATGCCCTTGAGCACGGTGGTCAGCGGGGTGCCGGTGGTCCAGATGAACAGCGCCTGCGGGTTGCTCGCCTTGATCTTGGACAGCTGGGTGGTCACGCTGACGTCGGTCGGGTCGAAGGTCTGGTGGCTGACCACGCTGACCCCGCTGCCGGCGGTGGCCTTCTGGATGTTGGTCCAGCCGTCCTGGCCGGAGGAGTCGGTCGAAGTGATGGCGGCGACCCGGGTCCAGCCCTTGCTCTTGGCGAAGTTCACGAAGGCCTTGGTCTGGTTGACCGTCGAGTTCGAGGTCGAGTACACGTAGCCGCCGAGCTTGGGGTGGTCACCGGGGGAGAGGTCGTAGATCACCGGCCCGCTCCCGCCGGCCAGGTCGTCGACCGGCCGGTCGGTGGTGGTCACGCTGCCCACCAGCAGCACCGGGGACTGGCTGAGCAGCGGCGAGGCCAGCGACACCGAGGTGGCGGCGGTGGACTGGTTGTCGGAGATGGCGAACGCGAGCTTCTTGCCGTCGATGCCGCCGGTCGCGTTGACGTGCTTGGCCAGCGCCTGCAGGGCGGCTTTCTGCTCCACGCCGAGGAACGCGGCGCTGCCGGTCTCGGAGATGATCGCGTGGACGGTGTACGTCGAGCCGCCGGAACTCACCGACCCGCCGGACGACGAGCCGCCCGATGACGCGCAGGCGGCCACCGTGGCCACGGAGACGGCGGCGATGCACGGCGCCAGCCAAGCTTTTCTGTTCTGCCAGCCTTTAGAGCGCACGTGTGCTCCTTGCGAGGTCTCAGGCGGCCACTGTGCCGCGACGAGCGAGCTGTGCTCCGGATCACATCAAGTTGGCATAATGTCATACCATTACCTCTGATTTCAATAGGTCGCCTCATTCGTGACCTGGCTGGCCCCGGCTTAGGCTGCTGTCATGGCAGACATCCGGGTAGGCACCGCGTCCTGGACAGACAAGACGCTGATCGACTCGGGCTGGTACCCGCCCGAGGCCAACAACCCCGAGAAACGCCTGCGTTACTACACCCGCCAGTTCCCGCTGGTCGAGGTGGACTCGTCCTACTACGCGCTGCCCGCCGAGCAGACCGCGGCCGCCTGGACCCAGCGCTCTCCCAAGGGCTTCGTGTTCAACATCAAGTCGTTCAGCCTGTTCACCCACCATCCGACCCGGATCGCGGCGCTGCCCAAGGACCTGCGCCCGGCCGCCGAGAAGACGGCCAACGGCAAGGCCAATATCTACCTCAAGGACGCCGACCCCGAGCTGGTGGACCAGGCCTGGGAACGGTTCCTGGCCGTGCTCGAGCCGCTGCGCCAGACCGGCCGCCTGGGCGCGATCTTGTTCCAGTTCCCGCAGTGGTTCGTGATCGGCCGCGAGCGCAAGGACTACATCCTGTCCTGCGCCGAGCGCGTCGCCCCCCGCCAGCTCTGCATCGAGTTCCGCAACAAGACCTGGATGAGCGAGGACAACCGGGCCGAGACGCTGAAGTTCCTGGCCGACCACCAGCTGCCGTACGTGGTGGTGGACGAGCCGCAGGGGCATACCAGCTCGGTACCGCCGGTGGTGGCGGCGACCGCGCCGCTGGCCGTGATGCGCTTCCACGGCCAGTCGGAAAAATGGGACTCAAACGACATCCAGGAGAAGTACCGGTACCGCTATTCGGAAAAAGAGCTCAAAGAGTGGGCGCCCAAGGTCCGGGAACTGTCCCGGGACGCCGACGTCACCCACGTCCTGTTCAACAACTGCTACAGCGACGACGCCCAGGTCAACGCCCAGCAGCTGATCGGCCTGCTGGGCGGCGACGCGCAGCCACCACCGTGATCAGCTCCAGAGCTGACCGGAGGCGATCCGCGCGCCCGCGGCCAGCTCGGTGAGCTTGGCCCAGACGATCTCCGGGTGGCCGACCCGGCCGCCCAGCCCGCAGTCGGTCCCGGCGATCACGTTCTCCCGGCCGACCAGGTTGGCGAACCGGACCAGCCGCTGGGCCACCAGGTCGGGGTGCTCGACGATGTCGGTGGAGTGGCCGACCACGCCGGGCATGATCATCTTCCCGTCCGGCAGCGGCACGTCCTCCCAGACCGTGTACTCGTGCTCGTGCCGCGGGTTGGCCGCCTCGAACGAATAGCAGCTGGCCGGGACCGTCAGCACCAGGTCGATCAGGTCACGTAGCGGCAGGTCGTCGCGGTGCGGCCCGTGGTGGCTGCCCCAGCAGATGTGCAGCCGGATCTGGTCCTCCGGCAGCCCGCGGAGCGCGTGGTTCAGCGCCTCGATCCGGACCGCCGCGTACCGCCGGTAGTCCGCCACCGTCATGTCCGGGAACATCTGCCACCCGTCCGGCAGGTCCGGGTCGTCCACCTGCAGGATCAGGCCGGCGTCGGTGATCGTCTTGTATTCCTCGTGCAGGACGTCGGCCACCGCGAACAGGAACGTCTCGGTGTCCGGGTAGAACTCGTTGTTCAGCCAGTGCTCGACCGTGCCCGGCGTGATCGCGGGCAGGAACGCCTCGACCCCCTCGCGCCCGGCCACCGCCGCCTGCAGCCGGTCGATGTCGGCCTGCGCCCGTTCCCGGCCGGTGTAGGCCAGCGGCCCGGTGCAGAAGTAGGCCGTCGTGCCACCCGGTTCGGGCTGTTCGCCGCCGGCCGTCGGGGGCGGGGTGACCGCCGCGCCGAACTGGAAACCGCCCAGCCCGGCCGCGAAGAAGCCGGGGAAGTCGCGGCGGTCCCGGCCCTGGACCCCGGCGTTGGGCGGGGCGTAACCGCCGGGCGGGAACCGGCGCGGCTCGAACCCGGCCATCCGGTCCCGGATGTAGCCGATGAACAGCCCGCGTTTGGAGATCTCCCCGTCGTTGACCACGTCCACGCCGGCGCTGACCTGGCGGTCCACCACCTCGGCGACCGCGCCCGGCAGGGCCTGCTGGAACTGGCCGGCCGCGCCCGGCCCGCCGTCGAACAGTTTCTGCAGGTCGCCGGGGCGCGGCAGCGCCCCCGCGTGTGACACCCGGATCCGCTCCGTGCTCCGTCGCATACACCCAGTCTGCACCTTTGGTGCCGGGTTGCGGCGGGCTTGTCGCGGCGGGGCTAGTACCGGGTGGTGGCGGCGGCCAGCGCCGGGTGCACGTCCCAGGTCCGGCCGTCGACCGTGGCGCCGCTGAACGCGAGCCGGCCAGCGAACCGGTTCACCATGGCCGGGAAGCCGAGCGCCGGCGCCGACACCTCGTCCAGCCGCCGCCGCTGGTCCTCGGTCAGCGTGAGGTCCAGGGCTCCCAGGTTGGCCTCCAGCTGGCCGGCCCGGCGGGCGCCGATGATCACCGACGTGATCCCCGGCTGGCCCTGCGCCCAGGCGAGGGCGACCGCGGCCGGGCTGGCCTCCAGCTCGGCCGCGATCTCGCGGGCCACTTCGATCACAAGGTAGTCGTGCTCGCTGGGGGTGCCGAAGATCCCCGGCCGCCCGGCCCGGGCGCTGTCGGCGGGGGCGGCCTGTCCGCGGGCGTACTTGCCCGACAGGAAGCCGTTCTTGAGCGGGCTCCACGGCAGCACCCCGATGCCCAGCCCCTGCGCGGCCGGGATCAGCTCGGCCTCGGAGGTCCGCTCCAGCAGCGAGTACTCCAGCTGCAGGGCGGTGACCGGGGCCCAGCCGCGGAACCGGGTGATGACGGCCGACTCGGCCACCTTCCAGGCGGGCAGGTCGGACAGCCCGGCGTACCGGATCTTGCCCGCGGTGACCAGGTCGTCCAGCGCCCGCAGGGTCTCCTCGATCGGGGTCGCCGGGTCGAAGTTGTGCAGCCAGTACAGGTCCACGTAGTCGGTCCGCAGCCGCCGCAGCGAGTTCTCCAGCTGCTGGACGATGCCCTTGCGGCCGGCTCCGCCGCCGTTGGGGTCGCCGGGGTACAGGTTGCCGAAGAACTTGGTGCCGAGCACCACCCGGTCCCGCCGGTCCGGGTGGGCGGCGAACCAGTCCCCGATGATCTTCTCCGAGTGGCCGCCGGTGTAGATGTTGGCGGTGTCGATCGAGTTGCCGCCCCGGTCCAGATAGGCGGCCAGGATGCTGGCCGACTCGGCCGGGCTGGCGCCCCAGCCGGCGTCGTCGCCGAACGTCATCGTGCCGAGCGTGAACGGGCTCACCCGCAGGCCCGACCGGCCCAGGGTCACGTAGGAATTCGCTGCCACGAAAGGCTCCCGGTTGGTTATTGCTTGATGGATACGATCAGCCGGTTTCCCGGCCTTCTTCATCGCATCACGGAAGCGGCTGCTGACCCTAGACCGATGAAATCAGCCCATTGCACGATCGGATCAACCTGTGGCTGAATGGGTCCATGCCCACGTCCACGCCGCCGGGGTCGCCCCGGCTGGCCGAGCTGGCCGGCTGCATCATCCGGCTCAGCGACGGGTTCGGCCGCCACCCGGACTGGATGCCCGGCCTGACCCTGTCCCGCGCGGCCCGCGTCACCGAGCCGCTGAGCGACGTCAGCCGCCCGGTCCTGGCGCTGATCGCCCAGGGCGCCAAGCGCACCACCCTGGCCGACCGCGTCTACGACTACCGGGCCGGCCAGTACCTCATCGCGACCGTCGACCTCCCGCTGTCCGCCCAGGTCACCGAGGCTCCGTTCGTCGGCCTCGGCCTTCCGCTCAGGCAATCCCTGATCGCCGCCCTCCTCCTGGAGACCGGCACCACGGCGCCGAAGGGGCCGGACGGCGTCAGCGGCGTCCTTGTCAGCTCCGCCGATGACGAGCTCGTCGACGCGGTGGTCCGCCTTCTCTGCCTGGCCGAGCATCCGGCCGACTTCCCGGTGCTGGCGCCGGCCGCCGAGCGGGAGATCCACTGGCGGCTGATGAACGGCCCGCATGCCGCCGCCGTGCGCCGGATCGGCATGCCCGGCAGCCGGGTGTCCCTGGTCAGCCAGGCCGTCCGCTGGCTGGCCGAGCACTACGACCAGCCCATCCGCATCGCCGATCTGGCCGGTCACGTCGGCGTGAGCGTGCCCACCCTCAACCGCCACTTCCGCGCGGTCACCGCGATGAGCCCGCTGCAGTACCAGAAGCAACTCCGCCTGCAGCGCGCCCGCGTCGAGTTGCTCGCCGCCCCCGGCGACGTCGCCGCCGTCGGCTACGAGGTCGGCTACGACAGCCCCTCCCAGTTCAGCCGCGAGTACCGCCGCCTGTTCGGCGCCCCGCCCGGCCAGGACGCCGCCCGCCTGCTCACCGCCCCCGCCGCCGAAGCCGCTCCCTAGCCGCCCGCCCGGCTACGGCGGAGCAGGTAGGAGGAGAAGTACGACCCGTACCGACGCGATCTGGATCTCGGCTTCCTGCAGTTCCGGCAGCAGCGACCGCAGCGTGGCCGTGTCGATGATGTGTAGCTGGAGATCACCCCGACGGTGTGCCCACCTCGGCCGCCCCTGACCCCGCAACCGGCCCAATGGCGCCAACGGGCTCGCTCCAACCGGCCCGGAGGCGCCAACGGGCTCGTTCTGTTCTGGCTTTTGCGCAAGCGGTCAGGCGCGGAACAGGCGGCGGCTGACCGCGGCCAGCGCGGCGAGCAGCGCCGCGACGAAGATGAGCAGGGCGTCGGGTGCGGAAAGGTACTGGGTGGCGATGCCCAGGCCGATGACCGGGACGGCCAGTCCCAGGTAGGCGGCCAGGAACAGGCCGGCCAGGGCCTCGCCGCGAGCCTGCTCTGGCGCGATGGCGATCACGGTGGCGACGGCGCCCTTGAACGTCGCCCCGGCCCCGGCGCCAGCGACCACGCCTCCCACCAGCAGCAGCGCCAGGCTGGGGACCCAGACCGCGACCGTAACGGCCGTCAGGCCTAGCACCAGCAGTGCGATCCCGATGCCGAGCAGCCGGTGCAGCGGCAGCCGGGTCAGCAGGATCTGGCTCAGCGCCGCCGCCCCGAACACGGCGAACGCGGTGATACCGGCCAGCGCGTGCGACCCCTCGTGCAGCGTCCCGGCCAGGAAGCTCGGTGCCAGCGAGGTGAACAGGCCGAACACGGCAAACATCACCGCGGCGGTGCTGCCCGCGGCCCAGAACGCCCGGCGGCTGGCCGGCGGCACGCTCACCCGCTGGGGCCGGTAGGCCGGCCGGGGGTCCGGCGTGATCACGGTCTCCGGCACCAGGGCCAGCCCCAGCAGCCCGGCCAGCATCAGCCCCTCGACCACGAAATAGGACAGGTGCAGCGGGTCCGGCCCGTACTGGGCCAGCAGCCCGGCCAGCAGCGGGCCGAGCCCGATCCCGCCCAGGTTGGCCGCCGTGGACACCGCGTTCGCCAGCCCGCCCGAGCCCCCGGACGGCCTGGATCCGCCGGAGCCTGCCGGGCGCCGGGCGGCCCGATGCAGTTCGGTCAGGTGGGCGGTGGCCGTCGCGGTGAGCAGCCCGATGCTCACCCCCGACACGAACCGGGCCACCAGCAACCCGGGGACAGAGAGCCAGGTCAGGAACAGCACCCCAGAAACCAGGTTGACCGCGATGGCCACGGCCAGCATCCGGCGGCGCCCGGCCCAGTCGGACAGGTGCCCGGCCAGCAGCAGGCTGAGGGCCACGCCCAGCGCGTACACGGCGAAGATCAGCGTCAGCGTGACCGAGCCGAACCCGTCGCGGGCCTGATACAGCACGTACAGCGGAGTGGGCACGGCCGAGAACGCGATCGTCACCGTGAAGGCGTACGTCACCAGCCAGAATCCGGTCCGATGCCGGGCCGGGCCCCTCCGGATGGCCCGGTCATCCGGCTCCGGGCCGCCCGGAGCCAGCACCTGGGCACGTGTCGCGGACGTCATAACGCCTCCCGATGAGCAAGTGGTGTCTGCGCATCAGGAGATAACTGATCGCCAACCGCGAACCATTTCAAATCAACGATCGATTATGCAGATCACAGGCACCGCGGCAGGCGATAATGAGCAGGTGGAACTCCATCAGCTGGAGTACTTCGTCGCGGTCGCGGAGGAGCTGAGCTTCACCCGCGGTGCGCGGCGGGCGCACGTCGTCCAGTCAGCCGTCTCCGCCGCGATCACCCGCCTGGAGCGGGAGCTGAACGCGCCGCTGTTCGAGCGGACCCGCCGCCGGGTGATCCTGACCGACGCGGGGACGGCGCTGCTGCCCGAGGCGCGGGCCACGCTCGCGGCGGCCCAGGGGGCACGGGACGCGGTGGCCGCGGTGCGGGGTGGCCTGCGCGGCGCGGTGTCGCTGGGGATCATGCTCTCCAACGGCCCGGTCGACCTGGCCGCGGTGCTGGGCGGATTCCACGCTGCCCACCCGGACGTGGTGGTGCACGCCCGGCAGGCCGCCGAGGGCACCGCGGCGCACCTGCGGGACCTGCGCGACGGCGCGCTGGACGTCGCCCTGGTGGCGCTGTCTGGTCCGCCGCCCGCGGGCATCGTGGCCCAGCCCATCGCGTCCGAGTACCTGGTCCTGCTGACCTCGCCGGACGGCCCGCACGCCGGGCGCACCAGCATCGGCCTGGACGAAGTGGCGGCGGAGCCGTTCATCGAATCCCCGTCCGGCTGGGGTAACCGGGCCGTGGCCGACCGCGCATTCGCCGCCCTCGGCCTGCAGCGCACGGTCCGGTTCGAGGTCACCGACTACCAGACCATGGTGGCGATGGTCCGTGGCGGGCTCGGGGTGGCGTTCATGCCGGCTTCGTCCGCCCGGCAGTTCAACGGCATTTCCGCCCTGACCGTGACCGGGGCCGACCTGACCTGGAACGTGTCCGCGGCGGTGGCCCAGGGCCGCCGGCTCTCGGCCGCCGCCCAGGCCCTGCTGGCCGACCTGACCGCGCCCGCCGCCTTACCGGCCCTCTCCTAAATGAACCCTCTCCTAGCCCGTCTTCTCCGGCCGGGCCATGCGGTCCAGCCGCTCTTCCGGGAACGCCATTGCGGCTTCCGCGAACCCGCCGGCCAGCGCGGTCAGCGCCGCGTCCAGGTAGACGGTGAGGTCACCGTCGGCCCGCGCGCTCCAGCGGTCGTAGGCCGCCCGGCACGCCGCCAGAGTCGAACGCCCCACCGTCAGTGGATACAGCGACGAGGGCGGCTGCCCGGTCCGGGCCCCGACGAACTCACTCACCACGCGTTCCCAGGCGTCGTAGTGCACGGCCGCGCTGGCCTGCAGCGCCGGTATCGAGCCGATCAGGTTCATCCGGGCGCGCAGCTCGGGCACGTCCTCGGCCCGGTAGTGGTTGGCCGCCACCACGGCCTGCCGGATGGCCTCCATCGTTGGTACCGAGTCAGGCACCCCGGCCAGTGCCTCCCGGATCACGTCAGTCTCGGAGTCGAACTCTCCCCACAGCAGGCTGGCCTTGGAGTCGAAGTACCGGAAGAACGTCCGCCGGCTCACGCCCGCCTCGGCCGCGATCTGCTCAATCGGGGTCTCGTCGAAGCCCTGCTCGGTGAACAGCCGGAGCGCGATCAGTTCCAGCGTCCGCCTGCTGGTACCCGGAGGCCGGCCGCGGCGGGCCGCTGAGTTCGGTGAAGGCTGAAGAGTGTCCATCAATACCCTCAAATCGTAGCCCCGCCTCTTGATTGCGTCACCGGGTGACGTAAAATTAAAAAAGAATTCGTCACCTGGTGTCGAAATCCATTGCGGCACCATCTTCGCAGCTGAGGAGCTGGTATGAGCGAGCCCCGTGTGCCGACCACGATCGCCGAAGCCCGCACCGCCGACCGTGAGCCCGAATCTGCGGCCGCTCCCGACGCTGAGCCCCGCGCCGAGGAAATGCTGATCGAGGAGGTCTCGATCGACGGCATGTGCGGTGTCTACTAGGACCCCGCCTAGGCCAGCCCCCACCCAGACGCTGCCGCTGGTCGAGCAGTTCCAGTTCGGCCTGGACGCGCCGATCTGCCTGACCTGGGAGCTGACCTACGCCTGCAACCTGTCCTGCCGGCACTGCCTGTCCAGCTCCGGCCGCCGCGACCCGCGTGAGCTGACCACCGCGCAGTGCAAAGCCGTCATCGACGAGCTCGAGCGCATGCAGGTGTTCTACGTCAACATCGGCGGCGGCGAGCCCACCGTCCGGCCGGACTTCTGGGAGCTGGTCAGCTACGCCACCGGCCACCACGTCGGGGTGAAGTTCTCCACCAACGGAGTCAAGATCACCCCGGACGTCGCCCGTCAGCTCGCGGCCAGCGACTACGTCGACGTGCAGATCTCCCTGGACGGGGCGACCGCCGAGGTCAACGACGCCGTCCGCGGGCCCGGCTCGTACGCCACCGCGTTGCGGGCCATGGCCAACCTGGCCGGCGCGGGCTTCGCCGGCTTCAAGATCTCCGTCGTCTGCACCCGCCAGAACATCGGCCAGCTGGACGAGTTCAAGGCGCTGGCTGACCGCTACGGGGCCCAGCTGCGGCTGACCCGGCTGCGGCCGTCGGGCCGTGGCGCCGACGTGTGGGACGAGCTGCACCCCACCGTCGGGCAGCAGCGCGAGCTGTACGACTGGCTGGTGGCCCGGGGCGAGCAGGTGCTGACCGGGGACTCGTTCTTCCACCTGGCCGCCTTCGGCAGCGCGCTGCCTGGCCTCAACCTGTGCGGGGCGGGCCGGGTCGTGTGCCTGATCGACCCGGTCGGCGACGTGTACGCCTGCCCGTTCGCCATCCACGACAACTTCCTGGCCGGCAACGTCCGCGCGCCGGGCGGGTTCAGTGGCGTGTGGCGGACGTCGGAGCTGTTCACCGAGCTGCGCCAGCCGCAGGGGGGCGGGGCCTGCACGTCCTGCTCGGCCTACGACGCCTGCCGGGGCGGCTGCATGGCGGCCAAGTTCTTCACCGGCCTGCCACTGGACGGCCCGGACCCCGAGTGCGTGAAGGGCCACGGCGAGCAGGCCCTGCTCGCAGCGGCCAGCGCCGCCTCCAGCGGCGGTGCGCCTGCGCCGCGGCCGTCCGGCGACCACTCGCACCGGACCAGCCCGCGCCCGCGCGCCGGCGGCCCGGTCCCGGTCACCATCGGGCGCCGGCCCCCGGACCGCGCGTGTGATGAGAACCCGCTGGCCGGCTTCGCGCCGGACGGCCCGTTAACCGCATCCCGGTAACGCGGGCCGAGGCCCTGTCCGCTCCTTAGCACCTCGCCCCGCAACCTCGCGCTCACCGGTGCGTCCCGCACCGGTGCCGGCGCCTGCCCGCAAGCGCCGGCCCATTTCAGGAGGAAGTACCCGAGAAAGGAATCTCAGTGATCGTGTCAAGCCGCAGTAGCGATTACCTGCGAGGGCGGGATCGGGCTGTAGACGCGATTGTCGCGCAGCAGCGCCCACAGGACGTCGACCATGCGCCGGGCCAGGGCGAGCAGGGCCTGGACGTGCCGTTTGTTCTCGTGTCGTTTGCGCTGGTAGAAGACCTTGGACGGTCCTTCGGCGCGGAGGCTGGACAGCGCCATCATGTAGAAGACGTTGCGCAGCGGCCGGTGGAAGCGCTTGGGCCGGTGGTAGTTGCCGGTGACGCGTCCGGAGTCGCGGGGGACGGGCACCAGCCCGGCGTAGGAGGCCAGCCGGCCGGGGCCTGCGAACGCTTCCAGGGGGCGGCCGTCGGTCGCGACCAGGAACTGGGCGCCGAGGATCGGCCCCATGCCGGGCAGGCTCTCGATGATGCGGGCCTGGGGGTGGCCGCGGAACTTGCCGGTGATGAGCTTGTCGGTGTCCTTGACCTCGCGGTCGAGGTCCAGGAGCTGGCGGGCCAGCTTCTTGACCAGCAGCGCCGTGGTGGCCTCGCCGGGCAGCGCGACGGTCTGCTGCTGCGCGGCCCGGACGGCCGTGGCGGCCATCGCGTCGATGCCCTTGGCCCAGGCCTTGTGCTCGCGCAGGTAGGAGGCCAGGCCCTCCGTGCCCGCCGCGCGGACCTCTGCGGGCGTGCAGAACCCGGTGAGCAGGATCAGCGCCGAGCGGGTGGAGTAGTCGAAGCTGGCTTCCAATTCGGGGAAGATGCTGGTGAGCAGGTCGCGGAGCCGGTTGACGCCACGCACCCAGTCGGCCATGACGTCGGCCCGGTAGGACGTCAGCCGGGTCAGTTCCACCACCAGCTCGCCGGTGGCGCTCAGCTCGGTCAGGTCGCCGCGCATCCGGGCAGTATCGGCGATCACCCGCGCGTCCTTCGCGTCGGTCTTGCCCTCGCCGCCGAACACCCCGGACATGCCGTGCACCACCCGGCCCGGCACGTAGACGACCTTCTGCCCGCTGGACAGCAAGATCGCGAGCAGCAGCGCGGCGGCCGGGCTGACCAGGTCCACCGCCCACCGCACCTCGCCGCCTGCGCTGACGGCGGTCTTAACGGCGCGGGCGATCAGCTCCTCGATCGGCTGCTGGCCGTTGGCCACCTTGACCGACCACAGCCGCTTACCGCCGGCACCGACCGCAGCCGCGTGATGGCTGGCCTTGCCGGCATCGATCCCGACCCACACCACATCCGTGGCCGTCACCCGGGCCACCCTCCTGTCCTCGCAGGTAAAGCCCGTGGACGACCCCGCCATCAGGTCCCTAAACAGCGACGGTTCGCATCAGATCTCAGTCAGCGGCCAGGGCGTCCAGGGCAACAGGGCGGCCATTCCTTTCAAGCCACGACAACGGCAACCAGTCATCAGCCACACCCCGTCACCCTGGGCATCCAGAGTGATTCCTATTCACTCCAGACACTTCGATCTTAGGGACACCCAGCCATGGGAAAGCTGGAAGGCAAGGTCGCCTTCATCACCGGTGCGGCGCGGCCAGGGCCGTAGCCACGCCGTCCGGCTGGCGCAGGAGGGCGCGGACATCATCGCCGTGGACATCGGCCGGCAGATCGACTCCGTGCCCTACCCGATGGCCACCCCCGACGACCTGGCCGAGACCGTCAAGGAAGTGGAAGGCCTGGATCGCCGGATCTTCGCCCGCCAGGCCGACGTCCGCGACGAGGCGGGCCTGAAGGCCGCCTTCGACGCCGGCGTGACCGAACTCGGCCCGGTCGACATCGTGCTGGCCAACGCGGGCATCGCCCCGCTGGCGGTGCACGAGACCCATGACGCCTGGCAGGACGTGATCGACGTCAACCTGACCGGTGTGTTCAACACCGTCGAGACCGCGATCCCGTCCATGATCGAGCGCGGCCGGGGCGGGGCGATCGTGCTGACCAGTTCGACCGCGGGCATCAACGGCATCGGCGGCCCGAGCCGCGGCGGCCTCGGCTACACCGCCGCCAAGCACGGCGTGGTCGGCCTGATGCGCTCCTACGCCAACAACCTGGCCTCGCACTCGATCCGGGTCAACAGCGTGCACCCCACCGGCGTCAACACCCCGATGGTGGTCAACGACGCCATGCAGGAGTTCCTGGCCCAGGACCCGTCCCTGGGCAACGCGATGGCCAACGCGCTGCCGGTCGGCATGGTCGAGCCGGTCGACATCTCCAACGCGATCGTCTGGCTGGTCTCCGACGACGCGCGCTACGTCACCGGCATCACCGTGCCGGTCGACGCCGGCTTCACCAACAAGAAGTAAGCAGCCAAAGGAGGGTCCAAGACATGGCAGGACGAGTAGAGGGCAAGGTCGCGTTCGTCACCGGCGCGGCCCGCGGGCAGGGCCGCAGCCACGCGATCCGGCTGGCCGAGGAGGGCGCCGACATCATCGCGGTCGACCTGGCCGCGCAGATCGACACGGTGCCGTACGCGATGGCCACCCCGGACGACCTGGCCCAGACGGTCAAGGAAGTCGAGGCGCTGGACCGCCGCATCGTGGCGACCCAGGCTGATGTCCGCGACTACGGGGCAATAGAAAGCGCTGTAGCCGACGGCGTGGCCCAGCTCGGGCGGCTGGACATCGTGGCCGCAACGCCGGCATCTTCAGCTTCGGCAAGGCCGACGTGCTCGAGGAACGGACCTGGCAGGACATGATCGACGTCAACCTGACCGGGGTCTGGCACGCGGTCAAGGCGGCCATCCCGCACCTGAAGGCGGGCGGCCAGGGCGGCTCGATCATCTTGACCAGCTCGACCGCTGGGCTGATGCCGTTCGAGAACATGGCTCACTACACCTCGGCCAAGCATGGGGTGGTCGGCCTGATGCGGGTGCTGGCCGTCGAGCTGGCCCCGGACTTCATCCGGGCCAACTCGGTCCACCCGACCAGCGTCAACACCGACATGATCCAGAACTCGGCCACCTACGAGCTGTTCGCCCCCGACCTGACCCCGGAGCAGCGCACCAAGGAGGTGCTGGGGGAGCGGTTCCAGACCCTGAACGCGCTGCCGATCCGCTGGGTCGAGCCGCGCGACATCTCCAACGCGGTGCTGTTCCTGGCCTCGGACGAGGCCCGTTACATCACCGGGATCACGCTGCCGGTCGACGCCGGCTCGCTACTCAAATGATCAAATGACACTGAACAGGTAACTCGCATCAGAGGAGATTCAAGGGTGACATCAGCCCTGGGTGCGATGAGGATCACGGCCGTCCGCGACCGGGTCCGGCAGCACCTCGTGGGCCGCGAGCACGAGCTGGACCTCGTGCTCGCGGCCGTCGCCGCCGGACGCGACATCGTGCTCGAAGGGCCGCCCGGGACCAGCAAGAGCACGCTGCTGCGGGCCATCACCGCCGAGTGGGGCATCCCGCTGGTGTTCGTGGAGGGCAACGCCGACCTGACCCCGGCCAAGCTGGTCGGTCACCACAATCCGGCCCGGGTGCTGCGCGAGGACTACAGCGCCGACAACTTCGTCGACGGCCCGCTGCTGGAGGCCATGCGATCCGGCGGGTTCCTGTACATCGAGGAGTTCAACCGGGCCCCCGAGGACACCCTGAACACCCTGCTCACCGCGATGGCCGAGCGGCAGATCGCGGTGCCCCGGGCGGACACGGTGGTGGCCAAGCCGACGTTCCGGGTCATCGCCTCGATGAACCCGTTCGACAACGTGGGAACCACCCGGCTGTCCACCTCGGTGCACGACCGGATGTGCCGGCTGGCCATCAGCTACCAGGACGCCGCCGCCGAACGCGGCATCGTGGCGCTGCGGGCGCCGGTGCCGGAGCTGCCCGGCAGCCAGCGGGACCGTCTGATCGCCGACGCGGTGGCCGTCACCCGCGCCACCCGCGAGCACGAGGACATCCGCCAGGGCAGCAGCGTCCGCGGGGCCATCGACCTCACGCTGGTCGCCTGCCAGCTGCTGGAGCTGGCCGCGGCCACCCGGGACACCCGTGACCCGGCCGAGCCGGGCAAGGGCTACCCGGACATCGTGTTCGACGCGATGGTGGTGGCGCTGTCCGGCCGGATCTTCCTCGACGAGACCGTCGAGGCCACCCCCGAACAGGTACTCCGGCAGATCTGGGAGGACCACTTCATCCTGGAGCCGGCCACCGCCGAGCCCGGTTGAAGAGCGGTGGAGGCCGACTCGCCGATCACCCGCCCCGGCACCCCGAAGCGGCCGCCGCTGAAGCCGCTGCGCCGCCGGCCCAAGGTCCTCGACGAAGAACCCACGCTGCTGGAAGGCGGCCGGGCCGGCGGTCCCGGCCTGGTCCTGGCCGGCCCCGGGACCCGGCCCGGCCGCGGCCGCCCGCAGCCGGGCAGCGGCGCCCCGGGGGAGACCGCCGAGCAGGGCACGCTGCTGGGCGCGATCCCGGACGAGGTCGAGCCGGACCCCGAGGTGCTGCGCCGGGCCCGCCAGATCGCCACCCGGCTGGCCGTGCCCCGGCCCCGCCGTGACGTCACCGCCCGCCGTGGCGTGGGCGAGCTGGCCAGCGTCCGCTACCGGGGCGGCTCGGACGACATCGACCTGGACGCCACCATCGACCAGCTGGCCGAGCACCCGGTGCCGGAGGAAGACGACATCATCGTCCGCGAGCGGGTCCGCACCCGCCGGTCGGTGGTGCTGCTGGTGGACGTGTCCGGCTCGATGCGCGGGGAACGGGTCCGCACCGCCGCCGCCACCGTCGGTGCGCTCGCCTCCGAGCTGGCCCGCGACGACCTGGCCGTGATCGCGTTCTGGTCCGACGCCGCCGTGCTGAACCACCTGGGCCACCGCGTCACCCCCCAGCAGCTGCTCGACACCGTGCTCCGCATCCCGGCCAAGGGCCTGACCAACGTGGCCTTCCCGCTCCAGGTCGCCGCCCGCGAGCTGGCCCGGGTGCCGGCCCGGGACGCCCGCGTTCTGCTGCTGTCGGACTGCGTGCACAACGCCGGCCCGGACCCCCGCCCGTTCGCGGCCCGGCTGCCCCGGCTGGACGTGCTGCTGGACACCTCCGGCGAGCAGGACCCCGACCTGGCCCGGGACCTGGCCCGGCTCGGCCACGGCCGCCTGTTCCGGGCCGCCACCTACCGCGATATCGCCCCCGCCCTCAGTACATTGTTCGCGTCCTGACCCGATCAAGGGAGAAAGACATGTCTGTCGTTGTCGTCGCCACCATCAAGCCCAAGCCCGAACACCGGGACGAAGTCATCGCCGCCATGAAAAGGGCCATACCGCTGGTGCACGACGAGGAAGGCTGCGAGCTCTACGCGCTGCACGAGGACGACGACCAGCTGGTGATGATCGAGCGCTGGACCTCCCGGGAGGCGCTGAAGAAACACGGCACCGAAGCGCCCGCGATGCGCGAGTTCAACGCGGCGATCGGCGACAAGCTGGCCGCCCCGACCGTGGTCCTCCGGCTCGACGCGATCCTGGCCGGCGACCCCGCCAAGGGCCAGCTTTCTTGACCCAGCTCGCCGCGCTGACCTCGTCCGAGGCGGCCGAGCGGGCCGCGGCCGGGGCGGTCCTGGCCGTGCCGGTCGGCTCGACCGAGCAGCACGGGCCGCACCTGCCGCTGGCCACCGACGCCGACCTCGCCGAGGCGCTGTGTGCCCAGCTGGAGCAGGAGCGGCCCGGGGTGGTGGTGGCGCCGCTGGTGCCCTACGGGTCCAGCGGCGAGCACGAGGGTTTCGCCGGCACGATCTCGATCGGGCAGGAAGCGACCGAGCTGCTGCTGACCGAGCTCGGCCGGTCGGCCACCCGGACGTTTGCCCGGGTGCTGCTGGTGTCCACCCACGGCGGCAACACCGAGGCGGTCCGCCGGGCCGTGGCCCGGCTCCGGTCCGAATCGCGCGACGTGTCGGTGTGGCTGCCCCGCTGGCAGGGCGACGCCCACGCGGGCCGGGCCGAGACCTCGCTCCAGCTGGCGCTGGCCCCCGCCACCGTCCGGCTGGCCCTCGCCGAGGCGGGCAACACCACCCCGATCGCCGAGCTCATGCCCGCCCTGCGGACCTCCGCCGTCATGGCGGTCAGCCCCAACGGCGTCCTCGGCGACCCGGCCGGCGCCTCCGCCGAAGAAGGGGCCGCCATGTTCGGTGACCTGCTGGCCGACCTGACCGACTACGTGAACAGGTGGCCCGATGGCCGTCCCTGAATCCCTCACCCCCCAGCAAAACCCCGCCCCACACCAGAACCCCGCGTCCCACCAGAACCCCGAGTCCCCTCAAGCCCCCGCGCCCCACCAGCCACACGAGCCCCGCGTGGCCCTGGTGACCGGGGCGGCCCGGGGGATCGGCGCGGCCACCGTGGCCACGCTGGCCAACGCGGGCTGGCGGGTCCTGGCCGTCGACTGCGCCGCCGACGACCCGGACCTGCCCTACAAGCTGGGCACCCGGACCGAGCTGGAGCAGGTCGCGACCGACGCGGGCCCGAACGTGGTCACCGCCCAGGCCGACGTCCGCGACGTCGACGCCCTGGCCCAGGCCGTCGCCGCGGCCGAGGCCCGCTGGGGTCACCTGGACGCCGCCCTGGCCGTGGCCGGGGTCATCGCCGGCGGCGTGCCCGCCTGGGAGGTGCCGCCCGGGCGGGAACAGGCCGTCATCGACATCGACCTGAACGGCGTCATCAACCTCGCCCGGGTCGCGATCCCCGCGCTGCTGCGCCACCCGGAGCCCCGGCACGGCCGGTTCCTGGCCGTCGCCTCGGCCGCCGCCACCCGCGGGCTGCCCATGCTCGCCGCCTACTGCGCGGCCAAGGCCGGCGTGGCCGGGTTCATCCGGGCCCTCGGCGCCGAACTACGCGACAGCGGCGTCACCGCCAACGCGGTCAGCCCCGGCTCGACCGCCACCCCGATCCTGGACGAGAGCGCCCGGCTGTACGGCCTGCCGTCGGCCGGCGCGTTCGCCGCCCAGCAGCCCCTCGGCCGGCTGCTCGACCCCAGCGAGGTCGCGGCCGTGCTGGCCTTCCTGGCCGGGGACGGCGCCAGCGCGATGACCGGCGCCGTCGTCCCGGTCGACGGAGGGCTGGCCCTCTAGTCGTTCGCGATCTTGTCCAGCTCGGCCAGCGCGTCGGCCGGCAGCTCGAGCCCGGCTCCGGCCACGTTGTCCCGCAGGTGCGCCACCGACGACGTGCCCGGGATCAGCAGCATGTTCGGCGACCGCTGCAGCAGCCAGGCCAGCGCCACCGCCAGCGGGGTGGCGTCCAGCTGCTTGGCCACCGCCTCCAGCTCACCCGACTGCAGCGGCGAGAACCCGCCCAGCGGGAAGTACGGCACGAACGCCACCCCCAGCCGGGCGGTCAGGTCCACCAGGTCGTCGTCGCCCCGGCGGGCGATGTTGTACAAGTTCTGCACGCACACCACCGGCGCGATCGACTGCGCCTCGGCCAGCTGCTCGGCGTTGACCGTGCTCAGCCCCAGGTGCCGGATCAGCCCCTGCTCGCGCAGCTCGGCCAGCGCGCTGAACTGCTCGGCGATCGAGCCCGGCTCGGCCCCGTCCATCCCGCCCATCCGCAGGTTCACCACGTCGATGGCGTCGAGACCGAGGTGGTCCAGGTTGTCGTGCACCTGCTGGCGCAGCTCAGCAGGAGTCCGCGCCTGCGGCCAGCCGCCGTTATCGTCCCGCCGGGCCCCGACCTTGGTCACGATGTGCAGGTCCTCCGGGTACGGCGCCAGCGCCTCCCGGATGATCTCATTGGTCACGTACGGCCCGTAATAATCGGACGTGTCGATGTGGTTGATACCCAGCTCGACCACGGTCCGCAGCACACGGATCGCTTCGTCCCGGTCCTTGGGCGGCCCGAACACGTGCGGCCCGGCCAGCTGCATCGCCCCGTACCCGACACGGGTCAGCTCGAAATCCCCGACCGGGTAACGGCCCCCGGCAAGTTGTTGGGTGGTCATAGGTTCCTTCCTGCCCGATGCGTCTGCCCCGGACGTTTCCACTCTGCTGCACGCCCGCCTACCTAGCCAGCGCCCCCATCTTCCTGGGACTGCCAGGACCAGCCATAGGTGTGCACCTGACGTGCCTCTCCCAGCACTCCAATCCCTGGAGTCACAGGCCCCGTTATCACTGCAAACGCTCCACCAGACCCGGGAGCCACCCCACTCGGCCCAGGCTAAGCAGCATCGTTGGCGCCAACGATGCTGCCCTGGCGACCCCGTTGGCGCCTTCGATGCTGTAGCCCGCCCGGCTAAAAACCCATGGCCCCAGCCTCCAGCTGATAACAGCAAGAAGCCCGCCAGGCCGCCAGCCCCCGGCGCTCCGGTCGGTAGGCCGACTGATAACAGCAAGAAGCGTGCCGCGCCGCCCTCTAACTCCGTTCCTGCTCAATCCGCTGGACACCTAGTACTCCGATGCCTAGGATTACGAGGTATGAACCGCGAACGGATCAAGGGTCATCTGGACCTGCTGCTGCTGTCGGTTTTGTCGGCCGGCCCGGCTCATGGGTACGCGATCATCGCCGCGCTGCGCGACCGCAGCGACGGCACCTTCGACCTGCCGGAAGGCACGATCTACCCCGCGCTGCACCGGCTGGAGGACGCCCGGCTGCTGTCCAGCTCCTGGGCCGCGGGGGAGGGCCGCCGCCGCCGCATCTACGCGCTGACCGAGACCGGTGCCGAGGCCCTGGCGGCCGAACGCACCGAGTGGCGCCGCTTCTCGGCCGGCGTCCGCGCCGTGGTGGGAGGCCTGGCATGACTCCCGGGGGCCGCCCGGCCAGCCCGGCTGACCCGGTCGAGGACTACCTGGACCAGCTTTTCGCCGGGCTGCGGACCACGCCGCGGCAGGCCCGCCGCATCATCGCCGAGGCCGAGGACCACCTGCGCGAGGCCACCGCGGCGGGCATCGAGGCCGGCCTGACCGAGCGCGAGGCACAGGAGGCCGCGATCTCCAGCTTCGGGTCGGTGCGCGCCGTGGTCCGCGCGCACGCCCGCCGGGTCCCGCCGCTGGCCGTGTTCGGTGAGCTGGCCATGGGCGCCTGGAAGCTGACCTCGATCGCCGTGCTGGCGGTGGCCGGCAGCGGCCTCGTCGCCTTCGTCATGAACCAGGTCCTGGGACCCCAGTTCGTCGGCGGCAGCCCGGCCGCGGCCAGCAAGATCCCGCTGGGAGCGTGCACCTACTGGATGAACATCTGGACGCACGCCCAGAACTGCGGCCAGGCCGCCATGCTCGAGACCAGCAGCGACGCGGTCACCCTGCGCCTGATCGCGCTGATACCGGGCCTGGTCCTGCTCGAGGGCTACCTGCTGGCCCGCCGCTACCAGCGCAAGCGCGGCTGGCGCGGCGACGTGCTCCCGGACGCCTTCGTGCCCACCGTGGCCGCCTGCCTGTTCGGCGGCCTCACCGCGGGCCTGACCTACCTGGGGGCCGCCGCCCCGATGCAGGTCACCCCCGACGGCGGCCCGGGCATCTTCCTGTCGGCGGCCATCGCCACCCTGCTCGTCACGATCGGCTTCGTGCCGTCGCTGCGCCGCGCGCTGCTCCGGCACGCATACGGCTGACCGCCCATTCGGAAAGACCCGAACCTCACCTCCGGAAGCCATAGGTTAGTTTGACACTAGAATCCAATTAACCTATAACTGAAGTTATAAGTTTCCTGTAGGGCAGGAAGCAAGACTTCACAAGAACAAGGCTTGAGCCCACGAGGCTTTTGGAGAGATGAGGGATCATGGTGCTGACCACGTTTGACCCGTTCGTGCAGTTCGAGCGCCAGTTCAACCGGCTCGCCCAGCGCACCCCCGGCAGCGTTGCCGGGATGCCGATGGACGCGGTGCGGCGGGACGGCGAGATCGCGCTCCGCTTCGACCTGCCGGGTGTCGACCCGGCGTCGATCGACGTGACCGTGGACCGGGGCGTGCTGACGGTGACCGCCAAGCGGGAGCAGGAGTACGCCGAGGGCGACAAGCTGTTCATCCGCGAGCGGACCAGCGGGACCTTCACCCGCCGCGTGCGGCTGTCCGACGACCTGGACAGCGCCGCCGTCGAGGCCTCGTTCAACGGCGGTGTGCTGTCCGTCCGGATCCCGGTCGCGGAGAAGGCGCAGCCCCGCAAGATCGAGGTCCAGGGCACCCCGCGGGCCGAGCAGGCCCCGGCCGCCGAGGTCACCGAGGGCGAGCCCGCCCTCAACAGCTGACCCGTAGCCGACCCGGCAACACCCCGGCCTGGCCGGCGGGCGAGGATGACCCCTGTGCCCGCCGGCCAGGCTTTATCGTGTGCCCAGAAGAAAGGAGGACCGATGCGGCTACCCATCTTGGATGACGAGCACACACCTTTCTTCACCGTGGGCCAGGTCGCCTCGATGCTGGCCATTCAGCAGGCGCTGCTCCGCCGCATCGATGACCAGCAGGTCGTCTCGCCGGAGCGGTCCCCGGGCGGTCAGCGCCGGTACAGCCGTCACGACATCGTGCGGGTGCAGCAGGTGGTAATCATGATGGGCGAGGGGATGACGTTGCCCGCCATCCGCCGCATCATCGAGCTGGAGCAGCGACTCGCGGAGGTCTCCCGGGAGCGGGATGAACTGGCCCGCCAGCTGACCGCCTACCGCCAGCTCGATCCGGACTGAGAAAGGGGCTCCGCGTGAGGCCGTCACCGCCGTCGGCCCTGGCGCCGCTGCCCGCTGCGGAGCTCCACCTGCACATCGAAGGCACGCTCGAACCGGAGCTGCTGGTGGCTCTGGCGGCCCGCAACGGGGTGACGCTGGCGACCACCGACCTGGCCGAGCTGCGGGCCCGGTACCGGTTCGCTGACCTGCAGTCGTTCCTCGACATCTACTACGCCAGCCTGCCGGTGCTCTGCACCGGCCAGGACTTCTACGACCTGGCGACCGCCTACCTGGACCGCGCCGCGGCGGCCGGGGTGCGGCGGGCGGAGATCTTCTTCGACCCGCAGACCCACCTGGCCCACGGCGTGCCGCTGGCCGCCGTGTTCGCGGGCCTGTCCGGGGCCTTCACCGACGCGCGGGAACGGCACGGCCTGTCGGCCGACCTGATCTTGTGCTTCCTGCGCAACCTCGGCGCCGACGCCGCCGGCGAGACGCTGACCGCCGCGCTGCCGTTCCGCGACCAGTTCATCGGCGTCGGCCTGGACTCCACCGAGGTCGGCTACCCGCCGTCGCTGTTCCGCGACGTCTACCGGCGCGCCGCCGCCGAAGGCCTGCACCGGGTGGCCCACGCCGGCGAGGAGGGCGGCCCGGACTACGTCTGGGAGGCCCTGGACCTGCTCGGCGCCGAGCGCATCGACCACGGCATCCGCGCCATGGAAGACCCCGCCCTGGTACGGCGGCTGCGCGAGGACCAGGTCCCGCTGACCGTGTGCCCGCTGTCCAACGTCGCCCTGCGGGCGGTCGGCTCGCTGGCCGAGCACCCGCTCCCGCAGATGCTCGACGCGGGCCTGCGGGCCACCATCAACAGTGACGACCCGGCCTACTTCGGCGGCTACCTGGACGACAACGTGGCGGCCGTCCGGCGCGAGCTCGGCCTCGGCACCGGGCAGCTCGCGGTGCTGGCGCGCAACTCGTTCGACGCCTGCTTCGCGCCCGAAGCGGACAAGCGCCGCTGGAAGGCCGAGGTGGACGCCGCCCTCAGCGCGGTCCCGGGGACCCCCGCGCCGTAGCGGCCCGGCGCCCGCAGCCCGCCCGGCGCCCGCAGCGGCCCCGCCCCGGCGGCCCCGTTGGGTGCCCTGCGTCACAGCTTTTCCCGTCGGGGTCGCGCCGCGCCTGCACCTCCGCTAACTTGCGGTCGGTGAGCTCCGTCCGCGCCACTCCCACCCGGCACGCACTTGCGTCTCACCGGGTCAGGGGATCCTTCCTTCGCTGCGTTTCGCCAGTAAATCGGCGGTTTACAGCGAGGCAATTGCGAGAGAGAATCGCGCTGAGTGTCTCATCCATGGCAGGTGGTTACCGTTCCGCCCGTCTGACCGCCCCTTCCCTGGCGCTCCAATGGCGCAGCGCTCCCGACCCCGGCATCGGCTCGAGCACCAGCAGGAAGAGAGCACCCGATGGTCTGCTACGCCCCCAGTACTGGCACCCTCGCGGTGATCGGTGTCGGCATCTACCTCCTGTGGCATAGGCTCATCGGCCACGTACTGGGCATGTTCGGCACCGTGCTGGAGATCGGGCTGGTCCTCGGCGCCGAGGTCGCGGCGGCCATCGTCCTGGTCTGGCTCACTCGCCAGGTCCGCCGCCGCCGGGCCGCCGCCGGTGCCTGCACCACCTGCCGTTTCCGCTGCCAGCAGGCCCTTGCCGCCCGCCCGAAGCTCCTCGTCAACGTGGTCGACCGCCGCATCCCGGTGCCCGAGCGCCCCGCGCTCACCTGCCACCCGGCCGCGGCGCTGCTGCCGGCCCCGGTCATGGCCGCGGCCGGGCGCCTGCGTCCCGCCCTCCGGCTGGCCCGCCCGGCCCTCGCCTTGCGGTCCCGTGCCGCCCGGGCCCAGCTGGCCGCCCGCACCGCCACCCCCATCGCCGCGGCCACCCGGGCCCGGCTGCCCCATCGCCACGGCGCGGCCCGCTTCACGGGCCCGGTGCCGGCTCCGTTCTCGGTCCGCGGGCCGATCCACGGGCCGCTCTCATCGCTGCCCCCGTCGGCGACGCGGGTGTCGACCCCCACACCCGCGCCGGCCCCCGAACCAGAAGCGGTCGACGTCGACGGCTGCGTCATCACCCCGGACGGCGTGGGCGCGGCCGGCACCCCAGCCGTGCCCCTGCCCCGCTGAGCCGCTGCCTCACCGGGCCGCCTGGTCGGCGACGGCGCGGACCTCGCGGGCGATCTCCGGCCATAGCGGCGCGGGCAGGTCGTGCCCCATGCCGGGCAGGATCACCAGCCGGGCGCCCGGGATCGCCCGGGCGGTGGCGCGGGCCGCGCTGACCCGCAGGATCGGGTCCTGGTCGCCGTGCAGGACCAGCGTCGGCTGCTTGAGCTCGCGCAGCTTCGGGCCGTGCCAGGACGCGCCCACCTGCCGGGCCTGCGCCTCGGTGTCCCGCGGGCCCGCGTCCACTTCGCGCTCGATCCACTCCCGGGCCGCGCTCTCGTCGAACGGGTAGGCCGGCGAGGCGACGCCCCGCGCCACCGCCAGCGCGGTCTCGATGTCGCCCTCGCGCCCGGCCGGATGCTTGACCCGGGCCAGCCGGGCCAGCAGCCCGAACCGCACGTAACGGCCCCCGGCCAGGCCGGACACGTCGCTCGGCAGGGCCGCCGCCGAGGTCACGCTCAGCACCCGGTCCGGGTGCCGGAGCGCCACCCGCTGCGCGATCACCCCGCCCAGCGAGGCGCCGAACAGGTGCGCCCGGGGCCAGCCGAGCGCGTCCAGCACCGCCACCGCGTCATCGGCCATGTCCTCGGCGGTGTAGGGGCTCCGCCTGCGGGCCAGCGCCGCGAACGGATTGCGCGGGCCGGTCCCGGGCATCCGGGTGGACTGGCCGGCGTCGCGCTGGTCATAGCGGGCCACCGCGAACCCGTGGGCGGCGAACTCACGCGCGAGCCCGGCCGGCCACCAGAACCGCGACACCCCAAGCCCCATGATCAGCAGCAGCGGGTCCCCGTCCGCCCCGGCCAGCTGGTCATACGCGATCCGCACCACCCCGTTCCGCGCATAGCCGGTTGCCGTCCAGGCGTCCCGCCAGGACGCCTGCGCCCCACCCGCGCCCGGCCCCGCACTCGCTGACTCAGTCATGGTGCCCTCCGTTACTGCGATCAATGTTCGCTATGAATAAAGAGTACTTACTGGGTACAGTGTTCGCAATGAATCAGCCGTCCAGCATCTGGCTGCGCCCGGAACGCTCCGCCCGCGGCCCGGTCCCCGAGCACAGCCGGGCCGAGATCGCCCGGGCCGCGGTGGCCCTGGCCGACGAGGGCGGCCTGGCCGCGGTGACGATGCGGTCGGTGGCGGCGGCCATCGGGACCGGCCCGGCCTCGCTGTACCGGTACGTGGCCACCCGGGACGAGATCCTGGAGCTGATGATCGACGAGGTGGGCGGGGAGTACCGCTTCGGGCCGCCGGCCACGGGGGAGCCCGCGCCGCTGGGTGAGCTCCGGGCGGTGGACCCCCTTTCCGGGCTTCTTGAGCTGGCCCGGCAGGCACGCCAGATCTACCTGCGGCACCCGTGGCTGATCGAGCTGCCGGCCGTCGGCCAGCTGCCCGGCCCGAACGCCATCGCCTACACCGAGCAGGTGCTGGCCGTGCTCGACGGCACCTCGCTGACCAGCGCCGCCCGGCTGGAAACGGTCGGCATCTTCACCGGCCTGGTCCGGCTGCTGGCCCAGACCGAAGCCGAGCAGCGGCGGGCCGGGCAGCAGCTGGCGCAGTGGCAGGCCGCCCTGGCCGGCTACTTGATCAGCGCGGTGGCCGACGGACGCCGCCCGTACCTGGCCGCCGCCCTGGCCGGCCAGGGCGGCGGGGAGGTCAGCGATCCGCTCACGGCCGACGATCTGTTCGGGCGCACGCTGGCCCGCATCCTCCCCGGGCTGCTCGCCCCGGCGCCTGTGCGAAACTGAGCTGCCGCCGCCGGCCGCCGCGGACGAGCTCCGCTACCACCCGCCGCACTGCCCCGAGGACCGCATGACGACGCTCGCCCGCCCGGACACCGTGCTGTTCGACCTGGACGGCACCCTGGTCGACTCGGGGCCGTCGATCCTGGCCGCGCTGCGCAAGGCGTTCGCCGAGGAGGGCGTGCCCATGCTGGCGCCCGAGCTCGAGGCCACGCTGCTCGGGCCGCCGATGTACCTGGCCCTGCCCCCGCTGATCGGCGACGAGGCGACCAAGCGGGTCATACCGGCCTATCGCCGGATCTTCGTCGGCGAGGGTTTTGTCTTCCGCGCCGACCCCTACCCGGGGATCGAGGCCCTGCTCGACGGCCTGGCGCGGAACTGGGTCCGGCTGGCCGTGGCGACCAGCAAGCCCGAGCCAACCGCGCTGGCCCTGCTGGAGAACCTGGGCCTGGCGAGCCGGTTCGCCACGATCTGCGGCGACACGATGGACGCCGGCCGGCCCTCCAAAGGGGCGGTGGTCGCCGAGGCACTGCGGCGTCTCGGGGATTCCCCGCGGACGGAAATGGTCGGCGACCGCAGCCACGACGTCATCGGCGCCCGCGAGAACGGGCTGCCGTGTGTGGGTGCGGGCTGGGGCTACGGCTCCCCGGGCGAGCTGGAGGGGGCGGGCGCCGTGGCGGTCATGCCGGCCCCGGCCGCCCTGGCCGCCGCCTGGCACGTGGCCTGACCCCCGCCGCTAGGCCGCTTCGGCCGGCCGGGGGGCCGAGGTGGCCCACCGGATCGCGCCCACCACGGCCTGGCCGGCCGGGCGGACCAGGGCCGCTTCCGCGCCGGGGAGCCACGGCAGCCGCAGCGGCCACCGGGCCCAGCCGGGTAGCAGCGACACCGCGGCCCCGGCCAGCAGCCCGTAGGGCGGCCGGGCGATCGCCGGCAGCGGCGGGCTCAGCAGCAGGAACCGGGCCGCCGCACGGGCCTCCCGGGTGCTGGCCAGCTCCCCCCGGTAGTCCTCGATGCGCGCTCGCAGGTCCCGCTCGGTGCGGGGCGGGTCGGGCACGCCCAGCTCGGCTCCGATCCGGGCCATGTCGGCCACGTAGCCGTCCCGGCCGGCCTGGTCGAGCGGCTCGGCCCCGAACCGGGTGTGGGCACGCAGGAAGCTGTCCGCCTCGGCGATGTGCACCCAGGTCAGCAGCTGCGGATCGGACGCCTCGTAGGGTCGCCCGTCGGCGGCCAGCCCGGTGACGCCTGCGTGGATCGACCGGACCCGGCCGATGGTGGCACGGGCGTCGCTGGCCCGGCCGAACGTGGTGACGGCGAGGAAGTAGCTGGTCCGCTGGAGCCGGCCCCACGGGTCACCCTTATAGCCGGAGTGCCCCGCCACCGCCGCCATCGCCAGCGGGTGCAGCGACTGCAGCAGCAGCGCCCGCAGGCCGCCCACGAACATCGACGAATCACCGTGCACCCGCCGGATCGGCCGGTCCTCGGCGAACCAGCGCTCGCCGTCGGGGGCGAAGATCACCTCGTGGTGGGCAGGCCCCTCCGGCCCGGCCACTCGCTGGAAGATCGAGGCTCCCATCCGGCCGCGCATCCGGTCCGCCGCGTCCTGCCATCCCACATCGCCATTATGAGCCAGGGACCGCGATATAAAGACAGGGGCACCCGCTGCCCCCGCCACGGGGAAGACCAGAACGGGAGAGACATGGCCGACGAGACGCAGTTCACCATCGGCGCCAGCGTGCACTCATCGGGCGGCACAGTCGGCCGGCTGATCTGGGTGGTGGCCGACCGCGCCCGTAATCCGTGGGTCATCACCCAGCTGGTGGTGGAGCCCAAGCACCGGTCCGGGCTGGCCCGGTTCGTGCCGCTGGACCTGGTGGCCGGGGTGGACCCCGGCACCGGCGACATCACGATCAACTGCACCGCGGACCAGTTCGAGCAGCTCGAATCGGCCGAGGAAACCCAGTACGCGCCGGGCAGCGAGGCGTACCCGCTGTTCGGGCCGACCCAGTTCCTGGCCGCGCCGTACTACACCAGCGACGTCAGCATCGAGGGCGAGGAGGTGCCGTTCACCGCGGCGACGGTGACCGCCGACGCCCCGCTGCCCAACGTGGCCGACGTGGCCGTGCACGCGGTGCCGGTGGAGGCGACCGACGGCAAGATCGGCGAGGTCGAAGGCCTGGTCATCGACGCGGGCACCCATCAGGTCACCCACATACTGCTCCGCGAGGGGCACCTGTGGGGCCGCAAGGACGTCGCCGTGCCGATGTCCGCGGTCAAAGACCCCGGCCAAGCCGACTCCGACCCCGACGCGCTGCGGCTCAGCCTGACCAAGCAGGAAGTGGGCGATCTGCCGCCGGTGCCGGTCGCCCGTTCGCGCCGGTAGCCGCGGTGGCCACCCCGCCCCCTCGGTCCGCGCCCCGGTACGTGGTGATTGGCGCCGGGGTGCTGGGCGTGGCCCTGACCGCGCGGCTGGCCGAGGCCGGTGCGGCCGTGACGCTGCTGGAGCAGACCCGGCCCGGTCACGCTGCTACCCGGTCCAGCTTCGCCTGGCTGAACGCCAACAACAAGGTCCCGCGCGCCTATCACGACCTGAACCATGCGGGCCTGCGGGCCTGGTCCTCGCTGGCCGAGCGGCTCGGCCGCCCGGACTGGTACCGGCCGTCGGGGAACCTGGAGTGGGCGGTGACGCCGCAGGCCGGCGCGGAGCTGACCGCGCGGGTCAGCCGGCTGGCCGAATGGGGTTACCCGGCCCACCTGATCAGCGCCGCGGCCGCCGCCGAGCTGGAGCCGGCGCTGCGGCTGCCGGCCACGGTGACCGCGGCGGCCTGGTTCCCCGAAGAGGGCTACCTGCTCACCGAGCCGATGGTGACCGACCTGGCCGAAAGGGCAGCACGGAGCGGCGCCACCGTGCTGACCGGAGAGCCGGGCCGGGTGACCGGCCTCGACGTCGCCGGCGGGGCGGTGCGGGCGGTCCGCACCGCGGCCGGTCAGCTCATCGAGGCCGGCGCGGTGGTGTGCTGCGCGGGCCGCTGGGTGCCGGAACTGGCCGCGCTGGCTGGCTCGGCCGCCCCGATCCCGCTGGTCCCCTGGGCACCGCCCGGGGCCGAGGCCCCGGGCCTGGTCGTGCAGGCCGGCCCGGTGGCGCCCGGGCCTGACGGCCGTGCGGGGCCGGTCCGGATCGTGCACGCCCCGGACGTGTCCCTCCGCCCGCACCTCCCGGGCCAGGTCCACCTGGAAGCCCCCGGCGTCCACGCCGACCTGCACACCGGCGAACCGGCCCTGGGTGACCTGGCCAGCGAGTTGCTGCGGCGGGCCCAGCGGGTCACCGGCGGCCTGGACTCGGCCGAGGTGACCGGCTACCGGGTCTGCGTCCGCCCGATGCCGGCCGACGGCCAGTCGATCGTGGGCTGGCTGCCCGGCACCGGCGGCCTGTACGTGGCGGTCACCCACAGCGGTGTCACCCTCGGCGCGCACCTGGCCGAGCTGATGACCCGCGAGCTGACCACCGGGGCGCCGGAGGCGGAACTCGGGCCCTACCGGCCCGGGCGGTTCCCGGTCGCTGCGTCGTAGGCTGGGCGGTACGGGGAGGTGCCGATGCCGGACGCACAGAGCCAGCCCACGGGGACCAGCCGGGCCGACCAGACCATCGCCCAGTGGCGGCAGGCCGCCGAGCACCACGACGCCGCCCAGGCGATCGCCTGCCTGGCCGACAACGTCGTGCTGATCTCGCCGCTGACCGCCCAGTTCACCTTCGACGGCCGGGACCGCGTCGGCGACGTGATGATCGCCGGGTTCCAGGTCATCGACGACATCCACTTTCACACCGAGGTCGGTGACGACCGGACCCGGGCGCTGTTCTACAACGCCCGCTGCGGCAAGCAGGCGCTGGAAGAGGCCCAGCTGCTCCGGCTCAACCACGACGGGCTGATCACCGAGATCACCCTGTTCGGGCGGCCGCTGCCCGGGCTGACCGCGGTGATGCGGCGGATCGTCCCGCTCATCCTCGGCCGCCAGGGCCGGCCCCAGCTCGGCAGCGTGCTCGGGGTGGCGGCGGTGCCGCTGCACGCGATCACCACCTCCGGTGAGCAGCGGCTGGTCCCGCTGGCCAGCCCCAACCGTCTGGCCAGCCCCAACCGCTCCCACGGCCTGCGGTTGCGCCGCCGTGCCCAGCGTTGACGACGCCGCCCGGCTCGCGCTGACCCTCCCGGAGGTGACCGAGGCCGAGCGGCACGGGAACCGGACCTGGTACGTCGGCGGGAAGGCGTTCGCCTGGCTGGCCCGCGCCCCCGCCAGGCTCGCCCGAGAATTCGCCGGCCAGTGACCTTTATGAACGCCACGCCAGCCGCCTGCTGCCCTAGGCGGAGGGGTCGCCCGGGACGACCAGGCCGGTCTCGTAGGCGAGGATGACCGCCTGCACCCGGTCGCGCAGGCCAAGTTTGGCCAGCACATTGCCGACGTGGGTCTTGACGGTGGCCTCGCTGACGAACAAGGTGGTGGCGATCTCGGCGTTGCTGCGGCCGCGGGCCAGCAGCAGCAGGACGTCCCGTTCCCGGGCGGTCAGCGAGGCGACCCGGGAGGGCGCGGGGCTGGCGGCGGCCGGCCGGTGCGCGAACGCCTCGATCAGCCGCCGGGTCACCGACGGGGCGAGCAGGGCGTCCCCGGCCGCGGCGGCCCGGATGGCGGCGATCAGGTCGTGCCGTGGCGAGTCCTTGAGCAGGAAGCCGCTGGCCCCCGCCCGCAGCGCCTCGTACACGTAGTCGTCCAGGTCGAACGTGGTGAGCATGACCACCTTGGGCACCGGCGCCGTTGCCTGCGCTCCGGTGATCTGCCGGGTGGCCTCCAGGCCGTCCATGCCGGGCATCCGGATGTCCATCAGCACCACGTCGGGACGGGTGCCGGCCACCGCGGCCACCGCCGCCTCCCCGTTGGCCGCCTCGCCCGCCACGCTGATGCCGTCGGCGGCGTCGAGGATCACGCAGAACCCGGACCGGACCAGCTCCTGGTCGTCGACGACCAGCACCCGGATCGGCCCCGGCGGCCCCGGCGGTCCCGGCGGCGCTGGCGCGGTCATCGCACCGGCAGCCGGGCGGTGACGGAAAAGCCGCCGGCCGGGGTCGGTCCCAGCGACAGCTGGCCGCCGCACGAGGCGACCCGCTCGGCGATGCCGGCCAGACCCAGCCCCGATCCGGCCAGCGCGGCGGCCGGGCGGGCGGGCCCGTCCAGCGCCGGGCCCCGCCCCGGGCCAGGATCGGCCACGGACACGGTGACGTACCCGGGCTCGTAGCTCACGGTGACCGAGGCCCGGGTGGCGTGCGCGTGCCGGATCGTGTTGGTCAGAGCCTCCTGGATGATGCGGAAAGCGGTCAGATCGACCCCGCGCGCCAGCCGCGCCGGCGTGCCCACCACCTCGAAGTCGACCGCCAGGCCGGCCCTCGTACCTGGTCGAGCACGCCGCCCAGCTCGTCCAGGGACGCGGCCGGGGCCGTCTCCAGCCGTTCGGACGGGCTGCGCAGCACCCCGAGCAGGCGGCGCAGCTCGGACAGGGCGGCGCGCGCGGTGTCGCTGATGATATCGGCCGAGCCCTTGGCCCGTTCGGGCTGAGCCGGCAGCAGCGAGGCGGCCGCCTCCGCCTGCACCGCCATCAGGCTGACGTGGTGGGCCACCACGTCGTGGAGCTCGCGGGCGATCGTGACCCGTTCCTGGGCCGCGGCCCGCGACGCCTCCCGGTCCAGCTCGGCCTCGGCCCGCGCGGCCCGGCTCTCGGCCGCGGCCAGCGTGGCCCGCCGGGCGCGGGTCAGCAGGCCGGCGATCCCGGCCGTGAGGAAGATGAAGGCCTGGGTGATCGCGTCGTAGGGCTCGTTGTGACCGGGTGCGGCCAGCGACACCGACACCCCGGCCACCGCGATCGCGGCCGTCAGCCAGCGCCAGAGCAGGCCGCTCCGGTCGAAGACCGTGTAGAAGGCGATCGCCGGGCCCAGCGGGAACGGCGCGAACACCAACCCCACCTGGTCATAGGTGACCCGGGCGGCCCCGATGATGAACATCGCCAGCACCGGGTAGGGCCGCCGCACGGCCAGCGGCAGGGTTTCCGCCACCACCAGGAAATAGGCCAGCCACAGCGGATGCTGCTGGGCCCGGTACGGCAGCAGCGACAAGACGCTGATCACCGCGAGCACCAGGCCGAGCGTCAGGTCCTGCGCGAACTCCTGGCGGGCGCGCGGCCACCGGTTCGCGCGCGCGACCAGCGACTGCGGGAACCTGCTGAGCCGCGCGGCCGCCGTGTGCACGAGTCGATGCTACGGGCCGCACCCCTGGCCGCGGATCGGCCGCGCGGCTGAGCAGCCGGCTCATCCGTCCGGGGGAGAGGCACCGCCGCTAACCGCGCCCGGTCCGGCTCGCGGCCGAGCAGCCAGATCGCCCGGCCGCTCGATGTGCCCGGGGCACCCGCGCGGCCACGATGGTGGCCATGATGACCATCGGCAGCCCGCGCCGGTCCGCCCCGGACCAGACGCCCACGCTCACCTTCGCCCCTACCCGCTGGATCGCGCTGATCGCGGCGGGCGCCTTCGGGCTGGAGCTGGCGGTCAGCGCCCGCTACGGCTACGTCCGCGACGAGCTGTACTTCCTGGCCGCCGGGCACCACCTGGCGTTCGGTTACGTCGACCAGCCGGCCCTCACCCCGCTGCTCGCCCGGCTCGGCCAGCTCGCCACCGGCAACACGCTGGCCGGTTTCCGCGTCCTGCCTGCCCTGGCGATGTCCGCGCTGATCGTCGTTACGGCCGCCATGAGCCGTCAGCTCGGCGCAGGCCGGACCGGCCAGATCCTGGCCGCCCTGGCCACCGCCACCTGCGGTGAGTACCTCGGGGTGACCCACGAGCTGACCACCGAAACGCCCGACCTGGTGTTCTGGGCGATCACCCTGCTGCTCCTCACCCGGCTGCTGGCCAGCCGGAATCCGCGCTGGTGGCTGGCCATCGGGACCAGCGTGGGCGTCGGAGCCGAGGCCAAGTGGAACATCGGGTTCCTGGTCGCGGCGGTCGCCGCTGGCCTGCTGGTGACCCGCGAACGGCAGCTGCTGCGCAGCCGCTACCTGCTGGCCGGCGCGCTGCTGGCGCTGGCGCTGGCCGCCCCCGACCTGGTCTGGCAGGCCATGAACGGCTGGCCCAACCTGGACGTGTTCCGCGCGCTGCAGACCCAGGCGGGGGCCAACCGGATCGGCTACTGGCCCGCGCAGGTCCTGTACACCGGCCCCGCGCTGACCCCGATCTGGCTGGCCGGCCTGGTCTGGGCGCTGCGCAACCCGGCCGCCCGGCCGTTCCGCCCGCTGGGCCTGGCCTGCGCGATCGTGATCGTGGCGCAGTTCGTGCTGGGCGGCAAGCCCTACTACCCGGGCGGGGCCTACACGTTCCTGTTCGCGGCGGGCGGGGTCGCGGCCGAGCGCTGGCTGGCCACCCGCCGGCTCCAGGGCAGGACCCGGCTGAGCGCCCCCCGCCTGGGCGCGATCATGCTCCTCTGCGCGGCCATCGGCTCACCGATCGGGCTGCCGGTCCTGCCCGCCCGGGCCCTGCACACGCTGCCGCTGCAGAAGATCAACTACGACCTGGCCGAGAGCATCGGCTGGCCCCAGCAGGTCGCGCTGATCGCCCGTCAGTACCACGCGCTGCCCGCCGCCCAGCAGGCCCGGACCACGATCCTGACCGGCAACTACGGCGAGGCCGGGGCGCTGGCCCGCTACGGCGCGGCCGACGGGCTGCCCACCGCCTACAGCGGCCAGAACAACTTCTGGCTGTGGGGGCCGCCGCCAGCCGGCCGGACCGCCGCCATCGCCGTCAACGTCGACCCGGCCCTGCTCCGCCGCGAGTTCACCCACGTCCGCCAGGTCGCCACCTTCGACAACGGCCTCGGCGCGGACGACGACGAACAGGGCGCGCCGGTCTACCTGGCCACCGGCCTCCGGTCCAGCTGGGCCGCCGCCTGGCCCGCCTTCCGCAACTACTCCTGACCGGGCCCGGCGGCCCGGCCGCTACGCCCGCACCGTCTGCGTCTGCGTCTGCGTGGTCTGCGCGACCAGCCGCTCCCGGTCGTCGTACAAGCTGGTCTGGGCGGTGACCATGGTCCGGCCCCGGTGCAGCGGCACCGCCACCGCCCGGACCGTGCCCGCGACGACCGGCCGCATCAGCTGGGTGGCGGAGGCGACGGTGGCGGTCGTGGCCCCCTCCGGCAGGCCCAGGAACGCCACCAGCGCCCCGGCGCTGTCGGCCAGCGACATCAGCACCCCGCCGTGCAGGATCCCGCCCGCGGTGCACAGCCGTGGCGCCCAGTCCAGCCGGGCCACCACCCGCTCGGCGCTGGCCTCCTCCAGCACTATCCCCAGCTCGGCCGCGAACGGCATCAGCGCCACCAGCGGCTCCAGCTCAGTGGGCATCGTCGTCTCCCGCCAGCGCCGCCCGCACCAGCTCCAGCAGCTCGCCGTCGCTGATACCGGCCGCGTCCCGGGGCCCGAGCTGGATCGTCCCCTTACTGGTCTTCAGCTCTGGATGCCGGGCGATGAAGGCCGCCTCCGCGCCCTGCGGCCACCCGTACACCGACAGCCCGTGCTTCCACACCCCGACATAGAGCCGGCGCCGCTTACCCGTCCAGTAGCTGGGGATCTTGTAGGACAGCTTCACCACCGCGTCCGGGAAGGCCCCCAGGATCAGCCCGTTCATCCGGTCGAACAGCGCCCGGTGCCCGGCCGCGATCCCGTCCACGTACCGTTGAACCTCCTCGTCCATGAGGCCCATTCTGCGTCATCTTCTGCGTCATCGGCCTGGGCCAGCCCCGCTTGAACACGGCGTAAATCAGATGCCGGGCCGGCCAGGGGCTGGAAGGCTGGGAGCCATGAACCCGGCGGCAGCAGGCGACCCCGCGGAGTACGGGGACCGCATCGCGGACGTGTACGACGACTGGCACGGCGAACGGGATCCGGTTGGCCCGGTGGTGGAGTTCCTGGCCGCCTGGGCGGGGGAGCAGCCCGCGCTCGAGCTCGGCATCGGGACCGGGCGGATCGCGCTGCCGCTGACCGCGCGAGGGATCCGGGTGGACGGCATCGACGCGTCGGCCCAGATGGTGGCCCGGCTCCAGGCCAAGCCGGGCGGCGCCGGCCTGGCCGTGCACATCGGGGACTTCGCCGGCGTGCAGGCGCCGGGCGGCCCCTACGGGCTGGTGTACGTGGTGTTCAATACGTTCTTCGCCCTGCTCACCCAGGAAGACCAGGTCCGCTGCTTCGCAGGAGTGGCGGCGAACCTGCGGCCGGGCGGCGCGTTCGTGATGGAAGCCTTCGTCCCCGACCTGTCCCTGTACGGCAACGGCCAGCAGCGGGTCCGGGTGGACGGATTCGACCAGGACGCGACCCGGCTCAGCGCCACCCTGCACGACCGGGCCAGCCAGCGGCTCCGCTCCCGGCACATGATGCTGCGGGCCGACGGCGTGCAGACCTACCCGGTCGACCTGCGCTACGCCTGGCCCAGCGAGCTGGACCTGATGGCCCGGCTGGCCGGGATGACGCCGGCCGCCCGCTGGGAGGGCTGGGAGCAGCGCCCGTTCACCTCGGCCAGCTCCAGCCACGTCTCCGTCTGGCAGACCCCCGCCATCTGAGCGGCTCATGCCTTCAGCGTCCCGCCGGACCCCGCCGCCGGCACCAGTCGGAGCCTCCTGTGCCACCCCAAACCCAAGAGCCTCAGGCGCCGGCTGGACCCCGGTCATGATCCATTGCTCGGTTGCGTTTTCAGTGAATAGAGCCGTCAACGTAACCGAGCAATGGATCTTGAAACGCATGTGACTTGAGAGCTGAGGGTGGCACGCCGCAGCACACCTGTTGCTGGCCTGGCTCCACCCCGGAGCCCGAAGTACCCCGCCGGAGGCCTTTGACCGTGTTGGGGCAGGCCGCCAGCCGGCGCCCGTGTGGTGGAGGCTCCCGCCCTCGTGAGACCACGAGCGACCACCAGCCCGCCCGGCCCATCGCATCCAGGTCCCGTTTTTATTTCGAAATTAATACCGATATTTGTGGCTGAGCATGGACCGGCTGCCCGGGGTCACTCTAGGCTGGGCGTGACGCACGTCACTTCGATCCCGCCCGTCCCGGACGGGGGCCTAGGGGGAAATATGGCATCTTTGCTGAATCCGTATCTCAACTTCAACGGCAACGCCCGGCAGGCGATGGAGTTCTACCGGGATGTGTTCGGCGGCGAGCTCACGCTCAGCACGTTCGGAGAGCTCGGCGCGGCCGAGGGCGCGGACGCCGACAAGATCATGCACGGGCAGCTGCAGACCGGTTCGGGCTACACGCTGATGGCCTCGGACGTGCCCAGCCACATGCAGTACGAGCCGGCGGCCGGGTTCGCGGTCAGCCTCAGCGGTGACGACGAAGCCCTGCGCGGCTACTTCGAGAAGCTTTCGGCGGGCGGGAACGTGACCATGCCGATGCAGAAGATGATGTGGGGCGACGAGTTCGGCATGCTCACCGACCAGTTCGGCATCCAGTGGATGGCGAACATCAGCCAGCCGCAGACCGGCTGACCCCGGCAGGCACCCGCACGGGCCCGGGCAGCCAGCCCGGGCCCGGCGTGCGGGCGCGGGCTACTCAGGAACGGGCTTGGAGTAGCCGAAGAACGACCGCTTCTTGATCAGCTCTGCGACCTCGGCCGGGACCATGGTTTCCCACGAGTCGTCACAGGCGGCGATCCGGCGCAGCACGTCGCGGCTGAAGATCGTCAGGTACTCGGGGTTGAAGTTGGCGAGGTGGACGAAGCTGCCCCGGCCCCACAGATAGTCGTACAACGGCTGCAGCTCGGGCCGGACCTTGATGTGGTCCACCGTGACCAGTTCCTCGTCCGGCGAGGGCTGCAGCGGGTAGACGTACAGCTTGAGGTCGTTCTTGAACAGGCGGCCGAAGCTCTCCAGGATGCCGCCGGGCAGCTGGGCGTGGTTCTTCTCGTCGAACAGGTCGATCAGGCTCGGCACGCCCATGACGATGCCGATGCGCTCCCTGGTCCGCTCGGCGATGTAGGCGGCCAGCCGGTAGTAGTCAAAGTAGTCCGTGATCAGCGTGGTCATGCCGCAGGCGGCCAGCAGGTCGGCCCGGGCGATGAAGTCCCGCCGGTCCACGTCGGCCCCGCCGGCCAGCAGGTTGCGCATGGTGATCTCGGTCAGGCACAGCACCGGTTTGCCCGCCACCGCCGGGTCATCGATGAACCGGGCCCGGGCCGTCTCCAGCATGTCCAGGTTGACGTGGGTCGGCGGCCGGAAGCTGCCCCGCTCGACCAGCACCGGGTGCTTGCGCAGCACCTCGCTGGGCTGGAGCACCTCCCGGTCGGGGCCGAACATGGCCACCCCGCTCAGCCCGACCTGGACCAGCTTGAGCGCCATCAGCCGGTTGTCGACCCGCCGGAACTCGATGCCGCGGAACTCGATCATGTCGATCTCGATGCGGCCGGTGGTCAGCCGGTGCAGGAGGCTCTCGATCAGCTTGTCCGCCTCGTGGTGGTGGAAGAACGCCCCGTACAGCAGGTTGACCCCGACGATGCCGAGCGCCTCCTGCTGGAGCCAGGCCTCCACGTCGAGCATGCGCACGTGCATGACGATCTGGCTGGGCTCGTCGTGTTGCTGGGCCTGGAACTTGACGCCCATCCAGCCGTGACACTCGTTGCCGCCCGAGTAGCTGCGCGCCACCACGGTGTCGGCGAACGCGAAGAAGCAGTTGTCGTCGCCGCGCTCGGAGTCCAGCCGCTCGACGTTGAGCGCGAACTCCTTGTCCAGCATGCCCTGCAGGCGGGTGGAGGAGACGTAGCGGTCGGCCTTGCCGTAGACCGCGTCGCTGACCGCCATGTCGTACGCGGACATGGATTTGGCCACCGTGCCGGCCGCCCCGCCGACCCGGAAGAACCAGCGCGCCACCTCCTGGCCGGCCCCGATCTCAGCGATCGTTCCGTACCAGCGAGGGTCGAGGTTGATCTGCAGTGCCTTCTGGTGCGTGTCCGACGGATCGGCACCGACGAGCAGCTCAGCCATCCATCGCCTCCCACAGATCAGGGCCGTTTCAGGGCCAGTGTGGCGCAGATAACATTTCCCGCAGATTACGTCTACGTAACTATGTGCGCAATCGCGCCGAATCGTGATCTGGCAAGCTGGCATCCGGTATCGCTCTCTACCGTCGCTGACCTGGGCGTTCCCGGCTCGGCGGGCTGCTGAACAGCCGCCGGAGAACAGGTGAATTTACGCCTGCGTGAAAGCGGTGCCAACGACGGTTATGGCCGGCTCGCCCGTGCCTGCGGCCTAACCGACTTTTGCCAAAGTTTTGCGGAAATGTCCAGCGGGCCTTTACGCTGCCGTGTTGTCAGGCGCTCCAGAGACCGTGCAGCAGCACGTGCAGATTCATAACACGCTGCACGGTCTTCCTCGTGAGTGCGAACTGTTCGGGAAGGAGCCCTTTGGGCGCCCTAGGAAAACACGCTCGGAAACGACTGCCGATCATCGCCGCTGCCCCCACCGTGGTGGGCGTTGCCGCGGCGTTTTGCATGTCGGCGTCACCGGCTGGTGCGGCCACCACTCACACCGCTGATGTGAACCACAGCGCGGCCACGGCCGGCTCGGTGAGCCTGCCCAAGCTGCTGGCGGACGTACGGACCGCCGCCGCCCAGGGCCAGGCCAAGCCGGCCAGCACCACCGCTGCCCGCACGTACACGGTCAAGCAGGGCGACTCGCTCTCCAAGATCGCCAAGCAGGTGTACAACGAGTCTGCGGCGTGGCCGGTGCTTTACTACGCCAACCGCCACCAGATCAAGTCGGCGAACGAGATCTCCATCGGCCAGAAGCTGAAGGTCCCGGCCAAGCCGGCCAAGATTCCGGCTGCCCCGGCCATCGCCGCCCCGGCTCCGGTGTCCCACGTCAGCACCGCCTCGCCGGCGCCGGCGCAGGCGCCGGCGCAGGCGCCGGCGCAGGTCACCACCGAGTCTCACCCCGCGGCGAGCCAGCCCGCGGCGAGCTACTCGGGTTCGGGTTCGTTCCAGTCGTGCGTCATCTCGCGCGAGTCGGGTGGCAACAGCCAGGTCATGAACGGCAGCGGTCACTACGGCCTCTACCAGTTCAGCGCGTCGACCTGGCAGGAGTACGGCGGCTCTGCCTCCAGCTTCGGCAACGCCTCCGTGGCCGAGCAGAACCAGGTGTTCAACAACGCGATCGCCCAGGGCGGTCAGAGCAACTGGTCTGCCTACGACGGCTGCTGATCAGCAGCTTCGTCAGCCCCGGGTACCTTGACCCGTCCCCGGCGGCACTAGGTTCACCCTTGCCGTAGGTTTCCCCTGTACCCACGGCATACCCCGGCGGGCGGGCCAGCGGCCAATAAACCGCTGGCCCGTCTGCCCGGTGATAACAGCCATACCCCCGCACATCGTTCTAATCATGCCGGCCCGGGCGGCCGTGCCAAGATGGCACCATGACCGATCAGGCCACCGATGCCACCCGGCTCACCCGAGAGCAGATCTCCGACGCCGTCGCGGGCGACGGCTGGCGCCTCGTGGTGGGCGTCATCCGCACGTCGGTTCTGGTGGACTCGGCGGCCGAGGCGGCCGAGGTGGCCCGGGTGGTCACCGACGTGGCCGGTGACGCGGGCGGCAGCCTGTCACTGGACCTGCGGCCGGACCGGGTGGTGCTCAGCCTGCAGTCCCGGCCGGACGGCTGGGTAGGGCCAGCGGAGACCGCCGCCGCCCAGCGGATCTCCGCCGCCGTCGATGATCTGGGCCTGCTCACCGAGCCCGAGGTGGACGGGGACGGCCCACGGTCGGTCCAGGTGCTGGAGATCGCCATCGACGCGCTCGACATCCCGGCCATCCGCCCGTTCTGGAAGGCGGTCCTCGGCTACGGCGACGAGCCCGGCGGCGGCGGCACGGGCCCCGGCGCCGGGCTGGCCGACCCGGTGGGCCAGGGCCCGACGTTCTGGTTCCAGCAGATGGACGAGCCCCGCCCCCAGCGCAACCGGATCCACTTCGACGTGGTGGTGCCGGACGACGAGGCCGGCCGCCGGATTCAGGCCGCGCTGGACGCCGGCGGGCGGCTGGTCAACGACTCCGAGGCGCCCGCGTTCTGGGTGCTGGCCGACCCCGAGGGCAACGAGGCCTGCGTCTGCACCTGGCTCGCGCGCGACGCCTGACCGCCAGCGCCCGGGCGGCGATACCGTGGCTGGTGTGGACTCCGATGACAAGGCGGCTGGCGATCTCGAGGGGCGGCTGCGGGCGGCGCTGCGTGACGCGCTGAAGACCCGGGACGTGCTCGCGGCGTTCGCGGTGCGCTCGGCGCTCGCCGCGATCGGCAACGCCAGCGCGGTCCCGGCTGACCCGCCCGGGGTGCCCGCCGCGGCGCCGGGCGGCAGCGCCTACGTGGCCAAGGCGGCCGCCGGGGCGGGGGCCACCGAGGTGACCCGCCGGGCGCTCAGCCCGGCCGAGGTCCGGCAGATCGTCGAGGCCGAGGTCAGCGAGCGCGAGACCGCGGCCAGCCAGTACGAGCGGACCGGCCACGCCGACCGGGCCGGCAGCCTGCGCCGCGAGGCGCAGGTCCTGCGCGGCGTGCTGGACGGCTGAGCCGTGCCCCGGACCCACCATTACCAGACCACGGTGACCTGGACCGGCAACCGCGGCCGCGGCACCAGCGGCTACAAGGCCTACGGCCGCGACCACGAGGTCAGCGCGCCCGGCTGCCCGCCGATCGCCGGCAGCGCGGACCGGGCCTTTCACGGCGACCGTGACCGCTGGAACCCCGAACAGCTGCTGACCGCCGCCCTGTCCCAGTGCCACCTGCTGTCCTACCTGCACGTGTGCGCGGAGGCGGGCGTGGTGGTGACCGGCTACACCGACGACGCCCACGGCACCATGGCCGAGACCGCGGGCGGCGGCGGCCACCTCACCGAGGTCGTGCTGCGGCCCCGGGTGACCGTGCGGGCGCCGAGCATGACCGCGGACGCGCTGCGCCTGCACGAGCTGGCCAGCGCCCGCTGCTTCATCGCCGCCTCGGTCAACTTCCCGGTCCGCCACGACCCGCAGATAACGGTTGCTGACGAGTAACCGTTGCTCTAGAGTAACGGTTACTGATGAGTGACCAAGCTGCCGAGGCCGTGTTCGACGCGCTGGGTGAGCCGGTGCGCCGGCGCATCCTGGAGTTGCTGCACGACGGGCCGAGCCCGGTTGGCCGGCTGGCCGAGCGGCTGCCGGTGGGCCGCCCGGCCGTCAGCAAGCACCTGCGGGTGCTCAGCGAGGCGGGCCTAATCGAGCACCGCAGCGCGGGCACCCGCAACCTGTACGCGCTGGCCCCCGGCGGCCTGGCCGCCGCTCAGCAGTGGCTGACCGCCACCTGGGACACGGTGCTGGCGGCGTACGCGGATGAGGTCAGCCGCCGCCAGAGCAGGAGCCGCCCGTGAGCACCGTCCCGCCCATCCGCCGGGAGATCCTGGTCGACGCGAACCCGGCGACCGCGTTCGAGGTCTTCACCGACGACATCGGCCGCTGGTGGCCGGTGACCGAGCACAGCGTCTACGGGGCCGGCGGCACCGTCACCCTGGCCAATTCCGGGGCAGACCGCCGACCGGGCCAGCCACGTCGAGGTCACCTTCGCCCCGGCCGGCCCCGCGGCCGGGCAGACCCTGGTCACGCTGGTCCACCGCGGCTGGGAAAGCTTCGACGACCCGGCCGCCGCCCGGGCCGAGTACGACGAGGGCTGGCCGGTGGTGCTCGGCCGCTACGGCGGCTACTTCGCCACCCTGCTGCCCCCGCCCGGCGGCGAGCCGGACCCGGCCGGCGAGACCTGGGTGGCGCTGCTGCACCGGCCCGGCCGGCCCGCTGACCGACGAGGACGGCGCCGGGATGACCGTCCTGCGGCTGCCCGGTGCGAACCAGCTGGACCAGGCCCGCCGCCTGGCCACGGAGGATGACGCCTCGGTGGCCAGCGGGTTCCTCGACGTGTCGGTCCGCCCCTGGAAGGTCATGCTCACTCAGGGCTGATACGTCCCCGGCTCCCAGGCGCGGGTGGCGACGCTGATCGCGTTCCAGGCGTTGATGGTCACGATCAGGCTGACCAGCGCGGCCACCTCGTCCGGGCTGAACTGCGCCGCCACCGCGTCGTAGTCGCTGGCCGGGACGTGCTCACCGGCCAGCAGGGTGACCGACTCGGTGAACGCCAGCGCGGCCCGTTCCCGCTCGCTGAAGTACGGGGTCTCCCGCCAGGCGGGCAGCGCGTACAGGCGCTGCTCGGTCTCGCCGATCGCGCGCGCGTCCTTGGTGTGCATGTCGATGCAGTAGGCGCAGCCGTTGATCTGGGAGGCCCGGACCCGGACGAGTTCGCGCAGCCTGGCGTCGAAGTCGACCCGGTCGAGCTCCTTGATCGCGGCCCGGTCGAGGTGGCTCATGGCCCGGGAGAAGCCCGCCGCGTGGGTGTCGAAGTCCAGCCGGACCGGGATCTGGGTGGTGGTTTCGGTGTTCGTCATGCCTCCACGCTAGAAGCCAACCGGCCCAAGAGTAAGGTCCATTTTTATGGAAAAAGGTTGGGCCACTTCGGGTGTCGACCTGCACCTGGACCTGAACCGGGAGGCGAGCCGGACGGGTCACGGCATCCGGGCCCGGCTGGAGGCGGCGCTACGGGACGCGGTCCGGACCGGGCGGCTCGGACCCGGCACCCGGCTGCCGTCCTCCCGGGCGCTCGCCACCGACCTGGGCGTGGCCCGCAATACCGTGGCCGAGGCCTACGGCCAGCTGGTGGCCGAGGGCTGGCTGGCCGCGCGCCAGGGCTCGGGCACCCGGGTCGCCGACCGGGTCGCCCGGCTCCCCGGGCCGGCTGCTCGCTCCCGCCCGGCCGTTCGCCCGGACGTGGCCGCGGCCCCGCCCGGCCCGCAAGACGCCCGGCCGCCGCGCTACACGCTCAAGGCAGGCTCGCCGGACCTGTCCGCCTTCCCGCGGGCGGCCTGGCTGGCGGCGGCCCGGCGCGCGTTCAGCGCCGCACCCAGCCAGGCTCTCGGCTACGGCCATCCCCAGGGCCGCCCGGAGCTGCGCGCGGTACTGGCCAGCTACCTGGCCCGGGCCCGCGGGGTGCGGGCCGACCCGGACCGGATCGTGGTATGCGACGGCTTCGCCGACGGGCTGGCGCTGCTGACCGGGGTACTGCGGGCGCGCGGCGCGACCACGCTCGCGGTCGAGGAGTACGGACTGCCCAGCGCCCGGGCCACCGCCGTCGCGGCCGGGCTGCGGCTGGCCCCGCTGCCGGTGGACGGCGACGGGGCGGTGGTCAGCCAGGCCGGCCGGGCCAGCGCCATCCTGGTCACCCCCGCCCACCAGTTCCCGCTCGGCGCCGCACTGGGCCCCGGCCGCCGCACCGAACTGGTGGAGTGGGCCCGCGACACCGGCGGCCTCGTCATCGAGGACGACTACGACGGGGAGTTCCGCTATGACCGGCAGCCGGTCGGCGCGGTCCAGGCGCTGGCCCCCGAGCACGTGGTGTACGCCGGATCGGCCAGCAAACCCCTGGCCCCCGCGTTCCGGCTCGGCTGGCTGGTGCTGCCCGCGCCGCTGGCCCGGGAGGTCGCCGCGGCCCGGGAGCTGGCGGCCGGGCCGGGCAGCCGCCTGGACCAGCTGACGCTGGCCGAGTTCATCGCCTCGGGCGGCTACGACCGGCACATCCGGCGGTCCCGGCTGGCCTATCGCCGCCGCCGCGACCGGCTGGCCGCGGCGCTCGGCCGCGAGGCGCCCCGGGTCCGGGTGACCGGCATCGCGGCCGGGTTGCACGCGCTCTGCGAGCTGCCGCCGGGCCTGACCGAGGAGCACGTGACCGGCCGGGCGGCCGCCCGCGGCCTGGACGTCGACGGGCTGGCCGTGTACCGCGCGGCCGCCGCGCCACCCGGGCGCCCCGGCCGCCAGGCGCTGGTGGTCGGGTACGGCTCGCCGCCCGAGCACGCGTTCAGCGGCGCGGTGGCCCGGCTGTGCGCCGCCCTCAACGACCCGCCGTGATGCCGAACGTGGCACGGTAGGGTCATATCGCGCCGATCAACCAGGAGAACGTATGGTGGTCCCGGTCTGGGGCAGGGTGATCGCCGCGGTGGCGGGCGGCTCGCTGGTGGTGATCGTCTGGTGCAGCGTGATCGGGGCGCTGATCGTGCCCCGGCAGGTGGCCAGTCGGCTGACCCGGATCGCCGACCGCTGCGTCAACAGCTCGTACCAGATGGTGATCCGGCACATCCATGACTTCCGCCGCCGCGACCGGGTGCTGGCTACCCAGGGTGCCGCGATCCTGCTCGGCCAGCTCGCGATCTGGCTGGTCGTGGTCTACCTGGGCTTCTCGCTGCTGCTGTGGCCGTTCGAGTCCCGCGGCGTCACGGCCGCCTTCATCACGGCCGGATCGTCCCTGTTCACGCTGGGCTTCGACGTGCCGCCGGGCACGGTGCCGTCGGTGATGGTGTTCCTGGCCGCCGGCACCGGGCTGGTCGTCCTCACCCTGCAGATCGCCTACCTGCCCACCCTGTACGGGGCCTTCAACCGCCGCGAGACCGACGTCGCGCTGCTGAACGCCCGGGCCGGGGTGCCGTCCTGGGGCCCGGAGCTGCTGGCCCGCACCCACTACGCGCTGGGTTCGGGGGTGTCGACCATCGACACCATGCCCGACCTGTACGCCCAGTGGGAACGGTGGGCGGCCGACGTGGCCGAGAGCCACACCACCTACCTGACCCTGGTCCGGTTCCGGTCGCCCCGGCCGTTGTCGTCCTGGGTCACCGCGCTGCTGGCGGTCATGGACTCGGCCGCCATGTTCCTGGCGCTGTCCCCGAAGACCGCGCCGGTGGTGCCCGCCCGGTTGTGCCTGCGCAGCGGCCTGGAGTGTTTCCGGCGGGTCGCCCAGGCCATGGGCTTCGACGTCCCGGACGAAGCCGACCCGAACGGGCAGATCACCTTGACCTATGAGGAGTTCGTGACGGCGGTCCAGCGGCTGAAGGAGGTCGACTTCCCGCTGGAGCGGGACCCGGCCGACGCCTGGCCGGATTTCGTCGGCTGGCGGCTCAACTACGAGCAATCCGCCTACCTGCTGGCCGGCGCGGTCGACGCGGTGCAGGCCCTGTGGTCGGGCCCGCGGGTCTACGGCGGCGAGCCGATCCCGCCGATCCGGCCCGGCCGTGGCCGGGTCCCGGACGGGCGGAACCCGGACCCCCTCAGCCCGCCGGAGATCGCCGGGCAGGACCGCCCCAGCCCCCATCTCGGGACCGGCCTCCTCAGCCCGCCGGCTCAGCCCGCCGGCGACCGCCCCGGCCCTGACAGCCATACTGAGCCTCATGAGCGAGCTCAGTTACCGCGAGTCGATCCTGGTCGCTTGCCCGCCGGACCGGCTCTATGACCTGGTCTCGGACGTGACCCGGATGGGGGAGTGGAGCCCGATCTGCCAGGCCTGCTGGTGGGACGATGGCGGCGGCCCGCGCGCGGGCGCCTGGTTCACCGGCCGCAACCAGACCCCCGAACGCACCTGGGAGACCCGTTCCCAGGTGGTGGTGGCCGACCCCGGCCGCGAGTTCGCGTTCGAGGTCAACAACGGCTGGGTCCGCTGGGGCTATACCTTCACCCCGGCCGACGGCGGCACCGAGCTCACCGAGAGCTGGAACTTCCTCCCCAAAGGCATCGAGGGCTTCCACGGCCGCTACGGCGACGACGCCGAGGCCCAGATCGCCGAGCGCACCAGCGCCGCGCATGGCGGCATCCCGGTCACGCTGGCCGCCATCAAGCGCGCCGCCGAGTCCCGCTGAGTTCGAGGCGGGCTGAGACTTCCCGGTACCGGCCCACGGGGACCAGGTGGACGCCGTGGAACGCTCCGCTGTCGCGGAGCTGGCGGATCTGCTCACAGGCGGCGTCTACCCCGGCGGCCTTGTCGGCGGCGACCTGGTCGATGAGCCGGCGGGGGATGTCGATGTCGGGGATGGAGGCGGCGAGGCGGCGGGCCATCTGGGCGCTGGCCAGGACCATGACGCCCGCGTAGACCGGGATGTCCACGGGGTTGGCGTCGCGCCAGCGTAGCTGGGCCTCGGCCGAGTAGCTGACCTGGGTCAACAGGAAGTCGGCGGATTGTTTCCAGCGGGGCAGGGGCCGTGGTGAGGCGGCGGCCCCGATCCGCCACGGGGGGACGCCGGTGAACACCGGGTCGGTGGAGCAGTTCCGGGCTTCGTCGATCATCGAGCGGACGGTCAGGTCGCTGGTGCGCCCGCCTGAGCTGGGCTTGTCGCCGTAGACGAACAGGAACTGGCTGACGCCGTAGGCGGCGGCGGTGAGCAGGTCCCGGCGGAATCCCAGCAGGTTGCGGTCCCTGGAGTTGAGGCAGGCGATGGTGTTCCCGCCCATGGCCTGTACCTCGTGCGCGACCGCGATGCTGGATACGGTCGCGCGGCCGATGTGGTTGTCCGGGATCAGGAAGGCATCGGCGACCGGGCTGAGAACCCCGATCTGATGACGGGCGTGCTTGAGGTCAGGCCCGGTGGGGGGCTCGATCTCGCAGATCACCTCGAAGGGCCGGTTCATGGCGATCACGTTAGGCCAAAACGTGAGTGTGCGACGCCGCGCGGGCCCATCCGGGCAACACGCCCGGCAACCAGCTGGGTCAGGACGCCTGCTGCTCGAACCGGGTCGGGGTGCCGGCCTTTTCCGCGGCGGCGGTGATGTTGCGCAGCATGCCGCCGAACACGACGCCGTGGAGCGGTGAGACCGACCGCCAGTAGGCGTGCCCGGCCAGGCCGCGCGGCTGGAAGATGACCCGCTGGCGGTAGCTGGTCCGGCCGTCGGCGTCCTTGCCCGCGTGCAGCTCCAGCCAGGCCAGCCCGGGCAGCTTCATCTCCGCCCGCAGCCGCAGCAGCTCGCCCGGCGTGACCGTCTCGACCCGCCAGAAGTCGAGCGGGTCACCCGGCCGCAGGTGCACCGGGTCCCGGCGGCCGCGCCGCAGCCCGGCCCCGCCCAGCAGCCGGTCCACCACCCCCCGGGCCGCCCACGCGGTGCCGAACGAGTACCAGCCGGTGGTCCCGCCGATCCCTTCGATGACCCGCCACAGCGCGTCCGGGGAGGCGTCGACCACGCTGGTCCGCTCGTCCACGTAGAGCGAGCCGCCCGCCCAGTCCGGATCGCTCGGCAGCGGGTCGCTCGGGGCCTCCGGCGTTCCCGCCGGCGACCAGCTGGTGGACACGTCGCCCGCGCGGGTGTGCGCCAGCGCCAGCTCGATGGCCCGGTCCAGCCCCAGCAGCCCCCCGGGCGGGTCCGGTATGTACTGCTCGATGTCGTGGTCGGCGGCCACCACCTCCACCCGCAGCGACTCGATCAGCGGCTTGGCCAGGCCGGGCGGCACCGGGGTGACCAGCCCGATCCAGTGCGAGGACAGCGCCGGGGTGAGCACCGGCACCGGGATCAGCAGCCGCGGTGTCAGCTGGGCCACCGCCGCGTAGCGCCGCATCATCTCCGCGTAGCTGACCACGTCCGGCCCGCCGATGTCGAACCGGCGGTTCACCTCGGCCGGCAGCCGGGCCGCGCCGGCCAGGTAGTGCAGCACGTCGCGGACGGCGAGCGGCTGGATCCGGGTCTCCACCCACTTGGGGGTGATCATCGCGGGCAGCCGGTCGGTCAGGTACCGGAGCATCTCGAACGACGCCGACCCGCTCCCGATGATCACGGCCGCCTGCAGCGCCACGGTCGGCACGCCGCTGTCCAGCAGGATGTCCCCGACCTCGCCCCGGGACCGCAGGTGCGGCGACAGGTCGCCGTGCTCGCCGGAGATCATGCCGCCCAGGTAGACGATGCGGCCCACCCCGGCCTCGCGGGCCGCGTCCGCGAACGACCGGGCCGCGGCCCGGTCGCGCTGCTCGAACGACCGCCCGGTGCCGAGCGAGTGGATGAGGTAATAGGCCACGTCGCACCCGGCCAGGGCGTCGCCGAGCGCGGCCGCGTCGGTCACGTCCGCCCGGGCCACCTCGACGTCACCGGACCAGGGCCCTGGCCAGCTTGCCGGGATCGCGGGCCATGCAGCGGACGGTGTAGCCGGCCGCGAGCAGCTCGGGCACCAGCCGGCTGCCGATGTACCCCGTAGCCCCGGTGACCAGGCAGCGCAGGTGAGTAGCCATGGGGTGAGACTTTCCCGCAACCGCCGATTAAACCCGCACTTCAGGCGGGGATCACGTCCGTGTGGTGGCAGAAGTGCACCCGGGCCGCTCCGGAGGCTTGGATCCGGCCGCGCGAGGCCTCCCAGGCGTCCCGGTCCTCGGCCTGTCCCGGCGGCAGCTTCTGGCCGGCCGGGCCGGAGTACAGTCGCGGCGTGTAGGCGGCGTCGCCGATCAGCAGGTCGTCGCCGTCCGCGCCCGGGATCAGCACGCTCTGGTGCCCGACGGTGTGACCGGGCGTGGTGATCACCGACAGGCCCGGCACGATCTCGGTGTCCCCGTCCAGCAGCTCGAACCGGGCCCCGGCGAAGTCGAACCAGTCGGTCAGGCCGGGCGACTCCCGGCGGGCGCGGGCGAGCTCGGCCCGCTGCACGTGGAACGCGGCGTGCCTGAACACCGCGTTCTGCCCGCAGTGGTCGAAGTGCAGGTGGGTGTTGATCACCAGGCTGATGTCGGCCGGGCTCATGTCCAGGGCGGCCAGCGCGTCGGCCGCGGCCACGTTGACCGCCCGCCAGTCGTCCAGCAGGCCCTGCGGCCCGCCCACCCCGGTGTCCACCAGCGCCGCGCCGCCCGGGTAGGTGACCACGAACCCGTGCACCGGCCACTGCGCGTCGGTCCCCGGCGGGGTCACGGTGGACAGGTGCAGCCGTTTGATCTCCAGTGCCACGCGCCTTCTCCCTTGGTCCACCACTAAATTTGCCCTCATGGCTGATGTGTCTCCGGAACCATATTCTGGCGGACAGCCGGCCGCCGGCCTGCTGCGCGCCTCCCATCACGACCGGGCCCGCACCGTCCGGCAGCTGCAGCAGGCCGGCCTGGCGGGCCGGCTGGACCCGGACGAGGTCGACGAGCGGATCACGGCCGCGATGTCAGCCCGTACCCTCGGTGACCTGGCCGCCCTGGTCGACGACCTGCCCGGCCAGTCGCCGCTGAGCCCGGGGGTGGCCGGGCCGGAGCACCGCGACCGGATCGGGTCCGAGCTGTACAGCGCCAAGCGCGACGGCCACTGGACGGTCCCGTCCCAGCTCGACGTCCAGGTCGACGGCGGCAGCGTGGTCCTCGACTTCACCGAGGCCGAGGTCACCTCGCCCACCCTGGACATCGACGCCGTCATCCGGGGCGGCAGCCTGACCCTGATCACCAGGCCCGGCATCGACGTCCACACCCGCGACCTGATGGTCGACAACGGCACCGTCAAGGTCGACGCGCCCTGGACCGAGGGAGCCCGCCGGGCCGCCGGGGCCGCGAGCGCCGAGGGAGCGGGAGCCGAGGGAGCGGGAGCCGAGACCGGCACCGTCCCGCCCTTTCTCACCATCACCGTGACGGGCACGGTCGCGGTCGGCGACCTGACCGCCCGGCCGCCCCGCCGCAACCTCAAGGAATGGCTGCGCGGCGACCCCCGCCCCTACACCACCGGCCCCTGAGCCGGGCCCGTTCGGGTGCCATGCCTCGTTCCTGTCTCAGCCCGTTCGCCGGAGTGCGCGATATGCCCGGTTCCCTCTAAGGTTTTGGCCATGGCGGATGAGGCGGCCCCGGACGCGCCCAGGAGTGACGCGGCCCGGAGTGAGGTGCTGGCCCGGGAGAATCTGCGGGCCTCGCACGAGGACCGGGACCAGATTGTCGAACAATTGCGGGTGGCCGGCGGTGACGGCCGCCTGGACGCCGAAGAGCTCGAACACCGGGTGGAGGCTGCCCTCACCGCCCGCACCTACGGCCAGCTGGCCCGGCTGGTCGCCGACCTCCCGGCCGCGCCGGGCACGACCGCGCGGCCCAAAGAGGTGGTGCGGATCGACTGCGGCGGCGGCAACGCGCGCCGCGACGGCCACTGGGCGGTGCCGCAGCGGATGGAGGTGAAGATCCGCAGCGGTGACGTCAAGCTCGACTTCACCGAGGCCGAGATCATCTGGCCGATCCTGCAGATCGACGCCAGCGTGCGCAGCGGCAACCTGACCCTGATCACCAAGCCGGGCATCGTGGTGGACACCGACGACGTGGCCGTCCGCTCCGGCGGCGTCAAGGTCAGGACTCCGTGGGACAGCGGCGCCGTCCCGGTCCGGCTGCGGATCGAGGTCTCCGGCCAGGTCGGCAGCGGCAACCTCACGGCGCGCCCGCCGCGCCGCGGCTTCTGGGCGTGGCTGCGCCGCGAGCCCCATCCCTACGCGCTCCCGGCCAGCCGCGCCTGACCTAACCGCGCGGTGGCCCGGCCGCCAGCCGCTCGGTCATCGCCTGCACCCGCTCATCCTGGGTGTCCGGCATACCCCAGCGGCTCTCCACCCACCAGCTGGTGCCCGCGTCGGCCCAGGCCTTGACCTGCGCCGCCGCCGTGGCCGGGTCGTCGGCCGGGGTCTCACCGTCGATCACCACGTCCAGGTCGCCCGGCGCGCCGTGCTCGGCCAGCCAGGCCCGCAGCGCCCGCACGTCATCCGGTCCCTGCTCCCGGCCCTCGGGCACGAACTCGGGCAGGATGCCCTGGCAGCGCAGCGCCCGGCGCAGCGACTTGGGCCGCGGCCAGCGCGCCGCCACCCAGATCGGGATCGGCTGCTGCACCGGCTGCGCCATCTCCGCCAGGCCGAACCGCCCGCTGCGGTAGTGGTAGTGCTCGCCGTCGTACCGGTCGCCGCCGCCCCACACCGTCTGGATCAGGTCGATGCCCTCGTCCAGCTTGGCCGCCCGGACCCGCAGGTCGGGCTCCTCCCCGGTGTCCGGCAGCTGCTCGTCCATCGCGCCCAGCCCGACCGCCAGGATCGCCCGCCCACCGGACAGCTGGTCCAGCGTGGCCAGCTGGCTGGCCACCTTCCACGGCCGCCGGAACGGCAGCGGGGTCAAGATCGTGCCCAGCCGCACCCGGCTCGTCCGGGCCGCGATCGCGGCCAGCAGCGACCACGGATCCACGCCGTAACCGGTCTCCCAGGAGAACACGCCGTCCCAGCCCGCCTGCTCGGCCAGCTCGGCCTGGCGGAGCTGCTCCGGTGCCGTCCCGCCGGGCAGCACCGCACCGTACCGGATCCCCGTATCGGTCATGCCTCTGTCCTATCAGTCCCGCCGACATTCCGCCGGGACCGGCCGGCGTTGCACAATGCCCTCATGGCGAAGAACCCAGGCCAGGACAGCAACGGCGGCTCGCTCCTGTCTATCGGCTCCTCCGGCTCCATCCTTTCCATCGGTTCCACGGGATCGATCCTCTCCATCGGCTCGTCCGGCTCGGTGCTGTCGATCGGCTCCGCGGGCTCTCTGCTCTCGATCGGTTCGTTCGTCTCGATGGGCTCGCTGTTCTCGGCGTTCTCGATCGGCTCGATGTTCAGCTTCGCGTCGATCCAGTCCGGGTTCTCCGCCCGCGCGGTCCGCACGATGAACGACCCGCGCGCCCTGCGGGGGAGCAAAGGGAGCCACGCATGACTGACCTCAGCCTGCCGGGCAACGCGCTGCCCGACACCGCCGCCGTGACCGCCAGCACCGCCGTCGACCTGGACGTGCTGGCCGAGATCGAGCGCCGGGTGCTGTGGCTGGCGGTGCGGATGGTGGACGCGGCCAACCACGATCGGTCGACCGGGGACGGGGTGAAGGTCGGCGGCCACCAGGCCTCCAGCGCCTCGCTGGTCACCGCGATGACCGCGCTGTACTTCGCGTACCTGACCGACCAGGACCGGGTCAGCGTCAAGCCTCACGCGTCGCCGGTGTTCCACGCGATCCAGTACCTGCTCGGCAACCTGGACCGCAAGTACCTGACCACGCTGCGCGCCCGCGGCGGCCTGCAGGCCTACCCGTCCCGGACCAAGGACCCGGACGAGGTCGACTTCTCGACCGGCTCGGTCGGCCTCGGGGCGGTCGCGCCGCTGTTCGCCGCCGTCGCCCGCCGGTACGTGGACGCGCACTTCGGCGACCGGCCCCGGTCCCGGTTCGTGGCGCTGCTGGGCGACGCCGAACTGGACGAGGGCAACGTCTGGGAAGCGATCTTCGACCCGGTCACCCACGGCCTCGGCAACGTGATGTGGGTGGTCGACTTCAACCGCCAGTCGCTGGACCGGGTGGTGCCGGGTGTCCGCATCGCGCACTGGCGGGGGCAGTTCGAGGCGGCCGGCTGGCACGTGGTCGAAGCCAAGTACGGGCGCCGGCTGGAGGCCAAGTTCGCCGAGCCGTACGGCGGCGCCCTGCGGGCCTGGATCAACAACATGCCCAACGAGCACTACCAGTCGCTGTTCGGCCTGGCCGGCGAGCAACTGCGGGAACGGTTCGCCGAGGGTGCCCGGCCCGGCGTGGACCGGGTGCTGGCCGGCGTGCCCGACGACGAACTGGCCCCGCTGGTCACCGACCTGGGCGGGCACGACCTGGCCACCATGCTGGCCGCCTACGCCGCCTGCGACCAGGTCCGCTCCCGGCCCAGCGTGGTCTTCGCCTACACGGTCAAGGGCTGGGGGCTGCCGATCGCGGGCAACCCGCGCAACCACTCGGCCCTGCTGACATCCCAGCAGATCGACGAGTTCCGGGCCGCCCAGGGCCTGACCCCGGCGACCGAGTGGGACCGGTTCGACGCCTCCACCGCCCCGGGCATCTTGTGCAGCCAGCGCCGCGAGGCCCTGCGCCGCGAGCCCCGCACGCCGGCTGCGCCGGTGGCCGTGCCCGCCTCCACCGGCACCTCCAGCACCAAGCCGGTCTCCACCCAGGAGATGTTCGGCCGGACCCTGGTCAGCCTGTCCCGGGACCAGGCGCTGGCCCCCTATCTGGTCATGTCGGCCCCGGACGTGGCCACCTCGACCAACCTGGCCGGGTTCATCAACCGGGTCGGGGTGTTCGCCCCGGCCGAGCGCCGGTCCTGGCGCGACGACCCGGTGCTGCGCTGGACCGAGGGCCCCAAGGGCCAGCACATCGAGCTCGGCATCTCCGAGATGAACCTTTTCCTGCTGCTGGGTCAGCTCGGCCTGGCCTGGGACCTGTCCGGGCAGGCGCTGCTGCCGGTCGGCACGGTCTACGACCCGTTCGTCTGCCGCGGCCTGGACGCCTTCATCTACTCGGCCTACTCCGGCGCCCGGTTCCTGATCGCGGGCACGCCGTCCGGGATCACGCTGGCCCCCGAGGGCGGCGCCCACCAGTCCACGATCACCCCGTCGATCGGCCTCGAACTGCCGAACGTGACGTTCTGCGAGCCCGCCTACGCGACCACCGTGGACTGGCTGGTGTGCGACGCGCTCGGCCGGATCGCGTCCGGGCCGGCCCAGACCACGACGGCGGTGCCGGCCGAGAACGGCGCCTACTACTTCCGGCTCAGCACCCGCCCGCTGGACCAGGCGCCGTTCGCGGCGGCGCTGGCCCGGACCGGCGAGGCGGTGCTCCGCCGTCAGGTCCTGGCGGGCGCGTACCGGCTGGTCGACGCCGCCGCGCTGGCCGAGACCGGCGCCCCCCAGGTCCACCTGGCCGCGTCCGGCGCGGTGCTGCCGGAGACGCTGGCGGCCGCCGCCGAGCTGGCCGAGGAGGGTATCGCCGCCCACGTCGTCGACATCACCTCGCTGGACCGGCTGCACGCGGCCTGGCAGCGCACGCTCCGGCACGGCATCCGCACCGCCGCCACCCCGTCGATCCCGGGCGCCCTGCGGGCGGCGTTCCCGCAGCGCGCTCCGGTCGTCACCGTCCACGACGCCGCCTCGCACGCGATGGCCTGGCTGGGGTCCGCCCTCGGGGTGCCGTCGGTGCCGCTCGGGGTCGACCAGTTCGGCCAGTCCGGCAGCGTCCCCGAGCTCTACGAGCTCAACGACCTGCTGCCCGGCTCCATCGTCAACGCCGCCCTGGCCGCCCTGTCCCTGACCTGATGGCGCCGCAGCGCGGGCCGCAGGGGCTTGGCCGAGTACCCGCCGTCCGCCAGCCCGGCCTGCCGCTCGAACACGTTCCTGCTCCCGAAGTCCCCGGTCAGCCCCCACGACACCAGCGCCGCCACCCCGTACAGCGGCAGCATGGCCAGCCCGCCGCACCAGGCGTACTGGCTGGCGTGCCGGGCCTCGTGCGCGAACAGCCGGCCGTTACCGCGAAATTCCTCGTCCGGCCAGCGCGTGACCAGCACGTTGCCCAGGCAGAAGGCCGGGGCCGGCGGCACCGGCAGCCGGTACCCGCCCGCCACCAGCAGCCCGTCCGGGCCCGTCCGCACCCGCGCCCGCCCCGCCCCCGCGACCAGCACCCCGGCCACCGTCGACCCGTTGACCAGGTTGACCACCGCCCGCGCCCGGTACCGCGCCTGCATCACCCGTCCACGTTACGCCGTAGCCCCGTTCCGGCCGCTCTGGAAAAACCTGAAAGGGCCGGCATCGCCAGGGGTATCGCAGGCGCTAGCGTGTACGAACAGTGGCGATGGCAACCCGTGAGATGGGGTGACTGAGCTGACCCGCTTGACCCACCCGGGCCGGGCTCACCGCGCCGGCCTGCTGGCGACCGCGCTGGCCGCGTCGCTGGCCGCGGTGGCGGCGTGCTCGTCGTCGTCTCCGGGCCCCTCGGCCAGCCCAGCGGCCTCGGCGGCCAGCAGCGCCGCTCCCGCCTCGTCCGTCCCGTCCGTCTCCGCGGACCCCACCGCGTCCGGCGCGGCGGCGGCCGACTGGACCACCTACGACCGCACCGCCGGCCGGAGCGGCGTCTCGGTCAGCTCCCCGGCCCCCACCAGCGTGCGCAAAGCCTGGACGGCCCGGGTGGACGGCGCGGTCTACGCCCAGCCGCTGATCGTCGGCTCGACGGTGATCATCGCCACCGAGAACGACACCGTGTACGCGCTGAACGCGGCCACCGGCGCGGTGCGCTGGACCCGGCACCTGGCCTCACCGGTGCCGTCCGGCCTGCCGTGCGGGAACGTCGACCCGTCGGGGATCACCGGGACGCCGGTGGCCGACCCGGCCGGCGGCTGGCTGTGGCTGGTCACGTTCACCGCCCAGCCGGACTACCACCACACCTTGTGGGCGCTCAGCCTGGCGAACGGCCGCACGCAGTCCCAGCGGACCATCGACCTGTCCGGCACCGACCCCAAGGCCCAGCAGGAACGCGGTGCCCTGACCCTGCTCGGGAGCCGGGTGTACGTGCCGTTCGGCGGGCTGTACGGCGACTGCTCGGACTACAAGGGCCGGGTGGTCGGCGCGCCCGTCTCCGGCTCGGGCCCGCTGGTCAGCTTCACCACCGACAACCAGCGCCAGGCCGGCATCTGGGCCCCGGCCGGGGAGTCGGTCCGCGACAACAGCCTGTACGTGGCCACCGGCAACGGCATGCCGTACGACCAGGTGGCCGACTCCGACAGCGTGCTGCGGCTCAGCCCCACGCTGGCCGTGCAGAGCCTGTTCACTCCCTCCAACTACGAGTCGCTGTCCGCCAACGATCAGGACCTCGGCTCGACCGCCCCCGCCCTGCTGCCGAACGGGCAGGTCTTCGAGGTCGGCAAGCAGGGCGTCGGCTACGTGCTCAACGGGACCCGCCTGGGTGGCACCGGCGGGGAGCTGACGTCGGCCAGCGTCTGCGAGGGCGGGTTCGGCGGCGACGCGGTGGACGGCAGCACGGTCGTGTTCTCCTGCTACCGCAGCCTGCAGGCCGTCCAGGTCACCGGCGGCGCCAAGCCCCAGCTGAAGACCGCCTGGTCGGTGACCGGCGGCAACCCGGGCCCGCCGATCGTCGCCGGCGGGGTGGTGTGGGACGTCGACCGGAACGGCACGCTGACCGGCTACCGGCTGTCCGATGGCCACCAGGTCTTCCGCGCCAAGGACGCCGCCCCCACCACCAGCTTCCCCAGCCCGGCCGCCTCCGGCACCCGGCTGGTCGTCCCGGCCGGCACCCAGGTCGTCTCCTACACCGGCATCTGACCCGGCCACCGCCAGGCCGATTAGGTTGGGGTGATGCCTGAGACGGCCGAGACGGTACCGGGACTGTGGCGCCATCGTGACTTTCTGCTGTTGTGGGGCGGTCAGGCGGTCAACCAGATCGGTTCGCAGGTGACGATTCTGGCGTTGCCGCTGGTGGCCATCGTGGTGCTCCGGGCCACGGCGCTCGAGGTCGGTTTGCTGTCGGCCGCGGCGACCTCCGCTTACCTGCTGATCGCGCTGCCGGCCGGAGTGATGGCCGACCGGGTCAGCAAGCGCAGGGTGATGATCGGCTGTGATCTGGCCAGCGCGGCAGTGATCGGCTGGGTGCCGGCCGCGCAGCTGGCGGGGGTTCTGGCGCTGGGGCAGCTGTACGCGGTGGCGCTGCTGGCCAGCTCGCTGAGCGCGTTCTTCCTGGTCTCCTACACCAGTTACCTGCCGTCGCTGGTTGATCGTGGGCAGCTGGCCGACGGCAACGGCAAGCTGGCGACGACGCAGTCGGCCGCGCTGGTGGCCGGGCCGGCGCTGGGGGCGTTGCTGGTCGGGCTGGCGGGAGCGGCGCGGGCCATGGCCGGTGACGCGATGTCCTTCGCGGTGGCGGCCGTGTGCCTGGTCCTGATCCGGGGCCGGGAGCCGGGACCGGGCGGTGCTGAGCAGGAGCGGCCCGCCCGTTTCTGGCCGCAGCTGCGCGAAGGACTCACCTACGTGCTGCGCGAGCCGATCCTGCGCAACTCGACGGCCTGGAACGGCACAGCGAACTTCTTCGTGATCATGGTGGAGACGCTCGGGCCGGTGTTCTTGGTCCGGACGGTTCACCTGCGTCCCGCCTACGTCGGTGTCTTGCTGGCCCTGGGCGCGCTCGGTGGTGTCGCGGGCGGCCTGGTGTCAAGGCCGCTGGCGGGCCGGATCGGCTCCGCGCGACTGTGCTGGCTGGCGATGACGGTGTTCAGCCTGCCGGGTCTGCTGATCCCGGCGGCCCGGCCAGGCTGGTGGGTGCTGCTGTTTGCGGCCGGCTGGATGTCATGGACGTTCAGCTCCACGCTGTGCGCGGTCGCGCTGACCAGTTACCAGCAAGCGGCCTGCCCGGCGGACCTGCGCGGGCGGGTCAGCGCCGTGTCGCGCTGGGCCGGCTGGGGGACGTTGCCGCTGGGCGGCCTGGCCGCCGGTGCCCTCGGCGGCGCCATCGGCGTTCGCGTCACGTTGTGGGTCGCGGTGGCCGGCGGCTGCCTGTCCGGGCTGTGGCTGTACCTGTCGCCGCTGCGGGGCATGCGTGATCTTCCGGTCGACGGCCTGCAACCGGCCTGGGGACATTTGCCCGGGGCCGCTCAGTCGTAGTGGCGCAGCCCGGGCCACAGCTGGCCCCAGGGCTTCCGCAGCCCGGTGCAGACGTAGATCTGGCCGTGGTAGTTCTCGTTCTTGATGCCCCAGGGGTTGGACATCGTGGCCGCCAGCCGCACGTTCTTGAAGTACTGGTGCAGGCCGCTGACGTTGCTGGCGGCGGAGCTGCTGGCCGGCCCCAGCGTCACGGCGATCACGGTGGTGGCGCGCGGGTTGCCCGGCCCCCACCACCACTCGGTGTCGTGCCCGCTGACCGCCGTGGGCAGGCCCTGCCCGCGGCCCAGCTCGTTGATCGCGCCCGCCTCGCCGAAGTCGTCGGTGAAGATCACCGCGCTGGCCCGCTGCTGGGCCGGGAGCGAGGACCACACCCCGTGCACCGAGGCGACCAGCTGCGGCCAGCCGATGGTCTGGTTCTGGACCGGAAAAATGTCGTTGGTCACGTTGGCGTCGGCGACCGGCAGGATCGGCAGCAGGAACGGCGCGAACACCAGCGCGCTGACCGTGAGCCCGCCCGCGAACCGGTAGATCCGGGACCGCCGGGCGCTCAGCCAGCGGTCCAGCGCCACCGCCCCGGCCGCCAGCAGGAACACGTACGCGCCGCCCATGTAGTAGATCTGTGCGCCGGTGGTGAGCATGAACACCACGAACAGCAGCGCGTAGGCCCAGACCAGCGCCTTCCACAGCGGCTGCCCGGACCGCCACAGGAACCGCAGCCCCGCCACCGCGCCCCACACCCGCACCAGGCCCAGCACGATCAGCTGGCCGATGATCCAGACACCGATGTTGGCCGGCCCGCCGTTCCTGGCGTTCAGCGACTGGGTCATCGCGATCGTGGCCCACCCGTGGGTGGCCTGCCACCAGATGTCGGGGATCTCCAGCGCCACCGCGATCGCCGCACCAGCCAGGAACCACCGGTTCAGTACCGTTTTCCGGCCGCCTGACAAAAACGCCCCGATCACGATCGCGATCCCGAAGAAGCCGATCAGGTGCTTGTTCTCCACGCCCAGGCCGAGGATGACCCCGGCCGGGATCCACCAGCGCTGGTCGCCGGTGCGGCCGATGCGGATCACCATGAACGCCAGCGCGCCCCAGGCCAGGATGTCGAACGCGGCGGTGTCGAGCATGTGGTCGGCGCCGTACACGGCCGGCATGGTGGCCACCGCGAAGGCGGCCAGCACCTGAGCCCGCCTGCCGCCGCCGAACTCACGGGCGGTCAGCCCGGCCACGATCACCGTGCCCCAGGCGGCCAGGGCCGGCACAGCCGCAGCCCGATCAGCGACACCCCGAACGTCTTGAGGGTCACCCACGCCAGCAGCGGCGTGAACACCGGCTGGTCCACGTAGGAGGCCTGCAGGTGCCGGCCGCAGTCCAGGAAGTACAGCTCGTCGTGGTGGAAGCCGTACCGGTCAGACAGGGCCATCAGCACGGCGAACAGCAGCCCGCCGATCACGATCACCCACCGGCTGAACGGCGCCAGGGCCGTGACGCCAGGCTCGGTGGCGCTCGCTCCCGGCCTCCCCGCGCCCGGCCCTCGTACCTCGATCTCAGACATGCCGCCAGCGTCCCGCGCCGGTCCCGGCCCCGCATCGGAGCACGGACCGCAGTTCGGTACGGCTTCGGTCTCATACCGGGCTTGGACCCACGGCCCGATGCGCTCATACCGCCGCTGGCTCTAGGTTCGGTGACGTGAGCCGGACGATACTGATGCCATGAGCGCGGTGTGGAACCGCTTCCGCTGGCCGGCCAGGGTCGCGATCTACGCCCTGATCGGGCTGCTGACGTTCCCGCTGCAGCCGGCGGGCGCGACGGCGCTGCCGGTCCAGTTCGCCGGGTTCGCGGTGGCCGGGGTCGCCCTGCTGGCCTGGTGGACGGTGGACCGGGTGCCCGCGGCGGCGCGCTGGCGGGGGCGCGGGCTGCCGGTCGCCTTGTGCGTCATGGGGGCCGCGGGCGGGCTGGCCGCCACCGCCGGGTTCAACGAGAACAACTGCGCGATAACGCTGGCCAGCCTGGCCGCGACCGGCGCGGCCTATGAGGTCGGGCCCGGGACCGCCTGGCTGGTCGTGCTGTTCAGCACCGTGACCCTGGAAGCCAACGCGCTCATCTTCGGGGACGGCTTCGACCAGCTGTCGATGTTCCTGCTCTACCCGACGGTGCCGGTGGCCGGCCTGATGATCGGCTACTTCATCCGGGCCCGCCGGGAACAGTCCGAGCAGTCCGCCGCCCTGCTGGCCCGGACCCAGCAACTGCAGGCCGAGCAGAGCCGCACCGAGGTGCTGAACGAGCGGGCCCGGATCGCCCGCGAGATCCACGATGTGCTCGCCCACTCGCTCGGCGCGCTGTCCATCCAGATCCAGGCCGCCCGGGCCGTGCTCACCGACCACCGCGACATCGACCGGGCGCTGGAGGTCCTGGCCACCGCTCAGCGGATGGCGTCCGACGGGCTGACCGAGACCCGCCGGGCCGTGCACGCGCTGCGCTCCGACGCGGTGCCGCTGGACCAGGAGCTCGGCCAGGCGGCCCGGGCCCACCGCGAGCGGTACGGGGCCGAGGTCGCCTTCACCCTCGGCGGCCAGCCCCGGCCGCTGGCGCCGGACGCCACCGTCGCGCTGCTCCGAACCGGCCAGGAGGCCCTGGTCAACGCGGCCAAGCACGCCCCCGGGCAGCGGATCTCGGTCCGCCTGGAGTACGGCGGCGACGACGTGTCCCTCACCGTGGTCAACGACTTGCCGCCGCGCGGCGCCCCGGCCACCGGATCGGCCGTCTGCCCGAGCACCGTCGACGGCGGCTACGGGCTGACCGGGATGCGCGAGCGGCTCCGGCTGCTGAACGGCACGCTGATGGCCGGGGCTCAGGACGGGCCCGGTAAACGGCATTGGGTCGTCGCGGCCGGCCTCCCGCTGGCCGGGCCGTCCCAGCCGGCGCCGCCCGCGGCCGAGCCGCAACCGGCCCCGCTGGTGGCGTCGTGACCACCCCGTCCGCCGACCCGCTCCGCGTGATCATCGCCGACGACCAGGCCAGCGTGCGCGAGGGCCTGGTGCTGTTGCTGGGCGGGCTGCCCGGCATCGAGGTGGTCGCGGCCGCCGCCGACGGTGAGCAGGCCATCGCCCAGGTGGCCGAGCATCACCCCGACGCCATCTTGCTGGACCTGAACATGCCGGTGCTGGACGGTATCGGTGCCACCCGGCGGCTGGTCGCCGAGCACCCCGGCGTCGCCATAGTGGTGCTCACCACCTACGTCGACGACACCAACGTGCTCGAGGCGCTGAAGGCCGGCGCCCGCAGCTACCTCACCAAGGACGCGGACCGGACCGACATCGCCCGCGCCCTGCAGGCCGCCGCGGCCGGCCTGACCGTATTCGACCCCCGCGTGCACGACACGCTGCTGGCCGCCACCAGCTCAGCCCCGCACCCCGCCAGGCCGTTCCCGGCTCCGGGGATGCCATCGGGGCCGCACGCCCGGCCGGACGGCCTCACCGAGCGCGAGGCCGAGATCCTGGCCCTGATCGCCCGCGGCCTGACCAACCCCGAGATCGCCGAGCGGCTCTGCCTGAGCAACCACACGGTGAAGTCCCACATAAACCGGATCTTTACCAAGACCCAGTCCCGGGACCGGGCCGCCGCCATCGGCTACGCCCACCGCCACCAGCTCATCTGAGCGTGAGGGGCAGGTCACAGCCTCGGCCAATAGTTCATAACGGAGCTGAGATTCGGCTGAGGACCGGGCGCCCGGTCTGCTTATTCTTGTCACCTTCTGCCCTCTCGCAGGCAGGAGTGTTTGGCAAGGGCAAAAGGGGAGTGATGGTAGCCCGATCAACCCGGGAGCGACCACAACAGCACGACCAGGCCACCCAGCCAGTCCTGATCATCGGCGCCGGCCCGGCCGGCCTGGCGGCCGCCGCCGAACTGTCCCGGCTGGGGGTGCCGTCGCAGGTCATCGACCGGGCGGACGCGGTCGCCTCGTCCTGGCGGACGCGCTACGACGCGCTGCGGCTGAACACCTGCCGCTGGAACGCGGTGCTCCGGTTCGGGGACCGGTTCGAGGCCGGTACCCCGTTCTTCCCGCTGCGTGAGCACGCGGTCCAGTACCTGGAGTCGTTCGCCGCCCGGCACCAGGTGAAGGCGCAGTTCGGCGTCCAGGTCGACCGGATCGATCCGGTCCCGGACGGCTGGCAGGTGTCGACGTCGGCCGGGCCGATGACCGCGCGGCAGGTCGTCGTGGCGACCGGGCACCAGCACACGCCCTGGCTGCCGGACTGGCGCGGCCGGGACCAGTTCCCCGGGCGCATCGTGCACTCCTACGACTACCGCAACCCGGATGAGTTCGCCGGCTGCGACGTGCTGGTCATCGGCGGTGGCTGCTCGGGCCTGGACATCGCCCGTGACCTGGCTCAAGGTGGCGCCGGGCGGGTGCGCCTCGCGGTGCGGACCCAGCCCAACCTGCTGCAGAAAAAGTCCCTGGGCCTGCCGTCCGACCTGTCAGCGGCGCTCCTGCTCCGGCTGCCCGCGCAGATCTCGGATCCGATCGGGCGGACCGTACAGCGGCTGACCATCGGTGACCTCAGCTCGGCCGGGCTGGCCCGCCCCGAGGAAGGGATCTTCACCCGCCTGCACCGGGACGGAGCCCCTCCGCAGATCGTGGGCGCCGAGGTCATCGCGGCCATCCGGGCGCGCGACTTCACCATCGTCCCGGGTGTGTCGTCGGTGGGCGCCGACGGCGTGCGGCTGAGCGACGGCACCACCTTGCACCCGGACGCGATCGTCGCCGCCACCGGCTACACCACCGGGCTCCAGCCGATCGTGGGGCACCTGGGGGTGCTCGACGAGCAGGGCGATCCGCTGAACTACCGGCAGCCCGCGATCCGGCCAGGCCTGCACTTCCTCGGCTACGCGCCGTGCATGGGCGTCATCGGCCGGGACGCCAAACGGGTGATCCGGCACGTGCACCACGAGCTGACCACCGGAGCACTCAGCCGCGGGGCGGCCAGCCCCGCCTAACCCCCGGGGCCGGGGCCGGGCGCGAGGAAGCCTGGGCCCATCAGGCGGATGGGATTGTGCCAGCAGACGGCGCGCAGCCAGTCGGGGCCCAGGCCGAGACGGGCCAGGCCGTCCAGCTGCTCGGCGTAAGGGTAGGGGATGTTGGGGAAGTCGCTGCCGAGCAGGATCTTGCCCGCCAGCCCGAGCCGGGCCACCCGGGACAGCAGGCCCGGCGGGAACGGGGACAGCGAATCCCAGAAGGACGTGAACACCATGGTCGTGTCCAGATGCACCCGTTCGTGCCGTTCGGCCAGGGTCAGGAACGGCTCGTAGTCCGGCGCCCCCATGTGCGCGATGACCGCGGTCAGGGTGGGGAACTGGGTCAGCAGCCGGGCCAGCGGCTCCGGGCCGGTGTAGGGGGTGCCGACCGGGGCGTGGCCGGCGTGGATGACGACCGGGATGGCCGCCTCCTCCAGCAGGCCCCACACCGGTTCCAGCTCCGGGTCGTCGGGCGGGAACCCGCCCACCTGCAGGTGCACCTTGAACAGGGCGGCGCCGCCGTCGATGGCCCGGCTGACGTAGTCCAGCACTTCCGGCTCGGGGTAGAACGTCCCCGACGGGATGCAGCCCGGGGTGTGGCGGGCGAACTCGAGCGCCCAGTCGTTCAGGTCTTCGGCCATCTTCGGGCGGTGCGCGTAGGACAGCGCGCCGAACATCCGGACGCCGAGCGAGTTCAGGTGCGCGACCCGTTCGGCGTCGGTCCACCTGTACTGGATCGGCCACGGCCGGCCGAGCAGCGGGCCGGCCTCGTCGAAGTAGTGCCAGACCCGGCGGAGCATCCGCGGCGGCAGGAAGTGCACATGGATGTCGGCCAGCCCGGGCAGCCCCAGGTCGTGCCAGAACGCCGGGACCCCGGCGTCTTCGGCCGGCTTGCCGGGGGATGAGGGGGCCGCTGGCCCGGTTGCAGAAGCCACTTAGGCAGGATAGGACCCATGCGCGCGGCGTTCATCGAGGCCTTCGGCGGCCCAGACGGGATCCGCTACGGGGAGCTGCCCGATCCGGTCCCGGGGCCGGGCGAGGTGCTGGTCCGCACCGAGGCGGTGGCGGTCGACAACGTCGACACCTACGTCCGCTCCGGGGCCTGGCCGACGCCGGTCACGTTCCCGCTGGCGATCGGGCGCGACCTGGCCGGCACGGTCGCGGCCACCGGCCCGGGCGCCGAGTTCACCGCCGGGGACCGGGTGTGGACGAACTCGGCCGGTTACGATGGCCGCCCCGGCGCCACCGCCGAACTGGCCGTGGTCGCCCAGAACCGGCTCTACCGGCTGCCGGACGGCGCCGACCCGGTGCGGTTCGTGGCCGCCGTGCACCCGGCCGCCAGCTCCCACGGAGCGCTGATCCGGCGGGCCCGGCTGCGGCCGGGGGAGACGGTGGCGGTGGCCGGGGCCAACGGCGCGGTGGGGATGTGCCTGATCCAGGTGGCCGCCACCGTCGGCGCCGTCCCGCTGGCGGTGGTCCGCCCGGCCGCCGCGGCGGCCGGGCCGCGGCTGGCCGAGCTGGGTGCCCGCGACGTCCTGATGGCCGGCGACGCGGGCGGGGCCGCCGCGGTGGCGGCCGGAGCGGCCGGGGGCGGGGTGGACGTGCTGGTCGACACGACCGGGCGGATCGATCTGGGGACGGCCGCCGGGTACCTCAACCCGCGCGGCCGGATGGTCGCCATCGCCGGCCGGGGCCAGCGGATCGACCTGGACCAATGGTCGTTCTATACCCGCGAGCTGCAGCTGCTGGGGTTCATCATGAGCGCGATGACGGTCGGTGAGCTGGCGGCCGCCGCAGCCTGGATCAACGTCCACGCCCCGGTGGTGAGCGTCGGCCAGGTGCTGGCCTTCGCCGATGCCGCGCTGGCGCACACGCTGATCGAGCAGGGTGAGCTGCCGCGCCTGGCCGATCGCACCGTCGGCCGCCTGGTGCTGACACCGTGACCGGCCCCGAGGCTGCCCTGCAGGCCGATTGCGCCCACTGCGCCGGCTTGTGTTGTGTTGCGCCGGCTTTTTCCGCGTCGGCGGATTTCGCCATTGATAAAAAGGCGGGCGAGGCGTGCTCCCACCTGGGCCGGGATTTTCGCTGCGACATCCATGAGCGGCTCCGGCCGGCCGGTTTTGCCGGTTGCGCCGTTTTCGACTGCTTCGGGGCCGGGCAGCAGGTCACCCAGGTGACGTTCGGCGGCCGGGACTGGCGCAGCGACCCGGAGCTGGGCCCGCCGATGTTCGCGGCGTTCGCGGTCATGCGCCAGCTGCAGGAGCTGCGCTGGCATGTCGCCCAGGCGCTGGTGCTGGTGGCCGGGGCCGGGCCGCTGCGACAGGAACTGACCGAAGCCGGCCAGGCGCTGCGCCAGCACGCGAGCGCCAGCCCGGCCGAGCTGGCCGCCCTCCACCTGGACGCGGTGCGGGCCCCGGTGACGGCCGTCCTGCGCCGGGCCAGCGAGCTGGTCCGGGGCCGGACGCCCCGGGGCCGCGAGCTGAGCGGGGCCGACCTGATGGGCCGCGACCTGGCCGGGCAGGACCTGCGCCGGGCCAGCCTGCGCGGCGCCTACCTGATCGGAGCCGACCTGACCGGGGCGGATCTGCGGCTGGCCGACCTGACCGGGGCGGATCTGCGCGGCGCGCAACTGGCGGCCGCGGACCTGTCCAGCAGCCTGTTCCTGACCCAGGCCCAGCTCGACGCGGCCCGCGGCGACGCTAGGACGAAGCTGGCTCGGGCGCTTCGGCGTCCGGCTCACTGGGCGAACCGGGCGCCCCGGCCGGGCGGTGGTCGGTGATCCAGCCGTCGATCAGCTGCCACCAGTCGTAGAGCCACTTGACCTGAGCGTCGTGCCCGGCGTCGCGCGGTACCTCGCCCGCCGGGACCCGCCACCAGCGGGCCACCACGGTCTGGTCGATGGGTAGGTCCCGCCACACATCGCCCACGCTGACCAGCCCGTCCAGGCCCGCGTGGGCCACGAAGATCACGTCCGCGGCCGGGCAGGCGGTGATCGCGGCCAGCACGCCGCCTTCGCGCGGCGGCAGCAGGTTGGGCATCTGCCGGGCCCGCGCGGCCAGGTCGGCCCGGCCCCGGGCGTCCAGCCGCTGGATGCCGCGCCGCCACCGGCCCGGCGTCCAGTTGCCGCCCTCGGGGAAGATCACCAGCGCGCCGTCGTCGCCCAGCCCGCTGGCCAGCCGCTCGATCTGCTCGGTGAAGATCTGCTGTCCGGCGTCGCGGGCCCGGATGAAGACGTTCGGAACCCGGTTGGCGATCACGTCCAGGATCGGGTCCAGCTGCAAGGTGGCCTTCATGACCACCCGCGGGCGCCGGTGGTAGACGCTGAGCAGGTGGTGGACCAGCAGCACCGAATCGCCCGGCCCGGCGTGCCTGCTGAGCACGATGACCGGCCGGGTCAGCCGGGCGATGCGCTCCTCCGGCGTCGCCTCCGGTTCCTCGACCTCCATCCGCAGCCCGAACGTGTGCTCGGCCGCCCGGTACACGTGGTCCAGGAACCAGCCGATGGTGGCGTAGTTGCGGTTCTGGTACGGCGCGGTCCGCATCCGGCCGCCGAACCCGCTGGCCACCCACAGCACCAGGCAGGCGAACAGCGCGGCGGTCTCGCCGGTCAGCCAGACCACCGCGAACCACAGCAGCCGCAGCCCGCGCATCCGGCCCGGGCGCGACAGATGGACCAGGCCCAGCACCAGGGCCACCAGGGCCAGCGCCGGGAACAGCACGATCAGGGCGAGCGCGATGATCACGACGATGGGCGCCAGCACGAGCCGTCGGATCAGCCGGGGCGGCACCATGGTCAGGTCCTTAGGTGAGAGCGGCCAGGTACTTCTGAGACGCGAGGTAGGCCCGCTCGATGTTCGCGTCCACATCAGTCTTGTTGCGGTAGCGCAGCTGTGACAAGTCCGGCGGCCGTTGCGTCGCGCCGGACGGCAGCACGTGCACGGTCACATCGGCCGGCAGGTTCGCCATCTCCTCGTGGAACCGGTGCCGCCGGGCGATCTCGAACGCGACCAGGCCGACCTCCCACAGCCGCCGCGGCGGGGCCAGCGCGCGCTCGATCCGGCCCACCTGCAGAACGTACACGGTGCTGGCGCCGAGCTCGATGGCCCGCCCCACCGGGATCGAGTCGACCAGCCCGCCGTCGAAGTAGTGCTGGCCGCCGATCTCCACCGGCGGCAGCAGGCCCGGCACCGCGCACGAGGCCAGTACGGCCGGGGCCAGCGGCCCGTCGGTGAACCAGCGGGCGGTGGCGTTTTCGATGTTGGCCGCCACACAGTTGAACGGCAGCTGCAGGTCGCTGAAGTCCTTGGCCGGCAGCTCGTCGTCCAGCATCTTCAGCAGCGGCTCGATCTCGTGCAGGTGGGTGCCGGACCGGGCCAGCCGGGTGGCCCGGCCGAGCAGCGTGCCGCTGAACGCCCGCTGCAGATGGGCGCCGGCCCACAGTTCCCCCAGCCGGTCCGCGGCCTGGTCCGGCTCGGCGGCCACGAACGCCCCGTTGATGGCCCCCACCGACGTGCCGACCACCAGGTCCGGGGCTATCTGCGCCTCACCCAGGGCCCGCAGCATGCCGACCTCGTGCGCCCCCAGGACCCCGCCGCCACCGAGCACAAATGCAGTCGTCAAACCGGAAACCTCCTCATCGTCCAACGGTAGCCTGACTGTCATGACCGCCGCCGGGGACGTTGTGGCCGCTTACTGGGCCGCCGCCGAAGCCAGGGACTGGGCCAGGTTCGGGGCGCTGGTAGCCGAGGACGTGGTCTATGAGGCGCCGCAGAGCCGCGAACGGGTCCGGGGCCGGGCCGCCTACCTGCGCTTCAACGCCGAGGGCTTCCCCGGCGACTGGCATCTCGCGGTCGAGCGGATCATCAGCGGAGACGGGGGTGCCGCCAGCGTCATCCAGCTGACCGCGGCTGACGGAAGGCAGCAGCCCGGCCTGTGCTTCTTCGACTTCGGTCCGGACGGGCTCATCACCCGGATCACCGACTACTGGCCGGACCCGTACGAGCCACCGGCCGGCCGGGCCGGCCTGATCGAGCGCTACTGACGGCCGGCCGCTACCAGCGGAGCTGGGCGATCGTGTCGTAGTCGGCGGCCGAGTAGCTGACCAGGCCGTCGGACAGCGCGAAGACCCACTCCGCGACGCCCAGCGACAGGGCCAGGCGGCTGCAGCGGGCGCAGAAGTGCGGGTCCTCGAGCCGGACCGAGTCGTTGGCCTCCAGCCGCACATAGATGAGCTTGGCGCCCTGCAGCATCTTCCAGCCGTCGCCGTCCCGGGCCAGGCCAATGGCCCGCTGCTCGGCGTGCGTCCGGCAGTTGTCGTGCACCCCGAATTCGGCCACCTTGCAGTAGCAGTGGTCCTCGCCGGGGAACGGCACGCCGTTGGTACCCCAGGCGACCATGCTGCCGTCTTTGACCAGGACGGCGGCGTGCCGCGTCTTGGCGCGGGAGTCCTTGGCCAGCCCCGCGGCCCGCTCGACCATTTCTTCGGCCTCGTGGCTTTCGTGCCGTTTCAGCGGCCGCCACTCGGGCCTGCGCCCTGGCTCCACGTCCATCACCCCTTTCCAGCGAAGACTAGTTGTACGCAAATAACTGCGACCGCGCTAGTGAACGCGCGTGGCCTGGTTGGTTGAATTAATCACATGTCCACGAGCGAATTTGGCGATCTGGCTCTTTCCGAGGTGGCTGACGAGGGGCTGGCCGGCTGGCTGGCGGATGTCCGCCGGTCCCCGGCCCCGCCCAACCGGGTGCTCGGCGTGCACCGGCTGCGGGCCGCTTCCCGGGAGCGGGACGGTTCCCGGCCGACCGGCCCGCAGCTGCCGTTCGTCCGCAACCTGGCCATCGGCGACCTGGCCGCCCGGCTGTACCGGTCGTCGCCCAGCCCACGGCCGCTGGTCATCTACCTGCACGGCGGGGGGTTCGCCATCGGCAGCCTGACCTCACACGCGGGCATCTGCCGCCAGCTCGCCCGCACCGCCGACGTCGCCGTGCTGGCGCTGGACTACCGGCTCGCTCCCGAGCACCCCGGGCCGGCGGCCGTGGACGACGTCGCCCTGGCCTTCGCGTCGGCCACCGAGAACCTGGCCATGCTCGGCGGCGACCCGCAGTGGGGGATCGGGCTGGCCGGGGACAGCGCCGGCGGCGCGCTGGCGGTGCTGGCGGCGATCCGGCTGCGCGACGCCGGCACCCCCGCCGCGTCCTTGCTGCTGGCCTACCCGAACGCCGACATGACGCTGGCCGAGCCGAGCGTCACCCGCGAGGGCCACGGCTGGGGCCTGGAAGAAGACGACCTGCGCTGGTTCATCGAGCAGTGGGTGCCCGACCCGGCCCACCGGGCCGACCCGGCCGTCAGCCCGTTGCAGGCCGACCTGAGCGGCCTGCCGCCGACGGTGATCGCGACCGCCGGGCACGACCCGCTGCATGACGAAGGTGAGGCGCTGGCCCGGTTGATGAAGGCGGGCGGCGCCGATGTCCGTTACCGCCCGCACCCCGGGCTGGTACACGGTTTCCTCGGCCTCGTGCAGGTGTCGCCGGCGGCCGCCCGGGCCACCGGGGAACTGTTCGGAGCGTACGGCGAGCTGGTTCGCGGCCCTGCTCAATGACCGGGCTCAGTGACCGCCTGAGCCGCCCGCGATCTCGTATGACCACAGCTCGCTGTGGGTGCCGACCGGGGGCGGCGCGTCGCCGCCGCTGCGCTCCTGCGCGGACCGGTGCCCGTGCGCGAACGCGGGGGAGCGGACCCAGGCCTGGAACGAGTCCTCGTCCCGCCACCGGGTCAGCACCAGCCAGGTGGTGCGCTCGTCGGTCGGCTTGAGCAGCTCGAACCCCTCGAAGCCGTCCTGGTCGTCGACGGCGCCCGCGCGGGCCGCGAACCGGTGCGCGAGCTCGTCCCCGCTGCCGGCGGGGACATCGATAGCGTTGATCTTTATCAAGGTCATGTGCTCGATGATGCCAGCCCCAGGGAGCTGGGCCAGCCTCCCCTGGCCCAGTTCACCGAGACCGTCAGCTGCGCAGCAGCGGCTTGCCCAGCGGCATCGCCGGCCCGCCGGTAGCCAGCGAGGCCGCGCCGAAGAACAGGTACACGCCGATGGCCGTGAACACCAGCACCGCGTAGCCGCCCGCCTTGAGCAGCCCGGTGGAGCCCTGGTTGACGCCCAGGAACACCAGCAGCAGGGCCACGTCGACCACGACGAACAGCGCGGTGTACGCGACCGGCAGCCGCAGGGTGGCCAGCGTGAGCATCACGATCGTCACCAGCCAGGCGACCAGGAAAAGTTCCTGGGTCGATTGAGCGGCGGCTGCGGTGATGCCGAACCAGTTGTGGGTGAGCCCCAGCACCAGGACCGCGTAACTGAACCAGAAGCCGGCGAAGATGCCGAGCACGGCGGCCACCGCGTTCTGCCCGAGCGCCGCGGCCCAGATCGTGGCGATGATCAGGCCAACCGCGGTCGCGGCCAGGATGATCGGCAGGGACGCGCCGGTCGCGGTGGCGGGGACCACCCCGACCAGCACCAGGCCCAGGGCCGTGGCGCCGGCGATGAAGGTCGGCAGGCCGAGCATGAGCGGATCGCCGAACAGCGGGCCGATCGCCGCTTGCTCGGTCAGCTCCTCAGCTTCGGTGACCTCGGCGGGCCGTCCTGATTCGTTGGCGCTTGAGTCGACAGCGGTCATCGCTGCTCCTTCGCTTCGCAGACTTGCACCGCCCCGCGGACGCGGGCCTATGGCATCCGTACCCCCGCCATGACCTGCCGGTTTTCTCACTTTGAACCACGAGCCCGATTTGTCCGGCCTTGGCCGGCCTTGGCCTGGCCTGGGTGATCGTTCAACTGTGCGGCCGTGATCGACTTGCCGCGCAACGGGGAACGATGCCGGTGTGGCCGAAAACGACAGGGTGCGCAGCGCCGCCGACCGGGTCCAGGCGGCGGCCGATCAGCTCTACGCGGCCGACCCCGCCGGGTTCACCGACCGGCGCGGTGATCTGGTGGCGGCGGCCCGCGCGGCCGGGGACAAGGCGGCCGCGCGGGCGATCGGGGCGATGCGCCGGCCCACCCGGGCCGCCTGGGTGGTCAACCAGCTCGCCCGGGCCGACCCGGCGGCGGTCGACCGGCTGGCCCGGCTCGGTGATGAGCTGCGGGCCGCCGAACGGGCACTGGACGGCAGCCGCCTCCGTGAGCTGTCCCAGGCCCGCCGCCAGCTGCTCGGCGAGCTGACCCGGCAGGCGCTGGACCAGGCCGGTGTCCGCGACCCCGCCGACGCGCTGCAGGAGGAGGTGACCGGCACCCTGGGGGCGGCCGTGGCCGATCCGCAGGTGGCGGCCGACGTCGCCCGCGCGCAGCTGGCCAAGTCGGTCCAGCCCGCCGGGTTCGGTTTCGGCCAGGTGGAGCTGAGCGCCGCCCCATCGAAGGCGGCCCCGTCCAAGCCAGCCCCGCCCAAGGCCGCTCCGTCCAAGGCCGCTCCGTCCAAACGGTCCCAGCCCAGGCCGCCGCAGCCCAAGCAGTCCCGGGCCGAGCGAGAGCGGGCCGCGCGGGACCGGGCGGAACAAGAGCGGGCCGAGCGAGAGCGGGCCGAGCAGGAGCGCCAGCGCCAGGCCATCGCCGAGGCCGAGCAGGTTCTGGCCGAGGCCGACCGGGCGGTCGACGCCGCCCACGCCACCGAGGCGGACCGTGAAAACGCCGTCCGCCGCCTGGAGGTTCAGCTCGAGGACGCCCAGGACGCGCTGGCCGACGCCAAACGCCGGTCCCGGGAGGCCCGGACCGCCCAGCGGCAGGCCGGCAAGGCGCTCGACCGGCTCCGGGACCGTGCTAATCAGTTACACGTAACGCCGATGTATCGGGCAGGCTGGGCTCATGGCAAACTCGCTGACCTTGATGGCCGTTCACGCCCACCCCGACGACGAAGCATCCAGCACCGGCGGCGTGCTGGCCACCTACTCCGCCGAGGGCATCCGCACCATCGTCGTGACCTGTACCAACGGTGAGTTCGGGGACGCGCCGGGCGGCATCAAGCCGGGCCAGCCCGGGCACGACCCGGAGGCGGTGGCCCAGATCCGGCTGGCCGAGCTGCGCCAGTCGGTCAAGCTGCTCGGGGTCAGCGACCTGGAACTGCTCGGCTACCACGACTCGGGCATGGCCGAGTGGGACTACAAGAGCCGCCCCGACGCGTTCTGCAACATCCCGGCGGCCGAGGTCACCGGCCGGATCAGCACGCTGATCGACAAGTACCGGCCGCAGATCGTGATCACCTACGACGACAAGGGCCTGTACCAGCACCCCGACCACGTGTACGCCAGCCAGATGGCCCAGGCGGCGGTGGCCGAGACCGGCATCCCCGACAAGCTGTACCTGTCCACGATCCGCGGCAGCAGCTGGGACAAGCTGCGCAAGGCGCTGCGCGAGGCGGGGGTCGAGATGCCGGAGATGACGCTCACCGACGAGCAGCGCGCCCAGGTGGCCGCCACCGAGGCGGCCATCACCACCACCGTCGACATCCGCCCGGTGCTGTCCCGCAAGCGCGACGCGCTGATGGCTCACGCCAGCCAGATCCAGGAGTCCTGGTTCGCCAAGCTGCCGCCCGACCTGGCCGAGGAGACGTTCGGCTTCGAATCGTTCATCCGCGCCCGGGACACGACCGGCGCCCCCGTCCCCGAGACCGACCTGTTCACCGGCCTGCGCTGAGCCGCCGGCCGGGCCGGTCTACCGGGCGGCGGCGAAGCCCAGCCGCTTGTCCACCACGTTGCGCAGCGGCTGCCCGGCCCGGTAGCGGCCCAGCTGGTCCGCGAACAGGCCGGCCAGTGCCTGCTGCCAACCCTGGAAGTCGCCGGACATGTGCGGGGACACGATCACGTTGGGCAGGTCCCACCACGGCGCGGCCGGCGGCAGCGGCTCCCCGGTGAACACGTCCAGCGCCGCCCCGCCGATCGCGCCGGCCCGGAGCGCGGACACCAGGGCGTCCTCGTCGGCCAGCGCGCCCCGGCCCACGTTGATCAGCCAGCCGCCCGGGCTCATCCGGTCCAGTTCGGCGGCGCCGATGATGCCCCGGGTGGACTCGGTCAGCGGCAGCGCCAGGATGACGAAATCGGCCTCCGGCAGCAGGGCGGGCAGCTCGGCCAGCGCCGTGATCTCACCCAGCTCGGGGTCGGCCCGGTGGCGGCGGGCGACGCAGCCGACCGAGAGCCCGGCCCGGCTGAGCGCCCGGTAGATGGCCCGCCCGATGCCGCCCGCGCCGACCACGACCGCGCGGGTGCCGGCCACCCGCCTGGTCTCCCGGTGCTGCCAGCGGCGGCGGGCCTGCAGCCGCAGCGTCGCGGGCAGGTCGGCGCAGATCGCCGACACCAGGGCCAGCGTGTACTCGGCCATCGCGTCGTCGAACACCCCGGCCGCGTTCGTGAGCACCACGTCGCTGCTGGCCAGCGCGGGGAACAGCAGCCAGTCGACCCCGGCGGTGGGCGCCGCCACCCAGCGCAACCGGTGGCTCCACCCCCAGTGCGCGCGTAGCCAGTCCACCTGATCCCACAGGAACACCACGTCCGCGTCCCCGGCCTCCCGTAGCAGCTGCGCCCCCGACGAGATCAGCCGCAGCTCGCACCCCGGCCCCGGCGCCGGCAGCCTCGCCAGCAACTCCTCCGCCTCAACCCCCACCACCGCCACCACGGACGTCTCCGGGACCCTCTCGTTCATGACCCTTTCCCTTTCAGACCGTCCAAAATAATCTCGGCCAGGTGCGCTGAGCGCGCCGGGCTGGTCTCCGCGCCGGCGTGACGGATCGCGGCGAACACGCCGGCCACCAGCGCCATCACCTCGCCGACGCTGGCGTCGGGGCGGGCCGCCCCCGCCGCTTGGGCGCGCTCCAGCAGGCCGGCCACCTGGCGCGTGAGCTCGGCGGCGACGTCGGGGGCGGCGGTGCGCAGGTCGAACTCGGCCGCCGTGAGCGCGCTCTTGACCGCGACGTTCTCCGCGCCCGCGGCCATCATCCGGGCCAGCAGGGTGAACAGGGCGGCCGGATCATCGCTGGCCGCCGCCGCGTCGGCCTCCTCGACCAGCCTTTCCAGCATGTCGATGGCGACCGCCAGGTAGAGGGCTTCTTTGGCCGGAAAATGCCGGTGGACGGTGCCCGGTCCGACCCCTGCCCGGCGCGCGATCTCATCGAGCGAGACGTCCAGCCCCTCGGCCGCGAACAGCTGCTGCGCGGTCCGCAGCACCCGCTCCCGGTTGCGCCGCGCGTCCACCCGCAGCTCACGGTCGCTCGCCATCACGACAGCATAACCGGGGCGGCGCACCGGATACGCTGAAACCTATGATCACCCGCCAGGAAGCGATCGCCCTGATCGAGCGGATGCAGGAGTGCTTCAACAGCCGCCAGTTCGCCGCGGCCGAGCCCCTGCACACCCCCGCCTTCTTCAGTCACCCGCTCGCCCAGGACATCCTGGTCGACGGCGACAAGGCGGCCGTCCGCTCGGCCGTGGAGGGGATCACCGCCGAGGACGGCGGCGCGCCGCCCATGCTGTTCGAGATTTTCCGCTTCGAAGCAGGGCGGTTCGCGGAGATGTGGGGGGCCAGCACGGACTTCCCGGCGGCCGCCAGCCCTGAGGATCTGCTCGGTTAGCCGCGCCAAATCCGGCGGCATTTGCCCGGAACGCGGGCGTGCCCTTGGCCGTGCTCACTCCGGATCCTGGCCATAGCGGCTCTCCCAGCCTGCTCGCATCTGGTCCGCAACGTGGCCTTACGCACCCATCCGGCCTAATGTGCAATCTCAGAAACAAGTGCGAGAGTCGCGAAATTCGGCATCATGGGAGAGTCGCCGGCCGGGGCCATGGGAGGCCAATGATTGTGTCGCAGCCAACGCTGGAGTCGCTGCGCCGTTGGGACCCGGACCAAATCGGGCCCTACACACTGCTCGGCCGCCTGGGTGCTGGCGCCATGGGCCAGGTCTATCTGGGCCGTTCCCCGGCGGGCCGGCTGGTCGCGGTCAAGACGATCAAGATCGAGCTGGCCGAGGAGCCCGGCTTCCGGGTCCGGTTCGGCCGTGAGGTGGCGGCCGCGCGCCGGGTCAGCGGGGTCTTCACCGCCGCCGTGGTGGCGGCCGACGCCGACGCCGACGTGCCCTGGCTGGCCACCGCCTACGTGCCCGCCCCGTCACTGAGCCAGCTGGTCAAGTCGGCCGGCCCGCTGCCGGTGCAGGCGGTGCGCTGGCTGGCGGCCAGCTGCGCCGAGGCCCTGGAGTCCATCCACCTGGCCGGCCTGGTGCACCGTGACCTGAAGCCGTCCAACGTGCTGGTTGCGCCGGACGGCCCGCGGGTGATCGACTTCGGGGTGGCCCGGGCGGCCGAGCGGGTGGCCCTGACCGTCACCCGCGGCGCGGTCGGCACCCCCGGCTACATGGCCCCCGAGCAGGCCCGGGACTCCCAGCAGGCGTCGCCCGCCAGCGACGTGTACTCACTCGGGGCCACGCTGCTGTTCGCCGCCACCGGGCACGCCCCCTATCACGGCGAGACCGTGATGGACGTACTGGTCAAGCTGGCCACCGAGCCGCCCGACCTGACCGGGCTGCCGGAGGACCTGGGCGGCCTGGTCACCGCCTGCCTGACCCACAGCCCCCGGGACCGGCCCACGTCGGCGAAGCTGCTGGCCGGGCTGGGCTCGTTCGTCGAGGGCTCCATCGACCCGGCCGACGGCCACACCTACCTGCCCGCCTCCGCCATGGCGCTGATCGGTGCCTACACCCGCAGCCCGCAGCCGGAGGTCGTCGACCCGGCCGACGACACCGCCGACGACGAGCCGACCGGCGACGAGCTGACCTCCGCCTCCCGGACCGCGCTGCCCGCTCAGCTGCCCCGCCACGGGCCGCGGCACGGGACGCGCACCGGGCGCGGCAACCGGGCAGGGGGCCATCCGCCCGGCGGGACCGGCACCCCGGTGATCACCGGGCCGGCGGAGACCCAGCCGGGACACGGGGACCGCCGGCTCCGGTTCGGCCTCATCGCGGCCGGCTGCGTGGCCGGGGCCGCCGCCCTGGTCGCGGCCGGTGCCTACCTGGTCCCCAGCCAGTCCACCACCTCCGGGTCCGGCGGCCAGGGTAACGGCGGGCCGCCGCCCGCGCCGAGCACGGTGCCCACCGGCACCAGCTCCACGCCGAAGCTGGTGCTCGGCCAGCCGTACGGGGACGGGGTGACCGGTTACGTCATTCACGGCATGGGGTTCGTCCCCGATACCAAGGTCAGCATCTCGCTGGTGGGTCACGGCACGTCGTCCTGGCACCCGGAGGTGGATCCGGTCGGCACGTTCAACTACACGATCGACCAGGACCACCTGTTCTTCCCCGGGAACATCCCGGCCGGGAACTACGAGGTGCTGGCGGCCGGGCCCGGTGGCCGCCGCGCGATCGCGAAGTTCCGGGTGAGCGCGCCGCCGCCCAGCCCGCCCCCCAGCGGCCGCCCGCCGCCGGGAGCGCCGCCCACCGGGCTGCCGCCGACCGGCTAGCCGCCCGGCGGCTATGGCCAGCCCACGGGCTGACGGCGCCGGAGCGCGGCCCCTGGGTGCGCTCGCCGTGGCCGGCGGTCAGGCCTGCTGGGTCCACCACAGGTCCTCCTGCCGGGAACACCAGGCCGGGTCGTTCAGCCGGCCCAGGTCGGCCCGGGTGATGATGCCGTGCTCGATCAGGATCCGCACCACGACCTCGTCCGACAGCCGCATGCTGGCGGTGATCAGCCCGCGCTCGGTGATCTTGCGGCGGATGACCTTGATGTGCTCGGCCACCCGGGACGACAGCCGGTCGCGGAACTCCGGGTCGGTGTCGAACCGTTCCAGCTCGTGGTAAGCGCCGGTCACCTCCAGGGCGGCCCGGGCGATCTCCGGCGTCCGCGGCAGCGGCGTCGTCGCGGCCGGGTCCAGCAGCCAGGGGCGGCACCACATCAGCGCGACCAGGAAGATCTTGGTCATCGGGTCCAGGTACAGCGGCAGCAGCGTGGTCTCGGTGTCCGGGCGGACCCGGCTGGCGTCGTCGGCCACCGCGTCCCAGCTGGGGCTGCCGCTGATCGTGACCGCCACCGGCTGGCCCTCGTCGAGCATGGCCCGCGATCCGACCAGCGTGGTCCCGGCCCGCAGGAACCAGCCGCCGACCGGCTCGCCGTCCTCCTCCATCCGTGGCAGCCGGATCCGGTAGCCGTCCCCCTCGGTGTAGAGCGCGTGCGTCCGGCTGATGTTGGCGATCCAGGCGCCGTCCGACAGCACGCTGATCACCCCGGCCCGCCGGGACAGGCCACGGCCGACCGCGATCGTCAGGTCGGCGTCGCTGCCCCGGCCGAAGATCAGCCGGTTGCCCTCCGGCACCTTCACGACCAGCCCGGTCGGCGTCCTGACGTGCGCCGTCACCGTGGTGGTGGGCTGGATCGTCATCCGTCGTTCCTCGGGTCGTCGGCCGGCGGGCACAGTTGCTGCCGTATGGAGTGTAGGCCGGCCGGCGGTGCCGGTTTCATCCCCGGAATCGGGGATGTACGCGCGGGCGAGTAGCGGGTTAGCTGTCCGGCGGGGGGAGTTGGGGGGATGGTACGGAGCAGGGTCCTCTCTCGAGAGGGGAGGGGAGAGGACCCGCTCCGCGCCGTCGTTTAGCGCGGCTGTGCGCGGATATAGGTGGTCTGGACCATAGCCACCACGATCCGGGAGGCGCCGATGCCGCGGAGCGCGCCGGTCGACGGTTTCACTCTCGCCTACGACCGGTCCGGCACCGGCGAGCCGGTGATCCTGCTGCACGGCTGGCCGGGGGACCGCACCGACTACCGGATACTCGGCCCGGCGCTGGCCCTGGCCAGCTCCTGCGACGTGATCGTGCCGGACCTGCGCGGGTTCGGCGAGTCCGACAAGCACCGCGCCGACCCCGCCGCCCAGTACAGCCCGGCCGCCCAGGCCCGCAGCGTGGCCGGCCTGATCCGCGAGCTGGGTCTGGACCGGGTGCTGCTGGCCGGTTACGACGTGGGCAGCCGGGTCGCCCAGGCGGTGGCGGCCGGCTACCCGGACCTGATCCGGGCGCTGGTCATCTCGCCGCCGCTGCCGGGTATCGGCAGGAGGGTGCTCGAACCGCAGCCCCAGCGCGAGTTCTGGTACCAATCGTTCCACCGGCTGGCGCTGGCCGACGAGCTGATCGACGGTAAGCCCGGCCAGGTGCGGGCCTACCTGTCGCACTTCTGGTCGCACTGGTCCGGCCCCGGGTTCGAGCTCGATCCCAGCTACCTGGACCACCTGGTCTCGGTGTACGGCCCGCCCGGGGCCTACACCGCCTCGATCGCCTGGTACCGGGCCGGCTCCGGGGCGGTCGCCCGGTCGCTGGCCGAGCAGGTGCCCGACCCGGCCGACCGGATGGCGCTGCCGGTCACCGTGCTCTGGCCGGAGTTCGACCCGCTGTTCCCGCGGGCCTGGTCGGACCGGCTGGCCGAGTTCTTCAGCGACGCCACCCTCCGCCCGGTGGACGGCGCCGGCCACTTCACCCCGCTGGAATGCCCAGCCGAGTTCGCCGGCGCCATCCACGACGCGCTGGTCGCCACCCGGGCTACTCGCGGTGGCCAACGCCGCACAACCAGTGGCTAGCGCCGGGCGCGTCAGCGTGCGAATCTGTAAACAAAAGCATGTGGAGGCCTGGTGGGCCGGGACATAGACGCCATCAAGATCAGCGGCGAGGATCGCCGGCGGTATCGCGACAAGGTGCGGCGCTCGCTGGACGTGTTCGCCCGCATGCTCCGTGAGCACCGGTTCGAGGGCGATCCGGTCAAGGTGGGCGTGGAGATCGAGCTGAACCTGGTCGATGACCAGGGTGAGCCGTCCATGCAGAACGCCGACGTGCTCGACGCCATCGCCGACCCGGCCTGGTCCACCGAGCTCGGCCAGTTCAACCTGGAGATCAACGTGCCCCCGCAGGAGCTGGGCGGCACGGCCGTGGCCACCCTGGAGGAAGAGCTCCGCGCCAGCCTCAACAATGCGGACGAGAAGGCCAACAAGGTCGGCAGCCGGCTGGTCATGGTCGGCATCTTGCCCACGCTCCGCGAAGACCACATGCACGAGGGCACGATCTCGGCCAACACGCGCTACCGGGTGCTGAACGAGCAGATCTTCGCCGCCCGCGGTGAGGACATGCAGATCGCCATCGACGGCCCCGAACGGCTGCTGACCCACGCGGGCAGCATCACCCCCGAGGCCGCCTGCACCAGCGTCCAGCTGCACGTCCAGGTCAGCCCGGAGGAGTTCGCCAACTACTGGAACGCGGCCCAGGCCATCGCGGGCGTCCAGGTCGCCCTGGCCGCGAACTCCCCGTACCTGTTCGGCCGCGAACTGTGGGACGAGACCCGCATCACGCTGTTCGAGCAGGCCACCGACACCCGCCCGGACGAGCTCAAGCACCAGGGGGTGCGGCCGCGGGTGTGGTTCGGCGAGCGCTGGATCACCTCGGTGTTCGACCTGTTCGAGGAGAACATCCGCTACTTCCCGGCGTTGCTGCCGGTCTGCGACGACGAGGACCCGGTCGTCATCCTGGACCAGGGCGGCTGTCCCCAGCTGTCCGAGATGAGCCTGCACAACGGCACCGTCTACCGCTGGAACCGGCCGGTGTACGCGGTCTCGGACGGGATCCCGCACCTGCGGGTGGAGAACCGGGTGCTGCCCGCCGGCCCGACGGTCGTCGACGTGGTGGCCAATGCCGCGTTCTACTACGGCCTGCTGCGGTCGCTGGCCGAGGCGCAGCGGCCGATCTGGACCCAGCTGTCGTTCGCCACCGCCGCCGAGAATCTGCACGAGGCGGCCCGGCACGGCATCGACGCCCGGCTGTACTGGCCCGGGCTGGGCGAGGCGCCCGCCGCCGAACTGGTCCTGCGCCGCTTGCTGCCGCTGGCCCGCGACGGCCTGGCCAGCTGGGGTGTGGCCACCGACCTGTCCGACCGGATGCTCGGCATCATCGAGCAGCGCTGCCTGACCGGCCAGACCGGCGCCGCCTGGCAGAAGGCCACGGTGGCGGCGCTCAGCAACCACGGCGCGGCCGGCCGCGGCGAGGCGCTCCGCCTCATGACCCAGCGCTACATCGACCACATGCATACCAACGACCCGGTCCACACCTGGTCCATCAACCACTGACCAGCTGCAGGTACACCACCGGGCCGTCCTTGCGGAAGTAGTCGGTCAGCCGGGACAGCCGGATCCGCTTGGGGTCGCCCGGTACCCCGTGCGATACAGTCCACGGGTCGGCCGGCCCGGCCTCCACCAGCCCGGCCTCCAGCAGTACGGCGCAGTGCACGCCGGGGTAGGTGCCGAACACGGCCAGGTCACCCGGCTGGGTCCGGGTGAACCCGACCACGGACAGGTGCTCAAGCAGCGTCCCGGTCCAGCCTTCACCGTTGTAACCGCGGCCGTTGGGGTCGGCCAGGCCGCTCCACCGGGCCATCAGCGTCACGAAGCCCGAGCAGTCGGTGATGATCGGCTCGTCGCCGTCCCGGGTGGCGCCGACTGGGATCGGCCGCACCTGTTCGTAGCGGAAGCGGTCCCGGTGGCCGACCGCCCACCGGCAGTTGGCCACCATCGCCCGGCGGCTGGCCAGCACGGTCAGCTCGCCCGGGTGAGCGCCAGGTCGCGCAGCTCGATCCGGCCCGGCCCGGCCAGGAAGACGCCGAACGCGATCGTGTTCGCCTGGTCCGGGATCGGCACGGTGACCTCGCGGGCGGACCAGCCCGTCCCACTCGCGACCGGGACGAGGTGGTTGCGCGGGTCGGCCAGGGCGGCCGCCCCGGTGAACGGCCCGCGGACGTCGCGCGCGCTCATGACCCGCACGAACAGCCCGGCCCGGCCGGTGCTGTCCGGCGCCCGGAACCGGCCGCCGAAGGTGACCGCCGCCCCCCGGTAGCGGCCGGCCGAGATCTCCTGGGCCAGCCAGGCGAAGCCCGCGGGCTCCGGCACCGCCGCCGCCAGCACCGCCGTTTCCCGGCCGGCGGTGGCGGTGTAGTCCTGCCAGTGCGACCGGACCGCGTTCTCGCTGAAGCTGCCGCCGATGCCCCACTGGTCCAGGCCGGCCGCGAACGTGAGGTTGCCCGGCTCGTACCCCGGCCGCACGTCCGTGCTCATGAGGTCGCGCGCGGTCTGCCGGGGCACCGGGCCGTCGCCGCCGGTCCCGGCGGGCACCGCCAGCCGGTCCAGCACCGCGTCGGCCACCCGGATCGGTGCCGCCGCGGCGATGGCCACCGCCAGCCCGTCCAGCAGCCGGGCGGTCAGCTGCCCGGGACCGGCCGGGGTGGCCAGCCCGATCCGGGCCACCGTCACCTCCGGGCCCAGCTCGCCGACGTCCACCGCGGTCACCCGAGTCCCGGCCGCCTGCAGCAGCCGGACGGTCAGCTGGTCGGCGGCCGGCTCGAACTGCGCGTCGTCGTCGAACCGGTGGCTGTCCCGGCCGAGCAGCCAGATCGGCAGCTCCCGGTGGCCCCCCTCGTCGGCCAGCACCATCACGTGGGTCGGGAATCGGTCCGGGACCGGGCCGGGCGGGATGCGGCGCTCGATACGGGCGAGGCGGACGGTGGTCATGGCTGTCCTCCCGGAGGCGGGAACGAGGTCGGGCCGATGCTCGGTGAGATAGCCGCGCAGCCGCAGCCGGGCCTTGTGCAGGCTGGCCCGGGCCGCGCCGGGGGTCCCGGCGACCTGGCCGGCGGGCACGCCGGCGTAATAGTGCAGGGCGACGGCCCGCCGCTGGCCGGCCGGCAGGGCCGCCACCGCCGCCCGCAGTGCGCCGGCCCGGTCCAGGTCCTCGGCCGAGGGCTGGCCGTCGGCCGTGGCCGGGTGCAGGGTCTCGGGCCAGTCGGCCAGCAGGGTGACCGGGGCGCGGCGGCGCAGGCGGCGGGCGACGTTGAACACGATGCCGGCCAGCCAGCCGGCGAACCGGTCCGGATCACGCAGCCGGTCCAGGGCCAGGAACGCCTGCAGGAACGCTTCCTGGGCGATGTCGTCCACGTCGCCGGCCTCGCCCAGCTGCCGGGCCCGGGCCCGCACCATCGGCTGGTACCGCTCGACCAGCAGCCGGAACGCCACCGGGTCGCCCGCCCGGGCCAGCCGGGCCAGGTCGCCGTCGGAGACGGCCGCGCTCACGGCCGCCGGGCTTCCGGTGGCACCCGGTCCTCGAACGGGGTGAGCAGGTCATCGTCCGGCACCGGGACGGCCACCCGGTCCAGCACCGCCCCGGCCAGCCGGACCGGGGCGCCCGTGGCCACCGCCAGCGCGAGGCCCAGGCCGAGGTCGGCGGTGACCGGCCGGGTCCCGGCCGGCCCGGCCAGCCCGATCCGCGCCACCGTGGTCCCGGGGCTCAGCTCGGCGGCGCCGGTCTCGGTCACGTCGACGTCCACCCCGGTCACCCGGGCGCCGGCCGCGGCCAGCAGCCGGGCGGTGAGCTCGGGCGGCACCACGTCGGTGCTGACCTCATCGGCCGGCTGTTCCAGGAGCGTCGCCAGGTAACCGGCCCCCGGCATCCAGATCGGTACGGCCCGGTGGCCCGCGTCGTCGGCCAGCACGACCAGATAGCCGCGGGTCCAGAAGCCGCCTCCGGCCAGTTTCCCGGGCCGGGGCTCGGCGTGCGCAATTCGCAGCGTTGTCACACTCTTAAGTGTCCGCCGGCCGCGCCCGCGTTACCCAGCCGTCAGGTCGCGCTGAAACCAGGTGCCCGGCTTACCGCCGAGGTCGGCCGGGTCGGCCGGTCCGGCCGGGACGAACCCGGCCTTGGCCAGTACCTTCTGCGAGGCGACATTGTCGTGGGAGGTACTGGCCCGGAGGATGCGCAGCCGGTGCCGGGCCGCCGCCAGCTGGCACAGCTCCCGCACGGTCGCGGTGGCCACGCCCCGGCCGGCGGCGTGCTCGGCGACCCGGTAGCCCAGCTCGGCGGTGCCGGCCCGGTGAAGATCAGGTTGAACCGGCCCAGGATCGAGCCGTCTTCGGCCACGAGCACGTAGTAGGCCGCCTCGCCGGCATCCTGCTCGGCCAGCCGGGCGCGATGGCGCTCAGCGAACTGCTCGAAGAACTTGTCGCCCCGGTCGGAGATGGAGGCGGCGAAGTAGGCGCGGTTGGCCCGCTCGAAGGCCAGCACCGCCGGGGCGTGGCCGGCGTTCAGCCGCTGCAGCTCGGGCACCGCTTGAGCCTATCCTCCACACCACTGTCACCTGTAGAAACACGGTTGTAATACCCCATTTGGATGATGGTCCAATGGGAATCTTCACCGTCGGCAACGGCTATCGCTCGGACACCCCGCCGACGGGGTATCTCCCGATCGAGGAGCACGGCATCGTCGGTGAACTGCGGACGGTAGCGCTGGTCGGTACCGACGGGACGGTGGACTGGTACTGTCCGTCCCGGTTCGACGCGCCCTCGTTGTTCGGCGCGCTGATAGATGCTGGCCGCGGCGGTTACTTCTCGCTGTCCACCCGGACCAGCCAGCGGCCCAAGCAGCTGTACCTGCCGGACACCAACATCCTGCTGACCCGGTTCCACGGGGCCGAGGCGGTCGGCGAGGTGATCGACTTCATGGTGCCGGACACCAGCGGCGGCGGGAAGGCCCGTGACCTGCTCGTCCGGCAGGCCCGCGCGGTCCGCGGCCGGGCCACCTTCGAGCTGGCTTGCCATCCGGCCTTCGACTACGGCCGGGCCCCGCACACGGTGGAGCTGGGGCCCGGCACCGGCGCCGTCTTCACCTCCGCGCGCGGGCAGTTCGTGCTGCGCACCGCGGTCGCGCTGAAGATCGAGGACACCGGGGTGGCCGCCACGTTCACCCTGGACGAGGGGGAGACCGTCGACATCGAGCTGGAGTGGGCGGGCGAAGTGCGGCCGCTGGCGGTGGGGGAGACCGAGCGGCTTTTCACGCTGACCTCCGACTTCTGGCAGAACTGGGTCAGCCAGTCCCGGTACCGGGGCCGCTGGCGGGAGACCGTGCAGCGCTCGGCGCTGGTGCTCAAGCTGCTCGTCTACCACCCGACCGGCGCGCTGGTCGCCGCGCCCACCACGTCGCTGCCGGAAGAAGTCGGCGGCCAGCGCAACTGGGACTACCGCTACAGCTGGCTGCGGGACGCCGCGTTCACCGTGTACGCGCTGATGACGCTGGGCTTCCTGGAAGAGGCCGGCTCGTTCATGGAGTGGGTCCAGCAGCGCTGCGAGTCGGCCACCCGCGAGCGCGACATCATGATCATGTACAGCGTCGACGGCCGCGAGGACATCGACGAGACCGTGCTCGGCCACCTAGAGGGCTACCGGGGCTCCCGGCCGGTGCGGATCGGCAACGGCGCGGTCGGCCAGCGCCAGCTCGACGTCTACGGCGAGCTGATGGACTCGGTCTACCTCTACAACCGCGAGGTGCCGATCTCCTATGACCTGTGGGTCGGCCTGTCCAAGCGGCTGGACTGGCTGTCCAGGCACTGGGAGGAGCCGGACGAGGGCATCTGGGAGATCCGCGGCCCGCGACCGCGGCCTGCCCGGCCCGGTCGAGCGCTGGCGCAAGCTGGCCGCGTCCGCCCACCGTTACGTGCAGGAGGCCTGCTGGGACCCGGAGCTGCGGACCTACGTGATGCACCCCGGCAGCCGCCTGCTCGACGCCTCGGTCCTGGTCATGCCGCTGGTCAAGTTCGCGGGCCCGACCGACCCGCGGTTCTTGTCCACCCTCGACCGGATCAGTGCCGAGCTGGCCTCAGACAGCCTGGTGTCCCGGTACGCGCTGACCGGCCACGACGGGCTGGCCGGGGGTGAAGGCACGTTCAGCTTGTGCTCGTTCTGGTACGTCGAGGCGCTCACCCGGGCCGGCCGGGTCAAGGAAGCCCGCTACGTGTTCGAGAAGATGCTCACCTACGCCAACCACCTCGGCCTGTACGCCGAGCAGATCGGCGCGTCCGGCGAGGCGCTCGGCAACTTCCCGCAGGCTCTCACCCACCTGGCCCTGATCAGCGCGGCGGTCAACCTGGACCGTGCCCTCGACCGGCGGTTAGCCAGGCCCGGCTCCGGTCACCCGGGCTCGACCGGGGTCGTCCAGGACACCGGCGCGCCGCCCGGGCCGGTCTCGATCACGGTCAGGAAGCGGTCACCGTCGGCCGAGAAGCTGATCCGGGTGGCTCGGCTCGCCGCACCGTCCGGGCGGAGCGCCTCGGACAGCCGGCCGATCAGCTCCTCCCGGGCGGTGGCGGCCAGCGCGGTGTCGACCGGCCCGCTGAAGCTGACCTCGGGCGCCGGGGACATGTCCCCGACCAGCTGCATGATCTGCTGGCGCATCGTCAGCTCACCGGGCCGCTGCTCGAGGCCGAAGATCGCGTCCCGCAGCATCCGCACGGTCTGGTCGAGCTCGGCGACGGTGATGGCGATCTTTTTCTGGATGTCGCGTTCGGACGTTTGCGACGCGACACTCTGCAGCGTCAGCCCGGCCGCGAAGATCCGCTGGATGACCTTGTCCCGCAGGTCGGCGGCGATCCGGTCCCGGTCGGCCAGCACGGTCAGCTCGCGCAGCCGGCTCTGCAGCTGGGCGGTCCGGTCCTGCGAGCGCATGATGCTCTCCCGCAGGCCGTGGGTGGCCACCGAGATCAGCGCCCCGAGCGACGCCCAGAAGATGGCGCGGCGGATCACCACCCCAGCCTCGGAGGCGTCGGGGACCAGGGACACGATGATCTCCACGGCCACGATCGAGACCACCAGGCAGGCCGAGTCCAGCCTGCTCTGGAACAGCGCCGTCCACACCAGCGGCATCAAGATCACGATGCCGACGCCGCTGGTGGTGCCGGCCGCCAGGATCAGCGCCAGCACCGACCCGGTGTAGAGCAACGGCACCAGCACCGTCATCCAGTCCGGCAGCCGGGACCACGGCAACAGGAACGCGGCCGCGGTGGCCAGCAGCAGCACCACGCTGGCGAGGACGGCCCCGGCCGAGCGCGGGCCGGGCGGCAACGCCACGCTGGCCTCGGCCAGCACCGCTACCGCGGCGAACGGCAGCACCCGGGACCACAGTCCTGGGCCCTGGAACGGGTTGCCTGTCTTTTCACCGGGATTGCGTGGCGTCGCAGAGAGCATCGCCGACCCAGCGCGGTATCCGATCATGCGTGCCGAAGCGACCCCAATGTGAGCTGAATCGGGAGGTGATGAGCGATAACGCTGGGTGAGATTTTACGCGGCCGGCCTAGTCATGCATAGCAGAAGTGATCGCCAAGGTCGGCGGCACAGAGGCGGATCAGCCGGAATTTCCGCCCAATTCGCCCGTTTGGCGCAGACGGCACCGGGCACCCCAGTGACCCACCGGGGATCAGGGCGAGCAGATCGTTGCCGCCGCCGACGTGACCATCCCGCCCGGGGACGATCCCGGGCCCAGCACCTCGCAGGCTTCCCTGCACGTGGCGCCCGGCCACGTTCCCCCGGGCTGCCGGGCCAGCCTGGTCGACGCGGTCATGGACCTGCCCGACGTCCAGCAGGGCGACCGGCTGCAGGCGGCGGTGCCGCTCGGCGACTCCGAGGCCCTGGACCGCCTGCGAGAACGCAGCGAGAATGCGGTCACCCGGGCGGCCGGCGCGAGCGCCCTGCTCGACGCCGACATCCCCGCTGGGTCACCCGAGCCGCCCGCCGAGCCGCCCGTCTAGAGCAAAGCGAGTTTCTTCACCAGCTTGTCGACCCGGTTACGCGGGCCGAACACGCTGAACGCGCTGACCCCGAGGTCCTCCGGTTTGGTACCGGCCAGTTCGGCCAGGTAGTCGTCGTAGACCCGGTTGGTCTGGGCGGAGGCCGGCATGTCGGCCACCAGCACGCCGTCCGACCCGGTGGCCCGGGCCCGCACCACCGCGATCTCCTCCGGGGTGCCGCCCAGCACCGTACAGCCCGCCCATGGCAGTCCCGGGTGGACGTGCCCGGAGGCGTCGGCGCCGCCGCCGGCGATCAGCCCCTCGACTAGGGCGGCGGTGCTCGCCGCGACGCAGGCGACCGCGTTGACCATCAGCCCGGCCGGGACCGTCGCGTCCACCACGATCGCCCACTTGTACCGGGCCGATCGGGTGGGCTCGCTGGTCACGATCTCATCGGGCCGGTAGCCGATCGGACCCTGGTCATCGGTCATCAAGTACTCCCTTTCGTACGCTGATTCGGCTGTACTCTAAGCAGGCATGCGAACTCTTAGCAAACAATCCGTTTTTCATACGAAAGAATGGCTCAGATGACGGATCTCGACGAACTAGATACGGCGATCCTGCGGGAACTGCAGGCCGACGCGCGGCGGACCAACCGGGACATCGCCGCCGCCGTCGGGGTGGCGCCCACCACCGCCCTGGACCGCACCCGGAGCCTGCGCCAGCGCGGCGTGATCCGCGGTGCCCTGCTCGACGTCGACCTGGCCCGGCTCGGCCGGCCGGTGCAGGCGCTGATCGCCGTCCGGATCCGGCCGCCCGCCCGCGACACCATCGAGGGCTTCCGCGACTGGGCGAGCGCGCTGCCCGAGACCGTCGGTGTGTTCGTGGTCTCCGGCAACGAGGACTTCCTGATCCACGTGGCGGTGGCGGACAACCAGGATCTGTACGCCTTCGTCATCGACCGGCTCACCCAGCGCCCCGAGGTGGCCGACGTGCGCACCAGCGTGGTCTACGAGCACATCCGCAACCATCAGGTCGCGCCGCCCGCCCCGGCGGCGTCCGCGGGACCCCCAGCCCGGAATGACCGGTACCGCCGGTGAGATCATCGGCGGTATGGCGACCATTGGATTCATCGGCAGCGGCAGGATCGGTGGCACGGTGGCCCGGCTCAGCGTGGCCGCCGGGCACATGGTCTGGATGAGCAACTCCCGCGGTCCGGACACGCTGAAGGACCTGGTGGCTGAGCTCGGCCGGCTGGCTCAGGCCGGCACTGCCTACGAAGCGGCGCAGGCGGGTGATCTGGTCGTGGTCGCAACGCCGATGGCCGCGATCCGCCACGTGCCGGTCCGCCCGGTCGTGGACAAGGCCGTGATCGACGCCAACAACTACTATCCCCAGCGCGACGGCCACATCAGGGACCTGGACTCCGGCCAGGTGACCAGCAGTGAGCTGTTGCAGCGGCACATACCGGGCGCCTCGGTGGTCAAGGCGTTCAACAACATCAACTACCACCATCTGGCCAACCTGGCCCGGCCCGCCAGTGACCCGCTCCGCTCCTACCTGCCCATCGCCGGCGACAACGCCCAGGCCCTGTCGGCCGTTTCCCAGTTCCTGGACTCGATCGGCTACGGCGCGGTCGATTACGGTCCGCTGGCCGAAAGCTGGCGCCAGCAGCCCGGCGAGCCGGTCTACGGCGCCCCCTACGGGCCGATGGACCACGAGGAGGGCCGTCCGGCCCGTGAGGGCACGATCCGCGCCGCCCTGGCCGCCGCCACCCGCTGACCCCGGCGGCCGGTCAGCGCTCCAGCCAGTCCCGCACCGCGGCGATGAACTCGGCTGGCCGCTGGTTGTGCACGTAGTGCCCGGCCCTGATCGTGATCAGCTCGCCGTGCGCCAGCCGGTCCACCGCATCGGACAGCCTTTCCTGCGGGATGTGGCTGTCCGGGCCGCCCGCCACGATCAGCGTGGGCGCGGTGATCTCGCTCAGCCGGCGCCAGGCGGTCTCGTCGCCCCGGTTGATCTCCGGCAGCAGGGCCACCGCCATCTCCCAGTCGAAGCTCAGCGGCCCGTCCGGGCGCGGCGGCAGCGGCCGGTCGCGCGGGAACGGCGGTGAGACGTCCTCGGCGATCAGCCGGGCCACCCGGTCCGGCCGCGCCTGCGCCACTGCGAACGCGACCACGCCGCCCAGCGAGTGCCCCATCAGCGTGACCGGGCCCAGCTTGAGCGCGTCCAGCAGCCCGAGCACGTCATCGCGCATCAGCGCCAGCGAGTAGATCCCGGGCCAGTCGCTGCCCCCGTGCCCGCGCAGGTCGACCGCGAGCACCCGGAACCGGCCGGCGAAGGCCGCCGCCACCTCATCCCAGCCGGTGCTGTCCTCCCCCAGCCCGTGCAGCAGCACCAGCGGCGCCGCCGCCGGGTCCCCGCTCTCCCGGTAGGCCAGCCGGACCCCGGCCACCACGCACGCCCGCGCTACGCTCACCCCGGCGACCCTAGTGCGGGAGGCAGGCAATGGAACAGCCCGGCGAGCCGGTCCGCGGGTTCGGCACCGTCCACGGTGTCCCCTGGCTGCCGCCGGGTTTCACCGGCACGTTCGCGAGCCACCTGGTCGACGTGGACGGCGTGCGGCTGCACATCGTGTCCGGCGGCGACGGGCCGCCTCTGCTGCTGGTCGGCGGCTGGCCGCAGACCTGGTACGCCTGGCGCCTGGTGATGCCCCGGCTGGCGCAGGACTTCCACGTGATCGCGGTCGATCCGCGCGGCGTCGGGGTCTCCGACGCCCCGCACGGGGGTTATGACTCCGCCACCCTGGCCCGCGAACTGGTCGCGCTGATGGACCGGCTCGGGCACCGCCGGTTCGCGCTGGCCGGGCACGACGTCGGCATGTGGACGTCGTACGCGGTGGCCGCCGATCACCCGGGCCGGGTCGAACGGCTGGTGCTGGCCGAGGCCAACATCCCCGGGGTGGCGCCGTCGCCGCCGCTGCTGGGGCCGGAGGCGGCCAACGACCGGCTCTGGCACTTCGCCTTCAACCGCAAGCGCGGCCTGAACGAGGAGCTGGTCCGCGGCCGCGAGCACCTGTACTTCGGCGACCAGTTCGCGGCCAAGGCGGCCGTCCCGCTGCCGGAGGCGGTGGTCGGCTTCTACGTGCAGACGATCGCCCGCAGCGCCGACGCGCTCCGGGCCAGCTTCGAGTTCTACCGCGCGATCGACGAGATCATCGCCCAGAACGAACGCCGCCGGGCCCAGCCGCTCACGATCCCGGTGCTGACGCTGGCCGGGGACCGCAGCCTGGGTCCCCGCGTCGGCGAGATCGGCCAGATCATCGCGGTCGACCCGGTCAGCGTGGTGATCGAGAACTGCGGCCACTACCTGCCCGAAGAGCAGCCCGAAGCCCTGCTGGACTACCTGCTCCCGTTCCTCGAGCCGTACCGGGCCGCCTGACCGGCTCAGGTCGCGCTGAACAGCTGCCGGCCGGTCGCACCCGGCACCCAGTCCAGCTCTTTCTCGAAGTGCACGGTCGTGCCGTCGGCGTTGTTCCGGGTCAGCCGTACGTTGTCGGCCACGGCGTCGATGATCTGCAGGCCCCGGCCGTGCTCGGCGGTCGGCGAGACCGGCCCGGACGGCGGGGCGAACGGCTGCCCACCGGGCGCCGCACCGGAGTCGGTGCCCGCGCCCGGTGCGTCCCGGTGCGCCGTGTTGATCACTTCGATCACGCACCGGCCGTTGCTGGCCATGGCCAGCACCTCGTACTCGTCGGCCGGGTCGGCGTGCTGGATCACGTTCGCGCAGGCTTCGCTCAGGGCCAGCGCGATGTCCGTGCGCGTGTCGGGGATGACCCCCAGCGTCTCCAGGCAGGCGTCCAGCACCTGACGGCTCACCGGGACGCTCGCGGCATCACGCGGGAGGTACAGCACCATCTTGATTTCCACGACCGCTACCTCCACCGTTCCGGTGATCAAGCATGCCAAACCGGCATGTGCCCGGGCAGGCGGTTCCCTAACGTGAGCCGCGCCGCTCTCGGCTGCTGCTCAGCGATCGCGCTCAGCCAGCCCGTGGTGGCAGCTGCTGCAGCGCCCAGGTGTTGCCGTCGGGGTCGGCGAACGTCACGAACGAGCCCCACTCCCGCACGTCGACCTCGCTGGCATCGACGCCCCGCTCGACCAGCTGCTTGCGGGCGGCGGTCACGTCGTCGACCACGATCTGCAGGTTGCGCAGCGATCCGGGCGCCGAATCGATCAGCCCGGTGCCGATGGCGATCGAGCAGGCCGACCCGGGCGGGGTCAGCTGGACGAACCGGAGCCCCTCATAGGGCTGCTCGTCGTAGTCGGCGTGGAAACCGACCTGATCGGCATAGAACGACTTGGCCCGGTCCACGTCGGAGACCGGTACGAACACCAGCTCAAGTTTCCAATCCATGCCAGGACGGTAGCGCGACCCACCGACATTCCGGCCGGGCCGCACCACCCGGCTCCGGTTCGCGGGGGTATCTCACCTGTTCGGGTGAGGCGGCGGTCGGCGGTGCCGGGGCATGCTGCCGCTGACCGCACGAGTGAGCAGCCGAGGAGCCACCACCATGCCGATGATCGATGTCACCGCCGCCACCGGGACGTTCAGCGACAAGCACAAGCTGGCCCAGGACCTGGCCGCCTGCATGATGCGCTGGGAGGCGGTGCCGGACATCCCGTTCTTCGCCGACAACACGGCCGCGTTCGTGCACGAGCTGGCGCCGGATTCGCTCAGCAACGCCAGCGGCGACCACACCCACGTCCGGATCGCCGTGCTGACCCCGGTCGGGGTGCTGGACCGGGACAAGAAGCTTGGCGTGGTCCGGGAGATGACCGAGATCACCGCGGCCGCGGCCGGTGATCCGTCGCTGGCCGACCGCACCTGGGTGCTGATCTCGGAGGCCCCGGACGGCGGCTGGGGCATCGCCGGGCACGCGTTCACCAACGCCGAGATCGCCCAGACCGCCCGTAAGATCCTGGCCGGCGGCTGAGCCGCGGCGGCCAGCCCCACTCCCGCGCCCGCCCCGGCCAGCTGCTGGTGCCGCAGGTTGGCCAGCTGGACGCGGGACTGAATGTGCAGCTTGCTGAAGATGGAGCGCACGTGGGTGCCGACCGTGTTGGGGGACAGGCCCAGCTGGCTGGCCGCCGACCGGTTGGTATGCCCGGAGCTGACCAGCTCGGCGACCTTGAGCTCGGCGTCGGTGAGCGCGTGCCAGCCCGGCCCGGGCCCCTCCGGCCCGGCCGGACGGGCCGTCCACTTGGCCCGCCGGATCCCGGCCTGGCGCAGCGTGCGCTCCACCGCGTACCGCGCGGCCCCGGCTCCGGCCTGGTCGAACCCGTCCCACGCGTGATCCAGCAGCCGCACTCCGGCCGCCCGCGACCCGGGGCCCGGCGCGGTCAGCAGCGCGGCGCCGTAGTCCTGGGCCGCGCTGGCCGCCACCAGTGGCCGCGGGCTGGCCCGCAGGATCTTCCAGGCTCGCCCGAGCAGGCTGGCGTCGCCGCGGGCCACCCCGCGCACCTGGCAGGCCAGTCCGCCGAACACCGGTATCCCCGGGTTGCGGGCGGCCGCCAGCTCGGCCACGGCCGCCGCTTCCTCCACGAGGTCCCGGTCCCCGGCCGCCAGCCCCAGCTGGGCCGCCAGCCGCATCGTCCCCGGCTGCCACAGCCACGCCGCCCCTTGCTCGCGCCCCGCGCGCACCGCCGACCGCCAGCGGGCGGCCTCGTCGTGGTCCGCTTCCCCCATTTTGAAAACGTTGTGACCGGCCCCCGCCGGCCCGCGCAGCCGGGTGATGACCAACTCGGCCGCTTTGGCCAGCTGGTCGGCGGGTCGGCCGAGCGCGCGTCCCAGCTCCGCGAGCGCGAGCGCGCTGGCCTCGGCCTCGGCCAGCCGGCCGAGGGCCAGCTCCTGCCAGATCCGCGCGACCACCAGCCCGGGCCAGGCCCCGGCGGCCTGCCCGGCCGTGCCGAGCAGCAGGTCGGCCTCGGTCAGCCGGTCGGCCTGCTGCAGCGCCAGGACCTCGTCGGCCAGGTACGCGGGGTGATCCGCCCCGGCCAGCTGCCGCAGCGCACGGGCGTGGCGCAGCGCGTCATCGGCCCGGCCGTGCAGGCGGCTGACTTCGGCCAGCGCCTGGGCGACCACGAGTTCGGTGGTCTTGTCTCCCGCGTCGCTGGCCGCGCCCGGCTCCGGGCCGCTGGCGGTGCCCGGTCCCGCGGCGGCCCGGCGGGCGGCCAGCGCGCGGACCACGGCCATCCGGGCCGCGGCTTCCGGGCCGGAGCGGGCCCGGGCCAGCGCCTCGGCGGCCGCCAGCTGGGCCCGCGCGCGCGGCGGACCGCCGGGACCGGCCGCCCGGATCCGGGCCAGCGCGCCGGCCGGCTGGCCGAGGGTGGCCAGCGCGCGGGCGGCCAGGACCTGCAGCGTGGCCCGTTCGGCGAGGTCGTCGGTGCGGGCCAGGGCCAGGTCAGCGACGCGCAGCGCGGCCGCGTCGTGGCCGGCGGCGGCCCGGGGATCACCGGCGGCGGCCAGGTAGCGGCCGCACCGCAGGTGCAAGCCGGCCCGGCGAGCCGGAGGCAGGTCCCCGTAGATGGCCTCCCGGATCAGGTCGAAGCGCACCCGCACCGCGTGCCCGGACTCACTCAGCAGGCCAGCGGCGATGCCGCGATCGATGCTCCCGGCCACGTCGGCTTCGGCCTGGCCGGGCAGCAGCGCGCAGGCCTCGCCGGCCGACAGCGGCCGGCCCAGCACGGCGGCCACCTCGGCCACCTCCCGCGGACCCTGGCCGAGCCTCGTCATGAACCGCCGCACGGTCCTGACCAGCGCCGACGGGATGCGGTCGGTGGGCTCGCCGCGGGCCGCGGCCTGCGCCAGCCCCTCGATGACCTCGACGATCAGCCGCGGGTTGCCGCCGCTGCCGGCCAGCATGTGCCGCAGCGCCCCGTCCGGTTCGTGCCCGAGCCGGTCGCGGGCCAGCGCGGTCACGTCCGGCCCGGCCAGCGGTCCCGGCCGCACCCAGTGCGTGTGCAGGCCGTGCGGTCCGGCCTCGCCCAGCCCGCGCAGGAAGTCCCGGGAGGTGCGCCGGCTGCCCAGCGCCCACACCACCGGCTGACCGGCCAGCCGCCCGGCCAGCGCCTGCAGCGTGGCCAGGCAGGCTGGGCCCGCCCACTGCAGGTCGTCCACCACGACCAGGACCGGCGAGGCGCCCGCCCGGTCCGCCAGCAGGCTGGCCGCCCGGTCGGCCAGCAGCACCGGCGTGAGAGAGGAAAGTTCGGCCAGTTCACCCGATGACAGCAGCGGATCGGGCCCGGAGCGCAGCGCCAGCAGCAGTGCCTCCACCCCACGCCCCCCGCCAGCCCGATCGGCCTCACCCGGGGCCGGCCGCACCACCGCCGCCGCCCCGACCCGGAACCCGAGCGTGCCCGCTTCGCCCGCCACCGCCGCCGGCAGCGCGCTCTTGCCGATCCCGGGCTCCCCGGTGACCAGCAGCATCCCGCCCCGCCCGGTTCGCATCGCCCGCCGTAGCGGCCCGATCGCCGCGGCCATCTCGGCCGACCGCCCACGCAGCACCACCCGCATGCCCCGACGCTAACCACGGCCCCGCCCGCCCGAATCACGGAAACCGCGTAGTCACCGGCGTAGCCAGCAGGCCTAAGGTGATCGCAGACCACCCGCCACCGCGCCCGAGGAGCCCGATGACCGAGCTGTGTTTCCTGACCGCACGGGAGCTGCGGGCGGCGCTGGGCCGCCGGGAGGTCTCGGCCCGGGAAGTGCTGGCCGCCCACCTGGACCAGATCGCCCGGCTCAACCCCGAGGTCAACGCCGTGATCACGCTCGACCAGGAACGGGCCGAGACCGCCGCGGCCGCCGCCGACGAGCTGGCCGCGTCCGGCGCTGAGCTGCCGGTGCTGCACGGGCTGCCGGTGGCCCACAAGGACGTGCACGAAACGGCCGGGCTGCTCACCACCTACGGGTCTCCGCTGCTGGCGGACTACGTGCCCGAGCACGATGACCTGGTCATCGAGCGGATGGGGGGAGCGGGGGTCATCGCCATCGGCAAGACCAACGTGCCCGAGTTCGGGGCCGGGTCCCACACGTTCAACTCACTGTTCGGCGCGACCCGGAACCCGTACGACCACACCAAGTCGGCGGGCGGCAGCAGCGGCGGCACCGCGGCCGCGCTGGCCTGCGGCATGCACCCGATCGGGGACGGCGGCGACATGGGTGGCTCGCTGCGCAACCCGGCCTCGTTCAACAACGTGGTCGGGTTCCGGCCGTCGCCGGGCCGGGTGCCCACCTGGCCCGCGCTGCTCGGCTGGGGCACGATGAACGTCCACGGGCCGATGGCCCGCACGGTGGCCGACGCCGCGCTGCTGCTGTCGGTGCAGGCCGGCCCGGACCCGCGGTCGCCGATCGCGCTGGAAACCCCCGGCGCCCGGTTCGCCGAGCCGCTCGACGCCGGGCCGGGCTGGGACCCGCGCCGGCTGCGGGTGGCGTTCTCCCCAGACTTCGGCGGCACGCTCCCGGTCGAGCCGGAAGCGGCTGCTGCGGTCGGTGCGGCGGCCCAGGTCTTCGCCGGCCTCGGCGCCCAGATCACCGAGGACAGCCCCGACCTCGGCGAGGCCGACGAGGTGTTCCGCACGCTGCGGGCCTGGAGTTTCGAGGCGACCCTGGGCGCGCTCGAGGAGCAGTCGCCCGGCCAGTTCAAGGCGACGCTGCGCGACAACATCGCCCAGGGCCGGGCGCTGACCGGCCGCGACCTGGCCCGCGCCGAGGAACTGCACACGGTGCTGTTCGACCGCGTCCGGCAGTTCTTCACCCGCTACGACATCGTGCTGCTGCCGGTCAGCCAGGTGCTGCCGTTCGACGTGGAGCTGGAGTACCCGGCCGAGATCAACGGCGTGCCGGTGACCGACTACCTGGACTGGATGCGGTCGGCCTACCTGATCTCGGTCACCGGCTGCCCCGCTCTGTCGGTCCCGGCCGCCTTCAGCGCCGGCGGCCTCCCGATCGGCGTGCAGATCGTCGGCCCGCACCACGCCGACTTCGCCGTCCTGCAGGCCGGCCACGCCTTCGAGCAGGCCACCCAGCTCGGGCGCTGCCGCCCGCTCGGTTGCTAGCTCGCCCGGCGGCTAGGGCGTGTCCCATAGATCTTGGTTGCCGGTTTCGGTTGGATTAGGCCGTGGATGAGGATCAGCTGAAGCGGCATGACCTGACTGATGATGAGTGGGTGCGGCTGGAGCCGCTGCTGCCGCGTCATCCGCGGCAGGGGCACCGGTGGAACGATCACCGGCTGGTGCTGGACGGGATCTTTTTCCGGACCCGGGCCGGGTGCCCGTGGCGGGATCTGCCGGGGCGGTTTGGGCACTGGAAGACGATCTATAACCGGCATCGCCGCTGGTCCGCGGACGGCACGTGGGAGATGATCCTGGACGCGCTGCGGGCCGGCTGTGATGAGGGAGCCCGGGACTGGGCGGTCGCGGTGGACGCCACGGTGGTCCGGGCGCACCAGCACGCGGCGGGGGCCCGCCACCAGCCGCCCGCCGACGTGGACCCGGCCCGGCTGGCGCCGGCGGAGCTGAGCGCCCCGATCCGTCTCAGGGGCAGCATCGAATGACAAGAACCGGGAAACGCTGGGCCGCTCCCGGGGCGGGCTGACCAGCAAGATCCACCTGCTCGCCGAGATGGAATGCCGGCCGCTGGCCCGGATCACCAGCGCCGGGCAGCGCCACGACTCCCTGGCCCTCGGCCCGCTGATGGACCAGCTGGCCATCGCCCGCCCCCGCGGCGGGCCGGGCCAGGACCCGGCCGGGCCGGGTGCTGGGCGATCGGGCTTACTCCAGCGCCGCGATCCGTGCCCACCTGCGCCGCCGCGGCATCAAAGCCACCATCCCCCAGCCATCAGACCAGGCCCGGAACCGGGTCCGGCGCCACAGCAACGGCGGCCGGCCACCCGCCTTCGACCCCATCGCCTACAAGGACCGCAATACCGTTGAGCGGGCTTTTAACCAGCTGCGGCAGCACCGCGCCGTCGCGACCCGGTACGACAAGCGCGACTTCGTCTGGCGCGGCACCATCGACGTCGCCTCAATCAGAATCTGGCTCCGGCACCCGGTTCCATGATCTAAAAGACACGCCCTAGTGCCGTAGCAGATTAGGTTTGCCCGGGTCGTTTCCTCGTAGGCGCTGATGGTCGAGACTGGCTGGGTGAGTGAGCGGCTGCGGGTTCGCGAGATCGATGACGATGAGGGCCGGCGGCTGGTGCGGATCATCCGCCGGGGCAGCGGGTCGGTGGTGACCTGGCGGCGGGCGCAGATGGTGCTGCTGTCCGCGCAGGGCATGGACGCACCCGCGATCGCGAAAGTGGCGTTCACCAGCGAGGACCGGGTCCGGGACGTGATCCGGAACTTCAACGCCGACGGGTTCAGCTCGCTGTACCCGAAGTACAAGGGCGGCCGGCCGCCAAAGTTCACCCTCCCGCAGCGGCGGGAGATCAAGAAGACCGCCCGGGCAGCCCCGGCTGACTTCGGGCTGCCGTTTTCCACCTGGAGCCTGTCGAAGCTGGCGGAGTTCCTGGTGGCTGAGGGGGTGGTCGACGACATCAGCCACGAGGGGCTCCGGATCCTGCTCCGCGAGGAAGGCGTCACCTTTCAACGGCTGAAAACGTGGAAGGCCTCGAAAGATCCGCAGTACGCAGCCAAGAAGGCCCGGGTTGAGCAGCTGTACGCGATCGCCGGCCGCGAGGCCGCCCCGCAGGACGGGGACCCGGCGGTGATCTTCTGCGTCGACGAGTTCGGCCCCCTGAACCTGCAGCCCCGGCCCGGCCGGCAGTGGGCCGCGGTCAGCGGCAGGAGCAAAGACCCCGGCCGGAGCCCGCGGCGGCGGATGCGCGCGACCTACCACCGCACCGAAGGCGTCCGGCACCTGCTGGCGGCTTACGAGCTGGGCGAGGACAAGCTGTTCGGGCACGTCAAGCCCCGCAAGACCCGGGCCCGGTTCCTGGAGTTCTGCCGCTACCTGCGCTCCCTCTACCCGCCTGAGGTCCGGATCGCGGTCATCTGCGACAACTTCAGCCCCCATCTGACCACCGCCAGGGACAGCCGCGTCGGTGACTGGGCAGCGGCTAGCAACGTGGGAATCGCCTGCACCCCGTCGAACGCGTCCTGGCTGAACCGCATCGAGGCCCAGTTCACCGCCCTGCGCTACTTCGCACTGGACGGGACCGACCACGCCAGCCACAAGGAACAGGCCAGCATGATCCGCCGGTACATCATCTGGCGGAACAACCACGCCTACGATCAGCGGCTCCGCCGCATCATCGACCGGGCAAACGTAGCTTGATGCGGCACT
>CAWHMD010000004.1:0-675747 GCA_963830385.1 uncultured Actinomycetes bacterium | reverse complement strand
CGATCCCGGCATCGTCGGGGAAGGTCACCCGCCGGCGTCTCAACCCCGGCGGCAACCGCGAGGCCAACCACGCCCTCTGGCGGATCGTGATCACCAGGATGGGCAGCCACCCCGCCACCCGCGCCTACGTCGAGCGGCGCACCGCCGAAGGCCTGTCGAAGAAGGAAATCATCCGCTGCCTCAAGCGCTACGTCGCCCGCGAGGTCTACCGCCACCTCCGCGCCGCCTAGGGCCTGTTTCATAAGTTCCGTGGGAGCCATTCGTTGATGGCGGCGATGTGGACGGTGGCTTCGTAGCGGACGGCGAGCTTGTCGTAGCGGGTCGCGAGGGCGCGGTGGCGTTTGAGCCGGTTGATGCCGCACTCGACCGCGTGCCGCTGCTTGTAGATCTCAGTGTCGAACGCGGGCGGGCGGCCGCCGCCCCGGCCCCGCCTCTTGCGGTGCTGGATACGATCACGCTGCTCGGGGATGGTGCATTTGATGCCACGCCTGCGCAGGTAGGCACGGTTGGCGCGCGATCCGTAGGCCTTATCGCCCAGCACGCGGCCCGGGCGGGTGCGGGGCCGGCCCGGGCCCAGCCGGGCTACGGCGATCTGGTCCAGGACGGCGGTGAACTGAGGGCTGTCGCCGTGCTGCCCGGCGGTGATCAGTATGGACAGCGGTTTCTGGCCCTGTTCCACGGCCAGGTGGATCTTGGTGGACAGGCCGCCGCGGGACCGGCCCAGCCCATGATCGGCGGGTTCTTCACCAGGCGGTTCGGCTTGCAGATCCCCCTTTTCCGGGCCCCGGCCGCGTGCTGATGCGCCCGGGTTACCGTGGAATCCACGGACACATCCCACGTGATCAGCCCGGCCGCATCCGCCTGGGCCTGCAGTCCAGCCAGGATCCTGGCCCAGGTGCCATCGCGCTGCCAGCGGCGGAACAGCCCGTACACCGTGAGCCAGTGCCCGTAAGCCGGCGGGACATCCCGCCACGGGGCACCGACCCGGGTCCGCCATCTGATTCCGTCGATGAGCTGCCGTTTCGTCCACTTCGGCGGGCGCCCTGGTCGCTTGCCGTGCGGCAGCAGGGGCTCCAGCACCGCCCACTGCGCGTCCGAAAGGTCCGCCCGCCCCGTCACCGCTAGGGTGGCCACGAGGTCTCCGGTGTGATGGTCTTCTTGGTCGTTGACTCATCTACCGGAGACCTCACTCATCCCCAGGCCGCGACACACCCACCACGGCGAATCACATCAAACCGCCGCTTTTGAAACACGCCCTAGTGCCGATCGTCGACCAGTGGAGCCGGGACAAGGCGCCCGGTGCATGGCTGTTCAGCGCTCCGGGTGGTGGGCCGCTGCGGGAATCGAACTGGAAGCGGTCGGTCGGCTGGAGCACTGCCACCACGGCGGCCGGGCTCCAAGGCTTCCGGGTGCACGACCTGCGGCATACGGCAGCCTCGGTCTGGCTGGCGGCTGGGGCCGATCCCAAGGTAGTCCAGCGGGTGCTGGGTCACGCCTCCGCGTCGATGACGATGGACCTCTACGGGCACCTGGTCGACGGCAACCTGTGGCAGGCTGCGCGGATCGTCGGGGACATCTGCGCTGTCTGGAGAGGCGATCAAAGACGACGCCGACCAAGATCGCGGCTGAAGTGCCTGGTAGTGGCAGTGGTGTGGATGGAGCCGCCTATCGGAATCGAACCGATGACCTACGCATTACGAGCGTGTTCTCGTGTGTTGCTCGCGGGTCCAAACCGTGCGCCAGCTTCAGGTCTACAGGTTGCTGCTGGTGGCGATCGTTGGCTGTTGATGACGGTCCGGGGACATCTCGGGGACATGCGCCCGTAGTACGTGGGCCAGGTTCTCAGCGGTGCGGCGCTACCGGACGATCGCCCGTTTCAGGCCGGGGTGTCCCAGCGCATGGCGCTCCAGAACCTTCCCGAAGTGCCCGGAAAGACGACCTCATCGAAATGCAGCGTGATCCTGGGATCAGGCGGAAGTGCTTGCCTACGGCGCAGCCGTGGACTCTCGGCCGGAGTGACATCGAGCCGATAGCCGACCAGTATGCGGGTTTGCGGATCCACGTGATGAAGATGCTCCAGCGACACCGGCACTTCGGGAAGCTCCGCGATCCTGAGGAGTTGGTCGTCCGAGGTCAGCTCCGCTATCTCGCGGATGTCCTCGCGGAACTTCGGCGTCAGCCGGGTCGTGGTTTCCCAAGCGCCACCGGTCTGCCGGAGCACGTCGTCAAGAACAACACCCGGTTCAGCGCGCATGGCCTGCTCGATTTCGGCGGACCGGTACCTGCTAGAGGACCAGCTAGTGTTCCTGGCCTTGTTCTTCATCAGCGGATGGTCAGGCCCAAGGACCTCGGCATATGTTCCAAAGATCGCCATCGGGCATCACCTGCTTTCCTCAGTGAAGTAACAGGCGCCGCGAGACTGCAACCTGCACCTGCGGCCATGTCCAGTCTGTCACGCGCCTGGCGCACATCAAGACGATGCTCCCCAGCGCTGCTGAGCGGCCTGGCGGGTAATGCCAAGACGGACGCCGATCTCAGCCCAGGAGTAACCGCAGCCGCGCAGGCCCTTGACCGCTTCGGCTATGGCGGCATCGAATTCGTCCGCGAGGCTGGTCATGAGGGTGAGAGCTTCGACATCGCCTTCTGCGACGCGGCGGCTGTAGGCGCGCAGGATGCGGCGGATGAATGAGGCGTACTCATCGTTCTCGACCGACCGCCCGTCGCCGGTTTGATGTCAACTCCACCTTGACACCGGATCGCTTGTCATCGCTGTCTGCACCTGATGGCTGGGTCCGTCGCCATAGGGGTCATCTGCCTGCTCCTTCCGCCTCAGCCGTAAGAGGGATGAACGGCTTAGGGCCTTCACCCGATAGGTGCCGAGGTTGTGGAGCCGGGAGTAGAGGTCAAGTTGCGGCTGCTTGATGCTTTGGACTGGTAGAGGCTCCGCGCGAGTGGGTTGTGCTCGTGTGGAGGGGCGGGCCAAAGGATCATGCGGTTAGCCGCTGCTTGACCGGAGCGGACGGCGGAATACGATGTCGGTCCGGGTGAATCCCCTGGTGCCCCCACCTCTTCCTCTTCTTTTCAAGGCGCTGGATCGCCTGGTCAGCGTCGGCAGCCGATGGGAGGTAAGCGGCCTGCATCCGGTGTCGTCGACGCCCTGGCCGTGGCGTCCGTCTACGTGACTCTGGCTGGCCGGGAAAACGGCTCAAGCTGGGCGTGAGCTTGAGCGCTGCCGAGGAGTCCATCCGATCTGTGGATCGGTGCCCGCATGCCCGGCTCGCCGTGCCGGGTCGGCCCCCCAGGGCCGCAGCCCGGTGCGAGCGGTGCCGGGCGCGGCGGAGCGCAGCGGAGCCGCCTTGATCAAATACGGCTCAATTCGGCAGCGAAATGAGCCAATGGGGAGCCAATGGGCGGGCGGCGCGCCCGGGCTGGCCTGCGATGCTGTGCTACCTGAGGCTAGAGCGGTACGCTGGCCTGTAGTGCTAGCACGACAGGCGAGGATCTAGCACGACAGGGCGGGATGATGACACAGCGCCTTGACCCTCGATCGGATCGCCCGCTTTCGTTGCAGTTGGCAGATGCTCTACGGGCAGAGATCCAGGAGGGTCAGAGAAGGCCCGGGAGCCAGCTCCCGACCGAGAGCGAGTTTCAGAGCGAATACGGAGTGAGCCGGACCACGATCCGGTCGGCCCTGGCCACGCTGGCGGCCGAGGGCCTGGTGCTGACGCGTAAGGGATACGGGTCATATGTCCGGGACCGGCAACCGCTGCGGCGGATCTCCTCGACCCACCGTCACGCCTCTCATCGCGCATCGGGTAAGCCCGTGGTCGACACCGAGGCCATCGCCCAGGGCCAGGTGCCCTCGCGCCGGATGCTGATGATCGGACGTGGCCCGGTCCCGCCCGACATCGCGGTCTGGCTTGGCTGCTCGGCTGGTGACGAGGCGGTGATCCGCCAGCGGTTGCAGCTGCTGGATGGCATCCCGGCTGTCATCTCCACCAGCTACTACCCGCTCTGGCTCGCTGGGGGAACCCGCATGGAGTCGCCCGAGGCGCTGCCGGAAGGCCCCGACAACCTGATCGAGCAGCTCGGGCACCGGTTCGCTCGCGGCATCGAACTGCTGACCACGCGTATGCCGACCCCCGATGAGGTCCGCACGCTAGAGCTGGAGCCCGGAGTGCCGGTGGCGCGAATGCTGCACATTGACTACGACCCTGAAGGCCGGACGCTCCAGGTGGCCGACGACCTGTACGCCGGGGACCGGCACGAGTTCGCCTTCGAGTGGAACGAGGACGACGGGACATCGCATGAGTGAGTGGCCCCGCAACTGGTCCGACCTGATCAAGGGCGTCGGCTGCGAGATGTGCGAAGCCGGTCGCCCGGAAGCCGACCGCTACGGAGTCCGCATCCGCAAGGGGCAGTACTCCGACGCCTACCTCCAGCGCGCCGACGTCCAACGCGGGTACACGCTGGTCATCTGGCGCGGTCGGCATGTCAACGAGCCGACCGAGCTGACCGAAGCCGAGGCGGCTGGGTACTGGGCCGAAGTCGTCGACGTGGCACGAGCGCTGATCACCCACTATCGCCCGCTGAAGATGAACTACGAGACGCTCGGCAACTCCATGCCTCACCTGCACACTCACCTAGTCCCGCGCTATGAGGTCGATCCACGACCGGGCCAGCCATTCCCGCTGTCGGCACAGCAGCCGGACGCCAAGATCCCCGAGACGGTGCTGCTGGCAGACGCCTCTGAGCTGCGCTCACTGCTGAGGTAAGAAATCTCTAACCCTCTGGCAAGCACTTGCACCCTTCTACCTGTCGTCCTGTAGTCCTAGGATGAGAGCACGACAGGCTACAGAAGGAGGAACGATGGCACTCCAGGGCGCGATCCCCATTGACTTCGGGACGGTGTTCCCCGACGGCGCGTATGCGGCCGGTGGATTCGAGGCGGTGCGGGACTTCGACCGGTCGCAGGGCGACCGGTTCGTGCAGCAGCAGGACAAGGGCTCGGGCCTGCCGGTGTGGACGGTGGATGTGATCGACGCCGACCCTAAGGCCCGTGACCGGACGGTCAAGGTGAAGGTGGCGGCTGAGTATCAGCCGACGCTGCCTCCTGCGGCGGCTGGGTCGCCGTTCGCGGCGGTGGAGTTCACCGGGATGACCGTGACCCCGTACGTCAACCAGGCCGGTCGGCTGGCCTACTCCTTCAAGGCGGCCGGAGTCCGCGCCCCCTCGCGGGGGACCGCTGTCCGGTCCAGCACTGAGAACAAGGACGCGGCCTGATGGGGCGCACGAGCCCGGCCGCGCACCTGAGCCTGCGGGTCGGCTCACGCCACCAGGTGACCTTCGTGCCTTACCCGCGCCGGTCTCCGCTGTTCGCCATCACGGCAGGCTCGGCTCAGGTCAGCTTGACCCTGCCCGACCAGCTCGACGCCGCGCACGTCGAATTCGCCCGGCACCTGGCCGGCCAGGCATGGGCGTACGCGGTGGCGGTGGAACGCCGCTACCGGGGCCTGCCGCCGCTGCCAGACATGCCGATGCCGCACTGGCAAACGGCCGGGACGCTGCCAGACGGCGAGGTGGTCTGGGCCTACCAGGCACCGCAGGCTGACCGGCAGGAGCTGACGGCATGAGCAGCGACGATAGGTCGTTCGGCCGTCTGGGCGTACACGTGGCGGCCGACTGGCGGGTCTGGTGCAGCACGTACCCGGAGCGGACGCCGATCCTCGACATCGACGCCGGGCCGGTGAGCATCGGGTTCTCGATCCGCGATGACAAGGCGGATGAGCGGGCGGTGGAGTTCGCCCACGCCCTGGTCAACCAGGTGCAGCTGTTCGCCGCTGAGGTCGAGCGACTTCACACCGAGCAGCGGCAGGCCGAAGGGAAGGCGGCGTGACCACTGGAAGGTGTGGGGCGGGGCGGCTGGAGCTGGTCCCTCCAGCCGCCCCTGGGTTCTCTCCCGTGTCAGGCAAGGAAGAGGTGATCAGGTTATGCGCCGCGTCGTCACCGGCGAGCAGCAAGCGCAGCTCGCCAACCCCGATCCGTTCGCGGTCCCGGTCATGCGGGCACCGGTGTACCGGACGCCGGGCTGGATCATCGCCGTGGTTCAGCTCGTCCGCCTGCTGTGGTGGCTGGCGAAGCTGATCATCCGCCACCCGGCCGCCGACGCGGTGCTGGCGGTGCTGGTGCTGGTCTGGCTGAACGCGGGCTGGCCCGGCCTCGTCGCCCTGGTGCTGATCGTCGCAACGGTGCTCGGGCTGTGGCGGTGGGCGCGGCCGGTCTCGTTCGCCCGCTGGGTCGCCACCCCGGCCCGGGGGAAGCGCCGGTCGTGGTTCTACCGGCGACGCTGGGGCTCGGTCATGGCCATCGGTGGCCTGTCGTGCTTCTACCAGGGCCGGGTGCTGCTGCCGGTGCTGGGCAAGGTCGCCGCCACCCGCTACACCGACCGGGTGCAAGTCCGGCTGGTGTCGGGTCAGTCCGCGGCTGACTTCGCCGACCACGCCGACAACCTGGCGCACGGGTTCGGCGCGATGCTGTGCCGGGTCCGCACCGCCAAGTCCGGGGCGGTGGTGCTGGAGTTCGTCCGCCGCGACGCCCTGGCCGCGCTCGTGGAGCCGCCGCCGATCCCGATGCGCCCGGACCTGCGGGCGCTGCCGGTCGGCCGCCGCGAGGACGGGCTGCCCTGGCTGGTCCGCCTGCACGGCACCCACCTGCTGCTGGCGGGGGCGACCGGGGCGGGTAAGGCGTCGCTGCTGTGGGGCCTGGTCCGTGCCCTGTTCCCGCTGATGCAGCTCGGCCTGGTCCGTGTGCTGGCCGCTGACCCGAAGCTGATGGAGCTGGCGTTCGGCCGGGCCGTCTTCGACGCCTACGGCGAGTACGCCGCTACCCCCGAGGACATCGCGGACATGCTGGAGCGGGCCGTGACCGGGATGCAGGAGCGGGCCGCCCGGTTCGCCGGGCACCGACGTGGCCACGAGCCGACCGTGGCCGACCCGTTCACGGTGGTGCTGGTCGATGAGGTCGCGTTCCTGACCGCCTACCAGCGGGACCGCAAGCTCAAGGACCGCATCATGTCCGCGCTGGCCACCCTCACCACCCAGGGCCGGGCCGTTGGCTACTCGGTCGTGGCCGCGCTGCAGGATCCCCGCAAGGACGTGCTGACGATCCGCAACCTGTTCCCCGACCGGATCGCGATGCGGCTGGACGAGCCCGAGCAGACCGACATGGTGCTGGGGGACGGCGCGCACGACCGGGGCGCGGCCTGTGAGCTGATCTCCACCGACCCCGCTACCGGGGCCGGGGTCGCGTTCGTCCGGCTGGAGGCTGACCCCGATCCGATCCGGGTCCGCGCCGGATGGGTCTCCGACACCGACATCCTCGCCCTGGCCCACCAGGCGATGGAGGACATCGAACCCGAACCGGCCGGGGCGGCGGCATGAACGAGGTGACCGCCAGCCGCACGGATGAGCCGTGCCCGGTCTGCGGAACCGGGCTCATCGTCCTGGACGACGGGGCCACCGTGGCGTCGGAATGCCGCCTGTGCGGCTGGTCTGACAACTGGATGGAAGGAGGTGAAGAGGCAGTGACGGACACGACGACGCGGGCTGAGCGGATGGCGATGCCGCTGGCCCGTGAGGTCGCTCATGACCTGGCCGTGGAGCATGGCGCGTGCATCCGGCCGGTGCAGCTGCGCCGTACCAACCTGGAGACTGGGGACGTGGACCAGGTGCTCGTCCCCTGCGGCCATACCCTGGCCAGCGTGTGCCCCTCGTGCGCGGAGCGGGCTCGGGCGCTGCGGGCTGCTCAGTGCCGGGAAGGCTGGCACCTGGAGTCCGAACCGGACGTACCAGCCGGACCCGGCCAGCGAGGAACAGCGCTGGTGGATCGAACAGCGCGCCGACGCACAGCAGCTCCGCGACCAGGCCGCCGAGCACGGGCAGGACACCACCGACCTGGACGAGCTCGTCCGGGAGCTGGACGAGGAAATCACCAAGGCCGGGATGCGCGGCAAGGTGCTGCCCGCCCGCCCGGTGCGGCGGCACCGCTCGACCCGCCGCCGCCAGGACACCCCCGACCTGCCCCGCCGCAAGGTGACACCCCGGACGGTCGGCAAGACCTACAGCGCCCCGGATGGCAAGACGTTCCGGCCCTCGATGTTCGTCACCTTGACCTGCCCCAGCTACGGGCGGGTCACCCACGACGGCACCCCCGCCGACCCCAGCGGCTACGACTACACCCAGGCCGCACGGGACGCGCTGGCGTTCGCGGCGCTGTTCGACCGGTTCATGCAGAACCTGCGCCGGTTCCTCGGCTACGACGTGCAGTACTTCGCCGCCGTCGAACCACAGCGGCGGCTCGCCCCGCACATCCACATCGCCCTGCGCGGCACCGTCTCCCGCGCCGAGCTGCGCCGCGTCCTGGCCGCCACCTACCACCAAGTCTGGTGGCCCGCCATCACCGAAGCCCGGTTCGACGGGGACCACTTGCCGGTGTGGGACGAGCACGCGGGCACCTACCTCGACCCGGCCACCGGGGAAGTCCTGCCCACCTGGGACCAGGCCCTCGACGCCATCGGACCCGACGCCCAGCCCCGGCACGTGGCCCGGTTCGGGGACCGGTTCGACGCCCAGGGCGTGCTGTCCGGGTCCAAGGACGCGAACCGGTGCATCGGCTACCTGACCAAGTACCTCACCAAGCAGGTGGCCGACTGCCACCAGGCCGCCACCGACCCCGAGCAAGCCCACGCCGCCCGGCTGGCCGAGGCGCTGCGGTACGAGCCGTGCTCGCCGCGCTGCGCCAACTGGCTCCGCTACGGCATCCAGCCCAAAAATGCCCGGCCCAGCCTGGTCCCCGGCCGCTGCAAGGGCAAGGCCCACGACCAGGCCCACCTGGGCTACGCGGGCCGCCGCGTCCTGACCTCGCGCCGCTGGTCCGGCAAGACCCTGGCCGACCACCGCGCCGACCGCAAGAACTGGCTCACCGCGACGCTCGGTGTTTCGGCAACCGACCCCGCCCGCTACACCTGGGAACCAGTCACCCCCGGCGACCCCGACCACATGGAACACGCCCGGCGGCTGCTGCACGTCGTCGCCGATCGCCAGCGATGGCAAGCCGCCCTCACCGAAGCCAGACGCAGAGCAGCTCTGAGCGAGGGTGACGAGGTTCCGGCAACTGGGAGGGCAGCGGCATGACAGCGGAGCCCAGTGTCAAGGAGCTGTTGACGATCGAGGAAGTGGCCGACCGGCTCCGGGTGTCGGTGCCCACTGTCCGCTGGCTGCGGCAGGAGGGCCGGTTCGCGCCCGCGATCCGCGTCGGCCGCCGCCTGGTGTGGGACGCCCGTGACGTGGACGAGTGGCTTGACTCTCAGCGCGAACCGCCCAAGGTGGCCTGATGGGTGTCCAGCGCTACACCCTGCCGTCCGGTGCAGTGCGGTACCGGGCGCGGGTCAAGTCGCACGGCCGCTACGTCGCTACCCGTGTGTTCGAGCGGAAGGCCGACGCGGTCGCCTGGGACCAGGACCAGAGTCGGCGGCTTCGCCTGGGTGAGTGGATCGACCCTCGCCGGGGACAGGTGCCGTTGTCGGCGGTAGCCGCGGATTGGCTAGGGTCACGCAGATCGGTCAAGCGCCGGACCCGCGAGAGCGACGAGTCGGCCTGGCGGAACTACATCGCTCCGCGTTTCGGCAACTGGCCGGTGGCCTCGATCACGGCGGCCGAGGTGTCGGGCTGGGTCGGCTCACTGGTAGCCGGGGGCCTGGCTCCCTCGACGGCGACTCGTGCCCTGGCCACGCTGCGCTCCGTCCTCGCGTTCGCGGTGGCTGATGCTCGCGTGCAGCACAATGTGGCGGCGTCGGTCAGGAAGCCGACCAGTGGCCGGGCTCGCCGCGACGGCCAGGCGCTCACGCTCGATGAGCTGCGGGTGCTGACGGTGGCGTGCAAGGGACGGTACCGGGACGTGGTGCCCATGCTGGCGCTGGCCGGGCTCCGGTGGGGTGAGCTGGCCGGGCTTCAGGTCGGTGACCGGATCTCGGTCCCCGGCCCCGGCCTTCGGCTGCGCCGTGCCGTGCTGGCCAGTGGCGGTGGCGGCGCACTGTACGTGGACACACTGAAGAACAACCGGAGCCGGACGGTCCCGCTGGTCGGTGACCTAGTGCCGATCGTCGACCAGTGGAGCCGGGACAAGGCGCCCGGTGCATGGCTGTTCAGCGCTCCGGGTGGTGGGCCGCTGCGGGAATCGAACTGGAAGCGGTCGGTCGGCTGGAGCACTGCCACCACGGCGGCCGGGCTCCAAGGCTTCCGGGTGCACGACCTGCGGCATACGGCAGCCTCGGTCTGGCTGGCGGCTGGGGCCGATCCCAAGGTAGTCCAGCGGGTGCTGGGTCACGCCTCCGCGTCGATGACGATGGACCTCTACGGGCACCTGGTCGACGGCAACCTGTGGCAGGCTGCGCGGATCGTCGGGGACATCTGCGCTGTCTGGAGAGGCGATCAAAGACGACGCCGACCAAGATCGCGGCTGAAGTGCCTGGTAGTGGCAGTGGTGTGGATGGAGCCGCCTATCGGAATCGAACCGATGACCTACGCATTACGAGTGCGTCGCTCTGACCGACTGAGCTAAGGCGGCACGCCGCCGGAGCCGGCGACGGGGAGAAGTTTACCGGGTCGGGCGGGGCTGTGCAGCGCGCTGGCCGGGACAGGAATGCGGCGCGGGGCGGAGCGTGACCGAGGTCGCTGCTACCTGCTGAAACTCTCTGCTGACGCTCAGGTTGTCCGCATGGCTGGATCAGGCCGGAAATTAACAATTGTTTCCGATGATCACCGAGCCCAGCCTGCCGTGCACCGTGTCCGTGGCGGTCCCGCCGGGGCGGCGGGCCCGGCGGGTCCCCCGGGCCGCAGCCCTGGCCCGGCGGCACTGGATCCTGGTCCTGCTGCTGACGGCCGGGCTCGGACTGCGGGTGGTCACGCAGGTCGCGTACCGGCCGGTGCTCTTCTACATCGACTCCTACAAATATCTGACCGGATCGGGCGGGATCGATCCGGAGGGCTACCGGTTCCTGGTGGCGCCGATCTTGTGGGCGGGGAACCTGGCCGTGGTGCCCGCCTTCCAGCATCTGCTCGGGCTGGCGATGGGGCTGGCCATCTATATCGTGCTGGTGCGGCGGGGGGCGCCGCGCTGGGCGGGGGCGCTGGCGGCCGCACCGATCCTGCTGGACGCCTACCAGCTGCAGATGGAGCAGACGCTGATGCCGGACGTCGCGTTCGAGGCGTTCATCCTCGGCGGGCTGACCATCCTGCTGTGGAAGCCGCGGCCCAGCCTGACCCGGCTCATCGCGGGCGCGCTGGACATGGGCATGGCCGCCGACGTCCGGCAGATCGACGAGGTGCTGTTCATCCCGGTCGCCATCTTCGCGGCGCTGGTGGCGCGGGGCGGATGGCGGCGGGCCGGGTACCTGGCGGTGGGCGCGGTCAGCTGCGCGGTCCCGATGCTCGTTTACATGTCCGTTTCCCAGGCTACCGGCGATGGTTTCACGCTGGCCGGTCATGGGCCCAACGTGCTCTACGGGCGGGCCGCGGTGGCCGCCAACTGCTCGGCCCTGAAGCTCCCGGCCTACGAGCAGTCGCTGTGCCCGACCCCGGCGATGGCCGCGCTCGGCATCGACCGGATCATCAACAACGGCAGCGGGCCCTATCAGGGCTACCAGCCGCCCCCCGGTCGCACCGCTCAGCAGGGCTACAACAACTTCATCGCCCAGGTGGCGAAGCAGCAGCCGCTGGCCATGCCGCTGTCGGTGCTGCGGGACGGGGCCCGGCTGTTCGCGCTGACCCGCGACGGGGTGGAATCGATCACCCAGATCTCGCGCTGGCAGTTCCAGCCGACGTACGCGTTCTACCCGGGCGGGGTCACGCAGGCGTTCGTGGCTGCGCAGGGCCAGCACTACGGCGGGGGCGCCCCGAAGACGATCAAGCCGCTGGCCGCGTTCCTGCGCGGTTACCAGCTGGACGGCGGCTACACGCCCGGGCCGCTGCTGGCGGTGATGACCGCGAGCGGCCTCGCGGGCTCGCTGCTCGTCTTCCGCCGGCGGAAGAATGCCGCCTTGCCCGACGCCGCCCCGGCTGACCTCGGCCCGGCCGACGCCACCCCGGCTGGCCCGCAGGCCCTGGCGGCGGCCACGCTGCTGGTCATGGTGACCGCCCTCGGGGTGGTGCTGGGCTCGGACGTGTTCGAGTACTCCTGGCGGTATCAGCTCCCGGCGCTGATCACGCTGCCGCTGGCCGGAGTGCTGGGCGGCACGCTGATCGCCGGGCAGATCCGCGCCCGGCGAGACCGGCGGGAACGGCGGGAACGGCGGGAACGGCACACCCGGCGGGACAGTAACCAGCCAGATCGCGCCGCCGCCGGCCAGTGCCGGTCGGCCGTCACCTAGTCGTGGCTGGCCTGCCCGCCGTGCGTGGCCTCGTAGGCCTGCCGTGAACCGCACACGCTGGCCCGTGGGCAGGCGTGGGCCGAACCGTCCGCGTACAGCTTGACCACGACCTTGTCGCCGGGGACGTTGTGGCCGGTGACCGTGCCGGGGCCCTCGGGCGTGTCGACCGACGAGCCGATGCGGGGGGCGTCCTTGCGGAAGTCCTGGTACAGCGGGTGCTCGTACTTCAGGCAGCACATCAGCCGGCCGCAGGCGCCGGCGATTCGCATCGGGTTGACCGGCAGGTCCTGCTCCTTGGCCATCCGGACCGACACCGGCTCGAAGTCCTTGAGGAAGGTGGCGCAGCACAGGTCGCGGCCGCACGGCCCGATGCCGCCCTGCAGCCGGGCCTCGTCGCGGGGCCCGATCTGGCGCAGCTCCACCCGCGCCCGCAGCTGGCCGGCCAGGTCGCGGACCAGGGCACGGAAGTCCACCCGGTTCGGGGCGCTGAAGTAGATCGTGAACGCGTTGCTGGCGGCCACGTAGTCCACCGCGGTGACCTTCATCGGCAGCTTGTGGGTGCGGATGAACCGCTTGGCGGCGAGCCGGCACTCGGCCCGGCGGCGGCGGTTGGCCTCGTCCCGTTCCAGGTCCCCCTCGGTGGCCAGGCCCGCGCAGACCGGCAGGCCGCCGATGTCGTCGGAGATCCACTGCGGGGCCCACATGCACTCGGCCACCTCGGGGCCGGAGTCGGTGGGCACGAGCACCTTGTCGCCGATCGCCGGGGTGTGAGAGCCGGGGTCCAGGTAGTACAGACGCCCGTGCCGTTCGAAGGCGACCGCCATCATCATGCCCATCAGGTCAGAGTACGGCGCAAAGCGCCCGCATAACCGCCCCGGGGGCCGGTTTCGGCCGCCGGCGGCTCGCTCGCGACCCTCACTCCCCGGCGTAAAACCCGTAGCGCGGGCTACTCCAATCGAGTAAACCCTTTATTATTAGAAAAATTACGCGTGTAATACGTGTAATACAGTTAGCACGGGGAGAACGACATGGCCAGGGCGGCGCTATTCACCACTGAGGGCAAGTCAGCCATCGGCCGGCTGGAGCGGCAGGTCAGGCTGCTGTTCCCAGACGGCACCTTCACGAAGGTCGAGGTCCTGCAGTACGGGGATGACCCGGGAGTCGAGCCCGGCGACGTCGGGATCCGGGCTTACCTGCCCCGGGCGGACCGGCCAGTCGGCCGGGAGGAAGACGAGCAGATCATCGACACCTTCCAGAACGCCAACCACGCCACGATCGAAAGGATGCGGGAGAACCTGCCGCGCTTCGTCGGCTGGATCGAGTTCCACCCCGAACATCCGGATCAGACGGACGACCTGAAGCGGGGCCCGGTGATGCGGCTGCAGAACAGCAGCGTCCGGGCCTCCGCGCTGGATACCGGGTCCGAGGAGCTGGTCTCGGTGATGACCCGGCTGGGCACCGCCGACATCGCCACCGTGGACACGCTGATCACCGCGGGCATCGCCAGCAGCCGGGCCGAGGCGCTGCGCTGGGCGGTTGGCCGGATCCGCGAGAACCCGGCCTACGAACAGCTCCAGCAGCGGGTGAGCGAGATCAACGAGCTGAAGAGTCAGTTCTGACCGGCTGCACGCTCTCGCCCGGGATGAGAATGGTGTCCAGGATCTCCCCGTGGCCGGTGCCGGTGCCGGTGCCGGTGGCCTGGGCGGTGACCCGGTCGATGAGCCGGTTGGCCAGGTCCCGCAGCGGCATCGCCATCGTGGTCAGGGCCGGGCTGAGCATGCGGGAGATCACGCTCCCGTCGAATCCGGTGACGGCCAGGTCGGTCCCGACCCGCAGCCCGGCCCGGCTGGCCCCCGAGTAGCAGGCCGCCGCCAGCACGTCGCTGCCGGTCACCACCGCGGTGGGCCGGTCGGGCCCGGTGAGCAGGCCGATGACGGTGGCGTTGACGGCCGCCGCGGCCAGCCCGGTGCGGGCCAGCCGGACCGGCAGCCCGGCCGCGGTGACCGCGTCCCGGTATCCGGCCTCGCGCTCGTCGTCCCACGGGCCCTGCGGGGTGTAACCGAGATAGCTGACGCGGGTGTGCCCGAACCCGAGCACGTGCCCGGTCATCGACCGGAGCGCGGCCCGGTTGTCGATGTCCACCCAGTTCTGCGGCAGCGACGGCGCGACCCGGCCGAAACAGGAGAACGGGACCTGCCGGGCGGCCAGGTACGCGATCCGGGGATCGTCCTCGGTCACCGAGGCGAGCACGAACCCGTCTACTGACCGGGTCCAGACCAGCTCGTGGATCGCGGCCAGGTCGATCGCGGAGTTGGCAGTAACCAGCACCTGCTGCTCCCGGGCCCGGGCGGCGGCCACCATGAACTGCAGGAACTCCAGCATGATGATGTTGTCGGGCAGGAACTCGTCGTCCGGTATCGGGTAGGCGATCCGGTAGGTCCGGCCCGAGCGCAGGCTGGCCGCGCCGGTGTGCGGCCGGTAGCCGAGCGTCTCGATCGCGGCCACCACCCGGTCCCGGGTGGCACTGGCCAGCCGGCCCCGGCCGCGCACGACGTTGGACACGGTCTGCCGTGACACTCCGGCCGCCCGGGCGACGTCATCGATCGTGGCTCGCCGGATGGTCCCCGGCGGCCCGGCGGGCGGACCAGCTTTGTGAGTCGGCATCGCTTCTATCTTGACAGACACTCCGAACCAGCGATGTGACCGAAGTCACAGCGATGAAACGTTCAACCAACGAACCAGAATGCAGCAGACCGCTGCTCAGCCCGCCAGCAGGGCGATCGTCATCTCCTCGACCGCCAGCAGCGGCGCCACGCTGGCGGCGAGCCGTTCCCGGCAGCGCATGATCGCCTCGATCCGGTGCAGGGTCGCCTCCGGGCTGGACGCCGAGGCCAGCTCCTGCAGGTCGGCCTGGTGGTCGGCGTTGGCCAGCTCCACCCCGGCCCGGGCCTGGATCATCAGCACGTCCCGGTAGAAGCTGGCCAGGTCGAGCAGCGCCCGGTCCAGGCTGTCCCGCTTGAGCCGGGTGGCCCGGGACTTCTGCCGGTCCTCCAGGTCCCGCAGGGCCCCGGCCGCGCCGCGGATCGCCTTGGCCACGCCCTTGCCGGTCGACCCCTCGCCGAACGCCTGGCGCAGCGCTTCCCGCTCCGGCTCGTCGAGCTCCTCGGTGACCGCCTTGGCCTCCTCCTCGGCCGTCTTGACGAGGGCGGCGGCCGCGGCCAGGGCGGGACCGAGCGACGTGGCCCGGACCGGCACGGCCAGCACCTGCTCGCGGCGGCTGCGCGCCTCGGGGTCGGTGGCCAGCCGCCGGGCCCGGCCGACATGCCCCTGCGCGGCCCGGGCGGCGGCCAGCGCGGCCGCCGGGTCGATGCCGTCCCGCCTGGCCAGCACCCCGGCGACCGCCGCCGACGAGGGCACCCGCAGGGTCACCACCCGGCAGCGGGAGCGGATCGTGGTGACCAGGTCCTCGGCCGACGGAGCGCAGAGCAGCCACACCGTCCGCGGGGCGGGCTCCTCGATCGCCTTGAGCAGGGCGTTGGCGGCCTGTTCGGTGCACCGGTCGGCGTCCTCGAACAGCACCACCCGCCAGCGGCCGCCGGACGGCGCCCCGGCCGCCTTGAGGACCAGGTCGCGGGTCTGCTTGACGCCGTAGGAGAGGCCGTCGGGGCGGACCACCATGAGGTCGGCGTGGGTGCCCGCCTGCACCTGGCGGCAGGCCGGGCAGTGCCGGCCGCAATCGGGCCCGCAGGCGCCGTCGGGGCAGAGCAGGGTGGCGGCGAACGCGCGCGCGGCCACCGAGCGCCCGGACCCGGGCGGCCCGGTGAACAGCCAGGCGTGGGTCATGCCGCCCGCCGCCCGCGGCTCGCCGGCCAGCAGGCGGGCGGCCGCGGCGGCCGCCCGGCGCAGCTGCGCGACCACCTCGTCCTGCCCGGCCAGGTCCGCGAACGCGCCGTCCGGCACTAGGACCTCCGGTGCGAAGGGACCGGCCGGCCGGAGGACACCGCGGGAGGCATCAGCGTCTGGTCGGTGATGGCCGGGAACGAGCCGGTGTCGTCCTCGGACAGCTGCGGCACCGGATCGGGCAGCAGGTCGGGCAGCCGCTCCTTGATCTCGGCGGTCAGCTCCCCGGGCGGCCGGGTGGCGTCGAGCACCAGGTAACGCCCGGGGTCGCGGCGGGCCAGATCGAGGAACCCGGCCCGGACCCGCTCGTGGAACTGCTGCGGCTCGGCCTCCAGCCGGTCGGCCGACCGGGCGCGCCGGGTCAGGCCGTCCAGCGGCGGCAGGTCGAGCAGGATGGTCAGGTCGGGCATCAGGCCATCGGTCGCCCAGTGGCTCAGCCAGGCGACGTCCTCCGCCCGCAGCCCCCGGGCCGCGCCCTGATAGGCCAGCGAGGAATCGATGTACCGGTCGGTGATGACGATCGCGCCGCGGGCCAGCGCCGGGCTGATCACCTCGGCCACGTGCTGGGCCCGGTCGGCCGCGTACATGAGCGCCTCGGCCCGCGGTGACATCTCGGAGTGCGCGGTGTCCAGCAGCAGCGCGCGCAGCCGCATCCCGATCTTGGTCGCGCCGGGCTCACGGGTGGTCACCACGTCGAAGCCCTGCTCCCGGAGCCAGATGGCCAGCATCCGGGCCTGGGTGGTCTTGCCCGCCCCCTCGCCGCCCTCCAGCGCGATGAACAGGCCGCCGTGGCCCGAGGGGGGCTCGCCATCGGCGGTGAGGGCGCCGGTCTCGGCGGCCACCGGGCCGATCGGGTCGCCCTTGACCGCGGCGACCAGGTCATCGCGCAGCGAGGCGCCCTGCCGGTCGTCCATCTGCCGGTAGGCGCTGATGCCCACCAGCACCGCGATCAGCGCGGCCAGCAGCAGCACCGCGTTCTGCCCGGCCGAGGCGTAGACCACGCCGCCGACCTTCAGGTTGCTGGAGCCGGTCGCGCTGTGGATCAGCTCGGTGAACGCCTTGGCCAGGAACGGGGCCACCGCGATGACCAGGAACAGTATGACCTGGGTGGCCGAGGCGAAGAACGCGAACACCCGGCCCCGGGTGCCGTCGTCGACCTCGAGGCCGACGATGGTGAACCCGGTGGCGTAGGCGATGCCGCCCATCGCCCCGATGACCACGACGCCCAGCGTGACGATGACCAGGTTCGGCACGACGGCGATGACGGCCAGCGGGATGGCCGCGCAGACGATGGCCACGCCGAACAGCCGCCGCCGGCTGAAGTCCTTGAGGAACCGGGTACCGGGCAGCATGCCCAGCGCGATGCCGACGAAGATGGCCGCGAAGACCAGGCCCCAGCCCGCGTTCCCGCCGTGCAGGGTCTGGGTGATGTAGGTGTAGCCGAGCCCGATGACCACCCCGGCCGCGATGAACGCGCCGACCATGCCGATGGCCAGGCCGCGGACGATCGGGTTGCTGCCGATGAACTTCCAGCCGTCCCAGACCGACTTGATCACCGACGGGGACGAGATCTTGTCGCTGACGCTGCGCTTGGCGATCTCGCGGATCATGAACACGGTCACCGCGGAGATGAAGTAGGTGGCCGCGTTGAAGTACAGCGCGAGGTCGACGTTGTTGGTGGTGAAGAAGTGCGAGGTGCTGCCCAGTACCTTGCTGACCAGGGCCAGCACGCTGAACAGGCCGGCCGCCACCGGTGCGGTCCCGTAGGTGGTCAGCAGGCTGAGCTGGTTGGCCCGCTCGAGCTTGTCCGGGGGCACCAGGTTGGGCACCGACGCGTTGGTGGCCGGCGTCCAGAACAAGGTGGCGCAGCCGGCCAGGAACTTGGCCGCGTAGATCCAGGTCAGGTTGGGGAACAGCGGGATCGACAGGAACAGCAGGCCGCGGACGACGTCGCCGACGATCATCGTCGTCCGGCGGTCCAGCCGGTCGGCCATCGCCCCGGCCAGCGGCCCGAGCAGCAGCGCGGGCAGCAGCGTGGCCAGCCACACGCCGCCCACCGCCTCGGCCGCGCTGCCCTTGGAGGTCAGCGACGGGGCCAGCGCGGTCAGCGCGATGATGCTCAGCCAGTCACCGAGGCTGGACAGAGAGAGAGCAATCCACAGCCGCCGAAATGGCTTGATCGACAGGACGCCGGACTTGTCGTGGGTTCTGGCCGATCGCCGCGCCCGATGTCCGGCGCCGTCGTGTTTCGGCGGGGCGCGGAAGTTCACGGCGACAGCGTATCGGCCTCAGCCGGTTACTTCGGCTTTTTGGCGGCGGGCTTCTTGGCGGGGGCCTTGGCCGTGGTCTTTTTCGCCGCGGGCTTCCTGGTTGCGGGCTTCCTGGCCGCCGGCCGCCGCGTGGGCTTGGACGGGGCGCTGGCCCGGCGGTCGGCCAGCAGCTCGGCTGCCCGCTGCACGGTCAGCGATTCCACGTCGTCGCCCTTGCGCAGCGAGGCGTTGGTCTCACCGTCGGTCACGTACGGGCCGAACCGGCCGTCCTTGACCACCATCGGCTTGCCGGTCTCCGGGTCGTCACCCATCTCGCGCAGCGGCGGGGTGGCCGCACCCCGGGCCCGGCCCCGGGCCTTGGGCTGGGAGAACAGGTCCTTGGCCTCGGCCAGGGTGAGCGTGAACAGCTGGTCCTCGTTCTCCAGCGACCGGCTGTCGGTGCCCTTCTTGACGTACGGGCCGTACCGCCCGTTCTGGACGGTCACCGGCTCGTCGTCCAGCTCGCCGATGGTCCGCGGCAGGGTGAGCAGCTTCAGCGCGTCGTCCAGGGTCACCGTGTCCAGGGCCATCGACTTCAGCAGCGACCCGGTACGGGGCTTGGCCGACGCCGGGGAGTCCTCGGGCAGTACCTCGGTCACGTAGGGGCCGAACCGCCCCGACTTGGCCACCACGGTCAGGCCGGTGCCGGGGTCGGTGCCCAGGGTCCGGTCCTCGTTGGGCTGGGCGAACAGTTCCTCGGCCTTGGCCGGGGTCAGCTCGTCCGGGGCCATGTCCTCGGGCACGTTGACCCGCTGACCGTCGCGCTCCAGGTAGGGACCGTAGCGGCCGACCCGGACGGTAATGTCCGTGCCGTCCAGCGGGAACGAGCTGACCTCGCGCGGGTCGATGTCGTCGATGTCGCTGACCAGGCCCTTCAGGCCGGTCCCGGCGTCGTCGTCGTGGCCGTCGCCGACCGCGCCGCCGTTGCTCGTCTGGTCGCCGAAGTAGAACCGGCGCAGCCAGGGCACCCGGGCCGCCTCGCCGTGCGCGATGTCGTCCAGCACGCCTTCCATCCGGGCCGTGAACGCGTAGTCCACCAGCTGGCCGAAGTGCTTCTCCATCAGCGTGATCACGGCGAAGGCCAGGTAGGAGGGCACCAGCGCGGTGCCCTTCTTGAACACGTAGCCGCGGTCCAGGATCGTGCCGATGATCGAGGCGTAGGTCGAGGGCCGGCCGATCTCCCGGTCCTCCAGCTCCTTGACCAGCGACGCCTCGGTGAAGCGAGCCGGGGGCCGGGTGGCGTGCTCGGCCGCTTCCAGCCGGAGCGCCTGCAGCGGGTCCGCCTCGGCCAGCGGCGGCAGCCGCCGCTCGCGGTCGTCGCGGTCGGTGTTGGGGTCGTCCGCGCCTTCCACGTAGGCCTTGAGGAAGCCGTAGAACTGGATGACGTTCCCGGACGCGCCGAACTCGGCCTGCTCGCCGGCCGAGGAGGTGCCGGCCACCCGGACCGAGACCGACTCGCCGGTCGCGTCCTTCATCTGCGAGGCCACGGTGCGCTTCCAGACCAGGTCATACAGGCGCTGCTCGTCGCGGGAAAGGCCGTCCCGGGCCACCTGCTCGGGCGTGCGGAAGTGGTCACCGGCGGGCCGGATCGCCTCGTGCGCCTCCTGGGCGTTCTTCACCTTGCTGGCGTAGACCCGCGGCTTGTCCGGCACGTAAGAGTCGCCGTACAGCTGGCGCGCCTGCCGCCGGGCGGCGTCGATCGCCGTCTTGGACAGCGTGGTCGAGTCGGTCCGCATATAGGTGATGTAGCCGTTCTCGTACAGCCGCTGCGCCACCGACATCGCGTGCTTGGCAGTGAAGCCGAGCTTGCGCGAGGCCTCCTGCTGCAGCGTGGTCGTGCGGAACGGCGCGTACGGGGACCGCTTGAACGGCTTGCGCTCGACGGACTTGACCGCGAAGTCGGCGCTCTGGAGCCGCCCGGCCAGCTCGGCCGCGGCCGTGCCGTCCAGATGCAGCACGTCGTTGCCGCGCAGCTGGCCGATCGAGTTGAAGTCCCGGCCCTGGGCCACCCGCTTGCCGTCCACCGTGACCAGGGTCGCGTTGAACGAGCTGGGCCCCTCGTCCTGGCTGGGCGCGTCGCTGTCCGGGACGGTGGCGAACTCGGCCTCCAGGTCCCAGTACTGGGCGGCCCGGAACGCGATCCGGTCCCGCTCGCGGTCCACGATCAGCCGGGTCGCCACCGACTGCACGCGCCCGGCCGACAGCCGCGGCATGACCTTCTTCCACAGCACCGGCGAGACCTCGTACCCGTACAGCCGGTCCAGCACCCGGCGCGCCTGGTAGGCGTCGACCAGGGCCTGGTCCAGCTCCCGGGGGTTGGCCACCGCCTGCGCGATGGCCTCCGGGGTGATCTCGTGGAACACCATCCGGTGGTAGGGGACCTTGGGCTTGAGCTCTTCCAGCAGGTGCCAGGCGATGGCCTCGCCCTCGCGGTCCTCATCAGTGGCGAGCAGGAGCTCGTCGGCGCCCTTGAGCAGATCCTTCAGCTTGGAGACCTGCTGGCGTTTGTCGTTGGGGACGACATACAGCGCCTCGAAGTTGTCGTCGACGTTGACGCCGAGCCGCGCCCACGGCTCCTTGCGGTATTTGGCCGGGATCTCGGCGGCCCGGTCGGGCATGTCCCGGATGTGGCCCACGCTGGACTCGACCACGTAACCCTGGCCGAGGTAGCCGGCGATGGTGCGCGCCTTCGCCGGAGACTCCACGATCACCAGGCGGGTACCCTCGCCGCCGTTCTGGCTCGTGGCACGGCTCGACGCGGCGCGACCGGAGGAGGCCCGGGCCGTCTTCCGGCCGGTACCTTCCGCTGTCGTCGCCGCTGTCTCCTTGGTAGCGCCTTTACGTGCTGGCACGCTCGTCCCAACCTCACATCCAGGCCACGGCCTGCCCGTGGCGGGCGGCCGCGCAGGTCGCGCCTCTTCCCCAGCATGCGCGACCTTGTCGTTACTTTTCCAACCCTCGATCCGGCCTTAGGTGTTCCCCACCCCGGCCCGGCTCAGCCATCCGCCTGGTCAGACCCTTGATCGGCAGACAAGAGGGGCCAGCCCGACCGTAGCGGATTTCTCGCCACGGCCGATTGAATCACCGGTTACGTGGAGCACAATAGAAGGTGATGGCCGAATATGCCTACATGGTGGTCTACCTGCCGCGCGGGATGACTCGTGATGCCGCGCGGCGCATACTGACGGACCATGCCGAGTATGGCGAATGGGAGTTGTCCCGTCTGCGCCTTTACGCCGACGGCAGCCGGAAGGTCACCCTGCGAAGGAAGATCATTCGGGCGGTTCGCACCCTCTGATCTGGGCTTTTCCCGTTTCTCGAGGATCGCCGATTTTTTTTAAAACGTCGATACGGGGCTGGACGCGAACTGCCCGCCCCAGGTAGCACAACCCCGGGGCGGGCAGCTTTAATCCCGCGCGGCAAGGCGGGATACGGGCCGTCAGATGCGAGCGGCCCGGCGGCGGCGGATGGTGAGCAGGGACACCACGCCGGCGGCGATCGCGGCCAGAGCGGCGGCCACCATGCCGGCCAGGTCAGCGCCGGTGGTCGGCAGCAGGCCGTGAGTGCTGCTCACGGTCTGCGCGGTCGTCTGAGGCGACCCACCGGCGGTCGTGGTCGTGGTCGTGGTGGTGGTACCGGGCTTGCCGGGGTGGTGCGGCTTGCAGGGCTTGCTCGGCTTGCTCGGGTGGTGCGGCTTGCAGGGCTTGCCCGGGTGGTGCGGCTTGCCGGGGTGGTGCGGCTTGGTGACCGAGGTGACGGTGGCGCCGCCCTTGCAGCCGGCGTCCGCGAGGCCGAGGACCGCGACCGCGTTGCCGCAGACGTCGACCGGCGCGTTGATCGGCGCGTTGATCTGGTTGCCGCCCAGGATCGAGCCGTCGCCGCTGGTCCGCTGGACAGCGCCAGAGTGGCCGTCCTTGACGCTGGCACCGCCCTTGCAGTGGGCCGACGCGAGGCCGGCGACCGCAGCCGAGTTGCCGCAGACGTCGACCGGCGCGTTGACCGGCGCGTTGATCTGGTTGCCACCGGCGATCGACCCGTTGCCCGAGCTGTGCTGGATCACGGACGGCCCGTGGCCGCCACCGTTGTCAACGGTCGCCCCGCCGACGCAGCCAGCGTCGGCCAGGCCGAGCAGAGCCACCGCGTTGCCGCAGACGTCGACCGGCGCGTTGACCGGCACGTTGGCCTGGTTACCGCCCAGGATCGAGCCGTTACCGCTGGTGTCCTGGATCACGGACGGCGTGTGCTTGATGACGGCCGTGGTCCAGACGACGGAGCCGCCGCGGCAGTGCGCGCCCGCGACGCCGAGAACGGCGACCGCGTTGCCGCAGACATCGATCGGCGCGTTGATCGGCGCGTTGATCTGGTTGCCGCCCAGGATCGAGCCGTTACCGCTGCTGTGCTGGATCACGGACGGACCGTGACCGCCGCCGGTGAAGACGGCCGCGCCGCCCTGGCATGCGCCGAACGCGCCACCCAGAATGGCGACCGCGTTGCCGCAGACGTCGATCGGTGCGTTGATCGGCGCGTTGATCTGGTTGCCGCCCCCGATCGACCCGTTTCCGCTGGTCGACTGGATGGGCCCCGCGGCCATGGCCATACCCGACCCGGGAATGGCGAAGGCAGCGCTGAGCACGGCGACTTTCATGGCTCCGGTCGCCCATGGGGATATTTTCATTACTGCTCCTGTATTCGTCGTGATGACTCATCGGAAACGGTTACTTCGGCCGTCAAGTGGACGGCCGAGGTAGGTGCGGGAATGGCCGGCCATATGGCCCCCCGGCGGAGTTGCAGGCCTACGCTGTGGGCCTACGTTGTGGGCCTACGCTGTGGGCTGCCCGGCCGGATCGCCCGAGCGGGGCGGGACGGTCTCGGTTTTCGGGTCTCGGTTGGGGGTCTCGGTTTTCGGGTCTCGGTTCGTGGGTCTCGGTGAACGTATGGCCGCTTCCGGAACGAGTGGCCGACTGGACTGACGCGGCCCCTTACGTCCGGCGCGCTGCGACCCGAGGCGCCGGAAGCGGTGCCGCTCTGCTGCGGCCCTGAGCGAGCTGCCCTGGCGGACGCCCTACCGCTGCCGCGAAGCTGCATGTTAATTACGCAAAGCTATCTTACTCCTACTCAGAGTGACCATCATGAGCCGTGCAGAGCCGGCCGAGACGGCGTCCGTCCGGCTGGGTACAGCGTTCCTACCGGAGTTACTGCACAGTGCGCGGGGTTGAAATTGCCAACCGGTCCAGCCAGTCAGGCCAGCTGCGGTGCCCGCGCCGGGCGGGTTGCCGCCCGTTCTTTATTTACATTGCGTGACCATAGCATCACACAGCGTGCTGATGCGAAGACTTCGAGGTCACAATTTCGCCGGCCGCCAGATCGTGCCTCGTGGATCTTGATGGGCGGGGCGTAAAGACCGGCTTGATGCCCGACCGGCCGAGACGTTATGGCCTGGCCGGTGTGGCGCGGGGCCGGTGAACAAAGGACCGTCGGCCGGGGTGGATGAGGCCCGCCGCCGAGGCTGTACCCGGTCAGCACGTTGCCGCTGCTGGCGGACCCATCCCACGCCGCGACGGCCCGCCCCGGGCCTGGACCCGGGGCGGGCCGTCTAAGCCCACACGGTGGGCGGGGATGACGGCCGTCAGACGCGAGCGGCCCGGCGGCGGCGGATGGTGAGCAGGGACACCACGCCGACGGCAATCGCGGCCAGGCCGGCGGCCACCATGGCGGCCAGGTCGGCGCCGGTGGTGGGCAGCAGGCCACTGCTGCCGGTGGTGGAGGCGGCCGTGGTCACGGACTGGCTACCGGTGCTGGTGGTGCTGCCCGTGCTGGTGGTGGTGCTGGTGCTGGTGCCGGGAGCACCAGGGGCGCCAGGGGCACCGGGAGTGCCAGGAGCGCCAGGAGCGCCAGGAGCGCCGGGGGCACCCGGAGCGCCGGGAGCGCCGGGGCGGCCCGGGTGGCCAGGACGGCCCGGGTGGCCAGGACGGCCCGGGTGTCCGGGGCGGCCGGGGTGGCCGGGGTGGCCCGGGCGACCCGGGTGGCTGGGCGTGGTGACCGAGGTTACGGTGGCGCCGCCGCGGCAGCCGGCCAGGGCCGAGCCGAGGACGGCGATCGAGTTACCGCAGACGTTGACCGGCGCGTTGATGGGCGCGTTGATCACGTTGCCGCCCAGGATCGAGCCGTTGCCGCTGGTGGCCTGGGTCACGTCGGACGTGGTCCCGGCGCCGGTGACGCTCGCGCCGCCCCGGCAGCCGGCCAGCGCCGAGCCGAGCACCGCGGCCGCGTTGCCGCAGACGTTGACCGGCGCGTTGATCGGCAGGTTGACGGCGTTGCCACCGGCGATCGAGCCGTTGCCGGAGGTGAACTGGGTGACGGAGCCGCCCGCACCGCCCGCGCCGGTCACCGACGCGCCGCCCGCGCAGGCCGCCTCGGACTGGCCGATCAGCGCGACCGCGTTGCCGCACAGGTTGACCGGGAGGTTGATGGGCGCGTTGACCTCGTTGCCGCCGGCGATCGAGCCGTTGCCGGAGGTGATCTGGGTGGTGCCGGAGCCGGCCGGGTCAGCCGGGTCGGCCGGGTCGGCGTTGGTCCGGGGCCCGCCCGGGTTGACGCCGCCGCCCGAGCCGCCGCCCACGGTGGCGCCGCCCTTGCAGTGCGCGGCCGCGTTGCCGATGGCGTTGCCGCACACGTCGACCGGCGCCTTGACCGGAGCGTTGACCGCGTTCCCGCCCAGGATCGAGCCGTTGCCGGAGGTGATCTGGGTGGCGCCCGAGCCGGAGCCGCTGCCCCCGCTGACGCTGGCACCACCCTGGCAGGCGCCGAGCGCGCTGCCCAGGAGGCCGACCGCGTTACCGCATACGTCGACCGGCGCATTAACCGGGACGTTGACTGCGTTTCCGCCCAGGATGGAACCATTTCCGCTGGTTACCTGAATCGGGCCGGAAACGGTCGCCGCCGAGGCAATTGCCGTGCCGGGAATGGCAAATGCGGCGCTCAGCACAGCCACTTTCATCACACCGGCCGCCCATGGCGATATCTTCATTAGTGCTCCTGTACTCGTCGTGATTTCTCATCTGCATCGACTGGCGGGAGTGCCCGAGCGGGCTGTCCCGTGCCGTGACCGCGCCCACGGCACGGCACGGGACACCGTGCAAGCGGGTTTGTCAGACCCGGTGGCCCCGGTTGGTTACGGATCGGTCAGATCCGGTGACCCCGGTTGTGGCCACGAAACCGCCGTCCCGCCATCTTCAGCGCGACGGCGCCGGCCACCAGAGCTCCGATGGCCAAGCTGTAGATCGAGACATTGCTCATGCCGGACGGCGAGTCGGCCGCCAGCGTGGTCGCGGGCACGGCCTGGCCGTCACCCGTCCCGCTGGCCGCGCTCGTCCCGGCGGCGTCCTGTCCCGGGGCGCCGGTGCCCGGCCGGGACGGCGCGGTCCCGGTCTCGGGCGAGTCGGCGAACGTGCGCCCGTTCTGGGCTCCGGCCGTGCTCTCACACCCGGCCGCCGAATCGCCCAGCACGGCGGCGGTGTCGCCGCAGTCGGTGGACTGCCCGGAGGGCTGGGCACTGCCCGGGCCGCCGACCGTCGCCGGCCCGTCGCCCGCGGCCGCCGGGCCGCTCGCGCCGGAACCGGTGGCCTGGCTGGCCCCGCTGGCCTGACCCCGCTGACCAGCCTGGCTGGGTTGACTGGAGCCGCCACCCGGCGCGCCCGTCCCGGCGCCGCTGGTAGCGCCGCTCAGGGTGCCGCCGGTAGCGCCGGCCAGGCCGGAAGTGCTCCCGGACGCCGCTGACGTGCCGGTTGATCCGGCCGCCCCCGTCGTCGCGGCGCGGCCGGCCGTGGCCGGGGTGCCGGACGCGGGCGCGCTGCCGCAACCGACCAAGCCGATACCCAGCAGCGAGGCCGCGTCGCCGCAGACCGCGGCGGGCAGGCTCGCGGGCGCGCCGCCCTGGCCGCCGCCGGTCAGCGAGCCGAGGCCGGCGGTGACGGCGCTGCCGGTACCGCCGCTGGCGCTGCTGGCGGCGAGGGCGATGCTGGAGAATCCGGCACCCACCGTCGCGAAGCTGGCGGTCAGCATGACCACCTTGGCTGTCCTGTGAGCCCACGTCCGCAAGTGATAGCTCCTAACCTCATCTAGTTACTAAAAGCGACTACATAGGTACTTAAAGTCACCGCCGTTGGCCATGGCGAGGCAAGCCAGGACGCTTTCCGTCTGGCTGGCTACTTCATGACTTCCGGGGGCCTTGCTCTGGCTGATGCGCGGAGCCGGGGGCCGCACCGGGAGCGTAACTGGCGTAGGCAGTCAGTCCCCGCCAGCAGCGATGGCCACCGGCCAGACAGTCAAGCCGGGTCAGTGGCACATCTGACTCCAGGTGAAGGATCCACCCGTCTCCGTGCACAGTGTGTCACTGTAACAGCACGGATCGTATGCAGGCGAAGCCTTCCTAATAATCTTTGCCGGCCACTATGGCGTTTTTGGCTCACACATGCGCTGACCTGCGGGTGAGGCCTAACAATGGTCGAGAAATGCGTCAAGAACGCGCACACCGAACCTCAGCCCATCAACCGGAACGCGTTCGTCGATACCGTGGAACATTCCGGAAAAGTCGAGATCCGCAGGGAGTTGCAGCGGCGCGAAGCCAAAGCAGCGGATGCCGAGCAGGCTCCACGCCTTCGCGTCGGTGCCGCCGAACATCGTGTAGGGCACGACCCGGGCTCCCGGGTCGGCGGCCAGCAGCGAGTCGGTCATCGCCGCGTACAGGTCGCCGTCGGCCGCGGTCTCGACCGCGATGTCCCGGTGGATGAACTCGCGGCTCACCTCCGGTCCGATCAGCTGGTCGAGCTGGGCGAAGAACTCGTCCTCGTGGCCGGGCAGGAAGCGCCCGTCGATCTCGGCGGTGGCCTCCTGGGGGATCACGTTCACCTTGTAACCGGCGTTCAGCCGGGTGGGATTGACGGTGTTCCGGGTCACCGCCCGGATGATCCGCGAGATCGGCCCGAGCTTGTCCAGCACCGCGTCCAGGTTCTCGGGGTCGAACTCGTCCCCCAGCGCCTCCGCCGCCGCCTCCAGGAACGTCCTGACCGGCGGGGTGAGCCGGACCGGCCATTCGTGGCGGCCGATCCGGGCGACCGCCTCGGCCAGCTCGGTGACCGCGTTGTCGGGATGGACCATGGCCCCGTGCCCGGCCGTCCCCTGGGCCGTCAGCCGCATCCAGGCGATGCCCCGTTCGGCGGTCTGCATCAGGTAGAGCCGCTGGCCCCCGACGGTCACGCTGTACCCGCCGACCTCACCGATGGCCTCGGTCACCCCCTCGAACAGGTCAGAGTACTGCTCGGCGAGGAAGCGGGCGCCCCAGGTGCTGCCCGCCTCCTCATCGGCGGTGAACGCGAGTACGACGTCCCGTGGGGGGCGCCGCCCCTCCCGCAGCCGCTGCCGGACCACGGCCAGGATCATCGCGTCCATGTCCTTCATGTCGACCGCCCCGCGGCCCCAGACACACCCGTCGACCACCTCGCCCGAGAACGGGTCGACCCGCCAGTCGGCCGCGTTGGCGGGTACCACGTCCAGGTGCCCGTGCAGCAGCAGTGCCGGGCGCGAGGAGTCCTCCCCGGCGATCCGGGCGACCACGCTGGCCCGTTTGGGATGTGACTCGAAGATCTGCGACTCCAGGCCGACCTCGCCCAGCAGCGTCGCGACGTGCTCGGCCGCCAGCCGTTCCCCCGGCCCCGAGTGATCCCCCGGGTTGGTGGTGTCGATCCTGATCAGGTCCTGGCAGATGCCGACCACTTCGTCCGCCGCGGTCACACTCTGGTTCTCGGTCACCCCCGTATCGTCCCACTTGCCCTGGTCCTCAAACCGGCCCGGGAGGGTGCGGCGGCGTGGTGGGCCCGGTGCGGTACAGGCGGTACTCTGGTCTCTTAGCTGTGAGGCCGCGGATTTGCTATCGTGTTCCGGCCGAGGCGGTGACGCCCACGGCAACGTCCGGGTGGCGGAATAGGCAGACGCGCTAGCTTGAGGTGCTAGTGCCCTGAAAGGGGCATGGGGGTTCAAGTCCCCCCTCGGACACAAATTTCGGTGCGATTTCCCCGAAACCACGCACTGCTCGAACACGCATGCCGGGCGGCCGGTCCTTACGACCGCCCCGGGTCCCGGCGCCTCCTGTGCGGGAGGCGGCCATGACTGCCGGGCCTGTTGCTCCTGTCATCCCGGGTGCCAGCCCCGGCCGCCGTCGGCAGGGAGCGCCCGGTCCAGGCCGTCCGATGCCGCTGGCTAGCCTGCCGGGCCGGCCGGAGGTGGTCTACGGGTTCGGCCGGATCGATGCTTCTGGCCGGGTCGCGGACCGGGCGACGATCGCCGCGCTGGGCTGGCGCGGCGGTGACCGGCTGACGCTGACCGCCGAGGCCGGGGTGATAATCGCGCGGCGCGACCCGGGCGGCATGGTAACCGTGCCGATCAGGCCCTACATCGTGATCCCGGCCGCGCTGCGCAGCCGCTGCGGGCTGCGGGCCGGTGACCATGTACTGCTGGCTGCCTCCCCTGGTGAGGACCTGCTAGCCGCGTACTCGTTCGCGGTGGTGGACCGGGCGCTGCGGGCGCACGCCCCCGTGCCCAGCGGGGACGGGAGGCAGCCATGACCGCGGTCAGCCCGGAGGCCTCCCGGCAGGCCGCGGTGGAGGCGGCGCTGCTGGTGCTGGCGCGGATGGGCCTGTCCCCGGCGGACCTGGCCGCCATCCCCCCGCCCCGGAAGCCGGTGCCGACGTTCGCCGCCTACGTCCCGGTGGTGGCGGCGGCGGTCAGCACCGGGACCCGGCGGGCGTACGGCTCGTACTGGAACCGGGTCATCGAGCACTGGGGCGGCCGCCGCCTGGACGAGCCGACGCCGTCGGAGATCCGGCAGCTGATGGCCTACGTCAAGACCCACGTGGTGGCCCGCCGCAACGCCCGCGGCGGCCGCAGCGCCGAGGAGCACCTGGTGGCGGCGCTGCGCTGCCTGTACCAGCGCGCCGTGGAGGACGGCCTGATCGCCGCGGCCGACAACCCGGCCCGGAAGGTGGCCAAGCCGCGGCGCCTGCCCTCCACCGGGCGGGCCCTGCCCGGCACGCGGCTGGCGGAAATCAACCAGGCCGCCGCGGCCACCGGCGATGACCCGGCGCTGGACACGCTGCTGCTGCGGCTGCACACCGAGACCGCCTGCCGCCGCGGCGGCGCCCTGGCCCTGCGCCCGGATGATCTGGACCCCGACCAGTGCCTGATCCGGCTGCGGGAAAAAGGCGAGACGGTCCGCTGGCAGCCGGTCTCCCCCACCTTGGTGAGCCGCCTCGTCGAGCACGCCCGGGAGCGGCACGCCCCGCCGGACGGACAGCTGCTGCGGTACAACAGCGGGCGGCCAATCACCTCCCGCCGCTATGACCACCTGTGGACCCGCCTGGGTCGACACTTGCCCTGGGTGCGGACCCAGCAGATCAGCACCCACTGGATCCGGCACACCACCCTGACCTGGGTCGAGCGGAACTTCGGCTACGCCGTCGCCCGCGCCTACGCCGGCCACACCGACTCCAGTGGCGAGGCCGGCGCCACCGCGAGCTACGTCCGCGCCAGCCTCGCCGAGGTGGCCGCCGCCCTGGCCGCGCTGACCGGCGAGCCCCACCCACTCGCCACAACCGAAGGGTGGTGACCGGCACGGCCGCTGTCACCGCCGACCTGGACGAGCTCGCCGCCGCCTGCCGCGAACGCGAGCAGCGCACCGGGAACGGCTGGCGGCACTACCAGTCCGGGATCAGCTTCACCCACCGGGTCCTGTTCCACCTCGGCATCCTGGCCGTTCCGCCGGATTCCGGGCCGAAACCGGTGCCGTTCGCGGACCGGCTCGACGGCATCACTCCCGCGATCGCCGCGGCCATGACGGCCTACCTGGAAGGTCTTTCACCTCCACTCGAACCACAACGCCTCACGGCGCAACTCGAAGACGATCCAGCCGCCGAGGGCCGCCGCGTTCTTTTACCCGCGGCCAGGTCTCCTTCCGCCACACCTCGATGGCGCCGTCGTCCCGCCCGGCGGCGCGGCGGGCGCCCAGCTGGCAGCTCCAGCCCCGGCGGCGCAGCAGGTGCCAGATCCCGGGGATCGTGTACCGTACCTTGAACTTTGCGGTGATCAGGTCCCGGATCCGGGCCAGCGTCCACCGCTGGTCGGCCCAGCCCGATGCCGCCGGGCGGGCGTCCAGCACCCGGTCCAGCTCCGCCAGCTGGTCCCGGTCCAGCCGGCACCGGGCGGCCTGCCGCCACCGGTGCACCGGCCGCTCGGACACCCGCAGCTGAGCGGTGATCTCCGCGGCCGGGACCCGCTGTTCGAACTTCTCCGCGGCCGTCAGCCGGATCAGCTCCCGACGCCGGCGGCCCTCTGCGGTTAACCCGCCGCCCTGCGCGTACCTCATATACGGTGCATGCCGCCGGAACCGGCACCTGTCAGCCCCGATGTGGGGATCATGGGAACCTGAGCACTCGGAGCCGGGAGTTCGGGGTTGAGCAGTCTGTGCTGGGCCGGCCGTCAGCTAAGTGAACGATCGCGGCTGCCGTCATGGTCGCGGTGCGTGGTTGGTGCCTTTGGCCTCGGGACTGTGCTGGTGATTCGAGCACCGGGCGACCTGGCGGGTGGCTGTCGTGGTGGGGCGGCGGAGCTGGGTCATCAGGCGCGCTGGGCGTAGAGGTATCCGGTGAGTGGGGCGAAGACCGTGAGCAGGGCCGCGGCGGCGAGCAGCACCCACGTGATCTGGCCGGCCGGTGGGTGGCCGGCCAGCAGGCCGCGTTCGGCGGTGACCAGGTGGCTGACCGGGTTGACCCGGACGAAGGCCTGCAGCCACCCGGGCATGGTCCGGGGCTGGACGAACACGTTGCTGGCCAGGGTGAGCGGGAACAGCACCACGGTGCCGGTGCTCATCACGGCCTGCGGGGTGCGCAGTGTCAGGCCGAGCGCGGTCCATGCCCAGGACAGGCACAGCGCGAAGACGAGCAGCAGCCCGATCCCGGCCAGCACGCCGGGCGCGCCGCCGGGCGGCCGGTAGCCCATGACCAGGCCGAGGACGGTGACCAGCCCGGCGGCGATCAGGTAGCGGGCCACGTCGCCGAGGACCGCGCCGGCGACCGGTGCGGGGCGCCAGACGGGCAGCGACCGGAACCGGCTGGTGATCCCCTTGGCCACGTCGGTGTTGAGGCTGATCCCTGCGTACATGCTGACCAGGAGCACGGCCATGACCAGCGTGCCGGGCAGCAGGAACGGCAGGTACCGGACGGGTGAGCCGGCCAGCGCGCCGCCGAACAGGTAGGTGAACATCAGCGTGAACACGACCGGGATGGCGATCACGTCGAAGAGCTGCTCGGGGACGTGCCTGATCTTCAGCAGCGCCCGGTAGCCGAACGCGAGCGTGGTGGTCAGCGCGCCGGGCGGTTCCGGCCGGATGCTGCCGGTGATGATCACGGTCATGCCGCGCTTCCTTCCGTTTCCTGGGTGAGCGCGAGGAAGACCTCATCCAGGGTGCCCTTGCCCATGTCGGCTTTCAGTCCGGCGGGGGTGCCCTCGGCGAGCACGGTGCCGTGGCCGATGACCGCGACCCGGTCCGCGAGCCGGTCGGCTTCTTCCAGGTACTGGGTGGTGAGCAGCACCGTCGACCCGGAGTCCGCCGCCGCGCGGACGATCTGCCAGACCTGGGCGCGCGCGGCGGGGTCCAGGCCGGTGGTCGGCTCGTCCAGGAAGTACAGGTCGGCCGGGACGAGGAAGCTCGCGGCGAGGTCGAGGCGGCGGCGCATCCCGCCGGAATACGCCTTCACCTGCCTGCCGCCGGCGCCCGCGAGGCCGAAGGCCTCCAGCAGCCCGGCGGCACGTGCCCGCGCGCCGCCGCGGGACAGCCCGGACAGCCGGCCGAGGAACACCAGGTTCTCCCGGCCGGTGAGATCCTCATCGACGGTGGCGGCCTGGCCGGCCAGCGCGATCCGGCGGCGCACCGCGGCTGCCTCGCGCACGACGTCGTGGCCGAGCACGGCGGCGTTCCCGCCGTCGGGCCGCAGCAGGGTGGCGAGGATGCGGATGGTGGTGGTCTTGCCCGCGCCGTTGGGGCCGAGCAGCCCGCAGATGGTTCCCGCGGCGACCGTCAGGTCCAGGCCGCGCAGCGCCTCGGTGGCGCCGAACCGCTTCCGCAGCCCCTCGGCCTCGACGGCGACCGGGTATCTTTTCTCATACATGGTTGTCAAGGCTAAGTTATCTTTGACAAAACTGTCAAGAATAAGGTGAGGCATGGCGGAGGCGCAGGCCAGGAGGCGCAGGCAGCGGTCGGACGCGCGGCAGTCCATCGCGGCGGTTCTGGACTCCGCGATCCGGACGCTCGCCGGCCTGCCGGACGCGTCCATGGACGAGATCGCGCGGACCGCCGGGGTCAGCAGGCAGACCGTCTATTCGCACTTCCCCTCCCGTGACGCGCTGATCGACGCCGTCATAGAGCGGGGAACCGCGGAGTTCGCCGGCCTCCTCGACGGCGTGGACCTCGACCAGGCACCGCCCGCCCAGGCGCTGACCCGGCTGCTGGATGCCGGCTGGCAGATCGCCGCCCGCTACCCGTTCCTGTGGCTGCAACCCGCCGTCGACTCCGGCAAGGACGCTGATCGGCACGCGCCGGTCCTGGACTGCATGCTGGACATCGTCCGGCGCGGCCAGGCCACCGGCGACTTCGACGACACGGTCCCGGCGCACTGGCTGCTGTCGGCATGCCTGGCGATGGGCCGGGCCACCGAGGACGAGGTCAAGGCAGGCAGGATGACCATCGAGCAGGCAACCCGCGCCGTGCACCAGGGCGTGCTCCGGCTGCTCGGCACGAGGTGACCTCATACCGGGCCCGCGCGCTACCGGGCACCTGGGCAGAAACCAAGCCTGCCGTCCCGGTATCACCCAGCGTCAACAGCCGGCCGGGGGTGTTCAGACAGAACCGCGATCGTTCATGCAGGTATTCAGGTAACCGGTCGATTGTTCAGGTAAATCTGATCCCTGCACCCCATCGGCATCGGCAATAAAGGTCTGTATCTGTCACGGCACCTGTCATCGGTATTGCTGGCCCAACTGCGCTCGTGCTCGTCGTCCTCCGCAGCTTCCCGCATGTGGCTCAGGCGATGGTGGTGTTGCTAGCCGGAGTTGTTGCCAGCATGTCCAAAGACAGGGAGCGCCGTGAGCGCTGCATAGAGGTCTTGCGCATCCTGCGCCGAGGTGATGAGCAGGATGAACAGACAACTCCTCGAGCGTAAGTCGTCCCGTGCGGCAGCGATTGCGCGGGCCGGGGAGGTTTAGTTGCTGACGGCCCAGGCCAGGTCATCGAGCAGGCCGCGGACGCCGAGGCGGGTCGTTAGCTCCATGTGCTCGATGGGTTTGATGTTTCCGGTGGCTACGTTGCCGCTCACCAGATCGGCTTCACCCGTTCCCATACCGTGGCCTCGGCCATACAGGGCAGCGCCTCGACCGCCACCCTCACCGCTCGCCCCGCGCCCGCCGGCCGGGGAAACTCTTCGAACTTGGCTACCGCTGACACCGGAAGCGTCTGCCGCCAGGCCTCGAATTCCTCCCGCAGAATGTCCACGATCACTGGTTCCGGGGCGCCGGAGGCCATAGTCACCAGGTCCTTCAGCAGTCCAAGAGCGCTCTGCCGCGCGACCAGGTCCGCGGTGAACTCCCGCTCCCCGTCAGAGAGGAGCCGTTCGGCGATGACGCGGTGGACCTCGCGCCGCTGATCCGGGGTGATGTCGTCCAGCCCGAACCAGCCCAGGTTCTCCCGGTCAATCTCGGCCAGGTGCCTGGCCAGCTCAACGTCGCTCGTATGGCGGGCGATGTCGTTGATCACCCAGTAGAACAGCCCGGACGACACCGACCAACGCCTATCGGCGGACACGCTTACCGTTCCGGCCACGGCAGCCTCACTGTCAGCGGCCTACCCTGGCCGCTTGTGCTTCCCTGTTCGGCGAGCTGCCGGCCTCGGCAATGGTGACCTGGACGTCGCCGCCGGTGATCTCCATGTATCCCCAGCCGCCGTGCAGCTGGTAGGAGGATTCCCACCCGAAACTCTCGATGTGGCCGTAGTCAATTTCCCCGTCCGCGTCCTCAGCGGGTGGCCGGCCCTGACCCGTCCAGTACAAGTTCTTGACCGCCTGGAAGCGGAGCTCTCCGCGCCGGAAGCAGGCGTACTCTCCCGGGTGCTCCGGCTGGTAGAGCGAGTGTTCAGCGGTGAGCACGTAATCGACTGTGAAGGTCACCTGGCCGGGTGTGGCGGTGATGGCGAGGACGTAGGACTCCTCCAGATGTCTTCCAGGCCCTTGATGCCGGTGTAGGGCTTCACCACAGGTCCAGGTCCGCCGCGTTGTCTTCGATTACCGGGTCGCACGGAGATAGGAACGGGTCGGGGTGTTCGGTGATCTGGCCGCGGGCCAGGACCTTGACCCGGAACCCGTTGGGCCCGTACGGGACGGGCATCTCATCGTCACGTTCGTAGATCAGCCCGTAGGAACCGGGGAGCCGCCGCGCGATGGTGGCCAGGAACAAGTTGAGCCGTTCCCCTTCATCCCGCTGCCGGTTGATCAGCCCGGTCGCGGTGAAGAAGTACCCACCGTTGAGACTGTGCACCGCGAACACCGCATCGTGCCAGACCGAGTCAGCCACCAGGTCGTGGAGCCTGTCCAGCTTTTCCTTCAAATGCCCTTCGTCATGTTCGAACGCTGACTCGCCCAGCCCGATCCAGGCATGAAATTCATGCATCAGCTATCCCCTTTACCTGATCCGGCTGGCTGGGCTGCTTTCTCGTTCGCGGCATGGATGGGTGCCATGTCAGAGCTTCATGTGGGGGCTGCACCAGCCGACGAGATAGTCCATCACCTCGAGCACAACGTCTTCGTCCGCCTCCCGCCCGGCGCTGGCCAGGGCCACACGGAACCGGGTGAGCGACGCGAGCGCATCGTCGCGGTCCTGCCCGGCGTCCAGGTTGGCCTTGACCATCGCGGCCAGGTTCAGGCCACGGGGCCCCGGCTGGCGCAACGCCAGCTCGAAGACCCCGAACCCGCCCCCGGGCACCTCTTCCTCGTACAGGTCAGCCAGGCCGTGCGCTTCCAGGGCAGCCCGGACCCGGGCTCTTTCCTGCAGGGACGGAGGGTTGATGCTCTGCGCGGCGGCCGCGTCGTTGTCCACGACCACGGCCTCACCGCCGGTGAACTCGGCTACCACGTGGGCCAGGTTCCGGGTCGACAGCAGGTCCCCGAGCACGATCAGCATCGGCCGGTAATCCTGCCGCGGAACGCCGTCGGGATAGGTGCGCTGCAAGACCGCGAGCACCGGCCGGAGTGGTTCGGGAAGTTCCATCTCCATCATCGCCTTCGAGTTAGTCGCCCCAGGAGTCGCTGCCGAGGGCGGCGAGTACGTCCTGGGGCGAGCGGTCCCAGCCCTCTCCGGTGGCGAGGGTCAGCAGGTCACTGGCAGACTTCTCCCGGCCAGACAGGTCACCGCCGGTGATCAGGTTGGCTTCGTCGATGATCCGGCCCCCGCCGAGGATGGCGATCGCCGCCGCGGTCACGTACATCAGCAGCAGCGACGAGTCGATGCCCCGCTGACCAAGCTCGACTCCGACATCCCAGCAGTCCTCCCACTCATGGAGCCCCGGCGGCCAGGCGCTGACCAGCGTGCAGGTGCCGTCCCACAACAGCTTCCAGCCCATCTCGCCGTCGCCGTCGATCAACGCGTGGACCACCGGCCGGCGCAACAGCATGCACATCAGCGGCCCCACCAGCCGGGCGACCTGCTCAGCCTCAGGCACCGCCGGGCAGACAACATCCAGCTCAACCGACATGGCTCATCACCGCTTGACCGTCCATCCGCCACCGCCTGAACCCGGTGGTATCCCGGTCCTTGAGCTTTGTGGTTCCGGCACCGGCGGAGCGGTACCAGGCCGGGGCTCTGTTGTGCTGCGTGCATGCGTGCCGTTGTAGCGGGGCGGCCAGCATGCCGGTGACGCAACGGTCATTCTTCGGCAATGCCGCCGGCAATATCGGCAGGCTCGGTACGGGCAAACCCAGCCTGTTTCCGCAGCTTGGTCACCCTTTGCGGTGGTCGTGGCGGCTGCGGAGCCGCGTGTTCGTAAGACATCCTTAAGGGCTCGGAAGCTGCGCCGCGCGGGACAGTAAGTGCGTCCAGCCCGCTGGTCCATCAGCGGGCAAGAAGGGTCAGCCAGCTGAGAAAGGGTGGCGGCGAATGGCTGCATTACCACGGCGATGCCCGGAAACCCACGACCACAGGTGCCCGCCACCGGTGTGCGAAGGCGACTGCGAGCTCGACGGCATCAACTGGTGCCCCGGCATGCCCAAGCACGGCGGCCACCCCGCGTGATCAGGGAAGTCCGAGCCGCCCGGGAAGCTGACCAACTGGCCCACGACGCCGGCCAGGCCGACGATCCGGGCAACAGCCGCCGCCAGCTGCTCGCCACCATGCCGCTGCACGCGATCAGCGCCACCTACGGCCAAGCCGGCCTGCGGGAACGGTTCGCAGGCGAGATCGCGGCACTACCTGAACCGGACCGGCGCCGCCTGGACGGCGCGCTGCAGCTGGCGTCCCGGCTGCACGCCGAGGACTGGCGGCAAAACGAGCCCTACATCAACCACCCGCTCCGGGTCGCCACCCGGATCATGGCCCACTACGGCATCCACGACCCGGACGTCATCGCGGCCGCGCTGCTGCACGACACCGTCGAAGACCACGCCGCCGAGCTGACCCCGGACGGCCACTCAGATCCGCAGGCGGCGCTGGCCGAACTCGCCGGCCGGTTCGGGCCCCGGGTCGCCGGGCTGGTGGCGGACCTGACCAACCCTCAATACGACCCCTACCGGGACACCAGCGACAAAAACGAGCACTACCGCGAGCACGTGACCGCCAGCCTGGACGCCTCACCCTGGGCCCGGGTCACCAAGGCCTCCGACTTCACTGACAACGGAGTCGGCCTGATCGGCACCACCGGGCCACGGATCGACTATCTGGCCCGCAAATACATCGGGCTCGTGCCAGTGCTGCGGGAAATGATCACCCGGCCCGACACGCCGCTGGGCGAGCCCGCCCGGCAGCGCATCCTGGACCAGCTGGACCGGGCCGAGGAACGGTTCGATGCCATCTTGCCGCCGTCTCAGGCCTGACTCCGTAGGCGGGACCAGCAGCCGTTTCACCAGTGCGCCGCTCGCGGCCCGGCTGGCGGTTCCGGTGCGATATTCCGGTGGAGGAGCCTGATGCCCGTCGCCGACACTGGCCAGGTGCTACTGCTGTGCCTGCTGACCCGCTGCGACCCCGCCGCGCCGAGGAGCACTTCGCGGCCGAAGCCGCAGCGGCCCGGGAACTCGGCCACGACGTGGCGCTGATCGACCATGACCTGCTAGCCGACCCCGACGAGGCCACCCGCGCAGTCGCCCGGGTCCCGCCGGGCAGCGGCACGGCGGTCTACCGCGGCTGGATGGTGACCAGCGGCCAGTACGCCGCCCTGGCCGGTGCGCTCGCGGTCCGGGCGTGAGGCTGCGCACCAGCGCCAGCCAGTACCGGCAGGCCCACGAACTGCCGGGCTGGTATCCCGCGCTGCCCGGTCACCCCGGCCGCGGCCTGGACAGCCGGCGACGGTGAGGAAGAGTTCCGCGCGGCGTGCGCGCGGCTGGGCCCGGCCCGGCGGTGCTGCGCGACTACGTCAAGTCGATGAAGCACTACTGGCACGAGGCCGCCTATATCCCCCAGGTCGCCGACCACGCGGCCGCGTGGAAAGTTGCGCCCGGTTCCGTCAGCTGCGCGAGGCCGAGTTCACCGGCGGTTTCGTACTGCGCCGCTTTGAGCAGCTCACCGGCGCCGAGGTCCGGACCTGGTGGACCGGCGGAACCTGCCGCCTGATCACCGCCCACCCCGACACCCCCGGCGAGCTACCACCCGCCGATGTCAGCCTGGCCCCGCTGGCCCCGCTGATCGGCTCGCTGGCCCTGCCGTTGGTCACCGCCGACCTGGCCCGCCGAACAGACGGCACCTGGCGGCTCATCAAGCTTGGCGACGGGCAGGTCAGCGACCGCCCGGCCAGCACCGCACCCGGCCCATTCCTCAACGCTGTACTTGCTCCTTAGCCGCGCTGGACACCGGCGACAACCCGCGCGCCGCCGCGCACCTGGCCGCCGAGGCCGGCCTCACCGACGTGCGGCCTGGCCATCACCGCCGCCTGGCCGCCTGGCTGGATTGCTGACCCGGTAATCGCCATCGGCATCGCGCTCTGGTCCGCGTGGGAGGGCCGCCAGTCTTGGCACGCCACCAAATGCTGCGCACCGACCCATCCTTCCAGCCCCGGGACGAGACCACAGCCTGACCGCCAGCGAAAAGCACAGCAGCAGTCGTACGCGCCCAGCAACACTTCGGACCGCCGGTACCTGCTGATCGCGTTCAATCCACTTTGTCGCCAGGAGTCCCAGCTTCGGCCGCCGCGGCGCAGTCCCCTTCCAACCAGCCACCGAGCTTGTAGTAGCACTATCCCGATGGACGACGTGGCGCAGTGGAGGTCGTGTCAACTCGGATACAGCAGCACGCAGCTCAGGCCGCTGCAATTCACCGCGCTGGCTACACCATCGATAGTCGACTAAAACTCACATGGATCGCGCGAGTCCTGCCAGGCGCCATCATCAAGCGGGTCCTGCCAGTCCTGGGCGAATTCTTGACTGAACTTGAGCTGGCCGGCATAACGGATTTGAGTCGCAATCGCTACTACGGCCCAGAGATGCACAACCGGCTTCGCGATCTGCACATCATGAGTTGCCTCGCCTATCAGCCCACCGCAGGCCACAAGCCCGGGTTCTACATCTACCCCGAGGCCTCAGGCGCTTGGGTAGGCGACGGTGAAGAAATACGTATCTTTAGCGAAAAGTTTCTTGGAGCAAGAGAACAGGCAGACGTCCTGAAGAAGCTCGCCATATCCACCACTGGCGAACGCCATGCCGTGATCATCACCACGCACGATCAGCTTGGTCTTCATACGGCCGTGGACTTGCGCCTAACGCCCGCCAGGTTCCGAAACTCGACAGCTGCGTCGACTGGCTATGGGTGATTGCTTCACAAAACCCGCCTGTGCGAGCGTGCTATTGGACACGCAGTCACGGCTGCGTCAGCGCCGAAGCCGATAGGCAGGATTGGCCCGAGCGGCTAACGCACTAGATAACTCCATTCCGACGCCTGCCGAAATAACTACCTTTAAAAGGGCTGCGGCCGTAACCTGGATTCGCAATTTTGTAAAACGAAACCATACCTAATCTCGAGGCCGCAGCCAATAAAGAATAGCTCTGTTGAGATGATATTCGCATGATTAAACATCATAGCCAATTCTTGCACTTTGGACAACGCTTGCCGGGAAGCTTCCGGAGAGTGCGATTTATTGATGAAACTATCAAGGAACGAGCCTGAGCATGTTCATCAGTCTCGTTACTTCGGGGAATAATCCGCATTCCAGCTTCCGTATATTCAACAAAGTCAAAGTCTGCGATTGGAGGAGCCAGGCTAGTGATCATATTGCGATCGATCGCCGCAGCTAGACATTCGGTCAGCGATTGACACGCCCTATGGACGGCGAGTACGTCAACAGCGTGTTGTCTGGCGACGATTGTCAGACAGTCATCGTTAATGTCCAATTGGAAAACGTCACCAGGCTCCAGTTCAGAAGCGTCTTGGCGCCCGCGCCCAATACCGTATTCATCGATATGCTCAGCGATATTACGGAGGTCTATTAGGTGCGGCGTTGCCCGGTCAAATTTTTTGGTGGCCCTGAGGAGGTGCGATCCCGGCAGGCGCCGGCGAACATCATCCGCAATCCGGCGTAGCCGCCGGGCAGCAGCGATAAGCGCAAGACTGTCGATGCGCAGGAGAATAATTAGATCGTGTCGCCGTCTCCACGCCCTCGGGCCTGTGGCTTTCTGATATTTTTCCAACTCGTCCTGTATCCGTCTTGCGTGGACACCTAGCTCCGTCTCGACCTGCCGGAATGAGGAATCACCAGATATTCTCTCCTCCAGCTCTCGACCTTTTCGGGCCAATACCAGACCTGGCACATCACTCCAATCAACAATCTGCTCGTTCAATTGAAATGCAATGGAGGAAGCGATTGACCTGAGAGTCTCGCTGTTAGGGTCAATGTCGGCAGCTATTTGAGCTATTGAGTCGTTGAGGTAGGGACTGAACTCATTGAGAAACGAGCTATTGCCCCCAATTGTTATTTCCACGGTCGCTGGATAGCGTTTCGGGACAGACAGGTCCGCGCCGACGCTGTAGAAACTTGCAAACGCGACGACTTGACGGAGCAGTGAAAGTTCCTGTCGAGTAGGGGCTGTTGGCCACTGCAGTTGGATAACGCGATCTCCCATGCTCCAATCATCCCCGAAGACCGAAACGCTTCGGCTGCCGTGCCCGTTTAGTGCCCAATCGAGCAGTCATCAGTGGAGTCTCACGGGCGCTCAGGGAAGAGCAGAGTGCTCGCTGACCTGCGTCTTGGAAGGTCAGCGGAGACCGGTAGACGATTTTCTGAGCGGTAGGTCATTACACCAGGCGCGCTCCGTTCGCCGTTGAGTCTTCGGAGCCACAAACGGGAGCCAACGCGGGCTCATCGAGAACGCCGCCGCCGAAGGCCTCCTCGGCGTCGTCCGGCACCTGCCCAAACATAGCCCGAACAGCATGAACTGAGGTTTCGCCGGATCCGGGACAATCGGCACCACCCGCGGCCTACTAATCGCAGTTCTCGGCCCCCATGCGGTATACCCCAAGTGCCAGGGGACCAATAGAATCGTCTACATCAGCGAAACTAACGGCGGCACACCATTGATGATAGCTGTCGTGTCTGCGGATCTGAGCTATCGATCTTGAAGCAGCGTCAGGCCGGGAACATTTTGAAAGATTCCATCGTCACTTATTAAAGGAATGCTATACCTAATAGCGGTTGACGCTATCCATCTATCGCTATCATGAATCTTTTCATGAAGCGCAAGGCCGTTCTGGCGGCAAGTGTTGCGCAGATTAGCACAGACGTTTACGAGATCATTGTCCGGCATGACAACTGTTGCAACATTACTGAGCCACTTCTCCATAAGCTGCGTTCGGCCAGGCTCCCATCCTGCATTTAGCGCGCCAAAACGCAATTCGCTCACGGTTGCAAATGACAAAACAAGAGACCTGCCTCGCAAGAACCCGTCGTACCGGCTTAGGAGCGCCGTTTCGCGAGGCCGCTTTCTCCCGACCAAGATCGCTGATACTATTCCTGTATCAACAACAGCCAAGTCGGGTGTTGCCGCCCCACTGGACGTTTGAGTCAAAGCTACTCTGCCTCAAATGAAGACAGGAACGCATCGATATCGTCCTCTGTCAGATCAGGGAAAATGCCCGTTTCCAGCTCTGAGTTAGCGATTGCACGCGGTGGCACTGTAAGTTCATGATTTGCAAAGAAGGTTTGCTGGTCAAATATAGGTTCAGGAGCTTCTTCCAGCGAAACTACACTGAAGCTGATTAGTCGATGATGGCTATTTAGAGAGGCGTTGCCATAAGCACGTACTCTTTTGTCGATTAGCTGCGCTGCCTCGACGCGCAGTTCCTCTGGAATCGTAAGCCGGATCGAATGCCGTGCATCGTCTTCAATATGAAACAATCCAGTGCGCAGATTAACTGCGTAAAGTCTCCCTGTGAGAGCCTGGTGGTCAGCTGATACATAGGGAAGAGACGGTTGCATATAGGCATCTCGCAACTTCGTACGCGCCAAGTCCGGGGCGACCCGAGTATGTAGATTCCCATGATTAAAATCTCCGGCTACTTCAACACTGCTAAAGTTGTGAAGTACTCGCAGCCAACGATCTATCTGCTGTAGTGAAGTCTCGTCGACGCCGACCGGCAGAACCGGATGCTCCTCATTCTCGGAAAGTATTTCGAGGCTTTCTACAAGAACTGTTAGAGCCATCTCTCCTAGGTCGCCAGGCATCGCGAGAGAGCTAAGCGAATCTTCTGTGGGCTCTGAAAGCGCAATGTCAAGGATTGTGCTGCCCGGTCGAAGACCAACGAGAGTCAGCCTTGTGGCATTGACAAGATTTTGCCTCACACGTCCAATGCCTTGATCTTCAACCAAATTTCGTGCTATTCGAACAACGACGCGTTGTGTCTGATCAGCCAGCTTCGATAGCTCGTCAAGTGTGATCTCGCCTTCGCGCTCATCGGGACTTGTTAGGCGAAAATGAACAGTTGGCCTTATTGACGGCGTCATCGGTGCACCTCCCTGTTAACACAGTCTCGCTATATCGTGGCTGAGCGAAGCTCTCGAAGCTTCGTCTAGCCTGCTCGAGAAGCTCTTGCTCCCAGGAGGCATACTGCACCCCGCCACATCTCCTGTGATCACCATCTCACTTGGCTCTGACATCACGCTAGCCGGGATGTCATCGAGTCGTCAGCTCCCGCTTCGTGCTTGGGTCCACGAGCCATGCCGCCTGAGTCATTGCCGAGTCAAGCCACACTAAGGTCAAGGCCGCGGCGTCTAACCCCGCGGCAGGCCGCGGCACCAGCGCCCGGCCTCTGGCCTCGGCGATTCCGGCCGGGCCACCATCCAGGCAGTGCTATCTCTAACCGGTCCTCACGGGCCGAATCGTATTCCGCCGTCCGTACCGGTCAATCAGCGGCCAAACGCATGATCCTTTGGCTCGGCTCCTGCACACGAGGCCAACCCACTCGTACGGACAAGACCTCTGCCAGCCTAAAGCAGCAAGGAGCCCTAACTTGACCTCCACTCCCGGCTCCACAACCTCGGCACCTGTCGTGTGGAGGCGCCAGGGCGTGATCCGCCGATCCCGGCCGGGGTGAAAGGGGCAGGGCAGATGAGGACAGCCACGATGCAGGCAGGTGCACAGCACGAGACCGCCATCGGTCCCCAACCGGTGACGGCGGCCGGTCGAGAACGACGGGTCCGCCTCATTCATCGCGCGTCATGGGTGCCTACGCCAGCTGGGTCGCAGCGGCGACGGTTACGCGCTAGTGCGCTGGCCACATACGTTCACCGGGTGCTGACATGCCGCGGTGATAACCGAGCCGGTGAATCCCGCCCCTGTGCGTCACCACAAGCCGTGCGGGTCCCGAGCCGGCACAGGGCATAATTTGACCAAATGGGCTGGCGTTCCCGCCTCCCGCCACCGACTCGCCTCGGATGGTGCATCATGGCTGGCCTGCCAGAAGTAATCGGGTTGCTCTACCGGGCCGACTGGACCCGCCTGTCCCTGTCCGCCGAGGTGCGCTTCGAACAGGACGGTGACCTGGCTCGTCGCCGGGAAGTGGCGGTCCGGGCGGAGTCGATGCGGCGCATGGGGTCCCGCCCCGGTCCTCATGGCTCGCCGGTCACGGAGCAGGAGCCGGAAGACGAGCGGGGCGGCTATCACCGATGGCGCGCGGCCTTGCTGATCGCGCCCGGCCGGCGGTACCGCCTGGAGTACGAGGGCGACCACGGCGGACAGGCCGACGGATCTGACGGCGAGCAGGCCTGGACGCTCCGGCCGCCGGACCCGCCGCCGCTCCCGCCGCTCGGCTTCGAGGTCGTGTCGGGGCTGCCGGTTCCGGCCCTGTTCCGCCCGGCCGGCCTGCTCGTCGGGTTCACCCTGGACATGGGTGGCCCGGTCACCGCCTGCGGCCGCGAGGCGATCGCCGTGACGGCCGTGCCTCGGCACGGTGCCGTGGGGTCCGGGACGAGCCTGCGCCCTCCCGCCTGCGACCGCGCCGAGCTGATCGTGGACGCCGAGACCGGCATCCTGCTCCGCCGCGAGGAGATTTTCGAGGGCCAGGTGCTCACCCTCTTCGAGCTGACGACCGTGACGATGAGCCCGCCGGAAGCGGATGACCCGGCCCGGTTCGCGCCGCCCGCGGGCAGCCGCCCCGTCCGGGATCCGGAGGATGCCCCCGGGCGGAGCGGGCTCGGCTGGCAGGTGGCGGCGAACGCGGCCGGCCTGGCGGCGGGCGGCCTCGGGGCCTGGCTCCGGCTGGCACCGCACCTTCCCGGCCACCGCCCGGCCGCTGAGGCCAGCTTCCTGGCCGCGATGCCGTCTCCCGAACCGGGCCCGCTCGATCCCGGAGACGGGCCACTGCCCTGCGACGACCTGCTCGGCCTGCTCTACCGCAGCGGTCAGTATGACGGCGACGACCCCCAGGTCCGCGGCGCTGCGGTGCGGTGGTGGAACGACACGAAGGCGGTTCTGGGCCAGGTGCCCGGCACGTTCCGCGCGGCGGGACATGGCGGCGTCGGCTATCTCCTCGACACGGTAGCCCGGAAGGAAACGGTGACCCTGTCGACCGGCCAGCTGCGTATCGGGGGCCCCGAGCTGTACTACCTCGATTACTCGTCCTGGCAGGGCCGGCCCGGACCGCTCGTGATGGCCTGCGACGGAGCGCAGTACTGGGGGATCCACGAAAACAGGGCCCGGGTGGGGCCGGCGCGGCCGATGGTGGGCGCCATCGCGAGCATGGTCGGCTCGTCCTGGCTGCTCGGTGAGCGGCTGTCCGGCGGTGTTGAGATCACCTACCACGGCCGCCGTGGCTACCACCTGCGGGTGACCCGCGGCGACGGTGCGGCGCACGCGGGACCGACGATGTTCTACCCAGCCGACGCGATCGTGGACGCGGAGACGGGCTGCCTGCTCCGGCTGATCGCGTACGACGGCGACGCCCCCGCGGAATGGTGGGAACTGGACGGCGTCACCGCGGAGCCCGGCGATACCGCTGACCCGGCCGGATTCCGCCCGCACATCCCGCCCGGCACCCGCGTCGTCGAGGAATCCGGCGACCCAATGGTCGACGCCACCGCGGTCATGCCCGGCCTGACCGGGACCGCGGCCCACGCCGCCGCGGAGGCCTTCCGCCGCGGCACCGACGCCGTCTCCGCCGCCCGCAGCTTCCTGGACGACCTGCGCGACCATCGCTAGTGCGCTGGCCACGAACGTGCACCGGCTCGGTTATGCAGCTTTAGGTTTCGGGCGCCCCCAGCGTTGCTGGCGTTCGCTGCCGAGGCGGGCGCGTTCGCGGCGCTGGGCGGCCAGCACGTCGGGGTGGCGGGGTGGGCATTACGCCAGCGCAGGTAGTCCTGCAGCTTGCGGGCCAGCGCGGGATGATTCCGGTGGTCCGAGCCACCCATGACAAAGGTGCGTACCGGACCGAACTGCGCCTCGATCGGATTGGCCCAGGATGCGTTCGTGGCCGTGAAGCACAGCTCGACGTTCTCGCGCCTGGCCCAGCGCCGGATCGCCGGTGTCTTGTTCGCCGCCAGGTTGTCCATGATGACGAACAGCCGGTACCCGTCCGGCCGGGCAGCCCGGATCGACTTCAGCGCGGCCAGGGTGTGATCGGCGCCCTTGCGCTGGCGGGTGATGCCCCACAGCTGGTCATCGCCCACGCAGTAGCAGCCATGGAAGTAGCGGATGCCGTGGGTGCGGTGATAAGTCGCGCGCAGCCGGGCCGGGTGTTTACGCCTGGCCCAGCAGGTGCCGTGGCAGGGCCGGATCGACAGCGGCCCGAACTGGTCGAAGGCGAAGCAACGGTCCGGGTAGGCGCTGGTCACGTACTCGATCCGGTCCAGCTTGGCGTCCCGGTCCGGATCGGTGGATTCCTTCCAGGTCCGGGTCCGCTGGAACGAGATGCCGCGCTCGTGAAGGAGCTGCCGCAGCCGCTCCCGCCCGATCCGCACCGGCCGGCCCAGGCGCGTTAAATATCCGGCCAGCTTGCGCAAGCTCCAGTGGGTGAACGGCTGGCCCAGCTTCTCCGGCCGGGTCCTGGCCGCCGTGACGATGACCTCGATATCGCCGTCACTGATCAGGCCGGGGACGGCCTCCCGCCCACCGTGGGTCCAGCGCGGCCAGGCCCTTGGCGTTGAACGTATGGATCACGTCCCGCACCGTGTCCTCATCGGCGGCCACCAACCGGGCGATCGCCGGGACCAGCGTGCCCGACGCCGACGCCATGATGATCATCGCCCGCCGCACCCGGACCGACCCGTGCTTCCCCCGCCGCACGATCTGCAGGAGCCGCCGGCCCTCCTGATCAGTCAGCTGCCGCGCCCGCACCGGCTCAGCCATCGCACCCCCACCACTCCACCTGCCTTACAGATCGAGTGTGGGCGTATCACCGCGGCATGTCAGCACCCGGTGAACGTATGTGGCCAGCGCACTAAATATTGCCATTACCGGTCGGGCCAGTAACTGTCTTCTGGTCGCCCTTTCTGATCAGCGGAATCTGCGAGCGAAGGCTGGTCCTGCCAATACAGGTATGCTCACCTGCGATTTCCATGACTGCTCCGGATGCGCGAGGGCCAGCGGGCGACCCCGGGTCGGCCCGGTTGCCGCAACTTGCCCCGATGCTGGCCGTGGCCGGCCCGCTGCCCCGTGACGACGAGGGCTGGGCGTTCGAGATGAAATGGCGTACTGCAGTTCTAAAACTGCAACCGGAGGCGCTATGAACAACACAGGGGCCGGCTCGATCGAGTTGCAGGCGCAGGCTGCGGCGCTCAGTGAAGCCATCCGCGACGGCAAGACTGTCCCGCGGGTCGGCTCTTTGGCCTGCCCGAACTACCCGCGAAGACTGCTGGGTCGACATGGCCGGCGCGGCCGCCATCACGGGCGCGCCACCAAAAACCATCATCAGCTGGCTGGCTCGCGGCGGCCCGGTCCGCAACCCCTTCCCTGCTCCCCACCGGTTCCGTACCGGCTGTACTGGCGAAGGTCGGAGATCACATCGTGGCACGCCAGAGAGCCCGCGGCAGCCCAGCGGGCAACGGCCGACTTAGGCCAAACCGGACACACCCAGGAAATGCCGTGTCCGATTTTGGGAGCGAAGCGGGAGCGGCCACCCGCCCGCAGATACAGTCAGGTGCGGTCACGGTAGTCACTTTGCACGCTGTGAGCTGTACATACGCCGTCTGCCAGCGGGCTTGTACCGGCGGTGGCGGTGTTCGGGACGAAGCGGCCAGTTGTTCAAACTCTGGGCCGTCAGATAAGGGGACTCACGATCCGCTCTTCTTGCCTTCCGGATGGCGGCCCCACCGTGTCCGCAGTCGGTTCGTGCCCCTCACTACTATCTGATCGCGCCGTCTAGCGTGTGATGTCGTCGCGGGTGGTCAGGACGTCGGGTGGTCAGGGCCGAGCCCCCGGATGCAGTCGGCCAGCAACTCGCGGAGCAGCCGCGGGCCTCTCGGCCATCCTCAGCCTTGGCAGTCCAGGAGGCGACGTTGCTGTGCGTGATCGGGACGTCTGGGTGGGTCGGAGTTGTTGCAGACGGCGCCGGTAGCGGAGTTCTTCGGTACTACCGCAGCCCCGCCGAATTCGAGACCTCAGCCAAAGCCCAACCTGCAGCAAGTGGCCTGACAAGCCATCAGCCTTGTCCGTCAAAGCGGCAACCTCATCTGATCTTGGCCGACCGTCTTGCCACGCTTAATCATGGTCAGTTCGAACCTCACACCCATGCACCATTTGATGATCATGGAAAACCCCGCGCCGGCTGGCGGGGAATTAGCCGGTGGCCGTCGTCGCGACGCTAAGCAAGGGCTACGACCTTGACTACATCTGGAAACAGGTCGACCGCGGCCCGGCCAAGGACGCCGCCGGCTACTACATCCAGGCCAGCGAGAGCGGCGGCGAGCCACCTGGCCGTTGGTGGGGCCCGGGCGCGAAGGCCCTCGGCTTCGAGCCCGGCCAGACGGTCGAGCGCAAGCCCTATGACCTGCTGTTCGGCGAGCGGAGGGCCTCCGACGGCACCCAACTGGGCAGGCCACCGGACGGCGGCCGCAAGGCCGCCGACCTGTACGCGCGGCTGCTGGCCGCCGAACCGCACGCTACCGCCGGACGCAAGCACGAGCTCCGCATTGAAGCCACCCGGCAAACCCGGCAAAGCCCGCTGTTCTTCGACCTGACGATCTCGCTGTCCAAATCCATCTCGATCTTCCACGCTTCCCTGGGCGAGAACGCCCGGCTGGCCCGCCACGCCGAGGACCAGTCCGGAGATGAGTACTGGTCCGCCCTGGTCGCCGAGGTCGACGCCATGATCTGGCAGGCCGTCCAGGCGGGCTTCGAATACTTCCAGCGCGAGGCTGGATACACCCGCACCGGATCCCACAACACACGCGTACACGGCCGGGAGACCGGCCAGTGGCACGAGGCCGAGCTGGCAGTCACGCACTGGCTGCAGCACACTTCCCGCGACGGCGACATGCAGCTACACGTCCACTCCCAGATCGCCCACGTCGCCAAGACGCGCACCGACGGGAAATGGCGCGCACCGGACTCGCTGGGCTACACCGAGCACGTCGGCGCGGTCGGCGCGATCGTCTCCCAGCACCTGGAAGAAGCCCTCACCGCCCGGTTCGGCGTGGAATGGACCGCCCGCGACGATGGCCACGGCTTCGAGATCAAAGGCATCAGCGGCCAGATGATGCGCCTGTTCTCCTCCCGCCGTGAGTCGATCGCCGCGGACCTGCGCGCCCACGCCGCGCAGTTCGAGCAGCAATACGGACGCAAGCCATCCCAGCGCGAGCTCGCGCACCTCGCGCAAGCGTCCAACTTCAGCACGCGCCGCGCCAAGCACAGCACGCTGGACACCGCGCAGCTGCACGCAGACTGGGCCGACAAGCTCGCGCGCACGCTCGGCGTGCCCCTGGCGTCGGTCGCGCCGTCGGTGTGGCACGGCGCCACCGGCCGCGCGACCGCGCGCACGCACGGTGCAGAAGGCACGGTCCTCACCGAGCTCGAGCTGTCCCGCGCCGCGCAGAAGGCGGTCGCGCTCGCGCAGCAGGAGAAGAGCACCTGGACCCGCGCGGATGTGATCAAGTACCTGGGCCGGGTCCTGCCCCGCTCCGGCATGAACCCTGCTGCGGCCGCCGCCCTGCTCGAGAACCTGGCCAACCGCGCCCTGCGATCGGAGTTCGAACCAGTCACCTGCCTGGAAGCACCCGAACCAGCCGAAGTCCCCCGCAGCTTGCTGCGCGCTGACGGCCGCAGCGTCTACCAGCGGCACGGCGGAACCCGCTACGCCACCCGCGCGCAGCTAGCCATGGAAGAACGCATGCTCACGCAAGCACGCGCGAGCGACGCGCCGCGCCTGACTTACGCGCAAGCCGCGCACGCACTCGGCGCCGACCCCGCCCAGCTCGACAACGCGCTGACCGGCCGCACACGCGACGCTGGCGACGCGCGACCCGACCGCACGCAAACCGGGCTGCGCAAGGACCAAGCCGCCGCCGCGCTGTCAGCCCTGACCGACGCCAAGCGCGTCTCCGTCATCAACGCGCCAGCCGGATCCGGCAAGACCCACACCCTGACCGAAATCGGCAAAGCATGGGCCGGAGCCAGGCTGGGACCAGTGGCGGGAATCACCGCGGCCCAGTCGGCCCGCAACACGCTGGTCGTCGGAGTCCCGGTGTCCTGGAACAGCGCCCAGTTCCTCGGCCATCTCCCCGGCTACCGCGGCGCCCGCGGCCCGATCGAGATCGGCCCCGCGCCGCTGCTGCTGATCGACGAGGCCTCCACCATGTCCGGCCCGGATCTGGCCGACCTGATCGCTTACGCCGAGACCCGCAACGGGAAGGTCATCCTAGCCGGGGACACCAGCCAGCTGCAGGCGGTCGAGAACGGCGGCGGCATGTCCCTGCTCGCCGGCACCCTCGGTTACGCCCGGCTCGCCGAACCGGTTCGGTTCCGCGCCGCCTGGGAACAGCACGCCAGCCTGCGCCTACGCGACGGCGACACCGCTGTGCTGGCCGACTATGACCAGCACGGCCGCATCGTCGGCGGCGACCCCGAGCAGATGACGGACGCCGCTGCGGCCGCCTACGTCGCCCTGGCCGCCGACGGCACCGACACCCTGCTAATGGCCGCCGAGCACGCACTGCGCCGCGAGCTGTCCCGCCGCATCCGCGATGACCTCATCGCCCTAGGCATCGTCGAGGCCGGGCCAGCGGTCAGCATTGCCGACAGCGCCCAGGCCAGCCGGGGCGACCTGATCAGCTGCACCCGCAACGGTCACACGGTGGAAGCAGGAGAACCGGGCCGCATGTTGGCCAACGGAGATCTGCTGCGCATCGAGGCCGTCACCGGCGCCGGCCTGGTCGTGCGCCGCGCCCTGGACGCTGACCCGGCCACCGGCGAGCGCCGGTGGACCGACCGCAGTTTCCTGTACCAACATTTCGGCGACGCTGAACTGGGGTATGCGGTCACCGATCACGTCGCGCAGGGCCGCACCGTGCACACCGGCCTGGCAGTGATCACTGGGACCGAGGACCGGCAGCATGCCTACGTCGCACTGACCCGCGGCACCGACGCCAACCTCGCCTACGTATTCACCACCTCCCCCAAACGCGCCGACCCGGTTCCCGGCCCCCGGCCTGCTCCCGAGCTGGCCCGCTACGACCAGATTCATTCCGGACCGACCATCCCGCCAGTTTCCGGCCCCACGGCCGCCGCGCTCGGCGACGCGCTCGGGGTGCTGGCAGCCGTCCTGGACCGCGACGGCCAGCAGTACTCGGCTACCCAGGCCCGTCAGTGGGCTCTCGCCGATGCCGACCACCTGCCCGTCCTGCACGCGATCTGGACTGCTGAAACCGCCCCGGCCCGCGAGCAGCGTTACCGCGATCTGCTCGCGAGCGCCCTGCCGTCCGGCTACCGCAGCGAGGCGAGCCACCAGGCCAGATGGCTGTTCCGGACGCTATACGCCGCCGAGTTGGCTGGCCTGGACCCCGTTCAGGTCCTCGCCGACGCGATCGGCGAACGGGACCTGGCCGGATCTCGTGACGTCTCCGCCGTCCTCGACGCTCGCCTCCGATACCGGCTCGGCACCGTAGTGCCCCTACCGGCCGGACCGTGGTCGGCGCAGGTCCCCGACATTGCCGACCCCGAACGCCACGCCTACCTCACCGAAATCGCGGCCTTGATGGACGCCCGCAAGGACCGGATCGGCGAGCACGCCGCCGAGCACGCCCTCCCCTGGGCGACTTCCGCCCTCGGCCCGGTTCCCGGGCACCCGCTGGACCGGCTGGACTGGCAGCGGCGGGCCGCCTCGATCGGCGCCTGGCGCGAGCTGTCCGGCTATCACCACCCCACCGAGCCCATCGGACCCGAACCCGCCACGACCGCCCCGGATATGCGGGCCGCCTGGTACGAGGCCCGCGCCGCTCTCGGCCCGGTCAATGGACCGGACGTCCGCACCATGCCCGATGGGCTACTGCTGCACCTGCGCGACACCTATCCCATCGAAACTGCCTGGGCCCCACAATACGTCGGCGACGAGCTCCGCCAGGTCCGCGCCGCCGCCTGGAACGCCCGCCTGGCCGGCCTGCGCGCCGGTGCCGAAGCCATAGCTGCCGCCCGCCGCGGTCAACACGACCGCGCCGCACGGCAGCAGGAACTCGGCGACAGCTATCAGGCCCTGCAACAGGCCTACCGGCACCGCGAGACCGTGTTCGCCGCCCTGATGGCTGACCGGGCCGACTGGGACGCGGCCACCCGCGTCCAGCGTCACCTCGCTGCGGCCGCCGACTCCGAACTCCGTCGCCGCCACCCCGGCCAGCATTATGTGCCCCTGCGGTCAGCCGAACCCCAACCCGCTACCGAGGCTCAGCGCGACGAGCTCACTCTGCCCGTCGAAGACCCGATCCCGGAAATGGGCCAGTGGATTGTAGATCTCATCGTCGCCCACCAAGCGTTCGCCGACACACTCGCCGAACGGCAGAGCCTGACTGTCCCGTCCGAGGATCCCGGCTACGGAGACCTGGGCCAGGCGTTCCCGCCCTGGCCCGGACCGGCCGGGGACGCCATCGTGCAGCCACCCAAACCCGAGATCCGTCCGTCCGCGCAGATCCTGCAGCGGGCCGCGGACCGCGATGCCCATCCGGAGGCCGCAGATTGACGGATTGACGGTGGCCTCGGGCATCCTGGACCTCGGGAGGTGACCACGATGACCGCCATCGCCATTACCGGCGCGGACCTGACCGGCGTGCTGCGGCTGACCTGGGTCCAGGACAGCCTGGCTCACGTGCTGGAGCACAGCCAGGCCGACGAGACCTCTGGCACCTGGACTGGCCTGGCCTGCCCCGGCCACGGCCTGGCCCTGGGCACAGACGTGGACAACGCGGCACTAAGGGACATGGCCGCCGGAAGCGAGATCGCCGACCTCGTCTGGGAAGCCCCCGACCAGTTCACCGCCGAACACACGCAGGCGTTCCGGGACGCCATGTACGCTCACGTCACCGGCGACGCTGAACGGGCCGCCCAGCTCTGGGAGAACCTCCAGGCCCTCTGGTCACACGCCTGGTCATCGAACTACGCGGTACTGCAGTTCATGCAGGGCACGGGGCTGTCCCGGTTCTCGCCGGTCAAGCCCCAGCACTGGGTGGTCGCCTCGTTCGAGCATCACTCCAGCCCGCACGGCCTTCCCCGTCCCCATGTCCACAACGTGGTCCTCCCCAGTTTGACCACTGGGGCGAACGCGCGCTGACCTGGCGTCAGCGCGTCCTATGAGCTGCGAGGACAACGACTGTCCCGGGATTGCTGACGACGGCCAGCCGGATCTGCCCGGCAGCGGCCAGGGCGATCACTCTGGGCGACTGCGGTCCATGGCGGAGGCGCGCACGTAGCCGCATTCTGATTGAGACTTCTAGGTACGACGCTCCGGTTCTGGGCCTTGGATGGAGATTGAGCCCTGGCCGTAGCGTTGAGAGGTCCCGGTGCGCTGGCTCTCTAACCGCCTGCCGGCCTGGTTTATGGCCTGGCTTTCGAACGACGTGCCTGCTCACCGGGCCTCGCCTGCGGTGTGGCTCAAAAGAGGCGCGAGCGCCGGGTCAGGTTTTCTGGAATCAGGCATGCCCGCTGCGGGTCTTGACCAGCCCCTGGGAGGAGGAGCCGTTCATGGCACGAGTGATGATCGGGATTGACCCGCACAAGGCCTCGCACACGGCGGTGGCGATCAGCGGCGCCGAGGAGCCGCTGGGCGAGCTGCGGGTGCGGGCCTGCGCCACGCAGGCGGAGCGGCTGCTGGACTGGGCCGCGGCCTGGCCGGAGCGGGCCTGGGCGGTCGAGGGCGCCGGCGGCCTGGGGCACCTGCTGGCCCAGCAGCTGCTGTCGGCGGGTGAGCGGGTCCTGGACGTGCAGCCCAAGCTGGGCGCCCGGGTGCGGCTGCTGGCCACCGGGAACGTGAACAAGAACGACCCGAACGACGCCCGGTCGGTCGCGGTGGCCGCGCTGCGCTCGCCTGGCGTCCGGGAAGCCCGGCCCGATGACCACGCCGCAGTGCTGAAGGTCTGGTCCAAGCGCCGGCGTGACCTGGCCAGCAGCCGCACGCAGGTGGTCTGCCGGCTGCACGCGGTGCTCTGCGAGCTGGTTCCCGGCGGCGTCCCGAAGAAGATCATCGCAGCTCACGCCGCCCGCCTGCTTGGCTCGGTCACGCCGCCGGCCGCCGGACGCCGTCGCGGCCGCCCGCTGGGAGCTGGCCGCGGCCCTCATCGAGGACCTGCGCCGCATCGATGCCCAGCTGCGCGAGACCAGGAAGAAGCTGGACGCGGCCGTCAGGGCCAGCGGGACCAGCCTGACCGGCCTGTTCGGGGCCGGCCCGGTCATCGCCGCCACCGTGATCGGCGAGGTCCGCGACGTGTCCCGCTTCAAAGACCGCGACCGCTTCGCCGCCTACAACGGGACCGCGCCGATCGAGGTGGCCTCGGGGAAGCGGAAGGTCAACCGGCTGTCGCGCCGCGGGAACCGCCGGGTCAACCACGCCATCCACATGGCCGCCGTCACCCAGGTCCGCCAGCCGCACAGCGAAGGCCGCGCCTACTACGACAAGAAGCTCGCCGAAGGGAAAACCCACCGCGAGGCGCTGCGCTCGCTCAAGCGGCAGATCAGCGACGCTGTCTTCACCCGCCTCCGCACCGACGCCAGGCGGGCAGCAGGCCAGGTCAGGGACCCGGGAGGGCAACAGGGGAACGACTCTGCAACCAGCGCGGCCGGATCACACCCCAGCAACCGGCTCTTCGGGCAAGCCACTCCCGGGCCTCGGCCCCAGCCTACGACCCCTGCGCCCGGAACTGCCCCTTGACACAAAGAGGCATTCGTTCGGGGCGGTCTGTGGAGAGTGGGCGGTGATCAGAGTAGGCGCTCAGATCGGGTTGATCTGGTTCAACAGGTTTCCTCGACGCCTCTCCGGCCCGACAGTTGCCTGCTAGTGACACATCGCTCAGCAGGTTACAAAACGAGATCCGGAGCTGGTTCAGAGTGGTGGTGGCGAGGCGGGTGCCGTCCGGGCTAAACGCCACATTGAAAACCTCCCCTTCGTGAGGGATCTCCTGCAGCTGCTGGCCACTGGCCGCGTCCCAGATCCTGGCGGTTTTGTCGCGGCTGACGGTGGCGATCCAGGTTCCGTCCGGGCTGAACGCCACATCGTGAGCAGTGCGGTTCAAATTTCCGGCCTGGCTGGGCGCTCTCGGCTCGTGTCTGGCGGGTCAGCGAAGGTGAACAGCTGAGTGGCTTCGCCTCGTACGTAGAGGACCGGGGTGACCCATTCCAGGCTGCGGGGAACGCCAAGGATGGCGATCCGGCCACTGCGCGCGGCCTCGTCCACGCTCCGCCCATGCGGATCGCCGTGTAAAAACCGCGGGCGAACGCGATCGCTGCGGCGTCACTGATGGCGAACTGCATCGCCGCTACCGCGTTGATCCCGCTCCCGACTAGATGATCTATTCCAAGGCGTCAGTGGTCGTACGCGACTAGTGAGCGCATGACGGGCTGGCCTGTGGCGTCGTTGTGCCAGATCACGGCGGTCAGGGCGAGGATTCGCTGCAGGACGCGGGCTGTTACCCCGGCAGGGGTATGACCGCCGTGCCGCTCGAGGTCGAGCTGGCCCTTGAGGGTTTCGTTGATGGACTCGATGACCTGGCGCAGCGGTTTGAAGAACTGCGTTCCGGCCCGGCCCGGCTCGCCCTTGCGGGCCGGGCGCAGCAGGACCAGCCGTGCCGCGGCGAGTTCTGCCTCGAAGCCGCGGCCGTAGTAGTTCTTGTCGCCGATGATGATCTGGCCGGCCCGGCCCTGCAGGGTCTCATCAGCCAGGATGTCGAGCAGGACCTGCCGTTCGTCGGCCTTGGCCCCGGTCAGGGCGAACGCGACGGGCAGGCCGTGCAGTGTGCAGACCAGGTGCAGCCGCAATCCCCAGAAGTAGCGGGAGTGGCTGGCGCAGTAGCCGTACTCGGCCCACCCGGCCAGGTCAGAACGTTTTGCGGTCTCCCGGGAACGGCCGCATTCAACCGGGGTGGAGTCCACTACCCAGACGTCGTCTGCCCACAGCGACGTGCTCGCCGCCAGGATGCGGGTGCAGTGCAGCATCAGCCCGGCTGCGGCGCGCAGCCGCTTGTTGTAGCCGGGCTGATGCGGGATGTATGGAAACAGATGCCGCAGGCTCGCGTGCGCGAACCGGATCCAGCGGGCCTCCGAGGTGAAGCCGAGCAGCGCCTGCAGCACCGCAAGCGTCACCAGTTCCGCGTCACTGAGCTGCGGAAAGATGCTCACGGCAGGCCGCTCCGGTGCTAGGTGCGGGGATTCCTTCAGCAGGTCGTCGGTTCTCACATACAGTGCGGTAGCGAGGGTGTCCATGTCTGTCGTCACAAACGGATCTTGGCCACCCTCGCCTCATCTCCGCAGCCATCCCTTGGAATAGGCCATCTAGTGTGGCGGCTGTGCCGGAGAACAGGTCGGGTGGCCCCGGACTCTCCTGAGGAGCACGAGTTCAGAACGACCAGCCGGGGGGAAGGCCGCGCCTCGCCCAGTAGGTCAGCCAGCCGCCTGGCAGCGACAAGGTCTGCCCTGCCGTCCGCACCGACAAGAGCCAGGATCCCACCATCGGAGATGGTGTCATAGCCGCCGTGCCCGACGAAATGCAGCACATGCCACTCCCCGGCCAGGAGCCGGGCATGAACCTGCGCCCAGGTCGCTTCCGCGACCCAGGTCACTTCAACCAGCCCTTCAGCGGCCGGGTCGGCGAGCTGGCGTTTCTCAGCGACCACGTCAAGTGAGGACATGCCGCGCGGGGATGAGACCAGGCCGAGGATCCTCAGCGGATCACGAACTTCGAGCGGATCCGGGGTGTACGGGGCGGGGACGTGGCGCAGCAGCGGTTCATGCCGGCACAGGTAAGTCTCGGTCTCCGGATCGAACAACATCTCCCATGGCAGTGCGGCCAGTTCCGGGGCAGCCAGCCGCAACACCACCCGCAGCCGTGTGCCCCGCTGCTGCGCCACTCCCAGACTTGCCCGGTAGACGCCGTATATCGACCCCGTGAACAACGCCTCAAAGAGCTGCCGCCCGATGTCGCGGACCGGATGCTCGGCGGCCGACACCGACCTGCGGGCCATCGCAGACGCCAGCACCGTCGCTTCCAGCAGGCCACGCCTGCCCAGCGCCTCTTCCACGTCCAATTCCAGCGTGCCTCGCGTCTGTGAGCGCCGGCGTCGATGACATCCACGGCGAAATGGGCGACAGCCTGCTGATTGATGAAAAAGCCGGGTCAGCCGGGTGATCCGAGGGACGCTTCCTAGCGGCGGCCTTCCAGCGCTGCCCGGAAGCGTGCGTAGCGCGGGGCGCCGATCCATCGCCATACCAGCGCAGCGGGTCCGGGCATGTTCTTCTTCAACCATGCGGCGCCCCCGTCGGGCTGGGCGGCGAGGATGGCGCCGACCATGTTCCATAGCTGACCCTTCGGGGTCGCAGCCCGGCCGTGCTTGCCGAACCACTTCTCCTCGCTCTGGGTGAGCACATGCTCCATGGCCGGGACGATGGTGGCCTCTTCGTCCGGGAAGTGCTCGGCCAGTGCCGCGGACACTCCCGATAGCGTTCGGCGACCTATTTGGTGTCGGTGACGATGACGGTCTGACGGATGAAGGTGTCTTGCACGGCGGAGTGGAGGAGGAACTCAGCGACGTTCGCGCGGGAGGTCGAGGGGAAGATCGGCAATTTCTTGGCGTCCTCGAGGGTGACCGCGGTGTAGCGCGTGATGTCCTTGTTGTTCAACGCTCCGGGGTATTCGAGGGTCCATTTCAGATCGCTGGCCCTCAACAGCACTTCCGATGCGGCTTTGTCTGCGTAGGTTTTCCGAAGCACGGTGCGGAATAGGGGGCTCACGAGGAACGAGGCTTTGGCGAGGGAGTCGCCGACTCCGAACGCAGACAGGATGACGAAACGGTCAACGCCTGATGTTTTCGCGGATGCGATGACTGCACGGACGGTGTCGGTGATCAGCGTCGGGGTTTCGCGGGCGTTTTTCACTCCGAGCGTGCTGATGATCGCGTCGTGGCCTCGGGCTGCCGCCGCGATCACGGCGGCGTCGGTGACGTCGCCGCTGACGATCTGAGCGCGCGAGTCGACGGCGGCGTCGGCCCTGCGAACGAGGGCGGTGACATGATGCCCCTGGTCGAGTGCCTTTTCGACGAAGAGGACGCCGGTGCGGCCGGTTGCTCCAAGGACAAGAAACTTCATGACATTTCCCTTTCTGCTGGGCGTCCGCGGCGACCGATTTCGCCAGGATCGCGGGTGACAGTAGTCAATAAGGCTGACTACATCGAGAAGACTAGTCAGCAAAGCTGACTATGTCAAGGCGAGGTCGAAGCCCGCTTGCGTCCGCTGGCGCGGCGGCTCAGGGCGAACGGGAGTCGGGGGCGGACGGCTCGGCGCGGCCGGGTTTACCGCGCGAAGGGGTCGGTGATCTCGCGGAGCTGGTCCAGGATCTGCTGCAGCAACGTGAAGTTGCGGGTGCCCAGGTAGGCCTTCCACTCCGAGAAGATCTCGTCGAGAGTCGCCGTGGCCACCTCGACCGCCCGCCGGCCGCGCTGCTCGATCACGATCAACCGGGCGCGGCCATCCGCGGGGTCGGGGACGCGGTGGACGTAGCCCAGGCGCTCCAGCTGGTCGACCAGCACGCCGGCGCTCTGTTTGCTCATTTGTGCCTGGTCAGCGAGGTCCGTGAGGCGCGAGCCGTCCGGGGCGATGCGCTGGAACAGTCGGCACTGGGCGAGGGTCCAGTCGTCGAACCCGGCATCTTGGAGGGCCCGGAAAACCCGGTCCTCGGTGTACCGGTACGGGATGAGCAACGACACCCCTAGATCAACCCGCTGCTCGTCGTCCATGCCGCCCTCGGCTCCCGTCGCCCACCTGATCCCACGAGGTTCACACCCTACGTCAGCGCCGCCCGCGCCGGATCGCCGCCGACCTGCCCGCGGCGGAGCGTGCGCAGCCGCGCTCGCCGCGTGCCGCACGCGCCATCTGCCCCCGGCGACTTCGCGCCTGTTGCTGTCGTCATCGGTGCTGCTGTACGACTACAGTAGTAAATGTACCTGACTAGTTCGAACGACGGAGAGAGAACAGGTAGCGCCATGACATCGACATCAAGCCTCGCCCTCCGTGTGGCGGCGTCGTCGGTGACCCACTCATCGGGACGATAACCGCGGTCTCCTGTCCGGCGCCGTCGGGGCTGGGGTGCCGACTGAGCTTGTCTTTAGCGCGGTCACCTTCCCGGCGCCAGGCTCGCTCTGCACGACCCTCATAATCTGGGGATTATGGGGGTCAGGCGAAGCGCCGGAATGGATGTTCTGCGCTCAGCTGCGCCGTGAGGTTATCCGGCCGCTCGGCGCGAATATTCGGCGATCCGGTGCTGCGGCATCACGCCGCCAGATCACGCTCCGCAGTCAACGCCGGTCGCGGCTTGACGATCCAGAGCCGCCTAATACTCCAGCCGTAGATCGTGATCTTGTTGTTGAGGCGCCACGGACCGGTGATCGTGCGGACGAGATTGACCTTCGCTGGTGCGGGCGTCCGTTCCTTCCCTGCGTGTCTGAGCCCGCCGGCGGAGGGAGTCCTTGATCTCGCTGAGCCTGGCCGCCGCGGCCGGGGTCCACTCCGCTCTTTGCTCGCTGGCGCGCAGGGCGTCGTCGATCTCGCTGAGTTTGGCGGCAGACACCGCGCCTGCCCGTTCGATCAGGTCTTCCCGGCTCAAGGTGGTCAGCCAGGTGCACGGGGTAAAGCCCGGCCGCGGGAACACGAACCGCAGCACGCCGTCAAAGGGCAGTCCTTCCCGGGCGCCGACTGCGACTTCGATTCCCAGGCCGGAGATGTCGGTATCCGCCGGGGCGACAACCTGCATCGTCCGGAACCCGGATGGAGCTTCTCCGGACAGCAGCACGACAGGCCGTCGCTCATCGAACTCGGCCCACCAGACCTCGCCTCGTCGCATGTGTCCTCCTGGTACTCCGGCCGTCGGGCGCGATCTTGGGCGTGCCGGTGCTGGAGACGGGGCGGCCACCGTCTGATCATCCCGGTTCGTGACGACGCGTGAAGATCTTGTGGCGGCCGCTGGCCCCAGCGTAGACCCCAGCCGGTGGGTGGGCGTACTTGACGAGCTGCTGACCCGGGCTGGGGGTCGTTTCCGCAGGGTCGAGCCGCGGCGGCGGGCGCGGGCCTTCGTGCTGGGTCTGCTGGCTGAACTTCCCCGCAAGAACTGCTGGACGATCGCCGAGCACGCCGGAGACCTCTCGCCGGACGGGATGCAGCACCTGCTGGCCCGCGCGAAGTGGGACGCCGACGGCGTTCGCGACGACGTGCGTGCCTATGTCATCGAGCAGCTCGGCGACCCGGGCGCGGTGCTAGTGATCGACGAGACCGGCGACGTCAAGAAAAGGCACGGCCACGCCGGGCGTGCAGCGCCAGTACACCGGCACCGCCGGGCGGATCGAGAACGCGCAGGTCGCCGTCTATCTGGGATACGCTGCCCCGCGCGGGCACACGCTGATTGACCGTGAGCTGTACCTGCCGCGGTCCTGGACCGGCAATGAGCAACGCTGCGCGGCGGCCGGGATTCCCGGTGACGTCAAGTTCGCGACTAAACCGCAGCTCGCCAGGCGGATGATCGAGCGGGCCGTCACCGCTGCGGTGCTGTTCGTCTGGGTCGCCGGCGACGAGGTGTACGAGGACAACGGGCCGCTGCGCACCTGGCTGGAAGCCCAGCGCGTCGCCTATGTACTTGCCGTCGCCTGCGATCACCGGGTCCCCGCAGGTGCCGGGCACGCCCTCCGCGCCGATCAGCTCGCCGCCCGGCTGCCCCTCCGGGCCTGGCAGCAGCTGTCCGCAGGCGCCGGCGCCAAAGGACACCGATGGTACGACTGGGCCTGGGTCACCATCAGCGACTCCGGTCCAGGATGCCGGTATCTGCTGATCCGCCGGAACCGGCGTACCGGGGAACTGGCCTTCTACCGCTGCTACAGCCCGCAGCCGGTCCCGCTGGCCGCCCTGGTGAAGGTGGCCGGGCTGCGCTGGACGATCGAGGAGAACTTCCAGTCCGGAAAGGGCCTGACCGGCCTGGATGAGCACCAGGTCCGCCGGTGGACCTCCTGGTACCGGTGGGTCACCCTCGCCATGCTCGCCGCCGCAGCCCTCGCCATCGCCGCCGCCCTCGAGCACGCCCGCGGCCCCGGCCCGGCAGACCAGGTCTCGCTGACCCGCAACGAGATTGCCCACCTGCTCGCCGGCACGATCCTCCGCCCGGCACACGACGCCGCGCACCGGATGCGCTGGTCCCGCTGGCGACGCCGCCACCAGTACCGCGCCCTGACCTGCCACTACCAGCAGCAAATAACCCAGGACCCGGGCACATTACGATCTACGGCTGGAGTACTAATACGTGAATTCGCACGCGGCGCCGCCGATCGCATCCAACGCTAGTCAGCCTATTCTGAGGAACCTTTGCGTGAAAGTGGCTACGAACGTAGCCTCGATCAGGAGACCAATCACAGCTTCGATTACCACCAGCACCGAGGCCGGGCGACTGAGCGACTGCAGGTTGCTCACGAACACGCCTCGTCCATGGAATGAGGACACGCTAAGCACCAAATCCTGCCAGCCGGACAAATGTGGCACAGTCAACAAATATCCCCCCCAAGACAAAAAGAGTGTGGCCAAATACCAGAGAACTGTTCGCCCTGGTTTGAAACCCCAACCACACAAACCAGCCAAGAGAGCACTTCCGACCAAACGAATATAGGAGCCGTGTAGCACGAATGAGCGGATCTCACACAACTTGGCATGATAGCCATAAAAGTCACTTGCGTCGCTCATGCCTTGCCTCCGTAGCTGGACTGCCAGTTGGCGATTGCTACGTGCGGCCCGATCGTAGAGGACAGGGTCAGAACTACCCTCGGCCCTAGTTTCATCACCTGACTTAACACCCCACCCTGTCACCGCAGTGAGGTTTACGTCGCCCCACACAACGTCGGCTACTTGGGGATTCGCCGTATCAGCACTCCAGAGGGATACGTCATTGAGTAAAGTTTCGGCGTCGAATCGAGCGAGAGTCAGGTTTGCAGCCCGCAGGAGATACTTCTGGGGTGGGTCGTCTGTTACGAAACCCAACCAGTCTGCCTTATGTAGAGCCTTCTCTACGACCGGATCAACGCCTACGGGTCCGAAGGTTGCAAACATCATGAGAGACCCGCCGAACCAGGTCTGGAATAGATCCGCAGAGCGAAGGCTTGCCCGTGTTAGTTTGCAGTGCGCCAAGGAGGCGCCCCTCAGGAGGGAGGCATCAAATCGGACGCGTCTCAACACGGCACCGGTAAAATCAACGTCACGAAGGTCGGCCGCAGTGAAATTTGCAAAGCGCGCGTAGCAGTGGCCCATCGCGGCCCTGCGAAAGCACGAAGCGGACGCCGCCACACGGTCGAGGTATGCGCCCTCAAGATGGCAACGCCTCAAACTGGCACCCTCAAGCTGCGCATTAGTGAGATAGGCGCCGCGTAGATCAATTCCGTCCAACAGTGCGGCACTAAGATCTTCTCCGGCAAGATCGGCGCCCCGCAGATCCAAACCATCAAGGATGGCAACGTCTGGATCGATCAAGTAAGTTCCGGTCATTTCACGAGAAGAGAATTCATCCCGCATGGCGCTCCAGGTACCATTCATGTCGGCGTCTTCGAATTTCACAGCTTGCGCGAGCGGCGAGTCGAATATCTGATGAAGATAGTTGCTGTCAAAACCGTCGAGGTCAAATTGCGGGAGCGTCCACGACAGATATACGCAGGAAATCCAAAAGACATCAGCACCGGTCAAATGCTGATCCTTGAACGGCGGGTCCTTCGGTGGTGACATTGTGGCCCACCCACGCAATACCCGCAGGAGCTCGCGCATTCTTATCAACGACGGATGCTTTCCCCAGCTGGCCGATTCGGGAAGACCGGTATCTGGAGAGCCGGAGTGTGCGGACGTACTGGTCTCGCCAGAGTTCTCCATAGTGCCGTCTTATCACGGGCATCGAGGGTCATAGCCTGCCCTGGCACGAGCATGGCGTCATCCCGCCGTCCACCGTCGCTGACGGCAGCTTCACCAGCGTCCGGCAGCAACGCAATCAGAATCATCTTCAGGGCGGTCGCCGCGATCGCGAAGATTCGGGAAAAGTTGGATGGATGACGGAGCGGGCTCCAGTCAAACCGGTGGGTGAACCGAAACGCCCAGAATCGGATTATCTGCGCACAGTGACCCTCGCGATTTACACAGGTCCCTGCCACTCCGAATCGGCGTTATACGGGTGATCTTGTCAAGCAGGTGATGCATTCGGCCGGTCATGGTGTTGGCTCGCCGAAGAGTTCTTCGCCGTCGCTGGCGCCGAGGAGGAAGATGAACCGGCGCAGGTCAGTGCAGAGGGTCCCGGTGTTGTAGGCGGGGTGGCCGACGAAGGCGGCGAAGCTGTCGGCGAGGGCCTGTTTCTGGCTTCCTGACAGCCGCTGGGTGAGGAAGGTGAGCGTCTCGGCGAGCTCGGTGGCGTCGGCGGGGTCGAGGGTGATACCGGGCATGCTGGTCAGCTCCGTTCGGTGGTGGCGGGTCCGGTTCCGGCGCGCTGGATGAGCCCGTCGAACAAGGCGGTCCGGTCGGCTTGGCCGTGGTCGCGGGCGTGGTTGCGCTGGCGGACCAGGACGGGCAGGAACTCGGTGCCGGTGCGGAAGTAGGCGCAGGTTTCGCAGGCCGATTCCATCCGGCAGTCCAGCTCAGCCGGGCGGGTGCACAGTCCGTTGCCGAGCATCCGGGCGTGGGATTCGCGGCGCAGCCGGGCCATGCCGGTGCTCTCATAGTCGGCGGGCAGTTGCGGGGGCTGGCCGTAGAGGGCGTCGATCTTGGCGCTGACCGCGGCGTATTCGTCGGCGACGACCCGGTTGGCGATCCGGGCGTAGATCAGGGTCATCTCCATCTTGCGGTGGCCGAGCAGGGCGGCGATGGCCTCCAGCCGCATGCCGCGGTTGATGGCCTGGGTGGCCAGCGTGTGGCGGAGCCGGTGCGGGTGCACGCCGGGGACGCCTGCCGCCCGGCCGACCCGGTGCACGATCCGCCCGATCAGGTGCCGGTCCAGGGCCCCGCGGTGGTCGGCGACCAGCCGCTTGCAGTGGCGGATGTGCTCAAGGTTGGCGGCGGTCCAGGTAACGAGCAGCTCAACGAGCTCGGGGTGCAGCGGCACGTAGCGGTCGTTGCGGAGCTTGCCCAGCGGGATCCGCAGCCAGTGCCCGGTGCCGATCTGGACGACCGCATCGGCGTCCAGGCCGGCCAGCTCGCCGGCCCGCATCCCGGTCCGGGCCAGCAGCTCGACGACGAGCCGGTCGCGGGGGTCGGTACTGGCCCGGGCGGCGGCCATCAGCTTGGCGGCGTCGCGGTCGTCGAGGAACTTGGGCAGCGGCTCGGGTTTCTTGGGGATGTCCCCGGCGATGACGGGGGTGCGGGGCGGGGCATCGGGCCAGTCCCACTCGATGATCCGCTCGAAGAACTGGCGTATGGTGCGTAGCCGCTGCCGGTGCGTCTCGGCGGATAGCCGGCCGCGGTGACCTGGCCGGCCGGCCAGCCACACCTTGTAGTCCTCGATGTCGTCGCGGCGGATATCGCCGACCGCGGTGATGCCGGGGCCGGTGAGCATCCAGTGGGCGAACTGGCGCAGCGCGCCATCGGCCGCATCGACGCTCCTGGGCGCCAGGAACGTGCCCAGCTGCCGCAGGTAGCGGCGCATCGTGGCGGCGGCCCGGGGCGCGGCGGCGGCGATCTCGGCCCATTCCGCACCGGCGTGCCAGGCCTGGCTGCCGTTCGGGGGCCGGGACGGCGCTCACCGGACGGCCGCCTGTTCTTGCACGGCCAGCATCTCGGCGACGGCGGCCGCATCGGCGTCGATCAGCTCGGCGGCGCGCCGGTACTCCTCTGCCAGCCAGTCGTTGGTCAGGTGCAGGTAGACCCGGGTCGACTCGATACTCAGGTGCCCCGCCTGGGCCTGCACCGCCTCCAGCGCCATCCCCGCCTCCCGCAGCCGGGTCAGGCACGTATGCCGTAGCTCATGACAGGTCGCGTGCCCCAGGCCGGCCCGGCGGCGGGCGGCGGCCAGGATCTCATCCAGGCCCCTCCGCCGACAGCGGCAGCCCGCGCCGCGGCCCTTTCAGTACCACGAACACCCGGTCCGTGCGGGCCTCGCAGGGCCGCTCGTCATGCAGGTAGGCGCCCAGCGCGTCGAAGAACCGGTTCGCTACCGGCACGATCCGGTGATGACCGCCCTTGCCCTCCACCACGGCCAGCCGCCGGTCAGCGACCTGCACGTCGGCGAACCGCAGCCCGAGCACCTCGCACCGGCGCAGCCCGGCCAGCAGCATCGCCAGCACCATCGCCCGGTCCCGGTGCATGCGCAGCGCCCCGACCAGCCGGTCCGCCTCGCCCGGTGACAAGATCCGCGGCAGCGTCCGGGGCACCCGTACCAGCGGCGCGGTCCGCGACCGCCGAGACCCGCCCAGCCGCCGGGTCAGCAGCCCCCGCGGCACCGGGTTGACCTGCACCGGCGTGTCACCCCGCGCGACCAGGTACGCATACAGGCCCGACACCGACGACAGCCGGCGGGCGATCGTCCGCGCCGACAGCCCCGACTCCCGGTCCGCCAGCCGCACCACCGTGCGGTCACCCCGTTGATCCGCCAGGAACTCGAACACGTCCGCTGCGGTGACCGCCGCCGGGTCCTTCGGGATGACGGTGAAGAACGTCTTAAGGTCAAAGGCCACCGCCCGCAGCGTGTTCGGCCGGCACCGGCCTGCCACGAACTCCAGATACCGGTCCACCAGCCGGTCACCGAGGCGGTAACGGACCTGGCCAGACCCCAGCACGGACCGCGCAAGACATGGAAAGGTGCTCATTTCAGCACCATCCCAGCGTGTGACACAAGAACACTGGAGCGACACGGATCACCCGTGTATTAAGCGCTCTGGGCAGCGCGGCGGTGCGTCGACCATCGAATCCTGTCACGCTCTGTGATAGCCGTAGTGCCTTTTGCGTGGCCGCCAACGTGCAGCTCCGGATGGCCGCCAACAGAGTGCGCCGTTGGACCGGATCACTACGTCTGCATCCCGGCTCTCGGCGTACAGACTGATGCCAGAGTGCCCGGAGCCGGTGACTTCATGCTCGCGCCGCGGCCGACGTAACGTCATCACATTTGCTCAGGGTTGTCCGGTCGGCGGCCTCTGCCAGGCGGCCATGGCGTAGGCGAGAGCCGCCTCGGGGTCCGAGCTGTAGTCCATTAACTTGGCGATCAGCTCCCCGATGTGCTCGTTCATCGGGCGGGCCGCCCGGTACCACCAAGCCGGGGGCCCCGGCTTGCCCACACGGCTGTCGCGTCTGCGGATGAGCAGCTCTTTCTCAAACAACACACTGGTGACCTTCGAGACCGTCATGTAGGCGACCGGGGCGTAGTTCATCTGTGCGCGGATATCCCGGATCATCAGCCAATCGTCGGCGGCCCACATGACCTGCATGATCGCAGTCTCCAGCGGTCCCAGCCCGAGTGGTGACCGCTGCTCAGACTGCATGACGACGAGGCGTTAGGCCGAACGCTGGCCGCTGGCCGCCCTGGACGGCAGGCGCCATTCTGCCCAGACGACCTTTTTCATTGGCCCGGGAGTTCCGATTGGATGCCATCCCCACCGACTACTGAGCGCTTCTACCAGCGCTAGCCCCCGGCCATCTTCGGCGTCTGCCTCCAGGTCCAGCTGTACAGGCGGCCGGGGACTCGCATCTGCCACCGTGAGGAGCACGCAGTGGCCATCCGATCCGAGCCATACCAGCACCGGCGCCGTTGCTGGCCGTAGCTCGGCGGACGCAACGACGCTGTTGGTCATCAGCTCAGAAACCACGACGCTTGCGTCTGGGCTCAGCTCTGCCCGCCCCCAGGCCGCTAGAAGTCGCCGCAGGTGAGCCCGGGCCAAAGGCACCGCGCTCTGACTGGCCCCAAGGACGAGCGTCTCGTGCATCGGCCAATGCTCAACGTCGCAGTCGTGATGGGAAAGCGGCGTGATTGCCGCCGGCGTACTGCCGCTCAGGCGTGCCGCAGTAGCGTCGCGCCAGGCATCAAGCTCGTATCCGGCAGGGTGAGCGCGTCCGGCGGAGTCGGGGGCATTTTTGCCCGTGCCGCTCATGGCGATTGCCTCCAAATGCTCAACACCTGCTCCAGCGTTGGCGGTCGTTGCTATATGAGTCCACAGGCGGGTGACCCTCGGAGAACCTTCTCGCTGGTAGAAGGTCCGCTGCGCTTCTAAACGTCGTACGCTTCGACACGATGAGTGCAAGCCAGGCTAGTTGCACGCTTTGCATTTTGCAAGCGTTTCTCTGTTGTCCTGCATGCGAAAGGTTGAGCTGATGCCCGTCGGCGGTAAGCCCACAGTCAGATCACGCCGCGTCGGCGCAGAGCTGCGGCGGCTACGTGAGGCTGCCGGTGTTACCACGGCCCAGGCCGCGGACCTGCTGAATTGCAGCGCGGCCAAGATCAGCCGGATAGAGAACGGCGTCGTCAGTGTGCGCGTGGTGGACCTGCGGCTCCTGCTCGACCGCTACGGCGACCAAGATCCCGAGCACCGGGCGTACCTGGAACGCCTGGCGCGCGAGAGCAACAAGCGCGGCTGGTGGCAGGACTACGGCGACACCATCCCGCCGTACTACGCCGACTTCATCGGCCTGGAGACAGATGCCAGCTACATCAAGACCTGGGAGCCGACCATCGTCCCGGGTCTCCTCCAGACGCCGGAGTACGCCAGGGCCGTCATGCTGGCCAACCCCGCGATGATCGCTCCAGACAAGCTGGAGAACTTCATCAGAATCCGGCAGGAGCGCCAGGCCCGGCTGGAACAGGGCACCGACATCCGGCTGGACGCCGTGATCTGGGAAGCCGCTATGGTCACCACGATCGGCGGTGGCGAGGTTCAGCATGGCCAGCTCGCCAAGCTGCTGGAACTGATGAACCGGCCGAACATCAGCGTTCAGATACTTCCGCTGGAAGCGGGCGATAAGGCGAATATGTCCGGTTCGTTCGTCATGTTCAGCTTCGGCAGCGAGCGATCAGTAAGTACTGTCTTCGTAGAGACCCTAACCAGCAGCCAGTACCTCGAAGGGGATCAGGAGCTGCGCGGCTACACACTGGTCTTCGATGCATTGCGAAGCGCGGCGCTCAGTCCGGCAAGCTCGGCAACGCGGATCAGGCAACGGCTGGAGCAGCGTCAGTGACTTGGAGTTAGAGCAATGAACCACGATGACGTGACCACCCCGTGGCGCAAGGCCAGCTACAGCAACAGCCAGGCAAACTGCGTAGAGGTCGCCAGGACCTGCGGTGGCAAGGTTGTGGTGCGAGACTCCAGGAACACCGACGATGTGACGCTGAGCTTCTCTCCGGACGGGTGGCTGACCTTTGTGGCGAAGGTCCAGACCGTAGCCCCTCTCTCTTTAGGCGCATGGGCGGCAGCCCACGCGGAGGGTAGTTTGCGATGCCACCATGGAATGATCGCAGCAGCCAAACGACCGAAGCAGGAGGCGACAGTCCGCAGGAACCATTAATCGACCGGCAGCTCGAGCTCGATCTGCTGCGCCAGCACATCTCGCGGGTTGCTGATAGCGGCAAGGGGCATGCCGTCCTGATTCTCGGCGAGTCCGGCGTTGGCAAATCACGGCTCGCGGCGGAAGCGGCAGCGGTAGCCCGCAAACGCGGCATGATCGTTATTTCCGTCCGGTGTCTGGGCCGGGGCGCGGAACCCCTTCTGCCGGTAAAGGAAGCGCTCGCGTCCAATCTCGGCCGCACTACCGACCAGATCCGCCGGACGCTGACGCGTGCCGCACCCCAGCTACTCGATGCGGTCCCGTTCATCGGTTCGTTCCTCGCCACGATCGGCGAAAAGCTCACCGAACGCTCGCCCGGCCTCCGCGGGGTATACGAGGAACTCTCACGTGTCCTCATCCGGGCTGCATCCGGAAACGGAGGGCTGTTCCTCCTCGTTGATGACCTGCATGCGGCCGACCAAGACACGCTGTATTTCCTGAATTACCTGTTCCGCAAGCTGGAGCACGTGCCCGTCCTGGTAGCCGCCACCATCCAGGAGGAACAGCTCGCCGACTATCCCGAACTCGCCGACTTGATGGCGGAATGGTCCGCGACGGGGCACGCGACGTTGACGGTGGTCCCGCTGGAGCGGGCGCACGTCGGCGAATACGTGCGCATGATGTCGGCGGCCGACGAGCAGGCCGACGAGTCGATCGTGGACCGCCTGTTCCGGCTGACCGGCGGTAATCCTTTCTTTCTCCGCGAAGCACTGAGCCTCATCACCCCGTCGCCGGGGTCACCCCTGGCCGACGATGTTGTCCTGCCCCGAGCGGATGCGATCTTGCGGCGTCGGCTCGCCCGCGCCGATGAGATGACCCGCCACTTCCTGCGGGCCGCGTCGGTGGTCCTGGACACCTCCGACGAACTCGCTCCCATCACCTACGTGATGGAGGCCGACACCAAGGACGCCATCGCCGCGCTGAATAAGGCATGCGAAATGCGGCTGATGCGCGAAGGACCGCATGGTGAGGTGAGCTTCGTCCACTCCCTCATGCAGCGCGAGGTGTACGGCGAGACCGGCGCTAACCAGCGACGTTACCTGCACGCACGGGCGGGCGAGTGGTCCGAACGGAACGGCACCCTGGCGTCGGCCGCCTTTCACTTCGAGCAGGCCGACCGGACCGATCAGATGGTCAAGGCGAGCTACCAGGCAGCGTCCCAGGCCGAGCGGGCCGGCATGTACCACACCGCGCTGATGCTCTACCAAAAGATACGGCCGCATGTCGGCATCGAAGAGCTCGGCCCCCGCCTGGTCGGCGTGCTTATCGTCTTGGGCGATTGGGACCAAGCCAGACAGCTGGTCGAGCTCCTCCCGGTAGAAGACAGCAGCGTCCGGCTGCTCCGCTCCGAGCTCGCGTTCGTCCGCGGAGACTTCGACGGCGCCCAATCCGAAGCCGAAATGGCACTGATCGGCAGCCGCTCCGTCGAGCGGGCCCGCGTGCTCATCCGCCTGGCGGACATCGCGTTGTACCTCGGCGACTTCAGCGAAGCGCAGCGGTATGGGCGTTCGGCTCTTGACCTGGCCAGCACCTCGGATGCCAACATGCGCGCCCGCTGTTACGGCATCGTCGCCGCCACCGAATACTTCGGCGGCGACATCCCCGCCGCCCAGACACGATTCCGTGATGCGCTGGACCTGCTGGACGATACGCCCGCGGCCGACCGCGACCGCGTGATCCACAGCACCATCCTCGCTAACCTCGGCACCCTCGCCGAGACCAGTCACGAGTGGACCGCCGCTGAGCACCTTCACAACGAGGCGCTCCGGCTGCGCCGTGAGGTCGCCGACGCTCGCAGTGTCCTGCAAAGCCTGCACGCGCTCGGACGAGCGCGGCTCGGCGCAGGCGACCGCGCCGAAGCAGAACGTTACTTCACCGAGGCCGAGCAGCTCGCGGTAAGCCTCGGCGAAACCCTGGAACGCGCGAAGATCTGGCAGACTCGCGCCGAGCTTCTGCTGCGCGACGGCGACAGCGGCCTTGCCCGGGAACTCGCCGCGAACGCCCTGGAGATGTTCACCCAATCGCGCACCCGCTACGACATGACCCACGCCAGGATCACCCTGAGCAGAGCCGCGCTCGCTTCTGGGCATGAACGCCTCGCCATACAACAAGGAGCACTGGCCCGCTCGTCGGTGCAGGTTATGGGTTACGGCCTGCTCTGCATCATGTATCCCGAGGATGTCTTCGACATTGGTGAGCGCATCGACGGTGCGCTTACTGCGTACGCGTGTGGCGACGCGCTCGGCGTGCCGTGGGAGAATGCGCCCGACGCGAAGGCGGACCCCACTGCTAGCCAGATCGAACAGCTGCCCGCCCGCGAGGGATGGCCCCGCGGTGCAACCTCCGATGACACCGCCCTGACCTTGCTAGTAGCCCGCCACTTGGCCGACCGAGACGGCGACGGCGATCCGGACGCATTTCTGGCCGACCTAACCGAGCAAGCGCCAGGCATCAGAGGGCTCGGCCCGACCACGACGGCAGCGATCGAGCACTTCCGGCGCGGCGGCGAGCCTGCCGTGGCGGCGGCCAGGGCCACCAACGGCGCGGCGATGCGCGCGCTGCCCATTGGCTGGGTCGTGCCCCACGACCAGGCCGAACGGCGCCGGCAAGTGACGATCACGATGTCCCGGGCCACCCACGCCGACCCGGCCGCCCTCGTGGCGGCGTGCGTGATTGCAGCCTGCGCCTCTTGGGCACTGGAGGGTGCCAGCCTGTCCTTGCTCCTGGCGGCCGCCGTCAACGAAGCTCGCGCAGCGGCCCAGGTGGTCGGCACCGAACCGCGGCTTGCCGAGATGCTGGCCCGGGTGTCCGCGGGATCGTGGGATCCGCCCGCCAACGGCATCAGCCTGGACCCGTACGAGACAGTGGCGGCAGTGCTGTGGTCTGTGACTGGGGCTACCTCACTGCGCAGCGGGCTGGTCAGCGCGGTCCAGCTCGGCGGCGACACCGACACCGTCACCGCTCTGGCTGGCGGCCTGTTGGGCGGCAAGCTGACCGCCGAGCAAGTACGCGCTGAGCTGCCATGGCATGGCCTGGTCGTGCTGCCCGGACCGGAAAGCGTCATAGCAGAGACCGCCGCCGCATTGGCCACCGCCCGCGCAGTCCAGTCGGCGTCAGACCCGTCCGCCTTACCGGCTTGACCGCGCTTCCGACCGATTACGTCCTCTTCGGCCTGCCGCTGGCCCAAAAGGTACCGAATAGGTCTTCGAAGGCTGGCCATCGCAGGTCGATTACTCAGTGTTTCGTGAGCCACTTTCCGTAAAGCCGCCTTATACGCCGAACGCCGTTTCGGTGCGGCTTCGCAACGGTCCCAGCGACGCGTGCGCCGTGCGCCTATTGTCCGGTTCTGCGAACGAATAGGTTGTTCAACGGCCAACCTCATCGCGGCTACGAGTGTGCATTGGCTGGTCATGCAGGTGGCGACGATTCGGCTCAGGGCCGGGTGGGTGAGGCCTACCGAATCAGTGCCCTGGCTCCTTCGACCGAGGACCATGAATTCATTCACTCACATCGGCTGGGCGGTGGCCTGTTCACCCGTCGATGCTGATGATCTGCTCGGCTACTGTGGCCAAATCGGGGCCGATGATGCCGGGCGGGTCGCTGAGTGGGCTGAGCACCATGCCGGGGCGGGCGACGAACGCTGCCTGGCATCCGGCGGCCAGGGCCCCGGCAATGTCCCAGGAGTGAGCGGCGACCAGGCGCACCTGGCCAATGGCCACACCGCACAGCTCGGCTACCGCACGGTAGGGCTGCGGCGCGGGCTTGAGGTGACCGGTGGCATCGGCTGAAAGCACGGCCTCGAACGAGTCGCTGAGGCCGGCGCTGGCCAGTTGCGCCTCCGCGACGTGCTGGACGGAGTTGGTCAGGGCAACGAGGCGCAGGCGGGTGCGGGCCAGGGCAGCGAGCGCACCGGGCACCTCTGGGTGGGGTGGCAGCGAGCTCATCCGGCTCACCAGGCCGTCGATGTCGCTGGCGGCCAATGGGACTCCCTCGCGCTCGGCGAGCATGGCCAGCGCGGCCCGCTGGGCGGTGGTGAAGTCCACGTACCGGCCGGTGAGCCCGCCGGTGAAGGCCAGCTGCAGCATCAGCGTGAACCACCGCGGCCGCAGCGCGGCGCTGCCCAGCAGGACCTCGAACGGCTCATCGAGGGCACGCAGGTCCAGCAGCGTCTCGTTGACATCGAACGCGATCACGCTGGCCACCAGTACCTCCTCAGGCCGTGCACGAACCCTGCGCCCGTCGGCTGCCCGCACGCGGCAACACTGCCACCAGGCAGCCATCCGACCGTACCCACCCTGGGGTGCCCGTAACGAATCGCTGTCAGCAGGCCCAACTGTCCACGGCAGATGCGCGCATTCTCGAGCAAGGTCGCGATGGATACTTATGCAGGATGGCCGACTCCTCGCCGGTAGATTAAAGCCGCCCGTTGGACCGCGAGCGAGGGCTTGCTGCAGCTCACTTACCCGCCGTTACTGTGACAGGCGGCAGGTCGGACGGGTGCTATTAGGCTGCGGCGAGTGTCCGATTGGGCCACAGGATCGGGGTGAAGCGCCGCGGCTGAGGACACCGGCGGTGGCCCCGAGGTTGAAGGTACCGGGCGCACGCTATGGTTCTTACCGTGCCTTACAACCGCAACCGCTATCATAGCGAGCGCATGAGCGATAATGAAAGAATTGGCTCACTAGGATCTGGGCGGTAGGAGCGCAGATGTCCGCGAATTCGCATGCCGATCACCACGTGTCAGGTTTGAAGATCTTGCTGGATTCCCCGACGCAGTCACCAGCGCTTGGATACCGCCAAATCGGTCGTGGCATCGCTACGATCATCAGTGACAGCGAACCGCAGTTCGCAGTCGGCATATTCGGTGGCTGGGGCACTGGCAAGACTACCTTAATGGCTGCTATAAAAGCCGCCCTTCCCAAAAGCAGCCTTATAACGGTAGACTTCAACGCTTGGAGATATGAGCGCGAACCTCAACTACTGATCCCGCTGCTAGATACCATTCGTGCCGAGCTCGTCAAGTGGTCTGATGAACGTAGCGCAAGCGCCGAATCCAAGGTCCGTGAATTGGCTGGGCGGATTGGCAAGGTGGCCCGGGCCTTGGCAACTGGCCTGTCGGTAGAGGTCGGGATGCCGGGGGCCGTCAAGGTCAGCTACGAGCCGGGCAAGGCGATTGAGCAACTCTCGGAGTCGGCCGATCCGTATCAGCCACAGTCGCTCTACGCTGCGGCGTTTCGGGAACTGACTGCCGCTTTCAGCGCGCTAGAGTCGCAGCCTTTTACCCGCATCGTCGTTTTCGTGGACGACCTAGATCGCTGCCTGCCGACAAATGCACTGGAAGTGCTGGAGTCCATCAAGATGTTCTTCGATCTCCCAGGGTTCATCTTTGTGGTCGGTCTAGACGAGCAAGTCGTCGTGCGCGCCATCCGCACTAAGTTCGAAACCCGGATCGAGCAGCCTCGCGGTTCGGAAATCATGTCGCCTCCCTCGGCCGTGGCCGACTTGCGGCTAGGTCGCGAATATGTCAAGAAAATATTCCAGTTTTCCTATTCTCTTCCGCCAATGCTGCCTGGCCAGCTCGACGAGTTGCTGCAATCGATGTATCGCGAGTCGTCCCTGGGATCGGCTCAGGTCGCTGATTTGGAAAACCTGATGCGCCCGTATCTAGGCTATGTCGCTGTAGACCGACGGGTTAATCCTCGTGAAGTGAAGCGATTCGTAAATGCCTACACGCTGCAGGCCCTCGTTCGTCCAGACCTGCGCCGGGAAACCATATTGGCATTGCAAACGCTGGCCTTCCGGGACGAGTGGCAGGCCCTCTACGATGCCATGCTGACCGACACAGATATGTTCGTTGAAATTCTCAGCCGGTATCGCAAAGTCAACAACAGCGAGCAAGCTTTCGCCGACCTCGCTCCCAGCCTCAAGGTCCTTCCATCGAGCCTGACCAGCTATCTGCGCTCGGACCTCGCCGCGCCTCTCCTGAAGCCTGAGTCGCTCGACCCGTACGTGTCAAGTTTGCAGTCCACTAGCGGCGCTCCGTCCTGGATTGCCGAGACATACACGGCTATCAGTGACCTTCGGCATCAACTGCGCAGCGTCCTCAGCTCGGTGTCGCCAGACAAGACTGATATCGACGCGATAGCGGTCGCGGCACGCATACTCGCTGATACCGTTCTCGAGAGGACGTCCGGTCACAACGTAACAGAGAATAATCAGCGACTGCACCAGGTACTCAAGCACATTAGCCACACCGCACGCCAGGTGGGGTCAGTAGCTGACCGGAGCGATCTCAGCGGTGCCAGCGATGTGAATTCCGCACTGATGGAAATGCAGGGAGCCATCGACGAGCTGCGAAGCGAGCTAAAGTCCATCCGGGACTTTTCTATTCTCCTGCCATGAATATGGGATTAGTGGGTGCTGTCGGCTGACCGTCAGTGAGACGAGCTCTTGGCCTAGAGTCCTGCTACTGGCGCTCGGTTGCCCGTTCTCGAGTTTCTGTTCAAGCTGCTGAAGGCGCACGGTCCGATCGCCCTTCTGGGCGCAATCCGCACCGTCAAGGCCTCCAGTGTTGCGATTTGGACGAATTAAACACCCCGGGCTGGCCTTGGGATTTGCTTCTGGCATACAGTTTTGGGCGTTTCTTATTCTGTCGATTATTCTCTCTGCTGGCGTTGTTCAGGTTCAATGCCTAACGGCGCAACGCTACGGCGCTCGTCGTAAGCAGTGAGCAATTTGTTGGACTTGAAGCTTCGGCCGGCTTCCTTGGATCGTTTGGTTGCGAGAATCGCATCCAAGGATTCATGGAAAGCCACCATATAGGAATTCTCGAGGTCGTCTAGCGCTTTCCACATGCGTGTACCAGTCGGCCGAGGGATGCTAAGGAGCGTTAGCAGTTCCTGGACCGAATAGCCACTATGGCCAGGCCGTCCAACATGGTCGACTATCTCGGTTAGTTGAGATGAGGGAAGTTTGAGAATAATTGCATAACGGAGCGTGGCCAAATCGGTTAGGCGGTGAAGAAAAACGCCTGGCTTAGTATCCGGGCCGAAGTAGGCATCTATTTCGATTTGCAGTGCGCTGAGCTTCTTGCGCTGCTCAATGAAATTTTGATCAACTTGCGCACACCGATCCGTCTCATCGGCAGGGTCGCGCGGCCCGTGGCGGACCCAGCGCTCATAAAATGACAGGTCGCAATGTATAGCTGAGCACACCCCGCCCGTCCGAGCTACGAAAGCCATCCGGATTTGACGATCAAGTAGTCGGTTCTGATAACTCTTTGTCACGACCACAGTACTACCGCCAATTAGCACAACTCCGGCAGCTGAGGTAAGGATGGGCAGTCCGACCTGGTAAGACGTCATGTAGCCCTCGCGATCGTAAGGAACGAGTATTTGCTGGACGACGTAATAGTTACGCTATATCAGGAAGGCACTGGTAATAACACCACTGTTAAGAATTTACCACGAAGCAATGCCTCATTGGATGGCGTTTGATGATATTTGTGTCTAAGTTAGATCATGACCGGGATAGATTCATGTTGCGGTTTGCGCCCACCCAAATGCTCGCCATACTTCAACGCAGCTTCATCTCGACTTCCAGGGCAATGCAACCAAGAAGCATAAGCGGTCAGATGCGATCCGGAAGCTAAACGACTATCGGGTAATATAGCCGTTATTAAGCAAAAAAACGTCCTGATCAGCATGCATGCCGGCAGGAAGCTTAGTGAACCAACCGCTATTCGAGGCTTCATTGTTGACCCCAATATCGCCCTTGTAGTCGGTAACCTCGAACACCAAGCCAACTGGCGAGTCCCGCAATTTGCGGTAGTGCGAAGGATATTCTATGTATCCGTGATTATCCGCCTTCTGGACATCAATCAATAGCTCTTTCTTGGCGACCCGACGAACTGCATCAAAAAGTGCTTCACCGAACCGCACGGTCCCGCCAGGCAGATGCCATTGGCCTTGACATGGCTCGACGGATCGCTGCGTCAGATATATAGCGCCACTTGAATCTTTCACGATGACCTCGACAGTGAGGCGCGGCACTTTGGAGTAAATGCAGTCAAACTCTTCTTGCGTGAGCGGCATGGTATTGCCCATGCTGCTCACGATACCAGTCAACTGCATTGCGTCGAGCGAGCGGCCGCGCTGATCGACGGACGCGCAGTGGGCGGTGCTAGAGTCGCTGCTACTGCCAGGGGAAAGAAGCCTGGTCGACCGCGCAAGTGCCAACTGATCGACCGGATCCGGTGGCGGACTCGGACTGGGCGCCGTGGCGGGATGTGCCGGACGGTATGGGCGGATAGGAAGTCGGAGTATGGTCATTCCGCCACTGGCAGCGTGATGGCACCCTATGCGCGCACCCGGACTGGCTCATAGACACGTGCGGATGCGGCCGATTACCGCGTCGGAGAGGTCGGCTAACTCCCCGCCAAGTTGCCTAGACGACAGCTCACCTTGGGCCATCGCATGTCGCTGCGGGTGCGCCGCCTCGGTGCTGATTCAGCCGGCGATCGTTATTTCTGTATACCTATTCGCTGCCGGGTATCGCCATGTATGCATTTAACGCCCTATTTCCGGCATGAGTGCGTATTCTCTCGCGGAATCGAGGGCGGATCACGATCGGGCGTCGTGCAGGAGCGTGAGGAGGGCGTGGTGGTAGGCGGCCTGGACGGCCGGTATCGAATCGAGGCGGATGCGCTCGTCGGTGCCATGCAGACCCTGGTAGTCCACGCCGAACCCGGCGGTGGCGGGGATACCGAGCCCGGCGAGATAATTGCCGATATTCGACGGTCCGGCGACCTTGGCTACGGGAGCCATTCCGGCCCGGATCGCCCCCTGCAGCAGTGCGTCGCGCAGCGGTGAGCCGTCGGGCAGGGCATAGGGCGGCCACCAGGTGGTGACTTCGACATCGGTTGGCGCGGCCCCCGGCCACGCGGCGTCCGTGCGACCTGCCGCTTCCTGAAGCAGCGCCGCAGCGGCCTGGTCATCCAGCGTCGGCGTGAGCCGGAGGTCGACATTGATGATGCACTGGTCCGGAACCATCGAGTAACCTTCGCCGCCGCTGATGGCGGTGACAGTCACTTTCGCGGGCAACGGAAACTCTGGTCCCGGCGGGTCCGGCAGCGGCACGTCGTTCAGCTTCCCGATCAGGTAGGCAGCCTTGGTGATAGCACCGGCGCCGGTTCGGGCCGACCCGGAATGCCCGGCGATGCTGTGCACGTGAACGCGGGCACGCAGCACACCCCGGCCCCCGGTGACCACATGGTCCAGCCCGGGGTAGCCGATCATCACCCCGTCGACCGGTCCCGCCTGCCCGAAATAGGCTTTCGCGCCGCCGAAGCTCCCAGTGTGCTCGTCCACGTCGAACAGCAGGACCACGCTGCCGTCGAAGCCGCCCGGCGTGTCGCGCAACCGGGCGGCGACGTGGGCGAAGATTGCCGCTCCCGCCTTCGAATCTGATGAGCCCCGGCCATGCAGCCACCCGCCGGCGATCTCCCCCGAGGCCGGCGGGAAGGTCCAGGCAGGCATCCAGCACCAACCGGGGCCCGGGCCTGCCGCCGGGCACTTCGCACGCCAGCGCCACGGTCACCCCGCCGGGCCCAGCCACCCGGCGGCAGGCCAAGCCGTGCTCGCCCAGCCACGCCGACATACACTCCAGCACCGGCCCGTAGGGGTCGATCCCGCCGCGGCTCGGAACCCGCACCAATTTCCGGGTCAGCTCCACAACGGAGCCGTGATCTTCGCGGGCAGCCCGCAACGGGTCGATCATAGTTCCCACGATCCCCGGCTCGCATGGCCCGTCAAGTAAACAAGCAGCACTTCGTTAAGCCAAGGCAGGGGCCGAGCAGAAGCATGACAGCACCAATAAGGCCGTTCTGTCTGTTCACGTCACCACAGTAAAGGCCGCGACGACAACGCCAATTAGGCGGGTTTGCGTGCCGGTCCATCGCAGCTTCCGATCACGCAGCGTGGTGCAGATATCGGGCCTTGAATTGACCTGCCCGGAATTTCTGGTCAACGATCTAACGTTGCCCGGCCACCCGGAGGGTCGGTGAGTTCCTCCCATGGCACGGGAATCGACCGCAACTGGGCCACTGTCGCCGCACCCCACGCAGCGCCGGCTTGCAACGCTGCGACCATGTCGTTCCCTTGCAGCAGCCCATGTAGCATACCGACGGTAAATGCGTCGCCGGCGCCTGTCGCGTCTATCTGCTCGGCGGGGACGGCGTCAACATGCACTTCGCTGGAGGCAGCGTACGCATCCGCACCCTCCTTCCCTCGCGTCACCACCACCCATTCCAGGCGCTCGCCCGATATGGAGCGCACGGCCTCAAACATCCTTGCGGAGGTGACCTCGTTGTATTGCGCCTCTGAACCGACCACCACGGTCGCAGGCCATGTCGTTGCGCCAGGTACGGGGGGAGACGTCGCGAGCAAAGCCGACTCGGCTGCGGCCGCTGTGTCGGTTGGGTACCGCGTATAGCCCTCGACGTAGACGCAATCCACCAACCTGAGGTCCGGCCTATGTGTGGGCAGGAACGACGACGGGCCGGCTCCGCTGTCCACCGCGATGATTGTGCGCTCACCCGTGTCGTCGAGCAGGATGAGGGTGTGTGGAGACGCGGCATCAGCACGGAATGAGTACTCGGTATCGACGCCGCACCGTTCGAGTTCGGCCAGGAGCTGGTCGCCCATCGAGTCCGTGCCGACCGGGCCGACGAGACGGACGTGATGCCCAGCCATGCTGAGCCCGCATGCCACGTTGGCCGAACTGCCTCCGATGCGCCACCCCAGCGCCTCGGCATCGACTTGGTCGCCAGGGGCGGGGATGCGCTGAACCCGCAGGATAACGTCCGCCGCAACGACGCCGAACACAACGACCTCAGCCATAGACACAAGCCCTGTCTGTCTTTTCGTCCGGGGCTGAGAACCGGACGGCGCGCCCGAACTGCAAGTGCTTCTGCGGTGGGACAGTGAGGGTGTTCGAAGCCCTCGCTGTTGTCGAGGTTCGACAAGCACTTCCTGCATGCAGGTTACTGGTCGCCCGAGGACGCCTGACTGGCGGGTTGTCGCGGCACTGGCCACGCTGCCGATCTTGGTCCATGACACGGATCGGATGCGGGCCGACCTAGCGTGGCTGATCGCGGCTGGACCGGCACGGCGCCGCCCGGATCGTCCGCCGCGTTACGCGCCGAGCCGGAATCACCAAACAGGTTAGCCCGCACTCCTTGCGGCATGGGTGTTCATTATGTTCTCGGTCATAAACGCGCCCCGCTTAAGATTACCAGCCAGTTCGGAGATACCACGACTTATTCGGCTCGCAGCAGTAGCTGCGGGTCGCTTGCCGCAGAACTTCCTTTCTCCAGTGACTGGACGCTCTACTGCCCCGTCGCCGCCTTGAACTTCACAACCAGCTCAGCTGGCACCCGCCCTCGATTCTTTACCTCGATGCCCTGGGACTTAGCCCACTCGCGGACCACCGTCGGATCAAGCCCATCGTTCTTGGTCGTCTTGCCGCTGGTGCGACCTGGTCGTCGCACGGTCGTACTGGGCGATCGGCGAGCCGCCTCGACATATCGCGCCAAGGCCTGCCGCAGTGTTTCGGCATGCGCCGCGTTCAGGTCAATCTCGTACTCCGTGCCGTCCAGGCCAAAGTGGACCGTGCTGTCGGCCCCGCCGCCGTCGAGGTCGTCGATTAGTAGAGTCTGTACCTTCTGCGCCATATTTATAGCCTCTCAAATCCCGAATTTCTGAACAGCGTAGACGATCAGCTGGCGAAACAGCCCTGGACCGGCACGTCACCTACATCGTGTCCGCCTACGTCGTCGGTGCCGCCCATAACGGCGCCCTCAGGGCGCTCCGTCCAGCAGTCGCAAGCAGATCGGCCCACACCAGGCTGGCATGGACGGAGCGCTCACGCACCGCCTAATTGCGCGAGCCTGCGGCCGTCACTGACACATCCGCGTTAGGTACAGAGCGGATCTCTCTGTTGCGCGCAGATGGTCAGCCAGGCTGGAGACGTCCGCTTCTGCCGATGTGAGCACGACATCGGACCTTCGATGACCTCTCCTGGCATACAACTTTAGTAATGCAGTCTTGTGCGAGTGTTCCGAGCGAAGGGCTTGTCACCTAAGATTGCTTGGGCGTCAAGATGCACCTGTCCCAGCCGTCGCTACGATCCCGCGCCAACGAGCGTAAAGTGCACGGCCAGAGATTCATTCAGAGGTGCCCAGGAGTCACTTATAGCCGTTGCCAAATGTCCATTGGAAGCAGGGTATCTGCGACAACGTCAACAATGGTCCGCTTTGCATGGTCCAATGTAATCCATAAATTCATACTGTGATCGGCCTCGGCCAAATCAGTATAATCTTCCGTGACATACAGGTAGCTAACGTTAAATTCGACGTTTGCGAGAAAGTCGCCCAGCTCCTTGGCGTAAGCCAAGGAGCTGACCTTAGTTAGCCATATTTTCTGAGGAGGAGTGTCACCGCCATCGAATGTATCCTGCACAACCTCCAGCGTATGCTTATTGTGGTTTACACTCCAATTCTCGAGCATCTCCAACATTTGCTGTTTGTCTGACTGGCCGTTATATCTCAGCTTATGCTTTGATCGCTTCAGCTTAGGGGGGTCATATTCGTAGCAGTCGGCAACCAAAGGTGGGTGTTTGTCGACGCTAGCCAGCTTTTTGAGCGACTTCATTTCGTGGAAAGTGGGCTGAATTTCCTCTAGCAGAACTGTGACTTGATCTAGCGCGAGAGAACGATTGAATTCGGCGGCGAGCTTTGCAATCTCAGGCGCACGCTCCTTGGCCTTATCCAAGACGGCCACGATAAGAGGCGTTGGACGAACAGGACGGTTGCCCTTATAGCCGTTACAAGGGCGACAGCTGGGCACCAGATTAGGCAGAGCGTTTACATCAAACGAAGATGGAAGGCCGTAGTCGGCCAGCACCTGGCTCAATTCCTCACCGGTAAGGCCTTTAGGCACAAGATGATCGATCTCAAGCGAATTGAACCTAATTGGTTGCTTGCACCAGACGCAATGCCTACCCCATATCTGGTAAAGCGAAAAACGTTCAATTCGGCTCAATCTGCGCGATACTTGCACGTCACGAGTCTAAGGAGACTAGCTCCTGTGCCACAAGCCCAAGGCAAGAAGTGCGTTTTCCGGGGCAGTGCCCAGCATAGCTGGGATGGGCGCTGACCATCCGTTCCAGGGCAGCGACGCCAGTCGTTGAGCACTGCGGCTACGTATCAATCGAGGGCTACGAGTGCGCAACGAACGCCCGCTCATGGCCGCGGTGAGCGGGTCGACCTCGGTCAGCCGGGTCATGGGCACAGAACCGTGAGCATCTGTCTGCTGCACTTGGGCTCTTTGCAAAGGCTTGCCAGTCGCCCCTTCTGGCGCTACGGCGGCTGTGCGTGGCGGATGGGATGCTGACGGGGTGTCGGGCAGCCTCAAGGTGTGCGGCCTTACTGTGTTGCGGGCCCGGATGGCTCTGGGCAGGTGGAGGCGTGGTCTGGCTATCCGCTGCAGTTCGGGGGGCAACGACGTTTCGGCTGGCAGGATGCGATGGCCGCTGAGCTGCGGCAGGCCATGAACCGGTTGCCTGCCGGGCCCGGTGCCGTGCTGGCAGGCCGCTACCTGTCGACCGATCAGGCTCGGTGCGATGTGGAAAACCGGCTTTTCACGAACCTGGGAGCGTCCAGCTTCCCCAAGGGCCTGGCCGCCATCAGGTTCGAGCGTGGTACCGGCCCACTGCCGCCCTCGCCGGTCCCGGTCGCGGCCGTCGCGGGGCACCGGTACTACTACAGTTACCGCCTTGGCGGGACGTGGCGATCGTGGGAATGCGCCGAGATGGTAGCCCGGTGGCGCCGGGTGACACGGCGTGCCGCTGATGACGGCAGCTGCCGCCCGGTGTGGCTGGCGATGAAGATGGCAGCCGCCGCTGGCCAGGTCGAGGTTCTTGCCCCAGAACTTGCCCCAGCCGCGGAGTTCGGCGTGCGGGTCGTGGTCCACGCGACACCGCGCGGGCCGCGCCACGCCGCGGCCGTGAGCGAGACCGTGATCGATGGCGTGATCGCTGCGTTCCACGCTGGGCTTGGCCGCGGCGCTGCGGCCGCTGTGGCGGCGGCCCTCGCCCCGCGCTTCCCCGCCGTGGCGAAATCCGAGCTCGAGGACCTTGTCGCTGGATCGCTGCCGGGACCTCTGTTCACCTCGCCCGCATTCGTGGTCAGGGGAAATTACGTGCAGATCAGCTCGTGCGACGAAAGGTGCCAGGCAGGCGAAGTCACCATCTGCCCGGACGCAGACGGCCCGTACCCGCAGATCAGCGGCGAACTCTACGCCCTCCGCCCAACCGTTGGCTGAGAATCAGGAGGCCATCGCAACCGCGTGCCATACCCGCCGTTCGGCGCGGTCCCCAGGTCAAGGGCACTCGGATCGGCGGCGGCGCAGATCGGGGTGATCTGTAGTTGTCCGCGCATGACTGCGGGAAATATGTGGCCATCCTGCATCTGAGACGGTAACGGCTGCGACGTTTGCGCAGGTACATCCCATTCTTTTACGCAATGCGCGCCGGACTCACGATCCGCCGGTCCTGGGTTCAAATCCCAGCCCCCGCATCACTCGACGTCAGACCCGCGTAACCTGCGGCTTTGCCATCGATAAGGAGATCTGGCAGAGGGTTGGCAGCGTTCCCCCTGATGGCTTGGCCATCACTCCTCAACCGTTTCGGCGCGGACCGCGGTGACGGCCTCGGCCACGGTGCGGTGATAGGCCAGCGCTTGACCGGGGCCGGCGACGGCGGCCACCATGTCGCGGACCTGGCCGATCTCCCCGGCCAGTACCAGCTCCACTCCGTCCTTGGCCAGGTCGGCGGTCAACTGGTTCAGCACCCGGGCCGCGGTTACGTCCACGAACGGCATCGTCTCGCAGTCCAGCACCACCGCCCGGATGTCATCGTCGCGGGCGGCGCCGGCGATCGCGGCGCGCACATGGTCGGCGTTGGCGAAGAACACCCCGGACTCCACCCGCAGCACGGCCACCCCGGGTACGGTCCGGTCGCCGGGATGGCCTGCGGTGTCGGCCCACTGCCCGCCGCTGCCGGGGATTTCCCCGAGCACGGCCACGTGCGGCCTGGACACCCGGTACAACAGCAGCAGCAGCGAATCCGCCACCCCAATAGCCAGGCCAGGCAGCGTGTCGAAGACCAGCACTCCGAGCATCGCAGCGATGGCGGCGATGAAGTCGGCGCGGGCAGCTAGGCCGTAGATCGACCCGAGCCGGGCGGACGAGGCGCGCCATAGCGCGGCCAGCGCCTTGTAGTCGACCAGTTCGATCAGTGCCGCGATCACCACCGCGGCCAGCGTTGCCTCGGGCAGGTCCTCGAACAGCCCGGTCAGAAACAGCAGCGTTACCACCGTCAGCACCGCGACGATCAGTCCGGAAGCCTGGGTCCTGGCCCCGGCCGAGCCGTTGACCGCGGTTTTGGACAGCGACCCGTTGACCACCATGCCGCTGGACAGCCCTGCGGCCAGGTTCGCCGCGCCCAGCCCGATCAGTTCCCGGTCCGGGCTGATCTGGTAGCCGTTGCGGGCCGCGTAGGTTTTGGATGCGCCCAGGCCCTCAGCGAACCCGACCAGCATCACCCCCACCGCCGGCCCGGCCAGCTTCAGATAGTCGGCGGCGGGCACGTGCGGAAGGCCGAAGCGGGGCAGTCCGCCGGTGATGTGGCCCACGATGTCCAGGCCATGCTTTTGCAGGCTGAAAGCGTGCACCGCCAGGATGCCTGCCAGCACTGCCACCAGCGGCGCGGGCACCAGCGGCGCAAGGCGGCGCAGCACCAGAACGATTACCAGTGATCCGAGGCCTACCGCGACCGTCAGCCCTTGCGCCTGGCCCAGGTGAGTAACCAGGTGCCACAGCTGACCGAAGAAGTCGCCGGTGCCTTTCTTAACGCCGAGCAGCTTGGGTACCTGCCCGATGATGATGGTCAGCGCCAGCCCGACGATGAACCCCTTCAGCACTGGCTCCGAGATGAAGTTCGCCACGAAGCCCAGCCGGGCCACGCCGGCCGCCAGCGCTAGGATCCCGGTGGTGAGGGCCAGCGTTACCGTCAGCGCCGCGAACGTACCGGCCTTGCCCGCCGCGATCTGCCCCACTGCAGCGACCGAGAGCGCCGCGGTCGCTGCCATCGGGCCGGTCACCAGGTGCCGGGAGCTGCCGAACGCCGCGTAAAAGATCAGCGCGCCCGGTGCCGCGTACAGGCCGACCACCGGCGACACCCCGGCGATCGAGGCATAAGCCAGCGCCTCCGGCACCAGGACCGCCCACACCGTCAGCCCGGCCACCGCATCCCCCCGCAGCCACCCGGCCCGGTAACCCTGCAGCGACATGAACACCGGCAAGCCCATCAATGATCCCTTCACAGCCGTGCTCGCGAATCTGCTGCGTGCGTATGCCCCTGCAATACGCCGTGTCGCGTGTTTTAGCAGCTCCGAAGGCGCAGTCATGTAGGGGTGGGCAGGATTGTCTCCTGGGTGCTCATTGTGTGTCGGGGGTGACGATGGCGAAGTTTTTGTCGCCGGGGTCGAGTGTGCTGGCGAGGCGGGTGAGGACGGAGGAGTCGCCGCTGAGTTCGATCCCGGCTTTGCTGAGCCCGTCGGCTGACAGTCCGCCGAGTGCGAGGGCTGGCAGGGCTCGCTTGGTGGTGGTGAGGGTTGCGTCGGCGTCGCCTTGCTGTGGCCGGGCGCTGTAGGTGAGTGCGCCGTTGCTAAGGCGCAGCCGGTAGCGTTCGCCGGTGTCGGTGAGCACGACGTCGATGCTCAGGTTCTCGTCCCAGGCTTTCGGGCCGTTGATCTGGATGGCGATGGCGTCGAAAAGCATGGCCGGGGTGAGCTGGCCGATGACGTCCGGGGCGGTCGTCTCGGTGGGTGTGCCGAATTGGCCGTCGCGCAGTTCGGTGGCGCCGGAGAGGTAAAAGTCACGCCAGGTGCCGTTCTCCGAACCGTAGCCGAGTTGCTCGTAGGTGTCGGCGAGCAGTTCGCGGGCGGCGGCGTGGCCGGGCTGGGCGAAGATCACGTGGTTGACGACTTCGGCGACCCACCGGTAGTCACCGGCCTCGAATGAGGCGCGTGCCTTGTCCACGACGGTGTCGGCGCCGCCCATGAACTCGACGTATCGCTTAGCCTTCTCGACCGGGACGTGTTCCCACAGGTGGGCCGGGTTGCCGTCGAACCAGCCGAGGTAACGCTGGTAGATGGCCTTGACGTTGTGGCTGACCGATCCGTAATAGCCGTGGGTGCTCCAGGCGTTCTCCAGCGCGGGGGGCAGCACGATCTGCTCGGCGATCTCCAGGCCGACGAGACCTTTGTTGATCAGGCGCAAGGTCTGGTCGTGCAGGTAGGCGTACAGGTCGCGCTGGATCGTCAGGAACTCCACCACCCGCTCAGCGCCCCAGATCGGCCAGTGATGGGAGGCGAAGACGGCTTCGGCCTGGCCGCCGAACAGGTCAATGGCCTCGGTGAGGTAGGCGGCCCATTCATGCGGGTCACGGACCACGGCACCGCGCAAGGTGAGCAGGTTGTGCAAGTTGTGGGTGGCGTCCTCGGCGGCGCACAGCGCCTTGCGGCCGGGAAGGTAAATGAGCATCTCCGACGGTGCCTCGGTATCGGGGGCCATCTGGAAGATCATCCGCACTCCGTCGACGGTCTCCTCGTGACCGGTGGTGGTGATGATGTCCGTGGGGGCGATCAGCGACACGGTCCCGGTGGACAGGGTCTGGCCCAGACCCGCGCCGACCTGACCCTGCGGACTACGGGCCAGCGCCGCACCAAACATGTAGCCAGCGCGCCGATTCATCGCGGTTCCCGCGTACACGTTCTCCGAGACGGCGTGCTCGATGAACCCCTCCGGCGCGAAGATCTTCACCTGCCCGGCGTCGACCTCGTCCTGGGACACGAACCCCTTGACCCCGCCGAAATGGTCGGCATGTGAATGGGTGTAGATGACCGCCTTCACCGGACGGTCGCCGCGGTGCTTGCGGTACAGCGCGAGCGCCGCCGCGCCGGTCTCGGCCGACAACAGGGTGTCGATCACGACCACACCCTCGTCGCCCTCCACGAACGACGTGTTCGACAAGTCCATGCCCCGCACCTGGTAGATGCCCTCAACAACCTCGAACAGGCCACCGACCGCCGCGAGCTTCGACTGCCGCCACAAGCTCGGGTTCACGCTGTCCGGAGCGTCGCCGCCCAAGAACCGGTAGGTCGAGTTGTCCCACAGCACCGTGCCGTCCCCGGCGACCACCGGCGCATCGATCGTGGCGACCAGGCCACGATTCACGTCCTCGAAGTCCCGCGTGTCGGAAAACGGCAGGCGCTCACGCAACGCCCGCTGCTGCTCAACGATGAACGAAGCCGGGGATTTAGGAGCCGTAGCCATAATCCGCAGATCACCCTCTCCAGTCGAAGCGGCAAAGCCCTGTACTCCAGTCCATACTGGCCCCAGACCCGCCCCCACGCCTCACCTCAAGCGGAGGACCTCAGCCCTCGGCAATGGCTGGGGCCAGGAAACGGGCGGCAGCAGAGCCGCCGATCAGCAGAAGCGCCGCACGCCCCGGGAAATGAGTCCTGATCTGCATCAACCAGGCGAGGTTCAACAAATAACCCTCGGCTGGACCGGCAGCTTCGTGACGCCGACCCCAAGACCAACGGGAGCCCCAAAGCGTTCCCTAGATGAAGTCACCCACAATGGGGGAGGCAGGCTCCCGGCATACGGGGTCACCGAACTGATGCCAGCTAGTAATACAGCTGATCGACTTTGAGAACCTAGGCATACGGTAGGGATTGAGGCCAACATCCGGCGTATGCAAGCGGTTCGCGTGGAGGTCGATGGATGGCAGCAGGCAATGTCGCCCGTGCTGGCGATTCTTCGGTAGTTGCAACTGATTTGCCTGCCCGGTCAGGTCCGCCTCGTCTCCCTGAGCGTGTCGTCGCGCGGCAGGAGCTTGCCGCCAAATATGCGTTCGGTGATCGCCCGGTGTCGCTGATCTGCGCTCCCGCGGGATACGGGAAGACGACAGTAGCTGCCGACTGGGCCCGGCGGCCCGAGGCCACTGGCCGGGTCGCGTGGATAACGCTGAACGAGGGTCATGATGACCTGTTCCGCTTCTGGACCGCGATCATCCGGGCGCTGGCGAGTGTGTCGGGCAGTGATACCGCGCAGGTGTTGATGCGGCTCCGGCCACCCCAGCAGGGGCCGGAGAGCGGATTCGCCGCGGCCCTGGCGAATGTCCTGGACACGATCCCGGATACGCGATGGCTAGTTCTCGATGATGTGCATCATCTGCGGTCAAGTACTGTTCTCGCCGAGCTGGACCGGCTGCTGACCAGCCGGGCAGAAAATCTCCGGTTCATCTTGATTGGCCGTATCGACCCGACGCTGTCCACGGCCAAGCTGCGGGTGTCCGGCGAACTTTGCGAGCTGCGGGCGGCCGAGCTGGCGTTCAGCATCAGCGAGTCACGATCATTCCTGTCGATACACAGCGTCAATATCGACGATACCGACCTCAACGAGCTCCATCAACGCACCGAGGGCTGGCCAGCCGGCCTGCGCCTAGCGGCGCTGTCACTGATCGGCGCGGACGACCGCCACGCCGCGGTCACCTCATTTGCCGGTGACGAGCGGGCGGTGTCCGACTATCTGTTCGCCGAAGTCTTGCGCCAGCAGCCAGCCGAAATGCGTGATTTTCTGCTGGCCACCTGCGTGCCGGAGGACCTGAGCGCAGAGCTGGCGCAGCACCTGTCGGGACGAGCCGATTCGGGCGCGGTCCTGGAGCGTCTCTCCCGGGCTAACGCCCTCGTCATGCAGCTGGGGGACCGGGCGTGGTATCGATATCACAGTATGTTGCGCGGCTATCTGGCCGCGGCTGTCCTGCGGCTTGATCCGGACATGCTGGCTAGGCAGCATGCCTCCGCAGCGGCGTGGTTCGCCGCTCACGGCCGGCACCGCATGGCGCTCGGGCATGCAATCAGTGGCCGGGATCAGCAGCAGATCGTGGAGATCATCGACGCTGGCGGGCTGAACCTCCTGCTGTCTGGAGCCGCTGAGCTGCTGCTGGAGGCGGTGGCGGCCGTGCCCGAGATTGCTGATACCCCCGCGGTGGCTGCACTCGCGGCGTCGGCTGCTATGAGCGTAGGCGATCTGACCAATGCCGATAAATTCCTGGCCTTGGACAACCCGGGAAACCTGGACAGCGACCGGGCGACCGTGCTGGTGAATTCTGCCCGCCTCGACCGCGCGCTGCTTGGTGGTGACGTCCCGGCGGCTCTGGCCGCCAGCGGCCTCGCCAGGTGTGAGCGCACCGGTGAGACGGACCTTGACCTGCTGGTGCTGGTCCGCCGCGGCCCGGCCCGTATGCGCTCCGGCGCGTATGGTAAAGCCGTCGAAGACCTGGCGGCAGCCCTGGATCTGGCCCGGCGGGCGGGCTATGACGAGGTTGCCCTTGAGATGCTGTCTCAGCTGTCCGGAGTGACTGGCTCAGCATGCGACTTCACGGCCATGAAGGACTGGTCGGACGAGGCCATCGCCTTTGCGCGGCCACGCGGGTGGGCCAACTCACCGCGACTGGCCTACGCCTATCTGCTGGCAGCCTGGACCGGCTTCCAGACCGGGGACGTCGCGGCACAAGCCACCTATGCCGACCGCGCGATCGAGTGTCTGGAACCCGTGACGAACGTCGAGGTCGCGCTCGGAGTGCGGAGCATGGCTGCCCTGGCCCGGTTCGAAGCCTCGTCCGGCACCGAGCGCTATCAGGCAGCGTGGGAATTCCGGGACCTCTGGCTCGGGCCTGCCGCCGCCCAGGTATCACCTGCCCTGATCGGATTCGCCACCCCGCAGGAGGTGCGGCTGGCGCTGAGTGTCGGGGAGTATCAGTGGGCTGCCGAAGCTGTCACGCGGGTCGAACGCCAGCTTCCCCACAGCGCGGAGAGCCTCACCCTTCACGCCACTGTGCTCACGGCGCAGGGCCGGGACCGCGAGGCGCTCCAGACCCTCAAGCCGGTGCTGCACGATGAGGTGACCGTGCATGTGCGCACCACCGTGGTTACCGCCGACCTGCTCGCCTGGCTGCTGCATACCCGGCGCGGCGACGTAACACTCGCCCATGCTTCACTCGAACACGCCCTGACATGGGCTGCACCACGCAACTTCAAGCGCCCCTTCCTGGACTCCCCGCCCGAACTGTGGAACACGCTGGCGGCCAGCATCGGCCGCTTCGGCCGCGCCGACCAGTTCGTCAGCGATCTGCTTGCTCACCGGGCCCAGGATCCGGGCTCTCGCACCCAGCCCGCCGCGCCCGCAGTAATGCTTACTGCACGCGAGCTTGAAGTGCTGCATGACCTGCCGTCCCAGCTCACCCTCGCGGAGATCGCGGCAGCACGCACGATCAGCCGGAACACGGTCAAAACACATCTGGCGGGGATCTACCAGAAACTCGGGGTAACCGGGCGCCGGGAAGCCGTCCTGGAAGCCCGCCGGATCGGACTCCTCTAAACCCCGCAACACCCTACGGGCGGCTCAGATCACCCACCAAGTGCGACGCCACGCCCACCTTCAGCCAAGCATGCTCTACCTCGACCGCGAAGGAGAGCACTCATGCGCTACCAGATCCAAATGGACACGCCACTATCTGACCAAGTCCTGGCAGCATTCCCCGAGTGATCTGCCCCGAGCGTTCCGGACAGCGTATTTGTGGTTAATTCACGCTGCGGACTGCCGTTCCAGGTATTCATAGCGGACCTGCTGCGGGGTCCGATACTGAAGCCCGGAGTGCCGGCGTTTCGAATTGTACCAGAATTCGATGTACCTCACCACGTCCCGGCGCGCGTGCTCCCGGGTCGGATACTGGGTCCGGTGGACACGTTCATTCTTCAGCGCGGCGAAGAACGATTCAGCCATCGCATTGTCGTAGCAGATCCCAGTACGGCCAGCGGACTGCCGCAGGTTATACTTTTTAAGCGTCCCGGCAAACCGCTGAGATGTGTAGTTGCTGCCGCGGTCGGAATGAAAAACCGCATTCCCGGCGAGAGAGTGATTACGGGCGGCCATCTCGATGGCCTGCTCGATAAGCGGGGTCTTGTAGTTATCACCCGTCGCCCAGCCGATCACTTCCTTGTTATGGCAGTCGATGACCGTCGCCAGGTAAAGCCAGCCCTGCCACGTCGGAATATACGTGATATCGCCGACCATTTTCTCACCCGGCGCCGCGGCGGTGAAATCCCGCTTCACCAGATCGGGGATGCCGTGCTCCTGCCCGTCGCCCTCAGTGAGGCTGAACCGCCACGGCCGGGGCTGGCAGGGCTCCAGGCCCAGCTCACGCATCACCGACCGCACCAGCTCCGGCCCGGCGGGCACGCCCCAGGCCGCCAGGTCCGCGTGGACCCGCCGGTAGCCATACGTCCCATCCGAATCCTCGAATGACTTCTGCACAATCAAAGCGAGCATCCCGCGTCTTTTCGCCGTCGCCGATTCCGGCGAGTTCCGCCAGTCGTAGAATCCGGACCGGGATACCGCCATCCACAAGCACATTTTCACGATGGACGGCACGAACACATCGTCAGATTCCTGGTAAGCCGCATACTCCGCGTCGATGAACTCGAATTTTTCGGTCACCGATGGTCGCGGGCGAAGTATGCCGCGGCTTTTTTCAGGAACTCGTTTTCCATCTTCAGTTCCCGGGTCTCCCGCTCAAGCTCACGCAGCCGCGCGCGCTCGCTTACGGTTAGCGGCGGCTCTTCGCCGGCATGCTCACGGCGGTAAATGCCCACCCAGTTACCCAGGGTGCCTTCGTTGATTCCGAGCTCCTTGGCCACTTTGGCAATCGGGCGCGACGTCTCGATCACCATCTTCACGGCTTCATCCTTGAATTCCGGCGAGAAGCTCTTCTTCGGTCGGGGCAATTACTTCACCTTTCCAGACGCCCATCCTAATAGATGGACTGTCCGGAAGGCTCGGGGCACCTCAGAGCTCACGCCCGACCCCAGCAACACGGCAGCAGGCCCGTCCGGCACAGTATTTATAGGCGAGCTTGCCGACCAATCCCACCTGTACAGCATCCTCGCAAGAATCCAGACCCTCGGCCTCGGGCTGGCGGGCATACTCAGACTTCCTGACTGACCACCTTCCATGCGCATATGGTTATTTCAAGGTGCGCGCGCCCCGACGCGCGCTGCAATCTGCGGGAATGCTCACTCGGAAGTCAGGTACGACCTTAAGGGTGGCCGGCTCGTCAGCACCCCGGCGCCGCTTCCTCGCGGCTGTTCTCCTCCGCTACCAACCCGCCATTCGGCTCATACCTCCACCCATGAGACGAACCAGCCATCGCGCAGGGACAGCGAACCATCGCGCGCACTCTGGAGGGCCTGCGTGGCAAATACATGGCCATCTGGCTAGGTGACAGCAGTCAGCATGTGGCATCGGCGCAGGTGAACCGAGGAATCGGTACCGCGATGAGAACTGGTCTCATAATCCGCCGATCATGAGAGACGAGCGCGACCGCCACAATGGATGATCTGTGCGTAGTCTCCCCGGTTCGCAGTCCCATTGCCAGCCCCCACAGAATCGATCTGTGCGCCTCGCTCGCTCATCGCCATGAGTGTGCCGCACATAGGCCGCCAGTGCACCCGCGGTTGCTGAGCATGCTCGACGTTTTGGTCAATCTTGTCCTCTGTGCCGTCCAGCCCGAAGCGGAACGTGCCCTCTGCGTCAGTTGCCAAGGACCAGCCGGGTGGTATCTCCGGGCCAGACCGTTCGGGTGAAGTCGACTGGGTTTCCGCGGCGGTCCTGGTGGATGTCCTCGCGGACCAGGACCGCGGCGTCTGAGGGGAGCGCGAGTGCGGCTGCTTCCTCGTGGTTGGGATGGCGGGCCGTGATCTGGCTGCTGGCCAGGCGGACTTGCGTGCCGAGGTAGGCGGCCAGCGCAGCGGGCCAGTCATCAGAGATGGCCGGCGCCTGCGTGATCGGAGTGCCCTTGGCCAGTTCCGCCGGGATGTAGCTGACGCGGAACTGAACCGGGGTGTTGTCCAAGGCGGCCCGAAGCCGGCGCCGCACGATTACTTGCCGCGACGGTTCGGTGATCCCTAGGGCGATGGCCGCGTCGGCGGAGGGCCGTTCTGCACGGACATCAAGGGCGGTCAGGCTGTCGTCTTCGTCCGGGCCGACGCTGCCGTGAGCCGGGATCGTGTGAGCGGGCCAGACGGTCAGCCGACCCGGGATGGCGGCTGACGGCGGAGCCTTGCGCGCAGGCTCCGCCGTGGCCGGCGCTGGCCCCGCTGGCGGGCCCCCGGTGGAGATGTGGCCGCGCGTGCCCTCTTTACGGGCATATCCGGCGGCGGCGAGTTCATCGAGGACCTTGCGGGCGGTGGTGGTGGAGACCTCCCACCGTTCCATAATCTCGCGGATCGATGGCAGGAGCGCACCGGCCGGGTATGTGCCTGCGCTGATCTCGCCGGCGAGTTGGTCGCGGATGCTGGCGTACATACGCGTCGTTGTGGTCTGGGCCGCGTCAGCCATGAGTTGCCTCTCTCAAAGTATTGCGCCCACAACCTACCGCGCAAAGCTTTGCATGTAAAGACCCCTCTCTTGTATGTGCACAGCCCAGTGCGGTGCGATCAGTGATCATCGAAAATCGCGTGACCTGCCAGTTCCAGGACTGATAGCACGCGGTGGCATCGCCCGATCCCTATTTCGCCCAAGTAGGACGGCCGCTCTGCACGCAAACTTTTGCACGCATAGGTTTGCGTCTTCGATGTGGACGGTACATACTCATGCGCATAGAGCTTTGCGCGCAGAGTTATGCGTCATGTGCGCTCGGCTCCCGCCCGCCGCCGAAGGGAGTGATCCCGATGCCAGACAGCACCTCAACAAACCAGAACGCCCGGACGGGCACCCGCTGGGGCCTCGGTCACCTGTCTCGTGGCCGCAGTCTCCGAGCCTGGCAGCACCACCAAGAGCGGCAGATAGGAGCGGTGAGGTCATGACCGTCGTCGTCGTAATCGTGGCCATCGTGGCGCTGACCGTGCTGGGCGTCCTGGCGGTGCTGATCCTCGTGCTGGTCGGCATCTGCAGCGAGGACCGGTGCATGAGCCTAACCAGCAGACCCCACTGCCGCATCGAAGCGGTCACCCGCTGGCTGCTCGGAGTTGGCGTCCGTACCCCCGGACACTGCTCCACATGTGACCGAGTTCCCTCCCGGAGCGATCTGTCATGACCGTTTCGATCCTGCCTGCCACCTTCCCCGGCACCGGAACCGGCCGGGATATGACCAGCCATCCAGTGACCTTAAGGCTGGTCCTGGTCATGTCCCGTCCGGTCGCCCCACAGCCCGGCCACGGTCACGAGCCCGCCCGGCCAGGGTGGCCCGGGAACGGTTCGGGCTCCTGGCTTCGCAACGCGGCCGCCGGGCTGTGCGTCCTGGCCGCGGCCGCCGCCGCGGTGAGCTTCACAGCCCAGTACCGGATGGTTGACGCCACCCGCCATCTGCCCGCCATTGCCGCCCTGGAAGCCGCCATCCCGGACGTCGCCGCTCTGGTTTTCGCCTGCCTCGGCATCGCGCTGGCCCTGCACGGGCGGCGGGCCCTCCGCGCCCGGGCGCTGAATCTGGCGTCGGTCGCCACCAGCGTATTCATGAACACGATCGCCGCCGCGCCAGGCTGGCGGAACCTGGCCATCTGGGCGATGCCTCCGATTGCCTACGCCCTGGCCAGCGACACCTTGATCGGCGTCGTCCGCACTTGGGCCCTGGTCCGCCACCGGCAGCTGACCACCGCGCTGACCGGCGAGGATGCCACCCCACTCGCCGTGCTCGGCGGGCTGCTCTTGTGGCTGCTGCGCCTGGCCCTGGCCCCCGCCTCGACCATCGCCGGATTCCGCGCCTGGGTGCTCGAGGAATGCCCCGTCGCCCCCGGCCGCCGCGCCGCCCGCCCCGCCTTGCCGCCTGCTTCGGTCCGTCCGGCCAAGGGCCAGGGGACAGTCCCGCGGAAGACGACCAAGACCGCCCAGTTCCTTTCCTTGGTCACCGAACGGCACGGCGCGCTCGCCTCCATCCCGCTGGAACGCGTCGCTGAAATCAGCGCCGCCTTGGCCCCGCTCGCCGACCTGAACTCCGGCGCCGCCCGCGCCGCCCTCCGCAAAGCCGTCCTCGCCGCCCAGAACGGATCGCCCCGATGATCCTCAGGTACACCATCGCCCTCGTCGTCGTGATCGTGTTCGCCGCAGCGTTCAAGTGGGCGTTCCTGCCAGCCCGCTACCTGCCCGGCAACCGTGCCCGCTACCTGCGCATCCGGCTGCGCCTGCGCCTGCACCCTGGCAAAGGCTTCGCCCACCTGTTCAGCCTGTGGCTGCGCTGGGGCCGATTCGCGGCGCTGCGCCGCTCGGGCCGGATCCGGGCCCTGCTCCCGCTGTGGTACCGCGTCGCCGGCCCGGCCCAGCACTCGGTGTTCCTCGGCCGCGCTCATTACCGGCACAAACTGCACGTCCCGATGGAAGAACACCTGCTAGTGATGGCCCCGCCACGGACCTACAAGACGGCTTTCCTGGCCGACGTCATCCTGCGCTACCCCGGCCCGGTCATCGCCACCACCACCAAGGCCGACATCTACCACCTCACCAGCACCGTGCGTGCCTTGTGCGGCCGTGTGCATGTCTTCAACCCCCAGTACATCGGCGGAGTCCCGTCCACCTTCTGCTGGGACCCGGTCGCCGGATGTGAGGACCCGGCCACCGCAATCCGCCGCGCGGACGCCTTCGCGTTCGCCGTGTCGCAAAAGGGCGTCGAGGACGGCACGTTCTGGTCCGCCAAGGCCTCGGACTACCTGCGCGGCTATTTCCATGCTGCCGCTTTGGCCCGCTACGACCTGCGCGCCGTCGCGGCCTGGGTGGCCGGCGCCGACCCGGACGTTCCCGAGCAGATCCTGGACGCCGCCGGTGCCCGTCAGTGGGCCCACACCCTGGCCGAACTCCGCTCCGAAGCGCATAAGACCGCCGCCACCGTACGGATGGTCATGTCCAGAGCGCTCGCGTTCATGGCCGACCCCGCCCTGGCCGCCAGTGTGCTGCCCGGCCGCGGCGACGGGTTCGACATCCCCGCCTTCCTAGACCGTACCGGCACCGTGTACCTGGTCGCCGAGGCTGTCTCCGACGAGGCTCCCGTCGCCCCGTTGTTCGCCGCGATGGCCGCCGAGATCCACTGGGTCGCGGCCCAGATCGGCCAGGCGTCGGCGGCGGGCAGGCTGGACCCGCCGCTGCTGATGGGCCTGGACGAGGTGACCCAGATCTGCCCGGTCCCGCTGCCGCACTGGCTGTCGGATTCCGGCGGTAAAGGCATCCAAGTGGTCGCCGTCGTACACGGCGAGGCCCAGCTGGCCGACCGCTGGGGAGATTACGGCCGACAGGTCGTACTCGACACCTCCTCGGTGAAGGTGTTCCTGCCCGGCATCACCGATACCACCACGCTTCAAGCGGCCAGCACCCTGTGCGGGCAGGCCTCGTGGAAGGTGCGCGGCCAGGAGCACGCCACCCGCCACGACGTCGCCACCCCGGACATGATCCGCCAGCTGCCTGCCGGGTTCGCCCTGGTCATCCGCGGCGGCTGCGCCCCCGTCATCGCCCGGCTGCCCCGCGCCTGGCGTAACCCCCGCTACCGCCGCGCCCGCCGCCTCGGCCAGCTCCCCTGGGGTGCCATCACCGAGCTTCCTGCCGCCGAGGGCGACCCCGAGCCCGATTTCCCGGACTACGTACCCGCCGAATGGCTCCCCGATGAAGGCACCACCTTCCCCTGGAGCTGACCATGACCGAGAACGACCCGATCATCGCCATCGCCGACCAGCTCGCCGCCCATGCCGAGCTGATCACCCGCCTGGAGACCCGCCAGACCGACCATCACGCCACGGTCGGCGGACGGCTGGCCGAGCTCAGCGACGAGACCGCCGCTATCGGCCGCGTTGTACGGGAGCACGCTGCCGCGCTCGCCCAGCTCACCGCAGCTAGCCAGACCGACCCGGACCCTGAAGGTTACCGTCCTGGGCCAGCGGCAATGTGGTGGAAGCTCGCGGCCGCTGGCCGTCAGGAACCCATTGCCCGGCTGCGGGCCTGGGTCGAACAGGTCTACCGGCCCGGCTACGGCCACCTTGCCGCCAGCCTCGGCCCCTGCTGGGACCGGCACGACCTGTGCCTGTACGGGCTGGACATCCTGGCTGAGCTGTGGTCGGTGCTGTACCTCCAGCCTGCCCGCAGCCCGGGCCTGGTGTCTGCGCAGGCTGAATACCAGTCCCGCATCCTGCCTGCCCTGGCCGACCAGCTCCACGTTGAGACCAACCGCTGCGGCCACCCACGCAACGCAACAGCTGACGGCCAGCCGTGGAGCATGCCATGACCGGCCCAAGGCTCCGCCAGGCCCTTGAATACGCGGCCCGCGGCTGGCCGGTGTTCCCATGCAACGTCGGCCAAAAGACCCCCGCCACCAGCCATGGCCACCGCGATGCCACCACCGATCCCGAGCAGATCAGCGCCTGGTTCACCCGCAATCCACTGTGGAACCTGGCCATCGCCACCGGCGCACCCGGACCGGACGTCCTGGACGTCGACGTGCACGGCCCCGCCGGCAACGGGTACGCCGCGGCCGCCAAACTGTCGAAAGCCGGCCTGCTGGACGGCGCGGCCGTGTACGTGCGGACCCCCAGCGGCGGACTGCACGCCTACTTTCGCGGATCAGACCAGCGCAACGGTCATCTACCCAGGCATCACCTGGACTTCCGCTCCCGGGGCGGATACGTCCTGGCCCCACCCTCCCGGGTCAACGGCAAGCCCTACCACCTCATCCAGGAGCTCGACGCTGACGGCGGACTCAACTGGGCCACCATCACCGGGCTGCTGGAACCCCAGCGGCAGGCTCACCGGCCGCTGCCTGGCCGGCCCTCTCGCCGGGATCTGAATCACCTGGCCCGGTGGGTCGCCAACCAGGCCGAAGGCAACCGCAACGCGGGCCTGTTCTGGGCCGCCAACCGCGCCCTGGACGCCGACCCGGCCGCCGACCTCGGCCCGCTGGCCGCAGCCGCCCGCCAGGCCGGCCTGGGAGGCAGAGAGATTACCCGGACGCTGAACTCTGCCCGCAAAACCGGCCAGCCCCGCCGCTCTGCATCCGACTACCAACCCGAGGCAGGTGACCCGTCATGACCGCCCCCGCCATTCGCTCCCATAGCCAGAACCCTGCCGTCCGCGGACGGCGTCAGGCCGCCCGCGATCATGTGATCCTGCTCCGGCAAGAGGGCGGGACCTACCGGTCGATCGCCGCCGCGGCCGCGCTGTCCCCGGCCACTGTCCGCGCCCTGGTCACCGGCCGCAGGAGAGCACAACCTGCCACAGCCACCGCCGTACTCAAGGTGACCGGCCGCTCGTTGCCCAAGTCACGGCTAGACGCAGGCGGCACCCGGCTTCGGCTGCGGGCACTGCACGTCATGGGCCACGGCTCAGCCCGCATCGCCCGCGCCGTCGGCGTTCACCCCAGCACCATCCGCAAGCTGGTCCGCGGCGATGCCAAAACGATCGGCCCCGAGCTGTACGACGGGATCATCGCGGTCTACGACGCGTGGTGGGACAAACGTGCCCCCACGCGCACCACCTTCGAGCGCGGCGCGGCCACCGCCGCCCGCAAACGCGCCATCGCCGGGAACTGGTGCGCCGCCGCCGCCCTGGACGACGAGCTGCTCGACACTCCCGGCTACCGGCCCCGGTGGGGCTGGAAGCCCGCCACCGGCACCGGCACCGCGCCCGACATTCGCCCGCCGACCCGCCTCCACCGGAAGAGCCGCGCATGACCAACGACGACCGCATGAACAGCGATGACCGCATGACTTACGGATTGATCATCGACATGCTCGACGTACTCGAACGCCATGGCTATCACCGCTACGACAGCCAGCACACCGGCAAGGCCGTCGGCGCGATCTTCGAGCTCGCTTACATCTACGACGGAACCCGCGACGTCTCCTACGGCTATCACGCGCCGTCGGCGCCGCATGCCGCGCCGGGGCCAGCTGACCCCGAGGCAGACGACGCGGTCATCCTCACCGGCGCCGAAGCCAGCATCGTCGCCGCCGCACTCGACGTCGCCGCCGACTACGAGCGCGACCGCGCCGCCGCATGCGCGGACTGCGCGGACCAGACCTGCTTCACCTGCCAGACCCGGCTCATTGACGCTGAGACTTACGACCAGGTGGCCACCCAGAAACTCCGCGCCCCCAAAGTCGCAGCCGCACAGCAGGCCAGACCGGACCGCGCGCAGTCCGCAGAGAGCCAGTCACAAAAGGCAGCCGACCGGGAGGCCGGCCAGTGACCGGCAACGGGCAGCGACGCCCCTCGGTCCAACGACCTGACGGCATCAAACGACACAAAGACGGCGAACCCAGGCAGCGCCCCGACAGTCGGAGGCCGCCGGAGTACGCGATCGTGATCTGCGCCAGCGACTGGGTCAAGGAGCACTTCCCGGCGGCCGGAGCCAACCTCTGGGACGCCCTGCACACCGGCACGAACCGACACCGCGACCCTGAGCCCGACCTGGAGGCCGAACCATGAGCGCGCCAGAATCAAACGCTGCATCGCCGACCGCAGGTGCGCAAACACTCGCACAAGAAATCGTCGCTGCGCTGGCGCTTCCACTGTCCCCGGCCTCGGCCGAGCCACTCCGCCCGCTGCCCCTGATGGGCCTTCACCAGCTATCACGTGACACCACGATGCTTTACGGCGTTGGGCGCGTGGACGCATCCGGGAGGGTCACGAACCGCGATATCGTCCGTGCTCTGGGCTGGCAACCTGGGGACAAGTTTGACCTAGTTACTGCCCCTGGCGGCATTGTCATTCTTTCCTCCCCCGACGGTCTTCTCCGCGTACCCGCCAGGCCCTGCATTGTCATCCCAGCCGCAGCCCGGCGGCTTCACAATATTGAAACCGGGGATCATGTCCTGCTCGCCGCGGCGCCGGAATACAGCGTCGTGATCATTCACACCCGGCAGGCAATCAACGACATGCTTGCTCGCTATTACTCGGAATTCCCGCCAGGCGGGACATCACCATGAATATGAATTACGACCGCAGCCCTGCCTACCGTCTCGATGAGATAAAAGCGGCGCGCATGCTGCTGGAGAAGATGGGCATCAATCCCGCTGATCTCATGCGCACATCCGCGAACTCCCCTGAGGCACCTACGTTCGCTGAGTACATGCCGCGTGTCTCCGGCGCGGTCAGCAGCGGAACCCGGCGGGTATACGGCTCCTACTGGAACCGCGTCATCCAGGCGTGGGGACCAAGGCCCATCACCGAGGTGACCGCCTCGGACATCGGCCAACTCGCCGAGCACGTCAAGGCCACCGCCGTCACCAGGAAGAATGCCCGCGGCGGTCGCGGCGCGTCTGAGCACTTGATCGCCGCGCTCAGGTGCCTGTACACGCACGCGGTCGCCGACGGCATCCTGGCCGACAGCGAAAACCCCGCTGCACGCGTGCCCAAGCCGCGCCGGCTCCGCAGCACCCGCACGGCACTCCCCGACGGCCGCCTCGAAGAGATCCTCCGCGTCGCCGCGGCCACAGGAGACGACCCAGTCCTCGACGCACTCCTGCTGCGGCTGCACACCGAAACCGCCTGCCGCCGCGGCGGCGCCCTGGCACTAATGACAGAAGACCTCGATGCCGAGCAGTGCCTCGTCCGGCTGCACGAAAAGGGCGAGACGGTGCGCTGGCAGCCCGTATCCCCGACCCTGATGTCGCATCTCCTTGCCCATGGGGAAAGCCGAGGCGGCTTGGCCTCGGGCCGGCCGTTGCTGCGGTACAGAAGCGGCAAGCCGATCAACTCCCGGCGCTATGACTACCTCTGGGGGCGCCTTGGAGGCCATCTCCCCTGGGTCGCCACCCAGCAGGTCAGCACGCACTGGATACGCCACACCGTCCTGACCTGGGTCGAGCGCCATTTCGGCTTCGCCACCGCCCAGGCCTACGCCGGCCACGAGGACCACGGCCGGGGAGGAAAGGCCATGGCAACCTACGTCCGTGCGGGCCTCCCTGAGGTAGCAACCGCACTGGCCGCCTTGACCGGTGAGGATCACCCGCTGGCGCTCAGCGCACCTTCACGTGGCGTGCCGATCCCAACCGGCTCGCCGAGCCCGATCGCTCCATCAAATCGGTCTACTCCTCATGCGGAAGACTGATAACGGCGCAGGGTCGAGAGCAGGACCCGGCTATCGGTTGCCTGGGGACGGGCCGCTTCCCGACCTGCCGCTATACGAGCATCTCATCGCCGACAGCGTCGCCGAAGCCGACCGTCGTGGCGGCATCGTCGACCACCTCACCGCCCGGCGGCTAGCGATCTGGCTGGCCGCCCGTCCCCAGGCACCGGACTTCGCCCACGGCCTGGTCCACTTCGTCGACACCGGCGCGATCCATCCGCACCTGAAGGCCGAACTGCGCAAGCATGCCCGCTCCGGCAACTACCCCGACCAGCCGCAAGCCGCCAGGCTACTGAAATACAGCCTCCGCCGGGGCACCGAGCTCGGCCCGATCGGAGAGAACTTCGCCGCCGCCTGCGACCAGATCGACCGCGCCGACGTGATGCTCACTCAGTTCCACGACCGGGCCCGGCAGGGCCGCGTCCACCCCGAGCAGGCCTGGCCCGAGAGCGACGGTCCCCGGATCCTCGCCCTGGCCCGCAAGGACCCCGAAAGCCAGACGGTCATCCTCGTCCTCGACGCCACCACCGCCAACAGCGCTGTGTTCGCCATCGCCACCCATGCCGGTGAGCGGGAGGCCCACGTCCGCGAGGTCGAGCGGGCCGGCGAGCGCCTGCCCGAAGGCTCCTACGGCCGACGCAACCGGCAGGCCATCGCCGCCCGCGAGACGCGAGTAGCCAGCCGGCTGCGAGCCGTCGAGCAGGCGTACCGCACCGCCGTCGAGCGCTACGCAACGCCCAGTCCGCCTGACATCCAGAGAGCGTTGCATTCCCCTGATCATTTGCCCGACAGGGAGATGGAGCTCGAATAATTTACTTCGCCCTGAAAAACGTCGGGCGTGACGGCCGGCAGTCTGAGAGAGACGATGGCCTCGATCTCTTGGGCTAGAAGTGATCGAGGCCATCGTGTTTCGCACTATAAGCGGTCCTGTGCCGGCGTGGGAGTCGCTGTTGCCACCTGAGCTGCTGCGGCTTCCGGAGCAGCTGGCGCGGGTGGGTGCGCTGCTGGATGACCCGGCGTTCTTCGCCCCGTTCGCGGCGTATTTCCATCCGGTGCTCGGCCGGCCGTCCACCCCCATTGAGTGTTACCTGCGGCTGATGTTCTTGAAGTTCCGGTACCGGCTGGGCTATGAGAGTTTGTGCGCGGAAGTCAGCGACTCGATCTCCTGGCGGCGGTTCTGCCGGATCGGCCTGGACGGGCAGGTCCCGCATCCGGCGACGTTGATGAAGCTGACCACCCGGTGCGGGGACGAGGCGGTGGCCGGGCTGAACGAGGCGCTGCTGGCCAGGGCGGCCGGGGCCAAGCTGCTGCGCACGGCGCGGGTGCGAGCCGATACCACGGTGATCGCCGCGAACGTGGTTTATCCGGCTGATGCGGGGCTGCTGGCCAAGGCGGTGGGCAAGCTGGTGCGGGCGGCGCGGCGGGTGCAGGCGGCGGGCGGGGCTCCCGCGAGGGTGATGACCGACCGGCGGCGGGCCGCGACCCGGCGGGCACGGGAGATGGCCGCCACCATGCGTGCCCGGGCCCAGCTGGGCCGGGACCAGGCCAGCCAGGCGATCGGCCGGGCGACCGGGGACCTGGCTGACCTGGCCGAAGCTGTTGCGGCGCAGGCCGCCGCGGTGCTGCGCAACGGCCGCCGCGCGGTCCCGAAGGCCCTCAGCGGCCGGATGCGCGGACGGCTGCGGCGGGCGCTGGGCGAGCTGTCGGTCACCATCGGCCGGACCGCCACGGTGACGGTCCAGGCCCGGTCCCGGCTGGCCGGGCAGATGCCCAGCGGCGCGACCCGGCTGGTCAGCCTGCACGACCCGGATGCGCGGCCGATCCGCAAGGGCCGCACCGGCCGCCCGGTCGAGTTCGGATACAAGGCCCAGGTGCTGGACAACGATGACGGCATCGTCGTGGACTACTCGGTGGAGTACGGCGCGGCGCCGGACGGCCCGCAGCTGGCCCCCGCCATCGAACGCGTCCGCCGCCGGGCCGGCCGGGTGCCCCGCGGGGTCACCGCCGACCGCGGCTACGGCCAGGCCGCCGTCGAACGGGATCTGCATGCCGCGGGCGTGCGCACCGTGGCGATTCCCCGCCAGGCCACCACCTCCCCGGCCCGCAAGGCCGTCGAGCACGGCCGCGGCTTCCGCAAGCTGGTCACGTGGCGAACCGGCTGCGAAGGCCGGATCAGCTACCTCAAACGCGGTTACGGCTGGGACCGCACCCGCCTGGACGGCAGGAAGGGAGCGGCGACCTGGTGCGGGCACGGGGTATTCGCCCACAACCTGGCCAAGATCGCGACCCTGGCCAGCTGACCCGCCACCGCCCCGCAGCCGCCCCGCATCAAGACCATGCCCATAGCCGCTACAACGACTTTTTCAGGGCGAAGTAATTTAGACAAAGCGCCCGGTCGCCGCGACGGGCGCGCCCGTCGGGGCTCCGGACCGGCTGCGGCACCCGACGCGCACGACGCCACGGCGACGTGCCATCCCGTACCGTAATGCAGCGCACAACACACTGAACGCCGACTGTGGTGTCGAGGTCGAACAGGTCGTTGGAGGTGCTGGCCGACACCTTGGCACCGGCCAGGACCGACCGGCTCGGCCGATCACTGCGCGCGGTGACCGCCGAGACCTGAATCCAGCAATTCACCGTCGACGCGATGGGCCCGGCCTTGATGATCAGCGAGTTCGCGCAGCGCCACATCGCCCGCCAGGCCCTCGCCGAGCTGCTGACGGCCGAGTGCGACGACCGCGCCCGGCGTCGCTCCGAACGGCGGATCACGGCCGCCGGATTCCCCCCGGGAAAAGTCCCTGCGCACCTTCGACTTCGACGCCAACCCAAGCGTCGACCCCGCCGTTATCCACACCCTCGCCACCTGCGACTGGGTCAAGAAGGGCCTGCCGTTGTGCCTGATCGGCGATTCTGGCACTGACAAGTCTCATTATGCCGGTCGCGCTGGGCACCGAGGCCGCCATGGCCGGCTACCGGGTCCGCTTACCTGCATTGCCACGTGACCGCAAGTGGTTCGGCGATGGGGTCGTCTACCGTTTTGGGGCGTGCTTGTCTGTGCTCCCTTGCCTTGATCGCTGCTGGTTCCTGCGAGCGGCCGGCTGGGTCAGGGGGCGCGGAGCGCCCGCGTCAAGGGCGCCGCAGGCGCCCTTGACGCGGCCGGCCGGGAGCGGATGATTGGCTGGCCGGGGGCAAGGGAGCGAACCGCGGTGGCCGGAGGATTCGGGCTGGTTTGGGCCTTTCTCGTCTGGGACGGGGTGAGCTGCTCCTGGCGGGACGGGGGCAGCGAGGGGACAGCCAGGCTTACCTAGGCCCGCGGGCGCTGTGCCGCGCCCGGGACATGATGATCGATTGGGCTGTCCTCCCGCCCGCGGGAGGATGCGGCCGCTCAGTCTATACAGGCCGTCCGTCTGGCCCTGCGCGGCAGGACCGGGAGCGGCTGACAGCGGACTGGCGGGAGCTGGCCGCGGTTATGCCCCATCGGGTGAGTTCGGCTGCGGCTCGCCGGCCTGGCCGGCCGCGCCAGGATGAGCCACCACGGGAGAAGGGATGTCCGGGCTCAGGCGGCGGTGAGCGCGTCGTCGCCAAGCTCGGCCAGGATATGCACCGCCTGGCGGAGGATCTTGCGGGCCTCGGACAGGGCGGCGCGCTTGCCGTCCTTTCGGTCCTTGACGGCCGCGTAGTAGGCATGGTCGGGAGCCGATGCGCGGGCGTGGGTCTTGCCGGCCTCAAACACCGCCCAGCGCAGCACCGCCGGTCCCTGCCGGGACAGGCGCCCCGGTGAGCGCCTGGAATCGGAGGAGTAGACGGTAATGTCCAGCCCGGCGAACCGGACCGCCTTGCGCGAGGAGGAGAACCGGCCCGCCCCGGCCAGCCAGCAGGTCATCGCCAGCGCGGTGACCGGGCCGACGCCGTACAGCCGGCTGGCCAGCACCTTCGCCCCGGTCAGGTGCCGGGCAGCGTCCAGCAGCTCGTGCCGCAGCCCGTCCAGGCGGGCCTCCAGCGCACCGGTCATTTCCAGCGCGGCGGCGACCTGCAGCTGCCCGGCCGGGGACAGGTGCGCTGCGGCCGATGCGCGCACCGCCTGCAGGTCGCCGCCAGTGCGCAGCGCGCCATCGCCCAGCGCCGGGGCGCCCTGGTGGAAAAACACCGCGTGGATACGCTGCACCCAGGCGGTGTGCTCGGCCCGCAGATCGTGGTAGGTCTCCAGCAGCGCCCGGCACTCCACGATGACCGATGGCGGGATCCAGCACTCCGGCAGCCGGCCCTCGGCCAGCAGCTCCCGCAGGTGCCGCGAGTCAGTCTTGTCCGTCTTGGCGTGCCGCTTACGGCCGCGGGCGAACGCGGTATCAGCCGGCTCGGCGACATGCGCCGCGACGCCGGCCCCGGCCAGCTCCTCGGCCACATACCGCCAGCCGGTGCACCCCTCCAGCGCGAACCCCACGTCGTCGCGGCCAGCGAACCGCGCCAGCCACGCCCGCAGATGCACCCGGTCAGCCGAAGCGATCTGACCGCGCTGCACCTCCCCGGTCACCGTGTCGAGATAGTCGAACGTCAGCTGCTTCCGGTGGATGTCAAGCCCGCCTACGATGGGCATCGGGACCTCCTCAAGCTCCAGCGGGGCCAGCACCCCGCGCGAATGCCTACACGGTCAATCGTGACGCGTCTGAGCTGAGGAGGTCTCGCACGGAAAGCACCGGCCTCAGCTCAGCCCGGCCCGATGCATGTCATCTATACCCTGGCCGCCAAGCTCGTCAACGAGCTAGTCGAGGCCGCCGACGACAAGCAGCTTGTCAAGACCATCGCCCGCTACGGCCGCGTCGACCTGCTCTGCGTTGACGAGCTCGGCTACATGGAACTCGACCGCCGCGGCGCCGAGCTCTTGTTCCAGGTCCTGACGGAAAGGGAGGAAAAGGCCAATGTTGCCATCGCCTCCAACGAGAGCTTGGGTTCGACACCATCATGCCGAAGACCCTCGCCACCGCGACCGTCGACCGGCTGATGCACCACGCCCACCTCGTGCTGACCAAGGGCGACTCGCACCGCCTCGCCGAGGCCCTCGCCGGCAAGGGGGTGATCCCGCTGGCTACCTAACGCCCGTCCGCCGGGAGAACCGCGGCCACCAGCCTGGAAATCTGGTGGCCGCCAGCCCGGAGAAGACCAGACCGCCAAACCGGATTTCCCCATGGCCGTTGACACGGGTGGCGGGGCTGGGAGTTCGAGGCCCTGGTCAGGCGCGGATCCGTGGCTGCTGGATAACGTACCTTTCCTGACTGGGTATCGCCGGCGAGCGGTCATTGCCGCACCTTTGATTCCTTTGGTGTTCGACACCGCCAGGCAACAGCCGTCAATTGGTGCGATCGAACGGGCACTGTCCAGCGAGCACTCGCCAGCCGTGATCCGGCCCGTCGTGATGCACCTGCTGTGCGAGGGACGGCTGGTAGCGGACCTGGCCAGCCCGCTGTCGGCAGGCACTTCGGTCTGGGCGCGGAAGGAGATGGCGAGGTGACCGACCGGTCTTTGACACTGTGCCGGGGACTCACCTGTTGTACGAAGGAGACCTGGTCGAGGTTGCCGAGCTCGCGGGAACCAGGGTGATGCTGCGCAACGACCGGACCTCTCAGGTCATCACTGTGCAGATCAGGTCATCAGCCTGCTCGGCCCGCCAAGGCGGACTCACTGACCACAGAGCAGCTATGCGGCTCGCCGGGCCAGGTCCTCTGCCGGTTGCGCTGGTTGTTCCGGTGTGCACGGAGGCGGCACGCCTCCCGTGGAGGGCTGATACTTCCGCGCTGGGTGAGGTCACCCCCGTAGATGACTGTTCGCCCTGCCGGATCGTAGCCTAAGAGCACGACCAGCTCCACCTGAGCCGGGTGATGTCTGTCCGTCCTGCAGGCAGGACGGTGATTGACCGCCAGGTGCCGGGGAGGGTGTGATGAGCGCAACGGCGGTGCGCGGCCGGGAACTGGGTGCGGCGGGCAACCGCGGTGGCCCGCAGGCCACTGGTGGCAGCTGGAGAGGAGTAAGGCCGTGGACTACAGGCTTGAGGTCGTGAGAATACCCGTCTCTGACATGGACCGGGCCAGGGACTTCTATCAGGGGCTGGGGTGGCGGCTGGATTTCGACGTCCGCGACGAGGATGGCACGCGGTCGGTGCAGGTGACCCCGCCGGGGTCGGCGTGCTCAGTTTTCTTCAGCACCGGGATCGCGCCGGGCCAGGACCTGGTGGTGGACGACATCGACGCGGCCCAGGCCGAGCTGTCCGGGCGCGGCGCGGAAGTGAGCGGGGTATTTCACCTGGATGGCGCCAAGCGGGTCCCCGGCCCGGCACCGGGCCACGAGAGCTTTGGCTCGTACGTCTCGTTCAACGACCCGGACGGCAACGGCTGGCTGGTCCAGGAGGTCACCACCCGCGTGCCGGGCCGGGCGATCTCTGTGCTGGCGGCCTACGGCTCGGTGGCCGCCCTGGCCGACGCGCTACGCCGGGCGGCGGCGGCGCACGGCAGGCACGAGAAGGAGATCGGTCATCCTGACCCGGGCTGGCCGGACTGGTACGCACAGTACATGGCAGAGGAGTCGGCCGGGCGGGACATGAACGGGTAACGGCGGGTCACCCCGAATGGCGGCTGCCCGGCGTCCAGCCCGGCCAGCCTCGTCCGGATCCATCCGCAGTAGCCGCCGATCTTCATCGGGCGAGCTGAGGCCCGGCGCCGGAAACGAAGGATTGACTACGGGAGAGATCTGGCCTTACCTGCTGCGTCCCAGCAAATTGAGGCAGTTGCGGAGTATCAGGATTGGACGTAGCGGGTCAGGAACCTCCGGGTCAGTCTGCTATTGGGCCGGCTTGCTCGTCGAGGGCGAAGTGGCCGGCGTCGAGGATGCGGATCTCGGCATCGGGTATATCGCGCCGATATGCTTCGGCTTCCTGGACTTGGAATGACGGGTCGTAGCGGCCCCCGAGCACCAGAAGCGGCGGCTGGTGGCGGCGAAGCCATTCCTGCCAGGCAGGGTAGCTGGCGACGTTGGTGCGGTAGTCATAAAACAGGTCCATCTGGATGTCGCCCTGGCCGGGCCGGTTCAAGAACGCGAATTCGTCGGTCCACAGGTCGGGGTCGTAAGCCGTGGGGTTCGGGCTTGAGCCCAGGTGCCGCTGCCGGGTGGCGGCGAGGGACAGGAAGTTCTCCCGCAGGGCTGTCTCGTGGCGTGCACGGTCGGCCCAGAAGTCGCGGCGGGTGTCCCATAGGGGGCCCAGCCCGTCTTCGTGAGCGGCGGCGTTCTGAATCACGAGAGCCTGCAGTCGATCGGGGCGGGCCACCGCTAGGCGCAGGCCGACCGGCCCGTGGTAGTCCTGGAGAAACAGGCTGTACCGGTCAAGTCCGATGGTGTCCGTGAAAAGTTCGATGGTCCGGGCGAGGTTGGTGAAGGTGTAGTCGAAAGCCGTCGGCCTGGGCGCGTCGCTGTGGCCGAACCCAGGGTAGTCGGGAGCTACGAGGTGAACCGTGTCAGCCAGCCGGGCGAACAAGCGTTCATACATGCGTGACGACGAAGGAAATCCGTGCAGAAGAAGCAAAGTGGGCGCCCGGCGCGGACCTGCCTCACGGTAGAAGATCGAGAGCCCGCCAACATCGGCTGACTGGTAGGTCGTTCCGTTCATCGTGATCTCCGGCGTTTCGCCGATTCCGGCATGAACCGTTCAGCGTGATGCCGATGCGGCCTACCTTGCGCGGGATGTCGGCACGCAGGCGAGCCGGTACGGCGGGAGGCAGGCCTGGGGCCGATCGGCCCGCCGGGCTTGGATCGGCGGCCAGGTCACACCTGTACAGAACTGACGGGCCGGACGATGGCTAGCCCTGCTGGTTCCGGCTCGCCTTGCCCGCAGGGACGGCGGCTACTACCTCTATTTCGACCAGGAAGCCTGGCCGGACCAGCCCGGGGATCACCCCGAGCATGAAGGCCGGCTTGTGGGTGATGAATTTGCTCCGGACGTCGACGTAGGCCCGGGTGTCCTCGGCGCTGGTGAGCCACTGCCGGACGCTGACGATGTCGGGCAGGCTCGCACCGGCCTGGTTCAGGATCGTCTCGATGTTCTGCCAGGCCTGGGTGGCCTGCCCGGTCATGTCGTCCGCCAGTGAGCCGCCCGGGGCAAGCCCTGGTGTCCCGGAGACGATGATCTGGTCGTGGCCGGCGGGTACCCGGACGGCATCGGCGTAGCGCCCGATCTGGCGGGCGATCCCGGCGTCGAATGATTGAGTTGCGGTCATCTGGTCAGGCCCTCTTTCAGGCTGCCCGGCTGAAGTATGGGAAATCGGCGTGGATGAGAGCGGGGTCGGGAGCAACGCCGTCGCCGAGCGCGGTGTTCGCCATCAGGGACAGCATGACATCCATGACGTCGTCAGCCATCGCCCGCCCGTTGAATCCGGTGTAGTCGAATGAGGCCGCGGTGCCGAGCTGGTAGGGCAGGGTCAGTGTGCCGAACCTGGCCACCAGTCTCTGGGCGTAGCTGGCGGGGTCGGCGGCCGTGCCTGCCCGCCGGGTAGTCTCGCGGACCACGTCGGCGATGCGCCTGGTAAAGGGGTCGTTGTCACCCGAAGGTGCGGTGCGGTTGAAGTCCTCGCGCATCTGCGGATCCCTGATGAACAGGTGGGTGAGCAGCGGGAGTCCCCAGCGGGCGACCTGCGTCTGCGGGGCGTGCCCGGACAGGGAGATGGTGGCCCAGCCGTGCACCAGTCCCTTCCCGATCAGTTCGGTGGGAACCTCGACGACGATAACGGCGATGTGACGGGCCGCGAACAGGTTGGCGTGATTCTGGAACGCCTCGGGGGTGTACTTGCCCTGGGCGAAGGCGGCCTCGTACGCCTCCAGGGCCGTGCCGTCGCCCGCGAACACGTCCCGGGTCACGCCCGCGTAGGCCAGCATGCCGTCGTTTCCGGCTGTGATCTCGAAGGTGACGCCCTTGGCGAGCACTTCACCGTCGGTCCCGCGGCCTGCGTCCGCGCCGGTGGCCCGGCGGACCTCAATTGCCTGCCCAGGGTGGCTGCCGGTGCCGCGGTGCACGAGGTCGCCGAAACGGACCTTGAAGGAGACGTCCTCACGAGCATCGCCGTCAGTGTCAAACCGGAAGACGTAGAGACCCTCGTCTCGGAACGGTGCCGTGCCGGGGATGGCCGAGGGGTTAACGGTCATCGCCATGGCCGTGGTGCCGGGGGCACCCGGGAAGAGATAGAGGTCGCACAGGTTCAGCCGCGGGTCCTCGCGGCCGGTCGGCGTGTCGAAGTGATGGGACATCAGAGGTTGCTCCCCTCGATACGGTCGGCAATCAGCGCGCCCGGGGAGCAGTGCGCCGCTTGGCGGCCTCGTCGCCCCGGACGTCGATAGGTTCTGTAAAGGTCCATAGGTCAGTCAGGATCGGCCCGGGATCTCTCGGGAACCTCTCGTAGACCTCGCAGGAGGCCGCCCCAGAGTGCGCGCGCTGTTCTTCGGCGAGATGATGCCGGCGGCGGCCCCGGTGCTTGCTGATCGCCCCGGCGGGGATGGGTTCTCGACCAGCCGCCTGAGCAGCGATGGGCCCGGGATGAGATCATTGGCCCATGCGCGAGGCCAGCCCTTCTGGGGAGTCGGCGACGATGAAGGCCACATTGTTTGGCCCCATCGAACTGACTGGGGGTCAGCGCCGTCTCGGCCCCGGTGACCTCGGTGGCACCAAGAGCAAGCAGGTGCTTGAGTTGCTGCTGGTGGCCCGCGGCCACGGGGTGACCAAGGACCGCCTGGCCGATCAGTTGTGGGGCGAGGCCCTGCCCAAGCGGGCCTTTGCCGCCTTGGAGAACTACGTCTTCATCCTGCGCCGCCATCTGGGACCCGGCGGGCGGGGACGAGAGCTGGTTGTCACCGAACCGGGCGGCTACCGGCTGGCTGCCGGGCAGGTCGACCTCGATCTCGACCGTTTCGATGAGCGGATCACCGCAGCCGGGAGGACCGGCACCAGAGTGACCCGGAAACTGCTGGGCGAGGCCGTGCAGATGGCGGCCCGGGGCGAGGTGCTAGAGGACGAGCCCTATGCGCATTGGGCCGAGGAACTGCGCCGCACATACCGGGCCCGGCTGCTGGGAGTGCGTCTGGACGCGGCCGAATCGGCCCTGGCCGAGCGGGACACCAGGTCCGCCATCGAACACGCTCTGGCCGCCATGGCCATCGATCCCTACGCCGAGCAGGCCCACCGGCTGGCCATGCTGGCCCACTACGCCCAGGGCGAGCAGCGGGCAGGGCTGGCCGGCTACCAGCGGCTGCGGTCCCTGCTGTCGGAAGATCTCGGGTTGGAGCCCACCCCCCGGACCCGGCAGGTCCAGGCGGCCATCCTGGCTCAGGAGGACCCCGTCTCCCTGCTGCCCCGCTCCCTGGAACGCCAAGCGCCCCCCTCCCCGCCCAGGAATGCACCCCTGGTCGGGCGCCGGGCCGAGCTGACCCGGCTGGAGGCCCTGGCCGGGGAGGCCTGCGACTCGACCCTGGCCGTCGTGGTGGTTGAGGGAGAACACGGGGTGGGCAAGACCCGGCTGCTCGACGAGCTGGCGGCCCGCCTGCCCGGGGTGGGCGTGGGCCGTGGCACCTGCACCGAGCTCGAGCGCCACCTTCCCTATGTCCCCCTGGCCTCTGCTTTGCGCGAAGCGATCGGCGGCTCAGCCATCGCCGACGCCGGCATGCCCGCCCTGGCCGCGGTGTTCCCCGAGCTCGGCCTGGCCCAGGCCGGCCCCCGGCCACCGGAGGCGGCGGTGCTCGAGTCGGTCGTCGGACTGTGGCGGGCCCACGCCCCCCTGATGCTTCTCCTTGATGACCTGCACTGGGCCGATCCGGCCACGCTGGCGGCCCTGGCGTACCTGCACCGGCGATCCGCCGCCGTCCCCGGAGCCGTGGTCGCGACTCTGGGGATCGAGGAGGCGCTCTCCAGCCACGCCCTCCACCAGCTTCCGGCCTCGGACCGGGTCACCCTGTCCCCCCTCAGCCCCGACGAGCTGGCCGAGGCCGGCCTAGAGCACCTGCATGCCGCGACCCGTGGTCACCCCTGGCTCCTCTCCGCCACCCTGTCCGCCGGTGACCGGAGCCAGGTCGTCGCCTCCCTGACCGACGTGCTGCTTGCCCGGTGCCGGGCCGAAGGCCCGGAGGCATACTCCCTGCTGGTCTGTGCCTCGGCCCTGGACCAGCCCTTCGACCCCGCCGTGGTGGCCCACGTGGTGGGTCACGGGCTTGACGAGGTCCTGGGCCGCTTGGAAGGCCTGCGGGAGCACCGGGTGCTGGAAGCCGCCGGCTTCACCTACGGATTCAGGTACGGGATGGTCCGTGAGGTGCTGCGGGAAAGCCTGTCACCCGCCCGCCGGCGCTTCCTTACCGAGCGGGCCGAGCAGGCCCAGGCGGCACCCGGAGCACGGGAGCCGCGGACCGTGCCAGGCTTCGACACCGTAGATCACCCCATCTATGTGATAGACCCGCTTCACGACCGCATCGTGGAGGCCAACCGGGCCTGCGAGTGGCTCGGATACAGTCACGACGAACTGCTGGCCACACCGGTCTCGGTCATCCACCCGGCTGAGTTTCCCCAGCTGATTGACTGGGTGAGGCAGGTGCGCAGCGAGCAGCTCGGGTGGAGCGCCCTATTCAATTGCCGGAACAAGGACGGCACCTACACCCCGACCGACATGATGGCGCTTGCCCCCGACCCGAACGGCCTGGTGGTGATCTTCACCAAGGACCGCAGCGCCCACCGCCGCGCGGCGGCATGAGCTAAGGCTCCCACAGGTTTGTCGCGGCCATGGCCCCGCAGTTAGCTGCAGGCTCTCACCTTGAGGGCCGGGTTGGATTCGCGAATCGGCTCTCACTTTCACCGTCTTTGATCTGACAGCTCGACGCTAGCGGTTTCGGAGAGCGGTGGTGACCGTCCGCCGTTACTGCGAGCGACACCCCACCCGGCATCCGCGGGGAGCCGCTATCGCGAGAGGTCTTCGAGAGGTTCCCGAGAGGCCGCCGGGAGAAGTTCAGCTTGGGCGGGCCGGCGTGGAAGCGGCCCGATGACGATCCGGCCGGACAACGAGGAGACCACGCGATAGCAGACGAGTACGACGCGTCCGATCACTGGTAGCTGGCCTCGCCCTGAAAGGACCGAGCCAATGAAAGACCTCACCGCTCACCCCGGCGAGGCAGAACGATGATCATCGCCGCTGGCTTGGGGGAGCAGCAGCTGCTTGACGTCGTCGATGTCGCCGTGCGGGTTGTCGAGGCAGGCGGCGCGGTGGTCATCTTCGTGGGGGCAGTGATCGCCTTCGGGCGCTTCCTTTTCGTCTCGGTGCGGCGGGAAGGGATGGATCCGTTCGCCCCGGTGCGCCTGGGCCTGGGCCGCTTCCTGGCCCTCGGGCTCGAGTTCCAGCTCGCTGCCGACATTCTCCGCACGGCCGTGGCACCTAGTTTCACCCAGCTGGCGCAGCTGGCTGCAATCGCGGCCATCCGGACAGCGCTCAACTTCTTCCTCGGCCGGGAGATCAAAGAGCAGCGCGAGCTCGTCCGGGCCGATCAGTCCGCCGCTACGCAACGAATCGACGGCCAGGCGGACCCGGGCGATCACCGCAGCACGGGAGTTGACGCCGGCCCCGGTTCCGGGACGGCGTCCGTGGCCAAGCCGGCCTCCGATCGACCTGAGCCGGATTGGAAACCCTGATGACCGCCATCGTCCACGACGCCGCCCTCCTCAGTACCGCCGCCGGGCTCGTCGTAGCCGCCCTGGCGCTGGCCAGGACCCGGCAGATCTCTTTGTCGCTGGCCCTCCTGCTCGACTTCTTCACCGCGGCCAGCCTGCTCCGCCTGGTCGGTCCCCCGACCTGGCCAACTCTCGCCACCGCTGCCCTCACCATCACCATCCGCCAGCTCGCCGCCCGCAGCTTGCGCGCCACCCAAGGCCCGGACCGCCTGAGCATCACGCATGCAAGCTCGCGACCCTGGAGTATTCGAAGGAGCGTTCGTCATCGCTAAGCATGCCACCTGTCAATGTGGGGTTCCCCGAGGGCCAGAAGAAACGATCATGCCGCGCGATAAGCATGTCCCGAGAACAACTGGTCAAGCATGTCCTGGGGGATTATGGATCTTAACGGTGTTTCCGGCCGATCAGGAATTGTAAAGAACAAAAGAACAACGGTGTAACTCCTGTGACAGGACGGGCAGCAGAATGGCCCGTCTGAAGAGGGAACACCATGAGCACGATCACGTCAGGAGGAGACAAGAATGTTCGGGAAGAAGTATGTGCGTGAGCTGATAAACCGCAGCGCGGAGAACCGGGCGGACCGGTTCCGCTTCGTGCGGGCCGCGAGCGCGGCGGGCCTGGGCCTGGTCGGCGCGGGCCTGCTCAGATCGATGGCGACCCCGGCGCTAGCGGCGCCCGCGGGTGAGGCAGACGCGATTTCCGACAGCGCGATCCTCAACTTCGCGCTGAACCTGGAGTACCTCGAAGCAGAGTTCTACTCCTATGCCGTGCACGGGCATGGGCTGCCCGAGGACATGACCCACGGCACCGGGCAGCGCGGGCCCGTGGAAGGCGGCCGCGAGGTGGGGTTCGGCAGCAGGCCGGTCCGGCAGTTCGCTGCCGAGATCGCCCGCGACGAATACGAGCATGTGGCCTTCTTCCGCTCTGCGCTCGGATCGGCGGCTGTCGCCCGCCCGGCCATCAATATCCAGCAGAGCTTTACCGACGCGGCAATGGCGGCGGGCCTGATCACGGCGGGTGAAACCTTCGACGTGTACGCCAGCGAGGACAACTTCCTGCGCGGCGCGTTCCTCTTCGAGGACGTCGGCGTCACCGCGTTCAAGGGCGCCGCGCCGCTGATCAGCAACAAGACCTACCTCGACGCCGCCGCGGGCATCCTCGCCGTGGAGGCTTACCACGCAGCCACCGTGCGCACCGTGCTGTATGAGCGGGGCGGGGCCGAGGACGCCGATGCGATCTCCAGAGCCCGCGCGAGCCTCAACCCGGGCACCCACCTCGACCAGGGGCTCACCCTGGGCGGGGAGGCCAACATCGTGCCCGACGACGACAATGGCGTCGCCTTTGGCCGCACCCCGGGCCAGGTCCTCAATATCGTCTACCTGACTCCCAGCGAGGCGACCTCCGGCGGGTTCTACCCCGACGGCCTCAACGGCGAGCTGCGCACCAGCAGCTAGCCAGGTACCCCGGCCCGGGAGGCTTCGCGCTGAGGCCTGGCTGGTGCCGGCCAGGCTCTTGCGAGCTGGCTTGGCATGAGACTGGGGTTGGCTGGCCAGCCGCGATCTTGACCAGGTCGTGGCCGGGTATCCTGTGCCAGCACCAGGTAGCGGCGCCCTGCCTGCATCTAGGCGGGCGATTCAGTAGCTATGTGTGGGAGTTTGGATGCTGCGCTCCCCTGTCCGTGTGTGTGGTGCCGAGCGCTGTAACGTGGTGCGCAGGGCTGGTCGCGCGCCCGCCCTTACCGGTCCCTGGGAATGTGCATGCCGTTTCCGGCAGCCGGGGGGCTTTGGCCGGCGGCGAAATCAGCAGTGTTGCAGGGAGCATGCGCGGGCGCCGTGCAAGCGCGCGGCACAAGTCACTCGGGATACCCGGTGACCACGTTCACCTGGCCGGCACGCGCTGGGCCGCCTGCTGCGCCGGGCGGTTACCGCAAGGGCTCGCTGCCTGGCCAGCTGGCTCTCCTGCACCGGCCATAAGGTCATCGGCCACCTGTACCGTGATCACGTCGTTCGGGTTCTTCCTGATCGCCGGCCTGATGGCCATGATCATCCGGGCCCAGCTGTTCGGCCCGGACAACCATGTGGTCTCGGATCAGCAGTAGAACGAGCTGTTCACCATGCACAGCACGATCATGCTGCTGCTGTTCGCCACCCCGCTGTTCGTCGGGTTCGCCAACGAGATCATGCCGCTGCAGATCGGCGCGCCCGACGTCGACTCCCCCCAGCTGAACCTGCCCAGCTACTACTTCTTCCTGTTCGGCGGCCTGATCCTGCTGGTCAGCTTCCTGACCCGGGCGGCGCCGCGCAGTTCGGCTGGTACGCATATTCGCCGCTGACCAGCCAGGTGTACTCGCCGGGCATCGGCAGTGACCTGTGGATCACAGGCCTGGTACTGTCCGGGCTGGGCACGATCCTGTCGGGCGTCAACTTCGTCACCACGATCATCTGCATGCACGCGCTGGGTGTGACCCTGTTCCAGCTGTCGATCTTCACTTGGAACGTGCTGGCGGCCAGCGTCATGGCGCTGATCGCGTTCCCGGTGCTGGCCGCCGCGCTGCTGGTGCTCGAGATCGACCGCCAGCTCGGCGCGCAGGTGCTCTCCGCTTGGTCGGGCGGCGCGGTCATGTGGCAGCACCTGTTCTGGTTTTCCGCTATCCCGAGGCCTGCATCGTGGCGATCCCGTTCTTCGGCGTCGCCACCGAGGTGATCCCGGTGTTCAGCCGCAAGCCGCTGTTCGGCTACAAAGGGGCATGGTCGGCGCGACGCTGGCCATTGCCGGGCTGTCCATGACCGTGTGGGCGCACCACATGTTCACCACCGGCGCGATGCTGCTGCCGTTCTTCTCGCTCATGACGTTCCTGATCGCGGTGCCCACCGGGATCAAGTTCTTCAACTGGGTGGGCAGCATGTGGCGCGGGCAGCTCACCTTCGAGCCGGCCATGCTGTTCTCCATCGGGTTCCTGGTCTTGTTCCTGCTGGGCGGGCTGACCGGGGTCATCCTGGCCTCCCCGCCGCTGGACTTCCACGTCAGTGACTCCTACTTGATGGTCGCCCACTTCCGCTACGTGCTGTTCGCCACCGTGGTGTTCACCATGTTCGCCGGGTTCTACTTCTGCTGGCCGAAATTCACCCGCCAGCTACCCGTTCCTGCCGGCCGACGTGACCACGCTGAACCAGATCTCCAGCACCGGCTCGTGGATCCTGGGGCGCGTCCACATTCGTCTTCCTTACAACATCTACAAGACCTGGAAGCACGGTGAGCAGGTCACCGCCGCCGACCCATGGGGATGCGAACCCGCTGGAATGGGCCACCTCGTGCCCGCCGGCCCGGCACAACTTCACCTGTATCCCGCGGATCCGCTCCGAGCGGACCGCCTTCGACCTGCACTACCCTCACACCCAGTCCGGGCGCATGCATGTACGCGTCCCATCAGGCTCGGATCTTCCGCCAAGGGAGTAGGCACCCGGTCACCGCCTCAGAGCCAAGCGGCGAGCCTTCCGCCAGCTGCCCAACAGCAGCGCTGGCCGCAGATGCCTGCGTGCGGGCCGGCCCTGTGATGGGCGTTCGGCGCCGGGCTGGATGGGTCGGTGACCTCGGATAGGGATTCCGGCGGCATGTGCGCAGGTGGGTAAGATCGCCGCTCAGCACGGGCCTGAGATGAGCGCTTGCCAGGCCTGGGGTGCTGGGGAGAGGATGGGGCTCTACTGGGGAGGGCAGATGCCGCCGATCATCTCCCGGGGCTTCCGGGGCCGCCGCGGCGACGCCCCGCCTGGCCGGGTGCCGCCGGGCCAGTATGTGACCAGGGATTTTCCCGTCCTGTCCGCGGGCCCGACGCCGCATACGCCGCTGGATCGGTGGAGCTTCACCATCGTGGGCGAGGTAGATCAGCCGCGCCGCTGGATGTGGGATGAGTTCCGCGCCCTGCCGGCCGAGGACGTCACCCGTGACATCCACTGCGTGACCAAGTGGTCCAAACTGGACACCATATGGCAGGGCGTCTCCATCGACACCCTGCTGGAGGGAATCGAGACCGCGGCCGAGTACGTCGTCCAGTTCTCCGACGGCGGCTATACGACCAACCTGCCGCTCGCGGACCTCATGGGCGGCAAGGCGTGGGTTGCGTTCAGCTATGGCGGTGAGCCGCTCGAGCCCCAGCACGGCGGCCCGGCGCGGATGCTGGTGCCCCACCTGTATTTCTGGAAGAGCGCGAAATGGGTGCGGGGGCTGAGGCTGGCGGCGGCCGACGAGCCCGGCTTCTGGGAGACCAACGGCTACCACAACTACGGAGACCCGTGGAGGGAACAACGGTACTGGGGCGATTGACCTGGCAGGTCGCGGACGTCGCCGGCGTGGTCGAGGAGACACCCCACGTCAAGACGATCTCCCTCGACGTCCCCGGCTGGCCCGGCCACCGCGCCGGGCAGCACGTGGACGTCCGGCTGACCGCGGACGACGGCTACCAAGCCGAGCGCAGCTACTCGATCGCCTCAGCGCCGGATGGCACCCGGCTCCAGCTCACCGTGGTACGGATCGGCGACGGCGAGGTCTCGCCCTACCTGACCGGCGAACTACGCCCAGGCGACCAGATCGAGCTGCGCGGCCCGGTCGGCGGCTACTTCGTCTGGGAGCCACCGGACGGCGGCCCGCTGCTGCTGATCGCCGGCGGATCGGGCGTCGCGCCGCTGATGGCGATGATCCGGCTCCGCGCCGCCGCCGGGACCGAGGTGGACACGCGGCTGCTGCTATCCTCACGCGGCTGGGATGACATCATCTACCGCGACGAGCTCAAGGCGCGCAACGGCGGCGGCCTCACCGTCGTGCACACGCTGACCGCGTCACAGCCGCCCGGCTGGGCGGGATATGCGCGCCGCGTCGACGCCGGCATGCTGGCCGAAGTCGGCCCGGGCCCACAGCAGCAGCCACGCATCTACGTCTGCGGCCCGACACCGTTCGTCGAGGCCGTCGCCGAAGCGCTGGTAGGCCTCGGCCACCAGCCGCAGCACATCAAGACCGAGCGGTTCGGGCCGACAGGAAGCTGACATGGACGAATTGATGCTCGACGGCAACGCGGTGGCGGGCATGCTTAGCGAGGTGTTCGCCGTCGAGATGACAACCGCCACCGGAACCTGCGGTCACTGCGGGACGGCCGGGCCGGTCGGGGCGATGCACGCCTTCCAGGGCGCCGGGATCGTGCTGCGCTGCCCGCACTGTGACAACACCCTGGTCAAGATCGTCAAAGACGACGGACGCATGTGGATGGACTTCGGCGGCATGCAAACACTGGAAATCACCCTCTAACGGTAGTTTGTTAATTTGGGATATAGAGGTGCAGGCCGCAGCCTGCCGCGACGGAGTTGATCAGGGGTTGCAGCTGTGGTGGCGGGGGCGCCTTGGACCATGCCGGCCACCAGCGTTGCAGTGCGATCCAGGGGGAAAGCCAGGCGCGTATGGCGCGCAGCGCCCGCGGCCAGGACGGTGCCGGCGGTAAGGCGGCGTGCGGCCCCCCTCTCTCCGCGGCCGGGTGCCGGTCGCGGTGCCGTGGCATCCTGCGGCGGGTGATCAGCGAACCAGGCGGCCCAGCAAAATGAGAACGCGCAGTTGACCAGGGCCTGGTGGCGGCGGATCGCGGTGTCGGAGCGGACCTGGAAGTCGGCCCAGCCGAGCTGGTCTTTGACCTGCTTGTAGCTTTGCCCGGTCCAGTTGCGGATGCCGTAGATCCGCACGATCTCGGCCAGGCCGGCGGCCGGGTGCGGGCTGTCTGGCTCGCGCGGGCCGCCGGGCCGGGGCAGGTTGGTGACCAGGTACCAGGTGGCGTTGCCCGGCAAGGTCTCCGGGTCGGCGGTGGCTGCCACCAGGCGCCGGGCGCCATCGGGCCCCCACCAGCCCAGCGCCGCGTCGGCGGCCCACCAGGTTCCGGCATGCCCGTCGCGGAAGCTGCGGGTCACCGGGTGCCAGTCGCCGGGATCATCCGGCCCGCCCCAGGCCAGCTCGCGGGCGGCATCCACCGGGGTGTGCGCATCGGCGCCGTAGGCCCAGGTCCCGCGGCGGGGCCTGAGGGCCATCACGAACGGCAGCCCGGCGTCGGCCAGCTCGCCGCGGAACCCGTCCTGATCGCCGTAGGCGCAGTCCGCGGTCACCGCGCGGAACGTGAACCCCGCGTCCCGGGCCCTGATCGCCAGATCCGCGCCGATCACCAGCTTGGTGCGGAACGCCGGGTCGTTCTTCCCCTTCGCGAAGTGCTTCGCCGGCGTGTAGGGCGCCGCGTGCACCGGATAGTAGACCCGCTCATCGGCCCACACCGTGGTGACGGTGACCACCCCGTTATCGGTCTTGCCGTACCGGCCCAGCCACTGCCGGCCCACGTGCGCGGTCTTGGTGCCGTCCTTGCGGTCCCCGCTGTCGTCGATCACCAGCACCCCGCCGCCGTGCGGCGCGGTCGCCGGATCCGCGGCCAGCAGCTCCAGCCTGCGGGTATTAACTTGCTCGGGATCCCACCGCGACTCGGACAAGAAGAACTGCAGCCGCTGCACCGCCGGATGGCCCGCGCCGGTCACCGGCTCGGCCCCGGCCAGCGCCGTCAGCGTCTTGTTCCGGTCCCGCGGCGCCAGCAGCCCGGCCACGTACTCCCGGAATCCCCGCCGCTGCGCCAGAGAATGAAATAGGTCATCAAACCGGGCCGCCTAATCCTCCAGCGGGCCCGGCGCCGCTGGACACGGCAGGCGTCGCGTCATCACGCACCCCCACACCAGGTCATGCCACTACTCCCTGGCATACTGCGAACCCGTTCCGAGGTCAACAAACTACCGCTAACGGTGGTTTGTTAAGTCGGGATGTAGAGGTGGAGGCCGTGGCCTGCCGTGACCGAGTTGATGAGGGCTTGCAACTGCGGGGGCGGGGGCGCGTTTGACCATACGGTCCACCAGCGTTGCAGCGTGATCCACGGGGTGAGCCAGGCGCGCACGGCCCGGAGTGCCCGGGGCCAGCACGGCGGCTGGGCCGGCCCGGCTGGTTCGGGCCCCCCTCTCTCCGCCGCCGGCTTGCGGGACCGGTGGCGTGGCGGCAGGCGGCAGATGGGCGAACCAGGTAGCCCAGCAGAAGCTGAATGCGCAGTTGACCAGCACCTGGTGGCGGCGGATCGCGGCATCGGAGCGGACCTGGAAGTCAGCCCAGCCGAGTTCGTCTTTGACCTGCTTGTAGCTTTGCCCGGTCCAGTTCCGGATGCCGTAGATCCGCGTGATCTCGGCCAGTCCGGCGGCCGGGTGCGGGCTGTCTGCCTCGCGCGGGCCGCCGGGCCGGGGCAGGTTGGTGACCAGGTACCAGGTGGCCGTGCCCGGCAGGGTGGCCGGGTCGGCGGTGACAGCCACCAGCCGCCGGGCGCCGTCCGGGCCCCACCAGCCCAGCCGCGCGTCGGCGGCCCACCAGGTCTGGGTGTGCCCGTCACGGAATGCCCGGGTCACCGGCCGCCAGCCGCCGGGGTCATCCGGCCCGTTCCAGGCCAGCTCACGGGCCGCGTCCACCGGGGTGTGCGCATCGGCGCCATAGGCCCAGGTGCCGCGGCGCGGCTTGAGCGCCATCACGAACGGCAGGCCGGCCTCAGACAGCTCGCCGCGGAACCCGTCCTGATCGCCGTAGGCGCAGTCCGCGGTGACTGCCCGGAACACGAACCCCGCTTCCCTGGCCTTGACGGCCAGGTCCGCGCCGATCTTCAGCTTGGTGCGGAACCCCGGGTCGTTCTTCCCCTTCGCAAAGTGCCGGGCCGGGGTATAGGGCTCTGCGTGCACCGGATAGTAGACCCGCTCGTCAGCCCACACGGTGGTGACGGTCACCACCCCGTTGTCGGTCTTGCCGTACCGGCCCAGCCACTGCCGGCCCACGTGCGCGGTCTTCGTCCCGTCCTTACGGTCCCCGCTGTCATCAATCACCAGCACCCCGCTCTCGTGCGGTGCGGTCGCCGGACCGGCCAGCAGCAGCTCCAGCCGGCGGTCATTGACCCGCCCGGCGTCCCACCGCGACTCCGACACAAAGAACTGCAGCCGCTGCACCGCAGCATGCTGCGCCCCCGTGACCGGCTCCGCCCCGGCCAGCGCGGTCAGCGTCTTGTTCCGGTCCCGCGGCGCCAGCAGCCCGGCCAGGTACTCCCGGAACCCCCGCCGCTGCGCTAACCGCCCGAACAGGTCATCAAACCGGGCCGCATACTGCTCCAGCGGGCCCGGCGCCACCGGACACGGCCGACGTCGTGTCATCACACACCCCACAGCAGGTCATGCCACTGATCCCAGGCATAACGCCAGCCCGCTCCCAAGTCAACAAACCACCGTTAGCCACATTGACCGGAGCGCCCGCCAGAACGGCCCTGCCTGCAATGTCAGGGTGTTCTGGATGCTCAGGGCACACCTGCTCAGCCTGAGGGCCGGCCGCGCAGGAGACGGATCGCCGAGCGGACCCGGCAGCGCCACGCGCCAACGCCAGCGCCTCGTCGGCAGCCGCAGTGTACGTCGGAATAATTGGGGTTCTTGGTCCCCGTGCTGGCCCACAGCGGCCGCTGCGGCCTGGCACCAAGATCACGAAGGTGCTCTCAGTTGGGCCCAGCGAATTTGGCGTGGTAGCGCCGGTAAGCGACACGCGCGCTGGCGACCGCGATCTGGCCGCGCAGCGGCGAGTGAGCATCAAGCTGCTCATCGGCCTTGGTGTCGGCGCGCGACAGGACGAATGACGCGACAAAGCGATACCGGCTACTTGGCACGCCCGCGCCGGCGCGCGTCGACAGGTCACGCAGATAGGCGTCGATCACCTGCTCATAGCGCTCGATCGAGAACAGCAGCGTGATGTTGACGTTCACACCCTGGCGGGTCAGCTCTCCTCGATCGCGGGCAATCCGGCCAGGGCGCCAAGGGGCCGCGCCTGTTTGACTGGGCGGCCGCCTCGCTGACCTGCTACGTGGACACCACCCCTCGCCGGGCTGGTCCCGGTCGCTGCTGGTGCGCCGCTCGCTGGCACACAACGCCAAGGGTGAGCATGAACTGGCCTACTGCCTGTGCGCTGCGCCCGCCGCCACCACAGACGAGGAACTGATCCGGGTCGCCGGGGCCCGCCAGCGACCTTTTGGGTCAACGACTTCGACAGTTGAGCCAAAGGGTCGCTAGGCGATCGAGGAGTGCTTCCAGACCGCCAAGAACGAGACCGGCCTGGACCACTACCAGGTCCGCCGCCACGGCGCCTGGTACCGGCGCATCACGCTGGCCTTGCTCGCACGTGCCTACCTGTCCGTCACCGCGGCGACCGTTCCAAAAGCCCTGGTAGCGGCCTCATCCCGTTCACGCTCGGCGAGGCCCGACGTCTCCTGGCACACTTAACGGCCCAGTTTCCCGCCCGCAGCGCAGCCCAGGCCGGTCCCAGTGGCGCAGGCGCCCCCAGCACCGCGCCAGAACCAGCCACCAGCAGCGAAGACAGGCCAAGTACAACGAATTGCGGCTGGAGTACTATCGGCAACGGCATTTGTGACGGTGGATGTTCTCGCCGGCGGTTGTGGGAGTGGCCGCCTTGGCCCTGAGGCTTGCGGCGCCAGCGCGGCCAGGTCAATAGTTTGCCCGGCGGATGCCCGAGGACCCCCTTTTGGGTGAGCGGTGCGGCCGTTAGTCTGGCTGCATCCTGTTTTCACCGGGAGGCCGTGATGGTACGGCACTGCAGCAGAGCGTTGCCGGAGCGGCAGGCGGGGGGGAGACCGCAGCCAGGAGTGGTACCAAGTGAGCACGATCGAGCAGCAGCCGCCGGCCACCGGCTCGCCGATCATCCCGCGGCAGCGGACGGACACCAAGGGCGGCGTGCTGTCCGGCTGGCTTTCGTCGACCGACCACAAAGTGATCGGGTACATGTACCTGATCACCTCGTTCGGGTTCTTCATCATCGCCGGGGTCATGGCGATCATCATCCGGCTGCAGCTGTTCGAGCCGAACAACCGGGTCGTCTCCGATCAGGTGTACAACGAGCTGTTCACCATGCACGGCACGCTGATGCTGCTGCTGTTCGGCACCCCGCTGTTCATCGGGTTCGCGAACGTGGTCATGCCGCTGCAGATCGGGGCGCCCGACGTGGCGTTCCCGCGGATGAACCTGCTGAGCTACTACTTCTTCCTGTTCGGCGGCCTCATCATGGTGGCCAGCTTCCTGGCCCCGGGCGGGGCGGCGGCCTTCGGCTGGTACGCCTACTCGCCGCTGACCAGCTCGGTCTACGCGCCGGGGATCGGCGCGGACCTGTGGGTCATGGGCCTGGTGCTGTCCGGGCTGGGGACGATCCTCGGTGCCGTGAACTTCGTGACCACGATCTTCTGCCTGCGCGCGCCGGGCATGACCATGTTCCGGATGCCGATCTTCACCTGGAACATCATGCTGACCAGCTTGCTGGTCCTGCTGGCGTTCCCGACGCTGGCGGCCGCGCTGCTCGTGCTGGAGCTGGACCGGCGCCTGGGTGCGCACGTGTTCGACGCGGCCACCGGCGGGGCGCTGCTGTGGCAGCACCTTTTCTGGTTCTTCGGCCATCCCGAGGTGTACATCCTGGCGTTGCCGTTCTTCGGCATCGCGACGGAGATCCTGCCGGTGTTCAGCCGCAAGCCGCTGTTCGGCTACAAGGGCCTGATCGCGGCGACGATCGCGATCGCGGGCCTGTCGATGACGGTGTGGGCGCACCACATGTTCACCACCGGTGGCGTGCTGCTCCCGTTCTTCTCGTTCATGTCGTTCCTCATCGCGATCCCCACCGGTGTGAAGTTCTTCAACTGGGCCGGGACGATGTGGAAGGGGCAGATCACGTTCGAGCCGCCGATGCTGTTCACGCTCGGGTTCCTGATCGTGTTCCTGCTCGGCGGGATCACCGGCGTCATCCTGGCCTCGCCGCCGCTGGACTTCGCGGTCAGCGACTCCTACTTCGTGGTCGCGCACTTCCACTATGTGATGGCCGCGACCGTCATGTTCACGATGTTCGCCGGCTTCTACTTCTGGTGGCCCAAGATGACCGGCAAGAAGCTCGACGACCGGATTGGCAAGATCCAGTTCTGGCTGATGTTCATCGGGTTCAACGTCACGTTCCTGGTGCAGTTCTGGATCGGCGTGGAGGGCATGCCCCGGCGCATCGCCAACTACCCGGACCAGCCCGGCAACATCACCATCTTGAACCAGATCTCCTCGGCCGGGTCGTGGGTGCTGACCTTGTCGATCCTGGTCTTCTTCTACAACGTCTACAAAACCCACCGGTTCGGGGAGATGGTCAACGTCGAGGACCCGTGGGGGTTTGCCAGCTCGCTGGAATGGGCCACCTCCTGCCCGCCGCCGCGGCACAACTTCTACCGCATCCCGCGGATCCGGTCCGAGCGCCCGGCCTTCGAGCTGCACTACCCGCACATCAAAACCGGCGCAGCCTCACGGTCACTCACCCAGACCCTGAAGACCCCGCCCGAACCAAGCGCGGCGCCTGAGTCAAGATTGAGCCCGCCTGAGAAGTAGGACCAATGAGCGACAGGTTCGCGTGTCATCTGCCGGTCCCGCGCCAACCGATGCTGCCGAAACGGCGGGCTGACGGATTTTCCTAGCGCCTGAGAGAACGGCGCCACCCTGCCGGTGGTCGACGAGGCCGGGTTGTTTATCCCTCATTCGTTCCTGGACCACGACGATGCCGACTGCGACTCCTGGCAGCACGGTAGGCGGGCCGGTTTCACTGGCTAACTCGGGCGGATAACTCTAGGAGGTGTGTGGTGGGCGCTGCGAATGACCAAGCTGTGGAACCCGGCGCGGAAACCCGGCTCAGCTTTGCCAGCGCGCCGGGCCGGTGGGTGCTGCTAGAAGGCGTTCCCGGGAGCCGGCATGCTCAGTTCATCGACGTGCTGTACCGCCAGCACGCCGTCGTCAAGGACGGCGTCCGGACGGGGAAGTCCGCCGGCCTGCGCAGCCTTCCGTCAAAGTCCTGGCGGGTCAACTGCGGCTGGACCGTCGCGGCGAACATGGCCGCCGACCTGCAGGCATGGTGCCGGCTGCTCGGGCTCTACGACATCGAGGACCTCAAGGACGCCGAGCCGGACACCCTGCGTTACCGGCTGTGGCACGTGCCGACCCGGCTCGTCCGTCACGCCCGCCGCCGCACCCTAAAAATCAGCCGCGACTGGCGCTGGAAGAACGCCTTCGTCACCTGCTGGCAGCGCATCTCCGCTCTGCCGGCACCCGCATGACCAGCAGAACCATCCAGCGACACCGAAGGAGGCCACCCCGGCGCGGTCGGAGGTGCGTACCCGGGCACACCGGGCCAGTCAGGAACCGCCCACGATCAAAGGAAACGGGCACGAAAACCAAAAACAGACACCAGCACGGTCAGTAACCAGACTCGGCCGGCCCCTGGATGACCGAGGTCAACATTCGTGTCGTAGAAGTCCTTGATGCCGGTCGCGATCTCGTCGAGGCAGTCCTCGACGGCGAAGTGCCCGGAGTTCAGCCGGACCATCTTGGCGTCGGGCAGGTCGCGTAGGTACGCCTCGCCGCCTTCGGGGGTGAAGAAGATGTCCCCCTGACCCCAAAAGATGAGGGTTTTGGACTGGTCTGTGCGGAGCCGCTCTTGCCATTCAGGATAGAGGGCGGCGTTCGTGCGGTAGTCGTAGAACAGGTCGAGCTGGACGCGGTGGGCGTTGGGCCGGGCGAGGAAGAACAGGTCCATGTTCCAGTTGTCGGGACTGATCTTGCTCGGGTCCTGGTGGCCCGTGGTGTAGATGGCCTTGACGGTGTCGTGTTGCAGGAAGGCCTCGAGCGGTGCCTCGGCCTCAGCGCTCCGGTTCGCCCAGAGGACGTGCCGGATGCCGTCCCAGGTCTCGGTGAAGCCCTCTTCGTAGCTGTTCGCGTTCTGAATGACCTGCCACTGCAGCCAGTCGGGGTGCTTCTTGATGAGGCGGTTGCCGATCGGGCCGCCGTAGTCCTGCATGTAAATCCCCATCGGGCCGGTGAAACCGACCGAGGTCAGCAGGCCGTCGACGATTTCGGCGAGGTGGTCGAAGGTGTAGTCCCACGTCGCCGGGTCCGGCATGTCGGTGTTCCCGAAGCCAGGGTAATCCGGTGACAGGACGTGGAAGCGGTCGGCGAGGGCCGGGATGAGGTTGCGGAACTGGTGGGAGGAGGCGGGAAACCCGCCCAGCAGCAAGAGCCTTGCGTTGCTGGGGTCTCCTGCTTCCCGGTAGAAGACTTCAAGCCCTTCCACCTTGGCTGTGTGGTACGTGGTCATTCCGACCTCCAGTGGGTGGCCGTCTTGAGCGGCTGCCCGAGCGGACGATGAGAGCCACTTCAGGGTCGCCGGTATCCTGACCGTCAGCATCGTCAAGACGGCTAAATTCCCATGAGCGAAGGCGACCGGCTGGGCTTGCTGAGAGCGAGGTTGGCTAGCGGGGCTCGCGCTGGTCTTGTTGTCGGGTTGCAGCGCCAGCCGGATCGTGCCGTCCCGCCGTAGCGTGATCCGGCTGTCGGCGAGGGGGAGGTCCTCGCTGGACAGCCAGAAGTCGATCGAGTGCCTGGCGACCTCGCCGTAGGGTGCGGACGGAGCCCACCCGAACCCGCGCGGCGCCGCACCCTTGATCTGCCAGTCGTCGGACTTGCCGAGCATCTGGATGTGGCCCCATCGGGTACGGCCAGTGCTCGCCGGGGCCGTAAAAGTCGTTAACCTCCGGTATTCAGCGCTGTGGGCGAGCTGACGGTTTCCGGTGGGCATGAGCTGGGGTTTTTGTTAGGTGGCGGCGCTGCGGGCAGCGCACCTTACGGGTGCGCGGCGGTCTGCCAGGACACGGGAAGGGAAAGGGACGGCCGCGAAGCGGCCGTCCCTTTCGCCCTTAACGGCGAAAGCGCCCTGGCCTGGGAGATTACGGGTTACCACACGCCATAACCCCTGAACCGGAGCGCTCTTCGCCATGCAGCTTAACGGGTGGGACCGTGCCCTGAAGGTCACCGCGAACGGGCAGGGACTCGTCGGCCACGCCGGCGCAATCTTGCTCCGCAAGGCCGCCGACCAGCTGGGCCTTACTGCCGGGCTGTCCGCCGCCCTGCTGAAGAAGGGCACGTCACCGCTGCTCGACCGGGGAACGGTGCTCGCCTCGCTGGCCGTCGCGATCGCGCTGGGCGCCACGTCCATGAGCGACATCGCCCTGCTCTCCCACCTGTCCCCGGTCCTGGGGGCCGCCCCGAGCGGCCCCACAGTCCGCCGCGCCCTGGACCTGGCCGGGACCCCTCGCATGCTGGACCGGATCGCCCGGGCGAGGGCGAAGGCCCGCGAGCACGCCTGGAACCTCATCGAGAAGACGCCTGCCGGGTTCCCCTGGCTGGCCGTCGCCGGCAAGGCGCTGACCGGGTCGCTGGTCATCGACATGGACGCCACCCTGGTCACGTCCAGCTCGGACAAGGAAGGAGCTGCCCCTACGTGGAAGAAGGCTACGGCTTCCACCCCCTCGCCGGCTGGTGCGCGAACGCCCGCGAGTGCCTGAACATGCTGCTGCGGCCCGGCAACGCCGGCTCGAACACGTTCACCGACCATAAAGAAGTGCTGGCCGCGGCCCTGAGACAGGTCCCAGCCCGGTTCCGGCGCAAGGTCTTGGTCCGCGTCGACGGGGCCGGCGCCAGCCACGACCTCATCGAGCACCTCCTTTCCCTGACCACCCCGAAGAAGAAAGTGCTGTTCACCTGCGGATGGGCCATCATGCCTGCCGACGAGGACGTCATCCGCCAGGTCCCGGCCGGCGCGTGGAAGCCCGGCACTACCCAGGACGGCAGCGCAGAGCAGGACAAGGACGTCGCCGAGATCACCGGCCTGATGACCAGGGCCGGGAACTAGCCCGGAGGACTGCGCTGGATCGCCCGCAGAGTCAAGCCGTCGCGCCGCCACCTGCGCAACCTGACGGACTACGAGAAAAGGACCGGCTGGAAGTATCTATCACCTGCACGAACATCCCCGGCGACGGCATCGGCGGCGTCCCCGGCAGCCACCACCCGCAGTACATCGACGTGCTCCACCGCGACCACGCCGCCGTCGAGACCGCCGGCATCCGCACCGCCAAGGCCATGGGACTGCGCAACCTGCCCTCGAAAACCTGGCAGGTCAACGCCGGCTGGGTCCTCGCCGCGAACATCGCCGCCGACCTCACAGCCTGGACCCGCCTCCTGGACCTGTGCGACGACGCGGAACTCCGCGACGCCGCCCCGGACACCCTGCGCTACCGGATCTGGCACATCCCCGCCCGGCTCGCCCGCCACGCCCGCCAGCGGGTCCTCGCCATCAGCCGCGACTGGCCATGGAAAGACGCGGTGCTCGCCTGCTGGCAGCGGTTCTGCGCCCTGCCAGCACCTGCCTGACCAGCAACAATCAAGCACGACATCAGGAAGGAGGACCACCCGGCGCGGTCGGAGCCGGTGCGCACCCGGGCAGACCGGGGACCACCACACGACTGCCGCCGGCAGCTAAACAGGCATCAAGCCCGAAACCGGGCGGCAGCACAGCCAGTAACCGGACCTCAAACAGCCGGAACGATTGAAGTTAGGTGCCCGGGATTAACGGCTTGTGTTTCCAGGCGCTTATCACCAGTGGTGTCATAGCGGTGGTGTCCGGCCGATCCGCCGCCTCGGCTAGCTCGGTAAGGAATGCCTCACCGGCAGCCTCGGTAGTCAGCCGGGATTGGAGCGCGGCTGGGCGCAGACTGTGGTATGCCGCCTCGTACAACGGCAGGATGTCATGCAGCGGGGTCAGCAGGCCCGCCACGTCGGTCCCGTCGGGCGGACCGAGCCCGGCGGCGGCGAAAAGATGCGGCAGCTGCCGTCCGACGTACGGATGCGCACCGGCCCGCCTGAACGACCCGTACAAGACCCGCTCGAACTCGTCCCAGGTGTCCAGCTGAGGCTCGATGTCGAAGGTACGCGGATCGTATTCCTGCATTAGCAGCACCCCGCCCGGTCGTGTCCAGGCGTACAGCTTGCGGACCAGCGCGGCCGGGTCATGCGCGAACACGAGCAGGAATCGGCAGAACACCAGGTCGAACGGGCCACCAGGCACCGCATCGGTGGTCTCCACGTCGGCGTGCACGAACGCGAACCGCCCGGGCACCGTGTCGCGCAGCACGTGTAGCGCCTCTTGGCCCAGCCGGTCGTCGCGGTCGATGCCGGTAACCTGACCTGTCGCCGCAACCAGCCCGGCCATTAGCCGCATCACTTCACCCGACCCGCAGCCCACATCCAGGCACCGGAGGCTGGCGCGGGCGCCTACCTGCTCGAGCAGCCGGGCGGTGACATCCTCCCACAGGCGGGCCTGCCAGCGCTGTCGCTGGTACTCCCCGGAGGTATGGCCCAGCACATAGCCGTCGTCATCATGAGAGTAGGCGGGATTCTCCGACGTCGTCACCGTTCCCCCTAATCCAGGGCGCTTGCCCGCGTGAAGAATGAGCGTGGCCTGCCAGCTCGCCGCGACGGCACCGAGGGTGTCCCAGACATGGCTCGCGATCAGGCAGATGCCGCCGGGATCGATTTCGAGCGCGGCGGCCACCGACTGGTAGGCCTCCGGCGCCGGCTTGTGCCGGCGCACGGTCTCATCCACGCTGAAACGGCGCTCGAACAGATCCATCACGCCCGCCGCATCCAGCTGCCGGCCGGAGATCTCCAGCGTGTTGTCGGTGAGCGTGAACAGCCGGAAGCCATGGTCGCGGAGCCGGCGCAGCGCCGCGGGGACCTCGGGATGGGGCGGCATCGTGGCGGAACCGGCCGGTGAGTTCGGCGCCGTCGGCATCACGGATCGTTATGCCGCGGGCGGCAGCGAGCATCCGGAGCACGGCACCGCCGGTGCCGGTGAACGGAGCGTAGACGGCGGCCAGCGTGAGCGCCTCAGAGTAGGTGATCAGCCCGGCGAACCACAGGCGCATGGCCGCGGGGTCGCTGAAAATCCAGTCAAGGACGGGGCGGATCGCCTGGAGGTCGAGCAGGGTCTCGTTGACATCGAAGACGATGATCGGTCGCTCAGGCACTGGGACCTCTCGTTCGCGGGTGGTCAGGGGGCAAGCTCGCGGCTTGCCCCACGGGCAAAGCCTGGCCGCCGCGACCCGGCCGCACATCGTCAGATCAGCTATCCGCGACGGTCCCGCTCCGCTGGTCCCCGGCAGGCGCGGCCGCTGGAGGCGATGAGAACTCATGAGCCGTCCGCGGCCTGCTCGATGACGATGCGGGTGAGTTCGACGCGTGAGGCGATGCTGAGCTTGCGGAAGGCCTGGCGCAGGTGGTGGGCGACGGTGTGGGTGCTGATGTACAGGCGGGCGGCGACCTGGTTGTTGTTCAGTCCCTCGGCGACGAGGGCGGCGACGGCTTGCTCGGTGCCGGTCAGGCTGTGCCACCCGGTGACGGGCCGGGCGGCGGGGGTGCTCCAGTGGCGGCGGCGGATGCCGAGCCGGCGCAGCCGCCGCCGGATGCGGGCCTGGTCACGGTCGGCACCGACCTGGCCGTATCCGCCGAGTGCGTCCTTCAGGTGACCGATGGCCTGGTCCGGGTCGCCGTGCCGACCGTGCAGGACGGCGAGGTCTTCGGCTGCGGAGGCCCTGGCCCACGGATCGGGGTGCTGCGTGGCGGCTTCGGCCAGGCGGGCCGGGTCGCGGCCCGCCAGGCCCCCGCTGTGGGCCGCGGCGGCGGCCAGGGCCGGGAACCCCGGGTGGGTTTCCGCCAGGTCCTGGGCGGCGCGGGCGGCGCGGGCGGCCAGCTCGCCATCGCCCGTGGCCAGTGCGGTGCGGGCCAGCCAGGCCGCAAGAGCGGGGTCGCCGAGCAGGAGCCCGGGCCGGGCCTTCAGATCGACGCAGAGCGGCCGGAGGTGGCTGAGGGCGGCAGCGGGGCCGTCGCGCGCTTCGGTGATCTGCGCCTCGGCCAAGGCGGTTTCGGAGCGCGCGTAGAGGTCAGCGAACTGTCGGCTTCCCCTGGGGCGGCTGGCGAGGTGCTGGGCCGCGGCCGCGAGGTCGCCGCGGCGCAGCTCGATCACGGCCAGCACACTGTGCGCGGTCGCGGCGTACCCATCCGCGCCGAGGGTCCGTGCGATGGCCAGGGCCGCCTGGGCGTCGGCGGCGGCGTCAGTCACCTGGCCGGCGGCCAGGTGGATGCGGGCCCGCAGGATGGACAGCGCCGCCCGGGCCGGGATGTCGTGCAGCGCCGGGTGGTCCGCGGCGCGGAGGATATCCTCCGCCTCGCCGAGCTGGCGCAGATCGACCAGGGCGGCGGCGAGCGCGAGCAGCGGCTGGACCTGGCGGGCATCCGCAGTGATCCCGGTGCCGTGCCGCGCCGCGTCGCGCAACAGCTTGAGCGCTTCGCTGATCTGGCCGCTGTCCCAGCTGATGACCGCGCGGGCGAGCAGGGCCGCCGCGGCGGCGGGGCTGTCGTGCTGGCCCGGGGCCGCCAGGATGGCGTCGGCCACCGGAGCGGCGAGTTCGTCGCGCAGCCCGGCCAGGGCCTGCAGGTGCGCGGCCAGCGCCTGGTCCCGCAAGCCGCCGGGCAGCTGCGGCCGGGCCAGGACCATCTGGGCCTGGTCGGCGGCGTCCCGGGCCTGGCCGCGCGCACACATGACCGAGGACAGGGCGCACCGCAGCCGCTCCTCGGCCGCCGGTGGCAGCGGCTTGGCCAGCAGGTCACGGGCGATCCGGGCGGCCTGGTTCAGCCGCCGGCCGCGGTCAGGGCTTCGGCGCCGGCCACCGCGCGGGACAACGCATCCGGATCGTCCGCAGGGGTCAGCTCCAGTGCGCGCAGCGCCAGATCGGCTGCGACCTGGGGCGCTGAGCGCAGCGTCTGCGCCGCCGCCTGGTCCAGCCCGGCCAGCGAGGCGCGGTCGGCCGGATGCGCGGCCTGGAGCAGGTGACCGGCGGCCCGGACCGCCGGTTCGCCCCGGCTGAGCAAGATCTCGCCGTACTGGCGGTGCAGCGCCTGGCGGGCCGGCCGTGGAATCAACTCGCCGGCGGCGCGGCGCAGCAGCGGGTGGCGGAATGTGAACTCGTGTCCGGCGGCGGTCATGATCGCGGCGTCCATCGCCTCCTCGACTTCGGGCAGCAGCCTGGCCGGGGTCGCGCCGAGCATCTCGGCCGCGTCTTCCAGCCGGAACGCCGGGCCCAGCACCGCCGCCGTCACCAGCAGATGCCGGGCCCGCTGGCTGAGGCCATCGAGCCGCCGCTGCGCGAGGCGGTGAATCCGCTGCGGCAGCCTGGCCGACAACAGCACGGCGCGTCCGCCGGTCACCTGCACAGCATGATCCTCGCGCAGGCCACCGATCAGCTCGGCCACCAGCGAGGGGTTCCCGGCGGCGCCGCGGGCCAGGTCGGCCAGGGCCTGGTCCGGCGGTGCACCGAACGCGTCGGTGAGCATGGCCGCTACCGCGTCCTGATCCAGCGGGCCCAACGTGAGCCGGGCGGCACCGTCCTGCTCCAGCTGACCGAACAGGTACTCCGCGGCGCGGTGGGGCGTGCTTGACCGTGCCAGGAGCCAGGCGACCCGGTGCCGTTTGGTGTCCCGCGGCAACGCCCGCAGCGCGGCCAGCGTGGCCGGGCCGGCCCAGTGCAGGTCATCCAGGCAGACCAGGACCGGGCCGGCGGCGGCTCGCTGTTCGAGGTGCGCTCGTAGCTGGGTGATCCGCCACGCGGTCGCATCCGGCAGGTCACGACCGGGATCATCCGCGCTGAGCCCGGCGAACGGCTCACGCAGGGCCGCGCGCAGCGCGAAGAACGGGATCGCCTGGCCCAGCTGGTCCGCCGCCCCCGCGGCCAGCGAAAAGCCCAGCTCCGCTGCGTCGTCGGTGGCGTCTCGGAGCAGCCCGGACCTGCCGGTACCCGGGTCCCCCTCCACCAGCACCACGCCGCCCGCCCCCCGCCGAGCACGCCGGAGCAGATCACGGACCATCCTCTGTTCGGCCGCACGTCCGTGCAGGACTTGCCGCCCGCCCGGCCGCTCCCGCGGCTTGGTCCTGCCGCCCGCTTCTGGGGAGGAGTCGCTGATCATCGCGGTCATGTCACGCCTCGCTCGCGGTCGCTTGGGGACCGGCCAGCGCCAGGGGCCGGATACGGGACAGACCCGCGCCCGGGCCGGGCCCGGGCGCCGGATCCGCGAACGCCTCGCGGACCACGCTGCGCGCCCAGCGCATCCGGATCATCGCCGTCTCGGGATAATCGCCGAACTCCTGCGCCACCCGTCCGGCACAGCCCGGGCAGCCGAACGCCCAGATGGCTGCGGCGACGGCCTGCCGGACCTGACCCGCGCTAGGCTCATCGCGGTGCTGCAGGTCCGACGCGAAGACGGCGTCAGCCCGGACCGCACTCGCGCTCAGGTAAGCCATCATCAGCCTCCTCGATCGTGCCGGTTATGGCTGCCTGGCCGGGGCAACGAATAGCGTCCATATCTGGCACTGTGCACTTCAGGCTGGGTGAGCGGTCATCACCCGCCTAAGCCCGTTCACCCGGGTGATCTGCCCGGCGGCGTCCGATCTGCGAACTCAGCTACGCGCGAGGCCTTCGCTGACTCGCCGGCGTAGCTGCGGCATGGCGGCCGCGACCGCGAGCACGAGCACGAGCCAGCCCCCGACGAGGCAGGGAAGGAGGCTGCAGAGAAAGGCCGGGAGTCGCCGTTTATCACCGCTGAGCATGTACAGCCGCAGTGCACCGGTGCCGGCCAGTCCGAACGCCAGCAGCGGCGCGAACGTCAGCGTCATACTCGCCGTCACCGCGCCGGCCGGGATCCCGGTCTGGTGCGAGACAGTCGCCAGGATCCGGTCGCGAGCCAGTGCAGCGTTCGCGACGCGACGGCCACGCCAACGAGCGCCGCTCCCAGCGCGCTGAGCACGGCGGCGACGTCGAGCACGGCGGCCATCGCGGGCCCGACATAGACGAGCGCGAGATCACCGAGGGGTGCCGTCGAACGCGCGAACCGCGTGACACCCGCCGAGCCGGCCCCGAATCCAAGGACCTGCCCGCTGACGCAGAACGCGTAGAAGGCGGTACCGAACAACACCGCGGCCACGATAGATCGCGGGATCACCTCGGTGGGCCGGCATGACTCCTCGCCAGCTGAGATCGACGACTCGAAGCCGCCGAACGACAAGATGCCATAGGTGCACGCGAACCCGACCGCCGCCAGTCCGGTTCCACGCGGAAGCTAGAACACATCAGGGGTCAGGGTCTGAGGCCCGGAGCGTTTCCGGTGCCGAGCCGCACGAAGATGACCACGATCAGCGCCGCGATCAGCAGCAGCGAGACGGCCTCCACCGCGATCACCGACCGCGCCGTCAAACTGATGCCACGCCAGACCAGCAGCCAGACCAGTGCCCACGAGATCAGCGCGATCGGAAGCCAGTCCGCACCTGTCACGATCCCCGTGTGGCGCAGGAAGGCTTGCGTGAACACCGCCATGCCGAGCACCGAGACCGGCGGGAACACGATGTAGGTGCCGAGCAGCATTCAGGTCGCGGCAAGACCCGCGCCCGGTCCGAGCGTCTTGCCTACGAAGGCGTAGACCGAGCCGGCGTTACTGAACGCCGCGGACAGGCGCGCGAAACCAAAGCCGATCAGCAGCACGGCCGCGCCGGCGAGGAGATACGCGAGCGGTGCCGCCCGTCCGAGGAGGTGCACCACCTGGACGCCGGTGACCCACATCGCGAGCGTGGGTGCCATCCCGCCAACCGACAGCGCTGCAGTGCCCGGGAACCCGAGGTTTCTGCGTAGCGGCATGTCACTGCCGGGCAGGCCTGGAGCGCCCGAGCAGGCCGAGTTCGCGAGCCCGGACCACGGCCTGCTGGCGGCTGCTCACCCGGAGCTTGGCGTAGACGTTGCGGGTGTGGGTCTTGATCGTGTTCAGCGATACGTACAGCTCGTTTCCGATCTCTCGCAGCGAGAGACGCGACGCCAGCAGCCGCAGCACGGCCAGCTCGCGCTCGGAGAGCTCATCGACGCCGTCGGCGGCTGCGGGCACGGACCCAGGGTCCGGAGTGTCTTCGGCTCTGGCCCAGCCGCGCAGGAAGCCGGGATCGGGGCAGGCGGCAATCTGGCGCTGCGCCCGGGCGCGCAGCTCCCGGGCCTCTGCTTCCTCACCGGCCGCCAGGGCGATCCGTGCCAGTGCCAGCAGCCCGGACGCGATGTCCAGCCGCAGCCCGTACCGCCGGGCAATGCTGAGCCCGTGTTCGACCTCGGCCCGGGCCACTGGAAACTCCCCGCGGGCACGAGCCAGTTCGCCGGCGGCATAGTCGGTCATCACGGTGACCCAGTGCTCACCCAGAGCCTGACGCTTGGCCAGCACCCGTGCTGCGGCCACCCGCCGGCCAGCCTCGGCCAGCTTCGCGCGCTGGGCGGAGATCACCGCCAGGTAGCCGAGCGCATAGATCTCCGCCGCGTAGTAGCCGGTCGGCTCGCCAGCCGACACGGTCTCCGCGAACGCGGTCTCGGCCTCCTCGGCGGCTCCGGACCAGAAGGCGGTCATGCCGACGGCGTTGGTGACCTGCGGCCGCCACGGAGCCGTCGGATCGGGCTCGAGCTCCAAGGCGATCGCCGCGCTCTGCGCCGCCGCGCCCACGTCGCCGAGCATCAGCCGCGCCGAGGTCCTGACCATTGCGGCGCTTGACTCGACCGAGCTCGATCCGTCAGCCAGCGGCCCCGGCAGCGTCCCCCGCTCGGCCGCGCGGACCTCTGCCTCCACCTCGCCGGGACGCCCCAGAACCAGCAGCATCCAGGCTCGGGCCAGGCACAGTCGCGGATCAATCGCCTTGTCCGGGAGGCCCCAGGTCCAGGCCTCGACCGTCACGAGCTCCCCGCGGTTGACAAAGTCGAGCCAGTTAGCAGCGATCAGCTCGGCGGCCTCGTGGTGATCGCCGGCGGCGATCGCATGGGCGATCGCCTCGGCCACCAGTCCCTCCCGCAGATGCCACTCGTAGGCCCGGCGGTGCAGCGCCGCAACCTCATCGGGCAGGGCCAACGAGAGCTCGTGCGCCAGCAGATCACCGAACAGGTGATGGTAGCGATACCACTGACGGCGCTCATCGAGCGGAATAGTGAACAAGTTGGCGCGTTCCAGCTCGATGAGCTGGCGCGCGGAGTTGGTACTGCCCAGCAGCGCATCGCACAGCGGACCAGTGAGGCGCTGCACGATCGAGGTGCGCAGCAGAAAATCCTGGACCGCCGGGCGCTGGCGGTCCAGGACCTCGGCCACCAGGTAATCGACGATCTCGCGATCATCGCCGGCGAAGGAGGCAATGTAGCGCCCCCGGTCCTCGCGGCCCCGCAGCGACAGGCCGACCAGTTGCAGCCCCGCTGCCCATCCCTCCGTGCGCTCCCGCAGAGTGCGCACCTGCTCCGGCGCCAGGCCCAGCCGCAGCGACCCGTTGAGCAACGCCGTCGCCTCCCCAGTGCTCAGCCGCAGGTCCGCCGCCCGTATCTCCAGCAGCTCAGCTCTCGCCCGCAGCCGCGCCAGCCCCAGCGGAGGATCGCTGCGCCCGGCCAGCGCCACCTGTACCGTCCGGGGGAGGTGGTCGATAAGGAACTCCATCGACTGGTGCACATCGGCGCTGGTGATCGCGTGGTAGTCATCGAGCACCAGCACGATCGGGTCCGGCAATGAGGTCAGCGCGTTGACCAGCAACGGCAGCGCCAGCTCGGTCACATCCCCACCCGCGGACCGCAGCGCGTCGTCCACTCCAGCGCCCACATCAGATGCGATGGTGCGCAATGCCGCCAGCACGTAACTCCAGAAGCGAACCGGGTCGTTGTCCCGGTTATCCAGCGACAGCCAGGCGAACGCGCGCTGCTCCGCGGGGTCCGCCCGCCAGCTCGCCAGCACGGTCGTCTTGCCGGTACCCGCCGGCGCCGAGACAAGGATCAGCCGCGCTCGGGAGCCCTCACGCAGCTCCGCGACCAGGCTCGGGCGCGAAACCCGGTCGGCCGACAGCTCCGGAACGTGCAGTTTGGTAGCGACAATCGGCCCCCCGCCCGGCTCCGCTGCCTCGGTCCTGTGGGGCGTGGAGATGGCCTCCTAATCAGCAGGCGCAGCTCACGGTACTGCGCAGCGTTGATTATCGTAGCTCCATGGCCGCCGCGGTATAGGTTCTGTTCACCCGGGTGGAATCGGTCGCATGGGTGATCGCCGCTCACCCGGCTCGGGCTCAAGGTGGGTGTCAACCCACAGAGCATCGGAGGGCACGTGGAGCCGACCAGGTACCGGATCGCGGTCCGGGGCCGTCTGAGCGGGCACCTCGCGTCCGCCTTCGAAGGGTTTGCCCTCGAACCGGGCAATGAACACAGCGTCCTCGCCGGCGAGATCCGCGATCAGGCCCACCTCTACGGCATCCTTGACCGAGTTCGCGACCTTGGCCTGGAGCTGGTAAGCGTGGAGAAAGATCCGGGGGGCTGCCCGGTTGGCGAGGAGACAGCGAGATGACCGGCACATGCGACGTGACCGACCTCTCGCTGTGACCGCCTGTGGCAATCCAGCCGCCCAGATCGATGTCACAGATCGCCGGCGATCTGCGGGAGAGCGGGTGCGGTGGAATCCGGGGCCGCCGCTGCGGGAGCGCCAAGCTCGACATCACCTCACGCAGTCAACTCGGCCGCGTGCTGCCCAGCGACGCGGCCGCCGTGTAGCACAGCCACTCCATCAATCTGGGCCAGGCCCTCACACTCGGTCTGGTTCGCCGTTCCTCGCCGCCCCATCGTAAATGTGGCCAGCGGGGCGGAGCGGGATCGTCGCGGATAACTGATCTGACGATGTGCGGCCGGCTCGCGGTGATCAGGCTAGCCCGTAAGCAAGCAGTGGGCCTGCCCCCTGCGCACCCAGCCGAAAGGAAAACTTCGAATGAGCATGAACTGGCTCGAGGGCACGCAACAGCACATGGACGGGCCCGGCCAGCCGCAGGCCATGGCCATGCCGGTCTTCGCAGGGCAGAAACTGGTGGTCGTCGGCGGCAGCAGCGGGATGGGACGCCAGACCGCCGCGGACGTCGTGGCCGCCGGCGGCAGCGCCGTCATCATCGGCCAGGAACCCGGCCGGGTCGAGGACACCGTCCAGACCCTGGCCAAGGACGGCCCGGCCTACGGCATCAGCGCCGACCTGGCCGACCGGGACCAGGTCGAACGGGTCCGCCAGCAGCTGGCCGACGAGCACGCAGACGCCACCCTGCTGGTCAACGCGGCGGGGGTGTTCGTCCCCAAGCCCTTCCTGGACCACGACGGCGCCGACTACGACTCCTACGCCGAACTGGACCGGGCCATCTTCTTCCTCACCCAGACCGTCGCCCGCGGCATGGTCGCCGGCGGCCGCGGCGGGTCCATCGTCAACATCGGCAGCATGTGGGCCCACCAGGCCATCGGCGCCACCCCGTCGTCGGCGTACTCGGCGGCCAAGGGCGGGCTGCACGCGCTGACCAAAAACCTGGCCCTGGAGCTGGCTCCCCATCAGATCCGGGTCAACACGGTCGCTCCGGCCTTCGTGGCCACCCCGATCTTCGGGAAAGTCTTCCCGGCCGACAAGATCGATGAGATCCTGCACAGCTTCGACGGCTTCCACCCGCTGGGCCGCACCGGCACCGTCCGCGACATGGCCAACACCATCACCTTCCTGCTCTCCCCGGCCACCAGCTGGGTCACCGGCGCCATCTGGGACGTCGACGGCGGCGTCATGGCCGGGCGAAACTGAGCAGCCCAGCCCGCCCGTGCGCCGGCGTCGACCGCCCGGCGCACGGGCGCGACACCCCGTTGCCTGTGCCCTGAAGGAAGGAGAGAACTGTCATGGCTGACATTGCCTGCCGGACGGCGGACGTGGATGGCCTGACGGTGTTCTACCGGGAGGCCGGAGCACCTGACGCACCCACGTTGGTGCTCCTGCACGGGTTCCCGTCCGCGGGCCACGTGTTCCGCGAGCTGACCCCGCTGCCCGCCGGCCGGTTCCACCTCGTCGCTCCCGACCTGCCCGGCTTCGGCAAGCCGGACATGCCCGGGCGCGGTGACTTCGGCTACACCTTCGAGCACATCGCCGACGTCACCGACCGCCTGACCGAAGTGCTCGGCCTCGACCGGTTCGCGCTGTACGTGTTCGGCTACGGCGCGCCGGTCGGGTTCCGGATCGCCACCCGGCACCCCGAGCGCATCACCGCGATCATCTCCCGGAACGGCAACGCGTACGCCGAAGGGCTGAGCGACGGCTGGAACCCGGTGCAGGCCCACTGGAAGGACCCCTCCGAAGCCACCCGGGAAGCGATCCGGATGTTCCCGGAGCCGCAGACGACGATCTGGCAGTACACCCATGGCGTCCCCGACACCGTGCGGGTCAGCCCGGACGGCTACGGGCTCGACAACTACCTTGCTCGCAGCGGCGCCGATGAGATCCAGCTCGACCTGTTCCTCGATTACGCGAGCCAACGTGGCGCTCTACCCGGCGTTCCAGGAGTACTTCCGCACCAGCAGGCCGCCGCTGCTCGCGGTGTGGGGCAGGAACGATCCGTTCTTCCGACCGGAGCCGAAGCCTTCAAGCGCGACATCCCCGATGCTGACATCCGTTTCGTCGACACCGGTCACTTCGCCCTGGAGACCCACGTCGAGGAGATCGCCGCCGCGATCGGCGAGTTCCTTACCTGATAGCTGTCACCAAGGCATGCGGTGCAGCCGGAGAGCCCGAGGGGTGAGGTGGTTGCTGGAACTGGCCGGCGGGACGGGCGGTCTCGGCTGGGTCGCGGTCAAGGCGGTGCTGATGTTCGCGTTGACCATCGTCGGCCTGCGGCTCGGAGAGCGGCGCACGCTCGCCCAGCTCGGCGCGTTCGACTTCGCGGTCGCCGTCGCGATCGGCGCGATCATCGGCCGGACCGTGACCGCTTCGTCGGCGTCGTTCGCCACCGGCGCGGTCGCGCTGGTCACCCTCCTGGTCGCGCACCGCCTCGTCGCGTACGCCCGGCGGCACAACCGGATGGCCCGCCTCATTGACCATCGGCCCAGGGTCCTGGTCGCCAAGGGCAAGATACAAGACCGTGAACTCGGCCGGGCCGGCCTGACGGCCGCGGACGTGTACGCGCTGTTGCGCCAGCAGGGTGTGGACGATCTCGGCCAGGTCGGTTACCTGCTGTACGAGACCCGCGGCACGACGACGCTGATCGGCACGGACAGCGAGCCCGGCCCGCTGATGCGCGAGGGGCTTTCCGCCGCCGGATACCGCCATGTGGCCGAGCCCGCTGAACGGCATGTCGCCGATACCCCGAAGGTCCCGCCGGGGACCTGGCCAACCCGATACCGATGAGGAGCCTGCCCATGTCCTTGCTGCACCCCGGTGACACTTTCCCGGAACTGACGCTTACCGTCCCCGGCGGCACGACCGTCACGGTGCCGGAGGCGTTCGCCGGCCAGTTCGGCGTGGTGCTGTTCTACCGCGGCGCCTGGTGTCCCTACTGCAACGCCCAGCTGCGCGCCTTCCAGCGCGCCAGTGCCACCCTGGCGGACGCTGGCGTCCAGGTCGTCGCCCTGTCCGTCGATGACGAAGCCGCCACCGCCGGCCTCATCGCCAAGCACGGCCTGACCTTTCCCGTCGGGTTCGGCGCCGACGCGCGAGCGGTCGCCGGCCTGACCGGCGCCTTCGTCAACCCGGACCCGGTGTACCTGCAGTCCACCGGGTTCGTCCTCGACCCGGCGGGAAAGGTCGTGGTCAGCGTCTACTCCAGCGGGGCCATCGGCCGGCTAGTCCCCGACGACGTCGCCGGGCTGGTGCGTTACGTGCGCGAGCACGCCGCGGCTTCGGCGTAACCCAGGGACGCCTGCTCTTCGGCGAGGAAGCGGTGCCCGTCAGGTCCCGTTACCAGGGCAGCGCGGATGCCGCCGTGCAGGATCATGAGGTCATCGCGGGCCAGGGGCGTGCCGCAGCGGGCGAGCGCCGCGGCGGTCGCGTCGAGCGAGGCGACCCGCACCACACTGTGCGTGGCCACGATGTCGTTGCTGGCGGTGTCGTGCGGGATCGGCCGGCGCGTGCCCACATGGTAGTCCAGCAGCTCCATCCGGGGCGCGGGCAGGTCCGCCGAGAGCCGGGTGACGCTGACGCGCACGTCGTCGACGTCATCGAGATCGGCTTGTTCGGGCCCGCGGTTCTCTGTGCGACCCGCGGCGCGGAACCCGAAGACGGACCCGAAGAACCTGGCGCTGCGGGCCGAGTCGCTGACCGCGATGGCGGTGTGATCGACCCCGACAAAGGAGCCGGAACCGTTGCCGGTGCGCCATGATCCCGGGACGTCTCCCTCCGGGAATGCGAGCAGTTCCAGCGGGTGGCCGTCCTGATCGCGGAACTTGAACGCCATCACGCCCCCGGAGTCATCCGGCAGCCGTACCGGGCCGTTGCGGCTGATGGGCCGGAACCGCCGGTTCGCCATGACCCGCAGATAAGCCCGCCTCATGTCGGTCACGACAATCGCCATGTGCTGGAACCACAGGTCGGTGCTCGTGCTGCCGAGCGGGTACGGGCGCCCCGCCATCTCCGTGAATTCCAGGAGCTCGATCCGCTCGCGGCCCAGCCGCAGCAATGACCGCCGCCCGCGCGCCCGCCGGATGCACAGCACGCCGACCAGGGCGGGATCGATGTCACCACGGTGTTCGACGCGGCACCCGAAGGTCCGGACGTAGTCGTCTTCGGCCCGGTCCAGATCCGACACGACTAGGGTGACCCGGTCGATCACCGCCGCTGGCCCGGCGGTCATGTCTGCATGGGATTGTCGCTGCGGACCATCTGCCCCATATGCAGCTGGAGGGCGCTGACGACCAGGGCGAAGTGGCTGAACGCCTGGGGGGTATTGCCCAGCTGGCGCCGTGCGCCCGGGTCCCATTCCTCGCTCAGCAGCCCGACGTCGTTGCGCAGGGCGAGCAGACGCTCGAACAGGTCGATGGCGTCCTGCTGCTGCCCGGAGGCGTGCAGAGCGTCGACGAGCCAGAACGAGCAGGCGATGAACAGGCCCTCGCTGCCCTTGACGCCGTCGTCGGTCGCAGCCGTCGAATAGCGCCTGACCAGGTCGCCGTCGCTCAGTTCGCGGCGGACCGCGGCGATCGTGCCCAGCACCCGCGGGTCGGTGGCGGGCAGGAAGCCCACGCGGGGGATCAGCAGCAGGCTGGCGTCCAGCGCGGCCGAGCCGTAGGCCTGGGTGAAGGTGTTGCGTTCGGTGTCGAACGCGCGGGTCACGATGTCGTGGTGGATCTGCTCGCGGAGCGCTTCCCATCGCGGCGCGGGGCCGGGCAGGCCGTACTCGCGGACAGATCGTGCCATCCGGTCGGCGGCGGCCCAGGCCATGATCTTGGAGTGGGTGAAGTGCTGCCGGTCGCCGCGCACCTCCCACAATCCGTTGTCCGGTTCGCGCCAGGCTGATTCGAGGTAATTCATCAGGGCCACCTGCAGTGCCCATGCGTCGTGGTCGGCGGGCAGGCCGGCCTGCCGGGCCAGGAACAAGGCGTCCAGTGTCTCGCCCCAGACGTCGAGCTGGAGCTGCCCGGCCGCGGCGTTGCCGGTGCGGACCGGGCTGCTGCCCTCATAGCCGGACAGCCATCCCAGCTCGACCTCGGGAAGCCGCCGCGCGCCGTCCAGGCTGTACAGGATCTGCAGCGTCTCGGGCTGGCCCGCGATGGCCCGCAGCAGCCACTCACGCCAGGCCCCGGCCTCGCGCCGGTAACCGGCCGCGAGAAGGGCCTGCAACGTGTACGTGGCGTCGCGCAGCCAGCAGTACCGGTAGTCCCAGTTGCGGACACCGCCGAGCTCCTCCGGCAGCGACGTGGTCGCAGCCGCGACGATCCCGCCAGTCGGCTCGTAGGTCAGGGCCTTCAGGGTGATGAGCGACCGGTCGACGGCGGCGCGGTAGGGCCCGGCCTGGTAAGCGGCTTGATCAGCCCATTCGGTCCAGAAGTCCTCCGTCGCAGAAAGCGCCTGCTCCGGGTCCGCGTCCTCCATCTGCGGGCCGTGGCCGGGCGCCCACGACATGACGAACGGAACCCGATCGCCCTGACGCACGGTGAAGTCCGCGAAGGTGTCCCAGTCATGGCAGGACACGGGGACTGCGGACACCAGCCGGACGAGGTCAGGCCCGGCGATCGCATGGACCTGGGAGCCATCCTGGCGGACCCACGGGACGACGCGGCCGTAGTCGAACCGCAGGCGCAGTACCGATCGCATCGCCACCTGGCCGCTCAGGCCCACCGCGATGCGGATCAGGTGCGGGGTACGCGCCCGGGGCGGCATGAAGTCGATGACCCGTACGGCACCGTCCGCGGTGACCCAGTCCGTCTCGAGCACCAGGGTGTTGCCGGCGTACCGGCGGCTCGTGCATTCATCCGCGGCCACGGGGGCGAGCGTCCAGTGTCCCGCCTCCTCGTTGTGCAGGAGGGCGGCGAACGCGGCGGGCGAGTCGAAGCGGGGCAGGCAGAGCCAGTCGACCGACCCCGCGGTGCTCACCAGAGCGGCCGTGTGCAGGTCGCCCAGCAGGGCGTAGTCTTCGATTTTCGGCATGGTGGGATCTCTCATGGGGTCGTGCCGGTGGTTCCGAGGCGTTCGGCGATGTGATCGCCCACGCGCAGCGCGTTCGCGATGATCGTCAAGGTTGGGTTCACCGCGCCGATCGAGGGCATGAAGCTGCCGTCCACCACGTAGAGGTTGTCCAGGTCGTGGGCCTTGCAGTGCACGTCGAGGACCGCGGCGGCCGGCTCGGTTCCGAAACGCGCCGTCCCGGCCTGGTGGGCGGTGGCGGCCGCGTCGAAGGCCTTGTGCAGGTAGAGGCTGCGGACGAAGGTCGTGTCCACCATGCCGAGCTTGCTCAGCATGCCCTGGAAGGTCGCGCGGAGGTGGGTGAGGGCTTCGGTGTTGTTGCCGGGCTGCAGCGCGAGCCTGATCGCGCCGTCACGCCGGAGCGTGACCCTGCTGTCGGCGAGCGGGAGGTCCTCGCTGGACAGCCAGAAGTCGATCGAGTGCTTCGCGACCTCGCCGTAGGGTGCGGACGGAGCCCACCCTAGCCGGCGTGGTGCCGCCCCCTTGATCTGCCAGTCATCGGACTTGCCGAGCATCTGGATGTGGCCCATCGGGTACTGCCAGTGCCCGCCGGGACCGTAGAAGTCGTTGAGGGCCAGCGTTTTCTGGAACACCGTCGGGTTGAGTTCGCGCGAGAACGCGATGAGCGCAAGGTTGTTGTGCCGCATGTAGTTCCGGCCGACCATGTCTGATGAGTTCGCCAGGCCGTGTGGATGCTTGTCGTTGGCTGACTTCAGCAGCAGGGCAGCCGACAGGATGGACCCCGCGGACAGCACGACGATGTCGGCGGTGAACACGTGCGGAGAGCCGTCCGGGAGCGTGACCGCCACGCCACTGACGGAACGGCCGCTGCTGTCCGTGATCAGGCGCTCGACCGTCGTTCTCGTCATCAAGGCCAGATTGGGGTGCGCGGCCAGGGCCGGCCGGACGACGGCCATTTCGGCGTCGGCCTTGGCACCAAGCAGGCAGGGGAACCCATCCACGCGGTCGCACCGTATGCATCGCGAGTCCGTGGTCGCCCGGCCGTGCGCGTCCGGGGTGAGCTGCACGCCCAGCGGCAGGTGAAACGGGTGCAGGCCGAGCTGCTCCAGGTCGTCCGACAGCTGCTGGATCCGGGGCTCGTGCTGCACGGGCGGGTATTTGTAGTCCTGGCTCGAGAGGCCGGCGAACGGGTCCTCGCCGTGCTGGCCGTGCACCCAGAACAGGTGCTCGGCTCGGACGTAGTACGGCTCCATGTCTTGGTAGCTCAGCGGCCAGGCCGGTGCGACACCGTTCCGATGCTGGACCTCGCCGAAGTCGCCGGGCAGAAGCCGGAACAGCGCCGCGCCGTACACCTTGGAGTTGCCGCCCACGTAGTAGTGCAGCTCGGGCCGGAAGGGACGGTCGCGGGAGTCGTAGAAGGTCTCGTCCGCGGTGTATTTCGCGTCGCCGAAGACAGCTTGTGAGCTCCAGTTGTCGCGTTCCCGCGGGAGGAAGTCACCGCGTTCGAGCAACAGTACGCGCCTGCCCGTTTCGGCCACGCGGGCCGCGGTGGTCGCGCCCCCCGGTCCGCTGCCGACGACCAGGACGTCGTAGTGATCGTTCCCCGCGGGGGCAGGCATGGCGGTCACAGTCCCACGCCCGATTGCGACAGGCCGCCGTCGACGGTGACCGTGGTGGCGTTGACGTACCCGGCCCTGTCTGAGGAGAGAAACACCACCACGTCGGCGATCTCGGTGGCCTGGGCGATCCGACCGAGCGGGATCGCCTCATCCAGCTGCTTGAGCAGTTCCGGGTCCATCTCGGTGACGGCGTTGATCGGGGTGCTCACCGCGCCCGGGGCGATGTTGACGAACCGGATCCCAAGCGACCCCAATTCGACGCCCGCCGTGCGGGTGAGCATCTTCGCGCCGCCCTTGGAGACGCAGTAGGCGATGTTGCCGGGCATCGCCCAGTCTTCGTGGGTGGACGAGATCGTCACGATCAGCCCGCCGCTGCCCTGCGCCATGAACTGGCGCGCCGCGAACTGGGCGCCGAAGAACGCGCTCTTGAGGTTTACCGCCAGCACCTTGTCGAAGCTGGCTTCGCTCGTCTCCAGCAGCGACGTGCGGGTCTCGATACCCGCGTTGCTGACCAGGACATCGAGCCGGCCGAAGTTCTCCACGGCCGCCTGGATAACCCGGTGCAGGTCTTCGGTGCGCGAGACGTCGGCTTCCACCCCGACCGCGCGGCCGCCAGCCTGCCCGGCAGCGGCTATGACCTCGGCTGCGTCGTCCGGGTGCATATGGTAGTCGACCACGACGTTCGCGCCTTCTGCGGCGGCGGCGAGGACGATCGCCTTGCCGATGCCGCTGTTGCCGCCGGTGACGACGATGGACTTGCCTTTTAGCAACATGCCTATTCCTTTTCTCTCGGTGCCGGACGGGCCGGTCAGACGAATCCGCCGTTGGCGTAGACCACCTGGCCGTTGACCCATCGCCCGGTCGGCCCGACCAGGAACGACACCACGTCGGCGACGTCGTCCGGGCGGCCCAGACGGCCGAGCGGCGGCAAGGCCGCCAGCTGTTCTTGTTCGTCGGCCGGAGTGCTGTGCACGAACGTCTCGGTGGCGGTGGGACCCGGCGCGACCGCGTTGACCGTGATGTCGCGGCCGCGCAACTCCTTCGCGAGGATGCGGGTGAGAACGTCGACGGCGGCTTTGGACGCCGCGTAGGCGCTCAGACCCGGTGGCGCGAACCGCACCATGCTCGACGAGATGTTGACGATCGAGCCGCCGTCATGCATCCGCCGCGCGGCCTGCTGGTTGACGACGAACGTGCCTCGCACGTTGATCCTGTGGATCGCGTCGAAGTCAGCCAGGTCAAGGTCGATCAGGGGGATGGGGTGATTGATCCCGGCGGTATGCACGACGACGTCGAGACGCCCGAAGCGGTCCTCGATGGCGTCGAAAAGAGCAGATACCGGCCCCTCGTCGGCGATGTCCGCCGCGAATGCCGCGCCACTGCGGCCATGAGCCTTGATCTCGCTGACCGTCGCGTCGGCCAGGTCCATTTCGCCGGCATAAGCCACGGCGACGTCAAACCCGTCGGCGGCCAGCCTGGCGGCGATGACCTGCCCCATGCCTCCCGTTCCGCCAGTCACCAGGGCAGTGCGTATGCGGTTTCCCGCCTCATCACCTGTACTCATGAGTCCTCACCTCTTTGCGGCCGCTCATCGGCCCGCTGATCGCGACAGCCCAGTGTTGCCGCGCGATCTGCGGCCACACATCGTCAGGTCAGGTAATCGCATCGGAGCCGCCCAAGGTCCCGATCGCAAGCAGCGGACGCGGGGGCGGAAAGCCTCGCCCGTCGGCAGATCAAGAACTTTCCCCCGAACGGCCGTGGCGCTTGCCTCGCGAGCCGGTCAGCCAGGTCGGCGGCCGCCCTGGCGGGCGGGAGCCGGATCGCCTGGCGGCCGGACCGTGGAAATTGCCTGTCCTGACGATGCGCGTTCGCCCGGGTCAAGCGAAGGTTCGTATCCGGAACTGCCGAAAAGGCAGGTATCAGGGGAGAAAGAGGAACAGAACATGAATCTCCGTATCTTCAGACGAATGCCCGCGCGGATACGCGGGCTGATTGCCGTGCTGGCGGCAGCGGTTGTCGCGGGCACGTCGCTGGCCGTTGCCGCGGGTGGCGGGACGGCCGCGTCGGCCGCGCCGGCCGCTCGGGCCCAGGTCCCGGGTGAGGCTACCGGGCTGGGGCAGCTCAGCGGCATCCTGCCCGCGAGCCATCTGACCCTGCCCAGCGCCATCGAGGTCAACCTCAGCCAGGAGTACGTGCGGCTGCCGATCTACCCGGGAGTCGCCTACGCAGGCACTCCGCACCAGGAGAACGTCTGGTACATCCTGGAGGATGCCTCCACCCCCGGCGCTGCGGACGACCTGGGCACGAACTACGCGCCCAAGCTGGCCAACATCGGCATCTCCTGCCCGGCGTGCGTGCAGACCGTCCACCTGATCAACCCGTCGCCAGAGAAAAACCATTTCGGCCCGGCCCCCCTCAGCTTCGCGGGCGCGCCGAACTTCAGTCCCACCCGGACCGCGACACCCGGGCCGGACGGGTTCCCGCTGGCCAAGTTCCAGCCGGGCGCGGTGGCCGGCCCCGGGTACAGCCCGTTCATCCGGATCGCCGGTTCGGACACGGTGTACAACGCGCCGATCGTGGCGACTGGCAACGGCCCGTTCGACGTGGTGAACCACACCAACACCTCTGACAAGGCGATGGGCATCCACATCGCTCCGTCCCCGGCGGACTCGCCGGCCGGGGCGTTTCAGGAGTCCTGGGTGGACATGCTGATCACCAAGGGCTTCGACGGCAGCCAGCCGATCGTCTACCTGTCCACCGACGCCGGGCAGCCGCTGACCGCGGTGCTCGAGCGATCCACGTACGTGCCTGCGCTGAATGACTCGTCGTGTAACGGATGTGATGACTTCCTCGGCTCGGCCCGCGAGCGGCTGTTCGGCTTCGTCAACGGGCAGACCGGCGTCAACAACCCGAACGCACAAGGGTTCCAGCATTTCGCCAAGGACGGCCCAATCTCCGAGAACGCCGTGCAGACCAACACCGCGTTCATCAACGCCATGCGCTACGGCGGTGACATCTTGAACGTGTTCGGGGACTTCCCGACCCTGACCGACCCGCGGCACGCCGACGCTTACAGCCCGCTGTGGGACGCTCAGCTCGGCCTGTGGACGCCCAAGGCCGTCAAAGAAGGCCTCAACAAGCGCCAGATCAACGAGAACGAGGCCCTGAACCTGGCCTATAGCCATCCCGACCTGCTGACTGGGGTCGACCCGGCCACCGGCCAGCCCCAGCTGTACGGCTCAGTCGGGGTCGACATTAACTGCGCGGTCATCGGCTACACCGCGACGGCCCCCACATCCCCTGGCCCCCCGAACCTCCCAGGCTCCCAGTTCCCGCCCAGGTAACCGGCAAGCCGCCGCAGGCACCGCTCCGCTCATGTGGGGCGTGGCGGCACGGCACCTCAAAACCCCACGGGCCCGCGACTGCGGGCCCGTGGGCGTGCGGGAACACAAACGGAGCCGACCAGACGCTCGGCCGCCTGAAGCTGGGCAACGGCTAAAACGGGTGGCGGAAGGCTAGATCAGGCCACCTTCACGGGCGCGGATCACCGCTTCCTCCCGGGATTCGGCGCCGAGCTTGCGGTAGATCGCCCGGAGATGGGTCTTCAGGGTGTTGGGCGTGACGAACAGGTCTGCCGCGAGCTTGCGCAGCGAGCCCGGAACGGGCAGCATCCGCAAGATCGTAAGCTCCCTGTCTGTCAGCGGCTCGAACAGCCCCTCCTGTCGGGTGCGTGCCGCCTCGGCGCGCTGTTCTTCGGCCAGCCACGTGGTGACCAGCGGCCCCGGATCGGCACAATGTCGCAAAATGGCGCGGGCCTCACCCACCAGCGCTGCCGGCCGGACGTCAGCCACCTGATCGGTTGCGGCGTCAAGGCAGACCCGGCTGGCCGCCGCCGCAGTGAGCAATGCCGCGGCGAGCTCCACCCGCCCGGCCCCCCGGCGGCCTCGTTCCACCGCCGTCGTGGCCGCACGCCACGCGCCGGCCCAGTCCGCCTGCCTGAGCTCGAGGCGGGCCCGGGCCAGAGCCGGGAACATGGCTACGAAATGCGATTCGCTGAGCGTTTGGCCTACCGCCGACTCCGCGTTGCCCGCAAGCGAGTCCGCGAGCGCCAGGTCACCTCGGTTTACGGCCAGCAGCGCCTGATACCCCTCGGCGCACAGGAACGCCAGCCCGTTACCATCATCTTCGGCCCGCCGGGCGGCCTCGACGAGCAGTTCCCAGGCGCGGTCGGCGTCTCCCAGCCACATCGAGACCATGCCCAGGACGAGCCGGTGGACGGTAGCGATAAACGCGTCATCGCTTCTTAGTGGGATCTCCCGCAGCCGCGCCGCAGCCCCGCCCACGTCACCGGTCTTGTACATGTGCAGCGCGCGCATAAACATCAGCCGGGTGTTGGCCGGACTCGACGCCTCCGCGGCGTCAAGTGCGGCGATGACCTCCTCGAGCCGGCCCGTGTCGAGGGCGAGCAAGACCCGCGCCGCCGACAGGGATGCGTCGGTGGCGACGAGCGCGGCGGGCAGGGTGTCGAGCCACATACGGACCGTCTCCAGGTGGCCCGTGTTGAACGTTCGGAGCCAGTGCGCCGCGACCAGCCGGCTGCTCAGCGCATCATCGCCCGCGGCGACCGCGTGACCGATCGCCTCGGTGGCGTCGCCGTGTTCCTCGTACCACTGTGCCGCCCGCCGGTGCAGCATCGCAGGCTGCCCGGGCGATGTGCGAGCCAGCTCGTGCCGCAGCAGGCCGCCGAACAGGTGGTGGTACCGGAACCAGCGGCGCTCGTCGTCCAGCGGGATCACGAACAGGTTGGCGCGGTAAATACGGCTGATAAGCTCCGCGCCGTCGGCCCGTCCGGTGAGCGCGTCGCACAGTGGCGCGCACATGCGGTTGAGCACCGAGGTCACCAGCAGGAACTCGCGGACTCCGGGGGGCTGACTGGCCAGCACCTCCTCGCCGAGATAGTCGACGATGTGCCAGTCAGCACCGGTAAAGCGCTCGATGAATGCCGCGGGGTCAGCCCGCCCGCGCAGTTGCAGGGACGCCAGTTGCAGCCCCGCGGCCCATCCTTCGGTCCGCGCGAGCACCCGGAGCACGTCTTGCTCGGACAACTGCGGGCCCGGCCGATCGCTGAAGAATTCCAGTGCCTCGGCGGCGCTGAACCGCAGATCTTCGGCCCGCAACTCGGCCACCTCCCCGCGCACTCTCAGCTGGCCGAGTGGCAGCGCCGGGTCGGCTCGGGTGATGAGCATCAGGTGCAGCTGGGGCGGGGAACGGTCCACCAGCATCGCGACCGAGGTACGCACCTGGGCGCTGGTCACGACATGGTAGTCGTCCAGCACGAGCACCAAGGGAGCGTCCGCGGACACCAGGGCGTTGACGAACGCGGGAAGCACGTCACGCAGCACGTCCGAACCGGTCGCGTCCAGCCGTCTCAGGGCGGCGGCACCCGCCGCCGACCCGGCCTGGTCGGCGGCCACCAGCAGATACCGCCAGAAGCGAATGGGATCGTTGTCGCCGCCATCGAGCGATACCCAGCCCGCGGTGATCCCGTCGTGCCCCAGCCATTCGGCCACGAGCGTGCTCTTTCCCCATCCGGCCGGCGCGGCGACCAGGGTCAGCGGCAGCGTGCACCCCAGGCGTAGCACGTCATACAGCCGCTTGCGCTCCACAGTGTGCTGCCAGAGGCTCGGCCGGAACAACTTGGTCGTGATCACGACCTCGGTGGTGCCAGCCATCTCCCACCCACCGCCTCCGCCGCAGCAACAGATTTCCCCGCCAGTGGCCGGTGCGGGCTCGGCGCGGTGTGCCGTACTGGCAAGACCGAACCCGTTAACGACTGTAGCCTCCGACGACAATGGAGCGGTAGAGCCGCCGGGCGCGGACGTATGACGGGCGAACAAGGGCCGGAGCCTCTCGGTCTGCTCCACCACGAGCAGTTCGATCCCAAAGTCCAGCACCTGTTCGAGCAGCCTGTACAGATGTGCTGATCCCGGACTTCACCGGCAAGCACCGTCTGGTTAAGCGGGCGAGTCGGCAGGTGAGACGCCGGTCATTGCTGTCAGACATTTTCCGTCCCCCTGCCGCGCAAGTGTTACGGGGCACGAGCACCACGGCTCGTTCGGAATTAGGAAGATCCTCCTTCCGAACGGCGCTCATGGTTTCTCACCCGGGTGACGTGGGGTGAGGGGGGAGGTGTGTGGCCTGGTCGCGGGCGAAGCTCGGATCAGCCAACACCGGGAGGCGACCACGATGCCCCAAGCTGCTCCTTCTCTAGAGGTTTACGCCGACGCGGGCCTCGTCGCGAGCCCGCAGTCCGGCGAGGACGTCGTGCAGGATGCCTGGCTGGCCATGCTGAGCGGGCTGGCCAAGTTCGAAGGCCGGTCGTCCCTGCGGACATGGGTGTTCACCATCCTGCGTCACTCCGCTGCTGTCCGGCGAGATCACCTACCTCCCGGACCCGCTAAAACCTCCGGCCGAGGCACAGGTGCTCATCTGCTGCGCCCGGCCCAGCACCGACACCGTCCTGGACATGTAGGAAGCTCATGATGTGGCCGGTGATGGCTTACCTCAGCATCGATATTGCCCGGGCTGATGCCGTCTTCGTGTCGGGGCTGCAGCGCTGCGATGAGCCCAGCGCGAGTCAGGTCCGGCAGGCTGTCGCGGCGGCCAGCCGGGCGTTCGGCTGCTCAGGCTGTGCCGGACGGGTGGCGCAGGAGTTCGGTGATCATCCCGAGACGGCGGTGATCCGGATGCGCTGGGCGCGCGGCGTGGCCCGCGATGCGTTCTCGGATTCGCGACCCGAGCTCGGCCCGGGCGCGGATGTCGGCGGGTCCCTGGTCGTCCGTCCGCGGCTGCCCGCTGAGCAGGCGTCAGGCTCACCAGGCACGCGGCGGCGTGAGCCAGCACGATCCGTAGCGGGCGGGGACGGCTGATGGAGGAGGGAATGATCCAGGCGCAGGCGATGGCGGCGCGCGTGGCCTGCGCGCGGATGACCATGCTGCATCTGATCGAGCTGCACGACACCGTGGAGCGGGCCTGCGGCCTTGCGGGCAGGTCTCAGTGGGATCGCAAGGCGGCGGCGCACGCGGAGATCTTCAACCTGCTGGCCGACGTGGTGGATGATCCGCTGCTGGCTCCGCTGCTGACCGGGGGCGCCGCGTACGTGCTTGAGGCGATGCTGGGCGTCGGACGGGCGGCAGATGGCATGATCGTCAGCTCGCGGCGGCGGCTGCTGGGGTATATGCGCGCCGGGGACGGCGAGGGAGCCGCGCTGGAGATGGAAAGGCACCTCCGGGGCCTGCTCTATATGTGGCACCTGGCGCTGCCCGGCCGCCAGGCGGCCGCGAGCGAGGCGATGACATGACCGCGATGATCAGTGATTCCTCCGCAGGAGCGCGCGGGTGGATGACACCGCCGGAGCGATCTGGCCGGGAGGTTGTGCGCGGACGTGAGGCGGAACAGAAGATAATCCGCGACATGCTGCGGCGCGCTCAGCGGGGGGCGGGCGGCGTGGTGCTGGTGGAGGGGGACCCGGGTACCGGCAGGTCCGGGCTGCTCCGAGACGCCACCGACGACGCAGCGGAGCTGGGCTTTTCGCTGGCCGCGGGGGCGGCGGACCAGCTGGGCCAGGCGATCCCGTTCTTCGCGCTGCGCGCGGCCCTGCGTGAGCCGTTCGCCGGGCTCAGCGCGGATGATCCCGGTCGTGACCTGCCGGATGCGACCGCGTGGCGGATCACCCAGCTACGAGCGCACCTCGAACAGCGAGCCGCCGCCGGCCCGGTCCTGGTCTGCCTGGATGACCTGCACTGGGCCGGCCCGGCCACGCTGGCCGCGCTGCGGGCGTTGCCGCGGGACACCAAACGGCACCGGGTCGCCTGGCTCCTGGCACGGTCAAGCACGCCCCACCGCGCCGCGGAGTACCTGTTCGGTCAGCTGGAGCAGGACGGTGCCGCCCGGCTCACGTTGGGCCCGCTGGATCAGGACGCGGTAGCGGCCATGCTCACCGACGCGTTCGGTGCACCGCCGGACCAGGCCCTGGCCGACCTGGCCCGCGGCGCCGCCGGGAACCCCTCGCTGGTGGCCGAGCTGATCGGTGGCCTGCGCGAGGATCATGCTGTGCAGGTGACCGGCGGACGCGCCGTGCTGTTGTCGGCCAGGCTGCCGCAGCGGATTCACCGCCTCGCGCAGCGGCGGCTCGATGGCCTCAGCCAGCGGGCCCGGCATCTGCTGGTGACGGCGGCGGTGCTGGGCCCGGCGTTCCGGCTGGAAGACGCGGCCGAGATGCTCGGCGCGACCCCGGCCAGGCTGCTGCCCGAAGTCGAGGAGGCGATGGACGCCGCGATCATGACCGCCGCCGGACACGAGTTCACATTCCGCCACCCGCTGCTGCGCCGCGCCGCCGGCGAGTTGATTCCACGGCCGGCCCGCCAGGCGCTGCACCGCCAGTACGGCGAGATCTTGCTCAGCCGGGGCGAACCGGCGGTCCGGGCCGCCGGTCACCTGCTCCAGGCCGCGCATCCGGCCGACCGCGCCTCGCTGGCCGGGCTGGACCAGGCGGCGGCGCAGACGCTGCGCTCAGCGCCCCAGGTCGCAGCCGATCTGGCGCTGCGCGCACTGGAGCTGACCCCTGCGGACGATCCGGATGCGTTGTCCCGCGCGGTGGCCGGCGCCGAAGCCCTGACCGCGGCCAGCGGCTGAACCAGGCCGCCCGGATCGCCCGTGACCTGCTGGCCAAGCCGCTGCCACCGGCGGCCGAGGAGCGGCTGCGGTGCGCCCTGTCCTCGGTCATGTGTGCGCGCGGCCAGGCCCGGGACGCCGCCGACCAGGCCCAGATGGTCCTGGCCCGGCCGCAGCTGCCCGGCGGCTTGCGGGACCAGGCGCTGGCCGCGCACCTGCAGGCCCTGGCCGGGCTGCGCGACGAACTCGCCGCTCCGGTGGCCGACGCCATCCTGGCGGCCCCGGGCCAGCACGACAGCCCCGCCGCCGCGGCGGCCCTGCTCGCCCGCGCGGTCATCAGCTGGGACAGCGGCCAGATCAGCGAAGCGCTCAAGCTGTTGCGCGACGCGGCGCGGCACGGCACCGGGATCACTGCGGATGCCCGCCAGGTCCAGCCGCTGCTCGCGCTCGCCGCCGCCCTGGTCGATCTGCGCCAGCTCGGCGAGGCGGAGGATATCCTCCGCGCCGCGGACCACCCGGCGCTGCACGACATCCCGGCCCGGGCGGCGCTGTCCATCCTGCGGGCCCGCATCCACCTGGCCGCCGGCCAGGTGACTGACGCCGCCGCCGACGCCCAGGCGGCCCTGGCCATCGCACGGACCCTCGGCGCGGATGGGTACGCCGCGACCGCGCACAGTGTGCTGGCCGTGATCGAGCTGCGCCGCGGCGACCTCGCGGCCGCGGCCCAGCACCTCGCCAGCCGCCCCAGGGGAAGCCGACAGTTCGCTGACCTCTACGCGCGCTCCGAAACCGCCTTGGCCGAGGCGCAGATCACCGAAGCGCGCGACGGCCCCGCTGCCGCCCTCAGCCACCTCCGGCCGCTTTGCGTCGATCTGGAGGGCCGGCCCGGGCTCCTGCTCGGCGACCCCGCTCTTGCGGCCTGGCTGGCCCGCACCGCACTGGCCACGGGCGATGGCGAGCTGGCCGCCCGCGCCGCCCGCGCCGCCCAGGACCTGGCGGAAACCCACCCGGGGTTCCCGGCCCTGGCCGCCGCCGCGGCCCACAGCGGGGGCCTGGCGGGCCGCGACCCGGCCCGCCTGGCCGAAGCCGCCACGCAGCACCCCGATCCGTGGGCCAGGGCCTCCGCAGCCGAAGACCTCGCCGTCCTGCACGGTCGGCACGGCGACCCGGACCAGGCCATCGGTCACCTGAAGGACGCACTCGGCGGATACGGCCAGGTCGGTGCCGACCGTGACCAGGCCCGCATCCGGCGGCGGCTGCGCCGGCTCGGCATCCGCCGCCGCCACTGGAGCACCCCCGCCGCCCGGCCCGTCACCGGGTGGCACAGCCTGACCGGCACCGAGCAAGCCGTCGCCGCCCTCGTCGCCGAGGGACTGAACAACAACCAGGTCGCCGCCCGCCTGTACATCAGCACCCACACCGTCGCCCACCACCTGCGCCAGGCCTTCCGCAAGCTCAGCATCGCCTCACGCGTCGAACTCACCCGCATCGTCATCGAGCAGGCCGCGGACGGTGCGGGCCCCGGGGAATTAGCGACGTTGACGATGTGGGCGCCCCGGGGCGCGACGATCCTGAGCCTGCTGCGGGAACTCAATCCCAGGCCCAGCAGGAAAGGAGCTGACCGATCATGAGCAGCCCCGTTTCGCGTGGTTTTCGCCACCTGCGCCGTCCCTCGGCCGGCGAGGAGGGCCGGGTGCCGCCGGGTCAGCACGTGACTCCAGGCTTCCCGGTGCTGTCGGCCGGCCCGACGCCCGATACGCCTTTGCCGGACTGGACGTTCTCGATCCGGCATGGCGGCCACACGCTCAAGTCCTGGACCTGGCCGGAATTCCAGGCGCTGCCCGCCGAAACCGTCACGGTCGACATCCACTGCGTGACGCGCTGGACCAAGCTCGACACCGTGTGGCGGGGCGTGTCCGTGGACACGCTGCTGGCTCGGGTGGAGCATGACGCCTCTTATGTGCTGGCGTTCTGCGACGGCGGCTATACCTCCAACCTGCCGATCAAGGACATCACCGGCGGGCAGGCGTGGGTAGCCCTCGGCTACGACGGCCAGCCGCTGCAATCCGAGCACGGCGGCCCGGCTCGCCTGCTCATCCCGCACCTGTACTTCTGGAAGAGCGCGAAATGGGTGCGGGGCCTGGAACTGCTCGACCACGACCAACCCGGTTTCTGGGAAACCTACGGCTATCACAACTACGGAGACCCATGGCGCGAACAGCGGTACGCGGGCGACTGACCTGGCAGGTCGCCCAGGTGAGCTCCGTGGTCAGGGAAACGGATGCGGTCCGCACAATCGGGCTGGAGGTACCCGACTGGCCGGGGCACCGGGCCGGGCAGCATCTGGACGTCCGGCTGACCGCCGAGGACGGCTACACCGCGGAACGGTCCTACTCCATCGCCGCGGCTGGCGGCGAGCCGGTCGCGATCACGGTCGAACGGCTCGACGACGGCGAGGTCTCGCCCTACCTCACCGAGGAACTGCGCGCGGGTGATCAGCTGGAGTTGCGCGGCCCGATCGGCCGCTGGTTCGTGTGGGACACCAGCGACGGCGGACCGCTGCTGCTGATCGCCGGCGGATCCGGGATCGTTCCGCTCCGGGCGATCCTGCGGCATCGCCAGCGCAGCGGCAGCGACGTCCCGGTCCGCCTGCTGTACTCGTCCCGCACGCTGGCCGATGTCATCTACCACCGCGAGCTTGACCAATACCGAGGCGGCGCCCGGGTCATCTACACGCTGACCCGCAGTCAGCCCCCGGGCTGGACCGGCTACTCGGGCCGGGTGGACGCCGCGATGCTGGCCGAGATCGCGTGGCCGGCCAGCCGGCATCCGCTCGCGTTCGTCTGCGGGCCCACCCGTTTCGTTGAGACCGTGGCCGAGAAGTTGGTCGCCCTCGGCTACCCGCCGGGCCGGGTCAAGACCGAACGGTTCGGAGGTACCTGATGGTGGTGCTGGATGGCAACGCGATTGGCGGCCTGCTGCAGGAGGTGTTCGGAACAGACATGACCGACGCCGAAGCCACCTGTGCGACATGTGGCGTGGCCGGCCCGGTCGCCGAGACGGTCGTCTACCTACGCGGGCCGGGGACCGTGGTCCGCTGCCGCACCTGCTCCGCCATGCTCATGGTCATCTCGCAGATCCGGGGCGTGAACTGTATCGACCTCGGCGGCTTGACCGCACTCGCCCCCCGCCAGGGCAGCTGACCTCAGCCAGTAAAGCTCTTGTTCGCTCAGGCCGCCCCATACTCCGTAGACCTGATGCGTCCGCAAGGCGAACGCCAGGCATTCACGCCGGACCCGGCACCTAGCGCAGATGGCCTTCGCCTCCGCCACCTGGGCCGCGGGCGGCCCCGACGACGAGATCGGAAAGAACAGATCAGGATCGGCAGACCGGCAAGCGGCCAAGGAACGCCAATTCCGGTCAGCCGACGGTGCCACGAATCGGCGGCTGGTGCGTGACATGGTCCCAGCGTCGGCGCACCGCGCCCGGTCCACATCACCAAAGTCAGCCGGTTCCTCGGCCCCAGTAGACCTTGCCCCGGTCCGCGCCCTGACCGGCGGCTGGCTATACGTCCTGGGCGATGTCAATCACCACGCCCTGCTCATCCGCCAAGGCAAGTACCAGGCCCGCATCGCCGGGGCGGTGATCGCCGCCCGCGCCGCCGGGCAGCCCGTTGACCCCGCCCCGCGGGGCCCCATGCCACCACCGCCGACTACCACGCGGTGCCGCAGGGGTTCTTCTGCGATCCCCCGGCCGGGGCGGTCGGGCTTGGCGCCGACCAGGCCGAACGCGCCGAGCACCGCATCCGCGTGGTCAGCGTCGACCTCGGCCAGACGGCACCTGGGCCGGCCTGTACGCCGACGACTACACCGGCCGCGCCCGCATGATCGTCGATGAAGACGACGGCTACCTGCTCGGCGCCACCTTCGTCGGCCCGGTGTGGAAGAGCTGATGCACTCGGCCGCCATCGCCGTGGCCGGCCGGGTCCCCGTCAGCCGTCGCTGCGCCGTGGGCTCGTGACCGATAGCTGACCTGACGATGTGGGGCCGGGTCGCGGCGGCCAGGCTGGCCGGTGAGCAAGCAACAGGGCTTGCCTCCTGGCGCACCCCAGCCGAAATCATCCCAGGAGCTTAATTGTCAAGCCGCGACGGAAGATGGAGGGAGGTTTTGCCGGTGTCCCCAGGCGGTTGCCTCGTCGTAGGGGCTGCGGGTCTTCAGGCATCCGTGCAGGATGCCGACTCGCCTGTTCACCAGCCGTCGCAGGGCGTCGTTATGTTCGATCCCTCGGGCGCGGAGCTCGTCGTAGAGGGCGCGGTCGCCCGGCGACGCCTTCAAGGCGGCGAAAGCTTGCGCGTTGAGCGCGTCCACGAACCGGCTGTTGGCGATGAACCGGGCCGCGACGGCTTTCTTCTTGCCCGATACGCGGGTCAGTGGGCTGGTGCCAGCGCAATTTCGGCGGGCCTTGCCGTCGGCGTAGCGGGGGTGGTCCCCGAACTAGCGAGCATCCGGGCGCCGAGGACCGCGCCCATACCCTGACCGCCGCCCGCGACACCGACAAGAAGGCCGCCCTGGAGCGCGCCGCCGATGCCGGCAGCCACTTCTGATCACCAGCAGCCCCCCGTAACCGGCCCGCACAAGAAAAGGAACCGGCCATGCCTGCCATCCGTCATCACAAGATCACTGTCGACGGGCTCGGGGTGTTCGTCCGCGAAGCCGGCGACCCCGCCAAGCCGAGCATCGTCCTACTCCCCGGGTACCCGTCGAGCACCCGCGCCTACGTGCGGCTGATCGACCGCCTCGCCCACGACTGGCACACCGTCGCTATCGACTATCCCGGCTTCGGCAGCTCCGACCCGCTCCCCGAGAGCCCGACCTTCGACCGCCTCGCGGAGATCACCGGCAAGGCCATCGACCAGCTCGGCATCGGCGACTACGCCGTCTACATGTTCGACTTCGGCTCACCCGTCGGGTTCCGCATCGCGCTCGAGCACGACCAGCGGGTCCGCGCCATCATCACCCAGAACGGCAACGCCTACACCGACGGGTTCGGCCCCGGCGTGCAAGGGCTGGCCGGCTGGTGGCAGGACCGCGCCGCCGGGCAGGCGACCGTCGACGGGTTCGTCAGCCTCGCCGGCACCCAGCTCCAGTGGCAGGCCGGCGCCCACGATCCCGATCACATCGACCCCGAGCAGGCGCTGGCCGACCAGGCCGTCCTGGACCTGCCCGGCCGCGCCGAGTACATGAAGGCGCTGCTGTGGGACTACCAGAACAACCCGCCCCGCTACCCCGACTGGCAGGCCTGGCTGCGCCGGCGCCAGCCCAAACTGCTGGCCGCCTGGGGCAAGAACGACCCCTTCTTCATCCCCCCGGGCGCCGAGGCCTACCGCACCGACGTGCCCGACGCCGAGGTCGTGCTACTCGACACCGGCCACTTCGCCCTCGAAGAAGAAGCCGACACCATCGCCGAACTCACCGGCAAGCTCATGCGCACAGCGTTCGACGCCTGAGCCGCCTGCGCTCCAACACGAAGGATACAGCTCATGTTCCTGCTGAACACCGGGCATTCCGCCCTCGAAGAAGCCGATGCGGTTCCCGGAGCCTGCTCCACCCTGCTCTCCGATGTCTTCGGTGGCTGAGCGACATGGGACTGTCTTGGCAGCAAGGACCACTCGCACCCGGTGCAATCGGGCGCTTCCTCACTGACCAGCCCCTGCCCGACCGGCTGCTGTTCGCCGAGCCGGCTCGCCGCCGCATGCGGATCCGTTTCGACAACACGTGGATAGCCGACAACGAACAGGCGATCTTGCTGCACGAACCAGGCCGCTACCCGGTCGCCTACCTGCCGATCGAGCACGTCGAAGAGGGTGTACTCCTCCCCACAGACCGCATCACTACCCACCGCGACCTCGGCGCGACCCGGTGGTTCACCGTGGCCGGCCCCGGCCGCCGCGCCGAACGGGCAGCCTGGACCCACACCGACCTGCCCGAGCACGCATCGGTGCTCGCCGGGCACGTCGCGTTCGCATGGCGTGCGATGGACGGTTTCTACGAAGAAGACGAACGCATTCTCGGACACGCCGCCGACAACTACCACCGCGTCGATATCCGCTCGAGCTCCCGCCGCCTCGTCGTCCGCGCGGCAGGAACGACCATCGCCGACACAACCGCACCCGTCGTCCTCTACGAATCGGGCTTCGCGCCGCGCTGGTACGTGCCCCGAACGGACGTCGACGAGACCGCACTGACCGCGACACAGACCAGCACCTTCTGCCCCTACAAGGGAATCGCCGGCTACTACAGCGTCGCCGGAATCCCCGATGCCGCGTGGTTCTATCGCGACGCCTTCCCCGAGGCCGCTCGCGTAGATGACCTGGTCTCGTTCGAGCCCGACAAGATCGACGTGTTCCTCGATGGGAAGCAACTCGCGCTCGAGCCTGGGCAGACGGTGATTGCGCACGGCTTGGATCGCGGCCTCCAACCGGACGAGATCGCGCATCGCGACGATTCCGGCCTCGACAGCACGGAAGGACAGCAGTGACCAGCGGACCGGATGGAGTTCTCTTCAGCCGGGACCACCTGTGGGTGCGTATCACTGACGGCACCGCGCGGGTCGGGCTGACCGACTTCGCGCAGGAGACCCTTGGCGACATCGTTGACATCTCCGTGCCCGATGCGAACTACCGCGTCACCGCGGGCCAGGCGTGCGGCGACATCGAGTCGACGAAGAGCGTCAACGACCTGGTGGCTCCGGTGTCCGGCGTCGTGACGGCGATCAATACCGATCTGGACGAGCGCCCCGAGCTGGTCAACACCGACCCCTACGGGAGCGGCTGGCTGATCGACGTCCGACTCGGCCCCGACACCGGTACCGCCGACCTGCTGTCGGCGGCCGACTACGCGCAGCTCATCGGGCGTTGACGGAGGAGACCACGATGCACGTCCACAACCGCTTCGCTACGCGGTCCGACATCCCATCCGCCGCGGTGTTCGCGATGACGAACACGTTCCTGACCGGCACCCCCCGGAAGGTCGGTGGGGGCGAGCCGTGGACCTGACGGCGACGATGACCACACCCGGGGTCTGCACAGGGGGCACCCTGGTGTCGGTCAATGCCGGCATGCCCCGCGATGTGCAGTGGCGCGACCGCACCGTGCACACCGGCATCTGGAAGTACCCGGTCGACGGTCCGGTGATGGTGCGCCGGCTCAACGTGGACGGCGACGGACAGGGCGATACGGGCGGACACGGCGGCGAACAGCGCGCGGTCATGCTCTACCAGGTCGAGTCCTACCGGTATTGGGAACGGCAGCTTGGGCTGGAACCGCTCGAGTACGGCGCGTTCAGCGAGAACTTCACCGTCACCGGCATGGCCGACGACCAGGTCTGCATCGGTGATCGTTACCGCGTCGGCGAGGCGACGCTCGAGGTCACCCAGCCGCGGGTGACGTGCTTCCGCGTCGGAGTGCGGCTCGGTCAGCCACAGATGCCCGGACTGCTCGTGGCGCACCGCCGCCCCGGCTTCTATCTCCGCGTGATCCGGGAGGGGCACGTACGTGCCGGCGACACGCTCGAGCTCATCTCCCGCGGACCGCACGCCCTCACCGTCGCGGAGGTGGACGGCCTGCTGTACCTGCCCGATCCGGACATCGACCGCGTCCGGGACGCGTCGCACGTCCCCGCGCTCAGCCCTGGTTGGCGTCAGTCCTTCGCCGAGATACTGGCCGCGCACGAGAGCGGCACGAGGCCCCCCGATGTCGAGGCCGGCCGGAGCCCGGCTGGCAGGGGTTCCGCCCGTTGACGGTGACGCGACTGGCGCAAGAGACCGAGCAGGTGCTCTCGATCGAACTTCACGCGGAAGAGCGCGGCGCCCTTCCAGCGCCGTTGCCGGGGCAGTACCTCACGCTGCAGGTCGTCGGCGCGAGCGATCCGGCGCCCGTCCGCTCCTACTCCATCTGCGCGGTAACCGATTCGGGCGGTTACCGCATCGCCGTCAAACGCGAGCAGCGGGGACTCGTGAGTTCCTGGCTGCACGCGCACCTGCGGGTAGGAGAAACGCTGCAGGCAGCCGCTCCGCGCGGCGTGTTCACGCTAGACAGCCGACCCGGCAACCCGGTCGTGCTGATCTCCGCCGGCATCGGTGTCACGCCGGTGCTGGCGATGCTGCACGCGCTCGCGGCCACCGATTCGCTACGGGTGGTGTGGTGGCTGCACACCGTCCGTGACGGCCGACATCATCCCTTCGCTGCCGAGGCCCGGGAGTTGCTGGCGCGTCTGCCGAACGCGCACACGCAGGTGTACTTCAGCCGGTCCGGGCCGTCTGAGGACGGCGTCATCGCCGGGCCGTTGGACGGCGCGGCACTAGGGCGTTTGCCGCTACCCGTGGACGCCACCGTCTACACCTGCGGACCACAGGCGTTCATGGAACAGATCGCGAGCGGGTGCCGGCTGCTGGGGATCACCGATGTCCGCAGCGAGTTGTTCGGCAGTCTGGACGCCATTAATCCCGGGATTGTCGGCGAGTCGCCTGTCCATCACCCGCACGTCCCCGACGGCGCAGCGGGTGACGGACCCTTGGTCACGTTCTCCCGCAGTGGGCTCAGCGTGCCGTGGGCCGGGCAACGGTACGCGAGCCTGCTGGGGTTCGCCGAGGCCTGCGACGTGCCCACCCGCTGGGCGTGTCGCAGCGGGGTCTGTCATGTGTGCTCGACACCGACCGTGTCGGGTGCGGTCCGCTACGTCAACGACCCTCCGGTGCCGCCGCCGGCCGGCGAGGTGCTGCTGTGCAGCTGCCAACCGGCCGGGCCCGTCGTCCTGGACATGTAACGGATGCCGACCATGAAGCAGCAACCGCGTGACGCCGACCGGTTGTCGGCCTATTCCGACGCCGTGTTCGCGGTGATCGTCACGATCATGGTCCTGCAACTGAGAGCGCCCGACTCGGCTCGTCTTTCCGCCTTGATCACGTTGTGGCAGCCGGCACTGAGCTATCTGGTCAGCTACGTCTTCATCGCCATCATCTGGATCAATCACCACTACCTGTCGCGGCTGACGCGAGCCACCACCCTGCCGATCATCTGGATCAACTTTGTGCATCTGTTCTTCGTGTCCCTGTTGCCGTTCACCACCGCCTGGATCGCACAGACCAGACTCACCGCCACCCCGGTCGTCATGTATGCAGCACTGTTCGTCTGCGCTGACGGCACCTACAACGTGTTCGAACGACGCGTCCTGCGCGAAAGCGACGAGGTCACCGACCAGCAGCGGCGAATGGCTCGCTACCGCTCGCTGGTGGCATTTGCACTGTTCACGTCCGCCGCCGTGCTGGCCGGGTTCGTGCCGTGGGCCGGGTTCGGGCTCATCTGCCTCGCCCTCGTGCTGCACCTCAAACCTGACATCGGAGTTCGACGGCGGCGCAGGTATTACCGCGAACGGTGTCGTCAAGGATCGTGTGCTGCTCGTGCGCGGCAATCGCGGCCTGCTGACCGGACGGACGGACCCGCCGTGCGCTTAACCGGGCCGAACTCGGCCCGCAGCCCGGGCTTGGAAGGTAAGGAAACGATGACGCAGAATGTGGCGCGACGGTCGGCTTTGGCGACTTTGGGGAGCGGTACCCGCCCGCCGCCGCGCCGTGGCATGGTGCTCGCTGCCGCAACGTTGGGCTTCGGGGTGATCAACCTGGACGTCAGCGTGGTGAACGTCGCGGTCAAGCCGATCGAGTTCGCGCTCGGCGGCGGCGTGAGCGGCGTGCAATGGGTCGTCGACGCCTACACGCTGGTGTTCGCGGCGCTGATCTTGTCGGCAGGGGCGCTGGGGGACCGGTCTGGTCACAAGCGCCTGCTGATGGCAGGGTTCGCCGTGTTCACCCTGGCCTCGGCGGCCTGCGGCCTCGTCCCCGCCATCGGCGAGCTGATCGCGGCCCGTGCCGTGCAAGGCGCCGGCGCAGCGGCGCTCGGAGCTTCCTCGCTGTCGCTGATCAACTACACCTACCCCGACGCAGCAGGGCGGGCCCGCGCGGTCAGCGTGTGGACGGCGGGCGGCGCGGCGACCCTGGCCGCCGGGCCGCTGATCGGCGGGCTGCTGATCGCCGCGGTGGGGTGGCGGTCGATCTTCTTTATCAACCTGCCGCTGGGCGCCCTGGGTTGGTGGCTCACCCGCCGGTACGCGACCACCACCCCGGCTGTCCCGGGCCGGGGTACCGACCTGCCCGGGCAGGTCACGGCCATCATCGCGCTCACCGCCCTGGCCGGGTCCACCATCGAGGCCGGCTCGGCCGGCAGCCGCCTGCCGCTGGTTTACGGAGGCTACGCCCTTGCGGCTGCGGCCGGGGCCGCGTTCATCGCGATCGAGCACGCCCGGGAGCACCCGATGCTCCCGCTGTGGCTGTTCCGCATGCGTGCGTTCAGCACCGCCGCCTGCGCCGGGCTGCTGGTCAACCTGGTTTTCTTCGGGCTGATCTTCGCCTTCAGCCTGTTCCTGCAGCGCCAGCAGGGGCTCTCGCCGCTCGCCACGGGCCTGGCGTTCCTGCCCGTCACCGTCCTGATCGTCGTCAGCAACCTGGTCGCCGGGCGGCTCCTGCCCGCACGAGGCACCCGGACGGTCGCATGGGCGGGGGCGCTGCTCATGGGAGCCGGCTGCCTGGCCATGCTCGGCCTGCTCGCCGCCCGTGCCGGCCCGCTGGTCCCGGCGCTGATCGCGGGCCTGTCACTGACCGGAGTCGGGATCGGCCTGGTCGTCACCGCCGTCACCGCCGCCCTGCTCGGCAGCGTGGCCCCGGCCCAGTCCGGGATCGCGTCCGGCACCTTCACCGCCTTCCGGCAGACCGGCAGCGTCCTGGGCGTCGCCCTGTTCGGCACCCTGCTGGCCGGCCTCCACCCGTCCACCGGCCTGGAAGTCACCTTCGCGATCGGCGCCGGGCTCGTCGTCGTCGTCGCCGCGCTCGGCCACGCCGCCGCCTGACCCTGCGGCCCGCCCGGCGAGTCGCAGAGAAAAGAAAGAGGAGACACATGGGGAACCGCCACTGCCCCGCTGACAATGCCCCGGTCACGCCGGCCCGGCAACCGTCCGGCACCGCGGTCATCGGCGGCCCAGCCGTCGTCACCGGCATCGCCGGCACCCGGCTCGTCACCGGCCCGGGTCCCGGCCCGCCGGGCGACTGCGGGTTCATCCGCGAGACCACCGGGTCCGCTGTCCCAGCCTCCGTGCCCGGGAACACCGGCATCGTCCTGCTCAGCCCCGACCGTCACCGAAGTTTTACCGAACTCGGGACTTCCTCCGGCGCGGATGGCAAGACGGCTGTTCGAGGAACAGCCCCGACCGAAAGTGAAATCAGATGACGACGTACCGCACGGTTGAGGTCGATGGAATCGAGATCTTCTACCGCGAGGCGGGCCCCGCCTGTGCACCGGCCATCCTGCTGCTGCACGGCTTTCCGTCCTCCTCACGGATGTGGGAACCGCTACTAACCCGGTTGGGAGATGCCTTCCACCTGGTCGCGCCGGACTATCCCGGGTTTGGGCACAGCTATACCCCAGACCCCGCTGCCTTCGCCTACACGTTCGATCACCTCGCCGAGGTCATTGACGGCTTCACAGGAAAGCTCGGTCTCACCCGCTATGTGCTGTTCCTGCAGGACTACGGCGGACCGATCGGGTTCAGGCTGGCGCTGGCGCACCCCGACCGGGTCCAGGCACTGATCGTGCAGAATGCCGTCGCCCACGAAGACGGGCTGGGGCCGCTGTGGGAGACACGCCGCCAATTCTGGGCTCACCGCTCCGAACATGAGACGACGCTACGCGAAAACTTCTTCTCGCCCGCCGCGACCCGCCAGCGTCACGTCGGAACGAGCCCTGCGCCAGAGAATTACGACCCAGACCTCTGGACCGATGAGCTCGCGTTTTTGCGGCGCCCCGGCCAAGCCGACATCCAGACAGACCTGTTCTTCGATTACCAGACGAACGTCGCGAGCTACCCCGCATGGCAGCAGTGGCTTCAGGCTCACCAGCCGCCGCTGCTAGTGACCTGGGGTCGCTACGACCCGTCCTTCGAGGCCGCGGAGGCCGCGGCCTACAAGCGCGACGTGCCCGGCGCAGAGGTGCATCTGCTCGACGGCGGCCACTTCGCCCTCGACGAGCAAGCCGACCAGATCGCCGATCTGACGCGCAATTTCCTCGTCACCAAGCTCGGAAGCTCCCCGGCGGCATAGTGCGCAGCGGCAGCGCCGTCCGAGGCGATGGCCAGAGGACCGGGCGAAGCGGACATCGGCCCATGGATGACTGAAGATCCAGACACATACTTTCGGCCACTTGCTGAGCGGACGTCCCCGAGCCAGACCGGCACACCAGATCAGTCGGTTCTGTACCGCCAAGTTGATGGCCGCTCGGAGTACCGCAGTCGTCCCGAATTGGGCGGATATTTCGCTGTCCAAGATCCACGGACACTACAAACGTGATTGCCATGGAGCCAGCGCGGCGGAGGACGCGAGTTCCTGGCGTGCGCGGGATTTTTCCCGCTATGCTGACCTCATGATTTCCCGGAAACGGGAAATATCCCTCGAATGCGTGTTCAAGTCTCGGACACAGTAATTCCCCATATGTCCCTGTTTCCGGGCATGCCGGGATGTCACCCGGGCGCAGGCTTCCGCCAGCGCCGGGCGGCCGGCAGGTTTTCGGTTCCTCCTTCCTGAATCCAGCCGTTTGGGGCCGCGGTTATCGTCCTGCCAGGGTGATGGCCTGGGTGGCCTGACCGGTTCCTGAGGCACTCAGGGCGCCGGAGGCCGGGGTGTAGGTGAGCACGATCCTGCGGTCGCGCAGGTACTTGATCACGTCCTCGGGATCGGCTTGGTACCGGGTGTCGAGGCCGCGACGGGTACGCCTGCGCTGCGGGATGGCAGGCTCGGTGAGCTGCAAGTGCAGGACGGGCAGGTGCGGCAGGATCTGGTCCTCACGGATGTAACCGTTCTTGACCCGATCCGGGCCGGGCTTGCTCGCGGTGGTGTGGCCGTGACGGCACCGGTAGGCGGGCTTGCCGTTGGACCACGCCGATTCCATCCGCCGCCCGCAGCCGCCGCATATCAGCAGCCCGGCCAGCAGGTACCGCCGTTGCGACGGCGCAGCCAGGCTCGAACCAGGGGCGGGTCCGCGGGCGGCGGAGATGTTCTGGGCGGCGATGAAGTCCGCCTCGCTGACCAGCGCCGGGTGCGCCGGGCGGCGGGAGATGACCCAGCCGGCGGGAAGGTTCCACCGCTGCACGCTCTTGTGCCCCAGGCACGCATCGGCCGGGTCGGCCAGGTCCCGGTCGGTCCGCTGCCGGTTCCATACCTGGCGGCCCGTGTACCGCGGGTTGGACAAGATGGTGGCGATCGTGCCCAGCGTCCAGCCCGCGCCGGTGCGGTGCGGGTTCCGGGCCGGGTCAGCCGCCGATGGGCACGGGACTCCGGCGTCGTTCAGCGCCCGCGCGATCCGCGCTACCGAATGGCCCGCCAGCCGCCGGGCGAAGATCCAGCGGACGATATGCGCGGTCTCCGGGTCGGACTCGAGGCGGCGAGCGCGGCGGCCCCAGGCGGCGTGGGCCTTGTTCGGGTGCGGCCCCGCGTCAGCGAGCCGGTATCCGTACGGCGGGCGGCCGCCGAGATACCGGCCCTGCTCCCGGACCTGGACCGCCATCGCGGTGCGGACCCGGATGCTGGTCCGGGTCACCTCCCGCTTCGACGACAGCCCCAGGTGCGTCATTGTCTCCTCGTCATGCTCGGACGCGAAGTCGACCCGGCCACCAGCTTCCGGCATCCATAGCTGGACGCCATAATGCTCGAACAGCGGCGCCATCGCCGCGTACTGGCTGCCGTAGAACGCCCGCTCGTACTCACCGATCACGATCGCGTCCCAGTCGCGGCCCGGGTCGGCCAGCTGAGCGATCAACGCGGCGGCCTGCGGGCGGCGGCCCCACGCCACCGTGCGGCTCTGCCCGGCATCGAAGAACTCCGCCACGATCACCCCGTGACCCCGGACCAGCGCTTCGGCCTGTTCCCGCTGCCGGGCTCGTGACGTCACCGGGTCCTGCCAGTCCTCGGTCGACACCCGCCCGTAGAACACGAACCGCAACCCGCCCCGCGCTAGTCTCCCGGTCCGGCGGCGGCCCGGCTCCTCCGCCCACGCCACCAGGTCACCCGCGCCCGCAGCCGGGACAGCTCCCCGTCTTCCCTCGCGCACTGCCGCCATGGCAGCCACCTCCCCAGGTCAACCTCATAGGGCCTACCTGGCGTCAGCCACCACAGACAGTCTGGTTTTCCTCAGAGAACCTCGCTGCCGTACACCGGTACCATCCTGGCAAGTACCAGTACCAGCGCTGCAACCGCCATGAGCTGCGTGGCCTCTCATAAGGTGTGGGCGTGACTGAGATTCCCGCAGCCGTGGCGGGGGAGGTGGCGCGGCTGCGGGCGGAGAACGCGCGCCTGCTGAAGATGCTGGAGTTGAGCTCGCGGCAGGCCGCGCCGCCCGGTCCGGCGCAGGCCGGCTTCTTCGATGCGCCGCCCGGGCCGGTCCATCAAGACTCGCCTAATGACGCGAAGATGGCGTTCTTCGGGGCGCTGTTCGCGGCGCGCACCGATATCTACGCCATCCGGATCGAGAACTCCCGCACGGGCTGGAAGGGCTGGCTACCGGCGGTGCGTGGCGGGTGGCAGCGCGGGGTTCCGCATGAGAAACGGGATTACCTGCCGCTGACCGCGGACGTGCTGGCCGGCCACCTGAAAGGCGATGCGCACGTCGGCGTGTACCCGCTCCTGGACGGCGACAGGTGCTGGTGGCTGGCTGCTGACTTCGACGGGCCAGATGCGCTGACCGAGGCGCTGATGTACGTCAAGGCCGGGCGGGAGTTCGGGGTGCCGGTGGCGCTGGAGGTATCGCGCTCCGGGATCGGCATGCATGCGTGGGTGTTCTTCACCGCGCCGGTGCCGGCGGAGACGGCGCGGCGGCTGGGCACTGGGCTGCTGCGTGAGGCGATGGCGATCCGGGGGAAGGTGAACCTGGCCAGCTACGACCGGCTGTTCCCGTCCCAGGACCTGCTTCCGGCCGGCGGCGTCGGGAACCTGATCGCGCTGCCGCTGTTCCGGGCGGCCCGGGACCGCAACGCGACGGTGTTCCTGAACCTGGAGAGCCTTGAACCGCACCAGGATCAGTGGTCTTACCTGTCCACGCTCGGCCGCATGACGCCCAAGGAGGTGCGCCGGGCCGCGGACAAGGCCGGGCGGGTCCCGGCGGGCCGCGAGGTCACCAGGCTCGCCGCGCCAGCCGCCACGAAGATCCGGCCGGAGGCGGCGGTAGTGGTCCGGGCCCGGCTCGGCGCGGCATCCGGGTCGAGCTGGCCGACCTGACGCCCGCGCTGGCCGCGTCGCTGCGGCACGCCGCCTCGATGCACAACCCGCAGTTCTATGAAAAGCAGCGGATGCGCGCCTCCACCTGGGACATCCCCCGGTTTCTGCAGTTCTTCGACGAGACCGTCGACGGCGGCCTGGTCGTGCCGCGCGGCATGCTGGCCACCGTGACCGAGCTTGCCGCGCAGGCAGGCAGCAAGCTGGACCTGGCCGATGAGCGCGCGGCCGGCGCCCCGCAGGGGTTCACCTGCTCGGCCGTGCTGACCGGGCCGCAGCAGGCGGCCGTCCAGGCCCTGGCCGGGCACGATCTGGGCGTGCTGGTCGCGCCGCCCGGAACGGGCAAGACCGTGATGGCGTGCGCGGTCATCGCCGGGCACCAGGTCTCCACGCTCGTCCTGGTGGACCGCAAGACGCTGGCGGACCAGTGGCGGGCCCGGATCACCGGGTTCCTCGGCGTCAAGGCCGGGCAGCTCGGCGGCGGCCGGGCCAAGCTGCGCGGCTCCGTCGATGTCGTTACCTTGCAGACCCTGGCCCGCCGCGACGACGTCGCGGAGCTGACCGCCGGGTACGGCCTGGTCGTCGCCGACGAGTGCCATCACGTCGCGGCCGCCGCGTTCGAGCACGCGGTCAAGCAGATCCCGGCCCGGCGCTGGCTCGGCCTGACCGCCACCCCCTACCGCCGCGACAAGCTCGACGACCTGATCGCCCTGCAGGTGGGACCGGTCCGGCACACTATTACGCTCCCCCGCGACACACCCGGCCAGGACGCCCTTCCGGGCACCGGCCGACCCGCTCCCGTGCTGTATGTCCACCCGACTGCGTACCGGTACGACGGCGACGCCGACCCGTCCCGCCCCGGCGGCATGACCGCCATCTACCAGCACCTGGCCGCTGACGAGCAGCGCACCCGGCAGGTCACCGCCGACGTCCTCGCCGCGCTCGGCAAGGACCGCAACTGCCTGATCCTTACCAACCGGACCAGCCATCTGGAAAGGCTTGCCGGCTTGCTGCGCGAGGCCGGGCACGACCCGGTCATCCTCCGCGGCGGGATGGGAGCCAAGAGCCGCGCGGCGGCGCTGGGCCGCCTGCAGCCACAGCCGGGCGGGCCGCCGCTGCTGGCCGTGGCGACCGGCGCGTACGCCGGCGAAGGCTTCGACTGCCCCGCCCTGGATACCTTGTTCCTCGCCGCGCCGGTCGCCAACAAGGGCAGCCTGACCCAGTATGTTGGCCGGATCCTGCGCTCGTATGAGGACAAGACGACGGCCGAAGTCCACGACTACCTCGACGAACGCACCGGCGTCCTGGCTGCCATGCTCACCAAGCGCGCGCCCGGCTATACCGGTCTCGGTTTCCCCGACCCGCGCAAGATCGCACTCACCCCGAGCGCCAGCACGAATACCTAGCCGACTCCGCAAGGCCGGGCCGTCACCGGTATGCGTACGCAATGGTGTACGCTTGACTGATGGCAGTGCCGGAAGTCTTGTCGTTCCGCGAGTTCCGTGCTGGGCTGGCGGGCGTGCTGGACCAGGTCCGGCGATCCCCGGACGCCGCGGTCTTCGTCGGCGCCCACCGCAGGGCGGAGGCGGTACTTGTGTCGGTCGAGCAGTACGAAGCGCTGCAGGATGCCTCAGAGCGTCAGCATGCGGTCGCGGCGGCGCTGGCCTCGGTGCGAGCCGAGGGGCTGGAGCCCAGCGCAGAGGACCTGGTGCTGTTCGCCGAGGTAGCGGCCGGCCGGCTGTCCACCGATGAACTGCGGGAACGGGTCCTGTCCCGCTACCGCAGGTGAGCCGTGCGGCCGGTGACCCGTACCTGGATCCGGCCAGCGGCGTGCTGCGCAACCTGCTGGGCATCACCGATGCCGCCGAACTAGCTCGGGCCGAGGCGGCACTGTCCGCGTCGCGGCTGATCGACCTGGAACGTCGGCGGCTGCCCGGCCGGTATGACCTCGCCCACCTGCAGGCTTTCCACCGATACATCCTCGGGGACGTCTACGGCTGGGCCGGGGAGCTGCGCACCGTGTCCATCGCGAAAGGATCGGTGTTCTGCCTACCGCAGCACCTGGAGTCTTACGCAGCGGACGTGTTGGGCGGCTGGCCGCCGCGGACCGGCTAAGGGGCCTGGCCCGTGACCCGTTCATCACCGCCCTGGCCGGGTACTTCGCCGACGTCAACGCCCTGCACCCGTTCCGCGAGGGCAACGGCCGCGCCCAGCGGGCATTTTTCTCCCAGCTCGCCCATGACGCCGGGCATCACATCGCCTGGGTACGCATGGACCCCGACCGCAACATGGCAGCCAGCGCCGCCGCCCACCACGGTGACCTGGCCCCGCTCAGGGAATTGCTCGACCAGCTGACCGACCTGCCACACCCCTCCGGGGCGCCAGGCCCGGCCGGTGGACCGCGGCATGACCTCCCGCCGCGCGGCCGCTGACAGACGGCCACCCGCCAGTGGCAGCACCCAGCCCGGGACTGGCCTCGGAGCAGCGACTCCCAACCTGTAATGATCAGGACAGGACAGGCAGCAGAATAAATAGCGAACACGTAACTGAATATCTGGGCCTGTCTCGCGCCGCCATGTTACCCTCACTGCATGATTTCCCCGATCCGGGGAAATCGCACCGGTTTCCGTGTTCAAGTCGGACACAGTAATTCCCCATACTCGCCTGTTTCCGGGCATGCAGGGATGTCACCCGAGTGTAGGTTGCCGCCAGCGCCGGGCGACCGGCGTTTCTGTTGACTCCTCCTTTCGAGTCCGGCCGCTAAGGCCGGGATCAGCTTGCTGTCAGGGTGATGGTCCGGGCGGTCTCTGCGGTTCCTGCAGCCAAGGCGCCAGAGGCCGGGTCGTAAGTCACGGTGATCTGTCGTTCGCGCAGGTATCCGATGACATCTTCGGGGCTGGCCTGGCATCGGACGTCGATGCCGCGGCGGGTGCGCCGCCTGCGCTGAGGAGTGGCGGGTTCGGTGAGCTGCAGGTGCAGGGCGGGCAGATGCGGCAGGATCCGGTCTTCGCGGATGTAGGCGTTCTTGCCCCGGTCCGGACCGCGCCTGCTGGCGGTGGTGTGGCCGTGGCGGCACCGGTAGGCGGGCTTGCCATTGGACCACGCCGATTCCATCCGCCGCCCGCAGCCACCGCACACCAGCAGCCCGGCCAGGAGATACCGGCGCTGCCGCGGCACGGTCAGGCCCGCGGCGGGGGCGGGGCCGCGGGCGGCGCTGATGTCCTGGGCATCGACGAAATCCGCTTCGCTGACCAGCGCCGGGTGCGCCTGCTTACGGGAGATGACCCAGCCGTCGGGCAGGTTCCACCGCTGGACGCTCTTGTGTCCCAGGCTCACATTGGCCGGGTCGGCTAGGTCGCGGTCGGTCCGCTGCCGGTTCCACACCTGACGGCCTGTGTACCGCGGGTTGGACAAGATCGTGGCGACCGTGCACAGCGTCCATCCCGCGCCCGTCCGGTGCGGGTTCCGGCCCGGGTCCGCCGCCGACGGGCAGGGCACGCCCGCCTCGTTCAGCGCCCGCGCGATCCGCGCCACCGAATGGCCCGCCAGCCGCCGGGCGAAGATCCACCGGACGATATGCGCCGTCTCCGGATCGGGTTCGAGACGGTGGGCACGGCGACCCCAGGCCGCGTGAGCCTTGTTGGGATGCGGACCGGCATCACCGAGCCGGTACCCGTAGGGCGGGCGGCCGCCCAGGTACCGGCCTTGCTCCCGCACTTGGACCGCCATCGCCGTCCGCACCCGGATGCTGGTCCGGGTCACCTCCCGCTTCGACGACAACCCCAGGTGCGTCATGGTCTGCTCGTCATGCTCGGACGCGAAATCGACCCGGCCGCCCGCCTCCGGCATCCACAGCTGGACGCCGTAATGCTCGAACAGCGGCGCCATCGCCGCGTACTGGCTGCCGTAGAACGCCCGCTCATACTCACCGATCACGACCGCGTCCCACCCGCGGCACGGGTCTGCCAGCCGGGCGACCATGGCGGCGGCCTGCGGGCGGCGGCCCCACGCCACCGTCCGGCTCTCTCCTGCGTCGAAGAACTCCACCACGATCACCCCGTGACCCCGGACCAGCGCCTCGGCCTGCTCCCGCTGGCGCGCCCGCGAGGTCACCGGATCCTGCCAGTCCTCAGTCGAGACCCGCCCGTAGAACACGAAACGCAAGCCACCCCGCGCCGGTCCCCCGGACCGGCGGCGGCTCGTCCCCTCCGCCCACGCCACCAGGCCGTCCACACCTGCAGCCGGGCTAGTGCCTTGTTTCCCGCGCATCGTCGCCATAGCGGCCAACCTCCCCAGATGAACCCCACACGGCTTACCTGGCACAAATCGCCACAGACAGTCTGAACTTCCTCAGACTTGCTCCTCAGCAGCAACGCGGCATCCGCGCCCTGCTGTCCTGGCCGCTCGGGCTCTGGCCGGCATCGCCGGGGTCAGGCTCTGGCGCATCCGGCACCTGGTCCGCCCGCACCATCTTGGCTATCGCGATCGCCGGCACCGCCGCCTGGGCCTGGGTGCTGCTCGACCGGAGTCCCGGTTGGCTTCCCTGGCTGCGGGTAGTTATCGTGGTCGCCGTCGGCGCGGCCGCCCTCATCCTGGCCGGGCCTGCCGTGCGGGCCGCTACTGCGCGAAGCCGGACGGCCCTGGCTGTGGCTCCGGTGTCACTTGCCTTGATCGCCGGGCTGGCTGGCCCGCTGGCCTATAGCATCGACACTTCGGCTACCGCGCATAGTGGGGCGATCCCGTCCGCTGGACCGAGTGTCGCCGGTTCCTCCGGTGGCCCTGGCGGCGCGGCAGGACCCGGGCGGGGTGGTTCGCCCGCCTCCGCCGGCGGCTCGGCGGGCAGGCAAGCCGGGGGTGCGCCGGCCGGATCGGGGGCGGCTTCGGCGGCTCGGGAACTGTCAGCAGGGCCCTGTCCAAGCTGCTTGAAACCGGCGCGTCCGGCTACCGGTGGGCCGCGGCCACGGTCAGCGCGACCAGCGCGGCCTCGCTAGAGCTGAGCAGTGACGGAGTCCCGGTCATGGCGATCGGCGGCTTCATCGGCAGTGACCCGGCGCCGGCCCTGACCGAGTTCAAGGAATTCGTCTCACAACACAAGATTCACTACTTCGTGACCAACGGGTCCGGCGGGGGCCTTGGCGGCAACTCCGGTGATTCAGCACAGATCATCTCCTGGGTCGAGGCACATTTCACGGCGAAAACCGTGGGCGCGATGACCGTTTATGGACCTCACCGCGCCACAAGCGCGCTCATAACAACCGCCGCCGCGGCTGTTACCGGGTAGGTGGGCTGCCTCCGCACTGGCGCCGGCCGTGAACTCAAACCCCGGCTGAGAGCCGCAAACCGGCCATCCCCAGAGGGAAGCACGTCCACCTCGCCAGCGAGCGGTTCGGCGCAGCGGCAGCTTCAGCCGCTGCGTCTGGCCCCGTTCAAGCGAGACCGCCGTGGTCCAAGACCTCGATTCGTCCAGTGAAAGTTCTAGGGTGCTGGCCGACGTTTCCCTGATGGCCAGCAACCCGGGCCGCCTGGCCGCGTGACCGGCGGCCCGCTGGCTGGCCGGGGAACCGCCAGTCGCGTCGATCCCGCACTGGTTCGCAGGGGCGACGCAGGCGCGATGAGACAGGCACCGGGGGGCGGCTCGGGCTGTGACGGCTTGCCGGCCGGTGCGGGGAGACGCTGCCGGTCTACGGGTGCAGCGCGGGTGCCCGGTCGCCGAGCACGACCACGGAGTCGGCTTCGGCGGCGAACCGGGGGTCGTGGGTAATCACTACCGTTGTGCGCTCTGGGGCCGGTGATATCAGGAGTTCCCGGATGGCCTCGGCGCTGGCCTTATCTAGTCCGGTCGACGGCTCGTCGAGTATCAGGATGGGAGCGTTGCGGAGGAGGGCTCGGGCGATGGCGATGCGCTGGCGCTGGCCTCCGGATAGCAGGCGTCCGCGCTGGCCCATCAGCGTGTCATAACCCTGCGGCAGCCGGGTGATGAACTCCTCCGCGCCTGCGGCCTCGGCGGCCGCGATGATCTGGGCCTCGGTAACACATGACCCGCCGTAGGCGATGTTGTCCCGCACGCTTCCAGGGAAGAGCAGGTTCTCCTGGTCCAGCAGCGTTATGTTGTGGCGCAAAGTGTGCAGCGACATGCGGCGGATGTCCACGCCATCGAGCAGGATGCTGCCCTGGCACGGATCGTACATGCGCAGCAGCAGCCGGGCGACCGTCGACTTGCCCGCGCCGCTCGGTCCCACGATGGCCACAACGCTCCCGGGACGAGCGGTGAACGACAGGCCGGCCAGCGTTGCGGCTTCAGCGCCGGGGTAACGGAATGTCACGGCATCGACATCGATCCGCCCGCGGGACCGCAGCCGCGCCCGCAGGTCCGGGCCATCGGTGACCGCCGGCTGGGCCTGCATGATCTTGGTGATCCGCTGCCCGCTTGCCGCGGCCTCGGCCACCGTCACCGCCAGCCCGCTGAGATTGCGCGCGGGCGGGTACAGGTAGGCGGTGAGGGCGGCGAAGGCGAGCAAGCCGCCAAGGGTCATCCGGTGCTGGGCGATGTCCCAGGCACCTACCGCCAGCACGGCGAGCGCGGCAAGTGTCTCGATCAGGAAGATGAGCGGCGCGTACAGCGAGTTCAGCCTGGCCTGGGTCATCCTGGCGCCCAGCCGCCGGGTCGCCTCGCCGCGCAGCCGCCTGGCTTCGGCCTCCTCGCGGCCGAACGCCTGGACCAGGGAATGGTTGGACAGGTTCTCCTCGACGACGCTGGTGACCGCGGCGTTGGCCTGGCGTTCCCGTTCCGCCGCCGCGGTGAACCGGCTGGAGAACCCGCGGGAGATAAGCCAGAACAGTGGCACGACAGCAAATGTCACCAGGGCAAGGTCCCATCTGATCACCAGCAATGCCCCGGCGAAGAGCACGAGGCTGATCGCTGAGGTGAGGACGGTAACGGCACCCGAGGAAACGAATGCCTCGACCAGCTCGATGTCATCGGTCAGCCGGACGACCAGGTCCCCCAGCCGGTGCCTGGTCACAAAGTCGGGAGCCAGCTGCTGAATGTGCCCGAAAACGTGGCCGCGCAGGCGGAGGATGAACCGCTCAGCCGCCAGCCCGGACAGGTAACCGCCGGCGCCCATGATTGCCGCCGCCGTGGTGGCTACGGCGAGCCACCAGGCCGCAAGGCTCCAGAATCCGGCTAGGTATCCCCGCTCCAGCACCTTGTTTGTCATGACAGCAAAGATGGCTACGACAGCTATCTCCGAGACAGACACCACGATCGCCGAGAGCCCGCCCGCCAGCAGCAGCACCCGGGTGCCCCGGGTGTATGGCCAGAACCGGCCGAAGACATCGCGGGCGGGTGCCATGTGCCGCTGGGCAGGAAATGTCATCGCTTACCTTCCTTTTCTTCTGAGCGTGCGCGACCACGGCCCGGCATGACGGGAGCGGCGGCCCATTGCCGCCGCTCCCGGAATTCGTCACATTCAGTGCTGCGGTGTCCCCCGTCACCGGCGGCTAGCCGCCCTGCGGCCTGCCGCCCTGCGGCCTACCGCAGGAGCCCTGCCCTGAATAAGGCCGGCGGCCGCCCCTGCGGGAACCTACCTGCGGAGTCGTTGAAACCAGGCGCGGAAACATGTGATGGATGCTCATGGCACATCCCTTTCTCGATTGGCACTGGCCTTTCCAGTACTACACCATTGACGTTATGGCAGGCTTCTCTCATTACCCTCTTACCACGGGGCATAGCTGCTGAAAATTTCATATGAAGTGTGCAGGACTTCCTTGTCTCCACTTTAGCGGTTATGCTGCGAAGTCTTCTCAGGCCGAGGATTACATTACATAATTAAAATTCATTCCTGCCCGGCCAATCGGATGAGTGGAAGCGGGACCGAGGCAGAAATGCGCTCCTTGCGCCGGTCGTGTACGGGGTTACCGCACGACGGAGCTTCTTCGGGATAAATCATCCTGCCCAGCGCTTGCCTGACGGCCAGGCCCGGTGCGGTGATGCCAGCGATCCGGTCCTCAGCGGACTCCCGGGCGGTGAGGAATAGCGCGCACACGGCGGGCGGCTCGGCGCGCAACCGGCGCAGTACCTCCAGGGCGCCGAAGCCCGGCCGCATGACATCCAGCACGATGGCGTCCGGGCGGAACTCGCGTCCGGCGCGCGCGGCGCTCAGCCTGTCGGCTGCCGTCTCGACGTCCCCGCCCTCATAGCGCAGCGCGTTGGCTATCAGCCCGGCCAGGCCCGGGTCGTCGATGACCAGAACACGGGTAGCCGAGCCGTCGGGGCGCCGGCCGCCCGGCTCGGACGGCGCTAGGCCCGGGTTTGGTCACGTCGCCGATGGCGCTGATCTCCAAAGCATGCCCGGCTGGGCTGTGCGGCGTCAGAGGCGTCCTGTGTGGTTCGGACCAGCCGGTTTCTGTGAGCGCCTACCGGTCGGCTACGAGCATTAGGGCGAGGGCCGGGCAATCGGTCACCGCCCGGCGGGCGGCCCTGGTGAGCTGGGCGGGCACAGGATCGGCTGAAATGACCGGGTAGCCCCATTCGTCGAGGGTGACGCGCTCGGGGAGCAGCTCGGCGCACAGGCCGTGCCCGGTGCAGGCGGTGGGGTTGACGCGAAGACGCTGGTTCATGGGTCAGGTCCAGTCGGCTTGGCTGGCGGGGACTGCGGCGGGGACGGGAAGGAACGGGCGGCTGCTGGTGGCTGTGCACTGGCCGCGGGCGTGCGCGGTGAGCTCGGTGCCGAAGATGGCCAGGGTGCTGCGCAGGAAGCGGACGCTGCCGTCGGGATGGTGGCATGCGCCGCGCCGTTCGGCCAGCCCGGCCCACCGCTCCAGGTCGGCGCGGATGCCCGGGCGCGGCCTCGGAGCGGCCAGCTCGGCGAGGCCGGCGGCGATGCGGGGCAGCCCGTTGAGGCAGGGACCGCATTGCCCGGCCGACTCGGCGGCCAGGTAGCGCACGACCCGGACCGCCTCGGTGACGCCGCACCGGCCGTGGGGCAGCGCGGCGAGCAGCCCGGCGCCGGCCGCCGCGCCGGCTGGGCGCAGCGCGGCGTTGGCCAGCGGCAGCGCGGCGGCGTGCGCGCTGGTGAGCCAGGTTCCGTGGTAGCCGCCGACCAGGACCGCCTGGGCGGGCAGGCCGGGGAGCCGCAGCAGCTTACCCAGGGGGGTGCCGATGGCTGTTTCGACGACCTCGACGGTGCCGTCGGCGCGACGGCAGGTGGCCAGCATGGTGCCGGGCTCGGCCGCCGTGCCGGCGGCGCGGAACCAGCCGGCGCCGTAGCGGGCAATCTGGGCGAGATGGGCGAGGGTTTCGACGTTGTGCACCAGGGTGGGCGCGCCGGCCACGCCGCGCTGGTGCACCGGCGGGATCTTGAACCGTGGCAGCGCCGGGCCGCCGTTGATCCGGCTGACCACAGCGGACTCCTCCCCGGCGAGGAACCGCGGCGGCGCGGTCACCAGCTGTATGCGGGCCCGGTCAAGCCCGGCGGCGGCGCGCGCGGCCAGCGCGCTGCCCAGCTGCTCAGGCAACCCAGGATGCGCGTGGACGTAGAGATAGGCCCTGGTTGCCCCCACCGCCTCGGCGGCCAGCTGCAGCCCGTCGAGCACCAGATGGGGAGCGGTCCACAGCAGCTGCTTGTCCTTGCAGCTGGCCGGCTCGCTCTCCGCGCCGTTGCCGACGACGACCGCCCGTCGGCCGGCCTCGGCCACAGCGGTGAGCTTGCGGGCGGCGGGGAACCCGGCGCCGCCGCGGCCGGTGAGCCCCGCCGCGGCGACCACCTCGATGAGCTGCCGCGGCCCACGGTAGGGCGGGGGCCCGTAGGCGGCCAGGTGGGCGTCCAGGTCCATGGCCTGCAGCAGCCGGGGCAGGCCCGCGGGGCCCGTGGCGTGGCGGTCGTGCCGCGGTGGGGCGTGGGTGGCGGTCATCGCGGCGCTCCTCGCTCAGCGGCCTGGCGCCCAGCGGGGGAACCGGCGGGACGGGCTGCCGCGTCGTCCAGCGCGGTGATGACCCGCCGGAAGCGGGGGATCGCGGTCAGCGAGCGGCGCAGCCGGAACACCACCGCGCCCGCCACGGCGGCCAGGCAGGCCACGGTGACCGCCAGCAGCCAGCCGGACTGCAGGTCGGTGCTGGATCCGATGCTGTGCACGATGGCGACCGGGTACAGCCCGTAGGACAGCCAGTGCACCGCGCGCCAGGCCCGGCGCGGGATGCGAGACCGGACCAGGCTGGTCACCAGGACCACGGCGAGCAGGTCCAGGCTGACCGCGCCCAGCCCGAGCCAGAACGGCTCATAGCTGGATACGAACGGGATGATAGTGGCGGCCAGGCTAATGCTCACATAGCTGTCGGCGACCGCGCTCAGCACGTGGACGGCCAGGAACAGCACCGCGATCAGGGACAGGTTGCGGTGCAGCCCGGTGACGGCGAACCTCGGCAGCCCGGGCAGCCGCCCCTGCCGGTTCACGGTGATTCCCAGGACGACCACGGCGGACAGCAGCACCAGCGAGATGATCCCGGTCGCCCGGCTCGCATACCACAACGCGGTACTCGCGGTGATGGCGCTCATGACGGGTCCTCCGCCGGCCAGCCGCCGGTGGTGATCAAGGTACCGCCGGCGGTGACCAGCCGCGCCGCCAGGCCGAGCCCGGACAACCACGCCGGGGCCGCAAGGCCCCGGATGATCACCGCCGTGCTCGCGATGTTGGCGTCCAGCGCGGTAGCCGCCGTCACCGAGACCGTGCGCCACACCGGCGGCGCGGGCAGCCCGCTGCGCGGGTCCAGGATGTGATGCAGCACGGCCCCGCCACGCCGCCAGCGCCGGGCGGTGGTGCTGGAGGTCGCCAGCCCGCCGTCACTGATCGCTACGACGACCGAGGATCCCGGGACGGGATCCCCGGGATCACCGGTGACGTCCTGCACCCTGACCGGCCAGCCGCCAGCGGGTGCCTGCCCGGCGACGGAGATGTCGCCGCCCAGGCTGACCAGGATGCCGCAGCCAAGTTCCGCCGCCAGCCTCGCGGCCGCCTGGTCAGCCGCCCAGGCCTTCGCGGTGGCGCCCAGGTCCAGGCACACGCCCGCCGGCACGGTCAGCGTCCGGGCTTCTTCGTCCAGCACGATGTCCCGCCAGCTGGCCACGCGCCGGACGGTGACGCCGCGCACCGGGCCGTCCGGCGGCAGCAGCGAGAAGTCCCGGTCATAGCCGGCCGCCGCCATGGCCAGGCCGACGGTCGGATCCACGTCACCGCCGGTCAGCGCCGCGCCGCGCAGCGCCGCGGCGACCGCGCCGGCCAGCACCGGGCTCACCACGGCCGGGCGGCCCGCCGCGCCGGACAGCCGGCTCAGCTCCGAGTCCGGCCGGAACCGGCTGCACGCGGCGTCCAGCGCGGCGAGGTCCACCCTGAGCAGCGCCTGGCCGCGGTCAAGCGCGGGCGGATCGGTGACGACCAGCCGGATCCCCGTCCCGATCGCCGTCCAGCTGGCCGCGGCCAGCGGGACATCCAGCACCGCGGTCATCACGAGCCCCCCGACGTGGCCGCGGCCGGACTCGACGTTTTCGTCGGGGCTGCCGACTTCGCTGGCGAGGCGGAGCTCTTCTTAGACGCCGAGGCGCTGGCCGTGCCCGTGGTGTGATGCGCCGCACTGGGCAAGGCCACCGCGACGCCGGCCGCTCCCCCGACGCTCAGCACGGCAATGCCGGCGGACACCCCGGCGAGCCGGGCCTTGCCGCGCCGGCGCACCGCCTCGGCCGGCTCATCCGGCTGTGGCTTCCTGATCATCGCCGGGTCTCCCATCGGTTGGTTGGCTGCGTTGCCAGGTACAGCCTGCCCGGGCCGGCTGGGGAACTGACCTGCCCAGGCTCTGCAAGCCTTCTGAGCGTGGGTAACCTGCGAACCTCCTGAGCGTGGATAACCAGCGGGAGCGAGCGGGGAAGCCAAGCTAGCGGCGCGGTGCGCCCATGATCGAGGCGCGGAACCGCCGCCCGCGCTGCGCGAAGCGGGTCCACCCGGCCTGCGACTCGGGTACCGGTAAGTCACGGTTACTGGTCGGACTGGGGATCTGGTACCGGCCGGTGCAGGGGAGTCATCATCGCCGGGGCCTGGGCTATGGCCCCCGGGACCGCCGCGCAGCATGCCCGCGACAGCAGCGGCCATGGAGCCGCTACCCAGCCACCCGCAGGGCTGGCCGGCAGCACGATCCGCAATGACACCAACCACCTGGACCTGATCCGGGACAAGGCAGCAATTTCCTGACCGCGGTGAGGGGCCGGGCGGTGCCCGCTGCAAGCTCACCCTTTCCGAGCTGCGCGAGCTGCTGATAGCTGGCCGATGCCCGGTTCGCCACCATTGAGGACCGTCGGCGTAACAGGGACCTGCTAGAGGAGGTCATCGAGCGGCATATCGCCCGCCGGCGGTCCGCGTTGTGGCTGCAGCGGCTGCGCGAGGCCGGGCTGACGCACGGGGAGGTGCGGGACATCGCCTCGGCGGTGGAGCACCCGCAGCTACGGCACCGGCAGATGCTCGCCCGGGCCCTTCTCGTGGGTGACCTGCCGCTGATCCGGTACCCGCTCGGCCGGCCGGGCCGGGCCCCGGTACCTGCCGGGCCTCGGCGACCACACCGCGGAAATCCTCTCCGAGCTCGGCTACGGGCCGCAGCACCAAATCGGCCTCGCGCGGCGCGGGATCATCGCGATGGAGCCGCCGCAGTCATGACGCGCCCGCGCCGTCAGGTCGGTCGTCCCGGGTTTTAGTCGGGCCGGACCAGCCTGGTCTCGTAGGCGAACACGACCGCCTGCACCCGGTCGCGCAGCCCCAGCTTGGGCAAGATCCGCCCGACGTGTGTCTTGACAGTCGATTCGGACAGGTGCATGCGCTGGGCGATCTCGGCGTTGGACAGCCCCCCGCCGGGCTGCGGCCACGCCTGTGCCGGGGACGGTGCCGTTTGAGCAGGCCGGTCGGGAAGCACCTGCGGCCGCGGCAAAGCGCGCACCTGCGGCCTCCGCGACGCCTTCGGCTCAGCCGTCACGAACCGCCTCAGATCTGCCGTCTCACACGTCGCCGGATACAATCTCGCCCTCGCCGGCGCCCTCCTCTTCGCCCTCGTCGTCGGTGACAGCCTTGCCCACACCGAATTCGCGGGCAGCTTCGGCCCGTGACGAGGATGGCCTAGGCAGTGGAGTGGCCTCAGGCATCAATTCAGGCGGGCGTAAGCGTGGCACGCCGGTCAGTTCGCCCATGGGCGTGTGGTCGAACGCGTCACTCAGCCCGTCCCGGGCCATCGCGTCCAGTAGTTCCATCGGGCCGTTACTTGCGCCCGGTGCGCCCCTCGGGCAGCAGGTGCGGGGCCGCGTCATGGACTCCATCCCGCCAGCGACCACGATGTCGAATTCGCCGGCCCGGAGCAGCTGCGCGGCGAGCGCAATGGCGTTCAGCCCGACAGGCAAAACTTGTTGAGGGTTATGGACGCACCGTCATGGGGATCCCCGCAGCTACGGCGGCCTGCCGGGCCGGATTCTGCCCCGCGTCGGCCTGCAGGAGGCGCCATGCTGCCATACCCGCCTCCAGGAAACGGATCGAATCCCCGCCTCGGTTTGCGCCGTTGGCGGCCTCCGGCCGTCAACTTACTGTCTGCTCAGCAGACAGTGCTTCATCTGGCAGGCCTGTGCGGCTGCCGGGACGCTGCTCGACCAGGTAGCGCGACGTTTGGCGTCTCGATGTGTGCCGGCCAGAGCGCTCGCACCGCCTCGGCAAAACCGCTTTCGGCCTGAAGGTCGAAGAGAGCGAGCTGCAGGATGAATCCGGACACTATTGACATCAGCACGGCGGCGAGCGACTCGGGCGCCGGGTGCTTTGGCAGGTCCCCATTGGCTTGATGCTCTCGGACGACCTCCGCGAGATCTGCGCGCATCGGGGCGAGCAGTGCCTCAAAACGTCTCGTGAGCTCAGGGTTGCGGAGAGCCTCTGACCACGACAGTACGGCCATCGCTCCCATCTGATCCTGCGCGTGCTTGCGCTGAATAACGTCGAGCACGTTCCCCAACGCATCACCCAGACCTTTGCCGCGGGGGGCTGCCGCGAAGGAGTGGATCATCGCGGTCACCTCGCGCATGCTCTGCTCGGCGATGGCGAGCACCATGTCCTCCTTGCTGCTGAAATACCGGTAGACAGCACCTGCGGACAGACCGGCCTCGGCGAACAGGTCCTGCATCGATGTCTCATGGAAGCCATCACGCAAAAAGCAGCGCTTCGCGGCGTCAAGGATCTGGTTGCGCCGGGCGTCCAGGTACTGCTGGCTCACTTTCGGCATACCACCGACGCTATCACATTAGAAAACGAACGTTCGTCATGACTTCCCGACGCTGAACGGCTATGCTGCCAACAAGCGAATGCCAGCAGCCAGCAGCTCATCTAACCTCCCGCCAGGCCTGGCGGGTCGGCCGCCAAGGAGGCCATCATTTCCATGTCTACAGTCCAGACAGCCTGCATGTCTACGGTAATAACCTGCTGCGGTATTCAGAAAGCTCACTGTGGCATTGCGAACGCAACGGGCAGGTATGATAACGGTTGGTAACAGATCCGAAAAGTTGGTTAGTCATTTAGGCTAGCGGACGCCATTTAGTAGCCGATCGTGCGCCTCGGTGGTGAGCGTACGGATCTCGCGAGTCAGCCGCGTGTTGGTTCAACTCCAACTCCTGTTCCTTGAAGTCATGGTTCGCCTTGGCCTGCTGGAAGTTCGACGGCCGGTTCTGGCCGATTGTCAACGGCCATTGGGAAATCCGGCTGGGTGGTCTTGTTTTCTCCGGGCTGGCGGCCACCAGATTTCCAGGCTGGTGGCCGCGTGTTCTCCCGGCGGGCGGGTGTTAGGTCGCCAGAGGGATCACCCCTTTGCCGGCGAGGGCCTCGGCGAGGCGGTGCGAGTTGCCCTTGGTCAGGACCAGGTGGGCGTGGTGCAGCAGCCGGTCGACGGTCGCGGTGGCGAGCGTTTTCGGCATGATGGTGTCGAACCCGGACGGGTGGATGTTGCTGGTTACCGCGACCGAGCGTCGTTCGTAGGCGGCGTCGGTGATCCGGTAGAACGCCTCGGCGGCGTCCTGCCCGGCCGGGAGCATGCCGATGTCGTCGACGACGATGAGGTCGGCCCGGCAGATCCGGGTGACGGTGCGGGCGACCGAGGCGTCGGCCTTGGCCTTCCCGATCGTTGCGGTGAGGGTCTCGAGGGTGAACCAGGCGACCCGCAGGTCCTTCTCGATGGCGGCGTGGGCGAGGGCCTCGGCGAGATGGCTTTTGCCGGTGCCGGACGGGCCGGCGATCACCAGGTTCTCGGCCCGTCCGATCCACTCCAGGGTGGCCAGCGCGTTCTGGGTGGCCTCGGGGACCGGCGACTCCTCAGGCCGCCAGGAGGAGAATGTCTTGCCGGACGGGAACCCGGCGGTCTTGCGCCGCATCCGCCGGGTGGCGGCGTCGCGGCCGGCGACCTCCTCGGCGAGCAGGACGCGGAGCACCTCAGCGGGCTCCCACCGTTGGGCGCGCGCGGTCGCGAGCACGTCCGGGGCAGCTTTGCGCAGGTAGGGCAGCCGCATCCGGCGCAGGAGGGCGTCGAGCTCGGCCGGGAGCGGCGGTGCCGCGGGCCCGGTCACCGGGTCCTCCGGGCCGGGCTGGAGAAGTCGATCGTGTCGATCGCGAGGCTGACGTCGCCGGCGAGGGGGCCGGGGGCCCGGCTGAGGCCCGCAGCCTCGGCGGCGTCCTGCGCCGCGGCGGCGAACCGCGGCCCGCAGTTCGCTTCCGCCCAGGTCATGAGGATCGAGCAGGCGGCCAGGACCTGGCGCATGCGGGCCGCGTCGGCGGCCGCGAGGAACATGTCCTGGTCCGGCTGGCGGTTCGTCATCGTCCCGCCTCCCTCGTGCCGAGGCGGGCCCAGCCGGCGGTGCCGGGCTGGACGGAGTGCGCCTCGTCCGCGGTCACCAGCTCGCCCGGTGCCCGCTCGGCGGCCAGGTGGTCGACGATGGAGGCCAGGTCGCCGTCGGCGAACCGGCCGGCGATCGCCGCCAGGCCGAGCGCCGCGTCGACCCGGTCCGCGCCGACCACCGCGGCCAGCTCGACCGCGCGGGCCATCTTGGAGCGGATCCGGACGCTTCCGGAGGCGGCCGCCTCGGCCAGCCACCGCCGGGCGCCGTCGCCGACGGCCAGGAACGCGGCCTCGGCCTCGGTCCGGGGCCTCGGCCGGGGCTGACGGGGCCCATTCCCGCCGGGATGATGCGGGTAGTGCTCATCGCGGATGGACGGGCTGCCCGGTGCCGGGCAGCCGGTGGCGGGCGACCTCGGCCGCCCCGCGGCCGGTCCGGCCGGTGATCACCAGCTCCTCGCCGGCGACCCGGCACCACACTCTCGTGCCGGTGTGGCCGGGCGGGGTGGAGTAGCGGACCGACCCGAACCGGACGGTCTGGTCGTCGCCGACCAGCCGCTCCTCGCCCAGCGCCAGCGCATACGGCTCGTCCGGCAGCGGGTGCAGCCGCTCCCGCTCGGCCGCCAGCCGCGCGTCCGGGGCCGCGGCGGTCTCGCGGTGGACCCTGGAGTTGACCCGCTCGCAGAAGTCCCGGCAGGCATCCTCGAGGCCGGCGAAGCCGGCGTATTCCGGCAGCAGGTTCGCCCCCGACGGCACCAGGTCGGCCTTGGCGATCTTCACCGTGGCCTCAACGCCACCCTTGGACTCGGGGTCGAACGGCACGCAGGTCTCCACCTTGCAGCCGTAGTGCCGGCCCAGCGCCACCATCTCCGGGTGCCGGACCGGAACGCCGGCCACGTGGTCCACCGTCACGGTCCTTGCGTTGTCGGTCAGCAGGTAGGTCGGCGCCCCGCCGACGGCGCGTAGCGCCTGGTCGACGCACCAGGTCAAGGTGCCCAGCTGCTGGTCCCAGGCCGGGATGACCAGCCGGAACCGGGACCAGGCCAGCCACGCGCAGAACAGCTGCGTCCTGCGCCCGCGGATGCGCGGGCCCTCGCCCCAGTCCCACTGCAGCCACATCCCCGGCTCGGGCACCCAGGGCCGGTAACGGCGGCGCCGTCCCGCCTGCCACGCCTGCTTCACCTCCGCGACCGCCCGCCGGGTCGACCGTTCCGAACCGGAGTAGCCCATCGCCGCGAGCTTGCGGTGCGCGACGTCCGCCCGGATCTTCCCTTTCGACCGGTCGACGAGTTCTTCGACCTTCGGCATGAACGAATCGATCAGCCGCGGCCTGCTTGTTTTCGCCAGCGGGTCACCGCCGGCCTCCCGGACCGCCACGTAACGGGCGACCGTCTTCGCATCACACCCGGCCAGCTGCGCAGCCGACCAGGCCGTCCCCGTGAGGTCGTACGCCTCGAAAATCTCCACAACTTCCCTGCCAGACTTGGTCACGGGTCCCTCCGGACACCGACGGGTAAGGCGAACCACCTCAAACCCGCCCACACCGGAGGGACCGCCAGCATCACGACACGCCGTGAGCCGGCAGAGAACAAGACCAGCCACCCAGACCATCAATGGCCGCAAGACTGGAGAAACGATGGCCACCAACCAGGAGCTAACTGACCGCACACCCGCATTTTTTCGTGGCCGCTAGCAGCCGATCATGACAGACGCGGACAGGAACATCGCTTGCAGCGAAGCGACCAACGTCAGCATCGGCCACCGCGGCCCTTGGCCAGACCGGCAGCTACAGCAACAAGACTTCTCAAGATCCAGGAAGTGTTGCCGCAGCGCGCCGCTCCGCACTCGGCGAGAACCCTTGCGCGCAATCGTCCAGTCCAGAGCCTCGCTGACCTCGGTGAACGACATGGAATATTCATCGTCAGTTCCAGCTCAACCTCGTCGAACGACGGTGCAGCCGGGTCACCTCCACGCCGCGACGACAGGGCAAGGACGCGTCCCGCGCGGCGATACTCCTGCCGCTCCTGGCACGACCGCCAGGCCCGACGGCAACGACATCTCCGGTGACCGCGCGGTCCTGGGAGGGTGATGTCGCGGATCGACCACTCCGGCTTCCCGGCCGTTACTCCCTAAACCCGAGCAGGCCAGGATGCGGGCAGCAGCTGTAAGCGGCATGCCGGGCTGGTCACATCATGATGTGGCCAGGTGCGATCGAGGACTTAAAACGGATGCTCGTTCTTGACACCGAACGGATCTTAGCGCACAATGAAGTTAATAAAACGAGCGTTCGTTTAGGAGAGCGCCGTGCCGGGACAGAATGCCGAGCGGGAACACCTCGTTCAGCACGGTGATCCTGCCGGGACTGGCGAAATCCGGGCACCTGGCATGATGATGCGGCCCGGCCCGGGTCCTGATACCGAGACCGGAAGCGCGGGAGCCAGATATAGCAGCAGATGCGCCGGCCCGGGATGTTCGGGTGGGACCGCAAGCGCGCGGCGGCTACGGCTACATCAACGAGTACGAGATCGCCCAGCTCTGGGGATGCCCGGATGCAGCGGCTATACGGCGGCGCGACCGAGATCATGGAATTCATGGGACGCAGCCTGGGCCTGAGCCTCCGTACAGGCCCAGGGCCAGGCCGGACCGCGATAACGGTGAGGAGCAGCGATGCCATCTGAGACCGTCACCGACCACTGCCCGCACTGGTGCGCTCGCGCGCATCCCACGGACGCGTACGGGACCGTTTTCTACCACGCCAGCGAGATCACATCGGTCACCATCTCCCGGCCCGGCGGTCTGACGGTGCCCGACCGCCTCGACGTGCAGACCGCACAGTACCTGCCGGATGACCCCGGCGAGCCGGCCTGGTCGCCCGCGGTCGAGATCGCGGTGCACGCCGGCGGCCGCTACCGGCTGATCGGGCTGACGCCGGAAGAAGCCAGGGAACTCGCCGGGATGCTGGCGAAAGCAGCCGATATCGTTAGCGCGGCTTGATGTCAGCGTCGGCCTGCACCTGGCGGCGGTAAACAGCTGCCGCCACGCCGGACAGCATCTTCCCGTTGGGCGCCGCGGCACCGGAAGGGATGCTGGCGGTGGCGGTCAGCCCGGACAGCACCCTGCTGGCCATCGCCTGCCGCGACGGCTAAGCGCGGGTTCCGAGACCACGCTCTACCGCCCGCCGACGGATCTGCACCGTCTTTGGGCTGGGGCAACCATTACTGCCTGGTGCACGCCTCGACCGCCTCGGGGGACACATCGCGCTGCCCGAGCTGGTGAGCCGCCTCCTATCCCTGGCGGCTGGCGGACGAGCCTGAGTTGGTCACGCCGTTCTTCCTCAGAAACTTCACGTCGCTCCCCGTCGCTTGGGAGCTGGAGGCGCCCGTCACTGTCGGTCAGCCGTGAGCGTCACTGCCCTACCGCGCGGCCGTGATGCCCCCCAGCACGATCTCGGCCACGGCGGCAGGATCCACTGGCTGGCCGACGAGGTATCCAAACGCGCAGGAGCTGAACAACGCCTGAACCACGGCGTGAGAGTCATGTGGGCGTAGCTCGCCGGCGGCGATCCGATCAGACAGATACTTTCCCAGCAAGCGGTGGGTTTCGTTCAGGATCTCCTCCAGCCCCTGCCTGATTTTGGGGTTGGCGGCCCCGGACACGAATAGCCCCACCAGAGCCGTGCGCTGGCTCAGCATCCGGTCAAAGCCAGCCGTCACCTCAGGCAGGACGACGGCAGCCGGGCGATCTCCCGCCCCGGTCAGCAGCTCGCGTAGCTCGGACAGAAAGCCGCGCTCGACGGTCACCGCCAACGACAGTGCCTCTTTGCTGGTGAAGTAGTGATAGAGCAAACCGGACGTGACTCCGGCCGCGGCGGCGACCTCCTTCATGCTCGCCGCGTCCACGCCCTTGCTGCCGAACACCAGCAGCGCGGCGTCGAGGATCCGTTGCCGGCGCCACTCGGCCTGCTCGCGCCGCCGCACCGGCATCGCGTCACTACTAGCCGACTGAGTCGACATCCTGACGCCCTTCGTAGATTGACATCCCGCTGGAACTGCGCCGCTGGATCGGCTCGCATTGATCATCACGGCTGTCGCCGGGATGGGTGTCGCTCGCTTCCGCCTCCCAGGCCTCATGGCATATTAGTGAGGGTCGTTCAATCAATGAGGCTAGTAGGTCGCGGCCTGGGCCAGTGCCTCGGCCCAGGTGGACCGGGCCTTGATAGGCCGTCGCCAGCCCATCAGTTTGCGCGGCTCGTTGAAGGCCAGCGCACCGACGAGCCAGGCCCGCCCCGTCAGAGCTACGAACCGTCCCTCCTCATAAGAGCCGTGCACCACCCGCACGTCGTCACCGGACTTGATCCGCCCCAGCATTTGGATCTTCGTCTCGTACTGGTCGGACCAGACGTAGGGAACGGGTGCGAACGGCTGCGCCTCGTCCTCGCCGAGCAGCAGCCGGCGGGCAGCCGCCGCGCCCTGGTCGAGGGCGTTCGTCCAGTGCTCGATCCGCATGGTCTCCCCGAAGAGCACATTGGGCCACCGGGCGACGTCGCCCGCCGCCACGACGCCGGGAACAGCCGTGGCCAGCGTCGCGTCGCACACGACCCCGTTGTCGATGGCCAGCCCGGAGGACGCCAGCCATCCGGTCTCAGGGATGACCCCGATTCCCACCACGACGACGTCGGCGGGCACCGTCTCCCCTCCGTCGAGGCGCAGTGCTTCCACGCGGCGGTGGCCCTCGAAGCCCGCGACCGTCGTCCCGCATCGCAGGTTAACCCCGTGGTCGAGGTGCAGCGCAACACAAGCCGATGCCAGCTCGGGGGGGAGAACCTGGGCCAGCGGAGCGGCGAGGGCCTCGACGACCGTCACGTCAAGGCCCCTGGCGCGGCAGGCGGCGGCGACCTCTGCCCCGATGAAGCCAGCCCCGACTACGCAGACGCGCGGGCCGCCTTCGAGCTGCGCCCGGATGGCCATGGCATCGTCCAGGGTCCGCAAGACGTGGACCCCCTCCAGATCGGCGCTGCCGGGAAGCCGCCGGGGAGTGGCGCCGGTGGCCACGACGAGGCCGTCGAAGGCGACGGTCTCACCGTTGTCCAGGATCACGGCCCGCGCATCGAGGTCGAGACCGGCCGCCCGCTGCCCCAGTTTCCATTCGACATCGAGCTTGTCGTGGTAGGCATCGTCCCGGAGGAATGCCTGCTCCGGCTCCCACTCGCCGTTGAGGATCTGCTTGGACAGAGGCGGGCGGTCGTACGGCCGGAGATGTTCCTCCCCCACCACGACCACCTGCCCGTCAAAGCCACCGCTGCGTAGCGTCTCGGCGGCGCTCAACCCGGCCAGCGAGGCGCCCACGATCACGTATCTAGAAGTCCGCACCACTGGCCACCTCCGGCGTTTCTCCGGGGTAAGCGCCCCCGATCAGGCCGAAGCCGGCGAGGCGAACCACGTCGTGGGGTTGCGCACCGGGGCCCCGCCGGGCGGCTCTCATCGGCCGGGCGCCTGCTCTGCAATGAGTGAGCCGGTGGGGCCGTTGCCGTCTCGCTCGCGGACCAGATCGAGGGCGACGTCGACGATCATGTCCTCCTGCCCGCCGACCATCCGGCGGCGGCCGACCTCGACGAGGATGTCGCGGGTGTCCAGACCGTAAGTCGCAGCGGCCTTCTCGGCGTGGCGGAGGAAACTCGAGTAGACCCCGGCGTAGCCGAGTGTCAGCGTTTCGCGGTCCACGCGTACGGGCCGATCCTGCAACGGGCGGACGAGGTCGTCGGCCGCGTCCATGAGGGCGAAGAGATTCGTGCCGTGCTTCCAGCCCATGACGTCGATGGCAGCGACGAACACCTCCAGCGGGGTGTTCCCTGCTCCGGCGCCCATCCCGGCGAGAGCCCCGTCGACGCGGACGGCACCGTGCTCGACGGCGGCGATGGAGTTCGCGACGGACAGCCCGAGGTTCTGGTGCGCATGGATACCGATCTCGGTCGCCTCGTCGAGCACGTCACGACACGCGTCGGCGCGGGCCGCGACGTCGCGCATGGTGAGCCGGCCGCCAGAGTCGGTCACGTACACGCAGTGCGCGCCGTAGGACTCCATCAGCTTCGCCTGCGCGGCCAGTTCCCGGGGCGGTGCCATGTGCGAGAGCATCAGCAACCCGGCGACGTCCATCTCGAGCTCGCGGGCGCGGGCGATGTGCTGCGCGGCGATATCGCCCTCGGTGCAGTGGGTGGCGACACGGACTGAACGGACTCCCAGGTCGTGAGCTCGCTCGAGGTGCGCGGTGGTCCCGATGCCGGGCAGCAGCAGCGTCGTGAGGCGGGCGTGGGTGAGAGCCCCGGCCGCCGCCGAGATCCACTGGTCGTCGGTGTGACGCCCGAACCCGTAGTTGAACGACGAGCCCCCCAGGCCGTCGCCATGCGCCACCTCGATGGCGTCGACACCGGCGGCGTCGAGGGCGAGGCAGATCGCCTGGAGATCGTCAACCGTGTACTGGTGGCGGATGGCGTGCATGCCATCGCGCAGCGTCACGTCCTGGAGGAAGAGCCTCTCGGCAGGCCGGAAGCCGGATCGGAAGGTCACACCGCCACCCCTTGCCGGGTTTGTGCGAGCCGTTCGCCGGTGCGGAGCGCGGCGGAGGTCATGATGTCGAGGTTGCCCGCATAGGCGGGCAGGTAGTGGGCGGCCCCCTCGACCTCGAGGAAGACGCTCACCTTCAGTCCTGGCCCGTTCCATCCAAGATCGGGAGCGACCAGCGGGTCGCGGTCGGTGTAGCGCTCGAATTGCACGGTCTGCTTGAGCCGGTAGCCGCGCACGTAGCCCTGCACCCGCTCGACCATCGCATCGATCGCGTCGGCGATCTCTTTCGTGTCGCCGTCTTCGACGAGGCAGAACACCGTGTCGCGCATGAGCAAGGGCGGCTCGGCCGGGTTGAGCACGATGATCGCCTTGCCTCTGGCGGCTCCGCCTACCTGCTCGATGGCGTGGGCGGTGGTCTCGGTGAATTCGTCGATATTGGCCCGGGTGCCCGGACCTGCCGAGCGTGACGCGATAGACGCGACGATTTCCCCGTAGGCGACCGGGGCCACCGATGACACTGCGGCGACAATCGGGATCGTCGCCTGCCCGCCACAGGTGACCATGTTCACGTTCGGCGCGTCGAGGTGCTCCTCGATGTTCACCACCGGCACGACAAACGGTCCGATCGCAGCCGGGGTCAGATCGACGAGCTGCTTGCCGAGCGGGGCGAGCTTCGCGGCGTTGGCGATGTGGGCACGCGCTGATGTGGCGTCAAAGATGATGCCGATGTCGGCGAGCTTCCGGCATGGCCAGCAGGCCGTCTACCCCGTCCGCGGTGGTGGGAACACCCATCCGGGCTGCCCGGGCGAGCCCGTCTGAGGCCGGGTCGATACCCACCATCGCACCCATCTCGAGGACCGACGAGGTGCGGAGGACCTTGATCATCAGGTCGGTCCCGATGTTGCCGGGCCCGATGACCGCGACCCTGGTCGAGCCGGTCATGTCTGGTCCCTGGTGAACGTGGCGCGGACGGAGCCGAGTCCGTCGAGCACCGCCTCGTACTGTCCCGGGCCGCCGACGGTCACCATCGGCCCGAGCGCCCCGGACAGCACGACGTGCCCGGCCTCGAGCGGACGGCCCAGGGCCGCGAGGGTGTTCGCGAGCCACACGACCGCGTTCACCGGGTGTCCCAGACAGGCCGCGCCTGAGCCCTCCGACACCTTCTCGCCTTCGCAGGTCATCGTCATCCGCACCTCACGCAGGTCGACGTCGGACAGCCGCGTCGGGTTCGGGCCGAGCACGAACACCCCTGACGACGCGTTGTCGGCGATAGTGTCGACGATCGTGATGTCCCAGCCGGCGATCCGGGAGTCGGCGACTTCGATCACCGGCAGCACGAACGCGGTCGCCCGGAGCACGTCGACGGCCGTGACGGGTGCTTCGCGCAGGTCGCAGTCGAGTACGAAGGCGACCTCGGCCTCGACCGCGGGCTGCAGGAGGCGCTGAAGCGCGATCGGTTCATCGTCACCGAACGCCCGGTCGGCCAGCAGCACGCCGAAATCGGGCTGGTCGACACCGAGTTGCCGCTGGACAGCGGGCGCGGTGAGACCGATCTTCCAGCCGACCAGGCGCCCCCCGCTCTGGAGCTCCCGCTGCGTGTTGATCTGCTGGACGGCGTATGCGTCGTCGATCGCGCCGGCCAGCAGCAGGTCACGCACGGGTGCGCAGGGCCGCCCGGCTTGCGCGGCGGCACGGAGCCGGTCAGCAGCCTCGTCGATGGCCGTCATGGCGCCCCTTTCGTCGTGCAGCGGACGATGTTCGCCGGGTGGGCCGACAATGAGTCCGGCGGTCTTTTCCACCAGCTCAGCCCCGGCTACCGACGTCCACGAAGATGTGGCCGTCCTCCGTCTTCACCGGATAGGTCCGAACGCCGACTCGCGCGGGCAAGCACAGCGCATCCCCGGTTCGCAGATCAAACCTGGCGAAATGCAGCGCGCACTCGACCTGGGTGCCCTCGATGTATCCATCGGCCAGGGAATATGTCTCGTGCGTGCACGTGTCGTCGATGGCGTAGAACGAGCCATCGGCATTGAACACCGCGATGGGCGGATCTATGTCCAGCGTTGTGGCTTCTCCGGAAGGAAGATCCGCGACCGCGCACACCGGAGTCCAGGTGACGCGCGTGCTCAGAGTAGACATGCAAGGCCTTCCTTCTGGCTAGGTGTTGGCAACGAAGCCGTCGACGAGACGGTTGAATTCGGCGGCGTGCTCGAGTTGCGCCCAGTGGCCGCACCGGTTGATGAGCACCATGCGTGAGTTCGGAATCATGGCGACCATGCGCAGGCTTGCCTCGAAATGAGCGACCCGGTCGTCCCGCCCGTGGATCAGCATGGTCGGCACGGTCCAGGAGGACATCGCCTGCACGGTCGCTGCAGGAAGTGCCATCGGCGGACCGGAGCGGAGGAGATCGAGCCAGTTCTGGTTGTGCTCGGGGTACCGGCGAGCGGTCGCGGAGCGCTCCTCGGCCAGCTCGTCGGACGCCATGGCCGGGTCGAAGCACATGATCCGCACCAGCCGCTTCATGTTCTGCGGCGAAGGGTCCTCGTAGGCTTCGGTGAGGATGCGGATGCCTTCCGACATGCCGGCAGGCTGGAGAATGTTCACGCCCGCCGGGTTGCCCACCCCCATCGTGATGAGGTGGGAGACCCGGTCGGGATACTCGGCGGTGAAACGCACCGAGGTCGCGCCGCCCATCGAGTTGCCGACGAATGCGGCCTTGTCGATGCCCAGCTCGTCCGCGAGCTGCTTCATGGCCTCGACCTCGTCGCGGCCCGTCTTGAGGGACTGCGGACTCGATTCTCCCCACCCGGGCATCGTCACGGCGATGCAGCGGTACTTGCGGGAGAGCGCCGCGACGTTCGGCGCGAAGTTGCTCCACCCGGTCGCCCCCGGGCCGCCGCCGTGGATCATGAAGATGGGATGGCCTTCGCCTGCCTCGTTGATCTGGATGCGGTAGTCCTTCGTGTTGATCAGCCGCGTCGTGTTCTCGAAGGTCACGTCGGCGACAGCCGCCATCTCAATGCCCCCCGCTGGCGAAGCGCTTCGTGGCCTCGTCCGGCATCGGCCACTTCGTGCTGGTCATGAATTCCGCCCAGCGACGGTAGAACATCCGCTGGGCGGACTCGCCGAACAGATGACGGGATATCTGCCCGGGGAACGTGGGATCGGGGCCCTCGTGACCGAGGCCCATGGTGTAGTTGAGCGGAATCTTGTGGACCTGGGGTCCGCGGCCCGCCAGGTTGCCGGAGATGAGTCCCCAGTTCTCCCCGTCGTCCTGCTCGGCGAGACCGGCGGGACCGAACTGCATCTGGGTGAGCCAGCGGATGGCTTCCTTCACCTCTTCGGGAGCTTGCTTGTCCACGAACACGAACGACCAGATCTCGAAGGCGTCGGGTCCCTTGGGCTGCCAGACCCGCACCGTCCGCGCCGGGTTGAGCCAGGAGAAGTTGGGGAAGATGGTGCAGTGCAGCCCGTGCATCCCTCTGCTGCGGTCGGCGCCTAGGCGCGCTTCGATCTCCGGCCGGATCGACGCCTCGTACTCATCGATGATCGGGTCGCCGCCGGTCGAGGCGTAAGGCTGTCCGGGTACGCTCAGGAAGCCCGTGCCGTGCCCGAACGGTGACGCGAACTGGCGTCCTGCCGCCAGCATCCGCTCGGCTCCCAGTTTGGCTTGCTCGGCGTACTCGCGCCGCTCCATCTCGGGCGGGGCGATCACCGAGAAGTTCGACACGTGGGTGAACTGGGCGTGGTAGGAGTCGCCGGCGAACTGCTCGGCGGCCATCTTCCAGTTCGCCGGGATCTTCGCCTTGGTCACGCCGCCGAGGATCTCGACCCCGCCCTCCCGGCGGTCGAAGTAGAAGTCGATGTAGTACTTCATGTCGCCGAGGTACTCATCCAGGGACGGGACGGTCTCGTCGAAGCAGCCGAAGATGAATCCCTTGTAGGACTCCACCCGCGGGACCTGGCCGAGCCCCCACTTCGCCATGTCGATCTCGTTGTGGTAGGCGTCCTCGCGATTGGGGACGCTCACCAGCTTCCCGGCCGTATCGTAGGACCAGCCGTGGTAGGTGCACGTGAACGCCTTGGCGTTGCCCAGGTCGGCGCGGCACACCCGCATGCCGCGGTGCCGGCAGAAGTTCAGCAGGGCTTTGACCGACCCGTCTTTCTGGCGGACGACCAGCACCGGGTCGGCGCCCATGTAGGTGGAGAAGAAATCCCCCCGCCTGGGAATCTGGCTGTCATGGGCGAGGAACAGCCACGTCCGGCCGAAAAGGCGCTCAAGCTCGAGCTCATACACCTCCTGGCTGGAGAAGACGTGCGGGCTGATGAGGCCGTGCTCGAAATCGGCGTACGAATTCAGCGTGTCGTTGGTGATCATGGCGTGTCCTTTACTCGCAGGCTTGGGGTACCGGGCTAGAGGAAGATCGACAGGTTCTTGGACAGCACGACGTTCTGGTCGAGGATGATGGTCCGGCGGGCGATCTGCCACGCCCGGGGTTCCAGCCTGCGCAGCACGTCGTGCCGCTCACCCACCCAGATGTCGACCTCGTCCTCCAGGCGGTTGCGGTACACCAGGAAATTCGACCGGACCGCGTACTCGTTCTCCGCCGGACGCCGGCTCGATCCGGATGTTCGTGACCAGGTGCCGCGCCCGGCTGGGGGGATCTTCCGCCCAGTGCTTACGGGTGAGGAGCTGCTTGACCCGCCACTCCAGAGAGGTCTTGTTCTCGTCGAACAGCCCCATCTCCCGCTCTGTCGTGTTCTCCCGGGCGGACTCCTGCATCAGCCGGTTCATCCGGTTGGGCATCCAGTAATGGATATCGTCCGCGAACAGGAGATACCAGTCGGCGTACCGGCGCTCGTCCAGCAGCGTGCCTCGAAGTAGAGGAACTGCTCGACCTCCACCCGCAGGTCGGCATCGACGAAGAGATTCTCGGGTATCCGCAGTAGCTCCGGCTCGGCGGAAACGGTAGTCATCGTGACTCCTTTGTTGTGAGAATTGGTCGGACTGCATCTGGACCGTCAGTTAGGCGTGCACTTGCTAGTGACTGGACGATTGCGACACGGGCACCGGCTCGAAAGTTCTGGCCGGTTCGGCCGCGACGTGATCTGCCGCCGGCGTGCTCGTGACGAAAGTTCGCCGGTGACCCCAGATGCTGGGACTGCGGAACCACGTCGGCACCCAGGAGTCCTCGACGATGCGGCCACCGACGCCGTACTCGATGTCGAATCCGGACGGCGTGCGGAAGTAGAACGACGTCATGTGGTCGTTGGAGTGCTTGCCCAGGGTGACGGTCACCGGGACACCCTTTTCGGTCAGCCGGTCCAGAGCGCAGCCGACGGCATCCAGGCTGTCCACTTCCAGCATCAAGTGGTCGAGCCCCTTGACCATCGGCCCCACGGCAGGCCCGAAAGCCAGGCTGTGATGTCGCGGATTGATGTGCGCGAAGGTCGCGCCGATGGCTCCGTGGATGATCGAATCGGAGGGCTCGAATTCGAGCAGCCGCATGTAGAGGTCGGAGGTGGCCTGCACGTCGTCGACGAACAGGACGACGTGGCCCAGACCCAGAGTTCGTCCCCCGCTGCTGGTGATGAAGCGGGCACCGGTGGGTGAGGTGAAAGGTGCGCTGCTCACCTCGGCGCCGTAGAAGAACTCCAGGCGAAAGCCTGACGGGTCCCGGCACGTGAAGACGTCCAGCACACCGCGGGCGCGGGCGAGTTCGGCGTCACTCTCGACAGCGAAACCCGCGCCGGCGAGTTTGTCCTGGACACGGGCCAGCGCCGCGCGACTACCTACTTCCCAGCCGATATATCCGATGCCTGGCTCACCCGCCTGCACGGCAATGCGCCAGGCGCGCTCGTCCACCCGGAAACGTGCCTCTGATGGAGTGGACGGTGTCGCTGTCTGAAGACCGAGGATGTCGGCGATCTCTTGCCATTCCTTCGACGGGTCCCGTTAGTCCGACGTAACCAAGCGCCGTAATGTCACCCATTGCCCATTCCTCGTCTGCTAGTTGCGATCTTCGGGCTTGCGTCGGCATCCTTGGCCCACCAGAGCACGGCCCGCACAGCCGGCCGCACAAGAGGCGTTGGCACCTGGACCCATGTCGTTGTGTACGGCATGGTCCCTGAACAGCGCGCTGCTCCCCGGCACGCAGTTCGCTTGCCATCGGCCGCCCACCACGGCATCTGCCCAGCTGACCCCGGCGATCTCAGCACCACGGTGGCGGCCACACCACGGTCCGGCGACGAGCCATTCGCGGTGTTCAGGCGCTTACTCACTGTCGCCGCGGCCCTGGTCACGGTGTCGTTGTCCATTGTCCGCCCCTGAGGTCTTCCAAGTTCGTTGACTGGTCGATTAGTCAATGAACTCATCAGGGAGTGCTCGTGTCAACTCCGCGGGCTGTCCGTGGCATGAGAAAGTCCTCGCGCCCGGTCGATCGCCGAGAACACGGGTGATGCCGCGACCGCTGCGGTAGCGGATCGCGCGAGGACGTGGGAGCCTGTCAGCTGGTCCGGGCGGGATGCCGCCGGCTGCCACCGCAAAGGGGCTGACAATCGTGATGTGGCGCAGGATGGGGCAAGACCTGCCCGCCGGTGATCGCGCTGGCCGCGTCCCGTGCGGTGATCTCGCCTCACGGGTGACCCACCCGGCCCCGCTGGCGCCAACCCGCCGACGTCTTCCGCAGGCGGGGGCCTTGGGTGGTCGTGGCGTGGCTGGCTGCCGGCGTCATCGCCGGTGCTGCGGGATGGGGTGCATCGAGGTGATCATCTCCTCGGCGGTCAATGCGTCGGCCGGCAGCGCGCTGACGCCGTCCCGGCTCGGGCGCAGGCCGTCGATGATCAGGGCCAGGTACCTGCGCCAGATTTCGGGCCGGACGGCGCCGGCGTACTCGGCCGCCGAGGCCAGCATGAACTCGATGAACGGGATGTCGGTGGGCTGCAGGTCAGCGCGCAGCTTGCCGTCGCGCTGGGCGCGCTCGACCACCTTGGTCACCACTGGCTGCATCCGGCTCCGGGCCAGCTCCACCCGGTCGTGCCCGTAGGTGGCGAACAGGAGGATCTCCCGCAGGCCGCGGTCACGGGCCAGCAGGGCGGCGGCCCGTTCGAGCATGGTCACCAGGCCGATCCAGGAGTCCGGCGCCTCCAGGGCCTGTTCAGCGAGCGTCACCAGTGACTGCGTCCGCTGCTCGAACAGCGCCTCGACCAGCGACTCCTTGTCCGGAAACCGGCGGTAGACGGTGCCAACCCCCACTCCCGCCTGATGTGCGACGTCATCGAGCGTCGCCTGCAGTCCGCGGCTGGTGAATACCTCGGCGGCCGCGGCCAGGATCCGCTGCCGGTTCCGCTCGGCGTCCCGGCGCAGCGGCCGGTCCGGCTGGTCCTCGTCCGGTCGAGCCATGTCTTCCTTCCCTAAAGGACGGAAGCGGAGGTGCATCTCCACTTCTACTCGCGTGCGGTCTGACCCCGGCTGACCTCAGGCATGCCGCTATAATAAAACGATCATTCGTCTTGACAGAGTCGGAGAGCACGGGCATTCTCTGAATTATAGGGAACGAACATCCGATTTATTTGAAAATGAGGCGATCCCGATGCGTTCGGCACAGCCTGCTCGCGCGGTCACCGTGGCGCTGGCCGCGATCGTGATCCAGTTCCTCCTGGTGACCGCGTACATGTGGTCCTCGGCCCGGCTGGCGCCGCGCGACCTCCCGATTGATGTTGCCGGGCCGCGGGCCGCTGTCACCGCGGTCACCCGGCAGATCACCCGCGCCGACCCCGGGGCGTTCCGCATTACCAGCACCAGCCCGGCCGGAGCGCGCCGCGACATCACCGGCCGCCGCGCCTACGGCGCGATCATCCTGGGCGGCAGGACGCCGGAGCTGCTGACCGCCTCCGCCGCCAGCCCCGTCGTGGCGCAGCTGCTCACCCAGGTCGTCGACGAGATGGCGGGGGTCTCCTCCCCGGTCCGCGACATCGTGCCCATCGACTCGAACGACCCGCGCGGCGCGGCGTTCGGCGCGATGCTGCTCCCGCTGGTGGTTACCAGCATCATCGCCGGGGCGCTGCTGACGCTGATGGTCAGCGCGGTTCCCTGGCGGCTGGCCGGGCTGGCCGTATTCACGATCGGCGGCGGCGCCGCGATCGCCGCCGCGGCCAAGATCTGGCTGGGAATCTTCCCCGGAGGCTACTTCACGCTCACGGGCGTGATCAGCCTCATCGCGCTCGCCGTCGCTGCCACCGTGACCGGACTCGGCTCGCTGGCCGGCCTCAGAGGCCGGGCAGTCGTCGGCATCGCCCTGGGCGCGGTGATCGCGTTCGCGCTCGGCAACCCGTTCGCCGGCGCCACGTCCGCCCCCGAACTGCTGCCCCGCCCATGGGGCACGATCGGCCAGTGGCTGCCGCCCGGCGCAGGCGCCACCCTGCTCCGCGCGGTCGAGTACTTCCACGGCGCCCGGGCCGGAGAGCCCTGGGCCGTGCTCGCAGCCTGGGCAGGAGGCGGGATCACTCTTATCATGGTCAGCGCCGCCCTCGCCCGGCACGTCACCAGTGAGCGCGGCGTCGCGGCCGCCGAACCGTCCGTCGCGGCCGCCGGACCGTCTCAGCAGGCAGAGCGCGGCCACGGGTCATGACCGAAGTCAGCATCAGAAACTCCGCAGACAGGAAAGCCGGCCCCGACCCCCGCCGGTGGCTGCTCCTGGTCGTCATCGGCATCGCGCAGTTGATGGTGATGCTGGATGCCACGATCGTGAACATCGCGCTGCCCTCGGCGCAGAAGTCGCTGGGCTTCAGCAGCGTGGACCGGCAGTGGGTGGTGACCGCCTACGCGCTCGCGTTCGGAAGCCTGCTGCTGTTTGGCGGGCGGCTCGGCGACCTGATCGGGCGCAAGATCACGTTCCTGGGCGGCCTGATCGGCTTTGCCGCCGCCTCGGCCGCCGGCGGCGCGGCGACCAATTTCACCATGCTGGTGACGGCGCGCGCCTGCCAGGGCGCGTTCGGCGCGTTCCTCGCCCCGGCGGCGTTGTCGCTGCTGAGCACCACGTTCAGCGACCCCAAGGAACGGGGCAAGGCGTTCGGTGTCTACGGGGCCATCGCCGGCGGCGGCGGGGCGGTCGGCCTGGTGGTCGGCGGCGTGCTGACCGAGTACCTGTCCTGGCGCTGGTGCCTGTACGTGAACGTGCTCTTCGCCGCGATCGCGGCCATCGGCGGGATGGCGCTGCTGCGCCGCCAGCCGCGGACCGGGCACCGGCCGAGGCTGGACCTGCCCGGCGTGGTCCTCGTTTCTTCCTCGATGTTCTGCCTGGTGTACGGCTTCTCAAATGCCGCCCCGCACAGCTGGCACGCGCCGTCCACCTACGGCTTCCTGGCCGCCGGCGTGGGACTGCTGACGCTGTTCGCACTGTGGCAGGGCCTCGCGTCCCGCCCGCTGCTGCCGCCACGGGTATTGCTGGACCGCAACCGCGGCGGCTCGAACCTGGCGGTGCTGATCCGCGGCGCGGGGATGTTCGGCATCTTGTTGTTCCTTACCTATTACCTGCAGCAGACGTTGCACTACTCCCCCGTGATTACCGGCCTGGCCTTCCTGCCGATGGTCGGGATGATCGTGGTGTGCGCCAACCTGGCCAACATCGTGCTGCTGCCCCGACTGGGACCCAAGCCGCTAGTGACCCTCGGCATGCTGCTGGCGTCGGGCGCCATGGTGTGGCTGAGCGGGATCGGGCCGCACTCGGGGTATGTGGCCGCGGTGCTCGGGCCGCTGCTGATGGCCGGCATGGGCTTCGGCTTTACGACCGCACCGGCGATGAACACCGGAACCTACGGCGTGGCACCCCGGGACGCCGGTGTGGCCTCGGCCACGCTCAACACCGGGCAGCAGATCGGCGGCTCGATCGGCACCTCACTGCTGACCACGCTGGCCGCCAGCGCTACCGCAAGCTACCTGACCGCGCACATCACGCCGGCCTCGCTGGTGCACGGCCACCCGGCCCCGCAACTGGCTGCCTTGGCGCTGGTGCACGGCTATAGCACCGCGTTCCGGTGGTCGGCGGCGATCTTCGCAGGCGGGGCCGTGATCTGCGGCGCGCTGCTACGGCGCGGGCCGCTCGCCCAACCGGGCAGCCCAGATGTCCCTGGCGTCCCGCACGTCTAGCTACTTCAACCTGAAAAAACGCGGCACAGGCGGTCCCGGCTGGCGAGACGCCTGGTTTTCAGTTGAGCGCTTCGCAGGTCCTTGCGAGGTACATCGCAGGCCTACCAGAGGTCGATGCAGCGCCTGGCGGTGGACCTCTCATGATCCGAGCTGTTCGCCTACTGCGCGTCAACGTTTGCGCGGTCTGCCCCGCGCACCAGCACCGTCCCCGACGGAGCCATTGCCGTTCTGCCTGCATGTCACAACACGAGTCGACACTACGCGCCGCTAGCTCAATCGGCAGAGCAGCAGACTCTTAATCTACGGGTTCGGGGTTCGAGTCCCTGGCGGCGCACCCGTAGTGACCTGGGGTTTTATCGCCCCAGGTTATTTTTTATGTCCGTTTTGTCTCCCTAGTTGCTCCGTGGTTGCTCGCGCGCACGGACTTGTGCTGTCCCGGTAGATGCTTGACACCTTGGTTCCGGTTCCTGGGCGACAGGTTGCGGACGCGGTTCCGGTAGGTGGGCGACAGTAGTTCCGGCTGGTGGGCGACACTCCGTCCCGGTTCCCCCGTTTTGCGTGTGCCTGGCGTTTCGCTGCGATCACGAGCTGATCGCGGTGGAGGGAGCCGGGTGTGCTGGTGGAGCTGGGTGTCGTGGAGCAGCGGTATCGGGCTGGGCTGGAGGTCCTGGACGAGGGCGTGCCGGTGACTGAGGTGGCCCGCCGATATGGGGTCGCGCGGCAGACGGTGCATGAGTGGCTGCACCGGTATGCCAATGACGGTGGCCTTTCCGGGCTGGCGGACCGGTCGTCGCGGCCGGAGTCGTGCCCGCATCAGATGCCCGCGGCCGTGGAGGCCCGGGTAGTGGCGCTGCGGATCGAGCATCCGGGTTGGGGGCCGTCAAGGATCGGCTGGCAGCTGGGGCGGGAGGCCGTTGAGCCGCTGCCGGGCCGCTCGAGCATCTACCGGGCGCTGGTGCGTCATGGCCTGGTGCAGGTGCGTAAGCGGCGCCGGCGGCGGGAGGATTACCGGCGGTGGGAACGGGGCCGGGCGATGGAGCTGTGGCAGATGGACGTGATGGGCCGGGTGTTCCTGGCCAGCGGCCAGGAGGTCAAGGTCGTCACCGGCATCGAGGATCACTCCCGGTTCGTGGTGTGCGCGAAGGTCGTGGTCCGCGCCACGGCCCGGCCTGTGTGCCAGGCCCTGACCGAAGCGCTGGCCCGGCACGGGGTGCCCGAGGCGATCTTGACAGACAATGGCAAGGTGTTCACGGCCCGGTTCAGCCAGGGCCCGGGTCCGGTGATGTTCGACCGGATCTGCACCGATAACGGGATCAGTCACCGGCTGACCGCCCCGTATTCACCGACCACCACCGGCAAGGTGGAACGGCTGCATAAGACGATGCGGGCAGAGTTCTTCACCCCCCAGGACCGCGCCTTCGCGGCCGTCGCCGAGCTGCAGGCGGCCCTGGACGGCTGGGTGAGCGACTACAACACCACCCGGCCGCACCAATCCTGCGGCGGCCGGCCGCCAACCGAGCGGTTCGCTCTGGCCGACCGGTCCATCACCCCCGATAAGGGCGCCGCAGCAGCGGTGCCAGCGCCGCAGGCGGCGCCGGCCGGCCAACGCCCGGCCGGGGTGTCGCGGTGGGTCAACGCCGGCGGCCGGATCTCGCTGGCCGGCTTCAGCTACTCCGTCGGGGCAACGTATGCCGGTGAGCCGGTCGAGGTCGTGGTCACCGGCGGGCTGGTTGACATCTTCCATGCCGGGGTCCTGGTCGCCACCCATGCGCAGCGGCTGCGCCCCGATCAGGCCGGGCGCATCCCCCGGGCAGCGGTGGCGCGGCGGGCGCGGGATGCCACCGCCGGGCTGACTGTGACCCGGCTGGCCGACGGCTCCGGCACGGTCAGCTTCGCCGGGACACCGTATGCGGCTGGCCGCAGGTGGGCACGCACCGCGATCGACGTGTCGATCGTGGCCGGGTCGGTGCAGCTGTCCAAAGACGGCAAGGTCATCCGCGTCCACCCGATCCGCCACGACCGCAGCAGGGAACTCGGCGCCCTCGCCAACCCCCAGGGCCGCCCCCGCCGCAAGAACTCCGCCACCGGCAATGTCGCCCAGCTACCGGAACCAGAACGTCGCCAAGGAACCGGGACTTGACACTCGCGCGCACGGACCGGTGGCAGGAGCGGGGCGCCACAGTGCTGTACGTAACTTGGGCCCAGCCGCGGCCTAGCCGTTCTCAGGCGCCGGTAATGTGCTCGGGTCGCACCGGTACCTGGTGCAGCGTCAGCCCGGTGGCGTCGCGGATGGCGGCGACAATCGCAGGGCCGGAGGAGATCGTCGGGGGCTCGCCGACGCCGCGGAGGCCATAGGGTGCGTGCGGGTCGGCGTACTCGAGCACCTCGATCTGCATCGGGGGCATGTCGAGGATCGTCGGGATGAGGTAGTCGGTGAAGGACGGGTTCCTGATCTTGCCGCCCTTGATCAGGATCTCTTCCATCACGGCCAGCCCCAGCCCCTGCGCCGAGCCGCCCTGGATCTGCCCGAGGATCGCCTGCGGGTTGATGGCCTTGCCGACGTCCTGGACGCAGTCGAGGGCCACGACCTTGACTAGGCCGAGCTCGGCGTCCACGTCGACGACCGCGCGATGCGCCGAGAACGCGTACTGCACGTGGGCGAACCCCTGCCCGGTCTCCGGATCGACGGCCTCGGTCGGGCGGTGGTGCCACTCGACCGTCTCGTCGATGACCTCCTCACCGAGCAGATCCGCCAGGTCGGCGATGACGCCCTCGCGTTCTGAGACCACTTTGCCGCCGTCAAGCCGCAGGTCCGCCACGGCGCGCCCGATCCGCCGCTGGATTACCGCAAGCGCGCGTTCGCGGACCTTCTCACAGGCCGCCTTGACCGCGCCGCCGGTGACATAGGTCTGCCGGGACGCCGACGTCGAGCCTCCGCTGCCGACTTGGGTGTCCTTGGGATGCACGATGACCCGGTGGACGCCGAGCTCGGTGCGCGCGATCTGCTGCTCGACGGTGACAAGCCCCTGGCCAACCTCGGCCGCCGCGGTGTGCACCGTCACCGTCGCCTCCCCGGCCGGGGCCTCAAGCCGCACCCGCGCGGTCGAGTAGTCGTCGAAGCCTTCGGAGAACCCGACATTCTTGTAGGCCACCGCGTAGCCGATCCCGCGCTTGACGCCTTCACCGTGGGTGGTGTTCGCCACGCCGCCCGGCAGGTCCCGCAGGTCCACCTCGCCGTCCGCTCTTCGCGGCGGCGGCAGCGGCATCGCCTGCAGCCGCCGCAGCAACTCCTGGACCGGAGCGGCGCTGTCAATCACCTGCCCGGTCGGCGCCTGCGACCCCTCGGTCAGCGCGTTGCGGCAGCGCACCTCCACCGGGTCCAGGCCGAGCTCGGCGGCCAGCTTGTCCATCTGGGCCTCGTAGGCGAAGGCAGCCTGCACCGCGCCGAAGCCGCGCATCGCCCCGCACGGCGGGTTATTGGTGTAGGCGCCGTAGGTGTCGACCTGCACGTTCGGCACGACGTACGGCCCGATCCCCATCGTGCCCGCGTTGCCGACAACGGCCGGGGTGCTTGACGCATAGGCCCCGCCGTCCAGGTAGATCTGCGCCTTGACGTAGACTAGCGTGCCGTCGCGGTCAGCGCCGTGCTCGAAGCGCATCATCGCGGGGTGCCGGTGCACATGCCCGAAAAAGGACTCCTCCCGGTTGTAAACCATCTTCACAGGCTTCCCGGTGTGCAGCGCCAGCATGCACGCGTGCACGTGCATCGACAGGTCCTCACGGCCGCCGAACGCGCCGCCCACGCCGGCCAGGGTGAGCCGCACCATCTCCGGGGGCAGGCCGAGCGCCGAGCAGATCTGCTTCTGGTCCACATGCAGCCACTGCGTCGCGACGTACAAGTCCACGCCGCCGTCCTCGGCCGGCACGGCCAGCCCGGACTCAGGGCCGAGGAACGCCTGGTCCTGCATCCCCACCTCGTACTCGCCGACCACCACGACATCGGCCACCGGCTCGGGATCGCCCTTTCTGAGCTTCAGGTGCCGGACGAGATTGCCCTGCGGGTGCAGGACAGCGCGTTCCCTGGACAGCTCGCTGACCGCCCCCGGGGCGTTGTGCACCTGATTCCACCGCGGATGGCCAAGCGCCTCGCGGGCGTCGGTGACCGGCTCGTAGACGTCGTAGTCAACCCGGATGGCCTTGGTCGCCTGGCGAGCGATCTCTGGGTGGTCGGCGGCGACAAGCGCGACCGGCTCACCGTGGTAGCGCACCGTGTCGACAGCGAGCACCGGCTGGTCCACGATCTCCAGCCCGTAGAACTTGCTGCCCGGCACGTCCTCGTGGGTGAGCACCGCGTACACGCCGGGCGTGGAGAGCGCCCCGCCGATGTCGATGGAGCGGATCCTGGCGTAGGGGTGCGGGCTGCGCAGCGTGACACCCCAGATGATGCCCTCCATCCACATGTCGCTGGAGTAGGCAAACTCGCCCTTGACCTTGGGTGTGCCGTCCGGTCGGAGCGGACTCGCGCCCACCCCCGCGGTCACCGGGGTGGTTAGGCCTTGCGGTGCCCCTGTGGGCCTGGTCGGTGCCGTCATGGCTTCACTCCAGCTCGCTTCAGCAGCTTGTGACTGGCGGCGGCCGCTGCGGCCGCAACCTCACCCTCGTCGACAGTTACGACCCGCCCGCGGTCGACCACGGGGCGGCCCTGGACCAACAGCAGGTCCAGCGGCGGCGGCGCGCCGAGCACGAGCGCCGCTACTGGGTCGAAGATGTCCGCATGCGGCAGCGTGTCCAGCCGCCACAACGCGATGTCGGCGAGCTTCCCGGCCTCCAGCGACCCGATCTCGCCGTCGCGGCCGAGTGCCCGCGCGCCGCCCATCGTGCCCATCTCCAGCGCGTCGCGGACCGCCAGCTCGCCCGGGCCGCCACGGGCACGGGCGAACAGCAGCGCGTGCCGGACCTCCTCGAGCAGCGAGCTCGCCTCGTTGGAAGCCGCGCCGTCCACCCCGAGCCCGACGGGGACGCCGGCCTCGCGGAGGTCGTGCGCCCGCGCGATGCCCGCGCCGAGGCGCGCATTCGATGACGGGCAGTGCGCGACGCCGGTGCCGGTGCGCGCGATCTTCGCCACCGCGGCGTCGTCGAGGTGGACGGCATGGGCGAGCCACACGTCAGGCCCGAGCCAGCCCAGGCCGTCCATGTAGTCCACCGGCGAGCTGCCGAACCGTTCGCGGCAGAAGTCGTCCTCGTCCTTCGTCTCGGCGAGGTGAGTGTGCAGCCGCACGTCCTTGCGGCGGGCCAGCGCCGCCGCCTGGACGAGCAGGTCCTCGGTCACCGAGAACGGAGAGCAGGGCGCTACGCCTATCCGCAGCATGGACTCGGGCGACGGGTCATGATGGGCGTCGATGGCCGCCTCGGTGGCGGCCAGGATCTCGTCGATGTCCTCCACGATATTATTGGGGGGAAGGCCGCCGTCACTGTGCCCCAGATCCATCGAGCCCCTGGTCGGGTGAAAGCGCACCCCCACCTCGCGCGCCGCGTCGATCTCGGCCGCGAGCACGTCACCGCCATCGCGGGGGAAGACGTAGTGATGATCAGTGGTGGTGGTGCAGCCGGTTGCCGCCAGCCATGCGAGCCCTGCCCTGGCCGCGGCCGAGACGATCCCCGCGTCGATACAGCCCCACACCGGGTACAGCTCGGTGAGCCAGCCGAACAAGGCGGAGTCCACCGCCAGGCCGCGCGTCACCCATTGGTAAAGGTGGTGGTGGGTGTTGACCAGGCCGGGAGTGGCCATGCACCCGCTGGCGTCGAGGTACCGGGCGCCGGGAAGGTCGCGGGGCGCCGGGCCGGCGGCGACCGCGGCGATGCGGGTGTCGTCAATGACGACGTGGCCGCCGTGGTGCTCGGTGCGCCGCGCGTCCATTGTCACGACCGTGCAGCCGTCGAGGACTGTGGTCCGGGTCATCGTCAGCTCGCGGTGGCTCGTTGGGCGGCCGCGAGGCGGACCGCTTCCATGATCTTCTCGTAGCCCGTGCACCGGCACAGGTTGCCCGCGAGCGCTTCGCGGATCTCCGCGTCGCTCGGCTCGGCCTGGCGCTGGAGGAGGTCGTGGGCGGCAACGAGCAGTCCCGGCGTGCAGAACCCGCATTGCACCGCGCCCGCCTCCAGGAAGGCCCGCTGAATGGGCGCCAGCTCGCCGCCGGATGCGAGCCCTTCGACGGTGCGAACGTCACGTCCTTCGGCCTGGCCCGCCGCGACCAGGCAGGCGCAGGCGGCCACCCCGTCGAGGTAGACGGTGCACGAGCCGCACTCGCCCTGCTCGCAGGCGTTCTTTGAGCCAGGGAAGCCCATCCGCTCGCGCAGCACAAATAGGAGACTCTCGCCCTCCCAGACGTCGTCGGCCTGATGCCGCCCGCCGTTGACAGTGCAGGTAACGCGCATGAGTGATCACACCCTCCGGTAGTCGTTCCACGCCCAGATCAGCGCGCGCCTGGCCATGACGGACAGGGCGTGGACGCGATACCGCGCGGTGCCGCGGACGTCGTCGATCGGAGAGGCGGCATCCGCGACCAGGTCGGCGAAATGCTGGCCGGTGGCATCGGGCAGGACGCCGCGGGATTCCCACAGGCCGCCGTCGGTCAGCGACTGCACGAGGAAACGCTCCGCCTCGAGCGCCCGTCGTGGCGTGGGCGCCGCCGACCCGATACCGGTGCCAACGGCCCGGCGATCGGGATGCAAGGCCAGGCCGAACGCGGCGACGGAGATGACCATCGCATTACGCGTGCCGATCTTGCAGAACTGCTGCGGGCCCGCTGGCGGCGTGATCAGCACGGCCCTGATGAGCTCATCGGGGCGCAGCGCGTTGCGCTTGACGCCCGTGTAGAACTCCGCGACCGGGATCCGCCGCGAGCCGCCCACCGACTCGACCTCGACCTGCGCGAACGCGGCCAGCAGCGCGGGATGGGCGTCGCCGGCCGGCGACGCGGCACCGAGGTTGCCGCCGACCGTCCCCCTGTTGCGGATCTGGGGTGACCCGACGGTACGCGATGCCATCGCCAGCCCGGGCAGCCGGTCGCCAAGCTCGGTGAGGATACGCGCATAGGTGACCCCCGCGCCCAGCCAGATGTGCCCGTCGTCCGGTGCCCACTGCGTCAGTTCGCTCACCCGGCTGAGATCGAGCAGGTATTCGGGCCGGTACCGGTCGAAGTTCAGCTCGACCATGACATCCGTGCCGCCCTGGATGGGCACGGCCTGCGGATGCGCTGCCTTGATCTGGAGCGCCTCCGCCCACGTTCCCGGCTGCAGGAACTCCATAACGTCCTCTCCTCCGCGCTACCCGGTCTGCTGGCTGTCCCGCCGTCCGAATGCACGCCGCCGTCGGGCATGTCGACTGCGACGGCGCCGTGGCTCAGTGCATCATCGGATCGCATCGTCTGCCTGCGGGCGGCGCCATGTCCAGTGGTTGAGACGAGATTGAGAACGAAGACCACGATCACCGACGAGGTGATGCTGGACCCGAAGATCACCTGAAAGTTGGAAGGGAACCTCTCGTAGAAGCTGGGCGCGACCGCAGGCATGAGGCCTGCTGACAGCGAAACGGCGACAATGAGCAAGTTGTTGTTCTCGAATGGCGCCTTGTTCAGCGTCCGGATGCCGACCGCCGTGACCATCGCGAACATCACGGTGGCCGCCCCGCCGACCACCGGCCCTGGCGCATTCGCCACGATCTGGCCGACCACGGGCACCGTCTCCAACAACAAGAGCATCTCCCCTGCCCGGCATGAACGTCTCGATCCCGGCCCTGAGCGACAAGGATGTCGCCGACCTGGAGTACGCGCTGGGGCTGCCGGTCGACCTGGTCGCGCTGTCGTCCGTCCGCGCGTGGCCGGCGTGCTCGACGAGATCGGCCCCGAGCTGGTCGGAGTCCGGGCCGTCGAGCAGCGTCTGGTGGACCAGAAGCTGGCCGACCTTGGGTGCCGGTAACACTCGAGCCGTGAGAACCGCTACGGCGTCCAGGCCTGCCAGGCGTCCCGGGCCCGCTCCAGTTGCAGGGTCGAGGAAGCAGTCAATCCCTTGCGGGCGCAGAAGGCCGGAATTCCTGTGGGGCGCGAGAATTGTGCCGCAGGCTGTGACCTGGGCTTTCAGGCAGCTCGCTCATATTCGTTGAGGAGGCCGCCGAGGACTGGCCGACGCTTTACTCGTTCCTGGGAAAGATCGGCTACGGGGTGATCGGGCCGGGGTGGCTGGAGCTGAAGCGCACGGTGCGGTCTTCGCCCGTTGTAATGCCGGGCATATTCGGCCATCACGCTGCGCAGGTGCCGTTCGCTGAAGATGAGCATCCGGCGGCCGCCCACCTAGGTAGCGGCCCTGCTCCCTGGTCTGCGCAGCCATCGCGGTCCTTACCCGGACTCGGGTGCGGGTGATCTCCCGCTTGGACGACAAGCCGAGCGCGAGCATGGTCTGCTCGTGGTCCTCGGCGTGCCAGTCGACACGGCCGCCCACTTCCGGCATCCACAGCTGGATCCCGTAGTGCTCGAACAGCGGCGCCATCGACGCGTACTGACCGCCGTAGAACGCCCGCTCGTACTCCCCGATCACGATCGCATCCCACCCCCGGTCTGGATCTGCGAGCTGCGCGACGAGCGCGGCGGCTTGCGGGCGCCGCGCCCAAGGCAGCGTCCGGCTCTTTCCCGCATCGAAGAACTCCGCCACGATGACGCCGTGTCCCTCGACTAGCATCACTGCCTGCTGCAGCTGCCGCGCCCGCGACGTCACCGGATCCTGCCAGTCCTCGGTCGACACCCGCCCCGTAAAACGCGAACCGCAGGCGGCCCCGGCTCCGCCTGGCGTCTGGTCGGCGAGGCTCTGCGCCCATTCAGCCAGCACATCACCGCCTCTGGCCGGGCGAACCGCACTTGTCATCATGGCAACCTCGCTCATGCCTGTGCCGCCCAGGCGTCAGCAGCCCTCCGACCCGACGATGCAGCCACCGCCGGAAGATCAGCTGAACACGAGCGCTGACTACCCGCTGAAACGCGCCGCCCAGTGCAGGCCGCCCTCCAGGACATCCTGGCTATGCCGCATGCCGTGACCGGCCGCGGGACTGTCCCCGAGCAACAACGGTGTTGGGACAGTCCCCCTTATGTTTGCGGATCTGATCTGGTACTTCCTGAGATCTTGAATGCAGGTGGAGTAAGCGGCCAGGAGGAAGAGCACGGGCCAGCTCAGCGCCAGGTCCTGGGTGACGTACGCACGCCGGGGTGGTCGATGAGGAGGTCGGTATGGCCAACCTGGAAAAGGTCGACCACATCGTCGTTTTGATGCTCGAGAACCGCTCGTTTGATCACATGCTCGGATACCTGTCCCTTGAGGGTGGCCGCGGCGATGTCGACGGTTTGCGGAGGGAGTTCGGCAACGAGTACGGCGGCCGCAGCTATCCCGTCCACCACCTCGGCAGCACGGTGATCGCGGATGATCCCGATCATTCCGCCAGCTCGGTCGACCTGCAGGTCGGTGGCGGCGCGATGAACGGCTTCGTCGCGAGCTTCGCCGATACGCTCGCGCACCGCGGCGTCCGGGATGGGGATCCGGGCCGGGTGTGGGTTACCACAACGCCGCGCTCGTAGATCTCGCGCAGCAACTGCTGGACCGGGATGCCGGGCTCTTCGGCCCAGCGTTTGCACAGGTAGTCCCGATGGGGGTCGACCAGTGTGGGGCGGTATTTCGGGACGCGCTGCAGTCGCTCTGGCTCGCCGGCGCGTCGTAACGCTCGACGGTGTTGAGAGAGGTTCAGACGGCGGACGCACTCGGCAGTCCGATGTTCCACGCTGCGCGGAGCCGAACTGCCGACCTTCCGTTTCAGGTGTAACGGATTCTAAGCGAAGCCAACACGCGATGTGGTGTACCAGTACTCCAGACTTGCCTGATCCGCCTTGCGCCGCCAGTGGGGCAGTTCACGCAGGCGCCAAGCTCGGAACTGCGGGCCATCCGCCGGTCCGGCGTCGGCAGGCATCCATTGGGTCAGTCATGGCCGGTTTCCTGCCGGTGGGGTCATCCCGACGGTCCGGATTGGGAGCAGCGTTGCCCCGTTGTTTGCGGGCAGGTTAATCATGTGTGCTGAGGGTCTCGTCTAGCCAGTCGAACATGCGCTGTTCGAGGAGGGAGCGGGCCATCGGCTCGCAGTGCATGTCCGCGCCTTCGGCCTTGGTGAACGGCACGAGCATCTTGGGCCCGGGCAGGGCGTCGTAGAGGCGCTGTGACTGGCCGGGCCAGAACTGTTCCCCTTCGGGGTCGGTCACCATGATCGGCGTACGGATCTGCTGGACGAGGTCACCGAGCCGGTACTGCTCCACCGCCTGGAAGAGGTCGTAGGCAGAATCCTGGGTTCCGAATGGCTTGGCGCGCCATTCCATCTCCTGGCGCTCGCGGGGGGTCACCGACTGCACGGCGGTGTCCATGGCGGCATTGAAGTTCTTCTCATCGCCGCCGTCGAGCAGGGCGAGCACTTCCTGCGGGAGATGCAGCCGCCACGACGACGCCACGTCATCCACTCCCGGGTCGGCGACGGCGACGGCGATGCGGTGCTCGAAGGCCAGCGCCCGCGGTACCCAGTAGCCTCCCTGGCTGAGGCCGTACAGGCCCAGCCGGCCAGCGTCCACCTCTGGCCGTCCTTCCAGGAAATCGACGATCGGGGTGATGACGTGCTCCCAGTCGGGGCGGAAGGGGACCTGCCGCTCGAACAGCATGCTCTGCTGGCCGGGTCCGTCGAATATCAGCGCGTTATAACCGCGGGCCAGTGCCGGTGCTCCCAGGCCGGGCCATACCGCGGTCATCGGCCCGTCGCTGCCGTTGACCAGGATCAGGGTCGGGCGGGCTTGCCCGTCGGCGGCCGGGACGAAGAGATAACCGGGGAGCGTGCCGCCCTCGTAGGGGATCGCGACAGGCTCGGCAGGCGGGTCGAGCAAGCGTACGTGAGCGTCGAAGCAGCGCCGGTGTGCGGTGAATAGCGGGCCGAGGAGCTTGTCGCCGTCCTTGACCCCGTCGATGGCACTGAGCGTGGCCGCGTAGTAGGCGGCGGCCCGCAGGTAGGCGTTCCGGGCGCTGACCTTGTGCCCTCGCGACTGCGCAGTCGTGGCGATGCCCTCGACCCGCCTGGCCAGCTCCTGCCAGTGCGTGACCCAGCTGGAGTCGTCACCGTCGGTGATCGCGGCGACCGTGGCCAGCACCTCCCCCACGTCCCCACAGCCGTAATGCACATTCCCGAGTACGCCGCGGGTCTCGAATTCAAATGTCTGGTCGGTGAAGAACAGCTGTGACATGGCATTTCTCCTGTTGTTCGTCGTGGTGGCGGTTTCGCGCAGTTCCTCGAGGCGCGCCACCAGTTCCATCACCCCCGAGAAGGACCGAAGCGCCGGGTCGCCGGCGAGCGCGACGGAGCCGCCCAGGCGGCCATCGGGACGCTGATCAAGGTGGAGGATGAGCTTCATGGCCTCATGGTGTCTGGCCGCGGCGCACTGGTCCCTAGGGGAAACCCCTAAAAACGGCGGTTGCGCAGTTCGCGCCGGGAGCTGATGCCGAGCTTGCCGAACACGTTGCGCAGGTGGTATTCGACTGCCTTCTCGCTGACATACAGCTCGCCCGCCACCTCGCGGTTGGTCAGCCCCTTGGTGACCAGCGTGACGACATCTTGTTCCCGCTCGGTCAGCGCGAGCGGACTGCGAGCGGTCCGGCCCGCGGGGCGGAGGCCGGACCGGGCCAGATCCTCGGCCACTCGCTGGCGGAACGGCTCGGCGCCGACTGCGGCGAGCTGCTGGTGGGCAGCGCGGAGCTGGTCCAGGGCGGCGCGGCGGTGGCCCCGGGCCTGCAGCAGTGACCCGAAGGCGTGCTGCAGCAGTGCCCGGTCGAGCAGCGGGTCGTCCGCTGCGAACGCGTCCAGGGCCTGCTGAAACAAGGAGGCGGCCTGATCAAGGTCGCCGCGGGCCCGGGCTATCCGGGCCCGCAGGCCGAGAAGCCGGGCCCGGAAGTCGAGCAGCCGGTCGCTGGCAGCTTCGGCCAGCTGATCGACGTGCCGCGCGGCGGCATCGACGGCGCCGGTATCGATGGTCGCCACGATCAGGGTCGGCCACCAGCCCAGTGAGCTGAGCATCGGGATGGCCCGCACGTCGCCGTCGCCGGCCAGAGGCTGCAGGCTGTCGACCACGCCGCCCGCCTCATCCCGGGCGCGGGCCGCGGCGGCCTGGGCGATCCGGGCGGTGAACACGGCCTCCGATGTGCCCAGGACGGCCGCCGCGGTGTGCGCGGCGCTCACCTCCCTGGTGGCGATCGCCCACTGTCCCCGGCAGGCTGCCACTGTGGCGAGCGCCGCGTGAGTTTGGGCTTCGATCCACATCAGCTGCTCGTCCGAGGTCAGAGACAGCGCGAGCCGCGCGTGCACCAGGGCATCGTCCCAGTCCCCTGCGCTCAGCAGCAGCTGGGCCAGGTGCAGGTGCGCGCGGGCGAGCTGTGCCGATGCCGAGTTCCGCGGGGCGGCGCGGACGGCGACCCGCAGGTCGGCGGCTGCGGCCATGGTCCGGCCGGCATAAAAGCCGAGGGTTCCCCGGGTGATGAGCAAGGTCGTGTCCGCCCCGGACACCGATTCGGCGGCACCGGGAAGCCTCTCGGCCAACTGGGCGAGCCCGGCCGGAGCACCGTGTAGCATCCCTTCGCCCAGGGCCAGCACGGTCCACGCGACCTGCTCCTGAGACCGGTCCGCCGGGTCAAGGGAAATGGCCCGGGCGGCCAGGGTGACGGCTTCGACGGCTCGGCCCTGGTTGACATACAAGGATCCGAGCACGCACAGGGCGGCCGGCACGATATCCGCCGGCGGACCCGTATGGTCCTCAAGGCCGGCCACCTCGCCGTCGGGGGCAGTGACGGCGAGCAGCCAGCGCTCCGCGGCCGTTGCGTCGCCCTGGTCGACCGCGAGGGTCCCCAGCACGAGGTTGCGCAGCGGGGTCGGGTGGCAGGCGATCGCTCGGTCGCGCAGCCCGGCCGCGCGTTCCGTCTGCCCGTCGGCCAGCAGCAGGCGCATCGCCGTCAGCAGGAGCCGTTCCTGCCGGCCTGGCGCGGAGCTGAGCGGCCAGGCCCACAGCAGGTAGGTGGCAGCCAGCGCCACCGCGCCTTGCTCCAGCTCCCTGAGGGCAGCCGCCTCGAGGTCGCCGGCTAGGCGGTCATCGACCTGGTCGGCTGCCGCTACCCGGTGCGCGAGCGCGGCACCTGCGTCGAGGACCTGTGCGGCGGCGCGGTGCAGGGCCTGGCGGCGGGTGGGTGACAGGTCCTCATACACCGCGGCGCGGTACAGCGGATGCGTGAATTGGACCGGCGTCTGCATCTCACCGGGCTCCCAGGTGACGAATCCGGCCGTGAGCAGGCTCTCCAGCGCTGGAGTCGGCTGGCGGAGGCCGGCGATGCGGCCGACTTCAGTGAGCGCGCTGCGCTGGTTGACCACGCTGAGGGCCGCGGCGAGCAGCCGTGCATCCGGCGGCAGCGCGGCCAGCTGGGCAACCGTCGCGGAGGCCAGGGAACGAGGTGCGGGCAGCTCCCCATCGGGAACGGTCAGCTGCTCGCGGGTGAGCTCGGCCAGCAAGGTCCGCACGTACAGGGCATGACCGCCGGTATGCCGGTGGAGCCTCCCGGCGTGCCCGAGGGACAAGGGCTTGCCCGCCCGGCCCGCAAGCTCACTGACCTCAGCGACGCTCAGACCGCCCAGCACCACCCGCTGGCAGCGGCCCGGATCAACACGGAAACGCTCCCAGCCGTCAGCCCGCGGCCCAGGCCGGCTGCTGACCAGGAACACGACCTTGTCCCGGTCCAGCCGCCGCGCGGCAGTCAGCAGTGCCTGGCAGGAAGCAGCATCGGCCCAATGCAGGTCCTCGACCACCACGACGACCGGCCCGGCGTCCTGCGCCGCGCCCAGCAGGGCCAGCAACTCCATACCTGCCGCGAACGCGTCACGAGCGCCGATCGGCGCAAGCCCGGTCAGGACGCCCAGCGGCGCATCACCCGCCAGTTCGTCCGCCTCCGCCCGCAGCACCTGACATGCCGCTGGCAGCCTGGCGAGGACTTCACCCAGCAGCGCGGTCTTCCCCGAGCCCGCAGCCCCTTCGATCCAGACCACCTGGGCCTGGCCCGCGACCGCAGAATGAACGCTGGCCGCAACCGCGGCAAGCTCGGCGTCGCGCCCGACGAAGGCCCGCTCGCTCACCGGCCTGGCACTCGCGGCTGCATCACTGTCCTTCCCCTGGCATGACAGTACTAGGGGTTTCCCCTAGGGACCAGAAGCCCCCTGATCGGCACAATCAGACCATAACCGCACGCCGGGTCAGGCGGCCGGGCGCAGCCACCGCCTCGCTGACCACCAGACGACCAAGGAGTACCCGATGACCGACCTGATCTGGAGCTTTTCCCCCTGGCTGGCCTTCTTGATCGGCACCAGGGTGACCTCGCTGTACAGTGCCGTCGCGGCCGGCGTTGCGGTCGCCGCCGTCGTGGCCGTCAGGGCGGTGGCCCGGCGCCGGCTGCACCTGCTGGACGTCGCCGGCCTCTGCTACTTCCTGGCGCTGGGCACCGTCCTTGTCGCCGTCGACCCCGGGCACCTTGACTTCTGGTCACGGTACGCCCAGGCCGGCTCGCATGTCGCGCTGACCGTGATCGTGTTCGGCTCCATCCTCATCGGCCACCCGTTCACCGAGTCCTACGCAAGGCACACAGCGCCGGCCGCCCTCTGGCACACCCGCCAGTTCCACGCGATCAACCAGCGCATCTCCACGGTCTGGGGACTGGCGTTCCTGGCCGGGACCATCTCCTTGCTCATCGCCGGCAGCGCCGGCGACCGCCAGGTCCTGCTCCGGGTAATCGTCCCCTTCGGGGCCCTGTACCTGGCCTACCGGTACACCCAGAAGCAGACCAGGCGAGCACAGGACGCTACCCCTCCCAGTGAAACGGCCGCCAACGCCTCAGCCCTGCCCACCCCGGCAAGCCCCTCACACTGAGCCAAAGCCAAACCCAGCGAGCACGCCACCGCACTCGGACCACCGAGCACCTAGTGCCGCGTCAGGCAACGTTTGCCTCGTTGGTGGCGTGACTCCGAGCCGGACGTTAGGGCGAGTCACTCGGCGTCCGATCAACCGTCGTCGGCGTCCACGTGGTCAGCGTCCAGACCGTCGAGGAATTCCCTGACCGCCCGCTTGGATCTGAGCACGTGAAGGACCACATGCTGACCGTGCTGCGAAATGATTTCATGTTCGCGCTCCGGCTCTGACCGGCGTTTTCGCCAGATGCGGACGGTCAAACGCCACTCATCGCGCAACCGCAGCCAGGCCGAATACTGGCACCCTCCGGGCAACTCGCCCGGCATTCGGAAGCCACGCAGGAACGCGCGTCCTGAGCAAAGCCACCAGGGCAGGTCAAGAAACACAACGGTGTCCGCGCGTTCGAGCCGAAGATCGAGTGTCTCGTGGTAGTTGCCGTCAGCGATCCACGCATTGCCGGCGAGCACGCCACATTGCTTCTCGCGCCACTCGGTCTGCGACGGTGCAACCCAGCCGGGCTTCCAGAAGTAGAGGTCAAGATGAATGACCGGCAAGCCGGTCTTGGCAGCGAGCGCGAGCGAGAACGTGCTCTTCCCGGACCCGGCCAGCCCAGTGACGATGACGCGGCGTCCTAGCGCCGACGTGACTTCACTCATCGCAGTCAGTGTCGCTCACGTGCCGTTGTAGGGGGGCAAGGTTGCCTGACACGGCACTAGCGAAGCAGCTCAGCCTGGTACCGGGCAATCCACTGAGTGCTGAGTTCATCAGCCAGCCGCCGGTGCTGCACGACCAATTCCCGGCCGGGAGGCAGTTCAAGACCCAGGAAGTCAAGGATGCGATGGGTGATTCCAACTGGATCTGCGGCAAGCTCCTCATAGAGCACTGGAAAGGGCTCGATGCCGACAGACGAGAACCATCCCTGCCAGGCTGAATTGTGCTGATCGATCATCTGAACCCGTTGATGGATCTGATCAAAGACAAACTGAGTATCATGATCAGGCTCTGTCCGCGTGGCCTGAACCGGATCGTGCCACACGCTGGTCTGCTCGGCTCGGAGCAACGACACCGCTTGCGCCACGATGTCGTCCCGGCGCAGGTAGATAAAACGCACATGGCCGAACGCGCGCGCCAACAAGCTGGCGCTGCGGCCTGGGAGGTCCGGGTTCATCGTTCCCAACTCACCGAGCACCTCTTCCACCGTCTCCCACATCATCCTCGCGGCAAATACACCATTGTCGGTACGCCCGGCGGCCAGCGCCGCCCGCACGTAATCGAGGTACCTGAATCCACCTTCGGGTGACCTCGCGATGCCCCACTGCATGGCGTAGTCCTGCTGGCCCTGCCTGCGGAAGTAGGACTCCGGCAGGCGGGCAACGCCGGCAGAGGCCAGCAACCCGCACAGCAGCGTGGAGCCCGTACGCGGGGTGGCGCACATCAGGTACGAATCGATCTGGCCGCGTGGACGAGCCGACACAAACACGGCAAGAGCCAACCAACAAGATGTAAGAGGACGCAACCGCGTTTCGGTGAGGCGCCCCGGTACCTCATCTGGCGCAACAACCACGCCCACGACGAACGACTCCGCTGAATCGTCGACCGGGCAAACGTTGCCTGATGCGGCACTAGAACCTGAGTGATCGTCTCGCCGATCGTCCCTTCCGCACTCGCACGCGTCTGCACGTAGACGTGTAGCGAACAAACGGTACGAACGATGAAATGAGCACGGACTGCGCATTCCCCACACCTCAATCGCCGGCGGTCAGGGCTGACTTCCCGAACCGTTGTCCGTCTGGATCAGCTAGACCGGGAACGGGCGCAGCCAGGTAGAGAAGACCTGCCGACTGATCCCCGTGATTGCGCGGAAGCCGGATTCAAATGTCGGAGCGCCGCTGTAGCCTTACTGCATGATTTCCCCGATCCGGGGATATTTCACCGGTTTCCGTGTTCAAGTCCCCCCTCGGACACACATACAACTCTCTGGCCTGCGGCTATCTGCTTGCCGGCATGGGGCAGGCGAGCAACGGCGCAGGTCACAGCCATGGGGGTTCAAGTCCCTCTCGGATACATGCTTACATCTATGCACATGGTCGAACCTGCCCGGTGCTCCTGTGGCCGGTCGTTGGCATGACTCCAAGGCACTCCATGTTGTGACGACCTCGATGAGGCGGGCGGCAGCCCGGCCGGGTCGGCGACGCGGGCCAGGGCAGCGCTGGCGGGCGCTGTCCGGGCCCTCGGCGGCCCTGTGAGCCCGGCCAGAGCCCGGACATTGCCGGGCTCCGGCATCTCCGGCGACCACGCATACAGCGACCGGCCTGGCCGGGCCAGAGGCAAGGCCTGGCTGGGCTGCTGGCCGGTTACCCGGTGACCAGTTCGGCGAGGTGAGCCAGTGAGTTGCTCAGATGATCTGCGGCAAACGGGGGGAATGGGAATGGGAGTCGCTGGCGGAGGGAGTCGGGGACCGCCGACCAGTCATAGGACAGGGTGACCTCGGTCCCGGATGGTCCGGCCGGGGCGAGGTCGTAACGCCAGATGTGGCCGACGATCTGCGGGTTGCCACCACCGGTGTCCATGCCTGGCTCCCAGGAGATGGCGCGTGGCGGGTTGAACACCTGTACCCGGTTGGCCATCTGGTAGTGCCCGCCCGGGACGCTGTCGTTGTACATGGCCATCCGGAACACCTGACCGGCCTCGGTCAGGTGCCGGCTGTCGACGGGCTCGCGGACCCACCCGGTGCCGTCGATCGCGGCGTGCTTGGCGGGGTCGGCGAGGACGGCGAAGATCGCCTCGGCGGGGGCGTTAATGATCGTGGCGGCGCTGATGGTTTCGTCGGTCATGTGCTTCTCCTTTCCTGGGCGATCCGGAAGATCGGGGACCGCTTGCAGGGAAAGGACGAACGGCGACGCGGGCGGAGGACATATTCGGGGGTCGAAAGCCGGGAAACTTCAGGAAGGCGAGTACACCAGAATCCGGTCAGCCGAGCTCGGACCACACCTGGCGCAGACGGTCCTGCAGGAGGCGCTGTTCGACGTCGCTGGGCGCCAGGGTCACCGCGGCGTGAAGTTCTCCGGCCGCGTCGCTCGTGCGGCCGAGCCGGCCCAGGTTGTCGGCCAGGGCGGCGTGCCACAGATGGGAGTACTCCAGGCCGGTGATGGCCTTCAGGGCAGCCAGCCCCGCCTCGGGGCCGTCGCGCTCGGTAACCGCGACCGCCCGGTTGAGCGCCACCACCGGGCTGGCCGTGATCGACCCGAGCAGGTCGTAGAGGCCGACGATCCGGTCCCAGTCGGTCTCCGGCCAACTGGCCGCCCTCGAGTGGGCCGCGGCCAGGTGAGCCTGGATCTGATAGGGCCCGGCCACCCCGCCGGACCGGGTCACCGCCTCGGACAGCCACCCGGAACCCTCGGCGATCGCGGGCCGGTTCCAGCGGGTGCGGTCCTGGCCGGCCAGGGTCACCGGGTTACCGTCGGCGTCGGTACGGGCGGGGGTGCGGGCTGAGGTCAGCAGCAGCAAGGCCAGCAGGGACAGCACCTCGGGCTCGTCGGGCATCAGGCTGGCCAGCAACCGGGCCAGCCGGATCGCCTCGGCCTCGAGGTCGACCCGGGCCACCGCGTCCCCGCCGGTCGGGGCGTGGGCCTCGGTGGCGATCAGGTACACCACCGCCAGCACCGCGGCCAGCCGGCCGGGAAGCTCGGCGTCGGCGGGGATCGCGAACGGGATGCGGGCCGCGGCGATCTTGGCGCGGGCCCGCACCAGGCGCTTGGCCATGGTGGCCTCAGGGACCAGGAAGGCGCGGGCGATGGCCGGCACCTCAAGCCGGGCCAGCGTGCGCAGCGACAGGACCACCTGAGCCTCCCGGCTGAGCGCCGGGTGGCAGCAGGTGAAGATCAGGCGCAGCATGTCGTCGCGCAGCGACGTCTCTGGCTCCATCACCTCGATCGCTTCCTCGATCTGATCCGGCGCGGCCCCGGTCCCCCACCGGAACGCGGCGGTCTCCTTAGCGGCCCGGGCTGACTCGCGCCGCAGCAGGTCGAGGGCCTTGCGGCGGGCGACCACGGCCAGCCAGGCCCGCGGATCATCCGGGATCCCCGTCCGGGGCCAGGCCTTCAGGGCGGTGACCGTGGCCTCGGACAGCGCGTCCTCGGCGACGGCCAGATCCCCGATGGTCCGGGCCAGCGTGGCCAGCACCCTGGGACCTTCGCCCTTCAGCACCTCGGCCAGAGCGCCGGCAGCGTCCATACCAGGCTGCCTAGGCGTGCGCCGGCGCCACCGGGCGAAGCTCGACCTTCCCCCGCCAGGCCGCCGGGATCTGCGCCGCCCACGCGATGGCCCCGTCGAGGTCGGCCACCTCCAGCAGGAAGTACCCGGCCAGGGCCTCCTTCGCCTCGGCGTAAGGGCCGTCGGTCACCAGGACGTCGCCGCCCTGGCCGCCCGAGACGGTGATGGTCGTCGACATGGTCACCGGGTACAGAGCCTCACCGCCGCGCATGACCCCGGCCTCGGTAGCTCGCCGGGCGAACTCCGTGTACTCGGGGGTGAACTCCACATCCGGCACCGAGTCCCACTGGAGGTCCCGGTCGTAGTAGCACAAGGCCACATACAGCGCCACCGTCAAGGCTCCTTCCATTCCGCCACCATGACCGTTTCTACCTGGGCGGCCACGACTACGCCAACGCTACGGCCGCGGAACCCGTTTGGAAGACGGCGCCTCAGCTGGCAGGGCTGTTGTGGTAGGAAGCGATGCGCCAGCAGCCGCCGTCTAGGACCAGCACCCAGGTCGCGCGGACCAGGCGCTCGCTCGCGACGGCGTCCTGGCCGGGGAAGATGATCCCGTCCTCGCTGACCACGATGGCCGTGTCCCCGGCCAGAAAGCGGACGTCCACCGGGCGCGCCGCCACCCGCGACCCGCTGAGCGGGCCCGCGAACGCCGCTGCCATATTGGTGCGGATCTCCGCACGGTCCTTCTGGTAGACACCGGGCTGGATCACGCTGGCGTCCTCGGTGTAGGCGGCCACGAACGCCTCGGCGTCCCCGGCCTCCCACGCCTGGTCCACGCGCGCGAGCACATCGAGAACGGCCTGCCGGTCGGCGTCGGCCCCGGCCGTAGTGGTCACTTTAGTCATCGGTTTCCTCATTTCTCTCCGCGTGGTGGCGACCGCCACCCGTCAGGAGGACGAACAGGCCCGCCCGCAGAGGACACCCCCGCGGCACGAAGCCGGGAAAACCTGAACCACTATTTCCCGCGCCGAAGCTTGATCAGACTCAAGCCAGACACGTCTGCCAATATGGCCCGGTCTCCGCCGCTCACCGCGCCACTGGCAGTGAGTGAAAAGTCCGCGGTCAGGGCGATGTCGATCATGTACCTAAGGTGCGTGTCGCCCCTCGGACACACATACGTCGTCCTGACCTGCGGCGTCGTGAGCCGCGTGGCGAAGATCTAAGCAAAGTCGCAGGTCAGGAACATGGGGGTTCAACTCCCTCTCCGAGTTCCCCGGTTAGCCAAAGTTTCGCTGCTGGCGATCGAGACACTCGGCGACCCTGAATAGTTGGTCCGGGGATAAAGATGTGCAGTTACTGGCGTGAGCGATCGGCCGCCGCCGTGGACGGTGTTGCCGGCGAACCTCAGGCCGCCAGACGTGGCTCGTCCCGCCCGGGCGGCGGCGTCGGTAGCGACCGGAGGCATTGGCCTTGGTGCGCTCCCCTCGGACACATGGGGTTCAAGTCCTCCGGGGACGCAATCTGTGCCCCCGGACTTGAATTCGCAGGCACGGGCAGAAATGTCACTTGCGGCCGGCAGGCACCACGGCGCCAGCTCCGCGCCCCTCGGCCGGCGCCCGCCCCAGTAGCTGATCCGCCAGCCGCTCATCGACCAGCGACCGGCGAGCCGGCCGGTCACCGGCGGGCTACGAGACGTCGTTGCGGCGCCATGCATAAAGTGTCCTTCTCCGAATCGCCAACCGTTTAGCCCCGGACTTGCGCCACGGTCATTGTCGAATCCGGGTTGTCCGCGGTGTCGACTAAGTGAAGAGCCAAGTTTCGGAGGCCTAGGGGAGGACAACGTGGAATTTCTGCTGATCCTGTCGGAGGACGTGGGGCTGGTCGCCGGGTCTGGTCGGTACGCGCCGATCTGCTGCAACGCCTGGGGCGACCCGATGCCGCCGAAGACTACGACCGCGCGCTCGCGCTGGTCGATAACGACGTGGAGCGGCGGTACCTCGCCGGCGCCCGAGAACACCTCAAGGAGCACTTATGCCACACGCCGAATGCACCACGACCGTCGAGCGGCCGATCGAGGACGTCTTCGCCTACCTCGCCGACGGCACCAATAACCCGCGCTGGCGGACCGGCGTCCTGTCGATCGAACGCACCTCGGACGACGACGCCGCGCAACGTACCGGCAGAAGCTGCGCGGCCCAGGCGGCCGTGCTATCGACGGCGACTACCAGGTCACCGCGTACCAGCCACCGGACTTTCTCGAATTCCGCGTCACCGCCGGCCCCGCCCGGCCAACCGGGCGGTTCACGCTCGCCGAGGCCGGCCCAGGCCGAACCACCGTCACGTTCGCCCTCGACCTGCGGCCGACCGGGCTCATGCGCCTGATGGGCGGGATGATCGCGAAGACCATGCGGTTCGAGGTCGATCAGCTGCCCCGGCTGAAAGCCGACCTCGAGAAGACCATCTGATCGGCCGCTGCCCCGGGTTGGCGTCGTGTAGGACGCAAGTAGCATCCGCGAGTTTGTCGGCGGTTTCCTTGATCTTTGCCTCGGTGATGCGGGCGCGGACTCGGGCGGCGGTTGCTGAGTTCGCAGGTAGCCTTCTCGGCTCGTCAGCCAGAGGCTGGAATAACACCCGGGGTAAGGCTATCGACCCGCAGAACGCCGTCTCGGTGCGCTGACTCCGAGCCGGGCTCGGTCGAGATGGTGAGGCGGGCGTGTCCCCGGGGCTCGTGCCCCACCCGTTTGGACCTAAAGAAAACTGCGAAGCGGGTGCCCTGCCCGCACCCTCTCACGGTGGCCCGGGCGGCCTCTACCGGCCGGGCGAGGGACGCGATAGAAAGAGCGCTAGATGATCGCCGAGGGAGCCGCTGATGGATGTGATCGAGTTCCGGCCGGATCGGGAACAGTACGCGTTCACCTTCGGCGGTGTCGCACCGGTCCGGAAGGTCCGGCCGGGGACGATGCTGCGGTTGTGGGCGGACGACGCGTTCTGCGGCAACCTCCGTGACCCGGCCGATATGCCAAGCGCCAAGCTGACCATGCCCTTCGTCAACCCGCAGACCGGCCCGTTCTACGTCGAGGGGGCGGAGCCGGGTGACACGCTCGCGCTGCACTTCCTGGATCTCAGCCCGGCCCGCGACTGGGGCGCGTCCAGCACCATCCCGTTCTTCGGCGGCCTGACTGGCACGGACCGAACCGTCACGCTCCAGGATCCGCTGGAGGAGCGGACCTGGATCTACCAGGTGGACCGGGGCCAGGGCACCGTGGCGTTCCAGGCCCAGTCCAGTGACCTGCAGCTGGAGCTGCCGATGGATCCGATGCTGGGCACGGTAGGCGTGGCCCCGGCCGCCGGCGAAGTGCGGTCGTCGCTGGTCCCGGACACCTTCGGCGGGAACATGGACACCCCGGAGATGCGTGCCGGAGCCACCTGCTACCTGCGAGTCAACGTGCCGGGCGCACTGTTTTCTGTCGGTGACGGGCACTACCGGCAAGGTGAGGGCGAATCCTGCGGGACCGCAGTGGAAGGCGCCATGGACGTCTGCCTCATCGTGGACCTAGCCAAGGGCGGCGGGCCGGCCTGGCCGCGGATCGAGACCGACGACTACCTCATAGTGGTGGGGTCGAGCCGACCGCTGGAGGACGCCTGGCGGATAGGCCAGGCGGGTATGGTCGGCTGGCTGAGCGACCTGTACGGGCTGGACAGGCTCGACGCCTACCAGCTGCTCACCCAGGTGAGCGAATGCCCGCTGGCCAACGTGGTGGACGTCAACTTCAGCTCGGTCACCAAGGTGCGCAAGCGCCTGCTGCCCGCGGCGGATGCCTTCGAGGGCATGCATCGGCGGCTGCGCGAACAGGCGGGGAGGCAGTAGATGGACCTGGGACTGAAGGGACTGCGCGCTCTGGTGACCGGCGGCACCAGGGGCATCGGGCGGGCCATCGTGGAAACGCTCGCGGATGAGGGGGCTTCGGTCGCGTTCTGCGCCCGGACCGCCACCGATGTGGTCCGGGCGGCCGAGGAGATGACCGGCCGGGGCGACGGCGTGATGGTGACCGGGCGATGCGTCGATGTCAGCGACCGGGCGGGCGTGAGCCAGTGGGTCAGTGACACCGCCACCGAACTAGGTGGTCTGGATATCGTCGTGGCCAACGTGAGCGCGCTGGCCATACCGGACGAAGAGGCCAACTGGCAGGCGAGCTTCGACGTGGACATGATGGGCACGGTGCACCTGGTAAACGCGGCGATGCCATACCTCGAACGCAGCCAGGCCCCCTCGATCGTGACGATCTCCAGCGTGTCCGGCCGCGAGGTGGACTTCGCCGCGGGTCCTTACGGGACCATGAAGGCAGCGATCATCCACTACACACAGGGCCTGGCTTTCCAGCTGGCCGCCAAGGGCATCCGGGCTAACAGCCTCTCCCCCGGCAACACCTACTTCCCTGGCGGCGTCTGGGAGAACATCGAGCACAGCAACCCTGAGCTGTTCACCACGGCCATGGGGCTGAACCCCACCGGGCGGATGGGGCTGCCCGAGGAGATCGGCCGGGCCACGGCTTTCCTGGCCAGCCCGGCGGCTAGCCGCATCACCGGCGCCAACCTGCTGGTGGACGGGGCACTCACGCGCGGGGTCCAGTTCTGAGCCGGTTCCGGTGGCGCATGCTCTTTCCGTACCCTCGGTAGCGCTCTCGCAGGATCACGCAACCTGGCCAGGGCGAGCGGGCCAGCGGTGAAGAGCTCTGCCGGACTGCTGCCAGCATCATCAGAACGGCCATCCGGCCCGTGCAGTCCGGACACGGACCGAGAGCCGGGCGCGGCGGCTGGCACCGCCGTCGTGCTGGTACTGCTGGCGCCCAGCCTCGTTCCGCAGGTCGCGCGCTGGGTTCCTGCGTTTCCGGCGCCCAGCTCCGACGGGGCCTCGGATCACGTGCGGTGGATTGTCCTCGCGATGTGCACCGCGTCATCGCCATCTCGGTCGGCGGCCGAAGCGCGCCCGCTGGATGTCCCGTGTTCTGTGACCCGGCAGTGGACCACCAGATGACCCGATCCGCCGCCATCACCGCGGACGACCGTCCAGTACAAACTCGCTGGTCAGGGTGATCGGGAGCATGTACGTACGGTGCGAGTCGCCCCTCGGACACACTTCGATGGTCGCTTGAGCTGCGGATATGTTGTTGGCGACGCATTCGCCGGAGCCAGGTACAGGTCATCTTTAGCGGTCAGGATCAGGGCATCCGAGTCCAGATCACGGAGCGGTAACAGCCATCGTCATCCGGGTCTGCCCGCCGCCGCACCAGCCACTCTCGCTGGTTCGTCTGCCAGGCGACGCCGCTGTGATCGACTGATCGTAACCAGCCCAAGGAGCATCGGTGACCGAAGAACCGGCACGCTGACGGTGCCGCGTAACTGGTCAGCACGCTCTTCTCTGACTCGGTGCGGCACGCGCAGCAATCGGATCGAGGTAACGAGGCCAACGCCGCCAATCACATTGCCCAGGGCCGACCAGGCCAGGGCCCCGGCCCAGTCGGCCCAGGTGTAGGTGGCGCGACCGCTGAGCAGCCCGGTGAACATGAAGATCGAGTCCAGCACTGAATGAAACAGCTGGGCTGCGACCAGCACGAACGGCATAGCGACGGCGGCCACGATCTTCGGGCCGAAGTCGTCGCTGGCGTGCTGCATGCGCGTCAGCAAGGTAATGACCGCACCAGCCAGGATCGCCAGCAGCAGTGAGCGCCAGGAGAGTCCCAGCGTCGCGTAGTGACGGCCCAGGCTGGCCGCGGTCGAGCGTAGTTCCGGCAACGCAACCACGATCATCCCGGCCATCAGCAGGCCGCCGGCGAGATTTGCCGCCAGGGTAACCAACCACAGGCGCCCGAGCTGAAACCAGGAACCGCGCCCCGCGACTCTGGCCGTGACGGGTACCAGAAAGTTCTCGGTGAACAGTTCGCTGCGGGCCAGCAGTAGCGCGATGAACCCAATGGTGAACGCCACGGCGCCCAGCAGGGGCTGCCCGGTCTTGGCCTCGACCACCAGGTAAGCCAGGACGCCGACGCCGATATCTACGCCCCCGAGAAACCCGGTGGTCACGAGAGCAAGCAGCGGCCGGGACAACCGGTCGCTGCCCTCGGAGACGAGCCGGTCGAATGCCTCCTCGACCGCTGGCTCGCCTCGTCCGCCCGGCGCTGTTGTCATCCGGCTGTTTGAACTGGTCATTTCATCGTGTCTGGTTTTGGCCTCCAAGCCTTTGTCGCTACCCGACAACGGCCAACCAATCTGGACGGCGGCCGCCTCGGCCGGATCTTATAGACCGGAGTCGCCTCGCGGCTCGTCCCTGAAGTGGCAACGGCGCGGCTGGCGATCATCATGGCCGAGGCGGCCGCCCAGTGATCTTGACGGCGTAACCGGAGGTTATCGCGAGGTTCGAAGCGGGGGGCTTCCCCATGACCAGGACCGACTCGCGCCGCCAGACTAGGGCTCGTGCAGCAGGGACGACATGACGAAGCGACTGACGGAATTTCCGAGCCAGGAGCGGGCATGGACGCAGTAGCCGAATGGGTGGACGCACGCGAACGGCTGCCCGGGACCGGGTATCCGGTGGCTTCCCGTCCTCGTCGTCAACGGCAGCCACGACATCGTGATCCCGACGATCAACTCCTACATCCTGCAGCAATTCCTGCCCAGCGCCGAGCTCATCTTGTACCCGGACGCCAACCATGGCGCGCACTTCCAGTACCCGGAACTGTTCGTACGCCACGCCCGGATCCTCCTCGACGATTAGCCGGCATCAGATAATGCCGACGCCAATCAATGGTTACATCCGCGCCTCAGGCACGGCCGGGGCGACCGTCGTCTTCGTCAGCCCGAGCAACGACCCCGTCGCCGCCCGCAGGTTCCGCAGACCAGCAGTCCCGCCAGCAGATACCGCCGCAGGCCGGTTGGAGATCACCCATCCGGCCGACTCGCTGCGCTGCGTTCGGGCCGCCGTGGCCGCCGGAGAGGCCGGGAACCGGCCAGGGTTGGTGGTCAGGCTGGGGCCAGTTGCAGGGGCTGGTCGCCGTGCTGGCCGATCGGCTCGATCAGCTCGGGTCCGCGGGATCCGCCGCGCCCGGTCTTGTTGACCGCGGTGGAGACGGCCCGGACCTGCAGTGGTTCGTGCTCGATCCCGCTGATGAGTTCCAGTGCGGCGTGCTTGTCAGTGAGTTCCGGGTCGAGCCAGGCGTCGATCCGCTGCGGGGGCAGGATCACGGGGGTGCGGTCGTTCATCACCCCGGCCAGCCAGGTGGCGTGGTGGGTGATGATCGCGGCCGACCACAGCCACCGGTCCGGGTCGTCCTCATCCTTGGCCGGGTCGGCCCACCGCTCATAGAGCCCGGCGAACGACAGCAGCCCGGCGGCCGGGTGGATGTAGTACGGCTGCTTGAACGGCTTCCCGTCGCCATCGGAGGTGGGCAGCCATTCGTAGTAGCCAGCGGCCGGGATGACCGCCCGGCGCCGGGCGAACGGGCCCCGCCACGACGGAGCGGCCACCACCTTGTCGGCCCGGGCGTTGTGCAGCGCCGGCATCGTCTTCTGCTTGCTGGTCTTGGGGTCGATGCCGGGTTTCCACCAGGCCGGCACCAGGCCCCACCGCACCGCCCGCACCTGCCGCTCCGCCCCGGCCCCGTCCGCCTCGGCGTGCTCCAGGACCGCGTAGATCTTGTTGGTCGGGGCGACGTTATGAGATGGCGCCAGCTCCATGCCGTGACCGACACCGGCGGCGTCGTAGTGCTCCTGCAGACTTCTTCAGGCTAGCCACCGATACGTATCGACCGCACATGGCCTACCGTCCTTCCCCGCGTAACCCCGACGCTACCCGGCCCCGCCGACAGCCATCAGGCCCAGAAAAGCACCGTTTGACCCCGATCGAGCGGGTAGCTCGGAGCGCTGACCCCGAGCCGAAAGGAGTCAGCGCGATGAAGGCTGACGACGCGAACGTCGTGACCGGCACGCCCGACAAGGACTACAACCTCATCTGGTATGTGGAGGCCTGCCTCAGCAACGCGGTCCGCTTGGAGACTTATATCCAGGACGCCACGCAGGCCGGGGACACCGAGTTGGCGGACTTTTTCAAAAAAGCGCAAGCCGACAGCCGCAAGGGTGCCGAGCTAGGCAAAGGCCTGCTGCGTACCCGGCTCGCCTGACCCTGGGGCGCATTGGCAGCGCAATACCTATTTTTCGCCCAGCTTGCGAGCCAGTTCGTCGCGGCCCATCTTGGACCGGCCCGGAAGATCCTTTTTCTTGGCCAGCTCGTACAACTCGGCGCGGGTCTTGGGCGTCTTTTCGCCAGTGCGCTTGCGCTGGGCGACCGCCGCGCCCTGCTTACCCAGCGCGGTCCGCGTTTTCGCGGGCATCTTGGCGATCGTCTTCTTCTCGCTGGCGGCCTGCTGCGCCTTCTTGACGTTGCGCTTCGCGGCCGAGGTCTGCTTACTGGATGCCATGCCCTCGCTCCTTTTGATACGGCCCAGCGGGCCCGTATCTCACCAGCGTTACCCGGTTGCACCAGTGCAAACGCCCGGCCAGGAGTTAGCGGAAGATGCTGACGCCGAGGAAGGCGGCGATGTAGCCGATCTGGAACCGGACGTACCGGCATACAACGCCAAGAAGATGGCAGCTCGTCTGCAGTCAGCAACCTCATCAAGCCAGCCTGTCCTCCTACGGGTCAGACCGGGAGGGCACGGGCCAGGCTCCCTGGACCAGCGTGTATCTGAACTCGCCGACATCTACGCCTTCTTCGACAGGCTCAGCATCGACTACCGCCCACGGCCGGCGGACACCCCAGGAATGGTTGACCGCCGCCAGTCTCGGCCCGCGAGCACGCCAAGCCAGGACCACCGAGCTACGGATCCTGGCCGCCCACGTCGAGACCCTCGGACAGCCCTTGCCGCGGCCATGCACATTCGGTGGTCATGGTGACAGAGGCCATTTACGCAGGTTGTGAGTCGCCCTCGGACGCATGGGGGTTCAAGTCCCTGGGGACACGAACCCTGCGATTCGACGAACCGACGTCCGCCCGGGCCGATCCCCACCGCGGCCACCGCATCCGGTCGGCGGCCAGCAGGCCACGGTTTGTGACAGCCCCGGCACCTGCCAGCACTCCGGGCTGCGCAGACCGGCACCCAGGTCGACCATCGCTTCAGCCGGCCACCGGCGATCGCGATCGCCCAGGATGGGCCGTACCGGCTCAGCGGCGCCATCGACACCCTCTTCGTCAGCGGCGAACCGGTCGAGCGTGATTCTGTCCGTGTGAACCGGGATACTCGCGAACGAAACCACGAGCGGGCCGTTCAGGCCATCGCCGTGATTCCGGCGATCCGAGGGGTCAGGTCACGCCGTGGCCGGCGTGATGCGTTCGTCCCAGTCGATATGGTTGCGGAGCAGCCAGGCGCTTGACTCGGGGTTGTAGAAGAACCGGAACCCGAGCTTCATGAAGGCGTCGCGCATCGCGGCGGCTACGGGCCCGGCGGCCTTGGAGGACGCGGTCCTGGCGCCGAGAGCGACGATCTTGTCGGTACGCGGGCGCCGCAGGTCCTGGAGCGTCGCCAGCGCCCGCTGGGGGTCGCCGATGTCGCGGAGGCACTGGCCGAGGGTGACCGCGTCCTCCATCGCCATTGCCGCGCCCTGCCCGGAGCTGGTCGAGGCGCGGTGCGCGGCGTCGCCGATGATGCCGACGCGCCCGCGGACCCAGGTCCGCATGTTGGGCAGGTCGTATTCAGCGCCGACGACAATCAGCTCGCCGGCCTGAGCGCGCACGATCGGCTCGGCCGGGACGTCGTCGCCGGCGAACAGGCCGGTGAGTCGCGGTACCCACGCGCCGGTGCCTTCGGCGAGGATCTCCTCGCGGCTGAGCGGCTTGTCCATCGGCACGCTGATGAACCACCACACCTGCGTGGTGTCCGGCACGAACCAGCCGAGGAACGCCTTGCGGCCGAACATCATCTTCCACAGCCCCGGCTCGGGCGGCAGGCCCGGGTTGCGGCCGAACCCGCCGAAGGAGACCAGGCCGGTGTAGCGCGGGGATGGCGCGTCAGGGTCGACGTAAGCGCGGGTGGCTGAGTGCACGCCGTCCGCGCCGATCAGGACGTCGCCGGTGGCGCGCGTGCCGTCGGCGAAATGCGCGGTCACCGACTTGTCCGACTGCTCGATCCGGACCAGGCGCCGGTGGTATTCGGTCGTGATGCCACGGTTTGCCGCCTCACCGGCGAGCGCGGCGAACAGCTCGCCCCGCTTGAATGTGGTCGTGTCCGGGGCGCCCGGCCGCGGCAGGCCCGTCGCGACCGTGCCGAGCAGCCGCGCTTTGCGGTTGTACATGGAGATGCGCGTGGCCGGGATGCCGAGGCCCTTGGTGGCCTCGAGCGCGCCGATCGCCGCGAGCGCGTCGAGCCCGTTGGTGGCGATGTTGAATCCGGCGCCGACGTGCTCGGCTCCCGGCCCGTGCGCCTCGTAGACCGTCGCGTCGATGCCGGCCTTGCGCAGCGCCATCGCTGCGGTGGGCCCCGCGATGCCGCCGCCGATGATGAGCGCCTTGCTGATCCGTGTCACTGCTGCCTCGCTTAGGGGTAAGCTAAATTGCTTTCCTGGAAATATAGTTTCCTAAGGAAAGTTGTGTCGACGATAAGGGAAAGAGACGAAGAGTGTCAAACGACGCGACGCGTGCCGGGCTTCTCAGCGAGGTGGCGGCCGAGGCACCCGCCCACGCGGCCGCGGCCGTCCGGCTCAACATCGCCGTCGCCAACCAGCTCGGCCTCCCGCACACCGACGTCCAGTGCATCGGCCTGCTCACCGACGGCCCGGCCGCACCCACGCGCCTCGCTGAGCGGCTCGGCCTGACCGGCGGCGCGGTGACCAAGGTCCTCGACCGCCTGGAACGCGGTGGTTACGTGCACCGGTCCGCCGACCCGGCTGACCGCCGCCGCATCGTGGTGACGGCCAGCGCTGAGGGCCTCGCCGAAGTCAGCCGCCACTACGCCCCGGTCGGCGAGGCCTTCGCCCGCCGGTTCGCCGGCTACACCAACGACGAGCTGCGCACCGTGCTGAAGTTCATGCGCGACGGCCGCGAGGTCGCCGAAGCCGAGATCGACCGCATCCGCGGCGCGGGCACCCCGCACGCCTCACGACCGCGCTGAACTCCCTCTCGCGGCTCCGCATACACCGCCCCTGCAAGATCAGCACATCGGTGCCACTGCCCACCGATGGAAGGATCGCCCCGAGGCGGCGCGGCGGGTGCTCCGCCTGGCGGTCGAGCAAGGGGTCACGTTCTTCGACACCGCGAACGCCTCCGGGGCGCAGGGCGAGATGCCGCTGGAGGACACGCTCGGAGTGCTCGTCGTGCTGCGCGACCAGGGGCTCATCCGCACGGCGAGCTGACGGGGCCCGCGCAGGGGCGCCTATGCTCACCAGAGCCCGTGAGAGATGCCAACCGACTGCGTCGGTGCGGCCCATCGATACCAAGGAGAACAAGTGGACGAAGATCAGGCACGAGCGCTGGTACGGGCCAAGCGAGCCGAGGTGCAGAGCTTGCTCGAGACCACCGAACGTGAGGGACGCCAGGACCGGGCCGCTGAGGACGAGCAGGGGGCGGACATCTCCGATCCCGCGCAGCCTCTCACCGCCCAGTTCGAGAACGAGGCCATCACGGCCAGCCTGCGCGATCGCCTGGCCGCACTCGACCGTGCTGAGCAGCGCCTGAACGACGGGACGTATGGACGGTCGGTCGAAAGCGGGCTGCCGATCCCCGATGAGCGGCTGGAGGCCGACCCTGCCGCGGAACTGACCATCGAGGAGGCCAAGGCCCGGCAATGAGAGGCTCCAGGCCTTCAGCCTGGCGTGCTGGCCGTGGTCTGGTGGGGCTGGCTGGCGACCTTCCGGCGCGGCAAGCCCACCAGTTTGCGGCCGGTTTGACCGGGGTCACTGTTCGGCTTGATGAGGCTGGTGGTGGCGGTCAGCCACAGGACGGCGAACAGCACACTGGCGAGGATGTCGGTGGGGTGATGCTCGCCCCGGTACATGCGGGCCAGCGCGATCGTGACCGGCATGACGACGGCGGGGATGAGGAACAGGTAACGCCACCAGCCGCGAGCGTGGCCGATGACCAGGATGGCGATGCCGACGTAGAGGCACGTGGTCGCGGCCATGTGCCCGGACGGGAAAGCAGAGGTGGGCAGGTTGGAGTCCAGGTGCGGGACGTCCGGCCGTGGCCGCTTGACGATGGCGGCGATGGTCAGGAACGCGGCCAGTTCCCCGACCATGACCACGGCGAGGAAGATCAGCGGGCGCCAGTGCCGGGTGATGGCGATGAATAGCAGGCAGGTGACGGCGCTCATGATGAGAATGTCCCGGGTGGCCCCGAGGTTACTGGCGATCAGGCTCCAGTGGTTCAGCCTGGCCGTGCGCTGCCCGGCCAGCCAGTGCGGGATCGTATGGTCGCCGAGCAGGTTTCCGTTCCCATTGCCGGTATGCATGATCAGCTTGCCGATGCCGGTGAGGGCGCCGACGATCAGCACCCACGCCACCACCACTCCCGCGGCGGTCCGGCCGTAGGTGCGGGCGCGGTCCTGGTCCTGCCCGGTCGTCTCTGGTTCGGCCGGCTGCAGGTCGGTGCGGGCCTCGGGCTCGAGGCCTTCGGCCACCGGTTGGGTCACCGGGGCTCCCCTGGCATTCCGGGACAGCTCGAAGGCGAACGCGGTGATGCCCAGCCAGGTGACGCCCAGTGCCCAGCCGCCCAGCACGTCCGAGATGTAGTGCACGCCGAGCAGGAGACGGCTGACGCCGATCGCGGCGATCAGCGTGACGATGACCGCGGTGAACACACGGCGCCAGATTCCGCGCGTCGCGGGCAGGAAGACCAGGAAGAGCGCGCCGTAGCAGACGATCGAGCCGAGTGCGTGCCCGCTGGGGAAGCTGTCGCCGTTGCCGTGGGCGATGGGATGGGCGACCACGGGGCGCAGCCGGCCGACCAGGGCCTTGAGGACCGGGTCCAGCGTCAGTTCGCCGGCCCCGGCGACCAGGAGGTAGATCGCGAGCCACGACCGGCGCCTGATGGCCAGCAGGACCACGGCTGCTCCGATCAGGGTCCACAGCACACCGCCGCTGCCCAGCCAGGTGACCGCCTTGACGACGCCGATAACCGCAGAGTGCCCGGCGACCAGGCTGTTCAGCCCGGCCGCGGCGCGGTGGTCAGCCGACTCCAGCGGCGCCCACTGCAGCCGCACCAGCAGGAGTAGCAGGGCAAAGATGACAGCTGCGGCGGTGACAACACCCAGCGGGGCCAGATTTCGCCGGGCAGCGGCTGAAAGCGGCATGGCCGCCTATTGCCCGTTGTGAAGTGTTTTATGCCCGTTTACCCGCGGCATTCAATGTCGCGCCTGTTCGGAGAGCGGTACAGGAATCCCGCCCCCACTGATTCCAATGTCAATGTTTGAGAACCCGCCAAAAAGGAATTAGGGGGCAATGCATCCTGTGTCGGCGCCACGCGCCATGCGCACCGCGAACCGGGCCTCCAACAGCCCGGCGCACTTTCTGGCCCGTTCGGGCCTGACCGCGCGGGGATTCATCTACATCCTGGTTGGCTGGGTCGCGGTCCTGGTCGCTTTGGGGCACAGCTCGCGCGAGGCGGACCAGGAAGGCGCCTTGCAGCTGCTCGCGGGCAAATCGTACGGCCTGGTCTCACTGTGGCTGCTCGGCATCGGCTTCGCGGCCTACGCGCTGTGGCGGCTGAGCGAGGCCGCATTCGGCGTCACCGGCGAGCCCGGAGCCGGCCCCAGGCTCAAGTCGCTAGCCAGAGCGGTCATCTACGCGGGCCTGTCCTACCTGACCTTCACCGTGATCACCGGCGCCGCTCGTAGCCAGTCTGGCCGCCAACAGGACATCACGGCTACCGCCATGCAGCACACGGCCGGCCGGGCGCTGGTCGGCCTGGCCGGGCTGGCTGTCGTCGCCTGCGGCATTGCCCTGGTCGTCGAGGGTGCCCGCAAGAAGTTCATGAAGCACCTCCAGACGGCCCGGATGCGCGCCAGGATGCGCCGCGTCGTCGAACTGCTCGGCATGACCGGAACCATTGCCCGCGGGCTGGTCTTCGCCTTGGTCGGCGTGCTGGTAATCGATGCGGCGGTCACGCGAAAGGCATCAGAATCCGGCGGCATCGACAAGGCGCTGCTGACGTTGCGCAATCAGCCGTTCGGCGAATTTTTGATGCTTCTGGCCGCACTCGGCCTTTTCGTCTTCGGCGTCTATGGGCTGTGCGAGGCCCGCTGGCGGAAAGTCTGAGACTGCGGACCATCGTCGAGCGCAAATCCCATTGGTTCCTGGCCGATTTTCTGCACAGCATCTCCGGCCCGATCGTGCTGGTCGGCCACTCCTACGGCGGGGCCGTCATCACCAACGCCGCGACCGGCGACTCGCAGGTCAACGCCCTCGTTTACGTAGACGCCTTCGCGCCCGCACAGGGCCAGACCCTCGCCCAGCTCCTAGCCTCCGTGCCCGGCTCGTGCGCCGTGCGGTCGGCACCGCCGACCACGCCATCCCGCCAGCACTGCAGGTTGCCATGGCCAGGAACGCGCACGCCTACACCACCGAAGTGAACGCCCCGCACCTGGCCATGATCTCCGACCCCGGCGTCGTGACCAGCGTCATCCTGCAGGCCATCCAAGCCGCTGCCTGACCGCCGCGCTCGGCGAGCGCGGGCCGTCGGTGGCTGGGGAAAGCTGGTACTACCGCGCCGGGTAGCGTTCGCGGCGAACGGTTGCTTTCCGGCCCTTGATGCTCGTCCCCCGGAGCGCCCTGACCACATCGTCGGCGGCTGACTCGGGCACCTCGACGAGGGAGAAACGATCGGTGATCTCGATCGCACCGATATTGCTGCCGGAGAGATATGACTCGCCGGTGATAGCGCCCACAAGATCCTGCGGCCGGACGCCGGCGGACCGGCCGGTGCTCACGAACAGGCGGGTCGTGCCCGCAGTCGCGCGGCGACCACGGCGCTGGTCACGGCCGGTGGCCTGGCCCCGGTCACGTGGTCTGGCCTTTCGGCCGTCGCGGCGGTCGTTCGCCGGCGGCATTTCGACGGCGGGGATCTCTTCTTCCTCGCGCGGTGTTCCGCTCGCCTCATGGGCCAGCTTGACCGCGGCGAGCGCCACCTCGAAGGGGTCGAACTCCGCACCGAGCGGCCCGACCACCGACCGGAAGGCATCAAGGTCGCCGTCGTCTTTGAGCAGGCTCTCGCGGAGCTCGGTGCGCATCAGCTCCAGGCGCATGGCCCGCAGCCTGGCGACGGTCGGCAGCTTCTCGATCATGATCGGCCGCTTGGTCACCCGTTCGATGGTCTTGAGCATCCTCTGCTCGCGCGGCTCGACCAGGGTGACGGCGGTGCCTTCGCGCCCGGCCCGGCCGACGCGCCCGATGCGGTGCACGTACGACTCCGGCGCGCTGGGCACGTCGTAATTCACCACGTGCGTGAGCTGGTCGATGTCGAGACCGCGGGCGGCCACGTCGGTGGCCACGAGAAGGTCGATGGCCCGGCTGCGCAGCCGGGCCATGACCCGGTCGCGCTGCTTCTGGTCCATTCCGCCGTGCAGCGCCTCAGCACGATAGCCGCGGCCGTTCAGGGACTCGGTGAGCTGGTCCACCTCGTCCCTGGTGCGGCAGAAGACGATCGTGGCCGCCGGCCGTTCCAGGTCAAGCACGCGACCGAGCGCGGCGGGCTTGTGCCCGCGCGGCACGAGGTAGGCCGTTTGCCGCACCAGCAATCCGTCGGCGGACGCCGACGCCTGGCGGCCGAGCTCGGCCCGCACCGGGTCGTGCAGGTGGCGGCGCACCATGCCGTCGATCCGCGGCGGCATCGTCGCCGAGAACAGCGCGGTCTGCCGCTCCCCGGGGGTAGTGGTCAGGATCGCCTCGATTTCCTCGGCAAAACCCATGTCGAGCATCTCGTCCGCTTCGTCGAGGACGAGGATCTCCAGGCCGCTCAGCTTCAGCGTTCCCCGGTTGATGTGGTCGAGCGCACGTCCCGGCGTCGCCACCACGATGTCGACGCCGCGCCTGAGCGGCCCCAGCTGGCGGCCGATCGGCTCGCCGCCGTAAACCGCCAGGACCCGCGCGCGCATGTCGTGCCCGTAGCTGCGCATCGCCGCGCAGACTTGCACCGCGAGCTCACGGGTGGGGACGAGCACCAGGGCGAGCGGCTCGGTCCGCTCACCTTCGGTGAGTATTCGCTGGAGGATGGGAAGCGCGAAGGCGGCCGTCTTCCCCGTCCCGGTCGCGGCCTGCCCGACAAGGTCACGGCCTTCAAGCAGCGGCGGGATGGCGGCCAGCTGGATCGGTGTCGGCTCCTCGTAACCAAGACCCGAGAGCACGTCGCACAGCTCCGGGGCCAGCGCCAGGTCAGCGAAACCGCCCGTACCCCCGCCGTTGTCCTCGATCATGCACAACCACCTTGCTCCGCGAACACCTGTGACTCCCATTGATTTCTGCCTCGGCCACGGCTGACTGCAGTTCATTGAGCAGGGTCAGCCCGCCCTGGCTAAGGCGACGTGGGCGGCCGCGATGTATCACCGAGCTGGATCCGGGTCCGCGCCTGCAGACAGCAGGAACACCCATAACAACTGCCACCACATGGTAGAGCCGACCCGGTGCCCGGTTCATTCCCCGGCAGCGCGCCTGCTCCGGTGCGATCATGTGGTCCATGCCCGGAGATGACGTGACACCCTCGGTTACTCCAGCGCCGCAGGCGTCCCATCACTCCGGCCCAGGTTACGTGGCGAACGCCAAAGCGCGCGACTTCGAAATACACGAACCGCTGAAAGAAGCCGCGGCACGGTGGCTCGATTTTGTACCGGCCGAATACCGTCACGAAGGCCGGGAATCGGCGAAGGACGCGCTGGAGACGCTGCAGGAACACACGCGCAGCTGCCCCGATCATCCGCTGGGGGCTCTGTGGGTGGCCCATCGCCACCTGAAGGATCCGGTGCCCGCGGTCCGGGTCGCGGCGCTCGTGCTCGCCTCGGAGGCGCTGTGGTGGCTCGGTCATTTCGAGGATGCCCGGAGCGCCGCGCAGGCCGCGGCCGACGCCGATCCGGCCTCGGCCCAGGCGCGGTGGCGCCTCATGGTCGCGCTGTACCGCCTGGGCCGATTCGAGGAGGCGGGCCAGCACCTCGATGACCTGGTCGAAGTGGCCAGCCGGTTCGCTCCTGGCTGGGCCCTGCGCGGCCAGGTCAAGGTCTGGCTCGACGCGGGCAACCCCGAGGCGGGGCGGCCCGATTTCGCTGCGGCCGCCGCGCTGAACTCCGGGTCGGGCCCCTGGGTGGTGCCTTTCCGTATAACGGGTGCCGACTTCCAGGCGCAGGCCGAGGCCGAGGTCAGGGTGCATGACGCCGAGACGGGCGGTTCGTCCGGCGGCCCAGTGGACGTAGTGCTGCTGCCGGACAAGTCACGAGTCGAGCTGGGCGTAGATCCGGATCGCCGCTGGCATCTGGCCGGCCCCAGCCCGGGGAGCGGCGATTCGGACAGCCAGTTCGGCGGGCTGGGCGGAGACTTCGCCGCGGGGGCACGCTCGCGAGTCGCCTTCGGGGAGAGGTTCGTTCTTTATCAGCGGAACATCGAGAACCTCTGCCCGGATAAGACGACTCTGCGCGAGGAGATCCGCAAGTCGGTGGCCGAGCTTTTCGACGCGGCTCTCGAGACCGGCGCGGCGATCGCGATCAAGGGTGCGCCGGAGCAGCACGCCGAGGGGGCGAACGTCCCCGGAGATGAGGACGGCCCGCTGTCCGGGCGACCGGGTAAAGACCAGGGTTCGACCCGGGGGTGATCGTGCGCCCTGGGCGCGATGGTTGCTGTGAGGCCAACCAACGGAGGTTCAGATGGCCGAGCTCCCACCGCCCCCCGAGGGAATCGTGCTGACCCACTTCATCGTCTCCGACGATGTCGAGCGCTCCCGGCGCTTCTACACCGAAGTTCTCGGCGGCCGGGTGGAACGCCCAGGAGATCCGGTCAATGTCGCGCTGGCCAACAGCTGGATCGTCATCAACGCCGGCGGCGGCCCGACCGACGACAAGCCGACGGTCATCCTGGAAACGCCGCGGGATCCCGACCGGGTCAGCAGCTTCCTCAACATCCGGGTCAAAGACATCGACGCCGTCTACGCCGCCTGGAGCGCCCGGGGGGCCGAATTCCTCACCCCGCCGAAACAGCACCAGTACGAGAAGCGCTGCTACATCCGCGATCCCGACGGCCACCTGATCGAAGTGGGGCAGACCACCGACCCCGATGGTGACTGGTCGCCCGCTCACTGGCCGTCGAGTACGCCCGCCGAGACCTTCGACTGATGAGGTGCCCGGCCATGACCGGGCCGGCTGGACCCGGCCGCTAGGAAAGCCGACCCGAAGGCCAGCTCGGTCCAGGAGAAATCAGCCAGCTGTTCCTGCATGGCGGCGCGAATTGCCTCCCACGGGCGGCGCATCATCCACTGATCTATGGAGGCGAAAGGCCGCACCGTTGCGGTTCCGAGCTGCGCCAGCCACCCAGGCGTGCGGCCGGGAACCTTGAGGTCCAGCACGGCCCAGCGGCCGCCCGCGGCGAGGGCCGCGGTGCCATGGGCGATGACCTCTGCGCACTCGGGCACCTGGGTCAGGGCGTACGTGGACAGGATCGCATCGATCCCGGCCGGGAAGTTGAAGCCGGCTGCGTCGGCTTGCACGAGGCTGACATTGCTCCAGCCGTTCGCCTTTATCCGATCCTGGGCACGGGCGAGCATCGCGTCGGTCAGATCGACGCCGATGATCCGGCCAGCGGGCCCAACCGCCTGCTGAAGCAGCGGGAAGTTCAGACCTGTGCCGCAGGCCATGTCGATCACGGTGTCACCCGTGCGAAGGCCGAGCGCTCGTACGGCCCGGAGGCGTTGTGCCCGCTGGGGGTAGCCGGGCGCGGGGTACAGCCGGGAGGTGACGTCGTAGTGCTTTGCCTTCTTCCGGTAGGTCTCGATCAGGTGCTCTCGCGCGTTGTCGGTCTGCCTCACGGTGGGTACGTCGAGGCCGGCCACGTCACTCCGTCCCATCTAGGACATCGCACCTTCCCGCGCAGCGGACTCGGCAGCAGCTCTGATCGCCACCATTTCGATATCGCTGACGCGCTGAATCCTGCCTTTGAGCATGCCCGCGGGGACCGCCCGCATGATGCCCGCGAGGTCGACCTCGATCCACATCATGGCGTCGGTCTGCCCATCGCCGGCCGGCCCCAGTTCCATTCCCCAGCGCGCGGCGGACGTGCCCATCGGCCCGGCGAACGCCATGGACGTGGGCGGCTCGACAACGGTCACCTTCTGGCTGCGCCTGCGCGACAACCCGAACATCAGCTTGGCCCGCTGCTGCACCCGCGAGCCGGGCTGAAGCGGGCCTCTGCCACGGATCCGGGCTTCAAGGACGGTTGGTGCCCACTCTGGCCAGCGTCCGACGTCACAGAGATACGCCCACACCTCATGGACGTTGCTGGCGATGGTGATGCGGCTCTCGGTTCTGAATGTCATCGGACGGACTTCCCCTTCATCGTGTTCGTTGGTACCGGAACGGCTGGGCGGTCAGTGCGTCAGCTATCTCCTGCGTGGTCTGCTCCCAGCCACGCAGGGTCTGCTGCCGCTGTCGTACGGCGGCCCGTAGCCGGTGCCGGTGGCCCTCGTCGCCCAGCCAGTCTGCGAGCGCGGCGGCGAGGGCAGCCGGGTCGCCGGGCGGGATCAGCTGGCCAGGGCCGGTGCCATCGGCGGTGGAGCCGAACGCTTCGGGCAGCCCGCCGACGGTGGTAGCGATGACGGGCAGGCCGTGGGCGAGCGCCTCGGTGACGGTCATGCCGTAGGATTCCGAGCGCGACGGTGCGACGAGCAGGTCGGCGGTGGTGTATTCGTGGCTGAGCGCCGCGCCGGTCAGGACGCCGCTGAGCCGGACGCGATGGTCGTAGCCGAGACGCCTGATACGGGTCCGCAGGTGTTCGACGAAATCCGGGTCGCGGTCGAGTGACCCGGCCAGCACGCAGTGCCAGTCCCGATCAGCGAGGTCGGCGAGCGCCTCGACGAGGAGGTCCTGTCCCTTATGCCGGCTGAGGACTCCGACGCAGATCAGGTGGCCGCGGACGGGCCGGGCCGGGCGGGCTACCCGATCGGCGCCCGGCTGGGCGACGTGCACCCGGCAGGCCGGGATCGCGTACCGGGTCAGGATCTGCCGCCGGGTCCATTCGCTGGTGACGGCCACCCCGGCGGCCGCGCGGAGCACGGACCGCTCGGAGGCGGTGGCCAGTGGCATATGCAGCAGCACCGTCATGCGTAGCCGCTCGGTATGTGGCAGCAGCTGCGCGGCGGCCGGCGAGGCGATGAGCCCGTCGATCAGGACGGTCTCATCGTCGGGAATGGCGGAGACGACCCGGGCCAGGTCGGCGCGGGCGCCCGGACCGCCTGCCGGCCACGCCGCGGCGACGGTCGCGACCAGCACCTCCCAGCCGGCCTCGGCCAGTCCGTCGCAGACCCGGCGATCATAGATGTTGCCGCCGGTGGGCCGGCTGGGGTCGTCGAACCCCTCGGGGACTATGACGTGGATCCGCACGATGTCCCCTTCCACAGCGCCTGCCAATCCGTCGCACCTTGTCAGTAGGTAATACGCGGAGACGGGGGGCACGGATTGATCCGGGATCAACGAACACCATTGCTGACGGCGCTGAGGCGGGCGCAGGCGACCGCCTACCCCGCGGGCGAGTATGTGGGCCAGGAGAGCTTCATGCGGGCAGCCGAGGTCCGCAGGCTGGCTCACCAGGCCCGGGTCGGCCCCGGCGTCGCGGTGCTGGACCTGTGCTGTGGAGTGGCCGGCCCCGGCCGGATGATCACGGCGGACTCGGGCTGCCGCTACCTGGGTGTCGATCAATCCGGCAGCGCACTGGCCACCGCCCGGCAGCTGGCCAGGGAGCTTCCCTGCCGCTTCGAGCAGGCTCATCTCCCGCCCCTGCCCGCGGGCCGCTTCGAGGCGGTGCTCCTGCTGGAGACGATGCTGGCCTTCCCCGACAAGGAGGCCCTGGTGGCGGAGGTTACGCACACACTGGAGCCGGGCGGCCGGTTCGCGTTCACGGTCGAGGAAGGCCGGCCGCTCACCCGGCAGGAGCAGTCTCGGATGCCCGCCGCCGATACGGTCTGGCCCGTCGAGCTGGCAGAATTGACGGACGTGCTGCGCAACGCGGGGCTGACCGTGACCTGGCAGCGGGAGTACAGCTCCGCACACCACGCGGTGGCGACCGCGCTGCTTCGGTGTTACCGGGCTGATTCGGCTCAGATCGCCGGGCAGATCGGGGAGCAGGCTACCGCCGAGCTGATCGCGGCCCATCAGCTGTGGAGTGACTGGCTCGGCAGTGGGCGGGTGCGCAAGTTCGCGATGGTGGCCGAGAAGCAATGACGAGCCCCGATGAAGCCTCGGTGACCTCTGGCTATGCCCGCTACCTGGCCGCGAAGACGACCGTGGATGACCGGGCGCTCAACGGTCATGTGCTGGCCGAGTTGCGCCGTCTCATGCCCACGGGTGCGCCGCGGGTGCTGGAGGTCGGCGCCGGACTGGGGACGATGGTGGCGCGGCTGATCGACTGGGGCGTGGTCGGCACCGGCGAGTACATCCTGCTGGACACGGATCGGCCGCTGCTGGATCATTCTCGCCGGTGGCTGCGCGATTGGGCGGCCGCGCGGGGCCTGCGCAGCGACCCGCTGCCGGATGGGCTGCAGGTCGGTGATCTGCGGGTGCGCCTGGTGCACGCCGAGCTTGGCAGCTACCTGGCGGCCGATCACGGGGCGCTGGCCGATGTGCTGATCGCCAACGCTGTGCTGGACCTGGTGGACGTGCCGGCCATCCTGCCCGGGCTGCTGCGGTTGCTGGTCCCCGGCGGCGTCTACTGGTTCACGATCAACTACGACGGCGGGAGCGTCTTCGCGCCCGGCCACCCCCACGACGACCAGGTCATGCAGGCCTACCACCGCGACATGGACGAGCGCGTCCGCTACGGCCTGGCCGGTGAAAGCCGGACGGGCCGCCACCTGTTCCACCATCTGCGGGCGGCGGGGGCGCCCGCGCTGGCGGCAGGCTCGTCCGACTGGGTCGTCAGCGCCAGCCCGGACGGGACCTACCCGGGCGACGAGGCTGACTTCCTGCGCAGCATCCTGGGCACGATCCAGGATGCGTTGCGGAGCCGCCAGGACTGGGTGGACCCGGCAGACCTGGCCGACTGGCTGGCCGTGCGCCGCCGGCAACTGGCCGCGGGTGAGCTGGTCTACATTGCCCACCAGCTTGATTTCGCGGGCCGCTCGCCCGGCTAGCGCCGCTCGGCCGCGCGTTCCAGACTCCGCGACAGCAGATCATGCCCTCCGCGCTGGGCCTTGGTGGCCAGGTAGGCGGCGTTGGTCTCGTTGAGGTGCAGGGCGGTGGGGATCTGCTTGGCGATCGTGACGCCCAGGCGGGCCAGCTGAGCGCCCTTGTCCGGGTTGTTGCTCAGCAGCGCGATACGGCTGGAACCGAGCGCGTGCAGCATCTGGGCCGCGCTGGTGTAGTCGCGTTCGTCGGCCCCGTGGCCGAGCGCGAGGTTCGCGTCGTACGTGTCCAGGCCACCATCTTGCAGCGCGTAGGCGTCGAGCTTCTCGTACAGCCCGATGCCCCGTCCCTCCTGCCGCAGGTACAGCAGGTACCCGCCGCGTTTGGTGATCCGCTCGACTGCTTCGCGCAGTTGCGGCCCGCAGTCGCATCGCTGGCTGCCGAACACGTCACCGGTGAGGCATTCGCTGTGCAGGCGCACCAGCGGCAGCCGGGCCGGGGCGGGCCGGCCGAGTTCGAGGGCCACGTGCTGCTGCGCGTCGGCCAGGCCGGTGAAGGTGACGGCCGTGGCCGTGGTCGCGTAACCGTCGGCAAAACGCAGTGGGATGCGAATACGCCGCCGGATCGCTGCCGCCTGGAACGCCCCGGTCACGGGGCAAGCCGTTCGGCCTCGCGCCAGGCCGGGTGCCTCGTCGGTGGTGCCGGCTCAGGTCTGCTCGACGCGCCCGGGCGTTCCCGGCCGCGGCGGCGGCGGGCGGCATCCCCCAGCAGCAGACCCGCGCCGGGGGTGACCGCGGCCAGCATGAGCACCGCGTAGAGGGTGGCGATCGTGACCCCGTTGGCCGCACCGAGCCCGGCGGCGGCGAAGGCCCAGGCGGCAGCGCCCTCCCGCGGCCCCCATCCGCCGATGTTCAAGGGAATCGCCGCGGCAATCTGGATGACCATCAGCAGCGCGATCAGTTCGCCCAGGGGTGCGGTGGAGCCGGCGACCCGGGCCGCGATGACGAACGTGGCCGTGTGCCCGGCGACGACCAGCACCGAGGCCAGTGTGAGCTGCGGCCACACGCCCCGGACGAGCAGGCCACGACGCAGCTCAGTGGCGAGGGCCTGGGCGGCACGGGCCGGCCGTGACCGGCCACGACGAGCGGCGACGGTCACGACCAGCGCGGCGCACCCGACTACACCGGCGATGCCCGCCAGAACGTAGGGCAGTGCGGGCCGGACCGGCGAGGGCAGGGTCAGCAGCACGACGGCGGTCACCACGGCCTGCATGACCTGACCGCACAGCCGTTCCCACCCCACCGCGCGCACCCCCTGCGCGACGTCTCCGGCGCGCCGGCCTTGCGTCACCGCCCGGTGCACGTCGCCGAGAATCCCGCCGGGGAGCACGGAGTTGAGGAACAGGGAACGGTAGCAGGCACCCGTCGCGCGGAACAGGCCGATGTCGGTGCCGAGCGCGCGGGCCACGACCTGCCACCGCCAGGCCGAACACAGTGTGGTCAGGACGGTGAGCGTGACGGCGGCCGCGACCCCCTGCCAGGTGACCGCCCGCAGGCCGGCCTCGAACGGCGCCGCGCCCAGCTCCCGCCCGAGAAACCACAGCACGGTGACGCCAGCGACCAGACGCAGCAATGGCGGGCCGAAACGACGGACGGCCGGACCGAGCGCGGCCGGAACTGAGTACAAAGGCGTCACACCTGTCATACGGGCCAATCGAGCAAATAGATCGACTGTACGGCCGCGGAGCAAGCCAAAGTGACCCCGGATGCGTAGTACTCCAAGAGGGATGGCGGCGGGCGGGCCGTCGTCCCCATCAGGGATGACAGCAGACGGTCACTCAAACGGAGGTGCAGTGTCCACCATTCAGCCGCCGGAGATTCGGCCCGCGGACAAGCCCGCGGACAACGTCACGCGGCCCCGGATCCGGCTCGCGGCGCTCCTGGGGATGCTTGCCACCGCCGCCCTGCTCGGCGTCGTGGCGGCCACGGCCGGCCTCGGCGTCGCCGGCTGGATCGCCGGGCTGGTCACCGGTTCGGCGGCGCCGGCGCTGCTGGTCACGGCCCGTACGCGCAGCGAACAGCCGGCGCTGCACCCGGCGGACTGGGTCACCATGACCCGGCTGGTGCTGATCGCCGGGGTCGCGGCCCTGGTGGCTGACTCGTTCGGCCGGTCGGCGTCGATCACCGCGCTGGTCACCCTGGCCAGCATCGCGCTGGCCCTCGACGCGGTGGACGGGCAGGTGGCGCGGCGGACCGGCACCGCCACCCCGCTCGGCGCCCGCATCGACGGCGAGGCCGACGCCTTCCTCATCCTGCTGCTCAGCATCGTCGTGGCCCGGGATTACGGCAGCTGGGTGCTGGTCATCGGCGCCGTCCGCTACGCGCTGCTGCTAGCGGGCTGGGTGATGCCGTGGCTGGCCGCGCCGCTGCCGCCCCGGTACTGGCGCAAGGTCGTGGCCGCCGTCCAGGGCATCGTCCTCACCGTCGCCGCCTCCGGTGTGACCAGCCGCCTGGCCGGGATGATCGCGGTCGCCGTCGCGCTGCTCCTGCTGGCCGAGTCGTTCGGCCGCGACGTGATCTGGCTGTACCGGACCGCCGCTGGCCCGCGCACCCACCGGGCCGTGCGGATCGCCGTCGCCGGGGTTGCGCTGGTGCTCGTGTGGTTCGATCTCCTGGCGCCCGACCGTGCCTGGGATTTCAGCCTCGCCGCGTTTGTCCGCATCCCGGTGGAAGTGCTACCTCTGGTGGCGGTCGCGCTGGTGCTGCCGCCCTGGCCGCGACGGATCGTGGCCGCTGTCGCCGGGATCCTCCTCAGCGCGCTCACGCTCGACAAGATCCTCAACATGGCGATGTACGAGGAGATCAACCGGCCGTTCAACCCGCTGAACGACTGGGGCAGCATCGGGCCTGCCGCGAGCGTGGTCCGCGACGCTATCGGAACCACGCTCACCAACGTCGTGCTCGTCGCCCTCTGGGCCGGTATCGCCCTGCTCGTCGTCGCCATCACCGCGGCCACGATCCACGTCACCACCGTGGCCGCCCGTCACCGGCGCGGCGCCGTTCGCGGCCTGATTGCCCTCACCGCCGTCTGGGGGCTGTCCGCGGTCCTGTCGCTGCAGTTCACCCCGGGGTCTCCGGTCGCCTCGACCAGCGCGACCGGGCTGGCCGTCTCGCAGGTGCGCGCCTTCCAGTCAGCGCTCAGCGACCCGCGTCGTTTCACGCAGGCCACCCGCAGCTCCGACCCCGAGGCCGCCGTCCCGGCTTCGAACCTGCTGACCGGATTGCGCGGCAAGGACGTCATCATCGCCTTCGTCGAAAGCTACGGGCAGGTCGCCGTCCAGGGTTCGAGCTTCTCGCCGGGCGTCGATGCCGTCCTGCGCCAGCGCAGCGGCATGCTGACCCAGGCCGGCTGGTCCACGCAGAGCGCCTGGCTCACCTCCCCGACCTTCGGCGGCATCAGCTGGCTCGCTCACTCCACCCTGCAGTCAGGGCTGTGGGTCAACAGCAATCAGCGGTACGACGAGCTCGTCGCCAGCCAGCGGTTCACTCTCAGCGACGCCTTCAAGAAGGCCGGGTGGCGCACGGTCGCCGACGACCCGACTGACAACCCGGACTGGATACCCGGGACAGCCTTTTACCACTACGACCAGCTCTACAACCGGCTCAACGTCGGCTACCAGGGCCCGAAATTCAGTTACTCCCCGATGCCCGACCAGTACACCCTGGCCACGCTCCAGCGGAACGAGCTGACGCCTGGCCACAAGCCGGTGATGGCCGAGATCGACCTGACCTCCTCGCACATTCCCTGGGCTCCGCTGCCGGCCATGGTGCCCTGGAACAAGGTCGGCAACGGCTCGATATTCGACTCCCAGCCCGCGCAGAGCGAGTCCGCGGCGCAGGTCTGGCGCAGCAACAACACCGTGAAGCAGTTCTACGGCCAGTCGATCCAGTACACGATGACGGCCCTCACGTCATGGGTCACCGAGCTGAACGACCCGAACCTCGTCCTCATCCTGCTCGGTGACCACCAGCCCCACACCGCCGTCAGCGGCCCCGGGGTCACTCACGACGTGCCGATCTCGATCGTCACCCGCGCTCCGTCGGTGCTCAGGCAGATGTCCTCCTGGCACTGGCAGAACGGGCTGCTGCCCGCTCCCGGCGCTCCGCTCGAGCCCATGGACGCCTTCCGCAATAAACTGCTCAATACCTTCAGCAGCAAAACCCCGGCTGCGGTAAGCGGTACCTCCGGGCGGTGACGTCTATGACACTGGGCTGGGACAACCCCACGGCCGATCCCACCACCACCATTTTGCTGAGGCACGGTGATACCCGGCTGTCACCCGAACACCGCTTCAGCGGACAGGGTGACCTCCCGCTCAGCGCCAGCGGGACCCGGCAGGCCAAGGCCGCCGCCTGCCGCCTGGCCGCTGGTGCCCCGATCGACGTCGTGGTCAGTTCCCCGCTGCAGCGTGCTGTCGACACCGCCGCCATCGCGGCCGCCGAGCTGGGCCTGAACACCGTCATCGATGATGATCTCCGTGAAACCGACTTCGGTGACTGGGACGGCTTCACCCTGGCAGAAATCCAGCAGCGCTGGCCCGCGGCCGTGGCCCGCTGGCGGCGCAACCCCGAACAGCCCCCGCCGGGCGGGGAGAGCTTCGCCGACGCCGCACAGCGGGTAAACCGGGCCTGTGACCGGCTGCTGCGGGACCACAGCGGCCAGACCGTCCTGGTGGTGAGCCACATCAGCCCGATAAAGATCCTGCTCTGCCGGGCTCTGGCCGTCCCGCTCGGCACCGTTTACCGGCTGTATCTCGGCTCTGCCTGCATCAACAAGATCGAGTGGCACGGCAGCGAATTTGCCGCCGTCCACTGTGTCAATGACACCAGCCACCTTCCCTGACACACCGGTTCAGCCCGCGAGCCGTGCGCGGTAGCCGCCAAACGCGTCAGCCGTCTCCCACACCCGTACCGCCAGGGTCTCACCGCCTGCGGCGAGGACGGTGGGCGAGAGAGTGTCGTGCACCCAGCGGGCGAACACCTCGACGGTGACCGCCTCGGCCTCAGCCGGGCGTATCTCCTCCAGGTTGCGGCCATCGACCCGGCTGGTCAGCTCGGTGAGCGCCGCTTCCAGTACATCCAGGTCACAGACCATGCCCCGCTCATCCAGCTGCTCGCGGTCCACGACGATCTCGATCCGGTAGTCGTGATCATGGAGCTGGCCCTCTGGCCCGGGCATTCCCGGCATGATGTGGAAGGCACGGACGCTTCGGCTCAGCCCGACTTCACAGGTCACCGGCAGCACTCCTGTCGTAGGTGAGAACGGCATGCATCAACCCGGGTTTTCCCTGGTCCACGGCTCGGAACGCCTCGGCCGCAGCACAGAAGTCGAAGACGTCGGTGCACAGCTGCGCCAACGGTAGCTCGGTGATGAGCGCCACGGTTTCCTGGCGGCGCCGGGACCGGGTCCAGGTCCCGGACTGGCGGGCTGGCACGGTGGAGACCTGAGTGCTGCGGATCGTCAGGCGCCGCCGGTGAAAGGCGCCACCGAGCGGCAGCACCACCGGTTTGGTGCCGAACCACGACGCGATCAGCAGGGTTCCCTCGTGGGCCAGCATGTCCAGCGCTATCGCCGGTGCATCCGGGTTACCGCTGGCGTCGATGACCAGCGGCACCTTCTCCGTCGGCAGTTCGACTGGTGCTGCGGCGGAGACACCGAGGCTGCTGGCGAGCGCCCGCCGCCACTCCTGCGGCTCGGCAATCAGCGGCCGCCACCCGGCGCGCTGCAGGAGCAGCCCGGTCAGGAGGCCGAGAACGCCGGCGCCGAGCACGATGACCCGGTCGCGATAGCCGTTCCCGGCGTCGAGCGTCACCTGCAGCGCGGTCTCGACCAGGGGGAACAAGGTCGCGGCGGCGGGATCGACGGCGGGCAGCGGGACCAGTTCACTCACCTGGGCCGTGAACACGTCCTGGTGCGGATGGAACGCGAAGACCCGCTGGCCGGACTCCGCTACTTCGCCGACGCAGGCGTATCCATAGGCGAACGGGTAGGAGAAGGTGCCGCCGAGCGCGTCGATCGTGTCGTCCAGCGCCAGGTCGGCCGGGATCTCACCGCGGTACACCAGCCGTTCGGTGCCGCCGCTGATGCCGGAGCTGAGCGTGCGGACCAGGACCTCACCAGCCGCAGGCCGCGGTGCGGGCAGTTCCCTGATCTCCACACAGCGCGGGGCGGTGTGAAACAGCGCGCGGGCCGGTTCGTCGCTCATCGTCAAGTACCGAGGATACCTTCGGCCGTCCTTGGCTGGTTGGGCGCGCTACGCGGCTGCAGCGGGTACTCATTGACAAAAAAGATTTTTACATAAAGACTGATTTTTGCAATGAGAGATGTCGTTTACCTCGACCGGATCGAGCAGGCCGAGGCGCTGCTCAAGCCGCAGCGGATCGAAGTGCTGCGGCAGCTCGCCGAGCCCCGGTCGTGCACGGAGGTGGCGGTCGAGCTTGACCAGACCCCACAGCGGGTCTACTACCACGCGAAACGCCTGCAGGAGGCCGGCCTGGTCCGCCAGATAGCCGAGCGCCGGGTGCGCGGGATCAACGAGGGGATCTACCAAGCGGCCGCCCGGTCCTACTGGCTGTCCCCGGGCCTGGTGGGCCGGATCGGGGTGCGCCAGACCCGTGACCGGCTCAGCTTGGGCTACCTGGTCGACCTGATGGAGGGCGTCCAAGCGGACATCGCCGCGCTCGACCTCACCCGGCCGGACCTGCCTTCGATCGGCGTGTCCGGAGACATCCGGGTACGCCCGGAGCAGCGCAAGGCTTTCCTCGACGAGCTGCAGCAGACGCTGCAGGACCTGTTCACCCGCTACGGCGGTGCCGAGGGCGACGCATTCCGCCTGGCCGTCGCCTGCTATCCCCAGGGGGATCCCGATGACCGAGCCTGACCTGCGCCTACGCGCGGTCGTTCCGGCCCCGCCGAAGGTTGTGTACGAGGCGCTGACCGACCCGGCCGCGCTGCGCGTGTGGCTGGCCGAGCACGCCGAGGTCGACCTGCCCGGCACGTACGAGTTCTGGGGCCGCTCCACGCCGGACGGCGCTGAGCCGCACCAGCGGGTGCTGCACGTGGACGAGCGCACCCTCCGGTTCGCCTGGAGCGTCGAGGGTGTCGAGTCCACGGTGCAGCTCGAGCTGGCCACCGACGAAGGCGGCACGCTGGTGACGCTGAGCCAGAGCGACCTGCCCAGCGTCGCGGAGATGCTGGCCGACACGGCCGGTGCCCGTGGCGCGCTGCCGACGTTCTGGTCGCTCTCGATCGCCAACCTGGCCGACTATCTGGCCGGCCGTGAGCTGACGCCCAAGTGCGACTTCACGTCAAAGGAGCTGCGCGCTTCCTTGGTGATCGATGCCGCGCCGGAGCAGGTGTTCGACTCGATGACCCAGCCGGAGCAGTTCCGCCGGTGGTTCGGTGCCAACGTGGGCATCGAGCCCTACGTGGGCGGCCGCTTCGCGATGGGCGGGTTCGAGCTGGATCCCGGGGACGCCAGGTTCGCCGAGTTCGAGCCGGGCCGCAAGGCGACGCTGCGGTTCTCCGACGGCATGACCGACAGCTGGGAGCTGGAAGGCTCGGACGGCAAGACCCGGCTGACCGTGGTGGAGAGCGGGTTCGACCCCGCCAACCCGCCGTACGCCGGCTGGGCCGGCTGGCTGGGCGGCTTCGCCGCGCTGCGGCGCTACCACGAGCTCCCGCAGTGGCGCTCGATCTGGCGCGAGGTCCAGCTCGCCGGGGTGCCCGAGGGCATGTTCAGCATCGACCAAGGGGACGCGGGCCCGTGCTGAGGCAGGTCGCGGAGGGTGTGCTGGTCCAGCAGAGTGAGTTCTGCCAGAGCAACGCCGTTGTCGTGCAAGGCTGGGCTGGCGTGCTGCTCATCGACCCCGGGGTGCTCGGCCACGAAATGGCCGCGCTCGCGAACGACCTCCGCGAGCTGGGCCAGCCCGTCGTGGCCGGGTTTTCTACGCATCCGCACTGGGATCACCTGCTCTGGCACGCCCAGCTCGGCGAAGCGCCCCGTTACGGCACCGGCCGCTGCGCAGCCTTTGTCCGGGAACGGCTGCCGGACCCTGCCGCGAAGGCCCGCGTCGCTGCCGCGTTGATCCCGCCGGACATCGTAGAGCAGGTACCGCTCGACCTGATGGGCGACATCACCGGCCTGCCCGCCGGAACTGCGCAGCTTCCCTGGGATGGCCCTCGGGTCCGGATCATCGAGCACCAGGCGCATGCCCCCGGCCATGCCTCGTTGCTGATCGGGGACCGCGGGGTTCTCGTCGCCGGCGACATGCTGTCCGATGTCCTGGTTCCGATGCTCGACCTGAACGGCGCCGCGGACCCGGTCGAGGACTACCTCGCCGCGCTGCGGCTGCTCGAGGGCGCGGCGGACGGCGTCGATGTCCTCGTCCCGGGTCACGGGTCCGTCGGCGGAGCTGATCAGGTACGCACACGGATCGGCCAGGATCGCGCGTACGTGCACGCCTTGCGCGACGCTCATGACGTCAATGACCCGCGGGCCGGCCCGTCGGCCACTTACGACTGGGTGGCCGGCGTGCACGCACACCAGCTCCAGCGCCTCGGCCGGAGCCAGGGCTGAGCAGCTGCTACCAAATTAACTAGAAACTTTCTTAATAAATGGTCTTGACTGCCTGGGCTCTCCGGGCATACAAACTGACCGGGATCACCTGCGCGGACCGGGCGCCAGATTGCCTCAGCTCCTCTCGTCCCCTGGAGGGTCCATGCAGGTCGGAAGACGAATTCTGCGCACCGCTCTCATCGCCGGCTCGGCGCTCGGGCTGACCGCCGGCGGCTCGGTCCTCGCGCTGGCCGCCGGCTCCGCCGCCCAGGCCGCCACCACCTGCGCGGCGGCCTGGAGCGCCACGACCGTCTACACCGGCGGCCAGCAGGCCAGTGAGAACGGAATCAACTACACCGCCAACTGGTGGACTCAGGGCAACGACCCGGCGACCAACAACGGCGGCGCCGGCTCGGGACAGCCGTGGACATCCAACGGCGCCTGCACCGGCGGGTCGGGAGGCGGCTCGGGCGGAGGCTCGGGCGGGGGTTCAGGAGGAGGATCGGGCTCAGGGACCGGCTCGGTCAGCGGGCTCCTGTTCAGCCCGTACAAGGACGTCACCATCAACATGAATTGGAACACCAACCAGATGCAGTCGGCGGTGGAAGGGTCCGCCATTCCAGTGGTGGGCTCCGGCAGCCTGGTGTCGCAGTACATCCCGAAGCTGCCCGCGCTCACGCTCGCGTTCGCTACTGGAGCCTGCGGCAGCGAGAACTGGGGTGGTGTCGCGGGAGCCAGCTGGGCAAGCGAGAACATTCCGCAGCTCAACAGCGCCGGGCTCAACTATGTGGTCTCGACCGGCGGTGAGGCCGGGACGTTCACCTGCGCCTCGACGGCCGGCATGGAATCGTTCATCGCCCGCTACGCCAGCTCGCACCTGGTCGGCATCGACTTCGACATTGAAGGCGGCCAGAGCCAGTCCGACATCCAGAATCTGGTCAACTCGGCGGCCGGCGCGCAGGCCCAGTACCCGAACATCCAGTTCTCGTTCACGCTCGCCACGCTGGCCGCATCCGACGGCAGCTACGGCGGCGTGAACTCGCTCGGCAACGAGGTCGTCCAGGCCGTGAAGGGCTCCAGCCTGAAGAACTACGTCATCAACCTGATGACCATGGACTTCGGCAGCGCCTCGAGCGGCGTCTGCGTCGTCGTCTCCGGCGCCTGCGAGATGGGTCAGTCGTCGATCCAGGCGGTGAAGAACCTCGAGCACACCTACGGGATCCCGGCGAGCAAGATCGCCGTCACCCCGATGATCGGCCTGAACGACAACTCCAGCGAGACCTTCACCACCGCGGATGTGGACACGCTTTCGAGCTACGCGAAGAGCAACGGCCTGGCCGGGCTGCACTTCTGGTCACTGGACCGGGACACCCCCTGTCCCTCGGCCCAGTCGTATGCGTCCCCCACCTGCAACTCGGTCTCCGGCACGTCACCTCTGCAGTACACCAACCGGTTCCTGAGCGACCTCGGGTACTGACGGAGTTACCCGGGCGGGCCGTGCACGGGCGACCGTGCACGGCCCGCCTCATCAGCGGGCGCACGGTCCTCAGGATCGGAGGTCGTAGGTGACGAGCGACCGCGGCGGCAGGGTCGCGGTGAACGCGCCGCCCCGCACCGTGATCGGGGACTGCGCGGAGAGCTGATGAGAGCTGTCGGTCAGGTACGGCGTGACGTGCGCTCCACCGAGCCCGGGCACCGAGAAGGCCGCGACCCGGCGGCTGTGGGCGGTGTTCAGGGCGACCACCGCGATCGACCCGTCGCGGTTGCGGAACGCCGCCACCTCGAGACCCTTGGCGCTCGTCGTCGTGCCGATGCGTACCGCGCCCGGGCGGATGAACCGGCTGTAGCTCGCGAACGCCCACAGCCGCCCTGAGGCGGCGACGGTGTCGCCCCTGACCTCCACCAGTCCCGTGTTGGGGCCGGTCGGGCCGCTCATGCTCGCGCCCCACAGGTAGAGGAACCCGCCCAGGTTCGCCGCGGTCAGGCCGGCGTAGATGTTCTGTGCCCAGGTGAATCCCGACGACGGTGAGCCGTCGTCCCAGGCCGGGTCCCACGGCTGGGAGCCGAACGGCGCCCACTCGGTCTGCCAGACCGGCTTGCTCCAGCCGCGCAGCGGCGAGCCGGGCGCTACGTAGTAACCGTGGCTGGTGAACAGCGCCGTGGCCGTGTCCGCTGCCTTGTCGGTCTCGATCGCGGCCGCGAACTGCTGCGCGTAGTTCCAGCCGATGCTGGCGCAGCACTCCGCGCGCGCCGAAAGGCCGGACCGCGCGAGCGTCGCGCCGAGGGCCCCCATCAAGCTGGCCGTCTGCGCCGGGCTCATGATCATGCCGTCCTGGGGCGGCGCGATCGTCGTCTCGTTCTCCGGGCCCAGGTAGCTGAGCGGGACGCCGGCGGCGGCGTAGTCCTTCGCATACTGCACGAGGTAGCTGGCGTAGGCCTGGCGCCAGTCGCCGCTCTTGCAGTTCGCGCCCGGGACCCCGCACACCGTGCCGCCGTTGATCGCCGAGTCGTTGGTCTTCATGAACGCGGGGGCGCTCCAGGCGTCGGCGAACATGTCACTGACGCCGTAGCCGGCCTTGATCTGCTGGGCGAACCACAGCTGTCCCTGGTCCTGGCCGGCCTCGGCGAGCGTCAGATACGACGGCTTCGCGGTGGGGCTGCTCGGCGCTTTCGGCTCGATCGTGAACCCCGCGTCGGCGCTGATCTCGTTGCGCAAGATCGTCAGGCCTGCCCCGCGGGCCGGGCTGTAGAGCAGGCTCAGCACCCGTTGCTGGACCGCGGCGGGCGCGCTCATCAACGTCCTGGCCTGCCCGAATCCTTCAGACACACCAAACCCGGCGATCCGCTGAAACTGCCTGGCTGAGCTGATCGTGACTTTGGCTTGAGCGGTCGCGCTGGCCCCACCGCCGCCGCTGGAGCCGCCGCAGCCCGCGAGCAGCGCGGCGGCCAGCAACGCGGCGGCGATACATTCCGGACGATGGGATCGCATGAGGTAACTCCTAGACGGGGACCCAGAGGGCGCATGAGGAGCGTGCGCCTCGCGGCGTTACAGGCCAGTTGTCATCGGATCACAAAATGGCCGCCGTCCGGGCTGACCGGCCGTAGCGTTGTCGTCGTGACGGTGAACGCGGAGCAGGCTGAGGACTGGAACGGGGCCAGCGGGCGGGAGTTCATCGAGCAGCGTGAGCGGCATGAGCGGATGCTGGGCCCGCTGCGCGCGCGGCTGCTGGCCGCGGCGCGGATCCAGGACGGCGAGCACGTTCTCGACGTCGGGTGCGGCTGCGGTGAGACAACCATCCTCTCGGCCCGCGCCGCCGGTAGCGGGCGCGCGGTGGGCGTGGACTTCTCCCGCATCCAGGTGGCCGAGGCGCGCCGGCTGGCCGTCGCGGCCGGTGTGGCCAACGCCCGGTTCGAGGTCGCCGACGCCCAGGTGCACCCGTTCGTGACCGGGGTCTTCGACGTGGTGCTGAGCAGCTTCGGGGTGATGTTCTTCGATGACCCGGCGGCGGCATTCGCCAACCTGCGCACGGCGCTGAGGCCCGGCGGCCGGCTGGCGTTCGCCTGCTGGCGCACCCGCGCGGAGAATCCCGCCTTCACCACCGGGTTCGCCGAGGCCGCGGCGGTCCTCGGTCTGCGCGAGCTGCCCGGGCCGGGTGCTGCCTTTTCCCTCGCGAATACCGGCCGGGTAGGCGCCTTGCTGAGCGGTGCGGGGTTCGGCGGCATCGAGTTCGCCAAGGCGGACGAGCCGATGCTCGTCGCCCGCGACGCCGGCGACGCGTTCGAGTACGAGCGGGCCTCCCCGACCGCCGCCGAGATCCTGACCGGGCTCAGCCCGGCACAAGCCGGCCAGCTGACCAGGGCGGTCCGGGACAGCCTGACGGCGTACGCGTCGCCAGCGGGCGTGATCATGCCGGGCGCCGCCTGGCTGGTCACCGCACACGCTGTCATTTGAGGAGAAAATGGAGTCAGCAGAGGTCTCACGGGCGGTGGCGGCGGCAACGTCGATCGCCAAAGGGCTGGGCCTGCCGGCCGACGACGCGAGCGTGCTGCACAACTCGAACAAGCTCGCGCTGCGCCTGCTGCCGGGCGACGTGTTCGCCAGGGTCGCACCGGCCGGGCAGGGGCTCGCACGGTTCGAGGTCGAGCTGGCTCAGCGGCTCGCCGCGGCCGGGAGCCCGGTAGCTGCCCTGGACCCGCGGGTGGAGCCCCGCGGCTACGAGCGGGACGGCTTCGAGGTCACGCTGTGGACCTACTACGAGCCGGTGACGCCTGAAGTCTCGGCAGCCGGCTACGCGGACGCGCTCAACGGGCTGCACAGTGGCATGCGGACGGTCGACGTCCCGGCGCCGCACTTCACCGACCGGGTCGCGGACGTTCCCGGGCACGTTGCCAGCACGCCGGCGCTCGACGACGCTGACCGGCAGCTCCTCAGCAGCAGGCTGCGGGACTTGCGACAAGCCGTCGAGGGCCGGGGCGCCCCCGAGCAACTGCTGCACGGCGAGCCGCACCCGGGCAACCTGCTGAGCACGAAGCGCGGGCCGCTGTTCATCGACCTGGAGACGTGCTGCCGCGGACCGGCCGAGTTCGACCTCGCCCACGTGCCGGCCGCGGTCAGCGAGCATTACCCCGGTGCCGATCAAGGGCTGCTCGAAGACTGCCGGGGGCTCGTCCTGGCGGTGGTGGCCAAGCACCGCTGTGATCCCGGCGACCAGTTCCCCAACGGGCAACGGGCGCTGCACGACCTTCTCGGAGCGCTGCGCTCGGGCCCGCCGTGGCCGCCGCTCGACGTCGTGATGCGCGAGTCAGTACGGGACCGCACGGCCGGCCGCCCCGCGGAGCCCGCCTCGCCCGGGAAGCCTGGGACGGGGCCGTCATCGGTCAGCGGACCGTAATCGGGCCGAATGGGACGTGCGGGCATGATGCGGCCGCTTGCCTTGGCATACTTTCCGGGACTACCCTCCACCGGCGCGTGGAGGGTAGTCGGCTGCGCCACCTGGGAGGTGATCACGTGCCGAGCCTGCTGATCACCGCATTGGTCTTCGGGACGGTGTTCGCGTCCGAGTTGCCGGACAACTCCGGGCTGGCGAGCCTGGTGCTGGGTACGCGGTTCCGGCCGGGCGCGGCGTTCGCGGGGGCGGCCGCGGCCTTCGCGTTGCACGTGGTGCTGGCGGTCACCTGCGGCAGCCTCCTCGGCCTGCTGCCCCACAAGATCGTCCAGATCGCGGTGGCGGTGGTGTTCCTGGCCGGTGCCGTGCTGGTGCTGCGCACGGATGACGACGACGATGACGAAGCCAGGCTGAAGGCGGACGCGGCCGGGTTCTGGGCCGTGGCGGGGACCTCTTTCGTGGTGATCCTGGTGGCTGAGCTGGGTGACCTCTCGGACATCGTGATCGCGAACCTCGCGGCCCGGTACCACCACCCGGTGGCGGTGGGTACCGGGAGCGTGCTGGCCTTGTGGGCGGTGGCCGCGCTGGCCATCACGGGCGGGCGGGGCCTGCTGAAGATCCTGCCGATGCGGTGGATCGCCCGGCTGGCCGCTCTGGTGATGGTCGTCATGGCGGGGTTCACCCTGGCCGAGGCGCTGCGGTGAGGCCGGCATGGCCCGCTATGACCGGCCAGGCTTGACGGGAGCCGGGCCGGTGCTTTCGCGCACGACCAGGCGCGTCTCCAGCTCCATGCTCAGCGCCTCGTGGGCGTGCCCTTCGAGCTGGCGCATCAGCATCGTGACGGCGGTACGGCCCATTTCCTGCAGCGGCTGGCGGACGGTGGTGAGGCGGGGGGTGGTGGCCCGGCTGACGCCGATGTCGTCGAAGCCGACGACGGACAGGTCATCGGGCACCCGCAGCCCCCGGGCGGCGGCCGCTTGCAGCACCCCGGCCGCGACCTTGTCGTTGAAGCAGACCACGGCGCTCGGCCGCGACCGCAGCTCGAGCAGCTCCCGTCCGGCCGACACCCCGGTCTTGGTGGCGGCCTCCCCGCTCCGCATCAGCCCCGGATCGCCCAGCACCCCGACCTCGGCCAGCGCGGCGAGGTGCCCGCCGACCCGATCGTCGCGGGTGCGCCACTGCGGCGGCCCGGTGATCATCCCGATCCGGCGGTGACCGAGCTCGATCAGGTGCCGGGTCGCGGCCCGGGCGCCGGAGAAGTGCGCCGCCGAGATCGACACCATGCCGCGCGGCACCGCGGTACGGGGGTCCACCACAACGAGCGGGTAACTGCGCGCGGCCAGTGTCTCAAGATCGGCGCGGGACTCCGGCGGGAGGACCAGCACCGCGCCGTAGGCGTCACGGTACCGCGGCAGCTCGCGCGTCACGGTGGACCTGACCACCGCGTCACCGGCGTCCAGCAGCATGCTCTGGCCGTGCAGCGCCAGCGTCTCGGCGACCGACGTGACAATGTGCCCGAAGTAGTCGGAGAGCAGGTAGGGACAGCGGACGAAGACCGGCAGGCGGGCGGGCGGCGCCGCCTGTGGGCGCCGTCGCGGCTCAGGTGCCTGGTCGCCAAGGCGGGCGACCACCTGCCGGACCCGCTCGCGCGTGCCCGACGCGACGTTGTCGCCGCCGTTGAGCACCCGGGAGATGGTGGAGATCGACAGCCCGGTCTCGGCCGCTACGGCTCGCACGGTCACCCGGCCGGTCCTGGTTGATGGACCTGAAACAGAGTTTTGTTTCATCGCTTTCCCATCACAGCCTCTGTGGCACGGATTAACAACCGCTAACGCCGCCAATTTCGCCCACAAAGCATCTTGACTCTCGTTGAATTCGCGGTTAATCCACTAACAATAAAGTTTCCTATTTGTTTCTGAAACATTGTGTTTCAGAAACAAACCGTTACTGGCTCCATCCCGGCGGGTTCACCCGCTCCCGCCGGACCGCTCGGTCGAAGGGATCACCGATCATCATGCGCACGCCAAGAATCCCCACGAAAACGTGGCCGGTCGCGCTGGCCGTGGCCGCCGCCACCGCGCTCGGATCCGGCGGCCTGGCGCTCGCCACCGCGGGGCCGGCCGCCGCGGCCGGGGCCGCTCTCCCGGCTCACTTCGCCGCGCCCTACCTGCAGATCGACTCATCGGACGCCGGAGACATGGCGGCCGACCAGGCCGCGACCGGCCTGAAGGACTACACGCTGGCCTTCCTCACGCCGCAGTCCGGCTGCACGCCGGAGTGGGAGGCCAGCGGCTCCGGTGTTGGCGCCTACGCCTCGCAGGTCAGCGCCATTCAGGCGGCCGGCGGCAACGTGATCATCTCGTTCGGGGGCGAGTCCGGTGGTGAGCTGGCGCAGACCTGCACGAACGTCTCCCAGCTGACCGCCGCCTACCAGAACGTGGTGAACACCTACGGGGTCACCCGGCTGGACTTCGACATCGAGGGCGGCACGCTGTCGGACACCGCCGCCACCTCGCTGCGCGATCAGGCACTGGCCGCGCTGCAGGCCGAGGACCCGGCGGTGCAGGTCGACTTCACCCTCGGGGTCTCCCCGCAGGGGCTGCCCACCGGCACCGGCTCGGAGTACGCGCTGCTGCAGGACGCCAAGGCCAAGGGCGTGAAGGTGTCCGTCGTGAACATCATGACGATGGACTTCTACGACGGGTCCAACAACGACCTCGGGGACGCCGAATCCGCCGCCCAGGGGACCGCGGGCCAGCTCGCCAGCCTGTACGGGATCTCCACCTCGGCGGCCTACGCGATGATGGGCCTGACGCCGATCGCGGGGACCAACGACGACGGCAGCTACTTCTCCACCGCGAACGCCCAGTCGCTGGAGAGCTTTGCCGCCGCGAACGGCGTCGCGGAGCTGTCCTTCTGGGAGGTCGACGCCTACGACAAGCCGACCGGCTACCAGTACTCGTCGATCTTCAACAAGATCACCGGGACCAGCGGCGGAGGCGGCGGCGGCCCCACGACCACCGGGCAGATCACCGGCTATCAGGGCTTGTGCCTGGACGACCGGTCGGCCAGCACCGCCGACTTCAACCCGATCCAGGTCTACACCTGCAACGGCACCAACGCGCAGGACTGGACGGTGAACAGCAACGGCAGCCTGACGGTCCTGGGCGACTGCCTGGACGTCGCCGGCGCGGGCACAGCGAACGGCACCCTCGTCGACTTGTACCCCTGCAACGGCACCGGCGCGCAGTCCTGGACGCACGAGTCCAACGGCGAGCTGGTGAACCCGAACTCCGGCAAGTGCCTGGACGACACCGGCTACGGAGGCTCCGGCACCCAGGTCCAGATCTGGTCCTGTGGCGACAGCGCCAACCAGCAGTGGAACCTGCCGTGAGGCGGCGGTTCCTCGCCGTCATCGCGGCGGTAACCCTTTCGACCGGCCTCGGTACGGCCGTCGCGTATCACTCGCAGTCCCCGGTCACCAAGACGACCAGGACCACGGCGGCCACCGCGGCCACCGGGCCGATCGTCGGGTACGAGGGCCTGTGCCTGGATGACCGGTCGGCCAGCACCGCCGACTTCAACCCGGTCCAGGTGTACACCTGCAACGGGACCAGCGCCCAGCAGTGGACGGTCGGATCGGGCAACACCCTGCAGGTACTCGGCAAGTGCCTCGACGTCGACGCGGCCGGCACCGCCAACGGCACCACCGTCGACCTCTACGACTGCAACGGCACCGGCGCCCAGGTCTGGGAGCCACAGTCCAACGGCGAGCTGCTCAACCCGGCGTCCGGCAAGTGCCTGGACGACACCGGCTACGGAGGCTCCGGCACCCAGGCACAGATCTGGTCCTGCGGCGACACCGCCAACCAGCAGTGGACGCTGCCGGGCGGGGCGCCGCCCACGGGCAACGCGCCGAACCTCGGCCCGAATGTCTACGTGTTCACCACCTCGATGTCGACGTCGACGATCCAGAGCGACATCAACCAGGTCTACGCCACGCAGCAGTCGAATCAGTTCGGCACCCAGCGCTATGAGCTGATGTTCGAGCCCGGCACCTACAACGTCAGCGTCCCGGTCGGCTTCTACACCGAGGTCGTCGGCCTGGGGCAGAACCCGACGCAGACGGTGATCACTGGCGGCGGAATCTACGCCAACGCGGCCTGGAGCGGCGGGAACGCCACGACGAACTTCTGGCGCGGCGTGGAGAACATCACCATCGACCCGTCGTCCGGCAGCACCGAGTGGGCGGTCTCGCAGGCCGACCCGATGCGCCGGGTGAACATCGACGGCAACCTCGTGCTCGACGACGACACCTCCGGCAACACCTCGAGCAACTGGTCCTCCGGTGGCTTCATCGGCGACTCGGTCGTCACCGGCCAGGTCAACTCGGGCACCCAGCAGCAGTTCCTGATGCGCAACGACAAGCTCGGCAGCTGGACCGGCTCGAACTGGAACATGGTGTTCGTGGGTGACACCGGAGTCCCCGCGCAGAGCTTCCCGAGCCCGCCGTACACCACGGTGAACCAGACCCCGACAGTCGACGAGAAGCCGTACCCGTACATCGACTCCGCCGGGAACTGGGACGTGTTCGTGCCCTCGAACCGGACGAACGCCCAGGGCGTCTCCTGGGCCAGCGGGAACACACCGGGGACCTCACTGCCGCTGAGCGACTTCTACATCGCGACGCCGAGCAGCACGGTCGCCCAGATCAACGCCGCACTGGCGGCCGGGCAGGACCTGCTGTTCACCCCGGGCGTCTACCAGATCAACGGGACCATCAACGTCACCAACCCCGGCACCGTCGTGCTCGGACTCGGCCTGGCCACGCTGGTGTCGAACGGCGGCAACACGATCCTGCAGACCGCCGAGGTGGGCGGCATCCGCATCGGCGGGCTGATCTTTGACGCCGGCACCACCAACAGCTCGGTCCTCGTCCAAATCGGCCCGTCCGGCTCCAGCGCCAGCCACGCCTCGGACCCGACCGTCCTGTCCGACGTCTTCGCCCGCATCGGCGGCGCCACCGCCGGTAAGGCCACGCAGACGCTGCAGGTCAACAGTGCCAACGTGGTCGGCGACGACCTGTGGCTGTGGCGGGCGGACCACGGCAACGGCGGCACGGTCGGCTGGACGACCAACACCGCCGCCAACGGCCTGGTCGTCAACGGCGCCAACGTCACCATGTACGGGCTCGCGGTCGAGCACTACCAGGCCGTCCAAGTCCAGTGGAACGGCAACGGCGGAGCCGACTACTTCTACCAGAGCGAGATGCCCTACGACCCGCCCAGCCAGTCCGCCTGGATGGACGGATCCGCCGACGGTTATCCATCCATCGCCGTCGCCAACAGCGTGACCAGCTTCCAGGCCTACGGCCTGGGCGTGTACTGCTTCTTCAACGTGAACCCGAGTGAGGTCAGCGCGAACGCGCTCACCTCACCGACCTCGGCTGGAGTCCAGTGGCACGACATGGTCACCGTCTCCCTGGGCGGCACCGGGACCATCCAGCACATCATCGACGGCACCGGCGCCACGGTCGACTCCGGCAGCACGGTGGCCGACCTGACCAGCTACAACTAAGCACAGCCGGCAGGACCCGGCCGCATCCGGCAGAGCCGGTGCGGCCGGGTTTCTCCGTGTAATCGCGTCCCAGGCGCCCCAGTCACGGCTCGCTGGCCGCCGGCGGGCGGGAACCGGGCCGCGAATTCTGGGACGTGGCCAGCGGAGTGCCGGCCATCGGGCAGTGCCGCTTGAGGGACGGCGGGAGTTCCTTTGGTGCTTGCCCTGTGCCCGGGCCGGACCGGTTCAGGGCGTCGCTGCTGATCGTGGTCCAGGCGAGCAGCGCGGCCGCGAAAGACACCCCGGCGGCAACGGTCATGGCGACCGGGAAGCCGGCTGCCATTCTGGCCGGGTTCTCGAAGGCGGCGCCGGAAAGCCCGGCGGCCAGGGGGAGGGCGGCAACCGCGATCATCTGACCGAGGCGCGAGAGCGCATTGTTGATGGCGGAAGCGATCCCGGAGTGCTGTGAATCGACGCTCGCCAGGACCGTCGCGGTGATCGGGGTGATCAGCGCGGCGAGACCGATCCCGAATACGGCCAGCGCGGGCAGGACGGCACGGAGGTACTGGTCGCCAGGGTGGATCTGGGCCATCAGCAGCAGTCCCGCACCGGTCAGGACAGCTCCAATGGTTAGCGGGATCCGATCAAACAAACAATGCACCGTGGAAGCTATCAGCGCTTGTTTGCTGCGTCAAGCAATGATTTCGGTAAAGTCAGGCCATGGAGCGAGCACTGAAGGCGCGGACGATCCCCCTCGACCACGACGAGGAAGCCGCCTGGCGCGCGATCGCACGGGCCGTGCTGGTGGTGCCCAGGACACTTGACGCCGACCTGCTCGCCGGCTGCGGCCTCAGCCTGGCCGAGTACATCGTGCTCGTAAACCTGTCCGAGGCGCCCGGCAATTCGATGAGGATGCACGAGCTGGCGGTGGAATCGACGCTGTCCCCGAGCGGCGTCACCAGGCTGATCGAGCGCATGGAGCGCATGGGACTGGTCGAGCGCGAACAGGCCGCCCAGGACGCCCGCGGGATGACGGCAACGTTGACCAGCGCGGGGCTCGAACGGCTCCGTGAGGCATACCCCCACGCGCTGGCCAGTGTGCGGACCAACGTCATCGACCACCTGGACGGGTTCGACCTGATCGCGTTCGCGGAGGCCGTCGGCAAATTCGCCACCGCGGAAACGGGACGCTACCCGCGACGGCTCGCCCGCCGCCAGCCGCCGGCCGGGATGCGTGACCGGCGCAGTGCCCCGGGTATCCAGATGGATCGCCCCGGCCCCTCCCACTGACCCGGCTGCCAGGCCAGCCTGGTCATAGGACCGGGCTGCTTCCTCCGTCCAGGTTGACGGCCGAGCCGGTCACGTAGGAGGAGCGATCTGACAGAAGATACGCCGCCAGGTCGGCGAACTCTTCAGCCCGGCCGACGCGGCCCAGCGGGATGTCCCTGGTCTCGGCCATCTGGCGGTACAGCTCTTCCTCCGACTGGCCGGTCGTCTCGGCGCGCCGCCGCCACTGGCCACTGGCCACCAGGCCGATGAGCACGGCGTTGACCCGGATGCCGTGTCCGCCGAGGTCCTTGGACGCCGCCTTGGTGATGGCCAGGCCGGCCGCACGGGAGGCTGCCGTCGGCAGCGACGCGGCGCCCGCGGCCTTGGCGCCCAGGTTGAGCACATTGACAATGGCTCCGCCACCCGCCGCGATCAGGTGAGGTACAGCCAGGCGGGTGCAGCGAACGGCGGCCAGCACCTTGAGATCGAGGTCGGCGATCCAGTCTTCGTCCGGGACCTGGTCAACCCGGCCGGCGGCGCTCTGGCCCGCGTTGTTCACCAGGCCGTCGAGACGGCCCCAGCGGGTGACGGCCGCATCAACGAATCGTTCCAGGTCAGCCGGGCTGGTGACATCGGCCTGCACCGCAAGCGCATCACCTCCGGCGGCACGCAGCCGCTGCTCGGTGGCGGCTAGCCGACGAGAATCCCGCCCGCAGACCGCGACCCTCGCCCCCTCGTCGACGAGGCGATCGGCCAGCGCCGCCCCCAGCCCGTCAGTCCCGCCGGTGACCAGCACGACCTTGTCGTTCAGATGCAGATCCATTCGGACCATTCTGGTCCAGCCCGGCTACACCGGGCAGCAGACCCTTCCCTTCCGGGGACCGCTCAAGTCCGGATCACGCTCAGCTGGCAGTCGCCGCAGTCTGCGTAACAAGTTGGCAACGTGTGCTTTTTGGCTGTTGATCCGTGTGCATCGATGCCGGACATTTATCGCGAGATCCTCAATACATCACATATACGACTGTCCCGGTCATCGGAGCCAGAACCAGGGGGGATGGGATCAGCTTGCGGAAAATCAACGCATTGATCGCAGCGGCGGCGATGGCGGCCGGGCTCGGGGGCGCCGCTCCAGCCGTGGCGTCCGCCGCCACCACCCAAGCGCGCACCGCCTCGCCGGGCGCAAGCAGCGGGACGAGCTCGATCACCTGGGGCGCCTGCACCGAAACGGACCTGCAGCAGGCCGGCGCCCAGTGCGGATACCTGCCGGTGCCGCTGAACTACAACGATCCGTCGGGCCCGCAGATCAAGATCGCGGTGTCCAGGATCGCGCACACCTCCAGCGCCGCGGATTACCGGGGCATCATCCTCACCAACCCCGGCGGGCCGGGCGGCTCGGGCCTTGACCTCAACACCTTCCTGGTAGCGCAGCTGAAGGCCGACAAGCTGAGCGCCGCGGCGGCCGACTACGACTGGATCGGCTTCGACCCGCGTGGCGTCGGCAGCAGCCTCCCGGCGCTGTCGTGCGACCCGAACTACTTCTCCGGCGACCGGGAGAGTTACGACCCGACCACCCAGTCGATCCTGAGCTACTGGCTGAACCGTTCGGCGGCCTACGACAAGGCCTGCGCGAGCAACGGCTCCGCGCAGAGCGCGCTGCTCGACAACATGACCACGATCGACTCCGCCCGGGACATGAACAGCATCAGGCAGGCGCTGGCCGGGCCGTCCGGGAAGATGAGCTACTACGGCTTCTCTTACGGCACCTACCTGGGCCAGGTCTACGCGACGCTGTACCCGCACACGCTGAACCAGCTGATCCTGGACAGCAACGTGGACCCGCGGGCCGTGTGGTACCAGGCCAACCTCGACCAGGACGTCGCGTTCAACCGGAACATCAACATCTGGTTCGGCTGGCTGGCCAAGTACAACAGCACCTACCACCTCGGCTCGACCGAGTCGGCGGTCAGCAAGCGCTGGTACGCGGAGCTGACGACCCTGGCCAAGACCCCCATCAACGGGGTGGTCGGCCCGGACGAGTGGACCGACATCTTCCTCGAGGCCGGCTACTACCAGGAGACCTGGCTGCAGCTCGGCAGCGCCTTCGCCGACTGGGAGAACACGCACAGCGCGGCCGCGGCCAGCAACCTGGTGAGCCTCTACCAGGGCACCGACACCCCCGGCAACGACAACGAGTTCGCGGTGTACAACGCGGTTCAGTGCACCGACGTGCAGTGGCCGACCAGCTGGTCGACCTGGCAGCGTGACAACGACGCGGTGAACAAGATCGCGCCGTTCGAGACCTGGGACAACGCCTGGTTCAACGCGCCCTGCCTGCACTGGCCGGCCCCGGCTCAGCGGCCGGTGAAGGTCGCCTCGGGCGGCAGCGCCCACGCGATCCACAGCGCCCTGCTCATCGACGAGACACTGGACGCGGCCACGCCGTTCACCGGCAGCCTCGAAGTCCGCAAGCTGTTCCCGAACTCGGTGCTGCTGGCCGAGCCGGGCGGCACCACGCACGCCGACTCGCTGTTCGGCAACCTCTGCGTCGACGGCACGATCGCCAGCTACCTGGAGACCGGGAAGCTGCCGCCGCGCAAGGCCCACGCCGAGTGGGACATCACCTGCCAGCCGTTGCCGGTCCCCAACCCGACCGCTTCGGCGAACGCCCCGGCGTCCATGCCGTCCAACTCGGCGGCCGCGCGAGCAGCCCGCTGACCGATACCCCCGGCTGGGCTCAGCGGCCCAGCCGGGGCTGGCATCAGGTCCTGGCGTAGTTGCTGGCGCCGAACCAGTCCACCACCACTACCGGCTCGTCGCCTACCACCCAGGCGTCGTGGCCCTGCGGCAGGGCCGTCACGTCGCCCGGCCCGGCGTCGAATTCGGTGCCGTCGGCCATCACGACGTGCAGCGTGCCCCGTACGTGGTACTGGAAGTGCGGCGCCTCGCACAGGTCGGTGCCGGCGACGGGCTTCACGTCGGTCGACCATCGCCAGCCGGGCTGCAGAGTGAGCCGGCCGATCTCCGCTCCTCCGATTCGGAGCAGGTCCAGCGCGCCGTTCGGGAAGGTGCGATTTTCGTCTGCCTTCCGGAAGCTCTTCTGTTCCGCTTTGCTGTCCACGTCTCGTCTCCCTTCGCAGTGGTACGTGCGGAACCACGGTGGCCGGCGGTGCTTGCAGGCACCTTGCACCTAGCTGGTGACACGCGGCCGCCGGGGTTTTAATACCTCCATGAAGTCGCTGGCCGTGCGGGTGCTCGGCGACTTCGGCGTGGACGGGATCGAGCCGCAGGGACTGGGCAGCAGGAAGGCGCGGCAGGTCTTGCACCTGCTGGCCCTGGGTGAGGGTCAGGCTGTGCCGTCGGGGGTGCTCATCGATGCCCTGTGGGACAGCGCGCCGCCCGCGCGCCCCGAGGATCAGCTGGCCGTGCTGGTCAGCCGGCTCCGCTCGGTCCTCGGCCGGGACCGGATCGAACATCGCGATCACGGGTACCTGCTGCGGTGCGACTGGCTCGACGCCACCGAGCTGGCCCTGCTCATCAGCGAGGCCGAATCGCGGCGACGGGCGGGCAACATGACCGGCGCCGCCGCAGCGGCCCGGGTAGCGCTGTCGCTCATTCGGGGTGACGGCCCGCAGCTGGTGGCGGGAGAGTGGGCGCAGCTCAGGCAGGCTGAGCTCGGGCGGCTCATCAGCCGGGCCCGGCTGGTGGCGGCCACCTCGTTGCTCGAGGCAGGCGACTGGATGGGCGCCGTCGACGCGGCGTCGGCGGCAGCCGAACGCGACCCATACGACGAAGCGGCCCTGCGTACCCTGCTCCGCGCCCATGTCATGGGAGGCCAGGTGGCCGGGGCGCTGGCTCTGTACGCGAGCGCGCGGGAGCGGATGGCCGACGAGCTTGGCACCGATCCGTCCCCCGAGACGGCCGCGCTCTACACCGCAATCCTGCGGGGTGAGCTCGCCCTGCCCGCGCAGCCGCCGCCGGTGGCGGTGATGGGCGTGGTAGGCCGGGACGAGGAGTTGTCGTCCATCGAGGCCGTCGCGGCCCGTGCCCGCGACGGCCCGGCCGAGATCATCGTCGTCGAGGGCGAAGCCGGCATCGGTAAGACGACGCTGCTGCGAGCGTGGGCGAACCGGCGCACGGCGGCCGGGGATACCGTGCTGCTGGCGTCGTGCGGGCCGCTCGACCGCTCGCTGCCGCTCGACGCGGTGCTGACCGCGCTGGCCAGCCTGATGCGCGAGTCGGGGCCGGACTCAGCCGCTGACCTGCTCGGCACCGACGCGGCCCTGCTGGCGCCCGCGCTGGGCGTGGCACCCCTCGCGCGGACGCCGCCAATGCTGGCGGACAGCATGCTCGGCCCGGCGGTACTGTACGCGGCGCTGGCCCGGGTCCTCGGCCGGCTGACCGAGCGCGCGCCCGTGGTGCTGGTCATCGACGATGCGCACCTGGCCAATCCGGCTCTGGCGGACTGGCTGCGCTTCCTCCGGCGGGAGCAGGTGGCGGCCGCGGTGGTCGCCGCGATGCGGCCCGGCGAGGGCGTACCGCTGCCCGCCACAGCGTTCATCCGTCTCGGCGCCCTCGACCGGATGGCGGCGGCGGCGCTGGTCGGCCCGGGCCGGGTCGATGAGCTGTACGCACGGTCCAAGGGGCATCCGCTGTTCCTGACCGAGCTGGCCCAGCAGGCGGCGGGCGCGGATCTGCCCGCGTCACTGGTCGAGTCGGTGTCCGCCCGGTGTGACGAGCTGGGCACGGCCGGCCTGCTGCTGCGCACGGCCGCCGTGATCGGGCCCGAACTGGATCTGGACCTGCTCGCGGCGGTTCTCGGTCGTCCCGCCATCGCCATGCTGGACGACGCCGAGCTCGCGGTGGCCAAGCAGTTCCTGGTTGAGGACGAGGGCGTCTTCCGCTTCCGTCATGAGCTGGTTCGGGAGGCACTGGCGGCGAGCGCGACGGCGGGGCGGGCCGCGCTGCTGCACCGGCAGGCTGGCCGGGTGCTGGACCGGCGACCGGGCACCGATCCGCTGACCGTTGCGGGCCACGCGCGCCTGGGCGGGGACCTGATGCTGTCGTCCCGGGCCCTGCGCGAGGCGTCGGCGCAGGCAGCGGAGCGTTTCGACTACGCGGCGGCCGAGGCGCTGCTCGACGACGCGCTGAGCCTGCACCCCGGTCCGGAGGGATGGCTGGCCCGGGCCCGGGTGCGCACACTGCGCGGACGTTACGCGGAGGCGCTCGGTGACGTCGAGCGGGCCGCACCGGCCGGTCCACCGGCTCTGGAGGTCGGCGCCTGGGCGGCATACTTCGGCCGCGATTTCGCGCAGGCGGCTCAGTTCGCCGAAGACGGGGCGCTCGTCGCGGGCGATGCGGCGACCCGGGCGCGGTGTCTGGCGGCCGGCGGCCGGACCTATCACGCCGCCGGTGACCTGACCCGGGCCGAACTGCTCCTCGGCGAGGCGTTCGCACTGGCCGAAGGGGCCGATCGGGTCGCCGCGGCCGGGTGGCTCGGGGTACTGCGGGCACATCAGAGCCGGGTGGAAGAGGCCCTGGCCCTGCTGCGCCCGGCGGCCCGGGGACAGATCGGGGTGGACCACACGTCGGCCACGATGCACGCCCTGTTGTTCACTGGGCACGCACACGCGCTGGCCGGCCGCCCGGCGCAGGCGCTGGCCGCCTTTGCCCGGTACACCACCGAGGTGGAACGGCGTCAGGTCCCGCGCTTCGCGGGCCGGGCGGTGAACTTCAGCGGCTGGGTGCTGCGCAATCTGGGTGCCTGGCCGGAGGCCCTGGACCATCACCACGAGGCGCTGGCGGCCGCGCAGGGTACGCCCGACGTCACCATCGCTGCGCTGGAGGATCTGGCCGAGCAGGACCTGCAGACGGGGGACCCGGACAGCGCCGAGGCCCGGCTGTCGCAGGCCTCGGCGCTGCTGCGGGAGGATCTGGTGTTCGGATGGCGGCTGCGCCTGAAGCACCTGCTGCTCGCCGGGCGGCTGGCACTGGCCCGCGGCGACGCCGAGAGTGCGCTGGCGACTGCGGACCAGCTGGCGGCCCGGGCCACGGCGCTGGGCGTGCCCCGTTATACGAGCGTGGCGCACCTGCTCGCGCACCGGGCCAGCCACGCCCTGGGCCGGCCCGTGGCCCTTGAGGCGGTGACGGCCGACCTCGACCTGCTGGACCGGTGCGTGGCCATTGAGGCCTGGTGGTGGACCGCTGACGTGGCCGCCGACTTCAACCAGGCCAAGTGGCTGGACCGGGCGGCTGACCGCGCGAACCGGCTGGCCGGGAACGCCGGCCGATACGCCGAAGGGTTGCGGCGGGAAGCGAGCCGGCGGCTGGCCGGAACGCTCAGCTAGCCGTCAGGACCAGCATCGAGACGGTCAGCGGGCCGGTTGCGGGCAAGCTGGTCACGGCCTGCTCGGCCGCCACCCGGAGCGCGGACCCGGCCGATGGCTCCATTGAGCGCAAGAACGGTGCGACGTGGGCCATGCCCAGCCGCCAGGCCGCAAGGCCGGCCGGAGCAGCCAGCTCGGTTCGGACGTCGGTCGTGCGCACCTGGACGCCGGTGAAACCGGCCTCCGCCGCCGCCGCGGCGAGAGCATCCGGATCGCTGGCCCGCGCCCCGGGCGCGAGGGCCGTGTACCAGTCCGGCGGCCGGTAGCCCGATGCGCGCAGGACACCGTCCACCGCGTCCTTGGCCGGATGGGTCCAGCCTGGTGCGAACACGCTGGCCGCGATGGCCCCGCCCACCCGGCGGGCCTCAGCCAGGCCGGCCGCCAGAGCGTCCAGATGGTTGAGGCAGAACGCGGCCAGCACCAGGTCGAAGCGATGGTCGCGGAACGGCAGCGCCGCAGCGTCCGCGGTGACCGGGCACAGCCCCGGGACCGCCTGGCGGAGCATGCCCAGCGACAGGTCGGCCGCGACCACGCGGCGAGCCCCGGCCGCGAGCGCGGCCCGGGCGGCTACGCCGTCACCCGAGCCCAGATCGAGCACCAGGCGGCCGGTCAGCGGCACCGGCGCGGCCGCGACCAGCGCCTCGGCCAGTCGCGCGTACATGTGCCCGGGACCAGCGGCCCAGTCCCGGGCCGCGGCGTCGTAGCCGGCCCGCAGGCCCGCGGTCAGCTCAGCAGCGGAGCGGCCCCGATCGCGTGTGCCTCCCACCATGCGAGCTCCTCGTCGTATCCACCCAGCGCCTTTTCCCAGCCGAATTGGACCAGGGCTCCGAGCAAGCACAGTGCCAGCTGACGGTCCCACCACGGCTCAGTGCCGATGCCGCACGCTTCGAGTGCGTTCCGGTAGGAAACGATCGAAGCCTCCTTGGACCGCGGCAGGCGGCGGCAGTTGATGGCCAGGTACCAGGCCAGGTCGGACAGCGGCGCGCCGCGGCCGGGCTGCTCCCAGTCCAGGATCACGGTGCGGCCGGCGTCGTCGGTGCCGAGGTTGTCCAGCTTCCAGTTGCTGTGCACAAACGTCTGCGGCGTGCAGGCCATGGCCTCCACCAGCGGGCCGGGATCGTACGCCAGCGGGCTGACCACGGCCGCCGCGGCCGGCGCAATCTCGGCCAGCAGCGGCCAGCCCTCGGCGACCAGGCGCGGGACCAGGTGAGCCGAGCCGGCCGCCGCCTCAGCGGCTGCCATCCACGGAGACAGCTCAAGGTACCGGTGCATGACCGGGACGACGTCGAACTCCGGCCCGCAACCCCAGAACTGCGCGTGCAGCGCGGCCATGTGCTGCAGAAAGCTCTCATGCTCGGCCAGCGTGATCGGCGCATCGGTGGCAGGGACCAGCCACGGCGTCACGTCACGCATCAGCAGTACACAGCCTCCCGATGGCCGGGAGCTGGACGACGCCAGCGGCGCGGCGCCGACGATCGGCTGGTCGAAGCAGTCTGGCAGCCGGTCCAGGATGCCCCGTTCCCACAATTCCAGGGGAGCGCCGCGCAGGCAGCCGGAGGCCCGCAGGGTCCAGTCCTCGGCCAGGTCCAGGTATTTCAGCACGTAGCTCTCGCCATCGATCACGGCTCGCTCCAGCCGGGCCCCCGACTTGCCGGGCACATCGGCGATGACCGTACGCTCGGTCGCGGCGGCCAGCAGATCGGCCAGGTCGCGGCGGCGTGACCGGTGGGGCTCCGGGTCACCCATCGGCGGCCTCCATCTCGGCCAGCAGCATGGCCGGCCAGCGGCCGCCGCAGAAGACCATGTCGGCGACGATACGGTCGTCCCGCACGGTCAGGAGGTGCACGTGGTGGCCAGCGTGCGGGACACCGTTCTCCGACCAGCTGAGCGTGTACTCGACCACTTCGCCGGCCCCGCCGTCCATGACATGGCGGCGCAGCTCGTCGAACCGGCCGGGATCAGCGAACCACTTCGCGTACTCGGCGCGTATCGCGTCGGCGCCAGCCGCGTGCAGCCGCCAGTTCGGAACGGTCGCGTCGAGCGTCGCGTCCGCACTCCAGGCGTCGCAGCAGCTGATCGTCGCGCTCTCGATCGCGCCAAGGAACTTGTCTATCGCCGATGCGTCCGTCATCGCACCTCCCGGCGGTGGTCCGGTCCTGGTCACCAGCCATCGTGCAGGCCCGGGATTGCAGCCAGGTTGCAGGACCGCACGTGCGCCCACCCGCCGCCGGATTATGCCTTTTCGGGTTCATCCGCAACGGCCGGGATCACCGTTTCGGCGTCGCCGGCCAGCAGCAGCTGGGGGATCTGATCGAAGGTGTACCGGGCCGGTTCAGAGTCCGGGACGAGGGTGAACGACCAGATGACGTCGTACCGGTCGCCCGGCCATTTGCGCGGGATGGCGGTCCCGTCATCGACCGGCAGCGAGGACGCGATCACCGGGATGTGCTTGTGCTCCCAGCAGATGAGCGCCACACCGGAGTGGTCGCGCACCAGGTGATCGGCCAGCTTCTGCTCATGCCCCTGGGCGAACGGGGACGTTATCGGCAGCCCCAGGTGCTCGCTCAGGCCCTGAATGGTCTGGTACGACCGGTGGGCGGCGGTCTTGCCCGGGTGCCCCCAGGAGGGCGCCATCAGTACCGTCGGCGTCCGCAAGCCGGCCCGCAGCGGGCCGAAGTCCGGGTGAAACAGGGCCGCGAGGGCGCCGGAGCGCTGCCATCCGCGCGGCAGCAGCGAATGCTCGTTGTGGCCGCCCTGATAGTCGACCCCGGACGCCGGCGGCTTCAGCGGCTTCTCCGCGTGCCGGATGATGTAGATGACTTCGGGCGGCCCGTCCATGCCGCCAACGTAAACCATGGGAGAGCTGAGCATGGACTACGACGAGGCCGTCGAGACGTTTTACGCCGCTCGTCCAGCTGACACCCCGCTGCCGGAGGTGGTCCGGTCGGGCCGGGGCGCCCGGCGGCTGCGGGATGCGTGCGAGCCGCTGGCCATGCACGCGGTCTGGAGCCGCCACACGAACGAACGCCTGGCCGGCCTCGGCCTGGACTTCCTGGCCGGTTACGTCGGTGGCCGGGCGGCCAGCCTGGGTGAGCCGTCACCGCCGGTCGTGGCGGCGGCGTTCGCCTGGTTCGAGCCGGGTCTGGTGGCCAGTTTGTACGAGGCGGCTCGGGCGGCGACGACGCGGGACCAGTTGCTGGCGGCCCGGGACAGCGCCACCGCCGCCAGCCTGGCCGAGGTACTGGCCGGGGAAGACCCGGCCGAAGTGGCCGGTCTGCTGGCCGGCGCGGCCGAGGGCGCCGACGGCACCGGGCGTCCGCTGTTCAGCGGGCTGCGCGGACGCGGGCGGCCCGGCGATCCCTTCCAGCGCCTGTGGTGGGCCTGCGACCTGGTCCGCGAACACCGGGGCGACTCGCACGTGGCGGTGGCGAACGCGGCCGGGCTCGGGCCGATCGAGATGAACGTGCTCACCGAGTGCTGGCTCGGCATGCCGCTGCTGTCCTACACCGCCACCCGCGGCTGGCCGGAGGCGGCCATGCAGGCGGCGGTGGACGGGCTGACCAGCCGCGGCTGGCTGCACGACGGCACGCTGACCGAAACCGGCCGCGCGGCCCGGGCCGCCATCGAGGACCGGACCGACCGGGCCGAGCAGGCGATCGTGGCCGCGCTCGGCGGCCGGCTGGACGAGCTGTGCGACCGGCTGGACGACTGGAGCGGGCGGTGCGTCGCGGCCGGCGCGTTCCCGGCCGACATCCTCAAACGCGCGGCCGGCTGACTCAGGCCCGGCCGACTGACTCAGGCGCCCGGCCAGGGCCCCCGATTCCCGAGGAGACCATGTGAGCAAGTCCCATCCGGATCAGTGGACGATCAACGAGATCACCGAGCGCCCGGACGAGTCGCTGGTGACCGCGCTGCGGGAGTTCGACACGACGCAGATCGCCGACTGCGGCGGCCCGGTCGCGATCGTGGCCCCACCGCTGCGTCACCTGGCGGGCGGCACCCAGCTGTGCGGCCCGGCGGTGACCGTGTGGACCAAGCCGGGCGACATCCTCTACGTGCTGAAGGCGGCCGACCTGGTCGCGCCGGGCGACGTGCTGGTCGTCGACGGCGGTGGCCGGCCGGACGCCGCCGTGATCGGCGACATCGCCGGGCAGACGCTGGCCAGCCTCGGCTGTCACGGGATGGTGGTCGACGGCGCCGTCCGTGACCTCGACGGCCTCGAGGTGGCCGCGTTGCCGACGTTCGCCGTGGGCGCCCACCCGGCCACCGGCTCGAACCAGGGACCGGGTGCGATCAACGTCGTCGTGCACTGCGGCGGGGTGACCGTCCGCCCGGGTGACGTCATCCGCGGCGACGCCAGCGGCGTCGTCGTCGTTCCCCGGGAACACCTCGCACTGGTCGTCGCCCTGACCCGGGAAGTCGCCGACCGGGAAGAGGGCTGGCGGCAGGCCATCGCCGGCGGCGCGCGGCTGCCCGCCGCCCTCGGGCTCGACGACCTGATCAGCAGGCTCGCTACCGAGCGGTCCTGATCTCGGCCACCAGCGGGCTGAGCGGCGGCAGTTCCACGTCGATGGTCAGCATCCCGTCCGCCAAGGCCGCGGGCGCCCCCGTCACCTCGGGCGTCCCGGCCAGGCCAAGCTCGGCCGGGCTGATGCGGACCGAGCGCCGCACGCTGGTCGCGGTGAGGTTGTAGGCGGTCAGCACGGCCCCGCCCTCCTGGTCGAGGACGTGCAGGTGGGTGACGGGATCGATGCCGACGAAGCGGCCGCGGGCAAAGTAGGGCTGCAGGGACCGGTACCTGCGCATCGCCTCGGTGAGGCGGGGCCACCGCTCGTCGTCCTCGACCAGCCCGCCGATGCCGAGGTGGCGGCAGCAGGAGGCGTACCACCAGAACGCGAGCATCGCCGGGCTGTCGTGCGCGCTGTTGATGTGGAGGTAGAGCGGGATGTCGTAGGCGAGGTTGTACTCGTAGAGCGACAGCGCCTGGATCATGAGGTGCAGCGCCAGCGACAGCCCGTACTCCTCGCGCAGGCGCCGGATGAACTCCTCGATCGGTCCCAGCCGTTCGGTGTCCCAGACCGAGCTGCCCTCGAAAAGGTCCCACCCGGGGTCGAAGTAGAACGTCTGGGCTCCCGCCGCCTGGGCCCGGGCGGCCTCCGCGAACAGCTCGGGCAGCTCCTGCAGGGGCGCGTTCGAGCCGCAGCGCCAGCCGAGGCGGTACAGCTCGTTCCAGTGGACCTGGGGGTCGTAGCCAGCCGGGGTGATGTGGCCTTTTTCTCGCAAAAGCTGCTTGTAGCTTGTGTAACCGGCCTGCCAGTCCCCGTCGTAGGCCACGATCGTCGAGGTACCGAAGCGAAGGCACTGGCGCGGGCCGAGCTCGGCGGCGTGCTCGGGGAAGCCATCGCGGACGCCGGCCCCGCCGTGCCGCAGGCACAGGTTGCGGTCGCTGTGCAGCTGGTCCAGCTGCAACGAGGCCGCCTCGCCAGCCGGGCGGCGCGCGGCCACGTGCTCGGCGTCGGCCACGCTGAACTCGGCGTGCTCCTGGTTGTACTTGGCCACCAGGAAGCCGCCGTCCTCCTCGGCCCACAGCCAGGCCTCAGCGCTCCGGTCCGGCAGGCTGGCCCGGCCCGGCCACTCGGAGGGGTAGAGGTCGCGGGCGCGGTAGCCGTCGAGCAGGTGGTCGACATCCTGGGCCCGGAAGCGGCGCAGCGGGACGGGGATCAGCTCGGCCCGGTCGCAGTGCGGCCGCCAGGCCGACAGACCCCGGTCGAACAGCGTCTTCCGGAAGCCGAAGCGGACCCCTTCCAGCCGCAGCCGGTCCTGGCCGGCGTGGTTCAGCAGCGAAATCTGCTCGACGACAGCACCTGCTGCCGTCAGCGTGATCTGGTGCTCCAGGCGATTTCCGGTCGGCCCCCGGGCGCCGAAGTCGAGCTGGCCGAGCAGGGACAAGGTGGCCCCGGAGTCCTCGTGGTGCTCGATCGACCAGCCGAGCGGGCGGACCCGGCGGCAGGGATGCGGGCCGCCGCGGAAGCCCGAGTGGCCGAGCCCGGTCACGGTCAGCTGGTAGCAGTAGCTCTCGTCGGCCACGGCGCGGCTGGCTGGAAGGTGCACGAGCTCGTGGGGATCGAGCTGCTGACCGAAGCCGACCCGCAGCCTCCACTGAGCGCTGGTGAGGACCAGCTCGGTGCCGCCGGCATCATCATCGTTCTCGTTCACCTGCACTGATTTCGGCGGCACGGGCCCTCCTTGATCGCTGCCAGATGATTTTCGCCAGCCGCATTGTTAACTGTCAACCGTTTGGCGCGGCGCTCGAGAGGGAAAAAGGGATTCATGGGCCGTATGAGACCGGTCGGCTCCGGGCCCACCGACGCGAGCCGAGTCAGCGCGGGGGTGCCGTCTCGGCTGCGAAGCTTCGATCCCATCTGGCTGGCCGACCTCGAATACCGGGCCTGGGTGGGCTACTACCAGCGGCGGTGGGTACAGGTGCTGCTGGCCTCGGTCGGGCTGGTCCGGGTGGGCTTCGGCCTGAACTGGCACCGGACGCTGTACGGCGCCTGGCTGGCGCTGCGGGCCATTCAGCTGTGGGCGCCCTATCCCGACAACGACCCCGACCGGGCCCGGGCCTGCATGCGGCGCTTCTACACGCTGATCAGCATCAGCTACGGCGAGCCCGCCAGCCCCGCCCGGGCGGCCGAGCTCGAAGTCGACTGGTGGCGCGTGCACCGCGAGGGCCAGCACCGGGACGACGGCCAGCGCCGGGACGGCTCGCGGGCGGCCGATGAGGCCGAGCCGGCCGAGGAGCTGGTCCAGTCGCTGGCCCGCCTGTACTGCTATCTCTACCGCGAGCCCGAGAGCGCCCTCCGCCCGGCCGCGGTCCACCGCGCCCGGGCCATGGACCTGTCCGACGAGTGGGTCCGGCAGGGCCGGCAGCCGGACAGCCCGCTGCTGCCGCTCGAGCACGCGGCGCTGGTCCGCTCCTACGCCGCCCTGCTCGGCGCCGTGCACCGCCAGCCCGAGTGAGCCCCAGGCGGGTCAGCGCGCTGACCCGCCACAAGGCCCAAAAACCCGGCGAGCGCGAAGAGTTCGCGCCCGCCGGGTGGATATCAGGGTGGGCCGGGTGTCAGCCGTGCCGGTTGGGCCCGGGGGTGCCGGGCAGCAGGTAGAACACCAGCAGGATGATCGTCCCGATGACCGGGATCAGGCCGATGAGCCACCAGAATCCGCTCCGGTCGGTGTCGTGCAGCCGCCGGACGGACAGGCTGAGGCTCACGAGGGCGACGAGGATATAGACGACGTACTGAATCACGATGGCGTGAGCCGCGCGCCCGACGATAGCGCCGATCACATCGATGATGATGGCGCCGAGGAAAAACCACCAGAACGCGGATCGCGAGGCACGCCCGGTGAAGGTGACGATGTTCTTGAAACCTTCGGTGACCGCCTCCCCGAAGCCAACCGGACCGCCCTGCAGGTAGCCCCGCTGCGGCTCCGGCTCGCCGTACGGTGAACCCGGGCCCTGCGGATAAGGCGTGTATGGAGTCCCCACGTGATCCTCCGAATCTCCCCGTACTCCGGGTCGTCTGAACGCGACTGATTGTCAAGCGTCCCCGTGACCCAGTCAACAAAAACTCCTGTTCGTTGTGAAGCCTTTTTGGTTCCGGTTCCATTTCATGCTGGTCCCGTTTTATGCCAATTATCGGCCGGTTCAGTATTTATGATGCTTTCCCGCGCACAACTGACCGCCCTTGGTGGCTAGGACAAGAGCGAGGAGCTCGTTGGCGACCACGGTGGTGGGCGCCGTGCCGTCGAGGACGATCGCGCCGTGCTCAAGCATCTGAGCCTCGAATACGGCCCGGCCCGCACGGATCTCCTGGCGCCCTGCTTCGCTGCGGCCCGGTGGGTGTACTACGTCATGCGCCACGAGCCGGGCTTCTTGAGTAGGCCCGTCAATACGGAGCAGGAACACGCGGTCGAAAAGCTCCAGAAGCTCGTCCTGGTTGCGGGCGATGCCACAGACGAAAACTGGCCCGCTGTGACCGGTCAGGACCCCCTCCAGCCGGGATCGGCTCCACACCCAGCGGCCCAGCTCACGGGCAAGGGCCGACTTTCCCGATCCGGGGTTACCGGTGAGCAGGAATGCAGGCATAAGGCATCATCGCAGCCCGGGGCTCCGGAGTTAAAGATCTGGCCGCCAGCCTTGATCGGACAATATGCTCCGGGAGCTGGAACGATCCCGGACTCAAGGTGTAGCTGATGAGTGTCCCAATTGCAGCACGTGACGTGGCGGCGGCCGTCGGCGCGGTGCTGGTGCTCAGCGCGGCCGCCAGCGTGATCGGGACCGTCATCATCCCCCGGAAGACCGGCAGCAGGCTGACGCGGCTGGTCGCCAGCGCCGTGAATGGTGCCTTCGCGCTGATCACCCGCCCGGTCGCCAGCTACCGGCGGCGGGACCGGCTGCTGGCCGGCCAGGCGGCGGCCATCCTGCTCGGCCAGCTGGCGATCTGGCTGGTCACCTTCTACGTCGGCTACGTGCTGCTGATCTGGCCGGTGGCCGGCAGCATCGGCACCGCGTTCGCCTCGGTCGGGCCGGCCCTGTGGACCTTCGGCGCCCCGGACGCGCACGGGTTCTACGAGACCGCGGTGCTCGATACGGCCGCGATGGCGGCCCTGATCACGGTCACGCTGCAGATCGCCTATCTCCCGCATCTGTACGCGGCCTTTAACCATCGCGAAAACGAGATCGCGCTGCTGAATTCCCGGGCCGGTTCGCCGTCATGGGGACCGGAGTTGCTGGCGCGGACCCATTACGCGCTCGGTTCCGGCCACTCGACGCTGGACACCCTGCCAGAGTTCTACAGCCAGTGGGAGCGCTGGGCGGCCGATGTCACCGAGAGCCACGTCACCTACTCGCCGCTGGTCTGGTTCCGGTCCCCCAGCTGGGAAGCCTCGTGGGTGACGGCGCTGCTGGCGGTGCTCGACTCGGCCGCGCTGTACCTGTCGCTGTGCCCGGAGGCGGCTCCCGCCATGCCCACCCGCCTGTGCCTGCGCAGCGGGCTGGTGTGCTTCGGTGAGGTGGCGCGCTCCATCGGCATCGACGTGCCGGCCGAACCGGACCCGGACGCGGGAATGAGCCTGACCTACGAGGAGTTCCTGGACGCCATTGTCCGCCTGCGCGAGGTCGGCTTCCCGATCGAGCGTGAGCCGGAAGCGGCCTGGCCCCACTTCGTGGGCTGGCGGGTCAACTACGAGCAGGCGGCTTACGCGCTCGCCAAGGCCACCGACGCCGTCCCGGTCATCTGGTCCGGCCCGCGGCGGCGACCGTCCACGCCGCTGCATCCGCTCCGCCCCATGCCCGGCAACACCGCCATTTAGACCGGGATCACCGGTGGTCAGGTGCCGAGGACCTGGGCGATCAGGGCACGCCGGGTACGGGTGGCGGTCTTGGCGAAGATCGACTTGAGGTGATCCTGGACCGTGTGCTCGGACACGAACATCAGCTGAGCGATGTCCCGGCTGCCCGCGCCCGTGATGACGTGTTCCAGCAGCTCGCCCTCGCGGGGACTCAGCCCGCAGGCACGGGCGAACAGCGAGACGCGGCCGCCTGGTGGCGTGGTCTCGATGCTGACGGCGATGTCGCGCTCGGGGACCGGCTGAGCCGAGTCCATCCGGTCAGCGCGCATGGTCAGCCACTGACTGTGGCCCAGGTGGACCCGCGCCAGCGGTGGGCTGGTGTCCACGCCCGCTTCGCTGGCCAGCAGTTGTGCCCCCACGTTGTAGGCACCGGCCGGGACCGGGGCCTGGTTCGCGTCATCGGCGGGAACGAGCATTCGCAGGTAACGCTGGGTCTGCGGAGTCTGGGCCCGCACGTCCAGCGTTGGCGAAAGCAGCAGCACAACCGGCCCGGCACTGGCTTGCTCACCAGCGCCTCCGGCCGCGAAAGCCAGTGCCTGGCTGTGCCGCAGGGCCGTGGTGAGCGGCCCGGCCACGGCGTGCAGGAATTCCAGTTCCGCCGCCGCAAACGGGGGAGATTCCTGCGTCCGCCACAAATCCAGGAATGCCCAGCAGCCGAACCGATCACGGTGGACCGAGGTGGCGATATCGCCAATCTGGTAACGGCAGAGCAGATCGCGCCACACCAGACTGCGCGCCAGGTCACCATCGGTTGCCTGGTGCAGTGAGGCGACCGGGGCGACGACGCTGGTCCACCGGTTGATCGTGGTGAGGTACTTGAGCCGGATCAGCTGGGGCAGCTCCGGCAGACACGGCACGTCGGCCAACGGCGCCGAGCCCACCGACGTCTCCGGATCGGTCATCAGCCAGACGTAGGCGTCGAACCCGATAACCCGCCGGAGTACGGCCAGCGCCTCCAGCCTCAGGGTCCGGTCGTCGGCATCACCCTGGCACAGCTGCAGAATCTGCTCCCGGGCCCGCGTCCAGCTGGTCGCGCTCGTCACGCCCGCACAGTAACCCCGAGGGCTGCTCGCTGGGAAAACCCTGGCCTGAAAACCCCACAAAGTTGGGATAGGCCGGGCGAGCGCGCGCTCCTAGCGTAACGGGTAACAACAGCACCGTCTGACAGGAGACGCGCCATGCACACGATGGTGGTCCAGATGTCGATCGACCCGGCCCGGGCCGGCGCAGTCACCCGCCATTTCCAGGAGGACATCGTCAGCTGGGCGAGGCAGCAGCCCGGATTCGTCAGTGGGCAGTGGCTGCTGAATCCGGGATGCGACCAGGGCCTGGGCGTCGTCGTATTCGCTACCGAAGACGCCGCGATCACCGCGGCGCGAGGCCCGCGAAGCTATCCGCGCGACGACGGCCGGCCCTGGAACATCGAGAACGTCAACGTCTACGAAGTCGTCACCGCGGCCGCCACCTAAAGCCCGGAGCCACAATGACCACGTAAATGCGGCCAGATGACCACTCGTGACTCTGGGACCGGCCATACCGAGGTGCGGTCAGAGTTCGAGACGGGAGCCCATAATGACCGTCCGCTCCCGGGGCAGGCCGAACGAGTCGGCGGCGTCGGCGGTGATGCGTGAGGTCGCGATGAACAAGCGCTTGCGCCAGTGGCTCATGCCCGGGGCGTGGCCGGGGGCGAGCTCGATGCGCGACACGAAGTACGACAGCCGGACGCCGGGTGCGCAGCCGTGCACGCCGATGTCGTCCATCAGCGGCAACAGGCTGGGGACGTTCGTCTTGTCCATGTAGCCGTAGCGGGCAGCGACGTGCATGATCCCGTCATCTTTGAACCCGAGGTCGTCGGTCCTCAGCCGCTCCGCCGCGGGGACGTGCGGTACGGGCACCGTCTCCAGCGCCAGGATGATGACCTGCTGGTGCAGGATCTCGTTGTGCTCGACGTTGGACCGCAGCGCCAGCGGGGTGGTGGTCTTGCCGCGGTTGAGGAAGATGGCGGTGCCCGGCACCCGGGGCAGCGGCGGCTTCATGGCGTGCAGTTCCGCGATGAACCGCGGCAACGACCCTTCGTCGCGGTTACGCTTCTCGGTGACCAGTTCGCGGCCCCGCTGCCAGGTGGTGAACACGGTGAACGCGCCGATGCCGATCAGCAGCGGAAGCCACGCCCCGTGCGTGAGCTTGGTCAGGTTGGCCGCGAAGAACAGCAGGTCGATCGCGAGCAGAATGCCGGCGCCGGTCAGTACGATCCACAGTCGCCAGCGCCACTGGTGACGGGCGTAGTAGAAGAACAGCAGGGTCGTGATCGTGATCGTGCCGGTCACGGCGGTGCCGTAGGCGTAGGCCAGATGGGCCGAGGTCTGGAAGGCCAGCACCAGCGTGAGCACGCCGGCCAGCAGCAGCCAGTTGATCCACGGGACGTAGATCTGGCCCATCACCTCTTCCGAGGTGTACTGGATGCGCAGGCGCGGCAGGTAGCCGAGCTGGCCGGCCTGGTGGGCCACGGAGAAGGCGCCGCTGATGACCGCCTGCGAGGCGATCACGGTGGCCACGGTGGCCAGGATCACCATCGGGAGCCGGGCCCACCCCGGCGCGGCCAGGAAGAACGGGTTGCTGATGGTGGACGGGCGGCCCAGGATCAGGGCGCCCTGCCCGAAGTAGTTCAGGGCGCAGGCCGGGAACACGACCAGGATCCAGGCCCGCCGGACCGGCCCGCGGCCGAAATGCCCCATGTCCGCGTAGAGCGCCTCGGCCCCGGTGACGGCCAGGACCACGGCGGTCAGCGAGAAGAACGCCGTGCCGAAGTGACCGAACAGGAAGCTGACCGCGTAGGTGGGCGACAGCGCCTCCAGGATCGCCGGGTGGGACACGATGCCCTTGATGCCGATCAGGCCGAGGACCGTGAACCACAGCGCCATGATCGGGCCGAACGCCCGCCCCACCGCCCCCGTGCCCAGGCGCTGCGCCATGAACAGGATGACGATGATCACCACGGTGATCGGGATGACGATGTTCGACACCGACGGCGCGACGACCTCGACGCCCTCGACCGCGGAGAGCACCGAGATAGCGGGCGTGATCATGCTGTCGCCCAGGAACAGCGAGGCCCCGAAGATCCCCAGGCCGGAGAGGATCAGCTTGGCCCGGCGCCCACCCGGCACGGCCCGGCGGCGGATCAGGGCGATGAGGGCCATGATCCCGCCCTCGCCGTCGTTGTCGGCCCGCATGATGAGCACGACGTAGGTGACGGTGACGATGATCGTTATCGACCAGAAGATCAGCGACACGACCCCGAAGACGCTCTCGCGCGACACCTTGACCGGATGCGGGTCGCTCGGGTCGAAAAGCGTCTGCAACGTGTACAGCGGGCTCGTCCCGATGTCACCGAACACCACGCCCAGCGCGCCGAGCGCGAGGGCCCCCTGCGCACCTGCCCGTCGGCTCACGCTCAAAGTATCCGCTCCCCCGCCGCCAAATCCCAGGCGTAACTCTAGACAAGTGCCCGGGACCAGCTTTGCGGACGGTCAGGTGATCGTGAGCACCGGGTAGGGCGACTGGTGCAGCAACTCGACCGGGACCGAGCCGAGGACGCGGTGCGGGACGTGATGCGAGCGGCCGGTCACGATGATGGGCGCCCGGGCGGGCCCGGCGGCGTCCTCCACGCTGGCCGCGTGCAGGATCGCGTCGACCGGGGATTCCTGACGGCGCTCGAACGTGTACGGCACGCCCGCCGCCGCCGCGATCTCGGCCGCGGCCCGGTCCACGCGGGCGGCCTTTTCATCGCGATCCGTTTCCATCTCGGCGTGGGCGAACCCGGACAGGTCGCTGTCGATGAGCGGGTGGTCGGCGTAGACGACGTGCAGGGTGCCGGAGCGGGCCCGGATGAGGTCGATGGCCCAGGCCAGCGCGCGCCGGGCGGGCTCGGAGTCGTCGAAGCCGACGATCAGATCGAGGGGCTGCGCGGGCCATGGCTCCGTGATGCCGGGCCGCGGACGGCCCGCCCCGGCCAGCCGCGCTCCTGCTCCGGCCGCGGTCACCGGTACCGCGCCGCCCCGGGCCGGGGCCGGGCGCCGGAGGCTGGTGACCGCGATCAGGCCGGCGACACCGGCCAGCGCCCAGGCGGCCAGTACCCACAGGTGCGGTGCGGCAGCGTGCCCGCCGAAGTAGACCACGCTGCGGGCGGCGCTGGCGGCGACGCCGAGCGGGAGGGCCGGCCCGAGCACCCGCAGGAAGGCCGGCCCGAAGCTGCCCAGGGTGGCCGGTCCGCCGCTGACCGGGATCCCGAACACGATGAAGGCGAGCACGGCCACGATGACCAATGGCGGCCAGATCCGCGCCAGGAGCGCGGTGGGAGCCGCCACCGCCAGCGAGAACAGCGCGACCAGGCCGGCCAGCGCGGCGTAGTGGCCGAGCCCGGCGATGCCGTCCGCGACCGCCGCCGACACCACCCCGATGACGGCCGCCACCGCCACCGGGATGGCGACGGCCAGGGCCGGGCGAGCCCGGCGGAAGGCCAGCGCCGATCCCGAGCCCGCCGCGAGGCTGGGGATCAGCACGCTCAGCAGGATGAAAAAGGATGACAGGGCCTCGGTGTCATGGGGCAGCGGCGGCACCACGTCGGTCACCGCCAGGTGGCGTCCGGACCGGGCCGCCACCGCCCCGGCCGCCTGGGTCAGGGCCTGGGCGGGGGCGCTCCCTCCACCGTCGGCGATCAGGAGCCGCAGGTCCGGGCCGGACGCAACCAATGCGCCGTCGACCTGACGCTGGGTGACGCCGGTCCGGGCGGCGGCCTGGCTGGGGTAGCTGTGCCAGCCGAACGCACCCGGCCGAGCGGTGTCCACCGCCTGCTCGACCCGGCTGGTCACCGCGGCCGGGCCGGCGATACCGACCGGCAGGCCGTGTGGTCTGGGGGCATGAAAGGCGCTGAGGGTCAGCGCGACGAAGATCGCGGCGAAGGCCGCACTGGCCACGATGAAGCCGCCCAGCGCCCGGGGCCTGAGCGCATGCCTGCGGTGATGGTCTGCGTGCCGTGCCGTCACCAGATTTTTCCTCTGAAAATGTCAACGCTTGTTGGCATCAAGGTATGCGCGGGCTGAGTGTTTGTCAACAAACGTTAGCAAACGGCCGTTGGCATCGAGTAGATTGGCCTGATGACGGACAGCAGCCGCCCGGCGGACACGGCCGGCGGGCCGGTCCCGGGGACCGGCGGGCCACGCTCGGAGGGCACCCGCCGGGCCATCCTGGGCGCGGCCCGGGCGACGTTCGCCGCCCGCGGGTACGAGCAGACCACCATCCGCGCGGTGGCCGCGCGGGCCGGCGTCGACGCCTCGATGGTCATGCGCTACTTCCAATCCAAGGCGGGACTGTTCACGGCCGCCGTGACCATGGACCTGCAGGCTGCTGACCTGCGCTCAGCCCCGGCCAGCGACCGGGGCGAACTGCTGGTGCGCCACTTCGTCGACCGGTGGGAGGACCCCCGCCAGGGCGACGACCTGATCGCCATGCTGCGGACCGCCGCCACCAGCGAGACCGTGGCCGGGCAACTCCAGGCCGTCCTCAGCAAGCAGATCGCCGGGCCGGTCGCCGCCGCCCTGGGCGAGGACCGGGCGGCCGAGCGCGCCACCTTCATCGCCGCGCAACTGCTCGGCCTGGCCCTGTGCCGGTACATCCTCCGTTTCGAGCCGCTGGCGTCGCTGCCCGCGGCCGACGTCGTGGCGTCCGTCGCCCCATCGGTCCAGCGCTACCTGAGCTGAAATTTTCGCCACGGAGTGGAACTTTCCCGGCCGGCGGACGCGACAGACAGGACATGAACAGTCGCTCAGCCACCGCACCCCGGACCGTGACCCGCGCCGTGTCGCTGCCGCCCGCGCCCACCGCCATCTTCGCCCTGCTCGGGCTCATCGACGTCGCGCTGCTGGGCGTCGTAGGCTCGTCGTTCGCCCCGCCGCTCGCCGTCAGCGTCGTCGTTGCCGCCCTGGGCTTCATCACGCTGGCGGCGCTCGTCCCCGCCCGCAACGGCAGCCAGGCCCTGATCACCGCCGTCGCCGCCCGGGTCATCTCCGCGATCCTGGCTGTCGGCGCGTTCATCGCCACCGCGCCGGTCTGGATCATGGCGATCGAGGCGTTCGTCATCGCCGCGACGCTGATCGCGCTCGTCCTGCTCCGGCGGCCACCCCAGTCGCCGCGGTCGCCGGCCGCCTGACGATGAGCCGGCTCCGCTTCATCGCGGTCGGCGCCGTCGCCGGGCTCACCTGGGCGGCTTCCCTGCGCGCCTTCATGATGCAGCTGGCCGGACCCAGCTCGGTCTTCACCTTCGGCGGCACCTTCGGGATCATCCTGCCCGCCGGCACCAGCGTCGGCGCGCTGCTGGGCTGGGCCGAGTACCAGCGCCGGGCCGGCCACCAGTACCGGTTGCTGGTCGCGGCCCCGCTGCTGCTCGGCCTCCTGCCCATCCTCCTCACCGGTCAACTGGACGCGTCGCCCGCCACCCTGGCCGTGGCCGCGATGATCGGCGGCTACGCCGTCTCCGGCCGGGGCCCCCGCTGGACCCGGATCCTGGCCGCCCTCATCGGGGCCGGCGCCGCCGTCGCCCCGTTCATCGGCCCCCGGTCGTCCCCGGACCTCAGCATCACCACCGCCCACGGCGCCTGGACCGACACGCTGCTGTCCTCGCTGTTCGTGGTGCTCGCACTGGCCTGCTCCATCCCCATGCTCCGGCAGGACCCGGATCAGGTACCAGGTGAGCCCCGACGACCCCACCAGGACCAGGAGTCCCCCGTGTCGGCCTCGGTGAGCCACACGGCAGCGAGCCCGCCAAGCGACGGCCGGTGCTGATATTCAGGCCGGCCCCGACAACGCCAGCAGGCTGAACACCAGCCTGGCCCCCGTCATCACGTCCAGCACCGGCCTGGCGGCGATGCCCGGCAACGTCTTCGTGCCCGCGAGTGCCAGCGGGCTGCCCGGCAGTTGCCGGCGGCCCGGCTACGGCCGCAGGCCGGTGAGGATGCGGTCCAGGACGATGCCGAGCTCGTCGCGGGTCTCCGAAGGCGTGGCCGAACGGGCGATGTTCAGGCTGGCCTCGGTCAGCATCGCGATCAGCAGCCGGGCCAGGGCCCGCACGGGGACGGCTTCGAGGTCGCCGGCCTGCACGCAGCGGTCGAGCCACTCCTCCAGGATGCCGCGGCCGTAACGCTCGACCAGTTCGTCCCAGGCGTCCGAGCCGAGCACCCGCGGCCCATCGACCAGGACTATGCGCTGGAAGTCGCCGGTGACACAGACGTCCAGGTAGGCGGAGATGCCGTCCTGGATCTCGGCCAGCGGCGACGGCGCCTCGGAGGCCAGCTGCTCGTCGATCAGGCGCTGGGCCACCGAGCCGGCCGCCTCCGCCATCACCGCGCGGAACAGGTCGGCCTTGTCCCGGAAGTGGTGGTAGAGCGCGCCCCGGGTGACCCGCGCGTCCGCCACGATCTGCTCGGTGCCGGTGCCGTCGAAGCCCTGGGCGGCGAAAAGGCGGCGCGCGGAGGCGACCAGCGCGGCTCGGGTGTCGGACGCGTGCTCGGCCCGGCGCGGTTGCGGTTTCGCTGCCATACATACATCATGAGACATACAGCTTGTATGTTCCACACAGACTGCATGCGGGGGACACGGGAGGCAACGAAACCATGGCCATGCCACTCCACCTGACGGTGAAGCTCGGGACCTACCTGATGAAGCAGAAGATCAAGCGGGTCGAGAAGTATCCGCTGATCATGGAGCTGGAGCCGCTGTTCGCCTGCAACCTCGCGTGCGCGGGCTGCGGCAAGATCCAGCATCCGGCCTCGATCCTGAAGCAGCGCATGCCGGTCGAGCAGGCGGTGGCCGCGGTCGAGGAGTGCGGCGCGCCGATGGTCTCGATCGCCGGGGGCGAGCCGCTCATGCACCCGAAGATCCACGTGATCACGCAGGAGCTGCTCAAGCGCAAGAAGTTCGTGGTCCTCTGCACCAACGCCGTGCTGCTGCCCAAGCACATCCACAAGTTCAAGCCGAACAAGAACTTCGCCTGGATGGTCCACCTGGACGGCGTCGGTGCCCGGCACGACGAGGCCGTCTCCAAGGAAGGCGTGTTCGAGCAGGCCGTCACGGCGATCAAGCTGGCCAAGGAAAAGGGCTTCCAGGTCTACACGAACACCACCGTGTTCAACACCGAGACCCCGCAGGACCTGATCGAAACCCTCGACTACATCAACGACGAGCTCGGCGTCGACCGGCTGGAGATCGCGCCCGGGTACGCGTACGACAAGGCGCCCGACCAGGACCGGTTCCTCGGCGTGGCCCAGACCCGCGAGCTGTTCAGCAAGGCGTTCGCGGAGGGCCGCCGGAAGAAGTGGCGGTTCAACCACTCCCAGCTCTATCTGGACTTCCTCGAGGGCAAGGCGGACTTCGAGTGCACGCCCTGGGGTGTGCCGCTGTACTGCCTCAAGGGCTGGCAGAAGCCCTGCTACCTGCTGGACGACGGGTACGCCGAGACCTGGAAGGAACTCCTGGAGGACACCGACTGGGACAGCTTCGGCCGGGGCAAGGACCCGCGCTGCGACAACTGCATGGCCCACTGCGGCTACGAGCCGACCGCGGTCCTGGCCACGATGGGGTCGCTCAAGGAGAGCCTGCGCGCCTTCGCCGGCTGACGGGGGCAGGTGCCGGCGCCACCCTGACCGGGGTCAGGCGCCGGCGCCTCCGTCTGCGCCGGCGGCGTCGTCCAGGCCGGACGCCGCTGACGCCGACGTGTTGATTTTGGCGTCCAGAGATCGACACGGGGTGTTCACTTCCGCGCGGCCTGACCCGCCCAGACTGAGCACTTGCCTGACACTGGCAACTTGTCAGAACAAGTACGCCCATTTAGCGTCAACAGGGTGGGAGCCAACATGACCAGTTCGGACGGGCCGCGTGACTCAGGAGTCAGCCGGCGCCGCTTTCTGCAAGCCACTGGGCTCGGCGCGGCCGCGGCGGCCGCGACCGGCGCCAGCAGCGGCGCGGCGGCGGCCGCGGTCAAGGGCAGCTCGGCGGCGGCCGCCAACGCGCTGCCCAAGGGCTGGACCGGGACCATCGCCGACGTGAAGCACGTCGTCATCCTCATGCAGGAGAACCGGTCCTTCGACCACTACTTCGGGACGCTGCGGGGGGTCCGGGGATTCGGCGACAAGCAGATCCTCAGCTACGCGGACGGGACCAACATCTTCCAGCAGCCCGACAAGACCCGTACCGACCTCGGGTACCTGCTGCCCTACAACCTCACCGACCAGATCGACGGCGACCTCGACCACAGCTGGGACGGTGACCACGAGGCCCGGAACGGCGGCCTGTGGAACAACTGGGTGGCGGCCAAGACCGAAGAGACGATGGGCTACTTCACCCGGGACGAGATCCCGTTCCAGTACGCGATGGCCGATGCCTTCACCATCTGCGACGGCTACCACCAGGCGATCATGGGGCCCACCAGCCCCAACCGGATGTACTGGTGGACCGGCACGTCGTCCGGCTTTATCAGCAACCCGGACGACTACAAGGTCGACTTCGGGCCGGACGCGGGGACGCCTGAGGTCACCACCTACCCCGAGCTGCTGCAGAAGGCCGGGGTCAGCTGGCAGGTGTACACCAACGACCAGGTCGGGGACAGCGGCGACTTCCCCGAGTATTTCCTGGGCGACTTCGGCGACAACCCGCTGTGGTTCTACCAGCAGTACAACACCACCAACAGCACCAAAGGCGGCACCGGGGTGCTGGCGTCCCGCGGCGCGGTCACCCCGTGGCAGAGCGAGGCGGGCGCGCCGGCGTTGAGCAAGACCCACGCCGCCTACGTGCTCTCCTCGTTCATCAGCGACGTCAAGAACAACAAGCTGCCGCAGGTGTCGTGGATCGTGGCCCCGGCCGGCTACTGCGAGCACCCCTCCTACACTCCCGACTACGGCGCGCACTACGTGAACACGGTGCTGCAGACGCTGTTCGCCAACCCGGAGCTGTGGAAGAACACCGCGCTGTTCGTCACCTACGACGAGCACGACGGGTTCTTCGACCACCAGCTCCCGCCGTTCCCGGAAACGAGCGTCACCGACGAGTACATCGGCGGGCTGCCGATCGGCCCCGGGACCCGGGTCCCGATGATCATCGCTTCGCCGTGGACGCGGGGCGGCTACGTCGACTCCAACGTCTACAACCACACCTCGATGCTCCACTTCCTGGCCACCTGGACCGGGGTGCGGCCGGCCAACGTCACCCCGTGGCGGGCGTCGGTGACCGGCGACCTGACCACCGCGTTCGACTTCAGGCACCCGGACTTCTCGATCCCGAAGAACATCCCCACGCTCGACCAGACCTGGGCGCTGACCCAGCTGACCGGCGGCTCGACCACCCCGCCGGCCGAGGGCGCCCAGAAGATGCCCGCCCAGGAGCCCGGCACCCGGCCGCACCGGCCGAGCAACCTCCGGCTGCACGCGGACGTGACCGTCAACCGCTCGGCCAGCAAGGTCACCGCCACCCTGACCAACACCGGCAAGGTCGGCGCCTCGTTCGCCGTCTACCCGGACGCGTTGCTGACGTCCCCCCCGACGCCGGTCACGGTGCAGCCGCACCGGTCCGGGTCCTACGTCTGGGACGCGGCGCTGACGGCCGGCAAGTACGCATTCTCGGTGTACGGCGCCGACGGGTTCCTGACCAGCTTCGCGGGCACGGTGGTGCCGGCCGCCCAGAAGAGCGGCCAGATCCCCGCCGTCAGCGCCGCCCTGCGGTCGCGGACGGTCGCGCTCACCCTGGCCAGCGAGGGCCGGCAGCCGATCACCTACACCCTCACCGCGAACGATTATGAGGGCGGCACCAGGAAGGTCACCGTGGCGGGCGGCAGCGCCAAGACCGTCAGCTGGCCGGTCAACCAGGACGGCTACTACGACGTGGTGATCACCGCCAGCACCGGTGACGGCTTCCGCCGCCGCTACGCGGGCCGCCTAGCCTGAAGAGGGCCGGCCGCCTCGCGACCACACACGTGCGGGCTGCCCGGTGACCGGGCAGCCCGCACGGTGCCGCTGGTGACGGGTCAGAACCTGCCGGCTTCGACGGCGGCGAGCGTCACCCGCCTGGAGTGGTAGTAGGTCGAGGCGGACGGCTGACCCGGGCCGTTGTCGAACGAGGCGATCGGCAGGCCGGTGCGGGCGTTGATGACCAGCGACTCCGTGTCGTCTCCGGCGAGCTTGGGCCAGCTGTCCGACAGCGTCAGCGTGGGCTGGCCGCCGGTGGTGGTGTGCGCGACCTTGACGTCCGGCATGGTCGCCATGATGCGGAGCACGCCGGCCCGGACGTTGGGGTTCTCCGGCGCCGCGGTCAGCGCGTAGTTCGAGTTCATCCAGATGAGGTTGTCGGTCTGCTCCTGCCGCTGCTGTGCGTTCAGCGGCTTCGGCGGGGTGTACTTGACGTGCCGCTGCTTGTCGATGGCCTTGAGCTTCTCGATCTCGGCCTGCTGGGCCTGGACCATGTTCGGCTTGCTGCCGGGGATGAAGTTGGCCACGGACATCAGGGAACGCCCGGTGGCGACGTTCCCCTTGGCGGCCACGAGCGCCGCCGCGATGGAGCGCTTGAACGCACCCTGGCCCACATCCTGGCGGCTGGTGATCGACTGGAGCAGGTCGCTCCGGTCGTAGCCCCAGTAGTAGGTGCCGTCGTCGGTGTACAGGTCGAGGCCGTTGTCGCCGGGCGTGACGCTGGTGGGCGACTGGTTGCGGATCTCCAGCGTCGCGTTGCCGGGCAGCTTGACCTGCGGGACGGTGATGTTCGCGGCCAGCTGGGTCAGGACCGGGTTCGCGGCGCCCGTCTTCGCCTTCGACGACGGCTGGCCGGTCGCCGCGGCGTGCTGGCTGGACGCCGGGAGCGATGTCACCACCAGCGCTACCGCCGCGGCCGCGGCGGCCAGGGCGGCGGCGCCGAAGCCGGCCGTGCGGCGGGTGCCCCAGCGGGCCCGGCGGCGCGGGGGGATCTTCGCTTCGGGCGCCACTTCCAGGGCCTCGACGGCCATGGCCGTCCGCAGCACGGCCCTGGCCTCCTCGTACGCCCGCGGCCGGGGCGGTTCCACGGTCTTCAGGCCGCTCAGCAGATCCATCTCATCCATCATCGGTTGGCTCCTTTCACCGTGTACTGATCGGCCAGCAACGCCGCCACCCCCGGTGCGTTCCGCAGCGTCAGGCGGGCCTGGTGCAGGCAGCGGCGGGCCGTGCCCGGCGGCATCCCGAGCACCCGCCCGGCGTCCGCGACGGTCAGGTCCTCCCAGGCGACCAGGGTCAAGATCTCCCGCTGGGGCGGCCGGAGCAGCGCCAGCGCGTACCGCAGCACCGACCCGACGTCGACGCGGTGGTCGACCGCGGTCCACGGATCCCAGCCGGCCGCCAGGCCGGTCAGGTCCGCCACCGGCTGCTCGGCCGGGCGGGATCGCCAGTGCCGCCGGAGCGTGTTGCGGGCCACGCCGAACAGCCACGGCCGGGCGTCGGGGAACGAGCGATCGTAGGTCGCCCGGGACGCCAGCGCCGCCACCCACACCTCGCCGAGGAGATCCTCGGCCAGGTCCCGGCCGGCCCGCCGCGCGAGGTAGGCCCCCACGGCTGCCTCGTGCCGCCGGACCACCTCGATGAACGCATCCTGGTCGCCGTCGAGCGACCGGGCGATCAACTCCGCATCATCCGGATCAGATGTCATGGCCCTCCTCGTCTCTGGATTGCCTCACACCTGGGAATTGCCACCCGCAGCCGAAAGCGTTCGCCCCTGGTCAGCGCCGGTTCCTGCGGCCATCCGCAGGCGGGCGGCCCCGAGCCAGCGGCCGGCGGTCTCCGTCTATGACGGCACCGGCCCTTGATAGCGGCCACCGGATTGGAGATGCTACTGGTCAGTAATTTCGGAGGTGCACCGTTGCCCGCCCGCCTTGACGACGCTGACGTTCTGGCTGCCTTCCTGCGCACGGCCGGTCGTGCCCCCGACGGCATCGCGATCATCGACAACGAGGAGCCGGTGACCTATGCCCAGCTGGAACACCGGGTGCGAGGCGTCGCGGCTGCCCTCGCGGCCAGGCCGGGGGCCGTGGGAGTACTGACCACCCGGTCGGCAGGTACGGTCGCCGCCCTGCTGGGGGTGCTGGCGGCCGGCGGTGCGTACTGCCCGATCGACCCGGAATTCCCCCCGCGCCGGATCGCGGACCTGGTGGCGGCGGCGCAATGCCGGGCACTGATCGACAGCCGATCCGATGGCGCCCTCCCCCGCGGTCTCCCGGCCGGCGGGGGGACGATCGTCGTGGCCGAACCGGAGGATCCCGCCTACATCCTGTTCACCTCTGGATCCACCGGTCGTCCCCGGCCGGTGGTCACCCCGCGCCGGGCCATCGCGGCCGCGGTCACGTCGCTGCGGGCGGTGATGGACGTCGGCCCCGGAGACCGGGTGCTGCAGTTCGCGTCGCTCAGCTGGGACACCTGTTTCGAGGAAATCCTCACCACGGTGACCGGCGGTGCCACGCTCGTGTTCGGCCACGACGCCTACTCCGGCTCGTTCCCGCGCTTTCTCAAGCTGATCGACCGGTCCCGGATCAGCGTGCTCGATCTGCCGACCGCGTTCTGGCACGAGTTCGTCAGCTGGCTCACGGAGGAGGGCGCCCCTCTGCCGGACAGCCTGCGCACGATGGTGATCGGGGGTGAGGCGGCCCGGCCAGCCCGGGTCGAGGACTGGCGGTCGCTGGACGGGGCGGACCGGGTGCGGCTCATCAACACCTACGGCTGCACCGAGACCACGCTCGTCACCCACGCGATCGACCTGTACGGCCCGCAGGCCGTACCGGCGGCCGGCCCCACGGTCCCCCTCGGCCGGGCGCTGCCGCACGTGACCGAGCGGATCGGAGCCGGCGCCGAGTTGCTGATCGGCGGGCCGTCGGTGGCGCTCGGCTATCGCGGGATGCCGGAAGCCACCTCCGAACGCTTCATCACGCTGGACTCCGGGCGGTTCTTCCGGACCGGCGACCGGATCCGCCGTTTCCCGGACGGTGTGGTTTTCCATCAGGGCAGGCTCGACGACGACATCAAGGTCCGGGGAATCCGCGTCAGCCCCGGTGAGGTCGAGGCCCAGCTCTGCGGTCACCCGGCCGTCGCGGCGGCGGCGGTCGTCGGTGCGCCGGCCGGTGATCACACGGTGCTGGTCGCCTACGTGACGTCACGCGGCCCGGCCGATCCCGCTGAGCTGGCGTCCGGCATTCTCCGCTATCTGCGCGGGCACAGCGCCCGGCACCTGGTGCCGGCCCGCGTCACCGTCGTACCGGAACTGGTCCATACGGCCAGCGGCAAGGTCGACCGGCGGCGGACCCACGAGACGTACGCAACTGCCCGCCCGGCCGTCAGGAGGTAGCCGATGCCCGCTCCCACCAGCCCCACCGTCGACGACATAGTCGGCCTGTTCCGGCGGATCCTGGAAACAGAGGGGGTCGGGCCCGATACGGACTTCTTCGATCAGGGTGGAGACTCGCTGCTCGCCACCCGCGTGCTCAGCGCGGTGGCCCGGCAGTACGACGTGGAGCTCACCATTGTCCAGCTCATCGCCGCGGCCTCGCCGGCCGCGCTGGCAGCGCTGATCAAGAGCGCCCCTGAATGAGCGTCATCGTCGTCGGAGCCGGCCTGGCCGGCCTGACCGCAGCGGCCGAGCTCGCGGCCCGTGGGCTCGGCGTGACCGTCCTGGAGGCGCGGGAACGGGTCGGCGGGCGCACCCACGGCGTCGAGGTGGCGCCCGGGCAGTGGGCCGACCGCGGTGCTGCCTATCTCGGCGATCGGCACACCGAGCTCAGGTCCATGATCGGAGGGCTCGGCCTGACGACCGTGGCGACCACCATGACCGGTCTGAGCAGGTTCTCGTTCGGTGACGCCCCGCAGAGTACCGCTGGCCGTTTCCCGCCGCTCAACGCGGTCGCCCTCGGTGACCTGTTCGACCGGCTGTATGAGCAGACGGCGGCGGTCCGGACCGATGCTCCCTGGCTGACCCCGGACTCCGCACGACTCGACCGCCAGACCGTCGCCGACTGGCTGGACGGCAGCGACGTCCACGACGACGTGCGGAGGTTCTTCCCGCTGTTCCTCGGCGAGATGATGGCCGCCGACCCGGCCGACGTGTCAACGCTGCACATGGCCTTTTACCTGCGATCCGGCGGCGGGATCCGCTACCTCAACGCATTCGAGGGCGGCGCCCAGGCGGCGCGGGTGGACGGCGGGGCCCACCAGCTGTGCGACCTCCTCGCGGCCAAGCTCGGCGACCAGGTCCGGCTGGCTGAGCCGGTCCGCTGGATCGGGCAGGACGGCACGCGCGTGTCGGTCCGGACCGATCGGGCCCGCCACGAGGCCGATGCTGTCGTGATGGCGGTGCCGCCGTTGCTCGCCGACGCCATCGAGTTCTGCCCGGCCCTGCCCGCACGGCGGGCGACCCGCGCCACCGGCCGGGGGTGCGCGATCAAGGTCCACCTGATCTACCCGGAGCCATGGTGGCGCGACCACGGCCTGTCCGGGTGGTCGGTGAGCGCGGGCGGCCCGTTGCTGTCGACGGTGGACGATTCCCCGCCGGGCGGCGCCGGGGTGCTGACGGGATTCGTCACCGGGCGGCAGGCCCGCGCGTTCACGCTCCTCGACGACGCGAGCCGCCGGGCGGCGATCCTCGCTCAGATCCAGGATCTGTTTCCGGGGCTGCCCCCGCCCAGCGGGCTGCACATCACGGACTGGCTGAGCGAGCCGTACAGCCGCGGTTGTTACGCCGCGCTGTTCGGCCCTGGCGACTGGCTCACGCTCGGCCCCCACCTGACCGCGCCCCACGGGCGCGTCCATTGGGCCGGCACCGAAACCAGCACCGAGTTCTTCGGCCTGATGGAAGGGGCGATCCGGTCCGGCCGGCGGGCCGCGGCCGAGATCACGGGCCTGACCTGCTGACAGTTCGCCCCCTGATCAGCCCGCCTGGGCGTACCGCCAGAAGTCCCGCATCCACTGGGGCGGGACCGGGTTGTCGGCGGCCACCTGGGCGAGCAGGATGGCGATGGTGCCGGTCGAGGGGACGATGTGGGCCGACGTCCCGGTCCCGCCCACCCAGCCGTAGCGGCCCGGCACGTTCCACGGATCGATCGCGGCGACGTCCACCGAGCCGCCGAAGCCCCAGCCCTGGCCCTCCAGGAACAGCTGGCCGATCTCGCGCTGCCGGGCGGTGGTGTGGTCGGTGGTCATCAGCCGGACCGAGCCGGCCGTGAGCAGCTGGCGGCCGTCGGCGGCGGTGCCGCCGGCCAGCAGCATCCGGCCGAACGCGAGCCAGTCGCCGGCCGTCCCGGCCAGCCCGCCGTTGCCGAGCGGGTTGGCGGGCAGGTGGCTCCACTGGCCGTCGGGCCCGTCGGCCAGCTCGAGGCCGCCGGCCGGGTCATGGCGGTAGTAGCTGGTGAACCGGTCCCGTTGGGCGGCCGGCACCTCGAAGGCGGTGTCGGTCATGCCCAGCGGCCCGAACACCCGCTCGGCCAGGAACTCCGGCAGCGGCTGGCCGGTCACCCGGGTGATCAGCACGCCCTGGAGGGTGGAGCAGGTGTCGTACAGCCACGCCTCGCCCGGCTGGTAGACCAGCGGTATCCCGGCCAGCGCGGCCACCCATTCGTCGGGCGGCAGGAAGCTGGCCGGCTCGCGGCCGTCCTTCTGCACCGCGAACAGCGCCTGGACGGCCGGGAGCGTGAAATCGGACGCGAAGCCGTACCCGGCCCGGGAGCTGAGCAGATCGAACACGGTAATCGGCCGGGTGGCCGGCACCACGTCGTCGACCGGGCTGGCCGGCGTGCGCACGACGCTCGGCGCGGCCAGCTCGGGCAGCCACCGGCCGACCGGGTCCTCCAGCGCGATCCGGCCGTCCTCCACCAGCATCATGACCGCGGCCGCGGTGATCGGCTTGGTGATCGAGGCGATGCGGAAGATCGAGTCGCCGGTCATCGGGGCGCCGCCGACCGCGACCGAGCCGACCGCGGCCACCTCGGTCCGGCCGCCGCGCGCCACCACCGCCACCGCCCCCGGCAGCGATCCGTCGTCCACGTACCCCTGCAGCAGGTCATCCAGGTCAGCCACTGATCCGCCTTTCGTCGTCAACGATCACAGCACAGACGTGGCAGCCGCACCGGACTCATCGGTCCGCCCCCGGATCTGACCGGGGCTTACGCTGGGGCGCGTGAGCGAGATCAGCGTGCGCCGGCTGCAGTACTTCGTCGCGGTCGCCGAGGAGCTGAACTTCGGGCGGGCGGCCGCGCGGCTGCACATCGCCCAGCCGGTCCTCAGCCGCCAGATCGCGGTCCTGGAGCGGGAGCTAGGGGTGACGCTGTTCGACCGGTCCGCTCGCGGCACCGCCCTGTCGGCGGCCGGCCGCACGCTCCTGGCGGACGCCCAGGCGGTCCTGGCCTCGGCCGATGCCCTCGAGCGGCGGGCCGCGGGGCTGGCCCGGGGCGGCCAGCGGCTGGCGGTCGGCTTCATGCCCGGGCTGGTCGTGTCGCCGCTAGTGCAGCTGCTGGCGGACCGGTTCCCCGCTCTCGATATTGAAATGGTCCGCACCAGCTGGGACGACCAGGTCACGATGCTGCGCGACGGGCGGATCGATCTGAGCCTGGTCCGGCTGCCCGCGGCGGTGCAGGGGCTGGACACCGTGCCGTTGCTGACCGAGCCCCGGGTGGCGGCGCTGCCGGCCGGCCATCCGCTCGCCGCGCCCGGCGGTACGCCGCGGCCCCGGGCGGTCGAGGAGAAGCTGGAACACGTCGCGGCCGGCCGGGGTATCGCCGTGCTGCCCGCCTCCACCGCCCGGTTCTACCATCGCCCGGACGTCTGCTACCGGCCGGTGGACGGTCTGGCGGCGAACGAGGTCGTCCTCGCCTGGGTGCCGCACCGCCGGCTGGCGGCGGTCGAGTTCGCCGTCCGGAACGCCGATGCCCTGCGGGTATCGAACCAGGGGAAAGAGGTCTTGGACACCGGCGCGGCCTCGGCGCCAGGCTGAGGGCATGCCTCTCACCAAGACTTCCCGCGTCGTCCTGCTGGGTGCCACCAGCGGCATCGGCCTCGCCGTCGCCCGGGCCGCAGCGCAGGCCGGCGCCTCCGTCATCATCGGCTCCCGCAACCCGGCCTCGGTCGAGCGCGCCCTCGGGCAGCTGCCGGACGGCATCACCGGCCACGTCGTCGACGCCACCTCCAGTGAGTCGCTGGCCGTGTTCTTCGACGGCGTCGGTCCCTTCGACCACTTCGCCTACACCGCCGGCGACCCGCTGGCCGGGCTGCCGCTGGCCGACTATACGGTCGAGGCCGGCCGGTCGTTCCTGGCCCTGCGGCTGGTCCACGCGCTCGACGCCGTCCGGCTCGCGGTCCCGCGGCTGTCCGGGTCCGGCTCGGTCACGCTCACCAGCGGCACGGCCGCGTTCAAGGGCGGCCGGGGCTGGACGCTGGGCGCGGCCGCGTCCGGCGCCATGGTCTCGGTCGTCCGCTCACTGGCGGTGGAGCTGGCGCCGATCCGGGTCAACGCGGTCGCGCCGGGCGTGGTGCGCTCCCCGCTGTGGTCGGGGCTGGGCCAGCAGGAGCAGGAGGCGATGTACCGCGCCACCGGCGAACGGCTGCCGCTCGGGCGGGTGGCCGAGACCGGCGACGTGGCCCGGGCCTACCTGGCCCTGATGGATCAGGACTACGTCACCGGCACCGTCTCGGTCGTCGACGGCGGCACGCTTGTCGCCTGACCCAGTTGGACCCGGCCTTCCCGGGGTAGCTCGGCCCCATGATCTCAGTGTCCAGGCTGGCGGGACGCATGGCAGGAGTACGCTCGCGGGTTGCCAGCGTGCCGCTGGACCGCCCGGCTGCGGTGACGGCCCGGGCCCCCAGGGTCGTCGTGGTCGGCGGCGGGATCGCCGGTGTCTCCGCCGCCGTGGTACTGGCCGAACGTGGGCTGCCCGTCGCGCTCTGTGAGGCAGCCGGCCGGCTGGGCGGACGTCTCGGCACGGATCCGCACACCCTGCCCGACGGCACCGAGCAGCTGGTCGACCATGGTTTTCACGGCTTCTTCCGGCAGTACTACAACTGGCGGCGGATACTGCGCCGGGTCGGCACCGGGGCCACGCCGCTGCTGCATCCGCTGGGCAGTTACCCAGTCATCTCGGCGAGCTGGCCCCCGGAGGATTTCGGCCGGCTGCCGCCGGCACCGCCGCTGAGCCTGTTCGCCCTGGCCCTCCGATCGCCCAGCCTGCGGATACGGGACGTGGCCCGGGCCAACCTGGCTCTCGGCGCCAACCTGCTCACCTTCGACCCGGAAAAAACCTACGTGCGCCTGGACCGGCTCAGCGCCGAGGAGTTCCTCGCGGCGCTGCGCCTTCCCCGGCGGGCCCGGGTGATGCTGTTCAACGTCTTCGCCCACTCGTTCTTCAACGATCCTGGCACGATGTCCGCGGCCGAGCTGGTGGCGATGTTCCACTTCTTCTTCCTGGGCAACCCCGAGGGCCTGAGCATGGACGCCCCGCACGCCGACTACCAGACCGCCATCTGGGCGCCGCTGACCCGCTACCTGGAGCAGCGGGGCGTCCGGATCGAGACCGGCACTGCCGTCAGCCGCCTGAACCGCGAGCCGGACGGTCACTGGCAGGTCGCCACCGACGGCAGCGAGGTGCTGACCGCCGATGAGGTGATACTGGCCACCGATGCCGGTGCGGCCGCGCCGATCCTCGGTGCCTCACCGGGTGCCACCGCGGGTGACGCGCGCCTGGCCGCCGTCGCGGCCGAACCGCGCACCGGACCGCCGTACGCGGTCGCCCGTTACTGGCTCGACGGCGACGTCGACCCGGCCCGGGCCCAGTTCACCAGCATCGCCGATCCCGGTCTGCTCGATTCGGTCACGGTGTACCACCGCTTCGAGGCGGGTGCGCGCCAGTGGCACGAGCGGACCGGCGGGTCAGTGATCGAACTGCACGCCTACGCCTGCCCGCCCGGTACCAGCGCGGCCGTTCTCGGCGCCAGCATGCTGACCGAGCTCCAGGTCCTCTGGCCCGAGGTGTCGCGCCTGAGCCCGATCGACCAGCGCTGCCAGGTCGGCACCGACGCGGCCGGCTTCCCCGTCGGTGCCCACGGGACCACCCCGGCGGTCCGCACCGAGGTGCCCGGGCTGACGCTGGCGGGCGACTGGGTGGCGGCGCCGTTCCCCTGCGCGCTGATGGAACGCGCCGCCGTCACCGGGATCATGGCCGCCAACGTCATTCTCGCCGCCGCCGGGCTGGGCACTGAGCCGCTGTGGTCAGTGCCTCCGCGGGGAATGCTCGCGGGCCGGACGGCCCGGGCTTAGCCTGCTGTCCGTCGGACACGTTCGCACGGGGAGATTCGGCTGTGTCATACAGCAAAGACGTCGGTGAAGTGAGCGCCCGCTACCGTTCCGGCGGCGAGGTGCCGTCGGTGACCTATCCGTCCGGGACCCACGTGGTGTTCACCGCGCCGGGCTCGGCCACCAACGACCAGTACGGCCTGTTCGAGTGGAACATGAGCGGAACCCCGGGCGGCGCGGATCCCCACTTCCACAAGACCTTTTCGGAATCTTTCTATGTCACGGAAGGCACGGTCCGGCTGTTCAACGGGGAGACCTGGATCGACGCGGTAAAGGGCGACTTCCTCTACGTGCCGCAGGGCGGGATCCACGCTTTCTCCAATGAGAGCGGCGCGGCCGCCCGGATGCTCATCCTGTTCGCGCCGGGTCCGCCCCGGGAGCGGTACTTCACCGAGCTGGCCGAGATCCGCTCGTCCGGCCGCACGATGACCGACCAGGACTGGCTCGAGGTGTGGGCCCGGCACGACCAGTACCCCGCCTGAGCTCCGGATCGTAGGCTGGATGGTATGACCAAAGCCGTCCAGGATCGCATGGTCGAAGTCGCGCGGATCAGGGACGCGTTCCAGGCGGCGGTCTACTCCAGCCCGGACCTCGCGGCGGCGATGAGGCTCGCCACCCCCGGCTGCACGCTGACCAACATCCCTGCCGGCACCGGGGCGAGCGGCGATGACCTGCGGCGTTACCTGGCCGAGGACGTCACGCCGCACCTGCCCGCCGACCTGGCCTTCCGCCGGCTGTCCCGGACCTTCGACCGCTGGCGGGTCGCCCAGGAGGACATGGTCGCCTTCACCCACGACCGGGAGTTGCCGTGGCTGCTGCCGGGGGTGGCCGCCACCCACCGCCCGGTCGAGGTGCTGGCGATCTCGATCGTGACCGTCGAGCGGTCGCTGGTCGCGTCCCACCGCACCCTGTGGGACCAGACCGCGCTGCTGGCCCAGCTGGGTCTGGAGCTCACAGGCGGCCGGGCCACCGGGAACGGTTGATCCGGCCTGTGGCGGGTAGCGCCAACCATCTGGCGGGGAACGACGAAGGGACTTGAGCATGTGGATATTTTTCTCCCGGCGCCTGCGGAGGTGGCTGCTGCTGGCAATCGCGCTGCCGTTGGCCCGGGCGATCGTCCATCGCCTGGCCCGGGCCGCCGAGCGCCGCGATCCGTCCACCCGGACCGCCAAGGCTCTGCGCCAGACCGACTCGGCGGTGACCTCGGTGTCCCAGCGCACATCACGTAACGGAAGCAAGGCCGAGCGCCGCCTGGCGCGCCGCTAGGGCCCGGGCAGGACGGCCAGGGCGCGGCCCGGCCGATCGACAGGCCGTCGGTGCCGACGCAGGTGACGCCCCGGTCGCGGATCAGCTCCATCGTCTCCGGCTGGGGGGCCGCCCAGCCGGGTACCCGGCCGGTGACCAGCACGTCGGACCTCCTCATCCAGGGCACGGTCCCACTAGAGGGCGGCACGCCGTGCCGCACGGGGTCCGCTGATAGTGATCCAGCCGTCGATGCGGTCACTACATCTGTTGTTATTTAGACTACGATGGTAGTGTGACGCCATGGGCGGCCGCCGCGAGAGCCTGCTGGACGCCGCGATCACCGTGGTCGGGCAGGCCGGTATCCACGGGCTCACCCACCGCGCCGTCGACGCGGCCGCGGGCCTGCCGGCCGGGTCGGCCTCCAACCTGTTCCGGACCCGCGACGCCCTGCTTGAGGCGGTGACCGGGCGGTTCGCCGACCGGGAACGGGCCAGCTGGGAAGAGATCGCCGCGCGGGTCTGCCCCACCACCCCCGGGCAGCTGGCCGGGGCGCTGGCCGAATTCGCCCGGGAAGCCACTGGCCCCAACCGCACGCTGACGCTGGCCCGGTACGCGATCCTCCTCGAGGCGGCCATCCACCCGCCGCTGCGGGAGCAGCTGCTGGACACCGGGGCCCGGGTCAACGCCTGGTTCACCAACTGGGTCCGCATCGCCGGCTCGGCCGATCCCGGGCACGACGCGCCGGTGATCATGAACCACTGGACCGGCGTCGTCCTGCACCAGCTGGCCGGGCCGGACCCCGCCTTCGACCCGTTGCCGCAGATCTCCGCGCTCGTCACCGCGCTCATCCAGCCGCCGCGACGGAAGGTACCGGCATGATCAGGCGCCCGTCGACCACCGTCGTCCTTGATCGCGATCAGGTCTGGCCGGTGATCGCCGCCGAGCGGCGGCGGGTGGCGGAGCTGCTCGATGAGCTGGCGGACCGGGACTGGGATCAGCCGTCCTTGTGCGCGGGCTGGACCGTCCGGGACGTGGCCGCGCACCTGACCCTGCAGCAGCTGGGCGCCCGCGCCGCCGCCGGCATGATGGTCGCGTACCGGGGCAACACCGAACGGGCGATCGCTGACCGGGCCCGTCAGCGGGCCGCAGCCTGGCCGGCCGCGAAGATCATTGCTGAGATCCGCGGGACGGCCGGCTCGCGGCGGCACAATTTCGGGGTCACCTACCGGGAGACCCTCATCGACGTCCTGGTCCACGCCCAGGACATCGCGATCCCGCTCAGCCGGGCCCATCCGATGCCGCCCGAGGCCGCGGCGGTGGCCGCGACCCGGATCTGGACGATGCGCTGGCCGCCACCGTTTCCGGCCCGGCATGTCCTGGACCGGTTCCGGGTCACCGCCACCGATGTGGCCTGGAGCGCCGGTCACGGGCCGCCGGTGAGCGCACCGATCGGTGCCATCCTGCTGTTGTCGGCGGGACGCCTGGCCGCCCTCCCGCAGGTGTCCGGCGACGGTGCGACCGAGCTCGCGGCCGCCCTGGCCGGCCCGAGCAGGAATCAGGCCGCGGGACGGTAGCCCGGCCCCGGTGATCAGCCCGGCAGGGTCGCTTCGACCCGCCAGCCGCCGTGCGGAGTCGGGCCGGCCAGCAGCTGACCGCCCCGATCCTGGACGCGCTCGCGCAGGCCGGCCAGGCCGCGGCCGGTGCCGGCCAGGTCCAGCCGTTCCTGGACCGAGCGGTCGTTCTCCACCCGGACGACCAGGCCGGTGCCGGAGCCGTCGACCAGCACCCGGACCGCCGCGCCGGGGGCGTGGCGGAGCGCGTTGGTGAGGCTCTCCTGGACCACGCGGAAGGCGATGTGGGCGGTGCCGACGGCCACAGCGTCCTGATCCCCGGCGAACCGGCAGGTCACGTCCAGCCCGCTGCGGGCCGCCCGGGTCACGACCTCCTCGATCAGGGTCAGGTCGGGGCCACCGGCCCCGGTCTCGGTGCCGTCGAGCAGCTCGACCAGCCGGTTCAGGTCTTCCTGGCCCTGCCGGGCGGACTCGGCGATGGCGACGAAGGCCTGCTGGGCCCGGACCGGGTCGCGGCCGACCAGGCGCTGGCCCGCGGCGGCCTGGATGACCATGACGCTGATCGCGTGGCCGATGATGTCGTGCAGTTCGCTGGCGATGCGGGCCCGTTCGTGCCGCAGCGCGATCTGGGCGAAAAGCTCGCGCTCCTCTTCCAGCTCGCGGCCCCGCCGGCCCAGTTCGTCCACGGCTTCGCGACGCAACCGCAGTACCGTGCCGGCCAGGAAGCCAGGCACGCTGAACATGACCACTGCGACCGGGCTGATGGCCGGTTCGATCAGCCACAGGATGTACAGGTAGACCCCCAGGCCGAGCGCGGCCAGCCAAGCGGCCCGGCCGGCCCAGGTCAGCGCGGCCACCGCCGCCAGGACGGCTAGGAGGGCCAGGGACGGGTCGGGGAACCACATGTTCGGGTTCCGGCCGAGGAAGTCGGCCACCAGCCACAGGGCGCCCCCGAGAAAGACGACCAGGCGGGGATGGGTACGCCACCACACCAGCACCAGGCCGCCCACCAGCAGCGAGGCGGCGAAGACGTTGCCGGTCACGCTGGCCGGCCAGCCGTGCACCGCGATCGGGAGCGCGATCAGGAGGAGGATCACCAGCGCGATCCCCGCCTGCTCCAACCGGCGCACGGCCATCCTCCGACGTCAGCCGAGCACGGGCAGCTGAGCGACCGCACCGGCCCGTCCCCGGGCGATCTTCACCTCGAGCGTGCCGCCGAGCAGGCGGGCGCGCTCCTTGGCGCGGGCCACAACCTCCTTGACCTCGGCGCCCTTGCAGACCGGCCCGGACACGTGGATCTCCAGCGCCGCCTCGTCGAACCGGAGCGCGACCGCGATAGGCGCGTCCACCCGATCGGCGAGCACGGTGATCAGGTGCTCGACGATGCGGTAGGCCGACAGCTCGACGCTGGCCGGCAGCGACCGCGGGTTGCCGGTCACGGTGAGCCGCGCGTGCTCGGACTGGTGCTGGGCCAGCAGCGCTTCGAGATGGGCGACGGTAGGGGTCGGGGCCAGGGTCGCGTCGCCCCCGCGGAGCAGCCCCACGATCTCGCGCATGTCGTCCAGCGTCTGCCGGCTGTCGGTTTCGATCGATTCCAGCAGCACCCTCGCCTGCTCCGGCGGCAGGCCCTCGGCCGACTCGGCCGCCGTGCTCAGCTGGGCCAGGCGCACCTGGAGGAGGCCGTCGAGCTGCTGGGACAGCCGCGCCCGGTCATCGCTGATCACCAAGCTGGCCCGCTCGTCCCGCAGCTGCTGCAGTTCGGCGTTGCGGGCCTTGAGCTCCCGGTTCACCACGGCGCGGTGCCGGGCGGCCCAGCCGATCCCGTAGACGATCAGGACGACCGGCAGGACCAGGCCGATCACGCCGGGCCCGGTGGTGGCGTCGACCGCCACCACCGCGAAGGCCAGCACCGCGCACAGTCCGGCGGCCAGCCAGGCCCGGCTTCGCTCATAGGTCAGCGCGGCGAGAAAGGTCAGTATGAGGGCGAGCGGGAGGCCGGCGCCGCACCGGGTCACCCACCCGAACAGGGCATCGTTCAGGGCCATGGCCACGATGGCGATCCCGATGACGGCGAAGAGGTTGCGCCGCCACCACAGCACCGGCACCGTGGCGGCGGCGAACACCGGGATCAGCCACCATGAGTGGGAGGTCATCGTGTGCACCATCGAGCCGTCGGCGATGGCCCTGGTCACGTCGGCGTCCTTCTCCCGGACGTCGAACACCGTCATGAGCAGACCCAGCGCGGTGAGCAGTCCGGCCAGAATCCAGTCGCCGGCTTTGATGCCGCGAAGCGTTCCGCTCATGGCTGTGCCTCATCCCGCCCCAGGCCGGCATTCAGGCAGCAACCGTTGCGGCAGCGGGCTGCTCATCGCTCACCTGGTTGCGCGCCCTCTTGTTCACCTTAACCTGCACGAACCGGCCAATCCCATAGAAGATCGCCCCGCCCGCCACCGCGAGGGGCAGCGCGCTGACCAGGGTGTCGATCGAGGAGTCGCGGGCAATGGTCACGACCTGGAGCAGCAAGATGCCCGCGAGGGCGATCAGATGATCCCGCCGGCCGACGGCGAACCGGGCCACCGCGTAGGCCAGCGCGAACGACAGCGGAAGCACCACGCCACAGCGGGTCAGCCAGCCGAACAGGACCACGTGCACGACCAGGGCGATCGTGGTAACCCCGACCACCGCGAGAATGTTGCGCCGGCGCCACAGGATCGGCACGGTCACGGCCAGGAAGACGGGCAGCATCGCCGCCGTAGTCGTGGACAGCGGATGCGCCAGCCCGTGCCCGTTGGTCGTCATGTTCTCGAGCATCAGGTACACACCGGCCCCGGTGGCCAGGGCCGCCAGCACGTAATCGAGCGGTCGCAGTCCCTTGAAGATGGCGTTCATTGGGTTTTCCTCTCCCCGGTGACGTCGTTTCCGAGGTTCGACGTCGATGCCATTGACGCTAGGGAGCGGGGCCCGTAGTCATCGTCCTGCCTCAGGACGACGTTTCAGCCGCGTGTCGTTCTCAAGGATGACTCGGTGATCACGGCCGTGACCGGCACAATCATGGGTATGTCCGCGAAGATCCGGGTGCTGCTGGCCGACGACCAGACCCTCGTCCGCACCGGGTTCCGGGTGATCCTGGAGGCCGAGGGAGACATCGAGGTGGTCGCCGAGGCCGACACCGGCCACGAGGCGATCCGCCAGGCCCAGCTGACCGAGCCCGACGTGATCCTGATGGACATCCGGATGCCCGAACTCGACGGGCTGTCGGCCACCGAGCAGATCCTGCGGCAGGCCCGCCCGCCGACGATCGTCGTCCTCACGACCTTCGACCAGAACGAGTACGTCTACCGGGCGCTCCAGGCCGGCGCAGCCGGATTCCTGCTCAAGGACGCCCCGTCGACCCGGCTGATCGCTGCCGTCCGGGCCGCCGCCACCGGCGACTCGCTCATCGACCCGGCCATCACCCGCCGCCTGGTCGAGCGCTTCGTCGAGCCCGCCCAGCCGCGGGGGCTACCCGCCCAGCTGGCGGTGCTGACCGACCGGGAGCTGGACGTGCTGCGGCTGATCGCCCGCGGGCTGGCCAACGCCGAGATCGCCGCCGAACTGGTGGTGGCCGAGACCACGGTCAAGACCCACGTCGCCCGGATCCTGGCCAAGCTCGGGCTGCGCGACCGGGTGCAGGCGGTGGTGCTGGCCTACCAGACCGGCTTCGCCAGCCGCGGCGCCGCCGATCCTCCTCAGTACCACCCGGAGCGATGAGCCCAGGATGAGCGGCATGAAGGCTCGCGCACGGGCACCGCGGGGGTCGTGATCACCGCGCTGGCCACCTCGAGGGGAGGCTCAGCGACCAGAAGCGCCGACTCGGCCACCGGCAGGGGAGATTCGGCCGGCTCGTAGAGGTGAGGCCGGCACAGCGCGATGAGGCCGGCGGCGGCCAGCAGGCCGCCGGCCCGATCAGCGCCAGCCAGGGCGCCGGGTTCGGGCCCGGGATCGGCGCGGTCCCGCCGAACCCGGCCTGAACCCCTCCGGCCGGCTTGGCCCGGCTGCCGGCCGCATCGGTCACGACGTCAACCTTCAGCCCGGACGGGTCGTCGAGCACGACGATCGTGTGCACGCTGCCGGCGCCCAGGGCGACCGACTGGGCAGCGTGCTCACCCGGCGCGGTGAACTGCACGGTCCGGGTGGCGGGCGAGACGGCCGTGTAGGAGGTGGCGGAGCCGAAAGCAAGCTGGTGTGCGAGCACGTCCGGCCCGTAGCTGACCGTGACCTGATGCTGCTTGAGCGAGGCCTGCAGGACCCGCACCACGGCCTTACCCGACGGCGCGGTCATCTGGTCGCGCAGCACCTCCGTACGCAGGCCGGGGTCCGGCCCGAGGGCGGCGAGGGTGAAGGCGATTCCCCCGGTCACCATGAAGCTCGTAGTCAGCGCGGGTTTGCTGGTGGCCGAGGCCCCGAAGCCACGCATCGCCACGGTGTACTGGCCGGGTGCGACCGGGACGTAATCGGAGACGGCGCCGTACTTGACGTCTCGCAGCACCACCGGGTGCCCGGGATCGCCGAAGGGGTACAGGTACATGTCCATGGCCGGCGCCTGGGGCGACAGGTGAGCGATCCGGATCCATCCGGACGGCCTGGTCGTCCGGATCCACCCGGGCCCGGACACCGGGGCCGCCGAGGCCGCCGGGGCCGCCGCTGCCACCAGGGCCGCCACGCCGCCGAGCAGGGCGGCGATGATCGCCAGCCAGGCGAGCCGCCCGCGCCACATACGCATGGTCAGTCCACCCCTCATTTCACGACCTGGATCTCATCGGAACTGCACCACTGGCCGAGGCCGACGGTGGCGCGGAATTGTCAAGCACCGGTGACAGCACTCCCAACGGGCTGGGTACCGCGAATTCGATGCTCAGGCCGTCCGGTCCGGCGGCGGCGGCACGCGTGGGCACGTACGGTGGGCTCTGCGCACGGACCATGGCCAGGGCCGCTGACCGGCCACCGCCGACACCAGTGATCGTGGCCGACCGGAACAGCACCGGGCCACCGGGGGCGGTGTCGCCGAACGGACCCACCTCGAACGTGTACTGGGACGAGAGCGCGGCCAGCGTGGCCAGCAGCCTGGTGTCCACCTCGCCCGCCCGCAGTTCAGCGGCGTCGGGCCCGGTGAACCGGATATGGGCATTGCGGGTCAGCTGGGATCCGGCCGATCGGCGCGCGGCCAGGTCGGCTGCCAGCGCAGTCTGGTAGGCGGCGACCCCGCCGGTCGCGGCCGCGCAGACCTCGACCCGGCGCGCACCAGCACCGAAACTCGCGATCAGTGCGGGCGCACACTGGGCAGCCAGCTTGCCATCGGCCGACGGGGAGACCACGAGCACGCCGGCGCCGAACCCGCTGGCGGCGGCCGAACGCAGCGACACCAGCCGTCCCGCAGCCACCCCGTGCTGCTGGAGCAACGAGCACATGCCCGGATCGCAGGCGATGACCGCGCTGCCGCCGACCTGACCGGCGATCCAGGTGGCGGCCTGGGCCTGCGGGCCGGTCACCGGGGCGGGCCGGGCCGGAGCGGGGCGGGCCGGAGTGGACTTGACCGCCCGCGACGGCTGGGCGGCCCGGGACGCGGTGCTGCTGAAGCCGCCGGTGAGCCAGACGACGAGCACGACCACCGCCGCCAGGATCAACGCGATCACACCGAGAGCGGTAAAGCGCCGCCGCACCACGGCCAGCCTGACCGTGTCGGCCAGCACCCGGCCCCACGGTGGTTCGGTTGGCCGAGTCCGGCTGCCGGGGTGCTCGGTCAGCTCCTTTGAGCCCATACCTACCACCCCCGGCAGACGACGTTATCGCTGTCGGGCCGCAGAACACGCGAAATCGGCCACTCTTGGCCGAAATATTAAATTGGTAATTGTTCAGGTCAGACCGTGTCGCCTGCTACGGCCACGTCACGTCGCTCAGCGCGGCCGAAGTGGCCTGATCGGCGGGCAGGAAGGCCTCCAGCTTGAGCTCGGAGACGGTGACGTCGACGGCGGTGGCGAAGCTGGTGATGGTGGTCATCAGGCGCAGGTCGCCGTGCGCCGTTCGCAGCTCGAGCGGGACCGCAAAGCCCAGATGGCCCGGCGCGACCCGAGCCGCCGGGACGTAGGCGCGGAGCTCGGCGTACAGCGCCGCCAGCCGCTCGTCGGGGTTGCGGGCGAGCTCGGCCGCCATCGCGTCCAGTACGTGCCAGGCCCACTCGGCGAAGTTGGCGATGCGGGGGGCCATCCCGTCCGGGTGCAGGGCGAGCCGGTAGGCGTTGGCGTGCAGGCGCTCGGCGCACCCGTCGGTCAGGATCGCCTGGCCCGCGTTGGCCGCGACGATCTGGCCGTACCGGTCGATCACGATCGCCGGGTACGGCCGGTGCGCGTCGAGGACGTGGGCGAGCGCGCCCATGACCGGGGCCAGGTCGGGGCTGTCGAGCGCGGTCTCCGGGTAGGCGGGCGCGTAGCCGGCCAGCAGCAGCAGCTCGTTGCGCTCGCGCAGCGGCAGGCCGAGCGACTCGGCCAGCCGGATGACCATCTCCCGGCCCGGGGCCGACCGGCCGCTCTCGATGAAGCTCAGGTGCCGCTGGGTCGTCCCGGCCCGCAGGGCCAGCTCGAGCTGGCTCAGCCGCCGGGAGCCGCGGCGGGCCTTCAGCGCGGCGGGGAAGTCCACCCTTTCAGTTGTAGCCGCCTCCGGCGCATCCGCGCGATTCCCGGCCGGGAATTGCCGGGCTACCCGGCCGCCCGCAGGATTCCTGGCATGGATGACATTGACCTGGGGGTACTGATCCCGATCGGGCGGGCGCAGTGGGGGCCGGGAACCGATCCGCGCGAACTGCTGGACTTCGCGGTGCGGGCCGAGGAGCTCGGCTACTCGTCCCTGTGGGTGAACGATCTTCTGCTCACCCCCCGCGTGGAGGCTCTCACCATGCTGGCCGCCGTGGCCCCGCTGACCAGCCGGGTGACGCTCGGGACGGCCGCGCTGCTGCCGGTGCTGCGGCGGCCGGTCCAGGCGGCTCAGACGCTCGCCTCCATCGACCTGCTGTCGGGCGGACGGCTCGTGCTCACCGTCGGGGCCGCGTTCCCCGGGCGGTTCGGCGAGCCGCAGCACGCGCTGTCGGAGGTCCCGTGGGAGCGGCGGTTCACCCGGCTGGACGAGACGGTGGCGCTGTGGCGCCAGCTGTGGACCGAGCCGGAGGGAGGCGGCTCGTTCGAGGGTTCGCTGCTCCGGTTCGGGCCGTTGCCGCCGATGACCAGCCCGGCCCGGCCGGGCGGACCGCCGGTGTGGCTGGGCGGGGCGTCGGAGTCGGCGTTGCGGCGGACCGGACGGCGTTACGACGGGTGGATGCCGTACCCGCCGTCGGCCGGCGATTACGCGGCCGGGCTGGCCGCGGTGCGGGCCGCCGCGGCCGGGGCGGGCCGGGACGCATCGGCGGTGACCCCGGCGCTGTTCGTGTCGGTGGTGGTGACCGATACCGTCGAGCGGGGCCGGGAGCTGCTCGGCACGTTCGCCCAGGCGAGCTACGGGATGCCGGTCGAGCAGCTGGCGCAGATCCAGGCGCTGGCGGCCGGCCCGCCGGAGGTGGTGGCGGAGAAGCTGCGCGGCTACGTGGCGGCCGGCGCCCGGCACCTGGCGATCCGGATCGCGACCACCAGCCTGGCCTCGCAGCGTGACCAGCTTGAGCAGATCATCAAGCTGAAGGACCACCTGTGACGACCGACCGGGCGCCCGGTCAGCCGAGGTCGTCGTCCCCGAGGAAGTCCAGCAGCCGGTTCAGGACTCGCAGGCAGGCCGCGATCTCGGCCTCGGTCAGGTCGCCGCCGACCTGACCTAGCAGCGCGTGCTCGTGCGCGATGAGGGCATCGATGGCAGCTGAGCCCGCGCTGGTCAGCCGGATCAGCACGGACCGCTTGTGCGCGGGGTTCGGGACGGCCTCGGCCAGGTCCCGGGCGACCGCCTCGTTGACCATGCGCTGCACGAACTGCCTGCTGAGGGCCTGGGCCCGGCCCATCTGGGGCACAGTCATCGGGCCCTGCTCACGGAGCAGGTTCAGCACGGCGCGCACCCCCACGGACAAGCCGTGGACCGGTGCTCCCTCCTCGACCTTGCGTTGCGCCCGCCGGTACACCGGTCCCACCGCGTCGAAGACCGCCGCGAGCTGGCCGGCGAGCTCGGCCGGAGCGAGAGGTGTGTCACGGTCAGCCATGTCTTGATTATGACACCTGAGTTGTCAAATCTCTGACGATATGACACCTTAGTTGTCATGATGCGATGGCTTGACACTGACGCTGGCCTCCTCGCCTACGAGGACTCCGGCACCGGTGATCCGCTGGTGCTGCTGCACGGCGGCTTCCTGGACCATCACATGTGGGACGACCAGATCCCGGCCCTCGCCGCTCGTTTCCGGGTGCTCGCGCCCGACGCCCGCGGGCATGGCGCGTCGGACAACGCGACCGCGCCCTTCCGGGCCGCCGACGACATCGCGGCGTTGCTGCGCCGGCTCGGCACCGGCCCGGCCGTCCTGGCCGGGGTGTCGATGGGGGCGGGCACCGCGACCGACACCGCGCTCGAGCACCCGGACCTGGTCCGGGCGCTGGTGGTCAGCGGGGCCGGCACCAGCGAGCCGACGTTCACCGACCCGTGGACGAAGTCGGTGCTGGAACGGTGGACCGCGGCGCTGACCGCGGGCGACCGGGATGGCGCGGTCGATCAGTTCGCGCTGTTCGCCGCCGGGCCTGCCCGTACCCTCGACGACGTGGCTCCGGGCGTCGTCACCCGGGTCCGGGACATGACCCGGCGCACGCTGAGCAAGCACGGTCCCGGAGAGCGGGACTGGACCATACCGGTACGAGACCCCTGGGAGCGGGCCGCCGAGATCGCGGTCCCGGTGCTGGCGGTGCCGGGCGCGGCCGACTCAGCCGATCACATCGGCATGGCCGAACGCCTGGCCGGCCTGGTCGCCAATGGCCGGACGACCCGCATCGAGGACGCCGCGCACTACCCGAACATGGAACGGCCGGAGGCCTTCCAGCAAGCCGTCCTGGAGTTCCTGACGGCGGCCCGGCTCAGCCGCCGGTGAGCAGGGTGGCGAGGCCGGACGGCGACCAGCGGGGTGACGGCCACCTCGACCGCCAGGTCGCTGGTGGAACGGGGCCGGCTCCGCAGCAGCGTTAGGCGGCCGTCTGCACCCGGGTCACGACCCCGGCCGATCTGGTGGTCGACCTGCAGGCGCTAGGCTCGCTGTACCTGGGCGGGATGTCCGCCTCGCTGCTGGGCCAGCGCGGGACGGATCCGCGGGGACCACGAGTCGGTGGGCCTGCTTTCCCGTGGGTTCCGGACCGATCCCGAACCGTTCAACACGTTCGTGTCCTGACCGGAGAGGCACCGATGAATACGCCCGACTACGCCGCCGCGGTGGTGGCCAAGGCCGAAGCCGACGGGATGGACGCCACCGAGCTGGCCGCCCTGCGCAGGCGCCTGCGGCAGCTGGTGGAGCCGGAGGCCGGGCTGCTGCCCGGGGACGCCCTGGAGCCGCTCGCGCAGCTACCGGGTCTCGATGACCTGGCCGAGCCGTCGGCCGACGAGGCCCGCGCGCTGCTGGACCAGCTGGTGATCATCAAGCTGAACGGCGGCCTGGGCACGAGCATGGGCCTGTCCGGCCCGAAGTCGCTGCTCGAGGTGAAGCCGGGCGCGAGCTTCCTCGACGTCATCGCCACCCAGGTGCTGGCCCTGCGGGAACGGTACGGGTCCCGGGTGCCGCTGGTGCTGATGAACTCGGCCGCCACCCACGATCCCTCGCTGGCGGTGCTGCGCCGTTATGACGGCCTGGAGCTGCCCGGCCTGCCCCTGGACTTCCTGCAGGGGCGCGAGCCCAAGATCCGCGCCGACGATTTCTTGCCGGTGGAGTGGCCCGCCCAGCCCGAGCTGGAGTGGTGCCCGTCCGGGCACGGTGACATCTACCCGACGCTGGCGGCCTCCGGCATGCTCGACACCCTGCTCGCGGCCGGGCTGCGCTACGCCTTCGTGTCCAACGCCGACAACCTCGGCGCCCGCGCCGACGTCCGGACGGTCGCCTGGCTGGCGGCCGAGCAGGTGCCGTTCGCGCTGGAGGCGGTCCGCGGCACCCCGGCCGACCGCAAGGGTGGTCACCTGGCCAGCTACCAGGGTCACATGGTGCTGCGGGAAACGGCCCAGGTCCCCGAGGGTGACGACTCGTTCACCGACGTCGAGCGCTGGCGCTGGTACAACACCAACAACATCTGGATCGACCTTCACAAGCTACGGGACCTGCAGGCCGCCGACCCGGCCGCCCCTGACCTGCCGCTGATCACCAACCACAAGACCGTCGACCCCCGCGACCCGGCCAGCACCCCGGTGATCCAGCTGGAGTCGGCGATGGGCGCGGCGATCGGCTCGATCCCCGGCGCCCGGGCGATCCACGTCCCCCGCTCGCGGTTCGCACCCGTCAAGACCACCAACGACCTGCTGGTGGTGCGCTCCGACGCCTACGAGCTGACCGATGACGGGCAGCTGCGCCCCAGCGCCGACCCCGAGCCCGTGGTCACGCTGGACAGTGACTTCTACAAGCTGCTGCCCGACTTCGAGCAGCGGTTCCCGGCCGGGGTCCCGTCGCTGCGCCGCTGCCGCAGCCTCCAGGTCGACGGCGACGTCACCTTCGGTGCCGATGTCGTGGCGGTCGGGGACGTGCACCTGACCGGCCCCCAGCACATCCCCGACGGCGAGCAACTCGGCGGCTGAGCGGCCCCGTCCGGCGGGTCCGCGCCGGTCAGGGATGCTCGCCAAGCTCGGCCAGGCGGCGCTCGAGGAACTGGCGCTCGGGATCGGTGCCGGCCTCGGCGATGGCCGCCCGGTAGGCACCGGCTGCCTCGGCCGTCCGGCCGAGACGGCGGAGCAGGTCCGCGCGGACGGCCGCCAGCAGGTGGTAGCCGGCCAGCTGCCCCTGGGCGGCCAGGTCGTCGGCGATGGCGAGGCCCGCGGCCGGGCCGTCGGCCATCCCGACCGCGACCGCGCGGTTGAGCTCGACGACCGGGGAGGGCGCGAACGCGCCGAGCGCGGCGTAGAGCCGGGCGATGGCCGCCCAGTCGGTGTCGCCGGGCCGGGCGGCGCGAGCATGGCAGGCGACGATCTCGGCCTGGATCCGGTACGGCCCGGCCGGCTCCGGGCCCGCGATCGAGGCCAGCAGGCCCAGGCCCTCTTCGATCGCGGCGCGGTCCCAGCGGCCCCGGTCCTGCTCGGGAAGCGGCACCGGCAGCCCGCGGGCATCGGTGCGGGCGGCCCGGCGCGAGTCCTGCAGCAGCATCAGCGCCAGCAGGGCAACCGTCTCCGGCTCACCCGGCAGCAGCGCCGCCACCAGCCGGGTGAGCCGGATGGCCTCGGCTGACAGCGGCGGGCGGATCAGGTCCGAGCCGCTGGACGCGGTGTACCCCTCGTTGAACAGCAGGTACAGGACGGCCAGGACACCGGTGAGGCGTTCCGGCCGCAGCTCCGGTGGCGGCACCCGGTACGGGATCCCGGCCGCGCGGATCTTGCGTTTCGCCCGGACCAACCGCTGGGCCATCGTCGGCTCCGGGACCAGGAACGCATGCGCGATCTCTTCGGTGGTCAGCCCGGCCAGCGTGCGCAGGGTGAGCGCGACCCGCGCCTGCAGCGGCAGGGCCGGGTGACAGCAGGTGAAGATCAGCCGCAATCGGTCATCGGCGATGCCGCCGGTCTCCGGGGGTGGCTCGGCAGCGGGGGTCACGAGCAGCGTCTGCTGCAGCTTCACCGCCTCGTTGGCCCGGCGGCGCAGCACATCGACCGCGCGGTTTCGGGCGGCGGTGGTGAGCCAGGCACCGGGGCGGGACGGCACCCCGTCGCGGTCCCAGGCCCGCAGGGCCCGGGTGAACGCGTCCTGGGCGCATTCCTCGGCCAGGTCCCAGTCGCCGGTGGCGGCGATCAGGGCGGCCACGATCCGGCCCCATTCCTCGCGGAACACGGCCTCGACCGCGGCCTCAACCTGAGGGCTGGCGTCGGCCACCGGTTCTCGCCTCCCTGGCTTGGCGGCTGGCAGCGGCCGCCGGGCTGGCCGCCTCAACATCCGATCAGATTATTTTCCCGGCGGGTGTCGATCCAGCGATCCCTCGTTCGTCGCCAGTGCGAAAGGCGGTCCGCCACGGTGGCGGCCACGAGGAAGGGAAGCGATCATGTACATCCATTACGGGCGGGCGCGGACCCGGCGCAACCGGGGCCACCGGCTCACGAACCTGCTCGTCCTGCGCGGCCGCCGCGCGGCCCAGGCCTACCAGGAGGAACGATGAAGTACATGGCCTTTGTCGGGGCGGACGGCCTGCCAGCGCGGCCGGACCTGGCCGTCATGCAGCGCGAGATCCCCGGCTATATCGAGGAGATGGAAGGCCGCGGCCTGCGGCTGGCGGGCCGGCCGCTGGACCTGCCGGGTACAGCGGTCACGGTGCGGGTGCGCGACGGCGAGACCCTGGTCACCGACGGCCCGTTCGTGGAGGCCAAGGAGTTCATCGCCGGCTTCGACCTGTTCGACTGCGCCGACCTCGACGAGCTGATCGAGGTGGCGGCCAAGGCACCGGTCGCCTGGTTCATGGCCTTCGAGCTCCGGCCGTTCGCCGCCGGACCGCGGCTCGGTGCCGATGTCGCCGCCTTCGGGCACTTTGAAGACGGCGCCAGCCACCCCTATCAGCTCTCCGTCTGGGCCGGCGGACCCCACCCGGCGGCCCCCAACGACCAGGCGGTGGGGCTGGAGGTCGAGGCCTGGCGCCGGGATCTGGCCGACCGCGGCCAGCTGATCCTGGGCGGCGCCCTCGGAGGCGCCGAAACCGCCACCACCCTGCGCGTCCGTGATGGCCAGACCCTGCTCGAGGACGGGCCGTTCCTCCCAGCCGGGCAGCTCATCGCCGCCCTCGACGTCGTGCACTGCGCCGGCCGCCAGCAGGCGATCCAGCTCGCGGCCACCCACCCGGCCGTCCGCTACCAGGCCATCGAGGTCCGCCCGTTCGAAGACATGTGACCGGGGCCGGCGAGCGCCGCTCAAGTGGCCGCCGGGTCAGGCGGGGTGGCTGAACGGCACGGTGACCGTGATCGTGTCGGGAAACCAGTGGGCTCCGCCCGCGTGCTGGGGCGCTCCGCAGACCGTCTGCAGATACCGCATGGGCGGTCCGAAACCGGCGAGCGTGTCACCGGCCGGGAAGCCATAGCTGTCCCGGATGACGTAGGAGAGGATGCCGGCCCAGCGCCCGTTCGCGCGGTGGACGGTGCCGGTCACGGTCAGTCCCTGGGTGCCGCGGAAGCCCCAGTACGGGTCGCCGCCGCTGGACGCGAACGTCACCATCGGCAGCTGACTGGCGGCGAGCCGGACCCGGGTCCGGCTCGCCTTCAGCTGGCTGAGGATCGCGGTCTGGACTTCGTTGTCGACCGCCTGGAAAGCCTTGCTGGCCAGCGCTTGCTTCGAGATCGCCGACCCGGCCCGGTAGTCGACCTCGGTGCCCTTCCCCCGAGGAAGTGGTTCAGCAGATCGGCCGACACCGGGAGGCCGGTGCTGGCGAACCCAGCGGCGATCTTGACTCCGAGCGCCTTGTCGCGGGCGAAGGTGGCTCGGTCGCAGCTGGCGTCCGGCGTGTCCGCGTAGGTGTCCTGGCTGCCGTTGGGCGGTACCGGGTCGTCCCCCGCGATCGTGACAGCCGGCCCCGCCGTCCCGGGCGGATCAGCAGCGGCCGGGAGGGCGCCAGCGGAGTGACTGGCCGCGGACGGGGCGGTCCGGTCCGGCGGCGAGGCCGAGCAGCCTTCCAGCGCGGCGACCAGGAGCAGGGGAACCGCGAAGACGGCCAGCCTCTTCACCCGCCGCCCGTGGTGCCCCATGGACCGAGCATCCCACGGGCCCCGGGGACGGCCGCTGGCCGGTGATCAGGCTGGGGCCCGCTGGGTGACGGCGATGCAGGCCAGCACGGCCACCGCCGTCAGCGGGACGGCCAGCGTGAGGTGCTCGCCGAGCAGCAGGACCGCCCACACCAGCGTCAGCAGCGGCTGCGCGAGCTGGAGCTGGCTGGCCCGGGCGACGCCGATCAGGCCCATGCCGCGGTACCAGACCACGAACCCGCCGAGCTGGGAGACGGCGGCCACGTAGGCCACGCCCGCCAGCGCCTGGGCGGTCAGGTGAACGGGCTCGCGCGGCAGCGCCAGCACGGTGACGACGAGGTTGACGGGCGCCGCGAGGACGACCCCCCAGGCGATGACCTGCCAGCCGGGCATGGCGCGCGACAGCCTGCCGCCCTCGGCGTAACCCGCCGCGCAGACCAGCAGCGCCCCGAACAGGTAGAGATCGGCCACGGTGGGACGGCCGCGGTCCTGGGTGAGCGTGAACGCCACCACGATCGCGGCCCCGGCCGCGGCGGCCGCCCAGAACAGCCGGGACGGGCGGTGGCCGGTGCGCAGGGCGGCGACCACGGCCGTGGCCATCGGCAGGACCCCGATCACGACCGCCGAGTGGGCGGTCGACGACGTCGTGAGGGCCAGGGTGGTGAGCAGCGGGAACCCGATCGCGCAGCCGCCGGCCACGACCGCCAGGGCGGCCCAGTCGCGCCGGGCGGGAAGCGGGGCGCGGGCCCCGAGCAGCGCCGTCACCGCGATGAGGGCGGCCAGCGTCCCGCGCAGCCCGACGACGCTCCAGGCGCCGAAGCCGGACAGCGCCCACGTCGTCGCCGGGAACGTGAACGAAAAGCTCAGCACGCCCAGCGCGGCGAGAACGGTCCCGCTGGCCAGTGGCGATACTGTGGACCGGACGATAGCGCTACTGTTATCCGACATGAGCCATGATAGCGGTTTCCGTCGGCTGGCGCTCGTGGTGGCGCAGGAAATCGAGTCACTGCCTGCGGGAACGCGAATTCCTACGCACCGTGAGCTGGTCCGCCGGTTCAGCGTCAGCGCGACGACCGTGGCCAATGCGCTATCGCTGCTGGCGCAGCAGGGACTGGTCGAGGCGCGGCCGGGGGCCGGCTCGTACCGCACCGAGGCCCGCCCGGCGCCCCGGACCGGCGACACCTCCTGGCAGCAGGCAGCGCTCGAATTGACCGGGCCCGGTGACACCGCCGCCGAACCGCTGCGCCGCTTCGACGCGTCCGCGCTGCTGGCCTCGCTGGCAGCGGCGAACCCCGACGTCATCGACCTGAACGGCGGGTACCTGCACCCGGAACTGCAGCCGCTGCCGATACTCAGCGCGGCGCTGTCACGGGCGGCCCGGCGGCCCGCGGCCTGGGACCGGCCGGCTCCCGGAGGTCTCCCGGACATGCGGGACTGGTTCGCGGCCGACATCGGCGGCGGCCTCGGCCGCCACGACGTCCTCATCGGCGAAGGTGGCCAGAACGCGCTGGCCACCACGCTACGGGCCCTCGCTCAGCCCGGCGACCCGGTGGTGGTCGAATCGCCGACCTACCCGGGCACGATGGCGGCGGCCCGGGCGGCCGGCCTGCGTACCGTCGCGGTACCGCTCGACGCCGGCGGCATCCGTCCCGACTACCTGGACGAAGCGCTCGGCCGCACCCGGGCCCGGCTGGTGGTCGTGCAGCCGCTGTTCCAGAACCCGACCGGCATCAGCCTCACCCGGCCGCGGGGACACGAGATCAGGACGATCGCCCGGCAGCACGGGGCGTTCCTCATCGAGGACGATTTCGCCCGGCACATGGCGCACCCGGACGCCGGGCCGCTGCCACCGCCGCTGATCGCCGACGACCCGGACGGCGTCGTCGTCCACATCCGGTCGCTGACCAAGGTGACGTCGCCCAACCTGCGGGTGGGGGCGCTGGCCGCCCGCGGCCCGGTGATGGCCCGGCTGCGGGCCGCCGTGATCATCGACTCCATGCTGGTGCCCGCGCCCCTGCAGTACACCGCGCTCGAGGTCGTCACCTCTCCCAGCTGGCGGCGGGTGCTCGCCAGCCTGGCGAAGAGCCTGCAGCACCGGCGCGACATCGCGGCCAGCGCGGTCGCGGCGACGTTCGCGGACGGCGCCCTCGGCGACCGGCCGCGCGGTGGCTACCACCTCTGGGTGGCGCTGCCCGCGGACACCGACAGCAGCCAGTTCGCGGCGGCCGCGCTGGCCAGCGGCGTGTGCCTCACCCCGGGCGGCAACTACTACCCCCGCGGCGACGGCAGCCCGCACGTCCGGATCAGCTACACCGCCGCCCCCTCGCCCGCGGACGTCAACGACGCCATCCGCCGCCTGGCTCCGGTGCTCGCCGATACCGCCCGTTAGCGCCACATATGCTGCGGGAGTGGCTTCTGGGGTGCGGATCTGGCCGGGCCTGCGCACGGAGTACGCCTGGCTGCCGGTCCATCACGCGCCGACCACGACCGGCCGGCACCAGATCGGGATAGCGTTCAGCGGCCATCGGCGGCTGGTGTACGAGGAGGCCGGCCGCACCGCGCAGACCGACCACGCGCCCGGGGTGACGATCGTGACCGGCGCCGACCCGCTGACCTGGCTGCGGGTGGACGAGCCGGTCGAGGCGCTGGAGATGTACCCCGACCCGGCCCTGGTGGCGGGGACCGCGGCGGCCCGATCCGGCCCCGGCGACGTCCTCCCCCGCGTCGGTCACCAGGACGGCACCGTGCTGGCTATCGGCTCGGCGCTGCGGCGCGCGTACGCGACCGGGCTCACCGACGTGGCCGCCAGCACGCTGGCCCACCGGCTGGTGGACCACCTGCTCGACCGGTACGCCGGGCTGCCCGACCCGGATCGCCGGGCACGGGCGGGCCTGCTCGACCCGAAGACGGTCGACCGGGTGGCCGAGCTGGTCGAGGCGCGCCTGGCCGACCCGCTCGACCTGGCCGACCTGGCGGCCGTGGCGCGGCTCAGCCCGTACCACTTCCACCGCTGTTTCCGCCGGACCACCGGCCTGGCCCCGCACGCGTTCGTCACCGCCCGGCGGATGGACCGGGCCCGGCTGCTGGTGTCGGCCACGACCCGGCCGGTCGACGAGATCGCCACGTCGGTCGGCTTCAGCAACCTCAGCCACTTCCGCCGGGTGTTCCGCCGCCACCACGGGCTCCCGCCGTCCGCGCTGCGCCCGCCGCAAACTCCGCAAGATCGGACCTGACGGTCGCCGGCGGTCCCCGCGCACAGTGGGGGCATGCCCATGACTTCCACCCTGCTGATCAGCGCCGGTGACCCGATCGCGGTCCATATCCACCGGCCCGACGGCGGCCCCGCCGAGCCGCGCCCGGCGGTGATCGTGGCCGGCTCGTGGCTGACCGTCAAGGAACAGATGGCCGACCACTACGCGGCCGCGCTGGCCCGCCGCGGCTACCTAGCGGTCACCTTCGACTACGCCGGATTCGGGGCCAGCGGCGGCGTGCTGCGCCAGACCGAGCTGCCGACCCGCAAGATCGCCGACCTCGACGCGGTCGCGCGGTTCACCGGCTTCCTGTCGGACGCCGCGCCCGGCGGCCCGGGCCTGCTCGCGATCTGCGCGAGCGCCCAGTACGGGCTGGCCGCGCTGGCGGCGGGCGCGCCGTTCGCCTCGTTCGCCTCGGTGGCCGGCTGGTTCCACGACACCCGGTCGGTGGCCGCGTTCTACGGCGGCGCCGACGGCGTCGCGGCCCGGCTGGCCCGGGCCGACGCCGCCGCTCGCCGGTTCGCGGCGACGGGCGAGCTCGATACCGTGCCGGCCTACGCGCCCGGCGACGACCGGGCGGGCATGTTCTTCGAGCTGGACTACTACGCCAACCCCGAGCGCGGGGCCATCCCGGAGTGGCGGAACGAGATGACGGAGCTGACCTGGGCGCACTGGCTGACCTTCAACGGGCTCGGCCCGGCCGCGGCGGTCTCGGTGCCCACCGTCTTCGTGCACAGCGACGGCTGTGTCTTCCCCGACCACGTGCGGTCGGTGGCGGCGGCGATGCCCGCGCAGCCGGCCGTGGTCTGGGGTGAGGGCGAGCAGACCGACTACTACGATCAGCCCGCCGCGGTCGGTTTCGCGCTGGACGCGGCCGACGAGCACTTCCGCTCGACGCTGGCGGGCGCCCGATGAGCGCCGCCGATGACGTCACGCGGTTCTTCCACGCCGTCGACGACCGTGACTGGCCGGCGGTCCGGGCCGGGCTGGCCGAGGAGGTCGAGGCCGACTACAGCTCGCTGTTCGGCGGCGCCCCCGAGCGGCTGGCGGCCGACGCGCTGGTCGCGCGCTGGCAGGGGCTGCTGCCGGGTTTCGACGGCACCCAGCACCTGCTCGGCCCGCTCGTGATCACGACGGCCGGCGACGACGCGACCGTCGACGCCAACGTGCGCGGCTACCACCACCTGGGCGGGTCGGCGTGGATGGTGGCCGGCCGCTACGCGCTCACCCTGCACCGCGCGGACGGGACCTGGCGAGTGGCCGGGATCGTCCTGCGCACCACCTACCAGGAGGGCGACCGTTCGCTGCCCGAGCAGGCCACAGCCCGCGTAGCCGGCCAGCGGTAAGGGACCAGGGAGTCCCGGCTACCCGGGGCCCCTTCCCCCACCGGGCCCCGCGCCTGAGACCGGCCTAGCCCGAAGGGGCGGGAGCATCGGGGGCGGCCTGACCATTGGACGCGTGGACGGGCTGGTCAGCGGCTTCCGGTGAGGTTGAGCGGCGCTCGAACACGCGCCGCCAGCTGCTCCGGTGGCTGCTGTTCTCGCCAGGGCCGCGGCCGTCGGCCGGGTCGTCACCCCGGCTGCCGGCGGCATGACTGCGGGTGGCCTCGCGCTCGGTGAGAAGGTCGTCGCGGTCCTGGCTGACGGCGGCGGTCTGACGGCGGGACTCTTTGAGCCCGTGGCGTGCTTCGCGGCCGCGGCGGGAGGTGCGGCGTGCACCGGCCAGCAGCAGGCTCAGTCCGAGCACAGCGATCGCCCCGACCACGATGCCGTAGAGGAACAGGGTGCCGGTGGATCCGGTGACGTGGTAGCCGAACACCGCGAACCCGTGGGCGAGCGCGTGACCGTTGCCGCCATTGGACAGGACGCCGGCCACCCCGATGATCAGCGCCACGACCAGGATGACGAGCCCGATAATAATGATCATGAAAATGCTCCGGGAATCCGAGGTGTAAACGCGCTTTATTGCACCAGCCCGGATTTTGAAAAAGCTCCGGGCCTGCGCCGCGCCGCGATATTCCGGGCGCGGCTGCCGGGGCCCAGAGCAACATCTTCAATATTACGCTCTTTTCGGCACACAGTGGACACCGCTGCCGCCAGGGCGTAGCCTGAAGCTAGCTCCGGACCTTGGCAGCCGCTCGGCCAATTTGACGCGAACGGCGCAGGACGGAGTTTTCTAATTCCCCGGGAAAATTGTTTCCCTCCCCCGTGAGCTTGTCGCTGGACCGGCTACCCACACGTCAATTCTTACTGACTCAGGAGTCGGTCATGGCTCTCATTACAGGCGCGCCGGTTAAAAATTCCGGCGCCAAAATTCCCTACGACGGGACAGCATCCTTCCCGGACAGCGGATCGCCGGTCACCACCGCCGCGGGGCGGGCCCGGGCCGGGGTGACCACCCTGTTCGTGGTCCTGCCGTTCGCCGGCCTGGCGGTGGCCGTGTGGCTGGCGTGGGGTCACGGGCTGGGGCTGACCGACGTCCTCCTGGCGGCCGGTTTCTACGCGCTGACCGGCCTGGGGGTGACCGTCGGGTTCCACCGGCTGCTGACCCATCGCGCGTTCACCGCGGCCGGCCCGCTACGCACCGCGCTGGCCGTCGCCGGATCGATGACCTTCCAGGGCGACGTGATCAGCTGGGTGGCCATCCATCGCCGCCACCACGCCTTCACCGACCGGCCCGGGGATCCGCACTCCCCGTACCGGTACGGCACCGGCGTGGGCGCGCAGTTCCGTGGCCTCGCGCACGCCCACGTGGGCTGGCTGCTGCGCGACGATCCGACCCCGCCGTCCCGCTACGCTCCCGACCTGGTCGCCGACCCGGCCATGCGCGCGGTGACCAAGGCCTTTCCGGCCTTGTGCGTGGCCTCGCTGGCGCTGCCGGCCGCGGCGGGCTGGCTGATCGGCGGCAGCTGGCGCGCGGCCCTGGGCGCCTTTCTCTGGGCCGGTCTGGCCCGCGTCGCCCTGCTGCAGCACGTCACCTGGTCGGTCAACTCCCTCTGTCACGTCCTCGGCGACCGCCCCTACACCACCCGCCGCTACGATCGCGCGACCAACCTGTGGCCGCTGGCGCTGGTCTCGTTCGGCGAAAGCTGGCACAACGGCCATCACTCCGACCCCACCTGCGCCCGGCACGGCACCGGCCCGCACCAGGTCGACCTGTCCGCCGCCGTCATCCGCTTCTTCGAGCGTCTCGGCTGGGTCACCGCCGTGCACTGGCCCGACCCGGCCCGCCTGGCCGCCCGTCGCCGCCTGCCCGGGCCCAAGCAGTCCCAGGGCGGCCCCCCGCGGACCCAGCCCGTGGTCAGCCGCCGCGATTGATGCTGGTTGGTCCCCTGAATGACGTCGCTGGCCAGCTGGGTCAGGGACGGTTATGGTCGCGGGGAATTGCCAGGGCGTGTGGCACCGCCCCTTGGCTGGCCCGGGCGATGTCGCGCTTACCACCCCGAATCCCGATCCAGGTCCAGGCGCAACCTGCGGTTCACCACGTCGTCGGCCACATCACCCAGCGCGGCGCCGCTGGCAAAGGCGTACGCCCGCAGCCGGACCAGTGCCTCCCCGAGGTCGACCCCCAGCTGCACGGAGATCATCCCGACCGCCTGATGCACCTCCGCGTGCCGGTCGGACAGACCGTCCAGCGGCCGGTAATCCGGCGACCCGCTGATGCCCGCCGCGGCATCCAGCACCATCTGCAGTGCGATGTCGGCCAGGACCAGTACATCGGCCAGCTGGGTGGCGGTCAGCGAACCAGGCTGCGAGCGGTACGCCGCGAGCACTCCCACCTGAATCGCCCCGGCCTGCAGCGGAACGGCGAACAGGGCCTGGGCGCCGGCCGCCACCGCCGCCGGCACGAAGACTGGCCAGCGTGCCGCCGCCGACCCCAGATCCGGGATCAGCACCGGCGCGCCGAACGCGAAATCCGCCACCCCGGGCCCATCGCCGGTGGTGAACTGCAGCTCCTCCAGCTGGGCACTCAGCCCATCGGAGGCGGCCAGCGGCTCACGCACCAGCAAGCCGCTCGTCGCCATCACACTCACGCCGTCGACCCCGAGACAGCGCACGGCGGCCCGGCACAGCGCCGCCACGGAAACCGGGCCGTCACCCTCGTGGGCGGCGGCGATACACGCCCACACCTTGGCCGTCCGGTCGCCCGCCACCGTCCGGCCTCACACCGGACGGTGGCGGGCGTAGGCCAGCTCCGCCTGTGGCACGCTGGCGTAAACGGGGAAGACGTCGGCCAGGCCGGTCAGGGCGAGAACCCGCAGGACCAGCTGCTGCGGCACCGCCAGCAGCAGGCCACCGCCCGCCAGCGTCGCTTGTTCCCGGGCCCTCGTCAGCGCCCACACGCCGCTGCAGTCGATGAATTCCAGGCCCGTCAGGTCGATGATGACCTCGGGGTGGCAGGCCACCACACCCGCCAGCGCCACCGTGAGGTCCGCGGCGTCTGAGAGGTCAAGCTCGCCGCGCAACCCGACGACGGCATGACCGCCACCTTTGACGGTACTCAGATCGATCCTGACCATAGGGACACCTTCCTGTCAGGACAGGAAGGTGTCCCGACGTAGGGGCAGGGATCAACCGCGGTTTATGGGGTCTGGTCCGGCGAGCTGCGGGGTGCCGTGCGGTGACCGGGCGGCCCCGTCCGGTGGTTGCCGGGGCGGGCCAGCCAGGTGGCTCAGCTGGGCCCGGCAGTTCCGCTGGGGGTCGGTTCCGTTGGGGGTGGTTTCGTTCGGACTCATTCCGTAGGGCCTGGTTCCGTTGGCCGTCCTGGCCGGGGCCCTGACCGGGCCGGCGGCCGGGACCGCGGGGAGAGCGGCGGTCGCGGCGGCCTTTTCGCCGGCGAGGAAGGAGCCGAGTTCGGCGATGGTCGTCATCAAGGGGGCGGGGAAGACCACGGTGGTGTTCTTGTCCACGCCGATCTCGACCAGGCTCTGCAGGTTACGCAGCTGCAGGGCCAGCGGGTGAGCCATCATCGTGTCGGATGCCTCGCCCAGTGCGGCGGCGGCCAGCGACTCGCCTTCGGCGTTGATGATCTTCGCGCGCTTTTCCCGCTCGGCCTCGGCCTGCTTGGCCATGGCGCGTTTCATGGTGTCCGGGAGCTGGATGTCTTTCAGCTCGACCAGCGTGACTTCCACGCCCCACTCGACGGTGGAGACATCGAGAATCTTGCGGATGTCCAGATTGATCTTGTCGGTCTCCGACAGCGTCTGGTCCAGCGTGTGCTGCCCGACCACCTTCCGCAGGGTGGTCTGCGCGATCTGGTCGATCGCCGAGTTCACGTCCTCAATGGCGACGACTGACTTGACCGCGTCGGTGACCCGGAAATAGGCGACCGCGGAGACATCGACGCTGACGTTGTCGCGGGTGATGATGCCCTGGGACTGGATCGGCATGGTCACGATCCGCAGTGACACCCGGCGCAGCACATCGGCGAACGGGATGATCAGCCGCAGCCCCGGGTCCCGCGGCCCCAGGGCCCGCCCGAACCGGAACAAAACCCCCTGCTCGTACTGCTTGACGATCCGCACCGCCATGGCCAGCCCAATAAGGACCAGCACCACGACGACGACAAGAACGATGATCAGAACTTTCATCATGGACCTCTATTTTGAGACCGGGCCAGATTGCGCGAAAAACGCAGACAGAATAAGGTCCCGGTAAATTACGGCGCAGCGAGCGACGATGCCCTCGAGCGGCCATTTTCGTCAGCGGGACGGCTGACTGGCACGGTTAATGAGCTGCGCTGGGATTTCAGCGGGAGGAATTTTCCTCGGGCTCACGGAGCCTTTTCGCCGCGACACCACACATTTGTGATGCACCTGCCAGGGTCCGGAGCAACAGTCTTCACACTACGCCCGTTTCCCGGCCATGGGAAATTGCGACCCAGATCATTACGCCACATAAAATTGTGGACGAATTCAAGGGGGGTTACGGCGTCACGAGCATCGGTTCTCGGCATCCTGCTCCGCGGACGAGCTGGAAGGCATGTTCCGGCCGGCATCAGCAGTGGCACGATGGCCTGGCGGAGTCAGCCGACCGAGGAGGACAGCATGGACCTGGAGCAGGCGCTGAACAAGATCGTGGAGCTGAGCCGGGAGGAGCTGCGCATCGTCCGCAAGCGGGCCGAGGAGAAGACCCCCGCGCGTGACCATGGCCACGACTATCACGAGATGCTGCAGGCCGCCGACCAGCTGGACCACCATGCGCACCTGCTCCGCCGGCTGCACGACGGCGAGTTCGAGAAGGGCTGGCGGCACGACAGCCGCGAAGACACCTGATCACCGGCTCATCTCAGGCCGGCAGGGACGCCCGGACCAGCTCGCGGATCGCGGCCAGGCCTGCGTCCTCGGCGAGGGGGCCGTCACCCGGGTTGTCCTTGACCGGCGGCTCGACGTTCAGCAGGGTGCGGAACAGGCGCGGCAGCACGGTGCGGGCGAGCAGGTCCCCGGCCAGCGCCGTCGCCTCCGGCGCGCTGAGCCGGTACGGCCCGGCCAGGTAGGCGGCCAGGCGATCCTGGGTCGAGGTGAAGATCGCGTCGAAGTAGGCCCGCGAGCTGGCCGGCAGCCGTTCGGCCTCGGCGATGGTCAGCCGGCAGGTCAGGATCTGCGGCTCCCAGGTCATCAGCTGCAGGAACCGGCCGCAGAACCGGGTCACCGCTTCGGGCGGCTCATCGGCGTAGGCACCGGGCGTCCGTAGCCGCCGCAGGTACAGCTCCCGGACGAAATCCAGTACGGCCGCGAACAGCTTGTCCTTGCTCTCGAAGTGCGCGTACAGCGACCGCTTGGACGTCCCGGCCTGCGCGGCGACGGTGTCCATCGACGCCCGCTCGTAGCCCTGGCTGAGGAACACGTCCTTGGCCGCGAACAGGATGTGGCGGCGCAGTTCCTCTCCCCGGCGCTGTTCACCCCGCCGTCGCGGTTCCACTGTTTCGCTCATCAGCCTTTTCAGAAAAAGTAGACGGTACGGTAGAGTTTACTTGTTGCGGCAGCGTCACTGCCTCTTCGGCGCACTCACCTCACTGGAGGTTAGTCATGATTGTCATCACCGGGGCGACCGGGCAGATCGGCGGCCAGGTCCTCACGCACGTGCTTTCCGGCCTGCCCGGCGGCCAGCCGGTCCGGGTGATCGCCCGTGATCCCGGCAAGCTGGCCGCCGGGGCCCGCGACCGGGTCGAGATCGTCCAGGGCTCGTACGGCGACCCGCAGGTCGTCGGGCGCGCGTTCAAGGGCGCGGACGCGGTGTTCTGGCTGCTGGCGGCCGACCGGCACGCGGCCACCCCCCACGACGCCTTCGTCGAGTTCAGCCGGCCGGCGGCGGCGGCGATCGCCAGCGAGGGCGTCCAGCACGTGGTGAGCGTGACCGCCCTGGGCCGCGGCACCGCCTGCGAAGGCCGGGCCGGCTACATCACCGCCTCGCTGGCCATGGACGACCTGCTGGCCGGCACCGGGGCGGCGTTCCGGGCGCTGGCCATGCCCTCGTTCATGGACAACCTGCTCCGGCAGGCCGGGGTGATCAAGGAGCAGGGCGCGTTCTTCGACGTGACCGACCCCGACGTCAAGCTGCCCACGGTGGCCACCCGTGACATCGCCGCGGTGGCCGCGCGACTGCTGCTCGACCGGGACTGGACCGGTCAGCAGGAGGTCCCGGTGCTCGGCCCCGAAGACCTGTCGGAAAACGACCTGGCCGCGATCATGTCCGAGGTGCTCAGCACCCCGGTGCGCTACCAGCAGATCCCGTACCAGGCGTACAAGGACCGGCTGCTCGGCTTCGGCATGTCCGAAGGCATGGCCCAGGGGATGGTGGACATGGGGATCGCCAAGAACCACGGCCTGGATCTGGGGGCCGTCCGGACACCGCAGAACGCGCTCGACACCCCCACCACATTCCGGCAGTGGTGCGAGGACACCCTCAAGCCGGCGGTCCAGGCCGCCTGACCGGCGGTCTCACCTTGACGCGCTGCGGGCCGCCGGGTGATGCTCGAAGCGGCTTGATCTGCACTTAAAGGGGCGATCCGGCGATGACGCGGACCGGAGGGCACGTGGACTACGACGTCCCGGCGCGCGCCGCGGGCCTGATCGCCGTCGCCGAAGAGCTGGCCGGGGAGTTCTCGCTGCGCCCGCTGCTGGAGCAGATCCTGCGGCGCTGCACCGAGCTGCTGGGGTGCGACGCCGGCTCGATCTGCAGCGTCGACGAGGCCGCCGGGATCTACCGCAAGGAAGCCGACATCGGCGTGGCCTGCAACTCCGGTGCGGTCTACCCGCTCACCGAGGGCATGACCGGGCGGTGGTGGCCCGCCGGGCGCCGCTCTGGTTCGCCCGCTACGACGACGTGCCCGGCGGCCACGTGGCGGCCGAGTCGCGGGCCACCCTGCGCGGCGTGATCGGGGTGCCGCTGGAGTGGCGCGGCCGCATCATCGGGGCCTGCATCGTGTTCAGCCGGGACAAACGGCGCACGTTCGGCCCGGCCGACGCCGAGTTGCTCCGGCTGTTCGCCCGGCACGCGGCGATCGCGCTGGCCAACGCCCGCATGCACGAGGAAGCGGAGAAGCTGGCCCGGTCCGAGGCGGCCGCCGCCGAGCGCGACCGGATGCTGGCCGAGCTGCACGACACGCTGGCCCAGCGGCTGGTGAGCGTGCGGGCGCACGTGGACAGCGCCGGCCAGGAACTGGCCGGGGCGGGCCCGCCAGCGAGCAGCTCCGGCAGGCCAGCGTGATCGCGGCCGAGGCGCTGGTCGAGGTCCGGCTGACGCTGCTGGGGCTGGCGGCCTCGCCGCTGGACGACCGAACCCTGGAGGCGGCACTCCGCTCCGAGGTCGCCTGGGCGCAGAGCACCGGCCACCTCGAGGTACGGTTCGTCTCGGCCGGCACCCCGGTGCCGCTGGACGGGGGCCTGTCCCGCGAGCTGCTGCGCATCGCCCGGGAGGCCCTCACCAACATCGTGGCCCACGCCCGGGCCCGGACCGCCCGGCTCGGCCTGCTGTACGAGGCCGAGGCGGTCTCGTTGCTGGTCCAGGACGACGGGCAGGGTTTCGACGCCCGGTCGGGCTGGCAGAGCGACCGCTTCGGGCTGCGGGCGATGGCCGACCGGGCCAGCGCGCTGGGGGCGACCGTGGACCTCGACTCGCTGCCGGGCTGGGGTACCAGGATCCGGGCCCGGTTCCCCTACACGCGCGACGCCGGGGCGGCCCCGTCCCGGCCCCGGGTTCTGGTGGTGGCCCGCCAGCCCGCGCTGCGGGCCGGGCTGGCCCGGCTGCTGACCTGGACCGAACCCGGGCTGGAGATCGCCGGCGAGGCCGCCACCACCGGGGAAGCGGTCGAGGCGTGCCGGGCCCTGCGGCCGGAGGTGGCGCTGGTCGATCTGGGCCTGGCCCCGGACCCGGGCCAGCAGGCCGATGACGGCATCACCGGGCTGCTGATCGGCGCGCGCGGATCGCTGGCGGTGGTGGGCCTCTGCGACCCGGCCCACGAGCAGGCCGACGACCAGGTGGCCACCGCCATGCGGGCGGGGGCCCGCGGCTGCGTGGACATCGACGCCGACGGGCCGGAACTGGCGCAGGCGGTGGTGGCGGCGGCCCGCGGACAGGCCGTCTTGTCGGTCCCGATGCTCCGGCAGCTGCGCCCGGGCCTGCGGGCCGACGAGGACATCGAGCCGCTCACCAACCGGGAACGTCAGGTGCGGAGCCTGATGGAACAGGGGCTGCCCGACAAGATCATCGCCGAGCGGCTCACGCTCTCGGTCAAGACGATCGAGAAGCACGCGGGCGCGGTGCTGCGCAAGACCGGCGCCCGCAACCGGACCGAGCTGGCCGCCCGCGTCAGCCGGCCCGCGAGCGCGGCGCGGTAGGGAAAGTCCCCACGGAAGTTGGGGACTTTCACCGATCCGGGCTCCTGCCCGGCCAACGTAGTGTCCGCAGCGTGCCTGTCGTCCCGCTGAAAGAAATCGTCGACCGGGCCTTCGCCGAGCGGTACGGCGTCCCCGCGATCAACGTGGTCAACGACCTCAGCATGGAGGCGGTGCTGGCCGCGGCCGTGCGGGAACGCTCCCCGGTCATCATCCAGACCTCGGTCAAGACGGTCCGCTCGATCGGCCTCGACCTGCTGTTCGCGATGTGGCGGGAGATGACGGCCGGGATCGAGGTCCCGGTCAGCTTGCACCTGGACCACTGCCCGGACCGGTCGGTGATCAGCGACTGCCTGGCCAAGGGCTGGAACTCGGTGCTGTTCGACGCCTCGTCGCTGCCCGTCGAGGAGAACCAGCGGCAGACCATCGAGGTCGTGGCCGAGGCCCGGTCCTACGGGGCCAACGTCGAAGGCGAGATCGAGTCGATCACCGGCGTGGAGGACGGCGTCGGCTCCGACGAGGTGGCCGAGACCCAGTCGCTGCCGGTGGCGGTCAGCTTCATCCGGGCCACCGGCATCGACGTGTTCGCGCCGGCCATCGGCAACGCCCACGGGGTCTACCGCGCCGAGCCCAAGCTCGACGCCCAGCGGGTCTCCGACATCGTGGCCGAGGTGCCGATCCCGATCGCCCTGCACGGCGGCACCGGCATGACAGATGCCCAGTTCACCGACCTCATCGCCCGCGGCTGCGCCAAGGTCAACATCTCCACCGACCTCAAGGTCACCTTCATGCGGGCCAACCTCGAATACCTGCGCACCGCGGAAGAGCAGAACCGCTGGGACCCGCCGTCGCTGTTCGCCTCGGTCCGCGACGCGGTGCTGGAGATGGCCGCGGGCCACATGCGCCGGTTCGGCAGCGCCGGCCAGGCCTGGTGAAGGTGACCTGATGCCACACACCGATGAGGAGCGGGCCCTCGTCCTCGACTGCGACGGGGTCCTGGCCGACACCGAGCGGTACGGGCACCTGGTCGCGTTCAACCAGACGTTCACCGAGTTCGGGCTGCCGGTGCACTGGAGCCTGGACGACTACCGCCAGAAGGTGCTCATCGGCGGCGGCAAGGAACGCCTGGCCAGCCTGCTGACCCCCGAGTTCGTGACCGCGGCCGGGCTGCCGGCCGACCCGGCCGGGCAGCAGGCGGCGATCGCGGCCTGGCACCGGCGCAAGACCGAGATCTACACCGAACTGGTCACCTCCGGGGCGGTCCCGCCCCGGCCGGGGATCGCCCGGATCGTGGCCGAGGCGCTGGCCGCGGGCTGGCGGGTGGCGGTCGCCTCCACCTCGGCCGAGCCGTCGGTGGTGGCGACGCTCAAGCGGGCGGTCGGCGACGAGCTGGCGGCCCAGGTGAAGGTGTTCGCCGGGGACATCGTCAAGGCCAAGAAGCCGGCCCCCGACATCTACCTGGCCGCGCTGGACTGGCTCGGCCTGCCGGCCAGCCAGGTGGTGGTGATCGAGGACTCCAGGAACGGGCTGCTGGCGGCGACCGGCGCCGGGCTGGCCACCGTGGTCACCGTCAACGACCTCACCAAGGACGAGGACTTCAGCGAGGCCGCGCTGGTCGTCTCCTCGCTCGGTGATCCCGGCGGCGAGCAGACGGCCGTCATCGCCGGCCGGACCCGGGTCACCCCCGGCGGCTGGATCACCCTTTCCGATCTTTCCCGCGTTCTTCCCCCCGTGCGGCAAGGAGCACCCATGGCCAAGGCCACGTTCGGCGACGTCGAAAGCGTCGTGCGCACGATCGCGACCACCGCGGTCGAGAACGAGAAGTACTTCGGCGACCTCGACGCGGTGGTCGGTGACGGCGACTTCGGCTACTCGATGGCCCGTGGGTTCGAGCTGGTGATCAGCGGCTGGGACGACTTCGACCGGACCGACATCGGCACGTTCCTGAAGAAGGTCGCGGTCATGATCACCAGCCGGATCGGCGGCACCTCCGGCCCGATCTGGGGCACGGCCTTCCTGCGGGCCGGCACCACCGCGGGGGCCGTCACCGAGCTGGAGCCGGCCCAGGTCCTGGCCATGCTGCGGGCGGCGGCCGAAGGCATCAAGGCCCGCGGCAAGTCCGACGTCGGGGACAAGACACTGCTGGACGCGCTGATCCCGGCGACCGACTCGGTCGAGCGCAGCCTGGCCGACGGGCTCGACGCCCAGGCCACCCTGCGGGCGGCGGCGCAGGTGGCGCGGGAGCAGGCGGAAGCCACCCGCGCCATGGTGGCCAAGCGTGGCCGGGCCAGCTACACCGGCGAGCGCAGCATCGGCACCCTGGACGCCGGCGCGGTGGCCGTCGCCATCATGTTCGCCGCCGTCGCCGGCTTGCCGCCGGACCCGCTGCCGATCAGCCCGCCTGAAGCCTGAACCGCCAGCCCAGACGTACGTCCCCGAGTACAACCTCATCATGCGGACCGACGCGCCCCGCGATGACAAGGTGTCGGTGATCCAGGGTTCCGGCTCGGGCCACGAGCCCGCGCACGTGATGGTGGTGGGCAAGGGCATGCTCGACGCCGCCTGCCCGGGTGACGTGTTCGCCGCCCCGCCGATGGACTACGTGCTGGAGACCAGCAAGCTGCTCGCCTCACCCAAGGGCGTGCTGCACATCATCAACAACTACACCGGTGACCGGATGGCGTTCGAGATGGGCGCCGAGATGGCCGAGGCCGACGGCGTGCGGATCGGCACGCTGATCGTCGACGACGACGTCGCGGTCAAGGACTCCACCTACACGGTCGGCCGCCGCGGGGTGGCCGGCAACTTCTTCGTGATCAAGGCGGTCGGCGCGGCCTCCGAGCAGGGCGCGGAGCTGGACGAGCTGCTGCGGATCGGCAACAAGGTCAACGACGTCACCCGGACCATGGGGATGGCGCTGACCTCGTGCACGCCGCCGGCCAAGGGCTCGCCGCTGTTCGAGCTGGGGGCCGACGAGATGGAGATGGGCGTCGGCATCCACGGCGAGCCCGGGCGCCGCCGGGAGAAGCTGGCCAGCGCCAACGCGATCGTCGACGAGCTGCTCGAGTCGGTCGTCACCGATCTGCCGTTCCAGCAGGGTGACGACGTGGCCCTGATGATCAACGGCCTGGGCGGCACCCCGATCAGCGAGCTCTACATCCTGTACGGGCGGGCCCACAGCGAGCTGGCAAAGCGCGGGATCAACGTCCGCCGCAACTACGTCGGCGAGTACTGCACCTCGCTGGACATGGCCGGCGCCTCGCTCACCCTGAGCAAGCTCGACGCGGAGATCGACGGCCTGCTCGGCGCGCCGGCCGAGATCGCCATCCGCACGTTCTGACCGTGATTCAGGCGTTTCGGCGGCCCGCACCGTAAAGGCAGGCGAGGGGGCCGGGCACAACGCGGTGCCCGGCCCCCTCGTCCGCCGAGATGCTGGCCGCCGCGCCGCTGTCGCGGTGGAGCGGGGGCCGGTCATCTCCGCGCGGCGGGTCACGCCCGGGTCAGCGGGGCCTGGAAAGCCGCCCGGAACGCCTCCGGCAGCGATGCGGCCGTGCCGCTCTGGTCGCCCTCCGTGCTGATCAGACAGACCTCGTACCGGTCCTGCGAGGTCTGTTCAATCGCCACGCCGTAGCCGAGGCCCAGCAGGGCGGTCAGGTGATCTTCCAGGGCGGTGCTGGCCACTTGAGGTCTCCAGTCGCAAAAGGGGCTATTTGTGAGACGCCCGTCTTCGCCCGCAGGATTACCGGGAAAGCCTGTGACCTGGCATTAGCCGCCGAATCGGGCGGCCAGCTCGGCGATGCGGAGGGCGCGGTCCTCAGGGCGCTGGCGGCCGCCCCGTTCGAGCAGGCTCATGCCGTGCAGCGCGCTCCACATCACCTCGGTGGCGGTTTCGTCGCCGGAGTCACCGAGCGCGGCGGCCAGCGCGTCGAAGCCCGCCCGGAGTTCCTCCTCGTTGTCGTCCTGGGCGAACCGGGCGTCGATCGGCAGCTGGAACATGGCCTCGTAGAGGGCCGGGTGGGTGTCCGCGAAGTCGAGGTAGGCGCGGGCCACCGCCTCGACCGCCTGCGGGCCGGTCTGGCCGCCCACGGCGGCCCGGGTGGCGGCGGCCAGCTCGGCGAAGCCACCCAGCGCGACCGTCCGCATGATCTCGGTCTTGCCCCCCGGGAAGTGCCCGTAGAGCACCGGCTGGGTGTAGCCGATCGCGTCGGCCAGCCGCCGCGAGGTGACGGCCGCCCAGCCCTCGGCTTCGGCCACCGTCCGGGCCGTGTCGAGGATCTGCTGCCGGCGCTCGGCCGTGCGCCGTGCGCGGGCCCCTGATGGCGCCATGATTGTCCTCCCGTCCGGGCCGGAATTCCGCTTGCGTTCCGGTCGCTCCCGCCTTAGGTTAGCACTGCTAGAAAATCTAGCAACGCTAACCAGAGGAGCCAGGAAGATCATGTTCAACGCGCTCGCTGTCGTCACCACGACCGTCGTCGGCCTCATGGTCGGCGTCGAATTCGCGGTGGCGGTGTTCGTCAACCCCATGCTGCTGCAGCTGGCCGTCGGGCCGGGGCAGCAGGCCCGGGCCTGGGGCGGCCGTGTCCTCGGCCGGGTCATGCCGTTCTGGTACTTCGCGTCGCTGATCCTGACCGCCGGGCTGGCCGCCGCCAGCTGGAACCGGGCCGGATCGGGGCCCGCCGGCGCGGCCGTCGCGGCCGCGGCGCTGCTGGCCGTCAGCGTCGTCCTGTCGATCACCCTGCTGGTGCCGATCAACAATCGCTCGGTCACCTGGACGGCGGACGACCATCCGGCCGACTGGCGCGAGCAGCAGCAGCGCTGGGACCGCCTGCACTACCTGCGCGTGGCCATCCTCATCGCCGCGTTCGTGCTGGCGCTGGTGGCGGCAGCCGCCGGGTGAGCCTGGGCCCCGGGGCGGCCCCCCGGCTCGGTCACCGTTCCGGCAGGCCGAAGGCGTCGAGGATCTCCTCGGCCGCCGTGGTGGCGGGGACCGAGCCGTCCCTGACCTTCCGCTCCAGCTCGGGGACGATCGCCCGCACCCGCTGGTCCTCGTGCAGCCGGGCCAGCAGCCGGTCGTGCACCAGGTTCCAGGTCCAGCCGACCTGCTGGTCGCGGCGGCGGCGGTCCAGCTCGCCGGTCGATTCGAGCATCGTGCGGTGCCGCTCGATCTGCCGCCACACCTCATCGAGGCCCGCGCCCTCGAGGGCGCTGCAGGTCAGCACCGGGGTCCGCCAGGCCGCGTCCGGGTCCTGGAGCAGCCGCAACGCCGACGCCAGCTCGCGCGCGGCCGCCTGGGCGTCCCGTTCGTGCGGCCCGTCGGCCTTGTTGACGGCGATGACGTCGGCCAGCTCCAGCACGCCCTTCTTGATGCCCTGGAGCTGGTCGCCGGCCCGGGCCAGGGCCAGCAGCACGAACGTGTCGACCATGCTGGCCACCGCGATCTCCGACTGCCCGACGCCGATCGTCTCGACGAGGACGACGTCGTAGCCGGCCGCCTCCATGACCACCATGGTCTCGCGGGTCGCCCGGGCCACGCCGCCGAGCGTGCCCGACGACGGCGAGGGCCGGACGAACGCGGCCGGATCGGTGGCCAGGCGCTGCATCCGGGTCTTGTCGCCGAGGATCGAGCCGCCGGTCCGGCTGGAGGAGGGGTCCACGGCCAGCACCGCGACCCGGTGGCCGGTCCCGGTCAGCATCGTGCCGAAACTGTCGATGAACGTGGACTTGCCCACCCCCGGCACCCCGGTGATGCCGACCCGGCTGGCCTTCCCGGTGTGCGGCAGCAGCTCGCTCAGCATCTGCTGGGCCACCTCCCGGTGGTCCGGCCGGGTCGACTCGACCAGTGTGATCGCGCGGGCGATGCCCGCCCGGGAGCCGTCCAGCACGCTGCGCACGTGCTGCTCAGCCTTCTCGGGGCGGCGGGCCGGGGACATCGGCTTGCTCAGAGCTCGTGTCCCAGGCTGGCGGCCAGCTGGCGCAGCAGCTTGGCCGCCGCGTCGGGGATCACGGTCCCGGGCGGGAAGACCGCGGCCGCGCCCGCCTCGTACAGGGCCTCGTAGTCACCGGGCGGGATGACCCCGCCGACTACGATCATGATGTCGTCCCGCCCCGCTTCGTGGAGCGCCGCCCGCAGCGCCGGCACCAGGGACAGGTGCCCGGCCGCGAGCGAGTTGACCCCGACGATGTGCACGTCGGCCTCCACCGCCTGCCGCGCGACCTCCTCCGGGGTCTGGAACAGCGCGCCCACGTCCACGTCGAACCCGAGGTCGGCGAAGGCGGTGGCGATCACCTTCTGGCCGCGGTCGTGGCCGTCCTGGCCCATCTTGGCCACCAGGATGCGCGGCCGCCGCCCCTCGGCCTGGGCGAACTTCTCCACCAGCATGCGGGTCTCCTCGACCGGGCCCGACGACCCGGCCTCGTCCCGGTAGACGCCGGCCAGCGTCCTGATCTGCCCGGCGTGCCTACCGTAGACCTGCTCCAGCGCGGCCGAGATCTCACCGACGGTCGCCTTGGCCCGGGCGGCGTCCACCGCCAGCGCGAGCAGGTTGCCCTCGAGGCCGCCGCCCGCCGTACTGTCAATACGGGCGCCCGCCTGGGCGGCCGCCGTCAGCGCCCCGAGCGCGCGCTGGCAGGCCTCTTCGTCCCGTTCCGCCCGCAGCCGCCGCAGCTTGTCCAGCTGCTGCGCGCGCACGGCGGCGTTGTCGACCTTGAGCACCTCGATCTGCTCGTCGTCGGAGTCCAGGCGGTACTTGTTGACCCCGATGACCGGCTGGCGGCCCGAGTCGATGCGCGCCTGGGTGCGCGCGGCCGCCTCCTCCACCCGCAGTTTGGGGATGCCCTCGCCGATGGCCTTGGTCATCCCGCCGGCCGCCTCGACCTCCTGGATGTGCTGCCAGGCGCGGCGGGCCAGCTCGTCGGTCAGCTTCTCCACGTAGGCGCTGCCGCCCCAGGGGTCGATCACCCGGGTGGTGCCGGACTCCTGCTGGAGCACCAGCTGGGTGTTGCGGGCGATCCGGGCGGAGAAGTCGGTCGGCAGCGCCAGCGCCTCGTCGAGCGCGTTGGTGTGCAGCGACTGGGTGTGGCCCTGGGTGGCCGCCATCGCCTCCACGCAGGTGCGGGCGACGTTGTTGAAGGCGTCCTGCGCGGTGAGCGACCAGCCCGAGGTCTGGCAGTGCGTGCGCAGCGACAGGGACTTGGGGTTCTGGGGCCCGAACTGGTTCACCAGCCGGGCCCACAGCAGCCGGGCCGCCCGCAGCTTGGCGATCTCCATGAAGAAGTTCATCCCGATGGCCCAGAAGAACGACAGCCGCGGGGCGAACTTGTCGATACTGAGCCCGGCCGCCACCCCCGCCCGCAGGTACTCCACCCCGTCGGCCAGGGTGTAGGCCAGCTCGAGGTCGGCCGTGGCCCCGGCCTCCTGGATGTGGTACCCGGAGATCGAGATGGAGTTGTAGCGCGGCATCCGCTGCGAGGTGTAGGCGAAGATGTCGGAGACGATCCGCATCGACGGCTGCGGCGGGTAGATGTAGGTGTTGCGGACCATGAACTCTTTGAGGATGTCGTTCTGGATGGTCCCGGCCAGCTGCTCGGGGGCCACCCCCTGCTCCTCGGCCGCCACGATGTACAGCGCCAGCACCGGCAGCACGGCGCCGTTCATCGTCATCGAGACCGACATCTGGTCCAGCGGGATGCCGTCGAACAGCTGCCGCATGTCGTAGATCGAGTCAATCGCCACCCCGGCCATGCCGACGTCACCGCTCACCCGCGGGTGGTCGCTGTCGTAGCCGCGGTGGGTGGCCAGGTCGAACGCGACCGACAGGCCCTTCTGGCCGGCCGCCAGGTTGCGGCGGTAGAAGGCGTTGGACTCCTCGGCGGTGGAGAACCCGGCGTACTGCCGGATCGTCCACGGCTGGGTCCGGTACATCGTCGGGTACGGCCCGCGCAGGTACGGCGCGATGCCCGGATAGGTGTCCAGGAAGCCCAGGCCGGCCAGGTCCTCGGCCGTGTACAGCGGCTTGACGGTGATGCCCTCCGGCGTCTCCCAGGACGCTTCGCCGACGTCCTTGCCGGTCTGCTGCCGCCACGCCTCCGCCCACTGCGAAGGGGTGACGGCGGCGCCGTCCGGGGCGCCGAGCTCAACCGTGCTGAAATCCGGGATCATCGGGACTCCCCGCCCTCGTCGATCGCCGCAGCCAAAGCGGCGTTGAGCGCGGCGACGGCGTCGCAGCCGGCATAGACGAACCCGTCGACGCCCGCGCTCTTGTAGGCGTCGCGCCGGTCACCGGCAGGCCCGCCAGCACCACGTGACCGGCCCCGGCCGCCTTCAGTGCGGCCGCGGCCTGCTCGGCGAACTCGGCGTAGAGGGCGTCGCTGGAGCAGATACAGGCCGCGCGGGCGCCGCTGGCCCTGAACGCCTCGGCCAGCGCTTCGAGGTCGGGCTGATCGGTCGTGCTGCCGCCGGCCGCCTCGCTCAGCGGTGTCTCGATCCCGCCCGCCTGGAAGAGGTTGGCGGCGAACGAGGAGCGGGCCGTGTGCACGGCCCGCGAACCGAGGGTGGCCAGCAGGATCTGCGGCCGCGCGCCGGTCGCCGCCAGCCGCGCGTCGGACCGGGTCCGCAGCGCCTCGAAGGCCTCGGCCCGGCGCACCCGCGGCAGGCCACCGCCGGGCCGGGACGGGGACGGGTCCCGCACGACCGGCCGTTCGGCCAGGTTGGGGAACTCGCTGACGCCGGTGACCGGCTCGCGCCGGTGGGCCAGGTCGGCCGACCGCTTGGCCCAGTTCTGGGCGATCTGCCCGGCGATCAGGCCGCTGCCCAGGGCGGACTGCTGGCCGCCGGCCCGCTCGATCTGCTGGAACCAGTCCCAGGCACCGCGGGCCAGCTGGTCGGTGAGCTGCTCGACGTACCAGGAGCCGCCGGCCGGGTCGATCACCCGGGCCAGGCTCGACTCGTCGTGCAGGATCGCCTGGGTGTTACGGGCGACCCGGCGGGCGAAATCGTCGGGCAGGCCGAGCGCGCTGTCGAACGGGAGCACGGTGATCGCGTCGGCGGCGCCGGCCGCCGCGCTCAGGCACGCGATCGTGGTACGCAGCATGTTCACCCACGGGTCGCGTTCGGTCATCATCACCGTGGAGGTCACCGCGTGCTGGCGCTGGCCCGCTCCGGCCGGGTCGACGTCGCAGGCCTCCGCCACCCGGGACCACAGCCGCCGGGCGGCCCGGAGCTTGGCGATGGTCAGGAACTGGTCGGCACCGGCCGCGTAGCGGAACTCCAGCTGCCCGGCCGCCTGGCTGACGGTCAGGCCGGCCTCGGTCAGCTGGCGCAGGTAGGCCACGGCGGTGCTCAGCGACAGGCCGAGCTCCTGCTCGGTCGAGGCGCCGGCGTCGTGGTAGGGCAGCGCGTCCACCGTCAGCGCGCGCAGACCGGGAAACTCGCGCTGGCAGCGGGCGGCCAGCTGGGCGGCCGCGTCCAGCTGCGGCCCGGTCTCGGCGTCCTGCCCGGTGCGGGCGAGCAGGCCGAGCGGGTCGGCGCCGAGGTTGCCGGTCGCTTCCGGGGCCGGGATCGCGGCCGGGCCGTCGGTGTAGAGGCTGAACAGCTGGCCGGCCGCCTCGGCGAACTCGGCGCCGGCGTCCAGCACCACGCCGGCCAGGTCCAGCCGCACACCGTCCAGCGCAGCGGGCAGGGCAGTGACCGGCAGGCCGGCGCCGCCGACGGTCAGCCACAGCGAGGTGACGCCGTTCTCCAGGTCGGCGAGCACCGCCCGGTTGGCCTTTTCTGGATCGGGCTGGGCGTGCGGCTGCCGGACGTCCCAGCCGGCGATGACCGCGCCCGGCACCCGGCTGCCCCGCACGAACGGCGCGAAGCCCGGCCGCCCGGGCGGGGGCGCCGGGTCCTCGGCGGTGTAGAGCGGCCGGACCGGCAGCCCGTCCTCGACCTCGGTGGTCAGCGCCTGCTCGGCCGCCGGCCCGGACAGGCCGGTCCGGCCCGACTTGGCCAGCACGCCTTCGACCAGCCGCTGCCACTCTTCGCGGGTCGCGGCCGGAAACTCCGAGGACTCGGCGAAGGCTTGCTCGTGCACCGTCACAAGGCCAGCTTAGAAATTGTTTCGGGAGACGGCGATCCCGGGCGGCGTCAGAGCTGCTTCTTGAGCAGGCCGAAGACCCCGCGGACCACCTCTTTCTGCAGCTGCTTACCCTGCCTGGACTGCAGGAACGCGCCGACCGCGGCCACCCCGCCGGCCAGCGCGCCGGCCGCTTCCTGGTGCTCGGCGGCCGGTTCCCGGTGATGCTGGGCGGCGGGCTGGCGCTGGCCACCGCCGTCCGGCTGGGCCGCGGGCTCCGCCGACGTAGCCTGAGCGGCCTGCGCCGCCCTCGCGGCCAGGATCTCCCGCGCGCTCTCGTTGTCGACCCGCTGGCCGTACTTGGCCCACAGCGGGGAGGCCTGAGCCTGGCCGGCGACGTCGTCGGCCGGTCCCATCCGCGAGGCGGGCGGCACCACCCGGGTGTGCACCACCGGGGTCGGCACCCCGCTCTCGGACAGGATCGTCACCGCCGCCTCGCCGATGCCCATGCTGGTGAGCAGCGTCTCCAGGTCGTAGAAGGACGACTTCGGGAACGTGGAGACGGTGGCCTTGAGCGCCTTGGCGTCGTCCGGCGTGAACGCCCGCAGCGCGTGCTGGACGCGGTTGCTGAGCTGGCCGAGGACCTCGCTGGGCACGTCCTTGGGGGTCTGGGTGACGAAGTAGACGCCCACCCCCTTGGACCGGATCAGGCGGACGGTCTGCGCCACCGAGGTCAGGAACGCCTTGGTCGCGTCCTCGAACAGCAGGTGCGCCTCGTCGAAGAAGAACGCCAGCTTCGGCTTGTCCAGGTCGCCCGCCTCCGGCAGCTCCTCGAACAGCTGCGCCAGCAGCCACATCAGGGCGGTCGAGAACAGCTTGGGCTTGTCCTGGACGGCGGGCAGCTCCAGGCAGGAGATGATGCCGCGGCCGTCCGGGGCGGTGCGCATCAGATCGTGGACGTCGAGCATCGGCTCACCGAAGAACTCGTTGCCGCCGCCGTCCTCCAGGCCGGTCAGCGACCGGAGCAGCACCCCGACGGTCGCGGACGACAGGCCGCCGATCCCAGTCAGCTCGGCCTTGCCCTCGTCGGAGTTGAGGAAGGTCAGCAGCGACCGCAGGTCGGACAGGTCGAGCAGCGGCAGGGCCTTTTCATCGGCGTAGTGGAACACCAGGGACAGCGACTGCTCCTGGGTCTCGTTGGCGCCGAGCACCTTGGCCAGCAGCTGGGGGCCGAAGTCGAGGACGGTGGCCCGGATCGGGATCCCCGGGCCGATGCCGCCCAGGGCGAAGAACTCCACCGGGAAGCCCCGGGCCTGGAACTGCAGGCCCAGCTCCTGCGCGCGCTTGGCGGCGGCGCCGACCGCATCCCCCGGGTCGGCCAGGCCGGACACGTCCCCCTTGACGTCGGCCACGAACACCGGCACGCCCGCGGCCGACAGCTGCTCGGCCAGTCCCTGCAGCGTCTTGGTCTTGCCGGTGCCGGTGGCCCCGGCGATCAGGCCGTGCCGGTTGACCATCCGCAGCGGCAACTTGACCACCGCCGCCGGGACGACCGCGCCGTCGTGCACCCCCCGGCCGAGGTCGACGGCGGCCCCGTCGACGGCGTAGGCCGTCGCGATGGTCTGTCCAAAGTCGGCCATCCTGCCCCCTGACCTAGGGTGGTCCCCTTTGCGGGGAGCCTAGCGTCGCGGGCGGAGCTTGGTCCAGGCCAGGACCACGACGGCCACCAGCAGCAGCGGCCAGAACAAGATGTGCACCGCGAAGCCGAGGATGGTCAGGGCCACCAGGGCGAAGAGGACGAGGCCGATGATCGCGAACATGATGCCTGCTTTCGATTTGTTTGTTGCCGTAACGAGCTGACACCTCCAATGTGCCGTCACCGGCGGCCGGCGTCGATGGGGATCGCCCCCGATTGGACCCTCAACCGACCCCCAGCCGTCCGGGGGCCGGCCGCTGTCGCGCCTTGTCCCGGTTCCGATATTTTGTCCTTCATGCGCGAGTACCAGCAGTACATCGGGGGCCAGTGGGCCGGATCGGACCAGCTGTTCGACGACCTGGACCCGTACCGGGGCACGGCCATGGCCCGCATCCCGGCCGGGACCCGGGCCGACGCGGCCCGGGCGATCGACGCCGCCGCGGCCGCGTTCCCGAGCTGGGCCGAGCTGCCCCCGGCCGAGAAGCAGGCCCTGTTCCTGCGGGCGGCCGACATCGTGGAGCGCCGCGAGGACGAGATCAAAGAACTGCTGGCCGCCGAGACCGGCTGCGCGGGCGGATTCGCCCACTTCCAGGTGCTGACCGCCACCCGGCTGCTGCGCCAGGCGGCCAACTGGGGGTACCTGCCTGCCGGTGAGGTCATCCGGTCGGACACGCCGGGGACGTTCGCGCTGGCGCTGCGCAAGCCGCTCGGGGTGGTGGCCGGCATCTCACCCTGGAACGGTGCGCACGTGCTGGCCTGGCGGACGGTGGTGAACCCGCTGGCGTTCGGCAACACCGTGGTGCTCAAGCCGTCGGAGGAGGCCCCGATCTCGGCCGGGCTGCTGGTCGCGGAGATCATGGCCGAGGCCGGATTCCCGGCCGGGACGGTCAACGTGGTCACCCACGCCCCCGGCCAGGCGGTGCCGGTCGCCGACGAGTTCTTCGCCCGGCCCGAGGTCCGGTGCATCAACTTCACCGGCTCGTCGGCGACCGGGCGCATCCTCGCCGAGCGGGCCGGGCGGGCGCTCAAGCGCTGCGTCCTCGAGCTCGGCGGCTACAACCCGCTGATCGTGCTGGCCGACGCCGACCTCGACTACGCGGTCGAGGCGGCCGCGTTCGCCGCGTTCTTCCACTCCGGCCAGATCTGTATGAACGCCCGCAAGGTACTGGTCGAGGAGCCGGTCTACGACACGTTCGTCGACCGGCTCACCACCCGAGCCAAGTCACTGCCGATCGGCGACCCGGCCACCCCCGGCACGATCATCGGGCCGCTGATCACCCCGGCCGCCCGCGAGCGGGTGGCCCGCGAGGTCGACGAGGCGGTCGCCGAAGGGGCCAAGGTGCTGGCCGGCGGCGGCTCGGACGGCCCCTGCTACCAGCCCACGATCCTGGCCGACGTGCCGGCCGGCGCCCGCATCCACTCCGAGGAGACCTTCGGGCCGGTCCTGGTGGCCCAGCCGGTGGCCGACGCCGACGAGGCGGTCAAGATCGCCAACGCGACCCGCTACGGGCTGTCGGCCGGGCTCATCACCAGCGACAACCAGCGCGGCTTCGCGCTCGCCCGCCGCATCGAGGCCGGCGTGGTGCACGTCAACGACCAGACCATCGCCGACGAGCCGCAGCTCCCGCTGGGCGGCGTCAAGGACAGCGGCTGGGGCCGGTCCGGGCCGGAGTCGATGAGTGACTTCACCGAGCTGCAGTGGATCACCACCCGCGACGGCACCGGCCACTACCCGATCTGACCGGAGGCGGCCAGGCTGGGCGGTGACACCCGGGCTTCGGGCAGCCCGCGCCGCCTGAGGTCGCCGGCGAACCGGCGCAGAAGGTCGTCGTGCGGGGCGGCGACGATGGTGACCACGTCGCGCAGTTCGGGCGGGTCGAACGACCGGATGGTCGCGGCCGGCAGCGCGCCCAGGGCCGAGAACGGCACGATCGCCACTCCCATCCCGGCCGCGGCCAGCTGAGCGGCCGTGCGCGGCGAACCCGTGCGCAGCGCCGGCGCGGGCAGCGCGACCCCGCGCCGGGCCGCGAACTGATCCACCCAGACGCCGAACCCGTTGCCCGGGTCGTAGTGCACGAACGCCTCGCCGGGCAACTCGGCGGGTGGCACCGCGGCCAGGGCGGCGAACCGGTGCTCGGGCGCCGCGACCACCACGACCTCCTCCTGGCCGAGGACTTCGACGTGCTCGTCGGTGCGGGTCGGCCGGGGCCCGACGACGATGTCCGTCCCCCCGCCCAGCAGCACCTCCAGCATCCGGTCGGCGCTGGTGTACTCCTTCAGATCCAGCTCCACGTCCGGGAACCGGCGCCGCCAGCTGCGCAGCACCGGGACCAGCACCCAGGCGGTCATCGTCTCCGCGCACGCGATCCGGATCCGGCCGCCCGCTCCGGCCGCCACCCGGCGCCCCGCGATCACGGCCCGGTCGGCCGCCGACAGCGCGATCCGGGCCTCGGCCGCCACCGCCTGCCCGGCCGCGGTCGGCCGGACGCCGCGTGGCCGCCGTTCGATGACCGGGGTCCCCAGCTCCCGCTCGAGCGCCGCGATCTGGTGCGACAACGCCGGCTGGGACATGTGCAGCACCGCCGCCGCCCTGGTCAGCGAGCCCTGGTCCACGATCGCGACCAGGCACTCCAGCGTCCGCAAAGAAACCATGCCTGCGATCCTGTCGTCGGGTACAGGCCGATCCTCGCATCCAGGTCAGTCGCTGTGCAGGGTCTGGCTGGGCCGGCCGGGGATCGGCAGCTCCGGCCGGCCGTCACCCGGGAGACATCGCTGGCAGGATGGCTTCATGGACAGCAACCTGGCCTACGGGCGGCCCGGGCCGTACGGCGCCGCCAGCCCGGACCGCACCCGCTCCCTGTTCGGGCCGACGATGGGACTGGTCGCGGTCACCGCCGGGTGCTTCACGCTCGGCGCCTACCTGGGGCGGAATCTCGGCTACGGGGTGGGCATCGCCTGCTACGTGGCCGCGTTCGTCTGCCTGCTGGTCATGAACTTCGCCGTCCGGCGGTCGGCGACCTTCTCGACGGTGCTGCTGCTGGTGTTCGGGGCGCTGCTCGGGATCGCCTCCTCGCCGGTGCTGGTCTACTACGCGAGCACCAGCCCGCAGATCCTGTGGCAGGCCGGCGGGGCCACCGCCCTTTTCATCGCCGGGTTCGGGGCGATCGGCTACGCCACCCGCCGGGACCTGTCGGTCCTCGGGCGGCTGTCGTTCGTGGCGTTGCTGCTGCTGATCGTGTTCGGGATCGTGCTGATCTTCGTGCACATCCCGCACGGCTCGCTGATCTACGCGGTCCTCGGCCTGCTGATCTTCGCCGGGCTGACCACGGTGGACTTCCAGCGCCTGCGGCGCACCCAGAACCTGAACTCGGCCCCGCTGCTGGCCGCGTCGATCTTCCTCGACGCGCTGAACGTGTTCCTGTTTTTCCTGCGGATCTTCGGCCGCGGCAACGACTGACCCGGCCCTCAGGACGAGGAGCACGCCACCGTGGAAAGGCCACGGGCCGCCGCCCCGACCGTGTTGTTGCAGGCCACTACCGTCTCCAGCCGTTTGCTCTGCACGTAGATCCCGTAGCCGGGGCCGTTGACCTGCCCTCCGTTGCTCAGGAACACGTTGCCGATCCCCCAGCCCGGATAGACCTGGTGGACCTGGTAGCCGTTCTTGATGCTGTCCACCCCGGTGTTGCCCTCGATGATCCAGCCGTTGCCCTTGACGTTGATCCACCCGGTCGCGGCCGACTCGAGCATGCCGGTCCCGTTGAACTGGTTGCCGGTGATCCTGCCGCCGGTCGTGCCCTCTTTGACGTCGATGTTCTCGGCGGTCGTGTCGGCGATGTTGTTGCCGGCCAGGACGTCCCGGTCGCTGCGGTCGGGCTGGCAGCCCGAGTACCGGCACCAGTTCTTGTGGGCGGAGCCGACGTAGAGGCCCTCGCCGAAGGACTGGTTCAGCAGGCCGGTGTCGCGGACGACGCAGTGGCTGATGGTGTCGTCGCTGCTGAACGAGCGCAGGTGGATGCCCTCGTCCCCGGTGCCGTGGACGTACAGGCCGGACAGCAGGTCGTGGTCGGACCCGTCCGCCATGACGCCCTTCTGGCCGCCCTCGACGGTGAAGCCCTCGACCCGCCACCAGGAGGCGTGGTCCAGGTAGAAGGTGTAGCCCTTGGTGGTGGTCTGCCCGGCCAGCACCGCGCCGCGTGACCCGCACAAGGTGATCGGGGCGCTGGCGGTGCCGGAGCGCGCGGCGGTGAAGTCACCGGTGTAGACGCCCGCCGCGAGCACGATCGTCTCGCCCGGCTGGACGCTGGCCAGGGCCTGCTTCAGCCCGGCGGCCGAGGACACCGCCCGGCGGCCGGTGCCCGGGCAGCTGACCGTGGCCGGAGGCGGGGGCGGCACCGACGGCGGGGTGGAGCTGGCGGCCACGCCGGACGGCACCGGAGCGGCCGCCACCGCGGTGGTGGCCGGCGGCGCGGGGGGCGGCGACCCGCTGCCGCACCCGGCCAGCGTGAGACCGAGCAGGCTGGCCGCGGCGGTGACCGCGGCGACGGCGAGCGGGCGGTGCGGAGCCCGGCTGGCGCGCATCAGTCGGGCATCCGGGGCGCGCGGGGTGAGGGGCGGGTGACGCCGGGGCCGGCCGGGTCACGGTAGCCGTCCGGCTGGTCCCATTCCGGCTCGTCGAGGGCCGGCCACCAGGGAACGGCGGCCTGAGCGGGCACGGCCGGCTGGGGCCGGGTGACCTCGGCCGCCCGGGGGCTGACGACCGGCTGCGGCCGGGTCGGCGTCGCCCGGGGCCGCGAGGTAGCCGGCTGGGGCCGCGAGGCCAGCGGCTGCGGCCGGGTGAGGCCAGGCGACGGCCGCAGTGGGACGGGCTGAGGCCGGGTCGTCGGTGGCGGGGCAGCAGCGGGCCGGGCGGCGGTCAGTCGGGGGCGGGCGGGGCCAGAGTCCAGCGCCAGGCTCGGCCCGGCGGCGGCCGGGACCGGCCCCCGCCAGCGGGTGCTGGCCGGATAGGGATGGTCGGGCAGCCGGCGCCGGTAGGACCAGGCCGCGGCCAGCAGCACCAGCACGAGGATGCCGAGCCAGAGCGCCGCCAGCGGATGGAACTCCAGGTAGGTGAAGAAGTTGATGTCGGCGTGGTGGGTCCAGCCCGAGGTGTCGGTCCGGGCCAGGGACGGCGACCGGGCGCCGGCCCGCGCGTCCACCGCGCGGACGCCGGTCCCGGAGACGACGTTGCCGACCCCGTGCACCTGCGAGGTGGTCCCGCGGGCGGTCACGCCGAAGACGGTCGCCCCCAGCACCAGGTTGTTGTCCACGGTGACCCGGCCGGAGTCACGGACCACGATCCCGATCCGGGCGCCGGACAGCGTGTTGCCGGAGATGACCGTGCCCGGTGCCGACGGGCCGACCGAAAGTCCCGAGCGCGGGTGGCAGCGGACGTCATTGCCGGTCAGGACGGCGTTGGCCGCCCCCGTCCGCAGCGCGATGCCGGTGACGGCGGCGCACACCTCGTCGGACCGGACGATGGTGCCGGTGCCGCCTTCGATCAGGATGCCGGTCCTGGTGTTGCCGGTGGCCGCGCTGTTCTCCAGCACGGTCCCGGTGCTGGGCATGGCCGACCCGCCCGACGCCGAGGCCCCGCTGACCAGCGGACGCCCGTCGATGTAGAAGCCGTTGACCGCGTTGTGCTGCGACAGGTCGCCGCGCAGCACCGTGTCCCGGGTGTCCCGGTCGATCTGGAAACCGTTCCCGCCGTTGCGGGCGGCCGCGCTGGAGATCACCCGCGAGCCCACCGAGTACCGGTGGATGTGCAGGCCGTCCAGCTCGTTGGCCTCGAACAGGTCACCCGAGAACGTGACGTCCCGGCCGCGGGCCACGAACGCCCCGTAGGTGTCGCCGGTGAACGCCGAGCCGGTGGCTCCGCCGGCGCTGCTCTGCCCGGTCACGCCGGTCCAGGCCACCCCGCCGGTCCGGCCGCTCCAGAACCCGAGCGCGGAGGCCCGCACGTGGTCCAGGTTGAGCACGCCACCGACGGCGCGAATGTACGGGCGGCCGGTGCCGTGGTCGGCCGTGGCCGAGCCGGTGGTGGAGTCCCAGCCCTCGATGACCAGCGGCGCGGCCGCGGTCCCGGCCAGTGAGAGGCCGCCGCCCCAGGTCACGATCGAGGTGAACCCGCTGCTGGTGCCGTCCAGGTAGAGCGTGCGCAGGCTCGGGCCCCCGAGGTTCAGCTCCGCGTCCGCGGCGACGAAGACGTTGTCCTTGAGCAGGGCCTTGCCGCCCGGCAGCATGACCAGGGCGCCGTAGTGCGCCAGGTCGGCGGCGGTCCAGGCCCGGGCCCCGTCGGTCAGCAGCAGGGTCGGCCGGGCCCCCTGGTAGGGGATGACCTCGGGCTGGTACACGTGCTGGGCGCCGTGCATCACCGCCCGCAGGCGGGCGTCTTCGGCCGCGACCAGGGCGGTCTCCTTGGCCGAGCTGACGTCCGGCAACGTCGCGGGCGCCTGGCCGGGGGCGGCCGGCCGGGCGGTCGCCGGCAGTGAGACGGTCCTCGGGTGCCGGGGGGCGGTCAGCAGCGTGACCCCGTGGCTGGAGGTCGCCGCCACCGGCACCAGGTGCACGTGCAGCAGGGCCAGGATCAGCGACAGCGAGCCGAGCAGGCCGAACACGGCCAGCGAGCCGAGTACCACCGGCCAGGAACGGCCTTCCGGCGCCTGGCCGCGCCGCGCCTGGTTACGCCGCGCCTGGCCGCCCCGCGCCCGGCTCACGAGAAGCTCCTGGTCAGCGAGGCGGCGTTCTGGCCGTCGCCCCCGATCTGGCCCGCGTTGCGGGTCAGCCAGCCGTGCTTGTTCATGGTCAGGAAGGCGTACAGCTTGATCGGCAGCGCGATGATGATCGTCAAGATCGCCACCAGCGGCAGCAGCCACAGGTCGCTGGGCCGCTCGCGCAGGTGGGAGATGCCGCGCAGGCCGCGGCCGGCCAGCAGCCAGCCGACGGCGATGAACGCGACGTAGCGCTGCGGGTGCAGGATCCAGGCGAACAGGTAGGTCACGGCGAAGCCCATGGTCACCGGGGTGAGCAGGATCTGCAGCACGCTGAGCTGGGTGATGAACGGCTGCCGCCAGAGCCAGCCCTTCCAGATGGCGGTGAGGTACGTCCGGTAGGAGTTGCGGCTCCAGCGGAGCCGCTGCTTGAAGAACGCCCGGCCCCGGTCGGGGAACATCGACAGCGCGCGGGCGGTGGACTGGTAGACGGTGCTGTACCCGGAGGCCAGCACCAGCCAGGTCAGGCGGCCGTCGTCACCGGCCACGCAGCGCCGCCCGAGGAAGAACTCGTCCTCCAGGTTCTCCAGCACCGGCAGCACCGCCGCGGTCCGGTAGGCCGCCGTCCGGCCGGACAGGCAGGCGACCGCGCCCGGCCGGGACTGGGCGCGGACGTAGTCCAGGTAGCGGACGTCGATCATCCAGTCCGCCACCCGCCGCCACACGCTGGTCCGCGGCAGGTAGGCGTTCTGCCTGGTCCCGACCCCGCCGACCTTCGGGTCGGCGAACGGGGCCAGTACCGCGGCCAGCAGCCCTCGCTCCCAGCGGGTGTCGGAATCGGCCAGCACCAGGATCTCGCCGGCCGCCCGCCGGATGCCGGCGCCGAGGGCGGACCGCTTGCCGTGATGGACGAACGGCATGACCCGCAGCCGGCGGTCCCTCGCCGCCCGGGCCTCCAGCCGGGTGATCACCTCCGTGTCCGCCACGTCGGCGACCACGATGACCTCGGCCGGGTTCTCCGCCAGCCAGGAGTCCAGGCATTCTTCGAGGATGTCCGGGTCCTCGCGATAGGAGGGGACGACCACCGAGGTGGTAGCGAAGAAGCCGGGCGGCACCGGGCGGTACCGCCGCGAGAGCGTGAACCGCACCAGCCAGACCGACCAGGAGAGCGCGCCGACGAAGCCGATCGGGACCACGTGGTGCAGCTGGTGCCACCAGGAACCGATCGGCGGCAGGGCCAGCGCGGCCGCCCGCGCGGTCGCTACGGCAAGCCCGGCCATCGGCGGTCCCCTCGGCGTTACGTTCAGTGGCAGGCCACACTGAGCGGCGAACGGAGGACCGGCGCCCCAGCGGGAGAAATATAAGACCGTTCAGACATCACGCACATATCGCGTGACAGGTCACATTACATACTTCAGCCGCATTACCAGGGCGGTTAACGTGATCTTAGGAATGCTGGTCAGAGGTCGGGACCAAAGGCCCCAACGGCGCATCGTGGAGGTTACGGCGCATTGCGTGCGTTAACGGTGAACCCCAGCTGGCCGAGTATCCGGACGGCACCGGACCGGCCGCCTTCGAAATCACCGAGCGCCAGCCGCTGGCCGGTGGCGAATTCGTAGGCCGTGCCGAGAATTGCTTTCGGCGGGTAACGGCGGTCGTCCCAGATCAGGTCGTAGGTGGTGGTGGGGCCGAAGCCGTGGGCGGAAAAGAATTCCGGCGGGCCCAGCCGGTCGTATTCCTTGATAGCGCGGGTGACGTCGTCGTGGCTCACCCGGTCCCACCGCACGCTGGTCACGTCAGCGGCTCCCCGCCGTCGACGTGCAGCGTCTGGCCGGTGAGGAACGTGCTGGTGAGCGCGAACATGACCGCGGCCGCGATGTCCTCGGGGGTGCCGATCCGGCGGGCCGGATTGGTGGCGGTGACCCGGGCGAAGTAATCGGCCTTGCCCTGCTCGCCCAGGGCGTCCCAGGCGCCGGTGTCGATCACGCCGGGCGAGATCGCGTTCACCCGCAGCGGCGCCAGCTCCAGGGCCAGCGAGCGGGCCAGGGTGTCGGCGGCGGCGTTGGTGATCGCCACCCCCATCGTGCCGACCGCGATCTTGGCCGCCGCCACTCCCGAGAAGACGACGAACGAGCCGCCCTCGTTCATGCGCGGGGCCAGGTGCTTGGCCAGCATCAGCGGCCCGATCACCTTGGTGTCGAACGACCGCCGGATCGCGTCCCGGTCCAGGTCGGCCAGGCGGCCGCGGGCCCGGGCGGAGGCGGTCGACACCACGTGGTCGACCGTGCCCAGGCGTTCGCCGAGCGCGGCGATCGAGCCCTCGTCGGTCAGGTCGACGCTCTCGGCGCTGACCGCGGTCTCGCCGGCGTAGGCGGCGGCCAGGGCCTGCGGTGCGCGGCCGGCCGCCACCACCCGGGCGCCCGCGTCGAGCGCGGCGAGGACGATCGCGCGGGCGAGGCCGCCGCCCCGGCCGACCACCAGCACAGTCTGATCTTTCAGTGCTTCAGGCATGACAAAGCCATATCTCGAAAGGGGAATTAACACCGGCCGTCAATGAGACGAGAAAAGCGTCACACATTTTCCGAGCGGAGCGGAAGAGGGAGACCATTTCGAATAATTCATGGCCTCCATTAAAATTCCGAATATGGTCCGTTCGGCTGGCGTGATGACGGTGGCGCAGCTGGCCCGGCGGCTGGCCGGCACCGAACCACGCCTGGGCCGGACCCGGCTGATCGCGGTCGACGGCCGGTCCGGGGCGGGCAAGACCTGGCTGGCGGGCGAGCTGGCCGCGCCGCTGGGCGCCCCGGTGATCCACATGGACGACCTGTACCCGGGCTGGGACGGGCTGGTCGCGGCGGGCGACGCGCTGGCCGGCTGGGTCGTCGGGCCACTGGGCCGTGGTGAAGCGGCCCGCTGGCGGCGGTTCGACTGGGAGGCGATGAGCTACGCCGAGTGGCACACCACCGAGGCGGCCGAGGTCGTCGTGGTGGAGGGCTGCGGCAGCGTCCGGTCGGCGCTGGCCGCCAGCTACGCGGCCCGGATCTGGGTCGAAGCCCCCGCCGCGGCCCGGCGGCAGCGCCTGCGCGCGCGGCCGGACTGGGCGGCCTACCAGCCGTACGCCCGCCAGTGGGCGGCCCGGGAGGACCAGCTCTACCGGGCCGAGCACACCCGGGCCCACTGCGACGTCATCGTCGAGAACCTGCCGGCCACCAGCGACGGCGACATCCGCCTCAGCGGGTGCCTGCCGGGCCGCGGCTCATCCCGCTAGGGATGGGCGTCCCAGAGCCGGCGCAGGGCCGCGACCAGCTCGGCGGCGCGCTCGTCGGGGAAGAACAGCCGGCCCCCGTCGATCTCGGTCACCCCGGTGGCGCCGGGTATGGTGTCGCGCAGCCAGTACGCCCACTTCCGGTCGAAGAAACGGTCGGCCGTGCCCCACACGATCGCCGTGGGCACCTGCAGGCGGCGCAGCGCGGGCTCGGCCGCCAGCAGGTCGCGACGGCGCAGTGCGGTCATCAGCCGCTGGAACTGGCGGGCCCGGGCCGGGGTGCCGAGCACCGGGTCGAGCATGGCCCGGGACACGTCCACCGGCAGGCGGGTGACGTCGTCGTAGCCGGTCCCGAAGAAGCGCTGGCGGCCGCGGGCCGGGTCGCTGGTCAGCAGGCCCGCCAGCCGCCACAGCGGCAGGCCCATGCGGAGCAGCAGGTCGGCGGGCCGCAGGGCCGGGGGCGGCATGTTGGTGTGGGCCTCGCAGTTGGTCAGGGTGAAGGTGTGCAGCCGGCCGGGATAGGTGGCCGCGAACACCTGGGACACCGCGCCGCCGGTGTCGTTGGCGACCAGGTCCACGTCGGGCAGCTGGAGCGCGTCGCAGCCGTCTTCGATGAAGCGGGCCAGGCCGGGCAGCGAGAAGTCCTGGTCCGCGGCCGCGGGGGTGTGCCCATGCAGCGGCAGGTCCAGGGCCACGCACCGGCGCTGGCCGTCCAGCTCGGCGATGGCGTTCCGCCACAGGTAGCTGCTGGTACCGACGCCGTGCACGAACAGCACCGGGCGGCCCGGGCCGCCGGTGTCGACGTAGCTGGCCGGGCCGGAGCGGGTTCGGACCTGACTGCGGTGCTTGTCCAGGCGTTCCAGCTCGCTGATCATGAGTTTCTCCCTTCCGGGATGGCCGGCGGATAGGGTTGCTGCCGGGAAACCGACTGTCGGTCTAACTCTTATAAACCGACCGTCGGTCTGTCAATTGAGTTTGAGCCGATGACGTTTGGGAGCCGATGAACAGGAACGTCGAGCGCGGGCAGGCCACCCGGACTCATCTGGTCGAGGTCGCGACCCGGCTGTTCGCCGCCCACGGCTACGAGGGCACGTCGATCGAGGCGGTGCTGGCCGAGTCCGGGGCCAGCCGGGGCTCGCTCTACCATCACTTCGCGGGCAAGGAGGCGCTGTTCCTGGCCGTCCTGGAGGACGTCGGGACCATGGTGACCGCGCAGGTGACCGCGGCCATCGAGGGCGCCGGAGACCCGGTCGCCGAGCTACGGGCCGGCCTGATGGCCTGGATCCGGCTGGCCGGCGACCCGGTCATCCGCCAGGTCATGCTGATCGACGCGCCGACCGTGCTGGGCTGGGAGCGCTGGCGGGAACTGGACGAGCAGGGGCCGCTCGGCTTCATCCGGACCGCGCTGGCCTACGCGGCCGGCCAGGGCGCCATCGACCCGGCTCAGGTGGACACGTTCGCCCACATCGTGCTGGCCGCCGCCAACGAGGTCACGATGATGATCGCCCGCGCCGATGACCCGGCCGCCGCGCTCAGCGCCGAGGAGAGCGCGTTCACCGGCTTCCTGGACCGCCTGCTGGGCACGGCTTCCGGGTGAGCGGCCACCCGGGCGACCATCGGTCACGATCCGGCCCACGAACGGGCAGACCGGCAGACATCGGGGCACGCGGGCCGATATCGTCATGTTTGCCTTAGGACAATCACTGATTGTTTTTGTGATCATTCAGTCAACCGTGGGTGTCTCTGAACCGGAGGCGGGTACGCGCAGAGCCATGTCATCCCCCAGGGCCCTTGAGGCTGCCTCTCGCTACCGGCTTGAGGGCAAGATCGCCGCCGGTGGCTACGGGGAGGTGTGGCGGGCCACCGACGTTCTGCTCGGACGGCCGGTGGCGGTCAAGCAGCTGCCGCCCGACCGGGCCCGGCACACGCAGACCCTGACCCGGTTCCGGGCCGAGGCGCAGCGGACCGGGTCGCTGTGCCACGAGAACATCACCCGCGTCTACGACTACGTGGAGCCGGCCCCGCCCGATCTGCCGTTCCTGGTCATGGAGCTGGTCGACGGCCCGTCGGCCGCCCAGGTGATGGCCTGCGGCGCGCTGCACCCGGCCCAGGCCATGAGCGTCCTGGCCGAGGCCGCGGCCGGCCTGCAGGCGGCGCACGAGGCCGGGTTCGTGCACCGGGACATCAAGCCGGCCAACCTGCTGCTGACCGGTGACGGCCGGGTCAAGGTGACCGACTTCGGCGTCTCCTACGCGATCAACTCTGTGCCGATGACCAGCAGCAACACCCTGCTGGGGACGCCCGGCTACGTGGCACCGGAGCGGCTCGCCGGCGGCGGGGTGGCCGCCGCCGGCGACCTGTACGCGCTCGGCATCGTCGCCTGGGAGTGCCTGACCGGGCACCCGCCGTTCAGAGGTACGCCGATCGAGGTCGTGGTGGCCCACCGCGACCGGCCGCTGCCGCCGCTGCCCGCCTCGGTGCCCGCCGAGGTGGCCGCCCTGATCGCGGAGCTGACCGCCAAGGATCCGGCCGACCGCCCGGCCAGCGCCGGTGAGGTGGCCCGCCGGGCGGCCGGGCTTCGCGACCGGCTGGCCCGGGAGGACGGGGTTTCCGCGTGCCCGCTGGCGGGGCCCTGGTCCGGAGCTGACGGCAGCCCGTCCGGACCGGTCGGGGTCAGCACCATCCCCAGCAGCGAGGTGGACCTGTTCAAGCGGGCGTTCAGCCAGCCGTCGCCGCCCATCCAGGCGACCCAGCCGCCGTCCGTCCCGCCCGGGCCACCAGCCGGGGCGCCGGAAGACCCGCCGACGGTGCGGCAGCACCTGGGACGGCTGCGGCTGGCCATCGGCGCGATGGTGGCCGCGCTGGTCGCGGTGGCCGCCGCCGTGGTGATTGTCGTTCCGCTGAACGGGGGGGTGGCGCCCAGCCCGCAGATAACCGGCCCGGCCCGCCAGCACTCCCCGGGTGCACCGGCCACCCGGCCGGCCGCCGGGCACCGTACCAGCCCGTCCGCAGCCGGCCGGTCCCCGGTCGGAGCGGCGGTCGGCCCGGTCGTCAGCACCACCGCTCCCGCCGCCAGCCGCCCGGCCGGGACCGCGCCGAGCACGGCGTCAGCCGCCGGCGGCGTGGTCACCACCCCGAGCGCGGTGGCCAGCCCGAGCGCCACGCTGAGCACCGCGAACGGCAACGGGAAGGCGAAGGGCAAGAGCAAGGGGAAGGGCAAGGGAAACGGGAACGGCAACGGGAACGGCAACGGGAACGGGAACGGGAACGGCTGACGGTTAGCTCAGGGCCATGCTGACCGCGTGCAGGATCAGGCCGACGAGCGCGCCCACCACGGTGCCGTTGATGCGGATGAACTGCAGGTCGCGGCCGAGCAGGAGCTCCAGCTGGCTGGAGGTCTCGTTGGCGTCCCAGCGCTGAATGGTGCCGGTGACCAGCCCGGCCAGCTCGTCGTGGTACTGCTCGGCGACGGCCCGGGCCCCGGATTCGAGCATCCGCTCCAGGCCTTCGGCCAGCTGCTGGTCCGATTCGAGGCGGCGGCCGGCCGCCATCAGCAGGTCGGTCAGCCGGCGGCGCAGCTCGGAGTCCGGGTCGGCCGCCTGGGCCTTCAGCGTCTCCTTGGTCCGCTGCCACAACGTCGACGACCAGTCCCGCAGCGCGGCGCTGCCCAGCACGTCCCGCTTGAGCTGCTCGCCGCGGCGGCGCAGCTGCGGGTCGGTCTCCAGCCGGTCCGGGAGCCCGGCCAGCCAGGTCTCGAACTGCAGCCGGGTCGAGTCGTGCGGGTCGGCGGCCATCGTGGCCAGCCGGTCCCGCAGCCGTGTGTACAGCCGTTCGAAGACCCGCCGGTAGGCCAGGCCCGGAACCCAGCGGGGCGCCTCGGCCTCGAACATCTCGCGCAGCTCACCGTGGTGCCGCTCCAGGTAACCGTCGATCGCGCCCAGCAGCTCGTTGAACACCTCGGCCCCGTGGCCACCGGCGATGACCACCCGCAGTACCCGGCCCGCCAGCGGCGCCACCTCGACCGAGTCGACCACCCGGGTCAGCTCGGCGGTGAGCACCCGCTGGACGTCTTCGTCCCGCAGCGCCTCGGTCACCGTGACCACCACGTCCGCCGCCCGCCCAGCGAACCGGGCGGCCGAGTCCCGGCCGGACAGCCAGGTCGCCAGCCGGGGCACCAGGCCAGCGGCCCGGATCCGCTCGGCCAGCACGTCGGCCGACAGGAAGTTCTCCTGCACGAACTGGCCGAGGGTGGCCGCGAACTGGTCCTTGCGCTCGACGATGAGCGCGGTGTGCGGGATCGGCAGGCCCAGCGGCCGCCGGAACAGCGCCGTCACCGCGAACCAGTCGGCCACGCCACCAACCATCGACGCCTCCGCCCCGGCCTGCACGTAGCCGAGCAGGGTCCCGTGGTGGCCGACGGCGGTGACCACGATGAACAGGACCGTCACCGCCCCGAGGAGGGCGGTGGCCCGGCGGCGGGCCACCGCCAGGCTGTGCGTCCGTTCGGCCGTGGTCTCCTGGGCGGACGTGGACACCGGCGCGGCCGACGACGCCGCAGGTGTCGCGGCAGCAGGTTCCATTCCGCCCACGATATTGATGGCCCGGCTCACACGGTGGACCGCCCCGGGTTTGACCCGGAATGACGGTGGTGGCCGCTATCGTCCAAGGCATGGGCCACGCCGCGACCCTCGACTTCGATCTCTCCACCCTGCGCCGGGCCATCGGCGGAGGCAGCTATGTCCGGGGGACGGAGTATGCCCGCCAGCAGGCGGTCCTGCAGGTGGCGTGGGACCCGGACGGCCCCGCCCTGCGCGGGATGGTGCACGGCCAGGGCGGCCACGTCTATCACACGTCCGCTTACCTGACGCTGGCCCCGGGTCAGCCTGCGCGGTTCGAGGCGGGCGAGTGCAGCTGCCCGGTCGCCTACAACTGCAAGCACGTGGTCGCGCTGGTCATGTCGGCGCTGGCGGCCGGGACGATGGAGGATCCTGCCCCGGTGGCCGCGCGGCCGGCGGCCTGGGACCAGTCGCTGGATTCGCTGCTGGACGCGGGCGGCCCGGCCGGCGCGGCGGGGGCCGCCGACGGTGCGGGCTCGGCGCTGGGCATCGAGCTGGCGCTGGCGGGCGGCCCCGGTCAGGTGCACTGGGGTGGCCAGGCCACGCTGAGCCTGACCGCGCGGCTGGTCCGCTCCAGCCGCAGCGGCTGGGTCGCGGGCGATCTGAGCTGGACGCGGCTGGACGTGCTGCGGCACAGCCGCGGCTACCACGAGCCGCAGATCCGGCTGCTGCGCGAGCTCTACGCGCTCTACCAGGCCTCCAGCGACCCCGGCAGCCACGGCTACCGGTACGGCCAGGACCGGTGGATCGAGTTCTCCGCGATCGGCTCCCGGCAGCTGTGGCCGCTGCTGGACGAGGCCGCCGCGGCCGGGCTGACCCTGGTGCGGGCGGGCGGTCCGGCCGGGTACGACGAGGGCCGGTTCTGCCTGGACGTGACCCGCGGGCCGGACGACAGCCTGCAGATCGTGCCGGTGGTGCGGACCGGTGACGCGGACGCGCCGGCCGGCGACGCGGGTGCCCCGGTGCTGTTCATCGGGGCCGACGGCCACGGCGCGGTCTGCGCCGACCCGGACCTGATCGGCCACGGCGACCCCGCCCAGTGGCCGTTCCGGCTGGTCCGGCTGGCCCGGCCGGTGCCGCCGGCCCTGCAGCGGATGGCGCTGCAGGGCACCCCGCTGCGGGTGCCGGCCGCCGACGAGCCGCGATTCCTGCGCCAGTACTACCCGCGGCTCCGGCAGGCGGCCGAGCTGACCAGCTCGGACGGCTCGGTCGCGCTGCCGTCGATCGGCGCCCCCGAGCTGGTGCTGCGGGCCAGCTACGGCGATGAGCACCGCCTCGACCTGAGCTGGGAGTGGCAGTACCGGATCGGCGACGCCACCGAGCGGGCGCCGTTGCCGCCGGACAGCCGGGATGCCGGCTACCGCGACCCGGCCGCCGAGCGGGCCCAGCTGGCCGGCCTGGAGACCATGGACCTGCCCTGGCGTGCGTACGGGCTGGCCCGCCGGCGCACCGGCCCGGCCCGGCCGCTGGCCGAGACGCTGCTGCCCACCTCCCGGCTGACCGGCATGGCCACCATGCGGTTCACCACCGAGCTACTGCCCGGGCTGCGGGAGGTGCCCGGGCTGACCGTCGAGGTGACCGGTACCCCCGCCGACTACCGGGAGGCGGGCGAGTCGGTCCAGATCGCGGTCGCCACCACCGAGGTGGCCGGCGACAACGACTGGTTCGACCTGGACGTGACGATCACCGTCGAGGGCCGGAAGGTGCCGTTCCTGCAGGTGTTCCTGGCCCTCAGCCGCGGCGAGCCGCAGCTGCTGCTGCCGGACGGCGCCTGGTTCGACCTGGACCAGCCCGAGCTGCAGGCGCTGGCCCGGCTGATCGACGAGGCCCGGGCCCTGCAGGAGCTGCCGCCCGATCAGCTGCGGATCAGCCGGTTCCAGGCCGGCTTCTGGGACGAGCTGACCTCGCTCGGGGTCATCGCCGGCCAGGCCGCGTCCTGGCAGCAGCAGGTCCAGGGCCTGCTGTCGGCCGACGTCACCGACCAGGCGCCGGTCCCGGCCGGGCTGGACGCCCGGCTGCGCCCCTACCAGCAGGACGGGTACGGCTGGCTGACGTTCTTGTGGGAGCACCGGCTGGGCGGGATCCTGGCCGACGACATGGGCCTGGGCAAGACGCTGCAGTGCCTGGCCCTGCTCAGCCACGCCCGCGAGCGCGACCCGGACGGCGGGCCGTTCCTGATCGTGGCGCCGACCAGCGTGGTGCCGGGCTGGGTGGCCGAGGCCCGCCGGTTCACCCCCGGCCTGGACGTGGTGGCGATCACCGCCACCGTCGGCCGCCGCGGCCGCGACCTCGGCGAGATGGTGGCGGGCGCCGACGCGGTGGTCACCTCCTACACCCTGCTGCGCACCGACTTCGACGCCTACGCGGGGCTGGACTGGTCGGGCCTGCTGCTGGACGAGGCCCAGCACGCCAAGAACCGCCAGTCCAAGGTGTACCAGTGCGCCCGGCGGCTGACCGCCCCGACGAAGATCGCGATCACCGGCACCCCGCTGGAGAACAACCTGATGGAGCTCTGGTCGCTGTTGTCGATCACCGCCCCCGGGCTGTTCCCCAGCCCCGAGCGGTTCCGCGAGTACTACGCCAAGCCGGTGGAAAAGCTGGCCGACCGGGAGCGCCTGACCCAGCTGCAGCGCCGGATCCGGCCGCTGATCCGGCGCCGGGTCAAGGAGCAGGTGGCGGCCGACCTGCCGGCCAAGCAGGAGCAGGTGCTGGAGGTCGACCTGCACCCGCAGCACCGCAAGGTCTACCAGACCCGGCTGCAGCGGGAGCGGCACAAGGTGCTGGGCCTGATGGACGACGTCAACGGCAACCGCTTCGCGATCTTCCGCTCACTGACCCTGCTGCGGCAGCTCAGCCTGCACGCCGGCCTGGTCGACGACGAGCACGAGGGCATGGCCTCGGCCAAGATCGACACGCTGCTGGAGCACCTGGCCGAGGTGATCGGCGGCGGTCACCGGGCCCTGGTGTTCAGCCAGTTCACCGGCTTCCTGGGCAAGGTCCGCGAGCGGCTGGAGGCCGACGGCATCTCCTACTGCTACCTCGACGGCCGCACCAAGGACCGGGCCGCCGTGATCAGCTCGTTCAAGGACGGCACGGTCCCGGTCTTCCTGATAAGCCTCAAGGCGGGCGGGTTCGGCCTCAACCTCACCGAGGCTGACTACTGCTTCCTCCTCGACCCCTGGTGGAACCCGGCCACCGAAGCCCAGGCCGTCGACCGCACCCATCGCATCGGCCAGACCAGGAACGTGATGGTCTACCGCCTGGTCTCCCGCGACACCATCGAGGAGAAGGTGATGGCCCTCAAGGCCCGCAAGGCCCAGCTATTCACCGACGTCCTCGACGACAACGCCGACGCCTTCGGCGGCACCCTCACCGACGAAGACATCCGCGCCCTGCTGGACTTACGGACGGCGGCCCGGCCCCGCTATGAGTCTGGGAGCCCGAAGGTCCCGGCGGGAAGCACCGGCAGCTGATCGACGTCGAACTGGGTGAATCCGTAGGCGTTCCCGGTCGCCGGTACCACGACGAACAGAAATACTCGCCCGGCGGTCTCGGTCACGAGGGTGGGGCAGGTCAGCGCGCCCGGGTCCTGGGCGGAGGCGTCGGGCACGGTGACCAGTGGTGACAGCGGTGACCAAGTGTCCGCGACGGCCGACTGCGACTTCGAGTACCACAGGTGATTACCCGCGGCGGTCGGAGCGACCAGCAGCAGCGACCCGTCATGGCCCACGGCGACGGTCAGGTCCCCGAAGCTGTAGCCCGGGCGGACGATCATCTGCCAGGGGGCCCACGAGCTGGTGTCCGCGTGCTGCCGCGTGGTGTTCCACACCGCGCCGTCGCTCGTTCGCGTGATGACGATCAGGTTCCCGGCAAAGTTCTGCGTCAGCAGCGGCGCGCCGACCGGGGCGAAGTCCTGATCGGGCCCGGGCAGCGCTTCCCAGTCTGACCAGCCATCCGGGGCCGACGGGTCCTGATAGCGGTGCCACAGGGGGCTCCGGTCGTAGGTGACCCCGATGCCGAGCTCATCGGGCCACTGCACCCGCGCGACTATTTCCGTGCCACCGGAGCTGGGTGTTGCGATTTCCACAGCCAGCACGGTCGACTCTATGGTCCCGCTGGCCACCGGCCGGTGGAGCGGTGACCAGTCCGACCACCGCGGGTCCCAGCCGTTTGGACGGTCTCCCGGCTCTGGGTCAGAGACGGCGACGGTCTGCCAGACGGCCCCGCCCGCGACCACCACCGCCACACTCTGGTTGGATGCGAGCAGCGTCGCCGCCACACTTCCTTGAACCGGGTTCCCGTCCGGCTGGCCGAGTGATTCCCAGTCCGTCCATTTGGCCGTCTGCAGGCCAGTATCGGGCTGCAGCAGACCGGTTTGCCGGCGATGCCATACCGCCTGGCCGCCGTCAACCACGAATACCTCAAGCTGCTCCGAAGGAGCGTGCAACAACATCGTGGGCCGGCCTGGATCTCCCGTACCCGGGTCACCGAACGGGTGCCAGCCCAGCCATTCAGCGCCCGGACCGGCCTGCCACTGGTGCCACATGGTGGGTCCGGACCCCGTGGCGTGCGAGGACGCTATTAATTCCAGCGACTCGTCACTCTGCTGCGCTGCGGCAATTGCGGTCAGTTTCGGCATGCGGCCGCCCCCCTCAACCGTTCGCCCGGCCACCGGCCAAGGCACGCCCGGAGCGTGGAGGGGCGCTGTGCAGATCAGGTGGAGCCGGTGTGCAGTTCGTGTGGAGCGACTGACCATCGAGCTCAGGGGCGGGAGCGGATCTCCCACAGGTCGGGGAAGAACGGGTGGAACAGGGTGGCACGCAAATACTCGACCCCGGTGGAGCCGCCGGTGCCGAGCTTGGCGCCGATGATCCGCTCGACCGCTTTGACGTGGCGGTAGCGCCACTCCTGGATGCCCTCGTCGACGTCGATCAAAGCCTCGCAGACCTCGGCTGGGGTGCCCGACTGGTCGTAGACCTGGGCCAGCACAGCTAGCACCCGGTCCTCACCCGGCCACGGCTGGGCCGGGTCCCGGTTGAGCACGTCATCGGGAATGGGCCAGCCGGTCGCCTGCAGGTAGCGCAGCAGCGACCCGAACACCGGACGCCGGGCCATGAGCCCGGGCAGGACCGGGTCACCGCCGGTGTAGCTGAAGTGGCGGCGCCCGTAGACCGCCTCGATCCGGCGGAACTGGGTGGACTGGAAACCGCTGGAGCTGCCCAGGTCGGGGCGGAACCGGGCGAACTGCTGCGGGGTCATGGTCTCCAGCACGTCCATCTGCCCGACCACCGTCTTGAGGATCTTGGCGATCCGCCGGGCGGTGGCCAGCGCACCGGCCCCGTCACCGCCTTCCAGGCGCTGCTGCAGGAGGTCGGTCTCGTAGAGGATCTGCTTGAACCAGAGCTCGTACACCTGGTGGATGATCACGAACAGCATCTCGTCGTGCACGTCGGTCAGCGGCTGCTGGCTGGCCAGCAGCTCGTCCAGCCGCAGGTAGCTGCCGTAGGTGAGGTGACCGGTATCGCCCTGCTGCTCCGCGTTCACGCCCCCACGCTAACCGGCCGCCTCAGCGAACGCCGCGGACGAAGGCGAGCGTGCCGTCCGGGTCGAGTTCCGCCGCGATCGCGGTCAGGCGGTCCTGGTCCGCGGGCCGGTAGGCGCCGGCGTCGTCCGGCTGGCCCTCCCGGAACGTCGGGGCTGACAGGCCGGTATCGGCCGGGGCAGCCGCCGCGAGCACGGCCGCCAGCGCCGCGTCGACCCGGCCCCGGGCCGCGTCATCGGGAGCGGCGCCGACCGCGTGCAGCAGGAACGGGCCGGGGACGCGGGTCAGCGCGCCGTCCGGCACCTGGCGAGCGGCCAGGTCCGCGCCCGGTCCGGCGTGTCGGATCTCGATCATGTTGAGGCCGCCGGGCTGGCCGATGCGGGCGGCGCCGGCCAGGGCCACGATGAGCTCAGCCGGCGCCCCGGTCAGCCACTGGCCCATGCCGCGGGCCGGGATCCCGCCGGGGGGGTCCAGGTGGATCTGGGCCAGCGTGGCGGCGTCGGCTGGGCCGGTGGTGTCCACGGCCGGCTCGGCCACCGCCCGCAGCGCGGCCCGCAGGCCGGCCAGGCCAGCCTCCCCGGCCACCGAGCAGTAGGACAGGTGGACCACGGCCGTGCCTTTGAGCGCGTCCGGGAACGGTCCGGCGGGCGGGAGCGCCAGCAGCGACAGCGTGCTGGTGAGCGAGTCCGGGGCCTCGGCCAGGTGGCCGGCCCAGGCGGCGGCCAGGGCCGGCAGGTGCTGGCCGGGCCAGAGCAGGTAGCCGGCCCACAGGTCGGCGACTGGGTGCAGGTCGAATTCGAGCTCGGTCGCGATACCAACCGGGGCGCCACCGCGGAAGGCCCATAGTGCGTCCTGGTCGGCCGGGTCGGGACTGTCCTCGGCGGCGTGCCGGACCCGGCCGGTGCCGTCGACGTAGTCCACCGAGCGCAGCGACCCGGACGCGAGCCCGTACGGGCGGGTCAGCCAGCCGACCCCGCCGTGGAACGTGTAGCCGGCCACGCCGACGGTCGGCGAGGTGCCGCTGAGCCCGAGCAGGCGGTGCGGCCAGGCCTGTTCCTGCACCTTCGACCAGACCGTGCCCGCCCCGGCCCGGCCGGTGCGGGTGTCCGGATCGATGTGCACCTGGTCCAGGACCGAGGTGTCCACCAGCACCACCCCGGCGCCGACCGGCATGCCCGCGCCGTGGCCGGTGGCCTGGACCATCACCTGGGCACCGGCGTCCCGGGCGGCCTGCACGGCCAGCCCGACGTCGGCGGCGGACCGGGGCCGCACCACCGCGTCCGGCGTCTGCCGGAAGCTGCTGTTGTCCGGGCTGGTCGCCGCCCGGTACTCGTCCGAGCCGGCGGTCAGCACGACGTCGGCGGGCAGCACCCGCCGGAGCGCCGCGACGACCGCGCCCCGGCCAGGGATGAGGACCAGCTTGCCCTGGGTGTGGCCGCCGGCAAGTTCGGAAAAGGCGGCCGCGACGTCCTCCAGCGGGAAGGTGCCGGCGATGTCGATCTCGATGACCCCGGACGTGACCAGGTCCGCCATCTCCTGCATGACCTCGGGGGTCGAGGCGTCGGTGCTCCCTTCGGATTTGGCTCCGAGTTCCGCCGCCTTTTCATAAGAAATGATCGTCTCGATCCGGCTGGGGGCGACCCCCAGGTCGACCGCCAGCTGGAGGTATTCCGGGCCGTGGAGGTCGATGAAGGCGTCGATCCCGCCCGGGGCCTCGGCCCGGAGCCTGTCCGCCAGCCCGTCGCCGTACTCGACCGGCACCGCGCCGTGGGCGGTCAGCCAGTCCGCGTTCGCTTTGGAGGCGATCCCCAGTACCCGGGCGCCCCGGTGCACCAGCAGCTGGGTGAGCACCCGGCCGACGCCGCCCGCGGCCGCCGACACCGCCACCACATCACCCTGGCCGGCGCCGGCGGCCCGCGCGGCTGCGTAGGCGGTGACGCCGACGACGTACAGCGACCCGGCGACCTCCCAGGACATCCCGGCGGGCTTGCGGATGAGCTGGGTCACCGGGACGACCGCGTGGGTCGCGTGGCTGGACCGGGTCCAGGAGTAGCCCAGCACCTCGTCACCGGGCTGGAACGCGGCCACGTCCTGACCGGTGGCGACGACCACGCCGGCCAGGTCGCTGCCTTCCCCGGACGGGAAGGTGCCGGTGGAGTCCGGGTCCAGCGCCCCGCTGCGGATGGCGGCCTCGCCGGGGTTGATGGCGGCGGCCCGGACCTCGACCAGAACCTCGCCCCGGCCAGGTTTGGGAGTGGGCACGTCGGCTACGTACAGCACGTCCAGGCCGCCGTAGCGGTCGAAGCGGACGGCCCGGGTGGAAGCTGCGAGCATCGGGTGCTCTCCCTCGCGTCAGCGCCTAAGCGGATTTTTTCGTCCGCTTCAGGCTACCCGCTGATCCCGCGGAGGAAGATCCGGCGTTGCTCTTCGGCGTTGGGATCCTCGGGACCGGTCGGCATGGGCTGGGCCAGCATGGCACCGAAGCGGACCACGGTCCACGCGGTCACGTCCGGGCGGATGGTGCCGTCCTCGTGGCCGCGGCGGACGATCGCGGTCATCAGCTCGCGAATACGGCCGCGGCCGCGGGCGGACTCCGGGCTCGCGCTCCAGGGGGCGCCGTGCAGCGGCAGCACCAGTTGATCCCGGACGGCGTAGCTGGCGGTGAGGAACCGCTCGACGGCCTCGATGCCGGTGCTCGCGGTGGCCAGCGCCTGCTCGGCCAGGTCGGCCAGGATGCCGTAGGCCCGGACCTGCAGCGCCTCCAGCAGTGCGTCCCGGTTGGGGTAGCGGCGGTACAGCGTGCCCACCCCGACCCCGGCTTCCCTGGCGATCTGGGCCAGCGGCACGTGGCGGCCCTCGTTCAGCCCGGAGCGGATGGCGGCCGCCAGCACCCGCTCGGCGTTGGCGGCGGCGTCGCTGCGCAACGGCCGCTGGGCGGCGTCAGGTGGGTCGTCGGCGGCAGTCATGTCTGGTCGTCAGCCTGGTCGCTGGTCCCAGGGTCGCCCCCGGGCCCGGTCTCATCCCTGGCCCTGACCTCCTCGACGACCTCGTACCGGTGCCCGTAGCTGCGGATCACCGACTGGATGATGCCGGCCACCGGGAGGGACAGGAACGCGAACAGGAACCCGCCCAGCGCGCCCCCGATCAGGGCGGCCGCGAACGCGATCGGCGCCGTCACGTCCATGGTCTTGGCGGTGAGCTTGGGCGCCAGCAGGTAGTTCTCGATCTGCTGGTAGACGACGATCCAGGCCAGCGCGATGATCGCGTCGAGCGGGCTGACCAGCAGCGCGCCCAGCACCGGGGCCGCCCCGCCGATGTAGGTGCCGACGGCGGGGATGAACGTCGCGATCGCCGCCTCGAACACCGCCAGCGGCGCTGCGAACGGGACATTAAGGATCCACAGCACACCGAACATCAGCGAGCCGTTGATCACGGCGATCAGCAGCCGGGAGTAGAAGTAGCCGCCGGTCTGCCGGATCGCCTCCTCCCAGACGACCAGGATCTGCCGCTGGCGCTGCGGGCGGAACCGGGACAGCACCGCCCGGCGCAGCTGCGGGCCCTGGGCGACCATGTAGAAGGTGAAGAACGCCACCACCGAGACCTCGAACAGCACGCCAGCCAAGGTGGCGGCCACGTGCAAGATGCCGCCGGTGACCTGCTGGGCGGCCGAGATCAGGTCGTCGCTGTACTTCGTGAGCTGCTGCTGCAGGCTGGCCCGGTCGAGCTTGACCCCGAACGGCTTGAGGTACTTGGCCAGGTTGTTCAGCAGGTCCGGGAGCGACGTGATCAGCTCCCGGGTCCCGGTGACGACGGCCGGGATCAGCAGCGCCAGCAGCCCGGCGGCCGCCACCGCCACGGCCAGGAAGATCAGCCCGGTGGCGAGGCCGCGGCGCCAGCCCCGCCGGGCGAGCCAGCCGACGGCCGGCTCGATCGCGAACGACAGGAACAGCGACACCACGATCAGCTGGAAGATCCCGGCCAGCCGGTGGGCGAGCGAGTCGGCCAGCCGTTCCAGGAACAAACCGCCCACGATCGCGGCTGTAAGCCATAGCGCCGCGTGCCGGACGAACGAACTGCTCCACGGCGGGAACACGGTAGGCGGCCGGCGGCCGCCGGTCTCCTCGCGGCGACCGCCCGCGGCGCTGTCCGCAGCGCCGTCTCCGGAGTCGTCCGCTGACTCGCCCGGCGGGGTGGTCGGGTTCACATCCACTCCCCCAGCTTGGCGCGTTTAGGCTGTGCCCAGGAAGCGGCGCGCTGAGCAGGGATCGGATGCATGGCAGTCCCGGTGTGGATTTGGGTAGCGGCGGCGGTACTGGCCGTCGTGGTCGCGGCTGAGATCATGCTGTCCGGGCGGGCCGGGCGCAGGCCCATGACCGACTCGTCCCGGACCCGGCAGGCCGTGCTCTGGGTGGGCGTGTACGTCACGCTGGCGGTCCTGTTCGGGGTGGGCCTGGGCGTCTCCTCGGGCTGGACCCCGGCGGGCCAGTTCTACGCCGGGTTCCTCACCGAGTACAGCCTGAGCTTGGACAACCTGTTCATTTTCTTTGTGATCATGAGCTGGCTGGCAGTGCCGGCCAGCCGCCAGCAACGGGTGCTGCTCTACGGCATCGTGCTCGCGCTGGTGCTGCGGACGGGTCTCATCGTGGCCGGCACGGCCGCCGTCAACCGCTTCGACTGGCTGTTCTACCCGCTCGGTGGCTTCCTCCTGTGGACCGCGATCGGCCTGATCACCGGCCGGACCGACAACCCGGCCGAGCACGAGCCCGGCCGGGTGCTGAAGTTCCTGCAAGGGTCGCTCGCCCGGGCCGGCGGCGACCGGGTCGTCTCGCCGATGGTGCTGCTGATCGTGGCGATCGCCGTCGCCGACGTGATGTTCGCGTTCGACTCGATCCCGGCCATCTTCGGCATCACCACCAAGCCGGTGCTGATCGTGGCGGCCAACGTGTTCGCGCTGATGGGACTGCGGCACCTGTACACCCTGCTGATCCGGGTGCTGGACCGGCTCGTCTACCTGAACATCGGGCTGGCGGTGGTGTGCGCGTTCATCGGCGGCAAGCTGATCCTGTCGGCCCTGCACGACGACGGGGTGCGCTGGGCGGTCCACATCCCGACCTGGCTGTCGATCGCCGTCGTGGTCGCGATCCTGGCGTTCACCGCGATCGCGGGCAGCGCGGGCCAGGCGTTCGAGCGGCGGCGGCAGCGGCTGGCGGCGGCGGCCAAGGGCCCGCTGTCGGTCGGGGCCCTGCCCGGCGGCCCGCTGACCACTAGCGAACGGGCCATGCTGGAACGCCGGTTCGCGGTCATCGACACCGACGGGAACGGCAGCTGGCAGCGCGACGACTGCGCCCTGCTGACCCATAAGCTGTGCGAGGCGTTCGGCCATACCACCGACTCGGTACCCGGGCGGGCGGTGGCCACCGGGCAGCTGGGCCTGTTCGACGTGCTGCTCCAGCACATGGACGCCGACGGCAACCAGGAGATCAGCCGCGAGGAGTTCGTCAACGGCCTGGGCCAGTACCTCGTGGACCGGCCCGCCTTCGACAGCGCCGTCCACACCGCCGCCCTGACCCTGGTCCAGGTGGCCGACCGGGACCATAACGGGGTGCTCGACAGCGCCGAGTACGCCGACCTGGCCGCCGTCTACGGCGCCCCGCCGGACGAGGCCGCGGCCGCCTTCGACCGGCTCGACCTGGACCGCAACGGCGTGCTCGACACCGCCGAGCTGACGGTCGCCATCAGCCAGTTCTTCGCCAGCCGCCCGGTCGTCCCCGACCTGGCGCTCCGCCCCGTCGGCTGAACGCGGCCCCGGGGCCGGGCGGTCACCCGGTCCGGTCGGCGATGAGGACCGCGAGGCCGTCGAGGATGCGGTCGATGCCGAACTGCAGGGCGTTGTCGCGGCCGGCGGGCCGGGAAGAATCCGAAAAGGCCGCCAGCACCTGGGGATACCGGTCCGGCTGGGCGGCCAGGGCGACGCCCACCTGGCGGGCCATCTCCGCCTCCAGATCCTGCTGGCCGGCCGACGTGACCTGGGCCAGGCTGCGGACGTGGCCGTTCAGCAGCACCACCGCGTCGAGCCGCTCGGCGCCGGTCAGGCCAGTACCGGCCAGCGCCGCCAGCGCGGTCTCCATCCAGGCCATCTCCTGCGGGCCGGTCGGCCGGGCGCCCACGGCGGCCTCGATGGCCCACGGATGGGCGCGGTAGCGGCCGAAGATCGTCGTCGCCCACAGCCGTAGCACCGCCCGCCACCGCTGCTCCCCGGGTGACTGCTGCTCGCCGGCTGGCCGCGCCAGCTGCGGCGGCTCGCCGAGGGCGGCGTCGAGCATGAGCGCGACCAGCTCGGCCTTACCCGGGACGTAGCGGTACAGCGCCATCTTCGCGCAGCCGAGCCGCTCGGCCAGGTGCTGCATGGACAGGTTCGCCAGCCCGTCCGCGTCCGCCAGCGCGATCGCCGCGGTGACGATCCGGTCCAGCGACAACGACGGCTTCGGCCCCCGCTTGGGCCGCTGCTGGCTGCCCCACAGCAGGTCGAAGGTGGTTGGTCCGGCCATGGCCTCCATCCTGGCCGACAATTGGCTTGACGCCAAACTGCGTCCATCGTACGCTAATTAGCGTCCAACATACGCAGTTATCCGTTGGGAGCCCGGCCATGCGCAGCCAGACCGTTCTCGTCTCCGGGGCCAGCATCGCCGGTCCCGCCCTCGCCTACTGGCTCAGCCGGTACGGCTTCGACGTCACCGTGGTCGAGAGGGCCGCCGCCCTGCGTCCCGGCGGCCAGGCGATCGACTTCAAGGGCCGCACCCACCGGACCGTGCTCGAGCGGATGGGTATCTGGGACGAGATCCAGCGGCGGCGGACCGGCCTGACCGACACGGTGTACCTGGACGCGACCGGGCACGAGCTGGCGGTCATGTCGGGCGAGTTCACCGGCGGCGACGTCGAGATCCTGCGCGGGGAACTCGCCGCGATCATGCACGAGCGCACCGCGGCGGGCTGTGAGTACCGGTTCGGCGACTCGGTCACCGCGCTGACCGAGACTCCCGACGGGGTGCGGGCCGAGTTCGAGCACGGAGCCGCGCAGACCTTCGACCTCGTGGTCGGCGCCGACGGGATCCACTCCCGGGTGCGGCGGCTGGCCTTCGGCCCGGAGCGCGACTACGTCCACCACCTTGGCTACTACTACTGCGTCGCCGGCGCGCCCGGCTGGGGCCACGACACCCAGCGGCGCGAACGGCTGACCGCCCGGGCCTGGAACACACCCGGCCGGATGGCCGCCCGGGGCGGGTCCAAGGGGACCCACTTCTACCTGTTCGCGTCGCCCGAGCTGGACAGCGCCCGCGGCGACGGCGTGGCCCAGCAGCGGCTGATCGCCGAGAAGTTCGCGGGCATGGGCGGGGAGGTGCCGGCGATGCTGGCCGAGCTGGACGGTCTGGACGGCTTCTACCTCGACGCCATCGGCCAGGTGCGGATGGGCGGCCGCTACACCGCGGGCCGGGTCGCCCTGGCCGGCGACGCGGGCTACGCGAACACCCTGGGCGGCTTCGGCACCGGGCTGGCCGTGGTCGGCGCCTACGTCCTGGCCGGTGAGCTGGCGCTGGCCGGCGGGGACCACACGGTCGCCTATCCCCGCTACGACGAGATCATGCGCCGGTACGCCAAGATCCAGGGCACCACCAACGCGGGCCGGTTCATGGCGCCGAGGACCGCCGCCGGCATCCGGGCGCGGAACTGGTTCCTCGGGTCCCGGGCGTTCGGCCTGATGATGAGGTACTCCGACCGCGCCGCCAACGAAATCGACCTGGCCGACTACCCGGCCCGGGTGGGCCGGTAGCGGGTTGTCCCGCTGGTCAGGACCGGAGCGCGTTGAGCTGGGCGGTGGCGTCCCGGGTGATCGCGGCGGCGTCCGCCATGGTGGTGAGCAGGGTGCAGCCGCCCTCGCGGTAGCGGCGGGCGATGGCGGCCTCGGTGGCGTGCACCCCGACCGGCTTGCCCGCCGTCGCGCAGGCGGCCCAGATCTGGGCCAGGGCCGGGCCCAGCACCGGATCGCCGGGGTCGAGCTCGCAGCCCAGGGCGAACGACAGGTCCCGGGGCCCGACGTAGACGCCGTCCACCCCGTCGATGTCCAAGGTGGCGGGCAGATCGGTGACGGCCTCGGCCGACTCCACCATGACCAGGCAGAACGGCTCCGCGGCGGCGAGCACGCCGCCCGCCGAGCGGTAACCGGCGGGCGGGTAGCGGACCGCGCCCGCCACCTCGCGGGCCTGCGCGGCCGAGTCCACGTTGGGCACGATGACCCCTTCACAGCCCAGGTCCAGCGCCCGGCCGATGTCGGCCGGGTGCGCGTGCCGCACCCGCCCGACCGGGGTGGACCCGGCCAGCCGGATCGCGCTGGTCATGCCGGGCAGGTCGGTTTCGGTGGCTCCGCCGTGCTGCAGGTCGATGACCACGTAGTCGAAGCCGGCGGCGGCCAGCAGCCTGACGCCGAGCAGCGACGGGATCACCGACCAGGCCCCGAACAGGGTCTCGCGGGCGGTGAGACGGGAACGGAAGGTGGCAGCCGTGGTCATGGCACCAGCGAACCACATGGGTCCCGCGAGGTTAGGTAAACCCCCGACCAACGCGGAGGACAGCACCATTGGGTGGCCGCCGCCGCCCCGGCAGGCTGAATCCATGACCGCAGAGACGTTGATGGAAGCTGCCACCACGCTGGCCGACCCGGTGGTGCTGGACGAGGTGACCAAACGGTACGGGCGGCGCCGGAGCACGGTGCCGGCCCTGGACCGGGTGTCGCTGTCGTTCCCGGCCGGGTCGTTCACCGCGGTGCTCGGCGTGTCCGGTTCCGGCAAGTCCACGCTGCTGCAGTGCGCGGCCGGGCTGGAGCGCCCGTCGGCCGGGACGGTGCGGCTGTGCGGGTCCGAGCTGAACCGGCTCCCGTCCCGGAAGCAGGCCGCGCTGCGGCGGCGCCGCGTCGGGTTCGTGTTCCAGGACCTCAACCTGCTGCCCGAGCTGACCGTGGCCGAGAACATCGCGCTGCCGCTGCGGCTCGACCGCCGGCCTGCCGGCGGCCCGACATCGAGCAGGCGGCCGCCCGGGTCGGCCTGGACGGCGGTCAGCTCCGGCGGCGCCCGGCCGAGCTGTCCGGCGGCCAGCAGCAGCGGGTGGCGATCGCCCGCGCCCTGGTCACCCGCCCGGACGTGATCTTCGCGGACGAGCCGACCGGGGCGCTGGACCCGCACACCGCCACCGGGATGCTGCGGCTGCTGCGGGCGGCCCCGGACGGCACCACCGTGGTCATCGTGACCCACGACCCGCAGGTGACCCGGTTCTGCGACCAGGCCGTGTTCCTGCACGCGGGCCGGGTGGACCGGGTGCTGCCGGCGCCCGAGCCTGGCCTGGTGGCCCAGCTGCTGTACGACCTCGGCGAGCGCGCCGGCCAGGAGCGCGCCGGCCGCGAGCAGGCCGGGGGGCGGGCGTGATGCGGGGCTGGCGGCTGGCCGGGGTGCGGCGCCGTCCGGGCCCGCTGGTCGGCACGATGGCGGCCTCGGCGATCGCGGCCACGCTGACGGTGGCGGCCGCCTCGATCGCGGGCGCGCACACCACCGCCCCCGCGGGCCGGCTGGCCGACGCCAGCGTGGTGGTCGCGGCCAGCACCACCCTGCAGGTCAAGACCGGCTCCGACGGGGCCCAGAGCACTCCGCTGCCCGCCTACCGGGGCGTGCCCGCCGGCCTGGCCGGGGAACTGGCCCGGGTGCCGGGGGTGGCCAGCGCGACCGGCGAGTCCGGGTTCCCGGGCGGCGTCGTCCGGCCCGGCGACGTGGACCTGATCGCGGTGAAGGCTCAGCCGGGGGTGTCTCCGGCCCAGCTCGCCCACCGCATCCGCGCGGCCCTGCCCCGCGATGGGGTGCCCGGCGGCTACGCGGTCGCCACCGGGGCGGCGCGCGGCGACCTGGCCGATCTCAATGCGCCGATCGAGCGGTCCAACGGCCAGGGGCTGGGCGCCGCGCTGATCCCCCCGATCGTCCTGGTCTCGATGTTCGTGCTGGCCAGCACCACCGCGCTGGCGGTCAACCTGCGCCGCCGCCGGTTCGCGCTGCTGCGCACGATCGGCGCCAGCCGGGGGCAGGTCCGGCGGGCCATCCTGGCCGAGCTGACCGTGTGCGGGCTGGCCGGCGGCCTGCTCGGGGTGCTGCCGGGCGCCGTCCTGGGCGTGCTCGGCACCCACGCGCTGGCCGCCCACCAGATGCTGCCGGCCGGGTCCGGGGCCTGGCTGAGCCCGTGGCTGCTGCTCATCGGGGCTGGCGGCAGCGCCCTGGTCGCCTGGCTGAGCAGCCAGGTCGCCGCTCGCCGCGGCAGCCGGACCGCCCCCGCTCAGGCGCTGCGCGAGACCGCCGCCGAACGCCGCTGGCCGAACCCGGTCCGCATTCTGCTGGGGCTGGCGGCGGCGGGCGGCTCCGGCGTCCTGACCGTATTCACGCTGACCGCCAAGAGCCCGGCCGGTCAGCTCGCGCTGGCGCTGCCGCTGCTGCTGGCCTGCATGGTGGCGGTCGCCCTGCTCGGCCCGCTGCTGGTGGGGCTGGCGGCCTGGCTGGCCCGGCCGCTGCGGACGATGGGCGGCCCGTCGGCCCGGCTGGCGCTGGCCGCGATCGCCGCCCAGCCCCGCCGGACCGCCTCGGCAATGATCCCGGTGGCCATGGCGGTTGCCCTGGTGGGCTGCGTGAACTTCGCCAACACCTCGATCGCGCACGGCACCGCCCGCCAGGCGGCGAGCACGGTAACGGCCGGCCACGTGCTGTCGGGGCCCGGGCTCAGCCCGGCCACCCTCGGCCGGGTGGCCGCCCAGCCGGGGGTGCGGGCCGTGGCCGGCGTGGCCGCGGTCTCGATGATCGCCGCCGACCCCGACCCCGAGCAGGTCTATGGGGAGGCGGTCGCGGGCGGCCCGCTCAGCCAGGTCATGAACCTGGGCGTCACCGCGGGCAGCCTGTCCGCGCTGCGCCCCGGGCAGATCGCGGTCAGCACGCTGGAGGCGGGCTCGGACGAGCTGCACGTGCACACCGGCTCGGTGCTGACCGTGTGGCTGCCGGACGGCACCCCGTACCGCGCCACCGTCAGCGCGATCTACTCTCGCTCGCTGGCCGCCGGTGACCTGCTGATACCGGCCGCGGTGGCCGCCGGTCACACCGGCACCGCCCCCGGTATCGGGCAGCTGCTGATCAGCGGGGGCAGCCGGGCTGGGCTGGCCGCGCTGACCGCCGGCCATCCCGGCTGGCACCTGACCGCCCGCAACGTGGCCAACGCGCAGGCGGCCCAGGAAGCCGCCGAGAACGGCTTCGGCAACGACCTGATCCTCGGCGTCATCGGCACGCTGACCGCGGTGTCCCTGGTCAACACGCTGGCCGTGGTCACCCTCGAGCGTCGCCGGGCGCTGCGGCTGCTCGGCCGGGCCGGCGCCACCCGCGGCCAGGTGGTCGCGGTGTTCGGCTGGCACGCGGCCTTCGTCATCCTCACCGGCCTGCTCACCGGGGCCGCGGCCGGCGCGGTGGCCATGCTGGCGGTGACCCGGGCAGCCACCGGTTCCTGGGCGCCCTGGATCCCGCTCGACCAGGGGGCCGGGCTCGTCCTGGCGGTGGCCGTCCTCACGGTGGCCGCGGTGATGATCCCGGTCCGCCTGATGCTCCGCCGCGAGCCCGCCCTGAGCTGAGGATCCCCGGCCGGTCGCTGGGCCGGCCGCCGCCGGCCGGCGCGGGCGTAGTCGCTTGGCAACCGCCTGTTAGTTCTGCGATCATGGCTGCCATCGTTCGGAGGGGCGGGTCACGGGGGCAGCCGGGATGAGTGAGACCCAGGCCGCTGAGCTGTTGGCGCAGCTGGCCCGGCGCATAACCGCGAGCCTCGACCTGCGGGAGACTCTGCAGGTGGTGGCCCAGGCGGTGGTCGACCAGCTGGGCTTCGGCGCGGCCGTGGTCAACCTCTGCCAGCCCGGCGACCTGTGTGAGGTCGCCGCGGTGGCCGGCCCGGACGAGGTCGGCCAGGCGCTGCTCGGCACCCGCGCGCCGATGGCGAATTTCCGCCGTCTGCTGGATGGTTGCGAGCCCTGGGGCGAGCTGCGTTTTCTCGACCATCGCAAAGACGACGGGCTGTCGCGCGGGGTGGCGGCCTGGTCGCCGCCGGGGGAGCCGCGCGATGAGCCCGACGCCTGGCATCCCGAGGACATCCTGCTGGCGCCGCTCTACGCCCCCGACCAGACGCTGATCGGCGTGCTCAGCGTGGACATACCGGTCGACGGACGGCGGCCGGGCCGGCCCGGCGGCGGCTGCTCGAGCAGTTCGCCGCCCACGCCGCCCTGGCCATCGAGCACTCCCGGGTGCACACGCTGGTCGCCGACTCTGAGCAGCTGTTCCGGACGATGTTCGACTGCTCGCCGATCGCGATCGCGCTGATGACCGAGGACCAGCGCATCACCCGGGTCAACAAGGCCTGCGAACGGCTGCTCGGGCGCGGCGCCGCCGAGCTCGTCGGCCGCCCGGCCGAGGAACTCGTCCCCGACGACGCCGGGGACGACGGCGACCAGTACGAGGTGCACTTCACCCGCCCGGACGGCAGCGAGGTCTGGGGCCGGGTCAACCGCGCGTCGCTGGCGGCCGGCGTCCGGGCCGGTCCGGGCCTGATGCTGACCCAGATCGAGGACATCACGCTGCTGCGGACGATGCAGGCCCGGTTCGCCCACGCCGCCACCCATGATCAGCTGACCGGGCTGCCCAATCGCGGGCTGGTGCTCGACCGGCTCACCGAGGTGCTGGCCGACGCGGAGAAAAGCAAACGCCGGGTCGCGGTGCTGTTCTGCGACGTCGACCACTTCAAGGAGATCAACGACACCCTCGGGCACGCGGCCGGCGACCAGTTGCTGACCGAGATCGGCCGCAACCTCGCGTCCACGGCCCGGCACCGGGACATCGTCGGCCGGTTCGGCGGCGACGAGTTCGTCCTGGTCGCGTACCCGATGCCGAACCAGGCCAAGGCGACCGCGCTGGCCGAGCGGGTGATGCGCACGGTCCGCCGCCCGCTCGAGCTGTGCGGCGAGCCGGTGGTGGCGTCGCTGTCGATCGGCGTCGCCCTGTCCGGGCCCGACGACACCGCCGACTCCATCCTGGCCGCCGCCGACCAGGCCCTTTACACGGCCAAGGCCGGCGGCCGGGGGCAGTGGCAGCTGGCCGCCGACCACTGACGGCCGCGCGCCAGGCCGGTACTGTCCGGGTAGTTCATCGTCAGGTCGCTCCGTCCCAGATGCTCAGCACGTGCGCGCTGGCGACCCAGGGCAGCCAGCCGGAGTTGAGCCCGTAGCCGCGGCCCCGGCCGATCGACCAGTGCTCGATCTGGTAGCCGGGCCTTGCGTAGCCGTACTCGTCCGCCAGCTGCACCATCTGCTTGGTGTTGTGCAGCAGCAGGTCGGCGACGTCCGCGTAGTGGCGGTCGCCGGTCAGCGCGGCCAGCCGCCGGAAGTCGGCGACGTGGCGGGCCAGGTAGGTGTCGACCGCCGAGAAGCCCAGGGTGATAAGGCCCAGCCCGGTCGCCCAGGCCGCCAGGTCGAAGAACGGCTGCTGGCCAGCGTCCGCAGCGGCCATCGGGACGTCCCAGCCGACGATCCAGGTCTCGCAGAAGTCCGCGGCCAGCCGGGCGGCGGCCAGCCACCGGGGTGCGCCGGTGACGGCGTGGACGGTCAGGTAGGCGTCCAGCGCCAGGGTAGCGGCCTCGCGGTCGTAGCAGTTCGGATTGTCCAGCGTGCCCCCGACGAACACCCCGTCGGCGTGGAACGTGTCCCAGTAGTACCCGGCGATCCGCTCGGCCAGCTCGACGTGGGCGGGGTCGCCGGTGACGCCGGCCAGCCGGGCCAGGAAGGCGGCGGTGTGGATGCCGTCGTTGACCGACGGATCAGCCGGCCCGCCGTCCAGGTGGTACGACCGGCCGAGGGCACCCTCCGGGCTGACGTGCGCGGTCAGCCAGCGGGCGTAGGCCAGGCACCAGTCCAGCCACCGGCTCCAGTCCGGCCGGGGCGCACCGGGCTCCGCGGCCTCCGGCCGGGACCGGAGCCAGGCGACCGCGGACAGCACCGCGTTCCTGGCCTCGGACTGGTCCCGCAGGTAAACCACCCCGGGCGTACCGCTGTCCACCCAGCCGGACCGGGTCCGGTCCCACTCGGTGCGGCACAAGCCGTCGGCGCCGCCAGCCGTGGCCAGCCAGGAATCGATCATCGTCACCGCCAGCCGCGCCCAGTCGGGCCGCTGGTGCCGGTCCGACGCCCGCAGCAGCGTCGCCGCGACTTCGAGATTGCGCCCCACGAAGCCGACGCTGAGCGTGTCCTGCCAGCGCCCCGGTTGCCCGGTGAACACGTCGATCCAGGTAGGGACGCCGACCGGCGCGTTCCGCGGGCCTTCGGGGATCACCGAGGCGGCCAGCAGCTCCAGGCTGACCCGCTCGACCGCCGCCAGGTCGGCCCGCCGGACCGTTGGCCGGTGCCGCTCCCAGCCGAGCCGCCAGGCGCGGCCCACGAAGTCCGGGAACGACGTGGCCGAGCCGGTCACGGTGAGCAGGGTGTAGTCGTGGCCCCGGCCGCCGGCCACCGGGTGGTAGCGGTGGGCCCAGCCCGCTCCCCGCCAGGGGCCGCCTGCCGCCTCGGCCGCCTCGGCCGGGGTGCCCACCCGCGGCCCGCTGAGGTCGGCGAACTCGCTGGCGTCGGGGAACGGGTTGACCGGGGAGTCGGCCTGGGCGTTGCCGATGCCGATGGTCCACATCGGCGGGTAGCTGACCGCTCCCTCCGAGCCCGGGTACCGGTAGCCGAGCTCACCCGCGCTCAGGTCGCCGAACGACCCGAACCTCAGCTGGTCCGAAACCACCACCGGGGCCAGGTCATCGGCGGCGACCGTCCGCCCGCCGGGGCGTTCGTTGATCATGGAAAAAAGGCGTTTGGTGGCGGCGTCGTAGGCGGCGGCGAGGGGCAGCGCCAGCCGGTCCTCCCGGACCAGCACCGGCTCATCGCCCGGCGCGTCGCGCGGCTCGCCACCTCCGGCCCCACCCAGGTTCGCGCCGATCGCGTAGGCGGGGGCGTACTCATTGCGGTCGTAAACGGCGCCGGGCAGCAGCCACTGCGGAGTCTCGGCTGTGAGCGTCCACCCGAACCGGGAGGCGAAGCCGTCCGGGGCGGGCCCCGGCCCGTCGTCCAGCCCCACCTCGACCCGGCGGTGCAGCCGCAGGCCGGGGCCGGCCCAGCTGAACACGTCGTCGATCACGAATCGGGCCCGGCCGGCCCGGAGCACGGTCCGGGCGGCCAGCCGGTTCGAGCGGAGCTGCACGTGGTCGTAGCCGGCCGCCAGCCCGGTGTGCCGGTCCGGGGCGGAGAACAGGCTGATCCGGGCCGGCTGCGAGCTGCGGAGCACCACCACGTCTTGCTGGCAGAGGGTCAGCCCGTCCGGCCCGGCCCGCAGCTCACTCCCGTCGCCTGACCGGAGCACGACCGGCCGGGCCGTCACTCCGCCCGCACCTGCAGGCGCAGCTCGGCCGGGGCGCCCTCGACCCGGGCGGCCGGGCGGCGGCCCCGATGATGTGCACCGTGGGGTGGCGCCCCGACCTCCAGCTCCAGCACCCGGCCGGCCGGGCTGAACCGGGCCCGCCGGATCGGGGCGGTGGCGTACACCGACAGGTCGTGGTCGCCGAAGTGGATGGTGTCGTCCACGCCATTGGCCGGCTCGACCTCGATCGACCCGTCCGGCAGCTCCCGGGCGGCACACAGGTAGCCGGTCAGGCCGAACACCGGGTCGGTCAGCACGTAGGCGGCGGCCGCACGCAGGTAGTTGAACAGGCCCAGGTCGGTGTCGAGCGAGCGGGAGTCGAACCCGGTGCGGTCCGGCCACCAGGTGAACCAGCCGCGGGCCGCACCACCGGCCCGGACCGAGGTCAGGAAGCTGGCCAGACCGGCCGTGGCCAGCTTGACCAGCCGGGGGTCGCCGGTCCGGCGGTAGGCCCGCAGCAGGATCTCCGAGTTCTGCGGCGTGCCGTACCAGCAGCAGACCGAGCCGCGCTGCTCGTTGCCGTAGCGGAACCAGGACGGCTGGAATCCCCACCGCATGGCCCGGGTGACGCGGATGCACCGGTCCAGCGGCGCCTCCGGCCCGTACCGGTCCAGGGCCAGGTAGACCTGGCTGTGGGCGGTCTGGTCGACGTACAGCTCGGACCCGTACGGGTACGGGTCCCGGGCGGCCAGGGCGGCGAACGCCCGCAGGTGGCCGTCGAGCGCGGCGTAGCCCTCCGGGTCGGCCTCGGCCAGGTCGTCCAGCAGGCTGTAGAGGCCCGCGCCGGCCGGGGCGCCCGCCCCCACCAGCAGGCCCCGCTCGAACCCGAGCACCGCGGTGCGCCAGGCCAGCGTCAGGTACTCGTCGGCCGTGCGGGCCCGGGTGGCGGCGTGGTCCCGGGCCACCCGGTACATGGCGTGGTAGATGTTCGCGACCAGCGGGTAGTTGTTGAACCGCTGGGTGTCCCGGCTCTCGGCCGCGGTCCATTCGTGGCCGTCCCGGGACGGCAGCCCCGGCTCGCGGAAGTACATACCGCGCCGGACTTCGAGCGTGGCCGGGTCCTGCAGCGTGCCCAGCAGCCAGTCGTCGATGTAGCTCTCCAGCGCCCGGATCTGGTCCGGCTCCGGCCGCCTGGCGTTCTGCGCCGCCAGGAACATCGCCACCGGCAGCCCGTACTCGTCCGACCCGCCCACCTGCCAGCATTCCTCGCTGTCGGTGTACACCTGCTGCAGCTGGTCGTCGTAGGGCAGGAACGCGTGGTGCCGCCCGAACCGGTCGTCCGGGTTGTCGTACAGCTGCTCGCGGACGATGAACGCGGCCCGGTCCCGCAGCAGGTCGGCGGCGGGGGGCGTGACGTAGCAGAGCAGCCGGGTCCAGCGGCCGTCCCCGTACCCGATCCGGACCGACTTCTGACCGGTCGACCCGAAGTCCAGCGTGTACCGGTGGAGCGGGCCGCCGGTCTCGCCGGCCCCGGCGCCGGACGGCAGCGGGGTGATCGTCACCTTGGCCGACTCGGACGTCAGCCGGGGCGGCCCCGCGCAGCTGACCGCCACCGTGATGCGCTGGCCGAGCGGGACCGTGTAACCGGGCGCCGCCTCGACCGCCACCTGGCCGGCGTCCAGCAGCCGCTGCCGGAGGCCGTCGGCGTCGTCCAGCAGGGCCAGCTCGAACCCGAAGGTATGGGACTCACCCGGGGCCAGCACCAGCGACGTGTGCCCGTGCAGGTAGTAGTTCTGCTTCTCCCGGTTGGCGAGCCAGCCGTGGACCGCCCGGGCGGCCCGGGTCCGCAGGCCGAGAAAGTACGGGCCTTCGAAGACGTTGCTCCACTGGTTAGCCTGCCGCGGGTCGATCTGGTAGGCGGCCTCGACCGCGGTGTCCCCGAAGGGGACCACGGCCAGGATCCGCCCGTCGCCCGCCGGGCGCTGCAGCAGCACGTAGGAGCCGTGCCCGCCCACGTGCAGGAACTGCTGCACCCGGTCCTCGTGCCAGCGCCGTTGCGGCTCACCGCCGGCCCGTTCGCCCGGCCGCAGCCCGCCGAAGATCCCGGCCAGGTCGGTGTTGGCCACCAGCGGCACCGCGACCTCGCCCACCTCGGCCCGCTCACCGGTCCGGTTGGTGATCTCGATCGCCCAGCGTAGCCCGGCTGGCCCGGCCTGCAGCCACTGGCGCACGTTCAGCCGCCGCAGGCCGCCCGGCTGGGACGACTCGCCCAGGTAGCTGACCTGGGTGCGGCCGTCGTGGGTCCGGCTCACCGCGCGGATGCCGGCCGAGCGGCCAGTGGACTCCAGCTCCCAGCCGCGGCCGTCCCACACCCGCAGGACCAGGTCCCCGGTCCACAGCTCCTCCTCGCCGAGCGCGGAGGGGAACGTGGCCGGGCCGCCCAGATAGTTCAGGCCCGGGGTCCCGGCAGTGTCCTGCAGGGACCGCAGCACGCCCCGCTCGGGGTCGATCGCGGCGTTCAGCGCGCCACCGGCCAGGCCGGTCAGGGTCAGTTCGCTCACTACCGGCCGCCCCTACTTCCCGGCCCCGGCGGTGATGCCGTTGACGTAGTAGCGCTGCAGGATCAGGAACACCACCACGCAGGGGGCCATGGCGATGACCGCCCCGGCGTCGAGCTTGCCGAAGTCGACCTGCCCGTAGGCCCCCGAGGCGAGGTTGTTCAGGGCCACCGGCAGCGTCATCTTGGCGTTGGAGGTGAGCAGCATCAGCGCGGCCAGGAACTCGTTCCAGGCGAAGAAGAACGCGAACAGGACGACGGTGACGATGCCCGGCCGGACCAGCGGCACCATCACCCGACGCAGGACGCCCAGGTGAGAGGCCCCGTCGATGAGGGCCGCCTCCTCCACCTCGGTGGGGATGGTGGAGAAGCTGTTGCGCATGATGTAGGTCGCGAACGGCAGCTGGAACGTCGTGTAGACCAGGATCAGGCCGATCAGGTTGTTGGTCAGGTGCAGCCACGTCAGCACCGTGAACAGGGACGTCAGCATGGCCTGGAACGGCACCATGAACGGGGCCAGGATGATCACGAACGCGATCCCGGCCCCCGGAAACTTCAGCCGCGACAGACCATAGCCGGCCAGCGTGGCGACCACCGCCGTGAGGATCGCAGTGACCACCGCGACGATCAGGCTGTTGCCCGCGTTGGTCCACACGCTCGTGCCCGTGCTGACCAGGTTGTCGTAGTTGTGCAGGGTCAGGTGGGCGAGCGAGCTCAGGGTCGGGGGGGAGTTGTCGGCCACGCTGCCCTGCAGGGACCGGATCAGCGCCCAGATCATCGGGAACAGGAACAGCAGCGCCGCAATGATCGCGGCGATGTAGTACAGCGCGTGGCTGGCCCGGCGCAGTGCCCCACCGGGCGAGCGGCCGGCCGCGGCGTTCGCTGTGGCCGGGAACGCCACCGGGGCAGCCGATTGGGTGGCCATGCTCAGTTAACCTCGTCTCCGCGTCGGAGGGCCCGGATCTGCGCGACGCTCAGCAGGATCAGCAGCACCAGCAGCACGATCGACAGCGCGCCCGCGTACCCGGTCCGGTACTGCACGAACGCGGTCGTGTAGATCCACAGCACCGCGGTCAGCGTCTCGTTGTTGGGGCCGCCCTGGGTCAGGATGTAGAACTGGTCGAAGGCCAGGAACGACCCGGCCACGGTCAGCACCAGGATCAGCGCCGTGGTCCGGCGGATGAGCGGGACGGTGATCCGCCCCTCCCGGCGCCACCAGCCCGCCCCGTCGACCTTGGCCGCCTCGTACAGCTCTTCCGGCACCGCCTGCATGGCCGCCATGAACAAGATCATCGCGATGCCGATGGTCTTCCAGGTGATCAGGATGACCGCGACGATCAGGGCCAGCCCCGGGCTGGTCAGCCAGTTGGTCTGCCCGTTGCTGAGGCCGAGCGCCTTGAGGACGGAGTTCACCACGCCGACGCCCGGGGTCAGCATGACCAGGAAGACGTAGGCGGTGGCGGCGAAGCCGGTGACGACCGGCATGAAGTACACGGTGCGGAAGAAGCCGACCCCGCGCAGCTTGCTGCGGACCATGACTGCCAGCAGGTAACCGAGGATGATCTGGATCGGGGTCACGATCACGGTGTACTCGGCGGTGAACAGCAGGGCGTGGCCGAAGATCTTGTCGTGGGCCAGGTTGGAGTAGTTCTGGACCCCGATGAACGTCGCCCGCCCGACCAGCGGCCAGTTGTTCAGCGACATCCACGCCACCAGGATCAGCGGCAGCACGAAGAACACCGCCACCAGCACCAGGGCCGGCAGCGACATCAGGAACCCGGCCCGGGCCCGGCTGCGGGCCAGCGGGTTGCGGTGGCGGGCCGCCGGACCAGGCCTGGCCTTGGTGACATCGGGACCGGCCGGATCGGAGCCGGGTCCGGCGGCTGCGGGCACCCCGGAGGATGCGCCGCGGCCACGCGGATCGGCCTGGAGGGGCTTACGGCTCACCGTCTAGCCACCGACCTGCTGCTGGTACTGCTGGGCGAGGATCTGCTTGGCGTTGTTGTCCGCCGTCTTCAGCGCGGTGGCGGGGTCCGCCCCGGAGAAGACGACCTGCTCGAACGCGGTGATCCAGGGCGCGTTGGCGTCCTCGGTGGCGGCCGTGAAGCCAATGCTCTTGGGCACCTGACCCTTCTCCGACGCCATCAGGCCGACCGCCGCGATCGGGTACTTGGTCGCGAAACTCGAGGTCAGCATGTCCTGACGGACTGGCACCAGATACCAGGGATTGGCCACGTACTCCTGCTGCTTGACCCCGAGCATCCAGGTGATGAACGTCTCGTCCGCGGCCACGTTCTTGGAACCGTTGATGATCCCCAGCTCGTCACCGCCGACGAAGGTCGAGTAGCCGCCGTTCTCGCCGGGGATCGGGGCCACGCCCACGTCCACGCCGTTCTTCTGCGCGACCGGGATGTCGACCGGGGTGCCGAGCAGCATACCGGTCTTGCCCGCCATGAAGGCCTGGCCCCAGGTGGTGCCGTTCTCCGACCGGTCCTTGGACGCCACCGTGCCCGAGGTCCACAGCTCGCTGTAGAACTTCAGCGCGGCCGCCACCTGGGGGGAGGTGCTGAAGGTGGTGGTCTGGTTGGCGCCGAAATCGGACATCACCTGGCCACCGGAGGCCCAGATCAGCGGCCAGACCGTGTAGACGGTGCAGCCGCCGCAGGCGCCGGGGATCGTGAAGCCGGCTACGCCGTTGCCGAGCGCCGAGATCTTCTTGGCGTCGGTGAGGATCTGCGCCCAGGTCGTCGGCGGCTGGTCCGGGTTCAGCCCCGCCTTCTTGAACAGGCCCTTGTTGTACATCATCACGGACGAGCCGTTGATGTACGGCACACCGTAGTAGCCGCCCTTGTAGCTGGCCAGGCCCATCTCCGCCTGGTTGAGCGAGCTCTTGAACGACAGCGTGTTCAGGTAGGAGGAGACGTTCTCGGTGATGCCGGTGGCCGCGAACAGCGGGGTGTTGATGTCGTCGAAGTCGGCCACGTCCGGGCCGCTGTGCCCGCGTACGGCCGCCGCCATCTTGGTCACGTACTCGGCGTCCGGCACCACTGTGGTGTTGACGTGGATGTTCTTGTGGGTCGCGTTGAACTGCTTGGCCAGGCCGACGCTGGGGTTGTCGACCCGGGCCCAGAAGTTGATCGTGGTGTTGCCGCCCGAGGAACTCGAGCCGGAGGTTGAGCCTGAACTCGCGCTCGTGCTGCCTCCGCCGTTGCCGCAGGCCGCCGCGGTGGCGGCCGCGGCCGCGATGGCCGTGGCGGCCATCACGCGCCGGACATGGGTGCGCTTCATCTGGGTTGATCTCCTCATTGAGAGGGCTGGTGGGTGGCGACGGGGACCTGCGGCAGCCAGACCCGCATCGGTCGCCCGTCCCGGTTGTCCCACTGGAAGTAGGGGACGGCGGTGACGGTGACGTGCTGGCCGTCGCCGGGGTCAGCGGGGGTGGCCCGGTAGGGCCAGCTCCCCGGAGCGTTGGCGGTACGGTGCACGGCGTCGGTGTCGAGCACCACGGTCGCGCCGATGCCGGGCAGGTCGGCCCGGCGCTCGCGCAGCGGCGGCGCGCCGGGGACGGTGAGGTACGGCAGGTCCGCGCCCTCGGGCTGGTCGGCCTGCTCGAAGCAGTAGACCAGCGGCCCGCGTTCGACCGCCGCGCAGCCGCGGACGGCGTCGACCACCAGGTCCGGGTACACCCAGCGGGCCGTCACCGCGAACTCGGCGGTGACCTCGTCGCCCGGCTGCCAGGTCCGGCCGATGACCAGGTAGCCGTGGTCGTTGGCGGTCACGCTGACCGGCTCCCCGTTCACCGCGACCTCGGTGCCGGCGCTCCACGATGGGACGCGCAGGGCCAGGCCGCACCGGCCGCCGGGAGCCTGGTCCACCCGGATGCTCACCCGGCCGGACCAGGGCAGGTCGGCGGTCATGGTCAGCTTGAGGGTGCCGGCCGCCAGCGGCGCCTGCACGCTGGCCCCGGTGAACTGGTGCACGAACACCGTGTTGTCGGCCGTGCTGGCCAGGTAGAACTGCAGCGAGGCGAGCAGCCGCATGATGTTCGGCGGGCAGCAGGCGCAGGAGAACCACTCGTGCCGCCGCCCGGGGTCGTCTCCCTCGACGTGGTCGTAGCGGCGCTGGAGCGGGTTGACGTAGAAGAAGCGCTGCCCGTCGGTGGAGATCGAGGCGCCGAAGGCGTTGTAGAGCAGGCGTTCCATCAGGTCGGCGTAGCGGGCCTCGCCGGTGGCCAGCAGCAGCCGCCAGGACCAGTGGAAGCTGGCGATGGCGGCGCAGGTCTCGTTGTAGGCCCGGTCCGGGGGCAGCTCGTACCGGTCACCGAACGCCTCGTGCGAGTGCCGGGAGCCGTTGCCGCCGGTCAGGTAGGTCTTGGTCGCCAGCATGTCTTCCCAGCGGACGACCGACGATTCGAGCAGCCGCTGGTCACCGGACTCGACCGCCACATCGACCACCCCGGCCTCCAGGTACATGGCCCGGACCGCGTGACCCTCCTCGGTCACCGTGTCCCTGATCGGCAGCCGGTCCTGCAGGTAACGCTGGCCGTGGCCGTGGTGGTCCCCGGCCAGCCCGTGCCCGCGCTGGTCGACGAACTGGCGGGCCAGGTCCAGGTAGGCGCGGTGGCCGGTCTCCCGGTAGAGCTCGGCCAGCGCGGTCTCGATCTCGGGGTGACCGTCCAGGCCGATCTCGTGGCCGGCGAACGTGCCCACCAGCCGGTCGGCCACCCGGCGGGCCACCGCCAGCAGCCGGGTGGCGATCGGCGTACCGTCGGCGCTGCGCGACAGCGCCACCGCGGCCTGGATGAGGTGGCCCGCGCAGTACATCTCGTGGCTGTAGGCCAGCCCTTCCCAGCGCGGCGCCCCGCTGACCTGGATGTAGGAGTCCAGGTAGCCGTCGGGCTCCTGGGCCTGCTCGAGCAGGGCGATGGTCTGGTCGGCGAAACCGGTCAGCTCGCCGTTGTCTTCGGCCCCGTCGGCGGTGCGGGACAGCTCCCAGCCGATCGCCTCGAGCGTCTTGTAGATGTCGGAGTCCATGAACACCGGGCCCCGGTAGCCACGGCTGGCGGCGGTGTCCCGGCCCGGGGTGCTGGTATCCGTGGTCTGGGCCACGTCCGGCTCGTCGGTCTCGTCGGTGACATCCCCGACGTCACCCGCGTCGCGGCCAGCCGCGGCCGCGGTAGGCACGTCCCCGGCGGCGACCTGAATGGCCAGCCGCATGTTGTCGAGGTTGCCGGCCGCCGCCAGCTGGCGCAGCGCCAGCGGCAGGCTGGCCGCGCGGTTCCGCTCCTGCCAGTCGTACAGCAGGCCACGGGTCAGGTGCGCGCCCGGCTGGGGCAGCGGCCGGTGCGCCGCCAGCGCGTGCCCGGTGGGGATGGCGGGACCGGCGCCCAGCCGCGCCGCGTCCGCGTCGCCGGGGCGCGGTGGGGTGTCCAGAGATGTCACGTAGTCACTCCGATGTGTCCTGAGCTGGTCGGCTGCTAGGCAGGGCCCATATCTCAAGGAATAGGTTTTCCGCGTCAGATTAGAGCGGTGATTATCCAGCGTCAAGTACTCTCAAGTGCACTTTTCCGACGATCAGCGTAAGCTGGGACGGCCGCCGAACGGGGGAAAACCCTTGCCAGATGCGCCTGAACCGCGGGCGGCGACGATCCGGGACGTCGCAGCCACCGCCGGTGTGTCAATTGGCACCGCGTCCAAGGCGCTGAACGGCCAGGGCCGGCTCGGCCGGAGACCCGGCGGCGCGTCACCGAGGCCGCCGAGCAGCTCGGTTTCGCCCCCAACGTGCTGGCCCAGGGCCTGCTGGGAGGCAGGACCTACACCGTCGGCCTGATCACCACCGACAGCTTCGGCCGGTTCAGCATCCCGGTCATGCTCGGCGCCGAGGACGCGCTCGGGGCCGGCCAGATCTCGGTGTTCATGTGCGACACCCGCGACGACCCGGCCCGCGAGCAGCACTACCTGGAGAGGCTGGTCAGCCGCCGGGTGGACGGCCTGATCGTGACCGGCCGCCGGATCGAGCCGCGGACGGCGGTGGACGTCGGGCACCGCTTCCCGATCGTGTACGCGATGACCCAGCCGCTGGAGGGCGACGAGCCCGCCATCCTGCCCGACGACGAGGGGGGCGGCGCGGCCGCCGCCCAGCACCTGCTGGACATCGGCCGCCGCCAGGTCGGCCACATCACCGGCCCCGAGCGGTTCCTGGCCGCGCGCAAACGGGCCGCCGGCCTGAGCCGCCGGCTGGCCGAGGCCGGGGTCCCGTTCCCGCTGACCGAGGTCCTGTACGGGGAGTGGAGCGAACGCTGGGGCCGCGACGCCGCCCGGATCCTGCTCGACACCAGCCCGGACACCGATGCTGTCTTTTGCGGCAGCGACCAGATCGCCCGCGGCGTCGCCGACGGCCTGCGCGCCCGCGGCCGCCGCGTCCCCGACGACGTGGCCCTGGTCGGCTTCGACAACTGGGCGCCGATGGCGCTCGGCGCCGACCCGCCGCTCACCACCGTCGACGTCCGCCTGGAGCAGATCGGCCAGCTGGCCGGCCAGCACCTGCTCGCCGCGATCGGCGGTGAGGCCGTCCGTGGCATCCAGACCGTCCCCGCCCGCCTGGTCGTCCGCGAGTCAACCGAGCCCGCGCCCCGATGAGCCGTGCGGTTACTCCGGGAGGGTGTAGCCGCGGGCGGCGAATTCGGCGCGGATGGCGGCACGCTGCCGGTTGCCGCGGCGGCCGAGCCTGGTCCGCGGCTCGCGCGGGACGTAGCCGATCTCGGTCAGCGGCGGCGGGAACTGCACCGGCAGGGTCAGGCTGCGGAAGTGCCGTTGGTTCCAGGCTCGCCACTCCCCGAAGACGGTCGGCATCGGCTCGGCGGGCGGTTCGGCTTCCCGGTGGTAGCGGACGGTGAGGCGCCGGCCGGTCACCTCGTCCCCGTCATCGTCGGTGATGTCGTAGAAGTACACCCCCGCGACTCGCGACCAGGGGATGCGCTGGGGCCTGAGCAGCATCGTCACCGTCACGTCGTGATCGGTGAACCCGATCGAGTTCCGCAGCCACAGCCAGAGCCCGGCGGCCGCGCCGGCCGGCAGGCTGATCGTCTGCCACGCGGCCGGCAGCCCGCTCAGGCTGAGGATCAGGAACAGCAGCAACCAGGTCAGGAAGCCGGACAGCGCGTCGAAGATGATCAGGTAGGTGAAGATCGGCCGCAGCGTCACCGCGGCTCGGGGCCGGACGTCTTCCCGGGGCCGTGGCGGCGTGACTGGCTCCACGAGCCGACGCTATCCCCCGCAAAGCCCCGCAGGCCACGACGGTAGGAATGAGTCACCACCAGTTCACCCCGGCGTATCTTTACGGGCCGGTAATAATGATGTTTGGTAATTAGTGAAGGAAAGCGCGCGCATTCGCCCCGTCAGCTGTTTGGCCGTTGGAGTGTGTCGTGCGTATTTCTCGTGTCCTGCTTGGTGTGCCGCTGGCGGCGATGCTCGCCCTGCCCGCGATCGCGGTATCGGCGTCGGCTCAGGCGTCGGCCGCGTCCGGGGTCCATTACGTCGCCCTGGGTGACTCCTATTCCTCCGGCGACGGCGCCGGCAGCTACGGCACCAGCGGGAGCTGCGACCGGAGCGCGAACTCCTATCCGCAGCAGTGGGCCGACACCAACGCGCCGGCCTCGTTCGCGTTCGTCGCCTGCGCCGGCGCGACGACCAGCGACGTGCTCAGCAGCCAGGTGTCCGCCCTCAGCGCCGGCACCACGCTGGTCAGCATCACGATCGGCGGCAACGACGTCGGCTTCGCCAGCGTGATGGAGACCTGCGTGCTGGAGTCGACCAGCTCGTGTGAAAGCGCCGTCGCCGCCGCCGAGGCCTAGGTGGCCGGCCCGCTGCCCGGCGAGCTGGACAGCGTGCTGCAGACGATCCGCCAGGACGCCCCGGCCGCCAGGATCGTCGTGCTCGACTATCCGGACCTGTACGACCTGTCCAAGTCCAGCGGCTGCATCGGGCTGAGCACGGCCGACCGGACCGCGCTCAACCAGGGCGCTGACCAGCTGGACAGCGCGGTCGCGGCCGCCGCGACGCGCCACGGGGACACCTTCGCCGACGTCCGGTCCCAGTTCGCCGGGCACGAGATCTGCGACGGCTCGGCCTCCTGGCTGAACTCGGTGGCCTGGCCCACCGGCGAGTCCTACCACCCCAAGGCCACCGGCCAGGAGCTCGGCTACCTCCCGGTGTTCAGCTCGGCGGCCGGCTGAGGTACAAGGGGGTCCGGCAACCAGAGAGGACACCGATGGGCGAGGAGTTCCGGCCGGTAGCCCCGGTCGACCCGACCAACCTGCGGCCGCTGCTGTTCCTGGACGTGGCGCACGAGCTCGTGCTCAGCCCGGACTGGTCCCACCGGGCGGTGACGGTGGTGATGGAGAGTCATGGCGGACCGGGGCGGTTCAGCTTCTACGGCGCCAACCACCCAGACACCATCGACGCGGTGCATGAGCGCCGGATCGACGCCTCGACCGTCAATCCATCGGCCATGCTGACGATGGCCTACCGCGGGGTCGGCCTGTACGACCGTCCGCGCGAGGTGGCCACGATCGCGGTGCTGCCGCACGACGACCGGCTGGCCTTCGCGGTCGCCGACCGGCTCGGGTTCACCAGCCTGGACGACATCGCCGCGGCCAAGTACCCGCTGCGGGTGTCGGTCCGCGGCTCGATCGACGCCTGCACGCCGCTGATGGTGGACGTGGTGCTGAAGTCGCACGGCTTCAGCCTGGCCGACCTCACCAGCTGGGGTGGCGAGATCAGTTATGACCAGCCGATGCCGAACCACCCGTCCCGCATCGGCCGGCTGCGGGACGGTGAGCTCGACGCGATCTTCGACGAAGGCGTCGTGATGTGGGCGGACCAGGTAACGGCGGCCGGGGCCCGGCTGCTCCCGCTCAGCCCCGGGCAGCTGGACGCGCTGACCAGCCAGGGTTTCCGCCGGGCGGTGATCGAGCAGGCCCGTTATCCCTCGCTCCCGGCCGATGTCCCGGCTCTGGACTACGGCGGCTGGCCCCTCTACTGCCGCCCCGACACCGCCGACCAGTTGGTCGAGCTGTTCTGCCAGGCCCTGATCGCCCGCCGGGGACTCGATCGTCTGGGACATCGGCGGCGTCCAGCAGCCGCCGCTGCCGCTGGAGCGGATGGTCCGCGACTCGCCCGTCACCCCGATGGACGTGCCGCTGCACCCCCGCGCCGAAGAAGTCTGGCGCCAGCACGGATTTTTGTAATCCGGTGTGAACCATTTCGGTCATCCCCCTCGTAATTGAGTCATCTGCAGATGAGGAATTTCATCAGGCCAAAAACGTGAACTGAGGGGACTCGACCATGCGCAAAAACGCCACAGAATCGTGCCGCAAAAGCGGCGGGCGACAGAATACCACCCGGTCGCGGGCTGCTGTTGTTTCAGCGGCCCTCATTGGCGGTGGCCTGCTCTCGGCCGGGCCGGCGATGGCCGCGCAGAACGCCCCGGCGACACCTGGCCACACCAGCAGCCGGGCGTCCACCGTCTCCGGAGTGGCACCCCTGCCCGCGCCGTCCTTCAAGGACAGTGGGGGCAGGATCGTGTGCTCGGTGGCGTTGCAGAGCATTGGGGTGGGCTTTTTCAATCCGCAAGTCGTCACGGACGCCAGCGGGAAGGAACACGCCGAAGCCGCGGTCCAGATCAGCACCAGGGAGGTGGGCTGTGGCGATCATGTGCGGATTGCCCTGCAGACGAAGGTCTGCGGCGCCTTCGGCTGCAACTACAAGGACGTCGCCTCGGCGAGCTACTTTAAACTGCCGATGAATGGCACGGAGATTTTCCCGATCCTTTCCGCGCCGCTGCGAAATGGCACCAACCGGTACCGGATAGAAGTCGACGGAACAAGGTACGTCCTCGATGGTGACGACGGCCCCGGTCCCGGCTTCGTTGGATTCGTACCGGAAACGGGCTCGGTTTACAGCACCGGAGTTCAGCTAACGTCCTGACCTTCAGGCGAGAGGGTCTGGCCGGCTGGCGGGTAACGCTGGCCGGCCAGGCCGCTTGTCCGCGCCCGCGCCCGCGCGCCAGGGGCCGCCGGTCATCAGGCGGCGGGCGTATTCGGCGACCGCGTCGATGATGGCCTCGGCCTGGCGGCGGCTGCGGGCGGCGGCCACCTCGTAGGCGCCCTCGCCGATCAGGGAGGTGAGGATGGCCGCGTAGACCCGGTCGGCCGGGATGTCGGTCAGCTGCAGCAGCGAGTCGTTCTGGCCGATCCATTCGCGGTTCCGGCTGCGCCGCATGACCTCGAAGCCGGCCGGGGCGTCGCCCGAGGCGAACAGCAACGTCAGGTCGCGGCGCTGCCAGGCGCCGTTCATGAACGCCCGGGCGCCGGCCTCGAACAGCTGCCCGGGGTCGGTGACGCCCTGCTTCCTGGCCGCCGCCACCGCCTGGCTGGCCGCCTCCTCGTGCGCGAGCTGGTGCTCCTGCCAGAGCGCGATGAACAGCTCGCTCTTGCCGCCGAAGTGGTGGTAGAGGCTGCCGACGCTGGACCCGGCCCGGTCCACGATCTCGGCGATGGAGGACTCGGAGAAGCCGCGCTCGGTGAACACCTGGCGGGCGGCGTCGAGCAGCGCACGCTGGGTCTGCGCGGTCCGGCTCCACTGCCAGGCCGTCACCGCACCGCTCCTGAGCTGCCTGGGCATGGCCGTCACCGTCCCGCTCGATTCGCTGGTCGGTGCCCATCCTTCCTGACTACGCTCCGGTATGCCGCCCTTGACAGCGACCAGTCCCAGATCAGAAGCTAATTCCAGAAACTAATTCTGATAATGGTCTGGGGTGACAGCATGGCGGACAAGGCGGTTCCGGTGCCGACACCGGAGACGCGGCCGTTCTGGGACGGCTGTGCCGCGGGTGAGCTGCGCCTCCAGCGGTGCACCGACTGCGGGAAGCCCTATTTCTACCCGCGTTCGGTATGCCCGGCCTGCGGCTCGAGGAACGTCGAGTGGTTCACCGCCAGCGGCCGGGCCACGCTCTATTCGTACGTCATCAACCACCGGCCGGCTCCCGGTTTCGCCGACGACGGCCCCTACGCGATCGCGGTGGTCCAGCTCGAGGAGGGGCCGCGGATGATGACGAACCTGACCGGGCTGCCCGCCACCCCGGAGGCGCTGGTGCTGGACATGCCGCTCGAGGTCACGTTCGAGCCGCGCGGCGACGTCATGCTCCCCCAGTTCAAACCAGCAGGGCTCAAGCCCGCCGAAGGCGCCGCCACCACGGAGGCCACCCGATGAGCAGCGAGACCGGCGTCATCATCGCGGGCGCGGCCGAGACCGCCAAGCTCGGCAAGCTGCCCGATCAGTCCACGCTGGAGCTGCACATCGAGGGTGCGCTCAACGCGGTGGCCGACGCGGGCCTGACCCTGCGCGACATCGACGGCATCGCCACCGTCGCCGCCCCCGGCCCGGTGCAGGTCGCGCACGCGCTCGGCATCATGCCGGACTGGATCGACGGCACCGGGGTGGGTGGCACCTCGTTCCTGCTGCACGTCCGGCACGCGGTCGCCGCTATCCGGGCCGGGTACGCCAAGACGATCCTGATCACGCACGGCGAGTCGGGCCGGTCCCGGGTCGGCGCGGCGCCGTACCGCACCGCCCCCTCGTCCCCGCCCGGCCAGTTCGAGGCCCCGTACGGCACGTTCGGGCCGACCACCACCTTCACCATCCCGGCGCTGCGGTACATGAAGGACTACGGGCTGACTCACGAGCAGCTGGCCTACGTGGCGGTGGCCCAGCGGCAGTGGGCCGCCAAGAACCCGCGGGCGGCGTTCCGCGACCCGATCACGGTCGAGGACGTGCTGGCCTCGCGGATGGTCGCCTACCCGTTCCACCTGCTGGAGTGCTGCCTGGTGACCGACGGGGGCGGCGCGCTGGTGGTCACGTCGGCCGACCGGGCGGCGGACTTCCCCAAGCCGCCGGTGCACATCCTCGGCACCGGCGAGCGCTCGGAGACGCCGATGATCTCGCAGATGGCCGACTTCACCGAGTCGCAGGCGTTCCGCCTGGCCGGTGAAGGCGCTTTCGCCGAGGCGGGCATCGGCCCCTCCGACGTCGACCACCTGATGATCTACGACGCTTTCGCGCACGTGCCGATCTACGGGCTGGAGGCGCTGGGCTTCGTGGGCAAGGGTGAGGCCGGGGCGTTCATCGCCGACGGCAACACCGAGCCGGGCGGGCCGCTGCCGCTGAACACCAACGGCGGCGGCCTCTCCTACACCCACACCGGAATGTACGGCATGTTCGCCATCCAGGAGGGCGTCCGCCAGATCCGCGGCGAGGCCGCCGCCCAGGTCGGTGAGCCGCAGATCAGCGTGGTCCTCGGCAACGGCGGGATGTTCGCCACCGCGGGCGTCCTGGTCCTCGGCCGGCACCCGCGGTAGGGGCCGCGAGCTGACCCAGCCGGGCCGGGATCAGGGCTTGCGGCCGAGCAGCGGCCCGAACGACCGCTCCACCTGGGCGGCCAGCGAGGCGGCGTCCCAGGGGCCGGTGTTGATGAGCCGGACGATCGGCTCGGGGTTGCTGTACAGCGACACCTCGTATCCGCTGGAGTGAATTATCCGGCCGGTGATCCAGTTGGAGGCTTCCGAGGCCAGGTAGGCGACGATCGGGACCGCGTTGTCTGGGGACCGCTCGTCGTCGGACTTGACCTGGACGCGGCGTTGGCCGGTGGGCACCGAATCGGTCATCCGGGTGGCCGCGCCGGGCGAGATCGCGTTCACGGTGACGCCGTACTTGGCCAGCGAGCGGGCCGAGGAGTAGGTCAGCCCGACGATGCCCATCTTGGCCGCCGCGTAGTTGGGCTGCCCGGGCGCGCCGTGCAGGCCGGACACCGAGGTGAAGTTGATGATCCGGTTCTGCGCGGTCTCGTCGCCCAGCGACCGCCAGTGCGAGGCCGCGAACTTGGTGGTGTTGAACGTCCCCTTCATGTGCACCCGGATGACGTCGTCCCACTCCTGCTCGGTCATGTTGAAGATCATCCGGTCCCGCAGAATGCCGGCCACGTTGACCAGCACGTCCAGCCGCCCGAACTCCTCGATCGCGGTCTTGATCAGGTCCTCGGCGGCGGCGTGGTCGGAGATGTCGGCGCCGTTGGCGATGGCCTTGCCGCCCGCCTCGCCGATCTCGGCCACCGTGTCGTGGGCGGGCCCGATGTCGTTCCCGGAGCCGTCCAGCGCCACGCCGAGGTCGTTGACCACCACCGAGGCGCCCTCGCTGGCCAGCAGCTTGGCCACCGAGCGGCCGATCCCCCGGCCCGCGCCGGTCACGATGACCACCCGGCCGCTCAGTCGCGTCATAGCAGCTCACCAGCTCCTTTCCCCGACCACGCGGGCCGGGTTACCCAGCTACGCGGGCGGGTTACCCGGCAACGCGGCCGGGCACCCCAGCCACGCGGCCGGTTACCCGCCACTCGGGCGGGCGCCACGGCAACCCGTGCCCGGCAATTATTGGAATCTCCTTCTGGAATTAGCTTCTAGGAGCCTGATTGCCGGTGTCAAGAGATAGCGGCCCTGAGACGTCAGCCGCCGACTGCCGGGCAAGCATGCTGGTCAGTGGGCCGAGTGCAGTTAGACTCCTAGAATCTCGTTCCGGAACAGCCGGGGCGGCCCGCCACCCCGGGAGGCGGATTCCGTGGCAGCAACCTCACCACGACCGCGCGGCAAGGCGGCCGCGGGTTCCTGGCAGTGGGCCCGGACCGCCGAGACCCAGCGGGCCTTGCTGGACGCGGCCCACGAGGTCTTCACCGAGGAGGGCTTCGCCGGGGCCAGCATCGCCGACGTGGTGGAGCGGGCCGGATCCAGCGTGGGCAGCCTGTATCACCACTTCGGCGGCAAGAGCGAGCTGTTCATCGCCCTCTGGCAGGAGTACACGCAGGCCCAGGAGGCGTCGGCCAGTGCGGCGGTGGCTCAGGCCCGGCAAGCTGGGGTGACCGACCCCTGCGAGCTCTTCTCGGCCGGCGCCCGCGGCTATCTCAGAGGCGCCTGGGAACGGCGGGACCTGTCCGTGCTGTTCAACGCGGGTGACGGGCCGCCCGGCTTCGAGCTGATGCGCCGCCGCCGCAGCCGGGAGTGGATCGGCCAGAACGACACCCTGCTCAAGCTGTCCGACACATCGCTGGACCGGCTGTACGCCACGATCCTGACCTCACTCACCGGCGAGGGTGCTCGGGAGGTGGCGGCGGCCCGGACCCGGCCGCAGGCCAACAAGATCATTGATGCCGTACTCGAATACACCCGGCGGCTGATGACCGGCGGCCCTTGGCAGCCCGCCAAGTCCGCTGATGGGCCGGCCGCGGGTCAGTCCAAGCGAGTTCCTGGCCGGGCCCCAGCCCGCCGTTCCGCAACGCGGCGTCCCGCCACCCGCTAGCCGCCTGTTTCCTGGGGTGGGCCACGCTGACTGGGTGCGCGTCACTTTGAGCCGAGGATGATGTCCTTCAGCTCCGCCAAGGTCCGGATCCGGTAGTGCGCCTGCGAGAAGTCGTGTGACTTCGTGAACTCGTTGTAGACGATGGCGCAGTCGATGCCGGCTGATACCGCGGAGCGCAGCCCTCTGGCCGAGTCCTCGACGACCAGGGCCTCTTCCTTAGGGGCTCCGAACCGGTTCAGGGCCGTCAGGTAGGGCTCCGGATCTGGCTTGGCACGGGTGTAGTCGTCGCGGACGAGGACGAAGTCCATGTACTGCCTGATGTGACGGCCTTGGTGGATCAGCTCGAAGTCCTCGCGCTTCGAGGTGGTCACGATCGCCATGCGCACGTAGTGCGACAGTTCGGCGAGGGCCTCAACGACGCCGTCGACCTCGATTGGCTCGGTCCGCAGGTACTCCTGGTAGTAGGCGTTCCGGACCTCACGCAGCCTGCCGATGGTGCGGTCATCAACTCCAGCCGCCTTGGCCTGGGCCCAGGTGCCTGCGCCTTGGCTCATGTCCAGGAGGTACTGGTCCGGGTCCAGCAGCAAGCCGATCTCGGCCAGCGCACGTTCGCCGGCCCTGTAGTACCAGTGCTCGGTATCGACCAGCACACCGTCGTGATCGAACAAGATGTACTTCTTCACCTAAGCGATCCTTCCCAACGGCCCGGAATGGCGGCAGCAAGACCACCGGACCAACATCCGCATCTGCCGCTGACAGTGTGCGGTTACGGAGGTGCCGCAACGGGAGGTAACGAAAACCCCTACTGTTGCGGACGCACGGTCGATACGGCAACGGGAGGACGGGCCTATGCCATATGTACGGCGCTTCGACCACGTCGGCCTCACGGTCGCAGATCTCGACGTCGTGACCGCCTTCTTCGTGGCGCTGGGCCTGGAGGTCGAGGGCAGGACGTTCGTCGAGGGCGAGTTCCTGGACACGGTCTGCGGCATCCCCGGCTCCCGCACCGAGATCGTCATGCTCAAGCCGCCCGGCGACGGCACCCGCCTGGAGCTCTCGAGCTTCGTCCGCCCCGACCCCGTACCGGGCTCACCGGCCGCCATGGCCAACGAACTGGGATTGCGGAACGTGGCCTTCGAGGTCAGCGACCTGCAAGCAGCTGTCAATTGGGCAGCTACCGAGGGCTACGGGCTGGTCGGTGGCATCGGCGAGTACGAAGGCGCTTGGCGGATGGCCTACGTCCGGGGGCCGGAAGGGATCATCGTCTCGCTGGCCGAGCGCATCGGCTGAGCCTCGCGACGCCCGCATCGGCCGCGGCGAGTGAGTTGCCTGGAGCCCACGATGCGCCGGTGGCCAGAAGGCAGCGGCGAATACGCGGTCCGCTGCCGGTTACGAAGATCCGACCGACCGCGCGCTGGGCGCCTCACTGGAGTCGATGCCAAACGCGATGATGCGCGTGGGCTGGATGCGTACGACGGTGTCTTCGAACCGCTCGCCGAAGGCTTTGCCGCCCGTGGGAACCACGGCCGCGGTCCCGCGCACTTCGATCATGCGTGGCTGCCACGGCGGGAGCACGTCGTCGATCACGATGCTCGCCCGGCCCGTCCGCTGCACGTCACGGAGTTTCTTGGTCTGGCTCATCCGCAAGCCGCCCACGTCAATCGCATCATGGTCGGCGTTGTAGCGGAATGAGGTCGGCACCACGTGCGGCTGCCCATCCGGGCCGACGGTTGCGATCCGGCCCAGCCGCTGCGATGCGAGGTAGTCGAGTTCCTTGTCGGTGAACGCGCTCATGCCCGGCTAACCGGTGCGCCTGCGGTGGCATTCCGCGACCATCCGCCGGCCTGGGCAAGCAATCACGGCTGAGACTCCCGGCGAACCGTGGGAGACCTACTACGCTCGCCAGAACTGTCCGCTGTATTCTCGTAGTGGTCGTGCTTGCGCCCCTCTCCAGGTAACTGGCGGACACGATCCCATCAGCCAGGGCGCCTCTGTGGAGGTGTGCCATGGCACAGACTTTCCTCGCAACCGCTGCCTCGTCGTGGGCCGTCCTGATGGGCATCGCGCCGGTCTTGCAGATCCGCAACATGCTCCAGCAGCGATCCTCACGCGAGGTGTCAATCACCTATTTCGCGGTCCTGCTCGTCGGGTTCCTGCTCTGGATCGCTTACGGCGCGGCCGCGGGACTGCTGGCGCTGGTGATCCCCAACACCGTCGCCCTGCTCATCGGGACGACCGTCGTCATCGTGGCCCTCCGGCTCCGCCGGTGATTTTCGGCAATCAAAAGGGTCTCATCGTCCAGAGACGAAACAACGGTGAGGAGCCAGGCGGGTGGATCTGTACAGCATCATGCCGGTGCGTGACCGGACCAAATCACTGGAATGGTTCTCCGTCTTCTTCGGCCTGGCCGATGAGGTCATCGGCGAGGAGTACCTGTGGCAGGTCGGTGAGAACGCCTGGGTCGTCGTCGACGACCGGGACCTCCGGGCCGACCGGGTGGGCGGTGCCATGATCACGCTCGGGGTGACCGACCTCGATGACATCCTGGGCCGCCTGGCCGCGCATGGCATTGAGCACGAACCGGTGGAGATCTACAGCAACGGCGTTCGCCACGTCGTCGTCCTGGACCCGGACCGCAACAGCCTCTCGCTCGCGGAGATGCCGCCCGACCGCTCGCGATGAATTTCGCGGGCACCGCGCGTCACACCTGCAGACCCTGTTAACCAGCGAGTCCGCTGGACGACGAAAGGAGTGTCCGATGGAGGTCACGAATCTGGGTCAGGCCGACGGCCTGCCGCCCGTGGAATGGGCCTCGGTTACCGAGGCTCTCGTTACCGGGACGGCGCCGGCGCCGGACGCGGTGAATTCCCGCACGACCTGGCTGTCCACCGTCAACCAGGACGGTAGCCCGCACGTGACGGCGGTCGGCGCCCTCTGGCTGGACGGCGCGTTCTGGTTCCAGACGGGTACCGGCACGCGGAAGGGGCGCAACGTCACGCGCGATCCACGGTGTTCGGTCGCGGTGTCGGTCAGCGGCGCGGACATCGTAGTCGAGGGTGAGGCGGCCCGGGTGACCGAGCCGGGTGCGGTGGCGCGCTGCGCGAAGGCGTGGGCGGACCAGGGCTGGCCCGCCGAGCCGGACGAGAGCGGGCAAGGCATCACCGCCCCGTTCAACGCGCCGTCGCAAGGACCGCCGCCGTGGAACGTGTACCGCATCGAGCCGCGCTCGGCGGTCGTGACCTTGACGGCGGAGCCCGGCGGCCTGACCCGTTTCCGGTTCTGACGCAGCTGAGGCCGACGGTTTCCGCAGCTTCCCCGAGTCTGGATCTGTGACGTTCGCGTGCTCCGGCGCCGGAGCGGGAGGCATACCTGTGGTGACGGTGGGAGTTCTGGCCAGGTTCGAGTTCAAGGTCGATGATCAGCCCGCTGCCGAGCTTTTCTTCAGTGGCGGCAAGGCCATCGTCGACCGGCAGCCCGCGGCAACTGTGTGGTTCGCGTACCGGCTCGGGCCGGGCGTCTACGGTGCCTTCGCCGCTTTCGCCAGCGACGAAGACCGTCAGGCGCTGCTGTCCTCGGGCGGCCCCAAGGTCGCCGCGGCCAATGCCGGGCTGTTCGTACGGCCGCCGTCGTTCGAGCTCGTGGACATCGTCGAGGCGCGGCAAGCGGAAGCCCGCGCATAGCCGGCTAGGCCTCTGGCCCTAGCCGCGCTGGTGGCCCTTCTCAGCTGCGGTTCGGCGTCCACTTGCTGATTGTCGTCCCACCCGGGTAAATCTCAGGCCTCGCGCACGTAGTCGATTGCGAACAGCGGCACATGGCCGGCATGGGCGGCCGCCGCCGGCCTCGTGGGGAAGTCGAAGACGCCGATCATCATCTGCATGGGATAGCCCGGCGCCTGCTCCACGGTGCGCACGTGGTCGCCGTCGACGAAGAAGTCCACGCAGCCCGGGCGCCAATCGATGACGTAGACGTGGAAGCCGGTCACGTCGATCGGTAGCCGCGGCGTGGCGAAGTCGTCGCGCAGGGCGGGGTCGCGGAACGGATGGATGCCCATGCCGACCGCCGGCCCGCGCCGGTCGATCGCGTCGCCGAACACCTCGAAGATGCAGATCTCGCCCGAGCGCTGGGGCTCGTCCTCGATGCCCACCAGCCAGGCCGACGCCATCGAGCGCGCGGTCAGCTCCATGCGCGCGGACCTCCAGGACGCCATAGTGCGGCGTCCAGCCCCATTGCGCCGACTGCATCTCGCGCACGCGGAGCCCGTCGCGGAACGGCTGCTGGCCAACCGTGCTGCCCACCTCACCGGAGAACACGCCAGACTGGATGCCGGAGACGCGCAGTGGCCCCTCGTGCTCGGCGGGGCACCACAGACCCTGCCCGGGCGGGATCGACAGCCGCAACTCCGACCCCGTGACCTCGTACGTTGCCGCGCTCTCAGCACGCGAACTCCACTGCGGCAGGTAGTGCGGGAGCCACACCGAGCGATCGAGGTCGTGGCCCTCGAGGTCGTCGCGGAAGCTCACGGCGTGAGCATACCGAGCGCCGTGCAAGGACATGGTTCGTGCCGCACCGGCGCGTGCAGCTGCGCGGACGCACCGCGCGGTTGGCCTTCAGCTCACCTGAACACCCGGCGCGTAGACTCCAAGAGGCAGCTGCACCGGGGGAGGGCGTTGTGCGATTCGGCGCTGATTCCGCCTTCCGGTCTCTTCCTTCGGGGCTCAAAATCTCGATCGGCGCGGGCGGAGGTTCCCTGCGGCCGATGATGTGGATGTTTATCGCGATACTGGCGACTTTCCTGATCACGAGAACGGTGACCCGCCTGATTCGCTCGGGGAGCGGCGCTGGCGCCGGGCTGGGCAACGTCCGGCTCGCCGGAGTTCATGTTCACCATCAGGTCTTCGGGATATTGATCATCATTGGCACGGGGATAGTCCTGGTGTCGGCGACGCCGCACGGAGCAGCCCTCGATGTCGCTGCCGTGATCTTCGGGGTGGGCGTCAGCCTTACCCTCGATGAGTTCGCGCTGTGGCTCCATCTGCAGGACGTCTACTGGACCACGGAGGGACGAAAGTCGGTCGACGCAATCTTCTGCGTTCTGGCGGTAACCGGAGTGCTTATCGGCGGCACCGCCTTCCTGTCCGGCCGTATCGGCACAGCGACCTGGTGGTCGTCGGTGTTCGTCCTCGCGGTCGATCTCATACTGAGCGTGATATGCCTGCTCAAAGGCAAGGTCGTAACCGGCGTTATCGGCATTGTCATCAACGTCGTCGCTCTGATCGGCGCGCTGAGACTGGCCAAACCGGGGTCGTGGTGGGCGACGCACCGCTATGCCAGCCGGCCCCAGCGGGCGGCACGCGCCGCACATCGCTACGGCCCTCGCTACCAGCAGCGCTGGAATCGGTTGCGCGATCTCGTCGCGGGGGGCCCCTCCCAGGAACGCCCGCTCTAGCGACCTCGGCGAAGGGCACGAGCAGGCCCGCCGCCGTGATCATTTCCTTCCTTCGCCGAGCGGCCCGGCGAGGACGCCTCGCCCCAGGGCGCCTGAAGATCCCCGCCGCCCGGCGATGACCCCGGGACTCCGGGACCGTCTACACGCTCAGCGGCACGAAGCGAGCCTGCTGGAGGACCCGTGCGGAAGATGTTCTCGTTCATGATGACTAGCGCCGATGGCTATCACGCCGACCCGGGCCAGGCCCTGGACTGGCATAACGTCGACCACCAGTTCAGCCAGTTCGCGCTGGCGCAGCTCCGCGAGGCCGGCACGCTGGTGTTCGGCCGCGTGACCTATGAGGGCATGGCCGCTTTCTGGCCCACGCCCGCCGGCGAGGAGTCTGACCCAGAGGTCGCGAAGGCGATGAACACCACCCCCAAGATCGTCATCTCGCGGACCCTGCCGCAGGCCACCTGGGCCGGCACGCAGATCATCAGCAACCACGCCGAAGAGGAACTGGCCAAGCTCAAGCAGCAACCCGGCAAGGACATCGTGATCCCGGGCAGCTCAACGCTGACCGCCAGCCTGCTGCAGACGGGCCTGCTCGACGAACTGCGAATCATGGTGAACCCGGTCGTCCTGGGCCAGGGCAGATCCCTGTTCGCTGGAGCCGGCAGGACCAGCCTCAAACTGCTGAAGACCCGGCAGTTCACCTCCGGCAACGTCCTGCTCTACTACCAGCCGATCACGAACTGATCAAACACCCGAAGAGCTGATCCACAGATCTTGAAAATTCCTCGCCGCCGGGCCAGGCGCACCGGACCCGTCAGCTGGGGAACGAGAGCAGGGGTCAGTGCCCGGGTTCGTACTTGAACGAAAGCTGAAGCTTGGCACGGTAGGTGATCGCCCCGCGACGCTCATGCTGCGGAGTGCACTTCGATTTGGCGGTGCGGGCTCAAGGTGCCCAGCGGCGCTGTGATCCCTCGTAATCGGGCAGGCGCCACATCATCGCTGATTGCGGCCGGATGGCATAGACGATGCCAAAAGCGGGGTCAGCATCGGGCAGGTACGGCCGGTCGGCCTCGCTGCTGTATTTCCCCGCCAGGCCAGCCACGACCCCGGGGACCTGAGCGGGGGGTCCCAGATCCTCGGCGATACCGCGGACGATCACCACATCGTCGGCGCTTTCCAGGTGCACCACCAGGCGCGGGTCGGCGGCGAGGTTGCGGGCCTTACGGGTGCGGCGCTCGCTGTAGAGGTACAGGACATCGCTGATCACCACACCCCACACAGGAGCCACGTGCGGCGCGCCCGAGGGCATGGTGGTGCAGATCCAGTAGCTGCGCGCCGCCGCCAGCCGCGCCGCGACCTCAGGCCAGGACACCGTGTTCGCCGGCACACATTCATGATCGCACCGCCCGCACCAGCGCCAGGACCCCGGTTGACCGGGCGTCGATGAACTCGGGGTCGCGGCCGCGTCTGAAGCGTTGATGACTGGCCGCGGGGCCCGGTGGCGGGGCAAGCTACCTTCTTGCCCACCGGGAGGGGAGTGCCGATGACACGGCCGTTCCGATTCGGGGTGGTCGCCCCGGTTCAGACACAGATGCCGGCGTGGCGAGACCGCGTGCGCCGCATCGCCGAAAGCGGCTACTCGACCCTGCTGATGCCCGACGTCCCGAGCTGGCAGCCGGCCCCCGGCCCCACCCTGGCCGTCGCCGCGGCGCTGACCGGCCTGCGGGTGGGCACCTGGGTGTACGCCGCCCCGCTGCGCCCGGCCTGGCACATCGCCTGGGAAGCGCACTCGCTGTCGGTGCTGACCGAGGGCCGCTTCGAGATGGGCATCGGCACCGGACGGCCGGGTATCGAGGACGAACTGCGCGAGCTGGGACTGCCGGTGGCCCCGCCGGGCGAGCGGCTGGCGCAGGTGCGTGAGGCCGTGCAGGCGCTGCGCAATCTCGACGGCCCCGGCCTGCACACCCCGGTGGCGATGGCCGTCCGCGGCCCGAAGGCCATGGCGCTGGCGGCCGGCCTCGCCGATACGGTCACCTTCGCGCTGGCGCCCGAGGAGTCCCGGGGCGCGGCCGCGCAGCTGGCACGAGACTTCCCCGCCACCCGCGAGGTCGAGCTGGCGCTCCACGTGCCGGTCATCGGCGACGGCCGCGCGTCGTTCATGGCGCCCCCCAGCACCGACCCGGCTGCGCTGCGCGCGGCCGACTCGCTGGCCATCCTTCCCGCCGACCCGGCCGCCGCCGCCGAGGAGATCCAGCGGCGACGAGAAGAAATCGGCTTCTCCTATTTCATCTTCGGCGCCGACTTCGCCGACCTGCTCGCCCCGGTCGTGGCTGAGCTGGCCGGGCACTAGGCGACGTTACCGGCCCCGGGTACCGGGGCAGGAACCTGGTATGCAGGCGGACGCTGCGGACGGGGCAGGGCCGCCATGGCCCGGCGGGGCAGCCTGGGCCGGGGGCCGCTACTGCCCGGTCGAAGAGGCGAAGCTCTCGGTGCTCGACCTGGGCGTCACCCGTTCGGATTGCACCTACGACGTGGTGCACGTGTGGGACGGACGATTCTTCAGGCTGGCCGACCATCTTGACCGGTTCACCGCCAGTCTGGCCCGGCTGCGGCTCGACCCCGGCTGTGACCGCGGCCAGATCGAGGCCATCTTGCACGGGTGCGTCCGCCACGCCGGTCTACGCGAGGCATACGTGTCGATGACGTGCACCCGCGGCCGGCTGGCGCCCGGCAGCCGGGACCTGCGCACCGCACGGCCCACGTTCTACTGCTATGCCGTGCCGTTCGTGTGGGTCAGCAGTCCCGAGCGGCAGCGGACGGGGGCGAGCCTGCGGGTCAGCGACCTGGTCCGGATCCCGCCGGCCAGCGTGGACCCGCGAGTGAAGAACTACCACTGGCTGGACCTGGACCTGGCGCTGCTGGAGGCCTACGACCACGGCGCCGACCTGGTGGCGCTGCGCGACCTGTCCGGCGCCATCACCGAGGGACCCGGGTACAACGTGTTCGCCTGGGTGGACGGGCGGTGGCTGACCCCGGCCAGCGGCACGCTGGCCGGCATCACCAGGCGCACGGTGATCGAGCTGGCCCGCGAGGCGGGCCAGCCGGTCGAAGAGGGCCCGCTGACCCCCGATGACCTGCGCCGGGCGGCCGAGGTGCTCATCACTTCCACCGCCGGCGGCGTCATGCCGGTGACCGTCGTCGACGGCCAGTCCGTGGGCACCGGCACACCAGGACCCCGGACCGGCGGGCTCCGGGACCGGTACTGGGCCAGCCACGCCGACCCCCGGTATGCCACCCCGGTCCGCTACGACCAGTCCGACTGAGCCGGGGTGGCCACGTTGAGCTCGGCCAGCAGGTCCTGCGAATAGGTGATCCGGCCGGTCAGCGTCCGGGGCTCGGCGCTGCACAGCATCAGCGCGGCCTCGGCCATCACCGCCGGTGGCTCCGCATCCGGGCTGTCCTCGGTGGTCAGGTGGTGGAAGAGCGTGCCCGCGGTCGGCACCACCTGGCTGGGCGACAGCGCGTTGACCGCGATGTTGTCGTCGTAGAGTTCGGCCGCCAGCCCGGTCGAGAACCGCTCCAGGGCCGCCTTGCACATCCCGTAGACGGTGCCGAGGCCCTGGCTGGCCCGCTCGGTGGGCGGGAACGTGGGCGGCCGGGCCGCGATGGACGAGATGTTGAGGATCCAGCCCCGCCCCTTGGCCCGCAGCCCCGGGGTGACCAGCTGGGCCAGGTGGAACGGGGCCTCGACCTGCACGTCGAACATCAGCCGGTAGCGCTTGGCGGTGAACTCCATGACCGGGGTGAACCAGGTGACGGCGGCGTTGCTGACCAGGATGTCCGGCGCGCCCAGCTGCTCGGTGGCGGTGCGCACGAGCTGCTCCCGGTCCGCTGGCTTGGACAGATCGGCCCGGATGGCGACGGCGGTGCCGCCCGCCGCCCGGATCTGGTCCACGGTCTCGCCGATCGTCCCGTCGAACGGCGACGTCCCGGCCTCGGTCGTCCGCGCGGACACGGCGACCGCCGCCCCGGCGGCCCCGAACCGCCGCGCGATCTCCGCTCCGATCCCCCGGCTGGCTCCGGTCACGATGGCCACCTTGCCGTCCAGGACGCCGCCCATACCATCTCCCGCCGGAGCGTCAATAATAGAAGCAAATTCTAGGATCATTTGACCGTGGGGGCCGGGTGCTGTCAAGCCAGCCCTGGCTCGTCGCCGGCCGGCTGAGCCCGGACGGAGCACCCGGACAGCACCGGCCCCCGGAGGCCATCAATCCTCCGGGGGCCGGTGCCGTGAGGCGGCGGAAGCCGCGTCGAGATCAGCTCGAGGCGTCCCAGGTGTTGCTGAAGTCGCCGGATCCATCGATGGCGCTGGTGGAGTCCAGCTGGTCGCCGCTGCTGCCGACCATCGTGATCGAGGTCGGGTTCTGGGAGCCCATGGAGCTCCCATTGGCGGACGCACCGGAGTAGTCGATGGTGCCGAAGTCAGCCAGCGGGAGCGGGCCCTCGGAGGAGGACGGCGCCTCGGTGATGACCTCGGCCGAGGAGTTGGAGTAGCTGCCGGACTCGTGCTCGGTCTGGGTCCAGCCCTGGGTGCTGTCGGTCAGCGTCAGCGTGTAGCTGGTCCCGCTGACCGTGACCGAGGCGCTCATGCTGTCCCCGGGCGCGACCGGGTTGGTGAAGTACACCGGGTCGGCCGGGTACATCTCGTACCAGCCGTAGTAGTCCGGCGAGCCGCCGCTGCAGTCCGAGTCGCTGCCGGTCTGTTCGACCGAGTCGCTGTTGTAGCCGTCCAGGCCCACCCAGAACGCGGCGTACTGCGTCTGGCTGCTGCAGCTGGCGGCGGGCTCGGTCCAGTTCGACGACACGCTGTTGAAGGCGCCGCTGCCGCCGGTCACGACGTAGCCCGACCAGTTGGTGCTGGTGGTGCCCGCGTTCTTGACGCCCGCGGCGGCAGCCGGAGTGGCGCCGCTGGTGCCGTGCGCCTTGATCACACCGCCGGGCTGGAAGCCGCCGACCGCACCACCGGGCCGGGTCTGGGTGGTGCCGGGCTGCGTGCCGGTGGTGCCCGCGCCGGCCGCACCGGCGGTGCCGATGGCCGCTCCCGCCGAGCCCAGTATTAAGGCAGCGGCGGCCAGGGTAACTCTCCAATGGGTGGCGGTGCGTGCTCCGGGAACGCGCCAGCGGGGGGCCATGCCTCACTCCTTAGCCGGTGGACGGTGCAGGATCCGCTGCCGCCGCAGCGTCGATTTTGGTGGAACTCGCCAGATCCTGCGTGGTTGTGTGGCAACCCTATAGCAAGATCAAGTCACAATGTAATATCTTTATTGAGATAATTTAATAACGCATTTCGGCCATTTGCCCGCAGATACACGCGTGTTTATGGCCTCCGGAGCGGGATCGCTAGGGTCGCCGCATGGACTCCGAACCGGTCCTGGTCGCACTGCCAGGGACGCTGTGCACCCCGGCGGTGTTCGAGCCGCTGGCGGCCGCGCTGGCCGGGCAGGTGACCGTCGAACCGGTCTCCTGGTTGACCGAGCCGGGGCCGTGGGACATCCCGGCCGTGGCCGCCGCCGTCCGCGACCTGCTGGCCCGGGTGACCGGGGCGTCACCCCGTAGGGTGACAGACCCAGCGACGTCGCCACGGAGGCCAGCATGAGCTTTGAGTACCTGACTGACCCCAGCCACGGGCCACGGTGGCAGGGGGGTGCTGCCCGGGCGGCCGGAGGCCTTTTTCCTTCAAAAGGGCGACGGCGAGCACGCGATGCTGTTCACCGACCTGTTCACGGTGCTGCTGTCCGGCGACGAGACCGGCGGGCAGTTCGGCGTGTTCACCATGCAGGCGCCGCGCGGTCAGCTGATCCCGGCCCACAACCACCACGGCACCCACGAGGTGTTCTACGTGGTGGACGGCAGCGTGCGGGTGTACATGGCCGGCCAGGACGGGACCAAGCGGGCCCGGTTGCTGACCGCGGGCGACTTCGGCTTCGTCCCGGCCGGGCTGGTGCACGCCTACCAGGTGGAGGAGCCCAGCCAGGTGCTCGGAGTGGCCACCGGCGGCTTTGAGCGCTTTTTCCAGCAGATGGGGCAGCCGACCGACCACGCCAGCCTCGGGCAGCCGCCTTTCATTCCGGATTTTCCGCGGATGCAGGCGGCCGCTCAGCGTCACGATATGGAGTTCCGGCCGGACTACGACTGGTCAGACGCCCAGAGCTGACCGCCGAAATAAGACCGCGCCCAAGTTCCCCATCGACCGGGTGGCGGCCCTACCCGGCTGGCGGCCTTGACATGACCCACCGGTAACCGATGTCCTGGAAACAGAATCGCATTCTGTTATTGGGAGGCTGACAACGATGACCGACCGCCCGAGCCCGACCGCGGTTCTGCACGAGGGCCCGCGCGCGCTGAGCGACGACCAGGTGCGTGAGATCGAAGAGTCCAACCTCGCCGACGTGCTCAACGTGGACATCGACGACGTCATCGAGTACGTGCACAAGGACCTGAAGGCGCTGCCGGACTTCACCACCCTGTACCGCAAGTACCTCAAGCAGCGGTGGGACGTCTACGACCTGGACTTCGGCCAGGACGTGATCGACTGGCAGGAAAAGATGACCGAGGAGGAGCGCCAGTCGTTCATCGCGGTCGCCTCCGGCTTCCATCACGGCGAGCGCCAGGTCGAGATCGAGCTGCCGGTGTTCATGATCGGCGCCAGCGAAGAGGAAAAGCTGCACATCGCCGCCCAGATCGAGGACGAGGCCCGGCACACCGTGTTCTTCGACCGGTTCTACCGGGAGGTCGTCGGGCTCAAGGGCGACGACATCATGGACATCCTCGACGCCTCGTTCCCGTGGGTGTCGGAGACCTTCGTCGGGCCGTTCGGGCTGCTGGCCTACCAGGCCGACGAGGTACGCCAGCGCCCCTACGACGAACGGGCAAGGGTGCGCTACGGCACGAACTACTTCCTCTGGATCGAGGGCGTGCTGGCCCTGTCGGTCATGAAGGTGACGCTGTCCTACGCCCGGTGGCGCGGCTTCCTGCCCGCCTACTACACCGGCTTCACCGCCACCTGCCGGGACGAGTCGCGGCACGTGCAAGGGGGCATGCGGTACCTCCAGCAGGCGGTCCGTAAGGACCCGTCCATGATCAACGAGATCCACGACACGCTGCGGACGATCCTGTCGCTGTCCGGCGTGAACAGCCGCCAGATCTACTACGAGCCGCTCGGCTGGACCCAGGACGAGGTGCGGATCCTGTTCTTCCAGCAGCTGCGGCGCAAGCTGAACGACGTCGGCATCGACCTGTCTCCCGACCTCGAGGACCTGCTCAAGAAGGTCCAGCCGGTCCTGGCGGGTGGGTGACCGTGCCGGAGCCGGATTTCTTCAGTCCTGGGTGGGCCGCCGCGGTGCGGGATGCCCTGATCGCCGGCCCGGCCGAGCCGGTGCGGGCGGGCAAACTCCAGGAGTACTGGGACCTTTTCGATTTCATCAAGAGCGTCTACCCGGCCTCCTGGGCGCTCGGCTGCCGCGAGCTGCCCGCGGAGCTGGGCGGCGGCCCCGCCTACCTGTTCGTCCAGTGGAGCGGCGGCACGGTCACCGACTGCCGGATCATCGGGCCGGACGAGCCGCTGGCCGCCACCTACGTGCTGGCCATGGACTACGCCGACTGGAAGGCCCTGCACGACGGCTACGACGCCCAGCGCACGGTCATGTACCGCAAGATCCTGCTGGAGGACGGCAGCCTGCTCGAGTTCTTCAAGGCGATCTACTTCTTCGTGGAATGCCTGGCCATCGTCGCCGAGGTGCCGGCCCGCTACCCGGAGCTGGTGACGGCCTAGCCTCCGGTGCGGGCCGCCCTCGATCAGCGGACGGCCAGCCCCACCAGCTTGGCGATATGGTCAGCCAGCTCGGCCAGGCTGCTGACCGGGGCGATCGCCGCGCTGACGCTGCCCAGCAGGGCGATCATCCGGTTGCCGTCCGGCTTACGCCGGTGCAGTTCGTCCCGGGTCCGGTCGATGTCGTCGAGCACGTCGGCGGCCGCCGGTCCGCCGTACTCGTCCACCCGGTCCGCCAGCTCCTGCAGCAGCTGCTCCAGCCGGGCCAGCTGACCGTCGGGGGCACCGTAGTTGACCTGCAGGCCGCGGGCCTGCGCACCCTGCGCGATCACCCCGTGGTTCGCGCCGTGAACGGTGTAGCCGATTCGGTCGTCGCTCATTGCCATCTGATCACCTGTCGCTTCCCGATCGGTCAGCCGCGGGCCGGCTGGGCGTGGTTCGTCTGCTGGGCCGAGGCACCGGGGCCGAACGCCGCGGCCCCGTGGTTGTCGCCGATGTGGGTGTACTGGTTGGTGACGGACTGGGCGTTGCTGGCGTAGGCCGAGGTGTCCACCCCCTGCTCAGCCAGGAAGTCCAGCACGGTGTCGATGACCAGGCGCTCGGTCAGCTTGGTGTATTTCTCCGCGTCGAGCCGCTGGATGTAGGTGCGGTAGCCGTGGGTCGCGCCCAGCTCCCGCACGCTCAGCCGGGCACCCACGTTCCCGTACAGGTACTCCTGGGCGGCGACGGCCTGCTCCTGCTGGCTCCGTCCTTCCCGGATGATCCCGGCGATGGCGCCGGCGCCGCGGATCGGCGCCCAGAGCAGGTCGCGAAACGAGGAAACGACGGCGTCCACCAGGACCTGGGCCATGAACTTGCCCGGGGTGAACTTGGGCAGCAGGTCGACCAGGTGCCAGCGGGGGTTGATGGGCGGCATCACCGCCGAGACGAACTCCAGGTAGAACATGTGCCCCTCGACGGCCGCGTACACGAACGCCGACGCCGAGATGTCCTGGTCCGATCCGTCCAGCACCTTCCGCTGGCCCGTCCACACCTCCTGTCCCTCGTCGCACACCGAGACCCGCTGGTAGTAGCGCACCCCGGCCTGCGGGTGGCGGATCACCGCCTGGATGGCCTCCGGGCTGGCCTCGGAATACGGCACGTTCCGGGCCGGGTCGATCAGTGGCGAGTCCCAGCGGTGCGCGCCAATGCCGACGATGTGATCGTGTACGGTCAGCGCCTGCAGCTGCTGGCTGGCGGGCAGCGCAGCGTCCTTCAGGTTCAGCAGGCGCTGGCGGACGACCTGATGCAGCGCGACCGGGTCGATGTCCACGTAGTCCCGGGCCCGGCGCGGATCCGGGTCGTGCTGGTTGCGGGCCCGGCGCAGCTCGACCGCGATCGACCAGGCCCGGGTCCGCTGGCCGGTGCCGACGAACGGGTTGGCTCCGGCGTAGAGCACCACGTTGCCGTGCTGGGCTCCCTCCACCTGCGCGATCCGGTTCTCGACGTAGGGCGTGTTTGGCCGGGGCCGCCGGGGCGTGGCGTCGGGGCCCAGCTCGTCGCAGAGGGTGCGGCTGCGCAGGTACGTGTACACCAGCTGGGTGGCCAGGATGGCCATCAGCAGGCACGGGCCGAGCAGGCCGTGCAGGCCACCGCCGCCCTGGCCGGTGCCGGCGGCTGCCCGTCCGGGGTAAGACCCTGGCTGAACGACTGCTGCAGGGAGCCGATCATCTCCACGAAGGACATGGCCACCAGGCCGGCCGCGATCAGCGCCAGGACGCCCGCCGCGGCGAGGACCTTGGACCGGAAGGACCGGCGAGCCCAGTTCATGCTGGGCAGCAATCCGGCCACGAAACACAAGATGAGCAACAGGATCATCTGCCCGGTGTCGGTGATCAGGCCGATCAGCAGCAGGAGGGTGAGCACGATGTCCCGCACCAGCTGGATGTTCCTGGCCCGCAGGCAGTGCCGGATGATCGGGCCCAGATCGACGCCCACCGACGGCGCCACCGACCGGGCCGAAGCCACCAGCTCGCGGATGACGGCCCCGGCGTACCCGGCGTCCAGGTAGGCGGCCGCGCACAGGTACCGGGTCGCGTTGGTCATGCGGCCGCCGGAGCGCGCGGGTGTGTGCAAGAAGAACGGGCCCGCCGCGGCGGTCTCCTGGGTGGGCGGCGGTTGCCGGGGCACCGATGGCGCCACGGTGGGCCATCTCCCGTTCCCGTTCCCGCGGCTGTTCACGGCGTCAGGCGACCCGTTGGCCGCCAGGGCCGGGGACCGCTGCCCGCAGCTCCCGCAGAATACGTCGCCCGGTTCCATCAGGGCATGACAATAAAAGCAATCCACGACTGGCTCTCCCACCCCAGAAATTGGCCGAGCGAAACGGCTAAAGATCGCCTTGCTGGTATTGCGTCAGGCCATATTGCGCGGCCACCGGGTCCCATTGGCCGATGAAAGCCGTCTTGTCCGCGGTCGCCTGGAGATTGGGATTGCCGGCCGCCGCGTAGCTGGGGTCAGCCGTGCTGTTGATCGTGCAGCCGCCTGCCTGATCCTGCGCCCATTGCGCGTAGTCGCCGTCCACCTGCGCCGACACCTGCCAGGCGCCGGACAGGGCCTGCAACATCGACGGGGAGAGGGCTGACTGCGACGGCAGGTCCGCCAGCTGGCCGATCAGCTGCTGGCGGGCCTGCTCGGCGTTCTCGAAGGTCTGGGCGTCCTGGCTGACGTCGGGTCCGCAGTTCATGACGTCGTTGTAGGCGTCGTTGACCGACGCGCGGTCGCTCACGCTCTGGCTGAGCAGGCTGGCCAGATTCTCGGCGGCCTGCTGCTGCGCGGACCCGCCCGAACCAGCGGAGGCGCCACCGGAACCGGCCGGGCCAGAGGACGCGCCCGGTTCAGATCCGGCGGCCGAGCCGGGCGCCGACCCCGGCGCCACCGGTAGGTTGCGAGCCGCGTTCTGCACCCCGAAGACCGCCGTTGGCCAGCGGGTCTGCCATCCGGCCAGCGCGGCCGCGCCAAGCACCACGGCCAGGACGAGCGGCACCGGCCACCACGCACGACGGGGTTTGTGAGGCGGCCCGGACCAGGGCGGAGGCGCAGCCGGGGCCGGGGTTGGGCAGGCGGGCCGGTCGATGTCGATGGTCGGCGGGTGCGCGCTGAACTGCGCAACCGGCGCGACCGGCGGAGACACACTGATCTCAGTGGCAGGCCGGGGCACGCTGATCTCGGTGGCGGTCCGGACCGCACCTGCGGCCGTCGCGTCAGTGGTTAATTGATTGACTGGCGGCGGCGCCTGGGCCGGCAGGCCGGCGAGCGACCGGCCACATTGACGGCAGAATTGCGCCGTACCCCGATTCTGGACACCGCAATTAAAACATTCAAGGTGACTACTCATCACCAGGCCCCCCTCATGGCCCCCGGGCTGCCTGCCCAGCTAAGTAAAGGACGCCGGCCCGGGCCAAATGGATTACACCGATCTTTCGTTCATCCATCCGGCCCGGGCCATAACAAGATCACGAGCCGTAAATGTCCAGTTCTGAGATCTGCGCGCCGTTCTGGACGCTGTTGGCGGTGAACGAGAGCTGGACGTACTGGTCGGTGGTGCCGGACGGCAACGGGATCGTCACCGTGTTCCCGGTCGACGGGTTGAAGGTGTAGGTGGCGGAGCTCACCAGCGTGCTGTAGCTCGATCCGCTGGCCGAGCCAAGGACGGAAAGGGTCTGAGTCCGGGTGCCCCACGCCGACGAGGGCGGCAGGTCCAGGACGATCGAGCCCAGCGACTTGCTGGCGCCCAAGTTGACGGTGAAGGTGGTCGGCCAGGCGCCGTTGGTGCCCTCCCAGTAGGTGCTGGTGTTGCCGTCCACCGCGTTGGAGGCGACGTAGGTCTGGGTGTAGCTGGACGCGCTGACCGCGGCGTTGAGGGCCAGGTCAGGGTGGCCCGAGCTGGCCCCGGTGGTGCCCCAGACCTGGACCTCGGAGGCCTGGGCGCCGTTCTGGACGCTGTTGGCCGTGAACGACAGCCGGACGTACTGGTCGCTGGTACCGGACGGCAGCGGGATCGTCACCGTGTTCCCGCTGGACGGGTCGAACGTGTAGGTGGCCGAGCCGGCCAGGGTGCTGTAGGCCGACCCGTCGGTGGAGCCAAGGACGGAAAGGGTCTGAGTGCGGGTGTTCCAGGCCGACGCGGGTGGCAGGTCGATGACCACCTTGGTCAGCGAGTCGGTGGCGCCCAGGTTGACGGTCAGGGTGGTGGGCCAGGCGCCGTTGGTGCCCTCCCAGTAGGTGTTGGTGTTGCCGTCGTCGGCGTTGGCGGGGACGTAGGTCTGGGTGTAGCTGGACGCCGTGATGGGGGCGTTCAGCGCCAGGTTGGTGCTGGTCCCGCCGCTGCCGGTGCCGGTGCCGGTCAGCGGCACGGTCAGCGACGGGTTGGTGGCGTTGCTGGCCACGGTCAGGTTGGCGGACGCGCCCCCGGCCGCGGTCGGGGTGAACGTCACGCTGACCGTGCACGAGCCGCCTGCCGCGATCGAGGTGCCGCAGGTATTGGTCTGCGCGAACGGGGCGCCGGCGGTGACCGACGACACCGAGGCCGCGGCGCTGCCGGTGTTGGCGATCGTCACCTTCTGGGCCGCCGCGGTCGAGCCGACCGCCTCACTGCCGAACGCCACCGAGGTGGGCGAGGCGGTCAGCGTGGCGCTGCCGCCCCCGGAACTGGTCCCGGTGCCGGACAGGCTGACCGTGTTGGTGACGCCGTCCGCGTTGACGGTCAGCGTGCCGGTGCGGCTGCCGGCCGCGGCCGGCGCGAACGTCACGCTGACCGTGCAGGAGCCGCCCGCCCCGATGGACGAGCCACAGGTGTTGCTCTGGCTGAAGTCACCGGTGGCGGCGATGGACGAGACCGAGGCGGCCGAGCCGGTCGGGTTGGAAACGGTCACGGTCTGGGCGCTGCTCTTGGACCCGGTGGCGACCGAGCCGAAGTTGAGCGCGGTGGGGCTGACGCTCACCCCGGAGTTGGGGTACGGCGGGTAGACCGGGGCCGGCCAGCCGTTGCACTGGGTCGGGCTGATGCCGGAGTTGCCGCCGCCATCGGTGATCGTGAACCCGCTGCCCTCGCAGCTGTAGCTGGGCGCGTTGCCCGCGTTCGCCTGGGCCACGTTGGTGGCCACGACGTTGGTGGCCGACGCCGTGCCCGGGTCCTGCTCCTGCAGCGCGAACGTGCCGGTGCCGTTGATCGTCACGTTGTTGAGGTTGACCCCGTTGACCTCGCCCTCCACCCACTGGATGGCCTCGAACGGGCTCTGCTCGATCAGCGCGTTGGTCACGTTGATCGGACCGTTCACCGTGCCCTGGCTGCCGTCGAACCACAGCGCGCCCACGCCGAACTGCCAGTTCGGGTCCAGGTCGCCGTCCCGGATCATCGTGTTGTTGGTGATCGTGGTCGTGCCGACCGGGGTGGAGCTGAACCGCTGGCCGACCTGGATGCCGCCGCCCTGGGTGATGCCGGTGTCGACCACCAGGTTGCCGCTGACCGTGTTGTCGTGGCCGCCGTAGATCGCGATGCCGTTGGCCAGCATCTGCAGCTGGACGGTGTTGTTGGAGATGGTGTCGTTGGCGTCGGCCCCGATACCGGAGTCGGCCCAGGTGGCGATGCCGTCGTCACCGGTGTTGCGGATGTCGCTGTTGGTCACGGTCGAGTTGGTCACGCCACCGTGGAAGTTGATGCCGTCGGCGGTGGTGTCGCGGATCCGCATGCCGCTGAACGTCAGCTTGTCCATCGGGCCGTCCATCCAGGCCCCGACCTTCATGTGCTCGATCCAGATGTTGGACACGGTCGAGTCGCTCATCGCCCCGCCGATGCCGTTGACCTGGGCGCTGTCGTCGCGTTCCTGGACGTTGCCGGAGATCGCGAAGTTCTGCAGGTGCACGTTGGTGCTGGGGTTCGGGGCGGAGTTGCCGTAGAACCCGGGGGCGGTGCCGGTCACCGTCGAGTACCACATGCCGGCGCCGGCGATCGTCACGTTGTTGACCGCGATGTGCCCGGGGACGTTGTAGGTGCCCGGCGGGATCCACACCGTGCCACCCGACCCGGCCGCCGCGATCGCGGCGTTGAACGCGCTGGTCGAGTCGGCCGCGCCGCTGGCGTCGGCCCCCTCGCTGACCACCGAGACCGAGCCGGCGGGCTGGGTCAGGGCGGCGCCGACCTGCTCGAAGTCGGCGAAGTCGATCGTGTAGGAGGACGCGCTGTCGCCCGAGTCGACCTGCAGCTTGAACGTGGTGCCGGCCGGATAGGTGGTGGAGAACAGCCGGTGCACCTCGTCGTAGAAGTGGTGCTGACCGCTGCCGGGGGTGTTGGTGAACGGGTAGCTGCCGTAGTACCAGCTGTAGGCGTTGGTCAGGGTGAAGTCGCTCTGCTTGGTGCCGTTGACGTACAGCGACAGCGGGGCGGTGTAGACCGAGCCGCCGGAGCTGTCCGGGATGCTGTAGCGGAAGTCGATCGAGTTCGTCGCCACCGGCGTGGTGAACGTGACGTACTGCCCGCTGCCGTTGCCCTGCAGGGTCACGGCCTTGCGGCCGGACGCCTCGTCGGCCAGCTGGCCCTGGGTGTAGCTGGGACCGATGACGGTGCCGTTGGTGGCGGAGCTCTCGGCCTGCACTTCGGTATACGGGAGGCTGGCACCGCCGCCGCCTGTGGCAGCCGACGCGGGTGTGACCGCGACGGCCGCGATGCCCGCGGCGGTCAGTGACACGGCGGCGGCGGCCACCGCGAAGGCCCGCCGTAGATCTCGGAACGATGGGAACACCTGGCGCCCCTTTCGAGTGGCGCACCGGTGCGCCACGTCAGCGGGATGGGGGAGGGACAACATGGAGCCGATGTACCGAGGAACGTAACCTTTCCAACATCTTCGCGCAATATCCCGACGCAAAATTGAGAAAAACAGACTTCCCAACGCAAGGATCTACCGAGAACGGGCGGCCCAACACACAAGACGCCGAGAAGCGCCCCGATGCCGACACACTCGCACGAAACCCAACTGACCTGCGAATTGGTCTTGCAGACACCACCGAGTTGGCCCAGCAGGCGCCACCGCAGGCACGGCGAGCCGATCTATCCGGCCCAGCGAGTCCGGGCCTTCAGGCCCGGCGAGTGGCCGGTCCTACGGCGGATACCGCAGCGGGGCGCGACGCGCAGCGGGGGGTACGGGGGGTCGTCCCCCCGGGGGATAACAGCCCCCGGGGGATAACAGCCCTCGGGGATATCAGCCCGGCTCGGGAACCGACACGTTGGCGGCTTCGGCCAGGAACTCGTACTCGTCGTCGGACAGCTTGCCCAGGTCGTAGGCCATCACCACGTCGTCGAACGAACCCGGTACGTACGGCTCCAGGTCGTCGACGGCCGCGCTCGCGGATTCCAGCGCGGGCGGGCAGACCGCCGGCACGGCGGGCCAGCGGCGGGCGCGGAACTCCAGGCTCAGGCCGTCCAGGCTGAGCTGGCCGCTCCGGTAGGCGTCGATCATCGCCGATACGGCGCCGCCAGGCAGGCCGCCGGGACGGGGGCGGCCCGCGGTCACGCTGGCCGGCTCGGCGCCGGAGACCCAGCGCATGCTGTCCCGGGCGGCGGTCGCGGCCGGCCCGTCCAGCGCCCGGATCGCGTCCGGCGGCAGGTACCGGCCGCCATAGCCGCGGCCCTGCCGGTACTCCTCCTCGGCCTGCTGGTACGCGGCCGCCGACCGGCGGATCGACTCCTCCGCGCTGAGCCCGGCGTAGACGACGGTGACCGAGTAGTCCGCGAACCGCAGCGCGTAGGTCCAGGACTCGGTGGACGGCCGGGAGGCGAGCGTGACGTCGAGGATGATGTTCCAGCCGTCGTTGACCGCCGCCAGCCCGATCCGCTTGGCTACGTGCTGGGCCTCGGTGTGCACAAGCTCCGCGCCCGCCAGTGGCGGGCGGCCGGGCACCGCCGGGATGAGCCCGCGGGCGGCCATCCGGGTCAGCACGTCGTCGACGCTGATCGTTAGGAACTGCGACCGGTCGGCGCCGTGCTCCTCCAGCGCGGCCGCCTTGTCCGCCCCGGGCGGACCGCCGACGACGACCGCACGGTACTCGCGCGGCACCGGGCCGGCGGTCCGGAAGACCTCGGCGATCAGTTCGCCCAGCTGCCGGTTACGACCGGCGGTCCAGATCATGGTTGATTGTCAACCAGGAGACCCGCCCTCTCCTGTCTCACTTCCAGACGGCGGTCTGACCGTCACCGGAGCGGGAACGGCGAGGCGATCTAACCGGCCCAGCGAGTCCGGGCCTTCAGGCCCGGCGAGTGGCCGGTCCTACGGCCGGTACCGCAGCGGGAACCGGGGGACCAGGGGGGTCGTCCCACCCCCAATGGGAAATCCCAACTGCAGGCCGAAGACTAGTAATCGAACAAATAATCCATCTTTGACCATCTCTCCACCACGATAGACCACGCAGCCAGGAAGGACCACCCCGAGCGCCGCCGCCGGGGACGAGCACCGCTCTGTGTGGGCGCTCCCCCAGCTGGTCGAGGCAGCCATGCATGTGGGAGACGTGGAGCTTGCACGCGAGGCGATCGAGCGGCGAGAAGGTCAGCAAGGAACGCGCGAAGAACTCACGCCGCAGGAGGGGCAGATCGCCCGGCTCGCCCGCGATGGCTTTCGAACCCGGAGATCGGCGCGCAGTTGTTCGTCAGCGCGCGCACGGTCGAGTGGCACCTGCGCAACGTGTTCGCCAAGCTCGATATCACCTCGCACAGGGTGGCGGCTGCGTCGTTCGGGGCGTGCACAACCCCAGTGAGCCCGCGGACGGGCCAGACCAAGGGACCGCCGGGATGTTCCCTGTGGGGGGACCCCAGGGTGTTCCCTGTGGGAATCCCAGGGTGTTCCCTGGGTTGCCACAGCGGTTGAGATCGTAGCGTCGTCCCTGCCACAACCCCAGGGAGGCGGAATGAGCACAACCGAGGGCCCCGCCAGCGGCGCGAGTGGGATGGCGAAACAACAAGTGCCAGGACTCTGGAGCAGCGAACTTCGTGAAGGCTACGCCGAGATCGGCGACGTGCGGCTGCATTACATCGAGGCCTACGACACCGACCAGCTGACCGCCGATCTCCGCGGTCTCATCTAAGAACGCGGTGCCACCTCCGCGATGCTGGCCGGTCACGACCGGGGCGGGTCCGTCGCGTGGGCCACTGCGATGCAGTACCCGAGGTCGTGAACCGGCCGGCCATCCTCAACGCGGCTCATCCGCGGAAGCTATCGCAGGGACTGCACCACCCGGGCCAGCTCCGCCGGTCCTGGTACTTCTTCTTTGACCTCCCGGACCTGCCCGAAACCGTCGTGCACGTCAACGATTGGCATTTCTTCCGGCACTTCCTGCGCGACGCCCACCCGGCCTTCACACAGGAGGAAACCGACCGCTACATCGAGGCCTGGTCCCAGCCCGGCACGGCCACCGGCATGATCAACTACTACCGGTCCTCGGTGCGGCAGTCGCAGGAGAAGGCCGAAGCGGCGCTCCGCCCGATCAAGGGGCCCACCCTGGTCATCTGGGGCGAACGCGATCGCTACCTCAGCCCTGAACTCGCCGAGCCCGAGCACGACGACGTTCTCAACCTGGACCGCGTCGAGCGTCTGCCCGACGCCTCGCACTGGGTCCATCACGACGAGGCTGAGCGCGTCAACCAACTGCTCATCGACTTTTTCGCCCCTGCACTGCTAGCCGGGGGTGGTGAGTCAGATGGCTGAAGTCCCGGGATGTCGTCGCGGCAGCGGTGGACCCTGGCGCTGGTGTGCACGGCGGCATTCATGTTGCTGCTGGATATCACCATCGTGAGCGTGGCGCTGCCATCGATCCAGCGGGATCTGCACGCGAGCCTGCCGGACCTGCAGTGGGTGAGCGCCGCCTATGCCCTGGTGCTGGCCGTGCTGCTGCTGCCAGCGGCCACCCTAGGTGACCGGCTGGGCCGGCGCAGGCTGTTCCTGGTCGGCCTGGTCATCTTCACCGCCGGGTCGCTGGCCTGTGCGCTGGCCTGGACCGCGCTGACGCTGGAGTTGTTCCGCGCGCTGCAGGGAGTCGGCGGCGCGGTGCTGTTCGCCACCGCCACCCCGCTGCTGCGCGCGGAATTCTCCGGCGCCGCCCTGGCCCGGGCGCTGGGCGTCTTCGGCGTCACGCTCGGCGGCGCCAGCGCCATCGGGCCGCTGGCCGGCGGGGTGCTGACCGACACCCTGAGCTGGCGGTTCATCTTCTTCGTCAACCTGCCCATCGGCGTGGCGGCGTTCGCGGGCGGGGTGGCCCGGCTGCGCGAATCCCGCAACCCGGCCGGCGGCCGGGCCGACTGGGTGGGCACGGCCCTGGTCACCGTGGCGCTGACCGCGCTGATGTTCGCGCTGATCCGCGGGAACGCGCTGGGCTGGGCGAGCCCTGTGATCGTGGCTCTGTTCGCGGCCGTGGCCGTGGCCTTCGCCGGGTTCGTGTTCTACGAGCTGCGCATCGCCGCCGCGCCCATGGCCGACCTGCGCCTGTTCGGGCGGCGCAGCTTCGCCGCGACCGGGTTCGTGGCGTTCGCGATCTCGGCGACGGTCATCGGGATGATCACCTATCTGTCGCTGTATGTGCAGAACACCCTCAGCTACTCCCCGGTCCAGGCCGGGCTGCGGTTCCTGCCGCTGACGCTGGTCTCCTTCTTGGTCGCCTGCTGACCGGCCGGCTGATCGGCAAAGTGGCGATGCGGGTGCTGCTGGGTGGGGCCATGGCCGCGGCCGCAGCCGGTCTGGCCTCGATGGCCCACCTGACCGCCACGTCCTCCTGGCTGGTGCTGGTGCCCGGCTTTATCCTGGCCGGGATCGGCCTGGGCATCACCTCCACCAGCCTGGCCTCAGCGGCCCTTGCGGCGGTACAGCCGGCCCGCGCCGGGATGGCGGCCGGCCTGACGAACACGCTGCGCCAGGTCGGCACGGCCACCGGTGTGGCCGTGCTCGGCGCCCTCTACGCCTCCCGCATCACCACCGCCACCCTGCACGCCCTAGCGGGCCTGCCCGCCCCGCCCGGCGCCCGCGCCGCGGTCACCCACGCCGCCCGCTCCGGCACCTCCAGCGGGCTCAATGACGTCCTGATCGCCGCGGCCGCGTTCGCCGCGCTCGGCGCGATAGCTGGCTTCGCCTTCGGACCCGACCCAGCCAGACAGTCGCCGCCCAGCCCCGCCCCCGGCGAACTGTCGGCCCAGCCGACCTCCGCTCAGCAGCAGGCCGAGCGACCGGGCCGGCCCGAAACAACCACACCATAATCTCATCAAGACGCCGGCGCTGAGAGTTTCCTTGTCAGCCCTGCTCGCGGCAGTGGACGGCTGCGGGCGGTGCATCGTTACGCTGACGGGGCGGCAACCACCGCGGTGCCGTAGGCGACGACCTCCGCGCGTGCCTTGCCGATCTCTGAGGAGTCGAACCGCACCGCGATCACCGCGTTGGCGCCGAGCAGCTTCGCGTTCTCGATCATCCGGTCCAGCGCGTGCCTGCGGGCGTCCTCCAGGACCACCGTGAACTGCGAGACCTCGCCCTGGCGGAGCGACGATATCCCGCCGGTGACGGCCTTGCTGAAGCCCATGGAACGCACGACCAGGCCGAACGTGACGCCCAGACTCCGTTCCACTCTCATGCCGGGCAGGTCGAACGCGGAGGTGACGGGGAACGTGATAACCGGAACTTCTGCTGTGTTCGTCATGGCGCGCAGTAGACAGGCCCCTCAGGGCCGTGTCAACGAAGCACGCGCCGGCGCCGACAAGGCAACGCGGGCGGCCAGGGCATGACCCAGGCAGCAGAACACTTCACGCACTCATCCAGCAGCGGTGACGGCACGCCATCCCAGGCGCTGGCCCGGCGGCTGGCCGCCGCCGGCATGGGAGTGGAAGTCTTCTGCCGCCGGGACACCTGCGAATTCACCATCCTGGGCGTGACAAGCGGGAAGTCACTTGTAGTGCTCAGCTCCAGCGGGCAGGCCCACTGGTACTACGAGCCCGCCGCCGGGCCTGGATCGAGCCCGGCCGCCCTGAGAGCGATCATCGCCTACCTGCTCAGCGAACCGCCGATCGCGGTCAGCCCGGCGGCCTACCGCGCCCTGCCCGTCAAAGGGCAAGTCGGCCGGACCCTGCAAGACCACGGACTGAACGTCGCGCTGCGGATCAGCAAAGACCTGGAATCGTTCGAAGCCACCACCAGCATCGACATCACCAGCCCCACCCGCCCCTGGCTCGGCACCATCACCCTGTCGGACGACGCCACCCTCGACTGGCGCCTGAACTGGCGGGCAGCGTTCCGGGGCAAACCCGCCACCCTCATCGACCTCATCACCCCCGTCCTGCGCCCCCGCCGATGAAGCCCCCGCGCTCATGGCCCGCCACATTGCATCGGTAGCACAGGCCGTTACACTCTTTTTTCCCGTGACCGGCCAGCATCTGCCGTACTCCGGTTCCCGCCCCGGTCCCCGCCGCTCGGCCCGCACCGCCGTTACCGCTGCCGCCGCAAACACCGACCTTGCCGAAGCCCCTGCCGGAAAAACCTGTCCGGGTGACCGGCAACCAGCCTGCCCGGCTACAACGGCTGCCATGCCTGCCACACCAGCAACACGGCCCGGCGCGGCCCAGCGGTGGTGACCCCGGCCGATCCAGTGGCTCATCGTCACGCCGCAGACGGTGCTGCTTGGTTGATGACCTGATAGAGGGCTGGGCTGAACGGGAACTTTTCCCAGCCGGGGTGGGAGACCAGCCCGCGGAAGTCCGAGCCGTGGGCGGCGCGGAAGTCGTCGGCGGACCGCCACTGGGCCACGTTGACGTACCGGTACTTCGCGTCCGGGGCGATCGACTGGTGCAGCGTGTGGCCCAGGTAGCCGGGCTGGGCCCGCATCTAATCGTTCACCTGCTGCCAGCGCTGCCGGAACTCGGCGTCGTGCTCGGCGGGCACGTCGAACAGGTTGATGAGCGTGACGGACATGAGCATTTCCCTCCCGATTCTGCACCGCCGTGCTCTTATTGCACAGTCGTGCATTTAATGCATGGGTGTATCGTGACTGCATGCCAGTGTTCCTGTCAAGCCCGCACGCAGAGGCGGCGCGGTGACCCCCGGCCCGGAGCCAGGCCGGGCCGCCCAGCGGCGTCGCACCCGCAAGGCGATCGTGACCGCCACCGCCCAGCTGATCAGCACGGGAGCGGACCCGTCGGTCGCCGACATCGCGGCCGCCGCGGACGTGTCCCGGCGCACGATCTATACGTACTTCGCGTCGCTCGACCAGCTGCTCCTGGACGCCAGCCTGGGCGCGCTGAGCAGCGACGTTGACGCGGAGATCGCGGCCGCCGACGCCGAGTCGGGCCGCCAGGGCGGCCAGGGCACCCTGGACCCGCTGGTCCGGGCCGAGCGCATCCTCGGGGCGATCTGCCGGTCGACCGCCGACACGCTGCCGCTCGGGCGGAAGCTGATCAAGCTCACCGTCGACCTCCCGCCCGCCGACACCGGCCCCAAGCGCGGTTACCGGCGGGTGCAGTGGATCGAGGCGGTGCTGGCGCCCTGGCGGGAAACGCTGACCCCGGACCGGTTCGAGGCGCTGGTGTCCGCGCTGGCCATGGTGTGCGGCTGGGAGGGGTTCATCGTGCTGACCGACATCCGCGGCCTCGACCCCACCCAGGCCCAGAGGGCCACCGTCGGCACCGCGATGGCCTTGATCCGAGTGGCGGCCGAGGGGGAGGGAACCTTTTCTGGTTTTTAAAGGGCGGCCGACGCGCTGGCGGGTGACCAGCCGATCGCGGGAGCAATGTCGCGGGCGATCGTGCCCAGGATCCGCGCGTTGTAGGCCACTCCGAGCTGGTTGGGCACGGTGAACAGCACCGTGTCGGCGGCCTGCACGGCTTCGTCGGCGGCCAGTTCGGCGGCGATCTGATCGGGCTCACCGGCGTAGGTGCGGCCGAAGCGGGAGCGCACGCCGTCCAGCAGCCCGATCTGGTCGTCTTGATCCTGCTCCTGGCCGCCGAAATAAACTCTGTCGATGTCCTCGGTGATCGGCAGCACGCTGCGGGACACCGACACCCGCGGCTCGCGGTCCCGGCCGTGGGCGGCCCAGGCCTCCCGGTACAGCCGGATCTGCTCGGCCTGGAGTTCGCCGAACGGCACCCCGGTGTCCTCGGACAGCAGGGTCGAGCTCTGCAGGTTCATCCCCGCGCGGGCCGCCCACTGCGCGGTCGCCCGGGTGCCGGACCCCCACCAGATCCGGTCGGCCAGGCCGGCTGACTGCGGCTGGATGGCCAGGCCGCCGCTGATGCCGGTGCGGGCCGGGTCGGTCCGCGCCACCGACGCGCCGCTGATCGCGGCCAGGAACAGCTCGGTCTTGCGCCGGGCCAGGTCGGCGTCGGTTTCACCCTCGGGCGGCAGGTAACCGAAGGCCTCGGCGCCGCGCAGCACGGTCTCCGGTGAGCCCCGGCTCACGCCCAGCTGGAGGCGGCCACCGCTGATCAGGTCGGCCGCCGCCGCTTCCTCGGCCATGTAGAGCGGATTCTCGTAGCGCATGTCGATCACCGCCGTGCCGATCTCGATCCGGCTGGTGCGGGCGCCGATGGCCGACAGCAGCGGGAACGGTGAGGCCAGCTGCCGCTCGAAGTGGTGCACGCGGACGAACGCCCCGTCCAGGCCGAGCTCCTCGGCCGCCTGGGCCAGCTCGATCGTCTGCAGCAGCGCGTCCGCCGCGGAGCGGGTCTGTGACCCCGGCGCCGCCCGCCAGTGCCCGAACGACAGGAATCCGATCTTCTTCACACTGGTGACAGCAGCGACGGCGGCGGGAGGATTCCCCTCAGGCGCTGGCGACGTGCACCCGGTCCAGGGTCACCGGGGTGCCCTGGCGCAGCGAGTTGGGGATCTCGGCGATCACGTCGACGTGGTTCACCAGCGCGGCCAGGTCGGATTCGGGGGCCTGGCCGGTGAGCTCGACCGAGTAGGAGATGCCGGTGGAGGTCGCGGGCTGGCCGCCGTAGTCGCCGTCCACGGTGACCGCCACCCGGGTCAGCGTGATCCCCCGTTTGGCCGCTTCGCGGAAAAGGTCGTTGGAGACGCAGCCCGCCACCGCCAGGTGCAGCAGCTGACCGCCGTTGAAGCCGCGGCCGCCGCCTCCCGCCTCGGCCGGGCTGTCCACCACCAGCGTGAACGGGCCGGCCGCGCCCACCGCGGTGACCGCGCCGTCGACGTTCCTGACCTCGACTTCGAAGCTCACTGTTACCTCACCGCCCGTCTCACCGGCTCGGGGTCGTGGCGAGCCCGGTGAGAGCGAGCGTATGCTGGCCGACTCAGCGCCGTTCCGGGGGTACAGCTGATGGCGACTCGCCTTGTTCACGTGGTCGCGGACGCCCGCGATCCGGCTCGGCTGGCCCAGTTCTGGGCCGACGCGCTGGGCTGGATCGTCGGCGATGTGGCCGACGACGAGGTCGACGTCTGGCCGGAGGGGTACAGCTACCCCGACCCGTCCGCGTTGCCGCTGGTGTTCGTGCCGGTGTCCGAGCCCAAGCAGGGTAAGAACCGGGTGCACCTGGACCTGGCCAGCACGTCCGCTAAAAACCAGGCGAAGCTGGTGGCGCGGCTGCGTGACCTGGGCGCGACCCCGGCCGACGTCGGGCAGGGCCCCGACGTGCCCTGGACCGTGCTGGCCGACCCCGAAGGCAACGAGTTCTGCGTGCTGGAGCCGCGCGAGCTCTACATGGACACCGGGCCGGTAGCGGCCATCGTCACCGACTGCGCCCACCCGAAGCGGCTGGCCCGGTTCTGGACCGAGGCGGCCGGCTGGCCGGTCGCGCGAACCGGAAAGGGCATCGCCGGGCTGCGCGCACCGGGCGGGATCGGCCCCTACCTGGAGCTGGTGCGCGGCGACGGCGCCAAGACGGTCAAGAACCGCTGGCACCCCGATGTGGCGCCGTATCTGGGCGACGAGGTCGCGGAGGAGGTGGCCCGGCTGCACAGCGACGGCGCCACCCTGGCCGACGTCGGCCAGGGCCCCGACGTGAACTGGACCGTGCTGGCCGACCCCGAAGGCAACGAGTTCTGCGTCCTCACCCCGCGCTGAGCAGCAGATCGGCGGCGCGCTCGGCGATGGCCAGGACGGTGGCGTTGGGGTGGGCGTTGGTGATGACCGGCATGGTCGAGGCGTCGGCCACCCGCAGGCCGGTCTCCAGCCGGTCGGTGTCCCGGGCGTCGGCCAGGAAGCCCGGATCGATCAGCGGGGCCGCGTCCGGGGCCGGTGAGGCCAGCCGTAGCGAGCCCCGGCTGCTGGGGGCGACGACCGCCGCCACCAGGTTGCAGCCGGCCGCGGGCGGGTCGAACCCCGCCGCCGCCAGCGGCAGCAGGATCGGGAACAGTTGCAGGTCGGGGTACCCGGCCGCCAGTTCGGTGCGGACAGCGGCGTACAGCTCACCGTGGTTGTAGCGGCTGGGCGGCAGCGGCCCGGGGCGCCCGGTAGGTGATCATCACCACCGGGTGGTCCTGCAGGTTCTGCCGACCCCGGCGATGTCGGCCACCACGTCGAGGCCGAGCGCGCGCAGCGCCCCGGCCGGGCCGATCCCGGACAGCATCAGCAGTTGCGGCGAGCCGATCGCGCCGGCCGCTGGCGGCTTACTCGCGCAGCTGCCGCAGAATGCGGGCCAGCTCGGCGTGGTCGGCCGGGCTCAGCCGCCCGAAGACCCGTTTGGCCTCCGTGCCCCGGGCCGCGACCCGGATGGCGTCGAGGACCTCGGCGCCGTGATCGGTCAGCTCGGCCAGCGTGGCCCGCCGGTCGCCGGGATCGGGCCGGCGCTGCACCAGCCCACGGGACTCCAGCGCGTCCACGACCTCGGTGGCCGAACGGGGCGCGATGTGCAGGTAATCCGAGAGCTCCGACAGGCGCATCGTCCCGTGCCGTTTGAGCACGCGCAAGGCCCGCAGGTGGGCCGGGGTGATGTCCCACGGGGCCAGCGTCTCCTGCGACGTCTCGCGCAACCGCCGGGCCACCGACCAGAAGGCGTCGGTCAGCGACTCGTCCGGCAGATCCTGGGTCACTGGAATAGCGTACCGCCTCCTAGTGTTGTAGCCTCATATTGAGGTTACCTCAGTAATTCAGCTCCCCGACAGAATCGAGAATCACTTGGCGACACCCCCAACGAATCGAGACAGCAGCACCCCGGGCCGCCGTGGCGGCTCCCGGACCGTCACCGCCGCCGAGAAGGCCCAGGCCCACAACGTGTCCCTGCGCCGCATCGGCCGCCTCTTCATCCCCTACCGCTGGCCGCTGGCCGTGGTCACCGCCATCATCGTGGCGTCCTCGCTGGTCGGCCTGGCCTCCCCGTTCCTGCTGCGCGCGATCATCGACAACGCGCTGCCGCACAAGAACCTTCAGCTGCTCGCCTGGCTGGTCATCGGCATGGTCGCGGTCGCCGCGATCACCTCGGGATTCGGGGTCGTGCAGACCTGGATCAGCACCCGCGTCGGGCAAGAGGTCATGCATGACCTTCGTACCCGGGTGTTCAGCCACCTGCAGCGCCAGTCGATCGCGTTCTTCACCCGGACCCGCACCGGCGAGGTGCAGTCCCGCATCCAGAACGACATCGGCGGCATGGAAGCGGTCGTCACCTCGACCGCGACCTCCATCGCCTCCAACCTCACCACCGCCGTCGCCACCGCGGTCGCGATGGTCGCGCTGTCCTGGCGGCTGTCGCTGATCTCGCTGGTGATCATGCCGCCGGCCATCTATTTCACCCGCAAGGTGGCCAAGATGCGCCGCGCCATCACCTCCGAGCAGCAGCGCGAGCTGGCCGACCTCAACGTCACCATTGAGGAAAGCCTGTCGATCAACGGCGTGCAGCTGGCCAAGACGATGGGCACCAGCCCGGCCCTGGTCCGGCGGTTCAGCGACTCCTCGGCTCGCCTCGTCGACCTCGAGCTGCGCTCCCAGCTGGCCGGCCGCTGGCGGATGGCCTCGCTGAGCATCATCTTCGCGGCGGTTCCCGCGATCATCTACCTGGCCGCGGGCCTGCCCGCCACCGCGGGCGCGATCAGCATCGGCACCCTGATCGCCTTCACCACCCTGCAGAACACGCTGTTCCGGCCGATCACCGGCCTGCTCAGCACCAGCGTCTCGGTGATCAGCTCGCTGGCGCTGTTCGCGCGGATCTTCGAGTACCTGGACCTGCCGGTGGACGTCGACGAACCGGCCCACCCGGTCGACATCGACCCCGTCCGGGTCGCTGGCCACGTCCGCTTTGAGAACGTCAGCTTCGCCTATCCCGGGGCCGACCGCCCGGCGCTGGCCGACGTCAGCCTCGACGTCCCCGCGGGCAGCACGCTCGCCCTGGTCGGCGAGACCGGCTCGGGCAAGACCACCCTCGGGTCCCTGATGGCCCGGCTGTACGACCCCAGCAGCGGCTCCATCCAGATCGACGGCATCGACGTGCGTGACCTGCGGCTGGCCGACCTGGCCGCCGTCGTCGGCGTGGTCAGCCAGGAGACGTACCTGCTGCACACCACCGTGCGCGAGAACCTGCGCTACGCCAAGCCAGCCGCGACCGACGCCGAGATCGAGGAAGCCGCCCGCGCGGCCCAGATCCACGACCTCATCGTCAGCCTGCCGGACGGGTACGACACCATGGTCGGCTCTCGTGGCCACCGGTTCTCCGGCGGCGAGAAGCAGCGCATCGCGATCGCCCGGACCCTGCTGCGCAACCCGCGCATCCTGGTCCTGGACGAGGCGACCAGCGCCCTCGACACCGAGACCGAGCGCGCCGTCCAGCAGGCGTTCGACGCCCTGGCCGAGGGCCGCACCACGATCACCATCGCGCACCGCCTGTCCACCGTCCGCAACGCCGACCAGATCGTCGTCCTCGACCACGGTCACATCGTCGAAGCGGGCACCCACGCCAGCCTGCTGGCCGGCCAGGGCCGCTACGCCGAACTGGCCGCCTGACCCCGGGGCCCTCCTCAGGGGCGCGGCGTCCCGTGTACCGAGAGGCGCGACGGGCGTACACCCGGGGCGCGATGCGGGGCACCACCTGACCGGCCCGGCGCCAGCGATGTGAAGCGGCAGCGCGCCGGAGGTGTGGGGCGGCGGTCGGTGGGAAGTCCCGGCCCATGACCTTTCAGCCGCGCCACGCCATCGTCACCGCATCGGACTCCGGGATCGGGCGGGCCACCGCGGTGGCCCTGGCCGAAGCCGGGATGAACATCGGTATCACCTGGCACTCCGACGAGGCCGGAGCCGAGGACACCGCCAGCGAGGTGCGCATGGCCGGGGTCAATGCCGAGGTGACGCACCTGGACACCGCTGACCTGGACTGGTGCGGCGATGTGATCGACGAGCTGGCCAGCCGGCTCGGCGGCGTGGACGTGTTTGTCAACAACGCCGGGACCGGGTCAGCCCGGCTGGCGCTGGAGATGCCGCTGCACGAGTGGCGGCACGTGGTGGCCACCGACCTGGACGGGGCGTTCGCCTGCATCCAGCGCGCCGGGCGGCGGATGGTGGCCGGCGGCCAGGGCGGCCGGCTGATCGCGGTGTCGAGCGTGCACGAGCACCAGCCGCGGGTCGGCTCGGCCGCCTACGACGCCGCCAAGCACGGGCTCGGTGGTTTGATCAAGACACTGGCCCTGGAGCTCGGGCAGTATGGCATCACCGCCAACACCGTGGCTCCGGGCGAGATCGCCACCCCGATGACCGGCCAGGAGGACGAAGATCCGCACACCACCGCCCGTCCGGGGGTGCCGCTCGGCCGCCCCGGTGACGCCCGCGAGATCGCGGCCGTCATCGCTTTCCTCGCCTCGGCGCAAGCCTCATACGTGACCGGGGCCAGTTACGTGGTGGACGGCGGCATGCTGCAGATGGGCCCGCAGGCCGGCTCGCACCTGCCCAGCAACGACTGGCGCACCGTCTGACCCCATGACCGGCGGCCCGCTGAGCCGCCCGCCCTGTCCCGGTCCTCCCCAACGTGTCAGGATGAAACCATGGTGGATGCCCGCGCGGGTCAGCCCGCGGCCGCTGAGGACCTGGTCGACGTCGCCAAGCTGGTGACCGCCTACTACTCGGTGCACCCGGATCCCGGCGACCCCGCTCAGCGGGTGTCGTTCGGCACGTCGGGGCACCGCGGGTCGGCATTCAGCGCGACGTTCAACGAGGACCACATCGTGGCCACCACCCAGGCCATCTGCGAGTACCGGGCCGGCCAGGGCATCGACGGGCCGCTCTACCTGGGGGCCGACACCCACGCGCTGTCCGAGCCGGCCACCGCCAGCGCGCTCGAGGTGCTGGCCGCCAACGATGTGAACGTGCTGGTGGACTCCCGCGACGGGTACACGCCGACCCCGTCGGTATCGCGGGCCATCCTGGCCCACAACGCGTCCGGGCCCCGCGCCCGCGCCGACGGGATCGTGGTCACGCCGTCGCACAACCCGCCGCCGGACGGCGGCTTCAAGTACAACCCGCCGGACGGCGGCCCGGCCGGCACCGACATCACCAAGTGGATCCAGGACCGGGCCAACGAGCTGCTGGCGGCCGGCCTCAAGGGTGTCCGCCGGGTCACGTACGCGCGGGCGCTGGCGGCCGACACCACCGGCCGCTTCGATTTCCTGGACCGCTACGTGACCGCGCTGCCCGGCGTCATCGACCTGGACGCGATCAGGGCGGGCGGGGTGCGCATCGGCGCGGACCCGCTCGGCGGCGCCAGCGTCGCCTACTGGGGCGCGATCGGCGAGCGCTACGACCTGGACCTGACCGTGGTCAACCCGGTCGTCGACGCCACCTTCCGGTTCATGACGCTGGACTGGGACGGCAAGATCCGCATGGACTGCTCGTCCCCGTCCGCCATGGCCAGCCTGATCAGCCGGCAGCACGAGTTCACGATCGCGACCGGCAACGACACCGACGCCGACCGGCACGGAATCGTCACCCCGGACGCGGGCCTGCTGAACCCCAACCACTATCTGGCCGTGGCCATCGACTACCTGTTCGGCCACCGGGACGGCTGGCCGGCCGGCGCCGCCGTGGGCAAGACCCTGGTCAGCTCCTCGATGATCGACCGGGTGGCCGAAGGCCTGGACCGCAAGCTGCTGGAGGTGCCGGTCGGGTTCAAGTGGTTCGTCCCCGGCCTGCTGGACGGGTCGGTCGCTTTCGGCGGCGAGGAGAGCGCGGGCGCCTCGTTCCTGCAGCGCGACGGGTCGGTGTGGACGACCGACAAGGACGGGATCATCCTGGCCCTGCTGGCCTCGGAGATGCAGGCGGTGACCGGCAAGTCCCCGTCCCAGCGGTACGACGAGCTGACCCGGCAGTACGGCTCGCCCGCCTACGCGCGGATCGACACCGCCGCCAGCCGCGAGCAGAAGGCCAAGCTCGGCCAGCTGTCGCCGGACCAGGTCACGGCGGACGAGCTGGCGGGCGAGAAGATCACCGCCAAGCTGACCAAGGCCCCCGGCAATGATGCTCCGATCGGCGGGCTGAAGGTGGTCACCGCGACCGGCTGGTTCGCGGCCCGGCCGTCCGGCACCGAGGACGTCTACAAGCTCTACGCGGAGTCGTTCCGCGGGCCCGAGCAGCTGGCCGCCATCCAGGCCCAGGCCCGGGAGATCATCGCCAGCGCCATCGGCTGACGGCCCGGGCCCGGCGGGCGGCCCGGCCCCGGCACGCGGCCCCGCTCCGAGCGGCGATCGGACACGACCGGGCCACTTTCCAACGTTTCCGCGCACCCCTTGACAGTTACCTCCACAAGTCCGACTCTTTGTACACGGCTTGTATTAAGGCGTGGAAAGTGGTGGGCGGGGTGCGGCCGATCATGGCCGATGGCAGCCTTACGCCGGTGCCAGCCGACGGCCACCACACGTCAACGGCGCAGGTGCGGTGGTTTCTCTCGCGCCAGCCGGGGCGGGCCCGTGCCCGCCCGCCGTGACGGGCCCGCGGGCCCTGGCAGGAGGTTTGGCCATGTATCCCGACCACGAGCCGCACGCCAGCGGCCCACCACACAAGCGCGCCGGCTGGCCGCGGCGTACCCGCGCCGCCGCCACCGCCCTGATCCTGCTGGCCGGCTGCCTGGCCACCGTCGTCGTCACCACCGTGACCGGCGCGCCGGCAGCCCGGGCGGACACCGTCCCGCCGGCCCCGTCCGGGTGGACGACGGTGTTCGGCGACAACTTCGCGGGCGCGGCCAACTCGGCCCCGTCGGCGTCCAACTGGTTCTACGACATCGGCACCGGTTACGGCACCGGCGAGACCGAGCAGACCACCAACTCGACCAGCAACGTGTACCTGGACGGCAACGGCCACCTGGTGCTCAAGGCCACCGACAGCAACGGCACCTGGACCTCCGGCCGGATCGAGAGCACCCGCGACGATTTCCAGGCCCCGCCCGGCGGCAAGCTGGAGATGACCGCCTCGATCGAGCAGCCCAACCCCGCTAGCGGCCTGGGCTACTGGCCCGCGTTCTGGGCGCTGGGGTCCCCGATGCGGACCGGCGGCGGCTGGCCGACCTCGGGCGAGATCGACATGATGGAGGACGTCAACGGGCTGAACGAGGCCTCGCAGACGCTGCACGACGCCGCCAACAGCCCCGGCCACGCCCTCATCTCGTGCCCCAGCACCAGCTCGTCCTGCCAGACCGGCTACCACACCTACTCGGTGATCATCGACCGCACCAACACCAGCGCCGAGACCCTGCAGTTCCTGATGGACGGCACGGTCGAGAGCACGATCACCGAGGCGTCGGTGGGCACGACCGCCTGGCAGGAGGCCATCGACCACGGCTTTTTCATCATCTTCGATCTGGCCATGGGCGGGAACTACCCGGACGGGATCTGCAACTGCACCACCCCGACGGCGGCCACCAGCTCGGGCGCGTCGATGAGCGTCGGGTACGTGGCCGTGTACGAGCAGGGCGGCAACTCCACGCCGGCCGGCACGGCGTCGGCGACCGGCCGGCTCACCGGGCTGAACGGCCAGTGCCTGACCAACCAGAACTCGCTGGACACCGAGGGCAACCCGATGGTGCTGAGCGGCTGCAACAACAGCGCGGGCCAGCAGTGGTCGCCGTACACCGACGGGACTCTGCGCACCCAGGGCGGCTGCCTGGACGTGGTGAGCGCGGGCACGACCAGCGGCACCGACGTCGACTGGTACCCGTGTAACGGCACCGCGGCCCAGGGCTGGACCCATCAGTCCAACGGCGAGCTGGTCAACCCGAGCTCGGGGTTGTGCCTCACCGATCCCGGCGGCAACACCAGCGCCCGGCTCGACATCGAGACCTGTACCGGCGCCACCGACCAGCAGTGGACGCTGCCCAGCGGCGGCGGGGGCGGTACCGGACCCGGCGGCGGTTGCGGCACCACCGACCTGGCCCTGAACAAGACCGCCACCGCGTCTTCGCTGGAGAGCGCGGCCTACCCAGCGGCCAACGCGGTGGACGGCAACACCGGCACCCGGTGGTCGAGCGCGTTCTCCGACCTGCAGTGGCTCGACGTCGACCTGGGCTCCACCCAGTCAATCTGCCAGGTCAGCCTGGACTGGGAGAACGCTTACGCGACCGCGTTCCAGATCCAGACCTCGACCGACAACACCAACTGGACCACCATCTACTCCACCACCAGCGGCACCGGCGGCACCCAGACCCTCAACGTCACCGGGACCGGCCGCTACCTCCGGATGTACGGCACCGCCCGCGCCACCCAGTACGGCTACAGCCTGTGGGAACTCGGCGTGTACGGCCCGGCCAGCGGCGGTGGCGGCGGGACCTGCGGGACGGCTGATGCGGCGCTGAACCAGCCCACCACCGCGTCATCCCTGGAGAGCGCGGCCTTCACGGCCGCGGCGGCCACCGACGGCAACACCGGCACCCGCTGGTCGAGTGCGTTCTCCGACCCGCAGTGGCTGGAGGTCGACCTCGGCTCCAGCAAGTCGATCTGCCAGGTGGTGCTGGACTGGGAGGCGGCCTACGCGACCGCGTTCCAGATCCAGACCTCGACCGACAACACCAACTGGACCACCATCTACTCCACCACCAGCGGCACCGGCGGCACCCAGACCCTCAACGTCACCGGCAGCGGCCGCTACCTGCGGATGTACGGCACCGCCCGCGCCACCCAGTACGGCTACAGCCTGTGGGAGCTCGGCGTGCACACCACCTGAGGGAGCCGGGTCCCGCGGAGCCGATCCGCGGGACCCGTCACCCGTCGGCCCGGGTCGCGGGGCGGCCGCGGTAGGCGCGCATTTTCTCGCGGGAGCCGCAGACCTGCATGGAACACCAGCGGGAGCGCGCCGCCGGGGAACGGTCGTAGAACGCCCAGCCGCACAGGTGGCCCGGGCAGCTCTTCAGCCGGGCCCAGGTGCCCGCGACCGTGGCCTCGGCGATCGCGGTCGCCACCGCACCGACCGCGCGGGCGAACGGGTCGTGGTCGGCGCAGTCCAGCCGCAGTTTGCCGTCGGGACCGGCCGCCAGCGTCAGCCGGCAGGTACCCAGCGCGGTGGCCAGCCGGGCCGCGGCCGCCGGGTCGGCCCGGCGTTCGGTGTGCGTCCACAGGACGCCGCGGCACGCCTCCCGCAACTCGGTCAGCAGGCCGTGCTGGGCGCCGGTCAACGAGCCGCCAGCGTCCCACAGCCCGGCCGCCGCCAGCCAGCCGGCGGCGTCGCCAGGCGTGCCCAGCAGGTCCCGCTCGAACTCCAGGTTCAGCGTGTTGACCAGCGTCTGCACAAGCCGCAGGTCACCCGGGGCCGGGGCCCGGCCGCCCGGGTCACGCCCCGCCGTCGGCGGAGCGTAGTTACCGTCACTCACGAGCCTATGGTAACTGAATGTCCACCTGAAACCCTTTACGTTACTTATAAAAGCTCTTTTAAAGTAACGCCCGCCATTCTAGAGTTGATGCGGGTGATCAGTATGCGGACCAGTCGAGCCGGGGCCGTGGCAGCGGCCGTGACCGTGCCGGTGCTGCTGCTGTCCGCGTGCAGTCACCCGGCCCCGAGCCGGACTCCGCCGCCGGCGGTCACGATGGCGTTCTGCGGGGGCAGCGCCCAGGCGCGACCCGAGGTGGTGGAGGTGATCTGCGCGACCAACGACATCACCGCGCGCGATCTGGCCTGGTCCGGCTGGGGCCGCCCGGTGGCCACCGCCAGCGGCACCGCGGTGGTCGACCTGTGCGCGGCCGAGGACTGCCACACCGGCGAGTACGCGTCGGCCGCGATCGTGCTGGTCGCGTCGGGCCTGACCCCTTGTAACCAGAAGAGCCGGGGCTACTCGCGGCTCCAGTACGTGTTCGTCGGCACCTCGCCGTTCCAGGACGTGCCCGCCAACATGAACTTCGCCGGCTACATGTCGGCCCCCGACCGGCCCGGCCTGCCCGCGAACCAGACGATCCATCTCAGCTGCTGAGACCGGGCCGGTACGTTCCGGCCGTGATTGTTCTAGATTGCTGCCCATGAGCGCAGATGGCCCGCAGACGACCCTGACCGGCGCCGAAGTCAGCAAGCTGGCCGCCGACCTGTACCAGGCCCGGCAGACCGGGGTCCCGATCCCGCCGCTGACCGACGAACGGCCCGGGCTGACCATGGCCGACGGGTACCGGATCCAGCAGGAGCTGCTCGAGCGGCTGACGGCCGACGGCGAGCGCGCGGTCGGCTACAAGCTGGGCCTGACCAGCGCGCCCATGCAGCAGCTGCTCGGCGTCGACTCCCCCGACTTCGCGCCGGTGCTGGCGTCGCACGTGCACGCGGACGGCGACGCGGTGACGGCCGGGGACTTCATCTACCCGCGCATCGAGGCGGAGATCGCGCTGGTGCTGGCGACCGACCTGCGCGGCCCGGACTGCTCGGCGCTGGACGTAGCCGCGGCGATCCGCGGCGCCGTGCCCGCTCTGGAGATCGTGGACAGCCGGATCGCCGACTGGAAGATCAAGCTCGCCGACACCATCGCCGACCTGGCCAGCAGCGGCGCGGTGGTGCTCGGTCCCACCATCACCCCGGCCACCGGCCTCGACCTGCGGCTGCTGGGCATGGTGCTGACCCGTAACGGCGAGCTGATCGCGACCGGCGCGGGCGCCGCCGCCCTCGGCAACCCGCTGCAGGCGGTGGCCTGGCTGGTGCAGACGCTGTACCCGCTGGGCGGATACCTGCGGGCCGGCCAGTTCATCATGACCGGGTCGCTGCACGGGGCGGTCGACATCAGCCCCGGCCAGTACTACCGGGCCGAGTTCGACCGCATCGGCCCGGTCGGCGCCCGGATACGCTGACCTCGGTCAGCGGGGAGCCCCGGTGGAATCCGCCGGGGCGTCGGCTACGTAACCTGTACTGACGAGTAAGAAACTCTGAAGGCAGGCAACTTCATGGCCCGTGGTATCCAGGTGGGCGACCAGGCCCCCGACTTCACCCTGCCGACGCAGTCCGGCGAGTCGTTCCGGCTGCAGGATCGGATGGGCGAACGGGTGATCGTCCTGTACTTCTACCCCAAAGACAACACCTCGGGCTGCACCGCCGAGGCGTGCGCGTTCCGGGACAGCTTCGAGGTGTTCACCGAGGCGGGCGCCGACGTGATCGGGGTCAGCTCGGACTCGGTGGACAAGCACGCCGGGTTCGCGTCCAAGCACAGCCTGCCGTTCACCCTGCTCAGCGACAAGGGCGGCCGGGTACGCAAGACCTACGGCGTGCCAGGTGTGCTCGGTGTGATCCCCGGCCGCGTCACCTACGTCATCGACCGCGCCGGGGTTGTCCGCCACGTGTTCAGCTCGATGACCAACATCGACGGCCACGTCAACGACGCGCTCCGGGTGGTCAAGGAGCTCCAGGCCGGGCAGCCCGCCTGACGCCGCACGGCCGGGCTGGCTGATCCGGTTGCCGGGGTTACCGTGGCGTGATGGCGGAAACCCAGCGGGAGCCCGTGCCACGCGTCGACTCCGGGGAGCTCGGTACGGCGCTGGCGTTCCTGTCGTTCGCCCGGCACTGCGTGCTGAAGAAGGCCAGCGGCCTGTCGGAGGAGCAACTGCGCCGGGTCCTGGCCGGCAGCGGCACCTCCATCCTCGGCCTGGTCCAGCATCTGGCCGAGACCGAGCGGTACTGGTTCGGCCACCACCTGGCCGGGGCCGCCTGGGACCCCGCCCGCGAACACGGCATGACCGTCCCGCCTGGCCGCGCCGCGGCCGGCGTGCTGGCCGACTACCAGGCGGCGATCGACGACAGCGACCGCGCGATCCGCGCCGCCGGCGACCCGGAAGCACGTGTCGCCGTCCCGGTCGACGGCAACAAGCACACCCTGCGCTGGGTCATGGCCCACATGACCAGCGAGACCGCGCGGCACGCCGGGCACGCCGACATCCTCCGGGAGCAACTCGACGGCACGACCGGCCGCTGAGACCTGCCCGGGCCACTACCCCCAGAGCGTCGCGACCTCGGCGGCGTGCGCCCGCCCGATCGCCCGGCCGGCCTGGGCCGCCGGTGGCCGGGTGGCCGGCGACAGCGGATTGGCCCCGAACGCCGGTGTCGACCGGCCCGGGCGCGACCGTGTTGACCCGCACGCCGGCCGGGCTGAACTCGGCGGCCCAGGACCGGCTCAGCGCGGTCAGCGCGGCCTTGGTCGCCCCGTAGGCGGCCCCGCCCACCAGGCCGACGCGCCCGGCCATCGAGTCCAGGCTGATGATGCTGCCGTAGCCACGGGCCACCATGCCCGGGGCCAGCGCCACCACCAGCTGGTAGGCGGCCCGGACGTTGGCCGCGAACAGCACGTCGACCGGGCCGGCGGTCGCGGCCAGGCCGGCCACCGAGGCCGCGTCACCGAGGTCGGCGGCCAGGAAGCGCGCTTCGCTCCCGGTCGCCTGGATCTCCTTGACCACGGCCTCGCCCCGGCCGGCGTCCCGGCCGTGCACGATGACGGTCATCCCGTCCTGGCCCAGGCGGACCGCGACGGCCCGCCCGATGCCGGAGGTGGCCCCGGTGACCAGGGCCACCCGGGGGCCGGTGTCGCTGGGCTGGTTCATGCCGCCATCGTCGCCGCGCCGGACGGCCGGGGCATCACGGGAATCACGTAGTCCGGCTGCCGTAGATTGACCTCGTGGATGGCCTGCTCGGCAGGGGAGCGGAGCGAGACCGGCTGGACCGGATCCTGGCGGACGCGCGGGCGGGACTGAGCGGCACCGTGGTGATCCGCGGCGAGCCCGGCGTCGGCAAGACGTCGCTGCTCGACTACGCGCAGACGGCCGCCGCCGGCCTGACCGTCATCCGGGTCGACGGCATCGAGACCGAGATCGGGTTCAGCTTCGGGGCCCTGCACCAGCTGCTGCGGCCCTACCTGGACCGGACCGGCGTGCTGGCCGGCCCGCAGCGGGCCGCGCTGGAGCTGGCCTTCGGCCTGCGGGAAGGGGCGGCCCCGGACCGCTTCCTGGTCGGCCTGGCCGCCCTCGGCCTGCTGGCCGACCAGGCCGCCCGGCAGCCGCTGCTGTGCCTGGTGGACGACGCCCAATGGCTGGACCGTGAGTCGGCCGACGCGCTCGCGTACATGGCCCGCCGCCTGTACGCGGACTCCATCGCCATGGTCTTCGCGGTCCGCGAACCGGCCGCTTCCCCCGGCCTGCTGGGCGGGCTGCCCGACCTGGCGCTGACCGGGCTGGCCGACCGGGACGCCACCGACCTGCTGGCCGCGGCGGCCGGGCCTCGGCTGCGCCCGGCCGTGGCCGAACGGATCGTGACCGAGACCGGCGGCAACCCGCTGGCCCTGATCGAGATCGGCCAGCAGCTCGGCCCCGGCCAGCTGAGCGGCGACGCGCCGCTGCCGGACCCGGTGCCCATCGGCCGCGAGCTGGAGCAGCGTTACCTGCAGGAGGCAGGGGGGCTGCCCGCCGACACCGGGGTGCTGCTGCTGGCGGCGGCGGCCGACCCGACCGGCGACCCGCAGCTGCTGTGGCAGGCCGGGCAGCAGCTCGGCTTCACCGCCCAGGCGGCGACCGCGGCCGAGGCCCGGCACCTGCTGACGATCCGGGACACGGTGCGGTTCCGGCACCCGCTCATCCGCTCGGCCGTGTACTACGGCGCCTCGTTCGCCGAACGGCAGCGGGTGCACGCCAGCCTGGGCGCCGCCACCGACCCGGTCGCCCACCCCGACCAGCGGGCCTGGCACCTGGCGATGGCGGCCACCGGACCGGACGAGACGGTGGCGGCCGAGCTCGAACGGGCCGGGGAACGGGCCCGCCAGCGGGGCGGCTGGACGGCCGCCGCGGCCTCGTTCCAGCGGGCCGCCACGCTCACCGCCAGCCCGGCCGGCCGCGGCCGCCGGCTGGTCCGGGCGGCCGAGGCGAACTGCGGCGCGGGCGCGCTCCGGCAGGCTCAGCTGCAGCTGGACCAGGCCACCGCCGACCTGAGCGACCGGCACGACCTCGGCCTCGCCCAGCGGGTGCGGAGCCGCATCTACCACGCGCAGCACGAGTCCGCCAAGGCCACGTCGGCCCTGCTGGCGGCGGCGGCCGGGCTGGGGGCGGACGACGTGCGGCTGGCCCGCGACATCCTGGTCGAGGCGGTCGTCGAGGCCCAGATCAACGGCCAGCTGGCCCCGGACGGGACCACCCGCGGCGACGTGGCCCGGGCCGCCCGGGCGCTGCCGCTGCCCGCCGGGGCACCAGCCACCCCCGGTGACCTGCTGCTGGACGCGGACGCGACCCTGCAGCGGCAGGGCCTGCAGGCGGCCGCGCCGCTGCTGCGGACCGCGATCGACGCGGTCCGCGATGCCCCGCCATCACCGAGGCCCGCGGCCAGCGCTGGCGGATCGGGTCCCTGCTGGTCGCGGCCTGGCGGGGGCAGGTCCAGCAGGTCCAGAAGCTGCTGGCGGCGGTCGCCGACGACGCGAGCCGCGAAGGCCAGGGCTACCAGCTGGTGTTCGCCGACTACGCCCGCTGCGTCATCGAGCTCGGGCAGGGCCGCTACGGCGCCGCCTACGCCAGCTTCACGGCCGGGATCGAGGACACCTCGCAGGTCAAGTTCGTGCTGCCCGACCTGGCCGAGGCGGCCCAGCGGTCCGGCCACCACGACGCCGCCCAGGGCACGCTGGCCCAGCTGGAACGGCTGGCGGTGGCCAGCCCCTCCCCGCTGACGCTGGGCTTCGTGGCCCGGGCGCGGGCGCTGATCGCCGGCGACGGCCCCGGCGACCGCGCCGAGGAGTACTACCGGGAGGCGATCAGCCAGCGCGGCGCGGCCCGGGGCCCGGTCCACCAGGCTCGCAGCCAGCTCGTCTACGGGGAGTGGCTGCGGCGGGGCAAGCGCCCGCGCGACGCCCGCGAACCGCTGCGGGCCGCCTACCGGGCCTTCGACGAGATGGGAGCCGCCGCATTCGCGGCCCGGACCCGCCGGGAGCTCTCCGCGGCCGGGGAGTCGGTCCCGGTCCGGGCCACCAGCCAGGACCGGGAGGCGCTAACCACCCAGGAAGCGCAGGTGGCCCAGCTGGCCGCCGGCGGCGCCACCAATTCCGAGATCGCCGCTCAGCTCTACCTGAGCCCTAACACGATCGACTACCACCTGCGCAAGGTCTTCCGGAAGCTCGGCGTCACCTCCCGCCGCCAGCTGGCCGGGACCCAGCTCGACCCCTCCGCGTTAGGGTCCCTCTCGCCGTTAGAAGAATTACAGGTTCGGTAACCGTCTCTCAACGCCGCCGGATGCACCGTAGGTTGCATTACCTATGGTCGGGTTGTTTGTCGTGGCAGTCGCGCTCGGGCTGAACAACTTCGGGGCCGCGATCGCCATCGGAGTCAGCGGTGTGAACCGGCGTACCGAGCTCAAGGTGGCCACGGTCTTCGGCCTGTGCGACGTCGTAATGCCGGCCATCGGGATGCTCATCGGCACCGGTCTGGCCGGCCCGCTGGGGTCCGCCGCCCACTGGGCCGGCGCCGGGATACTCTGCGCGACCGCAATCTGGGGACTCATCGAGGCACTGCGCGGCGACGACGACGCCCCGAAGATCTGGCACGGGTGGCGGCTGCTGGTCAGCGGGGCCGCGCTCAGCCTGGACGACCTCGCAGTGGGGCTCGCACTGGGAACGGTGCGCTACCCGATCGTTTTGGCAGTGACCCTGTTCGGGCTCCTGAGCTTCATTATGTCGATTATCGGACTGCAGCTGGGCGGGAAACTAGGCAAGGCGACCGGCGAGCACGGCGAGGTAGTGGGCGCAGTTATGCTGCTCGGCCTTTCTGGCGTGATGGCGGCGGGCTGGCTGTGATCCCCGGCCGGAGCGAGAGGTTGCCGCGAGGTCCAGTTCAGCGACCTCGTCTCTGACCCGTCTTGCCTTGCTGCGGCACCCAGATCGCAACCAGCCCAGCGTGCTGCGGCTGAAGCTGGGTGTGCCCCTTGCCCCGCAGCTCGTGATGGTGACGCTTTTAAGACCCGCATATTAGCTGAAACACCTATTACAAATAGCAGGTCACAATGCGAGTTTTCGAAACTCCTTGACACAAACTTAGACCAGATCTAGCTTTTTCCGGGACCTGGAGCGGCGAAACCTGTCACGGAATGTGATTGTGGCTGTTTAATGCGCAATCCGAGAGAGGAATCCTTTAGTGCTCGGACTGCTGACGCTCGGGTTCATTCTGAGCCTCGACAACTTTCGCAGCTCGCTCGTGCTCGGGGGGCTCAAGCCGACCTTCCTGACGTCGGTGAAGACATCCGCCATCTTCGGCGTGTGGGACGGCGTCGCACCCGTGGTCGGGATCCTCATCGGGCACTTCCTGAGTGACAAGCTCGACAACTATTCCGACACGGTCGCAATGATCGGGCTCGGCGTATACGGGCTGTTCCTCATTGTGAAGGCGGTGGTCTCACCAAATCGCGCAGATCCGGACCTGAGATGGGCAAGGTTCGGGTTGCCGATCCCGCTGAGCGTTGACAATGTCGCCGCGGGCACGGCACTTGGTCTCGCCGGCTTCTCCCCTTGGCTCGCGCCTATCCTGTTCGGGTTCATGACCTTTGTGATGTCGGTCGCCGGGCACCAGATCGGCCGCACAGTAGCTCACTTCATCGACTTCATTCCCAAAATCAATACCGACTTGCTGACCGGGGCCTGCTTCACCCTCCTGGCAATCTTGATGGCGTTCGGCGTTACACTTCCGCTCTCATACGGCTGATCCCCGACCACTTCTTCCCGCTCCTCGCCGGGGACGCCAAAGACCTCCGGTAAGTCCGCCCGCCGGTGCCCCGGGTCCGGCGCGCGTCGGGTGGGAGCCTCCCAAGCCCAGATTCCCGCCACCGCCAGCCAGCAAGCCACCCAGCGCGCCACCCAGGCCCGCACCCTGGACCGGCGCCTAGCCAAGATCGAACCGCGCAGCGCGCCCTGGTCACCGAACTGGAAACCCCCGTCGGCCCCTGCTACCCCGCCGCCCAGGCCCTCCGCGGCCGCAGGGACCCGCCCGCCCCCGCGAGCCTCTGGGCGAGGAAGGCCTTACGAGGCTCATTGCCGCCCAATTCCTCCACGTCAACCCACAAAGCGCGCTAACACACCTGTGACAGCAGAGCCATCAGCGACCCCTGTTACGTGAGACGACGCACTAATCGTGGATGCCCTCAACTTGGCGACGTTTTCAGTTGAATTTTTGGTTGATGCTGTTGACGGCTTGCGTCCCTCAGCTCTACGTTTAGGAAACTTTCCTAATAGAGGGATGCGCATCGCCCGGGGACAGGGCGGCACGGCGATTCGGGGGCGACGTACCGCGCGGCCACCGGGCCGATGGGCGGCCTACGAAAGGCGGACCCCGCTATGCCCCGACCTTCCCGCTTGTTCTCCTGTACGGCGGCCGCGTTGCTGGCCACCGGCCTGACCGGGGCCGGTCTGGTCCTGACCGGCTACGGCCCCCACACCGGTCTGGCCACCAGCCTCACGGCCGACGCGGCCACCAGCTGGCCCGCGCACGTGTTCGCCCCGTATGTGGACACCGGGCTCAGCAACACCACGCTCACCACAGTGGCCTCCGACTACGGCACCAAGTACTTCGAGCTGGCCTTCGCCAACGGGGGCGGCTGCCAGTGGTCGCTGCCGAACCAGTCCGGCTGGCAGTCGCAGATCTCGGCGCTGCAGGCCGAGGGCGGCGACGTGTCGATCTCGTTCGGCGGTTACACGGTCGACAGCGACGGGACCGACCTGGGCAACCAGTGCTCGTCGGCCGGCGCCATGGCCACCCAGGTGGAATCGGTGGTCACCACCATGAACGTGACCCACCTGGACTTCGACATCGAGTCCAACGAGGAGACCAACTCCACCGACTTCACCCGCACCGCGCAGGCGCTGGCCCAGGTGCGCTCGTGGGCCAGCTCGACCGGGCGGACGCTGAACATCTCCTACACGCTGCCGGTGCTGCCCTCCGGCTTCACCTCCGACGGCATGAACGTGCTCAACGCGGCCCAGTCCAGCGGCTTCAAGCCCGACATCGTCAACATCATGACGATGGACTACGGCACCTCCGGCACCGAGATGGGCACCGCGTCCAACCAGGCCCTGGACGCCGCGGCCGGCCAGGTGGCGAGCGTGTTCGGTGAGCCGGCGTCAGCCGCGTACGCGATGCTCGGCAACACCCCGATGATCGGTCAGAACGACAGCCCCGGCGAGATCTTCTCGCTGTCCGACGCGTCCACGGTCGAGTCGCACGCGGCCTCGGAGGGCATCGCGATGCTGTCGTTCTGGTCCGAGGGCCGCGACAACGGCGGCTGCCCGGGCCAGACCAGCGCGTCGTCCACCTGCAGCGGGCTGAGCCAGAACAGCGGCGCCTTCACCCAGGCGTTCCAGGCCTTCACCAGCGGAGGTGGCGGATCCACGACTCCGCCCACCAGCCCGCCGCCCACTGCTCCTCCGCCCACCACTCCGCCGCCCGGCAACGGCTCGTGCGACCCGGCCTGGAGCAACTCGAGCGCCTACACGTCCGGCAACGAGGTCTCCTACAACGGCCACAACTGGACCGCCAACCAGTGGAATTACGACGAGGTACCCGGCGGGGCCTCCGGCGCCTGGAACGACGACGGCGCCTGCTGACCAGCCGCGGCCGCTGGGCCACGACTGAGCACCGGGCCGCGCGGCGCGGGTCAGCCGATCCGCACCGCGCGGCCGGCCGCCTTTTCGGTTTCCCGGCAATCAACTTTTCGAAACAAAAAGTGTTATCAGGACTCTTGGAGCCTGGTCTCCAATGAGAGATGCTGTCGGCGGAGCGGTGGTAGCGCTGACGCTACGCACAGAAATGGACTGCTGATGAATTTGAGACGTAGTAGAACGGCCTCGGCGGAGAGCGCTCTCTCGCGCATGCGGCGGCGAATCGCCGTCGCCGGGGTAACGGTCCTGGCGGGCGTGCTCGGCCTGGCCGGGGCGGGACTGGCCTACTCGCCGGCCGCGTCGGCGATCAGCGCCCGGACGGCGGCGGTCGTCACCCCCGCCCACAGCGCGGCCGTGGCCCCGGCCACTCACGCGGCCGGCACCCCCAGCTTCGGGCCGAACGTCTACGTGTTCACCCCGAGCATGCCGCAGAGCCAGATCCAGGCCACGGTGAACTCGATCGCGAACCAGCAGATCTCCAACCAGTTCGGCACCCAGCGCTACGCGCTGCTGTTCGAGCCGGGCACCTACGGCTCGGCCGCGGACCCGCTGACCTTCCAGGTGGGCTACTACACCGAGGTCGCCGGGCTCGGCAGCTCGCCCAACGACGTGACCATCAACGGGTCGGTCGACGTGTACAACCAGTGCTTCGCCGCCGACACCTGCATCGCGCTGGACAACTTCTGGCGGTCGCTGTCCAACCTGACCATCAACGTCGCCGGCCAGACCGGCTGCCAGTCCGGCACCGACTTCTGGGCGGTGTCGCAGGCCGCGCCGATGCGCCGGGTCAACCTGACCGGCGGCACCCTGTCGCTGATGGACTACTGCTCGGCCGGCCCGCAGTACGCCAGCGGCGGGTTCATCGCCGACTCCTCGTTCTCCGGAGGGACCGTGATCAACGGTTCCCAGCAGCAGTTCCTGGTCCGCAACAGCAACCTGGACGGCTGGTCGAACGGCGTCTGGAACCAGGTGTTCTCCGGCGACCCGGGCGCCCCGGCACAGAACTTCACCGGCGGCAACCCCGGTAATGCCAACCCGTACACCACGCTGGCCACGAGCCCGCAGACCCAGGAAGAGCCGTTCCTGCAGACCAGCAGCACCGGCGCCTACAGCGTGTTCGTGCCCGCGCTGCGGCACGACTCCTCCGGGCCGTCCTGGTCCGGCGGCAGCACGGCCGGCACCTCGGTCCCGCTGAGCAAGTTCTTCATCGCCAGCCCGAGCACGTCGGTGCTGGCCATCGACGCGGCGCTGGCCCTGGGCCAGAACCTGATCCTGACCCCGGGGGTCTACAACCTGAAGGCACCGATCCTGGTTTCCCGGCCGGACACGATCGTGCTGGGCCTGGGCTTCGCCACCCTGGTCCCGCAGAACGGCACGGCCGCCGTCGGCGTGCTGAACCCGAAGGGGGTGAAGCTGTCCGGGCTGATCGTCGACTCCGGCCCGAAGAACTCAGCCGCCCTGGTCCAGCTGGGCACCCCGCTCACCAGCGGGCTGGGCAGCGCGTCGGACCCGACGCTGGTGCAGGACGTGTTCTTCCGCATCGGCGGGGCCACCGCCGGTACCGCCACCGACAGCCTGGTGGTGGACGGCTCGCACGTGATCCTGGACGACATCTGGGCCTGGCGGGCCGACCACGGGGCCGGCCAGACCGGCACCCCCGACCAGAACGGGGTCGGCGGCGGCGCCAACGGCTGCTTCACCACCTGCGACGTGGCCCAGACCGGGCTGGTCGTGAACGGCAACGACGTGCTGGCCTACGGCCTGGCCGTCGAGCACTACGAGAAGAACGAGGTGGTCTGGAACGGCCAGGGTGGCGAGGTCATCTTCTTCCAGAACGAGATGCCCTACGAGGTGCCCAGCCAGGCAGCCTGGATGTCCAGCCCCACGACCGACGGCTACCCGGCGTTCGTGATCGGGTCGAAGGTGACCAGCTTCTCCGGTTACGGCCTCGGCAGCTACTCGTTCTTCAACCAGGGCGTCGACATCCACTCGGCGACCGCGTTCTCGGTGCCGGACACCCCCGGCGTCCAGCTGCACGACATCTTCACCCGGTTCCTGAGCGGCATGGGTGGCATCGACCACGTGGTCAACGACACCGGGGCCCCGGTCACGGCCGATAACCCCGGCCCGAGCAACGTCGTCAGCTATCCCTGATCAACAACACCAAGGCCCCGTCCGCGACCAGCGGACGGGGCCTTCTCATTACGGAATTACTGCGTCACTGCGTCCTTGTCGCGGTGCGGCAGCTTCCAGCCGGGGCGCACCCAGTGGCAGGTGTAGCCCTCGGGGTAGTTCTGCAGGTAGTCCTGGTGCTCCGGCTCGGCCTCCCAGAACGGCCCGGCCGGCTCGACCTCGGTGACCACCTTGCCCGGCCACAGGCCGGAGGCGTCCACATCGGCGATGGTGTCCTCGGCGACGCGCTTCTGCTCGTCGCTGGTGTAGAAGATCGCCGACCGGTAGCTCAGGCCGATGTCGTTACCCTGACGGTTCTTGGTCGTCGGGTCGTGGATCTGGAAGAAGAACCCCAGCAGGTCGCGGTAGGAGATCTTCTCCGGGTCGAAGATGATCTCCAGCGCCTCGGCGTGGGTGCCGTGGTTCCGGTAGGTGGCGTTGGGTACGTCGCCGCCGGTGTAGCCGACCCGGGTCGAGATCACGCCGGGCAGCTTGCGGACCAGCTCCTGCACCCCCCAGAAACACCCACCGGCCAGGATGGCCTTCTCAGTCCGGTCGCTCACTTCGCGGCCCCTCCGTTCTCGTCGAACAGCTTGCGGTACTCGCCGTAGCCCTCGGCCTCGAGCTCGTCGAGCGGGACGAAGCGCAGCGCCGCCGAGTTGATGCAGTAGCGCATGCCTCCCTGGTCGGGCGGCCCGTCCGGGAACAGGTGCCCCAGGTGGCTGTCGCCGCCCGCGGAGCGGACCTCGGTCCGCACCATGCCGTAGCTGGTGTCCGTGTTCTCCACGATGTTCTTGGAGTCGATCGGTACCGTGAAGCTCGGCCAGCCGGAGCCACTGTCGTACTTGTTGACCGAAGCGAACAGCGGCTCGCCCGACACCACGTCGACGTAGATGCCCGGCTCCTTGTTATTCCAGAATTCGTTGCTGAACGCAGGCTCGGTCGCGTTCTTCTGGGTGACCGCGTACTGATCGTCCGTCAGCTTGGCCACCGCGTCCGGGTCCTTGCGGTATTCGTCTGCCACGTCAGCTCCTTGAGTCGGGGCTGTATCAGGCCGCCCCTGGATGGGGGGCCTGTTATCACTTTGACGCCCGATTAGTACAACCCGCCAGACCCACCGCTCATTTCTTGTTCGGGCGGTCGTCTAAGCGTTCGGTACTACACCCGGTACCACGCGGGTCATACCAGCGGAGGACCCAGGATCATCCAGTCGGCCGATGTGGGAGCAGGCCGGCCCGGTCCACAGTGGTATCGGCGCATTCGGACGGATATGACAGGGGGTCCTCGAATGCATCAGGAAGACCAGGCGGTCGGCGCGTTGCTCCGCGAGGCCGCAGAGGTGGGTGCGGCGCTGCCGTGCGCGAACAACCCGCAGCTGTGGTTCTCCGAGCAGCCCGCTGACCTGGAGCTGGCCAAGACGGGCTGCCGGCGGTGCCCGCTGCGCGGACCGTGCCTGGCCGGCGCGGTCGAGCGTGGCGAGTCCTGCGGGGTGTGGGGCGGTGAGATCCTCCAGCGCGGGCACGTGCTGGCGGTCAAGCGCCCACCGGGCCGCCCGCCCAAAAGGGCCGGGAGAGTGCTCCGCCACTGACGGGGATCACCACGGGGCAGGCCGGGCCGGGCGCTCAGCGACGGGGGCCTGAGCGGCCCGGCTCACGGGACCTGGACCACGGGGGTCCGGCTCAGAGTCGCGGCAGCACCGACTCGGCGAACAGGGTGACGATCTCGTCCTGCCGTTCGGGGGGACAGGCCGGGGAGAAGATCACCGTGTCGGCACCAGCCGCCTGGTATTCGGCCAGGCGGCCCGCCACCATGCCCGGATCACCGTGCAGCAGGTACCGGTCGGCCAGCGGCTCGAAGTCCTGCTGGTAGATGCGGCTGACGGCGGCCACCGCCTCGGCGCGGGCCCGGGCGCCGTCGCGGTCGACGCTGCCCCAGATGAACAGGGCCCCGCTGACGGCGTTGGGCGGCCGTCCGGCCGCGGTCGCGTACTCGCGCACGGCGGCCAGGCTGCGGCCCAGCGATCCGGGGCTGACCATGTAGGGCATCCAGACGTCGCCGAAGCGGCCCGCCCGGCGTTGCGCGGCCGGCTGGCGGCCACCGACCCAGATCGGCGGGTGCGGCGCCTGCACCGGGGGCGGGTCCAGCCGCAGGTCCTGCAGCGAGCCGAACTCACCGTCGGCGGTGACGGCCTGACCGGACAGCAGCCGGACCAGCACCTCGAGGGCCTCGTCGGCCCGGCGGCCACGGCCGGCCACGGGAACGCCGCTGGCCGCGAACTCGGGCGGGTACTCACCGCCGACCCCGACCCCCAGCTCGAACCGGCCCCGGGACAGCCGGTCGAGGGTGGCGGTCAGCTTGGCCACCAGCGCCATCGGGTACAGCGGCAGCAGGGTCAGCGAGCTGACCAGCCGGATCCGCTCGGTGACGGCGGCCGCGGCGGCCAGCGACACGAACGCGTTGGCGGTCGGGCCGTGGAAGAACACGTGCTCACCCGAGCCCACCAGGTCGAAACCGAGCTGCTCGGCCCGGCGGGCGGCGCCGGGCACGTCGGCCGGGTCGGCCGTCGCCAGCATCAGCCCGGCCTTCACGCCTGCGCCCCCGTCGGTGCAACTCCTGCCGGTGCGGCTCCTGCCGGTACGACCCGGCACAGCACGGTGCCCTGGGCCACGGTGTCCCCGGCCGCCGCCTGCAGGCCGGTGACCCGGCCCGGGTGCGGGGCGCGCAGCGGGTTCTCCATCTTCATCGCCTCCACCACCAGCAGCTCCTGGCCGGCCGTGACCTCGTCGCCGTCGGCCACCGCGACCCGCAGCACGGTGCCCTGCATCGGCGCGCTGATCACGTCGCCGGCCGCCTGGGCGGCTCGTTCGCGGCGCTCGCGGGCCTGCTGCCGGGCGGTGGCGAGCGGGCCCTCGCGCGCCCCGGCCAGGCCGGGCACGTCGACCGTGAGCCAGCGGCGGCCGATCCGGACCGGCACGGCCGCGCCGCCATCTGGGCCGCCGCCCACGGAGGCGTCCGCGCCGGCCTCGGCCTGGCCGGCCGCCACCGTGCTCTCCCGGGGCTGGTACTCCTGCTCGATCCACCGGGTGTGCACGCCGAAGCCGTCCGCGTCCGCGGTGGTGAACGCGGGCTCGGCCAGCAGGTCGCGGAAGAACGGCACGGTGGTGTCGACGCCGGCGACCTCGAACTCGGCCAGCGCGCGGCGGGCCCGCTCGATCGCCTGGGGCCGGTCCCGGCCGGTCACGATCAGCTTGGCCAGCAGCGAGTCGAACTGGCCGCCGACCTCGGTGCCTTCTTCGACACCGGAGTCCAGCCGGATTCCCGGGCCGCTGGGGACCTGCCAGCGGGTGATGACCCCGGTCGAGGGGATGAAGCCCTGGGCGGGCTGCTCGGCGTTGATCCGGAACTCGATCGCGTGCCTGCGCGCGGGGGTGGACCGGCGCGCGCCCGGCGCCCGGCCGGGCCCGAGCGCCACCTCGACCGGATGGCCGGCCGCGATCAGCAGCTGCGCGCGCACCAGATCGGTGTCGGTTGACTCCTCGGTGGCGGAGTGCTCCACCTGCAGCCGGGTGTTGACCTCGAGGAACGACAGCTCACCGCGCGGCGACAGCAGGTACTCGACCGTGCCCGCGTTCACGTAGCCGACCTCCCTGCAGATGGCGGCGGCCGACCGTTCCAGCTGGTCCCGCTGGGCGCCGGTCAGGAACGGGGCCGGCGCCTCCTCGACCAGCTTCTGGTACCGGCGCTGCAGCGAGCAGTCGCGGGTCCCGACCACGACCACGGTCCCGGCCGCGTCCGCCAGGATCTGGGCCTCCACGTGCCGCCCGCGTTCCACGTAGGCCTCGACGAAGCACTCGCCGCGGCCGAACGCGGCGGTCGACTCGCGCACGGCCGCCTCGAACAGCGGGGCCACCTCGGCCTGGTCGCGGGCGATCCGCAGGCCCCGGCCGCCACCGCCGTGGGCGGCCTTGATCGCGATCGGCAGCCCGTGCTGCCCGGCGAACCGGACCGCCCCGGCCGCGTCCGCCACCGGCGCGGCGGTGCCGGGCACCAGCGGCGCCCCCACCCGGGCGGCGATCGCGCGGGCCTGCACCTTGTCGCCGAGCACGCCGATCACCGTCGGCGGCGGCCCGATCCAGGTCAGCCCGGCGTCGACGACGGCCTGGGCGAAGTCAGCGTTTTCGGAAAGGAAACCGTAGCCCGGGTGGATCGCGTCGGCTCCCGTCTGGCGGGCGGCGGCCAGCAGCCGTTCGGCATCGAGGTAGCTGTCGCCGGCGGTGCTGCCGCCGAGCGCGACCGCCTCGTCGGCCAGCCGGGTGTGCGGCGCGCCGGCGTCCGGCTCGGCGTAGACCGCGATGCTGGCCAGCCCGGCGTCCCGGCAGGCCCGCACCACCCGGAGCGCGACCTCGCCGCGGTTGGCCACCAGGACCCGCTTGAACGTCACCGCCACTCCGGTTCCCGGGGCGCCGGCCTGGCGCGGGCCAGCACCGACTGGGCCATCTTGACGTGCACGCTGTCCACCATCTGGCCGTCCACCACCGCGACCCCGGCCGCGCCGGCCGCCACGACCGCCTCGGCGTGCGCGACCTCCCCGGGGGTGGGCGTGAACATCTCGTGGGCCAGTTCCACCTGGCGCGGGTGGATGCAGATCTTGCCCTGGTAACCGACCGCCCGGCCGGCCTGGGCGTCGGCCCGGAAGAAGTCGTCGTCGCCGAGGCCGACCACCGCCTGGTCGATGGCGGGCACTCCGGCCAGGTAAGCGGCCAGGCACACCTGGCTGCGGGCGTACAGGACCTCGGTCCCCGCGCCGGTCCGCTGGCCGCCGATGTCGGCGATGTAGTCCTCCGCCCCGAAGTAGGCCCCGGCCAGGCCGCCGGCCAGCAGCGCACGGGCGTCGGCCACCCCCAGGGCGGTCTCGATGCCCGCCACCACCAGCGCGTCGGTCCAGCTGTTCTCGGCCAGCGCCTGCCGCAGCTCGTGCAGGTCCTGGGAGCTGGACAGCTTGGGCACGACCAGGCCGGCCGCGGCGCAGCGGGCGGCGGCGGCGACGTCGGCGGTGAACCAGGGCGAGCCGACCGGGTTGACCCGGATCAGCACGGTGGTCAAGCCGCCCGGCCCCGGCGTGCCGCCCACCGCCAGCGCGTCAATCGCGGCCGCCGCGGTCGCCCGCGCCTGCTCCTTGTCGGCGGGGGCGACCGCGTCCTCGAGGTCGACCGCGGCCACGTCGGGCGCGAACCGGGGAATCTTGGCGATCATGTCGGCCCTGGTACCCGGCATGAACAGCAGGCTACGGACCCGGTTCAGCGCCGCCATGGATCGCTCACAGTTCCTCCGCCGCGGGCCGGCGGTGCATCATGGCCGCCCGGACGGCCACGCACACGGTCTCGTCCCGCTGGTTGATGCCGTGGTGCTCGAAGGTGACGATGCCAGTGCCCGGCCGGGACCGGGACCGGCGGGCGTCGACCACGTCGGTCACCACGTGGATGGTGTCACCGGTGAACACCGGGGCCGGGAACTCCACCTTGGAGAAGCCCAGGTTGGCCACGGTGGTGCCCAGGGTCAGCTCCGGCACCGCCAGCCCGACCACCAGCCCCAGCGTGAACAGGCTGTTGACCAACGGCCGGCCGAACTCGGTGGTGGCCGCGAACTCCGCGTCCAGGTGCAGCGGCTGGGGGTTCATGGTCATCGTCGTGAACAGCACGTTGTCGGTCTCGGTGACCGTGCGGGTGGTCGCGTGCCTGACCTGCAGGCCGACTTCGAGCTGCTCGAACCACATTCCGGTCATGACCGGGCCACGGCCTGCTGAACGGCCTGCTGGACGGCCTGCAGGCCGGACACGTCCTCCATGGCGCTGGTGTCGCCCTGCGGCTCACCCGACTCCACCACGTCCCGCAGCAGCCGCCGCATGATCTTGCCGGTCCGGGTCTTGGGCAGCGCGGCGGTCAGGTAGACCGCGCCGAGCCGGGCGTAGCCGCCGAGCTGGGAGGCGATCTCGCCGGACACCTCCTGGGTGACCTGACCGGGATCGGCCCCGTCGAGCAGGGTCAGGAACGCCACCGGCACCGTGCCCTTGGTCGGGTCGGCTACCCCGACCACCGCGGCCTCGGCCACCTGCGGGTGGGCGACGGCGATGGCCTCGATTTCCAGCGTGGAGATCCGGTGCGCGGCCACGTTGATCACGTCGTCGGCCCGGCCCAGCACCCACAGGTGGCCGTCGTGATCGAGCACCGCCTCGTCATTGGTGCCGTAGAGACCCGGGAAGCGGCTGAAGTAGGCGTGCTGGTAGCGCTCGGGGTCGTCCCACACCGTACGGGCCAGCGTCGGGAACGCCTGGGTGAGCACCAGGTTGCCCTTGGTCCCGGGCGGCACCGGCTTGCCGTTGTCGTCCACGATGTCGTAGACGTGCCCGGGGACGGCCGTCCCGGTCGAACCGGGCTTGAGCGCCTCCACCCCGGCCACCGGGTAGGCCCAGGTCGAGCCGGTCTCGGTCTGGCCGTAGGCGTTGACCACAGGGACGCCGCCGCCCAGGTGCCGGGTGGCCCAGGAGAACGTCTCCCCGTCCAGCGGCTCACCCTGGACGGTGACCAGCTTGAGCTCCGGCAGCGGGTGGGCGGCGGCCAGGTCGTCGCCGTACTTGCGCAGCATGCGCAGCAGCGTCGGCGCCCCCAGCACCTTGGTCACGTGGTGCTTCTCGCAGATCTCGTAGAACCGCGCGTTGGTCGGGGTGTCCATCGCCCCCTCGAAGCAGGCCACGGTCATGCCGTTGGCCAGGCCGCCCACCACCGCCTGGATCGGGAACGTCAGCCAGCCGACGTCGGCCGCCACCCAGTACACGTCGCCGTCCTCGGGGGCGACCTGCCAGCGGACGTTGGCCCAGGTGCCGAGCAGGAATCCGGCCACGCTGTGGACCACGCCCTTGGGCCGGGCCTCGGTGCCGCTGGTGAAGATGAGGAAGGCCGGCTCGTTGGCCTCCAGCGGCACCGCCGGGGTGCCCCCGGGGGCCAGCTCCAGCGCGTCGGCGTAGGAGATCTCGCCGTCCTGCAGCGGCAGCGCCCGCCCGGTGCGGTCGACCACGATCGTGTGCTCGACGGTGCTGACCTGCGCGCGGGCCGTCCGCAGGGTGTCGAGCAGCGGGATCAGCCGGGTCCGCCGGTAGGAGGCGTCGAGCACGATGACCAGCTTGGCCCGGGAGGCCTCCAGCCGGGACCGGACCGCGTCCGGGCCGAAGCCGGAGAACAGGATCGTGTAGATGGCCCCGATCCGGTTGCAGGCGTGCACCGCGGTGAACGCCTCGATCGCGTTCGGCATGTAGATCGCGACCACGTCGCCCTTGGTCACGCCCAGCTCGGCCAGCGCGCCCGCCAGCCGGCTGACCTCGCTGGCCAGCTCGGCGTAGCTGGCCGTGCGCACGTCGCCGGGCTCGCCCTCCCAGATCACCGCGGTCTTGTTCGCGGTGGCGGGATCTTCGGCCCAGCGGTCCACGCAGTTGTCGGCCACGTTCATCCGGCCGCCGCCGAAATAGGTGAAATCACCCAGCTCGCCGGTCCGTACCGTGTCCCACGGCTGCATCCAGCGCTGCTGCTCCGCGACCCAGGTCCAGTAGGCGTCCGGGCTCTGGTCGTGCCGGGCCCGGGCGACCGCCAGCAGGCTGGCCTGCTCGGCCGACTGCCACGGCTCGCGCAGCGGCTGCAGCGGGGTGGCCAGCAACTGGCTGAGATTGTCTGCCATAGACATCCTCCCCAACAAGGCCCGCTCGGCGGCGGGCTGCCCGCCAGGTGACGGGTCGTGTGTATTCAGGAATCAAACCGGGCTGATGTGATGATGCCGGCGCGGTGGCCGGCGGGTCCAGTTTTCCGCCTCGGCGAGCCGGGCGATCAGTTCACCCCGCAGGCCGGCGGGCTCCACCACCGCGTCCACCACCAGCTCGCTGGCCAGCCGGACCAGGTCGATGTCGGCGCGCTGCTCGGCGACGCGCGCCTCGATGAAGGCCTCCCGCTCGGCCGGGTCGGCGATGTCGGCGATCTTGCGCGCGTACATGGCGTTGACCGAGGCCTCGGCCGCCATCGGGCCGATCGTCGCGGTCGGCAGCGCGATCGAAGCGCGTGGCTCGAAGCCCGGCGCGCACATCGCGTAGTACCCGGCTGCGTAGCTCTTGCGCAGGATCACCGAGAACTTGGGCACCTCGGCGCTGGCCATCGCGGTGATCATCTTGGCGCCGTGGCGGATGATGCCCTGCCGCTCGACCGCCACCCCGACCATGAACCCGGGCACGTCGTGCAGGAAGATCAGCGGAATATTGAAAGCGTCACACATGGTGATGAACCGGGCGGCCTTGTCGGCCGAGTCCACAAAGATCGCGCCGCTGCGGACCTGCGACTGGTTCGCGACCAGGCCGACCACGCGGCCGTCCAGCCGGGCCAGCCCGACGACGATTTCCTCCGCCCAGCTACTTTTTATTTCGAAAAAGGTCTCCGCATCCACGAGTCCCTCGATGACCTCGCGGACGTCGTAGCCCTCCGATTCGGCGGCCGGGATCACGCCGTCCCAGTCGGTGCGGGCCGGTCCGGCGGCCGGGCCGGGCGGCGGCCGCTGCTCCCAGCTGCCGGGCAGGTAGGACAGCAGCAGCCGGGCGGCCGCGATGACCTCCCAGTCCGACCCGAACACCTCGTCAGCGCAGCCGGACATGGTGGCGTGCATGACCGCGCCGCCCATCTCCTCCAGCGTGGTCCGCTCGCCGGTGACCTTCTCGGCCACCCGCGGCGAGGCCAGGTACATCGAGGCGTGGCCCTCGACCATGCCCACCCAGTCGGTGAAGGCCGGCATGTAGGCGCCCCCGGCCGCCGACGGGCCGTGCAGGCAGCAGATCTGCGGCACCCGGCCGGACAGCGCCACCTGCAGCTGGAAGATCCGCGACGCCCCGCGCCGGTCGGAGAAGAAGCCGAGCTGGTCGGTGAGCCGCCCGCCGGCCGAGTCGACCAGGTAGACCACCGGGAGCAGGTCACGGTCGGCCCGCTCCAGGATCCGGACCTGCTTTTCGCACGTCAGCCGACCCCACGAGCCGGCCTTGACCGCGAAGTCGTGCGCGATCACCGCGACCGGGCGGCCGTGGATCCGCCCGACCCCGGTGCGGACGCCGTCGGCGGGCATACCGTCGGTGGCGGCGTTGGCCAGGAGGCCGTCCTCGCGCCAGGAGCCGGGGTCGAGCAGGACGGCCAGCCGGTCGGCCACCGGCAGCTTGTCCGGCCAGCGCGAGGTGTCATTGCCCCGCTCAGCCGCAACGATGGCCCGCCGAACCTTCTCGGCCCCGTCAGCCCCGCCAGCCTCCGTGACCTCGGCCGTCCCGTCAGCCGCACCAGCCCCGGCGACCCCGCCAGCCTCCTCTGCCCCTTCGACTGCGCCAGTCCCAACAGTCCCGGCGACCTCAGACGCCTCGCTGGCCTCGCTGGTCACGCGGGCAGATCCTTGGCGAGGATCTCCAGCTGGATCTCGTCGGTGCCGCCGCCGATCCGCAGCACCCGCACGTCCCGGTAGTGCCGGGCCACCGGCGTCTCCTCCAGGAAGCCGCTGCCGCCGAACAGCTGCACACACTCGTCGACGATGTGGCAGGCGGCGATAGCCGCGTGGTACTTGGCCTTGGCCACCGAGGCCTCGGCCTCCGGGTGCCCGGCGTCCATCCGGGCGGCGGCCCGGTAGGTGAGCAGCTGAGCCGCCTCCAGCTCGACCGACAGCGCGGCCAGCCGGTGCCGGATCGCCTGCTTGCTGATCAGCGGCACCCCGAACACGTCGCGGTCCTTGGCGTAGGCGGTGGCCGCGGCCAGGCACTCGGCCGCGTGCCCGATGCCCATGGCCGCCAGGGTCAGCCGCTCCAGCTGGAACGCCGACATGATCTGGTAGAAGCCGCGGTTCTCCTCGCCCAGGATCGCGTCGGCCGGCACGAAGCAGTCGGTCAGGATGACCTCGCGGGTGTCCGAGCCGTGCCAGCCCATTTTGCGCAGCGGCTGCCCCAGCGACAGACCGGGGTTGCCGGCGTCCACGATGAACGTGGTGATGCCGCGATGCCCGTCCGGCGAGGTCCGGGCGGCCACGATCAGCACGTCGGCGATGCCGGCGTTGGTGATGAACATCTTGGTCCCGTCCAGCCGGAACCCCCCGTCGGCCGGCGTGGCCCGGGTGGTGATGCCGCCGACGTTGGACCCGGCGCCGGGCTCGGTGACCGCGATCGACGCGATCTTGTCCCCCGCCACCAGGCCCGGCAGGTACCGGGCGCGCTGGGCGTCGGTGCCGAACTTGGCGATGTGCGGCGTGGACATGTAGCCGGTGACCAGCGCGGTCACCGCGATGCCCCCGCTGGCCCGGGCCAGTTCTTCGGACAGCACCACGATGGCCAGCGCGTCACCGGCGCCGCCGCCGTACTCCTCGGGCACCGCCAGGCCCAGCAGCCCGGCGCTGCCCATCTCCTTCAGCAGCGCCGCCGGCGGGCGGCCCTTCTCCTCGGCCTCCTCGACCACTGGGCGGACCCGGCGGTCCACGAACGAGCGGACGCTGGCCCGGAAGTCCTCGTGCTCGGCGTCGAGCTCCCAGGCCTCGGAGGTGGTCATCGGGTCTCCTCCCGGTGGCGGCGGGCTCTTCCCGCCCCAGACGCGGGCTCCTCCCGCGCCGATACTAACGAACGTTCATTAGTTACCGTAGAGTGCTGGGCATGGAGCGGTCAATGTTGGCGGGCCTCAGCCGGGCCACGGTCATTGACACGGCCTGCGAGCTGTTCGCCGAGCGCGGCTACCGCGGCACCTCGATGAAGGACCTGGCCGAGGTTCTGGGCGTGCGCGCGTCCAGCCTGTACAACCACGTCACGTCCAAGCAGGACATGCTGTTCGCGATCATGGACAAGGCCATGGACCGCGCCCTCGACGCCCAGGAGGAGGCCCTGACCGGCGTGGATGATGTGTCCGAGCAGCTGCGGGCGGCCACTGAGTCGCTGGTGCTGGACTTCCTGCGCAACCCGGCCGAGGTCACGGTCTGCAACACCGAGGTCCGCAGCCTCGAGCCCGCCAACCGCACCGCCATCGTGGCCAAGCGCGACCGCTACGCGGGCCGGGTCCGCACGATCATCGCCGAGGGTTGCCGGGCCGGCCGGTTCGAGACCGCCGATCCGGCCCTGGCCGCCTTCGCCGTCCTGGAGATGGGCAACGGCGCCAAGTCGTGGTTCCGGCCTTCCGGGCGGCTCTCGGACACCTATGTCGCCCGCGAGTACGGCGCGTTCGCCCTGCGGGTCGTCGGCGCCGGCGGCTGAGGCCGCTGGCGATCCTGTCCGTGGCCGGGCCAGCGGCCGACGAGCAGGGCACCCCAGGCAGGCGACAGCGCCGAGCGCCACAGCGGGCTGACCGTTTCGCTTCGAGGGCCTTCCACCGTTGCTTATCGGCGGCACCATACCGATGATGAATTGGTTTATCTGTTACAAACGGTGTGAAAACGGCAGGAATTGATCTTGAGTTATCAGGTGAAGGCCCCCGACGGCCGGCAATTGTCCACCCAGGTGTACGGCGACCCGGAGGGAAAACCCCTCTTCCTGCTGCACGGGACACCGGGAAGCCGGCTGGGGCCGCACCCCCGCCCCGCCGTCCTCCACCGCCTCGGCGTGCGGCTCATCGCCTTCGACCGACCCGGGTACGGCGAATCCGACCGCCACGAAGGCCGACGGGTGGCCGACGCGGCCGCCGACGTGCTGGCCATCGCCGACGCCTACGGCCTGGGCAAGTTCGCAGTCGTCGGCCGGTCCGGCGGCGGGCCACACGCGCTAGCCTGCGCGGCCCTGCTCGCAGACCGCGTGACCAGAGCGGCTGTCCTCGTCGGGCTGGCCCCCCGGGAAGCCGAGGGTCTCGACTGGTTCGACGGGATGAACCAGTCCAACGTGGCCGAGTACACGGCCGCGGCCGACGGGTACGCGGGGCTCGCGGCCCGCACCGAGGCGGCTGCTGTCGCGGTCCGGGCCGACCCCGCCAGCCTGCTGCGGAGCCTGCAGGCCGACCTGCCCGACCCGGACCAGCGGGTCGTCGCCGACCGGGGTATCCGCTCGATGTTGCTGGAGACCTACGCGGAAGCCCTTCGGACCTCGGCATTCGGCTGGATCGACGACGCGCTCGCGTTCTACTCACCCTGGGGCTTCGAACCGGCTACGGTGACGGTCCCGGTGCTGCTCTGGCACGGGGCGAGCGACAACCTGTCGCCGGTCAGCCACGCCCGCTGGCTGGCGGACCGCATTCCCAATGCGGCCGTCGTCGTGCAGGCGGGGGCGGCCCACTTCGGGGCGCTGGACGTGCTGCCGGACATCCTGCGCTGGCTCTCAGAGGGAACAGGCGGCTGATCCCGCCCAGTTCCCTCCCATCAGAACGGCTGCGGTTCCAGGTCCCGATTGATGCGCTGGCCCTCGCGCAGCTGCACCGCATCCGGGTGGCCGGTGCCGAGAACCTGGCTGAAGTCGGACAGGATCTTCGCCTTCATCTCCTTGGCTTCCCGGTCCTGGCCGGCTCCGCGTAGCGTGATCACAAGGTTGGCCCGGCAGATCAGGGTGTCCGGGTGCTCAGGCCCGAGGGCTTGTTCCAGCCGGGAGATCGTCTCCCGCTCGAGCGCCTCGGCCGCGGCGTACTCCCGGGCGTCGCCGTAACAGTTGGCCCGGTTGACCGCGGCCGCCAGCGTGTAAGGGTGCATCTCGCCGAGCTGGCGGCGCATCCTCCGCAACGTGTCCTCGGTCAGCCTGAGCGCCTCGTCCAGCCGCCCGTCGCAGCGGAGGTAGCAGGCCAGGTTGTTGGTCGCCACCAGCGTGTGCGGATGGTCCGCTCTCAGGCTGGCCTCCAGCGCGCTTCTGACTTCGGTGACCAGGGTCAGCGCCCGCGCCATGTTGCCCGCGGCAGCGAAGTCACAGGCCAAGTTGATGGCGCACAATTGGGACTCGGGTGAATTGCTGCTGTAGTGGCGTTCGTAGCGTTCGTAGGTGTCCAGGGCCAGCTTCATCGCCTCGGACTGCTCACCGGCCTTGCGTAGTGAGACAGCCAGACTGGTGGCGGCGCGGAGCGTGGCCGGCAAGTCGTCACCGAGCACCAGCTGGTACTTCTCCCAGATCTGCCGGAGCAACTCCACGGAATCCCGGAAGTCACCCTCCAGCCGCATGTCGCTGGCCAGGCTCCATCCGGCCAGCAGCGTTTCCGGGTGATCCGGCTGGCGAACGGCCCGGCAGCGGTCATAGTTTTCCTGGTCGAGACGGCGAGCCCCCCGGTAGTCGCCGGTCAGGCGCATCGAGCAAGCCAGGTTGTGGGCGGCGACCAGGCTCCGGTCGAAATCCTCGCCGAACTGGTCGTTCAGGCTCTCGTAGGTCTGCCGGTCCAGGTCGAGGGCCAGCTGGTACTCACCGAGGGTCCGCAAGTCCGCGCCCAGCCCGTTGGCGGTGGTCAGAGTGAGCAGGTGCTCGTTTCCCAGCACCTCTCGCTGTCGTTCGAGCACATAAGTGTCCAGATCGCGCGCCTCGGTGAACCGGCCCTGGCTGCGAAGTACGTTGGCCATCTGAAATTGCAGGTTCAGAGTCTGAGGATCATCCGGCCCCAGCCGGTTGGTCCACAGGTTCTGCAAACGCTGGGCCAGGCGCAGGCAGGATTCGAACTCTCCATGTATCCACTGGTAGCGCACCCAGTCGATAAGCAGCTGGCGAGTACGGGCTTCGTCACATTCCTCGGCTACCGACGGCACCAGGTGAGGCCAGATGAGCTCGTAAGTGGGCCAGTTGGCCGGGTCGGCGGAATCGCCCTGCTCGGGTCGTGCCCCAGCCAGTACTTTGTGCACGTTGTGTCTGACCGCCAGCTGCCCCTCGTCGGTGAGCTGGGAGCGGATCACGGCTTGGACCAGCCGGTGGATCTGCAGCGACCTACTCGCCTGATCGACCTTGATCAGCGCAAGCCGGCTGATGTCGCGGATCACCCGGGGCAGCATGATCTGCCCGTGGATGGCCTCATCAGCCGACAGGACGACCGAATAAAGCTCTTCTCGGTAGAGCAGTGTCATGGAGATGGGAGTTGGGTTGAAAAAGGCCAGCAGCTGCAGCAGGCGCACGGCCGCGGGTGACTGTTCCTTGAGCCGCTCGAAGGACAGGTTCCAGGTGGCAACGACCGGTGTCTGGTAGTCCGACGGCTGGTTCATAGCCAGGATCCGAGTGGCCTGAGTGGCCAGCTCAGCCACGTAGTCGCGGGGCTGCATGCCGGTCTGCTCCAGCCACGCGCTCGCCTGTTCCACCGCCAGCGGCAGGTTACCCAGTGCCTCGGCGACCGTCCGGGCCTCGGCCGCGTCCATGTCGGGCACGTGGCGGAGCAGGTGGGCGACGCTCTCCTCCTCGGTGAAGAGGTCCACCTCGATCGGCTCGGCGGTGTGCGTCCAGGCCTGGTCGCGCGAGGTGATGAGCACATGGCCGGAGCCGGTGGGCAGGTACGGCTCGACCTGCTTGGGGTCATCAGCGTTGTCGAAGATCAGCAGCCAGTGCGGGACCGTCTCCCGGCGCAACTCCTCCAGAGCGGCCTCCGCGGCCTCGGCCACGTTGTCGCCGACCTTGAGGCCCAGCTTGCGCGCCAGGTCCGCGAGGGCGCCGCTGATCTCGTCGGCCCGTTCGGAAGGTATCCACCAGACGAGGTCGTAGTCGGCCATGAACCGGTGCGCGTACTCGAGCGCCAGCTGGGTCTTGCCCACTCCGCCGAGCCCGTGGAGCGCCAGCGCGACCACCGTCGCGGTACCGCCACCGGCCAGCTTGTCCCGGATCCGTTCCAGGATGGCGGCCCGCCCGGTGAAGTCGGCGTTGCGGGCCGGCACGTTCCAGATCGGGGGGACCCGGCCCGGGAACCGTGGCTTTTCGGCCGAAGCGGGACTGCCGCCCAGCGGCTGGACCGGCCGGTCCAGGGCCCACAGGAGCTTCGCGGCGGCCTGGTCCTCGTCCATCCGGGCCAGGTCGAAGACCTGATGGTCGGTGAACGGCTCCGTGATTCGGACATCGGTGACGCGGACCGGGGCAAACTGGCGGTGCGTCCCGGCCGCATCCGCCGCCGACAGAGCTTTCCAGGCGGCCCGGCCCTCGGCCGAATGCATGTAGGCGGAAGTGAGCACGGCAACGGCCCGAGGGGCACCCTGGAACTCCCGCTCGGCCTGAAGTTCGACGTCGATCGGCGTCCCGCTGGCCATCGTGCTGCGCGGTACGACCCGGAAGCCCGCCCGGGTCAGTACCGCCTCGATCCAATCGGCCCACATCCGGTCCTCGGGCGCGTAGCTCAGGTAGATCTGGGTCAGTACCGACGGCTGCCGCCGGGCGAAGATCTCCTTGTACTGCAGCCGCACTTCCTCGGCGATCGGTCGCATCGAGGAGATCTCGCCGTCGGTCACCGAGTCGGTGATCCGCTCGAACGAGGACAGCAGCGAGGCGGGCGAACCGGGATCGTCGCCGAACGTGGCCAGGATCTCCTCGAACGCGTAGAACGGCTTGTACGGCACCTCTACCGACGCCCAGTACAGGGCGGCGGTCTCCTGGGTCATCCCGGCGGGGAAGCCTTCGAAGCGGGTGCGGGCCAGCGACCGGCCGACGTCGAGCTTCTCCTTCTCGCCGTCCTCGATGCGCATCGGGACCGGCAGGACCCGGATGTTGCGCTCCCGGTAGCGGCCGCTGATCTGCCGGGCCACGTTGGCCGCACCCTCGATGCTCTGGTCGCTGAGCGTGAAGCAGACGGTCAGCACGTCGGGTAGCTCGATCGTGCAGATGTCGGCCACGTCGGACAACCCGGTGCGGCTGTCGATCAGCACGTAGTCGTAGTTGCGCTTCATGTCGTCGCGCAGCGCGCGGAAGAACCGGCCGCCACCCAGCCGGTCGTAGAAGTTGTCCCAGTCCAGCGAGCAGACGGCCGATGAGTAGTCCCGGTTCTGCCGCCCGGCCGACAGGAAGTCCAGGCGGCCACCCTCCGGGAACGTCCAGTCCAGCGAGACCGCGTGCCGGTCCACCCGGGCGCACTCCAGGTACCAGTCGTCGCTCCGTGGCCCGTAGCTGGTGGCCGCGGCCGCGTAGTCATTGATGATCTCGATGACACCCGGGGTGGCCTCCACCGTCGACGGATCGAGGAACGGATGAAAGAACTTGTGCAGCCCCGGTGATTCCAGGTCCCAGTCGACCGTCAGCACTCGCTTCCCATTGCTGGCGATGATCCAGGCCACATTGGCCATGGCCATCGTGCGGCCGGTCCCGCCTTTGTAGGAATAGAACGTGATGATCTGGCCCGGACCCGAGTCGCTCATCGTGCACCTCCGAAATCGTCGGGAACGGCTTGACGCAGCCGCGGGCGGCCCAGCGCCGGCCCTTCAGGCGGATGGGCCGGGGCGCTTTTGCGGAATCGTTTCAGCATGATCATCGTCATTTCAGGCAGCAGCTGACTGAAATCTCCCATGGTGGGAATACCGTCGGCCGCCATCCGGCACCGCCGTGGCACGCCGTCGAGTTTACGTGGCAGATGCTGGTGCAGTTTCTGGCGGATGTCTTTAGCAGCCGCATTCATTCCCTCGTCCTGACTGTTCCACGGCACCAGAATGCTGACCCAGGGCTCGGTGATCTGATTCAGCGCGTTCAGCCGTTCCACATGCGAATCAGAAAGGGCGACCCAGGCGTCCACCAAGCAAAGGCCGGGTGGAGTCAGCCCGGTCTGGGTCGGCGTATCGTTTTCGAATGCCTCGAATCGCGGCTCGCAATCCAGGCACTTTTTCGCCAGTTCGACTGCGTAATCGGCGAGCGGGCGAGGATAGGTGGGCCGGTACGGGCTCCAGCGATGCGGACTCTGCCCGTAGTAGTCACTGGCCCGCCCGGGCGGCAGTGTCGACGTGTCGTGCGCCAGGACCGAGATCTGCAGCTGGCCGTTCGAGGTCCGACGGGCGCTGGCGGGGCCGAAGGCGCTGGGCAAGGATTCGAAGTCCTTGCGCTCCATGTCCTGGACGTCGTCGTCCGCGTACGCCACGCTGCGGTCACCGATCTCGATGATGCGCTCGGCGAGGCGGTGGACCGCGCGCTGATAGTCCGCGCGATAGTTACGCAGCTTCATGATCCCGTAGAAGCCCTCGGCGCAGTAACGGGCGCCGAGATCGGTGTGGTCGTACTGAAAGGACCTGGCCACCTCGGGCATGTGGTCCCGGTCCAGCCTCGTCCACAGGGCCGGCGCGATGGCGCTGGCGCCGCCACCGTCTTCGGCGCGGTGGATGACCTCCCGGCGCGCGAATGCAAACCATTCCCGGCCGCAATTGTCGCTTTCAAAATAGCGACGAGAGTAAAGCGGGACGAAGACCCGGCATGCCTTGAGCGCGCTCATCAGATCGGGCGACCATTCGGAGCCGAGCTTGCTGTCCCGGTCCATGAACCCAGCCTCACCGGGCTGGGCATCGGTCATTTGTAAAATTTCATCGCACAAGTCCTTGTAGAGCTTGTACACCCAGCGGTCCGGATCGGTTTTATCGGCTGGGTCACGCTTAGGCGTGCGAGCGTAGCTGAGAAAAAAATACGGCCGATTCTGGTGGCTTGGAATCACCGATTCACTGCCCCCGTCGAGCTGCACGTCAGCCGACCTCCCCTAAAGCTTCGCCGGGACGTTTTCGGCCCGCGGCGGCACCTGAGGAAGTGATGATATAGGACTTTTCGGTAAGCAGCCAGAGTCCGAATACCCGGCGCAGCGAGACAGTTTAGCTAAATCAGGTCACTCTTATTTCTTTTGTTTACTCACGTCTCAGAGTAAACTCTGGCGTTCCCAGCTGTCTCAAATTAGACAGATTGACGCATGTGCTCGACGAACTGTGCGCCGAGCGGAGTCAGCGTCCCCGAGCCCGCCAGCGTGTCGATCGCGTTCCGCGTGTGAGCGTGCCAGCGGTGGTAGCGCTGACTGGCCTCCCCGGCGGCGGATCCCATTGCCAGCTGTGCACGTACCCGCCAGAATTCCGACACCGCGAGGTGGGCGTAGGTGCCCTGGAACAGACCCTCGAACGGCCGTGGGTCTTCCCGCCAAGGAGCGTGGTACAGCCGGTTGTCGGATGGATCGAACAGGTCGTAGAGATCCAGGACAGCACCCAGCTTCACGTGCTGGAACTCGTGAATGAGGAGCAGCGCCAGCGTTACTGGATCGTCGGGCAGGGCTGCCCCCACGGCGCCGAACGCCTGCCGGGCGGCCGCGCTGATGTCCTTGCCGTCCGGTCCGGCCTGCAGCGGCATCAGCACGCTCAGCCCGGCGGCTAGGCCCGGGGCGTAAGCGCGGTGATCGGTCTCGATGATGCGCCAGGCATCTTGGAAGGACAATTCCCACTGGGCGAACTCGCGGTCGGTGAGACGAGGCGCAGCGGGCCACTGATGACAATTGCGGTACGGGTCGGTGTCCTCCAGCGCCACGCAGGCGTCGCCGGCACGCAGCTTCCGGACCGGTTCCCAATCAGGCGACCCGCGTTCGATGCCGGCCAGCTCGAGTGTCCAGGTGCGGTCGCCTACGTGAACGTCGGCGACTCCGCCGTCGACCACCACGAGAGCGGCCCGGCTGTTCAGCTGCTCAGGATCTGAGCCGATCAGCAGGCGGCCCAGGGTCGGCAGGTGCACCGCACCGTCCACCACCGGGACGGTCACCTTGGCGGGCGACGAAGCGCGGATCGCGGCCACCGCGGCGATCGCACCGAAATGTCCGAGGTCCTGGGCAAGGTCCGGAAGTTGCCGTGGCCCGGCCTCAGCCGGGTCCGGAGACGCTGTGCTCCTCAGCTGCTCGAGGCACCGGACGGCCCAGGTCCGCACGTACGGATGGGCGAGCACTTGGTTCAGCACGTCGGGGCCGACCTGGTCGACCGTGGCCAGAACGGCCCATGCGTCTCGCACGGCCTGCCGGGCCAGTTCCGGGACGGCAGCCGACGAGCTGCCGGCCTGATACACCCCCGCGAGCAGGGCCCGCCGCACGCTCTGCTGCGCCTCGATGAGCTGAGCGACGGCGTCCGCCTCGCCGAAGCCCGCCGCCAGCGCCCGGAAGTTGCTGTCGCTGATGGTGTGGTTCATGGTCTCCTGCTGGTCCCGTCCCACATCGGCCAGCCGGCTCTCGATGTGGGTGATCAGCGTGAACAGGTCGGGGCAGTAGACGGATGGATAGGCAAAGCCGGTGGTCTGGAAATACCGGGGTGCCGGGCCACTTCCTGCGGCCGAGCCGTACCGGTGGGTGTAGAGACCGCCACCACAACTGGTGACGACCGGACAGGCCTGGCAGGTCTCGGACAAGCCGGCCAGGCCCTGCTGCCGGGCGACGATCCCGGGATGGCGCGCCACGGTGTCCAGCGGATCAGCGAACACGTTGAGCCCGGTCTCCGGGGCCCCGCTGAACGCTTTCTTGAGCGAGTCGACCTGCTCGTAGCTGCCATCGGTCTCGACCACGGCCAGATCCGATGGCGTCAGCCCCAGCGCTTCGGTGAGCGGTGGTCCCCCCGTCAGCGTCGAGATGATCGACTCAAACGTCCGGATCCCGAACGGCTGCCCGTCCGCCAGCCAGCGGTTAAAGATGGCGATCAGCCAGTCCGCGTACTCACTGCCCGCAGCTTGAGTCCGGACCGGCGGGTCGTCCCAGGTGGCGTGGGGCAGCAGGAAGTCCACCCGCGGCGGCCGCAACGACATTAATGCGTCGTAGACCACGATCGGATCGTTGGCGATGTCGATCGTGCAGAGAAGCCCGGCGAACAGTGGCCGGAAGCGCTCGGTCTGCAGCAGTCCGATGGCACGGGTCACGTGCCCGTAACTGCTGCGACCGTCCGCATAACGACGATGACGATCGTTGGCCGTCTGATCGCCGTCCAGTGAGATACCGACCTTGACGCCGTACTCGGCGAACAGCTCACAAAACTGTTCATTCAGACGAATACCGTTGGTATGGATTCGCAGATCGAGACGACATTTGCTCGCCAAAGCTGAATGTAGCCGACCGATGATTTCCCGCATGGAGCGCGGTCCGACGAGCAATGGCTCACCGCCGTGCAGTACGATCTGAACGGCGTCGAGGTCATGCTGGGCAACATGCTCGGCAATCCGCTCGGCCGTCTTCAGAGTTACTGCATCGGACATCATCTTGGGCTGCGTGCGCCAGCTCTCGTCCGGGCTTTCGTATACATAGCAATGATCGCAGGCAAGATCACATCGGCTATGAATTTTGAGCACGAACTGATTCAATGGAATCAATGGCTTGCGCACGGGAGTCAGCTTGCCTATATTGAGGAACTGAACGCCGCGACCGGGACCGGGGGGTTCAGTGATTCACCAAGGACGCGGGCAATAGCGCTGTCGGAAAAATCCGCGCCAATTTCAGAAAGCGGGACCTGGCTGAGGTTGGTCACGGGCGAAGCGACTTCCCTTGGTCTTTCATCGATAGCAAGCATGACTCTCCTGTACAGGGATAGACCGACTGCAGGAGTCGGCCCGACACGATCTCGGCCCTTAGGTTTGGGCTGTAATCGACCCCACAGCTGGCCGGAGACGCAGCCGGACGCCCCTACGCGGGCGATCCGACCAGCGCCAGTCCCGGATGGGCGTCTCGATTGCGCCAGGCCCCGTGCGCCAAGGTTTTTCACGGGGATCTTAGTCCGTCAGCCGATCGGTGGACACCGGATCGCACGGGCTTTGGTGACTTAATAACTACGGATCGGTAACGCGACTGTCCCAGATGTCGCTTTGGCCGCCCTGGGAACTCTCGCGTAGAGGTTGAACTTCCACCTTAGCCGTATCAATTAGATTTCCTACTCGAAGCGTGCGATGTGCGGCAAATCCGGCCAGCGGCCGCGCCGCGCGGGCTGCGGCAACCGACCCGGGCGAACTTGGCCGTCGCGACAGCCCCGCCGGGCGCGGTGGCAGCCTGAGGCGCCTGCCAACTCAGGGTCGGCGACTGCCGGTCCGGCGGGGCTGTACCCACCACTTTCGGGACAGGATTCATGTCGACGCTCGTGCTCGATGTGGCATGGCGCGTCTGCCAGGGCGGCTTGACCGGTGCGATCAAACGCCGCCCGGCACCTTTCTGAGCAGCGCGCCTACAGCCGCTCCAATATGAATACCTCTCGCGAAAATTGGTGTGAGACAAAGTGCCGTGATCGGATCCATCGGCTAACTGGCCAGTGCCCACAAAGATGTACGTCACCACGAGAAGACTAAACGTGCCCGCAAAAGCCACACCCGCAGCGCGAACGGCGGATGACACACTTTTATCCGCCATCCAGCTCAGCAGGGCTGCCGTACCACCAGACAACAGAGAAATAATCACAGCTATAAGCAGCCAGATAATGCGATCTGTTTCGGTCACGAGGACCCCTTAGAAGCCAATGCTTTTCGAAGTTCAACCGGGCATCAGGGCATAGATGTCCTGTCCTATCCGACAGACATCAACGAACGAGGGGAAGAGGCCTGCCGGGTGGCGTCAGAAAGGCAGGAACCCAGCAGAAGACCCAGGGCACGACCACGAGGGTCGGTGACGGCTGACTGTAGCCGATTGGGGTCCTAGTTGGTACGCAATTCAACGTTGATACGAAGTTGAAACAGAGGTTATGACGACGTTGGTGATCTAGGTGGCCTAAGTCATCTACTTGGGCAAACCTGCTGAAGTTAACATTCCGTCGACAAAGATCTGTTCGATAGCAAATAAGCCTGCGCCCGATCCCGCCACCTGAGCGCAGCGCCCCGGGTGAGTGAGGGGCTGGAGCGCCCAACGCAAACTGCAGCCCTCCACGGAGCAGGCGCCCTGGACAAACGCGACGACCTGCGGGAGTTACTCGGGCGGCGGCGTGAGAGATCAGCCCATGGACCAGAGTGGCTGGAGTCACCACAGAGACTGCTCTTGCCTCACAGGTTCAGCCGGTATTCAGTGTTGCACCGTCTGAATGCATACCGGATACGCACGTGGTCAAAGTGACGCAAGAGTTGTTACTGCGAATTAAGCGCTCTGCCGGGCGCTTCGATTGGTTGACAGCTGAAACACCCATCTGTCTAATTGTGGTATTTGCGGCACTAATGTCCATATATTGAGCCATTGCTCGGGGATGGGAGCCGTGATGACCAACCGGCTCGCGTGGTTTCACGTGAACCGGATGGCGCTTTGGGTCGTTCCGGCACTGGCTGGGCTGTTCGTCACCGCTTACCTGTCCTGGGGTGCTTGGGTCACTGCCCACGATCCGAAATGGCTGACGGCCAGCGAAGTCTGGTGGCGGGTCGACCTGCGGCCGGCGAACAATGTCACCCTGCTGGTGGCGCTCCTCGTCTGGCTGGCCACCTGGGCGGCATTCTGGTGGCCTCGCAGGATGCAGAGCCGGGTGGTGGGGCTGGTTACCGTCGCGGCGATGGTGGCCGTCGGAGCGGTGCTGGGGACCGCGGCTCTGGCACCGTGCCGGGGCGGGGAGACCGGGACGTCGGTGGTGGCCGGGGTGCTCGGCCTTTATGTAGGTAACTCGCCGCAGGCTTACGGGACCGGCACCTGCCCCGGCCAGGTACCGCTCGGCCTGCAACTGGGCCAGATCATCTGCCTGGGGGCCACGCTGATCGGGGCGGTAACGGCGGCCGGGGTGCTGTGGCGCGAACCGCTTGCCCGGCTCAAGGCCCGGTTCGTCAAAGACGCCACGATCTTCACCGGCCTCGACTCGCTGACGATGCCACTGCTCCAGCGCCTGGCCGAGACCGGCCGCCCGAACCGGATTGTGGTCATCGAACCCGATGGCAATCACCCGCTGCTGGAAGACGCCCGAGCCACCCGGGCCCACGTCATGGTGGGGAATCCCGCCTCCGAGCGGATTCTGCTGCCGATCATCGCCGGGTGGCGGGGCTGCGCGCTCAGCTATGTCTACGCGCTCCGAACCGACCTGGGCGAGAACGAAGCCGTACTGGACGCCGTCGATCGCATCTTGGCCCGGCGGTACCGGCGGCCGGACCCGGAACGGCAACCCCACCTGGTGGTACGGATCGACGACCCCCGGCACGCGGACCACTGGCGCGGGGGGCACAGCGGGATCTCCAGTCACTGGTTCGCCGACGCATTGTGCCCGCATGAATCGACGGCCACGGCGCTGGCCGACCGGATCCTGCAGACCGGGGCCCGGCAGCTGCTGTTGTGCGGGGACAGCACGCTGGCCCTGGCCACGCTGCTGGAGCTGGGGCACCGGGCCCGGGAACGGCACGAGCTGACCGTCGCCGCTCATCCGTCCCTGAACGGCCATGGGCCGACGGCCCTCTCGGTGGACCAGATAACGCTGCTCAACCCGCGGGCCGGGGACCTGCGGCGCGAGTTTCTCGCCACCTCCGCGCCGGGCGCGGACACGCTTCCCGCGGTGCTGGAGATGCCGGGCCGGTGGCAGGATCAGCTGCTCCCCCTGCTGGACGGCCTGCCCGAGCCGACCGTGGCCGGGAGCGCGGTTGCCATCGTCGACGGGCTGGCCGAAGATACGATGCACGAGGCCGGCCGCGTGGCCCGGCTTCACCCCGGCATCCCGGTGTTCGTGCTGACTTCGGATGGAGCAGGCATGAGCGACGCGATCTTCGACCGCCTGCACCCGTTTCAGCGTGCCCTGCTGGTGGACGGCCAGGTCCCGGAGGACGTCTGGACGCGGATGGCGCGGCACTGGCACGAGTGCTACCGGCTCAGTCACCCCCCGGCCGCGAACGAGCCGCCGCCGCCCGCCCGCCGTTCCTGGCCGGAGCTGGACGAGTTCCTCCGCCAGGACAACATTCTGCAGCTCCGCTCGATCATGACCGCCGTGGTGGAACGAGGCCGGCGCTGGCTGCCGCTGCGGTCGGTCAAGGCTGGCAGCGTCATCGAGCTGAACGACCGCGAGCTGGCGGAGATCGCCCGGGCCGAGCACACCCGCTGGTACCAACGGCGGCTGGCGGCGGGCTGGTCGGCGGCTGGCCCACATCACCGCACACGGGCCGCCGGGCGCGACCAGAGCCTGATCAACAGCCTGGTAGTGCCGTGGTCAGCGCTGTCCGACCGCGACCGCCAAGGCCAGATCGACTACCTGAAGGAGCAGCTGGCCCGGCTCGAGGGCGCGGGCTTCGTGCCGGTCGTGCCCACCGGCGGCCCGCCGCACGCGGCCCGCTACGAGCGCGTCGGGTTCGTCCAGGCCAAGAAGCTGCAGACGCGGCGGAGCTGGACCCGGCGGTCCGGCGACGAGCTGACCGGGAATCCCGGGGACTGGCGGGTGCTCGACGACCACGGCGACGAGCGAACCGTCCGCGAGGCCGAGTTCCTGGTCAGCCACGAGCACGTCGGCGGCGAGCGGTGGCGCCGGATCGGGACCTACCGGGCCTGGCAGGTCCGGGAGTCTCAGGTGCTGCGGACGATCGAGGGCAAGGCGGTGGCCCAGGCCGGCGACTGGGTGGTCGAGGGCCACGGCGGGGAACGCTGGCCGGTGACCGACGAGCAGTTCCGCCGCACGTACCGCCCCGCACGACATTGAACCCACGTCCCGCACGACACTGACCGAAAAATTTGCCGCCCAATCCCACCCCTGCCGCGTACAGGCCGGGGGCATCAGGGGAAGCTAGGGCGGGGGACCACGGATCCGTGCGAACAACGAAAAAGAGCCAGCGAAGGAGTCCGTCATGGGCAGCACCCCTCAGTCGCTTACCGGGATCGACCTGGCCGCGGCCGCCGAGCTGGCCGCGCAGCTGCGCGTTGATTCGGTCCGGTCCAGTACGAGCGCCGGATCAGGCCACCCGACCTCGAGCATGTCGGCCGCTGACCTGCTGGCCGTGCTGGTGGGGCGGCACCTGCGCTACGACTGGGACAATCCCGGCAACCCCGGCAACGACCACCTGATCTTCTCCAAGGGACACGCGTCGCCGCTGCTGTACTCGGTGTACAAGGCGGTCGGGGTGGTGTCCGATGACGAGCTGATGACCCAGTACCGGCGGTTCGGCGCGCGGCTGGAGGGTCACCCGACACCGGTCCTGCCCTGGGTCGACGTGGCCACCGGGTCGCTCGGGCAGGGGCTGCCGGACGGGGTGGGGGTCGGGCTGGCCGGCAAGTACCTGGACCGGCTGCCCTACCACGTATGGGTGCTGTGCGGGGACAGCGAAATGGCGGAGGGCTCGATCTGGGAAGCCCTGGACAAGGCCTCCTTTTATGAGCTTTCCAACCTGATCGCGATCGTCGACGTCAACCGGCTCGGGCAGCGCGGGCCCACCGAATGGGAATGGGACCTGGACCGGTACGCCAGCCGGGCGGCCGCGTTCGGGGCCCGGGTGCTGGAGATCGACGGGCACAACCTGGAGGAGATCGACCGGGCGTTCTCGACCGCCGCCGACGGAGCGGTGCCCCAGCCGACCGTGATCCTGGCCCGCACGATCAAGGGCCGCGGGTTCTCCGAGGTGGAAGACGCCGACGGCTGGCACGGCAAGCCGTTCCCGGAAGACATGGCCGAGCGCGCCGTGGCCGAGCTGGGCGGCGAACGGCACCTGACCGTCCGCGGCCCGCTACCCGCCCCGGCGCCGGACCACGAGCCCGGGCTGGACCCGACCGCCCCGGAAGGTGACGTGCCGTCGGCCCGCTACGCGGTCGGGGACAAGGTCGCGACCAGGAAGGCCTACGGCGACGCGCTGGCCGCTCTCGGCGCCGACAACCCGCGGGTGGTGGCGCTGGACGGCGAGGTCAGCAACTCCACCCACGCGGACGAGTTCGCGCACCTGTTCCCGGACCGGTACTTCGAGATGTACATCGCCGAGCAGCAGATGGTCGCCTCGGCGGTCGGGCTGGCCGTGCGCCACTACACCCCGTTCGCGTCGACGTTCGCGGCCTTCCTGACCCGCGCCTACGACTTCATCCGGATGGCGGCGATCTCGCGGTCGAGCATCCGGCTGTCCGGCTCGCACTCCGGCGTGGAGATCGGCGCCGACGGTCCCTCGCAGATGGCGCTGGAGGACCTGGCCATGATGCGGGCGGTGCACGACTCGACCGTGCTCTACCCCAGCGACGGCAACAGCACCGCCGCTCTGGTCCGGGCGATGGCCGACCGGGTCGGGATCAGCTATCTGCGCACCACCCGGGGTGCCTACCCGGTGCTCTACGAGGCCGGGGAGAAGTTCCCGATCGGCGGGTCCAAGGTGCTGCGCTCGAGCCCGGAGGACCAGGTGACGCTGATCGGGGCCGGGGTCACCCTGCACGAGGCGCTGGCCGCCGCGGACCAGCTGGCCGCCGGCGGCATCCAGGCCCGGGTCATCGACCTGTACTCGGTCAAGCCCATCGACACCGAGACGCTGGTCACCGCGGTGGCCGCCACCAACGGCCGCCTGGTCGTGGCCGAGGACCACCACCCCGAGGGCGGTCTGGGCTCGGCCGTGGCCGACGCGCTGCTGAACGCCGGGCCGCAGAAGGTGTGGCTGACCCACCTCGCGGTCCGCGAGATGCCCGGCTCGGGCACCCCCCAGGAGCTGCTGGCCGCGTCCGGGATCGACGCCGACCACATCGCGGCGGCCGCCCGTGACCTCCTCAACGCCAGATGAGCCGCCGATGACATCCCGCTCCGACCTGGCGGCCGGCCTGCAGTGGCTCCGGTCGCGGGACGCCAGCCTGCTCGCGCTGCGCCGGGCCGGCCGGGCCGCGATCTTCATGCCCGCGCTGCTGGCGCTCAGCGTGAAGGTGATCGGCAACCCGGTCATGGCCACGTTCGCCGCGTTCGGTTCGCTGTCGATGCTGCTGTTCGTGGCGTTCGGCGGCCGGATGCGGGAACGGCTGTCCGACCAGATCGCGCTGATCCTGACCGGGGCGGTCTTCGTGGTGCTGGGCACGCTGGCCTCGCGCGTGGTCTGGCTGGCGGCGCTGGCCATGCTCGTCGTCGCGTTCTTCGTGCTGTTCGCCGGGGTGGTCAGCTCGGCCCTGGCCAGCGCGTCGACCTCGCTGCTGCTGGCCTTCATCCTGCCGGTCTCGCTGCGCGGGCCGGTGAGCTCGATCCCCGACCGGCTGGAGGGCTGGCTGCTGGCCGGCGCGGTCTCGCTGGTGGCCATCAGGCTGCTGTGGCCCGCGCCGCCCCGCGATCCGCTGCGGCAGCCGGTGGTGCTGGCCTGCACCAAGCTGACCGCGCGGCTGCGGGCCGAGACCGCGTTCGCCCGGGCCGCGACGGCCGGTGCTGACCAGGCGACGCTGGACAGCGCCCAGGCCAGCCTGGACGCGGCCACCGCCGAGTCCAACACGGCGGTGACCGCCCTGCGGACCTCGTTCTTCGCCACGCCCTACCGGCCGACCGGGCTCGCCACCGCGGCCCGCACGCTGGTCCGGCTGGTGGACGAGATCATCTGGCTGGAGACGGTGATCGACCAGATGCCGGCCGCCGTCCACCGGCTCAGCGACGAGGTCTGCCGGGTCAAGACGGCCGCCGCTGACCTGCTGGATCAGGCCGCCGCGCTACTGAACGCGGGCCGCGGGCCGCTGGACTCGCTGCAGTCCGGCCTGGACCGGCTCCGGCAGTCGCGCGACGCGATGGAGCGGGCGGCCATGGCCCTGACCGGGGTCAGCTCGGAAACGACCGCGCAGGCCGAGCAGTACGTGTCCGAGCTGGGCCCGTCGTTCCGGGCGCAGGAGCTGAGCTTCGCGACCTCGGCCATCGTGGCCAACGTCGAGCTGACCGTGGCCGCCCTGGAACGGCCCTGGTGGCAGCAGCTGCTGGGCCGTCAGCCGGAAGGCGCGGGCGGCGCGCTGTCGTCGGCCCAGCAGCGGGCCGGCGCGCACTTCGAGCTGCACTCGGTCTGGCTGCACAACAGCGTGCGCGGGGCGATCGCGCTGGCCCTGGCGGTGCTGGTGTCCGACCTGACCGGCGTGCAGCACTCGTTCTGGGTGGTGCTGGGCACGCTGAGCGTGCTGCGGTCGAGCGCATTCAGCACCGGGCAGAACGTGCTGCGAGCGCTGCTCGGCAACCTGGCCGGGTTCATCATCGGCGGGGCGCTGATCCTCGGCATCGGCACCAACGACACCGTGCTGTGGATCCTGCTGCCGATCGCGGTGCTGGTGGCCGGGCTGGCGCCGGCCGTCGCCTCGTTCGCGGCGGGCCAGGCCAGCTTCACGATCACGCTGCTGATCCTCTACAACATCATCGCGCCCGCGGGCTGGAAGGTCGGCCTGGTCCGGATCGAGGACGTGGCCATCGGCTGCGCGGTCAGCCTGGTGGTCGGGCTGCTGTTCTGGCCGCGAGGGGCCGCCTCGGCGCTGGGCATCGCGCTGGCCGGGGCCTACGCGGACACCGCCCGCTACCTGGACAGCGCGGTGAACTTCGGGGTGGTCCGGTGCGACAGCGTGCTGCCGCCCACCCCGGCCCCCCGCGCGGACCAGCAGCGGGCGGCCGCGGCCGGCCGCTGGCTGGACGACGCCTGGCGCAGCTACCTGGCCGAAAGCGGCGTCAAGCACCTGCCGTTGCCCGATGTGGCCACGCTGATCACCGGGGTCACGGTGCTGCGGCTGTCGGCCGACGCCGTGGTCGACCTGTGGAGCCGGGACGACGGCGCGCCGTCGGGCGACCGGACCGCGGCCCGCAACGAGGTGCTGGCCGAGGCGAACCAGGTCACCGCCTGGTACCAGGCCATGGCGGCCGCGCTGACCGACCCGGGCGCGATACCGGCCGAGCTGCCGCCGGACGAGGCCGCCGACGGCCGCCTGGTCGAGGCGGTCCGGACCGACCTGTCCGGCGAGGACGGCCAGGGCACCGCCACCGCCGTCCGCATGATCTGGACCGCCGACCACGTGGACGTCGCCCGCCGCCTGCAGGGCCGGATCATCGGGCCGGTCCGCGTCGCGGTCACCGTCCGCCAGCGCACCCAGAAGCTGTTCCCGGACCGCCGCCGCGCGACCGAGCCGTCCCCGGCCACTCCCGGCTGACCATCGTTCACCGCGGGTCTCGCCAAGAAACTGAGAGGGTAATCGTGGCCAATGTGCCGTCCGACGAGGAGTTCCTGGCCTACAACCAGGGCGTGATCAGCGAGTTCCGCGCCAACGGTGGCGTGGTCAGCGAGCCGCCGTTCCCGATCCTGCTGCTGACCACGACCGGGGCGCGGACCGGGCGGCCGACGACCGTGCCGCTGGCGTTCGCGGTCGACGATCAGGGCCGGGTGTTCGTTATCGGCTCCAAGGCGGGCTCGCCCCGGCACCCAGCCTGGTTCCACAACCTGCGGGCCAATCCAGCGGTGACGGTGGAGCTCGGGAACGAGGCCTTCCAGGCCCGGGCGGTGGTGACGTCGGGGGAAGAGCGGGACCGCCTCTACGCGCTGGTTTCCGACGGCGCCGGCGGTTACGAGCAGAATACCGACCGGGTATTCCCGGTCATCGTCCTCGACGGCGTGCCCGCCCCCGGGTCAGAAATTTGAAATTCTGAAAGGGCCTTACCGCGCGAAGTCGTCCGCGTGCGCGTGCGCCCAGTCGCGGAACGTTCGCGGCGGCCGCCCCAGCAGGTCGCCGGTGGTGCTGGTGACCTGGTCATCGAGGTAGGTCCCGCCCCGGGAGAACGCGAAGAAGGCGTCGACCAGCGGGGGCGGCATGACCTCGCTCATCGCCGTCCGGGCCTCCTGGTCCGACTGCGGCACCAGCCGCAGGTCCCGGCCGAGGGCCTCGCCCAGGATGGCCAGGCGCTCGGCCGGCCGCAGGGCCTGCGGGCCGGTGAGCCGGTAGCTGCGGCCCGCGTGTTCCTGCTCGGTCAGCGCCCGGGCCGCCACCACGCCGATGTCGAACGGGTCGACGACCGCCACAGGGAGGTCCGCGAACGGCTCGCGGACCGTGTCCCCGGCCTGCAGCTGCGGGCGCCAGCGCAGGGCGTTGGACATGAAGCCGCTGGGGCGCAGCACGGTCCAGGACAGCGCGGAGTCACGGACCGCGGCCTCGGAGACCACGTTGAACCGGACCACGTAGTTGTCCAGGTCGCCGCCCACCACCGCGCCGGTCGACAGCAGCACCACCCGGCGCACGCCGGCGTCCGCCATCCGGGCCAGCAGCCCCGGCGCGTCCGGGTACCCGGCCAGCAGGAACACGGCGGTCACGTCGTCGAATACGCCGTCCAGGCTGTCCGGCGCGGACAGGTCGCCCCCGGCCGCGGTCACTCCAGCCGGCAGCCGGGCCACCGACGGATCCCGGGTCAGGGCCCGGACCGGGTGCCCCGCCGCGGCCAGCGCCCGCGCCACCTCGGCGCCGACGTTGCCGGTCGCCCCCGTCACCAGGATCACGCGCGCCACCTTAGCGGCGGTTCAGCCGGGGCGGCCGGGCCAGCCGGGACGGTCATCGTCTGGAGCTGGCCGAACGCCGCCCGGATGAGCCCGGCCAGGTCCGGCCCGCCGGGGTCGGTGACCCAGCTGAGGTAGGCGGTCTTGAACGCGATGGCCCCGGCTTCGGCGGCCAGGCTGGCGGCGGGCTCGGCCACCTCCCGCTGGCGCAGCGCCGCCGCCATGGTGGCGGCCATCGCCGCCCGTTTCAGCAGCTCACGTTCCTGCAGCTCCGGGTGGGCGGCGATGATCGCGTAGCGCTGGCGGCCGAAGTCACGCAGCCCTTCGAACACCGGCACCACCGCCAGCACGGCCGCCTCGACCAGCTCCATCGAGGTCGCGGGAGCCGGGCCGGCCGCGATCGTGGCCTGGTAGATCCCGAGCAGCCGGTCCTGGCCGGAGAACAGCACCTCACGCTTGTCGGCGAAGTAGCGGAAGAACGTCCGCTCGGTGAGCCCGGCCCGCTCGGCGATCTCCGCCACCGTAGTCTGGTCGAATCCGCGCTCGCGGTAGAGCTCGATCGCCGCGCCGGTGAGCCGTTCGCGTGTGTTCGGCTGCCATCGGCTCATGTCTCCATGGTAGGCGATGACAGCATCTGTCATCAGTCGCCGGTCCAGGAGCTGAGCTCCATCCCGTCCTCGACCGGGAAGCTGACCGTGACGTACCCGTGGGCCGGGTCGCGCACGTAGGCCAGGTAGTCCTTGACGCTGGGGAAGGACGTGTCGTCGGCGACGACCAGGGCGCCCGGTGCCAGCTTGGGCTCCAGCAGCCTCAGGACCGGCAGGTACAGGTCCTTCCAGCCGTCCAGCAGGACCAGGCCGACCGGCCCGGGCACGTCAGCCAGTGTCTCCCGCGCGTCTCCGGCCAGCACGGTCACCGGGCCGTCGACACCGGCTTCGCGCAGGTTCTGCCGGGCCCGGCCGATCTTGATGGTGCTCAGCTCGGTGCTGATGACCTGCCCGGCGCCGTTGTCGATCACGGCCGCCGCCAGGAAGATGGTCGAGATCCCGAACGACGTGCCGAACTCGACCACGGTCGGCGGCCGGATCGCCCGCGTCAGCGCGTACAGCAGCTGGCCACCCGCCCGGGAGACCGGGATGTAGGCGTCCTCCATCGCGTCGGCCAGTTCCTGGGCGGTCAGCGTCTCCCGGGGCACCGGCGGAGCGCCGTTCTGGTTGTGGGCGGCTTCCTGCTCGGCATGGGCGGCTTCCTGGGCCTCGGCGGCGGCGAATAGCCGGGCCAGCACGCCGGCCGTCTGCGGGGAGGTGAGCGTGTTCGTCATGGTCCCAGAGTAGACGCAACGTTGCGTCTACTCAAGTGCCGGAGCCGAGATGGGCGGCCCCCTGGCTGCCGTCAGCCGAACGTGAACGAGTAGGCGTTCAGCCCCGGCGACAGCGTCACCTTGAGCGTCGCGCTCCCCGGTTTCGGCTGGTCCACCACCGTGTAGATGTCGGGGGCGCCGGAGACCCGGTACGACGTCGTCTTCCCGTTCACGGTCGCGGTGATCGTGCCGGTGCCGCCGACGTCGAGGTACACCTGCGAGGCGGTGAAGTTCAGCTCGATGGCCGCGTCGCGGCCCGAGGTCAGGTCCTCAGCGCCCACGGTCCAGGTGCCAGACAGCGCCCACTCGTTGGCGGGCAGCGAGGCCGGGAAGCGGAACGGCTGGGTACCGCTGGCCGAGCTGGCGCCCCCGTAGCTGTTGGCCCGTTCCGATCCGAGGTAGGTCTCCGGGGTCTGGCCGGCCGAGGCCGGCGTGCGGTCCGGGACCTGGGTGGCGGCCGGCAGCTTGGCCGACGGGTGGGCCGCGGTCAGCAGCTGGCGGATCAGGCTCTCGGTGCCGGCGTAATCGCCTTCGCCCACGCTGACGTGCCGGACCTGGCCGGTCGAGTCGATCAGGTAGTCGGCCGGCCAGGATTGATTGCTGTAGTTGTTCCAGGTCGTGTACTTGTTGTCCAGCGCCACCGGGTAGGTGATGCCCAGCCGCTTGATGCCCGCGGCCACGTTGCTCGGCACGTGCTCGAACGCGTACTCGGGGGTGTGCACCCCGATCACCAGCAGGCCGTCCGGGCGGTAGCTGGCGTACCAGGCCTCGACGTGCTTGATCGCCCGCTGGCAGTTGATGCAGGAGTAGGCCCAGAAGTCGACCAGCACCACCTTGCCCTTGAGCGCGCTGAGGCTGAGCGGGGCGTCGCCGCTGGTGTTGAACCACTGCTGGATGCCGCTGATCGCGGGTGCCTTCCCGCAGTTCGCCAGCGTCGCCGACGGGTTGCCGGCGCAGGACGCCAGCGAGGTGGCGGGGCCCTCGTCCAGCACCTTGGACGTGTGGCCGGTGTGGTTGAGGTCGTTGTTGAGGGTGGAGGTGTAGTCGGGGATCGCGCGCTGCAGGGCGTCGGTGACGTTGAAGGTGAGCGCCACCGCCAGCGCGACCAGGACCGCCCCGGCCGCGATCCGCACTCCCCGCTGCCCGGTCCGGAACGCCCGCACGCGCTCGGCCACGCCCCGGCCGGCCAGCGCGAAGGCCAGCAGCGGGATGGCCGTGCCGACCGCGAAGGCGATGGTCAGCGCGACGGTGGCGGCCCCGATCCGGCCGGTCGCGCCGGCCACGGTGATCGCGGCCAGCACCGGGCCCGCGCAGGGCACGTACACCGCGCCGAGGGCCAGCCCGAGCACGAAGCCGCCGTGCCCCTGGCCCACCCGGCGCTGGGGGATCCAGCTGAACGGCCGCTCGAGCAGGTCCTGCACGCGGGGCACCATCATCGCCACGCCGACCAGCACCAGCACGACCAGGCCGGCCCAGCGGATGATGTCCTTCGGCAGCGGCAGCGCGCTGAGGATCAGGGTCCCGAGGAGGGTGAACGCGGCGAAGCTGAGGGCCAGCCCGGCCACCACCAGGTACGGCCGCCGCCCGGCCCCGGGGACCGGCTGGGCGCCGTCGCCGGCCGGGCGGGCACCCTGGGCGCCACCGGACAGGAACACCACCGGCAGGACCGGCAGCACGCAGGGCGAGATGCCGGTGATGAGGCCGCCCACCAGCCCGATCAGGATCAGCGTGAGCAGGGCTACCTCCGCCTGGTCCGGGGGTTCTGTGAACCCCTACGTCCAGGATGGCGCGAAAGTTCCCGGCCCACGTCCGGCTGGGTCCTGCTGTTCCTTTTCTGGCGCGGGTTTCCACCGCGGGGCCAGGGGCCGGCCAGCCCCAGAGGGGTAACGGGCCGGCCCCGCGGGTCAGCTGCCCCCGCCAGCCAACCAGAGGTTGGTGATGTCCGGCTCACCGATGTTCGGCGCGAACACCGCCGTCTTGAAGCCGACGCCCCGGACCCGCGAGCTGGAGTACTGCGGGAAGCCCTGGCTGATGATCGGGACGATCGCGGCATCCTTCATGATGTCCATGTCCGCCTGGTGCCAGGCCGTTCCCGCCGCCGACGTCGAGCTGGCCGTCTCGGCCTGGGTGATCAGCGAGTTCACCGTCGGGTTGTCGTAGCAGCCGTAGTTGACGGTGTTGACCACGCAGTTCGGGCCCTGGAAGAGCGCCTGGATGACCGTGCGGCCGTTGTTGCCGAACCAGTCTGGCACCCACGCCGCCTGGCCCATGTCCCAGGTACCCGCCTTGTTGTTGGACGGGGCGTTGCCCAGGTCGGTGAAGAACGACGAACCCGGTTCCGGCTTGCTGGCCAGCTTGATGCCGCAGTTCTGCAGGGACGCCTGGATGGCGGTGAAGGCCCGCGTGTTGGACGAGTCGTTCGGGTACGTGTAGTTCAGCGTGAGCCCGTTCGGGTAACCGGCCTTGGACAGGTCGGTCTTGCACATCGCGGTGTTCCCCTGCCCGTTGTTGTCCGGGTACAGGTTGTAGTTCACGTAACCGTTGTTGCCGGGGGGGATCACCGTGTTGAGGATCTGCGCCACCGCCGGGCCACCGTAGGCCTTCTGCACCGCCTGCTTGTCCAGGCCGTACTCGATGGCCTGGCGCACCAGCAGCTTGTTGGCGGCGCCGCCGGAGTTGGGGCTCTTCAGGTTGAACACGATGTACGGCTGCGTGGTCGACCAGGGGAAGATGTAGAAGTTGGACGGCTTGGACGACTCCAGCTGCGGGATCGAGGCCGGGTTGATCGGGGTGTCGCTGACCACGTCCTGGGTACCGGCCTGCATGTCGGCCAGCTGGGTCGACGCCGAGGTGACCCCCAGGGTGTCCACGACCTTGGCCACGTAGTTGTGCCGGAGCGAGTCGGTGGACTGCTTCCAGGCCGGGTTGCGGACCATCGTGATCGACTTGCCCGGCTGGTACGAGCTGATCTGGTACGGCCCGTCGGAGACCGTGTGCTGGTCCAGCTGGAGGCTGTTGGGGACGTAGCTGTCGTACTCGACCGGCCGGGCCGACGTGAACGGCATCGCCAGCATGTACAGGAAGTCGCTGGCCGGGCCGGTCAGGTTGAACACGATCGTCGACGAGTTCGGGGTCGAGATCCCGGAGATGTTGTGGGTGTTCTGGAAGTTGGTGATGTTGGCCGCGGTCGGCGGGTGCGACTTGCTGGCGAAGTACGCGGTCTCCGCGTTCGCGTACGCGGTAAGCCCGGAAATCGTCGCCTCGTAGTAGGTCGGGTTGCCGACCGGGCTCACCGGGTTGAAGAACGCCTTGTACTCACGCAGGAAGTCCTGCGAAGTGACCTGGCGGGCCGGCGTGGTGTTCCAGTCCGCTCCCGGCTTGATGTGGAAGGTGTAGGTCTTCCCGCCGTTCGTGATCCCGCCGTTGGCCGTGGTCGGCACCGCGGTGGCGATGTCCGGGGCCGGCGTCGTGTCCTTGGTCCAGCCCGAAGAGGACGTGCTCGCGTACGGCAGCGTCGGATAGTTCAGCAGCTGCCGGGTGTAGGCGTGGGTGAGCTGGTAGTCCGTCGTGTAGTACGACGGCACGGTGTCGATATGAGCCGGCCCGGACGCGGCGACGATGTGCAGCGTCCCGCCGGCCACCGGCTTCTCCGACGAGTTGCCGGATGAGGACGATGACGACGACGATGACCCGCCGCAAGCGGCGAGTCCAGTAACAGCGAGTACGGCCGCCACCAGGACAGCCAGGCGTCTGGGCGCAGGATTCGACACATTCGCAAGTGTCGTGAGCCAGAGCGCGGCGGGCCATGAAGTCCGGCGGCGATCTACCGGCAGTCCGCTCGCAGTGGACCGAATGTTAGCTGAACGTTACCTATGAACGGTGGAACCAATGTCCCAGCCGGGACGTTGGGCGGTTAAGAAGCTTTTCAGCGCGTATCGGTGCAAGGAGCTGGCCGTGGGTGCTGATGTGCAGGCCGCTGAGCTTTTCGGCGCCCTGGTCCGCAGACACCGGACCGCCGCCGCGCTCTCCCAGGAGGAGCTGGCCCTGCGCGCGGGCTTGAGCATCCGCGCGGTCAGCGACATGGAGCGTGGCCGGACCCGGCGGCCGTTCCTGCGCTCGGTCCGGCAGCTGGCCGACGCTCTCGAGCTCCCGCCGCTGGAACGGACCCAGCTGATCGCGGCCGTCGAGCCGGACACCGGGCCGGCCCCGGGAGCCGGGCCCGGCGCGGGCGCCGGGGTCCGGGAGGCCGACGACGAGGCGGGCTTCGTCCCGCCGGTGCCCCGGCAGCTGCCCTGTGGCCTGGCCCGGTTCACCGGCCGGGCGGCCGAGCTGGACGTCCTGGCCGGGCTGGCCGAGCTGGCCGTCGATGAGGCGGGGACGTCGGTGGTGATCAGCGGTACCGCCGGTGTGGGCAAGACCGCCCTGGCGGTGCACTTCGGCCACCAGGCGGCGGCCGGCTTCCCCGACGGCCAGCTGTACGTCAACCTGCGCGGCGCCGGCCCGGCGGGCGCCCCCGCCCGGCCCGAAGAGGCGCTGCGCGCCTTCCTGGGCGCGTTCGGGCTGCGGCCCGACCAGATGCCAGCGGACGTGCACGCCCAGGCCGCGCTGTTCCGGAGCATCCTGGCCGGGCGGCGGGTCCTGGTCATCCTTGACAACGCCTACAACGAGCAGCAGGTGCGGCCGCTGCTGCCGGGTAGCGCGGGCTGCCTGACGCTGGTGACCAGCCGCCGGCAGCTGGCCGGGCTGGCGGCCGCCGACGGGGCGCGGGTGCTGAGCGTCCCGGTCCTCTCCCGCACCGAGTCGCTGCAGTTGCTGGCGGGCCGCCTGGGCTTCCGGGTGGTGCAGGAGCCGGAGGCCGCCACCCGGGTCAGCGCGTTGTGCGCCGGGCTGCCGCTCGCGCTGTCGGTGGCGGCGGCCCGGGCGGCCGCCCACCACGGGGTGGCACTGGCCGCCCTGGCCGACGAACTCGGGCAGGAGAACCCGCTCGACACGCTGGACACCGGGGACCCCGCCACCAGCCTCCGCGTCGTCCTGTCCTGGTCCTACTGCAACCTCAGCCCGGCCGCCGCCGCCCTCTTCCGGCTGTTCGGCCTCCAGGCCGGCCCGGACATATCGCTGCCGGCCGCGGCCAGCCTGGCCGGGCTGTCCCGCCCGCAGGCCCGGGCCGCGCTGGCCGAGCTGACGCAGGCGAACCTGCTGGCCGAGCACCAGCCCGGCCAGTACGCCTGCCACGACCTGCTGCGCACCTACGCGGCCGAGCTCGCCTACGCCATCGACGGCGAGCGGACCCGCCAGGCGGCCATCCGCCGCATCACCGACCACTACCTGCGCACCGCCTGGTCCGCCAGCCAGCACCTCTACCCCGGACGCTGGCCGATCGAGCTGAGGCCGGCCGAACCGGGCGTGCACCCGGAGGAGCCAGCGGGCCACCAGCAGGCGCTGAACTGGTTCGAGACCGGCCACCGGGCTCTGCTGGCGGCGGTCACCCAGGCCGCCGCCCACGGCCTGAACCGGCACGCCTGGCAGCTCGCGTGGTCACTGAGCCCCTACTTCGACTGGCGCGGGGACCTGCCGGACTGGGTCACGACCCAGCGCATAGCGGTCAGCGCGGCGCGCCGGGCGGGCGACACGATCGGCCAGGCCCACGCCCACCGGCTGCTCGGCCGCGCCTATACCCTGCAGGGCCGCCAGGAAGCGGGCCGCTCCCACCTGACCGAGGCGCTGCAGCTGAGCTCGGCCGACCACGACATCGTCGGGCAGGCGCTGGCTCATCATTCACTCGGTCACGTGTGCAGCCTGCAGGGCAGGCACACCGAGGACCTCGCGCACGACCGGCAGGCGCTGCGGCTGTACGAAGCCGCCCAGCACGATTCCGGCCGCGGCTGGGCGTTCAACGCCCAGGCCTGGGCCCTGATCAACCTGGGCAGCTACCCCGAAGCGCTGGCCTGTGCGCGCCAGGCCGCCGAGCTGCACGCCAAGGTCGGCGACCGATTCCACCAGGCCCAAGCCCAGGACACCGTCGGCCACGTCCAGCAGCAACTGGGCGACTACCCCGGCGCGATCGCCAGCTACCGGCAGGCCCTGAACCTGTGCCGCGAGCTGGGCCCCCGCTATTACCAGTCGGTGACGCTGCGCCACCTCGGCGAGACCTACGCCGAGGCCGGCGATCCGGCCGCCGCCGCCACGGCCTGGCGCGAAGCTCTGGACATCCTCACCGCCCTCGGTCACCCCGACGCCCGCCGGCTACGCGCCCGGCTCTCCGGCTCGGTGTCCTGAGCATCCGGGGGACGGACGGCGTCTGTTGCCCACGACGAGGCTGGATGTGCTTCAATTTCATCTGTCGTAGTTTTCTGTGTACGTGGCTCGGGCCGCGCTCGCGGATGTACTAGCGGGCAGGTGCAGTCACCGGAGATGGTGCCCAGCCGTTGCCCACGGCGGCGTCTCCGCAAGGTGCGGAGACATTCTCATTCCCAGGAAGGGAACCTCCCATGGCACAGGGCACTGTGAAGTGGTTCAACGCAGACAAGGGCTACGGGTTCATCAGCAACGATGACAACAGCGCGGACGTGTTCGTGCACTTCTCCGCCATCGAGTCCACCGGCTACCGCAGCCTGAACGAGGACCAGCGGGTGGAGTTCGACATCGCCCAGGGCCCCAAGGGCCCGCAGGCCGAGCACGTCCGGCCGCTCTAAGCCGGGTCACCGGACCGCCCGGGTATCAGCCGTATTACAGCCTGGCCGAAAACGAGCGGCGCCTGGAAGACACGCGCATACTGGAGGGTAATGAAGCCCGACCACGCCACCCCACGGCGTCACCTGGCCACCAGCCCATTCAACAAGGCGGCGGTGAGCGCGCCGCCGCCTGAGCAGTATGCGGTGCACGACCAGGTGACGCACGACCGCTACGGACTCGGCCGGGTCGTCACCGTCGAGGACAGCACCGCCGTCGTCGTCGACTTCGGCTCACGCCTGGTACGGATCTCAACCCCGTGCGCCAAGATGGGCAAGCTCTGACGCTCGGCTGAGCCGCTGGCGTCAGCTCTTGAGCCAGGTGAGCAGGTCTGCGTTGATGGTGTCGGCTTCGGTGGTGGGCATGCCGTGCGGGTACCCGTGGTAGGTCTTCAGCGTCCCGTTCTGCACCAGCTCCGCCGATAGCGGCCCGGAGTCGGCGTAGGGGACGACCTGGTCGTCGTCGCCGTGCATGACCAGGACGGGGACGGTGATCTTTTTCAGGTCCTGGGTGAAGTCGGTCTGGGAGAACGCGACGACGCCGTCGTAGTGGGCCTTGGCGCCGCCCATCATGCCCTGCCGCCACCAGTTCGCGATCACGCCCTGCTGGGCGACCTGCGCCTGGATGCCGTCGAACACGTCCTTGGGCAGGCCACCGGGGTTGGCGTCGGTCTTGACCATCAGCGGCGGCACCGAGCTGATCAGCACCGCCCGCGCGACCCGGTCCTGCCCGTGCCGGGCGATGTACCGCACGACCTCCCCGCCGCCGGTGGAATGCCCCACGTGAATCGCGTCGTGCAGGTCCAGGTGAGCGGTGACCGCGGCCAGGTCATCGGCGTAATGGTCCATGTCGTGCCCGTCAGCGACCTGGGCCGAACGGCCGTGACCGCGCCGGTCATGGGCGATCACCCGGTAACCGTGGCCCAGGAAGAACATCATCTGGGTGTCCCAGTCATCACCCGACAGCGGCCATCCGTGGCTGAACACGATCGGCTGACCCGCACCCCAGTCCTTGTAGAAAATCTCGGTACCGTCCGCAGACGTGATCGTGGGCATGAACATGTCCTTTCAGAGCTGAGCGGTGATGAAGTCCAGCGCGGCATGGGCCACATCGGCCCAGCCGTGGTCGATCGTGAGCGCGTGGCCGCGGCCGGGCAGTACCGCCGCTGGTGGGACTGTCGCTCACCGGGCTAAGGTACGCACGCCCCGCGCCGCTGAACGTGCTGATCGTGCACGGTATCTGTGCTCAGCGCGCACAGTCCACGTTCTGCTCCTGCCACTGGCGCGGGCTGACTCCGTACCGCTGCCGGAAGCGACGGCTGAAGTGGCTCAGGTTGCTGAAGCCGCACCGCCGGGCCACCGCGCCGATGGTCAGCGACGCGTTCACCGGCCGGCCGGGCCGCCCTCCAGGTCGGCGCGATGGCGGTGCAGGTGAGCCAGGTGCGTACGGGTGAGGTCGTAGAGCGGGCTGGCCGGCAGCCGCCCGGCCGCCGCCCGGATGACGTCCGGCGGCAGCCCCAGCACCTCGTGGGAGAGCTGGAACGCGCAGGCGCCACCGGCGCCGTCCCAGCCATAGCCGTAGGCCGCGGTGAGATCGTTGAGCATCAGCTCTCCGGCCGCACCTGGTACTGCCGCCCGCACTGCTCGAAGCGGGCCGTCGCCGCCGTCTGCACCGCCAGCGCGACCAGCGGCGGCCCCTGTATTGCCAGGTGCCGCCGGCTGCGGGCCAGCCGGAAACTCGAGCTGGCGCTGGCGAACAGGTTGGTGTCGCCGAAATCCCAGAATTCCATCCGCGCCCAGGTGGTTTCGGGCGAGTGCGACGCGTCGGCCAGCGGCACCTCGGTCGGCACCGACACGCTCAGCAGCGCCGCACGGACCACCTCGCCGCGATGCCGCGGCTCCACCCCGGCCGTGTCAAGAAGGATCACGCGCACCTCCCGCGGCAACGGCTGAACCGTCGCCTCACCGGCTGCTTCTGTCCCAGTCTGCGCGCTCGCCGCCGGTTTTGACACAGCCCTCAACCGGGGTGTCTGGGAGGCGCCCCCACTCGGCCCACGATCCGTCGTAGACCCGCACCCGGTCGCGTCCGATCAGGTAGGTGAGCACGAACCAGGCGGTGGCCGCCCGCCCGCCGATGGTGCAGTAGGTGATCAGGTCCCCGCTGCTCGCGAGGACGGCCGGCGCGAACCGGCGGCGCAGCTCCGCCGCGGAGCGGAACGATCCGTCTTCGTGCTGGAGGTCATCGACGGGCTGGTGGATGGCCGAGGGTACGTGGCCGGCCCGGCCGCCCGGTTCCATGCCGCCCGACGGCCAGAAGCGCTCGCCCCGGTACTCAGCCGCCGAGCGCACGTCGATCAGAGTGGTGGCCGGCTGGCCGATGGCCCCGTCCACCGCCGCCCGGTCGGCCCGGATGCGAGAATCCTCGGCCCCGAGGGCGAAGCTGCCCGCAGGCGGTTCGCTGGCGGCCGTGCTCCACGGGTAGCCGCCCGCCCGCCAGGTCTCACGCGAGCAGTCCAGGATGCGCACGTCGGGGTGCCCGTAGAGCTTCATCAGCCACAAGCCCAGGGCAGGCGCGTACCCGTAGAACACCACGGTCGAGTCCGGGCCGATTCCTGAGCGCGTGACCAGCCGTTCCAGGGCGGCTCTTCCCGCCAGGCCGTAGTCGGCGTCCTTCAGGTCGGCGTAGACGTTCCACAGCACCGCGCCGTCAATGTGCCACTGGTCGTAGGCGGCCGGGCTGACGTCGACTTCGACCACCCGTACACGCGGGTCATCCAGACGGGCTTGCAGCCATTCGGGATCCACCAGCACCTGGTCGCTGGGGGCCGGGCGAGGCGTGGACGCTGCCGTTGCCGCTGTCGCTTTCATGTTCATGCGAACCTCCTGTGGTCGCGCTCTTTGGCCACAGGTCTACGGCGGCGCCCTTGTCGCAACATTGCGGGGAGGTTGGCGAAACCTTGGCGGCCGGTCAGGTCGCGGCGAGCAGGCGTTCGTAGAGCTGGCGGGTGTCGGGACTGGGTGAGACACCGAGCTGGTCTCTCAGGTGCTCGCACAGCTGGCCATAGACGCCGATGGCTTCGGCCAGGTTGCCCTCGGCGGCGAGGGCCTGCATGAGGTAGCGGTAACCGCTCTCCCGCAGCGGGGCCAGGCGGGTGAGCTGCCGGCCGGTCCGGACCGCACCGGCCAGCTCGGTCTCGCCGACGCCCAGGCTGGCGGCCGCGTAGCACTCCAGCGCGCGCAGGCGCAGCTCGGTGAGCTGATGCCGGACCTCATCGATCCAGGGGGCATCTTCGCCGGGGAGGAAGTCCCGCTCGGCCACGAACAGTGCGGTGAGCGCCGGCCCCCAGGCTCGCGACCAGCTCTGCTGAGCGACCGAGGACTCGGCCTTGTGGATGGCCTCGGCGGCCGCTTCCAGATCGACCCACACATTGCGCAGGCACAGCCGGAGGGTGGAGCGCCCGTCCACCGCATCCGGGCCGAAGACCCGGCGCAGTTTGGACAGCAGCGGGTTGAGCCGGGGATCGATCGTCGCCGGATCAGGTTCACGCCACAGCGCCTCGGCCAGCTCGTACCGGGGAACGTGGCGGTGCCGGTTGACCACCAGGTAGGCGAACAGCAACCGACCCTGGCGGCCGGGCAGGCGGGCATCCAGCCGCTGGCCGTCGCACTCCACAGCCAGCGCCCCGCAGATCTGGATCCGCACCAGAGGCGAGGACGCCAAGGTCACGCCAACATCCTGGCTTACGCTGGCGCAAGCGGCCAGAGCGGAGGCACGACGATGAAGCTGATTCGATGCGAATGCGGCTACGTGGCACGCGGCGACAGTGATGACCAGGTGGTCGGGAAGATCCGGGGCCACATGTCCACGGACCACCCGGCCCTGCTGGCGGCGGTGAGCAACGACGATCTGATCAGCTGGATCCAGGTGGAGTAATTCTCCACCGCGCCGAGCTAGATCGTCAGCCCTGCACAGCCAGGGCCGAGGTTGCCGTAGACTATCGGGGCACCAGCGCTCGTAGCTCAACGGATAGAGCATCTGACTACGGATCGTTCCGCGCTCTCCGCTGTGCTAACCAGGAGAAACCGAACAAGCGAACGACCGGTGCGCACCGAATCAGACGCTTAAAAATCCGCGCTGCGAGTGCCCGTCTCGGACCTCCGAGGAGGGCACGTATGAGCACTGACTATCAACGTCTGGCGGCCGTTTCGGACCGGCCGGTGACCTTGGAGACGGCGCAGGAGATCGGGGCATTCAAGCTGGCCGAGCAGTGGGCCGATCGGATGTCGTGGCCGTGGCCAGGCCAGGAGACGGCGTGTGATCATCTGGCCGAGCTAGCACATATGTCAGCACTGGCCATGTGGCTCCAGCGCTGGCGGCCGATCAGCATCCACGGCGCGCTCCTCAACGGCGCGCAGCCAGAGGATGTCGCGGCGGCGCTCGGGGTCAGTCTTAATGAGACGTTCCGCTGCTGGCATGAGTGGGCGACGTCGCAGCTCCGCCTGTTCGAGGGCGGAAACCTGGGGATTACAGAGGAGCGGTATCAGTCCGTGCTCCGCATCTTTGCTGCGCTTGGAATCAATCCGCCGGTGCTCTGATCACGGATCTTGAGACGAGGCGCTTAGCTAAACGTGCGTCAGCTTCGTGAGACAACGCCATCCGCCGGAATGGCTTTTGCGTCCGGCCTCGACGAACCACTCGCGGCCGAACACTAGCCGGAACGCCGGAGGCGGCAGTCGCAGAAACCGCGCCAACATCCGTTCGCCGTCATCGGCGCCGGCCTGGCTGACGTGCGCGCTCATCGCGGCTCGTTTGACGTCGATGACGGCGCCGACGTTGACGCGGTGCGTGATCAGCTCATGGGCGGTGAACAGCCGCTCGTAACGGCCGGGACGCAGCTCGGGGACGTCGGGGCGGATGAAGCTCAGCATCCGCAGCGCCCGCTGCAGCGCGCGGCGGTCGACCGTCGCTTGCAGCACGACTGGCGTCCTGGCCAGTTCAGCCGCGGCCAGCCCGATCCGGTGCACCTGCACGTGGTCGGGATGGCCGTAACCACCGGCTGGGTCGTAGCAGCACACAGCGTCCGCCTGCTCCTCGCAGAGCAGCTCGGCCAGCCGTCGCGCCGGGACGTGCACAGGTTGCCGCGCGAACGCGTCCGGACGAGCGACCGGGTGCTCCCGCATACCCGAGTCGGGATAGCCGAGCAGCACGGTACGCGCGCAGCCCAGGAGAGCCGCCGCGCGGGCGAGCTCGTCGGCCCGGCGCCGCCCGAGGTCGGGCGTCGCCGTCTCGGCAAGGCCGGCCTCCCCCGCCGTGGCGGTGGCGAGCACCACGCGATGCCCCGCCCGGGCGAGCAGTGCCATCGTCCCGCCTGTCAGCAGCGCCTCGTCGTCGGGGTGGGCATGGATGAAGACGATCGTGCTCATTCAGCGCCCGCAACCGAGCTCGGCGAGCGAGTGGCCGGGGCGACGGGCGCATAGATCTCCTCGGTGCGGTCTAGCACCTCCGCCCAGCTCACCAGCGGAGGGTGGCAGGCGTTGTGCGAGCGGATGGCGGCCAGCCGGCCAGGCGACGTCGCGGCGGCCGTGAGCGCGTCGACCATCGCGGCGTCGTCGTCGACGAGCAGCCCATCACGCCCGTCGACGATGTAGTCTGCGACCCCGGTGCGGGCATAGGCGATCACGGGCAGTCCCGCGCAGCGGGCCTCCAACGCGGCGATGCCGAAGGACTCCAGCTTGGCCGGGGCAACGTAGAGGTCGGCGTCCCGGTAGATCTCGCGGATCCGGGAGTGCGGGCAGCCACCGAGCAGCCGCGCCCAGTCAGACATGCCGTGCCGCGCGAGATCGCGTCGCAGCGACGCGTACAGCGGGCCGTCGCCGATGATCCGCGCCTGCACGTCCACATGCGGCGGGATGCGAGCGCGCGCCTCGCGAAGCATCCGCAGCAGCTGGTGCGGGCGTTTGCGCCGCGCCAGCCGGCCCACGCTGACGATCACGAGCCGGTCTGGGGCGCGCGGCGCGCAGTCTTGCCGCCAGGCTGCGACGTCCACCCCGTTGGGCAGCACGCTGACCGCCCGGCGGCCACCCAAGGCGCGGCGCAGGTCGGCCGCGCAACGATCGCTCACGGCAGTCCACGTGACCTGCCGGGCGAGCCCGGGCGAGAGGAGATCGACGACCTGGCCAAGAGGCGCCGCGCCGAGCAGCGAATGCATCGTGATCACTGTCGGCACGCCCGCCCGCGCCGCCGCGGCCGCGTTGAGCAGGGCCAGCGGCGAAAACGTCGACAAATGCGCGTGGACGACGTCGTGGCGGCCCGCCAGCACAGCACGGCGGGCCGCCACCGAGTGCCCGTAGCGGATGCGTCCGGCAGCGCCCCCGCCGCGCGCGGCGGGGCGCAGCACCGGGACGTCGTCGGCCAGGCCGTCCGCCTCGACGCCGACCGACGTGATCACCTGCACGTGGTGGCCCCGACGCTGCTGACGCAAGGCGAGCCCGTGCACCTGCGTCTCGATGCCGCCTATACGAGGCAGGTAGCAGTCGCTCACATGCGCGATCCTCAGCATCGACGACATGCCCGTCCGCTCTGAGCCACGACACTCCCAACGCAGGATCTAGATTTGAACTGGCCACACCCGGCTGTCGTCTGACGATAGCCCGATCAAGATGCCGGCATCAGGCGGCCGGCGGCGACGGGAGGGGTCACGGTGGGCAACGACTGGCTGGTGACGGCGCTAGCCCTCGGCGCGGCGCTCGCCTATGCCGTTTCCAGCAGCCTCAAGCACGTCAGCGCTGGACGAGTGTCCGACGCCCGGGGCCCGCACCGGCGTTCGCTAGCCCGATTCGTCCGAGCCACGCTCGCCCACCCGCTCTGGCTGGGCGGGATCGCCTGCGACACGGTGGGATTGGGCTTGCAGGTGGCAGCGCTGCACCTCGGCGCGCTGGCGATCGTGCAGCCGCTGCTGACCACCGGCTTGTTGTTCGCCCTCGTAGCGCGGCGCGTACACGACCACAGTCAGGTCAGCCCCGTCCAGCTACTGTGGGCCGTACTGTTCTGCGCCGCGCTGGGCGGGTTCGTCTGGCTCGCTGCCGCGGGCGGCGACGCGACGCGGGAGACTGCCGACCGGCTGCCGGCGGTGATAGCCGGCGTGGTCGGGGCAGTGCTTGCCGCGGCCTGCGTCGAGGTCGGACGACGGCAGAAGACAACCGGCCGCGGTGCAGCCCTGCTTGGTGTGGCGGTCGGCGTCATCTACGCGGGCACCGCCGCGCTGATCAAGGCTGTCACCGACATCGGAGTAGCCCACCCGCTGCGCGTGCTGATCAGCTGGCAGCTCTACCTCGCGCTCGCCGCCGGCGCGGCCGGGCTGTTGCTCAGCCAGCTCGCCTTCCAGGCCGCGCCGCTGACCGCGAGCCTGCCCGCCAGCGCGAGTGTCGACCCGCTGCTGAGCATCGTGGTCGGCGTCGCCGTCTACGACGAGCATATTCGCCGCGGCCCCGGCGCTGGGGCCGTCTTGTTCGCCCTCCTGCTCGTGTTGGGCGTGGCGGTCGTGCAACTGGCGCGCGAGCCGGACGCCGGCCCGGGCGCCGAGCCGTGAGGCGGCACCATCGCGGTCACCGTGGCCACCACCGCCCAGACCTTCGCCCGCGGGAACCGGGCCTCGATCGCCTCCCATATTTGGCCGCCCGCACCTCGTCTTCGCTGCCCATTCGGTGGTCTCCAGCAGTACTTCGGCCACGGGCCCTCAAACGCCACGGCGGCCGCGCCGTCGTCCAGGACCCGCCACCGCTCAGGCTCCGGGGATGCCCTCCGCTGCCCTGGCCACCGGCTGCGCCGACCTGGTCATGCCCCTGACCTGCCTGGCCCCTACCCTGATCGGCCTGACCATGGCCCCGGCGCCGCCGACCTGTTCCGGGTCCCGCCCTCCCCGTGGGCCAGTCCCGCCACCTGACCAGCGAACACGCATATAGGAGTTTAATAGGCTTGGCTGTGGGTGGAATTGGAGTAGCGGTGATCTATCTCCCCATACTGACGCGACGACGATAAGGCATGCGTGTTGTTGCGGGTCTAATGTGCTGGAGCTCCACCTAAGTTAGACCCCCATGCGCAGCTATAACCGGTCAATTAAACAAGCAGGGGACTGGCGTTAGATGCGGTCGCCGGGGCTAAGGCGCGCATGCGCTTGGTGTGCTCGTGCGATTCCTCGGGCTTCCGTATATTCCCGCACCATGTCATACGTCTTCCAGCCTGTGATGTGCATGAGGTCGTCGGTCGAACCGCCGGCCGCTAGCCAGTGATCGGCGAAGGATCGGCGGAAGCGGTGCGGGTGCACGTTCTGGATGCCCGCCTGGAGCCCGCGGCGCTTGACCATGGCGCGGATGCCGCTGTCGGTCATGTGGTCCACACCGCGGCCCTGTTGGCCAAGCCAGAGCCAGGGCGACGAGGCGTGCGGATGGCGAGCACGGACTCGGATGTACCGGTCCAGAGCGGCGGCCGACTTCTTGCCGATCGGCACCCAGGTCTCGTCGCCCCCCTTGAGCCGGATACGTAGCCGGCGCTGGGTCAAGAACACGTCGTTGTGTGCGTCGTCCTCAGAGTCGTAGCGCAAGTTCGCCAGTCCGGATACGCGCATGCCGGTGTCCATGAAGATGCGGATCATTGCCGTGTCCCGGCGATCTTCGAATGTCGAGCCCTGGCACGCCCGCAGAAGCCGAGCCAGCTCGTCGTCTTCGAAAAACGCCTTCGCCTTCTTGGTCACCTTCGGCTTGTCGACGCGGTCCATCGGGCTGGGCGCCGGCCGTTCCTCCTCGCGCACCAGCCAGCCGAAGAAGACTCGGAGGTTGCGGAAGTGGACGGCAGCCGAGACCGCGGACGTACGGCGCTCTTCGGCCAAGAGGAAGGCGCGCAGGTGATCGGCGCCCACGCCCTCCACGTCGGAAGGCATGCCCTGGGCGTCGAGGAAGGCGCACAGTGCGCGGGCCGAGTCGGTGTAGGACCGGACGGTCCTGGGGCTCTTGCCCGCAGCCTCCAGCGAGAGCTGCCACGAGGTGATGAAGGTACGCAGAGAGGGCCCTGCCGGTGCAGGGACGGTCTCCCGGCGTCCACGCTTGCGCCGGGCGTTGCCCATATCGGCGACGGACATGGAGGGCTCCTGTCCGACCGGTGCCACCTCCGTCCGCTGATGGCGTACCCTTAAGGGTCAGGTAAGCCAGTTGGCGAACGGCGATCAGACGCTCTTTAAGCGCTGTGCTTATGTGGTAGCGTAACACAAGACCGGCAAAACGCCAGGTCAGACAATTAAAGACTGGCGCTCGTAGCTCAACGGATAGAGCATCTGACTACGGATCAGAAGGTTGGGGGTTCGAGTCCCTCCGAGCGCGCCAGTCAGAGGCCGGTTCCAGCCGCAGGACCGGCCTTTTGCATGTCCCGTACAGCAGTGAAGTACAGCAATGGCCGGTCATGAGCGGGTCTCGCCGTCCTGGCCGAGCCAGTCGCTCAGCCGCCTGAGCGCGTCCCTGGTCACCTTGTCGGGGACCTGGGTGTAGATCTCCATCGTGAGCGCGATCCGGCTGTGGCGAAGGATGGCCATCGCGATACGCGGGTGAACGTCGAGCGCGGCCAGCAGCGAGCCGCATGTCCGGCGGGTGTCGTGAAGCGTGATCCGGCGGACGCCGTAGCGGGCGCACCGCAGATCGAAGCTTCGATTGATGTTGCGGGGTTCGATCGGATGACCGGTGCGAGTGGTGAACACCAGCGCATGCTTCTCGCCGCAGATGCAGACATCTGGCCAGTCAGCGGTCCGGGCCTGGTCGTGGTTCCGCTTGGCGATCCGCAGCGCGGTGACGCAGATCGGCGGGAGCGGGAGCGTGTCCGTGCTGCCATCGGCTTTAAGTACCTGCTTGTGAGTGAGCCGATGCCCGCCGACGTGCTGTAGCTGCCATTCGAGATCAATGACAGCGGTGTTTTCATCCGTGCGCCAATCGTCATCAGGCTCGATCAGCCCGAGCGCTTCACCCTTGCGCAGCCCAAGTACCAAGATGAGCACCCACAGCGGGTAGAGCGGGTCGTTCTCTTTGCGTGAGCATTCGAGGAACTTGCGGGCCTCGTCTACGGTCCAGGAGTTCTTACGCCGGTTCTTCTTACGGGCCTTTGGCAGCGTGACCAGCTCGGCCACGTTACGCGAAATGAGTTCTTCACGCATGGCATGGTTAAGCGCGGCCCGCAGTGTGCCCCGGGCAGCTTCGATCACGCGGCGACTCGGGAAATCTTCGCAGCATTTACTGATAGCGCAGCACCGAGGCTTAGGTCGCTTGGCGTCTTTCTTCTGGGCGCAGCACTGACAGTTGCCGGGAACCTTGTTGAGCCACGTCTGCGTTTCTCGCACGGTCAGCTTGTCTACCCGTTTCTTCCCAATGCCAGGGATAACGTGAAGCCGGGACATCAGCTCATAGTGCGAGTACGTGCTATCTTCGCGGTTCGGCCTGATGATCTCAGCGAGCCAGTAGGCGAGATAATCCGCTACGGTCGGCGTGATGGTAGGAACGGGTACCTTAGCGGCCTTGGCTTTGAGCTGCACCCACTTATCATTGACCTCTTCGCGGGTCTTGCCGTAGACGTACTTGCGTCTTTTCTGACCGGTCGGGGTAATCACCCATGCGTAAGCAGCAAAACCATTACGGTAGGGAAAGATAGAACCTTCGCCATTGACACGCTTACCTGCCATTTACGCGGCCTCCTGGTCAAGAAGGTCCACGCATTCCGCGAAGGCGGACGGGCGGACGAGACGGCGGCGGCCGATCTTGAGTGTGCGGAGCTGGCCGGACCAGATGAGCTGGTAAACGCTCCACTTGCTGACCCGCAGGAGGTCAGCGACCTCAAGTAGGGTGAGAAGCTGTTCTTCAGCCATCACCATAGCCTCTCTTCCGGAGGGGCTTGGCTGTGGCTAATTGCGGGCGCGCTACGTGCGCGACTTACCCTGTTGTCGAGTTTCATGGTGTGTGTTCGCCTCCTTTCTGTTGCTCGTTTTCTGTCGAGTCCGAGTCGACGGTAAACCGCCGGTCTGGCTAGCGGCCACGTGCCATATCGGCCGAGGCCAGTGCCAGTTCCGCGCCGGCGCTGCGGGGGGTGTAGCCGGTTCCGGCGTAGTCCCAGGTGGCAACGATCAGGACGAGGGTTTCGTCGAGGGGCCGTCCCCAGGGGTCATGTTCGCCACCCGGGTGACGTTGTGCGCGGCGGTGCTGGACGCGCTGACCGCGCAAGTAGCCGAAGGTGATGGAGTAGCGGCGGGATTTGGTGAGGAAGTGGCCGCTCCAGCCGAGCTTGTGGGCGTGCAGCCGGAACCGGTCGTCATGGCGGGTGCGGCCGAGTTCCCACGCGGTGGTGATCATCGCCCGGTAGTGCGCTGAACAGCGCAACCCGCCGATCTCGATCGCGTGCCGGATACGGGTGTCCGGCACGCCGGGAGCCGAGACGCCCTTGGTGGCGTACTTGGCGATGTAGTTCGCGACGGCCACGGCGTTCAGCGGCTGGCCGGTAGCGACGAGAGTGTCACGGTGAACGGGGCGGGTATCGGTCTGCGGGCCGAAGGCGAGCATGACCTTCTGGCCGTCGTGCCCGGCGGGGAACCGGACAGCGGCGGCGGCCTGGCCGATGGCATCAGCCAGCAGCACAGGCGTGTAGGAGGCAGGCGGGGCCTGATAGTCCTGGCTGGCCGCGTCGAGACGGATAACGGCGTGGAAATGGACCACGCCACGGGCCTGGTATTCGGCGACTTTGACGAACCGGAGCCGGACTTGGGCGTGCAGCGTTTTCTGGGTGATACCAGCGAGCCGGGCCAGGTGCCGGGGCAGGTAGGTGACGAACCGGCGCCACAGGTCGCCCGCGTAAAAGTTGAACAGCACGGCAGCTTGGTAGTCGTAGCAGTCCGGGCACATGGGGCGGCCCAGCCGTGGATCATCTTCGACGTGCCGGATTGGGCAGGAGATATCACGGCCGTGCGGGCAGCGCCGGGCGTGCGCGTCGCGGCGGGCACGGCACGGCAGCACCGTTTTGCCCCGCAGGCGCCGGGAGTGGACGGGGCCGAAGCTGGGGGCGGTGAAGGTGGCGAACACGCACGGGTGCGCGGCGACGGTCCCGGGGACGCCCTTGCCGCCGATCAGGCCCGCGCGGACAAGCTGTCTTGCGTCGCGCTTGTAGACCGCTGAACAGGCCGGGCAGACGGACTCGCGGCGGTTACCGCACGCGACGTGCAGCACGCCGCCGGGTTCGGTGGAGGTGTCGTAGACGGGAGCTAGTTCGCCGGTGGCCAGGTCAACGGCCTCGATCTGGCCTCGTAGCCGGATCGGATGCGAGCATCCCCCGGTTCCGGTGAACTGATGTTCCCAGGCTTTGAAGTCATTCCAGGAGATGGCTTCGGTGTCGTCGGCGTCCGCCCCCAGCTCCGGGCCATCGAACGGCTCGGGGCTGAGAGCGGCTGTCGCGGCGGTGATGGTCATGCCGGGTGTCCCCAGCGTTGCTGGGCGGCCTGGCGGGTGATTCCGAGCCGGGTGCCGATGTCGGCCCAGGAGTAGCCCTGCTGACGCAGGCCGGTCACGGCTTGGATCATGGCGGACTCGACCTCGGCGGAGAGATCAGCCATGCCGGTCAGGGCGTCGATGTCGCCCGCAGCGATGCGGCGGCTGTAAGCACGCAGGACGCGCCGGGCGAACGCGGCGTACTCGTCGTTGTCGACAGGCCGCGAGCGCTGTTTGGCCGTCAACCGTGCCTTGACACCGTTGTGCCTGCCGGGGCTGGCCCCGGATGCGCGGTCGTAGGGGTAGGTGAGGGCGTGTGCGTGGCTCATGCGGCCTCGCTGTAGTGCCGTAGCTGGGCGGCGTAGGTGGCGAGGTAGGCCACATCGTCGTCGGTGAGGTAGGCGGCCTTGATCCGGCGGGGGACGCCGGTCTCGGACAGCAGATAGCCGACGCCGCGTGCGAGGGGGTCGATGTCGGCCGCGGTGTACCCGTCGTTGGCCCAGCCTTGCCCGAGCACGACGTCGGAGGAGGAGTCGGTGGTGCAGCGGAACGCCCACCGGTAGCCGAACAGATCTCGCATGGACGGGTCGATGACCTGATGGGAGGGCCGCTGGGTGGCCAGGATGATGATGACGCCTGCGGCGCGGCCCCGGGCTACCAGGTCCCGGGTCAGGGCGGCGAACTTCTCCCGTTCCTGCTTGGAGCCGACGGTGGCGGAGAAGTAGGCGTACTCGTCGATGACGATCAGGTAGACGTGCTCGCCGGAGTCGCGGACGATCTTGCGGCGGCCGGTGGCCAGCAGCATCTGGTACCTGGCGTCCATGGTGGCCTGGAAGGACTCGAACGCCTCGATGGCATCTTTGATGGACGGGCCGATGAACTCATCCGCGCAATGCCGCCAGGGGCCGAGCTCGACCTGCTTGCCGTCAACCAGGATCAGCTTGCAGTCATAAGACAGCGCGCCGTGAGCGGTGATCAGGTTCAGCCCGGAGGACTTGCCCCCGCCGGGCTCCCCGCCGAGCAGCATGTTGCGTTCGGCCAAGTCGACGTAGACGTGCTCGCTGTTCTCATCGATGCCCAAGTGCACGGGGTCGAACATCGAGAACGGGAACCCGGCCGGGGTGATGGTGGTCATGAGGGCTTGCCTCCTATCGGGGATGGGTGGCAGGCCCCGGCTGGTGCCGGGGCCTGCCAGAGGGGCTGGGTCAGCGGGTGACCCAGCGGTTACAGCCGCTGTCCCAGGCCAGGTCACCGTCATCGCGGGTGGCGAAGACGATGCCTTTGCCGTGGCAGGCCTGGCAGGCTTGGTAGTGGTGCAGGTAGACCGGGCTGTCCGGGGTGAGAACGTGCCAGCGCACGTCGCGTTCGGTGATGACGGCCAGGCTGGCGGTGGCGAGCTTGATGAGTGCCTGTGTGCCGTAGGGCTCGACGGCGGTGACGGTGAACCCGCCAAGGCCATCCAGGTGGATCAGGTCGCCCCTGGTGAGCTGGGAGGTGAGCTTGGCCGTCCGGTGGTGGCCGGCGCTCTGGCGGCCGGTCATGCGACCGGCTCGCTGACTTTGGCCGTGGGCGGGATGACGGTGGTGGGCTCGATAACGTCCGAGCCGATGCTGTCGCCCGGGCCGGTGCTGCTGGCCGGGGCGGGGCGGGGGATGCGGGAGGGGATGATGACGTCGGCGGTCAGCGGGTCGTGGCGGATGATGTCGATGGTGACGAAGTGGGAGTGCTTCTTGTTGCGGATGACCCGGGCTTCGCGGGCGTAACAGCCCGCGCCGATCTCAGCCCGGTAGGCGTCGAAGTCATCGGCGCAGACCCCTGCCCGGCAGATGATCCAGGCGCGTTCGCCGACCTTGGTTGGGCGGATCCAGAGGATGAGCGGGAGGCGTCCGGCGCGGGTGTGCAGCCGTCCTTCGTAGCAGACCCGCTGGAGGCGGTGCCGGGTGATCAGGCACCAGGCGTGCCGCTTGAGGTACCCGCGTGAGGGCGGGATGGCCAGGGCCGCCGCGATGGGGGCAGCCAGGACGAGCAGTGCCCACAGGGCGGTGATGGCCACCGCGAGCCGGAAGTACCCGGCCAGCAGGGCAGCGAGCAGGGTCAGTTCGGTGCGCCACCGCCAGGCGATGCCTGCCATACTGCGGTGAAAATCGACCGCCCAGCCCTCGACCAGGTAGGGGTTGTTCCGCTGGTTGCGGCTGTTGCTGTTACCGGCCATCAGGGGCCACCGCCTTCGCGTCCGCGACGACGACGTGGCCGCCAGGATGACGGCTGACCCATTCGGCGATGCAGGTGCGCAGGATGACCGGCTGGCCGGGGCCGGTGAGTTCGGTGGTGAGCTGGCGGGCCTGGTCGGCCAGCTTGTCCGGGTCGACGGTGAGCGCGTGGACGTTGCGGTTACGCCGGGGCATGGTCACTCCCCGGGGGGGTGTCCCAGTCCACGACGCAGGCGACCGGCCAGGCGGTGCCGCACGCTTCGCAGGTCAGGCCGAGTTCGCTGATGCCGTCGCCGGTGTCGACCTCGTTCTCGGTGATGTCGAACGAGCCGCAGTCGGGGCAGATCGGCTCGTGGTAGATGACCCGGTGGCCATCACTGCCGGTAGAGCGGAACTCGATGGTTCGCGGTTCGTGCGTGCCCGCAGGCACGCGCGTACGATGGGACATGCCGCTGTCTCCTTGTTTGTAACGGGATGAGGGATCGCTGGTGGGCCGGGCCGGGGGACGGCAATCCCCCAGGCCCGGCATTTTGATGTCAGGCCGTGATCACCTCACGGACCAGGGACAAGGCCCGGTGCTTGAGCGGCTCCGGGCGGATCAGGGTCCGGTTGAGCCGGGTCTCCCAGGACCGGGCGGTACGGACGTGATCGAGGTATTCACCGGAGGCCTGAACGAGCCCGTAGGCGGTCCCGGCGATCTGGTTGTTGGTGGTGGAGTCGAACAGCAGCCGCAGCGCCGTGCGGGCTTCCTCCACGTTGCGGGCCACCCGGTCGGTAACCAGGCCGGTAGGTGGCATGGGAATGAATTCGGTGATGAACAGCTCACGCTGCTGGGTGGTGATGGGGATGGCCAGCAGGTCAGTGGCCAGTTCCTGGTAGCGGCGCATCTCGGCTTTGGCGCCGGTCACGGCCTGGCGGGCCTGGTCGATGCGGTTCCGCCAGGAGGCTTTGTGGATGAAGGAGAAGGTGGTGCCGGTGCGCTCGCCTTCCAGTTCGGCGGCGCGGAAGGTGTTGGCGCACACGATCCGCACGGCGGTGGCCCGCAGGGCGCAGGCGGCGGTGCCGTCGTGCCGGTTGGTGATGGCCAGATACGGCAGGGTCGGGCTGTCATCGCCCGGCAGAGTGATGGGCTCGTCCAGCAGCGCGAGGCACCAGACGGACCGGCCGCCGTCCAGCACGCCCGCGGTTTCCCACTGGACGTTGGGCTGGGCCAGGACCGCTTCGACGATCTCGCCCATTTCGCTGTGGTCGATGACGGTGTAGGTGTCCTTATTGATGGACAGGACGGCTCCGGTGTCGGAGCGGGAGATGGTTTTCCAGCCCTCGACGGGCTCGTAATGCTCGGTGCCGTCAGGGTTGATGCCAGTGACCGCGTACACGTCGGCGGTTACCGGGTCCCAGTCCAGACCGGCCAGGTTCCGGGCGTCCGCCCACGTGCCGGGGTAGTCGTCGAGGATGGTGCCTTCACGGTGCCAGGGCATCTGGCGGACCGAGAACATCGATTCGATGTTGGCTGGCATGTGGTTCTCCTTGATTGTCGTGCTGGTGAACGGGATGAGGGGATCGGTGGTGGGCCGGGCTGGGGGACGGCAATCCCCCAGGCCCGGCATGTGCGTGTCAGCGGGTGCTGGTGGTGCGGATGTAGGCGTAGGCGCTGACCTGGATGCCTGCGTAGGGGAACTTGACCTCGCAGCGGACGGCGGGCTCACCGCACACGTCCTCGGCCGGTGATCCGGTGACGGTGCCGCCGAACCGGTCGGCCCAGCGGGCCAGGTGATGGAAGGTGTCCGGCTCGGAGCCGAACTGCATGCTGATTTCCTGCCCGGTGACTGACAGGGACAGGTAGCGCGGCTGCGGGAGGGTGCCGTCCTCGGTGAACATTGCCACCAGGGCGATGCCCAGCTCAGCCATCGTGCTGTCCGGGTTGGGTGCGGTCATGGTCACGAAATCCGGGACCTTGATGACGTCGGCGGTCATGGAGTGTTCTCCTGTCTGTGCGGTACGGGATGAGGATCGGTGTGCCTGCCCTGCACCAGCCGCAGAGCGGGCGTCACGAGCACGGGTAAGCGGGCGTGTGACCGGCAGGTCACGCGGCGGTGGGCTTACGGACATCGGCCAGTGCAGTGACCGAATCGGCGCGGAACGCGCGCTTGATCTTGCCGTCACGGCCGACCCACGGTGCGAACACCAGACCGTGGACCTGGGCGTATCCCTCAAAGGTCAGCTTGGGCTCGTCTCCGGCCACCTCGACCCAGATGGTTTCCCTGGTCTCACGCTCCGCGTCGATCGCGTCCAGCCGCACCGTCCAGATCGGCACGCCATCCCTCGTCGTCGCCTGCTTGGTCTTGTCCTTGAAGTCCGGCCGTGGCTTGGCCGTCCCCGCCACCCGGAACTGGTAGCCGTCCGTGACGATCTCGATTCGCATGATCGATGCCTTCCTCTGTGTAGTTTGGCGGCTACATGCATGCCGCAATAGACACATGGTGCGTCGTATTAGTCATCATGTCAAGCCTAATACGGCAGACAGCATGACGGATTAGTCGTTTTGCCTGGTGACGGTTCTGGCAGGCATGATGACTACATGGACATATCCGAGGTCATCCGACGCCGCCGTGCGGAACTTGGCCTCTCTCAAGCACAGCTCGCCAAGGAAACCGGCGTCAGCCTCCGCCAGCTCGCCCGCTACGAAGCGGGCCAACAACAACCCGTACTGCCCGTAGCAGTTGCTCTTGCCGACGCTCTCCGCATCTCACTGGACGAACTAGCAGGCCAGCTCAATTACGACCTCGACCTATCCGGCACCTGGTGGTGTGCCTGGCAAACCTGGAAGGACGGCCAACCCCGCGTTGACGTCCACCCCATGGAAGTCCACCAGCGCGGAGAGCTGCTCCAGCTCGACGCAGACCGAGCTGTGCCCGTCGAGGACGGCAGCTATCGCTGGCGCGGCGAGCTTCGGCTCTGGGACAACGAAGCTCTCATCGGCTGGTACCGCTCAACCGACGCCGCGGTTCGCTCGAAGGGAGCCCTCTACCTGGCCCTGCACCAGCACGGTACGCACGCATGGGGCCGATGGGTCGGCATGAGCTACGACGGTGAAGTGATCACCGGATGGGGCGCGATAGCCCGGACCGAAGAAGAAGCAGGCAAAATCGTGCAGGATCTCATCGACTCAGAAACTGCTGCCCATGCATCGCAGTAGGCTCTGTCACTTTGTCATCGACGTATCCGACCTTGATGAAGGCGTCCAGTTCTGGTCCGCCGCTCTCGATGCGACCGAGGAAATCGTGCCTGAGGCAAGCCAGCCCGTGTACCGCAGGCTACGGCTCCCCGACTCCGAGGTCAGGATTCTTTTGCAGCGAACCAACGATGCGAAAACCTCGAAGGAGCGCATGCATCTTGACCTGGAGAGCGATGACATGGAGGCCGAAGTTAAGCGCCTCGAATCTCTAGGAGCCACGCGCTGGGATCACCAGCAAGAACGCGGATTTGAGTTCTGGGTCATGCGCGATCCGTGGAGCAACGAGTTCTGTGTCCTCGATATCAATTTTCCCGACCTGCTGGAGCGCCGGGAGCCCTGGCCGGATTAGCCGGACATCAAGCACCCTCGCGGCACCCTCGCGGCCCTGTTACAACTTTCTCCACAGCTTCAAGGGCGCACCTTCGGCGCGCCGGGCCTGACGGCCTGGACGTGGAGCACGAGAACCGGGCGCGACTGATCGTGGGGGAAGTGAACGCCAGAGTGCGCCGCCGTGGGCGGCCGGGGTCAGGACCGGGCGGCGCACCGTAGGCGGTGCGGCAGCTTCCGTCGCGCCCTCCGGGCGGAAGCCCTACGGCGCGCCGAGCTGCCGCGCCCGGTGGCCCCGGTGACCGGCCGCATGCGGTGCCCGCCGTAGTACCCCCGGTGCCGCGCCCGTGCGTGAAGACCAGGCGGTCAGCCATGCGCGAGCTGCACCATCGCCGGGAAGGTCACCGAGCCGGGGACGGAACGCCGCGCATTGTCCGGGTCGGCCCCTCCAGCCTCAACGGTGCTTCGCATCCCGCTACGCGGGACACGCCTGCGGCGTGCCGTTGACCCCGGAGCCTCTACCGCCCCAGCGGGCCTGACGGCAAGGGCCAGGCCGAAGGCCAGGCCCCTGAGCGCACGCGGCGAACCTTAGGAATCGGTCTTCATGTGTGGCCTTGAAACTATAGGAACTAGTTTACGCGTGGCCCCGGCCGGTCCAGCGTAGGTAGCACTTAGACTAACTAATTTAAAGAGTCATAATCCCAGGGCGAACCGATGATTTAAGTTGTGTCCATGCGAGGGATCTTTGTATCTTGGTCAGTCTTTGCATAGGAAAGAGCGCCAGGCCTTATCTTAGCCCTAGAGAAGTCTGTCCTCGTGCAATCCGCATGCGTAAAATCAGCACCTTTAAAATTGGCACCAATTAGGCCTGACAAGGTAAGCATAACGCCGACTAGTCTCGCATGCGCAAAGTTCGTTCGATCGAGGTCTGCTCCAGACAGATCACCAAAATAGAAATCGATCTGGGAGAAGTCCATATCCTTGAGGACGGCCAGGGAAAGATTGACACCCGTAAGATCAATCTTTTCCCGATCATAGGCTGGATCTCGATGCCCGATTACCGCCATAGCTGCTGTTACGTCAGGGCGCGGAGGCTGATTCCTGGGGCGACTTTCGCGCATAAGTTCGTTGTCCGGGGCACGTGGAGCAAACGGTTGCGGTCGATACTCTGGCCATGCATCATGAGAGTGCTCGCGAACATATGCGGCCAGGACCGCCGTTACCGCAGGTTGGTCACTGCCATTACGATGTCTAACAGAATCCTTCATGATGCGTTCAAGAGCATATATGCCACCGATCCGAACCTCCATTGCCGAAGATCCAAGTTGGTCGACAGCTTTTGCAAATCGATCTGTGGCAAGCCCTTGTTCCGTTAGCTCCAACGTCTTAGTGCTCTGCTCGGCCTGTTGCCGTTGGTTAGCCTCTGTGAGTTCTATGGTCTTCCTTGTTTGCTCTGCTGACGAGATCAGAGTCTGGCGGTTCAGCTCTCCCTGCTGCCGCGAAAGTGCAAAATTCTTAGCCGTATAGTAGAGAGCCCCCGCTGCAAAAATTCCGGCTCCTAGCTGAAGAAAGCGTCCGCGCGCGGCATCGCGAGCTTCTTTAAGCGCCATAATGCGAGGAGTACCAGATAGACCAGTCACGTCATGTTGCGCCAGCAAGTCAGCAAGCGGCCAGAAAACCAGGACGATCAATCCAATGCCCAGTACCATAAACATAAGCCATGCCGCAGGGGTCAAACGATATCGCCTTGATGAAATATGGCCGCTATCAGGTTCTTTAATCGAATCAGTCTCCGTCAAAAGCACTACCTCCGACTTCATCGATGGTCATCGCTATGTCCCACACCAAGACGACTAAGGCCAGAGCGGTCTAACTATAGCCTTTCCTTCTACCAACCATCCTAGCCAACTTGCTGGCCATCCTAATGGGCGGCGGGCCAGCCAGACTAAAAGATCGGTGCCCGGACACTGAGCGTTAACCCCCTACAGCTGAGTACGGGGAACGGCACATGCAACCGCCGAGTTAAAGCATCGTGGACAACCCACCTGTCTAGCGACTTCGGTACTCATCATGACAGAGTCAGTTCACGACTTGACTTGCAGACAGGTAGCAAGAGCCCGTTTCATTTGCGTGTCGCTTCTTGGCTCTAATAGATCATCAAATCGTACGCGATTATCAAGAACGGCATACAGATCCGCGCCGTCCATTGCAACGAAGGGCGTCGATTCTTTATATGCTTCTCTAAATGGCTCCGTAAAACCGTTAATGCTAAGAAAGAGGCCAACAGCGTTCTTGCCCTTACGGCGCACTTTGCTCGCAAAGATATCCGCGTCTCCTCGATCTGCGGGAGTCGAACGCCACCGCGCTTCCACCACGTAGTCATCTGTGTCGAACGTGAAGGAGCCGTCTATTTGCTCAAGTGGAATCGTATATGCGAGTCTAGGCTCAAGATCGTACAGGAGAAACATTTCTGCAAGCAGGGATTCGAGAGCATATCCACGCCTGTGAACATCTGCCTCTGTTTGCAAGCCAATAAACTTGGCTTTCAGCGAATCCAAGTCATCCTTAAACCGTCGCAACGCGGCGGCCTGTGCAACTCGCGCTTGAATGCTTGCGGTTTGTTTCTCGGCTTCTGCTAGGTCTGCTTCATAGTCTCTGATGACATACCTTAGAAGGCCAACTGCCGCCTCAGCTTCGGCTAGGCGGAGTTTACGATCCTCAGGATCTTTGATCTGTTCCACATTCGGGAAACGGTTGAGACTGCTGATTTCACGCATCAGCAGGAGAGTAACGTCCCTGTACTTGTGTTCGTCTGCTGAGAGACGTTCCACCAACACATCGGCAACTTCACGCTTGGTGTCGGAAAAATTGAGTCCGGCCAGAAGCTCGCCATGTTCTCTTAATGCAGTACGTACGAAAGTCTCAAACGGCCGCTTATTCCAGACGATTGCGGGAAGGGCATCGCGCAGGGCTAGGTAGGCCGCTGACGAAATCTTCTTCACTGTGCCCCCGCTAGGTGAGCCATGAACTTGACGGGACTTCTTGGGCCAGCGGCGTGCAGCCCACGTGCAACACCATGCAGCGAACAGGGGCCACGAACGGGTCCTAAAGGTCACTCGACGACATCGACGCCAAGAAGACTCAAGGACTGTTTGCCCAGGTAACTCCGCTGCGAGGCTTGTGGTCAGGGGCGGGGTCGAACCGCCGACCTTCCGCTTTTCAGGGAGAGCGACACTGCAGACAACCCTGCCTCTGGCCGAGGCGAGTGTAGCCGACGTACTTGCCTCTCGTGGACCAGATGCGGACCAGGCACTACGTCGCGTCGCAATCTGCCCAGCTAGCGGCACCATGAAGCTACCGCCTCCAGAGCCGTTGGCCCGGAGCGCCAGTCGATCACTGCCGAATCTGGTCGTACTGGATCAAGCGACGCCGGGTCCGGAGCGTTTGTGCAACCCTCTTCCTCGGCGCCTCAATGTCTCCGGTCACAGCTGGGCGACTTTGGCACGTTAGTCACCTTGAGCAGTATAGTTTTATCGCTGCGTAATACCGCAGCTACCGGAAGAATACTCAACCTAGCTAGCACATGCGTGGGAACCTTGTAATGACACACATACTGGCCTGGCTAGCAGCACACTACGTGGCGGCTGGGGAGTTCCTCCTGCTTGCCTCGCTGACGTTGTTTATCACTATCCTTGGTACCGCGCTGCCGCTGCTGGGCCTAGCAGCGCGTTGGCCCCGACAGTTGGCAACGTGGATAGGCGTCATCCTGATCTTCCTCGGCGGCGCTCTAGCGCTTGCCAAGGCGCTCAGACCACATGTACTGGGACAGCTGCCCTGGGCCGCTGCTGCGGTTACCTTCACGGTAGGACTAGTCTTCGCCGTAACGGCCTGGGCTCTAACAGCGCGGTATGGACGGACGACGCAACAAAGACTGCGGCCCATAGGGGATGCTGCATGGCGTACCATCAGTAGGTTGAAAGATGAAAGCCAAATTAACTCGTACCTTAAACTTCAGACCCCAAATGGGCAAGCCGCCGTCGACGAAATCCTAGCCAGCGTACGCAAGAAGCAAGCTCGCCCACTTCTTCTGGCCGCTGCATCTGGCACGGGAAAGACATGCACCCTTATGAGCATTGCCGCTCAGTGTAGGTCCGCCTTCGTCGAGAGCCGCCGTCAGCCCATCATTGTCGTATACATTGACGTGGCACAATTCGCAATGCAATCGACACGTGTTCCTCTGCGAGATTATATCCTAAACCAAGTAGCACAGGACACCGGTTTCGTTCAAGTGCTTAAAGAAGCGTGGGAAGACAAGAGCACCAATGTTATCTGGCTTTTCCTATTTGACAATGCCGATCGAGCGCTAATGCGATGGGGATCAGGCGAGGCATCTGATGCCTGGAGCACCGAACTCGTCGATTTTATTGGCACAAATCCTACACGGTTCCGAGCAGTGCTTACTGGACGTGATTTGTCGTCGTTTACAGGGAATAGGATTGAGCTTTCACCTTTGAGCCAGAAAGTCCGCGCCAAATTCTTGCCATCTCGTGGCGTTACACCGGCTCAGCAATCTGCCCTAGTGCACGAGAAAAGCTTCCGTCAATACATCGACAATCTTGGTTGGCTGGACTTGGTAAGTGATTATTTCGCACAAACTCCTGGAAGCGCGCCTAATAGTTTCCGTAATCTCATGGAGAGTATCGTTACGCAACGGATAGCAGCCATAGCCGCTACGCGGCCAGAGCTTTCTGATGATCTCATCGCGAGGATAGCGCAGGAAACTACCACACGACTCGAAAAATTCCCAATCTCGTACGGCATTAAAAGAGCTGCTCAAGTTCAATTTCTAATTGAAAAGGGATGTGCTGAGCCGAGTAGCATTGAACTGGTCATCGATGAACTCGTCCGTAATGACATTATGATCAAGTACTTCATTGGGGAAGACGAGATTATCGAATTCAAGCATGATGGCGTCAGGTCATATTTCATGACAAATGCCGTGCTCGATAATAACCCAACGGTTATTATCGATGAATTGCTCGCCGATCCTTACAATACTACGATCGCCATATCTCTTCTACAGTTCGGACGCGATGAGTTGATACTGAAAATATTTCAGACGGCGGTAGAGTACCTAACCCGGCAGGAACCGACGCCTCAGGCTTCTGTGCTAATCATAAACCGAATGTTGAGTTCAGCGAAGATAGAGATACGCAGCGGGGTCGTGGAGGAAGGGGATCAGTCACCATGGACGAAAGGGACGTATCATTGGCTGCACATTTTGGATGCTGGCCTCAACTGGCGATCATCTGAGATAGCCGAGAGCCTTCGGGAAACGACGGACATGCTGCTTGCGGAAGCTTCGCCGAAGGCGACACCTCGTATGCAAGGGCAGATGCTTGACATCCTAGCACTCGCCAACAACGATGTCGCCGCAGCTTGCTGTGCGTCTGGTTTGCGTTCGAGCAGCGGATCGCTGGTGGCCGCCGCGGCGGGGAAAGTTATGTCTCGACGGGAACTGCTCGATCTGTTGGCTATCCGAGATCGGATCCGTTTTATGATTTCCGTTGCCTTCACGGGAGTCGATAGCTGGATAAGCCAACACATCGATCTTGAATATAGCCAACGACTACGGTTCGCTTCACTCGTAGGCACAATGGTCGGAGTGCTACTTTTCGTAGTGTTCGGAATCCCCGACATAGTCGGTATCGCCACCGATCCATCCAAGTCAGATAGTTCAGTCCTTACTTTGGCTCTAGCAGTGGCGACCATAGCAATGGTGGCTGCGATAAGAAGAAGCCTGGAAGTAACCAAAATTATATTGGCGGCATGCATTCAGATAACCTTCATCGTACTAATAATCATGGCGGGACTTGGAGTCCTCGCGCTCATTACATCTGTTCTGGAAATAGTAACCGGACACCTGAATTATGTATTGAATCTACTTGAAGGCTACGTGCTCTTGTGGCCAATGTCCTCACTCTACTATCTAGCAGTAGAGCCAACGCCTACACTTGGCAGCTACATATTCCCATTTAATACAATCGCGGTCCCATTCTGGTCATTGTTTAGAGAACACCAGCCGACCGTTGTGGCTCTGCCAAATAAGCGGCAGCTCGTCCAGGGTTTTCTAAGCATAATCGCTGTCGCCGCTATCTATGCACTTTCTAGAGTCTCAGAAAGAGGCTGGCGCTTTGGCGCGACTACTCCCACCCAGTTCCGGCACATTCATACTATTGCAATCTGGACTGCCTGTATTATCTTTTTTATATGTGTAGCCATAATGCCGACTGCCGACTTCCTGGGCGACTGGCGCTGGATCCGGCGATGGAGGCAAGCACCATTTGAGAGCAACGGCAATGACGTAACGGCGTGGCTCGATTCACTGCATACTCGCCGGGCTACGGAACGAATGATTACCATTTTGACGAGACGACAGCCAACAAGTGCGGCGATTCAGATTCTACCTTCCATGTATGAACTTAAAGGGACGCTTGAATGGGTCAAGGAGGTTTCTCCAACAAGTAAATCAGGTAAATCAGGTAAATCCCGAATGCGAGAGGACATCTTGACGACTGTACCGTCATATCTTAAACCAAGTACAAAGAAATGGATTAGGCGGTACAACCGAAGATACCCAGGAAGGCTCAATTCAATAGCGAATAGCCAGGGAACCGCAATTAATGATTATGTGGTCGCCCTAGATCAGCTGCGCTAATGCAAAGGATTGCTACGTCCGGAGCTGGCTGCGCCCCTGTGTTATCACCCCACACGCACCAAGCGCGCCGCCCCTCGCGGACCCGCCTGGGGATACCCCAGATTCCCGCTTTCTGGGGAACTAGGCCCGTCCGGCAGCAAGACCGGCGCGCGGCGCGCCGGGACCGACGGTCACGGGCTGACGGCAGCCAGCATGTGGGTGGAAATGCGGGTGGCCTCCCCCCAATCCGCCGTAGGAGTATCTGCGACTCCCGGAACCTGTCAAGACATGGACAGCCCGCTCCGCAGGTCAGGTCACATAGCAGCCCAGACGGCACAGATTCCCAAGCTGATAGTCCAACCATCTCTGAGCCCTCGTCTTCGCCACGTGGGACATACGTGGGATGGGCCGCACTCGTCGATCGGACTCACGGACACCATCGCAGGTCACGGAGGGCAGCCCGACCTGAACCATGATGGTCTGTAAAACCGCTCCCTCGTGCCCAGCTCATCCAAGGGCTACGGCAGCGGGTGGGTCGACGAGAATGACGGCCGGTCCGCCCAAGCTGGTATTGGCCCGCCTCCACCGGCGCGAGCCAGGATTGCGGTTACTCGTTGCCAGTGAACGGGCGGATGTCAGGGCAGGGCTTGAGCTGCGTTCGGCGAGGTCGCCGTGTTGCACTCACATCGATGACCGGCCGAGACTGGGAACGACCCCGGGCCAGCTGAGGAGCGAGGAGGCTGCTGTGAGCGAACTTGACCGACTGGAAGCAGCGGCCGGTGAATGCCGCGAGCTGATCCGCGAAGCGCACGCCGCCACCAAGGATCTGCGGGCGGCGGTCCGCGAGGCGAAGCGGGAACTGCAGGACGTGGCGAAGGACGAGGTTGCCGCCCACGTTCAGCGTGAGGTGTCCCGCCAACTGGAGGAGCTGGGCGAGCGGACCCGGGAGGCGGTGAGCGCGGCCACGCAGAAGGTCATCGCCGAGTTTGACCGGTTCGGTGAGTCGCTACTCGGCAAGGAGACGTACTGGCAAACGGCGAGTGGCCGCCGCGCTGTCACGCGCCCCGACACTGATGTGGTGCCGCCCGGCATCCAGCCCGGCGACGACACGCCTGAAGGGTGACGTCTGCACCAGTACGAACGTGCGTGGACCTCACCGCGTCCCGGGGCAGAGGCCTGTTCGGTCTCGTGGCGGGTACACGCTTCGGCTCAGGTGCTAGCCACAGCGCTCGAGGAAGCGCATCGGGGGGCAAAGACGCAAACGCCAGCCGCTAATGCTGTGCTAACAACAGCTGTGGATACGTGGGGACGGCCGCGGATGCCGCACGGCCCAAGGTGTAGTTCGACCTGCTCAGGCGGACTGTGGTGGACTCGTGTAGACCAGGCAATTCTCCTGAAAAGCGGAAGGTGGCAGGTCGTGGACCAAACAGCCCCGTAGAGTGCCGATAGAAATTCCTTATCGGGAAAATCCCCGAGGCTTTCGAACGTTCACAGAGGGACCGCGTGCACCGGGAGGTGGAAGCCTCCCATGATCACGGTCATATTGATACTGATGGATCGGATCACCGCCGGACGATCCAACCGCGATGGTGTAATAGCGATCAAGTTCATAAGCGCAGTCAGCGCAGACCCAGCCATAGACGGGCTTCTCTGTCCGGCAAGCCTGGCCACAGCGATCACACGGCGGATTCGGCATCTTCACGAGCCCTTCCGAGCGGAAGCTGTACAGCACCAAAGTACAGCAACCTCCACCACATGGGACCGCCTTGCGCGGACATCGACATGCACGCCGTAACGTACTTTTCGAACGCGAGTAGCAACGTGCCAGTAGCTACGGATCAGAAGGTTGGGGGTTCGAGTCCCTCCGAGCGCGCCAGGTCAGAGGCCTTACCCGATCCGGGTAGGGCCTTTCTGTTAACGGGTTTGCTAACAGCGGGCTCAGACGCGCACGCGGCGAACCTCTGTCAGCTCGGCGGATCGTCCGGAGGGTTCGTGGTCCGGGACTTCGCTGCCGACGGCGGCGTCTTCATGCGCATCAGACTCCGGCTGCCATCGTCCCGGTAAGCCAGCCCCAGGCTCTGTGCCAGCCGCCGCAACATTCCCAGGCGGCCAGCGTAATGACCCAAGTGCCGTCAATGAGCAGTTCACACCCAATCGAGCCCGACGCGAGCAGTGGGTACAGCAGCCAAGTACAGCAACCGGCACACACAGAGGCCATCCTGAGCAACCGCCGTCCGCCGAGTGAACCGGCTCTGAGCAGGAAAGCAACAGGTGGCCACTAGCAGAAGAACGAGCTTCTGAGAAGCAGGCACGAGTACGAATGCCGAAGGGGAAGTACCCTACGACAATGGAGTACACCTGCGAAGTCTGTAAGAAAGCCATCTCTCCCGACGCTCACGGAAAGATCAGGCTCGAAGGTGTTACCCACGTCGGCGCCCCAAAGGCGTGGGTATGGGGGCCAGTGGCCGCCCATGAAGAATGCAGGGTGCACCTGCGCACGCCCATCGAGGACGAGATCGGCGCAGATTGGGTCTATATCTCAACCTGGCAGATGATGAGCGCCTGAGCTTGTGGTCCATATGTGGACCAATCCGGGCAACTGGAGTGTGTTCATGCCCTCCGCGTGCCCGGACGAGGCGGAAACCAGGGACATCGAGCTGTAGCCAGAGATCGAGCACATTGGCTCTCGCCAGCAAAGAGGCCTTGACGAGTGCCCATGAGACGACCTCCTCAGTGGTAGGTCACGCTGCCGCACAGCTTTGGTCATCGGTCGGCGCGTCAGCCAGAATGAGTGACATGGTCGACTCCCCGGACGCCCTCGGCGATGATTCCTGCACGGTCAACGGGATCCGCGTCATCGACGAGCCCGGTGAGGGACTTGTCGAACTGGAGATCACCGTCGGCTTTGGCCAGGCGAGTCTGTGGAAGGACCGCCCGGGCGAGCATCCCTGGTTCGGGGAGTTCCGTCATCGGGTGCGTCTTGCCTGGAACCAGGGCCAGATGGGGTCCAACCCAGACGGATGGATCAGGTTCGAGGTCCCGCGAGATCAGCTTGAGGACTTCATCCGGGCTGTCCGGCAGGCGGTACGGGACACTGACGCCGAATATCAGGCTTTGATGGCCCGGCGGCAAGAGTGGGCCGAGCGCGACGCGCAAACTCAACGCGAGAGGCAGGCCGACCTGGCCAGGCGAGCCCGCCTGGCAGAAGATCAGGCCCGCATCGATGCGGCCCTGGCCGAGACCGGGTAGTAGCTCATGCTGCCGCGCCGCTTCCGGTCGTCGATCCGGGGAGAGTGAGTCTGCTGGCCGCATTTTGGCCGCACGGAGACGCTCAACACTGCCGTTCACTGCGCATCAGTTCGTAGTGTTTCGGCAGCTCAACAGCTGAATGGGCAGGTAGCGGACGCACCTGTAGATCTCTACGGATCAGCAGGTTGGGCGTCCAGGTCACTCCGGATAGCAGCCCGAAGGTTCACGACAGCGTCTACGTATGTAGATTCTGCTTGGCGATATTCGGTCGATTCATCTGCGTAGCCAGCACCAACTACATCTCTAAGATGCCTAAGCTTATTTGTAGTTATATCAACCACATCTATCACGGTCTGAGGAGCGGCAATTAAAAGACGCTCGCCAGTCATCCAAAGCCCCGATTGAGGCAGAACCTCTCGTGCTGCATCCTCAAGGCTTTTTCCAGGCGGGATAATTCCCATGGAGAGCACCCAAAGCGACTCTCGTGCAGTATGCAGGGCACCCAAGAAATCTACGTACACTGCCCGGCGCGTCTCTCGCGCCTGTTGTTGTTGGTCGCGACGTCATTTTGCACGATCAACCGCCGGCGTGGACCCGACGCCAGGATCACGGTAGACCTTGCTAACGGACTTGTTAACAACAGTGCTGGACCATTGCCGGATACCCGTAGAGCCAGCGGTCGTGTGACGTGGGATTAAGTACCGATCTGGACGGTGGCAGAAGTGCGTGATCCTGCTACGAATCAGAAGGCTGGGGGTTCGAGTCCTCCGAGCGCGCCCAGCTCAGAAGCCCTTTGCCGAACCGGTGAGGGGCTTTTCTGTTGCCTGGGAGCCACGCGCTCATCTCAACCGCCGAACAGAGCCCGGCTCATCGCCTCAGCCGCCGCCCGCTTGTCGCCCTCCAGCGGAGCCGGTGCCGGCGTGCACGATCCTTGTGGCGGTTGCTGTGCACAGAGCCTGTCGCTAATGTGAATGGAGCGTGCGAGGGCGCTGCCAGTCCGCGGGCAGGGATTTTCCCACCTCGAGCGGCAGCGTCAAATGCACCGGGCAAGACCAGCCTCTTTCCGGCCGGGCGAGCGGACCTCGGCGGTGAAGGAGGTTGTGATGCCTGATCGTCATTTCGAGCTGCCGGCTCACCCGGACCTGGAGTACTACCGCAAGCAGGCCAAGCACCTGCTGCGCTCGTACGAGGCGGGGGACGCCGCCGCCCGGGACCGGGTGGCCGAGGTGCTGGGCGACCGGGCCGCCGAGCGGTTCCTGCTCAGCGACGCCCAGTTCGTCCTCGCCCAGGAACACGGGTTCCGGACCTGGGCCGAGTTCCGGGCGGACATCGAGAGCCAGCGCGCCACCGACGGCCGACCGGTCTCCCGCCTCTGGGGGCAGGGGGCAAACGAATATGCCTCGTGGGCCGATTCCCTGCTCACCGAGCTGCGCCGCGGCGACCCGGGCGCGCTGCGGCGGTTGCGGGCCAATGTACCCAGGTTCGCCGCTGCCACCGATGCCTCCACCGCCGAGCTGCGCGACGTGCGACTGATCATCGCCCGGGAGTCCGGCTTCCCGACCTGGCGGGAGCTCGTGGCGGGCGCCGAGAAGTCCCAGCGCGATGCGGCCGAACGCCAGGAAAGGTGGCGGCGCATGCGTCCGGAGGCCGAAGCCCTGCTGGCCGCCGACACCGGCCAGCTGGCCCAGCTGACCGCCGCGCAGGCCGACACCTTGCTGCAGATGCTCGCCAGGCGGGAGCTACTCGGTACCAAGCTCGGCGAGGGACTCGGCGTGCCCCGTGCCGCCGTCGATGTGCTGATCGGCAAGGCCACCAGCCTGAACCTCCCGCTACACGACGCCGTCCGCTCCAACCGGGTGGAGTACGCGCGGCTGCTGCTCGGCGCCGGCGCCGACCCCGGCACCCGGACGGGCGGCGTCACGCCGCTGGAGATCGCCATCTACTTCGGCAGCACGCGGATCGTCGACCTGCTGGCCGAGCACGGCATCGTCCCGCGGGCGCTCTGGACCTATGCCGCCTGCGGCCGGCTAGATCTCGTCCAGGCCTGTTTCGACGCCGATGGCAGGCTGCGGCCCGACGCCGCGCTGCCGCGCCCCAACCCCGCCGACGTCCTCCCGTTGCCACCCTGGCAACCGGCGACCGACGATCCGGAGGAGATCATGGCCGAGGCCTTCGTCCACGCCTGCCAGCACGGCCGGACCGAGGTCGTGCGCTGGTTCCTCGACCGCGGCCTGAACCCCGACGTCGCGCCCTACTTTGGGCGGACCGGCCTGGTCTGGGCGGTCATGTCCCAGCAGCCGGAGGTGGTCGGCTTGCTCATGGAACGTGGCGCCGATCCGGCCCGCAGCGACGTGATGCTTCCCTTCGGCGCCAAGGCCTTTGTGGCCATACTCCTCGTCGCCGACCAGCACAACCCCGTGGTCCGGCAACTCGACAAGCTGCTCAGCCCCGATCGCGCTGAGTTACCGCTGCGGGGCCCTAACAGGCGGAGTCCGTCCTTAGACCGACCGGCGCGGTCCGTCCGCCCCGGGCCGCGAACTGACGAGGGGTTTCTCAGTCGAGGTCGAACTCGTTGCCCTCGATGTCCTGCATCACGATGCAGGACTCGTTCTCCTCATCGGCGAACAGGACTCGCACCTGTACCGCGCCGAGCCCGACCAGCCGGGCGCTTTCGGCCTGCAACGTGGCCAGGCGCTCCTCACCCACCAGCCCGGTGCCGACCCGCACGTCGAGGTGCACCCGGTTCTTGACGACCTTGCCCTCGGGGACGCGCTGGAAGAACAGGCGCGGGCCCACACCCGTGGGATCGCTGCAGGCTGACCAGCCCTGATCCTCGGGCGGTGGCGACGGCAGGACGTATCCGAGCACCTCGCACCAGAAACGGGCGAGGCGCTCAGGCTCCGCGCAGTCGAACGTGACCTGGAACTGCTTGACCGGCGCCATCGCTCCACCATAGAGGGCAGCGGCACCACCCCGCCGGCCGCAGCGGCTGTCGCTAAGAGGTCGCCCCCCGCCGGTCGTAGCCGGCCACCAGCTTCGGAGCCTGCTGGCGCCGGAAGTGGCTGGTCTCCTCGACCTCCGGCAGCTCCGGGCCGGCCCAGAGGCTCAGGCCGGCCCCGAGGCCTAGGCTTTGCTGAAACGGCGGTTCGGGAGGTGGCGGTGGAGCAGGTCCAGCCGGTGCGGATCGGCCTGGTCGGGTACGGCAAGGGTGGCCGGTTCTTCCACGCGCCGCTGATCGCCGGGGCCACCGGCTGCGAGCTGGCCGGGGTGGTGACCCGGTCGGCGGAGCGGCGCGCGGAGCTCGAACGGGACTACCCCGGGACGCCGGCTTACGACGACCTGGCGCAGCTGGCAGCGGCCGGACCGGCCACCGGGGCAGCCAGGCTGGACGCGGTGGCGATCTCGACGCCGGCCGATACGCACGTGCCGCTGAGCCTGGAGGCCATCTCGCTGGGGCTGGCGGTCGTCTGTGACAAGCCGTTCGCCCTCCGGTCGGCGGACGCCCGGCGGGTGACCGAGGCGGCCCAGCAGGCCGGGGTGCCGCTGACGGTGTACCAGAATCGCCGGTTCGACGCCGACCTGCTCACCGTCCAGGCCGTGATCGAGTCCGGCGAGCTGGGGCGGGTCACCCGGTTCGAGTCGCGGATCGAGCAGTACGCGCCGCCGGGCGGGATCCCGTCCTCGGGCGGCGGCATCCTGTTCGACCTGGGCGCGCACGCCGTCGATCAGGCGCTGGCGCTGTTCGGCCCGGTCACCTCGGTCTACGCCGAACTGGACGACGCGGGCGGCACGCCGGGGCGGTTCTTCGTCGCGCTGCGGCACGCCGAGGGCGTGGTCTCGCACCTGGTCGGCGACCTGCTGCTGCACGGCGAGCCGGGCATCCGGTTCCGGGTGTTCGGCACCGACGGCAGCTACGACGTCGGGTCGTTCGACGGCCAGGGCGACGACCTGATGGCGGGCGGGTCCCCGGCCGCGGCCGGCCACGCCTGGGGAGTGGTGCCGCCCGAGCGGTGGGGGCGCCTGCACACCGGCCAGACGACCAGGCCCTGGCCGAGTGAACGTGGCGACTGGACCGTGTTCTACACATCGTTCGCCAGGGCCGTGCGCGGACAGGGTCCGCTGCCGGTCGACCCCTGGGACGCCGTGGCCAGCCTGGAAGTGCTGGAGGCGGCCCAGCGCAGCGCCGGCACCGGCCAGGTGGTGACGCTCGGGCCCACCGGGGGACCACGATGAAGAAGAGGCTGAACCTGTACTACGGCACCGTCAAATCGGCGACCGGCGGGCGGCACTTCATGGCCTGGGCCGATTCGCGGGAGCACGCCCTGGACCTGGCCGAGGCGGCGCTCACCGCCACCGGGCCGGTGCAGGGCTCGGTCGTCGGCCCGGTCGCCAGCCTGCCCGCCGACGTCATGAAGCCGGGCGTGTTCGTGGAGGTGCCGACGACCCCGGCGGGCTGACCGCGGCCCGGCCGCGCGGGGGATGCAGGGTCTGATGATCGTGCAGCATCGCAACGAACTTGGCCACCCGCGCGGCCCTGGTCTCCGGCTTCTTCGCCTCGTTGATCCGGTAAAGGACGGCATACCGGTTGGCCCGGTCGAGGGTGGCGAAGAACGCGGCGGCGATCTCGTCCTCGTCGAGGGCTCGCTGCAGGTCCTCGGGGACGGCGGCGGTGCTCTGCGCTTCGTAGGCGGCGGCCCAGCGGCCGTCGGCCCGGGCGGCCTCGACCTCACGCAGCCCGGCCGGGCGCATGCGGCCGGCCGCGATCAGGCTCTCGGCCTTGCCACAATTGATCTTCGACCACTTGCTGCGCGGCGTGCGGGGGGTGAAGCGCTGCAGCCAGAAGTCGCCGGACAGCGGGCGCTTCTGGCCGTCGATCCAGCCGAAGCAGAGCGCCACGTCCAGCGCCTCGGCGTAGGTCACGGTGGTCTCGGCGCAGCCCTTCTTGGCCAGCTTCAGCCACACCCCCGCCGAACCATCGGACGCGGTGGTCAGCCAGGTCTCCCATGCCTCGGGGGACGCGAAGGCGATCATCGGCTGGCCCTGGTACAGCTCCGCGTCATCCGGCATGGCGGCTCCTTTCGGCACGCCCGACCATAACCTGGCCGGGTGACAAAGCCGGCCCGCAAGCCCCCGGCTAGCCGCGGGCCGGCTCGGCCGTGCGCTGGAAACCGGCCAGCTCCATGGTGATGTTCCGCTGGGTGCGGCGGCCGGTGAGAGCGCCCACCACGCCCGCCATGGGGCCGCGCAGGCGGAGCGTGAGAGTGATCTCCGAACCCTGGTCGGTGGGGTCCACCCGGTGGATGCCGATGACGGTCACCCCGGTGTAGGACGTCTCCCACATGAACGAACGACCCTGCTCCAGCTCGGTCACCCGCCAGCGGGCCCGTGGGCTGCCGGGCTGCCGGATGATCGCCTCGCTGCCCACCTGGAAGGGTCCGGTGTCCACCCGGCGCACCTCACGAATGCTCTTGGTCAGCTGCGGCCAGCGTTCGACGTCGACGAACAGCCGCCATACCTCCTCCGGCGCCGCGTGGGCCGGGCCACTCACCTGATACTCCATACCCAACGATGTACCATTTGGTACATGTCGAAGGCAACCCCCGGCGCTGAACAGCACGCGGGAAAGGCGGAAAAGGTCATCACCCCCCGCGCAAAACTGCTGGCTGCGGTGGTGAATGTGGCGCTGGCCGAGGGGATCGCGGACAAGAGCCTGCGCGCCATCGCCTCCGCCGCCGGGACCAGCCATCGCATGCTCATCCACCACTTCGGCTCCCGGGAGGGCCTGCTCGTCGAGGTCATCAGGGACGTGGAGGAGCGCCAGCGCGCGATCATGGCCGAGGTGGTGACGGCCGATCCGGACGAGGAGCCCGGGGCACGGGAGATGCGCTTCTGGCAGCACCTGCGCAGCCCCGAGCTGGCCCCCCAGGAACGCCTTTTCTTCGAGGTCTACGGCCAGGCACTGCAGGGTCGCGACTGGGCCCGCCCGCTGCTCGACGGGATCGTGGAGGACTGGGTCGGCCCGGTCGCGGCGATGCTGGTGGCCGAGGGGGTCAGCCCCGATACGGCCCGCGCGGTCGCCCGCCTGTACGTCGCCGCAGGCCGCGGCCTGCTGCTCGACGTGCTCGCGACCGGGGACCACGACGGGGTCGACGCGGCCCTGCGCATCCTCGTGGAGATGATCTACACGAGGCTGGCCCCGGACGGTGGCCAGCGCTGATCAAGGGGTGGCAATCTAACTGTCAACCTAACGGTCGTAACGATTGCCCACGATGGTCACCGAGGGGGACGCCCGCGGAAAGGACGCATCGTGGAGACACGCGAAGGCTCTCGCCCGAGGCCGATGGCCAGCGCCGTACCGGCGGCGGGGCGGTGGCCGGTGTTCCAGTTCCCGGTCGCGGCCCTGGGGCCGGCGGTGACCTGGCCGACCGCTCTCTACCTGGCACTCACAGCGCCCCGGCCGGCCTCACCCCGGCGCAATCAGGCGGCCCCGCGCGAGCCAGCCGTGCGCGAGCCGGAGGTAGACGAACCGAACGCCGAGGCGGTGGCGGGCGCGCTGGCCTCGCTCCGGCGCGAGCAGCGCCAGGTGATCATGTGCACGTTCTACGGACACCTGTCGGCTGAGGACACGGCCGCCCGGCTCGGCATGTCGGTGCGCGACGTCAAACGCCACGCCTGCTCGGCGCTGAGCGAGATTCGGCGGATCCTGCTGCAGCGCGGCGTGCCGATCCCACGCCAGCCCGCCGCCTGAGCGGCTCCGCGAGACTCACCCACCTGGAGCTACGACGTTCCTGGCGGCGGCCTTATGGTGGCGGCATGGGCTCGTGGTGGGACCGCGACGAGATCGCGGCGGGCAAACTCCCGCTGATGCTGTGTTTCCTGGCGTTTGTCGTCACGTTCGTGCTGACCCGGACGATCACGCGGCTGATCCGCGACGGCCGCGGCCCGTTCCGGAACAACGTCACGGCCAGCGGCATTCACGTTCACCACGCTGTCCCCGGCATCATCCTGCTGATCGTCGGGGCCTTCACGTCGGTCGCGGCCCCGTCCGCGCTCGGCTGGAAGTGCTTCGCGGCGGTGCTGGTCGGCATCGGCACCTCGCTCGTGCTCGACGAGTTCGCGCTGATCCTGCACCTGCAGGACGTCTACTGGACCGGTGAGGGCCAGCTCTCGGTCCAGATGGTGAGCCTGACCGCGGCCTGCCTGGGGCTGATGCTGGCCGGGTTCAGCCCGGTCGGCGTGATCGGGGCGAACAACCTCGAGCAGACGTTCCGGCTGACCGCCACCGCGATCCTCTGCATCGACGGGGTGCTCGCCTTCGTCTGTGTCCTCAAGGGCAAGTACCGGACGGCGCTGTTCGGCATTTTCGTTTCCCCGGTCGCGGTGTTCGGCGCGCTGCGGCTCGGGCGGCCGAACTCGATCTGGGCCCGGTACCGGTACCGGGGCAAGCGCCTGGAGCGCGCGACCCGCCGGGCCGACGACTTCGACCGGCGCTGGGCTCCCCTGCAGGCCGACTGGTCGAACCTGATCGGCGGCAAGCCGTCCCAGCCTGACCCGGCCCCCGTCGCGCCGGCTCCCCTCCCGGCCGGCGACCCGGTCACCCCGCACGCGGCCAGCGACGACGCGCGCGGCTAGACCGGACAGCCCGGCCATGGGCCGCCGGCCCGGAAGTGTTTCTAAGGAGCGAGGATGGCGAATCGATCCGGGTCGGCCAGCGGGGAACGCAAGCCCGAGCGAGCCGGCGGGGAGCCCGAGCCCGGGACGGCCGCCATCGCCGAGATCGTCGACGAGGTGTTCCTGCCCCTGGTCCGCCCGTGACCCGGCCGACCGCCCGGGTGCTGGCCCTGCTGGAGCTCCTCCAGGCCGGCGGCACCCGCACCGTCGCCGACCTGGCCGGGCGGCTCGGGGTGGACGAGCGGACCGTCCGGCGCTACGTCGATCACCTGCTCGACCTGGGCGTGCCGGTCCGGTCGGTGCGGGGCCGGTACGGCGGGTACCAGCTGAGCCCCGGTTACAAGATGCCGCCGCTCATGCTGACCGACGAGGAGGCGCTGGCGGTGCTGCTGGGCCTGGTCGCCGGGCGGCGGGCCGGGCTGGTGACCACCTCGGCGGCGGACATGGAGAGCGCCGCCGCCAAGGTGCGCCGGGTGCTGCCGGAGGCGCTCGGCCGCCGGCTGGAGGCGCTGCTGGCCACCGCGACGTTCACCGCGCCGGCCCGGCCGGTGGTGTCGCCGGAGACAGAGGTGCTGCTGACGCTGGCCGAGGCCGCCCGGCGGCGCCGGCCGGTCGCTGTCACCTACACCAGCGGGGACGGCCACCGCAGCGAGCGGACCCTGCACCCGTACGGGATCGTCGTGCACTCCGGGCGCTGGTACGTCACCGCGGCCGACTCGGCCAGCGCGCAGGTACGCACGTTCCGGCTGGACCGGATCGCGGACGTGACCGTGCAGCCGGAGTCGTTCGAGGTGCCGGCCGGGTTCGACCCGGCCGCCCAGGTGCTGGCCGGGCTGGCCGGAGCCCCTCGCCAGCACGAGGTGTCGGTCCGGATCCAGGCCCCGGCCGAGCTGGTCCGTACCCGGCTCCCGGCCAGCGTCGCGCTGATCGAGGAGGGGACGGCCGGGCCCGGCCAGGACGAGGACGCGGACGGCTGGGTGCGGGTCCGGCTGCAGGCCGAACGGCTGGACTGGGTGCCGGCGGTGCTCGCCAGCCTGGACCGCCCGTTCGTGGTCGAGCATCCGGCCGCCCTGCGTGACCAGGTCCGCGCGCTGGCCGAGCGGCTCAGCCGCTACGCCGACGCCTGAGCGGCCCGGACGAGGACCGGCTCAGCCGCCGGCGGCCTGGGTCCCGGTACCGGCTGCCGGGCTGGTGGGCGGCGGGCTGCTCGGCGGCGGGGAGCTGGGCGGGGGACTGCTCGGCGGCGGGGAGCTGGGGGGCGGGCTGCTCGGCGGAGTGCTCTTCACCGGGTTGGTTCCGCCGCCACCACCGCCACCGCCGCCACCCGATTTGGCCGGGCTGCTGGCCTTCTTGCCGGCCTTGGCGGCGGCCCCCTTCGACGTGGCCGCCGAGGTGGCCGGGTTACCGGCCCCCGGGGTGCTGCCCGCGCCGGGCGAGCTGGTGGGCGTCGCCGTGCGCTGGGCCGACGGGTCGGGCGAGCCGCTGGTGCTGGGCACCGCGCCGTTGCCGGCGGTGGTCCCGTGGGTGGCGCCGTGATGAGAGAGCAGGCCGGACAGCACCGGCGTGCGCAGCGCGGTCACCCCGCCCGCCACCACCAGCACGACCAGCGCCGCGATCCCCGCCATGGCCTTGCGGGAGGCCCGCGGGGCGGACGGGGCGCCGTCCGGCCCGTCGCCGGAGTCCAGCATGCTGGCCACCTGCGGGCGCTCGGGCGGCGCCGCGTCGTGGATGATGTCGCTGGTGGGGAAGGCCCGGGGGGACGCCATCGCGTCCTCCACCGTGTCCCGGACCGGCGCGCTGGCCGGGGCGGGGAACCGGGCAGCCCCCAGCGCCACCGCTGCCTTCGGGTCGGCGTCGATCGCCGGCGCCTGGCCGAACTCGGCCGCGACCAGCTGGGAGACCAGCGGGATGCGGGAGGACCCCCCGATCAGCAGGATCGCGTCCAGGTCGCCGGATCCGACACCGGCCGAGCCGAGCGCCCGGTGCGTGGCATCAATGGTGCGGTCCAGGTCGGGCCGGATCATCTCCTCGAACTCGGCCCGCGTCAGCCGGACCCGCTGCCGGACGCCCCCCAGCGCGACCGGGATGGTGACGTCGGTGTCGGCCGACAGGGCCTCCTTGGCCTCGGTGCACTCACGCCGCAGCCGGGCCACCTCGGCAACGATGTCAGGGTCGTGCGGGTCGAGCTCGTCGATCGGCACGCTGGCGGCCGCGCAGACGTGCTCGAAGATCACTTCGTCGAAGCTCAGGCCGCCGAGGGTGGGGATGCCCTCGGGCTGGCCGAGGACGGTGAAGCTGGTCGGCGAGTCCTTGCGGACCACCGCGGCGTCGAAGGTCCCGCCGCCGAGGTCGTAGACCCCCAGCGTGGCGCCGACCTCGACCCGCTCCCGGCTGGCGTAGCTGATCGCCGCCGCCTGCGGCTCGCTGAGCACCATCACGTTGCGCAGGCCGGCGTCCTCGACCGCCCGCTTGAACAGCCCGGTCTTGTACGGCCCCCAGCTCGCGGGGCAGGTCAGCGCGACCGCCTCCGGGCGCTCGCCTTCCCGCTCCACGACGTACTCATGCAGCCAGCGCACGAACTCGGCCGCCAGGTCGTGCGCGTAGTACTGCGCGCCCGCGACCAGCAGCGGGATCTCATCCCCGACCCGCGACTTGAACTCCCGGACGACCCGGTCGGGGTCGGTCAGCGACCGGCGCTGCGCGCCCTCACCGACCACCAGCGAGCCGTCGCCCGGCAGGAACAGCACCGACGGAATGGCGTGGGAGTGGTTGCTCAGCGGCACCACCTGGACCTCGAGGCCACCCGCGACCGGCCAGCAGATGGCTGCGGCCGTGTAGGTGGTGCCGAGATCCATACCCAGCCAGTACGACGTCATCGTCTGTCCTCCCCTGCTCCCCCACTGGCGGGACGCTCCGGCCAAACCGATCCGAAGTGCCCCCAAGAAAAGACGCTGATCATGGTGACCGCGTTGGCACCGGCGTCCCCCTGGTTGCCCCAGGAGCAGATTAGGGGATCGACGATCATCTCGCGGAATATCCCCTAATCCCCCCATGGGAGACCCCCCGGATCCCCTATTGGCAGGTCCCAGATACCGGGTTGTCCCCCGATGGCGGCGGCGCCGTCGCTGCCTAGATTGGCCGCAGCGCCCGGACATACGGGTTCGGCGCATCCGGCGATAAACGAGGAAAAGCTACGATGAGCTCTGTGACCTCGCTGCTGGACTTCATCCTGAGCCTGCTGAGAGACCCGCAGGCTCAGGCCGAGTTCAAGGCGAACCCCCAGCAGGTGCTGGCGGACAACGGCCTCACCGGCGTCTGCGCCGCTGACATTCACGAGACGCTGCCCCTGGTGACGGACGACCGGTCGGTCGAGCTCACCAGCAGCCACGCCGCCCCCGCGCCGGCCGCGGCGGCCCCGGGTGAGAGCGACTTCCACGCGGCCGTCCGGTACCTGAGCTACATCACCAACACGTACACCTACAACGACCACAGCACCCACATCGACGACTCGGTGCACGAGAACATCTGGGCCGCCGGTGACGTGAGCCAGACGTTCGACGACAGCAACGTGGTCGCGGCGGGCGACGGCTCGGTAGCCGCGGGCGGCAGCATCGCGGGTACGGTCACCACCGGCAACGGGGACGCGGTGGGCACCGGGGCGGCGGCCGGTACCGGCAACGTGACCGGCACCGGCAACGCACTCGGCAACGGCAGCGTGGTGGGTGACGGCAACGCGGTCGCCAACGGTGAGGGCAGCACGATCGGCAACGGCAACACCGTCGCCAACGGCGACCACGCCGTGCAGGGCGAGGGCAACGTCGTCGGCACCGTGAGCGGCAACTCCCAGGTGGGCACCACCGGCGGCACCGCCGTCAGTGACTCGTCCAACAACTCGGTGCACGACAGCGGCAACACCGACCTGCACAGCTACGGCGCCGGCGACACCAGCACCATCGGGAACGCCAACACCAGTGGCGCCACCGCTGACTCGGGCAACAGCAGCGACTCGCACGACGCCTACAACTCGGGCAACACGACGGACACCAGCAGCTCGACGAGCACGTCGACCACGACCGACTCGGGTGACAACAACGGTCCGCACGTGTCCGACAGCAACCTGGGCAACAGCTACAGCCACGAGAGCGTGCACGACACCTACGACAGCCACGACCCCGGCCTCGAGCTGCACATCTGATCTCCGGGCCGTGGCGGCCGGCCGGGCCCATAGGACCTGGTGGGCCCGGACCGTCACGGCTTGTTTCCTGGCCGGCCCCGGCCGGCCACCCACCTCGGCAAAGGACGGACAGCCATGTCTCGGCACTGGAACTTCGACAACCACAACTCCTACGTGTGGGAAGACGTCAACAAGACCTGGGACTACACCAAGGTCACCGACACCAGCAGCGTGACCGCCTCCGGCCACGGGTCGGTCGCGGCCGGCGAGAACGTCACCGGCACCGTGACCACCGGCGCCGGCGACGCGGTCGGCCAGGGCGCGGCGGCGGGCGAGTACAACGTCACCGGCAACGGCAACGCCCTGGGCGACGGCAGCGCGGCCGGCAACGGCAACGCGGTCGCCAACGGCGACGGCAGCACGATCGGCAACGGCAACACCGTGGCCAACGGCGACCACGCCGTGCAGGGCGACGGCAACTTCGTCGGCAACGCCTCCGGCAACTCCCAGGTCGCCACCACCAACGGCACCGCCTACAGCAACACCTCCGACAACTCGGTGCACGACAGCGGCAACACCGACCTGCACAGCTTCGGCTCTGGTGACACCAACACCATCGGCAACGGCAACGTCAGCGGCACCGCGTACCAGTCGGGCAACTCGAGCGACTCGCACGACCAATGGGACTCCAACAACACCAGCAACCACTACAGCTGGTCGTCGACGGACACCACGAGCGACTCCTACGACAACAACGGCCCGCACATCAGCGACAGCAACGTGGACAACAGCTACAGCAGCACCCACGAGAACATCCACGTGGACGTCCACGACCCGTTCGACGGTCTGCACGCGATCTGAGACTCTGAGTAGCTGAACCCAGAGTTACCCTTTGGCCCACCCGGGATGTATCCCCTCCCCGGGTGGGCCACTGGCGCGAGGAGACAACGATGCCGAGCAATCCGGCGGCCGGGGGCGCCCCCGCGGATGGCAGCACCGGCCAGGAGGGCGCCGTCACCGGCGGCGGCCCCACGGCGGCCATGCAGGCGGTCGAGCTGGCGATCAAGGCAGCCACCGCCTACCAGCGGCCGGACCTGGCCGCCCGGGCCCGGCAGGCGCTGCAGCGCCTGCACCACCCGCGGGTCCGCGTGCTGGTGGTCGGCGAGTTCAAGCAGGGCAAGAGCATGCTGGTGAACGCGCTGGTCAACGCCCCCATCTGCCCGATCGACGACGACGTCTCGACCTCCGTGCCGACGGTCGTCCAGTACGCCGAGAGCCCCTCGGTGACGCTGGTCCGCAGCGCCAGCACCGCCGGGGCGGGTGGTGCGGCCGACGCCGACGAGCGTGAGGAACGCGCCCAGGTCCCGGTCGAGCAGCTGGCCGATCACGTCTCCGAGGCCGGCAACCCCGGCAACCGCGCGGGCCTGAAGTACGCGGAGGCCGGGATCCCGCGCCGGATCCTGGCCGACGGCCTCGAGCTGGTGGACACCCCCGGGGTTGGCGGGCTCGGCTCGGTGCACGGCTCCGCCACCATGGCCATGCTGCCCAGCGCCGACGCGCTGCTGCTGGTGTCGGACGCCTCGGCCGAGTACAGCCGCCCCGAGCTGGAGTTCCTGCGGCAGGCGGGACGGGTCTGCCCCAACGTCGCCTGCGTGCTCACCAAGATCGACATGTACCCGCAGTGGCAGCGGATCGCCGAGCTGGACCGCCGCCACCTGGAGACGGCGCGCATCGACGCCGAGCTGCTGCCGACCTCGTCGGTGCTGCGGCTGCACGCGGTGCAGACCGACGACCGGGCGCTCAACTCCGAATCCGGGTTCCCGGCGCTGGTCGCCTTCCTGCGCGATCGGGTGGTCGGGCAGGCCGGGCTGCTGGCCAACCGGGGGGCCGCCAACGACATCGTCACGATCACCGCCCAGCTGGCGGCGGGCATGCGCGCCGAGCTGGCCGCCTGCGAGGACCCCGACTCCGCGCGCCGCCTGCTGGCCGAGCTCGAGCAGGCCAAACAGCGCGCCGCCGACCTGCGGGACCGCAGCGCGCGCTGGCACCAGGTGCTGAACGACGGGATCGCCGACCTCAACGCCGACGTCGACTACGACCTCAAGGACCGCATGCGGGTCATCGTCCGCGAGGGCGAGATGCTGCTCGAAAGCACCGACCCGGCCAAGGCCTGGGACCAGTTCGCCCTGCAGGTGGAGGACCAGGCGGCCGCGGCGGCGGCCGCCAACTTCGTGTGGGCCAGCGAACGCGCGCGCTGGCTGGCCGGCCAGGTGGCCGACCTTTTCGAAGAGGACGGCGCCCGGTCGCTGCCGCACCTGCACACCAGCGCCGGGCCGAACCTGCCGGATCTGATCGGTGAGATGGACACGCCCGGCGGGGAGAAGTTCGGCGCGGGCCAGCGGGTGTTCATCGGATTGCGCGGCGGTTACATGGGCACCCTGATGGCGGGCATGTACTCCACGTTCATGGGCCTGACCTTGCTGAACCCGTTCTCGGCCGCGGCCGGTCTGCTCATGGGCGGTAAAATGATGCGCGATGAGAGCCGGCGCCTTCTCGACCGGCGCCGGATGGAGGCCAAGAACACGGTGCGCCGCTACGTGGACGATGTCTCGTTCCAGGTGGGCAAGCAGTCCCGGGACATGCTCCGGCAGGTGCAGCGTGAGCTGCGGGACCATTTCATGGCCCGCAGCGACGAGCTGGTCCGGTCGGCGCAGGAGTCACTGATCGTCGCCGAGCGGGCCGCCCAGGCCGGGACGGCCGAGCGCAAGCAGCGCACCGCCGACCTCAAGGCCGAGCTGGAGCGGATCACGGCCCTGGAGCGGCAAGGGCAGGCGCTGGTGCCTGCGGGCGAATAGGCACCGATCCTGGCCACCGACACCAGCGCACCGGACCTGTCCGCCACCGCCCGGCGGCTGCTGCAACGGGCCATCGACGCGTACCAGCGCTCCCCGCAGGCGCAGCGCTGGCTGCGCGACGAGCTGGACCGGATCGACGCCCCGCTGCGGGTGGCCATCGCCGGCAAGGTCAAGGCGGGCAAGTCGACGCTGCTCAACGCCATGGTGGGCGAGATGGTGGCCGCCACCGACGCGGCCGAGTGCACCAAGCTGGTCACCTGGTACCAGTACGCACCCTCACCCCGGCTCACGCTTTATCCCCGGCAGGGTGCCCCCCGGGCACTGCCGGCCAGCCGCCGCGACGGGCGGCTGATCATCGACCTGGGCCGCACCCCGGCCGAGGACGTCGACCGGCTGGTGGTGGACTGGCCGTCCCGGCGGCTGCAGGCCACCACGCTGATCGACACACCCGGGATCGGGTCGATGACGACCGAGAACTCCGAGCGGTCGGCGGCCTTTTTGCTGCCAGACGATGCACCGGCCGCCGCCGACGCGGTCGTCTACCTGATGCGTCACCTGCACGCCAACGACTTCGAGTTCCTGGAGGCGTTCAGCGAGTTCGGCGCGACCCGGGCGGGCGGCCTGAACGCGATCGCGGTGCTGTCCCGGGCCGACGAGATCGGCGGTGGCCGGCTGGACGCGCTGCAGTCCGCCCGCCGGGTCGCCACCCGCTACCGGTCCGATCCGCGGATGCTCGGCCTCTGCCAGGACGTGGTGTCGGTGGCCGGGCTGCTGGCTCAGGCCGGCCGGTCGCTGCGGCAGGACGAGTTCGGTTCGTTCGTAGCGCTGGCCGCCGCCGCCCGCGACGACACCGACGCGCTGCTGCTGTCGGTCGACCGGTTCCTGGTCTCCGGCCCGCGCGAGGACGCGCTGCTGGCGGTGGACACTCGGCAGGGGTTGCTGGACCGGTTCGGCCTGTTCGGCGTGCGGCTGGCCACCACCTTGGTGCGGCAGGGCAGCGACAGCCCGGACCTGCTGGCCGCCGAGCTGGTCCGCCGCAGCGGGCTCGATGAGCTGCGGACCGCGCTCGAAAGCCGCTTCACGCAGCGCCGTGACCTGCTCAAGGCCCGGTCAGCCCTGCAGGCGGTCGACTACGTGCTCCGGCGCGAGCCGTTGCCCCAGAGCCGCGCGCTGCGGACCGAGATCGAACGCATCCTGGCCGGCAACCATGAGTTCGTGGAGCTGCGGCTGCTGTCCGCGATCCGCTCCTCGACGGTGACGATCCCCGACGCCTACCGCGCCGAGGCCGAGCGCCTGCTGGGCGCCAACGGAGTCACCCCCGCCGAGCGCCTCGGCCTGGTCGACGACACCGACCGCCAGACCCTGCGGGCGGTGACCCTGGAGACCCTGGACCGCTGGCGTCGCCTGAGCGAGCACCCGGTCTACCCGCGCGCCTTCACCGACGCGGCGAGGACGGTGGTCCGCAGCTGCGAAGGCATCCTGTACCAGCTCCCGGACGGGTCGTCACGGCGCCAGTGATCTTTCCGGCCTCACCGGCGTCATGAAGCCTCACCCGGCAGCCCCCAACCCGCGCAAAGGCGCCAACGGGTGCACAACCCCGAGGGTGCCCCGCCGGAGGCCCCTTACTCCGGGCCGAGCATCTCCTGCAGCTGGCCGAAAAGCTCCCGCCGGCTCGAGGACCCCAGCCGCCGGCGAATCCGGGCCATGTGGTGCTCCACCGTCTTGGACGAGATGAACAGCTGGGCGCCGATCTCCTTGTAGGTCTGCCCGGTGAGCACCCGCCGGGCGATCTCCTGTTCGCGGGCACTGAGCACCGCATCGGGCACGCTCACCGCACGGTCGTGGCCGTTGGCCGCGACGCGGGTCGCCGGGGGAGCCGGGGCTGCGGCCGGGGCCGCCTGAACCGGGCGAACCTCCGCGGCGTCCTCCCGCACCGCCGCCGGGGCGGGGGCGCCGGGGATCGCTGGCCGGACCGCGCGGGCGCATTCGAGCAGGGTGGCCATGGCCTTGCGGTCGGTGGCGCGGATCGCGGCCTGGCCGGCCAGCCGGGCGCCCTCGGAGCCGAGCCCGGCCGTGGCCAGCGTGCGCGCGGTCACCACCACCTGGTCAACCTCGGCGCGGCCGGCCAGCACCCGCATCCAGCAGCTGGCCGCCCCCGCCAGCAACGCCGGGTAGGGGCCGGCCGACGCGGCCGCGGACAGCGCCGACACGTGCTGCCGGGCCTGCTGCGGGGACTCGCCGGTGATCGCCGCGTGGACGCCGTACCAGTGCAACGGCACCGACCACAGCGGCGGCTGGCCGAGCTGACCGAGCAGTGCCTCGGCCTGGCGCAGGTGCGGTTCGATCCACCACTGCTCGCTGAGCCGGGCGGCGGCCACCGCCAGCTCACCCAGCGGCAGCAGAACGTACAGGTCTACGGGGTGCTGCCGCAGCGCCTCGCGGGCCCGCGACCAGCCCTGCCGCAGCGCCGACAGGTCTCCTTCGCGGCGGCCCAGGCCGACCTCGACGGCGGCCGCGAACAGCTCGTCGCGGGGCTCGAGCGGGACCCGGCCCTCGGCGGCCGCCGCCAGCAGCGCGTGCGCGTCGGCGGTGTGCCCGCGGGTCATGGCCAGGAACGCCCGCAGCAGCTGGTGCCGGGTCGCGGCCGGCCTGCCGCCTGACGGGCCGCGATCGCCCGCCGCAGCACCGAACTGGCCGCCGCGAACTCACCCTCGTGCATGGCCACCAGCGCGGCCAGCGCGGCCGGGGTGTCCGGCAGCAACGGCGTGCTGCCGGCCGGCTCGAGCAGGGTTGCCGCCCGGCTGAGCTGGGACAGCGCCACCACCGGCGATCCGCCGATCGACTCCGTGACCCCGCGGGCGATCAGCGACTCTACCCCGCTGAGCAGGGTCGGGGTGCCCCCGGGAGCGTCGCCCGCGGCCAGTGCCCGCTGGGCCTCGCCGAGCGCGCCGATGCCGGCCAGCACCGGTACCGCGACCAGCGGGTGCCCGGTCCCGTCGGTGTCGGCCAGGCGGTAGAGCTCACCGGCCCGGGCCAGCAGCCCACGGTGCGCGAGGACGGCGGCGGTGATGCTCAGGGCCCGGTCCCGGTCCGCCCCGTTCTGCTCGCTCAGGGCCTCGTCGGCCAGCCGGAGCGCTTCGTCGAACCGTCCGCAGCGGGCGGCCGCGTCCGCCCGGCCGGTCAGCAGGGCTGGGGACCGCGCACCGGCCGCGGCCGCGGCGGCCAGCAGCCGGTTCGCCAGCTCGGGCGAGGTGCCGAGCGCCTCGCAGCCGGCCGCCAGCAGCACCGAGGTCACCTGCGGGCCGCGGGCGCCGGCCCGCAGCAGCGCCTGCCCGGCGGGGAGCATCGAGCCGCCCCGCTGGAGCTGCAGGCTGGCCAGCCGGTCGCAGACCTGGTTGGTGTAGGACGCCGGGGTCAGCCGCAGCAGCAGCCGCCCGACCAGCGGCACCACCGCCCCGTGGTCGGTCATGAGCCCGGTCGCCTGCGCCGACGCCAGGGTCTGGTCGACGGCCAGCCCGTCGGCCTCCAGCAGCTGACCGAGGGTGCCGGTGTCGGTGTCGGCGCTCAGCGTCGCAGCGAACAGCAGGTTCCGCACCTCGGCGGGCAGCCCCTCGATGATGTACCGGAGCTGTTCGCGCACACCGGCCGGGACGTCCAGCCGGGCCCGCGGCGGGAGCTGGCGGACCGCCTCCGGGCTGAGCTGACCGCTGTCGCGCAGCCCGGTGACCAGCTGGTCCAGCAGCACCGGAAGGCCGGCGGTCTGCTCGTGCATCAGCTTGGCCAGCGGGTCCGGGCAGGGGGTGCCGAGCAGCTCGCCGACCCGGCCGGCGATGGCCGGCCGGTCCAGGTGCCCGAGCACCACCGGCGGGCGCCGGGCGGTCAGCGCGGCGCCCAGCGCGGTCAGGCCCGGGCTGGCCGGCCAGCGGCGGTGCGCGACGATCAGCCGCTGGCCCGGGTCCCGGGCGAGCTGGGCCAGCCGGGCCAGGTCGTCCGCCTGCAGCCGGTGGGCGTCGTCGATGAGCACCGCGCTGTCCGCGAAACCGGGAGCCGTGGCCGGACCGGTGGCCTCAACGTCGCGGATGACCGGGACCCCAGCTTCGGCGTAACAGCTCGCAGCCACCTCCAGCAGCGGCGTCTTGCCGCAGCCGCCGGGCCCGGTCACGTCGAGCAGCAGTCCGGCCCCGGGCTCGGCCGCGATCTGATCGGCCAGCTCGCTCGCCGCGGCGGGCAGGCCACTTCGCGGGCACCGCCCGGTGGACGCGGTCACGCCCCGGCGACCCCCGACGTGCTCGGGGTCGCAGTGCTGGAGTCAGTGCTGCCCGCCGGCGGAGAGGGCGTGGTGCTGGTCGGCGGCGCGCTGGGCGTCGAGGTGCTGGGCGACGGGCTCGGCGTCGGCGTCGTGCCCGGCGGCGGGGTGCTGGGCTTCGCCGAGGTGGGCGGGGTGACCGGCTTGGTGCTGGTCTTCACCGGCGGCTTCGTCGCGCTGCGCTTGGTGGCCGGGGTGGTGACCTTGTTGCTGGCCTGGGCGGCGGCGGCCGCGGCCGAGGTGGGCCCGGAGGCCAGCTGGCTGAGGCCGTTGCCAGTGATCTTGGTCCCGGCCGTCGCCTTGCTGGTGGGCCTGGCGCTGCTCTGGACGGACGGCGTCGGGGATTGGCCGGAACCGCTCACGCTGGGGGCGAGCCCACCGCTGGCCGTGGCCCCGTGCGTGCTGCCGTGATGCGAGGTCAGCCCGGAGAGCACCGGGGTGTGCAGCGCGGTCAGCCCGCCCCCCACCACCAGCACGATCAGGGCGGCGGCGCCCAGAAGGGCCTTGCGGGACGGGTGCCGGAACGGCGCGATCAGGCCGGCCAGCGTCCGCTCGCCGTCGCCGCCCGGGATCGGCGCGACGCCCTGGTCACGGACCTCGGCGGCGGCCGGGGCGGAGTACCGCGCGGCCCCCAGCGCCACCGCGGCCTTGGGGTCGGTGCCGACGGCCGGTGGCCGCCCGAACTCGCCCGCGATCAGCTGCGAGACCAGTGGGGTCCGGGACGAGCCCCCGGCCAGCAGGATCGTAGCCAGCTCGGCGGCGACGACGTCGGCCGAGCCGAACGCCCGGTGCATCGCCTCGATGGTCCGGTCGAGGTCGGGCCGGATCATCTCCTCGAACTCGGCCCGGGTCAGCCGGACCCAGTGCTGGGTACCGCCCAGGGTGACCGAGATGATGGCGTCGTTGCTGGCCGACAGCGCCTCCTTGGCCTCGACGCACTCGCGCCGGAGCTGGGCCACCTGGGCCGCCACGCCGTGGTCGTACAGGTCCATCTCATCGATCGGGACGCCGGCCGCCGCGCAGACGTACTCGAAGATCACCTCGTCGAAGCTGAGGCCGCCGAGGCCTTCGATGCCCTCGGGCCGGCCGAGGACGGTGAACGAGGTCGGCGAGTCCTTGCGCAGCACGGTGACGTCGAACCGGGCCGCCCCGAGGTCGTACACCGCCAGCGTGGCCCCCGGCGGCAGGTCCTGGTAACCGGCGTAGCTGATCGCCGCCGCCTGCGGCTCGGTCAGCATCGTCAGGTTCGGCACGCCCGCGTTGCGGACGGCCCGCTCCAGCAGGGCCGCCTTGTCCGGTCCCCAGCTGGCCGGGCAGGTCAGCGCGACCGCCTCCGGGCGCTCGCCTTCCTGGTGGGTGACGTACTGGACCAGCCAGCTCACGAACTCGGCCGCGAGGTCGTGCGCGTGGTAGGGCGAACCCGCCACCAGCAGCGGGATCTCGTCGCCGACCCGCGACTTGAACTCGCGGACCGCCCCGTACGGGTCGGCCAGCGCCCGGTGCTGCGCCTCTTCCCCCACCACCAGCGAGCCATCGCCCGGGAGGAACAGCACCGACGGCATGGCGTAGGAATGATCGCTCAGCGGCACCACCTGAACCTGCAGGCCGTCGGCGGCGGGCCAGCAGATGGCCGCGGCCGAGCAGGTCGTGCCGAGATCGATCCCCAGCCAGTACGCCGGCATCGCGATTCCCCTCCAGTTACGGCGCAAGGACGCTCCGAGGCAAACCGATCCGAAGTGCCCCATGGAAGGACGCTGATCATGGCCGCCGCGTTGGCACCGTCGGCACTATTTTGGCCACTTCAGACCAGGGAATTTGGGATATCGAGGTAATAACTCCTTAATCCCTCATTGGGAACGGCCCGCGTGGATTTCACCCGATTGCGATCCGGGTACAGACTGCTCACGATCGGCCACAAGTAGTTACAGTGTCTGTACCGGGGTAGGGGTAGGGGCGTTTCAAGGTCATCGGGAGCGGCGGGGATGGCGGTCAAGGCCGAAGACGTGGCTGCGCGGCTGCTGGCGGAGTTCCCGCACGCGTTGCGGAGCGGGCAGCTGGTGACGTACTTCCAGCCCGAGATCGAGCTGTCGTCCGGGCGGGTGGTGGCGGCCGAATCACTCGCCCGGTGGGAGCACCCGGAGCTCGGCACGCTGGCGCCGGCGCTGTTCACCCCGCTGGCCACCAGGCTCGGCCTGATGACAGAGCTGACCCAGCTGATGCTCCAGCTGTCGCTCCGGCAGCAGCGCAGCTGGGCCCGGGCCGGCTGGGACATCCCGGTTTCGGTCAACATCGGGCCCGACTGCGTGGCCGATCCGGACTTCCCGGCCGTGATCGCCGGCTTCCTGCGCCGTGAGCAGGTGCCCGGGCCCAAGCTCACCCTGGAGGTCAGCGAGCAGACCCGGACCGTCGCGGTCAGCTCGAGCTTCTTCGCCCAGCTGGCCGAGTTCGGCGTCGGGGTCGCGCTGGACGACTTCGGCACCGGCTTCGCCTCGCTGGAGAGCCTGGGTGACTGGCCGGTGAACGAGCTCAAGCTCGACATGTCCCTGGTCCGCCCGATGGCCAGCAACGCCAGCTTCCGGGCGATCGTCCGCACCAGCATCGACCTCGCCCACCAGCTCGGGGTCAAGGTGGTGGCCGAGGGGGTCGAGTCGGAGACCGTGCGGTCCGAGCTGAACGCGCTCGGCTGCGACATCGGCCAGGGCTTCCTGTTCGGCAAACCCATGTCGGCCGCGGTGTTCGCGGACTGGCTGCGCGAACGCGACCAGCTGGCGCTGCGCCGGGGGGTGGTGACCACCCATCAGCCGGGGCCGCCCGCCCCCATGCGGCAGGCCGGCTGCCCCGGCCGGGCCCGGCTGAACGTGGAATACCACCGGCTGACGTGGTCGGCCCGCCAGGTGGTGGACCGGGTCGGGGCTCCGGTCCTGATCATGGCGGCGGTGATGCTGGTGGCCTACGGGCTCTGGCAGATCTTCCGCTGGGGCGGCCACCAGCATCAGGCCCTGATCGGGGACCTGTCGCAGCTGGTGCCGAACGGGGCCCTGGTCGCCTGGGCCTGGATGGTCTCCCGGCGGCAGGACCTGGGCCGGCGCACCTGCCGGGCGTGGCGGGTGCTCACGGTGGCCGCGTGCCTGTACATGCTGGGCGACGTCCTGCAGCTGGTCTACGAGGTGGTGCTGCACAAGCGGGCCTATCCGACCTGGGCCGACGCCGCCTACCTGAGCTTCTACGTGGTCGCGGTCGGCGGCCTGATGACGTTCCCGTCGCGCCGCCGCACCCGGTCCGAGCGGCTGCGGCTGCTGCTGGACATGGGCACGGTGTTCGTGGGTGGGGTGACGCTGATCTGGTACCTGGTGCTCGGACCGGCCAGCCGGGGTGCCGGGTTCGACCTGCCCGACCTGGTGACCTTCGCCTATCCGATCGGCGACATGCTGCTCCTGTTCGGCGCGCTGTCGCTGCTGTGGCGGGGCGCGCCCCGCGGCACCGTGGTGCCGCTGCGGATCTTCGCCACCGGGCTGCTGGTGTACGTGGCGGCCGACGTCAGCTACGACTACATCACCGTGCACTCCAGCTATCTCGGCGGCGATCCGGTCGACACGCTGTGGTTCGTGGCCCTGACCACCCTGTTCATCGCGGCCGGCTGCCAGCTGCGGGCCCGGATCGGGGGTGACAGCAGCCCGCTGCCGTTCGTGCCCGCGGCCCGGCCCAGTGTGCTGCCCTACCTGGCAGTGGCCGGCAGCTACCTGCTGCTGGTGCTGGTCGGCCTGCGGCACGTCGCCTTCAACCCGCTGGGCGGCGTGCTGGTCGGCGCGGTGGTGCTGACCCTGCTGGTCAGCGCCCGGCAGTTCGCCGCGATGCGCGACAACGGACGGCTGGCGGTGCGGTACGCCGAGCTGGCCACCATCGACGGGATGACCGGCCTGTACAACCGGCGGCACTTCATGGAGCTGTCCGAGGGGGCGTTCGCGCACGCCCAGCGGGTCGGCCAGCCACTCGTCGCCCTGATGATCGACGTGGACAACTTCAAGCAGATCAACGACGTGCACGGGCATGCCGTGGGCGACCGGGTGCTGACCGACCTGGCCCGGTCCTGCCGGGAGCACGTGCGGGCCGCCGACATCGCCGGCCGGTACGGCGGCGACGAGTTCATCATCATCATCCCCGGCACCACCTGCGCGCGCGCCTCCCAGCTGGCGGCCGTGCTGACCGGGCCGCCCGCCCGGGTGGCGGGCGCCGACGGGTCCCCGGTGAGTTTCACGCTGAGCGTGGGCATCGCCGAGTCCTCCGGCTGCCGCGACCTGCCCAGCTTGCTGGCCCGGGCCGACCTGGCCATGTACGAGGCCAAGCGGGCCGGCGGCGGCTGCTTCCGGGTGTTCGAGGGCACCGAGATGTCCCCGGACGCGGTGCTACCGGCCGGCTGACCGTGGGCCGCCGCTGACCAGCGACCAGCCGCGTCGCATAACCAGGCCGATCTGCGGGACGGCACCGAACAGCAGCCAGGACAGCTGGGCCACCGTGGTATCGATCCAGGCCAGCGCCAGGGACAGGACGACCACCGCGATACCGGCCGCGGAACTCCACCGGTAAGCGACGAAGTCGTAACGGCCGGTCCGCATCAGCTTGCGCCGCCGGGCAAACTCCTGAATTCCCAGCACGGCCAGGTTGGCCAGCAGCAGGTTGAGCCCGAAGATGGTCACCGAGAGCGGATTGCCCCCGTCCTTGCCCAGCAGGTCGCTGGTGAACGGCATCACCGAGACGGCGAACAGGAAGACAGCGTTCCACAGCACCAGGCGTTCCACCTGCCGGGCGATCCGCCGGAACACCTGGTGGTGCAGGATCCAGAACTGGATGACCACGTAGAACGAGATGGCGTAGCTGATCCAGGCGTCGCCGCCCTTGCCCAGCGCGTTCGCCAGCTCGGAGGCCGAGTGGGGGTCCTTCAGCGACGAGACGGCCGGGACCGCGATCTGCAGGACCAGCAGGGTCAGGGCGATGGACACCACCCCGTCGGACAGCGCGAGCAGACGCTCCACGCCGTACGGCGCCCCGGTCTCGTCGCCCTCCGGCTCGGGCCCAGGGTCTCGAGGCCCAGTGTTTTCAGGCTCAGTCTCCACGGGCCGATGATGCCAGGTCCGGACGGCCCGATGAGTATCCCGGCCAGATGACGTCTCAACTGGTAGACCCGAATGATCAGGAGGCACGATGACCAGCCAGCCGTTCACCACCTGCCTGTGGTTCGACACCCAGGCCGAGGAAGCCGCCACCTTCTACACCGGCATCTTCGCCGGCGCCAAGCTCGGCAACATCGCCCGCTACGGCGACAGCGGGCCCCGCCCGGCCGGCATGGTGATCACGGCCGAGTTCGAGCTGAACGGGCAGCAGTTCCTGGCCCTCAACGGCGGCCCCGAGTACCACTTCACCGAGGCGATCTCGTTCCAGATCCCGTGCGCCGATCAGGACGAGGTCGACTACTACTGGGAGCGGCTCACCGCCGACGGGGGCGAGCCGGGCCCCTGCGGCTGGCTGAAGGACCGGTTCGGGGTCTCCTGGCAGGTCGTCCCGACTGTCATGGGCTCGCTGCTGAGCGATCCGGACCCGGAGAAGGCGGGCCGGGCCATGAAGGCGATGCTGTCGATGGGCAAGCTCGACATCGCCGAGCTCGAGCGGGCGCACGCAGGCGAATGACGCGGGGCGGCCGGGGCTGATACGGCCGTGGGCGAGATGTCACTTACAGTTCGCGCGTCCGTAAGGGCGTAGTGACCGCTTCCGCATGCGCGTGTTTCACCTTGTGAGCATGCGGATCGCGATCATTACCGAGTCGTTCGCACCCGACCTGAACGGTGTCTCCAACTGCGTCCAGCGCGTGGCCGACCACCTGGTCCAGCGCGGCCACCAGCCGCTGATCATCGCTCCCGAGCCAGCCTCGGCGACCCGGGGGGACCAGCCCGGGCCGTTCCCGTACCCCGTCGAGCGGGTCCCGTCGGTGTCGCTGCCGGGCTACCCGGGCTTCCGGCTGGGGCTTCCCAGCCGGGCGATCCGGAGCGCTCTCACCCGGCACGGGACCGACCTGGTGCACCTGGCCAGCCCGGTTTTCCTGGGCGCGTCCGGCAGCACCGTCACCCGCCATCTCGGCCTCCCCTCGATCGCCGTCTACCAGACCGACATCCCCGCCTACGCCCGTGCGTACGGGTGGCACGGCGCCGGCGAGGCCGCCGCCTGGCGCTGGCTGCGCCGCATCCACAACGGCGCCGACCGCACCCTGGCCCCCTCCAGCGCGGTCATGGCCCAGCTCAAGGAGCACGGGTTCGACCGGCTCTGGTTGTGGGGCCGCGGCGTCGACCTGTCCTGCTTCGGGCCGGGCAACCGGAGCGACGAGCTCCGCCGCCGGCTGGCCCCGTACGGCGAGGTGCTGGCCGGCTACGTGGGGCGGCTGGCCACCGAGAAACGGGTCGACCTGCTGGCCGGGGTGTCCCGGCTGGCTGGGGTGCGGCTGGTCGTGGTGGGCGGCGGCCCGGCCGCCGAGGCGTTGCGCGACCGGATGCCGGCCGCGGTCTTCCTGGGCGAACAGCGCGGCGCGGAGCTGGCGCGGACCTACGCCAGCCTGGACGTGTTCGTGCACAGCGGCCCGCACGAGACGTTCGGGCAGACCCTGCAGGAGGCGGCGGCCAGCGGTGTCCCGGTGATCGCGCCGGCCGCCGGCGGCCCACTCGACCTGGTCGCTCCCGGGGTCACCGGCTTCCTGGTGGAGCCGGGCAGCGAGACCGCCATCACCGAGGCGGTGGCCCGGCTGGCCGCCGATCCCGGGCTGCGGGCGGCGCAGGGCCGGGCCGGGCAGCGGAAGGTGCAGAACCGGACCTGGTCCGCCCTCGGCGACCAGCTGATCGGCCACTACAGCGAGGTGCTGCAGGCCGCGCAGGCCGGCCACCCGGCGGGAGCGGCGGCATGAGCGAGCGGGAGGGGCGCGCGTGACCACCTTCGTCGCCCTCGGCGACTCGATCACCCTCGGCATCGGGGACCGCGGCCCGAGCCGGGCCTGGCGCGGCTGGGCCGCCCTGCTGGCCGAGGGCCTGGACGAACCGCGGCTGCACAACCTGGCCGCTTCCGGGGCGCAGAGCCGGGACGTGGAGCGGGACCAGCTGCCCCGGGCCCTGGAGCTGCGGCCGGACATCGCCAGCGTGATCGTGGGCATCAACGACACGCTGCGGTCCAGCTTCGACCCGCGCCGCATCGCGCGGTCGGCCGAGCACACGGTGGGCGCGCTGCGCTCGGCCGGCGCCGAGGTGCTGACGATCCGGCTGCCGGACCCGGGCCTCATGCTCGGCCTGCCCAGTGCGCTGTCCCGTCCCCTGGCCCGGCGCATTTCGGCCGTCAACGCGGTCATGGACGACGTGGCCGACAAGTTCGGCACGCTGGTGTTCGACGCGGCCGGCGACCCGGAGACCTACGACCGGCGGATGTGGTCGGTGGACCGGATGCACCCCAGCGAGCGTGGCCACCGCCTCATCGCCGGGCGGTTCTACGACCGGCTGGCGGCGGCGGGCCTGCCGCTCGGGCCGCGGCCGGAGGCCGAGCCGTCCAGCCCGCCACCGACCCGGTGTGCCCAGGCCGCCTGGATGGCCACCAAGGGCACCGGCTGGGTCATCAAACGATCCACCGACCTGGTGCCGTATCTGCTGTTCATGGGGCTGCGGGAGCTGTGGGCGGCCGGGCCGCTGGACGAACCGGCCGGTCCGCCCGGACCCCCGGGCGGCGACGACGACGCGCAGGAGGCCGCGGGCACGGGCGTGGCCGGGCCCTGACGCTGGCCGGGCGGCGCCGTTCGGGGGCCGGGTTCGTAACGAGCGGGTTTACCGGCTAAATTGACCGGAAATGTAAACCGCTTGTAACACCGCACACCCGAGGCAGGTCACCCCGCGTATGCACATCGTGCTGGCCGGATTCATCGTCGGCGTTCTGGTCGGCCTGACCGGGTCCGGGGGCGGCGCGCTGATGACGCCCATCCTCATCCTGCTGTTCGGGGTGACCCCCAGCGCCGCCGTATCCAGCGACATCGTGGCATCGGCGATCATGAAACCGTTCGGCGGCGCGATCCACTTCCGCCGTGGCACGGTTCACTTCGGCCTGGTCCGCTGGCTGTCGGCCGGGTCGGTGCCGGCCGCGTTCGCCGGGGTGTTCATCGACCACGCGCTCGGCTCCGGGCAGGTCATGCAGCAGCGGATCGAGTACGCGATGGGGGCCGCGCTGATCATCGCGTCGGCCGCCATGGTGTACCGGCTGCTGCTCGACAGCACCCGGGCCCGGCGGACGGCCGCGGCGGCCGGCGACGACGATCCGGCGATCGTGGTCCGGCCCGCGCTGACCGTGGCCATCGGGGTGTTCGGTGGCCTGCTGGTCGGCATCACCTCGGTCGGCTCCGGGTCGCTGATGATCGTGCTGCTGATGATGGTGTATCCGCGCATGTCCATGCGCCGCCTGGTCGGCACCGACATCGTGCAGTCGATGCCGCTGGTCGGCTCGGCCGCCATCGCCCACGCCCTGTTCGGGAACCTGGAGTTCGGGCTGTCGGCGGCGATCGCGATCGGCAGCATCCCCGGGGTCATCCTCGGCTCGCTCGTCTCCGCCCGGGCCAGTAACTTCCTGCTCCGCCCGGTGCTGGCGGTGGTGCTGGGCGCCACCGCCCTCAAGCTGCTCGGGCTGGGCACCGGCCCGCTGGCCATCACGGTCGCGGCCGTCATCGCGGTCGGGCTGCCGCTATGGGCGGTGCTGGACGGCCGCGGCTGGCCGGAGCGGGACTGGCGGGCCGCCGGCTACCAGCGGCGCCGGTGGCTGACGCTGATGGTGGCGGGGACCCCGGTCGGCCTGGGCCTGGTCGTGGCCGCGATCTACTTCGGCCGGGTCCGGTCCCGGCTGGCCCGAGCCGGGGCCCGGGCCGGGGCCCTGGCCGGGGCCCCGGGTGCGGCCAGCGGCGAAGCCCCGCCGCGCGCCCCCGTGGCCGCGGCAGGGCCCCACCAGGCCCACCGGATCTGACCGCGGGCCTCGCCTGGAGCTAGCCCCGGGCCTTGCGCCGGTACAGGTGCACGGCCAGCGGGGCGAACACCGCCAGCATCAGCACCGACCAGCCGGTCACGGCCAGCACCGGGTGCTCCATCGGCCAGCTGTGGATGGCGGCGGCCGGGTTCGGATTGCCGAAGTAGTGCCGGGTCGCGGCGGCCAGCGAGCTCATCGGGTTCCACTCCGCCACCGGCTGCAGCCAGCCGGGCATCGCCTGGACCGGCACGAACGCGCTGGAGATGAACGTCAGCGGCAGGAAGATGATGAACCCGGCCTGCTGGGCCGCCTCCGGGCTGCGCAGCACCATCCCCAGGCACGCGCCCGCCCAGGTGAAGGCGTAGCCGAACAGCAGGGCCAGGCCGAACGCGGCCAGCGCGTCCAGCACCCCGGTGTGGATGCGCCAGCCCACCGCCAGGCCCACCCCGGCCGTGACGATGACCCCGATGACCTGGGTCAGCAGGTCGGCGATGCTCCGCCCGGCCAGCACCGCGGCCCGGGACATCGGCAGCGAGCGGAACCGGTCGACCAGCCCCGTGCTCATGTCGCTGACCATGGCCACCGCGGTGCCGGGGGCGGTCTGGGCCAGGCCCATCCCGAGCATCCCGCCGATCAGGTACTCGTGGTAGTTGCCGTTGCCGGGCAGCCGGATCGCGTTGCCGAACACGTAGCAGAACAGCAGCACGAAGATGATCGGCTGGATGGTGACGTCGGCCAGGGTCTCCGGCTCCCGCCGGATCCGGGCCAGGCTACGCCGGGTCAGCACCCAGACGTCCTTGACCGCCCAGGTGAACGAGCCGCCCGAGCGCACTCGAGGCGCGGGCCCGGCGGGCACAGTGGCGGCGGTCATGCGGCGGCTCCGTCCTGCTCGTCGTCATTGTTGTCATCGTTGTCGACCGGAACGGGATTTTCCGGTCCATTTGAGTGCATCCGAGGTTTGCTCTCGGCCTGGTGACCGGTCAAGTTCAGGAAAACGTCATCCAGGGAGGGCCGCCGGACGCCGATCCGGTCCACGTCGATGCCCACGTCGTCCAGCGCCCGCACGATCCGGGTCGTGATCCCGGTGCCGCTGGCCGTGATCGGCGCGTCCAGCCGCCGGGCGGCCACGTCGGCGCGGACCGGACCCGGCCGTGTAGACGGTGAGCGCGGCGGCCGCCTTGTCGAGGTCGGCGCCGGGGATCAGCGTGATCTCCACCCGCTCGCCGCCGACCGCCTCCTTGAGCTCGTCCGGGGTGCCCTCGGCGATCACCGTGCCGGTGTCGATCACCGCCACCCGTTCGGCCAGCTGGTCGGCCTCTTCCAGGTACTGGGTGGTGAGCAGCAGGGTGGTGCCCTCGGCGGCCAGCTCGCGGATGATGTCCCACATCACCGCCCGGCTGCGCGGGTCCAGCCCGGTGGTCGGCTCGTCCAGGAACAGCACCTCGGGGTGCCCGATCAGGCTGGCGGCCAGGTCCAGCCGGCGTCGCATGCCGCCCGAGTAGGTCTTCACCGCCCGGTTCGCGGCCCCGGTCAGGTCGAAGCGCTCCAGCAGGTCGTCGGCCCGGCGCTTGGCCTCCCGGCCGGACAGGCGGCCGAGCTGGCCGATCATGATCAGGTTGGACCGTCCGGTCAGATAGTCGTCCAGCGCGGCGTACTGGCCGGTCAGGCCGATGCGCTCGCGGACCTCGCCCGCCTCCCGGACCACGTCCGCCCCGAGCACCCAGGCGCGGCCGCGGTCCGGGATGAGCAGCGTGGTCAGTACCCGTACGGCCGTCGTCTTACCCGCCCCGTTGGGTCCGAGCAGGCCGAACACACTGCCCCGGGGCACCGACAGGCTCAGGCCTGCCAGCGCCTTGGTCTCGCCGAAGTTCTTGATAAGCCCGTCCGCCCGGATGGCGGCATCGTTCCCCATGCGGTGCCTCCTGTGCCCCTGTTTCCGCCTAATACGATGTATCGCGTCTCGTGGTCAAGTCAAGCTATATCGCGATATTCGATCATGTACTTGGCTTGACCCGTACGGTGTACCATCTCGTACGGCGTACGCTAGCAGTACAGTGTACGAGCGAGCAAACTTTTTCCGGTGGCAACCCAGGGGAGGACGGCCATGGCCGACGAGGACGAGGACCTGTGGCCGCCGTTCTATCCGTCTCGCCGCCCCGCCCGCGCCTCCGGTGACCGGACCCCGCCGACCCGCGGCCGCGCTCTGTCGCAGGAGGAGATCGTGCGGACCGCGATCGCGGTGGCCGACGCCGAGGGCCCGCACGCGATCAGCATGCGGCGCATCGCGCGCGAGCTCAACGCGGGCGTGATGTCGCTGTACTGGCACGTCTCCTCCAAGGAGGAGCTGCTCGACCTGATGCTGGACGCCATCCACGGTGAGCTGACCGACACCGAGATCACCGGCGACGTGCGGGCCGACCTGCGGGCGATGGCCATCGGCCAGCGGGCCCTGCTCCGCCGGCACCGCTGGGTCATGCCGTTCATGGCCGGCCGGCCACCCATGGGCCCGAAGTCACTGCGCAACATCGAGCGGGCGCTCGGCATCTTCGCCCACCAGAACCTGTCCGGCATGACCGCGATGAACATGCTGACCTCGGTCATCACCTACGTGATGGGGGTCGTGGGGCGGGAGCAGCAGGAGGAGCGGAGTCAGCTGGACCAGGGACGGGCCCAGGAGCGGCTGGGGCTCTCGCCCGACGAGATGCACGACGTCTTCTGGCAGTTCATGCAGCAGGTCATGGAGTCCGGGCGGTATCCCAACTTCACCGAGATGATCAAGCAGGGCGTGGACCCGGACGCCATCGAGTCCCAGGACGAGCGGTTCGAGTTCGGCCTGGACTGCCTGCTGGACGGGATCATCGCCCGGCTGGACCCGCCGGCCACGCTGAGCTGAAACTTTTCTTGCGCACGGGGCACTGCGAGGCCGACACTTGACTTCATGGGCAGCTACATGCTCTGGGCGCTCGCGGTGCTGCTGCCGAGCCTGGCCTTCGGCGCGGTGCTGGCGCTCGGGCGCGGCTTGCGCCGGGCGGACGACGTCGCCCGGCAGCACCGCGCGGACCGGGCTCCGGCTGAGCCGCTGGCGCAGGTCGAGGCCCGGCTGCGGCGGCTCCGGGCCGAGCTCGAGGCGATGGAGAACCAGCCCGGCGGCATGGCCAAGCAGCACAAGATCGTGGCCATCCGCGGCGCCTACCTCGACTGCCTGAACAGCGCCTGCGAGCGGTTCGCGGTCAGCCCGCCGGCCGGTGGCGACCGGGCCCGGCAGGCCGAGATCTACCGGGTCGAGGCCGCCCTGCGCCAGCACGGTGTGGACGTCAGGGAAGCGGCAGTGCGCTGAATGCGCCCGATCGCCGAGCGGTCCGGGTGCTGGCCGTCTCCGACGAAGTGTCCGAGAACCTGCTGGCCGACCCCGGCCCGGTGCGGTCGGCGCAGCTCATCCTGGCCTGCGGTGACCTGCCCGCGGAGTACCTCGGGGCCCTGATGAACAAGCTCGACGTGCCGGCCGTGTTCGTGCCCGGCAACCACGACCCGGACCAGTCCGGCTACCGGGTCACCCGGTCCGGCCTGGTCACCAAGGCCGGCTTTCCGGCCCGGCCGCCGTGGCCGGCCGGCGCGGTCAACGCCGACGGGCAGGTCGTCGACGTGGCCGGGCTGCGCATCGCCGGGCTGGGCGGCTGCCTGCGCTACGGCGAAGGACCCAACCAGTACACCGAACGGCAGCAGGCCCACCGGGCCCGCGTCCTGCGCCGTCGCGCCCGCTGGCGGGCCCTGCGGGACCACCGCCGGGTCGACGTCCTGCTCACGCACGCGCCGCCACGCGGTGTGGGGGACGGCGACGACCCCGTGCACCAGGGCTTCAGCTGTTACCACGCATTGACCGCGGCGCTCGGCCCGCCGCTGCTGCTGCACGGGCACGTGCACCCATACGGCGCGGCCGTCCCGCCGCTGCGGCTGCGGGACACGGTGGTGCGCAACGTCACCGGCTGGCACCTGCTCGACGTGGGCCCCGCGAGGGGCCGGGAGGAGGGAACGGCCATGGGCCCAGACCTGAGCACGGCCGGGCCGGCCGGACCACGACCCGGGAACCGTCGTGCCGGCTGACACCGGCTTCCCGCGCGCCGATGTGGAAAATGACTTCCTGCGCGTTCGCCGTCGCCAGGTGCTGGCCCGGCTGGCGGGACGGCTGCGCCGGGGCCCGGACGACGTCAACCTGATCATGCCCTATGACGAGGTCATCGCCGCGCTCGGCTTCCGCGGCGAGCAGTTCCTGGGGCTGCGCACGATCAAGCTGGAGGCCGTGGTCGGCACGGTGGACTCGCGGCGTGATTTCGACCGCCGGTTCCGGCCCACCACCGTCCGGGTGCGGGAGCGCTGGGAGCGGCTGGCGCTGGCCCAGCGGCGCGGGGAGTCGATCCCGCCCATCGACGTGTACCAGGTGGGTGACCTGTACTTCGTCAAAGACGGTCACCACCGGGTGTCGATCGCCATGGCGAGCCGCCAGCGCACCATCGACGCCTACGTGACCCGGGTGCTGACCGAGATCCCGGCCGACGGCATCCGCGGCCGGCGTGATCTGCTGATGAAGAGCTACCAGCGGATCTTCCAGGCCCGGGTGCCGCTCCCAGCGGCCGACTACGCCAAGCTCACCTGCGTCGACCCCTGGTCCTACGCCGAGCTGGGCGAGAACGTCGAGGCCTGGGGCTTCCGCTACATGCAGGCCGAGCGGGAGTACTTGACCCGCGAGCAGATCGCCCGCCACTGGTTCAACGAGGAATTCGTCCCGGTGGTCCGCATGCTGCACGCCGCTGACCTGGTCGGCTCGGGCACCGACGCCGAGACCTACATGCGCGTCGCCAGTCAGCGCTACCGCCTCATGCGCACCCACCAATGGAACGACGAGGTGATAGACCGCCTCCGCCGGGAACTACGCCCCTGACCAGCGACCAGCACCAATCCCCACCTCGACAGTCACATGTGGCACGTGAGTCGCGACGTGTCTCAGCGGACGGCGGCCGCACAGCCTCCCCGAGCATGATCCATCGCTCGGTTGCGTTGCCCAGTGAATAGCGCCGTAAACGCAACCGGGCGATGGATCTTGAGACTCCTGCGGCTGGGGTGCCGGGGAGGCTGGATGTGACGGTCGGCCGGCGGTGAGCGGCGAGGCGAGGGCCTGGACACGACGGAGCCGGGGACACCGCACCTGCGATGCCCCGGCTCCCCGGTCAGTCATCGAGTCAGGCCGGGCCCGCTCCCGGCGTCGCCGGGCCGGCGGAGGTGTCGGCCTCGGTGCCACCCGCCGGCGGGGCCGGCGGCGGTGGGGCCGACGACTCGGCGGTGGGGGTCTGCTGGACGGGGCTGGCGGTGGTACCCGAGCCACCGCCGACCACCGGGCCGTCGGGACCGTCGTCGAGGGTGATGTTCGCGCCGGTGGCCGGGTTGAACACGTGCATGTTGCGCAGGTCGGCCCAGAGCTCGGTCTCCTGGCCCTCCCGCGCGGTGGTCTCCGGGTCCAGACGGGCGGTGATGGATTCGCCGCTGGCACCGGTGTCGGCACTGCCGGAGTCCTGAGCCAGCTCCTGCAGCTCGGCCGCGTTGACGGCGCCGACGAATTCCTTGGTGAAGTAGACGAATACGTCGGAACCCATCGATTCGAGGACGTCGATGCTGGCCCGGAAGCTCACGCCGTTGTCCCGGACCGCCGCCGGGACCTGCGCGGCGTCCTCGAAGTTCTCCGGCCGGATGCCGACCATGAGGTCGCGTGGGGCGTCGGCCCGCTCCAGCGCCTGCCGTAGCCGGCCGGTCAGCGGAATGTCACCCAGCGGGGTGTGCAGGGTGCCGTCGTCGACGTGGCTGGGCAGGAAGTTCATCGACGGGGAGCCGATGAACCCGGCCACGAACAGGTTGTTCGGCCGGTCGTAGAGCTCCTGCGGCGCGCCGAGCTGCTGGAGCAAGCCGGCCCGCATGACCGCCACCCGGTCACCCAGGGTCATGGCCTCGGTCTGGTCGTGGGTCACGTACACGGTGGTGGTGCCCAGCCGCCGCTGTATCCGCGACACCTCGGTCCGCATCTGCACGCGGAGCTTGGCGTCCAGGTTGGACAGCGGCTCGTCCATCAGGAACGCGGCCGGGTCACGGACGATGGCCCGGCCCATGGCCACCCGCTGCCGCTGGCCACCGGACAGGTTGGCCGGCCTGCGGTCCAGGTGCTGGGTCAGGTCCAGGATCCGGGCCGCCTCGTTGACCTTGTCGTCGATCTCCTTCTGCGGCCGCTTGGCCAGTTTGAGCGCGAAGCCCATGTTCTCCCGCACGGTCATGTGCGGGTACAGGGCGTAGCTCTGGAAGACCATGGCGATGTCGCGGTCCTTGGGGGCCGCGTTGTTCACCACCTTGCCGCCGATGCGCAGCTCGCCCTCGGTGATGTCCTCCAGCCCGGCGATCATGTTCAGCGTGGTCGACTTGCCGCAGCCGGACGGCCCGACCAGGATGACGAACTCGCCGTCGGCGACGTCCATGTTGAAGTCGTCGACCGCCAGCGCCCCGTCCGGGTAGCGCTTGGTCACGTGCTCCAAAACAATCTCAGCCATTGTCTGTCCTCCTAGCCCTTGACCGCGCCTGATGTCAGCCCAGCGACGATCCGGCGCTGGAAGAACAGCACGAAGATGATGATCGGGATGGTGATGACCACCGCGGCGGCCGCGATGGGACCGGTCGGGATGGTGAAGACCGAGCCGCCGCTGAAGTACTGCATCGCGGCCGGCGCCGTCCGGGCGGAGAGCGTCGAGGTGAACGAGATCGCGAACAGGAAGTCGTTCCAGCAGGCCAGGAAGACCAGGATGGCCGTGGTGACCATACCCGGGGCCGCTAGCGGCGCGATGACCCTGGTGAAGGCCTGGAACGGGGTCGCGCCGTCCATCTTGGCCGCTTTCTCCAGTTCCCAGGGGATCTCGCGGAAGAACGCCGACAAGATGTAGATCCCCAGCGGCAGCCCGAACGCGACGTAGGGGATGATCAGACCCGGCCAGGTGTTGAACAGGCCCAGCGCCCGCTCGATGCTGAACAGCGGGGTGACCAGCGAGATCTGCGGGAAGATCGCGATCAGCAGCGCCATCCCGATCAGCACGCTCTTGCCGGGAAACGCCAGCCGGGCGACCGCGTAGGCGGCCATCGAGGCCAGCACCACGGCGATGAACGTCGAGATCAGCCCGATGCCGATCGAGTTGATCAGCGGCCGGATGAACTGAGAGCTCTGCAGGATGCCCGAGTAGTTCCCCCAGGTCCACTGGCTAGGGACGAATGACGGGTCGAGCACCGCCGTCGGCGTCTTGAACGAGAGGGAGACCAGCCAGAGCACCGGGATCAGCGCCAGCGCGATGACCACGAAGTTCGCGATGCCCCAGCCGGCCTTCTGCCGGGGCGTGGTGGTTACGGCAGCCATCGGCGATTCACCTGCTTCCGGAATCTGTGCCCGGGGCCGCGGTCCCGAAGCCCCTGATGAAAATGATGGCGATGATGGCCACGCAGATGAAGATGAGAACCGAGATGGCCGAGCCAACCCCCAGGTTCAGCGCGTTGAACAGGTTGTCGTAGCCCAGGATCGAGACCGACCCGGTGTTGTTGGCTCCGGCGGTCAGGATGTAGATGTTGTCGAAGATCCGGAACGAGTCGAGCGTCCGGAACAGCAGCGCGACCAGGATGGCCGGTTTCATCAGCGGCAAGGTGATCTTGGTGAACCGCTGCCAGCCGGTCGCGCCGTCCACCTTGGCCGCTTTCAGCAGATCGTCGGGGACCAGGGAGAGCCCGGCCAGCAGCAGCAGCCCCATGAACGGAGTGGTCTTCCAGATCTCCGCCAGGATGATGACGGCGATCGCCGGTACCTGAGTGGTGAGCGGCGCGCTGTTGTTGAACGCGGCGGACAGGTAGCCCTGGCTGGGGGTCCAGGCGTACTGCCAGCCGTAGGCCGCGGCCACCGTCACGATCCCGTACGGGATCAGGGCGGCGGTGCGGACCGTGCCCCGGCCGAAGATGGTCCGGTACATGAGCATGGCCAGCAGCATGCCGAGAACGAGCGTGATGGCGACCGAGAAGACGGTGATGATCAGGGTCACTTCCAGCGCCGTCCACCAGTACGACGACGACAGCACCGCTCCGTAGTTGGCAAAGCCGATGAACTTGACCTGCTGCGGCAATTCGAGGTTGTACTTCTCCAGCGATAGCCAGATGGCATAGACGATCGGGTAGCCGGTCACCCCGATCATGACGATCACGGCCGGCGCGCACAGCAGCCAGCCCAGCCGGCGCTCGGCTTTGGCGCCCTCGGACAGCTGCTTCTTGTGCCCGGGTCCCTGCTCCCGGATGGCTTCGGTGCCCGCCGCTACCGGCGCGTTCACGGTCATCGCAGTGTTCCTTCCCTCGGCGCCAGCCACCAGCCGCGGCGGCTCACGGGACCAGGCCCTTCGATTGCAGTGCGTTCGCCAGCGAGCCCTTCAGCGACGACAACGTTCCGGTCGGGTTGATGCCCGAGGCCGGAAAGACCTGGTGCGAGATGTCGATGGAGACGACCTGGTAAACGGGTGACTTGGGCCGCACGCTGGCGGTCTGCAGAGCCTGCAGGATGTCGGCGTGCATCGGGTAATCCGGGTACAGCTTCGGGTTGTGGTACAGGCTGACGATCGTGGGCGGCGTGCCGCCGACGGTGGCGCCGAGCAGCTGGTTCTGCGCGTCCCGCATGCACAGCGCGGCCTTGAACGCGAGCGCCGGGTGCTGGGAGTACTTGCTCACCGCCAGGTCCACCCCGCCGATCGTCACTCTGGCCGGCTGGCCCGGGATCACCTGCGGGTACAGCGCCCACTTGAAGTCCTTGAACAGCTTCGGGTTGTCAGTTTTCATCGACGGATACACGAACGGGTAGTTCAGCTCGAAGGCGGCCGTGCCGGCCTCCATGGCCAGCCGGTTGTTGTTCTCCATCTGCACGTCGAGCGAAGGGTCCGCGGCCGGTGAGGTCGCCAGCTGCTTCATCACCGTCAGCGCCTTCACGGCCGGCGCGCCCAGGGTCACGTTGGTCGCGTCCGGGTTCAGGATCGTGCCGCCCGCGCTGGCCACCATCGTGTTGAACCAGACCGTGCCGCCTTCGTACTGCGCGCCCTGGATCTCGATGTAGTGCGGCTTGCCCTCCTTGGCCAGCTGCTCGGCGTCGGCGATCATCTGGGCCCACGTCTTCGGAGGCGTCTTGACCAGATCCGAGCGGTACCAGAGCAGCTGGGTGTTGGAGTTGTCCGGGGCCGCGTACAGCTGGCCCTTCCATATCGCGGTCTGCAGCGCCGGTCCGAGCGTCCCGTTGACCACCGCCGCCTTGTTGGCACCCGTCCACGGCAGGATCCAGCCGGCCTGAGCGAACTCGGCCTCCCAGGTCACGTCTAGCGCCATGACGTCCACGGTGCCGTCGTGCGCCGCCAGCCGCCGGACCAGCTGCTGGCGCTGGGTGTCCGATGCGATAGGCAGCTGCTGATAGGAGATCTTGTACTGGCCGTGGCTCTGCGCGTCGCAGTTATTGATCATGGTGTTCGTCGCGCCGGACACGTCGGGGAACTGGTAGAAGTTCAGCGTGACCGGGCCGGTGCTCGCACCGGCCGAGCCGCACGCGGCCAGCGCGCCACAGCCCAGCACGGCGGTGGCCAGGGCGGCGCCCGCCTTGGTACGCAACAGCCGGGTAGACCGGCCGAGGACCCTGCGCCGCGGGGCGGCAGGCCGGGCCGGGGGATCGGCGGCAGACGTCATTGTCCCTCCAGGGCGGGGCAGCCAGGACCGGCCCAGCATGCTCACGTCCGACCACCCCACTTCGTCGTCGGTGGCCCGCCGGCTCCGAAGACCGGTGCCAGCGTTCGCTCGGGTCCCCGCCAAAAGACAAGGACCTATGCCCTGAGAAAACGCTCAGCGACCTTGTTGCGTCAAGAGGCAGGAGTAATTCCCTGTGGACGTTGCTGTGTGCTGATGTGGTCAATTGCGTGATAGATCGTTATATCTTGTCCAATGGCCTCGCTTCAGCAGCAGTCAGCACACATTTTCAACCTGAACCGACCACTAGATGGTCAGGCCGCCGAGCAGGAAGCAGCTGCCTGCCAAAACTTTTTTCCGCGTATCAGCAGGCAGCGCGGCTATAGGTGGCCATTCGCGCGGCCCGCTGGCGGCCGGCCTAGGTAACAACCTTGTGTCTCACGGTAATCGGTCGGGTAACGGCCTATTGATCTTTGCCTAGCGGCGAGGCTGGAATCGGTTCCAACACCTATCCGGCAGTGCTGTCTGGAACGACGGGGGACGATGGCGGTCTCGAAGAGGGTCCGCATCGCGGACGTGGCGATGCGGGCCGGCGTCGGCGTCGGCACCGTCTCGCGCGTCCTCAACGGCAGCCCGCACGTACGTGAGGCCACCCGCCAGCGGATTCTCGACGCCATCGATCAGACCAGCTACCGGCCGAGCCGCCTGGCGGCCGGCCTGTCCCGGGGCACGCCCGCCAGCGTGGCCATTGTCGTGCCGTTCCTCACCCGGCCGTCGGTGGTGGCCCGGCTGGCCGGCGTGATCGAGGTCCTCGACGGCGAGGGTTACGACACGATCGTCTGCAACGTGGAAACACCCGCCCAGCGGGACCGCCAGGTCCGCATGCTGGCCGAAGGCCACCGGGCCGCTGGCGCCGTGGTGATCTCGCTGCGACTGTCGGCCGCGCAGCTGGCGGAGCTCACCAGCGCCGGGGTGCGGGTCGTGCTGATCGACGTCCCGGCCAAAGGCGTGCCGCACACGGTGGTGGACGACGTGCAGGGCGGAATGATGGCCACCACGTACCTCATCGGTCTCGGTCACCGCCGGATCGGCTTCATCGGCGACGCCGCCGGCAGCGGCTTCGGCTTCTCTTCCACCGCGGGCCGCCTGCGCGGCTACCGCCAGGCGCTGTCCCAGGCCGGGCTCCCGGCCGACCCGAAGCTGGCCCGGCTCGTCCGGCACGAGCCGGCCGCCGCCGCCACGACGGCCCTGCGCCTGCTCCGCCTGCCGGAACCGCCGACCGCGATCTTCGCCGCCTCGGACACCCACGCGATGGGGGTGCTGTCGGCCGCCGACGCGGCCGGGCTCCCAGTGCCCCGGCGCCTGTCGGTGATCGGCTTCGACGACATCGAGATGTCGGCCCAGCTCGGCCTCTCCACCGTCCGCCAGCCGCTGCGGGACAGCGGCGCTCGCGGGGCGGCGCGCCTGGCGCAGCTGCTTCGCGGGATGACGGTGAGCCCGCTCCGCGAGGTGCTACCGCTTGAGGTGGTGGCCCGGCGGACCACGGCCGCCCCAGAGCTTAGGGGAACCGGCGTCACATCGGGACGCCGGGGACTGAAAACGCCCACACCCCTAGCGCGCGTTACGTGACGGATGCAGGTGACTACATACCGAAACGTACGCGCTGTCACACAAATGCCGAAACGAGAGGAAGGGGCACCATGCACATCGTGCCTAGCGGCAGGCGCGGGCGGCCAAAACTCGCGCTACTCACCACGCTCGGCGTCGCCTCGGTGCTGACGCTGGCCGCTTGCAGCAGCAGCGGCAGTCCGTCCAGCAGCAGCTCATCGAGCAGCGGCGGCTCGGCCAAGGCGAGCGGGTCCGCGACCAGCGGCAACATCACCTGGTGGGCGAGCCCGATCACCACCTCGAGCCCAGACCCGCGTACCGTGCTGATCCAGCAGTTCGAGAAGGCCTACCCGAAGATCCACGTCAGCCTGCAGTCGGCGCCGACCGACACCGACACCAACCGGGCCAGCCTGATCACGACGATCTCCGGCGGAGCTAAGACCCCCGACGTCTACATGGGCGACGTGATCTGGCCCGCCCAATTCGGCAAGGCCGGGCTGGCGGTGCCGCTGAGCAAGTACCTGCCGAGCAGCTACTTGAACACCTTCGCGTCCGGCCTGGTCAAGGGCGCCACCTACAACGGGCAGGTGTACGGCGCGCCGTTCTTCGAGGACCAGGGCTTCCTGTACTACCGCAAGGACCTGCTGACCAAGGCGGGCCTGTCGGTGCCCAAGACCTGGCAGCAGTTGGAAACCGATGCCGCCACGCTCAAGAAGAAGGGCCTGGTCAAATACGGCTACGTCTGGCAGGGCGCCTCATACGAGGGCCTGACCTGTAACTTCATGGAGTACCTCGGCTCGGCCGGCGGGACCGCGCTCAACTCGGGCAACACCAAGGCCACCCTCGATTCGACGGCTGGGGTCCAGGCGGCCACCTTCATGCGCTCGCTGATCACCTCCGGCGCTTCGCCCAGCGCGGTCACCACGTTCCAGGAGGCCCAGGCGATGTCGGCCTTCGCGACCGGACAGGCGGCCTTCCTCCGGAACTGGGACTACGCCTACAGCTACGCCAACACCGCGTCCTCCCCGTCGTCGGTTGTCGGCAAGGTGGGTGTGTCCCCGTTGCCCTCGTTCTCCGGTCAGCCGTCGCCGGGAACGTCCAATATCGGCGGCTGGAACCTGTACATCAACCCGCACAGCAAGAACGTCGCGGCAGACCTCACCTTCATCAAGTGGATGACCGGCTCGGCGGCCCAGACCACTCTGGCCACCCAGTTCTCCCTGATTCCCACGGTCCAGTCGGTGCGGACGTCGTCCTCGGTGGTGTCGAAGAACGCAGTCCTCGCCATCGTGCCGAAGACCAGGCTCATCCCGCGTCCGGCCGGGACGCCGCAGTACGCGAAGGTGAGCCAGGCCATCTACACCAACATCAACTCGATGCTGTCCGGGTCGACTTCGCCCAGCGCCGCGCTGAAGACCGCGGCCAACCAGATCAACTCGTCCGTGTCGAGTAGCGGGCTGTAACTGCCTCACCGTGGTCCTGGCCGGGCTTGCCGTCCGGCCAGGACCACCTGGCACAGGGAGCGAATCATGAGCACCCCTCCTGTCGCACCGAGTCCGGGCGCGGCCGTGACCGCACCGGCGCGGCCTGCCCCACCACGCGGTCGCCAAGACGACGTCTTCCGCAAACAGTTCGCCCGGCTCGGCTGGGGACTGTCGGCCCCCGCGCTCATCGTGGTCGCCGCGGTCACGATCTTCCCGATCGTCTACGCGATCGCGATGAGCCTGACCCACGTCAGCGCCACCGGAAACGGTTTCAGCCTGTCCGGCCTCACGGGCAGCAACTACTCGATCATGTTCCACGCGGCCCAGTGGCGGTACGCGGTGTTCTTCACCGTCCTGTACACCGTGATCACCGTGGCGGTCGAGGTGGCGCTCGGCACCGGCATCGCGCTGGTGCTGGAGCGGCTCACCGCCGGCCGGGGCTGGATGATGGCGCTGCTGCTGATCCCGTGGTCGATGATCACGGTCATCAACGCCCAGCTGTGGGGGTACATCTACAACCCCACCTACGGCGCACTGGACACGATCTTCTCCCACATCGGGCTGGGCACCCCGGTGATCCTGGGCACCCGGGTACCGGCGATCATCGCGCTGATGGTGGCCGACATCTGGAAGACGACCCCGTTCGTGGCGATCATCGTGCTGGCCGGGCTGGTCATGCTGCCGCAGGACCTGTACGACGCCGCCGAGGTGGACGGCGCCAACGGCTGGACGACGTTCTGGCGCATCACGTTCCCGCAACTCCGGCCGACAATCGCGCTGGCCGTGCTGTTCCGGGTGCTGCAGGCGTTCGGGCTCTTCGACCTGCCGTTCGTGCTTACTACGGGCGGCCCCGGCTACAGCACACAACCCTTGGCCATGCTGGCCTACAACACCATGTTCCGCGACCTCGACTTCGGGCCGGGGGCGGCGGTGGCCACCAGCACCGCGGCGCTCGTGGTCATCGGCTGCCTGGTCTTCCTCAGGGTGTTCCGCGCGCAGGTTGGGGAGGAAGCGTAATGCGCAACCGGACCCGCACGGGCTGGCGCCGGGTGGTCAACGGGGTCAACCTGGCCGCCCTGCTGGTTTTCCTGTTCATCATCCTGCCGCTGTACTGGATGATCGCCAGCGCGTTCAAGACGCCGGCCCACGTCGGCTCCTCGCCGCCGCAGTGGTTCCCCATCCCGCTGAGCGTGCAGAATTTCAGCGTGGCGTTCAGCCAGAACACCTTCGGCCGGTACATCCTCAACTCGCTCCTCGTGGCCGTCGTGGCGACCGCGCTGGTGCTGGTCCTGGGCACGCTGGCCGGGTACGCCATGGGGCGGCTGCCGATGCGGGGCAAGTTCGCCGTGCTGACGATCCTGCTGATGATCTCGGTGTTCCCGGAGATCGCGGTGGTGGTGCCGCTGTACGCGCTGCTGCGGGACATCGGCTGGCTGAACAGCTACCAGGCGCTGATCATCCCGTACACCGCCTTCTTCCTGCCGTTCGCCATCTGGATCCTGCGCAACTACTTCCTCGGCATTCCGCACGAGATGGAAGAAAGCGCCCGCATCGATGGCGCCGGGCCGCTGCGCACGATCTGGACGATCATCCTGCCGCAGGCGTGGCCGGGGCTGTTCACGGCCGGGATCTTCACGTTCACCGCATGCTGGACCGAGTTCCTGATGGCGCTGTCGTTCAACGTGTCCAACGGCTACCGCACGATCCCGGTGGGGGTCGCGCTGTTCGGGTCGCAGTTCACCGTCCCGTACGGCACGATCTTCGCCGCCAGCGTGGTCGCCGTGGTCCCGATCGGGATCCTGGTGTTCATCTTCCGCCGCAGCGTGGTGTCCGGGCTCACGGCCGGCGCGGTCAAGGGCTGAGCGGTCGCGGGCTCGCCGTCTGTCCCGGGTGGCGGGCCCGCAGGCCGTCGATGAGCACCCCGAGACCGTGCTCGAAGCGCTGATCGGGCGAGCTCATCCCCTGAGCCGCGGCCCGCAGCAACGGGAACGGGCCGTCCGGCCCGTCCGCTGGCCCGTCCGCTGGCTCGGCGATCGGCTCGGTGGCGGGGCGGGGCTGGCTCTCGTCGGCCTGCTGGTCGAGCACGTCGCCGATCACGAAGGAGTTCAGCGTGAGCAGGGCCAGCAGCCCGTCGCGGGGCGCGAACCCGGCGCCGGCCAGGACCTGCAGCTGCCGCTCGATGCCGGGCAGGCTGGACGCGGTCGGCCGGTTGCCCGACACCACCAGCGCGCTGTCCCGGTGGGCGAGCAGCGCCGTCCGCATGACCCGGGCCCGGGCCGCCAGCCACTCCCACCACGGCTGGCCCGGCTGCGGCTCCCGCCAGCCGGCCAGCGCCTCCTCCAGGATCGCGCCCGCCAGCAGGTCCAGCAGCTCGCGCTTGTCGCGGACGTGCCAGTAGAGCGTGGGCGCGCGGATGCCCAGCCGCCCGGCCAGCTGGCGGAGCGTGAGACCGTCCAGCCCGGCCTCGTCGAGCAGGTCGAGCGCGACGGCGACGATCTGCTCGCGGGTGACCGCCATGGCCGCAGTCTACGGTTTCCCTAACGTTGTTAGACCCCGCCGGGCGCGAGCAGGTGACCCAGGTCACTCCTGCGCGCAACGGATTTCCTAAGCTTGGAGGTATGGACTATCGCAGACTGGGACGCAGCGGATGTGCCGTATCGAGCGTGTGCCTGGGCACGATGACGTTCGGGGCCGAGACCGACGAAGCGGGTGCGCACGAGCAGCTCGACCGGTTCGTGGCCGCGGGCGGCACGCTGGTGGACACCGCCGACGTGTACGGGCACGGCCGGTCCGAGGAGATCATCGGCCGCTGGTTCGCCAGCCGCCCCGATGACGTCACCGAGCCGGTGGTGCTGGCCACCAAGGGCCGGTTCGCGCTGGACAGGTTCCCGAACGGCGCCGGCCTGTCCGCCCGCCACCTGACCCGCGCGCTGGACGCGTCGCTGCGGCGGCTGGACCGGGATTCCGTGGACCTGTACCAGGTGCACGCCTGGGACCCGCTGACGCCGCTGGACGAGACCGTGGCCACGCTGGACGGCTTCATCCGGGCGGGCAAGATCCGCTACTGGGGGCTGTCGAACTTCACCGGCTGGCAGCTGACCAAGATCGTGTACGTCGCCCGGGAGCTGAACGCGGCCGCCCCGGTGACCCTGCAGCCGCAGTACAGCCTGCTGGCCCGGGAGATCGAGTGGGAGATCGTGCCCGCCGCGGTCGACGCTGGGCTGGGGCTGCTGCCGTGGAGCCCGCTCGGCGGCGGCTGGCTGTCCGGCAAGTACCGGCGCGACCAGCGCCCCAGCGGGGCCACCCGGCTGGGCGAGGACCCGAACCGGGGCATGGAGGCCTACGACCGGAAGAACACCGATCGCACCTGGCGGGTCATCGACGCGGTCCAGAAGGTGGCCGAGGACCGGGGCGTGTCGATGGCCGAGGTGGCGCTGGCCTGGGTCACCGACCGGCCCGGGGTCAGCTCGACGATCCTCGGGGCCCGCACCATCGAGCAGCTGGAGGCCAATCTGAAGGCGGCCGGGCTGCACCTGACCGAAACCGAGACGGCGGCCCTGAACGAGGCCAGCGACCCGCACCCGGTCGACTACCCGTACGGGGAGCTCGGCGTCGACCAGCGCGACCGCAAGATCGCGGGCGACGCCTGAGGTGACGGGCCAGCGGCGACCAGCCGGCGCGGCCGCGACGGGCACCCCGGGGACCTCACGGCCCCGGGGGCCCGCGCGGTCCGGAAGCCGCCCCCTAGTCGCCAGTGTCCGGACCGCGCGGGAAGGGATTATGACACGTCCGCCGCCGCGGCGGAAGAGCCGGAGCCAGGGGCTGTCCCATTTTAGGAAATTTTGTTCGTTATTTCCACTTGAAGTGGATGAACAAACGGCCGAAGTTCTTGGAGTCCTTCTCCACCCGGTGGTACTTGGCCTTGATCTCCTTCTGGTCCAGGAATCGCAGCACGTGCTTCTTCAGCTGACCGGATCCCTTGCCCGGGATGATCTCCACCAGCGGCGCCTTCTTGGCTTCCGCCTCGTCGATGATGTCCCGGAGCGCCCGGTCGATGTCGGCGCCCCGGTTGTAGATGTCGTGCAGGTCCAGCTTGAGCTTCATGCCGCGTCATCCCGTCTGCTCGGCCCGGCCCCCAGCCCCGAAGCGGCGCGCGGGATAATCCGACGGTACGACATCCGCACGGAGAGGTAACCCATGCTGTTCGGAGACGAGCACGTCAAGCGCTACGAGGAGACCAGCGGCGCCGAAGGGCACGAGTGGCAGGGGACGACCGCGCTGATCCTCACCACGACCGGGCGCAAGTCCGGCCAGCCGCGCAAGAGCCCCCTGATCTACCAGAAGTTCGGGGATGACTACCTGATCGTGGCCTCCAAGGGCGGCGCCGACGAGCCACCCGCCTGGTACCTCAACCTGGGGGCCGACCCGGAGGTCGAGGTCCAGGTCGAGGGCGACAAGTTCCGGGCCCGCGCGCGGACCGCGAACGCGGACGAGAAGCCCGCGATGTGGGAGGTCATGACCAAGGCGTGGCCGGCCTACAACGACTACCAGAAGAAGACCAGCCGCGAGATCCCGGTCGTGGTGCTCGAGCGCGAGTCCTGACGCGGGGGACGCGAGTCCTGAGGCGGCGGATCAGCCGGGATCGGGCGTGCCCGGTCCCGGCGGCCCGGCCGGCCACAGGTCAGCGACGATCGCCGCCACCGTGTCCTCGGGCGGCCCGGCCGGGGTCACCACCAGGACCTGCGGCTCTCCCTGGGGGACCTCCTGGTCGGCCAGCTGGCTGTCCAGCAGGTCCCGCGGGAAGAAGTGCCCGTGCCGCCCGGCCAGGTGCTGGTCGAGGGTCTCGCGGTCCTCGAGCAGGTAGACCAGCCGGGCCGCTGGCCTGGCCAGCAGCACGTCCCGGTAGTCGCGGCGCAGCGCCGAGCAGGTGACGACGGCCGGCCTGCGCCGCGAGCTGTTCGTCCATCCAGGCGCCGATGGCGTGCAGCCACGGCCGGCGCTCGGCGTCGGTGAGCGGCTGGCCGCGGTGCATCTTGGCCACCGCGGCGGCGGTATGAAAGGTGTCGGCGTCCGCGAACGTCCAGCCCAGCCGGGCGGCCAGCCGCGTCCCGATCATGGTCTTGCCGCTGCCGGACGGCCCGGCGATGATGACGATCACGTTGCCGGACTCTACCGGCGCGGTCAGCGGTGGCCCATCCCGCGGCCGCCGAATCCGCCGAAGCCCCCGAAACCGTGGCCGCCGCCGATGCCGGGGTGCCTTCCCCCGCCGTGAGCGCCCGCGGCGGCCAGCCGGCCCTGCCACCAGGCCGCCCAGGCAGCCATCGCCGAGTTGAGGTGCCGCTGGTGGTAGGGCGGGCTGGGCGCCCGGTACGGCCGGGAGTCTGCGTCGGTGGCCGGGTAGGCCGCCGCCCGCGGCGCGGCCGCGACCACCGGTGCCTTGGTCGCGGACGGCTTGGACGCGGTCGGGGATGGCTGCGACGGGCTGGCCGCCGGGGTGGGCGGGGGCGCCGCCGGTGTACTGGAGTGGCTGGCCGGGGCCGGGCTCAGCGCCGCGGGCCGGACCGGAGTGGACCCCTGGCTCGTCGCCACCGTCACCGCCGCGATCACCGCCGCGACCGCCACCACCCCGCCCAGCACGGTCATGGACGTGCGGAAGCTGATCTCTTCCATCCTGGCGTAGAGCTGGTTCCGGAAGGCCGAGAAGCGGGTCAGCACGGCTGCGCCAGGCTCAGTGGATCAGCGCGTCGACCGCGAGCGCGGCGAACAGCAGCGTGAGGTAGATGTTCGACTCGTGGAACAGCCGCATGGTCTGCACCTGGCCACCGCGGATCGCCCGCCAGTGCATCCGGTGCACCTCGGCCAGGAACAGGCCGCCGAACACGATCGCGCTGATCCCGTAGACCGGGCCGGTGGCCAGCGGCCAGACCGCGACCGAGGCGATCACCGCCAGCCAGGTGTCGACCAGGCTCTCGGTCATGACCCGGCGCAGCGAGGCCACCACCGGCAGCATGGGGATGTCCACGCTGCGGTAGTCGTCCTTGAACTTGACCGCCAGCGCCCAGAAGTGGGTGGGCTGCCAGAAGAACACCACCAGGAACAGCAGGAAGGCCGGCCAGGACAGCGAGTCCCGCACCGAGGCCCAGGCGATCAGCACCGGCGCCGCGCCGCAGATGCCGCCCCACAGCGTGCTCTGCGACGTGCGCCGCTTGAGCAGCATCGTGTAGACGACGACGTAGTAGAGGATCGCGCCGAGGGTCAGCGCGGCCGCCAGCAGGTTGGCGAGCGCGGCGAACAGGCCCACCGACACCACGCCGAGCACGGTGCCGAAGACCAGCGCGGCCCGCGGCGAGACCGTGTGCCGGGCCAGCGGACGGCCCCGGGTCCGGCGCATGACCTGGTCGATGTCCCGGTCGATGTAGCAGTTCAGGGCGTTGGCGCTGCCGGCCGCGAGCGCGCCGCCGAGCACCACCACGGCCGCGTCGAGCAGCGACGGCAGGCCCCGGTCGGCCAGGAACAGCACCGGTACGGCGGTGATCAGCAGCAGCTCGATGATCCGCGGCTTGCACAGGGCCACGTAGGCCTGAACGACCTGACGGGCCGTGGGCGCCTGCGTAGCAGCACTGGGCACGCTGGTCTCGCGGCCCGCGACGAGCGAGCTTCGCCGGGTGTCGAGGGCACTCAACGAAAACCGACCACCTTCCGGCTGGCGAGGAGAACAGCGCGGCACGGCTGCGCCGCAGCGTAACTTGGGGAGCCCGTGCGCGCCGGGGCGCGGAGGGCCGGGCGAGCATGGTGTCCCGTCAGCCACAGTGAAGCCTACATGGCGTCGTAATTGCCCCGTCGGCATCCTGCCGTAAAGCCGCAGGCTGCTCACCAAGCCGCCGGTGGCCGCCCGCTGAGGGCTGTGAAATTCTGAACCGGATGACACCTGACGAAGCGGTCGACCGGGGCTTTACCGACGGCGTGAGCGCGCTGCCGGCCCGGCCGCCCGCCGATCCGCCCCCCGGCCCGGACGAGCCGCTCAGCCCGGCCAGCCCGCTGACCGGGACCCGTTGCCTGGAGATCTTCGGCGCCCAGCTGACCAGCCGCCACCTGGACCTGGCCGCCCGCGTGCTGCGCGGGCGGGGCCACGGCTGCTACACGATCGGCTCGGCCGGGCACGAGGCCAACGCCTACGTCGCGGGCGCGCTGCGGCCGTCCGACCCGGCCCTGCTGCACTACCGGTCGGGTGCGTTCTACGCCGAGCGGGCCCGCCAGGTGCCGGGCCAGGACCCGGTCCGGGACACGCTGCTCGGCATGGTCGCGGCGGCCGAGGACCCCATCGCCGGCGGCCGCCACAAGGTGTTCGGCAGCGAACCGCTGGCGGTCATCCCGCAGACCTCGACGATCGCCTCGCACCTGCCCCGGGCGGTCGGAGTGGCGTTCGCGCTCGGCCGGGCGGCCCGCCTCGGCGTGACCGGCCGGTGGCCGGGCGACGCGGTGGTGGTGGCCAGCTTCGGCGACGCCTCCGCCAACCACTCGACCGCGACCGGGGCGATCAACACCGCGTGCCACTGCGCGTTCCAGCGGCTGCCGCTGCCGCTGCTGCTGGTCTGCGAGGACAACGGGATCGGGATCAGCGTGCGCACCCCGCCGGGCTGGATCGAGGCCGCCTACGGGCACCGCCCCGGCCTGCGCTGGTTCAGCGCCGACGGGACCGATCCGGCCGGGGTGTACGCCACCGCCGTCGCGGCGGCGGCCTGGGTCCGTGAGCGCCGCCAGCCCGCGTTCCTGCACCTGCGCGTGGTGCGGCTGATGGGGCACGCCGGCTCGGACGCCGAGAGCGCGTACCGGAGCCCCCGGGAGATCGCCGCCGACCTGGCCCGGGACCCGCTGCTGGCCACCGCCCGGCTGCTGGCCGAACGGGGCCTGGCCAGCCCGGACGAGATCATCGAGCGTTACGAGGCCACGCGCCGCCACGTGCTCGGGACCGCCGGGGACGTGACCCGGCGGCCCCCGCTGCGCAGCGCGGCGGAGATCACCGCCCCGCTCGCCCCGTCCCGGCCGGCGGCCGTCGCCGAACTGGCCGGCTGCGCCGCCGGCGACTCCGCGCGGCGGGACCTTTTCAAATCAAAAATGCCGGAGTCGGAAGGGCCGGTCACGCTGGCGCAGGCGATCAACCGGACGCTGGCCGATCTGCTCGCCAGCCGCCCCGGCCTGCTCGTGTTCGGCGAGGACGTCGCGGTCAAGGGCGGCGTCTACGGCGTGACCCGCGGCCTGCAGAAGCAGGCCGGGGCGGCCCGGGTGTTCGACACCGTGCTGGACGAGCAGTCGATCCTCGGGCTGGCGCTGGGCGCCGGGCTGACCGGGCTGCTGCCGATCCCGGAGATCCAGTACCTGGCCTACCTGCACAACGCCGAGGACCAGCTCCGCGGCGAGGCGGCCACGCTGCAGTTCTTCTCCCGCGGCCAGTTCCGCAACCCGGCCGTCGTCCGGGTGGCCAGCTACGCCTACCAGCAGGGGTTCGGCGGCCACTTCCACAACGACAACGCGGTCGGGGTCCTGCGGGACGTGCCCGGCCTGGTCATCGCCTCGCCGGCCCGGCCCGACGACGCGGCCGCGATGCTGCGCACCTGCGCGGCGGCGGCCGCGGTGGACGGGCGGGTGTGCGTGTTCCTGGAGCCGATCGCGCTCTACCACACCCGCGACCTGTACGCCGAGGGCGACGGCGGCTGGCTCGCCCCGTACCCGGCCCCCGCCACCTGGCCCGCCACCCACGTCCCGCTGGGCCAGGGCCGGGCCTACGGCGACGGGGCCGATCTGGTCCTGGTCACGTTCGGCAACGGCGTGCGGATGAGCCTGCGGGCGGCCCGGCGGCTGGCGGCGGCCGGCACCTCCTGCCGGGTACTCGACCTGCGCTGGCTGGCCCCGCTGCCCACCGGCGACCTGCTCCGGGAGGCCGGCGCGACCGGGCGGGTGCTGGTCGTGGACGAGACCCGGCGGACCGGCGGCGTGTCCGAGGGCGTCCTCGCGGCCCTGGCCGACCACGGCTTCCGCGGCCCGGTCGCGCGGGTGGCCAGCGAGGACAGCTTCGTGCCGCTGGGCGACGCGGCCCGGCACGTGCTGGTCTCCGAAGCCGAGATCGAAAAGGCGGCCGCCGCCCTGGCCCAACAGCCCCGCCAACCTCATCAGCCCCTCCCGTCCCAACAGCCCCGCCAGCCTCACCAGCCCCTCGCATCCCACCAATCCCTTCAGCCTCACCACCCCCTCCAGTCACCCCAGTCGCCTCCGTCGCAGTGAACTGGCTGCCGGACGGGCAACGAGCGACGCTGGTCGCGGCGCTCGAGGCGGTCGCGCCGGAGGTGGCGGCCGGGCATGTGGTGGTGTCCGCGGACACGGCGGGCACCAGCGAGGACCCGCGCTTCTGGTCATCCACCGCGGTGGCGGGCGGCCGGTTCGTGGTCAAGTTCGCCTGGTCGCGTCCGGCCGGGCTGCGCCTGCAGCGGGAGATCGCGCTGCTGACCGCGCTGGCCCGGGACGGCCTGGTGCCGTTCCTGCCCGAAGTGGTGGCGGCCAGCACCGACCCGCTGCTGCTGGTCACCCGGCGGATGCCGGGCACGTCGCTGTTCGCGGTGGCGGACTCGATCGGCCCCTCCGGGCGGGCGCGGGCCGGGCGGCAGCTGGCTGAGTTCCTGGCCGCGCTGCACAGCCCGGCGGCAAGGGAACGGGCGGCGGCCGCGGCGGGCGCGCTGCCCGATCCGCTGTTCCCGGCCACCACCGGGGCCCTGCGGGACCGGCTGGGCCGCTGGATCGAGCCCGGCTCGTGGCCCGCCGTGCAGCGCTGGTGCGACTGGGCGGACGAGGTGCTGGCGGTGTCCGCCGCGCCCGTCCTCGTCCACGGCGACCTGCACGGCGACAACCAGGTGTGGCAACGGGACCGCCTGGCCGTGGTGATCGACTTCGAAACCGCCGGGCTGGCCGATCCGGAGTACGACCTGCGCGCGTTCCCCGGTCCCGGGCTGGGGCCGGACCTGGAGCTGCTGACCGCCACCGTCCGCCACTACGAGCGGCTCACCGGGCGGCCGCCGGCGATGGACCGGATCATGGCCTGGCACCTGCGCGCCGCCCTCGGCGACGTGCTCTGGCGCAGCGAGGCTGGTTTGCCCCTCCCGGACCACCGCACTCCGGCCGACTGGGTCGAGGACCTGGCCTGGCGCTTCCGGGCGCTGGGGCTCGACGGGTAGGTGTCGTCGATCCGGGCCGCCCCGGCGCCCCAGCGGCCTTCATGCCGATCGGTTGCATACGCAATGGCGCCTTTGCCCCTGTAAGAGCAAGGGCAAAGGCGCCATTGCGTTTGTTGGGTCAGGAGGTGGTGGAGCAGGCGTAGAGGGTGCCGCCGGAGTCGAGGCCGCCGCCCCCGCCGGTGGTGCTGCCGCCGTAGTCCTTGGCCGGGACCGTGCCGCAGTGCTGCTCCACCCAGGACTCGATGCTGGAGGCGGCCGAGCCGCTGCGGCCGCTGAAGCCGCCCCCGAGACCGCCGCCCGCGCCGTTCAGCAGGAAGAACTTCAGCTGGCCGGACGCGACCAGCTGCTGGACCTGGGCCAGCGTCGGCGCCGGGACCGAGCCGCTGAAGCCGCCCATCGGCATGACCTCCTGCCCGGTGGCCTCGATGTAGGGCGACGCCGTCTCCCAGGACGACACCGCGAACAGGTAGGAGGCGTTGCCGCGGTGGGCGCTGACGTAGTCGTAGATCGCCTTCTCGCTGCTGCTCAGGGACGTGGTGGCGCTGCCCTGGATGCCGCCGGCGCCGCCGCCGGGGAAGCCTTCGGCCCCGCCCCGCCTGGTCCCGGCCCGGTCCCCGGACTGGTCGGCGAAGTCGCGGAAGGCGTCCTCGGCCGACGCGTTGCCGGCGGCCGGGCCACCGCCGCCACCCCCGCCGCCGAAGCCGCCCATCGCGCTGGGACCGGCGGTGGCGTTGAACGAGCTGCCCGCGTACTTGGCGTCCAGCACCGAGCCGGCCCAGGCGGCCGGGGCGACCAGCATCGCGCCGACCCCGGCGGTCAGCCCGACGGTCAGCAGCCGGGCCCGGGCCCGGCCGGTCAGCCGGACCGCCACCATGACCGCGATCCCGATCACCGCGGCCGCCACGATCACGATCCGCATCCACGGCAGGAAGCCGCCGTAGTCCCGCCACAGGAACAGCGCCCAGGCCGCCTCGGCCGCCACCGCCACCGGCAGCACCCAGCCGCGCGGGTCCCCGGCCCGGAAGTAACGCCAGAACATCACGATGCCGGCCGCCGACAGCGCGGCCAGCGGCGGGGCCAGCGAGGCCACGTAGGCGGTGTGCGGGATGCTGCTCATCTTGCTGAAGATCAGGCCGAACGTGAGCAGCCAGATCCCCCACATCACGAACCCGGCCCGCACCTGGTCGGTGCGCCGCGCCCGCCAGGTCCACAGCAGGCCGAAGATCAGCGCGAGGATGGCCAGCGGGTAGAGCCAGCCGACCTGGGTCCCGAACTCGCTGCCGAGCAGCTTGGTCCAGCCCTGCCCGAAGCTGCTCGCCCCGGCCCGCTGACCGCCGGGTGCGAACCCGCCGGCGCCACCCGCGGCCGGAGCGCCACCCGGAGCGGTGCTGCCGAAGCCACCCGGGCCGTCGCCGGCCGCTTCCCTGGTCGGCGCGCCGGCCTGGCGGGCGCCGCCGCCGCCGCCGACGCCGGGGCCGCTGGTGACCGAGCCGGGCACGCTGATGCCGAACCGCTCCAGGCCGTTGTAGCCGAACACCATCGAGATCGCGCTGTTGTTGGTGGACCCGTCCACGTACGGGCGGTCCTTGGCCGGGGTGAACGTGTACAGCGCGATCCACGACAGCGACACCGCCAGCATCACCACCCCGGCCACGGTGAGCTGCACCAGCCGGCGCCGCAGCGGCGCCGGCGCGAACAGCAGGTAACCGATCGCCAGCGCGGGCAGCACCATCCAGGCCTGCAGCATCTTGGCCTGGAAGCCCACCCCGACCCAGAACCCGGACCACAGCAGCGACCGCAGCCGCGCCTCCATCACCGCCCGCTGGTAGGCGTCGGCCGCCAGCACCAGGCACATGGTCAGCAGGCCGTCTTCCATGCTGTGCCCGAACATCGACGCCGCGATCGGGGTGAGCGCGAAGATCCCGGCCGCCAGCAGGCCGGGCACCGGGCCCGCCCAGCGGCGGACGACCCGGTACATGGCCAGAGTGGCGATGACGCCCTCGATGACCTGGGGCAGCGCCAGCGACCAGGGGTGATAGCCGAAGATGCGGGCCGACAGGGCCTGCGGTGCGAACGAGCCCGCCAGCTTGTCGATGGTGACCGTGGCCCTGGGGTCGAGCGCCCCGTAGAAGAAGGCCTTCCAGCTCACCGACATGCTCTTGACCGCGACCGAGTAGAACGGCGCCAGCCCGGCGTCGGCGATGTTCCAGGCGAACAGCAGCGCCGCCAGCGCCGCGATCCCCAGCAGGGCCGGGCGGGCCCACGGGGGCTGACCCTCCGGCGAGCGCCACACCTGCCAGCGCGGATGGCGGCCCGCGGCGCCGGTCCGGTCGTGGTAGCCAGACGGGCTCAGCGGGGAATCCACCACGGTCGTGGACAAGCGGGCCTCCAGGCACTCGGGCAGTGAGCTCGGACGAAGGGTCCGCGACCTGAGTTTGGCCGGCCTGCATCAGGGTTCCCTCAGCACAGCCTGAGAACGCGCAGCTTAAGCGACCCTTTCCTATGAAAATGCTCTGACCGGGAGGGCCGTGAAAGAGCCGAGGAGGCACCCGCCTCAGGTGCGGGTACCTCCTCGTCGACTGCAGGAAACTGTCAGCTCGTCTTGCCGCGCCGGGACAGCGCGTCCACGCTGACCGCGGCCAGCAGGACCAGCGAGGTGACGATGTAGGTCGCCGCCGCGCTCGTCCCGAGCAGGGCCAGGCCGTTGGCGATCGCCGCCACCACCAGGCCACCGATGAGGGCGTTGAGCATCTTGCCGTGCCCGCCGAACAGGTGGGTACCGCCGATGACCGCCGCCGCCACGGCGAACAGCACCAGCTGGCCGCCGTCGACGTCGGTGGAGATCGAGCCCAGCCGGGAGGCCAGGATGATGCCCGCGATCGCCCCGGTCAGGCCGGTCAGCACGAAGGCCAGCGTCCTGATCCGGTTGAGGCTGACGCCGGCCCGCCGGGCCGCCTCGGCGTTACCGCCGATGGCGTAGATGTACCGGCCGAACCGGGTCCGTCCCAGCAGGAACGTCCAGATGCCCAGCACGCCGAGCACGATGAGCGTCACCCAGGGCACCCCGCGCAGGGCCTGCAGGGCGGTGCCGCGGTCGGCGTTGCCGATCAGCACGACGACCACGCCGGCCACCGCCATGACCCCGATCTTCAGCGCGGTCACGCTGATCGGCGGGGTGACGAGACCGGCTGCCCGGCGCTGGCGGTCGCGCATGAGCAGCACCAAGGCGGCCAGTAGCACCACCACCACCATGACGATCCACCCGGCCACGGGACTGAGGTTGCCCTCGGTCAGGTCGCCGATGATCTTGTTGTTGATCGGGATGGAACCGCCCGGGCCATGGCCGCTGCGGGCGACCAGGACGATCATCAGGCCCTGGAGGCCGAGCAGGCCGGCCAGGGTCACCACGAACGATGGCAACCCCAGCCTGGTGATCAGCAGGCCGAAGAGCAGGCCCAGGGCCGCCCCGGTGCCCAGCCCGAGGATGATCGCGATCCACCACGGCACGCTGAACACGGTCCACGCGGTGATGACCGCGGCCACGGCGCCGGTGAACCCTACGGCCAGGTCGATCTCGCCCAGCAGCAGGACGAACACTTCCGCCATGCCGAGGATGATGTAGGGCGCGCCCTGGATCAGCAGGTTGACCAGGTTTCCCGGGCGACAGGAACAGCGAGTTCCTGGCCTGGAAGTAGATCACGATCGCGACCAGGCCGATGACGACCGGGAGGGCGCCGCTCTCGCCGCTGCGGATCCGGCGGAGCTGGATCCGGACGTACTCGCCCAGCGAGTTGGCGAGGACCTCCGGCGCCGCCGTGGCGACCTGAGTGTCGACGGCGTCGCCGTTCTCGGCCGATTCGGGTGTCTCGGGCGACGGCTGGTGAGTTTCGGTGCTCACGAGACCTCCCCTGCGTGCTGCCCGGCCTGGACCTGCCCGGCCGGGGGATGGGTCTGGTCCGAGCGGCCGGTGGTCATGAGCTCGACGATGGACGCGGTGTTGAGGTCCTCGACCGGTTCAACCGCGGCCATCCGGCCGAGGTACAGCACCGCGATCCGGTCGGCGGCGTTCATGACGTCGGTCAGGTTGTGCGAGATGACCAGGACCGCGATACCCCGGCCGGACAGCGTCTCGATCAGGTCGAGCACGACCTTGGTCTGGGTCACACCCAGGGCCGCGGTCGGCTCGTCCATGATCACCAGCTCGGCGTTCTGCATGACCGCCTTGGCCACCGCCACGGCCTGGCGCTGGCCACCGGACAGCGAGCCGACCGGCTGGCGGATCGAGCGGACCGTCACCACCGACAGGTCGGCCAGGGTCTGCTTGGCCTGCAGCTCCATGTCGATCTCGTCGAGCTGCCAGCGCTTCATCTCCTCGCGGCCGAGGAACATGTTCTGCACGATGTCCAGGTTGTCGCACAGGGCGAGGTCCTGGTAGACGGTGGCGATCCCGAGGTCGGTGGCCGCCCTCGGGCTGTGCAGGTGGACCGGCCGGCCCTTCCAGAGGATCTGGCCCGCGTCGGGCTGCCAGATGCCCGAGATCGTCTTGATCAAGGTGGATTTACCTGCGCCGTTGTCGCCGACGAGGGCGGTCACCTTGCCCGCGGGGATGGTCAGGTTGATGTCGCTGAGCGCCCGGACCGGGCCGAAGTTCTTGCCGACGCCGCGCAGTTCGAGCAGGGGCGGGTCGTCACTGGACCGCTCAGCCGGGTTGGTGGGAGCCGCAGGGGACGGCGCCCGGCCGCCATTGGCGGGCCGGGCGCCGTCGGCGGCGCTTGGTGTGGTCACCAAACACGTCCGATCTGATGCCGATGATGGGTGAGCATCATGGCGTGATGTTGTTGGCCTTGCAGTCCGAAGCGTAGCTACCCGCGCACAGCTGCTTGGCCGGGACGAACTGGTCCTTGATGACCGTGTCGTTCATGTTGGACGGGGTGACCCACTCCGGGGTCAGCAGGACGGACGGGACGGCCACCTTGGCCTGGGTGTCCTGGGTGCTGCCGTTGGCGAGCGACGCCGGGGGCTTCTCACCGGCGCGCAGGTACATCGCCAGCGCGGCGGCGGCCTGAGCCTCCAGGTAGATCGGCTTGTAGGCGGTGCCGCACTGGTAACCGGCCAGGATGTTCTGGAGGCCGACCAGCGTCGCGTCCTGCCCGGTGACCGGGAAGGTCTTGGGCTTGACGCTCAGCGACTGCAGGTAGTGGATGATCGGCGCGGCGTTCTCGTCGTTCGGCACCAGCACCGCGTTGATGTTCTTGTGCGCGGTGTACTGCTGCTGGAACTCGGTCTCCGCCGTGGGCGGGTCCCAGGTGCCAGCGGCCGTGCCGACGTTCTTCCAGCCGCTGCTGAACTTCGACGCCAGCACGCCGTCGTAGCCCTGCGCGAACAGCGTGGCGTTGTTGTCGGTCGGGGCGCCCTTCATGACCAGCACGTTCGGGCTCTTGACGCCCCAGGCGGTCACGCAGCTCTCCAGGCCCTGGCCGATCAGCTTGCCGACCTGGACGTTGTTGAAGCTGACGTAGTACTGGCGGCTGCCGCCGAGGGTCAGCCGGTCGTAGTCGACCACCGCGACGCCGTGCTGCTTGGCGTAGGACTCGATCTTGGCGCCGGTGCCGGCGTCGAGCGGGTCCACGACCAGGACGGTGGCGCCCTTGGTGATGTCTTCCTGGGCGTCGGTGAACTGGGTGGAGTCACTGCCCTGGGCGTTCTGCACCGAGAACTGCGACGAGGTCAGGCCGGCGGTGGTCAGCGCCTTGGACAGGTACGGGGCGTCGAATTCGGTGTACCGGGCCGACGAAACGGTGTCCGGCAGGATCACGCCGATGCTGCCCTTGCCCTTGGACGCGAGCGGCTTCAGCGACGCCATCGCCGAGAAGTCCCGGGTGAAGGACGACGTGGAGATGCTCGGCACGCTGCCCGAGCCGCCGCCGCTGGAGGCTGAGCTGCTGGAAGAAGGCGAGCTGCTGCCGCCGCCGCTGCTACTGCACGCGGCCAGGGCAACACCGGCGGTCACTGCGAGCGCCGATGTCCAGCTGATTCTGGTCATCAAATTCAAAGGATCACCTCAAGTGTCTGCGGGGACCGCGGACGGGAGATGCGCATCTATGCGTTCTTCCGTGCAGGAAACAGCCGCGGCCTCTGCTTTTGACGGAAACTTTAAGCCTGTCAGAATTAACGGGGCCTTAACATCGCCGTCGCGTCATAAAAATAGTGTGAACAAGACGGTTCGGAGGCCACCCAAAACCGGCCCAGGCCAGGCAAAACAGCTGCACGCCACTGTACGTCACACTGGCCGCAGAATTGCCACCCCGACCGTTATTCAGCCGTTATCCGGTCGTTATTCCGGAGCGAAACGGTAGCCCGCCCGCGGCTGGGTGAGGATCAGCGGCTCGCCGCCTTCGGTTTCCAGCTTGGCCCGCAGCCGTCGCACGTAGACGCGTACATACTCGGTCTCGGTCTCATAGCCGAGACCCCACACCCGGCGCAGCAGATGGGAGTGGGTCAGCAGCTTGCCGCGGTTGGTGGCCAGCTCCCGCAGCAGGGCGAATTCGGTCGGCGTGAGGTGCACCGGCTGGCCCAGCCTGGTCACCTGCTGGCGGGCCAGGTCGATGGCGATGTCACCGGCCACGATGACCGGCGCCTGCGGCTCGGGCAGCACCGCCGGGCGGGTCCGGCGGAGCGTGGCCGTGATCCGGGCCAGCAACTCCTCGATGCTGAACGGCTTCGTCAGGTAGTCGTCGGCCCCCATGTTGAGCGCGGTCACCTTGTCCCGCTCACCGCCGCGGGCCGACACCACGATGATGCCGACCAGCGAGCGCTCCCGGATCTGGCGGCACAGCTCGAACCCGTCCGCCTCCGGCAGCATCAGGTCCAGCAGCACGATGTCCGGGTCCTCGGTCTCAAGCAGCTTGAGCACCCGCATGCCGTCCTGGGAGACCACGGTGTCGAAGCCGCGCACGGCCAGGTTGGACCGGATCAGGTCGACGATGTTCGGGTCGTCCTCCACCACCAGGACGCGGGTGTTGGCGGTGGCGTCAGCCATCGTGCTCCTCTTCAGCCAGTGGGGTCGCCGGGGCGCCCCCGGGGACCAGGGCCAGCGCGCCCGGGCCGGGGTCGCCCGCGTCGTCCTGGACGTCGGCCGGCAGGACCACCCGGAACTGGGTGCCCTTGTCCAGCCGCTGCAGCTCGATCCGGCCCTGATGGGCGTCGACGATGCCCTGGGCGATGGACAGGCCGAGCCCGGCCCCGCCGGTCCGGGTCCGGCGCCGGCGGCCGGCCTCGAACGGCGCGGCCGCCAGTTCGTCGGGGATGCCGGTGCCGTTGTCGCGCACGCTGATCATCACCTCGGGGCCGGCCCCCTCGGCGGTGACCCAGACCCGGGTGCCGGGCGGGTTGTGCGCGACCGCGTTGTTGATGAGGTTGACGAAGACCTGCTCCAGCCGGTCGTGGTCGGCCCAGATCACCGGCAGGTCGGGGGCGCACTGGACGGTGACCGCGGCCCGGCCGGCCGGGGCCAGGCAGGCCACCGCCGCCTGCACCACCAGCGGCAGGTCACACCAGTCGGGCTGCAGCCGCATCAGCCCGGATTCGATCGTGGAGAAGTCGAGCAGGTCATCCACCAGACGCCCGAGCCGGGCCGACTCGGCCGCGATGCGGTCCAGGAACCGGTCTTGTGAGCTCCGGTCCCAGGTCACGTCGGTCTGCATGAGGCTGGAGGCGTAGCCCCGGATGGCGGTGAGCGGGGTCCGCAGCTCGTGACTGAGCCGGGACAGGAAGTCCCGCTGCAGCTCACCGGACCGGCGCAGGGCCGCCGCCTCCGCGTGCGCCAGCCCCGCCTCTTCCCGGTCCAGGGCCAGCCGGAACGAGTGGGCCGCGTCTTCCATCAGCGCGATTTCTTCCTGGGCGGCCTTCGCGCTCGGCTGCTTCCAGCTGGCCAGCAGCACCGCGGGCCCGTTGGCGGCGGTGAACGGGACCAGCCGGACCCGGCGGCCCTGACCGCTGGTGAGCTGGCACGGCACCCCGTCCGGATAGGTCTCGGCCAGCACCCGGCCGGCCGCCTCGCGCAGCCCGGGCGAGGCCTCGGCCGCGTCGCTGCCGGTCTCGCTGCCCGGGGGGCCGGCGAACGCCCGCCACTCCGGCGGCGCCCCGTCCAGCCGGGTGACCAGGGCCACCTCGTCGGCCTGGAGGCCCCGGCGCAGCGCCTGGGCCGCGATGACCAGGCCGTCGGCGACCCGGGCGGGGCCGGCCAGGTTCTCCAGCATCTCGCGGATCGTCTCCAGCACCCGGTTGCGGGCGGTGGCCTGCTCCAGCAGCCGGTCGCGCTCGATGGCGCTGGCCGCGTAGCCCGCGTACAGGGTGACCAGCTGCAGCTCGTGGCGATGGGGCATGCCCGCCTCGGGCCGGAACACGGTGATGATGCCGGACAAGCCACCCGGGCCGACCACCGGGACCGACCAGGAGCTGTCCACGCCGGTCAGCTCGGCCAGGCTGCGGAACCCGGTCCAGGCCGCGCTGGACCGCACGTCGGCCTCGATGACCGGCTTCTGGGTCGTGGCGGCCAGCCCGACCGGGCCACCCGGCAGCCCGAACGGCAGCTGGGCCCAGTCGGCCAGCTGGCCGGGGGTGAACCCGAGCGACGCGGCACAGACCAGCGCCTGGTCCGGGCCGAGCGGGTGATCCGGGCTGAGCGGGCCGCCCGGCTCGCCCTGGTCGGAGACCAGGTGAATCGACAGCCGCTCGGTGCCCAGGGCCGCGCCGAGGGCGGACATGATCAGTGAGAGGCTGGACGAGGCGTCGGCCGACACCAGCCGGTCGGCCAGCCCGTGCAGCCGGGTCAGCTGACGGCGGGCGGAGGAGTCGACCGGCTGACCGGAGATCAGCGCCACCACGTCGTCCGGGTGGGTGCTGACCGGATCCAGGTCGGCCACGATCCGGCCTTGCCGCAGCACCACGATGCGATCCGCCAGCCGGAACATCTGGTCGATGTCGTGGCAGGCCAGCAGGATGGTGGTGCCCTTCTCCCGGAGCCCGGCGATCAGCTCCTCGACCTGCGCCGACTCCATCACGCCGAGGGAGGCGGTGGGCTCGTCGAGGGCCAGCAGCCGGGGATTGCGGCCCATCGCCCGCGCCACCGCGACCAGCTGGCGCTGCCCGCCGGACAGCGCGCTGACCCGGCGGGTGGTATCGCGGATGGGAATGCCCAGGCTGTCCAGCAGCGACGCCGCGTTCTTGTGGAAGCGGCTGTCGGAGAACATCATCCGGCGCGATTCGCGGCCCAGCAGCACGTTGGCGGCGACGTCGAGGTTCTCGCAGAGCGCCAGGTCCTGCCAGACCACGGCCACGCCCTGACGGGCGGCGGCGGCCGGGTCGGGGGCGACCCGGCGGCCGGACACGTAGATCTCGCCCTGGCCGGGGGTGATGTCGCCGGCGATGCAGCGCACCAGCGTGGTCTTGCCCGCGCCGTTCTCGCCGGCCAGCGCGATCAGCTCACCCGGGCGGACGGTAAGGTTCACGCCGTTGAGGGCCTGGACCGTGCCGAACCGGACCGACAGGCCGGACACCGACAGCAGCGGTGTCACCGCTGGCTGGGCCAATTCGGGCGCTGCGACCATTCCCTCATTGTGTGGCAGCCGGGCCAGTGGTCCAACCCATCAGCGCAACCTCGTCCCATCGGTCCCAGCCGGGGCGCGCGGACCTGCCCGGCGCTATCGTTTCCGTCGGAGCCCCTGCGCCGGAAAGGGAGATGAGGGCGGGCGCGATGAACGACACCGGGCGCGCCGGACCCGTCCATCACGAGTCCGGCGAGGCGCTGTTCCCCGGCGACGGCGAGATGGCCCGCCGGATGCGGGCTTACCCGTGGCCGGAGTCCGGCCTGGGTGACCCGCGGGACTGGCCGGCCAGCCTCCGAACCGCCTGCCGGATCTGCCTGACCTCACGGTTCCCGATGATCGTGTGGTGGGGCGAGCGGCTGCAGTTCTTCTACAACGACGCCTACCTGCCGCTGCTCGGCACCAAGCACCCGGCCCTGGGCAAGCCGGGTGAGTCGGTCTGGAGCGAGATCTGGGACATCATCGGGCCGATGCTGGACTCGGTGATGGCCAGCGGGCAGGCCACCTGGTCCGAGGACCTGCTGCTGCCGATGAACCGGCACGGCTACTGGGAAGAGACCTACTGGACCTACTCCTACAGCCCGCTGCACGACGACGCCGGTGTCGTCCGCGGGGTGTTCACCGCGGTCAGCGACACCACCCTGCGGGTGGTGGGCGAGCGGCGGCTGGCGGCGCTGCAGGATCTGGGCTCGCTGGCCGGCCGGGCCCGCCGCGCGGCCGAGGCGGCCCAGCTGGTGGCCCGGGCGCTGGCCGGAGCGGCCGCCGACGTCCCGTTCGCCGCCATCTACCTGCGCAAGCCCGGTACCGACGAACTCGTGCTGACCGCCACCAGCCCGCCCGGCCCGGCCCCGGAACCGCGGCCGGGCGGACCCGGCGGCTGGCCGGCCGCCGAGGTGCTGCGCAGCGGCGAGCCGGTGACGGTGCCCGACGTGGACGCCCGGTTCGCCGGCCTGCCGACCGGTGGCTGGGAGACCCCGCCGGCCCAGGCCGTGGTGCTGCCGCTGCCCGGTGAGGCGGGCGGCCCGGCGGCCGGGGTGATGGTGCTGGCGGCCAGCGCGGCCGGCCCCTCGACGACGCCTACCGGTCGTTCCTGGGCCTGGTCGCGCAGCAGACGGCGGCGCTCGTCAACGGCGCCCTGGCCTACCAGGTCCAGCAGCGCCGGGCCGAGGAGCTGACCGAGCTGGACCGGGCCAAGACGGCCTTCTTCTCCAACATCAGCCACGAGTTCCGCACCCCGCTCACCCTGATCATGGGGCCGCTGGAGGAGCTGCGCACACGGCTGGGGGGCGAGGACGCGAGCGTCCGGCAGGAGCTGGACGTCATCCACCGCAACGGGCTCCGGCTCGGCAAGCTGGTGAACACGCTGCTCGACTTCTCCCGGATCGAGGCCGGCCGCTTGCAGGCCCGGTACGAGCCGGTCGACCTGGCCGCGTTCACCGCCGACCTGGCCAGCGTGTTCCGCTCGGCCACCGAGCGGGCCGGCCTGACCTACCGGGTGGACTGCCCGGAGCTGCCCCGCCTGGTCTACATCGACCAGGAGATGTGGGAAAAGGTCGTACTCAACCTGCTCAGCAACGCGCTCAAGTTCACGTTCGAAGGCACGATCAGCGTCACCCTGCGGCCCGACGGCGACTGCGCGGTGCTGCGGGTGGCCGACACCGGGATCGGGGTGGCACCGGCCGAGATGCCCCGCCTGTTCGAGCGGTTCCACCGCATCCCGAACGCGCGGTCCCGGTCCAACGAGGGCAGCGGCATCGGGCTGGCCCTGGTCCGGGAGCTGGTCGGCCTGCACGGCGGCACGATCAGCGCCGAGAGCACCGAGGGGACCGGGACCGAGTTCACGATCCGGGTGCCGTTCGGCCAGGACCACCTGCCCGCCGCCCACGTGGCCGACGCGGCCGCGGCCGGCCTGGTGTCCGCGGTCGCCGACCCGTTCCTGGCCGAGGCGCTGCGCTGGCTGCCGGACGGCGGGTCACCGACCGGCCCGATGCCCATCCTCGATGCCGCCGGCACCGTCGGTGCCGAGGCACCCGTCCCCGGGCCGCCCGGCGGCGGCGACCGCCCCCGGGTGCTGCTGGCCGACGACAACGCCGACATGCGGGAGTACCTGCAGCGGCTGCTCGGGGCCCGGTACGAGGTGAGCACGGTGGCGGACGGGCTGGCCGCGCTCGACGCCGTCCACGCTGACGCCCCCGACGTGGTCATCAGCGACGTGATGATGCCCGGCCTGGACGGCCTGGGGCTGGTGGCGGCGCTGCGCTCGGACCCGCGGACCGCCGACGTGCCGGTGCTGCTGCTGTCGGCCCGGGCCGGCCAGGAAGCCGCGATCGAGGGCCTCGGCGCCGGCGCCGACGACTACCTGGTCAAACCGTTCTCGGCGGCCGAACTGCTGGCCAGGGTCCGGGCCAACGTGGAACTGTCCCGGCTGCGCACCCATCACGCCCGCTGGCGGGCCGCCCTGATCGAGTCGCTGCACGAGGCGTTCTTCGTGTGCGACGAGACCGGCGCGGTGGTCGAGATCAACGCGGCCTTCACCGACACCCTCGGCTACGGGCCGGAGGGCCTGCCGTACCCGGCCGAGCACGTGTGGTGGCCGAAGCCGGACACCGACCCGGAGGGCTACCGCCAGGTCAGTGCCGCCTTCGGCGAGCTCATGGGGCAGAGCCGGGGCAGCTTCACGGCGCCGGTCACGCACCGGGACGGGCACCGGCTGTGGGTGGCGGCCAGCTTCAGCGGGGTGACCGACCCGGACACCGGACGGCGGGTGAAGGTCGGCACCCTGCGGGACATCACCGCCGAGCACTACGCCGGCCAGCGCGAGGCGGCGCTGGCCGCCATGGGCCTGCTGCTGTCGCGGGCCACCAGCTTGCCGCAGGCCCTCCAGGGTGCGCTGAACGAGCTCCGGCGGCTCTGGCAGGCCCGCCGGGCACTGGCTGTGACCTGGGAAGGAAACGGTCAGCCGACGGTAATGTCGACCGGGCCGGAGCGGGCTTGGAGCGACCTGCCAGGCCCGCTCCAGCAGACGATCTCCGGGTTGCAGCGCGGGCCGATGCTGTCCCCGGCCGACGGCGAAGGCCCGGCGACCGGGATCACCGTGGACCATCCGCTGGGTCAGCTGGCGGTCTGGATCGACCTGGACCCCGCCCGCCCGTTCACCCCCGAGGACCGCGCGCTGCTGGCCCTGCTGTGCGGCTACCTGAGCCAGGCCCTGCACCGGGTGCACCAGAGCGACCAGCAGCGGGAGACGGCCCTGGTGCTGCAGCGGGCCATCCTCGGGCCGGCCCGGCTGCCGGCCGGCTTCGCGGCCCGGTACGAGCTGGCCAGCCGCCCGCTCGAGGTCGGCGGCGACTGGTTCGACATCGTGGAGCTGACGGACGGCCGGACCGGCATCGTGGTCGGCGACTGCGTGGGTCACGGGCTGGACGCCGCCACCGTGATGGGGCAGCTCCGCAGCGCCTGCCGGGCCCTGCTGCTGCAGGAGGCCAGCGCCGCGCAAACGCTGAGCGCCATGGACCGGTTCGCGGCCCTGATCCCCGGCGCGATCTGCAGCACGGTGTTCTGCGGCATCCTCGACGCCGAAGGCCTGGCTGACCTACAGCAGCGCCGGTCATCCGCCCGGCATCCTGGCCCATCCGGACGGCCGCATCCAGCTGCTGGGCGCGGGCCGGTCGGTCCCGCTCGCGGTCCGCCAGGCCATCACCCGGTCCGAGGCCAGCTGCGCGGTGCCCGCTCGGGCCACGCTGCTGCTGTACACCGACGGGCTGGTCGAGCGCCGCCGCCGGTCGATCACCGCGGGCATCGCCCAGGCCGGGTCGGCTCTGCTCGCGGGCAGCGTCGGCTCGGTCGACGACCTGGCCAGCGAGCTGATGGCCGGGCTGGCGCCGGACGGCGGTTACGAAGACGACGTGGCCCTGGTGCTCTACCGGCACCCGGCCCCGTTCGACCTGGCCTTTGCGGCCGACTCGGCCCAGCTCGCCCCGGTCCGGGCCGCCCTGCGGGACTGGCTGCGCCGCTGCGACCTCAGCCAGCGGACGGTCCAGGACGTGCTGGTGGCGGCCGGTGAAGCCTGCGCCAACGCCGTCGAGCACGGCCACCGGAATGCCCGGGGCCAGCAGGTCCGGCTGCGCGCCGCCGTCACCGCCGGCCTGCTCCGGCTGACCGTCATCGACACCGGCCGGTGGAAGGCCGCCCAGCCGGGCGCCAACCCGCACCGCGGCCACGGCATCCCGCTGATGAAGGCGCTCATGCAGCAGGTAACGATCGAGCCGGACGCGACCGGCACCACCGTCGACATGCAGCTCAGGATCACCACATGACCACTCCGCTCACCCTGTCCACGAACCGGCACCCGGACGGCAGCCTGGTGCTGACCGCCGACGGCGAGATCGACATGAGCAATGCCAGCCAGCTCGGGGACGCGCTGGCGCAGGCCGGAGACGGCCCGGTCGTCGTCGACCTGACCGCCGTCGGTTACCTGGACAGCGCCGGCCTGACCGTGCTGTTCAGCCACGCGGACCACATCGAGCTGGTCGCCACCGCGCTGCTGACCCCGGTGCTGAAGATCTCCGGGTTGTCGGAGATCGCCCCGGTGCGCGGCGGCTAGTGCGACTCCCGCTTGACCACGTCCCCGCTCGAACCGCGCAGGAAGTCCAGGTCAGCGCCCTCCTCGGCGCCCTGCACGCTGTTGACGTAGAGCAGCTCCCAGCCCCGGCGCGGCTTGGCCACCGCCTCGGCCATGGCCTCGGCCACCGGCCGGTCCCGCAGCTCGTCCTCGCTCAGCTCCACGTCGACCCGGCGGCCGGGCACGTCGAGCACGATCCAGTCACCGGTCCGGATCTTGCTCAGCGGGCCGCCCGCGGCCCCTTCCGGTGACACGTGCAGCACCACGGTCCCGTAGGCGGTGCCGCTCATCCGCCCGTCGCAGATGCGGACCATGTCGCGGACGCCTTCGCGCAGCAGCTTGGCCGGCAGCGGCATGTTCGACACCTCCGGCATGCCCGGGTAGCCGCGCGGCCCGCAGCCGCGCAGCACCAGTACCGAGTCGGCATCAACCTCCAGGTCCTCGTCGTCCAGCCGGGTGTGCAGGTCCTCGATCGAGTCGAACACCACCGCCCGGCCCCGGTGCTGCAGCAGGTGCGCGGACGCGGCCGCCGGCTTGATGACCGCGCCGCTCGGGGCCAGGTTGCCGTGCAGCACGGCGATGCCGGCCGCGCTCTGGACCGGCTCGTTCCGGACCGAGATCACCTCGCGGTCCCAGATCTGCGCCTCATCCAGATAATCGGTCAGCGGCTGCCCGGTCACGGTCAGCGCGGCCGGGTCGAGCAGCTCCTTGACCTCCCGGAGCACGGCCAGCAGGCCGCCCGCCCGGTGGAAGTCCTCCATCAGGAACTGCCCGGCCGGCTGCAGGTTGACCAGCAGCGGCACGTCGGCGCCGATGCGGTCGAAGTCCTCCAGGGTGAGCGGTACCCCCAGCCGCCCGGCGATGGCCAGCAGGTGCACCACCGCGTTGGTCGACCCGCCCAGCGCCGCCAGCGCGACGATCGCGTTCCGGAACGAAGCCTCGGTCAGTACCTGGCTTGGCCTTCGTTCGGCCTGCACCATCTCCACCGCGAGCTTGCCGGTACCGTGCGCCTGGGCCAGCAGCCGGCTGTCCGGCGCGGGCAGCCCGGCCGTACCCGGCAGGGTGGTGCCGAGCACCTCGGCCAGCAGGCCCATGGTCGAGGCGGTGCCCATCGTGTTGCAGTGGCCCCGGCTCCGGATCATCGAGGACTCGGACGCCACGAAGTCGGCCTGGGACATCTTGCCGCCGCGGACGTCCTCGCTCAGCCGCCACACGTCGGTGCCGCAGCCGAGCGGGGCGCCCCGGAACGTGCCGGTCAGCATCGGGCCCCCGGGCACCACCACCGCGGGCAGGTCAACCGACGCGGCCCCCATCAGCAGAGCCGGGATGGTCTTGTCACAGCCGCCCAGCAGCACCACACCGTCGATCGGGTTGGCCCGGATCATCTCCTCGATGGCCATCGCGGCCATGTTGCGCCACAGCATCGCGGTCGGGCGGACGTTGGTCTCGCCCAGCGACACCACCGGCATCTCCAGCGGGACCCCGCCGGCCTCCCACACCCCGGCCGCCACGTGCTGGGCCACCTCGCTCAGGTGCCGGTTGCAGGGCACCAGGTCCGAGGCGGTATTGGCGATCGCGATCTGCGGCCGGCCGGTGAACGCGGAATCGGGCAAGCCCCGGCGCATCCAAGCCCGGTGAATGTAGGCGTCCCGGTCGGTGCCGCCGTACCAGCCATCACTACGCAGACCAGCCATTGTTTCCCTGCTCCTGTTTCCCTGCTCCCGGCGTATCGCCCTACTATGCGAACGCCATGGACGTTACCCCTGCCCCCGAAGCGCGGATCAGGTAGCCCGGCGTGCGCGCATTCGTCATCACCGGTCCCGGGCGAGCGGAAGTACGCGACATCGAGCCCCCCGAGCCCGGCCCCGGCCAGGTCGTGGTCGACGTCGAGCGGGCCGGAGTGTGCGGCACCGACGTGGAATTCTTCACCGGCCACATGGTGTACCTGCGGACCGGGGAGGCCCGCTACCCGGTGCGGATCGGCCACGAGTGGTGCGGGACGGTGACGCGGGCCGGTGACGAGACCGGCGCGTCCTGGCTCGGCCGGCGGGTCACCGGCGACACCATGCTCGGCTGCGGGCACTGCGCCCGCTGCCGGACCGGCCGCCAGCACCTGTGCGCCGACCGCTACGAGATCGGCATTCGCGGCGGCTGGCCCGGCGCGCTGGCCGAGCAGCTGCTGATGCCGGCCTCGGCCCTGCTGCCGCTGCCCGGCCGCATCGGCTCCACCGCCGGCGCCCTGGTCGAGCCGGGCGGCAACGCCCTCCGCGCGGTCCGGGCCACCCAGGTCGCCGCGGGCCAGCGGCTCCTGGTCATCGGTCCCGGGACGATCGGCCTGCTCAGCGCCCTGATCGCGCGGGCCCGGGGCGCCGACGTGCACCTGCTCGGCCAGGATGAGCGGTCACTGCGGTTCGCCCGGTCCCTGGGCTTCGATCAGACGTGGGTGCGCGACAGGCTGCCCGGCGGCCTGTTCGACGCGATCATCGACGCCTCGACCGGGACGGAGATGGCGACCCTGGCGGCCGGCCGGATCGAGCCGGGCGGCCGGATCGGCTTCATCGGCCTGTCCTCGGAGCCCAGCCTGCTGGACACCCGGGAGCTGGTGCTCAAGGACGTCACCGCCACCGGCGTCCTCAGCGCCTCCGGCGGCCTGGCCGAGACCATCTCCCTGTACGCCTCCGGGGCGGTGGACCCCGGGCCGATCGTCGCCGCCACCGTCAGCCTGGACGAGGTGTCCACCGTGCTGGCGGGCCGCCGGCCCGCGGAGTGGGGCGACGCCCCCAAGGTCCACATCGACCCGCGCCGCTGACGCACATAGGGCTGGTCGGACGGCTCTGCACCCTTCCCGGCCCCGTCACGCCACGCCCGCCAGTCCAGCGAGGGCAATGGCGCCTTTGCCCGCACTCTTAGATACGCAAAGGCGCCATCGCCAACATTGCGGCCGCGCCAGGGGTTGCCGCTGCGGTGGGTGCGACGCAAGTGATTCCGGTTCCGGCCTTCGCGCGGGACACTGACGGCAGGCCCGGCCGGGCAATCATGCTGAGACTCCATAGTCCCAGTGGTCCCAGGGGTGGCGGATCCTTACCTGCGCGATGCCGCATTTGGGCTTGCTAGAACCGGAGCGATGCCGCATTTGGGCCGGTTGGCCGGGACGCCGTGCGGGGCCGCAGGAGCAGGAGGGGCAGGAGGGGTCCGCGGCTCACTCCGCCTCGAGCGCCGCCTGGCGGGGACGCCGCCACCGGCTGGCGGGGATCACCACCAGGCAGCTCGGCCGCCAGCCGCTCGAACACCGCCAGGTCGTCCCGGCCGGGCGCGCGCTGGCTGTACTCCCACAACGCGTCGACATCGCCGCGGTCGAGGACGGCGTGCCGGAGGGCCGCGACCAGTTCATCGCGCTCGGCCCGGATGCCCGGGGCGTCGGACCGGGGTAGCAGCGGCGCCTGCCCGGCCGCCAGCGCGGCCCGCAGATCGCTGTGCCGGAGCGCGGCCCGGGCGGTCAGGAAGTCGGCGTCGACCTCGGCCCGCAGCCGGTACGGCTTGGTCCGCATGGCGCGCTCGCCGAGCTGGGTGCGCAGCCGGTGAATCTCCGTCCGGGCGGTGACCGGGTTGCCGTCCTCGCCGTACAGGGCCAGCGCGAGCTGCTCGGCGGTCTGCCCGGACGGAGCCAGCACCAGCAGGGTCAGCAACTCGGCGCGGCGCAGCGTGAGCGGCAGCTCGCGGCCGTCCAGCATCGCCGACGGCGCCTCGCGCAGGAACGACAGCGACAGGGCCGGACGCTGGGCAGCAGGGTGGCCCGCCGGCCGCGGTACCCGGAGAAGGTAACCCTCGGACAGCGGTTCGAGCTGGGCCTCGCGGCCGTCGGCCAGCAGGACGGCGTCCGCCCCGGTCCGCACGTCCACCCGCGTCGGCCAGACTCCGGGCCGGCCCGCCCGCCAGCACCCGGCCGGTCGGGGTGACCAGCGCACCGGCTTCGCCCCGGAGGCCGGCCAGGTGGGGCATGTTGCGGGCCCGCAGCCGCTCGTCCCGCACCGCCATCTGCATCCGCAGGTGGCTCTCGGCCAGCTCGGCGGTGGCGGTGACCAGGCTGACCACGGCCGGGTGGAGATCCTGCAGGAGGCCGCTGACGTCGATCGCGCCGATCTGGGTGCCGGTGTCGGGGTCGTGGACCGGGGCGGCCGCGCAGCTCCAGGTCTGGTAGGCACGGACCAGGTGCTCGGCCGAGTAGATCTGGACGGGAGCGTCGACCGCCAGCGCGGTGCCCATCGCGTTGGTGCCAATCGTGTCCTCGGCCCAGCGGGTGCCCTCGCACAGGCCGACCGGGTCGGCCCGCAGGGCCACGTCGGTGGCTCCCTCCCGCCACAGGATCGTGCCGTGCGCGTCGGTGACGATCATGATGTGGTGCGACGCGTCGGCGATGTCGACCAGCATCTTGCGCAGCAGCGGGATCACCGAGTGGAGCGGGTGGGCCGAGCGTACGTCGGCCACGTCGTCCGGGGCGTAGACCAGCGGGGGCCGGAAGTCGTCGGGATCGACGTGGGCGGCCAGCGACCGGCGCCACGACTCGGCGATCAGCGAGCGCGATGGAACCCGGGCCCGGCTTTCGCTCAGCTCGGCCTCGTGCGTCTGCTTCAGCACCAGGAACTGTTCACGGGGTCCGTCGCCAAGCTCTCGGCCAGCCGTGGCCGGGCGGGCTTGCCACTCATCTGCGGACTCCGGTGTCTGCGACGGCGCGCCAGGGCGTTACCGCTGCCAGCGGTGTTATGACCATTTCATCGGCGGCGAGTACGTACCCCCCGCCAGCGGCAAATACTTCGAGAACCCGACCCCCGTGACCGGTGAGACCTTCACCGAGATCGCCCGCGGCACAGCCCCCGACGTGGACCGCGCCGTCGCCGCGGCCGACGGCGCCAGCGCCGCCTGGGGCCGGACCTCCGCCGGTGAGCGGGCCAGCATCCTGAACACGATCGCCGACCGGATCGAGCAGAACCTCGAGATGATCGCGGTGGCCGAGTCCTGGGAGAACGGCAAGCCGGTCCGCGAGACCCTGGCCGCCGACATCCCGCTGGCCGTCGACCACTTCCGCTACTTCGCGGGCGCGACCCGGGCCCAGGAGGGCTCGCTCTCCCAGATCGACGACGACACGGTGGCGTACCACTTCCACGAGCCGCTGGGCGTGGTCGGGCAGATCATCCCCTGGAACTTCCCGATCCTGATGGCGACCTGGAAGCTGGCTCCGGCCCTGGCCGCGGGCAACTGCGTCGTGCTCAAGCCGGCCGAGCAGACCCCGGCCTCGATCCACATCGTGCTGGACCTGATCGCCGACCTGCTCCCGCCGGGTGTGCTCAACGTGGTCAACGGCTTCGGCGTCGAGGCCGGCAAGCCGCTGGCCCAGAACAAGGGCATCCGCAAGGTCGCCTTCACCGGCGAGACCACCACCGGCCGGCTGATCATGCAGTACGCCAGCGAGAACCTCATCCCGGTCACGCTCGAGCTGGGCGGCAAGAGCCCGAACATCTTCTTCGGCGACGTGGCCGACCACAACGACGCCTTCTACAACAAGGCCCAGGAAGGCTTCGCGATGTTCGCGCTCAACCAGGGCGAGGTCTGCACCTGCCCGTCCCGGGCGCTGATCCAGTCCTCGATCTACGACAAGTTCCTCGGCGATGGGGTGGAGCGGGTCAAGAACATCAAGCAGGGGCACCCGCTGGACACCGACACTCAGGTCGGTGCGCAGGCGTCCAACGACCAGTTCGAGAAGATCCTGTCCTACATCGACATCGGTAAGCAGGAGGGCGCCAAGGTCCTCGCCGGTGGCGAAAAGGCCGAGCTCGGTGGCGAGCTGTCCGGTGGCTTCTACGTCCAGCCGACGAGCCCGTGGGGGACCGCAAGGTTCCCCGCGGGCGCTCGTTCCGCACCGGCGTCCGAGGAGGCTGGCATGTCCACAGAACGGGTAGATGTTTCTGACGCCGCGGCCGGCATGCTGCGACAGCTGACCGAGCAGCACGGGCCGCTGATGTTCCACCAGTCCGGCGGCTGCTGCGACGGCAGCTCACCGATGTGCTACCCGGACGGCGAGTTCCGCACCGGCCACTCCGACGTGCACCTGGGCGACCTGAGCATCGACGGCATCGACAAGCCGATCGGCTTCTGGATGTCGGCCTCGCAGTTCGAGTACTGGAGCCACACCCACCTGACGGTTGACCTGGTCAAGGGCCGGGGCAGCGGTTTCTCGCTGGAGGCTCCGGAGGGGTTCCGGTTCATGATCCGGTCCCGCCTTTTCACCGAGGAAGAGCTGACCGACCTGGCCGCCCTTATCAGCGACTGATTCACCCAATCCCTGCTGCCCCGGTTCCCGTAAGAAGACTGAGCGACGGGTGACCGGCCGGCCCTGGCGTGGGCGCGCAATCGCGCGTGCTGCCGCAAGCCAAGGAGACAGGCAATGGGCATGGGATTGCTGCATAAACGCGTGGCAGGGCTGGCCGTCGTGGCCACCGCTGCCGCGCTGGCGGGGGTGCTCCCCGCCGCGGCCGGGACTGGTCGTACCGCCGGGCCATCCGGCCCTTTCATCACCGGCCTCACGCAGTCCACGGTGGCCAGCACCGTTCCGGCCAACGGGGATCTCAATCCGTACGGGGTCGCGGTCGTGCCGCGCAGCCATGGCGACCTCACCGCTGGGAACGTGCTGGTCAGCAACTTCAACAACGCGGCCAACAAGCAGGGCCTCGGCACCACGATCGTCGAGATCTCCCCGGCCGGCCGGCAACGGCTGTTCGCCCGGATCCCGGCCTCGATCGTGCCGGGTGGAGTGGGCCTCACCACCGCCCTGGTGGCCCTGCGCTCCGGCTGGGTGATCGTCGGCAGCTTGCCGACCGCCGACGGGACTGCCGCCACGGCCAAGCCGGGTGAGTTGTTCGTGCTCGACCCCCGGGGCCGGGTCCGGGAGGTCATCCGTGGTTATGGCATCGACGGCCCGTGGGACGCCACCGCTCTGGACCTGGGTGGGGTGGCCGACCTGTTCGTCAGCAACGTGCTGACCGGCATCACCGGCGGTCAGCCCGCCAGCACCACCCGGGGCGACGTGGTCCGGCTGACGCTGAGCCTGGCCGGCGCCGAGCCCCGGGTCGTGGCCAGCACGGTGATCGCCACGGGCATCTCCGTGCACACCGATCCGGCCGCCCTGATCGTCGGGCCCACCGGCCTGGCGCTCGGCCGGGCCGGCACCCTGTTCGTCGCGGACACGGTGAACTCCCGCATCGCCGCGATCCCCGACGCGGTGCGGCGGCAGCGCCCGGTCAACGCGGGGTCGGCCGCGGCCACCGTGTCAGCCGATCCGCACCTCAACGGCCCGCTGGGGCTGGCCATCGCCCCGGACGGTGACCTGCTCGCCGCCAACGCCGGGGACAACAACCTGGTCGAGCTGACCCAGCACGGGCGCTTCGTGACGGTCCGGGACCTGGACACCGCCGATCCGCCCGGCGGGGCCCTGTTCGGCCTGGCCACCACGGCCCATCCGGACCAGGTCTACTTCGTCAACGACGACAGCAACACCCTGAACGCACTGCGCTGACGCCGGCGCGGTGGTCACTGCCGGCGGCCTGAGGGGGTCGCTGGCAGTGGCGTGTCAGGGCGGGCTGGAGCCCCGTTTCCGCTCCTGGGCGACCACCTCGTCCAGGTCCTTGAGCCGGGCCGCACCCCGGATCAGCGTTCCGCGCGAGCCAGGAGCTCGCGGGCGGCGCGGGTCCCGGACGCCATCGCCCCCTGGACCGAGCCGGTGGCCCGGTGGTCGCCGCAGACGTAGCGGCCGGGGCCGACCCGGGTCGTGCGGCTGAGCGGGTGCGGGGCCGGCATCGCGGGCAGCGCGCCGGGGATCGCGTAGCTGGCCAGGTGCTCCCAGCCGGTGGTGTCGGTGCCGTACAGCTCGGCCAGCCGGGCCCGCACCTCGGGCTCCCGCCCGCTGGCGTCGCCCAGCACCGAGCTGGAGATCAGCGCCCGGCCGCCGGGGGCGAAGGTGCCGGAGACTTCGGACAGCACCACGGTATTGAGGATCTTCCGCTCGCTGTCGACCAGCAGGGTCGGCTCCTCCAGCGGGGAGCTGGCCGCCGCGTGATAAAAGGTGGTCACGGTACGGGTGGCCGGGACGTCCAGGCCTGGCAGCAGGCGGGCCGCCGCCGCCGGGCCGGTGGCCACCACCACCGCCCGGGCCGGGACCTCGCCGCCGTCGGCCAGCTCCACCCCGTCGGCGGTGAGCGCCCGCGCCTCGGTCTCCAGTTGCACGGTCCCGGGTGGCAGGGCGGCCGCGAGCTGTTCGGGCACGGCCTGGATGCCGCGCCGCGGCAGGCACAGGGTGCCGCGCAGCATCGTGCGCCAGACCAGATGGAAGAAGCGGGCGCTGGTCTCCAGCTCGTCCTCCAGGAACACCCCGGACAGGAATGGCCGGAAGAAAAGCTCACACAGTTCGGGTGAGACGCCCGCCTCGGTCAGCGCCGCGAACGTGGCCCGGTCGGGCTGATGCTTGATCAGGCCGACCGGCAGCAGCATGTCCCCGGCGCTCAGCCGGGCCAGCGCCAGCACGTCGGCCGGCCCGCCCAGCCGCCCGCGCAGCAGGTCGGCGGCGCCGCCCGGCCGCCGGGTCGGGTCCGCGAACCGCAGCCGCCGGTCGCCCGCCTGCAGCAGCACCCCCGGCGTGAACGGCCGCAGTTGCAGGGCGCGCAGATCCATGCGCCGTTTGACCTGCGGGTAAGCCGTGTTGAAAACCTGAAATCCCCGGTCCAGGACGAACCCGTCCCGCCGGTCGGTCCGCATCCGGCCGCCGACCCCGTCGCCGCTCTCCAGTATCTGGACCGGCACACCAGCCGCCACCAGATCCAGGGCGCAGGCCAGCCCGGCGAGCCCGGCGCCGACGATGACCACGGGCGGTTCGCTGTGTGGCATACCGTGCCTCTACCCGGCCTGGCCGGGCCAACCCCGCCCATCTGCAGAAGTTGGCGCTGGTCAATACTGCTGGCGTGGCAAACGATGGGGTCGCCTGGTTCACCCGTCAGGTCTTCACCCGGACCGATCTCGATCAGCTGCCGACACACCTGGAGCAGCAGTACGGCATCGCTGTGACCGGCGTTTCCGAGCTGGACGCCGGGGTCTACCGGGTCACGCGGTCTGACGGTCCGGACTGGGTGGCCCGGGTCTTCCCGGCCGCCCGCCCGCGGTCGGCCGCGGAAGGGGACGCCCAGGTGCTGAACGCCCTGGCCGCCGGCGGGTTCCCAGCCGAGCGGTGCGCCGCGGCGTCGCCGGTCTCTTCGCTGAGTGGCCAGCCCGTGCTGGTGACGGAGTTCGTAGCGGGAGAGCGCCCGCGGGGAAACGGCCGGACGTACGCGATCCTTGGGGCACTGCTCGGCCGCCTGCACGCGCGAAGCGGGGAGAGCCTGCCGCCGGGCGGTGGCTGGCACCACCTGACCCTGGCGGGGACGCCCGCCGACGAGGTAGCGGTAGCCAGCTCGCTACTGGCGGAGGTACGGTCCGGGACCAGCGCGCGCGATGCGAACGGGTTTGCCGTGCTTGATGAGGCCCTGGAGGCGGCCGCCGCGACCACCACCGCCCTGCCCGAAGGGTTCGTGCACCCCGACTTCGTCCCGGTCAACGCCATCGTGGCCGCCGGCGATCCCGAGGCATATCCGACGATCGTCGACTGGACGAACGCCGGCCGCGGGCCCCGGGTGTGGTCGCTGGCCTTCGTGCTGTGGGCGGCCGGGGCGCGGGACCTGCGCCTGGTGGACGCCTTCGTCTCGCGGTACCGGCGCCACGTGAGACCGACCGAGGCGAGCTGGCCGCGCTGCCGGTGGCGATCACCGCTCGCCCCTTGACCATGTCCGTCTGGGGACTGGCGGCCGGCCGCGGATCGGTCGCCAAGACCGTCAAGGACCATCAAGCCGTCACCCGGCAGGCGCAGGAGATCACCTCCCGCGCCCGCCGGGCATTCGACGCCGACCAGAGGCCGGCAGGCTGGCGGGTCACTCCCCTCCGGTCACCCGACAGCCAGTAAAGAGGTGCCCGGCTGCTGCACCTGCAGCGGCGACCCGACCAGGCTCATCCAGCCCGGCAGCGAGATGGTCTTGGCCTTGACCCGGATCTTCTTGTACGCAGCCGGGTCGGTCACCGCCTTGGCGTGCTTGACCGTGTACTGGTACACGGCGTCGGACACGATGAGGCCGAGCGGAACGTCGCTCTCGCCGACGGCCCGCTTCAGCGCCAGCGAGTCGAGCAGCCGCTTGGTGTTGATGATGACCTCGCCGGAGACGCCGATCTCGTCGCTGACCACCGCACCCACGTCGAGAGCGACCCGCAGCTGGAACCGGGTACCCAGGGCACAGCTCTCGTTGTGCTGCCGCAGCGCGATGGGGAGGGCGACGAGCAGGTACTCCAGCACCTTGGCGGTGGGCACCGCGGACGGAACCACCACCAGCGCGCCATCGCCCCGGTCATCCCAGAAGCACTCGTTCCAGATGGCCTTGAGGGCGGCGTAGGTCATGGCGGCGAGGTCATGCCGGATGAGCAGGCGGTCATGGTCGTCGCGCTGAGCTGAGCTGAAGCCGACGACGTCGGTATAGATGACGGTGCAGTTCTCCCCGGTGAACGGTCTTGCCTGAGCGCGCCGGAAAGCGACCGCCGGGTCGTCGTAGCCGACGGTGCTGCCCGGCGTCCGGAAGCCGTCGTCATCGGCGCAGGCGGCCGGCTCCTCGGTCAGCCGGAAGTAGACCTGGTTCTCCACGATGTCGAGCACTCCGGGGTGAGCGCTCAGGAAGGCAGCGAAGTCGGCCGTCTGCATGACCAGGGCCCGGACGATGTCGAGGGCGACGACGGTGGCAGATCGCACGTTCACCTGCAGCGCAGCCCGTTCCCCGAGAAGCTGGCCGGGGCCCCGCCGGGCGAGAACCCGCTCGGTACCGCGATCGTTGACCCGCACCTCCGTCTGACCTCGCAGGATCACCACCACGTGGTTCGCGGTTTCTCCCTCGCGCATCAGGCGGGCGCCCGCGGCGAAGGTGCGCAGCTCCGCTCTCGATCTGAACTGCTCCCGCTCGGCCGGGCGGAGGGCTTCCCAGAAGCTGACCGCAGATCCTGCCCCGCGCCGGGGAGCGGACGGGGCAACCGGCGCTACGGGCGGGGCCCGAAAAGCCTCAGGCCGGCTCTTGCTGCGCGCACGTCCCGGCCGCCTGGATATCCGGAAGTGCTCGTGACCGTGTCCAGTCCGCCAGTGACCTCGGTACTCCCCATCACTGATGGCCGGCTCGCCCGCCTGCGAAAGATGCGGCCTGCCACTTCCCAGGCAGACGTCGATATCCACCAGGCTTCCGTGCACGTGTAGTTCGAAGCGGTTCCGGGCAGGCCGGCCGATGAAATCCTCGCCGGGTACCACCTCCCCGGCGTCCTCCTCGCCAGAGGCACCGAACGGATAGGCCGACATCGAGCCCCCTTCCGTGAACAGCCGATCGTGCTGTGGCTCCTGGTGACGCTGGAACCGGAGTGGTCCAGCATCTTCCCGAGCATAGAGGCTCTGATGGCAGTTTGCTATGTTGCACTGTGAATTATTACGATCTAAACTCTATGTATCTGTGATGTGACGTGATGCAAGTTCCGGTCAGCACCTTGCGCTCAGGCCGGTCTTCGCTATCTGTGTGACTGAAGTGACGATTGTGTTAAAACACGATCGAGACGGAGACTTTGCCCGGTTCTATGTTGAAAGCTGGCAACTCGCGCGATTGGGGAGTTGACAGGTTGCGAGTGTTCAGTGATGTTGCCTTTGACGGCGAAAACGGGACTGAACGTGACCCCTGGCAGGCGGCTGTGCGCGCAAGGTCGAGTGGTTGTAGAGTGCAACCTGCCACGTTGCCTGCTGGCAGGAGGTGACCTGGCGAATTGGGCTTCTTAAACTCGGAGCGTGAGCAGCCTATGGGGGCGGACCAGGGTCCGGTGGTGCAGAGCGCCCTGCTCCGGGCCGAGATTGTCCGGCTGCGGAAAAGGAGCAAGCTCACCCAGGAGCAGGTTGCGCGCAGCCTGGAATGGTCTCCGTCCAAGCTAATCCGGGTCGAGGGCGGCCACAGCTCAATCACCAAGGTGGATCTGGACGCGCTGCTGGACCAGTACGGCGTTCCGGCCGACGGCGACCGCGACCGGCTGCAGCGGCTGAACCGGGGCGCCCGGTCAACGGGCTGGTGGGATGCGTACAGCAAAGAGGTCGGGGCGCCGTACCTGAAGTACGTGGGCTACGAGGCGGGCGCGTCGTTGATCCGGCAGTTCTCGGGCACGGTCATCCCCGGCCTGCTGCAGACCCAGCCGTACGCCCAGGCGCTGACCACCAGCGCCATCGAGGCCGTCGGGGTCGGTCCAGTGGTCCGGCTGCGGATGCAGCGCCAGGAGGAGTTGGCCAAGCGCGACGATCCGCCCCGGCAGCAGTACGTGCTGGACGAGGCCACGATCCGGCGCCACGTGGGCGTCGATAGCGATCCCGGTGTCATGCCGGCCCAGCTCAACCACATTGTCGACATCGCCGCCAAGGACGATCGCATCAGCGTGCGGCTGATTCCCTTCACCAGGGATGCCTACGGGCTGTCTGGTGCCTTCACGCTGCTGGAGTTCGAGGGCGACCTACCGGACCTGGTCTACCTCGACCCGGGCCAGGCGGAGCTCGCGGTCATCGCCACCGAAAGCGACCGGGTGTCGAACTACGCCAGCAAATTCGAGACCCTCCTGGACCTGGCCCTGCCCGAGGATGAGTCGGTCGAGTTCATCCGGGCCGTCGCCGAGGACATGCTGTAACAGCGCAGCCGCCACCGTGAGGCTGGTCGTTCTCTGTGCTCAAGCATCCCACCAAGACCAGTAATGGATTTATGTAACATCTTTAGTGCCGCAAATTAATGCAGATTGAGGCGTAGGCGGCCAAAGCAAATCCGTTTATACTCTGGGCGAGATTGTCCTAGGGGGCCGCGGCTTTGCACTGCGTGATCACTGTTATACGAGTGCTGCCTCTAATCGCCATGGCTTCCGGCGGGCGAGCGGAGGATCGTGGATGAGAGTTCAGCCGGGGCCGCACTTCCCTTTTAACTGGCGGAAGAGCAGCCACAGCGCCAACGAGGGTAACTGTGTCGAGGTAGCCACTCGGACCGAATGCGTGCTGGTCAGAGATTCAAACGAGCACAATGGCCCGATGCTGTTGATGACTTCCGCTCAGTGGAAACTCTTCCTGACCCGTATCAGAAAATGATCACACAATTGCGCGTGGTGACAACTCGAAGCTGCACCGTTGGCCATCTGGATTTATCCTGGATTCTTTCTGCATCACGGACCGTGAGGTTTGGTCACAGCCAATTGCGGGAAATGCGATTCACAGCTTAGTGATGCAGCGCTAAACAGGTCTAGCTCGTCGCCTGGGTTTCGATCAGTTTCCTGAGCTCGGGCCACGATTGAGCGAACGCGGCCAGCAGCGGATACCCGTCGACCTCCTCGATCGGCACCCAGCGGAGCTCGGCCGTCTCCCACGTCGCCCAGCCCGAACCAATGGTCACCGGGGCGTCGGACGGCAGGGGTACCACGAACGTCGTATAGGACCAGCCGCTGACGCAGGCGTACTCGTGACTGCCGGCGGCCAGAACCCCGGCCAGGTCCAGCCCGGGCACCTCTTCTGAAGCCTCGCGGACGGCGGCTTCCCAGGCCGTCTCACCCTGGTCGATGGCGCCGCCGATGGTGCTCCAGGTGCCGCCCTGGTGGGTGCCTTCGCTGCGCAGGGCCAGCAGTACCCGGACGCCCGCCGGGGTGACGGTGAACGGCAACAGGCCGGCCGCTCCGTTGACTCCCCAGTGGCGGGCGTGCACCGGACAATTCAGCCATCCGCTCATCCGTTAGAGCGTAGTTGCCGGAATCAGTACGCTTGGTGCCCATGGCGGACAGCACCGGGACTCCGGAGACCGAACCGGCCAGCGCGCCGCCGGAGATCGACGTTACGCGGGCACACCCGGCCCGGATGTACGACTACTTCCTCGGCGGCAAGGACAATTTTGCCGCCGACCGGGCGGTCGCGGCCCAAGTGCTGGACAGCTGGGGCAGCGTGCGCACCGCGGTGCGGGAGAACCGGGCCTTCCTCGGCCGGGCCGTGCGCTACCTGGCCGGTGAGGCGGGGGTCACCCAGTTCCTGGATATCGGCACCGGGTTGCCCAGCGCCAACAACGTGCACGAGGTGGCGCAGGCGGTCAACCCCGAGGCGCGGGTGGTGTACGCCGACAACGACCCGATCGTGCTCGCACACGCCCGGGCGCTGCTGGCCAGCGGCCCGCGCGGGGTCACAACCTACCTGGACGCCGACATCCGGGACCCGGCCGCGATCTTGTCCGACCCGGTCACCCGGGCCACCCTCGACTTCAGCAAGCCGATCGGGCTGATCCTGGTCGCGGTGCTGCACTTCCTGCCGGACGAGGACGAGCCGCGGCGGATCGTGCAGACGCTGACCGACGCTCTCCCGCCCGGCAGCTACCTGGTGGCCTCGCACGCGACCGCCGAGCACAACCCGGAGGGGCTGTCCGGTGCGGGCCGCGCGTACAGTCGGGGCGGCATGCGAGGCGCGATCCGCAACTCCGAGGTGTTCGCCGAGCTGGCCTTCACCGGCCTGAAGCTGGTCGACCCGGGGGTGGTGCTGGTGTCGGAGTGGCGCCCAAAGGCCGATGCCATCCGGCCGCAAGCGTCGGAGGTCAACACCTACGGCGGAGTGGCCCGCAAGCCCTGACGAACCACTAGGCTGCCTCCGTTGAGAAAACGCACGCTCGTCCGCACCTGCCTGGCCGGTGCGCTCGGACTGCCGCTGCTGGCGGCCGTTCAGGCGTGCGCCGGACCGTCGGCCGGGGCACCGGCCGCGCAGTCAGCCCTGACGCCGGCCTCATCCGGCCCGCCGTCCAGCGCGGGCACGGCCAGCCCCACGCCCAGCGCGACCAGGCGGAGCGCCACGCCATCAGGATCGGCGTCGAAGGCGTCCCGTTCCGACCCGTTCGGCAGTGCGGCCAGCTCGTACGTGGCCGAACGCTCGGGCACCGTGACCGCGGCCGTGTACGACGTCACCACCGGGCAGACCTGGACGTTCGGAAGCAGCAGGCCCCAGGCCGAGGCCAGCGTGGTGAAGCTGAACATCCTCGAGGCGCTCTACGCCCAGCACGACACCGATTCGGGCGAGCTGTCGGCGTCCGACACGTCATTGGCCCGGGAGATGATGGAGGACAGCGACAACGACGCCGCGACCACCCTGTGGAACGAGGCCGGCGGCCCGTCCCGGATCGCGTCGTTCAACACCTCGGCCGGGCTGACCGACACCGAGCCGTCCTCCTGCGTCCAGTGCCCCGATTTCCCGTGGCCCGGATGGGGCCTGAGCACGACCACCCCGGCCGACCAGCTGACCCTGCTGCGCGAGCTGATCAAGCCGGGCACGCTGCTGACCGAGTCCCAGCGCGACGCGGCCCTGCAGCTGATGGAGAACGTGACGCCGTCGCAGCGCTGGGGCGTCAGCGGCGGAGTCCCGGACCAGGCCACGGTCGCGCTGAAGGACGGCTGGCTACCACTCAACCGCAGCAACACCGACTGGCAGGTCAACAGTGTCGGCTGGGTCTCTGGCAGCGGCCGTGACTACCTGATGGCCGTGCTCACCACCGGCAACCCGACCGAGCAGTACGGCATCGACACCATCAACCAGCTGTCGGCCCAGGTCTGGCAGCGCCTCGGCTGACGCCCCGGGCCGGGCTGACGCGCCGGGGCCCGGTCAGAGCTGGCCGGTCGAGTAGCGGGTCAGGCCGTACTTGGCCGCGATCTGGTTCCACATACTCACGAACGCGCTCTTGTTGCTGCTGGCCTGGATGTCCGGGCCGTTCGAGGCGGCCAGGTTGGCGTCGTTGTGGGCGTGGCAGCCGCTGGACACCTCATCGTTGGCCCACTTGCTCAGGTCCTCGTCCACCGTGGCGGACGCCTGCCAGGCAGTGGTCAGGTGCTGCAGCATGGCCGCCGGCAGCTCGGACCGTCCCGGCATGCTGGCCAGTTGCTTCAGCAGCCGCTGCCGGGACGTGGCACCCTCCTGGAACTGGGCTGGGGCCTGGCTCACGTCCGAGCTGCAGTGGTTGACCGCACCGACCGCGTGCACGATCGTGTCCCGGTCACCGACGCTCTGGGCCAGCAGCGCGGCCAGGGCGGTGGCCGCGGCCTTCTCGGTCGGCGCGGCCGCGGCCGACTTGGCCGGCTTGCTGGTGGGCCGGGTCGCGGCCGCGCTGGCACCGCCGAGCCCGTGGAGAGCGTGCACGATCAGCAACGCGGGCACCACCAGGACGGCGGCCACCAGCAGCACCAGCCCGGCGACGAGCGCCCGCCGCGGTCGCGGCGGGCCGTCGGCCGCCCGGGCATCGGTGATCGCCGGCCGCGCGGGCGAAGCCCAGCGTGACATGGGCGGCCGCTGCTCCCACTGCGGGTTGAAGCCGACCTCTTCCATCCAGCTGTTGCCGAACTTGGCCGTCTCCCCGGTCGGCGTCCCCGGCGGCGGAGGCGCGGGCGGGCCGGCGGATAGCGCGTACTGAGCCGGTGGCGGCGGGTAGGACGGCCGCGGCTCCGAACCGGTGCGGTCCGGCGGTGGCGGCATCGGCCGATCGGGCGGGGGCGGGGTGGGGCGTTCGGCCCGCGTGTATACCGGGGCGGTGGGGGCCGGCGGGTAGGCCGGGCCGGTCAGCGGCGGTGCCGAATCGGCCGGCCGCAGCGGCTCAGGCAAGCGCAGCGACTCGGCCGGCCGCGAGTCCGCCGGCGGCAACGCGGATGGCGCGGGCAGCGAAGAGGGCGGCTCGGCCGGGGACGGCAGCGGCGGAGGTGGATAGGCCGGGCCGGTCGGCGGCGTCGCGAAGCTGGGCGGGGTCAGACCAGGCTGGGCCGGGCCAAGCGAGGCCGGACCGGGCGGCGTGGGCCCCGGCGGCATGGAACCGGACGGCGTGGCGTCCCGCCAGACCGCAGCCGTCCGCGGCGCCGGAGGCACCGGCGGCAGGCCGCCCGCCCGTGTCTCGATAGCCGGAGCGGACGCGCCAACGTCCGGATTGGTGACGTTCTGACTGGCCGCTTCCGTCTCGGCCGCCGGGGTGCCCGAGGTGCTGGCGTGCCCGCAGTTGCCGCAGAACCGGGTACTGGGTGCCAGGTCGTTGCCGCACTGTACGCAATAACGCGGGTAACCCCCCATGCGTCTCCTGATCCACTCGGCGGCAGGTGGCTCGCCGACCGCACCGTGCTCGGGCGAGCCAGGCCAGCTTATTTGCTGGACCCCCGATCGAGGGGGCGAATGCGCCCGTTCGGGGACAGACGTGACGCCCGGTCCCTGATGGACGAACCCATGGTCCGCGCGACCTTGTCGGGCCTACGGCCGGGACGTACGCTTCTCTTGCTGCTGTCGTCGCGTTGCGGGCCCTGCCCTGGTCTCGCCGGTTAACGAAAGTCCAGCATGTGAGCCGATTCCGGTCGCGCGCCGCTTCGTTACCCGTCATGATCAAGGACAAGACGCCTGTAAGCGCCAGATTTGCAAGTAAACCCGTGGATCGGTACACCACGGGCACGCGCTCTGCGTCTTTTAAAGGACAGCGAGGAGAAGACGTGAACGTGAAAAGGGCCGCGGCCCTCGTCGCAAGCGCCATTAGTGTGCTCGTGCTTGCGGCTGTGGTGGGCCTTGGTCACGTCGCCAGCCACTCGTCCGGCACCCCGGCCAAGGCGACCCTGACCGCCCGCATCTACGGCGACAGCGTCAACGTCCCCGCCAGCACCTCGACCAGTAGCTCAAGCACCACCTCGTCCAGCACGCCCAGTTACGCGGATGACAGCTCGGGCTACACCAGCTACTACGGCGACGGCAGCTCGACCGGCTCCTCGTCCACCGGCGACTCGATCTACGGCGACGGCTCGTCCATCTACGGGGACGGCAGCAGCAGCTCGACCAGCTCCGGTAGCAACACGATCTACGGTGACGGCGGCAGCGGGGTCCACCCCGCCATCTACGGGGACTGACCCGGACCAGCCAGCCGGCTCCAGGCGCTAGCGGGCCGGCCGGAGTTCGGTGGCGGCGTTGTGCGCCTCTTCCAGGGCGGCCGTCATCATGTCGGCGGCCTGGCCGGCCGCGTTGAGGGCCTCCATGACCTCGGTGACCGACAGGTCGGGGTCCGCACCCGCTCCGTGCCTGACCTGCCCGTCCTCCTGCTGAGCGACCAGGAACCGGGCCAGCTGCTCGCACAGCTGGGGTATCCCCTGTCCCATCAGGCCCAGGCTGTCGATGATGTCGCGGACCTCGTCCGGGCTGCCCAGCTCGCCGCCACCGTAGGTCAGGTGGTTCAGCGCACGGATGGCTTCGGCAGCCTGGCTCGCGATCTCGCGCGGCGTCATCGTGCTGGTCAGCTCGGTCACTGACCTGCCTCCAGCCAACGCAGGGCGGGAACCTGTTCGGTCATCTGTCTCCTCGGGGGTACGCGGCTCGGACCGCGGAGGTCGTACCCGCAGGCACCTGACGAAAAGCGCTCACCAGTACGATACGTGACGATCGGGCACCCACGGAGGGCATCCGGGCCAGGCGGGGACCCGGCCGAGTGGGCGGCTTCCTCGACGCCACACGAATAACGCTACCCGCGTTGGGCCCGAGATCAACCTCGGTCCGCCGGCCGGTCCGCGGACAGCCACGCCGGCCGGTTCATGAACGGCCACGCTGGCCGGTCCGTGGACGGCCACCCGGACGGCTGCCCGGCAGCTACCCGGACAGCAGCGGGTAACGCCCGGACCGGAGCAGCGCCAGCACCGCCTCCGACCGGTCCCGGGGCGCCGCGTAGTCCGGGTGGCTGCGCAGCACCGAGGCGGCGTCGTGCAGCCGGTGCATCTGCCGGGCCCCGGCCGCGACCTCGGCCCGCCCGGGATCGGCCGCGGCCCGCCCGAGGCCGGCCGAGGGGGCGGACACCGGGTGGGTGGCGAACACCAGATGGTCCCGGTCGATCCGGCCCCGGGCGAGCGCGGCCTCCACCCGCTTGCTGCACCGGCACGCCGCCGCCTCGTTGACCAGCCCGCAGTGACCCGACATGAACCAGCGGATTCGCCGCCGGGCCCGTTCGAGCCGCTTGCGGTAGGTGGCCGGCGCCACGTCCAGGACCCAGGCCGCCTCCTCGCTGGGCAGCAGGAACACCTCACCGAGCACGTAGGTGACCCGCAGCGGGCGGTCCAGGCACTGCAGCATGGCCTGGGTGCAGCTGAGTCGCACCTCGTCCCCCAGCAGCTCGGCCTCCGGGCCCTGGTAGGCGGTGCTGGCCAGCCCGTCGGCCAGATCGGTATCCATCAGCCCGAAGCTGACGCGGCTCTCGATCGCGGTGCGGCGGAGGCTGAGCAGGTAGTTCACCGCGATCCGGTACGACCAGGTGGTCAGCGCCGCCTCGCCCCGCCAGGACGCGAGCCGGGTGATGATGCGGATCAGGATCTCCTGGGTGGCGTCCTCGGCGTCGGCCGGGCGCCCGGCCATCCGCAGCGCGAGCCGGTAGACCGGATCCTGGACCCGGTGCACGATCTCCTCCAGCGCGGCCACGTCCCCGTCGATGGCCCGGGCCACCCCCCGTTCCAGAGCATCGACGAGATCGCGGCCCAGGCCAACGACTCCGACTACGGCCTCGGCGCCGGCATCTGGACCAAGGACATCTCCAAGGCGCACGCGCTGGCCAAGAAGCTGCGCGCGGGCACGGTCTGGATCAACTGCTACAACGTGTTCGACGCGTCGCTGCCGTTCGGCGGGTACAAGCAGTCCGGCTGGGGCCGGGAGATGGGCCACGAGGCGCTGGAGGCCTACACCGAGGTCAAGGCGGTCACCGCGCAGCTCGGGTAACCCGAATCGGTAGCAACGTTTTCAGGTTTTCCCACGGACGGGGACCGGTCGCGGACCGGTCCCCGTCACGCGTCCGCTCAGCCACGGTCAGCACTGCCATCGCCGCCGCGGGCCGCGGCTGCCCGCTGGGCCAGCCCGTCCACGTAGAGATCGACCAGCATCTCGAACTGCACGTCGTTGTCCCACTGGGCGAAGTGCGGCGCGGACGCGACGATGTTCGGGAACTGATCCACCGGCAGCGAGGCCAGGTAGCCGCTGACCGCACTCGGTGAGGGCGCCCCCGGGTTGTCCTCGGCGCTGGCCACCGGCTCGGCCATCTCGTCCATGGTGAAGCCGTTGACCAGGGCGAACAGCAGCAGGTAGCCGGACACGGCCAGATCGTCGGGTACCTCGCCGGCCCGTAGCACGGCCACCACCCGCTCGGTGTAGCGCAGCGCGTGCGGCCCCATCGGGATCCGGCCCATCGAGATGGCCACCAGGTCCCGGTGCCGCAGGATCGTGGCCCGCTGGCTGAGCGCTATCTGCTTGAGCTGCTCCTTCCAGTGCTCGCCGTCCGGAGCAGGCACGTCCATCTCGCCGATGATCTGGTCGAAGACCAGGTCCAGCAGGCCGTCCTTGTTGCCCACGTGCCAGTAGAGCGACGCCGGGCCGGTGTTCAGGGCGTCGGCCACCCGCCGCATGCTCAGCCCCTCCAGGCCCTCGCTGTCGAGGATCTTGATCGCGGCCTCGGTGATCGCCTCGACCGTGATCGGCTCCCGGCGCGTCCGGCTCGACCGCCGCGGGGACCGCTGCCAGGGCGGCTGTGGAACTTCGCTCGTCACACGAACAGCGTACTACTCGCGAACGCAATAGACACGAACGGATGACTATGCTAGAACATTGTTCGACGAACGTTGTTCCAGGAACGTCGTTCGATTAAAGACCGATGTTCTACGAGGGGAGTTGTCATGGAGACGCGAGCGCCGGCCCAGGTTGAGGGTGCGGCTACCACGGAGGGTTACCCGCGCCGCTGGTTCGCCGCGGCCGCGATGATGGCCGCGGTGCTGATGGACATGATCGACGTGACGATCGTCAACGTGGCGCTGCCGACGATCCGGCACGACCTGGGCGCGAGCGCCACCCAGCTCGAATGGGTGGTGTCCGCCTACATGCTGGCGTTCGCGGCGGCGCTGATCACCGCGGGCAGCCTGGGCGACCTGTTCGGGCGCAAGCGGCTGTTCCTGGCCGGGATAGTGCTGTTCGGGCTGGCCAGCCTGGGGGCCGGGGTGTCCCAGAGCGCCGGCGAGCTGATCGCGGCCCGGGTGGTCCAGGGCGTCGGCGCGGCGGTGATGACGCCGCAGCTGCTGGCCACCTTCCGCACCATGTTCAGCGGGCGCGAACGGGGCCAGGCGTTCGGCATCTACGGGGCCGTGCTCGGCCTCGCCTCGGCCGTCGGGCTGCTGCTGGGCGGGGTGCTGACCAGCGCCAACCTGTTCGGCTGGGGGTGGCGCTCGGTGTTCTTCGTGAACATCCCGATCGCGCTGGCGGCGCTGATCGCATCGGCCCGGCTGGTGCCGGAGAACCGGGAACGCTCGGTCGGCCGGATCGACTTCACCGGGATGGCGCTGCTCACCGGCGCGCTGGTGGCCATCACCTACCCGCTGCTGGAGGGCCGCAGCCTGGGCTGGCCGGTCTGGTGCTGGGCGCTGCTGGGCGCGGGTATCGCCGGGCTGGGCCTGCTCGGCCTGATCGAGGCGCGCCGCCAGCACGCCACCGTGGCGCCGCTGCTCCGCACCCGGCTGTTCCGGATCCCGGCGTTCGCCACCGGCATGATCGTCCAGCTCGCGTTCGCGGCCGGCATCCAGGGGTTCTTCCTGGTCTTCACGCTGTGGGTGCAGACCGGGCAGCACTACTCGCCGCTGCGGGCCGGGCTCACCGCGACCGCCTTCAGCGTCGGCAGCATCGCGGGTGCCCCGCAGGCGGCGCCGCTGGCCCACCGGTTCGGCCGGCTGGTGCTGGCGATCGGTGGCCTGCTGTTCGCGGGCGGCATCATCGGCGTCGTGATCGGAGCGCACCACGTGGGCACCGGCACCAACCCCTGGCCGCTGGTGCCCGGCCTGGTGGTGGCCGGCGCGGGCCTCTCGCTGCTGGTCATCCCGCTGGTCAACGTGGTGCTGGCCGCGGTCCCGGCCGAAGCCGCGGGCGGCGCGTCCGGCCTGTTCAGCACCGCCCAGCAGCTCGGCGGGGCGATCGGGGTGGCGGTGGCCGGGACGATCTTCTTCTCCTGGCTCGGCCGCCACTCGTTCCAGGCCGCGTTCACCCACACCGCCCCGTACGCGGCCGGGGCCCTGCTGATCTGCGCGATCTTGTCCCTCACGCTGCCGAAGACGGCGGTCGAGGACGAAGGAGCGTAAGGGCTGGGGCCGTCCGGGCTGGCGGGGGGCCTCAGGCGGCCCGGCCGGTGGCCTTGTCCACCCTCAGGCGGACGACCACCCGGACCGCACCCGGGCGGTCGGGGTCGGGATCCCGGCCGTCGTACTTCCACGACAGCTGGGTGTCGAAGCGCCGGCCGACGTCCGGGGCCATCGACACCCGGCCGCGCAGCTCGACGTAGTTCTCCTGGTCGGCCGAGTCGATCACCGACACGCTGACCCGCGGGTCGCGCACCATGTTGCGGTGCTTGCGGCGACCCTCCACCGTGGAGAACAGCACGTCAGCCCCGTCCCGGGCGACCCACATGACCGAGGTCTGCGGGCTGCCGTCCGGGTTCACGGTGGCCAGGACCGCGTAGTTGCGGCCGTCGAGCAGGGCCGCCGTCGCCTCGCTGAGCTCGAATCCCATGCCCGCACGGTAACAGCGGGACGCCAGGTCGGCGGGGCGCGGTGCGCGGGCCACTGTCCCCGGTCGTGGTTAGCCTGGCGGGGTGATCACTGCGCTGGCGGCGGAGAACTACCGGTCTCTGCGTCACCTGGTGCTGCCGGTGGAGCGGCTGAACGTGGTGACGGGGGCGAACGGGAGCGGCAAGTCGAACCTGTACCGGGCGCTGCGGCTGCTGGCCGATTCGGCCCGCAACGGCGCGGTGGCGGCGCTGGCCCGCGAGGGCGGCCTGGCGTCAACGCTGTGGGCCGGTGCGCCGGGCTCCGGCCGGTCGCTGCGGCAGGGCCGTCCGATGGTCCAGGGCGGCAGCGGGGAGCGGCTGCTGCTCGGCTTTGCCGGTGGCGACTTCGGGTACACGATGGACCTGGGGGCACCGCCACCCGCGACGACGATGTTCGGGTCGGATCCGGAGATCAAGGCCGAGTCGGTGTGGGCCGGGCCGCTGCTGCGGCCGGCCGCCCTGCTGGCCGACCGCGGCGCCAGCGGCACGGTCCGGATCCGCCGGTCCGGCGGGGACTGGGATCGGCTGCCCTACAACCTCAAGCCGTTCGACAGCATGCTCAGCGAGGTGGCCGACCCGCAGCGGGCACCGGAACTGCTGGTGCTGCGCGAGCGGATCCGTTCCTGGCGCTTCTATGACCACCTGCGCACCGACGGGCAGGCGCCGGCGCGTTCGGCCGGGATCGGTACCCGGACGCCGGTCCTCGGCCATGACGGCGCCGACCTCGCCGCCGCCCTGCAGACGATCCGCGAGATCGGCGACGACCGGGCCATGGCCGACGCCATCGACCACGCCTTCCCCGGCAGCAGCGTCAACGTCATCGCGGCGGGCGGCCGGTTTGAGCTGACCCTGCGCCAGCCAGGCCTGACGCGGCCGCTGCGGGCCGCCGAAGTCTCCGACGGAACGCTGCGCTACCTGCTGTGGGTGGCGGCCCTGCTGACGCCCCGGCCACCCGAACTGCTGGTGCTGAACGAGCCGGAGACGAGCCTGCACCCCGATCTGATCGGCCCGCTGGCCGACCTGATCATCGCCGCCTCGGCCAAGACCCAGATCATCGTCGTCACCCACAACCAGCCGCTGGTCAGAGCGCTCCAGGACGGCTCAGCCCACCTGGTCGAGCTCATCAAGGAAGATGGCCGGACCCTCGACGCCGAGCAGGGCATCCTCGACGAACCCGCCTGGCACTGGCCGAAGCGCTGACCCCGCCAGGGCAGCCGGGCCAGATGTAGGGGTCTCACCGCGCGTGACATATCGATCTTGCGTGACCTGGGCATTCTCGGGTGTCTCACCGCGTTGGCACCAAGATCAGTCTCAAACTCGTGGCATTTCCTCAGCTGGACTGGTCAGCTGGCCACTTCCGAACCTGGGCCAGCTACCCGGAGCGTGTCGGAGAGCGCTGGCCAGGCTGCCGACACATGATGGCGTTAACTTAAGCGTACGGCGGAAGGACTCGGCCTTGACCACTGCAACTCGATCATATGGAGGCTGGGAGGCCCGGGATCCTGCGCGGTGTGCACCCGAGCGCGCCGCTGAGGTAAACCGAGGAGTCGGTAAGCATGAATTGGCGTAGTGAGCCTCCCGATGAGCACGACCCGGCCCTGGCGCGCTGCCAGGTGGTCACGGCTCTTGTGCAGGCTGCCAGCCCTGAAATTCACGTCAGGGAAGTGCTGACCCTGGCGGTGAACTGCTCCACTGCCTGGTTGACCGCGGCGGACCGGATGGACTCGAACAGGTCGAAGTCGTGGTGTGCGCCGGGTAGCTCGGCGTAGATGACCGGGCGGCTCGACACCGCGCGTACTCGCTCCACGAAGGCGCGCGCGTCCGCCGCAGGTATCAGCATGTCGTTCTGGCCGTGCACCACGAGCATGGGCGGCATGTCCCCGCGCGGCGCGAGGCTGCCGTAGTAGCCGTAGCGGCAGATCAGGCCCGCGATGCCGGTCTCGCCCTCGCACACCGCCTGGATCGCCAGGTGCGCGCCGGCTGAGCTGCCGGCGACGAACAGCGTGCCGGGTTCGGCGCCGAACTCGGCGGCGTGGCCTCGTACCCAGGCGATCGCATCGCGTACGTCGGCCACCTGGTCGGCGAGTGTGACGTGTGGCTGCAGCCGGTAGTTCGCGCTCACGCAGACGAATCCGCGCCGGCTGGTCAGGTGCCGGATCAGCGGTCGCGCTTCGCGGGTCTTGTTGCCTGAGTAGAAGCGGCCGCCGTGGAGGTGCAGCAGGACCGGCGCGCTGGCCTGGCCGCGGCGGTGGTATACGTCCAGCGTGCGGCGCGGCCCGTCGCTGTAGGCGAGGCCGCGGACCCGGACCACGTCGAGCCGGCCGGGGAAGAATGGGGCGCGCAGGATCCGGCCCCACGGCCGCCCCGGCCGGCCGTTGTGCAACGCCGCGTGTGCGCGCAGCGCGCGGCGCACTATGACCCCGAGGCCGGCCAGGGCGAGCAGCGCGACCGCGGCGCCGGCAGCGCCGCCTGGCGAGCCGAGGTCGCCGTCGATGAGCGCGAGCACGGTCGAAGCGACCAGCAGATACCCCACGATGAACGGCAGTTCGCTGGCGAGCAGCGCGGGAATGGCGGAGAACGAGCTGAGCCTGCGCCACCGGGTGAGCGCGCACACCACGCCCCAGGAATAGAGCGCGACCGGGAACCAGTATCCGATCGGCATCAGGAACTGCCCGCGATCCGGCGCCACACCCGCGTCGGCTGCTGGCTGAGCGTGATCAGCTCGGCGCCGAGCACCCTGACCCGCTCGCCAGTCCTGGGTGACCTATGGGGCCCGATTACCTTGTGCCCGTGCTCGAGCTGCGGAACGAGCCGGGCGCCGATAGCACCGCTCGCTCCCGCGACGAAGGTTCGCATCGTGTACTCCTTCCTGGAATTCGGATATGCAGAACGTTATGAGGCGGCGATGGGGCGGTCGTCACCCGAAAGTGGACATGCCCGGTGGAATCCTCGGCGCCGGGACCGCGGCACGAAAGTGCCGCGACGCGCAGAGGCCCGCGTTAGGAACTCCTAACAGAATGATCTTGAAAGCCGGTGCCGTTGCTCGCCGGTGAGTACGACGTCGGGCTGCCGCCGCGGAACGCCGCCGAGTATGCCAACCGCTTCGAGCAGGCCGCATTGGCGGTGCAGCCCGGCGACGGGCACTTCCCTGGCTCGATGATCCCGTGTGATTCACGCGGACACTGGCGGCTCTTCGCGGCTGCCCGCGTCGACCAGCAGCGTCGCGGCCACCGCCGCCCCGTCAGTGCGGATCGTGCCGGCCACGGCAGTCGCTCGTGCGCGGGTCTGGGGAGCCAGGGCCGTCCTGAGCGCGGCTGACAGGGACTCGGTGGTCGGAGCCGGACCGTCGTGCGCGGCGCCGATGCCCAGGCGGGCTACCCGGCCGGCCCAGTACGGCTGGTCGCCCGCCTGGGGCACCACCACCTGAGGCGCGCCGGCCCGGGCGGCCGTCGTCGTCGTCCCCGCACCGCCGTGATGCACGACGGCGGCCACCCGGCCGAACAGTGCCTGCTGGTTGACCTCGCCGACGGCGAAGCAGTCGTCCCGGTCGTCGATTAGGGCGAGATCGGCCCAGCCGCGGGAGACCAATGCACGGCGGCCCTGCGCGCGGATCGCCTCGATGGCGGCCCGGGCGCCGTCTGTCGGGACGCGCATACTGCCGAAGCCCACGTACACCGGTGGTGTGCCGGCGTCCAGGAACGCCGCCAACTCGTCCGGCAGGTGGCGTTCGTCCGGCAGGATCCACGCACCGGTGTGCACGACGTCGAGATCCGAGGTCAACTGCCGCGGGCCCAGGGTCGGGTCCGCCGCCAGCCACGGGTGATCGGTGAGCATAAACTCGCGGACGTCGTCCACCGGTGGCAGACCGATCGACGCCCGGTGGGTGTTGATCGGCGCGCCGAATAGCGTGTTCCAGTTCTGGGCATCCTGGTCGTTCAGCTGAATCGGACAGAAGGTCGCGTACCGGTGCGGGATGGCCACCTTCTCGGCCACCGACCGCGCGACGAAGTGCGACATGCCGGTCGCCAGGAGCACGTCGCATCCCTGGGCTGCCACGGCCACCGTGTCGTACTGGGCGGCGATGAACTCGGCCACGCGCCGGGTCCGCTCCTCCGCCGCCGACGGCCGCACCCACGAGCGCCACGGCTGGCTGAACGGCACCAGCGGCACGCCGACACCGGTCAGCAGCTCCGCGAATTCCTCGTCCGGCGGCGCGCAGACCCGCGCCTCCGCGCCGAGTGCCCGCAACTGCACCGCGAGTCCTACCAGCGGTTCGACGTCCCCGCGCGACCCATACGTCGACAACAACACACGCATTTCGTGACTCCCATGTCCGTAGATTCTGGCCTCGGCCGGATGACCTTGTTGCCCGGGTGGGCAGGGCCCGGACGCGATGAGCAGGGCAGGCGGAGCCGCGTGACGATCATGAGCTCGGGGTTTCCGCCGAGGGGAGCCCGTCGTGCCTGGACCGTGCGCTGGCTGATCCGTCATTCTTGATCGGCGTGCCCGACGATGTCTTCGTCGGTGACGCTGTCGCAGGTGCCGTGCAACCCATTACGGGGTCCAGCGGTCCGCCTGGCCTGCCCGTAGGTTGCGGCCAGCCCCACCAGCGGGCGGCTCAATGATCACCTATTGCCGGCGCTCTTAACGACGGCTTGATGATGGCGGGGATTCCCGTAGCGGCGGGAAGCGGCCGCGTAGCCGGCAGAGGTCGGATCGCCAGATGGGTGCAGGAACCGGCCCAGTGCTTCAGCGACCGCGGCCGGTGCCTCCTTTTCCGGCGCGGTGTGCCGTAGGCCGTCCAGCAGCTCCAGTTCCGAGCCGGGGACGACGTCGTGTAGTGCCTGCAGTGCGTGGGATGTGATGGCGGCTGGGCTTTTGGTGCCGCCGAGCAGGAGCACCCGGGCGGTGACCGAGGCGAAGCGGCCCACCGTTGGCGCGTCCAGCCTGGCGATCTGCTCGTTCTCGGCTAGGGCGGTCGGCAGCAGCGGCTCCAGCTGCCGCCACTGGCTGTTGGGCAGGCAGTACATCAGTGCCCGGACCAGGCCCAGAGGCATCCGGGCGAGCATGTCGGGAGCGTGGCCGGCACCGCGGGCCATGACCGCGAACGCTCCCCGGGTGTCGCCGGCGGCGAGCAGCCGCCGGTAGTCGCCCAGCCAGCTGACTGGCATCGAGCCCGCGACCGAGACGCCCGGCTCGTAGACCGCGACCCGGCGCAACGCGCCCGACCGCCGGGTCGTTTCCAGGCTGACGAGCCCGCCGTAGCTATGACCGAACACCATGGCCGCGCCGGTCTGGTGGTGAACCGCGAGCAGGTCCTCGCATTCTTTCTCGATGCTGTAGCCCGTGCCCTGGGGCCCGCTGGCGCCCCGCCCGCGGCGGTCCATCACATGGACCGTCAGGGACCGGGCCAGCAGCCGGGCGAGCGGCAGGTAGTCGCGGGCCGACCGCAAGGTACCGCCGATGAGGATTACTCCCTCGCCAGAGCCGAGGGTCTGGTAGCCGATCACCGTCCCGTCGCTGGATGTGACGGCCGCGGGCCGGGCCGCTGTCGCCGCGGTGACCGCCTGATCTTCGCGGCTGTGCCTGTGCTGGTTCTGCCTGGTCATTCCGGAGCCTCCTTAACAAGTCCTGGAGATGAGGCCGGCAAACCGTAGTGCCGGTGCATTTAGCTGCTGGGGTGATTGTCGCTGTGCAGGCCGCAGTGCTGGTCAGCGCTGAGTGAGAGGAGCTATACCGGCCTGGTATTCCGCGATGCCGGCGGGGATGTCGTGCGCGCCCGCACCCTCCTGCCGGTCAGCGCAGGGACGAGGACCGCGGCGGCGGCCAGGTGCATGCCCATCAGCGCCATTTTCGCCGCCGTGGTGGCGCCGCTGGTGAGGGGGCCGGCCAGGGACAGCGCCAGAGCGGCCAGCGCGATGGCGGTCCAGATGGTTGGTGCCCGTGGCGTGAAGTGCTCCAGCGCGGCCAGCAGTGCCCACGCTGCCAGGCCGGTCAGGACGCTCACCGCCACCACCGTGGCCGGGCCGACGTGCTGCGTGCCCGAGCCCACGTGAACTCGTAGATCGAAGCCGGCCAGCGGCCTGGCGATCGCCCACACGGTGAGCGTGGCGGCTGCGGCACCGAGCACGGCCAGGGCACGCCTGCGCCGGATGGGACGCTTCTTGGCGTCGGTGGGCGCCGTCCCAGCGGCGGTTGCCTTGGTTGTGGACACGAAGTACCTCCTAGTTGCGGGAAGAATCGGCATCTTGCTGCGGATCTGGGCGTTCAGGCGGGCTGCCAGGCGGCTGCGGTCAACTCATGGGCCAGGGTGACCGGGGCGACCGGATGGCAGCGCGGCCGTGTCCGGCTGCCGCTGGTTGTCCACCGGTGCAGTTGGTCATAATTGGGGATTTGGGTTCGAACGGAAGCGGCCGATGGCGACAATTACCCCTAAGCCTCCTGCGGCGTGGCTCTGATCAGTGGCAATGGTCCAGCGCCTCGCGCGGCGTAGTGGTGTCGCCGCTATCTGGCGACGGGCCGGCCATGACCGGCAGTGGCGCCCCGCTGGGCTGCTCGGTGATGGCCGTCCGCCGGCCTTCGTCCAAGCGGGGATCGTCGTACCTGAGCGCCCCGCTGGCCGGAAGCCTTGGTCGCGTGGACGGTGCGCGCCGCCGGGCCCGGCGCGCCTGGCGGGCCCGGCGGTCGTCCTCTGCTTCCGCGTGTATCTCCCGGATGTGGTCGGCGGCGAGCTGTCGAATGATGGCCGGGTGCATGATTTCCTCCTGGTGTTGCCTGCGCGGGCGGCCGGGCGGCCGGCGACGCGCGATGGTCAATCTGGATTGAGGTGGCGTACCGAGATCAGGAACAGCCCGAGGTCGCGTACCTTGGTCAGCAACCCGTGCAGGGCGGCCTGATCGGCAACGGGGCCTGCGATGACGGTTTCGTCGCCGTCGCTGGTGATTTGGAGGTCTTCGAACCAGGCGGTCCACCGCCCGTCGAGGATGCCCTTGACCCGGATCTCGTAGCGAGAGTTCATCCCGTGCCGCTCATGTCCGCACGCCTCCGGGCAACCAGCTCATCGAGGCCGACGCGCCGGTCGTGCGGGGTCCGAGCCTGAGTGCAGACATATGTACCGTCCTTTGGTTTAGGTCGTGGTCTGCACGCTACGAACGCACGACCGGGTCGGCGTCACCCGAAGGTGTCCATGCGGGTGGAATCTTTCCCACGACGGTGCCGGCACGATGGTGCCGCGCGGGCCAGGGCCGGAGTTCAGGGCGGGACGCTCACGACTAGGATGGGTTGCGGCAGCGACGCAAGATCGCTGGAGGCGCCGATCGTGCAGGTTACCGATGGGTGAGCCGGCCCCCGGGGCCGCAACGGCGGAGCGCGATGTTCTGCTGGCCACCAAGCTGAACGTGCCCGGGTTGCGGCCAGATCTGGTGCCGCGCCCGCGACTGGCGGAACGGCTCGACGAGGGCCGGGGCGAAGGGCTGGTCCTGGTCTGCGCGCCGGCCGGGTATGGCAAGACGGTCCTGCTGGCCGAGTGGGTCCGGCGCGGCCGGCATCCAGTGGCGTGGCTGTCGCTGGATGCTGGCGACAACGACCCGGCCAGGTTCTGGCGGCATGCGGTGGCCGCGCTGGACCGGGTGCGGCCGGGGATCAGCGAGCAGATGGGCCCGCTGCTCGGGCCTCCCCCGCCACTGTCGTTCGAGCCGCTGGTGACGGCCCTGATCAACGAGGTAGCCGGCCAGCCTGACGCGGATGAGGCGCTGCTGCTGGTCCTGGATGACTATCACGTGGTCAGCTCACCGCTGGTGCACGAGTCGCTGACGTTCCTGCTTGAGCACCGGCCACCGGGACTGCACCTGGCGTTGACCAGCCGCAGCGACCCGCCACTGGCCCTGGCGCGGCGGCGGGCCTGCGGGCAGCTGACCGAGCTGCGCGCCGCGGACCTGCGGTTCACGCCCGGGGAGGCGGCGGCGCTGCTGCAGCAGGTCGCGGCTGCGCCCGGCGCGGCGCCGCTCGATGCGCCTCTGCCTGACGCGGCCGCCGCGGCGCTGGCTGCGCGCACCGAAGGCTGGGCGGCCGGGCTGCAGCTGGCCGGCCTGTCGCTACGCGGGCAGAACGACGTCGCCGGCTTCGTCGCCGCGTTTACCGGCAGCCACCGCTACGTCCTGGACTACCTGGCCGAGGAGGTGCTCGAGCGGCAGGACCCAACGGTACGCGCGTTCTTGCTGGAGACCTCGATGCTGGAGCGGCTGTCGGGGGAGCTGTGCGATGCGGTCACCGTACGGCCCGGCAGCCAGGCGCTGCTGGAGCAGGTCGAGCGGGCCGGGCTGTTCCTGGTGCCGCTGGATGAGTGGCGCGGCTGGTGGCGTTACCACCACCTGTTCGCCGACCTGCTCCGCGCCCGCTTCCAGGCCGAACAGCCCGGCCGGGTTCCCGATCTGCACCGTAACGCCGCAGCCTGGTACGCCGAGCACGGGCTGGCCGATGACGCGATCCGGCATGCGGTGGCCGCCGGGGAGCTGACCTGGGCCGCTCGGCTCATCGAGCAGCATTACGACGAGGTCTTCTACCTGCACGGAGAAGGGGCGACGATTCACCGATGGCTGTCTGCCCTGCCCGGGGACCTGGTCCGGACCCGGCCGCGCCTGTTGCTGACGCAGGCTTTCCTGGCCCTCCTCAGCGGCCGGTTGGAGGAGGTGGAACCGCTGCTCGGCGAGGCTCAGCAGGCGTACGAGCGCGCAGCGGAGGAGCCGTTCGAGCCTACAGTTGGCCGGGCCCGCAGCCTGCTGGTGAATGCACCCGCGCTGATCATGCTCCAGCGCAGCCTCCTCGCCCAGCTCCGCGGTGACGCGGAGGCCACGGTGGCATTCGCCTCACAGGCGATGGCTGAGGCCGAGGAGGGCGAGCGGCTGCTGCACGTCGTCGCCCGGCGGTACCTGGCCGTCGGTGAGTGGCTTCGTGGCCGGCTGGCCCAGGCTGAGCGCACTTTCATGTCCAGCATCGCCGAGTGGCGGGCGATAGGCCTGCCCACGTTGACGGCATGGGTTCTCTATCTACTCGGCCAGGTTCAGCGTGCCCAGGGCGGCCTGGACGCATTCGCCCTGACCTGCCGGCAGGCACTGGAGATGACCGCAGTGCCCGGCCGACCGCCTCCGCCGGCCGCGGGCCCGGCGTACGTGGGCCTAGGGGAGGTGGCCTACCAGCGGAACGAGCTCGATACGGCGCTGCGGCATATCACCGAGGGCATCAGCTTGTGCCGGCAGTTCGCCTACATCCCGCCGCTGGCCGCCGGCCTGGTCACGCTGGCGTGGATCCGGCAGGCCAGCGGCGATCCGGGCGGGGCCCTGGCGGCTATCGCCGAGGCCATGCAGGCCTCACCGGGCCCGGCGGGCCTGCTCAACCCGGTCCCGGCGCAGCGGGCCCGGCTGCTGCTGGCCCAGGGCGACCTGGACGGAGCCGCGCGCTGGATCGTGGAGCGCGGGCTGACCGCGGAGGACCAGCCGGATTACTCATGCGAGCCAGGGCATCTGGTGCTGGCGCGGGTCCTGCTGGCCCAGGGCCGGCCTGCCCGGGTGCTGGCGCTGCTGGACCGGCTGCATGCGGCGGCGGCCGCCCAGGATCGGGTCGGCAGCCTGATCGAGATCGGCGCGCTGCGGGCGTTGGGGCTGGCCGCCAGAGGTGAGGCAGACCGCGCGGTGGACGTGCTGGCCGAGGCGCTCACCCTGGCCTGCCCGCAGGGTCATGTCCGGGTCTTCGCCGACGAGGGGCCGCCGATGGCCGCGCTGCTGGCCCCGCTGATCGCAGCCCAGCGGTCCGGCGGGGCGGCCGCGGAGGTCCCGCTCGGCTGCCTGGCCCGGCTGCAGCGCGCGCTTGGCGCGCAGGACGCCGTCCCGGGCGCCGGGCGGGACGGCGTCACGGCGGTGCCGGGCTTGGTCGAGCAGCTGACCAGCCGTGAGCTGGAGGTGCTGGAGATGATGGCGGCAGGCAGGTCGAACCAGGCCATCGCGAACCAGCTCGTGGTCACCCTCGACACCGTGAAGAAGCACGTCAGCCACGTCCTGGGCAAGCTCGGCGCGGCCAACCGAACCGAGGCCGTCAGCCGCGCACGCGAGCTCAGCCTGATCCCCTGACCAGGAGCGACTCGGCGCCGCTCTCAGCTGGACAGGCGGCACGCACCAGCGTCGTTCGGGGAAAAGACCCTGCGCAGCCAGATCCTGCCCGCCACGCTGGGGAAGGTTCCCGGAGTCCGCTAGTGCGCTGACCGCAAACGTTCACCGGGTCTGGTGAGGTGCTGCGGGGTGGCGGGTGGTGCCGCAGACTCGATGCCATGACGATGAAATTGGGTGCCGGGAGTTGTGGTGGCTGAGCCGGTGCGGGCGCGGCGGCTGACTGATCAAGAAGGGCAGCGGCTGCAGCAGATTGTGCGCCGCGGCAAGCACGGGTCGATCCGGGTGCGGCGGGCGATGATTATCATGGCGTCGGCGTCCGGGACACCGGTGCCAGCGATCGCGGCGCTGACCGCCGCCGATGAGGACACCGTCCGGGACGTCATTCACGCCTTTAACGAGAAAGGCCTGGCCGCGCTGGACCCTCAGTGGGCGGGAGGCCGTCCCCGCCTGATCAGTGACGAGAACATCGAGGTCATCGTCACGGCGGCCACCACCCGCCCGGAAAAGCTGGGCCTGCCGTTCACGCACTGGAGCTTGCGCAAGCTGGCCGCTCACCTGGCGGAACGCCCGGGCGGCCCAGTGCGGATCGGCCGGGAACGGCTGCGGCAGATCCTGGGCTCCCGCGGGATCTCTTTTCAGCGCACGAGGACCTGGAAGGATCAGCTGACCCGGATAAGGACGCCAAACTGGACCGGATCGAGTATGTGACCAGCCATTATCTGGACCGGTGTTTCGCCTTTGACCAGTTCGGGCCGCTGTCGATCCGGCCGTGCCACGGCACCGCCTGGGCGCCGCGCACCAAGCCCGCCCGGCTGCCCGCCACCTATCACCGCACCCACGGCATCCGCTACTTCCACGGCTGCTACTCCCTGGGCGATGACCAGCTGTGGGGCATCACCCGCCGCCGCAAGGGCGGCGACCACACCCTGGCCGCGCTGCAATCCATCCGGGCCGCCCGCCCCGGCGGCTACCGGCTCTTCGTGATCTTGGACAACCTGTCCGCGAACAAGACTCCGGCCATCCGCGCCTGGGCGGACCGCGCCAACGCCGAGCTGTGCTTCACGCCCACCAGCGCGTCCTGGGCCAACCCGATCGAGGCCCAGTTCGGGCCCTTGCGGACCTTCACCATGGCCGGCTCGGACCACCCGAACCACACGGTGCTGGCCCGCCGCCTGCAGGGCTATCTGCGCTGGCGCAACGCCAACGCCCGCCACCCCGACATCCTGGCCGCCCAGCGCCGCGAACGCGCCCGCATCCGCAGCGAACGCCACCAGCGCTGGGGACGCCCCAAAACCAAAGCCGCATGATCAAACCCGGCCAACGTTCATGGACAGCGCACTAGGCAGTGGCGGGGACACGGCCAGCAGTCACGACTTCACCCGCCAGCTGCACAACCGGACCCGGTCGTCCTCGGGCTCGTCGCCGTGCTGGCCTTCGTGCTGCTGCTCGCCGCGTTCCGGTCCGTAGCCATCCCCCCTGGTCTCGATCATCCTGAACCTGATGTCGGTCGGCGCCGCCTACGGGCTGATCACGCTGATCTTCCAGGACGGACGGCTGCAGGGAGCGCTCGGCCACACCGCGTTCGGCGGGATCATCTCCTGGGTCCCGCTGTTCATGTTCGTATTCCTGTTCGGAATCAGCATGGACTACCACGTGTTCATCCTCAACCGCATCCGCGAGCTGTGGTCCCAGGGCTTCCTGCCGCGCGATGCCGTGGTCGGCGGCATCGCCTCCAGCGCCGACGTGGTGACCAGCGCGGCGCTGATCATGGCGGCGGTCTTCTCCATCTTCGTCACCATGTCGCTCGTCGATCTCAAGATCCTCGGGGTGGGCACGGCCGCCGCCGTGCTGATCGACGCCACCGTAGTCCGCGGCACCCTGCTCCCCGCCGCCCTCACGCTGCTCGGCGACCACAGCTGGTACGCACCGAGATGGCTGCGCCGTCCCCGGCGCCGCGACTCCGTCCCGTCCGGCGCCTGAGCGCGCCGCCGCTCCAGCCGATCCTCGCGGCACGTTCGTGCCGCGAGCTCGCTGGCGGAGATTCCACCGGGCATGTCCACTTTCGGGTGACGCTCGTCACCTGGGGTTTCTCCTATCGTCCTGGCATGTCCCGTTACCCATGCGCCCCCGGGCGCGCTTCCGCGGGGATCCCGCAGCACAAATGTAAGGAGTGAGGATGTCCGTAACACGGTCCGCCGACGGCAGGCGCCCTGGCCTCGGCCTGGCCCTGGCCGTCATCGCCACGGCACAGCTGATGGTGGTGCTGGACGCGACGATCGTGAACGTCGCGCTGCCGCATATTCAGCGGACGCTCGGGTTCTCGGGGAACGGCCTGGAGTGGGTCGTCAACGCCTATGCGCTCAGCTTCGGCGGGTTGATGCTGCTCGGCGGCCGGGCCGGTGACCTGCTCGGCCGGCGCCGCGTGTTCGTCTGCGGGCTGGTGCTGTTTTCCGCGGCCTCGCTGGCGGGCGGCTTCGCCAGCTCCCCGGCCTGGCTGCTGGCCGCGCGGGCCATCCAGGGCATCGGCGGCGCGCTGATCGCCCCCACCGCGCTCGCGCTGATCGCCACGACCTTCGCCGGGGGACCGGCCCGTAACCGGGCGATGAGCGTGGTCGCCGCGATGAGCGGCGGCGGCGCGGCGGCCGGCCTGGTCGCCGGCGGCCTGCTCACCACCTACCTGTCCTGGCGCTGGGTGCTGTTCGTCAACGTGCCGATCGGCCTGCTGACCGCGGCGGCCGCCGGGCTCGTGCTGCCCGAATCCGCCCGGGACCGCGGCCGCTTCGACCTGCCCGGAGCGATCGCCGGCACCGGCGGGGTGGCGCTGCTGGTCTACGGCCTGTCCAACGCGGGGACCGATCAGTCCGGCGTCTCGCACTGGGGCGACACCCGGGTCATCGCGTCGCTGACCGCGTCGGCGCTGCTGCTGGCCGGTTTCGTGGTCATCGAGGCGCGCAGCCCGCACGCGCTGATGCCGCTGCGCGTCCTGGCCAACCGCAGCCGCTCCGGCGCGTACCTCATCATGCTGGCGCTGGCCACCGCCATGACCGGGATCTTCTTCTTCCTGAGCATCTTCGTGCAGAACGTGCTCGGTTACAGCGCCCTGCGGTCCGGCGTGGCCTTCCTCCCGCTGGCCGGCACGATCGTGGTGGTCTCCGGGATCGCCGGGCAGCTGATCGGGCGCATCGGCGCCAGGGCGCCGATGCTGGCGGGCGCAGCGATCACCACGGGCGGCATGTACTGGTTCTCCCGCCTCAGCGAGCACAGCATCTACCCGGGCGGCCTGCTCGGCCCGATGCTCGTGACCGGCGTGGGCCTGGGCCTGCTGTTCGTGCCGCTGTCCCTGGTCGCCCTCAACCGGGTCCCCGCCCGGGACACCGGCCTGGCCTCCAGCCTGCTGAACACCGGCCAGCAGGTCGGCGGGGCGATCGGGCTGGCCGCGCTCGGAACCGTGGCCTGGACCGCGGTCGCCAGCAGCGCACGCAGCCAGACGATCCACGCGGCGGCCGCCGCCCGGTCCGGCCACGCCCAGCTGACCGCGCAGGTACGGGCCTCGATCTACCACCACGCTCTCGCCGTCGGCATCACCCGCGGGTTCCTGACCGCAGCCGGAATCGCGCTGGCCGGCCTGGTCATCACGGCGATCACCATCCGGATCAAGCGCGAGGACCTGGCCGGAACGCCCGAACCCGCCCAGGACCGGCCAGCCGGCACCGAGCCCGCGCTTGAGCAGGCCCGTTCGTAACCCCCGTACCAAGGAGAAATGACGTGACTACCAGCAAGACCACGGGCGTGAGATGAGGTGGCACCGTGCATGCCCTGCTTCACGATGATCGAGGTCAGCTGACCCTCAAGCGGCTCTGGCCCTGGCACCAGATGATGGCCCTCAGCCAGGCGGCGCGCCTGGATCGCGCGCTCGCCGAGGGCACCAGCCCGGAGACGAGCGCCCGCCTGGCCGCCCGGGCCACGCAGCTGACCTCCACGGAGTTCCGCCGCGACCTGGCCGCAAGCCTGCGGCGGATCCTGGTGGCGGCCGGGGAGCCCGCGCTGCCCGCGGCCGCGTAGGCACCGCTGCGCGCCGCACGCCCGGTGCGCGTCCCGCTCCGCACGACGCGGATCGCCAGTCCGCTCCGCTGCTCGCCGAACTGGCCTGGCCTGCTCGAGCCCGGCCCGGTACCGGTGCGCGGGGTGGCGATGGTGGCCCGGCTGCTGGCCGACGGCAGCGGCCGCTGTACGCCAATCCGCCCGCGACGACCTGAGCGCCGTCGCGGCGCGAGCCGTACACGCGCTGACCAGGTAGCGGCGCCTACCGGCCCGGGTAGGCGCTTGAGATCCTCGTGGCGCAGCAGGTCCGCGGCCGGGCCCTCGAGCACGATCTCCCCAGTCGACAGCACGTAACCGCGGTCGGCGATGGACAGCGCCAAGGTCGCGTTCTGCTTGACCATCAGGACCGAGACACCCGAGGCGTGGATGGTCTTGATAATCTGGAAGTTCTGCAGGACCAGCGCGAGCGACAACCCCAGCGACGGCTCGTCCATCATCAGCAGGCGGGGCCGGGACATCAGGGCCCGGCCCATCGCGACTATCTGCTGCTCGCCGCCGGACAGCGTGTCGGCCAGCTGGCTACGCCGCTCGAGCAGGCGCGGGAACAGCCGATGAACCATGTCGAAGTCCTCGCCGAGCGATTCGCACATGCGCAGCACCGCGCCGAGCTCCAGGTTCTCCCGCACGGTCAGCTGGCCTAACAGGCGGCGGTTCTCCGGCACGATGCGAGCCCGGCGGCGATCCGCTGCGGCACCGGCCACTGCGTGACATCCCGACCGCCGAGCAGCACGTGGCCCGAACGCGGCCGGACGATCCCTAGAATGGTCTTTAGGGTGGTCGACTTGCCGGACGCGTTCCCGCCCAGCAGGCAGACCAGCTCGCCCGCGGCGACCTGCAGCGAGATGCCCCCCGGGATCCGCATCTGCGCGTAGCAAGTGGTGACCTGGTCCAGCTTGAGCAGACCTCCGGCTCCGGTGCGGCGGTCATGACCCCTCCGCCAGGGCTTCGGGATCGCGGCCCAGGTAGGCCTCGACGACGGCGGGGTGGTTCGCCGTCGCCCACCAGCACTTCGCGGCGTCCTGACCGGCGCCAACCTGGGCTGCCTGCTCAGCGGCGTCTCATGGCTCACGTCAAGGGTGAGACGATCCTGCGGGCGTCAACTCCGATCACAGGCCGCAGCCTGCGCGGCCTACCACGCGGCCTTTTCTCCGTGATGATCGCGCCGTGGGTGAAGATCTCGCCGCCCCAGACCCCATGCGGTTCGCGACGTTCGACCGCGCCGGCCAGGCAGACCCGGCGTATCGGGCAGGGCTGGCAGTATGCCTTGGCGAGCTCTAGGTCGGCCGGCAGGTCTGAGAACCACAGCTGCGGGTTCTCGCGGCGGCACGGCAGCGGGTCATCCATGTCCTTTGCCTGCGTGGTCTGCAGGACCAGGGAGCTGGCCATGACCTGCTACCGCCCGGGGACCGGCGTGGCGGGATTGTGTTTGCCGGACCGCATCCGGCTGGCACCGGGACGGCTGCTGCGACGGGCGATCCGGTGCGCGTGCACGATGTCCGGGTCGCGCGGGTCCACGGCCAGCGGCTCTTGCCGTCCGCCGGCCGTGCCGCGATGGCGCTTGGCCTTCTGGACCTGTTTCATGTACGGCCTCCTTCCGGATAGGACCTGCCGCTGGCGCTGATGTCATCGACGTTGGGCAGGTCTGTGAGCCGAAGGTAACGACGGCCCGGCCCGTGGGGCGTCACCCGAAAGTGGACATGCCAGGTGGAATCTTCCGTGGCGCCGAGGGCACCGAAGTGCCGTCCGCATTCGCGCTCGTCGTGCGCGGTTACCGGCGGGAATACCGGGCAGGCTGGGAAACATGGTTGAGCCGCCCGTCGCGGCCCCATCGGAGGCGGCCTCCGAGCGAGATGTCCTGCTGGCCACCAAGTTGTATGTGCCCAGGCCACGCCCGGACCTGGTACCGCGCCCGCGGTTGGCGGAGCGGCTCGACGAGGGCCTGGCGCGCGGGCTGATGCTGGTCTGCGCCCCGGCGGGGTACGGCAAGACGGTCCTGCTGGCCGACTGGGTGCGGCGTTGCCAGCTGCCGCTCGCGTGGCTGTCGCTGGACGCCGGCGACAATGATCCGGCGCGGTTCTGGCGGCATGGCGTGGCCGCGCTGGCCCAGGCGAGGCCGGAGCTCGCCGAACGGGTGGGGCCGCTGCTCGGGCCGCCCGCGCCTTCGTCGTACGAGGGACTGGTGACCGCGCTGATCAACGAGCTGGCCGCCGAACCCGATGCGGGCCAGGCGCTGCTGGTGCTCGACGACTACCACCTGATCGACTCCGAGGCGGTGCACGAGTCGCTCGGGTTCTTGCTCGAGCATCGGCCGCCGGGACTGCACCTGGTGCTGGCCAGCCGCAGCGACCCGCCGCTAGCGCTGGCCCGGCTGCGGGGCCGCGGGCAACTGGCCGAGCTGCGTGCCGCGGAGCTGCGGTTCACCGCGGATGAGGCAGCGGCGCTGCTGCAGGCGGCAGCCGGGCCTAACGCGGCCCTGCCCGGTGCCGAGGTGGAGGCGCTGGTGGCCCGCACCGAAGGGTGGGCGGCCGGGCTGCAGCTAGCGGGCATGTCGCTGCGCGGGCACGAAGATGTGGCCAGGTTTGTGGCTGAGTTCACCGGCAGCAACCGTTATGTGCTGGATTACCTGGCCGAGGAGGTGCTGGAACAGCAAAGCGGGCCGATGCGCACGTTTCTGCTGGAGACCTCGGTGCTGGAGCGGCTGTCCGGCGCGCTGTGCGATGCGGTCACCGGCCGCACCGGCAGCCAGGCGCTGCTGGAGCAAATCGAGGCGGCGGGGCTGTTCGTGGTGCCGCTGGATGAGGTGCGCGGCTGGTGGCGCTACCACCACTTGTTCGCCGACCTGCTGCGCGCCCGTTTGCAAGAGGAACAGCCGGGCCGCGCGGCGCAGCTGCACTCTAACGCTGCAGCCTGGTATGAGGAGCATGGGCTGGCCGATGACGCCATCGGGCACGCGGTGGCGGCCGGGCAGATGACCTGGGCGGCCCGGATCATCGAGCAGCACTTCGACGTGGTCTTTAACTTCCGCGGCGAGGTGGCGACCATCCACCGGTGGCTGTCGGTGCTCCCCACCGAGGTGGTCAGGTCCCGCCCCCGGCTGATGCTGGCGCAGGCCCTCATGGCCGTCACCAGCGGCCACCTCGAGGTCGTGGAACCGCTCCTGGACGCGGTTGAGTGCGCGCCTCCCGGCTGGGCCGATGAGCCGTTCGAGCCGACCGCCGGTGTCGCGGCCAGCCACCTGGTCAATGTCCCAGCTCTGACCACGCTGCACCGGGGTGCTCTGGCCCAGCTCCGTGGCGACGCCGAGGCCACAGCCGCGTTCGCCGCGCAGATGCTGGCCGAGAGCAAACCCGGGGAACGGCTGCTGAGCGCCACCGCGCACGGATTCCTGGCCGTGGCCGAATGGCTGCGCGGCCGGCTCACCGACGCCGAACGCGCCTTCGCGGCCAGCGTCACCGGGTGGCGTGAGACCAGCCAGCCCACGCTGATCGCATGGGGCTACTACGAGTTGGTGCTGATCCGGCGCGGACAGGGCCGTCTGGACGCGGCCGCGCTGACCTGCGAGCAGGCCCTGGACAGCCTGGTCACGTCCGGCCTGCCGCTGCCGGCCGTGGGACCGAGCTACGTGGGTCTGGCCGAGATCGCCTACCAGCGGGACGAACTCGACCTCGCGCTACGGCACGCGATCGAGGGCATCGGGCTGTGCCGCCAGTTCGTCTACACCCCCCCGCTGGCCGACGGCCTGGCCACGCTGGCGATGATCCGGCAGGCCACCGGTGATCCGGCCGGGGCGCTGGCGGCAATCACCGAGGCCGAACAGGCTTCTCCGGGTCCGCCGGGCCTGCTCAACCCGGTCCCCGCGCAGCGCGCGCGGCTGCTGCTGGCTCAGGGCGACCTGCCGGCAGCGGCCCTTTTCACCCAAGAGCGCGCCCTCAGCGCGGACGCCGAGCCAGACTACCCACGCGAGCCCGGGTACCTAGTGCTGGCCCGGGTCCTGCTGGCCCAGGACCGGCCCGATCGGGCGCTCGCGCTGCTGAACCGGCTGCACGCGGCGGCCGGGGCGCAGGACCGGACCGGCAGCTTGATCGAGATCGGCGCGCTGCGGGCGCTGGCGCTGGCGGCCAGCGGCGAGGAAGCCGGAGCGGTGGCCGCCCTGGCCCAGGCGCTCACGCTGGCCTGCCCGCAGGGCTACGTCCGTATCTTCGCCGACGAGGGGCCGCCGATGGCCGCGCTGCTGGGCCGGCTGATCGCGGCTCAGCGGGCCGGGCAGGCCGCCGCAGAGGTCCCGCTCGGCTGCCTGGCGCGGCTGCAGCGTGCATTTGACCCGGGGCACGCCATGCCGGTCTGCGGGCGGTTGCCTGCCGGGGCGGTGCCGGGCCTGGTCGAGGCGCTGACCAGCCGCGAGCTAGAGGTCCTTGGGATGCTGGCGGTGGGCCGGTCAAACCAGGCTGTCGCCGGGGAACTGGTCGTGACCATCGACACCGTCAAGAAACACGTCAGCCACATCCTGGACAAACTTGGTACAGCCAACCGCACCGAGGCCGTTAGTCGGGCGCGAGAGCTGGGCCTGGTCCCCTAGCTAGGCTGGACTAGGGGTCCCCGTACGAAGTGGCCGATTGGTATCAGTCCAGGCTGTACCCGATTGACGGCGCGCGCATGTTGTCGTCGCTGGACGGCCCCGGGCTATCCGGGATCACTTGAGCCCGGTCCGATAGCAGCAGTTCCTTGACAGCCAGCCGCATCACGCGGTCATGTCGGTCTTTCAGCACGAGCTCGTTGCCCGTCGCAGTAATCGCCATCTCGATCACCTCGACGGTCTCGCCGTCATACCGGAACCGGGCTCCGACTCCCACCCGCACGCCAGCGCCGCTCACGCCGACCCCGCGAGCTTGTGGCGGTCGCTCAGACGCGTGCTCCGGTCCGTCTTCAACTCACCAAGCCAGAGCAGGTGCAGAATCGCGGCTCGGGCCGCCGCAGGATCACAGCCGTCCAGGCCACGGACCGCCTCCCCGAACGTACGGCCCTCAACATCCGCGCCACGCACCTCGTCTAGCAAGGTCGCGTCGAATAGCCAAGGACGCCGGTAGCCAGCGAGGAACCGCAGGTTCTCCAGTTCAGGTGACGGTGCCCCACTCCAGACCTCGTACTGCCAGCCCCGTGCCTCCATCAGGCGCCGTGTCCAGGCGAACGTGTAAGCCACCGTCGGCTTGGTCAGAAAGTGCTCGGGCTTGACGTCGATGACGACAGGACCGTGATCGGTGGCCAGGAAGTAATCAGGGACGTGCTTACGGATCTTCCCGCCTACCTTCACTTTTAGTAGGAAGGGCTGGGCCAGGATGCGATGCACTGACCGGTCGAAGTCAGCAAAGATCAGCCGGGCCAGTTCAAGGCGCGACTCGTAGACGACATGGTCGCGCTCCAGTACATGCCCGAGTAGTGCCTCTGGCCCTTGTGCCAGCGGAACGTCCGCCACGGCACAATGTCCGACAGCACGGCACTATCGACAACCGTCCAGGACTCGCCCTCGGCCACGCCAGATTCCGTCCGGAAGCTCACCGTTGCCGACTCGGCTGACATGGCACCACCTCACTGATGCCACCTGGGTCGCGACGGCCGCTACTATAGGCGACACCGTGACTACGGTACCGTGAGATTACGTAACGCAACGTGAGACTCTACATCAGCTGGGATCAGCTGGGGGCCATGTCGACAAAGCGGCTGTAGTGACCCTGGAAGGCGACCGTCACCGTGGTGGTGGGGCCGTTACGGTGCTTGGCCACGATCAGGTCCGCCTCACCTGCCCTGGGTGACTCGCGCTCGTACACGTCCTCGCGGTGCAGCAGGATCACCATGTCGGCGTCCTGCTCGATGCTGTTGTGCAGGCTGATGCCGTTGGCCACGAAGTTGTGCGACCCGAGGACCGTGGCGTCGTAGACCGACTGCTCGCCGCGGCTTTCGATCGACACGATCTCATCCCAGAAGACGTCATTGGTGGCGATCATGTCCAGTTCGGCATTGTCCAGGACCGCGGCCACCCGGGACAGGCGCGCACGGCTGGGCGCGTGCTTCCACATGGTGCTGCCGCAAAATTGCGTTCCGAGCGCGGCCGCGAACTGGCGCACGGGCATCTTCTGCTCATGGAGCGCAGTACGCACGCGGTCCCAGACGTCCTTCGGGATGGTGTCCAGATTGGTGTTGCCCTTGACCGCGCTCAGGATGCCGATCAGCTGGTCCGCCGTGACGCCCCGGGCGCCGTGGACGCCAATGCCCTGAAGGAACCTCAACTGGTTTTCGGCACCGGAGATCACCATGTGATAGCAGGGCCGGTAGGCACCCTTCCTTGTCTCCTTGATGCGGGTCATGATGTTGAAACGCAGCAGCAGCCTGGCCAGATCGTCCACCATCCGCCTGCTGGTGGACGCGAAGTACACCCGGGCCTGGCGAGCGGTTGCGTCCCACCAGACGCATCCGTCAGTCGCCCACAGGTGGCGGATAAACAGTGCAGCCTGCTGCTTGGGCAGGGCGAAGATCGGGGCAGGGAGGAACTTGTCGTAGCTGCGCAGCCCGAACAGGCCCAGTGAGTCGAGCCACTCCGCGACCGGATTTCGGCGGCCACGGGCGAGCCGGTACGGCGCAGGGAGCCGCATCGTCGTGCACCTGGCCGCTGGATACTCATCGCGGACAGCTGTGATCCCAAAGTGCTCGGCCGCGGTGGCTACGGCGGCTAGGTTCGCCTCGTCCGTACTCGCATAGCGGATCGGCTGCCGGCGCACGAACGACCCGTCACCGAGCAGATGGGCCAGCAGGATGATTTCCGGCTCAGCCATCGGCCGCGTTTCGAGCGGGCCCGGGGTGTGCCGCGGAGCAGCAACTCGGCTTCCCGCCGTGAGGTCGCCCAAGGGGCGCCAGCCGTCATAGGTGAGGAACGGGTGGTTGGCCGTTGCCTGCACCACGCGTCCGGAGGCCAGCCGGACCTGGAAGACTTCCTTGGTCCCGCTGGGAAACACGTGAGTCATGGTCCGCGGCACCAGCCGCAGCTTCTCGTCGAGAGACCACACCGGCACATCGCGCTCGCCCGAGGCCAGCAGCTCACCGAGGGTGCTCTCGGCTCCGGTGTCCGCCCGCAGGATCCGGGTGGCGCTGGTCAGGCAGCCCGATTCGCGCAGGTCCGACAGTTGCGGCTTCTTGTCGGTGCGCTGTTCGGGACCGCGGTTGAGCTGGGACAGCGCGATGACCGGGACCTCCAGCTCCTTGGCCAGCAGCTTGAGCGACCGGGACATCTCGGAGACTTCCTGCTGGCGGTTCTCGGTCCGCTTGGGCGAGGACATCAGCTGGAGGTAGTCGATGATGACCATCTTCAGCTCGTGCCGCTGCTTGAGCCGGCGGCACTTGGCCCGGATCTCCATCATCGACATGTTCGGCGAGTCGTCGATGAACAGCGGGGCGTCCGCGACCTCGCTCATCCGCCGGGCCAGCCGCGTCCAGTCGTCGTCGCTCATCTGCCCGGTGCGCATGGTGTGCAGCCCGACCCGGGCCTCGGCCGACAGCAGCCGCATGGTGATCTCGTTGCGACCCATCTCCAGGCTGAAGAACGCGGTGGTCAGCTGGGTCTTTATGGCAGCGGCGCGAGCAAAATCCAGAGCCAGCGTCGACTTGCCCATGGCGGGCCGGGCGGCGATGACGATCATCTGGCCCGGGTGCAGGCCGTTGGTGAGCGAGTCGAGGTCGGCGAACCCGGTCGGCACCCCGGTCATCGCGCCGCCGCGGCTGCCGATGGCCTCGATCTCGTCCAGCGCGCCCGGCATGATGTCGGCCAGCGACTGGTAGTCCTCGGTGGTCCGCCTGTCGGTGACCGCGTAGACCTCGGCCTGGGCCCGGTCCACCAGGTCGTCGGCGTCGGCGTCGCCGGCGTAACCGAACTGGACGATCCGGGTGCCGGCCTCGACCAGGCGCCGCAGGACGGCCCGCTCGCGCACGATCCGGGCGTAGTAGCCGGCGTTCGCGGCCGTGGGCACCGAGGCGATCAGCGTGTGCAGGTACGGCGCGCCCCCCACCCGGCCGATCTCACCGCGCCGGGTCAGCTCGTTCGCCACGGTGATCGCGTCGGCCGGCTCACCGCGGCCGTACAGGTCGAGCACCACCTCGTGGATGACCTGGTGGGCGGGCCGGTAGTGGTCGTGCGGCCGGATGACCTCGATGACGTCGGAGATGGCGTCCTTGGACAGCAGCATCCCGCCGAGCACACACTGCTCCGCGGCGACGTCGTGCGGCGGTGTCCGCTCGAACTCGTCGCCTCGGGGCGCGATCTCGGCGACGCTCACGCGGCTGCACCTCCTGGGTTTTCGTGTGCGCGGGGGGTCGCGCGAGCTGGTGATGGTTCTGTTCTAACGCACGGGTACGACAGTTTGCCGGCAGTGGCGCGGAGACGCCAACTCCTGGTGTGCACAGCCCTGTGGACAGTCTGTGAAGACACGCCGCTGACACTGTGCACAGCCTGGGGAGTCAGCTGTGAAGACTCGCCCCTTACACGACCGTTGAGGCTCCTGACCTGCAACAACGCCACACACTCCCTGTGCGCGGAAAAAAGATTGCCCCCGAAGATCCATCCACAGTCCATGGGAGTTATCCACAGGCAGTACCCCCGCCGTACCGGTGACCGCCCGTACGGTCGCTATCCCGTCCCGGTCACCGTCCGGGCAGAGAATTGGATATTGAAAAGGGTGATCCGGGGCTTGTGGGAGGGGTGGTGGTGCTTGTCGCGGGTGGCGGTCTGGAGGGCCGTGACCGCCGCAGGCGGCCCACGGAGCGGCGGGGAGATGAGCGCCGGAGTTCGGGGGCGAGGAGCCGATCCTGGGAGTCATGGGAGACCATCTGAACTGACCGGGAGATTGGCGCGATGCCGGCGTGTCTTGTCACCGGCCGCCGCTAGGATCCGAGCGTGTGTTCGATCGAGGACGGGGCGATCTCCCAGGTCATCAGCGCAATTGACCAGCTGGCCGAGGACGCGGAGACCGGGCTGGCGGCCCAGGAGCTGAGTACCCGGGTCGCCGCCATCTGGGCCATGCTGGCCGACCTCGACCCCGAAGTGGCCCGCCTGCGCGCCGCCTACGAGCACCCCCGCCGCGCGAGTAGCCCAGCGCGTAATCACACGCCCAAAGGCGCCAACGGGCGCGCTCCAACACGCCCGAAGGCGCCAATGGGCGCACAGTGAGCCGCGGCGTGCGAGACGCGACGGGCCGGTGGGCCTGGTGTGGTGCCTGGTGCTGGGCACACACGGGGTGGACGGCGCCACCGTACCGGCCTGGCCGGACCGCTGGCGCCATCGACCCGGTGGTGAACCGGACCGGCAAGGGCAGCGCGCTGGGCGGCGGCGCCGGGACACCTGGGTCATCGTTGCCCTGCGCCCGCTGCTGGGGCACCCAGGGCTGATGGGGGGTGCCCGGGGCTGGTGGAGCGCGCTGGGTGTGAGGGGGCGCCGCGCGCGGCGGGCCGGGCCTTGGCCCGGCCGTGAAACGGCCCGCCGGGCCGGCCGAGGTCTCTAGGGTCAACGGCACGCCGAAGGCGTGTCTCGCGCAGCGAGATGCGCAGCACCGTTGAGGCTGGAGGAGCCGGCCCGGATAATGCGCGGCGCCCCTGGCCCCTGGGACTGGAGTAGACGGTGGGACTCCTGGGGCACGCGGGCCCCGGGCAGACGGAACGGCCGCGCCTCGGACGGAGTGTCCTGAGGCGCGGCCGCTGCGTTGGTGACCCAGGGTCCTTGGTCAGGCCGCGACGACCTCGAGGTCGATGGTGGCGGTGACTTCGGGGTGGAGACGCACCCGGACCTGGTGGGTCCCGGCGGTCTTGATCGGGTCGGGGACTTCGATGCGACGGCGGTCGAGCTCCGGGCCGCCGGCCGCGCGGACCGCGTCGGCGATGTCGGACGGGCCGACCGAGCCGAACAGGCGGCCGTTGGCGCCGGCCCGCCGGGGCAGGCGCACCCGGAGGCTCGCCAGCTCGCCGGCGGCGACCTTGGCGTCGTCCAGGCTGCGGATCTCGCGGACCGAACGGGCCCGGCGGATCAGCTCGACCTGCTTCTCGGCGCCCCGGGTCCACTGCATGGCGAACCCGCGCGGGATCAGGTAGTTGCGCCCGTAGCCGGCGGCGACGTCGACGACGTCACCGGGGGCTCCGAGGCCGCTGACCTCCTGGGTGAGGATGAGCTTCATTGGCGTCCTGCTCATGTCGTTTACCTCCCCCGGACTCAGCGAGCCGTGCTCGTGTAGGGCAGCAGCGCCATCTCGCGGGCGTTCTTGATCGCCGTGGCGACGTCCCGCTGGTGCTGCGTGCAGTTACCGGTGACCCGGCGTGCGCGGATCTTGCCGCGGTCGGAAATGAACTTCCGCAGCAGACCGGTGTCCTTGTAATCCACGTAGGAGATCTTCTCCTGGCAGAAAACGCAGACCTTCTTCTTTGGCTTGCGAATCGGTGGCTTGGCCATCGTGGTGCTCCTGTTCAGAGCCCCGCCCGAGGCGGGGATGGTCGGTATGGGTAATGAGATGGGGCCGTGGCCCCGGCCGGAACGGCTAGAACGGCGGCTCGTCGGAGAACCCGCCGGCGTCCGAGGTGGCCCAGGGGTCAGCCTCGGCCCGGCCACCACCGCCGCCGCCGCCAGAGGAACCGCCGGATCCGTTGCCGCCGCCGCCACCGCCGTAGCTCTGGCCGCCCTGGCCGCCGCCGAATCCGCCTCCGGACCGGCTGACCTTGGCTACCTTCGCTGAGGCGTTGCGGAGCGACGGGCCCACGTCGTCGACCTCGACTTCGTAGACGGTGCGCTTCTCGCCTTCCTTGGTCTCGTACGACCGCTGACGCAGCCGTCCCTGAACGATGACGCGCATGCCCCGCTGCAGGCTCTCGGCCACGTTCTCGGCCGCCTGCCGCCAGACGTTGCAGGTCAGGAACAGGCTGTCGCCGTCCTTCCACTCGCCGCTGGCGTTGTCGCGGAAGCGCGGCGTCGAGGCCACGCGGAAGCGCGCGACCGGCTGACCGGACGGCGTGAAACGAAGTTCGGGGTCGTCAACGAGGTTGCCCGCGATCGTGATCTGGGTGTCTCCTGCTGCCATCGGGCTCTCCCGGTCCTGGCGTAGTGCTCGTGCGGATGGGTCGCTGTGCCCCGGTCAGTGGACCTGCGGCCGCACGACCTTGGTGCGGAGCACGGCTTCGTTGAGGTTGAGCTGACGGTCCAGCTCCCGGACCGTGTCGGGCTCGGCGGTCAGGTCGACCACCGCGTAGATCCCCTCGGCCCGCTTGTCGATGTCGTAGGCGAGGCGGCGCCTCCCCCAGATGTCCAGCTTCTCCACCTTGCCCCCACCAGTGGGAACGATCTGGAGAAACTGCTCGAGGGACGGCTGTACGGTCCGCTCCTCGAGGGTCGGGTCGAGAATGATCATCATCTCGTAGTTACGCATGCGCGATCCTTGCCTCCTCTGGACTGCGCGGTCACGGTCTCTCCGTGACAGGAGGAGCTGGAGAACGGTGGCTCCGGATGGCCCTCCGTCAATCTCACAGCGCGGCCAGCTTACCGTGGGCCACCGACATTCCGGGCCGCATCGCCGCCGCTGCAGGTCATAACCACTATGCGGGCACATCTCATCCGCTACCGGCTAGTCATGGAGGTGGGGGTGATTCTGTGACCTGGCGGGGGAAGAATCGGGATCAGCAGGTGCGGGGAGGTCCCGAGTTGGAGGTGGCGGACGTGGCGGACACCAGAACGCCAGGGACGGAGCAGACCGGGGAGCAGCCGTCGCCGTTCAGCATGCACGGCACCGGCACGGTGGTCCTGGCCGCGGCGGCCGGAGTGACGATCGTGCTCGGTCTGGTGTCGTTCGTGCTGGGCATGGTGGTCCGGAACGCGCCGTCGGCGCCGGCCGCCCTGCACGTGATCGCCACCGTCACCGGCGCACTCTCGCTGGTCATCGGCTTTTATTTCCAGATGATCTCGAGCACCAGGAACGAGCGCATCATCATCGTCACCGGGATGATCGCCGGGTTCGTCGGGGGTGTCCTCGGCCTGGCCGCGGGCGGCTTCTCCGGCTGAGTCTGACACCACCGGCCGCTGGACGGTGTTGGCCTCGGGGGCGTAAGCCCCCAGGCCCCCCGGGGGCTACGCCCATTAGGCTCGGGTCATGGTGCGTATCGGTGTGCACATCGACGAGCCCGACCCGCTCGGCCAGGCGACCGCGCGCGGCGCCGACGCGGTGCAGTACTTCCTCGGGGATCCGCAGGGCTGGAAGGGACCGGTCGTCCCGGGCGACCCGGACGACCTCAAGGCGGCGTTCGCGGCGGCGGGCACAGATGCTTATATTCACGCGCCGTACGTGGTCAACGTGGCGACCACCAACAACCGGATCCGGATCCCCAGCCGGAAGATTCTGACCCAGCAGCTCGAGGCGGCCGCGTCGGTCGGGGCCAAGGGCCTGATCGTGCACGGCGGGCACGTGAACAACGGCGTCGACCCGGCCGAGGGCTACGCGAACTGGCAGAAGGTGATGGAGCGGGTCGAGCGGCCGATCCCGCTGCTGATCGAGAACACCGCGGGCGGGACCAACGCGATGGCCAGGACGCTGGACGCCATCGGCCGCCTGTGGGACGCGGTGACGGCCGGGATCTCCGGCGGTGAGGGCGATGGGCAGGTCGGGTTCTGCCTGGACACCTGCCACGCCAACTCGGCCGGGCTCGACCTGGCCGACGTGGTGGACAAGATCAAGGCGATCACCGGCCGGATCGACCTGGTGCACTGCAACAACTCGCGCGATCCGTTCGGCTCCAGCCGGGACCGGCACGCGAACCTGACCGACGGCACCATCGACCCGGAGCTGATCCTCGGGGTGGTACGGGCGGCCGGCGCCCCGGTGGTGTGCGAGACCCCCGACACCGACGGCAGCCTGGCCGGCGACGTGCGCTGGCTCAGGGACCACCTGGCCGCGCGCTGACCATGGACGGCGCGGCCGGCGCGCGCCGCAGCCGCAGCACGAACCGGTCGGGTGCGCCGGCCAGCACACCGCCGGCCGGGTCATCCTCGCCGTCCAGGCGGACCACGTCGCGGTCCGGCCGCAGGATGTCGCGGACCACGTAGCCACAGAGCAGCGCGACCGTGCCGAACCGCAGCAGCAGGGCCGCGAAGTACCAGCCGGTGCTGATGCCGTTGTAGCCGGGGATGACCGCGCCGTTGCGGTAGACGAAGATGAGATAACCCCAGATCGCGAAGAAATAGCCGACCTCGGCCAGCTGCCACAGCACGTAGGGCCAGAACCGGGGCCGGGCCAGCACCGCGAACGGCACCAGCCAGATCACGTACTGCGGGGACCACACCTTGTTGGTCATCAGGAACACGGCCAGCACCAGGAAGCAGAGCTGAGGCAGCCGGGGACGGCGCGGGGCGGCCAGCGCCAGCAGCGCGATGGCCAGGCAGCCGATCACGAGCCCGACCGCGGTCATCAGGTTCAAGGTGCCGGTACCGGTGAGGCCGAGCACGGGGATATCGAAGTGCTCGAACAGGTACCAGATCGAGCCCCAGTCGGCCGGCCTGGTCTTGCTGAACTGGTAAAAGGTGGCCCAGCCCGACGGCGCCACGATGATGACCGGCACGTTCACGGCCAGCCAGGCCGCGGTGGCGGAGCTGAACGTGACCCAGAAATCCCGCATCCGGCCTGCTCGCAGGCACAGCAGCAACAGCGGGCCGAAGAAGATCAGCGGGTAGAACTTGGTCGCCACCGCCAGGCCCGCCAGCACCCCGGCGATCACGTTGCGGCGGGCTGCCCAGGCCGCCAGGGTCCCGGCGGCCAGCGCCATCGCGATCAGGTCCCAGTTGACGAAGGCCGACAGCACCAGCCCGGGAGCCAGCGCCACCAGCAGCGCGGCCCAGCGCCGGGCCGGGCCGGCCGCCTGCGCGGTGGCCACCACCCCGGCCACCGCGCAGATGATCAGCAGGATGACCGTGATGTCGAAGAACTCACGGCCGCGGACGTACGGGTCGGCGATCGGGTGGACCAGCCAGGCGACGGCCTGCATGGCCCCGCCGATCAGCACCGGGTACTCGACGTGGTGCCCGGTGTAGGGCACCTTGCCCGCGTTGAGCCCCTCGTTGTAGTAGAGCGGGTAGATGTCGGTGTAGCAGGCATCCTGGAACTGCCTGGCGTAGCTGTTCCAGGCCCCGGCCCGGCACGGCACCTTCTCCAGGAACGCGAGCACGGCTCCCAGCAACGCGGCGCCGACCAGGACGCTGGTGCTCCCGGCGAGCAGGGCTACCGATCTGGCGGATCGTCCCGCCGCCCCCGCGGAAGCATCGGGCATGCTCAGCGACGCTTCCGTCTCCGCCGCCGCGACCATCGCCAGCTCAGCGGGCCGAGCGGCAGGGCCAGCGCCGCGCCTCTCAGCGCGTTGCCGCTCTGGCCGCGGCCCCCCTCCGGTCCCGCCGCCGCCACCCCCGCCGGCGCCGTTACCCGTACCGCCCGGGTTGGCCCCGGACGGCTGGGGATTGGCCGAGGGCTGCTGGCTCGGCTGGAAGCCCGCCGGCTGCGAGGGCTGGGCCGGCTGGCTCGGCTGGGTGGCCTGCTTGGTGGCGCTCTTGGTGGGAGCGGGCGTCGCCGCGGGCACCCCGGCGGCACCGAACATGTTCCACGTCTGGCCGCCGAACTGCGGGGTCGGGAACTGCTGGATCGGCAGCGAGGACCACTCGTTCTCGGCGAACGTGTTCCAGATGCGGGCCGGCCAGTAGCCACCGAAACCACCGCCGACGTTGCCGCCCAGGTTGTTCAGCGTCTCCGTCGTCTTGTCACTCTGGTTCTCGGTGAAGATGCCGACCGACAGCGCGTACTGCGGGATCGCGCCGATGAAGAACGCGGACTGGGCGTTGTCGGTGGTGCCGGTCTTGGCGATGATCGGCCGGCCGTCGCTCATGGCCGCGGCGGTACCGGTGCCGTTCACCGTGTCGAACGACATCGCGTACTGGACCTGCGAGTCCTGGGCGGGGGTCAGCACCTGATTGGACTTCACCAGGGCCGGCTTGGCCACCGTGCCCTGAGTGATCTGCTGGATGACGTGGGCCGCGTGGTAGGTGCCGTTGTCGTCCAGCGTGGCCAGCATGGTGTCCTGCTCGTTGACCGACAGCGAGTCGATGCCCAGGGCCATACCGACCTCGCCGACGGTGCCCTGAAGCCCGGAGCCGCCCTCGCGCAGGGATGAGGCGTTCACCCCGAACTGCTTGGCCGTGTTGACCACGTTCTGGGTGCCGACCCGGTGGATGAGGTCGGTGAACGCGGTGTTGGACGACTGCGCCTCGGCCTGGGCCACGCTCATCGGGCCGAAGCTCTCGTTGCTGTCGTTCGTTTCCTTGGCCGATTCCGGTACGGCCTGGTCCGCCGAGCGGGCCGCTGGCGTGTTCGGCTCGGTGGCCGGCGGGATCCACAGCGGGCTGTACCCGTCCAGCTGGGTGGTCTGCACGTTCATGCCCTGCTGGACCGCGGTGGCCAGCACGTACGGCTTGAACGAGGAGCCCACCTGCTCGCGGCTGAGCACGGTGTTGTCCTGACAGAAGTGACACTGTTTGGCGGGCGTGTTCGCGCCGACGCCGCCGTAGAAGGCGATGATCGCCCCGTTCTGCGGGTTCTGCAGCTCCGCGCCGATCAGGGCGTAGGAGGGCAGCGCCCCGCCGTCGGCGGCCATCTGCTTCACGTTGGTGTTCACCGCTGAGTAGAGCCGGTCCATCATGTGCTTGCTGACGGTGGTGGTGATGTGCAGCCCGTCGTTGTCGATCTCGGCCGGCGTGTAGTGGTAGGTCGCTTCCAGCTCGTTCTTGACCAGGCCGAGGAGGTACTGGTCGTACGGGGATGAGCCGGTGTGCTGATCCTGAGCGCTGAGCACGGCCGGGAACTTCTCGGCGGCGGCCTGCTGGGCGGTCAGGTCGCCCATGTCGACCAGGCCGGTCAGCACGTAGTGCCAGCGGGAGACCAGGGCCGCGTGACCGGCCGGGGTCGGGTAGTAGCTGGGGCTCTGGATGACGGCCGCGATCATCGCGGCCTGCGCCACCGTGAGCTTGGAGGCGGGCTCGCCGAAGTAGGTCTGGGCCGCGGCCCCCACCCCGTAGGAGCCTTCACCGAGGTAGATGGTGTTCAGGTAGTTGGTCAGGATCCAGGCCTTGGACTTCTCCTTGGCCACCTTCAGCGAGACGAAGATCTCCTTGAGCTTGCGGGTCGCGGTCTGCTGGCTCCCGATGTTGGCGTAGTAGTTGCGCACGAACTGCTGGGTGATGGTCGAGCCACCCTGCAGCGAGCCGCCGCTGCCGCCGCTGTTGAACACGTCCTCGTAGGCGGCGCGGACGATGCCCTTGGGCGACACGCCGCCTTCGTTGTAGAAGCCCCGGTCCTCGGCCGCCACCACCGCGTCGCGCATGTAGGGCGAGATCTCGTTGTAGGTCAGCACCTGCCGGTCGGTGCTGCCGAAGGTGCCGACCGTGGTCTTGCCGTCGCCGAAGTAGACGGTCGACTGCTGCTGGGTCGCGGCCTGGGCGGCATCCGAGGGGACCGCCGTGGTCGCGTAGGCGAAGCTGATCCCCGCCACGATCAGCAGGATGAAGGCACCGGCACCGATCGCGAGCACCGCGATCGCCTTGCGCCAGGTCCAGTGCCGCCACCAGCTGCCCTTGACCTTGCTCCGGCCGGGACCAGTGGCCGCGCGCCGACCGCCCCCGCCGCCGTTGCCACCGCCCGGGCCACGGCCGCCGGGCCCTCGCCCGCCTGGCCCGCGCCCGCCGGGTCCGCGGCCGCCCGGACCGGCGTACCGGGGCCCGTAACCATCGCTGTACCGGTCCGATCGGCCTGCCTGCCGGTGGGTGTCCTGGGCATAGTTGCCAGTCGGCACGAACCTGGGACCGGCTGACCCTGACGACGGGTAGCCGTCATCGCGGCGGCGCTGGCCACCGGTACGATCTGGCCAGTCCGGACTACGGCTCCAGCCGTCGTCGGGCTGCGACCGGTAGGACTGACTGACGTTTCTGCTGCTCACACACCCTCGCTGTTGGCTGAGCGGATGGCGGCTAGGCAGCACCGCCGAACACTAAACGGTACCCACGGGAGTCGGCCGCCGCTGGCACGTCCGCTCTATCGCACCGTCGCGATCCAACGTGCCTTCCGGTGCACTTCCTGTGACATTCCGGACCTCGCGTTACTGCAACGACCTTACGGTGCGTTGCGACCGTCGCGGCTCACAATAGCTTTTCCCGGGGCCAGGTCCCCGCGGTAACCAGCTGACGGATTAATTACGCTCACTGACCGGTCCGCGCGCGACGGCCACGCCGTACCCGCGGCTCGCCCGTGCCAAGAACGTAGGACGTCGCCAGATGGTTCCAGCTGCAATTTTGGCAGACTTCGACCACATAGACCCGGAATTCGCCGTATTCGGCGGCCATCTCATCCAGCTCCGGGCCGCGCTTGACCCGGCCCTCGTACTGCCCGAGCTCGTCCCCGTAGACGTAGGTGACGTGGGTGAGCTTGGCCTTCTTGCAGATCGGGCAGCGGGTTTCGGTTGGCTCCCCGTGGAACTTGGCCGCGCGCAGCAGGTACGGATGCGCATCGCAGACATCGGTCACGGTGGTGTGACCAGCGTATACGGACGCGAGCGTGGCCCGGCGGGCCAGCCCGTAGTCCACGACGGAGCGCCTCGTCCTCATGACCGACAGGGTACGTCGGAACCCCCGGCGACGCCGAGCCCGGATTCGCCCTCTTGCGTAAGTCTGGGACGGTCTATATCCTCCTGATGTATCGGCTCGATACATCGAACTGAGACATCGGGCAGATACATCGAAAAATAGTATCGGCAACAAGTCTGCGGGGGCTGGCCAGCAGGCCGGGGGTGAGTACGTGACAGGTAAGCGGTCCGGCGTCCTGGAGCTAGCAATACTCGGGATCCTGGATGGGTCACCCATGCACGGGTACGAGCTGCGCAAGCGGCTCAGCTCGGTGCTGGGCGCGTTCCACGCCTTCTCGTACGGGTCGCTGTACCCGGCGCTGAAGGATCTGCTGACCCGGGGCCTCATCGCCGAGGAGCAGCCGGACCCGGACCCGGCGCACCCGGCCCGTGCGGGCCGCCGCTCCCGGATCGTGTACCGGCTCACCGCGGAAGGTAAGGACCGGCTGCACGAGCTGCTCAGCGAGGCAGGCCCGGCCGCCTGGGACGACGACGGATTCGGTGTGCATTTTGCCTTCTTCGGGCAGACCCGCGCCGACATCCGCCTGCGCATCCTGGAGGGCCGCCGCAGCCGGCTGGAAGAACGGATGGAAAGCGTCCGGGCGGCGTTCGCCCGCACACGCGAACGGGTGGACAGCTACACCCTCGAGCTGCAGCGGCACGGGCTCGAATCGGTCGAGCGGGAGGTCCGCTGGCTGAACGAGCTGATCGCCACGGAGCGGCAGCAGGAGCAACTACAACGCATGAGCAAGGACAAAAAGGAGTCATCCTGATGGGTTCGGTACGTGTGGCCATCGTGGGCGTGGGCAACTGCGCTTCTTCCCTCGTCCAGGGCCTGGAGTACTACAAGGACGCCGACGACAGCAGCCGGGTGCCTGGGCTCATGCACGTCAGGTTCGGCCCGTACCACGTGCGGGACGTCGAGGTGGTCGCCGCGTTCGACGTGGACGCCAAGAAGGTCGGCGTTGACGTGGCCGACGCGATCAACGCCAGTGAGAACAACACCATCAAGATCGCAGACGTGCCGCCGACCGGCGTGACCGTGCAGCGCGGCCCGACCTTCGACGGCCTGGGCGAGTACTACCGCGACATCATCACCGAGTCCGACCAGCCGGCCGTGGACGTGGTGGCCGCGCTGCGCGAGGCCCGTGCCGACGTGATGGTCAGCTATCTGCCGGTCGGCTCGGAAGAGGCGGACCGCTTCTACGCCCAGTGCGCGATCGACGCTGGTGTCGGGTTCGTCAACGCGCTGCCGGTGTTCATCGCCTCCAACCCGGAGTGGGCGGCCAAGTTCACCGAGGCCGGGGTGCCGATCGTCGGCGACGACATCAAGTCGCAGGTCGGGGCCACCATCACCCACCGCGTGCTGGCCAAGCTGTTCGAGGACCGCGGCGTCGAGCTGCTGCGCACCTACCAGCTCAACGTCGGCGGCAACATGGACTTCAAGAACATGCTCGAGCGCACCCGGCTCAAGTCCAAGAAGATCTCGAAGACCCAGTCCGTCACCTCCCAGATCCCGCACGAGATGGCCGGCGCGGACGTGCACATCGGGCCGTCGGACCACGTGCCCTGGCTGGACGACCGCAAGCTGGCGTTCGTCCGGCTCGAGGGCCGGGCCTTCGGCGACGTGCCGCTCAGCCTGGAGTACAAGCTGGAGGTCTGGGACTCGCCCAACTCGGCCGGCGTGATCATCGACGCCCTGCGGGCGGCGAAGATCGCCAAGGACCGCGGTATCGGCGGCCCGATCACCTCGGCGTCCTCGTACTTCATGAAGTCGCCGCCGGAGCAGTTCGGCGACGACGTCTGCCGCGACCTGGTGGAGAAGTTCATCCGCGGCGACGTCGAGCGCTGACCCACCCGGCTCCGTCACTCATCTGGCGCCGGGCCGGGGCACCGTAGGCTGAACAGGTGCCCCTGCCCGGCGTCGCGCGTACCCTCCGGTCCTCGTTCGCCCTGGACCTGCGGTCGGTGCTCAGCGAGCGAGACTTCCGCCGCCTGTTCACCACGCGGCTGATATCGCAGGCCGGCGACGGCATCTACACGGCCGGGTTCGGCGCCTACGTGTTCTTCTCGGCGACCACCTACCCGAACCCGGCGGCCGCGGCCGAGGCGTTCGCCGTGCTGTACCTGCCCTACTCGTTCATCGGGCCGTTCGCCGGGGTGTTCATCGACCGCTGGTCGCGGCGGCAGATCCTGCTCGTCTCGGCGCTCGTCCGGGCGGTGCTGGTCGCGGTGACGGCGCTGCTGATCGCCTCGGGCGAGCTGGGGGTCCCGCTCTACGTCAGCGCGCTGGCCGCGCTCGGCGTGAACCGGTTCTTCCTGGCCTCACTGTCGGCCGCCCTGCCCCACGTGGTGCCGGGCGACAAGCTGGTCATGGCCAACTCGATCGCCCCGACGATCGGCGGCATCGTGACCACGGTGGCCGGCGTGGCCGGGGTCGGCATCCGGCTGCTGCTGGGGGGCGGCCACGGCAGTGCGGCGGTGATCGTGCTGGTGGCTGCGGGCTGTTACCTGCTGGCCGGGCTGTCCGCGACGGCCATGCACCGGGACGCGCTGGGCCCCCGGCACGAACCGGGCGCCGGGCCGAGGGTGCTGGCCCGGGAACTGCGGGACGTGCTGGGCGGCCTGGCCGACGGGGTGCGGTACCTGGCGCGGCAGCCGGGCCGGCCGGAGCGCTGGGGGCCGTCGGGGCGTACCGGGTGCTGTTCGGGATCGCGTTCCTGATGTCGATCCTGCTGTACCGGAACTACTTCTACCCGGGGGGCAGCGGCAACGCCGCGCTCAGCCACTTCACCCTGGTGGTGGTGGTGACCGCGGTGGGCTACGGGCTGGCGGCGGTCATCTCCCCGTGGATCACCCGGCGGGTGAGCAAGCACACCTGGATCGCGGTCCTGCTGGCCGTCTCCGGGCTGGCCGTGGCGCCGGGGGCCACCTTCCGGCAGCCGGCGTTCCTGTTCATCGGGTTCGCGCTCGGGCTGACCGGTCAGGGCATCGCGATCTCGGCCACCACGATCATCCAGGAGCAGGTCAGCGACACCTACCGGGGCCGGGCGTTCGCCCTGTACGACATGATGTTCAACGGCATTTTCGTCGTCGGGGCCGTGGTGGGAGCGCTGATCATCCCGGTGAACGGCAAGTCGTATCCGCTGATCGTGGTGGCCGGGGCCGGCTACCTGCTGGCCGCGCTGGTGTACGCCCGCTACGGCAACGGCCACCGCCGTCAGGAGCTGTCGGCCGGCTCGTCCCCGTCATCGGAACCAGGGGCCTCGCCGGGGTCGGTGGGGGGCACCGGCAACCCCTCGGCCTCGGCCCAGCGCAGCAGCTCCTGAGTGGCGCGCTCGGGGCCGATGAGGCCCTCCTCGATTCGCAGCTCCAGCAGGAAGTTGTAGGCCCGGCCGACCAGCGGGCCGCCGGGTATGCCGAGGATCCGCATGATGTCGTTGCCGTTGAGCTCGGGCCGGAGCCTGGCCAGCTCCTCCTCCTGGGACAGCCGCGCGATCCGCTCCTCCAGGTCGTCGTAGGCCCGGGCCAGCCGGTCCGCCTTGGCCTTGTTCCTGGTGGTGCAGTCGGCCCGGGTCAGCGCGTTCAGCCGGGTCAGCAGCGGGCCGGCGTCGCGCACGTACCGGCGGACCGCCGAGTCGGTCCACTCCGCGTCGCCGTACCCGTGGAACCGCAGGTGCAGCTTGACCAGCTCGGAGACGTCGGCCACGACGTCCTTGGGGAACCGGAGCGCGATCAGCCGCCTGCGGGCCATCTTGGCCCCGACGACCTCGTGATGGTGGAAGGCGACCCGGCCGTCGGGCAGCTTCGAGCGGGTCTTCGGCTTGCCGATGTCGTGCAGCAGCGCGGCCAGCCGCAGCACCAGGTCGCCGGTCAGGCCGTAACGCGCCTCCAGCCCGATGGCCTGCCGCAGCACGGTGAGCGAGTGCTGGTAGACGTCCTTGTGCCGGTAGTGCTCGTCGGCCTCCAGCCGCAGCTGCGGCACCTCCGGCAGCACCTGGCCGGCGACGCCGGTCTGCACGAGCAGGTCGATGCCGCGGGCCGGGTCCGGGGTCAGCATGAGCTTGCTCAGCTCGTCGGTGATCCGCTCGACGGACACGTCCTCGAGCAGCTGCCCGGCGTGCCGGCCCATGGCTTCGCGGACGTCGTCGGCCACCGTGAAACCCAGCTTGGCGGCGAACCGGGCGGCCCGCAGGATGCGGAGCGCGTCGTCGGAGAACGACTCGTCCGGCGACCCGGGGGTCCGCAGCACCTTCTCCCGCAGCGCGGTCAGGCCCCCGAACGGGTCGACCAGCTCGTGGCCGGGCAGCCGCGCGGCCATCGCGTTGACGGTGAAGTCCCGGCGCCGCAGGTCTCCTTCCAGCGAGGTGCCGTACTGCACCACCGGCTTACGCGACCGGGGCAGGTACTCCTCGCTGCGGTAGGTGGTGACCTCCAGGATCGAACCGTCCTTGCGCAGGCCGACGGTGCCGAAGTCGATGCCGACCGTCCACACCGAGTCCGCCCAGCCGTTCACGATCCGGAGGATCTCCTGCGGCGGGGCGTTCGTGGTCAGGTCGAAGTCCCCGGGCTCCTGGCCCAGGAACACGTCCCGGACCGGGCCTCCCACCAGCGCCAGCTCGTAGCCGCGGCGGGCGAACCGGCGCCCGAGCTCGTCGGCGATCGGCGAGACCCGCCGCAACAGGGCGGCGGCCGCTTTGCGCTGGTCGTCGTTGAGCATGGGCACAGGGTTCACCAGGGAGGGGGAAGTGGAATTCAGCACGGCCATCGAGGGTATTGACGGTTCTGGGCAGGAAAAGCTGAGGATACCCGGCGCGAAGCGGCCGCCGCCAAGCGGCCGACCGGGAAAAAAGGAGCAATCGACGTGCAGCAACGGCCGCCGGGGGGTGCGGGATCATCGCGCACGCCGGCTCCACCCAGAAAACGGCAATAACATTCCTGGCGTGCCCCGTCAGCATGCCGCGCCGGGCGCCCGGGCCCGGGCGACGGTAACCCTCGCCCTCGTCGCCGCCTTCCTGGCGGCCGCCAGCGCCTGCCTGCTGACGTCGGCCCGCCCGGCCGGGGCGGCCGAAACGGCGGGCTCGCAGGCCGCCTCGGTGGTCATTGACTCGGTCAGCCCGCAGGTGGCCGGGGCGAACAGCACGGTGACCGTCTCCGGCACGGTGACCAACACCTCACGCCGCACCCTGCCGGTGGTGTCGGTCGTGCTCCGGTCGTCGGCGTCCGCGCTGGCCAGCCGGGGCGACCTGGCCTCCTACACGAAGGGCACGCTGAACGCCGACACCCCGGTCGGCACCCCGGCCCCGGTCAGCAACTCCCTGGCCCCGCGGGCCACGGCACCCTGGAAGCTGTCGCTGTCGGTGCACTCCATCGGCATCGGCCAGTTCGGGGTGTACCCGCTGGCCGTGCAGGCGGTCGACGCATCCGGGGCGACCGTCGGGATCGAGCGCACCTACCTGCCGTACTGGCCCGGCGGCAAAGCGGCCGGGGTCAGCAAACCACTGCAGATCGCCTGGATCTGGCCCCTGATCAACCCGCCCCAGCAGGGCGCCTGCACCGCGCTGACCAGTAACAGCCTGGCCATCAGCGTGGCGGCCGGCGGCCGGCTGGACACCCTGCTCAGCGTCGGCTCGCAGTACGCGTCCAAGGCCGGCCTGACCTGGGCGGTCGACCCGGGCCTGCTGAACAGCGTCTCCACGATGACGCGCTCCTATCAGGTGGGAGCCAGCATCGACTGCTCCGGCGGTGCGGCCCACCCGGCCAGCGCGGCCGCCACCCAGTGGTTGTCGGGTGTGCGGTCGGCCGCCGCCGGCGGCCAGCTGTTCACCACCCCGTACGACGACGTCGACGTGGCGGCGCTGACCCACCAGGGCCTCGACAGTGACCTGCGGGCGGCCTTCACCCAGGGCCGGTCGAGTGCGAGCACGCTGCTGGGGGACGGCTACCGGCCGAGTTCGGTCGCCTGGCCGGCCGACGGGCTGGCCGACTCCAGCGTGCTCGGCAACCTGGCGGTCAACGGCGTCAGCACCGTCATCCTGGCCAGCAGCGAGATGCCGGCCAGCGGATCCGAGTCCACCTCCGATGACGCGGTGACCAGCACGGCGACCCCGGCCGGGACGACGATGAAGGTCCTGCTGGCCGACTCGACGCTGACCAGCGTGCTCGGCTCGGCGCCCGCGGCCGGGTCATCGCCGGCCTGCAGCGCGTTCGCGGTCAGTCAGCGGTTCCTGGCCGAGACCGCGATGATCGAGGCGCAAGACCCGCAGGCCGCTCGCTCGGTGGTGGTAGCGCCGCCCCGGGACTGGGATCCGTCCTCCGCGCTGGCCACCGACCTGCTCAGCGACACCACCGCGGCCCCCTGGCTGTCCCCGGACACGCTGTCGGCGCTGGCCGCCTCCGCCGCCCGCAGCGGCCAGGCCCACCGCCAGGCGCCGCCGGACAATCAGATCAGCCCGAGCGAGCTGAGCGGGACCTACCTCCAGAAGGTGGGCGCGCTCGACGCCGGCCTCCGGTCCTACAAGAGCGTCCTGGCCCAGCCCTCGGCCCGGTACCTGGCCCGGCTGACCACGGGCGTGGCCGCCACCGAGTCGTCGGCCTGGCGGGGCGGGGCGGCCGCCCAGACCGCCGGGGCCGCCATGCTGAAACGGGTATCGGGCTACCTGACCCAGGTCGACCGGAAGGTGCAGGTCATCAACTCGGGCCGGGCGACCCTGGTCGGGTCCTCGGGGTCGTTGCCGGTCTCGATCGAGAACGGCCTGTCGGTCGCGATCCGGATCCGGTTGCAGGCCACCGAACCGCCCAACAGCCGCCTGACCGTCAACGGCTACCTGCCGAAGGGCTTCATCACGGTGGGGGCGGGCCAGACCGAGACGGTCAAGATCTCGGTCCACTCCGGCGGGGTCGGCACCACCAAGATGGAGCTGAGCCTCTACGGCCAGGACGGCCGGCCGCTGCCGGGCGGCCCGGTGGCTCTGAGCGTGCAGTCCACCCAGTTCGGGAGCACGCTGCTGATCATCATCTTCGCCGCGCTGGGCGTGCTGGTGCTGACCGCGATCGCCCGCGCGATCCGGCGCGGCCTCCGCGACACTCCGGGTGACCCCGGGGACGGCGGCCCAGGTGACGGGAGCCCGGGCGACGACGAGGCAAAACGATCACCGGGGATGCCCGCGGAGGCCGGCCGAGACGCTAACGTCGAAGCAGGCAACGACGCCACTGATTCCCGCTACCCACCGGAGGCCCCGGATGACCACGCGCGAGCACGAGACTCGGCCAGGTACGCCTGACCGCAGGCTCCACGCCGGCGCGGGCGGCCGCCGGCCGGCCCTGAAGGCGGGCACGACGTGAGCAACCGGTACCCCGGTGACGAGCCCGGGCCGACGTACCAGTACTCATCCTGGCCGGAGGACGGCGAGGAGCGGGAGCCGCCCGCGTGGCCAGAGGACCGGCGCGAGGACCGGGAGCCGCCTGCGTGGCCAGAGGACCGGCGCGAGGAGCCAGAGCGGCCCACGTACCGGGCGGACCCCGGCCCGGCCTATGACCCCGAGCCACCTCGGCCCTCTTTCCATCCGGCGGAAAACTTCCGGAGCCCGACCACCTGGAGCGGGACTCCCGCCCCGCCCGCGCCCAGCGCGCCCCGCGAACCGGAGCCGGGGGGCTGGTATCAGGCAGGATCGGAAAATGCCGGCCCGTCCGGGCGTCCCGTTCCGCCGCGCCGTCCCGCCGAGCCGGCCGAACCGTCCGGGCCCGAGGCGGGCGAGCGGGCCTGGTGGGATGACGCGTTCCGGCCGACGTCGGGCGCCCCGGCCGCCCCGCCCGGGCGGGCGCTGCCGTCCGCCGCCGCGGGCCAGGCCCCCTCGGCCGCCCCGCCCGCGCCCCCTCGCCGCCGGCCGCAACCCGACCGGACCCGGCCGCCCTCGGCGCAGGGCTTCGGGCTGCCGCCGGGTGACCTGACCCAGCCGATCTCGATCTTCCAGCCGCAGCCGCGGTTCGTGCCCGACCCGTACTACGACGAAGAGGGCTACGCCGACGTCCCGGTCGAGGAGACCTCCCTCGACGTACTGCGGCCGGTCCGGCCCGAACGGCCGGCCGGCACCAGCCTGGCCCGGACCACCGGGTCGATGGCGCTGGGCACCCTGATCTCCCGGGTGACCGGCTTCCTGCGCACGTTCGTGTTCGTGTTCGCGCTCGGTACCACCAGCCTGGCCAACTCCTACAACACGGCCAACACGATCCCGAACGCGGTCTACGACGTCATGATCGGCGGCGTGCTGACCAGTGTGGTGGTGCCGCTGCTGGTCAAGGCGGCCAAGGACCACCGGGACGGCGGCGAGGCCTACAACCAGCGCATGTTCACGCTCACCGTGCTCGCCCTCGGCACGGTGACGATCGTGGCCACGGTGGCCGCGGGCTTGCTGACCGAGTTGTACGCCGCCAGCGCGACCGGCACCCAGCACCAGCTCATGGTGGTGTTCGCCTACTTCTTCATCCCGCAGATCTTCTTCTACGGGCTCAGCTCGCTGATGGGCGCGATCCTCAACACCAGGAACAGCTTCGTCGCGCCGATGTGGACCCCGATCATCAACAACGTCGTGGTGATCGTGGTCGGCCTGCTGTTCGTGGTCATGGTCGGCCTGAACCGGACCGCCGGCAACGTGACCAGCAGCGGCATCGTGCTGCTGGGCGTGGGCACCACGCTGGGCATCATCATCCAGACGCTGGCGCTGATCCCGGCCATGCGCAAGGTCGGCTTCCGGTGGCGGCCCCGGTTCGACTTCCGCCGGACCGAACTGGCCGAGATCGGCCGGATGGCGATCTGGATGTTCGCCTACGTCATCTCGACCCAGATCACGTTCGTGGTCACCACCAACGTGGCCTTCTCGGCCAGCAACCACGTCGCGGACGCCGGCGTCTCCGCCTACAACTACTCCTACGCGCTGTTCCTGCTGCCGTACGCGATCATCGGCGTGTCGGTCACCACCGCCCTGCTGCCGCGGATGAGCAAGAACGCCGCCGAAGGCCGGTTCCAGCAGGTCAGCGACGACTTCTCGTACAGCATCCGGCTGTCGTCGGTGGTGCTGGTGCCGGCCGCGCTGCTGCTCGCGGTGCTGGGGCCCGCGCTCTGTGAGGTCCTGTTCGCCCACGGCAGCACCGACACCGCGGGCGCACGGTACATCGGTGAGGCGTTCGCCGCGTTCTCGCTCGGCCTGCTGCCGTTCGTCATCTTCCAGCTGCTGCTGCGGGTGTTCTACGCGATGCACGACAGCCGGACACCGGCCATCATCGGGTTCCTGACCATGATCGCCACCGTGATCGGGAACTTCATCGTGCTGGCGATCCTGCCGCCCGGCCAGGTGGTGATCGGGATGGCCTTCGTCTACGGGGTGACCAGTGTGTTCAGCGCGGCGATCGCCTGGCGGCTGCTGAACCGGCAGGTCGGCAGCCTGGACGGCCGGCTGGTGACCCGCAGCCTGGTACGCATGCACGTGGCGACGATCCCCGCCCTCATCTTCGCGTTCGTGATCAGTCTCACGGTCGGCTCGGTGGTGCACGCCGGGCCGCTGTTCGGGCTGATCGTGTCGGTCGTAGGCGGCGGCGGTGGCCTCGTGCTCTACCTCGTCATGGCCCGGGCGCTGCACCTGGAGGAGCTCAGCGCGCTGACGCAGATGGTGGGCGGCCGGTTCGGCCGCCGGCCGCAGGGCAGCCCGGCCCGGTGATGGCGTATGCCAGGTGTCCAATGCATGTCAAGCCCATGACCGGCCTGGGATGTGCGGCGCGGACGTGGGATCATACATATGAGACTTTGACGCCAATCGCGTATAACGGTTTACACGGGGCCGCTCACACGTAGTCCCGGTGGGAGGTAAAGCGTCTTACCATTGGGGACACCGACCGCGCAGTGGGGATTACTCCGCCGATCCAACGGGGACTTGGAAGGAGGGTCGAGAGCCAGTCCCGCTCTTGACGGGTGATGCATGAGCACGTACACCTCTGAACCGGGAACCAGGCTGGCAGGCCGCTACCGCCTCGAGGATCAGGTCGACGCGGGCGGTGGCTGGGCGCTGTGGAAAGCCATCGACGAGATCCTGGCGCGCGCCGTCACCGTCCTGATGTTCGCGGAGAACTTCCCCCGGGTCCGGGAGGCGGTCACCGCGGCCCGCGCCGCCAGCCGCCTTAATGACGCACGTCTGTCACAGGTGTTCGACGTCGACGACTCGGGCGACAGCGCCTACATCGTCATGGAGTGGGTGGCCGGCGAGTCGCTGGCCGACATGCTCAGCGACGGCCCGCTCGACCCGGCCTGGGCGGCTGCCCTGGTGGCCGAGGCGGCGCAGGCGATCTCGGTGGCGCACGCGGCCGGCCTGGCGCACCTGCGGCTGGTCCCCGGCTCGCTGCGGTGGACGTCCGGTGGCGGGGCGAAGATAACCGGTCTGGGCATGGACGCGGCCATAGCGGGCGCCGGTACCAACGAGGACGGCGGCGAAGACCCCGCAGTCGTGGACACCCGGCACCTGGCCTGGCTGATGTACGCGGCGGTGACCGGTTACTGGCCGGGCCCGCAGGACACCGGGCTGCCGCCCGCCCCCATGATCGACGGTTCGGTCTGCACCCCGCGGCAGGTGTCCGCCGGCGTGCCCGCCAGCGTCGACTCGATCATCTCGCAGGCCATGTTCGGCCGGACGGCCCGCAACGGCCAGACGATCACCAGCCCGCTCGAGTTCGCCGACGCGTTGGCCGAGGTCGCGGCGCCCGCGGTGCCTACCCCGGTGCCGTTCGACGAGGTCGAGCAGACCAGCTGGCGTAATGCCCCCGACCAGACCGCCCGCTACAGCAGCCAGGCGACCGACGCGCCGCCGTGGAGCGTCCCCGGGTCGACCGGCTCGCGTGGCGGTCACGGCGGCCGGCCGAGCCGTGGCCGTTCCCGGTCCGGTGGCGGGGCCAAGGCCCTGATCGCCGCGGTGGTGGTCGTCATCCTGGTCGCCGTGGGCGCGGTGGCCTGGTCGTTCAGTCATTCCAGCTCGGGCGGCAGCAACACCAAGGCCAGCGGCGGCAGCACCGCCACCAAGTCGGCCAGCCCGTCCACCGCATCCAGTGAGGTGCTGAAGCCGGTGAGCGCGACCGCCGTCGACAACGAAGGCGAAGCCGCGGCGGCGATCGACGGCAGCGCCACCACCGACTGGCACTCACAGTTCTACATCGGCAACCCGGTCTTCGGCGGTCTCAAGAAGGGCACCGGTCTGCTCATCGACATGGGCACCCAGGCCAAGCTCAGTCAGGTCCAGGTGCAGTTCAGCAGCTCCTGCTGTACCGCGGTGAACGTCGACATCGGCAATTCGGACAGCGCGGCCTCGGAGAGCGGCTTCTCCACGGTCGCCAGCTCCAGCAAGGCGTCGGGATCCACCAAGTTCACCGTGAGCAGCTCGGCCAAGGGCCGCTACCTGCTGCTCTGGTTCACCAGCCTGCCCCCTCTGCAGGGAAACTCGAACGAATATGAGGCCCAGGTCTACAACGTGGTCGTGCGCGGGACCAGCTGAAGGCCACTGGCACGGCCGTGACCGACAGTAGCCTTCCTGGCCTTTCTGACGCTCAGCTGCTCGAGCGTCACCTCGGCGGCGACCCGGACGCCTTCGGGTTGCTGTTCCTGCGGCACCGGGACCGGTTGTGGGCGGTCGCGCTGCGGACGCTGTGTGACCCTGAGGAGGCGGCCGACGCGCTGCAGGAGGCGATGATCTCGGCGTTCCGCCGGGCCGGCGACTTCCGGGGCGACGCGGCCGTGACCACCTGGCTGCACCGCATCGTGGTCAACGCCTCGCTGGACCGGCTGCGCCGTAAGGCGGCCCATTCGGCCAGCGCGGTCGGGGACGAGGGCACCCTCGACCTGCTGGCCAGCCAGGGCACCGCACCCGCGACCACCGACCCGGCCAGCCTGCGGGACACCACCCTGGACGTGGAGGCCGCACTCCGGCTCATCCCGGCCGAGCAGCGGGCCGCCCTGGTGCTGGTCGACATGCTCGGGTACCCGGTGGCCGACGCCGCCGCCGTCCTGGAGATCTCGGTCGGGACCGTCAAGAGCCGCTGCGCGCGGGGCCGAGCCCGGCTGCTGCCGCACCTGGAGCACTTGCGCGGACGCGGGCGCGACGGAGAAGACGGAAATTCACGGAACCGTACTGCCACCGGCAGCGTCTCACCTGGGCAGGGAGGAGATGGATGAGGCGTCATTCGGCGCATGTGGACGCGGACATTCTGGCTGAGCTCAACGCCGGACTGATCAGCGGTAAGCGCGCCACCCGGATCCACGCGCACCTGGCCGGCTGCCAGCACTGTGCCCGGCTGAGCGCGGGGCTGACCGAGATCGCCGCGTTGCTGGCCTCGGCTCCGTCCCCGGCCATGCCTGAGTCGGTGACCAGGCGGCTGAACGCCGTCCTGGCGCAGGAAGCGGCCGAGCGGTCCGTGCGGACGGCCGAGCGGCCATCCGGGCATTCGGCGCCGGCGGCTGCGGCCGGCCGGGTGCTGGGCTTCCGGAGCGCGCCCCGGGGCCGCCGGACCGGCGTGGCCAGTCCGGTGGCGGCCCGCGCGTTCGCCGCCGCGGCTGCCTTCTGCGTGGTGGCCGGCGGCGCCTACGCGGCCGTCGAGCTCACCGGGGGCGGCCCGGCACCATCCGGGCACAGCCAGGCCGGACCCGCGCTGCGCTCACCGAAGGCCAGCGTCCCGGGAGCGCTCCCGTTCATCGGCGAGCCCCTGGCGGGCGGATCGAACGGGACGAGCATCCTGTCGTTCCACGTGACCGACAGCGGGGTCGACTACCAGACCGCGAGCCTCAGCTCGCAGATCAAGGCCGAGCTGAGCCAGCGGGCCGCCAACGGCCCCGAGCAGTCGTCAGGGGCCAAGGCCCGGCACGCCCCGAGCGCCCAGCAGTACGGCTGCGTCATGGACGTGACCGGCGACATCGAGCCCGCGCTGGTGGATTCGGCCCGTTACAACGGCCACCCGGCTACGATCATCGCGCTGGCTCACATCGGCAACCAGGTCAGCCAGGCCTGGGTGGTGGGGCCGTCCTGTTCGGCCGACAACACCGACATTCTGGCGCATGTGACGCTGCCCACAGCGGGCGGCTGACCAGCCTGCCTGTCCCAGCTGCCTGCGGGAATCAAAGCACCCTAGGATCGGTTGAATCCCGTGCCAGTCAAGGAAGGGCAGCGAGAATGACCGCCGTGCGCAATGTGATCATCATCGGATCCGGCCCCGCCGGATACACCGCCGCGGTCTACGCGGCGCGCGCCCGGCTCGAACCGCTCCTGTTCGAAGGCTCGGTGACCGCCGGCGGCGCGCTGATGCAGACCACCGACGTGGAAAACTTCCCTGGCTTCCCCGACGGAGTGCTCGGCCCCGAGCTGATGGAGTCGCTGCGGAAGCAGGCGGAGCGGTTCGGCGCGGAGCTCGTCACCGACGACGTGGTGTCCGTTGACCTGGCCGCCAACCCCAAGGTCGTCCGCACCACCGACGAGACCTACCTGGCCAAGACCATCATCGTGGCCACCGGCTCACGCTATCGCGAGCTGACCATCCCCGGTGAGAAGGAGCTGTCCGGGCACGGAGTGTCCTGGTGCGCGACCTGTGACGGGTTTTTCTTCCGCGAGCAGGACATCGCGGTCGTCGGCGGCGGCGACTCGGCCATGGAGGAAGCGACCTTCCTCACCCGGTTCGCCAAGTCGGTCACGGTCGTCCACCGGCGGGACACGCTGCGGGCGTCCAAGATCATGCAGGACCGGGCGTTCGACAACCCCAAGATCAAGTTCCAGTGGGACAGCGAGCCGGTCGAGGCTGTCGGGGACACCAAGCTCACCGGCCTCAAGGTCCGCAACGTCAAGACCGGCGAGGAGACCGTGCTGCCGGTCAGCGGCATGTTCATCGCCATCGGGCACGACCCACGCAATGAACTGTTCACCGGGCAGCTCGACGTGGACGCCGAGGGCTACCTGCAGGTCCAGCACCCCACCACCCGGACCAAGATCGACGGTGTGTTCGCCTGCGGTGACGTGGTCGACCACATCTACCGGCAGGCGGTCACGGCCGCCGGCTCCGGGTGCCAGGCCGCCATCGACGCCGAACGCTGGCTGGCCAGCCAGGAAGACTGATTTTCAAAACTCATCGATCGACAACGAGGGAAGTGAACGTAAGTGGGCGCGACCAAGGTGGTCACCGACGCGACTTTCGATCAGGAAGTCCTGAAGAGCGACAAGCCGGTAGTCGTTGACTATTGGGCCGAGTGGTGTGGCCCGTGCCGCATGGTGGCTCCGGTCCTGGAAGAGATCGCCAGCGAGAATGCTGACAAGATCCAGGTCGTGAAGCTCAACATCGACGAGAACCCGACCGTGGCCCAGAAGTACGGCATCATGGCGATCCCGACCATGAACGTGTTCTCTGGCGGACAGGTCGTCAAACAGATCGTCGGCGCCAAGCCCAAGTCGGCGATGCTCAAGGAGCTTTCCGAGTTCCTCTGAGTCTTACGGCGAAGGGGGCGGGGGACCGCTCCGGCGGCGCCTGATCCGGGCGTTATCAACGCCCGGATCGAGTCTTGAGGTGTGGCACTGGGGGGACACCCCCCAGACCCCCCGAGGCGCCGCCTCCGGGCCACCCAGCGCCCCCCTTTGTGTTGTCTCAAGGCCCTCCTGCCGCTGGCCAGCGCCGGGCTTGCTTGGCGGCCTTGGGCGGCCCTTCCCTCCCCGCGTGGCTGCCAAAGTGCGGGCTCAGACCGTGTGCCTCGTCGCGTTTAAAGCGCCTCATGGCCCCGTCGGCCCGCCGGGTCTCACCGCCTCAGAGCCTAGGCCCGCCGGCCCCAGCGGACCCGTCGGCCCCAGAGGCCCCGCGATCCCTTACCGGCCCGTGCAGCCTCACCACCCTCATCGGTCCCAGCGGGATCATGCGTCACACGGCGCGGTTGGGTCAGGGGGAGCGGTGGTAGGTGAAAGTGAAGTCTTGTTCCCAGGGGCCGTCGGGGCTGAAGGTGCCGGCGAAGCGCTGAGCGAACTCCAGCGGTGAGAAGTCACCGACGAAGCCGTCGAGACGGGCCAGCGCGCCTGCCCTGCTCTCAGTCACACGATCACCGGCTCAGGCCGGGCGGAGCGCCCGTTCGGGGGTCCTGGCGGGGGTCATGGAGCCCAGCAGGCGCTCGAGGGCGACCTCGACGTCCTCGCGCCAGGACATGGCGGTCTTGAGCTCCAGGCGCAGCCGTGGGTAGCGGTGGTGCGGGCGTACGGTCTTGAAGCCCACCGCCAGCAGATAGTCGGCCGGAAGCACGCACGCATTCGGCTCCCAATTGTGCACACCGAACGCCTCGATCGCCTTTACCCCGCGGCGGGTGAGGTCTTTTGCCATATTTTGCACAAGCATGCGGCCAAGGCCACCGCCTGCGAATTCGGTGAGCACATGCGCGGTCATCAGCAATACCGCGTCGCCGCTGACCGGGCTGGTGGGAAAGGCCACCGAACGCGGCACGTACGGCGGCGGCGCGTAGAGCGCGTAACCGGCCGGGGCTCCGTCCACGTAAGCGATTTTCCCGCAGCTACCCCATTCGAGCAGCACCGATGAAACCCAGGACTCCTTCTCCAGGCCTGGCTCCCCCGCTTCGGCGGCTCGTGCTCCGCCGATCGGCTCCAGCTCCCAGAAAACGCAAGCCCGGCATCTGGGCGGCAGATCGTCCAGGTTATCCAGGGTGATATTGACGAGTCGGCGCGACACTTGGCCCCCAGGGTCTGGCATGCCCATTTTGGGCATGTGCGCGTCAAGACGCGAGCTTCACGGGGCGGCACTGTGCTCCCGGCCCTATGCTGGCATGATACCGATCGTTGGGAGACGAGGCCATGAGCGAAGGCGCACGGCAGGCGAATTCCCGGGTGCAGGGATCCCGGATTGATCCGTATTTCGACCAGTACGCCGAGCGAGCTCGCGGCATGGTCGCCTCGGAGATTCGCGCTCTGTTCGCCGTGACCGCCCGCCCGGAGATCGTCTCCCTGGCCGGCGGCTCGCCCTACGTCTCCGCCCTGCCGCTCGACGCCGTCGGTGAGATGGTGGGCCGCCTGGTCACCGACCACGGCGCGACCGCCCTGCAGTACTGCACCGCCCAGGGCGACGCGGGGCTGCGGGAGAACATCTGCGAGGTCATGTCGCTGGAGGGCATCCGCGCGCACCCCGACGACGTGGTGGTGACGGTGGGCTCCCAGCAGGCCCTCGACCTGATCACCCGGATCTTCATCGACCCGGGCGACGTCATCCTGGCCGAGGCCCCGTCCTACGTGGGCGCGCTCGGCTCGTTCGCCGCCTACCAGGCCGACGTGGTGCACGTGGCCATGGACGACAACGGGCTCATCCCGGAGGCGCTGGAGCAGGCCATCACCCAGCTGTCGGCGGCCGGGAAACGGATCAAGTTCCTCTACACGGTGCCGAACCACCAGAATCCGGCCGGCGTGACGCTGTCGGCCGAGCGGCGCCCCCGGATCCTGGAGATCTGCAAGTCGGCCGGGCTGCTGGTCATCGAGGACAACCCGTACGGCCTGCTCGGCTTCGAAGGCGACCCGCTGCGCGCCCTGCGGGCCGACGACGCCGAAGGCGTCGTGTACCTGGGCACGTTCTCCAAGACGTTCGCCTCCGGCGTCCGGGTTGGGTGGGCGGCGGCCCCGCCTGCGATCCGCGACAAGCTGGTGCTGGCGGCCGAGTCGGCCGTGCTCTGCCACTCCAGCTTCGCCCAGCTGGCCGTGCGCGAGTACTTCAACACCCAGCCGTGGCAGGAGCAGATCAAGAACTTCCGCGAACTGTACCGCCAGCGCCGGGACGCGACGCTGGAGGCGCTCACGGCCCAGATGCCGGACAGCTGCCACTGGACCAATCCGGCCGGCGGCTTCTACGTCTGGCTGAAGCTTCCCGAGGGCATCAACTCCAAGGCGATGCTGCCGCGGGCGGTGTCCTCGCGCGTCGCGTACGTGCCCGGGACCGGGTTCTACGCCGACGGCGGCGGCACCGACCACCTGCGGCTGTCGTACTGCTTCCCCGAACCGGACCGGATCCGGGAGGGCGTGCGGCGGCTGGCCTCGGTGATCGACGCGGAAATCGACCTGTGCGCCACGTTCGGCGCAATGCCCCCGCCCCACCGGTCGGGTGCGGAAACCCCCGGACCCGGCGACCTGTAAACGGCGGCATGACGTGACAGAACTCGACCATGTAGTAGTGCTCGCTGGTGGCCTTTCCGCCGAGCGGGACGTCTCGCTGCGCTCGGGCCGGCAGGTCCGCGACGCGCTGGAAGAAGCCGGGGTCGACGCCCGGATCGTGGACGCCGACGCGGCCCTGATCCCGGCCCTGCTGGCCGACCCGCCCACGGCGGTGTTCCCGGTCATCCACGGTGCCTACGGCGAAGACGGCGCCATCCGGGAGATCCTCGACCTCGTCGGGGTGCCCTACGTCGGGTCGGTCGCCAGTGCCTGCCGGGCGGCGTTCGACAAGCCCACGGCCAAGGCGCTGGTCGCGTCCTCCGGGATCGCCACCCCGGACTCGGTCACGCTGCCCCGGGAGATCTTCCACGACCTCGGGGCCAACGCGGTGATCGAGCGCATCCTCACCCGGCTCGGCCTGCCGCTGTTCGTCAAGCCCGCCCGCGGCGGCTCGTCCCTGGGGGCCAGCCCGGTCCGCACCGCCGCCGAACTGCCCACCGCCATCGTCAGCTGCTTCGCCTACGGCGACACGGCCCTGGTGGAGCGCTTCATCGAGGGCACCGAGATCGCGGTCAGCGTCGTCGACCTGGGCGACGGCCCCCGCCCGCTGCCCGCGGTCGAGATCGTGCCGGGTGCCGGCCAGTACGACTACACCGCCCGTTACACCGCAGGCCAGACCGAGTTCTACGCTCCGGCCCGGCTTCCCGACGCCGCGGCCGACGCCGCCGCCAAGGCCGCCATGCGCGCCCACTCGGCGCTGGGACTGCGGGACGTCTCCCGCACGGACATGATCGTCAGCGACGTCGGCGAGGTCTACTTCCTCGAGGTCAACGTCTCTCCGGGCATGACCGAGACCAGCACCCTGCCCATGGCCCTCGACGCCGCTGGGTACGCCTTCGGTCCCGCCTGCCTGACCCTCCTCAAGCTGGCCGCCGACCGGGGCCACTGAGCCTCCATTTGAGCTCGCGCGTTCTCAGCCCGGCGGCCGCCCCGACCCCAGTTGGTCGTGGGCGGCCGCACTAGGTTAAAGGTATGGCTGAGCACAAGAGTTTCGGAAGCGACAACCACTCGGGGGCCCACCAGGCCGTAGTGGAGGCGGTCATCGCCGCGAACACCGGCGACGCGACGGCGTACGGCGAGGATGAGTGGACCCGCCGGGCCACGGCTGAGCTGCGTGAGTTGTTCCGGACCGAGGGTGACGTGTTCTTCGTGTTCAACGGCAGCGCCGCCAACGTCCTGGGGCTCAGTCTTCTGCTGCGTCGCTACGAGGCGGTGATCTGCGCCGAGTCCGCGCACATCCACACCGACGAATGTGGTGCCGCCGAGCAGATCCTCGGCACGAAGCTGCTGACGGTCCTGTCCCCGGACGGCAAGATCACCGTGGAGGGGATCGCCCGCCATCTGCGCGGCCGCGGCGACGAACACCACGCCCAGCCCGGCGCGGTGGCCATTACCCAGACGACCGAGCTGGGGACCTGTTACTCGCTGGCCGAGCTCCGCACCATCAGCGAGTTCTGCCACACAAATGACCTGCGCCTGTTCATCGACGGGGCCCGCCTGGCCAACGCCGCGGCTCAGCTGGACTGCTCACTGGCCGATCTGGCCGCGTACGCCGACGTGCTCAGCTTCGGCGGCACCAAGAACGGCGCCCTCGGCGCCGAGGCCGTCATCGTGATGCGCCCCGAGTTGGTGGCAGACGCTCACTACCTGCGCAAACAGCAGCTCCAGCTGGCATCGAAGATGCGTTTCCTGGCGGCCCAGTTCCTCGCCCTGCTCGACCGCGACCTGTGGCGGCAGAGCGCCAGCCACGCCAACGCGATGGCCCAGCGGCTGGCCCGCGGGATTCAGGACCTGCCCGGAGTCGAGCTGGCCTACCCCGTCGAATCCGACGCGGTGTTCGCGCGCCTGGCCCCCCAGCACATCGAGGTCCTCCAGCGCGAGTGGTACTTCTACGTCTGGGACGAGGAGACCTCCACCGTCCGCTGGATGACCGCCTTCGACACCACCGAATCCGACGTCGACCAGTTCGTCGCCAGCATCGCCGCAGTCGCCGGCGGTGACTGATACTGCGGCGGCAGCTGCTATGCCGGCGGCTCGTCTCCGCTTTGGAAAGCGTCGAGCTCGGCCAGATCGTGGAGGTCTTGCGGGCGGTGCTCATAGCCGGTGCGGAACTGGCGCTGCTGCTGCGCGGACAGGCAATGGACCCGGCGACCGCCGATGGACCCGGTGGTGAAAGCGGTGGGCGGGTAGTCGAAGTGCCCGCCATCCAGGTCCGGCTGATGGCCGTGACCGTCTGCGTCAAAGGTCACCGGGTGCACGTCGACCCAGCGTGCGCCCGGTGCCCGCAGTTCTATCCGTACCGGCAGCCAGTCCGTTTCCGCCGTATAGCCCAGCTGGCCGAGGACCTGCAGACAGATGCCCAGGCCGTCCGCGTCGACGGCCAGGTCGAGATCGCGGTGCTCACGGGTTTGCCGCCCGGCCAGCGCGGCTACTCCCCAGCCGCCGCCCACCCAATGACGAACCCCGGCCCTATCCAGCAGGTCGAGGACCTCGATCACGTCGTCAGCGCGCACGCATCAGGCTAACGGTGCCGTGGACGCTGGACCCAGCGCGTTTCACGTGAAACACAACTGTGTAATTCTGCCCTGCGCCGTCCGTAACCGCCGGGCGCTGGCCGCGTCTAGACGATGATGCCGCGTACCTGGAGGAGTGGCTGGGCCAGTGCGGGCTCACCGGAGAGTTGCACCTGCTGCAGGTCGTACGGTGCCCCAGTAAGCAGGCGCCAAGCGGTGTCGCCCGTCATCTGAAGGCGGGCAGCCAGATCGGTGGGTGCTCCCTCCTCGAGGTCCCAGCCCGTGCCTGACCTCGTCAGCGTCCAAGCGCCGACACCAGCTATCTCCAGGCCGATCGTGGTGCCATCGTGGGCCGGAGCCCGGTACTGGTGCGGGAAGCCCCACATGAACGTGCGCACCACCAGCGGCAGGTACTCGTCTTCGTGCTGTGAGTCCTCGTCCTGGCTCGGCGGTGCTGACTGAGCGGCCTCCCGAATCTGCTGGTAGTGCACCCAGCGCTCGGTGAATTCACGGGCCAGGTCAAACCAGAGCGGTGCCTCACCCGCCCAAAGGACCGAGCTTGGCTGGCTCAGGTCGACCGCGGCGAAGCTGGCGTCGAGCTGGCCGCCCGACCACCGCAGCATGTCGACGATCAGGCGCGTGCTCAGCACCCGAGTGCCGTCGGCCCACTGCTGGTTGCGCCGGGCCAGCTGGTCCGCGAACTTCTCGCGACCAGGCTGCGCGGAGGTGAGGCCGGAACGGTCACGATCCCGATGCCGGGCGATCCAGCTCAGGTCCACGTCGATCAGGTGCAGGGCGATGTCCTTGACCGACCACTGGGGAGCGACCGTGGCTGCGCCCCATTGTGCGTCGCCAAGTCCAGTCAGCAGGCTGAGCAGCCGCTCGCGCTGGAGGGTCAACGGCCTGCGCACGTCGACCAGGGGAGCGTCGGCTATCCGCATCTCATCTCCTCGGGCAGTTGCTCTCCGATCACGTGGCGGCCTTGAGCGCTGGACCGTACTTCTCCATCCAACCCACCATCTCCGCGAAGATGCTGGCCGCCTGGACCCGGCCGTGCCCTGCGTGATCGGCGTGTGCCCGGCGGAAGCGCGCCGCGATCTCGTCGATGACGGCGGACGGGGAGGACCAGCCGTACGACTCACACATCAGCCGGGTCTTCCGGGCCTGCTCGGCCACCTCGATCTCGGCTTCGCAGACGTCGGCACAGCACCAGACCGCATGAGCGAAATCGACGAGCCGCCGGCCAGGGGCGACTCCTTCGTCCCAGTCGATGATGCCGACCGCCTCGTCGCCGGCGAAGACGATGTTGTGCGGACCGAGGTCGTTGTGCGGGACGACCTCCTGGCCGTGGGCCAGCGCCGTCCCGGCCGTGGCGTCGTGGAAGCGCCGGATCAGCCGGCCCGCACTGGCGATCCTCGCGTCAGGCAGGCGAACGGGGGAGCCCACCAGCACCTCACCCTCGAAGTAACTCAGGATCTCCCGGCCTTGCCCGTCGATGCCCAGGAATCGGGGTGCGCCAGCGAACCCGGCCTGCTCAAGATGCCGAAGCACCTCGTGGACGTAGTCAGAGCGAGCATGCAGTGGCCGGCGAACCGTCGCGCCTACGCGTACTATCCCGGCGGTTTGCGCCCCGCCGATCAGCCCTTCCTCTGCATCGGCGCCCGGAAGCGGCCCGTGGTCAGCGCTTCCTGGTGACTCTCGCTCGCGTTTCACGTGAAACCAGGCTCACGATCGCGAGTGGGATCAGAGCGAAGATGCTGGGGCAGCGGAGGGGTCGGTTGTGGCCCCGGCGTCATGGGACATGGCCTTGACGATCCGGTCCAGATCGTCGAGGGAGGCGAATTCGACGGTGATTTTGCCTTTGCGGCGGCCCAGCTCGACCTTGACCCTGGTCTCCAGGGCGTCGGAAAGGCGGTCCGCCAGGTCTCGCAGGCCAGGAGCGGTCGGCTTGGGACCGACCCGGCGCTGAGGGCGCTCCCTTTCGCCGTCGCCGATGGCCACGATCTCCTCGGTGGCCCGGACAGACAATCCCTCAGCGACAATGCGGTGCGCCAGGCGCTCCTGAGCCTCCGCATTGTCCAGCGACAGCAGGGCGCGGGCGTGCCCGGCGCTGAGCACACCGGCGGCCACCCTCTTCTGGACGGTGGGCGGGAGGTTCAGCAGGCGCAGCGTGTTGGAGATATGCGGCCGGGACCGGCCGATCTTGCGGGCCAGCTGCTCGTGGGTCGCGCCGAAGTCGTCCAGGAGCTGCTGGTAGGCGGCCGCCTCCTCCAGCGGGTCGAGTTGCTGACGGTGCAGGTTCTCCATCAGCGCGTCGCGCAGCAGGTCGGTGTCGGCCGTCTCCCGCACGATGGCGGGGATGTGGTTGAGGTCAGCCCGCTGGCTCGCCCGCCAGCGGCGCTCGCCCATGATCAGCTCGTAGTGACCGGGCATCACCTGGCGGACGACGACCGGCTGGAGCAAGCCGACCTCGCGGATGGAGGACGCCAGCTCGTCGAGCGCGTCCTCGTCGAAGGTCGTCCGTGGCTGGCGCGGGTTGGGCGTGATCGAGCCGGTGGCTATCTCGGCGAAGTAGGCCCCGGCGATCGGCTGAGCCTCGGTGGCCTCATCGCTCGCCGGCGCCCCCGGCCGCGGGGTGTACGGCCGCCGCGCTCCACCCTCACCGGCGCTCGCCGACTCGGGCTCGCCCGGGCCGACCGTCGCCGGGATGAGCGCGCCAAGCCCCTTGCCGAGCCCACGCCGTTGCTGAGTCACCCTGTCTCCTTCACCACCAGATACGCCACCAACTATCCTGCCAGGTGATTTCACGGCTGGCAGCACCAAAGCCAACCCTGTGGAAAACCCCTTCGGGCGTGCTGAAGCCCCGTTCGGGCCGTTGCTGGGAGCCCGCACAGGCTGACGGTGACGTTCTGAGTGCCGCCCAGGGCGCGACGTCCGGCCTAGAGCTCGCCCACTTGGCGCACCAGCCGGCTGGAGCGGAAGACCTCGCGGATCGCGTCGCGGACGGTGGCGTCGCGAGTCCGTTCGACCCATTCGTTCGGACTGGTGCCCGCCAGGGCCGGCAGGGCCGGTATCTCCGCCAGCAACGCGCTGATGAGGGTGGGCTGGTCGGTCAGCCGTCGCGGTTCTCCGGCCTCGTTGACCAGGTACCCGTGCCGCGACCGGTAGACCCAGCACTCGGGGACCGCCTGGCCCGCGGTGAGCCGCACCGGGTACCGAGCCGGCAGGCGGACCCGCTGATAGTTGGGCTCGGTCGCATCTATGCAGGTCAGCGACGCCTCGTCCAGCCACAGCACCCACAGACTGGACTCCACGCCGACGCCCGGGACCGGGGTGGCAGGCAGGTACCCGGACCGGCTGACGTGCGCGGACACCCCCACCGCGAGGCCGCGCACGGTCACCGCGGTGACCGGCACCAGCGTGGGCAGGCCCGCGTTGTCCAGCTTCCTTCGTAGCTGGGCCGGAGAGGCGTTCGATCCGACCGCGAGCACCGGCGTCAGCGACGTCATCGGCAAGCTGTCTGCGTCCCGCAGGTAGTCGTCGAGAGGCATTCCTCGCGGGCCGGTGACGGTCCGCTCGTCGGTCTCAGCGTCCGCATGGAGGAGCCATTCGCTGAGGGACGCATCGCTCCGGGGCTCCAGGACCAGCACCGCAGTGTCGGTGACCACGATCGCGGGCCGCCACGGCGGTGTCCCGGGGTAGGTGAGCGGCGCCGCCAGCGGATCGACACCCGCTGCGGCCCGCGAGGTGGGGGCGCCGGTGACGTGTGGCGCTCCCTGGGCGCCGGCCACAGCCTCAAGCCGCGGATCAGCGTCCGTCACGTCCCCGCCATCGTCGCCCACGGTGTCCACGTTATCCACAGCTGCTGACCCCGGCGGTGCGGGGCAGCCAGGGCAAATCAGCGAACCCGGGCCGGCCCGCGACCGGGGCGGTCCGGGGAAGAGGTGGACCAGGCCTAACCAGGCAGAGCAGTAACCGAGCCCGCTGGATGGAGGCAGGACAGGGGTATCGAGCCGGATAGCGCGGGTGCTGGCGGCTGGAGCCACACTGGCGGACGCCATGGCCGCCGGGAAAGATGACCGTGGAAAGGTGCCTGGCGAACGCTACCGCGACGGGGGAACCGGACCGGCGTGGCCCGGGCCGGGTCATGCTTGGCAGTTGGTGTGGTGCTAGTGCCGTAGCCGGTTAGGTCTGCCCCGTTGGCTGAGCGGGATCGCGCTGGTTGGAATCTTGTCGCGGTTGGCAGCACGGGCGGGGTTGATTCTCCAGTGGGTGGAGGAAGCAGACTGGAAGTCGTGGGCGACGACGAGCCGGTGCTTTCGATCGGCGAGCTGGCCAGGCGTGCGGGGCTGCCGGTCCGCACGATCCGGTTCTGGTCTGATATCGGCCTGGTGCCCCCGACGGCCCGCACCGAGAGCGGCCGGCGGCTGTACGACGCTGAGTGCGTGGCCCGGCTGGCGTTGGTCGCAACGCTGCGCGAGCTGGGGCTGGGCTTGGCGGACGTACGCCGGGTCCTGGATGGCCGGGCAAGCGTCGCCGAGGTCGCCGCCGTCCACTTGGACGCGCTGGACGCGCAGATCCGTGCGCTGCGGCTGCACCGCTCGGTGCTGGCTGTCGTGGTCAAGCGCGCGGCCGGCAACGAGGAGATGACCATGATGAGCAAGCTGGCCAGGATGTCGGTGGCTGAGCGCAGGCAGATGATCGATGAGTTCCTGGCGGAGGTGTTCGAGGGTCTGGGGGACAACCCGGGGCACGCCGCGCGCTGGGCGGCTGCCTGGGACTTGCCCGATGATCCGTCGCCTGAGCAGGTTGACGCCTGGGTGGAGCTGGCCGAGCTGGTCAGTGACCCGGACTTCCGGCAGCGGGTCCGGCAGGTGACCGGCATAATGACGCAGATCGATACCCGGGACGGGCTGGAGGACTGCCTTGGCTGGGCGCAGGAGAACGCTGAGGCGGCCGTGCTGCGGGGGTGCCCGCCGGATTCCGCCGAGGCCGGTCAGGTCGTGCAGCGCATCCTGGAACCCGTCCCGGGAAAACACCCGCTGGACCGTGCGGAACTGCTCGCCGTACTTGAGGTGATCACCGACCCGCGGATCGACCGGTATTGGCAGCTCACGGCCGCCATCAATGGATGGCCGCCGTTTCCGTCCCATATGGCCGCAAGCGCCTGGCTGCTCGCCGCGCTGCGCGTTCACGAGTGACGGCCGGCGACAGAGCACTCCGCCGCATCGTTGACCGGGCGAACGTTGCCTGCCACGGCACTGGAGAAGCAAGTGGCGCGGGACAGAACGCGACGGCATGGACAGCCGCGTGGCACCGGGCGGCCAGGGGTGAGGTAGCCCACCAGCCGGCCGGCACCTGGGCCAGCCACGACGGCCTACGAGCGGCCGCGCAGATTGGACATCGCTCAGCACAGCTGAGACGCCGCGCACGGCGGGCGGCTTGGGTTGCGCACGGCGCAAGGGGAGCGATCAAACGGCGCCCAGACAGCCCCGGCAACACAAAAGAACGCGCCCAAGAGTTGCCTGAGACGGCCTGAGAGCCGCAGAAAGACCCCCGAACGGCTCTCGGCTAGCCAGCCATCTCTGGATGGCGCTGGGAGAGCTCGCGGGCCGCTTCGACGTAGGCGATGGAGCCGCTTGAACCGGGGTCGTAGGTGATCACCGACTGGCCGTAGCTCGGTGCCTCGGACACCCGGACGCTGCGGGGAATGATCGACTGGAGGACCACGTCGCCGAAGTGGGAGCGAACGTCGTCGGCGACCTGGGAGGCCAGGCGGGTGCGGCCGTCGTACATGGTCAGCAGGATCGTCGAGATCTGCAGGTCCTGGTTGAGGTGGGCCTTCACCAGATCGACGGTGCGGAGCAGCTGCTCCAGGCCCTCCAGGGCGTAGTACTCGCACTGGATCGGGATCAGCACCTCGCGGGCAGCGACCAGCGCGTTCAGGGTCAGCAGGCCGAGCGACGGCGGGCAGTCGATGAGGATGTAGTCCAGGTTGGACGAGTCGTAGGCGGCCACCGCGCGGCCCAGCCGGGACTCGCGGGCCACCAGCGGGACCAGCTCGATCTCGGCGCCGGCCAGGTCGATGGTGGCGGGCGCGCAGTACAGACCGGGCAGACCTTCGACGGGCCGTACGACGTCGGCCAGCGGCCGGTCTTCCACCAGCGTGTTGTAGACCGACGGGGTACCCACCCGATGGTCGACGTCCAGCGCGGTGGAGGCGTTTCCCTGCGGGTCGAGGTCGATCACCAGGACCCGCGCCCCGTGCTGGGACAGGCTGGCGGCCAGGTTCACCGCGGTGGTGGTCTTGCCCACGCCGCCCTTCTGGTTGGCGATCGTCATGATGCGGCAACCGGCCGGGCGCGGCCATCTCTGGCTGTCGCCGGCGCCACGGACACCGACCGCCGCCTCGGCGGCGCGGGCGATCGGGGTGTCCCGCGGGTTCTGCGGGACGTCCGGGATGACGACTCCGCCGGCGTTGGCGTCATCCTGCGCCGTCGTGCCCCCTTGCATGGCTTCCTCCAGTGCGTTCCCGGCCGGTTCGCCCCGGTAGGAGCCGTCGGCCATCAAGGCAGCCGTTTCACGTGAAACTGCCGCCGACAAAGCTTGTTGTACCCGGGATGGGCTCGGGTGAGCCGCATCGGGGGAGCCGTTCATCCGGTCGGGGTCCTGGGCCGAGGTGGCGGTCCCGGCCGGACCGAGGGCGGCCCGTGCGGAATCACCGGCCGCCGGGGCGGGGACCGAAGAGACGTTTTCGTTCAAAAGCTGCGGCCAGCCGAGACCGCCGGCCTCCGCGGTTGAGCCGGTGCCGAGGGAGCCGAAGCCGCCCGTGTCAGCGGAGCCGGACGCAATCGCCTCGGTCCGGGTGCCGTCCGACAGCTCGGGTCCTTCCGGCTCGGCGTGCCCATGGTGGAGCCCTGCGGATTCCGGCGTCCAGGCCAGTGGCTGATCTGGCCAGCCCAGGCCCTTGGCAGGCATTATCACGCTGCTCCTCTCGGCATCGGGCGCGCTGGTCGTGGCGGTGGCCGGCCTCAGGCCGAACCACGGGGGTCCGGCCGGGCTCAGCGCCGCCGACGCTTGTGTCTGCCGCCCGTTTCTTGGCGCCTGCCGCCCGTTTCTCCCGTAACGATCCGGATGACTGTGGCCGGTGGTTCGACGATACCTTGGCCGACCTTCACAACATCGGCGCTCCGCACACCGAGGCGCCGAAGTACGGGGCCGGCCTGCTCGAGTTCGGCTTCCGCGTCGCGTCCTTTGATGGCGAGCACGGTCCCGCCCGGGCGGAGCACTCCCACCGACCACGGCACCAGGCGGTCCAGTGGCGCCACCGCCCGCGAGGTGGCCACGTCCGCCCGCAGCGTGCCGGCCACGTCCTCGGCCCGCCCGCGGTGGACGGTCACGTTGGCCAGGCCCAGGGCGGCGATGCACTCTTCCAGGAAGATCGTGCGCCGGAGCAACGGCTCGAGCAGGACCATCCGCACCGACGAACGCAGCAGGGCGATCACGATGCCCGGCAGGCCGGCTCCCGAGCCCACGTCCACCACTTCGGCGTCGTCGGGGACCAGGTCCGCGACCACGGCGCAGTTGAGCAGATGCCGGTCCCACAGCCGGGGGACCTCACGCGGGCCGAGCAGGCCGCGCTCCACCCCGTCGGTGGCCAGCAACTCCGCGAACCGGGTGGCCAGCGGGAGCGCCGGGCCGAACACCTGCTGCGCTGCCACCGGAGGGGCGAGTCCCTCCGCCGGAGGTGCAGGCTCGGAGCTCATTCAGCCGGGTGGACGACGACCCGCCGGTTCGGCTCTTCACCCTCGGACTCGCTGCGCAGGCCGGCGTCGGCGACGGCGCCGTGGACGATCTTCCGCTCGAACGGGGTCATGGCGGCCAGGTGCTTGGGCGCCCCGGTGCGCTTGACCTCGTCCGCGGCGTTCCGGCCGACCTCGGTCAGCTCGGCCCGGCGGCGGGCACGGTAACCACCGACGTCGAGCATGAGGCGGGCCCGCTCACCGGTCTGCCGGTGCACGGCCAGCCGGGTCAGCTCCTGCAGCGCCTCGAGCACCTCACCGCGGCGGCCGACCAGCTCGTCCAGGGTCGCGCCGACGACCGAGACGACCGCGCGGTTGCCCTCGACGTCCATGTCGATGTCGCCGTCGAGGTCGGCGATGTCCAGCAGCCCCTCGACGTAGTCGGCGGCGATCTCGCCTTCCTGCTCGAGGTCGGCGAGGCTTACGGCCGGCTCGTCATAGTCACTCTTAGTATCCGAGTCATCACGCTCGTCGTTCTCATCGTCGCTGTCATCCGCGTCGTCCGCGTCGTTCTCGTCGTCGTCCGCGACATCCTCGACGTCTTCGTCGATGAGGTCATCGTTCTCGTCCTCGGCGACGTCAGTCAGCTCCTCATTCACCGCTGCAGCCTCAGCCGAATCAGTGCTCACGATCGCACCCCGGTAATCGCCTGGTACGTCACTCAGCTTGTCCTCCGCCTGGCTCACGACCGGCTCTCCGGCGAGGAGAGCCAGCTAACTAGCAACAAAGTCACCGCTTGCCCGAGCGCTTACTGCGCGACTGCCGGACCGGCTGCTGCCGGACGAGCTTAGTGGCTGGAACCTCTGGTTCCGGCTCAGGTTCGGGTTTCCGGCCCACCAGCCGGCCGAGACCGCGGCGCTCGCCGCCGTTCGACGCCGGGCTGTCCTTGGCGCTGGCCGCGTTCGTGGCCGCCTGCGGCCGGGCCGCGGTGGTGGTCCGGGCGCTCCGGCCACCCGACGTGGACCCGCTCTGAGCGGCTCCGTTCCGGCTGCCACCGTCGCGGCTGGTGCTGCGCTGGCCGTTGACCTTCGTGCCGCTGCCCGCCTTGGCGGCCGGGGCCGGCGTCTGGGCGGCGGTCTTGCCGCCCGAGCCGGTCCTGCCCGCCGCGGCCCCCTTGGCGGCCGCCGTGCCCTTGCCCGGGGTCGTCCCCTTGGCCGTACCGGTCCTGGCCGCGGGCTTGGCGCCCGCCGCCCGCGCGGTCGCGCCCTTGGTGGTCGTCGCCCGGGACACGGTGGTACCGGCCGGGCCGGCCGTGCCCTTGGTAGCCGGTGCGGTGGCGCTGTCGGCGTCGGCGCCCGCGGTGAGCGGGGTGAAGTTGCGGAACAGCACGTACTGCTGGCCGAGCGTCCACACGTTGGTGGTGACCCAGTACATGACCAGGCCGAACTGCCAGTACAGACCGCTCAGGGCGAACAGCGGCGCGATGTACATCATGTACTTCTGCGAGTTCGCCATGGGGTTGTTCGGGTCCTGGCCGACCTGGCCGATACCGCGCTTGACGCTCTGCCGGACGGTCAGGAACGTGGTGGTGGCGCTGATCAGTACGACGATGCCGATTTCGATCATGGCGCTGACCGGCACGCCCGGGGCCAGGTGGTAGGGCGGCAGCGGCGAGGTGACGATGCGGTCCGCGATGGTGGCCCACAAGATGTGCGCGTTTCGCGCGCTGTGCACGACGCGTGGGGTCAGCCCGTACTTGATTTCGCCTTCAGCGACCGCCCGGAGCACGTTGAACAGCGCGAAGAACACCGGAAGCTGGACGACCAGGGGCAGGCAGCCCGCGAGCGGGTTGGCGCCGTTCTCCTGGTAGAGCTTCATGACCTCCTGGTTCATCGTCTGCTTGTCGTTCTTGTATTTCTTGCGCAGCGCCTGGACCTGGGGTGCAAGGGCAGCCATCTTGCGCTGCGAGTGCATCTGCTTCACGAACAGCGGCACCAGGATCAGCCGCATCAGCACGACCAGGACGATAATGGCCAGGGCCCAGGACCATCCGCTGTTAAAGCCGAAGGGAACAGCCAGAATCGCGTGCAGCTGCATCAGCACCCACGCGACCGCCTCGTAGAAGGGGTTGAGAATCCCCACGTGCTAGCTCCCTTGCGTTTCGGTGGACAGCGAGCTGGCCCGGTCACGGGACGGCCCTCTGCGGGCACCTCGAGGCGGCACGGGATCGTAGCCGCCGGGGTTGAACGGATGGCACCGGGCAACCCGGGCGACGGCCAGCCAGAGGCCGCGGGCCGCGCCGTGTACCCGTAGCGCTTCGAGGGCGTACGCGCTGCACGACGGCTCGAACCGGCACCGGGGCGGCAACAGCGGGCTGATGAACCGCCGGTAACCGGTCACCGCCGCCATCAGCACACGCGTGATCGCCGTCGGGCCCTTTTCCGGGACCGACGGGACTGAACGGGTAGCCGGATCGGTCCGGCCGTCCCGGTTCGCGCTCATGACTGACGCAGCGCCCCAACCTGCCGCCGCAGCAACCTGTTCATCACCAGGTCCAGATCGGCGGCGAGATCCGCCTGGCGTGCGGCCGCAGCCGGAGGATTGGCGCGCACCACAAGCAGGCTACCCGCCGGAAGCACGCCAAGGTACCTGCGCGCGACCACACGAAGACGTCGTTTCACCCGGTTGCGCACCACAGCGGTACCAACCGCGCGACTGACAATAAATCCTACCTTGGCCGGTTCGTCGCGGTGTGACTCGCTCCGGGGGTCGCCTGCAGGCCAGGTGAACAGGTGTCCCGTCATCGTCGGCCGTCCGGCCCGGGTGCCACGGCGAACCGCCAGGGTGAAGTCTGCGCGGTGCCGCATCCTGGATTCGCTGGGAAGCACGTCCGGAAATCCTGGGTAAGACAATGGGCACCGGGCGGAGAACCGCCCGGTGCGCTGGGGAAAGCGCCGTGAATAACGGTCAGGCGCTGAGGCGCTCGCGCCCCTTCTGGCGACGCGCCGCGAGCACGGCACGGCCAGCGCGGGTGCGCATGCGCAGCCGGAAGCCGTGGGTCTTCGCCCTGCGGCGGTTGTTCGGCTGGAACGTGCGCTTGCTCACCGGAAGCTCCAGATGCGTTGAAAATTCTGACATCCCACCACGCGGCGCTTCGCAAGGGCATGCGGTACCCGCCAACGTTGGGATTCGGCGTATGTACGGTAAGCGCCCGCGGCCAACTCGTCAAACTGAACGGCACTGTGCCAACTGAACGACACGGTGCTAGCTGAAGGGCCCGGTGCCAGCTGAACGACACGGTCCCAGCCGGCTTGGCCAGCCTTTCTTGTCCCCGGACAAATTTGTGGCCAGCAACATGATGCCCTCCGTTTGCCGGAGGGACATACTGGAAGACCGCCGTTCACCGAGCACGTCGCGGACCGACCGCCTAGGCTGTGGACAACCGCGAGAGCCCGAGAGAACTGCCAGGCAGCACCACCGCAGTTGCGGGGGTCGGGTCCGCAGGACGCGAAGGTGACGGGGCGAAGCGGGAGTGCTACGTGCACAACCTGTGGACAGACCTGTGGAATATCGGCAAGGCGCGCGCGAGGGGAGCGAGCGGTGAGTGAAACGGACCTCGCAGACGTATGGGCGCGCTCGCTTGACGGTCTGGCCGACCTGGAGATCAAGCCGCACCAGCGAGCCTGGCTCAAGCTGACCCGGCCGCTCGGACTGGTAGAGAACACCGCGCTGATCGCGACGCCCAACGAGTTCGTCAAGGAGCAGCTCGAGACCCGGCTGCGGGCGCTGGTCACCCACGCGCTCTCGGCCGAGCTGGGGCGCAGCATCCAGCTGGCGGTGACCGTCGATCCGGCCTCGGCCGCAGGCTCGGCCCCGGCCGAGTTCATCCCGGCGGCCGACGGCCAGTCCCTGCCCGAGGGCGCGCGCGTCCCCGACGGCCGGCCGGACGGCGCACTGGCCAACGGCCAGGGCGCCCGGCTCGGGAACGGTACGGCCGGGCTGCCCTCCGACACCGGTGACCACCCGGTGCTGACGGTGCCGCCGCCGGCCGCGCCCGATGACGCCGCCGTTCCGGCCGCCGCCGCGTCCGTGGCTGCTCCGGCCGGGCCGCCGCTGGACGTGCCGCCCGCCTCCGGCCACCAGGGGGCCGGGCACGATCAGCCCGGCACCATGACCCCGGGGATGCCCGGCTCGGGCCTGGGAATGTCCGGCCCGGGGCAGTACGCGGCCCCCCGCCCGGGCGGGGCCCGGCTGAACCCGAAGTACACGTTCGAGACGTTTGTCATCGGGTCCAGCAACCGGTTCGCCCACGCCGCCGCGGTGGCGGTGGCCGAGGCGCCCGCCAAGGCCTACAACCCGCTGTTCGTGTACGGCGACTCCGGGCTGGGGAAGACCCACCTGCTGCACGCGATCGGCCACTACGCGCAGACCCTCTATCCCGGGGTCAAGGTGCGGTACGTGAGCTCGGAAGAGTTCACCAACGACTTCATCAACATGATCCGCGACGGCAAGCAGGACGGCTTCCGGCGTCGCTACCGCGATGTCGACGTGCTGCTGGTCGACGACATCCAGTTCCTGGAGAACAAAGAAGGAACGCAGGAAGAGTTCTTCCACACCTTCAACACCCTGCACAACGCGAGCAAGCAGATCGTCATCTCCAGCGACCGGGCGCCCAAGCGGCTGGTCACCCTGGAGGACCGGCTGCGCAGCCGGTTCGAATGGGGCCTGCTGACCGACGTGCAGCCGCCGGAGCTGGAGACCCGGATCGCGATCCTGCGCCGCAAGGCCATCCAGGAGGGCCTGAACGCGCCGCCCGAGGTGCTGGAGTACATCGCCTCCCGGATCTCCACCAACATCCGGGAGCTGGAGGGGGCCCTGATCCGGGTCACCGCGTTCGCCAGCCTGAACCGGCAGACGGTGGACCTGCAGCTGGCCGAGATCGTGCTCAAGGACCTGATCCCCGAGGCCCAGGGCCCGCAGATCACGATCGCCACGATCATGGGCCAGACCGCCTCCTACTTCGGCCTGTCGATGGAGGACCTGAGCGGCACGTCGCGGTCGCGGGTGCTGGTCACCGCCCGGCACATCGCGATGTACCTGTGCCGCGAGCTCACCGACCTGTCGTTGCCCAAGATCGGCCAGCAGTTCGGCGGCCGCGACCACACCACGGTGATGAACGCCGACCGCAAGATCAGGTCGCTGATGGCCGAACGCCGGTCGATCTACAACCAGGTCACCGAGCTCACCAACCGGATCAAGCAGCAGGCCCGGACCGGCTGAACAAAGCGCAGTATGCAGATGTCCTTGCGGTAACCAAAAGGCATCGGCGGTTACTCGCAGACACTGTGCACACAGCTTGTGGAAAACATTGTGGATGACAGCGGAAGAGTGGGGGACAACCGGTGGGAACAAGATGGCCGGGCATTGCGCGGGCACAATAGGCCGGTCCGCGTCCCCCACGCAGGCACAGTTCCTGTGGACGCTGTCCGGCCACTGACCTGGGGACACGGTGCTTCTCCCCAGCATCCACCGCACCTATGACTATGACGGTTCTCTAACTAAGAAGAAAACAAAACCAAGTAGGGGCTGGGGACGCGCTTCACCCATCCACGGCTTCCATACCCAGCTGGCGGCCCGCACTAACACAACGGGCCGCGAGCGTCTATCGTCGACATCTACATCTGACAGGGTCCAGGAGGCCGTTCCCGTGAAGTTCCAGGTTGAGCGAGACGTACTCGCCGACGCCGTCGCGTGGACGGCACGCGCGCTGCCGGCCCGGCCGGCCGTCCCGGTGCTGGCCGGCATGCACCTGGCCGCGGCGCAGAATCTCACGCTGTCCACCTTCGACTACGAGGTCTCGGCCCAGGCCAGCCTGCCGGTGATCACCGACGAGGAGGGCACCGTGCTGGTGTCCGGCCGGCTGCTGGCGGAGATCGTTCGCAGCCTGCCCGCCCGCCCGGTCGAGATGAGCACCGAGGGCACCAGGACCAGGCTCAAGTGCGGTAGCGCGGTGTTCACGCTGATGACGCTGCCCGATGACGAGTACCCGACGCTGCCCGGCATGCCGCCGGAGGCGGGCGCGATCGGCGCCGACGTGCTGGCCTCGGCGATCACCCAGGTGGCGATCGCGGCCGGACGGGACGACACGCTGCCCGCGCTGACCGGGATCCGGATGGAGCTCGAGGGCGACACGGTGACCCTGGTGGCCACCGACCGGTACCGCCTGGCCGTCCGCGAGCTGCACTGGCAGCCGGTCAAGGCCGACATCTCGTCCGCGGTCCTGGTGCCCGCCCGGGTGCTGGTCGACGCGGCCCGGTCGCTGACCAGCGCGGCCGAGGTCACGATCGCGCTCACCCCGCCCGCCGAGGACGGCGCCCACGGCGAGGGCATCATCGGGTTCGAGGGCGGCGGCCGCCAGACCACCACCCGGCTGCTGGGCGGCGAGTACCCGCGCTACCAGAGCCTGCTGCCGAACGAGTTCAACGCGGTGGCCGAGCTGCCGGCCGCGCCGTTCTCCGAGGCGGTCAAGCGTGTCGCCCTGGTGGCCGAGCGCAACACCCCGGTCCGGCTGGCGTTCTCGGCGGGCGAGCTGGTGCTCGAGGCGGGGGCCGGAGACGAGGCCCAGGCGGTGGAGACGCTGGAGGCCAGCTTCGACGGCGACGACCTGCAGATCGCGTTCAACCCCCAGTACCTGCTGGACGGGCTGAGCGCGATCGACTCCGACGTGGCCCGGATCTCGTTCACCACGCCGACCCGGCCGGCCGTGGTCACCGGCAAGCCCGCGGCCGATGACCCGCCGGACTACCGGTACGTGCTGATGCCGATCCGGTCCGCGGGCTGACGTTGAGGATGACAGCCGCCAGTACCCTCTAAAGCCGTGCACCTGACCCGGCTCGCGCTCATCGACTTCCGGTCCTACACCGCGGCCGACCTGACCCTCGGCCCGGGTGTGACCACGCTGAGCGGGCCGAACGGTGAGGGCAAGACCAACCTGGCCGAGGCCATCGGCTACGTGGCCACGCTCGGCAGCCACCGGGTCGCGACCGACACCCCGCTGGTCCGGCAGGGGGCCGAGCGGGCCATCATCCGGGCCGCGATCACCTCGTTCCGCGGCAACGCGCTGATCGAGATCGAGGTCAATCCGGGCCGCGCCAACCGGGTCCGGCTGAACCGGGCGCCGGTCAGCCGGCCCCGTGAGGTCCTCGGAATCCTCCGCACGGTGCTGTTCGCCCCCGAGGACCTGGCGCTGGTCAAGGGCGACCCGGGTGAACGGCGGCGGTTCCTCGACGACCTGCTGGTGGCCACGGCGCCGCGGTTCGCCGGGGTCCGGTCGGACTACGAGCGGGTCGTGCGCCAGCGGACCGCGCTGCTGAAGTCGGCCGGGCCGCGGATGGGCCGGGGGCGCGCGGGCCGCCCGGCCCCGGCCGAGGACGACGAGGCGCCCGCCCGCGGGGGCTCGGCCTCGTCGGCGATGGGCGCGACCCTGGACGCCTGGGACGAGCAGCTGGCCCGCGCGGGCGCGGAGCTGCTGGCGGCCCGGCTGACACTGGTCCGGTCGCTGCGCCCGCACGTGGCGGCCGCCTACGCCGCGGTGTCCGGTGACCAGGGGCCGGCCGAAATCAGCTACCGGCCGTCGTTCCCGCTGCCGGGTGCGGATGGGCCCGATTCTGAACCGGAGGCCGAGCAGAAGCCGGCTGACCTGGAGGCCGCCATGCGGGAGGCGCTCCTGCAGGCCCGGCCCCAGGAGCTGGAGCGCGGCGTGTGCCTGGTCGGGCCGCACCGGGACGAGCTCGAGCTGCGGGTCGGCGACCTGCCCGCACGCGGCTACGCCAGCCACGGGGAGTCCTGGTCGCTGGCGCTGGCGCTCCGGCTGGCCTCCTACGAGCTGCTGCGCGCGGACGGCGAGGACCCGGTGCTGATCCTCGACGACGTGTTCGCCGAGCTGGACGCGGGCCGCCGCAACCGGCTGGCCACCCTGGTGGCCGACGCCGAGCAGGTCATCGTGACCGCGGCGGTGCCCGCCGACGTGCCAGCCACGCTGACCGGCACCCGCTACACCGTCGGCGACGGGACGATCACCCGTGAAGACTGACGGCCCCCGGGGTGCGGCTGGGACCGGTGGCAGCAGTGGGGCCGACCCGGCCGGCGTTCCCGCGGCCGAGCGGCGGCGGCGGGCGGCTGCGGCGCTGGCGGACGCGATCGGGGACGCGCGGGCGAGGGGAGACTGGCCGTCGGCGGGCCGGTCAGCCGCGCTCGAACAGGACCGCCTGGGCGGGTCTACATTTTCGAATGAAAAAGGGTCCGAAGCAGGAGGTTCAGGGTCCGGCCGGCGGATCCGGCGGGATGACCCGCAACCGCTCGGGGCGGCGATTGGCGGACTGCTGTCAGACCATGGCTGGAAGGAACAAGCAGCCGTGGGTTCGGTGTTTAGTAATTGGCAGGAAATAGTCGGGTCCGACCTTGCTGCCCACACCCGCCCGGACGGCTTCGCCGGGGGCGAGCTGGTGATCGCGGCGGACTCGACAGCGTGGGCCACTCAGGTCCGGCTGCTCGCGTCAATGCTGATCCGCAGGCTCAATGCGGAGCTCGGCGAAGGCACCGTGAAACGGGTCAAAGTACGCGGGCCGTCCGGCCCGCGGCAGCGCGGTGGGTGGCGCGTCCCAGGTAGCCGGGGACACGGCGACACGTACGGCTAGGAACGCCCGTGTCATACCGAATTCCCAGCTAGAATAGGGGGTACGCGCACTCAACGGCACCGCGGGGGGTGTCTCGCGCGCGATTCAGCAGGATGGAGTTTCCACTTGTCATATGACGCTCGCTCAATCACGGTACTCGAGGGCCTGGAGGCCGTCCGCAAACGGCCTGGCATGTATATCGGCTCCACCGGGGAGCGCGGACTCCACCACCTGGTGTACGAAGTCGTCGACAACTCGGTCGACGAGGCGCTCGCGGGGTTCGCCGACACCATCGAAGTGACCCTGCTGCCCGACGGTGGGGTCCGCAACGTCGACAACGGCCGTGGCATCCCGGTCGACATGCACCCGGTGGAGAAGCGCCCGGCGGTCGAGGTCGTGCTGACCACACTGCACGCCGGCGGCAAGTTCGACGGCAAGTCCTACGCCGTCTCTGGTGGCCTGCACGGTGTCGGCATCTCGGTGGTGAACGCGCTGTCGATCCGGCTGGACGAGGAGATCCGCCGGGACGGCTACGTCTGGCGGCAGTCCTACAAGCAGGGGGCGCCGACCACACCGCTGGAGCGCGGCGAGGAGACCGACGAGACCGGTACGACCACCACGTTCTGGCCGGACGCTGGGATCTTCGAGAGCACCACGTGGAACTTCGAGACCCTGGCCCGGCGGCTGCAGGAGATGGCGTTCCTCAACCGGGGCCTGTCCATCACGCTGCGGGACGAGCGCGCCGACGCCGACACCGAAGGCGACGGCCCCCGGGTCGTCACCTACCGGTACGAGCACGGCATCTCCGACTTCGTCCGGTACCTGAACGCGTCCAAGGAGCCGGTGCACGCCTCGGTCATCGAGTTCGGCGAGGACGGCGACGGGATCGCGGCCGAGATCGCCATGCAGTGGAACGGCTCGTACGCCGAGTCCGTGCACACCTTCGCCAACACGATCAACACGGCCGAGGGCGGCACCCACGAGGAAGGCTTCCGGTCCGCGCTGACCTCGATCATCAACCGGTACGCCCGTGAGCAGAAGCTGCTCAGGGAAAAGGACGACAACCTGACCGGTGAGGACGTCCGCGAGGGCCTGACTGCGATCGTCTCCGTCAAGCTGGCCAACCCCCAGTTCGAGGGCCAGACCAAGACCAAGCTGGGCAACACCGAGGCCAAGTCGTTTGTGCAGAAGGTCGCCAACGACCAGCTGCGCGACTGGTTCGACCGGAATCCCGGTGAGGCCAAGGACATCATCACCAAGGCCATGCAGGCCCAGCGGGCCCGGGTCGCGGCCCGCCAGGCGCGGGACCTGACCCGGCGCAAGAGCCTGCTGGAGAGCAGCTCGCTCCCGGGCAAGCTGGCCGACTGCCAGTCGTCGGACCCCACCAAGTGTGAGGTCTACGTGGTCGAGGGCGACTCGGCCGGCGGCTCGGCCAAGGGCGGCCGGAACCCGGAGTTCCAGGCCATCCTGCCGATCCGGGGCAAGATCCTCAACGTGGAGAAGGCCCGGATCGACCGGGTGCTGAAGAACAACGAGGTCCAGGCGATGATCACCGCGCTCGGGACCGGCATCCACGACGAGTTCGACATGGCCAGGCTGCGGTACCACAAGATCATCCTGATGGCCGACGCCGACGTGGACGGCCAGCACATCCGGACCCTGCTGCTGACGCTGCTGTTCCGGTTCATGAAGCCGCTGATCGAGGCGGGGCACGTGTACCTGGCCAATCCTCCGCTGTACAAGATCAAGTGGGAGGGCCGCAGCAACCCCGACGAGTACGCCTACAGCGACACCGAGCGGGACCTGGTGGTCGAGGCCGGTATCGCGGCCGGCCGGAAGGACCCGCGGCCGCGGGACGGCGTCCAGCGGTTCAAGGGCCTGGGCGAGATGAACGCCACCGAGCTGTGGGAAACCACGATGAACCCGGCCCGCCGCGTGCTGAGCCAGGTGACCGTGGACGACGCGGCCCAGGCGGACGAGCTGTTCAGCGTGCTGATGGGTGAAGACGTCGAAGCGCGGCGCTCGTTCATCCAGCGCAACGCCAAGGACGTCAGGTTCCTCGACATCTGATCTGTAGCTGGGGCCCGCGGGCCCCAGGTCCCGCCCGGGCGGCCGGGGAGCGACCCGGCCGTTAGCTGAGAACAAGGACTTGAACGTGACTGACGTGACAACCGACGGCCTGCCATCGCCGCAGCACGACCGGACCGAGCCGGTCGACATCCAGTTCGAGATGCAGCGCAGCTACATCGACTACGCGATGTCGGTCATCGTCGGCCGGGCGCTGCCGGACGTGCGGGACGGCCTCAAGCCGGTGCACACGCGCGTGCTGTACGCGATGTACGACGGCGGCTACCGTCCCGACCGCGGGTACTCCAAGTGCTCCCGGGTGGTCGGTGACGTCATGGGCCAGTACCACCCGCACGGCGACAGCGCGATCTACGACGCGCTGGTGCGGCTGGGCCAGGACTGGTCGATGCGGTACCCGCTCATCGACAGCCAGGGCAACTTCGGCTCCCCGGGCAACGACCCGCCCGCGGCCATGCGGTACACCGAGTGCCGCCTGGCCCCGCTGGCCATGGAGATGCTGCGGGACATCGACAAGGAGACCGTCGACTTCCGCCCCAACTACGACGGCCGCTCGGCCGAGCCCGTCGTGCTGCCCGCCCGGTTCCCGAACCTGCTGGTCAACGGGTCCGAAGGCATCGCCGTCGGCATGGCCACCAAGATCCCGCCGCATAACCTGCGCGAGGTCGCCGACGGGGTCAAGTGGTACCTGGAGAACTTCGACAGTTCCGACGAGGACCTGCTCGAAGCGCTGATGGAACGGGTCAAGGGCCCGGACTTCCCGACCCGGGGGCAGATCGTCGGCCGCCGTGGCATCCAGGACGCCTACCGTACCGGCCGCGGGTCGATCACCATGCGCGCCGTGGTCGAGGTCGAGGAGGACCAGCGCGGCCGCGCGACTCTGGTCGCCACCGAGCTGCCGTTCCAGGTCAACCCGGACAACCTGGCCCAGAAGATCGCCGAGCTGGTCAAGGACGGCCGGGTCACCGGCATCGCCGACGTCCGCGACGAGACCAGCCTGCGGACCGGGCAGCGCCTGGTCATCGTGCTCAAGCGGGACGCGATCCCCAAGGTTGTGCTGAACAACCTGTACAAGCACACCCAGCTCCAGGACACCTTCGGCGCCAACATGATGGCGCTGGTCGATGAGGTGCCGCGGACGCTGCGGCTCGACCAGTTCATCCGGTACTGGGTCGCGCACCAGATCGAGGTCATCATCCGGCGCACGCAGTACCTGCTGCGCAAGGCCCAGGAGCGGGCGCACATCCTGAGTGCGCTGCTCAAGGCCATTGACCGGATCGACGAGGTCATCGCCCTGATCCGGGGCAGCGCGTCGGCGGCCGAGGCCCAGCAGGGCCTGATGGGCATGCTGGAGATCGACGAGATCCAGGCCCGCGCCATCCTCGACATGCAGCTGCGCAAGCTGGCCGCCCTGGAGCGCCAGGAGCTCATGAACGAGTACGACGACCTGATGACCAAGATCGCCGACTACGAGGACATCCTGGCCTCACCCGAGCGGCAGCGCACGATCGTCGGCGACGAGCTGGCCGAGATCGTCGAGCGCTACGGCGACGAGCGGCGGACCGAGATCGTGGCCTTCGACGGCGACGTGACCGACGAGGACCTGATCGCCGAAGAGGACATCGTCGTCACCATCACCAACGGCGGCTACGCCAAGCGGACCAAGACCGACCTGTACCGGGCCCAGCGCCGCGGTGGCAAGGGAGTCCGCGGCGCCCAGCTGCGCACCGACGACATCGTTGACCACTTCTTCGTGACCACGACGCACCACTGGATCCTGTTCTTCACGAACAAGGGCCGGGTGTACCGGGCCAAGGCCTACCAGTTCCCGGAGGCGGCGCGGGACGCCCGCGGCCAGCACGTGGCCAACCTGCTGGCGTTCCAGCCCGACGAGCACATCGCCGAGGTGCTGGCGCTGCGTGACTACGAGGTCGCGCCCTACCTGGTCCTGGCGACCAAGAGCGGTCTGGTCAAGAAGTCCCGGCTGGCCGACTTCGACTCCCCGCGCTCCGGTGGCATCATCGCCATCAACCTGCGTGAGGACGACGAGGTCATCGCGGCCCGCCTGGTCGCCCCGGAAGAAGACCTGATCCTGATCAGCGCCAAGGCCCAGGCGCTGCGGTTCCACGCCAGCGACGAGTCGCTGCGGCCGATGGGCCGGGCGACGTCGGGCGTCATCGGGATGCGTTTCGCCGATGGTGACGAACTGCTCGACATGTACGTGGCCCGGGACGATGAGGATGTTCTGGTGGCCACAGAAGGCGGTTACGCAAAACGGACACCTTCTGATCAGTATCCTGTGAAGGGCCGTGGCGGCATGGGAGTCGTCACAGCCAGGATTGTCGAAGCGCGTGGGCGGCTCGTGGGCGCCCTGATGGTGCACCCGGACGACGAGATCTTTGCCATCACCTCGGTCGGCGGTGTCATCAGGACGCGAGCTGGCGAGGTCAAGCGATCTGGCCGGCAGACCATGGGCGTCCGGCTGATGAACCTCGCGTCTGGGGACAGCGTGGTCGGGCTCGCGCGCAACGCCGAGTCGCTCGATGCGGCCGACGATGACCAGCCTGACGGTGTTGCCGCCGAGTCCCCAGAGGACAACGGCGACGGGGCCGCCGGGGAGTGACACGGTAAGCAAGGGATTGCAGTTACCGGGAGCGACTGTTGTTCGGGGTGCGGCACGGTGATCCTGGGTAGGCCGTACCCGAGCAAGGTAGCCTCACCCGAGGGACTGCAGCCGAGGAGGACGGCGTGGAGCAACGCACGGACGAGACGGCGCGGCAACCGGGGGTAGCCGCGGAAGATACCGGGCCGCCCGGCGACAAGGAGCCGGGCACGGACCGGGCCGCGGAGGAGACCACGGTCACCAACGGGACAACCGGTGGCGATCGGGGGTCGATCTGGGATCGGCCCAAGCGGGCCGGCCGCGATCGGGGTCCGGCTTCGGCCAACGCCGCCTATCCGGCCGACAGCGCCTACACCGTCGACGACGGTTACGGGCCGCCCGGCTCCGAACGAAACGCTGCCCACGACTTCCCGTCCTCGTCGGTGGCCAGCCAGACGTTCGGTGCCTCCCCGGCCGAGAGCATCTACGGCTCCGCGCCCACCCAGCGCGACCATTCCCCCTACCCGTCGCAGGTGAGCGCCGCGCGGACCGAGGAGCGGCCGGCCGCATCATCTGGGCCGGCGGCCGCCGCGGCCGGGGCTTCGGGCTCGTCCGGCTCCCTGGGATCGGCTGGCTCCGTGGGATCGGCTGGCCCGGCGCCGTCGGCCGGCCCGGCCGCGCCGTCGGCCCCGTCGGCGCCATCGGAGGCCGAGACCACCCGGGTCGACCGCCCGTCGGCCTGGCAGGCGGCGACGGCGCGGGTGCCGCGGCCACAGCAGGTGCCCAAGCCCGCCAAGGGCAGCAAGAAGGACAAGGGCGGCCCCTCCGCGCGCCAGGCCCACCTGATGGTGTCCCGCTTCGAGCCCTGGTCGGTCATGAAGTTCAGCTTCATGATCTCGCTGGCCTGCTTCGTCATCTTGTTCGCGGCGGTGGCGCTGCTCTACGCCACCCTGGCCGGCCTGGGCGTCTTCGACGCCATCGAGAACTCGCTGAGCAGCGTGACCTCCGGCCAGGGGGCGAGCGGGATCAACATCTCGCACTGGCTGTCGGCCTCCACCATCCTCAGCTACACGGCCCTGCTCGGCGTGCTGAACGTGTTCCTCATCACCGCGTTCGCCACCGTCGGGTCGCTGATCTACAACCTCACCTCGCACCTCATCGGCGGCGTCGAGGTGACCCTCCGGGAGACCGAATAACGTGGTCACCGCGCCCCGGGCCTGCCGGAAGTTGTTGATTGCGCAGTAGCCCGCAAGATGCGGTAGCCTTTCCCGGTCGTGCTCGTTCGGCGGGCACAATCTGGGGCTATAGCTCAGTCGGTTAGAGCGCTTCCCTGATAAGGAAGAGGTCCCTGGTTCAAGTCCAGGTAGCCCCACCAGTCAGCTAGACCGAGGTTCCGCCGTCTCTGGGCAGGCTGCCCCGGTCGGCGCCGAATGTAAGTTGCCGCTCGCGGCGTTCGATCAGGGTCAGGGCGATGGCCAGCGAGACGGCAGAGTTCTGGCTGATAGTTTTCGCGCGGGTCGTGCCAATCCAAGCGTGCAGCTCGGTGGAGTAGATGATGGCCCAGGCCGGGAAGGCCCGGCGCAGTTCGCCGACAGTGATGAGTGTTTCCGCATCCAGTCCCTGATCGTCGTCAGGATGATCGCTGTCCTCGCCAGGCAGGAACAGCACGCCGGGATACTCCAGGTAGTCGCCGGCGCCCGGGGGGTCATAGTCACGCGAGACGGGATTGTCGCGATGGTCGGTCGTGATGAGCGTTTCCAATTCGGGCAGGGTGCTGGCGACCAGGAAGTAACGGGCGTCGCGGCGTAGGGCGACCCACGCGGTGGCGGCAATTCCTTCCCCATGCATGACATTCCTGTCCCGCAGGCAAGCCTTGGCGCAGTTCAGGGAAAGAAGAGCTTTGGGTCCATGCCAGGTGCCCGGCAGGCTGCCCTTTCCTGCCATCGGCCGGTGACTGGTTCACCTGCGTCCTCGCGCCGCGGATCGTCCCGCTGGGGACGACCGGAAAAGGTGATCGGTGGCCGCTGCCAAAGGTCATGGTCCATCAATCTCGCGGCAGCGCCGGATGGCGCGGCGACCCGGCCAGACGCGGCAAGACGGCGTCAAGCCCCGGGTAGAGCATCACCAGCCCTTCGGCACCGGTGAGGGTGAATATTCTGCGCACAAGCTGCTGGGGGACGATGATCCGGACCCATGCTCCCAGTGATTGCGCATGACGGTCAGCGCGGATGATCTCACGAACACCGGCCACGTCACAGAAGCTGGTACCAGTCATGTCCGCGACCAGCCCGGTGGATCCCTGGTCCAGCAACGCCCGCAGCACGTCCCCGATTGCCGCCGCATTGCTGATATCTATTTCAGCAGGCAGAACAGCGACAGCACAGCCATCCAGATACTGGACCGGCAAAGAAAAGCGAGCCCGGATTGTAGTCACGCGTTCCTCTCACATGACATGTGAGCGGTGGCCACGCTGTCGGACCCGTACCATTCCGATGATACCGCAACCAGACAGGGCCTCTAGGGCCTGGCATCGGATATCTTTCCTGCCCGGACGTCCACAGAGTGGGCTACGGCGCCCGGCGGCGGGCGCCGTCGACAACCTGACCGGCGACCTCACGCAGTTTGGTATTGGTGTTCTGCGACATGCGTGACAGCTCATCGAACGCCTGCTGCGCGCCGACCCCGCGCCGCATCAGTACGCCAATGGCTTGATCGATAACCGCACAGGATTTCAGTGCTGCGCGCAGGTTCTCCGCCTCTGTGCGTGCCCGCGCATACCGGCGAGCATTGGCGATGGCTTCGGTGGCGGCCGTCGTGTAGAGCCGCAGCAGTACCTCATCGAGATGGCTGAAGCTGTCGGCCTGCTCGCCGTACAGGTTCAGCGACCCGGCGTACTGGTCATCCACGCTCAGCGGAGCCGACAGGTAGCTCGTCACCCCTGCTCGTTGGGCGCTGAGAGCGAACTGCGGCCAGCGCTGCCGGGCCAGATCCATGTCTACGCGCACAACCCGCCCGGTGCGGGCCGCTTCCAGGCACGGGCCGTCCCCGGCAGCGTACTGCCGCGTATCAATATTCCGTACCCGGTCGCTGCTGCTGGCCACGGTCTGCGGCTGCGTGCTGCCACCACGGAGCACACTGATGCTGGCCATGTCGGTGTTCGGGATCACGTGAACCGCCTGGTCGACGACGGACTGCAGTACCCGGCCGGGGTCTATCTCTTCGTTCAGTACCGCAGCCAGCCCGGCGAGGGCACCGGTGATCTCGTCCACCCGGTGCACCAATTCCTGCCCGGCCTACCACTGTCCTGGGTTGCCTCGCGCGCCCGAGCCATCACCATCAGTAGCTGCGACGGTTGGCCGCTGGTCTGCCGCAATCGAGTGGTTGTAAAACCCGGTGACCACCGGCAAGCAAAAAACTCAGTCACGGGCTGGCTATGCTGAGTGGACACTCCGGAATCGAGCCGCTGTTGAGAGAGAAAACCGCCGTCCTGGCCCAGTGGGCGCAGATGATCGCAGGCAGCGCCTCGGTGGAGCCACTGCCGTTGCGGCTTTGCCTGGCGTGCGTGCGACTGGCCGGCGCGGACGGCGGGGCGATCACGCTGGCCTACACCCGGACCGAGCGGGTCACGCTGTGTGTCACCGATGAGACCGCGGCCCGGCTGGAGGACCTGCAGGATGTCCTGGGCCAGGGACCCGGGCCGGATGCCTACCGCACGGGCCGGATGGTCGCCACCTCCCTGGGCGGTCCGGCCGCCCGGCGCTGGCCGGTGTTTACCCAGGCTGCCCAGGCCGCCGTCAGCCAGGCCGCCCTGTATTCGTTCCCGATCCAGCCGGACGGCCAGCCCCTGGGGGTACTCACCCTCTACCAGTCGGAGCCGCGCCCGCTGCATTATGAGCTGGCTGAGGTCCAGTTCCTGGCCGACGCGCTCGGCGTGGTGCTGCTGAGTGACCCGGGCTCCCGCGCGGAGGCCGGCGTCGGCCCGTGGTCCAGCCGGGCCCGGGTGCACCAGGCCACCGGGATGGTCATCGCCCAGCTCGCTGTCGGCCCAGACGATGCGCTGGCGCTCCTGCGTGCCCACGCCTACGCTCCGCCGCCGCGCTCGACGCCGGTCGCCGCCCCGGTGATCAGCCGGGAACTCGATTTCAGCGC
>CAWHMD010000003.1:0-148774 GCA_963830385.1 uncultured Actinomycetes bacterium | reverse complement strand
AGGGCGTGTCTTTTAGATCATGAGGTTGGGTGGCGGAGCCAGATCCGGATGGTGGCGACGTCGATGGTGCCTCGCCAGATGAAGTCGCGTTTGTCGTAGCGGGTGGCGACGGCGCGGTGCTGACGGAGCTGGCTGAAGGCCCGTTCGACGGTGTTGCGGTCTTTATAGGCGGCCGGGTCGAAGGCGGGTGGCCGGCCACCGTTGCTGCCGCGCCGCTGGCGGTGGCGGACCTGATCGGAGGGCTGAGGGATGGTGGCTTTGATACCGCGCCGGCGCAAGTGAGCCCGGATCGCAGTGCTGGAGTAGGCCCGATCGCCCAGGACGCGGCTCGGCCGGGTCCGCGCCCGGCCGCCGCCAGGGCGGCCGATTTCCAGCTGATCCATCAGCGGGACGAAGGCCAGAGAGTCGCCTCGCTGCCCGGCACTGGTGATCCGGGCCAGCGGCCGGCAGCTGGGATCAGCCAGCACGTGAATCTTGCTGGTCAGCCCGCCCCGGGACCGGCCCAGCGTTTCCCGGTTCTTGTCATTCGGCCCTGCCCCTGGGGCGCAACGGGATACTCAGCTCGGACGGGGCCAGCCGGGCCGGGTCCACATCAGCGGGCGGCCGGCGCCGGGCCCCGGCCGCGTGCTGGTGAGCCCGCACCACCGTCGCGTCCACCGCCACCACCCACTCCGGGTTTCCCTGATCACATCCGGCCCGCAGCGCGGTCAGGATCATCTCCCAGGTGCCATCCGCGGACCAGCGGCGATGCCGGTTATAGACCGTCTTCCAGTTCCCGAACCGGTCCGGCAGGTCCCGCCACGGGCAGCCCGCCCGGGTCCGGTGAAAGATCCCGTCAATGACCAGCCGGTGATCATTCCACCGATGCCCCTGCCGCGGGTGCGCAGGCAGCAACGGCACCAGCCGCACCCACTCCGCATCGGTCAGATCATGCCGCTTCAGCTGCTCTTCATCCACAGCCCAATCCAACCGAAAACCGGCAACCAAGATCTACAGGACACGCCCTAGTACTCCAGCAGCACTTCGTGATGACTGCTGTGGCATTGTTGTGCCATGACTGATGAAGATCTTGCTGCATGGATCGCGGGGCTCGATGACCTGTTCGCGTTAGTGGCTGGGCGGTTCTTCCGGGTCGAGCCGCGGCGGCGGGCGCGGGCGTATGTGCGGGGTTTGCTGGCTCCGCTGGCGGCCAAGAACGGATGGACGCTGGCGGAGGCGGCCGGGGATGGCACGCCGGATGGGATGCAGCGGCTGCTGAACGCGGCGGCCTGGGACTGTGACGGCCTGCGCGATGATGTCCGCGCCTACGTGAGCAGCCACCTCGGGTCCGCTGATGGCGTGCTGATCGTGGACGAGACCGGGTTCATCAAGAAGGGCACCCGGTCGGCGGGGGTGCAGCGGCAGTACTCCGGCACGGCCGGGCGGGTGGAGAACTGCCAGCTGGGCGTGTTCTGTGCCTATGCCACCGGCAAGGGGCGTGCGCTGATCGACCGGGAACTTTACGTGCCGAAATCATGGACCGCGGACCGGAACCGCTGCCGCGAGGCGGCGGTCCCCGATGAGGTGGAGTTCGCGACCAAGCCCGAGCTTGCCCGCGCGATGCTGGGCCGGGCGATCGAGGCCGGCGTGCCGGCCGCGTGGGTGACCGCCGATGAGGCGTACGGCCAGGACTATAAGTTCCGGTCCTGGCTGGAAGGCCGCCGGATCGGCTACGTCGTCGCCGTACCCTGCAACCAGGTCATTCCCGGCAGCACCGGCACCTCCCGCGCTGACGTGCTCGCCGCGCACGCCCCGCAGGAGGCGTGGAAGCGCCGCACCTGCGGCTCCGGCGCCAAGGGCCCCCGCCTGTTCGACTGGGCGGCCGCCTCGCTGCCCTGCCATGAGGACACCACCCCGGCCGGCTGGTCCCGGTGGCTGCTGGTGCGCCGCGCCCTGACAGCCAACGCCAAAGGCGAGCTCGAGCTGGCCTACTACCTGTGCTGCGCCCCCGCCGCCACTACCGATGAGGAGCTGATCCGGGTCGCCGGATCCCGCTGGGCCATCGAGGAATGCTTCCAGACCGCCAAGACCGAAACCGGCCTGGACCAGTACCAGGTCCGCCGCTACGACGCCTGGTACCGGCACATCACCTTGGCCATGCTCGCCCACGCCTACCTGGCCGTCACCGCGGCGACCACCCCAAAAGCCCTGGCAGCGGCCTCATCCCGATCACGCTCGGCGAGGTCCGCCGTCTCCTGGCACACGTGACCGCCACCGTCCCCAGCCGCGCTGCCATCTTCGCCTGGTCCCGCTGGCGCCGGCGCCACCAGCACCGCGCCCGAACCAGCCACTACCAGCGAAGACAGGCCTAATACAACGAAGTGCTGCTGGAGTACTAGTACTGCAACGGCACTTATGGGGGTGGGTGGCCGCGTCGGCGGTAGTGGGAGCGGCGGGCTTGGGCCTGGCGTTTGCGGCGCCAGTGGGACCAGCGGTGGACCTGGCTGGGGATGTGGGCGGGGGCCAGGGCCAGGGCGGCGAGCAGGCGGCGGATCTCGTTGACGGTGAGCGGGATCAGTTCATGATCATCGGGGATCGGCGGCCGTTGTCCACAGGTGCTGGGGCCCCTTTTGAGCGGCGGTGGCGGCCAGGTAGGCGTGGGCGGCCATGGCCAGGGTGATGTGCCGGTACCAGGCGCCGTAGTGGCGGGCCTGGTAGTGGTCCAGGCCGGTCTCGTTCTTGGCGGCCTGGAAGCATTCCTCGATCGCCCACCGGGCGCCCGCGATACGGATCAGCTCGTTCAAGGTGGTGCGGGCCGGGCCGTAGCAGATGTAATAGGCGAGCTCACCGTCGCTGATCCGGCGGCGGGCCAGCACCCAGTGGCCGCGGGCGGGGGCGTGCAGCGGCCGGACCGGCACCCGGGCCCAGTCATAGACCCGCGGCCCGTGAGCACCGTCTCCCGCGGAGCGGCGCTGCCAGGCCCGGGCCGGCAAAGCCGCAACCAGCTCATCGACCCGGGCATCCAGCAGTGTCCCGGCCGGGACGGTGTCGTTGCGCTTGGTGGCCAGCACGTGGAACACGTCCCGGCCTTCCAGCCAGACCCGCAGGTACTTGACCTGCCCGTAAGCCTCATCGGCGGTCAGCCACCGGAACGGCATCCCGGCCGCCACCGCACGGGCGATCATGGCCTTGGCCTGCTGGGGCTTGGTGGCGAACGCCACGTCATCGGGTACGCCGGCGGCCCGGCACCGGTCCCGGTCTTCGGTCCAGGCCTGCGGCAGATACAGTTCCCGGTCGATCAGCGCCCGGCCCTTGACCGACGCGTAGGCCAGGAACGTGCCGATCTGGCAGTTCTCCGTCCGCCCCGCGGTGCCGGAGTACTGCCGCTGCACCCCGGCCGACCGGGTGCCTTTTTTCAGGAACCCGGTGTCGTCCACGATCAGCACCGCCCCGGGATCCCCGAGGCGCTCAGCCACGTATTCCTGCAGGTCATCACGGACCGCATCAGCGTCCCAGCCCGCTTTGCGCAGCAGCCGCTGCATGCCGTCCGGTGACACCTCCCCGGCATGCTCGGCCAGCGTCCAGCCGTTCTTGCGCTCCAGCCCGGCCAGCAAACCCCGCACATAGGCCAGCGCCCGCCGCCGCGGCTCCGCCCGCCCGAACCGCGGCCCCAGCCGTTCATGCAGCTCATCCAGCCCAGCCACCCATCCGGCGATATCCACGCTCACGGGCAAGACAGTCTTCCGGCTACCCGGGCATCACGCCACCCGACACGCCAAGTGCCGTTGCAGTACTAGACCGGGCGCGATGACGGATCACCCGCCGGCGAGTGCTCCGGCGACGACCGGCACGAGCAGCTCCTCGATCTGCTGGGGCGATTTCCCTCGCAGGTCCGGCTCGAGCGCCCAGCCGCCGAGCTCAACGATGATGCCGCCGACACACTTGACGCGGAATCTGAGCTCGGCGGCGGGAACATCCGGCAGGACAGCGCGCAGGCTCTCGTAGAGACGGTCATGTGCGCGCTGAATCGTGACAGCGGCCCAGTCGTGCAGCTCGCGCGGCGGGCCGGCGGCCAGGCGGACAAGAACGCCCAGGTAGGGCTCGCCCCGGCCTGCGGGCCCGCCGAGCGCCTGCACGATGGGCTGGAAGTAGCCGGCGGCGATGTCGTGAAGGGTGGCGTCGGGGCCGAGCGCGCTGAGCTCGGCGACCTGGGCGTCGACGATGCGTTCGACGGCCTCGGTCTCGGCGACCTGGAAGAGCGCACGCAAGGACCCGAAGTGGTAGTGGACCGCGGCCACATTCACCTGCGCTGCTGTGGTCAGCTCACGCAGCCGGATCGCGTCCTCTCCCCGTTCGGCCAGCAGCTCCTGGGCGGTCTCGATCAGGCGCCGCCGCGTCCGGCTGCCGCCTTCACGGCGGCCGTCGCCCTGCTGATCGCCATCGGGCTCGGAAGCAGGCGCGGCGGTTTCCCGGGGTGGCATGAATCCATTCAAGCAGATGCTTGACTGTGAGACTTTAAGTCAAATGAATGAATAGTACTGTAACGGCCGCCGGCGCGGCCCGCGACAGTGACCCGATGGTCCTCCTGCTGCTGCGCGGGCATGCGAAACGGGCAGCCCGCGCAGACCAGGGCTGAGCACCAGTGTTGTCGCGGGCGCGATACCCGGGTTGCCGTCATTAGCGTCGGCCCTGAACCGATCTCTGGAGGCGGCGATGAGCACGAACGAAGACCTCATCAACAGCGGCCAGCCCACGATCGTGCTGGTGCACGGGGCTTTTGCCGACGGCTCGAGCTGGAACGGCGTGATCGAACGGCTGCAACGGCGGGGGTACACCGTCGTCGCCCCGGCCAATCCGCTGCGCGGGGTAACCGCCGATTCGGAGTACGTCGGCAGCGTGGTCAGCCAGATCAACGGCCCGGTCCTGCTGGCCGGGCATTCCTACGGCGGGGCGGTCATCACCAATGCGGCCACCATCGCCCCGAACGTGGTCGGACTGGTCTTTGTGGCCGCCTTCGCCCCCGATGAGGGCGAGACCCTGGGCGAGTCCACCAGCGGGTCCAAGGACAGCATCCTGGGCACGGCCCAGGTTCAGCACCACTATCCGGCCGGGCCCGACGGGCAGACCGCCGTCGAGTTCGCGATCAAGCCCGCTCTGCTCGGTGAGGTCTTCGCCGCCGACCTGCCGGCCGAACAGGCCGCGCGGCTGGCCGCGACCCAGCGTCCCGTGGCCGCCGCCGCGTTCACGGATGTGTCCGGGCTACCGGCCTGGAAGAAGCTGCCGTCCTGGGCGGTGGTCGCGACCGCCGACAAAGCAGCTGGCACGGACATCGTCCGGTCGATGGCCCGGCGCGCGGGTGCCGAGATCGTCGAGGTCGAGGGCTCACACGTGATCATGATCTCCCAGCCGGACGCGGTGACCGACCTGATCGTGACGGCCGCGCGGGCGGTCGCGGGATCGGGCCGGTAGGCGACGATGACGCCGGAAACGAGCGCTCCGTTCGGCGCGCTGAAGCAGATCGACGCCGGCCTGCTCAGCGTCGGATACGCCGAAGCGGGCCCGGCCGACGGGCCGGCCGTGGTTCTCCTGCACGGATGGCCCTACGACATCCACAGTTACGCCGAGGTGACCCCGCTGCTGGCCGCGGCCGGATACCGGGTGATCGTGCCCTGGCTGCGCGGCTACGGCAGCACCCGGTTCCGGTCCGGGGCGACGCCCCGCAACGGCCAGCAGTCGGCGCTCGCAGTCGACACCACCGCGCTGATGGACGCGCTCGGCATCGCCGGCGCGGTCATCGGCGGTTTCGACTGGGGGGCCCGGACGGCCGGCGTCATCGCCGCCCTGTGGCCGGACCGATGCCGGGCCCTGGTGCCGGTCAGCGGTTACCTGATCGGCAACCAGCAGGCCGGCCGGGAGCCGCTGCCCCCGGCGGCCGAGCTGTCGTGGTGGTACCAGTTCTACTTCGCCACCGAACGCGGCCGGGAGGGTTATGACCGGAACCGCCGCGAGTTCGCCCGGCTCATCTGGCACACCGCCTCGCCGCAGTGGGACTTCGGCGAGGCGGCGTTCGACCGGACCGCCGCGGCCTTCAACAACCCCGATCACGTCGCCATCGTGATCGACAACTACCGCTGGCGGCTGGGCTTGTCGGCCGGTGAGGACCGCTACGACGAGCTGGAAAAACAACTGGCCGACGGCCCGGTCATCACCGTGCCCACCGTCACGCTGGAAGGCGACGCCAACGGCGCGCCCCACCCGGATCCCGCCTCCTACCGGCAGAAGTTCTCCGGTCCCTACGAGCACCGGACCCTGACCGGCGGCATCGGCCACAACCTGCCGCAGGAGGCTCCGCAGGCCTTCGCCCAGGCCGTCATCGACGCCGGTCACTACTGAGGAGCGGAAGCCTCCCCGGGGCGCGGCTACGTCACCGCAGCAAGGTGGCGACCACGTTGATCACCAGCCCGAGCAGCACCGCGCCGTACAGGTACGCGAACAGAGCGTGACGGAGGGTGGTCCGGCGCACGGTCTTGGACGTGATGTTGGTGTCGGACACCTGGAAGGTCATCCCGATCGTGAACGCGAAGTAGGCGAAGTCGATGTAGGTCGGCGGTTCGTCCTCGTTGAACTCGATACCGCCGGCCGGCTCAGAGCCAGCGCGCCTGGAATAGTAGGCCCGGGCGTAGCGCAGCATGAAGATGGTGTGCACCACTGTCCAGGACAGGACGACGCTGAACAAGCCCAGCGTGATGAGGAAGGCCTTTTTGCCGTCGGCCGCCTGACCGGCCTTGACCAGCGCGAAAGCCACCGCGCCGAGCACGGCCACGTTCGCCCCGATCAGCAGCAGTTCGGCCACCGGGGCGCTGGGATCTTCCCGGCTGGCCAGCTCGGCGGTCAGGTCCGCGTCCAGCCCCCGCACCGCACCCAAAGTCCAGGCCAGGTAGATCGCGACGGCAACGTCCCAGCCGAGCAGGATCGCCGCCGGCGGCACGGTGGCCCATGAGATGGCCACTCCGGCGACGATGCCCACCAGCGCGCCGCCAGTCACGCGCGAGCCGGACGACGCGCGGCCCATGCGGGCAGCAAAGCTGGCACCGCCTTCCTTCCTGGGAAAGGCGGTGCCAGTGGGGTCGTCCCCGGAGTCCACGCTGAGATCTTGTCAGACTGAACCGGCCGGATGCACCACCGACACCTTCCAGCAGATCACCGGCCGCCGTCCCCGCCCGGTGGCCGAGTTCCTCCACGAGCACCGCGCGGAATTTGCCTGATGGCCGCCCTACGGAGTGCCCGGCGGTCCGGGGACCAGATCCACGGACAGCGACCGCGGGTTCAGTCCGCGGTGAGTCACGAACGTCTCGAAACTCGCACGCTGCTGAGCGGTGGCCTGCTGCGCCGCGCGGAGCCGCCCCGCGGCGGCCAGAGCGGGGCGGACCAGGTTGATGGCCCCGCCCAGGTTCGGGTCGGGCGCTGCCTCGAGGCCGTCGGCCCGGGCCAGGCGCCGGTTGAAGTCATCCTGGGATCGTCCCAGGTCAGCCATGACCCAGAAGGGACCATCGACGCCCAGCTGGTAGGAGCAGTAACTGCCGCCCCACGGCTGTGCGGCCGCGCGAATGCTGGCGGCGAATGCCGGGCCGGCTGGATCCACCCGGATGGCGTCGGTGCCGAGCGCAGCGCCGAGCGCCAGGCCCTCGGCGATGACCGGAGACCCCGGCCGCGCCGAAGACTCGTGGTTCTCGGTGGCACCATCTTCCAGATAGAACGCGTGCAGGTGGGCGTGCTGCGCCTCCTGGCGGGGATTCTTGGTGGTCACCACGCCGGCGCCGCCGGCGACGGCTCTATCCGCGACCTTTTCATCATGCAGGTAAGCGAGGTTAGGGGCGCTGTCGTTGGCCCCGAACACCACGTGCCCACCGTCCAGGGTGCGGTACCAGTCGGCGACCAGGGTCATGGCGGTATAACGAGCCGCCAGTTCGTGGGCCGTGGCCGACGACCATCCGTCCCGATGGATACGGGGCACCACGAGCGTGTGGGGCCGGGCCACCCGGCGGGGTCCGTTGGCGAGCATGAAGGGGTTGCGATCGAGAGCCAGATCCACCAGCGCGGTGCCGTCAGCTGCGGTAACCGTCCCCAGATAGCCGGGCAGACCCGGAACGTCGGCGAACACGTCCACCGGATGAAACCGGCGTGAGAACTCCCCCGCCGGGACCAGGCCCTGGACGCTGCCGGCCGCCGGGTCGACCAATGCCCAGCTCCCGGCCCTGGCGTCGCCACCAGGGAACGGGTACCCCTTGAATGTGAGGACGCCATCGCTGTAGGTCCACAGCTGGCGCAGCTCGACCTGAGTGAGCGGGAAAAGCCAGCGCTCCGGGTGATCAGACACGGTTCCATGATCGCGCGATCTCAGTACGTGCTGACCGAGAAGTCTTTGAACTGGGTGGACGACCAGGTGCCGCGGAAGGCGTCGGTCTCGATCCCGGCGATGCCGGTGGCGTAGTTCGGGTCGCTGTCCGTGACCGTGGCCACCTGCTGGCCTTTTATCCAGGCGGTGATCGTCGTCCCGTGGACCGCGATCGCGAGCGCCGTCCACTTCCCAGGCGGGGCCGCTGCCATGGAGCCGTGGGCCAGTACGGCGTGGCCGACGCTCTGGCTGTTTTTCGTCAGCCACCAGCCGCCGTCGGACCTGAGATCCAGGATGTAGCCGCGAAAGTTGAAAATCTGATCGCCCTGGCGGCTGAACCGCGCGATGAGGCCGCCGGATTGGCCGCTGCCGGTGAAGCCTACGCGGGCACTGACCTTGTAGTCGGTGGCCATTTCGCCGGCGCCGATGACCGCGTAGGGAAAACGGGCCGCGGCCTGGTCGCGCGGGTGCCAGAAGATGGGCCGCTGCGGGGTGGCCTGGCCCAGCACGTACGAACCAGAGCCGTCGGCCGCGGGAGCAAACTCAAAACTGCCGTCTTGCGGGGCCAGATAGGGCGGCATCGTCCCGGCCGCGGGCGCCTTCCTGGTCCATTCGTCGCGGTAGGGCAGCTGGAAGGTCTGACTGGCGGGGATCGGCGGGGTCATGATGGCCTGGCCGGTGGTGCTGGTGAAGCTGTAGATGTAGCCGGCCAGGCAGCGATGAGTGAAGCTTCCGCCGGCGTCGAGAGTGATGTCCGCCCGGCGCAGCAGCCAGTCGGCCGGGTCGGCCGATGCCGGGCTGGTGCGCCAGACGTGGACCACGCCACCCGGCAGGCCGCCTTTGACAGACACGGTGATGGTCTGCGGCGAGGTGGCCGTGGTGGTTTCGGCTATCAGGCTCCACGCGCTGGTGTCCGGTGCCCGCAGGGCTAGGTAGGAACCGTTGGCCCGGTTCCCGCCCAGGTATCCGCAGGCGCTGTCGACATGGACCCAGCCCGGCTCGGTGAACTGGGTGACCGTGGCGATGGCGCCGAGCATCGCCTTGGGGATGTAGTGGCCCGAGCGTGGCTGCGCCGCCCAGATCAGGCCCCGGTCCAGGTAGTACAGGCCGGGCGGCTGCGTGGTGACCAGCGGCCAGTGGATGTGGCCGGTCAGCTTGGCGTCGACGTAGCCGCGGATCACCGAGCGGATCATCGCCGAGCCGTCCGCGCTCGGCATCGCGCCGATCTCGCTGTGCCACAGCGGCTTGCCGGAGTCGACCGAGGCCGCCGTCGACCAGCACTGGATCCCGGTGGTCGGATACGAGCAGACATCATGGGCGCCAAGAACGCCGATCGCCGACGCCAGCTCGGGATCGGCCTTCATGTCCTCGGCGATGGACCAGGGCACGTCCGGCCGGTACGTGCCATCGATCGCCCAGTCAAAAGGATCCTTGTCGGACGCGACGATTTTCGTGCCGGGGTATCCGGCCGCGTCAAGGGAGCGCCGCAGCGACTTGAACCAGGCGGCGTCGTGGGCTTCCTCATTCCAGCCGCCCAGGTAATCGATCGTGAGGCCGTGGCCGGAGGCGCAATCCAGCCAGCTCACCAGGTAGTCGGCCATGTCCTGGGACCAGAAGTTCCCGCCGCCGATCCAGCCGGGCACCGCCCACGCCAGCGCGTACAGCCTGATGGCCGGGTTGCGGGCCTTCGCCGCGCGCATCAGCCACCACTCGTAGCCACCACCTGGGTTGATGATGCCACGGGCATGCTGGTGGCTTGGCTCCGCGCCGCAGGACGAGAACGCATCCCCGCCGATCTCGACCTTGAGGATCTGCAAGGCCGCGCCGGCCCCCGGTTTGAACAGGTAATCAAGGATGTCACCGCGCTGAGGTTCGGCGTAGCTGATCAGCTGCACCGAGTTACCGCCGCCGCCGGAGATCGCGCCGACCCCATCAAAGACCCGGCCGCCTTTCGTGCCATCGATGGTGATCGCGGTCATACATACGTATTACCTCCTCTGGGCTTGCGGTCAGGGGTGAACGGGGCCGCTGGGGCCGCGGTCGAGGCGGATCGACTGCATGATCGCGAACGTCGTGGTCCAGGTGAAGATGTCAATGTCGGCGCCGCCCAGCACGCCGGTGTATTTCGCGATGACGGGGGCGGCCGCGTGCTCGGTGACGGCGTCGAGGTGGGCCCTGACCGCGGCCCATACGTTCTCGCCGTAGTGCTTGAAGATCGGTCCCGGGTTGACCGAGGCCAGCGCCTCGCGTGAGCTGGCCTCGATGTCGGCGATGTACTGCTGGTGCAGCGCTACGTCATCGCGGGTGGCCACCCGGCCCAGGTGCCCGCTGATGAGGTGCGTCCACGGGTAGTCCAGCGCGATGGCCGGGGCACCGGTGTACCCGATGACGTCGTCGGACAGGTTGAGGTTGTAGATGGGTATCCAGCCGGCGTTGACCACGTCGATGAACATCAAGGTGTCGTGGCCGGGGAAGTGGATGTAGATGTTGTCCGGCGAGTGGTTGGGCCCGTGCCAGGCCAGTTCGACCCGCTCGCCGCCGACTTCCAGGGTGTAGTTGTCGGAAAAGGTGACGTCCGGGACCGGGCGGGCGGGGTCATCGTCGCGTAGCAGCAGCCGCCGGGTCTCCTCGTGGCCGATGCGGATGATGTCCCCGCCGAACAGCGAGGACGCTCCCTGGTGGTCGGCGTGGTGGTGCGAGTAGACCATGTGGGTGACCTGGTTGGTCAGGCCGTTGGCGGCGGTGATCTCGTCCACGGCCCGCCGGATGTTGTGGCCGATGTTCGGGGGCGCGTCGAAGATCACCACGCCGTCGGGGTGATCAGGAACGCCGACATGTAGACGTTGTCAGTGACCGCGTACAGGTTCCGCTCGACCTGCCAGACGTGGTACCCGTGTTCGTTCAGGGGCGCCCCCTTCGCGATCGCCGGGACCGGGGCGTACTCGGGCAGGTCTGGGGTGCCGGTGGCGCTCGTGGCTGATGAGGTCACTGTTTCTCCCTGGATTCTCGGCGCACGCCCGGCCGGCCGTGCGCGTTCGCAAACTCGTGACGACGCCAAGGATCGCCGCGAGAGGAGGGAGATTCGTCACTGGATTCCAGTGATTGTCCAGGCTGACCGGCTTCAGGTGCGGCCGACGGACAGCAGCCGCAGTTCGCGGGCTCGCTCCACCGCTGCAGTCCGGTCGGTGGCGCCGAGCTTGGCGTAGATCCGGTGGATGTGGGTGTCAACGGTGTTCAGCGAGACCGACAGCTGCCGGGCGATCTCGCGACGGGTGAGATTCGTCGGCAGGTAGCGCAGCACGCGCAGTTCACTTCGGCTGAGTTCCTCGACCGGGATCATGGCCGCCCGGTTGAGGCCACCCCGTCCAGGACCGCGGGTGGCGTCGAGGATGTCGGTGACCAGCGCCGCGTGCGATGTGCTGTGCTCCGGCACGGTTTCGAGGAGCTGCCATGCGCCGGTCATCGCGAACGGCAGAATCAGCCGGTCCGGCTCGGCGAGGTTCAGCGCCTGCTCGGCTGCCTCTCGGGAGGCGCGCTCATCACCCAGGTCGCGGCCTGCGACCGCGTCCAGCAGGTGCGCCTCGACCTGGGTCAGGCAATCTGGATCGGAGAGTTCGGCGAAGGCGAGCTCTGGCTCGGGCGCACCGCCCGGGCCCTGGAAGCAGACGACGCGCCCGGCGTCATGCTGGGGTTCCATCTGGTGACCGGGATGCTGCACGCTGGCCGGGGGCATCTCCAGATGGCACTCGAGGAGTTCCGTGCCGCCGGCCGCCTGCAACCCCGGCTGGCGGACTCACTGGCGATGAGCAGCCCGTTGACCGGCTGGACACTGGCGACGCTGGCCCGCCTGGGGCTGACCGGCGAGGCGCGAGCCGAACTGGTGGCACTGGCTCACGATGAGGCCGCAGCGGGTGAGATCCGTAACGCCCGCGCCGTGATCTGCCTGGCGGACGGCGACCCAGCCGGGGCGCTGGCAGAGGTGCGGGAGGTGGCGGACGGCAGGGCGCCGGTGATCGGGTACGCCACGATCGTGGAGGCTCAGCTGCTGGCGGGGCTGGCCCACCACGCGGCGGGTGACCGGTACGCGGCGGCCCAAGCGGCCGAACAGGCGCTGGCCCTCGCCGAGCCTGACCGGCTGGTACTGCCATTCGTGGTGACCAGTTCCCGGGAACTGCTGGAGGCCATGCCCCCGCACCAGACCGCGCACGCCGCACTGCGCACCGAACTCCTCGACCTCCTGTCCGGCTCATCCGGCCCGGCTGGAGACCGGCGCTCGTCGCCGCCGGCCACCGAGCTGAGCCCGGGCGAGCTCCGGGTGCTGCGGTACCTCCCGACCAACCTGTCCCGGCCGCAGATCGCAACCGAGTTGTCGGTGTCCGTGAACACGGTCAGCACGCACATCCGCAACATCTACGCCAAACTTGGCGCCGTGGATCGCTCCGCAGCGATCCACCGTGCCCGCCAGCTGCGGCTTCTCTCCCCCACCCGCACGCTGACGTGACCATGTCAGAGTGGCTCCCCATCTGATTCCGGCGGATAGGGGTCCGGATCGAGCTGGCGGACCTCGAGCAGGTCCAGGCCGAGCGCGTCGATCTCGGCCAGCACTCCATACAGCGCCGACCGGTCCAGCAGCCCGGTGAGCACGGTTTGCGTGCCCTGCCAGTGCGGAACCATGGCCGGGAACGCACACAGCATCATGTCGCCGAGGTGCCCATTGATCCGGATCGCGTACCGGGCAGGAGCCGGGTCCATAGGGCCATGGTGGACGACGGGCAGGTGAATCCGCGTCACCGGGATCCGGTGACACGGGCTCACTTGGCCGGCTCGAAGGCGGCCGAGAACAGGTAGCTGGTCGCCAGGCTGCGATACGGCCTCCACTTTTCGGCGATGGCCAGGACCTCCTGCTGGTCGGGAAGGTGATCCAGCTGATACGCGGCCCGGATGGCCTTGCGAAGCGCGAGGTCACCGGGCAGCACCACGTCTTCACGCTGCAGCGCGACGATGAGGGCGCCCTGCACGGTCCACGGGCCGATTCCGGGGATGGCGGTGAGCTCGGCCAGCAGTTCCTCGTCCGGCAGGCTGCTCAGCATGTCCGGGTTCAGCCTGCCGTCCGACATCCGCTCGGCGAGGTCCCGGAGCGTGCTGACCTTCCGCCACGAAAACCCGGCCGCGCGGAGCTGGTCAGGCTCCACGCTCAGCAGGTCAGCGGGGGCCGGAAGATGCCCGCCAAACATGGCCTGGACGCGCGCCAGGGTCCGCCGGGTCGCCGGTACGGACAGCTGCTGGCCAGCGACCTGGAACAGCAGGGCACCGAACAGATCCATCGGGGGCAGCTGGGAGATCCACGCCCGGGGATCGAAATCCGGTCGTTCGTCGATGAGCCGCGCCAGCACCGGATCGGCGTCGCGCAAGAACGAGCGCGCTCCGGACAGCCACGCGGCGCGGCTGGAGTCGTCGGTCACACGTTCATGATGACCGGCCGCCAGGTGAAGGGCAGTCACCTGAAGCTGGTGAATCACCGTGATCTGGTGATGGCTGCTCACCTAGGTTGCGGCGACGGTGAGGCGTGTCGCCAAAGCTGACACGGCCGTCAGGGACGTGCCCAGGAAAAGGGAGCTACCGTGACCTCACCAGCCGCTGGTGCCGGCTTCACTACGGACCTGCCCGACTACGCGCCGATCCCCCGGTCCGCGCTCGGCCCGGCCCTCAACGACCAGGGCTATTACGTCGGGCGGGTCGAACGGAACCTGTACTGGGTAACCGACGGCGTCTACAACTCGGCCTTCCTGACCACCGATGACGGTGTTGTCTTGTTCGATGCGCCCCCCAGCATCGGCCACAACCTCCGGCGGGCGGTGGACGAGATTGCCGCCGAGAACGGCGTGACCAACCGGGTGACCCACCTGGTCTACTCCCACCACCACGCCGACCACGGCGCCGCCTCCTCCGTGTTCGGCGGGGACGTGGTCCGCATCGGCCACGAGCAGACCAGGGAGTCCTGGCGCGGGACGACGACCCGGCCCGGCCACTGCCCGAGGTGACCTTCACCGACCGCTACACCCTGGAGGTGGGGGGTGAGCGGGTCGAGCTGGCCTGGCACGGCCCCAACCACACCCCGGACAACATCTACATCCATTTCCCGGGCCACGACACCCTCATGTTCATCGACGTCGTCAACGCCGGCTGGGTCCCCATCTACAACCTCAACCTGTCCGAAGACGTCATCGGCTACATGGGCGCCCCGGCCATCGCACTGTCCTACCCGTGGACGCACCTCATCTCCGGGCACGTGGGCCGGCTCGCCACCCGCGACGACGTCGCCATCCACCAGCAGTACATCGCCGACATCGAAGCCAGCGCGAAAGAAGCGCTGACGTCGGTCGACCCGGTGCCCTTCTACGTGCACTACGGCGAGAACGCCTGGGCCGGGATCAGAGGTCACCTCAACACGGTGACCGAGCGCGCGGCCGCGCCGGTCATCGCGAAGTACACCGGTGTGCTGGCGGCCGCGGACGTTGATATTTACACGACCACCACCACGTTCGCCATCATGCAGTCACTGCGCCTCGACCGGGGGCCCAGCGGCCCCGTCCATCCCTGAGCGCGGACGGGTCACTCTCATGACCAGTGCGCCCATTCGCGACCCGCTGTCCGATCATCTGCTCACCCCGGAGAACGCGGCATTCTTGTTCATCGACTACCAGCCGTCTCAGCTGGCCGGGGTCGGCTCGATGGACCGCGACCTGCTGCTCAAGAACGCCGTGTCGACGGTGCGGACCATCAAGACCTTCGCGATTCCCGTCGTGCACTCGACCATCAACGTCGCAACCGGCCGGGGGCAGCCGACGCTGCCCGAACTGGCCGGGCTGCTCGAACGCGACAAGCCGCTGGACCGGACCACGACCAACTCCTGGGAAGACCTCGAGTTCGTCCAGGCCGTGCACGCCACCGGGCGCCGGAAGCTCATCATCTGCGCGCTGTGGACCGAAATCTGCCTGGCCTTCACCGCCCTGGACGCGCTGCGCGAGGGATACGAGGTCTACCCCGTCGTCGACGCGGTCGGCGGCACCTCACCCGAAGCCCATCGGGCGGGCCTGGACCGGGTGATCCAGGCCGGCGGCCAGCCGGTCAGCTGGGTCTCGCTCGCCTGTGAGCTCCAGCGCGACTGGGCTCGCCAGGACACGGTCCAAGCGGTCATCGAGATCGTCCTCACCGACCGCCTGCTCAAGGAGGAAGCGAACCCATGAGCGCCGAGTAGCGAGAGAACCCCGAGGCGATCGCCCGCGTAGCTAATCTGCCTTGGCGTAGCGAAGCATGACCACGCCGTTGCTGTGGGGTCTGGCTTCGAGCAACGTGAGCGGTATCTGGCCATTGCCGCCCTCGAACAGGTGCCTGCCGGTGCCGACCACGACCGGGTGGACCAGCAGCCTGAGCTCGTCGAGCAGCCCTTCAGCCAGCAGGAAACGGACAAGCGCGCCGCTGGCGCTGACGGAGATGTCTCCGGCCTGCTCTTCCTTGAGCCTGGCCAGCTGCGCGGCGGCGTTCCTTTTGATCACCGTGGTGGGCCCCCAGCTGGGATCGCTCAGGGTGCTCGACACCACCACCTTGGGCTTACCGGTCATCAAACTCGCGTGCGGGGGCGCGTTCGTGCCGCTGAATACCGAGCGGAACAGCTCATAGGAGCGCCGCCCGTAGAGGTGGGTGGCGGCTGCGGTGAGCTGCGGCATGACGGCCTGGCTCATCTCGTCGTCGTAGTAGCGGGGGTTCCACTCGTGCGGCGCGTCGATGACCCCGTCCAGAGTGATGAACAGCCCTGCGGTGATCTTGCTCATGCTCGTTCCTGCTCCTGCTCATGCCGCCGGGGTGGTGTCCTGACTGGCGGCGGCCGGGGCCGAGCCCGGTACCGGTCCGGTGAGGAACTCGGTCAGCGTGGCCGCGATGGCTTTGGCGTTGAGCTTCTTGCTGTGACCAAGGCCGCGGCGGATGACCAGCGAACTGTTGGGCAGAGCGGCAGCGACGCCGGCTGCGGCGTGCTGGAACATGGCCGGGCCTTCCCGCTCGGTACCGCACATCACCAGCACCGGGATGGTGACTGACCCCCACTGCCCGGGCGGCAGCGGCTGTCCGGTCTGGTAGCGCTCCACCAATTGGGCGTCGTAAGACAGCGTGTGCGCCACCGCGGTGAGCCGCTTCCAGACGCCGGGCATCGCGTGCAGCAGGGCGGGGACGAAGGAAGGCGCACCCATTCCGTCCACCATGTAGTAGCGGACCGCTTCACCGCGCCGATCACTGTCGACCAGGCCGCTGACCCGCTGGCGCAGATCGGCTGGGGGCCGCCGGTCGGCCGGGTCGACCACCAGCGGCGGCTCGTGCACGGCCAGGCGCGTCATGGGCACCCCGGCGGCGGCCGCCTCCAGGGCCAGCACCGCGCCGGAGGACAAGCCCCAAACGTGGGCTCGCCCACCCGCCGCGCCGATCACCGCGGCCAGGTCGTCGATCTCGCGGCTCACGTCGTAAGGCATGGTGTCGCCGCTGTCGCCCCGGCCACGGCGATCGTAGCTGTACACGGTGAACCGGGAGGCCAGCGAGCGGGCCAGCTTGACCTGACCTGGGTAGCGGCGATAGCTGAACGCACCGCCGACCAGGACAAGCGGATCACCCGCACCGATGCGGTCGAAGGCAATCGTGGTTCCGTCGCGGGAAGTGACGGTGTGCATGTCGTTCATCGCGAACTCCCAAGCAGATCGCGGCCGGGCCATCCGGCCGCTCCTACTGATGCGTCGAACCGCCAGCCAGAGATTCGACACAACGGCTGGAAACTTCTGACCGCTGGACCGGGCTGCCCGGCCAGATGGGACAGGGGGGTTTGGCGGGCCAGTGAGCACTGGCCCGCCAAGGGATGACGCATTTATCCGGCGGTGACCGCCTGCTTGGCTGTAACCGCCGTGTCGAGGTCCGGCACCGGTTCGCGGTATAGCTTGCTGGGCCACCAGGTCCAGCGTCCGAGGTCGAGGTTGAGGGCGGTGACCAGGACTGAGCGGACGATGATGGTGTCGAGCAGGACGCCGAAGGCGACCGCGAAGCCGAGTTCGGCCAGGAAGGTGACGGGCAGGGTGCTGAGGGCGGCGAAGGTGCCGGCCAGGACGGCGCCGGCGGAGGTGATGACTCCGCCGGTGGCGGCCAGGCCGGTCAGGGCGCCGCGGCGGGGCCCGTGCCGGGCGGCTTCTTCGCGGACCCGGGTCATCAAGAAGATGTTGTAGTCGATGCCCAGGGCGACCAGGAACACGAACACGAACAGGGGGAAGGAGTTGTCGGCGTTGCCGTAGTGGAATACGTGGTTGAAGAACAGGGAGCTGACGCCGAGGGCGGCCGCGAAGGACAGCGCGACGGTGGCGATGAGCATGATCGGGGCGATGATGGCCCGCAGCAGCAGCCCCAAGATCACGAACACCAGGATCAGGATGATCGGGATGATCAGGTTCCGGTCGTGGTCGGCGGCGTGGGCGATGTCGAGGGTGACGGCGGTGTTGCCGCCGACCATCGCGCCGGCGCCGGGGACGGCGTGGACCGCGGTCCGGGCCTTGCCGATGGTGGTGTAGGCGGCCTGGCTGTCCGGGGCTGACTTGAGCGTGCCCTGCAGGAAGCCGTACCCGTCGCTGGTCACCGGCAGGCGGGTCACGCCGGTGATCCCCGGCACCCCCTTGAACGCCGATTCCACCGCCCCCGCCTGGGCCGTATGCGAGACCACCACCACTGGCTGCCCGCCCCCGGCCGGGAAGTGCGCGTCGAGGACCTGCTGCCCGGCCACCGACTCCGGGTGGTGCCCGACGAACGACTCGGCCGCGGTCAGCCCGCTGGCCTTCAGGCCGGTCAGGCCGAGGGCCATCACCCCGAGCACGAGCGCGGTGATGATCCAGACCACCCGCGGCCGGACCGCGATCCGGCGGCCCACCCCGGCCCAGAACCCGCGGGTGGTCGGCTCGGCCGACCCGAACGCGGGCCGGGCCGGCCAGAAGATCTTCCGGCCGAAGATCAGCAGCAGCGCCGGCAGCAGCGTCAGCATCGACAACAATGCGACCGCCACGCCGATGGCCAGCACCGGGCCGAGGCTCTTGGTCGAGTTCAGCTCGGCGGCCGACAAGGTCAGCAGGCTCACGATCACGGTGCCGGCGCTGGCGATGATGGCGGGCCCGGCCCGCCGCAGGGCCAGGTTCATGGCCTCGTGCCGGTCCTCGTGCCGGCGCAGTTCCTCCCGGTACCGGGCGGTCAGCAGCAGCGCATAATCGGTCCCGGCCCCGAACACCAGCACGTACAAGATGCCCGCGCTCTGGGCGTTGACGGTCAGCCCCGCCCGCGCCAGCAGGTAGATCAGCGCCTCCGCGCTGACCAGCGCGATCCCGGCCGAGATCACCGGGAACAGCCACAGCACCGGGCTGCGGTAGGTGATCAGCAGCAGCACGATCACCACCGCCAGCGTCGCGATCAGCAGGGTGCCGTCGATGCCCTTGAACGAATTAGCCGAATCGGCCGCGCTGCCCAGCGGCCCGGCGATGTACACGGTCAGCCCGGCCGGCCCGGCCCGCGCGATGTTACGCAGGCTGGTCGCGGTGGCCGACGCCTTGTTCCAGCCCTGGGAGCCCAGGTTGACCGGCACCAGCGTCTCGATCGCCGTCCGGTCCTGACTCGGAATGGGCCCGGCTACCTGCTGGCCGACCACACCGGACACACCCTTGAACCGGGTCACGTCCGCCTTGGCCTTCGCGATGTCCGCTCCGGTCAGCCCGGACGGCCGGTCGTAGACCACCACCGCGGTGAAAATGTTCGGCGACTGGACCTTCGACTGCAGGTTCAGCACCTGGGTCGACTCGGCCTTCAGCCGGCAGCCACGACGACGAATCATTCTTCTCCGCCCCCGTCAGCTTCCCCGACAACGGCCCCGCCAAAGCCACGATAACCAGCCAGAAAACCAGCACACCCCACTTAGCTCGGCGGCCCGCCGGGATGCGAGCCAGCTTTTTCGCCCTACTCATCTCTCGTTCTCCCTTCACTCTCCTGGGAGTAGGTCGAATGGGCTGCTGCCGGATCGACAGACAGCCCCAACTTTTTGGCAGAGTCGCCTGACACGCGCTGGCCGGGCTAGTGCCTGCGGCGCGAGCGGGGGATGGCTTCCGCAGCAGCCGGGTGTGCACTTTGCACCGCTGCGAGCCGGTGTACTGGTACTACTCGGACCCACGTTCAGCTGCATGGACGGACTCGACGATCATCTGCGGGCTAGAGCGTGTCTTTTAGATCACGGAACCGGGTGGCGGCGCGAAAGCCAGGGAGTCATGCCGCTGACACTGACCCGGTCGGACGCGACCAGCAAAAGATCATCGCCGTCTGCAACTGTCCGATGGAGGCAATACGGCAGTGGCCGCGCCCTCACGCCACCGGGCGCAGGAAGCTCATCGTCTGCGCGCAGTGGACCGACGTGTGGACAGTGCAGTGAGCCAGGAGAAGCCGGTGACGATGGCGGCGCGCTGGAACAGCCCCGCGTAGCTGACCAGGCGTGGGTTCTGGCTGAAGCCTGCTCCGAACAGTCCCGTGGTGGTGAGCATGGCCGCGCCGGTCGCGGCCGAGTAGGCCGCCCAGCCTGGGCGGCCGGCGCGGTGGAACCGCCAGGCGCAAGAGAACGCTGCAGCCGGGATTCCGAGGAAGATGGGCACGGCGGCGAGGTTGTGCATGGCCCCGGCCGTGGTGGGCTGGACCGGGGTGGCGGGAGTTCCTGGCGGGTAGCCGCTGACGGGGTCGGTGCGGAACGTCGCCGAGCCGAGCAGGCCAAGGCCGGTCGCCGAGAGGGCCGCGGCCGCGATCCGGTTGCCGGGGGCCTGGCCTGGTGAGCGTGCGAGCCCGGCGGCCCCGGCGAGGTACAGCATCCCGGCGGTGGCGAAGCTGGCCACCTGGACCCAGCCCCGCGGCCCCAGCGACAGCGAGCTGACCGGATGACGCAGCGGCTGGTAGGCCGGGCGCCTCGCCCCCTCGATCAGGAAGACGCTGACGAACAGCGGGCCGGCGGCAGCGCCGCAGTACAACGGGCCCCGGCGTGCGAGCCTGGCGCGGGCCGGGACGCCGACGTGGTCAACGGTGATCATTGCGGTGCCTCCGGCCGTGGATTCGCGGGCGGCTGACCGGGCGATGGCGTCAGCCCGGTCGCCTGCGCGACCTGCGCAATCTCCTCGCTGTCGTAGGCGGTACGCACCCCCGATATCGACATCCCCGCCGCGTCGGCCAGGTCGGCGAGCCGGTAGGGACGGGGCCGGGTGAACTCCCGCCCGTAGGCCAGCAGCCGGCGCATCGCCGCGTCCAGGTCGTGCCTTTGCCGCCGCAGGCCCGCGAGGGTCGTCAGCAGCGGGTCATGCCCGTAGAAGCCTGAGACCTCGGCGGTCGCCCGCAGTCTTTCGGCAACCAGCGCACGCGCTTCCCCCGGTGAGTCGCCCGGCTCCTGGGCGAACAGCAAGATGTCGGCCAGCACCGGGAAGTCATCCATTCTTGCGATATTAGCAAAAGATTGCGATGATCGCAGACAACAAGACCTGCATCGGGGCCGAACGTGTGAAAACCCGGCTCTTTCAGAGTCCGGTTATTGACCAGTTGATGGTCTCCGGGGTCACGCGGGGGGTACCTACCTCCAATTGGAGGTTCTCGTGGGAGCCGAGGGGGACGTTGCGGGGGTTTCCCTCCCACACCTTGCCGTTCACGATCGCGGTGACTTTGCCTTTGGCTGGGCCTGCTTGGGCGGTGGACAGGGGCTGGTGCCATTCGTCGAAGAAGTTGCCCAGGGTGAAGGTGCGGTGGACGGGTGACTCGATGTGGATGATGCCGTCGGCGGCGTGGGTGTGGAGCCAGTAGAAGCAGCTGCCGGAGTCGATGAACGGGCCCGCCGACGTCTGCTGGGCGACCGCGTTGGGGATGCCGATGCCGGCTGGGACCTGCTGCTGGTGGCCGTTGACAAAGATCGTCAGGTGGGTGTGGATGTGGAACAGCGTCTGCTCCGACGCCTGGCAGGAGATGCCGTCGATGGTCTGGCCGGCGGTGGTGGCCGACGGGGCGGCGAGCGCCGGTACGCCCGGGATCGGTACATGCTCAGGGCCCATCGGGCCGGGCCCGGGCGCGGACGTGAGCGTGCCGAGGGTGGACAGCGGCGCGTAGCTGCCCGACGCGGCGGCGCTGGAACCGCCCGACACGGTGAAGCCGATTCCGGTGCCTGCGCCCACGAGCACCAGGGCCGCGCCGCCCCACGCCGCCAGCCGCCGGCGTCGCTTACGTTGCGCTTCCGCTTTCCTGGCGGCAGCGATTGCCTGCCGCCGGTTCTCCCGCGCGGTCTTTCCTGACATCAGCACTCCCGGCTATCTACGGACTTACTACGTACTACTTACGTACGGAGATAGTAGCAACTAGGATTGGCCCCGGAGGTGGGCGAGTGCGCGGGTTCGGGGAGCTCGAAGCGGTGGTCATGCAGGGCATCTGGGCGCACGACGGCCCGGTGACGGTCCGCGACATCTTCGGCGAGCTGGTCGCGGAGCGCCCGATCGCCTACACCACGGTCATGTCCACCATGGACAACCTGCATCGCAAGGGCTGGCTGACGCGAGAACGCGAGGGCAAGGCCTACCGGTACACCGCCGTCGCCAGCCGGGAGGAGTACAGCGCCCGGCTGATGGGCGAGGCGCTGGCCGACGCGGGCGACACCGAGGTGGTGCTCAGCCACTTCGTCGAGGCGATGGACGGTGAGCAGTCGGCCGCGCTGCGCGCGGTCTTGAACAAGCTCACCCGGCGGCCGTCGTGATCGCCGCGCTGGCTCTGTCCGGCTACGCGATCGTGGTCGCGGGCTGCGCATCTCCCCTGCTGGCGCGGCTGACGAGCCAGGGCGCCAGTGCCCGCCTGGGGCTGGTCGCGTGGCTCACCGCGATGGCCAGCGCCGGGATGTCCGGCCTGCTCGGCGCCTCCATCGTCACCGACCGGGCCGTGGCCGGCTGGGTGCCTTTCACCCAGGCGCTGTGCCGTTCGGTGGCGGGCAACGCCTGCAGCCCGGCGGTATATGACAGCCTGCTGTACGAGACCGGCCTGACGGCCCTGGCGATCACCGTCATGATCGCCGGGCTCGCCGCCTTGTGGCGCTACTGCCACCGCGTCCAGCGAGCGCAGCGCCGGACCCGGGCGCACGCCGAGGCCGCGCTGCTGGCGGGCCGCGCGCTTCCGGGCGGCCCGGGAACGGTCGTCTTGGACGACCCTCGCCCGGCTGCCTACTGCGTGGCCGGGCGACCGGCGGCGATCGTGGTCACCAGCAGCGCGCTCGCCGTCCTCGACCAGCCGCAGCTGGCGGCGGTCCTCGCCCACGAGCGCGCGCACCTGAACGGCCGCCACCACCTGCTCGCCACCGTCACCAGGGGCCTGACCGCCGCTTTTCCCGGCGTACCGCTGTTCACCCGGGGGGCGGCCGAGATCGCCCGGCTGGCCGAGATGGCCGCCGACGACGCGGCGACCCGTTCGGCCGACCGTTCGGCGCTCGTCACCGCGCTGCTGGCCATCGCGACGGGTGTCCCGGTCCCGGGCCTGGCCGCGGCCGCCTGCGCGGTCCCCGACCGGGTGGAGCGGCTGCTCAATCCCCCGGGGCCGGCCGCCATCGCCGCGTCCAGGCTGACCCTGGCGGCAGTGTCTGCTTCGCTGATCCTGCTGCCAGCCGCGCTGGCCATGATTTTCGCCTGACGCCCCGATCAGCTCGGGCCTGCGTACGGGGGGCTTCCGCGCCGATTATCGGGCCAGCCCGGGAGGAAGGAATGGGCTGGGGGCACCGGTGTAGGAGATGTAGAGATGGTCGCGCGCGCGGGTGCAGGCGACGAACAGGACGCAGCGCTCGCGCTGCCGGTCCTGGGCCTGGGCCAGCGGGTCACCGTCGTCGGTGGTGATGGCGGCGGGGTCGGGGACCACGCCCTTCTCGACGCCGATCACGGCGACGGCCCGGAACTCCAGGCCTTTCATGGCGTGCATGGTGCCGGCCCGGACCCCCGCGGCGCCGTCCCGGCCGCTGACGGAGGTGGTGTCGACGCCGTCGGCCTTGAGAGCCTCGCGGGCCTGTCGCACCAGGCCGGGTGACCTGGCCGCGATGCCGATGGAACCCGGCTCAAACCCGGCCGCCAGCCACGAGCGAACCTTTTTCACTAGAAAAGCAAACTCCTGGCCACGGGTGGCGGCCCGCCGGACCTGTGGCGGCTGGCCGTGCATCGGCGACCGGTAACCGACCAGGGAGTCGACCTCGCCGTCGAGACCGGCGACCGGATCGGAGCCGAGCAGGGGCATCGCCCAGGCCAGGATCTCCTGCGTGGTGCGGTAGTTCAGGGACAGCTTGCGGCTCCGCCCGCGCACGCTGATCCGCAGGCTGGCCAGGGAAACCCGGTTGGGGTAGATGCGCTGGTGCGGGTCGGCTGCGATGAAAAGGTCGTCGGGGCCTTCGGCGACCGCCGCCCGCAGGAGGCGCCAGTGGGCCGAGTGCAGGTCCTGAGCCTCGTCGACCAGGATGTGCCGGTAACGGGGCGCCCCGGCCGCCCGCAGCAGGCGGGCGGCCTCGTTGGCCAGCTGCAGGTGGGTGGTCTGGCCGGCATCGGCCAGCTCGGCCGAGACCTGCTGGGCCGCCTGCCACACCTGGATGCGCTGGACCCTGGTCAATGGGCGGCCACGGCCGGTCCGCGGGCAGGCCAGGTAGGTGTCTTCGCTGCCCAGGTCCTGGGCGAGGATGACCTGTTCCCACTCGTGCTTGAGAAAGGCCGGGGTGAAATCCAGGCCGGACGCCGCAGCCGCTTTGGCCCAGCGGTCGCGCAGCATCCGTTCGTCGGCGATGACCGGGTTGCCGTGGGCCTGGGCGACGATGCTGTAGGCGAGCCGGTCCACGTTGCGCACCTGGACCTGCTCGCGCACCGCGGGGTCGCGGACCAGCAGGTCAAGCTGGGCCTGCAGGGCGTCGGCGAGGTTGCCGTTGAACGTCGTCAGCAGGATCGGCGCCGCATCGGGCCCGGGAGCAGGCAGCTCGGGGGCGCCTGGCCTGGTCCACCTGAACATGGCGTCGGCGTCGGCGGCCAGGAACGCCGCCCGGTGCAGCACGGTCACCGTCTTGCCGGTCCCCGGGCCGCCGGTCACCTGGGCGGGACCGCCGTAGCTGGGCCGGTAGGCGACCTCGCGCTGGCTCGGGTGCAGGAACGTCCGCCAGGCAGCGAACGGGTGGGCCAGGATGTCCTGCAGCTCGTCGCGATCCGACACGAACGCGACCTGGCCGGGGGTTCGTTCCATCGCGGCGACCAGATCGCCGGCGTCGAACCCGCCGCCGGTGGCGGGTTCGACGCCCGCGAGCAGCCGGGCGGCCTCGGCGTGGGCTTCGCCGACGGTCATCCCGCTGGCCAGCGCCCGCAGCGCGGTGTACTGGGCGGCGGGCAGCATCGACTGGAGCGCGTCCAGCTCGGCGTCGTTGACCAGCAGCCGCACCAGCTGGCGAATCTCGGCGTCGATCCCCAGCCAGGCCAGGTCGGCGTCGCTGACGTCGGCGAACAGCCGCCTGCCGTCCGGGCCGGCCGCCGCCCGCAGGTACGGCTCCACCTTTTCCAGGGCGGCCGGCCTGGAAACCTCCAGCGTGCCGGTGACCTGGTTGATGCCCACGCGGTGACTGGTGGCGTAGCCGGCCGCCTCGTCGCGGGGCAAAATCGTGAGCAGGCAGTAGGTGTCGCCGCTGTCCGGGACCAGCACGGCGCCGTACCAGGCGCTGTCCACCGGGAGCAGGCGAATGCGGTCGTCCAGGCTGCCGGGAACCTGCTCCAGGCGGGCCGCCCCGTGACCACCGCTGGCGAATTCATTGACCGCCGACTGGACGGCACCTTGGACGCTTTTGTCCAGCTTGGCGAACGCCGACAGAACGTCCTTGGTGATCGCCAGCCGAGCCACTAGCCGCGTCCTCCCCCTTCCGGCTCTCCCCCGGAGCTGCCGGATTAGCTAGACGGGATGCTAGACCGCGCTGGCCAGCCGGGGATGGTGAACCAGACATTGACCCCGGCAGAGCGCTGCCGTCCGGCTCCGGAAGGGTCTCAGGGGAGGTGGGCGAGCAGGGGGGCCAGGGTGGCGGTCGCCTGGCGGATCTGGGGGACGGTGACGGTGCCGTAGCCGAGGATCAGGCCGCTCATCGTCGGGGGGCCGGCGAAGTAGCGGTCCAGCGAGAAGACGGTGACGCCGCGGGCGGCGGCCGCGTCGATCAGGCGGGTGGCCGGGTAGTCGCCGGGCAGTTCGAGGACCACGTGCAGCCCGGCGGTGTCGCCCAGCAGCCGGAAGCACGGCTGGCGGCCGGGGCCCGCACCGTCCGGGACCGAATCGGCGAGTCCGTCGACGAGGGCGGCCCGGCGGCGTGCGTATTCGAGGCGCATCCGGCGTACGTGGCGTTCCAGGTCGCCCGAACGGAGCAGGGCCAGCATTGCGTGCTGGACCGGCTCGGGAATGCGCAGGCCGAGCCGGGGCCGCAGCGCCGCCAGCGTCTCGACCAGCGCGGGCGGGGCAACCAGCCAGCCCGAGCCGAAGGCGGCGGCCAGCACCTTCGAGGCCGTCCCGAGGTAGACGATGACGTCCGGGTCCATGCTGTGCAGGGCAGGCAGCGAGCCCACGTCGTAGCGGAACTCGCTGTCGTAGTCGTCCTCGACGATGACCGCCCCGGTCGCCCAGGCCCAGGCGATGAGCGCCTGCCGGCGGCTCACCGGCAGCCGGCCGCCGAGCGGGTACTGGTGGGCGGGCGTGGTGTAAAGCAGCGCCAGGTCCGCCGGCAGTTCCTCGGGAACTATGCCGTGCGCGTCGACCCGGCAGGACACCACCTCGGCGCCGGCCTGGCGCAGCACCTCGCGGCCGGTGGGGTAGCCCGGCTCCTCGATCCCGGCCCGGGCCCGCGGCGGCAGGGCGCGCGGCGGCAGCAGGCCCTCCGCCAGCAACGCCAGGCCGCTCGACACCCCCTGCGTCACCAGGACGTTCCCGGCGGCGACGGCCAGCCCGCGGGACCGGCGGAGGTAGGCGGCGATCTCCTCGCGCAGTTCGGGGAGCCCGTGCGGATCGGGCCAGCGGGACGGCAGGTGGTCGCCCGCCTGCCGCCACGCCCGCCGCCAGGCCGCGGGCTCGATCCCTTCCGCCCAGGAGATGCCGGGCTCCAGGGTGATGAGCCCGGGCGAGGATGCGGGGGCAGCGGGAGGTACGCGCGGCGGAGCCGGCCGCGAAGCGGTGATGGTGCGGGAGCCAGCCGGGGGCGCGGTCACGTCGGCCACGTAGGTGCCCGAGCCGTGACGGCCCTCGAGCCAGCCCTCGGCGAACAGGCGGGCGTAGGCGTTGGTGACCACTGTGCGGCTGACGCCGAGGGTGGCGGCCAGGTCGCGGCTGGAGGGAAGCCGGTCCCCGGCACGAAGCACGCCACCGGCGACCGCCGCCTGGAGCTGGGCCGATATCTGCACCCCGAGCGGCGTGGGACCACCCCGGTCCACGACGACCGGCGGATCAGCTGGCAAAGTGGTCATCAGGAATTCCTCAAGATTGGCTATTTGCGCCAGTCCACCTTCCGCTTAGGTTAAGGGTTCATGAGCACCGACACCACCCCCCTGTCCAGCACCACGCGCACCACCCTGCGGCGGCACCGCGAACGCGGCCAGACCGACCGGGCCGCGCTGTACCAGGTGCTCGACGCCGGTTTGATCTGCCACCTCGGCGTGGTCGCGGGCGGCGACCCGGTGGTGCTGCCGACCGCCTACGGCCGCGACGGCGACACCCTGTACCTGCATGGGTCCTCGGCCAACGGGGCGTTCCGGGCCGCCGCCGGGAACCGGGTGTGCGTGACCGTCACCCACATGGACGCGCTGGTCGCGGCCCGCTCGGTGTTCAGTCACTCGATGAACTACCGGAGCGCGGTCGTCTTCGGCACCGCGGCCATCGTCACCGGCGAGGACGAGCGCTGGCACGGGCTCGAGGTCGTCACCGATCACCTCATCCCCGGCCGCTGGGCCGCCGCCCGGCAGCCGACGAAGAAGGAGATGGCCGCGACCGCGGTGCTGTCCCTCCCGCTCACCGAGGCCTCGGTCAAAGTGCGCACGGGAGGTCCGGCCGACGAGCCCGAGGACCTCGGGCTCGGCGTGTGGGCGGGCGTGCTGCCGATCGCCGTCACCTTCGGCGCGCCCCAGCCGGACGCTGACCTGCCCCCGGACATCCCCGTCCCGGCCCACATCCGCGACCGCGTCAGCTGACGGCCAGACACCCGGGACCGGCCGGGGTGGCCGGCCCGGGCGCGGTTTCAGGTCGCGCGGCGGCGGACCAGCCAGATGGCGGCGGCGATGAGCAGCGCCGACAGCACGAGCAGCCAGCCGGCCTCGATCCACTGGAAGGTCCAGAACCGGCTGCCGGGCTGATAGCTGGTCCACACCGTGTAGCCGTGCGGGGCGAGGCACTGCTCGGGCGAAAGGGCGGAGTTGGGGGGAGGGCAGAATTGCCGGACGGCGTGGAATATCCCGGAGCCGTGGGCCAAGAACGCGAACTTGCCGTCCTTGGTGTACCACTGGTTCACGAGCCACGCGGTACTGGGGGGGTTCAGGCTGCGGGTGGACAGCGGTGTCATGTAGTGCTGGCGCAGCCACAGCGCGGTCGCGAAGGCCAGCCCGGCGTAGACGGCCAGGGTGGCGGCGATCGCGGGGACGACCCGGCGGATGAGCATGCCGGCCAGAGCGCCGATCGCGAAGGCGGCTAGCGTCCAGGCGGCGAACGCGACCCCGAGCAGGTCGAACAGGCGGGTAGCGAACGGGATCGTGTAGCCCGCGGCGAAGAACGGCTGGCTGTACCAGGAAAACAGCACGGTGAACGCCCCGGCCGCGGCGGCCACCGCGACCGCGAGCAGCACCAGCTTGGCCAGCGTCCAGCGCAACCGGCCGAAGCCCTGGGTCCAGGCGTACCGGAAGGTGCCGGTCTCCAGCTCCCGGGCCAGCACCGGTGCCCCGATGAACGCCCCGATCAGCGCCGGCACCGCCTGCAGAAGGATGCTGGCGACAATCGCAGTCGTTGCGTATTTGCCGGAGAAGTTCAGGGTGCAGGCCAGCGAGCCGACCGGGTGGCAGGCGGCCGTGTAGGCGTGGTGGATCTGAACGCCGGTGAGCCACAGGTACACGGCCAGCGCGCCCAGGAGCACGGCCACACCGGCCAGCGCGACCCGGTGCTGGCGCCAGGTGACCCAGGCCATCCGCCGCCACGGCATAGGCCGCAGCCCGGCGTCGTGCTGGGGGCGGACGGGCATGGCCTGTGTGGTCATCGCGTCACCTCCGACGGTCGTGCGCCCCGGCTGGGGCCGGGGAGCGATCCGGCGCCGGGCTCCCGCAGATAGGCCAGCGCGAGCTCCTCCATGCCCACCGAGTGGGCCTCCCAGCCCGGCGGGACCGGATCGTCCGGGCCGGCCCGGACCAGCAGGTGGGTCAGCGCCTCGCCGCGCCTGGTGTGCACGACCGGACCGGCGGAGTACCGGTCGGCCAGCGTGGTCGGGCCGGTCAGCATGCGGTGGCCGGCCAGCAGGTCGTCGACCTCACCGGCCACCTGCAACTGGCCCTCGGACAGCAGGACGAGGTAGTCGGCCACCCGCTCCAGCTCGGCGAGCACGTGCGAGGACAGCACCACCGAGACCCCGCCGTCGGTCGCCGCGGTCAGCACGCTGGCCATGAAGTCGTGCCGGGCGATCGGGTCGAGCATCGCCACCGGCTCATCCAGGACGAGCAGCCGGGGCCGCCGGGCCAGCGCCAGGGTCAGCGCGAGCTGCGACTGCTGGCCGCCGGACATCTTGCCGGCCTTCCGGTTCAGCGGGATGCCGAGCTCGGTGAGCCGGGTCTCCGCGTAGTGCTGGTCGAAGCCGCGGTTCAGGTTGCGGGTCAGATGCAGCATGTCCGCGGCCGACAAGTTCCGGTACAGCGGCGTGTCCTGGGCGACGAACGCGATGCCGTCCAGAGCGGCGGGAGACCCCGCGGGCAGGCCGCCGAGCACGGTGACGACGCCGGCGCTGGGCTCGGCCAGCCCGACGGCCAGGTTCAGCAGCGTGGACTTGCCCGCACCGTTCGGGCCGACCAGCGCGGCCACGTGCCCGGCCGGGATGGCCAGCGTGCACTCGTGCAGAGCCCAGGTGCTGCCGTAGCGCTTGCCCAGGCCGCTGGTTTCGATGATGTTCATGCGACGCCCTCCGTTTCGTCGCCGGCCGCGCCGCGACGATGGCTCGTCCCGTCGCGGCGCTCATAGAAATTTCGCAAGGCGCGGGTGAACAGCGCCACGATCCCGTCCTCGTCCAGGCCCGCCGCGTCGGCCGCGGTCAGCCAGCCGCCCAGGGACTTGTCCAGCCCCGCGAGCTCCGGGAGAGCAACCTGGCCCAAGGTGGCCTGGATGAACGTGCCCTGGCCGGGCCGCCGGCCGTCAGGCCCTTGGTCTCCAGCTCCTTGTAGGCCTTCAGCACGGTGTTGGGGTTGATCGCCAGCGAGGCGACCACGTCCCTGACCTTGGGCAGCTGGTCGCCGGGGTTGAGGTAGCCGAGCCGGAGCGCGTGCTCGACCTGCTGCACCAGCTGCAGGTAGGTCGGCACCCCGGAGGCCGGGTCGAGCCGGAACTCGATCAGCGACCCGGCCACGGCCCGCCCCGCTCGGCGCTGTCTCCTTTATCTATATACATAAGACAAGGATACAGCGATCGCCGCCGTTGTCCACCGGTTTACGGGCCGGCCTGTGGGCCGACCGCAGGGCCGATCCGCGGGCCGCTCGGCGGGGGCGACTATCGTTGACGCGGATTTTGTGACCGATGAGGCTGCGGGGACAACAGCATGAGGGCGAGCACGGACACCGGCCGTGCCGCCGACGACACAGCGCAGGAACGCTACGCCTGGCGAGTCCTGTCGGTGACCAGCCTCGGGGTGCTGCTCTCGGGCATCAACACCTCCACCATGGACGTCGCGCTCCCGGTGGTGGCCAGGCACTTCTCGGCCAGCGCCACCCACCGGCGCCAGCGTGCTGCTGACCGACGCGTTCCCCGCCGGCTGCTCAGCACCGGGCTGAGCTTCAACGTCACCGGCGTTTCGGCGGCCCAGGTCGCCGGGCCGATCGTCGGCGGCGCCCTGGCGAGCTCCTTCGGCTGGCGTGCGGTCTTCTGGTTCAACGTGCCGTTCGGGGTCGCGGGGTTGCTGTGGGCGACGCGGACGCTGCGGACCGACCCACCGCGCCGCGCCCGCGAGCCGTTCGACCTGGTGGGCGCCGCGCTCACCGTCACGCTGGTCGGCGGCCTGGTCCTGGCGCTGTCGGAGGGCGGCGCCCTCGGCTGGTCCAACCCGCTGGTGGTGGTGGGCGGGGTGCTGTTCGCCACGTCCCTGCCGGTCTTCATCGTCACCCAGCGCCGCCGCCGGTACCCGATGCTCGACCTGTCGGTGTTCAGCGACCGCGAGCGCTCCATGGCCTACGCCAGCACCCTGCTGATGGCGGTCGCGCGGTTCGCGGTGGTGCTCCTGATCGCGCTCTACCTGCAGGCCGCATCGGGCGCCGACCCGTTCCAGGCCGGGCTGCGGGTGATCCCGGTAGCGGGGGGCATGGTGCTGGCGTCCCCGGTGGCCGGCTGGCTCGCCCAGCGCTACCCGGCCCGCTGGGTGTCGAGCACCGGCATGGCGATCGCCGCCGCCGGCCTCGCGGTGCTCGCGGTGACGGTCTCGCCGTCGCTGGACTACCCGGTCATCGGCGGCTCGCTGCTCGCCGTCGGCATCGGCGCGGGGATCTTCATGACCCCGAATACCAGCTCGATCATGGGCGGGGTCGAGCCGGCCCGCCGCGGCATCGCCAACGGGGTCCGGTCCATGCTGCAGAACACCGGCTACGTCATCAGCACGGCGATGTCGCTCGCGATCGTCACCAGCCCGCTCACCCCGAGCCAGAAGCAGGCCGCCTACGCGGGTACCCTCTCGCGCCTGTCGCTACCCGCGCTCGACAAGTTCACCGGCGGTTACCGGACCGCGCTGGCGGTTCTCGCGGGCGTGTGCGTGCTGGGCATGGTCCTCTCCCTGGCCCGCAGCAGTGGGCGGGCCCGAAAGGTGCGGGATCCCCAGGGAGAAATGACTAGGGAGTTTTCCTAGGGATTTTGCTCTCGGCCAGATCGAAAATGGATCTATCAGCACAGAGCAAGCCCAAAGAACACGGAGACCCCGCCATGAGCACCCAGTTCGACACCCGCCCGGCCAGCCCCTCCTACTCTGACGACCGCGCTCCCCGCCCAAGTGACAACGGCCCCTCCGGCTACCGCATCGCCGTCATCAGCATCGGCTCCGTCATCGCCGCGGCCCTGGTCGCGCTGGCCGCTATCGGCCTGACCCACAACCACACCACCACCCACACCGCCGCCCCGGCCGCCTCCACCTCGGCCCCGGCCGCCCCGACGGCGGCTCCCTCCAGCGCCACCACCCCCTCGGCCAACCCGGCGCAGCCAACCACCCCGGCCGTGGTCCCCTCGGCGTCGGTGAAGAAGCTCCAGCAGGAGCTGGGCCAGCTCAACTACTACGAAGGCCCCGTCGACGGCGTCATGGGCCCGCAGACCACCGCCGCCATCCAGGACCTGCAGCGCCAGGCGGGACTCCCCCAGACCGGCACGATGAACTCCGCGACCCAGGCCGCCCTGGACAACTACCTGGTCCACGGCAACAACCAGATGGCCGGCTGACCCCCGGCCCGCTGGATGCCAGCGCCCCGCACCACCCTCATGGCTGCAGGCCGGGATTGACTTCCCGGCCTGCAGCCATTTCTGTGCCCGGCCGCGGAGCTCAGTCAGTGCCAGAACGGGACGGTGCTGGCCGTCGGGCTGTAGTGAAGGACGGCGGTGCTGGTGCGGTAGCCGGGCAGCCGGTAGCCGGGCGTGTACCAGGTCATCTTGGAGTAGTACCGGGCGCCGCGGTGGGTCTGCACGGTCGAGAGCGTCACCACCACGCGATGGGCGGTCTCCTTGCCCTGCGCGCAGTTCGGGACGCAGTTGTCGACCCAGAGCGTGGCGTTGGCCGACGCGTGCGGGTGCGGCTCACCCTTGTCCCAGGTGGACCACTTCCCGACGTGGACCCAGGGCGAGCCGCCCTGGCCAATGAGGATCCACGCGGGCCGGACAGCCGGGTTACCCCAGCCACCGGAGCCGTTGGCGTAGAGAACGGGCGTGGTCGCGGCCGATGCGGCCGGCACGCCGGCCGCGGCCGGGATGCCGATGCTCAAGGCCAGCATTCCGGCCGCAACCATCGCGGTTTTCAGTGATCTCAGCGGCTTGGTGTTCATGGTCTCCCCCTGCGTCCGCAACGTCACCACAAGGACGCCGTACGGGTGAGAAACGTTGCCCAGATGGCGTAGAAGGTGACCTTGGTCCCGGCGGCGGGCGTGACGGCGCTTATTTGGCGGCGCAGTAGATCGAGACGGCTTCCACGGCCGGGTGCAGTAGGGCGGCGTTCTGGCCGGGGTCTCCTGGCCGGGTGCCGGAGGGCCAGTCCCAGCGGTCGCTGTCCGGGGTGGGATGCGAAGCCCAGCTGACGCCGCCGGGGAAGTGGCTGGAGACGTAGCGGCAGCGGTTGGTGGCGTCGTCGGGCTCGATCGAGGTGAGCAGGGTCAGGTCGGGGCTGAGCGTGACCGACCAGGTGCCACGGTGCTGCCGTTGGGTCACGGCGGGCGGGGCGGCCAGCGGTAGGTCCCGGTCCAGCCGGGCCAGCGCCTGGCCGGTGACGGCCCGGGCTTCGGCCTCGCTGGCGGCGCTGACCACGAATCGCAGGATCAGCGTCCAGCGGTCCTCCCGCTCCGCGGGCGTCATCGCCGCCGGGGATGGCTGGCCGAGGACGTTGGCCTGGTCGGCCAGCCAGAGCCAGGTGCCGTCGGGCTGGCGGCGGGCGATCTCGGCCGTCGCGCCGCCGGGGAAGTGGGTGGTGGTGAGGGCGAGGTCGCCGTGGCGGACGGCCGGGTTGACGGTGCCGGTGAAGGACGGCGGGTCGGCGAACAGAGTTGTGTAGAAGTCCCGGAGCGCGGCGTGGCCGTGGATCAGGCCGCCGGTGGGGGCGGCGAAGACCGCGTCCGGTTCGTAGAGGGCGACGACGCCTTCGACGTCGCCGGCTTGCGCGCGTTCCAGGAACAGGCGATCCAGGTCCTCGGGCTCGTGGGCACGGGCTCGCTGGGCAGGATCGGCAGGATCGGTCATGGGACCCGGCCTCAGACGGTGGCCTTGTCCAGGGCCTGGGTGAAGTCGGCGATCAGGTCCTCGCGGTCCTCGATGCCGGAGCTGATGCGGATCAGGTCAGCGGTGATGCCGAGCCGGTCGCGGTCCTCGGCGCTCATGCCCGCGTGCGAGGTGATGGCGGGCCGGGTGATGAGCGACTCCACTCCCCCGAGGCTCGGCGCCGAGTAGGCCAGCGTGACCGCGTCCAGCAGGGTCTGCGCGGCCGCCTCGCCCCCGTGCAGGCGCAGGCTGAGCATGCCGCCGAAGCCGGACAGCAGCTTGGCCGCGTGGGCGTGATCGGGGTGGGATGCCAGCCCTGGGTAGTTCACGGCGGCGACGGCCGGATGGCCGGCCAGGAACTCGGCCAGCGCCAGCGCGTTGGCGTTCTGGGCCTGCACGCGCAGCGCCAGCGTCTTGATGCCGCGGGCCAGCAGGAAGCCCGCGTGCGGGTCGAGCGCGCCGCCGAACAGGTTGAGCGTCTGGCGGACCCGTTCGATCACCCCGGCATCGCCCATGATCGCCCCGGCGACCAGGTCCGAGTGACCGCCCAGGTACTTGGTCGCGCTGTGGAAGACCACGTCGAACCCGGCCCGCAGCGGGCGGAAGTTGACCGGGGACGCGAACGTGTTGTCGATGACGGTGGTGATGCCCGCGCGCCGGCCGAAGTCCGCCACCTGGTCCAGCTGCCCGACCCGCATCAGCGGGTTGGTGATCGTCTCGACCAGGAATACCTTGGTCCGCTCGGTGCGGGCCGCCTCCCAGGTCTCCGGCCGCCCGGCGTCCACGAACGTGAACGACCAGCCCAGGCCGGCCGCGTGACCGGTGAGGAAGTCGTGGGTGCCGCCGTAGAGGCAGTCGCTGGCGATCAGGTGATCCCCGGCCCGCATGAGGCTGAGCAGGATCGTGGTCACCGCGGCCATCCCGGACGAGGTGGCCACCGCCGCCTCGGCGCCCTCGAGGGCCGCCAGCTTGTCGTGCAGGTACTGCTGGGAAGGGGTCGAGTTCAGCCGGATGTACTTGATGTCGTGGTAGCCGGTGTCCGGCTCGACCTCGTAGACCGTGCCCTGGTAGATCGGGAAGACCACCGAGCCGTCGGGTCCGGGCCGGCGTTCCCCGCCGTGGACCGCCACGGTGCCCATTGATTCGCCGTTTCCGTGCACGCCGCCTCCTGCCTGTTGGAGCTCCCCAGACATCACAACAGCCCGGTGGTGAACCCGCAAACGCTTAACCGGGAGCGGCGGTCAGGCCCGGCCACGGCCGGACCAGGTGAAGGTGGGGTGCCAGCCGAGGACGTCCGCGGCGACCGAGCAGTCGACGAGAGCGCGCCAGGGACTGGCCTGGTAGCGGGCGCGGTCGCGGACCGGGACGTCGGGGGTGAGCTGGGCGGCCATGGCCAGGCTGGGTTTGGTGGCGGCGATGTCGGCGGCGCACAGCACGGCCCGGTGGTGCCCGGTCAGCGGGGCAGTGAGCGCCAGCTCGACGGCGGCGGCGACGTCACGGACGTCCACGAACGCCCCGAACTCCCAGAACGGCTCCCACTCCGCAGCCGGGTCGGAACGCCACCGGGTTTCACATTTTCCATATTGATCCGGCTGCCACACCCAAACTGGGCGTAGCGACACGGTGGGAATCGCGGTGCGGGCGGTGAAACCCGCACACAGGTCCTCGCTCGCGATCTTGGACAGGCCGTAGGCGCGCATGGCCCGGCGCGGGTGGGCGTCGTCGAGGGGAAAGTAGTCGGGCTGCCGCTCCCCCTCGGCGATCCCGAAGACCTGGGCGCTGGAGAAATGGACGAAGCGCCGCGCCCCGGCCCGCTCGGCGGCCAGCAGCGCGTGCCAGGTACCGAGCACGTTGACCGCCATGATCCGCTCTGGGGGGCCGGCCGAGTCATGGGCCAGCGCCCCCAGATGAACCACGGCGGCGCAGCCGGCCGCCGCCCGCTGCACCTGGCCGAGGTCGAGAAGGTCATCACCGTCGGCGGCGTCGAAGCCGGCGACGTCATGACCGAGCCCGGCCAGGTGCGCCGCTACCGGCTCACCCAGGTTCCCGCGATGACCGGTGACCAGAACCCGCATGCTCGCCATGATCTCGCGAGCCGGCCTCGTCCAGGTCCGCGCCCAGCAGCTTGGCCAGCCCCTCGACGTGTTCGGTGACGCTCGACATCAGCGCTCCCTCGATCGTGCGGTCCTGGTCGCCGGGCCGCATAAGCGGCTGCCAGGACCGGGCCTCGGGCAGGATTTCGCGGGCCCAGTAGAACGTGCTGGTGCCACCGTAATGGCCGGTCCGGTAGCGCTGGGCCAGCCAGCTGAAGACCCCGACGTAGTCCCGGTACAGCGCGTCGGCGGGCGGGAACATCGCGGCCAGCCGCGGCTCGATCACCAGCAGCTTGCCGAAGTCCTCGACCCGGGCCCCGTTGGGCCGCAGCCGCCGGTAGACGTGCCGCAGCGCGTGCCGCCGCCGGAGGTAGGTGGTCACCTGGACCTTCCTCGGCGCACGGAGGACCCGGCTCAGCCGGTCGCCCGTCACCTGCAGCAGGGTGTCCTGGGCGGGCGGCGACGGGTTCACCAGCGCGAGGAACTCGACCTGCTCGCCCTGGTGCTCCAGCTGCCGCGCCATCTCGTACGCGAGCAGCCCGCCGTTGCAGAATCCGCCCAGCCGGTAGGGCCCGAGCGGCTGCACGGCCCGGATCGCGTCCAGGTGCGCGCGGGCTATCGTCTCCATCGACGGCGCCGGTTCGCGGTCGCTGAACACGTACGGCTCGAGCACGTAGAACGGCTGGTCGGGGCCGCAGGCCCGGGCCAGCGCGTAACAGTAGAACGCGCCGCCGGTCCAGTCCCCGTGCAGGAAGAAGAACGGCGTCCGGGTGCCGGACTCCTGGACCGGGCGGACCTTCACTCCGTGGCTCCGCTCGCCCACCGGGCCGCCGAGATCTTGCAGCTCCTCGGCCAGCTGCTCGATCGTCGGACGGCCGAACAGCTCCGAGAGCGCCACCTTCTTCCCGTAGCGCTGCTCGAGCTGGTCGATCAGCCGGGCCGCCAGCAGCGAGTGGCCGCCCAGGTCGAAGAAGTTGTCGGTGATCCCGATGGGCCGGGCCTCGAGCAGCCCCTCCCAGATGTGCACCAGCTGCTCGTGGATCGGCAGCCGGGGCGCGACGTAGCCTTCGTCCGACCGGGCCTGCTTGCGCGGTATGGCCATCAGGCGGCGCCGGTCCGGCTTGCCCGAGGCCAGCCACGGCATCTCCGCCAGCGCCTCGATGGCCGGCGGCACCATGTAGGCGGGCAGCCGCTCGCGCAGGAACCGGCGCAGGTCGGCCTGCCTGGCCGGGTCCAGCTGGATCCCGTCCCGTAGCACCACGAACCCGGCCAGCTCCGGCCCGCTGGGAGCCGCCCGCGCCACCACCGCCGCCTCGGCGATGTCCGGGTGCTGGGCCAGCGCGGTCTCCACCTCACCGAGCTCGATCCGGTAGCCGCGGATCTTGACCTGCTGGTCCTCCCGGCCGGTGTACTCGATCCGGCCGTCGGTCAGGTAGCGTGCCCGGTCCCCGGTCCGGTAGAGGCGCGCGGCCGGATCGGCCGCGAACGGATCGGGGACGAAGCGCTCGCTGGTCAGCTCCGGGCGGTTGAGGTACTCGCGCGCCAGCAGGTTGCCGCCCACGTACAGCTCACCGACCACGCCGGCCGGGACCGGCTGGCCCCGGCGGTCCAGGATGTAGGTCTTCCGCCCGGGCAGCGGGCGGCCGATCGTGATCCACTCGTCGTCCGGCCCGATCTCGGCCATCGTCGCGGTGATCGTGGTCTCGGTCGGGCCGTAGACGTTCAGCAGCCGGGTCTTCGGCAGGCCCAGCCGGGGCCACTGCTGCAGGGACAGGCGGCTCAGCTGCTCACCGCCGGAAACCACCAGGCGCAGCCGGGTGCTGGCCAGCAGGCCCGGGGTCTGGGCCCACTCCCGCACCGCCTGCTGCCAGTAAGCGGCGGGCAGGATCATCACCGTCACCTGCTCGCTCTGCAGCTGGTTGAGCAGCTGGCGCGGCGACCAGATCCCCTCGCCCCGCATGACCAGCCGGCCGCCGGCCGTCAGCACGGGCAGGATCTGCTCGAGCGAGGCGTCGAAGCTGTACTGGCTGAAGTTGGTCACCCGGTCGTCCGGCCCCAGGCCCCAGACCTTGATGATCGTCCGGCAGTGCCCGGACAGCGCCCCGCGCTCGACCACGACGCCCTTGGGCTGCCCGGTCGAGCCCGAGGTGTAGATGATGTAGGCCGCCTGGTCGTCCCGCACGGCCGGCGCCGGCTGGCCCGGCTGGTCCGGCCTCGGCTGGGCGTCGCCCAGGCACACCACCTTGGTGCCGCATCCCTCCACCAGCGCCCGGATCCGGGTCTGGGTCAGCATGAGCGGCATGCCGGTGTCGGCGGCCACGTAGCGGATCCGCTCGGCCGGGGCGGCCGGGTCGACCGGCACGTACACCCCGCCTGCCTGGAAGATGGCCAGCAGCGCGACCACCTGGTCGACCGAACGCTCCAGGCACACCCCCACCGGCACACCCGCGCCGACGCCGCTTTCGCGCAGGTAGCGGGCGAGCTGGCTGGCCTGCCCGTGCAGCTGGCGGTAGCTCAGCTGCTCGGCTTCACACACCACCGCGATCGCGTTGGGGCGCTGGCGGGCCTGCGTCTCGATCAGCTCGGCCACGTCGGCTCCGGCCGGGGCCGGGCCGCCTGAGCTCCACTGTTCCAGCAGCTGGGCGCGCTCCGGCTCGGTGAGCAGGTCCAGCTCGGTGACCGGCTGGTCCGGCTGGGCCACCATCCCCGCCAGCAGCCTGCGCCAGTGCCCGGTCATCCGCCGGATCGTCTCCGGCTCGAACAGCCCCCGCTGGTAGACGAACCGGCCGGCCAGACCCTCCGGCCGCTCCTCCACCTCGACCAGCAGGTCGAACTTGGGCGCCGGGGCGTCCAGCCCCACCCGCGTCAGCTCCCAGGTCGCGCGGGACGCCGGCACGGTGGGCGCGGTGGCGCCAGCGGCCGCGATGGCCACCTGGACCAGCGGCGGGCGGCCGGGAGTGTGCTCGGGCCGCAGTTCCCCGACCACCGCGTCGAACGGCACGTCCTGGTGCGGCAGCACCTCGTGGCTGGCCGCCCGGGTCCGGCGCAGCAGCTCCCGTACGGTGGGCTGGCCGGCCAGGTCGGCCCGGTGCACCACGGTGTTGGGAAAGCACCCCACCAGCGGCCGGGCCGGCGACCCGGGCTCGCGCTCCGGTACCGTCCCGATGAGCAGGTCTTCCTGCCCGGTGTAGCGGTGCAGCAAGGCCGCCAGGGCGGCCGTCAGCGTCGCCTGCAGCGGCAGCCCGGCCTGGCTGCTCAGCTCCTGCAGCCCGGCCGTCAGCCGCGCGCTCAGCGTGAACGGCTGTACTCCGCCGCGGGAGTCCGGCTGCTCCGGCCGCCGGTGATCGGCGGGCAGCTCCAGCGCCGCGGGGGCGCCGGCCAGGTACTCCTGCCAGAACCGCAGGTGCTCGGTCCGTTCGGCGCCGGGGCGGCTCCGCTGCCAGTGCGCGTAGTCCGCGTACTGGTGCTCCACCTTGGGCAGGTCGGCCGCCTGCCGTTGCACGGTGGCCTCGTACACAGCCTGCAGCTCCGGCAGGAAGACCTCGGTGAGCGAGGCCCAGTCGGAGATGATGCGGTGCAGCGTCAGGAAAAGCCGGTGCTCGCCGGGGTCGAACCGCACCAGCAGGGCCCGCACCAGCGGTCCCTCGGTCAGATCGAAGGGCTGCTGCGCCGCCGCCCGGGCGTGCCGCAGGGCCTCAGCCTGAGCCTCGGCGCTGGGCCGGTCGGTCAGGTCGAGCACGGACCAGGTGAACTGGGCTTGCGGCTGGATCACCTGCACGGGGCCGCCGGCCCCGTGATCGGCCCGGGGAAACGTGGTCCGCCAGATCTCGTGGCGGTCGATGAACGCGTCCAGGCTCTGCCGGACGGCGCCGGCGTCCAGGTCCCCCGCCGGGAAGGTCACCACCACACATTCGTGATCCAGGGTCGCATCCGGCATCAGACGGTGCGAAAACCATAGTTGTTCCTGCTCATACGACAGCGGAACTTCCTGCCGTCCGGCTGCATTGGTCGTCGGCATGCTCTCTTGGCTCTCCCCCCCAGGAGTGTCACGGCTCGTCATCGGCCGTTAATCGAAAGTCTAGAAGTGCTTATTTCCTCATTTTCTCGGTATATGTGTGACGCATGGTGAGCGGATCGCGTTGCCACGGTTACGTTTTTTAATCCTGACTCGTTTGGGAGAGCTCGCTGACGATCAGGTATTCGTAGCCGGCGGCCGGACGGATGCCCCCGCGGCCGGGTTTTTTGCAGCGATCTTTACGCCGATGCCGGGGAGGGCAGGCTCGTGGCCTGTGAGCTGGGCAGCCGGGCCTGGTCAAGGTCGTCGCGCAGCTGGCCGGCCAGGCCCTCGACGTGCTCGGTGACGCTGGACATCAGCGCGCCCTCGATCGTGCGCTGCTCGCGCCCGGCGGGCGGGTTGAGCCTGATCAGCGGCCACCAGGACCGGGCCTCGGCCAGGATCTCCCGGGCCCAGTAGAACGTCATCGGCCCGGCGTAGTGGCCGGTCCGGTACCGTCCGGCCAGCCAGTTGAACACGCCGACGTAGTCCCGGTACAACGCTTCCGCGGCCGGGAACGCCGCCGCCAGCCGCGGCTCGATCACCAGCAGCTTGCCGAAGTCTTCCACCCGCTCCCCGGCCGGCCGCACCTTCCGGTAGACGTGCCGCAACGCGTGCCGCCCGCGCAGGTAGACGGTCAGCTGGGCCGAGTCCGGCACATGCAGGAGCTGGTAGACCCGGTCGGCCAGCCGCTGCCGCGAACCGCGCTGCAGCGGGGAGGACGGGTTGACCAGCCCGAGGAACTCGATCTGCTCGCCCTCGCGTTCCAGCTGCCGGGCCATCTCGTACGCCAGCAGCCCGCCGTTGCAGAATCCGCCCAGCCGGTAGGGCCCGTGCGGCTGCACGGACCGCAGGGCCCGCAGGTGCGCGGCCGCCACCGCCTCCATCGAAGGCACCGGCTCGGTGTCGCTGAACACGTACGGTTCGAGCACGTAGAACGGCTGGTCGGGGCCGGCGGCCCGGGCCAGCGCGAAGCAGTAGAACGCGCCGCCGGTCCAGTCCCCGTGCAGGAAGAAGAACGGCGTCCGGGTACCGGACTCCTGGACCGGCCGCAGCACCACCCGGCTGGCCCGGTCTTCTCCGGGGTCCCCGGCGGCCTCGGTGGCCTCGGTGGCCTTGGCCGGCCGGGCGGCCTCGGCGAGGTCTTCCAGCCGGGCCGCCAGCTGCTCGATCGTGGGCCCCGCGAACAGCTCCGACAGGGCCAGCTTCTTCCCGTAGCGCTGCTCGATGCGGTCGACCAGCTGGGCCGCCAGCAGCGAGTGGCCGCCCAGGTCGAAGAAGTTGTCGCTGATGCCGATCGGCCTGACCTCCAGCAGTTCCTCCCACAGCCCGGCCAGCTGCTCGTGGACCGGCAGCCGGGGCGCGACGTAGCTCTCGCCGGGCCGGGCCGATCCGCGGGAGCGCTGCTGCAGGCGCCGCCGGTCCGGCTTGCCGTTGGCCAGCCGCGGCAGATCCGCCAGCGGCTCGATGACCGGCGGCACCATGTAGGCGGGCAGCTGCTCGCGCAGGAACCGGCGCAGCCCGGCCAGCCCGGCCTGGTCCAGCCGGGTCCCAGCCTCGGCGACGACGAACGCGGCCAGCTCCGAACCCCGGCCGGCCGGGCGGGCCACCACCACCGCCTGCGCCACGTCCGGGTGCTGGGCCAGCGCCGCCTCCACCTCGCCGAGCTCGATCCGGTAACCGCGGATCTTGACCTGCTGGTCCTCCCGCCCGACGTAGTCGATGCGGCCGTCGGCCAGATAACGTCCCCGGTCCCCGGTCCGGTACAGCCGCGCGCCCGGATCGGCCGCGAACGAATCCGGTCCGAAGCGCTCGCTGGTCAGCTCCGGCTGGTTCAGGTAGCCGCGGGCCAGCAGGTCCCCGCCCAGGTACAGCTCGCCGACCACGCCGGCTGGGACCGGGCGGCCCTTACGGTCCAGGATGTGGGCGGTCCGGCCGGGCAGCGGGCGGCCGATCGTGATCCACTCGTCGTCTGGCTGGATCTCGGCCAGGGTCGCGGTGATCGTGGTCTCGGTCGGGCCGTAGGCGTTCAGCAGCCGGGTCCCGGCCGGCCCCGGTTGCGCCCCCAGCTGGGACCACTGCCGCACGCCCGCGCGGCCCAGCCGCTCCCCGCCCGCGATGACCAGGCGCAGCCGTGTCCCGGCGAGCGCGCCCGGCGTCCCGGCCCGCGGGCTGCGGACCTGAGCCCATTCCCGCACCACCTGCTGCCAGTAGGCGGACGGCAGGTTCAGCACGGTCACCTGGTGATGCTGCACTTCCCGGAGCAGCTGACGCGGTGACCAGAGCTCCTCGCCCCGCACGACCAGCCGGGCGCCGGCCGCCAGCGCGGGCAGGATCTGCTCCAGCGAAGCGTCGAAGCTGTACTGGCTGAACTGCAGGACCCGGTCCTGCGGGGTCAGGCCGTAGACATCGATCATCGCCCGGCAGTGCGCCGACAAGGCGCCCCGCTCGACCACGACCCCCTTGGGCTGCCCGGTTGAGCCCGAGGTGTAGATGATGTAGGCCGGCTGGCTGGCCCAGTCGGCCCCGACCACCTGCTGCTGGCGCGGCTGGGGGATGAAGGCCGCGCCGCCGTCCACGCCCAGCACCCGCGTCCCCGATCCGGCCAGCCGCTTCTGCAGGTGCCGCTGGGTCAGCAGCAACGGCATGCCGGTGTCGCGTACCACGTACCGGACCCGCTCGGCCGGAGTCTGCGGGTCGACCGGCACGTACACCCCGCCCGCCCGGAGGACGGCCAGCAGCGCGACCACCTGCCCGGCCGAGCGCTCCAGGCACACCCCCACCGCGACGCCGGGGCCGACGCCGTGGCCGCGCAGATAGCGGGCCAGCTGGCTGGCGCGGGTGTGCAGCTCCCGGTAGCTGAGCTGCTCGCCCTCGCACACGACGGCGAGCGCGTCCGGATGCTGGCCGGCCTGCGCCTCGATCAGCTCGCCGACGTCGGGCCCGGCCGGCACCGGCCCGCCCGTCCCCCACTGCCGCAGCCGGGCCCGCTCCGGCTCGGTGAGCAGCTCCAGGTCGCTGACGGACCGGTCCGGGGCGGCCACCATCCCCTCGAGCACCAGCCGCCAGTGCCCGGTCATCCGCCGGATCGTCTCCGGCTCGAACAGCCCCCGCTGGTAGACGAACCGGCCGGTCAGGCCGTCGGCCCGAACTTCGGCCTCGACGAGCAGGTCGAGCTTGGGCCCCGGGGCCTCCAGCGGCACGCGGGTCAGCTCCCAGGGCGCGCCGGCGGCGGGAGCCGGGGCGGTGACGGCCAGCGCCACCTGGACCAGCGGCGGGCGCCCGAGGGTGCGTTCGGGCCGCAGCTCCCTGACCACCGCGTCGAACGGCACGTCCTGGTGCGGCCGCACCTCCCGGCTGGCCGCGTCGGTCCGGCGCAGCAGCTCCCGGACGGTCGGGTCCCCGGTCAGGTCGGCCCGGTGCACCACGGTGTTGAGGAAGCACCCCATGACCGGGCGCCCCGGTCGTTGCGGCGCGTCCTCAGCAGACCTGCCCGATGAGCAGGTCTTCCTGCCCGGTGTAGCGGTGCAGCAGCGCCGCCAGGGCCGCCGTCAGCGTGGCTTGCAGCGGTACCTGCTGCCGCCTGCTCAGCTCCCGCAGCCCGGCGGTCAGCTCGGCGCCCAGCGCGAACGGCTGGACACCGGCCCTGGTGCCCGGCTGCTCGGGCCGCCGGTGATCGGCGGGGAGGTCCAGCACTGTGGGCGCGCCGGCCAGGTACTCGGCCCAGAATTCCAGGTGCCGTGTCCGCTCTCCGGGACGGCTCCGCTGCCAGCGCGCGTAGTCCGCGTACTGCTGCCTGGCCGGCCGCAGCTGGGTTTCACGCCCCTGCACCCTGGCCTCGTACAGGGCCCGCAGTTCCGGCCCGAACAGCTCCGCCAGTGAGACCCAGCCGGCGACGATGCGGTGCACCGTCAGGTACAGCCGGTGCTCATCCGGGCTTAGCCGCACCAGCAGCGCCCGCACCAGCGGTCCCCGGGCCAGGTCGAACGGCGACTGCGCGGCCGCCTGGGCGTACCGGCGGGCCCCGGCCTCCGCCTCGGCGTGGGCCAGCCCGCTCAGGTCACGGACCGACCAGGCGAAGTGCCCGCGCGGCTGCACCACCTGGACGGGGCCGCCGGGCCCCTGGGTCCCCCCGGGCCGGAATGTGGTCCGCCAGATTTCGTGGCGCTGGACAAATTCACCCAGGCTCTGACGGAGCGCCTCGGCATCCAGATTCTTCCCGGGCAGAGTCACCATCGCGCATTCCAGGTCCGGCGCAGCGGCTGGATTCAGCTGGTGTGAAAGCCAGAGTTGTTCCTGCTCATACGACAGTTGTGCTTCCTGCAGCCCGGCCTCGTTGCTCGCCTGCACGCTCATCGGGCATCCCCCATGCGCCACCGCAATCAGCGGTGCGCATTTCCGCTATGTCGTTTTCCTCAGTCTAATTTGTTCTACGGGGGCAAACGGCTGGGGGATTGCGCGGTCAGGGCGAGATTTCCGGCGAGCGGCGCAGCAGGTAGCTGTCCATGAGCCAGCCTTTGCGCTCCCGCTGCTCGGCGCGCGTCGCGGCGATACGGCCTGCGACCTGCGCGAGCGGGCCGGAGATGAGGATTTCGTCGGGGGTGCCGAGGTAGGCGCCCCAGAAGATGTCGACGTCGTCCCCGGCGAACTGCTGGAAGGCGGTGCGGGAGTCCAGCATCACCACCACGTCGTCAGTCCCCGGCGGCCAGCCGGCCGCCAGGCGGCGCCCGGTCGTGATCTGCACCGGCGAGCCGATCCGGTTGAGGGTGACGCGGTGCCGGGCCGCGAGCGCGGAGACGCTGCTGATCCCGGGGATGACCTCGAGCTCGAAGGGGACGCCGCGGGCGGCCAGGCCGGCCAGGATCGGCAGCGTGCTGTCGAACAGGGCCGGGTCACCCCAGACCAGGAAGGCGCCGGTTTCGCCGTCGCCGAGCTCGCTGGTGATCAGGTCTTCGTAGGCGGCGGCCCGGCGGCGGCGCCAGTCGGCCACCGCCTCGGCGTACCGGCCCGCGGCCTCGGCGTCGCCGCCGGCGGTCCGGTCACGCTCGGGGTCCGGGGCGTGGACCAGGCGGTAGGCGTGGTCGCGAACGTAGCGGTCGAGGATCTCCTGCCGCACATCGGCCAGTTGCCGCTTGTCCGGCCCTTTATCCAGGATGAAGAAAACGTCAGCCTGGTTGAGGGCGTCGACCGCCTCCATCGTGACGTGCCGGGGGTCTCCCGCTCCGATACCGATGACCGCGATCTTGCGCATGCTGCACCCTACGATGCTCAGGTGAGTACGCGTGTGCTGGTGCTGGGGGGTACCGGTGAGGCGCGCCAGCTGGCCTGGCTGGCGGCCAACCCGGCCGTCGAGGTGATCACCTCGCTGGCCGGCCGCACCCGCGAACCGGCCCGCCCGGCCGGCCGCACCCGGGTCGGCGGGTTCGGCGGCCCCGGCGAGCTGGCCGGCTGGCTGGTGGCCGAGCGCATCGGCGCCGTCATCGACGCCACCCACCCGTTCGCGGCCGCCATCACCGCCGCCGCGGTCACCGCCACGGCCCAGGCGGGCGTCCCGCTGCTGCGGTTGCGGCGGCCCGGCTGGGTGGCCGGGCCGGGCGACGACTGGCGGCGGGTGCCGTCGCTGGCGGCCGCGGCCGCCAGCCTGCCGGGTGAGCGGGTGCTGCTCACTGTCGGGCGCACCGGGCTGGCCGCGTTCGCCGCCGACGAGCGCCGCTGGTACCTCATCCGCTCGGTGGAGGCGCCGGCGCCGCCGCTGCCGCCCCGGGCGCAGCTGCGGCAATCGCGCGGGCCGTTCACCGTCCCCGGGGAGCTGGCGCTGCTGCGCGAGCACGCCATCGACGTCGTCGTCACCAAGGACAGCGGCGGGGATCAGACCTCGGCCAAGCTGGCCGCCGCCCGGCAGCTCGGCCTGCCGGTGGTGATGGTGGACCGGCCCGCCGTTCCGGATGCCCCGGCCGTGGCCACCGTCGCCGAGGCCCTAGCCTGGCTGGGCCACTGCGGTTTGAGGGAGGGACTCAGCACCTGATGAATGCCGCGGCCTACGCGCTCGAACCGGTCGAGGCGCTCGACGCTGCCCGCGCCGGTGAAGTGCGCCGGATCTACGAGGACGGATTCGCGCCCCAGCTGCGGGCCGACTTCGCCACCCTGACCACCGGGCGGGAAGACGGCGAGATCGCGCTGGCGCTGCTGCAGGACGGACAGCCCTGCGGTTTCGTGATGCTCCGGCCGCTCGGCCGCACCGGCTGGATGTTCCTGCGCTACCTGGTCGCCGGCCTGCGCGGGCAGGGGCTCGGCGGGATCATGTGGGACCAGCTGATGGCCCGCCTGCGGACCGACGGCTACTCGCTGCTGGTGTGGGACGTGGAGGACCCGGACGAGCCCGGCCCCGATGCGGACGAGGTGGCGATCCGGCGGCGCCGGATCAGCTTCTACGAGCGGCACGGCGGCCGCCTGCTGCCGATCCGCGGGTACGGCAATCCGCACGGGGACGAGTGGACCCCGATGCGGCTGATGGCGGCGCCAACCGCGGCCGGCCCGGCGGGCGGCCCAGCCGCCGGCCTACCTGCAACGGCGGCCGTCCTGGCGGCCGTGTACGAGTACCGCTGGGAGCTGGGCCCCAGCCATCCCCACGTCGCCGCGACGGAGGTCACCATGGTCGTCGACTACGAGCTGGCCGACTCGGTGGCGTGGATCCGCCTGAACCGGCCGCACCGGCTCAACGCGGTCGTCCCCGAGCTGGTGGCCGGGCTGATCGCGGCGTTCGCGCGGGCCGGGCAGGACGGCGCCCGGGTGGCGGTGCTGGCCGGCCGGGGCCGGGCGTTCTGCTCCGGGCACGACCTGAAGGAGCCGCTGCCGCCGGAGACGGTGCTGGCCACCCGGCTGCGGGTGGATCAGATCCAGGAGGTGACCCGGGCCATCCGGCGGTTCCCGGGCCCGGTCATCGCGGCCGTGCACGGGTACGCGCTGGGGGCCGGCTGTGAGTTCGCGCTCGGCTGTGACCTGGTGGTGGCGGCCGAGGACGCCCAGTTCGGGTTCCCCGAGGTGTCGGTCGGGCTGAGCGTCACCGGGGGGATCTCCCGGCTGCTGCCGCTGCTGGTCGGCCCCGTCCGGGCCAAGGAACTGCTGCTGCTGGGCGAGCGGTTCGGGGCCGCCCGCGCGCTCGACTGGGGGCTGGTGAACCGGGTCGCGGCGGCGGGCCAGCACGAGCAGGCGGCGGCCGAGATCGCGGCCCGGCTGCGGGACCAGCCGGCCCGGGCGCTGGCGCTGGCCAAGCAGGCGCTGGACCGGGGGGCCGAGAGCGCGCTGGAGGAGGCGATGGCGACCGAGGTCGACTTCGCCGCGCTGACCGTGACGCCGGAGACCGATAGTGAGCGCTGAGGTGGGTGCGCCCGAGCCTGCCCTGGCCGCCACGCTCGTGGCCGCGGTGCACGCCGCCGCGCAGCGCTGGCCGGACCGGATCGCCTGGCGGTTCGATCCCGGCGACCAGCTGACGTTCGCGGACGTGAACCGGCTGACCGCCGGTTACGCGCAGGCTCTGAGCGACCGCGGCGTGCGGGCCGGCGACCGGGTGGCGGTGCTGCTGTCCAACGAGGCGGCGTTCCCGCTGACCTGGCTGGCGCTGTCGCGGCTGGGGGCGGCGGCGGTGCCGGTCAACACCCGCTACCAGACCGCCGATGCCTCCCACGTGCTGACCGCCTGCCGGGCCTCGGCCATCGTGACCGGGGCGCAGTTCGGGCCGCTGCTGGAGCGGCTGCCCGCTGACCTGCCGGCGCTCGCGCGGATGATCCCGGCCGCCGAGCTGGCAGGTGAGGCGGCCCGGGCCGGCGTGCCCGGCGGCTTCACTCCCCCGGACCCGGCGGCCACGGCCAACGTCCAGTTCACCTCGGGCACCACCGGCCGCCCGAAGGGCTGCCTGCTGCCGAACCGCTACTGGGCGCTGCTGGCCGCCAGCATGGTCAACGAATTCCCCTACCTCGGCCCGGCCGACGTGATGCTGACCGCCCAGCCGTTCCACTACATCGACCCGCAGTGGAACGTCGCGGCCGGGCTGCTGGCCGGCGCCGAGCTGGTGATCCTGGACGGCTTCCACCCGTCGTCGTTCTGGGCCAAGGTGCGCGCGCACCAGGTGACCTACTTCTACTGCCTGGGCGCGATGCCGGGGCTGCTGCTGCGGATGCCGGCCAGCCCAGAGGACCGCCGGCACCGGGTGCGGGCCGTGCAGTGCTCGGCGATCCCGCCCGCCCTGCACGCCACGCTGGAGGAGCGCTGGGGGGTGCCCTGGTACGAGGCGTTCGGGATGACCGAGACCGGCGGCGACCTGCGGGTCACCGACACCGACCACGACGAGCTGGTCGGCAGCGGGTGCCTGGGCGGCCCGGCCCGCCACCGCCGGGTGCGGATCGCCGGGGACGGCGGCCAGCCGCTGCCGGCCGGGCAGACCGGTGAGATCACGCTGGCCGGCCCGGGGATGATGGACGGCTACGACGGCGACCCGGAGGCGACCGCCGCGGTGTTCCGCGACGGCTGGTTCCACACCGGCGACCTGGGCTGGATGGATTCGCGGGGCCGGGTCTACCACGCGGGCCGGCGCAAGGAGATGATCCGGCGCGGCGGGGAGAACGTCGCCGCCCGGGAGGTCGAGGAGGTGCTGCTGACCCACCCCCGGGTGCAGCTGGCGGCCGTGGTCGCGGTCCCCGACGAGATCCGCGGCGAGGAGGTCAAGGCCTACTACGTCACCACCGGCGGTGCCGGGGTCGAGCCCGCCGAGCTGGCCGGCTACTGCCGCGAACGGCTGGCCCGGTTCAAGGTGCCCCGGTTCTGGCAGCCCGCGCCCGACCTGCCACGCACGGACTCCGAGCGGGTGATCAAGAAGCAGCTGGGCGAGCTCGGCGGGCCGGTGTTCGACACGGCCAGCGACACCTGGACTGACGCGGGGGGCACCGCGTGAGCGCGGGTTTCCAGTGGCTCAGCCCGGTGTTCTTCGACGAGCTCGACCTGAACGGGGCGCTGCACAACTCGCGGTTCGCGGTACACGTGGAACGGGCCCAGTCCGCGCTGTTCGAACAGCTCGGCCGGGGCTGGACCAGCTACGCCGAGCGTGACCCGGACCTGCGCTACGTGGTCCGCGAGCTGCACGTGGAGTTCGTGGCGCCGCTCGAGTCGCCCGGCTCGCTGCTGGTCGAGCTGTCGGCCGGGAAGCTCGGCCGGACCAGCGCCACCTACCTGTTCCGGTGCGCCGATCCCCGCGACGGCCGCACCCTCGCGCACGGGCACCGGGTGATCATCAAGATCGACGAAGGCCGGCCCGCACCGTGGAGCCCCTGGTACCGGGAAACGTTTCAGGCTCTGGGAGCAGCCGATGCCTAGCCAGCCCGTCCTCGCCGACCTGCTGCTGGTCAACGCCAACGTGCTGACCATGGACCCGGCCCGGCCGCGGGCCGGGTCGGTCGCGATCGCGGGCGGCCGGGTGCTGGCGCTCGACCCCGACGCCGGCCCGGGCGGCCTGCGGGCTCGCGAGGTGGTGGACCTGGGCGGCGCCACCGTCCTGCCGGGCTTCCACGACGCCCACAACCACATGGCCTGGTTCGGGCTGACGCTGAGCGAGGCCGACCTGCGCCCGGAGGCGACGCCGACCCTGGACGACCTGTACGCGGCGGTCACCCGGCAAGCTGAGAGCACCGCCGACGGCGACTGGGTCATCGGGGCCGGCTACGACCAGAACAAGCTGGGCGCGCACCCGCACCGGGACGGCCTGGACCGGGCCGCGCCGGGCCGCCGGGTCTGGCTCCGGCACACCTCGGGGCACATGTGCGCGGTCAGCAGCGCCGTGCTGGCCGACCTGGGCATGGCCGACCGGGCGGCCGACGTGCCCGGCGGCAAGGTCGTGACCGACGCGGCCGGCCGCCCGACCGGGCTACTGCAGGAGACGGCCCAGGAGCTGGTGGCCGACCTGGTGCGGCCCTACCCGGTCGCCACCCTGGCCGACGCGATCGAGCAGGCGAGCACCCAGTACCTGAGCGAGGGCATCACCAGCGTCACCGAGGCCGGCATCGGCGGCGGCTGGATCGGGCACACGCCGGTGGAGCTGGCCGCCTACCAGGCCGCCCGCGACCGGGGCGGGCTGCCCGTCCGGGTCGAGCTGATGGTGGTCAGCGACGTCCTGCACCCGCTGGCGGCCGACCCCGGTGACCACCTCGAGCTCGGGCTGGACCTCGGCATCCGGACCGGATTCGGCGATGACTGGCTGCGGATCGGCGCGATGAAGATCTTCACCGACGGGTCGCTGATCGGGCGGACCGCCGCCATGCACGACGGCTACGCCGGCACTCCCGATGACCGCGGCTACCTGCAGGCCGACGCCGGGCAGCTGGCCGGCACGATCATCGCCGCGCACCGGTCGGGCTGGCAGGTGGCCGCCCACGCGATCGGTGACCGCGCCATCGACCTCGCGCTCGACGCCTACGCGGAAGCGCAGCGGCGCTACCCGCGGGCCGGCACCCGGCACCGGATCGAGCACTTCGCGGTCGTCCGCCCGGACCAGGTCGCCCGGGCCGCTGAGCTGGGGGTGGTCCCGGTCCCCCAGGGCCATTTCGCCACCGAGCTGGGGGACGGCTTCCTGGCCGCGATCGGCCCGGAGCGGCACGGCTGGCTGTACCGGCAGCGGTCGCTGCTGGAGGCGGGGCTGACCCTGCCCGGCAGCTCGGACCGGCCGGTCGTGGCGGGGGCGCCGCTGCTGGGGATCCACGACATGGTGAACCGGCGGACCGCCACCGGGGCGCCGTTCAACCCGGTCGAGGCGATCACCCCCGAGCAGGCGCTGCGCGCCTACACCAGCGGCTCGGCCTACGCCAGCCACGCCGAGCACACCCGGGGCACGATCGCGCCCGGCTACCTGGCCGACCTGACCGTGCTGGCCGAGGACCCGACGGCGGTCAGCCCGCACCGCATCGCTGATATCAGCGTGCTGGCCACGCTGGTGGACGGGGCGAGCCGGTTCGACGCCAGCGGCCGGGACCTGCCCACTAGCCGGTGACGACGGCCGCCTTGGCGGGCCGGGCGGGGCTGGTCGTGATCGGGTTGTCGGTCTGCGCGCCTTGCTGAATGGTGACGACCTGGTCGTAGTCCGGCGAATTGTGCAGGGCGTTGGCGACCAGGACGATGACCGTGGTGGTGACCGTGATGATCGCAGCGTTCCATTTGAGCTGGTAGCCGGTGATCGAGCTGAGCGGCGTGTCCGGCAGGGCGAACGCCCAGGCCGCGAACGCCACCGGCGCGACCATCATCTCGAACCAGGGCAAGCTGATTTTCCTGGTCTGGCTCTTGGCTTTCGTCAGCAGGAAAACAACCACGGGGTTTGACGCGGTGACAATGCCCAGCAGTACCCAGCGGCTCTGATACGAGGGAGCGTGTTTCGCGACCGGGGCCAGCAAAGCAAGAAGGGCCACGTAAATCGTAATCGTCTCGGTCGGTATCCAGCGGGTGATCTGGTTGACGAGGTCAGTCGGGGCGCCCACCGGCTTGTCGGGGCTGGGGCTCTTGACGTTTTCGGCCTGCTGCCGGGCGATCCGGGTATCCACCATGGTTGCGATGCTCATCGCGCAATTCCTTCTGGTTCGAGGGATGGCAGCAGGTTAGAGCACCGCAATGAATAAAGGCGGGCAGATGATGGGCGAGTTAGTGGCCGGGATAGATGAATGGCGTGGTGGTCGCCAGCTCGGTGAAGCCGAGCCGCTGCAGGATCGGGCGGCTGTCGGGTGAGGCATCGACCTGGAGGTAGCGGTAACCGCGGTCCCGGGCCAGGGCGGCCCGGTAGGCGACCAGGGCACGGAACACGCCCCGCCCGCGCCAGTCCGGCAGGGTCCCGCCGCCCCAGAGGCTGGCGAAGTCGCTGCGCTCGGGGAACTCCACCCGCGCGGCCGAGACCGGGGTCTCACCCGCCATCGCGACCACGGCCTGGACCGGGCGCGGCTGCTGGCCGAGGGCCGCGACGATATCGGCGCCGGTCGCCTGGTGGTCTCCGCCGAAGACCTCGTCGTGCACCCGGACCACCGCGGCCGCGCCGCCGGCGTCAGTGACCGGGACCAGCTCGACGCCGTCGGGCGGCCTGGCGTCCAGATCCAGATCGGCGATCTCGGCGACCAGCAGGGTCTCGGGCGGTTCGGCCGCGAAGCCGGCCGCGGCCAGCCGTTCGGGCAGGCCGGCGGGCTCGTCGTAGGAGTAGTACTTCCACTCCCACTCGCCGTCCACGCCGGCGAACCGGCTGACCTGGGCGGCGATCACCGCGTCGACCTCGGCGCCGGGCGCCGCGGCGGGCAGATCGCTCCACAGCACGCCGCTCCAGCCGTCACCGGCCGAAACGATCCGGGTGACGTGATCGTCGCGCTCGATCCGGGATCCGGCCCCGGCCGCCGGGTCGCGGCGCATCTGGTCGTTGAACTGAGCCAGCACGGCAGTACGGTTCACCGCGACATTTCAGCACCAGGTCACGCCGGACGCCAACTGGATAACGCGGCGGGGCCGGTGGCTGGGCCGGGGCGGGCCAGCACCGCCGCCCCGATCGCGCCGGCCAGGTCGCCCAGCTCGGCGGCGACGATGGGTGGCGCCCACCGGTAGGGGACGTCGCGGTCCAGCGCGGCCGTCATAGCGGGCGCGAACAGGTCGAGGTACCGGGCGGCCGATCCGCCGAGCACCACCCGGTCAGGCCGGAAGATCGTGAGCAGCGTGCCCAGCCCGGCCCCCACCCGCTGGCCGTAGCGGCCGAAGGCCGCGGCCGGGCCGGCCTCCCCGCGGCGGGCGGCGGCCGCCGCCCGGGCCGGATCGCCGGCGGTCAGCCCCTCCAGCGCGGTCCGGGAGGCGGCCTGCTCCCAGCACCGGGCCAGGCCGCAGTAGCAGGGCCCGGGCGCATCCGGGACCGCGATGTGCCCGGCCTCGGGGTGGGTGCCGTCGCCCGCCCGGAACAGCTGCCCGGCGGTCACCACGGCGACCCCGACGCCGGTTCCGAGGGTGACGACCACGCAGGTGCGGCTGCCCCGGCCGGCGCCGTAGGTGTATTCGCCAATTGCGGCGGCGGCCGCGTCGTTGTCGATGACGCACGCCCAGCTGGACCCTTTTTCAATCAAAGAGCAGAGGTCAAGACCGGTGTAGGCGGGCAGCGTGGCCGGGTTGTCGATGATGCCGCCGGCGGTGACCGGGCCACTGGCGCCGATCCCGGCCGCCGCGACGTCGAGCCCGCGGGCGACGTCGGTGAGCTGGCCGAGCAGGCGTTCGACGGCGGCGTCCTGACCGCCGTCGGCGGCGTCGCCGCTGGCGGTGCGGAAGCTGATGTGGCGGACCACCGCGCCGCCGGGATCGAGCGCGACGATCCGGGTGCCGGTGCCCCCCAGGTCCACCCCGAGCGTGGCGTCCATCAGAGCGCGGTGGTGATCTTGCGGCCGTAGGCGAACGCGCCCGGGGTGATGCCGCGCGCCTGCGCCAGCGCCACGGTCAGGTGCTGGGCGGCCACCGCGCCGTGCGCGAGCTGGGCCATCAGCCCGGACGGCGGGCGCAGCCGCAGCGTGGCGTCCGGCCGGTCGAGGCCGGCCACCGCCACCACGGCCGAGCCGGCCCGGGTCAGGTCGGTCGCGAGCCGCTGCAGCGAGGCGTTGGCGCCCGGGTCATCGGCGCCGAACAGCACCGCGACCAGGCCCGGCCCGGCCAGCTCGAGCGGGCCGTGCCGGAACTGGCCGCCGATGAAGCCCTCGGCCGCCACCTTGGCGCCCTCCTTGGTGATCAGCCCGGCGTAGAGCGCGGTCGCCGCATAGTCCCCGAACCCGACGTAGGCCAGCCGCGGATTGTCGGCCGCGAGCAGCTCGCGGGCCAGCGGGACCAGCCCGGCCGCGCCGCCGAACTCCTCGACGACCTTGGCCACCGCCAGCACGTCACCGGGCGCGGTGCCGGTCAGCGTCGCGGCCAGCAGGTCGTGAGCGGCCAGGCTGTTGAGGTAGCTCTTGGTGCTGACGGTGGCCTCGTCGCCGCTGTGCAGCGCGATGACCAGGTTGGCGGCGGCCGCCAGGGGGCTGGTCGTGTCGTTGGTGACCGCGACCAGGGTGGCGGGCCGCCGCGGTGACTCCAGCAGCGACACGACCTCGCCGCTCGACCCGGACTGGGACGTGACGATCAGCAGCGTGCGGTCGGTCACCAGCTCGGGCGCGTCCAGCAGCTGGCCGGTGTCGACCCACCACACCGCCAGGCCGTCGCTGGCCAGCCGCCGCCAGGTCGGCAGGGCCGCGTCGTGCGAAGAGCCCATGCCGCTGAGCACGATGCGGTCGTAACGGCCGGGCGTCAGGGCCGCCAGCGCCGCGTTGCCGTCGGTGTGGGCGAAGGCGCGCAGCGCCTCGGGCTGGGCCGCGATGTCGCGTTCGAAGGGAGTCAGGCTCATCGGCTGTGACGCTCCAGTGCGTTGGTTCTGCCCGGTTCAGGGCTGATGGAGGAGGCCGGCGGCGCGGGCCGGATCCAGCCCGAGCAGCCCGGCCGCGACGCGGGCACCGATCATGGCGGTCGGCAGGTTGATGTTGCCACGGGTGATGTCGGGCATGATCGAAGCGTCGCAGACGTACAGGCCACCGACACCGTGGACGGCGCCGGTGGCGTCCACCACCGCGCCCGGGTCGCTGGACGGCCCCATCTTGCAGCTGCCGGCCGGGTGGCAGTAGCTCACGATGCTGGCCAGCGGGTCGCGATCGGGACGATGCTCGGCCCCGAGCACGTCCCGCAGCCCGGGCTCGCGGGTCATCGCCCGCAGCAGTTCGAGCGCCTCGCCCAGCACCGCGCGGTCGTGGCCGCCGGGGTCGGTGCCGTAGCGGTGGTCGACCTGCGGGCTGGCGTCCGGGGCAGCGCTGGCGATGGTGACCTGACCGGCCGAGGCCGCGCGCATCGCCCCGCCGTACAGGCTGATCGGCGGCAGGCCGGGGTGCCCGCTGTTGGCCCCGGCCACCATGAACACGTGGAGGTCGTACGGCCCGTCGTCGCAGCGAGCGGATCGGGCCCTTCCCACCGTCTGCTCGTCCGGGTTCCAGGCCTGGGCGGCCAGCTCCTGCCCGAGGCCGTCCCGGCCTTCGAAGTCCAGCTGGACGCAGGCGTGGTCGAGCAGGTGCTGGCCGACGCCGGGCAGGTCGGCGACGACGTCGAGGCCGAGGCCGCGCAGCTGGCCGGCGGCGCCGATCCCGGAACGCTGCAGCAGAGCCGGTGAGTGGTAGGCGCCGGCCGCGACGACGACCCGGCCGGCAGCGATCGGGGTGGTCTGCCCGCCGGGCCCGGTGACCTCGACGCCGGTGGCGGTGCCGTTGCTGACCAGGATCCGGCGGACCTCGGTCTGGCCGACGATCCGCAGGCCGGGCCGGTCGCGGACCGGGTCGAGGAAGGCGAAGGCGGCGTTCCAGCGGACGCCGTCGACGATGTTGACTGGCATCGGCCCGATACCGGGGCCGGCCTCAAGGTCGTCGAGGTCGTCGGCGAACGGCAGGCCGGTGTGGACGCCCGCGTTCACGAAGGCGGCCTGGGCCACGGTCAGCTCGTTCATCCGGTACCGGCGGACCCGGAACCGCTCGTGCGCCCAGTCCAGCAGCGGTTCGACGGTGGCCGCCTCCCAGCCGGGGTTGCCGGCCGCGGCCCAGCCGTCGTAGTCAGCCCGGGCGCTGCGGGAGATCGTGCAGCCGTTGTGGGCCGAGCAGCCGCCCACGATGCGTGCGCGCGGCAGGTCCAGCCGCTGCGGCGGGGCCGAGACCAGGCCCCAGTCGTGCGACAGCGGGATCGACTTGGCGTCGAGCGTGTCGGCCGGCCAGCGGGCCGGGTCGAACGGCCCGTAGTCGGGCCCGGCGTCGAGGACCAGGATCGGCTCGTCGCTGTGGCTGGCCAGCAGGCCGGCGAAGGCCGCGCCGCCGGTGCCGGCGCCGATGACGATCGTGTCCGCGTAGTCGGGCAGTGATGGGGTCATAACGAATTCCTTCAGGCGATGTGCAGGACGGTACCGGCGGCGATGACGTTGCGGTGCGCGGCGTCCAGGCCAGGGTCGGTGACGATGAGGTCGGCCGCGTCGATGGCCGCGATGCGGGCGAACGCGGTCTGCCCGAACTTGGAGGAGTCGCAGGCGACGATGCAGCGGCTGGACGAGGCCAGCGCGGCCCGCTTGACCGCCGCGTCCTCGACGTTCCACTCGGTCAGCCCGGCCGAGGCGTCCACCGCCGAGACCGTCATCACGTAGGTGTCGAAGCGATGGTCGGCCAGCGTGCGCTCGGCGGCCGGCCCGGTCAGCGACAGTTCGCCCGGCCTGATCAGGCCGCCGGGCACCATTACCCGGGTGTTCGGGGACGACGACAAGATCTCGGCCACCCGCATGTTCAGCGCGCAGACGGTGAGGTTGCGGCCGGCGATCGCCTCGGCGATCACGGCGCCGGTGCTGCCGCCGTCGAGCACCAGGGTCTGCCCGTCGACCAGGCGGCCCGCGATGTCGGCGGCGATGGCGCGCTTGGCGTCCTGGTGCAGCCGGGCCCGCAGCGCGAACGGCGGCTCGAAGCTGCCGCTGGCGGTGCGGGTAGCGCCGCCGTGGGTCCGGCGCAGCAAGCCCTCCGATTCCAGCTGGGCCAGGTCCCGGCGGATGGTCATCTCGGAGACCGCGAACCGGCCGCTGAGGTCGGCGATCGTCACCTGCCCGCGCGCGTCCAGCAGCTGCAGGATCGTCTGGTGGCGTTCCTCGGCTTGCACCCTGTTGCTCCTCGCTCAGTCAGGCTTCGTCGATGTCGGGGAGCTCACCGGCCTGGGCCATCCAGGCCCGGCGGCCCGGGCGAAGATTACGCCCGAACAGGACGAGCACGCCGAGCAGCAGGTAGGCGGCGGCGATCGCGGGCGCGTAATCGACCGGCGAGGCGGGCAGCGGCACGATGCTCTTGTAGCCGATGGTGATCAGCGCCGCGGTCGAGATGATCGGCGCCACCACCAGCGGCAGCACCCGGAACTCGTCGCGGTGCTTATCCCGGAAGTACTTGAACGCAGCCACGTTCATCAAGATGAAGATCGGGATGTAGACGAACGTGCCGGTGGTGCCGAGCAGGTTGAACAGGTTGTAGGGGCCCAGCGGCAGGCCGACCGCCATCGCGATCGTCACCGCCACCGCCACCTGCAGCAGCACCGCGGTGACCGGGGTCCGGTAGCGCTTGCTGACCCGGGCCAGCGGGGCCGGCAGCGCCCCGGTCCGGGCCATGCCGAAGATCGTCCGGGTGGAGCTGGTGGTGCAGGCGATGCACACCCCGAGCCCCGAGTTGACCAGGGCGATCAGCACGATGAGCGAACCGCCGCTCCACAGCCGGTCGGCCAGCACAAACGCGGGCGCGGTGGGCGAGTTGGCCAGCGATGCCAGCTTGTCGGTGCCCCAGCCGACCTGCAGGCCCCAGGCGCAGAACACGTAGAACGCGCCGATCAGGATCAGCGATCCGGCGATGGCCATCGGCACCAGCCGCTTGGGGTTGCGGGACTCCTCCCCCACCGCCGCCGCCGACTCGAACCCGGTGAACGCGAAGATCGACAGCACGATGGCCAGGAAGAAACCGGATGAGTTGCCGATGTTGGCCGGGTTGAAGCCGCCGGCGTTGACGCCGCCCGGCCCGGGGTTGAACACCCCGGTCAGGGCCAGGCCGAGCCCGACGCAGATCTCGAACAGCGACATCGTGACCAGGAACCGGACCGAGATGACGATCCCCCGGTAGGCGCAGGCCAGGCAGATAGCCAGGATGACCAGGGCGTAGGCCCACCACGGGAGGCCGAAGCCGTACTTGGCGGACAGCTCGTCGTGCAGGACGGCGCCGGTGAACGCGGCCAGCGCGGCCGGGACGATCGTCACCATGATCGCGTACAGCCAGCCGGTGATGAAGCCCCAGCGCGGGCCGATGCCCTGGGCGACGTAGGTGTAGAAGCCGCCGGCCGACGGCAGGTGGCGGGCCAGCCGGGTCATCGGGACCGCGATGATCAGGCAGACGATGAACGCGGCCAGGTAGGTCAGCGGGGCCGCCTTGCCAGCCTGGCCGGTGTTGAACGCGATCGTGTAGAAGATGCCGAGCGTCGGCGAGATCTGGGCCACCGACTGCATCAGCACGCCGGCCAGCCCCACCGAGCCCTTGCGCAGGTCGGTGTGCACGACCGGCGCGGCGTTGGCGGCTCCGGTCAGCACGCCGGGCGGACGAGGGGCGGAATCCTCAATTGCCACAACAGCCTCCACACGAGGTCGGGACCAAGCTGTCCAGAGTTCATCTCGAACAACATTGACGTTCACTTTCACATCTAACGTGTTCGATGTCAATCCCCATGTGCGGATCGGTGTGCGGCGATGGGGCTGGGGGTGCTAGAGGTGCGGCTGAGGCGCGGTCAGGCGCTGGTGGCGGCGTTCAGGGTGTCTTGGCACAGGGCCCGGGAGCGGGTGACCAGGTCGCGCAGATCATTGGGGTCCGGGGTCGCGGCGGCCACGAAGTCGTCGGCTTGGCGGAGGCCGGCCTTGGTGAGCAGGGTCTTGTCGTTGGTAACCCACTGGGCGCGGGCGGCCAGCACCGCGTGCGCGGCCTGGGACGTGGCCTGGGCGACGAGCCCGGCGCACTGGGCCAGCCGGCCGTGCGGGGCGTGGTTGTCGTGGGCGTAGGCGAATGTGCGGTCGGCACGGTCCCACCACACGGCGGGCGCCTTGGCTCGCAGCGCGGCCGGATAGTCCGGGTTGGGCAGCTGGCCGCGCAGCACCCGCTTGGCCGCCAATTCGGCCAGCACCAGGTAGGACGGGATGCCCGCGAGGTGGAACATCAGCGGCTCGATGCGGAACCGGCCCTGCTCGGCCGCCGCGAGCTCACGGTCGATCATGTCCAGGTCGCGGTAGTGCACGTCGCAGCGGCGGCCGTCGATCTCCAGCCAGGCCCCGCCGTTGAAGACGCCGCCGCCCCAGCCGCCGATCTCCGACACCTGGCCGGGCCAGCCGAGGTCGCGCAGGGCCTGCGGGTCGAAGCCGCCCCGGTAGTAGACGCTGAAGTCCCAGTCGCTGTCCGGCCGGTGCGTGCCCTCGGCCCGCGAGCCCCCGAGCGTGACCGCCCGCACCGCCGGCAGGTGTCCCAGCCGGTCCGCCACATGGGCCAGGAAGGGCTCGTCGTCCACGGCGTTACCCGGCCGGGTTGAACAGGTTCGCGCTCACGACCGAGGCCAGCTCCTCCGCGTCGTCGACCGACAACAGCCTGGTGACCGCCACCGTTCACCTCTCCAGGTCCGCAATCCGGGCGCCCGCACGTTCGGGGGATATGTTATCGGTGGGAGGTTATTCAAAATCAAATGATATTTTAAAACGCATAACCGGGCCGGCTCCCAGCTATTCGGACGTAACCGGGGGTGGCGTTGCCGACGGCGCAGGCGACGGTGGCATCCCCCCGCGAGTTGGCCGTGGTGGTGCGCGTCTGGTCGCCGTTGCGGAAGTGCGCCACGGTGGTGACCCTGGCCCCCTACCGGTTTTGACCTCCCACCGCCAGGAATGCCCCGCCCATTGTCTTGTTCATTCCCATTGTTCCTTTCTGTTGGACGGGAAAGACGCTATTGGCCGTTCATCTGAGCCAGGTATGACGGCACTGAACGTCGCCGCAATTAATTCGGCGCGGCGGCCCGTGGTCAGGTTTTCGTGAGACCGGCGCATAATGGGCAGATGAGGCGTACGGGCATAATCGCCGCCTGGCACTCCCTGATCGCGGCGCTGCAGCAGCTCCTCGACCGGCTGACCCACCTCGGCCGCCGGCCGCCATTGGCCGGGGTCCGCGAGCCCCGCCGCCCGCGGCCCACCCTCCCGGCCGCCGCCGTCGCGCTGGCCGAGCCGCGCACCCGGCGCCGCGTCAGGCTCACCCGCCGCCGCGGCGACGAACGGGAGGAGTAGCCCCCGCTGCACCAGGTGGTACTGTCGCCCGATGGCGCCGAGTGACAGCTTCACGTACTCGTCGGACCACGACGGGGCGCAGATCACCGCGTACCGGTGGGACCCGCCGGGCCAGGCGCGGGCCGTGGTCCAGCTGACCCACGGGATGGGCGAGCACGCCCGGCGGTACGAGCATGTGGCGCGGGCGCTGAACGACGCCGGTTACGTCGTCTACGCCCAGGATCATCGGGGGCACGGGGCCAGCGTGATCAGTGAGCCGGGGCAGCTCGGCGAGGGCGGCTGGCCGGCCCTGGTGGACGACATCGGGGGGCTCAGCGCGCCGATCAGGGACGAGCAGCTGGGGCTGCCACTGGTCCTGCTCGGGCACAGCATGGGGTCGTTCGCGGTGCAGCAGTATCTGCTCCGGCACAGCTGGGAGGTGGACGCGGCCGTGCTGACCGGCACCGCGGTCATCGACCTGCTGGAGCCAGGGCTAGACCTTAGTCAGCCGCTGGATCTGTCGATGTTCAACGCCCCGTTCGCGCCGGCCCGGACCGATTATGACTGGCTGACCCGGGACGAGGCGATCGTCGACGCCTACGTCGCCGACCCGCTGTGCGGCTTCGGCATCGACGCCGAGTCGGCCCGGCAGATGTTCGAGGGCGCGCGGGCGCTGGCCGACCCCGCCGAGCTGGCGAACATCCGCCCCGACCTGCCCATCTACATCGCGGCGGGCGAGCAGGACCCGGTCAACGGCGGGCTCACGCTGCTGACCCCGCTGGTGGACCGGCTCAAGGACGCCGGCCTGACCGACGTCACCGTGGTCACCTACCCCGGTGCGCGGCACGAGATCCTCAACGAGACCAATCGCGACGAGGTCATCGGCGCCCTGGTCAGCTGGCTCGGCCGCGTCACCGGTTGAGGACGGCGTCAGCCAAAGGACGCAGGTGTCCCTGTAGCCAGGAGGCCAGTGATGGGCAGGAGATTGCGCCGGGCCGGAGTGGTGGCGGTCGCGGCGATGGCCGTGGCGGCGGGGACCGGCGCGGCCGCCCGGGCGCAGGGTCCGGCTGCGCCGGATGCTTCCGGCATCGCACCGCCGGCCGCGGATTCGACGGCGTTCATCGCGCGCATCGCCTGGACCAGCACGTCGCCGGTGCGGGGAGTGACCCTGCTGAGCGGCACGTACACCGATCCGGCCGCCCACCCCTACTGGACGATCACGATCCAGGCCCCGGTCAAGAGCCCGTTCGGCGGGAGCAGCGAGGAAGCCGAGGCGGGCACCCCCGCGTGGGCCCGCAGCACCGAGGCGGCGCTGGTCACCGACGGGTTCTCGCCGTCAGCGGCCGACCTGCCCTGGCCGGCGTACACCGGCGACCCGCACGGCGTGATGGGGGTGCGGGTCCGGGTGGGGCAGTTCGCGACTCAGGCGGCGGCCGGGCCGGTCGCTTCCGGGCTGACCGCCGACGGGTTCGCCCCGGAGGTCGAGTGGACGGGCTTCGACCCGGCCCCGGCCCCCGACGCCGAACTGGTGCATGTCGCCGTCATCGACCCCCGGCAGTTCAGCGGCCGGGTGTTCGCCTCGCACGGGCCGGCGATCGCGAGCCGGACGACCGCCCAGGCGGCCTCGGCCGCCCTCGGTTCGGTCGCCGCCACCAACGGCGGCTTCTTCACGATCGACGCTCCGGCGGTCACCTACGTCGGCGGGGTGGACACCGGGCTGTCGGTCCAGAACGGGGTCGTGGAATCGCTCGCCAACGGCGACCGGGCCGCGGCCGTCTTCGGCAGCCAGAACCGGGTGAGCATCCAGAACGTGTCCTCCTCGGCCGTGCTGCAAGCCCCGGGCGGCGCATCGGCCCGGGTCCTCGGCGTGAACCGGCTTCCCGGCGTCGCCGAGGACTGCGGGGTGGCCGGTTTCGCCCCCACCGATGAGCCCCGCCAGAACACGGTCTGCACCGGCGCGAGCGACCTCGTCGTCTTCACCCCGCAGTTCGGGGCGCCGCTGCCACCGGCGCCGAGCTCAGGCCCCGCTCTCCAGGCCGTTGTTGATGCGAAGGGCGAGGTCGTGTCGGCCGGCGCCCCGGGCGGCACCCTTCCGGCCGGGGACTGGGCCGTGCAGGCCATCGGTACCGACGAGGCCTGGCTGGCGTCCCACGTGAAGGCGGGCACAAGGCTGTCGGTCAGCGAGCGGCTCCGGACCCGGCAGGGACAGCAGCTTCGGCTGAACCCGGCCACGACCGCGACCAGCGCCGGCCCGCTCCTCCTGCAGAACGGGCGCCCTGCCATCGATGCGGCCGCCGAGGGCGTGTTCGACCCGCGGGATCTGAACGACTACACCTTCAGCGCCTACCGTCACGCCCGGACCATGATCGGGGTGGACCGCCAGGGCCGGGTCCTGCTGGCGACCGTCGATGGGATCGCGGGTGTGAGCGAGGGCATGACCCTCACCGAGGAGGCCGCCCTCATGCGCTCGCTGGGGGCGACCAGCGCGATGAACCTGGACGGCGGGGGCTCCACCCAGTTCGCCTCGTTCGGGCGGGTGCTGGACGATCCTTCCAGCAGCCCGCTCCGCCCGGTGGGCGACACCGTCGACGCCGTGCCCGGCAGGTAGCCGGGCGGGAGGGACTGTCCAGCTTCAGAAGGTGGCGGTCATGCCGCCGTCGACGGCGATGACCTGGGCGGTGACGTAGGAGGCGGAGTCGCTGGCCAGGAACACCGCGGCGCCGGCGATCTCCTCCGGGCGGCCCCAGCGGCCCAGCGCGGTGCGCATCCGCAGCCGTTCCTGCCAGACCGGGTCGCTGGCCAGCGCCGCGTTGGTCTCGGTGGCGAAGCTGCCGGGCGCGATCGCGTTGACGGTGATGGCGTGCGGGCCCAGCTCGGCGGCCAGGGCCCGGGTGAGACCATCCAGCCCGGCCTTGGCCACCGGGTAGGCCACGTCACCGGACCGGCCGAGCTGGGACAGCACCGAGGACACGTTGATGATCCGTCCCGGCAGGCTCCGGCGGATCAGGTCCTGGGCCACGAACCGGCTGATCCGGTAGGCGGAGATCACGTGCGTGTCGACCATCCGGGTGAGGTCGTCCGCGGTCATCACGTCCAGGCCGCGGCGGTCTCGCTGCCCGACGTTGTTGACGAGGATGTCGACCGGGCCGCTGGCCTCGAACAGCGAGGCCAGCGCGGCGGCGGCCGCCGTCGCGTCGGTGACGTCGAACGGGCAGGTGTCCACGGCCAGGCCCTCGTCCCGCAGGAGCTGGGCGGCCTGGCCGAGGCGGCCGGGATCGCGGCCGTTGAGGATGACCCGCGCGCCCGCCGTGGCCAGCCCGCGGGCCATCTCCAGGCCCAGGCCGCGCGCCGACCCGGTGAGCAGCGCGGTGTGCCCGGCCAGGGCGAACGGCGGAGTCGGCGCCACTGTCGGTGGTCTCGGGATCAGGCGGGCTGGGCTGCGGAGGCGGGGGCGCGCAACTGGTGCAGCGCAGGCTCCACCCGCAGCAGTTCGTCGAGCATGGTGTCGGCGGCCTGGTCCAGGCCCTCGCTGGCCTCGAACTTGCCGTCCTTGATCAGCTGCGCGTGCCAGGGGATGTTCACGCTCTCGAACACCGGGACCATGCGCAGGGTGGTGACGACCTGCTTGAGCTGCTGGACGGCGCGGGTGCCGGCCGCGACGCCGCCGTAGGAGACGAAGCCGACCGGCTTGTCCCGCCACTCACGGTGCAGGAAGTCGATGGCGTTCTTGATCGTCGCGGGGTAGCCGTAGTTGTACTCCGGGGTCACGAAGACGATCGCGTCGGCGCGGTCGATGGTCGCGCTCCAGTCCTTGGTGTGCTGCTTGGTGTACTGGCCGAGCCGCGGGTGGTTGGGCTCGTCGAGCAGCGGCAGGCCGATTTCGGCGAGGTCGGCGATCTCCACGTCGAACCCGCCGTGGGCGCGGGCGCGGCCGGCGAACCAGTTCGCTATCGGCTGGCCGGCCCGGCCGGGACGGGTCGAGCCGACGATGATGGTGAGCGTGGGCATGGCTGGCGGGCTCCTTGTTTTAGTGATCGTTGAGCGGGCGGATGGTCAGGCAAACCCCAGGCGGGCGATGGGCTCGACCAGCTCCCGCTCCTCGTAGGACAGGTGGGAGCGCAGCGTGTCGCTGAGCAGGTCGGCGGCGGCGCGCAGGCTGTCCAGGGCGGCGGCCCGGTCGGTGGCGGAGATGAACGCGACCAGCGCGCGGTCGACGCCGTCGAGGACGTCGTGGATGACCCGGTGCTCGGCCTGCAGCCGGTCGATGACCGGGGCCAGCCCGGGGTCGTGATGGCGCAGATACGGGAACAGCGACTGGTCCTCGATCGTGTGGTGCACGGTGACCACCCGGCAGTAGGACTCGCAGTAGGTACCGAGCGTCCAGTTGTTCTGCCGCATGGTCATCTCGTTGAGGTGCGACCGCGCCGTCGCGGCGTTCATCGTACCGGCCGCGACCTGGTCAATCAGCTGATAGATCTGGTCGAGCTCGGCCCGCAGGGCGTCGTGGACCTCGATCAGGTGGCGGCCCTGCTCCTGCTGCTGCGGGGTGTAGGTGCGGGCCGGGTCGCGGGCCGGGCCGGTGGGCCGGTCCGCCTCGTCCCACAGCCGGGTGGCGGTGCGGCGGGTCCCGTCGTCGGGGGTGGGGACGACCGTGAACGCGCCAGTGATTGATGTGGCTTCTGGGACGAGAGTGGCGCGGGTGGTTTCGGTGGCGGTGGCGGCCGGGCCGGCGGCGGCCTGGTCGGCGGCGGTCTGCTCGGCGGCGACCAGCTCGCGGACGGCGGGGGCGACCTCGGCGGCGAACCGGCGCAGGTCGTCCGGGTCGTCACCGGCGAAGATGAACGCGCTGATGCCGTCGGACAGGGCGAAGTCGGCCAGCTCCTCGACCCACTGATCGGCCGGGCCGTCCAGCGGGCCCCGGCTGACCGGGCTGAACTGGCCGGAGATGTTGAGCAGCCGCCGGATCCGGTCCGGTGACCGCCCGGCCTGCTCGGCCGCCTCGTCGATGATCTTGTTACCGGCGGCCAGGTCGCCGGGCTGCAGGTAGCCGAGCGAGGGCAGCCAGCCGTCGGCCGCACGGCCGGTGAGGGCGAGCATCCCCGGCTTGTAGGCGCCGAGCCAGATGCCCACCTCGTGCGCGGGCGCGGGGCCGCGTTTGGCCCCGTTCACCTGGTAGAACTCGCCGCTGAGGCGGACCCCGCCGCGCTGGCCGGTGTCCCAGGTCTGCCGGATGACCTCGATCGCCTCGGCCAGGGCCTGCCGGGCCTGACCGGGGCGGAGCCGGCGGCCACCCATGGCCTCGATCGCGTCCCAGAACGCGCCCGCACCCAGGCCGAGCTCGATCCGGCCGCCGCTGAGCAGGTCCAGGCTGGCGACCGAGCGGGCCAGGACGGCGGGCGGGCGCAGCGGGAGGTTGGTGACGTTGGCCGCCAGCCGCACCCGGCCGGTCCGGGCCGCGACGTAGCTGAGCAGCGTCCAGGTGTCCAGGAAGGCCGGCTGGTACGGGTGGTCCTGGAAGGTCACCAGGTCCAGCCCGGCCTGCTCGGACAGCACGGCCAGGTCGACCGTCCGCTCGGGGTCGCCCGCCGCCGGGGTGATGAACGAGCCGAACAGCAGCGGGTGGCCGTAGCCGGTCATGGCCGGCCGCCCGTGGTGATGCGCGCGATCATCGTCACTCCCTGATGCCGGGTCGCTGGGCCGTTGCGGGCCCGCACCGGAACCTAACTGCTGCGACAAAGATATTATGCCGAACAGATCATTTGAAAAGCAGAATGTCTGTAGTACCGCGCTATTCTGGCGGTATGGCTGAACGGCAGCGGGGCCCGGGGCGGCCCGCCGATCTCCAGGGCGACCTGGGCTGGATGCTCGGGGTGGTGTTCCGCGCGTACGTGAAAGCCTCGGATCACGCGCTGCGCGACCTGCCCGGCGGTGCACGGGGGTACCAGATCCTGACCGCGGCGGCCGGTGCGCAGCCCCGCAACCAAGGCGCGATCGCCGAGGATCTCGGCATCGACCGCACCGTGCTGACCTACCTGATCGACGACCTGGAGCGGCTGGACCTGGTGGCCCGGCAGCCCGATCCGGCCGACCGGCGCAGCCGCCTGGTCGTGGCCACCGACCGGGGCCGGGGCCTCTGGCGCCAGTTGCGGGACGAGCTGGCCCGGGTCGAGGCGCACGTGCTCAGCCCGCTGCCGCCGGACGAGGCCGCTACCTTCCTGGCCCTGCTGAGCCAGCTCGCCTGCCGCGCCCAGGACCTCGACCCGCTCGGCGACCTGTGCGAGGTCGCCGGCCAGGTGAAGGCGGACGAGGCGCCGCCCAGCCGCGTCAGGACTGGCTGACGCTGATGTCGCCGCCGTCGCTGGTGACGGTGATCACGTTCGGGGAGGACGAGTCGGTCGGGACGTGCGCGGAGGTCGTGCCGCCGTTCGTGTGCTCGGTCAGGCGGTAGTGGGTGCCGCCGGGCGGCAGGACGATCGTGATGTCGCCGCCGCCGGTGCTGACCGTGACGTCGGCCGGTACCCGGGTGAACCGCAGCGTGACCCGGCCGCCGCTGGTGCTGGCCGAGACCCGGGCGGCGGTGATCGCGGTGGCGGTGACGTTGCCGCCGTCGGTGGTCAGGGTGAGGTCACCCGACACGTGCTCGGCCGACACGCTCCCGCCGTCGGTGCTCAGGCTGATGTCTCCGGTGGTGCCGGTGACGGAGGCCCGGCCGCCCTCGGTGTGGACCGCGGCGGCCGTGCCCCGGGGCACGCTGACGGTCGCGTCCAGGTCGCAGCTCCCGAACGGGAGATCGCAGCGATAACCGAAGTCGGTGCCGGCCGCGGTCGCCCGCGTGGTGAACGGGGGCCGGACCAGGCTGTAGTGGGCGGTGCCGGTCAGCCGGGCCTCCTCCCCCGTCGTGCCCTGCAGGTGGACGCGCCCGGAGCTGACGTTCACGCTCACCCGCCCGGTGCGGGCCGGGATGGCGTGGCTGACGCTGAACGAGCCCGGCCCGGCCAGCGCGACCAGGTTGAGGCCCATCCAGCCGACCACGACCAGGCACACCGGCACGCCGATCGCCAGCCAGACCCGGCGGGCCGGGGTCATCGGCAGCATGGTGATCACCCGGTCCCCAGGTAGCGCAGGACCGCGAGCACCCGCCGGTGGTCCCGCTCGCCCGGCTCGAGACCGAGCTTGGTGAAGATGTTGTTGATGTGCTTTTCGACCGCGCCGCCGCCGACCACCAGCGTTTTCGCGATCGCGGCGTTGGTCAGGCCCTCGGCCATCAGCGCCAGCACCTGGCGCTCGCGGGGGGTCAGGGCACCCAGCGGGTGGCGGCTGCGGGCCAGCAACTGACCGACGACCTCGGGGTCGAGCACACTGCCGCCATCGGCCACCCGCCGCAGCGCCCCGACGAACTCATCGATGTCCGACACCCGGTCCTTGAGCAGGTAGCCGACCCCGTGCGCGCGGTCGGCGATGAGCTCGGTGGCGTACCGTTCCTCCACCCACTGGGAGAGCACGAGCACGCCGACGCCGGGCCACTGGTCGCGGACCAGCAGCGCCGCCCGCAGCCCCTCATCGGTGAACGTGGGCGGCATCCGGACGTCGACCACGCACACGTCGGGGACGGTGGCGGCGACCGACCGCAGGAACTTCTCGGCGTCGCCGTCGGCCGCGACGACCTCGTGGCCGGCCTCGGCCAGCAACCGGGTCAGTCCCTCCCGCAGCAGCACCGAATCCTCGGCGATCACGATCCGCATGGCAGCACCGCCGAGATGATCGTGGGCCCGCCCGACGGGGACTCCACCGAAAGGGTCCCGTCCACGCCGGGCACCCGGTCGGCCAGGCCGGACAGCCCGGCCCCGCCCGGGTCGGCCCCGCCGATCCCGTCGTCGCTGATCACCACCGTGAGCGTGCCCGGATAGCCGTGCCCTTCGACCACCACCCGGGCGCCGGTGGCGCGGGCGTGCTTGGCCACGTTGGTGAGGGCCTCGGCGACGGTGAAGTAGGCGACCGCCTCGACCGCCGCCCGCGGCCGGACCGGCACGTCCACCTGCATCTCGACCGGCACCGGGCAGAGCGCGGCCAGACCGGACAGGGCCGCGTCGAGGCCGCGGTCGGTCAGCACCGGCGGGTGCATCCCGCGCACCAGATTCCGCAGCTCGGTCAGGGCGGCCTTGGCCTCGGTGTGGGCCTGGTCGACCAGCTCGCGGGCGGCGTCGATGTCGTCGGCGAACTTCGCCTTGGCCCGGCCGAGCTCCATCGTCAGCGCGACCAGCCGCTGCTGGGCGCCGTCGTGCAGGTCGCGCTCGATGCGGCGCCGTTCGGCCTCGGCCGCGTCCACCACCCGCTCCCGGCTGACCTCGAGCTCGACCACCCGGGCGGCCAGGTCATCGGGCGGTGCGAGCAGCCGCCGCGCCAACGCCGCGTCCGCCGCCGCCAGCCCGCGGGTGACGGGGGGCGCGGCCATCAGCAGGAGCAGGCCGACGGCGGCCGACACCGCCTGCAGCAGCGGCCCGCGCAGCACGGTGCCGCCGAAGGTGGGTCCGCCGCCCGGGAGCTGCCCGCCGTACAGCGGCAGCGTCAGCATGATCAGGCCGCCCGCCCAGATACCGATGGTGATGATCGCGGCGATGCAGCTCACCGGCAGCCGGAGCAACCCGTAGCCGACGCTGCCCCAGGTCTGCCGCCCGGTCAGGGTGGCCCGGCGGGGTACGAACAGCCAGCGGAAGCGGCGGCCGGGACCGGGCGGCCAGGCGGGTATCCGCTCGCCCAGCAGCACCGCGAACCGCGCCCGCTCGGCGGCGGCCAGCCGGTCGGCGAATTGGAGGGTCAGGCCGAAGATCACCAGCCCGACCAGCGCGACCGGCAGGAAAGCGCCGCCGAGGGCCAAGCCGTACCCGATGACCAGGAACGCCACCACCCCGACGACCAGGCCCGCCAGATGATGAACAAAGGCGAGCCAGGTGCGCGGCGACACCAGGCCGGGAGCGAGGAACACATTCCCGACGCTAGGCCATCGCGAACCGGAGCAGCCACCGCCCACACCCCCGTAAACGGGGTTGGGTTAACCCCACCCCGCGCTCCGCGGCGGCGGCGCTCAGGCGCCGCGCACGGTGCGGACCACGGCGGCGTGGTCGCGCATGGTCTCGGTGCCGTCGGCGCCCGGCTGGCGGCCGAAGCCGCAGTACATGGCGACGCCGAAGTCGTCCAGGTAGCGCGAGGCAGTGTCGTGGCGGCGGCGGAGGCCGGCGGCGCCGTCGATCGGCAGGACGATGCCGAGGAACACCCGCGCGTCGCCGGGCTCGAGGTCGACCAGGGGGCGGAAGAAAGCGCGGTCCTCGCTGCGGAGGTAGCGGGGGCCCGCCAGGTGCAGCCAGTCGACCGGGCGGCCCGAGTTGGCGACCGCGAAGTTGGCCATGCGAACCAGCAGGGCCAGGTCGCGGGCCTCGTACATGGGCCACTCGGGGAACGTGCCGTAGCAGAGGTGGTAGCCGACCAGGGTCTCCTGGGGAATCTGCCGGGTCAGGCGGGTGACCGGGCCGGCGAACCGCTCCCAGGCTCCCTCGGAAGTCCAGGCCAGCACGCCCTCCAGGTCCTGGGTCTCGTACGCCATGTCCCACTGGATGGCCAGGTCGGCGGGCGGGATCGCCGCGGTCAGCCGGGCCAGCTCCCGGCCGGCCAGGTCCTCGAAGCCGCGGGCGGCGACCGGGTAGTCGGCCGCGAAGTCAGCCTTGAACGCGTTCAGCGCGCTGGCCGGGAACGGCAGCCCGACCTGGAAGCGGAGATGACCGGGGATCACGCCGTCCGCCCGCAGGGCGCGGAACACCTGGTAGCCCGCGATCGCGTCGTCGATGCGGGGCCAGGTGTCCCAGTGCAGCTCGCTGACGCCGGGGCGGATGCCGAACACCGGGGTCTCGTAGGCGTGCCGGGGCAGCCCGGTGGGCGACTCGGTCTCCTGGACCACCACCACGCCGGGGTTCGGGCGGGCCAGCCGCTCGCGCTCGTAGCTGACCCACCCGGCCCGGGGCCCGGTCTCGCCGTCCGGCAGCGCGAACACCAGGTCGCCGAAGAAGCCGGCCGCCGACCGTAGCGCCGACTCTGTCGAATCGGCGGGCAGGCTACCCACCAGCAGCAGTTCGCTGTCCACACGCCGCGCCATCTGATCCCCTTTCGCCCCGGATCGTGGTCGCGTCCATCCTGGCATCCGAAAATTACTGCGTGATCGTTAAACCAGATTGGCGGTAATGCTTGGCCGGCCACTCGACCTGGGGTGAGAATGATGTCGTGACCAACCGTGGCCGATCAGCCACTCTCGATGGCAGCCGCTCACCGCACAGCTTGTGGGACGCCGAGCCCGGCACCCACCTGTGCGCGCTGTACGCCGGCCCGGCCGAGCTGGAGCTGACCGCCGCCGCGTTCGTGGGCAGCGGCCTGGCGGCCGGCGACCGGGTGCTCTACGTGGCCAGCGCCCGGCCCGAAGCGCAGGTGCGGGCCACCCTGGCGGCGCATCAGGTGCCGGCCGGCCCGGCGGCGGCTCGCGGCCAGCTGGTGATCCAGGATTTCGCCAGCGCCTACGGCGAGCCCGGTCAGCTGAATCTGGCCCAGATGGCGGCCGACTTCCGGATCGCGGCCCGGCAGGCCCGGGCGGACGGGTTCGGGGCGCTGCGGGTAGCAGCCGAGATGGGTGACTTCGCCACGGCGATCGGGTCGGTCGAGCGCCTGCTCGAGTGGGAGCGGCTGTGCACGCCGCTGCAGCACGAGGAGGGCATCACCTCGGTCTGCCAGTACGACCAGAGCCGGTTCAGCGACCGGGACGCCGCCATGATCGTCAGCGAGCACGCCGGGCTTGCCCCGGACGCGGTACTCGCGCCGCCCGTGCAGTTCACCGTCACCACCGACCCGTGGGGGCTGGTCATCGGCGGCGAGCTGGACCTGGCCAGCCGTGAGGTGTTCCTGCGGGTGCTGGGGGCCCGGCTGGCCGCCCGGCCCTGGCTCCGGCTGGACGTGTCGGGCCTGATCTACGCGGAGGCGGCCGCGCTCGGCGCGGTCTACCAGGCCGCGGCCGGGCTGCCGGGCGACGGCGGCATCGTGGTGGCGGGTGCGCCCTGCCACCTGCGCCGGGTCATCGACCTGGCCGGTTTCTCGCACCCCCGGGTGTTCATCGACTGAGCGGGCAGGCTTCCCGCCCGCCGCAGTCCGCTAGCGATTGTCCTTCTTGCCCTGCCAGCGGGCGTTGGCGGCGTGATAGGTGGCCCGCCGCTTCTCGGTCCTGGGCGAGCGAAGAGAACGGTCACCGGTGGGCTCTGGGCTGACCGCGGGTCCCTTCCCGCCATCTTGGGCAGCCGTTGCCTGCACGGCCGGCACGCGGCCTTGCCCGGCGGCCCGAGCGGTGGCGAGCCGCTCCGCGCGCAGCCCGGCCGCCGCCTGCCGCGCCAGGGCAGCGACCCGGCGGCTCACCCGGGCCAGTGCTTCCTCGAACGCCTCGGCCTTCATGGTGGCGTGCTTGTTCTCCGGCCGCGCCGCGCCACGCCCGCCGCGTTCGGTCACCCGGGCGCTGGCGTTTCGGCGGTACTGGCCGACGTACTTGTTACGCGCGCGCCTGACCCGGGCCTCGAGTTCGATCGCTGCGTCTTCGTCAAGGGCTGCGAGCGCAGCACGCTCGGTCTCGGCCACCAGCAACCGCTCGTTGTCGTTGAGAATGGCCAGCAGAGACGCATTCATATGCTCAACCTAACCGGGGCTATCCGGGCGATCATCATCTACTTCGGGTGAAACAGAATCAGGCTGCCCGGGGAAATGCGGAAACCCGCCGGGTGAATCCGGAAACTGTTGGATATCGATCAGTTCCAGGCCCAGGGCACGCACCTGGTCCAGCAGGCCATGGAGCGCGGACTGATCGAGCCGGGCGGAGATGACGGTGGCGGTGGGCTCGATTTCGATTTCTGCGCTGGCGAACGCGTCACGAGCCGCAGGTCCCAGCGATCCGACCACTCTGATCTCGTAGGCATGCGTCGCCACCCGGGCCTCCTTCCGTCTACGGGCTCTCGTGCCACTGGACTGCATCAAGGTGGGGAAATCCCCGGGTACGGCGGGCGTCGACCAGCTCAAGCTGCAGCGATCTGATCCGTTCAAGGACGCCGTGGAGCCCCGCCTGATCCAGTTCGCCCCTGATCACGGTGACGTCGTCGCGGGCGCGCACGGTCAGGCCGCCGAACGCGGCCGCGGCCGCGGCTTCATCGAGCCGGCCCGCGATGCGAATCTCGTAGCGCGAGTACAAAGCCATGCTTCCTAATCTCTGGTTTCTTTTTCAAGCCTTCACCACTACCGCGCGGGCCACCTCGTTCGTTACGGGTGGCTAGGTGAACTTCTGCCGATCAACGCTGTTGGATGCGGCAATGGCCGGTGTTAAAGTCCGAAACAGCGAGATCACGGTGCCTCAGGCGGGGAGGGACCTCGATGTCGGGTCCACGGGTGGACGCGCGCTTGGTGGTGCCTGCCCTTCCTCCCCGGCATATCTCACGGCCACGCCTGCTGGCTGCGCTCGACAGCGCCGCCGCCAAGCCGCTGATCCTCGTAGCGGCGGGACCGGGAGCTGGGAAGACCGTCCTGCTGTCGGATTGGGTAACGGGCAGTGAGGCAGCCGTTGCCTGGATCACCGTCTCGCCCGCAGATACCGAGCCGTCCCGGTTCTGGAGGTTGCTGAGAGCGGCCCTGCAAGCCTCCGGGCAGCCGGTGGAGGCGGTGCCGCCGGCGGCACCGCATGGAGACACCATCGACCGGGTCCAGGCACTGTTCGGCAGCCTGCCCCCGGCCCCGGTGCCGCCCGTCCTGATCATCGACGACGCGCACCTTCTCACCCACCCGGACGTCCTGGCCGATCTCGACACGCTGATCCGCAGCGGGCTCCCCCCGCGCGTACGCCTGGTCCTGGCCGCCCGCAGCGATCCGCTGCTGCCCCTGCACCGGTACCGGCTGGCCGGGCAGATGGGCGAACTGCGCGCCAGCCACCTCGCGATGACCCAGGCCGAAACAGAGCAACTGCTCACTATGCACGGCGTCGCGCTGGCCGGTGATGACCTGGGTCTACTGATGGACCGGACCGAGGGATGGGTGGCTGGGACCAGGCTTTCCGCTATGCGGATGGAAAACGCCGAATACCCCGCTTCGTTCGTGTCGGAGCTGGCGCTCGGCCAGGGAAGCATCGGTGAGTACCTGATAGCCGAGGTGCTCGACCACCAGCCCGAGCCCGTGCGCCGGCTGCTGACCGAGACCAGCTTGTTCGACGAGGTGACCGGCCCATTGTCCGATGCGGTGACCGGTCTGCGCGGGTGTGACGCCATCCTCTCCGACCTGGCCGCCAGCAACTCGTTCGTCATCCCGGTGGACGCCACCCGCACGCGCTTCCGCTATCACCAGTTGCTGCGTGAAATACTCCGCCACAGCCTGCACCAGCACCAAGCCGCTCTGGTGCCCGAGTTGATGCGCCGGGCGGCGGCCTACTTCGAGCGCAGCGGAGATTCCGGCAAGGCACTGAGCTGGGCGGCCAGAGCCGGCGACGGGCCGTACGTGGCCTCTTTGCTCAGCCACGGCGGGCTCGCGCATGCGTTCGTGTATGGCGAGGACCTTGCCGCCCTCGGACTGAACAGGTGGCGATCGCCTGTTCCGTCTGGTGACGGATCGGCGCAAACCCGCGAATCAGCTATCGCGAGGCTCGCGATCGCCGCCGTTACCGGCGGCACCGAACCGGCGGCCTGCGAAGTGCACGTGGCCGACGGCCCGGCGCCGGCCCAGGCGCCCAGCCCGCACCTGATCGTCACCGCCAATCTCGCCCGGCTCATCCTGGGTCTGAGAGCAGGCGACGAAAAGGCGGTCAACGCCGCGGCGGAGAGCCTGCTGGCGCTGGCCCCCGAGTATCCCGAGAGCCTGGTGCCGGGCCTGGCCGCCTCCGTCCAGCTAGCGCAGGCGGGTGCCCTTTTCTGGCACGGACGGATCGATGATGCCGGTGCCTTGCTAGTGGCGGCGTCGGCCGAGGCCAGGCAGCAAGCGACGCCGGTGACGGAACTGAAGGCGGCCGCCATGACCGCGTTGATCGACAGCCTGCAGTCGCGGCCGCGTCACGCTCTGGACGCCGCCCGCCGCGCGCACGCTTTGCTGCACAGGCACGGCGACCTGAGCGTTCCGCCGGCGCTGGAACTCGCGGCCGCAACCCGCCTGCTGATGGCGGCTGACCTGGCCGGCGCGGCCCGGGCGCTGCAGCAGACCCAGATACCCGATGGTGTCGATGGTGATCCTGGCCTGGTGGCGGCCCGGGACATCGGGAAGGCAACATTGCTGCTGTGCAGCGGCAGAGTGAACGAGGCGCAGGGGGTCGCGCTCGCCGTGTCCGCAGAAACCGACATGCCACTGCCGAAGGCGCTGCGGGAGACGCTTCTCGCTGATGCCGAGACCATGCTCGGGCGGCCGAACACCGCCCTTGACATGCTGCAGGGTTATCACGACAGCGACATCGCCATCCTCACCGCGCTGCCGCGTGCGCGGGCGTATCTGTCCTTGCAGGATTTGCGGAACGCGCAGAACTGCGTACGCGCCGTCCTGACCGCCGTCAGCCCGCTGGTCGGCCGGTACACGCTGGTGGAAGCGTTCCTCTACGACGCGCGGATCGCCCTGCTGAACGGCAACCCGGGGAGCGCGCTGGCGACGATCGCGGGGGCCATCAAACTCGCGCAAGACGACATCGTCCTGCCGTTCTTCGCGGCCCGGGGATTTTTCGCCCCGTTGCTAGCCCGTCACCCGGCCGTCGCCGCCGGCTGGCCCGGGCCGGCCCTGGGCGACCCAACGACCACGATCAGCGACAGCGGGCGGCTTCCGGGTCTCGATCTCGCCGATCCGCTCACCGAACGGGAACAGGCGGTGCTGCGATTTCTCAGCACGAGCCTGTCAAATATGGAGATAGCCGACGAGATGTGCCTGTCGGCCAACACCGTCAAGTCGCACCTGGCCGCCATCTACCGCAAGCTCGCCGTCAGCAGGCGAAAGGATGCTGTGCTGCGCGCACGGGAGCTTGAGCTGCTCTGAAGGGCCATGGCGGCGGCCCAACGCCTTCACCTGCAAAGGGTGATGCCGGAGGCAGGCACGCCGATCAGGGTCGGGGTTGCCGATCGTCACGACCCCGAGGAGAGGTTATGGCCACGCTGACCGCCTGGAAGTTCCCGACGCCCTACGGCGCCGAGCTGATCAGCACCAACCTGTCCGAACAGTGACGGCCGGCCTGCCCGACCTGCCGGCCACTACCGAGGAGAGGCGGGCATCCGGCCGGGCCGCACGCAAACATGCGCCGCGAGGAGGGCTGGGCCGCTGGGGCGACCAGGAACGCCGTCACGATGCCCTGGCGACGATTCTGGCGCAGAACCAGTTGCGGGTGCCCGGGCTTGTCCCCCTGCGCCTTCAGCGGATGGCCGCGTCACCCTGGACCTACTACCGGGGAGCGGCAGCGGTCATGGCCGCCGATCTCGCCGCGCAGCCCGACTCCGGGCTGATCGTCCAGTTGTGCGGTGATGCCCACGTACTGAACTTTGGTTTGTGGGCCACGCCCGAACGCAATCTGTCGTTTGACCTGCGCGACTTCGACGAGACCCTCCCGGGACCGTTCGAGTGGGACGTGAAGCGCCTGGCCGCCAGCCTGGTCGTCGCGGCCCGGGAAAATCAGCTCAGCCAGGCGGCCGCTGAAGCCGCGGTGCGGGCCTGCGCCGAGGCGTACCACGGCCGGATACGGCAGTACGCGGGCTGGCCGGAACTGGATATCTGGTACGACGGCATTCACGCTGACAGCTTGGTCGGTTACTTCGAGCCCGCCGATCGGGGCCGGGTCTCCGTCCATATCGAGAAGAAACGTGAGCGCCGTACCAGCCGCGGGGCGTTTGCCAAGCTGACGACCATGGCCCACGGCCGTCCCCGGATCACCGAGGATCCCCCGATCCGGGTCGCCCTCGGGGACGAGGAGCAGGCCGATGTCGCTGGCCACCTGCTGGCGGAGTACCGGCTGACCCTGCCGGAGGATCGCCGCGCCCTGTTCGACCGCTTCACCGTCACCGACATGGTCCGGCAGGTTGTCGGGGTCGGCAGCGTGGGCATGCAGGTCTACCTGGTGCTGCTGGAGGGCCGCAGCGGCGCCGACCCGTTGTTCCTGCAGTGCAAGCAGGCGGGGCCGTCGGTCTACGAGGCGCACACGGCGCCCAGCCGGCACCAGCATCACGGCGCGCGGGTGATCAACGGCAAGCGGATGATCCAGAGCGCAACCGACATCTTCGTCGGCTGGGGCTCACTGCACGGCCGGGACTACTACGTACGCCAGTTCCGTGACATGAAGATCATCCCGACCACCGACCTGATCGCTCCCCGCCTGGGCGCGTTCGCCACCGCCTGCGGTGAGGCGCTCGCCCGGGCCCACGCCCGGACCGGTGATCCCGTCGCCATCAGCGGCTACCTCGGGAAGGGCCGTGCGTTCACCGCCGCGATGGCCCGGTTCGCCCAGCTGTACGCGGACCAGAACGAGCGGGACCACGCTCAGCTCGCCAGCGCCATCGCCGCCGGGGCCGTCGATACCCCGCTGGATTCTGCTGGGTAAGTATCAGATGGCCTTCCCGGCCGAGGATGGCACGGGAAATGGCGGCCCAGCCAGAACCACCCGGAAAGGGTGATCCCGGCGGATGAGCCGCTAGCCCACCCGGGCAGTAGCTACAGGTATTCCCGCCTGCGCATCCAGACGAGGGTGAGCCAGCCCCAGATCGGCGGCAGGTAGGAGGTGAACAGGCGCTGGATGAACACCGCGGCGGTGGCATCGGCCTCCGCGACACCGGCCGCGGTGAGACCCAGGATCAGGCCGGCTTCCACCACGCCAATGCCACCTGGTGACGGTGCTATGCCGCCGATGATCGCTGCCAGGGTGATGACCACGATCAGGACGGGCAGCCGCAAATGATCATCAAACGCCCGCAGCGAGACGGACAGGGCCATGGCCACGAGCAGTTCCCGGGCGAACGCGCCACCCAGCAGCAGGACCAGCTTGCGCGGGGAGCTGGCGACCCGGGTCAGGTTGGCCCAGATGTCGCGCGCCTTGGGCAGTAGTTTCTCGGCCGCCAGGCGGCGCAGCCGGGGCACCGCCAGCGCCAGGCCTGCCACCACGGCCACCAGGATCACGACAGCCAGGATGAGCCACACCAGCTTTGAGCCCCCGCCCGACTGGGGAGTCACCTCCAGATCGATGGAACCCCAGGCGAACGGCAGCGAGCACACGAACAGCACCGTGGTGGCGATCCAGCTGGAGATGGTCATGATCGCACCGGAGCTCAGCGCCACCGTGGCCTCGTAGCCCTGCGTCTGGAAGTAGCGCACCCGGGTGGCGATGACCGCCGCCTTGCCGCCGGCCAGAGCGCTGAAGGAGGTGGCGACCTCCACCGCGATCGTCCGCGCGAGCGGGAGCGGCCCGGCCACGCTGCCGACGGCTTCGACGGCTGAGGCGGCATAGGCCAGCTGAGCCAGGATCAATGCCAGCCCAACCCAGAGCCAGTTGGCCCCGATCACCGTGTCGAACGATTTGGAGACGTCGATCAGCACCCCGATCAGGGCCCAGCCGCCGATGAGCGTGCCGATGACCATGATCAGCGTGGGCCAGCTCACCCGGCGCGGTTCGATCAGCGCCGGCACGTCGATCGAGGCGACCTGGGCGGCGCGCTGCCGGACCTCTTCCAGCAGTCCGCGGTTGCCCCGCAGACTGCGGCGCAGCGCCGGGTCGAGTGCCGCCCGCTGAAGATGCTGCAGGGCGTCCCGCAGAACATCCGGCGGAAGGCAGCGGGCGGCGGCGCCGGCGGCCCGGTCCGGGCCGACGGTCAGAGCCGTCGCGGCGATGACACCAGCCAGGTCACGATCAAGCTGATCCGGCGAAGCAGTCACCGCGGCGTTGCGGAAGTCGGCGACCATAGCGGTCTGCGCCACCGGGTCGATCAGTAGCGCGTCACCGCTGATCGCGCCGTGGGCAATGCGGGCGGTCCGAAGGGCGCGCAGCTGACGGTACAGGTCATCGAGCAACGCGTCACTGATCCCGGTGGCGCGGGCATCCGACAGCGCCAGGGCGGTCCTCCCGGCCGGAATCCGGCTGACCACCAGCGCGTCGCCGGACGGGCCGGCCTTCCCCGCCTCGACGACATCGGGTACGGCGACGCCTGCCCGGTTGGCCCGCAACGTCAGGTACGCCTCGTGTTCGACCTGCTGCAGCCGGGTGATGGTGAGGCTGGGCCCGGAGTCCCGGTAGAACACGAACCGGCCCACCTTGGTCAGCAGCCGGGCATCGGCCGCGTCCCGCCCGTAAACCGCGATATCGAGACGGCCGGCCGTCGCCGCCCCGCCATCGGAGGCGGCCGTCCCGGCCGCACGCAGCTCGTCGGCCCGGAACTTCGCCACTCCCCAGACCTGCCGCCGGGCCGGCGCCACATGGGCCGCCTGAATACCGAGCTCTTCCAGCAGCAGCCGGACATCATCGGCGGAGGGCAGGCCAAGCGGTGACCCGAAAACGAGCCGGACAATCGCCGCCGCCCCCCAGCCGATGGCCAGGCTGCCGACGACATTCACCGGCAGCCCCTGGCCCCCGACCGTCGAAGCCAGCGCGACCAGGGCGACGAAGGTCTCGATCAGCCGCTGCGCGCTACGGGCCAGGTAGGGCAGCGCCACCACGGCGACCGCCGCGAACAGCGCTATCCGCAGCACCGGGAAACTCAGGTGGTAGCCACTGATCACGGTCCCGCCCGGCCGGCCGCCGCGGCTGCCGAGCAGGACGACCAGGATCCCGCTGACGGCCGCGGCGCCGGCCGCGCTCAGCGCGATGTCACGCGCCACCACCCAGCGGCGGGCCAGAAGCGCCAGCGCGATCAGGACGACCACCAGACCAACCGACCCGGCCTGGTAGACCACCGTCACCAGCCAGGTGATGCTCCGCGGAGGCGGATGCACGACCTGGACGATCGCCCGGTCGATACGGGAGTCGTAGCGGATGACCAGCACGCATACGACGAGCACAAGCACGGAAGCGGCCAGGCGCACTCCGTCGGTCCCGCGTCGCCGGCGCTGCCCGTCACCCACGGGGGCGAAGGCGATCGAACGCCAGGTACGCCCGAAACCCGGCCCGGCCGCGGGGCCCGCTTTTTCGATCAGGTCTTCCTGTGAGCCACTGTTCACCGTTCACCAGCCGTACAGCCGGAATCCGTGGACCTTGACTCTTTCACAGTGACCGGTGGCGATCGTGCGGTCATCATTCTTTCCAGGTGATCGCGGCCCGGTCTTTCCGCGGTTCGCCCGCGATGGGTGAGGCGCATCGGGGGCCGTCGCCTGATCGTGGGCAGATATGACGCGAGTTACCCCCAGCAGGCTGGCCGTCAGCACGGCAACCCTGTCCGCGATGCTGCTCCTGGCCGCCGCCTGCGGGTCCAGCGGCAGTTCTCCGGGCGGCAGCGGGACCGGGAGCGCCTCGGCCAGCGCAGCCGTCACGCCGACGTCGTCCCGGCCCTCACCCGTCCTGACCGTTTGCCAGGACGTGGACTCGCTGCGGGCTGCCCTGCACAGCCTGGTCTCGGTCAGCGTCACGCAGGCTGGCGTCAGTGAGATTCAGGCGGTGACGCGCGGCATGGAGGCGAGCGTCGCCGACCTCAGCAACACCGTCTCCGGCCAGCAGGAATGGCGGAGCGAGATCGACGCCCTGAAGTCGCGACTGACGCAGCTGCAGTCGGCCGCGAGCAGCTACGCCGCCTCACCCAGCCGGGAGGCGGGTGTCAGCAGCGCGATCGCCAACGTCGCGGTCTCGGCCCGGCGGCTGCTGACCACGGTGGGGAACCGCTGCCCGTCCCCGCCGGCGACCCCCGTCCCCAGTTCCTGACCGGAAGGACCAGCGGCCATGACCGACGGCACGGTACTCGCAGGCGCGGCCGAGGTGAGCGCCCAGCTGGCGGACTTTTACCGGGACCTGCATCAGCACCCCGAGCTTTCGCTGCGGGAGCACCGTACCGCGCAGCGCGTGGCGCAGGCGTTGCGGCCGCTCGGTTTCGAAGTCAGCGAAAAGGTCGGCGGCACCGGGGTGGTCGGAGTCCTGACCCGCGGAGATGGCCCGGTGGTGATGCTGCGGGCCGACTTCGACGCGCTGCCTGTGCAGGAGCAGACCGGCCTGCCCTACGCGAGCTCGGTCCGGGCCGCGGGCGAGGACGGGGCTGAGGTCCCGGTGATGCACGCGTGCGGTCACGACATGCACGCCACCTGCCTGGTGGGCGCCGCGGCCCTGCTCGCCCGAGCGGACAGCGCCTGGTCCGGAACCGTGCTGGCCGTGTTCCAGCCGGCCGAGGAACTGGCCCGGGGGGCACGGGACATGGTCGCCGACGGGCTGTTCCAGCGCTTTCCCAAGCCGGACATCGTGCTGGGCCAGCACGTGGGCCCGCTCCCGGCCGGCCTGATCGGCCACGCCAGCGGGCCGGTGATGGCCGCGGCGGACTCCGCTGAGGTCATCCTGCACGGCCGGGGCGGGCACGGCTCGCGCCCCGAGTCCACCGTCGACCCGGTCCTGATGGCCGCGCACGTGATCACGAGGCTGCAGGGCATCGTCGCGCGGCTGGTGCCGCCCGCCGAGACCGCCGTGGTCACGGTCGGGCGGGTGCAGGCCGGAACCAAGGACAACATCATTCCCAGCACCGCCGAACTGGGTATCAACATCCGGACCTACTCCCCGCAGACCCGTGAGCTGGTCCGCACCGCGATCGAGCGCACCGTCAGCGGTGAGGCCGCCGTCAGCGCCGCACCGCGCCCGCCCGAGCTGACCTGGACCGTCAGCGCGCCCCTGCTGGTCAGCGATCCGTCCGCGACCCAGGCCACGATCGCCGCCTTCGCCGAGCATTTCGGTGCGGACCGCCTGCTGCCGATGCCGGTGGTCAATGCCAGCGAGGACGTCGGCGTGTTCGGCGAAGCCGCTGGTGCACCGACCGTTTTCTGGTTCTGGGGAGGCCTCGAATACGAGACGGCCATGGCTGCCCTCCGCGACGGGCGCATCGACTCGCTGCCGGGCAACCACTCGCCACATTTCGCGCCGGTCATCGAGCCCACTCTGAGCACCGGTATCGAGGCCCTGACCATCGCCGCGCTCACCTGGCTGGGGAAACCGTCCACGGACCCGGGCGGCCCCGAATAGCACGCAGCGGTGCGGTCTGCGCAGGACAGCCGCCGGTCATGAAATCATGATCGCCGTGCCCGATGAGGAAAAAGGGGAAGCCGCGGAGCGGACAACCCGGCGGCCGACCCGACGGCTCACCGATGGGGTGGAGCGGACGCTGACTGCTTCGCTGTGGCTGGTGCTCCTGCCGGTGGCGTTTCTGACGGTGTCCGCGCTGGGCTCGTTCGTCTACGCGGTGGCCGTCCTGGCCGACACGGTGCGGGATGTCAGCGGGCATCCGTTTCCGGTCGGGCACAACATCGGCTCGGTCCTGCTGGAGTTCGACCTGTTCCTGATCGGCGCCACCGCGCTCATCTCGGCGATCGGCTTCTACGAGCTGTTCATCGGGGACATCCGGGTCGGCGGCCGGGACGTGCTGCCGGGCTGGCTGACCATGCACGACCTGAACGATCTGAAGAGCCGGGTCGTGTCGATGATCGTGCTGGTGCTGGCGGTCACGTTCGCGGAGGAGGCGGTGGCCTCCCCCGACGCTCTGCACCTGCTGGAATTCGGCGGTGCCATCACCGTGGTGATCATCGCGCTCACGGTCTTCGTGCGCTGGGGTAACCACACCTGGGGCGACTGAGGCAACCAGGTGCGGAGCGAAGCCACACGAGGGCCGTCGGGCATACCGTCCGTGCCCGGGCTGATCAAGGCGCGACTCCAGGGTGAGCAGGACGACTACACCCTGGCCTTGTCGGTGGAAGGTGGCGGGATGCGCGGGGTCGTGTCCGGCGCCATGCTGATCGCCCTGCGCGACCTCGGGCTGGCGGGCGTGTTCGACCGCTTCTACGGCACCTCATCGGGGTCCATGAACCTGGCCTACTTCGCCGCTGGGAGTGGCTGGGACGCCCTGTCGGTCTACTACGACCACCTGGCCTCGGGGTTCGTTCGCCGACGGCCGTTCCGGCTGCCCCGGCTGGACATGGCGTACGTCTTCGACGAGGTGATGCGCAACCGCGTCCCCCTGGATCGGGCGAAGGCGGCAGCATCGCCCTACGACATCCGGATCGTGCTGTCGGACGTGGAGACGGTCCGGCCGGTCATCGTGCCCATCCGGACCGTGGCCGACCGGCTCGAGGACTACCTCAAGGCCGGAGCGTGGCTGCCCATGCTGGCGGGGCCGCCCCACGTGCTGGACGGGCACCGGTACCTGGACGGCGGCCTGCTCTGGCCCGACCCTATGTACGCCGCCCTGGATGAGCGGGTGACGCACCTCCTGATGCTGAACACCGCTCCCGAGGGAGCCGGTAACAGCACCTCGCCGCTGGCGGCCCGGGTGCTGCACCAGGTCCTGAACCGGTGGCGAGCGGGACTCGGTGACGCCTACTGGGCGGGCCGGGGACCGTGGGCAGCCGACCGGGCCGCCATCGGCCGCTCCGTGAACGTCAGCCTTCGGGGCACCCAGGTGTTCCGGCTATGCCCCCCGCCGGGGTCGCACCGGGTCGAGCGACTGAGCGTCGCGCGCGATGACCTGCTCGATGGTGCGCGAGCTGGTTACCTGACGGTCTTGGATCAGTTCGGTCCACCACCGGCCGGAGCGTATTTCGCGGTGGTCACCGGCCCGTAGGCCCGACGTCCGGGCCAACGGAAGCTGCCCGATTCCGGCGATAGCAGCCACCAGCCAGCAGGTACCGCGGTCGCGCGCGAGCAAGGACGTCGCAGTAGTTCGGGACGCCGGGTGGCCAGACCCTTTAAAAAGTTGAGTAATAAACCCCGGCCGCGCTCCGGCCGCCGTGCGATCAGGCCAGCTTGGTGTAGAGCCAGAAGACCGTGCCGGTGGTGGCGCCGAAGATCAGGTGGCCGCCGAGGTCCTCGGCCAGCGTCTTGACGTCGTACTTCCAGATCGGCTGGTAGAGGTGGCCCAGCGGCAGCACCAGGTAGCCGGTGAGCCAGACCGTGGCGCCGAACGGCAGGCCGGTCAGCGGGCTCGGGCGGCGCAGCGAGCCGGCCACCACGCCGTAGGCGGCGCCGTTGGCCGAGCCGTAGCCCCAGTGCATGATCGTGCTGACCGGGTTGGCGTAGCGGTCGGACAGCTGCTCCTGGGTGAAGCCCTCGACCACGCGCTTGGCCACCTGGCCCGGTGCGGGCGCCTGCTGCCAGTTCTCCACCGGGGGGAACTCCCAGGCCAGCGGGCTGTCAGTACCACCGGACCGCTTGTACCGCAGGTACTGGTAGGCGTCCAGGGCCACCGTGCCCACGGCCCCGGCCAGGAACCCGCCGACCACGGCCCCGAGCGGCGTGAGCGCGCGCTTCTTTGCCATGCGCATTACGTTATCGGGCAGGATGGGACGGGTGAGCAGCGCCCGTGACACCGCCCTGGACCTGATCCGCTTCCTCGACGCCTCGCCGTCGCCGTACCACGCGGCCGCCGAGGCCGGCGCCCGGCTGACCGCGGCCGGGTTCACCGAGGTCGGCCTGGCCGGCGCCTGGCCGTCTGGCCCCGGCCGCTATCTGGTGATCGACGGCGGATCGCTGTTCGCCTGGGTGGTGCCGGACGGCGCGGCCGCCGACGCCAGCTTCCGGCTGCTCGGCGCGCACACCGACAGCCCGACGCTGAAGGTCAAGCCGCAGCCGGACACCGGCAACGCGGGGTTCCGGCAGCTGGGCGTGGAGGTCTACGGCGGGCCGCTGCTGAACTCCTGGCTGGACCGGGACCTGGGGCTGGCGGGCCGGGTGGTGGTCGGCACCGCGGACGGGCCGCAGGTCCGGCTGGTGCGGGTCGACCGCCCGATCCTGCGGGTGCCCCAGCTCGCCATCCACCTCGACCCGGGAGTGCGCGAAGGGCTGAAGCTGGACGCCCAGCGGCACCTGGTGCCGATCTGGTCGCTGGGAGCGCCGGACCCCGGCGGGTTCGCAAACTTCCTGGCCAGCGAGCTGGAGGTGGACGCCGGAGCCGTGGTCAGCTGGGAAGTGGTGGTCTACGACGTGGCCGGGGCCACGCTGGCCGGAGTGGATGAGGAGTTCGTCAGCTCGGGGCGCCAGGACAACCTGAACTGCTCGTTCGCCAGTGTGACGGCGCTGGCCGAGGTGGCGGCGGACCCGGCTGGCGGGCACGTCAGCGCGGTGGTGCTGTTCGACCACGAGGAGATCGGCAGCCGGTCCGCCACCGGGGCCGACGGGGCCTGGCTGGGCCGCCAGCTGGAACGTTCGGTGCTGGCCCGCGGCGGCACCCGGGACGACTTCCTGCGGGCGGTGACGAACTCGCTGCACGTGTCGGCGGACATGACCCATGCCACCCACCCGAACTACGCCGACCGGCACGAGCCGGGGCACTGGATCGCGCTGGGCGGCGGGCCGGTGATCAAGGTGAGCGCGAACGTCAACTACGGCACCAACGCGATGACCCAGGCCGCGTTCGTGGCCGCCACCGGGCAGGCCGGCGTCCCGGTGCAGTACTTCGTCAACCGCAGCGGCGTCCGCAGCGGCTCCACCATCGGCCCGATCGTGGCCGCGGGCCTGGCCGTGCCGACCGTCGACGTGGGCAACGCGTCGCTGGGCATGCACTCGGCCCGCGAACTGTCCGGCACCGCCGACATCGCGATGATGATCGCCGCGATGAAAGCGTTCCTGGTCCCGGAGTAGGGCTGCCTGTTTGACCGCTGCCTGGTGGGAAGGGACAGCGTGAGACGAAGGAGCGTGACGGACCATGGCGACTGAAGACAAGGCAGCCCACAAGGCCACCGAGGTCAAGGGCAAGGTCAAGGAAGGCGTGGGCCAGGCCACCGGCGACAAGGAAATGGAAGCCGAAGGCCAGGGCGACCAGGCCAAGGGGAACCTCAAGCAGGCCGGCGACAAGGTCAAGGACGCCTTCAAGAAGTAAAGGCTCAGCTACAGCGCCCGCTCCGTGAGATCACGCGGAGCGGGCGTCTCGGCTCGAGCTAGCCCGTTTGCGGGATGCCGAGGGCCGAGGGCAGCACCGTGGTGGGCTCACCGCCGCCCTCCCGCTGCAGGCCATACAGATTCTGCCGCGCCAGGACCTGCTGCGCGGTCGGCAAGGCCGTCCGCTCTCCCGGAGGGCAGATCGTCGCGGTCAGATCGGGAAAATAAGGATCGGCTGAGGACGGCGGCGGCAGCTGGTACCACACGTAGGCGTCTTCCGGGGGATCGATCAGGTTGTACAGGTAGCTGTCCGCGTAGACGGCGCCGGTCCAGCCGATGACCCCCGGTCCGGTTGGGGAGGCCTGACCCGCCCAGGGCGGCATCGCCCGAACGGCCTGCGCGCCGGCCAGGAATTGCCGGGAATAGCTGGTGCTGACCTCGAAGCGGTCGTCCCGCATGATGATCATCCGGTAGGAGACCTGGATGGCGTCGAACGGCGTCGGTGCGGAAATGGTGGCCGCGTCGCTGGCGGTGAACGATTCATTGGGGTTGAGGAAGTAGCCCCCGCCCCCGTTGAGCGGGCTTTCCTCGATGAGATCGTAGGAATAGTTGTCCCCGAGCGACCGGTACGGCTCATTCTGCGCGGCCGCTTGATTCTCGGCCGCTGGTGAGGCCGAGGAGACGCCGAGGAAGGTGCGGCCCGCCACGTCGAGATAAGACGCCAGGACAAACACCCCGACCGGCTGCTCATTGCGGATGGTGATCGAAATCGGGACCGTCGCGGTCGCGGCCGTGGTGTCCACCGACGCTTTGCCGATCGAGACGGAAACGGTCAGCAGCGGCGCAACTGCTGAGGGCAGATAGAAGTCGCTGTATACGAAGCTGCCCAATGACAACAGCAGACCGATCGACAGGCCGCCCGCCAGCCCCTTGACGCTGGGAACCGGCAGCCGCGCCCTGATCGCGGAGGAGAGGATCAGCGCCGCCGCGCAGGCCAGAACGCCCCAGACCGCGAGCCAGGCCGAGAAATTGAGCGCAGCGGCCTGGATGAGGAAAAGCACCAGGCTGAGTACGGTCAACGTCGTCGCACCGGCGATGACCGCACCACCGGCAACGCTGGTCACGGTGACGGAAACAGGCCGTCCGGAGAGCGCCAGCACGAACAACAGCGCGACGCTGACCGATCCGCCGAATATAACCAGCGCGCAGGCGAATATGACCGCCCCGATGATCCGGCCGGAAAACGTTAATGCCTCGAACATCCCGGCCACGCCGATGCGGGTGTACAGCACGCCCGCAACGGCAAGGACGAGAGCTGCCCCGGCGGTCGCGATTCGGCGCCGCACGACAGAACGGCGCACGGGCCGGATTCGGGGAGCGCCAGTCATGCCGCCATCCACGCCCGATACCTTCTCACGCGCCCTGCTCCCAGAGCCGTGAGATCTCCGGTTTAGCGGGGATTCTCCGGGTCAGTGGGACGGGGTCACACGATCTACGACGAGGGCGGGCAACTTTCATGGCCACTGTGGGCTACACATTGATGACCGAGCAGGCGGGCCCGGCTGACCTGGTGCGTTACGCCGTGCGGGCCGAGGAGACCGGGTTCGAGCTGCTGGTCTCCAGCGACCATTACTTCCCCTGGGTCGACGAGCAGGGCCACGCCCCGAACGCCTGGGTCACGCTGGGCGCGGTCGCCCAGGCGACCGCCCGGGCCGAGCTGATGACCTACGTCACCTGCCCGACCATGCGTTACCAGCCGGCCGTGGTGGCGCAGCAGGCGGCCACGCTCGGGCTGCTCAGTGAGGGCCGGTTCACCCTCGGGCTGGGTGCGGGTGAGGCGCTCAACGAGCACATCGTCGGGGCGGGCTGGCCCAGCGCCAACCAGCGGCAGGAGATGCTGTCCGAGGCGGTGACGATCATACGGGAGCTGTTCGGCGGCGGCTACGTCAACGTCGAGGGCGAGTACTTCGCGGTCGACTCGGCCAAGCTGTGGGACCTGCCCGCGCAGCCGGTACCGATCGGCGTCGCGGTGTCCGGCCGCCAGTCCTGCGAGCTGTTCGCGCCGCTGGCCGATGTGATGATCGCGGTGGAGCCCGAAGGCTCGCTCGGCCGGTGGTGGGACGAGGCGTCCGGGCGGCCGCCGGCGCGCAAGGTGGGCCAGCTGCCGATCTGCTGGGGGCCCGACCAGGACGAGTGCGTGAAGCGGGCCCATGAGCAGTTCCGCTGGTTCGGCGGTGGCTGGAAGGTCAACGCCGAACTGCCCGGCACCAGCGGCTTCGACGCGGCCACCCAGTTCGTCCGGCCGGAGGACGTGGCCGGGTCGATCCCGTGCGGCGACTCGGTCGAAGCGGTGGTCCAGGCGGCGTCCGCGTTCTGGCAGGCGGGCTTCACCGACCTCGCGCTGGTCCAGATCGGCGGCACCGAGCCCGAGCAGGACCGCTTCTTCCAGGCCGCGCCGGACCTGATCGCGGCGCTGCGGGAGTCGGCGGGCTGACCGGGCGGCGGCTACGACGACGCGGTCCTGGCCTAGCCAACTTGATCTCTTGCTGCCGACGGGGACAGTATGGACGCGACATTTTCGAACAAAGAGGGTTCGTATGCGTCTGCGTCGCCGTTGGGGTGTGATCGGTTCTCTGTCCACTTTGTCCGCATTGCTGGTGGCTGTGCCAGCGCAGTTCAGCGCGGCGGGTCAGGCACCGGGCGGAGGCGGCGGAGGCACCAAACAGCCGGTGGCGGTGGGGACCGGCGGCGGGGTGGCGTCGATGGACCTGGGCGCCAGCCAGGCCGGCATCGACGCGCTCAAGGACGGCGGTAACGCGGTCGACGCGGCGGTGGCCACGGCCAGCGCGCTGGGGGTCACGATCCCGTTCGTGGCCGGGCCCGGCGGGGGCGGCTTCATGGTGATCTACCTGGCCAAGCAGCACGAGGTGGTCACCATCGACGGGCGCGAGAACTGCCCGCAGGCGTGCACGACCACGATGTTCATCGACCCCGCAACCGGCAAGCCGTACGACTACGACTACGCCTCGGACCAGCCGCTGGCGACCGGGGTGCCGTCGATGGTGGCGACCTGGTCGACCGCACTGAAAAAGTACGGCCGGCTGAGCCTGGGCAAGGATCTGCAGCCCGCCATCGGCCTGGCGCGCAGCGGCTTCCGCACGGACGCCGACTTCCAGCAGCTCACTCAGTCTGAGCTGCCCGAGCTGCAGGCCTACCCGGCCAGCCACTGGCTGCTGACCAGCGCGGGCCAGCCGCTGCCGGTCGGCACCCTGCTCAAGAACCCTGACCTGGCCAAGACCTATCAGCTGCTGGCCAAGTACGGGCCGTCCTACCTGTACAACGGGCCGCTCGGCCAGGCGATCGTGCAGGCCGACGACCACCCGGTGACCACTCCCGGCCAGACCACGGTCCAGGTGCCGGGCATCATGACGATGAACGACCTGCGTAGCTACCAGGCCCGGGTGCAGGCGCCGACGCACGTCAGCTACCGCGGCCTGGACATCTACAGCATGGCGCCGCCGTCCAGCAGTGGCACCACGGTCGGCGAGGCGCTGAACATCCTCAGCCACTACAACCTGTCCTCGGAGTCCCGGGCCACCGCGCTGTTCCACTACCTGGAGGCCTCGCGGCTGTCCTACGCCGACCGCAACGCCTACGTCGGCGACCCCCGGTATGTCAGCGTCCCCACCCAGCAGCTGCTGAGCCCGGGGTTCGCGGCCACCCGGCAATGCCTGATCGGCTCGACCGCGCTGACCTCACCGGTCGCGCCGGGCAACCCGACCCCGCCGTACCAGGGCTGCTCCAGCCCGTCGACGTCGGCCACGGCCACCAGCGAGGGCCTGCACACCAACAACATCGTGACCGCTGACAAGTGGGGCGACATCGTCGCCTACACCAACACGATCAACTTCTTCGGCGGCAGCGGCCAGACCGTGCCGGGCTACGGCTTCCTGCTCAACGACGAGATGACCGACTTCGACTTCGCGCCGCCCACGGCCGGGGCCTACGACCCGAACCTGCCCGCGGGCGGCAAGCAGCCGCGGTCCAGCATGGGCCCGGTCATCGCGCTGCAGCACGGCCAGCCGGTGTTCAGCATCGGCGCGGCCGGCGGATCGACGATCATCACCACGATCCTGCAGACGCTGATCAACCACGTGGACTTTGGCATGTCGCTGCCGGACGCACTGGCCGCGCCGCGGGTCAGCAACACCAACTCGCCCACCTCCAGCGCCGAGCCGCTGTTCTACAACAGCGCGGTGGCCAAGCAGCTGACCAGCCAGTACGGCGAGAAGTTCACCGAGACGGGCGGCGCGATCCTGCCGCTGGACTACTACCCCGGTGACGCGACCGCCCTGCAGGTCCTCGGCGGCGGGAAGCTCGAGCCGATCGCCGAGCCGGTCCGGCTGGGCGGCGGGAGCGCCCTGGTCGTCCATCCGTCGCGGTAACGCGGCCGGATCTGGGTCGGGCAGCTGGTCCGTGAAGGTGCTGGTGGACGTCGATCGTCTCACCGCCCTGCTCGCGGACCGGCTGGCCGCGGTCGCGCCGGACGGGATCCGGGTTGAGGCCGACGGCGGGATGCTGCGGTTCTCGGCCGAGCCAGGACGGTTCCCCGGCCAGTCCGGGAACTACGAGGTCGGCCGGGCCAGCAGCCACGTGCGGAGCAACTTCGAGATCCGCGCGGGCACCGTCGCCGACCGGCTGGCAGGGGTGTGCGTGCAGGTGCTGGACGAATTGCAGGACTACATCAGCGAGGCCACCCACGATCCGTGGCCGGGCCGCACCGCGCAGCCCACACCGCAGGCTCAGATCCACCAGGGCGAACTGCGCCTCTGGTACGGCGGCCGGCACGGACGCCAGGTCGTCCTGGCCTGCGCACCGATACCGCTGACCGGCCTGGGCCCGGCCGCGCGGGGCGGTCATGCCGGGCCGGGCCGCCCCGGGAGACAATGAGACGTGGTCAGATACGCGGACAGCCCGACGGCGCGAGCGGAAGTTCACGTCGACGCGCCCCCGGACGTGGTGTGGCCGCTGGTCAGTGACATCACGCTGCCGGCCCGGTTCTCCACCGAGCTGACCAGCGCCGAGTGGGCCGAAGGGACGGCCGGCCCGTGTGCCGGGGCGCGGTTCACCGGGCACAGCCAGCACCCGGCCGCCGGCGCCTGGCAGACCACCTGCACGGTGGTCGCGTTCGACGAGCCGCGGGCGTTCAGCTGGGTGGTGGAGGACCTTGACCACCCGGCCGCCCGGTGGGGGTTCGAGCTGGAACCGGACGGCGGCGGGACGCTGGTCCGGCAGTGGGCCGTGCTCGGCCCGGGGCCGTCCGGCCTGACGCCGGCGATCGAGGCGATGCCGGACAAGGAAGAGCGGATCGTGGCCCGCCGCCTGGCCGAGCACGAGGCCAACATGCAGCGCTGCCTGGCCGGCATCAAGGAGCTGGCCGAACGGGCTCACGCCGGTGGCTGAGGGGCAGGGGCTGCGGGTCGCGGTGGAGGGCTCGGCGTCGTCGGCGGACGGGGTCGAGTTCGTGCGAGAAGCGGAACGGCTCGGGGCGTCCGCGGCCTGGGTACCGGAGTTCTGGGGTCATGACGCGCTGACCCAGGTCGGCTACCTGGCCGCGCGGACGTCGCGGATCGCCCTGGGTACCTCGATCGTGCAGCTCGGCTCCCGCTCCCCCGCCGTACTGGCCATGTCGGCGATGTCGCTCCAGCAGCTGTCCGGCGGCCGGTTCCGGCTCGGGATCGGCGTCAGCGGCCCGCAGGTGATGGAGGGCTGGCACGGCGTACGGTTCCAGCGGCCGATCCAGACCACCCGCGAGACGATCGAGATCGTCCGGATGATCAGCCGCGGTGACCGGCTGGAATACCAGGGGCAGGTCTACCAGCTGCCGCTGCCGGACAGCCAGGGCCGGGCGCTGCGGGCGGCCGCTCCCCCGGTGCCGGTGCCGATCTACGTGGCCGCGATCGGCCCCGCCAACCTGCGGCTGTGCGGCGAGCTGGCCGACGGCTGGCTCGGCAACGCGTTCATCCCCGAAACCGCGGCGGCGTTCACCGATGATCTGCGGTACGGCGCCCGCCGGGCCGGTCGCACCCTGGCCGACCTGGACCTGCAGGTCCCGGTGGCGGTCGAGTTCACCGACGACGTGACCGAGGCGGAGATCCGGCACGCGGCCGGTTACGCGTTCACGATCGGCGCGATGGGCTCGGCGTCGGCGAACTTCTACAACGGGGCGTTCGCCCGGCAGGGGTTCGGCGACGAGGTGCGGGCGGTGCAGCGGCTGTGGCAGGACGGCCGCCGGGACGAGGCCGCCCGGCTGGTCCCCCGCGCCCTCGGCGCCCAGACCAACCTGCTGGGCACCCCGGCGATGATCGGCGACCGGCTGCGCTGGTACCGGGACGCCGGCGTGCGTACGCTATCGGTCAAGCTGCGCGGCGAGCTGCCGGAGCGGCTGGGCACGCTGGGCCAATTCCTCGATCTGGTCGGTGCTTTCAACCGGGACTTCAACCGGAACTAATTGAGCCCGCGTGGTGGTTGTCAGCGACAGCGGCGGGCTCCGGCCAATGGGCGTCCGGGGCCACCTTCCGTAGCGAGGAGGTCCCGATGGACCTTTCGAAGGAGCAATTCGTCAAGACCTTGCGCCGGGCGGGCATGCCGGAGGCGGCCGAGGCCGCGGACCGGACCCTCCACGACCCCGTCACCATCAAAGACCTGGACCAGTTCTGCGCTCAGCTCGGGCTGAGCCGCGGTTCGCTGATAGAGCGCATGGGCGGCAGTCCCTGAGCGGCAGCCTCTGAGCGGCAGTCCCTGAGCGGCACCTATGAGTCAGGCGGTGGCGCGGGCGAGGAGGCCGGAGATCAGGACTTCGATGAACTCGCGGAGGGTACGGGCGAAGTCCAGGCGGAGGGCGGCCAGGCTGGGGTCGGCCTCATAGGCGGCCAGCAGCGCGGGTGAGGGCTGGCACTGGGGCCACAGGGCGCCGGTGGTGATGACGCTGGCACCGGCCAGGCGCCAGGCGTCGTCTTCGCTGAGCTCGCCGAGGTGCCGGCGGAGGAGCCCGGCCAGGTCCCCGAAACCGGCCAGGGTCGAGCGCTTGTAGGTGGCGGCGATCTGCGGGGAGACGTTGCGTTCGAGCACGGCGGCCTGGGCGCTGACCAGGTCGCAGAGGACGGGCCGGACGGCCAGCGAGGCGGCCAGGGCCGCCGCCATCTGATCGCCGCGGGTGGTGACCGGCGCCTGGGGGGTCACGGCGCCGTCCAGGTCACCAGCCAGGGCCGTCAGCCATTCCTGCCATTGGGTGGCGAGCAGCTCCAGCAGCACCGCCTCGCGTGACTCGAAGTACCGGAGCACGTTGGACTTGGCCAGGCCGACGCGGCGGCTCAGCTCGTTCAGCGTGACCTCGGACGCCGGCATCTGCGAGAGCATGGCGGCCGCGGTGTCCAGGATCGCGCGGCGGCGCACCTCGCGCTGCTCGGCACTGCGGGCTCGCTGGAACACGGTCATACCCCGCATATTACAGACCGTCGGTCCCTTGTGTAGAGACCGGCGGTCTGCTAGCGTCAGTGCCGTAAGAGACCGATGGTCTGTAAGTGCTGATGAAGGCGGCGGCATGTACTCAGTTCCCGATCAGTCCGGGCGGCGAGTGGTCATCACCGGGGCGAACAGCGGTACCGGCCTGGAGGCGGCCCGGCGGCTGGCCGCGGCCGGGGCGCACGTGATCATGGCGGTCCGCACGCCGGCCAAGGGCGAGCAGGCCCGGGACGGGATCCTCGCCCAGTACCCCGGCGCCCAGCTCGAGGTGCGCCGGATCGACCTGGCCGACCTGGCCTCGGTGGGCGAGTTCGCCGACGGGCTGATCGCGGACGGCACACCGCTGGACCTGCTGCTCAACAACGCCGGGGTGATGGCGGTGCCGACCCGGATGACCACCGCCGATGGCTTCGAGCTGCAGTTCGGCAGCAACTTCCTCGGGCCGTTCGCGCTGACCGTGAGGCTGCTGCCGCTGCTGCTGAAGGCGCCGGCGCCGCGGGTGGTCACGATGAGCAGCGGCATGGCCAACGTGGGCCGGATCAACTTCACCGACCTGCAGGCCAGCCGCCGGTACCGCGCCTGGCCCGCCTACTGCCAGTCCAAGCTGGCCGACCTGATGCTCACCGAGCACCTGGCGGCGCTGGCCGCCGAGCGGGGCTGGGACCTGGTGAGCACGGCCGCCCACCCCGGCTTCACCCGGACCAACCTGCAGACCAGCGGCCCGAACCTGGGCCGGGAGCGGGTCCGGTGGTCACCGCTGCAGCTCGGCACCCGGCTGCTGTCGCAGGAGGTCCAGACCGGCTGCGAGCCGCTGCTGTACGCGGCGACCAGCCCGGACGCGGGTAATGGCGGCTACTACGGGCCGAGCCAGCGGTTCGGCCTGGTCGGGCCGACGGTCCTCACCCGGCCGCCCCGCCGGGCGCGCGACGCCGCCACCGCCGCGCGGCTGTGGGCGGAGGCGGAACGCCTGACCGGGGTCAGCCTGAGCGCCGTGGCCACCCCCTCGGGAGCTGGCGCAGAGTTGCAGGGTTCACCGGGAGCAGCCGCGGGGGGTCCCGCTTAGTACTCCAACCGGACTTCGTGACCTGGCGGTGCAGCGGGCTGGACGCGAAACGGCCACCGTGATGATCATGGTTTGTGACGACTCATGATGATCTGGCGGTGGCCGCTGAGTTCGGCGTAGACCCTGACCGATGGCTGGGACAGTTTGACGAGCTGATGGGGCGGATCGCGGGGCGGTTCGCCCGGGTGGAGCCGCGGCGGCGGGCGCGGGCGTTCGTACTGGGCTTATTGTGGGGACTGCGGCGCAAAAACTGCTGGACGATCGCCGAGCACGCTGGGGACGCCACCCCCGATGGGATGCAGCACCTGCTGGCGGGTGCCCGGTGGGACGCCGATGCGGTCCGCGACGACGTTCGCGAGTACGTGATCGGACACCTGGGCGGGCCGGGTGCGGTGCTGGTGGTCGATGAGACCGGCGACCTGAAGAAGGGCAGCGCCAGTGCTGGCGTGCAGCGCCAATACACCGGCACCGCCGGGCGGGTGGAGAACTGCCAGGTCGCGGTGTTCCTCAGCTACGCAACCCCGCGGGGGCATGCGCTGATCGACCGGGAGCTCTACCTTCCGAAGTCCTGGATCGCTGATGGGGCCCGGTGTGCCGCGGCGGGCATCCCGGGAGGGACCGGGTTCGCGACCAAGCCCAAGCTGGCCCGGGTGATGATCACCCGCGCCCTAGATGCGGGGGCGCCAGCGGCCTGGGTCACGGGGGATGAGGTATACGGCGCGGATCCGGGCCTGCGCGCTGACCTGGAACGGCGCCAGATCGGATACGTGCTGGCGGTCGCTGGCACCCACCGCGTGGTCATCGGCCCGGGTACCTGCCAGGGCCGCCAGATCACCGCACGCCTGCCCCGCGCGGCGTGGCAGCGGTACTCGGCCGGGCAGGGCGCCAAGGGACACCGCTATTACGACTGGGCCTGGGTGGCCATCGGCCCCTGCAAGCCCGGCCGCCGCTGGCTGCTGTTCCGCCGCAACCGCCGCACCAGGGAACTAGCGTTCTACCGCTGCTACAGCCCCCGCCACGTCCCGCTGCCGGCCCTGGTCAAGGCCGCAGGATCGCGGTGGACCACGGAAGAAAATTTCCAGGCCAGCAAGGGATTGACCGGGCTGGATGAGCATCAGGTCCGCCGCTGGGGCTCCTGGTACCGGTGGACCACCCTGGCCATGCTCGCCCTCGCGTTCCTGTCCATCGCTACCGCCGCCGAACATGCCCGCCACCCGCCACCCGCCGGGCAGATCCCGCTGACCCGCAACGAGATCGCCGCGCTGTTTGCCGCCTTGATCATCCAGCCAGCCCGAGATGCCCGGCACCGCCTGCGATGGTCGGCCTGGCGGCGGCGCCGCCAGCACCGGGCCAAAACCTGCCACTACCAGCGGCAGGCAAGGCAGCCTTGAAGATCACCAAGTCCCGGCCGGATTGATCTTGGGTCCGCTGATGGGGACGTCGGCCCGGCTGGCAGGGGGTCATCGCGGCCGTCGTCAGGCTGGTTTCTGGCCGATGGTGATGGCTGGTGCCCCGGGAGGGGTGGGTACCGGCTGCACCGATGTCAGCCCGGCATCGCCCAGCAACTGGGATGCCGCGGCTTCGTCCAGCGGTGTGCCGCCGTAGGCGATCGTCTTGAGCCGGGTCAGGGCGTCCTCGGCCGGGGTCCCCCCGAATTTTCCGTGGCCTGCCATCAGCCATCCGCCGGGGCGCAGCGCCGCCGCTACCCGCGGCAGCCCGCCGTGCACGGCGGGCTGCGGGATGAACGGCGCGGGGAGAAATGCCAGGTCGAATCCGGTGTCATCGGCGAAGCCGGCGACATCCTGCTTGCGTACCGTCACCCGGGCAGCGACGCCGCTGGCGTCAATGGCCTGGCGGGCCAGGCTGAGGGCCCGGTCAAGGACGTCGATCCCCAGCACATGCAACTGGGGGAAGACCTGTGCGAAGCCGACGGCGAGCGCTCCGACGCCGGTTCCGACGTCGAGCATGCGGGCACCCGGGGCGGTCAGGCGTTCGGCGAGGCCGCCCATCATCGGCAGCGCGAATTGGGCGAAGCCCCGGGCTGCCTGTGCGCTGGCGTTCCCCTGGGCCAGCAGCGCCTCATCGATTTGGGCGTCCCAGCCGATGCTGCGGCCGCTGACCAGCGCGGAGACCTGGTGCAGCGAGGCCGCGGCCTGGCTGGCGATCTGCCCGGCAGTCGAGGTGCCAAGGCCCCGCAGCGGCTGCCCCGCAGCGCTGCTGAGCCCGGTGGCGGCCAGCACTTCCGATGCTGCGGCCGTCAGGCCGGGCGGGCCGTCGCCCCGGGCCGCCAGCGCGAGCGCGGCCAGGCTCCACGCTGCCCGGTCCCAAGCTTGGATGGTTGCTTGCAGGTCTGGCCCGGCGATGGTCGTCATCGGCCCGTCCCCTCCAGTTATGTAACATCGTAACGTAATAGCGTTACGGTATCATGTCACCATGGGCCGAACCCGCGTGCACGACGAAGCGACCGGCGCTGCCCTGCTGGAGGCCGCGGAGAAAATCGCCGAGACCGAAGGCCTTCAGGCGCTGACCGTGCGCCGGGTCGCCGAGAAAACCGGTACCACCACCCGGGCCGTCTACACCAGCCTGGGATCGAAACAGGCACTGCTCAGCGGGCTGGGGGTGCGCGCCTTCGACATGCTCACCGGCATCGTCGAGGCCCTGCCGTCGGCGGGCGACCCCGCCGCGGACCTGGTGGCCGCCGGCACCCTCGGGTTCCGGCCGTTCGCCCTGAACCACCCGGCACTGTTCCAGATCGGCATCCAGCAGATGTCCGTGCCCTCTGACGTCGCACAGACAATCGCCCCGGCCGCCGAGCGCGCGCTGCCGGTACTGCACCGCCGGATCGCCCGCCTGCGCGATGCCGGCCGCCTCGGCGCCCGCACCGTACCCGATGCGGCCTGGGAATTCCACGCCGCCTGCGAAGGCCTGGCCGCCCTCGAACTGCGGTGCATCCTCCCCCCCGTAGACGGCCAGCGACTGTGGCACGACACCCTCAGCGCCCTCGTCGCTGGCTGGCAGCACGTCACCCCCGGCGCGACGCCCACCGGCAGCGCCCAGTAACAGCCGCCAGCCCGCCATAGTGGCTTCCTGCCGCACCAAGGTCCGTTCCGTTCCGGCCAAGCAGGTAACGATCTCCGGTTGGAGTATTAGCCCGCTTTCCGCGCCATTCCCGCCGATTAGGCGAACATTATGTGTGCACTTTTCTTTGTGCACTTTTTTTGGAAAATTAAATCGGCTTTTCGGTAGCCAATTCCTCGCCAATTCGATACTATGTTCGAGACAGTTATCCGCAGTTGCCGAAGGCGGTGAACTATGGCGGCGGCAGCATTTCCCAATCCGGTCGGTGACGACGATCCGCTGCCGGACGCGTTGCAGCCTGGGTGGTCCCTGAGCCCAGATACGGGCTGCCCGCCGGAGTTCGCGGATGTTCCGATCGGTGAACTGTTCGCCGGGATCGATGCGGCCCGCCAGGAACGCGCGATAGCGGCGGCGGGCGAGAGCCTGGCGGCCGGATTCCGTCCGCGGGTCCCGCTCATCCCCCTGCAGTCAGGCTGCGGGTTTGAGTCTGGTGGCGCTCTCGATACCTGCGCGCCCAGCGGAACGCTGGCCGGGCTGGCCGACGCGGTCACCCGCGACGACGGGCTGGCGGATCTGGACGATGATGAGCTGGTCGGGGTGCTGAGGGCCTGGCAGCGGATCGAGTCCTGGGCCAGTGCCAGCGGCCTGGCCGCGGTGACCGAGCTGGCCCGTCGCCGTCCCGCCCCAGGTGTTCCGCCTCCGGTCTCTGGACAGTTTCCGGAGCAGATCAGCGAGTTCGCGGTCGATGAGATCGCGGCGGCGCTGACCTTGACCAGCCAGGCCGCCGGTACCTGCACCGCGCTGGCCCTGGATTTGGAGATCCGGCTGCCCGGGACCGCCCGCGCCCACCATGAAGGCCTGATCGACCGGGCGAAAGCCCGGCTGATCGCCGAGGCGACCCGGGTCTTGTCCGATGCTGGCGCCCGGGCGGTGGAGGAACAGATCCTGCCCAAAGCCGGAGAGCAGACAACCGGGCAGCTGCGGGCCGCGCTGGCCCGGGTGGTGATCGCCGCCGATCCGGAGGCGGCGGCCCGGCGGCGGGAGGAAGCCCAGCGGGATCCGCGGGTGCGCCGCTGGCGGGAAGACGCAGGCACCGCCGCCCTGGCCGGCTACGGCCTGCCGCCCGCCGACGTGCTGGCCGCCGACCAGCAGCTCACGACCCGCGCCCTGGCGCTCCGCTCCGCCGGCCTTTCCGGGTCGATCGAGGAACTGCGAGCCCGCGCCTACCTCGACGCCCTCCTCGGCCCGGCCCGGCCACCCAGCCCGGCCGCCCCGCCGGCGACCGGCCCGGCCGCGCCTTCCCCTGCGCCCCGCCCAGCAGCCCCCAGTCCACGGCTGCCCACCTTGATCAACTTGACCGTGCCGCTCGCCACCCAGCTCGGGCTCACCGACGCCCCCGGGACGGCCGCCGGGTTCGGGCCCATCGACGGGCCGCTCGCCCGCCAGCTCACCAGTCTCGCGGCCACCGAGCCGCGGACCCGCTGCTGCCTCACCTTCACCGGCCCCGGCGGGCAGGCCATTGGCCATGGCTGCCTCCCCCGCCCAGCAGCCCTCAACAGCCTGGGCCGCCAGCCCGTCACAGTCACCATCTCCCCCCTGGCCCGCGGCAGCTGCGATCATCCTCATCAAGAACCCGGCTACCAGCCCAGCCGCGCCCTCCGGCACCTGATCATCGCCCGCACTCCGACCTGCACCGCCCCCGGCTGCCGGCAACCCGCCGCCCGCTGCGACCTCGACCACACGGTGCCCTACGACCAGGGCGGCCGGACCTGCGAATGCGGTCTAGCTCCGCTGTGCCGACACCACCATCGGTGCAAACAGGCTGAGGGCTGGCGCCTTGAACAACCCCGGCCCGGCGTCATGATCTGGACGACCCCCGCCGGCCGCAAGTACCGCACCACACCCGACGCTTATTTATCGAGTGCACTAGCTGACTAGCCGAGCAGGGCGGTCACCCGGTCGCGGGGCAGGGCCGGCATCCGGTGGCCGTCGCGGCCGGTCATCTCGGAGTTGGCCACCAGCGCGTTGAGGACGGCCTCCTCGACCGCCTGGACCGTGGCCTCGAACAGCCCGTCGATGTCGTCCCAGCCCAGGAACTCCAGCCGCCGGAGCTGCCCCGGCTCGGGTGAGCCGGGACCTTCCCCGGCGCCCAGCTGGCCCGGGTTGGCGGTGGAGAAGGCCAGGAAAATGTCGCCCGAGCTGTGCGAGCCGGTGGTCCCGGTCCGGCCGATGCCGAGCGTGGCCCGGCGGGCCAGCGCGCTGCACTGGCCGGGCAGCAGCGGCGCGTCGGTCGCGACCACGGCGATGATCGAGCCGGACCCGGGGGGCAGGAACCAGCTGGTCTCCTCCAGCGGGTTGTCGTCCAGCAGTTCCTTACCGACCGGGTGCCCGGCGATGGTCAGGTGCCGGCGGCGGCCGAAGTTGGCCTGCACGAACGCGCCCACCGTGTACGTCTGGGCGCCCAGCGGGACCAGCCGGGAGGCGGTGCCGCTGCCACCCTTGTAGCCGTAGCAGCACATGCCGGTGCCGCCACCGACCGAGCCCTCCTCGATCGGGCCGCCGTGGGCCTGGTCGATCGCGGTCACCGCGTGGCCGGTGGTGACGTGGGCGCCGCTGACGTCGTTGAGGTAGCCGTCGTAGGTTTCGCCGACGACCGGGAACTCCCAGGGCAGCTGGCCGGGCCGGTTCTGGTTGATCCAGTCGACCACGCCGCGGTGCACGGTGCCGACCGCGTAGGTGTTGGTCAGCAGCACGGCCGAGGACAAGATCCCGGTCTCGGCCAGCCAGTGTGAGGCGGTCAGCTCACCGTTGCCGTTGAACGAGTGGAATCCGGCCGCGCAGCCCGTCCCCCAGCCGTCCCGGCCGCGGGCGAGGATCGCGGTCACGCCGGTCCGCACCGGGCCCTCGCCCACCCGCATCGGGCCGGAGCCCTCGATCAGCGTGACGTAGCCGACCTCGACCCCGCCGACGTCGGTGATCGCATTGCCGCGGCCCGGGTCACCGTCGAACGGCACCCCGATCGACCGGGCCCGCGGCAGCCCGGAGGGCGTGGTGTGGTGGGAGTTCATGCTGCGATAGTAGAGAAATGGCCGAAACGGTGCGGGTGCAGGTGCCGGGCGGGGAGGGCCGCGCGGTGGCCCTCCAGGCAGGGCAGGTTGTGCGGGTCATCGACGTGGCGGGCGGGCAGGTCGGCGACCTTTTCGCGTTCAGTGCGGCGGATCCGGGCGAATACGCCAGCGCTGAGCACACCCGTCCGGGCATCGGCAAGCTGTTCCCGCGGCCGGGCGACCCGGTGCTGACCAACCGGCGGCGGCCGATCCTGACCGTGCTCGAGGACACCTCGCCGGGGCGGCACGACACGCTGTACGCGGCCTGCGACCCGGCCCGCTATGCGTCGCTGGGGGCGGCCCCCGGGCATCGCTCCTGCGCGGTGAACCTGCTGGAAACCCTGCGGGCGCACGGCGTCGTCCCGGTCACCGTCCCGCAGCCGCTCAACGTGTTCATGGACGTACGGCCGCAGCCGGACGGGACGCTGGCCTCCTACCCCGCTTCCAGCGCGCCGGGCGATTTCATCGCGTTCCGGGCCGAGCTCGACTGCCTGGTGGTGCTGTCGAGTTGCCCGATGGACATCCGGCCTATCAGCGCGGGCGGCATCACCCCGCTGGAACTGGCCGTGCTCGCCGGCTAGACGAGGGCGGTTACCGGCCGCGCAGGGTCCGGCGGCGGTAGAGGAGGCTGGCCAGGCCGGCCAGCACGGCCAGGCCGCCGAGGCCGAACAGCGCGACGTGCTGCAGGCCGGCGGTGCCACCGCCGCCGGTGGACGGGGCGCCGATGGGAGCGGCCGAGGTGGTGGCCGGAACCGGGAGGGTGGCCTCCGTCAGGGACGGGGAGGGCGACGGGGACGGAGTGACCGTGGTGGAAGGCGTGACGGTGACCGTGGCGGTGCCCGACGGAGCCCTGGCGGTGAAGAAGGTGGAGGACGCCGAGGCGCCCGCACCCGGCGTTGACGTCCCGGTGCAGGCTGAGACGGCCAGCGACAGGGTCACGGCGCTACAGGCCACGGCGGCCATCCTGCGGACTCTGGCCCGGCCGGCCACCCAGCGCACCCGCATGAAACCTCCCTATGTCCCAGCCGCGGACGGCCCTTGCCCCGATTCGGGGAATACAAACCGGCATTTGCCGGCCGCCCTGGTGCGCAATGGCTTAATTTCCATTGGAATATTAGGCTACGCGAGCAAGAGCCATTGTGGAAGGAGGGCGGCATTGGCGGAGCCCGAGTGGCGGCGGATAGCCGGGTTCCGCGTCGTCTTTACCTCCGGTACGGGCATGAACCTGCCGCCGCGCCCGCCCGTCAACTGGCGGGCCCGGCTGGCCGGATTCGCAGCCGTGCTGCTGATCATCGGCGGGGCCGCCGCGATGGGCGTTGCCGCGCTGACCCAGCGGCACGCGCCGCAGCCGGGCCAGAACGCGGCGGGCACGACCGCGGCCGGCGGACGGGGCCCGCGACTGCCCCGCTCGGAGCCGGTGGCGGTCAGCATCCCGGCCATCGGCGTGCGGTCCAGCCTGCTGCGTCTGGGGCTGAACGCGGACGGCACCATCCAGGTCCCGTCGCTGTACAACCGGCCCATGGAGGCGGCCTGGTACAAGTACTCGGTCACCCCCGGCCAGATCGGCTCGTCGGTCATCGAGGGCCATGTCGACACGCTGAAGGGCCCGGCGGTGTTCTACCGGCTTGGCGCGGTGCGGCCCGGAAACACCATTGATGTGACATTGACGGATGGGGTTACGGCCGTTTTCAGGGTCAGCGGAGTACGCGAGTACTCGAAAGACAATTTCCCGACCAAAACTATTTACGGCGCGTCCGACACCGCCGCCCTGCACCTCATTACCTGTGGCGGCGCGTTCGACTTCTCCACCGGTCATTACCTGAGCAGCACGGTGGTGTTCGCGACCCTGGTGACCTCAAGCCACCGCTAAGCATCACCGCAGCCAACAGCGGTTCCCGGCCCCTCGCGACGGGAACGAACAAGCCTCCCAGGGTGTTATACGAGAGCCAATCTGGCACGTCAGTCGCCGAACGGAAAGCTGCTGGTGAATAACCGTCTGATCGTCCGTGGCGCACGCGAGCACAATCTCCGGAACGTTGATGTTGATCTGCCGCGCGACGCCATGATCGTTTTTACCGGGCTGTCCGGGTCGGGTAAGTCAAGCCTCGCATTCGACACGATCTTCGCCGAGGGACAGCGCCGGTACGTGGAGTCGCTGTCGGCCTACGCCCGTCAGTACCTCGGTCAGCTCGACAAGCCCGAGGTCGACGCCATCGAAGGGCTGACCCCGGCGGTGGCCATCGACCAGAAGTCCGGGTCGAAGAACCCGCGCTCGACGGTGGGCACGATCACCGAGATCTATGACCACCTGCGGCTGCTGTGGGCGCGCGTCGGGGAGCCGCACTGTCCCGTGTGCGGAGCCCTGATCCGCAGCTACACGCCGCAGCAGATCGTCGACGAACTGCTGGACCAGCCCGAGGGCAGCCGCTTCTACCTGCTGGCCCCGGTCGGCGCGGACCAGCTCGATGACCTGCAGAACAAGGGCTACGCCCGGGTCCGGGTGGACGGCACCGTGCATCGGCTGGACGAGGAGCCGCTGGACGTGGCGGATTCGCGCGGGATCGAGGTCGTGGTGGACCGGCTGGTGGCCAGGGAGTCCAGCCGGGCGCGGATCACCGACTCGGTGGAGACCGCGCTCAAGCTGGCCGGCGGCGTGGCCATCGCCGAGCTGGTGGACCGGCCGGCCGATGACCCCGGCCGCGAGCTGCGGTTCTCCGAGCATCTGGCCTGCCCGAACGGGCACCCGCAGGCGCTGGAGGAGCTGACGCCGCGGTCGTTCTCTTTCAACTCGCCGCTGGGCGCGTGCCCGGTCTGCGAGGGGCTCGGCACCCAGATGGAGCCCGACCCCAGCCTGGTCGTGCCGGACGGCAGCAAGACGCTGGCCGGCGGCGCGGTGGCGCCCTGGTCGAGCTGGCGGGACCGGGAGTACTTCACCCGGCTGCTGCAGGCGGCGGCCGACGCGGGCGGCTTCGGCATGGACACCCCGTGGGACGAGTTGCCGGCCACGGCCCGGGAGGCGGTGCTGCACGGCACCGGTCAGCAGGTGCGGGTCAGCTACCGCACCCGGTCCGGCCGTGACCGCACCTACCTGGTCCGGTTCGAGGGCGTGCTGGCCTGGCTCGAGCGGCGGTACGCCGAGGCCGAGTCCGACTCCGCACGGGAGAAGTTCGAAAGCTTCATGCGGGCCGGCGCCTGCCCGGCCTGCGGCGGGGCACGGCTGCGGCCGGAGATCCTGGCCGTCACGGTGGCGGGGCGCTCGATCGCCGAGGTGACCGCGATGCCGATCCGCGAGACGGCGGGCTGGGTGGCTGCGCTGTCGGCGGACGGCGTTCTGTCGGCCAGGAACGAGCAGGTCAGCGCCCGGGTGCGGCAGGAGGCCAGCACCCGGCTGGGCTTCCTGATCGACGTCGGGCTCGGTTACCTGTCGCTGGACCGGCCGGCCGCGACGCTGGCGGGCGGCGAGGCACAGCGGATCCGGCTGGCGACCCAGATCGGGTCCGGTCTGTCCGGCGTGCTGTACGTGCTGGACGAGCCGTCGATCGGGCTGCACCAGCGGGACAACGAGCAGCTGATCGCGACGCTGACCCGGCTGCGCGACCTGGGCAACACGCTGATCGTGGTCGAGCACGACGAGGACACGATCCGGTCGGCGGACTGGGCGGTCGACATCGGCCCGCGGGCCGGGCGCGAGGGCGGCCAGGTGGTCTTCAGCGGCCCGGTCGCGGAGCTGGAGCAGTCCCCGGAGTCGATCACCGGGGCGTACCTGTCCGGGCGGCGGCGGATCGAGGTGCCGGCCCAGCGGCGGCCACAGCGGGACGGTTACGAGATCGTGGTCACCGGCGCGCGTGAGCACAACCTGCGCGACATCGACGTGAAGTTCCCGCTGGGGAACTTCGTGGCGGTCACCGGGGTGTCCGGATCGGGCAAGTCGTCGCTGGTCAACGACATCTTGTACCCGGCCCTGGCCAGCCAGGTAAACGGGACCGGGCGGGCGCCGGGGCGGCACACCCGGGTCACCGGGGCGGACCAGATCGACCAGGTGATCGGGGTCGACCAGGCCCCGATCGGGCGCAGCCCGCGGTCGAACCCGGCCACCTACACCGGGGTGTTCGACGCCATCCGCGAGCTGTTCGGGCAGACCACGGCGGCCAAGGTCCGCGGATACCAGCCGGGCCGGTTCTCGTTCAACGTCAAGGGCGGCCGGTGTGAGCACTGCGCGGGCGAGGGCGTGATCCGGATCGAGATGAACTTCCTGCCCGACGTGTACGTGCCCTGCGAGGTGTGTCACGGGACCCGCTACAACCGGGACACCCTGGAGGTCCGGTACAAGGGCAAGAACATCGCGGAGGTGCTGGACATGACGATCGCCGAGGCGTGTGAGTTCTTCGCGCCGATCGAGCGGATCGCCCGGCGGCTTCGGGCCCTGGTCCAGGTGGGCCTGGGTTACGTCACCCTCGGCCAGCCGGCTCCGACGCTGTCGGGCGGGGAGGCGCAGCGGATCAAGCTGGCGGCGGAGCTGCAGCGGCGGTCCACCGGGCGGACCCTGTACGTGCTGGACGAGCCGACCACCGGGCTGCACTTCGAGGACGTCCGGACGCTGCTCGGGGTGCTGCACGCGCTGGTCGACAAGGGCAACACGGTCGTGGTCATCGAGCACAACCTCGACGTGATCAAGACCGCCGACTGGGTCATCGACCTCGGGCCGGAGGCCGGGCCGGACGGCGGCACGGTGGTCGCCGAGGGGACGCCGGAGGAAGTGAGCACGGTCGCCGGGTCGCACACGGGGCGGTTCCTGCGGGCCGCCCTGCCCACGGTGTCCTACGACGTCCGGGCGGCGTAGAACGCGCTGGCGTCCTTACGGAACAGCAGCAAGGTGGCGGCCAGCCCGATCAGCCAGATGACCACCCCGACGATCAGCGCGGGCACCCCGGCCGCCAGCGAGGTCCCGTGGCTGACCAGAGCCAGCGAACCGAGCAGGTCGATCGTGTTGATGCCGAACAGCACCGCCGCCACCACGCGGGCCCAGCTGCGTCCCCGCTGGTTCGCCCGGGCCATCCAGACCCACAAGATGATCGCGATCACCGCGCCGATCGCCAGCGGGACGGTCAGGGCGAGCTCGGCGCGGTGCACCTGGGTGACCGTGTAGCCCGGGTGCGCCTTCAAGATGGAGGCCCGGCGGCTGCCGCTGGTCAGCAGCGCGATGACGAAGGCCACGACTTCGATGGCGGCGCCGGCGTACATGAGCCGGACCGCTTTCTGGATCGACGGCGGGGGTGACGCGGGCGGCGCCGGCGGCTGCGGCTGCGGACCCGTGCCCGGGTAAGGCTCGTACATGGCTGCTCCCCGTCGAGTTTGGCTGCCCCTGACGAAGCGTAGCCTCAGGGGCCCTGGGTCAGGACTGGGCGGGGGCGATGGGGGCGACGCGGGCCAGGACCGAGTTGGCGATGATGAGGACGACGGCGAGGATGGTCAGCGCGGGGCCGAGGATGCCCAGGCCGGCCAGGCCGATGAGCAGGCCGAGCAGGGCCGACAGACCGGAGCCGCCGGCCGCGGCCGCGCCGACCTGCCAGGCGATGACGTCCTGGGCGCGGCGGCGGCCGATGCGGTCGGGGGTGAGGCCGATCAGGGCCGGGAACACGCCCGCGAGGGCGGCACCGAGCAGGACGAAACCGGCCAGGGCGACCGCCCGGTCGGGCCCCCACCAGATCACGGCGGCACCCACGGCACCCAGGGCACTCCCCCAGCGGACCACCTGGGTCAGCGGGATCGGGCGGGGCAGCAGCGCCAGCACGATGCGGGCGCCGGTGAGCGCGGCCCAGTAGCCGAACGTGGCGATCCCGGCCGCGGACGCCGACATCCCGAGGTGGCCGCGGCAGTAGCTGGCCTCCCACTGGCCGGCCGCCACCTCCACGCCGGTGTAGACGAAGAAGATCACCATGCCGGTGACCACCGCGGCCGTGGAACGGCGCCGCGACCAGCCCTCGGTCGGGTGCGGCGCCGCCTCCGGTGGCCCCGCCTCCTCCGGGTTGTCGCTACCGGGGGCCGGGGGCGCCGGCAAGCGGGTTCGGCGGCGCTGGCGGAGCCAGAGCGTGGCGGTGACCACGTTGAACGCGGCCAGGGCGGCGTAGGCGGGACGCCAGGAGCCGGTGACGATGGCCACCGTGACGATCAGCGGGCCGATCGTGGTGCCGATCCCGTAGGCGGCGTGCAGCAGGTTGAGCAGCCGGGGCCGTCCGGCCAGGCCGATCGCGGTGTTCAGGCCGCCGTCCATCAGCCCGGCGGCCACGCCGACCAGGACCGCGACCGCCAGCACGAGCCAGAGGCCGGGGGCCAGCGCGAAGCCGATGGCGGCGAGCGCGGCGCTGAGACCGGACGCGGCCAGCAGGGCGGGCACCCCTATGCGGCGGATGAGCGAGCCCACGAACGCGGCGACCGAGACCGACCCGCACGTGCTGATGATCAGGATCAGCCCGAGGTCGGCGATCGGCGCGCCGAACGTCTGGCGGATGGCGGGCCAGGCCGGCCCGAGCATGCCGTCCGGCAGCCCGAGGACGACGAAGCTGCCCAGCGCCAGCATGTCGAAGCCACGCCCCGCCCGGTTCGCTGACCGGGCGGGGCGTGGCTGAGTTGGCGCGCTCAGCGGGCCGGGGGCCCGGCGTGGGCCGGCGGCCGCTTGGGGGCCAGCCCGGGCGCGGCGGGCGGGATGGACTCCCAGTAGGGGCTGGTGCCCCAGGCCGGGTAGGCCCAGAAGGCGAGGCTGCCGAAGGCCAGCCGGGCCGCGTTGGCGGTGTGCAGGGCGACGGGGCGCATGACGTCCAGGATGGCCGGCCGCCGCCGCGGGGCCGGAGCCGGGACCCGGTCACGCGCGGGCTCAACCGTGGCCGGGCTGGCGGCCGGGACCGAGGCGGTCCGGGCCAGGCCGGTCAGGCCGAGCGCGGCGACCAGGACGGCCAGGCCGGCCCCGGTGGCGCCGAGCGCGGTCAGGTGGGTGGTCTCGCCGAGCAGGCCGGCCCCCACGGCCAGGCTGGCCATCGGGGTGACCACGGTGATGACCGGCAGCGAAACCATCGGGAAGCCCGCCTGGTAGGCGGTCTGGGTCAGCAGCAGCGAGCACGGGCCGCCGATGGCCAGCGCGTAGGTCGGCCAGGAGGTCAGCATGCCGCCGACGCCGTGGCCGAGGCTGTGGGTGAAGGCCATGGTGACCACCGCGACCCCGGTGTCGGCCAGGCCCGCGCCCACCGCCAGCAGCAGCGCCCGCCGGCGGCCCCGGCTGACCAGGCCGCCCACCGCGAACGGCAGCGCGAAGGCGGCCAGGCAGAGCGCGGCCAGCGCGGTCTGCGGCGGCTGCCCCTGGCTGTCGGCCAGGGCCGGCGCGGTCAGCGCGACGAACGAGCCGATGCCCGCGACCACGGCGAGGACGGCGGCCAAGGTGGCCCGGCTCGGCCAGCGGCCGGCCCGCAGGTGCACGGTCCCGACGCTGAACACCAGCGAAGAGGCCAGCAGCATCTGCACCACGGTCAGCGGCCCGGCCTTCAGCGCGAAGGCGTGGGTCGCGAAGCCCCCGAATTCGGCGACGATGCCCAGCAGCCACCACGGGCGGCGCATCAGCAGCAGCAGCAGACCAGGGCGCCCCGCCGCCCGGTCCGGTGCGGCGGCCGCCTGGTGCTGCTGCAGCGCGGCGCCCGTGCCGTACAGCACGGCCGCGCTCAGCGCCCACACGATCGCGATCATGTCGTGCCCCCGTTCCGGCTCAAGAACACCGTGCCCCGAGGCAGGTATTCCGCGCATCTGATTTATGTCTTGTCCGACCTGCGCCGCGACCGGGAATCATCGGCCGTACCGCACATCTGTCACGCTATGGGCGGCCACTGACACTCACCAGGGGATCACCACCCATCTTGCGGTGGGGGTTAACCCCACTTTTGATCCGCTTCCTGCCTGGGCAATCGCCGGCTGTCCCCTGGTCGTTTATCGTCGGTATCGTGAACGTCGACGTGCAGTTCGCCCGCCCGGCGCGGCCGTACGCCGCCTGGCGGAGGCTGCTGCGGTTCGAGGTGTTCATCTCGGTGATCATCGGCGGCGGCATCGGGCTGGGCTGGGCGCTGACCGGGGCGCACGGGGCGTTCTGGCCCCGCTGGGTGTGGTTCGGGCTGGCCGCGCCGATCTGGCTGCAGGGCTCGGTGCTGTGGGGCCTGCGGGTCCCCCGGGGCCGCCGCTTCCTGGCCCTGCAGGTGTCGGTCTCGTTCGCGCTGGCCGTGATGTTCCTGGTCATCTGGATGCTGACCGGCTTCCACTACTTCTGGCCGGTGTGGCCGATCCTGGGCCTGGGCGTGCTGCTGGCGCTGCACGTGTGGATGGCCCGGGACCAGTCGGCCGCCCGCGAGCAGGCCCTGACCGAACGGGTGGACGTGCTGACCCGCACCCGCCGGGGCGCGCTCGACATCCAGGCCACCGAACTGCAGCGCATCGAGCGCGACCTGCACGATGGCGCCCAGGCCCGGCTGGTGTCGGTGGCGATGAGCCTCGGGCTGGCCGAATCGCTGCTGGCCAGCAAGCCGAACGAGCTGCCCGGGCTGCTGATCGAGGCGCGCTCGACCACGCTGGCCGCCCTGGACGACCTGCGCACGGTGATGCGCGGCATCCAGCCGCCGGTGCTGGCCGACCGCGGGCTGGAAGGAGCGATCCGCGCGCTGGCGCTGGACGTGGCCGTGCCGGTGACGGTCAGCGGCTCGCTGCCCGGGCGGCCTCCCGTCCCGGTGGAGTCGGCGGTCTACTTCACCGCCGCCGAGTGCCTGGCCAACGTGGTCAAGCACAGCGGGGCCACCGCCGCGTCGATCAGCCTGCGGCACGGCGCGGGCCTGCTGTCGGTCACCGTCGGCGACAACGGCCACGGCGGCGCCCGCCTCGACGGCGGCACCGGGCTGCAGGGGGTGGCCGGGCGGCTGGAGTCGTTCGACGGCACCCTGGACATCAGCAGCCCGGCCGGTGGCCCCACCACCATCACGATGGAGGTGCCGTGCGAGTTGTCATCGCCGAAGACCTGACGCTGCTGCGGGACGGGCTGGCCCGGCTGCTGCGGGCGCACGACTTCGACGTGGTGGCCGAGGTCGGCGACCCGGTGGAACTGGCCTCCGCACTCGAAGACCACATCCCGGTCGACGTGGTCATCATGGACGTGCGGATGCCGCCCACGTTCACCAACGAGGGCCTGGTGGCCGCGATCGGGGCCCGGGCCAAGTACCCGGGGCTGCCGGTGCTGGTGCTCAGCCAGTACGTGGAGCAGCTGTACGCCCGCGAGCTGATGCAGGACGGCACCGACGGCGTCGGCTACCTGCTGAAGGACCGGGTCTCGGACGTGCAGACGTTCGTGGACGCGGTGCGCCGGGTGGCGGCGGGCGGGACCGTGCTCGACCCCAAGGTGGTCGAGGCGCTGCTGACCCGGCGCCAGCGGCACGCTCCGCTGACCCGGCTGAGCGCGCGCGAGCGCGAGGTGATGGCATTGATGGCGGAGGGCCGGTCCAACGCGGCCATCGCCGGCGCCCTTTTCGTCACCGGTAAGGCCGTGGACAAGCACATCAACAGCATTTTCACCAAACTGGACCTGCCGCTCGACGCGGACGACAACCGGCGCGTGCTCGCGGTGCTGCGCTACCTGCAAAACAGCACGAGCCAGCCGAACTGACCGGAGGGACACTTCCTTGGCCGAGAATCCATCGCTGGGGGTCACGTTCCGCCCGCAATCACCGCCGGAGAACCTGCGGGCGGCGGCGCAGGCCGCCGACCGGGCCGGGATCGCCGAGCTGTGGCTGTGGGAGGACTGCTTCGCCGAGGGCGGCCTGACCACCGCGGCGGCCGCGCTGGCCTGCTCGGCCCGGATCAAGGTGGGGGTCGGGCTGCTGCCGGTCCCGTTGCGCAACCCGGCCCTGGCGGCGATGGAGATCGCCACCTTGGCCCGGCTGTGGCCGGACCGGTTCATGCCCGGCCTCGGCCACGGCGTGCAGAAGTGGATGGGCCAGGTCGGCGCCGCGGTGCCGTCCCCGATGACGCTGCTGCGCGAGTACACGATCGCCGTCCGCGACCTGCTGCGGGGCGGGACGGTGACCGCCGACGGCCGATACGTGCAGCTGGACCAGGTGAAGCTGGACTGGCCGCCCGGCCAGGTGCCGCCGTTGCTGGTGGGGGCGCGCGGGCCGCGGACGCTGCGGCTGGCGGGTGAGCTGGCCGACGGCGTCATCCTGGACGACGTGGAAACGGCCGAGGACGTGCGCACCGCCGGGGAGCTGCTGGCCGAGGGCCGGGCGCTGTCCGGCCGGGACGGCGCCACCCACGTGACCATCTTCACCGAGCTGGACGTGGCGGCCGAGCCGGCCGCCGTGCGGCGTGAACGGCTGCTGGCCCGGGCGGCCGAGCTGGGGGCGGCCGGCGCCGACAGCGTCGTGTTCCAGGCAGCGGGCGACCATCCGGACCCGCGCCCCTACATCGAGGCGCTGGCCCCGGAGCACCCGCTGACCGGCGCCGCCCACCCGGTCGGGTACTGCCCGGTCACCCCGGACGGGGGCGGCCCGCGGGTCTAGCGCCGCACGGGCCGCACGCGGCAGCGCCTGGCTGCTGAACACAGCGAACGTGCTGCCGAGGGCCGCCGCCACCAGCGTGGAATGGGCTGATTACAACGTTATCCAGCCGGTTACGACGCTGGCCCCGTCGGTGGTGCGGCATCTGAGCCGGAACGGGCTGGGCGGGATCGGGCTGATCGGGAAGCAGCCCACCTCGTCGACCGCCACGGTGGCGATGACGCCCTCCCTGGTCTGCACCTCGATCGTGCCCTCCCCGGTCGGTACCAGCTGGCCGAGCAGCGCGTTCTCGTCGACCTCGAGCTCGATGGTCAGGCGCGGGGCCGTGAAGGTGAGGGCCCGGATCGAGGCGGCCTCGGCCCGTACCCCGGCCAGCATGTCCCGGTCCCGTTCGGAGTCGTAGCTGAGCTGGGCCAGCTCGGCGTCCACGCCCCGCCAGGCGTAGGCGTTCTTTCCCGCCGCGATGAAGTCGGGCGGCACCGCCCGGCCTTCCTGCTGCGCCTCCTTGAGCAGCGCGAGCAGCTGCTCGTCGTCCCACATATTCGTGCCCGCCTCTCGTGGTGTCACTGGTCTGCCCGCTCAGTGCCGGTAAATGCCGACAAGGACGCAGAACGGCGCATTCGGTCCAGGCACCGGGCTCGCTGCGGGCCTATGCTGCCGACCCTGATCGACAGCTCGGCGCTGATCTGTGCGTACGACACCGGAGGGTCGCTGATCAGCATGGCTAGTAGTTTGCGGCATTGGTCCGGCAGCTGGCTGAACGCCTCACGGACGGCTGCGTGCAGCTCGGCGGTCAGCACCTCCTGCTCGATCAGCGGCGAATCGCCGGGGTCGAGCTGGGTGTCGCCGGTCAGCTCGGCGTGATCGTACCGGCTGGCCGCCCGGATCACCCGCAGGCACTCCCGGGCGGTGGTGGTGGCGATCCAGCCGGGCAGCGCCGCGGGCTGCCGCAGCTTGCCGAGCTGCTCCACCAGCAGCAGCCATAGTGTCTGGGCCACGTCATCGGTGTCGGAGCGGCTCAGCTGGTAGCGGCGGCAGATGGCCCAGACCAGCGGCGCGTACCGGTCCACGATCTCGTCCCAGGCGCGCTGATCACCGTCCCGGGCCGAAATGACCAGGGCGATGACCGCCGGATCGTCGCGCATGGATGTCCTTCGCCGGCTCGCGGGCCCAGGAGCGACCCGCATCACGTGGTACCTGCCGTTGGGCCCATCATCGAGTCCCTGGCCTAGTTGATCAAGAGGCCTGGTCCGGGCGGATGTCGGTGTGCGGATCCGGCCTGGCGTCGGTGTGCGGGTCCGGGTGGGCGTCGGTGTGCGGATCCGGGGTCGCGTCGGTGTGCGGGTCCGGGTGGGCCGTCTTGCCATGCTGGGTGTTCATGCTTCCTCCCGCGCTGGTCAGGTCCTTTTGCTGATACGGAGGGGCTGACCCGCGCGGTGATACACCCGGGTACGTAAAAATACGAATTGCCGCCCCCCGCCTGCCCGTGTTGAGATTCGCCTGTGGGAGTCCTGGCGGGGGTGCTGGCGCAGCAAGCCAGCGAAGCCCGCCGCCTGGCCGACTCGAAGCCGGCCGAGGCGGTGGCCGTAGCCGGCCGTGTCATCGATCAGGCCCGGCAGGACCGCGACTTCGCTTCCTGGGCGGTGGCCGAGCGGGCGCTGGGGGTGGCCGCCCTGCGCCGTGAAGACCCGGACGCGGCCCTGCGGCACCTGCGGGCGGCGGTGCGGCTCGGGCAGCGGTCCGGCTCCGCCGAGGTGGCCGCCGACGCCCGCGCCGCACTGGCCAATGCATTAACCCGCCGGGGGCAGGGCCGGGAGGCGCTCCGCCAGATCGAGTCCGCGCTGACCGGCCTGACCGGCCCGGCCCGGGCCCGGGCGCAGGCCGAACGGGGCGCGATCCTCTCACTGCTCGGCCGGATCGACGAGGCGCTGCCCGACTACCAGACCGCGCTAGCGGCCATGCGCCGGTACGGTGACCACCAGTGGGTGGAGAAGCTGCTGTCCAACCGGGCCGTCATCTACGGCTACCGGCAGGAGTTCGCCGCCGCCGAGAACGATCTGCGCGAGGCCGAGCAGCTGTGCGTCCAGCACGACCTGCACCTGCCGTTCGGGTACGCGCACCAGAACCTGGGCTGGGTCAGCGGGCTGCGCGGCGACGTGCCGACCGCTCTGCACCATTTCGAGCTGGCCGAGCAGCGGCTGCGCGAGCACGGCGTCCCGGTCGCGGAGCTGCTGGCTGACCGGGCCGAGCTGCTGCTGTCGGTGCGGCTGCTGGCCGAGGCCCGGCAGGCGGCCGAGGCGGCGGTCCGCGAGCTCGAAGAGCAGCGCCGCCACCTCACGCTGCCCGAGGCCCGGCTGCTGCTGGCCCAGGCCAACCTACTGGACGGCCAGCCCGGCCCGGCCCTGCCGCAGGCCCAGGCGGCGGCCCGCGAGTTCGGCCAGCAAGGCCGGCTGCGCTGGGCGGCGCTGGCCCGCTTCACCGTGCTGCGGGCCCAGGTCGCGGCGGCCCCGGGGGCTGGGCCCGGTCCCAGCATCAGGTCGGTGGAGCGGGCCGCGGACGAGCTGTCGGCGGCCGGCTGGACGCGGCTGGCCCTGCAGGCCCGGCTGCTGGCCGGCCAGCTGGCGTGGTCGCGGGGGTGGGCCAGCCGGGCGGAGGCCCAGTTCACGGCGGCGGCCCGGCACCGGCGGGGCGGGCCCGCCCTGCAACGGGCCCAGGCCTGGTACGCCGAGGCGCAGCGCCGGTCGGTGACCGGTGACCGGCGCGGGGCGACCAGCGCGGCCCGCACCGCGCTGCGGGTGCTCGACGAGCACTGGACCGGGCTGGGCGCCACCGACCTGCGGGCGCACGCGTCCGGGCACCGGGCCGACGTGGCCACGTTCGGGCTGCGGATGGCGTTCGCCGGCGGCCCGCCGTCGGCCGTGCTGGAGTGGGCCGAGCAGGGCCGTGCCAGCCACCTGATGCGGCGGCCGGTCCGCCCGCCCGCGGACCCGGCGCTGGCGGCCGCCCTGTCCGAGCTGCGGGCCACGGTGACCGACATCTTCCGCGCGCGGGGGGCCGGCGACAGCACGGCGGTGCTGGCCCGGCGGCAGCTGGCGCTGGAGCGCTGGATCCGCGACTACCACCGGCGGCTGCCGGCCGAGGCCGCGCCGGGTCCGCCCCGGGTGCCGCGGCCGAGCCTGGTCCGGGCGCTGAGCGCGGCGCTGGGGCGGGCCGCGCTGCTGGAGTTCGTTCAGCTGGACGGGACGCTGCACCTGCTGATGGTGGCCGACGGCCGGATCACCCGGCACCCGCTCGGCGCCGCCGGGCAGGTGTCAGAGCTGGTCGACCGGGTGCGGTTCGCGCTGCACCGGCTGGCCCGCCGCCAGCCCGGGCCGTCCAGCAAGATCGCGGCCCGGGCGCTGCTGGCCAACGCGGCCGGGCGGCTGGACCGGCTGCTGCTCGGCCCGGTGGCGGCCGCGGCCGAAGGCCGGCCGCTGGTGGTGGTGCCGACCGGGGCGCTGCAGTCGATGCCGTGGTCGATCCTGCCCTCGTGCGCCGGCCGTCCCGTGACGGTCACCCCGTCGGCCGCGCTGTGGCTGGCGGGCACGGCCGGCACCGATCCGGCCGGGACGGTGCTGGTGGTGGCCGGGCCGGGCCTGCCCGGGGCCGAACGCGAGGTCGCCGCGGTGGCTGCCCTGCACCGGGTCACGCCGCTGGCCGGCCCGGCCGCGACCGTCGAGGCGGTGACGTCGGCCCTGGACGGCACCGGCGTCGCCCACCTGGCCGCGCACGGCCGGGTGCACCCCAGCAACCCCCTGTTCACGTCGGTGACGCTGGCCGACGGGCCGCTGACGGTCTACGACGTGGAACGCCTGCGGCGGCCGCCCCAGGTCGTGGTGCTGGCCGCCTGCGACGTGGGCCGGTCGGCGGTCCGGGCCGGCGACGAGCTGATCGGCTTGTCGGCCACGTTCCTGGCCCTGGGGACCAGCCAGGTGGTGGCCTCGGTGGTGCCGGTGCCGGACGCCGAGACGGTGCCGCTGATGGTCGCCTTCCACCGCCGCCTGGCGGCGGGCACGGCGACGGTCCCCGCGCTGGCCGCGGCCCAGGCCGAGCTGGGACACCGCGAGCCGGAAGCCATGGCGGCGGCGGCCGGGTTCGTGACCATCGGCCGGGCCCCAGCCGCGTAAGGCCTTTTTCAAAATAGATAAAAAGCCGTATCAGCGGCACCGTTTCCTGCTCCGTCAGGCAGACAACACGGGGGCGCCCGGCGTCCACGACCGACGGAGGACCATGTGTCGGCGAACCAGTTCGCGCTCAAGCACCGCGACATCGAGATCGAGTACAACATCGGCATCACCCCGGGGCTGCCGGTATTCACCTACCGGGACGCAGCCGGCCAGCGCAGCTTCACCGCCGCCCAGGTGCAGGTGGACGACACGGCGCTCGGCTCGCTGGTCTCGGTGCCGCTGAAAACCGGGGGCATCGGCAGCGAGGGCGAGCGGTTCGGGTTCTACCTGCCGATGATCGACCTCAGCCAGGGCCAGGCCGCGATGTTCCGGACGGCCGGGGTGTATGAGGACTTCAGCGGCGTCGGCACGGTGCCCCCGCAGCGGCCCTCGTGGCGCAGCATCGAGCTGCACGGCATCGCGCGGGAAGTGATCCAGCCGCTGGATTAGCGCGATACGCGCGCTGCCCGGGGAACCCGGGCGTAGCCTGCTCCGTCTAACCGGAAATAACGCCCAGAAGGGGCCGACGTGAGGGTTGGCGCGTTCGCAGGAGTTGCCGCGGCGGCCGCCGGGGTGCTGGCGGTGACGGCGTGCGGGTCGACGGCCGTCCATCCGGCCGCCGGTTCCCCGTCGGTCTCGCCCAGTTCGCCGGCCTCGCCGGCGGCGGCCGGGTCGCCGGCGCCTTCGGGTACGCCGTCGGCCGCGGTGCTGGCCCCGATCCCGGCCGCCACCCTGCACGCCGTGGCCAGCGGGCGGCGGGCGAGCATCACCGCGGTGACCTCCCCGGCGTCGGCGCTCCCGAACGCCGCCCAGAGCGAGACGATGGCGGTGCGGACCGCGCTGACGCAGGAGCCGCGCGGGTCACAGCTCCTCGGCCTGACGCTGGCCCGGGTGAAGGGGTTCGGGTTCGGCGCGGACATGAGCCAGGCCGAGCAGGTCTGGCTGGTGTCGGTGAACCCGTTCGGCGGTTCCTACGTGTCCGGCAACCCGGCCTGCGGGCGGCTCGGCTACGTGGTCGAGTTCATCGACCCGGGCACCGGCCGGTGGCTGATGACCGCCTCCGGCAAGCAGCCCCGCCTGCCGCCGCTGCCGCTGCTGGGCCCGGCCCCCACCCTGGCCCAGCCCAGCCCGACTTGCGGGGCCCAGGTGCCACCGGTGCACCAGGGCACCCCGGCCGCCAACTAGCCCCGAAGCCGAACCCGGAACGCTTCGACCGGCGTCGAAGTGTCCGGCTCTTAGACTCGGGGTTGTGAGCCAGACAGCTGAATCACCGATGCCGGCGCGACTGGCCGGGGACAGCGACATCGCCGCGGTCGGGGCGCTGGTGGCCGACCGCGGGCGCTGCCGGATCCTGCTCGCGCTCGGCGACGGCCGGGCGCTGCCCGCCAGCCGGCTGGCGGACGAGGCCGGGGTCAGCCCGGCCACCGCCAGCAGCCACCTGCGCAAGCTGACCGGGGCCGGGCTGCTCACGGTGGAGACGCACGGGCGGCACCGCTATTACCGGCTGGCCGGGCCCGACGTGGGCCGGCTGATCGAGGCGCTGCAGCAACTGGCCCCGGCCAGCCCGGTCCGGTCGCTGCGCCAGGACACCCGCGCGCGGGCGCTTCGCGAGGCCCGGACCTGCTATGACCACATCGCCGGGCGGCTCGGGGTGAGGCTGATGGCGACCATGCTCGAACGCGGGTACCTGACCGGCGGGGACGGCACCTACGACCCCGAGCGCACCCCCGGCGACCACCGGGCCGGCTACGGGCACGAGGTGGACTACACGCTGACCACGGCCGGGCAGGAGTTCCTGGACGGGTTCGGCGTCCGGATCCCGCCCCGGCGGCGGCTGATCCGCTACTGCGTGGACTGGAGCGAGCAGCACCATCACCTGTCCGGCGCGCTCGGCCGCGGCCTGCTGGACCGGCTGACCGAGCTGAGCTGGATCCGGCGGACGGCGGGGAGCCGGGCCATCAAGGTCACCGACGCGGGCCGGGCCGGGCTGGACCAGACGTTCGGGATCAGCGCCTAGCGGCGTCGTCGATCTGCACCGGGTAGCCGGCCCGCAGCACCGCCACGGCCGACGGCGGGGTGATGACGGTGGCGGTGCCCGTGCGCGGCCGCGGGACCGGGGCGCCGTAGCCCTCGGAGGCCCAGGGCACGACGGTATCGCCGAGGACCAGCCCCGGCTGGCCGCCTGCGGGCCCGTCGAGCAGCACAAACGTGCCGTCGGGGAGGCCCGGCCAGCTCAGCTCGTGCAGCCGGCGCCGGTGGGTACCGGGGACGATCCGCTCGCCGTGCAGGACGGCGTTCATCTCGTTGGCACCCGGGGCGGTGAGACCCTTTCCGTTTTTCCCTGCTATCCAGGCCCGCTGGTAGGCGCGGTAATCATCCCGGCGGCATTCCGCGCAGGGGCGGTGCCCGGCCGCGAACGAGACCGCCTCGTCGTGGAAGTACAGGTGGGTGTACCGGTGTGGCAGCCACTGCTCCCGGTAGCGGCCGCGGAACTCCAGCGCGCAGGTGATCCACAGGTCGCTGGCGTGCGAGCGGACGATCTGGTGGCCCTCGTGCAGGATGCCCCGGTTGCCCGTCCACGCGCCGCGCAGCGGGATGGCCACGATTTCCCCCAGCGGGGTCACCCGGTTCCGTTCCGGCACTGGCCACCTCCCGCGTGTTATCTTTTAATCGCCATTAGAAGATTGCCTGTGGGGAGCCGATGACCGACATTCTCCCGATCCAATTTAAGGACCTGCGCGACGCGGTGCGGCAGGTAGCGGGCAAGTACGGGCACAAGTACTTCACCGAGTGCGCGACGTCGCACTCCGAACCCACCGAACTGTACGAGGAGCTGGGCGCGGCCGGCTTCCTCGGCGTGCACCTGCCCGAGAAGTACGGCGGCGGGGGCGCGGGCCTGGCCGAGCTGTGCGCGGTCATCGAGGAGGTCTCGGCGGCCGGCTGCCCGCTGCTGATGATGGTCATCGCGCCGGCCATCTGCGGGTCGATCATCGCCGCGCACGGATCGCCGGAACTCAAGCGGGCCTGGCTGCCGGGGCTGGCCAACGGCACCCGGACGATGTCGTTCGCGATCACCGAGCCGGACGCCGGGTCGAACACGCACGCGCTGAGCACGACCGCCCGCCGGGACGGCGACGGTTACCTGATCAGCGGGACCAAGTACTGGATCAGCGGGGCCGACCAGGCCGACGCGATCCTGCTGGTCACCAGGGACGGCGACGCCGCCCCGGATGGCCGGGACACGCCGATGTCGATGTTCGTGGTGCCAGCCGGGGCGGACGGGCTGAGCATGCACCCCATCGAGGCCGAGCTGATCCAGCCGGAAAAGCAGTTCACCGTGTTCTTCGACCAGGTCCGGGTGCCGGCCGGCGCGCTCGTGGGCGAGGCCGGCCAGGGCTTCCGGGCGGTGTTCGCCGGGCTCAACCCGGAGCGGGTCACCGCCGCCGCGATCAGCAACGGCATCTCCCGCTACGCGCTCGAGCGGGCCACCCGCTACGCGAAGGAGCGCGCGGTGTGGAAGACGCCGATCGGCGCGCACCAGGGCGTGGCCCACCCGCTGGCCGAGTGCTACATCGCGGTCACCCAGGCCCGGCTGCTGACCGCCCGGGCGGCCGAGCTGGCCGACACGCTGGGCGCGGGTACCCAGTCGGCCGAGGCGGTCAACATGGCCAAGTTCGCGGCCGCCGAGGCGTCGCTGAAGACGCTGGACCAGGCCATCCAGGTGCACGGCGGGAACGGCCTGTCCCGCGAGTACGGGCTGGCCGACCTGTGGTTCCTGGCCCGGATGCTGCGCACCGCGCCGACCAGCCGGGAGATGGTGCTGAACTTCGTGGCCCAGCACAGTCTCGGGCTGCCCGCGTCGTACTAGGGAGGCTGTGTGACCCGGCTGTCGCAGGAGGAGCAGGACATCGTCGGCACCGTGCGCGAGTTCGTCGACCGCGAGGTCCGCCCGGTCGCCCGCGAACTGGAGCACGCCAATGAATACCCGGAAAAGCTCATCAACCAGATGAAGCAGCTGGGCATCTTCGGGCTGGCCATCCCCGAGCCGTACGGTGACGTCCAGGTGTCGATGCCCTGTTACGCGCTGATCACCGAGGAACTCGCCCGCGGCTGGATGAGCCTGGCCGGGGCGATGGGCGGGCACACCGTGGTGGCCAAGCTGCTGGTCACGTTCGGCACCGAGGAGCAGAAGCAACGGTACCTGCCGTCGATGGCGACCGGCGAGCTGCGGGCCACGATGGCGCTCACCGAACCGTCCGGCGGCTCGGACCTGCAGGCCATGCGGACCACGGCCGTGCTCTCGCCGGACGGGGAGGCCTGGACCGTCAACGGGTCGAAGATGTGGATCACCAACGCGCAGCGCTCCGGGCTGATCGCGCTGCTGGTCAAGACCGACCCGGCCGCCCGGCCCCGGCACCAGGGCATCAGCATCCTGCTGGCCGAGCCGGGCGCCGGCCTGACCATCTCCGGCGGGCTGGGCAAGCTCGGGTACAAGGGCGTCGAAACGTGCGAGCTGGTGTTCCAGGACTATCAGGCGCCGCGGTCGGCTGTGCTCGGTGGCGTTGAAGGAGCCGGCTTCGGGCAGATGATGAAGGGCCTGGAGACCGGCCGCATCCAGGTCGCCTCGCGGGCGCTGGGGGTGGGCCGGGCCGCGTTCGAGGACTCGCTGAAGTACGCCCAGGAGAGGGAGGCGTTCGGCCAGCCGATCTGGAAGCACCAGTCGATCGGCAACTACCTGGCCGACATGGCGACCCAGCTGACGGCCGCGCGCCAGCTGGTGCTGTTCGCCGCGGAGCGGTTCGACGCCGGCGAGCGCTGCGACCTCGAGGCGGGCATGGCCAAGCTGTTCGCCTCGGAGGCCGCCATGCAGATCGCGCTGAACGCCGTGCGCATCCACGGCGGCTACGGCTACTCGACCGAGTTCGACGTCGAGCGCTACTTCCGCGACGCGCCGCTGATGATCGTGGGCGAGGGCACCAACGAGATCCAGCGGAACGTGATCGTGTCCCAGCTGATCAGCCGGGGCGGCCTGAGTTGAGTAGGGTGTGCCGGTGCCAGCACTGAAAGGCTCTCCGGGAGCGGGTCAGAGGACGGCCCCGGGGGCGACCCAGACCCAGACCCAGACCAAGGCCGAGCGGACGCGGGAGCGGCTGCTGCACGCGGCCGCGGTCACGCTCAGCCGGCTCGGCTACGCGGGCATGCGCCTGGTCGACGTGGGCGAAGAGGCCGGCGTCCAGGCCCCCGCGATCTACTATTACTGGCCCTCGCGCGAGCAGCTGATCGAGGAGGTCGTGACCGTCGGCACGATCCGGCTGCGCGAGTACGTGGCCGCCGCGCTGGCGGCCGCCCCCGCCGGGGCCTCGGCCCTGGACCGGCTGGACATCGCGATCGACGCGCACCTACGCCAGCTGATGTCGGAGTCGGCGTTCGCGCACGCGGTGATCCGGAACATCGGCCAGCTCCCGGCCGCGATCCGTTCCCGCCAGATCGTCGAGGAGCGCGAGTACGCCGCGATCTGGCGGAACCTGTTCGCCGAGGCGGTGGCCTCGGGTGAACTGCGCAGCGGCCTCGACCCGGATCTGGCCCAGCCCCTGATCATCGGCATCCTCAACTGGGCGGCCGAGTGGTGGTCACCCAAGCGCAGCTCGATCGACACGGTGGTGGCGACCGCCCAGTCCATCGTCCGGCACGGGATCGCGTCCGCTCCCCCAGCCGGGGCTTAGCTCCCGGCTGGGGGTCAGCCGGCGCCGGCGGCCTTGCCGGTCAGCGTGGCCAGCGCCTTGGCCAGGTTCTCGACCGCGGCCCGGCTGTCCGGGCCGAGGCCGTGCCGCTGCCCGATCCACTCGGCCGCGTTGTAGGTCAGCCGGGCCGTCCCGTCGGCGTCCTCCCAGACCAGCGCCTTCAGCGGCAGGTCGATCCCGGCGGTCTGCCGGTCCTGCATCAGCGGCGTGCCGCCACGCGGGTTCCCGAAGATCAGCAGCTCGGTGGGCCGCAGCTCCATCCCCACCGACGCGGCCCCGGCTGCGTGGTCGACGCGGGCGAAGACCGTGAGCCCGGCCGCCTCGACGATGCCGGCCAGCCGGTCCGTCGTCTCCTTGACCGGGCTCGCACATCGGACCGTGACCAAGCCGTTCTCGCTCATCCGCGCCTCCTCGGTGACCCCCAGCGTGTTTATACCGCAGAAAGCTGGCCGTCTGGGGGCCCGGCCCGTTCTTGCTGTTATCAGCCGCGCTGGCTGCTTCTTGCTGTTATCAGTGGGTGGGGGCCCACTGCGGGTCGCGGCCCAGGTAGCGCAGCAGTTCGGCGGCGGGCCCGTCACCCGACTGGGGCGGGAGCGCGGCCGCGTAGGCCCCGTACTGGCGGAGCGGCTCGATGATCGGCCGGGCCGCCAGCAGCTCGGCCGCCAGCTCATCGGGCAGGAACCGGGGCTGGCCGAGGGCGGCGGCGACGTCCCAGGCGTGCACGGCGGCGTCCAGCCCGCAGGCGGCCGCCGCCACCGGGGCGGCCAGCTCCCCCTGGGGCAGCGGCGTCGGCACCGCGTCGTCGTGGCCGATCCGCGCCCAGGCGGTGCGGGCGGTGGCCAGGGCCGGCTCGACGAGGTCGCGGGCGGAGCCGCCGAGCTCCCCGGACGGCGCGAACGGGTTCTCGGCCGGCCCGCCGCCCTCCCCCAGCGCCGCCGCCCACGCCAGCTGGTCGCCGGCCGCGTGCTGCAGGACCTGGGTGACCGTCCACTCGGTGCAGGGGGTGGCCGCCTTGCGGTTGACGTCGGTGATCATCGCGGTGGCGGCGGCCAGCAGGCCGAGCGACTCGGTGATGACGTGCGGGGTCGTGTCGGGCATAAGGGTCACTGCTCCTTGGTCGAGTTCGTGGTCGAGTTCGTGGTCGAGTTCTGTCGAGGTGGGACGGAGGGGACGGAAGAAGCGCCGGATGTCGGCGGCGAGCTGGCCGGGGTGGGTGTGGGCGGCGTAGTGGCCCGTCACCCCGGGCAGCTCGTTCCAGGAGGTGATCTGGGTGTGGTCGCGTTCGGCGAAGCGGCGGATCGAGCGGAAGTCGCCGTCGGCCGCGGCCGCCAGCCCGACCGGGACGGTGGTCGGGCCGGGCGGGGGCCCGGCCGCCGTCTGGGCGTCCTCGTAGTACTGGCGGATGGACGTCCCGGCGGTCCCCGTGAGCCAGTACAGGCTGACGTTGGCCAGGACGAACTCGTCGTCGAGGGTCTCGTCGAACAGCTGGGCGTTCCAGGCCAGCAGCCCGGCCGGGGAGTCCGCGAGCGCGTGCGCGAGGGTCTGTGGCTGCTGGCCGTGGAGCACGTTGAACGCTCCCTTGTGCTGCCAGAACCAGTTCAGGACCGACATCGCCCGCTGATCCGCCTCGTCCAGCCCGGCCAGCTCGGCCGGGTCTCCGCTGGGGAAGCTGAACAGCTGGGTGACGTGGACCCCGGCCACCCGCCCGGGCTCGCGGCGGGCCAGCTCGGGCGAGATCATCGAGCCCGCGTCGTTGCCGATCGCCCCGTAACGGCCGTAGCCGAGCCGGGCCATCAGCTCGGCCCAGGCGGCCGCGATCCTTTTGGTCCCCCAGCCGGGCGCGAGCGCGGGGCCGGAGAAACCGTAGCCGGGCAGCGACGGGAGCACCACGTCGAACGCGTCGCCCGGCTCGCCGCCGTGGGCCACCGGGTCGGTGAGCAGGTCGACCAGGTCGAGGTACTCGAGCACCGATCCCGGCCAGCCGTGGCTGAGAATCACCGGGAGCGCGCCCGGCCGCTGGGACCGGACGTGCAGGAAGTGCACCGGCTGGCCGTCGATGACCGTACGGAACTGCGGGTAGGCGTTGAGCCGGTCCTCCTGCCGCCGCCAGTCGAACTCCGGCCAGCGGGCGACCAGGCGCCGCAGCCGGCTGAGCGGGAACCCGTAGGCGCCGTCGGCGCTGGGGCTGGGCTGCTCGGGCGCCCAGCGGGTGGCGGCCAGGCGCTGGCGGAGGTCATCGAGGTCGGACTGCGGGATCCTGGCGGTGAACGGCTCGATCACGGGGTCTGCACTCTGCAGCATCGTGCTGGCTCCTACCGGTAGGACGTTTTCAGGGTTTTCATTGGAACGGAATGAACAGTTCCACTCTAACAGATCAGATCATTCCGTTCCAGTGATATGCTCAACCGCATGCGCACGACCGAGGGCCCGCTCAGCGGGCGGCGGCGGGAAGCAGCCCGCAACGACGTCGAGATCCTGGCGGCGGCCCAGGACGTGTTCATGGCAGACCCGTCCGCCCCCATTTCCGCGGTCGCTGCCCGCGCCGGGGTCGGGATCAGCGCCCTCTACCGGCGCTACGCCAGCAAGGATGACCTGCTCAGGGAGCTGGCCCGGGACGGCCTGGTGCGCTACGTCACCGAGCTCGAGCGGGCGCTGGCCGACGACCGCGATCCCTGGATCGCCTACACCGACTGCCTGACCCGGATCCTGGACGGCGGCAGCCAGGCCCTCGCCCAGCGCCTGGCGGGCACGTTCACACCGGTCCCCGGGCTCACCGAACTGGCTGGCCGGGCCGGCACGCTGGCCACTTCGGTACACGAGCGGGCCCAGCGGGCCGGGGTGCTACGCGAGGACGTGACCCCGGCCGATGTGGTGCTGCTGCTGGAGACGCTGAGCCTGGTGACCGTGCCGAGCGACGACGGCGGGCACGCGCTGCGGCGTCGTTACCTGGCCCTGCTGCTGCAGGCGCTGCACGCTCCCGGGGGCGGGCCACTGCCCGGACCGCCCCCCGTTCCGGGCGAGCTCGCCGCCCGCTGGCGCGGAGGAACCACTCCCCCGGAATGAAGGCCCGCGTGCTGGGGAGGAGACTGGTCAGCACCGTCACGTTCCCAACCTCGTACGGGGGTTTGCGCCTTGACCGCAGTACCGCAGATCACGCTGAACAACGGGCAGTCGATCCCGCAGCTGGGCTTCGGTGTCTTCCAGATCGAAAAGGCTGACACCGTCGCCGCGGTGACCACCGCGCTGCAGACCGGCTACCGGCACATCGACACCGCCGAGGGCTACGGCAACGAAGAAGAAGTCGGCGAGGCGATCGCCAAGTCCGGCCTGGACCGCGCCGACGTTTTCGTGACCAGCAAGCTGGACAACAGCGGCCATCTCCCCGACGACGCCCGGCTGGCCTTCGAGGCGTCGCTGGCCGCGCTCGGGTTCGACTACCTTGACCTGTTCCTGATCCACTGGCCGCTGCCGACCCGGTTCGGGGGCGACTTCGTCTCCACCTGGCGGACGCTGGAGGAGTTCTACCGGGAGGGGCGGGCCCGCTCGATCGGTGTGTCGAACTTCCAGCCCCATCACCTGCGCCGCCTGCACGAGGAGTCGGAGATCACCCCGGCCGTCAACCAGATCGAGGTGCACCCGTACCTGACCCAGGACGAGGTGCGCGGATTCTGCTCGGAGCACGGGATCGCCATCGAGGCCTGGTCACCGATCGGGCAGGGCTTGGAGCTGGACGACCCGGTGATCGGCGCGATCGCCCAGCGAGTGGGCAAGACCCCCGCTCAGGTCATTCTCCGCTGGCACATCCAGCGCGGCGACATCATCTTCCCCAAGTCGGTCACCCCGGCCCGGATCAAGGAGAACTTCGACATCTTCGGCTTCGAGCTGACCGAGAGCGACCTGGCCGAGATCAGCTCGCTGAACAAGAACCAGCGGACCGGCCCCGACCCCGACACCTTCACCGGCGGCGTCTAGCGCTCAGCCCCTGGGCGGTCAGCCCGGCAGGGGCGTACGGTGGCGCCGGTGGGGATGTCCGCGCATATCCACCGGCTGCGAGCCGCGGTCGGCCATGAGCTGTTGCTGCTCCCGTCGGTTTCGGTGCTGCCGGTCGATGCGGCCGGACGGGTACTGCTGGTCAAGCACGCCGGTCACGACGACGGCTGGGCCGTCCTCGGCGGCACGGTCGAGGTGGGCGAGTCACCGTCGCAGGCAGCGATCCGCGAAGCCCGCGAGGAGATCGGCACCGACGTGCGCCTGACCGGCCTGCTCGACGTGCTCGGCGGCCCCGACTATGAGGTCACCTACCCCAACGGCGACCGCACCGCCTACGTCACCGTGGTCTACCAGGCTGAAATCGCCGGCGGGGTCCCGGCGGTTGCTGATGATGAGCTGAGCGAGGTCGGCTGGTTCGGCCCGGCTGAACTGGCCGGCCTGCCGCTGAGCCGACTATCCCGGGCTCTGCTCACGGCCATCAAGCGCATCTGAGCCGGCGCTCACGCTTCCCCGACCGGAAGATGCTCGACTCGGAAAGCGCGCGACTAGGTAGGCGGTCGCCCGTCAGGGATAGCTGTCGGGTCTGGTGATGTACTTGCGGCCGGCGGATGTGGTCCAAACCATGACGCCGGGTTCGGGTTGTTCAAGCCGCCAGCCCTCGGACTGTTTGCAGCGATGATGGTGGCGGCAGAGCGGGGCCAGGCCGCATTCGCAGGTGCGGCCGCCCTGGTCGTAGGGGATGGTGTGGTCGAGGTCGCACTGCGCCGCGGGCCGGCGGCATCCGGGCGCACAGCAGGTGGGATTGCGGGTCCAGATCAGATGGCGTAGCGACCGGCTCGGCAGGTAGCCGGGCTCCTCGTGGCGGTGGTCGCAGGTACCCCGGGCCAGCGGGTTGATCGTCACCGTGAAGGGGCGAGGGCGGCGCGGGGGTGGCTGGCCGGGGCTGGGGTTGAAGTCGGGGAGCTGGCCGCGGGCACAGCCGTGGGCCACGGGCTGGCCGTCGTCGCCGGTCACGGTCAGGCAGCAACGGGACTCGGGGTGGTTGGCGCCGAGCGCAGCCAACTCCCGGGCGAGGGTCGCGTCCAGTGGCCCGAACCCAGCGACGTGGCCTGGTGTGTCGGCCAGCCCGAGCAGGGTGGCCAGCGGCACGGTCAGGTTGGCTCGGATGGCTAGGCGGCGCGGAGGTGTGGGCCTAGGCGGCGCGGGGGTGCCAGTGGATGGGCCGGGGGTGGCGCGATCGCTGGGGCCGGGCTGATGTGGGCCGGATGGGCCGGGATCAGCGGGCGCGGGCTGGGCGGGGTCCTTTGCTGGCGGTGGAGCGGAGTCCTGGCCGAGGAGGGTGTCGAGGTAGGCGCGGGCCCGTAGCTCTTCCAGGGGACCGGACAGGCCCGCGTCGCGCAGCGCGAGAGCGCGGGCGGTGATGCGCTGATCGGCTTCCAGGACGTCGGCGGGCGGCAGGCCGAAGCCGGCCAGGGCAGCGGTCCCGGCATCCTCTTGCCAGCGGAGGACTCGGGGGTCTTTCTGGGCTTCTTCGCGGCGCCTGGTGGCGGCCTCGGGGTCGACCGCCAGCACGGCGCGACTGACGGCCGCGCGCAACTGGCCCATGGTCTGCTTGCCGGCCGCGGGGAGAATCCGGGCCTCGACCGCGCGGGCGTCGGCGTCGTTCAGCACCCGGGTGGCCTCGGCGATGAGCCGGGCCTTGAGGTAGTCGATCACGCCGGCCCGTAGGGCCTGCGCCGTGGCGGGCAACCGGGTGGCGAGGTCGAGGGCCAGATCGAGGTAGGCCGTGGCGGTCCGGGCGGACAAGGTCAGCGCGGCCGCTACCTCGTCGGAGATGAACTCGCTCAGCTGCGCGGGGAACGCCCCAGGTGGGGCGGGCGGGGTCCGTTCGGCCGGGCGCCGGCGGGCCAGCTCGGCGATCGCCATCATCAGGCCGCCGCTGCTCCACGACTCGATCCGGCGCCAGGCCCGGATGACGCCGATCAGCTCGTCGTCGAAAAGCTCGGCCAGACGGCCGTCACGGGTGGCGGCGTCGGTCAGCCCGGCCAGCACCGCGCCGGGCTCGGACGTGTCGAGCACGCCGCCCGATTCGAACCCGGAGCCCGAGCGTGAGGTGACCGTGGCCGGGCGAGGCCGGAAACCCGCGGCCAGCACCTCGCGCTCAGCGTCGGCGGCACGCCGCTGACGCTGAGCATCCACCTCCGCAAGAAGGTCCGGTCCCGGCATGTTGATCACCGCCGATCGCGCTGGATTGCTGCTATGCGAACATAGTATCGAGTAATTTGTCATTTTGGAAGGAGTATCGAAAAATGGTTCGCCTGAAATTGTTCCGTGTGGAGTTTTATGGAGGGGGCTTTGAATTTGAATGTGCAGTTGACGGGCGAATGGTGGCTTTGGGCAGGCGATATTGGCGGCCGGTGAAATTCATGTGCAAATGCTGGGCGGCGGCACCTGGCGGCTCGCCGTGGGCGGCTGCGGCTGCGCCGGTGGCACACCGAGGGGCTGGTGGCAGGCTGAGTGGCTGGCGGCACGGCGAGAGGCTGGTGGCACGCCGAGGGGCTGGGACACGCGGACGGGCACGCGGGGGGTGGCCGGGGCAGGCAGCGGGCGGCCGGGCTAGTGGAATGTGGGTCAGGGCATGGTGTAGCCGCCGCTGACGGAGATGACTTGGCCTGTTACCTGGCGGGCAGCCTGGTTGGAGGCGATCCAGGTGACGGTGTTGGCGATGTCGGCGGCGGTGGTGAGGCGGCGGAGGGGGGTGTCCTTTTTCAGGTAGTCGATCTGCTTGTCGTTGAAGACCGCGTCCTGGCCGGCCGACCAGAGGCTGGCGGCGCCGACGGCGTCGGGGCTGTCGGGGAGGACCAGGCCGGGGCAGACGACGTTGGCGCGGATGCCGTGGCGGCCGTGTTCGCGGGCGGTGGTACGGGCCAGGGCGATCAGGGCGGCTTTGGTGGCGCCGTAGATGCCCTGGCGGATCTGGCCGAAGGCGGCATCGCTGGCGATGAACACGATGGCGCCCGAGCCGGCGTCGCGCATGGCGGGGATCGCGGCCTGGGTGCAGGCGATCGCTGTGTAGAAGTTGACTTCGACCAGACGCTGCCAGCGGGAGCGGTCGGTGTCCTCGGCCAGGAAGCCAGGAACGCTCCAGCCTGCGTTGTTGACCAGGACGTCGACGCCACCCCAGCGGTCCAGCAGCGGAGCGACCGCTTGCTCCCCCGCGCCGTCGGCGGTCAGGTCGCCGATGGCCAGCTCGGCGGCGGCAGCGCCGCGCTCGAGCGCTTCGGCCTGGACCTTGGCCGCCTGGCCGGCGTCGACGTCGGCAATCACCAGGCGGGCGCCCTCGGCGGCGAAACCGTGCACGATACCGCGGCCGATGTTGGAGCCTCCGCCGGTAACCAGCACACGGGCGTTGGCGAGGCCTAGATCCATGAGAGCATAATTTAGCCTGGATTCGAAAATGTTGTCATGGGGTGACCGCCGTGGGTTCCTCATGGGTGACCAGCGTGGATTTTTCATGGGGTGATCGGCGTGGGTGATGTGGTGATCGGTGATGAGCCGGTGCTGCTCGACCTGGACCAGGCCGGGGTGGCGCGGATCCGGCTGAACCGGCCGGACGCGGCCAACGGCATGAACGTGGAGCTGCTGCGAGGGCTGCACGAGGCGATCATGTGGTGCCACGGGGATCCGCGGGTGCGGGTGGTGGTGCTCAGCGGAGCCGGCAAGAACTTCTGCGCCGGGGGTGACGTGCGGACGTTCGCCAGTAAGGGCGAGGCGCTGCCGGGCTATTTGCGGGAGGCGACCAGCTGGCTCCAGCTGGCCACGTCGGCGCTGGTGCAGCTCGGCGCCCCGGTGATAGCGCAGGTGCAGGGGTTCGCGGCCGGGGGCGGCGGGTTCGGGCTGGTGTGCGCGGCCGACCTGGTGGTGGCGGCCGAGTCGGCGAAGTTCTTCTCCGGCGCGGTCCGGGTGGGGATGGCGCCGGATGCGGGCACCACCGTCACGCTGACCCAGCTGGTGGGGCTGCGGCAGGCCATGCGGATCCTGCTCACCAACCCGACGCTGTCCGCGGCCGAGGCCCTCGGCCTGGGCGTGGTGACCGAGGTCGTGCCGGACGATCGGCTCGGCGCCCGGGCTGATGAGCTGGCCGCAGAGCTGGCGGCCAGCGCCCCGCTGGCCCTGGCGGCGACCAAGCGGCTGGTGTGGGCCGGGGTCGGCGCCACCGTCCATGAAAGGCTGCCCGAGGAGGCACGAACGGTGTCCGAACTGTCCGGCTCGGCCGACGCCCGCGAGGGGCTGGCGGCCGTGCTGGAACGGCGGGCACCGAAGTTCACGGGATCCTGAGGCGAGCCGCGGGCCCGGGCACCGAGCGGAAGGCACCGGCAATGGAAGGCATCGGCAATGAGTGACGAGCCAGTCGTGCTGACGCGGGACGAAGACGGCATCCGGATCATCACGCTGAACCGGCCCCAGGTCCGCAACGCGTTCGACCTGCCGCTGCGGCGGGAGCTGATCGGGGCGCTGACGGCGGCCGGCGACGACGACGGGGTGCGCGTGCTGGTGCTGACCGGGGCGGGCGGCGCGTTCTGCGCGGGCGGGGACATTGGCGCGATGAGCACGCTGACCGGCGACGAGGCGGTCGCCCGGGCCGAGCTGACGCAGCAGGTCGTGCGGACCCTGTGGAGCGGCACCAAGCCGGTGCTGGCGGCGGTGGAGGGACCGGCGTTCGGGGCCGGGCTGTCACTGGCGCTGGCCTGTGACCGGATCGTGGCGGCGGCCGACGCGCGGTTCGGGGCGGCGTTCACCGGGATCGGGCTGGCGGGCGACATGGGCATCATGGCCACGCTGCCGGAGCGGCTCGGGCCGGCCCGGGCCAAGCAGTTCCTCATGTTCGCGCAGCGGGCCAAGGCGGCCGAGGCACTCAGCATGGGCCTGATCGACGTGGTCACCGAGCCGGGCAACGCGGTGGCGGCGGCGCTGGAGGACGCGCGCAGGCTGGCGGCCGGGCCGCCGCTGGCGCTGGCCGCGATCAAGACCACGATCGGCCGGTACCCGCTCGGCCGGGCGGAGACGCTGAAACTGGAAGCCGAGGCGATGGCGGCCAGCTACGGCTCGGCCGACTTCGCCGAGGGCGTGGCGGCGTTCCGGGAGAAGCGGCCGCCGGTTTTCCGTGGCCGCTTATGGCGACGGTCGCGGCCAACCGGAGGGGCAGAGTGGCTGGCCGTAAAACCTTGCTGGACGGGCTGGGCATCATCTAGGCTACTTTTTAATCTCCATTAAAGCGAGGAGCCATGGCCCTGGACATCGAGACGCGCCGCCAGGACCTGCGCGAACGGTTCGCCGGCTGGGTGCCGCGGACGCTGCACGAACGGCTGGACGACTGCGCCGGGCAGTACCGGGACCGGCCGTTCGTGATCACCGACGACCGGACGGTCAGCTACGAGCAGACCGCGCAGTGGTCGCGGCGGCTGGCCGACGGGCTGGCGGCCATGGGCGTCCGGCCCGGTGACCGGGTCGGCATGGTGATGGCCAACTACCTCGAGTTCGTGCCGCTGAAGTTCGCGATCTCGCGGGCCGGCGCGGTGGCCATCCCGTTCAACTACCTCTACCGGCGCGACGAGCTCGGGTACGTGCTGGCCCAGTCGCGGTGCAACATGCTGATCACCATGACCGGGTTCGCCGGACTGGACTACCTGGGCATGCTGGACGACATCGCGCCCGGCTGGGATTCCGGCGGCGACCTGGAGCTGGCGGCGCTGCCGGACCTGCGCCGGGTGGTGCTGCTGAGCACCGACGGGCGGCACCGGGACGGCGTGACCGAGGTGGAGGGCCTGGCCCAGCTGGGCGACGGCCACGCCGGGCGGGCGGCCGACGGGCTGGCCTGGCCCGAAGACGTGGGCGACATCCTCTACACCTCGGGGACGACCGGCTCCCCCAAGGGCGTCATGGTCACCCACGACGCGGTGCAGCGGACCGGGTACGCGTCGGCGCTCACGCGAGCGTACGAGGACGGGCGGCGGGTGCTGTTCTCGCTGCCGTGTTACCACATGTTCGGGTACGTCGAGGGCCTGCTGTCGGTCATGTTCGTGGGCGGCGCGATCATCCCCCAGACCAGCTTCAGCCCGGTCTCTTATTTGCTGGGTGTGCAGCAGCACAAGGCGACAGACATCCTCTGTGTGCCGACGATGGCGGTGGCGATCATCGAGCACCCGGACCTGAAGGAATACGACCTGTCCACGCTGACCGCGATCTTGTGCGGGTCGGCGCCGGCGCCGGTGTGGATCTGGGAGAAGTTCCGCGACGACCTGAACATCAGCGAGATCGTCACCGGCTACGGGATGACCGAGTGCGGCGGCGCGATGACGCTGACCCTGCCGGAGGACCGGCTGGAGCTGTCGTCGAGCACGGTGGGGCGCGTGAAGCTGGCCGGGCCGGCCGGCCTGCCGGACTACGGCGGCGACCTGTGCCATTACCTGACGGTGGACCCGCTGACCGGCGAGCCGCTGCCGCAGGGAACCGAGGGCGAGCTGGCCTCGTTCGGGCCGACCACGATGACCGGGTACTGGGGCAAGCCCGAGGAGACCGCGGCCGTGCTGTCCTCCGACGGCCTGCTGCGCTCCGGCGACCTGGGCCTGGTCGGGCCGGACGGCTACCTGCGGGTGACCGGGCGGAGCAAGGAGCTGTACAAGAGCGGCGGCGAGCTGGTCATGCCGCGGGAGATCGAGGAACTGCTCAGCGCGCACGAGGACATCGCCCAGGTGTTCGCGATCGGGCTGACCGACGAGCGGTGGGGCGAGATCGGCTGCGCGGTGGTGGTGCGGCGGGCCGGCTCGGCCATCACCGAGGACGACGTGATCGCCTTGTGCAAGGCCCGGCTGGCCCGGTTCAAGGTGCCCAAGCAGGTCGTCTTCCTGGAGCAGGACGACCTGCCGAAGACCCCGACCGGCAAGGTCCAGAAGTACCGGCTGGTCCCGCTGGCCGAGCAGCGCTTGTCCGATCTGGGCTTGTCCGATCTGGGGATCCGCGGGGCGGGGCAGTGACCGACCTGCTGGAGCGACGGGACTACGGGGCGCTGATCCGGCCGGCCCAGGTGCACGGGTCGCTGTACACGTCGCCGGAGATCTTCGCCGAGGAGCTGGCCCGGGTCTGGTACACGACCTGGGTGTTCGTGGGCCACGAGAGCGAAGTGGCCCAGCCCAATGACTACGTGCGCAAGAAGCTCGGCCAGCAGGACGTGATCATGACCCGGGACCGGGACGGGCGGGTGCACCTGCTGCTCAACCGGTGTGCGCACCGCGGCAACCAGGTGTGCGAGGACGAGCGCGGCAACTCCGGGTCGTTCCGCTGCCCGTACCACGGCTGGACCTACCGCAACACCGGTGAGCTGCTCGGTTACCCGTTCAACAGGGGGTACGGGGGCAAGGGCGCGCTGGAGCGGCGGCTGGCGCTCGGCCGGGTGCCGCGGGTGGACTCCCACCAGGGCTTCGTGTTCGGCAGCTTCGCCGCGGACGGGCCCTCGCTGGCCGAGCACCTGGGCGCGGCCGCCGGGGAACTGGACCGGCTGGCCGCGCTGTCGCCGGAGGGCCGGGTGGAGCTGACCGCGGGCTGGCTCAAGCACCGGACCCGGGCCAACTGGAAGCTGCTGGCCGAGAACGAGACCGACGGGTACCACCCGCAGTTCGTGCACGGCTCGATCTTCAGCGTCACCGACAGCCCGATCGGCGCGCTCTACAGCGACAAGTCGGCCGCGGTGACCCGGGACCTGGGCGGCGGGCACAGCGAGAACGACCTGCGGCCCGAGTTCCGGAAGTTCGGGCAGCCGATGCGGTGGTTCGGCACCACCGAGCAGCGGGTGCCGGAGTACGCGGCCGCGATGCGGCGTTCCTACGGGGCCGAGGCCGAGCAGATCCTGGTCGAGGGCGGGCCGCACGTGATGATCTTCCCGAACCTGTTCGTGGCCGAGATCCAGGTGTTCAACATCCAGCCGGTGGCGCCCGGGGAGTGTGTGCAGTACGTGACCGCGGTGCAGTTCGCGGGCGGGCGGGAGCTGAACCGGCGGGTCATCTCGCAGTCGATCGGCTCGGTCGGGCCGGCGGGCATGCTGCTGGCCGACGACACCGAGATGTACGAGCGCAACCAGGCCGGGCTGGCGGCGCGGTCCCCGGAGTGGCTCGACGTCAGCCGCGGGGTGGACCGGGAGGCGGTGGACGCGGACGGGCACCCGGTGGGGTCGGCCACCGACGAGGTGGGCATGCGCGGGTTCTGGGCGCACTACCGGGCCTTGATGGAGGCCCAGTGACTGCTGAGGCTGGTGTGGCGCGTGGGGCTAATGGGGCTGGTGGGGTGGAGCTGACGCGGGGGGAGGTGGAGGAGTTCCTGTTTCTGGAGGCGCGTCTGGCGGATGAGAGCGACTACGACGGGTGGGAAGCTCTGTGGACCGACGACGCGATCTACTGGGTGCCGGCGGGGCGGGCGGACGCGGATCCGGGGACCGAGGTGTCGGTCATCTACGACAACCGGAACCGGATCGCGACCCGGCTGAACCAGCTGCGGACGGGCAGGCGGTACGCGCAGTCGCCGGCCTCCCACCTGCGGCGGCTGATCTCGAACGTGGAGATCCGGGGCCGGGCCGATAACGGGGACACCGAGGCCTGGGCGAACTTCCTGCTGCTGGAGTCGCGGCCGCGCGGGCTGCAGCTGTGGGGTGGCCGCACGACCTACCGGCTGCGGCGGACCGAGGCGGGCCTTCGGCTGGCCTACAAGAAGGTGGTGCTGGTCAACCTGGACGAGCCCCTCCCGACGTTGGGATTCCTGATCTGAATGAGTGCGCAGGATGCGGTGGTTGCCAGTGAGTTCGCGGCGGTCTCGGTGCGGGTCGACGACACCGCCAACGGGCCGCGGCTGCGGCTGGAGGACCTGCGCGGCGGGAAGGTCCGCTACCTGGACGCGCTCGAACTGGAGACGATCATCTGGCTGCGCGAGGACCACCTCGGCCGGCTGCTCGACCCGTCGGCGGATCGCTGGCGCGACGACGGGGCGGGTTAACGTCGTCATGAGCACCTACCCGCCGTTGCCCTTTGGAGGACACCCCCGATGAACGGAGCCCTGCGATGACCCGGGCCGCGATCGTGAACCCGCTGCGGACCGCGGTCGGCCGGTTCGGCGGCACGCTGCGCCCGCTGCCGGCCGAGGACCTGGCCGCGACCGTGATCCGGGCGGTGGTCGAGCGGTCGGGGGTGGACCCGGCCCGGATCGAGGACGTGGCGCTGGCCCAGGCCTACGCCAACTCCGAGGCGCCCTGTATCGGCCGCTGGGCCGCGCTGCACGCGGACCTGCCGATCGCGGTGCCCGGCTTGCAGATCGACCGGCGCTGCGGCGGCGGCCTGCAGGCGGTGGCCACCGCCGCGATGATGGTGCAGACCGGGGCGGCCGACGTGGTGGTGGCGGGCGGCGTCGAGTCGATGAGCAACATCGAGTACTACTCCACCTCGGTCCGCTGGGGCAGCCGGGCCGGCAACGTGAACCTGTACGACCGGCTGGACCGGGGCCGCGAGCGCTCGCAGCCGGAATGGCGGTTCGGGCCGATCAGCGGCATGATCGAGACCGCCGAGAACCTGTCCCGCCAGTTCGGCATCGGGCGCGAGGCGGCCGACGAGTACGCGGTCCGCAGCCAGCGGCGCGCGGCCGCCGCCTGGGCGGACGGGAAGTTCGCGGAAGAAGTGATCCCGATCGAGGTGCCGCAGCGGCGGGGCGACCCGGTGGTGTTCGACACCGACGAGGGCGTGCGCGGTGACTCCACCCCGGAGACACTGGGCAAGCTGCGCCCGATCATGAAGGACGGCACCGTCACCGCGGGCAACTCGGCCCAGCAGAACGACGCGGCCGCCGCCTGCCTGGTGGTAGCCGAGGACAAGCTCGAAGAACTGGGCCTGGAGCCGCTGGCCTACCTGGTCGGCTGGACGGCGGTCGGCTGCGAGCCCGCCACCATGGGCATCGGGCCGGTCCCGGCCGTGGCCAAGCTGTTCGGCCGGCTCGGCCTCGGCTTCGGGGACATGGACCTGATCGAGCTGAACGAGGCGTTCGCCGTCCAGGTGCTGTCGGTGCTGCAGGGCTGGGGCCTCAAGCTGGACGAGATCGACGACAAGTTCAACGTGAACGGCTCGGGGATCTCGCTCGGCCACCCCATCGGCGCCACCGGCGCCCGGATCCTGACCACGATGCTGCACGAGCTGCGGCGCCGCGGGGGCCGGTACGCGCTGGAAACCATGTGCGTGGGCGGCGGCCAGGGCGTGGCGGCGGTGTTCGAGACGGCATGAGAGAGCTGCTCAGCTACGGCGCCTACCTGCCGCCGGGTCGCGTGGACCTGGCCGAGGTGGGCGCCACGCTGGGCAGCGGCGGCGGAAGGGGCCAGCGAGTGGTGGCCTCGTTCGACGAGGACAGCACGACGATGGGGGTGGCGGCGGCCCGGGCAGCCCTGTCAGTGCTGCCGGGGGCGCCCCCGCGCGACCTGTACTTCGCCACCACCTCGCCGGCGTACCTCGATAAGACCAACGCGGCGGCCATCCACACCGCGCTGGGTCTGGGGAGTGAGGGGTTCGCCGCGGACCTGGCTGGTTCGGCCCGGTCAGGGATGGCGGCGCTGGCCAGCGCGGCCGGCCTGGGCGGGATCGCGGTGGTGGGCGACGTGCGGACCGGGCAGCCGGGGTCGGCGGACGAGCGCGGCGGCGGGGACGCAGCGGCGGCGTTCGTCTTCGGTGCGGGGGACGCGAGTGACGGCAGCGGCGCGATCGCGCATGTGATTGGACGGGCCTCGCGAACCGCCGAGGTACTGGACCGGTGGCGCGGGCCGGAGCAGGCGTTCGCGCAGGTGTGGGAAGAGCGCTTCGGCTATGAGCAGTACGCGCCGCTGATCCGGGCCACCGCGGTGGCGGCGCTGGCCGATGCCGGTATTGAAAAAGCCGACCACGTGGTGGTGGTCTCCCCCAACGCTGCGGTCGCCAAGCGCGGGAAGTCGCTGGTCACCGGGACCACCTCGACCACGTTCTCGCCGGTGGGGCACGCGGGGGTGGCCGACGCCGGGGTGGCGCTGGCGGCCGTGCTCGACTCGGCCGAGCCGGCCCAGACGATCCTGATGCTGAGCGCCGCCGACGGCTGCGACGCCCTGGTGCTCCGCACCACGGAGCTGCTCCCAGCCCGGCGCCAGCCGGTGGCGGTCGGCGCGCAGCTCAAGTCGGGGGTGCCGGTTCCCTACGCCCGCTACCTGACCTGGCGGGGGCTGCTGGAACGGGAACCACCGCGGCGGCCCGAGCCGGACCGCCCGGCCGCTCCGCCCAGCGCGCGAACCGGGGAGTGGAAGTTCAGCTTTTCCGGATCACGATGCACCAGCTGCGGCTTCGTACAGCTGCCGCCGGCCCGGGTGTGTCATCGCTGCGGAGCGGTGGACCAGCGGCGAGAGGCACGGCTGGCGAGCACGATGGGCACGGTGGCCACGTTCACCGTGGACCGGCTGGCCTTCTCCCCCTCTCCCCCGCTGGTCGACGCCGTGGTCAACTTCGACGGCGGCGGCCGCTACGCGCTCGAGGTGGCCGACGCCGACCCGGACCGGCTGGCGGTCGGGTCCCGGGTGGAGCTGGTGTTCCGCCGCCTGTTCACGGCGGGCGGCGTGCACAACTACTTCTGGAAAGCACGGGTTGTCTGATGGCTAGTCATGGGATAGCCGATCGGGTGGCGATCATCGGGATGGGCTGCACCCCGTTCGGGGAGCACTGGGGCAAGTCGGCCGGGGACCTGCTGATCGACGCGGTGAGCGAATGCCTGGGCACGGTGCCGGCTGACATTGACGTGGACGCCTACTGGCTGGGCACGCTCGGGTCCGGGCAGTCCGGGCTGACCCTGAGCAAGGCCCTGGCCACCGGGTACAAGCCGGTCACGCGGGTGGAGAACTACTGCGCGAGCGGCTCAGAGTCGTTCCGGAACGCCTGCTACGCGGTGGCCGCGGGCGCCTACGACGTGGTGATGGCGACCGGGGTGGAAAAGCTCAAGGACTCCGGGTTCTCCGGCCTGCTGCGCGGTGACCCGCCGGGCGACGGCACCGCGTCCGAGCTGTCGATGACGGCCCCGGCCGCGTTCTCGATGCTCGACCCGGCCTACTGCGCCCGTTACGGGGTGGACCCGGCCGCGATGCGCGCGGCCATGACCCACGTGGCCTGGAAGAACCACGTCAACGGGGCCCGCAACCCCAAGGCCCAGTTCCGGTCGGAAGTGCCGAAAGACAAGATCGAGGCCGCGCCCAAGGTCGCGGGGCGGCTGGGCGTGTTCGACTGCTCGGGGGTGTCCGACGGCGCGGCGGCCGCGCTGATCGTCCGGGCCGAAGACGCGGCGCGGTACACCGACCACCCGGTCTACGTGAAGGCGCTGTCGCTGGTGGCCGGGCCCGCCCTCGGGGCGGTCGACCCGGACTACGACTACACCACGTTCCCCGAAGTGGTCCGGTCGGCCGGCGACGCCTACACCCAGGCCGGGGTGACCGACCCGCGGCGGCAGATCTCGCTGGCCGAGGTGCACGACTGCTTCACCCCGACCGAGCTGGTGCTGATGGAGGACATGGGGTTCAGTGACCGGGGCCAGGCCTGGCGGGACATCCTGGCCGGCGACTTCGAGCTGGGCGGCCGGCTGCCGGTCAACCCGGACGGCGGGCTGAAGTCGTTCGGCCACCCGGTCGGGGCCAGCGGGCTGCGGATGCTCTACGAGGCGTGGCTCCAGTTCCGGGGCGAGGCGGGCGAGCGGCAGCTTTCCGGTCCCGAGCTGGCGCTGACCCACAACCTGGGCGGGCGGCCCGGGAGCTGCGTGTCGTTCGTTTCCCTGGTCGGAAGTGAGCTCGGGTGACCTCAGCCGGGAGTGAGCACTGGGATGTGCTGGTGATCGGCGCGGGCGCGGGCGGGCTGTTCACCGCGGCCCGGCTGGCCCATCGCGGCTACCGGGTGCTGGTGGTGGAGCGGCTGGGCAAGGTCGGCGGCCGGGCGTCGACTGACGACATCGACGGGTTCAAGGTCAACAACGGCGCGATCGTCATCGAGACCGGCGGGATCACCGAGCAGACCTGCCGCGAGGTGGGCGCGGCGTTCGACATTCGCGAGCCCAAGCCGCCGCTGCTGTACCGGATCGGCGGCAAGGACGTCGACGTCACCGGGGGCGGCTGGGGGTTCCTGCTGTCCAAGCTGACCCGCCAGGGCGCGAAGCTGCTGTCCGGGCTGGGCGCGGCCCGGTCGGACAGCGGGCTGCCGGCCGATGAGCTGTCGACCGCCGACTGGGTCAGGAAGTTCACCCGCAACGAGAGCGTGCAGGGAATCTTCCGCAACATGTGCGCCTCGGTGTTCGCGGTCAGCTCGGAAGAGCTGCCGGCCCGGGTGTTCCTGACCTACTTCACCCGCAAGAGCGCGTTCAAGCGGTTCGGCTTCCACCCGGAAGGGACGATCGGGCTGTGGCGGGCGCTGGCCGAGGTGGTCGAGCGGCACGGTGGCGAGGTGCGGCTGGACACGGAGGTTGAGTCGCTGGAGGTGTCTGAGGGACAGGTGGGGCGGGCGGCGTTGCGGCCGGCCAGTGGGGCTGATGGGGCTAACGGGGACGGGCGCGCGGGCGGGGACGGGCGCGCGGGCGGGGACGGGCGCGCGGGCGGGGACGGCGGTCCGCAGGCCGTGCGGGCCCGCGTCGTGGTCAGCGACATCGGGCCAGCCGCAACGTTGCGTCTAGCGGGGCCGGCCGCGTTCGGGGACGAGTACGTTGCTTCGGTCAAGCGGGCCGACCGGCCGGCCGCGATGATCGCGGTCAACTTCGCCAGCCAGGAACGGCTGATCGACGTGCCCGGCATGCTCAGCTTCGCGGTCACCCGGCGGCTGGCCTACATGGCCAACTTCACCGACCTGTGCCCGGAGATGGCGCCGCCGGGCTGGAACCTCTACGTGGCGGCCGGGGTGCCGCAGCCGTCGGTCGGTGACTTCGACGCGGTGGCCGAGACCGACCAGCTGTTCGCCGACCTCGACGACGCGATCCCCGGCTTCGGGGTCCGCGCGCGGGTGCTGTCGACGGTGGTGACCAGGGACGAGTGGCCGCCCCAGCGGGCGGTGGCCGGGTTCGATCTGGCCCCGGCCACCCCGCTGGCCAACCTGTGGAACGTCGGCGACGGGGTCAAGGAGTACGCCAACGGCGGCACCACCGCCTGCGCCGAGACCGCCCAGCTGGTGGCGGACCGGATCGTGGCCGCGTTCCCCCTGGCTGACGGGCCTAGCCGACCGGGCTGAGCTCGCCGCGTTCGGCCAGGTCGGCCAGCTGGCCGAGGACATCCTCCCAGCCGGCGCCGACGCTGGCCGCCGCCTCAGGCATGGCGGCCGCCAGCGCGCCGAGCCGCTCGTGGACCAGGGTGAGCAGGGTCGCCCCGCCCGGCGCGGCCGCGAACGTGAGCGTGAGCCGGGAGTCGTAGACCGGGCCGTCTTCGCGCTCGGGGCCCACGAAACCCCAGTCGAAGGCCAGGCGCTGGTTGGGAACGAGGTCGGTGATGGTCGCTTCGAAGCCGCCGGACGGGGTGCCGGTGGCGCTTTCGGTGTGCCAGATCCGGTAATGGCCGCCGGGCCGCTCGTCGACCTCGGCCCGGGTCAGCTCGAACGGTCCCGGTGACATCCAGCTGGCCAGCAGCGTGGGGTCGAGCCAGGCCCGGTAGACCCGCTCGGGCGGGGCCGCGATCGTCCGCTCCAGCCGGACTTCAATGGCGTTCGTCATAGCCGTGCTCCTCCTCGGTACGCATCAGGTCGTCCAGGGCGCCGAGCCGCTCGTCCCAGAATCGCTGGTAGAAGGCCAGCCAGCCGTGAGCGGTGGCGAGCGGGCCCGGATCGAGCCGGCAGATGTGCCGGCGCCCGTCGATGGTCCGGCGGATCAGGCCGGCCCGCTCCAGCACCTGTACGTGCTTGGCCGCGGCGGCCAGCGACATGTCCAGCGGCGCCGCCAGCTCGCCGACGGTCAGCGGCCCGGCCGACAGCCGCAGCACCAGCTCGCGGCGGGGCTGGCTGGCCAGCGCGTGGAACACCGCGTCGATCGCGGCCTGATCCTCAACCATGTGGTTGATAATAGTCGAGGCGGGCTCGGATTGTCAACCGATCGGTTGAGGATCCTCGGTCGACCTGGCTACGCGACCGGCGCCAGGTCGGCCTGGGAAGGGCTGGTCTCGTCCGGCGGGGCCGGTGCGGTGTTCGGCAGGCCGCCGTCATGGGCCGCGACGTCCACGGCGCAGGCGCCCAGCTCGCGGTAGGCCTCGAACTCGGACCCGTCGTACAGCTGCTGCAGGGTGGGCTCGCACGGGTAGCTGGAGTGGTTCTTCGCGTAGGCCACCACGTCCCAGGGCACGCTCTGCCACCAGCCGAGCTTGCACACCCAGAGGTTCGGGTCGTCGAGGGCGGCGGGCAGGCTGGGGCTGGTGCGCGGCTGGAACCGGCCGCGCGCCCACGGACGGCTGACTTCCCCGCCGTCGAGATGGGCGCCCTTGTCGATCATGGTCTCGGGGCGCAAGGCGATATCGACATCGGCGTCGATCCGGGCCAGCGACATCGAGCCGCCCAGGGTGGACCAGGTGTTGGCGTGGTCACCACTGGCGTCCAGCACCAGCACCCGGGCCGGATTCCGGCGCAGCGCCTCGACCATCCCCAGGTTGTCGTAGTGACCGCCGTCGGAGACGTTGATCCAGGTGGCGCGGTAGCTGGTGTGCCCGGCCGCCTCCGCCCAGAGCAGGCCCATGGTCGGCTGCATGACCCGCCAGCAGAGCAGGGCGCCGAGACGCCGTCGGCCGTCGCGGGCGGCCTTTTCGCGGGCCTGGAGCACGTGCGCCCACAGCCGGGCTTCGCGGGCCTTGGACCGATCTTGCTTCTCTTGGCTGGCGTGCCAGCGCGGGTGCGGAAGCACGTACCACGCGAGCAGCAAGCACACCGTCCACCGGCTGTCGTCCTGGCCGGGGTGGCTTTCGAGGTACTCGCGGGCATGCCGGACCACCCGTGGATGCGGCAGCCAGACGCCGAGCCGGACGTTGGTCGCGGTCAGCAGGATCCGGTAGGCGACCTTGGTCGCGCTGCCCATCAGCGGCGACACCGCCGCCCCGCTGATCGCGACCAGGTCGAACAGCCTCAGCCCGGCCAGGTTCTCGTAGTCCACCGTGCGGGCCGTCTGGCACTTCTCGGCCGAACCGGGCGCCCCTCGCAAGGTCGCCTTCTGCGCGTCCCAGGCCAGGCAGTAGCCGCCCTGGCCGGGACGCACGTCGCCGCCCGAGTTGATGTTGGCGGTGGTGCAGATGACCAGGCCGGTCGGGTCCTCTTTGAGGTCGGACAGCCGGGTGCGGGCGGCCTTCGCCAGCCGCTGGAGCCGCTGCCCGGGGTTGGTCTGTTCGCAGGCGGCCCGGGTCACGGCGTAGGCGGTGGCCAGCCGCCAGCGGTACACGTCGTGCAGCGACAGCCGGTTGAAGTCGGCGACGGCCCGGGTGCCGAGCATGACCGCGACCGCGACCGCCACCGGGACGAGCTGGCCGCGGGTGTAGCCGGTGTGGGCGGCCGAACCGGTCCAGGTCAGCGCGGCCAGCGCGCCGATCGCGACCACGATCGCGCTGGCCAGCCAGGGGGTGAGGAGGCTGGTCGCGTACCGGGCCACGGTCTTGCCCAGCCCGGTCGAGTCGGCCTGGACCTGCTGGGTCTGGTCGACCTTGACCTTGGCCAGCTGCTTGCGGCACCAGCCGGCCGCGGCGATCAGCGCGGCGCCCAGGCCGGTCAGCGTGCCGAACGTCCAGTGCCCGGCCCCGCCGAAGCCGATGGCGTGCGCGATCGTGCCGACGGTGCCGGTGCTGTGGTACAGCCAGGCGATCACCGGCGGGGCGGCCAGCATGGCCAGCGCCAGGACGGCGGTGATGAACGCGGCCCAGCCGGTCCAGCGGGCCCGCTGGGCGCCGCGGTAGGCGCCCTGGGTGGGCAGCGTGGCCCACCAGAACGTGAACAGGATCAGCGTGAGGCCGGCCGCCACCGCGGGGGCCAGCCACCACGACCAGGCGGTGATCGATGCCGACGCCCCGTGGCCGCGGGTCCAGGTGAGGATCGACTGGCTCCGCAGCAGCCAGCCCCAGACGTGGCTGAGCGCGTACACCGGGGCCATCACCAGCGTGAACGTGACCGCCACCCCGAGCAGCAGGGACAGCGCGCCGACGAGGACGGTCTTGGCGTCGGGGGCGATGTAGCGGGTGTTGTTACGCAGGTGCTGTTCCTCGGCCGACCCGGGCTCGTAAGCAGGCTCGTCGTCGCTGCCGTTGAGGCCGTGCCGGACCAGGCTCATCGAGGCGGCGATGTAGCTGCCGCCCGATACCCCGACGATCCACCTGGCCCGCGGGTAGAGCCCGCGAGCCAGGCTCTGCAGCGCCCCCAGGCAGTACGTGGCCGACCGGATACCCCCGCCGGAACAGCAAATCGCCCAGTCAGCCTGGCCGCCCCGTGTCTCGTCCATGACCGGATCCCCTCCCCATGCCTCTTGCTGAGGCGGAGGGGAGACCGGCCGTCCTGATACACCCCGGCCGGGTCAGGCCTCGGTGCGCAGCTGGGCGGCGGCCGCGGTCATCGATTGGAGCTTGCCGTAGGCCGAGTCCCGGGGCAGGTACTTCATGCCGCAGTCGGGGGCCAGGATCAGCCGCTCGGCGGGCACGTGCTCCAGGGCCCGGCGGACCCGCGCGGCCACGACGTCCGGGGTCTCCACGGCCTCGTCGCCCAGGTTGAGCACGCCGAGGATGATCGTCTTGCCGTCCAGTGCGGTGAGGACCTTGGTGTCCAGGTTGGCCTGGGCGGTCTCGATCGAGATCTGGTCGCAGTCGCAGGCGGCCAGCTCGGGCAGGAACGAGTAGCCCTCGGGCCGGTCGGCCACCATCGCGGCGTAGCCGAAGCACAGGTGCACGGCGGTGGTACCGGTGATGCCGTCCAGCGCCCGGTTGATCGCCTTGACCCCGTACTTGCGGGCCTCTTCCGGCTTGGCCTGCAGCCAGGGCTCGTCCAGCTGGACCACGTCGGCGCCCGCCGCGAACAGGTCGGCCACCTCCGCGTTGACCACCTCGGCGTAGGCCAGGGCGAGGTCCTCGGGGCTGGCGTAATAGTCGTTCTCGGCCTGCTGGGCCATGGTGAACGGCCCCGGCACGGTCATCTTGACGGTCCGGTCAGTGTTCGCCCGCAGGAACGCGACGTCATCGACCTCGACCGGGTGCCGCCGCCGGATCGGGCCGGTGATGCGGGGCACCAGGTTGGGCGTGCCGGCGCGGCTCAGCAGCGTGCCCGGGTGGTCCAGGTCCACCCCGTCCAGCGCGGTCGCGAACCGGTTGGAGTAGCTCTCCCTGACCTGCTCGCCGTCGGTGACGATGTCCAGGCCGGCTCGCTCCTCGTCCCGGACCGCCAGCACGGTGGCGTCCCGCTGGGCCTGTTCCAGGTAGGCGGGGTCAACGCGCCACAGCTCGCGGGCCCGGACCCGGGGCGGCAGCCGGTGGCTGAGCCGGTCACGGTCGATGAGCCAGTCCGGCTGCGGGTAACTGCCGACGAGAGCGGTGGGGAAGAGCATGTCAGCTAGCCTAGGCGGACGGCGGCAACGGGGTGCCGGTCAGGTCGGCGCAGTAGGCCAGCAAGGCATCTTGGAGCGCGGTGTCGCGGGCGGCGGGGTTGGGCTGGCGGGGCTGCTGGTGGTAAAAGTAGCCGCCAGTGACGGTGGCGGCGGGGTCGTGGCTGACCGCGAGCCAGGCCTGGGTGACCGGGCCCTGGGCCAGGTCGTCGGGGGCGCCGGCGCCGCCCATCCGGGTCGCCACCCAGCCCGGTTCGACCGCGTTGGACAATACGCCGGGCCAGCGCCGGGCCACGGCCAGGGCCAGCACGGTGTCGTAGAGCTTGCTGTCGCTGTAGGCCTGGCTGCCGTTCCAGCGGCGGCGGGACCACTGCGGGTCGTCCAGGCTGGGGTCGCCGCCGTGCGACATGCCCGAGCTGAGGTAGACCAGCCGGGCGGGCACGGCGATCAGCGCGGTCAGCAGGTAGGGAGCCAGCACGTTGATGGCGAAGACGCTGGCCAGGCCGTCCGGGGTCTCGATCCGGCGCGGCTGACGGTAGCCGACGCCGGCGTTGTGGATCACCGCGTCCAGCGGGCCCAGCGCGTTGGCCTGGCCGGCGACGTCGCGCGTCTCGGCCAGGCTGGCCAGGTCGCCGACCAGCACCGATTTGGCCCGGGGCTCGGCGCGGCGCAGGTCGTCGGCCCGCGCCGCCGAGCGGGCGTGGAAGGTCACGTCGTGCCCCTGGTCGAGCAGCAGCTGGGCGGCCATCAGGCCCAGCCCGTCGGTGGAGCCGGTGATCATGACTCGTGCCATCCGCGCATTTTAATAGGGTGGTCCGGTGAAGCCGTTCCTGCTGCTGGGCATCCGCGCCGACGATGCGCCGTCGGACAACGAGTACGAGTCGTTCCTGACCTTCTCCGGGCTCGACCAAGCCAGCCTGCACCGGATCCGGCTGGAGCAGCGGCCACTCGGCCCCATTGACCTGCGGGACTGGTCCGGCATCATGCTGGGCGGCGGCCCGTTCAACTACACCGACCCGGAGGAGCGCAAGTCGGCGGTCCAGCGCCGGGTCGAGGCGGACCTGCACACGCTGCTGCACGAGGTGGTCAGCTCGGACTTCCCGTTCCTGGGCGCCTGTTACGGGATCGGGGCGCTGGGCCGTCACGAGGGCGCGGTGCTGGATCGCCACCACAGCGAGCCGGTGAGCTGCGTCGAGATCACACTCACCCCGGAGGGCCGCGCAGACCCGCTGTTCGGGGCGCTGCCCGGCACGTTCAGCGCGTTCACCGGGCACAAGGAGGCGGTGCGGACGCTGCCGCCGCACGCCGCCCAGCTGGCCTCCAACGCGGCCTGCCCGGTGCAGGCGTTCCGGGTCGGCGCGAACGTCTACGCCACCCAGTTCCACGCCGAGCTGGACGCCGTCGGCATGTGCACCCGGGTGGACGCCTACAAGTACGCGGGCTACTTCCCGCCCGAGGAAGCGGACGAGGTAAAGGCCATGGCGCGGCGCAGCGACGTCACCCAGCCGCCCGTCCTGCTGCAGCGGTTCGTGGCCCGCTACGCGGACCGCTCGCCCGCTTCCGTGGCCTGATTGCGGCCATCGGGGCCGAAGCGGGGCGGGTCGAGCGCGGTCACGACCAGCTCACCGCCGTCGGCGGCGGGCCGCTCCGGCAGACGGCAGGTGATCACGGTGCCGTCCACGCGCAGGTCAGCCTCCCACCCCGCCCCGGCCGGGCGGCGGGCGGCAACGCTCCCGGTCAGGACGAGGCCGCGGCCGGGGTGGGCCCCGGCCAGAACCCGCTCGGGATGGACGCCGGCCACAGCGGCCGGGCCCGCCGGAACGAAGCCGAGGTAGCCGACCAGCTCGGCCACCCGGCGGGAGGCGGGCCGCAGCACCACCTGGCCGGGCGGGCCGATCTGGAGCAGTTCGCCGCGGTCGAGGACGGCCAGCCGGTCGGCGAACGCCTGGGCATCGGCCAGCTCGTGGGCCACCAGCATCGCGGGCACCTCACGGGCGGTCACCAGCGAGACCACCAGCTCGGTGAGGGACCGGCGCAAGCTGGCGTCCAGCCCGGTGTACGGCTCGTCCAGCAGCAGCGCGTCGCAGTGGGCGAGCAGCAGGCGGCCGAGCGCCACCCGGTGCCGCTGGCCGCCCGACAGAGCGGCCGGCATGGCGTCGAGCAACCCTTCGATGCCGAGGATGGCGGCCACCTCGGCCAGCTCGGCCGCGGCGGCGGGGTCTTTGGGGTTGGCCGAGCGAGCGTAGGTCAGGTTGCCGCGGACCGACAGGTGCGGGAACAGGCCGGGGTCCTGGCGGAGCAGGCCGACCCGGCGCTGCCAGGGCGGCACCAGCTGGACCGGCGTGGCGGTCGAGGTGAGCACCCGGTCACCGAGCACGACCCGGCCGCGGCGAGGGGCGACCAGGCCCGCGACCGCCTCCAGGATCGTGGTCTTGCCCGCGCCGGAAGGGCCGAACAGGGCCACCCGCTCCCCCGCGGCCACCTGCACGGCGGCCCGCACGGTGAAGTCGCGGCGGTCAACCTCGACGTCGGCGTCCAGCACGGGCGCTCCAGATGTAGGCGGCCAGCGGCAGCGGCAGCGCCACGATCAGCAGGACGAGGGCGAACGGCAGCGCGGTGGGCAGGCCGGTTTCCTGCAGCGTGGTGTAGATCTGCAGCGGTATGCCGTACGGATGGTAGGCGATGATCACCACCGCGCCGAACGCGCCCATGGCCCGCGCCCAGGCGACCGACAGGGCCATGGCCAGGCCGGGGGTGGCCAGCGGCAGCGTGACCCGGCGGAAGGCCCGCAGCGGCCGGTCGCCCAGCAGCTGAGCCTGCTGTTCCAGCCGCGGATCGACGGCGGCGAACGCGGCCTGGGCGCCGACCACGTAGTACGGCGCGGACTCGTAGATCTCGGCGATGCACAGGGCCAGGAACGTGTTGGTGGCAGACAGGTGCAGGTGGCCGATCAGTTCGCCGATGGGGGTGTAGGGGCCGACCAGGAAGATCAGCAGTAGGCCGATGACCAGCGGCGGCAGCAGCAGGCTGCACAGGACACCGGCCTCCCACACCCGCGGGAACGGCAGCCGGCCCCGGGCCAGCATCCAGGCCAGCGGCGTGCACAGGGCGAACAGCACGGCCAGGGTGATCACCCCGGACTCGAGCGAGATGAGCAGCGGGTCGAACGCCCCCGGGGCGCTCAGCGACGACCAGATGCCAGACCAGGACAGGTGCGTGAGCAGCGCGATGACCGGGCCGAGCAGCGCGATCCAGATGATCGCGGCCCCGATCACCGAAACGATGGCTGAAGCCGAGCGGACCCGCGGTGTCGCGGGCCCGCCCGGCTTCAGCTCAGTTGGGCTAGCTACCCAGCTCACTCTGGATCGCGGCGGGTACCGCGCTCTTGTCACCGGTCACCGTCGGCGTCAGCACGGTGAAGCCGCCCTGCTTGTACTGGGCCAGGCCGGCCGGGGACAGTGTGTATCTGACGAACGCGATAGCGCCCGCGCTGGGCTTGCTGCCGACCGTGGTGATGTCGATGACCTGCGGCGAGCCCTTGTAGGTCTTGCCGTTCTTCACCGTGACCGTGGCCTTGGCGTAGGCCGCCTTCTCGGCCGCGCTGCCCAGGTTGATCTGGTCCGGCAGCTTGACATACGGCAGCTTCAGCTCCACCGCCTGGGTGATGAACGCGCTGGAGGCGTCGAGCTGGCCGGACTGCAGCGTGGAGTCCAGCGAGGCCTCGGCGTAGATCTGCGGGGAGCTGGCGGTGCCGAAGTCCGAGGTGCCGAGGATCTTGGCCGCGGTGTCCGAGGGCAGGTGGCAGTAGGACTGGGCCAGCATCACCATCATGATGAAGTCCCGGCCCTGCGGGTCGATGTTCGGGTCGGTGCGGCCGAGCTTGAAGCCCGGGCTCTGGAGCGTGCTGCTGAACAGCGTGCAGACGTTCTTCGAGCCGTCGGCTACGGCCTTGAAGTCGGCCGCGTACTTGCTCTTGGGGTTGTAGGCCAGCACGATCGACGTGCCCGCGTACTGGACGTACCACGAGGTGAACTTCGGCTCGATCAGCTTGATGTTGTCGCCGCCGACGCTCTCGAACACGTCCGGGGTCAGCTCACCGCCGGTGATGTCGTTGGCGAGCTCGGTGGAGGCGCCACCGTGCCCGACGAACTTGTAGCCCTCGGCCGCGGTGAAGGCGGGCGAGACCACCTTTTCGTTGAGGAACTGCAGCGAGGACGCATAGGCGACGTTCACGTTGCCGGTGGGCTTGGCGGAGGCGGAACTCGACGCCTTCGCGCTGGCACTGGCGGAACTGCCGCCGGACGATGAGGAGCCGGAACTGCAGCCCGCCGCGGCGACCGCGAGCGCGGCCAGCCCGGCGACGGCGGCGATCCGCCCGCGGAATTTGAAGTGAAGATCGGCCATTTGCCTGACATTAGCCAGCACTAGTTGCACCAGCAATAAGGTGCGACCGCGAGTGGTCACATTGTGACCACTACGTATCCTGAGGCCGTTACCCGGGGCCTTTACCGGAGGCGGGGCTCGGCGGCGTACGCTGCCCGGCATGATCACCGACTTGTTCTCGCTGGCCGGCAAGGTGGCGGTCGTCACCGGCGCGTCCTCCGGCCTGGGAGTGGACTTCGCGCGGGCGATGGCGGAGGCGGGGGCCGACCTGGCGCTGGGCGCCCGGCGCCGGGACCGGCTGGAGCAGACCCTGGCCGACGTCTGCGACAGCACCGGCCGCCGGGGCATCGCCGTCCGGACCGACGTGGCCTCGCCGGAGGACTGCCAGCGGCTGGTGGACGCCGCGATGCAGAAGTTCGGGCAGGTCGACATCCTGATCAACAACGCCGGGGTCGGGACCGCGGTGCCGGCCACCCGGGAGACGCCGGACCAGTTCCGGGCCGTGCTCGACGTCAACCTGTCCGGCAGCTACTGGATGGCCCAGGCCTGCGGCCGGGTCATGAAGCCGGGCAGCAGCATCGTCAACATCAGCAGCGTGCTCGGCATCACCACCGGCGGGCTGCCGCAGGCCGCCTACACCGCCAGCAAGGCCGGCCTGATCGGCCTGACCCGCGACCTGGCCCAGCAGTGGACCGGGCGCAAGGGGATCCGGGTCAACGCGATCGCTCCCGGCTTCTTCGCCAGCGAGATGACCGAGACCTACCAGCCCGGCTACCTGGACTCGATGAAGTCGCGGATCGTGGCCGGGCGGATGGGCGAGGGCCCGGAGGTCGCGGCGGTGGCGGTGTTCCTGGCCAGCGACGCCGCCTCCTACGTGACCGGCCAGACGCTGGCCGTCGACGGCGGCGTCACGATCACCTGACCGGCGGGCGCGATCGGGTCGCCGGCGGCGATGAGTTCCGGGCGGACCGCGAGTCTGTTCTGGTGACCGTCGCCGGACTACGTGGAGGACCCATGACGATCACGCCAGACGACCAGGCCACCGGCCGGCCGCCCATCGTCGACCTGGCCACCTGGCAGGCCGCCCGGGATGAGCTGCTGGTCCGCGAGAAGGCCCACACCCGCGAGGGTGACGCCCTGGCGGCGGCCCGCCGCCGGCTGCCGATGGTCGAGTTCGACGGGACGGTCGAGGTCACCGGCCCGGACGGCCCGGTGCCGTTCCTGGAGCTGTTCCAGGGCCGCGACGAGCTCGTGGTCTACAAGCACATGTGGCACGACGGCGCGCCGCACCAGGGGCAGTGCGAGGGCTGCACCGTGGCGGCCTGGCAGCTGCAGGACAGCAGCGTCTACCTCAACGCCCGTGGCGTCTCGTTCGCGATCGTGACCACCGGACGCTGGGACGAGGTGGCCGCCTTCGTCGAGTTCATGGGGTACGCCCAGCCCTGGTACTCGGTGCGCGACCTGGACGAGCCGGCCGGCGGGGACATGGGTCACCTGACCTGCTTCCTGCGCGACGGGGACCGGGCGTTCCTCACCTACTCCACCACCGGCCGGGGCAACGAGCGGTTCTGTGCGTCCTTCGCCCTGCTCGACATGACGCCCTACGGCCGCGGCGAGGCGTGGGAGGACAGCCCCGCGGGGTGGCCGGAGGGCAGCCACCCGTGCTGGTACTGGCGCGCGGACGCGGACGGGAACGCCACCTGGGGCCCGACCGGCCGCCCGGTGCCGCAGTGGACCCGCCCCGGCGCGGGTCCGGTCGAGACCCTCGGCCGGATGAGCT
>CAWHMD010000002.1:0-1292166 GCA_963830385.1 uncultured Actinomycetes bacterium | reverse complement strand
CTAGTACGGCAGCATCCAATGGGGTTCTGAGCTGCTGGGACGCGAGGGCGTCAAGATCCCGTGAGATAAGGGCAGCCGCCTCGGGATCATGTGCTTGTGAGGACAAATGAAAGCAAGGCGGCTGCTGCTGCCAGGATAGGGTCCCGGCGGGCGCTGCGGGAGAGGTCTGCCCTGCTGGGGCTGGTCCGGTCGTGCTTCGCGCGGACGCAGACGTGGCTGGTGGCCGGGAAGTACCTGAACGCGCTGGTGAGCGACCTGCCGTCGCGGAACGGGTGGACAGTCGCCGAGCAGGCGGGCGACCGGTCGCCGGCTAAGGCGCAGCGGCTGCTGAACCGGGCGTCGTGGGACGAGGCCGCGGCGATGAGCCAGGTCAGGCGGTATGCGGCGGCCGGGCTGGATGAGGCGGCCCGTCAGTCGCGGCGCCGGCGGATGACGGTCGGGGCGCTGGACGAGACGGGCCAGGAGAAGCAGGGCAGCGCGACGGCGGGCGTGAAACGCCAGTACATGGGCTGCGCCGGGCGGGTCGCGAACGGGATCAACACGGTGCATTTATCCTACGTGCGGGAGAAAACAGGTCACGCGCTGATCGGGGCCAGGCAGTGGATCCCGGCCGGGGACATCGCTGACCCGGTGAAGTCACTGGTCACGGCCCTGCCGCTGGACCTGCGGTTCCGCACTAAAGGCCAGCTGGGCATCGACGTCCTGGACGACGCTTACGGCGACGGACTGTCGTTCGACTTTGCCTGCGGCGACGAGGTCTACGGCAGCTGCACGGAACTGCGCCAGTTCCTGGAAGACCGTGGGCAGGCTTACGTGCTGCGGGTCGCGTCGTCCTTCGTCTTCGTCCTCGCACCTGGCGTGAAGATGACCTGCGCGGACGCGGTGAAGAAGCTGCTGAAGGGCAAGCGGGGCTGGGAGGTCCGCTCCGCCGGCCAGGGGTCCAAGGGCGAGCGCTGGTACGCGTGGGCCTGGCTCGCGACCGCCTCGCCGCGCCACAGCCTGCTGGTCCGCCGTCACCTGAAGACCGGCGAGCTCGCCTTCCACTACTGCTACGTCCCCGCGGGCCAGCTGGCGTCCAAGGCCCGGCTGATCAGGGCAGCCGGGCTGCGATGGCCGGCCGAGGAAAGCTTCGAGCTCGCCAAGGGCTGCTTCGGCCTGGACCAGTGCCAGGCCCGGCTCTACACCGCGGTCCTGCGGCACATCGTGCTGGTCATGGCCGCCTTCGCCATCTGCGCCGTCACCGCCGCCCAGCTGCGCGACCGCACCGATACCCAGGCCCCGCCACCCGCCGGGCCGGACGCCGCGCCGCCCCCCGACCCCGGCCTCATCCCGTTGTCCGTCCGGGAGATCAGGAGACTGCTCGCCGCCGAACTCAGCCGCCAAGAACCACCCGGCCACGCAGCCCGCTGGCTCCAATGGCGACGCCGCCACCAGGCACGATCACGCTGGTTCCACAAACGCGCACGCCTGCAACGCAACTACGGCCTGGTCAGCTAGCGATTGGATGCTGCCGTACTAGGGCTTCCGTCGGAGTGCGGATGCCGTCTTCGACCTTGCGGATCTGGGAGGCGGAGAGGTAGATGCGGGCGCCCAGTTCCTCGGGGGTCAGACCTGCGGCGGTGCGGTAATGGCGGAGCATGGCGCCGAACACGCGGAGTGGGCTTTCGGCGGTGGCGGGCTCTCGCTGCATTCTTTGACCCTCTCAGGACTGGAGGGAACCGGCCTGTCGCGACATGGGACAACTGCTGGACGATTTGACACAGCTGTTGGACGGCAAGCGGTTTGCTCTTTATGACGGTAACCCGGCAAGGGCAGGCTGTCAGAAAGACACGCAATCGACTTGCTGAGGGAATCCGTGTCAATGACAGCAACGGCAATAGCGGACCGGCAGGCAGGGCTGAACTGGCTTGACTCGCAATGGGGTGAGGCTTACGACCTCGCGGTGACTGCGGCAGGGTGGGTGGCCAAACGGCTGGATAACGGCAATGGGCTGGTGGCTGATACCCCTGGAAAATTGCATGCGTTAATTGCGTCCGACCATGGTGAGGGGCGCGTTAGGTGTGTAGTTTCCGGATCGATAGAGGATGAGCGATGAGCGGGCCATCTTCTTCGCCCTTGCCGTCCGCAATGACCCAGGCTGCCGCTTTGCGAGCCGCGTTTCCGGAGTACGTAGTCAACGTCCGGGTCGGGCGGGACAAGCCGCGGTTCGAGGTGGTTAGCCGGGAGGGCGGCGACCCGTACTGCCTGATCTCCAGTGATGCTCAAGAGATCTGGCGGGAGCTGAGGGGACCCGACAGCGTCTAGTTATCTGGCCGCCTCGTCCAGGGCGTCGAGTGCGGATGGGTCGAGAGCGGTGACTGGCTCGGTGCTCAAGTGATCGCGCCAGGTCTTGCGCTGGACGGACGAGGCGCCCAGGTCGATGAAGCCGGCTTCGGTGGTGTAGGCGCCGCCGCGGTCGAACATCAGGAGCAGTGGCTCGAACGGGTCTTCCAGGCCGGCCGGAAGGGGAGTGGCAGCGTCCAGGAGCGCGGCCCAGCGGAGGGCAGCTCGGGCGACGGTGCGATGCGAGGGCCAGCCGATGCGCCCGGCGATCGACTCTTCGAGTTGCTTGACCAGGTCGGCGGGCGGCTCAATGTCAGGCGCCAGGCGGCCGGCGATGTCGAAGAAGGGCCATTCGTTCGTGGCGTTCAGATAGTCCGCCCACCGGGCGCTTCGGCGCAGGTACTCGCGCATGAGCCTGGCGCGGGAAACGGCGTGACGGTCGCTGGCGTCGAAGTCGCCGTCCCAGTTGACGGTGAGCAGCCGGGATAGCGTTGCTGCAGCGTGGCTTTGATCGGTCACAAGTTCAATCCTCTGCGAACTGCGGCGAGTACATCGTCGATATTGGACAGGTCGGACGCAACTGGCGCCCTCGGTGGCGTCAGACGCAGCTTTGCCCAATGAGTGAATTTTCCATCTGAAGATCTTGGTGCAGCTTCGTGTGCACCGAAATGGAATGGGTTGACTTCCCGGTCGTTGGCCCAGGCTGCTGGGTGTGCCGACCGATAGGGCATACCTTCTGCCATCAGGTGCTTTTCGATGTACTCGTGCGCCATGAGGGACCGGAAACGCTTGTCCTCGCTAGAGTCCATGGTTCCGGCGTCGGCTTTCGCCCACAGCTTGGCAGTGTCCCCGTCGGCGGTGAAGTAGCCGTAAACAATCTGGTTGGGCCCGATGGGGACGTCGTGCTCGGTGAGGAAGAGGTGGGTTTTGACCTGGGCGATGATGTCCTCGGAGATGCCGGTGTTGGCGGCGATCTGCGAGACGTCTGTGGTGCTGGCGCGGATCGCAGCGTAGGCGGCTTCTTCATCAGGGCTGGAGGCTTCGATGTAGCGGGCGCCGGTCCAGCCGCTGGTGTCGGCGCGGATGGCGGTTATGGCGCGGGCGGAGTCGGCGTCGGCGGCTAGGGTGCGGGCGACGTTGGCGTCTTCGGTGTCGGCGGTGGCCTCCGTGAAACGGCCTATCGCCGTGGCGATGGAGCCGGCGGCTTCGCTGGTGTCGGTGGCCAGGGAACGGAAGACGGCGGCCAGCTCGCCGGGCATCAGAAGTTCAGTCCTTGCACGCCTTGCTGGAAGGCGACCGCATGGGCTTGCAGCGCCGCGGCATGCCCTCGCAGTGCTGCCGTTTCCACGCGGACCGAGGGCGGATCGAGGATGACGCTGGCGGGCTGGGCGCCGACGGCACCAGACTGAGACCAGTCGAGGCCGGACATGGCCTCTTCGACCTTGGCGAACAGGGGCTTGGCGGCGGCCGTCACCACTGCGCCGATTATGTACTGCTCGATGTCGGCGGCCAGGGAGCGGACGACCGCCTTGGCGCCCGCGATGATGGCGGGGACGGCCGCTTCGGCCAGGCCGAGGGTGACGATCGAGGCCGCCTGGTCGGCGACGAATGCCCCGGCCATGCCGACCAGCACGCCGATGGCTTCCGCCTTCTGGGCGACGATGTAGCCTGCGGCCACATCCAGGGCGGCGGCCAGGACCTCGCACCCAGCGGTCAGCTCGGAGACGTGGCGGGCGGTCAGGGAAGTCCAGCCCGACTGCATGACCTCGGTGGAGACCGACTGATGAGCTCTGGTGATGGACGCCACCGACTCGGTGGCGTCAGCGTGGGTGTGTTCGACGGCAGCGCGGAACTCGCGGACCAGGCTCGCGAACTCCGCAACGGTGTCCTCGTTGAGGTACGGCCAGGGGACACCGATCGCGTTGAGGAAGTTGACCACCGGGAGCGGCAAGTCGTCGATCGCCACGCTCATTGAAACGCGGGGCGGACGCGGTCAGTTCGACCGCTATCAGTAGCACCGCTGGCGTGGCCAGTCGTACCAGGTGGCGATCGAATCCTTGTAGCCCAGCGGCATGTCCAGATCCGGGATCTCGGCTTCGGTGAACTCCCCGATCTCCCGGTGCTCAGCCGACAGCACCGGCTCTACCGTCCGATCGCAGTCGGCCAGGTGACAGCCGTAGGTGACGATGAAGACCTGGCGGCCGACCTGAACAATGTCGTACATCCAGGCGCTCAGCAGCGGTCCGGTGGTCACCGTCCAGCCGGTCTCTTCCTTGATTTCTCGGGCCACACACTGCTCGGGGGTCTCACCTGGCTCGAGTCGGCCGCCGGGTAGCTCCCACTCATTGCGCTCGTTCCTGAGTAACAGCACTCGGTCTGCCCGGCCGACTACACCCTTGACTGAAATCGGATAGGCCGCCGGTCCCCGCCGACCCCGCACTAGATGACCGAGCCCACGTGCCAGGGGGCGACCTCCGCCACCGTGGCGGCCTCACCCAAAATGCGACCGACAGTGATGTCCATGGTGTTCTTCATGTAGCCGTGTGAGGCCGAGTTGTGGCGAGCGTGCTGCCGGCATCTCATCCCTCGTATTGAACGCAATACATTCAATACGTATTGGGCGTAGTAGGTTTGTAGTTGTGACTGGTGAAGTGGACTGGACACACGGTGCGGCGCACATGTGGGCCAACCACCAGGTCGTTGCGGCTGAGGCCGATGAGGCGGTAGCGGATATCGACGCGGTGTGATCCTCGTCCATCGAGATGACGGTGGCTATTGGGGTGCGAACGGCTGGGAGTCCAATCAGTCCGACCGGAAGCGCTACGAGAGGGGCGAGTGATGGACGCGAAGCGGGCAGTAGAGACAGCGCAGGCCGAGTCGGAGGCTTCCCGGGACGAACCGATCCCGGAAGGCACCCGGGGCGAGCGGCGTGGCCGGTCGGTCGTCCAGTCCGTACGGTTGCCTGCGGACCAGTTCGCCGAGATCGAGCAGCTGGCCGCGGAGGCCGGCGTGCCGGTCGGTTCGCTGATCCGGGGCTGGGTGCTGGCGGGGCTGGCCGCCGAGAAGTCGACCTCGCTGCGGGACGCGATCGAGCATCTTGCTGCCGAGGCCGAGCGGCTGCGTCGTCTGGCGGCGGTCAGGAACGTCGCCTGAGCTATGAGCTGCTGCGTGTAACCCACGGGCCGACGCCACCGATGCGCTCGACGGAGTAACGGACGATGTAGCCGGGGCCCTGGGGGGCAGGGAACTCCGTTTCCGGCGACGTGTAGATCTTGGTGAGGCGGTTCAGCAGGTCCCAGGCCTCGTCGCTGGGCTCGACGGTGGCGTGGGCGTTCAGGACGGCGTAGGGGTTCATGAGCGCGCCTGGTTCAGGAGGCGCGGTGAAGGAGAGCACGACGCGGGGGTCGCGCTCGATGTTGCGGAGCTTCTTGTAGTGGCTCATGTGGCCGCTGACCAGGTGGTCGCCGTCCTGGCCGATCCAGATGACGCTGACCTGGGGGCTGCCATCGGGGTTGATCGTGGTGAGGTGGGCCAGCGGACCGGCTTGAATCAGCTCGGTCAGTTCGGCGGGGAGAGCGGTCATGGTGGCAGTATCCGCTTATGCGGTTGTACTTGTCCTCGTTCCGCGTCGGTGCCCATCCACAACGGCTGCTGCAACTGCTCGGCGCGGGGCGGCGCACCGCGCTGATCCCGAATGCGCTGGACGCGGCGCCTGAACAGGTGCGCCGGGACGGGCTCGCCCGCGACGTCGGGGAACTGGAAGCTCTCGGCCTGGACGTGACCCTGGTCGACCTGCGTGAGCCCAATGCAGTGCACCAGCTGGCCGGCTACGACCTGGTCTGGGTGCGCGGCGGCAACTCGTTCGTGTTGCGCAAGGCGTTCGCCGACACTGGAGCGGACACGACCCTGACTGGTCTGCTGCGCGGCGACGCACTGGTGTACGGCGGCTACAGCGCCGGCCCGTGCATCCTGGCCCCCGAGATCGGGTTCCTCCAGGAAGTCGACGACATCACCGCCGTGGCCAAGCCGGACACCACCGGCCTCGGCCTGCTTGACCGCCCGTTCGTGCCGCACGTCGCGTCACCCGGCCACCCCGAGACGGACGCCTGCGACGAGGTGTCGGCCGAACTGCACCGCCGCGGCCAGTACCACTGGGCTCTCAGCGACGGTGACGTCCTGGTGGTCGACGGTGATCGGACCGAGTTCTTGAGGCCTACATGACGGTGCCGATGTGCCAGGGGACGAACTCTTCCTCGCCGTAGTCCAGCGACTCGCTCTTGGTCTCCTGGCCAGAGGCGACGGCCAGGACCATGTCGTAGATCTCCGCCCCGACCTCTTCCACGGTGGCCGACCCATCGACGATCCGGCCCGCGTTGATGTCCATGTCGTCGTTCATGTGCTCGTACAACGGCGAGTTCGTCGCGACCTTGATCGAGGGCACCGGCGTACACCCGAAAGCCGACCCTCGCCCCGTGGTGAAGCACACCACGTTCGCCCCACCGGCCACGATGCCGGTGACGGAGACCGGGTCGTATCCCGGGGTGTCCATGAACACGAAGCCCGGCGACCGCACCGGCTCCGCATACTCCACGACGTCGGCCAGCGCCGTGGTCCCGCCCTTGGCCACCGCACCCAGCGACTTCTCGAGGATGGTGGTGATGCCGCCCGCCTTGTTGCCGGGGGAGGGGTTGGCGTCCATGGTGGCGCCGTTCTTGGCCGTGTACTCGCGCCACCAGTCGATGCGCTCCAGCAAGCGGCGGCCGACGGCCTTCGTGACCGCCCGGCGCGTCAGCAGATGCTCGGCGCCGTAGATCTCCGGCGTCTCGCCGACGATGCCGGTCCCACCCTGGCGGACGAGCCGGTCCACTGCATTGCCCAAAGCAGGATTGGCGGTCAGCCCGGAGTAGGAGTCCGACCCCCCGCAGTTGGTCCCAAGCACGATCCGGCTCGCAGGCACCGTTACCCGGCGGGCCTGATCAGCCACCGACAGCATCGCGGTGAGCCGCTCCATCCCCGCCGCCACCGTCTTCTTGGTACCGCCGATCTCCTGGATGGTTCCCGTCGACAGCTGCAGGTCCGACCGCGGCTCCAGGCCCCCCGTCAACGCCTTGACCTGATTGTCCTCGCAGCCCAGGCCGAGGATCAGGAAGCCGGCGAAGTTCGGGTGGGTCAGGTAGCCGCGCATCACCCGGCGCAGGACCTCGATGCCCTCGCCGGACGGGTCCATGCCGCAGCCCAGGCCATGAGTCAGCGCCACCACGCCGTCGACGTTTTCAAAATCGTCCAAAATCCCGGAGTAGCGCATGCGGTTGGCGATCTGCCGCGCGGCCGTGGCCGAGCAGTTCACCGTGGTCATGATCCCGAGGTAGTTCCTGGTGCCGACCGAGCCGTCCGCCCGTACGTAGCCGGCGAACGTGTCCTGGTCGGCCTCGGCCAGCACCGGCTCCGACCCGGCCCCCACCGCGAACTCGTAGGAGCGCTCGAACTCGCGGTACTCCAGGTTGTGCAGGTGGACGTGTTCGCCCGCCGCTACCGGCTCGCGGGTGAACCCGATCACCTGCCCGTATCTGTGCACCGGCGCCCCCGCGGCCAGGTCCCGCACGGCCAGCTTGTGACCCCTGGGCACATCAGCCCGTACCGTGACGACCCCGCCGCCTACATCCACCGGCGTCCCGGCCGCGGTGTCGGCCACCGTGATGGCCACGTCGTCGTCGGATTGGAGCCGGATACCTCGGGCAACGGCGGGAGCAACCACAGCAAACCTCAAATTCGAGACGGAGCGGACCGTTATTGCGATCGTAGCTTCCGCCAGGCGCGCCGGATCGCATCGGACCGGCTGACGAGGTCGAGGACGGCCAGGGCGGGCTTGAGCAGGATCAGCTCGCCGAACCGGTAATCGGCGGCGGGCACCAGCCGTTCGGCCAGGTCGGGCCGCAGCCGCCAGAGGTAGCCGCGCGCCCGCCCGGCGTGCACCGAGTTCGAAACGATCTTGATCTGGCCGGCGTCCTCGATGAGGGGGATGACGTTTTCGACGTTCTCCCGGGTCGACCGGCTGGTCAGCTCGGTGATCAGCTCGCCGGTGTAGCCGAGCTCGCGGGCGTAGCGGGCCATCAGCTCGGCCTCGGGCACCTCGCCGGTGACCGGGCCGCCGGCCAGCACCAGGCGGGACGGGCCCCGCTCGAGATCGAGGGAGCGCAGGCCGGCCCGCACCCGCCACCGGTTGAGGAAATTGGCGCGGTCGCCCCGGTCGCCGAACCCGAGCACCACGACGGCCTCCCCGGTCCCGGCCCCAGCCGGCCGGGTGCCCATCCGGCCCCGCGACGACAGCCAGTGGGCGAGCTCGCCCCACACCAGCACCCCGCTCACCATCAGGGAGCCCACGCCTGCCTTCGACCGCCAGGTCACGCCAGCAATCTAATGCCGCAGCAGACAATGTTCGCCCTGCAGGTAATGGCGCGCGTCGGTCAATGTCCGCAGCCGGCTGGCGTGATCGAGCGGAGTCCTGGCACAGTGGCGCACCATGACGAACGTCGAGCTGGTGACCGCCGCGGGCTTGAAGCGGCTCTGACGTCGTTTTTCAGCTAAGCCAGCCGAGTAGACGGTGGCAGGAACTACGGGGTGCTCAATGATTCGCAAACTGCAGGCGATTGCGCTGGATTGCCCGGATCCCCGGACACTGGCGGAGTTCTACGCGGCGCTGACCGGGGGGACGGTGGAGGTGGACCCGGACGACGAGGGCTGGGTGGAGGTGCGCGGCTTCGAAGGGACTCCGCTCGCGTTCCAGAAGGTGGAGGGCTACCAGCCGCCGCAGTGGCCGGATCCGGAGCGGCCGCAGCAGTTCCATCTGGATTTCGACGTCAGCGATATTGAGGCGGACGAGAAGCTGGTGCTTTCGCTGGGTGCGACCGTGCTGGAACGGACGGACCGGATCCGGCCGGAGGCGAACTGGCGGGTGTACGCGGATCCGGCGGGTCACCCGTTCTGTCTCTGCCTGCACTAGACCGACCGCCCGCAGCCGGTTCACACCAGCGTGACTTCCACGCCCGCTTCGGTCAGGGCGCGGACCGCGGCCGGATCAGCGGCCCGGTCGGTGATCAGCTCGTCGACATCCTGGACGGGGCAGATGCGGGCGAACGTCACCTTGCCGATCTTGGAGCTGTCGGCGACCAGGACGGCGCGCTGGGCATGGCGGATCATCACCTGGTTGGTGTGGGCTTCGACCTCTTCGTGGGTGGTGCAGCCGGCCCTCGCGTCGACGCCGTCGACGCCGATGAAGGCGAGGTCGAGGGTGAGGCCGGCCAGGCTGGCCTCGGCGATCGGGCCGGACAGCTCGGAGGTCTGGCTGCGGGCCAGGCCGCCGGTCACGATCAGCTTGAGGTTGGGCCGGACGCTCAGCTCGGAGGCGATGTTGAGCGCGTTGGTCACGATCGTCAGCCTTGGCCGGCCAGCGCCCGGGCGACCTCGGTGGCGGTGGTGCCGCCGGTCAGGCCGACCGCCATGCCCTCGGTCACGGTGGCGGCCGCGGCGGCGGCGATCCGGCGCTTCTCCCCGGCGAACCGGATGCCCTTGTAGCGCAGCGGCAGCTCGTAGCTGACCGCGTGGGCGACCGCGCCGCCGTGGGTACGCTCCAGCAGGCGCTGCCGCTCCAGCGTGGCCAGGTCCCGGCGGATCGTCGCCGTCGACGCGGCCAGCTCCTTGGCCAGGCCGCTGACGTCCACGGTGCCGCTGGTGGCCAGCTGCTCGAGGATCGCGCTCAGCCGCGCCGACTTGTGCATAGCACGATCATGGTAGCCCGCCCGGTTGGAACCCTTTCATCAAAATCATCCCTGTTGAAATGCGCGCAGATGCTCTAATGTGGCCGGAATGAGCACAAGTGAGCAAAACGGTGCTCCGGCGGCGACCGCGGATGACCGCGGGTTCATCCGCGCCCTGGGGCTGTTCCCGGCAACCGCGCTGAACATGGCCCAGATGGTGGGCATCGGGCCGTTCATCACGATCCCGCTGATCATCGCGGCCATGGGCGGCCCGCAGGCCATCCTGGGCTGGGTCGTCGGCGCGATCATCGCCCTGCTCGACGGCCTGGTGTGGGCCGAGCTCGGGGCGGCCATGCCGCGCTCCGGTGGCACCTACACGTTCCTGCGCGAGGCCTACCAGTACTCCACCGGCCGCCTCATGCCGTTCATGTTCGTGTGGACGACGCTGCTGGTCACCCCCCTGATCATGTCCACCGGCATGATCGGGATGACCGACTACCTGGGCTACTTCTTCCACATGACCAGCCTGCAGAGCCACTTCATCGCGGTGGGCTTCACCGTCATCACCGTGGCCCTGCTCTACCGGCGGATCGACTCGGTGTCCAAGCTGACCAACCTGCTCTGGGGCGCCATGATCGTCACCGTGCTGCTGGTCATCGTGGCCGGATACACCCACTTCCACGCCTCGCTGGCGTTCACCTACCCGGCCGGCGCGTGGACGCCGAACGCCAAGTTCTTCGGTGGTCTCGGCGCGGGCCTGGTCCTGGCCATCTACGACTACTTCGGCTACTACACGGTGACCTACGTCGGCGACGAGGTGAAGAACCCCGGCCGCGTCATCCCGTGGGCGATCATCTTCTCCATCCTCGGCGTGCTGGTCATCGACCTGGGCATGAACATCGGCATCATCGGCGTCCTGCCCTGGCAGAAGGCGGAGAAATCCACTTCGATCGGCACCGACTTCATGCAGGCGGTGTGGGGCCACGGCGCCGCCGACGTCCTCGCGGTGCTGATCATCATCTGCGCCTTCGCCTCGGTCTACACCGGCCTGCTCGGCGCCTCCCGGCTGCCCTACAACGCGGCCCGGGAGCACCTGTTCTTCAAACCGTTCGGCCGGCTGCACCCCCGGCTGCGCTTCCCGCACATCTCGCTGCTGGTCATGGGCCTGGTCACCGCGATCGCCTGCTTCTTTTCGCTGGCCACGGTGATCAACGCGCTGATCGCGCTGACCCTGTTCACCCAGTTCATCGCCCAGATCGCTGCGCTGACCATCCTGCGGCACAAGCAGCCCGGCCTGAAGCGCCCGTACAAGCAGTGGCTGTACCCGGTGCCGAGCATCCTGGCCCTGGCCGGCTGGATCTACATCTTCCAGGCCTCCGGCTGGGCGGCCATCCGGATCGCGATCGGCTGGACGATCCTCGGCATCATCGCGTTCCTGATCTGGGCGCGGGCGGAGCACGTGTGGCCGTTCGGCCCGAAGGAGATCAGGGAGGAGTTCCTGACGCCGGCCGAGCCACAGCCGGAGACGACCCGGTAGGGCCGGGCGTATTCGCTGTCAGGTACAGCTACTGTGGTGAACATGCAGGCGGAACGGCCGGGCAGTTCGCTGACGGGCAACGCCGGGTACCTGCTCTCGCGGGTGGGGACGGCGATCCAGTCCGGGTTCAAGGACGTGCTCAGCCGGTGGCAGCTCCGGCCGCAGCAGTTCGCGATCCTGACCGCGCTCCGGGCCGCCGGCAGTGCCAGCCAGCAGGAGCTCTGCCAGGCCCTGGGCATCGACAGCGGCAACATGGTCGAGCTGGTCGACGGCCTGGAGGCGCTCGGCTACGCCCAGCGCCGGCGCGATCCCCACGATCGCCGCCGGTACCTGCTGGCCATGACCGAAGCGGGCCAGGCCGCGTTCGCCGACATGACCAAGGCGGCCGACGAGTACACCGGCGGCTTCCTCGCGCCGCTCGACCAGGCCGAGCAAGCATCCCTGATTGACGCCCTCACCAAGCTCTACGTCACCACCCCGGAGGGGCGGCGGCTTCCGCCAGCCGGTTAGCGGGCCGGAACCGGTGCCGTCAGCACCCGGAGCAGCCGGGCCGCCTCGTCGGTCACCGCGTCCCGGGCCGCCCCCAGGTATTTCCGCGAGTCGACCAGCTCCGGCCGGGCGGCCAGCACCTCTCGCACCGTGGCAGTGAACACCGAGACCAGGTGCGTCGAGATGTTGATCTTCGTCATGCCCGCGGCCACGGCCCGGCGGATCTCCTCGTCCGGCACCCCGGACGAGCCATGCAGCACCAGCGGCACCGGCAGCGCCGCGTGCAGGGCGCCGATCAGGTCCCTGTCCAGCTCGGCGGTCCGCTCGGTCATCGCGTGCGAGGAACCGACCGCCACCGCCAGCGCGTCCACCCCGGTGGTCTGGACGAACTTCAGCGCCTCGGCCGGGTCGGTGCGCGCACCGGGCGCGTGCACGCCGTCCTTGCCGCCGACCTCGCCCAGCTCGGCCTCGACGTAGACACCGCGGGCGTGGCACCAGCTGGCCACGTCGGTGGTGACGCCGACGTTCTCGGCGTACGGCCGGGCCGAGGCGTCGATCATCACCGAGCTGACCCCAGCCTCGACGCCTTCGCGGATGAGGGCCGGGTCGGTGATGTGGTCCAGGTGGACCGACAGCTCCGCGCTGGCCGCCGCGGCCACCGCCAGCGTGGCCCGGACCAGCGGCAACAGGCCACCGTGGTAACGGATGCAGTTCTCGCTGATGCTGAGGACGAGCGGCACCCGGGTCCGCTCGGCCGCGGCCGCCAGCGCCTCGGCCGTCTCCAGGTGCAGCACGTTGAACGCCACCGCCGCGGTCCCCGACCGCACCGCCCGCGCCACGATCTCCCTGGTGGGCACCAGCGCCATCAGCCGGCCTCCGCCGGCTGGCCCGCCGGCCCCTGCATCGTGATGCCCGCCTTTTCCCAGGCCAGTAGCGCCGCCCCCAGCAGCCCGGCCTGCTCTCCGAGCGCGGCCAGCGCCACTTCCGGCTGCCGTTGCGGCGGGGTCACCCGGCGGGCCACCCCCTTGCGCAACGGCTGCAGCAGCACCGCGCCCGCGCCGGACAACCCGCCGCCGACGATGATCAGCTCCGGCGCGACCACCGCGGCCGTCACCGCCAGCACGAAGGACAGCGCGTCGATCGCCTCGTGCCATACCGCCGAAGCGTCTGCGTCACCGTCGTCCAGCCGGGCGGCAACTTCCAAAGCGCCCCGCACCGGCCGCCCGCTGCGCTCGGTGTACCGGCGGGCGATGGCCGCCGCCGAGGCGATCGTCTCCAGGCAGCCGCGGGCGCCGCACGGGCAGGGCAGCCCGCTGCCCACGTCGATGTGCCCGATCTCGCCGGCCCAGCCGCCGCCCGCAAACGGGCGCCCGTCCAGCACCAGGGCGGCCGAGATCCCGGTCCCGATCGGCACGAACGCCACGTCCCGGTACCCCCGGGCCGCCCCGAACCGCTGCTCGGCCGCGCCCGCGGCCCGCACGTCATGGTCGAACGCGACCGGCAGCCCGATCACCTCGGTCAGCCGGTCCACGAACGGCACGTCTCGCCAGCCCAGGTTCTCCGCGTAAACGGCCATCCCGGTGGCCGTGTCCACCAGCCCGGGCACGATCACCCCGACCCCGGCCGGCGCCCCCAAGGCTCCCGGGGCAGCCGCCCCGGCCAGCTCCGAGATCAGCCCGGCCACCTGATCCACGATCGCCTTGGCGGTGGCGTCCCCGTCCCCGTCGACCACGGGCGTCGGCACCGTAACCGCCCGGTGGACCCGGCCAGCCGCATCGACCAGGCCAGCCTTTATCCCGGTACCACCGACATCACAGGCGACCACCACCCCAGCCACGGTCATCGCGCCCCGAGCACCACCGAACGGGTCAGATGCCGCGGCGTGTCCGGGTTGAGGCCACGGTCCCGGGCCCGCTCCAGCGCCACCCGCTGCACCAGCACCAGGTCGGCCAGCGGGTCGCCGTCGTGCTGGACGAACCGGGCGCCGGTCGCCTCCACGTCTTCCCGCAGCCCGGCCGGGGCCGCGCCGAACACCCAGGTCACCCGACCCGGGGCGGCGATCGAGATCGGCCCGTGCCGGTACTCCATGGCCGGGTAGGACTCGGTCCAGCTCTGCGACGCCTCGCGCATCTTCAGCGCCGCCTCGTTGGCCAGCCCGCAGGTCCAGCCCCGGCCCAGGAACGCGAACTGCCCGGCCTCGATCCACTCCGCCTCCACCGGCCGGGCCAGCGCCGCCTCGGCGTCACCGATCGCCCCGGATACGTTCTCGCCCAGGTGAGCGCGCAGCAGGAGCAGCGCGGTGGTGGCGAACCGGGTCTGCACGACCGACTGCTCGTCGGCGAACGGCAGCGCCACCACCTGGTCGGCCAGCCCGGCGATGGGGGTGCCGGGGTCGCCGATGATCGCCACGGTCGGGGTCCGGCCCCGCACCTGGTCGAGCAGTTGCAGCACCTCGGTGGTGGTGCCGGAACGGCTGATGACCACCAGGGCGTCGTAGTCGCGGGTGGCCAGCGGGGCCTCGGAGGCGGCGAACGCGTCGGTCAGGCCGTGCCCGGCCGCCTCCCGCCGGGCGGCGTAGGACTGCGCCATGAACCAGGAGGTCCCGCAGCCGGCCACGGCGACCCGCCGCCCGGCGGCGGGCAGTATCCCGTCCAGGCTGGCCGCGAGGCGGGCGCCCTGGCGCCAGGTGTCGGGCTGGCTCTCGATCTCCTGAGCCATGAACTCGGTGGAACTCACAGGTACCTCACGCTCTCTATGATCGGGCGAACGCCGGGGACAGCACGTCCCGGTGCGCCGCGAACAGCTCGTCGCACATGGCGACGGTCTGGGCGGTGGTCAGCGTGGCCGCGGTGTTCGGGTCGAGCAGGGCCGCCTGGTACACGTGCTCCCGGGACTCCTCCAGGGCGGCGGCGACGGTCAGCTCGACCACGTTCAGGAACGTCCGGTTGAGCGCGGCCAGCTGCGGCGGCAGCGCGCCGACCGGCACCGGCTTGGGGCCGGCGGCGCCGACCAGGCATGGCACCTCGACGCAGCACTCGTCGGGCAGGCTGCTGATCAGCCCGCCGTTGCGGATGTTCACGTGCAGCTCGCGCTCGGTCCCGGTCTCCAGCGCGTGGATGAACTCCGAGGCCAGCTCGGAGGTGGGCTCGAGGTCCAGCGGCCTGCCCGCGGCCAGGTCCCGCTCCATCGTCTCCAGCTCGGCCAGGTTCTCCTCGGACCGCTCCAGGTAGTCGCCGACGAAGATCCGGTACCGCTCGATCTGATCATCGTGCCGCATGAACCAGGGCACGTACTCGGCCGAGTGCTCGCTCGACTCGGTCGGGAAGTAGCCGAACCGGCGGAAGATCTCCACCCGGACGCGCCGCTGCAGCTCGGGCGAGCCGTCGATGACCTCGGTCAGCTTCGGGTACAGGGACTGGCCGTCCTGCTCGAACTTCAGCACGAACGCCTGGTGGTTGAAGCCCGCGGTGGTGAACTTCACCCGGGCCGGGTCGGCCCCGGTCAGCCCGGTCAGGAACGCCTGGGTGTCCCGGACCGAGTGGCACAGCCCGTACACCCGGCTGAAGCCGGTGCCCGCGTACACCGCCCAGGGCAGCATGGCCATCGGGTTGCTGTAGCTGAGCAGGTAGGCGTCCGGGCAGACCTGCTGCATGTCGGCGGCCAGCGCGGTCGTCACCGGGATCGTGCGCAGCCCGCGGAAGATGCCGCCGATCCCGAGCGTGTCCGCGATCGTCTGGCGCACGCCGTAGCGGGCCGGGATGTCGAAGTCGGCCCGGGTCGACGTGTACCCGCCCACCTGGACCTCGTTGATCACGTAGGCCGCGCCGTCGAGCGCCTCGCGCCGGTCCCGGGTCGCGGTCACCGTGGCGGCCGCGCCGGTCTGGGTCACGATCTGCCGGGCCAGCCGGGCGGCGAACTCCAGCCGCTCGGCGCTGATGTCGTACAGCGAGAGATGCAGGCCGCCCCGGAACTCCGGGTAGCTGCACAGGTCGGTCACCACGTTACGGGTGAATTCGACGCTGCCCGCGCCGACGAAGGTCACCTTGATCACGGTTCAGTAGTGTTACAGATGGGCAAATTTCGCGCAAGAATGAGCATCCATCTGACCTGGCGGGCTTACGGTATCCCCAGCCATTTAGGCCGATAGGGAACGGTTTGACCCCTCTTGACACTGCCCGTGGGCGTGATCACTATTGCTTAAAACTTGCCCGCTCCGAGCAGGATCCGAGCAGGACCGGCGAAGGATGTGAGACGGAATGGCGAGGCACCGGCTGTACGTCACGACGGCGAGCCTGCTCGGCGCGGCCGCACTCGTGCTGACCGCTTGCGGCACCGACAGCCAGAGCGGCGGCAGCGGCAGCGGCGGCAGCGGCAGCAGCAAGGCCGCATCGATCCAGATCTGGGAGGGGTACACCGGGCCGGAGGCCAAGGCGTTCTCCAAGCTGATCTCCGAGTACGAGAAGCAGAACCCCGGCCAGAAGGTCAGCAGCCTGTACGTCAACAACGACAACTCGCTGCAGAAGGTGACCACCGCGGTCCAGGGCGGCAGCCCGCCCGACATCGCCTACCTGTACGGCTCCTGGGCCCCCAACGTGGCCACGATCCCCAAGGTCGTCGACCTGACCCAGGTGGTCAAGCAGTCCAGCGTGAACTGGGACGACTTCTACGTCGGCGAGCGTGATGTGGCCACCGTGAACGGCGAGGTCATCGGCATCCCGGCGCTGGTCGACAACCTGGCCGTGGTCTACAACAAGACGATGTTCGCCGACGCGCACCTGAAGCCGCCCAGCGCGAACTGGACCTGGTCGGAGTTCGTGGCCGACTCGCAGAAGCTGACCAACTCGGCCAAGAAGCAGTACGGCACCGCCTACGTCACGCCCGGCACCGAGGACACCGTGTGGCACTGGGAGGCGCTGCTGTGGGAGGCCGGCGGCCAGCTGCTGACCCCGAACAACAAGCAGGCCGCGTTCAACTCGATGGCCGGCCTGACCTCGCTGACCACGCTGCAGGACCTGGCCGTCTCCGACAAGTCGATGTACCTGGACCCGACCGACCAGGAGTACGCCAACCTGTTCAACTCGGGCAAGATCGGGATGCTGGTCACCGGGCCCTGGGACCTGGCCAACTTCACCAACGTCAAGTACGGCGTCCAGGTCATGCCCGGCTACCCGGGCGCCAGCGGCGGCCACCAGACCATCTCTGGCCCCGACAACTGGGTGATCTTCGACAACAGCTCGGCCAAGACCGCCGCGGCCGAGAAGTTCCTGATCTGGCTGACCGCCCCGGCCCAGGTCAAGTCGTTCTCGGAGGCGACCGGTGACCTGCCCACGCGGGAGTCGGTGGCCAACGCGACCGGGTTCACCGACAAGATGAACGCCACCCTGCCCGGGGTGAGCACCTTCATCTCCAACCTGGCCAACGTCAAGCAGGCCCGCCCGCAGATCATCCAGTACCCGAAGATCTCCACGATCCTCGGCAACATGGTGAACTCGGTGCTGCTCGGCAAGGCCCAGCCCCAGGCGGCCCTGAACTCGGCGGCCAAGCAGGTCAACCAGGTGCTGGCCGGGAGCTGAGGTGACGGCGACCATCCTGCCGCCGCGGGATCAGCGCCGAGCCCGGCCGGGCAGCCGGGCTCACGCTGCGCACCGCCGGATGCTCTCGTCCGAGCACTTCACCGGCTGGGCCTTCGTCACCCCCGGGGTGGCCATCATCCTGCTGTTCGGCGCGGTGCCGATCGTCTGGTCGGCGCTGCTCTCGTTCCAGAACAGAAGCTCGCTGGGCGGCGTCAGCAAGTTCATCGGTGTGGCGAACTACTCCAAGCTGGCCCACGACCCGGTGGTGGGCCAGGCCATCCAGCACACGCTGATCTACACGGTGCTGTTCGTGCCGGGCACGATGATCGTCGGCCTGTTCCTGGCGGTGGCCATGAACCGGAAGATCCGCCTGCTCTGGCTGTACCGCACGGCCGCCTACGCGACGATGGCGATCTCCACGATCAGCGAGGCGATCGTCTTCATCTGGCTGTTCGACCCCTCCTACGGGGTCGTCAACTACCTGCTCAACTCGCTCGGCATCCCGTCCCAGCAGTGGCTGAACTCCCCGTCCGAGGCGCTGTACGTGATCGTGATCATGACGATCTGGGGCTGGACCGGGTTCGCGGTGGTCGTCTACCTGGCCGCCCTCCAGGGGGTGCCGCAGCCGCTGCTGGAGGCGGCCGCCCTCGACGGCGCCGGGCCGTGGAAGACGTTCCGCAAGATCACGCTGCCGCTGCTCAGCCCGGCCTCGCTGTTCCTCGCGGTCTGGCTCACGATCAACGCGCTGCAGCTGTTCGACGAGGTGTACCTCAGCACCCAGGGCGGCCCGCTCAACGCGACCACCGTGCTCGTCTACTACCTGTACGAGCAGGCGTTCCAGAACTTCACGTTCGGCTACGCCTCCGCCATCGCCTACGTCCTGTTCCTCATCATCGCGGTGGTGACGCTCATCCAGTTCCGGGTGGGCCGTCGCTACACGCACTACCGGTCATGACCGCGATCCAGGCGCCCAGCCCCGTCCGCGCCGGCGCTCCCGTCCAGCCGCGGCGGCGGTGGCGGCTGCCGTTCAGTCCCTGGCACCTGGTGCTGATCCCGGCCACGATCGTGCTGATCTTCCCGTTCGTCTGGCTGCTGCTGACCTCGGTGGAGACGATCTCCGAGGCGCTGCACTTCCCGCCCCTGCTGACCCCGCACATCATCAAGTTCAGCAACTACGCCGACGCGCTGAAGAGCGGGCCGTTCGGCCGCTGGTTCCTGAACAGCGTGATCGTCGCGGTCGCGACCGTGCTCTGCAACCTGGTGCTGTGCTCGCTGGCCGGCTACGCGTTCGCCCGGTTCCGGTTCCTCGGCCGGACCGCGCTGTTCGGGGTGATCATGGCCACCCTGATGGTGCCGTTCCAGGTCACGATGATCCCGCAGTTCATCATCGTCAAATGGCTGGGCGTGCACGTGCTGGCCGGGGTCGGCATCAACCACATCGGCGCGCTGATCCTGCCCAACGCGGCCACCGCGTTCGGCATTTTCTTCCTCCGCCAGTTCTTCCGCACGCTGCCGCTGGAGTACGAGGAATCCGCCCGGGTGGACGGGGCCAGCCGGCTGACCGTACTCGTCCGGATCGTGCTCCCGCTGGCCACCCCGGCCCTGGCCACGCTGGCCGCGCTGACGTTCCTGGACTCCTGGAACAACTTCCTGTGGCCGCTGATCGCGGTCACCTCGACCAGCCAGATGACGCTGCCGCTGGGCCTGTCCACGTTCCAGGGCGCGCACCTGACCGAGACCACGCTGCTGATGGCGGCCAACGTGATGAGCCTGGCCCCGATGCTGGTCATCTTCTTCGTCGCCCAGCGCTACTTCATCCGGTCGGTGGCCGCCACCGGCCTGGCCGGAACATGAAGCGGCCCGGCCCGTGATCGGAGTCGTCTGCCTCAACCCGGCCCTCGACGTCACCCATCACGTGCCGGTGGTCGACTGGGCGGGCGTGAACCGGCCGCGCTCGGTGGACACCCGGCCGGGCGGCAAGGGCGTCAACGTGGCCCGGGTCCTGCTCGCGCTGGGTGCCGAGGTGCTGCTGGTGGGCCTGGCCGGCGGCGCCTCCGGCCAGGCGCTGACCGCCGGGCTCGAGGAGCTGGGCGTTCCGGCCCGGCTGACTCCCATCGGCGGGGAGACCCGGCGCACGTTCGCGGTCCTGGACGAGGCCCGCGAAACGGTCGCCATGTTCAACGAGCCCGGACCGCTCGTGCAGCCGGCTGAGTTCGGGGAGTTTTTGGTTTCTTTTAAAGGGCTGCTGGAGGGCGCGGAGGCCATCGTTCTGTCGGGCAGCCTCCCCGCGGGGCTACCGAGTGATACGTACGCGACGCTGATAGCCACGGCCGGCGCCGCTGGGGCCCACTTCGCCGACAACTCACTCCTCCCCAGCACCCAGCGCCTCCCCAGCAACTCGCGCCCCACCAGCCGCTCGGGCCGCAGTCGGGGAGTACCGGTGGTGCTGGACGCGAGCGGTGAAGCGCTGCGGCTGGGCGCGCTGGCCGGCCCGGCCGTGGTCAAGCCCAACCTGGCCGAGCTCGAGGACCTGGCCGACCAGCCCCTCAGCCTGGCCGGCGACGGGACCGGCCGCCCCGGCGTGGCGTCGGCCGCGGCCGAACTGCGGGCCGGCGGCGCGGGGTCGGTGGTGGTCTCGCTCGGGCCGGCCGGTCTGTACGCCGAGACCGCGGCGGGCCGCTGGCGGGCGGTCCCGCCCCCGGTGGACGCGGCCAACCCGACCGGGGCCGGGGACGCGGTCACGGCCGGCCTGGTCCTCGGCCTGGTCCGCGCGCAGCCCTGGCCGGACCGGCTGCGCGCGGCGGCCGCGCTCGGGACGGCGGCCGCGCTGGCCCCGGTCGCCGGGGAGTTCCGGCCGGCCGACTACCAGCAGGTCCTGGCGGGTGTGACGGTCTCCGAGGTGCCGCCGGCGCGGTACGGTTCGGCCGGAGACCCTGGGCACGAGGACGCCGGGCACCAGGACACCGGGCACGACGGCCGCGCACGTCCGGGGAACGGAGGCGCTGGGTGAGCCGCTATCGACGCTGGAACGAACTGCTGGAGCTGCTCGCCACGGCCGGCCAGCTGCAGGTCGAGGACGCCGCCAAGGCGCTCGGGGTCTCGGCCGCCACGGTCCGCCGCGACTTCGACGAGCTGGCCGGCCAGCAGATGCTGACCCGGATCCGCGGCGGCGCGGTGGCCCAGGGTGTCACCTACGACCTGCCGCTCCGCTACAAGAGCGAGAAGCACCCGTCCGAGAAGCAGCGGATCGCCGCGGTGGCCGCCGACCTGGTCCGGCCGGGCCAGGTGGTCGGCCTGAACGGCGGCACCACCACCACCGAGGTCGCCCGGGCCCTGGCCATGCGCTCCGACCTGGCCATCGGCTCGCCCGGCCCGGCGGTGACGATCGTGACCAACGCCCTCAACATCGCCACCGAGCTGGCCGTCCGCCAGCACATCAAGATCGTGACCACCGGCGGGGTGGCCCGCCCTCAGTCCTACGAGCTGACCGGCCCGCTCGCCACCGGCGTGCTGGAGCAGGTCGCCCTCGACATCGCGTTCATCGGCGTCGACGGGATCGACGCGGCGGCCGGCGCCACCGCCCACCACGAGGGCGAAGCCAGCATCAACCAGCTCATGTCCGCCCACGCCGCCCGGGTCATCATCGTCGCCGACAGCTCCAAGGCCGGCCGCCGGGCGTTCGCCCGCATCTGCACGGCGCGGGAAATCGACACCCTGGTCACCGACTCCGCCATCCCCGAAGAGGCGCTCAACCAGCTCAAAGACGCCGGCATCGACGTGATCCTCGCCTGACGCCCGGCCGGCGTCTCGTCCCAACCCGCGTACGCCTGCGCCTCGCCGGCGCCCCACGCCGCACCTGCCGTCCCGCCGGCGCCCCACGCACACCGGGCGCCTCACGCACACCGGGCGCCTCACACGCACCTCGGGCCTCACGGGCACCGCGCGCCTCAGGGGCACCTCGCGCCTCAGGCCCTGCCGGCGCCCCACCTACGCCGGCCTCTCAGTTAACTCGCGCCCCACCCATTCCAAGATCCATCGCCGGGTTACGTTTTCAGCGAATACGACTGAAAACGTAACCCGGCGATGGATCACCGCCGGCGGCCCGGTGCGCGCGGGGCTCACGCCCAGGGGCCGATGGCCGCCCTGGTCAGCGGTAGGTGAAGGTGGCCCAGACGACCTTGCCGGCGTCGTCGGGGGTGGTGTAACCCCAGGTGTCGCTGAGGGCGCGGATGATGTGCAGGCCCCGGCCGGTCTCGGCGAACGAGCTCGGCACCCGGGTGACCGGGACGGACCGACTCGGGTCGGCCACCGCGCACAGGACCCAGGGGCCGGTCTGCCGCAGGCCGAACCGGATCGGGTTCCGCGACGGCACGTCGGCCAGCTCGGGCAGCCGGGGCAGGCCGTGACGGAGCGCGTTGGTCAGCAGCTCCGAGACGACGATCGCGATGTCGTCTACCCGGGATCCGGCCCCCCAGCGGCGCAGGGTGACCGCCGTGAACTCCCGCGCCGTGCAGACCAGGCCGGTGTCGGCGCCCAGCCCGTACGCGAACGCGGGCGGGCAGGCCCAGCCGAGCGGGCCCGGATCGGGTGCCCACCGCCAGTCGCCGCTGGCCAGGTCGGTCATGGCCGCCGCCAGCGTTGCCCCTTCGGAGATCATTAATTCGGTACCGGTTCTCATCATCGCGGGTAGAACGCCGGCTGCGGATACGGATACTGACCCTGCCGCGCAGCTTCGCGGGCGGCCATCGTCAGCGCGTAGGCGCGGTTCCAGACCACGACCTGGTGGGTCGCCCGGAAGCTGGCCGAACGCTGCTGGCACTGGGGGCAGGTGAGCCGCCCCATCGCATCGATCCGCCAGCCCGCCGTGATGGCGCGCGCCCGCACGTCGGCCTGGCCCAGCGCCTCGCGGTCGGCGTGCCAGGACACGCAGCTCCCGGGTTCGAGCTCGCACCACACCATCGGCGTCCGCAGCTGGTCCCCGATCAGCGAGCCGACCGTGATCGGCTCGGGCTCGGGCGGCCGCGGCGGCGTCGCGGGCGCTACCCGGGCGGCCGCAGAAGGCATCGACGGCGAGGGACCAGTGGGGTGCCCGGGGCTCGGCGACCACGCGAAGCCACCGGGCGGCGTGGTGGTTCCGGCCGGGGTGAAGCTCGCGGGTGGCGTGAGACCCCTGGGTGGCGTGAGGTCCCAGGGCGGAGTGAAGCTATTGGGTGGCGTGAGGTCTCTAGGTGGGGTGAGGTCGCGGGGCGGCGCAGGAATCACCACACCCGCGGTCCCGCCAGCCACGCCTGCGTCAGCCACGTCGGCAAGGTGGACCGCGCCGGCCGCGCTGGCCTCGCCGGCCGCGCTGGACACTTCGGCCGCGCTGGTATCGCCGGCCACGCTGGACACGCCGGCACCCGCACCGACGTCGGCCGCGGCCTCCCCGGTGACGCCGGCTGCGTCGGGCTCTTCTGTTTCGGCAGCCGCATCGGCCCCGGCAGCCAGGCCCGCCGCGGGGACCTCGTACGAATCGCTGGTCTCGTAGAGACCGGAGACCTCGTAGGCGCCGGTCTCGTGGTCACCAGCGACCGCACCGGCCTCGTCAGGTTCAGAAGTCATTTCAGGCTCAGCCACGTCAGCCTCACCGGAGCCGTTGGCCCCGTCGGCCGGGTGGGTCTCTTCGGACTCGCCGAGCACCGGCGCAGCGTACGTATCAGCCGGGGACGCCACGGCCCATGACCCCGAGGGGTGGGCGCCCGCGCCAGCCTGAGGCTGCGGACCAATGAAGGCCTGCGACGGCCCTCGGCCGTCGTCCTCGGGGTCCGCGGCGTCGGCCGCCTCATCCCGGGCCTCACCTGACTCGTCGTCCGGGTCTTCGCGCAGGTTCGCGAGCCAGTCGTTCATCTCCGACCACTCGGTGGGTCCGGAGGAGCCGGGGTGGTCCGGCCGGAGTTTGATCTTCATACGAGAGCCTCCCGTTCAGTCGGGCGCGCATCGTGCCGGTGGTCCGGGCACGTGCTCCGCCGGGTGGGCTGGCCTCCTTCCGTGCCGGCCGCGGGCCCGTCTGCCCGCTTGAAGCTTTTACGGTCCTGAATTTGAATAACAGAGCAATAAAGTTCCGGTAGCCATTTAATTTACTTACAAAACGTAACGGTGTGGTACCTGGACAGTTCGCATCTTTGCCTCATCCACAGGGGTGTGGAAAATAACGCCCGATTAGCCGCGGAACCCAGGATTCACAAGGCGTTCAATCCCCAGAAATTCTGGCTACACCCACAGCTCCAGTGCACTTTTACACAAGTCGTCCACAGCTTTGTGCACAGACATATGTGATTTTCGTCATTGATCATTTTGCAGCCGGGCGCGGGGCGGCCAACGGCGGGGTACAGGCAGTTACTCAATGGGTGGCTACGGTGGTGGCCTCGACCGCGGTCGCGGGCTCTGGGGCCGGGAGGCGGGGCTCAGGGCGGGGCCGGGCGGCGGCCGGCTGGCGGGACCCGGGGCGCCCAGCGGGTAACGCTCAGCCCCGGGGTGCCAGGTCCAGGCCAAGGTCGAGGGCGGGCGCGGAGTGGGTGAGGGCCCCGACCGACACGTAGTCGACGCCGGTGGCGGCGACTTCGCGGGCTTGGGCCAGGCTCAGGCCGCCGCTGGCCTCCAGCTTGACCCCGGGGTAGCCGGTGGTCAGCGTCACCGCCCGGCGCAGGCCAGTAGGCGACATGTTGTCGAGCAGGATGAGGGTGGCGCCCGCGTCCAGGGCTTCGCAGACCTGGGCCAGGGTGTCGCACTCGACCTCCAGCGGCAGGCCGGGCGCGGCCGCCCGGACGGCCTCGATCGCCTTGGTGATGCTGCCCGCCGCGATCACATGGTTGTCCTTGATCAGGGCGGCGTCGCCCAGGCCCATCCGGTGGTTCTGGCCGCCGCCGCAGCGGACCGCGTACTTCTCCAGGGCGCGCAGGCCGGGCAGGGTCTTCCGGGTGTCGCGGACCACGCAGCCGGTGCCGGCCAGCGCGTCGGCCCAGGCCCGGGTGGCGGTGGCCACGCCCGACAGGTGGGTCAGGAAGTTCAGCAGCGTCCGCTCGGCGCCGAGCAGTTCGCGCAGCGGGGCCTGGATGCGGAGCACCTCGCTGCCGGCGTCGATCCAGTCCCCGTCGGCCCGGAGCAGCGTGACCGACTCCGTGGCCAGCCCGCCGGGGGCCAGCCCGCCCGCGATCGGCCCGCCCGGGTCCAGCCCGGCCCGGTCCGGAACCGCCAGGTCCGGCCCGACCCAATCCGGTACCGCCAGGTCCAGGACGGCCAGGGCGACCGGCAGCCCGGCCAGCACCCCGGGGCGCCGGGCCACCACCGCTCCCACCGCCTCGGCTCCCGCTGGCGTGGTGGCGGCCGAGGTGACGTCGGGGCCGTAGCGGAGGTCCTCGTCCAGGGCGTTCTGCACGATCTGCTCGACGGCGGCCGGGTCCAGGCCGGCGGCCAGCAGCTGTTCGGTGGTCGGGTGGCTCAGCATCAGGCAGCTCCTGCCTCAGGACGTGGCGAACGTACGGGACGGGTGCCCACGGTCAACTCCGGACCCAGCTGGAGCACCGAGTGCTGGGCACGTTTTCCGGTTTTTCCCTGGTGATCGGCGTGCCACCGATGGCAGCCACGGCTCTCGGGGCGGGCCAGGGCGGCCACCGTGAGCAGGACGGAAACCAGCTGCAGGTTGCCCGCCTCGACGGTGGCCAGGTCCAGGCTCGCCGCCGGGCCGGACGGGGCCGGGGGTGCCTGGTCCAGCTGGGTACGCAGCCGTTCCAGGCCGGCCCGGTCGCGCAGGACCCCCGCGTGGCGGGACATGGCGGCGGCCAGCGCGGGCCGGGCGACCGGGTCGACGCCGGGGCCGGCGGGCGGGCGCCGCAACGGCCCGGCCGCGGGTGGCAGCTGGCGGGCGAGCCGTTCGCCGGCCCGGCGGCCGGAGACCAGCGCCTCGGTCACCGAGTTGGAGGCCAGCCGGTTGGCGCCGTGCACGCCGGTCGACGCGACCTCGCCCACTGCCAGCAGGCCGGGCAGCGAGGTGGCGCCCGCCATGTCGGCCCGGACGCCGCCGCAGGTGTAGTGCGCGCCCGGCGCGACCGGGATCGGCTCCGTCACCGGGTCGACGCCGCGGGCCCGGCACAGGCCGAGCACGGTCGGGAAGTCGCGCTCGAGGGTGGCGCGGCCGAGCGCGGTGGCGTCCAGCCACAGGTGGCCGGCGCCGGTGGCCTCCAGCTCCTCCTGCATGACGGCCGACACCACGTCCCGCGGGGCCAGGTCGCCGAGCGGGTGGCGGCCCGCCATCACCGGGTGCCCGGCCTGGCTGACCAGCGCCGCGCCGGCGCCGCGCAGCGCCTCGGTGATCAGCGGGCACTGGCCGCGGGCGCCGGCCTGCCAGAACACGGTCGGGTGGAACTGCACGAACTCGACGTCCTGGACCACCGCCCCGGCCCGGGCCGCCAGCGCCAGCCCGTCACCGGTCACCCCGGCCGGGCTGGTGGTGGTGGCGTAGGCCTGGCCGAACCCGCCGGTCGCGAGCACCACCGCCCGGGCCGTGACCGTCCCGATCCGGAGCCGGCCGGCGGAGTCGGCCACCCCGGCCAGCACGCCGCCGACCGCCCCGTGCTCGTCGGTCAGCGCGTCGAGGGCCACGCAGCGGGTCAGCAGCCGGACCGGGCTGGTCCGCACCGCGGCCTGCAGCACCCGGTGGACCTCGGCGCCGATCGCGTCGCCGCCCGCGTGCACGATCCGGGACAGCCGGTGGCCGCCCTCCCGGTGCAGGGCGGTGGTGTCCAGCCGGGCCCCCAGCCCGGCCAGCCGCGCGATCTCGGCCGGCGCCTCGTTCACCAGCGTGGCCACCGCGTCCGGTTCACACAGCCCGGCCCCGGCGGTGAGCGTGTCGCTCTGGTGCAGGACCGGGTGGTCGCCCGGCCCCAGCGCGGCCGCCAGCCCGCCCTGGGCCAGCGGGGTGGCGCCCCCGCCCACGTCGTCCTTGCTGATCAGCAGCACGTCCCGGCCGCCCGCGGCCGCGGCCAGGGCGGTCGCGAGGCCCGCGGCACCCGAGCCGACGACCACCACGTCGGCGTGCAGTTCCCAGGCGGCGGGCGGCGCCGGCAGGCGGCACAGGCCGGGGCCAGCGCTCATCGGGCTGCTCCGGCCGGGGTGGCCTCAGCCGGGGTCGGCGCGGCCCCCGACGGCGCGCCGATCTCGATCATGGCCTGGACCGCCTGCCTCGCCCGCGCCGCCACCTCGGCCGGCACCTCCACCTCGGTGATGCCTTCGCGCAGGCACCGCAGCAGCGAGTCCGGGGTGGTCATCTTCATGAACCGGCACACCGCGGCCGGGTTGACCGGCTCCCACTGGACGGCCGGGTTGGCCCGCCGCAGCTGGTGCAGCATGCCGGTCTCGGTCGCGACCAGCACCGTCCGCGCCGTGGTGGACCGGGCGGCGCCGAGCATGCCCCCGGTGGAAAGGATCTTGGTGCGGGCGGCCGGCAGGTCACCCTGCTGGGTCTGCCACAGGGCCGCGGTCGAGCAACCGCACTCGGGGTGGATGAACAGCTCGGCGTCCGGGGTGCTTGCGGCCTTGCGCCGCAGCTCGGCCGGGCTGATGCCCGCGTGCACGTGGCATTCGCCCATCCAGATATGCAGGTTCTCCCGGCCGGTGACCCGCCGGACGTAAGCGCCGAGGAACTGGTCCGGCAGGAACAGCACCTCGCGCTCGGCCGGCACCGAGGCCACGATGTCAGCGGCGTTGGAGGAAGTGCAGCACAGGTCGGCCTCCGCCTTGACCTCGGCCGAGGTGTTCACGTAGGCGACCACCGCGGCGCCCGGGTGCTCGGCCTTCCAGTCGCGCAGCTGATCGGCCGTGATCGTGTCGGAAAGGGAGCAGCCCGCCTGGCGTTCCGGGATCAGCACGGTCTTGCCCGGGGCGAGGATCTTGGCCGTCTCGGCCATGAAGTACACACCCGCGAACACGATCGTCCCCGCCGTGCTGGCCGCCGCCAGCCTGGACAGCGCCAGCGAGTCGCCCACGTGGTCGGCGACGTCCTGGATTTCGGGGGACTGGTAGTTGTGGGCCAGGATCACCGCGTCCCGCTCCCGGGCCAGCCGCCGCACCTCACGTGCCCATTCGTCCACCATGGCTCCTCTCGTCGCCCGGGCTTCCGCCGCCCTCGGCGCCGCCGCTCTGGCGGTTTTAGACTTGGAGTGTAAAACTGTTTTCGCCTGTTAGTCAAAAACTAAGCCGGGGAGACGCCCGGGAGACGCCGAGGGAGACGCCGGGGGAGATGCCCGGGAGACGCCGGAGAGATGGCCGCGATGGGCGGGCGGCCGGGAAGCGGGTGGATACCATGCGAGCGTGCCGAATGATCAGCCGCGGTTCGCGCACGACGTGCTGGCCGTGGTGCTGCAGGTCCGCGCGGGCCGCCTGCAGGTCCTGCTCTGGCAGCGGGCCGAGTCGCCGTTCGCGGGCCGCTGGGCGCTGCCGGGCGGGCCGCTGGCCGCCGACGAACGGCTCGGCACCTCGCTGAGCCGGCACCTGGCCACCAAGGTCGACCTGACCGACATCGCCCACATGGAGCAGCTGGAGACCCGGTCCGACCCCAAGCGCGACCCCCGCGGGCGGGTGCTGGCCACCGCCTACCTGGCCCTGGTCTCGGCCGACCACGAGCCGCGGGTGCCCGCCGACACCGCCTGGCATCCGGTCGGCAGCCTGCCGCCGACCGCGTTCGACCACGGGTCGCTGGCCGAATCGGGCCGGGAGCGGCTGCGGGCCAAGCTCTCCTACACCAACATCGGCTTCGCGCTGGCGCCGGAGACGTTCACGATCGCCCAGCTGCGGGACATCTACGCCGCCTCGGTCGGGCACGCGATCTCGGCCACCAACCTGCAGCGGATCCTGACCCGCCGGAACGTCATCGAGCCGACCGAGCAGGCCGCCCGGCCCACCTCGGCCGGCGGCAGGCCCGCGACCTTGTACCGCTACGCCGAGCGGTGCCTGGTGGTCACGAACCCGTTCGCCGCGTTCCGCCCGCCCGCCGGCCTGCCCGGTGAGCCCACCCCCGCCCGCTGAGAAGGAGCGGTCCTCTGACCGAACGCAGCGAACCTCGTCCCGTCGTCCTGCGGGCGTCACGGTGGTCGACACCCGCGACGGATCGCTGACCCCAGACGTCGATCTGGCGCTCGCGGACGGCCGGATCACCGCGATCACCCCGACGGCCGACCAGGACAACGCCGCCAGCCCCACCTTAATCGACGCGGCCGGGAAGTTCGTCGCCCCGGGCTACCTGAAGATGCACACGCACGTCCTCGGCCCCGACGACCCGCCCACGACCTGCAGCTGATGCTGGCCGTCGGCATTACCGGGTTCCGGCTGATGAGCGGGTCGGCCAAGCTCCTCAAGCAGCGCCGCGATGGCACGCTTCCGCTAGTGGGCCACTGTCCGATGACACCCCGAGCTGCTGTCGGCACCCGGGGCGGTCCTCAACCCGGCCAACGCGGGAACGGTCAAGGCCGCGCTCACCACGGTGCGCAAGCAGCACGCGGCGGGCGCCGATTTCATCAAAACGGCCCTGGTCAGCACCCCGGTGTTCTTCGCCGCGCAGGCCGAGGCCCGGCGGCTGGGGCTGCCGACCACCGGCCACCTGTCGGCCGGGATCGACGTGCGGGCTGCGTCGAAGGGCGGGATCAGGTCGATCGAGCACCTCGGGCCCGGCACCGGGTGCTGGCGGGCTGCTCGACCGACAAGGCCGAGATCCGCGCGGCCCTGTCGGCCGAGCCGGGTAAGGCGCCGTTCCGGATCCCGTTCGCCGACAAGGTGATAGGCCCGATCATCAGGAAGCTCGTCATCAACCCGGTGCTGCGGTCCAGCCCGCTCGACGTCCGGATCCCGCCGACATTAGGGCCACCTACCGCGACGCCTACGACTTGCAGCTCCGGCTGACCAGGCTGCTCGACGACGCCGGCGTCAAGCTGATCGCGGGCAGCGACTCCGGCGGCGCGCTCTGGGAGGTCCTGGGCTGGTCCCTGCACCAGGAACTCGACGAACTGGCCGGGCCGGGCTGTCGCCGCTCCGCGTCCTGCAGACCGTCACCCTCCACGCCGCCGAGTTCCTCGGCCGAGAGGACACGCTGGGCACCGTCGAAACGGGCAAGCAGGCCGACCTCGTCCTGCTCGACGCCAACCCGGTCGAGAACGTGGCCGCCCTGCACGGCATCGTCGGCGTGGTCCGGGCCGACCGGTATCACTCAGGGCGATAAGCGCGCCAATAGTGCCAGAGCAAGGATTAGTCCTGAGACCAATCCAGATGCAGTGTAGATAAGAGGATTGAACTTAGCGAGCCACAAAGGACGCTGACTCTTGCGTGGTCGTCGAGTCGCCAGGATGTCCAGGAACATCGGGACGCCATCGCGGCCGCTGTTTGCGGCATTGTCCGTCAGCTCGTGCAGCTGCTCAATGCTGAACCCGGCCCCAATGAGGCTCTGGGTGTAGGTCTGCAAGGGCCGGTGCTCGCGGAAGAATGTCACCTTCAAATCGCCATGCATATCCCGGCTGACCAGGCGTTTCGTCATGAAATATGAGCGTTTAAAAACGAAGACATCTTCGCCCTCGGAAAATCCGCCGCCCGAATACAAGGGGTGCACGATGGCCATCGCTAGCGAGCCGCCATCTTTCAGGACACGCCCGATCTCATTGAACGCACCCGGCATGTCGTCTATATCCTGAAGCGACATGAACGCGATAGCGCAATCTGCGCTCCTGTCGGCCAGAGGCAATTTAGCTGCATCGGACTGAACCGCTGCCGTTGGTGTAGTCGGGTGTCCTATTGACGCTTGGCACATTGTTTCGGACAGGTCGAAACCGAGAACTTTATGGCCAAGCTCTTGAAGGTCACGGCCAACTCGTCCTTCGCCGCAACCAACATCGATGGTCAGCTTGCCCGCTTTCGGCACCAGCTTGAGGAACTCATCGCGGTGGAACCGGTAGTAACTGTCGGGGCAGCCCGGAGCCCTGACCCAGTCGATCCACTCTTTGGCGTGCGCGTCCCAGTTCTCGCCGAGTGGACCTATCTCATCGGCTGCTGAGGGCGTAGCGGTATCGGCGCAGGTCAAATCGCTGATACTAGGCATCAAAGGCCCCTGGAGGTATGAAGTATCCGTGGCGAAGACCTCGCCAGCGCTGATTCTAGCCACAGCAGGCTTACAGCGGGATAACGAGGGTTGTTTGTCCCATTAAGCGAGTTTCGGCCGAGGCGATTTATGCGGAGACGGCCTCTTTCCGTCGGCGCCGACTTACGGTGTGGCAGGTGTCCTGTTACCTGCCACCACACAAGTGGTTGACAAACGGTTACAAAGTGCTAACTACTGAATAAAGGTCGCAACTTGTTCGCTTCGTAGGGTCGCCGGGGGGAATGTCCGCGATGGCCACCTATCGCCTCCCTCGTACGCTGACGCTGCTGGCCTGGGAGGAAGAGCTGCGGCACGGTCCGGCGTCGGACTGGAGCTGGGCACAGGTCACCCCGGGCGAGCGGCTGACACTCGACTTCTCGAGGGTGGAGTTCGCGGACTTTGGTGCGCTGGCGCGGGCGCTGCTGCTGCTCGACGCGGCGGTCAAGTCCGGGATCCCCGTCACCGTCGCGCTGCCGGATACGACGGTGGTCACGGCCGGTGAACCCGGCGACCTGGAAGCGGCCGACGCTGCCCGGCAGGCTCGGGCTCGCGGCGACGCGCTGGCGTTCATGCGCCAGGTCGGCTTCGTCGACTCACTGCGGGCACCGCACTGGAAAACGGACGCCGTCCGCGTTCTGGATCGTTCGCTTACGACGCCCGCCGACCCCGGTGGCGCTCCGCCGGCGCCCGGCCCCGACTCTTACCGTGGTCCGTACCAGCGACGACGCGTGTTCGCGTTGCGCTGGCTGGAACCCATGGCCGCCGCTCAACTGGGCGAATCTCCCTCGTTCCTGGCGGTGTCGGCCGGCCTGGAGGACCTGGGCCTGTCGCAGTCGGATGCGCGGACCCTCAGTCAAACCGTACTCACCGAGCTTGTAGAAAACGTCGCCGAGCATGGCCAGGTCGGTGAGCGTCCGGCAGTCGCCCTGGTGGGGGCCATCTTGCTCGCGGCCGAGACCTATTACCTGCGCCAGAACGGAAATCACCCGCACATGGCCGAGGTGGCCGAGCGGGCCCTGGCGGATCGCAGCCAGGTATTGCGGCTGATCGTCGCCGATTCCGGTGCGGACCTCGCGGCCAGCCTGGAGCCAGAGCGCTCCCATAGCGATACCAGCAGGGGTTCCGATGCAGACCGTCGGCAGCAGACCATCTTGCGGGCACTGGGGAACCGGCCCAGCGGGAGCACGGCGGCTACGGGTCAGCCGAGCGGTGCCACCGGATTGTGGTGGGTGGCCCGGGTGGTTCGCAGCTACCACGGCGCGGTCCAGGCCCGCACCGCCGACCTGCTGGTAGGCAGGCTGTTCGGCCGCAAGGCCGACGGTGTCGACGTGGCGCTGGCCGGCCTTGGCCACGTTCCCGGCACGCTGCTCGAGCTCACGCTGCCGACCGGTCCCGCGCCCCGGCGTCCGCGCACGCCGTGGGGGAGCCGCCCGGCCCCGGGGGCGGCTCCAGCCCTGGAGCTGGTGACGTGCGTCTTCGACCCCGAGCTAGTCTCGGTCACGAGGACCAGGCGCGCCTGCTCAGACAGCTACGGGACGGGGGGGCGGACGGGTCGGCCGACGGTCTTGTCATCGCGGTCTCACTGCACGGTGATGAGCGGCCAGAACTGGACAACCGCTGGCCCGAAGCCATCATCCGCGTCCTCGAGTTCGCAAGTTCGATGGCCGCCGAGGGCATCGTCGTTGTAGTGATCCCAGATGCCGAGCCGCAGTTGCTCGATCCCTGCGTAGCGGCCTTCAACGAGGAACTGGCCACCAAGTCCGGACCCCGCAGGCATCAGCCGATTCTGGTTCTCGGCACTCGCGGTGAACCCGTGTGGTGCGGCGGGACGGTGCCGCTGCGGGAGATCCTCGGCACCCTGTCGGACGGTTACCGGGCCACCGAAGTCACCGAGCCGCCCGCGTCGGGGCCGGAGACCAGCGAGGACACTGCCCGGCTGGCCGCCATGCTGCAGGCCAGCGGGCATCTGCTGACCGTGGCCGAGCGGCAACTGCAACTGCGGCTGTCGCTTTCCATCGTCCAGGCGACCGTCGAGCAAGCCGTCAGCCAGAACCTGGCCCGGACGATCGGCCAGGGCGGCCCCGGCGTCAAGCGGGGCGTGTTCCGCGGCCCGACGTTGCGGGTCACGAACCGGTGGATCAGTGCCGAGCCGCTGCTGGCGGGCACGGTTGGCGTCCAGTTGGCCGCCTTCGTGCTGGCCCGTAAGACCGAGGCCGCGCTCCGGGTCTCGGCCGAGGCAGCCACCCCGACCGCGATTGTCCAGGTCAAGTCGGCTCCCCGTGCACTCGCCCGCCATCTCAGCGAGTGCCTGGGCCTGGGCGGCAGTTATTACCCACAGCAGTCCGAGCTCAACATCGGTGAACCGCTGATCGGTGAGCAGGTGCCGGACGGGGCCAATGTCGTGCTGTGCACCGACGTCATCGAGACCGAGAACACGATCCGGCGAGCTGTCACCTTGGCCGCCAGGAACGCCAACCCTCTGGTCATCGCCTGCGCGGTCGACGCCCGGGACGTTCCTGGGCCCATCCGGATGCTGAACCGGGTGGTCCCGGTGGTCTCGCTGACCCAGGTCAGGGTTCGGCTGAACGGTCCTGCGAGTCCGCCCGCCACCGATATCGACCCGTTGATGCTGCGACCGGTGGAGCCCGGCCTCACCGATCCGGCGGTGGCCGCAGAAGCCGACCTGATCTCCTGGTTCGCCGATGCTCCGGACGCGCTCCGGCTGGGGCACATCGACGACCCGCCACGCCGGCACTACAGCGCCTTCGTCCGCCTCCAGGCGCTCCGTCCGCACGGGGGGCGGGACCATATCGCCGAGGCGGTTCTGTCCAATATGAGACAGATTCTGGCCGACGTCCGCGGTGAGAATGGTGCGGATATGAGTTCTCGGTCGCCGGTCGCCATCTGGTACGTCCAGTCCGACGGCAATGCCGAGCGGCTGTCCGAGGTGGTCCGGGATCGACTGGTCTCGGCCGGAGCCCAGATCGACCCGCCGGTCGCGGTGCCCCGCTGGCCCGCCGGCGACGCCTGGGCGTTCCCGGTCAGCCTGGGCGACGTTGGTCGCGGCGTCGGGGTACTCATCATCCACTGGTGGGCTATCACCGGGAGCACGCTGCTGCAGTTGGTGCGGTTGGCGGCCCGGAGCGGGGCAAGCTGGATCGCCGCCTTGTGCATGCTCAATCAACTGGAAGACAACGACGCCGACACGCTGCGCATGCTGCGGACCGTGGTTGGATCACAGGCGCAGGTCCCGGTGGCCATCCGGTTTGTCGCCAAGAGCAGCATCACCTCGTTCGACGCGCACGACTGTCCCATGTGTACGACGCGGGAGCGTTACCGGCTCAGTGACGAGACTATGCCGCCGCGGCTGCTCAACCACGCGGAACGGCTGCGTGAGATGCTCTGGCCCCGCCAGCTCGAAGAGGTGGCCCGTGACTCGGCCGTCGACCTGTTCACGGTGCCGGTGACCGGGGCCGAGACCGTCGATTACGTGCGCTGGCGCGGGTTGCTCCTGCAGGCACTGCGGTCGGTGGACGGCCGCCAGGAGGTCATGGACCGGCTCCGGGATCTGGCCCGTGAATCCCCGGCCCAGCGCGAGTGGACCAGTGTGGGCCTGATCCGGCTGCTGGCGGCCGAGCACCAGTGGCTGGGGCTCGCGCCGCTGCACTTCGGGGTGGCCGCCGAACTGCTCTCCGGCGTCTGCGTACGCAGCTTCGAGCGGGTCACCGACTCGCCGTGGCTGCGGCTTCAGTCCCTGATGGTCCTGGCCGCATCGATGCCGGACCGGCTGGTGGGATTGCTACCCCGGTTGATGGCGCTGGCCGGGAACGAGGCGGTGCTGCTCGATCAGATGCTGCTGGATTGCTGCCGCCTGCTGCTGCGCTCACCCGGAAACCTGCCCGTCGAACTGGCGCAGCTCCGGCGGAGCCTGCTCGCCTGCCGCAACTACCTCGAGGAACGGTCGGCCGAGGCGGGCGGGGCCAGCGCCGACGAGCACCTGTACGTGGTCAGAAGCCTGCTCACCATCGCCGACTACCGCATCCTGCCCAACCCGGAAGACCCGCAGGCGGCTTGGGAGCGGCTACGCGAAGATCTGGCGCGTCCGGTCATCCGGCACCGGCTGGAAGCCGAGCTGCTGATCGTGCGCAGTTTCGTCGAGGACTGCGAGTGGACTGAGCCGTCGGCCGAGGCGGCCCGGGCCGCGATGGTCGACTGGGACACCTGCGCCCGCCAGCTCGAACAGCGGGCACTGGCCAACCTGCCGCCGCTGCGCGACATTCTGGCCGGTGATTTCGTATCCGATCAGCTCGGTCACCGGGAACAACGGCGGCTGCTGAGCCTGGCCCGGCCGGGCGTGGCCGAGCTGCGGGCGGTGACCGACCGGCTGTACGCCCTGACCCATGAGCCCTGGCGTCCGGCCGACCCGTCCTGGCGGACCGCGCAGTGCGAACTGCTCGACCGCATCAACTGGTGGAATCGCATATTCCTGGCCGCGCATGTCGACGACCGGGAAAGCCCGGCGCTGCTGGTGGGACTGATCGGCTCGGCTCCGGTGCAGCTCAGCGCCTGCATGGACAAACTTCTGACCGCTCACCACGCTCCTGCGGCGCTGCAGTCACCAGTACACGGTGAAGTGGAGGTGTTCTGCCCGGAAAAGCTGCTGGACCAGATCGTCACCCACCTGCTGGAGAACATCGACAAGCACCGGGTCCCGAATACAAACGGGCCGGTCAGGCTGGAGGTCGAGTATCTGCCGGCGGGGCCGGACTCGGTGCAACTGGTGGTCCGTAACTCTGGGACCAGGCCGAGCGGCCGAGCGGGGCAGGGACTGCGGGCGCTCGACGAGAAGCTCCAGCCATTCGGCGGGTCCTTGACCAGTCAGGCTCCGTCCGAGAACGAGCCCGGCGCCTGGACGTTCGCGGTCACCGTCACCTTGCCGCTCTGGCAGGGAGGGTGAGCGTGATCAAGATCCGCGCTCTGGTCGTGGACGACGAGTCGAGGCTGATCGAGAGCATCAAGAACCGGCTCGGCGGAGCAATCGGCCGGGAAACCACCTGGACGATCGAGTGGGAAACCACCACCGACGTGGACCACGCGCAGGAACTGCTGGCCTCGGCTACCACTCCCTTCGATCTGGTGGTGGCCGATCTGCTGTTCCCCCGGGACGACTTTCCCGACGAGCTGGAGCCGCGTGGTCTCGACATCGTCCGGGCCGCCCGGCGGTACTTCTCGCGTGCCTTCATCCTGGCCATCACCACGGGTGACGACCGTCTGCATGACCTGCTGGACGACGCCCGCAACGCGGGCGCTCATCACGTCGTACGGCGCAACGACTTCAGCACCACGTCGCTGGTGCACAGCCCGGCCGCGATCGCCAAAAACATCCGCGGTCACCTCCTCGACAACGGAACCGTGCCGACCTCCGAGGTGATCGCCGATCCGGGTGATCCGGGTGTCCAGGGACTGCTGCAACAGGTCGGGGACGCCACGATTGCCCGGCTCTACGCAAGGATGCTGGAGGCCGACGGTCGCCAGACCGACCGGATCGAGCTGCGGTTCCTGACCCCGGGAGCATCCGATGCGTGGGTTTGCGGGATCACTGCCCTGGTGAACGGTATTCCGGTCAGTCACATCTTGAAGCTGAGCAAGACCGAGGAAGTCCTGGCCAGTGAAGCAGCTTACGGCCGGCAAGCGCGGGATGCGTTCTCGCCGTCGTTGCTGGTCCAGCACCAGCCACCGCATCCAGTCGGTCCGGTGAATGGCTGGTTCGCGCTGGGCAGCCCGCTGGTCGAGCGTGCCATCACGTTGCGGCAGTGGCTGGGGTCGCGGGACAACCCGCCCGCGCCTGAAGCGGTAGCCGACCTGATGGAGGCCCTGTTCGTTGACCGGCTGGCGCCGGTCTACGAGCGGGGCGAGTTCCGTCGCGAGCCTATCCTGGACAGCTTCGCGTTCACGGCCTACCGCCAGCAGGTCATCTTGCGGGTCCTGGACGAGCTGCAAGAGGCGCTGGAGCGCGGCGACGGCGGCGCGCTCGGCAGTGAGACCGGAGCTCTGCTGCGTGACCTCCGGGCGTTCGTCACCCAGCGACGTCTGCCCGGCCCAGCGGGGGAGCGGCCACTGCCGCCGCAAACCTTTGTCTGTTACTCACACGGCGACCTGCACGCCGCCAACGTGATGATCCCCAACGGCCGGCACCCGCCGCCACAGCTGATCGACACCAGCCGGACCGGCATGGCGCACTGGGCGACCGACCCGGCCTGGCTGGCGGCCGATCTGCTGATGCGGAGCGTGGACGCCGGTACCGAGTCGATGTTGTTCACCGGGTTCGGGACCTGGCGGGAGCTGGTTCGGCGGTTCGGGGCCGGTCAGGCCGACCTGGCCGCGGTCACCGCGACGCCCTCCACCGAAGCCGCGCTGGCCGCGTTGTCGTGGCTGGCGACCAATCTGCACCGGGTGACGCCGGTGATGCAGCCCAGCCTGGCCGAGAGCGACTACCGGTGGGAGTGGCACCTGTCGCTGGCCCGGAACCTGCTCCGGTGCACGTACCACACCGACATCCCGCACGCCAAGCGCGCGCTGGCCTTCGCCGCCGCCTTTGACCAGCTCAACGCCGCCGCCGAGGCGCTGACCGGTTAAGGAGCCGTTCAGCGGACCGAGCGGGGTGGCGGTCCGCCAGGTCTCCTCGAAGAGCGTCTCGAAGGTCAGCGCCAGCGGCCACGGGGCGGTCCGGTCCAGCACGATGTGTGGCGCCTCCCAGCCGGTCTTGGCCCGCTCGGTCCCGCGGGCCATCAGGTAGGGGGAGAAGCTCACGATGCTCTCATCAATGATCACGATCCGGAAGCTGGGCAGCGTGTGGTAGAGGCGGACCTGGAAGCAGGGATGATCGGCGCTAAGGCCGCGCAGCCTCTCGATCGACTGCGCGTCGCCCTCACTCCACCGCAGATCGCTGAACCGCGCGAAGGCCTCGGACGCAGGATCAAGCAACAGGAACCGGACGGTTCCGCCCTGGTCATCGAGCCGGTCGAGCAGCCGGACGAACCGGCTCCTGACATATGAGTCGGTCACCCACTTGGTGGCCAGGATCCCGGCAAAGCAGAGCCGAGAGATGGTCTGCCTGATGCATTCGGACGGCTCGAGCTTGGACTGGCGCAGTTCTAGTTCGGAGGTGGCCGAAATGCCGATGGTCTGAATCAGTTCGTCGACCCGCCGCTGATCGCTGGGGCGTCGCTTGTCGACCTTGAACAGCGCGTCGTCATGCCCACCGGTTATCCGGTCGATGGTGTAGCGCAACTCGCTAGGTATCCGGCCAGGGAACTGTTCCTGGATGCGTTCACGGAGGGCGGTGATGGCTCCTTCGTGCCCACTCAGCGACGCGTGGGCGCGGAATAGCAGGACCCACAACTGCTCATCGGCGGGGTCTGATCTCCGCAACTGCTCAAGCCGGTCGATGGCCTTCTCGATCAGCGGCTTGCGGCGGCTGTGCAGCTCGCCGTAGACGATGCACCGATTCAGGCAGTCCCAGTAGCGCTGAAAGTCACGGTAGATATCGATCAGCGACTCGTCGTCCTGCTCGTCCTCGAATTGCTGGGCGGGATTGCCGTGCCACATCGCGTGCAGCTCCAGCAGCCGCTCGTAGTTTTCGCCGTAGTCGCTGTCCTCATCGTCGATATCCGCCACCTCGCCGATGCGGTGCCGCTTTACGAGTTCTTCAAAGGCAAAGGCGTCGACCTCGGCCTGCTCCGGCCCGAAGAAGTACCCGCCGGCCGCGTGACGGACGATGCCCGGCCCGACCCGGCTGCGCAGCCGCCCGACGTAGGCGGGCACCGACTCCGGGCTCACCGCGTGGCGCCCGGAACGGCTCAGTTGGCGGGCGATGTCCTCCCGGGTCAAAGAGCGTCCGCGGTGCAGGATCAGCAGGCGCAGCAGCACACCCTCCTGACCGCCTATCACCTCCTCGGCTGCTGCCCCCGTAGCGGTGAAGCCGACCGCGTGCTGCAGGATCGTGAACCGCATGCGCCTCCTCGCCGGACTCACTTAATGCGCTAGCAGACCGGCGTGGCAGGGTCAAGGCCGCTCGCCCATCGGTCAACCCTTTCCCAGATTAAAGACCACGCTAGCGCATCACCCGCTAAAACATAACAAGCTTTGATAGCGCATTGTCCGGTGGCTGCTAAATAAATGCAGGCGATTTGATCATGGTCATTTTCATTCTGAAGCTATGAAAGCTCCAGTGAACGGTAAGGACCCCGCCCCGGTCAGTGCGGCTGCGGCCGACCGGCCTGCTTCCGCGCTGGCCAGAATCATCACCTGGTTCGCCGGCCAATCCGCCACGCTAACCGGCCGTATATTCGCCGGGCCCGATGAGCAAGCCCGGCTAAATGGCTGGTCGGTCGAGATCCGGCACGGCGGAATGAGCCGTCGTTACCGGGATCCCCGCTTTGATTCCCTCCGCAATGGCCAATCCATCCAGCAATTCACGGCCGACCGCCAAACAGGCGGCCCAGCCATTAGCTGAGCGCGGTCAGGAGGTAGCACTCATGATGAATCTGCTGATCGTCATAGCGGCCATGCTGCTGGCGCTGCGGCTGATGGGGCCGCTGCTCCGCATCGCAGTGCGCCTGCTGCTGAAGCTGTTTTCCTTCACCTTTCTCATCGGCGTCGCGATCGTCTTGATGGTCGCGATCCTCTCGCACGGCCGATTCATCTGACCGGAGCGAGACAGCGATGGCCGGCCAGGCCGCGGGGGCCTGGCCGGCCACCGCCCGAGCGCTGGGCACATTCATCCTGGGAATGCTCCTGTGGCAGCCCGGTTGCCACCGTCGTGAGTGCTGCTGAAGAAACTCCGCTGCCAGGGAAACCCTGCCGCTGGGCGTGCTGGACTTCGTCGGGATCGAGTACGGCGAGAGCGCGTCGGCGTCGATCGCCGGCGCGGTGCGGATCGCCCAGGCCGTCGAGGCCGCCGGTTACCGGCGCTACTGGGTCTCCGAGCACCACAACATGAACAGCCTGGCCTGCAGCGCCCCCGAGCTGCTGACCGCGCACATCGGGGCGCAGACCGACCGCATCCGGGTCGGCGCGGCCGGCATCATGCTGCCGAACCACGCGCCGCTCAAGGTGGCCGAGATGTTCCGCACGCTGCTGGCCATGTACCCGGGGCGGATCGACCTGGCGCTCGGCCGGGCCTTCGGCACCGACCCGGTCACCGCCCACGCGCTGCGCCGCGGCATCAACACCGACCCGGCCGCCGAGTTCCCCGGCCAGGTCGGCCAGCTGCTGGCCTTCCTCGGTGAGGGCTTCCCGGAGGGGCACCCGTACCGGGGCATGGTGGCGGCGCCGGTCATCGACGAGCAGCCCGAGCTGTTCGTGCTCGGTTCCAGCCCCTACGGGCCGAAGTTTGCCGCCGTCAACGGCATGAGCGCCGCGTTCGCGCACCACATGAGCCCGGAGCTGGCGGTCGAGGCGCTGCGGCAGTACCGGCGCGAGTTCGCCCCCGGCTCGCTGGGCCAGGAGCCGTACTCGGCCATGTCGGTGCTCGCGTTCGCCAGCGAAGACGAAGAGGCGGTGCTCGACTTCGAGGCGGCCTGGACGCTGACCATGCAGAACTTGCGGCGGAACATCCGTGAGCCGCTTCGCCCTGAGGAAGTTCTGAAAACGTCACGGTCGGAGGAGTTCCGCGCGACCCGGAGGGATGACGGCCGGATGGTCACCGGCGAGCCCAAGGCCGTGGCCGAGCGCCTGCTGGAGATGAAGACGCAGGCCGAGGCGGACGAGATCGTGATCGTGACGCCCAGCCTGGGCCGGGACAGGCGCATCGCCAGCTACGAGTCGATCGCGGACGCCTGGCGCCGCGCCGCCTGAGCCGCCCCCGCCGTGGGCGTACCATTTGTCTCTCAGCAAGTGTCCAGTGCCGCCACCAGTGCCAAGCAGCGTCGGGATGATGCCGTAGATGAATGTTGATGCAGGTCAGGAGCGGAACGCCCCGGTCGGGGCCGGGCAGTTCGCAGACCCTGGGCTGCTCGGCACGCTGGAGGCCACCGGGCTCGACGGCATCGACGCCTTCGGCTTCGGCCTGATCGTGATGGACCGGGACGGCCGCGTGGCCGGCTACAACCAGGCCGAATCGGCCCTGTCCGGCCTGCCCGTGGACCAGGTGGTCGGGCGGAATTTCTTCGTCGAGGTCGGTCCCTGCACGAACAACTACCTGATCGCGGAGCGCTTCCACGACAGCGGCCGCTCGGACCAGGAGCTGGACGCAGAGCTCGACTACGTGTTCACCTACCGGATGGCGCCGACCCCGGTCCGGCTGCGGCTGCTGGCCCGGCGCGGCTCGGCCCGGCAGTACCTGGCGGTGCGACTACGGTGAGCAGGCCCCCGCTCGACCCGCGCCAGCTGGGCGAGCAGCGGGGCGAGGCTCCGGAGCCGGTGATGGCGCCGGAGCTGCAGGAGCTGCTGTACCTGCGGCAGTTCTTCTACCAGTGCCCGGCCGGCCTGTTCGAGACCGACGACGCCGGCATCGTCCACATGGTCAACCCGGCCGCGGTGCGGCTGCTGGCGCCGGTCATCGGCGGCGGTGACCTGTCCCAGCTGTTCCCGCTGCTGCGCCAGGTGGCGCCGGAGATGGTCGACGTGATCTCCCGCGACACCGGCCGGCTGGGGCCGCTGGCGGCCGGGCGCCGGATGCTGATCCCGGCCGGCGCGGACCGCGACGCCTGCCTGGAGATGCAGGCGGTCCGGGTGGCCCCGGGCCGGGTGATGATCGTGGTCCAGGACGTGTCGGCCGAGCGCCGGCTGGCCATCCGCGAGCACCAGACCGCGGTCGAGCTGCAGCTGGCCATGCTCGGCCACGCCGACGAGGTGCCCGGTCTGCCGGTCGGCGTGACCTACCGGGCCGCCGCGGCCGAGCTGCAGGTCGGCGGCGACTGGTACGACGTGGTCGGCCTGGACGACGGACGGGCGGTGTTCGTGGTCGGCGACGCGGTCGGCCACAACCTGAGCGCCACCACCGCCATGGGCCAGCTGCGCAGCGCCATCCGCGCCACCGCCCCGTACGCGCCCGACCCGCCTGCCCTGCTCGGCCGGGCCGACGTGCTGGCCAGCCAGATCAGCGGGGCCGAATTCGCCACCGCGGCCTGCGTGCTGCTGGACCAGGCCACCGGCCAGCTCAGCTACGCCACCGCCGGCCATCCGCCGATCCTGATCGTGCACGCGAGCGGGGACACCACCTACCTGAACGGCGGCCGGGGCCTGCCGCTCGGGGTCGCCGCCGCCCCCCGGCCCAGCGCCGCCACCCAGCTGGCCGCCGGTGACGTACTCGTGCTGTACACCGACGGCCTGTACGAGCGGCGCCGGGAATCCCCGGACGAGGGGCTGGCCCGGCTGGCCGCGCTGGCCGTGAAGTGCCGCGAACAGCCGCCGACCGAGCTGAGCCAGACCCTGGCCGACGGCATGCTGGCCGGCCGCGAGCCCGAGGACGACATCTGCGTCCTGGTCGCCGCGCCGAAGATCAGCGGCAGTTAGCTGGTGGCCGCCCCCGAACGGCGGAACACGTACACGCCGTTGGCCAGATAGATCTGCTGGTAGGCCGCCTTGGGGTGCAGGCGCCGGATGTACCGCGCGGCGTTGGCCTGCTTGGGAGCCCACGGGTTGGCGTTGTCGTCGAACACGATGTAGCGCGGGGCCGGGTCACCCGGCGTATCGAGCAGGAACGTATCGTCGCGAGCGGCCAGCGACGCGGCCACCGCCGTGCTGGCCTCGACCGTGGTCCCCGCCGGCACCCTGCCGATCGCGGTCTTCTCCGCCTGGATGACCGGGGTGGTCGTGTACTGCTGCGGGTTCCACAGCTGGTTCAGCGGGAAGCGGAACGCCAGCACCACCGCGATGGCCGCCATGGCCACCGGGGCGTATCTGATCGCGCCTGCCACCAGCCGCCGGTGCCGCGGGCTCTCCGCCCCCTCAGCCGCCGCCTCGGCCTCCCGGAACCGCCGCAGGGCGTCGATGGCCGCGATGAACAGGATCGGCATCAGCGGCGCGTTGTAGTGATACCACGGGCCCCAGTAGTTGCTGTTGGTGTTGATGAAGCGCAAGACCAGGTTCGGTACCGCGACCAGCCCGACCGGAGAGCGCAGAGCGAGGAACGCCACCGGCAGCAACAGTTGCAGCAGCGTCTCGAGCTTGCCCGGATAGCCGTGCACCAGCTGGCCGGGCAGGGCTGACCACCCCTGGTTGTTGCCGCCCACCACGCCGCCTTCGCCCCAGTAGGAGTAGATGTGACCCGGGTTGAAGTGCGGGATGATGAGCTCGATCGTGATCACGGACCAGCCGATGCCCCACACCACCAGCAACAGCCCGGGCCACCAGCGTCCGGCCAGGCCGGCCGGCTGGCTCAGCTCCTCCCGGCTGCCCGCGGCCTGGACCGTGGCCGCCTGCCGGGCTCGCCTCCGGGCGGTCCAGGCCGAGCCCAGCAGCAGGAGCCCGATGGCCGCCACCGTGAAGCCCTGGTCCTCCTTGACGAGCACCAGTGGCATGGCCCACAGGACGGTGGCGCGTATCCTCCCGCGGACCAGCGCGGACAGCGACAGTGCCAGCAGCGGCACGGCAAAGGCCAGCTCGTGGAAGTCGAACCAGGCCATGGTCTGCAGGCCCCACGAGAACGCGTAGGCCACGGCGATCCAGCGGCTGGCCGTCCGCCCCAGCAACTCGGACGCGCCCCGGCTCACCGGGATCACCGACAGCGCCATGAGCAGCGCCTGGGCGACGAGCAGGGTTACCGGGCTGGCCGCGAGCAGCCAGAAGGGCGCGACGAGCGCCACGATCGGGTGGAAGTGGTCACCGAGCAGATTGAAGCCGGGCGCCTTCACGTCGACGATGGGGGCGTGCAGGTGGGCGTACTGCTTGACGTACTCGGTGAAGATGGCCAGATCGTAAGAGCCCGGGTCCAGGCGTACGTAGTACGTGATCGAGATGACGCTGTAGCTGGCCCAGGCCGCCAGCGCGACCGTCCAGGGCACCCAGTCACCGTGCGGCCCCGGCACCGGGCGACCGGCAGTGGTTGCCGTGCTGGTAGATGCCCGGGGACTGTGAGGCATGCCACATTTGTATACGTTATGGCCCTGAGCTGGGAAGACTCCCCTGAGTGACTTGCCCCGATATGTCGAGCGGAAAGCTGCTTTGTGCCGTTGACGAAGGCGGGTCAGCTCGTGTGCAGCAGGGTGTAGCGGATGGTCTGCACCCGGATCTGGCCGTCACGGAAGATGAACGTGTCCAGCCCGTCATCGGTCCGGGTAGCCACGGACACGGCCGCCCACTCCAGGAACAGCACATCGTCTTCGAAGAGCGTGGTCTTCAGGGTCCAGTCGGCGCTGGGCACATCGGCCAGCAGCTGGACGAAGGTCTCGCGGACGCCGGCCTTGCCACGCTTGGTGCCTGCCGGCGTGATGATGATGGCGTCGTCCGTGTAGTCCTCGACGATCCCGTCGAGATCCCCGGCCCCGAGAGCCTGGACGTGGTGGTCGAACACTTCCTGCGGCGTGCGGGCCATTCGCTCCTCCAGCGCGGCGAGTACGTGATCACCAGCTTCCCTGTTCCCGGAGGCCGCCGTCCAGTCACTGGCTGACCTATTGCCGATCGATCTCAAACTGCATACAGTCTAAGGTGCATACAGTTTGGCGCCGCTCTGGTCACTGACGATGGGAGCTGGAGATGAGCCGGGACTGCCTGACCCTGGTCATGCCGCTGACCGCGCGGGACGGGATGACCAACGCCGAGTTCTACGACTACTGGCTGAACGCCCACGTCACCATGCCGGCCCGGTTCCCCGGGATCAGCAGTATCTTCCTGCACGCGATCTCCTTCGCGGACGCGGTCTGGCCGCCGGTGCCCGGGGTCAGCCACCGGCCGCCGCCCCAGGACGAGTTCCAGGGGGTGCCCGAGGCGACGTTCGTCACCCTCCCCGGCCTGGCCGAATTCCAGGCCAGCGCGAAGGTCCAGATGGACGACGGAATCAACTTCCTGTCCGAGATCATCACCTACCAGAGCGTCGAGGACGCGACCGAGACGGTGGCCGACCGCACCGGGGTGCCCGCCCCCGACGGCCACGACGGCCTGCTCCGGCACCTGCTGTTCCTGCGCCGCGGTGACGGGGTCACGACCGGCGACTTCCGGCGCTTCGTGACGGACACGCTGGCGCCCGCCTGGGCCGCCGCCCCCGAGGTGCTCAAGCTCCGCCGCCATCTGTTCGAGGAGGTCGAGGTCACCCTCGATCACCCCGGCGTGCGCATGTCCAAGCCGCTGGACCGCCAGTACCAGGCCGCGCTGGAGGTCGTGCTGGCCGATGGCGACGCCCTGGCCCGGTTCGCCGCGTCGCCGGTGTGGCCGCAGACCGCCGCGGAGATCGCCGCGCACTGCTCGGCGGTGCACGCGGCCCGGGTCAGCCGCTGCATCACCACCAAGTACCAGGGCACGATCACGCTGGCCGGCGTGCGGGGGGTGGCGGTCGCCGACATCATCCGCCAGTTCCGGGCCGACAGCCAGCTCGACGACGAGGTCAGCGCGCTGTTCCTGCCTGCCCCGGCCCACGTACTCGTCTGAAAGGGAGCTTGCCCGTGACCTCGCCCGCGAGCCCGTCCGCCGAAGAAATGGTCCGTCAGCTGTGGGACCGCCAGCAGATCAGCGACGTCATGCTGCGCTTCGGCCGCGGCCTCGACCTGCATGACTGGGAGCTGTACGCGGCCACGCTGACCGACCCGTTCGAGGTGGACTTCTTCGACCTCACCGGGCGGCCGCCGGCGGTCACCACGCCGAAGATCTGGGCCCGGTTTGCCAGCGCCTGCCTGGAGCGGCTGGTGGTCATGCACCAGTACTCCAACTTCCACATCAACCTGCACGGCCATGAGGCGGACGGTGTTTTCTACCACATCTCCCGGCACCGGTTCCCGAACCGGTTCGGGGACGACCAGTACACCCAGTACGGCTGGTACGAGAACTCGTTCCGCCGCACCGCCGACGGCTGGAAGATCAGCCGCCTCAAGCACACGTTCCAGTGGTGCGACGGCAATCCGACCCTGATCGACACGTCCGACCCGGCCTGGCAGGAAGCCGCCGCCGCGGTCTTCGGCACCGGCTGAGCCCCGTCTCGATGACACCGAGGGATCGCCAGATGACCACGCACCACACCGCCCAGGTCAACGGGACCAGGCTGCACTACGTCACCGCGGGCGACGGGCCCGCCGTCATGCTGCTGCACGGCTGGCCGCAGACCAGCCACGAGTGGCGCCACGTGGCCGGCCTGCTGGCCGCCGACCACCAGGTGGTGGCGCCCGACCTGCGGGGCTTCGGGTCCTCGGCCAAGCCGGCCACCGGCTACGACGCCGCCACGATGGCCGCCGACCTGACCGCGCTGGGGGATCACCTGGGCCTGCACGACGTGACCGTCGTCGGCCACGACTGGGGCGCGGTGTTCGCCTACGCCTACGCGGCCACCGCGCCCGGCCAGGTTTCCGCGCTCGGCATCGTCGAAATGGCCCTGCCGGGCGTCGGCGTCATGGAGCAGGCCATGGCCCCCCAGCCCGACGGCAACTTCCTGTGGCACATGGGTTTCCAGTCCGTCCCGGACCTGCCCGAGCTGCTGATCGCCGGGAAGGAGCGCCCGTACCTGCGCTGGTTCTTCGAGCACTTCGCCTACAACCCGGCCGCGATCACCCCCGCCGACCTCGACGCCTACGTGGAGGCCATCACCGCGGTCGGCGCGCTCCGGGCCGGCCTCGCGGTCTACCAGCAGTACTTCGCGACCGCCGACCATGTTGCGGCGCTGGCCAAGACGCCGCTGGAGATCCCGGTCCGCGCCTACGGCGGCGATTCCTGCCTCGGCGACCTGACCCTCACCTCGGTCCGCGCCATCGCCCCGGCCGCCGAAGGCGGCGTCATCGACCACTGCGGCCACTGGGCCCCGGAGGAGCGCCCCGACTTCGTCGCCAACGTCGTCCGCGAGCTGACGGCTTGCTGAATCAGTGCCGCCCGGGCAAGGACGAACTGGCGGGCGGCGGTGATGTCGTGGGTGCTGCCGGGCAGCGCGGCGGAGACCCACAGCGGGATGCCGGAGGGACCGGTGAGGGCCTGGACGAGGCCGGCGTGGTGGTGCGCCTTCCCCGAGTACCGCCTTCACAGGGGCGGGAGGTTGCCTGCGGCTTATGCATCTCGCCAGGCGAGGATCAGCGCGCCCAGGACCATGGCGATGGCTGCGTAGATGACGAGCATTCCGAGTCCGCTCCAGGCTGACAGCCAGCATGACGCCGCGCCGGGGCGGCATAGCGGCGTCGTAGCGCTGAGCGAGTGGCTGACAATGTAAATCGGCAGGTAGGGCCGGACAGCGAGGTTCAGCGGCCCGCCGACGCAGACAATTCCGACTACCACGGTGATCGCCGCGGCGGTGTGCCGGATGATCGCTCCGAGGCCGAGTCCGAACAGGCCGATCAGGCTGAGGCTGGCTCCGGTGAGTACGACCGCCCGCAGGACACCGGGCTGGCTGAGGGCTGGCGCGGTGATGCCGTGGCGCAGGGTCATGCAGCCTGCGAAGAAGGACAGAAATGCTGCTGCCTCGCCGGTGATCAGCCCCACCGCACCAACGACCGCGGCTTTGGCCGCCAGGACCCTGAGCCGGCGTGGCGCGGCGGCGAATGTGGCGCGGATGGTCCCAGAGGTGTACTCGCTGGTCATGGCCAGTACACCGACTACCCCGATGAGCAGCACGCCGATGAGCATGCCGACCAGCGTGTTGCCGACGAACATGCCGCCGCTTGTCGTGCTGCTGCTGCCTATTGCGAGGGCGATGCCCGCTGACGCGGCGACGGCAATGGCCAGGGTGAGCCAGGTGGAGCGCAGGCTGCGCAGCTTGATCCATTCCATCCGGGCCAGCTGCCGGAATCGGTATCTGCCGGATGGCTGGTGGCTGGTGTGGGCGGTCATGACATGTTCCTTGCCTGGCACTGGGCACTATCGCCGGTGAGTTGCAGGAAGGCCTCTTCGAGGCTGGGGGCCCGGCTGGACAGCTCAGCCGCCGTGGTGTCGGCCAGGAGCCGTCCCTTGCCGATCACGACCAGCCGGTCGGCCATCAGGGCCATTTCGCTGATCAGGTGGCTGGAGACCAGGACTGCCCGGCCTTCGGCGGCCAGTGACCGGAGCAGGCCGCGTATCCAGCGGATTCCCTCCGGGTCCAGGCCGTTCACCGGCTCGTCGAGCAGCAGCACGGCCGGGTCTCCCAGCAGCGCCGCGGCGATGCCGAGACGCTGCGCCATGCCGAGCGAGAACTTCCCGGCCCGTTTGCGCGCCACGGATCCCAGTCCGGCTATCTCCAGGACCTCGGCGACCCTGGACTGGCTGATGGAGTTGCTGGCCGCCAGCGCGGCCAGGTGCGCGTGGGCAGACCGGCCCGGGTGGAAGGCCCTGGATTCCAGCAGTCCTCCGGCCTCGCGCAGCGGCCAGCGAAGTTGACGGTAGGCCTGGCCGCCGATGCAGGCGTGCCCGGCGTCCGGGGCGTCCAGGCCGAGGATCATGCGCATGGTGGTGGACTTGCCTGATCCGTTCAGGCCCAGGAAACCGGTCACGGCACCCGGTGGCACGTCGAAGCTGAGCCGGTCGACAGCGACCGTTGAGCCATAGCGCTTGGTCAGCCCGCGAACCTCGATCACCGGCCTGCCTCCCTATGGCCCTGGCTCGCGCGCAGCGCGGCGGCCAGCCATTCCAGGGCGCGCTGCACCGACGGGAACGGGCCGCGGCCGCTGATGACGGCCGTCAGCTCCCAGTAACGTTCGATCCGGGGGTCAGTGGCGGCTTCCAGCTGAGCCAGCAACTCAGCTCGGCGCTGGTCGCCGGGGGTGCCCGCCAGGATCCGCGCCACGATCCGGGCCGCTTCGGCGGAGCCGGGCGGCACTCCCCGCTGCCGGGCCGCCTCGGCCTCGTCCTGCGCACGATCGACATCGGCCAGCCAGGTGCCGGACTGGACCTGGATGCCGACGTCGGCGACGACCCGCCGGACCTGTTCGCGGAAGTCCCTGTCCGCTACCAGCTCGGCGAGATCGACCCAGGCCTCGACCTGCTCGGCCGAGGGGTCATCAGGCAGGTCCGGCGCCGCGGCCCAGCGCGCGGAACGGGCCGGGCTGGGGTCCAGCCCGGCGAACACCTCAGCGAGGAAGTCATCGATAATGTGTTGCCGCTCGGCCGCCGACAGGCGCGCCAGTTTGTTGATCATGCCCATCTCCTCGCCGTCGGCAGAGCGCTTCACCACGGCGGCCACGACTGCCCGGCGCAGCCGCAGGGCCCGGATCTCGGTGTCCAGCGCCTCCAGGTGGATAGCGGCCACCTCCGCGGTGGTGACCTGGCCGTCCAGTACGCGCCGGACATTGGCCAGGCTCACGCCCAGCTCTCGCAAGGTCGTCACCAGTTCCAGCCGGGCCACGCACGCCGCGTCGTACAGCCTGCGATCGCCGTCAGTCCGCGAGGCCGGCGGCACCAGCCCGCTATCCGACCAGAACCGGATAGTGCGCACCGGCACTCCGACACGTCTGGCCAGCTCACCGATTGTCAGAAGAGGTCCGTCGTTCTGCATGGCGTCAGTCTGGCTCCTCCAGTAACTGGAGGAGCAAATCCCCAGCACCCGGTAGCCGCGGTCCAGGGAATCCAGCAGGCAGCCCATCCGCGAGGACGTAATCGGCAGCACCCGGACCTGCCGGCCGACGACAGCGCGCCCCCGCCCTAATCCAATACCCGTACAAGATATGGCTCCGACTAACCAGGATTAATTCGTAGAGCTCAGGTCGTGACGTCGGCTGGTTGCCGGAGTATGACCGGGGCATGCGGTATGCGCAACGAGGTGGGTACACGCCCGCTGAGCAGCAGCGGCGGGAGCGGCTGCGGCTGGAAGCCGCCGGGCGGTTCGCCCGCGGAGACGGGATCAACGAGATCGCACACGACCTGCGGGTCACCGAAGGTTCGGTGCGGCGGTGGCACAAAGCCTGGCGGAACGGCGGAGCCGGGGCGCTGCGGTCCAGGGGGCCGGTGTCGCGGGAGCGGCTGAGCCCGCAGCAGTGGGCCCGGCTGGAGGCAGAGCTGGCCCGGGGGCCGCTGGCGCATGGGTTCGCCGGGGACCAGCGCTGGACGCTGGGCCGGATCAAGACACTGATCGGCAAGCTGTTCCACGTCGGCTACACGCCCGAGGGCGTGTGGAAGCTGATGCGCCGGCACGGCTGGTCCTGCCAGGTCCCGGTCCGCCAGGCAATGGAACGCGACGAGGCCGCGGTCGCGGTGTGGAAGGCGGAGGTGTGGCCGGAGATAAAAGGGTGGCGCGCGACCTGGGCGCCTACGTCTGCTTCGAGGACGAGGCGGGCCAGGGGCTGAGGCCGCCGAAAGGACGCACCTGGGCCCGGCGCGGGGCCCGCCCGGTGGTGAAAGTGCGCGGCGCCGGCGGCGGGCGGGTCAGCATCGCGGGGGTGGCCTGCTACCGGCCCGGGGACCGGCCGCACCTGTTCTACCAGCTGCTGGCCTACCGGCGCCGCAAGGGCGAGCCCAAGGGCTTCATCTGGCAGGACTACCGGGACCTGATCATCGCCACCCATCACAGCCTGTCAGCGCCGCTGGTGTGGTGCTGGGACAACCTCAACATCCACCTGGCGCCAGAGCTGGCGGACTTCGCCGCGCAGAACGAGGAATGGCTGCGGGTCTACCGGCTTCCCGCGTACACGCCGGACCTTAATCCCGCGGAGGGGATCTGGTCGCTGCTCAAGCGGTCCATGGCCAATTTCGCCGCCGCCGACCTGGACGGCCTGGTCCGCATCGTCAAGCGCAAGCTGAAGAAGATCCAGTACCGGCCGCACCTGATCGACGGCTGCCTCGCCAGCACCGGCCTGAAAATCGAACCCTGGTGACCCCATGCACTACGAGTTCAACTTGGTTAGCAGTCCTACCTTGAGATTTTTTGCTGATCGTGCGGCGGCGAGGCAAGTGATGTGAGCTTCTGCGACACGTATTTCACCGATGTCGGCAGGCGCTTTCCAGTACGCCGAGTTTACTAGATTCGCTAGGCCTGCAACCGTGGGCTCGCGGTACTTGAGAGGAATGTTAACGGCGACACCTAGTGCGGCTGAAAAGGCAAACGCAACTAGAGTAAGCAACAGCGGAAGCCTGGAAATTTCCGGTACGCTGAACTTGGAAGTAGTGGCCAGGCCGGCAGTCAGAGCAAACAGAAGCGTAGCAAGCGCACTGGAAGTGGTTATTACTGTTATGCCGCGGCCTTCGAGAGAGGCCTTCCGGCTCCGTTCTTCCGTTAGCTGTTCCGTTATTAACTGAGCGTACTCGTAACCAGCGACCGTTCCGGGCAACGTTGCTTTCGACATTTACAGCGATAACATTGAGAAGCTGGCGCACGCGCCGCACTTTGGGCCGAGGCGAGGCTAGCTCTCTGTAAGCAGCGGTTGCAGCTTCGACAGCTGGGATTTCAGACTCGTGAACGGAAAGAGCATTCAGTAGATCATCGAGAAGATCGAGCGCCTCATTTCGCAGCTGATCGGATTCTATTTTCTGGGTATTAATTGACGATGCATTACCAACAGAAATATTACTACCTTGAATGCTTCCAGAAGTGTACTGCGCGCCACCAGTTCCCTTCCTGCCCGGGCCCGTTTCGATGGGGCCAGGGTCGTCATCGTGAGGTCCGGCATCATTACGCGGCATTTTGCACTTCCAGATTTGACCGTCTAGACATCAGCTCTTGAGCCCCTGCGTCAGTTGCTCCCGCAGCGCGTGCTTCATGACCTTGCCGGAGCCGGTCAGCGGCAGCGCGTCCACCCGGTGCCAGAGCTTCGGCACCTTGTGCCGCGCCAGACGCTCCTGGCAGAACGCCACCAGTTCCTCGTCGGTGGCCGGCTCCCCGAGACGGATGACGGCGGCGACCTGCTCGCCCCAGTAATCGTCGGGGACGCCGATGACGGCGGCTTCGATGACGGCGGGGTGGGTGGCGACGACCTGCTCGATCTCCCAGGGGTAGATGTTCTCCCCGCCGCGGATGATCATCTCCTTGAGCCGGCCGACGATGCGGGAGTAGCCGCGGTCGTCCATGGTGGCCAGGTCGCCGGTGTGCAGCCAGCCGTCGGCGTCGACCGCCTGGCTGACGTCGCCCAGGTAGCCGAGCATCACGTGGTAGCCGCGGGTGCACAGCTCGCCGGTCACCCCCGGCGCCACCGTCTGGCCGGTGACCGGGTCGACGATCTTCACCTCGGTGCGGGGCAGCGGCCGGCCAACCGTGTAGGCGCGGTCCTCGGGGGAGTCGTCGGTGCGGGTCATCGTGATGCCGGGTGACGCCTCGGTCTGGGCGTAGATCACCGAGAACGGGACCCCCAGCGCGGCCTCTACCCGGCGGATCAGCTCGGGCGGAACCCCGGCGCCGCCCGCCAGCGCGACCCGGACCGAGGTCAGCCGGGCCGGGTCGAAGCCGGGGGATGAGAGCAGCGCCACCAGCATCGTCGGCACGCCGCCGAACACGAAGCTGCCCTCGGACTCGGTCAGCTCGAGCACCAGCGCGGGGTCGAAGTTCGGCACCAGCACCTGGGACGCCAGCGCGGCCATCGGGGCGAGCGTAGCCAGCACGCAGCCGGCCGTGTGGAACAGCGGCATCGGGTTGACGAAGGCGTCACCGCGGCGGATGCCGAGGACGTCGACGTAGGACAACCGGGCGTTGTTGACGATGCCGCGGTGGGACAGTTCGGCCCCCTTCGGCGGCCCGGTGGTGCCGGAGGTGTACTGGATCTGGGCCGGGTCACCCGGCTGGACCTCAGGCAGTCCGGCCCCCGCGGCGCCGGCCGCGCCAGTGTCTCCTCCGGTCAGGAACGTTTTCCATTCATCAAAGAAAACGACCTCCCGCAGGCCCGGCAATTCCGGCCGCAGGGCGGTGAGCATGTCTTCCAGTGAGACGCCGCGGTACTCGCGCAGCAGGAACAGCCCGGCCGCCCGGCTGTCGGACAGCACGTGCCGCGCCTCGGCCTGCCGCAGCGCCGGGTTGACGGTGACCAGCGTGAGCCCGGCCAGGGCCGCGCCGAACTCCAGGATCACCCACTCGGGGATGTTGTTCGCCCAGGCCGCGACCCGCTCACCGGGGCCGAACCGGGCCGCCAGCGCCCGCGCCACCTGCTCGGACTCGGCCAGCAGCTGCCCGAACGTCCAGCGCCGGCGGGGGGCCGGATCCGGTGTCCCCGCCACCAGCGCCACCTCGTCCGGCGCCTGCGCGGCCGCCCACCGCAGCAGGCCGCCCACGGTCTGCTCGTCGACCCGCTCGTCGTCCTCGGGCGCCCAGTGGGCCAGGCCGTCGATCAGCATCGCGCACCCCTCAGTCGCCGACGTCGCGAGCCTACGAGGGTGGACGTCGCGCGGCAACGGAGCGAGGCTGGTCCAGTGAGCTGACCGAGCAGGACCCCGCACGACCCGCAGGACCCTGCAGCGACGACGGGAGCTGGCCGATGACGACCACGACGCCACCCACCGAAGCCACCACGGCCGTCGAGACCTGGCTGACCCAGTTGGATCAGGCGCTGGCCGCTGGTGACGCGGCGGCCGCGGCCGGCCTGTTCACCGAGGACTGCTTCTGGCGGGACCTGATCGCGTTCACCTGGAACATCCGCACGTTCGAGGGCCGGGCCGAGGTGGCCGCGATGCTGACGGCGAACCTGGACCGGGTGCGGCCCACCGGCTGGAAGATCACCGACGGAGAGCAGCCGACCGACGCCGGCGGGGTGGTCGAGGCCTGGATCGAGTTCGAGACGTCGGTCGGCCGCGGCCGCGGGCACCTGCGGCTGCGCGCCGGGCAGGATGGGCAGGCGCCGCAGGCCTGGACCCTGCTCACCACGCTGTACGAGCTGACCGGCCACGAGGAGTCGCACGGGCTGAGCCTGCCCAAGGGCACCTTCCACGGAGCCAACCGGGACCGCACCAGCTGGCTCGAGGACCGCGAACGGGAGGCCACCGAGCTGGGCTTCACCGAGCAGCCGTACGCGCTGATCGTCGGCGGCGGCCAGGCGGGCATCGGGCTGGCCGCCCGGCTGCGACAGCTGAACGTCCCCACGATCGTCATCGACAAGCGCGGCCGCCCCGGCGACCAGTGGCGCAGCCGCTACAAGAGCCTGTGCCTGCACGACCCGGTCTGGTACGACCACATGCCGTACCTGAAGTTCCCGGACAACTGGCCGATCTTCTCGCCCAAGGACAAGATCGCGGACTGGCTCGAGTCCTACACCCGGGTCATGGAGCTCAACTACTGGCCGAACACCGAGGCCAAGAGCGCCGCCTACAGCGAGCAGACCGGGGAGTGGACGGTCACCGTCGAGCGCGACGGGCAGCCGGTGGTGCTCCGGCCCAAGCAGCTGATCCTGGCCACCGGCATGTCCGGGCGGCCCAACGTGCCGGAGTTCCCGGGGATGGACGTCTTCCGCGGCGACCAGCACCACTCGTCGGTCCACCCGGGCCCGGACGCCTACAAGGGCAAGACCTGCGTGGTCATCGGCTCCAACAACTCGGCCTTCGACATCTGCGGCGCGCTCTGGGAGGCCGGCGCGGACGTGACGATGGTGCAGCGGTCCCCGACCCACATCGCGCGCTCGGACGCGCTGATGGAGATCGGCCTGGCCGCGCTGTACTCCGAGGAGGCGGTGGCCAGCGGGGTCAGCACCGAGAAGGCCGACCTGATCTTCGCGTCGATCCCGTACCGGATCATGCACGTGTTCCAGATCCCGCTCTACGAGGCGATGGCCGAGCGGGACCGGGACTTCTACGAGCGGCTGGAGAAGGCCGGGTTCGACCACGACTGGGGCGAGGACGGCTCCGGCCTGTTCATGAAGTACCTGCGCCGCGGCTCCGGTTATTACATCGACGTCGGCGCGGCCGACCTGGTCGCCAACGGCCAGGTCAAGCTGGCCAAGGGCCAGGTCGACCACCTCACCGAGGACGCCGTGGTGCTCGAAGACGGCACCGAGCTGCCTGCCGACCTGGTCGTGTACGCCACCGGCTACCAGTCCATGAACGGCTGGGCGGCCGAGCTGATCTCCCAGGAGGTCGCGGACACGGTCGGCAAGTGCTGGGGCCTGGGCTCGGACACCGCCAAGGACCCCGGCCCGTGGGAGGGCGAGGAGCGGAACATGTGGAAGCCGACCCGGCAGCCGGCGCTCTGGTTCACCGGCGGCAACCTGGCCCAGTCGCGGTTCTACTCGCTGTTCCTGGCTCTTCAGCTCAAGGCCCGCGAGGCCGGCCTGGACACCCCGGTCTACGCGCTGCCGGAGGTGCACCACCTGGGCTGAGGGCCGGGCCGCGCCCCTGATATGAGTGGGTGATGGCTGATACGCGGTTCGCGGACCTGGCGGTGACGCTGTCGGAGCACGTGGCGACGGTGGAGATCCAGCGGCCGCCGGCCAACTACTTCGACGTGGCCCTGATCGAGGCGCTGGCCTCGGCGTACGAGTACCTGGAGGGCGAGCCGGACTGCCGCGCCATCGTGCTCTGCTCGCAGGGACGGCACTTCTGCGCCGGGGCGAAGTTCGGCGCGCCGACCGGGGACGCGGACCACGACGCCGACCCGGTCGACGCCGAGGCGCTGTACGCGCGCTCGCTGATCCTGTTCTCGCTATCCAAGCCGGTGGTGGCGGCGGTCCAGGGCGGCGCGGTCGGCGGGGGAGCGGGGCTCGCGCTCAGCGCCGACTTCCGGGTCGGCGAGCCGGACTCGTGGTTCGCGTTCAACTTCGCCCGGCTCGGCATCCACCAGGGCTTCGGCATCTCGGCCACGCTGCCCCGGGTCACCGGTCAGCAGACGGCTCTCGAACTCCTCTACACCGGTCGCCGGATAAAGGGTCCCGACGCGCTGGCCGCCGGGCTGTTCGACCGGCTGGCTGAGCCGGGAGCGCTGCGAGCCGGCGCGCAGGCGCTGGCGGCCGAGATCGCCTCGGCCGCGCCGCTGGCCGTGCAGCGGATCCGGCGCACCATGCGGGCGGCCCTGGTCGAGGAGGTCCGGGCCGCGCACCCGGTCGAGGCCGAGCGCCAGCGCGAGCTGTTCGGCACCCGCGATTTCCGTCGCGGGGTGGACGCCGCCGCCCAGCGCGAAGATCCCGTTTTCGAAGGCGACTGACCGCCCGCTCCCGGCTGCGTCAGCCGGGGCGTATTCGGCCCGGCCGGGCTCGCCGCTGGCGGTGTTTGCTGACGGCGTTACTTCTCGCGGTCGCGGCGGAGCTGGTCCAGCACCGGGCCGGGGTCTTCGTCGGCCACCCGGATCATCGCCCGCACCGCGTCGGCCAGCGCCACCCGGGGCACGTCGAGTTCGACCGCGGCCTCGTCCGCCCAGCGGGTCAGCTGCCGGTACAGCTCGGGGCTGAGGTCGAGGGTGATGCGAACCGGCTTGGACCGGATCGCGGTCCGGCCCGCGGGCTGGGCGTCCGGTTCGGTCCGCCGCGCGGCGGCCGCCGCCATCTGCGCCTTGCGCTGCTCGCGGGCCTTGGTCATGACCGCACCGAGCAGAGCGGGGCGCAGCGGTCGGTCAGCTCCCGCGCCACCCGGCGCCACACGTCGCGGTCGGAGATCTTGATCGGCAGCCCGAAGCTCTGCGCGTACAGCTCCAGCCGCGGCACCGCCGTCTCCAGCACGTCGTAGCCCAGCTCCTGCAACGCCTCGCGGGCGTCGCCGGTCGAATGGGCCCGGGCGACGCAGCGGTTGAGCAGGATGGCCGCCCGCCCGGGGGCGGCCCGCACCGAAGCGATCTCGTCGATCTCCTCGCGGACCGGCGACGTGCGGTTGATCTCGATCGGGCTGGGCGCGCAGGGGATCACGACCTCGTCCGCGTAGCGCAGCGCCGACCGGGCGATTCCGGCGTGGTCCTCGATCTGCGGGGTGTCGATGATCACCACGTCGTCGTCCTGGGCGATCTCCGGCACCCGCCGGTGCAGCTCGCGGGACGGCAGCGCCACGATCCGGAAGGGGAACGACGCCCGCGGATCGACCGCCGGGTCCATCGCCGCGAGATCAGACCATTCCAGCGCGCTGCCGGACGGGTCCGCATCGACCAGCAGCACGCGGTTCCCGGCAAGAGCGAACACGTGTGCCAGCCACACCGCCGAAGTGGTCTTGCCGGTGCCTGGCTTGAGGTTCGCCAAGGCGAGGCTAAGACCAGTCATCCAGGCATTATCGCAGCGTCTACGGCCTTACGGTAGTTGGCCCTGGGTAGCCTGACGCAGCGTACGCACCCTAAAACCAAGGGCTACGGCCAAGCGGCTGGTGAGCAGTAGCGGCGTATTTACTGCAATACGGCGCAAGTACCTGTCCCTCCTGATGCCCGAGTGTCTGGAGTGATACGTGGGGGAGGGTGGTGCCTCCGGCGGGGGTACTTCGGGCTCCGGGATGGAGGGAAGACCTCTTGGCCTGGCCCCCCCGCCCGGTCCGCGGTCGCCCGCCGCTCAGCCGGGCAGACCGGCCGTGCCGCCTCAAGCCGCCAAACCCGGGCGGCTTGACCTGTCCCGTCCGGCCCGCTTTCCGGCTGGCGGGACGACGGCGACGGGATGGGACCAGGCTGGCCAGGAGTGTGCACGTGGCGTGCCTCACCCGAGGCTCCAGTCACGGGAGTTTCAAGATCAATCGCCGGGTTACGTTGTCAGCGCTATTCACTGGGCGGGGTCAGGGGGTGGTTGCAACACCACTGGCATCTGACGGGTTTGACAGTAGCTCGTTGAGGGCTTCGGCGGGGGTGCGCCAGCTGAGGGTCTGGCGGGGGCGGCCGTTGAGCCTGGCGGCGATCTCGGCGAGGTGGTGCCGGGAGTGACCGGACAAGATGGTGCCTTTGGGGAAGTACTGGCGCAGCAGCCCGTTGGTGTTTTCGTTGCTGCCCCGCTGCCAGGGGCTGTGCGGGTCGCAGAAGTAAATGTCCAGGCCGGTGGCCAGGGTGATCTGGGCGTGCCGGGCCATTTCCTTGCCCTGGTCCCAGGTCAGGGATTTACGCAGGTGAGCGGGCAGCTCGAGCATCGTTTCGGTCATCGCCGCGGCGACGGTGACGGCGTCGTGGCGGCCGCGGGGCAGATAAAGCAGCAGGCAGAACCGGGTGCTCCGCTCGACCAGGGTCCCGATCGCCGACGTGCCGCCCTTGCCCAGGATCAGGTCCCCTTCCCAGTGGCCGGGCACGGCCCGGTCGGCGGCCTCGGGGGGCCGTTCGCTGATCATGATCATGTCCTTGATCCGCCCGGCGCCGGTGGGCCGCCCGGCCGGGCGGCGGGGCCGGCGCAGCGCCCGCCCCGTCCGCAGGCTGGCCGCCAGTTCGCGGCGCAAAGCACCGCGGCCCTGCACGTAGATGGACTGGTAGATGGTTTCGTGCGACACCCGCATCTCCGGCTGGCCGGGGAACTCGATCGCCAGCCGGGCGCTGATCTGCCGCGGCGACCACTGCTTATCCAGCCAGTGTTCCACCCGTTCACGCAGCACCGGATCCGCGGCCAGCTTCGCGGTCTTCGGCCGCCGGGCCCGGTACTGCGCCGCGGCCTGTGCGCCCAGGGCCCGGTACCGGCCCCTGGCGGTCCGGTTCCGGGCCACCTCCCGGCAGATCGTGCTGGCCGGCCGGCCCAGCTGCCGCGCGATGGCCCGCAGCGGCTGGCCCGCCGCCACGCCGAGCGCGATCTCCTCCCGCTCGGCCGCCGCCAGATACCGCCGGCCCAGCGGCCGGGTCCCGTTAGCTTTCACCCCGCCAGCCTGGCGGAACCACACCTCCGCCGTCTGCACCGGCAGCCCGCACCGGGCCGCCGCAGCCCGCCAGCTCACCCCCGCCCGGACCAGCTCCCAGAACTCCACCCGCACCGCCCGCGGCAACCCCCGCGCACCCGTTTTCAGCACCACAACGACTCCCTAAACGATCAAGCCGTTGCAACCACCGCTTGAAACCGCCCTGAAAACGCAACCGAGCAATGGATCATGACCCGGGAGACGCGCCCGGCGCCGCGTCAGCTGCGCGGTGGCTGTCCATGCGGGGTATCCGTGTGCACGTGACGTGCGGCCGGGCTGTGGGAAAAGCGGGAGGCGGACGCGCGGCGGCGGGCCATTTGGGACGTTTTGGCCATCGGGGTAGGCGACATGGCGGCGGGTAGGGGACGAGACGGGCTTTTGCACAGGGGATGTGGACATAGGGGGCGTATTCGCCCAGCTTAGAGGGCGGTTATCCACAGGCTGTGGATTAGCATGTGTGTAAATCACAGGGGTGTAATTCACAGCGGCGGGGGCCCTGTGTGGACGGCGGTGGAGTCGCGATGCGGCTGCTGTCCGGGCATCATCTGGCCTGGTTGCTTGCCCGGCGTGTGGGGTGGCGTCAATAATGCGTAGCATCCGACGTCAATGGGGCTAGACCTCCCGCTTTCCTGACGCTCTCGGTGCGGCTCGACCCGAGCCGGCCAGGTCGCGATGCGGGTGGGGGGAGGTGCTGTGACCGGGGGAGACTACCCAGGTCCGGGGGCTTATACGGTCGGCTCCGAGATCGCCGGCTACCGGCTCGAGGAGCAGATCGGCTGGGGCGGCATGGCGTACGTCTACCGTGCCCGCGACGTCCAGCTCGGCCGGAACGTGGCCCTGAAGCTGCTGTCACCGCAGCTGGGCGTGGACGAGTCGTTCCGCCAGCGGTTCATCCGCGAATCGCGGGCCGCGGCGGGCGTGGACCATCCGAACATCATCCCGATCTTCGCGGCCGGGCAGAGCGACGACGGCGTGCTCTACATCGCCATGCGCTACGTCCAGGGTGGCGACGTCCGGCAGCTGGTCCACCGGGAGGGACCGCTGCCCGCCGAGCGCGCCATCGGGATCATCACCCAGGTGGCGTCCGCGCTCGACGCCGCCCACCTCAACGGCCTGGTGCACCGCGACATCAAGCCGGCCAACATGCTGCTCGACTCCAGCGCCGGGGGCGACGAGCAGGACCACGTGTACCTGGCCGACTTCGGACTGAGCAAGCGGTCCCTGTCGACGACTGGCTTCTCGTCGATGGTGACCGGGCTGACGTCGACCGGGCAGTTCCTCGGCACTCCCGCCTACGTGGCCCCCGAACAGGTCGAGGGCCAAACCGTGGACGGCCGGGCCGACCTGTACGCGCTGGCCTGCACCGCGTTCGAGATGCTCAGCGGTGCACCGCCGTTCGAGCGCGAGGACGACCTGGCCATCATGTGGGCCCAGGTGTCGGCGCCGCCGCCGGCGCTGTCCGAGCAGCGGCCGGACCTGCCGCCCGCGGTCGACGACGTGATCCGCCGGGCGCTGGCCAAGAACCCGGCCGACCGCTATCCGGCCTGCCTGGCGTTCGCGGCCGCGCTGCGGGCCGCGCTCGGCCTGCACGGCCAGCCGTCGGCGCGCCCGGAGCCATCGGCCGGACCACGGACGGTCCTGTCCGGGCCGCCGGCCGGGTCGCAGGGACAGGCGCCCCGCACGCCGACCCAGATATCCCGCCCCGGCGCATTCGACGCGGCGTCGGCGGCGAACGAGGCTGCTCAGGTGCCGGAGACCACCGAGCAGCCCGGTCCAGCCGGACCCGCGAGCGCGCGGAGGCCGAAGCCCGGTGCCACCCCGGTCAGCGGCGTGGGCGAACGGGTTTACCCGCCGACCGAGGACTGGGAGAGCCCGGGCCGCCAGCAGCAGTCCCCGCCCGCGGACGGCCCGGGTAAACCGCCACCTGCCCCGGCCGACGACTGGCCCGGGCGGGCGCCGGCCCAGCCGTCCGGCTGGGCCGCGGCGGAGGCGTCGGGCCGCGGGTCCGCCGCTCCAGCGTCACCGGGCTGGGCCGCGGCGGAGCCGCCGGCCGTGCACCGGGTGGGCCAGCGGGCCGGGCACCCAGCGGCGGACCGGGCCAGGGGCCGGGCGGATCCGGCCGGGGATCCGGCCGGGGCCGGGGACCCGGGCGGCGGAGGTCGCTGTGGTGGCCGCGCGGGGCGATCGTGGTCGGGTGCGCCGTGGTGGTGGGATTGGGGATCGGCGCGTACGCCGCCCTGCACGGCGGGAACAACAACGGGGAGTCCGCCTCCGGGGCGGCGGACAACGCCACCAGCCAGGCCGGGACCCCGGGGGCGGCGCTGGCCCCGCTCACGGCGCCGGCCTGCCGGTCGACGGTGGCCAAGGCGCCAACGCTGTCGAACGTGCGGACCCAATCGGTGACGGTCGGCCAGGAGCCGTTCGCCGTGGCCATCACCGGCGACGGCAAGTACACGTTCGTGACCCGCAAGGACGCGATCGTGGTGCTGGCCAGCCACGGCGGGCTGGCGCCGGTCGTGGACCACACGATCAGCGTGCCCGGGCTGCACAACGGGGCGGTGTTCACCCACGACGGCAAGTACCTGGTCGCCGCCCTCGACAGCGGAGCGGTGGTCCTCAACGTGGCCGCCGCCGAGCAGGGCAGCAACGCCGTCGTCGGCAAGCTGACCAGCACGTTCGGGGGCGGCGCGGTCGAGGTGCTGATCTCCCCGGACGACCGGTTCGTGTTCGTCACGCTGCAGGACAGCGCGGCCATGGCCGTGTTCGACCTGCGGACCGCGCTGACCCACGGCTTCGGGCCGGGCGCGGTGGTGGGCAAGGTCGGCCTCGGCCAGCAGCCGGTCGGGATGGTCATGTCGCCGGACAACCGCTGGATCTACGCGACCAGCATGACCAAGGTCAAGACGGCCGAGGCGTCCGAGGGCACGGTGTCCGTGATCGACACCGCGCTGGCCGAGACCAGCCCCGGCAAGGCGGTGAAGACCTCGGCCGACGCGGGCTGCGACCCGGTCCGGGTCATCGCCGGCGGTGACGGCACCGTCTGGGTCACCAGCCGGGAAAGCGACGCGCTGCTCGCGTTCTCCGCCGCCCGCCTGCTCAGCAACCCCGGCCACGCGCTGATGGCCCAGGTCGACGTGGGCGCGGCCCCGATCGGCGAAACGTTCGCGGGCAGCGGCAGCCGGGCCCGGATCCTGGTCGCCGACTCCAACGTCCGCCAGGACACCGGGGCGGCGTCCACCGTGGCCGTGGTCGACCCGGCCAAGGCGCTGCGCCGGGTCCCGGCGCTGCTGGGCTACGTCGGCACCGGTGCGGTCCCGCGCCAGTTCACCATCCAGCCGAGCGGCCAGACCGCGCTGGTGACCAACAACGGATCCGGCCAGCTGTCGGCCATCGATCTGGCCAATTTGCCCTGACCAGACCCCCTTGCTCGATCATGACCGCCCGGGTTCCGGCATGATTTTGGGTATGACCGAGCTTCCGGCCGCGTACTACCTGCCCCTGGGGGACCAGCGGTTCGAGCCCACCGAGGCGACGACCAGCCCCTGGGACGACCGGGCGCAGCACGGTGGGCCGCCGACCGCGCTGCTGGCCGACCGCCTGGACGAGGCGTTCGGCCGGCCGGAGTTGCGGGTGGCCCGCATCAGCATGGACTTCCTCGGCCCGGTGCCGCGGACGCCGGTGCGGGTGCAGACCGAGCTGCTCCGGCCGGGGCGCCGCACGCAGCTCAGCGAGGCCAGCCTGTGGGCTGGTGATCGCCGGGTGGCGACGGCCCGGGTCTGGCACCTCGCCGCCGAGGCCAACGGGGCGATAGGGGATACTTATCCGGAACCAGCTGATTTGCCCGGCCCGCAGCAGCAGCGGTTCTTCGACGGGGATGAGCAATGGGGGTACGGAAAAGCAACCGAGTGGCGGATCGTGTCCGGCGGCTACGCGTCCAGCAGCGGCGCGGCCGACGTCTGGACCCGGGTCCGCATCCCGCTGCTGACCGGGCGGCCGCTGACCGGGCTGGCGCGGTTCGTGATCGTCGCCGACTCGGCCAATGGGCTGAGCGCTCCGCTCAGCTTCACCGACTGGCTGTTCATCCCGCCCGGGGTCACCATGCACCTGCACCGGTACCCGCTGGGCGAATGGGTGCGGCTGACCGCGGCGTCCGACGCCGGCCGGGACGGGATCGGGCTGACCGAGGGCACCCTTTCGGATGCGGCCGGACGCTGCGGCACGGTCACCCAGCCGCTGCTGGTGGCACCCCGGGTACAGCCAGGTCGCACCGGGTAGGTCAATGTGCGTACGAAACGATCGGCTGACACCGTGATCCCGGCCGGGAGGGCCGAACAGGCCGAACAGGCCGAGGAGACCGGGAAGCTCACCAGCGAACCGGCAGCGATCCGCCCGCCGCGGCCCGCGCCGGAATCCGAACGCGTCCGCCGGCCGATGGACCTGCTCAACGGCCTGCTGTCGCTGGTCATCATCCTGCTCGTCCTCGCCGCGATCCGTACGCTGCCACTGGGCAGCACGGAGGTCGCCGACGACGTCTCGCACTGGCTGACCCACATCCCGCGCTTCCTCTCCTCGGCCGCCCTGCTGGTCTCCGGCCTGGGCGCCTTCCTGCTGGCCGCGCTGGCCGTGGGCGTGCTGGTCCGCGACCAGTGGAGGGACGCGCGCAACGCCGGCGTGGCCGCGCTGGTAGCGATGGGACTGGCCCTCGGCGCCTGGAGCCTGTGCCGCATCCAGGGCGGCCCGATCGCGGCCGCGGTGATCCACGACCGCAACCCGACCATCTTCGTATTCGACGCCGCGTTCATCGCGTTCCTGGTCGTCACCGATCTGACCCGGCGCTCGCGCTGGTCCCGCTGGTGCACCGGGCTGACCGCGGCGCTGCTGATCAGCGGGCTGGCCACCACGTCGCTCACCCCGTTCTCGGTGGTGATCACGCTGTTCGGCGGCCTGATGATCGGCTGGCTGGTGCGCTACGCGCTCGGCGCGTCCCCGGTCCGGCCCAGCATCGCGCGGCTGACCAGGTGGCTCACCGAGCACGGCGTGCCGGTGACCGAGCTGACCCCCGGCGACCAGCACGACCTGGGCCGGCTGACGGCCCGGCTGGCCGACGGCTCCCTGATCGACGTGCACCTGGCCAACCGGGACACCCGCGGCTCGGGTTTCGCCCGGCAGGTGTGGCAGCTGATCCGGCTGCGGCCGGTCATCGGCGGGCACGTGCCGCTCAGCTCCCGGGCCCAGCTGCAGCAGCTCGCGCTGGCCAGCACGCTGGCCCAGCGGGCCACCGTGCCCAGTCCGGCGGTGCTGCTGCTGAAGGAGGCCTCGGGCGAGACGCTGGTGCTGGCCATGACCCGGCCCGCCGGCCAGCCGGTGGAGGGAACGGTCAGCCCGGACCAGGCCAGCGAGCTGTTCGGGGCCCTGCAGGAGCTGCACCAGACCGGCGTCGCCCACCGCGACCTGCAGCTGGACAATCTGATCGTGACCCCGGACAACGCCGGGTTCGCCTCACTGGACTCCGCCGTGCCGGGCACCAGCGAGCTGGTCCGCCGCCTGGACGTGGCCCAGCTGCTGGCCACGCTGGGCCACAACGCCGGGCCCGCGACCGCCATCCACGGGCTCCGCAGCGGCTACGGGCCGGTGGACGAGCAGGCCCTGGCCGCGGTCATGCAGCCGATCGCGCTCGCGCCGTGGGGCTGGTCGGCCATGCGGGACGCCCGCGGCTGCCTGAACGAGGTCCGCCGGGAACTGCTCGGCCCGGACGTGGCCGTTCCGGCTGCCCGGCTGGAGCGGTTCCGGCCCCGCACCATCATCAGCGCCGCGCTGCTGACTGCAGCCGCCTACCTGCTCATCGGCGAGCTGTCCCGGGTCAGCCTGATCAGCACGCTGGCCCACGCCAACTACGGCTGGGTCGCGGTGGCCGTGGCGGCCTCGGCCGTGACCTACTTCGCGGCGGCCGCCAACCTGGCCGCGTTCGTGCCCAAGCGGCTGTCCCCGATCCGCGGCTTCCTGGTCCAGCTGTCGTCGGCGTTCGTGGGCCTGGCTCTGCCGCCGACCGTGGGGCACGTGGCCGTCAACGCCCGTTACCTGCACAAGCAGGACGTGGACGAGGGGTCCATCGCCGCCGCGGTGACCCTGTCCCAGCTGGTCAACGTGGTCACCACCGTCATCCTGCTGGTGGCGCTCGGCCTGCTCACCGGGACCGGGCTGAGCCGGTTCCACATCGTGCCCGGCGCCGACATCCTGATCGCGCTGGCCGTGGTCGCCGCCGCGATCGCGATCCTGGTCGCGATCCCGCAGACCCGGGCCCGGCTGGCCAGCCTGGTATGGCCGCACCTGCGCGGCATCTGGCCCCGGCTGCTGGACGCGGCGTCGAACCCGGCGCGGCTGGCCGTCAGCGCCGGCGCCAACCTGCTGCTCACCGCCGCCTACCTGCTGGCCTTCTTCGCCTCGCTGTACGCGGTCGGAGCCCACCCGGCCCTGCTGCCCGCGGCCGTGGTCTACCTGGCCGGTAACGCGGTCGGGTCGGCCGCCCCGACCCCCGGCGGCCTGGGCGGCGTGGAAGCCGTCCTGGCCGCCGGTTTGACTGGCATGGGCATCCCGGCCAGCGAGGCCATCCCGGCCGTGCTGGTGTTCCGGGTGGCCACGTTCTGGCTGCCGATCCCGGCGGGGTGGCTCTGCTACCTCGGCCTCGAGCGCCGCGGCGTCCTGTAGACCGTGGCTAGTTCTGGCTCGCCTTGCGCAGGCCGACCCGGTTGTTCGGGTGGTCACGCCAGGTGGCGGCCCCGGACGCGGCCGCCGTCTTGGCCTGCTCCCACTTCAGCCGGGCGAGCTCGCTGGGCGGGGTCTCCAGCTCGCTGGCCCACTGGCGGGTGGCCGCGATGAGGTGCGCCCCGGCCACGGCCACCCCGACGGCCGCGATCGCGGCCCCGATCCCGATCAGGGAGCCCCCGACGATCAGCGGCCCAGCCTGCACGTCGGGCCAGTTCCGGTTCTGCGATGAGTTCAGCTCGGCACTGCTCATGACGTCTGCCCCAGGTGAGTGTGTGAACTGTCAGATTGAGCGCAGCCGGGGCTTGTTTCCCCCGGACGCCAGCGGTTATCCCCATTCCGCCCGAATCCGACACCCGTGGTCTTGCCTGCGATCATCACGGGTGTTTGGCTGGCCTGGAGGAGCTGGATGAGTATCTACGACGAACGTCCGTGGCTGGCCCGCTACGACGCGGGACAGCCGACTGACCTGGGCGTCGAGCACGAGAACGCGCTGGCGATGTTCCGGGCCTGCGTGCGGCTGGATCCTGACGCTCCGATGATCCGGTACTTCGACGGTGTGCTGACCCGGCGCGAACTGGACGACGCGGCCGGCGCGTTCGCGGCGGCGCTGGTGGCGGGGGGCTTCCGCCGGGGTGAGCGGGTCGCGCTCTACCTCCAGAACGTCCCCCAGTTCCTGATCGCGCTGGTCGGTACCTGGAAGGCCGGCGGCATCGCGGTCGCGATCAACCCGATGAACCGGCAGCGCGAGCTCGAGGTGATCCTTTCCGATTCCGGGGCCAGCGTGCTGGTCGCGCTGGAGGACCTGTACCAGAACATCGCCGCTCACGTGATGCCGCGCACCAGCGTGCGGCAGGTCGTCACCACCTCGGCGCTGGAGTACCAGACCCGCAACGACCGCCGGGTCCTGGCCGGCCTGACCTGGCACCGGGCCGAGGGCACCGACGACCTGGCCTCGCTGGTACGGGAGTTCCGCGGCCAGCAGCCGCCCGACCCCGGCCTCGGTCCCGACGACGTGGCCTTCCTGACCTACACCTCCGGCACCACCGGCCCCCCGAAGGGGGCCATGACCACGCACCGCAACATCGTGTTCAACGCCCAGACCTACCGGAACTGGATCGGCATCAGCCGGGCCGACGTGATCCTCGGGGTGGCGCCGCTCTTTCACATCACCGGCTCGATCGGGCACGTGGCGCTGTCGCTGCTGACCGGGGCCACGCTGGTGCTCACCTACCGGTTCGACCCGGTGGTGGCGCTCGAGACGATCCGGGACGAGCAGGTCACGTTCACCGTCGGCTCGATCACCGTGTTCATCGCGCTGATGAACGTGGCCGGCGCCGACCCGGCCGCGCTGGCCACGATGAGCAAGATCTACTCGGGCGGCGCGCCGATCCCGCCCAGCACGGTCATCGCCTTCGAGAAGATGTACGGGCAGTACATCCACAACATCTACGGGCTGACCGAGACGACCTCGCCGTCGCACGCGACGCCTATGTACGCCCGCGCCCCGGTCGACCCGGCCTCGGGCGCCCTGTCGGTGGGGGTGCCGGTCTACAACACGATCGTCCGGATCATCGACGACGACGGCCGCGAGCTGCCCGCCGGGGAGATCGGCGAGCTGGTCACCGAGGGCCCGCAGATCGTCGCCGGGTACTGGAACAAGCCCGAGGAGACGGCCCGCGCGCTGCCCGGCGGCGCGCTGCACACCGGCGACGTCGGCTACATGGACCCCGACGGCTGGTTCTACATCGTGGACCGGAAGAAGGACCAGATCAACGCGGCCGGCTACAAGGTCTGGCCGCGCGAGGTGGAGGACGTCCTCTACGAGCACCCGGCGGTCCGGGAGGCGGCCGTGGTCGGGGTGCCGGACACCTATCGGGGCGAGACGGTCAAGGCCTACGTCAGCGTCAAGCCCGGCCACGGTCACGGTTTCGAGGGGACGCTGGAGGGCCTGCCGGACGAGCTGATCGTGCACTGCAAGGAGCGGCTGGCCGCCTACAAGTACCCCCGGCAGATCGAGATCCTGGCCGAGCTCCCCAAGACCGCGACCGGGAAGATCCTCCGCCGCGAACTGCGGGACCTGGGCCGCCAGAGCGCGGTCAACACCAGAATCGATGACCGATGACCGACCAGCAGGAGTCCTGACCGGAACCGATCCAATGGAGGGTCAGCATGGCCAACGGCACCACCGTCACCATCATCCCGTGCGGAGCAATGACCGCCGACATCACCTGGCTGCTGCTGGCTCCGGGCCGGGCGATGCGCACCCGGCAGAACAAGAGCGCCCCGGCCGAATGGTCCGACGTGCCCACCCACTGCGTGCTGGTGGACACCCCGGATGGCCGGCTGCTGTGGGACACCAGCTGCCCGCGGGACTGGGAGCAGCGGTGGGCCCCGACCGGGCTGCAGGACTTCTTCCCCTACGACAAGGTCTCCGAGGAGGAGTACCTCGACGCGCGGCTGAAGCAGCTGGGCGTGGCCCCGGCCGACCTGGACTATGTGGTCTTCTCGCACCTGCACTTCGACCACGCGGGCAACGCCAAGCTGTTCAAGGACTCCGGGGCCCGGCTGGTCTGCAGCGACAAGGAGAAGGAGTTCGCGTTCGGGTTCGACGGGCCGTTCAACGGGGCGCACATCAAGGACGACTACGCCGCCCTGGACTTCGAGACGGTCTCCGGTGACGCCGAGTTCCTGCCCGGCGTGAGCTTCATCCAGACCCCGGGCCACACGCCGGGGAGCATGTCGATGCGGGTCGACCTGCCCGAATCGGGGACGATGATCTTCACCGCCGACGCCGTCTACATGGGGGCCAGCTACGGGCCGCCCGCCGTGCCGGCCGCCATCGTCAACAACCTCGAGCAGTTCTACTCCTCGGTGGAGAAGCTGCGGGGAATCGCCACCGAGACCGACGCGACCCTGGTCTTCGGCCACGACCCCGACCAGATCCACCAGCTGCGGACCGCGCCGGACGGGAGCTACCGCTGATGACCGACGCCCAGAGCGGGGCCCAGGCCGACCCGCACACCGACGAGACCATTTTCACCTGGGGCGCGCCGCCGCTGAAGTTCGGCGCGGGCGCGGTCGACGAGATCGGGTTCGAGATGGCCCAGCACGGGGCCAAGCGGGTGCTGATCCTCACCGACCCGGGCATCAGCCAGCTGGGCATCCCGGCCCGGATCGCGGACTCACTGACCCGCTACGGGATCAGCTCCGAGATCTTCGACGGCGTGCACGTGGAGCCGACCGACGACAGCATGGACAAGGCGGCCGGCTACGCCCGGCAGCAGGGCCCCTGGGACGGCTTCGTCGCGGTCGGCGGCGGCTCGTCGATCGACACCGCCAAGGCGGTGAACCTGCTCACCACCGACGGCGGTGAGCTGATGGATTACATCAACGCCCCGATCGGCGCCGGCCGCGCCCCCTCGCACCAGCTGAAGCCGCTGATCGCGGTGCCCACCACGGCCGGCACCGGCTCGGAGAGCACCGCCATGTGCGTGCTCGACATCTTGTCGATGAAGGTCAAGAGCGGCATCAGCCACTGGCGGCTGCGTCCGACCCTGGCCGTGATCGACCCGCTGGTCTCGCTGTCGCTGCCGCCCGAGGTCACCGCCTCGGCGGGCATGGACATCGTCTGCCACGCGGTGGAGTCCTACACCGCCCGCTGGTACACCAGCTACGACCGGAAAACGCCCGAGCAGCGGGTCACCTACTGCGGGTCCAACCCGATCTCGGACCTGTGGAGCGAGCGGTCGCTGGCGCTGCTGGCCCGGTCGTTCAGGACCGCCGTCCGCGAAGGCTCGAACCTGAGCGCCCGCAGTGACATGATGATGGCGGCGACGTTCGCGGGCATGGGGTTCGGCAACGCCGGGGTGCACATCCCGCACGCCAACGCCTACCCGATCGCCGGCATGGTCCGGGACTTCCGGCCCGCGGGCTACCCGCAGCAGGAGCCGATGGTGCCGCACGGCATGTCGGTGTCGCTGACCGCGCCGGAGGCGTTCCGGTTCAGCTTCGAAAGCGCCCCCGACCGGCACCTGCAGGCGGCGGCGATGCTCGCGCCCGATATGGAAAAGCTGAACGACGGCCGCGAGCAGCTGCCGTCGGCGCTGGTCGACCTGATGCGGGACATCGGCATCCCGAACGGCATCGGCGGGGTCGGTTACACCGAGTCCGACGTCCCCGACCTGGTGCCGGGCACGATGAAGCAGCAACGGCTGCTGGCCACCTGCCCGCGCCCGGTCGACGCGGACGACATCGCCGGGATCCTCACCCGGTCGATCGAGAACTGGTGACCGCGGTGCCGCTGTACGACTACCGCTGCCCGCAGGGTCACTACTTCGAGCGGATGGCGCCGATGGACGGCGGCGACAGCGCGTCCTGCCCGGGCTGCGGCGCCACCGCCCCCAAGGTGCCGTCCCGGGTGGCGCTCGGCGGCCAGGCCAGCGCGGGGCCGTCCCAGGAACAGATGCCGCAGACCTGGCGTGGCACCTATGAGGGAAACCCCGAATACGTCGGCCAGCTGCGGCGTCAATGGGAAGGCCGGCGGAAGCTGGAGGAGAAGTACCCGGAGCTGAAGGGCGACCAGCGCCCGATCCTGGCCCACGAGGGCAAGTACCACGACCATCCACTACGGGCCGGAGACACGCCGACTACGCTGTCACATCATGACGGAGGCAACCCAGGGAATAGCGGCTGACCTGGCCCGAGAGGTTCAGGGCGAGGTCCGGTTCGACTCGGCCAGCCGCGGCGTGTTCGCGGCCGACGCCTCCAACTACCGGCACGTCCCGGTCGGGGTCGTGCAGCCGGTGAGCACCGACGACGTGCTGGCCACGATCGAGATCTGCCGGCGGCACGACGTGCCGGTGCTGCCCCGCGGCGCCGCCACCAGCATCGGCGGCCAGGCCGTGAACGAGGCCGTGGTCATCGACTTCGCCCGGCACCTGCGGTCGGTGCTGGACATCGACCCCGAGACCCGGACCGCCCGGATCCAGCCCGGCGTGGTGCTGGATGACCTGCGCGCGGCCGCCGCCAGGCACGGGCTGACGTTCGGGCCCGACCCGTCCACCCACAACCGGTGCACGGTCGGCGGCATGATCGGCAACAACGCCTGCGGGTCGCACTCCGTCGCCTGGGGCAAGACCGTCGACAACGTGCGCGACCTGTCGGTGGTCACCTACGACGGCACCCGGCTGGTGGCCGGCCCGACCGGCCCGGATGAGCTGCTCCGGCTGCGCCGCCAGGCCGGCCGCATCGGCGAGCTCTACCGGGGGCTGGGCGACCTGGCCGACCGGCACGCGACCGCCATCCGCACCCAGACCCCGCAGCTGACCCGCCGGGTGTCCGGCTACAACCTGGACCAGCTGCTGCCCGAGCAGGGCTTCAACGTGGCCCGCGCCCTGGTCGGGACCGAGGGGACCTGCGTGACTCTGCTGGAGGCCACGGTCGGCCTGGTGCCGACCCCGGCCGTCCGGGTGCTGACCGTGGTCGGCTACCCGGGCGCGTTCGGGGCGGCCGACGCCGCCCCCGGGTTCCGGGAACTGAACCCGCTGACCATCGAGGGGATGGACGAGGCGCTGATCGCCGCGCTGCGGGCGGCCCGCCCGGCCGACCAGCGGTACAAGCTGCTGCCGGCGGGCGAGGGCTGGCTGTTCATCGAGACCGGCGGGGCGACCGCGGCCGAGGCCCGTGCCACCGCCCAGGCCGTCGCCGACCGGGCGAAGCAGACCGGCGGGACCAGCCAGATCGTCACCGACCCGGCCCAGGCGCGGACGCTGTGGGGCATCCGCGAGGCCGGGGCCGGCATCCTCACCCGCGGCGCCGACGGCCGGGAAGCCTGGCCGGGCTGGGAGGACACCGCCGTCCCGCCCGAGCAGCTCGGCGCCTACCTGCGCGAGTTCCGCAAGCTGATGGACGACCACGGGCGGCGCGGCGCCTACTACGGGCACTTCGGGGACGGCTGCGTGCACATCCGGATCGACTTCGACCTGGTCACCGGGCCCGGCATCGCCGACTTCCGCCGGTTCATCGAGGAGGCGGCCGACCTGGTCACCGCCCGGGGCGGGTCGCTGTCGGGCGAGCACGGCGACGGCCAGGCCCGGGCCGAGCTGCTGCCGCGGATGTACCCGCCCGAGCTGATCGACGCGTTCGCCGAGTTCAAGGGCATCTGGGACCCCACCGAGCGGATGAATCCGGGCACCATCGTCCGGCCCCGCAAGCTCGACGCCGACCTGCGGGTGTTCGTGACCGCCCCGCGCCCCGCTGGCCGGCCTCAGCTGGCCCTGGCCCACGACCACGGCAGCCTGGAGGCGGCCACCCGCCGCTGTGTCGGGGTCGGCGCCTGCCTGTCCCCGGCGGGCAACGTGATGTGCCCCAGCTACCGGGCGACCGGCGACGAGCAGCACTCCACCCGCGGCCGGGCCCGGCTGCTGTTCGAGTTCGCCAGCGGGCGGGCCGGGGTGGACGCCGCCCACGCCGACGACGTGGCGGGCGCGCTCGACCTGTGCCTGTCCTGCAAGGGCTGCAAGCGGGACTGCCCGGTCGGGGTGGACATGGCCGCCTACAAGAGCGAGTTCCTGGCCCAGCGGTACACCGGCCGGCGGCGGCCGGTGACGCACTACTCGCTGGGCCGCCTGCCGCGCTGGCTGCGGCTGGTCGACCGGACCCGCAGCGCCGGCCTGCTGAACCGGGCGGCTCGCGTCCGGCCGCTGGCCGCGCTGGCCAAGCGGCTCGGCGGGGTGGCCGCCGAGCGTGACATCCCGCCGCTGGCGGGAGAGTCGTTCCAGGCCTGGTTCGGCCGCCGCGGGGCGCGGGGCCCGGCCGACGGCCCCCGGCTGCTGATCTGGCCGGACACGTTCACCAACTACCTGGATCCCGGCATCGGCCGGGACGCGGTGAGCGCGCTGGAGGCGCTCGGCTACCGGGTCGAGGTCCCCACGGCCCCCGTGTGCTGCGGCCTGACCTGGTACAGCACCGGGCAGCTGGCCCAGGCCAAGAAGGTGCTGGCCGCGACGCTGGCCGTGCTGGGGCCCTGGCTGGACGCCGGGGTGCCGATCGTCGGCCTGGAGCCGAGCTGCCTGGCCGCCCTCAAGACCGACGCGACCGAGCTGCTGCCCGGCGACCCGGCCGCCCAGCAGGCCAGCGTCGCGGTCAAGTCGCTGGCCGAGGTGCTGCAGCCGCACGCCGAGGAGCTACGCGCCCGGGCCGGGAGCGGCGGGGCGGGGCGCGCGCTGGTCCAGGTCCACTGCCATCAGCATGCCGACCTGGGCTTCGAAGCCGATCGCGCGGTGCTGGCGGCGCTGGGGGTCGAGGCCGAGGTGCTCGACTCCGGGTGCTGCGGGCTGGCCGGGAACTTCGGGTTCGAGAAGGGGCATTACGAGGTTTCCCAGGCGTGCGCCGAGCGGGTGCTGTATCCCGCGCTGCGGGCCGACCAGGGCGCGGCCGTGGTGGCTGATGGTTACAGCTGCCGCACGCAGATACGGCAGGGCGTGAATCGGGACCCCGTACACCTGGCGCAGCTGGCGGCTGCGGTGCTCACCTCCGCCGGCTCATAGCCAAGCCCTAGCGCCGCGCCCATCAACGGGCCGGGGGCCGCCACGGGAGGAGAGCGGCCACCCGGCCAGCCCCGCACGGCGGCGAGAATCTTGCCCCCGGCGGGCGGGATGCGGTCCAGGTCACGGGGAGACCGCGAACCACGCCATCTCTATGCTCTTGACGCTCAGTAATGGCAAATCGCTGTGAGTTACATCGGCCGACGGGTGACCTGCAGCCGCCGGCACCGCATCCGGCCGATGGCAGGATTATGCCCCCTTAGCCCCATCCAGCGGTCTGCGACCCGAAAGGGTGCCATTTAAAACGCGCTCAACCCGCATCTTCTGTGCCAGTCGTATAAGCACGCGCGATTTAATCAATAAGCGGGCACAAGGCACTGGCGATCTAAATTTTTGAGCTGATGGCCTGGTAAAACGCTCACCGGAGGCGAGGCGTCCAGTAAGGTCTGTCCCGCTGCCGGCCCACGCAAACCAGCAGGGCCCGCCAATCAACGACCCACCGTGCAACGGGGGATATCAAGCATTATGGAAAGGAAGAAAATGTCAGGAAAAAGCCGCGCGTTCGCCCTGGCTGCAGTTACCGCGGGGGCCGTTGCCCTTTGGGCCCCAGCGGCCATGGCCTCCTCCGGCCCGAACAACTCGGGGGACGCAGGCGTGGTCAACCTCAGCCACAACCAGACGCCCATCCAGGCCTGCAACGACACCGTGCCGGTCAACGTCCTCGGCGTCCAGGTCCCGGTCAACCACGTCACCGGCGCCGGGAACCTGCTCTCCCCGGGCAGCTCCACCGTGGCCGGCCAGGACAACAGCTGCCACCAGGCCTCCGGCCAGGCCAACAACAGCACGGCCGGACACCACGCCATGGGCACCTCGAGCGCTTCGGGCTCGGCGGGCGCGACGGGCGACACCGCCTCGGCCGCTGACAGCCGGACCAACGGGTCCTCCGGGGGCGACGCGGGCGTGATCAACCTCAGCCACAACCAGACGCCCATCCAGGCCTGCAACGACCAGGTGCCGGTCAACGTCCTCGGCGTCCAGGTCCCGGTCTACGACGTGGTGGCCGCTCTGGGCGTCCTCGCCCCGATCAGCGAGACCGCCGCCGGGCAGGACAACAGCTGCCACCAGGGCTCCGCCCAGGCGAACGGCTGATCACACGCATCACCGGGGATCCCGCGCCTTCGTGCGCGGGATCCCCGTCTCTTTTCTGCCGCCCCCGGTATCCGGGTCCGGTGGAACGCCTCCAATGAAGCAGGCAGGCGAAAGCCCCCGGGCGCAATGCTCCGGGGGCTCTCAGCGTCTTGCGGCGGGTGAGGCTACGACTCGTCTTCGGGGAGCTCGGTGAGCAGGTCGTCCGAGGTCTCCATGCCGGCCCGCCAGACCGAGCGGGCGATGATCTTCCTCAGGTCGGCCCGCTCGCGGTACCTCTTGGCGATCTCGGTGCACTCGTCCAGCAGGCCCTCGGACAGCGTGGTCGGCTGCAGGCCGAGGGCGAGGAACTGGTCGTTGCGGACGACGAGGTCGTTCTCGTCAGCCTCGCGCCGGGGGTTCGGCAGGTAGGCGATGTCGACGCCCATGGTGTCGCCGACCAGCTTGGCCAGCTCGAGGACCCGGTGGGTCTCGGTGATCTGGTTGAGGACCTGGACCCGGGTGCCGTTGTCGGGCGGGTTGGTGATCGCCAGCTCGATACAGCGGACGGTGTCCCGGATGTGGATGAACGCGCGGGTCTGGCCGCCGGTTCCGTGCACGGTCAGCGGGTGCCCGATCGCGGCCTGCATGAGGAACCGGTTGAGCACGGTCCCGTAGTCACCGTCGTAGTCGAACCGGTTGATCAGCCGCTCGTCGCGGACGGTCTGGTCGGTCTGGGTGCCCCACACGATGCCCTGGTGCAGGTCGGTGATCCGCAGCCCGTCGTTCTTGGCGTAAAACGCGAACAGCAGCTGGTCCAGGGTCTTGGTCATGTGGTAGACGGAGCCCGGATTGGCCGGGTGCAGGATCTCCCGCTCCAGCTCGCCGTCCGGGGTCGGCACCTTGACCGTGAGGTAGCCCTCGGGGATCGGGGCGCTGCCCGACCAGCCGTACCCGTAGACGCCCATCGTGCCCAGGTGCGCCAGCGCGGCGTCCACCCCGGTGTCGACCAGCGCGGTCAGCAGGTTGTGGGTGGCCCGGACGTTGTTGTCGACCGTGTAGCGCTTGGTGGCGGCGTTGCGCATCGAGTACGGCGCGGCCCGCTGCTCGGCGAAGTGCACGATCGCGTCCGGCCGCAGCTCGGTGAGCAGGGCGGTCAGCCGGTCGTACTCCTCGGCCAGGTCCAGCTGGACGAAGCCGATCTCCCGGCCGGACACCTCCTGCCAGGCGCGGATGCGCTCGCCGATCGGCCGGATCGGGGTCAGCGACTGCACCTCGAGGTCGATGTCGATCTTGCGGCGGCTGAGGTTGTCCACGATGGTGACGTCGTGACCACGCTCTGACAGATAGAGCGAAGTTGGCCACCCGCAGAACCCGTCGCCGCCTAGGACCAGAACGCGCACGTCAACTCCATCGGGGGTACAGGATGCCGGTCATCGCAGACTGTAGCATGCAGCCGTTACAGGTATTACCGGCCTGAAATATGTAAGTTTCCTGCAGGGTTGGTTCGGAATTCCTTAATTTTTCTATTGCTGTTTCTTTTCCCGAATTGGCGGCCGCTCAAGCCTGCGGCGGCACGGAACCGGGCCGCGGGCGGACATACTGGTGTCCCAAACGTCCGAGACGGAGGGGGAAGCCGTGCGGCTGACCAGCCCGAGCGTGGAAACGATCCTGGACGGCTACCGGCTGGGGACCGACCAGGGCAGCGTCGCCTTCTGCTCGGTCAACCTGGTGCAGGGCATCGACGAGCAGGGGTCGCTGCGGCGGATCCTGGTCGACACCGGGCACGTCGGACGGCGGCCGGACCTGGACGCGGTGCTGCGCCAGCGGGGCCTGACCCGGGACAGCATCGACGTGCTGGTCTGCACGCACGCGCACTGGGACCACATCCAGAACCTCGACATGTTCCCGCGCGCCGAGGTGGTGCTGCACCCGGACGAGCGGCGTTACCTGCGGCGGCCGCACCGCAACGACACCGGCTGCCCGGAGTGGACCGAGGCGGTGGTCAGCCGGTACGAGGACCGGGTCCGGCTGGCGGAGGAGGGCACCCGGCTGCTGCCGGGGGTGGAGGTGGTGGCGGCGCCCGGCCACAGCCCCGGGACGATCGCGCTGGCGGTGGCCACCAGCGACGGGATCGCGATCATCGCCGGCGACGCGATCCAGAACAGCACGGTGGCCCAGGAGCGGCGCAACGCGCTCGTGTTCTGGAACGAGCAGCAGGCCAACCAGAGCGTCGCCAAGCTGGTGGCCATCGGCGACCTTATCTACCCGGGCCACGACCTGCCGTTCCGGATCAGCCCGGACGGGACGACGGAGTACCTGCACGAGCTGGAGCTGACGATCACCGGGATCCGCCCGGACCAGCCCGGCCTGTCCTTCGCCGAGCCCGAGTTCAAGCCCGAGATCATGCCGGGCATCGAGGAGCAGCGGCTCCCCGGCTGACGATCACCGGCGAAGCTGGGCGTCGCGCCCCGTGGCCCAGGCAGATCCGCGTCCCGCGCAGGATGGATACCCGGAATGCGTCTTCCGGTAGCAATGTGACCCCGCCTGCTAATGTCACTGCCAATCGCTCGGCATTAATCCGGAATGACCATGAATGCGGCAACGTTTTAATATTTATAAAATGTGTATTTCCCGGGTGAGTTACCACGCGACACAAAGAGCAGCAGCTCCCGGTCGAACCGGAAGCCGCTGCTCCCCGGGGGCCCCGCCGCGTCGGGAGCACGCCGCGGCGGGGAGCTCAGGTCAGGGCCGCAGGACCCGGGAGGCCGGGTGGGCCCTGTTATCCTTGACGTTCTGTAATTGAATGCTTACGGGGGAACGCGGCATGGGGGCTGTTCCAACCGGCACGGGCACCGCGGGCGAGACCCGGGCCACCCCGGGCCGGAAGACCGTCACGGGCGCCGGGACCGGGGCCGATGAGCCGTTCGGGGCGCTGGCCCGGATGGCACCGGTCGGCATCGTGCAGAGCGACGCCGACGGGCGGGCCGTGTTCGTCAACGAGCGCTGGTGTGAGCTGACCGGGCTGACGTCCGGCCAGGCGGTCGGCGCCAACTGGCTGAACCGGCTGCACCCGGCCGACCGGGCTCGCCTCGAGCGGGAGATGACCGCGCAGTATCAGCCGGACATGGGCCAGCCGGAGATCGCGTTCGAAGGGCGGCTGCGCACCGCCGCCGGTCCCAGCGTCCGGGTCCGGGGCACGGTGGCGGCGCTGCGCCGGGCCGGCCGCCCGGCCGGGACGCTGGCCACGTTCACCGAGGCGGCGGCCGGACCGCCGACCGACATCACCACCCAGTTCGTGGCCACCGTGTCGCACGAGCTGCGGACCCCGCTCACCTCGATCATCTCGTTCCTGGAGCTGATCAGGTCCGAGGACGACCGGCTCAGCCCGGACGGCGTGCACTTCCTCGACATCATCCAGCGCAACGCCAACCGGCTGCTCCGGCTGGTGGGCGACCTGCTGCTGCTCAGCCGGATCGAATCCGGCACCAGCCCGCCCGAGCTGGCCGGGGTGTCGCTGCCCGAGGTGGCGGCCGACGCGGTGCGCAACGCGGCGCCCGCCGCCGCCGGCTACGGCGTGACGCTGAAGGCCGACGCCGGACCGGGCCCGGAGCTGCTGGGTGACCAGCTCGCCCTGAGCCAGGTGCTGGACAACCTGATCGCCAACGCGGTCAAGTTCTCCCACCCGGGCGACACCGTATGGGTGCGGGCCAGCTGGGCCGACGACCAGTGGCGGATCGACGTCGCCGACCAGGGCATCGGTATCCCGCCGGACGAGATGGACCGGCTGTTCCAGCGGTTCGTGCGGGCGTCGAACGCCCGCACCTCGGGACGGCCCGGCACCGGTCTGGGCCTTTCCGTGGTCAAGGCGATCGTCGATCTGCACGGCGGGCAGGTGGCGGTCGACAGCGCGCTGGAGCAGGGCACGACGTTCAGCATCTTCCTGCCGGCCCCCGCGGGCGGCCCCGCGTGAAGGCCCGGGTGCTGGTCATCGAGGACGACGCCGACATCGCGCTCAGCGTCCAGACCGTGCTGACCCGCAACGGTTTCGACGTGGCGAGCTCGGCCGACGGGCGGCAGGGGCTGCGTGACTTCCACGTTGGCCGGCCCGACCTGGTGGTGCTGGACATCGGGCTGCCGTCACTGGACGGCTGGGAGGTGCTGGAGCGCATCCGCGACATGAGCGACGTCCCGGTGCTGCTGCTGACCGCCCGCGGGCACGAGGGGGACAAGGTCCGCGGGCTGCACGGCGGGGCCGACGACTACCTGACCAAGCCGTTCGGCAACTCCGAGCTCGCGGCCCGGGTGCACGCGCTGCTGCGGCGGCCGCGCAGCAAGCGTGACCAGGCCGACGTCTACGACGACGGCATCGTGCTGATGAAGTTCGCCTCGCACGAGGTGAGCGTCAACGGCCGGCCGGCCGACCTCACCCCGACCGAGTTCCGGCTGCTGGCGGCGTTGGTCAAGCACCCCGGCCAGACCCTTTCGGCCGAGCAGCTGCTGGAGCTGGCCTGGAACGACCCGTTCGGGGTCGGCCCGGAGCGGGTGAAGTTCGGCATCATGCGGCTGCGCCGCAAGCTCGGGCAGCCGGCCTCGGCCGCACTGGCGATCGAGGCGGTCCGCGGCTTCGGCTACCGCTACGTACCACCCAGCGGAGATATGCCGTCATCGTGATGGTTCGCGGCTTTTGCGGGGGGTGCAACCATTCTGCACCTGAGGGGCAACTCGGACTGCGCCGTGGTCACGCAGACTGCCACCATGACCACGGAAGACTCCGTTCGGCCGGGCCGCATCCTGCTCGTCGAGGACGACCACGACGCCGCCTGCTACGCCGTTCACGTGCTCACCACCATGGGCCGGTTCGACGTGACCCACACCACGGACCCGCGGGTGGCCCTGGACCGGGCTTCCTCCGAGCCGTGGGACCTGGTGCTGACCGACCTGGACCTGCCCGGCATGACCGGGCTGGAACTGCTGGCTGCGCTGCGCGAGGCCACGCCCGTGCTGCCGGTTGCCGTGCTCACCGCCGAGCTGCCTGAGGGCGCGGCGCTCGGCCGGCTGCTGGCCATTGCGGACGCCTGCCTGGAGAAGCCCGTCTTGCCCGGCCGGCTGGTCGCGGCCGTGACCGCGCTGATCACGGAGACCGCGCCACCCAGTCATTAAGACCTGAAAGCCTCCTGCCAGCTGGCTTCGCCCCGGGCAGGCGTGACTAGCGGGGCGAGGACTCGGGAGCCGGCTCGGCGGGGAGGTCTCCCGCGGCGGCCCGGACGCCGCGCAGCACGTCGGTGATCTCAGCGGCCTGCTCGGGACTGATGCCGGGCAGGCCGAACGCCGCTTCATTGAGGGCCGCGGTCGCCTCGCGGACCAGCGACTGGCCGGTGGCGGTGATGGTGGCCAGCACCACCCGGCGGTCGTCGGTGGACAGTCGCCGCTCGACCAGCCCGCGCTGCTCCAGCCGGCTGATCGCGTTGGTCACCGATGCTGGGTGGACCATCAGCCGCTCGCCCATCTTGCCCATCGGCAGCGAACCGCGACGGCTGAACGCCAGCAGCCGCAGCGCCTCGTAGGCGGCGAAGGTCAGGCCGTACGGCTTGAGCGTGTCCTCGATCCGGCTGAGCAGCAGCTGCTGGACCCGCATCACCGAGGTGACCGCGGCCATGTGGTCGGCCTGGTCGGGCCACCGTGCGCTCCACTGCCGGTGCGCCTCGGCGATCGGGTCAAAGGACGCGGCGGCCATCTGCCCACCGTACTGGACGGTAATCGCCCCGGCCACGCTGCGCCGCTTGCGCTCACTTGCTACCATTTACTTTAACGTCAAAATGTTGGCCGTCCAAGGATTCGGGTACGGAGGCGGTACGGGGGTGGTACCGGGCCAGCCCGGCCGTGGCCGTCCGGCCAGCTCACCGTCCTGGGAGGGTTCCATGACCGCTGACGGTTCCAGTCCGCTGCACACGCCGGACCACCCGGTGCGCTTCGTCACGGCGGCGGCGCTGTTCGACGGGCACGACGCGGCGATCAACATCATGCGCCGGATCCTCCAGTCCCAGGGAGCCGAGGTCGTGCACCTGGGGCACGACCGGTCGGTCCGCGAGGTGGTCGACGCGGTGCTGGAGGAGGACGCCCAGGGCGTCGCGATCAGCTCTTACCAGGGCGGTCACGTCGAGTACTTCGAGTTCCTGGCCCGGCAGCTGGCCGAGGCCGGCGCCGGTGACGTGAAGGTCTTCGGCGGCGGCGGCGGGGTCATCGTGCCGGAGGAGATCAAGCGGCTGGCCGACGCCGGGGTACGGATCTTCTCGCCCGAGGACGGCCAGCGCCTGGGCCTGCCGCGCATGATCAACGAGCTGATCCGTGACTGTGACGTCGACCTGACCGCCGACCCGGCTCCGGTCGAGGCGGTGCTGGCCGGGGAGCGGCGGGCGCTGGCCCGCACGATCACCTGCCTGCAGGGCGGCCGCCTCCCGGACGAGGCCCGGCAGGCCCTGGCCGAGGCGGCCGCCCGCCGGCCAGTCCCGGTGCTCGGCATCACCGGCACCGGCGGCTCGGGCAAGTCGTCGCTGACCGACGAGCTGATCCGGCGGCTGCGCACCGACCAGCACGACAAGCTGCGGGTGGCCGTGCTCGCGGTCGACCCGACCCGGCGGCGGAGCGGCGGCGCGCTGCTGGGCGACCGGATCCGGATGAACGCGCTCGACGGCGAGCACGTGTACTTCCGCTCGCTGGCCACCCGTGGCGCCGGGGAACTGCCCGGCCACGTCGAGGACATCATCGCGGCCTGCCGGGCGGCCGGGTACGACCTGATCGTGCTGGAGACGCCCGGCATCGGCCAGGGCGACGCCGCCGTGGTCGACCTGGCCGACGTCTCGATGTACGTGATGACGCCCGAGTTCGGCGCGGCCACCCAGCTCGAGAAGATCGACATGCTGGACCTGGCCGACGTGGTGGCGATCAACAAGTTCGAGCGGCGCGGCGCCGCCGACGCGCTCCGCGACGTGTCCCGGCAGCTGGTCCGCAACCGGGAGGCGTTCGGCGCCCGGCCGGAGGACATGCCGGTGTTCGGGACCAGCGCCGCCACCTTCAACGACAACGGCGTGACGGCGCTCTACCAGTACCTGGCGGGCCTGCTCAAGGACAAAGGGCTGGCGCTGGGCGAGGGCGTCCTGCCCGCCGCGACCGGCCGCACCTCCACCGACGCGGCCCCCGTCATCCCGCCCGAACGGGTCAACTACCTGGGCGACATCGCCGCCACCGTCCGCGGCTACCACGAGCAGACCGCCCGTGAGGCCGAGGCCGCCCGCCGCCTGCAGCAGTTCACCGCGGTCGCGGCCGAGCTCGAAGGCGATGCCCGGCAGAGCGTGACCGACCTGGCCGGCCAGGCCCGCGAAAAGCTCGGGCGGGACAGCGAGCGGCTGCTGGAGCAGTGGCCCGCCACCGTCGAGGCGTACTCCGGCGACGAGCAGGTGGTCCGCATCCGGGACCGGGAGCTGCGCACCAAGCTGACCCGCGAGACGCTGTCCGGGACCGCGGTGCCGCGGGTGGCGCTGCCCCGCTTCACCGACCACGGCGAGCTGCTGCGGTTCCTGCGCGAGGAGAACCTGCCCGGCCGCTTCCCGTTCACGGCCGGGGTGTTCCCGTTCAAGCGGGAGGGGGAGGACCCGGCCCGGATGTTCGCCGGGGAGGGTGACCCGTTCCGCACCAACCGGCGGTTCAAGCTGCTGGCCGAGGGCAACCAGGCCACCCGGCTGTCGACCGCGTTCGACTCCGTCACCCTGTACGGCCGGGACCCGGACGAGCGCCCCGACGTCTACGGCAAGGTCGGCACCTCCGGGGTGTCGATCGCCACCCTGGACGACATGAAGGCGCTGTACGACGGGTTCGACCTGTCCGCGCCGACGACCTCGGTGTCGATGACGATCAACGGGCCCGCCCCCACCATCCTCGCCTTCTTCCTCAACACCGCCATCGACCAGGGCGCCGAGCAGGGCCTGTCCCGCGCGGAGGTGCTGCGGTCGGTGCGGGGCACCGTGCAGGCCGACATCCTCAAGGAGGACCAGGGCCAGAACACCTGCATCTTCTCCACCGAGTTCTCGCTGCGGATGATGGCCGACATCCAGCAGTGGTTCATCGAGAACCAGGTGCGGAACTTCTACTCGGTGTCGATCTCCGGCTACCACATCGCCGAGGCCGGGGCGAACCCGATCAGCCAGCTGGCGTTCACGCTGGCCAACGGGTTCACGTTCGTCGAGGCCTACCTGGCCCGGGGCATGGACATCGACGACTTCGCGCCGAACCTTTCGTTCTTCTTCTCCAACGGCATGGACGCCGAGTACACGGTGATCGGGCGGGTCGCCCGGCGCATCTGGGCCACCGCCATGCGGGACCGGTACGGCGCCGGTGAGCGGTCCCAGAAGCTCAAGTACCACGTGCAGACCTCCGGCCGGTCGCTGCACGCGCAGGAGATGAGCTTCAACGACATCCGCACCACGCTGCAGGCGCTGACCGCGATCTACGACAACTGCAACAGCCTGCACACCAACGCCTACGACGAGGCCGTCACCACCCCCAGCGAGGAGTCGGTCCGCCGCGCGCTCGCCATCCAGCTGATCATCAACCGGGAGTGGGGACTGGCGATGAACGAGAACCCGCTGCAGGGGTCGTTCATCGTCGACGAGCTCACCGACCTGGTGGAAGAGGCGGTGCTGGCCGAGTTCGAGGCGATCAGCAAGCGCGGCGGCGTGCTCGGCGCGATGGAGACCGGCTACCAGCGCGGCCGCATCCAGGACGAGTCCATGCTCTACGAGCAGCGCAAGCACGACGGGAGCCTGCCCATCGTCGGCGTGAACACCTTCCTCAACCCGCACGGCGCCGAGCAGCCCACGGTCGAGCTGGCCCGCGGCACCGAGCAGGAGAAGCAATCCCAGCTGGACCGGGTACGGTCGTTCCGGAGCGAGCACCGGGACGCGGCCCACGAGGCGCTGGATGCGCTCAAGGAAACGGCCCGGTCCGGTGGCAACGTGTTCGCGGTACTGATGGACGCCGCCCGGGTATGCAGCCTGCAGCAGATCACCGAGGCGTTCTTTGAGGTCGGCGGCCAGTACCGGCGGAACGTGTAAGGAGCCCCGATGAAGGAGCACAGATGAACGAGGACTACCCCGCCTACGCGCCGTCCGAGGAACACGAGCTGCTCCGGGCCACGGTCCGCGAGCTGGCGGAGACGAAGATCGCGCCGGCCGCCGCCGACGTGGACGAGAAGTCGCGGTTCCCGCAGGAGGCGCTGGACGCGCTGACCGGAGCCGGGCTGCAGGCGGTGCACATCCCCGAGGCGTACGGCGGCGAGGGTGCCGACGCGCTGGCCACCGTGATCGTGATCGAGGAGGTGGCCCGCGTCTGCGGGTCGTCGTCGCTGATCCCGGCGGTGAACAAGCTCGGCACGGTGCCGGTCCTGCTGTCCGGCGCCGACGAGCTCAAGCAGCGGTTCCTGCCCCCGGTGGCCCGGGGCGAGGCGATGTTCTCCTACGCGCTGTCCGAGGCGGGCGCGGGCTCGGACGCCGCCAGCATGAAGACCAGGGCCGTCCGCGACGGCGACTCCTGGGTGCTGAATGGCACCAAGATGTGGATCACCAACGCCGGCGTCTCGCGGTACTACACGGTGATGGCGGTGACCGACCCGGACCGCGGGGCCCGCGGCATCTCCGCCTTCGTGGTCGACAAGGACGACCCCGGCGTGAGCTTCGGCGCGCCCGAGAAGAAGCTCGGCATCAAGGGCTCGCCCACCCGGACGGTCATCTTCGAGGACGCGCGCATCCCGGCCGACCGCGTCATCGGCGAGCCCGGCACCGGCTTCAAGACGGCGCTGGCCACGCTCGACCACACCCGGATCACGATCGCCGCCCAGGCGCTCGGCCTCGCCCAGGGTGCGCTGGACTACGCCACCGGCTACGTCAAGCAGCGCGAGCAGTTCGGCCAGGCCATCAGCGAATTCCAGGGCGTCCAGTTCATGCTGGCCGATATGGCCATGCGGCTGGAGGCCGCGCGCCAGCTCACTTACCACGCCGCCATCCAGTCCGAGCAGGCCATGAACGGCGTCAAGCAGCCCACCCTGACGTTCACCTCGTCGGCCGCCAAGTGCTTCGCCTCCGACGCCGCCATGGACATCACCACCGACGCGGTGCAGCTGCTGGGCGGTTACGGCTACGTCAAGGACTACCCGGTCGAGCGCATGATGCGGGACGCCAAGATCACCCAGATCTACGAGGGCACCAACCAGATCCAGCGCATGGTCATGGCGAGGCAGATCCTCAAGGGCTGAAGCAGCGGCGACCCGGGAACGGCGCTGAATCCCTCACCGGGGACTCAGCAAATCCCCGATAACCTGTGGGTGATGATCAACGACGGACGGACCGCTCCACCGGCCACGGTCCTCGTGAACGGGCAACGGCGAGAAGTGCGCACGGAACCGGACACGGCGCTGCTGTACGTCCTGCGCAATCATCTCGGCCTGAAGGGGACCCGGTTCGGCTGCGGCGTTGGCCTGTGCGGCGCGTGCATGGTGCTGATCGACGGCCGCACGGCCTACTCGTGTGACACGCCGCTGTGGGCCGTGGTTGACAAGGAAATCACCACTGTCGAGGGCCTTGGCGCCGCAGGCTGGCCGCATCCGGTCACCGAGGCGCTCATCGCGGGACAAGCCGCCCAGTGCGGCTATTGCATGTCCGGCGTCACCATCGCGGCGGTGGAACTGCTCAGGCAGAACGATGATCCCTCCGACGCGGAGGTCCGTGCCGCCCTCGACCGCAACCTGTGCCGGTGTGGCGCGCACAACCGCATCGTCCGCGCCATACTCGCGGCCGCGGCCGAACTGCGGGCGGGCCGGGGGGATGCGGCATGAACCCGGCGACGCGGGCCGTCGCGCTGCCGCCTTCGGTTGCGGAGAACCCGCGCCTCGGTGACTGGCTGCGCGTGCTTCCGTCGGGTGTGGTCGAGATACGGCCGGGAAAGGTGGAGCTCGGGCAGGGCGTGCTCACCGCACTGTCCCAGGTGGCCGCCGAGGAACTCGACATCAGCGTCGCCCGGGTGCGGGCGGTGCCTCCGGCCACCGGCGTAAGTCCCGACGAGGGCTACACCGCAGGCAGCTTGTCCATCCAGCATTCCGGCGCCGCGATCCGCCTCGTATGCGCGGAGGCCAGGGGGCGCTATCTTGCCATCGCCGCAGCCAGCCTCGGCGTGCCAGCGAGCAAGCTGACCGTGGCCGACGGCCAGATCCTGGCACCCGACGGCCGGTCCACCAGCTACTGGGAACTCGCCGACGACGCGCTGCTCGACCGGGCCGCCAGCGGCGAGTATCAGCCCAAGGCCGCTTCCGCCTACCACGTCGTCGGCACGAGCGTGCCCCGGGTTGACCTGCCTGACAAGCTCACGGGCCGGCCCCGGTTCGTGCACGACCTGTCGCCTGACGGCCTGTGTTACGGCCGAATAGTCCGTCCGCCCTCCCAAGGCGCGACGCTCACGGGTCTCGATGCGACGATGGCGCTCGCACTGCCGGGCGTGCTCACGGTGGTCCGGGACGGCAGCTTCATCGGAGTGGTCGCCGAGCGCGAGGAGGTCGCGCTGCGCGCTGCCGACCGGCTGCGGGCCGACGCCACCTGGGAGCGGCGCCCGACTCTACCGGACTCCGGCGACCTGCCGGCCTTCCTGCGTTCGGCGTCGGCCGAGACGACCGTGCTCGCCGAACGGGGCACGCGCCCGGCCGGGGAGCAGATCGCGATCTCGGTCGAGGCCACCTACCATCGGCCGTATCTGGCCCACGCGTCCATGGGGCCATCGAGTGCCACCGCCCTGTTCGGGGGCGGGGAGGGCAGCCGGCTCCAGGTGTGGTCGCATACCCAGGGCATCTACCTGTTGCGGGCCGAACTCGCCCGCGCGCTTGGCCTCGCCGACGACGACGTCACGGTCACGCACGTGGAGGGTCCCGGCTGCTACGGGCACAACGGCGCCGACGACGCCGCCATGGACGCCGCCCTGCTCGCCATCGCCGTGCCGGGCCGGCCCGTCCAGGTGGTCTGGAGCCGGGCCGACGAGCTGACCTGGGCGCCGTTCGGCGCGGCGGCCGTGGTGCGCGTCGCCGCCGACGTGGACGCGGCCGGGAACGTCCTGTCCTGGCAGCACGAGATATGGGGGAACGGGCACTCGACCAGGCCAGGCTCGACCCGGCCGGTCGCGCTGCTCGCGAACAGTCACCGCGCCGGCGGCGAGGAGATCGCAGCCGCCGCGGAACCGCCGATGGCCCGCGGCGGCGGCGCTGGCCGCAATTCCGTGCCTGACTACGACTTTCCTGCCCACCGGGTGGTCAACCACCGGCTGCTCGACATGCCGCTGCGCACATCCGCACTGCGCTCGCTGGGCGCGTTCCTCAATGTGTTCGCGGCCGAGTCGTTCATGGACGAGCTCGCTGTGGCCGCCGGCCGGGACCCAGTCGAATACCGGCTCGCCTGCCTGAGCGACCCGCGGGCGCGGGCCGTGATCGAGTCGGCGGCCAGGCGCTCGGGCTGGGATAACTGGTCGCCGGCCGAATCCGCTGGGCATGGCATTGGCTTCGCCCGCTACAAGAACACCAGCGCGTACTGCGCCGTGGTCGCCGAGGTGGAGGCGGTCAGCGACGTCCGGGTCCGGCGGCTGACCATCGCGGTCGACGCCGGCCTGGTGATCAACCCGGACGGTGCCGCGAACCAGGTCGAGGGTGGCGCGATCCAGGCCACCAGCTGGGCCGTGAAGGAGCAGGTGCGCTTCGACCGGTACGGCGTGACCAGCGATACCTGGGAGACGTATCCCATCCTGCGGTTCTCTGAGGTGCCGATGGTCGAGGTAGAACTGCTGCCGGGCAACGGGAATCCGGCTCTTGGCGTCGGGGAGACGGCGCAGGGTCCAACGGTAGCGGCCATCGGCAACGCCCTCTACGACGCGCTCGGGGTGCGGGTACGCGGGCTGCCGTTCACCGAGGAGAACATCGTGGCGGCTATTCCGGACTAACCAAGCGGGCCTTTGCCGGCCTACCTGCGGCTGCCGACTGTCGCAGGTGCTGAGTTCGTGCTGACACCCGCTGCTCAACATGCCATTTACCTGCGGAAACTGCCGTCTGGTGCACGATCACCCAGATATACGGGGGTACCAAAGGCGAAACCGGCATCCATGCTGGCCGGGAACGGCGAGCCTGCCCAGTGCGAACTCGCACGAATGAACATGTTAACTCTATGTTAACGGTGCAATATGTTGACGCTTCTGGGTGCTTTTCGTAGAAGTGAGTCGTATCAGACTTTTTTCACCATAATTGCACTCAGCGGTGTCAGGAGCTCACCTTGGACGCAGCTTCCGCCGGGTCGTGGTCCGGACGAGCACGGAACACGGTGGTCGCCTTGGCCGCTGCGTCCGCGTCACTCCGCCCGCCCCGCTTCGCCTCTCCCGTGCGCTTCGGCCCGGCGCCCTGGCGCCGATTTACCTGGGGCACGGCCCTGATCGCGGCGGTCGCCGTGGTGCTGGTCGCCGCCGGGCCCGCCGGCGCGCAGACGGCAACCTCCGGCACCTCACCAGTCAAAGCGCAGACGGCAACTTCCGACGCCTCACCGGTCAATCTGTCGAACAAAATCAACATGGCCGACGGCACGGCGGCCTCGAAGGCCACCGTGGTCTCGGGCGATGCCCGTTTTGAGGTGATCACCCCCGAGGTGATCCGGATGGAGTACTCCCCGGCCGGCAGCTTCCTCAACGATCCGACCTTCGACATCATGGACCGCGACTTCGCCGTCCCCTCGTACACCACCAGCGTCTCCGACGGCTGGCTGACGATCACCACCAGCCAGATGACGCTCTCCTACCAGGTGGGCTCCGGCCCGTTCAGCGCCGTCAACACCAAGATGCGACTGCTCGGCGCGCTGCCCCCGGGAGTCTCCGCGAACGTCACCCCGACCTGGGGCTGGGAGTGCACTTTCGGCCAGGCATGCCAGGCCGGGGCGGCCACCCTGAGCGGCGGGGCGTCGATCGCCGGCAACCACCTCAACTACCTCAGCCCGGCCGGATTCGTCGCCGGCCTGACCGCGACCGGGGCGGACGCCTCCTGGCAGGTGCTCGGCGCCCCCGCCGGCGCCGCGGCCGTGACCATCCGTTATTCCAACTACACCGGTGGCGACGGCAATCTCGAATCGCGCACCGAGAGCCTGGTCGTCAACGGCACCACCACCCAGGTCACCCTGCCGGCGACCTCGAGCTGGGACGACTGGTCGACCGTTACCGTACCGGTCACCCTGACCGCGGGCACCAACACCGTCGCCATGGACTGCAAGACCGGCAACAGCTGCAACGTCAACATCGATGACATCTCTGTCGCCGCGACCGGCGCGAGCGCGGCGCCGTTCCTGCCGGCGAAGCCGCTCGGCGGGTACATCCGCTCCTACGACTCGACCAACGGCTCCTACTCCGGCAGCACCCCGACGTGCGCGACCTGTACCGCGAACATCCCGCAGATGGCCCCCGGGCTGCTCGACCAGTCCGGCTGGTACCTGCTCGACGACTCGCACACCGCGGTGTGGACCTCGGACGGCTGGGTGGCCAACCGCCCGGCCGCAGACATCCAGGACGGCTACCTGTTCGGCTACGGGCAGGACTACACCGGAGCCCTGTCCGACCTGGCCAAGCTGACCGGGCCCGCGACACTGCCCGGCGAGTCGGTGTTCGGCAACTGGTTCTCCCAGTACGATCCCTACTCGACCGCGGACTATCAGAGCACGATCCTGCCCCAGTTCCAGGCCAACGGCGTCTCCCTGGACGATCTGTCGGCCGACACGGACTGGAAGAGCCCGAACACCTGGAACGGGTGGGAGTGGAACTCCTCGCTCTTCCCGGATCCAACCGCCTTCACCGACTGGGCCACGTCACAGGACATTGACGTCGCGCTCAACGTGCATCCCGCCATCGCGACCAATGATCCGCTCTACAGCCAGGCCCAGGACATCGCGGGTAACTCCCTGACCACCGAGCCCAGCTGTAACAACGGCGGGCCGTGCGCGATCTGGGACTGGGCGAACGTGGCGCAGGCCGAGTCTTACTTCGCCACGGCCGACCCGACGCAGAACTCTGTCGCGATGACCTGGCTCGACTGGTGCTGCGACGGTAGCGGCGTGTTCTCGCAGCCCGGCGTCACCCCCGACGCGTGGATCAACTACCTGACTGCGCAGCAGATGGTGAACGACGGCGAGCGCGGCTTCGACCTTTCCCGGGTCGGCGCGTCGAACCAGGCCTCGCAGGCCGGGGCGTACCCCGCGGGTCCCTGGGCCGACCATCGCTCGGCCATCGCGTTCACCGGGGACACCGAGGGCACCTGGAACACCCTGGCCAGTGAGGCGCAGCTGGCCCAGGACGAGGGCAGCATCGGCGAGCCGTACGTCAGCGACGACATCGGCAGCTTCCTGGGCAGCAACACCACCGGCAACGGCAACGACCCGGACGACCTGTATCTGCGCTGGCTCCAGCTCGGCACGTTCCAGCCGATCATGCGCGAGCACTCGGACGAGGTGGACTGGGGCCAGAACGCGCGCCTGCCGTGGGAGTACGACGCCGCGACCCAGGCCGTCGGCGACCAGTTCATGCAGCTGCGCGAACGGCTCGTACCGTACCTCTACACGCTGGCGTACCAGGCGAGCAGCACCGGGATCCCGATGACTCAGGCCCTCTATCTCAACTATCCCGGCCAGGCCGCGGCCTACACCAACCCGACCGAGTACACGCTCGGGCCGGACGTGCTGGTCGCCCCGGTCACCCAGCCCGGCGCCAGCGTCGCCACCCAGGTCTGGTTCCCCCCGGGCACCTGGCAGGACTACTTCACCGGCGCCACCTTTACCGGTCCCGGAACGCAGACCATCAACGTACCCACCAGCCGGATGCCGGTGTTCGTCAAGGAGGGCGGCATCATCCCGCTGCAACCTTCAAGCGACCATGCCCAGACCGCCGGCACCGCACCGATCACCCTCCAGGTGCACGCCGGGGCCAGCGGCTCCTTCTCCATGTATGACGACGCGGGCACGGGCCTTGGCTACAAGTCCGGCGAGTCCACCCAGACGCCGATCACCTACGCGGAGAACGCGTCCGCGGCCACGTCGACGGTGACCATCGGACCCGCCTCCGGCTCCTATTCAGGCGAGCCGAGCAGCCGCGACTACACCGTTGACCTGGTAGACGAATCGCAGCCGACCTCCGTCCAGGTCAATGGCCAGACGCTCGCCTCCTCAGCGTGGAGCTACAACAGCTCCACCCATACGCTGCAGGTGCCGGTCGGTGCGGTCGCGACCGGATCAAGCGCGACCGTCACCCAGGTCGGTGGCACACCGGTGCAGTTGCCCGAACCGGCCACGCCGCTGATCACGTTCACCTCCCCGGCCAAAGCCGCGGCCGGCCAGCAGGTCACGGTCACCGGCAGCGGCTTCGGCGCTAGCCAGGGCAGCAGCTACCTGACCTTCAGTGACAACGGCACCAACTGGGGCGCACCCTCCGATCTGGCCACCTTCACCGTCGACAGCTGGAGCGACAGCGCCATCACCTTCACCGTCCCGCAATCAAGCGGCACGAACGGAGAGTGGGCCCTGACCCCCGGCACGACCGCTGACATCACGGTTACCACCGCCGCCGGCACCTCCAACACCACGGGGGTCGCCATCGGCGCTACCGCCCCGCCTCCGGGCCCGATCACTGGCTACCAGGGCTTGTGCCTGGACGACCGCAACGCCTCAACGGCGGATTACAACCCGATCCAGGTCTACACCTGCGACAGCACGGCCGCGCAGCAGTGGACGGTCGCGTCCAACCGCACGCTGCAGGTGCTCGGGATGTGCCTGGATGTCAACGGCGGGGACACCACCAACGGCACCACCGTCGACCTGTACGACTGCAACGGGACCGGCGCGCAGACCTGGGTACCGCAGCCGAACGGCGCCCTTGCCAACCCGCAGTCGGGCAAATGCCTGGACGACAACGGATCCGGCGGCTCTGGCACCCAGGTGGTCATCTACGACTGCAACGGCGAACCCAGCCAGCGATGGACCCTGCCCTAGCCGACCGCCAAATCATGGGCTGCCTGCCGCCGGGCCCGCTGAGTACAGGCGGGCGAGCGCGCTGATAACCGGCGCTGTGCCGTCTTCGCGGGCCAGCCGGGCGGCCATGGCCTGGGCCTGGTTCCGGTAGGACGGGCGCCCCGTTACTTCCCGGATGGCGGTGGCCAGCGCGGCGATCGTGAGCTTTTTGTACGGGATGGGCGGTGGCCCGGTACCGAGGGCGGCGAGCCGGGCGGCCCAGAACGGCTGGTCGCCGAGCATCGGCAGGCCGACTCCCGGGACTCCGGCCCGCAGGCCTGCCGCCGTGGTGCCCGCGCCTGCGTGGTGCACCACCGCGGCCATCTTGAGGAAGAGCCAGTCGTGCGGGACTTCGCCGATCAGGACCGAGTTGCCCGAAGGCAGCCGTTCCGCAGGCTGAGCCGCCGCCGGAATCTGCTGGATGACCATCCGGGCTCCGGCTTGCTGCCCGGCTGCGTCGGCCAGGTCGCGCAGGCGGCCGGCGTCGCCCGGGTTCATGCTGCCCATGCCGATGAACACCGGAGGTGCCCCTTCGGCCAGGAATTCGTCCAGCGTTGCGGGCGGGGACCAGGCCTGCGGGCTGACCGGCCACCAGTATCCCGCCACCTCTATGCCCGGTCGCCAGTCCGCCGGGCGGGGGACAACCGACGGGCTGAATCCGTGATAGACCGGCCAGCGGCTGGCGTCCTGTTCTCCGAAGACCGCCTGGCGTGCGCTGAGCCGGGGCAGTCCGAGCTCCGCCCGCAGTTCCCGGACCGGACCGGCCAGCGCGGGCGCGCCCAGGGCGACCAGCGCCTGGCCGGCGGCCAGGTTTCCCCACCGGCCCAGGGACCGCGCCGTCAGCACGGACGGCGGGAACGCACGGGTCGGATTGACCGGTGCCAGCGCCAGTCCCAAGCTGGGCAGGCCCAGGCCCACGGCGATGTGATAGCCGCCGATCGCGGTCACATTCGCCGGCAGCAGCACGTCGGTGCCGGACCGCGCCGCGGCCAGCATCCCCGCATGCACCTCGCGCAGGTGGCCGGCGATCAGCCGGGTGAGCCTGGCCGCCCCTAACGGCCCGGTGCCGCCCTGCCGCCAGCGCGCGGCCGCCAGCAGCTGGGGGTCCCCGGGCAGTGCCCAGAACCCCAGACCGGATCCGGTGACCAGGCCGGCAAACATGCCATAAGTGGCGATCGTCACCTGGTGCCCGGCCGCCTGCAGGGCCGAGCCGAGCCCGGTGAAAGGCGCGACGTCCCCCCGTGATCCGACGGTCACGATCAGAACTCTCATTCCGCGCACCTCCGCGTTGCTGACTCAGCGAGGAAACCTGGCTCGGACAAAAGCGGTCGTGCTCATCTCACACCCCCTCGGTCAGCAGGCGGTCGACTGAGTCACGGAACCTCGCCCACTGCCCGGCATTGACTAACGCTCTATTTGTTCTATAAGTTATAGAACAAATAGACGTAGCAACCGTACATCGCCGTTCCCGGCGGGTGGGAGGCGTCAGCGATGGCCAGCATCGGGGCAGCCGGAAAGGCCATGGCCGCGCCATGGCCGGGCCGCGGCCGGGGACGGCGCAGGCCCGGCCGGCCCGCCGGCGTCGCCGGCGTCATCGGGGCGGCGGTTGGCGTGGCGCTGGGGCTGGCGGCGTGTACGTCGGCGCCGCCAGCCAGCCCGGCCGCTGCGGGAGGAAGCCGCACGGCTGTCCTGCCCGGGATGTCCTGCGCGTGGCCGGGCAGGCTGAGCGCCCAGACGGACGACATCGCGTTCCCTGACCCGGCCGAGGACACCTTCTGGCAGCCGATCGTGGCGCCCGCGGGCACCCGGATCGCCCTGGCGGGCCGCTTCCCGGAAGCTCGCTACGCCTCGATCCAGGTCTACACGCCCAGCGGTGCCGGCTCATCCCTGCCCGACTACCGGATCGTCCCGGAGCCCGGCAGCGAGAACCCCTGGCAGCACCAGGCCGACTCCGGCGGCCGGTTCACGGTGACCATCCGCCCGGATCCGGCACCCGGCCAGGCGAACGCGCTGCCGATGCCCGCCGGCACCACCAGCCAGCATCCGGGTTACCTCGTTTACCGTGTCTACCTGCCGGCCGGGGGTGCTCCCGCGAATGTGCCGCTGCCGGTGCTGACGGTGCAGCAGGGCGGCGCCGCGCGCGCGCTTCCCGCCTGCCGTGGCCGTCCCGCGCCCGTGCACTTCCCGGTGGTGAGCAGTTCCGGAAGCGCGGGCGCGGGCGGATCGGGCGCCGCTGTGTCCCCGCCCGCCCCGCTGGAGTTCTTCAAGCCCGCCCAGAGCAGCTTCAACGACGCGGGGCTGGCCAACGCCGACACGTCCTACGCCCTGGCCTACCTGACCCGCCCGCCGGCCGGCGACGTGGTCGTCGTGACCGCCAAGGCGCCGGCCTTCGCGCCCGGCAGCCATCCCTCTCCCTGGCCGGCCCGGGGCGAGGACGTCCGCTACTGGTCGATGTGTGCCGGCGTGCTGGTCCACCTCGTTCCGATCGTCGCCAACAAGCTGCCCGGCGGAGCGACCGACTACGGGTGCCGCGCTGACGAGGCCACCAAGCTGAACGCGGCCGGGGACTACACCTACGTGCTCGGCAGCGAATCGCAGCGAGCGGCCATCAGCCGCGTCCCGGGCGTCACGTTCCTGCCCCTCTCCACCGCCCACCCGGCTGGCCCGTACCTCCTGGCCCTGCGGAACGTCCTGGTCAGCACCTCGTTCCCGCACTCGCCGGAGAGCGTCAGGCAGGCCAGCGACCCGGCGGCGGCCGCGGCCGGCATGGGCCCGTACTACCCACGCGCGGTGCGCTGCCCGCTGGCTACGCTCACCGCCCGCGGCCCGCAGGCCTGCCCGCGATGAGCGGCGCCGGGCCCGGCGTCAGCGCCGGGCCCGGTTACCGATCAGCCACGGTCAGTCGTGCGGTGGCGGTTACCGCCGGGCAGCGGGGAGCACGCTGGTGTGCTCGATCTGCACGGCCTGCAGATCGCCCGGGTTGAGGCCGAGCAGCTTCAAGACGGTGGGCGCGACCTGGGTCGTTTCCACCGGGTGGCCGGACTGGCCAGCCCGGACGGCGCCGGGCGCGTAGACGATGAGCGGGACGTCCCGGTCGGCCGGGTTGTCGCCGCCGTGCTCGGCGATCTTCGAGCCGGTCGTGTAGATCGTGCCGACCTGGGAGACGGCGAACACGTCCGGGTGGTGCGGGTCGGAGTTCGCTACGCCGAAGAAGTGCGCCGCCTGCTGGCCTGCGTAGATCTCCCGCAGGCCGGAATGCTGGACGGTGACCGTCTGGCCGGCGAAGTTGACCGCCGGGGCGGTGTGCGTCCACAGGTAGTTCTTGACGAAGTCGGTCGCCGCCTGCGAGCGGTCCGACAGCCACCACAGCAGGCCGTCGTCGTCAGCTTCCTGGACGACCAGCGCCGGGCTGCCCGGGTGCAGCTTGGTCCAGGCGGCGTTGACGCCGGCGATGATCGGGGCGTCGTTGATCCGCTGCAGCTGGCTGTTGTTCTGCGGCGACTGGCCGTGCTTGGCCGTCAGGATGATCGCCGTCGAGCCGGCCTCACCGTCGGCCTGGATCGTGTCGGCCATCCGCTGCAGCGCGTCGTTGACGTAGCCGAGCGCGCTCTGCAAGAGCGGGCCCGGCACCTGCTGGCCGTTAACGGTCTCGTACCCGCCCGCCAGCGACGGTCCCTCGGTGTACTTGCCCTGCGCGTTCGGGCCGATCAGCACCGCCGGGGAGCTCTTCAGCTTCTCGGCGGTCGAGACCACCTGGAAGTTCATCCCGTAGATGGCCGGCGTGCCGACCTTCGGCCCCTTGCCGGAGTGGCCGTAGCCGTTGATCCAGTTGGTGACCGCCTGGACCTTGTAGGAGTCGTACTGCTTGGTCGCGGCGTTGTCGTCGGTCCACGCGCCGTCCACCGGGTACGGCACGCCGTTCGGCTCGACCGCCTGCGAGTCGATCTCCGGCCCGAAGAAGTCGTCGATGCTCATGCCGTTCGAGCCCGGGCCGTTGAACGAAGAGTAGATCGCGTGCTTCTCAGAGAACGCCGTGCGCAGGCCGGCGTTGTGGATCACCTGGAAGATCGTGTTGACCCCGACGAAGTCCCACGGCTGGATCGGCTGGCAGGTCTTCGGGTCGACCGGGTACGTCGCCGGGTTCAGGCCCGACTGCGGGTGCGGAGTGAGGTTCATGATCAAGGCCGGGTTCTTGTCCACGCCGCCCGGGTAGATCGAGCCGCCCTCATCGAACGAGGGGAAGGTGTTGCCGCTCCCGTTGTTCAGCAGGTCCGGCACGGCGGCCAGCTTGTCGTCCGGCGAGTCGTAGATCACGTTGCCGCCCGGGACCGCCCCGGAGCAGTTGGTCGTCCCCGGCGGGAAGACGCCGTGGCTGTACTCGTCGTCGTAGTAGATGCCGGTGACCTTGGGGTCGCCGCCGGTCATGATTCCGGTGCCGCCCGGGTCGGAGTCCGACGGGTCGGTGGTCTGCGCGTGCGTGTACTCGGCGCCGCCGGTGGCCAGCCGCGCAAGCTCCGAGTGGGGGTAGTGGGTGACGTACCAGTTCAGATCGGACTGGTGCATGCCGTCGACCGATATCAGCAGCACGTGCTTGACGCCGCCGGCGTGGTTACCGCCGGACTGGCCCGGCCGGGCGGTCGCCGCCGACGACACCGCGGTTCCCGCCAGGGCGGTCCCGGCCAGAGCCGTAGCCGCACAAGCGGTGATTGCCCCAAAGCGCCGGAATGACCTGGGCCTTGGTTCCTTCTGTCGCATGGTGTTCCTCCCTGGGCGCAGCCGTTCGCCGGCGCCCAGAAGACACGGTTACGGCGGGAAACTGAATGCCGGTGACCGTGGCCTGAACAGAGGGTGACAATTACTACCGTCTCGGTAGTAGTGATAGCTGGGCTACCAGCCCCTGGGCATAGAACACCGGCGTGGCGTCGTCGGCCGGGGTCGCGGGTGCTGGCGGCCAGGGTCACGGCGCTGGTGCACCTGGTCGCCCCGTTCACGTACTCGATGCAGGCCCGGACGCTGGTCCCTGGCCCGGCGTACCCCGCTGGTGGTCGCGGCCGATGCGGCAATCGATCCCCCGGTCATAGCGGCCGCCGCGCCGATCGCGGCCACGGTCATCATCGATCGTCTGAGAATCCCCACGTCAGGCCCCTTCTGATCCACCGAAAGTCACGAACGCGATCACCATTATTCATCAAGAGTCATCTGTATCAACCATAAAAAGTGGACACTGGGGGCGTTATCTCCAGTCTGCGGGCGGCCTGGATCGCGGTCGTTCAGATCTGCACGGCTGGCGTGGTGACGGCCTGATGACTCTTCGGCGGCTGATTTTGAGGTCGCCGCTAAGGCCTTTTCCTGAACCGGCCGGATGCCGAGACGAGCCCCCCGGAATGCGCTGCCGATAGCCCGTGATCTCGGCAAAGACCGAAAAGATATGGCGAAACGCGCTTTGGTGATTGAGAAGCGGGTGTGACGATCTATAGCTTTTGGTCAACTCGATACCTATGGGAGAGTAAATGCCGGCACGGGGGACTCGCGTCACGGCCGCGATGCGACGCCGCTACTTCTCGCTCAGTGCCGCATCCGGGATGGCCCTGATATTCGGTCTTGCCGTCGTCGTCGGGCCGGGATCGTCGGGCCACGCCGCCGCCCACGGCTCGGCCACCCCGGCCTCGACCAGCATCGCCTCACCGTCCGTGACCACCCCCGCCACCTCCGGGCCGGTCCCGGCGCAGGACAGCGTGCAGGCGAAGCTGGCCGCCGAGACCACTATGGCGGCGAACCCGATTCCCTTCGCCGAGAGCCTGGCGCGGCAGCCGTCCTGGGACGCCAAGCCCAAGACCGTGCGCTACCTCGGCTACCAGTTCCAGGTGCCGGGCTCCTGGCCGGTCTACAACCTGGCGGCCGACCCCTCCCAGTGCGTGCTGTTCAGCACCCACGCGGTCTACCTGGGCAATCCCGGCAGCGACCAGAGCTGCCCGGCCACGGCCATGGGTCACACCGAGGCGCTGCTCATCCAGCCGGCCAGCGCGGCCAGCACCGCGCTCTCCCCGGACTCGGCCGTGGCCGTGAACGACGGGGCGGCGCTGCCCGAGAGCGCGGCGCTGCCCGCCTCGGCCGAGAGCGCCACCCACATGTTCCAGGTCGACGTGCCGAAGGCCGGCGTGCTGGTCACCGCCACCTACGGCAACGAGGAGTCGCGGCTGCGGGCGATCCTGGCCGGGGCGACGGCCGCCGGCCAGTCCGGGGCCGACGCGCGGACCGGATCGGCGCCGACGGCCTCCGCATCCGCGAGCCCGCCCGCGAGTACCAGCCCCAGCCAGTCGGCCACGGGCAGCGCCACCCCGTCGGTCACGGCCACACCCGCCAGCACCGCCGCTTCGTCGGCCGGCGAGACGTCCACGGCCGGCGCGGTGTCGTCGTCCGGCGCGGAGTCGGCGGCCCAGTCCGCCAGCGTCTCGTCGCTGATCGGCAGCGGCCTCGGGTTCGATACCTGCTCGGTCCCGTCGACGTCGACGATGAGCAAGTGGCTGGCGTCGCCCTACCGGATCATCGGCACCTACCTGGGCGGGATGAACTGGGCCTGCGGCTACGGGAACTTCTCCGCTTCCTGGGTGAGCCACACCGCCGCCCAGGGCTGGCGGTTCATCCCGCTGTGGGTCGGCCGCCAGGCCTCCTGCTCGACCATCCCCGGGGTGGCCAGGATCAGTAACTCGTCGGCCACCTCCCAGGGGGAGGCCGAAGCACGGGCGGCGGTCAGCGCGGCCAAGAAGTTCGGGTTCGCCAAGGGCAGCCCGATCTACTTCGACATGGAGGGCTACAGCACCGGCGGCAGCTGCAGCAGCGGGGTGGTGAACTTCCTCGGCGGCTGGACCAGGGAGCTGCACACCTATGGCTACGTCTCGGGGGTCTACGCCAGCTCCGCCTCCGGGATCAAGGACCTGGTGTCCGCCTACAGCCGCAGCGGATCCTCCCGCCCGGACGACATCTGGACCGCCAACTGGAACAGCAAGCCGGTGCTGACCGACGCCTACGTGCCGGGCAACTACTGGTCGAGCCACCAGCGGCTGCACCAGTACTCGGGGCCGCACGACGAGAAGTGGGGCGGCGCCACCCTGAACATCGACTCCGACGCGGCCGACGGGCGGGTGGCCGGCCGGTCATCCGCACCGAGCGCGGCCGCCCCGTCCGAGAGCGCGCGGCCGTCCGAGCTGAACGCCGCCCCCGGCAGCACGGTCAAGGTGACGCTGACCCTGCACGGGCTGCCGAAGACCTCGCTCAGCGTGCAGTGGCAGGCGGGGGTGCCGCACGGCATGTCGGCGGCGCCCGCTTCCGGGGCCGTGGCGCTGACGGCGGGCGGCACCTACTCGGCCACGGTGTCGCTGACGCCGGCCACGTCGCTCGCCCAGGGCCGGTACGTCGTGCCGATCACCGTGAGCTCGGGCGGCCGGATCGTGGCCGAGGCGTACGTCCTGGTGTCGGTGGTGCGCTCGGGGGGATGGCTGGCGACCCACTCGCCGATCGTGCTGTACGCGGCGGACAAGTACGACATGGCGATCGCGAGCCAGATCCGCCACAGCCTGGCGTTGCCCGCCAGCAACGTGACCGGCGTTTTCAAGCAGGCCTGGAAGGACGCCGCCGCGGGCAAGGACCTGGTGATCGCGGTCGGGGAGCCCGCCGCCAACGCGATGTACTTCAACCCCTGCGGCTGGACCGACCCGGCGGGCTGGCCCCGTGGGTCGACCCCGTTCTACTATCCGGGCTATCCGCTGCGGAGCTCGATCGGCCGGAACTACTTCGAGCTGGCCAGCACGCCGACCACGGCCAGCACCACGCTGCTGGCGACTCAGCTCACCCAGTACGCGCTGACCGGGACGCTGCCGGGCTCCGGGAGCCAGCCGGTGGCGGCCATCCCGCCCGCGGTCACCTGCGAAGGGTCGGCCAACGTCCCCCCGAAGTAGGAAGCAGCGGGAGCGGCGGGCTCAGGCCAGCAGCTCACCGAGCCGGTCCGCCAGATCCTTACCGTTCTGCGCGCTGGGGACGAGCCTGGACTGGTCGGACGGGTCGCGGGTCAGCAGGTGCAGCCGGTCGTCCTTGCGGGCCAGCACCAGGTCGGTGGTGTCCCCGGCGGTCTCGGCCGATCCGTCCACGGTGTACCGGGTGACCGTGAGCAGCGCCGCCCGGTCGGCCGCGGCCAGCAGGCCGTCGGCGTCGACCGCGTCGCCGGCGTCGGCCGGGGACCCGTGCGGAAGCCATTCGGCCATGGACTTGAGCGCATCGTCCAGCGGGTAGAGGCCCACCTGATGGATCCCGAGCGCGTCGATGCTGAACTGCAGGCAGATCCGTTCGGGCTGCGGCAGCAGCAGGATGCGCCACGGCTCACCCGGCCGCGTCCCGGTCACCCGGGCATCCAGGACGACCCGGGCCCGCTGCTCAAAGGCGACGGCGATGCCCAGGTCGCCGCGCACCTTTACCTGTTCTCCGTTGGCCCCGGTCGCCAGCAGCTGCCGGGCGGCCAGCGAGCGGACCGCCTCGGCCAGCACCTCGTCCGAGGGCCGGTGCTCGAGGAAGTCGACGACCGCATCGACGGCGGTCAGCTCGGCGATCGTGTAGGCGCCGAGCAGCACCGGCCCGGTGCCGACCAGGTTGACCACCGCCGAAACGAGCCCCTCGGGGACGGCCGCCACGTCTTCGGTTCCGGCCGTCCGGCCTGGCCCAGACTCGCTCATCGTCGCTCTCCGCTGCTCGTCGGCCGGGGGCTGATCTTCAGCGCCGGCGGCTCCGGCTGGTGGTACAGGATCGTGGCGGCGACCGGGGACGGCGTCTCGGTCACCCACACCTCGGAGCTCCCGAACAACCCGCGCCCGGCCCGGCCGGACAGCGCTTGCCCGAGCTCGGCGCCGGGATCGGGCCGGTCCGGGGGCGGGAACCAGCTGGCCAGGTCCCCGGAGGCCGAGGTGGTGTCGTCGGACGCCTCGATCCGGTGCAGCGCGGCCGTCAGCGACCGCGCCACCGGCGGCGACAGCGACACCGGGATGGCGACGGCCGGGGACAGGTACAGGGGGTGCCGCTCGGTCATCCGGGACAGGCCCCAGGGGCCCACGTTGCTGCGGGTGATCCGGTACACCACGTAGTCCATCAGGTGCCGGACGTCATCCAGGCTGGGCAGCTTCCGCTTCCCGAAGGCCGCCGGGGTCTTCTCCAGCTGGACCCAGGTGCCGTTGGCGGTCCGGCCGTGCAGCTTCTCCCTGACCACCACGCCGCGCATGCCGATGTCGGGGTACTTCTTCTTGTCGATGTCGCGGTGGTGGCTGGAGATCCGGTGATGGCTGGCCGACGCGAACTCCCAGTCTTCATACAGCTTCGGATCATCGATCAGTACGTGGCCGCCGCACAGGATGTCGTGCATCTGCGGGACCTGCAGGCCGTGGGCCTCCAGATCGGAGACGATCGTCGCCTCCTCCGGGCTGAGCTGCGCGGCGGCCTTCTGCAGCCCCTTGCGGTACGCCCCGACCTGCGAGGTGATCTCGATAATCAGCTGGACCCGGGCGCGGGCCTCCCGGGTCTTCTGGCTCTCACCCAGGCCCGCCCGGCCCCCCGTCAGCGTGGACACCACCCGCCTGCGTTTCACCCGCTCAGTACAGCACAGCCGCTGGCCGGTCTTCGAGACCGCGCGGGCCGTTACGTACCAGGCGGGCCGCGCGCCGCCGGCGGCTTCCGTGTTGACTCTGTACCGGAGCCGTAAAACTGCATACACTTTAGGAGCGGACGGGCCGGTACCGCCCGGCGCGGGCCGGATGGAGCCGAGGAGTCAGGAGGTCACCGATGACCGATGGGAACGGCGGGCCGGAGCCCGCGGTCCGGGTGTCGAAGCTCGGGTACGTGCAGTTCACCACCCCGGACGTGGCCCGGCTGGTGGAGTACTACACCAAGGTGCTGGACTTCCAGCTGGTCGAGGAGGCGCCCGACGGCGCGTTCCTGACCACCGGCTTCGATCACCACAGCGTGGTGATCAGCCGCGGCGACACCCGCGCCCGGTCGGCGGTCGGCTACGAGGTCTGGGGGTCGATCGCGGACGCCCAGCGCCGGCTGCACGCGGCCGGCTACGAGGTCGAGCGGCGCAGCGACATCGGCCCGGGCACCCCCGAGGCCCTGGTGCTGGTCGAGCCCTCCACCGGGGTGCCGCTGCACCTGTTCGAGGGCCAGGACCCCAGCGGGGTCGACGGCTACACGCCGTTGCGGCCGACCAAGCTCGGCCACGTGGCCGCGTTCACGCCCGAGCTGGCCGCCCTGCAGAAGTTCTACGAGGACCTGCTCGGCTTCCGGTGGTCGGACACGGTCGGGGACTTCTTCGTGTTCCTGCGCTGCAACGCCGACCACCACGCGGCCAACTTCATGGCCAGCTCCAAGTTCGACGGCATGCACCACGTGGCCTACGAGATGCGCGACCCGGCCCATCTCATCACCCTGCTCGACCACCTGGCCAAGGAGAACTACCGGCTGATCTGGGGACCCGGCCGCCACGGTCCCGGCCACAACCTGTTCACCTACCACAAGGACCCCGACGGCAACACGATCGAGCTGTTCACCCAGCTCGACGTCATGCACGACGACAACAAGGGCTACTGGGAGCCGCGTCCCTGGCACGAGTCGTTCCCGCTGTACCCGCGGACCTGGGAGGTCGACCTGGCCACGGTGAACATCTGGGGCCCGATCAACCCGGAGATGCTGGACCACTGACGGGCGGTCAGCCCGGCCCCGCCGCGTCGCCCGGCCGCTCCGCACCACTCGCGCCGTGGCGGCCGGCGCCGCCGGCGAAGCGGGCGGCCCCGGTCGCCGCCCCGGCCGCCAGTGAGGTCAGCCCGTGCCGCCACTCGTTGGCGATCGCGTCCTCCAGCGAGAGCCCGGACTGCTCGTAGGCCGACCGGCGGTCGCCGCGCAGGCACTCCGCCGGGAACGCGGCCAGCTGGCGGGCCAGCGCCTCGGCCTCGGCGCGGGCCTGCCCGGCGGCGGCGACCCGGTTGGCCAGGCCCATCGACAGTGCTTCTTCTGCCCCGACGCCACGGCCGGTCAGGATCATGTCCAGCGCGTGGCTGAGCCCGATCAGCCGGGGCAGCCGGACGGTCCCGCCGTCGATGAGCGGGACACCCCAGCGGCGGCAGAACACGCCGAACGTGGCGCCGGGATCGGCGACCCGCAGGTCACACCAGAGCGCCAGCTCCAGGCCCCCCGCCACCGCGTGACCGTCGACGGCGGCGATGACCGGCTTGCTCAGCAGCAGCCGGGTTGGGCCCAGGGCCGGGCCTTCGCCCGGTGCGGCCACCCGCAGGCTGCCGTCGGCCACCGCCCGCAGGTCGGCGCCCGCGCAGAACGTGCCGCCCGCTCCCCACAGCACGGCCGCGGCGGCGCCGTCGTCGGCGTCGAACGCCTGGAACGCCTCCAGCAGCCCCTGCGCGTGCTCGGTGTCGATCGCGTTACGTACCCCGGGCCGGTCCAGCACCACCGTCCACACCGGGCCGTCCCGCTCAATCCGGATGCTCACAGCCGTCCTCCGTCTTCGCCGGCGCCTGGTCAATGTACGCCGGCCGGAGCCCGGGATTCAGGACCCGCCTGCCAGCGCACCGGCAAACACTGGAAATCTGAGATGCTGGCCAGGTGAGCGCAGGTCAGCGGCACCGGGTGGTGGCGCTCGCGCTGCCCGACGTGGTCGCCTTCGACCTGTCCATCGGGGCTCAGGTGTTCGGGCACCGCGACGAGCGCGAGCGCTACTCGTTCACGGTGTGCGCCGAGCACCCGGGAGCCGTCCCGTCCACCACCGGGTTCAGCGTCAACGCCCCGGCCGGGCTGGACGCGCTGGCCGAGGCGGACACGATCATCGTGCCCGGCTACTACCCGCTGGGTGAGCCGTCGGCGGCCGCCCGGGACGCACTGTGCGCCGCCGCCGCCCGCGGCACCCGGATCGCCTCCATCTGCATCGGCGCGTTCGCGCTGGCGTCGACGGGCCTGCTCGACGGCCGGGAGGCGACCACCCACTGGCAGGAGGCGGACCACTTCCGGGCCCGGTTCCCGGCCGTCCGGCTCAACCCCGACGTGCTCTACGTCGACGAAGGACAGGTGCTGACCAGCGCCGGGCTGTCGGCCGGCATCGACCTGTGCCTGTACCTGGTGGATCGCGACTACGGGGCCGGCGCGGCCGCCGCGGTGGCCCGGCGGATGGTGGTGGCGGTGCACCGGCCGGGCGGCCAGGCTCAGTACACGCGGCGGCCGCTACCGGACGACGGGGGCCTCGGCCCCACCCTGGACTGGGCGGTGGCCGAGATGGGCCGGCCGCTGACCGTCGGCGCGATGGCCCGGCACGCCGGCCTGCCCACCCGGACGTTCGCCCGCCAGTTCCGCGACCAGTTGCACCTGACCCCGATGCGGTGGCTGGCGGGCCAGCGCCTGATCGAGGCGCGCAGGCTGCTGGAGGTGACCGGCCTGTCCGTCGACGAGGTGGCCGAGCGGTGCGGGCTCGGCAGCGCCGCCACCTTGCGGGTGCACCTGGCCCGGGCCGACGGCACCACCCCGACCGCCTACCGGCAGGCCCACCGGCCTTAGGCGGTACCCCCGGGCCTCCCGGTGGCCGAACCCTGACGCCGAACGGCCGTCCTGCCCATGGCCAGCCACCCGCCGCGCGACCACGATTGACTCATGTCCAACTTCGACGAGCTGTTGACGCGCAACGCCAGCTTCGCCCGCACCGGGGCCAAGGACCGGGTGCCGGCCATCCCTTTCCTTCCGAACAAGCAGGTGTACGTCCTGACCTGCATCGATCCCCGGGTCGACCCGGCCCAGCTGTTCGGCCTGGACCTGGGGGATGCGATCGTCGCCCGCACCGTGGGCGGCCGGGTGACCCGGGCCGTGCTGCAGGACCTGGCCTGGATCAGCTACCTGCATGAGACCAAGACCCCGGACGCGGACTGGTTCGAGTTCGCGGTCATGCACCACACCGACTGCGGCTCCGGCTTCTTCGCCGACGGCGAGCTGCGGCACGGGTTCGCCGCCCGCGGCGGCTACGACGAGGCCGAACTGGCCGCCCTGGCCGTCCTCGACCCGGCCGTCACCGTCCCGGTCGACGTGGCCAGGGTGCTCGATGCGCATCAGGTGTCCGGCCGGATCAAGGTCACCGGCCTGTCCTACGACGTCAAGACCGGACTGGTGACAACGATCGTGCCCGCGCAGTCCGCTCCGCCCAGCCGCTGAGCAGGTTATTTGCTCGGCTAGGGTGAGCTGGTGGACGAGGCACGGGACGATCTCGGGCACCCGCTCCCGCAGACCGGTCCGGCCCGCCGGGTGGTGTCGCTGGTGCCGTCGCTCACCGAGTCGGTCGCCGTCACCCGGCCGGACGCGCTGGCGGGCGCGACCGACTGGTGCACCCACCCGGCCGGCCTGGACGTGCCCCGGGTCCGCGGCACCAAGAACCCCGACCTGGCCGCGATCCGGGCGCTGCGTCCCGACCTGGTGCTGGCCAACCAGGAGGAGAACCGGCGGCTCGACGTCGAGCGGCTGCGGGCGGCCGGCGTCCGGGTCTGGGTCACCGTGATCGAGACCGTGGACCAGGCCCTGGCCTCCCTGCGCCGGATGTTCGGCACCGCGCTGGGCTGGCCGCTACCGGACTGGCTGGCCGCGGCCGAGCGGGTCTGGGCCGAGCCCGCCCCGGCTACCCGGGTGCGCGCGGTCATCCCGGTCTGGCGTGACCCGTGGATGGTGGTCGGCTCGGCCACCTTCACGGGCGACCTCGCGGGCCGGCTCGGCCTGGACAACGTGTACGGCGACGACCCGGGCCGCTACCCGCACGTCGACCTGGCCGACGTGGCCGCCCGCCACCCCGAGCTGGTGGTACTGCCGGACGAGCCGTACGCGTTCAGCGCCGCCGACGGCCCCGAGGTGTTCGCCGGGCGCCGGGTCGCGCTGGTCGAGGGCCGCAGCCTGACCTGGTACGGCCCGTCGCTGGTCACCGCCCGGGATACGCTCCGGGCCCAGCTGGCCGCCGCTAAGCCCGGCGGATAGGCCCGGTCGGCCGCACCCCCGGCCCGGTCGGCGGTACCCCGGGCCCCGGCCCGGTCGCCCCGGCCCTCCTAAGAGGCCGGTGGATAATGGCGTTATGCCTGCTACCAGCGATTCGCCGCCCTTCACCGGGGTCGGCGCCGCCCTCATCACCTTGTTCGACGACGACGGCCGGGTCGACTTCGGCGGCACCGCCGCGCACGCGGCGGCCCTGGCCAGCGCCGGCCTGCAGGCCATCGTGGTGGCCGGGACCACCGGCGAGGCCGACGCCCTGGACGACGACGAGCGGGTCCGGCTGTTCGCCGCGGTGCGGGCGGCCGTGCCCCGGGTACCGCTGGTGGCGGGCACCGGCGCCGCCACCACCGAGCAGGCCCAGACCCTGACCCGGGCCGCCGCCGCCGCCGGGGCCGACGCGGTGCTGGCCCGGTCGCCGCGCGGCGTCGAGGACCCGGCCGCCTTCTACCAGGCCGTGGCCGACGCGGCGGGCGACCTCCCGCTGCTGGCCTACCACTTCCCGCGGATATCGCCGCCCGGCATCTCCCTCGACGTGCTGGAGAAGCTGCCCGTACAGGGCTGCAAGGACTCCTCGGGGGACATGACCCGGCTGCTGGCCACCCTGGACCGGTGGGACGGCTGGCTCTACACCGGCTCGGCCGCGCTGGTCATGGCGGCCGGGCTGCTCGGCTGCACCGGGGCCATCCTGGCCCTGGCCAACGCCGAGCCCGAGCGGTGCGTGGCCGCGTTCGGCGGCAGCGCGCGGGCCCAGCGCGAGCTGACCGGTGCTCACCTGGCCGCCAGCCGCGGCTTCCCGGGTGGCATCAAGCACCTGACGGCCCAGCGGTTCGGCACCTCCGAGCGGGCCCGGATGGGCTGACCGGAGCTCCCTCAGAGGTCCAGGCGGCCGGCCAGGTCGTCGTCCACGACCAGGGAGATCTTGCCTCTGGTGTGGCCCTCGCCCACCACCCGCTGGGCCTCGGCCGCGTCCCGCCAGGAGTAGTAGGACACCTCGGGCGACACGGTGCTGTCGTCGAACCAGGGCCCCAGCCGGACGAGCCGGCTGCCGCGCGGCTCCCCGTTGTACTGCCGCCAGGTCACCCGGTCCTGGTCCGGGTAGTCGCCGCCGCTGGTGACCGGGGTTGCGATCACCGCACCGTCCCGGGCCGTGCGGGCCGCCCCGGCCAGCGTCGGGATGGCCACCGCCAGCACCTTGGCCGCGCCACCGTCGATCGCCTTCCGCACCTGGTCCGGCCAGTCCGGCTGGTTGTGGTCGACGACCACCGCCGCGCCCAGATGGTGCACGAACTCGTGGTCCTTGGGACTGGCGGTGGCCACCACCTCCGCGCCCAGCGCCCGGGCGATCTGCACGGCCAGGTGGCCGAGGCCGCCCGCGGCCGCGGTGATCAGCACCTGATCGCCCGGCCCGACGTTGAGCAGGTCCGTCAGCCCCTGCTCGGCGGTCAGCGCGTTGATCGGCACGGCGCCCGCGTCGGCCATGCTCAGCCCGGACGGGATCGGCGCCAGCTGCTCCACCGGGCAGGTCACGTACTGGGCGTAACACCCGGTCAGGGAGGGGTAACCGGCGTAGCCGTAGACCGGGGTGCCGTCGTCGAAGTCGGCGAACGCGCCGGTGCCGCCCTCGACCACGCCCGCGAACTCGCCGCCGGGGATGTAGGGGAGCGACCCGCCCAGGCGGCCCGCCCGCAGCGAGACGTCCCACGGGCCGACGCCCGCGGCCATCACCCGGACCAGGAGCTCCTCCGGACCCGGTTCGGGCCGGGCCACGTCTTCCAGTTGCAGAACGTCGGGACCGCCGAATTCGTGCACTCTGATCGCCAGCATGGTCTTACCGTACGAGCGTGCGCTTCCTGCCCGCCAGCCCGTTCCCGCGCTTCCCACTCGTCAGGCCGTTCCCGCGTTTCCCGGCCGTCACGTCGGCCCCGCGCCGGGAGAACCTCAGCACGCCGTCGCCGATCCGGCCGTGCCGGAGCATCAGCAGGTCGTTGACGTAGCTCATGCCCAGCCGCCACGGGGTCCGGGAGCCGGACTTGGGGAACTCGTGCATGGAGCGCAGGATGTAGCCCGCCGCGAAGTCGAGCAGCGGCCGTTCGGTCACCCGCGGGTCGTCGTTGACCGGCACGACGGTGTCGTAGCCGTGCCGGTCCATGTACCGCAGCAGCCGGCAGACGAACTCGCTGACCAGGTCGGCCTTGAGCGTCCAGGAGGCGTTGGTGTAGCCGATGGTGAGCGCGAAGTTCGGCACCCCGCTCAGCATCGTCGCCTTGTAGGCCATGGTTTCCGGCAGCCGGACATCCTCGCCGTCCACCGTCAGCTGGACTCCGCCCAGCACCAGCAGCTGCAGGCCGGTCGCGGTGACCACGATGTCGGCCTCGACCTCCTCGCCGGACTCCATCCGCAGCCCGTGCTCAGTGAACGTCTCGATCCGGCCGGTCACCACCGAGGCCCGGTCGTGCCGGATGGCCCGGAACAGGTCGCCGTCCGGCACCAGGCACAGCCGCTGGTCCCACGGCCCGTACGCGGGCTTGAAGTGGGTGTCGACGTCGTAGCCGAACGGCAGCTGCTTGACCGTCATGCCGCGGATCCAGCGCCGCATCATCTCCGGCCGCCGCTGGCTGAGCTGGTAGATCGCGGTGGTGACGATGACGTTCTTCCAGCGGGTGATCGGGTAGGCCCGGCGCGCCCCGATCAGCCCGCGCAGCTTGGCGTCGATGGGGTCTTCGGTCGGCAGGCTGATGATGTAGGTGGGGGAGCGCTGCACCATCGTCACGTGGGCCGCGGTCTCGGCCATGGCCGGCACGATCGTCACCGCGGTCGCGCCGCTGCCGATCACCGCCACCCGCTTGCCCGCGTAGTCCAGGTCCTCCGGCCACTGCTGCGGGTGCACTGTCTGGCCGCCGAAGTTCTCGATCCCCGGCAGGTCAGCTTGGTAGCCGCGGTCGTAGCGGTAGTAGCCGGTGCACGTCAGCAGGAAGTTGCAGGTGAAGGTCTCGGTGCTGGCGTCATTGCCGTTAGCGGAGGCGGTCTGGGCCTGGACCGTCCAGCGGGCATCGGCGCTGGACCAGGACGCCCCGGTCACCCGGTACCCGTACCGGATGTGGTCGGTGATGCCCGCCTCGGCCGCCGTGTCACGGACGTACTGCAGGATCGAGGGCCCGTCGGCGATGGCCTTGGCCCCGGTCCACGGCCGGAACCGGTACCCCAGCGTCTGCATGTCCGAGTCGGACCGGACGCCCGGATAGCGGAACAGGTCCCAGGTGCCCCCGATGGTGTCGCGGGCCTCGAGGATGGCGTACGTCCGTCCCGGGAACGCCCGCTGCAGGTGGTAGGCGGCTCCGATCCCGGACAGCCCTGCTCCCACGATCAGCACATCGACGTGCTCGCTCACTGCGGCCCCCTGAGCCTACGCATCAGTAACAAAACGACAGTAGCGGCCCCAGCTGCTTCCGTCGAGATCACTCACATCTCCGCCGGTTGGGGAATTATCAGCTGGTTTATCGTTCAATCAGCGTTTCACTTCTGAAGATTGCCTGATAAATGCGCCGAATGCTGGTGTAAAGGGTCGAACCCTGGTGAAAGGTAGCGTAGACAAGCGACTCCCACCGTTGGGAGCACCTGGTGGCCCGCGCAACCGTGTGCACTATCGCTCGCCGAGCGGTGCAAGCCGGGTTGCTGGCTGCCGGAATTCTTGTCCTGCTGGTGCTGTTCTCGCGCCAGGCGCACGCGGACACCACGCCGGGCGCCTCCGGTCCGGCGAGCGCCCTGCAGTCCGCCGGGTCGACCGCCACGGGTGCCGCATCGGGCGTATCTTCCCAGGTCAGCTCCGTAGCCTCGGGTGGCTCGCACGGCTCCTCGGGTGGTTCGTCCAGCTCCAGCGGCGCGACGGCCTCCCAGCCGGCCAGCGCTCAGCCGGCCGTGGACTCGGCCGGCGGTTCGACTCCGGCGGCCGGCTCGGGCTCCACGGATCACTCGGCTTCGACGAGTGGCTCGGGTTCGACGGGTAGCTCGGGTTCGACGGGTAGCTCGAGCTCGGCCGGTGGCTCGCCTTCGGTCAGCGGCTCCGCCCCGGCCAGCCCCTCCGTCCCGGCCAACCCGGTGTCGTCGGTGGCGAGCGCGGCCAACCCGACCGTCTCGGCCGTGGCCGCCCCGTCGGCCGGCTCGGCTCCGGCGTCGACGCCCGTCTCTCGGTCCGCTGACTCCCAGCCGGCCCCGGCCCCGTCCGGCGGTTCCCAGGCCGGCCCGGCGACCGCCAGCTCCGCCCCGGCCAGCTCCGGTCCGGCCAATCCGGCATCGTCGGCGGCGAGCGTGGCCCGCTCGGCTCCGGCGCCGTCTGTCCAGTCCCAGGCCGCTCCGGCCTCCGCCAGTGCCGCGCCGGTCAGCTCCGCTCCGGCCTCCGCCAGTGCCGACCCGGCCAGCTCTGCTCCGACCAGCCCGGTGTCCTCGGTGGCGAGCGCGGCCAGGTCGGCCGTCTCGGCCGTGGCCGCCCCGTCGGCCGGCTCGGCTCCGGCGTCGACGCCCGCATCTCGGTCCGCTGACTCCCAGCCGGCCCCGGCCCCGGCGCCATCCGGCGGTTCCCAGGCCGGTCCGGCGACGGCCAGCTCCGCTCCCGCCAACCCGGTGTCGTCGGTGGCGAGCGCGGCCAAGTCGGCCGTCTCGGCCGTGGCCGCCCCGTCGGCCGTCTCGGCTCCCACGGGCCACTCCGCCGGGGCTGCGTCCGGCTCCGGTGCGACCACTCCGTCGTCCCCGGTGGGGTTGCTCGCCTCGGCGCCGTCCAGCGTGACCCGGGCCGCGGGCTCCGCGGTCCAGGCCGTCGGCTCAGCGTCCACTCACGACGCGACGGTCACCGCTCCCGCGACCCTGGCCTCCGGCCCGGCCGCTCCGCAGAGCGCCCCGGCCCCGACCACCCCCGACTCCGGCAGCGCGCTCCAAGCCGTCGGCTCGCTCGGCGCCTCGACCGTGACCGCCGTCGCGCGGCCGGTCTCCTCGGCCCCGGCGACCCCGACCGCTCCCGCCGCTGCCGCCAGCCTGACCATCCCGGTCGCTTCCGCCAGCCTGGTCGCTCCGGTCGCTCCCGCCGGCCCGGCCACCGTCGCCCCGGTGACCGCCGCCGCCCCGATCACCTCCGCGGTGGCACCGGCCGTCAGCACCGTCAGTGCCCCGGCGACCGCCGCAACCGGCCCCGCCTCCTCGGCAGCCAGTGCCGCCTCCGGCGTCGCCGGTGCCGCCTCCGGCGTCCTGGCGCCGGTGACCCAGACGCTCGGCTCGGTGACGAGGACGGCGGCCCCGGTGCTGTCGTCAGTCACCGGCGCGGTCGCGCCGGTTACCCGCAGCGTGGCACCGGCCGTCGCGGCGGTGACCACCACGGTGGCTCCGGTGGTGTCGGCCGCGACCGGGACACTCGCCCCCGTGACCGCGACCCTGGCCCCGGTGACCGGAACGCTGGCTCCGGTGCTGGCCCCCGTGACGGCGGCCGCGACCCCGGTGACCGCGACCCTGGCGCCGGTGCTTACGACCGTCACCGGGACGGTGGCCCCCGTGACCGGCGCGCTGGCCCCGACGCTGGCCACGGTGACCGGGAGCCTGGCCCCGGTTACCGGCGCGCTGGCGCCGACGTTGGCCACGGTGACCGGGACGGTGGCCCCCGTGACCGGCGCGCTGGCGCCGGTGCTTACGACCGTCACCGGGACGGTGGCCCCCGTGACCGGCGCGCTGGCCCCGACGCTGGCCACGGTGACCGGGAGCCTGGCCCCGGTTACCGGCGCGCTGGCGCCGACGTTGGCCACGGTGACCGGGACGGTGGCCCCCGTGACCGGCGCGCTGGCGCCGACGCTGGCCACGGTGACCGGGAGCCTGGCCCCGGTTACCGGCGCGCTGGCGCCGACGTTGACCACGGTGACCGGGACGGTGGCCCCCGTGACCGGCGCGCTGGCGCCGGTGCTTACCACCGTCACCGGGACGGTGGCCCCCGTGACCGGCGCGCTGGCGCCGACGCTGGCCACGGTGACCGGGACGGTGGCCCCCGTGACCGGCGCGCTGGCGCCGGTGCTTACGACCGTCACCGGGACGGTGGCCCCCGTGACCGGCGCGCTGGCGCCGACGCTGGCCACGGTGACCGGGAGCCTGGCCCCGGTTACCGGCGCGCTGGCGCCGACGTTGACCACGGTGACCGGGACGGTGGCCCCCGTGACCGGCGCGCTGGTGCCGACGCTGGCCACGGTGACCGGGAGCCTGGCCCCGGTTACCGGCGCGCTGGCGCCGACGCTGGCCACGGTGACCGGGACGGTGGCCCCCGTGACCGGCGCGCTGGCGCCGACGCTGGCTACCGTGACCGCGAGCGTGGCCCCGGTAACTGGCGCGCTGGCGCCGACGCTGGCCACGGTGACCGGGAGCCTGGCCCCGGTGACCGGCGCACTCGAGCCGGTGCTCACCACGGTGACCGAAACGGTCGCCCCGCTGACGCAGACGCTGGTCCCGGTCACCAGTTCGCTCGCCCCCGTGCTGTCGTCGGTCACCCAGGCGGTGGCCCCGGTGACCGGCAGCCTCGCGCCGGTGCTCTCGACCGTGACCGGCAGCCTGGCCCCGGTGACCTCCAGCCTGGCGCCGGTCCTGTCCACGGTGACCGCCACGCTCAGCCCGGTCATCGGCGCCCTGGCCCCCGTGACTGATGCTCTGGCCCCCGTGACCGGCGCGCTCGCTCCGGTGACCAGCACCCTCACCCCCGTGACCGCCTCACTGGCCCCGGTGACCAGCGCTCTGACCTCCGTCACCGCGACGTCGCCGCTCGTCTCCGCCGCCACGCCCGCCGCCGCCACGCCCGCCGCCGCCACGCCCGCCGCCGCCACGCCCGCCGCCGCCGCGCCCGCCGCTGCCACGCCAGCCGCCACCTCGTCCAGCGCGACGGCCGCGACGGCCACCACGCTCCGTCAGGCCACGCCCGCCGCAGCTGCCACCGCAGCCACCGCAGCCACCGCAGCCACTGCAGCCACCGCAGCCACGGTCCCCGCCATCGGCTCGTCCGCCGCCCGCGTGACCGTGACCGTATCCACCGCCACCGTGCCGATGTCGCCCTCGCCGTCACCGGCGCTGCCTCGCATCCCGGTCGCCAGCCCAGTTGGGGGCGCCACCGGCGGTGCCGGCGGCAACGGCGGGACCGGCGGCAGCGCGACCGGTAGCGGCGGCGGTGGCGGCCACCCGCTCTCCGGCCGTACCGCTATGGACCGGATCACCCACCGCACCCTGATCGTGGTGCGACGCGTCCGCATCGAGGGCGCCAAGGCCGTCTGGCGATCGTCCCTGCCGGAGGTCCCCCCCGCGTAAGTCACTTTCCTTTCCAGCCGTTTGTCCCTGACGGCGCCCGGCCCGTGACGCCCGGCGCTGATCTCCCTGGAAGGAAAGTGACAGCACCATGCATGCGTGGTTCAAGCCCGCGTGCGTTGTGCTCGCCTGGACCATCCTGTCGGCCGGCGTGCTCCTCGCCGGTCTGGGCAGACCCGTTCATCCGGTTCAGGTCAGTACCCGCACGAAGAGCGTCAGCTCCACCAGTGCCCACCCGGCCGCCGCGCCGGTGCCCGCGGCACTGACATCGATCACGGCGGCTTCGCCCGCCCAGAACGCCCAGAACGCCCAGAACGTCCAAACCACCCGGGCCACCCGGGCCGCCAGCGCGGCCCCGGCCAGCCCGGCTCGCAGCTACGTCGTCCAGCGCGGCGACAACCTGTCCGTCATCGCGGCCCGCTTCGGCGTCCGCGGCGGCTGGCCCGCCTTGTACGCGGCCAACCGGGCGGCCATCGGTCCCGACCCCGACACCCTCGGCGTGGGCCTGCACCTGCACCTGCCCGGCCCGGCCGCTCCGGTCCGGTACACGGTGGCGGCCGGGGACACGCTCTCCGCCATCGCGGCCCGGTTCGGTGTCCGCGGCGGCTGGCCGAGCCTGTACGCGGCCAACCGGGCCGCCGTCGGGGCCAACCCCGATGCGCTGGCCGCAGGGATCCGGCTGACCATCCCCAGCCCGGCGACCTCGCCGGCCAGTGGTTCAGCGCCCGGCAACCCGGGCCCCAGCGCTCCCGGCACTACCGCCCCCAGCGGTACCGCCCCCACGAGCCCGGCGCCGTCCTCCCCGCCCGCCGCGCACCACACAAAGCCGCACGCCAGCTCGGGCATGCCGTCCTGGCTGAAGACCGTGCTGCTGGCGATCGGCCTGCTCGTCGTGCTCGTTTTCGCGGCCGAACCGCTGCTACTGGCCCGGCGACGCCGCCGCCGTCGCGGCGCCGCCTCCGCACCAGTGCCGCACCAGGCCCCCCAGGCCCCCCAGGCCCCCCGGGCCCCCCAGGCCGACCCGACCAGCCTTCATCAGGAACGTTCTCTCCCGGAGATTCCCGTCATGCCTGTTCCCGCGCAAGAGGGCCGTATCGAGCCGGCCCGCATCGTCATGGCCGACCACGACCGCGTCGTCGTGACCCGCAGCAAGCGGGACGACACCATCTGCGTGCTGCGCCCGCCCGGCGAGGACCCCGCCGACATCCTGCGCGTCGCCCGCCTGGTCCTGCCGGAGGGGCACTACGGCAAGCTGGCCGAGCAGCTCGGCGTGTCCGCCAACTGGCCGATGAACCAGTAGGGAGGCGTGTCATGGTCAACGGCCGGGGCGCTCCCCGCCCGCCTTCTTGCGCAGCGACTGCACCAGCGCGGCGACGTGCCGCCGGTCCTCGGCGGTCAGCTCGTCGATGCTGGCGATCAGGAGCTCCCGCTCCGGATCACTCATCGGTCCCGCGCTGCCCGAACTGCCCGCGCTGCCCGAACTGCCCGCGCTGCCTGAGCCGCCCGGGCGGCCCGCACCCGGGTCACCGTCGTTGTCCGGTTCGTCGTCGTAGTAGTGCAGTCCGGTGGACGCCGCGGCGGCGGACCGAATGACCGAGACCGGGAGGTCGAGCCCCCAGGCCAGGCCGTTCAGCGTGACCGGGCGCGGGGGCCGGGCCAGGTTCCGGTTGGTGGCCAGGGTGTACAGCGTGGAACGGGGCAGGCCGCCGCGCCTGGCGACGTCGCCGTAGGACCAGCCCTGCTCGTCCAGCCGCTGCCGGATCAGGCGCTGCAGCGGGTTGAGCTCCTGGGCCGGCTCGCTCGCGGCCTGGCCGACCGGAGGGCTGTCCGGCTTGCCCAGATCCCGCTCACCTCCAGGAACGTCCATGACCGTCACTTGACCACCTCCGCCCGCCGGAAACCCGCACCGTGCCAAACGAAATTGCATACGACGCTCTTGCGTCCCGGTCGCGATCCGTATACTGTTCGGTGATGAGCGAACATTTTGTACGCTAAATAGCGTACAACGTGGACCGCTCAAAGGAGACTCCATACCGGACGTAACCATGTAGGAGTTGGAGCTCGAGACCGCTGAACTGCTGTCGAGCCGTGAGACGCTGCACTGTGCAATGGGAGGGGCTTGCACAGCGGCAGCGCCTCATCCTCAGCGACCTGGCCGGGCTGGGCACGTTCTGGGCCGCCCAGGGTCAGTTCACTGGCTGGTGACGGCTCAGTGGCCCGATGGCCTGCGCTCGGGGCGGTCCCGCTCTGGACGGTTCCCTTCGGGGCGGTCCGCGGCCGTCTTCTTGCGCAGCGACTCCACCAGCGCCAGCACGTGCTGGCGGTCCTCGGGGCTCAGCTCGTCGATGCTGGCGATCAGCAGGTCCCGGTCCGGGTCCCCGGTGGCCTCCGCCCCGCCCAGCTCGTCGTCGTAGTAATGCAGCCCGGTCGACTCGGCGGCGGCCGAGCGGACCACCGCGATCGGCAGGTCCAGGCCCCAGGCCAGGCCGTTGAGGGTCGCGGGCCGAGGTGGCCGGGCCAGGTTGCGGGTCGTGGCCAGGGTGTACACGGTCGACCGGGGCAACCCGCCGCTCTTGGCGACGTCGCCGTAGGACCAGCCCTGCTCCCGCATCCGCTGGCGGATCAGCCGCTGCAGCGGGTTGAGGTCCTGTTCCGGCGCCGCGCTCTCGCCGGCCTCCGCGCGCGAGGGGCGGCTGGGCTCGCGCTCGTTCTCAGGCACGTCAGCGCTGACAGCCAGCCCACTCACCTCCGCCCGCGGGGATTTCGCCGGATCTGTCCTGGGATTGCAGCCACGGTCTTGATCTCCGTGGTCGTGACTGTATACTGTTCGGTGGTGACCAAACAGTCTGTACGCTAAATAGCGTACAACTGCCAACCTTTCCAGGGGAGCCCCGTTTAATGTAACGGTTCTCCCGGGAGGGGTGGCGTAGCCACTGTGCAACGGGAGGGGAGTGCACAGCGGTGGGGAGACCGCTCGCCGTCGCCTCGTGAGCGGCCTCCCCGTACGCCAGGCCGGCCCGCCCGGTTGGCGCCCCTGCCCCCGGGCACCCGAACGCGGACGCGTCATCCCCCGGCCTGCTTCCGGCTCGGGTGCCCGGGCCTTGGAATACGCTCATCCGTCCGCCAGCCAGGCGAAGCCCCAGGCAGGCAGCTCGATCCGGCCCCCGCCGATCGCCAGCTCCCCGCTGGAATGCCCGGTGCTGGAGTGGGCGGTCCGGGGCGCACGCAGCCCGGCCCGGGCGATGATCCCGGCCCCGGCCGCCTGGGCCACGTCGCTGAAGTTGGTCAGCGCCAGGAACGGCGCGCTCCGCGGGTGCACCCGGCGGTAGGCCAGCACGCTGTGGTTCCCGGTCGGGAGCACCTCGGTCGTCCCGCCCGCGCGCAGGGCCAGCAGTGACCGCCGGGCGGTGACCAGCCCGCGCAGCGCGGCGAACGCGCGCCCCTCCACCGATTCCGGGTCGTGGCGGCGGGCGGCCCGGGACCAGTCCATCGGCGGCCGGTGCATCCACCGGTTGTCGTCCGCGTGGGCCGGGTCGTCGGCCCAGTGCGGGTCGCCCCGCAGCGCCAGCTCGTCGCCCATGTAGATGAGCGGGATGCCGCCGAACGAGAACACGATCGCGTACATCGACTCCAGCCGCCGCAGGGCCACGGTCAGCTCGCCGGGGTCCCCGGTCTCGAGCGCGCTCTCGATCCCGCACAGCGACGCGGCGCTGCCGGAAATCCTCGCGTCGCCGGTCGCCGGGTTCTGCTGGAACAAGGCGCCGCGGGCGAACGAGCCGGGGAACCGCCCGGCGTAGAACTCGCTGAGGAACTTCCGGTGCGCGAAGCCGTCCAGCCCGGCGGCGGCAGCGTCGGCATCTGAGACCGCCCAGCCGATGTCGTCGTGGCCGCGCAGGTAGGTGATCCAGGCGGTCGCGGCCGGAGCGGGCCGGCGGCGGCTCAGCGCCTGCTCGGCCAGCCGCACGTCCCGGGTGGCCAGCGCCGACCACAGCATGACCATCAGCTGGTTGTCGTAGGCGAGGTCGCACTCGGGCTGGTAGCGGTCGTGGGCGCCGAGGTACTGCACCAGCATGTCCGGGCTGACGATCGCCTCGGCCTTGAGCGCCAGTCCGGGCGCGGCCAGCCGGGTCAGCGCCCGGAACGCCTGCAGCAGCCGGTGCGCCTCGGGCTGGTTCTGGCAGTCGGTGCCCAGCCGCTTCCACAGGAACGGCGCCGCGTCCAGCCGGATCACGTCCACGCCCCGGTTGGCCAGCGTGAACATCGTCCCCAGCATGGCCCGGAACACGGCCGGGTTGGTGTAGTTGAGGTCCCACTGGAAGTCGTGGAAGGTGGTCCACACCCAGCCGGTCCCGGGCACCTCGGTGAAGCTGCCGGGCGCGAGGTCGGGGAAGACCTCCGGCAGCGTGCGCTCGTACCGGTCCGGCTGCGTGCGGTCCGGGTAGATCAGGTACATGTCCCGGTAGGCCGGGTCCCCGGCCGCCGCCTTGCGGGCCCATTCATGCTCCCGGGCGGTGTGGTTGAGCACCAGGTCGACGCAGAGCACGATGTCCCGGTCGTGCAGGCCGGACGCCAGCGTCTCCAGGTCGGCCATGCTGCCGAGCCGCGGATCGACGGCGCCGTAGTCCGCGACCGCGTAGCCGCCGTCGTTCTCGCCCTCGCGCGGCCGCAGCAGCGGCATCAGGTGCAGGTAGCTCACGCCCAGCTCGGCCAGGTAGTCCAGGTGCGGCCGGAACCCTTTCAGGGTTTCCGAGAACCGGTCCGTGTAGCAGACGTAGCCGACCATGCGGGCCCGCTGGAACCAGGCCGGGTCGATCTCCCGGCGGCGGTCGAGCCGCCGCAGCGCGGGCGCGCGGGCCGCCGTCGCCTCCACCGCGTCCCGCACGCAGGCCGCGACCAGCGCGTCCACGTCGGCGTGGCCGCCGTACACCTGCGCCAGCGGGCCAATGATGTCGGGCGCCAGCAGGCCGAGCCGGGTCAGGAAGGCGTCGGCCTCGGGTGGGTCAAGACGCTGCCGTACCGCCTGCTCGGTCGCTGGATCCATGATCGCCAGTGTGGGGCGGGAGACTACGGAAAGAAAGTGGGGGCCGTCCTGGACCGGAGGACGGCCCCCACGCTGATCACGGCAGCGAGGCCAGGTGCGGCGCCACCGTGTTGGCGAAGTTGTAGCCGTTCGACGCGTCCCAGTTGATCGACCAGGTCATCACGCCCCGGATGCTGGGGTAGCTGGCCGGCGGGGTGAAGCTGCCGCAGTTCGACAGGGCCGCCAGGCAGTCCAGCGCGTCGTTGACCACCGACGGGTCCACGTAGCCGCTCCCGGCCGCCGCCGACGAGGCCGGCAGTCCCAGCCCGACCTGGCTGGGCGACAGCCCGCTCTGTAGTTCGGTGCAGGCCAGGGCGGTGATGAAGTTCTCCGAGCCCTCGGCGTAGACGTTGCCGTCGCAGCCGTTCATCGTGCCCGAGTTGTAGTACTGCGTGTTGATCATGGTGAGGATCGACTTGATGTTCAGCGCCAGCGCCAGGTAGTCGCTGGCCGTGGACTGGGTGTCGATCGTCTGCGGGGCGAGCGTGATGATCAGGCTGGACCCCACGTCGCTCTGCAGTTGCTCCAGCGCCTGGGCCATGTAGGCCGGGTTGACCCCGTTCTCCAGGTCGATGTCGACGCCGTCGAAACCGTACTGCTGGATAATGGCGTCGACGCTGCTGGCGAACTCGCTGGCGCTGGCGGCGTCGGTCACGCTGACCGTGCCGTTCTGGCCGCCGACGGACAGGATGACCTTCTGCCCGCGCCCGTGCAGGGTCTGGATGTCGCTGGTGAGCTGGCTGTCGGTGTAGCCGCCGAGCGCGGACGAGAGCCCCGGGTCCACGCTGAACGTGACCTGGCCGGGCGTGCTGCCCGCGTTGCCGAACGCCACCGCGACCAGGTTGTAGCTGGTGGGGACCTTGGCCAGGGTGAGCGGGGTGGCGCCGTTGGTGAAGTCCTGCCAGTAGCCCATGAGCACGCGGGCGGGCAGCCCGCTGCTGTCGGCCGGCGCCGCGGCCGCGTCGAGGCGGGTCTGCTGGCCGGCGGCCGGAGCGGCGGGGCGGTGGGCGATCGCCAGCACCCCCAGCGCGGCCAGCGCCGGGACCGCGAGCAGGCTGAGCCAGCGCCGCCGGCGGCGCCCGGCCGGGCGGGCACGATGTGAAGCCGTCGTCATTCGACCTCCTGCGGGTAGAGGTCCGCTCCCAACAAATAAGAAACTTTCCTTTCATTTATAACCCAGTATCGACCGCAATAACCGGCAAACCCGGAAAACTTCACACGTGAAACCGCCCCGCGGGCGCCCGGGCTCAGCCGGTGGGCAGCGTCCAGTCCTGGTTGGCGGCCCCGGTGCAGGACCAGATCTGCAGCGCGTTACCGGGGCTGGTCGACCAGCCGGTGTCGTCCAGGCACTTACCGGACTGCGGGTTGTACAGCGCACCGCCCGGCCGCGGCTGCCACACCTGCGCGCCGGTCCCGTTGCAGCCGTACAGGTCGAACCTGGTGCCGTTGGCGGTGCCGCCGCTCACCACGTCCAGGCACTTGCTCATCGACTGCACGGTGCCGTTGGGGTCGGCCGTCCACTGCTGGGCGGAGCTGCCGTTGCAGGTGTAGTCGTCCACGGTGGTGCCGTCGGTGGCGTTGCCGCCCGCGACGTCCAGGCACAGCCCGCCGTAGCCGCCGATCGCGCCGGTCGAGCTGAGGCTGGTCCCGCTCTGGGTGCCGGTCCAGGTGAACGTGGCCGAGGTCTGGGCGGGCAGCGTGTAGGTGAACGACTCGCCGCCCCAGTTGACCGTGATCGGCTGGGACGCTCCGGTCTGGTTGTAGGCGACCAGGGCCTTCGAGCCGTCCGGGTTCTGCCAGGCCACGTTGGGCACCGACGAGCTGGCGGTCGACGCGATCCGGTAGGCGCCGGGCTGCACGAACTTGGTCAGCTGGCCCAGGTCGTAGTACTCGATCGTGTAGGTCACCTGCCCGCTCTGGCTGTCGCCGTCGTGCACGGTGATCAGCCCGGTGCAGGTGCTGCAGCCGCCGTTGTGCGGGCCGTCGTTCTGGTCCACGGCCAGGCTCCACTTGACGACGCTCTGCCCCCAGTTCCGGGTGTAGTCGATGATGTTCTGCATGTCCTCCTGCTGCTGGTTGGCGATCCAGGTGCCGCCGGAGTGCTCGGTGTCGAAGCTGCCGATGGACGGGTACTGGTTGTGCACGGTGCTCTGCTCGGCCGCGCTGCCCTCGTCGTAGCCGTGCCAGGCCACCCCGCCGAACAGCGGGTCGTTGCGGATGGTGGCGTCATCGACCGACGGCTCGCCGTAGCTGGCGTAGTTGCTCCAGTTCCAGTCCAGCGCCAGCACCCTGGTGGACAGGCCGGCGCCGTGCAGGGCGGGCAGCAGGTCACCCGCGGTGAAGTAGTCCAGGCCGGAGCCGTTCCAGGCCATCGTCGGGTAGTTGGCCCCCGAGCAGCAGCCCGGCTCGTTCTGCGGTGAGACGTAGTCCACGTGCACGCCCTGGGCCTGGTAGGCCTGGATCGTCTTGACGAAGTACTGGGCGTAGGCCCCGTAGTACTGGGACTGCAGGTAGCCCTGGTCGGTGAAGCTGTCGTTGTCCTTCATCCAGGCCGGGGCGCTCCACGGCGTCATCATCAGCTTCAGGTTCGGGTTGAGCTGCTCCGCTTCCTTGGTCAGCGGCAGGATGTCGGTCAGATCGTGGCTGATCGAGAACCGCGCCAGCCCCGGGTCGGTCTGCCCGGCCGCCACGTCGTCGTAGGAGTAGTTGTACCGGGCCAGGTCCGAGGCGCCCCATCGGGTTGCGCAGGAAGTCCAGCCGATCCCGCCGGACGGGCTGAACAGCTTGGTCATGACCTGGCTCTGGGTACTGGCGCTGATCGCGCCGCTGCTGCCCAGCAGGTAGCCCGCGGTGTCCGTCATCGACGCCCCGGCCCCGGTGAACTGCTGATACCTGGTCCGCTCGTCGACCGTGATGACCTGGCCGCTGCCCGCGTGCCCGCTCGCGAACGCGACCGGCGTCTGCTGCTGGAGCCCGCGGGTCACGGTCCGGCCGCCGGAGCCGCTGGTGGTGGTGAGCCAGATGTTCACCGGCTCCCCGGCGGCGCCGGCCGCCTGAGCCGGGCCGGCCGGCAGCGCGGCGACCGCGTACCCGGTGATCAGGGCGGCCCCGGCCGCCAGCACCAGCACCCGGCGCCGGGGCCCGGCCTTCCGCGGCGAGGTCAGGCTCGGCGATGGGGCCGGGCGCCGGGGGAAGCTCATGCGTCGGGGCAAGGGCACGCGCACGTGGGCCACCTTTCGTCAGGCGCACCACGCCCTGCTGCGGCCCACGCGAACCGGCCGGCGGCAGGCCCGCTCAGAGAGCTGGGATGCGATCCGGAGAACCCCCCGCACCGTTTATTCAGACCTTGATTTAAATCGTGAACCAACAAATAGTCAACGGCTTCGCGCAAAGACGGCCGCCTGGCCGGCGACCGCGCACGTCCAGCAGCGCCTCGGCCGCCAGCTAGGCCTCACCCCGGCCGGCCGGGGTGTTCAGGTGGGACTGGTTCTCCCGCAGGGTGTTCAGCGCACCGCCCGCGGTCCAGTACTTGCGGCCCGCCACCAGCAGTTCCTCGGCCGGGAAGCGGGTGAGCAACTCGCAGCCGTCGGCGGTGACCACGACCTCCTCCTCGATGCGGGCCGCGGACCAGCCGTCGGTCGCGGGCCAGTAGGTCTCCAGCGCGAACACCATGCCTTCCTCGAGGGTCTCGGGATGGTCCAGGGACACCAGGCGGCTGAAGATCGGCTTTTCCCAGATGGACAGGCCCACGCCGTGGCCGTACTGGAGCGCGAAGGCGGCCATCTCGTCGGGGAAGCCGAACTCTTCCGCGCGCGGCCACAGCGAGACGATGTCGGCGGTGGTGACGCCCGGCCGGACCAGGGCGATGGCCTGGTCCATGTACTCGCGGCAGCGGACGTAGGCGTCACGCTGGGCGCGGGACGCGCTGCCGACCGCGAACGTGCGGTAGTAACAGGTCCGGTAACCCAGGTGGCTGTGCAGGATGTCGAAGAACGCCGGGTCACCGGGCCGGATCAGCCGGTCGGAGTACACGTGCGGGTGTGGTGAGCAGCGCTCACCGGAGATCGCGTTGACCCCCTCCACGTACTCGCTGCCGAGGTCGTAGAGCACCTTGCTGACCAGGCCGACGCACTCGTTCTCGCGCACGCCCGGCCGCAGGAACTCGTACAGCTCGGTGTAGGCGGCGTCGACCATGGCGCAGGCCTGGCCGAGGAGCGAGATCTCGTCGCGGGTCTTGGTCCGCCGGGCCTCCAGGAACACCTGCTGCCCGTCGACGGTCCGGATACCCTCGGCGGCCAGCGCGGCCAGCACGGGCATCTCGGCCATGTCCACGCCGACCGGCTCGGCGGCCAGGCCGTACTCGTGCAGTACCCCGGCAATCTGGGCGGCCAGCCCGGCGGCGATGCCCGCGTCCGGGTGGAACGCGCCGCGCAGGGTGGAGATCCCGGCCCGGGCGCCGGTCCGGGCCGCTCCCTCCGGGGTGGCGGGGCCGTCGGTGTGGTCGAGCCACGGGTTGTACAGCTGATGGTGCCGGGCGGCCGAGCCGAAGTCCCAGACCACCGGCTCCCCGCCCCGCGGCAGCAGCGCGAAGCGGATCAGCTTGTCAATGGCCCAGGTGCCGATGTGGGTCGCGGTCATGTAGCGGATGTTGGCGAAGTCGAAGCTGAGCAGCGCGCCCAGGTCCGACCGTTCCAGCTGGGCCCGCAGCCGGGCCAGCCGCTCGTCCCGGAGCCGGGCCAGGTCGACCCGCTGCTCCCAGTCCACGGCGTTGGGCCCGAAGGTGGGAATGGCCATCGTCTATCCCCTCATTGTGCGCGGATCACTGGGCGCGGATCGTGCCACCGAGGTAGAGCGCGCCGATCTCCGGGTGGCTGAGCACCTCCTGGCCAGTGCCGGTGAGCCGGACCCGGCCGTTCTCCAGCACCACCCCGTGGGTGGCCAGCCGCAGGCCGGCGCGGGCGTTCTGCTCCACCAGCAGCACGGTCCGGCCCGCCTGGTTGATCATCGTGACCGCGTCGAACACCGAGCGGAGCACCTTCGGCGCCAGCCCCATCGACGGCTCGTCCAGGATGATCAGGGACGGGTCGAGCATCAGGCTGCGGGCGAACTCCACCAGGCGCTGCTGGCCGCCGGACAGGCTGCCCGCTTTCTTCGGCCCCCAGCCGGCCACCTCGGGGAACATCTCGTGCACCCGGGCCCGGCTCCGGGCCAGCTGCCGGCGGTCGCGGAGCGTATAAGCGCCAAGGTCGAGGTTCTCGGCCACGGTCATGTCCCGGAACAGGCTGTGGTGCTGGGGCACGTGGACCAGGCCCATATCCAGGATCTGCCGCGGGCTGCGCCCGGTGACCGGCTGGCCGTGCAGCAGCACCCGGCCGCGGCGCGGCCGCAGCAGCCCGCTGATCGAGGCGAGCAGGGTCGACTTGCCCGCCCCGTTGGGGCCCACCACGCAGGTGATGCCGCCCGGCGGGACGGTGAACGACACGTCGTGCAGGATGTCGCCGCCGCCGTAGCCCGCGTAAAGGCCCTCGACGGCCAGCGCGGCGTCAGCGGTCACCGGGCTCACCCACGTCTTCCAGGCCAGTATCCGGCACTGTGCCCAGGTAGGCGTCCAGCACCCGCGGGTCGCGGGCGATGCTGGCCGGCGGCCCGGCCGCCACCACCGTGCCGTGGTCCAGCACCGTGACCTGATGGCACAGCCCCATCACGAACTCCATGTTGTGCTCCACGATCAGGAACGTGGTGCCCTGGGCGTTCAGGTCCCTGATCCGGTCCGCGAGGTGCTGGATCAGCGTCGGGTTCACCCCGCCGGCCTCGTCCAGCAATACCACGGCGGGCTCTGCGGCCAGCACCGTGGCCAGTTCGAGCAGCTTGCGCTGGCCGTAGGAGAGCGTCCCGGCCAGGGCGCCGGCGTAACGCTCGATCCCGGTGAACTCCAGCAGCTCGTGCGCCCGGCGCCGGCCCGCCGCATGGCCCCCGGCCGCGACCAGCATGTTCTCCAGCAGCGTGAGCCGGGGGAAGATCCTGGTCAGCTGGAACGTCCGGGCCAGGCCGAGGCCGAACACCCGCTGCGCGGACGCCCCGGTGATCCGCTTTCCGGCCAGGTACACCTCGCCGGCGTCTGGCCGCTCGTAGCCGGTCACGATGTTGAACAGCGTGGTCTTCCCGGACCCATTCGGCCCGATCAGGCCGGTGATCGAGCCCGCGGCCGCGGTCAGCGCACAGTCGTCCAGGGCCTGGACGCCACCGAAGGCCTTGCTGATCCCCTCGGTACGCAGCTCGGCGGTCACGACGCCGTGCCTTCCGGCTGCCGGTCCGGCTCCACGGCGTCGCCGTCGGCCGGGGCTTCCGGCCGACCCCCGGACCGGGCCCGCCAGCGATCGGCCCACTCCCCCAGGGTGGGCAGCACGCCGCGCGGCAGGAACAGGATCACCAGCAGGAACAGCACACCCAGGAGGATCTCGCTGAGGTAGTCGTTGGTGAACTGGACCGTCAGCCACTGCTGGGCCGGCTCCAGGATCAGCGCGCCGAGCGCGGGGCCGAAGACCGTGCCCAGGCCGCCGAAGAAGCCCATCAGCGCCAGCGACAGGTCGAACAGCGGATCGAACGCGGACTGCGGGTGGGCGGCCGCGATGAAGTAGTACCACAGGCCACCCGCCAGCCCGGTGATCAGCGCCGAGATCACCAGCGCGGCCAGCTTGGCTCTCATCGCGTGCACACCCAGGCCGCGGGCCCGATCCTCGTCGTCCCGGATCGCCCGCAGGTGCAGGCCGAACCGGGACCGCCGGATCAGCCAGGACAGTGCGACCGCGGCCGCCGCGATGACCAGCGCCAGGTAGTAGAAGGGATCGTTGTAGGTGGCCGCCGACCAGTTCAGGATCGGCGCGTCGATCCCGCTGGTGCCACCGGTGAACGAGAAGTTGAACGCCATCAGCTGGAAGATGAAGAAGAAGGCGATCGTGACGACCACGAACGTGTGCCGCCGGACCCGCAGCGCGACCAGGCCCAGCGGGACCGCGATGACCGCGGCGACGGCGGCCGCCAGCGGCAGCAGGCCGAACACCGCGTCCCCGGTCAGATGCCAGTCCCGGGCCCCGATCGCCACCGCGTAGACGCCACTGCCGAAGAACACCGCGTGGCCGAGCGACAGGTAGCCCGAGTAGCCGGAGAAGATGTTCCAGGCGGAGGCGGCCGCCACGAAGATGAGCGCGTCGAATCCGTAGGTGGTGGCGAGCGGGCTGCTGAACACCAGTGGGTAGAGCGCGGCGGCGGCCAGCAGCACGGCCGGGACGCCCGCGGCCAGGACGGTCCGGCGCCCCCGGCTCACCGTGGCCGTCACGGGGGCGGTCATTGGGCCCGCACCTCTCGCCGTCCAAACAGTCCGGAGGGCCGGACGGTCAGCACGATGACCAGCGCGGCGTAGAACACGGCCACGGCCCAGTTGGGTGACCAGATGTCGACCACGGACTCCACGGTGATCATGAAGACCGCGGCCGCCAGGGCACCGCCGATGCTGCCCAGGCCGCCCAGGATGATGATGGCCAGCAGCCGCGAGATCAGGTCGTAGCCACTGTTCGGGCTGAACCCGCCGCTGGTGGCGCCGTAGGCCATGCCGCCCGCCGCGGTCACCGCCACCCCGATCCCGAACGTCAGCGCGGCGACCCGGTTGACGTCGATGCCGACCAGCCGGGCGGCGGTTGCGTCCTGCATGGTGGCCCGCACCGCGCGGCCGAACCGGGTGCGGTACAGCAGCAGGTAGATGACGGCTACCGCCACCACCGCGAGAGCGAAGCAGTAGATATAGATGTCGCTGATGTAGAAGCCGGCCACCTTGACGCTGGACCGGACGTAGGACGCGGTCAGCGTCACCACGTTGGGGCCGAAGATCCAGTACAGCGTGCCCTCGGCGATGATCGCGACGGCGAAGCAGGCCAGCAGCGACATGGACGTCCGCTCGGCGCCCCGCAGCGGCCGGATGACCAGAGTGTGGATGACCAGGCCGAGCACGAACATGGCGGGCACGGTGATCAGCAGGCCGAGGAACAGATCGATGTGCAGGTGGACGGACAGCACGTAGCTGAGATAGCCGCCGACGACGACCAGGATGCCCTGGGCCACGTTGATGATGTCGAGCACGCCGAAGATCAGCGTCAGCCCGACCGCCATCAGCGCGTACACCCCGCCGCCGAGGATGCCGTCAACGATCGCCGGGTAGATCTGGTGTGCCATCTCAGCTCCGTGCCGCTCCTTCGTCCGCGCTTGCTGCTAACCGCCCCAGGACGGCTTGGGGTATTCGATCTTCACCGAGCCGGGATCACCGGCCGGCAGGACCTGGGCGAAGTTGCCGTTCTGCCACTGGAAGATGTACGCGGTCGCGACCAGGTTCTCGCCCAGGGCGTTGAACCGGACCGGTCCCTGGACGCTCTGCAGGGTGACGCCGCTGTGCAGGTAGCTGATCAGTTTGGCATTGTCCACGGCGCCGAGGTGGGTCACGGCCTGGTCGACGACCTCGCCGACCGAGTAGGCCTCGGCCACGTCGGCGTTGATGGCGGACGCGGTGCCGCCGTAGCGGGCCACGTAGGCCTTGACCATGGCCTGGCTGAGCTTGTTGGTCGCGCCCGGGTACCAGGCGTCGGGCACCATCATCCCGTTGGCGTTCTTCGCCCCGACCGCGCTGGTGAACGAGCTGCCCTGGTCCGGCCCGGCCGCGGCGATGAAGACCTTCGGGTTGTAATGCTGCTGCTCGAAGGCGGACATGAACGCGGACACGGTCGGCACGTCGGTCGAGCCCAGCACCACCGCCTGGGCCTTGGAGGTGGCCACGTCGTCGGCGGGAGCCTTGTAGTCCGCCACCTCCTCCGGGAACACCTGCGAGTAGACGGTCCGGACGCCCAGCGGCTGCAGCTGGCTCTGGGTGCGCTGCACCTGCGGGGTGGCGAACGGGTCGTTGGCCATCGGGTAAGCCGCGGTGGTGGGCCGCTGCCCCGCCGGCAGCGACTTGATCCAGGTGATGAACGGATCCAGCTCGTTGGCCACCGGCAGGCTCACGTCGAACACGTTGTTCAGCTTCTGCGCGAACACCGAGGTGGCGCCGCCGGCCCCTTCCACGAACGCGTAGCCGTAGCGGTGCGCGACCGCGGACGCGGGCGCGGTGAGCAGCGACGAGAACGGGCCGAAGGTCAGCGCGACGTGGTCGGAGCTGATCAGCGTCTGGTAGTTGGTCACCACCTGGCTGGGGGAGCTGTTGTCGTTGAGGATCTTCATCTGGACCTTGCGGCCGAGGATGCCGCCGGCCGCGTTGACCTCGGCCGCCCAGAAGTCGTAGCCCTTCTGGTAGGCCTGGCCGTCCGCGCTGAAGTCGCCGGTCAGCGACAGCGACGCGCCGATCACCAGCGGCGGCTTGCTGCCGCCGCTGCTTCCTCCGCCGCCCGAGGTGGTGCCACCACTGCCGCTGCAGCCTGCGGCCAGGGCTACCGCCGCCACGCCGAGGCTGAGGATTGGGAAACGGTATGAACGATGGGACCGGTGGGGTCTCATCCCGGTCCTCCCTTCGGGATTGGTAACTGCCGGGTTGTGTTCAAGGTCCCCCCCGGGCGTGCCTCAGCCGTCGGGCTGATCAGACTCCAGGCCGTCCGAGACGGCCACGTCTTCGCTGACCAGCGTCACGCCGGCCGACTCGGCCTGCATCAGCAGCAGTGTGGCGAAGTCGTCGCCGCCGTGGCCGCGGCCCACCAGGGCCTGCACGAGCTGGTGAACTGCCGCGGCGACTGGCAGCGGGACCTCCCGCGCGCGGGCCGCGGCCAGGCCGAGGTCGAAGTCCTTGCGCAGCAGGCTGGCGGTGAAGGTCGGATGGAAGTCCAGGTTGACCAGGGCGGGCGTCTTGTACCGGGAGAACATGGACCCCATCACGCTGTTGTTGAGGCACTCCAGCAGCGCGTGGCGGCTGACGCCGTACTGCTGAGCCAGGATCGTGACCTCGGCCAGCGTCTGGGCCACCACGCCCAGCAGCAGGTTGTGGCACAGCTTGACGATCCGCGCGGTTTCGCCCTCGCCCACGTACGTCGCGCCCGTGCCGAGTAGATCCAGGTAGGGCCGGGCCTGCTGGAACGTCTGCTCCGGGCCGGATACGGCCAGGGTCAGCCGGCCCGCTTCCGCCACCCGGGCGTTGCCCATGACCGGCGCGGCGAGCAGGGCGCTGCCGCGCCCGGCCAGCTGCTCCCGGACCTGCTGGGACGCGTCCGCCGAGACCGTGGAGCAGTCGACCACGATCGCGGGCACCGACGGGCCGCTGATCAGCCCGTGCGGGCCGAGGATCACCTCGATCAGGTCGTCGGAGCCGCCCACGGTGACGAACACGATGTCGGCCGTGCCCAGGTCCGCCGGGGTTGCCACCACGGTGGCCCCGCGGTCCGCGAGCGGCTCGGCCTTGGCCTTGGTCCGGTTGTAGACCGCGAGCTCATATCCGGCCGCCAGCAGCCGCTGCGCCAGCGCCGACCCCATCCGGCCGGTCCCCAGCCAGCCCAGCCGGTGGATTGAAGCTACCTCACTCATCGGCCACCCCTCGGCGTCACCGCAGCACCTGGGGCACAGGGCACCAAGGTGTGACCCACCACCAGGCCTGGCGTGAGCTGCATCACAATCGTTTGCGCACCCGAGCGTGGCGCACCCGCCCCCGCCTGTCAACGGGCTTTGCGCCAATTGCCTGGACCGTTATGCAAACGTGTGCAAAATGTCGGATGGCGCACCACTGGTAAGGCTGTGACGCAGCCGCGAGTAGCTGCGTGAATGTCATCCAGGATGACAAATATGCGATTCAGGTGCGGCTTTCGCCGAGTCCCGCATTCGGCCTGCTGGCGGCCTTTCCCCCGGAGGAGTTCCCGTGGCGGCCGGGGCCGGCCCTTCAGCCACGAGCTGGACAGACCAAATGCCGCCATTTCGGGCCGGGCCGCCCAGGTGATGACGATGGCCCCGGCAAACCGCGCGGTAGCCGGCGTTTGAGCCCAGTGCCGCCGCGGCCTCGGCCGACGGCCGGGCGGCCGGCTGCGGCCTCGCGGTAGGCGGGACGGGGCGGAGCCGAGTCAGAGTCCCTGGAGCATCCCTACTCGACCGGTCAGCGACATTCCGTGGGCGGCCACCTGGCTCTTTTCTTATTCCCCGGATGTTACGATTACGTATAGTCACATACGGCGTCGGCTAAAGCGCCGGCTTTAGGTAGGAAAAAGTCAGTTTTTAACCGGGTCTGTCGCGCACTTGAGGTATCCGTCCTGTATAAACCCTGAACGTGAGCACGCGCCTGTCCCGGCGGCTCGCACCCCGGCCAATCCTCTATGAGGAAGGAGGGACCGGGCGTGCGGTCTTACTTTTCCTGGTGCCCAAGAAAACCGCTCGCTTTGAGCTTCGCCGTGACGCTGCTCGCGGGTTTCCTGGCTGCCTGCAGCAGCAGTGGAACCCCGGATGTCAGTACCGCCCCGGCCGGCCCCATCACGATCGGTATGTCACTGTCCCTGACCGGATCTTCCGCGAATGACTTCTCGGCGGACGGACAGGCATTCGAGCGTGGCTACAAGCTGTGGGCCAAGGACGTCAACGCGCACGGGGGGCTGCTCGGCCGCCCCGTCAGGCTGCGCATCCTCAACGACGACAGTTCACCGGAGCAAGTGGTCACGAACTACCAGACGCTGATCGGCTCCGATCACGTGGACCTGGTCTTCGGGCCGTTCTCCTCGGTCCTGACCACTCCGGCGTCGTCGGTCACCGCGCGCTACGGCATGGCGCTGGTCGAGGGGCCGGCGGCGCGCCGTCCGTCTTCGACACGCCCTCCAACCAGGCTGATCACGACGTTTTCGACGTGAGCCTGCCGGTCGCGGACGAGCTGGTCCCGTTCGTGCGCTGGGTCGCCTCGTTGCCGCCGGCCCAACGGCCGAAGAGCGCGGCCTACCCGATGGCCCAGGATCCGTTCGCCGACCCGCCGGTGCAACTGGCCCAGACCGAGCTGGCCACGCTCGGGGTCCAGACCGTCTACTCGCAGATCTTTCCTGAGCAGGAATCGGCCTACGATGCCCCGGCGAGTCAGGTTGCTGCTCTCAAACCGGACCTGGTGGTGCTGGGCTCAACCGACGTGCCGACCGTTGCCGCCTTCATGCAGCAGTTCGAGCAGAAGCACTACACGCCGAAGCTGTTCGTCGCCGCGGCCGGCCCCGACCAGGGGGCCGCATTCACCTCCGCCGTCGGGACCGGCAACGCCGACGCGATGATGGTGCCCGACGGCTGGTACCCCGGGTTCCGCAACACGGCCAGCCAGAACATGGTCCGGGAGTACGTGGCCCAGTACGGCGGCAGCACGTCCGGCGTCAACGCGGACGTGGCTGAGGCCTACTCGGTCGGCCAGGTGATGAGCCAGGCAGTCGCCGCCACCGGCGGCGTCAACAACGCGAAGATCATCGCTTACCTGCACAGCGGGGTCACGCTGGCCAGCGTGCAGGGCCCGGTGAAGTTCGACGCGCTGGGCGAGAACGGCGCCGCGGCGGCCTTCGTCTTCCAGTGGCAGGGCAATGACTTCAGCCAGGTTCTGCCGTCCGGCACCAGTGGGAGCAAGCAGATCATCGGCACCAAGCCAGCGTGGAAAGACTGATGACCGGCCAGGCCGTGACCGGCGAGGAGCTGGCAGAGCAGACCGCAGGGTGGTGGAAACGGAATTGCGCACCCGAAATGTCATAAAGCACGCCAAGAAGCCGACGCCCATCCAGTTGCCGAAAACACCGATGCTGACCGTGCAGGACTGGCCGGTGGCCTTCCGGTTGCTGGCCGTGATCGTGCTGGCGCTGCTCATGGGTCTGGTCTTCGGCGGCCTGCGGGTGGCCGCGGCGGTGGACAGCGCCGACGGATTCGGCCGGGTGACGCAGCTCGCCACCCTCGGGCAGCAGGTCACTCGTCTGGTACAGGCCCTGGAAGACGAACGAGACGAGACGGCCGGCATCATTCCCGCCGCCACTCCCCAGGCGGCGGCCCAGGCGGTCCAGCGCTGGTACAGCGCGACGGACGCCGCGGCCGCCGACGTCAAGACGCTCGGGACCGGCATCGGCGGTGCCTTCCCGGCCAACATCCAGGCCCGGGTCGCCAATGTGCTCTCTGACATTGGTCATCTGAGTGAGCTGCGCAGCACCGCCCAGGCCAGCCAGTCCGCGCTGGCCGTGATCGCCGATTATTCCGCCCCCATAGGTGACCTGCTCTCATTGAACGCCCAGACCGCGCAGGGCACCGCTGACTCCGGGCTCGCGAACGGTGTCCAGACGCTCAGCTCGCTGGCCGCGGCCAAAGAACAGGCCACCCAGCAGCGTGCCATCCTGGACAACGCACTGACCCAGCAGCTCTTCGCCGATGACGAGCTTCAGGCGCTGACCACGGCGGAATCGGAGCAGGCGGCCGACCTGGCCGCGTTCAGCACCACCGCCACTTCGGCCGAGCAGCAAACCTTCCGGTCCACGGTGGCGGGCCCGCTGGTGAACCGGGCCGAACTCATCGAAGAGTACGTAATCAGCGTCGGCAGCCTGAACACCAGCGCCCTCAACATCAGCCCGCAGGCCGCGCCCCAGCAGTGGTACTCGGCCATGTCGGACACGGTCAGCAAGACCCAGGCCGCCGAGTTGGGGGTGGCCACGTCCATCGTCGCGCGCAGCCGGTCGCTGCAGGCGGGCGCGGAGCGGACCGCTCTTTTCACCGCCATCGTGACGGCTCTGATCCTGCTGCTGGTGCTGATCGCGGCGGTCTTCGTGGCCAGGTCCCTGGTGTTGCCGCTGCGGAAGCTGCGGACCGGAGCGCTGGACATCGCCACGGTTCAGCTGCCGGAGCGGGTCCGGCAGCTGAGCGAGGCCCTGGACCCGGCGGCGGACATGGAGGTGGCGCCGATCGATGTGCTGTCCGCGGACGAGATAGGACAGGTGGCCCGGGCCTTCGACCAGGTGCACGCGGAGGCGGTGCGGCTCGCCGGCAACGAGGCGGTGCTGCGCGGCAGTTTCAACGCGATGTTCGTCAACCTGTCCCGGCGCAGCCAATCGCTGATCGAGCGGCTGGCGCGCACGATCGACACCCTGGAGCAGACCGAGGAAGATCCCGGCCGGCTGTCCGCGCTGTTCAACATGGACCACCTCGTCACCCGGATGCGCCGGAACTCCGAGAACCTGCTGGTCCTGGCCGGGCACGAGAGCGCCAGGAAGTGGAGTGAGGCGGTGTTGCTCGCGGACGTGGCTCAGGCCGCCACCGCAGAGATCGAGCAGTACCAACGGGTGGTGCTCACCGTTCAGCCCGGCGTCGCGGTCTCCGGGCACGCGGTGTCCGATGTCGTCCACCTCCTGGCGGAAGTCATCGAGAACGCCACGGTCTTTTCCCCCAAGGACACCCCGGTGCGCATGTCGGCCCAGCGGCTGACCAATGGGGGCGTGCTGTTTGAGATCGTCGACGGAGGAGTGGGCGTCTCCCAGGCCCGTCTGAGGGAGATGAACTACCGGCTGGACAACCCGCCGATCATCGATGAGTCGGTGGGCCGCCACATGGGGCTGTTCGCCGTAGCTCACTTGGCGGCCCGGCACGGAGTACGGGTCCGGCTGCGAGCCGGAGCAGCCGGCGGCCTGATTGTCCTCGTATGGCTGCCGGACAGCCTGGTCGAGTACATAACCCGGCCGTTCGCATCTGCGCCCGCCAGCGTGGCGTCCAAGCCGGCGCAGGCCGGCGGCCGGACGCCGGGATCGAGCTGGTTCCACAGCCGCCGGCCGTCCGCCACGGCCGCCTCAGACCACGACTCCAAGCCATCAGCGCCCGCCCAGCAGGCGGGCGCGAGCGGACCGGCCCGGCCCGGCAGCTGGGCCGAGCAACGGCACGCCGCCCAGATCCTCTCGGATCCAGTCCGTGGCGAAGGCACGATCGCTGGGATGCCCGTGCGTGTCCCGCGGGCCAATCTCATCCGTGGCTCCGCGGACGGTGGCCGCCGGGCGGACGGCGGCGCCTCCCGCCATCCGGCAGCTGGTCCCGAGGTACAGCCCCCGGCCGCGCCGGCCACGAAGCGGTCACCGGAGATGGCACGCAGCCTGCTGAACGGATTCCAGCGCGGAGCGGACCGGGCCGCCCAGCGGGCCCCCGCGCCCGAAGAAGGAGCAGATCATTGAACGGCGTCTATCGCCAGGATCTCGGCTGGCTGGTCACTGACTTCGCCGAGCGCATCGCAGATGTCGCGCACGCGGCGGTGATATCGGCCGACGGTGTGCCGCTGGCCCTGTCGGAGGGCATCCCCAGCGATTCCGCCGAATACTTCGCGGCCATCACTTCGGGGCTGGTCAGCCTGATGGACGGCGCAGCCCGGATCTTCCAGGCCGGCTTGCCGACCCGGGCTCTGGTGGAGATGGAAGGGGGGTTGATGCTGGTCATGGCGATCGGCGATGGCTCCAGCCTGACCGTCCTGGCTGCGCGGGATGCCAATACCGAGCTGGTTTCCTATGAGATGACGCTCCTGGTCGAGGCGGTCGGCGAGGTGCTGACGCCGGCGGCCCGCGCCCAGCCGGGTGTCTGAGCCGTGGACGGTAATGCGAACGTGTGCATGAATGAGGGCATGGCGGACAGCAGGCTGACGGCCGCGATCGGCCACTGGGCTCCCCGGTTCGCCGCCGGGGGCGTCGACCCGGGCGACTTCAGCCGCATCACCTCGACCCTGACCCGCTGGGACGACTGGTGTGCGGCCTGGTGCCAGGCCGCGGCCGAGCACGAACAGCTCGGTACCGGCGCCCTGGCCGAGGGCCGGACCCGCTCCGCGGGCGGCCACCTGGCCACGGCGGCGGTCTACTACCACTTCGCCAAGTTCCTGTTCGTGCAGGACATGACCCAGCTGCGGGCCGCCCACCAGGCGGCGGTCCGGTGCCTGGACACGGCTCTGCCCTACCTCGACCCGCCCGGCACCCGGCTCGAGATCCCGTTCGACGGTGCGGTCATCGCCGCCGTGCTGCGCCGGCCGCCCGGCCCCGGCCCGCACCCGGCGGTCGTGCTGATTCCCGGGCTGGACTCGGCCAAGGAGGAGTTCGGCCGGGTCGAGCAGGTGTTCCTGGACCGCGGGGTGGCCACGCTGTCGGTGGACGGGCCCGGCCAGGGTGAGGCCGAGTACGACCTGCCCATCCGGCCGGACTGGGAGGTGCCGGGAACGGCCATCCTCGACGCCCTGGCCGCCCAGCCTGGCATCGACCCGAACCGGATCGGCGTCTGGGGGGTGAGCCTCGGCGGCTACTACGCGCCCCGGCTCGCCAGTGGGGACCCCCGGGTCCGGGCCTGCATCGCGCTGTGCGGACCATACTGTCTCGGCGATCTGTGGGACCAGATCCCGCAGCTGACCCGGGAGGCCTTCATGGTGCGGTCCGGCGCCCGCGACGAGCAGGACGCCGTTCGCCGGGCCCGGGAGCTGACCCTCGACGGCCGGACCGGCGCCCTGACCCGGCCGCTGCTGATCGTGGCGGGCCGCCAGGACCGGATCTTCCCCTGGCAGGACGCGGTGCGGCTGCGCGAGTCCGTGCCCGGACCGGCCGAGCTGCTGCTGCTCGAGGACGGTAACCACGGGTGCGCCAACGTCGTCTACCGGCACCGTCCCTACGCCGCCGACTGGATGGCGCGCCAGCTGGCCGGCTGAGCCGGTGAACGGGGTCGGCAGGCCGCCCGCAGTCCGGCCCGGCGACACGATCGGGATCGTGTCGACGTCGTCGCCGGTGAGCGAGGCGGAGCTGGCGCGCCTGGCCGGCTACCTGGGCCTGCGTGGTTACCGGGTCAAGCTGGCCGACGGGGTGGGGGAGCGGCTCGGGTATTTCGCCGGCCCGCCGGAGCGGCGGGCGGCTGGGGTGATGGCCATGTTCGCCGACCCCGAGGTGGCGATGGTCCTCCCCGCCTCCGGCGGCACCGGCGCGCACCAGCTGGTCGACCGGCTGGACTACGACGTGATCAGGGCCAGCCCCAAGGTGTTCGCCGGGTTCAGCAACCCCACCATCCTGAACAACTCGATCCTGGCCGCGGCGGGCCTGGCCAGCCTGCACGGTGCGACCGGGTTCCAGTTTTTCCAGCCCGAGATCGAGCCGGGCACCGAGCGCGGCTTCTGGGCCATGGTGTCCGGCCCGGTGGCGGGCACCGAGGTCGGCGGCCGGTCGTGGCGGGTGCACCGGCGCGGCCATCGTGGGGCGACGGTGTCGGGGCCGGTCGTGGGCGGCAACCTGTGGTCCTGCTTCCCGCTGGTGGGGACCCGCTGGATGCCGCCGGCCACGGGCGCGATCCTGGTCCTGGAGACCCCGTCCGCCACCTACGAGGCGATCGACCTGATCCTGACCCAGCTGCGGCTGGCCGGGATCCTGGACCAGATCGCCGCGCTGGTCATCGGGGCCCCGGCCGGCTGGGAGCCGGAGGACGCTCCGGACCATGACGTGGACGAGCTGATCCTGCGGGCGGCGGGCGGGACGTTCCCGGTCGTCACCAACGTGCCCTGCGGGCATCAGCCGCGGCGCATCCAGTTCCCGATCGGCTGCCGGGTCGAGCTGGACCTGACCGCTCCCCTCCTTCGTTACGTCGAGGATCTCATCACGACCTGAGCGGATGAAGGCGCCTCCGGCGCGGGCACTTCGGGCTCCGGGATGGAGAAAACCTTCTTGGGCTGGCCCGCTCCCGTCGCCGTCGTCCGGCCCGTCGGCCGAGCAGACCGGCCGGGACCAGCCCGGCCACCCTCGTGCGCAAGCTGCGCCCCATCCAGCCCGCAGGTCACACGCGCCTCACGCTACGTGTGGACTTCCCTAACTCCGCGGGCGCCCGGCCGCTCCAGCCCCGACCCGGCATCTGCGGGGCTCCTGGGGCCGGTGTGACACCAGGACGCTCCCGGCCCCCGTACACCAGCCAGGCCGCCCAGCTGGAGTGCCAGATATCTGGAAGTCTGCCGTGGTAGGCGGTGCCCGGCCCCCCGGGTCGGTACGCTGGGCCCGGTACCTGGGGGATCACAGGAAGCGCGGGACGATGAACGATTGGCCGCAGGGCTGGTACCGGGACGAGCCCGGGTCGCGTAAGCCTGCGCCGCCGCAGCCGGGTGGGTGGGGACCGTCCCAGCCGTCACAGGGCGGGTGGGGCTCATCTCAGCCGTCTCGCGATGCGGGCCGGGACGCCTGGCCGTCGCAGCCGCCTTCGTACGCGCCGTCGCGGCGGGGGGCGCCGTCGCGCGGGCCGGTCGGGCCGCCGCCGGGCGGGCGCCGGTGGCGGTTCTGGGGTCAGCCGGGGCGCCGGGGGCGGCGGATCACGCTCGTCCTGTGCACGGTGATCATCCTGATCATCGCCCTGGTGGCCGGGTCATACGTCTGGCTCGACGGCAAGCTCAACCGGTCGGTCACGCTGCCTGCGTCCACCGCGACCTCCTCCGGGGAGAACTGGCTGATCGCCGGCTCGGACACCCGGTCGGGCCTGTCGCGGACCGAGAAGGACCAGCTGCACGTCGGGAACGCCGACGACACCAACTCCGACTCGCTGATGCTGCTGCACACGGGCGGCCCCTCGCCGGTGCTGATCAGCATTCCCCGCGACTCGTACGTGCCGATCCCCGGCCACGGCTACAACAAGATCAACGCGGCGCTCGGGTTCGGCGGCCCGACCTTGCTGATCCAGACCGTGGAACAGGTCACCGGCCTCAACATCAACCACTACATGGGCATCGGGTTCGAGGGCCTGGTCGACGTGACCAACAAGGTCGGCGGGGTCTACATCTGCCTGCCGTCGGCGGTCCAGGACAGCTACTCCGGAGTCAATCTCAAGGCCGGCTGCCAGACGCTGAACGGCACCCAGGCGCTGGCCTTCGTCCGCGACCGGCACTCGTTCGCCACCGGTGACCTGCAGCGGATCCAGGACCAGCGGGCGTTCCTGAAGGCCCTGCTGGCCAAGGCGAGCAGTCCGGGCGTGTTCCTCAACCCGTTCAAGGCACTGCCGTTCGGGTCGTCGGCCGCCAGCTCGATCTCGGTCGACCAGGGCACCCACCTGTACAACCTCATCAAGGCCGGTCTGGCGCTGAAGAACCCGGAGACCGGCACGGTGCCGATCGCCAACTCGAACTACCAGACCTCGGCCGGTGACGCCGTGGAGTGGGACAAGACCCAGGCCACCGAGCTGTTCAACGCGCTCAAGAACAACCAGGCGGTCCCCGCCAACCTGCTCGACGGCACCAAGACCGGCTGACCCGCCGCGCACCCGCGCTGGACCCGCCGCGCGCTCGCCCGCACCCGCCCCGCGCCTCAACGCCGCCCGGGTCCACGCAGCATGCCATCCAGCCGGCGGTTATGTGCGTTTTCATGATCTTTTGCGAAGTTCGAAAACTTTCGTTCGGGCCAAACATGCCGGCATGCAACCTTGACACCCGGGCACATCAGGCTCAGTGTGTCTGTTATCGCTGTGCTCAAGTTTGAGCGTCAGACGCTCGTTTGAGCATGCGTGGGAAGGTGCGGTACCGGAAACGGCGGCCTGACGACGGGAAGCGACGATGACTCGACGACGAGACACGCGATCCTCGGGATCGATCAGCCGGCGGGCATTCCTGGCTGGATCAGCCGGGGGAGCCGCCCTGGCCCTGGCGGGCTGCGCGACCGGGACCGATCAGCTGTTCACGGGTGGTGGCTCCGGCACCCGGATCACGGTGGCGATCGTGTCCAACCCGCAGATGCAGGATGCGATCAGCCTGTCCTCCCTGTTCGAGCAGGAGCACCCGGGCGTCCACCTCGACTTCGTGTCGCTGCCGGAGAACGAGGCCCGGGCCAAGATCACCGCGGACGTGTCCACCCAGGGCGGCGAGTTCGACGTGGTGATGATCAGCAACTACGAGACGCCGATGTGGTCGGCCAACGGGTGGCTGGTCAACCTGCAGCCCTACATCAACAACACCCCGGGCTACGACGCCCAGGACTTCCTGCCCCAGTTGCGGGCGACCCTGTCGCACAAGGGTGACCTGTACTCGGTGCCGTTCTACGGCGAGTCATCGTTCCTGATGTACCGCAAGGACCTGATGGCCAAGTACAACATCAACATGCCCACCAAGCCCACCTGGAAGCAGGTGGCGCAGATCGCCGAGACCATGCACAGCAAGGGCCTGGTCGGCATCTGCCTGCGCGGCGACCCGGGCTGGGGGGAGAACCTGGCCCCGATGGACACGGTGATCAACGCCTACGGCGGCCGCTGGTTCGACCCGCAGTGGCAGGCCCAGCTCACCAGCCCCGAGGTGACGAGCGCGGTCAGCGACTACGTGTCGCTGGTGCAGAAGTACGGCGAGCCGGGCGCGCCGGCGGCCGGTTTCTCCGAGTGCGCCACCCTGTTCAGCCAGGGTGACGCGGCCATGTGGTACGACGCCACCTCGGCGGTGAGCACGATCGAGGACCCGGCCAGCAGCAAGGTGGCGGGCAAGAACGGCTACGCCTGGGCCCCGACCCAGGACGGCCGCCCGTCCGGCTGGCTGTACACCTGGTCGCTGGCGATCCCCAACACCTCCCCGCACAAGCAGGCGGCCTGGGACTTCATCTCCTGGATGACCTCCAAGACCTACATCAAGACCGTGGGCCAGAAGCTCGGCTGGTCCCACGTGCCGCCGGGGAGCCGGTTCTCCAGCTACCAGATCCCGCAGTACAAGAAGCTGTCCTCGGTCTACGGCCCGCTCACCCTGCAGTCGATCAACGCCACCAACTCGGCCCGCCCGTGCCTGAAACCGGTGCCCTATACCGGCATCCAGTTCCTGGACATCCCCGAGTTCCAGGACCTCGGCACCAACGTAAGCGAGCAGTTCAGCGCGGCCATCGCCGGCTCCCAGTCGGTCCAGTACGCGCTGTCCCAGGCTCAGAAGTACGCCCAGGCCGTCGGCGAAACCTACCGGAAGTGAGGCCAGAATGACCGCGATCGCTCCCCCGGTAGCCGGAACCCACCGGCTTCGCACGCGCAGCGACGAACGCCGCCGCGGCTGGGTCCGGCGGGCCCCGCTGCTGCCGGCGCTGGTGTTCACGATCATCATCACCCAGCTGCCGTTCCTGGTCACGCTGTACTACTCGCTGGAGTCGTGGAGCCTGGTCCGGCCGGGCTCCCAGCACTTCGTCGGGTTCGCCAACTACGCCCAGGTGTTCGAGGACAGCCAGTTCCGCACCACCGCGCTGAACACGGTGATCATGACGGTCGGCACCGTGTTCATCGCCATGGTCCTCGGGGTGCTGTTCGCGCTGCTGCTGGACCGCAAGTTCCTCGGCCGCGGCGTGGTCCGGACCCTGCTGATCACGCCGTTCCTGATCATGCCGGTCGCCGCCGCGCTGCTGTGGAAGACCACGATGCTCGACCCCACGTTTGGCATCGTGAACTTCATCCTCCGGCCATTCGGCATCGGCAAGTTCGACTGGATCGGCAGCTTCCCGCTCGGCTCGGTCATGATCGAGATGATCTGGCAGTGGACGCCGTTCATGATGCTGCTGGTCCTGGCGGGCCTGCAGAGCCAGCCCAAGGACATCCTGGAGGCGGCCAGCTGCGACGGCGCGAAACCCTTCGCCATCTTCCGTGAGCTGACCCTGCCGCACCTGCGCCGCTACATCGAGCTGGGTATCGTGCTCGGCGCGATCTACGTGGTCAACGACTTCGACGCGGTGTACATGATGACCCAGGGCGGACCGGGTATCTCCAGCGCCAACCTGCCCTTCTACATCTACCAGCGGGCGTTCCTGGGCTTCCAGGTCGGCCAGGCGGCCGCCATGGGTGTGGTGGTCGTGGTGGCCACCATCATCGTCGCGACGTTCGCGCTGCGGCTGATCTTCACCTCGTTCTCCGGCACCGAACAGGCGGCATGATGGCCAGCGCAAACGTCACGGCAGTCCCCGCCGCCCGGACCGCCGAGCCGGCGCCGTACACCGGTAAGCGCGCCAAGCGCCGCAACAACAGCCTGACGTGGGGCATCGTCGGCTGGGTGGTCGGGATCGTGTTCTTCTTCCCGGTGCTGTGGATGGTGATCACCTCGTTCAAGACCGAGGCCGGCGCCTACACCAACACGCCGCACATCGTCTTCTCGCCCACGTTGTCGCAGTACAAGGCGGTGTTCTCCAGCGGGCTGTGGCCCTACGTGGCCAACTCCGCGTTCGCCACGATCGTGTCCACGTTCCTGGTGCTCGTCCTGGCCACGCCCTGCGCGTTCGCGCTGTCGCTGCGGCCGGTCAAGAAAACGCGGGACGTGCTGTTCTTCTTCATCAGCACCAAAATGCTGCCGGTGGTGGCGGCGATCATCCCGATCTACATCGCCGCCCGTAACCTGCACATGCTGGACAACATCTTCACGCTGGTCATCCTCTATACCGCGATGAACCTGCCGATCGCGGTGTGGATGATGCGGTCGTTCTTCCTCGAGGTGCCGGGCGAGCTGCTGGAGGCGGCCGAGATGGACGGGGCGCCGCTGCGCCGCACGGTGGTTGAGGTGATCTTGCCGATCGTCGCGCCGGGGCTGGCCGCGACCGCGCTGATCTGCGCCATCTTCTCCTGGAACGAGTTCTTCTTCGCGGTCAACCTCACCGCGACCCAGGCCGCCACGGTGCCGGTGTTCCTGGTCGGCTTCATCTCCTCTGAGGGGCTGTACTTCGCCCAGCTCGCGGCGGCCGCCACGGTCGCGACGCTGCCGGTGGTGCTGGCCGGGTGGATCGCCCAGCGTCAGCTCGTCCGCGGCCTGTCCTTCGGCGCGATCAAGTGAAACCCCACCACGTTTCAGACTCAGGAGCACACCATGGCTGAGGTCACCTACGAAGGCGCGACCTGCATCTACCCGGGTGCCGAGCGGCCCGCGGTGAACGAGCTCAACCTGCCCATCGAAGACGGCGAGTTCGTGGTCATGGTCGGCCCGTCCGGCTGCGGCAAGACCACGGCGCTGCGGATGCTGGCCGGGCTGGAGGAGATCGACGACGGGTCGATCCGCATCGACGGCAAGGACATGGTGGGCGTGCCGTCCCGGGACCGGGACATCGCCATGGTGTTCCAGAACTACGCCCTCTACCCGAGCAAGACGGTCGGGGAGAACATGGGCTTCGCGCTGAAGATGCAGGGCGTGGACAAGGACGAGCGGGCCCGCCGGGTCCGGGAGGCGGCCAAGCTGCTCGACCTGGAGGACTTCCTCGACCGCAAGCCGCGCAACCTGTCCGGCGGCCAGCGCCAGCGGGTGGCCATGGGCCGGGCCATCGTCCGCGAGCCCAAGGTGTTCTGCATGGACGAGCCGCTGTCCAACCTGGACGCCCAGCTGCGGGTGTCGACCCGCACCCAGATCGCCGAGCTCCAGCGCCGCCTGCACGTCACCACCGTCTACGTCACCCACGACCAGGTGGAAGCGATGACGATGGGGGACCGGGTGGCGGTGATGCGGCTCGGTCAGCTCCAGCAGTTCGCCTCGCCCACCGAGCTGTACGACCGGCCGGTCAACGTGTTCGTGGCCTCGTTCATCGGCTCTCCGGCCATGAACCGGTTCGACGGCACGCTGGAGAGCGACGGGGTGCGGCTCGGCCAGGCGCTGATCCGGCCCTCGAGCCGGCAGCTCCAAGGCGCCCAGGGGCACGAAAAGCTGGTGGTCGGCATCCGGCCCGAGCACCTGTCGGTGAGCGTCAGCGGCGACCTGACCATCAAGGTCGCGCTGGTCGAGGACCTGGGCAGCGACTCGTTCATCTACGGCAGCCTGGCCGACGACCCCGAGGCCACCGTGATCGTCCGCAGCGGCCGGGACCACCCGCGCCCGGGCGAGGTCATCAAGGCCAGCGTGGACACCAGCCATCTGCACCTGTTCGACGCGGGCAGCGGCGAGCGGGTCGGCGACTAGCGAGGAGGGGCAAAACCTATGCGTGCGGTGGTCTGGGAAGCACCCGGAAAGCTGGCCCTGGCAGAGGTCCCGGATCCCGCGCCGGGTCGCGGGGAGCTGGTCGTCCAGGTCGGTGCCTGCGGCATCTGCGGCACCGACGTGCACATCGCCGACGGCGAGTTCCCGCCCACCCCGTACCCGATCGTGCCCGGCCACGAGTTCGCGGGCCGGGTGGTGGCGCTGGGCGACGACGTGCCGCCAGAATGGCGCAGCGGGGCGCGGGTGGCGGTCGACCCGTCGCTGTTCTGCGGGCACTGCCCGGCCTGCCACGCCGGGCGCGGCAACCTGTGCGCCAACTGGAACGCGATCGGTGACACCGTCGACGGCGCGTTCGCCGAGTACGTCAAGGTCCCGGCGGCCAATGCCTACCCGATCCCGGACCACCTCAGCGACGCCCAGGGCGCGCTGATCGAGCCGCTGTCCTGCGCCGTGCACGGGCTGCGGCGGCTGGGTGACGTGGTCGGCGCCGACGTCCTGGTCATCGGGGCCGGCACCATGGGCCTGCTGCTCATGCAGCTGCTCAACCGGGCCGGCGCCCGTTCGGTGGCGGTGGTCGACCGCAAGGCGTCCCGCCTGGACTCGGCCACCGCGGCCGGGGCCACGGCGGTGGCGACCGACGTCGCTGACCTGGACCGGGAGGTGTTCGGGGTGGCGGTCGACGCGACCGGGGCCCCGGCCGCGATCGAGGCCGCGTTCACCCGGCTCGACCGCGGCGGCCGCCTGCTGATCTTCGGCGTGGCCAGCGGTGACGCGGAGGTCTCGCTGTCCCCGTTCCGCATCTACAACGACGAGATCACCGTGGTCGGCTCGATGGCCGTGCTCAACAGCTTCGGCGCCGCCGCCGACCTGATGGCCGACGGGGCGGTGGCGACCGGGCCGCTGCTGGCCGACCCGTACCCGCTGGACCGCTTCGCCGACGCCCTGGCCGCCGTCCGCGCTGGTGAGGGCATCAAGATCCAGGTCGCGCCCGGTACCTGACCGGCACAAAAGACGACAGCGGCTTCCACGATGGGGGGTTATCGGAAAGCCGCTGCCGCAAGCCTAGTATGCCGTGCTTGCCCCGGCCTGCGCGTGTTACCGCTAACACCAGTCAGCGCCACGGCAGTGAGGAAGGCGACATCCGGCGATCGGCCACCTCGTGCTAAGCATGAACGATGATGCAACTTCAGGCGGACGATCCGGATGTGGACTGGACGAGCCCCGGCGTCTACGACGTGGGGGCGGGCGTTTACCGGATCCCGCTGCCGCTGCCCCAGGACGGGCTGCGGGCGGTCAACGTGTACGCGGTGCGGGACGGCGACGGCCTGACCCTGGTCGACTCCGGGTGGGCCATCACCGAGGCCCGCGACCTGCTCGAGCAGGCCGTCAAGCTTTTGGATTCCAGTCTCGCGGGGGTGCGCCGGTTCCTGGTCACGCACGTTCACCGCGATCACTACACGCTGGCGGTGACCCTCCGGCGGGAGTTCGGCATGCGGGTCAGCCTCGGGGAGGGCGAGGCCGGGACGCTGCGATCGGTCCGGGACCCGGCCATCCCGCCCTGGCAGCCGATGATCAGCCAGCTGCGCCTGGGCGGTGCGCTCGATCTCGTCGAGCTGATCAGCAAGGCACCGGGGGGCACCGACCGCAGCGAGTGGGAGGACCCGGACGAGTGGCTGCGGGCCCCGCAGGAGATCCCGTTCGCCGACGGGGCCTGGCAGGTGCACGCCACCCCCGGGCACACTCGCGGGCACGTGGTGTTCGTGGACGCCGCCCGCGACGTCATGTTCGCCGGTGACCACGTGCTGCCGCGGATCACGCCCTCGATCGGCTTCGAGCAGAACGTCGCCGAATACCCGCTCCGCGACTACCTGGACTCGCTGCGGCTGGTCCGGGCGCTGCCCGACCGGCGGCTGCTGCCCGCCCACGGCCCGGTCGCGCCGAGCGTCCACCACCGGGTCGACGAGCTGATCGACCACCACGACACCCGGCTGACCCAGATCGACGAGACCGTCGACGCCGGGGCCAGCACCGCGTCCGAGTCCGCCCACCTCATGCTCTGGACCCGCCGCGGACGGCAGTTCGGCGAGCTGGACGTGCTGTCGCAGTGCCTGGCGGTGACCGAGACCATGGCCCACCTGGACGTATTGATGCTGGCAGGCCGGCTGCGGCGGTCCGAGGTGGACGGCGTGCGGCACTACGTCAGGGCCTGACCATGACCGTCCCCACCCTGTCCCGGCGGCAGGAGGCCGGCGCGCCGAGCGCCCGCGGGCTGCTGCTGACCCTGCTCGGTGAGTTCGTGCTGACCGGAGACGGGACGGCGTGGACGTCGGCCGTGCTGGCCACCTTCGCGCGGCTGGGCATCGAGCAGAAGACGACCCGGCAGGCGCTGATGCGGACGGCCGCCGCGGGCTGGCTGACCGCCGAGAAGGCCGGCCGCCGGACCCGCTGGCGGCTGACCGGGGCGGCCCGCCAGATGCTGACCGACGGGGCGGCCCGGATCTACTCGTTCACCGGCCCGGACCCGGACTGGGACGGCCGCTGGCTGCTGATCTCGGCCCGGATCCCGGAGAGCGACCGCCGCGCCCGGCACGTGGTCCGGACCCGGCTCAGCTGGGCGGGCTTCGGGTCGCTGGGCCCCGGCCTGTGGATCAGCCCGCACCCGGACCGGGAAGCCGAAGCGGTCCGGGTGCTGCGCGAGGCCGGGATCGCCGACGACGCGCACGTGTTCACCGCGCGCCGGTCCGGGCTCGGCGACGAACGGGTGATGGTGGCCACCGCCTGGGACCTGACCGCCATCGAGGAGGAGTACGAGCAGTTCATCGAGGAGTTCCGGCCGCCCGCGCCGGAGGACGTGCTCGGCCGCCAGATCGAGCTGGTGCACGCCTGGCGGCGATTCCCGGCGCTGGACCCGGCCCTGCCCCGGGAGTTGCTGCCGGCCCGGTGGAGCGGGCTCGAGGCGGCCCGCCTGTTCGGCGAGCAGCACCAGCAGTGGTCGGCCGCGGCCGGCCGGGAATGGCAGCGCCTCAACGACGTCGGGTGAGACCCTTGTGCATGCACGGCCCAACGGGTTACGAATAGGTCTCAGCTGCCGATCCGGGGACGGGCGATGCTGATCAACGATGTTCCAGCGCCGCTGTTCGCCCCGCCACGCATAACCGCCTCCGGCGCCGACGGCGGTGACCTGCTGCTCCGGTCGGCCGAGCCGCTGGGCCGCTATCCCCGGACCGTGCTCGACAGCGTGCGGGCGTGGGCCCGGGTCGACCCCGGGCGGGTGCTGGTGGCCGAGCGCAAGGGCGCCGGGGACTGGCGGATCTGCCGCTACGGCAACGCCGTCGCGGCCGCCGACAGCATCGGGCAGGCCCTGCTCGACCGGGGCCTGGGGCCGGACCGGCCGCTGCTGGTGCTGTCCGGCAACAGCATCGACCACCTGATGGTGACGCTGGGCGCGATGAGCGCCGGGGTCCCGGTCGCCCCGGTCAGTGCGGCGTACTCGCTGCAGAGCGCCGATCATGCCCGCATCCGGCAGATCGCCGGCCTGACCGATCCCGGCGCCGTATTCGCGGATAATGCTGAACGGTACGCGGCTGCCCTGGACGCAGTGCAGGCGGCCGGGGCCGCCCGGCGGGCGTCCCGGCCGGTGATCGTGAGCGCAGGCCGGCGGCCCGGGGCCGAGCAGCTCGCCGACCTGCTGGCCACCGTGCCGGGCCCGGCCGTGGCAGCGGCCGCGGCCGCGGTGGAGCCGGACAGCGTGGCCAAGATCCTGTTCACCTCGGGGTCGACCGGCGCCCCCAAGGGCGTGGTCAACACGCACCGCATGCTGGCCGCCAACCAGCAGATGATCCGGCAGGTGTGGCCGTTCCTGGCCGCGGAGCCGCCGGTCATCGTGGACTGGCTGCCGTGGAGCCACACATTCGGCGGCAACCACAACCTGAACATGGTGCTGACCAACGGCGGCACCCTGTACATCGACACCGGGCGGCCGGTGCCGGCGCTGTTCGGGCAGACCGTCCGCAATCTGGCCGACGTGCCGCCGACCGTGTACTTCAACGTCCCGGCCGGTTACGCGCAGCTGGTACCGGCGCTGGCGGCCGACCCGGTGTTCGCGGCCCGGTTCTTCGGCCGCCTGCGGCTGATGTTCAACGCGGCAGCCGCGCTGCCCGCCGCGCTGCGCGACCGGCTCAGCGACCTGGCGGTCGGCGTGGCCGGCCACCCGGTCCCGGTCACCGGATCGTGGGGGGCGACCGAGACCGGCCCGGCCGTGACCACCGCCCACTTCCCGTTCACTGACGCCCGCTGCATTGGCGCGCCGCTGCCGGGGGCCGAGGTCAAGCTGGTCCCGGCCGAGGGGGCGTACGAGATCCGGGTCAAGGGCCCGATGGTGACCCCGGGCTACCTGGGCCGCCCGGACCTGACCGCGGCCGCGTTCGACACCGAGGGCTTCTACCGGTCCGGGGACGCGGTGGACCTGGCCGACGCCGGCGACCCGAACGGGGGCCTGGTGTTCCGCGGCCGCCTGGCCGAGGACTTCAAGCTCACCAGCGGCACGTTCGTCCGGGTCGGCGCGGTCCGCACCGCGCTGCTGTCGGCCGCCCCGCTGCTGGCCGACGCGGTGATCGCGGGCGAGGACCGGGCCTACGCCTGCGCGCTGGCCTGGCTCAATCCGGCCCAGGCGAACGGGCAGCCGCCCGGCCAGCTGCGGCGGGCCCTGGCGGCCGCGCTGGCCCGGCACAACGCGACCGCGGGCTCGGCCACCCGGATCGAGCGGCTGGTCCTGCTGGACGATCCGGCCGACCTGGACGCGGGCGAGATCACCGACAAGGGGTACGTGAACCAGCGGCAGGTGCTGCGGCGGCGGGCGGACATGGTCGAGCTGGCCTACACCGACCCGCCACCGGGCGAGGTCATCGTGACCGCCGATCCCGCCGATCCCGCCGGGCAAAATACTACGGAGTCTTGACGAATCTACTCACAAACGTAGAACATGGAATGACTGGCTCCCACAGAGGACGATCATGACTACGCCACTGGTCGATTTCCGGACTGATCCCTCCCGCTACCGGCACTGGCGGCTGGCCTTCGACGGCCCCGTGGCCACGCTGACCATGGACGTCGACGAGCAGGCCGGCCTGGTGCCGGGCTACGAGCTCAAGCTCAACTCCTACGACCTCGGCGTCGACATCGAGCTCTACGACGCGGTCCAGCGGCTCCGGTTCGAGCACCCCGAGGTGCGCACGGTGGTGGTGACCAGCGGCAAGGACAAGATCTTCTGCGCCGGCGCCAACATCCGGATGCTGGCCGCCTCCCCGCACCCGTGGAAGGTGAACTTCTGCAAGTTCACCAACGAGACCCGCAACGGTATCGAGGACGCCACCGCCGCCTCCGGCCAGACCTGGCTGGCCGCGATCAACGGCACCGCGTCGGGCGGCGGCTACGAGCTGGCCCTGGCCTGCGACCACCTGATGCTGATCGACGACCGCTCCTCGTCGGTGTCCCTGCCCGAGCTGCCGCTGCTCGGCGTGCTGCCCGGCACCGGCGGCCTGACCCGGGTGGTGGACAAGCGGCACGTGCGCCGCGACCGGGCCGACTACTTCTCCACCCGGGCCGAGGGGATCGGCGGCCGCAAGGCCGTCCAGTGGCGGCTCGTCGATGAGGTGGTGCCGCGGGCCAAGTGGGACGAGGCAGTCGCCGCCCGGGCGGCCGGCCTGGCCGGCCGCTCGCACCGGCCCGCCGATGGCGACGGCGCGGCCGGGGCCGAGCTGACCCCGCTGGACAAGACCCGGTCCGGCACCGAGATCTCCTACCGCTACGTGACCGCCAAGCTGGACCGGGACCGGGCGGTGGCCGAGATCACCGTGCGCGGCCCGGACACCGGGGCGCCCGACGGCATCGCCGCCGTGCACGAGCAGGGCGCTGATTTCTGGACCCTGGCCATGACCCGGGAGCTGGACGACCTGATCCTGGACCTGCGCACCAACGAGCTGGAGCTCGGCACCTGGGTGCTCAGCACGGAAGGCGACACTGCCAGCGTGCTGTCATACGACCAGCTGCTGCTTGACCACGCCGACGACTGGCTGGCGACCGAGATCGTGCTGTACCTCAAGCGCACGCTCAAGCGGCTCGACGTGACCAGCCGCAGCCTGCTGGCGCTGATCGAGCCGGGCAGTTGCTTCGCCGGGTCGCTGCTGGAGCTGGCGCTGGCCGCCGACCGCTCGTTCCAGCTGGCCGGCGTCTTCGAGGAGATCGATCCGGAGGCCGATCCGGCCACGATCACCGCCGGGCCGATGAACCGGGGCCCGCTGCCGATGAGCAACGGCCTGACCCGGCTGCAGACCCGCTTCCTCGGTGACGAGCAGGCCCTGGCCGAGGTCGAGAAGCGGGCCGGGGACGCGCTGACCGCCGAGGACGCCGAGGAGCTGGGGCTGGTCACCTTCGCCCCGGACGACATCGACTGGGACGAGGAGGTCCGCATCGCCATCGAGGAGCGGGCCAGCTTCAGCCCGGACGCCCTGACCGGCCTGGAGGCGAACTACCGGTTCGCCGGGCCGGAGACCCTGGAGACCAAGATCTTCGGCCGGCTGACCGCCTGGCAGAACTGGATCTTCTACCGGCCGAACGCCTCGGGCCCGGACGGCGCGCTGCGCCGCTATGGCACCGGGCAGCGCGCCGACTTCGACCGAAAGCGAGTCTGACCACGATGACAGCGCCCGATTACACCGAGAAGATCCCCAACAACGTCGCGCTGCGCGAGGACCGGCGGCTGCAGCGGGCCCTGGAGTCCTGGCAGCCGAACTTCCTGAACTGGTGGGAGTCGATGGGCCCGACCCTGCCGACCCAGGACGTATACCTGCGCACCGCGGTCAACGTGGGCCGGGAGGGCTGGGCCCACTTCGGGCACGTGGCCATGAAGGACTACCGATGGGGCATCTTCCTGGCCGAGCGCGCCCAGGACCGCCGCATCGCGTTCGGGCAGCACATGGGTGAGCCCGCCTGGCAGAAGGTCCCCGGCGAGTACCGCGCCGACCTGCAGCGGCTGCTCGTCATCCAGGGCGACACCGAGCCGGCCAGCGTCGAGCAGCAGCGCAACCTGGGGGCCACCGCGCCGTCCCTGTACGACCTGCGCAACCTGTTCCAGGTCAACGTGGAAGAGGGGCGCCACCTGTGGGCCATGGTCTACCTGCTGCACGCCTACTTCGGCCGCGAGGGCCGCGAGGAGGCCGAGGAGCTGCTGCACCGCAACTCCGGCAGCGAGGACTCCCCCCGCATCCTCGGCGCGTTCAACGAGGAGACCCCCGACTGGCTGTCGTTCTACATGTTCACCTACTTCACCGACCGGGATGGCAAGTACCAGCTCGGCACGCTGAAGGAGAGCGCGTTCGACCCGCTGTCCCGGACCTGTGAGTTCATGCTCAAGGAGGAGGCCCACCACATGATGGTGGGCACCACCGGGGTGGACCGGGTGGTCAGCCGGACCGCCCAGGTCATGGTCGAGAACGACACCGACGACGTGGCCGCGCTCGGGGTGGTCCCGCTGCCGATGATCCAGAAGTACCTGAACTTCCACTACAGCGTGTCCCTCGACCTGTTCGGCGGCGAGACGTCCACTAACGTGGCCAACTACTACACCGCGGGGCTGAAGGGCCGCTGGATGGAAGAACGGCGCAAGGACGACCACCGGCTGACCGACGACGCGATCATGGTCGATTCGCTGGACGACGGCCAGATCGGGCAGACCGAGGTGAGCGCGCTGACCGGCCTCAACACCGACCTGCGGCGCGAGTACATCGCCGACTGCCAGGGCGGGGTCAAGCGCTGGAACAAGATCCTGGCCGAGGCGGGCCTGGCGCACCGGCTGAAGCTCCCGCACGTGGCGTTCAACCGCAAGGTCGGGGCGTTCGCCGGCGTCGAGGCCAGCCCGGACGGCGAGCTGCTGCCGGCCGACGAGTGGTCCCGGCGCAGCGCCCAGTGGCTGCCGACCGACGTGGACAAGACGCACGTCCGCTCGCTGATGCAGCCGGTGCACGAGCGCGGCAAGATCGCGGCCTGGATCGCGCCGCCCCGCAACGGGATCAACGGGCAGCCGTTCGACTACGACTACGTCCATCTCGCCTAGGCCGTCTTTACGGAAAGTTCTATACGGAAAAGTGGAGCGCAGCGTGCAGCTCTTCAACGCTTGTGAGTACCTGCTCGACCGGCGGCTGGCCGCCGGGGACGCGCCGCGGATCGCGCTGACCGGGGCGGCCGGTGACCTCAGCTACGCGGGGCTGCACGACCAGGTGTGCCGGACCGCGGCCGGGCTGCGCACGCTCGGCCTGCAGCCCGAGCAGCGGGTGCTGATGCTGATGGCCGACTCGCCGCAGTTCGTGGTGGTGTACCTGGCCGCCATGCGGATCGGCGCGGTCCCGGTGCCGGTGTCGACCATGCTGCACGCCGACGGGGTGGCCGAGCTGCTGCGCGACTCCCGGGCCCGCTTCCTGGCCGTCACCTCCGAGTTCGGCCCGGTCGCGATCGGGGCGGCCGCCGCCGCCCCGGAGCTGACCGGGATCCTGGCCGACACCGCCTTGGCCGAAACCGGGCAGCACAGTGCGCCGGTGCCGGTGCACCGGCTGGGTGAGCTGGCCTCCGGGCCGGCCGACGATACCGTGTACCCGACCGGCCCCGACTCGCCCGCGTTCTGGCTCTACACCTCGGGCACCACCGGCACGGCCAAGGCGGCCATGCACCGCCAGGCCGCGATCGAGGTGGTGTGCGAGACCTACGGCCGCCAGGTGCTCGGCATCCGGCCCGAGGACCGGTGCCTGTCGGCAGCCAAGGCGTTCTTCGCCTACGGGCTCGGCAACTCGCTGCTGTTCCCGCTCTCGGCCGGGGCGACCGCGGTGCTGGAGCCCAGCCCGTCCCGGCCGGACGTGATCGCCGACGCGGCCGCCAAGTACGGGGCCACCTTGTTCTTCGCCGGCCCGACGTTCTTCGCCAACATGCTGCGAGCCGGGCTGCCGGCCGGCGCGCTGGCCGGGGTCCGGCTGGCCGCCTCGGCCGGCGAGGCCCTGCCGGCCGCGCTCTACCAGCGGTGGACCTCCCACTTCGGGGTGGACATCCTCGACGGCATCGGCATGACCGAGATGCTGCACATCTTCCTGTCCAACCGGCCGGGCCAGGTCAAGGCGGGCACCACCGGGGTCGCGGTGCCCGGTTACGACCTGCGCCTGCTCGACGAGAGCGGCCAGGACGTGCCGCCCGGCACCCCCGGCACGCTGTTCGTCCGCGGCGCGTCCACCGCCACCGGCTACTGGTCCCGGTACGACACCTCGCGCCAGGTGTTCCAGGGCGAGTGGCTGCGGACCGGCGACACCTACGTCCAGGACCCCGACGGCTACTACGCCTGCCTGGGCCGCACGGGCGACATGCTGAAGGCGTCCGGCATCTGGGTCAGCCCGGCCGAGGTCGAGGGCCGCCTGCTGGCCCACGAAGCGGTGGCCCAGGCCGTGGTGGTCGCCGCCCCGGACACCAACGGCCTGGAGAAACCGGTCGCCTACGTGGTGCTCGAGAACGGCCGGTCGGTGACCGAGGACGACCTGATCGAGTTCTGCCGCCAGGGGCTGCCGTCGTTCAAGCGGCCCCGCAAGGTGGTGTTCGTGCCCGGCTACCCCACCACCGCCACCGGCAAGATCCGCCGGGTCGAGCTGCGCCGGATGGCCAGCACCGTGCTGGTGCCCAGCGACCCGCCGTCCGAAGCCGTGCCGAAGTAATCCGTGCCAGGGGAGACGTGATGGGCCTGCACTGGGAAAAAGAGGACACGCCCCGCTGGGACGCCGGTAAGCAGCGGATGTTCGGCCCGGCCGAGCTGGCCGCGGTCGGCTTCGACCGGCCGGCCCCGGGTGAGCCGATGGCCAACGAGTGGTGGCACGTCAGCGACGACGACGGCACCGTGGCCGGTTACGGCTGGCTGGACAGCGAGTGGGGCGACGCGGAGATCACCTTCCTGGTCGACCCGGCCCGGCGCGGGGCCGGCCTGGGCGCGTTCATCGTCAACCACCTGGAGGCGGAGGCGGCCGCCCGCGGTATCAACTACATCTACAACGTGGTGCCCAGCAGCCACCCGGACCCGGCCTGGATGACCGCCTGGCTGGTTGCCCACGGCTTCGACAGCGGCCACGGCGACCTGCGCCGCCGGGTACGGCACACCAGCCCGGCCTGACCCGCTCGCGTTAGCCCGCCCGGTCAGCGGGTAACCACCCGGGGTGAGCCACCCGCGGTCCGCCCCGGCCCTCGCGGTCACCGCACTCTGCCTGGTGCAGTTCGTCGACGTGCTCGGGGTGACGGTGGTCGTCACCGCGCTGCCCGCCATGATCGCCAGCCTGCACGCGTCGCCGTCGTCCAGCACGCTGGTGGCCACCGGGTACTCGATGTTCTTCGGCGGCCTGCTGATGCTGGGCGCCCGGCTCGGCGACCGCTTCGGCCACCGCCGGACGATCCTGGTCAACCTGGGGGTGCTCGCCGCTGGCGGGGTGGTGGCGGCCACCGCCTCCTCGGTGGCCGCGCTGACCGCGGGCCGTTGCCTGCAGGGGGCGGCCGCGGCCGCGTCGGTGCCGTCCGCGCTGAGGCTGCTGACCACGGTGACCGAGGAGGGGCCAGCCCGGCAGCGGGCGATCGCCGCCTGGAGCGCGGCCGGGGCCGCCGCCGGCGCCAGCGGTTTCGTGATCGGCGGCATCGTCACCGACCTGGCCAGCTGGCGGTTCGTGTTCTGGGCCTACCTGCCGCTGGCGGCCGCGCTGGCCGCCGCCATCGTGATCTCGGTGCCCGCCGGGGCCGACGGCCGGCTGGCGACCTCGCTCAACCTGGCCGGATCGGCCATTTTCACCGCTGCGGTGATGGCGTTCGTGGTCGGTACCACCCTCATCGCCGAGCCCACCGGCCGGCTGGCGGGCGGGCTGCTGCTGGGGGCCAGCCTGGTCCTGGCGGCCGGGTTCGTGGCGGTCGACCGCCGGGCGGCCGCGCCGTTGCTGCCGGCCCCGCTGCTGCGCATCCGGACGCTTCGCCAGGGGACGCTCGGGGGCTTCCTCAACACCGCCACCACCAGCTCGGTGATCACGCTGGTCACCTTGTACCTGCAGGACACCCTGCACCGCACGCCGATCGAGGCGGCCGCTACCCTGCTGCCGTTCAGCCTGCTGGTCATCGCCGGGTCGGCCGCCGCCGCGGCCGGGCTGCGCCGCTGGTCCGCGCCGCGGGTGGTGGCGGCCGGGCTGGCGATCATCGCGGTGGCCGACGCCGCGCTCATCCCGGCCGTCCGCTCGGCCTGGGCGGTACCGGTCTGCGCGGCCGCCGCGGGCCTGGGCATCGGGCTGTCGTCGGTCGCCGCCACCGGCCTGGGCACCGACGTCAGCGAGCGCTGGCGGGGCAGCGCGTCGGGCGTCATCAACACCGCGGCTCAGCTGGGTACCGCGCTCGGGATCGCCGTGCTGCTGCTGATCGCGTCGTTCACCAGCGGGCTGCCGGGCCCCGGCCACCCGCCGCCCGACCTGGCCTGGGGGGTCGGCGCGGCGGTGGCCGCGGCTGGGGCCGTCCGGTTCGCGGTCACCAGGGCCGGCCCAGCCGTTACGACACCGCTTCCGCGGTCGCGAGCGGGAGCAGACGGCGCAGCTTTACCTCGGTGTCCGGGTCGGCCGGGGTGTAGCCCACCGCCAGCAGCCCGTCCTCCCGGGGCTCGGCCCACAGGTGGAAGCGGATCAGGCTGAGCTCGCCGACGTCCGGGTGCCGGAAGTGCTTGGGCAGGTTGCCGTACACCCCGACCTCGTGCTGCTGCCAGAGCCGGTCGAACAACGGCGAGGCCTGCCGCAGCCGGTCCAGCAGCTGCTGCCAGTCCGGGTCGCTCACGTGCCGGGCCATCGTGGTGCGGAACATGCTGACCAGGCGGGGCGCGTGCTCCTCCCACTCCAGCCACTGCCGGGGCCGGTCGGGATCGGTGAAGTACAGCATCAGCGCGTTCCGCTGCGACGGAGGCAGCTTGCCCAGGCCGAGCAGCCCGTCGAAGGCGCGGTTGAACGCCAGCACGTCCCAGCGGGCGTTCTGGACCGCGGCCGGGAACGGGTCGAGCTGGCGGAGCAGCGCGGGCAGGAACGGGGGGATGTCCCGGTCCTGCTGCCCGGCCAGCGCCTGGGTGGGTGGCAGCGCCACCTCGGCCACCGTGAACAGGTAGGCCCGCTCGTTCGGGTCGAGCAGCAGCGCGTCGGCGATGGCCTGCAGCACCTGCGCGGACGCGCGGACCGGCCGTCCCTGCTCCAGCCAGGTGTACCAGGTCACCCCGACCGCGGCCAGCTCCGCGACCTCCTCGCGGCGGAGCCCGGGCGTGCGGCGCCGGTCGGTGGCCCGGATCCCGACTGCTTCCGGGCTGATCCGTTCGCGGCGGCTGCGCAGGAAGGCGGCGAACTCCCGCCGCCGGGCCTGCGCACCGCGACCTGCGGTGGCGCCCCCGGCGTCTGCGGATACCGGCATCGGCATCGCTTCCCCGTGTCCTTTCCCCGTGCTGGAGACGTGGTCCGCCGGGCAGCGCCCCCGCTGCCCGCCGTTCCAGAGCCGGCCGTGTCGCCCCCCGCGGCGCGGCGTCTCAATGGTCAAGATAGGCACATTCAAGACCTTTGGAATTGATTCTGCCTAAATGGCCGATGACCTGACGACTTCACCGGGCCATCGGAAGGGCGGAGAGCCAGGTCAGCCGCACTCGCTCACGATGCGGCTACGCTCCGTTACGCAATCGTGTGCGTATACCGTCGCCAAACACCGGCCGGGACATCCGGCCGCGGTTCGCCGGGTGGGCGGCGTGCCTTTTCGGTGAGATCACCGAAATCCCGTCACCATTGTTACCGTGAATCGCAGACCTGGTAAATTATTGAGCGTTCCGCCCTTGCCGGCCGACCGGAGCGGGTGGTCGGCAAATCAGTTCATACGGTCGCCGGGCCCGGCTGGATTGTCCTTATCCTGGTAGTGAAGCCACCCGGCAGATCACGGCCGGCGCCGGTATCGTGTTCGAGTCGGATCGCCCTAAGCAGGGGCATCCGGGGCCGGCGGAGGCGGGGTCCGCCGGGCCCGGGTTTTTCGTGACATATGTTTTCCGGCTTCCGGCAAATAAAAAAATATTTTCGGGCGAAAAGAATTGGCTGAATGCACCGTGCTATCAGTTCCCCGGGGGAAAGGGAGCGCGATATGCAGCAGACCGGCGAGCTCACCGCGCTCAATCGCGCATTTGTACAGGATCCGTGGTCCGTTTACCGGCGGCTGCGGCAGGCCGCCCCGGTACAACGGGCGGTGATGACCGGCGGTGAGCCGGTGTGGCTGATCACCGGCTACGACGAGGCCCGGGCGCTGCTCGCCGATCCCCGGCTGAGTACAGACTTCTTCGGCGTCCGGGCGCTGCTGCCCGGCCCGGCCGGCCCGTACGAGTCGCCGCTGTCGGCGCACATGCTCAACACCGACCCGCCCGCCCACACCCGGCTCCGCTCGCTGGTCGACCGGGCGTTCACCGCGCGGACGGTGGCGCGGCTGCGGCCGCGGATCGAGCAGATCGCCGACGACCTGCTCGACCGGCTGCCCCCGGACGGCCCGGCCGACCTGATCGAGGACTACGCGGTCCCGCTGCCGGTCACCGTGATCTGCGAACTGCTCGGGGTCCCGGCCGCCGACCGCAACGACTTCCGCCGCTGGTCCAAGGCCATCGTCTCGTCGGTGCCGCCGGACGTGGCCCGGGAGTCCGAGCGCAGCGTCTCCGCCTATCTGACCGCGCTGATCGACGCCAAGCGGGTCTCACCCGCCGATGACCTGCTGTCGGATCTGGTCCACCAGACCAGCCCGGAGGGCGCGCTGTGGCCCGACGAGCTCGTCCGGATGGCCTTCCTGCTGCTGGTGGCGGGGCTGGAGAAGATGGTCAGCCTGATCGGCAACGGGGTGCTGGCGCTGCTGCGGCACCCGGCCGAGCTGGCCCGGCTGTGCGCCGCTCCCGCGCTGCTGCCCGCCGCGATCGAGGAATTCCTGCGGTACGAGGGGTCCATCCACATCGCCACCGTGCGGTTCACCACCGAGCCGGTGGCGGCCGGGGACGCGATCATCCCGGCCGACGAGCTGGTCCTGATCTCGCTGCTGGCCGCCAACCGCGACCGGGACGTCTACGCCGACCCGGACGTGCTCGACCTGACCCGGCCGCCCGGCGGCCACCTGGCCTTCGGGCACGGCCCGCACTACTGCGTGGGCGCGCCGCTGGCCCGGCTGGAGGGGCAGATCGCCATCGGCCGCCTGCTCAGCCGGTTCCCCGCCCTGGCCCTGGCCGGCGAGCCCGGTGACCTGCACTGGCGGGGCAGCCTGCTGGTCCGCAGCCTGTCCTCGCTGCCGGTCACGCTGGGCTGAGACCCGCCCAGGGGAGCCGGACCGTGAACGTGCTGCCCGCGCCGGGGCGGCTGGTCACCGCCAGCTCGCCCCCCATGGCCTCGGCCAGGCCGCGGGCCAGCGGCAGCCCCAGCCCGGCGCCCTGTTCTCGTCCCTGTTCGGCGCTGAGCCGGTCGAACGGCACGAACAGCCGGTCCAGCTGCCCGGCCGGGATCCCCGGGCCGTTGTCGGTGACCGCGATGCCGATCACGCTGTCACCAGGTTCGGCGGCGACCTCGACCGTGCCCGCGGGCCGGTTGTAGCGGACGGCGTTGGTGACCAGGTTGATCAGCACCTGGCGCAACCGGCGCTCGTCGGCCCGGACCGTGCCGGTGACCGGCCGCGGGTGCAGGGTGATACCCCGGTCGGCGGCCAGCGGGCTGACCAGGTCCAGCACGTCCTGGATGACGGTGGCCACGTCCACGTCGGTGAGCTGCAGCGACAGCGCGCCTGCCTCGATCTTGGCGATGTCCAGCACGTCGTCGACCAGCGCCGCGATGTGGGCGGTGGCGTCCTGGATGTGGCCCAGCGCCGCCGCGCGCCGCTCCTCGTTCAGCGGGAGCGTGCTCAGCAGCTCGGTGAACCCGGCGATGGCCTGCAGCGGGGTGCGCAGCTCGTGACTGAGCGCGGTGGCGAAGGCCGACTTGGCCTGGCTGGCTGATTCGGCCGCACTCCGGGCTATCTCGGCCTCCCGGCGCGCGCCGAACAGCCGCTCGTGGTCGATGGCGATCGAGGCCAGGTGGCTGAACCGCTGCACCAGCTCCCGCTCGCGGGGGCCGGGCTGGTGGGCGTGGTCGCGGTAGACCGCGAACGTGCCCATGCAACCGGTCCGGCCGCTGATCGGGCTGGACCAGCAGGACCGCAGCCCGTACGGCATCGCGGTGGCCCGGTACCGCTCCCACCGGGGGTCGGCCGCGATGTCCTCGGCGATGACCGGGGTGCCGAAGTAGGCGGCGGTGCCGCACGAGCCGGCGTCCGGCCCGATGCTCATGCCGTCGATGGCACGGGAGTAGCTCACCGGCAGCGTCGGGGCCGCCCCGTGCCGCAGCGTGGCGGTCTCGGCGTCCAGCAGCAGAATCGAGCAGCGGGCCCCGTCCATCAGCTCCTCCAGCGCGATGACCACGCTGGTCAGCACCTCGGTCAGCGGGGCTCCGGAGGCCAGCAGCTCCAGCACCGCGGTCTGCTTGTGCAGCAGCCCGAGGCTGTCAGCGTGGCTCAGGTCGCTGGCCGTGGCGGCGGCGTCGGCCGTCACGTCAGGCGTCCATCCGGTAGCCGACCCCGCGGACCGTGTGCAGCCAGCGCGGCTGGGCCGGGTCGTCCTCCAGCTTGGCCCGCAGCCGGTGCACGTGCTCGGTCACCGTGGCGTCGCTCTGCCAGTCCGCCTCGCTGTCCCACACCGACCGCAGCAGCTGGGCCCGGGTGAACACCTGGCGGGGATGCCGGGCCAGAAAGGCCAGCAGGTCGTACTCGCGGGCGGTGAGGTCCACCAGCTGCTCCCGGACGAACACCTCCCGGGCGGCCTCGTCGATCCGCAGGTCGCGGTGGCCGTCGCGGGCCGGTCCCGGGCCGGTACCGCCCGGCGGCGCGGCCCGGCGGAGCACCGACCGGACCCGGGCCGCCAGCTCGCCCGGGGAGAACGGCTTGACCAGGTAGTCGTCCGCGCCGAAGTCCAGCCCGACGATGCGGTCGGTCTCGCCGCTGCGGCCGGACAAGATGATCACCGGCAGCGGGGCGATCCCCGCTGGCTCGTCCTGCTGGCGGACCTGGCGCAGCACGTCCAGGCCGCCCACCCCCGGCAGCGAGAGGTCGAGGATCATCAGGTCGGGGCGGTCGCGGACGATGCGGTCGAGGGCGTCGGCCCCGTCCGCGGCCGACCGCACCGAGTACCCCTCGGCCTCCAGCTGCCAGGACAGGAGCGTGCGGACCCGTTCGTCGTCATCCACGACCAGGATCTGCCGCGGCGTGCTGTCCGCCATCAGGGCGCCCCCACGGATTCGGCTGCGGTGCCTGGTTGATCGTCTCTCGCCGGGCCGGCCAGCGGCAATAGCTCAGCGTTTATGATGAGCCGCGCAACGCTCGGAAAACGGAGTGAGCTATGAACGGCAGGCGCTGAGGTGGCCGGGATCGTCGGCCTGGGCGGCGGCATCGGCGCGTCCCGGCTGTGGCGGGTGCTGGCCCGGGCGGTCGGCCCGGCCCGCCTCACCCTGGTCGTCAACACCGCCGACGACCTGCGCCTGCACGGCCTGCGGATCTGCCCGGACATCGACACCACCCTGTACGCGCTGGCCGGCCGCCAGGACCCGGACCGGGGCTGGGGGGTCCGGGACGAGTCGTTCCGCGCCATGACGGCCCTGCGGGACCTCGGCGGCGAGAGCTGGTTCAGCCTCGGCGACCTGGACCTGGGGACCCAGTTGTACCGCACCGGCCTGCTCAGCAGCGGTGCGACGCTGACCGGGGTGACCGCCCGGCTCACCGCCGCCCTCGGCGTGCGGGTGCGGGTCCTGCCGATGACCGACCACGACGTCACCACCATGATCACCACCACCGACGGCCGCCTCCTGCACTACGAGGAGTACCTGGTCCGCGAGCAGGCCGCCCCGGGCGTGCGCGGCGTCCGCTTCGACGGCATCGGCACGGCGGCGCCGGCCCCCGGCGTGCTGGCCGCCATCGAGTCGGCCGACCTGATCATCCTCGGTCCGAGCAACCCGGTGGCCGCCATGCTGCCGATCCTCGGCCTGCCCGGCGTGACCAAAGCCCTCGAACAACGCCGCGACCGGGTGGTGGCGGTCTCCCCGGTGGTCGCCGGCATCCCGTTCGCCGACGAAGGCGAGCGCCGCCGGGGCGAGGCCCGCGCCGCCCTGCTGGCCGCGATCAACCTCCCGGCCTCGGCCTCCGGCGTGGCCCGCCTGTACCGCGACATCTGCGCCCGCCTGATCTATGACCGCGCCGACCAGGGCGAAGGCGCTCGGATCGAGGCCCAGGGTCCCCAGCCGGTGGCCGCCGACCTGCTGCTCCATCGGGGTGTCAGTCCGGACTCCCTACTCACGGCCCTCCTTGGCAGCTGACCGCGGATACGGCGCCGGGTTGCGTTGACGGCGCTATTCACTGACAACGCAACCGGCCAGTCGATCATGACCCGGCAGACGCGCCCGGCACCGCACCAGCTGCGGGTGGCCGCGCAGGCGGTGGAACTCCGGGCCTGCGAGGTGACTTGTTGGCGGTGTCCTGACGGTGAGGACCGGGAGGGAGCGGCCGGCCCCACGCTGGCCGGCCAGCCAGGCGCACTCTGCCTGGCGCCGAAGGCCTGACCGGGTCGGCCACCGGGTCCTCGCACGAAGACCCCAGCCGGCGGGACGACGGCGACGGGATGGGCCAGCCCGGCCCGGGGTGTGCGCATGCCGCGCGCCGCAGGCTGTGTGCTCAAAGGCGCCAACGAGCACGTAGGAACGGGTGGCTCCTGAGACTCCCGAGCACCCGGTGACGCCGGAGGCTCCCGGTGGTGGGACTCCGCCCGCACCCGGCCGCCGTCCCGGCCTGACGGCCGCCTAACTGCCCCGGTACGTCGAGTAGGCGAACGGGCTCAGGGTGAGCGGGACGTGGTAGTGCCCGCCACCGTCCCCGACCTCGAAGGTCACCGTCGCCTCGGGATAAAACGTGCGGCGCTGGTCCCGGGCGAAGTAGTCCCCGATGCCGAACCAGATCCGGTACACCCCGGCCGCCAGGTCGTCCGGGCCCAGCTCACGGACCCGGCCGTCGGCGTCGGTCACCCCCGAGGCCACCACGACCCCGGTGGCCGACTCCAGCCGCACCGCGACCCCGGCCGCGGGCTGCCCGAGCGCGGTGTCCAGGACGTGCGTCGTCACCGTGCTCATGAGGCTTCCTGTCCGATCAGCTTGATCAGCCGCAGGTCGTTGATCTTGATCAGCTCGTCCCGGACGACCTGGCGCTCGGCCCGAGGGTCGTTGCCCAGCCGCCCGCGCAGGATGGCGAGCAACTCGGCGGCGCTGCGGCCGGCCGCGCAGACCAGGTAGATGTGGCCGAACCGGTCCTCGTAGGCCCGGTTGCCGGCGGCCAGTTCGGCCCGGATCTGGTCGTCGGCGCTGGCCATCCCGGACTGCTCGGACCGGGACCAGGAGCTGTGGGCGGCGCCCGGCGCCTGCCCGATGCGAGGGTGGCCGGCCAGCGCCTCCGCCGCGTCGGCGTCGGTGAGCGCCGCGGCCGCCGCGGCCAGCAGCGCGGCCCGCGACGGGTACGGCCGGCCGTCCGCCACCTCCGCGGCCCAGCGGCCGGCCTGGCAGCACGCCAGCAGGGCGTCCCGGGCCTGCGCGGCCGGCAGCGCGTTGAAGGCCGCCAGCCCGATCCCCTCCAGAGGAGGCCCCTCCGGAGGAGGCCCCTCCGCGGTGGTTTTGCCTGCGGTGCTCACCGCACTCCTTCCATCCCGGTCGGCCGGACCCCTTGACCCATCCACGTGATGAATCTAACTTATCTGTAATACGGAAACCATATTTCGTAATACGGAATTTTGGAAGTAGTAGGACCGAAGCCGTCGTCAACGTGGGGCCACGCCCCCGGGAGCCGTCATGTCGCTGACCAACACCACCGAACCCCCGCCGCCCAACGCCCCGGACCAGCTGTCAGTTCATCCGGTGGACGAGGTGCTGCCGGCCCACCGGCTGTTCATCCTCGGCCTGCAGCACCTTTTCATCATGTACGCGGGTGCGGTGGCGGTGCCGCTCATCGTGGGCGGGACGCTGAAGCTGCCCACGTCCACCATCGGGCTGCTGGTCAACGCCGACCTGCTGGTGTCCGGGGTGGCCACGCTGATCCAGAGCGTCGGCATCGGCAAGATCCTGGGGGTCCGGCTGCCGGTGGTGGCCGGCGCCACGTTCACCGTGCTGAGCCCGATGATCATCATCGCCCAGCAGTACGGGCTGGCCGCGGTGTACGGGGCGCTGCTCTGCGCGGGCGTGTTCGGCCTGCTCATCGCCAAGCCGTTCTCGATGCTGGTGCGCTTCTTCCCGCCGCTGGTGGCGGGCACGGTCATCTGCGTCATCGGGCTGTCGCTGATCGGCGCCGACGTCAGCCTGATCGCCGGCGACGACCCCACCTCGAAGTCCTTCGGCCAGATCTCCCACATCGCCCTGGCCGGCCTGGTGATGCTGATCATCGTGGTCATCACCCGGGTGTTCCGCGGCTTCATCAGCCAGATCGCGGTGCTGCTGTCGATCGTCATCGGCACCCTGGTGGCCTGGCCCATGCACCTGCTGGACTTCTCCAGCGTGAGCTCGTCCAAGTGGGTCGGCTTCAGCGGCGTGTTCCGGTTCGGTCACCCGAAGTTCGAGGCCGCCGCGATCATCTCGATGTGCATCGTCATGCTGGTCACCTACACCGAGTCGACCGCCGACATGCTGGCGGTGGCCGAGATGGTCGACAAGAAGCTGACCCCGGCCGACCTGGCCCGCGGCCTGGCCACCGACGGGCTGTCGGCCGTGCTGGCGGGGTTCTTCAACTCGTTCCCGGACACCGCCTTCGCGGAGAACGTCGGGCTGGTCGGGCTGACCCGGGTCCGCAGCCGCTGGGTGGTCGCCACATGCGGCGCGCTGCTGGTCCTGCTGGGCATCCTGCCCAAGATCGGCCAGGTCGTGGCCAACGTGCCCGGCCCGGTGATCGGCGGCGCCGCCACCGTGATGTTCGCGATGGTGACCGCGGTCGGCATCCAGACCCTGCACAAGGCGTCCTTCGACGGCAACCATAACCTGCTCATCGTCGCGGTGTCGTTCTCGGTCGGCCTGATCCCGGCCGTGCAGCCGGCCTTCTACGAGCACTTCCCGACGGACTTCCAGGTCATCTTCGGGTCCAGCATCACCTCGACGGTGATCGTGGTGTTCGTCCTCAACCTGGTGTTCAACCACTGGACCCGCGCGCCCAAGGGTGAGAGCGCGGTCAGCGTGGCCGTCCGCGAGGGCGGGGTGGCGCTCAACGTGCCCGAGGGCGGTGTGCCGGACGACCCGATCAGCTGACCAGAATCAACATACCGAATACCGTATACCGATGGTACGAAGGGGACACCGCGACGCCGGGGGCGCTGGCTCAGCCCGCGCCCTCGGCCGCGATGGTCTTCGAGATCTCGGCCGCGATCCCGGTCAGCGCGGGCACGATCCGCGCCGCCGCGTCGTCGGTCATCCGCCCGGCGGGCCCCGACGCCGACACCGCCAGCGCGGCGGGCGCGTCCGGGACGGCCACCGCGAAGCAGCGCACCCCGACCTCCTGCTCGCCCTCGTCGACCGCGTAGCCCTGCTTGCGGATGACCTCGAGGTGGGCCATCAGCAGGTCGGGGTCGGTGATCGTGGTCGGGGTGAACGCGGGCATCTCGCCGGTCCCGAGCAGGGCCCGGGCCTCGGCCAGCGGCAACTGGGCGAGCAGGGCCTTGCCGACCGCGGTGGCGTGCGTGCGGACCCGGCGGCCCGGCTCGGTGAACATCCGCATCTGGTGCGGGCTGGGCACCTGGGCCAGGTAGACGATCTCGTCGCCGTCAAGCATGGCCAGGTTGGCGGTCTCGCCGGTGAGCCGGACCACCTGGGCCAGGAACGGCCGCAGCGAGGTGCCGAGCATCCGGCTGGAGATCTCGCCCAGCCGGATCAGCCTCGACCCCAGCGTGTATCGGCGCGAGGCCTCCTGGCGGATGTACCCCCGGTTGACCAGGGTGCGCATCAGGCGGTGCACTGTAGGAAGAGGGAGGCCGGAGGCGGTGGCCAGCTCGGACAGGCCCATGGCGCCGCCCGCGTCCGCCAGCATCTCCAGCAGGTCGAAGGCTCGCTCGATCGACTGCACGCCCCCGGCGGGGCGGGTGTCCTGCGCGTCGTTCACGTTTTCCATCATACAAAATCTGAAATTCGTAATACAGAATTTTCGGCCTTGGGCTGGCTCAGGCTGTTGACGACCCCGAGACCTCGCTCTAGTCTCATCCATGTAACGGAAAACAACTTCCATGATACGGAAAACGTAATGACATCTCAGGCCGGCCACTCGCTTCCCTATCTGGCCAACTGCTCGCTGCTGTTCACCGAGGAGCCGCTGCTGTGGCGCCCGGCCGCGGCCGCCGCCGCCGGGTTCACGGCGATCGAGTTCTGGTGGCCGTGGCCGGACCGGCCAGTGCCCGCGGACCACCACGTCGACCAGTTCGTGGCCGCCGTCGAGGACGCCGGGGTGGCCCTGATCGGGCTGAACTTCTTCGCCGGTGACCTGGCCGGCCCGGACGCCGGGGTGCTGTCGATTCCGGCCCGGAGCGGCGAGTTCCGCGACAGCCTCGACGTGGCCACCGGGATCGGCGGACGCCTGGGGGTGCGCGGGTTCAACGCGCTGTACGGCAACCGGGTCGACGGGGTGCCGGCCGCGGCCCAGGACGAGCTGGCCACCGAGAACATCGCGCTGGCGGCCAAGGCCGCCGCGGGCATCGGGGCCAGCGTCTTCATAGAGCCGGTGAGCGGGCCCAAGCCCTATCCGCTGCGCACCGCCGCCGACGCGGTGGCCGCGGTGGACCGAGCCCGGGCGGCCGGGGCGGCCAACACGGTCTTCCTGTGCGACCTGTACCACCTGGCCGCCAACGGCGACGACCTGGACGCCGCCATCGCCGCCTACGCCGGCGTGACCGGGCACGTGCAGATCGCCGACGCGCCGGGCCGGGGTGAGCCGGGCAGCGGCCAGCTCGACCTCGACCGCTACCTGGCGGCGCTGCAGGACCGTGGCTACCGGGGCTGGGTCAGCCTGGAGTACAAGCCCACCACCAGCACCGAGGCCAGCCTCGGCTGGCTGCCGCGCGAGCGCCGGGGCGCCCCGGCCGCCGCTGCCCAGCAGGAGGACAACTCATGACGAAGATTGCTTTCATCGGGCTCGGGATCATGGGTGGCCCGATGGCCGCCAACTTGGTCAAGGCCGGGTTCGCGGTCACCGGCTACAACCGCACCCCGGCCAAGGTCGACGCGCTGGTGGCGGCCGGTGGCCAGGGGGCCGGCAGCATCGCCGACGCGGTCCGGGACGCGGACGTGGTGGCGACCATGGTGCCGGACTCGCCCGACGTCCGGGCCGTGCTCACCGGCGACGACGGCGTGTTCGCCCACGCCCCGGCCGGCGCGCTGGTCATCGACTTCTCCACCATCCGGCCCGATGTTGCCGCCGACCTGGCCGCGACCGGCCGCGAGCAGGGCTTCCGGGTGCTGGACGCACCGGTCTCGGGCGGTGAGGCCGGGGCGATCGAGGGGGCGCTGTCGATCATGGTCGGCGGCGCCGCCGAGGACTTCGCCGCCGCCCAGCCGGTGTTCGACGCGGTCGGCTCGACGATCGTGCACGTAGGGCCGGCGCTCGGGCCAGACCGTCAAGGCCGCCAATCAGCTGATGGTGGCCGGCCATCTCGGGCTGCTGGCCGAGGCGGTCACCTTCCTCGAGGCGTACGGCGTGGACACCGAGGCCGCCCTGCGGGTGCTGGGCGGCGGCCTGGCCGGCAGCACGGTGCTGCAGCGCAAGGGGCCCGCGATGCTGGCCCGCGACTTCACCCCCGGCTTCCGCATCGCCCTGCACGACAAGGACATGGGCATCGTCACCGCCGCCGCGCGCGAAGCCGGGGTGGTGATCCCGCTCGGGGCGGTGGCCGCCCAGCTGGTCGCCTCGCTCAAGGCGCAGGGCGACGGCGGGCTGGACCACTCGGCCCTGCTCAAGCTCATCCAGCAGCTTTCCGGACGACAGGAGGACCAGCGATGACCCGGATGACGGCCGCCGACGCGGCGGTGGCGATCATGCGCCGCGAAGGCGTGACCAACGTGTTCGGCCTGCCTGGGGCGGCCATCAACCCGTTCTACGCGGCCATGCGCCGGGACGGCGGGATCAGGCACACGCTGGCCCGGCACGTCGAGGGCGCCTCGCACATGGCCGAGGGCTACACCCGGGCCCGGGCCGGCAACATCGGCGTCTGCGTCGGCACTTCGGGCCCGGCCGGCACCGACATGATCACCGGCCTGTACTCGGCCTCGGCCGACTCGATCCCGATCCTGGCCATCACCGGCCAGGCTCCGGTCGCCCGGCTGCACAAGGAGGACTTCCAGGCCGTCGATATCGCGGCCATCGCCGCCCCGGTGACCAAGCTGGCCATGACCGTGCTGGAACCGGCCCAGGTGCCGGGCGCGTTCGCCCAGGCGTTCCATCTGATGCGCTCGGGCCGTCCCGGGCCGGTGCTGATCGACCTGCCGTTCGACGTGCAGCTGGCCGAGATCGACTTCGACATCGACACCTACCAGCCGCTGCCGGTCTACCAGCCGGCCGCGACCCGGGCCCAGATCGGCAAGGCGCTGGACATGCTGGTGGCCAGCGAGCGCCCGCTGATCGTGGCGGGCGGCGGCGTGATCAACGCCGACGCCGCCGATCTGCTGGTCGAGCTGGCCGAGCTGACCGGCACCCCGGTGGTGCCGACGCTGATGGGCTGGGGCGCGATCCCCGACGACCACGCGCTGATGGCGGGAATGGTCGGCCTGCAGACCTCGCACCGCTACGGCAACGCCACCATGCTGGCGGCCGACTTCGTGCTCGGCATCGGCAACCGGTGGGCCAACCGGCACACCGGCGGGCTGGACACCTACACCGCGGGCCGCACGTTCGTGCACATCGACATCGAGCCGACCCAGATCGGCCGGGTGTTCGCGCCCGACTACGGCATCGTCTCCGACGCCGGCGCGGCCCTGCGGCTGCTGGTCGAGGCGGCCCGGGACCGCCGGGACGCGGGCGAGCTGCCGGACCGGTCCGCCTGGGCGGACCAGTGCCGCCAGCGCCGCGCCACCATGCAGCGGCGCACCCACTTCGACGACGTGCCGGTCAAGCCCCAGCGGGTGTACGAGGAGATGAACCGGGTGTTCGGGCCCGACGTCCGCTACGTGAGCACAATCGGCCTGTCGCAGATCGCGGCCGCCCAGTTCCTGCACGTCTACCGGCCGCGCCACTGGATCAACGCGGGCCAGGCGGGCCCGCTGGGCTGGACCGTGCCCGCGGCGCTCGGCGTGTGCGCGGCCGACCCGGACGCCACCGTGGTCGCGCTGTCCGGCGACTACGACTTCCAGTTCATGATGGAGGAGCTGGCGGTGGGCGCCCAGTTCAACCTGCCGTACCTGCACGTGCTGGTGAACAACGCCTACCTGGGCCTGATCCGCCAGTCGCAGCGGGCGTTCGACATGGACTACTGCGTCCAGCTGGCCTTCGACAACGTCAACAGCCCGGAGACCAACGGGTACGGCGTCGACCACGTGAAGGTCGCGGAGGGCCTCGGCTGCAAGGCGCTCCGGGTCACCACGCCGGGCGAGATCGGGCCCGCGCTGGAGCAGGCCAGGAAGCTGATGAGCGAGTACCGGGTGCCGGTGGTCGTGGAGATCGTGCTCGAGCGGGTCACCAACATCTCCATGGGCACCGAGCTCGACAACGTGACCGAGTTTGAGCAGCTCGCGGCGGAGCACGCTGATGCTCCCACCGCGGTCGTGGCCATGCTGGACTAGTAGCCATGCGCATTGTCATCGCCCCGGACAAGTTCAAGGGATCGCTGCCCGCCGTCGAGGTGGCGGCCGCGATCGCCGCCGGGCTGCGCGGGTCCGGCGCCGAGCTGGTCACGGTCCCGGTGGCCGACGGCGGGGACGGGACCGTGGACGCCGCCGTCGCGGCCGGCTTCGCCCGGGTGCCGGTCACCGCAGCCGGGCCCACCGGTCAGCCGGTGGCGACCAGCTACGCCCGCCGCGGCGACCTCGCCCTGGTCGAGCTGGCCACGATCTGCGGGCTGGAGCGGCTGCCGGGCGGGCGGCTGGAGCCGTTCACGGCCTCCAGCTACGGCGTCGGCGAGGTCGTGCGGGCCGCGCTGGCGGCCGGGGCGGCCGAGGTCGTGCTGGCCGTCGGCGGGAGCGCCAGCACCGACGGCGGGGCCGGGATGCTGCAGGCGCTCGGGGCCCGGATTCTCGACGGCCGGGGCCAGCCGCTCGGCCGCGGCGGCGGCGCCCTGCGCGACGTGGCCGGGCTGGAGCTGGGCGGCCTCGACCCGGCCCTGGCGACGGCCCGGATCACGCTCGCGGCCGACGTGGCGAACCCGCTGACCGGCCCGGACGGCGCGGCCGCGGTCTTCGGGCCGCAGAAGGGCGTCACCCCCGGCCAGGTCGCCGAGCTGGACGCGGGCCTGCAGCGCTGGGCCAAGCTGGTGACCGAGGCGACCGGCCAGGACCGGTCCGGCGAGCCCGGCGCGGGTGCCGCCGGCGGCGTGGGCTTCGCCGCGCTGGCCGTGCTCGGCGCCCGGCAACGGCCCGGCATCGAAATGATCCTGGAGCTGGTGGGGTTCGACGACGCCCTGGCCGGCGCCGACCTGGTCGTCACCGGGGAGGGCTCGCTGGACAGCCAGAGCCTGTCCGGCAAGGCGCCGGTGGGCGTGGCCCGGGCCGCCCGCCGCCGGAACGTCCCGGTGGTGGCGGTGGCCGGGCGCAGCCTGCTGACCCCGGCCCAGGCGCGCGAGGTGGGGATCACCGCGGTGCACGCCCTCGCTGACCTCGAACCCGACCCTGCCCTGAGCATGGCCGGGGCGGCCGGCCTGCTGGAACGGGTGGCCCGTGATCAACTGGCCGTATGGAGTCCGGCATGACCTATGACCTGGTGGTGAAGGCACGGCAGGCCGTGGTGGACGGCTCCCTGCGCCCGGCCGCCGTGGCCGTCCGCGACGGGCGTATCGCCGCCGTCGAGGATCCCGGCGCGGGTGGCCCGGACTTGGCCGGCGACGCGGCCGAGGTGGTCGAGCTGGCCGCCGACGAGGTGCTGCTGCCCGGCCTGGTCGACACCCACGTGCACGTGAACGAGCCAGGGCGGACCGAGTGGGAGGGTTTCGCCACCGCCACCCGCGCGGCCGCGGCCGGCGGCGTGACCACGATCATCGACATGCCGTTGAACAGCATCCCGCCCACCTGCGACGTGTCCGCCCTGGAAATTAAAAGGAAGACCGCGGCCGGGCGCGTCCAGGTGGACACCGGGTTCTGGGGCGGGGCCATCCCCGGCAACGCCGGCGACCTGCGCCCGCTGCACGAGGCGGGCGTGTTCGGCTTCAAGTGCTTCCTGCTGCCCAGCGGGGTGGACGAGTTCCCGCCGCTGGACGAGGCCGGGCTGGAGCTGGCCATGCGGGAGATCGCGTCGTTCGGCGGCCTGCTGATCGTGCACGCCGAGGACGGTCACGAGATCACCGACGTGCCGCCGGGGCGCGACTACGAGGGCTTCCTGCGCTCGCGGCCGCCCGCCGCCGAGCAGCGGGCCATCGCCACCCTGCTCGGCCTGGCCGAGCAGACCGGCGCCCGGGTGCACGTGCTGCACCTGTCGAGCGCGGCGGCGCTGCCCGCGCTGACCGCGGCCCGCCGCCGCGGGGTCCGGGTCACCGCCGAGACCTGCCCGCACTACCTGACCCTGGCCGCGGGCGAGATCCCGGACGGCGCCACCCAGTTCAAGTGCTGCCCGCCGATCCGCGACGCCGCCAACCGTGACGCCCTGTGGCAGGGCCTGCGGGATGGCCAGATCGACTGCGTGGTCTCCGACCACTCGCCGTGCACCGTCGACCTGAAGCACCTGGACACCGGCGACTTCGCGACCGCCTGGGGCGGTATCGCCTCCCTGCAGCTCGGGCTGCCGGCGGTGTGGACGGCCGCCCGCGCCCGCGGGGTGCCGCTCGCGGAGGTCGTGACCTGGATGTCCAGCCGCCCGGCGGCCCTGGCCGGGCTGACCCGCAAGGGTGCGCTGGCGCCCGGCCGGGACGCGGACCTGTGCGTGTTCGCCCCCGACGACAGCTTCGTCGTCGACGCCGCCGCCCTCGCGCACCGCAACCCGGTGTCCGCCTACGACGGGCGGCGGCTGACCGGCGTCGTCCGCCGCACCTGGCTGCGCGGCGCCCCTACCACCGGCGGCCCGGCCGGCCGCCTGCTCAGCAGGACGGAATCATGAACAACGAGCTCAAGCAGCAGTGGCCCGACCTGGCCGGCCGTGACCTCGGCGGCAGCGTCGTCTACGCCAACGACGAGCTGTTCGCCGTGCGGGAGAACCTGATCAAGCCGGGTGACGCGGTGTTCCAGCCGCACACGTTCGGCCCCAAGGGCCAGATCATGGACGGCTGGGAGACCCGGCGGCGGCGCGAGCCCGGCCACGACCACGCCATCGTCCGCCTCGGCGGCGCCGGGGTGGTCCGCCGGGTGGTGGTCGACACCTCCTGGTTCACCGGCAACTACCCGCCCGAGGTGTCGGTCGAGGCGTGCGGCGCCGAGGGCTACCCGGCCCCCGCTGAGCTGGCCGCGGCCGAGTGGGTAACGCTGGTCCCGCGCAGCCCGGTCGAGGGTGACAGCCGGAACGAGTTCATCGTCACCGCCGGACAGCGCTTCACCCACGTACGGCTGACCATCTACCCGGACGGCGGGGTGGCCCGGCTGCGGGTCTACGGCGAGCCGGTGCCCGACCCGCGGCTGCTGCCGGGGGTGATCGACCTGGCCGCGCTGGAGAACGGCGCGCTCGTCACCGACTCCAGCAACAGCTTCTACAACTCGGCCGGCCAGCTGATCATGCCCGGGCTGGCCCGGGTCATGGGCGACGGCTGGGAGACCTCGCGCCGCCGCGACCAGGGCCACGACTGGGTGGAGGTCCGGCTCGCCTGCGCCGGCGCCGTCGAACTGGCCGAGCTGGACACCTCGTGCTTCGTGGGCAACGCGCCGGGCTGGGCCTCCCTGCGCGGCGACGGCGGTGACCTGCTGCCGCGCACGGCCCTGCAGCCGGACACCCGGCACCGGTTCGCCGTCGCCGGCGGGCCGGTGGCCGAACAGGTCCGCCTGGACGTCTACCCGGACGGCGGCATGGCCCGGCTGCGCGTGTGGGGCGCACCTACCCCGGCCGCCTGGGAATCCCTGGCCAGCCGTTTCCTCAGCCTGCTGCCGCGCCCCCAGCTGGCGGCCGTACTCCGGACCGCCGGCCTGCCCGCCGCTGATGCGGACCGGGCCGTCAGCAGTGCGGCCGGCCTGCTCGCGGACCTGCCTGCCGTCGGCCCGGGCCGCGTTCCACCTCGCACCCGGCTGACCAGGCCCTCACCGGCATCCATTTTCAATCAAATATTTCTGCCTCAATATCTGGGGCCCCGCCACCAGCACGACGGCACACCAGCACGACCGGCAATCAGCAGTGGGAGTTTTTCATGGCCATCACGTTCGGCGACAACCAGTACGGCAAGGCCGAGGTCCGCCTGGTCCACATCAACCGGGACGGCGACCGGCACCAGATCAAGGACCTGAACGTGTCCTCCTCGCTCCGGGGTGACTTCGCGGCCGCCCACACCGACGGCGACAACTCCCACGTGGTCGCGACCGACACCCAGAAGAACACCGTCTACGCGTTCGCCCAGCAGTACGGGGTGGGCGCGATCGAGGACTTCGGGCTGCGGCTGGGCCACCACTTCGTCGACGACTTCGACTACGTCACCGGGGCCCAGATCCGGATCGAGGAGTACGGCTGGGACCGCATCCAGGTCGACGGCGGCGACCATCCGCATGCGTTCTCCCGGGCCGGCGGCGGCGCCCGCACCGCCGTCGTCACCATCGACGGGCCGCAGGCCTGGGTGGTGTCCGGCCTCACCGACCTGGTCGTGCTGAAGTCGACCGGCTCGGAGTTCACCGGCTTCCCGCGCGACCGGTACACCTCGCTGCCCGAGGACCGCGACCGCATCCTCGCCACCGCGGTCACCGCCCGCTGGCGGTACATCGGCACCGACGTGGACTGGGACAAGGACTACAGCGACATCCGGCGCATCCTGCTGGAGTCGTTCGCGGTCAAGCACAGCCTGGCCCTGCAGCAGACCCTCTACTACATGGGCGAGCAGGTGCTCGAGGCCCACCCCGAGGTGGCTGAGATCCGGATGTCGATGCCGAACAAGCACCACTTCCTGGTCGACCTGAGCCCGTACGGGCTGCCCAACGACCGCGAGGTCTACTACGCCGCCGATCGCCCCTACGGGCTGATCGAGGGCACCGTCACCCGCGACGACGCGCCGGACGCGGGTCGCGCCTGGCAGGCCGTCCCCGGCTTCTGAGCTGACCAGGCGGAAACATGTGCGAGCTATCGTCGAAAGCAGGCAGGGCACGCTGCCGCAGGCAGGAGCGTGGGTGATGAGCGCAGCAGTGGTGGTCAACGGCCGGTCCCGGGACCTGGGCGCGGTCGGCGGTCACGTCACGCTGCTCGAGTGGCTGCGGGCGGAGGGCCTGACCGGGACCAAGGAAGGCTGCGCCGAGGGCGAGTGCGGCGCCTGCTCGGTGCTGGTAGCCCGCGAGGACGGTGCGGGCGGCACCCGCTGGGTGGCGATCAACGCCTGCCTGGTGCCCGCGGCCGCGTACGACCAGCAGGAAGTGGTCACCGCCGAGGGCCTGGGCCAGCCCGGTGATCTGCATCCCGTTCAGGAGGAGATGGCCCGGCGGGGCGGCTCCCAGTGCGGTTACTGCACGCCCGGCTTCATCTGCTCGATGGCGGCCGAGTACTACCGCCCGGGCCGTCACCCCGCCAGCACCGCCAGGCCCGCCAGTCCGGTCGGCCCCGTCAGTCCCGTCAGCCCCGTTGGCTCCGCTAGTCCCGTCGGCTCCGCCAGTAACACCGCCCCCGCCGATAACACCAGCCCCACCAGTCCCAATGGCCACTCCAGCCAGAACGGTCACTCTAACCCCAGCGATCCCGAGCACGGGCCCAACGGCTTCGACCTGCACGCGCTCAGCGGCAACCTGTGCCGCTGCACCGGCTACCGGCCGATCCGCGACGCCGCCTACGCGCTGGACGCGCCCGACCCGGACGACCCGCTGCTGGCCCGCCAGGCGGCGCCCGCCCCGGCCGCCGCGGCGACCAGCATCGGCAGCGACCAGGGGCGTTACGTCCGCCCGGCCAACCTGGCCGAGGCCCTCGGCCTGCTGGCCGCCGAACCGGACGCGAAGCTGGTGGCCGGCTCGACCGACTGGGGCGTCGAGCTGAACATCCAGCACCGCCGGGCCGGCCTGAGCATCGGGATCGACCGCCTGCCCGAGCTGCGCGAGTTCGCCGTGGGCCCGGACCACATCGACATCGGCGCCGCGCTGACGCTGTCCGAGGCCGAAGACCGGCTGGCCGGCCGGGTCCCGCTCCTGGACGAGCTGTTCCCGCAGTTCGCGTCCCGGCTGATCCGCAACGGCGCCACGTTCGGCGGCAACCTCGGCACCGCCTCCCCGATCGGGGACACCCCGCCCGCGCTGCTGGCCCTGAACGCGTCGCTGGTGCTGGCCTCGGAGGGCGCACACCGGGTGGTCCCGCTGGCCGAATACTTCACCGGCTACCGGCAGAGCGTCCGGCAGCCCGGCGAGCTGATCCGGGCGATCCGGATCCCGCTTCCGATCGCGCCGGTGACCGGGTTCCACAAGATCGCCAAGCGGCGGTTCGACGACATCTCCAGCGTCGCGGTGGCCTACGCCCTCCGGCTGGCTGGGGACGGCACGGTCGCCGAGGCCCGGATCGGCCTGGGCGGGGTGGCCGCCACCCCGCTGCGGGCCCTGGCGGTCGAGGAGGCCCTGATCGGCCGGCCCTGGACCCGGGCGACGGTGGCCGAAGCCGCCGGGCTGATGGCCGAGGCCGGCACGCCGCTGACCGACCACCGGGCCAGCTCGCAGTACCGGACCGCGATGCTGCGGACCTCACTGCTGAAGTTTTACGCCGAGCACCCGGGTGGGCACGACAACGAGCACGAGGAGGTGCGGGCATGAGCCAGGGATTCGGCCCGCTGGCCGACCGGCCGGCCCGGCCCGCGGTGGGCCAGGAGGTTTCCCACGAGAGCGCGGACCTGCACGTCACCGGGGCCGCCCTCTACACCCAGGACCTGGTGGGCCGCACCTACGGGGCGCTGCACGCCTGGCCGGTGCCGGCGCCGCACGCGCACGCCCGGCTGGTCGCGCTGGGGACCGACGCGGCCTACGACGTGCCCGGCGTGGTCCGGGTGCTCACCGCCGCCGACGTGCCGGGGCTGAACGACGCGGGCGAGAAGCACGACGAGCCGCTGTTCCCCACCGAGGTCATGTACTACGGGCACCCGGTCTGCTGGGTGCTGGGCGAGACGCTGGAGGCGGCCCGGCAGGGCGCGGCCGCGGTGACGGCCGACTACGAGCCGCTGCCCGCGCTGGTCAGCGTGCACGACGCGATCGAGGCCGGCAGCTTCCAGGGCACCCCGCGCACGGTCAGCCGGGGCGACGTGACGGCCGGGCTCGAACGGGCCGCCTACCGGTTCTCCGGTGAGCTCGAGATCGGCGGCCAGGAGCACTTCTACCTGGAGACCCAGGCCGCGCTGGCGCTGGTCGACGAGAACGGGCAGGTCTTCGTCCAGTCCAGCACCCAGCACCCGTCCGAGACCCAGGACATCGTGGCCCACGTGCTCGGGCTGTCCGCCCACCACGTCACCGTGCAGTGCCTGCGGATGGGCGGCGGGTTCGGCGGCAAGGAGTTCCAGCCGCACGGGCTGGCGGCGATCGCCGCGCTCGGCGCCACCTTGACCGGGCGGCCGGTGAGCCTGCGGCTGAACCGGAACCAGGACATCCAGATGACCGGCAAGCGGCACCCGTTCTTCGCCACCTGGGAGGCTGGTTTCGGCGCGGACATGCGGCTGTGCGCGCTGCGGGCCACGCTGACCAGCAACGGCGGCTGGAGCCTGGACCTGTCCGAGCCGGTGCTGGCCCGGGCGCTGTGCCACATCGACAACACCTACTGGATCCCCGACATCGAGGTGCACGGCCGGGTGGCCAAGACCAACCGGGCGTCCAACACCGCGTTCCGCGGCTTCGGCGGCCCGCAGGGCATGATCGTGATCGAGGACATCCTCGGCCGGTGCGCCCCGCAGCTCGGCGTGGCCCCGGACGAGCTCCGGCGGCTGAACTTCTACACCCCCGGCCAGGCCACCCCCTACGGGCAGCCGGTCCGGCACGCCGAACGGCTGGAGGCGATCTGGGCCACGCTGTGCGAGCGCAGCGACTTCAGCCGCCGCCAGGCCGAGGTGGCCGCGTTCAACGCCATCCACCCGGACACCAAGCGCGGGCTCGCCATCACCCCGATCAAGTTCGGCATCTCGTTCAACCTGACCGCGTTCAACCAGGCCGGCGCGCTGGTGCACGTGTACAAGGACGGCTCGGTGCTGATCAACCACGGCGGCACCGAGATGGGCCAGGGGCTGCACACCAAGATGATCCAGGTCGCCGCGACCGCCCTCGGCGTGCCGATGAGCCTGGTCCGGCTGGCCCCCACCCGGACCGACAAGGTCCCGAACACCTCGGCCACCGCGGCCAGCTCGGGGTCCGACATCAACGGCGGCGCGGTCAAGAACGCCTGCGACCAGATCCGCGAGCGGCTGGCCGTCGTCGCGGCCGGCCAGCTCGGGGTGAACAGTGCCGACGTGCGGTTCACCGAGGGCGTGGTCACCGGCCTCGGGTTCCACGACAAGCAGATCGCCTGGGCCGACCTGGTGCACGACGCCTACTACCAGCGGGTCCAGCTGTGGGCGGCCGGGTTCTACCGGACCGAGGGCCTGCACTGGGACTCCAGCCGGATGCAGGGCGAGCCGTTCAAGTACTTCGCCTACGGCGCGGCCGCCGCCGAGGTCGAGGTGGACGGGTTCACCGGCGCCTACCGGGTACGCCGGGCCGACATCGTGCACGACGTCGGGGACAGCCTGTCGCCGCTGATCGACCTGGGCCAGATCGAGGGCGGCTTCGTGCAGGGCGTGGGCTGGCTGACCCTGGAGGACCTGCGCTGGGACGAGAGCGACGGCCCGAACCGGGGCCGGCTCGCCACCCAGGCGGCCAGCACCTACAAGATCCCGAGCTTCTCCGAGATGCCCGAGCAGTTCAACGTGCACCTGTTCGAGCGGGCCACCGAGTCCGGCGTGGTCTACGGGTCCAAGGCGGTGGGGGAGCCGCCGCTGATGGAGGCGTTCAGCGTGCGCGAGGCGCTGCGCCAGGCGGCCGCCGCGTTCGGGCCGCCCGGCTACGCGGCCGACCTGGCCTGCCCGTCCACCCCGGAGGCGATCTACTGGGCGGTCGAGGCGGCCCGGGCCGCGGCCGGGACACCCCCGGCCGGCGGCACCACCCCGTCCGTCCCGGCGACCGTCTACGCGGGGGTGTGAGATGGACTGGCTGGAGGCCGTGCAGCAGCTCCGCCACGACGGGCAGCCCGGTGTGCTGATCACCGTGGCCGAGGTCCGCGGCCACGCCCCCCGGGAGGCCGGGGCCAAGATGGTGGTCGGCCGCGACGAGATCTGGGGCAGCGTGGGCGGCGGCAACCTGGAGGCGTCGGCCGTCGCCCGGTCCCGGGAAATGATCGCGTCCGGGGTCACCGGCCCGGAGTTCAGCGAGGCCCGGCTCAGCCCGCACAGCCGCAACGAGCACGGCCGCCAGTGCTGCGGCGGCGTGGTCCGGCTGCTGCTGGAGCCGCTGCCGGCCCGCCCGGTGGTGGCGGTGTTCGGCGTCGGGCACGTCGGATACGAGCTGGCCCGCATCTTGTCCCGGCTGCCGGTCCAGCTCCGGCTGGCCGACTCCCGGGGCGAGCAGCTGGACCGGGTCCGGCTCGCCGACATCATCGACGGCCGCGCGGACGTCCACGTTCACCACACGCTGCTCGGCGAGCAGGTGCTGGAGCAGCTGCCGCCGGGTGCGCACGTGCTGATCATGACCCACGACCACGCCGAGGACTTCGCGCTGTGCGACGCCGCCCTGCGGCTGCCGCAGCCGCTGGGCAGCATCGGGCTGATCGGCTCGAGCGCCAAGTGGGCCCGGTTCCAGGCCCAGCTGGCGGACCAGGGGCACGCGCCCGGCACGATCGCCCGCATCACCTGCCCGATCGGGATCCCCGGCGTCACCGGCAAGGAGCCGGCCGTGATCGCGGTCGCGGTGGCCGCCGCCCTGCTGCCCGCCCTGGACGTCGCGGCGCGCGAGCAGGTCCGGTCATGACGATCTACGCGGGCTCGATCATCGACGTGCCGGGTGACCCGTTCGCGGGCGACCCGGTCTCGGCGCTGGCCGCCGACGACGAGGGTGCGCTGCTGGTCCAGGACGGGGTCATCCGGGCCCGGGGCCCCCTGGCGTCGGTGCGATCGGCCTACCCCGATGAGCCGGTCACCCGGCTGGACGGGGGCCTGCTGCTGCCGGGCTTCGTCGACACCCACGTGCACTACCCGCAGATCCGGGCGATCGGCGGGCTGGGCATGCCGCTGCTGGACTGGCTGGAGCGGTGCGCGCTGCCGGAGGAGGCCAAGCTGGCCGACCGGGCCTACGCCCGGGCGGTCGCCACCGAGTTCCTCGACGGCCTGATCGGCTCCGGCACCACCAGCGCGCTGGTGTTCGGGTCACACTTCCCGGGGGCCATGGAGGAGCTGTTCACCGCGGCCGGCCTGCGCGGCCTGAACCTGACCTCCGGCCTGGTGGTCAGCGACCGGATCCTGCGCCCGGACCTGCTGGACACCCCCGAAGAGGCGCTGACCGGCAGCGCCGAGCTGATCAGCCGCTGGCACGACCACGGGCGCCTGCGGTACGCGGTCACACCCCGGTTCTCGCTGTCGGCCTCGGACGAGATGCTCGACGTCTGCGCCCAGCTGCTGGCCAAGGGGGTCTGGTTCACTTCCCATATCAATGAAAATGTGGCCGAGGTGGCGCAGGTCGCCGGGTTGTTCCCGGCTGCCCAGCACTACCTCGACACCTATGACCGCCACGGCCTGGTCACCGAGCGGAGCGTGTTCGCCCACAACGTGCACCCCGACGACAGCGAGCTGTCGTTGCTGGCCGAACGCGGCAGCTCGGTCGCGCACTGCGCCACCAGCAACTGCGCGCTCGGCAGCGGGCTGTTCCCGCTGCGCCGCCACGTCGACCACGGCGTGCACGTGGCCCTCGGCTCCGACGTGGGGGCGGGCGTGGGCCTGTTCCTGCCCAAGGAGGCGCTGCAGGCCTACTTCGTCCAGCAGCTGCTGGGGCCGGACGGCATGAGCCTGACCCCGGTGCACCTGCTGTACCTGGCCACCCGGGCCGGCGCGCAGGCGCTCGGCCTGGACGGCCAGACCGGTGACTTCGGCGTCGGCAAGGACTTCGACGCGGTCTGGCTACGGCCGGCCGCCGGCAGCCCGCTGGCGGTCAACCTGGCCCACGCGTCGGGCCCGGCCGACGCCCTGGCCCGGGTGTTCGCCCTGGCCACGCCGGCCGACGTGGCCGGAGTCTGGATCCGGGGCGCTCAGGCGCTGGCCTCGCCGGGCGCCGAGCCCGAACCGGCCGTCGCGCCGGGGTCCGGCTCGGTGCCCGAGCCGGGTTCGGCGTCGGCGGGCGGCACGCTGGCCCGGTAGGCCCGCCAGCCGCCGTAGGCGGAGATGTCCTTGTGCCCGCCGTGGTCGTGCTCACTGTCCCGCAGCACCATCGCGAACGACATCTCCCCGTCGTCGAGTTCGATGACCGTCAGCTCCAGCTCCGGCGGCTCGGTGTCGAGCAGCGCCCGCAGCTCCTTCATCGGCACGTCGTACAGCTCGCCGAGGATGGGCTGGCCGTCGTCTTCGGCGGCCGGATACAGGCCCGGGAACTGGTCCCGGACCGAGTAGAACCGGTACTTGGGAGCCGTTCGCCGCTCACCGACCAGGGGCACTCCCTCGATCGTGTGGTGGGCGGATCCCCCCACCATCCCGTCGCCGTTGAGGAACATCAGAGCCATCCACGCCTCCGCTCTCGCGTCAGGCCCCCGCGGCCCTCGGGAAACGGTATTCCCTACGGTCGCCCGCCCAACCTCCTCAGCTTGGCGGCGGTGGCGGCGTCGGCCGGGGTGAAACCGGTCGCGACCAGGCCGTCCGGGTCCGGCTCGGACCACAGGTGGTAGGGAACCAGCCGGAGCGGGCCGGCCACCGGGTGCAGGAAGCGCTGCGGCGCGATCCCGGGGTAGAACGAGCCGCCGTCCCGCCACAGCCGGTCGAACTCGGGGGAGCCGTGGCGCAGCCGCTCCAGCAGCCGGGTCCAGGCCGGGTCGTCCGGGTGCCTGGCCACCGCCGCCCGGAACTGGCTGACCAGCCGGGGGGCGTCCAGTTCCCAGTCCGGCAGCAGGCGGCGGATGCGGGGATCGGTGAAGTAGAGCAGCAGCTCGTTGCGCTGCGGCAGCGGCACCTGCCCGAGACCGAACAGCGCGTCGTAGCTGCGGTTGCAGGCCAGGATCTGGCCGCGTCCGTCCCGGATTGCGGCCGGGAACGGCTCCACCTGCCCCAGCAGCGACCGAAGATAAGGCGGCACGCTGTCGTTCAGGCGTACCTGCAGCCACCGCCCCCGCACCGCGGCGGTCCTGGTCATCGGCGCTGAGATCATCATTCCCCTACGGGTAACCGAGCCTCTGCTTACCCGTAACTACGGGAAGGACCGTCCCCCGGATTGAAGATCCACACAAAATTTGACAGGACCTTGCCTCCGGCGGGGGGACCTCGGGCTCCGGGATGGAGGGAAGATCCTTTGGCCCGGCCCTTCCCTGGTCGCCGCCGTCGCCCGCCCGCTCAGCCGAGCAGACCGGCCGTGCCGCGTCAAGCCGCCAAGCCCGGGCGGCTTGACCCGTCCCGTCCGGCCCGCTTGTTCGGCTGGCGGGACGACGGCGACGGGATGGGCCAGGCCGGCCACCCTCGTGCGCGGGGCGCGCCTGGCCCAACCGGCCCAAATGCGGCATCGCGCCGGTTCTAGCGAGCCCAAATGCGGCATCGCGCGGGTAAGGACCCGCGGCGCCTGGGGCTGGTGTGGCTCGGGGCCTCGAAGTGTTGATAGGTGGATGTCTTGCCAGTGGAGGGCACCGTGGGAGGAACCGGCCGGCCACCGCTGGCGGGCGGGCCGGGCCGATCTTGCCTGCCCGCTCCCGGCGCGGCTCCCTCCCCGGCCGGCCCCGCCCGGGGTGTGCGCTGGCGCGCCGCAGCCTGTGTGCTCAAAGGCGCCAACGAGCACGCCCTGGCCGGCTCAAAGGCGCCAACGAGCACGTAGGGCCCAGTGGCTCCCGGGGCTGCCGGGGCTCCCGGGGCTGCCGGGGCAATCCGTGACTCCGGGGACTCCTGGTGGTGGGACTCCGCGGCGGCGGGGTGATTGTCCTGTCGGCGGAGGCTTAGTGCGGGGGAGCGGTCGGCCTTACGCTTCCTGGCGAGCCAGGCGCACGTCGCCTGCCGGCCCGGCCGACCACCGGATCCCCGCGCGAAGCGTGGAGCCGGAAAATCACTCACCCCCGGCCCATGAAATACACCGTGTCCCACCGGTCCCGGCGGCATTTCACCCCCAGGCCCCTGAGACAGCTCACCACCGAACGCAACACCCCCAGCTGAGGGGCGCAGGCGGTATGAGCGGCCGGGTACCGGAACGGGAACCGGAGTACGGCAGGTGCTGGCCGGTCACGGGAAATGGGGAAATGGAGGTGCCGGGTCAGGCGGTGATGGCATTTTCCAGCAGGACCCGGTGACGGATCATCCAGGCCGCTGAGCGGCTGCGCCAGGCCAGCGCCCACAGCGGTGCCGGATCGGCGGAGTCCGGGGTGATCCCGGCCTTGGCCGCTTCCGCCGCGCAGTCGCGGATCGCGTACTCGATCATCGTGGTGACCAGCCCGTCCCGTTCGGCGGCCGGCAGTTCGTAGCCGTCGAGGAAGTGGCGCAACTGGGCCGCCCGGGCCGCGGCGGGCGGCAGCGCGTGCTGCTCGGCGAGGTCGTCGTCGTGCAGTTGCGCGTTCCACCAGGCGGCCGCCGCGATCTCGTCGAGCCGGTCCGTGGGCCCGGCGGTGTCCCAGTCGATGAGTGCGGCCGGCCGTCCGTCGCGGACCGCGAAATGCCACGGCCCGGCGTCGCAGTGGCTGATGACGGTGCCGGGCTCGCCGAAGCCGGTGCGGAACGGCCACGGATACCAGACGGCGTCCGGCGGCGGCCGGAATCCGGCGGCGGCGTCGTGCAGGGCGCGCAGCAGCCGGCCGGCGTGCCAGATCTGGTCATCGCTCCAGGCGTGCGGGTGGACGAAGGTCCCCTCGATGAAGGTCAGGACCTCGCGGCCCTGGTCGTCGTACCCGTCGCCCACGACGCGCGGCGCGCCGGCGAAGCCTGCTCGCTCCAGGTGCCGCAGCAGGGCGTGCACCGCGGCGTCCACGGTCCGGCCGGGCGCAGGACGGTGCCGCCGCGCCGGAACACGCGGGAAGGCTGCCCATCGGGGCCGGGCAGCCGTGTCATGGGGGTATCCGAAGACACGGCCCAGCCTTCACCGGCAGGGCGGCCCGGGGCAAGCGGTTATCTCGTGGCGGGTTCAGCCCTGGACGACTTCTCGCAGCAGCCGCACCGGCGGGGACCCGTGGGCCAGCATCTCGTCGTGCAGGTCGCGGAGGGACAGGCCCGGGTGGGCGGCGCGGAGGCCGGCGGCCAGGTCGGAGACCTCGGTGTAGCCGACGTAGTAGGTGGACAGCTGGGCCGAGGTGAGCAGGGCGCGCCGCCACTTGCCGGCCGCCTCGCCCTCCTCCTGGTAGCCGCGGCCGGTCATCAGCGCCATGGCCTCGGCCTCGGTCATGCCGTGGCCGTGCACGCGGGAGTCAAGGATCGCGTTGATGATCATGCGGAGCTGCATCTTCAGCTGCTGCATCCGCACCGCGCGGGGATCGCCCTCGCCCGGGTAACCGTGGTCGGCCATGAGCTGCTCGGCGTAGACCGCCCAGCCCTCGATGAACGAGCCCGACCCCAGCGCGGCCCGGATCGCGGTGTCCGACCCGCGGAACCGCCGGGAGTGCTGCAGCTGCAGGTAGTGGCCGGGCATCGCCTCGTGCACCATCAGGTTGTGCACCATGTGCCGGTTGTACTCGCGGTAGAACGAGACGACCCGCTGCTCCGGCCAGCCGGCCGGGGTGGGTGAGACGGCCACGAACGTCGGCCCCGGGACCGGCTCGAATGGACCGGGCGGGTCGCAGTAGGCCACCGCCACCCCCCGGTCGATCTCCGGCATCTCGATGACCTCGACCGGGTCGTCGAACAGGGTGACCAGCCGGTGATCGGCCACAAAGGCCCGCTGCTGCGCCAGCGCGTGGCGGCCGAAGGCCAGGATCGTCAGGTCGTCGGGAGCGTCGGCCGCCAGACTGCCGAAGACCTGGCGGACCACCGGGTCGCCGCCGGCCGCGGTCGCCTCGGCCCGCCCGGGCGCCTTGGTGCCGGTGATGCCGGCGGCCACGGCCGAGATCTCCTCGCTCACCCGGTCCAGGTCGGCCTGGGCCCGGGCCAGGATGGCGTCGGCGTCCGCCCGGGCGCTGAGGGCCAGCGACAGCTTGCGGGCGAACCGTTCGGCGCCGATCCGCGGGTCGGCGAACCCGCCGGCCGGGGTGTCCGCCAGCCGGGCCGACAGCCAGGCCCCGTGCTCGCTGAGGGCATCGAGGGCGGCTGCCCGCACCCCGGCCAGGTCCCGGCTGACGGCCGACAGCCGGGTCTGCCCGGCGCCGCTGCCGTCGGCGGCCGCGCCGTCCGGCAGCGCGGCGTCGAGCACGGTCGTGACCAGCCTGATGGTCCCGCTGAACTGGGTGATCGCGGTCTCCAGGTGGACCCGCGGCATCGAGCCGGGCGCCCCGAGCTGGTCGCGGGCGGCCGCCAGCGTGGCCGGCACCTCGGCCAGCCGGCCCGCGACCGAGGCCAGCCGGTCCGGCAGCGGGGCGAAGTCCCGGGCCAGCAGCTGGTAGATGGCCCGGCCCGGGTTGGCCAGCAGCGGGTTCCAGGTCGCCTCGGACAGCTCGTCCAGCTCGAAGATCTGGGCCGCGATGTGCCCCGCCATCATCGCCGCGTCCACCCGGTGCTCGGCCGTCAGCGCGGCGGTGTCCAGCCGGTCCAGCGCCTGCTCCCAGCGGCCGAGGGCCTGGCGGCCGGCGGCCAGCGCGTCCGCCGACCGGGCGGGCAGGTGCGCGTCGAACCGGTGGTCGCCGAGCTCGGTGGCGGAGTCGGGATGGCGGCGGGCCTGGTCGTCCAGGTACTCCCGGGCCAGCGTCGCGAACTGGCGGTCGGTCTCGTCGCTCATGTCTCTCCCGCCTCGTTCGCAGCTCCCGTACGCGGCCCCGGCGGATCGAACTTACCCCTTAGTCATCAAACTCGCACAGCGAGTCAAACCCGGTGAGCGCGAGCACCCGGCGGGCCTCCGGGCTGGCCCGGCGGAGCACCGGGGGAGCGGCGGCCGGCCGCGGGCCGCTGGCCCCCGCAGGCCGCCGGCCGGTGGCCCCCGGAGGCTGCGGGCAAGTGGCCCCCGCAGGCCGCGGGCCGGTGGCCCCGCTCAGCAGGCGGGCCGCGGCCACGTCGATGAACGAGACCTCGGACAGGTCCAGGACCAGCCGCCGGGGCTGGCGGGCCTGGACCTGCTCCAGGTGCCGGGCCAGCTCCGGGGTGGTGGTCAGGTCGAGCTCGCCCGCGATGTACACGGTCGCGGTCCCGCCGTCCAGCTCCAGCCGGACCGAGATCGGCCGGGGCCGGGTGGCCCGGGGCGGCGGGCGGTCACCGGACGCGTGCCGGTGGCGGCGATCGTGATCGGGGAAAGTGAGCCGGTAGGCGGTGCGACTCCAGGCCATGGGGACTCCCGGCCAGCCAAGAAAATGGTGGCGATGGGTTGGCTGCTGCTGCCAGGGGGCGTTGTCAGCGGGGCCAGCAGCGTAGTAACGGGCCGCGGAGTCTGGGCGGTGCGATCATGCCCAGTATGCCCCACGCTGCGGACATTTTCGCCGGGCCGGATGTCCGGCAATGATGAACGTTCGCCCGCCCGATACTTCTGGTTAGGAAAACGATCGGATCTGATCGGTAACGGTCGGCTTATGAGGCCCGTTTCCCGACGTTTCCGCCATTTCGCCGTGACCGCCGCCACCGGCACGGCTGCCGCCCTGATCCCCGTGGGAATGGCGGCCGCGTCCACCTCGGCGCCGGCCGTGCCTACCGCGGCGCCGGCGGCGTCCACTCTGCGCATCCACACCATCCTCGGCTCCGGTCACGTGTCGCCGTACGCGGGGCAGACCGTGTCCGGCGTCCCCGGCGTGGTCACCGGCGTGACGTCCTCCTCCTTTTACCTGCAAGACCCGAGCCCGGTCGGCGGCACCCCGTTCAAGCAGGCCATCGAGATCTACACCGGCAGCAAGCCGACGGTGGTGGCGGGCGACGACGTGACGGTCACCGGCACCGTCAGCGAGTTCTACCCGGACCAGGCCGGCACCCCGTCCGCCCTCCCGGTCGCCGAGCTCGAGCACCCCACGGTGACCGTGACCTCGACCGGTAATCCGCTGCCCGCCCCGGTGGTGATCGGCGCGCACGGCGTGCTGCCGCCCGCCCAGAACATCTACGGCGGACGGGCCAGCACCGACGTCACGACCGACAAGACGTTCAAGCCGTTCCAGCGCGCACTGGACTTCTACCAGGGTCTGGACAGCGAGTACGTGCAGGTCGAAGACCCGGTAGCCATCGGCCCGGCCAACGACTTCGCGTTCGCGGTCGCCCCCGGCAACGGTGCGGGCGCGGGCCTGCGCACACCCGCGGGCGGGCTGGCCGAATTCGCGGCCGCCTCGGTCAACTCCCGGCGCCTGGCGGTCTACGCGCCGGCCGGCGTCTCCGCCCCCACGGTGAACGTGGGCGACCACTTCTCCGGCCCGGTCGAGGGCATCATGACCGAGTACGAGGGCGACCCCGAACTCGACCTGACCCAGTCGGTCACCGGCGTCTCGCACGGGCTGACCCCGCAGGTCGCCCCCGCGCCCAGGGCCGGGCAGCTGTCGGTGGCCACCTACAACCTGGACAACCTGTCCCCGAAGACCGCGGCCAGCAAGTTCACCAGCCTGGGCCGTCAGGTCGTGACCAACCCGCGCTCGCCGGACATCCTGGCGGTGCAGGAGATCCAGGACAACGACGGGGCCACCGACGACGGCGTGGTCGCCGCCGACGCCACCATGTCCGAGCTGGCCGGCGCCATCCAGGCGGCGGGCGGCCCCACCTACTCCTGGACCGGGATCGACCCGGTCAACGACCAGGACGGCGGCCAGCCCGGCGGCAACATCCGCCAGGTCATCATGTACCGCACCGACCAGGGCCTGAGCTTCGTTTCCACCCCTGGGGGCGGTTCGGCCGTGGCCGACTCGGTCACCCGGCACGGGGCCTCGGCCGCGCTGGCCCAGAGCCCGGGCCGGATCGATCCCGGCAACCAGGCCTTCGCGGCCGGGCAGACGCTGACCGCTCCGGGCACCACCCGGACCTCGACCTCCGGCGCCAGCCGTAAGCCGCTGGCCGCGCAGTTCAGCTACCACGGGCACACGATCTTCGTGATCAACAACCACCTGGACGCCAAGCTCGCCGACGACGCCGACTTCGGCCGCTACCAGCCGCCGGTCCTGTGGTCGGAGATCCAGCGCGACGAGCAGGCCCAGGTCATCCACGACTTCGTGGCCACGATCGAGAAGGCCGACCCGTCGGCCGACGTCATCACCCTCGGCGACCTGAACGACCAGGGCTACCCGAAGGCGTTCAAGATTCTGGAGTCCGGGCACGCCCTGGTCGACACGATCAGCCGGCTGCCGCTGAACCAGCAGTACGACTACGTGTTCGACGGCAACAGCGAGGGCCTGTCCGGCCTGCTGGTCAGCCCGGCCCTGGCCCGGCAGGTCACCCAGGCCCGCCCGGTCCACATCAACGCCGAGTTCGCCGGCCAGACCAGCGACCACGACCCGCTGCTGGCCGACTTCGCCATCCCCGGCTCCTGACCCGGGCGGCAGGCCCGCTCACCTGCCCCTCACGGGTGGGTGAGCAGGCCGCTCCGTTTCACCGTCCGCATGACCAGGATCGTCTCCACTTCGGACAGGCCCGGCAGCTGGGCGATGCTCGTGGTCAGGTAGTCGTACAGCGCCTCGGTGCTGGGCGACAGCACCGAGGCGTACAGGTTGGCGGACCCGGTCATGGCGGCCACGTAGGCGGTCTCCGGATGGCCGGCCATCGCCGCCCCGGCCGCGCCGAGCTGGGCCGGGTTCACGGTCAGCCAGACCATGCCCCGGGCGGTCAGGTCCAGCAGTGAGTGGTGGAAGTCGACGTCGAAGTACAGCATCCCGCTGGCCTGCAGGTCGGCGATGCGCCGCCGCACGGTGGACTGCGACCAGCCGGTCGTGGTGGCCAGCTCGCGATGAGTCGTCCGCCCGTCCAGCTCCAGGGCGGTCAGCAGCGCGCTGTCCTCCGCCCGGACCCGGGCCTCCGCGGTGACCCGCGGGTCGGTCCCGGGGCGGGCCGGGGGCGGCGGCTGGAGCGCCGCCACCTGGTCCGGGGTCAGCGTGCCGGACTTGTTGACCAGGCTCAGTACCCCGCCGAAGTAGGTGTGCAGCACGCACTGGGCGGTGATCCCGGTGACCCCGCGGCTGCGCGGCAGGGTGTCCAGCAGCAGGTGGCTGTCCTCGTCACCGGACCGGGTGCGGACCACGCACGCGACCTCGGTGCCGCCGGAGGTCAGGCTGATCCAGGCGGTGTCCGGCCGCCGGGCCAGCGCCTCGGCCACCGCGGCGGCGCTGCTGGGGGTGCACTGGACGCGGATGATCCAGGACCGCAGGCCGAGCAGGTCCGGCTCGACCAGCCCCCGGACCCGGAGCAGCCCGGACGACCGCAGCCGGTTGTACCGCCGGGCGATGGTCTGGTCGGACACGCCAAGCACCTCGCCGATCAGGCTGAACGGCGCGCGCCCGTCGAGCTGCAGCGCGTAGACCAGCTGGACGTCCAGGAGATCAGGCATCGAATTTCGCCATCAGATCGCTGTTCCGTGTCGATATTGATCGAAAGGGTTCGCCAACCTGCCGTAAGCAGGCGGCAGAGCTGATGCTGGTAACGAATTTAGCCCACACGGGGAGATCATCATGAACCCTTCAGCTCACCGGGCCCGGAGCCGGTGGTGGCCGCTGGTCGCCATCTGCCTGGGCACGTTCATCCTGCTCGTCGACGTGACCATCGTCAGCGTGGCGCTGCCGCCGATGGCCCGCGACCTGCACACCCAGCTCGACTCGCTGCAGTGGGTGGTGGACGCCTACGCGCTGGCGCTGGCCGCCCTGCTGCTGGTGTGCGGCTCGCTGGCCGACCGGTTCGGCCGCCGGCGGCTGTTCCAGCTCGGCCTGGGGCTGTTCGCGGTCTCGTCGCTGGCGTGCGCGCTGGCGCCGAACGCGGGCTTCCTGATCGCCGCCCGCACCGTGCAGGGAGCGGGGGCGGCCGTCATGTTCGCCACCAACACCGCGCTGCTCAACCACAGCTACTCCGGGCGCGACCGGTCGGTGGCGTTCGGCGTCTGGGGGGCGATCAACGGCGCCGCCGCGGCGGTCGCGCCGGTGCTCGGCGGGCTGCTCATCGCGGCGGCCGGCTGGCGCGCGATCTTCCTGGTCAACCTGCCGATCGCGGTGGTCGCCGGGGTCATGACCCAGCGCACGCTGGCCGAGTCGCGCGGCCACGCCAGCCCGATCGACTGGGCCGGGGCCACCTCGTTCACGGTGTCGGCCGCCACGCTGACCTACGCGCTGATCCACGGCGGCGGCAGCGGCTGGTCCACCCCGGTCACGCTGGCCTCGTTCGCGCTGTCGGCGGCCGCGCTGGTGGTGTTCGTGGCGATCGAACTGCGGGTGACGCACCCGCTGCTGGACCTGTCGCTGTTCGGCCGGGCCTCGTTCACCACGCTGATGATCGTGGCCGTGGTGATGACCGGGTGCGCGTTCGCGCCGTTCCTCTACACCCAGCTGTGGCTGCAGTCCGTGCTCGGCCTGCCCGCGATCGGCGCCGGCCTGGTGCTGCTGCCGATGGCCGGGGTCGCGTTCGTGGTGTCGGCGGCGGCCGGCCGGCTGCTGCACGGGGTAGCCGCGCGCTGGCCGCTGGGGCCGGCCTGCTGCTGATCGGGGCCGGCTCGCTGCTGCGGGCCTTCCTCCAGGCCGGCTCGGGCTGGACAGCGCTGATCGCGGGCCTGGCGGTGACCGGGATCGGGGTCGGCCTGGCGGCCCCGGTGCTGGTGTCCGCGACCCTCGACGCCGTCCCCCGCCCGCGCTCGGGCATGGCCAGCGGCGCCGTCAACACGTTCCGGCAGATCGGTTACGCGGTCGGCATCGCCGCGTTCGGCTCGCTGTTCGCCGGCCACGTCACCCGCGCGGTCCTCACCAGCGGCGACCGGCACGCGCTGCGGGCCGCCTACGCCACCGCCCAGAACGACATCTACCTGGTGGCCGGCCTGGCCGCGGTGGCCTGCGGGCTGCTGGCGATCGCCCTGATCCGCCCGGGCCGCCCGGCCGTCACCGCGGCACCCACGGGTCAGGGGGCGGCCGGCGGAATGTCGGAGGTGGCACCTAGCGTGAGGTCATGACGGCTAACACACCGCCCCCGGGCGCGACCGAGGGGACCGGACTGGGGACCCAGGCGGACGGCATCGGCCACGCCGCCCCGGACGGCTACAGCACCGTGACCCCGTGGGTCATCTCCAGCGACACCGCCCGCCTCATCGATTTCGTCCAGGCGGCGTTCGGTGCGCACGAGCTGGGCCGGGTGCCGGGCCCGGACGGCCGGGTCGGCCACGCTGAGGTCCGGATCGGCGACGCAGTGGTGATGATGTTCGACCGGGCCGAGGGGTGGCCCGAGACCCCCGGCTTCCTGCGGCTGTACGTCGAGGACGCGGACCTGGTCTACGAGCGGGCGCTGGCGGCCGGGGCCACCTCGGTCACCCCGGTCACCGGCCTGTTCTTCGGCGACCGGGTGGGCCGGGTGCGCGACCCGCTCGGCAACATCTGGTGGATCCAGGCCCACGTGGAGGACGTCGACCCGGCCGACCTGGCTCGCCGCCCGGCCGACGCGGCCGCCATGGCCGCCCTGCGCGACGTCGAGACCACCCTGGACGCGGCCATGCGGTCCAGCTGAGCCGCCGCGGCCGATCCTCAGAACTCGGCCTTCAGCGCCTCGATCTCCCGCGCGTGCTCGCGCAGCCGTGTGTAGGCGGGCCGCTCCCGGATGCGGGCCAGCGCCCAGCGCACCGCCTCCGCCCGGCTGCTGGCGATCCCGGCCGTGATCAGCGTGTCCACCGTCTCCAGGTCGGCGGGCCCGAGCCGGGCCATCATCGGCACCAGCGGCGCCTCCGGCCGGCCCGGCACCACGTCCGGCTCGGCCTGGCTGATCCGCGACGACGGTCCCGGGCGCTCCTCGGAGTAGCCGTCGCCGGCCACCACGAACTCGACCATCGCCACCTGGGGCACGGTCTGCAGGTCGTGCCGGAAGCCCTGGACCGCCTCGGCCTGGCTGCGCTGGAACTCCTCGATGACCAGCGCGTCGGCGTCGGTGCCGTCCGGCCGCTGGCCGCCGGCCGGCTCGAGCACCAGCCGGACCAGCAGCTCGCCCGGCTCGACCTCGGGCTCATCGCCGTACTGCCGCAGCGTCACCCGCCGGACGGCCGGGCCGGGGAAGCGCCGCCGGGCCAGGTGCTCGATCTGTTCGCGCAGATGATTCAGCTCGGCCTGGTCCATCGCCGCCTCCGTGCATGCGTTTCGCCAGAAATCAGCGTAACTCCAGAATCGGCGGATACGCCAGGGATAAAGGGTCCTACCCGACCGTGGATCGGGCCGGGCCGGCGGTCCTAGGCTGAGCGGGTGCGTCCGACCCGGGTGGTTCGCCCCGTCGCCGCCGTGCTCGCGGCGGTGCTTGCCGCGGGCCTGCTGTGGGGCGAGTCCGAGCACTGGCGGTCCTCGCGCCGCGGGATGGGCACCCGGCCCGGACGGCGCGGGACCGGGGAAGCCGTCGTGGTGTTCGGGTTCCGGAACCGCGGCACCCGCGCCAACGCCATCAACCGGTGGCGGGTGCGGGCGGCCCTGCGCTCCCGCCAGCCCCAGCTCGGGCCGTCGCGGCTGGTGCTGTGCGGCGGGCCCGTCGGCGGGCCGATGCCCGAGGCCGAGCTCATGGCCTGCTACGCCCGCGCCGGCCGGGGGTACACCGGCGTGCTGATCACCGAGCTCACCAGCCGTACGACCCGGGAGAACGTCGAGAACGTGATCCCCTTCATCGAGGACGCCGACCGGATCAAGTTCGTCTCGAACTCGGTGCACGCGGAGCAGGCCCGGCTGTACCTCCGGCAGCGCCGGCCCGACCTGGCCGAGCGGCTGGTGCCCGCCGCCGACTACCGGTTCGGTGAGCTGACGCTGATCAAACCGGCCCTGGCCGCGGTCGGCCGCTGGCGCCTGCGCCAAGCCGCCGCCGTGGTGGCCGCACCGGCCGCACGAGCCGCACCGGCCGCGCCGGCCGCGGCTCAGCGCCCCGACCAGATCGGGTAGTCGACGTAGCCGTGCCGGCCGCCACGGTAATAGGTACCGCGATCGGGGGCCGACAGCTCTTGGCCGAGAGCGAGCCGGCTGACCAGGTCGGGATTGGCGATGAAGAGGGCGGCGAACGACACCGCGTCGGCCAGGCCCGCCCCGACCAGCTCGTTGCCGGTCCCGGGGCCGTAGCCGTGGTTGGCCACCAGCGGGCCGCCGAACAGCTTGCGGTACCGGGCCACCGCCTCGGTGTCCGGCGGCCCGCCCGGCCCGGCCGGGCTTGGCGCGGGCGGGGCCGGGCCGCGCAGGTGCAGGTAGCCCAGCCTCGCCTCACCGAGCGCGGTGACCGCCGCGTCGTAGCCGGCCAGCGTCTGCTCGTCAGCCGTGTACGGGTAACCGCCCGGCTGCGGCCGGGCCCGGGGCTCGTCCCGGATCGTCCAGTACGGCGACAACCGCACGCCTACCCGCTCCGGCCCGTCCCAGGCGGCCGCGACCGCGTCGGTGACCTCCCGCAGCAGCCGCCCGCGGTCGGCGCCGTAACCGTCGGGGCGCCGGTTCAGCCGCGGGTGCAGGAACTGGGCCAGCAGGTAGGTGCCGTTGGCGGCGATCTCCACGCCGTCGAATCCGGCCCGGCGCGCGCGGGCGGCCGCCGTGCCGAAGTCCGTCACCGCCGTGCGCAGGTCGGCGGCCGTCATCGCCGCGGGGGCGGAGCCCGGCCCGCTGGGCGTAGTAGGCCGCGTGCAGGCCGGTCACGGTCAGCGCGGCCGGGTCGGCGCGGCACCGGGTGACCGGCGCCATCACCACCCGGTTGGGCAGCTCCAGGCCGCCCAGGACGACCGGCCGCAGCAGCGGCTGGAGGCCGGCGTGGTTACTCTGCTGGTGGTGGATCATTGGGTTGTCTCTCCCTGACGCGATGTCTGCGAAGCCATGAAGCAGACGGACGGCAGCCAGGAAAGGTGACCGATGGACGAGCAGGACCTGTCAGCAGGCGGGCGCGACCGGCAAGCCCCGGCCGATGAGCTGGCCGCCCGGTTCGAGGCCTGCCGCGGCACCCTGCGCGGGGTGGCCTACCGGCTGCTGGGCTCGCTGGCCGAGGCGGACGACGCCGTGCAGGAAGCCTGGTTCCGGCTGAGCCGGGCCGACGTCGCCGGCATCGCCAGTCTGGAGGCGTGGCTGCGGACCACGGTGTCGCGGATCTGCCTGGACATGCTGCGCACCCGGGCCGTCCGGCGCGAGGAGACGCTGGACGACCGGCTGCCCGCGGCCGCCCCCGGCGGCGATCCCGAGCAGGAGGCGGTGCTGATCGACTCGGTCGGCCGGGCCATGCTGGTGGTGCTGGACCGGCTGGGCCCGGCCGAACGGGTCGCGTTCGTGCTGCATGACCTGTTCGCCGTGCCGTTCGGCCAGATCGCGCCGATCCTGGACCGCAACGAGGAGGCCGCCAAGCAGCTGGCCAGCCGGGCCCGGCGGCGGGTGCGCGGCCTGCCCGCGGTGCCGCCCGCCGAGCTGGACCGGCAGCGGCAGGTGGTGGAGGCGTTCCTGGCCGCCGCCCGCCGCGGTGACCTGGACGCGCTGCTGGCGGTGCTGGCCCCGGACGTGGTCCGGCGGGCCGACGTCGCGCTGCTGGCCCCCGGCCGGGCCGCCGAGCTGCGCGGCGCCGGCGCCGTCGCCCGGGAGATGGTGGCGTTCCGCGGGCGGTCCCGGTATGCGGCCCCGGCCCTGGTCAACGGGTCGGTCGGCGCGGTCGTGGCCCCGCGCGGCCGGCTGCTGCTGGTCATCGCGGTCACCGTGGCTGGGGACCGGGTCACCGGGTACTCGCTGATCGCCGGGCCGGCCCGGCTGCGCCAGGTCGAGCTGGCGGTCCCGGACGGCCTGAGCCAGCCGGCCGAACAGACTGGGTCTGAAGACTAGGCGGGCTGGACGCGGCGTGCGTTCGCGCGGACGGCCGCCGCGATGTCGTCGGCGGTGGCCAGCTTTTCCATCTCCTCGGTCAGGCCCAGGCCGGAGCCCGGCTGCGGTCGGGGAGCCGACGTGGGGAAGACGAGCATGGTGGACCACCTTGGAGCGCCGTGCGAATGGACATTTTCAACCCGATATAAGTCGCTTCAACCCCGCTTGAGGTTCACATGGTCAGCGAACCGTTACGCTCAGTCGTCGCGTAAAGAGGTCGCGTTACCCGGGTGGTTGGTTCACTGGGTTACTAGTTCGTTACTAAAAGCGATAACATACGTCCTTATGAACGGCCGATCGGGCGAAAAGCCGTGTCTGCCCGGCCGATGCCCGGCTGAGTCGGCCGCCCGGATTCTGGTTTCCCAGCGTGCCTGATGAGCCCGGCGGCGGCTCAGGCGCGGGGATCGAGAACGCCGCGACACCTGGCAACCAAACGTTCCCTTCCGTCGTCTACGGTTTCGCTGATTCATCGGGGGCGATAAGGGGACACACCATGAATTTGAGCCGGTTCCTGCGCACGGACAGAACCGCGGTTATCTGCGGACTTGGCCTCGGGGCCGGGCTCGCGCTGTCGGCTTGCACCTCAGGCGTGACGTCGGCCGCCGGGACCGCATCCGCCGCTCCGCCATCGGCCAGCTCGCCGGCCCCGACTCTTGCCACCAGCCCGGTCACGACTCCTGCTCCAGCGTCACCCACGCCCACCGCCGCTTCCACCGCCGCGCTGGTGCCCATGCAGACGACCGCAGGCGGCGAATTCCTGTCGCCGACGGGCAACATCAGCTGCGAGGTCGACTATCACCGAGCCGGCCTGACCCGGGCCTACTGCCAGACGGTCAAGCCCGCCCGGTCGGTGACCATGGACGCCAACGGCAGCTACAAGACCTGCACCGGCGAGCAGTGCCTCGGAAACGCGGGCGAAGGCACCCCCACCCTCGCGTACGGCACCGCGACCGGAGTCGGGCCTTTCCGCTGCGAATCGGCTGCCACCGGCATCACCTGCGTCGCCGGCGGCAAGGGCTTCCGCATTTCCACCTCGGGAATCACGCCCGTATCCCCGTGATCTACCGCCTGCACGGCACGGTCACGGATCTGCCGGGCAACGGTCCTAGACGCCGCCGGGGCTAAGTGCCAGGCTCAGGTCCGGCGGCGAACGCTGCACGGCCGATCTGGGCCCGCCTGGGCCGGGGTCAGCCGGGTGTGGAACAGCTGAGCGTCGCGACGCCTGGGTGTACAAGCCATCAAGGAGAGCGTTATGAGTGTGTACAGGGTGACCGAGATCATCGGGACGAGCGGCACTTCATGGGAAGAGGCGGCCGCGGAGGCGATCAATACCGCGGCCGGGACAATCCGCGATCTTCGGGTGGCTGAGGTCGTCAAGCTGGACATTCACGTGGGCGAGGGCGGGGCGATCACTTATCGCGCCAAGCTTCAGCTCTCGTTCAAGTACGAACCCGGGCACTGACCCTGGTCTCGTTCCCCAGCTGACGGGTTCGGTGCGTCAGTTCTTGAGCCAGCCACGTCCTCCAACGCTTGGGCGGTCCTGCCCGCCCAGCCGGGGAATGGCCGCAACAGCGTCGGCGGTGGCAGAAGCAATGAGCCGGCCTGGCCGTTACCGCGCTGGCCGGTACTGAGAGCCTTGCGCCTTGCGCAGAGATTCAGTCCATTCCTGGCCGCTCAGGAGTCGGGTGGTTTTGGACGATCTGACCGCGCCGCCTGCGGCAATTGCCATCGCGACGCTGGCAGCGGTCGGGTCATCGGGTGCCTCATAAATGACCAGCACGTCATACTCGCCGAACGGAAACCCGCCCACCAGGATCTTGGCTCCCAGGGCTTCAAGCGCCGGCCTGACTGCCTCGATCCGGTCCTGCGGTTCGTTGATCTGAGCCGCCATCGACTCTGGGGTGTAGGCGGCCTGATACATGTATAGCGCCATCGAGAATCCCCCTCGATTCTTCACGAGCCCGCCGAACGCCCGCTGGCTCCCCTCGACAGCAGGCACCGTACGGCCGATGATCACTCCATTAGGAGCGTAGACCCAGGCCAGGCCGCGTACCAGCCCCGACTGTCGTAGGCGTGAACTCCCGTCAGCCCCGCAGAAGGCCATGTTTCTGGGCTGGCGCCCGCTCGGAAATGCTCGGCAGTGCGCATCGCCCAGCGGCAGATGCGGACGCTTGCCAGGCTCTGACTTAGATCCAGCAGGAACTAATTGGGGCCTGCGTTCCGCGTCGGCAGCGAAGCGGCATTCTGCTTCTGACCGGCCACTTTAAAAACGGTTGCGGTCGTGTGCTTGTCCCAGGTCAGCGCCTCTACTGGGCCGTTGAACCAATGGCCACGCGGGCAACGGACTTTGACGCTTTCCACCGGCCCATTGGATGACTGGACGGCATACCTGCGCTCCACCTCAGCCGGAAGCCCGCACCTCACCGCACCATGCTCATCCATATACGCCGGGCAGTCCATAAAGATCATGCCGGTATCCACTGTTACCCCCATTCAGTCCATGCCCAGCTGCGCCGCACAGAACGCGCACCTAAGTAGCAGGCGGGTCCCTGCAGTTGACCGGGCACCTGGCAGCCCATGCCCCCGGGCCGCAACAAGTCCTTTACGAGGAAGGAGCACCCACTGGCACATCTGATACATCCGCGGTGCACACTCCGCCGTGCTGGCAGGTACCAGCCCCTGAGCTGCGCTGCCAGCACAGTCCGCAACATGTGGGTCTCAGGAGGGCGCCGCCCGCACTCCCGAACGGCGGCAGCGACCCTGGCCGAAGGGCGGACACGGGATATGCGGCATGAGCGGACGTTGCGGCAGCTTTCGCGCTAGTCGCTTGTCAGGTGTTTTGCGAGGCTCTGAATTAGGGACTATTGCGGCTTGCTATTCGCGATTAATTCATTCCCGGAGAAAGCGGGAAGGTCGTCGATCACATAAGCTGGGGACTTCAATGATCATAAACTCCTTCGGCTCATGAAAACGCAGCGCTCTCTCGACAAACCTGCGCTGAGCCGGCTGAATCCGGTCTCGGGCGATCTTCATCTCGAGAAATCTGATCTCATTGGGTTCGCGCCAGGCGTATACGTCGAAAAAGCCGCCCAGCTTCCCGCCGTTTTCCGCACGCAGCCGCAGCCAGGCACCCCCGAAGGCAGAAACCCAGACTCCGTCCCAGCCGTCATGCCGCAAACGATCGATAACGGCCAGCTCGGCGCAAGATCGGCGTCCATCGACCGTGAGCTTGGGCTTGCGGCTCCAGATTCGCTGCAGGCAGCGGGATTAGCTACAGGCGGTTCCACCAGGCGTCGATGATCACGTCGTGGGCGATGCCGGTGTCGATGGTGTGGTGCAGGCCGAGGCTGACGATACGGTCATCGTGCGGGTGGAACGGCAGGGTGGGGTCTTCACCCAGCACGGGGCCGAACGCATCAATGAGCGGCTTCCAGAGGCTGGCCCAGTTGCGGCCTGGCCCGGTCGTCAACGCGATTTTCAGCTCGACCGAGCCCGGATCGATGGTGGCAGCCTGCACCGCGAGCCGATCGTGGAGCTCTTGTTTCCACTGCCTGCGCACGTAGGACCCGGTCATGCGGGTGGAGAACTTCGGGGTGGTCTCAGCCGTGTCCGGCTGGGCGGCTCCTATCGCTAGTGACGACGGCCCGTGGATCTTGCGGCCGAAGATGGCCGCCACCCGCGCCGGGCCAAGCCGCTGAGCGACCGGGAACAGGTAGTTGTCCAGGTCATGGCCGCCATCAATCAAGGAGGCGCCATCGCTGAACCCTACGATCAACTCGACAGCAACCCGGCCGCTCACAGTGCCCAGCACCGGCCCGGCTATGGCGTCCACGTGCGCCAGGAAGCGACCCAGCTTGACCTGGCTGGGATGGGCTGCCCGGTCCCAGCTGGCCAGCTGGGGCTTGACGCTCTGCCGCATCACCCCTGCCGGGCAGCGGTACATCAGTGCCATGTGAGTCATCGTCGTCCGCGTCCGTATCTGGAGGCAATCAGTCGGCACCCAGTAAGTTGAGCGCTCCCAGCGGCGTGAGAGTGCTGCGAGGTGATGCCCACGGTGCGGGATACTGGCCGCATGGTAGACGACATCGCACGAGACCGGGCCATTTACCACGCGCTGAAGGCGGCCGACGAGGTCGCTGCCGCGCTGCAGACCCACCTCATCGAGGAACACGGGGCTGATCCGGACCGCTCCGCCCCGAAGAGCGCTTCCACCAACTCGCTGAAGCTCCTGCGCCAGGCTCGTGAGCGGCTAGGCCAGGGATTGCGGGCCATCGATGCCGACAACGTCGCCGAGTCCGACGGGATCTCCCTACGTAACCATTGATCGCAGCCGCTTCATTAGGCATCTCAGTAGCAGATACTCGCGGCACTGCCCGAGTTACTGCCGACTGCCCGCCGCCAGCCGAATCACGCCATCAGCGGCAGAAGCGGACGTTTCCGCGGAGACGCAGGCGTCCGCGCGACCCGGTCGGCGGTATAAGAGTGCGTTTAGATTTGACTACTAACGCCACGCGCCACCAGGGTTATGGAAGGCAGGCAATCGCGCGCATGCGTGTTGTGAGGCCGGCGTGGGCGCCATTGCCACGCAAACCGGCCGCTCCGATTCCCCAGCGCTCTACTGCCAGCCGAGCAGCGTCATGGCAGCTGCGTTACGGGGCTGGGCCCAGAACGCCTGATGCAGGTCCTCGGGCAGCTCATCGCGGTAGGTTCCGCTAAATCCCCGGCGGAAGAACCGCTCATCAACGTGCTGCAGCTCCGCAAACGTCGGGATGGCCGCGGTGGTGGCAGGCTCCAAGCCCAGACCCAGCGCTTCGGTGACCCGCCGGACAGCGGCGGCAGGCTTGTCAATCAGTTCCTCGTACCTGAGGACGATCCGCCCCGGGTGCGCCGGCTGCAGCCAGCTCAGAACGTTCCGGCCCCATTGACCAGCGCCGCGCCCGGCAGGCAGGTAGATCAGGTCGCGCAACTCATCGGCGAAGCACCGGGCGCCGTCTTCGCTTCGCTGGCGCGCCCACGAGACCAGGCAGTCCCGGCCGTCCCGGACCAGGCAGATCGCTTTGTCACCGTCCAGGACCTGCTCATCACGCGGCCGGTGCGTCTTGACCAGATGCAGCTCTGGTGACTCACGCATGGCCGCGAAGGTATCTGGCCGCTCCTCGAACCCGACCAGCGGCGATCCCAGCCGGTCAGCGACCCCATCAAAGTCATAGACCACCGACGTCCGCACGCCATACAGCCGGTTCATCACGATCCGCAAGAAGGTATTACCCGACCGCGGAAACGACGCAATCCAGACGATCACCCGGTCACCCTACGGCCCAGCCGTAGCCCAAGAGCGCCAGTCCCGCTGCCTGCAGCCACGCAGTCCAGCGCGACCGGATGACCCGAATCCGCGCCCTATACGCGGCAGATCAGGACGTTCGTCACGACGCTGTCTTGGATAGTTATGCAGAGCTGATGAGGCGCCCAGTCCCAGCCAGGTGTCCAGCAGCGAGCACACGTACGGGCTGAAGGCACACCGAGAGCCAATCGCCACCTCGGCAGCCGTAAGCCAGCTCAACCCCTGCCGGGCCATGACGATCACAAAAGGCTGTATTTGGAGGACTGGGCCGACCGGCCTCTCAGTTCGCGAGACGGACTTTAGCCGTCTGGCGGGATTCCGCGGACCGACCGCCTCTGACCAGCATCCAGATCCCGACTATCAAAGCTGCTAGTAGGCCAATGACGGGCGACAACAAGACAGCTACCACTAGACCGATGGCGAGCGCGATCGCGACCGTCACCACCAGCCACCAAAACCAGAACCCTCGGTCTTCACCGCTCGCGGCTAGGAATAGCGTCTTGATCAAGCGGGCCTGGGACTTGATCTTGTCGGTCAGCCAGCCGACCGCGCGCGACAGCGAAGATCTGATCGAGCGTGCCACGGTGCGTACCCCGCTGACAGCGCGGGAAAGTCCTGCTCTGAGCCAGCGCAAGGGCTTTAGCAATCCCGGACGCTTACCCGTGCGACCAGTCTCTCGGGCAAGGTCCTGCCCATCCCTGGCGGAGGATCTAGTTGAGCGCACCTGACTCCTCGTCCTTTGACTCCCGGGATCCGTGACGCGCTCCGGCCGACCCGCCGGACACGCTAGCCACGATACGGCCGCAGGCGGGGTCATGCCAGCCCGCATAGCTCGCAGCCGCTAGCGGAGGCTTCCTGGCGATTCAACCGGCTATCGCTGAAGACCTCCGCACCCCGGGCGGCTGAGGTTGCGGCAGCCTGCTGGCTGGCCCGGGCGTGGCCCGGATCCCACACCCGGCCAGCTGAGGGCAGGTGACCCGGTCGCGGCATGAGAGGGCGTTCTCCTGGTACCTCGACGATGCATAATCGTGCCAGTAAGTCGCTTGTCAACGACGCTCGAATTTTGGCTCTGGCACAGTTTCCGTGATCTTGGTCCGGCGTGTCTTGGATGAGTCTGATGTGGCTTCTGTGATTATGTGCGCCGTGCAATCTTGATGCCCTCCGCGTGCTGCTGCCGCACCTGGCGAACGTGAAGGTGGAAGAGGTTAGCCGGGTTGGCCGGTCCGTCTTGATCACGGCGCGGACGCTGTCGTTGCCGGCGGCGTGCCCGGGCTGCGGGACGGAGTCCAGGCGGGTGCACAGCCGTTATGTGCGCCGCCTGCTCGACACGGCCATCGGCGGTGCCGAGGTCGTGATCTGCCTGGGCGTCCGCCGGTTCTTCTGCTGTGCCGCGGACTGCCCGAAGGTGACTTTCGCCGAGCAGGTAGAGGGGCTAGCCAGCAAGAACGCGCGCCGCACCCCAGCGGCGACCAGGCTGCTGGAGGCAGTCGCGCTGGCACTGGGCGGACGTGCGGGAGCCCGGCTGTCCGGGCGGTTAGCAGCGGCAGTGAGCCGGATGACACTGATCCGGCTGGTCCGCGGCCTGCCTGACCCTGCGGTGAGCGCATCGCCGCGGGTGCTGGGGGTGGACGAGTTCGCGCTGCGCAAAGGCCGCCGCTACGGGACGCTGCTGGTCGACGTCGAGACCCGCCGCCCGGCCGGCATCCTGCCGGAACGGTCATCGGACTCCTTCGCCGCGTGGCTGGCTGCCCGGCCGGGAACGGAGCTGATCTGCCGGGACCGGGCCGGGGTCTACTCCGACGGCGGTAGCCGGGGAGCGCCGGACGCGGTGCAGGTCGCTGACCGCTGGCACCTGTGGCACAACCTCGCCGAAGCGGTCGAGCGGGCAGTTAGCCGCCACCGCGGGCACCTGCACGCGGCGGTCACGGACCAGCCTGCCCGGCCGGCGGCCGGGCAGGCGCCGCCGCCGGCCCGGCCGCCCGGGACCAGGCGGACCGGGGAGATCGCCGACCGGACCCGGGCCCGGCATGCCGACGTCCACCGGCTGCTGGGCAGCAACCACGGATACCGGGAGATCGCCGCGGTGCTCGGACTGTCCCGCAACACCGTCCGCCGCTTCGCGCGCGCCACCAGCCCCGAGGAGCTCCTCGTCAACGACGGCACCGGCCGGCAGGCCAGCATCCTCGACGAGCACGACGCCTACCTGCGCGAACGGTGGAACGCCGGATGCACCAACGCCGCCCAGCTCTGGCAGGAACTCCGCGACCGCGGCTACGCAGGAGGTCCCACCCACGTCCGCCAGTACCTCGCGCGTTTCCGCGGAACCACGGCCGCTCCCGCTGCAGTGCCGGCCCCGCCGAAGGTCCGGGCCGTCACCGCCTGGATCATGACCAGGCCCGACCGGCTCGCCAGCACCGACAAAGCCAGCCTGGACGCCATCCTCGCCGCGTCCTCGGAACTGGCCGCCGTCGCCGCCAGCGTCCGCGCCTTCGCCGCCATGATGAACGAGCGCCGCGGCCGCGAGCTTCTCGAATCGTGGATCACCGCTGCGCTGGCCACCGGGGAGCCCGCGCTCCGCTCCTTCGTCACCGGACTGCGAGCCGATCAGGACGCCGTCGCCAACGGGCTCAGCCTCTGCTGGAGTTCCGGTGCGGTCGAAGGCCACGTCAACCGCATCAAGATGCTCAAACGACAAATGTACGGACGCGCCAGCCATGACTTGCTCCGCCGCCGCGTCCTCCTCGCCGACTAACGCACCGAGCGGTCACGGAAACTGTGCCAGAGCCAGTATTCACCCGTCGCCGACATCGCTCGCCGGACACGAATCGCTCAAGCCCGCACATCGTGCGTTGCTAGATGGGGTAGCTGGTCTCCAGCCCGCCAGGCGCCAGGCCATCGATCGGCCAGCGCTCAGTAGTGCCGTCGCCGGCTGATACCTACTGACAGGACCACCCGGGAGGAACAGATGAGCGAACAGAACGCGACGGTCAGCGGCGTGGCAGCCGGCGTCCCTTACGTGGCGCTACCGCCAGCGGGACGGCATGGCGGCCACGAGCCGGCCCCGTTGATCATCGCCTGGCACCTGAACGACCCGCCGCGCAGCGCGGCCGCGATGGCCGCGGCGCTTCCGCTTTCAGGAGCGGCGGCCTGGCGCGTCTACCTGGATCTGCCGATGCATGGCCAGCGGCAGCTTCCGGGCGGGCTGGAGGAGTTCATGCAGCTGGGCTACCAGGATGCGGTCCTGAAGGCGTTTGAGCCGCAGGTCACACAGGCTGTGGAGGAGTTCCCCGCGGTGCTTGCAGACCTGCGGGCCCGGCTGACTGTCACTGACGGGCCGATCGGCGTGGCGGGAGCGTCGGTGGGCGCGCTTCCCGCCCAGCTTGTGATGACCGGCGGGGCTGTGCAAGTCAGTGCCGCAGCGTTGATAAGCCCGGTCATCCAGCTCGCCGAAGTCGTCGCGGCCAACGAGCGCCGGTTCGGCGTGAGCTATCCGTGGAGCGATGCCTCGCGGGCGGTTGCTGCCCGGTTCGACTTTGTCTCCCGCGCGGGTGAGATTGCCGCGCGGGAGCCGCAGCCCGCAGTACTGCTGGTCACCGGCGCCCACGATGACCCGGCCTTCCCGCTGCAGGCACAGCGGCTGCAGTCCGGGCTTCGCCAGCGGTACGGCGACCCAGGACGAGTGGGCCTGAAGACTATCCCCGGCATGAAACATGCCTTTGCCGAGGAGCCGGGCACCGAGCCTGCACCGCAGACTGCCGAGGCCAAGCTGGTCGACGCAGCCGTCGGCGACTGGTTCAGCCGGTATCTCAAGTAACAGGCCCGCAGGGCAGGCGCCGCATAGATATACGGGCGGGCAACGCGCTCAATTCGGCATGAGCGGACGTTTACGTGGCGCCGCCCCGAAAAATTTGCGCCTTGGCCAGTTCGTAGAGCGGTTCGGGGGCCAGATCGATACCGCTGGGCCAGACGAAAGTTCCGGCCTCCGGGTCGACGGTGACGCTGGCGAAGTAGGCAGAGTCGTTCAGCAGCGTCAGTACGCAGGCCACCGCTCCGCGGAAAATGTCGACGCCCCCGGCTGTCGGTGATGACGTAGGCCCAGGACGTCTCCGAGCCAATACCGGCGGTGGTGATGTCGGTGCCGCGCAGGCCGGAGGTCATGACCAGGGTCTTGCGGAAGCCGATCTTGAGCGCCTCCGGGCCGATCATCCTCTGGCTGCCGTCAGGCCGCCGGTTCCGGCCTTGCCACCGCCTCGCGCCGGACCTAGCGTGGGTATATTCGGCACTGAGTGACGAATTTATTTTTTTAAAGGGTGGCCTGGCCCGGAGCACAGGCCGCTGCGAGCTGGGAGCGTGGCTGATGAACGACTGGTTCGAGACGGTGGCCGAGGCCCGGCGCCGGGCCCGCAAGCGGCTGCCCGCGTCGGTCTACAGCGCGCTGATCGCCGGTTCCGAGCGCGGCCAGACCGTCGACGACAACATCCGGGCGTTCGCCGAGCTCGGCTTCGCGCCGCACGTCGCCGGCCACCAGGCGCAGCGCGACCTGGCCACCACCGTGCTCGGCCAGCCCATTTCGCTGCCGGTGATCATCTCCCCGACCGGGGTGCAGGCCGTCCACCCGGACGGAGAGGTCGCGGTGGCGCGGGCGGCCGCCGCCCGCGGCACCGCCATGGGCCTGAGCTCGTTCGCCAGCAAGCCGGTCGAGGAGGTGGTCGCGGCGAACCCGCAGACGTTCTTCCAGCTGTACTGGTCCGGCTCGCGCGACCAGTTGCTCCAGCGGATGGACCGGGCCCGCAAGGCCGGCGCGGTCGGGCTGATCGCCACCCTGGACTGGTCGTTCTCGATGGGCCGGGACTGGGGCAGCCCGGAGATCCCCGAACGGATCGACCTCAAAGCCGCGCTGAAGTTCGCGCCCGAGGCGCTGGCCCGGCCGCAATGGCTGCGGTCGTACCTGCGCACCGGCAAGATCCCCGACCTGACCGTGCCCAACATGGCCAACCCCGGTGAGGCCGCCCCGACCTTCTTCGGCGCCTACGGCGAGTGGATGCAGACCCCGCCGCCGAGCTGGGACGATGTCGCCTGGCTGCGCGAACAGTGGGGCGGCCCGTTCCTGCTCAAGGGCGTCACCCGCATCGACGACGCCCGCCGCGCCGTCGACGCCGGCGTGAGCGCGATATCGGTCTCCAACCACGGCGGCAACAACCTGGACGGCACCCCCGCCACCATCCGGGCCCTCCCCGCCATCGCCGTGGCCGTCGGCGGCGACATCGAGATCCTCCTCGACGGTGGCGTCCGCCGCGGCAGCGACGTGATCAAGGCCGTCGCCCTGGGCGCCCGCGCGGTCCTGATCGGCCGGGCCTACCTCTGGGGCCTGGCCGCTAACGGCCAGGCCGGTGTGGAGAACGTCCTCGACATCCTCCGCGGCGGCATCGACTCAGCCCTGCTCGGCCTGGGCCGATCCTCCATCCACGACCTCACCCCCGACGACGTCGTCATCCCGCCGAACTTCGCTCGCCGCCTCGGCGACCCCGCCACCGCCCCACCCGCCAACCCCTGACCCTCCCGGATACCCCGCCAGCCCCGCACCTGCCCAGTCATGATCCATTGCTCGGTTGCGTTGTCAGTGAATAGCGCCGACAACGTAACCCGGCGATGGATCTTGAAACTCGTGTGACTGGAGAGCTGAGGGTGGCACGCCACGTGCACACGTCTGGCCGGCCTGACCCCTACCCGGCCTCGCCCGCCGCCACCTGCGCAGCCAGCCCAATCAGATCATCAGCCGCGAAATCAGCGACTTCCGGCGGCGCCGGCGCCGTACCTCCCGGCCCCCACTCGTCCGGCCGACGGATGTACCCGGTCCGCAGCCCCTGACCGGCCGCCGCGACCAGGTCGTTGGGGTGGCAGGCGACCATCAGCACCCGCTCCGGCGGGATGTCGAAGTACCCAGGGATGAGCTGGTACACGCGCGGGTCCGGCTTGTAGGACCGGGCCAGCTCGGCCGACACGATGCAGTCGAACGGCAGCCCCGCGAACCGGGCCAGCCGGGTCAGCAGCCCCAGCCCGCCGTTCGACAGCGGGCTGAGCAGGTGCCGCTCGCGCAGCGCGGTCAGCCCCGGCCCGCTGTCCGGCCACGGGTCCAGCCGGTGCCAGGCGCGGACCAGTTCGGCCCGGTCCGCCTCGGTCAGCGCGCCCAGCCCGTGCTCGTCCGCCACCTGGTCCAGCATCGTCCGGTGCAGCACGTCGAGCGGCTGGAACGGCGTCCCGCCCTCGACGACCCGGTTCAGCGTGGGGTGGTAGAGCGCCCGCCAGGCGTTGGCCAGCTCCGGCCAGTCCGCCTCGATCCCGGCCCGGCTCCCCACCCGCGCCAGCGCCGCCGCCATGCTCGTGTGCCAGTCCACCAGCGTCCCGAACACGTCGAACGCCACGACTTCGATGTCCACGTCGCGTTCCTTCCCATTGGTGCCATCCCGCAACACCGCAGCCGGTCGCGTAGTCTGCCGGTCGTGGGAGCAGCGGAGCCACTCGGCCAGCCCGGCCAGCCCGATGACTGGGTGGCCGCGCTGGGCGACGGCGGGGCCGGCCGCGACGACGCGATGGCCCGGTTGCACGGGGCGCTGGTGCGGGTGGCCCGATCCGAGCTGAACCGGCGCCACGGCCAGCTCAACGTCTCCGGTCCCGAGCTGGACGACCTGGCCCATCAGGCGGCAGCCGACGCGATGGTGGCGATCATGGCCAAGCTGGACCAGTTCCGGGGCGAGAGCCGGTTCACCACCTGGGCCTACAAGTTCGTGATGTTCGAAGTGTCGGCCAAGATCGGCCGCCACTTCTGGCGCCGCCCGCCCGTTCCGCTCAGCACCGAGGACTGGGACCGGCTGCCGGACCGGTTCGGGTTCGACCCGGCGAGCGAATCCGAACGGCGCGATTTCGTCCGGGCCGTGCGCCGCGCGGTCGACGAGGACCTGACCGAGCATCAGCGCCGCATCTTCGTCACGCTGGTGCTGGACGGCGTGCCGCTGGACGCGCTGGCCGAAAGGCTCGGCACCAGCCGGAACACGATCTACAAGGTGATGTTCGACGCCCGGCGTAAACTGCGCGCCAGCCTGGTAGCTAACGGATACCTGAACGACGACGCGGTGAGTCGCCCATGAACGGCTGGTCAGCCTTTGCGCGCTTCCTGCGGACCGACCCGTCCGATGCCGGCTGCGGCGGCACCATGGAGGTCATGGACGTCTACGCGGACCTGGCCGTCGTCGACGAGCAGACCGCGGCCCAGCGCTACCCCGGGGTCGCCGCGCACCTGCAGGTCTGCGACCCGTGCGCCGACGACCTGGCCGGCCTGATGATGCTGATCCGCGCCAACGGTCACGGCCCCGGCGGAATCTGACGAAATCCTTACGGCGGCCAAGCCGGCCAGGAACGGGCGTAAGGATTCAGCCCGGTAGCAGCACTAACTCCTCGTCCGTGCCATCAACCCTGGAGGACGGGGACCCATGAAAAGCACTGCTCGTCTGGCTGCCGCAGGCGCGACCGCCCTGACCGCGACGGCCCTGCTGGCCACCCCCAGCCTGGCGGCCACCCAAGCCACCCAGCATCCGGCCTCCGGCCAGGTGTTCGTCCAGACCGACAGCACCAGCGGCAACGCGATCGTGGTCTATCAGCGCAACCACGACGGCACCCTTTCCGAAGCTGGCCAGTACGCCACCGGCGGCCTGGGCGGCATCCTCGGCGGCTCGGTGGTGGACCACCTGGCCTCCCAGGGATCGCTCAGCTACGACTCCGGGCACGGCCTGCTGTACGCGGTCAACGCCGGCAGCGACACGATCACGGTGTTCGCGGTGCGCGGCCGGCACCTCGTCCGCCAGCAGGTCATCGGCTCCGGCGGCTCGTTCCCGGTCAGCGTGACCACCCGCGGCGACGTGGTCTACGTGCTCAACGCCCGTGAAGGCGGCTCGGTCCAGGGCTTCCTGCGGGAGGGCCCGGCGCTGGTCAGGGTGCCGTCCTGGCACCGCGCGCTCGGCCTCGACGCCTCCGAGACGCCCGAGTTCACCAGCACGCCGGGCCAGGTCGCGTTCACCCCCGACGGGCGCCGGCTGGTCGTCACCACCAAGAACAACGGCAACGACATCGACGTGTTCGCGGTGAGCCCGGGTGGTGCTCCGGCTGACCGCCCGGTGGTCAACGCCGACCCGGGCGCGGTCCCGTTCGCGGTCAGCTTCGACGCCGGCGGTCACCTGGCCGTGGCCGAGGCCGGGACCAACAGCGTGGCCACGTTCACGATCGGCCGCGATGGGAAGCTCACGCTGGTCAGCCGGGCGGCCACCGGGCAGATGGCGACCTGCTGGATCGCCCGTGACGGCTCGCTGTTCTACGCCTCCAACGCGGGCAGCGCCTCGGTGTCCGGCTACGCCGACTTCGGGTCCGGCGCCCTGCAGGCCCTGGGCAACACCGCCGCCGGGGCGGGCACGGTGGACGCGGTGGCCAGCCCGGACGGCCGGTACCTGTACGTGCAGGGCGGCGCCAACGGCACCGTCAACGAGTTCGCGGTGCACGCGGACGGTTCCCTGACGCCGATCGGCTCGGTCACCGTGCCCGGCGCGGCCGGCGGCGAAGGGATCGCCGCCTCCTGATCACCCGGTGTGCCCGCCGGCCTCGGACCGAGGCCGGCGGGCGCGTCCGGCTGCCCGGCGCTACCAGGCGTAGTGCTCGGGAGCGGTCTTGTACCCGGGGAAGATGTCGTCCAGCTGCTTGCGGACGTCCTCGCCGAGCGACAGCGTGACCGCCCGCAGCGGCTCCTCCAGCTGCTCCATGGTCCGGGGCCCGATGATCGGCCCAGTCACGCCGTCCTGGTGCAGCAGCCAGGCCAGCGCCACGATCGCGGGCTTTTCCCCGAGCTTGTCGCACAGCGCCTCGAACGCCTCGATCTGGTCCCGGTGCGCGTTCAGGGTCTGCTGGGTCCGGTCCGCCAGCCGGCGCCGCCCTTCCTGCTGCTTCTTCAGCACGCCACCGAGCAGGCCGCCCTGCAGCGGGCTCCAGGGGATCACGCCCACCCCGTAGGCCCGGGCCGCGGGCAGCACCTCCAGCTCGATGTCCCGGGTCAGCAGGTTGTACAGCGACTGCTCGCTGACCAGCCCGAGCAGGTGGCGGGCGGCAGCGGTGTCGTTGGCCTGGGCGATGTGCCAGCCCGCGAAGTTCGACGAGCCCACGTAGAGGACCTTGCCCTGGGCGATCAGGACCTCCATGGCCTGCCAGATCTCGTCCCACGGGGTGTCCCGGTCCACGTGGTGCATCTGGTACAGGTCGATGTGGTCGGTCTGCAGCCGCCGCAGCGACTCGTCGCAGGCCCGGCGGATGCTGAGGGCGGACAGCTTGCCGTCGTTGGGCCAGTCGCTCATCGCGCCGTAGACCTTGGTGGCCAGCACGGTGCGCTCGCGGCGGCCACCACCCTGGCTGAACCAGTCGCCGATGATCTCCTCGGTCCAGCCCGGGTGGGCCTGGCCGCTCTCGTCGAGCTGGCCGGGCGGGCTCTGCGCCCCGCCGTAGCGGTTGGCGGTGTCGAAGAAGTTGATTCCCACCTCGTGCGCGTGGTCCATGATCGCGTGCGCGTCGTCGGGCGGGGTCAGCGGTCCGAAGTTCATCGTCCCCAGACACAGCCGGCTGACGCTGAGCCCGGTACGCCCCAGATGAGTGAATTCCATAATTGATAATTATCCCGCGCCGGGGTCCACGCCTGTGTGGGCCCCCCGGCGGGGGAGGCCCTGACGTCTCGCGCTCGGGGTCATTGCCCGTACGCCCCCGGCCGTGCGCGCTCCCGCCCGTGCGCCCCGCCCGTGCGCCCCGCCCGTGCGCCCCGCCCGTGCGCCCCGCCCGTGCGCCCCGGCCGGTGCGCCCCCACCCGGTGCGCTCCCACCCGGTGCGCCCGCGGCCGGGTGCGCCCCGGGGCCGGTGTACCCGCCGCGGGTGCCCTCGACGTTGCGGCGCGTAACTCCGCAGCTACCGGCGACCTCCCTGACGTGGGCACCCTTTCCGTACTTCGCGAAATTTCGTGAATTAATAGGCGCCCGTCGGCGTTCTTGTAGGTAACGGGGCGGTACGCCACCCCGGGACAGTCCCTCCGCCGGCCATCCCCTCTTCAGGCCGGCGGGGGACCCCGGCCCGGCGATCAATGCGACGGGGGTACGTCCAGCGCGGGGTTGCGGTCGAAGAAGCCGGCCGGCTTCAGCCAGAACGACACCGTGTCGGCCGGCATGACCGGCCAGTCTTCCGGCCGGGTGATGTGGTGCACGCCGAACACGTACCAGAGGACGACGTCGGCGCCCGCGATCGGCCGGTTCTGCCTGGTCCAGGCGGCCAGGCCTTCGTCCCGCTCGCTCTGGTTGCAGAACTCGCCCGCCGGCCAGCGCTCGGCCGGGTCGTAGGGGGTGACCCACAGGGTGTGCCCGATGACCTCGGCCCGGCGGTACACCGGCGCGGCCGGGTCCATCATCGGCGGGAAACAGCTGCCCGGGACCAGCTTGTACCCGGTCGGGGTGCCGAGCCGGTTGCGGCGGGTGTCGCTGGCCACCTTCCAGGTCCGCTGGGTGTCCCACCGGTAGTCCTGCCGGCCCTCGGCCTCGGTCCGCAGCGGCGTCTGCCGCTGGACCAGGTTCAGGCCCAGCGGGTTGTCCGGGCCCATGGGCGGGGCCTCGGAATCGCAGCAGTACACGGTGTTGGCGGTGCCGTCGATGTCCAGGTCCAGCCGCGCCACGATGAAATGCTGGTGAAAGGGTGCATAGGTGCCGGTGTCGACGACCGTGGCCGGCGCGGTCTCGCCCGGGCGCAGGCTCGTGGTCACCATGATCCCGGTGGCGCGGATCTCGCACTCGATGTTGCCGTCGGTGTAGAAGCGCCAGTAGACCAGGTATTCGTAGTTGGCCACGGTGGCGTGGAACGAGATCACCAGCCGCCGCATCCGCCGCACCTCGGCGCCGGCTTCGGCGTCGACGTGCTTCCAGAGCACGCCGTTGTCCTCTTCGTGCAGGCAGATCGCGTTGGGGATGCGGTACGGCTCGCCCGCCGAGTCGTGCAGGGTGGCGTCCAGGTAGCGGATCTCGCCCAGGCAGTCGCAGCCCAGCTCGAGCGAGGTGGTCATGAAGCCCAGGCCCCACTCGCCGATGTCGAAGGCGGTGCGCCGGTAGTGCTCGGGGCTGGAGTCCCGGTAGGGCACCACCATCTCGGCCAGCGACATCCGGTGCGCGACCGGCCGGACCTGGCCGCCGTCGTCGTAGCCGACCTGGTGCAGGACCAGGCCCTCGCGGTAGTTGAAGCCGATCCGCAGCGACCACTTCTGCCAGCGCAGCTCGTATCCGTCCAGATCGAAAGAGACGCCCTCGGGCTGGGTGATCTCCAGCGGCCGGACGTCGTCACGGGCGCGGTAACCGGGGATGTGCCGGGGCACGTACTCGCCCATCACCTCCGGCTCCGGCACCGGCCCGGTGTCGCCCACCTCCAGCAGCTCCATCCGGTTCAGGTCGATGACCGGGTGCAGCCCGTTGACCGGATGAGCGTACGGGTTGGCGCCGGGGGCGGACCGGTACCAGACGTCGGCCCAGCCGATCCGGCGGTCGCGGTACTGCTCGGGGATCACCGCGAAGCCGTAGGTCCAGGTGTCGAACAGCACCAGGCCGAGGTCGGTAATGCCGCGGCGGGCCAGCGCGGCGACGATGTCCGGGTGCGCGCGGAAGGCGGCGTCGGCCTCGTGCCACTCGTCGACGGTGGCATTCGGCTGTGCTCCGGGCCGGTGGTCGAACGCGGTCACCTCGTCGCCGGTGAGCGAGACGGTCGCGGTGTAGGCCTGGCCGTCGTCCCGGTTCCAGCAGGTGACCAGGGCCGCCCGGGGGACCGGGCCGCCGGGCCGCCAGCCGGCCAGGGTCGTCTTGCCCGGCTCGGCCAGTTCGATGCCGGCGAACCGCCAGCGTTCGCCGACGTCCCGGTCGCGGCGCAGCACGGCCACCGCCTGGCGGATCTCCTCGGCGGTCAGCGGGTCGAGCGGATGCCCGGGGCTGCTACTGATGGGGGAATTGTGTCACGGGTCCACCGGCGGGGTTCCGTGCGTGTGGAACGAGCTGATCGTCTTCAGCCCCCAGGCCTGGCCCTTGGCCCGTTCGGCCTCGGTCCAGGTGATGGTCTCCCAGTCCGGGGCGAAGATCAGCCGGGCGACCGGGTTGCACAGCTCGATCCGGTTGCCGCCGGGCTCGTAGACGTAGAGGAAGAACGTCTGCTGGATGGCGTGCTTGTGCGGCCCGGTCTCGATGAACACCCCGTGGTCGAGGCAGATGTCGGCCCCGCGGAGGATGTCCTCGCGGGTGTCGGTGGCGAAGGCCAGGTGGTGCAGCCGTCCCCGGCTGCCGGTCCAGTCCTCGGTGTACACCAGGTCGTAGGACTTGCTGGCGAAGTGCAGCCAGCGGGCCGACACCACCCCGGTGTCCAGCATGATCTGCTCGGTGGCGCGGGCGCCCAGTTGGCTGACGATGAAGTCGGTGGTCTCGGTGACGTCGGCGGCCAGGTAGTTGACGTGGTCGAGGCGCCGGACGCCGATCCCGCGGCCCGGGTAGGCCTGGGCCTGGTTCTTCAGGGCGGGGGCCAGCTCGGGCGGCGGCTGGTACCACTCGCTCTCCCAGTACAGCCGCATCGGGTGGCCGTCCGGGTCGCGGAACGCGTAGGTCGGGCCGATGCCCGGCTCCCCGTCGGTCCAGCCCTCGCCCAGCCCGGTGCCCTCCAGGCTCTTGACCGTCCGTTCGAGCGCGTCCTGGCTGGACGCGCGGACCGCGGTGACCCCGAGGCCGGACGTGTCGCGGGCGGTCAGCTTGAGGCTGAACTGCTCGTAGTCGTCCCAGGTGCGCAAGTACACCGAGTCGCCCTGGCGGCCGGTCTCGGTCAGCCCGAGGATGTCGACGAAGAACGACAGGCTGCGTTCGGGCTCGGGGGTGAGCAGCTCGGCGTGACCCAGGTGGGCGACCTCATGCCGTAGTGCGGTCATCAGCGACTCCGTGGGCTCCGGGGGAAGACGGTTCCGTCGAATAGTTTCCGTGCCGTCCGGACCACGCCGCTGCGGCGTACCCGCGGCACGTCGCCGGACGTGTCGATCTCGGCCTCGACGGCCAGGTGACCGGTGGGGTGCTCCACGTCGTAGCGCACCCCGTCGGGGCGGGCGGCCAGCTCGGCCCCGGCCGCGTCCGGGATGGCGAGCGCGGTCACCACGCTGACCGCGCCGAGCACGCCGATCGCGGTGTGCGGCCGGACCGGGATGAACGTCCGGGTGCAGATCGTCCCGCCGTCCCGTGGCGCCGCCACCAGCGTGGTCTTGGGCACGGACGCGCTGGTCACGTCGCCCAGGCCCATCAGCTTCCCGGCCTGCACCCGCAGCGACTGCACCCGGTCCGCCAGGGCCTGGTCGGCACCCAGCTCCTGGTACGGCTCGTACCCGGTCAGCCCCAGGTCGGCCGCGCGGGCCACCACCACCGGCATGCCGTTGTCGATGCAGGTGACCTCGACCCCGTCGATCTCGTCCCGCAGGTGCCCGGTGGGCAGCAGGGACCCGGTGGCGGACCCTTCGGTACCGGCGAAGTCCAGCACGATCGCGGCCGCGGTGCCCGGCACCCCGGAGATCGCGGTGTCCCCGTCGTAGCGGGGCACCCCGCCCGGGGTGGGGAACCGGGCGGTGGCCAGGCTGGCCGAGTTGACCATCCGGATCCGGGTGGTGGTCTGCTCCGGCCCGGCCGGGACGAGCCCGCGCTCGACCGCGAACGGGCCGACCCCGGCCAGCAGGTTCCCGCAGTTCTGCTGGTCGGAGACGGTGGCCTCGTCGACGCCGAGCTGTAGGAACAGGTAGTCCACGTCGGCCTCGCCGTCGGCCGGCGGCCCGACCACCGCTACCTTGGAGGTCAGCGGGTGCGCCCCGCCGAGCCCGTCGATCTGCCGCGGGTCGCCGCTGCCCATGATCCGGATCAGCAGGTCGTCGCGCTCGGCCGGGTCGGCGGGCAGGTCGCCGGCCAGGAAGTAGGCGCCCTTGGAGGTGCCGCCGCGCATCAGCATGCAGCGGATACCGGAGCTCACGCGCTGACCGGAGCTCACGCGCTGCTGGTCTCTCGCAGTGCCCCGATGACGCTGGCCAGGTGGGCCCGGGCCGCCGCCTCGGCCGCCACCGGGTCCCCGGCCGCGATCGCCTCGATGATGGCCAGATGCTCCGGCAGCGACACGTGGGTGCGGCCGGGCCGCAGGGCCAGCTGGAACTGGTGCCGGACGATCTGGGCGTTGAGCCGCTTGAGCAGGCCGGCCGCGACCGTCTGGCCGGACATCTCGTGCACGGACTGGTGCAGCTCCCGGTTGAGCGCGGAGTACTTGAGCGGCTCGCCCGCGGCCACCGCCGCCGCCATCTGCTCCCCGATCGCGGTCAGCCGCTCGATCTGATCGGGGGTGGCCAGCTCGGCCGCCTTGGCCGCGCACAGCCCTTCGAGCACCATCCGGCACTCGGTGATCGCGATCGCCTCGGCCACCGGCACCGAGCGCACCCGCGCACCGCGGTTCGGGATGCGTTCGACCAGGCCGTCCGCGGACAGGTCGAACAGGGCGGCCCGGACGCTGGCCCGGGTGACTCCCAGCAGCTCGGCCAGCTCGGCCTCGACGAGCCGTTGCCCGGGCACCACGTCCCCGTTCATGATCGCGTCGCGCAGGTGTCCCACCACGAAGCGCCGGGCCGGATCCCCTTCCCGCGGCACACCACCCGCCCCGGGCTGGCTGCCCGCCCCGGGCTGGCTGCCCACCCCGGGCCGGCTGCCCTCGGGCTCACTGGCCCCATGAGCTGTCTCTGCCGCCTGCGCCATGTTGACCTCCCGCACGCGCCCGCCCAAATTGCCGGTCAAATTGTTGACAATTTCAGGTTACCTTCCGCCGGCCGGATCGTCCCGCCGGGTCGGCCCGCGCCGCGGGTCGCGTAGCCCAGCACCCGCTCCGGGACCATCAGGCTGGCCGGGTCAAGCCGCGGACCATGGCGCCATGGGGGCCATCCGGCCGGCGAACGCCGATCGCGCCTCGCCGAGCCCTGTCACGTTCGGGCTCCTACCCGGGCGCAGGTAACTTTGCCAGGCCTCTGTCGATGTCTGAAGTCGTGTACACCGATGGCCGCGTGTTTTTCAGCGCTTCACCACAGCTGGCGGCAGCAGCGCGAGGAGTGGCCGCTGCGCCTGCGGGGACGGTGCCGGGGAAAGCCGGATTTCATGGCTGCGGGCCGGTGGTGCGGGGTGTCAGCGCTGTTGCTCGGCATCCAGCAGCACCAGGGCGTTCTGGACGCCTTGCTCGAGGACCTCATCGGCGAGCTGCCGGTCGGCCAGGGCGCGGGAAAGCTGCAGTGTCCCGGCCATCAGGGCGAAGACGCTGAGCGTCTTCACGCGTGCCGACTGCGGATTGTGCGGCACCAGGCGGGCGGCGACGTCGTCGATGACGGCCAGCAGGCCGTCGGTGTACGCCTGCCTGGTGGCGTCGGGGCAGCGCCCGATCTCATCCAGCAGGGCGGCGGACGGGCAGCCGTCGACGGGGTTGTCGCGGTGCCCGGCCGAAAGGTATTCACGCACGTACTGCTCGGCTCCGGCGCGGCCGGGCGCCACCGCGCTGAGGCTTTCGCGCTGGTCGCGGAGCTGGTCGGCGACCGCGGTGGCGACCAGGTCGTCCTTAGAGGCGAAGTGGGCGTAGAAGGCGCCGTTGGTCAGCCCGGCGTCGGCCATGAGCGTGGCGATCCCGGAGCCGTCGATGCCGTCGCGCTTGAGCCGGCGGCCGGCCGTCTCGATGATCCGCTGCCTGGTCGCCTGCTTGTGCTCTGTCCCGTACCGCGCCATACGCTCCTCCACCCGCCGCAAGAACCACTTGCCGTCCGCCGGTACTCGCCGACAATGATAGTACGGGCGTAATCTATTATGCCCGTCTGGTATCCCGGACGGCAGCCCGGCCGGCGGTGCGGTGCCGTCCGGCGAGTCCCGCCTCCGCCATGAGCGCGGCGCTCGCCGGGCCGGGGATACCGTCTCGCGTGACCCGGCGGCGGCCGTCTCGAGGATCCGCGCCCCGCCGCCCGCTTGCGCCTCTTCCGCTTCCCGTACCGCAACCGGAGGGTCCTCTCCCCGCGGAGGATGCTTGCCATCCGTCGCTTCCAAGCATATGGTATTACGAACGTAAGTCAATCGAACGTAATCCAATGAGGTCAGGAGTTCATGATGACGACGAATCGGCCGGTGGCGCTCGTGACGGGCGCGTCCTCGGGTATCGGGAGGGCGGCCGCCCGCGCGCTGGCCGAAGCCGGCTTCGAGGTGGCCGGGACAAGCCGGAACACGGCCAAGGTCACCCCTGTCGATGGTGTGAGGTTCCTCGACCTGGACGTGGCCAGTGACGCGTCGGTCCACGCCGCGGTCGGGCAGGTGATCGAGCGGTCCGGGAGGATCGACGTCCTGGTCAACAACGCCGGTCTCGGCGCAGCGGGCGCCGCCGAGGAAAGTTCCGTCGGCCAGGACCAGCGCGTCTTCGACGTCAACGTCTTCGGCGTCATCCGCATGACCAAGGCCGTCCTGCCGCCCATGCGCGCCCGGGGAAGCGGACGCATCATCAACATCTCCTCCGTCCTCGGGTTCGTCCCCGCGCCGTACATGGCCAGCTACGCCGCGGCCAAGCACGCGATCGAGGGTTACTCGGAGTCGGTGGACCACGAGATCCGCGAGCACGGCGTCCGGGTGCTCCTGGTCGAGCCCGCCTACACCAAGACCGGGTTCGATGCCAACGCCATGCAGGCCGACATGCCCCTGCCGGTCTACGCGCAGCAGCGGCGGATCTTCGGCGACGTGCTGGCGGAGGCGATGCAGGACGGCGACGATCCGGCCATCGTCGCCAAGGTGATCGTCGCGGCGGCGACCGATCCCAGGCCGAAGCTGCGGTACACCGCCGGCCCGGTGGCCGGACGCGTCAGCACGCTGCGCCGCATCATCCCCGCCCGGGCCTTCGACAGGCAGATCCGCAAGCTCAACCAGCTGGCCGGCTGACGCCCGCCTCGCAACCACCGCACGTGGAGCCCCCGCGGCCGCGGTCCTCCGCACCTGATTCCGTCACGGGTGGGGAACGGCGATACCTGCAACAGCAGCTGAGCAACGACAGAAGGAAGCCAACATGAACAAGTCACCAGACACACACAACAACTCGATGACGTCGTGGACCGACGCCCCCACGCGCACACTCTCCGCGGGCGGAGCGGGGTTCGCCTACCGTCAGCTCGGCCCGGGCACGGGGGTGCCGGTGGTCTTCCTCACCCACCTGGCCGCGGTCCTGGACAACTGGGACCCCCGGGTCGTGGACGGCATCGCTGCGAAGCATCGGGTCATCACCTTCGACAACCGGGGTATCGGTGCCTCCAGCGGGTCCACGCCGAGGACCATCCAGGAGATGGCGAGAGACGCCGTCACCTTCATCCGCGCCCTCGGCTTCGATCAGGTCGACCTGTTCGGGTTCTCCATGGGCGGCATGATCGCCCAGGTGATCGCGCAGCAGGAGCCGCAACTCGTGCGCAAGATGATCCTCGCCGGGACCGGTCCCGCGGGGGGCGAAGGTATCGACAAGGTGACCCGCATCTCCTACCTCGACACCGCGCGAGCACTGCTCACCCGCCAGGACCCCAAGCAGTTCCTCTTCTTCACCCGGACTGCGAACGGGCGCCAGGCCGGGAAGGAGTTCCTGGCACGGCTGCAGGAACGCACCAGCGACCGCGACAAGGCCATCTCCGTCGGCTCATTCCGCGCCCAGCTCAAGGCCATCCACCGCTGGGGTCAGCAGAAGCCGGCCGACCTCGCGAGCATCCACCAGCCGGTGCTCGTCATGAACGGCGAGAGCGACAAGATGGTGCCCAGCAAGAACACCGTTGACCTCGACCGGCGACTCCCGGACAGTCAGCTCATCCTCTATCCCGACGCCGGGCACGGCGGCGTGTTCCAGTTCCACGAGGACTTCGTCAAGCGGGCTCTTGAGTTTCTCTGAGAGTCCCGCGCCGCCGCACACCCCTCGGACGGATGCGCGCCCACGACAGCGTGGCGGATCCGCGGGCGGCCCCGGTAAAGGGTCCGCGCGACCGGGGACGAGTACGACGGCGCTCATCCCCCGCGGCGCCCAGGTGGTCCTTCCTCGCTGCGTGGTCTACTGTGATGGGGAGCGGTTATAGCTGGATCTTCTGTTCGATTATAAGCTTTCGAGCAGCATGTCCCTTTTCCCATTCAGCCTCCGACACTCTGGGGCCGGCAAAGTTACTGTGGCCGCCCCCTGGGCCGGCTCGCCAGCCGCCGCGAGACCGGCCGGTACAAGGGCAATGGCGCCATTACCCATGTAAGAGCAAGGGCAAAGGCGCCATTGCCTACCCTGGGCCGCCCCCGGCGCCCCGGCGCCCCGGCGCCCCGGCGTCCGCCGTAGCCTCTTCACCTGCCCCGGCCGCGACGCAGCTCCCAGCAGCCTCAGGCTCGTTTGTCGGCAATGCCACATTGCCGACACTCTTATACGGGCAAAGTTACCTTCGCCCGTATACCGGTCGAAGCTCCTGAGTAACAGAAGTCACACGGATTAACTCAAGCTCGCAGCTGCGGCCTCCGCGCCTCTGCGGGCCCCTGCGTCGCTGCCCGGCTCCACGCGCCGCCGCAGCCTCCGCCCGGCCCGGCCTCTGTGCCGCCCGCAGCAGTGTGCCACCTTGAGCCATCTGGTTGATTTTATGGATGGAACAGGGGGAGGGTGTTGATATGGCACAGCTACGGAACAGGATGACTGGGGTAGCGGTGGCCGTGGCGGGGGTCGCGGCGCTGGTGGGTTCGCTGTTGACGTCGGGCGGGGCCGACGCCGGGGCAAGCGCCAACCCGACCGCCAACCCCGGGACAAGCGCAGGCGCCTCGACGGCGAAGACGTTCAGCAACCCGGTGCTGGGGCCGGGTCAGGATCCCTCGGTGCTGACGTACCAGGGGTGGTACTACTTCACCCAGTCGGCGCCGGACGCCAAGAGCATCACGATCCGGCGGTCCCGGTCGATCAAGTCCCTGGCGGCCGCGCCGAAGGCCGTCGTCTGGCAGGCCGGCCAGGCCGGGTCGCCGTGCTGCGACTGGTGGGCGCCGGAGCTGCACCACATCGGCAACAGCTGGTACATCTACACCACGGCCGACGACGGCAACAACGACAACCACCGGCTCCAGGTCCTGCAGGCCGCCGGCCCGCTCGGGCCGTACGCCTACAAGGGGCAGCTGGTCACGCCGGGCGGGGACTGGTCGATCGACCCGTCGCCGCTGCAACTGCCGAACGGGCAGCTGTACCTGGCCTGGTCGGGCTGGCCGGGCAGCACCAACGGGGTGCAGAACATCTACCTGGCCAAGCTGGCCAACCCGTGGACGATCACCGGGGACCGGACCCTGCTGAGCACGCCGACCTACTCCTGGGAGACCCAGGCCGGCACGGTCGGGGTCAAGGTGAACGAATCGCCCGAGCCGATCGTGCACGGCAACAAGGTGTTCATCACCTACTCGGCCTCCGGCTGCTGGACTCCGGACTACGCGCTCGGCCTGCTGTCCGCCTCTACCAGCGCCAACTTGCTGGACGCGTCCTCGTGGACCAAGTCGGCCACGCCGGTGTTCCACAGCAACGCGGCGGCCGGCATCTACGCCCCGGCCAGCAACGGGTGGTTCACCTCGCCCGACGGCAAGCAGACCTGGATGGTGTTCCACGCGGTCAACGACGCGGCCGGTAACTGTGGCCTGGAGCGGGCGGTCTACGCGCAGCCGGTCACCTGGGGCGCGAACGGGTTCCCGCAGCTCGGCGGGGAACCGGTGCCGCTGACCACCACGCTGACGGTGCCGTCCGGCGACCCCGGCGCGCCCTGAGCGAGCCACACTGGGGAGATGGCAGAAGGAAACGAGCCTCTTCCCGCCGGACCGCCGGAAGTGGGCAACCAGGATGTCATGGCGGGCATTCAGAGCCTGCACAACCGGATGTACCAATTGGAGCGGCTACTCACTCTCGGCGAGAAAGCGGCGGCCTTTGAGCACAAGTTCGCTTTCATCCCCGCCTGGCGGCGGGAGACCAAGGGTGAGCCGCGCTGGCACATCATCCTCGCGGTCACCGCGGCGATGTTCCTGCAATGGCCGCTACCCGACCGGCTGGTGCTGTTCCGCCCGACCTGGCTGCTGCCGGCGCTGGAGGGCGCCCTGCTGGTGGTGCTGGTCAGTTACGACCGCCAGATGCGCATCGATCGGGAGTCGAAGGTGCTGCGGGCGATCAGCATGGCCGCGACCGCGCTGCTCAGCGTGGCCAACGCCTGGTCGGCCGTGCGCCTGGTCGAAGGGCTGATCAACGGCACCCTGGGCAAAAGCGCGGGACCGCTGCTGGGCTCCGGCGCGGTCATCTGGCTCACCAACGTGATCGTGTTCTCGTGGTGGTACTGGGAACTGGACCGCGGCGGCGCGGCCGCCCGGGCGCACGGCAGCAACCAGTGCCCCGACTTCATGTTCCCGCAGATGAGCGACCCGGAGCTGGCCCCCCAGGACTGGGAGCCGAACTACTTCGACTACGCCTACCTGGCCTTCACCAACGCGACCGCGTTCAGCCCGACCGACGTGATGCCGATGACCCGGTGGGCCAAGGGCGCGATGACGCTGCAGACCATGGTGTCGATCGTGGTGGTGGCGCTGGTGGTGGCCCGGGCGGTGAACGTCCTCAGCTAACCGGCGGGCTGTCGTCGCCCGCGAACAGCGCCCCGGTGCTGAACGTCATCGTGCCGACCTCGGCGCCGGTGACGCGGCGATGGCGGGCGGGCGGCGGCATCCGGATGGCCACGGTGGCGACGGACTCGTCGAGCTCGGTCTGCCACAGCCAGCCTTCGGCGCCCTTGACGGCCGAGCCGAGCAGCGACCCGGACGCCTTGAACGCCGCCGCCAGCGTCGCTCCGACCCAGGCCAGCCCCGTGATCAGCCGGGCCGTGGGGGACACGCTGTGCAGCGTGAGCACGGTGACGATCACGCCCGCGGTGGCCAGCACCGCGACCAGGATCGGCCAGCGGGCCGCGATGATCGCGCGCTTGACGATCTGCCGGGCCGCCGCCAGGTAGCCGGACAGGTTGAGCATGTCGGCGGCGGCCTTCTCGCCGGTGATCAGGCCGCGCCAGAGCTGACCCTGTACCCGCATCTCCAGTTGGGCGCCGCGCCAGTCGGTGGCCGCCCGCGGCGTCGCCGCCCACTGCTGCCAGTCGGTCAGCCCGGCCGAGACCGCGTAGGCGGCGTGGTCGGGCAGCATGGTCTTGAGCTCGACCAGCCAGTCCTTGACGGTGGCCACCCGGCCCGGCGACAGCAGCTCGCCGAAAGCCGTGGCCAGGTCGTCGGCGGCGGCCGCCGCGGGCACCAGCGTGGTCTCGGCCAGCGCGCGGCCCAGCCCGTAGGCCTTGCCCAGCCGGAAGTCGGCCACGGTCAGCGACTCCAGCAGCCGGCAGTGCAGGGTGAACACCGCGTCCAGGGTGGCGCCCCGGCGCCGCTGGCCGTCCCCGAGCAGGCCGAGGACCAGGTTCAGGGCGTCCTTGACCGCGCCCGGTGCCATCGGCAGCAGGCTGGTCGCGTTGGCGGCGATCTGTTCGGCCAGCCACTTGGACTGGGTCGCGTCCGGGAAGCCGGAGATGCCAGGCAGCCGGGCGCCACGATCCGGATCGGCGGGGGCCCCGGTGTGGACCGGGGAGTGGTACAGCTTCGCGATCTGCCAGCCGAGCGACACCGCCGCGCAGACGCGCGCGTTACCCGACGCCGGGGGCATCGGTCCCGTCATGGACGTGCAGTTTAGACCGGTACGGGGCCCTGCGGGTGTGATCGGGCCGGGCCGGGGAACGTGGTGATCATGGCGCCGAGAAAGAAAGCCGCCACCGGGGAGTCTGCTCACGAGCCGGCGAGCAAACGGCTGGCTTCGTACGGGCGGAAACGGGACTTTGGCAAGACCCCCGAGCCGTCCGGCCAGGGTGGTGGCGAGAAGTCCGGCGCGTCCGGGAAGCCCGCGGGCCCGCGGTTCGTGGTGCAGCGCCACCGGGCCCGGCGGCTGCACTACGACCTGCGCTTCGAGATCGACGGGGTGCTGGCGAGCTGGGCCGTCCCCAAGGGCCCGACGCTGGACCCGGACATCAAGCGGGCCGCCATCCACGTCGAGGACCACCCCATCGAGTACATAGATTTCGAGGGGGTGATCCCGTCCGGCCAGTACGGCGGCGGCGACGTGATCGTGTGGGACACCGGCACCTGGGACCTGCACGCCGCCGACGACGCCGCGGCCGCCGTCCGGGACGGTGAACTGCACGCCGACGTGTTCGGGGAAAAGCTGAAAGGGCGGTTCATTCTGATCCGCCGGGACGAGCGGAGCGAACCGGGCAAGGAGCAGTGGCTGCTGTTCCACAAGCACGACGAGTACGCGGTCAAGGGCTGGGATCCCGAGGACCACCCGAAGTCGGTGCTCAGCGGCCGCACCAATGACGAGGTGAAGGCCGACCCGGAGCGGCTGTGGCGGTCGGACCTGCCGCCGTCCGAGGCATCGGTGCCGGCCGACTCGGCCTCGGTAAAGGGTGGCTCCGGGCGGCGTGTCATCGGGCAGCCCGGCAAGCCCCGGGCCAAAGCCAAGACCAGGGCTGGCCGCGGCAGCCGATCTGATAACAGCAAGAAATCCGAGGGTGGGAGCCGGAGCCGCGGCGGTGATGACGACGACGGCGGCTCCGGGGGAGGCAGTCAGCTTGCCCCGCCCGGCGACGATGAGCTGGCCGCCCTGGGCGACCTGGGTGACAGCGGGACCTGGGAGGTTTTCGGGCGGCGGCTGAAGCTGACCAACCTGGACAAGGAACTGTTCCCGGCCCGCCGCGCCCACCGCGGCACCCCGGGCGAGAAGGCGGTCAGCAAGCGGGAGCTCGTCGCCTACGCGGCCCGGATCGCCCCGGTCGTGCTGCCGTACCTGGAACGCCGGCCGCTGAACATGAACCGCTTCCCCGGCGGCGCCGGGACCAAGGGATTCTGGAACAAGCAGCTGCCCGAGCACGCCCCCGACTGGCTGCCCCGCTGGCACCGGCCGGGTCGTAAGGCGGGCGAGGCCGACACCTACCTGGTGGTGGACGAGCCCGCCGCGCTGGTGTGGGCGGCCAACTACGGCGCGCTGGAGTGGCACGCCTGGACGGCCAGGGCCGACGCCCCCACCGAGCCCACCTACGTGCTGATCGACATCGACCCCGGGACCGGCACCAGCTGGGACGATCTGCTGGTGCTGGCCCGGCTGCACCGGACCGCGCTGGACCACCTCGGGGTCCGCGGCCAGCCCAAGGTCAGCGGGCAGCGCGGCATCCAGATCTGGATCCCGATCCGGCCCGGGCCCAGCTCGGAGGAGACCAGCACCTGGGCCGAGCAGCTGTCCCACGCGATCGGGGACGCCGTGCCCGAGCTGGTCAGCTGGAAGTGGGAACGGCAGGCCCGGGGTGGCCACGCCCGGCTCGACTACACCCAGAACGCCGGCCACAAGACGCTGGTCGCGCCCTACAGCCCGCGGCCCACGGCGGGCGCGCCGATCTCCGCCCCGATCGACTGGGACGAGCTGGACGACCCGGCTCTACGGCCGGACGGGATCACCGTCCGGACCGTCTTCGCCCGCCTGGCCGAACGCGGCGACCCGTTCCGGTCCGTGCTGAGCCTGGACCAAGTGCTGCCGCCGATCACCTGACCGATGACAGCACCTGCTGTCCTGGCCCCTCCTGGCCCTGATCAGCCGGTCGGGACTGCTTACTTCTTGAGCCACCTGTGGTACTTCGGCTTGGACGCGCGCTTCCAGGCCTGGCGGCCCCGGCGCTCGGAATCGCGGACGGCGGTGGTGTTGTGCTCGTGCAGCAGCCCGTAGGTGAACGCGTTCTCACCCTCCAGGTAGGCCCGCACGCCGATCTCGCGCAGCGTGTTCCGCGCGATCACCGCGTCCTGGTGATCGCCCAGCGTGGACTGGACCTTCTTCATCTTCTTGGCGTACCGCTTGGCCTGCTTCCCGTAGACCGGGGCGACGGCCTCGGCCGCGTAACGGGACCGCTTGGCCGCGCGCCGGGCGGCGTGCAGCGCCACGTTGGCCGGCTCGCCGGGATGAGCCGTGTCGGCCGCCCGCATCCGCTTGCTGGTGCGCCGGTAGGTGCGGGCCACCGCGTGGGCCAGCGCCTCCTTGGCCGGCCGGTCCGCGTCCGGGCCCAGCGGCGGGGCGGCCAGGATCTGGTCCAGCTCGTCGAGCAGGGCGAAGTAGCGCTCGGAGTCCAGCGCCGCCAGCACCGCCTTGCGGCTCTGCGCGGACAGCGGGGCGAAGTGCTCGCGCACCCGGGCCGCCACCGGGCCCATGACCAGCTCGACCGGCGCCTGATGGATCTCGGCCTCGATGTGCTCGGTCAGCACCTCGTTGTCGCGTTCATCGCCGAGTACGTGGCCGAGCCAGCGCAGCTCGGTCGCCAGGTGCTCGGTGTCGGCGCCCCGCAGGACCTGGCCGAACGACTGCAGCGTGCTGCGCAGCCGCCGGCTGGTGACCCGCATCTGGTGCACCGAGTCCGGCTCGTTGCGCCGGACCGACGGGTCCAGTGCCTTCAGCTTGGCCGCCTGGTCTTCGGTGTAGCTGAGCACCACGGCCGCGGCCGAGCCGCGGCGGAGACGCCGGCTCTCCCCGAGCGCCGGCAAGGCGTCGGCCAGCGCGCGCTCGAGCTTGGCGGTCCGGCCGGCGGGCTGGAGGCCGCCCCGGCGCAGCCGCTTGTCGGCGGCGCGCAGCAGCTGGCGGTCGCCGCCGGTCAGCTCGACCTCGACCTCGCGCCAGGTGGAGATGGTGGTCGATTCGCCCAGCGTCTGGGCGGAGACCTCGTCCGCGACGACCTCGGCGAGGGACGCGCCGCTCTCGTCGATCAGGGTCCGGACGTGCCGGACGGTGGCGATCCGGGCCACCGGGCCCAGCGCCTCGCCCCGGCTGTACACCTTGACCAGCTCGGCCAGCTCGGCCGGCACGGTCCGCCCGGCCCGGCCGAGCGGGAGCCGGATCTCCCGGCGGGTGTCCGGGCCGGCCGGCAGCTTCAGGTGCCAGCCGCTGTCCTCGCCGCCGCGGCGCCGCCGCAACGTGACGCCCGCACGCAGCAGCCGCAGGTCCCCGGTGTCGTAGTACTCGGCCTCGAGCTTCTGCTCGGCGGGCCCGGCCTCGCTGGCCACCCGGGGCAGATCCTCCAGCGGCGGCAGCACGGCATCCGGGCCGGCCTCGTACTTGAGCTCAATCTCGCGGGTGTCTGTGACCATAAAATTCGTCTACCCAATCCCATGCTCATGATGCGTTCCGGTCAGCAGCTGGTAACAACATCCGGCAACCCCAGCGACCATCCAGGTTCATTTCAAGTTCACCATTTGTTCATCTGTCAGGCCGTGGTGACGGTTAGTACATTTGTTCTAAATAACGCGTTTGAACAGCCAGAGTTGACCAGAACATGTTATCGTCTCCCGCATGGGAGCTGGGGAAACGTCATCGGGTGGGTATCCGCCCCCGGTGGGGACGGTGCCGATGTTGTCCCGGGTGCCCGCGGGGGAGTTGATGGACAGCCCGCGCCGGGCGCCGGTCCGCCGGGCGGCGGAAGTGCTCTACAGCGACACCAGCTGGCGGCCCTGCCTGATCGTGGCCTGGGCCCGTCACCGGGGAGGCTGGGCGGCGCTGATCCGGTGGCCGGACGGCCGGGAGGACTGGCGGCAGTTCAACCGCCGCCACATGCGCCCGCAGGGCTACCGCGACCCGGAGTTAAGGCGGCCGGGAGTCAGCCCCAGGCGGCCGGGAGTCAGCCGGAGATCGCCCGGGATGCCTCGCCGGACGTGGGCTGCCCGGCCCTGGACGAGCGGGGCCCATCGTCGTCGGACAGCAGCGGCGAGTGGCCCAGCGCGAACACCGCCCCCGCCAGCACCACCGTGCTCAGCGCCGCGAACAGCAGCGGGAACAGCCCACCCCGGACGTGCTCGTGGAACGCGAGCACGCCCCACAGGATCGAGATGATGGGGTCGGACAGGGTCAGGCCGGGCTGGGCCGCGATCAGCCGCCCGGCGTTCAGGGCCGACTGCACCAGGAACATGCCCAGCGCGCCGGTGGCGATCATCGCGTACAGCTGCCAGCTGGTGAAGATGGCCCCCCAGCCCTGGGCGAAGTGCGAAGTCATGCCCTTCATCAGCGCCGCCGTCAGGCCGAAGGCCGACCCGCCGGCCACCCCGAACACCGCGGCCTGATGGCTGCCGCTGCCCTTGTGGCCGCCGCTCCGCCCGGCCGGTCCCTTACGTCCCCAGGCCGCCAGGACCAGGACCAGGGCCAGGTTGACGCCGATGCCGATGAGCCACACGTACAGGTGCACCTGGTCGGTCCGGCCGGCGGTGGGGTCCAGGAAGTACAGCAGGCCGGCCAGGCCGACGGTCATGGCCAGCGTCGACCCCCACTCCCGCCAGCCCATGTTCGACGAGCCGAGGATCCGGGCGGCCAGGATCAGCGTGAGCGGCAGCTCGAGGACCAGGATCGGCTCCACCACCGCCAGCTCGCCCGCGCCCAGGGCCGAGGCCTGGAGCAGGAAGCCCGCGGTGATGGCGGCGATGCCGCCGAACCACACCGGCTCGTGCAGCAGCCTGCGGATCTGCCTCAAGCTCGCGTTCTCGTCCTGCGGCACCTTCTTGTTGGCCTTGCGCTGCAGCACCGAAGAGGTGGCGTTGGCGCACGCCGCCAGCACGGCCAGGAAGTAGCTGAGCATGCTCACCCTTCCTGCCCATGGCCCGGTACGCGGGATCTCCCCGACGAGCTACCCGCAAATAGCTGCGTGACACGGGGGCCAGGATTGGGAAAACCTTATCCCGGCCGGGGATCCGGCCAGCCGCCGTCGTAAGTTTGGCACTGACTATCGACATGAATCCTGCGGGAAAGGGTCCACCATGGAATACCGTCAGCTTGGCCGGAGCGGACTCCGGATTTCGACGCTGACTCTCGGCACGATGACGTTCGCCGGCAAGGGCGGCTTCAACGCGGTCGGCAACACCGATCTGGAGGGTGCCAAGCGCCAGATCGGCATGGCCCTGGACGCCGGCGTGAACCTGATCGACACCGCCGACGTCTACTCCGGAGGCATCTCCGAGGAGATCGTCGGCCAGGCCATCAAGGGCAAGCGGGACGACCTGCTGCTGTCCTCCAAGGTCCGGATGTCGATGGGAGACGGGCCGAACGACGCGGGCCTGTCCCGGCACCACATCATCAGCGGCCTGGAGGCCAGCCTGCGGCGGCTGGACACCGACCACATCGACATCTACCACGTGCACGAGTGGGACGGGCAGACGCCGGTCGAGGAGACCCTTTCGACATTGGACGCGCTGGTCAAGGCGGGCAAGATCCGCTACCTGGCCGCGTCCAACTACTCGGGTTGGCAGCTGATGAAGGCGCTGGCCGCGGCCGACTCGCGCGGCTACGAACGGTTCTCGGCCCAGCAGATCTACTACTCGCTGGAGGCCCGCGACGCCGAGTACGAGCTGGTGCCGCTGGCACTCGACCAGGGTCTCGGCATCCTGGTCTGGAGCCCGCTGGCGGGCGGCCTGCTGTCCGGCAAGTTCCGCCGCGACGCCGACCAGCCCGAGGAGTCACGGCACCTCAACGGCTGGACCGAGCCGCCGGTGCGCAACGAGGACCGGCTCTACGACACCATCGAGGTCCTGGTCGACGTGGCCAAGGCCCACGAGGTGTCGCCCGCCCAGGTCGCGCTGGCCTGGCTGCTCAGCCGCCCCGGCGTCACCTCGCTGGTCATCGGGGCCCGCACCGACGAGCAGCTCGCCGACAACCTCAAGTCGGCCGACCTGGTCCTGTCGAGCGACGAGCGCGCCGCCCTGGACCAGGTCAGCACGCCCGACCTGATCTACCCGCACTGGCACCAGGCCGCCACCGCCAGCGACCGCCTGAGCGAGGCCGACCTGGCCCTGCACCGCTCCCACCAGAAGAAGTAGCCGCCTGCCCGGGCGCCTCCACGCGGGGCGCCCGGGAGCCGGTGCGCCCAGGCGCCCGGGACCGCCGGGCCTCAGGACAGGTTGCTGCCGGTGCTCATCCGGTCGCCCGCATACTCGCGGGTGACTTCCAGGTTGTCGTGGGCCGGGTAGCGGCTGGCGGCCGGCCCGTCCGCGAACGCGCGGAAGATGTTCGAGGTCACCTGGCGGACGAAGGCCGCAGTCGAGGTGCCGATCCCGTGCGGCTGGTCGCCGTAGATTGCCTCCACCCAGCGCATGGTGCCGGCGTTGAAGACCCCGGCGCCGCTGGTGTGGGTGTAGTAGGCCGAGTCGCCGTAGCTGCTGACCCCGTTGCAGACCAGCGGGGAGTGCGACAGCACCTCGATCGGCCGCTGCACCGGGTAACCGGGGTTGACCCGGTCGTACTCGATCCCGATCAGGTGCGGGAAGGCCGTCCCGTGCGGCACCCCGGTGCCCTTGAACACCCAGCTGGACGGGCTCGTCACCCGCAACGAGGCGTCGGCCGGGAACGACTCGTAGAGGGTGCCGATCACCGAGGACTCCGGCTCCGGGCTGGGGGCGTCCCGCCAGTTGCCGGTGACCAGCGAGTTGTCCTTCCCGTACATCGGGTCCCGGGTGTAGCTGGTCTTGTAGCAGACCACCTCGCGGTCCGTGCCCAGCTTGGAACCCTGCAGCCGGGTGCGCCGGAACATCGCGTTGGCCCCGAGGAAGCCCAGGTTGACGCCGGCGTCGCGGGCCGCGGTCACGTTGGCCCGCTCGGCCGGCGACCAGTACTCGTCGTGCCCCAGCGACAGCAGCGCGCTGGCTCCCTTCAGCAGCCCCGGGTCGGTGGCCAGGTCCATGCTGGTCACGTAGGCCAGCGGCAGGCCCAGGTGTTCGGCCAGCTTGATCGCGTTGCGCTCGTAGGTGAGGAACATCGACGCGCCGTTGTCGTTGTACGGCCGGTCCAGGCTGACCACCAGCGACCGGTCCGCGTAGGCGCCCTGCGGGCCCTTGTACAGGTCGTAGCCGCCCCAGGTGTTGTACGCCTGCCAGGTCTCGACACAGTTCTTGATCACCACCTTGCCCGCCGTGCTGGACGACCGGATCGTCACCGGCACGTACCGCTGGGCGCCGGAGTCCGCGTCCAGCAGCAGCAGGTATGAGCCGGGCGGCCAGTCGTCGGTCGGCACGTCCAGCACCGGGTCCCAGGAGGTGCGGACGGTGTTGGTGCCGGTGTCGATCACCGGCTGGGCCTGGGCGTGCCCGTGCAGCGAGCCGGACTGCCACACCTTCCGGGCGCCGATGCCCTGGTACCAGCCGAGCCGGTAGGCGGTCACCCGGTAGCCGGACGACGTGGTCGACACGTACAGCGGGAACGACTCGCCCTGGCGCACGCCGGCCAGGCCGGTGTACCCCTCGATCTCGTGCTCGCCGCCGAGGTGGCGGATGACCCAGTGCCGGTCGCCGGGGTGCGAGTTCTCCGACGCGGTGGTGGTCCCGCGCGGGCGCGGGGTGGGCCGCAGCGTGGCGGCCGCGTGCGGCGCGGCGGCCGGGGCCGATGACCCGCTCGGCCACCACAGCGGCGAGGTGGCGGCGGCCGCCACCCCGGCGGTGCCGACGGTGGCGGCGCCCAGGAAGGCCCGGCGGCTCAGCCCCTGATCAGCGGTTCGCCTGTCCCGCCTCCGGTCACCAGTCATGCAGACAAGGATGCCGCACGCCGGCGGCCGCCGTGGCCAAGCTTGGTACTACTTAACTCTGCTCGCGTTGATCTGGTCGAAGTCGCCGATGCCGTTGCTCAGGCCACCCCCGCCGGACCACTGCCACATCAGCGCCTGCGGGCTGGTCCGGGTCACCCCGCCGAAGAACGTGGCGCAGATGGACGAGCCCTTGAGGCAGAAGCCCGACGGGGCGGCGCTGAAGTTCGTGGTCTCCGGCTCGTAGGTCCACTCGTTGGTGTGCGGGATGGCGGCCGCGCTGCCGGTCCCGAAGATCGAGGCCCACACGCCGGCGTCGGAGTACACGCCGGGGGTGTAGCCGTGCGCGGCTTCATAGCCGTAGAAACCGTTGAACACGCCTCGGTCGATGCTGGCCGCGATGTGGCTGGTCTTGACCTTCCCGCTGCACGGCGAGGTGTAGACCGAGTTCCAGCCGTTGTCGTGGGCCGGCGCCACCCCCGGCAGCTCGATGTCCATCCACAGCACCTTGTACTTGACCGCCTGGCCGTTGGCGTCGGCCACCGCCCGGGCGGCCTGCCGCTGTCCCCAGGCCAGGGCCTCGCTGTAGGTCCCGTTGTAGTGCGGGTCGACCCCCGGGCCGCCCAGGAACCAGTACACCCCGGTGCCGATCCCGATGCCCTTGGCGTAGTTGGTGTTGGCCTCCGCGCTGTTGGCCGATGACCAGGCCAGGAAGCCGCCCTTGCAGCCCAGCCAGTACGACCAGCTGCCGGTCATCCCGATGTAACCGCCGTCCCGGCCGAGCCCTTTCGGCAGCTGATAAAGGCTCCCGCTGACGGGGACGGGCCAGCTGTCGGTGCCCCACCAGAAGCCGGGCGGGGTGTCACCGGCCGGGGCCGCCGCCACGGTCCGCGCCGAAGCCGCAGCGGCCACGGCCGGCGCCGAGGACGCGGCGGCCGCGTGCGAGCTGGTGGCGGTCACCGTGATACCGGCCACCGCCGTCACCGCCGCCGCGGCCAGCAGCAGGCGGCGCACCCGGGTCGTCAGTCCCGCCATGGGGTTCGCCTCCGTCACGCTCTCGGGGCTGTGACCCCGGCTGGACAGGATCGTACGTCCGGGAAGACGCTAGCAGCGGCATCGCGGTTGGGGAATGTTGGTTCGCGTCGTCCGTCCCGCGGGTGTCCAGCGTGCAAACAGTGACCGTTCTGAGGCCGGCCTTGAGGTGAAGAACCCGGTGGTCATGTGTCAGGCTGAAGTCATGGGTGCGGACGAACCGCGGCGGCTCCTGCTGCTCCGGCACGCCAAATCGGCGTGGCCGGACGTCCCGGACGACGAGCGGCCGCTCAACGACCGGGGGCGCCGGGACACGCCGGCCATCGGGCGCTGGCTGCAGTCCAGCGGCTACGTACCCGACCTGGTGCTCTGCTCCACCGCCAGCCGGACGCGGGAGACCTGGGACCTGCTGGCGCCGGAGCTGGACGCCGACCCGCCGGTCCGTTACGAGCAGCGCATCTACGAAGCGAGCGCGCTGAGCCTGCTCCACCTGCTCCGCGAGGTCGGCGACGGGCACCGGACGGTCCTGCTCATCGGCCACAATCCCGGCATCGTGGAGCTGGCCATCGGCATCGCCCAGATGGCCGACGGCCCGGCCGGCGAGCCGCTCGAGCGGGTCCGCGACAAGTTCCCGACCGCCGCCGTCGCGGTGCTGGATTTCCAGGGTGAGTGGGCCGACCTCACCCCCGGCGAGGTGCGGATGACCGACTTCATGGCGCCCAAGGAGATCCGCGCCTGACTGCGGTCGGCGCCCCAAGAGATCTGCCCTGACCGCCGTCAGCGTCCCGTACCCGGAATCCAGTATCCACACGCCAGCCAGAGTCCGACAGCGGCGATTCTTGGTTGAGAAATACTCATTCTGGTATTTACAGCCCATCTCCTTGGTGAGATCTTTTGGGAAACGTTGTGTTACTCGCTAGTAGCGCCACGCCCGGGAGGCCACGATGATGAGGCTCCGCAGGCCGGGGTTCCGGCTGTCCTGCTCGCTGGCGGCGGCCACGGCCGCGCTCGCCCTGCCGCTGACCACCCTCGCCGGGTCAGCTCGCGCCGCCACATCGTCGGCGTCGGCGGCCGGCTGCGGCTCGGCTCCATCCGGGGACGGCTTCTACACGCCGCCCAGCCCGCTGCCGGCCGGAACGCACGGCGACATCGTCTGGTGCCGTCCGGCGTCTTCGCCGGTCAGCGGCAGCCAGGCCTGGCAGATCCTGTACCGGTCGACCACCGCCGACGGCAGCCCCACGGCGATCTCGGGCACGGTGTTCGTCCCGGCCGCGCCGTATCCGGGGACCCGGCCGGTGGTGGCGTACGCGCCCGGCACCCAGGGCTGGGGCGACCAGTGCGCGCCGTCGCGGGAGATCGCCGCCAACGACTTCGACGAGCAGTTCGCGGTCAACAACCTGCTGGCCAAGGGCTGGGCGGTGGTGGTGACCGACTACCCGGGGCTCGGCACCCCCGGCGATGAGGCCTACAACGTGGGCATACCCGAGGGATACGGGGTGCTCGACTCGCTGCGGGCGGCGACCCTGCTGCCGGGTGCGGGGCTGAGCGCCAGCGCGCCGATGGGCATCGAGGGCTACTCGCAGGGCGGCGCCGCCGCCGACTGGGCCGCCCAGCTGCAGCCGGGGTACGCCCCGGGCCTGCACCTGGACGGGGTGGCGGCCGGCGGCACGCCCGCCAACCTGCAGGCGGTGGCGGACAATATCAACGGCACGGCCTGGTTCGCGTTCCTGGCGGGCACGGCCGAGGGGTTCAGCACCGTGTACCCGTCGCTGGACCTGAACAGTCAGCTCACCGCGGCCGGCCAGCAGGCGATGGCCCAGCTGGAGACCATGTGCCAGGCCCAGGGGCTGCTGACGTTCGCCGGGAAGAAGATCGAGGACTACACGATCGGCGGCATCAACCCGATCACCGAGCCGCAGTGGCAGTCGGTGCTGGACGCCAACAACCTGGGATCGATGAAGCCCGCCGTGCCGCTGTACCAGTACCACGGCCTGCTCGACGAGATCATCCCCTACCGGGTCGAGCAGGCGCTGCACCAGCAGTACTGCGCGATGGGGGTGACCACCCGGCTGACCGGCTACCTGGGCGACCACATCTTGACCCAGGTGCTGGCCCAGACCGACGTGGTCAGCTGGCTGGGGGCCCGGCTCGCGGGCACCCCAGCCACCGGTAACTGCTGATCAGGACCCGAAGCCGGCGACGGCCGGGATGACCTCGTTGCCGATCACTTCCAGCGGCGTGACCGATGAGACCCCCGCCACCTGGCCGATCGCAGTCTGGATGCCCTGCTCGGACAGCCGGCCCAGGTCGTCGATGGTCTTGGCGGTGTTCTCGCCCTTCTCGCCGACGTCGAACGCGTAGTACGCGGTCTTCTCGATCTCGTCGTAGTCGCGGCCTTCGCGCTCGCAGTGCTCACGCAGCACGTCGAGCTTGCGGCCGAGGTCGGGGCTGGAGAACAGGTTGCAGGCCTGCGCGTACCTGGCCACCAGCCGCAGCGTCTTCTTCTCGCCGCCGCCACCGATCATGATCGGCGGGTGCGGCTTGGTCAGCGCCTGGGGCGAGTTCAGCGGGCGCTCCAGGTGGAACAGCTTCCCGCGGTACGGGCTCTCGTCCCCGGCCCACATCTGCAGGCAGATCTGCAGCGCCTCTTCGAGCTGCTCGAACCGCTCGGCGACGGGCGGGAACGGGACACCCAGGCCGCGCGATTCTTCTTCGTTCCAGCCCGCCCCGATCCCCAGCCACGCCCGGCCGCCGGACAGCACGTCCAGGGTGGTGACGGTCTTGGCGAGGATGCCCGGGTACCGGTAGTGCACCCCCGTGACCAGGGTGCCCAGCCGGGCCCGGGACGTGTGCGCGGCCAGGAAACCGAGCGCGGTGTACGCCTCCAGCATCTCGTGCTCGGCCGGGCCGACCGAGCGGATCTGGAAGAAGTGGTCCATGAGCATGATGTGCTCGAAGCCGCCGTCGTCCGCGGTACGGGCCACGGTGGCCAGCGTCGTGCCGAGCTGAGCAGGGTTGCCCGCCCAGGTGAAATCGGGAATCTGAAGTCCGAGTTTCACGCAATCACCTCCGTCTCCAGTCTTTCATATCCGGAGGATCCTCCGGTAACTAGGCGGTGAGACGGCGCGTGCGGGCAGGCCGGGCGCCCCGTCAGCCCGCCCGTCCCGTCAGCCCGCCCGCTCCAGCAGCCGGGCGCGCAGGGCCGGGTCCCGGGCCGCGTCGGCCGCGGTCCAGGCCAGCGCGGTCGCCCCGTCGGCCAGGGCCTGGTCGGCGGCCGGGGTGACGCAGTGCGCGGCGAACTCCTTCTGGTGGTTCACCGCGGGCAGCGACCCGATCCCGATGTAGGGGTGAATGGCGGGCACGACCAGCGAGACGTTGCCCATGTCGGTGGAGGCCCGGTTCATCCGGCCCGCCAGGCCGGCCGCGCCGCCCGAGCCGTCGGACGGCAGGAACTGGCGGCCCAGGCGCTCGGCGTTGGCCCGGTACAGCGGGAGCAGGCCGGGGTCGTTGCGGAACTCGGCGTACGGTGGTGCCTCGGCCTCGATCTCCAGCTCGCAGCCGGTGGCCAGCGCGCCCGCCTCGAAGCAGCGCCTGATCTTCGGCTCCAGCGCGGCCAGCTCGTCCAGGCTCTCGGCTCGCACGTACCAGCGGCCCGCGGTGGCGTCGGGGATGACGTTGGGCGCGTCACCGGCGTGGGTCACGACCCCGTGCACCCGGGTGCTGGGCAGCAGCTGCTGGCGGAGCAGGCCGATGGCCACCTGGGCGACCGTGAACGCGTCGGCCGCGTTGATTCCCTGCTCCGGGTAGGCGGCGGCGTGGGTGGCCTGGCCGCGGTAGCGGACCTGCAGGTGGGACACCGCGAACGGGCGTGCCTCGGCCACGTCGACCGGGCCGGGGTGGACCATCATGGCCGCGTGCAGCCCGTCGAACGCGCCCCGCTCGAGCATGAAGACCTTGCCGCCGCCGCCCTCCTCGGCCGGGGTGCCGAGCACGGTCACGGTCAGGCCGAGGTCGTCGGCGACGCCGGCCAGCGCCAGCCCGGCCCCGACGGCGGCGGCGGCGATGATGTTGTGCCCGCAGGCGTGGCCGACCCCCGGCAGCGCGTCGTACTCGGCGCAGATCCCTACGTGCAGCGGCCCGTTACCGGCCCGGGCGATGAACGCGGTCGGCAGCTCGCAGGCGCCGGTCTGCACGTCGAACCCGGCGCCGGCCAGCTCGGCCGAGACCCAGGCGGCGGCCCGCTCCTCGGTCCACGCGATCTCCGGGTGGGCGTGCAGCCGGTGGCTCAGCCCGGTCAGCCGGTCCCGGGCGCCGGCGATGGTCCCGGCGATCGCGTCCTTGACGTCCATCCCCGCTCCTCCCGTCACGACTGCGCTACTGCGAACGTTACGTCGGTGCCGAGGAAGCGCCCGATGTCGGCGGCGTCGGCGGCCAGCGCCTCCAGGTCGGCCGCGGCCAGCGGCGTGAACGGTTCCACCGTGAGCTTGGCCCGCCGCTCCAGCCGCCAGGTCCCGGCCACCCGGCCGCCGGCCAGGACGGCCGGCTGGACGAACCCGCCACCGGCCTGAATCCGTTTCGCGTACCGGGGGTCCAGGATCAGTTCGCGATCGCGGTATCCCATCAGCAGCGGGTCGAAGTGCGCGAGCAGCCGTGGCTCCGGCGGCGCACCGCCGAGTGCAGCCCCGTCCAGTGCTGTCCCGGCCAGGACGACCAGGTCCGGGCCGGCCGGGACGGTCTGGTCCGCGATCAGCGCCCACGCCCGCCTGGTGTCGGCGGCGGCCAGTCCCGACCAGGCCGCGAAGTCGGCCCGCGCCGCCGGGCCGTAGCCGCCCAGGTAGCGCCGGGCCAGCTCGCCCAGCGCGTCGTCGCGGTCCAGGGCGGGCGCTTCCGGCGCCCACTCGTCCAGCCGTACGTAGGTGGGCTCGTCGCCCGGCCGGTCGGGGCCCCGGCAGATCAGGCCGGACCCGGCCGCGTAGCCGAGCAGGTGCGGCGGCTGCTGGCTCCGCGGGTCGATCCGCACGCCCTCGGCCGCCAGCCGCTCGATGAGCTCGGCCCGGGTCAGTGGGGGTGAACCGGCCAGGATCGACGCCAGCGCCGTCAGCGCCCGCTCGCACAACTCGTCGTCCAAGCCGAGCTGGAGTCGCCGCCGTTGATCCTTTTTATTGAAAAAGGGTCCGAACAGCCCGGTCATCCAGCGCACGTCCGTGGCCGCCACCAGATGGAGCGTGCCCCTCATGGCCCAGGTGCGGGTGACGCCGCCGCCGGCGCTTGCCTGGTCGACATCGGCCGCGGTCAGCCCGGCCGTGCGGGGCCGGACGGCCAGCCGGGCGGGCGGGGCCGCCTGCGCCTGCAGCCCGCCCAGGTGCCGGGCGACCGCGGCGACGTCCCCGCCCGCGCCGTCGAGCAGCAGCGCGTGCCACCGGGCGGCCCGGAGCTGATCCGGCGCGAGCGAGGTCCCCACGGCCGCGACCATATCGGGTTGCCGGGGGGTACCGGGTTGTCGCGCGGTGGGCCGGCCAGCGAGCATGGGCTGATGCAGCTTTCCGTCCCCCGTCCCCCCGAAGTCCTCGAGCACGGGCCGGCCACGCTGCGGCGCTGGCAGTTCGGCGACGAGGAGGCCGCCTTCGTGGCGGTCATCGAGTCACAGGAGCACCTGCGCCCGTGGATGCCCTGGGCCAACGGGTACTCGCGGGAGAACGCGGCCGAGTTCGTGGCCGGCTGCGACCGGGACTGGGAGTCCGGCCTGGCCTTCAACTACGCGATCACGGTGGACGGGGCCATCGCGGGCAGCTGCGGCCTGATGGCCCGGATCGGGCCGGGCGGCCTGGAGATCGGCTACTGGGTGCACCGCCGCTACGTCCGCCGCGGCCTCGCCACCGCGTCGGCCGCGGCGCTGGTCAGCGCCGCGTTCAGCCTGCCCGGCATCGACCGGGTGGAGATCGTGCACGACGAGCTGAACGGCCCCAGCGGGGCGGTGCCGCGCAAGCTCGGCTTCACCCGGGCGGGCGAGCGGATGCTGGATTTCGCCCCCGAGGCCGGCACCGGCCTCGGCATCGTCTGGCGGCTGGACCGCCCGGCCGAGGCGTCCGCTAGCTGACGCCGGGGGTTGCCTGCTCGGCGGTGGCCGGGAGCGTGCTGCCCTCCAGCAGGACCTGGGCCACCAGGGCCGGGTCGTCGGTCATGGGTACGTGCCCGCAGCCGGGCAGCGACAGGTACCGGGCCTGTGGCAGCTGGCGCTGGGCGACGGCGGCCTGGCTGGGCAGCAGCAGCCGGTCCTTGGTGCCCCAGGCGATGGTGACCGGGACCGGCTCGGGGATGGTCTCGGTGAACCACACCGGGGCGGCCAGGATCGCCTTGACCGCCGCCCCGGCCGTCATGAACGCCCTTGCGTCGCCGGCCGCCTGCTCCGGGCTGAGCCGGGACGGCCGGCTGACCACCGCGGCGAACATGAACGCCCGGCCGGCCCGGTACCGGGACAGCCGCGACGCCGAGCCCTGGATCGCGCCCCCGGTGATCTCCATGATCTTGAAGAGCGCCTTGGCGTAGCGGTACTGCCGCTGGTTGACCCAGAACCCGGCCGGGGACAGCCCGGTCACGGTCGCGGCGCGTCCCTGCGACCCGATGATCAGGGCCAGCGCCCCGCCCAGCGAGTTGCCGGCCACGTGCGGCCGCTCCAGCCCCAGCTCGTCGAGGAACGCGATGACGTCCTCGGCCATCGCCTGGACCGGTTCCCGCCCGTTCAGTTCGAGCGGCGGCGACTCCCCGTGCCCCGGCAGGTCGACCATGATCAGCTCGCGGCGATTCCGCAGCAGCCCCACCACCGCGCCCCAAGCCTGCCGTCGATGACCGACCCCGTGCAGCAGCACCAGCGGCGGGCCTTCGCCGACGCGCTCATAGGCCAGCGTCATCGGGCACCTCCGTTACTCGCGAGTAACAAGCATCGTACGCGCGAGCCGGAGTCATGCCTAGCCCCGGAATCCCGGCTGGCTCGTAGCCGCCCGTCGTTGCGCCCGGCCTTTCGGGCGGGTGCGTTTCCGCCGCATGCGTCGAAAGGCTCCGGCTCACGGGACGGCGGCTCCGGACCTGGAGCTCTCGGTCACACCAGCCTCAGAAGTCACCTGAGCCTCAGCACTAAGTGGGTACTTCGCATGTGGGTACGTTTTCCCGCAGTATGTACGGGAAAACGTACCCGGACCTCCGCCGCCCGGCCCGGTGCGCGGGGCCCGGCTCCTGGTCAGGTGTGGACGGAGACCAGGAGGGTGATGATCGCCAGGATCAGGGTGAGGCTGGCGCCCGAGCCGTGCACCAGGATGCGCCGGGGCGGGTAGCGGCGCCCCTTGGTCCCGGCATCCCCGGCCCCGGCAGCCCCGGCGGTCCCGGCAGCCCCGGGGTCCCGGCAGCCCCGCTCACAGCGCCACCACTGGCCCGGCGGTCCTCAGGGGCCTCAACAGCCTCAGGAGTCACGAGCACACCGGCGGTACCGGGAGCCCCGGAGGTCTCGAGCATTTCGGCTGGTGCCGAGGATCGGCGGGCGTGGCGACCGTTGATCGTGTACCAGGTGAGGCCGGCCGTGATCGTGGCCAGCAGGACGCCGAACGAGACCCACGCGAACGTGCCGTACCTGGTCACCACGTAGGCGATCCAGCTGGCCAGGCCGATGATGCCCAGCGCCGGGTGCATGAACTCCAGCAGCGGGTGCTGGCCGGGCTGGGTGGTGATCCGGGTGTGGGTGATCGGTGGCACCCGGGCACCGGCCAGCATGGCGTCGACGGCGGCTTGGGGGATGCCGTACTGGGCGGGGCGCGAGGGTGGCCGCGAGGGTGGCACGGTGGCCGGGGCCACGGCTTCGGCCGCCGCCTCACCAGCCGCCGCCTCACCAGCCGCTGCCTCGCCGGCTGCCTCATCCCCGGCCGCGGCGGGGCGGGCGGCGAGCAGATAGACGCCGGCGCCCGCGGTGACGATCCAGAGCAGCATGGCCGCGATATCCACTGGGGCTCCCTTCGTGCCGACCCTACAACCCGCACCGGTAGCGTTGACGACCATGCTGGCGGACGCGGTGGACGCGAAGATGATGGATCTGGCGCTGCAGCAGGCCCGCGAGGGCCTGGCCCAGGGCGGTGTCCCGGTCGGCGCGGTGCTGGCGGCCGGTGGCGAGGTGCTGGGGGCCGGCCACAACCAGCGGGTGCAGCAGGGCGACCCGGTGGCCCACGGTGAGATCTCTGCGCTGCGGGACGCGGGACGGCGGCCGGACTACGCCGGCACGACCATGTACACCACGCTGTCGCCGTGCGAGATGTGCTCCGGGGCGATCCTGCTGTTCCAGATCCCCCGGGTGGTAGTCGGGGAGGCCACCACGTTCGGCGGCGACCTGGACTTCCTGCGCGGTCGCGGCGTCGAGGTGATCCTGCTCGACGACGGCCGCTGCCAGGACGTGATGCGCGAGTTTCAGGAGAGCTACCCAGCCGTCTGGAGCGAGGACATCGGTGGCCGCTAGCTCCAGATCGTGACGTAGACCGGCGGGCGGAACTTCGACGGGGGCACGCCGCTGCCCGGTGAGCGCATCAGCTTCATCGCTTCCGGCGTGCCCAGGAAATGCCGCATCGAGCCGGCGATGGCGGGCCGCCGCTCCCGGCGCAGCGTGGTCACGTACCAGGTGGCCTCCATCGGCGTGGCCGGGGTCTCCACCACCCGCAGCTCACCGCGGCGGATCTGGGGTGCCAGCAGGTGCGCGACCCCCGGCGACACGCCCGCGCCGCTGGCGGCGGCGGCCCAGGCGGCGGTGGCGTTGGGGAACACGCGGATCCGCTCCTCCGGCACGCCGAGCTTGGCCAGCAGCCGGCTGACGTCGCTGGACGGGTCGATGCCGGTCGGGTCCACCAGCCAGGACCAGCTGGCCGGGCTGCCCTTGGGCGGCTCGTGCGGGGAGGTCACCGCCACGATGTGGTAGCGGAACACCGGCTCACAGATCAGTTCCTTCTCGGTCAGCAGCGGCCCGATGGCCATGTCGGCCAGCCGGTTCACCACCAGCACGGCCATCTCGTCCTCGGCCGTCACCCCGGCCGACGCCTCGACCGGCTGCGCGAACCGCCGGGAGAACGCGTCGGTCAGCGACCCGGCCACGAACTCCGCGAACGAACTGGTCGTGACCAGGCGCAACTGCTCGGGCAGGCCCTGCCCCGCCCGCACCGCGGCCTGCGCCTCGGCGCCCAGCGCCACCATCTGCGAGGCCACCGGCAGCAGCTTCACCCCGGCCGTGGTCAGCGACATCGTCGCGCCGTTGCGGGTGATCAGCTGATCGCCCAGGTGCTGACGGAGCGCGGTCAGCGCCTGGGACACGGCGGGCTCGCTCACGTTCAGCATCTTGGCGGCGTCCTTGACGGACCCGAGCCGGGCCACCATCACGAACGCGCTGAGCTGAGTGAGCGTCACCCTCCGATGATGGGCCGGCCGAGGTGAGATTGGCCAGGATTCTTAAGGTATTGCTTATCCTGCTCTTGCCCGGCTCGCACGCCTGGAGGGTCAATGCAGGTTCCGTCGCACGTCGAGTACGAGAGGGCGAGGAGCGTGGAGCATGCCCTGGAGCTGCTGACCCGGTTCGGGCCGGAGTCGCGGGTGCTGGCGGGCGGCCACAGCCTGATCCCGATGATGAAGCTGCGACTGGCCCAGCCGGAGACGCTGATCGACATCAACGGCATCAGCGGGCTGTCCCGCATCAGGGCGGCCGATGGTGAGCTGCGGATCGGGGCGCTGGTCCGGCACGCTCAGCTGCTGGCCTCGCCGCTGGCCGGCCGCCACTTCCCGATCCTGCACGACGCCGAGCATGTGATCGCCGACCCGATCGTGCGTAACTGGGGCACGATCGGCGGCTCGCTGTGCCAGGCCGACCCGTCCGAGGACCTGTCGGCCGCGTTCGGCGCGCTCCGGGCGATCGCGGTGATCCGGGGCCGGGACGGTTCCCGGCGGGTGCCGGTGCGCGAGTTCCACCTGGGGCCGTACGAGACCGTGGTCGCCCCGGACGAGCTGCTGACCGAGCTGCGGGTGCCGATCCCGGACGGCGGCACCGGCAGCGCTTATGAAAAAGTGTCCCGCCGGGTGGGCGACTGGTCGATCGCCGCCGCCGGGGCCGTGCTCACCCTCGACGCGGGGGGCACGGTCGCCGAGGCGGGCATCGGCCTGGCCGCGGTCGGCGCCGGCCACTTCGTCTCCGCCGAGGCCGAGGACTTCCTGCGCGGGCGCCCGGCCGGCCAGGCGGCGTTCACCGAGGCGGGCAGGATCGCCGCCGAGCACTGCCGGCCCGCGACCGACCCGCGCGGGCCGGTCGACTACAAGCGGCATCTGACCGGTGAGCTCACCACCCGGGCGCTGCGCCGGGCGGCCGTCCGGGCCGGGGTGGCGGAGACCTGAGGTGGAAGTCACGATGACGGTCAACGGGACCGAGTACACCCGTGACGTCGAACCGCGCATGCTGCTCATCCACTTCATCCGGGACGAGCTGGAGCTGACCGGCAGCCACTGGGGCTGTGACACGTCCAACTGCGGCGCCTGCGTGCTGTGGCTGGACGGCGCGCCCCTCAAGTCCTGCACCGCGCTGGCCGCGATGGCCAACGGCCGCGACATCAGGACCGTCGAGGGCCTGGAGCGCGACGGTGAGCTGGACCCGGTCCAGCAGGGGTTCATCACCTGCCACGGGCTGCAGTGCGGTTTCTGCACACCGGGCATGCTGATGACGGCGCGCTGGCTGCTGGATCACACCCCGGACCCGTCCGACGAGCAGATCCGGGAAGCGATCTCCGGCCAGATCTGCCGCTGCACCGGCTACGAGAACATCGTCCGGTCGATCCGCTGGGCGGCCGGGCACCCGCAGGGAGCCGTCTCGTGACCGCCGCGGAACCGGACACCCCGCTCGGCTACGGCTCGATGCGGCGCAAGGAGGACACAAGGTTCATCCGGGGCAAGGGCAGCTTCATCGACGATCTCCAGCTGCGCGGCATGCTGCATGGGGCCATGCTGCGCAGCCCCTACGCGCACGCCCGCATCCGCTCGGTCGACACCTCCGCGGCGCAGGCCCACCCCAAGGTCCGGGCGGTCATCACCGGGCAGACGCTGGCCGCCCGCGACCTGGCCTGGATGCCGACGCTGGCCGGGGACACCCAGGCCGTGCTGGCCACCGACAAGGTGCGCTTCCAGGGCCAGGAGGTCGCGTTCGTGGTGGCCGACGACCGCTACGCGGCCCGGGACGCGCTGGAGCTGATCGACGTCGACTACGAGCCGCTGCCCGCGGTGATGGACGCCCGGCGCGCGCTGGACGACGACGTCCCGGTCATCCGGGACGACCTGGGCGCCAGCAACCACATCTTCGACTGGGAGACCGGGGACGCCGCCCGCACCGACGAGATCTTCGCGGCCGCCGACGTGACGATCGCCGAGGACCTGCTCTACCCGCGGGTGCATCCGGCCCCGCTGGAGACCTGCGGGGCGATCGCCGACTTCGACACGATCTCCGGCAAGCTGACCGTCTGGTCCACCAGCCAGGCGCCGCACCCGCACCGGCTGCTGTACGCGATGGTGGCCGGGATACCCGAACACAAGATCCGGGTCATCTCGCCCGACATCGGCGGCGGGTTCGGCAACAAGGTCCCGCTCTACCCGGGCTACCTGTGCGCGATCGTCGGCTCGATGATCACCGGTCGGCCGGTCAAGTGGATCGAGGACCGGTCCGAGAACCTGATGAGCACCTCGTTCGCCCGCGATTACCACATGCACGGGGAGATCGCCGCCACCCGGGACGGGAAGATCCTGGCCGTCCGGGTGCGGGTGCTGGCCGACCACGGTGCGTTCAACGGCGCAGCCCAGCCGACCAAGTTCCCGGCCGGCTTTTTCGGCGTGTTCACCGGCTCCTACGACCTGCAGGCGGCCTACTGCCAGGTGACCGGGGTGTATACGAACAAGGCGCCAGGTGGCGTCGCCTATTCGTGCTCGTTCCGCATCACCGAGGCGGTCTACCTGGTGGAGCGGATGGTCGACATGCTCGCGTTCGAGCTGGACGCCGACCCGGCCGAGCTGCGGATGCAGAACCTGCTGCGGCCCGACCAGTTCCCCTACACCTGCGCCACCGGCTGGGTGTACGACTCCGGCGACTACACCAGGACCCTGCAGCTGGCCCTGGACAAGGCCGGCTACCCCGGCCTGCGCAAGGAGCAGGCGGCCGGCCGCGAGCGGGGCGAGCTGATGGGCATCGGCATCAGCTTCTTCACCGAGGCGGTCGGTGCCGGGCCCCGCAAGCACATGGACATCATGGGCCTGGGCATGGCCGACGGGGTGGAGCTGCGGGTCCACCCGGACGGCACCGCCGTGCTGCGGATCGCGGTGCAGACCCAGGGCCAGGGCCACGAGACCACGTTCGCCCAGATCGTGGCGGAGGAGCTCGGCATCCCGCCCGACCGCATCGAGGTCGTGCACGGCGACACCGACCAGACCCCGTTCGGGCTGGGCACCTACGGCTCGCGGTCCACCCCGGTGTCCGGGGCGGCGGCCGCGGTAGCGGCCCGCCGGGTCCGGGACAAGGCGCGGGTGGTGGCGGCCGCCATGCTCGAGGTGTCGGCCGGCGACCTGGAGTGGGAGAAGGGCCGCTGGTACGTGCGCGGCGACCCCGACCAGGGCCGCTCGATCAAGGAGATCGCGCTGGCCGCGCACTCCGACCTGGAGCTGCCGGCCGGGGTCGAGGGACAGCTGGACGCCAGCTGTGTCTACAACCCGCCGAACCTCACCTACCCGTGCGGCGCCTACATCTGCGTGGTCGACGTCGATCCCGGCACCGGGAAGGTGAGCGTGCGCCGGTTCGTGGCGGTCGACGACTGCGGTGTGCGGATCAACCCGATGATCGTCGAAGGCCAGATCCACGGCGGCCTGGCCGACGGGGTGGGCATGGCCCTGATGGAAGTGATCACCTTCGACACCCAGGGCAACTGCCTGGGCGGCTCGTTCATGGATTACCTGCTGCCGACCGCGCTGGAATGCCCGTCCTGGGAGCTGGGGGAGACCGTCACCCCGTCGCCGCACCACCCGATCGGGGCCAAGGGGGTGGGGGAGTCCGCCACCGTGGGCTCGCCGCCCGCCGTGGTCAACGCGGTCATCGACGCGCTCCGGCCGTTCGGGGTGCGGCACGCCGACATGCCGCTCACCCCGGCCCAGGTGTGGCGGGCGATCCAGGGCCGCCCGCTGCGCACCGACCTGGCCGAGACCTGACACCAACCCAGTGCCCACTGACCCGGAGTTAAAATCGAAACGATGAACGCGGTGACGGACGATCTCAGCCAGCGGGTTCCCGACGTCGCCACGCTGGCCGGCGCCCTGGACGCGACCGGGTACCTGGCCGGCGACGAGCTGGCCACCGCATTGTTCCTGGCCGTGCGGATGGGCCAGCCCATCCTGCTGGAGGGGGAGCCGGGGGTCGGCAAGACCGAGGCGGCCAAGGCCCTGGCCACCGGCCTGGACACGCTGCTGGTCCGGCTCCAGTGCTACGAGGGCATCGCCGCGGCCGAGGCCCTGTACGAGTGGAACTACCCCCGCCAGCTGCTCGCCATCCGGCTGGCCGAGGCCAGCGGCGACGCGGTCCGCGAGGCCGACCTCTTCACCGACGAGTACCTGCTGGCCCGCCCGCTGCTGGCCGCGCTGGACCATCCCGGCCCCCGGCCCGCGGTGCTGCTGATCGACGAGATCGACCGGGCCGACGACGAGTTCGAGGCGTTCCTGTTCGAGCTGCTGGCCGAGTCGGCGGTCACCATCCCCGAGCTCGGCACCCGGCGGGCGGCGGTGCCGCCGGTGGTGGTGCTGACCTCGAACCGGACCCGTGACCTGCACGACGCGCTCAAGCGGCGCTGCCTCTACCACTGGATCGCCTACCCCGAGCCCGAACGGGTGGCCGCCATCATCCGCCGCCGGGTCCCCGGCGCCTCCGGCTCGCTGGCCGGGCAGGTCGCCGAGTCGGTCCGGCGGCTGCGGGACCTGGACCTGACCAAACCGCCGGGCATCGCCGAGGCGGTCAACTGGGCCACCGCGCTCGGGGTGTTCGGCGAGACCGAGCTGACCGCGCCGGCCGTGGAGCGGACCCTCAGCACGGTGCTGAAGTACTCCGAAGACGAGCAGGCCGTCCGCCAGGCCGGCCTGGCCGCCCTGATCGGCCCCGGTGACTGAGGCAGGCTCGCTGACCGGCCCGAGCCCCGACGACCCGGTGGCGGGGGACGTGGCGGCCGTCACCGCCGAGTTCGGGGCGGCGCTGCACGAGGCGGGCGTACCCGCCGACCCCGGCCGCTGCGAACGGTTCGCCCGGGCGGTCTCGGTGATGAGACCACGCACCCTGCGTGAGCTGCACGCCTGCGGGCTGGCCACGCTGGTGTCGGGGCCCGAGCAGATCGAGGTCTACGACCGGATCTTCGCGGCCGCGTTCGGCGCCCGCTGGCCGGCCGCGGTACCGGGGGCCACGATCCCGCCGGTGACCGGCTCGGGGGCGCCCGAGGACGGCTCGGCCCCCAGCCCGGGACAGCTGGCCACCGGATCGGCGCTGGAGATGCGGTCCGGCGACGGCCAGGCCCCCGACGGCGACGACAGCGTGCCGTGGCGGACGGTGGCCACCGCCGCCGAACGGCTGTCCGGCCGGGACTTCGCCGATCTGTCGGAGACCGAGCTGCTGCTGCTGGCCGACCTGATGCGCCGCCGGGTGATCAGCACCCCGCCACGGCGCAGCCGGCGTCAGCGCACCGCCCCGTCCGGGCGCCGCCCCGACCTGCGGGCCACGCTGCGGCAGGCCCGGCGCACCGACGGCGAGCCGTTGCGGATCGCCCACCGGGCGCCCCGGCTGCGGCCCCGGCGGCTGATCGTGCTGTGCGACATCTCTGCCTCGATGGAGCCCTACGCCCGGGCCCTGCTCCAGCTGCTTTATTGCGCCAGCCGGACCGGGCCTGGTGTCGGCCGGGCCGGCGTCAGGCCGGGCGGGATCAGGCCGAACGGGATCGGACCGGCCGGGGCCGGGCCGTTGGGGACGGCTCCGGGCGGCGGGCGGCTGGTACGCGGGGCGGGGACCGAGGTGTTCACGTTCGCCACCCGGCTCACCCGGATCACCGACGAGTTGGCCACCGCCCGCCCGGACACCGTGCTGGCCCGGGCGGGGGCGGCCGCCCCGGACTGGTCCGGCGGCACCCGCATCGGTGCGTCGGTCAAGGAGTTCAACGACCGGTACGGCGCGCCTGGCCTGGCCCGCGGCGCGGTCGTGCTGATCATCTCCGACGGCTGGGAGACCGGCGACGCGACCGAGCTGGGGCAGCAGATGGCCCGGCTGCACCGGCTCGCCTACCGCACCGTCTGGGCCAATCCGCGCACCAAGAGCCCGCGGTACGAACCGAAAGTCAGCGGGATGGCAGCGGCCTGGCCGTACTGCGACGCGGTGGTCAGCGCCCACAGCCTGGACGCGATCGGCGACCTGATCGACGCCCTGGCCCAGCCCGCCTGACTCCCGCTGAGCGCCAGGCGGGCCGGGAGTCTCAGGCGACGGTGACCTTGACCGTGTGGTAGCCGGTGGCCCCGTTGGGCGGCGGTGCGTGCACGGTCCCGGTCTGGGTGTAGCCGGTCTGGTCGGTCGCCCGCACCTGGAGCGTGTGGGTACCGGGGGTGGCGTCCCACCGGAAGTACCACTGCCGCCAGGTGTCGATCGTGTCCTGGGTGGCCAGGGTGGCGTCGGCCCACTCGCCGTCCACGGCGACCTCGACCTTGGCGATGCCCTTGCGCTGAGCCCAGGCCACCCCGGCCACCACCACCTGGCCCGCCTGCAGGGCCTTGCCCCCCTTGGGGGTGTCGATCCGGGACTCGGTCTTGACCGTCGCCTGGGCCGACCAGGCGCGCTTGACCCAGTAGGCGTCGTAGGCGGCGTACGTGGTCAGCTCCATGTCGACCACCCACTTGCAGGCCGACACGTAGCCGTACAGGCCCGGCACCACGACCCGGACCGGGTAGCCGTGCTCGGCCGGCAGCGGCTGCCCGTTCATCTTCGTCGCCAGCAGCGCGTCCCGGCCGTCCATGATCGCCTCGGTCGACACGCCCAGGGCCATGCCGTGGACGTCGCGCATGACGATCTGGGTGGCGCCCGGGTGCACGCCGGCCTCCCGGAGCAGGTCCGCGAGCCGGGCGCCCTGCCAGCGGGCGTTGCCGATGTACCCGCCGCCGACCGCCTCCGACACGCAGACGATCGTGATGTCGCGCTGCAGCTGGGGCCGGCTCAGCAGCTCCTTGAAGTCGATCGAGATCGGCTTGTCGACCATGCCGTGGATACGCAGCTTCCACTCCTGCGTGGTCACCTTCGGCACCACCAGCGCGGTGTCGACCCGGTAGAAGTGGTTGTTCGGCGTGTAGAACGGTGAGATGCCGGCGATGTTGTCGAGCTTGGCGCTGGCCGGGATCGGGGGCAGCTTCTGCACCGGCCCCGGCACCAGGGGCGGGGCGACCTTGACCCGGGGGGTGAGCAGCTTCCCGCTCACCGCGGCCGTCGTCGCCACCGCGGTGGCGGCCAGGCTGGCGAGCAGGAACCGGCGCCGGTTGGTCCCGACCACGTCCAGTTCACCGGTCCGCCGGTAGCCGCCACGGACCCGGGTCACCGCCCGGGCCAGCACCACCTGGGGGGCGGCCGCGCTGGCCAGCACCGACAGGGCGGCCGCGCCGGCCGCGCCACCGAACAGGCTGGGGACCACGTCGGTGGCGTGGCTGCCCGGCCGGGTCAGCACCACGAACGCGGCCGCGGCCCCGAAGACCGCCGCCATCCCGATCACGCCGGGCGCGCGCCGCCGCCGGCCGATCAGCCCCAGCGCCCCGGCCACGACCGCGATGACCAGCCAGGTCAGCGTGACCAGGACGGCGTGGGCGTGACCGCCGGCGTGGGCGGCGCCGAGCCTGGCGATGGCCCCCGAGCGCAGCATCGCCGCCACCGCGGTCACCGGCGAGGCCTGCGGCCGCAGCAGCGCCGCAGCCAGGACAGCCATGGTGATCGCGACGATGGCCGACAGGAGCCCGGCCGTCAGCCCGGCCAGCAGGCCCCGGCCCCGCTGTCGCCAGGCCCCGGGGGTGGGTCCGGAGCCCGGCCCGGCCGGCGCCAGCCCCACGTACGCGGTCGGATCCTGGTCCCCGTCGCTGACCGGCGCGGCCCCGCCCGGAGGGCCGACTGGCGGGAACCCGCCAGGTGGGGTGCCCACCGGAGCCGGGTCGATCAGCGGCGCGGCGAACTCGTCGCTGTCAGGCTCCGGGTAGACGGGCGGCTCGGTGATCACCGCGCTGGCCGGGTACCCACTGGGCGTGTGGTAGCCCTGAGGCGTCTCGTAGCTCTGAGGTGCCTGATAGCTCTGGGACTGCTGGTAAGCCTGAGGTGCCTGAGGCTGCTGATAGTTATGCGCTGCTTGGTAACTCTGCGGTGCTTGATAACTCTGCGGTGCCTGATAGTCCTGCGCAGGCTGGTAACCGGCATACCCGCCCCGGCGGTAGGACGTCAGCTGGGCGTAGTCGGAGATTTGGTCCCCCGTCTCACCCGCGCCGCTCCAGCCACCCGCGCCGCTTCCGTCACCCGAGCCGGGCCACCCGCCCGTGCCATCCGGGACCGGGTAGTCGAAGACGTCCGGCTGGCGCCCGGGCCACGGCGGTTCGTCGCGGTCGCCGGGCTGTGGGCGGTCACGTCCAGGACCCTGGTAGCTCATACGTTCAATGTGCCGGGTGGGCGGCGATTCTGGTGCTGTCCTGAGTATCCGGTAACCCAGCGGTAAGCGTTGAGGGCGTGGGCTCGTCCGCCGCCTCAGCGCTGGCCGCTCCCGGCACATCGGTGCTAACCAGCCCAGGCACATCAGCAACCTCAGACCCGGTATCAATTTCAGCCACACCGACCACTTCAGACCCTTTAGCCACAGAACTTGGGCCGAGCCTGCCGAACCGCTCCGGGTAACGCGCGATCACCCAGCGCGCCAGCGACACCAGCGCGATGAACAGCGCCGCCAGCCCGTACCCGACGACCTCGGCGTGCGGGACCGCCCGCCACCGGCCCAGCATGTGCTCGGCCGCCAGGTAGCCGCCGGCCGGCAGTGCCAGCCATTCCGGCCGGCCGTCCAGCACCACCAGCATGACCAGCAAGATCGCGTACCACTGGTACTTGGGCGTGGTCACCATCAGGGCCATCCCGGTCATCACCACGGCGGCCCGCCAGGGCCGGTCCGGATCGGAGAACCGGATCACGGCCAGCCCGGTCACCGCCAGCACCAGGACCGCGATGACGACGGCCAGCTTCCCGGTCGCGAACAGCGAGATCAGCGCGAACCGCTGCCCGCTGTCGTACCCCTCCTGTTGCAGGTAGCCGGGCAGGAACCCGATGACCTTGCTGCCCACCGCCAGCACGTGCGGCAGGTAGACCACCGCCACCGCGCCCGCCGCGGCCGTCACCACCGACACCCAGCGGCGCCGGAGCACCGCCGGGCCGACCAGCACCGGGGTCATCTTGGTGGCGATGGCCAGGCCGAGCAGCACGCCGCCGAGCAGCGCCCCCGGCCGCCGGGCCCCGCGCAGGGCGAGCACCAGCAGGGCAGCCAGGGTCAGCAGCACCGCGACCACGTCCACGTGCGCGTTGTTGCCCGCCTCGAGCGCGACCGTGGGGCACCAGGCCCACAGCGCCGCCCAGCGCAGATCGCGGCGCAGCCACCACAGCCCGGCCAGCAACAGCAGCGTGATCAGCACCGCGCACGCACCCGCGGCGGCCTGGATCGGCGTCGAGCCCGCCCACACCGGCGACACGTAGTGCACGGCCAGGAAGTAGAACTCGGCCACCGGCGGGTAGATGGTCGGCACGGTCGGCCGGTTGATCCGGGTGCAGCCCGGCGCCAGCGTGTGCCCGGGGTAACCCGGCTCGGCCACTCCGGGCCCGACACAGAACGGCGCGTGGTGGTTGAACAGGAACGGATTCCTGATGTGGGCCAGCTGCGGCGCGGTCGGTACGTAGGCGTACGGGTCGTACCCGTGCGCCTGCACGCGGCCGTCCCACATGTAGCGGTAGAGGTCGGTGCTGGACTGTGGCGGCCCGGAGACGGCGATCACCTGGACCGCGATCCCGCCGATGATGATGAGCGCGACCGCCCAGCGCAGCGGCAGGCCGCGCAGCAGCCAGGCCGCGGCCACGAACAGCACCCAGGCCACCGCGACCAGCGGCAACGGCTTCAGCGGGTACGGGGCGGCGGCCGGGTGGATGACGAGGAACTCCAGGCCGCAGATGAGCAGCAGCGCGGTGACGACCGCGCCGGCCCGTACCTTCGCGGTCATGACTCGGACGCCGCGTATTCGTCCTGATAGGTATCGGCGATGGCCACCATCTCGGCGGCCTCGTAGTCGAGGCTGGCGGGCGTGCAGTCGAGGGCGGCGAACCACCGGCCGCCCGCCGTCCAGGTTTCGCGCAGCACCAGCCCGGCGCTCTGGGCCACGTCGCCGATCTGGTCGGCGCCGACGTAGGCCCACGGGAACCAGTCGCCGGCCCGGCCTTCCCGGCACAGCCGGACCTGCTCGCTGCGCAGCGGGACGCCGGGCGCCTGGACCTCGACCAGCGCGTGGCCGTCGGGCGCCAGCAGGTCACTGATCCGCCGCAGCAACGCGGCCGGGTCCCCACCGATCCCGATGTTCCCGTCGGCCAGCAGCACCGTCTGCCACCGGCCGGTCCCCGGCACCCGGCCGAAGACGTCGCGCAGGATGGCGAAGGCGCCCGAGGACTGGGCGATCTGGACCGCGTACGGCGTCACGTCGATACCCAGGGCGGGGATGCCGCGTTCGGCCAGCGCGACCGTGAGCCGGCCGGGCCCGGACCCGACGTCCAGCGTCGCCCCGCTGCACCGGTCGACCAGCGACACGTCACCCGGCGTGGTCTCCAGCCACCGGTCGACGTCCAGCGGGATGCGGGTGCCGTCGGAGTGTTCGACCTCGGCCTGTACGGCCCCGGCCAACGCCGCCTCGTATAGTTCGCCGAGCACGCGGGCTCCTCCCTGACGGTCACACGGCCCGGGCGCCGTGTCATGCAGGAAGTCTTCACGAACCGGCTGCTGAACCGCACCCACCCGGCGATCCGTTCAGATCTTCGTCAGGGAACTTACGGAGCGGTGACGGATTTACCGCACTCGGTGGTCGCTGCCGGACAAATCCATCTACCGTGAGGACACGACTTCAGGAACGGGAGGCCATAGCGCATGGTGGCCGCGGTAAACAACCCCGACCCGCCGGGCCGGATCGTCGTCGTCGACGACGACCCCACGGTGGCGGACGTCGTCGGACGCTACCTGGTCCGCGACGGGCACCACGTTGAGTGCGTGCGGGATGGGCAGGAAGCGCTCCGGCGGGTGGCCGAAGAGCCGCCTGACCTGGTCGTTCTCGACCTCATGCTGCCGGGCATCGACGGCCTCGAGGTGTGCCGCAGGCTGCGGGCGCGCTGGCCGATCCCGGTCGTCATGCTGACCGCGCTGGGCGACGAGACCGACCGGCTGGTCGGCTTCGAGACCGGCGCCGACGACTACGTGACCAAGCCGTTCAGCCCGCGCGAGCTGGCCCTGCGCGTCCGTTCGGTGCTCCGCCGGGCGCGCGGCACCGGCCTGCCGGATGCTCAGCCCGAAGGGGTCATCGGCGACGGTGAGCTGGCCATCGACCTGACCGCCCACGAGGTGCGGGTGGCCGGCTCGCTGCTGTCCCTGACCTCCCGGGAGTACGACCTGCTGGTGTTCCTGATGCAGCATCCGCGCAAGGCGTTCACCCGCGAGCAGCTGCTGAACCAGGTGTGGAGCTGGACGTTCGGTGACACCTCGACCGTCACCGTGCACGTGCGGCGGCTGCGCGAAAAGCTTGAATCCGACCCGACCCTGCCGCGCCGGATCGTGACCGTCTGGGGCGTCGGCTACCGATACGAGCCCGAGGCGGCGTAGTGCAGGAAACCGCGGCGGCCCACCTGGTGGCGGGCGGCCCTCTTCCCGATGTCGCGTGGTCCGATCTGCTCCACGTGTCCGTGACCGCGGCCGTCATCGCGGTCGTGGCCATCATCGTCGGGATCTTCGCGATGCACGCGCTGGCCCGCCGGTCGATCGGCCTGCTGCTCACGCTGATCTCCGCGGTCACCATCGTGACCGCGCTGGCCGGCGTCGGCGGCATCACGATCATCATGGTCGGCAACCCCGGTGACCGCGAGGTCATGCTGGAGCTGCTGGTCATCGCGGGTCTGGCCGGGTTCGCGGTCGCCCTGATGATCGGCCGCAGGCTCACCCGGGCCAGTCGCTCGCTGCTCGACGCGGTACGGAAGACCGGCGACAGCGGCCTCTACATCGCGCCCACGATGGCGCTGCCCGCCGAGCTGGCCGGCCTGTCCGACGGGCTGACGGCCGCGCACGAGCGGCTGGCCCAGGCCCGGTCCCGGGAGCGGGCGCTGGAGGCCAGCCGCCGGGAGCTGGTCGCGTGGGTCAGCCACGACCTGCGGACCCCGCTGGCCGGGCTGCGGGCGATGGCCGAGGCACTGGAAGACCAGGTGGTGGTGGACCCGCGCGAGATGAGCGCGTACCACACCCAGATCCGCCGTGAGGTCGACCGGCTGTCGGTGATGATCGACGACCTGTTCGAGCTGTCCCGCATCCACGCCGGCGCGCTGCGGCTGAACCGCCGCCCGGTCGCCCTCGAGGACGTGGTGGCCGAGGTGCTGGCCAGTGTGGAGCCGGTGGCGAGGGCCAAGGGGGTCCGGCTGGCCGGGTCCGCGGTCCGTGGCATGCCGATCTACGTGGACGCCGCCGAGTTCGGGCGGGCCCTGCGCAACCTGGTCACCAACGCGGTCCGGCACACGCCGTCCGACGGCACGGTCGAGGTCCTGGGCGACGTGCACGAGGGCATGGCCCGGTTCAGCGTGTCCGACGCCTGCGGCGGCATCCCGCCCGAGGACCTGCCGCGCGTGTTCGAGGTGGCGTTCCGCGGCGAGGCGGCCCGCACCCCGGGGCCGCAGACCGGCGGCGGACTCGGGCTGAGCATCGCCCGCGGCATCGTCGAGGCCCACGCGGGCCAGATCGCGGTGCGCAACGCGGGGCCCGGTTGCCAATTCCTGATCCGGCTGCCGCTGGCCCGCCCGGCCGCCCGCCCGGCGGTCCAGCCCGCTCACACCGGCCCCCAGCGCGCGGTACCAGCCGGCCGCTGACCTTCGTCGTAAAGGGCCGCGGTCAGCCGGCCCGTACCGCGATGCCGGGGTAGTCGACCACCAGGCCGCTGTCGTCGTAGGCCAGGCAGGCGGTGAACCCGAACGCGGGAGCCGCGTAGTCGTACCGCCGGTGGGCCGCCTCGTCCGGGACCCGCCGGTAAACCTGGTCGAGCCGCTCAGCGACCGGGCTGAGCGCACGGACGTAGGCGGCGGGCACGTCGGCCCGGGCACCGGGCCGCAGGCCGAGGCGGTGCACCGGCAGCGTGTTGGTCATCGCCGAGGACTCCAGGTCCACGTCCAGGCACCCGTCCAGCTGCGGCGCCGGGCCGCCGTCGACCAGCCAGCGGCCGGCCCCGTCCGATTCGAGCAGGGTCTCCCGCGACCCGCCGGCCGTCCGGGCCGTGATGTGGGCACTGCGGGTGGCCCAGGCCGCGTCGACCTCGATGCGGTAGGTCACCACCCAGCTCTGGGCGTCCTCGATGGCGGTCGTGGTCCCGTCGACGAGCCAGCCGTGCTCGCGGGCGGTGAAGTAAGCGACCTCAAAGCCCGAACGCGCCCCGCGATGCTGCCAGCACGCGCTCACCGGAAGCGAACGAAGCCCCACCCAGCCAAGTGTGGCACCTCGTCCGGGCTGGACGGCCGGTGGCTCTTGGCCAGGATGGTGTTTCAAGATCGATCGCTCGGTTGCGTTGACGGCGCTATTCACTGAAAACGTAACCGAGCAATAGATCATGACCCGGGCGCCCCCGCGGCCTATCCCACCGAGGCCGGCACCGGGCCGGCAGACGCAGCGGCGCCCGGGCGAACTCCCGGACGCCCTCGGCGAACGACACCTGAGCCCGGAACCGCAGGTCATGCTCGGCGGCGGCCGGGGAAGCCACGATGTGCCGGACGTCGCCCAGGCGGAATTCCCCCGTCACCTCCGGCACCAGGCCGCCGCCGAACTCACCGGCCAGCGCCCCGGCCATCTCGCCGACCGTGTGGGGATGGCCGCTGGCCACGTTGTACGCGTGCAGACTGCCGGCCGGGCCCGACGCGGTCGCGCCGATGGCCAGCAGGTTGGCGGCGGCGACGTCGGTCACGTGGACGAAGTCGCGGCGCTGGCGGCCATCTTCGAACACCCGGGGCGCGACGCCGTTTTCCAGCGCGGACCGGAAGATGGCCGCCACCCCGGAGTACGGGGTGTCCCGCGGCATCCGCGGGCCGTACACGTTGTGGTAGCGCAGCGCGATGGCCTGGCCATCGGTCAGCCGGGCCCAGGTGGCGGCCAGGTGCTCCTGGGCCAGCTTGCTGGCGGCGTAGGCGTTGCGTGGGTCGAGCGGCGCGTCCTCGCTGATCGTCGCCGTCTCCAGCTCCTGCCCGCAGCCCGGGCAGCGCGGCTCGAACCTGCCCGCCAGCAGGTCCTCACGGGCGCGGGCAGCCGGGCGCACCCGGCCGTGCCGGGCGCAGTCGTAGGCGCCCTCGCCGTACACCACCATCGAGGAGGCGAGCACCAGGCGCTGAACACCCGCTCGGCCCATCTCGTTCAGCAGGGTCGCGGTCCCGGTCACGTTGACGTCGGAGTAGGCGGGCAGGTCGGCCAGGTCGACGCCCAGCCCGACCAGCGCGGCCTGGTGGCAGACGACGTCCACCCCGGCCAGCGCCCGCCGGACCGCGTCCGCGTCGCGCACGTCGGCCACGACCAGCTCCACGTCGTCGGGCAGGTACCCGGGGCGGCCGTCGTGGACGGCCGGGGTGAGCGAGTCGTAGCCGCGGACCTCGTGGCCGAGGTCCCGGGCGGTCTGCAGAATGTGTGATCCGATGAAACCGGCCGCGCCGGTCACGAGTACCCGCATAGCCGGAGCCAACCACGTGCCGGCCCGGCCGGGGCCGCCCCCGGCCCCTGTCACCAGTCCGTAAGGCCCCAGTAAGGCCAGGTCGCGGCCCCCGCCGGCGGCCGCCCGGCGTCACAGTTTCGTAAGCGCTTTTGCCCCTTTTGCGACGGGGTCCCGGTCGTAGATTCGCGCCATGGAGATCGATGTCGTCCTGCCGTGCCTGAACGAAGCAGGCGCCCTGCCCTGGCTGTTGACGCGGATGCCGGCCGGCTACCGGCCGATCGTGGCGGACAACGGCTCCGACGACGGCTCGCCGGAGATCGCCGCCAACCTCGGCGCCACCGTCGTCCACGTGCCCCGGCGCGGTTACGGCGCCGCCTGCCACGCGGGCCTCGAGGCCGCCAAGGCCGACATCGTCTGCTTCATGGACGCCGACGGATCTCTCGACCCGGCCGACCTTTCGGCGGTGTCCGGGCTGGTCCAGAGCGGCTGGGCCGACCTGGCGATGGGCCGCCGCCGCCCCGAGGGCGCGGGTGCCTGGCCGGCCCACGCGCGGCTCGGGAACGTCGTGATCGCGGCCGCGCTGCGCCGCCGGTCCGGGGTCCGGGTGCACGACATCGGCCCGATGCGGGCGGCCCGGCGCGAGGACCTGCTGGCCCTGCCCATCTCCGACCGCCGGTTCGGGTACCCGCTGGAGACGGTGGTCCGGGCGGCCGAGGCCGGCTGGCGGGTGTGCGAACGGGACGTCCCGTACTACTCCCGGACCGGGAAATCGAAGGTCACCGGCACGGTCGGCGGTACCGTGCGGACGGTCCGGGACATGCGCAAGGTGCTCGCGTCATGAGCGACCTGGCCGCCCAGATCGTCGTGCTGGCCAAGGAGCCGGTGCCCGGCCGGGTCAAGACCAGGCTCACCCCGCCGTTCTCCCCGCGGGAGGCGGCCACGCTGGCCGAGGCCGCGCTGGCCGACACGCTGGAGGCGGTCCGCCGGACCCGGGTGGTGCGGCGGGTGCTGTGCCTGGCCGGTGAGCCCGGCTTCTGGCTGCCGGAGGGCTTCGAGGTGATCCCGCAGCGGGGCGACGGCCTGGACGAGCGGATCGCCGCCGCGATGTGGGACACCTACGGCGGGCTGCCGCTGCCGACCCTGCTCATCGGCATGGACACCCCGCAGGTCACCGCCGGGATGCTGGAGGCCGCGGCCGAGCCGCTGACCCGGACCATGGCCGACGCCGCCTTCGGGCCGGCCGAGGACGGCGGGTTCTGGCTGCTGGGCCTGCGCCGCCCCGCGCCCGCCCTCACCCTCGGCGTGCCGATGTCCGAGCCGATCACCGGGCGGGCTCAGCTGGTCCGGCTGATCCAGGCCGGGCTGCGCATCCACATGACGCCGGAGCTGGTCGACGTGGACACCCTGGCCGAAGCGGCCCGGGTGGCCCGGCTGACTCCGGCCAGCCGGTTCGCGGCCACGCTGACCGCGATCCTGGGGGCGCCCGCCGAGCTGGACGAGCCGCTGCTGCGCCGGGCGCCCGCCCTGGTCACCCGCTGACGGTGACCAGGCTGCCGTAGCTCAGGTAGTCGTAGGCGGTGTGGGCCGAGCTCTCCGGCAGCTCCACACAGCCCAGGCTCTGCGGGAAGCCGTACGAGCCGCGGTCGAAGTAGTGCACCGCGTCGCCGCCGTCGAAGTAGGAGATCCAGTACACCGGGTCGGCGTACTTGCTGCCGTCCGGGTTGGTCCCCTTCATGATCTGGAACGGCAGCCTCTCGTAGACCGGGAACGTGCCGTCGGCGGTCGGCGCGGCCGGGATGCCGGTGTTGGCCGGCGTCGACAGGACCTGCTTGCCGTCGTGCCAGATCGTCAGCGACTCGGGGTCGCTCTTGCTGGCCAGCGCGTAGGTGTAGCCGTTGCTGTTGCTGTGGCCGGCCGCCACGTCCTTCATCAGGTCAGCCCAGACGGCCGGGCCGGCCTCGCCGTCCATCGTCATGTTGTGCTCGGACTCGAAGGCCCGGATCGCGCCGGTGACGATGAGGTTGCTCGACCCTTCCGACCACAAGCTGTGCAGCGCCGACGGGTAACCGCTGTCCCAGCTGAAGCTGCCGGACGGCGGGGTGTAGGCCGCCGCCACCTGGGCCGCGCTGTCCGTCGCGGAGATGCCGGAACCGTCCGGGCTCCAGCTCAGCGGCAGGTAGCCGAGCTCCGCCAGCAGCTGCTGGAGCCGCAGCGTGGAGTACGAGCCGGTGGTGAAGCTGCGGCTGAACGAGGTGGCCAGGTAACCGCCCGCATTTTTCTTCACCCCGGCCTTCGACCGCATGCCGTCCGTGCCGCTGGGGATCGTCAGCGTGACCTTGGTGTCCTCGGGGAAGCCCATCGAGGGGGTGAAGGTGGCGGTGCTGCCGCTGACCTTCCAGGAGCCCTCGGTGGACGGCGAGATCTTGGGGAGCGGCGTGCCCGGCGACAGCGGCGCGGAGAAACCGACCGTGATCGCGCTGGTGCCGTTGACGCTGTCCGAGTTGGAGCCGGGTGTCACCGAGGTGATCGTGATCGCGGGCGCGGGGATGACGGTGTGGGTGGGCTTGGGTGCCGCCTTGCCCGAGGTGTGCCGCGAGGACGCGACCGACGTGGTCCGCAGCGGGGCCTGGCCCGGGTTGACCGCCAGCACGACGAGGCCCGCGGCGAGCACGAGGGCAGCGGCGATCCCGGTGATCACCAGCGACCTTCTCGCCCGCGACCGCCCGGCTCCCCCCGGTGACGTCAGACGTCGGAACCAACCCGAATCAGACACGCCCGCTCCTCGCTCCCTCAATCAAAGCTGTATGTACCAAGATCAGTAACGTTTGAGACACAGTTCAGGGTTCCGCCGGTCCGGGGGTACGGCAAAGCCGCCCCACTGGGATCCGGGGCCATCAGACTGCGGAGAGAACAGGTGCCTGGCGGGCGGGTGGCCAGGCGAAGCTGGCGCACTTCGCCACAGGCTATAACCCATCCCGCCCATGGTGGAGTTTTTTTATGCATCTGCAACCATCCCCGCCTTCCGCGCGCCGACCCTCAAGATCAGCGTGCCCTCTTAGGACGCCGCTCATACGCCGATGGTTGTCGGGTGCCTTTCCGTAGCCGTACCACTTCGGACCGCGAGCGCTGACCGGCTGCGTCGTGCCAGCGGGGCCGGCGTTCCGGTCCGGGTGGCTCCGCCCCAACCAAGCCGAAAAGGCGCCTGCCCGCAGAACCCTTTTTAATATTTTTGAAAAGGGAATTACGCTTTGGTGCCGAGCCCCGGCTGCCGCGTTATATTTGCCGGGCGAAATGGCGTTCAATCAGCTGCCCTTTTCGCCGGTTCGGCAAACTCGCGACGAAGTAATTCACTTTCTGCCTTCCCTGCTACTCACAGCCCGCCTGACCTGCTGTAACGCGGGGTTTGCCACCTCGGCGGCCTCGTTGCGGCCGGGCCGCCCGCAGCCGCCGCCCGGCTCCGGCGGATATGCGCTGTTTCCCCGGTTGACCCCGCTACGCGAGCCTTCGCCCGCTATCTGCGCAATGGGCGCCATCGCTCGGGTGATCACGCACCCCAGTGGCGCCATCGAGCACGGAGGCCGCACCGGGCTCGCCCACCCTGGGCCGATCGCAGGTCAGCGCGGGCGGGGCCCCGCCGCCCGCCGCCCCGATGGTCACGAGGAGTCGGTGCTTCGGTAACAGATAGTGCCGAAATGAGTTTTCCTGGGGCCCGGGGCGGCCGGTGCGCGCAGATCACAGGGTTATCTCGCGCCGATCACGAGTCTCTGATCAGGGACGTAAGCACATCGTAATAAGTTCATTCTCGCTATCGGCCTGGAATCGGTACGAATCGGACAACGGGCAAATATTTCAGATTTGCTACATGTCGCCTCAAAGCCGGGTCTACGGTGATCCACCGAGAGCTTCCCTGAACAGACTCTGGAGGTGGATGGATGCCAACCGGGCACCGGTCCACGTGGCGTGATCCGCGCAGCCGCGCGGCCCGCTGGGCTGTACCGCTGGGTATCCCGATGGCGCTTGGCCTGACGCTGGGGATCATCCTGGGCGTCTCGGGAGGGACCCAGCACACGTCGATCCAGCAGGCGGCCGAGGCGGCCGCCACCCCGTCGGCCAGCGGCTCCGCCGGTCCCTCGGGGAGTCCGTCGGCGGCTCCGTCGGCCTCGGCGCCGGCGCCGGCCACGACTCAGGCCGCCAACGTCAGCTGCGACATCATCGTCCCGGCGCACCCGCTGACCGCCGTGGGCCTGGCTACTCCGTACCAGCTGACCGGGACCGACGGCGCCTCGCCACAGGACTCCGGCTGCACGATGGCGAACTTCGCCAGCCTGGGCGCGTTCGTCCAGGCCACGATCCTCGATCCGCGCACCGGCCGCCTGGCGGTCTATGAGCCGCTGGTGATCACCGCGGGCACCAAGGCCGCGATCGCCCCGGTCGTGCCGCGGCTGCCCCGTGGCGCGGTGGTCACGATCGACTTCGGGTTCAACGGCACCAACCTGACCCAGGTCGGTGCGAACCGGCGCGCGCTGCGCGAGGGCAACTGCACCGACGGGCTCGGCTCGTCGATCTTCGGGCAGGTGTCGTACTGCAACGGGACGCAGTTCTTCCAGGCGGCCTTCCGGGCCGCGCGCGAGGGCCGGCTGCGGGTCCCGTCGGCGGGCCGTTCGCCGAAGACCGGCCAGGCCTGCCCGACCACCCGGTCCTTCCAGATCGTCGACCAGGACCAGAGCGACAACGTGACCTCGACCTACCTGCTGACCGGCAACGGGCAGACCGCGCAGGACAACCAGGCCAACGAGGCAGCGCTGGGCGGCGCGCAGAAGATCAACAACGGCAGCGACAACCTGCTGCTGGACGCGTTCGTCGACCCGGCCCTCGGCTGCCATGCGATGCAGGCGCCGGACCTGTCCCAGGGCGGCACGCCGGGGACCTCGCAGGCCCTGGACGAACTGCAGGCGGCCCGCAGCCAGCGCGCACCGATCGCGCTGATCCCCGAGAACGACGAGATGGTGCTGGTCAACAACGACGCCAGCCTGTGGAAGACCAACCTCTACCGGTCCGAGGTGGGCCAGGACCCGGTCAGCTCGGCCAACAACCGGGACGACAGCCCCGCGAACTACTGCCAGAACATGGTCAACGTCCAGACGCCGTTCCTGGCGGCCAACCAGGGCCGGTTCGCCGGCGCGCCGACGCCGGTGCCGGGTACCGGCGACAACCTGTTCACGTTCATGGCCAACCGGCTGAGCATGTCGTTCACCAACCTCAACTGCCAGAAGTACGGCCTGACCGACCCGGTCACGGTGACCCTGAACCAGGACGGCGCCGCCACCGCCGCCACCCTCGACACCACCCAGCAGCGGGCCAGCAGCGGCCACGGCCGGATGCCGGGGCCGGGCCAGCGGCGGTGGGGCCGCCATCACCACCAGCTCATGGACCCCTCGGGCATGTGAGCTGAGCGGCCTGACCAGTGACGAACACGGCGCCCCGGGACCCAGGGTCCCGGGGCGCCGCCGTGTTCTCGCCGGTCAGGCCGTCCAGTTTCCCGGCACCGGCCCGGTTGTCGCGCCGATCGTGGGGGCCGGCACCGTCGACGGGTCGACGAACGTGCTGCCGTCCGGGCCGGCCTTGACGGCCTGGTGCAGCGCGCTCCCCTTGAGGAAATCGCTCCAGCTCAGGAACCATTCGGTCCAGCCGTCGTCCCACTTGCCGGCCTTGGTGCTGTCGGTGACGGTGACCGGGTCGCCGGGCACCGCCAGGTTGTAGTAGATCGCGGAGTCGGCCGGGGAGAGGTTCACGCAGCCGTGGCTGACGTTGCTGCTGCCCTGGTCGCCGACCGACCACGGCGCGTCGTGCATGTAGTCGCCGCTGAACGTGAACCGCACCGAGTAGGGCACCAGCTCGTCGTAGTAGCCCGCAGTGCCCTTGGTGCCGCCGATCATGCGGACCGGGTTCTCCTTCTCGATGGAGACGTAGGTGCCGTTGGGCGTGGCCGTACTGGCCTTGCCGGTGCTGGCCGGCCAGGTGTACTTGAGGCCGCCGTTGATGTAGATCTTCGTCTCGTGGGCGGTGGCGCTGGTCACCGCGATCACCGAGTCGCCGATATTGAAGCTCTGGGTCAGGTCGGCCGCGCCGTACATCCCGCTGGCGCCCTCGACCCCGGCCAGGTGCGCGTCGAGCGAGACCTTGGTCCCGGCCGGCCAGTAGTTCTCCGGCCGGAAGTACAGGTGCTGGCTGTTGTCCCAGTACCAGGCCCCCACCACCGGATTGGACGTGGTCAGCTGGAGTGCGCGCTCGACCGCGGCCCGGTTGGTGATCGGCTCGCTGAACGTCAGCATGATCGGCATGCCCACGCCGTAGGTCTGCTGGTAGCCCTCGAAGATCTGGGTGTGGAAGGTCTTGCCCGGGCTGAGCGTGCGGAACGACAGCGTCCGGGTCAGCGTGCCCTGGCCGGCCACGGTGGCCGACGCGGTGACCGTGTAGCTCTGGCCGGGGCTGAGCGTCCACTGCGTGTGCCACACCTTGTTGCCGGAGCTCAGGCTGCCCGGGACCGAGTTGGCGGCCGAGGTGCCGGCCGAGCCGGACGGTGACGCCGACGCGGATGCGGACGGCGAGGCGCCCGAGGAGCCGGCGCCGGCGCCGGGGCCGGAGCCGGGGCTCACCACGACGCTCTTCAGCTTGCCGTGGGTCGCGGTGACCGTGACGCCGGCCGACGGGTCCGCGTCCTGGGTGCCGCCGGCTGGGGTGATCTTGATGTCGGTCGCCGCGATCGAGGCCCGGGACACCGGCTTGACCGAGCTCTTGGCGCTGGTGCCGTGGCCGCCCGAGCCACCGCTGGAGCAGGCGGCCAGCACCAGGGCCAGTACCGCCAGCCCGACGGCGCCCGCTGGCTTCCGCAGTCCTCGGTCTGGGGTGCCGTTACTGCCCAGCACGCTGATCCTCCATGGTCCGCCTGGCAACGTCGTGCCCAGGCTACCGGCCGGATCCCGTGGCCGGCCGGGCCCGCCGTTCCCGGGTACGCGTGCCCACCGCGGCCACCAGGGCCAGCGCGGTCAGCCCCACGATTACCCACTCGGGCCATGCCCCCGCGTCGTCGGCCCAGGTCCGGTGGGTGATCAGCGGTACCCGGGCCTCCAGCACCGCTTGCTGCCAGGTCCCGCTGTGGGTGATCAGCCGCCCGTCCGGGGCGATGATCGCGCTCACCCCGGTGGTGGAGGCCACCACCACCGCGCGGTCCGATTCGACCGCCCGGATCCTGGCCATGGCCAGCTGCTGCTCCGACTCCCCGGTCTGCCCGTCGATCTCGAAGTCGGCGTCGTTGGTCTGCACGGTCAGCAGGTTGGCGCCCGCCGTGACCTCGGACCGGACCAGCCGGTCAAAGCCGACCTCGTAACAGATCACGTCGCCCAGCCTGATCCGGCCGGCCCGGAACACCACCGCCGAGTGTCCGGGAGCGAAGTCGACCGGCTGCAGGGTGGTCAGCGAGGTCAGCTTGCTGACGAAGCCCCGCCAGGGGATGTACTCGCCGAACGGCACCAGCTGCCGCTTGGCGTAGATGGCCCCGGCCCCGTGCCCCGGCGTCCACAGCTGGCCCACGTTGAGCTGCGGGTTGTTCAGCACCTCGCCGACCAGCAGCGGCCGGCCGATGGCGTTCAGCGCGGACGTGATCTGCTGCTTGATGGCCGGGTAGATGAACGGGTCCAGGTCGGTCGAGTTCTCCGGCCAGATCACCAGGTCCGGGGCGGGCTTGCGGCCCGCCTTGACCTGGGCGGCCAGCTGCTCGGTGGCGCGGGTGTGGTTCTGCGTCACCTCGGTGTCGTTGAGTTCCTGGGGCAGGTTGCGGGCGCGCGGCACGTTCCCCTGGACGGCCGCCACCTCCGCGGCCGGGGCGCCCGCGGTGGAATCGACCGGCAGCAGCGCCCCGGACGCCGCCAGCCCGGCCGCCGCCGCCACCGCCAGCCCGCCGGCCGCCAGCGTCCGCAGCGAGCGCCGGCCCAGGGCGGACAGGATCAGCCAGGCCAGGGTGGCGCCGACCAGCGCGACCACGAAGCTGAGGACCGGCGCGCCGCCGACCGCGGCCCAGCCCGCGCTCGGCGCGGAGGCCTGGCTCATGGCCAGCCGCCCCCACGGGAACCCGCCGAACGGGAACCGGTCGCGCAGCGCTTCCAGGCTCACCCACCAGCCCGCCACCGCGAGCGGCCAGCCCGGCAGCCGCAGCAGCATCCGCTGCGCCACCGCGAGCACGGCCAGGATCACCACCGACCCGCCGGCCAGGGCCACCCACGCGAACCACCAGACGTTCAGCACCCAGGACAGCAACGGGAAGAAGAAGGCCACCCCGAACACCAGCCCGGTGAGGAACGAGGCGCGCAGGCTCCGGCCCGCCAGCGCCACCGTCAGCAGGGCGGTGCCCAGCAGGGCCAGCGGCCAGATCCCCAGCGGCGGGAACGACGCTGCCAGCAGCAGCCCGCCCGCCAGCGCGACCGGCAGGGCCCAGCGCAGCCGCAATCCCGGCTGGCCGCCGTCACCGCGCCCGCGCTGGCGCGCTTCGGCGGACGGTTCGGCGGAGATCACACCTGGGAGAGTAGCCGCCCAACCTGAGGCCGCAGCATGGACCGGAGGGCTTGGCCGCGCGGTTGAGTGCCCACCGGCCCGGGTATATCGGGCCCCGATGGGCCAGAAACTCCTTTTGCCGAATTTCGGCTTTCGGTTAAACCGGTCATTTTGCCATAAAGATATCTGACTGGCGGAGCAGGGCAATCCGCCGTGTTATCGTACGTAACGCGAAACGCCTCATGGGGGGGCGTGCATTGTCTTGCCAACGTATATGACACGTATTAAGAGGCCGACTCGTGATCAAGATCATCTATCGTGAGCTGTCGCCGGGATTACACGCGTCGGCCGAGACGGCGGGGCGCCGCACGATCATTTCGCTGCTGCCTGGGCTGACCCCTGAGCAGCGGCGGGCCGCGCTGCGCCGGATCCGGCACAGTGGCCGGATGGGCCACGGCCCCCGGGTGCCGGCGTGGCAACTCGGGCTGGCTCTGGCGCTGGACCGGATAAAAGCCATTACGCGCACCGGCGCGGCAGTTGTCCGGCTTCATCCGGCCGGGAGCACGCTTCCGGTGCTGCTCCTTTCCACGGCTGCGGTGGTCTTTGTTTTGATGGCGACGGTGTCTATTCATGCTGTGCCGGCACCCAAGTCGTCGGATCAGACACCGGTTGTGGGGGGACTGATTCCCGGTTCGCCGTCATCCGGGCCCCGGCTGGGGGCGGGGGCTCAGGGGGTCGCGCCGTCCACCGGGTCCGCGAACGGCCTGCCGGGCGGCAGCGGGGTGACGCCGAACTCCCCGCTGTCCACCGGCCGCGGTACGGCCGGTGCCCACGGCCGGGCGGGTCAGGCCGGCACCGCCAGCGGCCAGCTCGGCTCGCTGACCGGCACCGCCGGCACCTATCCGGCCACGATCGGCTCGGCCGGAGCGGCGGCCGGCGGTTCGGTCAATCCGGGCGGGACGGTCAGCCGCCGTCGGGTTCGGGTAGCTCGGGGCGGCCGAGTGGCACCACGGCGGGCTCGGGCACCTCGGGTAGCTCCGGCTCGGGCACCACCGCCGGGTCGGGTCGGGGGTCGACGGGCTCAGGCTCGGGCTCGGCCTCGGTCCCGGCCAGCACTGGGAGCGGCTCGGGCACCAGCACGGGCTCCGGGGCCGGCTCCGGTTCCGGCGGGTCGGGCTCGGGGAGCGCCGGTGGCACCTCGGGCACCGGCGGCTCGGGAAGTACCGGCTCCTCCGGCGGCTCCGGCTCGAGCGGCGGCAGCTGCGCCAACGTGCTCTCCCTGGTTCAGGTGTGCCTGAACCTGTAATGGGCTATCGCGCCTTTTGGTACTGGCCGTAGGCTCTGGCCGCCCGCTGAATTCACCGGCGGGCGGTCAGCTGCCTGCGGAAGGAGCGCGGCCGTGAGCCGTAAGGGCTGGGTGCTGTTCGCGGCGATGAGCCTCATCTGGGGCATCCCGTACCTGCTGATCAAGGTGGCGGACGGCGGGGTCTCGGTCCCGGTGCTGGTGTTCACCCGGGTCGCGCTCGGCGCGCTGCTGTTGCTGCCGGTCGCCCTGCGCCGCCGCCAGCTGGGGGCGCTGCGCGGGCACTGGCGGTGGCTGATCGCGTTCGCGGTGGTCGAGATCGTCGGCCCGTTCGCCCTGCTCTCCAGCGCCGAGAAGCACCTGGACAGCTCGACCACGGGGTTGCTGGTGGCCGCGGTGCCGATCATCGGGGCGGTGCTGGCCCAGTTCACCGGCGGCCAGGACAAGCTCACCCCGATCCGCTGGACCGGGCTGATCGTCGGCTTCGCCGGGGTGGCGGTGCTGGCCGGCCCGGACGCGGCCCACGGAGACGCGCTGTCGGTGCTCGAGGTGCTGCTGACCGCGCTGGGCTACGCCACCGGGCCCCTGATCGCCAACCGCAAGCTGCAGGCGGTCCCGCCCGCCGCCGTCAACACGGTGTGCCTGGGCATGGCCGCGCTCGTCTACGTGGTGCCGGCGGCGCTGACCTGGCCCTCCACCGTGCCGGCGGCCAAGGTCATCGTCGCCCTGATCGCCCTCGGCGCAGTCTGCACGGCCGCCGCCTTTTTGGTGTTCTTCGCGCTGATCGCCGAGGTCGGCCCGGCCCGGGCCACGGTCATCACCTACGTCAACCCGGCCGTCGCGGTCGCGCTCGGCGTGCTCATCCTCGGGGAGCCGCTGACCTGGGGCGTGGCCGGTGCCTTCGTGCTGATCCTGGGCGGCTCGGTGCTGGCCACCCGCCGCAGCACTCCCACACCAGCCACCTCCCCCGACTCATCGGTCACGTCAGCCCCACCGGCTGCGGCGGGCGCTCTGGCCACAGCAGACGACGGCCCCCGCCCGGAGGATCGGGCAGGGGCCACTGACGAGGACGGCGGGGACGGTCAGCCCTTGAGCCGGTTCAGCAGGTCGGTGCCGGACGGCGAGCCCAGGCCCGTGCAGGGATCCCAGCCCGGCCCGGCCGAATAGGCGCCGTTGCTGCCGCTGGTGATGTCGTTGAACCCGGCCACGGCCTGCCCGGACGTCACCCCCGTGTAGAGCTGGGTCTGGATCAGGCCGAAGCCCTTGCCGGTGGACTGGGCCAGCCGGGCGATCAGCCCCGCCCACAACGGGGCGACCGCGCTGGTGCCCCCGTAGACCTGCTGCTTGCCGTCCACCAGGACCTGGTACCCGGTCTGCGGGTCGGCGTTGCCCGCCACGTCCGGCACCCCGCGGCCGCCGGTGCTGGCCGCGGCGGCCGGCACCCCGGCGCTGGCCTGCCAGGACGGCACTGGGTAGAGGGTGCTGATCCCGCCGCCGGTCGCGCCGCCGCTGGAGCCGTCGTTCCACACCGTCTCCGAGCTGATCACCCCGGTGCTGGTGCTGGCCTCCAGCCGGGTGCCGCCGCAGCCCAGCGCGTACGGGCTCGAGGCCGGGTAGTCGCAGTGATTCTTGCCGTCTTTTTCGCCGTCGCTGCTGCCGTTGTCACCGGACGCCACCGTGACCGTGATGCCCAGCGCGGCCGCGTCCGACAGCGCCTGGTCGAGGGCGGTGCGGGACTGGTCCGACCAGCTCTCCTCCGGGCCGCCCCAGCTGATGCTGATCACCGTGGGGGTGGGGCTGGCGTGGGCGGCGTCGGCGATCGCGTCGATGAACCCCTGGTCGGTGTTGGGGGCGAAGTACACGACCTGCGTGGCGCCGGGGGCGGTCGCGCCCGCCACCTCGATGTCCAGCAGCACCTCGCCGTCGGCGCCGGTCGGGTCCGAGCCGGGGGCGTTGGCCCCGCCGTCGACGCTGGCCGCGGTGACCGAGGGGACCGCCAGGCCGAGGCCGGAGAAGTACGTCTGCAGGTCGCTGGTGGAGAAACCGCCGCCGAACTCCAGGATCGCGATCGTCTGGCCGGTGCCGTCGGTGCCGGCCGGGAACTGGTAGGCCTGCGCGACCTGGACCGGGGTGTAGGAGGTGGTCGCGGCGGCCGCCGCGGCCGTCCGGATCTGGGCCCGGACCTGCGGGCGGTTGTCCAGGCCGAGGACCGCGATCACGATGCCGTCGAGCGCGGCCGGCACCTGCAGGGCGCCTTCCCGGTAGCGGTGCTCGACGTCACCCGGTCCGTCCAGCTCCGGGCTGCGGGCCTGGCGCAGGTTCACGCCGAAGGCCTGCGACAGGGCCGACACGGTGCCCGCGACCTTCAGCCGCCGCGAGCCGTCCTCGACCGGGGTGACGTCCAGGCCGAATCCGCTGAGCGTGTCGCGCGCCAGCTCGATGTCGGACGGCTCGGCGCCGTAGGTGTCGCCCAGCTCGCCCGGGGAGATGACCTCGGGCGTGAGCACCAGCTCGTCCGGCAGCTCGGCCTGCCGCCGGAGCACCACCGTCACCTCGACCCGTTCCTGGTCGCTGACCGGCCCAAGATCCTGGACGCCGGAAATTGCCGAACGTTCGCTGCCCGCGAGCGGCACGAACGACCCTGATGTCATGTCCGAATCCTCCTGAGATGGCAGCGTGTGCGGCCGGTTACCGAAGAGCATCATTCCCTGTCCGGGGCAAGGGCGGGAGCGACTCGGCCCAATGTTTCCCGAATGCTCCTCCTCCGGGCCGGATGGTGTTCCCCGCATACTGGTGCCTGTGATTTACATCTGTAACCGGGCAGGCCAGCTCCGAGCCCCGCGTGACTAGCCCGGCCGCTCCCGCGGAGGCCGGCACCCTCGGGCTGCGTTACTCCAGCCCGGCCGGCCGCTGGGTGCTGGCCGCCATGGTGCTCGGCTCGGGGATCGCCGCGCTGGACGCCACCGTGGTGGGCATCGCCCTGCCCGCCATCGGCCGCGATTTCCACGTGGGGGAGGCCAGCCTGCAGTGGGTGGTGGACGCTTACACGCTCTCGCTGGCCGGGCTGCTGCTGCTCGGCGGGACCCTCGGTGACCGGTACGGGCGGCGCAAGGTCTTCGTCATCGGCACGGTCTGGTTCGCGCTCGCCTCGCTGCTGTGCGGGGTGGCTCCCAACGCGACCACGCTGATCCTGGCCCGGGCGCTGCAGGGCGTCGGGGCGGCCCTGCTCACCCCCGGCAGCCTGGCCATCCTGCAGGCGTCGTTCGTGGCGGACGACCGGTCGAAGGCGATCGGCGCCTGGTCCGGGCTCGGCGGGCTGGCCACTGCGGCCGGGCCGTTCCTGGGCGGCTGGCTGATCGACGCGGTGTCGTGGCGGCTGGTGTTCTTCATCAACCTGCCGGTCGCGGCGGCCGTGGTCGCCCTCACCCTGCGGCACGTCCCGGAGTCCCGGGCCCCGGACGAGACCGGCCCCCTCGACGTGACCGGGGCGATCGCGATCACCGGTGCCCTGGTCGGCATCACCTACGGGCTGATCGCCGCGCCCGCTGACGGGTGGCTGTCGGTCCCGGTGCTGGGCTGCCTGCTGGGCGGGGTCGTGCTGCTGGCGGCGTTCCTGGTCAACGAGACCCGGGTGGCGAACCCGATGCTGCCGCTCACGGTGTTCGCCTCGCGCCAGTTCTCCGCGGCCAACGCGGTCACGTTCGTGGTCTACGCGGCGCTGGGCGGCACGCTGTTCCTGCTGCCCACCGTGTTGCAGGAGGTCGCGGGCTACAGCCCGCTGGCCTCAGGGGCCGCCCTGCTGCCGGTGACCATCATCATGCTGTTGCTGTCCGCCCGCTCGGGCGCGCTGGCCGCCCGGATCGGCCCGCGGCTGCAGATGTCGGTCGGCCCGCTGGTCATCGCGGCCGGGCTGCTGCTGCTGATCCGGTCCACCGGGTCCGGCAGCTACTGGGTCGACGTGCTGCCCGCCGTGCTGGTGTTCGGCTTCGGCCTGGCGATCAACGTCGCCCCGCTGACCTCCACCGCGATGTCGGCGGTGCCGGCCGAGCACTCCGGCGTCGCCTCGGCCGTCAACAACGACGTGGCCCGGGCGGCGGGCCTGATCGCGGTGGCCGTGCTGCCGGTCGCGGCCGGGATCACCGGCGACACCTACCTGCACCCGGAGGCGCTGGCCCACGGCTTCCGCAACGCGCTCATCATCGCGGCCATCGCCTGCGTGCTCGGTGGCCTGCTGGCCGCGGCCACGATCCGCAACCCGCCGCGGCGCCGGCCGGCTCCGAGCCCGGCCGGGCAGCCGGGGCAGCCGCGGCCGAAGGCGCCGCGGCCGGAGCTGAGCTGCTCACTGGACGCCCCGCCGCTGCGACCGGAGAGCCCGGCCCAGCGGGCCGAGCCGGCCGAGAGAGCCGGCTAGGCCGTTCCCGCCGCCGTCCGTCGCGGCGTCCCGCCGCGCCGTCCCGTCGCGGGCGGTCAGGACGTCCGCGTGCCCGCGAGCGTGTGGCCCGGGAACGCGAAAAGGGGGCGGGCCGCGTGGCCCGTCCCCTTTTCGTCAGCGCCGGAAGCGGCTTGGCCGTCTTCAGCGCGGGAGGCGGTACGCCGTCAGGCGGCGAGCCGCTCCTCGGCGGTGGCGCCGTCGAGCACCTCGAGCCGGTGGACGACGTTCTCGGTGGTCGCCTCGTGGACGGTCAGGTCCGCCAGCGCCAGCACGCCGATCAGCAGCGCGTCGGCGAACACCAGCCAGGTGAGCGCGGTACCCGAGAACACCAGCGCCGCGATGATCGACCAGGCGGCGGCCAGGCCGATTACGCCGTGCCCGATCTTCCGGGCCAGCGTCGGGACCAGGGTCGCGCTCAGGCCGGCGAGCACCAGGATGGCCACCGAGACGCCGAAGGCGACCCAGTGGGCGACACCGATGCTCCAGGTCATGACGGCCACGGCCAGGAACCCGGCGGCGATGACGAACAGGTTGTCGAGGACGAACCTAGAGCTGAGCTTCATGTCGTGCACCTCCCTGACACCGCTGCCGCGGTGTCAAACCGTTGTTGACGGCGGGTCGGCGCGGGCGCCTTCGGGTGTCCGTGCGGCTCGTCGGGTTGCCCCGGCCCCTACCGAGGCAGCCAATGATCATCAAGTCATAGACGTCCCTCGATATTTCCAGCTCACAATGTCTCGTAGCTCACACTCGTGTCAGCCGCGACCAGCCTCCCCAGTCACACGTGACATATGAGACCCAGGAGCCCTAGAAGACCCAGAAGCCCCAGAAGCCTCCCGGTCCTACGTGCTCGTTGGCGCCTTCGATGCTGCTATTGCAGCATCGTTGGCGCCTTTGAGCACACAGGCTGCGGCGGGCGACGGCGCACAACCCCGCCCGCTCCGGGCTCACAAGGGCTCGCGGGCCCGATCGGCCCAGCCGCAGCGCCGAAGCTGGGATGATGGGCACATGACGACGACGGACGAAGCGCCTGCCCCTCAGGTCGACGCCGAGACTTCGGCGGCGGTGCGGGCGGCGGCGGTCGCGGCTCACCGGGCGGCCGGGAGCCTGGCGGCCGCGCCGGAGGAGGCGATCGGCCGGGCGCTGCGGGCGATGGCGGACCGGCTGGGCCGCGCGGCCGCCGCGATCCGGGCGGCGAACGACGACGACATGCGGGCGGCCGGCGAGGCCGGGCTGACCGGGGCGCTGAAGGACCGGCTGCGGCTGGACGACGGTCGCCTCAAGGGGATGGCCGAGCAGCTGATCGAGCTGGCCGAGGTCCCGGCCGAGCCGTCCAGCCGGGTGATCCGCGAGCTGCCGGGCGGCCTGGTCGCGCACGAGCGCCGCCGTCCGGTCGGCGTGATCGGCGCGAACTTCGAGGCCCGCCCGAACGTGGTCGCCGACATCGCGTCGCAGCTGATCAAGTCCGGGAACGCCGGGGTGCTGCGCACCGGCTCGGCCGCGCTCCGGTCGGCGATCGCGCTGGCCGACGAGGTGGTGGCCCCGGCCCTGGACGACGCGGACCTGGACCCGGCCGCGATCCAGCTCATCCGGGTGCCCGGCCAGGCCGCGGCCTACGCGCTGGTGGCCGAGCCGGAGCTGATCCCGCTGGTCATCCTGCGCGGCAGCGGGGCCAGTACCCGGGCGCTGGCGCTGGCGGGGGCCCGGCACGGGGTGCGGACGCTGGCCCACGCCGACGGCGGCGCGGTGATCTTCCTCGACGCCGGCGCCGACGAGAGCACGGCGCTCCAGCTGATCGAGAGCAGCCTGGACCGGCTGGGCGTCTGCAACCGGCTCAACCTGCTGCTGGTCGACAGCGGGCGCTGGGATGAGCTGGTCCCGAAGGTGACGGGCCTCCTGGACAAGCTCGGCATCACCCCGTCGCTGCCGCCGCACGACCACGAGCTCGGCCACGAGTGGGCCCTGGACAGCGGGCACGAGGCGGCGGTCACCATCGCCCCGGCCGACGGGGCGGCCGGCGCCGCCGCCATCGCCAACGAGGAGACCTCCGGCCTGGCCGCGGCCATCGTGACCGAGGACCGGGCCGCGGTGGACCGGTTCTTCGACGTCTACGCGGGTACCGGCGCGTTCTGGAACGCCACCCCCCGGCTGCTCGACGGCTACAAGCTGCTGGCCGTGCCGGAGACCGGGATCAACATCGACAAGGTGCCGGGCCCGCGCGGGCCGGTGACGTTCCGGGACCTGTACCTGCGCCAGTTCGTGATCGTCCCGCAGGAGTGACCGGCCTCCCGGGCACGCCGTGACCAGCCAGGCTGAGGCACTGCTGTCGCCCGCCGGAGCGAAGGTGCTGGCCCTGGTGGCCGCCGCCCGCGAGGCGGGCGAAGCGCCGCTGGCGACCGCCGCCCGGCTGCGCCGCGACTACCCCGCGGACCTGGTCGCGGCGGCCACCGCCCAGGACGAGCTCCGCCAGGCCGCCCGGGCCAAGTTCAGCCGGGCCGCGAACATGCTGTTCACCCGGGCTGGGCTGGAGCAGGCGTCGTCGGAGGCAACCTCCCGGCACCGGGCCGCTCGCCTGGCCAAAGCCGCCCCGGGCCGCCTGGCCGACCTGGGCTGCGGCATCGGCGGTGACCTGATCGCGCTGGCGGCGGGGCGCGAGGCCCTCGCCGTCGACCGGGACCCGGACCACCTGCTGATGGCCGCCCACAACGCCGGCGTCTACGACGTGGCCAACGGGCTGACCACCCGGCAGGCCGACGTGCGCGACGTCGCCCTGACCGGCCTGGCCGCCGTCTTCGCGGACCCCGCCCGCCGCTCGGCCCGCGACGCCCCCCAGGGCCGGCGGCTCCGGCCGGGCGCCAGCGAACCGCCCCTGGACTGGTGCTTCGCACTGACCGGGCAGGTGCCGGCGGTGGTCGTCAAGGCCGCCCCGGGGCTGCCGGCAGGCACCGCCCCGGACGGCTGGGAGACCGAGTTCGTGGCCGACGGGCGCGACCTGAAGGAGGCGGTGCTGTGGTCACCGGCCCTGGCCGCCGCCCCCGCCCGGGCCACCGTCCTGCCCACCGGCGACACCCTGACCCCGGAGCCCGGCGACCCCGTGCCCATCGGCGAGCCGGGCGCGTTCCTGTACGACCCCAGCCCGGCCGTGACCCGGGCCGGCCTGGTCGAGGACCTGGCCCGGCGGCTCGGGGCGTGGAAGATCGACGACCAGATCGCGTTCCTGTCCACCGGCGCCGCCCGCCGGACCCCGTTCGCCCGCACGCTGGCGGTGGTCGAGTCCGCGCCGTGGAACGAGAAGGACTTCGCCCGGCGCCTGCGGGCCCGCGGCATCGGCGCGGCCGACCTGCGACGCCGGGGCCTGGCGGGTGACGTCGACCAGATCCGGCGGCGGCTCAAGCTGTCCGGCCCGCACCGGGCCACGCTCGTGCTCACCCGGGTGGCCGACCGGCCCTGGGGCCTGATCTGCATCGACCCGCCGCCCGTCCCGGCTGAGCCGGCCCAGGCTCAGCCGGCCCAGGCCTAGCCGCCCAGGATTAGCCGGCCCAGGCTGAGCGGCCGGCCTGCGGCGGGGCCACCCCCCGGCTACGGCATCCTGGGTACGTGCACAAGACCTCAGGACAACGTGACCCCGCCGCCGCGTTCCCGCTGCCGCTCGACCGCGACGACGCCGACGAACGGCGCCAGGCCAACCGGGCCATCGGGATCAGCGCCGTCGGCCTGGCCGTCACCGGCCTCGCCGAGCTGCTGATCGCGATCCTGACCGGCTCGGTGGGGCTGCTCGGCGACGCGATCCACAACCTGTCCGACGTGTCCACCAGCGCGGTGGTGTTCCTCGGCTTCCGGCTGTCCCGCCGCGGGCCCAGCGAGCACTACCCCTACGGCCTGGAGCGGGCCGAGGACCTCGCCGGGATCGGCATCGCCCTGGTCATCTGGGCCAGCGCGGCGTTCGCGGGCCTGGAGAGCGTCCGCAAGCTGCTCGGGCACGGCAGCACCGCGCACCTGGGCATCGGGATCGCCGGCGCCGTCCTCGGCATCGTCGGCAACCAGGTCGTGGCCCGTTACAAGCTCGTCGTCGGGCGGCGGATCCGGTCGGCGACGCTGGTCGCCGACGCCCGTCACTCGTGGCTGGACGCGCTGTCCTCGGCCGGGGCGCTGGCCGGGCTGATCGCGGTCGCGGCCGGGCAGCGCTGGGGCGACCCGGTGGCCGGCCTGGCCGTGACCCTGTTCATCTGCCACGTCGGCTACGAGGTGACCACCGACGTGGTCCGGCGGCTGGCCGACGGGGTCGATCCGGAAGTGATCACCGCGGCCGAGGCGGCGGCCGGCGACCTGCCGGGGGTGGTGCACGCGCACGCGCGGGCCCGCTGGACCGGCCGGGTCCTGCGGGTCGAGGTCGAGGCCTGGGTGGACCCCGGACTGACCGCCCGCGACGCCGACACCCTCGGCCGCCGGGCCGCCGCCGCGATCGCGGCCGCCCTGCCGGACGCGGGCTCGTTCACCTGGTTCACCCGGGCAGCCCCCGAGTGACCGAGCACGAGCCGTCCCACGCCACCGGCGCGGCCGCGGCCGCCACCGGCTGGTCGCACCGGCACCGGGACGTGTCCGGCGGGACGTTGCGGCCGACGGTCTTCGGCGCGGTCGACGGCCTGGTGACGAACGCCTCACTGATCGCCGGGGTCGGCGGCGGCGGGGTGTCCGCCCACGCCACTGTCCTGACCGGGGTCGCCTCGCTGGTCGCGGGCGCGTTCTCGATGGGCTTCGGGGAGTACATCTCGGTCACCAACCAGAACGAGCTGGTGCAGTCCGAGGTCTCGCTGGAGCAGAAGATGCTCGCCCGGTTCCCGGCCGCCGAGCAGGACGAGCTGGCCGGCTACTTCCGCGAGTACGGCGCCGACGCCGACACCGCCGCGCGGATGGCCGCCGCGGTGTCCAAGGACCCGGACACCGCGCTGCGGGTCCACACCCGCGAGGAGCTCGGCGTCGACCCCACCGAGCTGCCGGCACCGGCGCTGGCCGGGGTGGCCTCGCTGTTCGCGTTCTCGCTGGGGGCGCTGGTGCCGCTGCTGCCCTACCTGCTGGGCACCCCGGTGCTGGCGGTCAGCCTGCTCATCACTGCGGTGGCGCTGGCGGCGGGCGGCGCGGTGGTCGGGCGGCTGACCGGGCGCCCGCTGGTCCGCTCGGGCCTGCGCCAGCTGCTGTTCGGCGCGGTCGCCATCGGCATCACCTACGGCATCGGCAGCCTGATCGGCCACCACGGCGGTTGACCAGGGTTAGGCTGACCACGCTGCCCCACCCGCCCGGCAACTGGAGAAATGCCGCTGATGTGCGCCGCCCGCCCGGTCCTGGACCTGCTCGGCCGTTTCCAGCCCCGGGACGAGGCCGAAGCCGCCGACGTGGGCCGGGTCCGGAAGCTGGCCGAGCAGACCGACGACCCGTGGGTACGCACCAGCCCGCTGCACATCACCGCGTCGGCGCTGATCGTGCACCCGCCCACCCGGCGGGTGCTGCTGCGCTGGCACCAGCGGCAGCAGGCCTGGCTCCAGGTCGGCGGGCACGGTGACCCGGGCGAGAGCGAACCGCTGGACATCGCCCTGCGCGAGGCGCGCGAGGAGAGCGCGCTGACCGACCTGCGGCCGTGGCCGGATCCGGCGCTGCGGCAGGTGACGGTGGTGGACGTGCCCGCCAGCAGCAAGGAGCCGGCCCACCAGCACGCCGACCTCCGGTTCCTGCTGGCCACCGGCGACCCGGACGCGGCCCGCCCGGAGACGCCGGGCAACCCGCTGCGCTGGCTGCCGGTGGCCGAGGCGGCCGAGCTGACCGAGCCGAACCTGCGGGTCCTGATCACCCAGGTCGAGGAACTGTTCGCCCGTTCTTGACCTTGCCCCAGGGGAAAGCCCCACAGTGGGCCCATGGACAGCCTAGTTCCCGGATTGACCAGCATCGGGGAGTTCTCCCGGCGGTCCCGGCTGTCGCCCAAGGCCCTGCGCCTGTACGACCGCCTCGGGCTGCTCCGCCCGGCCCGGGTCGACCAGGACTCCGGTTACCGCTGGTACGCCGCCAATCAGCTGGACCAGGCCCGGCTCATCGCCGGCCTCCGCGAGCTGGGCCTGCCGCTGGCCGAGATCGGCTCGATCCTGTCGCTGGACGGCCCGGCCGCGGCCGAACGTCTTCGCCGCTACTGGGGCGACGCCGAAGCCAGTCACTACGGCCACCGCGAGCTGGCCCTTTCTCTACTGAACCGCTTGCCCGGAAAAGAGACCACGATGACCACAGCCAGCCCTTCGGCCACCTACGAGGTCGGCCTGCGCGACCTGCCCGACCGCCAGGTGCTCAGCCTGCAGCGCCACCTGCACGCCAGCGAGATGCTCACGGTGGGCAAGGAGTTCCTGAACCAGTTCCGCGGGGACCCCGCCGTCCCCCGCCTCGACGGGGTGGCCGGGGCGCCGTTCGTGATCTTCTACGGCCACGTCAGCGAGGACAGCGACGGCCCGGTCGAATGGTGCCGCCCAGTGCCCGGCGGCCAGGCCGCCGAGCTGGCCGCCCGGTTCCCCGAGCTGACCCTGCGCACCGACCCCGCCCACCCCGAAGCGTTCGTCCACCTGCCCAGCGCCGAAGAGGCCGGGCCGCAGGGGCCGCCGGCCCTGCAGGCCATCGAGGCCTGGGCCGAGGCCCACCGCCGCCAGCCCGCCGGGGGAATCCGGCAGCTGCTGATCTGGCCGCGCACCTCACCCGGTAACGGGCCGGAATTGGAGTTCGCCGTCCCCCTCGTCCCCGGCGAGTTCCGCTGAGGGCCGCCAGCGTGCCCGGGGCCCCGATCTCCACGTCGTCCGGGTGAGCCCCGATGACCAGTACGGTCTCCCGGCCTGCGGCCCGCGCCGCCCGGCCCGCCTCGCCAGTTCGGTCGCCTTGGCCACCAGCAGTTCGGCGGCGATCGGCTTCTCCAGGAATTCGGCGTCCCGGGTGGCCCGTCCCGTCATCGCCCGGGGACGGGCCACCGCTGAACGCAGCCGGGCTGGCCGAGGCGCTGGCCGGCCCGGCCGCCGTCTCACCCTCCGCTCGTTACGGGGTGATGATGACCTTCAGCGCCTCGTTGGCGGCGGCGTTGCCGAACACGTCGTAGGCCTCGTTGATCTGGCCGAACGTGAACCGGTGGGTGCCCATCTTCTCGGATGGGATCCGGCCGCTGGCTACCATCTTGAGCAGGGTCGGGATCGACACGGTGTCGACCAGGCCCATGGTCAGCGTGACGTTCTGGATCCACAGGTCCTGCAGGGGCAGCTCGACCGGGGCCCCGTGCACGCCGATGTTGGCGATGTGGCCGCCCGGCCGGACCAGCGACGCCGTGGTCTGCAGCGTCTCCGGGAAGCCGACCGCCTCGATGGCCACGTCGACCCCGAGCCCGTCGGTCATTTCCAGCACCCGATCGCGGGTACCGGGCCCGGCCTCGACGATGTCGGTGGCGCCGAACTCCAGCGCCGTGCTCAGCCGGAACTTGTTGGTGTCGATCGCGATCACCTTGGAGGCGCCCCACAGCCCGGTGGTCAGGATGGCGGACAGCCCGACCGCGCCGGCGCCCACCACCGCCACCGTGTCGCCCGGCCGCACCTGCCCGGCCAGCACGCCGACCTCGTAACCGGTCGGCAGCGAGTCGGCCAGGAAGATGGCCTGGTCGTCGGTCACGTTTTCCGGTACCGCGTACAGCGAGGTGTCGGCGAACGGGACCCGGACCGACTCGGCCTGGGTGCCGTCGATCAGGTGGCCGAAGATCCAGCCGATGCCGCCCACGGTCTGGCAGTGCGACGGCATGCCCTGCTGGCAGTAGGCGCAGCGGCCGCACTTGGTGACCGCCGGCACCAGCACCCGGTCGCCCACCGCGAAGCTCTTGACCCCGTCACCGACCGCGGTGACCGTGCCGACCGCCTCGTGCCCGAGGATGCGCCCCTCGGTCACCGCGGGCACGTCGCCGTGCAGGATGTGCAGGTCAGTCCCGCAGATGGTGGTGGTGTCGACCCGCACCACCGCGTCGGTCGGCTCCTGGATGGCTGGGTCGGGGACGTCCCGCCAATCCTTTTTCCCGGGTCCGGAGTAAACAAGTGCCTTCATCACGGCCTCCATAGGCTGAGCTGGCCTGGCTGCCGGTAACGCTAAGCACGGTTCACGTACCTGGCTGTTTCATAATGAAACGCCGCACGCGTTTGATTGCCGCCACTCTTAGGGTGGGCGCGGTGGCCTGCACGCCACCGCGCCCACCAATTTGTCAGTGGATCACCAGCCCACCGCCACCACCATGTACTGCGGGTTGCTGACCGAGATGTCGGAGGACTGCCCGGCGTCGTCGTCGTAGGGGAAGCCGTACTGCAGCCCGTTGATCGCGTTCTGGTGCCAGAACTGGGCGTAGTAGTTGGCCGGCGCGGCCTGGTAGAAGTTGGCCGGGTTGGACTGATCGGCGGCCGGCAGCTGGGCGACGTGCCGGTTCAGGCCCGCGCACAGGGCCGGGTTGGCCGACAGGGTCCCGCCACAGCCGAAGATCTGCGCGGTGGAGTCGCTGCTGTCGCCGTTGGCGGCCGAGTAGCTGGTGAAGTAGTTCGCGTAGGCGCCACCGGCCTGGAACGCGGGGTCGTTGCCCGGCGACGGGATGCCGTAGGGCGCGTTGCCGGTGGCCAGCTCCTTGAATTCGGTGGGCACCGAGCTCTCGAACCGCTGGAAGGTCGCCGTGCGGCTTTCGGTGAACGTGGCGTAATTCTCGCCGACCTCCTGGTTGGAGCCGTCCTTGCCGTGCAGCAGCAGGGCCAGTTTGAGGCCGAAACGGTCCACCCGCGTCGTGTCCACGTTGATCGACGACGCGCCCACGGTGAACTCGATGAAGTCGTAATACGGCGCGTTGGGGGAGCCGAGGTAGAAGTACATCCGGCCCGCCGAATTGGCGGGCATGTCGATGTACGGCTGCTGCGCGATCGACTCTTCCTGGCCGTTGAAGCTCCAGTACACCTGGCTGTCCGGGTACTGCCCGTTGGTCTGGTTGACGATCGAGACCTCGAGCACGTTGCTGGCGGCCGGGATCGCGCTGGTGTTACCCCAGAACGACGCGGGCGGCGCACCGCTGCCGGTCGTGCCGCCACCGCCGCCGGTGGTCCCGCCGGTGGTGGTGTAGACGCCGAACTCCCACAGGCTGTAGCCGTACGGGGTGGCCCGGGTCGTGCCGTACATACGCACGTAGCGGCCGGTGCCGCTGACGCTCAGCGTCTGGGTGCCGCCGGTGCCGCTGGTGGTCGAGTAGATCGTGGACCAGTTGGTGCCGTCGGCCGAGGCCTGGATCTGGAACGCGCTGGCGTAGGCGGCCTCCCAGTCCAGCGTCACCTCGCAGATCGTCTGCGACGCGCCGAGGTCGACCTCCAGCCACTGCGGGTCGGAGAACGCGCTCGACCAGCGGGTGCCGGTGTTGCCATCGACCGCGTTCGAGGCCGGGTAGGCCGAGCTCTCGGTCGAGGAGGAGGTGGCCGGGTGGTTCAGCGCGGCGTCGGTGGTGTTGCAGCCGGTACTGGTGCCGCCGGAGGTGCCGTAGACCTGGAACTCCCACAGGCTGTACCCGTACGGGGTGGCCCGGGTCGTGCCGTACATCCGGATGTAGCGGCCGGTGCCGCCGATGTTCAGCGTCTGCACCCCGCCGGTCCCGCTGGTGGTCGAGTAGATCGTCGTCCAGTTGCTGTTGTCGGTGGACGTCTGGATCGAGAACGCCTTGGCGTAGGCGGCCTCCCAGTTCAGCACGACCTGGCTGATCGTCGCGCTGGCGCCCAGGTCGACCTCCAGCCACTGCGGGTCGGAGAACGCGCTCGACCACCGGGTATTGGTGTTCCCGTCCACCGCCGCCGAGGCCGGGAACGAGGAATTCTCGACCGAGGAGGAGGTGGCCGTCTTACCCTGCGAGAGCAACGTGGTGGTGGCGGCCGCGTCGTGGAGTTTCGGCGACTGGGCCGCCTGGGTTGCGCATCCGCTGGCCACCAGGGCAAGCGCGAGCATCGCGATGCCGGCGGTGCTCAAGCGCCAGCGGCGCCGGGCGGCCCTCAAGGTGCGGCGGTGGCCCAGGAGGCGGCCGGGCGCCAGGATGCTGGCGGCGGCCGCGTTGTTGCCGGTCGTCGGCTTGCCGACGAGCGGTGGCGGCCTCCGGCGCCAGTTACGAACGAGCGGGATCGGCCTCATCGGCAGTCCTTTCCAAGCTGGGTCGGCCGCCCCGCCACCAGCCGACCGCCCACAAATAAGCTTTAATCAAGGCTTATTTTTTCCCGTAACTTAACGGCGAGTGAAGGGCTCGTCAAGGCATGAAACGTGAATATTTGTTAGTTCGTGTTGGCTTGGGGGAGTTAGTGCTGTGCCTCCGGCGGGGCGCTCCGGGCTCCGGGATGGAGGGAAGACCTCTTTGGCCTGGCCCCTGCCGGTCCGCCGTCGCCCGCCGCGCAGCCGGGCAGACCGGCCGTGCCGCCTCAAGCCGCCAAACCCGGGCGGCTTGACCCGTCCCGTCCGGCCCGCTTATCCGGCTGGCGGGACGACGGCGACGGGATGCGGCCAGGCCGGCCACCCCGTGCGCGTGGGACGCGCCGTGGCCAACCGCCACCCCCGCAGGCGTGGCGCGCCGTGGCCAACCAGCCACCCCGCGGGCATGGCGCCTCGGCCTAACCGGCCACCCCGCGCGCGGAGTGCGCCTCGGCCTAACCGGCCACCCCGCAGGCGTGGCGCGCCGTGGCCAACCAGCCACCCCGCGGGCATGGCGCCGTGGCCACCGGCCACCCCGCGCGCGGGGTGCGCCTCGGCCCAACCGGCCCAAATGCGGCATCGCGCCGGTTCTAGCAAGCCCAAATGCGGCATCGCGCAGCCTGGGGCGATGCCAGCCTCAAGCTCCCGAGTCACGAGCGCCCCATACGGCTCTGGTGTCACTCGGGTGCCATCGATGGGGGGCGGCGCCGCAAAGCTGCGTCGTCCTGCGCCGTCCCACATGTCCCACTGACCCCATGCGACCCTGGCGTCTGGATGGTCTCCCGAGCGGTCAGGAATCCTGCAGGCAACGGCTATCGAACCGGGAGGGATAAGGATTTATAGTCATTTCAAGTGTCGAACCCGGAGAGTTGCGGCACCGTTATACGTGGTGAGTTTGGCGGACGTCAGAAGGGTAAGACGCAGGCCGTGCGACGCAGCGGAAGGCTCAGGTCTCTGAAGCCCGGGACGCCCCAGTTCACGTTTGTGATGGGGCTCGTGTTCCTGGCGGCGGGCCTGCTTGAGCTGATCGGCGTGGTGTACGGCGCGCCGCGCTGGGGCTGGATCGCGGTGGCCATCTGGCTGGCCGGCGGTGGGGCCCTGGTCGCGCTGGCCACGCTGCAGTTGCACCGGCGCCCGGCCGCCCGCCTGCCACTCTGAGCAGGGCCGGCGGCGGGCTCGTAGACTGCTCCGGTGATCGACGCGGTCGTCTTCGATGTGGGCGAGACGCTCATCGACGAAACAAGACAGAATGCGGCGTGGGCCGACTGGCTCGGCGTCCCCCGGCACACATTTTCCGCGATGTTCGGCGCGATGGTGGCCACCGGGCGGGAGTTCCGCGACGTGTTCGGCCACTTCAAGCCGGGCTTCGACCTGGCCACCGAGCGGCAGCGGCGGGCCGAGGCCGGCCTCGAGGATGAGTTCACCGAGGCCGACCTGTACCCGGACACCCGGCCCTGCCTGGCGGCCCTGCACGACCTGGGAATCTGGGTCGGGATCGCCGGGAACCAGCCGTCCACCGCCGGTGACCTGCTGCGGGCCATGGACCTGCCGGTCGATCTGATCGAGACCTCGCAGGACTGGGGGGTGAACAAGCCGGACCCGCGGTTCTTCGCGGCGGTCGTCGCGGCCGTGCCGTTCCCCCCGGACCGGATCGCCTACGTCGGTGACCGCGTCGACAACGACATGAAGCCGGCCAGGGCCGCGGGCTTGCGCACGATCTACCTGCGCCGCGGGCCCTGGGGCCACATCTGGGCCCACCACCCGGACCTGGCCGGGACCGCCGACTGGCAGGTCACCTCGCTGGCCGAGATCCCGCCGCTGATCGCCGCGGCCAACCGCGCCTGAGCGGCCGGCCGCGGCTAAGCCGTGGAAGCGGGCCCGCCGTTCCCGCCCGCGCCGCCATTCTCGCCCGGGTCGGCGTCCTCATCCGGGTCGATGCCGTGCCGCTGGAGCAGCGCGCGCAGCCGGCCGATCTCCTGCCGCAGCGATTCGACGCCGGCCCGCATCGACTCCGCCTCGGGCCGCAGCGGCTCGTCCAGTGCCTGCACGATCTCGCCGGGCTCGCCGGGCTCGGTGGCGACGCGGGTCCGGCCGGAGCCGGCCGGGCGCAGCCTGATCATCTGGATGCGCGCCTCGTCCAGGGTCACGCCCAGCTTCTGTAGGGCGTCCGTGGCCGGCCCCTCGTCCTGCCGGATCAGGCCGAGGAGGATGTGCTCGGTGCCGATGTGGCGGTCGCCGAGCTGCAGCGCCTCGCGCAGCGACAGCTCGAGCGTCTGCTTGGCCTGCGGGGTGAAGGGGATGTGCCCGGACGGCGGGTCGTGGTCGGTATTCGCGGTCAGGTTCAGCTGATCGCGTACCCGGTCCTCGGTGATGCCCAGGTCGGTCAGCATCCGCAGGCCGAGGCCCTGGCCCTCGTGCACCAGCGCCAGCAGGATGTGCTCGGGACCGATGTAGTCGTGGCGCAGCGCGCGGGACTCCTCCTGGGCCTGGACGATCGTCCGTCGTGCGCGGTCGGTGAACCTCTCGAACACGCTGTGCCACCTCCCGGCATGGCTCGGATTGGGTAGGCGCCTACGACGATACGCCGGCCCGGCGACCGCCGGCGCCGCGCGACCGCCAGCCCGAGCCGGCCGCCGCCAGCGCCGCGAGGAGGCCCGCGATCGCTTCGGCGATCCAGGCGTGGTGGTACCCGGCCAGCGTGGGCCGGGCCCCGGTGCCGACCGCGACCACCACCACCGCCACCCCGACCGCGCTGCCGACCTGGCGGGCCATGTTGAGCACGGCGCTGCCGGTGGTGGCCCGGTCCGGCGGTAGCGTGCCGGCCGCGGCGAACAGCGGCGCCTGGGTCAGACCGGCCGACACCCCGCCGACCAGCATGCCGGGCAGGATCGCGGTCACGTAGGCCGGATGAGCCGTGGTCAGCGACAGCCAGATGATCGCGGCGATGGCCATGCACGACGTGCCCACCACGGCGGGCCAGACCCGGCCGAACCGGCGGGCCAGCCGCCCGGCGTTGACCGCGAACACCGCCGCCGTGACCGGTCCGGGCATGATCGCCAGCCCGGCCCGCACCGGGCTGTAGTGCCACTCGTCCTGCAGGAAGAGCGTGCCGTTGAGCAGGAAGATGGCGAAGCCCACGAAGAACAGGAACAGCGCGATCGTCGCGAACGTGAACGGCCGGCTGGTGAACAGGCTCTTCTCGATCAGGGCGTGCGGGTGCCGGATCGTCCGCGCCACGGTGAGGGCGATGGCCGCGACCGCGACGGCCAGCAGCCCGGCAAAGCGGGCGCTCCCCCAGCCCCAGTCCGGTCCTTCCACGGTGGCCAGCACCAGCAGGCTGACCGCGGCCAGCAGCAGCACGGCCGACACGCCGTCCGGCAGCCGGGCGCCCTTCTCGGCCCGGACCTCGGGCAGCAGCCGCCAGCCGGCCACCAGCGTGGCCGCGCCGATCGGCACGTTGATGAGGAAGATCCAGCGCCAGCTGGCCTCGACCAGCAGGCCGCCGACGGGCGGGCCGGACGACCCGGCCACGGCGGCGACCCCGGCCCAGATGCCGACGACGGTGGCGTGCTGGCGCTTGGGGAACGAGGGGTAGAGCAGGCCCAGCGAGGTGGGCACGATCATCGCCGCGCCGACCGCCTGCACGGCCCGGGCCGCGACCAGGATCGCCAGCGACGGGGCGGCCGCGCAGGCGGCCGAGGCGAGGGTGAAGACGGCCACCCCGATCAGCAGGAACCGCCGCCGGCCGAAGTGGTCGGCCAGCCGCCCGGCCGGCACCAGCAGCGCCGCGAACACGATCGCGTAGGCGTTGAGCACCCAGGACAGCCCGTCGAGGCTGCCGCCGAACGAGCGGCCGATGGCGGGCACCGCGATGTTGACGATGAACAGATCGAGCTGGGCCATGAACGCCACCGCGCCCAGCACCGCCAGGATGCGCCAGCGCTTCGGGTGTCCCCGGTCTTCGGTGGCGGGTGGCGAGCCGGCCGCGAGATTGCCCGCGGTCGTCGTCATGACGGGGGACTCCTGAGGGTTGGTTCAATGACCGTACCAGGGGATGACTGTACTCATTCCATGCGGTTCGGTCAATGAACCAAAAAGGCTATGCTGGCGATATGCCGCTGGGTAAGGACTACGCCGGCCAGCACTGCTCGCTGGCCCGGGCGCTCGAGGTGGTGGGCGAGCGCTGGACGCTGCTGATCCTGCGGGACAGCTTCTTCGGGGTCCGCCGGTTCGGCGACTTCGCCGCCCATCTGGGCGTGCCGCGGGCGGTCCTGTCCGACCGGCTCGGATCGCTGACCGGGTCCGGGGTGCTGGCCGGGATCCCCGGTCACCACGGCCACACCGAATACGTGCTGACCGGCAAGGGTCTTGAGCTATGGCCGGTCGTCCGCACGCTGCTCGACTGGGGTGACGAGCACTACTCGGCCGGCGGCCCGCGGCGGGTGTTCCGGCACCAGGCCGACGACGCGCTGGTGACCACCGGCGGGATCTGCACCGCCTGCGGCCAGGACGTCCCGGTTACCGACCTGGTGGTGGCGCCCGGGCCCGGCCTGACCGCGTCCGGCGCGACCGATCCGGTCACCGAGGCGCTGGCCACCCCGCACCGGCTGCTGGAACCGCTGCACGCCTGACCCGCGGCCGGGCTACCGGGGCGTGTTGCGGACGACGACCGCGATCTCCGCATTGGTGGCGCCGTCGGCGTCGAATGTGGTCAGCGCGATGATCCTCGGCCGGTCGCCGCGGTGTGGACCCGCCCGGTCGCGGCTACCAGGTCTGCTCGGCCGCGCGGACCAGCAGCTCGTTGACGGCGACCCGGCGGTCCCGGGTCACGATGTAGGCCACCGCGTCGGCGATGTCGCCGGGGTGGAGCGGCTCGATCGCGGCCGTCTGGCGTTCGGCGGCCGCCCGCACCTCGTCGCGGTTGTGGGTGACCAGCTCGGTGTCGACCGTGCCCGGCTCGACCACGCTGACCCGGACGCGCTGGCCGATCAGCTCCTGGCGCAGCGACTCGGAGAACGCGGTCACCCCGAACTTGGTCAGCGCGTACACGCTGGCCGCGGGCCGGGCCACCCGGCCCGCGGTCGAGCTGATCGTGACCAGGTCGGCGATCCGGCGCGGGCCGCCGGCGGCCGCGGTGACCAGGTGCGGCAGCGCCGCGTGGGTCACGTGCAGCTGAGCCTGGACGTTCAGCTGGATCATCGCGTCCCAGTCCTCCACCGGGGTCCCGAGCGCGGGACCGAGCAGCATCACGCCCGCGTTGTTGACCACCGTGTCCAGCCGCCCGAGCTCGCTGACCGTCCGCTCGACCACGTTCCCGGCCTGCTCACGGTCGGTCAGGTCGGCCTCGATCGGCAGCGCCCGCCCGCCGCTGGCCTTGATCTCGGCCGCCAGCTCCTCCAGCCGGTCCTGGCGCCGGGCGGCGATGGCGACGGCGGCGCCCTCGGCCGCCAGCCGCCGGGCGGTGGCCCGGCCGATGCCGCTGCTCGCCCCGGTCACCAGCGCCACCGTCTGGTCCAGTACCGCCATGCCCGCCTCCTGGTCAGTCTCTGTCCGGCGCACCCTCGAGCGCACCGCCCAGGAAACTGTAGCCAAGGGCCTGGGCGACCTCGGGCAGGCCGGCCACCACCAGATCGGCCGAGCGCAGCGCGCCGGCCGGGTGGGTGGTGGTGACGGCCGCGACCAGCGCCCCGGCCGCCTTGCCGGCCGCCACCCCGGCCGGTGAGTCCTCGACCACCACGCAGCCGGCGGCGGCCACGCCGAGCGCCCGCGCCGCCCGCAGGTAGCCGTCGGGAGCGGGCTTACCCTGCTCGACGTCCTCGGCGGTGACGAGCACGGCCGGTACCGGCAGGCCGGCCAGGCCCAGCCGGGCGGTCATCAGCGGCCGCGGTCCCGAGGTGACGGCCGCCCACGGCTGCCCGTCCAGGGCGGCCAGCAGGCCGGCCGCGCCCCGGCAGGCGGTGACGTCGGTGGACGCCAGCTCCAGGGCGGTGACCCGCTCCTGCACGGCCGCCCGGTCCGGCGGCGGGAAGAACTCCCGGACCGTGTCGATGCTCCGCCGCCCGTGGCAGCTGGCCACGATCGCGTCACCGTCCGCCCCGAACTCCGCCGCCACCTGGCGCCACGCCCGTTCCACGGCCGCCGACGAGTCCACCAGGGTGCCGTCGATGTCGAACAGGAAGGTCCGCATGCCGCCCGACCTTATCGGGGCCGTGCTCACCGGCCTGATCTTCCCCCGCCGGGTCCCGTAGGCAGGCGCAGCGCGGCCAGCTGGGTGGACTGGTACACCAGACGCCCCGCTGAGTCCCACCCCTCGCACACCTCGTCGGCGAAACCGTCCTGGATGACCTGGGCCCGCATGCGGATGCGGAGCGGGCCCGCGGCCGGGAGGGCGCGGATGTAGACGGTCAGGTCCAGGGTCGGCACCCAGTTGCTGGGCACGACGCCGAGGGTGGCCGGCGGCAGCGCGTCCGCGGCGAACAGCAGCCCGGCCGGGTCCAGCACACCGGTTTCGGTGTCGCGCAGCCAGGCCCGGAGCTCCCCGCCGCCGGTCACCACCGGGCCGTCCGGGGTGAACGCGAGGGCCGCGGCCGGGTCGAAGCTGATCGAGACGCCGCGCCGGTCGTCGCGGAACAGCGGCTGGCACTCCTCGATCGGCGGCAGCTCGACCGGATCGATGCCGCCCCAGTACGGCTGGCCGCCGGCCGGCAGTGTGGCCAGCGTGAACTGGGCCTGCACCCCGGGCCCGCCGTCGTGGCTGATGGCGGCGCTGACCTGGGTCGCGGTCCGGCCCGCGCGCAGCACGGTGGTGCCGATCCTGGCCGGCCCGACGTCGGGCGAGCGGAAGAACTGAGCGCCGGCCGCGATCACGTGCTCGTGCCCGGATCCCGCCTCCCGGGCGGCCGCCAGCGCCGCCCGGCCCAGGCAGGCCAGCAGGTAGCCGCCGTTCGGCTTGGTCCCGCCGATCGCGTACTCGCGCAGCAACTCCGCCTCGTAGCAGCCGGGCCCGGCCGCCATCACCGCCGTCGCCGCCGCGAACGTCGTGGTCATGATGTGACGCTATCGGACGCCGCCCGGGGCGCCGCACCTCGTGATCACGCCGGATCCAGCGGACCCTTTTTCCATGAATAAAAGGCTCAAAAAAGTTGAGTGCGATCACGCTCAACTTGGTTGCCAGGGCGGTGGCGGCTGTGGTTGATTCGTCCCATGGCTGTCCGTGAAGCCGAGGCGCCGGCCGCGACCGCGACCGATCGCCGGAACGCCCGGCTGTACCTGGTCGGGCTGGCCGCCTCCCTGCTCGGCGACAGCGCGATGAGCCTGGTCGCGGGGATCTGGGTCAAGTCGCTGACCGGCAGCAGCGCCAAGGCGGGCCTGGTCGGGGCCTGCATGTACCTGCCGTCGCTGTTCGGGCCGGCCGCCGGGCTGCTGGCCGACCGGGTGTCGCGCCGGCGCCTGCTGCTGGCCCTCAACGTCGCGTCGGCGGTGATCGTGCTGACCCTGCTGGCGGTGCGCTCGGCCGCCGAGGTCTGGCTGATCTTCTGCGTCATGATCTGGTACGGCGTCAACCTCGCGGTCAGCGACCCGGCCGAGAGCGCGCTGTTCGCCGAGATGCTGCCGCTCGATCTCCGGCAGCGGCTCAACGGGTGGCGGCTCGGCCTGCAGGAGACCGGCCGGCTGGTGGCGCCGCTGTTCGGGGCGGCCATGTTCGCCCTGGTCGGCGGGGGCAGCGTCGCCGCCTTCGACTCCGCCACGTTCGGGGTGGCCGCGCTGACCGTGGCCGGCCTGCGGCTGCGGGAGCCGCGGCCGCGGCCCCCGGCCACGAACTGGCGGGCCGACCTGGTGGCGGGACTGGTGCATGTCCGCCGGACTCCGGAGCTGGCCCGGCTGCTGCTGACCGGCGGTTTCGTCATCGTGCTGTCCGGGGTGCTCGTCGCGCCCCAGTACAGCCTGGTCCAAGCGGTCGGCGAGCCGCCGGCGTTCCTGGGCGTGCTCAGCGCCTGCCTCGGGGCCGGCTCGATCGTGGCCAGCCTGGTCAGCAGCCGCCTGCTCCGGCGGCTGGGCGAGGACCGGCTGGCCCTCCTCGGGATGATCAACTTCGCGGCCGGCACCGCGCTGCGGGCCACCGGCCTGCTGCCGTGCGCGGTGATCGGCACGCTGGTGCTCGGCTTCGCGCTGCCGTGGATCTTCCTGGCCATCCTCAGCGCGGCCCAGCGGCTGAGCCCGCTGGATCTCCAGGGCCGGGTCGCGGCGCTGGTGTCGCTGGTGCTGTTCGGCCCGCAGGCCCCGATGCAGGCGCTGGGCTCGCTGGCCATCCGCTACGCGACGTTCCGGCAGATCTACGCGGCCGGCGCCGCGCTGGGGCTCCTCGCGGCGGTCGCCGCCCCGGTCATCAGCCGGTTCGGCCGTCATGGTCCCTAGCGGCCGGCCGGGCAGCGCACAATTGGCTGGTGACAGTGACCCGAGGGTGGGTGGTCAGTTTGCTCCGGCAGATCGGCCGCCCGGAGGCTGCCAAGGCAGCCGAGCGTGAGCTGCCCGATCCAGTGGAGATCGAACAGGTCAAGAAGTTCGGCGAGCGGCACGGCATCGACCGTGATGCGCTGGTCAGCGGGATGGGCGGTAGCCCCTGATCAGGCGGATGGCACGACGATGTGCTTGACCTCGGCCATGTAACGCCCGGCGGCCGCGGCCGCCTCGTCCGGGGTGCTCCCCGCCTCCCGGGCCAGCATGTAGGCCGCGTACCAGTCCCACCAGTCGTGTGGCGGGGCGACGGCCTCGAACTTGCCGTGATGGTCGGCGGTCTCGTGCAGCAGGTCGGCCCGGGCCGCGATCTCCGCCTCACTGGTACCGGTCATGGTGGCTGGTTCCTTTCCGCGTTGTCCCGGATCCACAATGGCGGAAGTGGCGGCCGGCCGCACCAGGGTAGGACCCTGGTCATCACGCCCGGATGCCCGATCCCGGAGGGAGCTGAGGTCATGGACGGTGCACCAGTACCGGTGGCGGTGGTCCCCAGCCGCCCGGAAGCCGAGCTGATCGCCGGCCTGCTCCGCAGCAACGGCCTGCGGGCAGCCGTCCTGGCCGACGACGCCGGCGGCGCCGATCCGCAGCTCCAGCTGCAGGGCGTCCGCGTGCTGGTCGCCCCCGAAGACGAAGCCGCCGCCCGTCAGCTCCTGGCTGATGCGGACGGCGGCTCGCCGGGGGTGTAGGCCCGCGCGGGGTCAGGCATCGCCGCGCCGCATGCGCGTCGCGCCGATGCCGAGCAGCACGACCGCGTAGGCGCAGAACACCGCGAACCCGGTCCAGGGGGCCAGCGACGTCGCCGCATCGGTGTGCACGGTGGTCACGGCCTGGCCGGCCGCGCCCGGCAGGTACTTGCCGATGGTGTCGGCCAGGCTCCCGGGCAGGAAGCCGACCAGGATCGGCACCGCGAACAGCACCCCGAACAGGGTCGCGATGCCGCCCGCGGCGCTCCGCAGCAGTGCTCCCAGGCCCAGCCCCAGCAGCCCGGCGACGGCCAGGTAGAGCGCGCTTCCGATCACCGCGCGGGCCACGCCGGGGTCACCGATCGACACCGACAGGTGCTGGCGCCCGAGGATCGACTGCCCGGCCAGGAACACCGTGATCGCGGCGGGCACACTCACCGCGATCACGGCGGCGACCAGCACGGACGCCTTGCCCCAGAGGACCGGCAGCCGCCGCGGGACCGCGGCCAGCGTGGTCCGGATCAGCCCGGTCGCGTACTCGCTGGTGATCACCAGGACGCCGAGCACCCCGGTCGCGATCTGGGCCAGCTGCACCCCGGACAGGCTGACCGCCACCGGGTCGAAGGAGGCGGCCGCGGCCGCCCCGTGCGGCGGCCGCGCCTCCCGCAGCAGGCTGTACAGGATGCCGAACGCGATGACCAGGATCACCGCCGACAGCAGCGACCAGAGCGCGCCCGGCTGGGTGCGCAGCTTGGTCCACTCGGCCTTCATCACCCGGGCCTGGGTCACCTTCAGCGTGCTCATGCTCACTTCTCCTCTTCGAACGCAGGGGCGCGGTACTCCACCGCGTCGTTGGTCAGGTCCACGAACGCGTCTTCCAGGGACGTCTCGACCGTGGCCAGCTCGGCCACCGCGATCCCGGACGCAGCCGCGATCGCGCCGATCCGCTCGGCGGGCAGCCCGGTCACCAGCAGGGCGCCGTCGTCGGCGAGGCTGACGGTCACGTCCGGCGACCGCAGCTGGGCGGCCAGCGCCTGCGGGTCGCTGCTGCGCACCCGCACCGAGGACGGCGCGGCCGAGGCGATGAAGTCGGCCACGCTGGTGTCGGCGATCAGCCGGCCCTTGCCGATGACGATCAGGTGGGTGGCGGTCTGCGCGATCTCGCTCATCAGGTGGGAGGAGACGAAGACCGTCTTGCCCTGGGCGGCCAGCTCGGCCAGCATGCCGCGCATCCAGCGGATGCCCTCGACGTCGAGCCCGTTCACCGGCTCGTCCAGGACCACGGTGGCCGGGTCGCCGAGCAGCGCGGCCGCGATGCCGAGCCGCTGGGCCATGCCGAGTGAGAACTTGCCGGCCGGGCGGTTCGCGACCGAGCGCAGCCCGACGCTGTCGATGACCTCGTCGACCCGGGACCGGCGGATGCCGGTGGTCTGGGCCAGCGCCAGCAGGTGATGGTAGGCACTGCGGGAGGGGAGGACCGACCGCGGGTCCAGCATGCCGCCGACCTCGTGCAGCGGCGCGGACTGGGCCCGGGGCGGGCGCCCGTTCACCGTGACCGAGCCGCTGGTCGGCTCGTCCAGGCCGAGGATCATCCGCATCGTGGTGGACTTCCCGGCCCCATTGGGGCCCAGGAAGCCGGTGACCGTGCCGGGCTCGACGGTGAACGTCAGGTCCGAGACGGCGGTGGTGGCTCCGTAGCGCTTCGTCAGTTCGTGTATCTCGATCATGGCTTCAACGGTGCCGTCTGGAACCGGTCCTGTAATTGGGGCGCACAGCCGATGGTGACTGGGGCGCACGGCCCATGGTGACTACGGAAAACCCCACCCCGGCGGGCTGGAGCGCCCCATAGTGCCCGGCCGGTGATCCTTTGTACGTTTGACGTCATGGTCTGGCGCGCGGTCAAGAACGCCCTGGCCGGCCTGATCGCCGGGCTGGCCGGCGGCATCCTGCTGCTCGGGCTGCTCGTGATCTGGGGCGCCGCCCTGGTCAGCCTGGTCGACGGGCCGGGCGGCTGGGAGCACGCGACCCTCTACGTCATCGCGGTGGTCCTGATCCCGGTGGTGCTGCCGTGGCTGGTGCAGGGACTGACCTCGCTGCAGCGAGCCCGGCTGCTGGCCACGCTGGACATCGAGATCGTGGCGCCGGCCCGGGCCGCCGGCCGCTCCTCGTGGTCGGCCGGGCCGTGGCTGGCCACCGGGACCTGGCGTCAGTTCGGGTACCACGTGCTGGCCCTGCCGGCCGGGATCGGCGATGCCCTGCTCGCGATCCTGTTCCCCGCCTTCCCCGGGCTGGCCCGCTGGTCGATCCGGACCGACGAGCGGGTGGCCCGCAGGCTGCTCGGGCCCACCCGCCGCGAGAAGCTGACCGAGCGGGTCGAGTCGCTGTCCCGCAGCCGCGCCGACCTGGTGGCCGCCGCCGACGCCGAGCGCCGCCGGATCGAGCGCGACCTGCATGACGGTGCCCAGCAGCGGCTGGTGTCGTTGGCCATGAACCTGGGCATGGCCCGCGAGCGGTTCGAAGCCGGACCCGAGCCGGTCCGCGAAGCCCTGGCCGCCGCCCACGACGAGGCGGTGCTCGCCCTCACCGAGCTGCGCGAGTTCATCCGCGGGCTGCACCCGGCCGTGCTCAGCGACCGGGGCCTCGACGCGGCCTTGTCCGGGCTGGCCGCCCGCGCCCCGCTGCCGGTCCGGCTGCGGGTGGACGTGGCGACGCCGGCCTCGCCCAGCGTCGAGGCGGTGGCCTACTTCATCGTCTCCGAGGCGATCACCAACGTGGTCAAGCACGCCCAGGCCACCCGGGCCGAGGTGACCGTCACCCGGGTCGGTGCCCGGGGTGGGGACCTGCTGCGGCTGACCGTCACCGACGACGGCCGGGGCGGTGCCGTGCCCGCGGCGGGCGACGGGACCGGCCTGCGCGGCCTGGTCCAGCGGGCGGCCGCCGTGGACGGCACGCTGGCCATCGACAGCCCGCCCGGCGGGCCCACCACCATCACCGCGGAGCTGCCATGCGAATCGTGATCGCCGAGGACTCGGTGCTGCTGCGGGACGGGCTGACCCGGATGCTGACCGACGGCGGCTTCGAGGTCGCGGCGGCCGTGCCCGACGCTACCGAGCTGCTCAAGGCGGTGGCCGAGCACCGGCCGGAGCTCGCCCTCATCGACGTCCGGATGCCGCCCACCCACACCGACGAGGGCATCAGGGCCGCCCTGGTCATCCGCCGCCAGTTCCCCGGCGTCGCGCTGCTGGTGCTGTCCCAGTACGTGGAGGAGAGCTACGCCACCGACCTGCTGTCCGAGGCCACCAGCGCGGTCGGTTACCTGCTCAAGGACCGGGTGGCGCACGTCCGCGACTTCCTCGACGCGGTCCGCCGGGTGGCGGCCGGCGGCACCGCCCTCGACCCCGAGGTCGTCGCCCAGCTGCTGGTCCGCCGGCGCGACAACCCGATGGACCGGCTGACCCCGCGCGAGCAGCAGGTCCTCAGGCTCATGGCCGAGGGCCGCTCCAACGCGGGCATCATGGAGACCCTGAAAGTCAGCCCGAGCGCGGTCGAGAAGTACGTGACCAACATCTTCCTCAAGCTCGACCTGCCGCCGACCGGCACCGACCACCGCCGGGTGCTGGCCGTCCTCAAATACCTCGGCAGCTGAGCGTCCCGGCTGCCCAGCTGCCGCGGCCTCTCGATCGGCTCAGCGCAGCGACCGGAAGGAGTCCCGCATCTCGGCCGCGAACAGGTCGGGCTGCTCCCAGGCGGCGAAGTGACCGCCGCGCGGGAGCTGGTTGTAGTGGATGAGGTTGTGCGGGTAGGCGCGCTCGGCCCAGCTCCGCGGCGCCTGGTAGAGCTCGTCGGGGAAGATGCTGATCGCGAACGGGATCGTGATCGGCTTGGCGTCGAAGAAGTCCGCCTTGTTCTCCCAGTAGAGCCGGGCCGCGGACACCCCGGTGTTGGTCAGCCAGTAGAGCGTGATGTTGTCGAGGAGGTCGTCGCGGGTCAGCGGGCTTTCCAGCTCACCCTGCAGGACCTTCTCGACCAGGCCGGGCTGGCCGGTCCCGTCGCCGTGGTCGAGCGCGAACGCGGCCAGGTCGATGGGGGAGTCCGCCAGCCCGTACAGGGTCTGCGGGCGGGTCGTCATGATCTGCGCGTAGGCCACGTGCTTGGCGTAGAACCCGCTGAGCTGCTGGTAGGCGCGAAGCTCGTCGGGCGACAGGTCCGCCGGGGCCGGGTCGCCGCGCTGGACCGCCTTGTTGATCGCGGCCGGCGCGGTACCGGGCATGTTCGAGTGGATGCCTGCCAGCTCCGGCGCGGCCTGGATGCCCATGTTCTGGGTGACGGCCGCCCCCCAGTCGCCGCCCTGGGCCACGAACCGGTCGTAGCCGAGCCGCTTCATCAGCGTCACCCAGGCCCGGGCGATCCGGGTGGGGTCCCAGCCGGGAGTCTCCGGCTTGGCCGAGAAACCGTGGCCCGGCAGCGACGGGATCACCAGATCGAAAGCATCGGCCGGACTCGCGTCCTGTGTCTCCGGACGGGTGAGCGGCTCGATGATCTTCAGCTGCTCGATGATCGAGCCAGGCCACCCGTGGGTGACGATCAGCGGCAGCGCGTCCTCGTGCGGGGAGCGCACGTGGATGAAGTGGATGCCGAGCCCGTCGATCTCGGTGGTGAACTGCGGCAGGTCGTTGAGCTTGGCCTCGCACTTACGCCAGTCATAGTCGGCCGCCCAGTACCGGGCGAGGTCCTGCATCAGGGCGAGCCGCACGCCCTGGGTGTCGTCGCTGACCGTCTCACGCTCGGGCCACCTGGTCGCGGCGATGCGCCTGCGCAGGTCGGTGAGGTCGGCCTCGGGAAAATCGACGGTGAACGGGCGGATGGTGTCGTCGGCGGGCACTGTCGTCTCCTAACGTCCGCGGGCGGCGTGTCCGCGGGCCGCGCGGCCGCCATCGCCGTCAGCGCCGCGCCGGCCCGCATCGCCTACGTCATCGACGATCGTCCTCAGGCGGCCGGATCGCCCCCTTGAACACCCCTGGCCCGTACCCTGGCCCGCCGGCTACGGGTGGACCGGGCCCCACTCGTGCCGCGGTCGAGGCGCAGCGACTGCATGATGTGGAACGTCGTGGTGTAAGTGAAGACCTCGACGTCGGCGGCCGCCAGCACCCCGGTGTACTTGGCGATGACCGGGGGCGGCGGCGCGTTCGGTGACGGCGTCCAGGTGGCCCTTGACCCCGGCCCAGAAGTTCTCCCCGGCCGCCACGAACCGTTCCGGGTCCGGGCGCCCGCTCAGGGACAGCACGGCCAGCCGCAGCCCGGCTGCCCACCCTTCGGTCCGCTCGTGCAGCACCGTGACCACCGGGTCGGGCAGCGCTATCCCGGCGCTGGCCAGCAGTTCCCTGGTCTCGTCCTCGGTGAACCGCAGCTGCGGCCCGCGGATCTCGGCCAGCTCACCGGCCAGCCGGAGCTGATGCAGGCGCAGCGGCGGATCGCGGCGGGCGGACAGCACCGCCCGGACGCCGGCCGGGAGGCTGGTCAGCAGCGTCGTGAGCTGTTCGCCCGCTTCCGCCGAGGCCAGCTCCTTCAGGTCGTCGATGATCAAAACGAAAGGGTCGTCCGTGCCGGCGTCCGCCGGCTCCGACCGCACCCGGCTGACCATGGCCTGGCCGTTGAACCCGGGCGCCGCGGGCGGGAGCCCGGGACCGCCGGTCACCGCGCGGACGGCGCGCCCAGCACCGCCAGCCAGAACTGCTGCGGGTCGTCCTGGCCCGGCGGCACCGACAGGAAGGCGAGATCCGGCCGTCCCCGCCCGCCCGGCCCAGGCGCGCAGCAGCGAGGTCTTCCCGCTGCCGGCGGGCGCCGAGATGGTCGTCACCCGCCGTCCGGTCGCGCGGTCGAGCGCGGCGATCAGGTCGTGCCGGACGCCATCGTCCACGTGGCGGCCCGCCCGGGCCTGGAGCCAGCCGCCGGGGTGGCCACCTACGCGGTCAGCAAGGCGGCGTTGGTTCATCTCATCCGGATTTTCGACCTGGAGCTGCGCCCGGCCGGGATCCGGGTCAATGGCCTGGCCCCGCAGCTGCTCGACACGGCTCAGACCCGCGCCTTCCTGACCCCGGACCAGCTGGCTCACGCGGTCACCCCGCAGGCGGTCGCCGACACCATCGTCTTCCTCGCCACCGGCTCCGCCGCCCCGGTCAGCGGGGCCGTCGTGCCTGCCTACGGCGCCTGAACGTCACACCCTTTCGATGAAGGCGATCAGCGGGGTCAGCGTGCGCTGGGGCACGATGGCCAGCCCGATCTCGGCCAGCGCGGCCCCGGAGACCTCGAAGCCCCCGCGCCGTGGCTCGCCGAGCAGGGGCCGCCGGGGCCGTCGCGGTCCCGGCGTCACGTCGGTGATCCGGTACTGGCGCTCCGGATCCAGGCCCGGGACCCGCAGCGTCGCCGGCTGGTCGTTGCCGGGCTCGTCCAGCTGCGCGTAGCTCATCAGCGCGGCCGAGCGGTCGGCCGCGACCACGCCGTACATCCAGGCGGTGTCGTCCGGGGTGTCGAGCCGGACCATCCGGCCGGAGTGGATGAGCGCGCGGTGCTGTTTGTACAGCCGGATCCACTCGGCCAGCTCGGCCAGGTCCTCCGGTGGGATCTGGGTGACGTCGGCCTCGATGCCGAAGTGGCCGAACAGGGCGGTACCGCCGCGCAGTGACATCGGCATGTAGCGGCCGGTCTGGTGCGAGAACGCCGCCGACACGTGCGCGCCGAGGTACTCCGGCGGTACCAGCTGGCCGGTCCAGCGCTGGATGGGCTGGCGGGCCAGCGCGTCGGTCATGTCCGACGTCCACACTCGCTGGACCCGTTCGAGGATGGCGAGGTCGATCCGGCCACCGCCGGCCGCGCAGGACTCCCACTCCACCTGCGGGTGCCGCGCGCGCAGCTCGTCCAGCAGCTCGTAGACGGCGCGTGCCTGGGCGTGGGCGGCGGGCGCGCCCAGCACGGTCCCGCTGCCCGCGTCGATGATGTCCCGGTTGCAGTCCCACTTGATGTAGGAGATCTCGTACTGGCTCAGCAGGGCCGAGATCCGGTCCCGCAGGTAGTCGCGGACCGGCGCCCGGGTCAGGTCCAGTACCAGTTGGTGGCGCTGCAGCGGCGGCCGCCGGTGCCCGGTCGACAAGATCCAGTCCGGGTGGGCGCGGTACAGGCCGGAGTCCGGGTTGACCATTTCCGGCTCGATCCACAGCCCGAACTGCAGGCCGCGGGCCCGCACGTGGTCGATGAGCCGGTGCAGGCCACCGGGCCACACGTCCTCGTCGACCTCCCAGTCACCGAGCCCGGCCCGGTCGTCGCGGCGGCCGCGGAACCAGCCGTCGTCGAGGACGTAGCGTTCCACCCCGAGGCTGGCGGCCGCGTCGGCTAGGGCGGTGAGCGTGCCCAGGTCGTGCTGGAAGTAGACCGCCTCCCAGACATTGAGGTTGACCGGGCGGGGCGTGCGCGGGTGGGCGGGCTGCGCCCGCAGGTAGCCGTGGAACTGGGCGGACAGCTCGTCCAGGCCGGCCCGGCTGGCGGCCAGGTACACCCACGGGGTGGCGTAGGACTCGCCCTCGGCCAGGACGATCTCGCCGGGCAGCAGCAGCTCGCCGCCGCCGATGGTGGTGGCGCCCGGCTGCATCCGCTCCCGTGGGCCGGCCCGGTCTCGGCGATGCCCAGGCCGGACGGCACCCGCTCCACCCGGTGCACGGTGTTGCCGCTCCAGGCCACGTGCACGCCGTAGACCTCACCGTGGCCGAAGCCGAACCCGGGCACCCCGGCGATCTCCATCGTGGCGGCGTCGTGGCCGGTGTGCCCGCGCCGGCCTTCGCGCAGCCACAGGCCGTCGCCCAGCCGGTGCCGCTGGGGGATCCGCTCGGCGGTCTGCCGCCCGGTGAAGTCGAGCACCTCCCCGACCCGGGCCGGCAGCGGGAACACCACCTCCAGCTGGTCGACCACGTACGGGCCGGCGCCGCGGTTGGTCAGTGTGTGGCGGGCGCGGATCGCGCCGCCCGGTACCGCCTCGGCCTCGGTTACCAGGCTCAGCCCGGCGTCCGGGTCGGCCGCCTCGATCCGGGCCCGCGCCGCCTCGTGGGTGATCGAGACCGGGCGGAACAGCGGCGACCAGTCCCGCCCGGCGGCGGGTCCGGACCCAGAGCCCAGCCGGTGGCCGGCCAGCCCCGGCCGTCCGAACCAGCCTTCGCCGTGCTGCGGCAGAAGCGGGCAGGGCCGGGCCGCGGCCAGCAGCCGGGCGGCCTCGCGCGGATCCAGGCTCCCGGCCAGGCCCTCGGTCAGCGGGCCCACCCAGGCGGCGGGCACCGCGTCCGTCCGCGGGAACAGGATCAGGCCGGTGCCGGCTCCGCCCTCGCTCGCGACCAGGACGGGGGCCGGACCCGGGACGACCCCGGTGTGGTGCTGCTGGCTGGCGGTGGGGTCACTAACGCTCACGCAGGCTCCGATCGGGCAGGGTGGCAGCCGGGCTCCCGGTGGCTGGCGTCCTCAGTTGCCGGTTTTCAGGGCGTAGTTTCCATCTTTCCCGGCTTGCTTCAGTGCTGAACTCACCGACTGCGAACCCAGCCAGGCCGGGCCGAGGTCGTTCTCTATCTGGGTGAGCGCCGCCCCCATGCCCGAGCTGACCGGGAAGTTGGCCACCTTCCCGTCCGCCTCGGTCAGGAACGGCGACATGTCGATGCCCTGCTTGGCCCAGTACTGCTGGAACAGCGGGTCCAGGCTCTTGATGGCCGGCCAGATGTAGCCGCCGGAGCCCAGGATCTTCTGCGACTGGGCCGACCCGAGCCACTGTTCGAGCTCCCAGGCCTGCTCCGGGTACTTGGTGTGGCTGTTCAGGCCGTCGATCAGCCCGTTGAAGATACTGACCCGGCCGTCCGGGCCGATCGGCAGCGTGGTCACGCCGACCGGGAACTTCACCGCGGCCTTGAGGGCGGTGGTGTTCCAGTCACCCGCCTGCCACATGGCGATCTGGCCCTCGGTGAACAGCGTGAGCAGGTTGGCGCCGTTGGCGTTGGGCCCGGTCTCGGCGCCGGGCGCGATCACGTGGTCGTTGGTCAGCGTGCTGGTCAGGAACGACATGCCCTGCTGGAAGGCCGGCGTGTCGAGGCTGGTCACCGACGCGTACGGGTGCGGGATGACCTTCCCGCCGAGCTCGGCCACGTAGTCGCCCCAGCCGGACTGCGGGTCGTCGTACGTGCCGAGCGCGTAGGTCGCGATCTTGCCCGGGTTGAACTGCGGGGACAGCGCGTTGTGACCGCTCTTGTCGGTGGTCGCCTGCTTGAGGAAGGTGACGAACGACCCGGTCCCGTCGGCGTTCCAGCTCAGGTTGGACGGGATCTTCAGGCCGATTTTCTTGAAGTAGTCCCTGTTGTAGTAGAGCGCGATCGTGTCCCAGTCCTTGGGCAGGCCGTAGATGGCACCCTTGCGCGAGTGCATGGTGACGAGCTGCGGGTAGTACTGGGCCATGTTGATGTGGCTGGCCTTGATCTTCGGGGCGATGTTGGTCAGGATCCCGTCCTTGACGAACGTGCCCAGCCACGGGGTGTTGACCCAGAACAGGTCGGGGGCCTGACCGGTGATGTACTCGGCCGTGATCTTCTGCTCGTAGCTGGTGTAGGGGATGTTGTCGATGTTGACCTTGATGTCGGGGTGCAGCTTCTCGAACTCGGTGATCGAGGCCTGGTAGCCGATCTGCTCGTGCGCGTCCCACAGCGCGTAGGTGAGCGTGACCTTCCCGCCGGAGCTGCCGGTGTCGATGCCCCAGTCGGCGCAGCCAGCCAGCGTGACCAGCGCCGTCATCGCGATGATGACCCGGGCCAGGGTGCGCGCCCTCACCGGTTGATCCCGGTCAGCGAGATCGAGCGGACGATGTATTTCTGGAAGATCGCGAACAGGATCACCATCGGGACCAGGGCCACCAGCGAGGCGGCCAGCACCAGGTTCCACTGGTCGGCGAAGTTCGAGTTCAGGTTGGCCGTACCGACCGACAGCACGTTGAGCGAGTTGGAGTTGGTCACGATCAGCGGCCACAGGAAGTTGTTCCAGCCGAACACGAACGCCAGCAGGGTGGCGGTGATGATGATCGGCCTGGAGATCGGCACCACGATCCGCCACAGGATGCGGCTCTCCGAGCAGCCGTCCAGCCGGGCCGCCTCCATCACCTCTTTCGGGATCGTCATGAAGTTCTGCCGCATCAGGAACACCGCCTGCGGCACGCCGAGCGTGTAAGGCAGGAAGATCGCCCAGTAGGTGTTCAGCAGGTGGGCCTTGGCGAACATCACGTACAGCGGGACCAGCGTGACGACGTTCGGCACCATCAGCGTGGCCAGGTACATCCAGAACAGGGCGTCCCGGCCGGGGAACTCCATCCGCGCGAACGCGTAGGCGCCCATCATCGAGAAGACGACCTGGCCGATGGTGAGGATGATCGTGACCAGGAGCGTGTTGGCCAGGTACCGGCCGAAATTCTCCTGGGTGAAGATCTGACTGAAGTTGGCCCAGGTCGGGCTGGTCGGCGGCCGGGCCGGGGACTGGGCCAGGATGTCGCCGAGCGGCTTGAACGCGGCGAACAGCGAGAACAGGTACGGCGTGATGAAGACGATCACGATGATCAGCAGCACCAGGTAGTACCCGGTCAGCCGCAGGCCACGGCCGGGGCCGGAGCCGGAGCCGGTGCGGGCGGCGGATTTCGAGGCGGCGGAGGACGCCACCGATGTGACCGAAGCCATGACGGCCCCTCAGCCGATCTCGTAGGTCGTGCGCCGGTTGAAGTAGGTGAACTGCAAGATCGTGACGACCAGGATGACCAGGAACAAGATCACCGACATGGCCGACGCCTCGCCGATCCGGAACCCCTGGAACGCGGTGTTGTAGATGTTCAGGTTGGCCACCGTGGTCGCGTTGCCGGGTCCTCCGTTGGTCAGCACGAACGCGGTGTCGAACACCTGGAAAGAGCCGATCACACCGGTGACCAGGACGAACAGCAGAGCGGGACGGAGCAGGGGCAGGGTCACCCGGCGGAACTGGGAAACCCGGCCCGCGCCGTCCAGGGATGCCGCCTCGTACAGGCTGGGCGGGATGGCCTGCAGGCCGGCCAGGAAGAACAGCATGTTGTAGCCGGCGTACTGCCAGATGTTGGCGAACGCGACGACCGGCATCGCGGTGGCCGCGTCGGACAGCCAGGCCGGCCCGACGATCCCGACGTGGGAGAGCAGCTGGTTCACGATGCCGTTGGTCGGGTCGAAGAACCAGGTCCACACCACGCTCATCGCCACCGGGGTGGCCAGGAACGGCAGCACGGCCACGACCCGGACGAACGCACTGCCCGGCAGCTTGTTGTTCAGCAGCATGGCCAGGCCCAGGGCCAACACGGTCTGGATCGGGATGTTCAGCAGCACGTAGTAGGCGGTGACCAGCAGCGAGTGCCCGAAGGCGTCGTACTTGAAAATGTTCGCGTAGTTGCTGAAGCCGACCCACTTGAGCGGCGTGAGCAGGTTCCACTGGGTCAGGCTCAAAATGATCACCAGGATGACCGGGATCACCAGGAACAGCACCACGCCGACCAGGCTGGGCGCGAGGAACGCGAAGGCGGTACGGATCCGGCGCCGATCCGCAGCCGGCGTCGCCTCCGACGATTTTGGTCTTCCTAGACCTGTAGTGACAGCGGCAACGCTCATCGCGCCTCCCATGCCATGACGACGGTGCCAGTCAGGCCGTCCAATGGGTACGATGGAACCTTCCATCGCACACGAAACGCTGGTCCAGAACCGATGTCAAGGTCTGGTTCGCGCACAATTGACGAATCTCGACGGGGCGTGTTCTGGTGGTATCGCGATCTGGCTGGGCGGCTGATCCGGCCGCCCGTGACCTCACCCTGATGGATGTGGCCCGGGTGGCCGGGGTGGGCAAGTCCACCGTGTCCAACGTGCTGAACGGCACCGGCCGGGTCGGCGAGGCGGCCCGCGTCCGGGTGCTGGACACGATCGAGCAGCTCGGCTACCAGCCCCACCAGGGCGCCCGCAGCCTGCGGTCGCGGCGGACGATGCGGCTGGCCTACCTGATGCCGCCGATCCAGCCCGAGCCGACCAACCTGATCATGATGCAGTTCTTGCAGGCGCTGCTCAGCGCGGCCGGCCGCCAGCACTACGGGGTCCTGGTGGTCCCGCAGGCGGATGACCCCAGCGCCGACATCCGCCGTCTGGTCGCGGACCGCAGCGTCGACGCGTTCGTGCTGTCCGACCTCCAGTCCGCCGATCCGCGGGCCGAGCTGCTGCAGCGGCTGGGCATGCCGTTCGCCTGCTACGGCCGGACCGACCTGGGGGCACCGCTGGCCTGGGTGGACATCGACGACGCGGCCGCCGAGGCCGACGCGGTGGCGCACGTCATCGGCCGAGGTTACCGGCGGCCGGCCTACATCGGCTACGAGCCCTGGACCTACTGGGACGCCGAGCGAGAGGCCGGATTCCGGGCCGGCCTGACCGCCGCCGGCGTCGTCGATGACACCGGGAACGGGGCCGGCGTGTTGCGGCTGGCGGGCGACGCCACCGCCCGAGCCGCCATCCGGTCGTTCCTGACTTCGGTTCAGCCCGACGCGGTGCTCACCGGCAGCGACAAGATCGCCGTCATCGTCTACGGGGTGGCGGCCGAGCTCAACCTGCGGGTAGGCCGTGACCTGGCCGTCGTCGGCTTCGACGGCAGCGTCGGCGCGGCCCTGCTGAGCCCGCCCCTGACCAGCGTGGTCATGCCGGTCGAGGACGTCGCCACCCGGATCGTCGAGCGGGTCCGGGGGCTGATCGAGCACGGCTGGGACGACGCCCCCGGCGAGATCGTGCCCACCTGGCTACGCGAAGGCCTGAGCACCACGGGCCGGTCGGCCTAGCAGTTCTTCAGCACCACCGCGCTGGCCGGCACGATCGGCGTTTCGACGATCCGCCGCCCGGGCATGACCGTGGCCCGCACGCCGGTCTCGGTCCCGTCGGCGATCACGCAGCCGACCGTCACCTCGCCGGTGTCGATCAGCTCGCTCCCGGACCGCATGTGCACCGTCCCGCGCCACAGGTTCCTGACCGCCACGCAGAAGAAGGCGCCCAGCCGCACCCGGCGGCCGAGCACCGAGTGCCCTACGTAGCTGGTGTGCGCCACCTCGGCCCCGGCCAGCAGCAGGCAGCGCCGGATCTCCGCGCCCGGCCCCAGATAGGTCCCCGACTCCACCACCGTCGGCCCGTAGATCGTCGCGTTCGGCCCGACCTCGCAGCCCGGCCCGATCAGCGTCGGCCCGAAGAAGCTGACCCCCTGGTGCACGATCGAGCTCTCGTGTACCAGCGCGTCACCCTGCCAGGGCCATTGCCGGGACCGCGCCGTCTCCACCCGCCGGTACCCGGTCAGCTGGTCCGGGAGCGACAGATCGCTGAGCCCCGTCATCACCTGCAGGCCCACCAGTTCGTCGCGCCACCAGCACGGCTCGGTGATACACCCGCGGACCACGGCGGGCAGCAGCGCCAGCACCTCATCGCCGAGCAGGCTCGTCACGCCCCTCAGGCTAAGCCGGGACTCCGGCCGGGGGCTGGCCTTTACTGAATGACGGCATTACTGCACTCGCGGGCAGCGAAACTGCCGTTTTCGCGGTAAAATGTTCATTGGCAATGAGAGCTTAAGATCGTCGGGAGATGCTCTATGCGGGCCATCTGGAAGCGCCTGAAGGATTCGGTCAGATCGGCCGTCACGGCCGGGCTGAAGGCGCTGCGTCCGCCTATTACTCCCATGCTGATCCTGAAGGTACTGCTGGGCCTTCTGCTCTTCTTCTGCGGCGTCATCTACGGCATTTGGCTGATCATCCGCCACCGCCGGAGTCTGCCCGATTAATCCGGTTAGCAGGCGATTATCGGGGAAGTGCTGGTACTGAAAAGGAGGTACCGGCTATGGGGCTCTTCGACAAGATCCGCAACAAGTCCAAGATGGGTAAGGGCCAAGTCAAGGAAAAGACGGGCCGGGCCGTCGGCCAGCCTGATCTCGAGGCCCGGGGCAAGAACGAGCAGACCGGTGGCGCGGCCCGGCAGGCCACCGAAAAGGTGAAAGACGCAGGCAAGGATCTCCGTAAGGGGATGAAGCCTTAGACGGCAGGCTCAGCTGAACTCATAATGCCGTAGTGGGCAGGCAAATACGCCCACTGCGGCATTATGAGTTCGACAGCAGCGGTCCCAGCGGGCCCAGGTCAAGGTTGAGGTCTTCCATCGTCCTGAGTTTTATCAATTTAGTGCGCACCTCGTTCGGGCTGTTTGATGAGGGCGAGGGCGTCGCGGAGGTCGGGTGGGAGCGGGTCTTCGGCGGTGAGGGTGTGCTGGCCGGCGCGGATCTGGACGGTGCGGTAGCGGCGGGCGGTGCGGACGAATTTCCTGATGGACCAGCCGGTGCGGTGCTCGATGAAGCGGGTGACGGCCAGGGCGGCGAAGACGATGGTCAGGTGTGCTTCGATGGAGTCCCGCTTGCGGTGGTAGATGGGCCGTGCCCGCAGGTCCGACTTTGACATGCGGAAGCTCTTTTCGATGTTCCAGAGCTGGTGGTAGCTGCCGATGACGAAGTCCGCGGTGACCGGGGTGCCGTCGGGGCAGGCGGCCAGGTTGGTGCGGTAGCCCTTCAGCCCGGCTAGGTCCCGTGCCCTGGCTTCAAGCTCGCGGTTGATGCTCTTGGTGGCGCCGTCGAGAGTGATGAACCGGTTCCGCTTGACCGGGGCCAGCCCGGCGACGGCCTTGGCGGCCTTGGCGACCTGCTCATCGATCCCGTGCAGCGTCCGCCGCGCCCGGTCAGTCCGGAACTGGTAGTAGATCATCTGATCCCGGCGCTTGGATGATGGCCCGGCCGGCCAGGGCTGGACGAAGATGTGCCCGTCGGGGATGTCCTCGCCCGGGTGTTCCCGCTTCCACTGCATGACCTGGTAGGGGACGTCGGGGATCTTCATGCCGAGGATGAACGACAGCCCGGCGGCCTCGATCGCCTTCTGGTTCGCCTCGGAGATCATTCCGGCGTCCGCGACCACGGTGACGTCCGCCAGCCGGTGGGCGGCCATGAATTTCTCGATGACCGGCAGCATGGTCCTGGTCTCGGCCTTGTTCCCCTCAAAGGCGGAGACCATCAGCGGGAACCCTTCCTGGCCGGTCAGCAGGCCGATGGTGATCTGCGGCTCCAGGCGGCGTTCCTTGGAGAAGCCGGGCTCGCGGAACCCGTCGCCCCTGGTCTGCCTCGAAGTAGAGCGTGGACACGTCGTAGAGGACCAGCGACGCCGGGCCGACCCGGGCGTGCGCGGCGCACGCCGCCGACAGGCCCTGCCGCCACGATTCCTCCGCCCAGATGGGCAGGCGCCGGTTGAGTGTGGGATACGACGGCGCGGGAGCGCCCGCCTCCTCCAGAACCCGCAGCGAGTCCTGCTTGCTGGCCGGCTCGATGATCCGCGCCAGCACGAGCTGCCGGAACACCTCGTCGCCCCCGGTGGCCGGGCCGAATCCGAGCGCGTCATAAGCCCTGCTCAGAGCATCCAGCAAGTGCCCCATCCGCGCGGAGGCGATCTCCAGCGGTCCGGACGGTCCCGGCCCGGCCGGCCCGAGGCCGAATTCCAGCTGCCCGGCGGCCAGCCGCTGCCTCGCTGCGGCCTTCAGCACCTCCAGTTCAGCGTCGTCATGCGCCGAGCCGATGTGCTCGATGTTCCGCGACCCGCGGCGGGAGGACCACACGATCTGGACCGCCATCGCCCCTGACACGGTCTTTACGGTGCGGACGTACGCCACCCGGCGAGCCTATGAGCCACGGCCCAGGCCCACTCCTTAGTGCGCAAATCCCGCGCTAGTAGCCAGCAAACCAGCACGTCACAGCGCTACCGCCGAGCCGATCCCACTCCCAGTGATAAAAGTCAGGTTAGACGGCAGGCTCAGCTGAACTCATAATGCCGTAGTGGGCAGGCAAATACGCCCACTGCGGCATTATGAGTTCGACAGCAGCGGTCCCAGCGGGCCCAGGTCAAGGTTGAGGTCTTCCATCGTGAGCCCGAAATGCTCACGAAGCTCGGTCATCCGTTCTTCCAGCGCCATCAGCGTCAGCCCAATTTTTTCCACCTGCTCGTCGGAGAGCGTGCCTTGCTCGACGCGGCGAATGGCTTGGCGCTCCATCAATTGGCGCAATAGCTCGACCAGCGCGAGCACCAGCGCGGAGAGATCCTTTTCGGCCGATTCGGGATTGGTCTGCATCCGCAATCGGCGCCGGGGCTCGGGACTATTTCTCCCATCGATCATCATTACCTCCGCTCGCGGCCAGCGGCTGATTTTCCGCCAGGACGCTCACCGAGCTCACCAGCGCCCGCAGCGACACCGTCACCAGGTCGACGTCGGCAATCGACAGCGTGATGTCCCCGGTGATCACCACTCCGCATCCGAGCACGCGGTCCAGCAGGTCCACCAGCGCGATGCGCTGCCCGGCGACGGCCTGCTCCCGCGCTCCCGCCCGTGGCTGCTCGGTCACTGCGCATCCTCGGCGTTGGCGTCGCCGACGAACGAGTAGGCCGGCCACGGTCCGGTCAGGGTGAGCTGGAGGGCTGGATGACGGCGGGCCAGTTCCTTCAGGTGGTCCTGGAACTCGCCAGAACGGTCATCGGCCACCAGATAGGCGGCGTTCAGGACCATCGCCGCCGACTGGCCGGTCAGTTCGGGTGACTGCGGCGGGTACAGCCGGGCACCAGCCGCGAGCCGGCTCAGCTCGTCGTACACGGCCTGAGCGCTGCGCGTCGCCTCGCGGCGAGCGTTTTCACGCGCGTTCAGCTGGGTCCGCCGTCGCTGCAGGTAAGCCGCCCCGGGGCTCGCGGACTGCTCGTCGGCGGCCTGGCTGTCCGTCGGCTCCGATACGTGGCCCCGCACTCCCCACTCGTGGCTGGACCGCACCCGGGACAAGGCCCGGTGCAGGTCGGCGGCTCGCTCGGTCAGCTCCCCGGCCAGCCCCGCATCGGAGTCGTACACGGTGGCGAGCCGCATGGGCACGACCGGTCCCCGTCCGGCGACGGCTTCGATGACCGCGTGGTGCTCGCGCGCGGTTTTCCCCAGCCAGTCGAGGTCCTCCAGGTTGCGGCGCAGCGCGGCTTCACCGAACTCGGCCCGGGCGACGTCGCTGACCACGGCGGTGAGCTCGGCCACCCGGACCGGCCGGACCGCTTCGCCGCCGACGCCGGTCAGGTCACCGCCGGTCAGGCCACCGCCGGTCAGGTCACCGCCGGTCAGGTCACCGGCCGGCAACTCCACGTCGGTGACCGCGTACAGCCAGACGTACCGTTCGCCAGCCGCCACGGCCTGCTCAGCCGCCACTGTCGGCACCCGACTCGAGTTCGGCGATCCGCTCCCGGAGCTGACGGTTCTCTTCTTCCAGTTCCCCGCCGGACTGCGACCGAGCGGCCTTGGCGCTGAGCCACGGATCGTTCTCCCACCAGTCGATGCCGACCTGCCGGGCGGTGTCGAGCGAAGCGATCACCAGCCGCAGCTTGATCGTCAGGAGCTCGATGTCGAGCAGGTTGATCCTGATGTCACCGGCAATCACCAGGCCCTTGTCCAGCACCCGCTCCAGGATGTCGGCGAGGTTGGCCGGTTGGGGGCTGCCGGGGCCGCCCCGGACGGCGCCGGATGATGAAGTGCTCACGACGTTTGCCGGAGGCATGTCACGATCCCTCATTGCTGTCACCGCGGCCGCGCGGATACCTCCTGACCCGCCGATACGACACCAGCTCGCCGTCCTCGTCCATCTCGGCTTGGTAGGTCGCGAGGATGTCGGCCGACGACGGGATTCTCCGGTCCTCGATCACTTCTATCCCGATCCTCCAGCCGTTTTCGGTGCGCTCCACGCCGGTGATGCTCTCGGCGGGCTTGCCGGTCAGGTCCATGACCTGCTGCAGGGCCGCCTTGGCCGCGTCCTTGACGGTCAGCGCCGTCCGGCTCTTCGCCGCAGGCCGCTTTCTGCCACCGCGCCTGCCGTCGGTGCCCGCTTCGCGCTCGTCTTCTTCGATCTCAGCCGATTCTCCGGACGGCCCGTCCTCGTCCTCAGCGGCGAATTCCTCGTCCTCGGCGGCGAATTCCTCTTCTTCCGCTTCGTCCGGCGCAAGCTGGTCGGGATCGTCCTCGGCATCCTTGACGCTTCGCGTCCTTCGGCGTTCTGCCATGTCCATCTCCACTGCTCGGTGCGGCCGGAGCACTCACCCGCCGGGGGTGAGGCGGGCCACGACCTCTTGCTGCAGTTGTGTGGCTTCGTCGTCGGTGATCTCACCCGCCATCCGCGCTTCGTCGATCCGTTCGAGTTCGTGACGGATGGTGGCCGGATCGTGGAATGTCCGCTCAGCCTCGTCCTGGATGAGTTCCGCCAGCCGCACGACTCCCTTGGCCGGCAGGAACGGCAGCCGGAAGGGAAGGGTCAGGAGGCCCACGTCAGCCCGCCGTTCCCTGGCTGGGAATCACGAAGTCGTACGGTGCCATCGGTCCCAGCACTCGCAACTCGACTCGCTTGTCCCAGTCGATGCGGAGGTCCTCGACGACCTGATTGAGCTCCTCTTCCTGGTCACCATCGAGCAGGAAGGCGACGTTGACCGCGTCGAGTTCGTGGGTCGGGTCCCGGACCAGGCTGGCCACGCTGTGATCGCTCATGCGAGAGAGCAGTTCCTGCGTGTCCTGGTCGCGCTGGACGCTGACCGCATTGCTGATGATCTCTCCGAGCTGCATCCTTTCCTGCCGGGTGGCGTCGGCGTCCTTGCCGCGGATCTGCTCTCGGAGGCCGGCCGCCGCCGGGTCCTGGGAGAGGATCTGCTCGAGGAGGGCCGACTCGTCGTAGCGGCCCTTCACCATGAACTCGGCCCGGCCCTCGAGCTCCCGCAAGGCCGCGATGAATTCGTCCTGGTGAGCTTCGAGCAGTTCCGCCCGGACCGCATCTTCGCTGTCCAGTACCGCGCCGAAACGCAACGGCAGCACCGGGGCGACGGCCGCGACCAGATCGAGCAGCCGCTGGTGGACCTGGAGATCCTGGGGTGTGCCGATCGGCCCAACCAGGTCCACCTCACTGGCCAGGGCAGCCAGCGCGTCGCTGCGCACCAGCTTCACTTCCCGATCTCCGACGCCGGTGATGTCATCGACCAGCTCGACGTCGCCCGGCAGGATGCCGTACACGTAGCAGCCGGTCTGCTGGCCGGTCGCGGACTCGGACTCTGGTGGTGCTGAGGACACGTCACTTCCCTCCCCGTCGGCTTCGCGGAGAACTCCGGGCTTCCTCGTCGTCCTCGTCGTCGTCGCCGATGAAGTCCTTGATCTTCTGCCCGGCTCCTTCCAGGGCGCCCTGGGTCTTACGGCTCGCCCCGCCCTGCTCCATGTCGCCGACGAGGCCGGGCAGGCCTTCCTTTTCCTGGCTGATGTCGAGCCGGTTGACCGCTTCGGCGAACCGCAGATAGGTGTCCACGCTGGCCACGACCACCCGGGCGTCGATGGTGAGCACCTCGATACCCACCAGCGACACCCGGACGTAGGCGTCGATGACCAGACCCTTGTCCAGGATCGTGTCGATAACGTCAGCCAGGCTTGACGACTGTGGCGAGCCGGCGCCACCTTGCTGCGTCGATACCGTCATGTGTCAGCTCCTCATCGCGTCCTGGTGCCGGCCCGCCGCCGGCGTCCGTCGCCGCTGCCGGTACCGGAGGCCCGGGGAGCGGAAGACCGGCGGCTGCGAGCCGCCGTGCGAGGCCGGCCGTTGCTGGATTCCCCGGCCTGGTCTTCGTCGGCCTGGTCTTCGTCAGCTTCGTCAGCTTCGTCAGCTTCGTCCCGGCCGGAACTCTGCTCGTCGGTGTCCTGCTCGGCCGAGTCCTCTTCGGCCGAGTCCTGGCCGGAGTCCTGCTCGGCCGAGTCCTGGCCGGTGTCCGGCTCGTCGGTGTCCTGGTCGGAGCCTTCGCGCTCCTCCCGCGCCAGCGCGTCCTCGTGGCTTTCGACGACCTCGCTGTCGTGAATGGTGCCGCGGTAGCCCTCGACGTCGTCGGTGTGCAGCACTCCCTCGGTCATCATGTAGCGCCCGAAGTGCTTGAACTCCAGGCGGGCCCGTCGCCCCTGGGCCCGCCACAGGTTCCCGGTCCGCTCGAACATGCCCTGCGGGGTGTACTCCAGTACCAGCAGGATCCGGGTCAGGTTCGGGGTCAGCTCGTGGAAGGTGATCGCCCCGTCGACGTGGCCCTTCTGGCCCTTGGAACGCCAGATGATCCGGTCGTCCGGCACCTGCTCGATGATCGTGGCCTCCCAGGTGCGGTGAGACCAGAACACCTGCGCCTTCCAGTTGGTCTTGCCCTCCTCGGTCTCGTCGACGCTCTCCAGCTTCTTGGTGAACTTCGGCAGGTCGCTGTACTGCGTCCACTGGTTGTACGTGGCCCTGAGCGGGACGCCCACGTCGATGGACTCGACGATGTTCGTGACCTTGAGCTTCTTGCCGCCGCCGCCCTTGCCGCGACGGCCGAACAGCCCGGCCACCTTTTCCTTGACGCCGGCCACGCCGGCGCCGAGCGCCGATCGGCCCGGTGACTTGCCCTCGGCCAGGTTGCGCGCCCCGGTAAAGGCGGCCATGACCCCCGGGCCGCCGCCGCCCTCGACGTAATCGGTCAGGCGGCTGGACACGCCCTCGACCCGGTCGCGTACCGATGAGAGGGCACGGTCTCCGAGCGCGCCGACCAGGCCCCGAGCCTCGCCCTTGAGCCGGTCCATGGGTCCGCTGCGACTATCCGGTTGCTCTTGCGCCATGACGGTTACCTCCCGGTCCGGGCGACTGGCGAGCGGCTGGACCGGCGGCGGCGCGGGGCCGGCTCCTCCGCATCTTCGTCAGGCTCACCGGACTCGTCTTCTGGTACGTCTTCTTGTACGTCGTCGTCCAGCTGATCTTCAGCGGGCTCTTCCTCGTCGTACTCGTCGTCGGGCTCATCGGCCTCATCGGACTCGGCGCGCGCATCGTCCCGGCGCCGCGGCCGGCGGCGCTCTCGGCGGCCGTTGTCGCGATCCTCTTCGGGCTCATCCGCCTCGTCGTAATCGGCCGCCTCGTCGTCGGCCTGGGCGTCTCCGTCGGCCTGGGCGTCTGCGTCCTCATCCCGGCCGCGGCGCCGCAGGCGGCCGCCCGCCCGGCCAGCGGCCTGGCCGGCTCGTCCCGCGGTCTGGGTGGCCTGCTCGCCTGCCTGGCCAACCTTCTCGCCCGCTTCGCCGACGGCCGCTTCGGGATTACGCAGGGTCTCGGCCCGCGAGTGCAGGTTGTCGCTGAACGAGTCCAGTCGGCTGGTGACGGCGGAGGTCGCCGCCGCCTTGCTGGCGTCCAGCAGGTCACCGCGGATCGTGTCTACGATCTCGCCGACCTGTGGGCCGAGCACACCGGCGAGGTCGGTCTTGGCGAGCATCTTGGTGCCGCGCTTCATAGCGATCGGCCCGAGCTTGCTGACACCAACCGTCCCGCCCGCGGCGGCGCCGGCCGCGATCATCATCGCCAGCTTCCGCTTCTTCCGCCGCCCTAGGAGATATCCAACTCCCACTGCTAGCGCGGCCTGTGTCCCCTTCATAGCCGTTCCTCCTTAGCTGTTGAACGGGGCAGGAGTTCACCGGTCGCCTCTATACAAGCCGGGAACGTCATCACTGTCCCTACGGACACCAGGCCCCCCCTTCTCCTGTTTTCCTATTCTTGCCATTTCAGGCAGTCGATAGCCACGCCTACCCCGGCTAATCGCGCTAAAACGGATCGGTCAATAAAATGGCCGACGAGTTGGCTCTTTCGCTGACCTACTCGCTAGAGGCGGTCATCGCTGCAGGTCAGAGCCCATCTACCGGTTCCCGAAGAAGCTGGATGCGGCAACGGCATATGACTAGTCAACTGGTCTCCAGCGGCCAGAGCTTGCATTTAATAAAAAACCTGAAAGGGTAATACCACGCTGGCTAACTAGTTGACTAGGCGACCGTCCGCTCGCCATCGGTCCAATTCAAAAGCGGCGCTGAGGCCTGATCCGATCGTCAAATCAAACTTGACTATCCGGCCAATCAACTTGACTACTTGACCGGTTTAGTAATCAGGTGAGGGGATAAACGTTCTCGAGCTCCTGCTCGCGACCGGGCATCACTACCTGCAGGACCAGGATGGGCGTGTCATTGACGTCGTGGGCCGCCAGGTACATGACCAGCATGGCGGCCGTCTCTTCGACGTCCAGCAGCCTGACCTCACGGGCGGTGGGGTGCCGGGCGGCGATCTGCTCGACGACGTGGTGGACCCGCACGCCCTTCCGCTGGGCCAGGTGCTTGAGGACGCCGCCCGTGATGAGCTCTGGGTCGGCCAGCCCGGTGCCGTCGGCGAGGTCGGCCGGGACCCACCAGGAGACCAGCTCGCAGGCATCCTGGCCGGCTCGCAGCAGGCGCTGCCGGACCAGTACCGGGCGGTCGCTGTCGCCGCCGAGGATCTCGGCCACGCGGGCTGACGGCACCCGGACGTCGACCTCGACCGGATCACCCTGCTCGGCGGCCTCGTCCCGGTCGAGCCCGGCGCCCTCGGCCGTCCTCGACTTCAGCGCAATCCACGGCGGGCGCCCGCGGGCGAAGCTGCCGCGGCCCTGCTGGGTCACGATCCAGCCGTCCTGGCGCAGCACCTGCAGAGCCCGGGCGACGGTCGCCCGGGCCACGTGGAACATCTGGCTGAGCTGATGCTCGCTCGGCAGCGGTGAGCCAGCCGGATATTCACCCGACTCGATCCGGCGCTGGATCTCCTGTATCAGTTGGGCGTACTTCGGGGGCGTGTACTCATACGGCATTGACAGCCCCCCTGCCCGTTCGTTGACCACTCAATCGCTTCGCTACTCTGTTTTATCATTTCAATTCTTCAGTTTTACCTAACTCTAGGCCAATTGCGCCCGGCGTGGCGCCCGGGTGGGCCTGAGGCTGGTCAGGTGCCCGATCGGCCGGAGATAACTGTCTTAAAGATTAGTCCTTATTACACCAGTCCGGCATTAATTGTCGCAATGGGACAACCCTCATGACTGGATGTCTAGTCAGGTAGTTATGCGGAGTTGAATTGTTACGCTGGGCGGTAAAAACTAGGTGGATGAACCTTCAAATCAATGCAAAACCCGGCATTAAATTACCGGTGAGTATTCATTAGCAAACGTTTGTCGGCAACGGATTCACCACCGGTTCGCACGCCTGGCGGTACCGGCCGCGGGCTCCAGAACGCAACCGGGCGAGCGGTTACCGCGTCGTACAGGGTGTGAAGAGGTTGGCTGGCCGCCTCGGCTCCGCTGGGCTGGCGGTAGCGCTGGTGGTGCCGATCATCGCCGCGTGCGGGAGCCCGGGAGCGAGCGGCCACCCGGCCGTGCCGCCCGAGTTCCGGCCGGCCTGCGGACACCCCGGCATCCAGGTGGTGGTCCGGAAGGTGCCGGTGACGGTGCGGCATGCCGATTGCGATCTGACCGGCGCGGCGATCTCATACCCGGGCCGCGGCGGTGCGACCGTCCCGCGTGACGGCGGAGTCACGATCGGAAACAGCAACGGCCTTAAGCTCACCGTCCACGCGGGCACCCTCGACGTCACCGTCGACCTGACCGGCCCACCTGGCAACGCCCAGACATGACCGTGCGGGGCGCCTGTCGCCAGGCGGTCCCCGGCCGGTTATCCGGGAGCTTGGCCCTCTCGCGGGTCGGTTTTCCCTTCCTGCCGGCGCTGGTCCTCGATCTCTGAAGCGACATGCCGGACGCACACCTCGAACGCGAGCGGGTCGGTCTCGTGCATGTCGTGGAGCTTTTTCATGAACTTGAGCATGTGCTGCACGGTGACCTCCGGCAGGCTCCGTACATCCACGAACTGACCGGCACCGGCTTCGGCGAAGCCTGGGATGGCACCGGGTCTGATCCCGTAGAAATCACTCACGGTTGTCTCCCGTCCGGCGTCACAGTTTGGTCATTCTGGGACATGGAATCCGGATTCGGACCAGCTGCGGGCCGAAGTCGACGATCAGGGAGGTGCCGTCCTCGACGGCAAGGACGCGGCCGAGGCCGTACCGGTCGTGCGTCACCCGGTCCTGCGGCGCGTACTGCTCGGCCGGCGGTTCTGGCTTGGGCGGGGCGTTGAACGGGCTTCCGGCAATGACGCGCCGGGGCCTGGAACGGTCAGCCATCGGTCATGACACCACCACGGCAGGCTGGGTGGTCATGAAACGGCGGACGTGGACGAGCCCGGTGCAATCTCCACCGCTCTGCCGCACTGCCCGTGCTCGTCCAGGAAGCGGTGCACCAGCCGCCCGTACCGCTGATCGTTGTGGGTGAACCGTGCGGCGGTCCCGCAGCCGCTGCAATGAAACGACGTCGTGCCGTCCCGGTCGCCCTTCGCCGGGTGCAGAGCGGCGCTGTCTGCCTGGCGTGGGCCGGGTGTGGCCGTGCTCGCCCGCTGTATTCCGGTGGGGTCCTGCCGCCCGGCCGTGGTCCGGGAGCCGAGGGTGCGGGCGCCCCGCCCAGCCGCTGACAGGGGCTCGCTGGCCGGGCGGGGCGGTCGATGAGGGGACGAGCGCGGGCGCGCGCCCGCTACGTAGGGGAGGTGGATGACTTGCTCGGTCACCTGCGGACCTTCTTCCGGAAGAGGGGATCCGGCGGTGCCGCCGGGACGCCGCCAGCAGCCCGATCTGGAACCGCGGGCGGCCCGTCGGCCACGTGATTCGGCATGTCGTGATGCAGCCGCGGACGGTTCCGGTCTTGAGGACTGGTCGCTGACCCCTGCTCTGACTCTATGCCTGAAGGATAAAACTAGCAATTCTTTTCTAGAATTAGGGATACAATCCGGGCATGGGAAGGTGGGGATTCCTGACCAACCATGCCCGGGTCCTCCTGTGTATCACCGACGACCCGGGTGCCCGTCTGCGCGATATCGCGGCGGTCCTGGGCATCACCGAGCGCAGCGCTCACACCATCGTCACCGACCTCATCGAGGACGGTTACATCGTCAAGGTCAAGGACGGCCGCCGCAACCGGTACCAGATCCGGGCCGACCGCACCCTGCCGGAGCCCGCCAGCCGGCAGCCCACCATCGGCGAACTGCTCGCTACCCTCGCGCGCACCGGCACGGTGGGGGAGCGCGGATAGGCCGCCCGGTCAGCGGGCGCTGTAGCCGCCGTCCACGGTCACGACGCTGCCAGTGCTGTACGTCGCGTCCAGGGCCAGGTGCACGATCGTCGCCGCGAGTCCGTCCTGCTCGCCGGCGCCGCCGCCAGCGGCGAGGTCGCCTGCGCGGACCTCATCCGCGCCGTCTGGGGCTGGGCCAGCGCACCCGAGCGGTCCAGTTTCATGCGATTGTTCTTCGAGGTCTACGTCCAGACCCTGCTCGGCTCGCCGGAGTACTCAGGCCAGGCCGAGGCCATGGTCACGGACTGGCTCGGCCAGTTCGCGCGTATCTTCACCGCTGGGGCCGCCGAAGCTGATCCCGCCGATGCCACCCTGCTCATCGCCGTCCTGCGCGGACTGCTCCTCGACCAGATCAGCCCCGGGGACACGACACGGACGAGCGGCACCCTGGAGCGCTTCGTCCAGCTCCTGAGCGACGCTCAAGGAAACGCTGAGGGCCAGCAGCGGCCTTAAGACTCCGATGTCGCCCAGGTCTGAAGGGCGCCACTGGCAGAGCAGGTCACCCGGGCTGCACCCGGGTGCGCAAAAAGGTCAGAGCACGGGCCTGCAGCCGGGACACGTGCATCTGCGAACAGTGCAGCCGGTCCGCGATCTGAGCCTGAGTCATGTTGCCGTAAAAACGCATGAGCAAAATTTTGCGCTGCACCGTCGGCAGCTCTTTCCAGTGCTGCTGGACCTCATCCATGGTGTCCGATTGGGCCAGCTGCGGATCTTCCGCGCCGATGAGCTCACTGATTTCCCGTTCACCGTCGCCTGAGACGGGTGCGTCGATTGAGCCCGGTGCGAACGCTTGGTACGCCTGGTAAGCGTGCCGCAGTTCCTCGGTGGTGACCTTGAGTCGGCCGGCAACGTCATCGTCGCTAGGGGTCCCGCCGATCTCAGCGGCCAGCTCGTGCTGGGCTTTCCTGGCGGCCAGCAACAGTTCCTGGTCAGAGCGGCTGACCCGGATCAGCCACCGTTTGTCCCGGAAGTACCGCTTGATCTCCCCGTCCACACATGCCCACGCATACGGCTTCAGATCAGGCCGGATCGCGGGGTTGAAGTTGTTGATTGCCTTCATCAAGCCCACGTACCCGACCTGAGTGAGGTCCTCATAGTGCTGGGCTGGTAGCTGATACTGGTGGGCCAAGGCCCGCACCATGCCCTGATAGCGGTACACCAGCGTTTCCAGCGCCGAGTCATGGCGATCGGGATCCTGCAGGCACCGAGCCAGTTCGCTGTCGCTGAGCTGAGCGACGCCGGGCTGTGGGAGCAAATGAGTCATCGCCATCTCCTGGTCGGAAACCGGGCGGCGATTTTCTAGACCACGCGATCCACTGGATATACAGCCCACTCGGGCTGTATACCTATCTTCTCACCCTTGCATCGGTTGTGCAACGTTTTGCGCGGACTGCCTGATACGGGAAACGAAGCGCCGCTCCGATCTGCGGGCTCTTACGGCCAGGAAAAGACCCACTAGGAGGAACCATCCGGAAGTGAGCAGGACACGGGTCCGTTCCGTCGTTCCGATGCTGCTGCTCAGCAGCAACAGGATGATGTCGGCCAGCCCGCAGCTGGCGATGGCGATCCCGAGGGCGATCTGCAGGCGGCCCCAGAGCGGCCAGCGGGCGGCCACGGCGACGCCCACGACGGCCGCGCCGGCGGCACTGCCAACGAATCCCAGCAGGCCGGAATCGGTATGCAGAGCGAGCAACTGACTGATGAGACCGAGGGTTGTGTGCTCATTCTGCGCGCACTGGGTGCTGGTACTCGGATCACACTGCATGCTGGTGACGGCGTCCAGCACGGAGCTGGCACCGGTCAGGGCGAACAGGGCGACTCCGGTAGCCGCCCAGCGGCGGCCCGCGGTCAGACGCCACAGTGCCCACGCCGCGACCAGAATGCCTACGCCGGCCAGCAAATCGGAGGTGCGGTACAGCCACGCGAAAGGCTGACCTGGGTCCTCAAGCTCGCTGACGAAACCGCTCGAGGCCGACGACGCAGCGTCCGTCCAGGGGCTGAGCAGGAACGAGCTGTAACACAAGGCCGCGATGATCGCCGAGATGCTGCCGATCCAGAGGGTCGCACGGCCCCGGTCATCAGTCATCGGTTCAGCTCCAGGTACAGGGCCCCGGCCGGGGCGAGGGTGATGCCAGCGCGGGGGCGCATATCTCCGGCGGTGAAGCGCAGATCCGTGCCAGCCAGGGCGTCCAGGACGGTGCCGAGCACCAGCTGCGCGAACGACCGTCCCAGGCAGGTCCGCTCGCCCCCGGCGAACGGGATGAAGCTCCAGGCCGCCGTACCGCCGGCGAAACGTCCGGGCCGGAAAGCCAGCGGGTCGGCCCAGAGCTGCGGATCGCGATGGGTGAGATAGGGGCTGTACAGCACGAGGCTGCCGCGGCGGATGGGGTAGCCGTTGAATTCGGTATCTGCCGTGCAGCGCCGGCTGCCCACCCAGCCGGCCGGGTACAGCCGCAGAACTTCGTTGATCACGAAAGAACGACGCTCCGCGGCCAGCAACTCTGGCTGCTGAGCAACGTGGCTGAGCAGAAAGGCCAGCGTGTGCGCGGTGGTGTCGTAGCCGGCGCTCACGGCGACCCGCAGTTCCTCCGGCCCGTTGGGCAGGTCACGGAAGGCCGCCGCCAGCGTCCCGGCCGGTGCCTGCGCGACGCAGTCCCGCATGACCTCGTTCATCCGGTGAAACAACACCGGCCGGCGCAGGAACGGGGACGGCAGCGCCCGGTCAAGCGGGCGGAGGAAGTCAGCCAGCAGCCCCGGCCGGACCCGGCCGCCGAGGAACGTGATGGCGAGGATTTCGCGCATCAGGGCGGCCGACCACGCGACCGCGTCGAACGGCCCCGAGGGCAGGCATCGCGCGATCACCTCCCCGACCTGGTCAGTCATGGTACGGACCGAACTGTGGGCAAAAGCCGGGTTGAGCTTCTGCCGGCGCCGCCGGTGTTCCGGCGCGTCGAGCTGGACGACTCCGGCGTTCAGATACGGCGACAAGTCACTCATGCTGCCCTTGCTGCGGAACGTCTTGATGTCGCTCAGCACGAAGCGATTCCAGTCGGCCGAATACCCGAGCACCGCCGGCCGCCACAACCGCAGCCCGAACACCGGTCCCAGCCGGGCACCTTCCTCGATGAGGCCCAGCGGGTCCTGGCCCCAGCGGCTGATATGGCCGACCCCGTAAGCGGTCTGGGGTCTCGGCAGGGTCACGAGTAGACCCGTCCCTTCCAGCGCTGATTGCGCCGCAACGCCCGCGCCACAATGGGGGCAGCGGCCAGCGGGGACAGTGGCACCAGCGCCGCCTGCCATACCGTCTGCCGCCCGGTCTTCAGCTCGACCAGGGCACGTTCTGCGACACCCAGGGCCAGCGGAAGGCCCCACCCATGCCGGCGGCACGCCAAGCCCCAGGGAAGCGTGTAGGCGAGCAGATGCCAGCCGGCCCCGAGCACCAGGCGGCTACGCGAGCCCCCCGTGACCGGCAGCAAGCCGCGCGACATCCCGCCCAGGACCTCGCGGTAATCGCGGTACATGCGCGTCGCCACCAGCTGGCCGCCGAGCACGAGGCCCAGCTTCAGCCCGGCCTTCCGCACCCGCCGCGCGATCGCTACGTCTTCGATGAGCTCGCTGCGGACGGCCGCGAAACCGCCGCAATGGCGGTAAGCCGGCCGGGTGAACGCCAGCAGCGAGCCGTTCGCCGTCGCGGCCTCGGGCACGTCTGCCGACAGCAGAGGGAATGGGAGGAAACACAGCAGCACGTCGTCGATCAGCGGAGTGATGAGATGCTCGCCCAGGGTGGCCGTGATCTGGCGGGGAAACACCGACAAGACGTCGGCCTGCTGGACTTGCATCTCAGTGATCACGGTATCGATGGCGCCCTCGGCCAGCAGCACGTCAGCGTCGCAGAAGACGAGCAGCGATCCGGACGCCCTGACGGCCAGTTGATGGCAGGCCCAGTTCTTACCGGCCCACCCGGGGGGCGCCGGGACACCGTTCTCTACCCGGGCCCGCGGATGCCCGGCCACCAGTGCTCTAGCCAGCGCTCCCGTGCCGTCGGCCGATTCGTCGTCCAGCATGATGATCTCGTCTGCGCCCTGCGCCAGGATCGCGGGGACCGACGCCGCCAGCCGGGCCGCTTCATTGCGCATCGGGACGAGCAGTGACACCCGCGGCTGCGGTCGGGCAGGCGGTACAGCGTCACGGGGGCTCACCTTCGGACTGCGGCCCAAGACGGGAAACTGCCACAGGTTGAGGATCAGCACGCTCAGCTTCAGGAACAGGAATGCCGTTACCGCGCGGCGCAGCGTCTTCATCGCCTGGTCAGCCCGGCCCACCGGTTGAGCCGCTCATCCCAGCTCAGGCGCCCCTTTACCGCGCACCGGAAGCCTGGCAACGGGCGACGCGGATCAGCGCTGAGCAGGGCCGCGTCGAGCTGACCCAGCCGCGACGCCAACGCCGCTGGGAGGTCAGCGGGCCCTGCTTCGGGGGCAATGTCCACGAACGCCTCGGAGTGCTGATGCCCACGGCTGGCGACCCGGACGGCGACCGGGACGACGGCCGCCGGGGCCTGGCGGCCAAACCATCCGGCTCCGCGCGCCACCGTGCGCAACGGCCCGGGCGAGTAGAGCTCACCTTCCGGAAAGATCACCAGCACCCGGCCCTCGCGCAGCACCTGGAGGGCCAGCCGTGGCCGCTGGGCAGAGATGACTCCAACCGATCGCACCAGCCTGAAGGCGTCGAGGTTGTCTCCGTCCATGAGCAACGCAGCCGGGCGCTGCTGCTCCCGCAGGACCGCGGCGGCCACGAATCCGTCCCACCAGCTGTGATGGTTGGCGGCCCATATCGCCGCGGAAGCGGGCAGCTCGCCCCGGACCCACACTCCCCGCAAGCCGCGTCGGACCAGCTGGGTAAGGCCGACGTCCAGAAGCCGGCCCGCAACCGAAGCGGCCGGACTTTCGGCGACGGTCACGGCATGCCGCTTGTCAGCAGCGCAGCAGCAACCACTTGGTGCTCCAGCGATAGGACGGCGACCTCCGGCGCAGGGAAATGAACTCAGATCAGCAGATGCGCCACTTCCCAGACAGACGACTCCAAACTGACCAACTTGCTCGGCGTCGGCGGCGCTTGTGGAAAAACCTGCCAGAGAGGCATAGCTGACCGGCCGATGGGGAGTGGGCGCCTGCGGGTCCAGACAAGGCGCTCGCGCAGACGCTCGCGGCGCTGCGCGGTCAAAACCGTCGCTGGCGAGGACTCGGTGGCGGTGATCGGCGTGCTGGCGGCGGCGGCCGGCACGGCCCTGCACCAGCTGACCGGAATCGAGGCCTGGGAAGGTGCGGCCTCGCTGGTGATCGCCGCCTTGCTCGGCTACGTCGCCGTCATCCTCGGCCGGGACACCAAGGAACTGCTGATCGGTGAATCCGCCGATCCGGTGGTACGCGCTACGGCATTCGCCACGATCACCAGCCATCCCGAGATCACCGGCGTCAAGGAGATCCTCACCATGCAGCTCGGGCCGGCCAGCGTGCTGGTCGCGGCCCGGGTGCAGTTCGAGGACGACCTGCATCGCACCCAGCAAAGCGAACGCCAGACACTCGACGACGTCGACCAGCTGAACGGGCCCGGCGGGGTCGCCGGCCTCCGATTGCCGCGCGGCCGCTCAGCCCGGCGCATCACCTCGAGCGGGCCATGACGCACGGAGCTCAGCAGAGAAACGCGGTGAGCGCCCGGGCGAGTTCGCCCGGCGCCTCCTCGGCCTGGTGGTGGCCGGAGTGAACAGGCCTGCTGGAAAGCTCCCCGGCCACCCACGGCCGCCAGATCGCCTCGGGGTCGCCGTGGATGTCGATGTCGTCTTCGGTCGCAGTTAGCAGCAGCGTCGGGCAAGCGATCTTGCGGCTGGCTGCACGGTCAGCTGCCTCGTGTGTGCGGTCGATGCTGAGGCCGGCCCGGTAGTCCTCGCACATGCCGTGGACGACGGCGGGATCGCGCAGCGCGGCCCACAGGTCGGCGTGGTTGGCCTCTCCCATCTCGGCTGGGGCCGGGGTCCGGTACCAGGCGTCAGGATCGGCGTTGATGACCCGCTCGGCGGGCTTGTCCGTCTGGCCGAGGAACCACCAGTGCCACCAGGTGCGCACGAACTGCTCGTTGAGGCGCTCGAGGTGCTCGATCACCGGGAGACCGTCCATCACGGCCAATCGCGTGACCACACTGGGGTGATCCATGGCCGTGCGGGAGGCGACCAGAGACCCGCGGTCATGGCCCACCACAGCGAACCGGTTGTGGCCGAAGTGCCGCATGAGCGCGACGACATCCCCAGCCATGGCCCTCTTGGAAGACTGAGCATGCCGTGGCGCATCGGGCGGAAGCGTTGATCGGCCGTAGCCGCGCAAGTCTGGGCAGACGACGAAGAACGAGTCCGCCAGCCGCGGTGCCAGGCGGTGCCAGGTCGTATGCGTACGAGGGTGGCCGTGCAGCAGCACCATCGGGCTTCCCCGGCCGCCGTGGCGGACCCGCAAGGTCACGTCGCCGACGTCGACATGTTCCAGTGCGAACCCCTCGAACATCAGACGCTCCTCCTCCGGTCCGGACAACCACCATTCAGGTATTGCTGAAACGTACGCTACCATCGTTCAGGTTTTCATGAATGATGGAGTACGCTCATCATCCATGCGGCCGCCTGGTGATCCCCGAGTTCAGCTGCTGGCCGAGCTGGCCGACGAGACCCGCTACGCCGTGCTCGAGCGTCTCGAAGAAGGACCTGCCTCGGCCAGCGAGCTGAGCGAGCTGCTGCAGGTGGGTCCAACGCGGCTGGCTAACCATCTGCGGCGGCTCCGCGACGCGGGGCTTATCACCGTCAGCCGTCACGGCCGCCTCGCGATCTACCAGCTCGCCGAACCGGGTCTGCGGGAAATCTTCTCGATGCTCAACGGTCTGCGTGGTGCCCCACCGGCGCCAAGTGGCCCGGTGCCGGCCGGCGCTACCTGCTACGACCACCTGGCCGGTCAGCTTGGTGTCGCGCTCATGGACCACCTCGTGCAGTCGGAGGCGCTCCATGCCCGAGATGGCGAAGGAGAACTTGGGCTCGGCGCAGTTGCCGCCGACATCCTGGCGCCTCTGGGGGTGGAGCTACCCCGGACCCGCCCCCGCCGGATGCTCGCATTCTCCTGCATGGACAGTCACGCGGGGCGGCCACATCTCGGCGGCCAGCTCGGTGCGCAGCTCGCTACCTCATTCCGGCAGCGCGGCTGGGTCGAACCCACTGGGCGGCCCCGCCGCCTCCGGGTGACGCCGACGGGCAGGACAGCACTGAGCCGCCTCGGCATTCAGCCGCCAGCCGCTTGACGCCTGGTTCGGCGAACAGATTCCCAGCCGGCGACATTCTCTGATCCGCCGGCTACCGCGCCGGCCAGGTCGGCCAGCCGCCGGTTCTGCACTCGCGCCTGGCGACGCAGCAGCTCGAACGCCTTCCCCATGTCCAGGCCCAAACGCTCGGCCAGTACGCCCTTGGCCTGCTCGATCGCCACCCGCGAGTTCAGCGCCCCCTGCAACTGCTCGGCCGATATCTCCTGGTGCCGGAGATTGCGTTCCTGCAGCAACCCGATCGTCGCCACGTCGGCCAGCGCCTGCCCGACCCGCAGCCTCGCTTCGTCGAGCCGGCGCGGCGTCCGCATGAACAGGTTCATCGCCCCGATCACGTCATCGCGCAGCCGCAGCGGCAGCGCCTGAATCGCCGCGAACCCGGCCCCGGCCGCCGCCGGGGCGAGCATCGGCCAGCGCTGCGTCGCCGACGCCATATCGGCCTCGTAAACGGGGGACCCGCTCTGGAAGCACTCCAGGCACGGCCCCTGATCGTGCTGCAGCTGGAACAGCTCTACCAGCCGGGCCTGCTCAGTCGATGAGGCAATCACCCGCAGCGATCCTCGCTGATCGGCCAGCATCAGCCCGGCCGCATCCACGCCCAGCAGCTGCACGGCCCGGTCCGCCAGCCCGTGCATGAAATCGACCACGTCAAAGTCCGCGACCAGCGTGTCCGCCAGCTCAACGAACGTCGCCGCCAGCAGCTGTTCGCGATCTTGGCTCATGCTCATGGCGCCCACTCCAGCATCGCTAGTGCATCAACCGTAGACCCGCGCCGCCTCCTCATCAGTACACAGTCCATCCTCGGCTCCGCCGGCTCGCCGGCTCGTCGGAGTCCAGCCGCAGCCGCCGGTCCACCACCGCCGCTGCCACCTCGTCCGGCGCCTGGTCGTGCGCGAACGTAGGCTCGCAGGCCGTCAGGCTCGGGCTTGCTGGTATGCCGTGGCGAGGTAGTCGAGAGTCCGCTCGATAACGTCGCTGGCCCGGCGCAGATCAGCTGAACTGGGGGTGGGCTCGGCGCTGAGCCGGTCGGTGAGCCGCTGAGGCAGCCCCGGGATAGCGGCGGCAGCCAGTCCGGTACCGATCCGGGCCGCGCCCCGTACCACCTGCGGGTCCACCGACCACAGCACCTCGAACATGCGATCGCGGTCGCGGCGCCGGTCCTGTCCGGGCCGTTCCCAGGCCGCCACGCAGGCGGGGGCGTCGGGGGCATCGCAGATCAGCGTCCATTCGCGGCGCAGCGGGGAGTCGCCGGGAACCGCGACCTCCGCGATCCGCCCGGGGCGCAACTGGCTGCGTGTGAAGTCGGCGAACACCACCGTCTGCTCCGCGGCGCGGGCCAGATCGGCCCAGCGCGACGCGGATGCCTGGTAGAACTGCTCGCGCTGGAAGGAGCCGAGCAGCACCGGGCGCCGGGCCCGGGCGCCGCACTCGTCTTCAATCGCCCGGGTTACGGCCAGCAAAGCGGTCTTGTTCAGGAGGTGCACCCGCAGGGCCGGGTGCTGGCGGCGAAGACCGGCGAAGATCGACCGCTCGGCCCCTTCCCCGCCGATGGCGGTGGCCTGGGCCATCGCCGCAGACAGGGACAAACCAGCAGCGCGGCGGCGCAGCACCTCGGTGAGCAGGTCGCAGTCGGCTTCGGTGTAGCGGCGCTGCCCGGTCGGTGAACGCTTCGGGCGGGGCAGGCCGTACCGCTGCTCCCAGTTCCGCAATCCCGCGACGGGGATCCCGGTTCGCCGGGACACCTCGCTGATCGACAACACGGCCGACCCAGCACCGGCCCCGTCGCCGTCGATCCCCGAGCTCGTCATGACGTGGACCACTATTCGTCGAGATGATTAGACTTGCTCACTGTAGCGGGGTTGGATGGCGGCACCCTCGCCGGCACGCTCATCGTGCTCGGCGCCCAGCAAGGCGAGCAGCAGCGCCCCCGACAGCGAATCCGCGGCTGGCTGCAGAACGCAAGCTAACCCCAGCCGACTAACCCCAGCCGGCCTCAGCTGAGCGGCTGGTGGTCTGCTCGGGCAGGCCGCCGGTCCGGGTCAGGTGCTCAGCCTGCTCAGTAAAACCGGTCCGACCGTGCCCGGCGCGGCACCGCCGCTCCCACGGCGCTCCCGAATTCGGACACATCACGGTAGCCGCTGCCTGGCGCCTCCTTCCAAGTCTGCGGATCGGTGTGCCCGGGCTGTGTTGAACCGATCCCTCGCTCGCCAGGAGCCCGGCTCTGGCTGGTCAACGCACCCACGCTCGGGCGTGGAGGCATACCAGGCCGGGCTGCGATGAGTTAGCGCGCTATCTCATCCTCTGGCCAAGTGAGTAAAGAACGACACAATGTCTGTGATCCAATTGTGCACAGAAGTCCCAGCCGCCGTTGGATCAGAAATGACCCAGATGACGATCAGAATTACTACGATCCAGCCAATGATCTTCGCTGCCAAGCGGTCCGCCTCCCGGCCCGGTTGAAGGGCTCCTTGATCGGACGATGCCCTGCCGGACCGAAGCGACTGCTCTGGCTACTCACGGACTTCTGCGCAGACCCGGGTGTCGGCATCATCGAGTTCTTGGGGGGTGCGTTGGCCGCTGCTCATGTCCGGAGCAGGTGTCGCCAACTGTGGCCATGGCCACCAGGGCCTCCTCCCAAGAGCGAGAGCAATCAATTTCATGGAACGCCGTATTCTGCGGTGATGTCAAGGTGCGTCAAAGCGATGACCTTGCGTGGCGGCGATGTGGCGGATCATGACGGCGCCGCGTCGTCCCCGAAGGTCTCGCGCCAGCGGTAACCGGCCATGTGAGCCCGGCATGCGAGCCGAGCTGCGCGCCGCGCTGCAAGAACGTGGGGAGGCATCGCTCCCAGAATCGGGCATGGGCGGCGTAGCCGGGAGAGGTAAAGACCTGTGCAGGCCGCTGACCTGCGGATTCACGGGTGGAGCTGAGGGGATTTGAACCCCTGACCCCCTCGATGCGAACGAGGTGCGCTACCGGACTGCGCTACAGCCCCGAGAACGGATGTCAGCCTAGCAAAGGTCAGGGGTGCCTTGCGCGTTCGCCGCGGGGTAGCGGGGTGGCGCGCTGGCTCAGTCGCCGACCGCGCGGAGCTTGGCGTCGGCGTACTGGTCGTAGAGCTGGTCGTTGACGTGCTCGGAGAGGTCGATGACGGCGGCCCGGGGGCCGGTCTCGGCGGTAGCGGCCGCGGGCGACTGGGCCGCGGGAGCCTGAGCGGGGGACGGCGACGGGCGGGCCGTACGGGCGCGGTCGGCTCTATCGGCGGCGGTCTCGGTGGCGTGCTCGGCCGCCCGGCGCTCGCGGGCTTCGGCGTCGGCGTGGGCGGCCTCGCGCAGCAGCATCAGGTAGCCGCCGAGCAGCGCCAGCGGCGGGATGATGATCCACCAGGAGGCCAGCTGCAGGTAGGTGAGGGCGATGCCGATGACGGTCAGCACCAGCAGCAGCCAGAGCATCCGGCGGCGGCTGCGCACCATCCGGGCCCGCCGTTCGGCGTCGTCGGCGCCGTCGTAATAAGCGTCGTCCGCGTAGCCCTCGTCGTAGGCGTCGTCCGTCGCAGACGGCGGCGGCCCGTCGTGATGGACCTCCGGGGCCTGCCGGGCGCGCGGTACCGGCTCGTAAGAGGCGCGTGGGGCTCTGGGGGGCGGTGCGGCTTCGCGGCCGGCCGCGGCTGCCGAGTCCTGCGAGCGGCTGCCGCCGCGGCGGTTGAGGTGCTCCTGCCGCGCTACCTCGTCGGCCGACCATCCGTACGACCGGACCGGCGGTGGCGGCGCATCCGGCTGGTGACGCTGAGCCATGCCCCCTCTGTTCCCGCTGACCGGCGAAGAAACGTTTTCTCCGTGATCGAAGCGTGACTCTGAGTGTGACGCGGGGACGTCTTGCCGGGGCTCGGGGGGAACAAAGCTCGTGTAGCGAGGGCGGCCCGCCGGGTCGAAGCCCGCCCGGCCGTCCGGGTCGAAACCGGCGCGGTCGTCTGGCTCCGAGGCAGCCGGCGTTTCCTGGTCGTCAGCCGGACGGGAAGCGCCGAAGTGACGGGAGAACCGCCGCAATCCGCTGGCGCCGCTCTGGGTGCCATCGCGGTAGACGAACCGGGGGACGAGCACGCCGATCCAGATCGCCACGATGGCGACATAGAGGATCGCGCTGCTCACGGTCTCTCCCTCGGATCACACCGGCCGAAGCGGGCTGCGTGAGCGTGCGAAGCCCGGCAGGCGCCTGCTCACGAGACGCAGCGTAAGCGCTGAGGAAGGCGGTGACGAGGATAAGCCCCGGTGTGTCGCAAGATCACCGAATCGCAATCACGGCCGCCCGCGCGGCTACTGCCAGCGGCGCGCCGGGCTGCTGCCCGCTGCCCCGTGAGCCGCTGCCACCAGCCTCACCATCAGAACGGGGGTTAGCCCCACTGTGTTTCCGGGGCGCCGCGCATATACCTGAAGCGTGATCAGCTCATCGTTTTCCGCGGACGAGATCCGGGCGGCGGCCGAGACCCACCGGGAACTCCCGCCGGAGTATCAGTCCGCGGTGATCGACTCGTTTTTGTCCAAGGTCGACCGGGAGATCGATGCCCGGGTCGACAGCCGGGTGGCCGGCTACGGGCACGGGCGGCTGCGGCCGGACCGCCCGCGCGGCCCGGCCTTCTTCGTGCTCGCCTCGCTGGTGTTCGGCATCCCGCTGAGCGCGATCGCGGTCGCGGCCGGGCAGCATCCGGCCGGCTTCTGGGGCCTGCTGGTCGTGTGGATCGGCATCGTGGCCATCGACCTGGCCTATATCAGCCGGTTCCGCGTCACGGACCAGCACCGCTGACCCAGAACTCGCGCACCGCCGACCGAGCGCATGCGTCAGGCGGAGCTCGTGCCCGACTTCGAGGCCAGGACGGCGCCGCGCCACCGGGTCATCAGCCGGTCGGGCACCTCCTCAGAGGTGATCGCGTAGCAGAGGTGATCGCGCCAGGCGCCGTCGATGTGCAACTGCCGGCGGCGCAGGCCCTCGTCCCGGAACCCCAGCTTCTCGACCACGCGGCGGCTGGCGTGGTTCTCGGGGCGGATGCTGGCCTCCAGCCGGTGCAGGCCGACGACGCGGAAGCTGTGGTCGACCGCCATAGCCAGCGCGGTGGGGATGATGCCGCGGCCCGCGAACTTCTCGTCGATCCAGTAGCCGACCTGGCCGGAACGGGCCGAACCCCACACGATGCTGCCGACCGTCAGCTGCCCGGCGAATTCATCGCCGTAGGTGACGACCCAGGGCAGCGCCTGGCCGAGCCGGGCCTCCCGGCGCATGGCCCGGACCATCGACACGTACGGGCTCAGGCTGGACCGGTACAGCGGCGTCTCGGGGTTGGTCGGCTCCCACGGCCGTAGCCACGGTGCGTTCCGCACCCGGATCTCCCGCCAGGTCCGCGCGTCCCTGACCCGGACCGGGCGCAGGGCGACAGGTTCGTCCAGCAGCCTCGGCTCGTAGAGGGTGGCAGGCCAGCCACGCATTCGTCCCACGGGTCCAATCATTGCCTGGTAACCAGCCGGACGCCATCTAAACACGGCCAGTTCAAATGCCAGGCTATTCGCTGCCGGGTTCGGGCACCTCGTTGGCGGCGCCGCGGCGGTGGTCCCCGCCGTGCACCTGGTCCACCGCGTGCTCGAGGACCCGGCTCAGCACGGCCATGCCGTCCTTGACCCCGCCGGTGGACCCGGGCAGGTTGACGATCAGCGTGCGGCCCGCCAGCCCGGCGATGCCCCGGGAAAGGATCGCCGTCGGCACCCCGGCGGCCGAACCGGCCGTGCGGATGGCATCGGCGATGCCGGGGATCTCGCGGTCGAGCACCCGGCGGGTCATCTCCGGGGTCAGGTCGGCCGGGGTCAGGCCGGTGCCGCCGGTCGTGATGACCACGTCGTAACCGGCCGCGACCGAGTCCCGCAGCGCGTCGGCGACCGGTTCCCCGTCCGGGATGACCAGCGGTCCGTCCACCACGTCGCAGCCCGCGCGGCGCAGCAGGTCGACCAGGACCGGCCCGGACCGGTCCGGGTAGACGCCGGCCGCGGCGCGGTTGGAGATCGTGACCGCCAGCGCGCGCATCAGAGTTCCCCTCCGGCCGGCCGCTGCCACAACCCGGTCTTCCCGCCGGTCTTCTCGTCCACCCGCACGTCGGTGATGACCGCGGCCGGGTCGACCGCCTTGATCATGTCGATCAGGGCCAGCGCGGCCACGCTGACCGAGGTGAGTGCCTCCATCTCCACCCCGGTCCGGTCCGCGGTCCGGGCGGTCGCGGTGATGTCCACCCCGTCGTCGGTCACCGTCAGGTCGACGGTGACCCCGTGCAGCCCGATCGGGTGGCACAGCGGGATCAGGTCCGGAGTCCGCTTGGCACCCTGGATACCCGCGATCCGGGCCACCGCCAGCGCGTCACCCTTCGGCACCTCGCCCGCCCGCAGCGCCGCTACCGCGGCGGCCGACAGGCGCACCCGGCCGGACGCCCGGGCCGTGCGGGCGGTCACGTCCTTGGCCGAGACGTCGACCATCCGCGCCTGCCCGGCCGCGTCCAGATGCGTCAGCGATCCCGGGCCGGCCGTGCCGGCCGTGCCGCCCGCGCCGTTCGTCTCGCTCATGGCAGGACCAGGACCTCGACGCTGTCGCCTTCCTTCATCTGCACCACCCACTCGGGCACCACGATCAGCGCGTTCGCCCGGCCCAGGGTGGCGATCTGGTGCGAGCCCTGGCCGGTCAGCGGGGTGACCGTGCCCTCGGCCGCGTCCAGCACGCCGCGCAGGAAGGACCGCCGCCCGGGTGGGGAGCGCAGCGGCCCGGTCGTGGTCGCCGGGAAGGTGGGCAGGTGCCGGCCCGGCTGGCCCTGCAGCGCGCCCAGCGCGGGCAGCACGAACAGCTGGAACGACACGTAGGCGCTGACCGGGTTGCCGGGCAGGGTGAAGATCGGCGTCTGGTCCTCGCCGATCGTGCCGAACCCCTGCGGCATGCCCGGCTGCATCGCGACCTTGCGGAACTGGACGGTGCCGAGGCGGCTCAGCGTCTCCTTGACGACGTCGTGCTCGCCCCCCATGCTGACCCCCCCGCTGGTCACGATGAGGTCGGCCCGCAGCAGCTGGTCCTCGATCGCGGGCAGCATCTCCAGCGGGTCGTCCGGGATCGGCCCGTGCCGGTAGGCCAGGCAGCCGGCCTCGTGGGCGGCCGCCATCAGCATGTAGCTGTTGGAGTCCCAGATCTTGCCGGGCGCCAGCGGCGTGCCCGGGCTGGTGAGCTCGTCGCCGGTCGACAGCACCACCACCCGGGGCCGCGGGTAGACCTCGGCGCGGCCCCGCCCCGAGGCGGCCAGCACCGCGACCTGCATGGGGCCGAGCCGGGTACCGGCGGGCAGCAGCACTTCGCCCTGGCGCGCGTCGCCGCCGCTGAACCGCACCGAATCGCCGGGCTGGACGCTGGCCTTGATCACGACCTGCGCGAGCCCGCCGTCGGTGTCCTCCACCGGCACGACCGCGTCCGCCCCGGCGGGCAGCTTGGCCCCGGTGGTGATCCGCAGGCAACTGCCGGGGGTGACCGCGTAGGCGCCGGTGTCGCCGGCCGCCACCTCACCGCTCACCCGCAGCTTGACCGGGGTGTCCTTGGACGCGTCGGCCACGTCGGCGGCGACCAGCGCGTACCCGTCCATGGCCGAGTTGTCGAACGGGGGCAGCGGGCGGCTGGCGGCGATGTCCTCGGCCAGCACGCACCCCTCCGCCTCCGGGATGGCCAGCTGGGTCGGGGGGAGTGGCCGGATGGTGCCGAGGATGTCCGAGATGTGAGCTTCGACGCTGGTCATCTGGCCCGGGTCGCCGTGGTGGTGACCAGCGTGGTCGTGGTGACCGGTCTCTGCGGTCACGACAGCGACTCCAGGTGCTTGCGCAGCCAGGGCACGAACTCCGAGGCCAGGTCCGGGCGCTCGGAGCCGAACATCACCAGCGTCCGCAGGTAGTCCAGCTTGTTACCGGTGTCGTAACGGCGGCCGCGGAACAGCACGCCGTGCACGCCGCCGCCGCTGTCCGGGTCGCTGGCCAGCGTCTTGAGCGCGTCGGTGAGCTGGATCTCGCCCCCGCGACCGGGCGGGGTCTGCCGGAGGATGTCGAACACCTTCGGGTCGCAGACGTAGCGCCCGATGATGATCCACTGGCTCGGCGCGTTGCCCGGGACCGGCTTTTCCACCAGGTCGGTGATGTTGACGACGTCGTCCTCGTCGGTCGGCTGGATGGCCGCGCAGCCGTACAGCGACACCTGCTCGGGGTCGACCTCCATCAGCGCCACCACGCTGCCGCCGAAGCGCTCGCGCACCTCGATCATCCGGGTCAGCAGCGGGTCCCGCGGGTCGATGAGGTCGTCGCCGAGCAGCACCGCGAACGGCTCGTGGCCGACATGACGGGCCGCGCACAGCACGGCGTGACCGAGGCCGCGCGGGTCGCCCTGCCGCACGTAGTGCACGGTGGCCAGCTCGGCGGACTCCCGGACCTGGGCCAGCCCGTCGGTGTTGTCCTTGGCGGCCAGCGCCTCTTCGAGCTCGTACGCACGGTCAAAGTGGTCTTCTATCGAGCGCTTGCTGCGCCCGGTGATGAGGAGCACGTCATCCAGGCCTGCGGCGACGGCCTCCTCCACCACATACTGGATCGCCGGCTTGTCGACGATCGGCAGCATTTCCTTGGGAGTGGCTTTTGTCGCAGGCAGGAACCTTGTCCCGAGACCTGCGGCGGGGACTACGGCCTTCGTGACGGCAGAAGAATCGGCCATGCTGGAACCCTAACGAGTTTGCGGAGGCACACGTGCAAGAGCCCGTTTCTGAGCCCGGGCGTGCCGGCCCGGCGGCCGCTAAGGCCGCCCTGCGGACCAGCGTAAACGAGGCCCGGCGGAGTCGGTCCGAACAGGAGCGGGACGCCGCCAGCCGGCTGATCCGCGACCACGTGCTGTCGTGGCCGCAGGCCGAAATGGCCGGAACGGTGGCCGCCTACTACTCGATGGCCACCGAACCCGGCACCCACCGCCTGGTCTTCGGCCTGTGGAAGCGCGGCACCTACGTGATCCTGCCCCGGCTGCGCGCCGACGGTGACCTGGAGTGGGCGTCCTATGAGGGCCCCGACTCGCTGGTCCCCGGCCCGCGGGGCGTGCTCGAGCCCTCCGAACCATCCCGCGGGGTGGACGCGATCAGCCGGGCCGCGCTGGTGCTGGTGCCCGCGCTGGCCGTGGACCGCCAGGGGCGGCGGCTGGGCCGGGGTGGCGGCAGCTACGACCGGGCGCTGGCCCGGGCGGGGGAGCGGGTTCCGGTCGTCGCCCTGCTCTACGACGGTGAGCTGATCGACGAGGTGCCGGCCGAGCCGCATGACCAGCCGGTATCGGCGGTTGCGCTGCCGTCACAGGGAATCGTGAGCCTCCGATGACTGTTACGCAGGTGAGTTAGTATTAGCACTCGATTCGTGAGAGTGCTAGCATCGCGCGGAGCCCGGAGGGAGCACCTGTGCCCACGTATCAGTACGCCTGCACCGAATGTGGCGAGCAGCTAGAGAAGGTGCAGAAGTTCAGCGACGACCCGCTGACCGACTGCCCGGTCTGCCACGGTCGCCTGCGCAAGGTGTTCTCTCCGGTCGGCATCGTGTTCAAGGGCTCGGGCTTCTACCGCACCGACAGCCGCTCCAGCAGCAATGGAAACGGCTCGGTGACCGGTGGCAAGGACAAGGACGGCAGCAAGTCCGAAGCGGGCAGCAAGTCCGACAGTTCCAGCAGCGACAGTAAGAGCAGCGCCAAGGCCGACAGCTCGGCCAGCAACTCCAGCAAGGACTCCAGCAGCTCCAGCTCGAGCTCGTCCGGTAAGTCCGGCTCCACCAGCGAGAAGGTTGCCTGACGGCGATGCCGCCCATCGCCGACATCGGGGTCATCGGGGGCTCTGGCTTCTACCAGTTCCTGGACCAGGCCGAAGAGGTCAAGACCGACACCCCGTTCGGGCCGCCCAGCGACCCGATCACGGTCGGCGAGGTGGCGGGGCGCCGGGTCGCGTTCGTGCCCCGGCACGGCCGCGACCACCGGTTCCCGCCGCACCGCATCCCGTACCGGGCCAACCTCTGGGCGCTCCGCTCCCTCGGCGTCCGGCAGGTCGTCGCCCCCAGCGCGGTCGGCTCGCTGACCCCCGATTTCGGCCCGGGCACGCTCGCGGTCCCCGACCAGCTGGTCGACCGCACCCGGAGCCGCGAGAACACGTTCTACGACCACAACGCCATGCATGTCACGTTCGCCGACCCGTACTGCGCGACCGGCCGTGAGCGCGCGATCGCGATCGCCAATGAGGCAGGCTGGCCGCCGGTGCCCAGCGGCACCCTGGTCGTCATCGAGGGCCAGCGGTTCTCCACCCGCGCCGAGTCGCAGTGGTTCGCCGCCCAGGGCTGGACGCTGGTGGGCATGACCGGCTACCCGGAGGCCGTGCTGGCTCGCGAGCTGGCCCTCTGCTACATCCCGCTCGCCCTGGTCACCGACCTGGACGCGGGCATCGAAGCGGGCGCCGGCGTGACCCAGTCCGAGGTGTTCGAGGTGTTCTCGGCCAACGTCGCCCGCCTTCGCGACCTGGTAGCCGGGATCATCGGCGGCCTGCCCGCCCAGCAGCCGGACGACGCCTGCGCGCACGCCCTCGACGGGCTGCAACTGCCTTTTGATCTTCCCTAAAAGGGCACCGGGGCGGGGGCCGGTCAGTCGATCTCGGTGCCCTCGATCCGGGCCAGCCGGCGCTTCCGGACCAGCTGGTCGAATTCGTGCTCGATGTCGATCTCGCTGTCACCGGCCCCGAGCGCGCCGAACACCCCCGTGATGTCGCGCATGCTGACCACCCCGAGCAGCTGACCGCTGTCCAGCACCGGCAGGTGCCGGATCCACCGTGCCGCCATCTCCCGGGCCGCCACGTGCAGCTGCATGTCCGGCGAGACCGTGAACACGTCCACCGTCATCGCCTCGTCCACCGTCGCCCGGTCCGGATCGGCGCCCAGCGCCACCGCCCGCAGCACGTCCCGTTCGGTGATGATCCCGATCAGCCGGCCATCCTGCACCACCAGCAGCGAACCGGTCTGCTCGCGCCACATGCGCTCGGCGGCGGTGCGCAGGTTGTCGCTCGGGGCGTCGGTGACCGTCGCCTCTGTCATCACGTCCCGGACTTGCACGCCAGCTCCTCATGCCGAACCAATGACCCCCAAGCCTACGATGCCTCATCGAGGCGATCGCAGGGCCAGCAGGGACCAGTTAAGCTGGGCGGCGTCCCCGGCCCCGATAGCTCAGGGGATAGAGCAACCGCCTCCTAAGCGGTAGGTCGAAGGTTCGAATCCTTCTCGGGGCGCTGGGTTTTTCGGGGACACACGGCCAAGTGCTGCGTGCCATTCACGTGCCAGATCGGTTCGCCTTCTTCCGCTGCTTGGGCTTGGCGAGCTGAGCGCGTGCCGTGTCGCCGACCGCATCGGCCAGAGCGCGCTGCCGGTCATCGGATGAGTGCAGGTAGATCAGAGCGCGGCGCGAGAGCTGTCGTGGCCCATCCGCTCCATGAGTTCCCGGGGGTTTGCGCCCGCGTTGGCGATGAGCTGATTGCCGGTGTGCCTCAGATCGTGGAAGTGGATGCTGGGCAGGCTGGCCGCTTCAAGCGCAGACAGCCAGACTCGGCGGCGGAAGTTGGAGTGAGCCAAAGGCGTCCCGATCGAGTTGGCGAACGCGAGAGCCGCGTCCTTCGGTAGCGCGTCGAGGTGGGTACGCAGGTCCGGTGTGATCAGGTCGGGGAAGACGACGGTGCGGCGGCCAGCTCTTGACTTGGGAGGGCCGAATGTTCGGCCTGCCTGGTGGTGATTGAGCTGGCGGGTGACCCGGACGGTGCGCGCTTCCAGGTCGATGTCTGCGGGACGGAGCGCGGCGAGTTCAGCCCACCGCAGGCTGGTGAAGGCGGCCAGCAGGATCAGCGCCCGGTAACGAGGGCCGACCGCATCGGCCAGCGCGTAGACCTCGCTGATCGAGAGGACAGGGCGCTCGGGGGATTCCTCGGTGCCTGCGCCTTTGATGCGGCAAGGGTTACGGCGGATCAGCCCGTCGTCTACGGCGGTGTTCATGATGGCGCGCAGCAGCCGGTACGCCTTGGCGGTGGTGACCGGGCTGACTCCGGAGTCGAGCAGCGTCTTGCGCCAGCGACGGACGCGAGCAAGGGTCAGTGACCCGACAGTGACGGTCGCCAGAGGAGGAGTGATGTGGCAGCGCAGCAGCCCGCGATAGATGGCGACCGTCTTGGGGCGGAGCCCGGCGCGTTCCTCGATCCACGTTGCGCCATAGTCCGGCACCAGGATCAGGCCTGCGTCCGGGTCGATCCATTCGCCATCGATCAGTTCGGTTTCCTTGCGGGTGAGCCAGACCTCGGCTTCGGTTTTGGTGGCGAAGGTGTCGTCTGCGGGACGGACGATGCCATCTGGGCCGGGATAGCGGGCCTGCCAGCGGCCAGAGGGCAGACGGCGCACCGCGCCGAAGCGGCGACGGCGGCCCTTACTGTTCGGCATGAGGCACCGCCCTGAGACGGCGATGGCCACGAGGACCAGGGCGACGAGGCCGAACCGGTTCGGCCGTGTGCGCGTCGATGTAGGCCTCGACGGAGCTGGCGGGGATGCGGACGTAGCGGCCGATGTAGACGCGGAGCAGCTCGCCGGAGCTGGCGAGCCGGTAGACGTAGCGTGGTTCGACGCGGAGCCAGTCGGCGACCTCGGCCACGGTCAGGAGCTGGGTGGGACGAGCCTGAGTCTCAGGCTGCATGGTGCGTATTCGCCTCCTTCCTGAGGGGCGGTTGAGTGTCAAAGGCGGATTGACGGTGAAACGACGCTCGAGCTAGCGGCCACGTGCCAGGTCGGCCGATGTGAGGGCCAGTTCTGCGCCGGGGCTCTGCGGCGTGTAGCCGGTTCCGGCGTAGGTCCAGGTGGCCAGGACGAGCACGGTGGTTTCATCGAGGGGGCGGCCCCAGGGGTCGCGTTCACCGTTGGGGTGGCGCTGGGCGCGGCGGTGGCTGGTGCGGGCGGCGCGGAGCTGGCCGAAGGTGACCGAGTAGCGGCGGGATTTGGTCAGGGGATGGCCGCCGTGGCCGAGCTGGTGGGCATGCAGCCGTAGCCGGGGATCGCCGGTGGCGTCGCGTGCGCCGAGCTGCCAGGCGGTGCGGACCATCTGCCGGTGGTGGGCCGAGCAGCGGAGGCCGTCGATCTCGGAAGCGTGCCGGATGCGGGTATCGGGCAGGCCGGGCACGTCGACGGCCTTGGTGACGTACTTGGCGATGTAGTTGGCGACGGCGGCCAGGTCGAGGGGGCGGCCGGTCGCTACGAGCGTGTCCCGCTGAATGGGGCGAGCGTCGTTTTGGGTGCCGAAGGTGAGCCGGACGGGTGCGCTGTCCGGGGCAGCGGTAACCGAGACGGCATCGGCGGCCTGAAGGATAGCGTCGGCCAGCAGGACGGCCGAGTAGGCGGCCGGGGGTGGCTGGTAGGTCTCGCTGTTGGCGTCCAGGCGGATGACGGCGTGGAAGTGGACGACGCCGCGTGCCTGGTATTCGGCGACCTTGACGAACCGGATGCGGACCGCCGCGCCGAAGGCTTTGAGGCTGACGCCGGTCAGCCGGGCGAGCTGGCGGGGCAGGTAGGTGATGAACCGGCGCCACAGGTCACCCGCGCAGAAGTTGAACAGTACGGCGGCGTCGTAGTCGTAGCAGTCCGCGCAGAGTGGGCGGCCGAGCCGCGGATCATCCTCGACATGCCGGGTCGGGCAGGAAATGTCGTGGCCGTGCGGGCAGCGCCGGGCGTTCGCGTCGCGGCGGGGGTGGCAGGGCAGGACGGTGCGGCCGCGCATGCGGCGGGAGTGGACCGGGCCGAAGCTGGGGGCGGTGAGGGTGGCGAACACGCACGGGTGCGCCGCGATCGTCTCCGGGACGCCTTTGCCGCCCGCCAGGCCAGCGCGGACGAGCTGGCGGGCGTCGCGCTTGTAGACCTGCGAGCAGGCCGGACAGACGCTTTCGCGGCGGTTGCCGCAGGCGACGTGGAGCACGCCGCCGGGTTCGGAGCGGGTGTCGTAGACGGGGGCGAGTTCACCGGTGGCCTTGTCGATGGCTTCGATGCGGCCGTGCAGCCGGATGGGGTGGGTGCAGGTGCCCGATGAGGCGAGCTGGCGTTCCCAGGTGCGGAAGTCGCCCCAGGAGATGGTTTCGGTGGTGTCGTCGGCAGTCGCCACCGGCCCCGAGCCGGATGGTTCGGGGCTGATGGCCGCTGTCGCGGTGGTCATGCCAGGTGTCCCCAGCGTTGCTGGGCAGCCTGGCGGGTGATGGCGAGCCGGGTACCGATGTCGGCCCAGGAGTAGCCCCGTTCGCGCAGACCGGTGACGGCCCGGCCCATGGCGGTCTCGACCTCGGCGGCGAGATCGGCCATATCGGCCAAGGCGTCAACGTCGCCAGCGGCGATGCGGCGGCTGTAGGCGCGCAGGACGCGCAGGGCGAACGCGGCGTACTCATCGTTCTCGACGGGCCGCCGTGGCCGCTTTCGTGTCAACCGGGCCTTGACACTGTGTGCCCTGCTGGGACTGGCCCCGGGTGTGCGGCCGTGGAGTGGGATGGGGGCGTGTGTGAGGCTCATGCGGCCTCGGTTCCGTGCCGCAGTGTGGCGGCGAAGTTGGCGAGGTAGGCCACGTCGTCGTCGGTGAGGTAAGCGGACTTGATCCGGCGTGGGACGCCGGTCTCCGACAGCAGCCAGCCAACGCCGCGTGCGAGCGGGTCGATGCTGGCGGCGGTGAAGCCTTCCCCGGCCCAGCCGTGCCCGAGCACGGTGTCGGAGCTGGAGTCGGTGGTGCACCTGAAGGCCCACCGGTAGCCGAACAAGTCCCGCATGGATGGGTCGATGACCTGATGCGATGGCCGCTGGGTGGCCAGGATGACGATGACGCCAGCGGCGCGGCCCCGGGCCACCAGGTCGCGGGTCAGTGCCGCGAACTTCTCCCGTTCAGCTTTGCTGCCGACGGTGGCCGAGAAGTAGGCGTACTCGTCGATGACGATGAGGTAGACCGGCTCACCCGACTCGCGGGTGATCTTGCGGCGGCCGTCGGCCAGGAGCTTGTCGTAGCGGGTGTCCATGGTCTTCTGGAAGGCCTCGAACGCCTCCGTCGCGGCCTTGATCGACGGGCCGATGAACAGGTCGGCGCAGTCGCGCCAGGGGCCGAGCTCGACCCGCTTGCCGTCAACGAGGATGAGCTTGCAGTCACACGACAGCGCGCCGTGGGCGACGATCAGGTTGATACCAGAGGACTTGCCCGCGCCGGGCTCACCGCCGAGCAGCATGTTGCGTTCGGCCAGATTGACGAACACGTGCTCGCCGTTCTCGTCCATGCCCAGGTGGATGGGGTCGAACATGGAGAACGGGAACCCGGCCGGGGTGATGGTGGTCATGAGGGGGTGCCTCCTTCGGGGATGGGTGGCAGGCCCCGGGTGATGCCGGGGCCTGCCAGAGGGGGTTGGGGTCAGCGGGTGACCCAGCGGGTGCGGTCGGTGTCCCAGGCCGGTTGGCCGTCACCGTGGTCGGCGAAGACGATGCCTTTGCCGTCGCAGGTCTGGCAGGCCTGGTAGCCGTGCAGGTAGACCGGGACGTCCGGTGCGATGGCCGACCAGCGCACGTTGCGTGCGCAGATGACCGCGAGGTTCGCGGTGGCGAGCCGGATGAGCGCCTGCGTGCCGTAGGGCTCGACGCTGGTGATGGTGAACCCGCCGAGGCCATCCAGGGCGATCATGTCGCCCCGGGCGAGCTGGCTGGTGAGCTTGACCGCCTCGTGGCGGCCTGTGAGCTGGCGGCCGGTCATGCTGGCTGCCTGGTCCGGTCGGGCGGGATCACCTGAGAGGGAATGATGACTTGCGGGGTCAGCGGGTCGTGGCGGACCACGTCGACGGTGACCAGCTGGGACCATTTCTTGTTGCGGATGACCCGCGCTTCGCGGGCGTAGCAGGCTGAGGCGATCTCGGCGGTGTAGGCGTCGAAATCGTCCGCGCAGATACCGGCCCGGCAGAGCACGAAGGCTCGTTCGCCGACCTTGGTCGGGCGGATCCACAAAATCAGCGGGAGCCGTCCGGCGCGGGTGTGCATCCGGGTCTCGTAGCAGACTCTTTGCAGCCGGTGCCGGACGATCAGGCACCAGCCACGCCGCTTGAGGAACCGCCGCGAGTGTGGTACGACGAGCGCGGCCGTGATGAGGGCCGCCAGAGTGATGCCCGCCCACAAGGCGGTGATGGCTGCTGCGAGCCGGGCGTACCCGGCCACGGTGGCGGTGAGCAGCGCCAGTTCGGTGCGCCAGCGCCAGGCGATCCCCGCCTTGGAGCGGTGGAAGTCGACCGCCCAGCCTTCGACTAGGTAGGGGTTGTTGCGGTCGTTGCGGGTGTTCTTGGCCATGACGTTCACCGCCTTCCAGCGGGGTTGGCGTAGACGCGCGGGATGAATTCGCTGGTCAGCGGTGACCAGTGGCCGTTCCACGGCCGGGAGGTACAGGCCGGGCAGTAGCGGGTCGCGCCGCCCGCGTTCTTGATGGCGCGTTCCGTGGCCCGGGTGCCTTCGCTGATGCGGATAGCGATGAAGCCGATCCCGGCCGCCCAGATGACGGCGACGAGCCGGGCTCCGTGGCCGGTGGAGTGGGCCTCCAGCCGGTCGAGCAGGTCCTCGGTCCAGCCGACGTAGTGGCGGGCGTGCCGGTACGGCTGATCGAAATGCAGCATGTAGATGACGCCGAGCTGACCGGCGCGAGTCTTGGTCCTGGCCATGGCTCACCGGCCCGGCGGTGGGGTGGTCCAGTCCACGACGCAGGCGACCGGCCACGCCGAGCCGCACACTTCGCAGACAAGTGCCAGTTCGGTGATGCCGTCACCAGTGACCAGTTCGGTCTTGGTGATGTCGAATGAGCCGCAATCGATGCAGATCGGCTCGTGGTACATGACCCGGTGGCCATCGGTGGCCGAGGCGAACTCGATGGTTCGCGGGCTGGGCCTGCGGGCAGGCACGCGTGTAACCTTGGACATGCCAAGATCTCCTGTTCTTTCGCGAGATGGGGATTGATCTGGTGAGCCGGGCCGGGGGATGGCCGTCCCCCAGGCCCGGCATTTGATTTGTCAGGCGTCCTGCAGGATGCCGAACAGGTAGTTGAGATACGTGATCGCGGTGGCCAGGCACTCCAGCGCCTCATGGGCCTTCGCGTGGATGGCCGGGTCGTCGGCCGCGTTCGGTGCCTCGGTGGTGGCAGGTTCCCGCAGGTAGCCGTCCGAGGCGGTGCGGTAGATCTGGGTGCACAGGCGCTCGGCCTCGAAGGCGGCATCATGGGCCAGGCTGGCCAGGTGGTAGGACTGAGCCTCCCGGACGCGGGCCATGCCGCTGGGGCGTTCGGGGGCGGGCTTGGTGCCGTTGCTGGCGGTCTTGGCGGGTGCGGTCATGAGGGTTCTCCTGTTCGTTCGCGAGATGGGGATCGGTCACCGGTCCGGCAGGTGGCCGGGCCGGATGTGCGGGCCAGGTTCGGCAGCGTGTGGCCGTGGCTCACGCGGCCGAGACCTTGCGGGCCTCAGCGAGGGCGGTGATGGCGTCGGCGCGGAAGGCCCGCTTGATCTTGCCGTCACGCCCGACCCACGGGGCGTACACCAGCCCCGAGACCTGGGCGAAGCCATCGAAGGTCAGCTTGGGCTCGTCTCCGGCCACCTCGACCCAGATGGTTTCCCTGGTCTCGTTGCTGTTGTCGATCGCGTCCAGCCGCACCGTCCAGATCAGCCGTCCGTCCGGCGTCGTCGCCTGCCGCTTCTCACTGGCGCGGTTGGTGCTCTTGTCGGTGAAGTCCGGCCGCTTCTGCGGCATGGCTGCCACCCGGAACTGGATACCGCTCGTGTCGATCCTGAGTCGCATGTCGTCTATCCCTTCGTGTGCACTGTGTAGCCATTCGGTTGGGCTACGACTTTTTCGCCCTCTCTAGAGGACGTTCAAGTCCTATGCTGAGGGCGTACTAGTCCTTTTGTCAAGGACGAATTAGTCCGGCAAGATGTGGGAGTGGAAATATCCGAGGTCATGCGGCAGCGTCGGACCGAACTCGCCATGTCGCAGAAGGACCTAGCAACTGCGGCGGGCGTGGATGTCCGCCAGATCCGCCGCTACGAGGCAGGCGAACAGCAACCCCTACTGACGGTTGCCCTTGCGATCGCTGACGCCCTGGGTGTCTCAGTTCATGAGCTGGCGGGACGGCCATCGCACCGCATCAAGCTGTCCGGCGAGTGGTGGGCCTCCTGGCAGACGTCACGGGGAGGAGTCGAGAAGATCGCTTCCCAGCGTGTAGAGATCCGACAAGAGGGCGAGCTGCTCCAGGTCGCCACGATCACGCGGGGGCTGAGCGAGGAGGAAGGCGGCTACCACTGGAGCGGTGAGCTGCGCCTGTGGGACAACGAGATCTTGATGGGCTGGTATGCAGCCAACGACGGCTCGATCCGGTCCAAGGGCACGATGTACTTCGTGCTCGACCCGCACGGGCTTCGCATGTCGGGCCGCTGGGTGGGACTCGGCTACGACGACCGGATCATGAGCGGCTTTGCTTCCATGGGCCAGACCCGTGAGGACTCCGAGTCGACCATGAGCAGCCTGATCGAAAGCCAGGGAACGGCACCCGTCAATGACTGAGCTGTGCGAAGTAGTGATCACGGCCCCAGACCCCGACTGGCTGAGGAACTTCTGCCGCAAGCTTGTCGAAGACCGGCTGTGCGCCAGCGTCCATAACTTCGCGCCTGTCTTGTCGATCTACCGCTGGCGCGGTGAAGTCCACGAACGCACCGAAGGCCGCGCATCCCTGCACACCAACCGCGGCCGGGTCGCGGAGATCGTCGAGCGGGCCAAGCACGAGCACCCCTACGAGGTACCCGGCATATCAGCCCGGCCGATCATCGACGGCAACCCCGACTACCTCGCATGGATCGCGGAGGAGACGCAGCCCCGATCAGGTCTGACGCTCTTATTGCCGTCAAGTGCCAGCGCAGGTATGTCGGAAAGACCAAGCTTGCGGGACGATCCGCGACGCGAGAGGGCGAGCGCCTGTGTCATCCTTGGCGGCGTGAGCCGGCTTGTGTACGTCTCTGGGAGGCTGGGAGCGGGCAAGAGCAGCCTTGCCTTCGCGTTGGCGGCGGAACTCGGGTATTCGCTGGTAACGAAGGACCTGGTCAAGGAGACGCTGCACGACGCCCTGTACGTCCCAGGCGAGGATGAGCCCGGCCAGGCCTGGTCGCGGCGGCTGGGCGGTGCGTCGATGGAGCTGCTGTGGGTGCTCGCGGCCTGCGCGGGCGACATGGTGATCGAGGCCAACTTCCACCCGCACAGCGAGTACGAGCGGGGCAAGCTGCGTGGCTTGGGCGACCGCGTTGTTGAGGTGTACTGCGCGTGTCCCGCCGAGGTCGCGGTCGCCCGCTACAACGCCCGGCCGAGGCACGAGGTTCACTGGCTGACGACAGCGACACTGGCAACGATGGGCAAGTACGACCGGCCGGTCGGCATCGGCCCGCTGATCACCGTGGACACCAGTGTGCCGGTCGACGTCGCGTCAGTCGCCGCCGAAATCCGTCGCCTGCACGGAGTCTGACTCCACACCCAGAGCCGCCCTGACGCTCTTATTGTTGTCAAGGCACGGGTCTCCGGCGTACCGGTAAGACTGTTCGGCATCTACTGCTGTAGTTCATCCAAGCTCGGCCTCGCGCGGCAGCGGCCGGTACTGCCAGTGCCACGGCTCGGCCCGCATGCCGAACTCGTTGCCCGGCGGCCAGGACTCGTAGAACCGGAACCGCGCTGCGTGCTCCCGCAGCCAGGCGTACTCCGCGGTGTCTGCGAAGTCGCCCGGATCGGTGTCGGACGGAGACCCGTCGACGTTCTTGAAGTCGATGGCCGCCTTGCTTGCGATGGTGTGCTGGGAGTAGCCCGGTGGCGAGGCGTGCCGGATAGCCTGCCCGATGTCGCCCTGGTAGCGGGTGACCAGCCAGCTGACGAAGACGGCAACCTGGTAAGCGGGCGATCGGTAGCACGACTGGACGAGCAGCTGGCGGCCCGGATACTCGCCCGTGAACGCGTCGTTCAGCGCGGTGTACTTCTCGAAGACGTGCCGTGGGACGTACTTGTCGCCCAGTGCCCGCCGCTCGCCGTGCTCGGTGTACTGCTGGCCGGATACCGTGACCAGGTCGGACGGTACCGGCTCCAGATCCCCTGCGTAGGGCGTGTCCACCCCGTAGTCGCTTGGCCGCAGGCCGATGACCTGCTCGACGAGGACGCGCTGCCCGTCGTCGAGGAACTCCCGGAGCCGGTCCAAAGTGATGACGGGGGTAAGGACCCGATCCGTTTCGAGCTGGTCCAGCCGTGCTAGGAATCCGCGGAGCAGCGTCTCGTCAAAGGATCGCACCGGGACGGCCACAGGGCGATGCTACAAGCGAAGCCCGGCTGGCCGGCTAGCACAGAGCGTTCCATTCCGAGGGCGGCGGTGCGCTCGCGGGACGCACGTGGTCAGGTGACCAGGAGCGGGAAGACTTCGCGGGCGATGTAGCGCTTGAGGCAGCGCATGATCTCGGTCTTGGTCTTGCCCTCGGCGGTGCGGCGGGCGACGTAGGCCTTGGTCGGCTGGTGGCAGCCCATGCGGACCAGGGCGATGCGCCACAGGGCGCGCCGTTGGCCTGCCGGTCCCCGCCGCGGTGCAGCCGGTGCCGGTCGGTCCGGCCGGAGGAGACAGGGATCGGGGCGGCCCCGCACAGCCGGGCGAAAGACGCTTCCGACCGGAGCCGGTCCGGGTTGTCCCCGGCGGTGACCAGCAACTGTGCGGCGGTCTCAACTCCGATGCCGGGCAGGGCCAGGAGCCCGGGAGCGGCGGCAGTGACCAGCGGAGTTAGCTGGGTCTCAAGGTCGCCGATCTCGGCCTGCAGTGCCTGCCAGCGACGGGCCAGGGCCCGCAGGGCCGTCTTGACTGCCGAAGCCGGGTCAGCCACCGGCCCGGGGCGCAAGGCAGCGCAGGCCCGGATCCGCTGCTTGGAGGTGAGCTTGCGCAGCGGAGCGCGGACTTGCTCAGGTCCAGTAACGATCAGGGCGTCGAGCTGGGCACCGACCTGGATGCGGGCCTTCATCGCGCTGCGGCGGGCGACCCGCAGCACCCGGATCATCTCCACTTGCGCATCGCGGGACTTCGGGGTGCCGGTAGCCCGGCCAGACTGGACAGCACGGGCGGTGGACTCAGCGTCCAGGGGATCGGACTTGCCGTTGCAGTGGCGTCCTGCCCGGTCGGGCCGGTCGACCTCGATCACGGCCAGGCCATAATCGGCCAGAAACCGCAGCAGACCGGCGCCGAAGCTGCCGGTGCCTTCCATGCCGACATTGTCTACCGCCCCGAATGACTCGGCCCACGTCGCCAGCCGGGCATAGCCGCGGGTTGTGGCGGGGAAGCTCCTGGTTTCCAGCAGACGGCCCGCCGGGTCGAGCACTGCCGCCACGTGGACGTCGGTGTGAGTGTCCACGCCGATCGTCATCGTCATCTGGTCGTTCACACGACTCCTTCGCTGATCAACGAACGAAACCGATTGACCGGAGTGCCGCAGCGACGGACAGCACAGGGACGAGGGACGAGCCCAGGCTCTTATCAAGTCACCACGCCGCGCCCACCGGGCACAGCAGTGATCCCGGGCCAGGGCGGACAACGGATCAGATTCAAGGCACGCAGCCGGTGACAACTAGAGTCAGCCCGGCCAGCCCAGGACCACCGTCTACCAGAATCCCTGTGACAACTTTCTCTACGGCTTCAAGGGCGCGCCAAGGCGCGCCGGGCCTGACGGCCTGGACGTGGAGCACGAGAAGCGGGCGCGGACAGCCGTGGGCGAGATGAGCGGCCAGAGTGGCCCGCCGTAGGCGGCCGGGGTCAGGGCCGGGCGGCTCGCCGTTGGCGGTGCGGCAGCTTCCGTCACGCCCTTTGGGCGGAAGCCCACCAGGCGTGCCGAGCTGCCGCGCCCGGCGCCCCCGGTGACCGGCCGCATGCGGTGCCCGCCGTATCAGCCCGGTACCGCGCCCGTGCGTGAACAACTGGCCGCCAGTCTTGCGCGAGCTGCGCCGCAGTCGAGAAGTCACAGCCGCGGGGGCGGAACGCCGCGCATTGTCCGGGTCGGCCCCTCCAGCCTCAACGGTGCTTCGCATCCCGCAAGCGGGACGCGCCTTCGGCGCGCCGTTGACCCCGGAGCCTCTACCGCCCCAGCGGGCCTGACGGCAAGGGCCAGGCCCAAGGCCAGGCCCAGCGGGCGCACGGCGAACCTCAGCGGTGCGTTCGCGTCAGGCCGGTACGCCGGGTGCCTGCCTAGAATCGCCGTCGTGACCATCGGAACCAATCAGACTCGGCTCATCGTGCTTCGCGGCAATTCAGGTGCCGGGAAAAGTTCTGTAGCTCTGGCCCTGCGCGAAACCTACGGACCCGGCACGGCCTGGATCTCGCAGGATCTCATCCGGCGGGTCATCTTGAAGGAAAAAGACGTACCCGGCGGGGTGAACATCGGCCTGATCAATCAGGTAGCGCGTTACTCGCTAGACCACGGCTATCACGTCATTCTCGACGGTATCTTCTACGCCGACCGGTACGAGCCGATGCTGACTGCGCTCCACCGCGACCACCTCGGCCGGTCTTACTTTTACTACCTTGACGTCTCTTTGGACGAGACGATTTGCCGCCACGCAACTCGCCCGCAAGCCTCCGATTTCACCCCGGACGACATGCGCAAGTGGCATAGACCAATGGATCTCCTCGCTGAGATCCAAGAGCGCGTGATCCCAGAATCGTCCACCTTGGAAGCGACAACCAACCTCATCCTGGCCGAGACGAGCGCGTCAATGAAGAGTTGACACTGGATGGCCGACGAGGCCACCCCGTGCCAGCCCCGTGCCAGAACCGAGCGGAAACCGGAGACATCGAGGCAGAGCCAGAGCCCGAGCAAACCGGCTCTGGCCAGGCAAGCAGCAGTTGACAGGTGCCCTCGAAACGACCTCCTAAGCGGTAGGTCGAAGGTTCGAATCCTTCTCGGGGCGCACTTCTTGTCAACGACGCTCGAATTTTGACCCCTTAGCGACGGCTGAATATTGACCCTCTGCATGGTTGTGTTGCTGGTTAGTCGTCGGTTGTGGTGGCCGCGGGGACGCGGCCGAGGTCGCGGTCTTTGAGCCGGTAGCTGTCTCCTTTGAGGGCGATGACGTCGGCGTGGTGGACGAGCCGGTCGATCATGGCGGCGGCGACCACGTCGTCGCCGAAGACCTCGCCCCACCGGCCGAACGGCTTGTTGGAGGTGACGATCAAGCTGGCGCGCTCATACCGGGCGGAGACGAGCTGGAAGAACAAGTTGGCGGCCTCGGGCTCGAACGGGATGTAACCGACCTCGTCGACCACGAGCAGCGGGTAGCGGCCCAGCCGGGTCAGCTCGGCTTGCAGGTGCCCGGCCTGGTGGGCGTCGGCGAGCTGGGTGACCCACTGGGCGGCGGTGGCGAAGGCGACCCGGTGCCCGGCCTGGCAGGCCCGGATCGCCAGGCCGGTGGCCAGGTGGGTCTTGCCGGTGCCGGGCGGGCCGAGGAACACCACGTTCTCGCGGGCCGTCACGAAGTCCAGGGTGCCCAGGTGGGCGATGACCTCGCGTTTGAGCCCGCGGGCGTGGTCGAAGTCGAACTCTTCCAGGGACTTGCGGGCCGGGAACTTCGCGGCCCGGATCCGGCCTTCGCCGCCGTGGGCTTCGCGGGCGGCGACCTCGCGTTGCAGGCAGGCGGCCAGGAACTCCTCATGGGTCCAGGACTCGGCCCGGGCCCGCTCGGCCAGCCGGGGCACCGACTCGCGCAGCGTGGGAGCCTTCAAAGCCCGGGTGAGGAAGGCGATCTCGGCGGTGGTGTCCCGGCCCGTCCTGGCCGCTGCGGCCGCCATCAGGCCACCCCTCCGTCCAGGCCGAGGGCGGTGTCGTAGTCGGCCAGGTTCCGCTGCTCGACCTCCGGTTCGGCGACCGGGCGCAGCCGGGTGGCCCGCTGCCGGCGCAATGCCCGGGCCGCCGCCAGATGCTCCGGATCGGTGATGGTCTGGTGCCAGGCCCAGGCCCGCTGATGATCAGCCACGGTCTGCCCAGAGCAGAGCACCCGGACCCGGTCCAGGCCGGCGATGACCTCGATCCGGCGGCCGATCACGGCCGGGTGGACGGAGTAGTCATTGGCGTCCAGCCGCACGTAGTGGTCGCGGGCCAGCCGGGCTGAGGCCCGCCACCCAGTCGCGGGCGCGACCGGCGGCAAGGCCAGCATCGCGGCCTTGTCCCCACCGATCCGGTCGGTGGGGGCGCAGCCCAGCGCCCGCCGCGGACGGGCATTGACCAGCGTCAGCCAGTGCCGCAGCTGGCTGTTGAAGTCCGCCGGGGACGTGAACGCCCGGCCGGGCAGGAACGAGCGCTCCAGATAGTCATGGGCCCGCTCGATCAGCCCCTTGGCCTCCGGGTCAGCGGGCTTGCAGACCACCACCTTGGCCCCCAGCGTGCCGCGGAACGCCTGGCACTGATCGGTCAGTTCCGGTTTGCCGGCCCGCCACCGGCCGATCGCCCCTTCCCCGTCCCAGACCAGCACCCGCGGCACCGCCCCGAGCCCCGCGATCAGCTGCCACCAGCCCGCGAACAGATCCTCCGCGGCCCGGGACGGGACCAGGACCGCCATCAGCCACCGCGCATACCCGGTGATCATCGTCAGCACCGGCAGCTGCACAGGCCGGCGGACCTGCCCGCAGCCCACCGGCACCGTCACCGGCGGGAACCAGAAGTCGCACTGGGCGATCTCCCCGGCCACATAACTGGTCCGGGACGCCGGGTCCGGCGGCAGGTAGGCCGGGCGCAGCTCCCGGACCCGGTCCTTCAGCACCGTCAGGCCCCGCTCCCAGCCGATCCGCTCGGCGATCACCGTGGCCGGCATCGCCGGATAGGCCCGCAGCAGTTCCCGGATCCGCGGCTCTGCCTGATCCACGATCGACCCAGCGGGCTTGCGCTCGTACTTGGGCGGCCCGTCACTGGCGATCGCCGCCCGCACCGTGTTCCGCGAGATCCCCAGCATCCGGGCGATCGCCTTGATCGGCATCTTCTCCGCCCGGTACAGCCGGCGGATCTCAGCCCAGTCCTCCACTGAAAGCACCCCTTCCACCCCCTGGCTCGGCTGGAGCCAGAGTGATCAGGCAGGGGGGTCAAAATTCAGACGCCACGCCGGGGTCAGTATTCACCCGTCGCCGACACTTCTCGGGGCGCGCTGGTCATTTGCCGTCCTCGGCAGCCGGACGGCGAGTTCGTGCCCTCCGCGTGCCCGATAGCTTCGCCGTCTTGCGGGGCTTGGATTTGGCGAGTTGGGTCCTCGCGGCCTTGCCTGCCACCTCGGCCAGGGTGCGCTGACGTGCGCCTGTCGAGTGCAGGTAGACGAGTGCGGGTGCCGCGCCAGTCCGCGAGGACTAGGCTGTCCCGCACGCGGGAACTGTGCCAATCGCCGACACGTGCCCAGTCGGGCATGATTGGCGCGTGAGGCATCCGGTAGGTCTGCTGCTGGTCATCGCAAGCGTGCTGACCTTGGCAAGTGCGGCGATAACTCTAGCGACCTTGGAGGATCAATCCAGGCACCCGCCTAAAGGACGGACGTGGTGGGCAAAGTTCGTTGCTGGGAATCGGCGTCGTCCGCTGCTACGCGGCATCCAGCTGACATGTCTCGCCATCGCACTAGGGCTGTATGCCAGCTACGCCATCGTCGTGTTCAGCTAATAGGGCTTATCGGGTCCGTCGGTGATGCGGCAGACTCGGTGCCTGGTGGCCGCCGGCGGGTGAGCACTTCGTTCAGCTGGGTCGTGGAGCCCTGCGGCTAGATCGTGCCCCTGCCGGTGACCGGGAGAGCTGTATCGCTGCTGGGATGTCGTGCCTGCCCTGGGCGTGAGCACTGCTGCTATTAGCTCGGCGATGGTTCTTCCTGGCCGCCGTCGTTGTTCTGGTGCTGCGGGCGGAGGGCTGATGCGGCTGTTCGTGGGTGATGACTGGGCCGAGGACCATCACGATGTGGAGGTGGTGGACGAGGGCGGGAAGGTGCTGGCCAGGCGGCGGCTGCCGGAGGGGATGGCCGGGATGGCCCAGCTGCATGAGCTGGCCGGCGGGCTGCTGGGCGAGGAGGATGACGAGCCGGAGCTGCTGGTCGGGATCGAGACCGATCACGGCCCGTGGGTGACGGCGCTGGTGGCGGCGGGCTACCGGGTGTTCCCGGTCAACCCGCAGCAGTCGGCGCGGTTCCGGGCGCGGCACGCGGTATCAGGAGCCAAGAGCGACGCCGGTGATGCCCACGTGCTGGCGGATATGGTCCGCACCGACTCCCACCAGCTGCGCGAGGCAGCTGGTGACTCCCCGGAAGCGGCCGGGATCAAGGTCTTGGCACGGATGCACAAGACGATGATCTGGAACCGGACGCGGGAGACTCAGCGGCTGCGGCACCAGCTGCTGCAGTACTACCCGGCCGCGCTGGAGGCGTTCAGTGACCTGGCCGCCCCGGACACGCTCGAGCTGCTCGCCAAAGCCCCGGACCCGCGGCAGGCCCGGAAGCTCACCCGCGCCCAGGTATCTGCGGCGCTCAAGCGGGCCGGCGGCGGGACATCACCGGGCGGGCCACGGTCATCTTGACGGCGGTACGCAGCGAGCAGCTAGCCCAGCCGCCGGTCCTGGCCGGCGCCTACGCCGCTACGGTCCGGTCCCTCATCGCGCTCATCACTGCCCTGAACGAGCAGGTCCGCGTCTTGGAAGACCAGGTGAGGGAGCATTTTGGCCGGCACCCGGACGCTGAGATCTTCACCTCCCAGCCAGGGATGGGCGTGATCCCCGGCGCCCGGGTGCTCGCAGAGTTCGGCGACGACCCGCACCGCTACCGCGATGGCAAAGCCCGCCGCAACTACGCCGCCACCAGCCCGGTCACCCGCGCTTCGGGAAAGCGGAAAGTCGTCGCTGCCCGCTTCGTGCACAACGACCGGCTCGTCGATGCCCTCAACGCCCAGGCCTTCTCCGCACTGAGTGCCTCCCCCGGCGCCCGCGCCTTCTATGACCAGCAGCGCGCTAACGGGCACGGCCACAACGACGCCCTGCGGCGGCTCGCCAACAAGCTTGTCGGCATCATGCACGGCTGCCTTAAAACCCGCACCCTCTACGACGAAAACACCGCCTGGGCTCACCGGCAGCAGCAAGCCGCTTGACACGCTAAGCCCCTGGGATGTCTAGCCTGCGCCATTGACCCCGGAGTCTCTGCCGACGCAGCGGGCCTGACGGCAAGGGCCAGGCCACAGGGCGGGCCCGAAGCGCACGCGGCGAACCTTGACAGCGACAGTTATCTCTCACGTTCCGGTTGCCGCTTGACCCTACGGCGGCGCAAGCGCTGGTAGTTCCAATGAACGATCAAACCGACGCATGCACCACCCAACAGGCCGATGAGTTCGGGCACATACCAGGGCATGATGCTTGATACGGGCCGGGTCACCGTCTTGTCAACCTCCGCATTGTCAACGGACGGTTGACAGTGAACCGGTGGACAACACGTTGTGCCCACCGCGTGCCCGGACGGGACGAAAACCGGGGACATTGAGCTGTAGTCCAAGACCCAGCAAAGCGACTCTGGCCAGGCAAGCAGCAGTTGATAGGTGGCCTCGAAATGACCTCCTGTGCGGTAGGTCGAAGGTTCGGATCCTTCTCGGGGCGCAGGTCACTTGCCATCCTCGGCCGCCGAACACGTCAGGACCGGGTACGCCGCCGAAGACCGGCCAGTGCGAGGCATGGTCTCGATCATCCCGGGCGACGCTCTGATCTTCCCCTGGAACTCTTGCGCCATCTGAGGTTGGCCGATGGTGACTTACAGGCCGGAGTTCCCGGCCGGTGACAGAGCTCAGCCAGGGAGGTCCTCCGGGCGCTTTGCGGCGAGATGGCCGCGCAGCAGTCCGGTGGACTGGCCGACCTCGATCAGGTATCCGTCCGGGTCCCGCAGGTAGCAGCGGATCTCCGCGCCGCGGTCGATCGGCGGCGTGACGAACTCTGCTCCCTTCGCCTTCCACTCCTCATAACAGGCGTGGATGTCAGCGACCCGCAGGTTCAGGAAGATGGAGGTGGTGTTGCCGGGCTGATAGTCGACCACCGAGATGCCTGGCTTGTCGGGGGTGGGCGGCCCGCCGGGGTTCATGATGATCCACGAATTGGACAGCCTGACCGTGCACGGATTCTCCTCCAGGATGACGGTGCCGCCCAGGACGCGCGAGTAGAAGTCCCGCGACCGCGCCACCTTGCGGACGGTGATGAACATCGCCACCAGAATGCCCTCGGCGGGCGCGGGGAAGCTGGCGAAATCGTCGCGGGGCTGAGATTCTGTCATGGTTGCTCCACTTCGGCGGCATTGCCGGACAACGGCAGGGTTCCCGGGCAGGTGCCAGTTGATGCCGGGCTGCCGTGCGAGACCACGAGGCGATGCAAGACCCGCGCGACTGGCAAGATGGCGGCATGGAGCACGTGGCGGGCATCGGCGGATACTTCCTGCGGGCGGCTGATCCGGCCGCCCTGAACGCCTGGTACCGCGATTGCCTGGGTCTGGATGCCGACGAGAACGGCCTGTGGCAGCCGGGTGCCGGGCCGACGGTGTTCGCGACGTTCGAGTCCGGGACCGACTACTTCGGGTCCCGCGCAGCAGACCATGCTCAACTTCCGGGTCCACGACCTGGACGCGATGCTCGCCCAGTTGCGCGCCAAGGGCGCCGACGTGGCCGAGGAAACCCAGGCCATGGACGGTGTCGGCAAATTCGGCTGGGTCACCGACCCCGAAGGCAACCGGATCGAGCTCTGGCAGCCCGCCTGACCGGCTGGCAGCCTGCCTGACCGGCTGGCAGGCCGCCTGAGCTACGCCTGGGCGTGGCCGCTGAGGATGACCTGGCCGTGCTGGGCGGCATCGCCGGGGGATTCCTCGGTGATCTCCATGGTGGGGAACTGCCGAGGGTCGGCGGCGCTCCACATCTGCATGGTGGCGTTGCCGCTCGCGCCGACGGTGAAGGTGCCCGCCGTGATCAGGATGGGCTGGACGCGGGTGCTGTCCGGGCTGGAGTACCAGCATTCGTAGAACTGCCCGGCCTGCAGCGGCTTCAGGTGGCTAACGGTCATCGAGATCGACCAGCCGCTGGCTGTGTGGTGGGCGACCGCCTTCCCGGTGGCGCTGCTGCCGTCGCGGGCCTGCATGGGGATCGTGAACGCGGCCGCCGGGGCCGATTCGGCCAGGGTGATCGCGGTCGCGCCACCAGCGACGACCACCACGGCCGCCGCCGCGGCGGCCCAGCGGTAGCTGGCGCGATGCCACCGGCTGGTCCTCCCGGCTCGCTTCTCGGCGGCCTGCCGGACCCTGGCCAGGGTGCGTTCCTCCAGGTCAGCTGGGGGTTCCAGCGCCGCTTCGGGTTTGCGGGGGGTCGGCAGCCGCAGGTTCACGGTCGGGGTCAGGTCGCCCGGCCGCTCCAGGTTCACCGTCGGCTTCTGATCCGCCGGCGCTTCGGCGGCGGGTCCCGCCGTCTTGAGCAGCTGCGCGGCCGGCCCCAGCTCGGCCGCGGAGTCCTGGCATTCCTGGCACGTTTCGAGATGAGCCTGGAAGCGGGCGGCTTCCTTCAGATTCAGGGCGCCCAGGACCCAGCCGGCCAGGTCCTCGTGTTCACCGCCCTGCATCATTTCAAGATCGGCCATCGTAACCTCGTTCCGCCAGCGCGGCCCGTAGTGCCTTCAGACCATGAAACATCCGCGTCTTCACCGTACCCAGCGGCAGTCCCAGCCGGTTGGCGACCTGTGACTGGGTCAGCCCTTCCTGGGTCACCAGCGTCAGCACCTCGCGATGGGCCGGGCTCAGCGACTCGAGCGCGTCCTGGACCATCAGGGCCTCGACGATTCGCTCCGCGTTGTCGGGCTCCGGCGGGACCTGTGCATCCTCGACCGGCGCCAGTGGCCGCGACGATGGGCGCTTTCGCAGGTCGGCGGCCACGCTGCGGGCGATCACGAACAAATAGGCGCCCACCGTGCCGCGGCCGATGTCAAATCGTCCGGCCGTTCGCCAGAGCCGTACTAAACACTCCTGCACCAGCTCTTCGGCCAGTCCGGCGTCACCCAGCAGATTAATTCCGAACCGGTACAGTTTCCCGGCGTAGCGGCGATAGAGCTCCGCCACCGGTTCACCGATATCACCCGCGGCGATCTGGCTGACCAGATCAGCTTCTTCGCGGGCCAGCCGGTCCTCAATGCCGACTATCGACGTCATCAGGCTCCCCACCAGACCTAGTGCGCCTCACCAGACCGCCGGTGGTTACACCCCCACCCCGGAAATGTCGCTCCATCGACGTTCTGGCGCCCTCCCACGCCGGTTGTTGCGTGAATAAATACGTCACAACCGGCAGCTCACAGTATGACGTTTCAGATCACTTGGCACCAGGCAGCGGCCATCGTTGTCTCAAGGGCCCGGGAAGAAGGCCCTTTCGCCCCTCCGCGATGGGGACCAAGGTCCTGCGTCACCAGCCGGGCTGCCCGCCTTCCCGCCGAATGCGGCCGAGCGTGCGCGCTTGCAAACTTGCTGGCGGGCGGCCTTGGAATAGCATTCCCTGCAGCATCCGGGCGGTCATTCTCAGCTCATCGGTGGCGGCCCGGCATACCTCACAGGTCAGCAGGTGCTCACCGAAAGCACGGGCGTCGTCCGGGTCCAGGGCGCTGAGCACCCAGCCGGCCGCCTCGGGCCGGCCGCCTTCCGGACAGCGACCATCGGTAAGCATTTCCGTCCTTCCCCGGCCCAGCCACCACGGCTGGTCGAGCGTCGCTGGCCGTCCGGGGCCGCCAGGCAGGCGACTCCGCCCGCGCCAGCGGGCTCCGCTATGAAACCTCCTTCAGGACTTACGACCCTGGTGGCCCAAACGGTTCACATCACGGGGAAATTTTTTCGCGGGCGGCGCGGCGCCGCCGGTCCGGGGTGGTCGTGCCCACCCCGGACCCGGCGGCGAGAGCGAAGCCGGCGGCCCGCCCGTTCAGATGAGCAGGCCAATCCCCACGCTCATGATCCCGACGATGAGATAAGCAAAAAGGCCCACGATCCCGCAGCACAATCCGGCGACGGCCAGGCTCTTCTTCGGCGCCCCCGCGTTGGCCCGGTGAATGCCAATGCTGCCGAAGACAATGGCCAGTACCACCATCGCCAGGGTGGCAATTCCCCACCAGCAGAATGGAATGCTGACGATACCGAGCACCAGCGCCGCCACGGCCAGGCCGTTGGTGGCGGGCGGCCCGCTGGTAACCGTCGCCGGCGCTTGTGCCTGCGTGAACGAGGGCGGCAGGTGATCAGCACTCTGCTGATGGGCCGGATCAGCCTGCGGCCGCGGCGGCGGCATTTGCGTCATCGCGTTGTCCGATGCGACCGGCTCGTTGAGCTGCGTCATTTTAATCGTGCCCTTCCCGTGGTGGCATATTGACGGCGGACGGACGGCTGCCGATTCGAGCCGGAGCATTTGCCGGTGAATCAGATGCTCCAAGTACGACCGCAGTGGGCAGGGCGGTTCACTGCTGGCACGTTTTATTTTTCCTGCTCTGATGCCGCCACCCGGACGGGGATGCGCTTACAGGCTCGAACAGCGGGGGCCTTCGACCGGGAGGTGTGGTGGGCGGCCGTTTGAAAGCGGACCTGACCCGGATTGCTCAGGTGTCGCGGCAGGTGGAGCGGCTTGCCCACGAGTTCGGGCAGGCCACCAAGCTGGCCGACGGGTACGAGCCCGCCCTCGGCGACGCCGGGCTGGCCGGCACCGTGCACTCGTTCGCCACCGGAGGAAGTGGCCGCCCTGGGCCGCCGGTTCCGGGCCACCGCGACCGAGATCGAGCAGGCGTCGGCCCGGTTGCGGACGATGTGTACGGACGAGTTCTGGGAGTCCGACACCACGCGGCGGCGACCGCGCTGGGGACCGACCCGGGCCCGGGAGGCCATGTACGGGCTGGTGTTCTACACGATGCCGACCGCGCCCGGCCCGCTCGCGTTCCTCGACGTCATGCGGATCATCCCCGACCGGCGCACCTACCCGGAGCTGACCTTCGAGGTCCTGCACAAGATCTACGCCGAACCGGGCGCCGGCTCCCTGGGCGGCATCGACGAACAGCAGGTCGAACTGCCCAGCGGCCCGGCCCTGCGGGTCCGCCGCCAGCGAGCCGAGCCCGGCGATCCCACCGGCCAGAGCACGGTCATGGAAGGCGTCACCTACGCGATCCGGCCGCCCGGCATCACCGACGCCATCGCGCAGTCCGTGCAAGTCACCCCGACGTGAGCGACCGCCGCCGGGGAAAGAGCCGACCGGAAAGGCGAATTGCGGTCGGCCGGCGTCCCCGGCGGCGGCTGCGTAATTGGCGAATAAGCGCCGCTAGTGAGCGGCTTCGTACTCCCTGACCACGGAGGCGGGAATGCGACCGCGCTCGTTCACCTGGATACCCTGGTCCTTGGCCCACGACCGGATGCTGGCGGTTTCCTGCCGGCTCCCGGCGGTGCGCTGACGCCGACGGCCGGCCGCGCCGGCGCTGACCTTGCGCGCCTGGATGACAAACGGCTGGAGGCCGTCCCGGATCTGCTGGGCGTGTTTGGCGCAGACATCCACTTCATAAGCGGCGTTGCCCAGGCTGAACTGCAGTGTCTCGGCGGCGTCGACGTTGCCGTCGTCCAGGTCGCACAGCAGCATGACCTGTACCTTCTGCGCCATCTCATCTCCTCTTCGGGAAGTCTCAGTAAGCGAGTCGCCTTAATATCAGCAAAGGCGGCCCGGCCGTATCTGGGACATTATTTAACCACAACTAAGTCTGGCTATAGCTCATTATTAAAGAGGAAATCCGCACGCAATTGCGTGAAAGTTGCTTGAAGCGGACAGTGCTGCGAGAAGTGCGGTTGGCTTTGCCCGCGATCAAATGCTGGTTGCTGGCTAAACACCTTGCCCAGCCCATTGTGTTGCTGTCGCCGGAATATCACAGCCGGTAAGTGCGGAGATACCGGGCCGGCAATGCGCTATCCAGGAGGATTGCCGGTGGCCGGCGGCGGTTTACCCGCGCTGGTGCGGCGCGCGGCCAGGCGATCCACGGACGCCAGCACCGCCCGGCCGTCGGGGCCGGTCCAGGTGTCCGCGCCCAGCTCCCCGGCGTGCTCGGCCCCGGTCACGGCGGCCCCGCCCACCAGCACCGGCGCGGTGATGGCGGCATCGGCCAGCGCGGCCACGGCCGCCCGGACGCTGTCGTCGAGTCCCGGGGCGGTGACCCCGATGATCACCGCGACCAGCCGCCCGGCCTGCCCGGCGGTTTCCGCGAACGAGGCCGCCGGCGTGTTGGCCCCCAGGTCGATGACGTCGAAGCCCTGACCGCGCAGCAGATCGGCGACGATCGCGCCGGGCAGGCTGTGCTGTTCCCCGGCCGGGCCACCCAGCACCACTGTGCCGCGCTTGCGGCCCCGGCGGGCGAAACGGGGGCCCATCCGCCCGATGATCCGCTGCGCCACCGCCGACGCGCGGTGCTCAGCGGCCACCGAGATCATGCCCGCCGCCCACGCCTCACCGACCTCCCGCAGGGCCGGCCCGAGCAGGTCCAGATACACGCCGGTAGCGTCGGCCCCGGCCGTCAGCGCCTCTTCGATGACCCGCCAGGCGCCGGCCTCGTCGCCGGCGGTCAGCCGGGCCATGAGGGTCGGCACCCGGTCACGGCGGGCGCGCCGTCCGGGCCCGGACGGCGCCTGCTTCCGCACCGTAGGAAGATCGTCGGGGTCGATCAGCCACTCCTGGCCCGACTGGCGAGCGGGCAGGCGCCCGGTCCGCACGTAGCGGTAGGCGGTCATGTAGTGCACGCCCAGCCGCCGGGCCGCTTCCCGCAGGCTGATCGGCTCGGTCATGGCCGGGCGGTTACGAGCCTGCGGGCCTGGATTTCGATCCGGCAGCGGGGTCGCCGCCATCGCCATCCGCGTCCAGCGCGCGCAGGGCCTGGGCCGCCTCCTCCCCGGCCACGGGCCCGGCCGGGCGGCTCTCGGTGCCGTCCCGGACGTCGTCGATCAGGCCGGCCAGCCGGAAGGTCAAGCCGCCCAGGGCGCCCCCGTAGCCCAGCTTCGGATGAGGCCTGGTCGGGGCGACCTGCTCCGCTTGGTGGTAGGACCTGATCAGCTTGGTCAGGTCGGCTTCGTCCAGGGCCCCGGCCAGCTCGGAGATCAGCTTCTGCTCGAGCTCGTCGTAGCTGTCCATGGCGGCCTTCACGTCCTGGTCCAGGTCGTCGCCCGGCCAGGTCCTCGCCCGCGGGTCGCCGGTCAGATGCCGGTCCATCCAGTACAGCACGGTGTTCAGCTGCTCGCCCCACTCCCGTAGCTGCTTGGCCCGCGTCCCGCCGTCGTCCAGCCGGCGCTGGGCGACCGGGAGCACGGTGCGCTCGAACGCGGCCAGCCGGGCCGCGTACCGGCCGATCTCCACCCGCCCGTCCTCGCCGGCGCCCTTGGCCGTTTCGTCGGTCCATTCCGTTACGCCTGCGGACCGGGTGATGGTCGACAGTTCGGTCAGAGCAGCGGCCGAATCCATGGCCCCTCCTGCGTCTAGGCTTTTGTCTTTTAGTGCTAAATGCGTCTGCCCAGGTCAGGAGCTTTCAAACCGATCGCGTGGTTAACGGTCGGCGGCGGGCGACTCGGCCGGCTTGGTGACCGGCTCCGGACCGGGTCCCGACAGTCGCCGATCCGGGCGGGCCAGCACGAAGTACACCGCCCCGATCAGCAGCAGCAGGATCATCACGACCAGCGTGATCCAGTCGAAGTTGAACAGGGCGCCGCGCGGGCTGGTCAGCCCGGACGGGTAGATGATGTTGATCAGCATCAGCGCCAGGTAGGCGGCGGCCAGGATGCTCACCGGCCAGCCCCACGGGCCCAGCCGGAAGCTGCCCGTCGGCTGCCAGCCGCGGGCCCGGGCGATCATCGAGCCGATGACCGTGAGCAGGAACGACAGGTAGATCCCGGTTACCCCGAACGAGACCAGCAGGGTCAGCGCGTTGATCCCGGCCGGGAACACGAACCACAGGATGTGCTCGTTGTGGGACGGGTTGATGTTGACCAGCAGCACGAACAGGGCCGGGATGACGGCGCTGATCAGCAGCGCGTTGATCGGCGTACCGAACCGGGGCGACACCTTGCGAGCCCAGCCGCTGGCCGGGATCGCGCGGTCGCGGGCGTAGGAGTAGGTCAGCCGGGACCCGGCCCCCTGGACCGCGGTGCCGCAGGAGAAGAACGCCACGCACACCAGGACCAGGAAGATGTCCTGCACCCAGCTGGGCAGCTCGGCCAGGATGGCCGGCACTCCGCCGGTGAACGAGATCGCGCTGGCGTACCCCTTGGCCGACGATGGGGTGGCCAGCAGCAGGGCGGCCACCAGCACGAACGAGGCGATGCCGCCATAGACCAGGGCCCGCCGCATGGCCCGCGGGACCATCCGGGACGCCCCGCGGGTTTCTTCGGCCACGTCGCCGGCGGACTCGAAGCCGTAGAAGATGTACACGTGGGCCAGCACGGCGACCAGCGCCGCCCCGGTCAGCCAGTTGCCGCCGAAGTTCACCCCCAGGGTGTTGGTGGCCGCGTGGGCGGCGCCGTGGGTGGTGAACAGGAAGCCGAGCCCGTGGTGGAAGCCCTCGATGCCGAGCGCGATGGCCACGCCGAACGTCCCGGCCGTCTCCACGTAGACCCCGATCCGGGTCACGTGGCCCATCATCTTCGCCCCGACCGCGTTGAGCACGGTCTGCACGGCGATGAGGATGAGGGTGGCGAGCAGGATCACGCCGTGGCTGGCGGCGTCGATGTTGACGTTGAACAGGTTCTTCATCAGCGGGGCGAAGTAGATGATGAACCCGGTGTCCACGCTGGCCACCGTGACCAGCAGGGCCAGGCCGTAGATCCAGCCGACCCACCAGCCATAGCCCGGGCCGACCGTGCGCTTGCCGTACTGGTAGAGCGCCCCGGCCAGCGGGTAACTGCTGCCCAGCTCGCCGAACACGAGCGCCACCAGCAGCATGAACCCCACCACCGGCACCATCAGCCAGATGTAGGCCGGCCCGGCCGCGCCCGCGCCCAGCACGAACAGCGAGTACACGCCGACCATGGGGGACAGGTAGGAAAACGCGATGCTGAAGTTGTCGAACAGGCCCAGCACCCGCTTGAGCTCCTGCTGATACCCAAGCCGCTCAAGATCGGCGCTGTCCTCGTCCCGCTCGTCCCGCGTCACGCTCATGGCAGAACTCACCCCTGGCCTCGCCGCTGGGTCAAATACGTTAATTAAGGCCCCCCGGGCCCCGGTTGGCAATGGGGACTGGAGTTGCGAAAGGGGCACACTGATGGACAGTGTGATTGCGGGCAGTGAGGCGGCCGTGGCCGGCCTGGTCCGCAGCGATCCGCGCGGCCCGGGCATCACCCGGCAACCGGCCCCGGACGGCTTCGGCTACACCGATCCGGCCGGAGCGCCGGTCACCGATCCCGCTACCCTGAGCCGGATCCGCGCGCTGGTGCTGCCGCCCGCCTGGCAGCAGGTGTGGATCTCGCCCGACCCGCTCGGCCACATCCAGGCCACCGGGGTCGACAGCCGCGGCCGCACCCAGTACCGCTACCACGACCGGTGGCGCCAGTACCGGGACGCGCAGAAGTTCACGCACATGCTGCGGTTCGCGGCCGCCCTGCCCGGGCTGCGCGACGCCGCCCTGCACGACCTGCGCCGCCGGAATCTGGACCGGGACCGGGTGGTGGCCACCGCGGTCCGCCTCATCGACCTGGGCCTGTTCCGGATCGGCGGTGAACGGTACGCCGAGCTGGACCACCACTACGGTGTGGCCACGCTGGAGAAGCGGCATGTGACCGTGGGCCGGTCCGGCGTGCGGTTCGACTACGTGGCCAAGGAGGGCAAGCGGCGGGAGATCACCGTCACCGACCGGGCCGTCCTGCCCACCCTGCGGGCGCTGACCCAGGCCGGCAGCGACCTGGACCACCTGTTCGCCTGGGAGCAGGACGGCGCCTGGCGGCCGCTGCACTCCCACGACGTCAGCTCCTACATCGCCGGCCGGGCCGGGGCGCACTTCACCGCCAAGGAGTTCCGCACCTGGAACGCCACCGTGCTGATGGCGCTGCTGCTGGCCGGCGCCGAGCCCGCCCCGGCGCCGGAAGGCCGGGACCGCCAGCGGGTCATCACCGCCAGCGTCAAGGGGGTGGCCGACTGGCTCGGCGACACCCCCACCGTGGCCCGCTCGTCCTACATCGATCCCCGGCTGATCACCCTCTACGAGGCCGACGGGGTGCTGCCGTCGGTGCCGGCCGGGCCCGCCCGGCTGCCCGCCGCCGTCGAAGCCGAGGCGGCCGTGCACACCCTGCTGTCCGCTGAGGGTGATTCGGCGGACGATCCAGCTGCCTAGCTGGCAGCCCAGATGCCGCCGTCGACCGGGATGATCGCGCCGGTGACGTAGGAGCCGCCCCGCCCGCTCAGGTAGATCGCCACCCCGGCCATGTCCTCGGCCCGGCCGATCCGGCCCAGCGGGGCGGCGGCCGCGATCGACTCGCCGTGCTCGGCCAGCGTGGCGGCCATCATCTTCGACTCGAACGGCCCCGGTGCGACCGCGTTGACGGTGATGTGCCGCGGTCCCAGCTCGCGGGCCAGCACCCGGGTCAGCTGGTGCAGCCCGGCCTTGGTCGAGGAGTAGGCGTAGGTCGGCATCGGCGGCACCTGCAGCCCGTCGATGCTGCCGACGTTGATCACCCGGGCCGGGTCGTCGGCCGTGGCGGCCGCCTCGAGCAGCGGCAGGAACGCCCGCACCAGGAAGAACGGCGCCTTGAGGTTCAGGTTGACGAGCTTGTCCCAGGCCGACTCGGGGTACTGCTCGAGCGGCGCCCCCCAGGCCGCGCCGGCGTTGTTGACCAGGATGTGCACTCCAGGCTCGGACTGGCCGACGACCTCAGCCAGCCGCCGGCACTCGGCCTCCGAGGACAGGTCGGCCGGTACCGAGACCACCCGCCCGTACTCTGACAATTCCTCGGCGGTGGCCTCGCCGGCCTCGGGTTTGCGCGAGCTGACGTAGACCGCCGCGCCCGCCTGGACCAGCCCGCGCGCCATCATCAGACCGATACCGCGGGTGCCCCCGGTGACGACGGCCACTTTCCCGGTGAGATCGAAGAGATCCATCCCGTCATCGTGCCATCGGGACCGCCCGGCCGGCCCGGCGCCCGCCCTACCCGTAGATCACGATTTGCCCCGGGATGCATCCGGACGCCGTTTCCGCGCGAATCACCACCGGAAGGACCGCAGCGGTGCGGGCCCCATCCCGAGGAGATATGCAATGCGTGCTTTCGCAGCTCGATTGCTTGGTGTTTCGACCGTGGCGGCGGTGGTGGCCGCCGGCGGCATCCTGGCGGCATCCTGGCGGCATCCGGCGCCGCCAGCGCCGCGAGCGGCGACGCCGCGCTGACCGTGATCCACGGCGTCCCGGGTGTCACCGTGGACGTGTGCGCGGACGGCAAGGCGGCCATCTCCGGGTTCACCTTCACCAGCCAGAGGTCGCTGTCGCTGCCGGCCGGGACCTACTCGCTCGGCATCGTCAAGGCCGGGCAGGCCTGCAGCTCGTCCAACTACCTGGCCTCGGCGTCGGCCACCTTGTCGAGCGGTGAGAACGCCAGCGCCATCGCCTACCTGAACAGCGCGGGCAAGCCCGCCATCGGGCTGTACCGCAGCAGCCTGGCCCCGGTGCCCTCCGGCCAGGGCGGCCTGGTGCTCAGCCACAACGCCGCCGCCCCGGCCGTCAAGGTCACCGCCGGCGGTACCACGCTGGCCAGCAGCCTGGCACCCGGGGCGCAGGCCGCGGTCACCGTGCCGGCCAAGACCTACACCGGCGTCGACGTCGACGTGGCCAGCAGCGGTGCCGCCGCCCTCTCCGGCGCCTCGGTGCCGGTGACAGCAGGTGCTGACACCATCGTCTACGTCGTCGGCTCGTCGTCGGCCAAGTACTCGGCCATCGTCCAGACGGTCTCGCTGTCGGGGATGCCGGGCATGGTGGTGACCGGTAACAGCCCGGCCGCCACCCACCACGGGCTGCCCGCCGGCCTGTTTGCCGCGCTGCTGGCGATCGCCGCGGCCGGCGCGGTGGCCTCGGTCCGCCTGCTGCGCTCCCCCCGGGCCCGGCGGGGCTAGCCCGCGTGCGTTCCATCTGGCCGGTCAGCCGGCGGGCCCGGGGCCTGCTCGGGCTGGTGGCGTCCGCCCTGGTCGGGGCGGGCGCCATCGCCGCCTGGCTGGCCTGGCCGGTGGCCAGCCCGGTCGAGCTGGCGCCGCCTGCCCAGCCGGCCACGCCGGTGGGCTCGCCCGTCACGATCCCCGTCACGGCTCCCGTCACTCAGGACCCGGTGGCCGCCGCCGCCCCCAGCGGCCACCGGCCCGCGGTGGCCCAGGTGGTCACCGGCGCCGCCGTGTCCCCGCCGGTGTCGCTGGCCATCCCCGCGATCGGCGTCGTCGCCCGGGTGGTGCCCGAGGGCGTGGGCCCCGGCGGCGCGCTCGACATCCCGCCACCGGCCCAGGTCGGCTGGTATGACCGCGGCCCCGCCCCCGGCCAGAGCGGCACCACCCTGCTGGCCGGCCACATCGACGACGACGGCGTGCCGGGCGCGCTCCTGCACCTGAACGACGTCCAGCTGGGCGACGCGGTCCGCGTGCGAACCGCGTCCGGCCGGGTAGCCGCTTACTCCGTGACCCGCCGTCAGCTGCTGCCCCAGCACGAGCTGGCCCTTTCCGGGCTTCTCGCGGAGCAGGGCGCACCCGCGCTGGTCCTGGTCAGCTGCGGGGGAGCATACGATGCGGCCAGGCGTCTTTACCTGGACAACATCGTTGTCGTGGCCACCCCGGTTCGGTGAGCCAGATGAGCGACACGCCCCCCGAGCCGGTTGGCGAACGCCTGGTGGCGGGCGACGAGCGCGCTCTGGAGGAGTGTTACCAGCGTTATGGACCCGCGGTTCGCGGCTACCTGCGCCGGTTCGTGCCGCCCCCCGACGTCGAGGACGTCCTGCAGGACACGTTCCTGGATGTGTGGCGGTGCCGGAGCCAGCTCGACCCGCACCGCCGGTTCGAGCCGTGGCTGTTCGCCATCGCCCGCCGCCGGGCCATTGACGCGCTGCGCCGCCGCCGCGGCGTGGTGGACGTGGCCGTGGTCCGGGACCTGATGGGAGAGGACGGCAACCAGTTGGCCGAGCAACTGGCCTGGGCCGCCGAGGTCCGGGCCGCCCTGGCACAGGTGCCCGCGGAGCAGCGGGAAGCGATAGAACTGGCCTACTTTGGCCAGCTCACTCAGCGGGAGATCGCCGAACGGCTGGGAATCCCGCTGGGCACGGTCAAGGCCAGAGTGTCCCGCGGCCTGCGCCGGCTCGCGGTCATGATGGAAGGGAGGGCTCTATGACCGATCCGGAGCCCGCTCACGTCGCCGACGAACTGCCCGCGCTGCTGGCCGGCGAGTGCACCCGCGAGCAGACGCTGGCGGTGGCCGCCCATCTGCGCCGGTGCCCGGAGTGCCAGGAGGAGCTGGTCTCGATGGTGGTCGCGGCCGGCACCCTGCGGGCCGCCGCCCGGGCCGAGCGGACCAGCGCCCCGGCGCCCGCAACCCCGCCAGCCCCGCCAGAACTGTCAGCCCCACCAGCCCCGTCAGAAACTCCGGACACTTCGGACCCGGAGATCCCGGAGTGGCTGAAGCGGATCCCGGACCGCCCCCGACGGCGCCGCCGTCTGTTCGCGCTGGCCGCCGCGATCGTGATCGCAGCCGGGGCGATCGCGGCCGGCCTCGGCCTGTCCAGCTCCGGCCCGCCGGTGCTGAACCAGGCGGCGCTGCACCCGTTGCAGGCGCCGGCCGGAGCCAGCGGGGCCGTCACCGTCACCGCCGCCTCCGGAGCCCGGCAGGTCCAGGTCAGCACCGACGGCCTGCCCGCGGCCGGGCAGGGCCATTACTACGAGGTGTGGCTGCTCGATCCGGCCACGCTGAAGATGATGCCGATGGGGGCGCTGGCCCCGTCCGGCCAGGCCACCTTCGGGGTGGCAGCCGGGTTGATGGCCGGTTACTCGGCCGTCGACATCAGCCTCCAGGCCAACAACGGCAACCCGGTCCACTCGGCCGTCAGCGTCCTGCGCGGCACCCTGCGGTCGTAAAACGCGGCGGTGGGGGGAGCGCTCCCCTGCAGATGCGCTCCCCCCACCGGACACCGCTCAGCGTAGCTGTACCGTCACACGTAAGCGTGATAACTGGCCAGTACCGTGGGTGCGCCGCCGGTCGGCGGGGAGATCCATTTCTCGTCGAGATGGACCATCACGCCCATCGCCGGGCAGGCCTTGATATTGTCCTCGGTGAATTTGTACGTGGCCTTGGTGACCTTGTAGAGCCCGGTGCAGGTTTTGCCTTCAATTTTTGGCGAGCCCGCATTGATCACCGACGTGCTGCAGAACCCGTCGGCGGTATAGGCGGGCAGCGTGCCGGCGCTCGCCGACGTGGCGTTCACCGTGGTCAGCGCTATTCCGCTGATCGCTCCGGCCGCGACCGTACCCGTCGCCAGAAGTCGCCGTGCTGTCCTCGTGAGCTGCATTCTCGTGCCTCCCGTCAGAATCCGAACGGCTACATCGACCGACCATATTAGCTGAAATAAACAAAAAGGCAAGCTCTGTGAGCTGAAATAAATGAGTCTTCAACAATTGAAGACTCAATTCTCCAGCGGCGCCTCGGCGGGGCAATCTCGGCGGGCAATCTCGGCGGCCCCCCAGCGGCCCTTTAGCGGGCAATCTCCGGCTCCCGGCGGGCAATCTCCGGTTCCCGGCGGGCAATCGCGGCGAAGCCCAGCGGCGATCTTGGCGGCTCCCCACCGGGCAATCCTGGCGGCTCCCCAGCAGGTAATTCCGGCGGACGTCGGCGCCCTTTTGGCTTAACCCAGCCCGGCCACTTCAGACCCTCTACCCACTCAGACCCCAGCCATCCGCGTGATCCGTAGGCTCGAGCCACGGGAGGCTCGCGGTCGTGGCCTCCGGCGGGGGTACTTCGGGCTCTGGGATGGAGGGAAGACCTCTTTGGCCTGGCGCCCCTGCCCGGTCCGCCGTCGCCCGCCGCTCAGCCGAGCAGACCGGCCGTGCCGCCTCAAGCCGCCAAACCCGGGCGGCTTGACCCGTCCCGTCCGGCCCGCTTATCCGGCTGGCGGGACGACGGCGACGGGATGGGGCCAGGCTGGCCAGGAGTGTGCACGTGGCGCGCCTCACCCGAGGCTCCAGTCACAGGAGCTTCAAGATCCATCGCTCGGTTACGTTGACGGCGCTATTCACTGACAACGCAACCGAGCAATGGATCATGACCCGGGAGACGGCCCGGCGCCGGATCAGCAGCGCGGTGGCCGTCCAGGCGGGGCATCCGTGTATACATGGCGGGCCTCTCCGGCGCTCCAGTCACACCCGCCCCTGCCACCTGTTCGCCTCATAGTGCTCACTGGCCACATGAGACCCAGCCGCCCCGAGACCCAGCCGCCCCGAGACTCGAGACCGCCCGGGAATCAGTGGTGGGCGGCGCGGTGGGCGGCCAGGACGTCGAGGCCGAAGTCGGACTCCGGGTCCCGCCAGACGGAGTGGGCGTGGTTGGCCCGGCGCTGCACGTTGTCGTACTCGATCAGCAGGCCGGGGCCCTGCAGGCGGTAGTAGACGGGCTGGCCGGGGGCCACCGGGCCGGCCCAGGCCAGGTGCACAGCGTCGAGGGCGCGTTCGTCGTCGTAGTCGCCCAACGGGGAGACCAGGTCGGGCACCCGGCCCAGGTAGCAGGCGAGCACCCGGCGGAGCTGGCGGCGCTGGTCACCGTCGAGCTCACGGGCGGGCAGCCCCCGGGGCTCGGCGGTCAATGCGACCTCGCGGTGATCGTCGGAGTCATAGCCGGTGAATTCTTCGTTGCCGTTGTCCAGGGCCAGGATGTCGGCGGCGACCTTCGGGTCGGTGAAGTAGCCGTTCCAGATGTGCCGCAGCCGGATCATCTGGTCGCCGGGCGCCAGGCGGGGGCGGTTGCCGCCGACGATGTCGGACGGGGCGCGCTGGTGCAGGGTGGCCGCCGCCTCCTGGTCCGGGCCGAGCGAGCGCATCAGCTCCCGGGCCAGTTCCTCGGCCCCGGCCAGCGGGCGCAGCGGCTCCGGGCCGAGCAGCGGCGAGACGGCCGGGTCGGCCCCCAGGAAACACGGGGTCATCGCCTGCACCCGGCCGTCCACGACCAGGTTGTTGAGCGAGACGTGGTGCCCGCCGAACCGCCAGCCCCACGGCTCGGTACCGCCCGGCTCACCGAATACCCGCAGGTAGTACAGCTCGGGGTCGCGGCCCCGGTCGCGCTCGAAGCCGGCCACCCAGCCCTCGGTGTGGTCGAGGATGTTCTCCAGCCCGATGATCGTGGCCACGGTGACGTAGCCGGCCCGGGACAGCCCGGAGGCGATCAGCTGGTGCGCGAGCCGCTGCTGGGCGGAGGTCTGCGCGCCCAGGGTCAGCCCGCCGTGGTCGGTCGGGGTGTAGAACCACCGCTGCCGCTCGGTCTCGGACTCGAGCCCGGTCCCGGGCGCGGGCCGGGTGGCCACCTCTCGCTGGTCCGGCTCGAGCGCCGCCAGCCACGCGGTCGCGGTCTCTGCCATCCGCCCGGCCGCTTCGGCCGCGGCGGCCTGCCTGTCCATGTTCAGCACACCCATACCTTCACCTTTGCCACCCGGAAGCTGCCTGGCAAGGTCGCCGACTAGGTTATGGGTCATGGCGACTGCGAATAGTGCCTCGACTAGCACCACCACGACGAACGTCTCCGGCGACAGCCCGGATCCCGGCCCGACCATCTTCGTGCTGTTCGGCGCGACCGGCGACCTCGCCAAGCGGATGGTCCTGCCCGCCTTCTACAAGCTGTGGCTCGAGCACCTGCTGCCGGAGCAGTGGCTGCTGGTCGGCAACGGCCGCGGCGACGTGGCGCACGAGGACTTCCGGGCTCACTTCCACGACGTCCTGGAGGAGTTCGGGCCCAAGCCCGATCCGGCCGATTGGCAGGACTTCTCCCAGCGGGTGTTCTTCGCCGGCGGCGGCTTCAACAGCGACGACCCCGGCAGCCTGCTGGACAACCTGGCCAAGGCCAAGGAGAAGCTCGGCGGTGACCCCCAGCTGGTCCACTACCTGGCGGTCCCGCCGGTGGCGTTCACCGAGCTGACGCAGGCGCTGGGCCAGCACGGGCTGGCCGAGAACGCCCGGGTTGTGTACGAGAAGCCGTTCGGCACCTCGCAGCAGAACTTCGAGCAGCTCGACCAGGTTGTGCACTCGGTACTGAACGAGTCGCAGGTCTACCGGATCGACCACTTCCTGGGTAAGGAAGCCACCCAGGACCTGCACGTGCTGCGGTTCGCCAACGGGCTGTTCGCCGCCATGTGGAGCAGAGAGCACATCGAGTCCGTGCAGATCGACGTGCCGGAGACGCTCAACATCGACGACCGGGCGGCGTTCTACGACGCCACCGGCGCGGTGCTCGACATGCTGGTCACCCACCTGTTCCAGGTCGCCGCCGAGGTGGCCATGGAGCCGCCCGCCAGCCTGGGCGCCGACGACCTGCAGGCCGCCCGCGAGGAGGTGATCCGCTGCTTCCGGCCCATCGACCCCAAGGCGGTCGTGCTCGGCCAGTACGAGGGGTACCGCGACGTGCCGGGCATCGACCCCAAGTCGAACCAGAACACGTTCGTCGCCGCGCAGCTGTGGATCGACAACGACCGCTGGCGCGGCGTGCCCTTCTATCTGCGCACCGGCAAGCGGCTGGCCGAGTCGAAGCAGATGGTCAGCATCATCCTGCGCGAGCCCGACGGCCCGCTGGCCGGGAAGGTTGAGGCCGACTCCAATGTGCTGTCGTTCTCGCTGTCCGGCGACGGCGAGATCGACGTGCTGCTGGTGGCCAAGAAGCCCGGCCCGGCCCTGATCACCGAGGAGGCCAAGGCCGCGATTCCGCTGGCGGGCCTGGACGGCGCCGACCCGCTGCCGCCGTACGTGCGGCTGATCCACGACGTGATCATCGGCGACCGGTCGCTGTTCACCCGCCCGGACGGCCTGGCCGCGGTCTGGGACGTGGCGGCCCCCCTGCTCAATACGCCGCCGCAGCCCGTCCCCTACCCGCAGGGCTCGTGGGGCCCGGCCCAGGCCCGGGAGCTGATCACCCCCGACCACTGGCTACTGGGTCAGTAGAGGTCTGAGTCCGACTCCAGGGGCGGCCCGGTGCCGCCCTTGGCGTCGGCCCAGCTCCGCACCACGCTGGTGTCGGCGATGAAGCGGACCGAGGCGTCCGGCGCCCACCGCCGGGCCGCTTCCTGCAGGCAGTCGTCGACCAGCGCGGCCACCGCCGCACCCTGCCCGGCCGGGGTGTGCACCAGCAGCTCGTCGTGCAGGCAGAGCACGATGCGGGCGCCGAGCGCCTCGCCGCGGGCCCGCACGGTCACCGCCCACATCTTGAACAGCTCGGCCGCCGCCCCCTGGATCAGCGCGTTGCGGCCGTACCGGCCCCGGGCGGCGGCCCGGGCCGGCGTGTCCGCCCCGCTTCCAGCCCCGCCAGCCCCGCCAGCCCCGCCCAAAGCAATCAGCCGGCCCCCGTAGGTGCGCACGTCGCGGCGGTCCTGCCCGGCCCGGTCGCCGTCCTCCAGGTAGGCCATGGCCACCGGGTACGCCCGCTTGAGGCGGCGCAGCGCCTGGGCGCCGTGCCCGGTCGTCTGCCCGTACATGGCGCCCAGCACCGCCACCTTGGCCGTCGGCCGGTCCACCCCGAGCTGGGCCGCGACCGGCGCGTAGAGGTCGTCGGCGCGGGTCGCGGCGGCCAGCGCCCGGTCCCCGGCCACCGCCGCCAGCACCCGCGGCTCGATCTGGCCCAGGTCGGCCCGGACGAACACGTAGCCGTCGCCGGCCACCACCGCCTGCCGCATCGCCGCGGGCATGTTGTGCAGGCCACCGGACGCGGTCATCCGCCCGGCGGCGCCGTCCGAGCCGGTCCACGCCCCGCGCAGGCGGCCGTCCGCGCCGAGGTACTGATCCAGCCAGCCGTAGCCGTAGGTGGTGGCGATCCGCTCCGCCTTGCGCCACTCCAGCAGCGCGGCGACCAGCGGATGCGCGTCCTGCAGCGCCTTCAGCCGCCACGCCCGGGTGTCCGGCACGTCCACCCCGATCGCGGCCAGCAGCGTCCTCACCTGGGCCGGGCTGCGCAGGTCGGCGCGGGTCCCGGCGGGCGCGTGCCGCAGCACCACCTCGTCCCGGGCGGCCCGGTTGCGGGCCGCCTCGGCCTCGTCCCGCGGCCGCGGCCCGATGAACCCGGCCAGCACCTGCTCGGCCCCGGCCCGGCTCATCGGCAGCCCGTCGGCCGACAGCTCCGCGCACAACAGCTCGGCCGCGGACTCGGAGTGGGCGGTCGGCAGCACCATCGACCGCGCCATCGGCCGGGCGGACGCCTGGCCGGCGAGCTCGGTCAGCGCCTCCTGCTGACCGACGGCGACCGAACGGCCCAGCTCCGCCCACCGCGCCACCCGCTCCGGGCTCGCCCGCCAGCCGCCTTCGGCCCATTCCGGCCGCAGGTGCCCACTTGGCCCAACCGGCTCGTCCGGGTCGCCGCCGTCGCCCTGCTGGAACAGGTCAGGTGGCCCGCTGGCGAGCGGCGGCAGACCGGGCCGCAGGCGTGCCCAGGCCCGGCCCGGGTCCGCCCGCCAGCCGCCCGCCAGCAGCCGGTGCACCGCCGCGATGTCCCAGCAGGTGGCCAGCCGGACCTGCCCGGTGACGAGGGTCGCAGCCGTCTCACCCGACCACACCACCCAGCGGGGCCGTAGCTCCCGGTCGATCCGGCCCACCTGAGCGATCAGCTCGCGGGCGGGGTCGGGCCCGGTCCCGGGCAGCACCGCCCACGCCCCGGCGCCGGCCGCCAGCCCGAGGGCGGTACCCGGCGCCACCGCCAGGCCGACCAGGCTGCCGCGGGTCACCCCGGCCTGGCGCAGCTTCGCCATCACGTCCACGGCCGCCTCCCGCACGGGTCCCAGCCTCCCACGGGCCACCGACACCGGGCCGGCGCAGCGGCCTGCCGGGCCCGCCCTACCTGCACATTTTCCCTGGTCAATATTCATGCTGAGTCAAGTGACGTTGGTCCCTGTTGGGCGGGTCACGGGGGTGCCACTCTTCGATGATGTTCGTCGCCCATGACGTCCTGCTGGACGTCGCCTTCGACGTGGCGCAGCCCCGCCTGGTCAGCCTGGCCAGCAGCCGCGCCTTCGTCGATGCGTCCCGGGCGGCCTATCTGGAGGGCCTGACCAGTCTCATCCGGGCGGGCCCGGACGGCCCAGGGCCCGGGGGGGCCGAGCCCACCGCCCGGCTGGCCCGGGTCAGGTTCCTGCCGCCCGTGGAGCGGGCGGACACCACCACGGTCGGCGTGCGCTGGGAGGCCAGCGGCGTGTCGGTCGGGCTGTTCCCGGTCCTGGACGCCGACATCACGCTGGCCGCCGCCAGTGAGCACACCACCACGCTCACCCTGTCCGGTGTCTACCGCCCCGCCTCCGACGGGGCGCCCCTGCTCGGCGCGCCGGTCGCCGACGACCCGCCGCTGCCGCTCGATGATCCCGCCCGGATGGCCGAGATCGCGGTCCGTGCCCTGCTCCGCTACACGGCCGGCTATCTCACCGGCTTAATCAAATGATGGTCCGGTGCTGTCGATCCCGGCTGGTCCCGTTCGTGTAGGAAGTGAGAGGCCGGCCGCGAGCGAGCCGAAGACACCGAGCCGGCCGCGGGACATAGGAGTAACAGCCATGAAGCAGTACCTGCTCAGCATGTACCAGCCCCAGGGCCCGATCCCGCCGCCCGAGGTGCTCGGGCCGGTGATGGAGAAGCTCGGCGTCCTCCGGCAGGAGCTGGCCAGCCAGGGTGCCTGGGTGTTCGGTAACGGCCTGCACGCGCCGGAGACCGCCACCGTGCTGCGCCCGCAGGACGGCGACCTGCTGATCACCGACGGCCCTTTCGCGGAGGGCAAGGAGTACCTCGGCGGCGTGACCATCATCAAGGCGCCCGACCTGGACGCCGCGCTGGCCTGGGGCCGCCGGTACGCCGAGATCACCGGCCTGCCCATGGAGGTCCGCCCGTTCCAGGGGGAAACGGACGGGTGACGTCCCCGGACGCCGGCGACATCGAGCGGGTGTTCCGGGCCGAGTACGGTCGCGCGGTCGCGGTGCTGACCGGCGTGTTCGGCGACCTCGACGTGGCCGAGGACGCCGTCCAGGAGGCGTTCACCGCCGCCGCGCAGCACTGGCCGGCTGACGGCCTGCCACCCAGCCCGGCGGGCTGGATCATCACCACCGCCCGCCGCCGGGCCATCGACCGCCTGCGCCGGGAGTCGTCCCGCGACGATCGCCAGGCGCAGGCGGTCCTGCTGCACGCGACCGCGCTGACCGATGACGGGCTGACCGGCGGCCCGGCCGAGGAGGGAGCCGTGCGTGACGACCGGCTGCGGCTGATCTTCACCTGCTGCCACCCGGCGCTGGCCCCGGCCGCCCGGGTGGCGCTGACCCTGCGCCTGCTCGGCGGGCTCAGCACCGCTCAGATCGCCCGCGCCTTCCTGGTCCCCGAGCCGACCATGGCCCAGCGGCTGGTCCGCTCCAAGGCCAAGATCCGCGACGCCCGCATCCCTTACCGCGTACCGGCCGACGCGGACCTGCCGGAACGCCTGCGCGCGGTCCTGTCCGTGGTTTACCTGATCTTCAACGAGGGTTATCTCGCCAGCGAGGGTGACGTGCTGGCGCGGGCCGACCTGTGCGCGGAGGCAATCCGCCTCGGCCGCCTGCTGTCCCAGCTCATGCCGGACGAGCCCGAGGTCGCCGGGCTGCTGGCGCTGATGCTGCTGACCGATGCCCGCCGGGACGCCAGGGCGTCGGCCGACGGCACCCTGATCCCGCTGGACGAACAGGACCGCGACCGCTGGGACCGCCGGCAGATCGCCGAGGGCCAGGCGCTGGTGCGGGCCTGCCTGCGCCGCGATCAGCCCGGCCCGTACCAGATCCAGGCCGCGATCAACGCGGTCCACAGCGACGCCGCCACCGCCGACGCCACCGCCTGGGACCAGATCCTGGCCCTCTACGACCAGCTCATGGCCTGCGCGCCGGGCCCGGTGGTGGCCCTGCACCGGGCGGTCGCGGTGGCCGAGGTCGATGGCCCGGGCCCGGCCCTCGCCCTGGTCGACCAGCTCGACCTGGACCAGTATCACGTCTTCCACGCGATCCGCGCGGACCTGCTCCGCCGCCTGGGCCGCCCGGCCGAAGCGGCGGAGGCCTACCAGGCCGCCATCGACCGCACCGCCAACACCGCCGAGCGCACCTTCCTGGCCGCCCGCCGTCGCCGGCTCCCCGGGCCCTGACCCGGCGAGAGCGCCGATCCGGGCCGCGGCCCGAAAGCAAGAGGGCGGATCCTGGGCGCACCCGGGGACCCACCCTCTGCCCTGTCAGCCTTTCGGGGTCAAAAGGCTAAGCGTGCACCGTTATGTACACTCCGGCGGTCTGCTTGAAAACGCCGCTGGACACTTCATCCTCGAAGTAGCCCCAGTAGTTTCCGGCCTTGACGAAGGTATTGAAACTGAGCGTTTCCGAGGCGCCATTCTCCACGTTGATTATCGGCCCGTACCACGTTCCGCTGGGGCCGGTAAACTTGAATTTTCCGACCGCGTATCCGCCGGCGACGGAAAAATGAACGTAATTGATATAGAGTCCTGCGCCGTCGATGGTCATGCAGACTTCCGGTGGATCGAGGCTGGGGAGGGTGTTGACGCATCCCGATGCGGTCTGCGGGACAGCGACGGCCGGGCTGCTCTTGGCTGAGACGTAACTGGGAGCCGTAGTGCTCGCGTAAGCGGTGCTCCCCGTTGCCGCTGCAAATGAGATTGCAGCGACGAGCGGCGCCATTACGAAAGCTGATCTACGGAGTCGCATATGATGCGTGCCCTTTCTGGCTGAAACGAAGTGCGTATTGATACGAACATAAACAAACTTCCAAACAGGTGTCAACACTCCGCTGGCAAGTTTCTGGTGAATTGAGAGGGGTTTATTAGTGCAATGTGGGTAGCCTTGTCAAGGCCTGAGTCATGAACATTCTTGTGACCGCCGGCTCGTCCAATTACCAGATGCCTGAGAACTTTTCAAGCAGACTCCAGGGAACTGCGCCGCAGCGTTGTTTGTGCCTTTGGCTGCCTGCCTTGTTGCGCCTCCGGCGAGCCCGGGCCGCCGCTGGGAGAATGGGGTGATGACGGTCCTGACGGTGGCGACGTGCCAGTTCCCGGTGAGCGCGGACATCGGGCAGAACGCCGGCTGGATGGCCCGGCAGCTGCGCCAGGCCGCCCGCCAGGGCGCCCGCGTCGCGCACTTCCCCGAAGGCGCGCTGTCTGGTTACGCGGGAACGGACTTCGGCACGTTCACCGGGTATGACTGGGACGCCCTCGACCGAGCCACCGACGGCATCCGCGAGCTCGCGAACGAGCTGGGCATCTGGGTGGCGGCCGGCTCCGCGCACCGGTTCAGCGACGTCAGCGCGCCGCACAACAGCCTGTACGTGATCAGCGACGGCGGCGAGGTCGCCGGGCGGTATGACAAACGGTTCCTCGGCGGCACCGACCTGGACCATTACAGCCCCGGCAGCCACTTCACCACCTGGGACATCGACGGCATCCGGTGCGGGGCGCTGATCTGCTACGACTACCGGTTTCCCGAGCTGTACCGGCACTACGTGACCCTCGGCGTCCAGCTGATGTTCCACTCCTTCCACGCCGCCAACGCCTCCCCCGAGCGGATCGCGGCCATCGCCGCCGCGATCGGCCCCGGCTACGCGCCCCTGAACCCGGCCGCGACCCTCACCTACCCCGCCATCACCATGCCCGCCGCGATGACCGCCGCGGCCGCCTGCAACAACATGTGGATCTCCTGCCCCAACAGCTCAGCCCCGCAGAGCCTGTGGCCAGCCTTCTTCGTCCGCTCCGACGGCATCACCACCGGCCGCCTCGAAATCAACCTCCCCGGTGTCCTGCTATCCACCGTGGACACCAGCCAGGACCTCTACGACTCCACCGGCCCATGGCGACGCCAGGCCATCGCCGGCACCTTGCACAGCGGCCAGATAGCCAAAGACGACCACTAGCCACCCGCATTTCCCGTGACCGGCCAGCACCCGCCGTACTCCGCTTCCCGCTCCGGTACCGCCCCGCTCATCCCGCATCGTCCTCACCGCCGCCCGCCCCCCAGCACCCCTGCCCGCCCCGTCATCAAATCCCGCCCTCGCCGCCCAGCACCCGCCCCGCCCGGCCCGCTTTCCGGCTGGCGGGACGACGGCGACGGGATGGGCCAGCCCGGCCTGCAGTGTGCGCTGGCGCGCTCCCCGCGAGCCGTCCGCCTCCGGCGGCAACACGCGCAATGGCGCCTTTACCCGTGTAAGAGGACGGGCAAAGGCGCCATTGCCCGTCCTCCCTCGTACAAGACCAGCGAGCCCAGCTACATACAGGTCCGGGTGTGCGGACAGCCAATCGATGTCTGCAGCTCGTGGGAAGATCCTGATGCCAGCACTACGACGTGTCGAGCAGGCGGCGGCCGATCAGGAGCACGACGGCCAGCGACACCAAGGGGATGGCGGGGACGGCGGCGGCCGCGGCTGAGATCAGCAGGCCGGCCAGCAGCGCGCCGGCCACCAGGGCGGACAGGGCGACCGCGCGGCGCAGGTTGGCTTCGCGGCGGGTGGCGGTCCCGCGGTCCGCGCCGGGGCTCGCCAGCGAGTCGATCAGGGAGGTCAGGGTGCCGGTCAGGTAGGTGGTGCCGACGCCGGAGATGTTCAGGACCACCACGACCGCGCTCTGGATGCCCATGGCGAGGGTGGCCAGCGCGATCAGCACCAGCTGGGGACCGCCGGTGGGCCGGGTTCCGGTCACCTCCCAGCCGATCGTGAAGCCGGCCAGGACCGCGGCCTCCAGCGCGAGCGCGGCCGTGACCCACCGGGTCCAGGGGCCGCCGGCGTCACCCAAGCCCGCATCGGCCGGCGACGGGCGCCGCGCCAGCCGGGAGCCGCCCCACACACCGGCCGTGTATCCCGCGAAGCTGACGGCCGCGTGGACGGCCAGGGTGCCGGAGTGGCGGGCGGCCGCCAGCCCGAGGAACACGATGTTGGAGGTCATCACGCTGGCGAACACGTTGCCGAGCCGGGTGAACGCCATGATGTCGGTGGCCGCCGACCCCACCGTCAGCACCGCCGCGACGACCGTGAGGGCCCAGGCCCCCGGCGCGCCCGCCGTCCGTTCGCCGTCGGTCATGCGGCGGTCGGCACCCGGACCGCCCGGGCCCAGCCGGGGGCGCCGGGTGCCTGGTCGCCGAGCAGGGCGATCAGTACCCGCATGCCCTTGGGTGGCCGCGCCGGCCAGGGGGTGAAGCCGTCGGTCAGCACCACGGTGATCGCGGGCCGGGGGCGCAGCGCGGCGGCCGCGGCGATGCCGGCTCCCATGTCGGTGCCGCCCCCGCCGACCAGCTCGACCTGGCGGGCCGAGGTGACGCGCCGGGCCGGGCCGGCGGCGGCGTCGCAGGCCAGTACCCGTAGCTGGCGGATCGCTCCCAGCGAGCGGAGCAGCCCCTCCACCTCGGCCAGGGCCATGGCCAGGAGCTGGCCGGACATGCTGCCGGAGGTGTCGCAGACCACGGCGACGTCGGGCACCGGGCGGCGCAGGGCGGGCAGGACCACGTTGCCCACGGCCGCCGCCCGCCGGGACGGCCGCCGGTAGGAGTAGTCGGCCGCGCCCGCCCGGTCGGCGACGGCGCGGCGCAGCTCGGCGGCCAGCAGCGTGCGCCAGTTGACCACCGGGGCCAGCGTCTGCTGGGCCCACCGGGCCAGTCCGGCCGGGACCGTGCCGGCCTCGCGGCCGTGCCGCAGGATCTCGGCCGCCACCTGACGGCGCAGCAGGTCAGCCTGCCAGCCGGGTAGCCCCTCCGGCCCGTCCGGCCCGTCGGGCCCGTCACCAGCGCCCGGCGAGTCGCCCGGCCGGGGCTGGCCGTCGGCCCCGCTGCCGCAGTCACCGCCCGTGCTCTCGTCACGCTCCTCGACGGCGTGCCCCGGCCGGAAGTACTGCTCGGCCAGCCCGCCCGGGTTCGCGCCCAGGTGGTGCGGCAGCACCGGGCCGCCGGGCAGTTCGAGCCCGGCCGGCACCAGGTCGTCGTTGATCTCCGCGTCGGCTGCCCGGGTCCACTGGTGGGCGTCCTCGGGCCGGATTCCCAGCGCCCGGGCCCGCTCCGCGTGCGCCCGCAGCAGGTGGCAAACGTGATGCACGAGCACGCTGCCGAACTGCGCGGAGGTCCACTGGCCGGCCACGTCCGGGTCGGCCCGCAGCCGCCAGCGCTCGTCCACCGCCACCGAGACCGAGCCCGGCGCCGCCGTCACCTGGGTGGCGAAGATCCCGCTGGCCAGGTACGGGAACCGGGCCGCCGCCCACAACCGCGCCCCGGCCAGCCCCGGCACAGTGTTTCCTGCTCGCCTGCGGGCCGCTTCAAGGCCCTCCGGCACGTTATCGCCGGTCATGAAGACAGCAGCCCGGCGTCGCGCAGGACCGGGGCGAACAGCCTGATCTCCGGTGGCAGCGGCGCGCCGTCGGGGCGGTGCCGGGCCAGTACCCGGGCGGCGGCGGCCGCCACGTCGGGCGCGCCGGCGGCCGCGGTGGCCAGCACCTGCCAGCCCGCCGTCCACCGCTCGGGGGTCAGGTCGGCGGTGACCGCGGCCGTGACCGCGGCCAGCGCCGCGTAGGCGCGGTCGGCCCGGTCCGGCAGCGTGAACGAGGCCGGGTCGGCCAGCACCGCTTCCGGGTCGGGCAGGTCCATCGCGGCCAGCCAGGTGAGGAACTCCGCACCCGGGCCATCGCCCACGCAGCCCCGGACCAGCGCCGACCGGGTCTCGCCGCCGGCTCCGGCCGCGTCGGCGGCGGCCCACAGCCGGGCGGTCATCTCCCAGGTGCGGGGGCTGGGCCAGCCGCGTCCGGCCGTCGCCGGGTCGGCCGGCGGGGCGCAGGCCAGCGCGGGCCGGACCCGCAGGAACGCCGCGACCAGCCCGCGCGCCATGATCTCGGCGGCCGCCCAGTCCCCGGCCAGCTCGGGGATCCGCGGCGGGGCCCAGCCGCCGGCCAGCCCGTCGGCCACCACCCGCGGGTTGATCTCCCAGGTCAGGTGGCAGAGCCGGTTGGCCAGCGGGGCGGACAGGTCCCAGCCGTCGGCGGCCTGCTCGGGCGGGTTGGCCGCCGCTACCACCGCCACCTCGGCGGGCAGGTCGAGGTCGCCGACCACCCGTTCCAGCACCACCCGCAGCAGCGCCGCCTGCACGGCCGGCGGCGCGGTCGACAGCTCGTCCAGGAACAGCAGGCCCCGGCCGGCCGCGGCCAGCCGCTGAGCCCAGGTGGGCGGCGCGAACCGGACGCCCTGGCCCACCACCACCGGCAGGCCCGCGAAGTCGGACGGCTCGCGAATCGACGCGATCACGGTCTCACAGGGCAGCCCGGCCGCGTCCGCCATGGCCCGGATGGCCGAGGTCTTGCCGGTGCCGGGCGCGCCCCACAGCAGCACCGGCACCCGGGCCGCGACGGCCACGGTAAGCGCGGCCACGGTCGCATCCGTGCCGTCCACACCGGCCAGTCGGCCCGCGGCCGCCGCCGTCGGCTCCTCGTCCACGCTCAAGCTCCGTCCGCCTCCCTGCTGTCGGCCTGCTCCCAGTGTGCCCACTGGGAGCAGTGCCCGGGTCCGCCCACGTCCGTGCCGGTCTCGCCGTCGACGGCCCGCACCACCAGCCGCACCGGTGGCTGTCCCGGGACTGGGACGGCCAGCACGGTGGCGTCCGGCCAGGCGGCCTGCTCCACCGCCACGACCAGGTGCCCGGCCACCACCGCCAGGCCCGGCGCCCACACCGAGGCCAGCCAGCCGAGCGGAAGGACGGCCTGCAGCCGGCGCCCGGCCCGGGTACTGGTCAGCTCGAATTCTCCCCAGCCCGTACCGCCGTCGGCCAGACGGGCGTCGACCAGGTCGGGCTCGACCCCCAGCCAGGCGGCCGCGGCCGGGGCCAGCCGCCCGGTCAGCGCGGCCTCCAGCGCGGGCTGGTGGGCCGGCGCCTCCGCCGCCCGGGCGCCGCCGTCCGCCCAGGCGGCCGCGATCGTGCCCGACAGCAGCTGCTGGAAGGCCGGGCCGAGCGCGAGCAGCGTCAGCATCTCCAGCCGTTCGGCCCGCAGCCGGACCAGCTCCGGCGACGGCCCGGGAATGCCCCCGGCCGGGATCATCGGCCGGCTACCCGCCCGCCCGGTGCCGCCGAAGAGCCCGCCGCCGTACCCGCCGCCCCACGACGGCCGCCGGCCGAACCGGCCGCCCAGCCGGTTTTCGCGGAAGTCCAGCACCTCCTCCCAGCTGACCCCGACGTCGTCGTCCGGGCCGCGGGGGCCGACCGCCAGCATGTCCAGGTCGCTGCCGTGCCGGTGCCAGGCCTCGGTCACCTCCAGGCAGCCGGCCTTCTCGCCGCCCAGCGCGGCCAGCACCGCCTCACCCTCGGCGTCGGGGTGCGCGGGCAGGCTCAGCGTCCCGTCCGCCCAGCGCACCGGGTGGGTGTGCTCACCACACGGCACCCAGGTCTCCACCGCGGGCAGCGCCCGCCACCACGGGACCCCGGTCACGGCGCCGCCCACCAGCGCAGCGGCACCTCCGCGCGCACCCGGCCGGTCAGCGTGCTGGCCAGCACCGTGACCCGGGAGCTGTCCCGGCCGAGCGGCGGCAGCACCTGCAGCGTCCCAGCCAGCTCACCGCCGGTCTCGCCGTGCCAGGTCCCGGGGACCGCGACGTGCCACTGGCTGCTGTCGTCGCGGAGCCAGCAGCAGAAGTCCCGGTGCGAAAACGGCCCGCCGTCCATGACCGGCCCTGCCGCCACCGCGCCTCCGGCCTCACCGGCCGGCCGGGGCGCCACCACCAGGTGCAGGAACGTCTGGTTGCCGCGGGTGTGCAGCCCGCCGAGCGCGATCGGGGCGCCGTTCACGTCGGGCAGCACGACGCCCAGGGTGGCCGTGCCGTCGTGCACCGTTGGCCGGTGCCGCCGCCCGTACCAGGCCAGCACGCTCAGCCACGGTCCGGGCAGCCGGGCGCTGGGCGCGGCGGTGATGCCGTGGTTGCCGATCCCGAGCCGTTCGCAGATCGTGGCCAGGTACCCGGGCACCGGGCTGAACGGCGACAGCGCCCCGGCCGCCTCCAGCCCCGCGATCACGTCCCCGAGGCCGTAGGCCTGCCGCCTGGTGTCGCCGGGACGGCTGGCCGAGCTGGCCAGGATCTGCTGGGCGGCGTGCTCCAGCAACTGCTCGCCGGGCTGGCTGTCCTGGGGCTGCACGGTCACGGCGACGGGCGGCGGCGGAGCCGTCAGGTCGATCCGCAGCGGCGGGATGCCGTCGCCGGCCGTCAGCTCGAGCCAGCGGGCGGCTGGCGGCGGGGCCGGCTCGATGTTCAGCTCGCCCTCCCACTGCAGGCCGGCCCCGCCGCCGGAGAACGTCACCCGGTAGGCCGTGCCGCGGTCGTCGGCCGCGGTGAGCTTCGCGAACGGCTCCGGGAAGCTGGTGTACCCGCCGCCCGCGACGGCCGGTCGCAGCGGGGCGAACGTCAGCGCCTGCGCCCGGCGGGCCGAGACCAGCAGCGACAGCACGTACAGCTCTCCGGCCACGAACTCATCCCGGAACGGGAGCATGCGCCCCACCGGCCACACCCGCCAGGGAACCGACGGCACCGGCGGCGCCGGCGAGCCCGACGGCACCGGCGCCCCTGCGGGCGGGAGCGGCGCGGTCGGGGCCGTGATCCGCGGCCGCGCCCCCCGGCGCAGCAACGGCCCCGCCGTCTGCGGCTGCAACCGGCGGCGGACGGCCAGCGCAGCCTGGAACTGGACGAGGATGTCGTCGGCCCGGTCGCCGTCCAGCGCCCCCACCGCGGTCAGCGCCATCGCCACGCTGCTCAGCCGGAGGACGCAGTCGCTGAAGACCGCCGGGGCGCCGGGCCCGCCGTCGTCGGACAGCGCCCGGGCCCGCCGCAGGCCCGCCTCGGCGGCCAGCCGCAGATGGCGTTCCGCGCGGTCCCGGTTCACCCGTCTACGGTCTCACTCCGGCCCGGTGACGGCGAATCGAGCGCGACGGCCGCCGCTAAGGCAAGCTCCCGGCAAGCCCGGGGAAAGTGCGGGGGCCGGGCTGGCGAGGATGGGTTCGCCTGCCCGGCCCCTGGCCACCGGCACAACTATGACGTGGCCGGCCGCCCCGGCGGTTCCCCTGCCGGCATCATTTTCCGGAGTTTTCGCTGGCTGGGCTTTCGCTGACGGCGCCCGGCCAGTGACCGGGCAGCGGCAGCTCGAGCTCGGCCAGCCACGGCGGCGGGGGCCGCCGGCGGCCGTCCGCGTCCCACGGCGACGACGGGTGCCCGGGTGGCAGCCGCTCCAGCTGGGCCTGCATCTGCGCGTCCGAGACCATCGCGTCCTCTCGCTTCTTACGACTCAGAGTGACGGAGAGAATATCGAACGTGATGGGCGGCCGGGGCCCCTCGGGTGCTGGGCCCCGGCCGCCCGTGGAGTTGCCGTTCGAGGCATCCCCGCCGGCCGCTCGCGGTAACCGCGCGCGGGTGTGTCGCCCCGCTCTTTCCGCTTTAACAGGCTGCCGCCAGCCTGAGACGTTTCGCCTGCCCGGAGCCTTTTATTGCGGAATTAAAGGGTCTTGAGGCGCGCGAGTACCTCGTCGTGCAGGCGCCCGTTGGTGCAGACGATGCTGCCGCCCTCGGGGGTGCGGTTACCGTCGATGTCGGTGAACCGGCCACCCGCCTCCTCCACGATGACCTGGAGGGCGGCGATGTCCCAGAGCGAGACCTCGGGCTCGGCCGAGACGTCCACCGCGCCCTCGGCCACCAGCACGTGCGACCAGAAGTCGCCGTAGGCCCGGCTCCGCCACACCGACCGGGTCAGGCCCAGGAACCCGTCCAGGCGGCCACGATCCTGCCAGCCGCCCAGGCTGGAGTAGGACAGCGACGCGTCGTCGAGGTCGCCGACCCCGGACACCGTGCAGCGGCTGGCCTTCATCAGGCTGCGGCCGGTCCAGGCTCCGCCGTTGCGGGCCGCCCACCAGCGGCGGCCCAGCGCGGGCGCCGACACCACGCCCACCGTCACCTCGTCGCCGTCCATCAGCCCGATGAGCGTGGCCCAGACCGGGACGCCGCGGACGAAGTTCTTGGTCCCGTCGATCGGGTCGATGACCCAGCAGCGCGGTCCGTGCCCCACCCGGCCGAATTCCTCGCCCAGCACGGCGTCCCGCGGCCGGGACCGGCGCAGCACGTTGCGCAGCGACTCCTCGGCCGCGCGGTCGGCATCGGTAACCGGGGTCAAGTCGGGTTTGGTCTCGACTTCGAGGTTGAGCGCCTTGAACCGCCTGGTGGTGATGTCGTCAGCCGCGTCGGCGAGGACATGCGCAAATCGCAGGTCGTCGTCATAGCGGGGCACGCGCAGAACGCTACCGCTTCGGCGAGTCTGGTGACCAGGCGAGCGCCGGCGCGGCTCAGGGGGCACACTGAGCAGATGGGCGAAGTCAGCCTGAAGAAAGCGGGGGACGCGGCCAGCCGTGTGTCCGGCCAGCTGGACCGCGACGAGCAGTTCGCGCCGTTCGTGCGCCAGGGCCGGATCGTCGCCATGCCGGCCCGCCCGGCCCGGCGGCGGCTGTTGCTGGACTGTGTGGCCCAGGCCTTCGAGCCGGGGCTGCGCTATCCGGAGGCGGTGGTCGACGACGTGCTGCGGGTCCTGTGCGAGGACCACGCGGTGCTGCGCCGGTACCTGGTCGACGAGGGGTTCCTGTCCCGGCAGGCGGGGGTCTACTGGCGCAGCGGCGGCACCGTCGACCTCGACCTGGCCTGAACTTCTCTCTCAGGCCGGGTCGGGGGTGTCGCTGCTGTCGGCCGTGTCGCGGCCGTCCCGGCTGGCCAGCAGGCGGCGCAACGAGTCCAGCCGGGTCTGGGCCCCGTGCTCGGCGGCCCATTGGTCCAGCCCGCAGTCCGGGCCCAGGTGATCATCGCCGGGCGGGCACTCCGCGGTGCCCTCGGCCAGATCGGGAAAGGCTTCCACCACCCGCTCCGGGCTGACGCCGCCGAGGCCGAAGCCGCGCACCCCGGGGGTGTCGATGATCCAGCCGCCGCCGGGCAGCGGCAGCGCCACCGCCGACGACGAGGTGTGCCGCCCCCGGCCGGTCACCGGGTTGACCGTGCCAGTGACCCGGTCGGCGTCCGGGACCAGGGCGTTGACCAGCGTCGACTTACCCACTCCGGACTGGCCGATCATCACGCTGATCTTCCCGTCCAGTACCGCCTGCAACCCGGCCAGCTGGTCCGCGGTCAGCGGGCGCTGGGTCACCTGGGCAGGCAGGCCGAGCGGTGCGTAGATGCTGAGCACCTCGTCCGGCGGGGCCAGGTCGGCCTTGGTCAGGCAGAGCCTGGGGCTGATGCCGGCGTCGTAGGCGGCGACCAGGCACCGGTCCACGAACCGCAGATGCGGCGACGGCTGGGCCAGCGCGCAGACGATGACCAGCTGCTCGGCGTTGGCCACGATGACCCGCTCCACCGGGTCGGTGTCGTCGGGCGACCGGCGCAGGGCCGAGGTCCGCGGCTGGATGCGGACGATCCGGGCCAGCGTGCCCGGGTCCCCGGACACGTCGCCGGCCAGCACCACCCGGTCCCCGACCACGACACTGCGCCGTCCCAGCTCGCGGGCCTTCATCGCGGTGACCATCCGGTCGTCGGTCAGGCAGTGGTAACGGCCCCGGTCGATCGTGGTCACGAACCCCTCCGGCGCGCCGGAGTGGGCCGGGCGGCGCCGCGTCCGCGGCCGCGTGCCCTTGCCCGGGCGCACCCGGATGTCGTCCTCATCGAGGTCGCGTGGGCTCAGCGCTCCCGCTCCCGTCGTGCCGAATCGCCTTCCATAACGTGAGGTTATCGGCTCGCCCGCGGAGGCGCCTTATCGCGCGCGGTGGCTAGCCTTGGCCCCGGGTTTGGCTGACCGCCTTTCCGGAAATGAAACGGCGCATTAAGCGCTTGTTCACGCAACGACTTATGTATCTGGATATGGGGTATGTGCGGGCGATTCGTTTCCGCGCGCGAGCGTCAGCAACTCATCGACGAGTTCGGCATCGAGCGTGACCAGGTGACCGGCGATCTGTCGCCCGATTACAACGTCGCCCCGACCGATTCCATCTACGCGGTCATGACCCGTTCGCCGCGGGAGGACAGGGACGGCCCACCCGCCCGGGAACTGCACACGGTGCGCTGGGGCCTGATCCCGTCCTGGGCCAAGGACCTGTCTGGAGCCGGGCGGCTGATCAACGCCCGGGCGGAGACCGTCACCGAGAAGCCGTCGTTCCGCAACGCGTTCGCCCGGCGCCGGTGCCTGATCCCGGCCGACGGCTACTACGAGTGGCGGACGCTGCCCAACCCGGACGGCGGTAAGCCCCGCAAGCAGCCGTACTTCATCCACCGGGCGGACGGGACGCCGATGGCGTTCGCCGGGCTGTACGAGCTGTGGCGGGACGCCGAGCTGCCGTCCGACCATCCCAAGGCGTGGCTGTGGACCGCGACGATCATCACCACCCGCGCCACCGATGAGGTGGGCTGGGTGCACGACCGGATGCCGATGGTGATCAGCCCCGGCCAGTGGGCGGACTGGCTGGACCCGGCCCCCGGCGACGCGGACCGGCTGCTCAAGGTCATGGCGCCCGCCGCGTCCGACGCCCTGGAGACCCGGCCGGTGTCGACCGCGGTCAACTCCGTGCGCAACGACGGGCCCGGCCTGATCGCTCCCGTACCCGAAGCGCGTGAGCCAGGGACGGTATGACCACCCGGCCGCAAGGGCCGGCGGACAGGAGGCGGATGCTGCCGTGGACACTGCAGTCACGCGTAAGCGCCTTGAGGAGATGCTCGACGGCCTGGACCGGTCGATAGCCGTGCTGAACGGCGAGCGCCCGGCTCCCGGGGACGGCCCGTCGAACTCCTTTGACCCCGCCGACGCGGGCGCCAACCTGTCCGAGACCGACCGCACCGAAGCGGTGCTCCACTCCGCCCAGCAACAGCGCGGCAACGTGCTGGCCGCGCTGACCAGGATGAAGGACGGGATCTACGGCCTCTGCGTCGACTGCGGCAAACCGGTCCCGGACGGCCGCCTGGAAGCCCGCCCGGACGCGTCCCGCTGCGTCGCCTGCCAAGGCAAACACGACCGCCGCAACCGCTGAGGGCGCTCCACCGCCCCTCAGGTACTGCGTGTGCACTTCCGATGCGGGTACGTTTTACCGCAGCATCTGCGGAGAAACGTACCCAAACCCCGGCCGCCGCCGCTCCACCACGCGGCCTTCTGGGCGGCTCAGCGGGGGCGGCGGGGGGCCTTGCTTGCGGGCGGAGACGACCAGCTGGACGCCGACGGACTCGTCGGGGCGGATGGCCAGCTCGGCTTCGACCAGGCGGGGGAGGGCCTTGGGGTCGCGGTTGAGGACGTGGGCCACGGTCGAGGGCGAGAACACCGTCCGCGGGCGGATCCACATGACGGTCAGGCCGGCGTCGCTGAACAGCTCGCGCAGCTGCTCGGCGCCGAAGCAGCGGGTGATCGTGCCGTCCGGCCAGGGGACCAGGACCACCTCGGCGTGCGGCAGGTCGGTCAGCTCGGCCCAGTGCCGCTGCTCGGCCAGCATAGCCATGCCCAGGACCAGCGAGTCCACGCTGGCCAGGACCCGGCCGGCCGGGCGCAGGACGCGGGCGATGTCGGCGATCAGGTTCTCGGCCGCCAGCTGCATGGACAGCGTGCGGTCCTCGGCGATGATGCCGTCGGCGCAGCCGTCGGCCAGGAACGACAACGAAGCCGGGTCGGCCGAGACCAGGTCGACCCGGCCCTCGCCAGCTCCGTTGAGTGCCGCGGCACCGTACCCGTTGATGTGCCCCTCCGGTGGCGGCGGCACCAGGCCCGGCGGCACGCCGTCGACCTGCCCGCTGGGGCGGGGCGCGACGCCGGCCACCCGTACGACGGTATGGCCGGCTGTGGCTGCGATCTGGGCCGCCCTCGCGTGCGGTCCCGAGATGTCCACCATCAGGCGGCCTTCGCGGGGCAGCCAGGACGCAAGCTGCGCCTCGGCCACCGCCTGGTGAAAGCGCCAGTACGGCGACAGCGACCCGGGATCGCCGACGGCCGTGGCGTTGGCCGAAGGCCTCACCGATACTCCTGCCGTGGCTGCGGCCACCACTCTGCCGCACGGGTTGTGGAGTGTATGTTCCCCGCCGGGAGAAGTTCACCCCCGCCCAGCGGGAATGACGCAGGCGGGAATGACGCAGGCAGGAATGACCTGGCCTGCCTCTGTGTTCCACTGCACATGCCAGTAGCTTGCGGCGCACGCCCGGCCGATCACGCCGATCTGGATCTCAGCGTGCAGACGGTGGCCGCCACCGCGGTGACACCGCGGAAGGGCGGAACTGCCAGCCTCGGGGACATCACCGGGGTACCCAGCCATGTATCCTCCCGGCCATACGGTTTTCACGGGCCGGCCATGCTGGATACCGAGGAGGTGGGTCCCGTCCCGGAGACACTTGAGCAGCGTGACGAACGGTTTGAGCAGGATGTTCTGCCGTTCCTGGATCAGCTGTATTCCGCCGGGCTCCGGATGACCCGCAACCCAGCGGACGCCGAGGATCTGGTGCAGGAGACCTTCGCCAAGGCGTATGCGTCCTTCCATCAGTTTCAGCCCGGCACCAACCTCAAGGCCTGGCTGTTCCGCATCCTGACCAACACCTTCATCAACACGTACCGGAAGCGGCAGCGCGAGCCGCAGCGCTCCGGCGCCGAGGAGGTGGAGGACTGGCAGCTCGCCCGGGCGGCTTCGCACACCTCCAGCGGGCTGAAGTCCGCCGAGGCGGAGGCGCTCGAGGGACTGCCCGACTCCGACATCAAGCAGGCTCTGCAGGCCCTGCCCGAAGATTTCCGCATCGCGGTCTACCTGGCCGACGTGGAAGGTTTCGCGTACAAGGAGATCGCCGACATCATGGGAACGCCGATCGGCACGGTGATGTCCCGCCTGCACCGGGGACGCAGGCAGTTGCGGGACATGCTTGAGGACTACGCCGCCGATCGCGGCCTCGTCCGGTCCGGAACTGGGTCCGCCAGCAACGGCGCGGCGGATGACGAGCCCGGGGAGGAAGCCCGATGAGCTGCGGGAAGCCACACGAAACTCCGTGTACCGAGGTGCTGGACCGCATTTATGCGTACCTGGACGGTGAGCTCGACGCTGCCGAAGGGTCCAAGGTGCGGCAGCACCTCGACGAGTGCGGGCCCTGCCTGCGCGAGTACGGCCTCGAGGACGTGGTGAAGAAGCTGATCCGCCAGCGCTGCTGCGATCCGGCCCCGGTCGACCTGCGGGCCAAGGTCCTCGTCCGCATCCAGCAAGTCCGCACGCAGATCGAAGTCATCGACTGATCTGATCACTTTGGGCGATCCGGTAGGTACTATTCGCTCACGACGAACTTTGGGCCTACGCGGATGTACCGGGTCGGGTTACGCTGAATCCTCCGTTGCCGTGCGGCGGATCGCGACTGCCTGCACCGCTTTACGGTGACCCTCGATGGCCTGATGCCCGGCATCGCTCAGCCACGGTGAGGGGGGGACTTGGGCAGGCTCTCGCGAGCAGCATGGCTGTACATCGGCGTCATCGTCGTGGCAGCCGTGTCCGTCATCGGCTACGGCCCGCTCCGCGGCATCGAGTGGAGCCGCCTGGCCGTCCTCGCCGTGCTGTTCCTGGTGTGCGAGTCCACGCCGACCGCGATCCTGCCGCGCCGGGTCGCCTGGTCACCCGGCTACGCCGCCACGCTCGCCTCGGTGGTGCTGGTCGGCCCGGTCGGCGCGGCCATCGTCGGCACGGTCAGCGCGTTCAGCCTGCGCCGGGGCCCCACGCCGATGCAGCGGGCCTTCAACGGCGGCATGTACGCGCTCAGCGCCTACTCCGCCGGCCAGGTGTTCCTGCTGCTCGGCGGCACCGTCGGCATCCCCACCCGTAACTCGTTCCCGCAGATCATCGGCCCGTTCGTGGGCGCCGCGGCCGCCCACATCGTGGCCAACTACGGCATGGTGAGCCTGGTACTGGCGCTGACCAGCGGCGGCGCCACCGGCCGCCGCCTGCTGAACCTGCGGCTGTCGCTGCCGGACCTCGGCTACGCCGTCTTCGGCCTGCTGATCGCGGCGCTGTGGAGCGTGGTCGGGGCGTTCGCGGCCGTCCTGGTGCTGATCCCGCTGTTCGTGGCCCGCTGGGCCATCGCCCAGTTCGCCGACCAGCAGCGGGCCTACGAGGGCACGCTCCGGGTGCTCTGCCAGGCGGTGGAGACCAAGGACTTCTACACCCGCGGCCACAGCGAGCGGGTGTCCCGGGGGTCGGTGATGATCGCCCGCGCGATCGGCATGCGGCCCGAGCGGGTGGAGGCGATCAGGTACGCCGGCATGCTGCACGACGTGGGCAAGCTCGGGGTGCCGACCAAGGTGCTGCAGAAGAACGGCAGGCTGACCGAGGAAGAGTTCGCCGCGATCCAGCTGCACCCGATGCGCGGCCTGGAGATCATCAAGGAGATCGGCTTCCTGGACGAGGCGCTGGCCGGGATCATGCACCACCACGAGCGGATCGACGGCTGCGGGTACCCGATGGGCCTTGCGGGCGACGAGATCCCCGAGTTCGCCCGGGTGCTAGCGGTCGCCGACGCGTTCGACTGCATGACCTCCACCCGGTCTTACCGCAACGCCCGCTCCGTCGCCGATGCCGTCGCCGAGCTGCGCAAATGCTCCGGGACCCAGTTCGACCCGGCCTTCGTGGACGCGCTGGTGGCCGCGGTCGAGCGGGACGGCTGGCAGACCCCGGACGAGCCCGTGCCGCCGGCCGGCGAGCAGGTCGAGGCGGCCGCCTACGACCACGACGACCCGGCTGCGCCGCTGCGCGTCATCGGCAGCCGCTGAGGTGCGGGGACGACCATGAGCGTCAGCCAGGGCCGCGCGGCCGTGACCGAGCAGAGCCGGATCGCGGCCCCCCACCTGCGTGGCCGCGCCCAGGGGCCCGCCGTCTCCGGGCCGCGGCTGGTGGTGGCGGCGGCCGGCCTGCTGGTCGTGGTGGCGGTGGTGCACACGCTGCTGGCCGGCGCGGTCCAGTTCCGCTGGGCCCTCGCGTTCGCGGCCCTGATCGCGGTGGGCGAGCTGCTCCGGCTCAACCTGCCCGGGGACCGGGAAGCGGCGCCCATCGGGACCGCCTGCGCGCTGGCCAGCGCGCTGCTGATCCGGGTCGGGCCGGTGCCCGCGCGCCATTCGGCGCTGCAGGCGGTGGCGGTGACCGGGATCGGCATGGCCATCGGGGCGCTGCCGCACCTGGCCGTGGGCCGTCCGGCCCGGCTGACCAACATGGCGTCCCGGCTGCTGGCGGTGGCGTTCGCCGCGTTCGTGTTCCGGCCGCTGGCCGCCATCCCGGCCGTGGTCCAGCACTGGTGGACGGCGTTCGCGGTGATGGCCGTGCTGCTGGCGCTGGCCTGGCTGATCAACGTGGTGATCGAGGCGGTCATCAGGACCGGGGCGCTGCGGACCCGGCTGTGGGTCACGTTCACCGACGAGGTGCGGGTCCAGGGGCCGCTCGGGGTGGCGGTCGGTACGTCGGCCGCGCTGATCGTGTTCGCGGCCGAGGCCATGGGGCTGGTGGCGGTGGCCGTGTTCATCGCCCCGCTGCTGGTCACCCAGGTCGCGTTCCGCCGCTACGCCGGCATCAGGGCCACCTATCTGCAGACGGTCCGGGCGCTGGCCCGGGTCACCGAGATCGGCGGCTACGTGGAGACCGGCCACTCGGACCGGGTCAGCCGGCTGGCGGTCGCGGTCGGCCGGGAGCTCGGCCTGGCCGAGCAGCAGCTGCTGGAGCTGCAGTACGCGGCGCTGATCCACGACATCGGCCAGCTGTCGCTGCCGGATCCGATCCCGGGCGGAGCGACCGTGCTGGTGTCGCCGGCCGAGCAGCGCCAGATCGCGGAGCTCGGCGCCGAAGTCATCAAGCAGGCCCACATGCTGGACAGCGTGGCCGAGATCGTCCGCCGCCAGAGTGACCCGTACCGCGACCCGATGGCCGTCACCGCCACCGCCCCCCCGCTCAGCAGCCGGATCATCCGGGCCGTGAACGCCTTCGACGACCTGGTGGGCGGCTCCGTGAACGCGGGCCGGGGCGCGGCCGTGATCGACCGGCTGCGGCTGGACACCAGCATCGAATACGACCCGCGGGTGGTGGAGGCGCTGAGCCGGGTCATCGCCCGCTGATCGCGCTGACCTCCTCTATGCTGCTCGGTAGCTGAGGAAGGGAGCTTGGGTGGCGGAGATCCGGGCGGAGATGGTCGCGAACGTCTGGAAGGTGGTCGCGACCGAGGGCCAGCAGATCGAGGCCGGCGACACCGTGGTCATCCTGGAATCGATGAAAATGGAAATCCCGGTGCTGGCCGAGGATCCCGGCACGCTGTCCAAGATCAACGTGGCCGAGGGTGACGTGATCCAGGAAGGCGACCTGATCGCCGTCATCGACTGAGGGCTGACCCCCCCGCCTAGACCCCGGTTGTCGACCGGGGATAAGCGATCTCCGGGTCGGTGACCACGTTGACCAGGTACGGCACCCCCGCCGCGAACGCCCGCTGGAGCGCCGGGCCGATCTGCCCCGGGTCGGTGACCAGCTCACCGGCCCCGCCCAGCGCCCGCACCACCTCGTCGTACCGGCAGCCGGGCTGCAGGTCGGCGGCGACGTCGTAGCCGTACAGCGCCCGCATCGGGTGCTTCTCCAGGCCCCAGGCCCCGTTGTTGCCGCACACGATGACGACCGGCAGCCGGTGCCGGACCAGCGTGTCCGCGTCCATCAGCGAGAAACCGGCCGCGCCGTCCCCGAGCAGCAGCACCACCTGCGACGACGGCCGGGCCAGGCGGGCCGCGATGGCGTAGCCGAGGCCGGTGCCCAGGCAGCCGAACGGGCCCGGATCCAGCCAGTGCCCGGGCCGGGCCGGCTCCACCAGCCGGCCCGCGAACGAGACGAAGTCCCCGCCGTCCCCGATGATCACCGCGTCGTCGGCCAGCACCCGGTTCAGCTCCCCGTACACCCGCATCGGGTGGATCGGGCGGGCCTCGCTGGCCAGCAACGGGGCGTCGGCCGCGACGGCGGCCCGGGCCGTCTCCTGCAGCCGGGTCAGCCACTGCGCCCGGGCCTCCTCCTCGCCGCCCCCGCCCGCCACCCCCAGCGCCGCGAAGAACGCGCTCAGGTCGCCGGCGGCGGCTGCCGCCAGCGGGCGGTGGGTGGCGATCTGGCCGGGGCTGTCGGCCACGTGCACCACCGGGGTCTTCTGGTCGCCGGGGCCGAACTGGCCGTAGCCCAGCCGGAAGTCCAGCGGCGCCCCCGCCACCACGACCAGGTCGGCCTCGCGGAACACGGTCGACCGCGCTCGGGTCACCAACTGCGGATGCCCGGCGGGCAGGATGCCGCGGCCCTGCCCGTTGGCGATGACCGGCAGCGACCAGGCCTCGGCGCAGGCCCGGGCGGCGTCGTCGGCGCCGTCCAGCCACACGTCCGAGCCCAGCACCAGAACCGGCCGCTGGGCCTGCGCCAGCCGGCCGGCGATGTCGCTGACCACCCCCGGGTCGGGCGCGGCTCCGGGCACCCCGTCCGCTTCGGCTGCTCCGGCCGGCGGTGCGGCCTGGTCGTACAGCGCCTCCAGGGCGACGTCGAGGAACACCGGGCCGCGGTGCGGGCTGGCGGCCAGCCGGAACGCCTCGTCCACCGAGCCCGCGAGCTGGGCCGTCGTGTGCTCGGTCCAGGCCCGCTTGGTCACCGGGGCCAGCAGCGGCGGGTGGTCGATCTCCTGCAGGCTGCCCGCCCCCCAGCGGTAGTCCGGCGCCCTGCCCCCCAGCACCACCACCGGCGCCCCGTTGAAGTGGGCGGTGGTGACCGCGCTGACGCTGTTGGTCACGCCCGGCCCGGCCGTGACCGCGGCCAGCCCGGGGGACCGGGTCAGCCGGGCGGTCGCCTCGGCCGCGAACACCGCGGTCTGCTCGTGCCGGACGTCGATCAGCGGCAGCGGTGGCTCAGCGCGGGTGGCCGCATCGTACAGCGGGAAAATGTGGCCACCGGACAGCGTGAACAGGTGGGCCACGCCGTATCGCCGCGCGGCCTCGAGGGCCAGGACCCCGCCGTGGCGGGCTGGGAGGGACGGATCTGCCATACCGTCTGTCATACCGCGCCGGGTGCGGCCGGCCCTCCCAGGGGTATCGCGGGCGCGTCCGCGTCCTCGTAGTCAGCCGGGCTCGTGTCGTCCCGCCCCCGCGGCAGCCGGCCGAGCAGCGGCGTGAGCGCGGTGGCGACGACCAGGTTCGCGACCAGCCCGACGATGCCGGTCCAGATCGTCGCCTTCGTGTCGAATCCCCAGGTCTTGAACGCGAACGACGCGCTGCCGAAGTGAGCCGCCGTCTTGCTCGGCGTAACCCAGAGCATGTAGACGGACAGACCCATGCCCACCACCCAGCCGGCCGCCAGCGCCCAGCGGTGGTACCACCGGGTGTAGAGGCCGAGCACGACGGCCGGCAGGATCTGGATGATCACGACACCACCGATGAGCTGGAACTCGATGGCGAACGAGGGCTTCAGCCCCACGATCACCGCGACCGCGCCCAGCTTGAGGATTACCGACACGATCTGGCTGACTAGCCCCTCCTCGCGATCGCTGGCCCCTGGCCGGAAGTACGGCCGGTAGATGTCGCGGGCGAACGTGTTGGCCGCGGAGATTCCCATGATGGCCGCGGGCACCAGGGCGCCGATAGCGATTGCGCCGAATGCGATCCCCGCGACCCATGTCGGGAACTGGCTGTTGAACAGCGCGGGAACGATCGTGGTGGTGTCGGGCGCCTTGGCCGTGCCGCCTACCGGCTTCACGTGCGCGGCGAGCGCCATGTAGCCGAGCAGCGCGATGAACCCCAGCATCAGCGAGTACGCCGGCAGCAGCGACATGTTCTTCTTCACCACGTCCCTCTTGTGGGTGGCGAGCACGCCGGTCACCGCGTGGGGATAGAGGAACAGGGCTAGCGCCGAGCCGAGCGCCAGCGTCGAGTAGCCGAGGTACTGCGGGCCGGACAGCAGAGTGCTCAGGCCCTTGGTGGCCAGCGCACCCTGTGCCCGGTGGAAGATGACGTCATAGCCGCCGAGCTTGTACGGGATGTAGATGATCGCGACGAAGACCACGACATAGATCAGGATGTCCTTGACGAACGCGATCAGTGCCGGCGCCCGCAGACCCGAGGTCCAGGTGTAGGCGGCCAGCACGACGAACGCGATCCACAGCGGCCAGTCCCCGCCGATGCCCATGACCTCGAGGATCGCCTTGATCCCGATGAGCTGGAGTGCGATGTACGGGATGGTGGCGACGATCCCCGTGATAGCGACGAGCAGCGCGAGCACCGCGGACCCGTGCCGGCCCCGGACGAACTCGGCGGTGGTCGCATAGCCGCGCTCGTGGCAGACCGACCACATCCGTGCCGCGGGGAACATCACCAGCGGGAAGACAGCGATCGTATACGGGACGGCGAAGAAGCCGGTCGCGCCGGCCCCGAAGAGCAGGGCGGGCACCGCCACGAAGGTGTAGGCGGTGTACAGGTCACCGCCGAGCAGGAACCAGGTGACCCAGGTGCCGAACCGGCGGCCGCCGAGCCCCCACTCCTCGACGCTGGCCAGTGATGCGGCCCGCTTCCACCGGGTTGCCATGAACCCGACCACGGTGACGACCGCGAACATCGCAACGACGATGCCGAACTGAAGTCCGTTGAACGGGGGTATCATCGTGCGCTCCTGGTGGCGAAGTAGACGATCGCGGTGCATACGGCGACGCCGGCCACCCAGGCGAGCTGCCACCAGTAGAAGAACGGCATGCCGCCGATCGCCGGGCTGCCGAAGTTGTAGAACTGCGGTACCAGGACCGCGATCAGCGGTAGTACCAGCAGCAGGATCACCGGACGCCGACGGCGTGCCCGGCTGTCGTCTCTCATCGATTTCCTCCGGGGCTGCGGGGACTCATGCCACAAAAGTCACCACAATGTTGCTCCGTGCCGGCAGAGAGAGCAATGGGCCGGGAGTTACCGATCCCCAATCGTTTGCTGCCCCGTTTGCTGCCTGATCTGGCCGGCGATCCCGGCGGCGGCCGCCCGGAACGCGGCGGCGTCGAGCGACCCGCCGAGGACCGGCCCCAGGCCGCTCCGGGCGACCTCGATGAACGCGGCGGGCCCGAGGATGCCGGCGCCCGCCGGGAGGATGCCGGCCAGCGGCTGCCCGGTCAGCGCCTCCAGGTCGGCCAGATTGCCCAGCTCAGCCAGCCCGGGGTCGTCCGGCCAGCTCCCGACCACCACGCCCGCGCAGGCCAGCTTCCGGCTGGTCAGCGCCTCCAGCGTCAGCGCGGTGTGGTTGAGCGTGCCCAGCCCGGCCGCCGCCGTCACCAGCACCGGGGCGTCCAGCATGGCGGCCAGGTCGGCGATGGTGGCGCCGGCCGGGTCGTAGCGGACCAGCAGGCCGCCCGCCCCCTCGACCACGACCAGGTCCCGGTCCTCGGCCAGCCCGGCGATGTGGTCGGCGGCCCGCCGCAGGTCCAGCGGCGGCCGCCCGGCCGTCCGGGCGGCCGCCTCCGGTGACAGCGGGTCGGGGTAGCGGGCCAGCTCGTGCAGGTCATCCAGGCCGGTCAGCGCGGCCACCGCCGCCAGGTCGCCGGGGGCGCCCGGCCGCTCGCCGGTCTGGGCGGGCTTGACCACGGCCACCCGCTGGCCGCGGGCATGAGCCAGGGCGGCCACCGCGGCGGTGGTGACGGTCTTGCCGACGCCGGTACCGGTGCCGCTGACGATGAGCAGGCTCACGCAGGTAACCGCCGCAGCCGGGTGACGAACTTGTAGCGGTCACCCCGGTACCAGGACTGGGCCCACTCAACCGTCTCCCCGGTCGCGTCGACCGCGTGCCGGGACAGCAGCAGCAGCGGCAGGCCGATGTCCACCGCCAGCAGGTCGGCGTTGTGCGGGTCGGCCAGCACGGTCTCGATGGTCTCCTCCGCCTCGGTCAGCTGGACCCCGTAGGCCGAGGCCAGCGTCTCGTACAGTGAGCTGTGCCGGTTGAGCTGCTTGCGCAGGCCCGGGAAGCGGCGGGCGGGCAGGTGCGAGGTGTCGACCGACATGGGCTCACCGTCGGCCAGCCGGAGCCGGTGGATGCGCAGCGTCCGGGCGCCGGGACGGATGCCGAGCCGGGTGGCCAGGTCCTCGTCGGCCGCCATGTAGCCGATCTCCAGGATCTGGGTCTGCGGGTGCAGGCCGTGGGCCCGCATGCCCTCGGTGTAGCTGGCCAGCTCCAGTGACTGTGCGACCTTCGGCTTGGCCACGAACGTGCCCTTGCCCTGCCGCCGCAGCAGCCGGCCCTCCACCACCAGCTCGGCCAGGGCCTGCCGGACGGTCGTCCGGGACGTGCCGTAGTCCCGGGCCAGCTCCCGCTCGGGTGGCACCGGGCTGCCCGGCGCCATCGTGACGATGAGGTCAAGGAGCTGGCGCTTGACCGTGTAGTACTTGGGCAGCCGGAGCAGCCGGCTCGGCGCCGACTCGTCCGGCGTGCTCCCCCCAGTCCGCTCGCCCGGCACACTGGCATCCTCCGGCGGCTCCGGCGTCACCGGAATAGGGGAGACGGTCATGGTTAATTCCTTCCCGCTCAAGCGGTTATCCGGACATGATCCCTCACGGAACCCAGTGCACGGAATGCCAAGGCGAGGTGAACTTCTGAAAGATTGGCCCGCGCGGTCAGTCGCAGGCAGGCCTGGCCGGGGGGGACCGACGGCGGCCGGAAGCATCCCACCCGTACCCCTTGGGCTGCGCAGAGGTCCCGCGCCGAGACCGCCAGGGCCGCCTCTCCGAGCAGGACCCGGACCACCGCGGCGGCCGGCTCGGAGGTTTCGAAGCCGAGACCCGCGGCTGCCCTGGCCAGCCGCCGGGCCTTGTCCCGGGCGCGCTGCCCGAGGCCGGGCTCGTCGCGCAGGATGGCCAGCGCCGCCAGCGCGGCGGCGGCGCTGGGCGGGGCCAGGCCGGTGTCGAAGATGAACGGCCGCCCGACGTCGATCAGCGTCCCGGTCACCTCGGCCGCCCCGGCCACCGCCCCGCCCTGGCTGCCCAGCGCCTTGGACAGCGTGAAGGTGAGCACCAGAGCAGGGTCGCCGGTGATACCAGCGGCCGCCGCGGCGCCGCGGCCGCCCGGCCCGAGCACGCCGAACGCGTGCGCCTCGTCCAGCACCAGCAGCGCCCCGTGGGCGGTGGCCACCCGGTGCAGGTCGCGCACCGGGGCCAGGTCCCCGGCCACCGAGAACACCGTGTCGGAGACCACCAGCGCGTACCGTTCGGGCCGCCCGGCCAGCGCCCGTTCCACCGCGGCCACGTCCGCGTGCGGTGTCACCACCACCCGGGCCCCCTGCGCCCGGGCCAGCCGGCAGCCGTCGATCAGCGAGGCGTGGTTGGCCGCGTCGCTGACGATCAGCACCCCGTCCCCGGCCTGGCCCAGGACCTGGGCCAGCGCGGTCAGCACGGCCAGGTTGGCCAGGTACCCGGAGGAGAACACCAGCGCCTGCGGCACGCCGGCGAACGCGGCCAGCTCCGCCTCCAGCCTGCGGTGCAGCTCGGTGGTCCCGGTCACCAGCCGGGAGCCGGTCGCGCCCGGCCCCCAGTCGCGGGCGGCGGCCGCGGCCGCCTCGGCCAGCCGCGGGTCGGCGGAAAGCCCCAGGTAGTCGTTGGAGGCCAGGTCGAGGAGGCCCGGCCACCGGCCGGCCGTCCGGGGGGTCAGCGTGCGGTTCAGCCCGGCCGCCCGCCGCCCGGCCGCCGCCTCCCGCAGCACCCCCAGCGCTTCCGGCTCCGCCGCTTCTGCTACCACCGCACCCCCCGTTTCCTGTGTCTTTCCAGTGGCCCGTCCTGTCCTACCAGCCGGGCCGGTGAGCAAAGTGTGGCGGGTCCGCATCCGGACAGGCCGGGAATGACCGCCGACGGGATGAGATTATGGATGTGTGCCCTCCCTGACTGACCTGGCCAGACGCCATACCTGCCTGACCCGCGCGGACCTGGAGTGCCTGCACGCACTGGTGTCGGACTGGCAGCTGCTGGCCGACCTGTCGTTCGCCGACCTGATCTTGTGGGCCCCGCTCCGGGACGGCAGCGGGTGGATGGCGCTGGCCCAGATGCGGCCGACCACCGGCCCCACCTCGTTCCAGGACGACGTGGTCGGGCAGCTGGCCGAGCCCGAGGACAAGCCGCTGCTGGACACGGCCCGGGACGAGCGCCGGATCTGGCGCGAGAGCGACCCGGACTGGACCACCGGCATCCCCGTCCGGGCCGAGACGATCCCGGTCACCCGGGAGGGCCGGGTCATCGCGGTCATCGAGCGGAACACCAACCTGAACTCCGCCCGCACCCCCAGCCGCCTGGAGCTGACCTACCTGCAGGGCGCGGACGACCTGGCCCGGATGGTGGCCGAGGGCACGTTCCCGTTCGGGGAGGAAGCCCAGCTGGTCCGCTCCCCGCGGGTCGGCGACGGCCTGCTGCGGCTGGGCCGGGCGGGCCGGGTCACCTACGCGAGCCCCAACGCGCTGTCCGCCTTCCGCCGCCTGGGCCTGGCCACCGACCTGGTGGGCGCGGAGCTGGGCCCGCTGACCGCCAAGCTGTCCGCCCCCGGCGAGCCGGTCGACGAGTTGCTGATGCTGGTGGCCTGCGGCCGGTCACCGCGCGACGCCGAGATCGAGGGCAACGGCTCGGTCGTCCAGCTGCGCGCGATCCCGCTCATCGTCGGCGGCGACCGGACCGGCGCGCTGATCCTGGTCCGCGACGTCACCGAGCTGCGCCGCCGCGAGCGCGAGCTGATGACCAAGGACGCGACGATCCGCGAGATCCACCACCGGGTCAAGAACAACCTGCAGACGGTGGCGGCCCTGCTCCGGCTGCAGGCCCGGCGGCTGCAGGGGCCGGAGGCCCGGGCCGCGCTGGAGGACGCCACCCGCCGGGTCGGCTCGATCGCGATCGTGCACGAGACCCTGTCCCACGCCCCGGACGAGATCGTCGCCTTCGACGAGGTCGCGGACCGGGTGGTGATGATGGCCACCGAAGTGGCCGGGACCGAGATCCGGGTCACGCCCAAGCTCACCGGCAGGTTCGGCCTGCTCCCGGCCTACATCGCCATGCCGCTGGCCCTGGTCCTGACCGAGTTGCTGCAGAACGCGCTGCAGCACGGCTTCGCCTACCCGGAGGCGGCCGCGTCCGACTCCAAGCCGAAGCTGTCCGGCAGCGTCGAGGTAAGCGCGGTGCGCGTCCCGGACCGGCTGACCGTGGTCGTCACCGACGACGGCGTGGGCCTGCCCGACGACTTCGATCCCGAATCGACCAGCTCTCTCGGCCTGCAGATCGTCCGCACGCTGGTCATCGGCGAGCTGGGCGGCAAGCTGGAGATCACCCCGCGCTCCGAGGGCGGCACCCAGGCCCTGGTCGATCTGCCGGTCGAAGTGGAGTAGCCGGCAACGCCGGAGGATCAGGCCGGCGCCGACGGCACCGGCACCGGCTCAGCCGCTCCGGCCTGCTTTGCGGGTCCGGCGGGCTCGGCTGCGGCCGGAGCGCGGTCGCGCCAGGGGAGAAGCAGCGGCGTGCCGAGCAGCAGGCCGCCCGCGATCCCGATCGCGGCCCGCGGGCCGGTGAACGTGGCCAGCAGGCCGCCCAGCGCGGTCAGGGCCGCGATCGAGGCCTTGCTGCTCACCGACCAGGCGGACAGCACCCGGGCCACCCGGTCCGGCGGGCTCTGCTCCAGCCGGTAGGTCGCGAACACCGGGTTGGATACACCGATACAGAGAATCAGCCCCATCTCGGCCGCCATGACCAGCACCAGCCCGCCGATCCCGGGACCCATGAACACCAGCCAGACCGGCCAGCACGCCCGTACCGTCCCGCCCACCAGCATGACCCGGCGCCGCCCGAACCGGTCCGCGACCCGGCGCGCGATCCGGGAGCCGATCAGGCCGCCCAGGCACGGCACCGCGAACGCCAGGCCGTACTGCCAGGGCCTGAAGTGCAGGTGCCCGAGCATGAGCACGGCCAGCAGCGGCTCGGTGGCCATGATCAGCCCGCCGAACGCGATGTTGTTGAAGAACTGCCAGCGCAGCGTCGGATGCTGGAGGATGTAACGCCACCCGTCGAGCAGGTCACCGGCTCGCGACCGGCCCGCCGCCGGCCGGGCGGGTCGCTCCGGGCGCGGCTCTTCGCCGCCGATGGCCCGGATCGCCAGCGCCGACAGCAGGTAGCTGGCCGCGTCGGCCAGCACCGTCACCACCGGCCCGAACAGCCCGATCGCGGCTCCGCCGAGCGGCGGCCCGAGCACGGTGCTGGACCAGGTGGTGGACTCCATCCGCGAGTTCGCCACCAGCAGGTCACCGGGGCGGACGACCGCCTTCAGGCAGGAGCCGCTGGCCGCCTTGAACGTGATGTCGGCGGCGCCGGAGACGATCGACACCGCCAGCAGCTGGCCGAACGTCAGAACCCCGAAGGCGTAGGCCAGCGGGACGCTGCCCAAGGCCGCGAGCCGGCTCAGGTCCATGCCCATCATCACCGGCCGCTTGGCCCGGAACTCCATCCAGGGGCCGAGTGGTATCGCGACCGCCGCCCCGACCGCCAGGCCCACCGCCGCCAGCGCCGACACCTCGGCCGGGCCCGCGTGCAGCACGACGATCGCTATCAGCGGGAACGCGCCGAACGCGAAGCAGGTGCCGAACGAGCTCACCGCGTACGCCGCCCACAGCCACTCGAACTGCCGGCCCAGCGACCGCCAGAGCGTCATGTGCAGCTCCCTCGCCTCGTCCCCGATCGTTGCTCCCGCCTCCAGATCCAACCGGTAAGCAGGCCGCCGGATCCAACAATTGGCGGGCCGGCGCGTCACAACCGGCCGTTGTTCGCTGGGGCCGGCCGGCGTGGGACCGGTAGGGTCAGCCGCCATGGACCTGGACGCCGTGCGCACGTTCGTGGCGGTCGCCGACGCCGGTCAGTTCTCCGAAGCCGCCGCGGGCCTGTCCGTCTCCCAGCAGGCGGTGTCCAAACGGGTAGCCACGCTGGAGAAGGATCTCGGGGTGGCGCTGTTCACCCGGACCCCCCGTGGCGCCGAGCTGACGGTGGACGGCCGGGCCTTCCTGCCGCACGCGCGTGAGCTGATCCGGGCCGAGGAACAGGCGGCCGCCTCGGTCCGTCCCGGCCGCCGGGCGCTGCGGGTGGACGTGATCAGCAGGCGGATCGCCCCGGCCCGGCTGCTCCAGGGTTTCCACCGGGCCCATCCGGAGACGCCGCTCGAGGTCATGCGGCTGTTCGACGCCCGGGCCGCGATCGAGGCGGTCGCCAGCGGCGCCATCGACGCGTCGTTCCGCGCGGTGACGCTGCCCGCGCACCGGCTGCCCGCCGGGATCGCCACCGCGCGGGTCCTGGACGAGCCGGTCGAGCTGCTCACCGGCCCGGCCCACGCGCTGGCGGAGGCGGTCACGCTGGCCCCCGGCCAGCTGGCCGGCCACCCGATCTGGATGCCCGCGCTCGACCCGGGTACCGAGTGGACCGCGTTCTACGATGAGCTGGCGGCCGTGTTCGAGCTCAGCATCGACGTGACCGGCCCGGGCTACGGCACCGAACCCCTGCTGGACGTGATCGCCGCGTCGGCCGGGCTGGCCACCCTCCTCGGCGAGCAGACCCACCTGGTCTGGCCCGATGACTACGGCTTGCGGCGGATCAGGCTGCGGGATCCGGTGCCGGTCTACCCGCACTCACTGATCTGGCGGGCGGACAACGCGCATCCCGCCCTGGCCGCCCTGCGGGAGCACCTGGCCCGCACCCGGGCGGTCCGCGCGGACGCCGGTGTGTGGGCCCCGGAGTGGGCGCGCTGACGAGTCCGTGGCCAGAACGGTCATGACCAGGGGCCGGTGACCACGACGTGCGTGGCCTGGCCCATGATCATGGCGGAACGGCCGTAGGGACGGTCAGGCAGCTACCGCCGGCCCCGGCTCACACGTGCGTCCGGGCGCGAAGCCGCAGCGCGCGCCGTTTCACGGCCCGCCGTTCGTCCTCGCTCATACCGCCCCACACGCCCGAGTCCTGGCCGGACTCGATGGCCCAGTGCAGGCACGGTTCCATTACCGGACAACGATGACAAACCCGCTTGGCTTCGTCGATCTGAAGTAGCGCGGGACCAGTGTTTCCGATCGGGAAGAACAATTCAGGGTCCACGTCACGGCAGGCGGAGTCATGGCGCCAGTCCATGAGTCACTCCTTCGGGCAAGCCGGCGACGCGGGGGACTGCAGGGCCTCGCGCGCCCGCTTATCAGAGCTTGTGAACGAATTCACGAGCTAAGTTGTATATCGGGAGAAAGCAGTTATTTCCCCGTATTGGTGTGGTGCCAGTCGGCGACCGGCCCGGAGCTGCTTCGTAGCCCGGACAAGCGTTCAACCGGGAAACCTGCTTCGCGTATTGGGCACGAAGTGGGCTTCCGCCCGGCATCGTTTAAAGCTTCTCAAGCGCGCCGTCGCCAACGCAAGAGGGCGCAACCGTGATCTTCGTCATTATGATTGTGACCTAAGTCACAAATTGAAAATCCGAATTAACAGAATGCAACGGCTCAGGGTAATCATGCAATGACGCGCAGTGCATCCGGTACGGAACGAAATGTAACCGACTCAAAGTCGCCCACATAATCGCCGTCCACCTGAAGTGCGGCCGGCTCCCGGGCCTGCACCGTGATCTCCAGCTGATCGTGCAGCGTGACCGCGTATCTGCCGGTCACCGGGCGTCCCGAGCGCCGTGCCATCTGGCGCATTGCGTTCAGTGTGGAAATGGTACGCAACCGCCGGAGCATGAACGCGTCCAGCCCCGTCTCGAATGAGGCGAGCGGGGTCGGGCTCATCGGGTGCTGGCCGACGTAGCTCCACGGCGTGGTGTTGGAGATCAGCGCCAGGCCCGCCGGTTCGATCCGGGTGCCGTCGGCCGCCTGCACGCTCAAATTGGGATGCCGCCGATCGGTGTACCGGTAGTACAGGCGCAGCGCGGTCTGTATGTAGAGCCGGTTGGAGGCCGCCCGGCCCTTGGCCCGCTGGTCCTCGACCGCCCGGATGACCTCGGCGTCCCAGCCCAGGCCGGCGTTGAACGTGAAGTAGCGGTCGCCGGCCAGGCCGAGCCCCACCGTCCGGGTGGTGCCGGCCGCCAGCCGGGCGGCGATCACCTGGACCGCGGCCAGCGGGTCGGACGGTACGCCGAGGTCCCGGGTGAACACGTTGGCGTTGCCGCCCGGCAGCGCCCCCAGGGCAGGCAGCCGCACGGCCGGATCGGCGGCGCCCAGCCCCGCCCCGACCGGCGCCTTGTCCATCAGCCCGTTGACGGCCTCGTTGATCGTCCCGTCGCCGCTCAGCACCAGCAGCGCGTCCCAGCCCGCGGCGGCGGCGCCGGCGGCGATCTGGCGGGCGTCGCCCCGGTGGCGGGTCTCGACCACCTCGATCTCGGCCTTGGCCGCGAGCGTGCTAACGATCACGTCCAGGACCGGCTTGGTGGTCGTGGTCGCCCGGGGATTGACGATCAGCAGCGCGCGCACGCGCATAGGCTAGTCCTGGGCAGAAAGGTGCGACATATGCGACCACGTCCGTGGACCCTGCTGGTGGCCGTCGCGGCTCAGGCGCTCGAGGCGGCCGGGCTCCTGGCGGCGGCCGTGGTGACCACCGTGGACACCCTTTCGGGGCGTTCCTATCACCAGAACAGCGGGATCGCCCTGACCATCCTGGCCTACCTGGCCGCGATCGCGGTCGCGTTCGTCGCCTACGGCCTGTACCGGGCCAGCCAGTGGAGCCGCACCCCCGCCCTGCTCACCCAGCTGTTCGTCGGCACCACCGGCGTCTACCTGATCGAGGGTCACCACGCGGGGCTGGGCGTGCCGGTGCTGCTGGTGGCGATCGCCGGCTTCCTGGGCCTGTGCCTCCCCGCCAGCTGGCAGACCCTGAGCCGCCTCGGCCTGGCCGAGCGGGAGGAACTGGCCCCCAAGCCCGAGCCTGAGCCCTCGCCGGTCCCGCCGGCGCGCAAGAAGGCCTCGACCCGCCGCCGCTGAGCGGTGTGCACTGGCGCGCTGCGGCCCGTGTGCTCAAAGGCGCCAACGATGCTGCTATAGCAGCATCGAAGGCGCCAACGAGCACATAGGACCGAGCGGCCGCTGGGGCTCTCGGGGCCTGTGTGACCCAGGAGGCCCCGGTGGGACCGCCCGGCGCGGCGGCGGGGCTACTCCTCGTTGGTGAGGCCGTCGCGGAGCTGGGTCAGGGTGCGGGCCAGCAGGCGTGAGACGTGCATCTGGGAGATGCCGAGCTCGGCCGCGATCTGGGACTGGGTCAGGTTGCCGAAGAAGCGGAGCAGGAGAATCTTCTTCTCGCGCGGTGGCAGCCGCTCCAGCAGCGGCTTGAGGGACTCCCGGTACTCGACGCCCTCCAGCGCTTCGTCGACGATGCCGAGGGAGTCGGCGACGGCGGGGGCGTCCTCGTCGCCCGAGTCGGGGGCGTCCAGGGACACCGTGGAGTAGGCGTTGGCCGACTCCAGGCCCTCGAGCACGTCCTCCTCGCTCATCTGCAGGTGCGCGGCCAGCTCGCTGACGGTGGGGGCGCGGCCCTCGCGCTGGGCGAGTTCGCCGATGGCCTTGGTCAGCGAGAGCTTGAGCTCCTGCAGCCGCCGCGGCACGCGGACGGCCCAGCCCTTGTCGCGGAAGTGGCGCTTGATCTCGCCGACGATGGTCGGGGTGGCGTAGGTGGAGAATTCCACGCCCCGCTCCAGGTCGAAGCGGTCGATCGACTTGATCAGGCCGATGGTGGCCACCTGGGTCAGGTCGTCCAGCCACTCACCGCGGTTCCGGAACCGGCGGGCCAGGTACTCGACCAGCGGCAGGTGCAGCTCGACCAGGGAGCCCCGGATCCGCTCGCGCTCCGGGCTGCCCGGCGGCAGCGTGGCCAGCCGCTCGAACAGCTCCCGGGCGCGGGCCCGGTCGGGGACCGAGCGGTCGTCCCGCACGGCCGCGCTGGCCGGCTCGCGCGCCTCCTGCGAGCCATCGGCGCGGGCGTCGTATTCGTCGGTCACCTGGACGTCGTTACCAGGGACGCGGACTTCGAAGTCGGCCATCAGGACTCCGAGGCCCCGCGGCGCTTGCGCAGCACGATGGCGACCCGATCGTCCGGTTCGAGCTTGGCGTCGACGTCGCCCGCCAGCGCCGAGAGGACGGTCCAGGCGAACGTGTCCCGGGCCGGGGTCTGCGGCTGGGCCGCGACCACCAGCACCGTGATCGTCATCGAGTCGGTGCCGAGCTCGAAGTCGCATTCCAGGCTGGTGCCCGGGATGGCCTGGCTGAGCAGCATCGCGCAGGCCTCGTCGACCGCGATCCGCAGGTCCTCGATCTCGTCCAGAGTGAAGTCGAGCCGCGCCGCCAGGCCGGCGGTTGCCGTGCGGAGCACGGACAGGTAGGCGCCCTCGGCCGGCATGCAAACCCGCACCCGGTCGCGGGTCGCGGGGTCGGCCGCCACCGCGCCCGGGCTGGGCCCAGCGCCCTGCTGAGCGGCCTGCCTCGCTGCGGTCTCTTCGGTCACGTCTCTCCTTCAGGCCGGTCGCCCGGCCGGCTCGCCCCGGTCGCTGGCCGGCCTTCGGTGGCTGCCCGGCCGGATGGCTCCCTGCAACCTACCGCCTCCGGTGCAGGTTTCCGGTGTGCCGCGCGGCGGCGATCGTATGGTCCCACGCGGTGACCGGGGGTGGGGCCGCGTTGCCCCGGCGTGAGCTTTCAACTCGAAAATACCGCGTGTTCGGACTCCCGGAAATACCGCGAGGGGCCGCGACACTGTCGCGGCCCCTCCTACGGGTGCGTCGGCGATGTGACTGCCGGGCGGTTCAGCTTTGCTTGGTCTCCCAGAAGATCTTGTTGATCTCATCGATCTTGGCCAGCAGCTGGTCGGCGGTCGCCGGGTCCGCGCTGCCCTTAGTGCCGGAGGCACCCGCCAGCTTGGTGGCCTCGTTGAACAGCGTGTGCAGGTTCGGGTACTTCTCAAAGTGCGGCGGCTTGAAGTAGTCGGTCCACAGTACCCACAGGTGGTGCTTGACCAGCTCGGAGCGCTGCTCCTTGATGATCAGGGCGCGGGTCCGGAACTCGGGGTCCGAGTTCGCCTGGTACTTCTCGTCGATGCCCTTGATCGACTCAGCCTCGATCCGGGCCTGAGCCGGGTCGTAGACTCCGCAGGGCAGGTCGCAGTGCGCATAGGCGACGGCCTTTGGTTCGAGCAGGCGTGCGAGCAGCCTCATCGATCCACCTTCCGTAGTGTCTGATCATTGGTCTTCCAGATCCGACATTACCTCGCCCGGCTGAGCCAACACTGGAGGGCCTCCATGCAGTGGCCGGTCCGCCGGATCGCCGTCGTCGAGCACTCGATGGAACCGGTGCTGTGGCCCGGGGACTGGCTGCTGGTCCGCCGCACCCGCCGGATCCGCCCGGGCCAGGTCGTGCTGGCCCGCCACCCCGGCCGGCCGACCCTGCTGATCGTGAAGCGTGCCGCACGGCGCCAGGACAGCGGCTGGTGGCTGGAATCAGCCAACCCGGCCGCCGGCGCCGTGGACAGCGCGCGGTTCGGTACGGTGCCGGACGAGCTCATCGAAGGCCGCGTCCTGGTCCGCTACTGGCCGCTGCGCCGTACCGCCCGCCCCTGACGGCCGGTCCCGGACATGGGCGGAGGCCCCACCCTGGCCGACCAGGATGGGGCCTCCGTTGATCGCAGCTCCGGAGTGGCTCAGCCCTCGAGCCGCGGCTCCGGCGCGTCGTGGGCCTGACGGTTGACCAGCTCGAGCATCTCGGCCCGCGGCAGCCTGCTGTACATGGCCCAGTAGTAGATGATCAGGCTGAGCCCGGCCACCGCGACGATGTCCCACCAGAACGGAATGTTCATGGTGATGGTCGGCGGCTGCGGGTGCTTGTCGGCCGACGCCGCCCCGCTGAACTGACCCTGCCAGGAGATGATGCCCAGGCCGATCAGCCAGACCGGCAGCCAGAGGGCCGACTTCCACTGAATCGGCGGCCGCTGCTTGTCGAACGCCATCAGGACGCCGATCACGATGTAGCCGATGATCAGAACGATGCCGAGCTTCCAGATGACCTCGAAGCCTGACCAGTAGATCAGCAGGTTGCCCACGATGAACGCGAACGGGCACAGGATCGCCGCCGCAGGCAGCCGGTACGGACGATCGGCATCGGGCACCTGGCGGCGGAACGCGCCCAGCGACAGCGGCGCGCCCGAGTACATCAGCACGCTGGCCCCGGTGATCAGGCCGACCAGGGAGTGCCAGCTCGGGAACGGCAGCAGGAAGAACAGCCCGATGATGAACGCCGCGAACAGGCCGACCCACGGGATACCCCGCTTGTCGGTCTTGGTGAAGACCGGCGGGAAGTACCGGTTCCGGCCCAGGCCGTAGCTGACCCGCGAGGTGCCGGTGGTGTAGATCAGGCCGGTGCCGAACGGGGAGATGAAGGCGTCGACCCGCAGGATGAACGCCAGCCAGGCAAGGCCGACCACGCCGGCCAGCCCCGCGAACGGCCCGGACAGGATGTCCTTGTTGCTGATGCCGGCGAAGCCGTGGGTGAGCAGGCTCGGCGGCATCGCGCCGATGAACGCCAGCTGCAGCAGGCAGTAGATGATGATGCCGACGGTGACGGCCAGGATGATGGCCCGGGGCAGGTTGCGCTGCGGGTCCTTTATCTCACCCGCGAGCTGGTCGGCCTGCTCGAAGCCGGAGTAGGCGAACACGATGCCCGCCGCGGGCAGTGCGGAGAACAGGGCGTGCGCCCCGCCCGGCATGAACCCCTGGCCGCCGGCGGTGAAGTTGCCGCCGTGGAACTTGAACAGCAGCACGATGATGGCCAGCACCGGAACGGCGATCTTCCACCAGGTCAGTGCGCTGTTGACCCTCGAGAAGATCCGCATGGCCAGGAAGTTGACCGCCACGAAGATGGCCATCAGCACGATGGTCACGACGAAACCCCACCCGGTCACGTTGCTCGTCTTGGCGTTGTAGAGGGCGGGTACGAAGTGCGACCCGTACTCCATGACCGCGAAGCACTCGATCGGCGCGATCGTCACGGCCTGCAGATAGGAGAAGAACCCGAAGCCGATACCGGCCCCGCTGCCGAAGGCGAAGTGCGGGAACCGGGCCGTGCCGCCCGAGACTGGGTACATTGCCCCCAGCTCGGCGTGCACCAGGGCCAGAACCATGACCACGACGCCGGCGATGACCCAGCCCAGGATGGCGGCTCCGCCTACGGCCTGGGCAGCGTAGAGCGCTCCGAACAGCCATCCGGAACCGATGATCGAGGTTTCCGACGCCCAGGCGGCGCCGATGAAGCCCATATCACGTTTCAGCCCGGTATCAGTGGGCGCGACCGTTGCGGTGGCGGCCTCCGTATTGCTTGCCATACTCGATCCTTTTCCGATCGTGCCCCGTGGGGCGGTGGTCACCCGCGTGTCGGATCGCTCGAATTGCAGGTGAGCGTTGCGTATGCGCTGAGTGAGAACATCGTAGAGACGCGGCCTATATCTGAGAAGTGGCCTATCGGCGTCGTTTCGGTAACGTGCATCACTGGTTCGTGCCCCCCTATTAACGCTCCGTGTACCTCCGGTCCGAGCCTCGTCTGCCGATGTCCGTTGGTATCGGAAATACCCACCCGTGATTACAGACCTATGTCTGCCGCATTTCAACAGCGTCGCGGCCGTTCGGGGCAAAAATCCTGGCCAGCGTGCGCAATCGCCGGCCCGCTACGGGCTGGGGTCGCCCCGACGTGAGGAAGTATCACAAACGCCGAAACGCCTTTACGGACCGGGTACCGGGCTTCCCGGCAGTCTGAGCATCACACCCGTCACCGCCGGTGACTCGGCGCCACCGCGTGCGTATGGCACAATGGGTGGACGGGTGACCCCCGGACAATCCGACCATGGCCGCGCGGCGCTGGCGTACCTTGACCGCCCGCAGCTGGCCGACGACCGGAATCCTTGCTCGACCTGCCGAGGGGTTGACCATGCCTGAGTACCCGTACGCCACAGACCCGGTCTTCCAGATGCACCGGGGCGGCAAGATCGAAATCAGCTCGTCCGTCTCCGTCGACGGACCCGGCGAACTTTCCATGGCCTACACGCCGGGCGTCGCCCGGGTCTGCACCGCCATCGCCGACCAGCCCGAGCTGGCCCGCACCTACACCTGGGTGGCCAACACCGTGGCCGTCGTCTCCGACGGCACCGCCGTGCTCGGCCTGGGTGACATCGGGCCCGCGGCCGCGATGCCGGTCATGGAGGGCAAGGCGCTGCTGTTCAAGAACTTCGGCGGCGTCGACGCCGTGCCCATCTGCCTGGCCTGCACCGGCGTTGATGAGCTGGTGGAGACCGTGGCCGCGCTGGCCCCGAGCTTCGGCGGCATCAACCTGGAGGACATCTCCGCGCCGCGCTGCTTCGAGGTGGAGGACCGGCTGCGCGAGCGGCTGGACATCCCGGTGTTCCACGACGACCAGCACGGCACCGCGATCGTGACGCTGGCCGCGCTGCGCAACGCGGCCCGGCTCACCGGGCGGGCGCTGGGCGACCTGCGGGCGGTGGTGGCCGGGGCCGGCGCGTCCGGTGTCGCGGTGGCGAAGATCCTGCTCAGCGCCGGGATCGGCGACGTCGCGGTGTCCGACAGCAAGGGCCTGGTCTACCGCGGGCGGGACGGCCTGAACCCGGTCAAGGCCGAGCTGGCCGAGATCACCAACACGGCCGGGCTGACCGGCTCGACCGAGAGCGCTCTGCGTGGCGCCGACGTGTTCATCGGCCTGTCCGGCGCGACCGTGGCCGAGTCGGCGATCGCGTCGATGGCGCCCGGTGCCATCGTGTTCGCGCTGTCCAACCCGGACCCGGAGATCCACCCGGACGTGGCCCGGGCGCACGCGCGGGTGGTGGCCACCGGCCGCAGCGACTTCCCCAACCAGATCAACAACGTGCTGGCCTTCCCGGGCGTGTTCCGCGGGGCGCTGGACGTGCGGGCGGCCCAGATCACCGAGGGCATGAAGCTGGCCGCCGCCGGCGCGATCGCCGCGCTGGTGGGCGACGACCTGGCTCCGGGCTACGTGATCCCCGGCCCGTTCGACCCCCGGCTCGCGCCGGCGGTGGCCGCCGCCGTCGCCGCCCAGGCCCGCGAGGAGGGCGTCGCTCGCCTCTGAGTGCCAGATCGGGATCCGGCGGGGTAGTAACGCGACCATGCGAATCAACTACGTGCTGGACTGCGCCAATGCGGACACATTGGCCGGTTTCTGGGCGGCGGCCCTCGGCTTCGAACGCGGAGCCTGGCGGCCGCCGTCCCCGTACGTCTCGCTGACCCGGCCCGGGGCCGGGCAGCCGGAGATGCTGCTGCAGCAGGTGCCCGAGCCCAAGCTGGGCAAGAACCGCATGCACCTGGACCTGCGGGTCGCCGACAGTGAGGCCGAGGTCGGCCGGCTGGTCGGCCTGGGTGCCCGGGTCTTGCACGGCCCGCACGACGACGAGGGTCACTGGACCACCGTCCTCGCCGACCCCGAGGGCAACGAATTCTGCGTGATAGTCAGCCTCGAGGACCGCTGAGGGGCCGCCGCAGGCCCGCACACTAAGGTCATAACTATGTTTGCTGTCTCTGCTGTGCGCATCGATCCGGAAGATCCTCTGCACGGGCTGGAGCTCGGGGAGCGGCCCGACCCGAAGGTGCCCGAGGGATGGACCACCGTCACCGTGCGGGCGGCCGCGCTGAACCACCATGACCTGTGGAGCCTGCGCGGCGTCGGGCTCACCGCCGACCGGCTGCCGATGGTGCTCGGCTGCGACGCGGCCGGCCTCGACGAGGACGGCAACGAGGTCGTGGTGCACTCGGTCATCGGCGACCCGGACGCCGGGGGCGGCGACGAGACCCTGGACCCGCGCCGCAGCCTGCTGTCCGAGCGGTACGACGGCACGTTCGCGGAGAAGGTCGCCGTGCCCCGGCGCAACCTGGTGCCCAAGCCGGAGGGGCTGTCCTTCGAGGAAGCGGCCTGCCTGCCCACCGCCTACCTCACCGCCTACCGGATGCTGTTCACCAAGTCCGGCGTCCAGCCCGGCTCGACGATCTTGGTCCAGGGGGCCAGCGGCGGCGTGGCCACCGCGCTGATCAAGCTGGGCCGCGCGGCCGGCTTCCGGATCTGGGTCACCAGCCGCAACGAGGAGAAGCGCGCCCTGGCCGTCGACCTCGGCGCCGACCAGGCGTTCGAGACCGGCGCCCGGTTGCCCGAGCGTGTCGACGCGGCGATGGAGACCGTCGGCGACGCCACCTGGGGCCACTCGGTCAAGTCGCTCAAGCCCGGCGGCCGCATCGTCATCTCCGGTGCCACCAGCGGCCACATGCCGCCCGCGGAGCTGCAGCGGATCTTCTTCCTGCAGCTGTCGGTGGTCGGCTCGACCATGGGGACCAAGGCCGAGCTGGGGCGGCTGCTTCAATTCTGCGAGCAGACCGGCGTCCGGCCGCAGATCGGGATGTCCCTCCCGCTGCGTGAGGCCCGGGAGGGCTTCGCCGCGATGGCGCTGGGCGAGCAGTTCGGCAAGATCGTCTTCACCGTCGACTAGGCCGGCCAAGCCGGCCAGGGTTGCTAGCTGGTGGTGTCGCCGGGCCCGCCGGTGGAGCTGGTCTCCGCGGGCGGCTCCGGCGTCGTCTGCTGCTTCTCGGCCACGGCCGGCTTGTGCTCCTCCGCGCCCGGCGACTGCCCGGGGCCGAAGATCTCGCTGCGCACCCGGTCCAGGGTCTCGTCCAGGATGATGCGCAGCTCGGTCAGCGCGTCCTCGCCCGCCTCGCTGCTGGCCTGCCAGGCCATCCGCCGCATCTCGCGGACGAAGTCCTTGACCGTGTGCTCCAGGTCGTGCAGCAGCCGGACGTCGGGCTTGCCCGGGAAACCGCGGCGGCCGGGCCAGTCGGCCCACGCGGCCCAGTTGCCCCAGTCGCGATCGTGGCCGCCCGACCGGGCCTGCTCACGCTCGCCGCGGGCCCACTCCTTGGCGTCGTCGCGGATGCGGCGGGCGCTCTCCCGGGCTTCCTCACGGGCCTGGCGCGCCCGTTCCCTGGCCTCTTCCCGGCTCCAGCGCGCCCGCTGGCGGGCCTGCTCGGCCGCCCCCCGGCGTGCGTCGCCCCTACCCTGGCCAGCAGTGTCCGGGCCAGCGCTGTCCGGGCTGGCGCTGTCCTGGCTGGTCCCCTCGGGTGGCCGGGCGTTGCGGGCGGCCCAGGTCAGCTCCTCGCGCAGGCTGCGCACGGTCTCCCGGACATCCTCCTTGACCTCGCGCACCACGTCCCGCACGGAGTCCGACAGCTCCTGCTCGAGCTCGGCCAGCTCGTCCTCGCGCTCCCGCAGTTCCTGGCGGCCGGCCTCGGTGATCCGGTACACCTTCCGGCCGTCGATCTCGTCGTGGGTGACCAGGCCTTCCTCCTCCAGCCGGGCCAGCCGGGGATAGATCGTGCCGGGCGAGGGAGCGTAGACGCCCATGAACTGGTCACGCAGCATCCGGATGACCTCGTACCCGTGCCGCGGCTCCTCGTCGAGCAGCCGCAGCAGGTAGAGCCGGAGCCTGCCGTGCCGGAAAACCGGACTCATCGAGTCTCGCCCTTCGTCTGTGCGTCCTGCGCTGGTTCGTCGCTGCGGGTGGGCGGCGCGGGCTCGGGCCGCTTGAGCAGCGTGACCTGGCCAGACAGCGTGGTCACGGAGATCTGCCCGGAACCGGCGCCCAGCGTACCGTTCACCGATCGTGCGACCGGAGCGTGTGCGCTGCGCAGGCAGTCGAACTCGCTCAGCACCCGGCCCGAGGTGGACCGCAGGCTGACCTTGGCGTCCGGCTGGGCCGGCAGTCGCAGCGCCACGTCGGACGACACCGTGGCTACCCGTACCTGACCCGGTTTACCCAGATGGACGTCGGCGGTGACGTTGCCGCTGACGGTCTTGGCGTCCAGCCGGTCCAGCGAGCCGCCGGCCAGCGTCAGGTCACCGGACACCGAGTTGAACGAGACCTGGCCGTTCACGTCCTGCGCCTCGACGTCGCCGGAGACCGTGCGGGCGTCGATCCGGCCGCCCAGCCCGTCCAGCGTGATCGAGCCGGACAGGCTGCGCACTGAGGTGCGGGCCGTCACCCCCGACACCACCGCGGTCGCGGCCACCACGCCCACCTGGGCCGGGCAGTCGCGCGGCACGATGACGGTCATCTCGGCCGTGTGGACCTGGGGCCGGAGCCATTCCAGCAGGCCGTCCCAGGTCAGATCCTCGTAGCTGATCGTCAGCACGCCGTCGTCGTGGCTGACCACCAGCGGCAGGCCGCTGATGCTGGTGATGTCCAGGGCGGGAGCTTCGCTGGTGGCCAGGACCGCCACCGAGCCGGCAATGGTCCGGACCTTCAGGGCCGTCACGTCGTCAAAGGCGAGGCGTGTCGGTGCGTCGACCGTCCACTGCGGCATCGGCTGTCTCCTGTCTCACCCGGTTACGGCCTCGTCGTCCGGGGCTCCGCACCGTTTCCGGGGCTCCCCGCCCTGACCAGCCTTTCCATATTCAAGATATATCTTGTCCCCGGTTACTCCGCCGGTCAAGATGTGTCGTAGAGCGGGTGAGCCGGTCAGTCGTCCTCGTCGAGCCGGGCCAGCCAGCTGGCCAGCCGGTCGACGGGCGTCTCGAATTCGGGATTGAGGTCGACGAAGTCCCGCAACCGCTCGGCCAGCCAGGACAGGCTGACCTGCTCCTCGCCGCGTCGCTCGTTGAGCTCTTCGATGCCCTGGTCGGTGAAGTACATCGGTCCTCCGCCCGGCGGCGCCCATCGCCCGCGGGGCGGACAGCCGGGAAGCTGCGCCGCCCCGCGGGCGATCAGGCCAGCGCCGTCTCGATCAGCTGCTTGTGCGTGGCGGCGTGCTGCTTGGCCGAGCCGGTGGCCGGGGCCGAGCTGGCCGGCAGCGACACCAGCTCCAGCTTGCGCCCGAGCAGCTCGGGGAGCTTCAGCCCCATCCGCGGCCAGGCGCCCATGTTGGCCGGCTCCTCCTGCACCCAGACCAGCTGCTCGGCCTGCGGGTAGCGGGCCAGCTCGGCCTGCAGCTCGTCCAGCGGCAGCGGGTAGAGCCGCTCGACCCGGACGATGGCGGCGGTCGAGCCGCTGGCCCGGCGCTGGCCGTCCAGGTCGTAGTAGACCTTGCCGCTGCACAGGATGACCTTGCGGACAGCGCTGGTGTCGAAGTTCTCGGGCTCACCGATCAGCGGCTGGAACGAGCCGCTGGTGAACGTCGAGGTCGGCGACGTGGCCGCTTTGAGCCGGAGCATGGACTTGGGCGTGAACACGATCAGCGGCTTGTTCCGCCCGGACAGGCCCTGCCAGCGCAGCAGGTGGAAGTAGTTGGCCGGGGTGGTCGGCACCGCGACCGTCATGTTGTCCTGGGCGCACAGCGAGAGGAACCGCTCGATCCGGGCCGAGGAGTGGTCCGGGCCCTGGCCCTCGAAACCGTGCGGCAGCAGCAGGACGACGCCGGAGTGCTGGCCCCACTTCTGCTCGCCCGCGCTGATGAACTCGTCGATGATCGACTGGGCGCCGTTGAAGAAGTCGCCGAACTGGGCTTCCCACGCCACCAGGGTGTCCGGCCGGGCCACCGAGTAGCCGTACTCGAAGCCCACGGCGGCGAACTCCGACAGCAGCGAGTCGTACACGTAGAACTTGCACGACCCGTGGTCGAACCGCTTCAGCGGCGTGTACTCGTTGCCGTTGTGCCGGTCGACCACGACCGCGTGCCGCTGGCCGAATGTGCCGCGGCGGCTGTCCTGGCCGACCAGCCGGACCGGGTGGCTGTCCAGCAGCAGGCCGCCGAACGCGAGCAGCTCGCCGGTCGCCCAGTCGATGGTGTCCTCGTCGATCATGTCCGCCCGCCGGGCCAGCTGGGGCTGCAGCCGCGGGTGCGGGGTGAAGCCCTCCGGCGGGGTCACCTGGGTCTCGATGATCTGCTTGACCGCCTCGAGGCTGATCGCGGTCTGGGTCGCGGTGTGGTTGACCGGGCGCTCCTCCGGCTCCGGCTTGCGCACCGCGCCCGGCTCGGGCGGCTTCTGGGCCGCCTCCCGGGTCTCGGTGAAGGCCCGCTCCAGCTGCCGCTGGTAGTCCCGCAGAGCCGCCTCGGCCTCTTCCATGGTGATGTCGCCGCGGCCGATCAGCGACTCGGTGTAGAGCTTGCGGGTGGACCGCTTGGCCTCGATCAGGTCGTACATCACCGGCTGGGTGAACGAGGGGTTGTCCGCCTCGTTGTGGCCGCGCCGCCGGTAGCAGACCAGGTCGATCACGACGTCCTTTTGGAACGCCTGCCGGTACTCGAACGAGAGCCGGCCGACGCGGACCACGGCCTCCGGGTCGTCGCCGTTCACGTGGAAGATCGGCGCCTGGATCATGCGGGCCACGTCGGTGGCGTACTGGCTCGACCGGCCCGAGGCCGGCCCGGTGGTGAAGCCGAGCTGGTTGTTGACCACGATGTGGACGGTGCCGCCGGTGCGGTAGCCGCGCAGCTGGGACAGGTTCAGCGTCTCCGCGACCACACCCTGGCCGGCGAACGCCGCGTCACCGTGCACCATGACCGGCAGCACGGTGAAGCCGCCCTCGCCGCCCTTGTCGAGCACGTCCTGCTTGGCCCGGACCACGCCCTCCATGACCGGGTCGACGGCCTCCAGGTGGCTGGGGTTGGCCACCAGATCGATCTTGATTTCCGGGCCGTCCGGGATCTTGTACACGCCCTCGGCGCCCAGGTGGTACTTGACGTCGCCCGACCCCTGCGTGCTGCGGGGGTCCATGTTGCCCTCGAACTCGTTGAAGATCTGCCCGTAGGACTTGCCGACGATGTTGGCCAGCACGTTGAGGCGGCCGCGGTGGGCCATGGCCAGCACCGACTCGTCCAGCTCGGCGTGCGCGGCCTCGGACAGCACCGCGTCCAGCAGCGGGATCAGCGACTCGGCGCCCTCGAGGGAGAACCGGCGCTGCCCCACGAACTTGGTCTGCAGGAACATCTCGAACGCCTCGGCCACGTTCAGCCGGGACAGGATGCGCAGCTGCTCGTCGTGCCCGGGCCGCTCGTGCGGCCGTTCGATCCGGGCCTGGATCCATGCCCGCTCGTCCGGCTCCTGGATGTGCATGTACTCGATGCCGACGGTCCGGCAGTAGGAGTCGCGCAGCACGCCGAGGATCTTGCGCAGCTTCATCAGCGGCTGGCCGCCGAAGCCACCGGTGGCGAACTCCCGCTCCAGGTCCCACAGGGTCAGCCCGTGCTGGTTGATGTCCAGGTCGGGGTGCTTGCGCTGCGGGAACTCGAGCGGGTTGGTGTCGGCCATGAGGTGACCGCGGACCCGGTAGGCGTGGATGAGCTCCTGCACCCGGGCCGGCTTGGTGATGTCGTCCTCGTGCCCGGCCGAGATGTCCCGGACCCAGCGGACCGGCTCGTACGGGATCTGCAGGGCGGTGAAGATGTCGTCGTAGAAGCCGTCGTCACCGAGCAGCAGCTGGTTGATGCGCTGCAGGAACTCGCCGGACTGGGCGCCCTGGATGATCCGGTGGTCGTAGGTCGAGGTCATCGTGACCTGGCGGCTGAGGGCCAGCCGGGCCAGCGTCTCCTCCGAGGCACCCTGGTAGGCGGCCGGCAGCTCCATCGCGCCGACGCCGACGATCGTGCCCTGCCCGCTCATCAGCCGGGGGATGGAGTGCTCGGTGCCGATCGTGCCCGGGTTGGTCAGGCTGATCGTGGTGCCGGCGAAGTCCTCGACGGTCAGCTTGCCGGTGCGCGCCTTGCGCACCACGTCCTCGTAGGCGGTCCAGAACTGCCGGAAGTCCATGGTCTCGGCGTCCTTGATGTTGGGCACCAGGAGCTGCCGGGTCCCGTCGTCCTTGGCCACGTCGATGGCCAGGCCCAGGTTGACGTGCTCGGGCTGGACGAGCACGGGCTTGCCGTCGTCCTCGGCGAACGAGTCGTTCATGGCCGGCACCGCGCCCAGCGCCCGGACGACCGCGAAACCGATCAGGTGGGTGAACGAGACCTTGCCACCGCGGCCACGCTTGAGGTGGTTGTTGATGACGATGCGGTTGTCGATGAGCAGCTTGGCCGGGATGTCGCGGACGCTGGTCGCGGTGGGCACGCTCAGGCTGCTGGCCATGTTGGTGGCGGTCCGGGCGGCGGCGCCCCGCAGCCGGTTGCGCTGGCCACCGGCCGGCGGCGCGGGTGGCTTGGCGGCGGCCGCCGCCGGACTGACGGCCGGCGCGGGTGCCTGCGCAGCCGGGGGAGCGGGAGGCGCCGGGTTCGCGGGGGCGGCGGGCGTCGCGGGCTGAGCCGGGGCCGCCGGGGCGGCGCCGTTGGCATGGCCGGCCGGGGCGGGCGCGGTAGCCGCCGGGGCGGCCGCGTTGTCCTCGCGGGCTGCGGTGGCGTCGTCGCTGTCGGCCTCGGGCTGCCCCTCGTCGCCGTTGGCGCCGGTGGAGCGGTAGTCGGAGAAGAAGCTCCACCACGCCTGGTCAACGGAGCCGGGGTCCGCCAGGTAGCGCTGGTACAGCTCGTCGACGAGCCACTGGTTGGCGCCGAAATCGGAGGCCGTCAGCTGGGGGGCGGTCCCGGGGGGTCCGCCAGGCTGTCCAGCTCGGTTCGTCGACTCTGATTCGCTGAGATCCGCGCTGACACGCGGTGACTCAGAAGACACGGCGGTAATCGCCTACTTCCGCGATTTGAAATGCGATCCTGGCTAGGTCTCCAGGATACCGGCGTCCGCCGGCCTCGGGGAGTGAAGCAATCTTCGGGTTCGCCCTGGTTGGTGTGGCGCCCGTCACCTGTTGCTGACGCGCTCGCTGCCGTCCGTAATCCCCCGCTTGATCAAGGTGCCGGGAGGTACGATCGCCGCGAAGGGGATATAGGCCGACTTCCCCCCATTGGGCCGCCCCGCACCCTCGAGGAAAAGGTGAGTACGACCGGCAACCCCTGGGATGACGATCCGCCGCGGTACCGACGCGTGCGCATTCGCCGGCCCGGCCACGGGGAAGAGGGCACCTGGCGCGGGCCGGACGTGCCCGCCCCCCGGCTGCCCGACCGGTACTCCGGCGCCGCGCCCGTCGCTCCGTACGGCCTGGGCGCCGAGCCGCCCGGCTACCCCTATCCGGCCGCCGGGGGCAACTCCTATCCGTACGAGCAGGCCGGCCCGGGTTACCCGTATCAAGAGCCCGGTCCTGGTTACCCGCAGCAGCCGCCTGGCCCCGGCTACCCGTACGAGGACGGCCGCGGCTATCCCTACCAGGAGCCCAGCCCCGGCTACCCGTCTCAGGAGCCGAACGGCGCGGCGCCCGACCCGGGCACCGGTTACCTCTACACCTCCCGCGGCTCCGCCGACGACCAGCCGGGGATGCCGCCGCCCGGCTACGCCCACTACGACCCGCCCGAGCTGTACGGCTACGAGCGAGGCCGGGGCTCGTTCGTCCCCGTCCCGGCCGACGACCGGTACGACGGCCCGGGCGACAGCCGGTACGGTCCCGCCGACGGCCGGTACGGGCCGGGCTACGAGCCCGGCTACGGCCCGGGCCCGGGCTACGGCTCTGGCCCCGGCTACGGCCCTGGACCTGCTTCCGGCCACGGCCCGGGCCCTGGATACGCGCCGGACTACGGCTACGCCCCCGACTACGGTTACGGCCCGGACGGCGATTACGGCCCGGACGGTTACGGCCCGAGCGGGGATTACGGCCCGAGCGGGGATTACGGCCCGAGCGGCGATTACGGCCCGAGCGGGGATTACGGCCCGGACAGCGATTACGGCCCGAGCGGCGGCTACGGCCTCGGGCCGGGCTCCGAGTTCGATACGGCCTATGGCCCCGAGCCGGCCTACCAACCTGGCCCGGCCCTTCCCGTCGGGCCGCCCGGCTACGAGTTCGGCTACGAACCGGTGCCCGAGCCGGTCCAGCCCCGCCGCGCCCTCGACCTGGACGCCCCGGACCTGGAGCTGGACGCCGAGACGACCCTGGCTGGCCAGGTCTACGTCGGCCCCAACCTGTGGGCCGGCGAGCCTCCCGAGCGGGGTTACGAGTTCGGCGCGCCGGCCGGCTACTCCCCGGCTCCCTACGCACCCCCGGAGTCATACGCCCCCGTCGCGCCCCCGGAGCCACCCGAGGTGGCCGGGCCCCCCGGCCCGCCGGGGCCGCCCGGCTTCGAGTTCACCGGCACCACCCGGGCCTTCGAGGACGCGGCCAGTCATCCCTACCGGCGGTCGATGCTGGCGCTGCCGCCCGCGCCCGGCGACGTCGACGAGGACGAGGACGAGTTCACCGCCGCCCGGGCCGACCGGGCCGGCACCGACCCGTCCACCAGCGACGACCGCTACGACCGGCCCGGCCGTCGCCGGGACAGCCGTGGGCACCGGGCCGCGCCGGACCGTACCCGCCCATCCGGCCTGGGACCGCACCGTGACCACCCGCTGCCGTCCCCGCTGTCGGCGGCCGGGGTCCGGCGCTGGGCCGTGCGCGCGGCTCTGCCGATGGTGACGATGGTGGTCATCGGGATCGCCCTGGTCGCGGCGTTCGGCGGCAACAGCGGCGGGCCCGGGCCGTCACCGGCCACGCTGTCGGTCGGCTTCCCGCCTGCCACCCCGGCCAGCAACGACTTCAGCACCGTCGCGGCCGAGCAGAGCCGGGGCATCACCCAGGTGCTGACCGCGGCGGCCAGCTCCGGCACCCGGATCGTCGCGGTCGGCTCGCAGACCGGAGCCCGGATCGGCCGGGCCCAGTTCTTCGTGTCCAGCGACAGCGGGCAGACCTGGAGCCTCGGCGCCGAACAGGCACCGGGCGGGGGCCAGCCCGCACCCGGTCACCCGGCCACGCTGATCGCGGGCGGGGCCGGCCGCTGGCTGGCGATCGGCCCGCACAGCGTCTGGACCAGCCCCACCGGCACGTCCTGGACCCTCCAGCCGGCCGCCGGCATCGGCCCGCTCCAGGCCGGTGACCAGGTGACCGTGCTGCGCCGGACGGCCACCGGGTTCGTGGCGGCCGGGCACACCGCGGCGGGCGGCCCGGTGCTGTGGACCTCGGCCACCGGTATCAGCTGGCAGCGGCTCGGCCCGGCCCAGCTGAAGCTGACCGCGCCCGGCGGCGGCACCGTGGGCGCAATCACGGCGGCCGTCGCGTCCGGCAACACCACCCTGATCGCGGCCTCCGTGACCAAGGGGACGGCCCAGGCCGCGGGGGTGTGGCGCAGCACCAACGGCGGCACCAGCTGGGCTCCGGTGACCGTGCCGGCCAGTAACGGGGCGACCGCATCGGTGGCCGGGCTGGCGGTGGCGGGCAGCACGTTCGTAGCGATCCGGCCCGGCCAGGCGGCGAAGCGTCCGGACGCGGTCGCCTTCACCTCGCCGGACGGCCAGGCCTGGAAGTTCGGCGCCGCGATCACCGGGCCCGGCCACGCGCCGCTGACCGTGACCGGCGTCAGCGGCGGTCCCGCAGGCGCGGTGCTGGCCGCGGCCAGCAACGGCGCGACGCTGGCGTTCACCAGCGTCGGCGGGGCCTCCTGGCAGGCGGCCGGGACCCTGGCCGGGGCCGGCGGCACGGTCGCGGGCCTGGCCACCGCCAGCGGCGGCGCGGTCGTGGCCAGCGGGCACGCAGCCGTCGACCAGGGCCAGCAGCCGCTGCTCACCGTGGACCACGGGGGGCAGGTCAGGCCGGTGAGCGTGGCCGCCATCCCCGGCGCGGTCGAGCCCGAGCTGGGGGTGAACGGGATCGCCGCCAGCGGGAGCGATCAGGTCGCGGTGGGCAGCGCGAACGGCTTCCCGGCCACCTGGTTCTCGGCCGACGCGGGCACCACCTGGACCCGCGGCGCCGGGGCCACCGCCAACGTGCTGAACCGGGCCGGGCAGCAGCAGCTGACCGCGGTCGCCCGCGGCTCGCGGGGCTGGGTCGCGGTCGGCGGTGTGCAGGCCGGAGCCGCGCAGCACCCGGTCGTGGTCACCTCGGCGGCCGGCCGCAGCTGGCAGACGGCCGATTCGGCGGCCGCATTCGCCGGGGCCGGGCTGTCCACCTCGGCGGTGGCCGCCGGGCCGTCGGGTTACGTGATCGTCGGCCGGCAGGTCAGCGGTGGCCGAACGGTCGCCGCCGCCTGGTGGTCGGCCGGGCTGGCCGGCTGGCAGCGTGCCACCAGCGCCGCCCCCGGGGCGCTGGACCAGCCGGGCGCCAACCGGCAGATGCTGGCCGTCACCGCCACGGCCGGCGGGTTCACCGCGGTCGGCTCGGCCGGCGCGCACCCGGCCGCCTGGACCTCGGCCAACGGCCGGAGATGGCAGGCGGTGACGCTGGCGGTGCCCACGTCGGCCGCCAGGGCCCAGCTCAGCCAGGTCGCGGTCAACGGCCGCACGCTGGTGGCGGTGGGCACCGCCACCACCGCGGCCGGGAACACCGGGCCGTTCGCCGCGATGTCCAAGGACGGCGGCGTCACCTGGTCCGAGTCGTTGCTGCCGTCCCCCAGTGGCCCCGCCGCCGTGACCGCGGTCGCCGCCACCGGTCGCGGTTTCACCGCGACCGGCACGTTCGGCGTCGCCGGTGGCCAGAATGTGGTCATCTGGACCTCGACCGACGGCCTGACCTGGACCTCCAACACCCCCACGGCGACCGGCCTGGGCGGCCAGGGCATCCAGGAGATCACCGCCCTCACCGTCTCCGGCAGCACCCTGACCGGGGTCGGCTTCACCGCCACGGCAACCAGCGAGACCCCCACCATCTGGCGCTCCCCGATCCGCAACTAGCGCCCGCCCCTTGCGTGGCGGGCGCGGGGCCGCCCGGCCGGTACCGGGCACCCGGCTGGTGCCGGCCACCCGGCCGGTACCCGGGCAAAGGTACCTTTGCCCGGGTGGGGCGAGTCCCAGGAGCCGCTCAGATGCGTGGATCCCTCACCGTGGCGGTGGCGCAGCCGCCGTGCGTGGCGCACGACGTGGCGGCCAACGCGCGGGCGCACGCCGAAGCGATCCGGGCGGCCCGGTCGCGGGTAGTGGTGTTCCCCGAGTTGTCGCTGACCGGGTACGAGCTGGACGCGGTGCCGGTGGACCCGGGCGACGGACGGCTCCAGCCAATCGGCCGGGCCTGCGCGGAAACCGGGACCATGGCCCTGGCCGGCGCCCCCGTGAAAGACGGACAGGTCTTCATCGGCGTGCTGGCCATCGACGCCCGGGGAGCAACCGTCGCTTACCGCAAGATGTGGCTGGGTGACGAGGAAGCACAGCGGTTCACACCCGGCCCGGCGCCCGCCAAGCTGACCGTCGACGGCTGGGAGCTGGGCCTGGCCGTGTGCAAGGACACCGGGATGCCCCAGCATGCCGCCGATACCGCCGCCCTCGGCATCGACGCCTACCTGGCCGGGACGGTCAAGCACGCCGACGAGGCCGGAGTGCAGCACGAACGGGCCCGCCACATCGCCGTCACCCACCAGGTATGGGTGGCGGTGGCCAGCTTCGCCGGGCAGGCCGGCGGCGGCTACGACCGGACCGCGGGCCAGTCGGGGATCTGGGCACCGGACGGGACCCTGGTCGGCGACACCGGCCCGCGCCCGGGCGAGATCGGCCGGGCACGCCTGAGCGGCGGCCCGGCACGTCTGAGCGTCAGCCGAGCACGTCTGGGCGGCGGTGCTCCAGGCTCGGGATCGACCGGCGCACCTGGGCGGTGAAGCCGGTGTCGACCTCCGCGACTCCCACCCCCGGGAACGGCCCCAGGTCGAGCCGGACCGTGCCCATCGGGTCGATCAGCACGCTGCGGCCGACGCCGGTGGGGGCGCGGGTGGGCTCCTCGTCCGGGTCGGGCACCTGGCCCGCGGCCGCCACCCACACGGTGTTCTCGATGGCCCGGGCGCGGGCCAGCGTGATCCAGTGCTCTTCCTTGAACAGGCCCGCACCCCAGGCGGCGGGCATCACGATCAGGTCGGCGCCGCGGCCGGTCAGGGTGCGGGTGAGCTCCGGGAAACGCAGGTCGTAACAGATCTGCAGGCCGACGCTGAGCCCGGCCAGCTTGGCCACGACCACCTCGTCACCCGGCGCGATCAGGGCCGACTCCTGCTGGCCGAACGCGTCGAACAGGTGCAGCTTGTTGTAGGCGGCGACCAGCTCACCGCTGGCGTCGAAGGCCACGGCCGTGTTGTGCACACGCCCGTCCGGCGACGGGGTGAAGATCCCGGCGATCAGCGCCACCCCGGCCTCGGCGGCCGCCGCGGCCAGCGACGAGCCAAACAGGCCGGCCGGGGGCGCCGCCACCGGCCGCGGGTCGCAGCCGAACCGGATCTGGGTGGCCTCCGGGAAAACGGCCAGGTCGGCATGCTGGGCGGCCGCCTCGGCCAGGGCCTCACGGACCCGGACCAGGTTGACCGTCGGCTTGGAGCTGACCGGGATCTGGCAGAGCGCGACTCGCATACCGCCCAGCCTAGAACGCCGGGCAAGACGCGGCCCAGGCCACGGGCAGGCCGCGGGCATGATGTCATGGTCGGGTGCGCAGACCACTGCTGAGCCAGCGCCTCATCGGCATGGGCACCACGATCTTCGCCGAGATGTCGGCGCTGGCGGTGCGAACCGGCTCCGTCAACCTCGGCCAGGGCTTCCCGGACACCGACGGCCCGGCCGCCGTGGCCCAGGTGGCCGCCGACGCGGTCCTGGACGGCCGGGGCAACCAGTACCCGCCCGGCCCCGGCGTGCCCGACCTGCGGGTGGCCATCGTGGATCACCAGCGCCGGTTCTACGGCCTGGAGTACGACCCGGACAGCGAGGTCCTGGTCACCGCCGGGGCGACCGAGGCCATCGCCGCTACCATGCTCGCCCTGGTCGAGCCGGGCGACGAGGTCATCGCGTTCGAGCCGTACTACGACTCCTACGCCGCCTCGATCGCGATGGCGGGCGGCACCCGGGTACCGGTCACGCTGCGGCCGCCGGGCTTCCGCCCCGACCTGGTGGCGCTCAAGGCCGCCATCACCCCGCGGACCCGGCTGATCCTGCTCAACTCCCCGCACAACCCGACCGGGGCGGTGTTCACCCGCGACGAGCTGGCCGGGATCGCCCGGATCGCGGTCGAGCACGACCTGCTGGTCGTCACCGACGAGGTCTACGAGCACCTGGTCTACACCGGGGAGCACGTGCCGATCGCGACGCTGCCGGGGATGCCGGAACGGACCGTGTCGATCAGCTCGGGCGGCAAGACATTTTCCTTCACCGGCTGGAAGATCGGCTGGGTGACCGGGCAGCCGGAGCTGGTGTCCGCCGTCCGGGCGGCCAAGCAGTTCCTGACCTACGTCAGCGGCGGCCCGTTCCAGTACGCGATCGCCGCCGCCCTCGGCCAGCCCGACCAGTACTTCACCGACCTGCGCGACGACCTGCGGATGAAGCGTGACCTGCTCAGCGAGGGCCTGGCCGGCCTCGGGTTCGAGGTCTACCCCACCGACGGCACCTACTTCGTCACCACCGACGTCGCGGCGCTGGGAGAGACCGACGGGATCGAGTTCTGCGCCCGGCTGCCGGAACGGGCCGGGGTGGTGGCCATCCCCAGCGCGGTGTTCTACGACGACCGCGAGGCGGGCCGGACCCAGGTCCGGTTCACCTTCTGCAAGCGCCCGGAGGTGCTGAAGGAGGCGCTGACCCGCCTGTCCGCCCTCCAGCGGCCGGCCGCCGCCGCGCCCGCGACCTCCGTCACCCACGCCCCAGGGACCATGGACCCCGAACTGTTCCGCGCCGCCGAGGCGGCCAAGGGCTTCATGCCCCCCGACGAGGGGCTGGCCCTGTACGAGACCGCGCTCGCCTACGCCCCGGTCGGCCCGGTCATGGAGATCGGCACCTACTGCGGCAAGTCCACCATCTACCTGGCCGCCGCCGCCCGGACGTTCAGCCAGACCGTGTTCACCGTCGACCACCACCACGGGTCCGAGGAGCACCAGGAGGGCTGGGAGTACCACGACAGCTCGCTGGTCGATCCGCGCACCGGCCGGATCGACACGCTGCCGCAGTTCCGGGCCACGATCGCGGCGGCCGGGCTGGAGGACGACGTGATCGCCATCATCGGCCGGTCGGCGCAGGTCGCCCGGTCCTGGCGGGCGCTGCTGGGCATGGTCTTCATCGACGGCGGGCACACCGACGAGGCGGCCGAGGCCGACTACGAGGGCTGGGCGCGCTGGGTCACCCTGGGCGGCGCGCTGGTCATCCACGACGTGTTCCCGGACCCGGCCGACGGCGGCCAGGCGCCCTACCGCATCTACCAGCGGGCGCTCGAGTCCGAAGAGTTCACCGAGATCCGGGCGGCCGGGTCGCTACGGGTGCTCGAACGCTCCCGCCCGTCCCTCGGCTGAGCCGGCCGCGCACTCACAGCCGTCATCCGCGCGGCCGGTGACGCCTGCCCCGCCGGCGTCGGCGAACACGCTGGCGCCGCCGGTCGTGCCGGACAGCGCGTCCGCGGCCAGGATCACCGCCGCCGCCGTCCAGGCGCTGCGCTCGGCCGGGTAGTGCTGCTGGCTGGCGAACTGCCAGCCGGTCCAGTAGGACCCGTCGGCCCCCCGCAGGTGCTGGACGTCGGCGAACAGCTCGGTGGCGGCCGCGGTCTGCCCGGCCGCGTGCAGGGCCAGCACCAGCTCGCAGGTCTCCGCCCCGGTCACCCAGGGCTGGTCGTCCACGCAGCGCACGCCCAGGCCCGGCACCACGAACGTGTCCCAGCCGGCCGCCAGCCGGTCGGCCGCGGCCGGGCCGCGCAGCACGCCGCCCAGCACCGGGTAGTACCAGTCCATCGAGAACCGGCCCTTGTCCGCGAACGCGCCCGGGTGCCAGGCCACCGCGTGGGCCAGCTGGTCGGCCGCCAGCTCCCAGTCCGGCTGGGGCTGGCCCACGTAGTCGGCCAGCGCCACCGCGCAGCGCAGGCTCTGGTGGATGCTGGAGCAGCCGGTCAGCAGCGCGTGGCGGCCGGGCACGCCGTCGGCGTCGCGCTCCCAGGCGATCTCCCCGCCCGGCGCCTGCAGGTCGAGCACCCAGTCGACGGCCCGGCGGACCGTCGGCCACAGCCGGGCCGCGAACCCGTCGTCGCCGGTGACCTGGAGCTCGTGCCAGACCCCGACCGCCACGTAGGCGGCGTGGTTGCTCTCGGCGGCCGGGTCGGTCACGGCCCCGGCCACGATCGTGCGCGGCCACGAGCCGTCGGCCCGCTGCGCCCGCCGCAGCCAGTCGTACGCCCGCCGGGCCGGCCCCGGCAGCCCGGCCACGCTCAGCGCCATCGCGCACTCCACGTGGTCCCAGACGTCCACGTGGCCGTCGGGCCAGCCGATCGCCCCGGACGGTTCCTGCACGGCGGCGATGCTGCCCGCGGTCGCCCGCAGGGCGTCCGCGCCGAGCACGCCGGGCACGCCCGGGGTCACGAGTGCAGGGCCGCGTACACGACCACGCTCTTGCCGATCAGCGGGTTGAGCGCCTGCTCGGCCAGCCGGGTGGCGGCCGGCTGCTTCATGATGTCCCAGACCAGCATCCGGTGGTACGCCTTGGCGGCCGGGTGGTCGTCGTTGCCCACCCCGACCAGGCATTTCAGCCACCAGTAGGGGGAGTGCAGGCCGTGCGCGTGGTGGTGGCCGCCGATCTCGAACCCGGCCCGCCGCAGCTTGGCCTCCAGCTCCAGCCGGGTGTAGATGCGCACGTGGCCGCCCGGCACCTCGTGGTACTCGCGGGACAGGCCCCAGCAGATCCGCTCGGGCAGCCAGGCCGGCACGGTGACCGCCAGCACGCCGCCGGGCCGCAGCACCCGGGCCACCTCGTTCATGGCCCGCTGGTCGTCGAGGATGTGCTCGAACACCTCGGCCGCGATGACCCGGTCGAACGAGCCGTCCGCGAACGGCAGCCGGGTGGCGTCGCCGGACACCGCCGCGCTGCCCGCCGCCGGCGGGGCCTCGCCCTCGGCCCGCATCGCGCCGCACATCCCGGACACCGCCGCCAGCTCCTGGCGGTCCAGGTCGAACGCGACGATCCGGGCGCCGCGCCGGTAGGCCTCGTACGCGTGCCGCCCGTTCCCGCAGCCCACGTCCAGGACCCGGTCGCCCGGGGCGATCTGCAGCCGGTTGTAGTCGACCGTCAGCAAGGTGCCGTTCTCCCCCCGCCGTGCCCTCCGCCGTGCCCCGGGCCGCGCCGGGCGATGGCCTGCCGGTAAAGGTCCGCGGTGGCCTGCGCCACCGCCGGCCAGGCGAACCGCTCCTGTACCCGCAGCCACGCCTGCCGCGACAACCGTTCCCGCTCGGGGGCCGAGTCATGCAGCCGCCGCAGCGCCGCCGCCAGTTCCTCCGGGTCGCCCGGCGTGACCAGCACGGCGGCGTCCCCGGTGACCTCCGGCAGCGCCCCCGCCCGGCTGGCCACCAGCGGCGTGCCCGACGCCATGTGCTCGACCGCGGGCAGCGAGAAGCCCTCGTACAGCGACGGCACCACCGCGGTCTCGGCGCTGGCCAGCAGCGCGGCCAGGTCCTCGTCGCTGAGCCCGGACGTGAACCGGACCCGGTCGGCCAGCGACAGCTCCGCGATCAGCCTCATCGTCGGGCCGCCGGCCGACGCCTGGCCCACCACGACCAGCCGCACGTCCCGCTCGGTGGCCACCTTCGCCACCGCCCGCAGCAGCACCGGCAGGCCCTTGACCGGCGAGTCGGCACTGGCCACGGCGACGATGCGGCCCGCCACCCGGGGGGTGCCGCGCGGATGGAACAGCCGGGTGTCGACGCCCAGCGGGACGATGGCGACGCTGTCCGGCCGGAGCCGGAAATCACGGTAGATGTCACGGCGCGAGGACTCGGACACGGTGATGACCGGGCCGGCCCGCGCCACCTGCCGGGCCACCCGGGCCTGCATGCGGACGAACCCGTACCAGCGGCGCTTGGACAGCCGGGCCAGGCCCCGGGTCGCGTCCAGCTCGATCTTCCGGTCCACGCTGATCGGGTGGTGGATGCTGGTCACCAGGGGCAGGCCGAGCCGGGGGACGCCGAGCAGCCCGTAGCCGAGGCCCTGGTTGTCGTGCACCACGTCGAAGTCGGCCCGCCGTTCCCGCAGCGCCCGCAGCGCCCGCACGCTGAACGTCAGCGGCTCGGGGAACCCGCCGGTCCACATGGTGGCGGTCTCCAGCACGTCCACCCAGTCGCGGTACTCGTCCCGGCGGGGCGTGCGGAACGGGTCTTCGTCCCGGTACAGGTCCAGGCTGGGGACTGCCCGCAGCACCGGGCCCGGGTCCAGGTCGGGGTAGGGCTGGCCGGAGAACACCTCGACCGTGTGGCCGAGCGCGGCCAGCTCCCGGCTCAGATGGCGGACGTAGACGCCCTGGCCGCCGCAGTAGGCCTTGCTCCGGTAGGACAGCAGCGCCACCCGGAGCGGACGGCTTCCGAGGCTCACAGGTTCACCATCCTCGTCCGCTGCGGCCGGCGTACCCAGCGTTGCCGGGGGGTCCTGAGAAATCCTAGGGGGCGAACATTACCACCCAGTAGTGCGGGCACGGATGCGAAGCCAGGGGCGCCCGGGACCCTGGTTACATGGACGTACACGGCTGCAAACGGACTCTGGCATGAATCCATGCGAGAACTTACGATGTGAATGAATCTGTACACGCCGGCGAGCGAGGGGCGATGGAGGGCCGCGGCCAGAGCGTCACCGCTGACGCACTGCTGACGCTGCTGGACGGGCGCCGCCTGTCCCCCGCGCAGCGTCGCATCGCGCAGTACCTTCTCGATCACATGCCCGACGCGGCCTTCCTGTCCAGCGTGGTGCTGGCCCGCCGGGCCGGGGTCAGCCAGCCGTCGGTGACCCGGTTCGCGGCCGCGCTCGGGTTCTCTGGCTATCCCGCCTTCCGGGACGCGCTGCGTGAGATCGCGCTGGATGTCCCGGGCGCCGGGGGCGCCCCGGCCTCCGGGGCGGCCGCGGCCGACGGCGCCGGCAACCCGATGCAGGCGGCGGTGGCGGCCGAGATCGCCAACCTGCACGCCCTGCAGGACCTGCTGGCCGACACCCGGGTGGTCACCGAGCTGGCCCGGGAGCTGGCCGCCTCGGTGCCGCTGGCCGTGCTCGGCCTGCGCATCTCGGCCCCGCTGGCCGAGTACTTCGCCTACGCCGCCCGCCGCATCCACCCGGACGTGCGCTGCCTGACGTTCGGCGGCAGCGTCGTGTTTGACGCATTGCTCCACGTCAGCGAGGCGGGCGGGAAGTGGCTGGTCGGCTTCGCGCTGCCGCGCTACCCGGCCGAGACCGTGCAGGCCCTGCGGTTCGCCCGCCAGCTCGGCCTGCGCACCGCGGTGATCAGCGACGTGCGGTTCGTGCCGTTCGCCCGCGAGGCCGACGTGCTGCTGCCGGCCGGGGTCGGCACCCAGCTGCTGTTCGACTCGCACGCGGCCCCGGCCGTCCTGACCGCGGTGATCGTCCAGGCGATGGCGGACGCGGACCCGGTCCGGGCGCAGGAACGGCTGCGCCAGCACGAGCGGCTGTCGGCTGGTCAGAGCGTGTTCCTGGACCGGTGAACCGGCCCGTCGCCCAGCGGCAGGCCGTAACCTTTTCAGAATTTTTTATAAAATGTCCGACCGCACGGGGCTCGGCCGAGGCGCGGGAGGAACGCGGCGATGGGCCGGCGGGCCGCTGATCCGCGCCGGTCACAGCCGGGCCAGCGTGGTCAGCAGGCCTTCGGCCGCGTCGATGTCGGCGTCCAGCGGACGGTCCGCCATCCGGGTGTCCAGCGCCGGGGCCGCCAGCTCGTAGGCGTCCCGGAGCGGCCCGGCGGCCGGGGTCAGGCCGCGCAGCCGCAGCCCCCGGATCGCCGCCACCAGCTCGCAGGCCAGCACGATGCGGTGCGCGGCCACGGTGTCGGTGGCCGCCCGGGCCGCCTGGGTGGAGAAGTTGGCCTGCTCCTCCAGGCCGCGGGACAGCACCGCGGTGCCCAGCGCGGCCGGGGAGGCCAGCCGCCGGATGTCGGCCAGCGCCGAATGGGCCACGTACTCCAGGGCCAGCACCCCCGAGCTGGCGGGCACGTCGCTGGCCAGGAACGGCCGCAGCCCGGTCATGGCCGGCTCGACCAGCGTGCCGAGCCGGGCGGCCGACAGCGCGGCGGTCTGGAACACCGCCGACCGGGCCGAGTCCAGGGCCAGCCCGAGATAGGCGGTGTAGAAGTTCCCGTTGTGGATGACCTGGCCGGACGCGGCGTCGACGAGCGGGTTTTCGGCCGCCGCGTTCATCTCCACCACCAGCACCTCGCGCAGCTCGCGGACCGCGTCCACGGCCGGCCCGTGGACCTGGGGCAGCGCCCGGTAGCCGTACGGGTCCTGGATCCGGGCCTGGTGGACGTCCTGGCCGGCCAGCAGCGCCCGCATCCGGGCCGCCACCTCGGCCTGGCCCCGGTGCGGCCGGGCCCGCTGCACCGCGACCGCGTAGGGCTCGGCTGAGGCCCGCACGACCAGGAACGACAGCGCGGCGACGACCGGGGTGGCGGCGATCAGGTCGGACAGGTCGGCCGCGGCCAGCGCGGCCTCGCCGATGGTGGCCGCGTTGCTGCTCATGAACGCGAGCGCGTCGGCCGGGTCGAGCGCGAACGGCGGCAGTGTCTCGCCCAGGCCGCCCAGCCACGGCCGCTCGCCGATCAGGCACAGCGCGGTCGAGGCGAGCGCGCCCAGGTCACCGGTGCCGATCGCGCCGACCGTGCGCACCGGCGGGATCAGCCCCCGGTTGAGCACCTCGGCCAGCGCCGTCAGCAGGGCCGGGTCGACCCCGGAGCCGCCCGCCGCCAGCTGGTTGAGCCGGACCACGAGCATGGCCCGGGCCAGCGGCGCGGCCAGCAGGGGCCCGGCCCCGCCCGCGTGGCTGCGCAGCAGGCGCAGGCCGTGGCCGCCGTCCTCGACCTCGATGCCGCGGTTGGCGCCCACCCCGGTCGTCCGGCCATACACCGGCTGGGTCGCCATCACCGCGTGTACCGCGTCGCGGGCCCGCCGGGCTCGCTCGAGGCCGGCCCCGGCCACCGCCACGGGCTCGCCGCCGCGAGCCAGCGACCGCACCCTTTCGCAGCTCAGGCCCGATCCGTCCAGCGTCGCGGGCGCCGCCGGCCGGTCCGTTTCCGTCGTCATGACCACCTTCCCCTGCACGTAACAACTTCGCATACTCCGCAGGCCGTCGCCTTGACACCCTCTTCAGGACTCAAGAGCATGAAGAGAAATATTCATGCTGGTGGCACGGTGAGTCCACGCGCCAACGGGGCAAAGACCGATGATCAGTCACCGGGGTAACCAACGATGAGCGAGGCCCGCGCTTGATCACCTTTGAGAGTGTGACAAAGCGTTACCCGGGCGGAACAGTAGCGGTCGATGCGCTCGACCTGCAGATTCCCGACGGCCAGACCATGGTCCTGGTCGGCCCGAGTGGTTGCGGCAAGACCACCACGCTGCGGATGATCAACCGGCTGATCGACCCGTCCGAGGGCCGCATCACGCTGGACGGCACCGACATCTCCACCGTCGAGGCGCCCCAGCTGCGGCGCGGCATCGGCTACGTCATCCAGCAGGCCGGGCTGTTCCCGCACCGCACGATCGAGGACAACATCGCGACCGTGCCGCTGCTCGAGGGCTGGAACAAGGCCAAGGCCCGGGACCGCGCCCGCGAGCTGATGGACCTGGTCGGCCTGGACGCGAGCATGGCCCGCCGCTACCCGTACCAGCTGTCCGGCGGCCAGCAGCAGCGTGTCGGCGTGGCCCGGGCGCTGGCCGCCGACCCGCCGGTGCTGCTGATGGACGAGCCGTTCAGCGCGGTCGACCCGATCGTCCGGTCCTCGCTCCAGGACGAGCTGATCCGGTTGCAGAACGAGCTGCACAAGACCGTCGTCCTGGTCACTCACGACGTCGAGGAAGCGATCAAGGTCGGCGACCAGGTCGCGGTGTTCTACCCGCACGGGAAGATCGCCCAGCTGGACACGCCGCAGCGGCTGCTGGGTGCGCCGGCCGACGAGTACGTGGAGAACTTCCTCGGCTTCGACCGCGGCATCCGCCGGCTGGCGTTCTTCTCGGCCGGCCAGCTCAACCTCGAGACCGGCGCCGTGCTGCCCGGGGACACCACCGTGGAGCAGGCCCGCACCGCGGCCCAGCGGGCCGGGGAGTCGTGGGTGCTGGTCACCGACGGCAACCGCGAGCCGCAGGGCTGGTTCGCCCTGTCCGATCTGGACAGCCAGCCCGGCCAGGAGACGCTGGGCACGCTGTCGCTGCCGCTGGCGCCGCTTGGCCACACGTTCCAGGTTGGCCGGGACTCGCTGCGCGCCGCGCTGGACGCCACCGTGCTGTCCCGCACCGGGCGCGCGGCCGGCGTCGACGACCAGGGCCGCGTGCTGGGCATCACCACCTACGATCGGCTCCGGGCCGCCATCCAGACCGCCGAGCAGGCCGGGCTGGATGGCCACCCGGACCAGCCGGTGTTCCGTGGGGCGCGGACCACCCCGGATGCGGTGACGGCCGCCCGGGAGGGATCAGCCGAGTCGGCCGAGGGCGTCCGCCCGTCATGAGCTGGGCCTGGCAGAACCGCGACCAGATCGGCCACCTCCTGGTCAGCCACCTGTACCTGGCCCTGCTGCCGGTCGTGTTCGGCATCATCGTGGCCATCCCGGTCGGGATCATGTGTGTCCGCTGGCGCTGGACCTGGCCGCCCATCTTGAGCCTGACCAGCATCTTCTACGCGCTGCCTTCGCTGGCGCTGTACCTGGTGCTGATCGCCTACACCGGGCTGACCGACTGGACGGTGATCATCCCGCTCACGCTGTTCTCGCTGTCGGTGCTGATCCCGAACGTGGTCGACGGCCTGCGCTCGGTGCCGCAGTCGGTCCAGCAGGCCGCGGTGGCCATGGGCTTCGGCCGCCTGCGCCAGACGATCCAGGTCGAGCTGCCGCTGGCCGTCCCGATCATCATCGCGGGCCTGCGGGTGGCCACCGTGTCCAGCATCAGCCTGGTCAGCGTGGGCCAGCTGATCGGCATCGGCGGCCTGGGCTACTTTTTCACCGACGGTGAGCAGCGCGACTTCTCGACCGAGATCTACGTCGGCCTGGTCCTGATCATCCTGCTGGCCCTGCTGTTCGACGGCCTGCTGGTGCTCGCCCGCCGCTGGCTGACCCCGTGGGAGGCGGGCCGGGCGCCGCGCGGGGAGCGCCGCCGGGCCGTGACGGTCACCCTCGGGGGCAGCGAAGCCGGGCTGACTGGGGCCCACGCGCACCACGCGGGCCACGCCGGCGGCGGAGGCGGCCACGGCGGGGGAGGGGGACACGGTTGAGTTACTTCAGCACCGCGTGGCAGTGGCTGATCTCCTCGCAGAACTGGCACGGCAGCAACGGCATCCCTGAGCGGCTGGCCCAGCACCTGGAGTACACCGGGATCGCGCTGGTCATCGCGCTGGTCATCGCGATCCCGGTCGGCCTGGCCATGGGGCACCTGCGCCGCGGCGGTTTCGTCGTGGTCACCGTGGCCAACTTCGGCCGGGCCCTGCCCACCCTGGGCCTGGTAGTGCTGGTCTTCGTGCTCACCGCGGGGTCAGCCGCGTCCTGGCTGATCCCGCTGGCCGCGCTGGCCATCCCGCCCATGCTGGTCAACACCTACGAGGGCGTGCTCCAGGTGGACCGGGAGCTGACCGACGCGGCCCGCGGCATGGGCATGACCGAATGGCAGATCTTGCGCAAGGTCGAGATCCCCGTCGCCCTGCCGCTGATCCTCCTCGGCATCCGCACCTCCGCAATCCAGGTCGTGGCCACCGCGACCATCGCGGCCTACATCGGCCTCGGCGGTCTGGGCCGCTACATCATCGACGGGCTCGCTCGTAACGAGTACAACGTGGTCGCCGGGGGGGCCGCCGTGATCGTGCTGCTCGCGCTGGCCGTCCAGGGACTGTTCATGCTGCTCGCGATCGTCATTGTCCCGGTGGGCCTGCGCCGTCAGGCGCAGGCGTCCTGATAACGTCTTTTCCGGTCAGAATTGAAGGGAACGTCCTCATGCCTTATAAGAAAATTACGGCGGCTGGCCTGGCCGCCGTGGCCTGTGTCGCCGTCGCCGCCTGCTCCAGCAGTGGCGGCGGCAGCAAGTCCGGCTCGAGCTCGAACCCGCTGTCGCCCAGCGCGTCCAACACGGTGGTGGTCGGCTCGGCCAACTTCCCCGAGGACGAGCTGCTGGCCCAGATCTACGCCGACGCCCTGCAGAGCAAGGGGGTCAAGGTGACGACCAAGTTCAACATCGGGGCCCGCGAGGTCTACTACCCCGAGGTGGTCAAGGGCGCGATCTCGATCATCCCCGAGTACAACGGTGCGCTGCTGACCACGTCGGTTGACAAGACCAGCACGGCCGCCAGCACGGCCGACGTGGACGCGGCCCTCAAGGCCAAGCTGCCCAGCTCGGTGACGATCCTGAACTCCTCGGCCGCCCAGGACAAGGACTCGATCACGGTCACCCAGGCCAACGCGGCCAAGTACCACCTGACGTCGATCGCCGACCTGTCCTCGGTCGCCAAGACCTGGGTCATCGGCGGCCCGTCTGAGTTCGAGACCCGCGCCGACGGCATCCCCGGCCTGAAGAACGTCTACGGCCTGACCTTCAAGTCGTTCTCGCCGCTGGACGAGTCCGGCCCGATCACCCTGGCCGCCCTGCAGAACGGCAAGGTCCAGGCGGCCGACGTGTTCACCACCACGCCGCAGATCATCACGGACAAGCTTCTCTCGCTGTCGGACCCGAAGAACATGTTCGCCGCGCAGAACGTGCTGCCGCTGGTGTACAAGAAGGCGGCCAGCACCAAGGTGGTCAACGCGCTCAACGCGGTGTCGGCCAAGCTGACCACGGCCGACCTGCTGGCCATGAACAAGTCGCTGAGCATCAACCACGAGAGCTACACCACGGTGGCCAGCAACTGGCTCAGCCAGAACGGCCTCAAGTAACACCGGAGTCCCAAGTAACAGCAGGGCCGACGGTAGGCTCCCGGTCCGGGCGGGCAATCATTGACCATGGGCAATGACACGTCCGGGCCGGGAGCGGGCCCGCGGCCGGTGCGCGCTCCCCGCGGCACCAGCCTCAGCTGCCAGGGCTGGCCGCAAGAGGCCGCCCTGCGGATGCTGATGAACAACCTCGATCCCGAGGTGGCCGAGCATCCCGACCAGCTCATCGTCTACGGCGGCTCCGGCCGGGCCGCCCGCAGCTGGCCCGCCTTCGACGCGATCGTCCGGTCCCTGCAGGACCTGCGGGGCGACGAGACCCTGCTGGTCCAGTCGGGCAAGCCGGTCGGCATCGCGGCGACCCACGAGTGGGCCCCCCGGGTCCTGATCGCGAACTCGCTGCTGGTCCCGGAGTGGGCCACCTGGGAGGAGTTCCGCCGCCTGGAGGCGCTCGGGCTGACCATGTACGGCCAGATGACGGCCGGGTCGTGGATCTACATCGGCACCCAGGGCATCCTCCAGGGCACCTACGAGACGTTCGCGGCGGTGGCGGCCAAGCGGTTCGGCGGCACCCTGGCGGGCACGATCACGCTGACCGCCGGCCTCGGCGGCATGGGCGGGGCCCAGCCGCTGGCGGTGACCATGAACGGCGGCGTCGCGCTCTGCGTGGAGTGCGACCCGTCCCGGATCCAGCGCCGGATCGAGCAGGGCTACCTGGACGTGGCGGCCGACGGCACCGACGACGCGGTCCGCCGGGCCGTCGCCGCCCGGGACGCCGGTGAGCCGCTGTCGATCGGGCTGCTCGGCAACGCCGCCGAGGTGCTGCCCGCGCTGCTCGCGGCCGGTTTCCCGGCCGACGTCGTCACCGACCAGACCTCGGCCCACGACCCGCTCAGCTACCTGCCCCGGGGCGTGCCGTTCGAGGACATCGAAGCGCTGCGGGCCGAGGACCCGGCCGGGTTCACCCGGCGGGCCGAGGAGTCGATGGCCGCCCACGTCGAGGCCATGGTCGGCTTCCTGGACGCCGGGGCCGAGGTCTTCGACTACGGCAACTCGATCCGCGGCGAGGCCGAGCGGGCCGGGTACGGCCGCGCGTTCGCCTTCCCCGGCTTCGTGCCCGCCTACATCCGGCCGCTGTTCTGCGAGGGCAAGGGGCCGTTCCGCTGGGCCGCGCTGTCCGGCGACCCCAGGGACATCGCGGCCACCGACGCCGCCGTCCTCGACCTGTTCCCGGAGAACGAGTCGCTCGCCCGCTGGATCCGCCTAGCCCAGGAAAAGGTGCACTTCCAGGGGCTGCCCGCGCGCATCTGCTGGCTCGGCTACGGCGAGCGCAACCTGGCCGGCGTCCGGTTCAACGAGCTGGTCGAGCGGGGCGAGATCAGCGCGCCGATCGTGATCGGCCGGGACCACCTGGACACCGGCTCGGTCGCCTCGCCCTACCGGGAGACCGAGGCGATGGCCGACGGGTCCGACGCCGTCGCCGACTGGCCGATCCTCAACGCGCTGGTCAACGCCTCCTCCGGGGCGTCCTGGGTCAGCGTCCACCACGGCGGCGGGGTCGGCATCGGCCGGTCCATCCACGCCGGCCAGGTCTGCGTGGCCGACGGCACCGCCCTGGCCGCCGCCAAGCTCGAGCGGGTGCTGACCAACGACCCCGGCATGGGCGTCTTCCGCCACGTCGACGCCGGCTACGAGATCGCCGAACAGGTCGCCGCCGACCGCGGCGTCCAGATCCCGATGAGCCCCGGCACCCCCACCCGATGAAGGGTCCAGGGCGGGCCGGGCACGCTCCGCACGGGCCCGCCGCGGCCGGGCCCGGCCGCGGCGGGCACGGGCCACCGGTGCCCACGGCCGGGCCGCCCGGCTCGACCGGTCCCGCACGCCCCGGCCCGGATCCGGACGCGGGCGCTGACCGGCCCACCCGGCACTGGCACGCCGAGCTGGCCTGGCTGCCGGGGGCGGGCGTCCGGCCCGACGTGCTGATCGAGGCCGCGGGGGACCGGTTCACCGCCGTCACCGCCGAGGTCCCGGGCCGCACCGTGCCCCCCGGTACCACCCACCTGGCCGGGCTGACCCTGCCCGGGCTGGCCAACGCGCACTCGCACGCGTTCCACCGCGGCCTGCGCGGGATCGTCCAGGCCGACCAGGGCACGTTCTGGACCTGGCGCGAGCAGATGTACCGGCTGGCGGCCGGGCTGGACCCGGACCGCTACTACGCGCTCGCCCGGGCGGTCTACGCCGAGATGGCGCTGGCCGGCGTCACCTGCGTGGGCGAGTTCCACTACGTCCACCACGAGCCGGGCGGCCAGCCGTACGCCGACCCCAACGAGATGACCTGGGCGCTGTTGCGGGCGGCGGCCGACGCGGGCCTGCGGATCACCCTGCTGGACACCTGTTACCTGGCCGCCGGGGTGGACCCCGACGGCACCCCGCGGCCGCTGGCCGGCGTCCAGCTCCGGTTCGGGGACGGCGACTCCGCCCGCTGGGCCGAGCGGGTGGCCGCGCTCAGCCCGGGCGAGCACGGCCTGCTCGCCCCCGGCGCCCGGATCGGCGCCGCGATCCACTCGGTGCGGGCGGTCCCGCCGGACCAGATGCCGGAGATCATGGCCTTGTCGCACCGGCTGGCCGCGCCGGTCCACGCGCACCTGTCGGAGCAGCCGGCCGAGAACGAGGACGCCCTGGCCGCCTACGGGCGCACCCCCACCCAGGTGTTTCACGAGGCCGGCGTGCTCGGGCCGCGCAGCACGATGGTGCACGCCACCCACCTCACCCCGGCCGACATCGATCTGCTGGGCGCGACCCAGACCACCTGCTGCCTGTGCCCGACCACCGAGGCCGACCTGGCCGACGGGATCGGGCCGGCCCCGGCCCTGGCCGCGGCCGGCGCCCCGCTCAGCCTCGGCAGCGACAGCCAGGCCGCCATCGACCTGCTGGCCGAGGCCCGCTGGCTGGACTGGTCGCAACGGCTGGCCACCCGGCAGCGGGTGCACTTCGGCCCGGCCGAGCTGGCCCGCATCGCCACCCACGGCGGGCACGCCTGCCTGGGCTGGGCGGACGCGGGCCAGATCACCCCCGGCGCCCTGGCCGACCTGGTCACCGTCGGCCTGGACACGCCCCGGCTGGCCGGCGCCGATACCGGGGCCGCGCTCGACCGGGTGATCTACGCGGCCACCGCGGCCGACGTCCGGCACGTGGTGACCGGCGGCCGGGACGTGGTCCGCGACCACCGCCACCTGCTGATCCCCGACGTGGCGGCCGAGCTGTCCACCTCCATCCGCGCCGTCCTCGCGGCAACCTGACCGGCGGCCACCATGAGCACACTGATCACCAACATCGGGGAGCTGGTCACCAACGCTTCCGTGGAGCACGGCTCCGCCGCCGGCCCGGCCCGTTCGCGGCCCAGACCGCGGCCGCGGTGGTCATCGACGACGGCCGGGTGGCCTGGACCGGTCCCGCCAGCCAGGCCCCCGCCGCCGACGACATCGTCGACGCCCGCGGCCGGGCGGTGCTGCCCGGCTTCGTCGACTCCCACGCCCACCTGGTGTTCGCGGGCGAGCGGGGCGCCGAGTTCGCGGCCCGCATGGCCGGCCAGCCGTACCAGGCGGGCGGCATCAGGACCACGGTCGCCGCCACCCGGGCCGCCTCCGACGTGACGCTCCGGGCCAACCTGCGGCGGCTGGCCGACGAGATGGCCCGCCAGGGGACCACCACCTTCGAGTGCAAGTCCGGCTACGGGCTGACCGTGCCCGACGAGGCCCGCAGCCTGCTGCTGGCCGCCGAGGTCACCCCCGAGGTCACCTACCTGGGGGCGCACGTGGTGCCGCCCGAGTACGAGGGCGACCGGGCCGGCTACGTGGACCTGGTCTGCGGCCCGATGCTGGAGGCCTGCGCCCCCTACGCCCGCTGGATCGACGTGTTCTGCGAGCGGGACGCGTTCGACGGCGCGGAGACGGCCCGCATCCTGGCCGCCGGCCAGGCCCGCGGCCTGCTCGCCCGGGTCCACGCCGGCCAGCTCGGCCCCGGCCCCGGCGTCCAGGTCGCGGTGGCGGCCGGGGCGGCCTCGGCCGATCACTGCACGTTCCTGACCGTCGACGACGTGGAGGCGCTGGCCTCCTCGTCCACCGTCGCCACGCTGCTGCCCGCGGTCGAGTTCTCCTGCCGCCAGCCCTACCCGGACGCCCGCGGGCTGCTGGCGGCCGGGGCCACCGTGGCCCTGGCGACCGACTGCAACCCGGGCTCCTGTTTCACCTCGAGCATGGCCCTGTGCGTGGCCCTGGCGGTCCGCGAGATGCACCTGACCACCGAGGAAGCGGTCTGGTCAGCCACCGCTGGCGGCGCCCGCGCCCTGCGCCGTACCGACGTCGGCCACCTCGGCGTCGGCGCCCGCGCCGACCTGCTCATGCTCGACGCCCCGTCCCACGCCTACCTGGCCTACCGCCCCGGCGTCCCCCTCACCGCCGCCGTCTGGCGCGAGGGCCGCCTGGTCGCCGCCCGCCCCGACCTGCTGCCCGGCTGACCGCTCGCCGCCAGTCCGGCCGCCGCCCAGCTCCGGCGGCCGCCCAGCCCGCCCCCGCACCACCCCACGCGTCACACTGGCCCCATCAGTCACACCGGCATCATAAGAAACAGGGCGATGAGTTCCGGCGGGTCATTTCGTCATACCCCACAGGCAGGCTGCCAGGGACGGTTTTTCGTTCGCGTGGTGCCCGGGGCTGGCGATAGGTTCGTGGCACCCGGGCGCGGACGTCCGGAGTCACGCGGGAGGCAGTGACGTGGAACAGAGTTTTGCCGGGCCGGCGATTCTTGTCGAGGGTCTGACGAAATCATTCGGCGACGTGCACGCACTGCGTGGCATCGACTTGTCGGTGCCACGCGGGACGGTTCTCGGGGTGCTGGGCCCCAACGGCGCGGGCAAGACCACCGCCGTACGCATCCTGACCACGCTGTTGCGGCCGGACGGGGGCCGCGCGCTGGTCGAGGGCCACGACGTGGTCAAGGAGGCCAGCGCGGTCCGCCGGTCGATCGGCCTGGCCGGCCAGTCGGCCGCCATTCAGATCGAGCTCACCGGCCGGGAGAACCTGGAGATCATCGGTCGGCTGTACCACCTGGGACGGGCGGCCTCCAAGGCCCGCGCGACCGAGTTGCTGGAGCAGTTCGGCCTGGACGACGCGGCCGACCGGGCCGCCAAGACCTATTCCGGTGGCATGCAGCGCCGCCTGGACCTGGCCGCCAGCCTGGTCGGCCAGCCTCAGGTGCTGTTCCTGGACGAGCCCACCACCGGGCTCGACCCGCGGTCCCGGCTGGGCATGTGGGAGGTCATCCGCTCGCTGGTGGCCGGCGGCACCACCCTGCTGCTCACCACCCAGTACCTGGACGAGGCGGACGAGCTGGCCAACGAGATCGTGGTCATCGACCACGGCGAGGTCATCGCGGCCGGCACCTCGACCGAGCTCAAGGGCCGGGTCGGCGGGGACGTGCTGGAGTTCACGGTCCCCGACCGCCCCCGGGTCAACGACGCCGTCGCGGCCGTGGCCAAGCTGGCCGAGGGTGAGCCGCACGTGGACGAGGGCACCGGCGTGGTCAGCGTGCCGGTCGGCATCAACGGCTCCGACGCACTGATCCAGTCGGTCCGCAGCCTGGACGACGCCGGGATCGAGACCAGCGGGCTGGGCCTGCGGCGGCCGTCGCTGGACGACGTGTTCCTGGCCCTGACCGGCCACGCCGCCGAAGAAGAGGACACGGATGAGGGCGGCAAGCGCCGCCGCGGCCGCCGCAAGAGTTCGCAGGGCGCCGAGAACGTCGAGAGGGCAACGTCATCATGACCGCGATCGCCATCCACCCCCCGCAGGGCGCGCCCGGCCTGTTCACCCGGGCCCGCTGGGCGCTCAGCGACACGCTCACCATCAGCAAGCGCAACCTGCTGGTCTGGGCCCGGGTCCCGGCCTACATCGTGTTCACCGTCATCCAGCCGGTCATGTTCGTGTTGATGTTCCGCTACGTGTTCGGCGGCGCGATCAAAGTCGACACGCCCGGCGGTTACGTCAACTTCCTGATGCCAGGCATCCTCGGCCAGACCGCGGCCTTCGCCTGCTTCGGCACCGCGATCTCGCTGGCCCAGGAGCTGAAGAAGGGGGTCATCGACCGGTTCCGGTCCATGCCGATGGCCCGGTCCGCGGTGCTGGGGGGGCGGCTCCTGGCCGACACCGTCCGGATGACGGTCACGATCCTCATCGTCATCGGCGTCGGCTACGCGGTCGGCTTCCGCTTCAGCAACGGCGTCGGCCCGGCCATCGGCATGGTCGTGCTGGCCATCGTGCTCGGCATCGCCTGCTGCTGCATCGCCGCCTTCACCGGCCTGGCCATCGGCGACGAGGAGTCGGTGCAGGCGTTCGGCCTGATCTGGCTGTTCCCGATCACCTTCCTCAGCTCCGCCTTCGTGCCGATCGCGACCATGCCCGGCTGGCTCCAGGCCTTCGCCAACAACCAGCCCATCACGTTCACCATCGACGCGATGCGGGCCATGGCCCTCGGCGGCCCGATCGCGACCCCGCTCTGGAAGAGCATCGCCTGGCTGGCCGGCATCTTCATCGTCTTCGCCCCCCTCGCCGTCCGCGCCTACAAGCGCGCCGCCTGACCCCGCGTCCCTGCTTCCGCTGGCCCTGGCCTCCCGGCCAGGGCCAGCACCCGTCCGGCTCCCGGCGGCGGCCGCGCCCACGCCGCACACCACTGGTTCAGGTTTGCTCCCAGCCGCGCTCGCGCAGGCTGCGCAGCGTCGCCGCGAGATTCTGCCGAAGGGCGGCCTGATCGCCGGGCGGCAGGACCCCGAGCAGCTCGGCCTCCATCGCCCTGATCGCGCGCCGGGTATCGCGGACGACCTCGTGTCCCCGGCCGGTGAGACGCACGGTTCGCCGCCGGCGATCCGCCCCGTCCACCTCCCGGGTGATCAGCGCCCGTTCTTCCAGCGCGTCGAGATTGCCGATCAGGCGGGTGGGGTCGCGGCGGCTCCGGCGCGCGAGTTCCTTCTGGGTCATGCCGGGCTGGCCCACGAGCGGGACGAGGATGACGTACTCCCACATCGTCAGGCCGTGCGCCGCGAGGATCGGGGCCTCGCGCTCGCCGATGACCCCGAGCAGGCGGGCAAAGACGGCGCCGAGGTCATCCCCGGCGTCATCGCCCCTTGCCATCAATTCATCTACCAACGTAGATTATATCCCGTGACAAACGATTCGGTTTCCCGCATTGACACCACTTCTACCGGACCGTGGGCGAGCAGAACTCACCGGAGGGTGACAGCATGAACATCCGGTTCGGAATGATGGTGATCTACGCTCGTGATCTCCAGCGATCGATCGGGTTCTACCGCCTGCTCGGCCTCGACGTCCCCGATCCGCTTCCTGGCCGGCCCGTCTCGATCTACCGGATGGGCAACGGGGTCACGATCATCTTCATCACGGACGAGCTGGCCCAGCGCTTCGACACCGGCTGGACTCGCCCGGACCACGGCTACCAGCAGGTCATGGAGTTCCTGGTCGATGACGACGCGTCGGTCGACGCTGTTTGGACCAGGCTCACGTCCGCCGGCCACCACGGAAGAACGGCGCCCGGGCACATCATCGGGCCCTACGCGACGATGGTCGACGATCCGGACGGGAATGTGGTGCTGATCTCCAACGACCCTGTCACGAATGCCGACCCGGACCCGTCGGCCTGAGGTAACGACCCGGCGATACGGTCCAGCCAGTCGGCCAGCAGGGTGCGCTCGGCCGGGGAGAGAACGGTCAGGCCGGGCAAGGCCGCGCGCAGGGTCACGGCCGCGGCGGCCGGGCCGGCCGGGGCCGTCACGGCGCCGGCTTCCTCCGGCACGAGGATGGCCGCGCAGACCGAGTCCCAGGCCGTGTCCGCCAGCCCGGCGTCACGCTCGTCCTCGGGCTGGTCGATCAGGGTGAACACGACGCCGGTACCGGCCGCCCGGATCAGCTCGGCCGCCCGGCGCTCGGTCACCCGCAGCCGTCCCGCCGCGGCCACCCGGTGCACCCGGGCCCTCAGGACCTCGCCGCCGGCGGTGGCGCCCGCCGCGGTGGCGGCCCGGCCCGCCGGGGTGCCCAGGGCCGTGTGCATGAGCCGGAACAGCTCGGGGTTGGCGAGCCCGAAGCCGACGTGCAACTCCCAGCCGGCCCGCAGATTTTCCACCGGATCGGCGTCGGCGTCGACCGGACGCTTGCTGGCCATATAGGTCGCGAACCCGTGGGCGGCGACGGCGTCCAGCAGCCCGTTCTTGTCACCGAAAAGGCGGTAGATGGCCGGTGCCTGCACGCCGGCCGCGAGCGCGACCGAGCGGGTGGTCACCGCGTCCGGCCCCTCCGCGGCCAGCAGCTGGGCGGCCACCTCGACCAGCTGGGCCCGGGTCCGGTCGCGGGGTGACACGGGATCTCGCACGCTCATGTTATCGATGATAACCGAGATTTGCTATCAATGCATTTCCAATGATAACGTTTTATTCAATCATTGATAACGCGCAGCGAAGGGCGGCATCCCATGATCGTCATCACCGGCGCCACCGGTGCTCTCAACGGGGCCACCGTCGAGCACCTGCTCGACCTCGTTCCCGCCGATCAGATTGGCGTGAGCGTGCGCGACGTGGCCAGGGCGCAGCACTTCGCCGATCGCGGCGTGCGGGTCCGCCGCGGCTCCTACGAGGACCCGGCCGCGTTGCTCGACTCGTTCGAGGGCGCCGATCAGGTGCTGCTGGTCTCGCCCAGCGACCCCCACGCCAACCAGCCGGCCCAGCTCCGGGCCGGCGTCGAGACCGCCGTCAAGGCCGGGGCCCAGCGGATCCTCTACACCAGCCACCAGCACACCGGCCCGGACAGCCCGTTCTTCCCCGCCCAGAACCACGCCGCCGCCGAGGCGGTGCTGGCTGAGTCCGGGGTCGCCTGGACCTCCCTGCGCAACGGCTTCTACGCGCACAGCCTGGACTGGCTGCTCGGGCCCTGGCGCGAGACCGGCGAGATCGCCACCCCGGCCGCCGGCCCGGTGTCCTGGACCGAACGCGCTGAGGAGGCCGAGGCGGCGGCGGTGATCCTGGCCGGTGACCGGGCCTTCGACGGGCCAGTGACGCTCACCGCGAGCGCCGCCCCGACGTTCACCGACATCGCCGGGATCGCCTCTGAGCTGACCGGCCGTGACATCGGGCGGGTGGTCACCGGCGACGAGGAGTGGGTCGCCGCGCAGGTCGCCAGCGGCCACCCGGAGCAGATGACGCGGTTCCTGCTTGGCTTCTACGTGGCCGCCCGCGAGGGCCGTTTCGCCGGTACCGGCCCGTTGCTGGCCGAGCTCCTCGGCCGCGAGCCGCGGACCGTCCGCGACCTGCTGGCGGACCGGGTGTCCGGCTGAGCGACCTCCAGCGCTACCGCCGGGATCGAGCGTTGAAAATTCCGGCCGGATTTTGCCACCATGCTCGACATGGCGGTGCGCTACATCGGTTCCGGGCCGTACTGCTACGCGAACAGCCTGGCCATGGTGCTCGGCCCGGCCGCGCCCAGCCCGGCGGTGATCGAGGTACTGACGGGTTCGCCGTTCGGGGTGGCGCTCCTCGGCGGCACGGTGCCGTTCTTCAGCCCGCTGGGCTGGGACCCGGGAGTCGGGCTCGACGCCGCCATCGAGCTGCTCGGCTGGACCTGTGCGCGCACCAGCGCCGGGTCGCCGGTGGAGGCCGGGGAGTTGTTGCGTCAGGCCCGGGAAGGCCGCCCAGTGCTGGCCGGGCCGATGGAGTTCGGGCTGCTGCTGCACCACCCGGACTCCGGGACGCCGATCGGTTCAGATCACTACGTCGTGGTGATCGGGGCCGAGCACGGCCTGCTCCGGTTCCACGATCCGCACGGTCATCCGTACGCGACCTTGCCGGCCGGCGATTTCATCGCCGCCTGGCGGGCCGACTCGATCGGCTACAGCACCGAACCGTTCATCGCCCGGGCCGGCTTCCACCAGGTCCACCACGTCGGCGAGACCGAGGCCCTGAGCCGGGCCCTGCCCGCCGCGGCGCGCTGGCTGGCCGGTGACACCAGCCGGCCGCTGCCGCCCGGCTCGGTGGGCGGCGCGGTGGCGCTGGAACGCCTGGCTGAGATGGCTGACGCCGGCCTGGAGCCCGGTCAGCGCGATCACCTGGCCCGCTTCGCGATCCGGGTGGGCGCCCGCCGGCTGGCCGACGCCGCCGCCTGCCTGGACTCGATCGGCCGGGAACGGGCCGCTGGCCTCGCCGATCAGCAGGCCCGGGTCGTCGGGGCGCTGCAGCACCCGCTGGTGACCGGCGACCACACCACCGTGGCCAGGCTGCTACGGCAACTGGCGCCCACCTACGAACAGCTGCGGGCCAGCCTGGCCGACGGCTGAGTATCGGCTGACCGGCGGCCGGGCGGCGGTCCCGCCGGGCGGCTCAGCCGGGGTCTTCGGTGAGGCTGGGGTAGTGGCCGCGGAAGCGGATCAACGGCTCACCGGCCGGGGCCACGTAGAGGACCGCCACCACCCGGGCGATCAGCACCAGGTGGTCGCCGGCCGGCACGCGCTGGGTGACCTCGCAGTCCAGGGCGGCCAGCCCGCCGTCCGGGACGATCGCCCCGGAGTGCGGAGCGCGCTGACAGGGGATGCCGTCCAGCATCCGGCGGGCGTTCGGGCGGCCGGCCGCGGCGAACCGGCCCGCGATCATCCGCTGTCCGGTGGCCAGGAGGGTGACCGCGAACCGGTCCACCCGCCCGGCGTCGGGGTCGGTCCCGCTCAGCAGGGCGGCGGGGTAGGACCCGGCGATCAGCGAGACCAGCACCAGCGGCGGGTCCAGCGACACCGGGCAGAAGGCGCTCACCGTCGTGCCGATGTCATCCCGGCCCTCGGTCATGGTGACCAGCGTGACCCCGGCCGCGTAGGCGGCCAGCGCCGAGGCGGCTGGGCTCAGCGCCGAGGCCACTTCGCTCAGCCGACCCTCCAGTAGCCCGGCATCATCAGCTCGCCGGCGGCCGGCGACAGCAGCTGGGCCGCCAGCTGCCCGGCCGGCCCCCAGGCACCACCGGCACCCGTCAGCGCCCCGGCCCCGGAGCCCGCGCCGGCCGCCGGCCCGCCGCCCAGCAGCGCCGCCAGGCCGGACAGCAGGCCGGCCGGCAGCGCGGCCGCCCGGTCCTCGCTGGATTCGCTCGAGCGGATCTGCTCGAGCGGGCTGACCCGCGGGAACAGCCGCAGCGGGGCGTCCGCGGGCAGGCCGCCCCGGCGCCGGGCCGCCACCGCGGCGTCGGCCAGGCCGCCGAGCTGGTCGGCCAGCCCGTTGCCGACCGCGTCGGCGCCGGTCCAGACCCGGCCGCGGGCGACGGCGTCGACCTGGGCCTCGGACAGGCTCCGGCCGCTGGCGACCTTGCTGGTGAAGTCGGCGTAGATCCGGTCCAGCCAGGTGTTGATGATCGCCCACTCGTCGTCGCTGAACGGGTGGGTGGGCGCGAACATCCGGCCGTGCTGGCCCTCGGTCACCGTGTCGGTGGTGATCCCCGCCCGGCCGAGCAGGTCCTCGACCACCGGCTTGCCCACGACGACGCCGATCGAGCCGGTCAGCGTGCCGGGCTGGGCGACGATCTCGTCAGCCGCCATCGCGATGTAGTAGCCGCCGGACGCGGCCACGTCGCCCATCGAGACCACGACCGGGGTGCCGCTGGCCCGCGCACGGACGACCTCCCGCCAGATCGTGTCGGACGCGGTGGCCGAGCCACCGGGGCTGTTCACCCGGAGCACGATCGCGCCGGCTCGCTCGTCGGCGGCCGCGGTGCGCAGGGCGGCGGCGATCGTGTCCGATCCGATCCAGGGCCCGGACGCCGGTCCGCGGCCGCTGCGGCCCATCCGGATCGGGCCGGTCGCGTACACCACCGCCACGTAGCGCTCCCGCGGGTTCGGCAGCTTGCGGGCCCGCTGCGCCAGGTTCAGCGACCGGCGGTAGCGCGACACCCACTGCAGGGTCGCGTCCGGTCCGGCCTTCTGCTTGATCGCCGCGTAGGCCTCGTCGCGGTAGCCGAGGACGTCGACCAGGCCCTCGTCCAGCGCCTGCTGGGGCAGGAACGGGCCCCGGTCGAGCAGCGCCCGCGCGTCGGCGGCCGTCTTGCCCCGGCGTTCGGCGATCGCGCTGGTCAGCTGGTCGGCGATGGCCGCTGCCAGGTGCTGGCTCTCCTCCCGGGCGGGCCCGGTGAATCCGCGCTCGGTCAGCGAATGGGCCGCGGTCTTGTACTCGTGCCGTTGCCCGGCCTCGAAGCTGACCCCGGCCTTGTCCAGCGCCGAGCGCAGGAACACCCGCTCGACCACCACCCCGGTCAGCCCCAGGCCGCCGGTCGGCTGCAGGTAGATCCGGTCGAAGGCGGTGGCCAGGTAGTACGGCGAGTTGCCCTGCCCGAACTCACCGAACGATTCGGCCCAGGCGTAGGCTGGCTTGCCCGCCGCACGGAACTGGGCGACCGCCTCCCGCAGCTCCTGCACGGTGGCCAGTCCCAGGTGCTGGCCGCCGACCTTCGCGATCAGCGCGTGCACGCGATCGTCCTGCCGGGCCCGGCGCAGCCCGTCGAGCACGTCCCCCAGCCGCAGCTTGTTCCGGGACAGCAGCGCGGTCAGCGGGTCGGCGGGCGGGGCCTCCGCGATGCCCTGGGTGAGGTCGAGTTCCAGGACCAGCGGACCGGATTGCCGCGGCCGGAATCGGTTGATCTGATGGGCCAGCGTCGCCTCTGCCATGCGGTCCAGCTTAAGCGCCGTCTTTCGCGGTAGTGAAAGGGACGTGATCGCAGTGGTCACTGGGGGACTGGCTACGGCGGGACCGCGTTATGGTCGGTCCAGGAGCATGAAACGGGAGGGGGCCGGGCAATGACCCAGCGTGACGGCGACGAAGCCGTCAACGGCGGGCCCGACGCCGGAGTCACCATCATCGTGGACGGGGCCAACGTGGTCGGCTCGCGGCCGGACGGCTGGTGGCGGGACCGGGCCGGGGCCGCCGTCCGCTTGCACGACAACCTGGCCACCCTGGCCGAGCGCGGCCACCAGGGCATCCCGGCCGGTGAGCTGGCCGCCAGCGAGGCCGCCGCCCCGCCCGTGGTCCCGCCCGGCCGGGGTGGCGCCCGGCTGATCCCGGTCACGGTCGTGCTGGTGCTGGAGGGCGCGGCCCGCGCGGCCGTTCCCCGCATCGCCGAACGCGCCCGGGCCATCAGCGGCGCCCGCGCGAGCGGCGGCCGCGAGGATCACACGGACGGGGAAGTGCTGGTGGTGTCGGCGCCGGGCTCGGGCGACGACGAGATCGTCCGGCAGGCGGAGCGGCGCGCCGGGCACTGCATCGTGGTGACCGCCGATCGCGAGCTGCGGCGCCGGTGCCTGGCGGCCGGAGCTCGGGTGGCGGGGCCGTCCTGGCTGTACGGCTTGCTCTGAACCCGCCGCGGTCGCCCGCTTTGACCGGGCGGCTGTTCCACGCTGTGACCGGAATCGCCTGCTTGGCGGACGCCGTTCGGGGCACCCTCGCGCATAGCATTGAGGGGTCCCCGGAACGGCTCCCCTCTCCCGAAGAAGACCATGGTTGCGCTGATTATTTTTGTTGTTGTCCTGCTCGCGGTCGCGGCGCTGGTGGCCGACTACACCGTGAAGGCCCGGCGGAAGGCCCGGCTGCGCCGGGAGGCAGCCGAGCGCCTGGCCGCCGCGGCGTCCGTGGCCGAGGCCCAGGAGCGGGAACGCCGGGCTCGCCAGCAGGCGAGCGCCGCGCTGACCTCGGTCATGCCCACCATCCACGACCGCGGCCCCCGGCGCGTCTGACCTGAAGATCGTCGCGATCTCGGACACCCACGCACCCCGGCGGTGGAAGTCCTGCCCGCCCCGGGTGGCCGGGCATCTGCGCGCGGCCGATCTCATCCTGCACGCCGGTGACGTGTGCACCGCGCCGGTGCTCGACGAGCTGGCCGGCTACGCGCCGGTGCACGCGGTGCTGGGCAACAACGACGGTGCCGACGTGGCCGCCTGGGGCGCGCCCGAGACGCTCGACCTCGACCTGGCCGGGCTGAAGGTGTCGATGATCCACGACAGCGGGCCGTCGGCCGGCCGCCTGGGCCGCCTGCGCCGCCGGTTCCCCGGCGCCGACCTGGTGGTGTTCGGGCACTCGCACATCCCGCTGGACGAGGCGGGCGGCGGCCTGCGCATCTTCAACCCCGGCTCGCCGACCGACCGGCGGCGGCAGCCGCACGGCACGATCGGCCTGCTCACCGTGGCCGGCGGCCGTCTCACCGAAGCCCGCATCGTCCCCGTCACCTGACCGCCCGGCGGCCCCACACCCCAACTCAGATCATCACCACCCGGCTCCCGCCCCGCCGCGCTCAGATCATCGATTTAAAAAGAGAGCACTGCTCTTGACTTGCCACGCGAGCATGGTGTTAACTGCTCTTAAGTCAGAGCACTGCTCTCGGAGCGAAACCCGGGAGCCGCATCCCGAGGAGACCGCCATGACCGCACCGGCGTCCGAGCCTTACCACTACCAGCAGGCCGGCTGGTTCACCCGCAACGTGTTCAACAAGGCCGTCGCCGGGCTGACCGGCCTGGGTATCAGCATCCTGGGGTCGCGGATCCTGGCCGTCCGCGGCCGCAAGAGCGGGGAGTGGCGCACCACCCCGGTCAACCTGCTGGTCATCGAAGGCCAGCGCTACCTGGTCGCCCCGCGCGGGAACACCCAGTGGGTCCGTAACATGCGCGTCGCCCACGGCGGCGAGCTGCGGCTGGGCCGCAAGGCCGAGACGTTCACGGCGACCGAGGTCCCGGACGACGAGCGGCCGGCCATCCTCCGCGCCTACCTGCGGCGCTGGAAGGCGGAGGTCGGCGTGTTCTTCGGCGGCGTCGGCCCGGACTCGTCCGAGGACGAGCTGCGCCGGATCGCTCCCGACCACCCGGTCTTCAAGATCGACGCGGCCTGAGCGACCCGAGCAGCGGGATCGCCGCGATCTTCTCCTCGGTCAGCTCGTCCCAGCGCACCGTGGCCGGGTCCCGGGGCGGCCGGCCCGGGACCCGGCAGTCGATGACCCGCTCCGGGGTGAAGACCAGATCGACCGGCACGTCGTGGCCGGTGACCGGGATCGCGCCCGCCGGGCGGACCTGCAGCTCGTGCACGGTGGTGACCACCAGCGTGTGCGGGCCGATCAGCCCGGCCGCGCTGGCGAGCGCGTACTCCAGATCGGCGAAGCCGCCGCCCTTGCCGAGCCGGGCCCCGTCCTCGCCGACCGCCACGCAGCCGCTGACCACCAGGCCGACCTCGGCCAGGTCGGCCACCGGGATCCGGCGGGCCGACCGGGACGCGCCGCTGATCGAGGCCGCCTTGCGGGGCGTATCGCTCAGGTGGGCCGGATCGAGCAGGAAGAACGGGTCCGCTTCGGCCAGCCGGGGGACCGCCATGTACACGGTCTTGCCGTCCTCCAGCGCCCGCTGCCGGACCGGCAGCTGGGCCGAGTCCGGGTTGGACTTGACCGCGCGGGCCTGCTCCCACTCGGGGCGGCCCCGCAGCCGCTCGGCCGCGGCCTCGGCCCCGGTGAAGTTGGGGATGCGCCCGGCCGCCCCCGGGAACCGCGCGACCCGCGCCGCGGTCAGCGCGGCCCACACCTCCTCGCGCAGCGCGGCCTTGGCGGCCAGATCTTCCGCGGGGCCGCCCGCGTCGTGATCGTGACGGGGTGGACGTCGGGTCATCACCCCATCCTGGCATCCGCCCGGCGGCGGCTCATCCGGGAACCGGTGCAGGCCAGGCCGTTCACAAGATCAAACGAATCTGACCGAACGGGGCTCGAGAATGCCGGCTCTGCCGTGGTCCGCGCGGGCCTCGTTGCCACCCACCTACGCCTGCTTCGTGACCGCCTCGCGGCAGGTGCTGCGCCGGTACCGCGACCTGCCGGCGTTCCTGGGCCAGCTGCGCAGCGTACGCCGCCGGCTGCGGGCCAGCGACGGCCTGCTCGGTTACGCGCTCGCGGTCCGGCCCTGGGGCCGCTCGTTCTGGACCGTCGCCGCCTGGGCCGACCAGGACGCGGCTGACACGGCGGCCGGCTGGCGGCCCGCCCCGGGGCTGGCCGTCAGCACCTCGGTGTCCTGGTTCTGCCTGGCCGAGGAGCTGCCGGTCGGCTGGGACGAGGTGCGCCAGCGACTCCGCTATGCCGCGGTGGCCGGGCGCGTTCTATCGTGACAGGGTGACCGGCCGGCAGGACAGCGACTTCCCGTGGGGGAGTGACATCGTTGGCGACGGCCGCGACGCGGACGGCGACGTCATCGAGCAGGGCGAGCCGGAGGCCGGGCCGGGCTGGCTGGACAGGTTCCGCTGGCGGCCGCCGCGCCGGCCGCTGACGGCCGGGCTGATAGCGGCCGCGCTGGTGGTGGGGCTGCTGGGCGGCTACCTGGCCGGGAACGCGCACGGCCGTCAGCAGGCCCGGGCGGCCGCCCAGAAGTCGGCCGCCAGCACCAAGGCGGGGCCGCTGCCGGATTCGATCGGCCTGGCCGAGACCGGCAGCCAGTGCTCGACCGTGCTCGGGCACACCCTGCAGGTCGGCGTCGAGGTCGTGAACGGGACATCCACGGGCATGCAGCTGGGGCAGGTCACCGCCCGGTTCCCGGAGGGCGGGCTGAAGCTCACGGTCGCGTCGTGGGGACCGTGCGGCACGCTCCCGTACGCGCACCCGGCCGTCAGCAGCGTGCTGGCCAACGGTTCCAGCACCTGGCTGACGGTGACCGTCACCACCGCGACCGAGTGCCCGCAGGGACTGCCGGTGGAGTACGTGGCCAGCTACGACCAGCACGGGCAGACCTTTACCGTGGTGCTGCCCGGCTTCGTCGAGCTGGGCGGCCAGCCGATGGCGGGCTGTCCCTCGTCGTAGCGGGCCCCTGCCAGCGGGTTATCGTGATGTGGTGACCGGTCAGCACGACGACGAGCCGTCATGGGCCAGGTTTCCCGCCGAGCCGGACGGCGACGACGTGCTCGAGCTGGGCACTGACCGGCCCCACCGTGACCTGCGGCCCTCCTGGTGGCCGTCCTGGCGCCCGCCCCGGGTACCCCGGTCCGCCGCCCTGCTCGCCGTGGCCGCGCTGGTGGTGGGGCTCGGGGCCGGCCTCGGGGCAGGCTACCCGGCCGGGGAACGGCACCACGCGGCCGCTGTTCCCAGCGCGACACCCTCAGGCAGCAGCACCCCGGCCGCGTCGGTGGCGGTGGGCGGCCCGACCCTGACTCAGACCGGCAACCTGTGCTCCGCCCAGCACCGGACCACGCTCCAGCTCGGCGTCCAGGTGGTCAACGACTCGGCCGCGCCGCTGACGCTGTTCCAGGTGCGGACGGTGCTGCCGATGAACGGGCTCCGGGTGACCGCGGTGAGGTGGGGGCCCTGCAGCGAGCTGCCGATCGGCCCGCTGGCCGACGGGGACCCACAAGGGGGGGCGGTCGATCAGTACCTGACCCCGGGGGCCAGCGGCTGGTTCACCATCACCGTCAAGGTGCTGGTCAGCTGCCCCCAGCCGCTACCGGTCCAGTTCGTGGTGGCCTACGCCCAGCACGGCAAGCTGAACACGGCCCCGCTGGCCGGCTTCAACGATCTGGGCGACGTGTCGTACTCCGGCTGCCCGGCGAGCTGATCAGCCGGCCCGGCTGATCAGCAGGCGGTCCGGCCCGCGCAGGTTGAAGTTGGGCTTGTAATGCAGGCCGTCCTCGGCCAGCCCGGGCGCCGCGACCCGCTGCGCGAACGCGGTCAGCGCGGTGGCCGCCTCCAGCCGGGCCAGCGGCGCGCCCAGGCAGAAGTGCGGGCCGGCCGCGAACGCCAGATGACCTTGCCCCAGATGGCCGGCCCCTTCCGGCTGGCCCGATCGCGGGTGATGTCGAACCGGTCCGGGTCGGCGAACGCCTCCGGGTCCCGGCCGGTCGCGGCCAGCAGGACCAGGATCAGCGCGCCGTCGGTCGCTTCCAGCTCGCCGATCGGGACCGGGCCGCGGGCCACCCGGGCGGTCAGCTGCACCGGCGGGTCGTAGCGCAGGGTCTCCTCGACCGCCCCGGCCGCCAGGCCCGGGTCGGCGCGCAGCGCGGCCAGCTGGTCCGGGTGCCGGAGCAGGGCCAGCACCGCGTTCGAGATCAGCCCGACGGTGGTCTCGTGCCCGGCCACCAGCAGCAGGACGGCGGTGGAGATCAGCTCGGCCTCGGTCAGGCGGCTGCCTTCGTCCTCCGCCCGGATCAGGTCGGTGAGCAGGTCGTCGCCGGGGTCGGCGCGGCGGCGGGCGATCAGCTCGCGGAAGTAGTCGGCGAACTCTTCCCGGGCCGTGGCCGCGTCGGCCACGTTCTCCTCGGGCGCGACGAACTGCGGTTGCAGCGAGTGGGCGAGCCGGGCCGACCAGCCCGCGAACCGCGGGTGATCGCTGGCGGGCACGCCCAGCAGCTCGCAGATGATCCGCACCGGCAGCGGGTAGGCCAATTGGCTGACCAGCTCCAGCTGGTGCGGGTCCTGTTCGGCTGCGGCCGACAGCAGCCCGCCGGTGACCGCCTCGATCCGCGGGGCCAGGCGGGCCACCGTCCGCGGGGTGAACGCCTTGGACACCAGCCGCCGCAGCCGGGTGTGGTCCGGCGGGTCCATGGACAGGAACGAGATCCCGATGCGCCGCGGTCCGCCCGGCGGGCTCAGCCGGGAGGTGCCCCTTTCGCTGCTGACCCGGCTGTCGCGCAGGATCCGCGAGCAGTCGGCGTGCCGGCCGAGGACGACCAGCGCCCCGTCCAGCACCGCGTAGGGCGAGGCGTCCCGCAGCGCGGCCAGCACCGGATAGGGATTGGCCACCACGGCCGGGTCGCCGAGCTGACTGAGGAGGTTCTGCGCCGTCATGGTCATAGCGCCTAGGCTTCAACTTAAACCTTGGTTCAAGTCAAGGAGGTGCCACCGGCTTGACGTCAGGCAACCCCGCCACCGCCGTGACCGTGCCGCAGCCGATGACGATTGGGCAGCTGTCGGCCGAGACCGGCGTGCCCACCTCGACGATCAGGTTCTGGGAGCGCAAGGGCCTGCTGACCCCCGACCACCGCCGGTCCGGCCAGCGCCGCTACACCGCGGCCGCCGTCCGCAGCGTGGTGATGCTGCGCCTGCTGCAGGAGGTGGGCCTGACCCTGGCCGACATCCGCCGCTTCCGCGAGGAGCGGGCGGTCACCCCGCGATCCTGGCACGGCCTGGTCGCCGAGAAGCTGACCGACGTGGAGCGCCAGATCGCCGCGCTCGAGCACGCCCGTGACCTGCTGTCCATCGCCTCCACCTGCCGCCACGACGACCTGCTGGCCTGCCCCGGCTTCCAGGAGTGGTTCGCCGGCTACCTGTCCACCTTCCCCGCCCGCGATCGCGCCTGAGCCACGAAACGCAGGAGGTTGTGGTCCGGGTCCACGTGGACGACCTCGCGCCCGTAAGCCGTGTCGTACGGCTGGCTGGTCCCGGGGGCGGCGGTCTCCTCGAGCCGGCGGGCGAACTCGTCGGCGTCCTCGACCTGGAGGTCAGCCGCGGCCGCGGTGGTGGCCGGGTCGTGGTCCTCCTTGACGAACAGGTGCAGCTCGGCCCGGTCGAGGCGGGCCCAGGCCCAGGTCATACCGGGGGAGTAGGGCATCACGGCGAAGCCGAGCCGCGCGTAGTGGGCCAGCGACGCCCGCAGATCCCGGACCGGGAAACACGGCGCGAAACCACCCGGGTCATCGGTTTCCTCAGTGCCCACACCCGAAGTCTCCCAGCGCGCCAATCCCCCCGCAACAACCCGCCAGCCCCACCCCCCGTCAGCCCCGGCCGGTACAGACGCAATGGCGCCTTTACCCGTGTAAGAGGAAGGCAAAGGCGCCATTGCGTATGTTCAGCTCGACTCGGGGGCGAGTGGTCAGGTGGACTCGGGGGCGAGCCAGAGGACGGCCAGCGGCGGGACGACGATGGTGGCGGAGGCGGGGCGGCCGTGCCACTCCTCGTCCACCGCTTCCACCGCGCCGAGGTTGCCGACGCCGCTGCCGCCGTAGCCGGCCGCGTCGGTGTTGAGAACCTCGACCCAGCGGCCGGCGTGCGGGAGGCCGATCTTGTAGTTGTCGTGCGGGCCGCCGGAGAAGTTGGCCACGCACACCAGCGTCGACGCCCCAGAAGCCCCAGAGCCCTCGACTTCCACCTCGGTCACAGAAGGCTCAGCAGCCCCCTCAGCGGCGTCAGCCTCAGCGGCCCCGCCGGCCTCAGCAGTCCCTTCAGCCTCATCGGCCTCGTCGGTCGCGGGCGCAGCTTCGACCGCGCCAGCGGCCTGGCCTCCGCCCAGCCACGCCGGGACCGGCACCGGGACGGGCTCGGACGACGGCGGCGCCGCGAACCGGAGGAACGACAGCGTGTTACCGGCCGCGTCGTTCGCGTCGATCCAGCTGAAGCCCTCCGGCGAGGTGTCCAGGGCCCACAGCGCGGGCGCCGAGCGGTAGACCGCGTTCATGTCCCGGACCATGGCCTGTACGCCGGCGTGGTAGCCGTCCTGGTCGCCCAGGACCCACCAGTCGAGGCCCCGCTCCTCGGACCATTCGGCGCCCTGGCCGAACTCCGAGCCCATGAACAGCAGCTGCTTACCGGGGTGGGCCCACATGTAGGCCAGCAGCGCCCGCAGCCCGGCGAACCGGCGCCAGTCGTCCCCGGGCATCTTGCCCAGCAGCGACCCCTTGCCGTGCACCACCTCGTCGTGCGACAGCGGCAGGATGTAGTTCTCGCTGAACGCGTAGACCAGCGAGAACGTCAGCTCGTTCTGGTGGTACTGCCGGTAGACCGGGTCCCGCGACAGGTAGGCCAGGGTGTCGTTCATCCAGCCCATGTTCCATTTGAAGCCGAACCCCAGGCCGCCCAGGTGCACCGGCCGGGTGACGCCGGGCCAGGCGGTCGACTCCTCGGCGATCATCATGATGCCGGGCTGGCGCCGGTAGGCGGTCGCGTTGACCTCCTGCAGGAAGGCCACCGCCTCGAGGTTCTCCCGGCCGCCGTACTGGTTCGGGGCCCACTGGCCGGGCTGCCGCGAGTAGTCCAGGTAGAGCATGGAGGCGACCGCGTCCACCCGCAGGCCGTCGATGTGGAACTCCTCCAGCCAGTACAGGGCGTTGGCGACCAGGAAGTTCCGCACCTCGGTACGGCCGTAGTTGAAGATCAGCGTGCCCCAGTCGGGGTGGCTGCCGCGGCGCGGGTCGGGGTGCTCGTACAGCGCGGTGCCGTCGAACCGGGCCAGCGCCCAGTCGTCCCGCGGGAAGTGCGCGGGCACCCAGTCGATGATCACGCCGATGCCGGCCTGGTGCAGCGCGTCGATCAGGTAGCGGAGCTCGTCCGGGCTGCCGAACCGCGAGGACGGCGCGTAGTACGAGGTGACCTGGTAGCCCCAGGACCCCCCGAACGGATGCTCCGCCACCGGCAGGAACTCCACATGGGTGAATCCCATTTCAACCAGATATGCGGGAAGCTCCTCGGCCAGCTGGCGGTAGCTGAGGCCGGGACGCCAGGACCCGATGTGCACCTCGTAGATGCTCAGCGGCTCGCGCACCATCTCCTTGCGCGGGCGCGCGGTCATCCAGGTGCTGTCCTGCCACTGGTGGTGGGCCGACACCACCACCGACGCGGTGGCCGGCGGCCGCTCGGTGCCCCGGGCCATCGGGTCGGCCTTGGCCCGCCAGATGCCGTCCGGCCCGCAGACGTCGAACTTGTACCGGGTGTTCTCGCCCACGTCGGGGATGAAAAGCTCCCAGATCCCGGAGCCGCCGAGCGAGCGCATCGGGTGCCCCTGGCCGTTCCAGTGGTTGAAGTCGCCGATGACCCGGACCCCGCGGGCGTTAGGCGCCCAGACCGCGAACGCGGTACCGGTGATGTCGCCGAGGCCGTCCGAGCTGAGGTCGCGGACGTGGGCGCCGAGCACCCGCCACAGCTCCTCGTGGCGCCCCTCACCGATCAGGTGCAGGTCGAACTCGCCCAGCGTGGGAAGGTGCCGGTACGGGTCGTCGGTGATCCACTCCCGGCCGGTCGAGCCGTCGGCCTCGGGGTAGGCGGTGGCGATCCGGTAGGCGGGCGGGCCGGCCGGGGCGCCGCCGGGCCCGGAGTCGTAGGGCAGCACGGCGGCGAACACGCCCAGGTGCACGTGCTCCATCGGGAACCGGCGGCCGTCGGCCAGCACCACCTCGACCTTGGCCGCGAATGGGCGCAGGGTGCGGATCACGAACCCGTCGGCGCCGGGGTGCGCGCCGAGGATCGAATGCGGGTCGTGGTGCGTGCCCGCGACGATCCGCTCGATCTCGCCCAGGTTCACCCCGGCCGCGGCGGCCGCCTGCTGCGGCGCCTCCGGTTCGGGGGCCGCCCCCGTGACCTCAGCGCCGTCGGTCACCAGCGGCACGTCTGGAGCCACGGGCGGCTCGGAAGCACGCTCGGAGGGACGCTCGGACGCAAAAGTCTGATCAGAAGAAGAAGGCATGTCAGGAGACCGCATTCCGGGTCAGTCGGGGAAGTCCGCCAGGGACTCCAGTGGAATCTGCAGCCAGGACGGCCGGTGCCTGGCCTCGTACATCACTTCGTAGACGGCCTTGTCGAGCGTCAGCGCGCGCAGCAGCACGTCGTTGGCGACCGGATCGAGGCCGCCGGCCTCGGCGTACCCGGCGCAGAAGGCGCTGCTGTTGCGGCGGCTCCACTCGCGGGCGGCATCGTGCAGACGATCGGCGTCGGGGTTGGTGAGCAGCTGGAAGCGGGCCGCGTACTCGAACGATCGGAGCATGCCGGCCACGTCCCGCAGCGGGGAGGACCGGGCCCGCCGCTGCGCCAGCGGGGTGGCGGGCTCGCCCTCGAAGTCGAGCAGGATCCAGCCGGTCTCGGTCCGCATGACCTGGCCCAGGTGATAGTCGCCGTGCACCCGCTGGGCGGGTACCGGGTCGTTGATCTTGGCCAGGGCCGAGTAGGTGTTGCCGATCATGTCCACGTACCGGGCCAGCTCGGGCACGGCCGCGGCGGCCAAGTCCAGCCGCCGGTACATCTGCTCGGCCATCTCGTGCAGCGCGTCCGGGGACAGCTCCTCGGTGCCGAACGCCTCGGCCAGGTCCTGGTGCACCTCGGCGGTGGCGGCGCCGAGCCGGTGAGCCTCGCCGGAGAAGTCGCCGCCGGCGTCGGCCGCGCTCACCGCGTCGCTCTCGTACAGGTCCCGCGCGTACAGGTCGCGGACGCTGGTCGCGGCCAGCGTCCAGCCGTCGGTCGCGGTCCGCAGGAACTTGGACAAGATGGCCAGGGTGGTGGGGACCCCGTCCATCAGCGTCTCGATCGCGCCGTAGGGCTGGGCGATGTGCGCCGAGCCGAGCCGGTTGAGCGCCGAGGTGACCTCCAGGTCCGGGTTGGGACCGGGGGAGACCCGGCGGAACACCTTGAGGATCGACTCCTCGCCGTAGACCAGGCTGGTGTTGCTCTGCTCGGCCGTCAGCACGATGCTGTCCAGGCTGGTGTCGATCTCGGCGCCCGGCTCGCGCTCGAAGGTCAGGGTCCCGATCGTCTGGTTGCCCGCGATCGCGCGCAGCAGCACCCGGGTCAGCTCCGGGTCGTGCAGCGCGTCGTAGGCGTGCCGCCCGTCCTCGAGCGTGCCGATCTTGGCGTGCTCCAGCCAGCCGGGCAGGTCACGGCGCAGGCCGATGAAGATCTGGTAGTGGTCGGCGGTGACTCCGTGCGAGACCAGGACGATCAGATGGCGCAGGGCAGGGTCGCCCGCCACGACCTCGGTGTCGGCGACCACCGCGAGGTCGTGGAGCATCCGGCCTTTGCCCGCGAACCAGCGCCGCTCCTGCAGCCAGGGCGCGAGCGCGTCCTCAAGTCTCATCACCTTGCCTTACCCACTCCCCGTGCAGGGTGGCCTGAAACCCCCGGGGAGAGAGTGTCCCGGGAGGTTTCGGACGCGGCGTATGACGGCACCACAGGCTATCGGTCCTCCTTCGCCTCCCAGGCAAGCAGCCCAATCGGATAGCGCGGTCAGTGGTCGTGGTCATCCCTGGCCGGATGCAGCTGGAACCAGTAGAACCCGTGGCCCGGCAGCGTCAGCAGGTAGTTCAGCTCGCCGATCCGGGGGAACGTCACACCGCCCATGCACTCCACCGGGGTCACCCCCCGGAACCGGCGCAGGTCGAGCTCGACCGGCTGCGGGAACCGGGACAAGTTGTTCACGCACAAGATCATGTCGGTGCCGTCGGCCCCCGAGCCGGCCTCGGGGTCGGCGTCGGGCATCATCCGCACGAACGCCAGCACGCTGGGGTTCGACGAGACCAGCTCCTCGTACAGGCCGGTGCCGAACACCGGGTGCCGCTTGCGGATCTCGATCATGCGCCGGGTCCAGTGCAGGAACGAGCCGGAGTTGCGGGTCTGCGACTCCACGTTCAGCGCCTGGAAGCCGTAGATCGGGTCCTGGATCGGCGGCAGGTACAGCCGCTGCGGGTCGGAGCTGGAGAACCCGCCGTTGCGGTCAGGCGTCCACTGCATGGGGGTCCGCACGCCGTCCCGGTCACCGAGCCAGATGTTGTCGCCCATGGCGATCTCGTCGCCGTAGTACAGCACCGGCGACCCGGGCAGCGACAGCAGCAGCGCGGTGAACAGCTCCAGCTGGTTCCGGTCGTTCTCGAGCAGCGGGGCGAGCCGCCGGCGGATCCCGATGTTGGCCTTCATCCGGGGGTCCTTGGCGTACTCGGTGTACATGTAGTCGCGCTCGTCGTCGGTGACCATCTCGAGCGTGAGCTCGTCGTGGTTGCGCAGGAAGATGCCCCACTGGCAGCCGGCCGGGATCTTCGGCGTCTGCGCCATGATCTCCGAGATCGGGTAGCGCTGCTCCCGCCGCACGGCCATGAAGATCCGCGGCATCAGCGGGAAGTGGAACGCCATGTGGCACTCGTCGCCGCCGGTGGCCGGGTCGCCGAAGTACTCCACCACGTCGGCCGGCCACTGGTTGGCCTCGGCCAGCAGCACCCGGTCCGGGTACAGCCGGTCGATCTCGGCCCGGATCCGCTTCAGGTACTCGTGCGTCTCCTTGAGGTTCTCGCAGTTGGTGCCCTCGCGCTCGTACAGGTAGGGCACCGCGTCCAGCCGGAACCCGTCGATGCCGAGGTCCAGCCAGAACCGCAGCACCTCGATCATGGCGTCGGCCACGGCCGGGTTCTCGAAGTTCAGGTCGGGCTGGTGGGAGAAGAACCGGTGCCAGTAGTACTGGCCGCGCACCGGGTCGTAGCTCCAGTTCGACTGCTCGGTGTCGACGAAGATGATCCGGGCCTCGCCGTACTTGTCGTCGGTGTTGGACCACACGTAGAAGTCCCCGAACGGGCCGTCCGGGTCGGACCGGGAGGCCTGGAACCACGGGTGCTGGTCGCTGGTGTGGTTCATGACCAGGTCGGCGATGACCCGGATGCCCCGCTTGTGCGCCTCCTCCACCATCTCCACGAAGTCACCGATGGTGCCGTACTCGTCCAGCACCTTCATGAAGTCGGAGATGTCGTACCCGCCGTCCTTCAGCGGGGACTCATAGATCGGCAGCAGCCAGATGCAGTCGATGCCGAGCCACTGCAGGTAGTCCAGCCGGGAGGTGAGCCCGCGCAGGTCGCCGGCGCCGTCACCGCTGGAGTCGGCGAAGCCGCGGATCAGCACCTCATAGAAGACGGCCCGCTTGTACCACTCCGGATCTCGCGGCTTCTCGAAGGAGAACGGATCCGGTACCGGCTCGCCGGTGCTCGCCGGGAATCCGCCCAATTGAGCGGTAGCCGCGTTGTGGTCCGTGGCGGCGTCAGGCTCTGTCACGACTGGCTCTCCTGCTTGTTCCATGCTGTTGATCTCCAGGCCGAACGGTGCTGTCCGATCGGGCTCTGGTCCCTGGGCCAGCTTCGCGGTGCCGTCCCTCAGCCGGGGCGGACCGTGAAGATGTGCGCAGGGTTCGACGGATCGAGGCGCACGTAGTTGGCCTGCCCCCATCGGTAGGACTCGCCGCTGAGTTCGTCGGTGACGGTGAACGACGCGGCCCAGTCCAGACCCAAGGCCGGCAGGTCCAGCCAGACTGTCGCCTCCCGGGCCTGATGCGGATCGAGGTTCACGATCGTCAGGACGGTGTCGGCTGCTGTGCTGCCGTACCCTGCCGTACCGGATGGGACCGTCTCTTCCTGCGGGGTGACGCTCTTGGAGAACGCGATCCAGTCCGGCTGATCGACAGTATGAAAGCGTAGGTTACGCAGCCGGTGCAGCGCCGGGTGTGATTTCCGGATTCTGTTCAGGGCCGTGATGTACGGCGCGATGCCGAGGTTCGCCCGCGCCGCCTTATCCCAGTCGCGCAGGCGGTACTGGTACTTCTCGGAATCCAGGTATTCCTCGCTGCCGGGGCGCACCGGGACGTTCTCACACAACTCGTACCCCGAGTAGATACCCCAGGTCGGCGACAGCATGGCGGCCAGCGCCGCCCTGATCTTGAACGCCGGCTCGCCTCCGTGCTGCAGATACTCGTGCAGGATGTCGGGCGTGTTGGTGAAGAAGTTCGGCCGCATGTAGGCGGCGGCCGCACCGGACAGGTCACGCAGGTACTCGGCCAGCTCGTCCGCGTGGTTCCGCCAGGTGAAGTAGGTGTACGACTGGTGGAAGCCGACCATCGCCAGCGCGTGCATCATCGCCGGCCGGGTGAACGCCTCGGCCAGGAACAGCACGTCCGGGTCGGTGCCGTGGATCTCGCCGAGCAGCCGCTCCCAGAACGCCAGCGGCTTGGTGTGCGGGTTGTCCACCCGGAAGATCCGCACCCCGTGGTCCATCCACAGCCGGAGCACCCGCAGCGACTCCCGGTAGATGCCCTCGGGGTCGTTGTCGAAGTTGACCGGGTAGATGTCCTGATACTTCTTGGGCGGGTTCTCCGCGTAGGCGATTGTCCCGTCGGCCCGGGTGGTGAACCACTCGGGGTGCTCCTTGACCCAGGGGTGGTCGGGCGAGGCCTGCAGCGCGAAATCCAGCGCGACCTCCATGCCCAGCTCGCGGGTCCGGGCCACGAAGGCGTCGAAGTCCTCGAACGTGCCCAGGTCCGGGTGGATCGAGTCGTGGCCGCCGTCGGGGCCGCCGATGGCCCACGGTGAACCGGGGTCGCCCGGCTGCGGGTCGAGCGTGTTGTTGCGGCCCTTGCGGAACGCGGTCCCGATCGGGTGGACGGGCGGCAGGTACACCACGTCGAAGCCCATCTCGGCCACCGCGTCGAGCCGGTGGGCGGCGGTCCGGAACGTGCCCGACACCGGTTCCCGGCGGCCCATGGGGTCGATCTGGACCCCTTCCGAGCGCGGGAAAAACTCATACCAGGCCCCGTACAGGGCCCGTTCCCGGTCCACCACCAGCGGCATCCGCCGGGACCTGGTCACCAGCTTGCGCAGCGGGTAGGCCGCCAGCATCCGGGTGATCTCCGGCTCGCGGGTCGCGGCCAGCCGGTCCCACGGGGTCACCTTGGGGTCCCGGAGCAGCTCGGCCACCTCGGCCAGCGCGGCCCGGACCACGTCCGGGGGCAGCGGCTTGTCGATGACCGGCTCACCCGGAGCCGGGGCCGGCAGCCGGACCCGGGAGGACCGGATGATCGACTTGGCGGCCTGGTCGAACAGCAGCGCGCCCTCGGCCATCACCAGCTCGATGTCCTGGCCGCGCGGCACCTTGATCCCGGCGTCGTGGTGCCAGTCGGCGATCGGGTCGGCCCAGGCCTCGACCCGGAACGACCATTCGCCGGGCCGCGACGCGGTCACCTCGGTGCCCCACCGGTCGGTCCCCGGCGCGAGCTCACGCATCATCTCCATCGGCAGGTTGCTGCCGTCGGGGTCGCGCAGGACCACGGCGGCCGCCACCGCGCCGTGCCCCTCACGGAACACGGTCGCGCTCACCGGGAATGTCTCCCCGGCCACCGATTTGGCGGGATACCGTCCGCAGTCCACCGAGGGCTGGACGTCAAGAATGGGAATTCGTCCGATCACGGCAGTCACGGTATCGAGCGTGCTGGTAGCCATGCCAGTGCGGTACCCGCGCTGGTCAATAACATCTCTGCTACTGGTCAAGGGGCGAGATTTTTTGTTAATTAACTGGTTTCCATGTGGTCAGAGTGCCTTCTTGCGACCGGTGTGCCGACTGCGGTAACAGCCCTGGCCCGGACCGGTAGCCGGCCAGGTCGGGACGGTCGGCGGAGTTTCCGTCCATGTCCCGCGCATCGGCGCAAACGCACTAAGGTCACTCATCGTGAAAGCCATTCGCCGGTTCACCGTCCGTACCGTGCTGTCGGAACCGCTCACTCCGCTGCGTGCGCTGATGCTGAACCTTCGCTGGTCCTGGCATCCGGAGACCGTGGAGCTGTTCGCGTCGATCGACCCGGCCGCCTGGGAGGCGTCCGGCGGCGACCCGATCGCCATGCTCAGCTCGCTGCGGCCCGAGAAGCTGGCCGTGCTGGCGGCCGACCAGCAGTTCCTGGACCGCCTCAACGCGGCCGCGCGGGACCTCGACGGCTATCTGACCGGGCCGCGCTGGTTCCAGCGGGTCCAGGACGACCAGACGGTCCTGGCCGCGGCGCCCGCCGCGGTCGCCTACTTCTCGCCCGAGTACGGCATCACCGAGGTGCTGCCCCAGTACTCCGGTGGCCTCGGCATCCTGGCCGGTGACCACCTCAAGGCGGCCAGCGACCTGGGTGTGCCGCTGATCGGCGTGGGCCTGCTGTACCGGCACGGTTACTTCACCCAGTCGCTGTCGGCCGACGGCTGGCAGGGTGAGCGCTACCCGGCCAGCGACCCGAACGGCCTGCCGCTGGAGCTGCTGCGCGACACCGGCGGGGCCCCGGTGCGGATCACCGTGGCACTGGCCGAGGGCCAGACGCTGCACGCCCAGGTCTGGCTGGCCCAGGTGGGCCGGGTGCCGCTGCTGCTGCTCGACTCCTACGCGGAGGAGAACGAGCCGGCCCTGCACGAGGTCACCGACCGGCTGTACGGCGGCGGCACCGAGCACCGGCTGCGCCAGGAGCTGCTGCTGGGTGTGGGCGGCGTGCGCGCGGTGCGGGCGTTCTGCGCGATCACCGGGCATGCCGAGCCGGAGGTGTTCCACACCAACGAGGGGCACGCGGGCTTCCTCGGCGTCGAGCGCATCCGCACCTACATCGACCAGGGCCTGAGCTTCGACGAGGCGCTGGAGGCGGTCCGGGCCGGCACCGTGTTCACCACCCACACCCCGGTCCCGGCCGGCATCGACCGGTTCCCGCGCGACCTCATCGAGCGGTACTTCAGCAAGGATGGCGCTGACCCTGAGTTGCCGGTCGAGCGGGTGCTGGCGCTCGGCGCCGAGACCTACCCCGGCGGCGACCCGCACGTGTTCAACATGGCCGTGATGGGCATGCGGCTGGCCCAGCGGGTCAACGGCGTGAGCCTGCTGCACGGCGAGGTCAGCCGGGAGATGTTCTCCGGTCTGTGGCCGGGCTTCGAGGAGGCCGAGGTCCCGATCGGCTCGATTACCAACGGCGTGCACCCGGCCACGTGGGTCGGCCCCGACTTCCTCAGCCTGGCCGATCCGGGAGCCGAGGTGCTCAGCCAGGGGGGCAACTGGGACTGGAACCGGGTCGCTGACCTGCCCGCCGACCGGATCTGGGCCGCGCGGCGGGCGCAGCGGGCCGCGCTGGTGGCCGACGCGCGCAAGCGGCTGCGGGCCTCCTGGAAGCAGCGTGGCGCCAGCGAGGCCGAGCTGACCTGGATCGACGACGTGCTCGACCCCGACACGCTGACCATCGGGTTCGCCCGGCGGGTGCCGTCGTACAAACGGCTCACGCTGATGCTGCACGACCAGGACCGGCTCACCGAGCTGCTGCTCGACCCGGAGCGGCCGATCCAGATCATCATCGCGGGCAAGGCCCACCCGGCCGACGAAGGCGGCAAGCGGCTCATCCAGCAGATGGTCCGGTTCACCGACGACCACCGGGTCCGCGCCCGCATCGTGTTCCTGCCGGACTACGACATGGAGATGGCTCGCTCCCTGGTTCGCGGCTGCGACGTCTGGCTGAACAACCCGCTCCGCCCGCTGGAGGCCTGCGGCACCTCCGGCATGAAGGCGGCGCTCAACGGCGGCCTGAACCTGTCGGTGCGGGACGGCTGGTGGGACGAGTGGTACGACGGCGCCAACGGCTGGGAGATCCCGTCCGCCGACGGCGTGGACGACTCGGACCGCCGGGACGCGCTGGAGGCCTCCGCGCTGTACGAACTGCTCGAGAACTCGGTGTCGCCGCTGTTCTACGACCAGGACGCGGCCGGCGTGCCCGATGGCTGGGTGGAGATGATCCGGCACACGCTGCGGGTGCTCGGCCCGCGCACTCCGGCCGAGCGGATGGTCCGCGCGTACGTGAGCACGCTGTACGCGCCGGCCGCTGCGTCGGTCCGGGGGCTGGCCGGCGGTGGGTCGTTCCAGACCGCCCGCGACCTGGCCGCCTGGAAGCGCCGGGTCGAACTGGCCTGGCCGCTCGTGCGGATCGATCACGTCGAGGCGGACGCCGGCGAGCCCCAGCTGGGCATCCCGCTCACCATCCGGGCGGGGGTCGCGCTGGGCGACCTGACCCCGGACGACGTGTGCGTCGAGGTGGTCTACGGCGCCGCCGACGAGCACGACGAGCTGGTCGACCCGTCCTACCTGCCACTGTCACCGGACCCGGCGGGCATGGACGGCGACGCCACCGTGCGCTACTCCGGTGCGATCGAGCTGGCCCAGCCCGGGCCGTTCGGCTACACGGTGCGGGTGCTGCCCCGGCACCGGCTGCTGGCCAGCCGGGCCGAGCTCGGGCTGGTCACCGCGCCGGAAGCGCCCGCCGGGATGACCAACGGCGACCTGCGCTGACCCCGTGCCGCGCGGGCCGGGTCGCGGCTGAGAGGCTGTAGCGCGGGACGCAGCAACGTCAGGAGGCTGTCATGGGCGACTTCGTCCGCGTAGAGACCGAGGCCGGTATCGCGACCATCCGGCTGGACCGGCCGAAGATGAACGCGCTCAACGGCCAGTTGCAGCGGGAGATCGGCGCGGCCGCGGCCGAGGTCAGCGCCGACCCGGAGACCCGCGCCGTCATCGTTTACGGCGGCGAGCGCATCTTCGCGGCCGGGGCCGACGTCCAGGAGATGTCCGAGTCCGGCCCGGCCCAGATCATGGACCTGGCGGCCGGCATCCAGAACGCGTTCAAGGCGGTCGCGCGCATCCCCAAGCCGGTCGTCGCCGCGATCACCGGCTACGCCCTCGGCGGCGGCTTGGAGCTGGCCCTCTGCGCGGACTTCCGCGTGCTCGGAGAGGGCGCCCAGGTCGGCCAGCCGGAGATCCTGCTCGGCATCATCCCCGGCGCCGGCGGCACCCAGCGGCTGCCCCGGCTGATCGGGGTGTCCAGGGCCAAGGACCTGGTGTACAGCGGCCGGTTCGTGAACGCCACCGAGGCGCTGGCCATAGGTCTGGCCGACATGGTGGTGCCGGACGCCGACGTGTACCAGGCGGCCCGCGGCCTGGCCGCCCGCTACGTGGCCGGCGCCCCGCTGGCCCTGCGCGCGGCCAAGCAGGCCATCGACGCGGGCCTGGGTGTGGACCTGGACGACGGGCTGGAGATCGAGCGGCTGCACTTCACCGGGCTGTTCGCCACCGAGGACGGCCAGGCCGGCCTGCGCAGCTTCCTGGACAACGGCCCGGGGAAGGCGACGTTCAGTGGGAAGTGAAGTGAGCGGGGAACACGGTGAGCTGGAGCCCTCGGCGGACGACGGCGTCGACCTGGACATGGTGACCGCGGCGCTGCGGGCCGACAGCGCCGACGTGGCCGTCTACGCCCGGGTGCTGACCCAGTCGCTGAGTGAGGCCCTACCGCCCGGCACGGTCCTGGTCGACCGGGACCGCTCGATGTCGGACCGGATGAAGGGCCGCCCGGGCGAGGTGACCAAGATCGTGGTCCGGCTGGACGACCAGGTGCTGTCGCTCAGCGTGCAGCGCGGTCAGCCTGCGGCGGAGATCTGCCGTGAGGTGCGCGGCGTGGTGCTGTCCCGCACCCCCGTACCCCTCGGGGACTGGATCAACGCGCTGGCCAGCGCGCTGGTCACGCAGGCCGAACACAACGCCGCCGCCGCCCAGGCTCTCCGGAAGCTGGTGGCAGGCAGTTGACCCACCCGGGCAACGACCCCACTGACCCCCGGCCTCCCTCCAACCCCGCGAGTCCCGCGAGCGACCTCGGCCCCATCGGTCCCGTCAGCCGCCCCAGCCACATCGACCCGGGCGGTCCCATGCGCACCGCTAGCACCCAGACCATCGCCGACCCCGTGAGTCACAGCAGTCCCAGCAGTCCCGGCAGTCCCGGCAGCCACAAGAGCCACATGCGACACTCCTATCGCTCGGCTCTCGTCACCGGCGCGTCCAGCGGCATCGGCGCCAGTTTCGCCCGGCTGCTGGCGGCCGACGGCTGCGCGCTGGTCCTGGTCGCCCGCCGCGCCGATCGGCTGGAACAGCTGGCCGCCCAGCTGCGGGCCGAGCACCGGGTGGCCGTCGAGGTGCTGCCGGCCGACCTGACCTCGGCCGACGGCCTGGCCGCCGTCTCCGCCCGGCTGACCGCCGGTGCGCCGGTCGAGCTGCTGGTCAACAACGCCGCCCGGTCCGCCCGGGGCTCGCTGGCCGAGCTGACCCCGGAGACCATCGACGCCCAGATCCGCCTCAACGTGACCGCGCTGGCCCAGCTGGCCCGGGCCGCGGTGACCGGCATGCTGGCCCGCGGCTACGGCGGCATCCTCAACGTCTCCTCGATGGCCTCGGTCACGGCGTCCCCCGGCAGCGCGGTCTACGCGGCCACCAAGGCCTTCGTCACCTCGCTGACCGAGAGCCTGCACGCCGAGCTGGCCGGCACCGACGTGCACGTGACCGCGCTGCTGCCCGGCTTCACCCGCACCGAGTTCCACGCGGCCAACGACGTCGAGGTCGGCTACCTGCCCGGCATCGCCTGGCTCGACGCCGGCACGGTGGCCCGGGCGGGCCTGGACGCGGTGGCGACCGGGCGCCCGCTGGCCGTCCCCGGCACCCAGTACAAGCTCGCCGCCGGCACCGTGCGCCTGCTGCCCCGCACCCTCCTGCGCCACCTGGCCCGCCGCTACCGCCACGTCTGAACTGCTGCCACGGCGGACCCGCAGGCCCAGCGGCCCAGCCGCCCGCGTCCCGCCCCGTCTCAGCGGCCGACGCCCGCCGTCCAGTCCCATCAGTCCCACCCGTACCGGCCGGCACCCCCATGACCTGCGCACATGTAATTGTGATCGGGATGTTTGCCTGAGCACCGTACTCTGGTGAGGCAATGGCCTCACAGGACCGGATACCGGAGAAGCTCGGGCCGTACCGTCTGCAGGACCGGCTCGGCGAGGGTGGCATGGGAGCGGTCTACCTCGCCCGTGACCGTGAACGCCGCCCGGTTGCGATCAAGGTGCTGCACTCCCGGGTAGCAGCCGAGCCGAATGCCCGCCGCCGCCTGGCCCGCGAGGTCGAGGCCATGCGCCGGGTCCACAGCCCCTTCGTGGCCGAGGTCCTCGACGCCGACGTCGACCACAAGTTCCCCTACATCGTGACCCGGTACGTACCGGGGGAGACGCTGGACCACACCGTCCGCGAGCGCGGCCCGCTGGCCGCCCCGGCCCTGGAGCGCCTGGCCAGCGGGCTGGCCCAGGCCCTGGTGGCCATCCACGCGGCCGGGGTCGTGCACCGCGACTTCAAGCCCGGCAACGTGATGCTCCACAACGGCAATCCGGTCGTCATCGACTTCGGCATCGCCCAGACCGGCGACTCGACCACCCGGCTGACCCAGACCGGGATGTTCATGGGCACCCCCGGCTACCTGGCGCCCGAGGTCATCGAGGGCCAGCCCAGCAGCGCGGCGTCCGACATCCACTCCTGGGGCGCCACGATGGCGTTCGCCGCCACCGGGCGGCCGCCGTTCGGCAGCGGCTCGTTCGAGAACGTCTTCTACCGCATCGTCCAAGGCCAGGCCGACGTCGGCGGCATACCCGGGCCGCTGGCCCAGCTGGTGTCGGCCACGCTCAGCCGGGACCCGCGCCGCCGGCCCACCGCCGACTGGCTGGTCGCCCAGGCCAGGACGCCGGGCCTGGCCTCGGGGCCGCCGATGCTGACGGGCGCGTCCCAGGCCGCCACGATCGCTCCCGGCAACGGGGCCGGCGCCGCCAACGGGGCCAGCCCCGGCAACCCGGCCAACGGCAGCAACGGCGGCTGGCACAGCGTCGCCGCGGTCAACGGCGCGGGCGCGCTCAACGCCGCCGCGCTGGGTGGCGCCGGCGCCTACGCCGGCGGTGCCGTCAACGCCCCGTCCGCGGGCGCCCCGCTGGGCCAGGGTGCCCAGGTCGGCGGCCTGTCCCCGCGCGGCCTGAACACCGGCGCCCCCTATCAGGGGGACGGCGCCCGCGCCCGGGCGCTGCCGCAGCCGATCAGGCCGGGCGACTACGCCGACGTGCTCCCGCCGGTGCAGTACGCACCGCCCCGGGCGGCCGCCTCGCCCGGCCAGGGCGGAGCCGGATACCCGGCGGCCCCGGGTTCGGGCTACGGCAGTCCCGCTTACGGCAATCCCGGTTACGGCGGCCAGGGTTACGGCGGTCCCGGTTACGGCACCGCCGCCCGGCCGGACGCGCCGCGCACCGCCGACGGCGAGTCCCGGGCCCAGTCGCCGCCGTTCATGGGCCTGGCCCTGATCGTGGCGGCCGTCGCCATCACCGTGCTGCTGCCGGTGGCGGGCCTGATCGGCTCGCTGATCGTGATCACGCTGCTGCGGGCGGCCGACCGGGCCAGCAGCGCGATCACCGTCCGGCGGTCGGCCCGCGGCCCGAGCGTCACCGACGTGATCTTCGGGGTGCTGACCGCACCCTGGGCCATCGTCCGCTCGCTGCTCACCACCGTCCTGGTCGCGCCGCTGGCGGCGGTGGTGGCCGGGGCCGTCTTCGTAGGGACGATGGTCGCCACCTCGGCCAACTCGGTGCTGATGGCCAGCGGTTACGCGGCCGGCGCGGCCGTCGCGCTGTACGGGCTCGGGCCTGGCTCAGCGGGCCCCCGGCGCGAGGTGACGCGGATCGTACGGGCCGTCGCCCGGACCCGGACCACCGCGATCATCGCCGCCCTGATCATGTACTGCCTGGCCGCCGCGATGGTGGCCGAGGCGCTGTCCCAGCCGCCGATCTACTGGCCGAACATCAGCAGCTGGCTGCCGCACCTGCCCAACGTGAACACGGTGCTGCACCTCCCGCACCTGGGCCTGCCGCACTTCGGCGTCGGGCCGTCCCGCCTGCGCTGAGCCCGGCCCAAGCTGAGCCCGGTGCCGGCTGAGGTCAGCCCACGCGGTGGCCGGTCACCTCACGGTCGGCGGGCACCCGCGCCTCCGGCACGTAGCCGGCGATCCCGGACTGGTCGACCGGCCGGACCAGGCCCAGCGCCACTACCTCGTTGGCCAGCCGGATGCGCCGGTTCAGGCCGCCGGCGATGCGGAACTTCTGGTACAGCCGCAGCAGGTGCTGCTTGACCGCCGCCTCGGTCACCACCAGGTCGGCGGCGATCTCCCGGGCCGTGGCCGGGGCCACGAACGCATCGTCGGACAGCGCCGGGCGGCACAGCGCGGCCAGCACGTCGAGCTCACGCCGGGTCAGCTCGGGCACGGTCGGGCGCCGCAGCTCGGACTCGGTGGGCAGGTCCTCACGCGGCAGGCCGCCGATCCGGCACCGGGCCACGCCGAACGCCACCACGTCTCCGTCTTCGAGCACCCGGCGGGCCACCGGCCGGCCGTTCACCCGGGTGCCGTTACGTGATAATCCGAGGTCGACCACGTAGGCATACGGCCCGCGGCGGATGATCTCCGCGTGCAGCAACGACACGCTGGGGTCATCCAGGCGCACGTCTACCGCCTGGCCCCGGCCGACGGTGGTCACCTCGTCGGCAAGCGGGACAAGCTCACCGTTTTCCTCGATGCGGATATAGGGCGTATCCATCATGGTTCCTCCCGCCTATCGAAGCCGTGAGCAGTCCATCACCTAATAGTTACCCGGTGCGCGCCGCCCTTACCGTCAATTCCGTACTGTCCGAGATCGGCCGAGTACAGCCCGCCGCAGCACGTGGATCTTCCGAACCGCCGGTAAACTGCCTGCGAGTAGCCCGGGAGGCACGCGCATGGTAGACATGCCAGCTCACAGCCTGGCTGAACAGAGCGCGGCCGCGGCCGCCGGCCGCGGCCCGGTTCGCTCGCTGCGCAATTCCGCCGCCGCAGGTTTCGCAGAGCGGATCGTGCGCCGGCGGCTCGGCTCCTACGCTTCCTGTGTGCACCCGATTCAGGCCAGGCTGACCGTTTCCCGCTCCCCGGCGACGCGGCGGTGAGGAACGCGGAGGACACCCCAGCCCGCGGCTTCCCCCGCCCCGCCGGTCCCGGCGACCCGGACGATCCAGCCATCCCCGCGGCCCCGGGCGCCAACGGCAGCACCCCCAGCGGCAACGGCGCCCGCGCCGCGAGCCCGGCCGGCCCATCCTGGCCTGGCGCCTTCGTCAAGCCGCCCGCGACCGGTGCCCGCCCCCCGTGGCCCGACGCCCCCGCCGTCCCAGAGTTCCCCGGCTACGGCTCCGGCCAGCGTGCCGTCCCCCCCGCGGATCAGCAGGACGGCGATCCGTCCCTCGGCGACGGCACCGGCTCGCGCCCGCCCTGGCCCGACGCCCCGCCCGTCCAGGCCCCGGGCGCCCCGCTGGCCGGCGCCGGCCGCCCGCCCCGCCCAGGCGCCTATTCGGCCCCGCCATCCCCGCCCGTCGCCCCCCAGCCACCCGCGCCCACCAGCGCCGAGGCCCCCGCGACCGGTGCGACCCCCGGGATTCCAGAGCCGGACTTCCGGACGCCCGAGCCGGGCTTCCCGACGCCCGAGCCGGGCTTCCGGCCTCCCGAGCCGGGCTTGCGCGCGCCCGAGCCGGCCCTCAGGCCTCCCGAGCCGGCCTTCGAGGCTCCGAAGCCAGCTTCCGGCGAGACCGCCCGCCCAGCAGAGGACCCGCCCGTCCCGCTGCAACCCCGCTTCATCCCGGCACCCGGATACACCACACCCCCCGGCTTCGACGAACGCGCCGCCGCCACTCAGCGCCCACCCGTTGCTCCGTCCCCACCCCCCGCGCAAGCATCAACCGCCGCACCCCCGGCCGCCACCCCGCCCCGGCCAAAGCGTCAGCGCCCAGCGCCGCCACCCAGCCCGCCCACCGGCCCGTACCCCGCGGCAGACGCACGCCCGGCTCCTGGCCTGCAGCCGCCAGCAACGCCCACCCCGGCCGCCGGTCCGTACCCCCCGACGGGCCCACGCCCGGTCGCCCCGCCCAGCCCGGCCACCGCTCCGCGCTTCACGCCAGATCCGGGCCCGGCTCCCGGCCAGCTCCCGGCGTCGCCGCCCCGGGCCGCGACGGGCCCATACCCCGCGACGGACCCGTGCCCGGCGGCCGGCCCGCGACCGGCGACGCCGCCCAGCTCCGCGCCACCCGCATATCCCGCGACGGACCCGCGCCCGGCGACGCCGCTCGCCCCCGCCACGGGCCAGTACCCCGTACCCGCCCCGCCCCCGCCCGCCAACGGCACCCGCCCACCCCAGGCACCCTCCGCCACCGCCGCCCCACCAGCACCGCCGCTAGCGAGCCCACTCACCCCCACCGGCCGCGGGGCCACGGCCCTGACCCAGGTGCCGTACCTGATCGTCCTGGCCTGCACGCTCGGCGGCGTCCTGTGGGCCTGGACCGGCGCCCACGCGGTGGGCAACGGCGCCGGGGTGGTCGGCGGCGCCCTGCTGGTGGCGGCGGCAGCCCGGCTTTTCCTCCCGCAGAGCGCGGTGGGACTGCTTGCCAACCGGCGGCGGTGGGCTGACGTGCTGGCGCTCGGCCTGCTGGGGGCCGGGCTGCTGGTGATCGCCCTGGTGCTGCCGCCCACCTGACCGTGCCGCCGCCGCCCGGACCACCCAGCCGGAACAGCCAAAAACCAGGAAGAAGGACAGCCATGGCCCGCCAGGGCAAGGTGACCGTGGTCGGGGCCGGGTTCTACGGGTCGACGACCGCGCAACGGCTCGCCGGGTACGACATCTTCGACGAGGTCGTGCTGACCGACATCATCGAGGGACGGCCGGAGGGCCTGGCGCTGGACCTGAACCAGTCGCGGCCCATCGAGGGCTTCGAGACCAGGGTCACCGGCCAGACCACCGGCGCCGACGGGGCGGGCTACGAGGCGATCAGCGGCTCGGACATCGTCATCATCACCGCCGGCCTGGCCCGCAAGCCAGGCATGAGCCGGATGGACCTGATCGAGACCAACGCCCAGATCGTCCGGGCGGTGACCGAGAACGTGGCCCGGCACGCGCCCGGCGCGGTGCTCATCGTCGTGTCGAACCCGCTGGACGAGATGACCGCGCTGGCCGCCCGGGTGTCCGGGTTCCCGGCGAGCCGGGTGCTGGGCCAGGCGGGGATGCTCGACACCGCCCGGTTCACCAGCTTCGTGGCCGGCAAGCTGGGGGTGCCGGTCGGGTCGGTGCGGACGCTGACGCTGGGCTCGCACGGGGACACGATGGTGCCGGTGCCGTCCGCCTGCACGGTGGACGGCGAGCCGCTCACCGGCCTGATGGCCGCGGAGGACATCGAGGAGCTGGTCACCCGCACCCGCAACGGCGGCGGCGAGGTCGTCGCGCTGCTGAAGACCGGGTCCGCCTACTACGCGCCGTCAGCCGCGGCCGCGCGGATGGCCCGGGCGGTGGCCGAGGACGCCGGCGCGGTGCTGCCGGTCTGCGCCTGGGTCGACGGCCAGTACGGGATCTCCGGCGTCTACCTGGGGGTCGAAGCCGAGATCGGCGCCCAGGGCGTCCGCCGGGTGGTCGAGCGCGACCTGACCGAGGCGGAGCTGGCCGGCCTGCGCGCGGCCGCCGAGGCGGTGCGGGCCAAGCAGGCCGACGTGGCCAGCCTCTGACCGCCGTCACCAACCGGGCCGCGCGAGCCCGCGCGCCTCAGCCCTTCTCCAGGCGGCGCACAGCCAGCTCGGCGTAGCAGGCGGCCCCGTCCGCCAGCACCGCGTCGTCGAAGATCGCCGCGGCCGAGTGGTTCGACGGGGCGGTGGCCGGGTCGCGGTCCGGCGGGACCGCCCCAACCGACACGAACGCCCCCGGTACCCGCTGCAGCACGTAGGAGAAGTCCTCGGCCCCGGTCAGCGGGAACGGCTTCGCCAGCGCGCGGTCCAGCCCGAACACCTCGGCCACGGGATCGGGTCGGCGGCCAGGTGTGGCTGGGACGCGTGGCCGCCGCGGCCGTGCACGGTGACCCGGATGATGTCGGCGGCGGCCAGCATCGGCCCGGGCCGGGTGGCGAACGCCCCGCACGGATACTGGGTCGACGAGACGTGCAGCGCGTAGGCCGCGGCCGGCCGCGGGCCGGCCGCGTCCAGTACGCCCTCGCCGATCATCACGTCCGCCCCGCGGTAGCCCTCCTCGCCCGGCTGGAACATGAAGATCACGTCGCCGGGCAGCTCCGCCTGCCGGGCACTGAGCAGGCGGGCCGCCCCGGCCAGCATGGCGGTGTGCAGGTCGTGCCCGCAGGCGTGCATCACCCCGTCGAAGCGAGAGGCCCAGGGCAGGCCGGTGGCCTCGGTGACCGGCAGCGCGTCCATGTCACCGCGCAGCAGCACCACCGGCGGTGTCTCACCATCGGCCCGGTCCGGGCGGGCGCGCCCCGCAGCACGGCCGTCACCGAGCTGAGGCCGCGGCCGGTGCTGACCTCCAGCGGCAGCCCGTCCAGCGCGGCCAGCACCTTGGCCTGGGTGAGCGGCAGGTGCAGCCCGATCTCGGGCTCGGAGTGGATGGCGTGCCGCAGCTCCATCAGTTCCGCCGCGATCGCCGCCGCGTCCTGGCGCAACGTCACTACGGCCGGCCCGTCACTGCTGGTCCGGCACCTGGTAGTGCACCACCCGCAGATCCCGTTCCAGCAGGTAGCGGTCGTCCTCCGGGTAGTAGACGGCCTTTTCGATGTCATCCCCGGCGAACGCCTCGATGGACTGGAGGGAGTCCCAGAAGCTGAGCGTCACGATCTCTTCCCGGTCGCCGACGGGCCGACGCAGCAGCCAGGCCCCCTGATTGCCGGGCGTCTGCTGGTAGCCCTCGATCCCGGTTTCCTGTACGTAGGCGGCGTACTCATCGGCGTCCTCGGCCCGGACCACGCCCCGCCATATCCTCGCGATCATCCTCAGATCATGCGCTGGGCGGCATCGGAAGGGAAGGCGCTGATGAACTCGGGCTCGGTCCAGCCGCGGTCGGCGAACGCGGCCCGGACCCCCCGCTGTACCTGATCCACGTCGGCCTCGGGGATCAGGGCCAGCGCCGAACCGCCGAAGCCGCCGCCGGTCATGCGGGCGCCCAGGGCGCCGGCGCCGACCGCCACCTCGACCGTGACGTCGGCTTCCGGCCAGGAAACCTGGAAATCGTCGCGGAGCGAAGCGTGTGACCGGGTCAGCAGCGCACCGACCTCGCTGAGCGCGCGGAAATCACCGCCGCCCGAGCCGCGCAGCAGGCTGGTCACCTGCCGGACCCGCTGGTTGTCGGTGACCACGTGCCGCGCCCGGCGGTGCAGCACCGGGTCGTCCAGCCCGTGCAGCGCGCTGACGTCGGACACCGCCCGCAGCGAGGGGACGTGCAGCCGCCGGGCCGCCTCGGCGCACTCGGACTGGCGGCGGCCGTACTCGCCGTCGGCCAGCTCGTGCTTGGCGCGGGTGTCGATGACCAGCACCCGCACGCCGGCCCGGTCCGGCCGGAACGGCACCTGGCTGGACTCCAGCGACTGGCAGTCCAGCAGCAGCGCCTGCCCGGCCCGGCACAGCAGCGACGCGGACTGGTCCATGATGCCAGACGGCACCCCGGCGAACTCGTTCTCGGCCCGGCGGGCGATGCGGGCCAGCGCCGTCCGCGGGATGTCCGGCCGGGTCAGCGCGTCCCCGCCCGGGCCGCCGGTGGCCAAGCCGCCCAGCGAGTCCGGGCCGACCAGCCCGGTCAGGGCGAGCGCGACCGAGCATTCGAGCGCGGCCGACGACGACAGCCCGGCCCCGTCGGGCAGGCACGAATCGATGGCCAGGCTGGCCGCGGGCACCGGGTAGCCGTCGGCCAGCAGGGCCCAGGCCACCCCGGCCGGGTACCGGGCCCAGCTGGGCAGCTGCTCGCGGATCTCGTCCAGCTTGACCGGCTCCCCGCCCGGGCCGGGCCGCAGCCGCGCCAGCGGTATCTCCACGCTGGCGGCCGGGTCGCGGTGGGTGCGCAGGGCCAGCAGGCCGTCGCGGCGCGGCGAGGCGGCCGCCACTATGCCGTCGCCCAGCGCGAACGGGAGCACGAAGCCGTCGTTGTAGTCGGTGTGCTCGCCGATGATGTTGACCCGGCCGGGCGCCAGCCAGACACCCTGCGGCCGGTGCCCGAAACAGGTACGGAACCAGCGGGCGCCCCGGTCGGCGATCGAGTGCCGGCCCGCGGCGCCCGGTGGCCGAGCGGGAGCGCCGTCCGGGCCGGAACTCATCGGGCGCTCGCGGCCGGCTGTGACCGCTGCTGGGTAAACGTCCAGGCGTCGGTCACCATCGCGGGCAGGTCGCGGGTGGCCTGCCAGCCCAGGTCGGTGCGGATCCGCTCCGAGGAGGCGACCAGGACGGCCGGGTCCCCGTCGCGGCGGGGCGCGACCTCGGCCGGGATGTGCACCCCGGTCACCTCGCGGCAGACGTCGACCACCTGGCGGACCGAGAAGCCGGTCCCGTTGCCCAGGTTGTAGATGCGGTGCTGGCCCGGGTCGGTCGCGCCCAGGGCCAGCACGTGCGCCTGCGCCAGGTCGGCCACGTGGATGTAGTCCCGCAGGCAGGTCCCGTCGGGGGTCGGGTAGTCGGTCCCGAAGATCTTCACTGCTCCCCCGCCCGCGCCCGGCAGCGCCATCTTGAGCACGTTGGGGATCAGGTGGGTCTCGGGGGAGTGCCGTTCGCCGTACCACTGGCCGCCCGCGTCCTGGTGCGCGCCCGCCACGTTGAAGTACCGCAGGCTCACGGCGCCGAGGCCGAACATCCGTGCGTACTCGGTCAGGGCCGTGTCGACGGCCAGCTTGGACGCCCCGTACGGGCTGGTGGGCCGGGTCGGGTCGGTCTCCTCGATCGGGGTCCGCTCCGGTTCGCCGTAGGTGGCGGCGGTGGATGAGAACACGATCCGCCCCACGCCGGTCTCGCGCATCGCCTCCAGCAGGGCCAGGCTGCCGCCGAGGTTGTGCGACCAGTACAGGCCGGGCTTGGCCACCGACTCACCGACCAGCGACTTGGCCGCGAAGTGGAGCACCGCGTCGGTGCCCTCGGCCAGCACCCGGGCCGCGTCGTCCCGCAGGTTGCCGCGCACGAACGTGGCTCCGGGCGGGACCGCCTCCGCGTGCCCGGTGGACAGGTCGTCCAGGACGGTCACGTGGTGACCCGCCCCGATCAGGACCGATGCGACCACGCTGCCGATGTAGCCCGCGCCGCCCGTGACGAGCAGCCTCATCCTGCCTCCCGAGGTGTGTGCCAGAGCCGGCCGAATCGCCGCAGCACGCCAACATACCGGTCAGCCCGGTGTCCGTAATCACGCTTGCATCACGCAAAGAAGGGAACCGGATCAGCAAAGACGTTACTTCGCCCAGCCTACGGACCGGTGGGTCTTAGACTGGCCGCACAAAGCGCCTGGTGGCCGCGGCGCGGTCGCCGGCGCGTCGGGAGAACTCGGGGATCAAGGTGGGCCAGCTCATCGGGGACATTGTCATCGTCCTCGTCATCGTGCTGATCGGCGGCTTCTTCGCCGCGTCGGAAATGGCTCTGGTCTCCCTGCGCGAGGGCCAGATCCACAAGCTGTCCCAGCAGAGCAAACGGGGCGCGGTGGCGGCCAAGCTGGCCCAGGACCCGAACCGGTTCCTGTCCTCGGTGCAGATCGGCGTCACCCTGGCCACGCTGGTTTCCGGCGTGTACGGGTCGGCCACGCTGGTCAGCTTCCTCGAGCGCGGGCTCAAGGGGCTCGGGGTGTCGCCCGGCTGGGCCTCGGCCGGTGCGTTCATCGTGGTCACGGTGGCGATCACGTTCGTCACGCTGATCCTCGGCGAGCTGGCCCCCAAGCGGATCGCGCTGCAGCGGGTCGAGCCGGTGGCGCTGCTGGCCGCCCCGACCCTGGACCGGATCTCGGTGCTGGCCCGCCCGCTGGTCTGGCTGCTGTCGAGGGCCACCGACCTGGTGGTCCGGATCCTGGGCGGCAACCCCAAGGCCAACCGGACGGTGATGACCGAGGAGGAGCTGCGCGACCTGGTGGCCAGCAACCAGGCGCTGAGCCTGGACGAGCGGCGCATCGTGGGCGAGGTCTTCGACGCGGGCAAGCGGCAGATCCGCGAGGTGCTGCGGCCCCGCACCGAGGTCGAGTTCGTGGCCGCCGACCTGCCGCTCAGCGAGGCGGCCGCCCTGGCGGTGAGCGTGCCCTACTCGCGGCTGCCGGTCTACCAGGGCTCCTACGACAACGTGATCGGGTTCGTCCACGTCCGTGACCTGCTCGACCCGGCCCGGGCCAACCGGCCGCTGACCGTCGGCCAGGTCAGCCGGCACGTGAAGTTCATGCCCAACAGCAAGACCGTGCTGGCCGCGCTGTCGGAGATGCGCCGGGAGCGCGCGCACCTGGCCATCGTGGTCGACGAGTACGGCGGCACGGCCGGCATCGTCACCCTCGAGGACCTGGTCGAGGAGCTGATCGGCGACATCCGCGACGAGTACGACGTGGATCAGGATCAGACCCGCCGGCTGCGCGGTGGCGAGGTCGAGGTCGACGGCCTGCTCAACCTGCACGAGTTCGCCGAGCAGACCGGCATCGAGCTGCCCGAGGGCCCGTACGAGACCGCGGCCGGCTTCGTGCTGGCCCGCCTGGGTGAGGTGCCCGCGGTCGGCAACTCGGTCGAGGTGGACGAGCACCGGATCACGGTGACCGAGATGGACGGCCGCCGGATCGCCCGCCTGCGCATCGCCCCGGCCGGCCACCCCGAGCACTCAGACAACCCAGCCCCGGCCCAGCCCGCCGCCCCGGGCGCCCCGCCACCCGCATCCACCGCATCGGCCCCTTCGCCCTCTCCGGCCCCACCGGCCCCTTCGCCCTCCCCGGCCCCGCCAGCCACTGCAGCATCACAGGCCCCCTCCGACCCAGCGGAATCAGCTGCCCCGCCCGCCCCTCCGGCCTCTCCCGCCCCTGCGGTCCCACCAGGCTCGGCTGCCCCGACGCCCTCCCCGGCCCCTCCAGCCCCGCCGATACCAGGCAACGGGAAGACCAACGGCCAGTCCGCCACGAACGGCCAGACACCGCAGCGCAGCACGTCAGGCGGCCGGGGCTGATGCCCTAAACTCGGCAGGTGCACCCGTCCGGCAGCTTCGACACCGTCCTCGTCGTGGACTACGGGGCGCAGTACGCGCAGCTCATCGCGCGTCGCGTCCGTGAGTGCCACGTCTATTCCGAGATCGTCCCGCACACGATGCCGGTCGCCGAGATGCTCGCCCGCAAGCCCAAGGCGATCATCTTGTCCGGCGGCCCCGCGTCGGTGTACGCGGACGGCGCCCCGCCCGGGCCCGACGGCCTGTTCACCGCCGGCGTCCCGGTGCTCGGCATCTGCTACGGGTTCCAGCTCATGGTGCAGAGCCTGGGCGGCACCGTGCGCCGCACCGGGGCGGCCGAGTACGGCGCGACCACCCTGGACACGGCCGGGCCGCCCCGCGGCCTGCTGGCCGGGCTGCCCGCCCGGCAGCGGGTCTGGATGTCGCACGGGGACACCTGCGTCGCGGCGCCGCCCGGGTTCGAGGTCACCGCCTCCACCGGGGCCACGCCGGTCGCGGCCGTCGAGGACGCCGGCCGCAAGCTGTTCGGCGTGCAGTTCCACCCCGAGGTGATGCACACCGACCACGGCCAGGCGGTGCTCCAGCGCTTCCTGGACGCGGCCGGCTGCCAGCCCGGCTGGACCACCGCGGGCATCATCGACGAACAGGTGGAGCAGATCCGCGCCCAGGTCGGCGACGGCGTCGCGGTCTGCGGCCTGTCCGGCGGGGTGGACTCGGCGGTGGCCGCCGCCCTCGTCCAGCGGGCCATCGGCGACCGCCTGCACTGCGTGTTCGTCGACCACGGCCTGCTCCGCAAGGGCGAAGCCGAGCAGGTCGAGAACGACTTCGTGGCCGCCACCGGCGTCCGGCTCAAGGTGGTCAGCGCGGCCGGTCAGTTCCTCGGCGCGCTGACCGGCGTGAGCGACCCGGAGCAGAAGCGCAAGATCATCGGCCGGGAGTTCATCCGCACGTTCGAGCGGGCCGCCGCCGACATCGCGGCCGAGGCCGAGAGCCACGGCGAATCGGCCCGCTTCCTGGTGCAGGGCACGCTGTACCCCGACGTGGTGGAGTCCGGCGGCGGTACCGGTGCGGCCAACATCAAGTCCCACCACAACGTCGGCGGGCTGCCCGCTGACCTGAAGTTCGAGCTCGTCGAGCCGCTCCGGGCGCTGTTCAAGGACGAGGTCCGCCAGGTCGGTGAGCAGCTCGGCCTGCCGCACGACATCGTGTGGCGGCAGCCGTTCCCCGGTCCCGGGCTGGCCATCCGGATCATCGGCGAGGTGACCGCCGACCGGTTGAGCATCCTGCGCGAGGCCGACGCGATCGCCCGCGAGGAGCTGTCCCGGGCGGGCCTGGACCGGCGCATCTGGCAGTGCCCGGTGGTGCTGCTGGCCGACGTGCGCTCGGTCGGCGTCCAGGGCGACGGCCGGACCTACGGCCACCCGGTGGTCCTGCGGCCGGTGACCAGCGAGGACGCGATGACGGCGGACTGGGCCCGGCTGCCCGAGGACGTGCTGGCGCACATCTCCACCCGCATCACCAACGAGGTGCCGCAGATCAACCGGGTCGTGCTCGACGTGACCAGCAAGCCGCCCGGCACGATCGAGTGGGAGTAGCCGCCGAAAGGGCCGCTACCGGCGTGAACCTGACCGCGTCCCGGGAGTTGGTACTCCCGCCCCGGGGGCACGCGGTTGTTCTTCGCTGGTAGCGACCTCTGGCTAGCCATCGGCCACCTGCGGCCTGGGATCAGCTGTGATCGCGGCTGTGCTGTTCCGGTACCGCCCGGCGGCCCGGCCGCAGCAGGGCCTCGGCCAGCGTCAGCACGGTCTCCTCGAGCGAGTCCAGCCGCCCAGCCACGTCGGCCTGGACCGCGTTGACCACCTTGGTCACGACCTCTTCGACCTCGAGATGGCCGGGCCGCGAGCGCAGCTCGTCGCTCAGCGGTGACAGCACCGCGCCCAGCCGGTCCTCCAGGGCGTCGATCCGGGCCGCCAGCGCGCTGGCGGACTTGCCGGCCGCCTCGCCGAGTTTGCGCTGCGCGTCATCCAGCCCGAGCGAGGTGGGCAGCTGGCCGATCTGCTGGGTGACCGCCTCCAGGCGCCCGTCCACCGTCTCGAACTTGGCGCCCATGCCCTCGATCCGGCCGCCGACGCCTTCCAGCCGCCCGTCCAGGCCGTCCATCCGGCCGTCGAGCGAGCCGAGCTTCTGGTCCACGGTGGCGATGTGGTCGTCCACCGTGCCGATCCGGTCGGCGTGGGTGCCGATCCGGGTGTGCAGCCCTTCCATCCGGCCGTCCAGGCCCTCCATGCGGCCGTCCAGCCCGCTGAGCAGGTCGTCGACGGCGGCGATGTGCTCGCCGAGCTTCTCGTCGACCGAGGTGATCTGGGTACCGAGCGTGCCGTCGACGGCGGCGATGTGCTCGTCCAGGCCGCCGATCTGCTCGCTGGTCTCGGCCAGGCGCTGGTCCAGCTGCCCGATCTGGGCGGTGGCCTGCTCGGCAGTCTCGGTGATCCGCTGGCCGAGCTGCCCGATCTGGGCGCTGGCGTGCTCGCTGGTCTCGGCCAGGCGCTGGCCGAGCTCGCCGATCCGGCTGCCGAGCGTGCTCACCTTGCCGTCGGTGGCGGACAGCTTGGCGTCCAGCGCCCCCATCTGCTCATCGATGGCGCCGATGCGCTCGTTGATCAGCCCGATCCGGTCGTCGGTGTCGCCGATCCGGTCGTCCAGCCGGTCGATCCGGTTGGCCAGCGCCCCGACCTTGCCGTCGGTCCCGGTCAGCTTGGCGTCCAGCGCCCCGAGCTTGTTGTCGACGGTGCCGACCTTGTCGTCGGTGTCACCCAGGCGCTCTTCCAGCCGCTCCAGGCGGCCGTGGGCCACCTCGACCTGGCCGCCGATCAGGTCGATCTGCCCGGTCAGCCCGGACACCGTGCCGGCCAGGCCGTCGATCTTCTCGCTGACCCCGGCCAGGCCGCCGGCCAGCTTGGCTTCCAGCTTTTCCGAATGGGCGGCCAGTCCCTGATCGAACCGGGCGGTCTGGGCGGCGAGCCCCTGGTCGATCCGGCCCTTGATGGCCGAGAGCTCCTTGTCCAGGTAGGCCGCGCGCTGGGTGAGCTCGGTCATGGCCTTGTCCAGCCGGCTGAACCGGCCGGCCGCCGCGTCCATGCTCTGCTGCAGGCGGTCGCCGTGCTGCCGGATGTCCGCCAGCCGCTCCTCCTGGAGCTTGAGCATGTCCCGGGCCTGGCCGATCAGGTCGGCCACGGCCTGCAGCCGGGGCAGCACCTGGTCCACGTTCTCCGACACCACGCCCAGGTCGGCCCACAGCGCGGGCAGCTCGGCGACCGGCTTCATCTGGGCGTTCAGCGACTGCAGCTGCTCGGGCAGCGGCTGCGCCCAGGCCGGCGCGGTCTCGTTGGCCTCATCCAGCTGGCGGCGCATCGCCTCGGTCTGCACGGTCAGCTGCGTGGCCAGGTCGGTCAGCTCGTGCTCCCGGACCTCCTTGACCAGCCACTCCAGCCCTTCCAGGTGTTTGCGGATCTCCTCCAGCGCGCTCGCGTGCGACCGCTGGTCGGTCACGTGATCCTGGACCGTGCGCGCGAGCAGGTCGCGCATCCGGTCGGCGGGGCCGGGCTGGCCGCCGCGCATCAACAGATGGTTGGCCGACTGATCCATGGGGGGTGCTCCTTAGCCAGGGGGTGTTACCGCTCGCCAGCTGGTGCCCGGCTGCCGGGTGTGCTGAGCCCGCGTTCTGCTGAGGCCGCGGGGGATACCGCCGCCGTGCCCACTGGCCGCGCGTCTGCGCGATCTGGCCCGTGGCCCCGGGCGAGTGCCGGATAATCCTCTCGCGGACGCGCCCACATTAGTAGCGGCCTGTAATCGAACGTGTACGAAGAGTGAAATCCGTGGCCGGAAGGTTACGCGGCGGCCCTCGTGTTGACGAGGCGGGGCAGGCTGGATACTGTCGGACTAGCACTCAGGCAAGGAGAGTGCTAACGCGACGAAGCAGTCTGATCCCCGCGACGGCAGGCCGCTGTGGTCGCCCTCTCTAGCAGTTACCTTTTAGCCTTCCAGAGGGGGAGGTCAGCCTAATGACGACCGCCACCAAGGTTGTTCTCAAGCCGCTCGAGGACCGCATCGTGGTCCGCCCGCTCGAGGCGGAGCAGACCACGGCGTCTGGTCTCGTTATCCCGGACACCGCCAAGGAGAAGCCCCAGGAGGGCGAAGTCCTTGCGGTGGGGCCCGGCCGTTTCGACGACGCGGGCGCCAAGCGCGTCCCGGTCGACGTCAAGGTCGGTGACGTGGTGCTGTACAGCAAGTACGGCGGCACCGAGGTCAAGTACTCGGGTGAGGAGTACCTCGTACTCTCCGCCCGTGACGTCCTCGCCGTCGTCGAGAAGTAAGAACAACGCAGCGAATGCGTGGCTGAGGGCGCCGGGCCCGCCGAGGCGTGGCCGGGCGCCCTTGCCGCGCGTTCATCATGCGAATTTTGATGTGAAAACCGCAGGGTGAGGTAGCAGTCAATGCCCAAAATCCTAGAATTCAGCTCGGACGCGCGCGCTGCGCTCGAGCGCGGTGTCGACCGGCTGGCCGACACCGTCAAGGTGACGCTGGGCCCGCGTGGCCGCAACGTCGTGATCGACAAGAAGTGGGGCGCGCCCACCATCACCAACGATGGCGTCACCGTGGCCCGTGAGATAGAGCTCGAGGATCACTACGAGAACCTCGGCGCCCAGCTGGCCAAGGAAGTCGCCACCAAGACCAACGACGTGGCCGGTGACGGCACCACCACGGCGACCGTGCTGGCCCAGGCGATGGTCCACAACGGTCTCCGCTCCGTCGCCGCGGGCGCCGGCCCGATCTCGCTCAAGCGCGGGATCGACGCCGCCGCCGCCGAGGTCTCCAAGCGGCTGCTCGCTCAGGCGCGTGACGTCGAGGAGCAGAGCGAGATCGCTCACGTCGCCACCGTCTCCGCCCAGGACGAGAAGATCGGCGAGCTGATCGCCGAGGCGTTCGCCAAGGTCGGCAAGGACGGCGTGATCACCGTCGAGGAGGCCCCGACGATGGGCCTCGAGCTGGAGTTCACCGAGGGCCTCCAGTTCGACAAGGGCTACATCAGCCCGTACTTCATCACCGACCAGGACCGGCTCGAGGCTGTCCTCGAGGATGGCTACGTCCTCATCACCGAGGGCAAGATCTCCTCGATGGCCGAGTTCCTGCCGCTGCTGGAGAAGATCGCCGAGTCCAAGCGGCCGCTGCTCGTGGTGGCCGAGGACGTCGAGGGCGAGGCCCTGTCCACGCTGGTCGTGAACAAGATCCGCGGTCTCCTCAACGTGACCGCGGTCAAGGCCCCCGGCTTCGGTGACCGCCGCAAGGCCATGCTGGCCGACATCGCCACCCTGACCGGTGGCCAGGTCGTCAGCGAGGCCCTGGGGCTGCGGCTGGACAACATCAGCCTGGACGACCTGGGCCGCGCCCGCCGCATCGTGGTGTCCAAGGACAACACGACGATCATCGACGGCGCCGGTGACGAGTCCGCCATCCAGGACCGCGTCCGCCAGATCCGGACCGAGATCGACAACACCGACTCGGACTGGGACCGCGAGAAGCTGCAGGAGCGGCTGGCCAAGTTGTCCGGCGGCGTCTGCGTGCTGCGGGCCGGTGCGGCCACCGAGGTGGAGCTCAAGGAGAAGAAGCACCGCCTTGAGGACGCCATCTCGGCCACCCGGGCCGCCATCGAGGAAGGCATCGTGGCGGGCGGCGGCAGCGCCCTCATCGCGGTCGCTTCCGAGCTGGACGACCTCGGCCTCACCGGTGACGAGGCCACGGGCGTCAAGATCGTCCGGGCTTCGCTGTCCGAGCCGGCCCGCTGGATCGCCATCAACGCCGGCGCCGAGGGCTCCGTGGTCGCGGCCAAGGTCGCGGACCTGCCCGCGGGCCACGGCTACAACGCCGCCACCGGCGAGTACGGCGACCTGATCGCCCAGGGCGTCATCGACCCGGTCAAGGTCACCCGTTCCGCGGTCCAGAACGCCGCCTCCATCGCCGGCATGCTGCTCACCACCGAGGCTCTCGTGGTGGACAAGCCGGAGGAAGAGGACGACGCTGCTGGCGCGGGCGGTCACGGCCACAGCCACGGTCACGCGCACTAGTTACACCGCTTCACCGTCACGGCGGGCCGGCTCTGCGAGCCGGCCCGCCGTTTCGCGTTCCGGCGCGGCCTGCGCGAGGATGCTGGCATGCCGCCGCCTGTGATCGAGGCCGGGCCGATCGTGCTGCGGCCGTTCGCCGAGGACGACATCGGCTGGGTCTGCGAGGTGTCGCAGGATCCCGCCGTCCAGCGCAACCTGTCCGAGGTGTTCGCGCCCTACCGGCGCGAGCACGCGGAGTTCTTCGTCCGGCAGATGACGCTGGCCGCCTGGGACGCGGGGAGCCGGGCCGAGTTCCTGGTCGCCTCCGCCGCGGACGGCGCCCGGCTGGGGCGGGTCGGCCTGGACCTGCGCCCGCACGAGCCCGGCGCGGCCGAGATCGGCTACTGGACGGACCCCCGGGCCCGCGGCCGGGGCGTGGCCACGGCCGCCGTCCGGGCCCTCTGCCGGTGGGCGTTCACCGCCCCGGACCTGGCCCTCATCGAATGGCGTTGCGAGGTCGGCAACCTCGCCTCCCGCCGCGTCGCCGAGAAGGCCAGCTTCCTGATCGAGGCGACCCTGCGCCGCCGTCTCCTCCACCGCGGCTACCGGGTCGACGCCTGGGTCGGCTCACTACTCCGCCCGGACGGGTCATGACTGGCCGCCCGCTGCTCCTGCTGGACATCGACGGGGTGCTCAACCCCTTCGCCGCCCCGGCCTGCCCGCCGGGGTACGCGGAGCACGTGCTGTTCCCCGGCGAGGAGCCGGTCCGGGTGTGCGCGGGGCACGGGGACTGGCTCCGCGAGCTGGGCTCGCACTTCACGCTGGTGTGGGCCACCGCCTGGGAAGAAGAGGCCAACTGGCGCCTGGCCCCGCTACTGGGCCTGGACGCGCTGCCGGTGATCCCGATGCCGCCGGCGCCCTTTCCTCCCGGGGGCAAGCTCCCCGCCGTGTCCCAGTACGCCGGCACCAGGCCCCTGGCCTGGCTCGACGACGCGCTGACACCTGAAGCTCATAGCTAGGCAGCCGCCCGCGGGGTGCCGGCCCTCCTCCTGGACATCAACCCCGCCATCGGCCTGACCCGCCCCGACGTCGACCAGTGCCTGACCTGGGCGGCCAACCTCGCCTAGCGCACCAGCAGCCTGGCGCCCCCTCCGGCCCTCGCGCCGCGCCCAGCCCGCAGGCCCCATCAGCTCCGGGCTCGTATGTAGTGGGCCTCACCAGTCCGCCCGAACCACGGATCGGGGCACTTGGGGCGTTGAGGGACGTCACACCAGCTTCGCCCCGGGCGGTGCGACGCCCTCATTAGGATGGAGGCAATCCCACAACCCGCCCGTGTCGCTGAAGGTGCCATGACCGTGGATGAGAAGTTCGCCCCGCCCGGCCTGACGTTCGACGACGTACTGCTGCTGCCGGCCGCATCAGACGTGCTGCCCGCTGAGGCTGACACCAGCACCAGGATCACGCCCAAGATCAGCCTGCGGATGCCGCTGGTGTCCTCGGCCATGGACACGGTGACCGAAGCACGGATGGCGGTCGCCATGGCCCGCAACGGCGGTGTCGGCGTCCTCCACCGCAACCTCGCCATCGAGGATCAGGCCCACCAGGTCGACGTGGTGAAGCGGTCCGAGGCGGGGATGATCACCGACCCGGTGACGTGCACACCGGACGCGACCGTGGGCGACGTGGACCGGATCTGCGGGCAGTACCGGATCTCCGGCCTCCCGGTCACCGACGAGGCGGGCATCCTGCTCGGCATCGTGACCAACCGCGACATCCGCTTCGAGACCGACCGCAGCCGCCCCGTGTCCGACGTCATGACCAAGATGCCGCTGGTCACGGCCCCGGTCGGGGTGGCGCCGGACGCGGCCCTGGAGTTGCTGCGGCGCAACAAGGTCGAAAAGCTCCCGCTCATCGACGACGCCGGGCGGCTGCTCGGGCTGATCACGGTCAAGGACTTCGCCAAGAGCGAGGAGTACCCGCTCGCGACCAAGGACCCGGGCGGCCGGCTGGTCGTCGGCGCGGCCGTCGGCGTCGGCGAGGACGCCAAGAGCCGGTCCCAGGCGCTGATAGACGCCGGGGTCGACTTCCTCATCGTGGACACCGCCCACGGCCACCAGACCGCCGTGCTCACCATGGTCCGGCAGCTCAAGGCCAACACCGGCGTCGAGGTGATCGGCGGGAACGTGGCCACCCGGGCCGGCGCCCAGGCCCTGATCGACGTGGGCGCGGACGGGGTCAAGGTCGGCGTCGGGCCCGGCTCGATCTGTACCACTCGGGTGGTCGCCGGGGTGGGCGTGCCCCAGGTCACCGCGATCTACGAGGCGGCCCAGGCCACCCGCCCGGCCAACATCCCGCTGATCGGCGACGGTGGCCTGCAGTACTCCGGTGACATCGCCAAGGCCATCGCGGCCGGGGCCGACACCGTGATGCTGGGCAGCCTGCTGGCCGGCTGTGAGGAAACGCCCGGCGAGATGGTGTTCATCAACGGCAAGCAGTACAAGCTCTACCGGGGCATGGGCTCGCTCGGCGCGATGCGCAACCGTGAGCGGGGCGGCCGGTCCTACTCCAAGGACCGCTACTTCCAGGACGACGTGCTGCGCGAGGACAAGCTGGTCCCCGAGGGCGTGGAGGGCCAGGTGCCGTACCGGGGCCCGCTCGCCGCGGTGGCCACCCAGCTGGTCGGCGGGCTGCGGGCGGCCATGGGCTACTGCGGCGCCCGGACCATGAGCGACCTCCAGCGCGCCCGGTTCGTCCAGATCACCGCGGCGGGCCTGAAGGAGTCCCACCCGCACGACATCCAGATGACCGTCGAGGCGCCGAACTACAGCGGCCGCCGGCCGTAACCCGAGACAGCTGAGACAGCAAGGACAGCGAGACCTGTGACTCAAGTGGAAATCGGCCGGGGCAAGAGCGGCCGGCGTGCGTACTCCCTGGACGAGATCGGCATCGTGCCGGCCCGCCGGACCCGGGACCCGGAGGAGGTCTCGATCGCCTGGCAGATCGACGCCTACCGGTTCGAGCTGCCGCTGATCGCCTGCCCGATGGACAGCGTGGTCTCGCCGCGGACCGCGATCGCGATCGGCCAGCTGGGCGGCCTAGCCGTGCTCGACCTGGAAGGCCTGTGGACCCGCTACGACAATCCCGAGCCGCTGATCGCTGAGGTCACCGAGCTGGACGAGCAGGCCGCCACCCGGCGGCTGCAGGAGATGTACGCCCAGCCAATCAAGGAGGAGCTGATCGGCCGCCGGATCGAAGAGGTCCGGGCGGCCGGCGTGGCCACCGCCGCCCGGCTGTCCCCGCAGCGGACCGCCCGCTACTACAAGGCCGTCATCGACGCCGGGGTGGACATCTTCGTCATCCGCGGCACCACGGTCTCGGCCGAGCACGTGTCCGGCCGGGCCGAGCCGCTCAACCTCAAGCAGTTCATCTACGAGCTGGACGTGCCGGTGATCGTGGGCGGGTGCGCCACCCACACCGCGGCCCTGCACCTGATGCGGACCGGGGCGGCCGGCGTGCTGGTCGGCTTCGGCGGCGGTTCCGGGCACACCACCGCGGCGGTGCTCGGGGTGGCGGTGCCGATGGCCACCGCGATCGCCGACGTGGCGGCGGCCCGGCGGGACTATCTGGACGAGTCCGGCGGCCGCTACGTGCACGTGATCGCCGACGGCAGCATGACCCGCAGCGGCGACATGGCCAAGGCCCTGTCCTGCGGGGCGGACGCGGTGATGGTCGGCTCCCCGCTGGCCCGGGCGGCCGAGGCGCCGGGCAACGGCTTCCACTGGGGCAGTGAGGCCAGCCACCCCGAGGTGCCGCGGGGGGTCCGCGTCAACGTGGGCACGTCCGGCACCCTGGAGCAGATCCTGCACGGCCCGTCCGAGGTCCCGGACGGCTCGATGAACCTGATGGGTGCGCTGCGCCGGACCATCGCCACCGCCGGGTACTCCGACCTGAAGGAGTTCCAGCGGGTCGAGGTGGTGGTGGCGCCGGGCGCCCCCCGCGACCCCCAGAACTCGGTCGGCTCACCGGGCAGTGGGACCGGCCCGATCCCGCGCCAGCGCTATTAGTCGCGGGCGAAGCCCGCATCGGGGGTTCCGGGGGTCGTCCCCCGGGGCAGCACGGCCCTCCTCATAGACTTCCGGGCATGACCAAGCCTCGTGTGCTCTCCGGCATCCAGCCCACGGCCGACTCGTTCCACCTGGGGAACTACCTGGGCGCGGTCAAGCAGTGGGTGGGCCTGCAGGACAGTCACGACGCGTTCTACTGCGTGGTCGACCTGCACGCGATCACCACGCGGCAGGACCCCGAGCTGCTGCGCCGCCGGACCCGGGTCGCGGCCGCTCAGCTGCTCGGGGCCGGGCTCGACCCGGATCGCTGCACGCTGTTCGTGCAGAGCCACGTCCCCGAGCACGCCGAGCTGCAGTGGGTGCTGAGCTGTATCACCGGTTTCGGCGAGGCGAACCGGATGACGCAGTTCAAGGACAAGTCGGCCAAGGGCGGCGCCGACGCCTCCTCGGTCGGCCTGTTCACCTACCCGATCCTGCAGGCCGCCGACATCCTGCTGTACGAGGCCGACCAGGTGCCGGTGGGGGAGGACCAGCGCCAGCACCTGGAGCTGACCCGTGACCTCGGTCAGCGCTTCAACCACCGGTTCGGGGAGACGTTCGTGCTCCCGGAGGCCTACATCCCGCCCGCCGCCGCCCGGATCGCGGACCTGCAGGACCCGACGATCAAGATGAGCAAGTCGGCCTCCTCCCCGCAGGGCATCGTCGACCTGCTCGACGACCCGGCGCGTATCCGCAAGAAGATCGCCCGCGCGGTCACCGACCCCGGCAGCGAGGTCCGGGCCGACGAAGAGGCCAAGCCGGGCGTCACCAACCTGCTGCGGATCTTTTCCGCGCTGACCGGGGAGCCGATCAGCGCGCTGGAGAACAAGTACGGCAGCGGCGGGTACGGCGCGTTCAAGAAGGATGTGGCCGAGGCCGTCGTGGCGGCGTTCACGCCCATCAGGGAAAAGACGGAAAAGGTGCTCGCCGATGAGGGCCATCTGGATCAGGTGCTGGCCCACGGCGCGGAACAGGCGGGCGAGGTGGCCCGGCGGACGATGGACGCGGTGCGTGACCGGGTGGGCTTCGTCCCGCGGATGGACCGCGGCGACCGCTGAGCCCAGCCCCGGCTCCGCACGGCCGTAGTGGTCGGCGGCCGGGTCAGCGCGACGGTGACCGGCGGCGGAGCAGGATGAGCACGACCGCGGCGGCGGCCGCAAACCCGATCAGCGCGATGGACGCCGCCGCCAGCCCGCTGGGGACGCGCCCGGCGGTCAGGCTGCCCGCGGTCACGGGCTCGGCCGCCGCGCTCGGCACCCACGTGGGGACACCCGGGACCGGGCTGAGCGGCAGCGGGCTGACCAGCCTGCCGACCGCCGCCACCTTGCCGTCCTGGGCGAAGCCCCAGTTCAGCAGCGTCTTGGCGTAGTTGATCTCGGTGAGCGCCGGGCAGTGCAGCTCGGTCACGATCAGCGTCACGCCGTTTCGCTTGGCCAGCCCGACGTAGGTCGCGCCGGCCGCCGACGTCCAGCCGATCTTCCCGCCGATGCCGCCCGGGTAGGTGGTGAGCAGCGAGTTCTGGTTGTACAGGGTCTCGATCTTGTTCGGGCTGGCCTTGAACGTGACCGAGTGGGTCTGGTCGTAGCGCAGGAAGGCCGGCTCGCTCAGCGCCGCCCGGGCGACCAGAGCCAGGTCGTAAGCGGAGACATGCTGGCCGGGAGCGTCCAGCCCGTTGGGGTCCTTGGCGGCGATGTCGTAGGCCTGCAGGTGGTGGGCCTCGGCGTTCATCAGCGTGATGCCGCTGCTCAGTGAGCCGGTGGCCTGGGCCAGGGCGATGGCGGCGTCGTTGGCCGAGATCAGCAGCAGCGCGTCGAACAGGCTGGAGACCCGGTAGCTGGACCCGGCGACCAGCCCGGCGATGTTCGGCTCGACGTGCGCGGCCTGGGACGAGGCGGTGACCCAGGCGCCGGGGTTGAGCAGCGGGATCAGGGTGGTCGCGGTCAGCATCTTCAGCGTGCTGGCCGGCCGGAGCTGGCCGTGCGCGTCCTTGGCCGCGAGCACCTGACCGGTGCCGGCGTCCGCGATCGTGTAGGCCGAGCAACCGATGCCGGGCAGCCGCGGGGTCGCGGCGGACGGGTAGTTGGCCACCACGCCCGAACTGGCCAGCTGGCGGCCGCCCACGGTGGTCAGGTCCTTGGGGGTAGCCGTCGTGCGGGCCTGGGCCAGCAGCTGCGACGCGATCGCCCGGCCCTGGGCGGTCTCGGCGGCCGGCGGCCCGGCCGCCTGGACGGGCGGGCTGAACGCGCCGATCCCGGCCCCGGTACAGGCCACCACGCAGGCGGTGAGGATCAAGGAGACCCTGAACAGAGTCGAATGAATACGCTCCGTCACCAGTGCACCCTAGCCTTCACCGCTCTCCTTTCACTGATACCAGCGTCTTCGCCCGGCCTGGCGTCACTGGGGACCCACAGGATGGTAGGGCGGGACTGCCGCCGACGTGAGCCGTAGCCGTAATCTGGAGGTCATGGAGCGTACGCCCGGATTGCCGACCGGATTCGTCCGCGGGCGCTGGCCAGCTTACGGATTTCCGGCCGCGATCCAAGCTAGGCAGCCCGGCCGGGCGAGTATCCGCGGATTCGCGGCGTGTCCCCCGCGATGGGCTGATTGCCGGGCTCCGCAGCGCCCGCCAGGACTGACCGCGCGGCCCTTTTTCCATCCTGACTAATCATCCGCAATCAATTTGAGCCACCAAATCCTCTTTTTCCCTCATATCTGTACACATTCAATTTCGCGTATGCCTTGAAATCGTGTGCGCAAGCGGAGGTCGGTCGTGGCCATCAGCTGGAATCCCTCCCAGGGACCCACGCTCGGAGTCGAGTGGGAAGTGCAGCTCATCGACGCGCAGACCAGGCTGCTGCGGCAGGACGCCGGCCAGGTGCTGGCCGGGCTGGCCGGCCTCGACGGCAGTGGCGAGCACCCGCATATCCGGCACGAGCTCATGCAGTCGACCGTCGAGATCGTAACCGGTATTTGCAGCACGGTTTCCGAGGCCCGGGCCGACCTGGAGAAGAGTATCGCCGAACTCCGGCGCAGTGCGGAAAATCACGGTATCGTTCTGGCTTGCGCCGGCACACATCCCGTGAGCAACTGGCGTGACGCGAAGATGGCGCCTATAAAGCGCTACGCGGAAATCGTCGAGCAAATGCAGTGGCTCGCCCGGAGGATCCAGACTTTCGGCGTTCACGTGCACGTGGGGTTGCGCGACGGGAGCAAGGCGATACCAATCGTCAATGCCCTCGCTTCGTATCTGCCGCATTTTCTCGCGCTGACCGCGTCCAGCCCGTTCTGGAACGGGGAGGACACCGGGCTCGCCTCGACCCGGGCGATTGTCTTCGGCGACCTGCCGACTGCGGGCCCTCCGCACCGGCTCTCGGACTGGGGTGAGTTCGAGGAGTACATGGACACGTTGCTGCGGGCCAGGACCATCCGCAGCATCAAGGAGGTCTGGTGGGACATCCGTCCGCACGCTGATCTGGGCACGATCGAGATCCGCATGTTCGACGGCCTGTCCACCGCTCGGGAGGTCGCGATGGTCACCGCGCTTTCGCAGAGCCTGGTGCAGCTGTTCGACGCCCAGCTGGACCGGGGGTACCGGCTGCCGAGTCCGTCGTCTTGGGTCGTTCGCGACAACAAGTGGCGTGCGACGAGATATGGTCTTGACGCGACGGTGATCACCGACGAGTCAGGAACGACAGCGCCTCTGCGCGATGAGCTTTACGAGCTCGTTCGCGAGCTGGAGCCCACCGCTGACCGGCTTGGCTGTCTCGAAGAGCTGCAGGTAGCCTCAGAAGTGCTTGAATACGGGGCTTCTTACGAGAGACAACGCGCCATTCTGGCTCATCTCGGCGATATGACCGACGTCATTGATGCGCTTGTCACGGAGTTTGCCGAGGACCGTTTCGTCATCCCGGGGGAAGGCGGGCATGGAAGGAAATGACCTGGCGGGCGATCTCGAAGCCTTCATTGCTGAGCATGAGGCCGAGCTCGTCGAGTTTCGCCGAGACCTGCACGCCCACCCCGAGGTCGGCTACGCCGAGCACCGGACCACCCGGCGCATCGCGCTGCGGCTGGCGGCGGCCGGGCTGCGCCCGGTAATCCTGCCCAAGGGCACCGGCATGATCGTGGACGTCGGGGGCGACGGCCGCGCGCATGAGAGCGCCCAGCGCCGGATCGTCGCGCTGCGGGCCGACATCGACGCGCTGCCGATGGCGGACGAGAAGAGCGTCCCCTACCGGTCCACCGTGCCCAACGCCTGCCACGCCTGCGGCCACGACGTGCACACCTCGATCCTGCTCGGCACCGGCCTGTTCCTGGCCAACCAGGCCTCCCGCGGCCTGCTGCCCGGGCGGGTCCGGCTGATCTTCCAGCCCGCCGAGGAGGTCCCCGGCGGCGCGCTCGACGTGCTCGCGGCGGGCGGCATCACCTCGGTGAGCCGGATCTTCGCGCTGCACTGCGACCCGCGCATCGACGTGGGCAAGATCGGCTTCCGGACCGGGCCGATCACCGCCGCCTGTGACCGCATCTCGGTCCGGGTCGTCGGCCCCGGCGGCCACACCGCCCGCCCGCACCTGACCGCCGACCTGGTGTACGCGCTGGGCAAGATCGTCACCGAGCTGCCCGCCGCGCTGTCCCGCCGGGTGGACCCGCGGTCCAGCCTCAGCCTGGTCTGGGGCCACATCTCGGCCGGCTCGACCGCCAACGCGATCCCGGACGAGGGCATCGCCGAGGGCACCGTGCGCTGCCTGGACGACGAGGCCTGGCACGGCGCCCCGGACCTGCTCAGGGAGCTCATCGACTCGGTCGCCACCGCCTACGGGGTCAAGGCCGAGATGACCTACGCCCGCAGCGTGCCGCCGACGGTCAACGACCCGCTGAGCACCTCGATGTTCACCGCCGCGGCGGAGCAGACGCTCGGCTCCGGAGCGGTCGTGACCACCCCCCAGAGCCTGGGCGGCGAGGACTTCGCCTGGTACCTGGAGTCGGTGCCCGGCTCGTACGCGCGCCTCGGTGTCCGCCCGCCCGGCTCGACCCAGGACCTGGACATCCACCAGCCCATGTTCGACGTGGACGAGCGCGCCATCGGGATCGGCGTCCACGTGATGGCGGCCACCGCCCTCAACGCCCTCTGGGACGACGTGACGCCATCCGGGGGAGCGACCCCCCTGGACCCCCCGGAACCCCTGCTGCGTAACCGGCCGTAGGGGGGTCCGTCCGGGGGGACGGACCCCCCTCGCCGTGACCCTGGGTGGCGCAGGTTAGGTCAGCTCGCCGTAACCCGCGTCACCGGCGTCTCTAGACTTTCCTCCGTGAGGGCTTCGCGGATGCGTGTGGCGGTAATCGGTGGGGGGCCGGGCGGGTACGAGGCCGCGCTGGTCGCCGCCCAGCTCGGGGCGCAGGTCACGCTGGCTGAACGGGACGGGCTGGGCGGAGCGTGCGTGCTCACCGACTGCGTGCCCTCCAAGGCGCTGATCGAGGTGTCGAGTACCGTCACCGTGCTGAACGGCTCAGCTGACCTGGGCATCCAGCTGCCCGGGACCGAGGACGCGGCGGGTACCCGGCCCCGGGCGGGCGTGGACGCCGAGCGCGTGTACCGCCGGATCATCTCCCTGGCCCAGGCCCAGTCGCGGGATGTCGCCGCCCGCGTCGCCGCCGAGGGGGTCGAGGTCATCAACGAAACCGGGCGGCTGGCGGGCCCCGGCAAGATCCGGGCCGGCGGCCGCGACATCCCCGCCGACGCCGTGCTGCTGGCGGTGGGCGCGCACCCGCGGGTGCTGCCCGACTCGGTGCCCGACGGCGAGCGCATCCTCAACTGGCGCCAGCTCTATGATCTGCCGGAGATCCCCGAGGAGCTGATCGTGGTCGGCTCGGGCGTGACCGGCGCCGAGTTCGCCAGCGCCTACCAGTCGCTGGGCTCCAAGGTGACCCTGGTCTCCTCCCGGACCCGGGTGCTGCCGCACGAGGACGTGGACGCGGCCGTGGTCATCGAGGAGGTGTTCCGGCGCCGGGGCATGACCGTGCTCGGCCGGTCCCGGGCCGCCTCGGTCAAACGCGACGGCGACCGGGTGGTGGTCACGCTCACCGACGGCCGGGTGGTGCGCGGCTCGCACTGCCTGCTGACCGTGGGCATGGAGCCCAGCGTCGAGGGCATCGGCCTCGAGGAGGCCGGCGTCAAGCTCGACGAGCGCGGCTTCGTCGAGGTCGACCGGGTGTCCCGCACCTCCGCGCCGGGCGTCTACGCGGCCGGCGACTGCACCGGCGTCCTCATGCTCGCCTCGGTCGCCGCCATGCAGGGCCGGATCGCCATGTGGCACGCGCTGGGGGAGGCGGTGCACCCGATCCGGCTCAGCCACGTGGCCGCCACCATCTTCACCGACCCGGAGATCGCCACCGTCGGCGTCACCGCCTCGGCCGTCGAGAGCGGTGAAGTCCCGGCCGCCGAGGTCAAGCTCCCGCTGGCCGGCAACCCCCGCGCCAAGATGGCCGGCATCCGGGACGGACTGGTGAAGCTCTACGCCCGCCCGGACACCTCGGTGGTGCTGGGCGGCGTGATCGTGGCTCCCCGGGCGAGCGAGCTCATCCTCCCGGTGTCGGTCGCGGTCGAACAGCGGCTCACCGTGGACCAGCTGGCCCAGACGTTCACGGTGTACCCGTCGCTGTCGGGGAGCCTGGCCGAAGCGGCCCGCAAGCTGATGCGATACGAGGACTTCAACTAGCCGAGCCCGCCAGCGCCGACGCTGGCGTCAGAGCCGGCACCGACGCCGTCGTCCGGCCCGTCAGCCGAGCAGACCGGCCGGGCCGCCGCAAGCCGCCAGACCCGGGCGGCTTGACCCGTTCCGTCCGGCCCGCTTATCCGGCTGGCGGGACGACGGCGACGGGATGGGCCAGCCCGGCCCGCGATGTGCGCTGGCGCGCGCCCCTGGCGAGCCGTCCGCGTCCGGCGGCAACACGCGCAATGGCGCCTTTGCCCGTGTAAGAGCACGGGCAAAGGCGCCATTGCCCCTCCTCCTCCTGCCCCCAGCCCCTCACGCCCCAACCCCCAAGTCACATGCGCACCAAGAGACCTCAGTGGGCGGGGTGGCCGAGGTCGGGGTCGTCGGGGACGGGGAGGTCGTGCTGGCGGAGCCGCGCGATGCGGATGTCGTCGGCGTAGACGGTGACGACGAAGACGCTGCCCAGGAAGGCCAGCAACGGCACCATGACCCGGAGCCAGGGCGGGCCGGGCAGCAGGGCCAGGGCGCAGCAGATCGGCAGCATGACCACCAGGTGCCGCAGGATCGTGCGGCCGCGCCAGCCGGCATCGGTCAGTTCGTGGCGGACCCATTCCCGGTTGGCGGGAGGCAGACGGAAGCCGATCGCAAATTTCAGCTTGCCGCCTGGACCCGGGTCACCGGGAAGCCGGGGCACCGGCCGTCAGTCCTCGATCCGGCAGATCACAGTCCCCGAGGTTACCGTCTGGCCGACCTCAACGGCGAGGCCGGCCACGGTGCCGTCCTTGTGCGCGGTCAGCGGCTGCTCCATTTTCATCGCCTCGAGCACGACGATCGGGTCACCGGCCGAGACCGTCTGCCCGTCCGACGCGACCAGCTTCACGATCGTCCCCTGCATGGGCGTCGTCAGATCGTCACCGCCACCGCCTGCCGCCGCATGCCTGCTGCGCCGACCGGAGCGGCGTTTTTCCGCTGCTTGACCATTGCCCGCCGCGGGCGCGGCGACGGTCAGGGTGGCGGGGACCACCACCTCGACCCGCTTGCCGCCGACCTCGACGATCAGCCGCTCGCGGGGGGCGGCCTCCTCGGCCGGGTCGGCCTCCTGCGGCTCCAGGTCGGCCGCGGGCGCGAAGTCGGTCTCGATCCAGCGTGTGTAGACGCCGAACGGCTCATTGGCGAAGGCCGGGTCGCTGACCACCGCGCGGTGGAACGGCAGCACGGTCGGCATGCCTTCCACCGTGAACTCGGCCAGCGCCCGGCGGGCGCGCTCCAGGGCCTGCTCGCGGGTGGCCCCGGTGACGATCAGCTTGCCGATCAGCGAGTCGAAGGCCTGCGGGACGGTCATGCCCGGCTCGTAGCCGAGGTCGAGCCGGACGCCGGGGCCGGACGGGAGCTCCCAGGACCGGATCGTGCCCGGCGCGGGCAGGAAGTTGCGGGCCGGGTCCTCGGCGTTGATGCGGAACTCGATCGAGTGGCCGCGCGGGGCCGGGTCGTCGTAGCCGATCGGCTGGCCCTCGGCGATGCGGAACATCTCCCGCACCAGGTCCAGGCCGGTGACCTCCTCGCTGACCGGGTGCTCGACCTGGAGCCGGGTGTTGACCTCGAGGAAGCTGACCGAGCCGTCCTGCCCGACCAGGAACTCGCAGGTGCCCGCGCCCTGGTAACCGGCCCGGCGCAGGATCGCCTTGGACGAGGAGTACAGCAGGCCGACCTGCTCGCTGGTCAGGAACGGGGCCGGTGCCTCCTCGACCAGCTTCTGGTGCCGGCGCTGCAGGGAGCAGTCCCGGGTGGACACCACCACCACGTTGCCGTGCGCGTCGGCCAGGCACTGGGTCTCCACGTGCCGCGGCTTGTCCAGGTAGCGCTCGACGAAGCACTCGCCGCGGCCGAACGCGGCCACCGCCTCCCGCACCGCCGACTCGTAGAGGTCGGGGATCTCCTCCAGCGTCCAGGCCACCTTGAGCCCGCGGCCGCCGCCGCCGAACGCGGCCTTGATCGCGATCGGCAGCCCGTGCTCCTCGGCGAACGCGACGACTTCCTCGGGGCCCGACACCGGGTCGGACGTGCCCGGCGTGAGCGGCGCTTCGACCTCGAGCGCGATGTGCCGGGCCTGAACCTTGTCGCCGAGTGCCTCGATGGCCGCGGGCGGCGGCCCGATCCAGGTCAGCCCGGCCTCCTGCACGGCCCGGGCGAAGCCGGCGTTCTCGGCCAGGAACCCGTAGCCGGGATGCACCGCGTCGGCCCCGGATTCGGTGGCGATCTTGACGATCTTTTCGATGTCGAGGTAGGTCTCGGCGGCCGTGGATCCGTCCAGCGAGTACGCCTCGTCGGCGAGCCGGGTGTGCAGCCCGTCGATGTCCTGCTCGGCGTAGATGGCGACGCTGGTCAGACCGGCATCCCGGCAGGCCCGGATGACGCGCACCGCGATCTCGCCACGATTCGCGATAAGGACCTTCCGCACGGCAACCTCTTCTCTGGATCGGCACCCGCCGGTGCCGGTTTCATGCTTATCGTCGGATTGGCCACCGACTGCGACGGAGCCACCTGAAACGGAAATGTAAGGATTCTAGCTTTGGCCGCCCTGCGATCATCTACCCGCTTCAGGCCGCCGCGAGTCAGCGCCCAGCACAATCGGCGGTAAATCGCCGTCTGGGCCTGTTGACTACGGAATGACACTTCCGGTCCTGGGTAGGAATGTGCGACCGGTATGTCCGCGGCGGGGATGATCGCACCCGTCTGCTGATCCGGTGCATACTCACCGTTAGATTTGCTCCGGTCACAAAAAGGATATTCTCGGATGAATCGGTACAAATAGCCTCACATGCCTCTCCGTAACCGTAGATGTCTCCCGGTGTAGGCCCTTCCTCAACCGAAGCGTGATCTCCGGTACGTAGAGTGAGCGGCACCATCGGCTGAGATATCGCAGCCCCTCATCAGGCGATACGCAGCCGCCCGGTACCTGGGACGCCGCCGTTTGGTGAACCCGGGTCGCATAAATAACGTGCGTGTACGCGTCAGCCCCGCATGGGCGGGCTGACCCCGCGTCTCGCCGGAAGGAGCCCCGTGCAGCAGTTCATCCCGGGGGGCCGCAGATGAACGTCGTCGGTCTCCTGGTCTCGTGCGCTGCGGCTGTGAGCCTGCTGGTGGGTGCGTCCCGCCAGGAGGGCGGCACGGCACGGGGGTACCGCTGGCTCGCGGGCACCGCGGTGTTCTGGTTCGCCGGGCTGCTGGCTGACCAGCTGTTCGCCGGGTCGTTCGGCGGATCCGGGCCGCTGTCGCTGGCCGATGTGGCGCCCCTGCTGGCCATGGGGCCGCTGGTGGTCGGGGTGCTCGCGCTGGCCTCGGAGCCACCGGAGGGCGGCTGGCGGGAAGGCACCGAGCCGATCACGGCCGAGAGCGCCGACTCCCGCTCGATCTTGTCTTCGCTGGCCGACGGCTACGTCATGGCCATCGCGCTGCTGGTCATCGGCTGGGTCACGCTGTTCGGGGCGGACTACCGGCACTCCGGTGAGGGCGCCGGCACGTTCCTGCAGGGCCTGGTGCACCCGCTGGTGGACGCGGCCGTGCTCGGCATGCTGCTGCCCGCCCTGACCACCGCCTGGCGCCGGGTGGGCCTGCCCTACCTGGCGCTGTTCGCGATCGCCGTGGGCGACGCGCTCGGTGTCTCATCCCGGCTCTCGTCCGGCCACTCGTCCCTCGCGCAGCAGGTGACCCAGGTAGTGGCGTTCATCCTGCTCGGGCTCACCCCCTGGATCTCCCGGGCGCACGTGCCCGAGCTGGGGCGGCTGCCGCGCAGCATCCCCGGCTCCGGGAGGATCGTCGGCTCCGGCCGGGCCACGGTGGTCTCGGCGCTGACCGTCGCCGTCGCCACGCTGGTCGTGCTGATCCGGGAGATCATGGGCACCCCCGACTCGGCGCTGGCGGCCGCCGCCGCCAGCCGCCCGGCCGGCCTGGCCGTCATCCTCGCCGGCGGCGCCGCGCTGCTGGTCCTGGTGGCCCGGGTGCTGGTGCTGATCTGGGAGACCAGCATGGTGCTGCGGGCCTGGCGCGAGTCCAGCGGCAGCCTGCGCGAGCTGGCCGACCGGACCGCCGACGTGGTGCTGGTCACCGACCTGGACGGGCGGATCAGCTACGCCAGCCCGGCCGTGAGCGACTTCGGTTACAGCCCCGACGACATGGTGGGCATGCGGCTGACCGAGCTGGTGAACCCGGAGGACCTGTCGGTGGCGCTGCGGGCCACCCGCACCGCGCTCGGCGAGCCGGACGCCGGCCCGGCCGCGGCCGCGACCGCGACCACCGGCGAGCCGGCCGAGGCCGAAGAGGCCGAAGACAAGGCCACGCCCCCGGACGGTGACGCGGCCGGGGCCGGGACCGCAGACCCCGGGGAGAGCGACGTGACGGGCCGGTTCCCGGTCCGCGTGCGGACCGCCGACGGGACCTGGCGGCACATCGAGTCCACGATCATGCGCTACCGGGTACCGGGCGAGCCCGACCAGCTGCTGGTCACCGCCCGGGACATCAGCGACCAGGTGGCGCTGCGCCAGCAGGTCACCCACCTGACCTTCCACGACGGTCTCACCGGCCTGCCGAACCGGGCCTACCTGGAGGAGCGGGCCCGGGACGGGCTGCGCCGCCGGGGCGACGGCACCGAGGCGGGCGTGGTCTTCCTCGACCTGGACGGCTTCACCGCGGTCAACGACTCTGTCGGCCACGGTGCCGGTGACCTGGTCCTGGCCCAGGCCGCCCGGCGGCTGCGGGCGATCGTGCCCACCCACGACACCGTGGCCCGCTGGGGCGGTGACGAGTTCGCGGTGCTGATCGACAACGCCCCGGGCGTGCAGGACATCGCCGACATCGCCGAGCGGATGGCCGGGACGATCAGTTCCGCGCCGTTCCGGGTCGCCGACCGGGACATCGCGATGACCGCCAGCGTCGGGGTCGCGCTGGCCGACGGCTCGCCGCCCGGGCTGGTGCTGCGGAACGCCGACGTGGCCATGTCGAAGGCCAAGGACAGCGGCGGCGGCCGGGTCGAGGTGTTCGCCGCCCACATGCACGCCGACGTGGTGCGGCGGCTGGAGCTGGCCAGCGACCTCCAGGGGGCGATCTCCCGCCAGGAGCTGACCGTGCAGTACCAGCCGGTCATGGACCTGGAGACCAGCAAGGTGATCGGGGCCGAGGCCCTGGTCCGCTGGTGGCGCGACGGCGCGGCGGTACCGCCGGCCGACTTCCTGGACGTGGCCGAGGACTCCGGCCTGATCGTCCCGCTCGGCGCCTGGGTGCTGGCCACCGCCTGCGGCCAGGCGGCGGCCTGGCGGGCCGAGGGCTGGGACGTCAGCGTCTCGGTCAACCTGTCCGCCCGGCAGATCAACTCGCCCCGGTTCCCGGAGTCGGTGGCGGCGGCGCTGGCGGAGAGCGACCTGCCCGCCGAGGCGCTGATCCTCGAGGTCACCGAGCGCGTGCTGGTCGAGGACGGCGGGCTGATGGTCGAGCGCCTGGCCGACCTGCGGCGGCTGGGCGTGCGGCTGGCCATCGACGACTTCGGCACCGGCTACGCGTCGCTGGCCTACCTGCGCGGGCTGCCGGTCGACATCATCAAGATCGACCCGTCGTTCGTGGCCGGGCTCGGGCACGACGACACCCTCACCCTGCTGACCCGCACGATCATCCAGGTCGGCCACGACCTCAGCATCATGGTGGTCGCCGAGGGCATCGAGCACCAGCGCCAGCTGCGGATGCTGCGCGAGATGGGCTGCGGTTACGGTCAGGGGTTCCTGGTCGCCCGGCCGATGGCGGCTCCCGGCGTGGAGTCCCTCATCACCGGCGGACCGGCCGGTGGGCCGGCCGGGGGGCACGGCGGCCCCGAGGATCCGGACCTGCCCGAAGGGCCCGGCGCCGCCGGCCACAGCCCGGCCGCCGGCCACGCCGTCAGCGGCCTGGGCGAGCACCGTCAGGCCAGCGGCGACGGCAACGGCAACGGCCGCCGCAACGCGGAAGAGCACCCCACCGAGCTGGGCCGGGACTCCTACCGGGACTCCGGGCCGAGCATGATCGCCGGCGCCGCCTCCTAACCTGGACGGACCAGCTTGTCTCGAAAGGTGAGACGAATGGGCGACCAAGTTGACGAGGCGGGCTGGACAGGGCATGGTGTCAGGTGTGAACCTGACCTTCATTCTGGTACTTGGACGGCGCGCAGACCGCTGACCAAGCCAGCCTCTGCGCGCTCCCCTCGACTGCCACCCGGCACGAGGGGTTTTTTAATGCCCGTCCGCTCGCAAAGCCCACTCGCAGCGGAGTGTCTCGCCGACAAGGAAAAATCGGATGACTGAGCAGACGAAACCCGCCTCTCCCACGCGCGCACACGCCAGCCCCACGCCGCTGGAAGTCGCGCGGGCGGTGCATCGTGACTCGGCCGGATCCGGCGGCCGCGACGCGGGCGGCCCCGACGCGCGTAGCGACCAGGACGCTGCTACCGGCCACGACACCGGCCCGGCCCCAGCCGAGGCCGCCGACGCCACCCCGGCCAACCCGGCCACCCCCGCGACCCCGGCCGGTCCGGCCGGGAGCGCCGCCAACGGCACCGCCAGCGCGGTGGCCCACGTCGCAGCCGGAGCCGGCACCCCCACCGGTGCCCCCGGCACCACGGCCAACGGCCAGCCCGGCGCGGGTGCCGCCACCCCCGCCCCCAGCGCCCCCGGCAAGACCCGCATGACCGGCGCGCAGGCCCTGGTCCGGGCGCTGGAGGAGGTCGGCGCGGACGTGGTGTTCGGTCTCCCGGGCGGCGCGATCCTGCCCGCCTACGACCCGCTGCTCGACTCGACCAAGGTCCGGCACATCCTGGTCCGCCACGAGCAGGGCGCGGGCCACGCCGCTACCGGGTACGCGCAGGCCACCGGCCGCGTCGGGGTGTGCATGGCCACCTCCGGGCCGGGCGCGACCAACCTGGTCACCCCGATCGCCGACGCTTACATGGACTCGGTGCCGATCGTCGCGATCACCGGCCAGGTGTCCAGCAGCCTGATCGGCACGGACGGTTTCCAGGAAGCCGACATTTCCGGCATCACCCTCCCGGTCACCAAGCACAACTTCCTGGTCACCAAGGCCGGCGACATCGCGCGCACGATCGCCGAGGCGTTCCATCTGGCCGGTACCGGACGCCCGGGCCCGGTTCTGGTCGACATCGCCAAGGACGCGCTCCAGGCCCAGACCGACTTCAGCTGGCCGGTGCCGCTCGACCTGCCCGGCTACCACCCGGTGACCCGGCCGCACTCCCGCCAGATCCGGGAAGCGGCGCGGATGATCACCGGGGCCCGCCGCCCGGTGCTCTACGTCGGCGGCGGCATCATCAAGGCCGAGGCCGCGCCCGAGCTGCTCACGCTGGCCGAGCTGACCGGCATCCCGGTCGTCACCACGCTGATGGCCCGGGGCGCGTTCCCCGACGGGCACCGGCAGCACCTGGGCATGCCCGGCATGCACGGCTCGGTGGCCGCGGTCGGCGCGCTGCAGAAGTCCGACCTGCTCATCACGCTCGGAGCCCGGTTCGATGACCGGGTGACCGGCCAGCTGGCCTCGTTCGCGCCGGACGCCCAGGTCATTCACGCCGATATCGACCCGGCCGAGATCTCCAAGAACCGCCGGGCCGACGTGCCGATCGTGGGTGACTGCCGCGAGGTGATCGCCGACCTGATCACCGCGATCAAGTCCGAGCACCAGGCCGGCCGCCGCGGCGACCACGACGCCTGGTGGACCCAGCTGGAAGCGTTGCGCAGCACCTACCCGATCGGCTACGACGAGCCGTCCGACGGCACGCTGGCCCCGCAGTACGTGATCAAGCGGATCGGCGAGATCGCCGGCCCGGAGGCGATCTACGCGGCCGGCGTCGGCCAGCACCAGATGTGGGCGGCCCAGTTCATCAGCTACCAGCACCCGCGCACCTGGCTGAACTCCGGCGGCGCCGGCACCATGGGCTACGCGCTGCCCGCCGCGATGGGCGCCAAGTTCGGCATGCCGGACTCCTGCGTGTGGGCCATCGACGGCGACGGCTGCTTCCAGATGACCAACCAGGAGCTGGCCACCTGCGCGCTGGAGGGCATCCCGATCAAGGTGGCCATCATCAACAACGGCAACCTCGGCATGGTGCGGCAGTGGCAGACGCTGTTCTACGGCGAGCGCTACTCCAACACCGACCTGCGCCGGGCCGGGACCTCGGCCGACCTGCCGGGTGCCATCCCCAGCGCCCCCGAGGCCCCGCAGGCGGTGGCCGGCACCCGGGTGCCGGACTTCGTCAAGCTGTCCGAGGCCTACGGCTGCGCCTCGATCCGGGTCGAGCGGCCCGAGGACGTGGACGCGGCGATCCAGCAGGCCATGGAGATCAACGACCGCCCGGTCGTGATCGACTTCATCGTCCACCGGGACGCGATGGTGTGGCCGATGGTCCCGGCCGGCACCAGCAACGACGACATCCAGTTCGCCCGCGACATGGCCCCCGACTGGGGCGGCGCCGAGTAATCGGCCGCCCCCTCACAGCGGCAGAACAGAAAAGGCATAGTGCAGATGAGCAGGCATACGCTGTCCGTGCTGGTCGAGAACAAGCCCGCGGTCCTGGTCAGGATCGCCGGATTGTTCTCGCGGCGCGGGTTCAACATCGACTCGCTGGCGGTCGGCCCGACCGAGCACCAGGAGATCTCCCGGATGACGATCGTGGTGAACTGCGATGAGCACCCGCTCGAGCAGGTCACCAAGCAGCTCAACAAGCTGGTCAACGTGCTCAAGATCGTTGAGCTCGAGCAGGAGCAGGCGGTCCAGCGCGAGCTGCTGCTGATCAAGGTCCGGGCGGACACCGAAAGCCGGTCGAAGGTGCTGGAGACCGTCCAGCTCTTCCGGGCCAAGGTGGTCGACGTGGCGCTGGACGCGGTGACGGTGGAGGCCACCGGCAACCGCGACAAGCTGGACGCGCTGATCCGGGTGCTGGAGCCGTTCGGTATCAAGGAACTGGTCCAGTCCGGCATGGTGGCGGTCGGGCGTGGCGGACGGTCCATCACCGACCGGGCCCTGCGCCCGGTCGAGCGCAGCGCCTGACGGCACCGGCCCGCCCGGTACCGCAGTCCGGTTACGCCCTTTTATTTCCAGGAAAAAACAGAAAGGCCAGGCAGTGGCAGAGATTTTCTACGACGACGACGCCAACCTCGGGGCGATCCAGGGCCGGCACGTCGCCGTGCTCGGATACGGCAGCCAGGGGCACGCGCACGCGCTCTCCCTCCGGGACTCCGGGGTGGACGTGCGGGTCGGCCTGCCGGAGGGGTCGAAGAGCCGGGCCAAGGCGGAAGAGGACGGCCTCCCGGTCCTCACTCCGGCCGAGGCGTGTGAGCAGGCCGACCTGATCATGGTGTCGGTCCCCGACACCGTTCAGCGTCACCTGTACCAGGAGGCCATCGCGCCGAACCTGGCCGACGGCGACGCGCTGTTCTTCGCGCACGGGCTGAACATCCGCTACGGCATGATCCAGCCGCCCGCGGGGGTGGACGTGTGCATGGTCGCCCCGAAGGGCCCCGGCCACCTGGTCCGCCGCCAGTTCAGCGCCGGCCGCGGTGTGCCGGTGCTGGTCGCGGTGGAACGGGACGCGACCGGCAACGCCTGGCCGCTGACCCTGGCCTACGCCAAGGGCATCGGCGGCACCCGTGCGGGCGCGCTGAAGACCACGTTCACCGAGGAGACCGAGACCGACCTGTTCGGCGAGCAGGCGGTGCTCTGCGGTGGCGTCTCCGAGCTGATCAAGGCCGGCTTCGGCACCCTCGTCGAGGCGGGTTACCAGCCCGAGGTCGCCTACTTCGAGTGCCTGCACGAGATGAAGCTGATCGTCGACCTCATGTACGAGGGCGGCATCTCCAAGATGTACTGGTCGTGCTCGGACACCGCCGAGTTCGGCGGCTACACCCGCGGCCCGCGCATCATCAACGAGCAGACCCGCGAGGAGATGCGCAAGATCCTGGGCGAGATCCAGGACGGCCAGTTCGCCCGTGAGCTGGTGGAGGAGTTCGACGCCGGTTCGCCGAACTTCCTCAAGCGCCGCGAGGCCGAGCACAACGAGCAGATCGAGCAGGTCGGTGCCAAGCTCCGGCCGCTGATGAGCTGGATCGGCGACGAGGAAGACTGACCAGCCGCGCCGGCGGGACGGCCACCGAGCCGTCCGCCGGCGCGGGCACATCACCTCGCCGTCCGCCGGCGTAAGCCACATCACCTCGCCGTCCGCCGGCGTAAGCCACATCACCTCGCCGTCCGCCGGCGTAAGCCACATCACCTCACCGTCCGCCGGCGCGGCCACATCACCTCACCGTCCGCTCCAGCCCCACATGCCCCACCAGTCCCGTTGACCCCACCAGCCCCGCATGTCAGGGCCGCCACACCAGGCCCGATCACCACTGAGGTTGTTCTAATGTCTTCTCGCACCATCAGGCTCGCCGTCATCGGCGGCGACGGCATCGGTCCCGAGGTCACCGCCGAGGCGCTCAAGGTCCTGCGGGCCGCCGCCCCGGACGTGACGATCGACGAGACCGACTACGACCTGGGCGCCCGCCGCTGGCACCGGACCAGCGAGACGCTGCCGGACGCGGTGCTGGAGGAGATCCGTGGGCACGACGCGATCCTGCTCGGCGCGGTCGGCGACCCCAGCGTGCCCAGCGGGGTGCTGGAGCGCGGGCTGCTGCTGCGGCTGCGCTTCGAGCTCGACCAGTACGTGAACCTGCGCCCGGTCCGGCTGTACCCCGGGGTCGCCACCCCGCTCGCCAACGTCGGCCCGGACCAGCTCGACATGGTCGTGGTGCGCGAGGGCACCGAGGGCCCGTACGCCGGAGCCGGCGGGGTGATGCGCAAGGACACGCCGGGCGAGATCGCCACCCAGGAGAGCCTCAACACCGCGTTCGGCGTCGAGCGGGTGGCCCGGTACGCGTTCAGCCGCGCCGCCGCCCGGCCCCGCCAGAAGCTGACCCTGGTGCACAAGACCAACGTGCTGACCTACGCGGGCGACCTGTGGCAGCGGACCGTGGACCGGCTGGCCAAGGAGTTCGCCGACGTGTCGGTGGACTACTGCCACGTGGACGCGGCCTCGATGTTCTTCGTCTCTCAGCCGGAACGCTTCGACGTGGTGGTGACCGACAACCTGTTCGGCGACATCCTGACCGACCTGGGGGCGGCCGTGGCCGGCGGCATCGGCCTGGCCGCCAGCGGCAACATCAACCCCGAGGGCGCCGCGCCCAGCATGTTCGAGCCGGTGCACGGCAGCGCGCCCGACATCGCGGGCAAGCAGAAGGCCGACCCGACCGCGGCGATCCTGTCCGCGGCGATGCTCTGTGACCACCTGGGGCTGACCGCTGAGGGGGCCAAGATCGAGCAGGCCGTCGCGGACGACCTGGTCGAGCGGCAGAGCGAGTGGGCCCGCCGCAGTACGCCGGAAATCGGCGACGACATCGCCCAGCGAGTAACCGGCTAGGGCGGTGCTGACGCGCCGCCCGGCCGGAGCGGGCGGCGCGCCATCCCGGGCCGTCCGCGTCCAAGTTCACCCATTGGACGTCCGGGACCGCCTGCAGGAATCCTCCTCGGCACATCCCGGCGTAATGTTTATCGTGCTCCGCCGGGTTACCGGTGGTTAGGAGGATTTTCTGCGATGACTGCGCCTCAGCAGATCAACACCGGGCAGACCGAGATCTCGTTCGACGTCCGGCCGTCCGGTAGCCCGGTCCCGGCCGCCGACCGCGAACAGCTGCTGGCCAGCCCGGCGTTCGGCACCCGGTTCACCGATCACATGATCACCTTGCGGTGGACCGACAGCGATGGCTGGCACGACGGGCGGCTGGAGCCTTACGGCCCCTTCACCCTCGACCCGGCCACCGCCGTGTTCCATTATTCGCAGGAGTTTTTTGAAGGCCTGAAGGCCTACCGGCAGGGCGGCGGCTCGATCGTGATGTTCCGCCCGCAGGCCAACGCCGCCCGGTTGAACAGCTCGGCCCGCCGGATGGCCATGCCTGAGCTGCCGGAAGCCACGTTCCTGCAGGCACTGGAGCTGCTGGTCGGCCAGGACCGTGACTGGGTGCCAGAGGAGGAAGAGAAGAGCCTCTACATCCGGCCGTTCATGATCGCCACGCAGGCCGGGCTGGGCGTGAACCACCCGTCCTCCAGCTACCTGTTCTCGGTCATCGCCTCGCCGGCCGGGGCCTATTTCTCCGGCGGGGTCAAGCCGGTGACGGTCTGGCTGTGCGACGACTACACCCGGGCCGCGCCCGGCGGCACCGGCGAGGTCAAGTGCGGCGGCAACTACGCGGCCGCCTTCCTGGCTCAGCGCGAGGCCGTCGAGAACGGCTGCGACCAGGTCGTCTGGCTCGACTCGGCCGAGCACCGCTGGGTCGAGGAGATGGGCGGGATGAACCTGTTCTTCGTCTACGGCCGGGGTGAGACCGCCCGGATCATGACCCCGTCACTGACCGGCACCCTGCTGCCCGGCATCACCCGCGACTCGCTGCTGCAGCTCGCCCCCGACCTCGGCATCCAGGCGGTGGAGGGGCGGATCTCCACCGACCAGTGGCAGGCCGACAGCGCCTCCGGCGAGCTGACGGAGGTGTTCGCCTGCGGCACGGCCGCCGTCATCACCCCGGTCGGCAAGGTCAAGGGCCCCCAGGGGGAGTACCTGGTCGGCGACGGCAACCCCGGCCCGGTGACCCTGCGCCTGCGCGAGGAGCTGCTCGGGCTGCAGTACGGCCAGCGCCCGGACCCGTACGGCTGGATCCACAAGGTCTGCTGAGCTGGCCCTCAGCGGAGCCGGTCTCAGCATCCGAGACGAACGTGACCGCGACCGGCGTCATGTGGCACACTGCCCACATGACGTCCGGCCGCATCATTATCGGCAGGCGCGTCGGTAGCTGAAGCAAGTCGCCACCGACGCGCAGACCTCTCGCATGCCGCGAGGGGTCTTTTGCTTTGTGTGGCCCCTTTGGATGGCAGACCTCGAGGAACGGACCCGGCTCTGATGGTTGACGACAGCTTCCACGTCTACGACACGACCCTGCGCGACGGCGCCCAGCAGGAGGGGCTGAACCTGACCGTCGCCGACAAGCTCGTGATCGCGTCCCACCTGGACGGCCTGGGGGTCGGCTACATCGAGGGCGGCTGGCCCGGCGCCATCCCCAAGGACACCGAATTCTTCCGCCGCGCCCAGCGCGAGCTGGAGCTCAAGCACGCGCAGCTCGCCGCGTTCGGCGCGACCCGCCGGCCCGGCGTCCGGGCGGCCGATGACCCTCAGGTCGCCGCGCTGCGCGAGTCGGGCGCGCCGGTCGTGACCTTGGTAGCCAAGAGTCACGACCGGCACGTCCGGCTGGCCCTTCGCACCACGCTCGAGGAAAACCTCGCGATGGTGCGGGACACGGTGGCGCACCTGCGGGCCAACGGCCAGCGGGTGTTCCTCGACGCGGAGCACTTCTTCGACGGGTACCGGTCCGACCGGGCCTACGCCCTCGAGGTGGTGCGGACCGCGGTCGAGGCCGGGGCCGAGGTGGTCGCGCTGTGCGACACCAACGGCGGCATGATGCCGAACGAGCTGGGCGACGTGGTCACCGCGGTGGCCGGGGCGACCGGCGCCCGGCTCGGCATCCACTGCCATGACGACACCGCCTGCGCGGTGGCCAACACGCTGGTCGCGGTGGACGCGGGCGTCACCCACGTGCAGGGCACGGCCAACGGCTACGGCGAGCGGGCCGGCAACGCCAACCTGTTCAGCGTGGTCGCCGGGCTGCAGCTGAAGAAGGGCCGCCCGGTGCTGCCGGACGGCTGCCTGAGCGAGCTGACCCGGATCGCTCACTCGATCAGCGAGGTCACCAACGTGACCCCGAACGGCCACCAGCCCTACGTGGGGGTGTCGGCGTTCGCGCACAAGGCCGGCCTGCACGCGTCGGCGGTCAAGGTCGACCCGATGCTGTACCAGCACATCGACCCCGCCCTGGTCGGCAACGACATGCGCATGCTGGTCTCGGACATGGCGGGCCGCGCCTCGGTCGAGCTCAAGGGCAAGGAACTCGGCTATGACCTGTCCGGTGACAAGGCGGCTCTCGGCCGGGTAGTGGACCGGGTCAAGGAGCTGGAGGCCCGCGGTTACACCTTCGAGGCGGCCGACGCCTCGTTCGAGCTGCTGCTGCGCGGCCAGCTGGATCCCGACGGCGAGGCGCGGGACCGGCACTTCGAGGTCGAGTCCTGGCGCGTCATCATCGAGCGCCGCAAGGACGGCGAGCTGGTCAGCGAGGCCACCGTCAAGCTGACCGCCAAGGGCGAGCGGGTGGTGGCCACCGGCGAGGGCAACGGCCCGGTCAACGCGCTGGACAAGGCGCTGCGGATCGCGCTCGAGCGAACCTACCCGGAGCTGGCCAGCCTGGAGCTGGCCGACTACAAGGTCCGCATCCTGGAAGGCACCCACGGCACCGGCGCGGTGACCCGGGTGCTGATCGAGTCCGGCGACGGCACCGGACGGTCCTGGAACACGGTCGGCGTGGACGAAAACATCATCGCCGCCTCCTGGCAGGCGCTGGAGGAAGCGGTCACCTACTGCCTGCTCCGCTCCGGTCACCAGCCCGCCTGAGACCCGTCCGAGATCGGCCCCGGGCGCACACCACGCGGCTGGAAACCTTACGGTGGTGACATGGACGACAAGGAGATCCTCTCCCGCATCGATGAGCTCGTCGCGACCGAGCATGAGCTCCGCGGCAAGCTGGCGGCCGGACAGCTGACCACCACCGAGGAGCACGCGCAGCTCAGGAGCGTCGAAGAGGCTCTTGACCAGGCCTGGGACCTGCTCCGGCGGCGCCGGGCCCGCCGCGAGTTCGGCGAGGACCCGGGCGTGGCCGACAACCGTCCGGTGCCCGAGGTCGAAAATTACCAGCAGTAGTAGCCGGCGGCCTCAGTAGGCTCTAGGGCTGGAGCCGCTGAGGCCGGCGCTTCGCCTGGCCGTCTGCTGGAGGACGAAGGAGAGCCGTGCGTATCGCAAGGTTCGCCATGGGGGGCGATGTCGCCTATGGCGTGGTCGAAGAGGACCAGGGCACACCGATCCCGGCCGCCGGGCTCGATTCCCCCGGGACGCCGGGCGCGTCCGGGGGTACGGACCGGCCGCTGGTCATCGCCGAGCTGCGCGGGCACCCGTTCGGGACCGATCCGGCGGGCGTGCAGTTCACCGGCCGCCGGTTCCCGCTCGCGGACGTCCGGCTGCTGGCCCCGGTGCTGCCGAGCAAGGTGGTGGCGGTGGGCAAGAACTACGCCGAGCACGCCCAGGAGATGGGCGACGAGACGCCCACCGAGCCGGTGCTGTTCCTCAAGCCGTCGACCTCGGTCGTGGGCCAGGGCGACGCGATCGCCTACCCGATCAAGCTGACCGAGCGGGTCGACTACGAGGGCGAGCTGGCCGTCATCATCGGCCGTCTCTGCCGCGAGGTCCCGATGGACCGCGCCCAGGACGTGATCTTCGGCTACACCTGCGCCAACGACGTGACCGCGCGGGACCTGCAGTCCCGGGACGGCCAATGGACCCGGGCCAAGGGCTTCGACACCTTCTGCCCGATCGGCCCCTGGATCGAGACTCAGGCCGACCCGACCGACCTGGCCCTCACCACCTCGGTGAACGGCGAGGTCAAGCAGCACGCCCGCACCTCGGAGATGGTGCACGACGTGCCCACCCTGATCGCGTTCGTCAGCCAGGTCATGACGCTGCTGCCGGGCGACGTGATCCTGACCGGCACCCCGGCCGGGGTCGGCCCGCTACAGCACGGTGACGAGGTGTCGGTGACGATCGAATCCATCGGGACGCTGCGCAACCGGGTGATCATCCGTGACTGATCCCTGGTCCGGGGGTCAGTTCGCAGCGTCAATCCGGGTCCGGTTCGCACCGTCGCCCGGTGGCCACCTGCACGTCGACGAGGTGCGCACCGCCCTGTACGGCTGGGCGTTCGCCCGGCACACGGGCGGTGCCTTCGTGCTGTCGATCGACGACGTCGACGGCCCGGGGGACGAGCCAGAGGACGCCGAGGACGTCGCCGCGACCGCCGAGACCCTGCACTGGCTGGGCCTGAACTGGGACGAGGGCCCCGACCAGGGCGGTCAGTACGGCCCCTACCGGCAGAGCGAGCGGATCGGCCTGTACCACCAGTGGGCCCAGCGGTTCCTGGACACCGGGTACGCCTACTGGTGCTACTGCAGCCCCGAGGAGCTGGCCGCCCGCCGGGAGACGGCCCCCGGCACCGGCGACTACGACCGGTACTGCCGCACGCTGCCCCCGGACCAGGTGCAGGCCTACCTGGCCGAGGGCCGCCGGCCGGTGCTCCGGTTCCTGATGCCGGACGGCTCCACCACCTACACCGACCTGCTCCGCGGCGAGATCACGGTCGACCACCAGGACGTCCCCGATTTCGTGCTGATGCACGCCGACGGCCGCCCCCTGCACGCCCTGACCTCCGCCGTCGACGACGTGATGATGCGGATCACCCACGTCATCCCGGCCGAGGACCAGCTGGCCGCCGCCCCGCGGCAGCTCGCCGTGTACCGGGCCATGGGGCTGCCGGAGGACCAGCTCCCGGCCTTCGCGCACGTGTCCCGCCTGCTCGGCCAGGACGGCAAGCCGCTGTCCCGCCGGGGCGCGGTGACCGCGATCGACTGGTACCGCCGGGAAGGGTTCGTGCCCGAGGCACTGGACAACTACCTGACCCTGCTGGGCTGGACGCCGGAGGATGGCCGGGACGATTTCACCCTCGATGACCTGGTGAGCGGGTTCGACCTGGCCCGGGTCAGCACCAGCGCCGCCCGGTTCGACCAGGGCAAGCTGGAGGCGATCAACGGGGCCAAGATCGGCGCCCTGACCGCGGCCGACTTCGCCCGCCGCATCGTGCCCTTCCTGGCCCAGGCCGGGCTGGTCACCGAACCGCTCAGCAGCGACCAGATGTGGTTCATCCGCGACGGCGCCCCGCTCATCCAGGACCGGATCACCCGGCTGACCGAGGCCCCGGCGCTGCTGGCGTTCCTGCTGGTGCCCGACTCCGGGTTCCACGTGCACCAGCAGGACGCGGCCGCCGTGCTCACCGCCGACGCCGCCACCCCGCTCAAGACGGCGGCCGAAGCCCTGGCGGCCGTCACCGACTGGACCGGGCCTGCGGTTGAGGAGGCGCTGCGTGGCGCGCTGGTGGACGGCCTCGGCCTCGCCCCCGAGACCGCGTTCGCGCCGGTCGAGGTAGCCGTCACCGGCCGCCGGGACGGACCGCCACTGCCCGGCTCCATGGCCCTGCTGGGCCGCGACCGCTGCCTGGCCCGGCTGGCCGCTGCCCAGGCCAGCCTGCCCAGCTGACCGGCCCGGCTGACCGGCCCCAGCTGACCTGCCCGGCCTGCCCGGCTGACCGGCCCGGCTGCCCGGCTGACCGGCCCGGCTGATCGGCTGACCGGCCCGGAATCGCAGGCCCCAGGCGCATTCTTGTCGTCTGGCAAACGATGTCGGCCGTGTGATAAACGAAGCTTCTCCATGATCATCCCGATTAGACTGAGCGCGAGCTGAATCGAAAGGGGCATCGGTTGAAGCGTCCGACCATCGCCGATGTCGCCCGGCGGGCCGGAGTGACCAAGGCGGCCGTGTCGTTCGCGCTCAACAACCAGCCCGGCGTCTCGGCCGCCACCCGCGAGCGCATCCTCGCCATCGCCGCCGAGGTCGGTTTCCAGCCCAGCAGCGCCGCCCGCGCCCTGTCCGGCGGCCGGGCCCAGGCGTTCGGGCTCGTCATCGACCGGCCCGGCCAGCTGCTGGGCATCGAGCCGTACTTCATGCAGCTGATCTCCGGCATCCAGGGCGAGCTGGCCGGGCAGCACCTGACCCTGCTGTTCACGATGGCCGAGAACCACGATGAGGAGATCATGCTGCACCGCGGCTGGTGGGCGCAGCGCCGGGTGGACGGGGTGTTCCTGGTCGACCTGCGGGTCGAGGACCCGCGCGTGCCGATCCTGGAGAGCCTGGGCATGCCGGCCTTCGCCATCGGCGCGCCGCAGGCGGCCGGCACCCTGCCCGCGGTGGCGCTCAACAGCCAGCCCACCGCCGAGATAGCCATCGGCCACCTGGCCGGCCTCGGCCACCGCCGGATCGGCCGGGTGGCCGGCCTCGCGCACTACTGGCACACCGGGCACCGGGCCGGCACGGTGGCGGCGGCCTGCGCCCAGCACGGCATCGACCTGATGACCGTGGAAGGCGACTACAGCGGCGAGTCCGGCGCCCGCGGCACCCGGGAGCTGCTGAGCTTGCCCCAGCCGCCCACCGCGATCCTGTACGACAACGACGTCATGGCCGTGGCCGCCCTCGGCGAGGCGCAGCGCCTGGGTGTCCAGGTGCCCGCCGAGCTCTCCATCCTCGCCTGGGACGACTCGATCCTGTGCGAGCTGGTCCACCCCGCCCTGACCGCCCTCCGCCACGACGTCGCCGGTGTCGGCGCGGCTGCCGCCCGCTGTCTCACCCAGCTCGCCGCCGGTGGCCCGGCCGAAGGCTTCACCGAGCCCGCGCCCACTCTGATCGCCCGCGCAAGTACCGCTCCCGTTCGCAGCCCCGGCTGATCTCCGCTAGACTGCGTGGACGCGAGCGGCTCTCCGCCGCCCCATTGGGGTATGGGGTAATTGGCAGCCCGACGGGTTCTGGCCCCGTTAGTCTAGGTTCGAGTCCTGGTACCCCAGCCGAGGCAGGATAGGTGTGCTCAATGGCCCCTTCGGGGGCCATTTTCGCGTTTGCCCGCAGTGCTGGCCCGGGGGGACGACCCCCCGGAACCCCCGGGCGGCTTCCCGGCTCGCTTTCAAGATCCATCGCTCGGTTACGTTCGCAGCGCTATTCACTGGGCGGGGTCAGGGGGTGGTTGCAACACCACTGGCATCTGACGGGTTTGACAGTAGCTCGTTGAGGGCTTCGGCGGGGGTGCGTGAGGTGCCCCGAGCCTTCCGGACAGTCCATCTATTAGGATGGGCGTCTGGAAAGGTGAAGTAATTGCCCCGACCGAAGAAGAGCTTCTCGCCGGAATTCAAGGATGAAGCCGTGAAGATGGTGATCGAGACGTCGCGCCCGATTGCCAAAGTGGCCAAGGAGCTCGGAATCAACGAAGGCACCCTGGGTAACTGGGTGGGCATTTACCGCCGTGAGCATGCCGGCGAAGAGCCGCCGCTAACCGTAAGCGAGCGCGCGCGGCTGCGTGAGCTTGAGCGGGAGACCCGGGAACTGAAGATGGAAAACGAGTTCCTGAAAAAAGCCGCGGCATACTTCGCCCGCGACCATCGGTGACCGAAAAATTCGAGTTCATCGACGCGGAGTATGCGGCTTACCAGGAATCTGACGATGTGTTCGTGCCGTCCATCGTGAAAATGTGCTTGTGGATGGCGGTATCCCGGTCCGGATTCTACGACTGGCGGAACTCGCCGGAATCGGCGACGGCGAAAAGACGCGGGATGCTCGCTTTGATTGTGCAGAAGTCATTCGAGGATTCGGATGGGACGTATGGCTACCGGCGGGTCCACGCGGACCTGGCGGCCTGGGGCGTGCCCGCCGGGCCGGAGCTGGTGCGGTCGGTGATGCGTGAGCTGGGCCTGGAGCCCTGCCAGCCCCGGCCGTGGCGGTTCAGCCTCACTGAGGGCGACGGGCAGGAGCACGGCATCCCCGATCTGGTGAAGCGGGATTTCACCGCCGCGGCGCCGGGTGAGAAAATGGTCGGCGATATCACGTATATTCCGACGTGGCAGGGCTGGCTTTACCTGGCGACGGTCATCGACTGCCATAACAAGGAAGTGATCGGCTGGGCGACGGGTGATAACTACAAGACCCCGCTTATCGAGCAGGCCATCGAGATGGCCGCCCGTAATCACTCTCTCGCCGGGAATGCGGTTTTTCATTCCGACCGCGGCAGCAACTACACATCTCAGCGGTTTGCCGGGACGCTTAAAAAGTATAACCTGCGGTAGTCCGCTGGCCGTACTGGGATCTGCTACGACAATGCGATGGCTGAATCGTTCTTCGCCGCGCTGATGAATGAACGTGTCCACCGGACCCAGTATCCGACCCGGGAGCACGCGCGCCGGGACGTGGTGAGGTACATCGAATTCTGGTACAATTCGAAACGCCGGCACTCCGGGCTTCAGTATCGGACCCCGCAGCAGGTCCGCTATGAATACCTGGAACGGCAGTCCGCAGCGTGAATTAACCACAAATACGCTGTCCGGAACGCTCGGGGCAGATCAGCGCCAGCTGAGGGTCTGGCGGGGGCGGCCGTTGAGCCTGGCGGCGATCTCGGCGAGGTGGTGCCGGGAGTGACCGGACAAGATGGTGCCTTTGGGGAAGTACTGGCGCAGCAGCCCGTTGGTGTTTTCGTTGCTGCCCCGCTGCCAGGGGCTGTGCGGGTCGCAGAAGTAAATGTCCAGGCCGGTGGCCAGGGTGATCTGGGCGTGCCGGGCCATTTCCTTGCCCTGGTCCCAGGTCAGGGATTTACGCAGGTGAGCGGGCAGCTCGAGCATCGTTTCGGTCATCGCCGCGGCGACGGTGACGGCGTCGTGGCGGCCGCGGGGCAGATAAAGCAGCAGGCAGAACCGGGTGCTCCGCTCGACCAGGGTCCCGATCGCCGACGTGCCGCCCTTGCCCAGGATCAGGTCCCCTTCCCAGTGGCCGGGCACGGCCCGGTCGGCGGCCTCGGGGGGCCGTTCGCTGATCATGATCATGTCCTTGATCCGCCCGGCGCCGGTGGGCCGCCCGGCCGGGCGGCGGGGCCGGCGCAGCGCCCGCCCCGTCCGCAGGCTGGCCGCCAGTTCGCGGCGCAAAGCACCGCGGCCCTGCACGTAGATGGACTGGTAGATGGTTTCGTGCGACACCCGCATCTCCGGCTGGCCGGGGAACTCGATCGCCAGCCGGGCGCTGATCTGCCGCGGCGACCACTGCTTATCCAGCCAGTGTTCCACCCGTTCACGCAGCACCGGATCCGCGGCCAGCTTCGCGGTCTTCGGCCGCCGGGCCCGGTACTGCGCCGCGGCCTGTGCGCCCAGGGCCCGGTACCGGCCCCTGGCGGTCCGGTTCCGGGCCACCTCCCGGCAGATCGTGCTGGCCGGCCGGCCCAGCTGCCGCGCGATGGCCCGCAGCGGCTGGCCCGCCGCCACGCCGAGCGCGATCTCCTCCCGCTCGGCCGCCGCCAGATACCGCCGGCCCAGCGGCCGGGTCCCGTTAGCTTTCACCCCGCCAGCCTGGCGGAACCACACCTCCGCCGTCTGCACCGGCAGCCCGCACCGGGCCGCCGCAGCCCGCCAGCTCACCCCCGCCCGGACCAGCTCCCAGAACTCCACCCGCACCGCCCGCGGCAACCCCCGCGCACCCGTTTTCAGCACCACAACGACTCCCTAAACGATCAAGCCGTTGCAACCACCGCTTGAAACCGCCCTGAAAACGCAACCGAGCAATGGATCATGACGGGGCAGACGTGCCCGGCACCGCATCAGCCGCGCAGTTGCCGCCCAGGCCCGGATGGCCGGGCTGGCCGTTCACCCCGGAGCCCGAAGTACCCCGTCAGAGGCAACCCCCAGGCAAAAAGGATCCCCGTCCGCGAGGGGGGGTTCGCGGACGGGGACGTTGGCGGGAGAGCCGGGAATGGTCAGGCCGTGGGCTCTTCCCGGAGTGCGGCCGGGGAGGGGAGCCCTCAATTCCGGGCAACCCCGGGGTTACCAGCGCCGGCGGCGGGACCGGCCGCGGCCGCGCTCGGTGCCGGTCACACGGAGGATCAGCAGGACGATGATGGCGCCGATGATGGAGCCGATGAGGCCGGTGGCGTGGAAGGAGTTGACCGAGACCGTGTGGTACTCGACCAGGTTTTCCACGAATCCGCCGACGAAGGAGCCGACGATACCGAGGATGATCGTGCCAAGGATGCCGATGGGGTCGGGACCGGGGATGAGCAGCCGCGCGATCAGGCCCGCGATGAGCCCGACGATGATGAGAACGATGATGAAGGTGACCATGCCGGCTTGATTCCCCAATCCGGGGCTGATATACGCGCACTGCTCGAGCTCTGAACAAAATGATCTTAACCGGACGGAGCCTGGTCAGGATATGGCCAGGTCGGAGCCGGGCCAGGGGGCGAAATTCCAGAAATCTGGCAGCAAAAATAGGCCGCCCGCACCGGCTCGGCACCCGCCCGCACCGGCCCCGGCACCCGCCCGGCACCCCGCACGAACCCCCTCCAGCCCCCAGTCCGGGGACGCTCCGTTTGCTGACTTCCGGGGCTGTGCACTAGTCTTGCGCCGGTCACCAAACATGGTCCCGTCGTCTAGTGGCCCAGGACGCCGCCCTCTCAAGGCGGTAACGCCGGTTCGACTCCGGTCGGGACTACCAGCAAGGCCGTGCGGCCCACATCGCACGGCCTTTACGTTTTTACCGGCCGAATCCAGAACCAGAAAGTACGGGGTACCGGGCATGGGATCTTCTGGCGACGTGGAGTACGTGAGCAAGCCGGGCGACGACGAAGAGGGCGGTGTCGAGGTCGTCATCACCACCGACACCTCGGCCGCGCCGCACAAGGCCGGCGAGGGCAAGCTCTACGTGATGCGCAACTCCGGCGACCCGGACGGCCCCAAGCTGTACTTCACCGAGGCCGAGTGGGACGCGTTCGTGCTGGGCGTCAAGGACGGCGAGTTCGATCTGGACGAGAACGGTAACCTGCCGCCGCTGCCAGGCCAGAGCTGAAACGCCAGCGCCCGAAACCCCGCCAGCGCCCGAAACCCCGCCGATGATCGTTTCGGCGGCTCCAGGTTTGCTTTCCGGCTGCCAAGCCGAGAGTGAACGTTAAGCCTGGGCCGCTAATCTAAGTTCATGTTTGGACTTCCGGCGGGCACCACTGCCTGCCTCTTCGACATGGATGGCGTGGTCACGCAGACCGCGCTGGTGCACGCGGCGGCCTGGAAGGACATGTTCGACAAGTTCCTTCGCCAGCGGGCCGAACAGACCGGCGGGAAGTTCGTGCCGTTCGACTCGACCAAGGACTACGGCGACTACGTCGACGGCAAGCCGCGGCTTGACGGGACCCGTTCGTTCCTCGAGTCGCGCGGGATCAACCTGCCCGAAGGAAGTCCGGACGACAAGCCGGGCACCCCCACCATCCAGGGTCTCAGCAACGAGAAGAACGACCTGGTGGTGGAGAAGATCCGCACCGACGGCGTGAAGGTCTACGACGACACGATCCGCTACATCAAGGCCGTCCGGGCCGGCGGCTTGCACACCGCGATCGTGTCGTCCAGCGCCAACACCGTGGACGTGCTCAACTCGGCCGGGATCTCGGACCTGTTCGATGCCCGGGTCGACGGTCAGGTGGCCAAGAAGGAGAACCTCAAGGGCAAGCCGGCCCCGGACACGTTTCTGGCGGCGGCCAGGGACCTGGGTGTCGCCCCGGACCACGCCGCGGTGTTCGAGGATGCTCTGGCCGGCGTCGAGGCCGGGCATGCCGGGCACTTCGCGCTCACCGTCGGGGTTGACCGGGTAGGGGGCGGGCACGGCGACGCGCTCCGCCAGCACGGTGCGGACGTCGTGGTGACCGACGTCTCGAAACTTCTTGACTGACAACAACGTAGCGAACCGAGGGCGAAAGAATGATCAAGCAGGCCGCGTACGGGGTTGAGCCGTGGAGTCTGAAGGAGTCCGGCCTCAACATGGACCTGCTCGCGCAGAGCGAGTCGGTTTTCGCCCTCTCCAACGGGCACATCGGGCTCCGCGGCAACCTCGACGAGGGGGAGCCGCACGGGCTGCCGGGCACCTACCTGAACTCGTTCTTCGAGCAGCGGCCGCTGCCCTACGCCGAGGCGGGTTACGGCTACCCCGAGTCCGGCCAGACGGTTATCAACGTCACCAACGGCAAGCTGATCCGCCTGCTGGTCGACGACGAGCCGTTCGACATCCGCTACGGCACCCTGAACGCCCACGACCGGGTGCTCGACCTGCGGGCGGGCACGCTGACCCGGCACGCGGACTGGACGTCGCCGGCCGGCTCCCGGGTCCGGGTGACGTCGACCCGGATGGTGTCACTGACCCAGCGGGCCATCGCCGCCATCTCCTACACGGTGGAGCCGGTCGAGGGCAAGGTACGGCTGGTGGCCCAGTCCGAGCTGGTGGCCAACGAGCAGCTGCCGGACAGCGGCCGCGACCCGCGCGCCGCCGCCGCCCTGGAGCAGCCGCTGGTCAGCGAGGAGTTCGTGGCCGACAACGACGGCCAGTGCCGGGCCATCCTGGTGCACAGCACCCGGGTCAGCGGGCTGCGGATGGCGGCCGGGATGCTGCACGAGGTCCAGGGCCCGGCCCGGATGGCCGTGAACAGCGAGGCCTACCCCGACGTGGGCCGGACGCTGGTCGCGGCCGAGGTGCCGCTGGGCGAGAAGCTGCACATCGTCAAGTACATCGGCTACGGCTGGTCGTCGGTCCGGTCCCGGCCGGCCGTGCACGACCAGGTGGCCGCCGCCCTGGCGCTGGCCAAGCTGACCGGCTGGGACCAGCTGCTGGCTGAGCAGCGGGCGTTCCTGGACGACTTCTGGGCCGGCGCCGACGTCGAGGTGGTGGGCGACCCGGAGATCCAGCAGGCGGTCCGGTTCGCGCTGTTCCAGGTGCTGCAGTCGGGCGTCCGCGCCGAGGGCCGGCCGATCGCGGCCAAGGGACTGACCGGCCCCGGCTACGACGGCCACACGTTCTGGGACACCGAGACGTTCGTGCTCCCGGTGCTGAACCTGACCTCGCCCGACGCGGCCGCGGACGCGCTGCGCTGGCGGCACTCGGTACTGCCGCTGGCCCGGGAGCGCGCGGCTGACCTGGGCCTGAAGGGCGCCGCGTTCCCGTGGCGGACGATCGACGGCCAAGAGTGCTCCGGTTACTGGCCGGCCGGAACGGCCGCGTTCCACATCAACGCGGACATCGCCCGGGCGACGCTCGACTACGTGGACGCCACCGGCGATGAGAAGTTCGAGCACGAGATCGGCGCGGAGATCCTGATCGAGACCGCGCGGCTGTGGCGCAGCCTCGGCCACCACGACGCCGAGGGCCGGTTCCGCATCGACGGGGTGACCGGGCCCGACGAGTACAGCGCGATCAAGGACAACAACGTCTTCACCAACCTGATGGCCCAGCGCAACCTGGCGGCCGGGGCCGACCTGGCCGAAAAGTACGACGACGTGGCCGAGCGACTCGGGGTCACCAACGAGGAGACCGCCAGCTGGCGGGACGCCGCCAAGGCGATGATGATCCCCTACGACAAGCGGCTGGGCGTGCACCCGCAGCACGAGGACTTCACCGAGCACGCGGTGTGGGACTTCGACCACACGCCGGAGGAGGGGTACCCGCTGCTGCTGCACTACCCCTACTTCGACCTGTACCGCAAACAGGTGGTCAAGCAGGCCGACCTGGTGCTGGCCATCCACCTGCGCGGCGACGCGTTCACCGACGAGCAGAAGGCCCGCGACTTCGCCTACTACGAGCCGCTGACCGTCCGGGACTCTTCCCTGTCGGCCTGCACCCAGGCGGTGGTGGCGGCCGAGGTCGGCCAGCTCGAGCTGGCCCACGAGTACCTGGCCGAAGCGGCCCTGATGGACCTGCGTGACCTGGAGCGCAACACCCGCGACGGTATGCACATGGCCTCGCTGGCCGGCGCCTGGGTCGCGCTCGTGCAGGGGTTCGGCGGCATGCGGCAGACCTCCGGCGGCCTCACCTTCGCGCCGCGGCTGCCCGACGGCATCTCCCGGCTGACGTTCCACATCCGCTACCGCGGCCGCATGTTCCGGGTCCGGGTGACCAGGCACGAGGCCACCTACGAACTGCTGGAGGGCGAGCAGCTGACGATCTCGCACTTCGGCGAGCAGGTGACCCTGGGCGACCACGTCACCCGCCAGAAGATCCCCGCCATCGCCGAGGGCCCCCGCCCCCGGCAGCCCAAGGGCCGCGAGCCAATTACCCACAGATAGGAAGGATCTCACCGCGCCGCATCCGGCCATGATCAAGCACTCGGGGCCAATCTGCCGGGTCATTCGCCGGCCATGCCGGCTCGTCGCCTCTTATTTCCCGTGACCGGCCAGCACCGGCCGTACTCCGGTTCCCGCTCCGGTACCGGTCCGCTCACACCGCACGCCCGTCGGCGCTGCCTGCTTAGGCCGTGAAAGGGCTGATCCCGTGGTTCACCGTGACCGCCGGCGATCCCCGTCGTCCGCCGTCGTCCGCCGTCGGCCTGCCTTCCGGCCGCCGGACGACGGCGACGGAACGGCTCCAGGCCCCCGGCGGAGGGTCGTCCCCCGGACGGTACCCTCAGCCGACGGCGACCCGGAGGTCCAGGATCCTGGTGCACCGTTCGGCGACCTCGGCGTCATGGGTGGCGAGGACGACGGCCCCGCCGCGGGTGGCGACGTCGAGCATGCGGGCGAGCACGACCGCCCGGGCCGCCTGGTCGAGCTCGGCGGTCGGCTCGTCGGCGATCAGCAGCCGCGGCTGCCGGGCCAGCGCGCGCGCCACCGCCACCCGCTGCTGCTGGCCACCGGACAGTTCCTCCACGATCTGGCCGGCGTGCGGGCCGAGCCCGAGCTCGTCCAGCGCGGCGGCGGCGGCCGTCTGGGCGTCGCGGGCCGGGACCCCGGCCGCCCGCACCGCGACCTCGATGTTCTCGGCCGCGGTGAGCAGCGAGACCAGGCCGTAGCCCTGCAGCACCATGGCCACCCCGTCGCGGAGTCCCGGCAGGCCGGCGAGCCGCTTCCCGCCCACGTACACCTCGCCGGCGTCCGGGGCGGTGAGGCCGGACAAGATGGCCAGCAGGCTGGTCTTGCCCGACCCGGACGGGCCGGTGATCGCTACGCTCTGGCCCACGGGCACGGCCAGGTCCACGCCGTCGAGGATCAGCTGGCCCTCGCGGACGTAGCGGATGCCCCGCGCCTCCAGGGCGTAGGTCTCCTGCGCCTCAAGCACGCCGGTCCTCCTCCGGCCGGGCCCGGTACAGCTGGACGCCGTCCGCGGTGGGAACCGCGCGGATCAGCGTCCCGGGCGGCAACGTCGTCTCCAGCACCTCGCTGGGCAGCTGGACCGAACCGTCCCTGGACACCACCAGGTATTCCTGGCCCGCCTGGCCCTCGGCCCCGACCCGGCCGTCGCGGATGGTGACCGTGCGGTGCAGGGAGTTGCCGACCACCGGGTCGTGGGTCACCATCACCACGGTGGTGCCTTCGGTCTCGTTGGCCGCCCGGATCAGGTCGATGACGGTGGTGGCCGACGCCCGGTCGAGCTGGCTGGTGGGCTCGTCCGCGAGCAGCAGCTGGGGCCGGTTGGCCAGTGCGACGGCCACCGCCAGCCGCTGCTGTTCACCGCCGGAGAGCCGGCCCGCCTGGCGGTGGGCCACCCGGGCCAGGCCCATCGCGTCGAGCAGTTCCGCGGTCCGGCGGCGGCTGGCCGGCCGCCCCGGGTGCGCGGGCCGCTGCGCGAACATGACGTTGCCGGCCGCGGTCTCGTTGGCCAGCAGGTTGCGCCCGGGGTTCTGCAGGACCACCCCCACGTCGTGCAGCCGCAGGTCGGCGGCCGACCGGCGGGTCAGGTCGTTGACCCGGCGGCCGCACACCTCGACCCGGCCCGCGGTCGGCTTGAGCAGCCCGGCCAGCAGCCACAGCAGCGTGGACTTGCCCGCGCCGGACGGCCCCAGCAGGGCGACGGTGTCGCCGGCCGGGACGGTCAGGTCGATGCCGCGCAGGGCGGTGACCTCCTGGCCGAGGGTGCCGTACACCTGGACCAGGCCTTCGCACTGCACCACCGCCTCGGGTGCCGCGACGGTACTCACGTCGGTGTCTCCCGCAACTGGTCGAGGCTGACCCCGCGGATGAGCGTGCTGCTGGCCAGCGCGGCCGCCGCCGCCAGGACCACGATCGTCACCACCAGCATTACCACCAGCGGCAGGGCCGGGGGCACGTAGGACAGCAGACCGGCCGGTGGTGCGGTGATGAACTCGGGCACGCTGCGCAGCGTGACCACCGCGGCGATCGCGCCGATGATCGTCCCGAAGACGATGCCGAACCCGAGCAGCAGGGCCAGCTCGGCGCGCACGGCCCGGCGCAGCGTCCGGAACGGCACGCCGGAGGCCGACAGGGCGGCGTACTCGTACCGGCGCCGCCGGGCCGACAGGTACAGGTCGAGGATGGCCGCCCCGGCCGCCAGCAAGGTGGCCGCCGCCGCGTCGGCCAGGAACAGCAGGCTCGACAGGGCCGGCCCCTGGCGGGCGAACGCCGCCGCGGCCGCCGCGGTGGTGGTGGAGCTGGCGATACTGACCCCGGCGGCCTGCAGCCGGGCTTCGATGGCGTGCTGGTTCCCGCCGGCCAGCCACACCTGCTCTTCGGTGGTGGCTACCGGGGCCAGGCCGGCGGCCAGCTCGGCGTAGGTGCGGTCCACGATCTGCCCGTTGGCCGGGGCGCTGGGCACTGCGACCGCGGCCGCGATGATGTGCAAGCCCAGCGATTTGCCGTCCAGGCCGACCCCGGTGGCCTGGGTCTGGCCGCCGCTGAGCAGGGCCGACGACGCGATGGCGGGCAGCGGATAGGGACGGTTGACTGAGGTCAGGATGGCGTCCTGGGCCGGCCGGGTACTGAACTTCCAGGCCAGGCCGCCGGGGACGGCCTGGATCTGGTCGGGCGGCGTGTCCGCCTGCCCGGCCCGCCAGGCGCTGGGGTTGGTCAGGGCACGCGCGCCGCCTGCGGCCACCCAGCGACCACCCTGGTCCTCCTGGAGCGCGGTGATCGTCACGGACCCGGCGACGGGGACCGCGGTACCGAGGCCGGCCGGGGGCGCCCCGAGGTCCAGATCCTGCAGCACGCATGGGCAGCCGGTCAGCGGCGCGGTCAGCGTGACCGTGCCTTTGGCGGGCAGCGTGCCCAGGTTGACCGGTGATGAGCCGGTCGTGACGTCCGCGGACAGCGTGGAACCCCGGGGCGACACCGACCCGACCCGGACGGTGACGCGCATCGCGGAGCCGGACAGCATCACCGGAGCCGGGGCCGGCGGGGCCAGCTTGGCCGCCAATGCGGACAGCGAGGGCTGCCCGGGGCGAGCGGTCCAGGTCGCGACCTGGGCGAACCGCTGCGGGTCGACGGCCAGCACGGTCAGCCCGGCGCTGCCGCTGGCCGAGCTGGTGTAGCTGTCGACCGCGGCGGCCTGGTGCCCGCCGGGATCGGCGTGTGCGACGAGCGTGCTCAGGTCCTTGCCCGCCGGTACGTTCACCGTCAGCACGGTCGGTGCGCCCACTTCGGCGGCCGCCACGCGCTGCTGGTTGTTGTCACCGACCGACCAGGCGCTGACCGCGAAGGTGGTCAGGGCGAGCGCGGTGACCAGCACCATCGTGGCCCGCACCCCGCTGGGCCGGCGGGCCACGTGCCGGATGGCCAGGAACGTGCCGAGGCCTCCGCCCCGGCCGGTACGGGCGTAGGCCGCCCGGCAGCCCACCGGCAGCAGCCGCGAAGCGATGACCGCGGCCGACAGCCCCAGCAGGCCCGGTACCAGCAGGATGAGCGTGCCGGGCCGGGCCGAGCTGACCTGCCCGGAGAGGTAGAGCTCGAGCAGCCCGGCCAGCGCGAAGGTGGCCAGCACGGCGTCGACCACCCAGCCCCGGCTGGTCATCCGCAGGCCAGAGCGCCGCCACTCTTCCAGCACCGGGCGCTGCAAGGTCCGGCGCGCGGCCAGGACGGCGGCGGCCAGCCCGCCCAGGGTCGCGGCCACGGCGGCCCCCCAGGCCAGCCCGGCCAGCTCCACCGGGGTACCGGGCCGCAGCAGCAGGTGGCTCAGGATCGCGGTGGCTCCCCATCCCGCCAGTACGCCGGCGGGCAGCGCCAGGGCCAGCAGGATGAGCGGCTCGGACAATCCGAAGACCGCGGTTGACCAGGCCCCGCGACCGCGCAGCTTGGCCAGGGCGATCTCCGCACCCCGCCCTTCCACGGCGTCGGTGACCGCCAGGAACAGCAGCAGCAGGCACAGGGCCAGCAGTTGCAGGGTGATCAGCAGGATGGGGATGGCCAGGGAGCGCCAGCCGGACTGCACGGACGACAGCGTGGCCGGGATGGAGGTGCTGACCAGGATCTGCTCGTCGGCCAGCTGTGCGTCCTGGCTGAAGGCGGTCATCGCCGCGCCCAGCTGAGCCACCTCCTCGCCGGTGACCCGGTCCGGGTTCAGCACTTCGTCCACGACCGCGGTGCCCTGGGCGTCCCCGGGTCCGTCCTGGATGGTGGGCAGCGAGGTGAACATCGTCTCGATCGGCGAGGTCTCCTTCGCGGCGCTCTGCCCGCTCTTCTGGCCGTTCCCCGAGGTGTCGTACCCGAACCAGTAGTCCGCGTTCGGGTTCGTTACCTGGTAGATGCCGGTGACGGTCAGCGGCATCTCGCCTGCGAGGTGCAGCTGCTGGCCGACGTGCCAGTGGGCCAGCTGGGCCGTGGACTTGCTGACCAGGACCTGGCCCGCCGTGGCCGGGCATTTCCCGTCGATCCGCAGGTGCGCGCACACTGACGTCCGCCAGACCAGCGCGACGGAGGTGTTGTACTGCGGCAGCGGCAGGGTGCCTTCCAGCGAGTACACCGGCGGGCCGAACAGCCCGCGCCCGGCCAGGCTGCCGAGCGCGCTGTCCAGCTGCTGTTTCTGGGCCGGGGGGAGCTGGCCGAGCAGTTGCGGCAGCGCACCGGTCTCGTTGACCTCGTAACCGCGGCCGGTGACCGGCTGGGTGACGATCGTGTCGCGCAGGATCGAGGTCCGGGCGGCCGCGTAGTAGATCGGGCCGGCCGCGGCCGCCGCCACCGCGACCAGCGCCACGACGAAGATGATGGTGGTGGTGCCCGCGCGCTGGATGAGCCCGCGCAGCCATGATCTGCCGGTCATCCCACCAGTGTCTTGACGGCCGCCGTGAGGTCGGCGAGAGCGGTCTTGGCGTCAGCGAAGTACATGCTGGTCTTGGCATCGGTGTACAGCTCGTTGTCGATGCCCGCGTAGCCGGTGCCCATCGACCGCTTGATGACGATGACGCTCCGGGACTGATCGACGTCGAGGATGGGCATGCCGGAGATGGCGGTGCCGGCCCGGCGGGCGGCCGGGTTGGTGACATCGTTGGCCCCGATGACCAGGGAGACGTCCGTGCGGGCGAACTCGGGGTTGATCTCTTCCATCTCCTTGAGCTGCGGATAGGGCACGTTCGCCTCCGCCAGCAGCACGTTCATGTGACCGGGCATCCGGCCCGCGACGGGGTGGATGGCGTAGCTGACTTCGATGCCGCGGTCCTCCAGCAGGCTGGCCAGCTCGGCCACGGCGTGCTGAGCCTGGGCCGCGGCCAGTCCGTAGCCGGGGACGATCACGACCTTACTGGCGTAAGCCAGCTGAATGGCGGCGTCATCGGCCTGAATCGACTTGACCTGAGCGTCGCCGCCCGGGCCGGCCACCGCCACCGCGCTGTCGCCGGTCCCGAATCCGCCGACGATGATGTTGGCCAGCGACCGGTTCATGGCGTCCGCCATCAGCTTGGTCAAGATGCCGCCGGAGGCCCCGACCAGGGCCCCGGCCACGATCAGGGCCCAGTTGCCGATCACGATGCCGGCCATCGCCACCGCCGTCCCGGTGAACGCGTTCAGCAGCGAGATGACCACCGGCATGTCGGCCCCGCCGATCGGCAGCACCATCATCACCCCGAACGCCAGCGACGCCAGCACCACGACCAGCAGGGCCGGCAGGCTGGCGGTGCCCAGCATGAACGCGGCCGTGCCGATGATGATCACGCCCAGCGCGATGTTGATCAGGCGGCTGCCGCGGAACACCACCGGCTGGCCGGTGATCACGCCCTGCAGCTTGCCCGCGGCGACGATCGAGCCGGACAGCGTGACCCCGCCGATGATCGCGTCCAGCAGCGTCGCCACCGTGGTGGTGCCCAGCACCCCGCCCGGCAGGCCCTCGGAGTGGATGTAGTCGTAGATGCCGACCAGGGCGGCCGCGCCGCCGCCGACCGCGTTGAACATCGACACCAGCTGGGGCATGGCCGTCATCTGCACGGTCCGGGCCGAGTAGAGGCCGACCGCCGAGCCGGCCAGCGCGCCGCAGATCAGCACGATCCACCCGGCCGCGGTCACGGTGCCGTCGTGGATCAGCAGCACCAGTGTGGCCGCCACCGCCACCACCATGCCGGCCGTGGACACCTGGTTGCCGCGCCGGGCGGTGGCGGGCGAGTTCATCAGGTGCAGGCCGATCACGAAGCAGGCCGCGGCCAGCACGTAGACGAGCTGGATGACCGCGGCGAAGCTGCTCACGCCGGCCTGCCGTTGGACGCCGGGCGGTCGCTGGCTGAGCTGTCGGCCGCCGGCGCCGGGGCCGGAATAGGCGTCTTGCGGCGGAACATTTTCAGCATTCTCCCGGTCACCACGTACCCGCCGACCACGTTGGCGGCGGCGAAGAACGCGGCCACGAAGGCCAGGATGTAGCCGACCGCGTTGTCGGCGGTGACGCCGATCAGCAGCGCGCCCGCCAGCACGATCCCGTGGATGGAGTTGGCCGCCGACATCAGCGGCGTGTGCAGGGTCGCCGGGACCTTCCCGATCACCTCGACGCCGACCAGCAGCGCCAGCACGAAGATGGTCAGGTCAGTTACCAGTGCCGTCGACATCGGCCTCTCCGTCACTCGTGGGCTGCAGCAGGGCCGCGGTGGCCTGCTGGACGATCTTGCCGTCGTGGGTGATGACCACGCCCGCCTGGATCTCGTCGTCGCGGTCGATCACCAGCGCGCCGTCGGCGACCATGTGCAGCAGCAGGGCTGACACGTTGCGCGAGTAGGCGTTGGAGGCGGCGGTCGGCACGCTGGCGGGCAGGTTGTCGGCGCCGATGATCGTGACCCCTTCGTCGGTCACGATCGTCGCGCCCGGCTCGGACCCGGCCACGTTGCCGCCGAGCGCGCTGGCGCCCATGTCGACCAGTACCGACCCGGGGCCCATGGCCTTGAGCGCGTCCTCGGTGACCAGCAGCGGCGGGCGGCGGCCGGGGACCTGGGCGGTGGTGATGACGATGTCGTGCTTGGCGATGTGGCCGGTCAGCTCGTCCTGCTGGGCGCGCCGCTCCTCCTCGGTCAGCTGGCGGGCGTACCCGCCTTCGCCCGCGGCCGGCCCGACCGAGGTCAGCTCCAGGAAGGTGGCGCCGACCGACTCGACCTCGGTCTTGGTGGCCGGGCGGACGTCGTACCCGCTGACCACGGCGCCCAGCCGCCGGGCGGTGCCGATGGCCTGCAGCCCGGCCACCCCGGCCCCCAGCACCAGCAGCCGGGCCGGCCGGGCGGTACCGGCCGCGGTGATCAGCAGCGGGAAGAACCGCCCGTAGGTCTCGGCCGCGACCAGCACGGCCTTGTAGCCGGCCACGTTGGCCTGCGAGCTGAGCGCGTCCATCGGCTGGGCCCGGGACAGCGTGCGGGGCAGCCCGTCCAGGCTCACCGCGGTGACGCCCTGGTCCGCCAGGGCCTGCGCCAGCTCCGGATGGATCAGGGGAGCCAGCAGGCCGAACACCGCCTGGCCGGCCCGCAGCCGGGACACCGTGGCGGCGCTGGGCCGGGTGACGGTGAGGATGACGTCGGCGTCCGCGTACAGCTCGGGACCGCTGACGACGACCGCGCCCGCTTCGGCGTAGGTGCTGTCGGGGAACCAGGCGGCCTCACCCGCGCCCCGCTCCACCAGTACTTCGGCCCCGGCCGCCCGTAGCTTCGGCACGGTCTCCGGTACCAGGGCCACCCGCCGTTCCCCGGGCGCGTCTTCCTTGACGACAGCAACCTTCATGCGGCCTAACTTAAGCCCGCAACCTGAACGCGCGACAGCGACCCGCCTTACCGGGCCGCCTGCAGCGGTCCGTACCCCGGCCGGGCGCCCGTGACCATCACCCTCGGCCCGGCCACTCCGCCCTCTTATTTCCCGTGACCGGCCAGCACCTGCCGTACTCCGCTTTCCCGCTCCGGTACCGGGCCTGCTCATCGCGCAACCCCCGTCACCGCTGCCCGCCCGCGCTGCACCGAAGGGGCACGTGACGCGGCTAGTGGGGTCATCGGGCGGGTTCGTGTCCTCGCGGCCTGGGTCTTCGTGCCTCGGCGGGGGTACTTCGGGCTCCGGATGGCCCAGGCCGGCCGACCCGTGTGCGCTTCGCGCGCCCCGGCCAACCGGTGCAAAGTGTGCATCGCGCCGGTTCTAGCCGGTGCAAAGTGTGCATCGCGCAGGTAGGACCCTGGGGCTCCAGGGCACCCAGTGACACGGGAGACTCGCCGCTGGTTGGGGCGTGGCTCCGGGATGGGGCCGGGAGGGGATGAGTTTGCGCCTGGCGTGCCTCGCCGCCTCTCCAACCGCTGGAGTCACAAGCCCGCCGCATGGCAGCAAACCATCCGGCGTGGGCCCAGGCGGACCGGGCCAGGGTCCCGCGTGCCCGCATGCCTGAGTGCCTGAGTGCCCGGCTCGGGCCGCCTCCAGCGATCCGCCTAACCGGCCACCAGTTCTGTGATCTTGTCGCCGGCGCCGACCACGGCGGCGGCGTGCAGCCGTCCGGGGGAACGGGTGAGACGCTCGATCGGTCCGGATACTGAGACGGCCGCGACCACCCGGCCGCCCGCGCCGCGGATCGGGGCCGACACCGACGCCACCCCGGCCTCGCGCTCGGCCACGCTGGCCGCCCAGCCCCGGCGCCGGACCTGGGCCAGCATCGGCGCGCTGAACTTGGCCCCGCGCAGCCCGCGGTGCATACGCTCGGCGTCCTCCCAGGCCAGCAGGACCTGGGCCGCCGACCCGGCCGTCATCGGCAGCGCCGTCCCGACCGGCACGGTGTCCCGCAGGCCGCTCGCCCGCTCGGCCGCGGCCACGCAGATCCGCAGGTCAGCCTGGCGCCGGTACAGCTGCGCGCTCTCCCCGGTGACGTCCCGCAGGTAGCCGAGGATCGGCTGGGCCACCGACAGCAGCCGGTCCTCCCCGGCGGTGGCGGCCAGCTCGGCCATCCGCGGCCCGAGCACGAATCGGCCCTGCGCGTCCCGGGCCACCAGCCGGTGATGCTCCAAGGCGACCGCGATCCGGTGCGCGGTGGGCCGGGCCAGGCCGGTCGCGCTCACCAGCTGAGCCAGCGAGACAGGCCCCGTTTCCATCGCGTTGAGCACGGAAACGGCCTTGTCGAGGACGCCAACTCCGCTAGAGTTGTTCATGTCTTGATACTGCCGTCTCGGATTTCGAGACGCAACCGGAACGCTGAAAAGGGAGATGGGCGCGATGGGCCGCACGCTGGCCGAGAAAATCTGGGATGCCCACGTGGTGCGCAGCGCCGAGGGCGAGCCCGATCTGCTCTACATCGACCTGCACCTGATCCATGAGGTCACCAGCCCGCAGGCCTTCGACGGGCTCCGGCTGGCCAACCGGCCGGTGCGGCACCCCGAGCTGACGATCGCCACCGAGGACCACAACGTCCCGACCACCGGCATCACCGGCCCGGGGGTGCCCCTGGAGGGGCCGTCCAGCCCGGTCAAGGACCCGGTGTCGCGGACCCAGGTGGAGACGCTGCGCAAGAACTGCGCCGAGTTCGGCGTGCGGCTGCACCCGATGGGCGACGCCAGCCAGGGCATCGTGCACGTCATCGGCCCGCAGCTGGGCCTGACCCAGCCGGGCATGACGATCGTCTGCGGCGACTCGCACACCAGCACCCACGGCGCGCTGGGGGCGCTGGCCTTCGGCATCGGCACCAGCGAGGTCGAGCACGTACTCGCCACCCAGACGCTGCCGCAGATCCGGCCCAGGACGATGGCGGTGACGGTGGACGGCCAGCTGCCGCCCGGGGTCACCGCCAAGGACCTGATCCTGGCCATCATCGCCAAGATCGGCACCGGCGGCGGGCAGGGCTACATCGTGGAGTACCGCGGCGAGGCCATCCGCAGCCTGTCCATGGAGGGCCGGCTCACCGTCTGCAACATGTCGATCGAGGCGGGCGCCCGGGCCGGCCTGGTCGCGCCCGACGAGACGACGTTCGCCTACCTGGAGGGCCGGGAGTTCGCGCCCAAGGGCCGCGACTGGGAGGCGGCGCTGGAGTACTGGCGCTCGCTGCCGACCGACCCCGACGCGACCTTCGACCACGAGGTCACGCTGGACGCCACCCAGCTCACCCCCTACGTGACCTGGGGAACCAATCCGGGCCAGGCGCTGCCGCTGGCCTCGTCGGTGCCCGACCCGGCCGACATCGGCAACCCGGACGAGCGGGCCGCGGCCGAGCGGGCCCTGCGCTACATGGACCTGACCCCGGGCACCCCGCTCACCGACATCGCCGTCGACACGGTGTTCGTCGGTTCCTGCACCAACGGCCGGATCGAGGACCTGCGGGCCGCGGCCGAGATCATCCGCGGGCACAAGGTCAGCGACAGCCTGCGCATGCTGGTCGTGCCGGGCTCGATGGCCGTCCGCGCCCAGGCCGAGCAGGAGGGCCTCGACGCGGTGTTCACCGCCGCGGGGGCCGAGTGGCGGTCCGCGGGCTGCTCGATGTGCCTCGGCATGAACCCGGACACCCTGTCCCCAGGCGAGCGCAGCGCGTCCACTTCCAACCGGAACTTCGAGGGCCGTCAGGGCAAGGGCGGCCGCACCCACCTGGTCTCACCGCAGGTGGCCGCCGCGACCGCCATCACCGGACGCCTGTCCGCGCCCGCCCAGCTCTGACCGCATCCAGGAGGACAACCATGGACCCCTTCATCTCGCACACGGGTCACGTGCTGCCGCTGCGGCGCAGCAACGTCGACACCGACCAGATCATCCCGGCCGAGTACCTCAAGCGCGTCAGCCGCGTGGGTTTCGGTGACGGGCTGTTCGCCGCCTGGCGCGAGGACCCCTCGTTCGTGCTCAACCAGCCCGCCTACCGCGACGCCACCGTGCTGGTGGCCGGGACCGACTTCGGCATCGGGTCGTCCCGCGAGCACGCGGTGTGGGCCCTGGTCGACTACGGGTTCCACGTGGTGATCGCGCCGCGCTTCGGCGACATCTTCCGCAACAACGCCACCAAGGCCGGGCTGCTGCCGGTCCAGCTGCCGGAGGAGACCGTGGCCGCCCTGCAGGACGCGGCCGAGGCCGGCCCGTCGGGCGAGGTCACCATCGACCTCGAGGCTCGTGAGGTACGTCACGCCGGGGCGGGGATCAAGGCGCCGTTCGAGATCGATGACTACACGCGGTGGCGGCTGATGGAGGGCCTGGACGATATCGGGCTCACGCTGCGGTACGCCGACGCCATTAGCGAGTTCGAGGCTGGCCGCCCGGCCTGGCTGCCGGTCACGGCCTGAGGCATCTGCCAGGAAAAACCCGAAAGTCGGCTACCTAACGCTACGACCTGACACAAACCGTTATAGGCAGATTAACCCTTTTCATATGTTTAATAAAAGGGCGGTAATCATGCTCGGTTTTATCATGATTACTGACGGTCACGTGGCTTATGCAGCCATCTTGGCCCGCTGACACCGGGGTTCCGGCCGTCTTCAGGCCCGACACGCCCGGCAATCTTGGCCATGGTTATTGTGTAACGGCGCTGGATCGCCTACTTTCGGGCAGGTCAGAGGTCGCGCGCCTCGGGTGCCTAGTGCGTGCGGCCTCCCGTGGGGGAACTGCAGGAGTGGAATATGAACAAGCGTGATCTGATTGACGCGATCTCCGGTCGGCTGGGCGACAAGAAGTCCGCGACCGAAGCTGTGAACGCCGTCCTCGACACGATCCAGGACGCCGTCGCTAAGGGTGACAAGGTCGCGATCACCGGTTTCGGTGTTTTCGAGAAGAGCGAGCGGCCGGCTCGGACGGCCCGCAACCCCGCCACCGGGGCCACCATCCAGGTGCCCAAGTCCTCGGTGCCGAAGTTCCGCCCTGGCGCGGACTTCAAGGCCCTCGTCAACGGCGACAAGTAAGTAGCAGTACCGTCCGGGGGGCGACCCCCCTGGACCCCCCGGAACCCGCGTTGCGGTGCCCGCCGTACTACCGGCCACTCACCGGGCGCAAGGCCCGGTTCGCTGGGCCGGTTAGATCGGCTCACCGTAGCCCGCGTGTGGTGACGGATAGATCGACTGCCTGCGCCGGTGGGGCACACCCCCGCCGGCGCAGGTCAGACTCCGGCCGTTCGCTTTACCTGAGGCCCGGCTTCTTCTTCAGGGCCGTCTCGATGATCCGGCTCATCAGCTCTGGCAGGGGCAGGCCGGTCGCTTCCCACATCTTGGGGAAGCCGGAGGCGGGGGTCATGCCGGGCATGGTGTTGATCTCGTTGATCAGGATCTGGCCGTCCGGCCGGTAGAAGAAGTCCACCCGGGCCAGGCCCTCGCAGGAGATAGCGTCGAAGGCCGCGGCCGCCAGCCGCCTGACCTCGGCGATGGCCGGCTCCGGGATCGGGGCCGGGATCACCATGTGGGTGCCGTCGGCCAGATACTTGGCCTGGAAATCGTAGAAGTCCGCGCCCCCGCCCACCATGACCTGCCCGGGCAGGCTGGCGTCGGGCGGGCCGCCGTCGGTGCCCTCGAGTACCGCGCACTCGATCTCCGGGCCGTCGATGGCCGCCTCGACCAGCACCTTGGGGTCGTGCTCGCGGGCCAGCTCGATCGAGCGTTCCAGCTCGGCCAGGTTGTGAGCCTTGGACGTGCCCACGCTGGAACCGCCGCGGGCAGGCTTGACGAACACCGGCCAGCCCAGCTCGGCGATGTCGTCGAGCACCCGCTTGCGCTCCTGCCCGGCCGCCGGGCCCGCCCAGTCCCGGTCGCGGACGACCACGTACGGGCCCATCGGCAGCCCGTGCCCGGCGAAGACCAGCTTCATGTACTCCTTGTCCATGCCGGCCGCGCTGGCGAACACGCCCGCGCCCGCGTACCGGGCGCCGGTCATCTCCAGCAGGCCCTGGATCGTGCCGTCCTCGCCGTAGGCGCCGTGCAGCAGCGGCAGCACCACGTCGACGGTGCCGAGGTCGCGCGGCACCTCGCCGGGGCTGAGCACGGTCAGGCCGCCCGCCGCACCGCCCGGGCGGGCGGCGATCTCGGCGCCCGGCGTGGCCAGCGCGTCGACCGACGGAAGCTCGCCGTCGCGGCCGATGGCCAGCCGTTCCGCGTCGCCCGGCACCTGCAGCCAGCGGCCGTCCCGGGCGATGCCGACCGGGACGATCTCATAGCGATCGGGATCGAGGGCGGGCAGCACGTGGGCGGCGCTCGCGCAGGAGATCGCGTGCTCGGAACTGCGGCCGCCGAACACGACCGCCACCAGGATCTTTCCTTGCTCGTTCACGCAGTCCTCCGCTCCGGTGCTGGCCCGGCTGAGCCAGGCCCGATCAGGCACGGCCCAGCGAGTCCAGGGCCACGTAGGCGTCGGAGATGAGGTCCTCGGCGTCCTCGAGTCCGATGGAGAACCGTACCGCGCCGGGGTCGATCCCCGCACGCTCCAGCGCCCGTGCGTCCAGTTGCCGGTGGGTGGTCGACGCCGCGTGGCTGACCTTGGTGTACGTGCCGCCGAGGGACGGGGCGACCCGCGCGATCCGCAGCCGGTCGGCGAACGCCATGCCGGCCTCCCGGCCGCCGTGCGGGGTCACGGTGACGATCGCCCCGTACCGGCCCCCCTCGGGGCCGGCGTCGAACAGCCGCCGGGCCAGCGCGTGCCCGGGGTGCTGGTCCAGGCCGGGGTAGTCGATCCGGCAGATGTTCGGGTGCCGGGAGAGCGTAGCCGCGAACATCATCGCCGTCGAGCACTGCCGCCGGACCCGCACCGGCAGCGTCTCCAGCCCCCGGCGCAGCAGGAACGCCTCGTCCGGGGCGAGTGACCCGCCGGTGTCGACCCGGACCTGCCGGACCCGGCTGATCAGGTCGCCGCGCCCGGTGACGACGCCCCCGGTGACGTCGGAATGGCCGCCGATGTACTTGGTCGCCGAGTGCACTACCAGGTCCGCGCCGTACTCCAGCGGCCGGCAGACCACCGGCGGGGCCAGCGTGGAGTCGACCACGAACAGCGCCCCGGTCTCATGCGCGAGCGAGGCCAGCGCGGGCAGGTTCGCCACCGCGGTGGTGGGGTTGGCGATCGTCTCCCCGTAGAGGATCCGGGTGGCCGGCCGCATCGCCGCGCGCACCGCGTCCAGGTCGGTCAGGTCGACGAAGTCGGTCTCCACCCCGAACCGGGCGGCCACGTTACGCAGGAAGCTGTAGGTGCCGCCGTACAGCGCGGTCGGCGCGACCACGTGGGCGCCGGTGCGCGCGAAGGCCAGGAACACCGCGCTGATCGCGGCCATGCCGGACGAGAACGCCTGGGCGGCGGGCCAGGTGGGCAGGTTCGGCCCCTCCAGCGCGGCCATCGCCCGCGCGAACGCGTCGACGGTCGGGTTGTCGATCCGGCTGTAGCTGTAACCGGGCTTCTCGTCGTTCAGCACGGCCGCGTACTCGTCGCTGGTGCGGAACGCGAACGCCGACGTCCGGTACACCGGGGTACCGAGCGGCTCCTGGTCGGGCACGGGCACTGGGGGGAGATGCACCGCCCGGGTGTTCTCGCCCAGTTGCCTGCGCACTACGTCCACAAGTTCACCTTTCGGACCCGTACCACTCCGGTTTGGCCGAGCGGGACGCGAGCAGCGCCGCCGCCTCGCTCACCGGCAGGCCCTGGTGCATGACCGCGGTCATGACCTCGGTAATCGGCATCTCGACCCCGTGCGCCCGGGCCAGGGCGAGCACGGACTCCGACGATTTCACACCCTCGGCGATCTGGCCGTTCATTGACGAAGCCTCGTCGACCGACATGCCCCGGCCCAGGTTCTCCCCGAACGTTCGGTTCCGCGAGAGCGGGGATCCGCAGGTCGCGACCAGGTCGCCCAGCCCCGCCAGCCCGGCCAGGGTCTGCGGGTCGGCGCCCAGCGCGGTCCCCAGCCGGGCGATCTCGGCCAGCCCGCGGGTCATCAGCATGGCCTTGGTGTTGTCGCCGAGCCCCATCGCCACCGCCATCCCGACCGCCAGCGCGATCACGTTCTTGATGGCGCCGCCGAACTCGCAGCCGATCACGTCGGTGTTGGTGTACGGCCGGAAGTAGCGGGTGTGGCACGCCTTCTGCAGCCGCTGGGCGGCGCCCTCGTCGGTGCACGCCACCACCGTCGCCCCGTACTGGCGCAGGGCGATCTCCCGGGCCAGGTTGGGCCCGGAGACGACGCTGATCCGGTCGAACGGCACGTCCAGGACGTCGTGGATGACCTCGCTCATCCGCTTACAGGTGCCAAGCTCGATGCCCTTGATCAGGCTGACGAACTGCACCCCGGGCGGGATCAGCGGCGCCCACCGGACGAGGTTGTCCCGTAGCGTCTGGGACGGCACCGCGAACACCACCAGTTCGGCGCCGTCCAGCGCGGCGGCCGGGTCGGCGACCGCCCGCAGCGCCGGGGTCAGCGCGATGCCCGGCAGGTAGTCCGGGTTCTCCTGGCGCTCGCTGATGGACCGGGCCAGCTCCGGCCGGCGGCAGCACAGCACCGCCGGCGTTCCCGCGTCACACAGCACCTGGCCGAAGACCGTGCCCCACGACCCGGCCCCCATGATGGCCGCCCTCACGTCGGGCGGGTCTCCGTCTCTGTCTCCGCCGGGCCGGCGCCCCCACTGCTCCCATCAGCCGCAGCGGACCCGCCAGCCCCAGCGCCCCCATCAGTCCCAGCGGACCCGCTAACCCCACCAGCCTCACCAGGCTCAGCAGCCTCGGGCGCCTCGACGGCCTCGGCCGACTTGACCTGCTTGCCCGCTTTGTCCATGTCGAACGGCACGGCCGGCGGGGTCCCCGGGCGCAACCCGGTGAGCAGGCTGGTCACGTCGGCCATGATCGCCGCGGTGGCCTCCCGCAGCGTGGTCGCGGTCAGCGGCTTGCCTTCCCAGCGGGACAGGTCGACCGGCGGGCCGGCCACCAGCTGGGCCCGCTTGCGTGGCCACAGGCGCGGTTTCGTGGTGCCGTAGGGGAGCGCTTCGTGGGCGCCCCACTGCGCGATCGGGATCACCGGCACCCCGGTCTTGAGCGCCAGCCGGGCCGCGCCGGTCTTGCCCACCATCGGCCACAGGTCCGGGTCCCGCGAAGCGGTACCTTCCGGGTAGACGATCACGCACTGACCGTCCCGCAGCGCGTCCTCGGCCTGCTTGAGCACCAGCGCCGCGTCGTTGCGGTTACGGTAAACGGGGAGCTCACCGAGCTTACGCAGGAATGGGCCGATGACTTTGACGTTGAAGACAGAAGACTTGATGAGGAACACGGGGAAGCGGCCCTGTTCGTAGCTGAACACCGCGACCGCGCCCCAGTCGGCGTAGGAGAGGTGGTTGGGGGCCAGGATCACGCCGCCGGTCCGGGGGAGGTTCTCCTGGCCCCGCTGGTCCTGCTTCATGAGCAGGCGCAGCAAGATGTGCAGCGTCCGCCCGGTGAATTGCCGCCCGATGGGCGAGTAGCTTCGCTCCTGCCCGGTCATGGCGCGAGGCTTCCGATCTTCATCAGGTCAGTCTCCTGGTTGGGGTGGTTCGATGTCGAGGCAGGATCACGCTTATGTCCGATGATGCCCGGTTCGCTTGGGCGGTGGTCGTTCCCGTCAAAGTACTTGCCCGCGCGAAGTCCCGGATCGCCCCCCTGGCCGGTTCGCGCCGGGCCGAGCTGGCGCTGGCCATGGTCGCGGACACGATCAGCGCGGTGATGGCGTCGCCGGTGGCGGGCCGGGTGATCGTCGTCACCGATGACCCGGTCGCGGCGGCCGAGCTGACGGCCGCCGGCGCGACCGTGGTGCCCGACGAGCCGGGCGCGGGGCTGAACGAGGCGCTGGTCCACGGCGCCGCCCAGGCCGCCCGGCGCTGGCCGGGATCGGGGATCGCGGCGCTGTCGGGCGACCTGCCGGCGTTGCGGCCGGAGGAGATGGCGGTGGCCCTGCGGGCCGCCTCGTCGTGGCCGGAGGCGTTCGTGCCGGACGTCCAGGGGTCCGGGACCACGCTGTACACGGCCGGCCCGGGCGTTCCGTTCCGCCCGGCGTTCGGCCCGGACTCACGGTTCCGCCACACCGCCCAGGGCGCGGCCGAGCTGCTGCTCCCGGACATCACCGGCCTCCGCCGCGACGTCGACACCGGTGAGGACCTGCGCGCGGCTGCCCGGCTGGGTCTCGGCGCGCGCACGTCCGCCCTGGCCGCCGAGCTGCTACGGGCGGCTGGCTAGGTCAGATGTAGACCACCGGGCAGGTGAGGGTGCGGGTGATGCCGTCGACCGACTGGATTTTGGCCGCGACCAGGCGGCCCAGCTCATCCACGTTCTCCGCTTCGGCCCGGACGATGACGTCGTACGGGCCGGTCACGTCCTCCGCCTGAGTGACCCCGCTGATTGCGGCGATCTGCTTGGCGACATCGGCGGCCTTGCCGACCTCCGTCTGGACCAGGATGTAAGCCCGAACCATGACGTCCTCCAGGGGCACAGTGTTCGACGGTGAATAGAGCCCGGAGAGGCCACGCTACCTTAGGGCGCAACATCACTCACAGGGCGCGATCACCCGAATTTGGCGGGAGGCCGGCATCGGCACCGAGAACCGCGACGGCGGCGGTACCACCAGCGAAAACCTCGGCGGCCCGAGCATCGGGGAACTGGGTGAGTTCGGGCTGATCGCCGAGATGGCCGAGCGGCTGAAGACCGGGCCCGGCACCGAGGTCGGCATCGGGGACGACGCCGCGGTGCTGGCCGCACCCGACCGGCGGGTGGTGGCCACCACCGACTTCCTGCTCGAGGGCCGGCACTTCCGGCGCGACTGGGCCGGCCCGGCCGACATCGGCCACCGGGCCGCGGTCCGCAGCCTGGCCGACGTGGCGGCCATGGGTGCCCGTCCGACCGCGCTGCTGGTGGCGTTCGCCGCCCCGCCCGGCCTGCCCTCGTCCTGGGCGCTGGAACTGGCCGCGGGCCTGGCCGCCGAGGCCGAACGGGCCGGCGCGACCGTGGCCGGCGGGGACACCGCCCGCTTCGACGCCGTCCTGCTGGCCGTGACCGGCCTGGGTGACCTGCAGGGCCGCGCCCCGGTGACCCGGGCCGGGGGGCGGCCGGGCGACGTGCTGGCGGTGGCCGGGCCGCTCGGTCATTCGGCGGCCGGGCTGGCCCTGCTGACGGCCGGTTACCGTGAGGCAGCCCTGCTGGCGGCGGGCCAGCGCCCGCTGGCCGCGCTGGTTGCCGCCCACCTGCGGGCCACTCCGCCCTACGACGCCGGCCCGGAGGCGGCCGACCTGGGCGCCACCGCGCTGATGGACGTCAGCGACGGGCTGCTGGCCGACCTCGCGCACATCGCCGGCGCCAGCGGTGTCGCCATCGACGTGCACCCGGCCGCGCTGGACCCGGCCCCGCTGGTCCCGGCGGCCGAGGCGCTGGGCCGCTCGCAGGCTCCGCTGGAGTGGATGCTGACCGGGGGCGAGGACCACTCACTGGTGGCCACGTTCCCGCCCGCCACCGCGCTGCCGACCCGCTGGCGGGTCATCGGCCGGGTGCGCGCGGGCCACGGTGTCCTGGTCGATGGCCGCCCGCACGCGGGCCCGGGCGGCTGGGAGCATTTCACCGATCCCGCCACCGATCCCGGCTGACACGCTCCGGGCTTGCGCCCGCACATAATGTGGAACCCATGTCGCAGCCGCCGTTCCCCCCGACCCCGCCGTGCGTGCTCACCGTCGCCGGGTCGGACTCGTGCGGCGGAGCGGGGATCCAGGCCGATCTGAAGACCATGCAAGCCCTCGGGGTGTACGGGATGAGCGTGGTCACCGCGGTCACCGCGCAGAACTCGGTCGGCGTGCAGAATTTCTGGGACCTGTCGCCCGACGCGGTGCGCGAGCAGCTCTACTCGCTCCTCACCGACATCCCGGTGCAGGCGGTCAAGACCGGGATGCTGGCCTCCAGCGGAATCGTCAGCGTGGTGGCCGAGGTGCTGGCCGCGATCCCGGCGCCGCTGGTGGTGGACCCGGTCGCGGTGTCCAAGCACGGGCACTCGCTGCTGCTGGAGGGGGCGGGCGACAGCCTCCGCGACACCCTGCTGCCGCTGGCCACCGTGGTCACCCCCAACCTGGACGAGGCCGAGCAGCTGTCCGGCACCAAGGCGGTGGACGAGGACAGCATGCTGGTGGTGGCCCAGGCCATCAAGGCCCTCGGCCCCAAGTACGTGCTGATCAAGGGCGGCCACCTGGCTGGTGACCCGATCGACCTGCTCTACGACGGCGATCGCACCTGGCGCTTCGGCGGCGAGCGGATCGCGACCCCGCACACCCACGGCACCGGCTGCACGCTGGCCTCGGCCATCGCGTCCTACCTGGCCCGCGGCGAGGATGTCCCGGCCGCGGTCGCCCAGGCCCGCGAGTACGTGACCGGTGCCATCCGCGGCGGCTTCCCCCTGGGCTCCGGCATAGGCCCGGTCGACCACGCCTGGCAGACCCGCCCCTAGCCAGCCGGCGCCCAGCACCTCCGGAGCTGACCTAAGTCAGATACAGCACGGCGATCCCGGCCGTTACGCACAGGGCGGCCACGATCCGCACCCGGCCGAACCGCTCGTGGAAGAACACGCTGCCGATCACCGCGGCCACCACGATGGACGACTCGCGCAACGCCGCCACCGTGGCCAGCGCCCCGCGGGTCTGCGCCCACAGCACCAGCCCGTAGGCCAGCACCGACAACGCCCCGCCGAGCAGGCCGATGGGCCACACCGGGCGCATCGCGGGCAGCAGCTGGCGGCGGCGCAGGGCCAGCGCGACGAACGGCCAGGGCGCGGTCTCCAGCAGCATCAGCCAGCCGGCGTAACCGGCCACGCTGTGGGACAGCCGGACTCCGATGCCGTCCACGGTGGTGTAGCCGGCGATCGTGAGGCCGGTGGCGACCGCGGCCACCACCGCCCGCTTGTCGTACCCGCCGGACCGGCGGCCGGACAGCACCAGGATGCCCAGCCCGGCGCAGATCAGCGCCACCCCGGCGAACTGACCCGGCCCGGGCGTCTCGCCCGCGAACGCGGCCGCCAGCGCCAGCACGACCAGCGGTGACGTGCCGCGGGCGAGCGGGTAGGTCTGGCCGAAGTCGCCCAGCCGGTACGACGCCATCAGCAGCACCGTGTACGCGATGTGCAGGACGACCGAGACGCCCAGGTAGCCCCAGCTCCGGCTGGACGGCGTGGCCCCCAGCAGCACCAGCGGCACCGCGCAGATCGTGCCGCCCAGGCTGACCAGGGTGAACGAGACCAGCTTGTCCTTGATGCCGTGCGCGATCGAATTCCAGGTGGCGTGCGCGACGGCCGCGCTCAGCGTGGTGGCGAGGACGAACGGGGACGCGCCGGCGGCAAAGCTCATCAGAAGGCTCCTCGGGGCCGCCCCGCCATAGCGGGGCATGCGAAACAGGAGCCCTCAGGGCTTTTATCCCGTCAGGTGTCGGTGCGCAGGCCCGGACCATGGGCCGCCGCATCGTGGCGCCGCTCGGTCCGGTCGCGATGGCCCTGATTGTGGGGGTCGATCAGGCGGGCCGCCGCCGGAACCCTAGGCGCAACCGCATGCTGCCGGTCATTTTAATGAAAAAGGTGACGGCACACAAAGAACCCGGGCGCCGCCGGGGCGCCCGGGTGGGGAGAGCGAGGCCGCTAGCGGGTGACCTTGCCGGCCTTGATGCACGACGTGCACACGTTGATGCGCTTGTGCGTGCGGCCGACCACGGCGCGAACGGTCTGGATGTTCGGGTTCCAGCGGCGGCGGGTGCGGCGGTGCGAGTGCGAGATGTTGTTGCCGAAGCCCGGCCCCTTGCCGCATACGTCGCAGACGGAAGCCACGGGTTACTCCAAAGTCGAAGGTGGTCGATGGCCGCTCACACCACGGGAGCAGCCGTCAGAGGATATCCAACGAAACGCCAGGACGCGAACCGGAGCCCTCAGCTGTGACGCCTTGCCGTGTCGCTTACTGGGCCGTCGGCACGTTTCTGTCCGTACCCGATTCTATCCTGCCGGTATGACGACCGTGCGTGATCCGCTCGAGCGGGTGCTGGGCGCGAAGACGGCCAAGGTCCTCCACGACGCGTTCGGCCTGACCGACGCGGGCGACCTGCTGCGGCACTATCCCCGCCGGTACGCCAGCCGCGGCGAGCTGACCGAGCTGTCCTCGCTGCGCGAGGGCGAGCACGTCACCGTGCTGGCCAAGGTCGCGCTGGTCCGCAAGCTGCCGATGGGCGGCCGCCGCGGTGACCGGCTGGAGGTCATCGTCACCGACGGCACCGCCCGGCTGACGCTGATGTTCTTCCACAAGGCCGGCTACTGGCAGCGGCTGCTCCGCCCGGAGGCGCTGGGCCTGTTCGCGGGCACGGTGTCGTCGTTTCGCGGCAAGCGCCAGCTGGTCCACCCGGACTGCGAGATGCTGCCGTCCGAGACCACCGCCAGCGGGCAGGCCGTCGAGTACGCCGCGGGCTACGCGGCCGAGCTGATCCCGGTCTACCCAGCCAGCGCCAAGATCTCGTCCTGGCAGATCGCCAAGGCCATCCGCACCGTGCTCGACACCCTGGACATAGGGGAGGACCCGTTGCCGGCCGCGCTGCGCGAGCGGCACCAGCTGATCGGCCTGGCCGAGGCCACCCACGCCGTGCACCGGCCGCTGGACGTGGACGACTACCGCAAGGCCCGCCGCCGGCTCAAGTGGGACGAGGCGTTCGTGCTGCAGTCGGCCCTGGCCCAGCGCCGCCACGCGGCGGCGGCGCTGCCGGCCACTCCCCGGCCGCTGCTGTCGGGCGGCCTGGCCGAGGCGTTCGACACCAGGCTCCCGTTCAGCCTCACGGCCGGCCAGTGTGCGGCCGGGGAGACGATCTCGGCCGACCTGGCCTGCGCGTTCCCCATGCACCGGCTGCTGCAGGGCGAGGTCGGCTCGGGCAAGACGGTGATCGCGGTCCGGGCCATGCTCCAGGTCATCGACGCGGGCGGCCAGGCCGCGCTGCTGGCGCCGACCGAGGTCCTGGCCCAGCAGCACTACCGCTCGATCAGCGCGATGCTCGGCCCGCTCGGCCAGGCGGGCCGGCTGGGCGCGGCCGACACCGCCACCCGGGTCGTACTGCTCACCGGCTCGACCGGCACCGCCGCCCGGCGCGAGGCGCTGACCGACGTGTTCACCGGCGACGCCGGCGTCGTCATCGGCACCCACGCCCTGCTGGAGGAGCACGTCCGGTTCAGCGACCTGGGGCTGATCGTGATCGACGAGCAGCACCGGTTCGGCGTCGAGCAGCGGGACGCGCTCCGCGAGAAGGCGGCCGGCGGCCGCCCGCACGTCCTGGTCATGACGGCCACCCCGATCCCGCGCACGGTGGCCATGACCGTCTACGGGGACCTGGAGACCTCGACCCTGACCGAGCTGCCGTCCGGCCGGTCGCCGATCGCCTCGCACGTGGTGCCGGCCGACAGGCCGCGGTTCCTGGACCGGGCCTGGGAGCGCATCCGCGAGGAGGTCAGCCAGGGCCGCCAGGCCTACGTGGTCTGTCCCCGGGTCGGCAGCAGCGACGCCGACGATGAGGAGCCGCCCGCCGGCGACGATGAGGAGACCGCCGGCCGCCGTCCCCGGCTGGCCGTGCTCGACGTGGCCCCGGCGCTGGAGGAGGGCCCGCTCAGCGGGCTGCGGCTGGCGGTGCTGCACGGCCGGATGCCGGCCGACGAGAAGGAGCGGGTCATGCGCTCGTTCACCGAGGGGCACCTGGACGTGCTGGTCGCCACCACGGTCATCGAGGTCGGGGTGGACGTGCCCAACGCCACCGTGATGGTGGTCATGGACGCCGACCGGTTCGGGGTCTCCCAGCTGCACCAGCTGCGTGGCCGGGTCGGCCGGGGCCAGCACCCGGGGCTGTGCCTGCTGGTCACCGAGGCCGCCGACGGCAGCCCGGCCCGGGAGCGGCTGGACGCGGTGGCCGCCACCCTGGACGGGTTCAGCCTGTCCCGGCTCGACCTGGAGCAGCGCCGCGAGGGTGACGTGCTCGGCGCCACCCAGGCCGGCCTGTTCCAGCCTCAAGCTGCTCAGCCTGCTGGCCGACGAGGACCTGATCCGCCAGGCCCGCGAGGAGGCCACCGCCGTGGTCCGCGAGGACCCGGACCTGACCGATCACCAGCCGCTGGCCGAGGCCATCGCCGGACTGCTCGGCCCGCAGCGAGCCGAGTTCCTCGAAAAGACGTGACGGTTCCTATCAAATCGTAATTCGACGACTACTGCCCGAATCATCTGCTACATATGGTTACATCGCATGTCGTCTGTGTGCCCGAAATGGGGGATAGGCGGCGTCTGTGATGCTTTCCAAGTGGGTGGGAGGGGCCTGTGGCAGATCGCGTCGGCTTGCTCAAAGACGTTCCAGCTCCGCGTGCCGAGCCGGAGGAGGAGCAGGCTCCGCTGGCCTGGTGGCAGCTGCGCGGCTGGCGCATGGACCGGCACGTCCTGGCCCGCGTGCGGGAGGGGCTGCTGGCGCTGGCGCCGGGGCCGCCGCACCGCGCCGGGCCCGGCGGCGGCGATTTGCTGGCCGCGCCGGTGGCCGAGCTGACCCGGAGCCAGCCCCGTCTGCGGACCCAAGCGGCCAGCGACGAGGAACGGCCGGTAACAGCGCAGGGCGAGACGGAGCCGCCCGGCGAGCCCGCGGCCGGGACGGAGGCGGCCGACGACGCGGCTGGCGCGGACAAGGCAGGCGAGGCGGCCAAGGTTCCCGACGCTCCGGAAAGGGGACTGTCCGAGCCCGCGGTCGACGCCGTGCGGTCGACGTTCGCGATCGTGGCGGAGGCCGGCGATGCCGTCCCCGGTTACTTCTACGGGCAGCTGTTCGCCCGCCACCCACGGCTGCGCGCCCTGTTCCCGCCCGCCATGGACCACCAGCGCGACCGCTTGGTGGGTGCCCTGGTCCGGATCGTGGAGAGCCTCACCACCCCCGACGAGATGGCCGCCTACCTGGCCCAGCTCGGCCGGGACCATCGCAAGTACGGGGTGGACCCCGCCATGTACGAGGCGGTCGGCGCGGCCCTGCTGGCCACCCTGCGCCGGTTCGCCGGGCCGGCCTTCACCCCCGCGGCCGAACAGGCCTGGCTGGACGCCTACGTAGCCATCTCGACGCTGATGATCCAGGCCGCGGACGAGGTGGCCACCTCGGCTCCGGCCTTCTGGACGTCCGAGGCCGTCGAGGTCGAAGAGCGTTACCGGGACATGGCCGTGCTCACGATCGCGCTCGACCAGGGCATGCGGTTCGAGGCCGGCCAGCACGTCACCGTGCAGCACCCGCGGTGGCCACGGGTGTGGCGGTCGTACTCGATCGCCGGCTGCCCCGCGAGGACGGCCTGGTCCAGCTGCACGTCAAGGCGGTCCCGGGCGGGTGGGTCAGCAACGCCCTGGTCCGGCACACCCCGCCCGGCACCGAGCTGACGCTCGGACCGCCGCTGGGCACGATGACGCTGGCGCACGCCGACGGCCGGGACCTGGTGTGCGTGGCCGGGGGGACCGGGCTGGCGCCGATCAAGGCCGTCGTCGAGCAGGCGATCCGGGATTCCACCACCCGGCCCCGCCGCATTCACCTGTTCTGCGGGGCCCGGCGGCGCCAGGAGCTGTACGACCTGCCGGACCTGTGGCAGCTGGCCGACGCCTGGCCGGGGCTGGAGGTCATCCCGGTGACCTCCGACGACCGCTCGTTCGACGGCATGCAGGGCAACGTGGGCCGGGTCGCCGCCCGGTACCTGCCGCACCGTGCGTGCGAGGCCTACGTGGCCGGGCCGCCCGCGATGGTCCGTGAGAGCATCCGCGCGCTGAACCGGGCGGGCCTGCCGCGCGAGCGCATCCACTTCGATGACGCGCTGCTCGCGGGCAACGGCCCCGCGCTCCCGGAGCGGGGTGCTCCGTGCGAGTGAAGTGGCCGCGGCCGCGGGTTTCGGCCGCCCGGCCGGGGGCCCCCAGCGTCGAGGAGGTGCCCGGAGCCGGAGAGCTGGCCGGCGACGAGTCTCCGTGCATGATGGGCGAGCAGATGCTCCAGGACGCGTTCGGCACCCGGGAGCGGGCCGCCCGGTTCTACCGCGATCAGGTCACCGGTCACCTCACCGGCCGGATGCGCGAGTTCATCGGCCGGATGGAGATGGTCTGGGTCGCCACCGCCGACGCCAGCGGGGAGTGTGACTGCAGCTTCCGGTCCGGGCCGCCAGGCTTCGTCCGGGTGCTGGACGAGCGGCGGCTGGCTTACCCCGACTTCCGCGGCAACGGGGTGATGGCCAGCTCGGGCAACATCGTGGAGAACCCGCACATCGGCCTGTGGTTCGGTGACTTCGAGCAGGATCTGATCGGCCTGCACGTCAACGGCCGGGCGGCGGTGCTCTCCGCCACCCAGATGAGCACGGCCGAGCCCACGCTGCCGCCACCGTCGCTGCCCGGCCAGCGGCCCGCGCACTGGGTGCTGGTGGACGTCCAGGAGTGCTTCGTCCACTGCCGCAAGCACCTGCCGCGGCTCGTCCGCCAGCCCCGGGACCGGCACTGGGGCACCGACAACGCGCTCGAGAAGGGCGGCGATTACTTCGGCGCGGCTGCCCCGCGGACCTCGAGCTGACCCAGCAGCTCGCGGGTCGCCGCGGTGATCGCGTCGACGGCGGTGTTGAACGCGTCCGCGTTGTGGGCGGCGGGGGTGCGGAATCCGCTCACCTTCCGCACGTACTGCAGGGCCGCGGCGTGCATGTCGTCCACGGTGACCTGCTCGGTGTAGGGCTCACGCAGCGTCTTGATGCTCCGGCACATGCCCCGACCCTACGTCGTGCTTCTGACAGGCAGACTGGTGACATGACGCGCGTGATCGCGGGCCAGGCCCGGGGGAGACGGCTGCAGGTGCCGGCCGGCCGCACCACCCGGCCCACCGGGGACCGGGTCCGGGAGGCGATGTTCGCCGCGGCCGGCTCGATCCTCGGGTCGTTCGCCGGGACGCGCGTGCTCGACCTGTACGCGGGTTCCGGGGCGGCCGGGCTGGAAGCGCTGTCCCGCGGGGCGGCGCACGCCCTGCTGGTCGAGAGCGATGCCCGCGCGGCCCAGCTGATCCGGGCCAACATCGCCGCGGTCGCCCTGGACGGCGCCCAGCTGGTCCGGGACCGGGTGGAACGCCTGCTCAGCCGCGGCCTCCAGGCCGGCCAAGAGCCGTACGACGTGGCCTTCGCCGACCCCCCGTACGCGCTGACGGGCGAGGAGATGACCTCGGTGCTGGCCACTGCCGGTACCCGGGGGTGGCTTGCGCCGGGGGCGCTCGTTATCGTCGAACGTGCCTCGCGCTCGGAGCCTTTGCGCTGGCCGGACGGCTTTTCGCCGCTTCGCCTCCGCAAGTACGGCGAGGCGACGCTTTGGTACGCCACCTACGGAGTTGACCAGAAAGGCTGATCAGCGTGCGCCGTGTCGTCTGCCCCGGTTCCTTCGACCCCGTCACCAACGGGCATCTCGACATCATCAGCCGGGCCGCCGGGCTCTACGACGAGGTCGTGGTGGCCGTGCTCATCAACATCACCAAGAAGAGCCTGTTCACGGTCGACGAGCGCATCGAGATGCTGCGCACCGTGACCGCCGAGTTCGGCAACGTCCGGGTCGACCGCTTCCACGGGCTGCTGGTCGACTTCTGCGAGGCCAACGGCATCTCGGCCGTGGTCAAGGGCCTGCGGGCGGTCAGCGACTTCGACTACGAGATGCAGATGGCCCAGATGAACTACCGGATGGCCAAGGTCGAGACGCTGTTCATGCCGACCGACCCGCTGTACTCGTTCCTGTCTTCCAGCCTCATCCGCGAGGTGGCCAAGTACGGCGGGGACGTCAGCGGGCTGGTTCCCGAGCAGGTCATCGGTCAACTCCGGGCCCGCCTGGCCGAAAGTTGAGCTACGTTAGGTAATGACGGGGAATGGGGCGGCCTCCCACTGAGTTGGGAATCGTGGCCAGCTCTGTCGTAAGCTTGACCGTCCAGCCCTGATTAGCTAACACCGCCAGACCCGGTAACATTGATGCCTCACGCACGCAAGAAATCCGCAACCACCCTCGACCCGCGCGGGGCGCTCGTGTTCGATACGCGAGCGCTGGGACGCCAGCCAGGCGCCGCTCGGGAAGAGACCCGTACCATCCCGGCTCCGGATCCCCTGAGTGTCGAGCTCGCGGGCGTGCCCGCGGGTTCGGAGCTGACGGTGACCACACGGCTGGAGGCGGTGCACGAGGGTGTCCTCGTCACCGGCACGGCCACGGGGCCGGTGACCGGTGAGTGCGCCCGCTGCCTCGAGCCACTGACCTCGTCGGTGGAAGCCAGCTTCCAGGAGCTCTATCACTACGAGCCGAGCCCCGAGGAAGACGACGAGGACGAACTGCTGCTCGATGGTGACCTGCTCGACCTGGAGCCCGTGCTCCGCGATGCGGTGGTGCTCGCACTGCCGCTGTCCCCGTTGTGCTCGGACGACTGTGCCGGCCTGTGCGTCAAGTGCGGCGTCCGGCTGGCCGACGCCGGGCCGGGACACCAGCACGACGACGAGGTCCTCCCCGAGTGGGAGGCGCTGCGTCAGCTGAACGGATTTGATACCGAAGACCAGACCGGCCGCCCGAACGGCGCCGAAGATCGACAGGAGGGCTGAGGTGGCGGTTCCCAAGCGGAGGATGTCACGCAGCAACACGCGTTCGCGTCGCTCGCAGTGGAAGACGAGTGCGCCGACGCTGGTCAGTTGCCCGCAGTGCCATGACCCCAAGCTTCCCCACGTCGCGTGCCCGACGTGCGGCACCTACCGGCGCCGTCAGGTCATCACGCCGTCCTGACCGGACCAGGCCAAGCCGGATAAGCCTGGAGGAGGCGTGCCGTGGGCGTCGTAAGGGATGGGCCGCGTGGCAGTGGAGCGGCCTCGGGCCGGGATCCATCTGAGCTCCCGGCCGCCCTCGGCGTGCCAATCGGCGACGACATCCTCGAGCGCGCCCTGACCCACCGGTCGTATGCGTACGAGAACGGCGGCCTGCCCACCAACGAGCGGCTGGAGTTCCTCGGCGACTCGGTGCTGGGCCTGGTCGTGACCGACACCTTGTACCGCGGCTACCCGAACCTGCCCGAAGGCCAGCTCGCCAAGCTGCGGGCGGCCGTGGTCAACATGACCGCGCTGGCCGGGGTGGCCCGCGGGCTGAACCTGGGTTCCTACGTCCGGCTCGGCCGGGGCGAGGAAGGCACCGGCGGCCGGGACAAGCCGTCGATCCTGGCCGACACGCTGGAGGCCGTGATCGGCGCGGTGTTCATCGACTGCGGGCTGGACGCGGCCCACGACCTCGTGCACACGCTGTTCGACCCGGTCATCGAGAAGTCGGCCCGGCTCGGGGCGGGCCTGGACTGGAAGACCTCGCTGCAGGAGCTGACCGCGGCCGAGCTGCTCGGCGTGCCCGAGTACACCGTCGCCGAGAGCGGCCCGGACCACCAGAAGTCCTTCCGGGCCTCGGTCAAGGTGGGCGGCAAGGTGCTCGGGGCGGGCGAGGGCCGGTCCAAGAAGGCGGCCGAGCAGCAGGCCGCCGAGGCCGCCTGGATAGCGATCAGCGCCACCACCAACGGCGACGCCGGCGCGGACAGCCCCGGCCCCTCGGCCTGATCCCCTTTTCATAAGAAAGCAATGCCTGAACTACCTGAAGTCGAAGTGGTCCGCCAGGGCCTGCAGCGGCACGTGGTCGGCCGCACCATCGACAAGGTCTCCGTCCTGCACCCCCGGGCCGTCCGCCATCACCTGGCCGGGCCCGGCGATTTTGAGGACGCGCTGGCCGGCCGCCCGGTCGGCGGTGCCCGCCGGCGCGGCAAGTACCTGTGGCTCCCGGTCGGCGAGGACGCTCTCCTGGCCCACCTGGGCATGAGCGGCCAGCTGCTGGTGGGTGACCCCGGCCGCCCGCTGTCGCCGCACGTGCGGGCCGTCTTCACGTTCACCGACGGCGGCCCCGACCTGCGGTTCACCGATCAGCGGACGTTCGGCCACCTGCTGATCGCGGCCGACGGCGCCGAGCTGCCCGGCCCGATCGCGCACATCGCCCCGGATCCGCTGGAGGAGGCGTTCGACGAGGGCGCGTTCATCGCGGCCCTGCGCCGCCGCCGTACCGGCATCAAGCGCGCGCTGCTGGACCAGTCGCTGATCAGCGGCGTCGGCAACATCTACGCCGACGAGGCGCTGTGGCGGGCCAAGCTGCACTACGCGCGGGCCACCGACACGCTGACCCGTCCGGAGATCATCCGTCTGCTGGCGGGCATCCGCGAGGTCATGCGGACCGCGCTGGCGGCCGGCGGCACCTCCTTCGACAGCCTGTACGTCAACGTCAACGGGGAGAGCGGCTACTTCGACCGCTCGCTGGCGGTCTACGGCCAGGAGGGACGGCCCTGCCCGCGCTGCGGCACCCCGGTCCGCCGGGACCCGTTCATGAACCGGTCGTCCTACACCTGCCCGCGCTGCCAGCCGCGGCCGCGGAACGGCCGCTGGTAGCCGGTACGGTGTGGCAGTGTTGTCTGACAAACCAGGACCGCAGGACGAATCCGGGCCGGTCCGGCTGACCGCGTACGCGGTCGGGCGGGTCCAGGGCGTGGGCTTCCGGGCCTGGGTGCGGCTGAAGGCCTCCGCGCTGGGGCTGGCCGGCACCGTGACGAACCTGGACGACGGCCAGGTCGAGGTCATCGCCGAGGGCCCCGCCCGCGACGTGCGCGCGCTGCTGGCCGAGCTGAACGGCGGCCAGACGCCGGGCCGGGTCACCCACGTCAGCGAGCGCTGGGGACGTCCCCAAGGGCGGTTGCACGGGTTCACCGAGCATTAATTGTGGTGGTCACCCTGGTTATCACCGGGGTGATCACGCTGGGCCGGCCATGAAGGTGTCCTAATTCGGCATGTAAGGTAAATAACAGGGGCTATGTCGGCACTCAACTTGACCAGCCAAGCCCTTAGTGAGAACCTAGATATCGTTAATGCACGCGCGAGAAAACGCGTGATTTAGTTTGTGCCCACTCTGGTCACTCAGCGTGGAGGACCCCACACCATGGCGAAGGCTCTACTTGGCCACGTTGGCGGTCCCGACCCCCGGATGATCTCAGAGATGCGCCGACTCCAGCAGCGAGTGCGTGACCTGGAAGCCGAGCTTATGCGGCTGCAGGACGAGAACGATGCACTCATGGCCGGAGCCAGCGATGATGAGCTTCTGGTAGCGGGCCGCGAGCCGGCGCTCACATGACGAGCGCCTGCACAACAAGGCAAAACGACAGCACCATCAGCACAACCAGATAGGGACGCCCCTGCCTCATCGGGCGTCCCTATTGTCTTGTCCCGCACACCTGTGCGGGATGCCATCCGGCACCACCCCGGCAGCCGGTGACCCGGTCGATCCGGTGCCATCGGCTGACCAGGCTGTCCCCGGTGTCTCCTTCCCTCCTGTCACCGGGGCGCAATCCGCAGTAAGCCGCATTTGACGGTGCTGCACGGTAAGGTCTCGGCGAGACGGCCGCCCGCGCTGGCGGCCCGTCGACGGGGCTGAGCAGGAGGGAGGGCTCCGGTGTACCTGAAGAGCCTGACCCTGCGCGGCTTCAAGTCGTTCGCGTCCGCCACCTCGCTGCGGCTCGAGCCCGGCATCACCTGCGTGGTCGGCCCCAACGGCTCCGGCAAGTCCAACATCGTCGACGCCCTGGCCTGGGTCATGGGCGAGCAGGGCGCCAAGTCGCTGCGCGGCGGCAAGATGGAGGACGTCGTCTTCGCCGGCACCACCTCGCGGCCCCCGCTGGGCCGGGCCGAGGTCACGCTGACCATCGACAACAGCGATGGCGCGCTGCCCATCGACTACGCCGAGGTGACGATCAGCCGGCTGATGTTCCGCTCCGGCCAGAGCGAGTACGCCATCAACGGCGACCGGTGCCGCCTGCTGGACGTCCAGGAGCTGCTGTCCGACTCCGGCCTCGGCCGGGAGATGCACGTCATCGTGGGCCAGGGCCAGCTCGACACCGTCCTGCACGCGGGCCCGGAGGCCCGCCGCGCGCTGATCGAGGAGGCGGCCGGCGTGCTCAAGCACCGCCGCCGCAAGGAGAAGGCGCTGCGCAAGCTGGAAGCCATGCAGGCGAACCTGACCCGCCTGGTCGACCTCACCGGCGAGCTCGGCCGGCGGCTCAAGCCGCTGGGCCGCCAGGCCGAGGTGGCCCGGCGCGCCGCCGTCATCCAGGCTGACCTGCGCGACTCCCGGCTGCGGCTGCTGGCCGACGACTACGTGACGCTGGCCGCCAAGCTGGAGGCCGACGAGGCCGACGAGGCCGCCGTGCTGGCCCGCCGGACCGCGCTGGAGGGTGCACTGTCCGACGCCCGCCGCCGGGAGGCCGAGCTCGACACCGCCGCCCAGCAGCACGCCACCGTGCTGGCTCAGGCCCAGGAGACCTGGTTCGGCTTGTCCTCGCTGGCCGAGCGGCTGCGTTCGACCGCCGGCCTGGCCGAGGAGCGGCACCGGCACCTGGCGGCCGAGCCGGTCGCCGAGCGCCCCGGCCGTGACCCCGACGAGCTGGACCGGCAGGCCGCCGAGCTGTGCGAAGAAGAAGACATCCTCAGCGCCCGGCTGGCCGTGGGCCGGGACCGGCTCACCGCCGCCGTCAGCGAGCGGTCCGGGGCCGAGGCTGAGCTGGCCCGGATCGAGCGGCGCATCGCCGACGACACCAGGGCCGCCGCCACCCGGGCCGACCGGCTGGCCAAGCTGCGCGGCCAGGTCGGCGCGGCCAGCAGCCGCCAGGCCGCCGCCGAGGAGGAGCTGGAGCGGTTGGCCGCGTCGGCCGCCGAGGCCCGCGCCCGGGCCGAGCGCGCCCAGCTGGAGCACGCCCAGGCCGCCGAGCAGGTGTCCGGCCACGACGAGGGCCGGGCCGAGATCGCCGCCGCCCACGAGGAGGCCGGCACGCTGCTGGCCGCGGCCAGCGCCAAGGTCGGCGAGCTGCGCAAGGCCGAGGCCGAGGCCACCCGGCGGTACACCGCGCTGCGGTCCCGGGTCGAGACGTTGCAGGAGGCGTTCCGGCGCGGCGCCGACGCCTCCGCCGACCTGCTGGCCGAGACCAGCCAGCAGGGCCGGTTCAGCGGCATCATCGGGCCGTTCGCCGAGGGCATCACCGTCGAGGAGGGCGCCCAGGTCGCGATCGCGGCGGCGCTGGGGGCGGCCGCCAACGCGGTCGCGGTCACCGACCTGAACGCGGCCATCGCCATCCTCACCGTGCTGCGCGAATCGGGTGCGGGCACCGCTGGCCTGGTCATCGCCGGGCACCCCGACGTGGGCCACTCGGTAGCCAGCAAGTCCCGGTCCCGCGGCGACCGCGGGGACCTGCCGTCCGGCGCTCGCTACGCGCTCGACCTGGTGCAGGCCACCGACGAGCTCCGCCCGGCGGTGCACCAGCTGCTGGGCGGGGTGGTGGTCGCGGCCAGCCTGGAGCAGGCCGCCGACCTGATGCGGGCCGCCCCCGGGCAGCGGGTGGTGACCAGGGACGGGGACGTGCTCGGCGCCCACTGGTCCATCGGCGGCTCGGCCGGCCAGCAGAGCCTGCTGGAAGTCAGGGCGGCCGCCGACGACGCCGCCACCGGCCTGCAAGAGGCCCAGGACCAGTGCGAGGACGCCGCCGAACGGCTCGCGATCGCGGTCAGCTCGGAGTCCGCCGCCCGCCGGGCCGTCGATGAGGCCCGCACCCGGATGCGCCAGGCCGACTCGGCCGCGGCCGAGATCTCCGGCCGCCTGGGCCGCCTGGCCGGCGCCGCCCGGGCCGCCGGCGACGAGGTCCGGCGCCTGGAGGCGGCCATCGAGGCGGCCCGCCGGGCGGGGGAAAAGGACATGGCCCGGCTGACCGAGCTGACCGATCGGCTGACCGAGGCCGAGGCGTCGGCCGACGCGGCCGGGGACGAGGCCGGCCAGGACGCCGAGGCGGGCCACGCCGCGGAGGTCAAGGACACGCTGGCCCAGCGGTGCACGATGGCCCGCAACGCCGAGATGGAGGCGCGCCTGGAGGTGCGCACGGTCGAGGAGCGGCTGCGGGCCATCGAGGGCCGCGCCGACTCGCTGAACTCGGCCGCCGCGGCCGAGCGGCAGGCGCGCGAGCGGGCCCAGGCCCGGCTGCGGCAGCGGGCGGCCGACGCGGCCGTGGCCCGGGCGGTCGCCCGGGGCGCCCAGCTGGCCGTGGCCCGGGCCGAGCAGTCGCTCGAGGCCGCGCTGGCCCGGCGTACCGAGGCCGAGCAGGCCACCGCGGCCGGGACCGAGGAGCTGAAGGTGGTCCGGGCCCGGGTGCGTGACCAGGCCGCCGAGCTGGACACCGTGGTCAGCTCCGCGCACGGCGCGGAGATCGCCCGGGCCGAGCACCGGTTGCGGCTGGAGCAGATGGCGGCCCACGCGGTCGAGGAGTTCGGCGTCGAGGCGGCCCAGCTGGTCGGCGAGTACGGCCCGGACGTGCCGATCCCGCCCCCCGCCGACGCGGAGGAGGGCCAGCTGCCGGCCGCCTACGACCGGGCCGCCCAGGAGAAGCGGGCCGAGGCCGCCGCGCGTGACCTGGTCAAGCTGGGCAAGGTCAACCCGCTGGCGCTGGAGGAGTACGCCGCCCTTCAGGAGCGGCACGCGTTCCTGGTCACCCAGCTCGAGGACCTCAAGAAGACCCGCCGCGACCTGCTCACCGTGGTCAAGGAGGTCGACGACCGGGTGCAGGAGGTGTTCGCCTCTGCCTACGCCGACATCGCCCGGGAGTTCGAGCAGATCTTCAGCCGGCTGTTCCCCGGTGGCCATGGGCAGCTGGTGCTCACCGAGCCGGACGACATGCTGGCCACCGGCATCGAGGTCGAGGCCCGCCCGCCCGGCAAGAAGGTCAAGCGGCTCTCGCTGCTGTCGGGCGGCGAGCGCTCGCTGACCGCCATCGCCTTCTTGTGTGCGATCTTCAAGGCCCGCCCCTCGCCGTTCTACGTGCTCGACGAGGTCGAGGCGGCCCTGGACGACACGAACCTGGGGCGGCTGCTGCTGATCTTCCGTGAGCTGCAGGAGAGTTCGCAGCTCATCGTCATCACCCACCAGCGCCGCACGATGGAGTGCGCCGACGCCCTCTACGGCGTGAGCATGCGCGGGGACGGCGTCTCGGCCGTCGTCAGCCAGCGCCTGAACGAGCGCGAGCCCGCCTGACCGCCCGGCGCCGGGCTCCCGGCCGCCACCCCGTGTTTGCGCACCCCACCCGGTGAGCAGATACCCTCGGCCCGGGCGAAACCGTCCCAGCAGCCTGAGAGACTGAGATCGGCATGGAAACTCTAATTCTCATCATTGTCCTGGCGGTCCTCTTCGTCGCGGTGGTGACCGAGGTGGGCTGGCTGACGCTGGTCCGTCCCCGTCGGCGCCTTCGCGGCCAGCCCACCGAGGTGGTCACGCCGCCGGAGGCGCCCGGCCAGGACGAGCTGCGCACCCCGGGTGAGGACACGGACGCGGCGGTCATCGCCCCGCCCGCGCCGTCCCGCGTCCCGCCGCAGCCGTCCGCGCCTGAGATCGAGAAGCCGCCGCCGTCGGCCGGGCGGCTGGTCCGGCTGCGCGACCGGCTGTCGCGTTCCCAGTCGTCGATGGGCTCGGTCCTGCTCGGGCTGCTCTCCCGCGACCGGCTGGACGACGACACCTGGGACGAGATCGAAGAGGTGCTGATCACCGCGGACGTGGGCGTCGCCCCGGCCCGGCAGGTCGTCGAAGAGCTGCGCACCAAGGTCAAGGTGCTGGGCGTCCGCGACGTCGACCAGGTGCGCGACCTGCTCCGCACCGAGCTGGTCAATCAGATCGGCCCGGACCTGGACCGCACGCTCAACGAGGAGAAGCACAGCGGCGCCCCGGCCGTCATGATGATGGTCGGCGTCAACGGCACCGGCAAGACCACCACGGCCGGCAAGCTGGCCCGGGTCCTGGTCGGCGACGGCAAGACCGTCCTGTTGGGCGCGGCCGACACCTTCCGGGCGGCGGCCGCCGACCAGCTGCAAACCTGGGGTGAGCGGGTCGGGGCACAGACCGTCCGCGCCGACCGCGAAGGCGCCGACCCGGCCGCCGTGGCCTTCGACGCCGTCGCCAAGGGCACCGACCTCAAGGTCGACGTGGTCCTGGTCGACACGGCCGGGCGCCTGCACACCAAGACCGGCCTGATGGACGAGCTGGGCAAGGTAAAACGGGTCATCGAGAAGCGCACCCCGGTCGATGAGGTACTCCTGGTCCTGGACGCCACCACCGGCCAGAATGGCCTCCGCCAGGCCCGCGTGTTCGCCGAGGTCGTCGACATCACCGGCATCGTCCTGACCAAGCTGGACGGCACCGCCAAGGGCGGCATCGTCATCGCCGTCCAGCGCGAGCTGGGCGTCCCGGTCAAGCTGGTAGGCCTGGGCGAAGGCGCCGACGACCTGGCCCCCTTCGACCCCACCACCTTCGTAGACGCCATCATCTCCAACTAGATCGTCCCGCCGCCCGAGGCTTTCCGCCCCCGGCGGCGTACCACCCCGAGCAGCCGGCCATGGCACGGTCACCGTGCCGCCGGGCCGCGTCTCCCGGGTCATGATCCGTTGATCGGTTGCGTTTTCAGGGCGGTTTCAAGCGGTGGTTGCAACGGCTTGATCGTTTAGGGAGTCGTTGTGGTGCTGAAAACGGGTGCGCGGGGGTTGCCGCGGGCGGTGCGGGTGGAGTTCTGGGAGCTGGTCCGGGCGGGGGTGAGCTGGCGGGCTGCGGCGGCCCGGTGCGGGCTGCCGGTGCAGACGGCGGAGGTGTGGTTCCGCCAGGCTGGCGGGGTGAAAGCTAACGGGACCCGGCCGCTGGGCCGGCGGTATCTGGCGGCGGCCGAGCGGGAGGAGATCGCGCTCGGCGTGGCGGCGGGCCAGCCGTTGCGGGCCATCGCGCGGCAGCTGGGCCGGCCGGCCAGCACGATCTGCCGGGAGGTGGCCCGGAACCGGACCGCCAGGGGCCGGTACCGGGCCCTGGGCGCACAGGCCGCGGCGCAGTACCGGGCCCGGCGGCCGAAGACCGCGAAGCTGGCCGCGGATCCGGTGCTGCGTGAACGGGTGGAACACTGGCTGGATAAGCAGTGGTCGCCGCGGCAGATCAGCGCCCGGCTGGCGATCGAGTTCCCCGGCCAGCCGGAGATGCGGGTGTCGCACGAAACCATCTACCAGTCCATCTACGTGCAGGGCCGCGGTGCTTTGCGCCGCGAACTGGCGGCCAGCCTGCGGACGGGGCGGGCGCTGCGCCGGCCCCGCCGCCCGGCCGGGCGGCCCACCGGCGCCGGGCGGATCAAGGACATGATCATGATCAGCGAACGGCCCCCCGAGGCCGCCGACCGGGCCGTGCCCGGCCACTGGGAAGGGGACCTGATCCTGGGCAAGGGCGGCACGTCGGCGATCGGGACCCTGGTCGAGCGGAGCACCCGGTTCTGCCTGCTGCTTTATCTGCCCCGCGGCCGCCACGACGCCGTCACCGTCGCCGCGGCGATGACCGAAACGATGCTCGAGCTGCCCGCTCACCTGCGTAAATCCCTGACCTGGGACCAGGGCAAGGAAATGGCCCGGCACGCCCAGATCACCCTGGCCACCGGCCTGGACATTTACTTCTGCGACCCGCACAGCCCCTGGCAGCGGGGCAGCAACGAAAACACCAACGGGCTGCTGCGCCAGTACTTCCCCAAAGCCACCATCTTGTCCGGTCACTCCCGGCACCACCTCGCCGAGATCGCCGCCAGGCTCAACGGCCGCCCCCGCCAGACCCTCAGCTGGCGCACCCCCGCCGAAGCCCTCAACGAGCTACTGTCAAACCCGTCAGATGCCAGTGGTGTTGCAACCACCCCCTGACCCCGCCCAGTGAATAGCGCCGTGAACGTAACCCGGCGATCGATCTTGAAACTCGTGTGACTGACGGGCCAGGAGAGGCACGCCGCATGCACAAATAACCCCCCGCCGGGGGCAACAAGACCGCGAGCCTTCTGGGAAGCCCGGCCGGCTGGCAGCCGCGCCCAGCCGCCCGGTGAAGGGCGGTTCTTTCGGCAATTCGGCAGCCAGGCACCCTGGTTTGGCCGCAAACTCCGGCAATTTCGGCAACACGGAGCGTTGCCGAGCTCGCCCGGAGCCACTCCCGTCGGACTGCCGCGGACGCCCCAGCACGCCCCGTCCCGCCGGCCTCCTCCTCCCTCGCTTCCCGGCGCGCCGGCCGGAGCCGCCCACCGCCGTCCAGCCAGCTTCCCTCTGGTCCCATGCGCAACTCCAGACACTTGAGGATGGTCTGTCACGTGCGGAGCCGAGTTAGTGACCGTTATGGGCGTAATGTCCGGAACCGAAGATGTACCTGATGCCCGTTGGGCGCGATGTCGGGTCGTGAATTCTGGCGGCTGGAAATGCGCTTCACAAAATGCAAGGAACTTATTTCCCGCGGCCCGGGAATTTGTTCTCCCGATTAGTTGCGATAACGGATTAATCCGTTACGATGCACGCGATCGGCCCCGTGGCCGGCCTTTCTCCGGAGATGATCGCGATGGATGTTTGCTGTCCTGGTCCGACCCCATACGGTGCGTATCCGAATGCGGAGAGTACGGAGCTGCCGATGGGCGAGCGGCCGGATGCCGACGACGATCCACCGGCAATTTCGGCAATCGGCAGGCTCGGCCGGTTTTGGGCCGGCCGTTACTGGTTGCGGATTGGCCCCGGAGAGTCTGCGCTGAGCCGGCACGACGGCATCGACTGGGACCGGGCCGGGAGCGCGATGTGAACCTACGACGTGCGCAGCGCGCCCGCCTGACCCCGGGCCGGGTGCGGTCGATCTCGTTCCGGCTGGCGCGCCTGGGGCGACGCGGGTTCGACGAGGACGATGTGCGCGACTTCTGTGATCAGGTGGAGCAGGAGCTGTCGGTGTTGCTGGAGGAGCGGTCCGCGCTCCAGGCCGAGGTGCACCGGCTGCGCGGCTGGGCATCGGGCCGGGCACAGGCCGTCGGCCGGACCGCCCGGCCCGCCCTGCCGTCCGGGGTGGTGCCACTCGGCGCCCCCGTCGGCGCCCCGCCGGGCGCGCCGCCCGGTGCCCACTTTGGTGTCCCCGTGGCTGCCCTGCCTGGTGCTCCGGCCCGGGTGCCTGCCCCCAGCCCGCCGTACGACCCGCGGCTGGCCGCCCGGCCGCAGCCGCTGGACGCCAATGACCAGGCCATCCGCATCCTGGCCAAGGCCCAGCAGACCGCCGAGCGTTACGTGTCCGATGCGCACGCCTACAGCCGTGAGGTGGCACACGAAGCCCAGCGCCGCCGGGAGAAGATCCTGGCCGAGGCCAGCGCCAAGGCGACCGAGATGCTGGAGCACGCCCATCGGGTAGCGGTCCGGAACAGCCTCGGGCCGGACTCCGGCCCCGGCCGTCAGCCCGGCTCCGGCCGTCAGCCCGGCCGTCCCTCCGGCCGCCCGGGCGCTCACCGTTCGGTTGCTCCGGCCAGCCGTTCGATGCCCCCTGCCCGCCATCCGACGCCCCCGTTCGGTCATCCAGCGCCCCCGGCCGGCCGGCACGCGCCGCCCGCGGCCCCTGGCCCGTACCCGGCCGCCGCTCAAGCGCCGCCGGCCAGCTGGCCCGCGCTGCCCGCCGCTCCGTTGCCGCCCGCCACTCAGTCCCCGGCCGCTACTCAGCCCTCGCCATCCGCCCGGCCGGAGGGACCGCCGCCAGTTCAGCCCGAGGAGTCTCTCTGGCCGGGGGGACCGCCGCCAGTTCAACCCCAGCAGTCCCTTTGGCCCGGGCACCCCCCGACTGCTCAGCCACCGTCAGCCGCCTGGCTAGCCGAGCCCGGGCGTCAGCCCTCGCCGGCGGCCGCGTTCGCGCCGCCCGCCATCCGGCCCGGCCGTCCTGCCCACCCCGCGCCACTGTCGGCGCCGCCCGCCCCGCAGGCCGATCCCGCCATCTACGGGGAGGTGGCCCGCCGCCACCCGGGCGCCGCCCACCGGCACCGCGCTCCGCTCGGCCATGACCCCGGCCCGCCTCCGGCGTACGAAGCGCGGCCTGCGCCCCTCGACTACAGCCGGCCCGACTACAGCACGGTCATCGATTATCCGGGTCCCGCCGCCGACTACCACCCACCGCAGGCCACCCGGCCCGACCTCGGCGCTCCGGCCCGGGGCGACCGCCGGGGCGACCACCGGGGCGACCGGCGGGGCGACCACCGGAGCGACCGCGGGGGCGACGACCGTAACGACCACAACGACCGCAACGACGGTCCGTATTCAGGCGAATATCGCGACGATCGCGGCGGCGAATCCCGCTTCCCGTTCTGAGCCCACCAGCCCCTTTCGAGCCCCCTGAACGCAGGAAACGTGTCCGTAACATAAGGCGGGCCGGTTTCACGCTGCCGACACATACCGGCATGCCACCGGAAACTCGTATGCCGGAAAGTACCTGCCAGGAGAGGAAAGGGTGGTCGTATGAAGCTCGTCACCGCGGTCATCAAGCCATTCAAGCTGGACGACGTCAAAGCCGCCCTGCAAGCGTTCGGGGTCAAGGGCATGACTGTGGTCGAGTCGAGCGGCTACGGCCGTCAGCGTGGACACACCGAGGTCTACCGCGGCGCCGAATACCAGGTCGACCTGGTGCCCAAGGTCCGGCTGGAGGTGCTCTGCGACGACGAGGACGCCGACGACCTGATCGGCGTGATCGTCAAGGCCGCCCAGACCGGGCGGATCGGCGACGGGAAGGTCTGGTCGACCCCTGTCGACGCGGTGGTCAGAGTCCGCACCGGGGAACGCGGACCCGACGCGATCTAGAGCCAGCTTGCCCACCGGGAACCAAGTGGCCTTGATGACGTCGTTCGCCGCCGATCGTGCTCGCCGGTCCACGGAAACCGATCGCTGGCTGGCGGGCATGCTCGGCGCCGAACCGGGGGTCGCCCTGGTTGCGGTGGGCGGCTACGGGCGCCGGGAGCTGCTGCCCGGCAGCGACCTGGACGTGCTGCTGCTGCACTCCGGGCGCGAGGGCATCGCTTCGATCGCGGACCGGATCTGGTACCCGGTCTGGGATTCCGGCGCGCGCCTGGACCACGCGGTCCGGACCGTCCCGCAGGCTCGCCGGGTAGCCCGGGCCGACCTCAAGGTCGCCCTCGGGCTGCTGAACGCCCGCCACGTGGCCGGGGATCCCGCGCTCACCGTGCAGCTGCGCGAGGGCGCCCTGGAGGACTGGCGCGCGGCGGCCAGGACACGGCTGGCCGACCTGCGCGAGCTGCACAACGAGCGGGCCCGGCTGTTCGGCGAGCTGGCGTTCCTGCTCGAACCGGACCTCAAGGAGGCCCGGGGCGGGCAGCGGGACGTGCACGCGATCCAGGCGATCGCGGCCGCCTGGGTGGCCTCGGCCCCCGGGCCGCGGGTCCGGGCCGCCTACGAGTCGATCCTGGACGCCCGCCACATCCTGCACGAGATCACCGGCCGGTCCTCCGACCGGCTGGTCCAGGAGGAGCACGACGAGGTGGCCCGGGCCGCCGGGCTGCTGGACGGCGACGCGCTGCTGCGCGAGCTGGCGGGGGCCGGCCGGACCGTGGCCTACGCCGTCGACCACGCGTTCCGGCAGGCCGAGCGGGCCTCCGGGCGGCGCCTGCGACGGCGCAAGCTGGAACGGCGGCCGCTGGCCGACGGCGTGGTCGAACAGGACGGCGAGGTGGTGCTGGCCCGCGCGGCCGACCCCGCCGCCGACCCGGTGCTGCTGCTGCGGGCGGCGGCCGCCGCCGCCCAGGCCGGCCACCCGCTGGCCCCGCGGGCGCTGGCCCGGCTGGCCGATTGCCCGCCGCTGCCGGTGCCCTGGCCGGCCGAGGCCCGGGACGCCCTGGTGGCCCTGCTGGGAGCGGGACCCGAGGCCATCGCGGTCTGGGAGGCCCTCGATCAGGAGGGCCTGATCACGGGGCTGATCCCGGACTGGGAACGGGTCCGCAACCGGCCCCAGCACAATCCCCTGCACACCTACACCGTGGACCGGCACCTGGTCGAGGCGGCCGCGCACGCCGCCGCGATGACCCGCGACGTCGCCCGGCCCGACCTGCTGCTGCTGGCCGCCCTGCTGCACGACCTGGGCAAGGGCTGGCCGGGCGACCACAGCGTCAGCGGCGAGGTGGTGGCCCGCGACGTGGCCTGCCGGATCGGCCTGAGCGAGGCCGACGCGGAGCTGGTGGCCAAGGCCGCCCGGCACCACCTGCTGCTCCCTCTGGTCGCCACCCGCCGGGACCTGGACGACCCGGTCACCGTCGAGCAGGTGGCCCGCACGATCGGCAGCCGGCCGTTGCTCGAATTGCTGCACGCGCTGGCCATCGCCGACGGCCTCGCCACCGGGCCAGCGGCCTGGAACGACTGGAAGGCGGGCCTGGTCGCCGACTTGGTGCGCCGGGTGGAAGCGGTGCTGGCGGGCGGCCCGCCGCCCGGCCCCGGGCCGCTCCGGGAGGACCAGCTCGCCCTGGTCGAGGCGGGTGGCCCGGCCGCCGTGGTCAAGGACGACGAGGTCACGGTGGTCGCGCCGGACCGGCCGGGGCTGCTCTGGCGGGCCGCGGGCGTGCTCGCCTCGCACCGGCTGGCGGTGCGCGGGGCCAACGCCACCTCGGTCGGCCCGACCGCGGTGGCCGTGTTCCAGGTGGCGCCCGAGTACGGCGACCCGCCCGACGGCGCCCTGGTGGCCAGCGACCTGCGGCGGATGCTCGAAGGGCGGCTGGACGTGGAGGAGCGGCTGGAACGGCGAGTCCGCGCTGCCCGCCCGCGCGGCGCGGTCGTCGCCCCGCCCAAGGTCACGCTGGTGGACGACGCCTCACTGACCGCCACCGTGGTCGAGGTCCGGGCCCACGACGAGCCGGGCCTGCTGTGGCGGATCGGCCGGGCCCTGGGCGGCTGCGGGCTGGACCTGCGGTCGGCCCGGGTGGAGACGCTGGGCGCCGAGGCGGTGGACGTCTTCTACGTCGCCGACGAGAGCGGCCAGCCACTGACCAGCCGGGACGCCCGGCAGGCAACGATCGAGGCGGTGCTCACCGCGCTGTCCGCCTGACCAGCCCTGACAGCCCTGACGAGTCCTGACCAAGCCCTAGCGGTCTCACCACGCACCGTCGGGTCAACGCCGCGCCCGGTGATGCCCTTTAATAAAATTCATCCTTTGGCTTACGACGGCCGGCGCGCAAACGTGAGCAGATAGCCTTGATAGACGGATACGCGGGCTGCGTGAGGATGGCAAAGAAACGTGTTCGAGACCCTTTCCGAACGGCTGACCACGGTCTTCTCCTCCCTCCGGGGCAAGGGAAGGCTCTCTCAGGCCGACATCGACGCGACGGCGCGGGAGATCCGCATCGCGCTGCTGGAGGCCGACGTTGCGCTGCCGGTGGTCCGGCAGTTCATCGCCCGGGTCAAGGAGCGGGCCGGTGGCGAGGAAGTGTCGGGCGCGCTCAACCCGGCGCAGCAGGTCATCAAGATCGTCAATGATGAGCTGATCTCGATCCTGGGCGGGGAGACCCGCCGGTTGCGGTTCGCCAAGAACCCGCCCACCGTCATCCTGCTGGCCGGTCTGCAGGGTTCGGGTAAGACCACGCTGGCGGGCAAGCTCGCCCTCTGGCTGCGCGAGCAGGGCAACACCCCGATGCTGGTCGCGGCCGACCTGCAGCGCCCCAACGCGGTGCAGCAGCTGCAGATCGTCGGGGAGCGGGCAGGCGTCCCGGTCTACGCGCCCGAGCCCGGCAACGGCGTCGGCGACCCGGTCGCGGTGGCCCGCCGGTCCATCGAAGAGGCGCAGCGCCGCCAGCAGAACATGGTCATCATCGACACCGCCGGCCGCCTGGGCATCGACGAGGAGATGATGCAGCAGGCCGCGGCGATCCGGGACGCGACCCAGCCGGATGAGATCCTGTTCGTGGTCGACGCGATGATCGGCCAGGACGCGGTGGCCACCGCCCAGGCGTTCCTGGACGGCGTCGGCTACGACGGGGTCGTCCTCACCAAGCTCGACGGCGACGCCCGCGGTGGTGCGGCGCTGTCCATCGTCGAGCTCACCGGACGCCCGATCATGTTCGCCTCCGCCGGTGAGAAGCTCGAGGACTTCGACGTCTTCCACCCGGACCGGATGGCGGGCCGCATCCTCGACATGGGCGACATGCTCACCCTGATCGAGCAGGCCGAGCGGCACTTCGACGAGGAGCAGACGACCGCCCTGGCCGACCGGATGATCTCGGGCGAGGGCTTCACGCTGGAAGACTTCGTCGAGCAGATCCAGATGGTGCGCAAGATGGGCCCGATCGGGAACCTGCTCGGCATGCTGCCCGGCGCCGGTAAGAACAAGGAGCTCCTCGACCAGGTCAACGACAAGGACCTGGACCGCGCCACCGCGATCGTCCAGTCGATGACCCCGGAGGAGCGCCGCAACCCCAAGATCGTCAACGGTTCGCGCCGGGCCCGCATCGCCGGCGGCTCCGGCGTGACGCCGGGCCAGGTCGGTGCCCTCATCCAGAACTTCCAAGAGGGCCAGAAGCAGATGAAGCAGATGCTCGGCGGCGGGCTGGCGGGAGTGCCGGGCCTGCCGCCCGGCATGCGCCGGGCCGCGACCAAGGCCACCAAGAAGGGCAAGTCCAAGCGCAAGCACCCGGGCGGTGACCCGCGCCGGGCCGCGGCCCGGGCGGCCGAGGCGACGACGGGCGGCAACGGCGAGTCCGTGCCCGGTAACGGCCGCGCCGGTGGCTTGGGCGCTGGCCTGCCGGAGGGCTTCAGCAACCAGGACATGGCCGAGACGCTGGCCGCGCTCCAGCAGGGCGGCCTGCCCAAGGGGCTGGGCGGTGGCCTGCCCGGCCTGGGCGGCAACGACAACAACGTCCCGGCCGCCTTCCGCGGTAACAACAAGCGCAACAAGAAGAAGAAGTAACTCCGCCGGGCGCGGCCGGCGGACCCGCCTTGGTGGGCTCCGCCGACGTCGCATCCCGCGTCACCTGGTGCCTCAGCGGATTCGTGCGTCACACCGGCCACGAGCCTGGGGATGATCCATTGGCGGGTGACGTTTTCAGGGTGAATACGACTGAAAACGTCACCCTAGGATGGATCTTGAAACGTCTGGGGACGGTGGGATTGGGGAGGCGAGCCCGAGGTCCGCCTCACGAGTCACACGAATCTCACGAGTCACACGGGTCCCGGCAGCGCCCCGGGCGCCGCTCAGTGCGGCGACGTCGCCCGGACCGTCTCCAGCGTGTCAGCCTCGGCCGCCGACTTGTCCTCGCGATAGCGCAGCACCCGGGCGAACCGCAGCGCGATCCCGCCCGGGTAGCGGGGGCTGCGCTGCACCCCGTCGAACGCGATCTCCGCGACCAGCTCGGGACGGACGTAGACGGTGTAGTCGTCCCGGGAGTCCTCCAGCGCGAGCAGCCGTTCGGTCTGCCAGGTGAGCATCTCGTCGGTGAGGCCCTTGAACGTCTTGCCGAGCATGATGTAGCCGCCGGTCTCCGGGTCGCGGGCGCCCAGGTGCAGGTTGGACAGCCAGCCCCGGCGGCGGCCGTGGCCCCACTCGGCCGCCAGGATCACCAGGTCCAGCGTGTGCCGGGGCTTGACCTTGATCCAGCCGGTCCCGCGGCGGCCCGCCGTGTACGGGGTGTCCAGCGACTTGACCACCACGCCCTCGTGCCCGTGGGCCAGCGCGTCGTCGAAGAACGCCGTCGCCTCCTCGACCGAGGAGGTCACCAGCCGTGGCATCCGCAGCCGCTCCGGCACCACCCGCGCCAGCGCTGCGAACCGCTCCGCTCCCGGCTGGTCGATCAGGTCCGCCCCGTCCAGGTGCACGATGTCGAACAGGAACGCCGACAGCCCGGCCGCCGCCTCGCCGGTCCGCCGGGAGGTGCGCGAGGCGGTGACCTGGAACGGATAGGGCCGCCCGTCCTCGCGCAGGGCGATCAGCTCACCGTCCAGCACCGCGTCGCGGGCGGGCAGCTGGGCGAGCTCGGCGACCACGTCGGGCAGCCGGTCGGTGATGTCGTCCAGCGTCCGGGTGTACAACCGGGCCTGGCCGTCGCGCAGGTGGACCTGGACGCGGATGCCGTCCATCTTCCACTCGACCGCGGCCGGGCTGATCTTGGCCAGCGCGTCGGCGACGGTCGGGGCCGAAGAGGCCAGCATCGGGCCGATCGGCCGGCCTACCTGGAGCCCGAACCGGCGCAGCCCGTCCGCGCCCTCGGCCATCGCGGTCTCGGCGACCGTGCGCATCGAGCCGGACAGCATCAGCGCGCGCCGGACCTCAGCCGACGGGACGCCGGCGGCCCGGGCGATCGCCTCGGCCATGACGCCTTCCAGCGCGCCCTGGTGCAGCTCGCCGGACAGCAGCCGGATCAGGAACGACTGCTCCTTCTCGGTGGCCCGGCCGAACAGCTCGTCGACCAGCTGCTTGCGGGCGGCCTGCGAGCCCTTGCCGACGGTCGCGCCGATCGCGGTGAACGCGCCGTCCACCTCGGTCAGGGTCAGCGTGGCGGTATCGGCGGGCGCGGGCGCCTGGCGGAGCGTCGCCCAGCCCACGCCGATCTGCCGCTGCGGCAGCTCACCGGACAGGTAGGCGACCGCGATCGTGACCTCGGCCGGCCCCGCATCGTGCAGGGCCTTGGCCAGGACCTCGATCTTGGCCAGCCGGGAAGACGTCGCGGCCACCGCCTCCGACGCGTCGGCCATCTCACTCAGCAGCACGTTCGCATTCTGCCCCATACCGCGGCCCCGCAGGCCGCCGACGGCGCAGGTCAGCGCGCCCGCCGCCACCCCCGGCGGCCCGGGTCGTCTTCGGGCCAGAGCCAGTAACCGACCGGGAACAGCCGCAGGTGCAGGTGCTCGTCGACCCAGCCCCACAGGCCGCGCCGCAACCACAGCGCGATCGCGATCGCCACGATGCCCAAAATGATCAGGTACCAGGCGTTGTAGGAGGCCAGCGTCTGCTGCAGCACCATGTACACGATCGTGCCGATGATCGGGCCCTCGATCGTGCCGAGGCCGCCGATGATCGTCGCGAACGCCATCTCGGCGGTCCATTGCACGCTGAACACCGCGCTCGGCTGGACCTGCAGCTGGCTGATGGCCAGTACCGCGCCGGCGCCGCCGCACCCGGCCCCGGCCACCACGAACACCAGCACCCGGGCCAGCCCGACCCGGGCCCCGGAGCTGCGGGCGGCCACCTCGTCGTCGCGGATGGCGGTCAGCACCAGCCCCAGCCGGCCGCGCAGCAGGAGGTAGATGCCGCCCAGCGAGACCACGGTGACGATCAGCCCGGCCCAGTAGGTGTAGGCGGTCAGCAGCGTCGAGTCCAGCCCGGTGAGGCCGGGCAGCGGCATGCCGGTGCCGCCGCCGATCGAGGAGAACTTCTCGATGATCAGCATCACCGTCGCCGCCAGCACCCAGGTGGCGATGGCGAAGTACCCGCTGCGCAGCCGGGACACCAGCCACCAGAGCGGCAGCGCGGCGACCGCGCAGCCGATCGCCGCCACCGGCAGGGCCGCGAACGGCGAGATGCCGCCGATGGCCAGGATCAGCACGAAGTACGCGCCCAGGCCCACGAAGACCTGCTGGCCGACCGAGACCAGCCCGGCGTAGCCGGCCAGCAGGTTCCACATGCTGGCCAGCGTGAGCACGATGAACCCCTGGACCAGGATGCTGGTCGTGCCCGAGTAGACGATGTACGGCAGCAGCGCGAACACCACCACCACGATCAGCGCGCCCAGCCCGGTCCAGGCCACATTCCGCCGCGACCGGGTGACCCTCAGCCGCGCGGGGGAGGGGCCGGCCGCTCCGGGCGCTCGGCCACCACGCTCATGACTGGCTCCTGCGGCCGGTCAGGCCCTGGGGTCTGAGCACCAGCACGGCCAGGAACACGATGTACCCGGCCAGCACCTCGTCGGAGATGTTGATCTGGGCGCCGATCTGCTGGGCCACCCCGAGCACGACGCCGCCCAGCAGGGTGCCCCACAGCGAGCCGAGGCCGCCGATGACCACCGCGGCGAACGCGAACAGCAGGATCGTGTCGGTGCCGGTGGTGGGGGACAGCTGGGAATACATGCCGTAGGCCATGCCGGCCAGCGCCACCGTGCCGAACGCGATCGCGCCGGCAATGCCGAACACGTGCCGGTAGTTCACCCCGGACAGCTGGGCTGCCTCCTGGTCGTCGGCCACCGCCCGGATCATCCGGCCGTGCCGGGACCAGGACAGGAAGTACTGCAGCCCCAGCAGCACCACGACGGCCGCGGCGAAGATGACGACCAGCAGGTAGCTGATCTGGATCTGGGACCCGATCTTGAACGAGTCCCGCACCAGCGGCAGCCCGGTGCCGATGGCGCGGCTGTTGGCCGTGAAGAACTGCAGCAGCGCGTTCTCGATGACCACCGACAGCCCGAACGTGACGATCAGCGTGGTCAGCGCGCCGCGGTCCAGCGCGCCCTGGATGAGCGTGCGCTGGAGCACGTAGCCGAACACCACCATCACCGGGACCACGATCAGGAACGACCACAGCACGGGAATGTGGGTGACGGTGATGACGCCGATGGCCACGTAACCGGCGACCACCGCGAGGTCGCCGTGGGCCAGGTTGACGACCTTCATGACCCCGAACATCAGCGACAGCCCGCAGGCGAACAGCGCGTACAGGCCGCCGGTGAGGATCCCCTGGATGATGGCGTTGACCCAGCCCATTACGCCTCGCTCTCCTCGGCGCCACCCACGGCCGCTGGCGGACCGGCGGAGGGAACAGGCTGGCCACCGTCCCCCCCGCCGGAGTCTGTGCCGCTGTCCGGGCCGCTGTCCGGGCTGCCGGCCGGGCCGGCCCCGAGCCCGAAGTAGGCCGCCTCGACCCGCTCCGGAGTCAGGTCGCCGGGCTGGCCTTCCAGCGTGGTCCGGCCCTCCAGCAGGCAGTGCACCCGGGATGCGACCCGCAGGGCCTGGCTGACGTCCTGCTCGACCAGCAGCACGGTCAGCCCGGTGGCCAGGATCTGCGGCAGCATCCCGTAGATGCGCTGCACCACGACCGGCGCCAGCCCCAGCGACAGCTCGTCCAGCAGCAGCACCCGCGGGTTGGCCACCAGCGCCCGGCCGATGGCCACCGACTGCTGCTCGCCGCCGGACAGCTGGGCGGTGCGCTGGCCGCGACGCTCGCGCATCCACCCGAACAGCTCGTACACCCGCTCGATGGTCCACGGCCCGTTTCGCGCGTAGGAGGCGCCGACCTTCAGGTTCTCCTCGACCGAGAGCGACCCGAACAGCCGCCGGCCCTCCGGCACCATGACGATCCCCTGGGCGGCCCGGCGATCGGTCCGCACCCGGGTGACGTCGGTGCCGTCGAGCAGCACGGTGCCGGTGGTCGGCCGGTGCAGCCCGGCGATCGTGCGCAGCAGGGTCGACTTGCCCGCCCCGTTGGCGCCGATGATCGCGTACACCTCGCCCGGGTGCACCCGCAGCGAGATGCCCTGCAGCGCCCGCAGCTGGCCGTGGTGGACCTCGAGGTCGCGGACTTCCAGCAGCGGCGTACCGGTCATGGAGTGCCCTCACCGTCGACCGGGGCGCCGTCGACCGGGGGACCGTCGACCGGGGCGTCCAGGCTGCCGCCGGTCAGCGCCGCGGTCACCTCGCCGCCGAGGAACACCTCGCGTACGGCCGGGGTGGCCAGCACGGTGGCAGGGTCGCCGTCGCCGACGAACCTCCCGCCGGTCAGGCAGAGCAGCCGGCTCACCACCGCGGTGAGCGCCCGCACCACGTGCTCGATCCAGATCACCGCGACGCCTTCGGCGTTGACCCCGCGGACGATCTCCACCAGCTGGGCCACCTCGGGGTCGGTCAGCCCGCCCGCCACCTCGTCCAGCAGCAGCAGGGTGGGCTGGGTGGCCAGCGCCCGGGCCAGTTCGAGCCGTTTGCGCTGCAGCAGCCCGAGCCGTTCGGCGGGCACGTTGGCCTGGCTGGACATGCCCGTCTGGTCCAGCGCCGCCGCCGCGGCCGCGTAGCTCGCCCGCCGCCGCAGGCCGCCGCCCTGCTGGGCCGCCACCAGCAGGTTCTCGAACACGGTCATGTCCCCGAACGGCCGCGGCACCTGGTACGTCCGGCCGATGCCGAGCCGGCACCGGCCCGCCGGGTCCAGCTTGGTCACCGTGCGCCCGGCGAACCGGACCGCGCCCGCGTTGGGCGCGAGGTCGCCCGAGATCAGGCCGAACAGGCTGGTCTTGCCCGCGCCGTTCGGCCCGACGATCCCCACGGTGTCACCCGCCCCGATCGCCAGCGACAGCTCCTCGGCGATCACGACCTGGCCGAACCGTTTGGAAACGCGGTCGAGCTCGAGCAGCGGTGTGGCCATCGGTTACTTGTTGGTCGGCAGCAGGTCGCCGGTGAGCTTGGCGTCCGGCTGCAGGCTGTTGTCGACCACCTTGGCCTCCAGCGGGTACTTGGTGCCCTTCTGCCACTGGATACCGACCGGCGGCGTGATCGCGACGCCCGGCGCCGGGCCGCCGGCGAAGTTCAGCGGGCCGGCCAGCGCCTTGATGTTCACCTTGTGGATCGCCTCGGCCACTTCGTTTTTGTCGTGCGGGTTGTTCACCGCGGTCAGCGCCGCGTGCGCGGACTCGAAGAGGCTGTAGTTGGAGATGTTGGAGTTCCACTGGCCGTGGCCGGCCGCCTCGTACTCGTTGGCCATCTGCTGGCAGGTTTCGCCGGTGAACGAGGAGGTCCAGGGCAGGGTGGGCGCCCACCAGGCGTCGGTGGCGATGTTGTAGACCAGCGAGCCGAGCGCGTAGGTGTCGGTCGGGAACAGCAGCACCTTGGCCACCGTGGCCAGCTTGGGCTTGAACCCCTGCTGGACGGACTGCTTCCACATGGTGGCAAAGTCCGGCGGCAGCGGCACGTTGGTGAAGAAGTCCGCGCCCTGGGACTTGAACTGGGAGATCATCGAGGAGTAGTTCGTGGTCCCGTCCGGGTAGGCCGAGGACATGTTGAACTTGTAGCCCGCCGCCTCGGCGATCGGCGGGAACACCGCCCGGAAGGCGTTGCCGTCGGAGTCGTTGGGGAACGCGGCGGCGACGATCTTGTTGGTGCCGAGCTGGGCGTGGATCTTGTCCCACATCGGGATGAACACCTTGATCAGGTGCTCGGCCCCGAGGAAGTACATGGTCACGTACTTCGGCGCCTTGGTCGGCTTGGCCGGGTTGCCGCCGAGGTTGATGTACCAGGACTCCCACGGGATGTTGGCGCAGATCAGCGGGGTGCCGAGCGACTCGGCCTGGCTGGCCACCGCGTTCACCGTCTCCGGGGTCGAGGAGGCGAGCAGCAGGTCCACCCCGTCGCTGAGGATGGCCGTGCGGGCCAGGTCACCGGCCCGGCTGGGGCTGGACTGGCTGTCGTAGGACTTGATCGTGACCGGGTAGGTCTTCCCGCCGATCTTGAACCCGTTCTTGTACGGGCCGGTCTCCTTGATCTTGGAGATCACCCAGTTGTCGGGGGCCCCGAACCCGGCCAGCGAGCCGGTCAGCGGGTGGATCCAGCCGATCGTGATGGCCTTGGTGCCACCCGACCCCGAGCCCGATCCCGAGCCGGAGGAGCTCGATGAGCCCTTGAGGCTGGAGCTGCAGGCCTCCAGGAAGCCGCCTGCGCCGACCGCGAACGCGCCCGCGCCAGCCGCCTTGAGCAGGTTCCGGCGTCCGATCGGGGCGCTGGCCCCCGGGACGATCAGGCGCGAGGTGGTCCGGTCGGTCGCGTCGGCCGCTTCGGTCGCGTCCGGGACTGATCTGTCTGACGGGCTGGTCATGGCCTTCCCCCTACACGTGGTGTGGACGAGTGGCAAGACATCGGCGAGCGGCCCGGGTGCCCGGTCACGGAATCGTTGGTACGAGGCCCGCTAGCGTGATCACAGTATTGTTCAATGGATTGTCAACAATTTGAAGGACAAACGCGGGCTAATCCGAACCGATTTGGCCGGGTCCTGGCGGCAGGTCCGGATGTTCACTATGCGAACACTCGTGCTTACTATGAACAGGGTAGGCATAACGTAGGTTCGGCGTGATCCCCTCGTCAATGCGCGTTACGTAACTGTTGCGGCCTACAACAGTTAGCCCAAAAGACCATTTTCCCAATGAATAAAGGGGTTGGCGTGGCGCGCGCGTGACCCGCGGCCGGCGCCTCAAGGCCGGCGGTGAAGCTGGCCGCTCGCCCAGGCTCCCGAGCTTGGTCCACCTCTAGGCTCACCTCGCCCGGTGTCCCGCCCACCCCCGCCCGCCAACCCGCCCAAAGGCGCCAACGGGCGGCACCTGGCGCGCCCAAAGGCGCCAACGGGCGGGTTGGGTGAGGCCGGCCGGTGGCAAATCGGCGTCACTCCCAGCCCTTACGGCCGCTTCTTGGCGCCAGCATCTCCCACCATCTGGCAGAATGTTCTCTTGATTACTGGTGTTGCGGGGCCCTCTTCCCTGTACGCCGGGCCATCTGAGTGATCCCGCCCAGTCCCCACTTGGTCGCCGGATCGCCGCCCGTACCTTTATTTTGCTGGGAGAAGACCGCAGCCGTGGCTGTAAAGATCAAGCTCAAGCGCCTGGGCCGGACCCGGGTGCCGACGTACAGGATCGTCGTGGCCGATGCCCGGACCAAGCGCGACGGGCGCGCCATCGAAGAGATCGGCAAGTACCACCCGAAGGAAGAGCCTTCGCTCATCGAGGTCAATTCCGAGCGGGCGCAGCACTGGCTGTCCGTGGGCGCTCAGCCCACCCCGCCGGTGATGAACATCCTCAAGATCACGGGCGACTGGCAGAAGTTCAAGGGCGAGCCAGGGGCCGAGGGCACCCTGCGCACCCGCGAGCCGGCGACCGACAAGAAGGAGACCTTCGCGGCGGCCCTCAAGGACGCCGGGAAGGACAAGGACGACTCCGGCTCGACCACGCCCAAGGGCGGCGGCCGGGCCAAGAAGTCCGACGCCAAGGCGTCTGACACCAAGGCTGAGGCCAAGGCGACCGACACCAAGGCATCGGACGCCAAGGCAGAAGTCAAGCCCGAGTCCGGCCGGTCCAAGTCCAAGGCCAGTGCGGAGAAGCCGGCGGCGGGGTCCGCCGACGACAGCGCTGCTGCGGCCGCGACGGCCGACGCCGACGCGACCGCGACGGCCGATGCGGACGCCCCGGCCGAGGAGACCGCCCCGGCCGAGGAGACCGCCCCGGCCGAGGAGACCGCCCCGGCCGACGAGACTGCGCCGGCCGAGGCCGAGCCGGCCACGGCGGCCGCGTCCGAGAGCAGTGAGTCTGGCAGCGAGGCCTGACATGTTGGAAGAGGCGCTCGAGCATTTGGTCAGGGGCATCGTCGAGAACCCCGACGACGTCCAGGTGTCCACCCGCGCGATGCGCCGCGGCAGTGTCCTGGAGGTGCGCGTCCACCCCGAAGACCTGGGCAAGGTCATCGGCCGGGGTGGCCGCACCGCCCGGGCGCTGCGAACCGTGATGGGCTCGCTGGCGGGCGGCCGTCATGTCCGCGTCGACCTTCTGGACACCGACGAGATCCGCTAGTCCGGGATCGGCCATGCAGATTGCCGTCGGCCAGATCGCTCGCGCGCACGGTATCCGGGGCGAAGTCACCGTAGTCGTGCGGACCGACGAGCCGGACGTGCGGTTCGTGCCCGGCGCGACGCTGGTGACAGAGCCACCGGAGCGCGGTCCGCTGACCGTGGTCGCGACCCGGTGGCACTCCGGCCGGCTGATCGTCACGTTCGCGGGCGTCCAGGACCGGAACGCCGCCGAGGACCTGCGTGGCACCCTGCTGGTGGTGGACTCGGCCGAGATCCCGGCCCCGGACGACCCCGACGAGTTCTACGACCATCAGCTCATCGGGCTCGGCGTGGTGACCGCCGCCGGTGACCGGGTGGGCGAGGTCACCGACGTACTCCACCACGGCCAGGACCTGCTGGTCGTGCGCCGGGCGCCCGGCCCGGCGGGCGAGACCCTGGTCCCGTTCGTCAGCGCGATCGTGACCGACGTCGACGTGGCTGGTGGCCGGCTGGTCATCGACCCGCCGCCCGGGCTGCTGAATCCCGGCGAAGCCGCCGAGGCATGACCTCATGCGCATCGACATCGTCACCATCTTTCCCGAGTACTTCGGCCCGCTCAGCGTCTCGCTGATCGGCAAGGCCGCCGCCCGCGGTGACATCGAGTTCTCCGTCCACGACCTGCGGCAGTGGGCCCACGACGTGCACCGGACGGTAGACGACACCCCGTTCGGCGGCGGCCCCGGCATGGTCATGAAGGCCGAGGTCTGGGGCGAGGCGCTGGACGAGCTCGCGCCGCCGGACCGGACTTCCGAGCCCGTCGCGCCCGGCCAGCCGGACCCGCGGCCGCGGCTGATCGTCCCCACTCCCAGCGGGGTCCCGTTCAATCAGGCCACCGCGGCCCGGTACACCCAGTCGCAGCAGCTGATCTTCGCCTGCGGCCGGTACGAGGGGATCGACACCAGGTTCATCGACGAGGCCCGGTCCCGGATGCCGGTCGACGAGGTCAGCATCGGCGACTACGTGCTGGCCGGCGGGGAGGCGGCGGTCCTGGTGATGGTCGAGGCCATCTCCCGGTTGCTGCCCGGCGTGCTTGGCAACGAGCGGTCCGCCAGTGACGACTCGTTCGGCGGCCACGCCGCCGGGGAAGAGCCGCCACCCGAACCCGCTCCGGGCAGCGCGCTCGTACCCGACCTCGGAGGGTTCGGCCGTAGCCGCGAGGACGTGGCCGCCAGCATGGCCGGACTGCTGGAGGGCCCGGTCTACACCCGGCCGCGGGTCTGGCGGGGCCGGGAGGTGCCGGAGGTGCTGCTGTCCGGTGACCACGCCGCCATCGCTCGCTGGCGCCGGGACGCGGCCCTGCTGCGCACCGCGGCCAACCGGCCCGACCTGATCTTCCGCGCCCAGGCCGACCCGGCCGCGCTGAGCGAACGAGACTGGCAGGTGCTGACCGCGATGGGTCTGTCCGACGTGCTCCGGTCGGCCGGACCGGGCCCCGAAGAAGCCGCTCGCTTACCAGACTGGTCCCGGAATGTGGCACACTGAGATTCGCCGTGTGCTCCTACTGGCGCCCGGGGCCCCTTGTTGCTGGGCTCGCGCTGCTCTGCCCGCACACGCCACAAGCCGGTCAGTACTGAGCCGATGAGCCCAGCACCGATGAACACTGAGGAATCGCTGCCATGCACACCGCAATCGCCGAACTCGAGCAGGCCCAGCTCCGGGACGATGTTCCGGTCTTCCGCCCTGGCGACACGCTTCGTGTCCACGTGCGGGTCAAGGAGGGCAACCGCTCCCGGATCCAGGTCTTCCAGGGCGTGGTCATCCGGCGTCAGGGCGGTGGCGTCCGCGAAACCTTCACCGTGCGCAAGATCAGCTACGGCGTCGGCGTCGAGCGCACCTTCCCGGTGCACAGCCCGTCGATCGAAAAGATCGAGACGGTGACCCGCGGCAAGGTCCGCCGGGCCAAGCTCTACTACCTGCGTGAGCTGCGCGGCAAGGCCGCCCGCATCCGCGAGCGTCGCGAGAACACCGCGAGCTGAGCCAGCCCGCGGTGACGCGGTTCGCCTCCAGGCGAGGGGTCTGACGTGCCTCAGGTAATCCAGAGTGAGCACGGATATCACTTCCGTAATCGCTGGTTGGCGCTAGGCTCGGATCGATGACGGACGAGGGAAATGCCTCTGGCGAGCCGCCTGCGACGCAGACGCAGGGCCGGCCGGGCGATGCGCCCGGCGGGCAGCCTGCCGAAAAGGCGACCGGGGACGCGGGAGGCGCACGGATGAACGAGGCCGAGGCCAAGTCGGCGCCGCCCGCGAAGACCGCGCGCAAGAGGAAGAAGAACAGGTCGTTCTGGAAAGAGCTGCCCATCCTCATCGTCGTCGCCCTGTTCCTGACGCTGGTCATCAAGACGTACGCCATCCAGGCGTTCTACATCCCGTCCGGGTCGATGCAGAACACCCTGGCCATCGGCGACCGGGTGCTGGTCGACAAGCTGAGCTTCGACTTCGGCAAGATCCACCGCGGCGACATCGTCGTGTTCAGCGGTGACGGCACCTGGGACCCGGGTGTCACGCCGCCCAGCGACAACTTCTTCTCCCGGTTCGGCCAGAGCGTCGCGTCGATGTTCGGCTTCGCCAAGAATCAGAACGACTTCATCAAGCGCGTCATCGGCGTCCCCGGCGACCACGTGGCCTGCTGCGACGCCGAGGGCCGGGTCACCGTCAACGGTGTGCCGCTGAACGAGGGGTCGTACCTCTACCCGGGCAACCCGCCGTCGGAGACCCGCTTCAGTGCGACCGTCCCGGCCAACAGCCTCTGGGTCATGGGTGATCACCGCGACGTCTCCTACGACTCCCGTGGCCATCAGTACGGCTTCCCCGGCGGCGGCTCCATCCCCGAGAGCGCGGTCGTCGGTCGCGCGTTCATCAGGATCTGGCCGCTCAGCCAGTGGGGCCTGCTCAGCGTCCCGGCCACCTTCAACCAGCCCGCGCTGACCAACACCACGTCCGCAGCGCCGGCGCCGGCCGCCGGCTCGGGCTCGTCCACCCTGGCCGCGGCCACCGCCGCCCCGGCCACCCCGTACGCCCTCGGCTTCGTCGGCGCGGTCCCGCTCACCCTCCTGCAGCGCAAAGCCCGCCGCGCAGTGACCCGCCTCCGCCGGGGCCGTAACCCCCGCTGACGCCCTCGGCACCCTGGCGCCTTCCGCCCCGCCACTCGAGTCTCATCGAGCCACGCCGCCACAGAAGTCCCTGCGGACCGTACCGACCGCCCGCTTCTGTCGGGGATCTGGCGTAGCCTTCGAATGTCATGGTTCGCCCCTCCACCAAGCCGGCTGTCGGCGGCCCGGAACGAGCCCGCTGGCGGCACACCGGCCACACCCCCCGGCGTAACGCTGGGCTGGCCGCCTACGAGAACGTGCTCGCCCGGGCTGGCCTCGCCCCCGTCGCCGGTGTCGATGAGGCGGGCCGTGGCGCCTGCGCCGGCCCGCTCGTGATCGCCGCCGTGGTCCTGGACAGCGCCACGATCAAGCGAATGCCGGGACTGGGCGACTCCAAGCTGCTCACTCCCGAGGAGCGCGAGGACGCCTACCGGGAGATCATGCGCTGGGCGCTGGACTGGAACGTGCTGGCCATCCCGGCCCCGGAGGTCGACCGCCACGGGCTGCACGTGTCCAACGTGGAGGGCATGCGCCGCGCCCTGGCAGGCCTGCGCCAGCGACCTGGTTACGTGCTCACCGATGGTTTCCCGGTACGCGGCCTCGGCACGCCCGCGCTCGCCGTGTGGAAGGGCGATCAGGTCACCGCCTCAGTGGCGGCCGCGTCGATCGTGGCCAAGGTGACCAGGGACCGCATGATGGTGGAGCTGGACGAGTCCTACCCCTGCTACGGTTTCGCCCGGCACAAGGGTTACTCGACGCCGGAGCACATGGCCGCCCTATGCGCCTGGGGGCCATGCCCGGAGCACCGGTATTCGTACACGAACGTCGTGCAGGCCAAGCACCGCTGGGCCACCGGCTAGCAGGACGGCGAGGCCCTGGCTGACGCCGAAGTCATAGATGTCAGCGAACCTGACCCGGACAGTACTGAAGACCCCGCTCAGTGGGCAGATCTCGTGGCAGAAGAGGTGACCGTGGGTGAGGCACGGGACGCAGACTAAATTAGTGACACTGTCCCGCGGACAGACGGATGAGCGCGCAGCGGACCCTAGCGCCTCACCGGCCGGATCGGAGGGGTTGCCATGAGCGCAGAAGATCTCGAGAAGTACGAAGCCGAGATGGAGCTGCAGCTGTATCGCGAGTATCGCGACGTCGTGGGCCTCTTCAGCCACGTGGTGGAGACCGAGCGGCGTTTCTACCTCACCAACGAGGTCGAGCTCAACGTGCGCAACTCCGACAACGGCGAGGTCTTCTTCGAAGTCGTCATGCGCGACGCCTGGGTCTGGGACATGTACCGCCCCGCCCGCTTCGTCAAGAACGTCCGGGTGGTGACGTTCAAGGACGTCAACATCGAGGAACTGGCCAAGAGCGACCTGGAACTCCCGGACGACAGCTCGTCCTGACCTGACCGTCGCCCTGCCCGCCAAGCCACCCTGGCCAGGCCATCCCAGGCTGGCCTGATCCCGCCCTTTGCCGCCCAGCCCCCTGGCCGTCAGACCGCTAGGCGCCCCGTCCCGCCCGGCTCACTCGGGCCGCCCGCCCCGCCCGGCTCACTCGGGCCGCCCGCCCCGCCCGGCCGCAAAGTCCCCCTCCCAGTCGAACACGCCCCGCCGACATTCCCGTCCCGGTTATCCACCGCCGGCCGTCCGCGCCGGCATTGTCCACAGCCCTCCGATTGGCCATGCCGCCCGGCCTCCACCCGGCGATCGTGGGAGCTGGAGGTGGTGACCATGCGGGCCACAGAAGTCCTCGGCCAGCGCGGCGAGCAGGCGGCCGCCGAGTTCCTGACAGCAGCCGGTTTCCGCATCCTCGCGCGGAACTGGCGCTGTGCCGAGGGCGAGATCGACATCGTGGCGGTCGAGCGGCACACGTTAGTGGTGTGCGAGGTCAAGACCCGGTCCAGCGATCGGTGCGGCACGCCGCTTGAATCGGTCAGCCGGGTCAAGCGCAACCGGCTCCGGCGGCTCGCGATCCGCTGGCTGACCGCCCACGGCATCCGGTTCGACCAGGTGCGGGTCGACATCGTGGGCGTCACACCCGACCAGGCTGGCGGTTTCACCGTCGAGCACGTCCGCGGGGTGGGTTAGATGGCGCTCGCCCGCACCCACTCGGTCGCCCTGGTCGGCGTGGAGGGGCACCTCGTCGAGTGCGAGGCGGACATCGCCAACGGGCTGGTCGGCATGATCCTGGTCGGCCTGCCCGACACCGCCTTGCGGGAGGCGCGGGACCGGATCCGCTCCGCCATCATCAACAGCGGCGAGCAGTGGCCGCAGCGCCGCATCACCGTCGGCCTGTCCCCGGCCAGCCTGCCCAAGCGCGGCAGTGGGTTCGACTTGCCGATCGCCTGCGCCCTGCTCGCCGCGGCGGGCGCCCTGTCGGTGGCGGCGCTGGCCGGGACCATGTTCCTCGGTGAGCTCGGCCTCGACGGCCAGCTGCGCCCGGTGCGGGGCGTGCTGCCCGCCGCGGTGGCGGCTGCCACCGCGGGCTTCCGCTCTGTGGTGGTGGCCCGCGCCAACGCCCAGGAGGCCGCGCTGGTGCCCGGTCTGCGGGTGGTGTCCGCGCCCACGCTCGCCGCGCTGCTCACCTGGCTCCGCGGCGAGCCTCCCGCCGGGGGAGCGGCCGTCGAGGAGCTGACCGGTGGCACGGCCCCGGTCGCATCTCCGGCCGCTCCCCAGGTGCCCGGTGCGGCTGATGACGTGCCCGGCCCGGATCTGTCCGATGTGCTGGGCCAGCCGGTCGCCCGCCGGGCGGCCGAGATCTGCGCCGCCGGGGGCCACCACCTGTCCCTGCTCGGACCGCCCGGAGCGGGCAAGACCATGCTCGCCGAGCGACTGCCGACGATCATGCCCCGGCTGGACGCGGCGGCGGCTCTGGAGGTCACCTCGATCCACTCGGTGGCGGGGATGCTGCCACCGAAGTGCCCGCTGCTGACCGGCCCGCCGTTCTTCGGGCCGCACCACACCGCCACCAAGGCGGCCATCGTGGGCGGCGGCAGCGGGGTCATCCATCCCGGCGCGGCGTCGCTGGCCCACCGGGGCGTTCTCTTCCTGGACGAGGCCCCGGAGTTCGGCCGGGATGTGCTGGACGCGCTGCGTCAGCCGCTGGAATCGGGTGTGGTCGTGATCGCCCGATCCGGGGTTACCGCGCGGTTCCCGGCCCGGTTCACCATGGTGCTGGCGGCCAACCCGTGCCCGTGCGCCAGAGCCACCGCCTCGCCCCGGTCGAGATGCTCGTGCAGCCCCACGATCAAGCGTCGGTACCTGGGCCGCCTCTCCGGGCCGCTGCTCGACCGGGTGGACGTCAAGGTCGAGTTGCTCCCCGTGGGCCGCGCCGAGCTGCTCAGCGACCGGAGGTTCGCTGAGAGCAGCGCCACCGTCGCGGCCCGGGTCGCGCAGGCCCGGGAGCGAGCGGCCCACCGGCTCCGCGGCACCCCATGGCGGCTCAACGCGGAGATACCCGGCGCCGAGCTGCGGCGCTCGTTCACACCTGTCCGCGGCGCGATGGCGCCGCTGGAGCGGGCCATGGAGACCGGCGAGGTCAGCGCCCGCGGCCTCGACAAAATTGTCCGGGTCTCCTGGACGCTGAGCGACCTGGCGGCCAAGGACCGGCCGACCATCGACGAGTGCGGCTACGCACTCGGTCTCTGGCTGGGGGTAGTCAAATGATCACCACTGTCGATCGGCAGCGCGTCGCGCGGGCCCTGCTCACCTACATGGCCGAGCCCGGCGATCCGGTGCTGGCCGCCTGGCTGGAGGTCGCCACCCCGGCCGATGCGATCGACTCGATCACCGCCGGGCGCCTGCCGCTGCTACCGGCGATGAGGCCGGGCTCGCTCGGCGACCTGCAGGCCGAGAAGGTGGAGCACGCCTTCGGGATCTGGCGGCAGCGGCTCGGGGACCTTCCCGGCCAGCTGGACCTGGACGAGTTCGGCCGGGCAGGGATCCGGCTGGTCTGCCCGGGCGAGGACGAGTGGCCCACCCAGCTCGACACGCTCGGCGTGACCCGTCCCTACGCCCTGTGGCTGCGCGGCGAGGCCGACCTGCGGTACTGCTGCCTGCAGTCGGTGTCGATCGTCGGCGCCCGGGCGTCGTCAGGCTACGGCGAGCACGTCGGCACGGAGATGGCCGCCGCGCTGGCCGAGCGTGGCTGGACCGTGGTGTCGGGTGGTGCCTACGGCATCGACGGCTGTGCGCACCGGGGCGCCCTGGCCGCCGATGGGGTCACGGTCGCCGTGCTGGCCTGCGGGGTCGATCACGCCTACCCACCCGGTCACCACGAGCTGCTGACCAGCATCGCGGCCCAGGGCGTCCTGGTCAGCGAGTGGCCGCCCGGCCGCGTCCCGAACAAGCTGCGCTTCCTCATCCGCAACCGGGTGATCGGCGCGCTGACCCGGGGCACGGTGGTCGTCGAGGCCGGTCAGCGCAGCGGCGCCCTGAGCACCGCCCGCCACGCGCGGGACCTCCGGCGGCCGGTGATGGCCGTGCCGGGGCCGGTCACCTCGGAGGTGTCGGCCGGTTGCCACAGGATCATCCGTGAGTGGGGTGCCGTCTGCGTCACCAGCGCCCACGACGTGATCGACTTGCTCACCCCGCTGTGCGAGGTCCCCGGCTACGGCTCCGCCGCCTCACCGTACGTTTACGCCACCCCAGACGACGATCCCGGCGGCCCATACGCTCCCGCAGGCCCAGACCACGTTCACGAGCACGCAGACCACAGTCCTGGCGCGCCGGGCGGGAGCCGTGGTATGCCGAGCCGCAGTCCCGGTATGCCAGGCCACAGCCCAGACCCGTCGGGCAACAGCCCGGACCCGTCGGGCAACAGCCCCGGTCCGTCGAGCTACAGGCCCGGCCCGGCGGCCTCCAGCCCCGCTCCATCGGTCCACAACCCCGGCTCATCGGGCTACGGCTCCGCCCCGACGGCCGACAAGTCCGCCGTGAGCCGACCCGCCTGGTTCCCCACCGCCGGACCAGCTCGCGTCGTAGGCCCGGTCCGCGCGACCGGCCCAGTTGACGCCACCTTTTCAGCTCGTGCCGCCGCGACCGCCGCCACCGCCCCAACCAACGCGGGCGCCCCGCCCCGCACCAAGACCTCAGACGCCCCAGCCAGCCCCGTCCAGGCGGTAAGCGCGGGCCACCAGCTCCGGCCCGTCGCCCCCTTCAGCTCAGCCCGCCGACCGCTCATGACCGCCCCGCCAGTCCCCAGCGGACGTCGTGCCGCCCTGCTGCCCCGGGACGAGCTCGCGCCCGCCAGCCGCACCGTCCTCGACGCCATCCCTGCCCGCGGCGCCGGGCCGGCCGTGATCGCCGTCAAGGCTGGTCTCGGCGTCGACACGGTCGTCAGCACGCTGGGCCTGCTCGCGGCCGGGGGCTTCGTGGAGCGCTGCTCCCACGGCTGGCGCATCCGCAGACTCGGTCCGGCGGGATGACCCCCTGGACCCCCCACTTTCCCGCGGCGGTACTTCGCCGTAGGACCGGCCACTCGCCCGAGCCTACGGCCCGGGACCGGTTCCGTCCGGGGGGACGACCCCCCTGGACCCCCCGGTACCGGCGGCGGTACCTCGCCGTAGGACCGGCCACTCGCCCGAGCCTACGGCCCGGGACTCGCTGGGCCGGTTAGGTCGCCTCGCCGTACCCGCGTCCAGGCGCACCCGCACCAGGCGACACGACTTCGGTGCTAGGGAACAGCCCGGCGCCGGGTCAGACTGGACAGATGCGCGAGACGCCCGAGCCCGGCTCCACCCCGGCGTGGGCCGAGGACGCGGTGGCCCAGTTCGAGCGGCACGTCAAGGCCGAGCGCGGGCTGTCGCCGCATACCGTGCGCGGCTACGTCGGGGACGTCCGGTCGTTGCTGGCGCACGCGGACCAGTGCGGCGTCGCCGGCCCGGCCGAGCTGACCGCGCCGGTGCTGCGGAGCTGGCTGGCCGTCCTGCACGCGGAGGGGGCATCGCGGGCCACGCTGGCGCGGCGGGGCGCGGCCGCCCGGGCGTTCACCGCGTTCGCGCATAAGCGGGGCTGGCTGGAGAGCGACCCGGGCGCGCTGCTGGGCACGCCGAAGGTGCGCCGGACGCTGCCGCACGTGCTGCGGCACCAGGAGATCAGCGACGTGCTCGCGTCATCGGCGGCGGACGTGGAGCAGCCGCCGCCGGGCCGGACACCGGCCGAGGCGGCCGTGGCCCTGCGGGACGTCGCCATCCTCGAGCTGCTGTACGCGACCGGGATCCGGGTCAGCGAGCTCTGCGGGCTCGACAACGGCGCGCTCGACCTGGGCCGGCGGACGGTCCGGGTGTTCGGCAAGGGCGGCAAGGAGCGGACCGTGCCGGTCGGCATCCCCGCCGTCCGGGCCGTCGAAGCCTGGCAGCAGGCGGGCCGGCCGGCGCTGGCTACCGGGGCCAGCGGCGCCGCCCTGTTCCTCGGTCTGCGGGGTGGCCGTCTCGATCCCCGTACCGCGCGCCGGGTGGTGCACGAGCGGCTGCGGACCGCTGGGGTGAGCACCGACACCGGCCCGCACGGGCTGCGGCACACCGCCGCCACCCACCTGCTCGAGGGCGGCGCCGACCTGCGGAGCGTCCAGGAGATGCTCGGCCATTCGTCGCTGGCCACGACGCAGATCTACACCCACGTCTCCGTCGAGCGACTCAAGGCCAGCTACCGCCAGGCCCACCCGCGCGCCTGACCCGCCGCCCCGGGGACACCCCGCCGCTGCGGCCCCAGCCGGGACCCACCCCGGGCCGCGCGGTCGCCAGCTCAGGCAGCTCAGCCAGCCGGGAAGTACCGGTCCATGAACTCGTTCCGGAACTTGCCCTCCGGATCGTACCGGCCCAGCAGCGCCACGAAGTCGTCGTACCGCGGATACAGCTCGCGGATCGCCTCGGGCGAGCTGGAGAACACCTTGCCCCAGTGCGGCCGCGCCCCGAACGGGGCCAGCGCCGCCTCGATGGCCGCCACGACCGGCGCGACCGCGGCTTCGTCCTTGATCCAGGTGAAATGGAAGCCGACCGTGTCCCGCTGATAGGCCATGCTCAGCCACAGGTCATCGGCGGCCATGGTGCGGATCTCGCCGATCTGCAGCACCGGGGCGATCTGGTCGCCGAGGGCCGCGATGGCCTCGATCGCGCCGACGGCGACGTCGCGGCCGACCAGATACTCGGACTGCAGTTCCTCGCCGTTGCTGGGGGTGAACGCCAGCCGGAAGTGCGGCAGCCGCTCGTGCCACGGGCCGGGGTTGCCGAGCTGTTCGGTGGCGTTGGTGGGGGACATGCCGGGCACCGGGTTGCGCGGGCCGTCGGCCAGGCGCCCGCCCAGCCACTCCGGGGCGCCGCCGCCCCCGGTGGCGGGGGTGTCGGCGCGCTGCTTCTGCCAGATGCGGTTGCCGGTGCCGCCCCGCCAGTCGGTGAACACGCTGACGCTGTAGGCGCTGCCGAAGATCTCCTCGAACGAGCCGATCACCGCCGCGGCCGGGATTCCCTCGTACACGAACTGCCGGACCTCGAAGGCCGGGATGATCTCCAGCTCCATCGTGGTCACCACGCCGAAGCCGCCCAGCCCGACCGCGACCCCCGCCAGATCCGCCGGGCCCGCGTCCGCGCCGATCCGGGCCAGCTCCCCCGACGCGGTGACCAGCTCCAGCGCCCGCACCGCCGCCGGCAGGTTCTGGTTGGCGTCGCCCGAGCCGTGGGTGGCGGTGGCGCACGAGCCGGCCACCGAGATGTGCGGCAGCGAGGCCAGGTTGCGCAGCGCGTAGCCGGCGCCATACAGCTGCTGGGCCAGGTCGCCGTAGCGAATGCCGCCCGCGACCCGGACCACCGACCGGTCCGGTACGACCTCCACGACCGGCGGCAGGCTGGTCGTGGAGACCAGGACGCCGCTGGTGTCGGCGATCCGGTTGAACGAGTGGCCACTGCCCAAGGCCCGGACCCGCCCGCCGGCGGCGACGATCTCCTGGAGTTCTTCCACACTGGCGGGCAGCCTGAGCTCGGCCGCCGCGAACTCGATGTTGCGGGCCCAGTTCATCGGCTGTCCTGCCATGCACTCCACCCCATCGTCAGACCACGCTGCGGTCACCAGCGCCCGGCCGAAACGGCATAAATCGCCCAGCTAGCTGGTTGTACACATGGAAGATAGCAGCCCCGATCAGGCCTGCTGAGGGCCGCCAGACCGCCGCCAGACCGCCGCTGGCCCACCGCCGGGCCACCCGTCGGGCCAGGCCGCACCCCGCTCGCCGGCACGCCGCTGACCTGGGGCTGAAATCGGGAGGCAGGCTACCTCCAAAGCCAAGTAGACTCGACACAGGCCGTAGGTGGAGTGTGAGCTCCCAGGCGGCCAAAGTTCGCGCGCCCGCATGCCGGCCGGGACCAGATCCCGGCGGTGCGTACCGCTCGGTCCGTGAGCCTGACCAGGCTCACCGCAGGTACGTACGGGCGCCAGGGAAACAACCGAGTAGCGTCAGCGCTCCGGCGCGACGCGAGGACGAAAGGACCTCCGGCATGGCCGCGGTCGTCACCATGAAGCAGCTCCTGGAGAGCGGCGTTCACTTTGGGCACCAGACCCGTCGCTGGAACCCGAAGATGAAGCGCTACATCTTCACCGAGCGCAACGGCATTTACATCATCGACCTCCAGCAGTCCCTGGACTACATCGACCGGGCGTACGAGTTCATCAAGGAGACCGTCGCCCACGGCGGCACGATCCTGTACGTCGGGACCAAGAAGCAGGCCCAGGAAGTCATCGCCGAGCAGGCGGGCCGGGTCGGGATGCCGTACGTCAACCAGCGCTGGCTGGGTGGCATGCTGACCAACTTCTCCACCGTGTTCAAGCGTCTCCAGCGGCTCAAGGAGCTCGAGGAGATCGACTTCAGCGACGTGGCCGGGTCGGGCATGACCAAGCGTGAGCTGCTGCAGATGCGGCGCGAGCGCGACAAGCTCGACCGCACCCTGGGCGGCATCCGGCACATGTCCAAGGTGCCGAGCGCGGTCTGGGTGATCGACACCAAGAAGGAGCACATCGCGGTGGCCGAGGCCCGCAAGCTGGGCATCCCGGTCGTGGCGATCCTCGACACCAACTGCGACCCCGACGAGGTCAACTACCCGATCCCCGGGAATGACGACGCCATCCGCAGTGTTGCGCTGCTGACCCGCGTGGTGGCCGACGCCGTGGCCGACGGCCTGATGGCCCGTTCCGGCGCCGGCGACGGCGACGAGAAGCCCTCAACCGATGGCCTCAGCGGCGAGGAGCCGCTGGCCGAGTGGGAGCGGGAGCTGGCCCAGAACGAGGGTCCGGCCGCCGCGATCGAGGCCACCGACGGCGAGGCTCCGAAGATCAGCGAGCCTGCCGCCACCAACGGCGCTCAGGCCGACGCGACCGAGACGGCCGACGCGACCGAGACGGCCGACGCCGCTCCGGCGGCCGACGCCGCTCCGGCCGCCGAGGCGGCTCCGGCGGCCGACGCGACCGCAGAGGCCACCGAGGCCCCGGCGGCCGAGGCCGACGCGCAGGCCGAGCCGGTCGCTGCCGGCAGCCCGGCCGAGACCGCTGCCGACGCCGAGTAGCCACCAAGCCAGGGAAGCCGGGCGAGCAGAGCACCACACCAGGCGACTACGGCAGCACCCGGCGCACCGAGCGCCGGGTGCCGCCGCACGTCAGGGCCTGCGCCTTGCGGGCGGACCCCGCGCCGGGGGTCTGGGGGCTTGGCCCCCGAGGCCAGCACCGCCCGGCTACCCGCCACAGACATCGAAGAGGACGAGAGTGAGAGACGAGGGACATGGCCAACTTCACCGCCGCTGACGTCAAGCGGCTCCGTGACGCCACTGGCGCCGGCATGATGGATTGCAAGAAGGCGCTCGAAGAGGCCGACGGCAACCAGGAGGCGGCCGTCGAGATCCTGCGCCTGAAGGGCGCCAAGGACGTCGGCAAGCGCGCCACCCGGACCGCCGGTAACGGCCTGGTTACCGCCGAGCTGGCCGGCCACAGCGCCGGAGTCCTGGTCGAGCTGAACTGCGAGACCGACTTCGTGGCCAAGACCGACCTGTTCCAGCAGGTCGCCGGCGAGATCGCCAAGGCCGCGCTGGCCAGCGGGGCAGCCGACCGGCTGGCCCTGCTGAGCACCGAGGTGCGCCCCGGCCACACCGCCGAGCAGGTCATCGAGGAGGCCGGCGCCTCCCTGAAGGAGAAGCTCGAGCTCGGCCGGTTCGCCCGCTTCGAGGGCGGCTACGTGACCAGCTACCTGCACCGGTCCGACGCGGCGCTGCCGCCGACGCTGGGCGTGCTGGTCCAGATCGAGCAGGACAACGCCGACGTCGCCAAGGACCTGGCTCAGCAGGTCGCCGCGATGCGCCCGCTGTACGCCACCCGGGACGAGGTTCCGGCCGACGTGGTGGAGAAGGAGCGCCGGATCGCGGAGCAGATCACCCGCGAGGAGGGCAGGCCCGAGCAGGCGATCCCCAGGATCGTCGACGGCCGGGTCAACGCCTTCTACAAGGACGTGGTGCTGGTCGAGCAGCCGTTCGTCAAGGAGCAGAAGAAGACGATCAAGCAGGTGCTCGCGGACAACGGCGTGACCGTGCGAGGTTTCGCCCGGTTCCAGGTCGGGCAGGCGTAAGCGCAACGGCCGGCGGGCGATGCCCGCCGGCCTTCTGCTAACCAGAGCAGGACCAGGCAAGGTACAAGCGCAGAGCAAGAGGAGGTCGCCCGGTGCAGCAGCGGGAGGGCGCGTGGGGGAGCACGTCCCAGCAGGAAGACCCCACCGCCGCAGCGGTCCGGGCGGCGTCCGCCGCCATCGGTGACCCCGGTCCGCACGAGACCGCCGGGGTCGCCGAGGTCACCGAGGTCACGAACGGGGCCCGGGGGGAGTTCCACCCACCGTGGAACCGGGTCGTGGTCAAGCTGTCCGGCGAGGCGTTCGCCGGTAAGGAGCCGCTCGGCATCTCGCCCGACGCGGTGGCCCACATCGCCTCCGAGGTCGTGTCCGTGGTCAAGGACGGCGTGCAGGTCGCGGCCGTCGTGGGCGGCGGCAACATGTTCCGCGGCCAGGCCCTGTCCGAACGGGGCATCGACCGGGCCCGCGCCGACTACATGGGCATGCTCGGCACCGTCATCAACTGCCTGGCCCTGCAGGACGTGCTGGAGAAGATGGGCGTCGACACCCGAGTGCAGACCGCGATCACCATGGGCCAGGTCGCCGAGCCGTACATCCCCCGCAAGGCCATCCGGCACCTGGAGAAGGGCCGGGTCGTGATCTTCGGGGCCGGGCTCGGCGCGCCGTTCTTCTCCACCGACACCTGCGCGGCCCAGCGGGCGCTCGAGATCGGCGCCGAGGCGGTGCTCAAGGGCACCGCGGTGGACGGGGTGTACGACTCCGACCCGCGCAAGAACCCGGACGCCAAGCGCTTCGACCGGGTCGACTACAGCGAGGTGCTGGCCCGCGGCCTGAAGGTGATGGACGCCACCGCGGTCAGCCTGTGCATGGACAACGGGCTGCCGATCGTCGTCTTCGACCTGCACGGGGAGGGCAACGTGGTGCGGGCCATCCGCGGCGAGCAGGTCGGCACGCTGGTCTGCGCCGCCGACCGCTAACACGGACCGGTAACACAGACCGGTAACCTCTCGTTTACCCGGCTAACTTGGTTACTGATAGAAAAGCCCGCCGCCAGAGGAGCCCGCAATGATCGACGACACCCTCCTCGACAGTGAGGAAAAGATGGAAAAGGCGGTCGCGGTCGCCAAGGAAGAGTTCGCCGTGATCCGCACCGGCCGGGCCCATCCGGCGATGTTCAACAAGCTCACCGCCGAGTACTACGGCACTCCGACGCCGCTGAACCAGCTCGCCTCGTTCCAGCTGCCCGAGGCCCGGATGGTGGTCATCCAGCCCTTCGACAAGTCCTCGACGGCCGCGATCGAGCGGTCCATCCGGGACAGCGACCTGGGCGTGAACCCGACCAACGACGGCAACGTGATCCGGGTCGTGTTCCCCGACCTGACCGAGGAACGCCGCAAGGAGTACATCAAGGTCGCCCGGCACAAGGCCGAGGAGAGCCGGGTCTCGATCCGCAACATCCGCCGCCACGGCAAGGACGCCATCGACAAGATGGTCAAGGCCGGGGAGGAGCCCGAGGACGACGGCCGCCGGGCCGTGCACGAGCTCGACAACCTGACCAAGACCTACGTCGACCAGGTTGACGAGCTCCTCAAGAACAAGGAAGCCGAGCTACTCGAGGTATAGGTGGACGCGGACCTGACGGCGGGGCCGGACGTGTCATCCAGCACGGATGGCCCGGCGCCCGGCGGCCCGGCGCCCGGCGGCCCGGCGCCCGGCGGCCCCGCGGCGGACGGCCCACCGGCGGGCGGTCCCGGCCCGGCCGAGCCGCCGAAGCCCGCCCCCTCGGGACGTAACCTCCCGGTCGCGGCGGCGATCGGCGCGCTGCTCGGCGGCCTGGTCATTGCGACGTTGTTCACCGTCAAGGCGACCTTTCTCATCTTCATGGGCGTGGCTATCGCGACCGGATTGTGGGAAATGGCCCGGGCGCTGCGCGGCAACGGCATCAACGTGCCGCTTATCCCCATTGCCGCGTCCGGGCTGGCCATGTGGCTGTGCGAATACTGGTGGAACGACCGCGCGGTACTGGCGGCCCTGGTCCTCGGCGTGGTGGCCATTCTGGCCTGGCGGCTGACCCGCGGTCCCGATGGTTATCTGCGTGACGTCGCGGCCGGTGTTTTTGTGCTCGGCTACCTGCCGTTCCCGGCATTGTTCGTGGTGGCCATGCTGGCCGCGCCGGACGGCGCCCGCCGGGTGCTGATCTTCGTGATCCTGGTCGTCTGCGTAGACGTCGGCGGCTTTTTCGCCGGCAGCTTCCTGGGCCGGCACCCGATGGCCCAGGCCATCAGCCCCAGCAAGACCTGGGAGGGCCTGGCCGGCTCGGTCCTGCTGTGCCTGGCCGCCGGCGCGGTCACCGTGCCCCTGCTCCTGCACGGCCATGTCTGGCAGGGCCTGCTGACCGGCGCCGCCGCCGGTGTCGCCGCCGTCATCGGCGACCTTGCCGAGTCGGCCATCAAGCGCGACCTCAAGGTCAAGGACATGGGGTCGATCCTCCCCGGCCACGGCGGCGTCATGGACCGCCTGGACAGCCTGCTCGTAGCGGCCCCGGTGGCCTGGCTCCTGCTCGCGGTCTTCATCCGCTGAGCCCGGCCGGTTGCCCGCCGTAGCCCGCGCCGGTACAACGCCGCAGCTCACTTGCGGCGCCGCTCATCAAACCCCTTTTCAATGTGGAAAAAGTGTTTACCCAATCGAGTCTCAGCTGACGCCGGCGTGATCAGTTTGTGGCGTTTGGGCACGATTTGGCCGGGGAAAACGCGGGTGCTCGTGCCCGAATTGGCGGGGGGAATGGGAGCCGAAACCGCGATGCGAAGAACGACGGCGAGACGCCTGCTGTATCTCATCTACGTCATCATCGGCCTGATCGTGGCCTGGGAACGCGGCTACATAACCGTAGCCTTCCTCAAGGCCCTGCTCTCCGCCCTGCTCGCCATCTTCTTGTGGTGGCTCGTCCTGCTGGGCGTCAGCCTGCATATTCATTAGCGCTGCCGCCTGCCCGGTCATACAAAGTGCACCTGGGTGTGGTCCGGCTCGTGGTCGACGAGCTGATCGCAGGTGGGGCAGTACCAGCGGACTTCGAGAGGAGTGCCGCACGCGGGGTGACGTGGGGAGCCGGCCTGGTCGGTGTGGCGGCTCCCCCAGTGGGCGAGCAGGCGCAGCGCCCCGGCGAGTTCGGTGCCTTCGGCGGTGAGCTGATAGGCGGCCCGGGGCGGCCGCTGGGAGTAGGGCCGGGCCACCAGCAGCCCATCGCGTTCAAGCCGCTTGAGGCGGTCGGACAAGGTGGTCGCGGCGACGCCCGGGATCTGGCTGAGCAGGTCGTTGAATCGGCGCGGGCCCGGCAGCAGCGCCTCCACCACCAGCAGCGTCCACCGGTCGCCGACTCTGGCCAGTGCTTCGTCGAGTGGTGAGGAGTCATGCCCGGGTTCAGCCATGGGCGAATCGTAGCCTCATTGGCCTTCCGGTAGTAGATAGTGGATTGCAAGTTACTAGTTACCGGAGGTAGCAGCGATGACGATCCTCGATGAGGTCGGAGCAAGTATCAGGCAGCTGGCGGAGGGCGCTGGGGCCTCGGTCGTGGGCATCGGGCAACGGTGGGGGACCGGCTCGGGCATCGTGCTCGGGGACGGCCAGGTGCTGACCAACGCGCACAACGTGCGTCGCGACCAGGTGACGGTCACGTTCGCCGACGGGCGCACCGCGGAGGGGAGCGTCGCCGGGCACGACACCGACGGCGACCTGGCCGTCATCAGCGTCGACACCGGCGGGACGGCCGCGCTGCCGTGGGCCAGCAGCGCATCGGCGGAGATCGGCAAGCCGGTGTTCGCCCTGGCCAACCCGGGCGGGCGCGGGCTGCGGGTGACGTTCGGGTTCGTCTCCGGCGTCGAGCGGACCTTCCGCGGTCCCCGCGGCCGGCGCATCACCGGCAGCCTCGAGCACACCGCCCCGCTGCTGCCCGGCTCCTCGGGCGGCCCGGTCCTGGACGCCGACGGGCAACTGCTCGGGATCAACACGAACCGCCTCGGCGAAGGCTTCTACCTGGCCATCCCGGCCGACGAGGCCCTGCGAGGCCGCGCCGATGCGCTCGCCCGCGGGGAGACCGCGACGTCGCCACGGCTGGGCGTCGCCATCGCCCCGGGTCACGTGGCCAGGCGACTGCGCCGCGCCGTCGGCCTGCCCGACACCGACGGCCTGCTCATCCGCGAGGTCGTGGAAGGCAGTCCCGCCGCCCACGCCGGCCTCGCCTCGGGCGACCTGATCGTGGCGGCCGCGGGCCAGCCAACCCGTACGCCCGATGACCTGTTCGACGCCCTCGCGGCGGTCCACGGCGGCACCCTCGAGCTGACGGTCGTGCGGGGCACCGACGAGCGGGTCCTCCAGGTCACCTTCGCCGATCCAGGCCAGGACGCATAGCGGCCCCGGCCGGCGCGGCCGCGACCAGATCAGCCCGCTGAGGGGCTGGTCTGGTCGTGGCCGCCAGTTGGGTCCCAGACCCAGCTGCGGCGTTCGGCGGCCAGCTGCATGACCAGGCTGGCCGAGCCTTCATCCTTGGCCACCAGGCGTTCGGTCTCGGTGATCGGCACCACCCACAGCCAGCGGACCGGGTCGCCGCCGAACGAGTAACCGGACAGGTCCGGCGGCTCCGGGCCGAGCAGGCCGCCCGGTTCGTCCAGCAGCAGCACCGCCTCGTGGCCCTGGCCGAGCGGGAACGTGGACGGCTCGTGGTACCAGCGCACGCTGTGCCCGGGGCCGAACCAGGTCACCGCGCGCCAGGGGTAGGGGGCCAGCCACAGGAAGACCCGGGCGGCCAGCGCGGGCGGCATCGTGGTCGCCATGGCCAGCTCGATCCGCGCGTACTGACCGGGGTCCTGGACCAGCCGCTCCACCACCGGCATGCGCTGGCAGCTCATGCCGACGGTGGACAGCACGGTGTAGGGCCGGCCGGCGGCCGGCGGACGCTCGGAGATCCCCGCCGTCGGCTGCTTGCCCATCGAGGCGTCCCAGTAGTGCGAGCCCTCGCCCAGCCGGTCGGTCAGGTGTCCCAGCACGCCCTGCTGGAACACGCCCCAGGAGCGCTCGTGGCGGCGCCACTTCCAGTACGCCCGGGCCCGGTCGACCCGGGGTCCCAGGCCCTCCATGGCGTCGTCCAGCGACCAGCCGAACGGGGTCTGGCCGACGATGTCCCGGCTGTAGCCGGGCATGCCCCGGCTGGCGTCCGACCAGCCGGGGATGACCGCGAGCAGCTTGCCGTCCTCCAGCACCGCCACCCCGTCGCCCTCCTCGAACCACAGCGGCTCGAGCGTGCCCGGCTCGATCGGGTCCCGGCCCTCGGGCAGCTTGGTGTGGCTGGCCGGCATGATGGGCGCCTGCCCGGACTCGATCCGCGCCACATCGGTGCTGGCCGGGGCGGGCACGTGGTTGGCGATCCAGGTCGCCGCCACCGTGGTGGTGGCGTCGTGCAGGTACGCGGCGGTGGTCACGCCGTCGTACTCGACCGTGAGGCGGCGGCTCTCGTACGGGCTCTCGCTCTCCAGCAGCGTACGTGGCTGCAGCGATCCCGCGGACTCCCGGCGCAGCGTCGGCATGGTTTGAATTTACCCACTTGCGCGACTGCCCCACCTGCTGTGCGCGACTGCCCGGCCGGCGCTGGCACCTGACGGCGGCGCGGAGCGCCTATCCTTGATCTCTGTTGCCTGTTTCTCCACCTGCCGAGGACTCCGTGTCATCCAGTAAGCCCAGCTCAGCGCTGCCGTTGGGGCTCACCGTCAATGGTGAAGGCCGTCCGGGCCGCCCGAAACCACCGCGCCATCTGGCCGACCTGGCCCTGCCGGAGCGCCGGGAGGCCGTGGCCAGCCTGGGGGAGCGGCCGTTCCGGGCCGACCAGCTGTCCCGGCAGTACTTCGCCCGGCTGGCCGACGATCCCGCCCAGATGACCGACCTGCCCCAGGCCACCCGGGACCAGCTGGCCAGCGCGCTGCTGCCCCGGCTGCTGACCGCCGAGAAGGAGCTGGCCTGCGACGACGGCACGACCCGGAAGACGCTGTGGCGGACGTTCGACGACGCCTACGTGGAGTCCGTGCTGATGCGCTACCCGGGCCGGGTCACGATGTGCGTGTCCTCCCAGGCGGGCTGCGGGATGGCCTGCCCGTTCTGCGCCACCGGGCAGGCCGGGCTGACCCGGAACCTGTCCACCGCCGAGATCGTCGAGCAGGTCGTGGCCGGGGCCCGGGCGCTGGCCCGGGATGAGATCCCCGGCGGGCCCGGGCGGGTGTCCAACGTGGTGTTCATGGGCATGGGCGAGCCGCTGGCCAACTACCGCAACGTGGTCGGCGCGGTCCGGCGGCTGACCGAGCCGGCGCCGTCCGGGCTGGGCATCTCCGCCCGCGGCGTCACCATGTCCACGGTCGGCCTGGTCCCGGCGATCGGGCGGCTGGCCGCCGAGGGGCTGCCGGTCACCCTGGCCGTGTCGCTGCACTCGCCGGACGACGAGGGCCGCGACGAGCTGGTGCCGGTGAACCGGCGCTGGAAGGTCGCCGAGGTGCTGGACGCCGCCTGGGGCTACGCCGAGACCACCGGCCGCCGGGTGTCGATCGAGTACGCGCTGATCCGGGACGTCAACGACCAGGCCTGGCGGGCGGATCTGCTCGGTGACCTGCTGGCCGGGCACCTGGCGCACGTCAACCTGATCCCGCTCAACCCGACCCCGGGGTCGCGGTGGACCGCCTCCCGGCCCGAGGACCAGGACGAGTTCGTGGCCCGGCTGGAAGCGCACGGCGTGCCGGTCACCGTCCGCGACACCCGTGGCCGGGAGATCGACGGCGCCTGCGGTCAGCTGGCCGCCTCCTCCAGCTGACCTCCGGGGAGCGCAGCGTGCCAGGCAGAACGTGGCGGGGCCTGACCCAGCGGGCCGTGCACTGGGCCTGGCGGGCCGCCCACGACGCCGGCGCGGTGACCGCCGACAGCCCGGCCGGGCGGCGGTTCGCCGCGTTCGGTACCGGGTCGGTCCTGGTGTTCCCGACCGGTGCGATCTTCGGTGAGCCGTGGATCGAGATCGGCGCCGACACCCTGGTCGGCCAGCAGGTGACGCTCTCGGCCGGGACCGTGCCCGGCCAGCAGCTGGGCCCGGCCGCGCTGCTGCGCGTCGGCGACCGGTGCGTGATCGGGCGCGGCTCGCACATCGTCGCCCACCAGCGGATCGACATCGGTGACGACGTGTTCACCGGCCCGTACGTCTACATCACCGACCAGAACCACGGGTACGCCGACCCGGACATCCCGATCGGGCGGCAGTGGCCCGCCAACGCGCCCGTATCGATCGGCGCGGGCAGCTGGCTCGGGGCCGGCGCGATCGTGCTGCCCGGCTCCTGCCTGGGCCGCAACGTGGTGGTGGGAGCGGGCTCGGTGGTCCGCGGCGTCTTCCCGGGTCACTGCCTGGTGGCCGGGGTCCCGGCCCGGATCATCCGGACCTACGTGCCCGGCGGCGGCTGGCAGGCAGCGCGGCCTGACCCGGGCGGGATGCCGGACCCAGCCGGGATGCCGGCCGGCGGAACGCCGCTAGCCGACGCGGAGAGCGTCCAGGGCGTCCCGGAGCCGCCCCACCCGGTGCTCTAGCTGGGCGGCGCAGTCGGCCAGCACCTCGTCGCCGTTGACCGCGGGCTGGGTGCTGAGCACCCCCACCAGGTCCTCGACCGCGGCCAGGCGGCTGGACAGCTCCAGCAGCAGCGGCTGGGCGTCGCCCCCGGCCGCCACCGGGGCGGCATCGGCGGCCGCCTCCGCTGCCGTCTCCGCGGCCGGAGCCTCCGGCGGGCGGCCGGCCGCACCGGCGGTACCGGCCGTACCGGCGGTACCGGCCGCACCGGCGGTACCGGCCGTACCGGCGCTGTCCTGGTCGCCGTTGGCCGGACCGGCGATGGCCTTGCGGGCGGTGCCCCGCTCCAGCGCCGGGCTGGTCCTCAGCTGGCTGCGCAGCAGCTCGGCCTGCTCCCGGAGCTGCCGGTTCTTGGTGTAAAGCTCGACGAACACCGCGACCTTGGCCCGCAGCACCCACGGGTCAAACGGCTTGGAGATGTAGTCCACCGCCCCGGCCGCGTAGCCGCGGAACGCGTGGTCGGGCTCGGCGCTGGCTGCGGTCAGGAAGATGATCGGCACGTCCCGGGTCTTCGGCCGCCGTTTGATGTGCGAGGCGGTCTCGAAGCCGTCCATCCCCGGCATCACCACGTCCAGCAGGATCACCGCGAACTCGTCGACGAGCAGCGCCTTCAGCGCCTCCTCACCCGACCGCACGGCGACCAGGGTCTGGCTCAGCGAGGACAGGATCGCCTCGAGCGCGACCAGGTTCTCGTTCCGGTCGTCGACGAGCAGGATCCGGGCCTTGTTGGTCACCTCAGGAGCTCCTTCGGCTGGTCACCGTGCGGACGCCCGTTCCAGGCACTTCCGCATGACGGCCAGCAGGTGGCCGGTGTCGACCGGCTTGGTGATGTAGTCGGTGGCGCCCGACGCGATGGCCTTCTCCCGGTCACCCTTCATCGCCTTGGCGGTCACCGTGATGATCGGCAGGTCCGCGAACTGCGGCATGTTGCGGATGGCCTCGGTGGTGGCGTAGCCGTCGAGCTCCGGCATCATGATGTCCATCAGCACCAGCCGCACGTCCTCGTTGCGCTCCAGCGCCTCGATGCCCTCACGCCCGTTCTCGGCGTACAGCACCTCCGCCCCGCACCGCTCGAACACGCTGGTCAGCGCGAAGACGTTACGCACGTCGTCGTCCACGATCAGTATCTTCGCACCGTACAGCGGGTCCTTCGGATCGGGCGCGGCCGCGAACGCGGAGCCGGCCGCGGCGGCCGTGCCGTTGCCGGGCCGCCCGGCCGAGCGGGACGGGCTGCCCAGCCGGTTCGCGGCCGAGCGGATGCTGCCGTTTCCGTTGCCGTTCCTGGCCTCCAGCGGCCCGGTGAACTCGCTGACGCCGTTGGGGCCGCTCACCGCGGTCGGCTCGAGGACCCGGCGCGAGCCGGTGCCCGAGCCCGCCCGCATCGACCGTGCGGGCAGGTACAGGGTGAACGTGCTGCCGTGGCCCAGCCGGCTGGTCGCCTTGATCTGCCCGCCCAGCAGCCGGGCTATGTCCTTGCTGATGGACAGGCCGAGGCCGGTGCCGCCGTAGCGCCGGCTGGTGGTCCCGTCCGCCTGCTGGAACGCCTCGAAGATCAGGTGCTGCTTCTCCTCCGAGATGCCGATGCCGGTATCCGATACCGAGAACGCGATCACGTCCGGCTCGTCCCGCAGTGATCCGGTGAACGTGACGTCCTCGGCCGGCGCCACCCGCAGCCGCACCCCGCCCTGAGCGGTGAACTTGACCGCGTTGGACAGCAGGTTCCGGAGCACCTGCTGCAGCCGCTGCTCGTCGGAGTAGATCATCTCGGGCAGGCTGGCCGCGGTGTCGACCTCGAACGTGAGGCCCTTCTCGGCCGCCATCGGCCGGAAGGTGGCGTCCAGGTACTCGACCAGGCCGTCGAGCGGGATCTCGGACGGGTGCACGTCCATCTTGCCCGCCTCGACCTTGGACAGGTCGAGGATGTCGTTGATCAGCCGCAGCAGGTCCGAGCCGGCGTCGTGGATCGTCATCGCGAACTCGACCTGCTTGCCGGTCAGGTTGCTGTCGGGGTTCTCGGCCAGCAGCTTGGCCAGCACCAGCAGGCTGTTCAGCGGGGTGCGGAGCTCGTGCGACATGTTGGCCAGGAACTCCGACTTGTACCGCGAGGAGGTGGCGAGCTGCTGTGCGCGCTCCTCCAGCGTCCGCCGGGCCTGCTCGATCTGGAAGTTCTGCACCTCGATGGCCCGGTTCTGCTTGGCCATCAGAGCCGCCTTGTCCTCCAGCTCAGCGTTGGAGTTTCGCAGCTCGGCCTGCTGGCGCTGCAGCTCGTCGGTGCGCTCCTGCAGCTGGGTGGCCAGCCGCTGGGACTCCGACAGCAGCGACTCGGTCCGGGAGTTCGCCATGATCGTGTTGATGGTGACGCCGATGGTCGGCACGAACTGGTCGAAGAACGCCAGGTGCACGTCGCTGAAGTGGTGCAGCGAGGCCAGCTCGAGCACGCCGAGGACCTGGTCCTCGAACAAGATCGGCAGCATGACCACGCTGACCGGCGAGGCCACCCCGAGGCCGGAGCCCACGGTCAGGTAGCCGGGCGGCACGTTCTCGATCAGGATCCGCTTGCGCTCCATGGCCGCCTGGCCCGCCAGGCTCTCGCCGAGCACGAACCGGGTCATGCCGCCGCGCTGGAATCCGTAGGTGGCGATCCGGCTGAACTCCAGCTCGGACGCGATCTCGGGCTCGGGCTCGGGCGCCGGGACCGGCAGGCCCGGACGGCGGCCCTTGCCGTTCACTCCGTTGACGCCCGGCAGCGCGGCCGGCGCGGTGTCGCCCGCCTCGCCGCCGGCGGTCAGCGCCCGGCCCGGCAGCTCCGAGCCGGGCGGAGTGGCCAGGTAGAAGGCGCCGTACTGGGCGGACGCGAGCGGGGTGAGCTCGCTCATGATCAGCCGCGCGACCTCCAGCAGGTCGCGGTGGCCCTGCATGAGGCCGGAGATCCGGGCCAGGTTGGTGTTGAGCCAGTCCTGGTCCCGGTTGGCCCGGGTGGTCTCGCGCAGGTTGGCCACCATCAGGTTGATGTTGTCCTTGAGCTCGGCCACCTCGCCGCGGGCGTCGACCGCGATCGACTGGGTCAGGTCGCCCTCGGCCACCGCGCTGGCCACCCCGGCGATCGCTCGCACCTGGGTGGTGAGGTTACTGGCGAGGCCGTTCACGCTCTCGGTCAGCCGCTTCCAGGTGCCGGACACGCCCTCGACCTCGGCCTGGCCGCCCAGCCGGCCCTCGGTGCCGACCTCGCGGGCCACCCGGGTGACCTCGTCGGCGAACGCCGACAGCTGGCCCACCATCGTGTTGAACGTCTGCTTCAGCTGCAGGATCTCGCCGCGGGCGTCGACGTCGATCTTCTTGCTCAGGTCGCCCTGGGCGACCGCGGTGGTGACCTGGGCGACGTTCCGGACCTGGGCGGTCAGGTTGTTCGCCATCGAGTTCACGTTCTCGGTCAGGTCTTTCCAGATGCCGGACACGCCGCGGACGTGGGCCTGGCCGCCCAGCCGGCCCTCGGTGCCGACCTCGCGGGCCACCCGGGTGACCTCGTCGGCGAACGCCGACAGCTGGCCCACCATCGTGTTGAACGTCTGCTTCAGCTGCAGGACCTCGCCCTGCGCGTCGACCGTGATCTTCTGGCTCAGGTCGCCTTCCGCGACCGCGGTGGCCACCTGGGAGATGTTCCGGACCTGGAGGGTCAGGTTGCTGGCCATCCCGTTCACCGAGTTGGTCAGGTCCTCCCACACCCCGGAGACCCCGCGGACGTGGGCCTGGCCGCCCAGCCGGCCCTCGGTGCCGACCTCGCGGGCCACCCGGGTGACCTCGTCGGCGAAGCCCGACAGCTGGTCCACCATCGTGTTGAACGTCTGCTTGAGCTGCAGCATCTCGCCCTGCGCGTCGACCGTCACCTTGCGGGTGAGGTCGCCGCGGGCCACCGCCGTGGTCACCATGGCGATGTCACGGACCTGCTCGGCCTTTTGCGCGACTTCCGTGGTCAGCGAGGACAGCTGGCTCGTGACCTGGTCCAGCAGCGAGCCGACGTCGGCCAGCATGACGCTGTCGCCGCGGGTCCCCTCGCTGTACCGGCGGCCGCGGGCGCGGAAGTCTCCGTTCGCGAGCGCGGCCAGCGCATCGCGGATGGGCTCAAGGTCGGTGTCGGTGTACTTGGCCTCTGCGGGTGTGGTGGGCGCGGGATGAGGCATGGAGCTCCCTCCAAGGCGTTCGCACCGCCGTCCGTGCTGGCGTCCGTGCTGGTATGCGGTCAGGCCGTGCTTCTATCCTCGCCAAGCCGGCCTGCCGTTTCCTAGTTAGTTATTTAGGATGTCCCGATAGAAAGTATTAACCTCACGAGTCTGTCACGATGGAGACAAGGCCTCAGCATTTAGCAAGTAATCGACCGCCCGCCAGAAGGGCCCAATTGGACGACACCGTTGGGTAAGGACCGAGAGGACACGTGAGGGGACGAACCGACCTCATCGCGTCCGCGGCGTACCAGCCGGAGCCGTCGGCCGCGGCGGCAGCCCGTCGTTTCGTCCGGCAGACCCTCCAGTCCTGGGACATCGCGGAGCGGTCGCAGGACGCGGACCGGCTGGTCGATGACGCGGTGCTGCTCACCAGCGAGCTGGTGACCAACGCGGTGGTACACGCCGGTACCGCTCTCGATGTTACCTGCCGGATCGCTTACGGCGCTTTGGAGGTCGCGGTCCGCGACCGGCACCCGGCCCGGTCGCTGCCGGACATCCCGGCCGCCGCCAGCATGTCGGCCGAGCGTGGCCGCGGCCTGCTGCTGCCGACCGCGCTGGCCTCGTCCTGGGGGGTCACCTACGCCCGGACGGCCAAGTCGGTGTGGTTCCGGATGGGCCTGGACGGCCGGGGCGAGGAGGGTGGCGCGCCGCCGGAGGGCGTGGACCTCATCGCCCCCGACCTGGCCGACGCTGATCTGGCCAGCACCGGCCCGGGCGACACCGGACTGGCCAGCACCGGTCTGGCCCGCACTGGCCCGGCCGATTTCGGCCCGGCCGGCGCCGATCTCGCCGATCTCCCGGGTGCCGGCCTCCCCGACGCAGTCCCCGACCCCACTGAGACCACGGGCGCCTCCGTCCCCGCTGGTCACAATGGTCACTCTGAACCCATCAGCCCCGCCAGCCCCAGTGGCCCCAACGGCACCAATGGTCACGAAGACCCCGAGGGTAACGAGCCCGAGGTCAGCGTGGTCCGGCCCAGCGCGGCGCTTAGCCCGGTCGCCAGCCATCCGCCGGCCCAGCCCGGCGGCCCGGACGATCCGGCCGCGGCCCTGCGCCCCGACCTCGGCACGCTGAGCTACGACGAGCTGCTGCGGCATACCGTGGAGACCGCCCGCGACGTCGTCACCGCCGACGCGGCCTACGCGCTGGTGGCCGACGAGGACGGTGAGCTGCGGGTCCGCGCCGCGGCCGGGGTGGGCGTGTCCGAGTCGCTGTTCGCCCCGTCGGTGCCCGCCGTGTTCGCCGACGGCGCCGCGGCCAAGTCGTTGGTCACCGTGCCGTTCCTGGTCGACGGCCGGGTCACCGGCGTGCTGGGCGCGGCCGCCACGTCGGCCGACCGCTTCGACAGCACCGACGCGGCCAAGCTGCAGCGGGTCGCGGACCGGGTGGCGATGTCGCTGGAGCGGGCCCGGCTCAGCGAGCTGGAGCGCAAGCGCCGCGGCCGCATCGGCTTCCTCGCCGAGGCCAGCGAGCTGCTGGCCAGCACGCTGGACCAGGAGAAGACGATCTCCCTGATCGCCCAGCTGGTGGTGCCCCGGCTGGCCGCCTGGTGCGCGGTGCTGCTGGCCGACGAGGCCGGCGAGCTGCAGCCCGAACCGGTCTACGTGTGGCACGCCGACGAGTCGCTCATCGACCCGCTGGCGGCCCTGCTGGCCGCGGTCGGCCCGCCCGAGGCCGACGAGGCCGGCCGGAGCTGGTCGCTGGCCATGGACGCCGGCCCGGACCTGGTGGACGAGCAGGTCGTGCTGGCCTCGGACGCGGCCTGGTGCTTCCCGCTGGCCGCGCGCGGGCGCAGCCTGGGCGTGGTCGTTATCGGCCGCCCGCGCGGCGACCGGCCCGCCCGCGAGGCCCTTGAACTGGCCGAGGACCTGGCCCGCCGGGCCGCGCTGGCGCTGGACAACGCCCGGCTGTACGAGCAGCAGCAGCTCACCAGCCAGGCCCTGCAGCGCAGCCTGCTGCCGCCCGAGCTGCCGCAGATCCCCGGCATCGACCTGTCGGTCGCGCACCAGGTCGCGGGGGAGGGCAACGAGGTCGGCGGCGACTTCTACGACGTGTTCCCGGCCGGGCCGGGACGCTGGCGGTTCGCCATCGGCGACGTCTGCGGCACCGGGCCGGAGGCGGCCGCCGTCACCGGCCTGGCCCGGCACGCGCTGCGCATCCTCGCCCGCGAGGGCCACGATGTCACCGACGTCGTCGGACGGCTGAACGAGCTGATCCTGGAGGAGAGCGCCCGCGGCCGCTTCCTCACGCTGCTGCACGGCGAGATCACCGTGCTCTGCGAGGCGGACAGCGCCGACGGCGCGGGCACGCTGTTCGCCGGCGGCGGTGAGCAGGGCGACCCGCCCGTCGTCCGGCTGCGGCTGGTCTCGGCCGGGCACCCGCTGCCGTTGCTGCTGCGCGCGGGCGACCCGTCCGGGGTACCGCAGCCCGCGGCCGAGCCGCAGCCGCTGCTCGGCGTGATGAGCGACCTGACCTACAGCGCCCAGACGGCCAGCCTGTTCCCGGGCGACGTGCTGCTGTCGGTCACCGACGGCATCACCGAGCGCAAGGACGCGCGCGGACGCCTGCTCGACGACGACGACGGCCTGGCCGCGCTGCTGGCCCACTGCCGGGGCCTGAACGCCGGCACCGTCGCCGCCCGCATCGTCCGGGCGGCCGAGGACTTCGGCGCCGCCCCGCGTACCGACGACATGGCCCTGCTGGTCCTGCGGGCGGTCTGATTACCCGAGGCCCTGCTGCAGCGCGCGGGCGTTCTCGCGGCTGAGGACCGGGCGCGAGTAGATGTCCAGCATGGCCAGCGCGATCTGGCGGTCGCCGTCGGGGGAGTAGAGGTCCGCGCCGCAGTTGCGGGCGACGTGGGCCCGGAACGCCGGGATGCCCAGGCCCATGGCCACCATCAGCGCGGCCCGGGTCCGCAGGTCGGACGCGGGCGGATCGGCCCGCTGCTGGTCGGCGGGCGGGAGCGACTGCTCGGTCATCGCCACCATCGCGTCGAAGATCTCACCCGCCGTCTCCGAGTCATCGATCAGCGCCCGCGCCAGGTAGCGCTGCAGCGGGTGCAGCGGATCCCGGGCCTCGGCCACCGTCCGCGGGTCGTTCAGCCCCTCGTCGGTCATGGCCCGGTCCACGTACTGGCGCATCGCGTCGAGCGCGTAGGCGTCACAGACCCGGCGCAGCTCGTCCTTGGAGCCGAAATGGTGGCGCACCAGCCCAGGTGAGACGCCCGCCGCCCGCGCGATCTCCCGGATCGTCGCCCGGTCGAACCCCCGCTCGGCGAACTGCTCGATCGCCGCGTCGCGGATCCGGGCCCGGGCGGTCAGGTCCTCGTAGGCGGACCCGCTGCGGCTGGTGGTGCTCATGATCCCCCGATCGTATCGCTTCCTGTACGTGGGTCTAGCAGACCATTCCTGTGTGCCTTTTTCTATACGTATGTATAGTCTGCGATACACAGGTGCAGGAACGTGGGACGGCAGGAGAGCGGCGCCATGAGCCAGCCGATGATCGAGATGCGCGATGTCGTCAAGCGGTTTGGCCGGACCCAGGCGCTGAGCGGGGTCACCTTCGAGGCCGAGCGGGGTACGGTGCTCGGTCTGCTCGGCCCCAACGGGGCGGGCAAGACCACGGCGATCCGGGTGCTCACCACGCTGCTGCGGCCCGACGCGGGACAGGCCCGGGTGGCCGGGTTCGACGCGGTCACCGACGGCCAGCGGGTCCGGTCGGTCATCGGCCTGGCCGGGCAGTACGCGGCCGTCGACGAGTTGCTCAGCGGCCGGGAGAACCTGGAGCTGGCCGGGCTCTGGTACCACCTGCCCAAGCGCGAGTACCGGCGCCGCGCGCAGCGGATGCTGGAGCGGCTCTCGCTCACCGACGCGGCCGATCGCCAGGTGCGGACCTACTCGGGCGGCATGCGGCGGCGGCTGGACATCGGCGCCAGCCTGATCGGCGAGCCGCCGGTGCTGTTCCTGGACGAGCCGACCACCGGCCTGGACCCGCGCACCCGGGGTGACCTCTGGCAGTTCATCCGCGAGCTGGTGCGGGGCGGTACGACCGTGCTCCTCACCACTCAATACATGGAAGAGGCGGAAAATCTCGCCAATCGGATCGTCGTCATCAGCCAGGGCCGGGTGATCGCGGCCGGGACGGCGGACGAGCTCAAGGCCCAGACCGGCGGTGCCACCCTGGAGGTCCGGGTGGCCGATCCCCGGGACGCCGGGCGGGCGGCGGCACTGCTGGGCGCCGTGGCGCACGCGCCGCCGCGCTCTGACCCGGGGACCCAGCTGGTCAGCGTGCCCGCCGGCGACGGCATCGGGCTGCTGCTGGAGGCCGGGCGGCAGCTGCAGGAGGCCGGGATCGCGCTCGACGACCTCGGCATCCGCCGGCCCACCCTCGACGACGTCTTTCTCTCGCTGACCGGAGGCTCGTCATGACCCAGCCACTGGCGCCGTCCCGGCCGCTGACCCCGCTGCTGGCGCTGCGCGACTACCGGGGCGTCGCGCGGCGCAACCTCATCCGGACCGTGCGCACCCCGCAGCTGGTGCTCTACACGGTCCAGCCGGTCATGATGCTGCTGCTGTTCCGGTACGTGTTCGGCGGGGCGATCAAGGCCCCGGGCGGCGACTACGTCAGCTTCGTGGTGCCCGCCATCTTGCTCATCACTGTCCTGGTCGGGGCCATGACCTCGGCCATCGGCATCGCCGAGGACCTCAAGAGCGGGATGGTGGACCGGTTCCGCAGCCTGCCGATGGCCCGCTCGGCCGTCCTGGGCGGCCGGTCGCTGACCGACCTGGCCCGGAGCGTGATCTCGCTGGCGGTCATGGTCGGCCTGGGCGTCGCGGTCGGGTTCCGCTTCCACAGCGACGCCGGCCGGATCATGCTCGGACTGCTGCTGATCCTGGCGTTCGGGTTCGCCTTCAGCTGGATGAACGCCGCCATCGGCATCTCCGCCAAGGATCCGGAGAGCGCCCAGAACGCGGCCACCGGGCCGGCCTTCCTGCTGCTGTTCGCCAGCAACGCGATCGTCCCCGCCAGCTCGCTGCCCGGGTGGCTGCAGCCGTTCGCCCGCAATCAGCCGCTCGGCGTCACCACCTCGGCCGTGCGCGAGCTGTTCGAGGGCGGGCCGGCGATGGCTGATTTCTGGATCTCGCTGGCCTGGTCGGCCGGGATCGCGGTGGTCTTCGCGCTGATTGCCTACTCCCTCTACCAGCGGTCGGCGGCTCAGTAGCCCGGCCCGTGGGGCGCCCGGGCCTCGTGGTAAGCGTGGACCATGAAAGCTGTCGGAATCACCGAATGGGGCGGCCCGGCCGCCCTGCGCGTCGTCGGCCTGCCGTCCCCCGAGGCCGGCCCGGGCGAGGTACGCATCCGGGTCCACGCGGCGGCGGTCAACCCGACCGACACGCTGCTGCGCGACGGCAGCCGGGCCGAGGCGCTCCGGGACGTGCCGGCGCCGCACGTGCCCGGCATGGACGCGGCCGGCGTCGTCGACCAGCTCGGCCCCGGGACCGAGACCAGCCTCCAGGTCGGTGACGCCGTGATGGCAGTTGTCCTGCCGCGCGGCCACCACGGGGCCTACGCCGAGCAGATCGTGGTCCCGGCCGAGTCGGTGGTGCGCGCCCCCGCGGGTGCCAGCCACGCCGAGGCGGCCAGCCTGCTGATGAACGCGCTCACCGTCCGGGCGGCCCTGGACGCCCTCGCCCTCCAGCCCGGCCAGCTCCTGGCGGTAACCGGCGCGGCCGGCGCCGTCGGCGGTTTCGCCGTCGAGCTGGCCAAGGCCGATGGCCTGCAGGTGGTGGCCGACGCCGCCCCCCGGGATGAAAAGCTCGTCACCGAGCTCGGCGCCGACACGGTGGTCCCGCGCGGCAGCGACTTCGGCGCCCGCGTCCGCGAAGTCTTCCCCGCCGGCGCCGACGGCCTGATCGACGCCGCGCTGCTGGACGAGCACGCCATCCCCGCCGTCCGCGACGGTGGCAGAATCGCCACCGTCCGCGGCTACCAGGGCCCTGATGCGGCCGAGCGCGGCATCACCTTCCACCCGGTCTTCGTCCGCAACCACGCCCGCGACCACGCCAAGCTCGACCGCCTCCGCGAGCAAGCCGAGCAGGGCCAGGTCACGCTGCGGGTGGCCCGGACATTCCCCGCCGAGGAGGCGGCGGAGGCGCACCGGGTCCTGGAGGCGGGTGGCACCCGAGGCCGCCTCATCCTCGAGTTCTGACCAGCCCACCGCGCCCGGCGCCCGCGCCGTCCAGCCCAGGCCTGCGCCGCCTAGCCCAGGCTCACACCGCCTAGCCCAGGCTCATACCTCCTTCCCGCGCTGGTCCTCACCGTGCGGGCGCCGGCAGCCAGTCACACTGAAATCGCGAGTCACAGCGGTCCCAGGCCTCACGGATCCTTACCTGCGCGATGCCGCATTCGCACCGGCTAGAACCGGCGCGATGCACACTTTGCACCGGTTGGCCGAGGCGCGCGAAGCGCACACGGGGGTCGCCGGGCCGGCGGGACGATGGCGACCGGCCGGGAGCAGGCCAGAGATCTTGAAACCATCCCGGATCCCGACAGCACCCCCGCCGGAGACACCAAGACCGTCGGCCCAGATCACCCCCGCAGGCCCCAGAGCCCCACGTTCGACTACCCGGGCTGACCGCCCCAGCAGCGCCCGGGCTGGGATGGCATAGTCCTCGGCATGACGGTCTTTGATGATCTGGGGGCGGAGCAGGACCGGCTCGGCGACCTGCTGGCGGGGCTCGATGATGCCCAGTGGGCGACGCCGTCGCTGGCCGAGGGGTGGACCGTCCGGGACGTGATGGTGCACCTGGCGCAGACCGAGGAGATGGCGCTGGCCCGCATCAGCGGGGCCGCCAGCCCCGCCAGCCCCGCCAGCCCAGCCAGCCCAGCCAGCCCAGCCAGCGGCAACCCAGCCAGCCCCGGCAACCCCCAGGCCAGCCGGGACCGCACCAGCCAGACCGTCGAGGAGGCCATGGCGGCGCTGGTCGAACAGGACCCAGCCACCGGCCCAGAGGCGCTGCGGCGCTGGCAGGAGGCCCGCGGACCCGCCCTGGAACGGCTGCGCGCAGCCGGCCCGCAGCAGCGGATCGAGTGGGCGGCGGCGCCGCTGCGGCCGGCCGCGCTGGCCACCACTCGGCTGGCGGAGACCTGGACCCACGGGCTGGACGTCGCCGGACCGGTGGGCGCGAGTTTCCCCGACACCGAACGGCTGCGCCACGTCGCCTGGCTCGCCCACCGGATGCTGCCCTACGCGTTCGGGCTGCGAGGCGAACCGGTCGCCGAGGTCCGCGTCGAGCTCACGGCTCCCGACGCCACCACCATCTGGGAGTTCGGGCCGCCGGGAGCCGCCTCGGCCATCACCGGCGACGCGGGTGCCTTCTGCCGGGTCGCGGCCCAGCGCCTGCCCCCCGCCCGGTCGGGCCTGCGCACCAGCGGGCCCGACGGGTCCCGGGCGCTGGCCGCCCTCCGTACCTACGCGGCCTGAACCAGACGTCCGCCCCCCAAACAGGAGCAACTCGGGTAACAGGCTGATCGCACCTGATTGAACCGGCTTGACACTGTTTGTGCGATCTCGATAGCAATGGTCGCGCCAGCAGCCCCAGCACCAGCGCCAAGCCGACGGGCGGGAGACAGGATCATGGCCGACCTGAAGGTCGCGTTCGATCTGCTCGAATCCGCCGAGCAGACGATGACCAGCCTGACGTCGGAGTTCAAGAACATCAAGACGTCGACCGGCGACTACAACGGCGCACTGGGTTCGGGTGACATCGCCGACGCGATGGGCTCCTTTTCCGGTAACTGGGACTACCACCGCGACAAGCTGACCGGCTCGATGCAGGCGCTCGGCCAGATGATCACCGAGTCGAAGAAGCAGTTCCACGAGACCGACGACAAGCTGGCCAAGAACCTGAAGTCCAAGACCGAGAAGCAGTAAGAGAAGCAGCAACCAGCCCTCCACGAGAGTCCGGGGAGAGCTACGTGGGACGACCGCCTGGCTATCAGTGGGAGCCGCTGGGCCTGGACAGTGACCCGGTACCGGGTGACCCCGGCCAGATCAGCCAGGAGGTCGAGCCGGTCACGACCGAGAAGCTCGGCACCGGGCTGAAGTCGCAGTACCTGCAGCGTTACCAGAAGGAGAACGACCTGACCGGCGTGCTCAACTACGCCTGGCGGGTGGAGGAGCTGGAAACGGACCTGCGCGTCTTCACCGCCTGCGGCGACCTGGGCCGCCTGGCAGCGGCGGCGCCGGCCATCGACGAGCTGATCCACCAGATCTCGGTCGAGCCGCGGTGAACCTCCGCGGCGCGTACGTCGCCATCGGGCTCGGCTTCGTCATGCTGGCCGCGGCGATCGCCTCGTTCGGGCTCAACGCCCCCACCGTGGCCGGGGCGCTGTTCCTGGTGGCCATGGTGGCCTGTGGCGTGATCTACTTTGCCCTCGTGGCCCGGGAGACGGGCCGCCTCAAGGCCAACACCCGCGCCGCCCAGCGGCAGCGGGCTCAGGAGCGCGACCCATGGCAGGACTGACCGGCCCCGGGACGGGCCAGACCCCGAGCACAGGCGATCCGCTCAACGGCTTGTACCGCCGCAGCCAGCTGGTGCTGGTGGGCGCGTTCGTCATGCTGGTCGGCGCGGTGATCGCGTTCGCCCTGCACGCACGGGTGGCCGGCATCGTGCTGCTGGTGGGCATGCTGCTGTGCGGGATGGCGAGCTTCTTCTTCTCGGTGAAGTTCCGCAACCGCGCGATCGGCGACGCCCGCGCGGCCCGGGCCGAGCAGGCGGCGCGGGTCACGGCCAACCGGAAGTCGGCTCGCCCCGGCCAGAATTGATTTTCTGAAAACGTCCCGCCGCCCGGCGTTACTCGCTGGCCGGGACGGTCACGGTGACGAGGCTGCCGTCGCCCACGTTGAGCAGCGCCCGGCCCGGCTTGGGGGCCTCACCGGTCATGCCGCGGGACAGCCGCACCCCGATCAGGTCGCCTTCGGGCAGCGTCTGCGGGGCGATCAGGCAGCCCCGGCGGGCCCGCCGGGCTTCCACGTGCCAGCCGCCGGAGCCCATGCTCAGCGCCTCGGCGTCGCCGCCGATGATCAGCCCGTGCTCCTGGTCGGAGCCGAAGCTGATCAGCTTGCTGAGCTCGTCCCCGGCCTCGCAGTCGCGGTGCTGCCCGGCGTCGTCGATGATGACCACGCCGGGGCCAGTGAACGATCCGACGGCCGCCGCGAAGTCGGCCGCCCCCAGCTCCGTCCCCTCGAACGAGCGGACCACCCCGGGCCGCCCGGCCAGCGCCCGCAGCGGCGAGGGCCGGGGCGTCACCAGCACCAGCTGGGTGCCGGCCGCCAGCAGCGAGCGGGCCATGGTGACCAGGATCGTGCTGCGGCCCCGGGCGTGGTGGACGGCCCGCCGCCCGCTGGCTGCCGGCCGGTCCCCGGGGCCAACCTCAACGGCCTGAACTGGACCCGCCCCATCACCGTCGACGAGATCCAGTCGGTCGGCAACGGCACGGCAACGGCTGACCGCCCAGTCCGGCCGGCTCAGTCCGGGTGGCCGACAACGTTGATGAGGTTGCCGTCCGGCGCCCGGACGAAGAACCGGTGCACTCCCCACGGCTCCACCGTCAGCGGCCGCGCGATCTCGTAGCCGAGCTCCTGAGCCTCCCGGTAGGCGGCCTCGACGTCGGGCGTGTGGATGGAGATGACCGAGTCCTCGTCGGCGGTCGCGTCCCCGGTCACCAGCTGGACGTTCGCCCCGGTGACGGGTGAGGTGTACCGGGCCACCCAGCCCAGGTTGAACTCCTCGTTGCTCAGCCCGAGGAACCCGGTGTAGAAGCCTTTGGCCCTCTCGATGTCGGCTACTGGCAGGTTGGGCATGATCTGTAGTACGCGCATGGAGGTTCAGTACCCACTGGGGTAACAGAAGGCTCGCGGGTCCCATCCCTGGTCGCCGTCGTCCGGCCCGGCCACCCTCGTGCGCGTGGCGCGCGCCTCGGCCAACCGGCCCAAATGCTGCATCGCGCCGGTTCTAGCAAGCCCGAATGCGGCATCGCGCAGGTAAGGATCTGCGAGGCCCGGGGCCACTGCGACCTGTGGGTTCAGTGTGACTGGCTGGCCGGCGTCTTGGCGCGGATGGTCAGCCACATGTGACTCAGGAGGCTGGAGAACTCCGGACTGCCCCAGCCAAGGCCTCAGGCCGAGCTGGCCTGGGGCTCCGGCTGGGGGTCGGCCAGGCCATGGCGGTAGGCGGTGGCGGCCGCCTCGCCGCGGCTGGCCACGTTGAGCTTGGCGAGGATGTTGGAGACGTGGACGCTGGCGGTCTTGGCCGAGATGAACAGCTCGGCGGCGATCTCGCGGTTGCTGCGGCCGGCCGCGACCAGCTGGAGCACCTCGAGCTCGCGGGTGGTGAGGCCGAACGGGGTCGCCGCCTCGGGCGCGGCCGCTCCGCCGGCGTCGCCGGGGCGGACCCGCCGGGACAGCTGGGCGATCTGGCCGGCCAGCGGGGTGGCCCGCAGCCCGTCGGCCAGGGTGGCGGCCCGGCGCACGCGCAGGGCGGCGCCCTCCCGGTCACCCATCGAGGTGGCGGCGGTGGCCGCTCCGAACAGGGCCAGCGCCTGGGGGTAGGGCTCGCGCACGGCCTCCCAGGCGGCGGCCGCCTCGTCCCAGGCGTCGCGCAGCGCGGCCTGGTCCTCGCCGGCCGCCCCGTCCGCTGAGCTGCCGGCCGGACCATCGGCCAGGCGGGCCAGCTCCAGGCCGGCCTGGGCCAGCAGCGCCTCGAACATCAGCTCGTGACCCCGCTGCACCGGCCCGTAGACACCGGGCCTGGTGTCGCCGCGCAGCCGGTCCAGCAGCGCGCCGGCGTCCGCCTGGAGCCCAGGGTCGCGCCCGATCCCGGCCTGCCGCAGCGCGAACACGGCCGCCCGGGCCGCGGTCGTCAGCACCGCCCAGCTGTACCGGGTCGTGCCGTCGGACAGGTTGTACTCGTCCAGCACGTCCCGGGCGGTGGCTACCGCGGCGGCCGCCTCGCCGGCCGCGAGGTGGGTGGCGATGTCCAGCTGGGCCAGCGGCAGGTGATGCTGATCCTCGTAGCGGGCGTTCCGGAACGTCTCGCGGGCCGCGTCGGCCCGCTGGGCGGCCTCGGCGGCGTCACCGCGGGCGGCGGCGACGAAGCCGGCCAGGACGCTCAGCGAGGCCGTGTACATCGGCGGCGGCGACAATTCCTGCGCGTGCTCGATGACCTCCAGCGCCTCGTCCCAGCGGCCCAGCGAGATCAGCGGCTCGGACTGGTTGATGGCCAGGAACGCGCCGTTGGTCCGGGCCAGGCCGTAGTCGTCGGCGGTGGCCGCCCCCTTACGCGCCACGGTGGCGGCCGCCTCGTGCTCACCGGCCCCTTCGAGCAGGTGTGACTCGTTGACCGCGACGTACAGCAGGGCCCGGTGGTCCGAGGCGGCGACGGCGATCGATCGCGCCTCGGCCACCATCGCCAGCGGCCTGCTGCCGGCCGCCGCCATCCCGCTGGGGTCGGAGGCGACCATGCCCAGCGTCATCAGCGCCCGGGCCTCACTGGCCCGGTCGCCGGTCTGCCGGGCCAGCGCCAGCGCCTCCTCGGGCATCGTGGGGTCCCGGGGCACGTGGCGGCCGCCGTACTTCTCGCACGCCAGCAGGATCTGCAGCCGGGCCGGAGCCGACACCGAGGCCGGCACCAGCTCCCGCGCCCGTTCCAGGTCCTCGGTGCCTTCGCGGCCGGTCATGTGGTTGAAGTCGGACCGGCGGTTGAGCAGCAGCGCGACCCGGACCGGCTCGGTGGCCGGGTCCAGCTCCTTCAGCGCCGCGTTGACGAAGGCGATACCCCGGTCGGCTTCGCCGGCGTCGTGGGCGGCCTCGGCCGCGTCCTCCAGCACCCGGGTGTGGGCGGCGCCGATCTTCCCGGTCGCGTCCGGCACCCGGTCCCACAGCTCCAGCACCCGGGCCAGCAGCGCCAGCCGCTCCGCGTGGGCAACCGACTTGCTGGCCTCCGCGGCGGCCCGCCAGGCGCTGATCAGCGCCCAGGTCACGTCGTGGGCCGAGTACCAGTGGTGCGCCATCTCGATGTAGGCGCGGTCTGGCGGGACCAGGCTGCGGTCGGCGTCGATGGCCTCGGCGAACCGGGCGTGCAGGCGGCTGTGCTCGCCGGGCAGCAGGTCGTCGTGCACCGCCTCGCGGATCAGCGCGTGCCTGAAAACGTAGTCGTCGGCCTCGGTGACCAGCGCGTTCGCGGTCACGGCGGGGCGCAGCACCCGGATCAGCTGGTCCGGGCTGAGCCCGCTCACGGCGGCCAGCAGGTCGTGCCCGACCCGGTCGCCGCCGGCGCTGGCGGTCCGCAGGATGTCCTGGGACTCGTCGGGGAGCCTGCGTACCCCGGCCAGCAGCAGGTCGCGCAGCGAGTCGGGCAGGTCGCCGCCACCGGTGTCGGGGCCGAAGCCGGGTTCGTGGTCGCCGCAGTCGAGCAGGGTCTCCAGGAACAGCGGGTTGCCCTCGGTCCGCCGGTACAGCCGGTCGGCGTAGCTCGGGTCCGGCGCCTGCCCGGTCAGCCGGGTGGCCAGCTCGGTGGCCTCGCGCCTTGTCAGCCGGGGGAGGTCAATCCGCTCGACCCAGTCGATCCGGTTCAGCTCGGCCAGCAGCGGCCGCAGCGGGTGGGTGCGGTGCAGCTCGTCGGTCCGGTAGCTGACCACGATCAGCACCCGGTCGAGCGCCCGCTGGTTGCGGACCAGGAAGGCCAGCAGGTCCCGGCTGGAACCGTCGGCCCAGTGCGCGTCCTCGATGACCAGGATGACCGGGGACGTCTCGGCCAGCCCCTCCAGCAGCATCAGCATCTGCTCGAAGGTCCGGGCCCGGGCCTCCCCGGGGTCGCCCACCGCCACCGGCTCGCCCAGCTCGGGCAGCAGCCGGGCCAGCTCGCGGATGCCGCGTCCGGCCAGCAGGCCGCCCAGCGCGTCGGGGCCGATCTCCCGGACCAGGTCCCGCAGCACCGCGGTGAACGGGGCGAACGGCAGTCCGTCGGCCCCCAGCGCCAGGCACCCGCCGGTCAGCACCCGCGCGCCGGCGTCCTGCTCGGCCGCGGTGAACTCGCTGATCAAGCGGGACTTGCCGACGCCCGCCTCGCCGCCGATCAGCACGGTGGCGGGCTCACCTTCGCGCGCCGCGGCCAGCGCCGATCGCAGCGCGCCGATCTGCTCGGCCCGTCCCACCAGCGGGACGCTGACCGTCCGCGGCCTCATGCTCTCTAGAATGCCAGCCCCCGGTGACAATTCCGAACGGTTAAGCCGCCGGCGGGAGCCACGCTCCCGCCGGCCGGGACGGCGGCCAGCCGAGCCCGCCCGCCCCCGCTGGGCGAGCCCGTCGGTTCGGTCACCGGACCGCTTCGGTGTCCGTGGTGTGGACCTCGCCGTGGAACGTGCCGTCGACGTAGTCGGGCACGCGCACGCTGGCCAGCGGGTCGGGGGTGTTGCGATGGCGCCGCAGCGCCCGGCGTGCCTGGCGAGCCAGCCGGGCCGTGGACCGCGCCTGCGCGGCGGCCTGCCAGTCTCGCGTCTGGTCCGCGGCGAGGGCCCGAATCATTTCCGGATGCATGGTGTCTCCTCCCACGTGGGCGACCGTCTTATCGCCCGTACATTCAGGTTCGCGGTAAGGCCCCCGGTGCCACATCGGACGAATGCCTTATCTCCGGGCCGATCATGGACTTAGGGCCGGCCTAGGCCGTCTTAGGCGGCTTAGAGGCCCGGAATTCCCCCGCTGAGCGCGGTGTTCTACCACGTAGCGCCCCTGGTTCACCGGGGCCGCATAAACTGACCGAGCCGCACATCCGGCGGCTCATCCCAGCCAGAAACTGAGCGAGACTTCCGCATGCCCATCAGCCCCACCCAGACGCCGCAGGCCAGCCACGCCGGCTTCGTCGGCTCCGCCACCCGTGACGAGATCAGGAACGTCGCGATCGTCGCCCACGTCGACCACGGCAAGACCACGCTGGTCGACGCGATGCTGTGGCAGTCCGGTGCGTTCCGCGCGGGCTCGCACGTGGCCGAGCGGGTGATGGACTCCGGTGACCTGGAGCGGGAGAAGGGCATCACGATCCTGGCCAAGAACACCGCGGTGCACCACGACGGGCTGACCATCAACATCGTTGACACGCCCGGTCACGCGGACTTCGGCGGCGAGGTCGAGCGCGGGCTTTCCATGGTCGACGGCGTGGTGCTGCTGGTCGACGCCAGCGAGGGCCCGCTGCCGCAGACCCGGTTCGTGCTGCGCAAGACGCTCGAAGCCAAGCTCCCGGTCATCCTGGTCATCAACAAGGTCGACCGGTCCGACGCGCGCATCGCCGAGGTGCTGGACGCCTGCTACGAGCTGTTCATCGACCTGGACGCCAGCGAAGAGCAGATCGAGTTCCCGATCGTGTACGCCTCGGCCCGGGCGGGCCGGGCCTCGCTGAACCGCCCCGGCAACGGCGAGCTGCCCGACAACGACAACCTGGAGCCGCTGTTCCAGGTGCTGCGGGACACCGTGCCGGCCCCGGCCTACGACCCCGACGCGCCGCTGCAGGCGCACGTCACCAACCTGGACGCCTCGTCCTACCTGGGCCGCATCGCGCTCTGCCGGATCTACAACGGCACGCTGAAGCGCGGTCAGCAGGCCGCGCTCTGCCGCCGCGACGGTTCGGTCCAGCGGGTCAAGATCTCCGAGCTGTTCCTCACCCAGGCGCTCGAGCGGGTACCGGCCGACACCGCCGGCCCCGGCGACATCGCCGCCATCGCCGGCATCCCCGACATCATGATCGGTGAGACGATCGCCGACGTCGACGACCCGCGCCCGCTGCCGCTGATCACCGTGGACGAGCCCGCGATCTCGATGACGATCGGCGTGAACAACTCACCCCTGGCCGGCCGGGACAAGGGCACCAAGGTGACCGCCCGCCTGGTCAAGGACCGGCTCGACCGTGAGCTGGTCGGCAACGTCTCGCTGCGGGTGCTGCCGACCGAACGTCCCGACACCTGGGAGGTACAGGGCCGCGGCGAGCTGGCGCTGGCCATCCTGGTCGAGACCATGCGCCGAGAGGGCTACGAGCTGACCGTCGGCCGGCCCCAGGTCGTCACCCGCGAGGTCGACGGCAAGATCCACGAGCCGTTCGAGCGGCTGGCGGTCGACGTACCCGAGGAGTACCTCGGCGCCGTCACCCAGCTGCTGGCCGTGCGCAAGGGCCGGATGGAATCCATGACCAACCACGGCACCGGCTGGGTCCGGCTCGACTTCGTGGTGCCGTCGCGCGGCCTGATCGGCTTCCGCACCCAGTTCCTGTCCGACACCCGCGGCACCGGCATCGCCCACCACGTGTTCGAGGGCTACGAGCCGTGGTCCGGTGACCTGCGCACCCGGCCGTCCGGCTCGCTGGTCGCCGACCGCACCGGCAACTCGGCCGCCTACGCGATGTTCAGCCTGCAGGACCGCGGCTCGCTGTTCGTCTCGCCCGGCACCGAGGTCTACGAGGGCATGATCGTCGGCGAGAACTCCCGGTCCGACGAGATGGACGTCAACATCTGCCGCGAGCGCAAGGTGACCAACGTCCGCCAGTCGACCGCCGACGAGCTGGAGCGCCTGGTCCCGCCGCGGCTGCTCAGCCTCGAGCAGGCCCTGGAGTTCTGTGCCGACGACGAGTGCGTCGAGGTCACCCCCTCCGCGGTGCGGCTGCGCAAGGTCATCCTGGACGCCAAGGAGCGCGGCCGCGTCCGGGGCCGCAAGTCCCGCGGTTCCCAGGAACAGTGACTCACTCAGGAACCCTTTCCTTTTCCGTCGATACGACCCCGGCCAGCGTGCCGGGGTCGTACGCGTACAGCCAGGCCGTGGCCCTTTCGTAGAACCGGCTGAACATCAGCGGCATGACCAGGTTCCGCATCCGGGCAGGCCTGGCAGGACCTCGCACCGGCACCGAGGTGCTCCGCGACCACTTGGAGCAGCTACGCGCCCACGGCCACCCGCTCCCGGATGACCCGGAGCTGGTCGCGGCCGCGATGGGCGCCGGCGAGGACTCCAGGCCGGCCAGCGCTTCCCGGGCCTCGTCCAGCAGCGGCGGCGGCAGGGTCAGTGACAGCACATGCCGTAGTGCCTTGCCATAGGCGACGTCGTAGGCTTGGCCGGCCGGGACCGCCACGTCCGGGATCACCCCCGTGCCCTCCCAGTTTGTCCCGGTCACCGGGTTGATCGACCGGGCGAACGGCACCGCCACCGCCAGCGTGGCCGAGATTGGCGTCCCGCGGGTCGGGTGCGCGCCCCCGCCGGTGGTCTCCCCGATCACCTCGGCCCGGCCCTGGGCCTGCAGCGAGTACGCGAAGTCCTCGCCCCCGGAGAACGTATGCGCGCTGGTCAGCAGGTAAACCGGCCGGTCGAGGTAACGCTGGCCGGGCACGCTGGCCAGCGTCCAGAACTGCCGCGTCTCCCCGGTGCCGGCGTCGAAGATGTCGTTCAGGTGGGTGTGGTCGTCCGGGAACAGGTAGCTGAGCCAGAACACCACCCCCGGCGGGGCGCCCCCGCCGTTGTGGCGCAGGTCGATGATGAGCGCGCAGGTGCCGGCGACCAGTTCCATGGCGGCGGCGATGGCCGGCCCGGCCTCGCCCGGGTGGGCCACCCCGCGCAGGTCCAGGTAGCCGACGTTGCCGTCCAGCTGCTCGACCCGGTGGATGCCGAAGTTGTGCGGGCGCAGCCAGTCCGGCCAGGGTGGCCGTCCGTGGAAGCCGGGCCGCCCGGGCGATCCAGGCCGGCCGTCCTCCCGGCGGCCGGGCCCCCGTTCGCGCGCGGGGTGGTACCGGACCCGCAGGTGCTTGTCGTGGCACACCTCGTAGAGGTCATCGGTCAGCTTCCCGGCCAGCGCCTCGTCGTCCAGGCCGTCGTATTCACCGGCGGCCAGGCGGGCCCGTAGCGCCGCCGCCGCCTCCTCGGCCCGGTCCGGGAACACGTAGTCGGACGTGATCAGCCCGGCCACCAGGTCCACCACCTCGGCGGCCGGCAGCGGCCCGGCCGTCAGCGCCGGGTCGTCCGCCATCGTGATCCGCGGCACCGCCGTTACCTGCCCGGCCGGGGCCTCGACCGTGAACTCCAGCAGCCGGGCCGGCGGCAGCCGCAGCGACAGCTCACGCCGCAGCCGCCGCATTCCGGTCTCGTGCGCCCGGGCCCAGTCGTCCAGCCGCTGCTGCGGGTCCCCGCCCGGCGGCCCGGCCGGGCCCACGAACACCCGGATCAGCAGCTCGTCCGGCTCCAGGGCCGGGTCCTCGTGGTCTTGAACCAGCGTCACCCGCTGCACGCTCCCGGCCGGGAAACGCGTGCTGATCTCGCGGTCGATGCGCTGCTCGAGGCGCTCGGCTTCGGCCTGATCCATGGCGGCCTCCCCGTCGTTCGCGGCCCAGGCTAACCCCGGTCCGCCCGGCCCGTGAAACTATTTCCTCTCATGGAGAAGATCGGCGAGGCTGAGCTGCTCGACGCGGCCCGCCAGGGCCGGATCCTGGACGGCTCGGACCAGACGGCGCCGGCCGCGACAGGCCGCCGGGCGGTCGACGCGGCCCTGCTGCGCCGCTGCTGCCTGGACTTCAAGGACCAGATCGACCCGCGCGGCCTCCGGCTGCAGCGCGTGGCCGTGCAGGGCCCGGTCGATCTGGCCGGGCTGACCGTCCCGTTCCCGCTCCGGTTCGACGACTGCGACTTCGACGCCCCGCTCCACGTGGAGGGGACCAAGCTGCGCGAGCTGACGCTGACCGGATGCCCCCGGCTGCCCGGTCTGCTGGGCAACGGCCTGCGGCTGCGCGGCGACCTCGACCTGTCCGGGTCCACCATCAGCGGAGCGCACCGGACCAGTGCCAGCTTGGGCAAACGGGCTGCGATCTGGCTGTGCGAAGCGCGCATCGGCGGCCGGGTGCTGTGCCTGGACACCACCATCCGGGCCGAGGGCGAGCGGGCCCTGCAGGCCGACCGGATGCGAGTCGGCGGCCCGATCCGGCTGCTGCACGCGTTCGTGTCGCACGGTGAATTCCGGCTGACCGGCGCCCACGTCGGCGGGTCGCTGGACATCATCGGCGGCCGCATCGAGGCGCCCGGCGGGATCGCGCTGGACCTGGGTGACTCGGTCATCGGCGGCAACCTTTTCATCGTGGACGGGGGAGGCCACCGGCCGGTGATCCGGGGCCGGGTCGACATCGGCAGCGCCCACATCTCCGGTCAGTTCCTGTTCCGTAACGCGACGCTGGAAGGATCGGACAGCATGCCCGCCGACCGTGGGCACGCGGGTACCCGGGTCTCCGGCACGGCCATGTCGGCCTTCCGGCTGACCGTCGGCGCCGAGGTCGCGCTGGAAGGCAACTGCGACGTGACCGGCGGCCTGGACCTGTCCATGAGCGACCTGAGCTCGCTGTCCGTGGGCCGCCAGTGCGCACTCCGGGCGGGTGGCCGGACCGCGCTCGACCTCAGCAACGCCGAGCTGCGGTCCACCCTGATGATGAGCGGGGTCCAGGTGGAGGGCACGATCCGGCTCGGCGGCGCCCGCATCCACGGTCAGCTGACCCTGACCGGCCTCCGGATCAGCCAGCCCGAACGTTCCTCGCTGATCGCCGCCCGCGGCGTCACCGTGGACGGCGACGTGGAGCTCCAGGGCCTGCACGGCCAGGGCGGGAACCTCCGGTTCAGCAACGCGACCCTCGGCAGCGTGGTCGCGGTCAAGGCCGAGATCGACAACCCCGGCGGGGTGACGATGAGCCTGCATCAGGCCACCGCCCGCGGCTCGGTCGTCCTCGCCCGCGGCTTCCGGTCCAACGGCCTGGTCCTGCTCAGCCGGGCCACCATGACCGGCCGCCTGGAGTGTGACGGTGGCACGTTCGACTGCCCGGGCGCGGTCGAGCGCAACCAGCAGGGCCACGCCATCGAGGCGATCTCCCTGCACGCCCGGGGCGGCATGGACCTGGGCTGGACCCGGGCCGAGCCGAGCGTCGACTTCACCAACGCCGGCACCACATTCCTGGCCGACAACCCGGCCCGCTGGCCGTCCCGGATCCTGGTCTCCGGCTTCACCTACGAGCGGTTCGAGCGGTCCCGCCGCAGCGCCGGCGGCCGGACCTGGGACCACGTGGCCCGGGCGAAATGGCTGGCCCGCCAGGCGGACTACGACGCCGGCCCCTACGAGCAGGCCGCCCGGGTGTTCCGGGAGCACGGCTACACCAGCGCGGCCGAGACGATCCTGATCGCCCAGCGCTCTCAGGCCCGGCAGCTGATCACCGGCCCGGCCGCCCGGCTGCGCCGGACCCTGGACGGGGTGTTCGGCGCCAGCGTGGCCTACGGCTACCGCCCTGGCCGGGTGCTGTGGCTCCTGGTCGTGCTGCTCGGCCTGGTCATCGCCTCGCTGGTGACGCCGGCCACCCAGGCCACGCTGCGCTCGACCACCGACGCGGGCGTCGTCTACACCACCCGCGGCCCGCTGGTGGAATCGCCGCCGATCAGCGCGAACGTGCCCAGCTCGGACGCCTGCGGGGGCGGCCAGGTCCGCTGCTTCAGCCCCATCCTGTACGCCATCGACACGGTGGTGCCGCTGGTCAGCCTGGACCAGCGCAACACCTGGTACGCGGACCCGCACGTCCCGAACGGGACGCTGATGGACTGGTGGCTGAACGCGGCCACCATCCTCGGCTGGCTGCTGTCCACGATCTTCGCCCTGTCGCTGGCCCGCCTGGCCCGCTCCTCTTAGGCCTTGATGGCCGTCACGGTCTGCACGATCGGGCCGGCCAGCCGGTGCCAGCGCGGGTCGCGCAGGCCGGCCGCGGCGATCAGCCGGTCCGCCCGGCCGCGGGTGCGGACCTTGCCCCGGCGGGGGCCGAGCAGCGTCGGCCACAGCAGCACCGAGAACAGGTCGCTGAGCACCAGGTGCCCGCCGGGCACCAGCACCCGCGCGCACTCGGCCAGCCCGGCCCGCTGGTCGGCCCAGTGGTCGAACGAGGTCGTGCTGATGACCAGGTCGGCCGACCCGTCCGGCAGCGGCAGCAGCTCGGCCGTGCCCTCCAGGAACCGCACCCGCGCGTCATCCCCGCCCGCCTCGCGGGCCACCCGGACCATCTCCGGGGCCGCGTCCACCCCGGTCAGCTGCTGCGCGCCCGGCAGCGCCGCCGCCAGCTGGCGCAGCGCGTAGCCGGTGCCGGACCCGACGTCGAGCACCCGCGCGGGGGCGGGGGCGACGGCCAGCGCGATGCGGATGGCCCGGTCGGCGAAGTCCCGGTGCAGCCGGCCCAGCCGCCCGTCCTCGTAACCGGCCGCCCGGTCGTTGAACGCCTGCACGTCCCGCTCGTATGGCACGCCCGCCAGCCTGGCACACCCGGACCCGCGGTGCCTATTTCCGCGCCGTTCGGCTAGCCTGCCAGCACCAGCGTGTCCGCCGATCCGTGGAGGCACTCATGTCAGACCCCGGCGACAAGCCCCGCCCACGCGACTACGCTCTCGAAAGCGAGCTGGAGTCCCTGCGCGAACAGGAAAAAGAGGGACACGCGACGCCCAAGGAGCAGCGCCGGGCCGAGCAGCTGGAGCACCGCCTGCACAAGGACGAGGACGACGCCGAGCTGACCGAGCAGCGCGAGCAGGACCGTGAGATCGCCGCCGAGGATGCCGAGTACCGCCATCGCCATCGTCACCACTGACCAGGTCCGGCCGTCGCGGCCCGGCGCGATGCGTATCTCCCCGCACCTTCAATCTATCGGCTGACCGGGAGCTTGCCACGTGACCGTGACCGAACGCGCGGTGGTGATCGCCGGCGGCGGCCCGACCGGGCTGATGCTGGCGGCCGAGCTGACGCTGGCCGGCGTCGACGTGGCCGTCGCCGAGCGGCGGCCCACCGCCGAGCTCGTCGGCACGCGGGCGCGCGGGCTGCACGCGCGCACGATCGAGGTTCTCGATCAGCGTGGCATCGCCGGCCGGTTCCTGTCCGAGGGGCAGCCGGCCCAGATCGTCAGCTTCGGCGGTATCCGGCTGGACATCAGCGACTTCCCCAGCCGGCACCCGTACGGGCTGGCGCTCGGGCAGGACCGCTTCGAGGAGATCCTGGCCGGCTGGATCGATGAGCTGGGCGTGCCGGTTCAGCGCGGATGCGAGGTGGCCGGTTTCACCCAGGACGACACCGGCGTCGAGGTCGAGCTGGACGGCGGCCAGGCCTGGCGGGCCGGCTACCTGGTCGGCTGTGACGGTGGCCGCAGCCTGATCCGCAAGGCGGCCGGCATCGAGTTCCCCGGCTGGGAGCCGGCCACCAGCTCCCTGATCGCCGAGGTCGAGCTGCGCGAGCCGCCGGAGTGGGGTATCCACCGCGACGAGCAGGGCACCCAGGCGTTCGGCCCGGTCGACGGCGGCGCCCGGGTCGGGGTCGTGGTCAGCGAGAAGTACACCGGCCCGCGGGCCGAGCCGACCCTGGATGACCTCCGCCAGGCGCTCATCCGGGTGTGGGGCACCGACTTCGGCGCGCACGACCCGACCTGGATCTCCCGGTTCACCGACGCCACCCGGCAGGCGGCGCGCTACCGCCGGGGCCGGGTGCTGCTGGCGGGCGACGCCGCCCATATCCACTACCCGGTCGGTGGCCAGGGCCTCAACCTCGGCATCCAGGACGCGGTCAACCTGGGCTGGAAGCTGGCCCGGGTGGTAGACGGGTCAGTACCGGAGACCCTGCTGGACAGCTACCACGACGAGCGGCACCCGGTCGCGGCCCGGGTGCTGCGGACCACGATGGCGGCCACCGTGTTCAGCCGTTCCGACGACCGGGTCGAGACCCTCCGCGACACCCTGTCCGGGCTGCTCAGCCTGGACGAGCCACGCCAGCGGCTGGCGGGGGAGCTGTCCGGCCTGGACATCCGCTACGACCTCGGTGACGGGCACCCGCTGACCGGGCGGCGGATGCCCGACCTGGACCTGGTCACCGCCGACGGCCCGGTCCGGGTGTTCACGCTGCTCCACCGGGCCCGCCCGGTCCTGCTCAGCCTGGCCGAGCCCGGCCCGAACGAGCCCGGCCCGAGTCAGCCCGGCCCGGGCCAGCCCGTCCGCATCGCCTCCGGGGATGGCCGGGTGCCGGTCGTCCGGGCTCGCTACGACGGCCGGTGGCTGCTCCCGGTGATCGGCGAGGTCGCCGCCCCGGCCGCCGTGCTGGTCCGGCCGGACGGCTACGTCGCCTGGGCCGGCGACCCGGCCGACCCGGCCCTGGCGGCCGCGCTGACCACCTGGTTCGGGCCGGGCGCCAGCGCCAGCCCGGCTGCCAGCGCCGGTCAGGCCAGGTAGATCGCGCTGCCGATCCCGACCACCAGGCAGTAGATGGCGAACGGGGTCAGCGTGCGGGAGGGGTCCGACAGGTAGCGGACCAGGAAGCGCAGCGCCAGGAACGCGCCGATGCCGGAGACGATGCTGCCCACCAGCACCTGGCCGCGGATCCCGGCCCCGTCCGGGCCCATCAGGTCCGGCAGCTTGAGCGCGCCGGCCGCGAAGATGACCGGCGCCGACAGCAGGAACGAGAACCGGGCCGCGTCCTGCCGGGGCAGACCACGGAACATGCCGCCGATCATGACGACGCCGTCCCGGCTGATACCCGGCAGCAGCGCCAGGATCTGCAGGCTGCCCAGGAAGATGGCCCGTCCGTAGCCCAGCTTGACCAGCCGCCCATCGGCCTGCACGCCCTCTTCGGCCTCCTGCTGCTTGTAGGCCCGTTGCCCCTGGGCGGGTGCCGAGTGCCGCGCCCCGGCCGGCCGCGCCCCGGCCGGCCGCGCACCGGCCGGCCGCGCTCCAGTTGGCCGCCGTTCGGGGCCGGGTGGCTGCTCCCAGCCGCCCTGGTCCTCGTACCAGCCGTCCTCCTCGCGGGTGTAGCCCTCCGCGTACTGAGGCCGGCCGCGACGCTGATCGTCCCAGCGCGGGCCGTCGATCCGGGTCTCGTCCGGGCCGGGGGCCCGGTAGGTCGGGATGTCCACCCGGGTCTCGTCGTAGCCCGGGCCGCCGCGCTGCGGCTGCCCCCCGCCGTACTGGGGGGCGCCCCGCTGCGGGTCAACGCCGTACCGGGGGTCGCCGCCGTACCGGGGGTCGCGGCCGCCGCGAGCCGGCCGGCCCGCCGTGGCCGCCGTGGTCCTCGTAGGCGTCGTAGTCGCCGTAGTCCGGGTCGTCGGCCACCCCTTCGGCCGCGGCCACCTGCCGGCGCCGCAGCCGCTCGCCGCCGAACAGGATCAGCCCGTTGACGGTCAGGAACACCGCGGTGAGGACCGGCTTGGCGAACGTCTTCTGCACCGTGTGCTGCAGCAGCGCGCCGACGATCCCGACCGGGATCGTGCCCAGGATGATCATCCAGGCCAGCCGCTGGTCCACGGTCTCGATCCGGCGGTCCCGGATCGAGCTGAAGAACCCGCCGACGATCCGCACCCAGTCCCGCCAGAAATAGATGATCATGGCGATCGCGGTGGCCACGTGCATGCCGACGATGAACGCCAGGTAGGGGGAGTCCGGCGCGGTGATGCTCAGGTCCGTGGCCCAGCTCCCGCCGACCAGCGCTGGGATGAGGATGCTGTGGCCGAGACTGGACACCGGGAACAGCTCGGTGACGCCTTGGAACAGGCCGACGACTATCGCCTCGGCATAGGTCAAGTGGTGGATCACGGGCCAGCCTCATGGAGGGAAACGGATACGAGATTTCACCCGCCACATCTGCCGCGTCTCATCCCACCGAGGCCGCGAGGCGAGGGCACGACCACATTACCCGCGTACCGCGGCGGTGGCCGGGCGACCCGGCAAGCCACGGCGCCGGCCCGCCCCGGGTAGCCGAAAGGGCCTGGCCACCGGGCGCGGCCAGGCCCTTTTTCCGAACTTCCCTGATCCGGGAGCGGCTACTTCATCGCCGTGTTCGGCACCTCGGGGGTGTCCTTGGGCGCCGGGCGCCGGCCGATCTTGGAACCCAGCCAGACCAGCGGGTCGTACTTGCGGCCGACCACGCGCTCCTTCATCGGGATCAGCGCGTTGTCAGTGATCTTGATGTGCTCGGGGCACACCTCGGTGCAGCACTTGGTGATGTTGCAGTAGCCCAGGCCGAAGTCGTCCTGGGCGATCTCCCGCCGGTCGGCCTCGTCGGCCGGGTGCATCTCCAGCTCGGCCACCCGCATGAGGAACCGGGGCCCGGCGAACGGGGCCTCGTTCTCCGGGTGGTCGCGCACCACGTGGCAGGTGTTCTGGCACAGGTAGCACTCGATGCACTTACGGAACTCCTGCGATCGCTGCACGTCGACCTGCTGCATGCGGAACTCGCCGGGCTTGATCGACGGGTCGGGCGAGAAGGACGGCACCTGCCGGGCCTTGGCGTAGTTGAACGAAACGTCGGTGACCAGGTCCCGGATGACCGGGAACGTCCGCAGCGGCGTGATCGTCAGCGTCTCGTCCGGCTCGAAGATCGACATCCGGGTCATGCAGGCCAGCCGGGGCCGGCCGTTGATCTCCATCGAGCACGAGCCGCACTTGCCGGCCTTGCAGTTCCAGCGGATGGCCAGGTCGCCGGTCTGGGTCGCCTGCAGCCGGTGCAGGATGTCCAGCACGACCTCGCCCTCGTTGACCTCGACCTGGTAGTCGGTCAGGGCGCCGGCGCCCGCGTCGCCCCGCCAGACCTTCAGGTTTGCCTTGTACTCCATTACTCCGACTCCTTCGATCCGGCCGTCCCAGGGGCGGCTGCGACCGGCTCGGCGGGCAGCTCCGCTTCGGTCAGGTACTTCTTCAGCTCGGAGCGCTCGAACAACTCCAGCAGGTCCGGGCGCAGCGAGACCACCGGCTGACGCCACAGCGCCACGTTCTCACCCGACAGCGAGAGCATCAGATTGATCTTGCGCCAGTCGGGTGACATCTCCGGGTAGTCGTCCCGGGTGTGCCCGCCGCGCGACTCCTGCCGCTCCAGCGCCGCCATCGCCACGCACTCGGCCACCAGCAGCATGTTGCGCAGGTCGAGCGCGAGGTGCCAGCCCGGGTTGTAGCCCCGGCCGCCTTCCGCGCTGACGTGGGCGACCCGCTGCTTGTACTTGTCCAGCTCCTTGAGCGCGGTGGTCATCTCCGACTCCCGCCGGATGAGGCCGACCAGGTCGTTCATGGTCTGCTGGAGGTCGGCGTGGACCGCGTACGGGTTCTCCCCGCCGGACCGCTCCAGGGGCGCGGTGGCCTCGGCGGCCGCGGACTCCAGCTCGGCGGCCGGGGCCTCGACCGCCCCGTCCAGCGACTCCAGGTACTCGATCGCGCCCAGGCCGGCCCGGCGGCCGAACACCAGCAGGTCGGACAGCGAGTTGCCGCCCAGCCGGTTCGACCCGTGGAACCCGCCCGCGACCTCACCGGCCGCGAACAGGCCGGGGACCTTGGTGGCGGCGGTGTCCGGGTCGACCTCGACCCCGCCCATCACGTAGTGACAGGTCGGGCCGACCTCCATCGGCTCCTTGGTGATGTCCACGTCGGCCAGTTCCTTGAACTGGTGGTGCATGGACGGCAGCCGCCGCATGATCTCGGCGGCCGGCATCCGGGTCGACACGTCCAGGAACACCCCGCCGTGGGGTGACCCGCGGCCCGCCTTGATCTCGGAGTTGATCGAGCGGGCGACCTCGTCCCGGGGCAGCAGCTCCGGCGGGCGCCGGTTGTTGTCCGCGTCGGTGTACCAGCGGTCGGCCTCTTCCTCGGTCTCCGCGTACTGCGCGCGGAACACGTCGGGCACGTAGTCGAACATGAACCGCTTGCCCTCGGAGTTGCGCAGCACGCCGCCGTCACCGCGGACCGACTCGGTGACCAGGATGCCGCGCACCGACGGCGGCCAGACCATGCCGGTCGGGTGGAACTGCACGAACTCCATGTTGAGCAGGTTCGCCCCGGCCAGCAGGGCCAGCGCGTGCCCGTCACCGGTGTACTCCCAGGAGTTCGAGGTGACCTTGAACGTCTTGCCGATGCCGCCGGTCGCCAGCACCACCGCCGACGACTCGAAGAACACGAGCTGCCCGGAGTCGCGGATGTAGCCGAACGCGCCCGCGATCTTGCCGGACTCGTCCTTGATCAGCCGGGTGATCGTGGTCTCGGCGAACACCTTGATGTTGGCCTCGGGGTCGCCAGCAGCGGCGTCATCCTGCTGCATGGCCACGACCTTCTGCTGCAGGGTGCGGATCAGCTCCAGGCCGGTCCGGTCGCCCACGTGCGCCAGCCGCGGGTACTCGTGGCCGCCGAAGTTCCGCTGGCTGATCTTGCCGTCCTTGGTCCGGTCGAACAGCGCGCCCCAGGCCTCGAGCTCCCAGATCCGGTCCGGGGCCTCCTTGGCGTGCAGCTCGGCCATCCGCCAGTTGTTCAGGAACTTGCCGCCGCGCATGGTGTCGCGGAAGTGGACCTGCCAGTTGTCGCGCGGGTTGACGTTGCCCATGGCGGCGGCCGCGCCGCCCTCGGCCATGACGGTGTGCGCCTTGCCGAACAGCGACTTGGAGATGATCGCGACCCGCTTGCCGTGCATCCGGGCCTCGATCGCGGCGCGCAGCCCTGATCCGCCCGCGCCGATCACTACGACGTCGTAGGAGTAACGCTGGATTTCGGTCATGACGTTCGCCTCAGTTAAAGAATCGCAGGTCGCTGATGGCGCCGCTGGCCACGAGCATGATGTACAGGTCGGTCAGCATCAGCGTGCCCAGGGTGGTCCACGCCAGCTGCATGTGCTTGGCGTTCAGCTTGGAGATCTGGGTCCAGGCCCAGTACCGGACCGGGTGCTTGGAGAAGTTCTTCAGCCGCCCGCCGGTGATGTGCCGGCACGAGTGGCAGGACAGCGTGTAGCCCCACAGCAGGATCACGTTCACGCAGATGATCAGCGTGCCCAGCCCCATGCCGACGCCGCCGTCCTTGCCGTGGAAGGCGTCCACCGCGTCGTAGGTGTTGAGGATCGAGATCAGGATCGCGGCGTAGAAGAGGTACCGGTGCAGGTTCTGCATGATCAGCGGGAACCGGGTCTCGCCGGTGTACTTCTCGTGCGGCTCGCGCACCGCGCACGCAGCCGGCGCCCGCCAGAAGGCCCGGTAGTACGCCCGCCGGTAGTAGTAGCAGCTCAGCCGGAAGCCGAGCACGAACGGCAGCGACACCAGGGCGTAGGGGATGATCGGCGGCACGGCCGGGAACCACTGGCCCAGGCTGCTCGACCCCGGCACGCACTCGCCGCTGATGCAGGGGGAGTAGAACGGGGTCAGGTAGTGGTAGGCGGGCACCCAGTAGTAGTGGCCCATGAACACCCGGACCGTGGCGTACGCGACCCACAGGCTCAGCAGGGTGACGACGATGGCCGGCTGGCGCCACCACGGGTCCTGGCGGAAGGTCTTCGCCGCGATCTGCGCCCGCGTTCTTGCGGGCGCTTCCGAAACTTGCGTCATCCTCGACGTCCTCGCTGCCTGTTCATAGTTGCGCTCTCAGATATGAGTTGCGCCCGCTCCGGCCATGCCCCGTCGCCCGCGGGTGTTTATTTGTTAAAAATTTATTCCAGACCTTGCGGAAATTCTGCCCCTGGCCCCCGTTCCGGCCTGTGACCCTTGCTACACTCCCCGTCCCCTGGGCGCCTACACCGCGCCACCGGCCGCCGCCAGGCCCAGCGCCTCCTGCAGGAAGTCGATCTGCAGCAGCAGCAGGTTCTCGGCCACGACCTCCTGCGGGGTCATGTGGGTGACTCCGGTCAGCGGCAGCACGGTGTGCGGATACCCGGCCGCCAGCAGCGCGGAGGAGAACCGCAGCGTGTGCGCCACCACCACGTTGTCGTCGGCCAGGCCGTGGATGACCATCATCGGCCGTGGCGTCCGCTGGTCGGCGCCGTTGTCCACATCGTGCTGGAGCTGTTCCACGTCCTTGACCGGCGAGCAGTTCGCGTACACGTCCGGGTTGTCCTGCGGCAGGCCCAGGTAGCGCTCGGTGTAACAGGTGTCGTACAGCGCCTGGTCGGTCACCGGCGCGCCGACGATGGCCGCGTGGAACACGTCCGGGCGGCGCAGCACCGCCAGCGCCGACAGGTACCCGCCGAACGACCAGCCGCGGATGGCCACGTGCGCCAGGTCCAGGTCGCTGAACTGCTCGGCCGCCGCGTGCAGCGCGTCGACCTGGTCTTCCAGCACCGGGTCGGCCAGGTTGCGGAAGACCGCGCGGTCCCAGGCGGGCCCGCGGCCGGGGGTGCCCCGGCCGTCCGCGATCACCACCGCGAAGCCCTGCTCGGCGAACCACTGTGAGGTCAGGAAGGCGCCCCGGGCGGCCATGACCCGCTGGGCGTGCGGGCCGCCGTACGGGTCGAGCAGCACCGGCAGCGGCCCCGAGCCCGGCTCGTGCCAGGACGGGAACAGCACCGCGGTGCGGATCTCCCGTGCCCCCAGGGACAAGAGGTGTGGTTGGGGCACAGGAAGGTTCGGCGACTCGGCGTACGACTCGATCCGCGCAACAACCTCACTCGCCACACGAACCTCGACCGTCGCGCCGTCCTCGTCCAGGGTGCGGCGCGTCAGCACGGTGGTGCCGCCCGCCCGGTGGCCGCCGTTCAGCCCGCCGTCCGGTGACACCTGGGTCAGCCCGCCGGGCCCGTAGCTCCACAGCCCGACCTCGGTCGGCTCGCCGGACGCGGTGAACAGCACCGTGTCGCCGTCCACGCCGAGGACGTCCCGCACCTGCAGGCTGCCCGGGGTGACCGCCGTGGCCGTCCCGGTGCGGTGCTCGGCCAGGGTGCCGGCCAGCAGCCGCTTGGCCCCGTTGACGTCGGCACTCCAGACCAGCCGGCCGTCACCGGTCCAGGCCGGAACGCCGGGCACGATGTCCACCCACTGCTCGTCGGTGTCTTCGCGCAACAGCTCGGTCGCCCCGCTGGCCACGTCCACGGTGCGGAGCTGCATCCGGTTCTGGCCGCGGTTCAGCACCACGATGAGCGGCTCGTGCTCCTCCTCCCAGACCACGGTGACCAGGTACTCGAATGCCTCCCGGTCCCACTCGACCGGCGTCCGCTTCCCGTCCAGCCCGATCAGCAGCAGCGAAACGTCCGCGTTGGGGGTGCCGGCCGACGCGTACCTGACCTGGGCCGGGGTCCGGTCCGGGTTGGCCGGGTCGGAGATGTACCAGCGCTGCACCGGGGTCTCGTCCACCCGCGCGACCAGCAGCGCGCCGCCGTCCGGAGCCCACCAGTAACCCCGCAGCCGTTCCATCTCCTCGGCCGCGATGTGCTCGGCCAGGCCGTAGTAGACGTCGGGCTCGTTCGCTGGCTCGGCCACCGCGTGGTCTTCGCCCGCGCCGGGCTCGGGGGGGCCCAGCGGCGCGACCCGGAGGGCGCCGCCGCTGACGTAGGCCAGCCGCTCGCCGGCCGGGTCCGGCCGCGGGTCCAGCGCCGGTGTCCGCACCGGCAGCTCCCGCGGGACCGTATCCGGGCTGGTCAGATTGGCCGTGAACACCCGGCCGGACAGGCTGAACACCACCGTGCGCAGGTCCCGGTCGGCGGTGTAGGAGACGATGCCGCCGGCCTGCTCGCGGGCCCGTTCCCGCCGGGCCTTCTCCTCCGGCGGCAGGTCCTCGTCGGTCGCGTTCAGCGCGGCCGGGTCGGCGACCAGCCGTTCGGTCCCGCTGGCGACGTCCAGCTGCCACAGACAGGTCACCGGGTCGTCGCCGCCCTTGCTGCGCAGGAACACGATCCGGGCGCCGTCGGGGGAGATGCGATAAGAGCGAGGGGCGCCGAGGCTGAAACGCCGGGTCCTCGCCTGCTGCCGCGGGAAGCTTTCGGTCATGGACATAGATCCTGCCAGCCACGGCTACCCTCACGTGCGTGACCTCAACGCCCGAGCGGCGGCTGCTGCTGGTGCACGCCCACCCCGACGACGAATCGATCGGCACCGGAGCCACCATGGCCCGCTACGCGGCCGAAGGAGCACAGGTCACCCTGGTCACCTGCACCCTCGGGGAGAGCGGCGAGATCATCCCGCCCGAGCTGGCCAATCTGGCCGCCGACCGCGACGACCAGCTCGGCGGTTACCGGATCGGCGAGCTGGACGCCGCCTGCGCCGCGCTCGGCGTCCGCGACCACCGCTTCCTGGGCGGCCCGGGCCGCTGGCGTGACTCGGGGATGATCGGCACCCCGGAGAACGAGGACCCGCGCTGCTTCTGGCGGGCGGACGTCGGAGAGGCCGCTCTCGACCTGGCCGCGGTCATCCGCGAGGTCCGCCCGCAGGTCATGGTGACCTACGACGACGACGGCTTCTACGGGCACCCGGACCACATCCAGGCCCACCGGGTCGCCTGGCGTGCGTTCCAGCTGGCGGCCGAACCGGCCGTTACCGTCCCCGGCGGCCACGAACCGTGGGCGGTGGCGAAGTTCTACGCCAGCACCACCCCACGCTCGGCGCTGGACGAGGAGATGGCCGAGTTGCGGGCCGCCCGCGCCCGTGATTTTGAAAAGGCCGGCACCGACTCGGGTCTGCCCCGGAGGTGGATCCTGCCCGAATCCGAGGCAGACCTGGTCTACGGCGTCCCCGACGAGCAGGTCAGCACCGAGATCGACGGCACCGGTCACCTGGACGCCAAGCTGGCCGCGATGGCCGCGCACGCCACCCAGATCACCGTGGCCGGGCGCTACTTCGCGCTGTCCAACAACATCGCCCAGGTCGTCTCCGGCCTGGAGCACTACGCGCTGCTGTCGCCCGCCCCGGCTCCGCAGGCGGCGCCGGCGCCATCGGCTACGGCGGGCTGCCCCGTCGAGCGGGAAAACGACCTGTTCGCCGGGCTCGATCTCGACGCCGGGCCGGGGCCGGTCCCGCCGCCGTCGCAGGCCGTCCGGGCTGGGTAGCCTTGACCGTCATGAGTTCGGGTCCCGGACGCGATGAGGCGGATCGGCCGGCGCTGCACCGGCACGGATTCGTCACCGGCGGCGCCTACGGGCTGCTGCTGGTCCTCGGCGTGCTCGAGGGCCTGATCGGCTCGTTCACCTACGGCATCTGGTCGATCGGCTCGTTCCCGGCCGCAGCGCTGCTGCTCTGCCTGATCCTGCTGCTGACCTGCGTGCTGGGGGCCTGGGGGATGACCTCGGTGGCGGGGGCGCTGGTGCCCGCGCTGGGCTGGATCGTCGCGTCGTTCGTGCTCGACTCCCCGTCCAGGCAGGGCAGCGTGATCGTCGCCGCCGTCCCCAGCGGCGAGTGGTACCTCTACGGCGGGGCGATCAGCGCGCTGCTGGGCATCGCGGTGGCGTTCGCGTTCTGGCTCCGCCGGGTCGGCCAGAAGCTGCCCCCGGCCAGCCAGAAGCAGCCCCGGTGACCGGCCCGCCGGGCTCGCCTGGCCCGCCGGGTCCGCTGGGCTCGCCGGGCCCGCCGGAGGTCCCGGGCCCGGACGCCTTCCGCGAGGCCGTCGGCCAGTTCGTCACCGGCATCACCGTCGTCGCCACCACGGCCGGCGGCGTCACCCACGCGATGACGGTCAGCTCGTTCACCTCGGTCTCGCTCGACCCGCTGCTCATCCTGGTCTGCGTCGACCGCGCCGCCCGCCTGCACGACGCCGTGATCTCGGCCGGCACCTGGGCGGTCTCGGTCCTCAGCGAGGAACACGAGCCGACCGCCCGCTGGCTCGCCACCAAGGGCCGGCCCTCGACCCGGCCCTGAACGGCCACCCGCACCATCCGGGCCCGGTCACCGGCCACCCCATCCTCGAAGACGCGCTGGCCTCGCTGGAGTGCCGCACCTACGCCGTCCATCCCGGCGGCGACCACACCATCCTGGTCGGCCAGGTCCTCTCGGTCGCCGGCCCGGCCGCCGCCGAAGTCCCAGGTCCCCTCCTCTACCACGCCGGCCGCTACCGCCGCCTCCCCACCCGCTGACCCCCGTCGCGCCACCAGCCACCCCCGGCCCGAAATCCCTCAGCCCCGGCCAGCCTCCAAAGCCACATGTCTCACACGAGCCCCATCCCCACGCGCCCAGTAACCTCCTGCGCCAGCGTCCTAAGAGCTTGCCTCCGGCGGGGGTACTTCGGGCTCCGGGATGGGTGAACCCCTCATGGCCTGGCCCTTCCCTAGTCGCCGTCGCCCGCCCGCTCAGCCGAGCAGACCGGCCGTGCCGCCTCAAGCCGCCAAACCCGGGCGGCTTGACCCGTCCCGTCCGGCCCGCTTTTCGGCTGGCGGGACGACGGCGACGGGATGGACCAGCCCGGCCGCCCCTGTGCGCGACGGTGCGCCCCACCCAGCTCTCCAGCCACTGTGACGTGGGTGGCGCGGGAGGCTCCTGGTGGTGGGGTCCGCTTCGCGGGGCGCTGGCCGTCCGTCTTTACCTGCGCGATGACGCATCTGGGCTTGCTAGGACCGGCGCGATGCCGCATTTGGGCCGGTTGCCAAGGAGCGCGCCGCGCGCACACGGCAGGCCGGGAGCACCCGCCGGACGCACGAGACCCCCGGAGAGGCAACGCCTCCGGGGGAGCTCGGTCAGCAGGTCGTCCGAGGTCTCCATAAGGCCCGCTTCACTGGGGCGTTCTCAGGGATAGACCCTGACTTTGCTCCAGTGAAACCGGCGTCGGAACGGTTGTGACTGGAGCGCCGGGAGAGGCCCGCCATGTGCACCCTCATCCCCTCGGCCCCATCCCGGACCCACGCCGCCCTACCGCCGGGAGTCTCCGGAGTCCCGGGGTGCCCGGGAGCCCTAGGAGCCACTGGGCCCTACGTGCTCGTTGGCGCCTTTGAGCCGGCGAGGGCGTGCTCGTTGGCGCCTTTGAGCACACAGGCTGTGGCGCGCCAGAGCACACCCCGGGCCGGCCTGGCTCCATCCCGTCGCCGTCGTCCCGCCAGCCGGAAAGCGGGCCGGACGGGACGGGTCAAGTCGCCCGGGTTTGGCGGCTTGAGGCGGCACGGCCGGTCTGCTCGGCTGAGCGGGCGGGCGACGGCGACTAGGGAAGGGCCAGGCCATGAGGGGTTCATCCATCCCGGAGCCCGAAGTACCCCCGCCAGAGGCAAAGACCGCGAGCCTTCAGCCAACCCCAGCGCGACCTTCGCGCGGGGACCCGGTCGGTCCCACCAGCTCCACCAGCCCCGGGCTCGTGGGGGGTCGAAGGTAACTTTGGTGCCCCTCTAAGGGGGTCGAAGTTACCTTCGACCCCCTTGGGGCCGCCGGGCCGCCGGGCCAGCGGCCACCGTCGCGCACCCAGCCGCCCCATCGGCCTCTTCCGTGTGGCACGACCCCAGCAGCCCCTGGCCCGAAGGCGGGCGGGCCGTCAAGCCCGGAGGCACCTGGGTGGCGCCACGTGGGTGCCACGTGGTGCCAAAAGGTGCCACGGTGGATCCTCATAGGCGGCGGCCGCCCCTCGCCTTCCGCCCGGCAAGCCCATCGGAACCCTTCTGAGCTGCCATTTCAGCGCCTGAGCCAATTTTGTGCCAGCGTGATGTTGCGCTGGTGCCAAAGTGGTGCCATTATGGTGCCATGAACTTGACGGGGTATGTGGAGGCGCTGCGGCAGCAGCTGGCAGTGGCGGCCGCGGCCGGTGGCGACGAGGCACAGGCGGTAGCCGAACGGCTCGTCGCCCCGCTGGACGCGGCGACCCGGCTGGTGTTGCTGGACGCGCTGTCGGCGGCGGCCGGGGAGATCACCCGGGACATGGCGCCGGGCTCGGTCGACCTGCGGCTGCGGGACCGGGAGCCCACGTTCGTGGTGACGCTGCCACCGCCCGCCGAGCCCGGCATCGACGATGCGCCCGAGGCACCGGTCACCGCGCCGCCACCGGCGGCGGCGCCGGAGACCGACGACGCGGCCATGGTCCGGATCAACCTGCGGTTGCCCGAGCACCTCAAGGGCCGGGTCGAGGAGGCGGCCGCCCGGGCCGGCCTCTCGGTCAACGCCTGGCTGGTCCGGGCGGCCACCGCCGCGCTGGACGGCCGCGACAGCCCGGGTGACCGGGGCCAGGGCCGCCCGAACGCGAACGACGACTGGCGCGCCGCCCGTGGCGGCCAGCGCTATACCGGCTGGGTCCGCTAGCCCCAGCCCGGCACACCGAACCCAAGAAACCCGCACCAACCCGACGTGAGGATCCGTCATGCCCATTTTCAGCACTCCTGAGCCCATCCTGGCCGTGATCGAGTTCGCAGCAGGCGACGCCAGGGTCTCAGCCAGCGACCGGACCGACACCGTGGTCGAGGTCCGGCCCAGCGACGAGAACGACGACCGTGACGTCAAGACGGCCGAGCAGACCCGCGTCGAGTACGCCGGCGGCCGCCTGCTGGTCAAGGGGCCCCAGCTGCGCAACCTGTTCGGCAAGCCCGGCTCGATCGACGTGACCGTGGACCTGCCGGCCGGCTCGCGCCTGCAGACCAGCGGCGGGATGGGGGCATTCCGCGTCGAGGGCGAGCTGGGCGACTGCCGCCTGCACACCGGGGCCGGCGACATCGTCCTGGACGAGACCGGAGCGCTCGACGTCAGCTCGGGGGCCGGCGCCATCACCGTGGACCGGGTGAACGGCACCGCCGACATCAGCACCGGCTCCGGCCGCGTCCGGCTCCGCGACGTGCAGGGCCGTGCGGTGATCAAGAACTCCAACGGCGACACCTGGGTCGGCCAGGTCGGCGGGGACCTGCGGGTCAAGTCGGCCAACGGCGACATCGACGTGGACCACGCGCGGGCCGGGGTCGAGGCCACCACCGCCAACGGCGACGTCCGGGTCGGGGGCCTCACCCACGGTGCGGCCAGCCTGAAGACCTCCTACGGCGCCATCGAGATCGGCGTCCAGGAAGGCACCGCCGCCCGGCTCGACGTGCACACGCAGTTCGGCAAGGTGCGCAACGAGATGGAAGCCGCCAGCCAGCCGGGCCCGGCCGACCAGTTCGTCGAGGTGTCGGCCCGCACCAGCATGGGCGACATCACCATCCGCCGCACGCAGTGAAACCCCCTACCGCGTAACGACACCCCGGAAGGAATGTCATGAGCCTCGCGATCAGCGTGACCGGCCTGCGGAAATCGTTCGGTGACACGCTCGTCCTCGACGGCATCGACCTGGCCGTGCCCGAAGGCTCGGTGTTCTCCCTGCTCGGCCCCAACGGCGCCGGCAAGACCACCACCGTGCAGATCCTGTCCACCCTGCTCCCGGCCGACGCCGGGCGGATCGAGGTGGCCGGGCACGACCTGGCCACCGAGCCGGGCGGGATCCGGGCCGCCATCGGGGTCACCGGCCAGTTCTCCGCGATCGACCCGCTGCTCACCGGCGAGGAGAACCTGCGGCTGATGGCCGACCTCAACCACCTGCCGCGCCCGCGCCGGGCGGCCCGGGTCACCGAGCTGCTGGAACAGTTCGGCCTGACCGAAGCCCGCGGCAAGCCCGCCGTGACCTACTCCGGCGGCATGCAGCGGCGCCTCGACCTGGCCATGACGCTGACCGGCGAGCCGCGGCTGATCTTCCTGGACGAGCCGACCACCGGCCTCGACCCGCGCAGCCGGCGCGACGTATGGCAGCTCATCCGGGGCCTGGTGGCGGGCGGCGTCACCATCTTCCTCACCACCCAGTACCTGGACGAGGCGGACGAGCTCGCGGACGAGATCGCGGTGCTCGACCACGGCCGGATCGTGGCCTCGGGCCGGGCCGCCGATCTCAAGCGCCAGATCCCCGGCGGTCACGTCCAGCTGGAGTTCGCGACCGTGGCCGCCCTGGACACCGCGGCCGGGCTGCTGGGCGGCTCGGCCCGGGACGACAAGGCGCTCACCCTGCAGGTGCCGGGCGGCGACGACGCCGGTACGGTCCGGGCGCTGCTCAACCAGCTGCACGACGCCGGCGCCGACGCGAGCCAGGTGTCGGTGCACCGCCCCAGCCTCGACGACGTTTTCTTCGCCTTCACCGGAACCGGTACTCACGAGGCCGGTGCTGGCCAGACCGATGCCCGAGAGGTGGCTACCCGATGAGTACCTACGCCGTCGCCGACTCCATGACCATGCTGCGCCGCAACCTGCTGCACATGCGGCGCTACCCGTCCCTGGCGCTGCTGATCATCGGCATGCCGGTCGTGTTCCTGCTGCTGTTCGTGTACGTGTTCGGCGGCACCCTGGGCTCCGGCCTCGGCTCGGCCATCCACGTCGCGGCCAGCGGCCGGGCCGCCTACGCCAGCTACGTGGCGCCCGCGATCATCCTGCTCACCGCGGCCGCGGTCGCCCAGGGCACGGCGATCTCGGTGGCCTCGGACATGACCCAGGGCATCATCGCCCGGTTCCGCACCATGGCCATCGCGCCGTCCTCGGTGCTGACCGGGCACGTGCTCGGCAGCCTGATCCAGGCCGTGCTGGGCATGGCCGTCGTCACCGGCATCGCCCTCGGCGTGGGCTTCCGGCCCACCGCCAGCGCGCTGGAGTGGCTGGCGGCCGCGGGCCTGCTGGTCCTGCTCGCGCTGGCCTTCACCTGGCTCACGGTCGGGCTCGGGCTGGCCGCCAAGAGCGTGGAAACGGCCAGCAACTCGCCGATGTTCCTGCTCCTGCTGCCGTTCCTGGGCAGCGGCTTCGTGCCCACCAGCTCGATGCCGGCCGGGCTGCGCTGGTTCGCCGAGTACCAGCCGTTCACCCCGGTCACCAACACCCTGCGGGGCCTGCTGCTGGGGACCGGCATCGGCTACCAGGCCTGGCTGGCCGTCGCCTGGTGCGTGGCCATCATCATCGGCAGCTACCTGTGGGCGAAGAGCCTGTACCGCCGTCATCCCTCCCGGTGACCCCGGCTACAGCCCCGTTACCCTCAAGAAACACTCAGAGGGCGCCCAGCAGGACCCGGCAAGCTGGCGGTCGTGCTGACCCAGACCGTCACCGGACCCGCCCCCCTCGACCCCCGGCCCCCACGGGTCCGGGGGTCGCGGCCGCACGCCGCCGAACTGGACGTGGTGCGCCCGGTCGCCGCGGTGCTGGTCATCACGATCCACGCGATGCAGATGTTCGCCCCGACCGCCACGATCTTCTACGGCGCGATCGTGCTGGAGTCGCAGGCCAGCCGGCACGTTTTCTTCTTCGTCAGCGCGCTGGTGCTGACCTGGCAGGCCTGCCAGCAGCCGCACTGGTCGCCCTGGCGGTTCTGGGGCCGCCGCGGGCTGACGATCGTCATCCCCTACGCGGTCTGGGTCGTGCTGTACTGCCTGCTCGCCTTCACCGGCCTGCGGGGCGACACGATCCCGTCCACGTCCGGGACCCCGCTGCAGGTCGCCGACCGGTTCGCGACCCAGCTGATCACCGGGCCCGGCGCTGGCACTGGGTCATCCTCGGCGCCAGCCTGGCCATCCAGCTGGTGGTGACGTTCGCGCTGCATTACCAGCACTGGACCTGGTCGCCCTGGTACGACCTGGGCTCGACCCGGCAAATCAGCTCCTACGTGTTCTACCTGGTCGCCTGAGGCGATCGCGCTCTACACGGCCACGTTCGCGCTGCTGTGGCTGGCGGGAGCCTGGTGGGCGAACCGGACCCGCGACCGCGACGGCTGGCCGTCCCGGCTGGTCCGGACGACCTCGGACAACTCGTTCGGGGTGTACCTCAGCCACATCGTGTTCCTGGACCTGCTGGCCACCCTCGGCCTCAGCCGCCTGAACGACCACCTGCCCTGGCCCGGCACCGTGCTGATCGCGGTGGCGGTGGCCTGGACCGGGGCCAGCCTGCTGACGGTGACGCTGGCCCGCACCCCGCTCAGCCGGTACCTCACCGGCCGGGCCCGGCGCCCCTGGCGCGGCGGCCCGCCCCCGGTCGGCTGGGGATCGGTGCTGGACCCTGATCGTCCCTTCGCGCGCCCTGGGCGTCTCGTCCAGCCTTCCTCCACGTTTCCTCAGCCACATCGCTCATCTGAGAACTCTCAGGCAACCCCCGGTCCCGGTACCGGGGGCGCCTCAGCCCAGGAGGCCAGGCTGGCCAGGTGAGCGCGATCCTCGACACCCCCCGTCCCGAGCCACCCGCGCACCCTGTTCCGGCACCTCCCGCCCGCCGCCAGCGGCCGCGGCTCGTCCACGTCGACGCGATGCGCCCGATCAAGCAGTTCGGCGTGGTGTCCACCCACTCGCTGCAGAACTTCGCCCCCCAGGCCAGCCTGGGCGTCGGGGCCAGCCTGATGCTCACCCACGTGACGCGGTTCGCGTTCATGTTCATCTCGGCCGCGATGCTGGTCTACGCCTACCCGGCGGTGGGCCGGGGCGGCTGGCGGACGTTCTGGCGCCGCCGCCTGCTGGCCGTGGTGCTGCCCTACGTGACCTGGACGATCGTCTACTTCGCGCTCGGCCTGGCCGAGAACGGCATCGGGGACGCGACCAAGGATGCCGGGCACTTTTTCTGGCTGCTGCTCAGCGGCTACGACCAGCTCTACTTCCTGGTCGTGCTGCTGCAGTTCTACCTGATCTACCCGGCCTTCCTGTGGCTGCTGCAGCGGACCGAGCGGCACCACTGGTGGCTGCTCGGCGCCAGCCTGGCCGTCGAGGCGGTGCTGCTCACGCTGGAGCACGAGACGCTGGTGCCGTCCTGGATGCTCAACCAGGCCGCCACCCGTGAGCTGTGGAACTACCAGCTGTTCGTGCTGGCGGGCGGGGTCATGGCCTGGCACTACCAGTCGGTCCACGACTGGCTGGTCCGGCACTGGCGGGGCCTGCTGGTGGGCCTGGTGGTGGCGGTCGGGTTCAGCGAGTGCTGGTACCTGCTCGCCGTCCACCACGTGCCCGGGTTCCGCACCGGCTACCCGTCGGACCCCTTCCAGCCGGTTGAGATCCCGCTCTACCTGGGCCTGATCACCGCCATCTACCTGCTCGGGGTGCTGCTCGCCCGCGAGGGCAACCCGCGCTGGCTGCGGCGGCTGGTCCAGGCGGGCGCCGACTACTCCTACGGCATCTACCTCAGCCAGGTGCTGTTCATCACCGCGCTGGTCACGTTCGGCTGGCCGTCGCTCCGCCAGTATCTGCCCTGGCCGGTGGTGACGCTCGGCGGCATCGTCATCGTCTACGGGGGCGCCACCGTCCTGACCATGGTGCTGGCCCGGCTGCCGGGCGCCCGCGCCACCGCGGGCATCCCCCGCCGCCCCTGGCGCCGCCCGGCCCCGGCCGCCGCTGAGACCGAAGTTCCGGCCTCGTCATGACCATGCTCGACCGCCACCCCACCGCCACCCAGGAGCGCCCGGTCCCGGCCCGGGCGGCTGCGCGCCTGGACCGGCTGCCGGTGTCCCGCTGGCTGACCAAGGTCATGGTCGTGCTGTTCCTGGGCTGGCTGGTCGAGTCCTACGACATCGGCCTGACCGGCAGCGTGCTCCCGTCCCTGACGCACCTGTACCACCTGGGGACCGGGCTGGAGACGGCGGTGTCGATCTCGTCGGCAGCCGGGGTCGTGCTGGGCATCGTGCCCGCCGGCTGGCTGGCGGACCGGTTCGGCCGCAAGCGGGTCATGATCGCCGGGACCGTCGCCTACGCGGTGCTGTCGTTCCTGACCGGGCTGGCCCCGGACATCGGCGTGGTCGTCGCGCTCCGGGTGCTGGCCGGGATCGCCATGGGGGCGGTGTTCCCGCTGCCCTACGCCTACGGGGCCGGGCTGTGCCCGCCGTCGGTCCGCGGCCGGTACACCGGCATCGCCGACTCGTTCCTGTCGATCGGGTACTTCCTGTCCCCGCTGCTGGCCCTGGTCCTGATCCCGTCGGTGACCGATGGCACCGGCTGGCGGGTGATGTTCTTCCTGGGCGGCCTGCCGATCGTGTTCGCCCTGCTGGCCTGGCGCTACGTGCCCGGGTCGCCGCGCTGGTACGAGGCCAGGGGCCGCTTCGCCGAGGCCGAGCAGGTGCTGACCGAGATCGAGGCCCGGGTGCAGGCCGAGACCGGCCGCCCGCTGCCGCCGCCCCCGCCGGTCTCGCCCGCCGAGCCAGTGGCCGGGCCGGCCGCCCGGGGCTGGGGCCAGTGGCGGGCCCTTTTCCGCGGTCCCTACCGGCGCCGGTCGCTGGTGCTATGGACCACGTTCGGTGGCATCTTTTTCGTCTTCTATTCGATCCAGACGTTCATGCCGACGGTGGTGTCGGCGATGGGCTTCACGCTGACCTCGGCGTTCGTGTTCACCGCGGTCATCGTGGCCGTCTCCATCCCCGGCAAGCTGCTGGAGGCCTGGGTCGTCGAGCGCTGGGGCCGCCGGCCGGTGATCATCGGGTTCGGCCTGATCGCGGCGGCCGCCGCGCTGCTGTTCGGCTTCACCCGCGGCGCGCTCCCGGTGCTGCTGGTGGGCGGCCTGATGTCGTTCTTCGGCATCGGGGCCGATCCCGCCGTCAAGGTCTACACGGCCGAGAGCTACCCGACCGCGACCCGGGCCACCGGCACCTCCCTCACCGAGGGGCCGGCCGCCTGATGTCGGGCGTGGTCGGCCCGTCGCTGATCCCCCTGCTGCTGGCCGCGGGCGGCGTGGTCGCGGTGTACAGCCTGGTCGGAGCCGTGGCGCTGGTCGCCGTGGTGGTGGTCTTCTGCTTCGGCGAGGAGACCAGGGGCCGCTCGCTGGAGGCCATCACCTCCTGATCCGCCTGATCCGCCTGATCCGCGCCGGCCGGCGTTGGCCAAGGCGTCAGCTGGTGGCAGGGTGGGGGCGGATTACGTGGGGTACTGTGCCGGAGTGCGGCGGAAACTGGCATTGGCGGCCGGGGTGCTGGCCGCTGTCGCGGTGTCCGGTGGCGCGGCCGGAGCAGCGGTCTCGCTGAACGCACCGGGCCCGGCGGGCGAGCAGGCCACCACCTCCAGGGCCGCGGCCCCCCGGCAATATCCGCAGCGGCCGTTGCTGGCCGTGGTCGGGGCGTCGTTCTCGGCGGGCGTGGGGGCCAGCCGGCCCGATCGCGCCTGGCCGGAGGATCTGGCCCGGATCGAGCACTGGCGGCTGGCGCTCAGCGCCGACCCCGGGGCCGGCTACATCAACCCCGGGGCCGGGCACCGGGGGCCGTTCGCCAGGCTGGCCGCCCGGCTGCACCTGGCCAGGACCGACCCGAACACGATCATCATCCAGGGCGGCCACGACGACATTGGCCGCCCGCTGCCGCTCATCCGGACCCGGGTGGAGAGCCTGATCGCGGCCGTGCACCGCGAGTGCCCGCGGTCCCGGCTGGCCGTGCTGACCGTGTTCCCGCGGGGCGTGCCGAGCCCGGCCACGGTGGCGACCGACCGGGCGATCGTGGCCGCCGCCCGCCACGCCGACCCCGCCGTGATCGTGTTCGACCCGATCACGGGCCACTGGCAGTTCCCCCGGATCGGCGACCAGCTGCATCCCACCCGGGCCGGCCACGAGTGGATCGCCCGCAAGCTGGCGGCCGGGCTGCGGGCGGGCCGGGCCGGCCACGTGCTCGACCGGGCCAGCCGGCCCGATCCTGGGAGCTGGCTGAACGCCCCGTCCGGCCTCGGGTGACGCCCAGCCAATCCTCACCTCGGGCACCTGGCCCGCCCAGCCGGCGTCGGCACACTCAATGCCATGAGCGACGATCACGGGCCTGCCGGCGGCTTCGCCCCGCTGGTGGCCGGGCGGGCACAGGAGTACGGAGAGCGGATCTTCCTCGAGGAGGCCGCGACGGGCAGGGTGCTGACCTTTTCCCACCTGGATGAGCTGACCCGGCGGCGCGCGGCCGAACTGGCCGCCGCCCACGCCCCGGCCCAGGCCCGGGTGCTGATCGACGTGGCCGACCCGGTCAACTTCTGCATCGAGTACGTCGGTGTGGTCGCCGCCGGCCGCTGCGCGGTCCCGGTCAACCCGGCCGCCCCCGACGCCGAACTGGCCCGCACCGTGGCCACGGTCGGGCCGGACGTGCTGATCAGCGACCGTCCCGGCCGGGCCGAAGCCCTCGGCCTGCCCGCTCTTGAGACTCCGCCGCGGCCACTTCCTCCCAGCCGCGGCGGTATAACCACCCTGTTCCGGTTCGGCACCCCGGACAAGTTCGGCCTGCTGGACCGGCCCGGCTCGGTCCTGCTGCTGACCTCCGGGTCGACCGGCGCGCCCAAGGCCGTCGAGCTGACCGACCGCCAGCTGATGTACGTGGCGGGGGGAGTGGCCCACCACAACCAGCTCGGCCCGGACGACCGCGGCTACAGCCCGCTGCCCCTGTTCCACATCAACGCCCAGGTCGTGGCCCTGTTGGCCAGCCTGGTGGCGGGGGCGACGCTGCTGGTCGACCGGCGGTTCCGGCGCACCGAATTCTGGGAGCGGCTGGCCGGGCAGGACGTCACCTGGGTCAACGCGGTGCCCGCGATCCTGACGATCCTGGCCGAGTACCCGGTGCCCACGCGGCCCGGCCGGCTGCGTTTCATCCGGTCCGCGTCGGCGCCGCTGCCCGCCGCCGTCCGGGAGCAGGTCGAGTCCCGGGCGGGAGTGCCGGTGATCGAGAGCTACGGCATGACCGAGGCGGCCAGTCAGATCACCGCGGTGCCGCTGGACGGTTCCGGGCCCGCGGGTTCCTGCGGCCGCCCGGTCGGGCTCGAGCTCCAGGTCCGCGACGCCGACGGCCAGCCGGTGGCGGCCGGCACGACCGGCACCGTGTGGCTGCGCGGACCCGGGGTGATCAAAGGCTACGTGGGTGGCCGGGCAGCCGAACGCTTCGACGCCGGCGGCTGGCTCAACTCCGCTGACGTCGGCTACCTGGACCAGGACGGCTTCCTGTTTCTGGCTGGGCGCAGCGACGACGTGATCAACCGCGGTGGCGAGATGCTCTATCCCCGGGAGATCGAAGAGGTGCTGATGGCCGACCCGGCCGTACAGGACGCGGTGGTCGTGGCCCGCCCCAGCCCCATCCTCGGCCAGGTCCCGGTGGCCTACGTGATCCCGGCCGAGGAGCCGGACACCGCCGCCCACCTGCAGGACCTGCTCGGCCAGCTCAACGACCGCTGCACGGCCGAGCTGAGCCGGTTCAAGCTGCCGGAGGTGATCTACGTGGTCCAGGACCTGCCCCGGGCCGCGACCGGCAAGGTCCAGCGGCACCGGCTGCGTGAGCAGCCAGTGCCCGCCCGCCAGAGCCTCGCCAGCTGAACCTCAGCCGGCCGGACCTCAGGCCGCTGGACCTCAGGCCGCCAGGGCGTCCCGCAACTGGTCCAGCGCCCAGTCCAGCTCCTGCTCGGTGATGACCAGCGGCGGCGCCAGCCGGATGGCGCTGCCGTGGGTGTCCTTGGCCAGCACGCCGCGGGCGGCCAGCCGCTCGCACGCCTCCCGGCCGGTCAGCCCGGTGAACTCGATCCCGGCCCACAGGCCGCGGCCGCGCACCTGGCTGACCACCGTCGGCGGCAGCGCCGCCAGCTCCTGGTGCAGCCGCGCGCCCAGCTCGGCCGACCGCTGCTGGTACTCCCCGGTCCGCAGCAGGGCGATCACTTCCCGGCCGACGGCGCAGGCCAGCGGGTTGCCGCCGAACGTCGAGCCGTGCTGGCCGGGCCGCAGCACCCCGAGGATCTCCCGGCTGGACACCATCGCCGACACCGGCACGATGCCGCCGCCCAGCGCCTTGCCCAGCAGGTAGGCGTCGGGCAGCACGTTCTCGTGCTCGCAGGCGAACGTGGTACCGGTCCGGCCCAGCCCGGACTGGATCTCGTCGGCGATCATCAGCGCGCCCCGCGCCGAGCAGAGCCGCCGCACCCCGGCCAGGAATCCCGGCGGCGGCACGACCACGCCCGCCTCGCCCTGGACCGGCTCGACCAGCACCGCCACCAGCCGGTCACCGAGCTCGCCGGCCACCGCCTCGAGGGCGGCCAGGTCGCCGTAGTCCGCCACCCGGAAGCCCGGCGTGTACGGCCCGAACCCGCCGCGCGCGTCCTCGTCGGTCGAGAAGCTGATGATCGTGGTGGTGCGGCCGTGGAAGTTGCCGCCGAACGCGACGATCACGGCCTGGTCGGCGGGCACTCCCTTGACCTCGTAGCCCCACTTGCGGGCGACCTTGATCGCGGTCTCCACCGCCTCGGCGCCGGTGTTCATGGGCAGCACCATCTCCATGCCCGCCAGCTCGGCCAGCTCGGCGCAGAACGGCCCGAAGTGCTCGTGGTCGAACGCCCGGCTGACCAGCGTGACCTTGTCCAGCTGGCGGCGGGCCGCCTCGACCAGCCGGGGGTGCCGGTGGCCGAAGTTGATCGCCGAATAGGCCGCCAGCATGTCCAGGTACCGCCGGCCTTCGACGTCGGTCACCCAGGAGCCCTCGGCCTCGGCGATGACGACCGGCAGGGGCTTGTAGTTGTGGGCGCTGTGCGCGTCGGCCTGGGCCCGCAACTGCTCAGTGCGGGTCATGCTCCGGTCATCGATCAAGGTCATGGTCGCCTCCTCGGTTCTCTTATCCAGCTCAGCCACGTAGTTCGAGTGTGCAGCACTTGGGGCCGCCACCGGCCTTGCGCAGTTCGGACAGGTCCACGCCGATCGGCTCGAACCCGCGCTCGGCCAGCCGGGCCGCCAGGTCGCGGGCCTGCTCGGGCAGGACCACGTGGCGGCCGTCGCTGACCGCGTTCAGGCCGAGGACCGCCGCGTCGGCGTCGGTCGCCTCGATCAGCTCGCCGAACAACGCGGCCAGGGTGGCCCGGCCCGCGTCGTCGAACGCGGGCGGGTAGTAGGCCGCGGTGCCGGCGTCGAGCACGCACATCGCCGTGTCCAGATGGTAGAACCTCGGGTCCACCAGCCGGACCGAATGCACCGGCAGGCCGAACGCGGCCGCCAGCTCGCCGGCCGCGGCCGGGTCGGACCGGAAGCCGTACCCGGCCAGCAGCGCGGTCCCGGTGCAGAGGATGTCGCCCTCGCCCTCGTTGACCACGCCGGGAGCGTGCACGTCGGTGTAGCCGTGACCGCGGAACCAGTCCAGATAGGCGTCGGCCTCAGCCGCCCGCTCGGGGAACCGGAACCGCGCCCCGAGCACGCCGCCGCCCACCACGGTGGCGCCGTTGGCGGCGAACACCATGTCCGGCAGCCCCGGCACCGGCTCGATGACGTGCACGGTGTGGCCGAGCTCGGTGTAGACCTGCCGCAGCCGCTCCCACTGGCGCACGGCCCGCCGGGCGTCGGCGGGCTGGTCCGGCCGCATCCACGGGTTGATCGCGTACTCCACCGCGAAGTGGAACGGCGGGCACATCAGGTAGCTGCGCGGCGTCGCCGCCCGCTCGGTAACCGGGCGGAGTACCAGTTCAGTTGGGGTGGGCTCCGCTCCCATGGCCATCGTCATGGGCTCAGGATAGGAGCCATCCCCACACAACAGATATGCGTCAATCATGCGTAGGACGCTAAAAACGTTGCAAGTTTTCAGTTAGAAACGACGATTCATTAAACAATATTAAAGGGTCACGCATGGTACCGAAACTCGCGTGTTAGGCGTGTTAAATCTGGGAGCCCGGGAGCGGACGGTGGCTCAGTACCGGCCGATGTCGCGGGCCAGGTCCAGGCCCAGCAGCCGGTCCGCGGCCGCGAACATCTCGAACTTGGCCCCCGGGGCGACCTCCTGGTCACCTTCCAGCGTCCGCAGCTCGGCCAGCGCCTGCGGGGCCGCCAGGTCGTCCTCGAACGCCGCCGTGATCGCGTCCGCGTACCGGGCGGGCATGGCCGCGCTCGGTGAGTTGGCCCACTGGGCGACGGCCTTCCGCCACCCGATCAGGAGCTGGTCACCGGCGGTCAGCGCCGCCCAGCTCAGGTCGGCGCCGTCCCGGTACCGGGCCTGCATGAACACCAGCCGGACGGCCAGCGGGTCGACGCCGCGGGCGGTCACCTCGGACAGCCGCCGGGGTCCGTCCTGGCCGGGGCCGGGGCCGGCGATCCCGGTCGGCGCCGCGTGGTAGCGCACCACGTCCAGCCCGGCCAGCCAGCCGGTGTCGCCGGTGCCCACGTCGAACGCGGGCGCGCCACCGCCCGCGAACTCCACCGTCCGCTCCACCGGTTCCCCGGCCGGCGCGATCCGGGCCGGGGGATACAGGTTCAGCGTCTGCCGGGCCGCGGCGGACAGCGGTGCACCGCCGCTGGTGCCGCCGCCCGGGGCGGTGACCTCGCACACCGTCGGCACCAGGCTCCGCCGCTCCGCGATTCGCCGGAGCTGGTCCGGCAGCAGGAACTCACGCAGCGGCGCGAGGTCCGGGTCGTCCGGATCGGCCACCGCGGGCGCCACCGCCAGCACCCGCAGCTCGCGGCGGTGCCCGGTCCGGATCGCCTCCGGTTCCCGGGTGGCGGCGTCGTAGAGCGTCAGCACCGTTCAACCCTACGGTCGCTTGACCCTCCCGCTACCGGAGGGTCGACACTGAGCCTCATGACGGCTGGACTGACGGTGGGCGAGTTCTCGCGGATGACGCACCTGAGCGTCAAGACGCTGCGGCACTATCACCAGGTCGGCCTGCTGGAGCCGGCCGAGGTCAATCCGGACACCGGCTACCGCTACTACAGCACCGGGCAGATCCCCACCGTCCAGGTCATCCGCCGCCTGCGCGACCTCGAGATGCCGGTCGCGGACGTCAGGGCGGTGCTGGCCGCGCCGGACACGGCCACCCGCAACGCGCTGATCGCCAGCCACCTGGCCCGGCTGGAGACCCAGCTGGCGCAGACCTACGCCGCCGTCGATTCGCTCCGCAACCTGCTGCAGCCGCCCGGGCAGACGGCTCCGGTCACGCTGCGGACGGTCGGGCCAACGCCGGCCGCGGCCATCCGCCAGACCGTGGACCGGGCCGACGTGCTCGCCTGGTGGCAGGGCGCGCTGGGTGAGCTGCACGCCACCGTCCAGGCCCAGCAACTGGAGGTCACCGGTCCCAGCGGCGGCCTGTTCGCCAGCGAGCTGTTCCAGCGCGACCGCGGCGAGGCCACCATGTTCATCCCGGTCACCGGGGCGGTCGCCGCGATCGGCCGGGTGTCCCCGCTGACCGTCCCGGCCGCCGAGCTGGCCGTCATCACCCACCCGGGCGCGCCCACCGGCATCGACCTCAGCTACGGCCGCCTCGGCGCCTACGTCACCACCCACGCGATCAGCGTCGACGGCCCGCTCCGGGAGTACTACCTGGTCGACGGCCACGACACCCCCGATCAGGCCCGCTGGCGGACCGAGATCGGCTGGCCGGTCTTCCGCGCCACGCCCTGACCCGCCACGGCAGCGCTCGGATATCGCCCGGACACCCGTCAGCGGGATCAGGCCAGCGCGGCCAGCCGGGCGGCGGCGGCGGCGATCCGCTCGTCGGTGGCGGTCAGCGCCATCCGGATGAACGGCAGGCCGGCGGCCCCGTAGAGCTCGCCGGGTGAGGCCAGGATGCCGGCCTCGGCGAGGATGCGGGCCGACTCCCAGCCGTCCGCTCCCGGCCGGGCCGCCCACAGGTACAGGCCGGCCTCGGAATGCTCGACGGCCCAGCCGGCCCTTTCGACCGCGGGCCGGAGCACCGCCCGGCGGGCCAGATACCGTTCGCGCTGCTCGTCGGCGGCCTGGTCGTCATCCAGCGCGGCGATCAGCGCGGCCTGGATGGGGGCGGGGACGATCAGGCCGGCGTGGCGGCAGATCTCGTGCAGCTCGGCGATCAGGGCCGGGTCGCCGGTGACGAAGCCCGCCCGGTAACCGGCCATGTTGGACCGCTTGGACAGCGAGTGGACGGCCAGCAGGCCGTCCGGGCTCCCGCCGGACACGTCCGGGTGCAGCACCGAGAGCGGCGTGGCCTCCCAGCCCTGCTCGATGTAGCACTCGTCGGAGGCCAGCAGCGTGCCCCGCTCGCGGGCCCAGCTGACCATCTTGGCCAGGTGTTCCGGCGGCAGCACCCGTCCGGTCGGGTTGGACGGGGAGTTCACCCAGGCCAGCTTGACCGGCTGCGGCCCGAGGGCCAGCGTGGCGTCGGTCGCCTGGCCGGCCGCGCCCGCCAGCCGGATCCCGGCGTCGTAGGTGGGGTAGGCCAGCGCCGGGTAGACGACCGTGTCACCGGGCCCCAGGCCCAGCATCGTCGGCAGCCAGGCGATGAGCTCCTTGGTGCCGATCACCGGCAGCACCGTGTCCGGGCTGACCGACACGCCGTGCCGCCGGGCCAGCCAGTTGGCGGCGGCCTCCCGGACCGCCGGCGTGCCCCGCGTCAGCGGGTAGCCCGGGCTGTTGGCGGCGGCCGCCAGGGCAGCCTGCACCGTCCCGGGTACCGGGTCGACGGGCGCGCCGATGGAGAGGTCCACCATCCCGTCCGGATGGCGTTCCGCCTCCTTGCGGTACCGTGCGACCCGGTCCCAGGTGAACGCGGGCAGCCGTACGGCGAGCGTCAGCTTTCTTCTCCCTGCGGCGGCAGCGCCGCCACCAGCGGGTGGTCCTTGCCGATCTTCCCGGTCTTCGACGCGCCGCCGGGCGAGCCGAGGTCCTCGAAGAAGTCGACGTTGACCTTGTAGTACTCCTTCCACTGGTCAGGAACGTCGTCCTCGTAGTAGATGGCCTCGACCGGGCACACCGGTTCGCACGCCCCGCAGTCCACACACTCGTCCGGGTGGATGTAGAGCATCCGCTCGCCCTCGTAGATGCAGTCCACCGGGCACTCTTCGATGCAGGCTCGGTCAAGCACATCGACGCACGGCTGCGCGATGATGTAGGTCACGTGGAACTCCTCTGTCGTCCGGGTTCGGCCAGCCGCGCCCGGCCCTGTTACTGCTCTGCCCTGCGACCAACAGGTCTCAGTGGAGCAGAATACTTCCGCTGGTCGTGCTGGCCGAGCCGGTCGCCGGTTGCCATCCTCGGCTGCCGTTCGACGCGGCCCATTGATAGCCGTTGTAGCGTACGTCGCTGATGCCGTAGGCCTGCGCGTGCGTTACGAGCCACGAGGCTACCGCCCAGGCTTGCCGCGGCTCCACCCGCACGGCCACGACTGGTGCCTTGACCGTGCCGGACGTTGCGATTCCGGTCACCGGGTGACCCGCTCCGGGCGTCCCGAACGCCTCGGCCAGCGCGGACCGGGCCGCGCCGAGATTGCGGGCCGGCTGCGGCCCGGGCCCCGGCCAGCACCACACCGCGTGCGACGCCTGGCCGGTGAACGCGATGGCCATGGACCGGGCCATCAGGTCGTACTGGGAGTAAGCCGAGCCGTCGGCACTGTGCTGCACGTCCTGAGCGGCCTGGTCGACCGGCAGCTGCTGCCACCCGGACACCTTGGTCAGCGCGCCGAAGAACCTGGCGGTGGCGTACACCGGGTCCTTCAGCTGGCTGGCGGTGCCCCAGCCCTCCGACGGGCGCTGCTGGAAGACCCCGACCGAGTCGCGGTCGCCGTAGGCCAGGTTGTGCAGGTGCGATTCCTGCATGGCGGTGGCGTACGCGATCGTCACCGCGTGGGCGGGCAGCCGCTCGTCGGCGGCGACCCCGGCGATGGTGGCCGCGATGCTGGCCTGCTGGGGGTCGAGCGAGACCGCGTTGGTGCCGCTGCCCACCTGGCAGCCGGCGCTGATCAGCAACGTGGTCGTGTGCTGGTAGGCCGACCAGGCGAAGTACCCGCCCACGCCGAGCAGCACGACGACGCACGTCATGAAGATGGCGAACCCCCGTCGCCGCGCTCGTCTCGTCGGCACACCACCGAAGGTACCGTCGGACGAGCTGTCCTGGGGGCGATGCGAGGGACCCCTCTGCGTGTTTTGTCCATCTCCGGCCGGGCGCGATCCCGCCTGGCCAGCACCTGCGGCGGTCGGCGGGCTAAGCTCCGGGGCTATGGACGGCGCATCCGGTTCGGCGGCCAGCCCGGCCTGCCCCGCGTGCGTGAAGCCGCCGGGGGTGGCGGCACGAATCACTGCGGTGGCGCTACTACCGTAGGGGGACGATGACTGTCAATTCCGATTCACACCGGCGGGAGCGCCGCCAGGGCCCGGTGACCCTACGGGGCAGGCAGATCCCGCAGACCACCACGGATCAGCGGCTGCTCGACCGCCGCGGGGCCGCCGACTGGGTCCACACCGACCCGTGGCGGGTCATGCGCATCCAGGCCGAGTTCGTGGAGGGGTTCGGCCTGCTGGCCGAGCTGGGCATCGCGGTGTCGGTCTTCGGGTCCGCCCGGACGCAGCCCACCAGCCCCGAGTACCAGCAAGCCGAGGACATCGCCGGGGGCCTGGCCCGGGCCGGCTACGCCATCATCACCGGCGGCGGCCCCGGCATCATGGAGGCCGCGAACAAGGGCGCCGCCGAGGCCGGTGGCGTGTCCGTCGGCCTGGGCATCGAGCTGCCGCTCGAGATGGGCCTGAACAAGTACGTCGACATCGGCCTGGAGTTCCGCTACTTCTTCGTGCGCAAGACCGTGTTCGTGAAGTACTCGCAGGCCTTCGTGGTCCTGCCCGGCGGGTTCGGCACGATGGACGAGCTGTTCGAGGCGATCACCCTGGTCCAGACGGGCAAGATCACCAAGTTCCCGATCGTCCTCGTCGGCAGTTCTTACTGGTCGGGGCTGCTGTCCTGGCTGAAGGACACGATGTGCACGGCGGGCAAGATTTCGCCCGTCGACCTGGAGCTGGTGCACGTGGCCGACGACCCCGCCGAGGTCGTCCGGATCATCACCGAGGCGCACAATCACCAGGGCCTGGCCAGCGAACTGGGCGACTGACCCGCCCTTCGATTGCCACTCGGCGCGCCCGGCGTGGCACGATTCATACCGTGCCTGTCCTCATGCTTCTAGTGGCGGTGGTCGTCCTGGCCGGCGTCGTCGCGGTGGCGTCCGGCCGCGGCGGCGAGATGGCCACCCCTGACCCCGACTACCCGCCCATCGACCTCGGCCCGGTCTCCGCGGCCGACGTGGCCCTGCTGCGGCCGCCCTCGGCCGCCTGGGGGTACAACATGCGCGTCACGGACGAGGCGCTGGAGGTCATCGCCCGGGCGGTGACCGAGCGGGACGTGCAGATCGCCGCGTTGCAGCAGCAGGTCACCGATCTGCGTGACCAGCTGCACGGCGGAGCCTGGCCGGAACGAGCAGGCGCCGATCGGGCTGCCCCGGGCGCTCCGGGTGAGCTGGACGACCCGCTGGCGCCGGCCGGGCAGGCCGGCGCCGGAGCGGTCCCCGAGCCCGGCGACCACACCGGGCACGACGATGACCGCGAGCCCGCTGAGGCCGGTGCAGTCGGCGGCGCGGAGACCCCGGAGCAGCCCTGGCCAGGCCCGGCAGTACCGCACGCGCCGGGCGCGGATTCCGGTCCGGCGGCACCGCCGGTCGCCATCACCCGCCCGCAGCCGCTCTACCGGCACCCCGGCGAAACCGGCGACGACCAGGGCGGCCACGACCCGGCCGACACCGCCTGGGACCAGCCCGCCGCCCGCGAGACCGGGCCGCCCGCCCCCTGGGGGCCCGCGCAGCACCCGGACGACCCGGCCGCGCCCGGCGTCGCGGACGACCACGGGTGGGGCACCGACCCGGGCAGCACCAACCCGGACGCGAAGCCGCTGGACTGGGCCGCGACCGCCCCACCGGCCCAGGACCCGCAGCCCGGTTACGACGAGCCGCCCGCACCGGGGGAGCCGGGCGCCGCCGGAGACCCGAGGGAGCCGGGCGCCACCGGGCACGCCCCGGCTCGCGGGTCCGCCCCGGCCACCAACCCCCAGCCAATCGTTGAGCCGGTCCGGCCGACCGGGCCCCAGCCCATCGCTGAGCCGGTCCACCCCACCGGCCCGCAGGCGGCCGCTGAGCCGGTCCGGCCCACCAACCCCCAGCCGATCGTCCCGTCCCAGCCGACCGCCTCGTCCCGCCCGCTCCAGCCGTCCCATCCGTCCGAGCAGGCCCAAGCGCCCGAACAGTCTCAGCCGCCCCCGGGCGCCGACCAGGCCCGCCGGGCCGAGCCCGAGCCCACCGACTGGACCGGTGGGAGCCAGCCCTCCCCGGCGCCCTCGGTCTGGGACATGGCCAGCCGCCAGGTGGACGAGGACCAGGCCCACCGCCCGCCGCCGCGCGCGGACGATCACGCCGAGTTCACCTGGGACGAGGATCCCCACCAGACGCTGGTCTGGGGAGCGGCCAGCGCCCGCGCCAAGGCCGCCCGCGCGACCGAGGAGACCCTGCCCAACGCCGAGCACCGCGACGACGAACGTGGCTGACGCCGTCCCGGGCCCGGACGGGCAGCTGCGCTGCCCGTGGGGGATCAGCCCCCCGGAGTACGTGGCCTACCACGACCAGGAGTGGGGCCGGCCGCTGCGCGGAGACCAGGCCATTTACGAACGGCTGTGCCTGGAGGCGTTCCAGTCCGGCCTGTCCTGGCTGACGATCTTGCGCAAGCGGGAGAACTTCCGTACCGCGTTCGCCGGGTTCGACCCGGCCGCGGTGGCCGGGTTCGGCGACGACGACGTGCAGCGCCTGCTGGCCGATGCCGGCATCATCAGGAACCGCGCCAAGATCAACGCCACCATCGCCAACGCGCGGGCCGCCCTGGAGCTGCCCGGCGGCCTGTCCGAGCTGGTGTGGAAGTACGCGGACGAGCCGCGGCCGGCCCCGGTGAACACGGCCGGCATCCCGGCCCAGACCGCCGCGTCGGTGGCCCTGTCCAAGGAGCTGCGCGGGCACGGCTTCACGTTCACCGGGCCGGTCACCGCCTACGCGACCATGCAGGCCTGCGGCATCGTCAACGACCACCTGGCTGCCTGCTACGTGCGGGCCGCCGTGGACGGCGCCGACCGGGCCTCCGGCCGCCGGAGCCCGCGGTGATCGTAACCCTCACCCTCAACGCCGCGCTGGACGTGGCCTACGAGGCCGAGGCGCCGTCGTGGCAGGCGACCAGGGACGTCTCCCGGGTCCGGCACCGGGCCGGCGGCAGCGGGGTGGCGGTCGCCCGGGTGCTGTACCGGTTCGGGCACGAGGTGGTGGTGGCCGGGCTGGCCGGCGGCGCCACCGGCGAGCTGATCAAGGAGGACCTGGGCCGCTCCGGCATCCCGGTCGCGCTGACCGGGATCAGCCAGGAGTCGCGCCGGGTGCTGGCCGTTACCGACACGGTGTCGGGCCAGACCATGCGGCTGCGCGAGCCGGGCCCGTACGTGACCACCGAGGAGCTGGGCCGGTTCGCCGGGGACTACCGGCGGCTGCTGGCCGACGCCACCGCCGTGGTCCTGTGCGGGTCGCTGCCGCTCGGGATGCCACCCGAGATCTACGGCTCGCTGGCCACCTACGCGGCCGAGGCCGGCGTGCCGGTGATCCTCAACACCGGCGGCGAGGCTCTGCGGTACGCGGTGACCCGCCGCCCCGACCTTGTCGTCCCCGACGACGATGGGGAGCCGCCGGGTGCGCCAGCGGGCCAGCCGGGGGCGGCCGAAGGCGTCCCGGCCGACGGCAGTGCCCTGCTGGCTCAGGGCGCGGTGGCGGTGGCCGTCCCGGCCGGGGACCGGATCTCGGTGGTGACCAAGGCCGGCCGGTGGAGCGCGACCCTGCCCGGCCTGACCCGCGCAGCCGGCCCCGGCGCCCCCGGCCCGCTGGTCGGGGGGTTGATACCGGGCCTGCTGCTCGGCTGGTCGTGGCCGGACCTGCTCCGGCACGCGGCGGCGGTGGCGGCCGCGTCGGACGTCTCCGGTCACGTCAACCTGACCGAGTACGAACGCCTGGTGGATCAGGTCACGGTCGAGCCCACCAGCTGACCGGCCCGCCTGCCGGCCGGCGGTCCCGCTAGCCGCCGCGGACGACCAGGTCGGCCCGGTCCCGGGTGGCCGCCACCAGCCGGGCGTTCTGCTCGTCCAGCCGTTGCACCCACTCGGCCGCCTGCTCCGGGGTCTTACCGAACTCGATGTGCCGCCGGATCAGCCGGTCCAGCCGGACCTGGTCGTCGATCTCCACGAACCAGATCTCGTCCAGCAGCGCCCTGAGCTCGTGCCACGGCGGATCGTCGAGCAGCAGGTAATTACCTTCCGTGATGATCAGGGGTACCGACGGCTCGACCGGGATGCTGCCCGCGATCGGCTGCTCGATCGTGCGCTCGAACGCGGGCGCGTAGACGATCTCACCCGGCGTTGCCGCCCGCAGCCGCCGCAGCAGGGCCAGGTAGCCGAACGCGTCGAACGTGTCCGGCGCCCCCTTCCAGTCGCGCCGTCCGAGCCGGGTCAGCTCCACGTCGGCCAGGTGCAGGCCGTCCATCGGCACTTGCACCGCGGCCCCGGCCAGCCGGGCGGCGACCAGCGCGGCCAGCGTGCTCTTGCCGGCGCCGGGCGCTCCGGCGATGCCGAGGATGCGCCGGCCGCTGGCCCGGCCAGGGCCCGCGCCCGTTCAATCAGTTCATCGGCGTCCATCGTCTGCCAGTCCACCAGTCCTCGTGTCCTCACGCTCCTCGCCTGAGCAGCCATTAATTCGAAGAGTCATAGGTCGATTACTTAGAGTGTGTTAGGGTCCGAGTCGGCTCGCCGCGGTTAGTCAAACCCGAGAGCCCTCCCACCCACAGCGAAAAATGGAGTTGTCGTGTTCAACCGGCGAATCTTCTTCGGGGGCGTCGCGGCCGCGGCCGTCCTCACTTCGAGCGCCTTCACGGCCGGAACGGCTCTGGCCGCCACGCCGCAGCTTTCGAGTGCGGCCAGTTCGCTGATGCAGACCGGCGCCGCCCAGGCGATGCCCGGCCTGGCCGAGATCTTCCAGGCGGTCCCGAGCCAGGACCTGACGTCGGCCGCCCCCGCCTCGTCCAGTCTCGGCCAGGTCAGCGGCACGCCGCGCACGCCCGGCAAGCTGCCCAGCACCGCCGACAGCCGCAGCATCAGCGATTCCGCCGGCAAGGCGAGCGGCGTCACCCCCGATTCCTCCGGCCTGCCGAAGCTCAACGCGGCCAACGCCCCGAGCGAGGCCAACAGCATCATCCCGGCCCTGGGCGGCCTGAGCAAGACCGCCGCGCAGCAGCACGACAACACCGTCGAGCTGAACGGCACTTCCCTGCCGACCGGCAGCTGATCCACCGCTCCGTGTGGCCCTGGGCCACCCGGCGCCCACCCGGCGCCCACCTGGCTCCACCGGCGGAGGGAGGCCACCCCAGGCGGGGCCTCCCTCCGCTGATCAGGGCGTGAGGGCCAGCGTCGCGCCCTGGGCGCTGAGCAGCTGGTGCGGACCCGGCGCCCCCGGGAACCGGGCCAGGTCCCCGCGGACCCGCCGCAGCGGCCCGTCCAGCCCGGCCAGCACGGTGCCGTCGGCGTCCACCGCGACCAGCTCGTCCCCGGTCCGGAGCAGCACCGGCCCGTCCCGCTGGGCCGAGATCGCCACCCGCCCGGCCCCGATGGCGCCCAGCAGGTCGCCCGGTTCGTCGCTGTCGCTCTCCACCCAGGTGACCGGGGTCCCCGGCGGCGCGTCGGAGCCGGGCCGGTGCCAGTCGCTGCCGCCGACCGGGATGGCGGCCGGGTCCCACGCCCGCCACCAGGACAGCGGCGTCGTCCAGCTCAGGTCGAGCCAGCTCCAATGCCAGACCTCGACCAGCGGCGGGCGTTCCGGCATTGCGTGCATCCAGCTCACCGGCCCGGCGATCGGGTGGTTGACCGACAGCAGGCCACCCCGGTCGCGGGTGGTCGCCAGCCACGTCGCCGCCGGTTCACGGAAGTCCACCCACCCGATGTCGCCCAGCGCGTTGGCGTGACCCTGGCTGGTGGTCACCTCCTGCCCGGGAATCAGCGTGATCCCGTACCGGCGGCCGGTGGCGGCCAGCTCCCGGTGGTGGCTCACCGTGTTGTGGTCGGTGACGGCGATGAAGTCCAGCCCGTTCCCGCTGGCCAGCCGGGCTAGTTCGGCCACCGTCAGCACCCCGTCGGAGTGCACCGTGTGGGTGTGCAGGTCGCCCGCCCACCACCGCCGCCCGCCCGCGCTGGGCAGCTGGCGCCGGGCCGGCCGCCCGGCCGCCGCCGGCGGATCCGCGGACGGCCCGGCGCCCCGCGCCCCGCCCGCCGTGATCGCGGTCGCGGTCAGCTCCCAGTCCAGCCCGTCCAGCGGCACCCGGTAGAGCCCGAAGACCACCTGCCACCGCCCCGGCTCGATCTCCCCGGCCAGGTAACCCGGCGTCGCCCCGTCGGCCCCGATCACGAACCGGTCCCGCGCCCCGCCCGACCACCCCCGGAAGCCCGAAGGCCCGCCCGGCCCCGTCTCGCCCGGGCCCGTCCCGCCCGGGCCGAAACAGCCGAGATCCAGCACCCCGGCCTGCCGGTCGTAGCTGACCTCGACCCGCAGCGCCCGCGTCCCCGGCGGCACCTCCACGTCCACGTACTGCCACGGCGAAGCGATCTGGTCCTCCACCGTCCACCGCCCCGCCCGCCGCATCTGCTCCGTCATACCTCCATCTGAGCACGACGAGGGGGCGGCTGGCGGGCGTACCGGTGCGGGGGCCGCTTGCCCGGGCGCAGGGGCTCGAGTTACCCACGGGGCAGGTGGGGCGCGGGCTCGGCCGGGTCGGCCGGGTCGGCCAGCATCCAGTCCACGCCTTCCAGCCGGATCGTGCGGTCCGCGCCGCCGGGCCGGGGCGCCCGGGACGTGAGCCGCGCGCTCACGAACTCGCCGGGCCCTGGCCGGGGCAGCCCCAGCGCGCCAGCCAGCGCCTGGTCGCCGGCGTAGTCGCCGAAGATCACGATGCCCTCGGGCCGCAACTGGTCGCGGGCGCCGCCGCCGGCCCGGACCCGCTTCATGTAGTCGTCCTGCTTGGCCACGGTGGCCACCACCGTCCGGGTGACCCGCCGGCGCTGGGCCCGGCGGAACAGCTCGTTGACCCGCTGCTGGCCCGAACGCGGCGTCAGCACCTCGGCGACGTCCCGGTCGGCCATCCGCACCAGCACGTTCTCCTGCAGCTCACAGCGGGAGAACAGCCACACGATCCCGGCCCGGCCGCGGTCGCTGAGCGTCTTCTTCAGGTCGCGGTTGCTGGCCTCGCGCAGCAGGCCGGGCCGGACCCGCAGCAGGCCGGCCGACCAGGTGCCCTCGTCGTCACTGGCCTGGACGAGTAGCACCAGCTGGCCGGACGCCTCGGGCGGGATCATCCAGCGGCCCATCCGGTGGCTGAACTTACAGTCCACGTCGGCCCCGGCGATCGAGTAGTCGAGCACGGTGCCGTCGGCCAGACCCAGGCCGCGCTGGATGCCGATCTCCACCAGCGTGCCCGCGTGGGTCTTCTCGGTCTTGCAGAGCTGATCCCAGCGGTACCGCCCGGTGTGCTGGCCGTCCAGCAGCATGTCCAGCGCCGTCCGCACGGCGGCGCCGATCCGGGACCCGTCCGGGTCGGTGGCCAGCAGCTCGGCCGCCACCCGGCTCAGCTCGGTGTCGGTACCGGTGTCCGGCTCCATGTCGGGGGCGCTGGCCCCGGCCCGGCCGCCGCGGGCGATCAGGCCGGCCGCCGCGTGCTGGGCGCCGGTCAGCCCGGCCATCCCCGGCAGCAGCCGCTGCCCGTCGGCGGTGACCGGGTCCGGGGCCAGGCCGGGCAGGACCGCCTGGCCTCGTGGTGGCGGTTCCGGGCCCGAAGTCACGCGCGAGACTGTAGCCCAGGAGCGCTCGGCCGCGCAGCCCTCGCCCGGGCGTGTCAGGGGGCAACCGCCTCCGGCGTCCGCGCCGCGGCCTCCTTCACCCCGTCACCCCCACGCGACCCGTCACTCCCACGCGACCCGTCACCCCCGGAAACCCCAGAAGCCCCAGCAGCACTGTCACCACCACCGGTCACCGCACTGAGCGCGTCGATGAGCCGGATAGCGGCCGGTGGGTCCGGCGGCTCCCCGTACTGCAGCGCGTACACGTGCCGCCGGGCGCCGGGCAGCTCGGCGGCCCGGATCCCCGGGTGCCGGGCGGCTCGCAGCGCCAGGTCCGGCAGGGTGGCCACCCCCAGCCCGGCCGCCACCAGGGCCTGAACGGCCACGTAGTCGTCGGTCGTGAACGAGATCTTCGGCGTGAACCCGGCCACCGAGCACTGCGTCATCAGGTTGATCCGGCAGCGGTCGCAGCCCGCGATCCATCGGCAGTGCGCGTACTTGGCCAGGTCGCAGCCGGCCCCGCGCGGCGCGCCGGCGCCGTCCGGCCGCCGCCGGGTGATCAGGTGCACGGGCTCGTCCAGCACCAGCCGCCCCCGGGTGCCCTCTTCCTCCGCCCCGGCCGCCCCGGCCTCCGCCGCCGTCTCGACCCCTTGGGAGTACCGGAAGACCAGCGCCACGTCCACGTAGCCGGCCCGCAGCATGCGCAGCGCCTCCGGCGGCTCGGCCTCGGTCAGCCGGAGGTCCATCCCTGGGTGCTCGGCCCGGAGCATGGCCGCCGCGGCCGGGATGATCGTGCCCAGAGCGGAGGGGAACGCCGCCAGCCGCACCCGGCCGGCCCGCAGGCCGGCGTGGGACGCCAGCTCGTTCTCGGCGGCGTCGAGGCGGCCGAGGATCTCGGCTGCCCGGTCGGCCAGCAGCCGCCCGGCGTCGGTGAGCCGGATGCCGCGGCCAGCCCGCTGGATCAGCCGGACTCCGGTCTCGGCCTCCAGCCGGGCCAGGTGGTGGCTGACCGACGGCTGCGCGTAGTTGAGCTCCCGGGCCGCGGCCGTCACCGACCCGTGCCTGGCCACCGCGACCAGGACGCGCAGCCGTGTCACGTCCAGCATGTAACGACTATAGATGAGGCTAATTTGATCGGCCTGAGAGCTATATCCCGCCTATCAACCGTGGTCCGGCACGTCCTGGTCGCACCCGGCGCCGGCGCCGTCACCGCGCTCGGTGACGACGCCGGCGTCCGCGCCTGCTTCCGGCTCATCGCCGGCTGACCACCGGCCCAGCTTCCACCGCGACCGGCCCGGACGGCTCCACCACCTGGTCAGGCTCGGGTGAGCGGGGCAGGATCCGGGCCAGCCAGCCCGGCAGCCACCAGTTGGCCCGGCCGAGCAGCTCCATGATCGCGGGGACCAGCACCAGCCGCACCACGGTGGCGTCGACCAGCACCGCGACCGCCAGCCCGAGCCCGATCTGCTTGACCGACACGTCGGCGCCGAGCACGAACGAGGCGAACACGACGACCATGATCGCGGCGGCCGCGCTGATCACCCGGGCGGTCTGGGCCAGGCCGCGGGCCACCGAGGCGGTGTTGTCGCCGGTCCGGTCGTACTCCTCCTTGATCCGGGACAGCAGGAACACCTCGTAGTCCATGGACAGCCCGAACAAGATCACGAACAGGAACATCGGTACCCAGGTCGTGATCGGGATCGGCTCGCTGAAGCCGAACAGCTGGTGCCCCCAGCCCCACTGGGTGACCGCGACCAGCACGCCGTAGGCGGCCGCGATCGACAGCAGGTTCATCAGCGCCGCCTTGATCGCGACCGCGATCGAGCGGAACACGACCAGCAACAGCAGCATCGACAGCCCGATGACCACGCCGATCAGCCACGGCATCCGCTGCGCGATCGTGTTGGCGAACGTCACCGCGCCCGCGTTCGGGCCGGTCAGGTGGGCGGTCAGCCCGGTGCCGGCCTCGGCCCGGGGCAGCACCTGGTTGTTGATCTTGTTGACCAGGGCGTTGGTGACCGGGTCCTGCTCACCGGTGGTGGGGTAGGCGATGAACATGACCGCCTTGCCGTCCGCGCTGAGCACCGGCGGCGTCACCCGCGCCACCCCCGGGGTCTGGCCCACCGCCCTGGCCAGGGTGGCGCCCCCGGCGGCCGGGTCGCGGCCGGACGCGGCCACGATCAGCGGGGCGCCGAAGCCCGGCCCGAATCCGTCCGCCATCGTCTGGTAGCTGGCCCGGCCCATCGTCCCGGCCGCCTGGGCGGACTCGTCCGGCATGTTCAGCGTCATGCTGAGCGCGGGCACCGCCAGCACCGCGATGACCGCCACCGCCGCCAGCAGCGACCGGACCGGATGCCGGCTGATCATCGCCGCCCACCGCTCAGCCGGATGCCGCCCGCCCGGCCCGCTGGCCGCCGCAGCCGCCTGCCGCGTCGCATTCATGCCGCCCTTTTCATGGTTTTTAAAAAGGGTGTTGCGCGGCTGGCGTCGCAGGCCCGGTACCCGGAACCGGGACGGCTTGGCCAGGCGGGTCCCGGTGAACCCGAGCATCGCCGGCAGCAGGGTCAGCGCGGCCAGGACGGTCATCGCCACGGTGGCCGCGGCGGCGATCGCCACCCCGTTCATCAGCGGCTGGCGCAGCACCAGCAGGCCCATCATGCCGATGACGACGGTAGTGCCCGCGGTCAGCACCGATCGGCCGGAAGTACGCATCGCCCGCGTGGTGGCCTCTGACGGTGCGACGCCGGCTCGCAGGTACTCACGGAACCGGGTCACGATGAACAGCGCGTAGTCCACCCCGACCCCGAGCCCGATCATCGAGGCGATGATCGCCGAGAACGACGGGGCCGGGAAGACGTGCCCGAGCAGCGCGATCAGCGACAGCCCGGCGCCGATGCCGAACACCGCGGTGAGCACCGGCAAGCCCATGGCCAGGAACGACCCGAAGGCGATGAGCAGGACGATCGCGGCCGCGGCGATGCCGATGCCGTCCGACGACCCGCCGTACGAGGTCTCGGCCTGGTCGACCACGTCACCGCCGAGGCTGAACGTCACGCCGTGCCCCGAGGCGGCCCGCGCGTCGTTCATCAGCGCGGTCACCTCGCTGCCGGGGATGCTGGTGGACGGCACGCTGAACTGGACCGACGCGAACGCGATGTGCCCGTCGCGGGACAGCTGGCCGGGCGTGGTGTACGGGTCGGTCACCCCGCTGACGTGGGCCGCCTCCCGCATCGGCACCAGCGCGGCGGTGACCTGGGACTTGACCGCGGCCGCGGTGACCGGCGCGTCGGACCGGATAGCCAGCGTGAGTGTGTCGCCCGACCGCTGGGGGAAGTGCTGGTCGAGGACCGTCTGGCCGGGGTCCTGGCCGGTGAAGCTGTTGTCGGCGGGCGCGCCGAACTGCACCCACAGCACGACGAGGCAGGCCACGCCGGCCATCCAGGCCGCGAGGGTCAGCCAGCGGTGGCGGTAGCAGGCGCGCCCGGTCCGGCCGAGCAGGCCCGGTCTCGTGATCGGCGGCGGTGCCGGTTCGGGATAGGTGTTGGTACGCATCGGAGGGCCCTCCCCAAGGGCGGCGGTGGTGTCTGCTCCGATGCTGCCGGCCAGGGGCCGGTACCGTCGTCCGGCCGCGGAAGGCAGTTGGCGGGCGGCCGCCACCCGGCGGTGTACTCCGCCAGGAGTAGCGTTCGCGTACGTGGACGCGCCGAACATACTCCGTGAGGACCTGCCGCTGCCGGTGTGCGTACTGCGGGCAAGCGTCCTGGACCGCAACCTGACCCGGTTCCAGCAGTTCAGCGAGGCGGCCGGCGTACTCCTGTGCCCGCACGCCAAGACCACGATGGCCCCCGCGCTGTTCCGCCGCCAGCTGGATGCGGGCAGCTGGGGGCTGACCTTCGCCACCGGGCCGCAGGTCCGCGCGGCCCGCGAGCACGGGGTCCAGCGCATCTTCTACGCCAACGAGCTGGTCGGGGCGGCCGACATCCGCTACGTCGGCGCCGAACTGCGGCGTGACCCGGGCTTCGAGTTCTACTGCCTGGCCGACTCGGTGGACGGCGTCCGGCTGCTGGCCGAACGGCTCGCCGCGCTCGGACCGGACGGCCCCGGCCGCCCGGTCAACGTCCTGGTCGAGGGCGGCCTGGCCGGCGCCCGCTGCGGGGTCCGGGACGTGGCCACCGCCGTCGAGGTGGCCCAGGCGGTCCGGGCGGCCGCCCCGCACCTGGCGCTGGCCGGGGTGGAGGGCTTCGAGGGCCTGGCCCGGGCCCGGGACGGCGAGGACCGGGAGCCGGTGGTCCGGGAGTTCCTGGCCTTCCTGATCGAGATCGCGGCCGCGCTGGACCAGCGCGGCTTGTTCGATACGCCCGAGGTGCTGCTGACCGCGGGCGGCACCGCCTTCCCGGACGTGGTCATCGACGTGCTGACCGGGGCCGGGCCGCAGCTCAGCCTGGCCCGGGTGATGCTGCGCAGCGGCTGCTACCTGAGCGAGGACTGGGGCCTTTACGCCCGCGCGCTGACCGAGATGCACGCCCGCACCGGCTCGTCCGCACCCGACCTGGAGCCCGCGCTGGAGGTGTGGGGCCAGGTGCTCTCGGTCCCCGAGCCCGGGCTGATCATCGTGTCGGCCGGGCGCCGCGACTTCGGCCAGGACGCGGGCAACCCGATCGCGCTGACCCACGTCCGGCGGGGCACGGCCGAGCGCCGGTCGCTGCGCGACGCCGGCTGGACGATGGCCGCCGCCAGCGACCAGCACGCCCACCTGGCCGTCCCCGCAGGCCACGGCGTCGCCGTCGGTGACCTGGTGGCGCTCGGCCCGTCCCATCCCTGCACGACGTTCGACAAGTGGCGGACGCTCTACCTGGTGGACGACGACTACACCGTCACCGAAGCGGTTCCGACCTTCTTCTGATCTTCTGCCGGCGGCGCACAAGTGATTGGGTGGCTGGCATGACTCCGCACACAAACCAACACGTTGTGCCCGCTCCCGACGGCCGGGTGCTGGCGGTGGAGGAGGCCGGCGACCCGGGTGGCCTGGCCGTGCTGGTGCACAACGGCACCCCGAACTCCCGCCACCTGTACGCGCCCGTCGTGGCCGACGCCACCGCCCGCGGCCTGCGGCTGATCAGTTACGACCGGCCCGGGTACGGCGGCTCCAGCCCGCAGCCGGGCCGGACCGTGGCCGACTGCGCCGCCGACGTGCGGGCCATCTGCGACGGCCTGGGCATCACCCGGCTGGTCGCCTGGGGCATCTCCGGCGGCGGGCCGCACCTGCTGGCCACCGCCGCCCTGCTGCCGGACCTGGTGCTGGCGGCCGCGGCGCTGGCCTCGCTGGCGCCGTTCGACGCCGAGGGCCTGGACTGGTTCGACGGCATGGGCGAGGAGAACGCTCGCGACTTCAAGCTCGCCGCCACCGACCCCGAGGCGGCCCTGGCTCAGTGCGAAGAGCAGCGCACCGAGACGCTGGGCGCGACCGCCGAGATGCTCGCCGCGATGATCCCGTCGCTGCTCACGCCGACTGACGCCGCCGTGTTCACCGGGGAGCTGGCCGAGTACCTGGACTGGACCGGGCACGAGGGCCTGGCCCCGGGGGCCGAGGGCCTGTTCGCGGACGGCCTGGCCTTCACCCATCAGTGGACGTTCGACGTGTCCAGCATCTCGGTACCGATGCTGCTGCTCCACGGCCGCGAGGACAAGTTCGTCCCGTTCGGCCACGGCCAGTGGCTGGCCGCCAACATCAACGGCGTCGACGCCCGCCTGCTCGACCACGACGGCCACCTCACCCTCATCGAGAACCACATCGGCGAGGTCCACGCCTGGCTGGCCGCCCACGCCTGACTTCCGGCTTGACCTTCGAGCGGGGTCGAAGGTTTACCGTCGAGAGGTGGTGAGCTACCAGATCTCCGAGCTGGCCGAACAGGCGGGCCTGCCCCCGGCCACGCTGCGGTTCTACGAACAGTCGGGGCTGCTGCCCGCGGCCCGGGCGGCCAACGGCTACCGCCGCTACGGCGACGACGCGCTGGCGCGGCTGGCCCTGATCCGCGCGGGCAAGCAGCTTGGCCTGCCGTTGGCCCAGATCCGCGACCTGCTGGCCGTCCGCGACGCCGGCGTCTGCGCCGACGTCCGCGAGCGGCTCCGGCCGCTGCTGGCCGCCCGCATCGCCCAGGCCCGCCAGCAGGTGGCCGGCCTGGACGACTCGATCGCCCGCCTGGAGGAGGCCCTGGCGGGCACCGACCCGCCCCCCGTTCCTGGCCCCTGCGACCCGGACTGCGGCTGCCTCACCGAGCCCGCCCCACCGCAGTCCCACCAAGCCCCCCAACCCCACCAAGCTCTCCAGCCCTATCAGTCCTACAAGGCCGGGCAGCCCCTCGCGTGCACTCTGACCGGAGAGGACCAGGGTGCGCGGATGCAGGCCTGGCGCGACCTGATCGCCCAGGGCACCGCCCGGGAGCCAGTGGCGGACGGGATCCGGGTCACGCTGCCCGCCGCGCTGGCCGGACCGGCCGCCGAGCTGGCTGTCGCCGAGCAGCGGTGCTGCCCGTTCTTCCGGTTCACGCTGGTCTTCGACGGCAGTGACGTCCAGCTGACGGTGCAGGCGCCGCCCGAAGCCGGCCCTTTCTTGAGCGAAATCACCGATGAGCCGGCTGCCCCTGTGTCGTTATAGGAGGCATGAGCTACGCAAACGTGGGAGACCTCGACCTCTGGTACTCCGAGCGCGGGTCCGGGGAGCCGCTGATCCTGCTGCACGGTGGGGTCGGCGCGGCTGAGATGTTCGATCCGATCCTGGACGCGCTCGCCGCCGGGCGGCGGGTCATCACCGTCGACCTGCCCGGCCACGGGCACACCGCCAGCCCCGGCCGGCCGCTGCGCTACGAGGAGATGGCGGACCAGGTCGCCGGGCTGATCGATCACCTCGGCCTCGGCCAGGCCGACCTGATGGGCCTGTCGCTGGGCGGCGGGGTTGCGCTGCGGACCGCCATCCAGCACCCGGGGCTGCTCCGGCGGCTGATCGTGGTCTCCGCCCCGTGCCGGCGCGACGGCTGGTTCCCCGACGTGCTGGCCGGCCAGGCCGCCCTCGGTCCCGAGGCGGCCAAGATGATGGAGCCTTCGCCCTTCTACGCGACCTACTCCCAGGTGGCCCCGCACCCCGAGGACTGGGCGAAACACGTCACCGAGGTGGGGGAGCTGCTCCGCCAGGACTACGACTGGTCGGCCGGGGTGGCCGGGATCACCGCGCCGGTGCTGCTGATGTTCGCCGACACCGACTCGATCCGGCCCGCCCACATCGTGGAGTTCTTCGCCCTGCTCGGCGGCGGACTGGCCGACCCCGGCTGGGACGGATCCCCGGGGCTGGCCCAGCTGGCCATTCTGCCCGGTCACACCCACTACGTGATGTCGCTCAGCCCGGCCGTGGCCGAGGCCGCCACCAAGTTCCTGGACGAGAAAAAAAGATAATGGCCGGCGTGTAAACCACCTCCGAAAGGGCGGCGTCTCACTATTGAGGCCCGGCGAAAGCGGGACGTCGGGCCTCTTCTACTTCCGGCCAACCGACGGGAATTGTTTCTCGTCCCGGTGACCGGAGCCCTGAGCGGGGCGCGGCCCTGCAGCAGTTGTTTATTACATCTGCTGCAGGGCCGTGGTATTTCTGCACCGGAGCGGTAAGCCACCAGTGCGGTAAGAGTGTCATCATCGGGGCCATGAGCCTGGACAAGATCGACGAACGGATCGTGGCCGCCCTGATCGAGGACGCCCGGGCCAGCTACGCCACGATCGGCGGCATAGTCGGGCTGTCCGCGCCCGCGGTCAAGCGCCGGGTGGACCGGCTCCAGGAGACCGGCGCGATCCGCGGCTTCTCCGCCCGCGTCGACCCGGCCGCGCTCGGCTGGACCACCGAGGCCTACGTGGAACTGTTCTGCCGGGCGCTCACCTCGCCGGCCGACATCCGGGCCGCCGTCCGCCGTTTCCCTGAAGTCGTCGGCGCCTGCACGGTGACCGGCGAGGCCGACGCCCTCCTGCACATCCAGGCCGCCGACGTCGGTCACTTTGAGCAGGTAGTCGAGCGCATCCGGGCCGAGCCGTTCACCACCCGCACCCGCAGCGTCATCGTGATGTCCCGCCTCATCGACCGCACCGGCCGCCCAGTCCCCAACGCCCCCGAAACCGGCCACTCCGCCTGACCCCCGCGACCCCTGTGACTCCTGGCCCCGCGAGACTCCCGGCCCGCCCGCGACTCCCGCCCCGCGCCGCCCAAGCCCCCGACCAGCGAAGGGGCCGCTGTGCGCGGAGGGAGGGGTGCGGCTGCTGACCTGGGCTGCGCCGGGCCAAGGCCCCGGAGTCCCATCAGCCCCATCAGCCCCGCTAGTTCCGGCCCGTACGCGGGCAAAGGTAACTTTGGTGGGTCTCTATGAGGGTCGAAGGTAACTTTGGTACCCCTCTGGGGCCGCAAGCTACCTTCGCCGCCCTTGGGCCTGCTTGCCAGCCGCCGCGAGACCCGCCGGTACAAGGGCAATGGCGCCATTACCCATGTAAGAGCAAGGGCAAAGGCGCCATTGCCTACCCTGGGCCGCCCCGCCGTCCCGCCGCCCGCCGCCCCGCCGTCGGCCGGCTCGGCTCAGTGGCTGGGGCCGGGGGAGGGGCTGGACACGACCGGTGCGGGAGCAGTGGCGGCGGGGACCGGGGCCACCAGCGCGGGCACCGCGGAACTCGGTGCTGCTGCGGCAGAGGTGACGGACGTGGCCGGACGGGTGATCTCGGCGACCGGCTGGCCGCTGGCTACGGACCCACCCGTCACTCCGGCCAGCCCACCTGCCTCGGCGGCACCTGCGGCTGCACTGGCCCCAGCCGCACCACCAGAACCACTAGAACCACCAGCATTGCCAGATCCGCCAGGCCCGGCGGCCTCGGCGGGGGCGAACGGGGTGGTGTGCCGGGACTCGGCGCAGCTGACGTCGACGCCCCGGCCCGGGATGCCGGGGACGGTGGCGGCGCTGGTGAACTGCCAGTATGACCAGGATGCCCAGGCCGCCGGGCGGGCCGGCTGGCCACTCCCGTAGCTGGCCACCCATAGCGAACTGCCGCTGAATGCGCTGCTGTCGCTGGTGCAGGTCCGCCACCAGGCGGCCGTCGTGTAGATCATCGGGACCTGGCCGGTGAGCCGCCGGGCCTCCTGGGTGAAGGCGCCGATCCAGCTGACCAGCTGCCGGGCGGTGAGGCCGTAGCACTGGTTGGTGTGGTCGATGGCGGTGTACGGGTCGTACTCGACGTCGACTTCCAGCGCGCGGGTGGCATCACCGAGGTGGCCGATCGCGTAGTCGGCCTGGGCGGCGCCGCCGCTGACGTTCGGGATCGCCACGTGGTAGCCGGTCACCTGCAGGCCGGCCGCTTGCGCCCGGGCCGCGTCGTCGGCGTACCAGGGGTTGGCGTAGTAGTCGCCCTCGGTCGCCTTGACCGCGGCGAACGAGTAACCGGCCGCCGCCACCTGGGCCCAGTCGATGCCGTCGCCCCTCGGATGCTGATCGGCGGCGACGTCCACCCCGCGAGCCCGAGCCCTGGACGAGGACGTGGATGAGGACGAGGAATCCCGGCAACCCGGTGCCGTCCAGCGGGCCGGCCAGCGACCGCAGCAGCTCCGGCGAGTGCGTCGCCCCGACGTTGTACCGGCCTTTTGCGCTGGCGGCTGACCCGCCGGCCCCGGCAGAAGCACCCCTCCCGGGCTGGGCCGCGGCCGTGCCCTTGCGGTCACCGGCCAGCCGCTGGCCGGACGAGCCGGTCACCTGCCCCGCCGTCGGGCTGCCGCCCTTGGGCGGAGTCGAGCCGGTGCCGATCACCACCATTCCTGTCGCACCGGAAGCCATCAGCACGGCCAGCGTCACCAGCCAGAGCGTCAGACGGCCACCCGATGCTGCACCCACGAAGGCTCCTCACGCTCAGTGGCAGTGTGTGAGCGTAGCAGCCGAATCGGGACTTACAGGCGCAAAACGATCCGGCGAGTTGTCGCCAATTGACGCCTTCCGCCCATCGGGTAAAGCCCTGACCAGCTAGAGTGCTGCGCATGTCGCAGACAGAAAATGATCCGAGCGGGAGCACGGCCAGTTTCCAGGCCTTCGCGCACCGGGCCGACACCGAGAATGCGCCTCAGCGGTCCGCGCCGACCGGACGCTACGTCCTGATCGGGGCCGTCGTGCTCGCGATCATCGTGGTCGTCGTCCTCGTCGCGACCCTTTAGCCAACCGGCCGCAGCCAACCGGCCACAGCCGCCGGCCGCAGCCAACCGGCCGTCAGCCCGGGGGAATCTCGCCCGAACCGCGCACGATGAGCTGCGTGCCGAGTTCGATGTACTGGGTGGGCCCGCCGGTACCCGCCAGCCTGCCGAACAGCAACTCGGTCGCGCGCCGGCCCATCTCGGCCGGATTCTGCGCCACCACCGTCACGCCGGGGTCCAGCAGGTCCGCCAGCTCGAAGTCGTCGAAACCGACGAGCGCCACCCGCTGGCTCGCGCGGGCGATCTCCCGCAGCGCGAACAGCGCGAACACCGTGGTCCGGTTGTTCCCGCAGAACACCGCCGTCACCGGCTCCGGCCCGGACAGCATCTGCGTCAGCGCGGCCGCGACCGTGGGCGGCGCGGGCTTGATCCGGGCCACCCACGAGTCGTGCACCGGGAGGCCCGCGTCGGCCATCGCCTCGGTGTAACCGCGCTGGCGCTGGCTGGCCGTGTAGATGCCGGCGGCGTCGCCGATGAATCCGATGCGCCGGTGCCCGTGCTGGATGAGGTGGGTGACCCCGGTGCGGGTGCCGCCGGTGTTGTCGGCCAGCACCGCGTCGGCCTCGATCATCCCGGCCGGCCGGTCCACGAACACCGACGCGACGCCCGCCGCGATCTCCGGCAGCAGGTACCGGTGGTCGCCGGAGGCGGGGATGACGATGAGGCCGTCCACCCGCCGCGCGCACAGCGCGAGCACCAGTTCCTGCTCCCGCTGCGGATCCTCGTCGCTGGACCCGGTGAACAGCAGCGAGCCGTTCCAGTGGGCCACGTCCTCCACCGCGCGCGACAACGCGGCGTAGAACGGGTCGCCGATGTCCTCCATGATCAGGCCGATCGAGGCGGTCTGGCCCTTGCGCAGCAGCCGGGCGCTGTCGTTGCGGCGGAACCCCAGCTCGTTGATGGCGTTCCGGACCCGGCTGGCGGTCTCCGGGGTGACCCCGGGCTCGTCGTTGACCACCCGGGACACGGTCTTGAGCGCCACTCCCGCCCGGGTGGCGACGTCCTTCATCGTCGGTCGCCCGCGGCCGTTACGGGCCACGGGAGCACCCGCCGTGCCCCCGGCCGTGGCCCCCAGACGGCGGTCAAGCTCGCTGATCATGCCTCTCCCGTTGTTCCTCTCGTCGCGCTGCGGGAACGCTGGGCTGGCCGCCTGTCTGCCGTCGGGCACCTCCACCCGGCCGCGGTTTCCCCCGCCAAGTGTGCTACAAAACGGGGCTTCACGGCCAATGAGACATTCTTTTTTTAGCGGCGAAATTGGATTCCCGTCCGCTGCCGAAGGATGTGCGTACCCGTTTTCCGCAAAAACGCGCTTTGCGCGCTAAGGATCATTGTGCGTTTTTGTGGATGCGGTGGGTCGTCCATACTGTGATCACCTCCGGGTGCTTGTATGTGCGGTGATGGCGACGAACAACGCCACGGCACCGGCCGGCCGCCGTGACGACAGCGGTGAAGAGGAACGGCATCGGCTGACCGCCCTCGAAGGGCTGGCGGCGCTGTCCCTGGACGCGCTGTCCTCGGTCGCCTACGGGCCCGAGGCCATCCTGGTCGTGCTGGTGGCGGCGGGCGCGGCCGCCTTGAAGTACACGATGCCGATCACGATCGCGATCGTTGTCCTGCTGGCCGTCCTGGTGATCTCCTACCGTCAGGTCATCGAGGCGTTCCCGTCCGGCGGCGGCGCCTACGCGGTGGCCAAGCGGCACCTGGGCACCACCCCCAGCCTGGTCGCGGCCGCCTCGCTGATCGTGGACTACGTGCTCAACGCGGCGGTCGGCGTCTCGGCCGGCATCGAGGCCCTCACCTCGGCGTGATGCTGCTCGGCCTGGCCGAGCTGATCCGCAAGTTCGACGTCGTGCCGGGCGACCACATCACCGTGCTGGCCCAGGTCGCCCGGGCCGGCCTCGGCCAGGGGGTGATCTTCTATGCGATCCAGATCATCACGCTGATCCTGCTGGCGCTGGCGGCCAACACCTCGTTCGGCGGGCTGCCGGTGCTGGCCAGCCTGGTGGCCGAGGACAACTTCCTGCCGCACCTCTTCTACCTCAAGGCCGAGCGCCAGGTGCACCGGTACGGCGTGATCGTGCTGGCGGTGTTCGCCGCCGTGCTGCTGGTCGTCTCGCGCGGGGACACCCAGGCCCTGGTGCCGCTGTTCGCCATCGGGGTGTTTGTCGGGTTCACCCTGTCCCAGGTGGGCATGGTCCGGCACTGGTCAGAGCAGCGGCAGGACGGCTGGTGGTGGCGGGCCATCGTCAACGGGGTCGGTGCGGTGCTGACGTTCGCCGCCATCGTCATCGAGCTGGTCAGCAAGTTCACCGAGGGCGCCTGTCCCGGCTGACCGAGGAGGCCATCACCGCCGCCCTGGCCCTCGGCGACCAGGTCACCGCGGTCTACGTCTGTTACGGCGACGACGAGGACGACCAGACCAAACGGTTCAAGCAGACCTGGGACCAGTGGGACCACCAGGTCCCGCTGGTCACCCTGTTTTCCCCGCACCGTTCGCTGGGCGCGCCCATCGTCGACTACCTGCACCAGCTGGAACAGCGGGACCCCCACCGGCGGCTGGTGGTCCTGATCTCCGAGCTGGAGCCGAGGCGGCTCTGGCAGTGGATCCTGCACAACCAGCGCGGGCTGGTGCTGGACCGGGCCATCCGCAACGGCACCGACAACGTGGTGATCTGCCGGATGCGGTTCCGCCCCACCACCTGGTCCGCGAACTAGGGAAAAGGCGAACCAGGGCCGAGGCGAACCGGGGTCAATCGGGACCGGCCGGGGCGCGCCCGAACCGGTGGGTGCCTCCGCAGTAATAGCCCGGCGCACCCGTGGGTACACCTATAGCTCCGCACCGCTGCGGCCCCAGGGAGGTCCCATGCGTATCAGTGATGTGCTTCGGGTCAAAGGCACGAGGGTGGTCACGGTCACCCCGGACACCAAGGTCCGGCGCCTGCTGGAGGTGCTGGCCGAGCACGGGATCGGCGCGGTCGTCGTCTCGGCCGACGGGACCTCGGTCGACGGGATCGTCAGTGAGCGCGACGTCGTCCGCGCCTTCGCGCTGCGGGGCGCCGCGGTGATGTCCGAGCCGGTCACCGAGATCTACACGGCCGAGGTCCGGACGGTCGCGCCGGAGACCTCGCTCGACGACGTCATGCGGCTGATGACCGAGCACCGGATGCGGCACGCGCCGGTGGTGGTCGACGGGGCACTGGGCGGCCTGGTGAGCATCGGCGACGTGGTGAAGAACCGCATGGACGAGCTGGAGACCGAGCGGTCCGCGCTGTCGGACTACATCACGACGGGCCGCTAGCGTAGGGCAGGTGTTCGGCACCAGCCTGATCCGCCCGCCCAGCAGCAGACTGGCCAAAGGGATCGTCACCCACATCGGCCGCACCGAGGTGGACGTCGGGCTGGCCCGGGACCAGCACGCGGCCTACGCCGGCGCGCTGGCAGCCTGCGACTGGACGGTCCGGCCGGTGCCCGCCGCCGACGACTGCCCGGATTCGGTGTTCGTCGAGGACACCGTGGTGGTCTGCGCGGACCTGGCCGTGCTGACCCGGCCGGGCGCGGAGGTGCGGCGGCCCGAGGTCGCCGGGGTGGCCGGCCTGGCCGGCGCGCTCGGGCTGCGGGTCGCCCGCATCGAGGGGCCGGGCACGCTCGACGGCGGGGACGTGCTCCAGGCCGGCCACGTCGTCTACGTGGGGCGCGGCGGGCGGACCAACGGCGAGGGCATCCGCCAGCTGCGGGCGCTGCTGGCGCCGCTCGGCCGCACCGTGATCGCGGTCCCGCTGCGCCGGGTGCTGCACCTGAAGTCGGCGGTGACCGCGCTGCCGGACGGGACGTTCCTGCTGCTGCCCGAGCTGGTCCCGGCCGAGCTGTTCCCGGCCTACCGCCCGGTGCAGGAGGAGGCGGGCTGCCACGTCGTCCCGCTCGGCGGCGACCGGGTGCTGATCGCGGCGTCCGCGCCGCAGACGGCCGCCCTGCTGGAAGATCTGGGCTTCACCCCGGTGGTGGTCGACATCAGCGAGTTCGAGAAGCTCGAGGGCTGCGTCACCTGCCTGAGCGTGCTCCTGCCCGGCCGCTAGCGCGGCCGCGCCGCTAGCCCCGCCGTGCCGCTAGCCCCGCCGCTAGCCGATCCAGCTGGAACCGCTGACCGGCTCCGGCTGGAACCGGTAGCCCATCCCCGGCTCGGTGATCAGCCACCGCGGCCGGGCCGGATCGGGCTCCAGCTTGCGCCGCAGCTGGGCCATGTAGAGCCGCAGGTTGCCGGTCGCGCTGGCGTAACCCGGTCCCCAGACCTCGGTGAGCAGCTGCTGCTGGCTCAGCAGCTTGCCGGGGTTGCGGAGCAGCACCTCCAGCAGGTGCCACTCGGTGGGGGTGAGCCGGATGTCGCCGTCGGGGCCGCCCTCCACCCGCCGGGCGGCCAGGTCGACCACCAGGTCATCCAGTTTGACCTGGGGCGCGTCCTCGGGCGGGCCGGCCCGGCGCAGCGCCGCCCGCATCCGGGCCAGCAGCTCGTCCATGGAGAACGGCTTGGTCACGTAGTCGTCGGCCCCGACGTCCAACGCCTCCACCTTGTCGGCGCTGTCGGTCCGGCCGGACAGCACCACGATGGGCACGCTGGTCCAGCCGCGCAGCCCCTCGATGACCTCCAGGCCGCTCAGGTCGGGCAGGCCCAGGTCCAGGATGACCAGGTCGGGCGGGTGCCGCCCGGCCACCTCGAGCGCTTCGGTGCCGGTGGCCGCGGTGTCCACCTCGTAGTTGCGGACCCGCAGGTTGATCCGCAGCGCCCGGAGGATCTGCGGCTCGTCGTCGACCACCAGCACCCTGGTCACGTCGCCGCCCGCTCCCGCTGGCCCGGCTCGACCTCGCCAGGGGCCGATCCGGACGCCGCCACCGCGGGCAGGGTGACGGCCATCGTCAGGCCCCCGCCGGGGGTTTCCTCGGCGGTCAGCGTGCCCCCCATGGCCTCGGTGAAGCCGCGCGACAGGGCCAGCCCGAGGCCCACGCCGGTGGTGTTGTCGGTGTCGCCCATGCGCTGGAACGGCACGAACATCCGGTCCCGCTCCTTTTCCGGTATGCCCGGGCCGCGGTCGACGACCCGCAGCTCGACCCGGTCCCCGAGCGCGCTGGCGGTCAGCATGGGCGGTTTGCCGGCCGGTGAGTAGCGCAGCGCGTTCTCGGTCAGGTTGACCACGACCCGTTCGAGGATGGCCGGGTCGACCTGGATCTCGGGCAGCGCCTCGGGGATGTCGACCACGACCTTCGAGCTGCGCGGCCCGAGGTCGTCCAGGGAGCGGGCGACGATCTCGTCCACGCCGACCGGCCGCGGGAACAGCGACAGCGCCCCTGCCTGCAGCCGGCTCATGTCGAGCAGGTTATCGACCAGCCGGGCCAGCCGGTCGAGCGACTCGTCGGCGGTGGCCAGCAGCTCGTTCCGGTCGGCCCTGGTCCAGTGCACGTCCGGCGAGCGCAGGCTCGTCACCGCCGCCTTGGCCGAGGCCAGCGGGGTGCGCAGGTCGTGGCTGACCGCGGTGAGCAGGGCGGTCCGCATCCGGTCGGCCGCCGCGATCGGCTTGGCCGCCTCGGCCTCGGCCGCCAGCCGCTGCTGTTCCAGGGCGGCGGCCGCGTAGGCCGCGAACGCCCCCAGCACCCGCCGGTCGGCGGCCGGCAGCGGCCGGCCGCGCAGCGCCAGCGTCAGCGTGTCGGTCACCGGCACCTCCACGTCGGCGTCCTCGGGCGAGGTGACCGGCTCGTCCCCGGCCGTGGCCGCTACCTTCCAGCGCCGTCCCGGGCCGAGGATCCGGCTCGCCCGGGGGCCGGTTCCGTCCCGGGCGGCCGCCTCCCCGTCCGCCCCCTGGCACTCCAGCAGGCTCACCGACCGCATCCCGAACGACTCCTTGACCCGTTCCAGTAGCGCCGGCAGGGCCCCTTGGCCGCGCAGGACACTGCCGGCTGTGGTGACCAGCAGTTCGGACTCGGACTCGGCCCGGGCCGCCTGTTTGGTCCGCCGGGCGGCGATGTCCACCACCCAGCTGACCATCATCGCCACGATGATGAACACGCCGATGGCCCAGGCGTTGTTGGCGTCGGCGATCGTGAACTGGTGGATGGGCGGGGTGAAGAACCAGTTGAGCAGCAGCGAGCCCGCGATCGCCTCCAGCAGTGCGGGGATGAACCCGCCGACCAGCGCGACCAGGATGACGCCGACCAGAAACGTGAGCACGTCGCTGGTCAGGTTGACGTTGTCCCGGCCCGCGGCCGCCAGCACGACGGTCGCCACCGGGGCGAACACCGCGGCCAGCAGGTAGCCGGCCAGCTGGCGGCGCAGGGTCAGGCTGCCCCGGGCCCGGGGCAGCAGCCCGCGGCCCCGGCCCATCTGCTGATGGGTGACGATGTGCACGTCGATGTCGCCCGAGCCGCGGATGGACCGGGCCCCGATTCCAGGCCCGGTGAGCAGGGCCGACAGCCAGGACCGGCGGCTGGCCCCCAGGACCAGCTGGGTGGCGTTCTCCGCCCGCGCGAACTCGAGCAGCGCGTCCGGGATGCTGTCGCCCACCACCTGGTGGTAGGTGCCGCCCAGCGACTCGACCAGCCGCCGCTGCCCGGCCAGCTCGCCCGGGTCGGCGCCGGTCAGGCCGTCGGACCGGCTGACGTGGACGGCCAGCAGGTCCCCGCCCGACGACCGGGCCGCGATCCGGGCGCCGCGCCGGATCAGGGTGTCACCCTCCGGGCCGCCGGTCAGCGCGACCACCACCCGCTCCCGGGCCTCCCAGGTGCCCTGGATGCCGTGCGCGGCCCGGTAGTTCTGCAGGCCCTCGTCCACCTTGTCGGCCAGCCACAGCAGGGCCAGCTCGCGCAGCGCGGTCAGGTTCCCGCTGCGGAAGTAGTTGGTCAGGGCGGCATCGATCTTCTCGGCCGGGTAGATGTTGCCGTGCGCCATCCGCCGCCGTAGCGCCTCGGCCGTCATGTCGACCAGCTCGACCTGGTCGGCCGCGCGGACCACGGCGTCAGGGACCGTCTCCCGCTGCGGCACCCCGGTGATCTTCTGCACGACGTCGTTGAGCGACTCCAGGTGCTGCACGTTGACCGTGGAAATCACGTCGATGCCCGCGTCCAGCATTTCGTCGACGTCCTGCCAGCGCTTCTCGTTCCGGGAGCCGGGCACGTTGGTGTGGGCCAGCTCGTCGACCAGCGCGATCTGCGGGTGCCGGGCCAGCACCGCGTCCAGGTCCATCTCCTCGAAGGTGGCGCCGCGGTAGTCGATCTTCTTGCGCGGGATCACCTCCAGGCCCTCGGCCATCGCCGCGGTCTGCGGGCGCCCGTGGGTCTCCACGAACGCCACCACCACGTCGGCGCCGCGCTCGGCCCGCCGGTGGCCCTCGCCGAGCATGGCGAAGGTCTTGCCCACCCCCGCGGCGGCGCCGAGGTAGATGCGCAGGAACCCCCGTCCCGGGGTGCTCGATTCCGGTGTGGTCATGTTGTCTCCTATTGAACCGCTACCAGCCGAGTCCCCGGTCAGGGACGGTAGCGGTAGCCCATGCCGGGCTCGGTCAGCAGATGCTGCGGCCGGGCTGGGTCGTCTTCCAGCTTGCGCCGCAGCCGGGCCATGTGGAAGCGGAGGTAGTTGGTGCGGGGCTCATAACCCGGGCCCCAGATCTCGGTCAGCAGCTGCCGGGCGCTGACCAGCTGGCCCGGCCGCCGGGCGAGGCTCTCCAGGATCCGCCATTCGGTCGGGGTCAGCCGCACCGCTTCCGCGGCCTCGTCCGGCCCGGCGGCCTCGCCCGGCCCCGGAGCCCGGGTCACGGTGTGCGCGGTCAGGTCGACCGTGCAGCGCCCCACGGTCACGCTGGCCGGCCCGGCCGGGGCCGGGTCGTCGCGGCGGAGCACCGCCCGCAGCCGGGCCAGCAGCTCGGCCATCGAGAACGGCTTGGTCACGTAGTCGTCGGCCCCCACGTCCAGGGCCCCGATCTTGTCGCCCGGGCTGGCCCGGCCCGACAGCACGATGATCGGGGCCTTCGACCAGCGCCGCAGCTCGACGATGACCTCGGTCCCGTCGATGTCGGGCAGCCCGAGGTCGAGGACCACCGCGTCCGGGGGATGGCTGGCCGCGGTGGCCAGCGCCTCCCGGCCGCTGCTGGCGGTGACCACGTCGTACTGGCGTGCCCGCAGGTTGATGAGCAGGGCCCGGAGCAGGCCCGGCTCATCCTCCACCAGCAGCACCCGGGCCCCGGTCCGGTGCCGGGACGCGGCCCGGGCCGGGGCGACCGCGCTCATTTCGACAGCTTGTCGAGCGCGATGTTCAGCGTGAGCACGTCGACTCTGGGCTCACCCAGGAAGCCGATGGTGCGGCCCTGGGTGTACTTGGTGACCAGCGCCTTGACCGCGGCGTCACTGAGGCCACGGGCCTTGGCCACCCGGTCGACCTGGATGGCCGCGTACTGCGGGGAGATGTCCGGGTCGAGGCCCGAACCGGAGGAGGTCACCGCGTCCGGCGGCACGCTGGCCGGGCTGACCCCGTCGAATTTGGCGATCGCGGCCCGGCGCTGGTCGACGAGCTTGGTCAGCGCCGGGTTGTCCGGCCCCAGGTTGGAGGCGGCGGAGAAGCCCGGGTCGCAGCCGTAGTCAGTCTTGGAGGCCGGGTTCACCGCGTTGGACGCCCGCGGCTGGAAGTACTGCGGCAGCGGGTTGCCCTTGGCGTCGGTGAATTCCTGGCACAGCAGGCTCGACCCGACGGTCTTGCCCTGGTAGCTGACGGTCGAGCCGTTGGCTGGCCCGTGGAAGGCCGCCTGGGCCACGCCGAACATGAGGACGGGGTAGATGATGCCGCACAGCGCGGTGAAGACGAGCAGCGCACGGAACGCCGCGATGTGCTGCCTGACGAGGGAGGGAAGACGGTTCACGCCTGTCACCTGAATCCTGGGATGTTCATGATGATGAGGTCGAGGATCTTGATGCCGGCGAACGGGATGATCAGCCCGCCGACACCGTAGATCCACAGGTTGCGGCGCAGCATGGCCGCGGCCGAGGAGGGCTTGTACCGGACGCCCCGCAGTGCCAGCGGGATCAGCGCCACGATGATCAGCGCGTTGAACACGATGGCGGAGGTGATCGCGGACCGCGGGCTGTGCAGGTGCATGATGTTGAGCGCTTCCAGGCCCGGGAACACGCCCGCGAACATGGCCGGCAGCATCGCGAAGTACTTGGCCACGTCGTTCGCGATGGAAAACGTGGTCAGCGCTCCGCGGGTGATCAGCATCTGCTTGCCGATCTCGACGATCTCGATGAGCTTGGTCGGGTTGGAGTCCAGGTCGACCATGTTGCCGGCTTCCTTGGCCGCCGACGTCCCAGTGTTCATGGCCACGCCGACGTCGGCCTGCGCCAGCGCCGGGGCGTCGTTGGTGCCGTCACCGGTCATCGCGACCAGCTTGCCGCCGGCCTGCTCCTTCTTGATCAGGGCCATCTTGTCTTCGGGGGTGGCCTCGGCCAGGAAGTCGTCCACGCCGGACTCGTCCGCGATGGCCCTGGCCGTGAGCGGGTTGTCGCCGGTGATCATGACGGTCCGGATGCCCATGGCCCGCATTTCCTGGAACCGGTCGGCGATGCCCTGCTTGACGATGTCCTTGAGGTTGATGACCCCGAGCGCCCGCGCGGTGCCATCCTTCTTCTCGGCCACCACCAGCGGGGTGCCGCCCGCGCCGGAGATGCTGTCCACGATCTGGCCGAGTTCGGCCGGGGGAGTCCCGCCGTTCTCCCGGATCCACTCGCGGACCGAGCTGGAGGCGCCCTTTCGCACCTCACGCCCGTCGGCCAGGTTGACCCCGCTCATCCGGGTCTGGGCGGTGAACGGCACGAACTCCGCGCCGGGCAGCTCGCCCTCGTCCCGCTCGCGCAGGTTGTACTGGTTCTTGGCCAGCACCACGATCGACCGGCCTTCCGGCGTCTCGTCGGCCAGGCTGGATAGCTGGGCCGCGTCGGCCAGGTCGGACTCCGGCACCCCGGCGACCGGTATGAACTCGCTGGCCTCCCGGTTGCCGATGGTGATCGTGCCGGTCTTGTCCAGCAGCAGGGTGTTCACGTCGCCGGCCGCCTCGACCGCGCGTCCCGACAGGGCCAGCACGTTGCGCTGCACCAGCCGGTCCATGCCCGCGATGCCGATCGCGGACAGCAGCGCCCCGATGGTGGTCGGGATCAGCGCCACGATCAGCGCGACCAGGATGACCAGGTTCTGCGGCGCGTTGGAGTAGTAGGCCATCGGCTGCAGGGTCACCACCGCGAGCACGAAGATCAGCGTCAGCGAGGCCAGCAGCACGTTCAGCGCCACCTCGTTCGGCGTCTTCTGCCGGGAGGCCCCCTCGACCAGGGCGATCATGCGGTCGATGAACGTCTCGCCCGGCTTGGAGGTGATCCGCACGACGATCCGGTCGGACAGCACCCGGGTCCCCCCGGTGACCGCCGACCGGTCGCCGCCGGACTCCCGGATGACCGGGGCGGACTCGCCGGTGATGGCCGACTCGTCCACCGAGGCCACGCCCTCGACCACGTCGCCGTCGCCTGGGATCAGCTGCCCGGGCTCGAGCAGCACGTAGTCGCCGATCGTGAGCTGGGTGCCGGGCACTTCCTCCTCGCGGAAGTCAGCCTTTCCGGGCTTCCAGTCGACCAGGCGCCGGGCCACGGTCTCCTGCTTGGTCCGCCGGAGTGTCTCGGCCTGGGCCTTGCCCCGGCCTTCGGCCACGGCCTCGGCCACGTTGGCGAACAGCACGGTCAGCCACAGCCAGACGGTGATCGTCCAGGCGAAGGCCGAGGAGTGGATGATGGCCGAGTAGGTGGTCAGGACCGAGCCGACCTCGACCACGAACATGACCGGATTACGGATCTGGGCCCGGGGGTCCAGCTTCTTGAACGCGTCCGGCAGCGACTTCCACAGCATCTTGGGGTCGAGCAGGCCCCCGCCGATCCGGCGGGGCTGCTCCAGGTCCGTGCGCTCACGCGCGGTGCGGGGCTGACGCTCAGCCTCGTCCACGGTGGTCACGCCGCCCTGCGGGCTGATGTCACTGCCGCCCGGGGTAGGAGTTTCTGGATTGGTGGACATCAGTGCAGCCCTTCAGCGAACGGCCCCAGCGCGAGCGCCGGGAAATAGGTCAGGCCGACCAGGATGATGATCACGCCGACGAGCAGGCCGGCGAACAGGGGTTTGTGGGTCTCGAGGGTGCCCACGCTGGCGGGCACCGGTTGCTGGCGGGCCAGCGAGCCGCCCAGGGCCAGCACGAAGACCATCGGCGCGAACCGGGCGACCAGCATGACGATCGCGCCCGCGACCTGGTAAAAGGTCGCGGCCGTGCCCAGGCCGGCGAACGCCGACCCGTTGTTGTTGGCCATCGAGGTGAAGGCGTAGACGACCTCGGTCAGTCCGTGCGGGCCAGAGTTGAAGATCACCGACCGCGGGGTCTTGAAGCCCAGCGCCAGCGCCGCCCCGATGAGCGCCGAGCCCGGCGTGGCCAGGATGTAGGCCGCGGCCCACTTCATCTCGGTCGGGCGGATCTTCTTGCCGATGTACTCCGGCGTCCGGCCGACCATCAGGCCGCCGATGAACACGGTCAGCACGGCCAGCATGAGCAGGCCGTACAGGCCGGCTCCGACGCCGCCCGGGACGACCTCGCCGAGCATCATGTCGAACAGGGCGATGCCGCCGCCGAACGCGGTGAACGAGTCGTGGAACGAGTTGACCGCGCCGGTGGAGGTCACGGTGGTCGAGCCGGCGAACAGGGACGAACCCGGGATGCCGAACCGGACCTCCTTGCCCTCCATCGCGCCGTGCGCGGCCTGCAGGGCGGTGCCCGCGTGCTGCCACTCGAAGAAGCTGATGCCGCCCACGGCGATCAGCCACAGGCCGGCCATGACCGCGACCAGGACGTAGCCCTGCCGGTTGTCGCCGACCATCTTGCCGAACGTGCGCGGCAGCGCGAACGGGATGACCAGCAGCAGGAAGATCTCGAACCAGTTGCTGAACGGGTTCGGGTTCTCGAACGGGTGCGCGGAGTTGGCGTTGAAGAAGCCCCCGCCGTTGTTGCCCAGTTCCTTGATGACCTCCTGCGAGGCCACCGGGCCGCCGACCAGGGTCTGCGTGCCGCCGGACAGCGTGTGGATGACGCTGGTGCTGGTGAAGTTGTCGATCACGCCGGTCGCCATCAGGATGACCCCGCCGATGACCGAGATCGGCAGCAGCAGCCGGAACGTGACCCGGGTCAGGTCGACCCAGAAGTTGCCCAGCCGGTCGGTCTTCTTCCGCGTGAACCCGCGGATCAGCGCGATGACGACCGCGATGCCGACGCCGGCCGACACGAAGTTCTGCACGGCCAGGCCCGCCATCTGGGTGACGTAACCCATGGTCGACTCGCCCGAGTAGTTCTGCCAGTTGGTGTTGGTCACGAACGAGGCGGCGGTGTTGAACGCGGTCACCGGGTTGACGTTGGCCATGCCGTTGGAGTACGGCAGCCAGTGCTGGATCCGCTCGATGAGGTACAGGAACAGCACGCTGACCAGTGAGAACGCCAGAACGCTGCGGGCGTAGGTGCCCCAGCGCTGGTCGGCGCTCGGGTCGATGCCCATCAGGCGGTAGACCCCGCGCTCGGGCGCCAGGTGCTTCTCGCTGGTGAAGATGCGGGCGATGTAGTCGCCCAGCGGCTTGTAGCAGGCCGCCAGCGCGGCGACCAGCAGCACGATCTGCAGGATGCCCGCGAGGGAACTGCTCATCAGAATTTCTCCGGTCGAACGAGGGCGTAGATGAGATAAACGGTGAGGATGACGGCGGCGATCAGGCCGACCCAGTTCTCAGCGCTCAAGCCGCTCGACCCCCTTGACGAGCAGGAACAGCAGGGCGAAGACGACGAGCGTCACGGCCACGTAGAGCACGTCAGACACGGCCACTCCTAAGTTCGGATGAGATTCAGAGCCCTGTTTCAGCTCCGGCCATGGCTATAGAACCGCCGCCGAAGCCCCCGGAAGCCGGTCCAAACGCGACCTATGCGACGCCCCGCCGCTTCCTAACAGAACTCATGCGCCACCCCCGGAACGCGCTCCGCCCCCGGAATGAGCACCATTTTTTGAAAACGTCGCTACCACCCGGGGCATCGCGTTACGCCCGACGTCGAAGACGCCCGGCCAGGACCAGCGGGCGCTCGGGCCGCTGCAGCCTCCCGCCGCCCCCACCCAGCCCGGCGGTCCCACCCAGCCCGGCGACCCAAGCCCGCAGGTCACACGCGCCCCAGGGGCCTCGCCACTAGGGGTGGACTTCCGATGCGGGTACGTTTTCCCGCAGTACGTGCGGGAAACCGTACCCAAACCGAGCGGCCCCCCATGCTGGCCAGCGCGGCGCATCCCGCCCAGCCCCCGAGTCGCATGAGTCCCACCACCGCGCCCCAGGAGGCCCGGATGTCACCGGGGCCGCATCGCGCAGCGAACCCCCAACGCGCCATCGATCGCCAGCCCCTTCCCAAATGATCTTCCCACAGATAGTCTGTACACAGATCATCTAGGCAGTGACCAACTGGAGAAGGTGGCAGCGATGTGGGTGCACGAGTACACGGTGGAGACGGACGTCAGGCCCGAGGCGATCTGGGCCGTGCTCAGCGATCTCGACCAGTGGCCGCGCTGGGACACGTCGATGGAGCGGGTCAGCTTGCAGGGGCCGTTCGCGGTGGGAACGCAGGTGTCGATGACGCCGCAGGGCCAGGAGCCGATCGTGTCGACGATCGTGGCCATCACCGAGCCCGAGTTCTACGCCGACCGGACCAGCTTCGGCCCGGTGACGCTGGACTTCAGCCACCGGCTGACCCGGCTGGACACCGGCGGGACCCGGATCACGCACCGGCTGGAGATCACCGGCGACGGCGCGGCCGAGCTCGGCCCGCAGCTCGGCCCGGAGATCACCGCCGACTTCCCCGAGGCCATGGACGGCCTGCTCGCCTGCGCGGCAGCATGACCGGCGCGACCGGCGGCGCGACCGGCGGCACGAGCAGCGACGGGCCGATCGGCGGGCCCGGCTACAGCCCGGGCTTCTGGCTCTGGCACGCGACGCTGCGCTGGCAGCGTGAGATCGCCGCGGTGCTGGCGCCGCTCGGCCTGACCCACGTGCAGTTCGTCCTGCTCTCCTGCGCCTGGTGGCTGAACGACCACGGCCAGGTCCCCAACCAGCTCGCCCTCGCCCGGCAGGCGGGCACCGACGTCAAGATGACCTCCGAGGTGGTACGCAAGCTCGAGGCCAAGGGCCTGCTGGTCCGGGAGACCGACCAGCGGGACACCCGCGCCCGCCGCATCAGCATCACCCCGGCCGGGATCAAGGCCGCGCTCCAGGCCATCGCCGCCGTCGAACGGGCCGACCAGTCGTTCTTCGCCCCGGCGGCCGAGACCGGCCTGGACGGTGAGCAGACCGCCGCCCTGCTCCGCCGCCTGGCCGAGGCCCCGTAGCCCCAGCCCGGCCGGCCGGCGCCCAGCTCAGCTGGACGACGTGCGCCGCAGCCAGGCGTCCGGGTGGCTCAGGGCCGGCGAGCCGTCCCGCCGCGGCCACAGCCGCAGGCCCCGGCTTGCCTCTTCCATCAGGTCCGACGGCGGGATCGCCACCACCGGGCAGCGCGCGTGGGCCAGGCAGTACCGGCTGACCGAACGCCGGAGGTACCGCAGCAGCCCCCGCCGGCCGGTGCCCACCACCAGCAGGTCGTCCGTCCGGTCGGCGGTGTCAACCAGGACCGGCCCGGCCGGTCCGCGCACGACCAGCGGCTCGATCGTCAGGCCGTCGGGGACCCCGCCGAGGCCCTGCTCGAAGGCGCCCTCCAGCCGCCCGACGGCCGCCTCGCGCCACATTTGACGCAGCGAGTACACGGGCTGGCGCCGCTCGGCCAGGTCACCGCCGGGTGGCACCCAGGCGATGACCGGGACCAGCCTCGCGTCCCGCTTGTGAGCCTCTTCGGTCGCAAACCTCAGCGCCTGCAGGCTGCCCAGCGAACCATGCACCCCAACCAGGACCCGCCGCTCCGCGGACACGGCAACTCGCCTCCTGCCTCCTACCGGATCCCTTCCATTGAACCCGGCAATCGGCCCGCGGGGGCGTCTCTGAACGGTTCCCTAACAGACTTCTCGTGGTTGCTCACCCAGGTCATACAGCACTGGCCCCAGAGGATGACTCAGGTCACAGAACCCCCAGCCGGGGCTCAGCCGGGATCAGCCGGGGCTCATTCGTCGCGGACCCCGACCTCGTCGATCCGGGCCAGCAGGTCGGCGGGATCGCTGTAGACCCGGTAGGCGCCGGCCCGCTCGAGTTCCTCCCGGCCGTACCCGCCGGACAGCAATCCGATCCCGAGCGCCCCGGCCCGCCGGGCGGCCAGCAGGTCCCACACGCTGTCGCCGACCACCATCGCGTGCCGCGATTCCACCCCCAGCAGCGCCGCCGCGGCCAGGAACAGGTCCGGGTCCGGCTTGGCGTGCCGCACCAGGTCCCGGGTGACCATCGGGGTGGACTCCGGCAGCCCCAGCAGCTTCAGCGCGGGCCGCGCGGTGACCGCGTTCCCGCTGGTGGCGATGGCCCACTTGACGCCCCGCTCGGTCAGGTAGCCGAGCAGGTCGGCCGCCCCCGGCAGCGGCAGCACCGAGTCCATCTGGGCCCGGTACTCGTCCGCGTGGGCCCGCTGCAGCCGCTCGATCTCCTCCCGGCTCATCGACAGGCCGGTCTCGCGCAGCAGCGCCGAGACGAACAGCCCGCCGCTCATGCCGATGCGCCGGTGGATGCGCCACACGGACAGGTCGATCCCCAGGTCGGCCAGGGCCGCCCGCCAGGCGATCACGTGCTGGTACACGCTGTCGATGAGCGTGCCGTCCAGGTCGAACAGGAACGACGGCGCGGGTGTTTCTGTGTAGCTCACCGGAGAGGTCATGCGACCAGTCTGCCCATCCAGGAGCACCCCCGCCAGGCTGGCATCATGAACATATGGACGGACGTGCAGCCATCGAGAACACCAGTTCGTTTCTGGCCCTGGGAGACAGCTTCACCGAGGGCCTGAACGACCGTGCCCCCGGCGGCGGCTTCTGCGGCTGGGCCGACCGCTACGCCGATCTGCTGGCGGCCGGCCAGCCCGGCCTGCGCTACGCCAACCTGGCCATTCGCGGCAAGCTGCTGGCCGAGGTGGTGGACCAGCAGGTGCCGCGGGCGGTCGAGCTCAGACCGGATCTGGTCAGCATCGCGGCCGGCGGCAACGACATCCTGCGCCCCGGTTCGGATCCCGACGTGCTGGCCCAGCGGTTCGACGAGGGCGTCGCCAGCCTGCAAGCGGCCGGCTGCCGGGTGCTGCTGTTCACCGGGTTCGACCCCTCGGCGTTCCCGGTCATCCGGATGCTGCGCGGCAAGGTCGCCGTCTACAACATGCACCTGCGCACGATCGCCGCCGCCCGCGACTGCGTGCTGGTCGACCTGTGGTCGATGCGGGTGCTGGTCGACCGGCGGATGTGGAGCGCCGACCGGCTGCACCTCAACGCCGAGGGTCACCGCCGGGTGGCGCTGTTCGTGGCCGAGACGACCGGGCTGGCGGTGCCCGGCGACTGGCGGGCCCCGATCGAGGACCAGGGCTACGCCGGGCAGCCCCAATCAAGGCCGGCACTGCCGGGCCAGGTGCCGCGCCCGGTGGCCGGGGCGGCCGCGGTGGCGGCGGCTGGGGCGGCTCCGGCCGTCGGCCGCCTGCGGGCCAGGATCACCGCCACCCGTGAGCGGGCCGACCGCAGCCTGGCCTGGATGAGCGCCCGCCAGCAGGACACCCGCTGGGCCGTGGAGTACGCGATGCCCTGGATCCGGCGGCGCCTGACCCACCGGTCCTCCGGCGACAACGTGCCCCCCAAGCGCCCCGACCTGCTGCCGTGGGACGCCCTGACCGGCTTCACCGGCCACGAGGCTTCCTAACGGTCAAAACCGGAAAGGGTATTACCGCTCGGCGGCACCACGAGGCTCAGATGGTCAGGCCGGTGAGGACCTCTTCGATCCGGGCCAGCGCGCTCGCGATCCAGGGGAGCGCGGTGGGTTCGGCCGCCGCCAGCGCGGTCTCGCGCTGGCGGTCGGTCTCGCCGTACAGCAGCCCGGTCGCCACCCGCAGCCGCAGCGCGCCCGGGTCGTCCCCGAACGCGCTCCCGGGCAGCACTCCCATGCCGTACCGCTGCAGCAGCAGTGCGGCCAGGTCCTCGCTGGTGCGGATCCCGTGCCGGTCCTGCAGCCGGTCGCGGACCGGGCCGAAGTCCGGGTACAGATAGAACGCGCCCTGCGGGGACGGCACCTGGGCCCCGGCCGCGGCGAACCGCTGGGCGACCGCCCGCGCCACCGAGCCGTGCAGCCGCCGGCTGAGCGCGATCCGCTCGGTCAGCTCGGGCGGGTCGCTGAACGCGTAGGCGGCGGCCTGCTGGATCGGCGCGGCCGGCGCGGACCAGATCTCGCTGCCGATGCCGAGCAGCCGGTCGCGGAGGCCCCGCCGCAGCGGCTGGGCCTGGTCGCCCCCGGGCAGCCGGGCCACCCCGATCCGCCAGCCGCCCAGGGCCAGGCCCTTGCTCAGCGCGGTGGTCACGATCGTCCGGCCCGGGGCGATGGCGGCCGGGCTGGTGAACGGCTCGTCCTCGCGGTGGATCAGGTCCCGGTAGATCTCGTCGGCGATGATGATCAGGTCGTGCTCGTCCGCGACCTGGCACAGCGCCCAGATCGTGCCCGGGCTGGCCAGCGTGCCGGTCGGGTTGTCGGGCAGCGTGAGGATGACCGACCGCAGCTGGCGTCCGGCCGCCCGGGCCTCGCGGACCGCCTGGGCCAGCCCGGCCGGGTCGGGCACCCCGCCCTCACCGGCCCGGATCTCCACGAAGTGCGGCCGCGCGCCGATCAGGCTGGCCTGGGCGGCGTAGCTGACCCAGCTGGGCCGGGGGACCGCCACGTCCCCGCCGATGGCCAGCATCAGCCCGAACAGCAGGGCCTTGCTGCCGGGGCCGCACACGATCGCGCCCGGGTCGGTGTCGAGCCCGCGGCGCTGCCAGTAGCCGGCCGCCGCCGCGCGCAGTGTTGCTGCGCCGGCGACCGGGCCGTAACCGGTCCGGCCGGTCGCCTCGGCCAGCGCCAGCCGCAGGGCCGGGTGCGCGGGCAGCCCGGCCTCGCCGAACGCCATCGGCAGGACCGGCTCGCCGCGCTGCTTCCGGGCCGCCATCACCTCGTTCGCGGCCAGCGTGGGGGACAGCGCGATCGGCACCGGCGGCGTGGCGGGCAGGGTGGCGACCGTGCCGAACGGGGCGGTTTCGGCGGTTTCGGCGGGCGGCATGGGCAGGACGACGCGCATGGCGGTCGAGGCCATTTGAAGGGTGGCTCCTCGCTGCGGGACTGACACCGGTGGCGGGCACGGGCGGCCAAAGTCTGCAGCGCTGCCGGCGATGAAGGCCCACGGTGACCTTTACGTCACGACTACACAGTTTTGTGGGTGCAAAGCATCAGGGCAAGACCTGATTACTGAGGCAGAGCATAAGGTTTACTTATGCTTGACCTGCACCGGCTGCGGCTGCTGACGGAGTTCGCCGCCCGCGGCAGCATCGCCGCCACCGCCTCGTCCCTTGGTTACACCGCTTCCGCGGTGTCGCAGCAGCTGGCCTCGCTGGAGCGGGAGGCCGGGGCGGCGCTGCTGGACCGGACCGCCCGGCGGGCCGAGCTGACCGACACCGGCCGGCGGCTGGCCGGGTACGCCGAGCGCATCCTCGCCCTGGTCGAAGAGGCCGAGTCCGACGTGTCGGCCCACGCCCAGGACCCGGCCGGCCGGGTGGTGGTCAGCGCGTTCCCGTCCGCGGCGGTGGCGTTCGCCCCGGTCCTGGCCAACCGGCTGCGGGCCCACCCCGGCCTGACCCTGCTGCTCCGGCAGGCGGCCGGGGAGGTGGGCCTGCGCCAGGTCCGCTCGGGCGCGGTCGACGTGGCCATCGTCGACGACTGGACCGGCCGCCTGGCCACCACCGGCGACGGCATCCTGTCCTACTACCACCTCATCAGCGACCCGCTGGTGCTGGTCGTCCCGCACTCCCACCCGGCTGCCGCGGTCACCGGCCCGGCCGGCCTGTCGGACCTGCGCGACGAGGCCTGGATGGCCGCCCCCGAAGGCGAGCCCTCCCGCCGCGAGGTCGACGGCCTGCTCACCGAGGCGGGCGCGGCGCCCCCGGTGCCGTGGGAGTTCGAGGGCCTGGGGACGATCCTCAGCCTGGTCGCCCGCGATATCGGCGTGGCCATCGTGCCCCGCCTGGCCCTCGCCACCGGCGAGCGCCGCGTCGCGGTCCGCCCGCTGGCCGGGACCGACGCCCGCCGCGAGGTCTACGCCGTCGCCCGCTCCGCCAGCGTCCGCCGCCCCTCGGTGTCAGCCGTATTGTCCGCGCTGAACGCCGCCGCCCTGGGAGTCGCGGAAGAGTTCGACGTATAAGCCGCCGGCGGGGGCGCCCGCCCCTGGTGGCCGCGGCCAGCCACGCCGGGTACTGCCACCTCTGCTGGACAGCACCTGAGCCGCACGCCCGCACGGGCCGGGCGGTTAGGCTGCCCGGGTGGAATTGGACCTGGCTGTCGATGCGGCGGCGCTGACCGCGACCCTGGTGGACACTCCCTCGGTCAGCGGGGACGAAGAGCGGCTGGCCGACGCTATCCAGAGCGCACTCCGGGACCTGCCTCATCTCGGCGTGGAGCGGTTCGGGAACTCGATCGTGGCCCGGACCAGCCTCGGCCGGCCCGAGCGGGTGGTGCTGGCAGGGCACATCGACACCGTGCCGATCGCCGATAACGTGCCGTCGCACCTGGCCGGGGAGCGGCTGTACGGGTGCGGGACCAGCGACATGAAGTCGGGGGTGGCGGTCCAGCTGCGGCTGGCGGCGGGGGTGCCGGAGCCGGCTCGCGACGTGACCTATGTGTTCTACGACTGCGAGGAGATCGAGGCCGAGCGCAACGGCCTCGGGCAGCTCAGCCGCAGTCACCCGGACCTGCTGGCCGGGGACTTCGCGGTGCTGATGGAGCCGAGCGGCAACGAGATCGAGGGCGGCTGCCAGGGCACCATGCGGGCCGAAGTCACCGCCACCGGGCAGCGTGCGCACAGCGCCCGGTCCTGGATGGGGAGCAACGCGATCCATTCGGCGGGCGGCATCCTCGACGTGCTGCGCGCCTACCAGCCGCGCGAGCCCGAGGTCGACGGCCTGCGGTACCACGAGGGGCTGAACGCGGTCTTCATCAGCGGCGGGGTGGCCGGGAACGTCATCCCGGACCGGTGCGTGGTCACGGTCAACTACCGGTTCGCGCCGGACCGGGACGTCGCGGCGGCCGAGCGGCACCTGCGCGAGGTGTTCGGCGGCTGGCAGGTCGAGATCGTGGACGCCGCCCCGAGCGCGCGGCCGGGGCTCGGGGCCGGGCCGGCCGCTTCGTTCGCGGCCGCGGTGGGCGGGGCGCCGCGGGCCAAGCTCGGCTGGACCGACGTGGCCCGGTTCGCGGAGCTGGGCATCCCGGCGGTCAACTACGGGCCCGGCATCTCCGAGATCGCGCACACCAGGGACGAGTACGTGGAGCTGGCCAGCATCGGCGACTGCGAGGCGCGGATGCGCCGCTGGCTGAGCACCCCCTGAAACGCAAGGAGCCCGCTGACCCGGGAGTCAGCGGGCTCCTCCTTGCCGGGCGCCTTACTTGGCCGGCCCGTCGACCAGCTTCACCGAAGCGGTCCGCGAGCTGCCGGAGGTGTTCTGGTAGGTGATCTTGATGGTGTCGCCCGGCTTGAACCCGGCCATGATCGTGGTCAGCGCGTTCTCGCTGGCGACGGTCTTGCCGTTGACGCCGGTGATCACGTCGCCCACCGCCAGGCCGGACGAAGCGGCCGGCGTGCCCTGGTAGACGTCGCAGATCAGCGCGCCGGACGAGGTGGTCGCGCCGGAACCAGAGCCGGAACCGGACCCGGTGCCGCCGAGGCTGCCGTTGCCGGAGCCGCCGCCGAGGCCGCCGAGGCCGCCGTTGCCGGAGCCGCTCCCGCCCGAGCCGCTCCCGCCGGAGCCGGTGCCGGTGGAGGAGCAGCCCTGCGACGGGTCGCTGACCCCGACCCCGATGAACGCCGGCAGGCCGATGTGCACGGTGGCGCTGGCCTTGCCCGCGGCGATCTGGCGCGCGATCGACAGTGCCTTGTTGATCGGGATGGCGTAACCCAGGACCGAGCTGCTGGACGACGAGCTGGAGCTGCTGGCCGCGGTGTCCATGCCGATGACCTGACCCGAGGCGTTGGCCAGGGGGCCGCCGGAGTCACCCGACTGGATCTGGGCGCTGGTCTGCAGCATGCCGTGCAGGGTCTCGGTGCTGCCGCTGCCCTCGTCGCCGGCCGTGATGGTCCGGTTGGTGGCGTTGATGATGCCCGGCGCCACCGTGGGCGTGCCGCCCTGGCCGCCGGCGTTGCCGATGGCCAGCACCGACGTGCCCAGCTTGGCCGTGGAGGAGTTGCCGACCGTGACGGTCTTCAGGTTGGACGCGTTCTGCAGCTGGAGCAGGGCCACGTCGTCGCTCGCGTCGTAGCCGACCACCTTCGCGGTGTAGCTCTTTCCGTTGGTGACCGGGGTGACCTTGATCGCGGTGGCGCCGTCGATCACGTGGTTGTTGGTGAGGACCAGGCCGTTGGCGTTGAGCACCATGCCGGTGCCTTCGGCCGTCTCCTGCTGGTAGTTCAGCGTGGAGGTGATGTCGACCACCCCCGGCTCGACCTCGGCCGCCACCTTGCTGGTGTTCAGGTTCGAGCTCGTGCTGCCGCTGTTCTGGCTGTTGGACGGGTTCGGGACCTCGTTCGAGGGCACGCCCGAGGAACTGCTGTTGCCGCTGTTCAGGCCGGCGGCCGCGGCCGCACCGCCCGCGGCGGCCAGCACCGCCACCCCGACCAGGACGGCCAGGCCCCGGCGGCGGCGCCGGGGCGGCTCGCTGTACCCGCCGGGCGGGGTGCCCCAGCCGCCGTAACCTCCCTCGCCACCGGGCGGCGGCGATCCGTAGCCGCCGTACGGCTGCTGGTAGTTCCCGGCCGAACCGTAGTCGCCAGGCTGCCCGTAACCACCCTGGCCACCCTGCTGGCCGTAACCGCCCTGCTGGCCGTAGCCGCCCTGCTGGCCGTAGCCCCCCTGGCCGTAGCCAGCGGGCTGGCCGTAGCCGCCCTGCGCCTGCTGGCCGTACCCGGGCTGCTGTCCGTAACCAGGCTGCTGACCGTACCCGGGCTGCTGGCCGTAGCCGGCCCCCTGGCCCGGCTGGCCGTAGCCGCCCGGCTGGCCGTACCCCGCGCCCTGGCCCGGCTGCTGCCCGTACCCCGCGGGCTGGCCGTAGCCGGGCTGCTGGCCCGGCCCGGGCTGACCAGGCTGCCCGGGCTGACCGTACTGCCCGTAGCGGGCGGTGGGCAGCTCCTGGCCGTAGCCAGCGCCCTGACCAGGCTGCTCACCGGCGGCCAGCGTCGGGGAGTCCTCGCCCCGGCCGAAAGAAACCGTGTCGCCCCGCTCGTCGTCGCCAAAGGACGCATCGCTGTCCGCGCGCCGCCAGGGCGTGGTGTTGCCGCCCGGCGCGGCACCGTTCTCAGGCGGCCCGCCGCTGTCCGGACCGTTCCCGGTACCGCTCTGGTCGTCCTGCATCACTATCGCCCTCGCATTGGTAGACCGGGCCAGGAGGTCTCACCCGGTTCTGCCCGCCCCCGGCGCCCGTCCTGGTTTCCGGCCGCCGCTTGCAAATCCTCAGTTAGCCATCCGACCCTGAGGCTTAGCTGAATGCCTGCTTCAGGTTACGAATAGATCTCACCACCCGTGCCGAACGGTCCTTACCCAGAAGTCACCCTGACCATCCTGCCGTAGCCGCCCAGCTGCGGCGCCCCGATCCCGGCCAGTTCACTTGGGCCTGTTCACTTGGCCGGGGCCGCCCCCAGCGTGACCGTCCTCGTCCGGTGCTGGCCGGCCTTCGTCTCCCAGCCCAGCTTGACCTTGGCGCCGGGCCGCAGGCCGGACACGCTCTGGGTCAGCCCGCTCGGCGTGGTCACCGGCTGGCCGTTGACCGAGGTGATCACGTCCCCGCTGACCAGGCCGGCGGTCGCCGCCGCGGTCGAGCACAGCACGCCGTCCACCAGCGCCCCGTGGCTGACCGGGGCGATCGACGCCGGCACCGAGGTCTGCGAGTTGTCGAGCACGCAGTGGCTGGACCCGGACGAGCCGTTGCCGTCACCGGGACCGGTCTGGCCGCCGCCACCGCCCTGGTTGCCCTGCCCGGACTGCTGCCTTTCCTGCTGGCGCTGCTGGGCCGCCTGCTGTTGCGGGCTGCTGCTGTTGTTCTGCGGCACCAGGACCCCGAGGAATCCGGGCAGCCCGATCTGCACGGTCGAACTGGCCTGGCCGGCGGCGATCTGGTGGGCGACGGCCAGCGCGGTGTTGATCGGGATCGCGTAGCCGAGCACCGACGACGAGCTCTGCGAGCTGGAGGCGTTGGCGGTCGTCATGCCGACGACCTGGCCCGCTCCGTTGGCCAGCGGGCCGCCCGAGTCACCCGACACCACGTCGGCGTTGGTCTGCAGCATGTTGTGCAGGGTCTCGGTCGCGCCGGTGCTCTCGTCGGTGGGGTTGATGGTCTTGTTCAGGCTGTTGATGACGCCGGCGGCGGCCCGCGGCAGGCCGCCCTGGCCCTCGGCGTTCCCCAGCGCCACCACCGGGGTGCCCACCTTGATCTGGTCCGAGTTGCCGACCGCGACCGGTCGCAGGCCGGCCGGTTCGCTGATCTTGAGCAGCGCCACGTCGTGGGTGGCGTCATAGCCGACCACGGTGGCCGTGTAGTCCTTCCTGCCCCGGGTGACCGCGGGCCGCACGTGGATGCTGTTCGACCCGTTGATGACGTGGTTGTTGGTCAGGATCAGGCCGTCCTGGCTGATCAGCATCCCGGTGCCCTCGGACGAGGTGCCGCCGGAGTAGGCGATGAGCGCGTCGATGTCGACCACCCCCGGGTCGACCCTGGCCGCCACCGCCGAGGTGCGCAGCGAGCCGCCGCCGCTCTCGTCGTTCTGCGGCCCGGGCACCTGGTGGGAGGACACGCCGGTCGGCGGGGTCCCGGGGTGGCTGGTCAGGCCCATCGCGGCCGCGCTGCCCAGGCCGGCCGCCAGCAGGATCACCGCCGCGTAGACGACGAGCCGGCCGCGCCGGCGGAAGGCCGGCTTCGGCTCCGCTTCCCGAGCCGCCGCTCCCTCGGCCCCGGCGGCCGTCCCCTCGGCTCCCGCGGCCGCTCCCTCGGCTCCCGCGGCCGCTCCCTCGGCTCCCGCGGCCGTCCCCTCGGCGGCGCCGTCGGGCCCGAAGCTCACCTCGTCGGGCTGGGCCGGGGCCGCCTCATCCGGCTGGGCCGGGCTCACGTCGTCCGGTTCGCTGGAAACCCCCGCGGGACCGCCGTCAGCGCCTCGGCCAGTCTCGTCGTCCTGCATTCTCATCGCCTTCGGCCGCCGGAAGCGTACGCTCTTGTCCCTTTTCCTTCCCCGAACGAGGCGGCACTCTGCACCCTCGCTCAGGGTTCTTACAGGGGAGCCTCGGATCCAGCGGAAACGATTGTCCTGTTACACCCGCAACGCGTCATTACGCTGCTTCACCATGGTAGGCTCCGAAAAACGCGATATGACGCGAGTTCGGGGATGGTCGTTTATTCGCAAGGGGGCTGAGATGGCCACATCCACCCAGATGAACGAGCCGGGTCAGAGGAAGCCAGGCCTGGACCGGCGCGAGGAAATGGCAGTGTCGGGCGAGGTGATGTCCCAGGCACCGTGGACCGGAGCCGCCGTGACCGGCGGGGTCGTGGCCCTCGGGGACCTCGGCTGGCACGTGATCGGCGGTCACGTGGGGCTGGGCGGGGTCAGCGACGCGCTGTCGCTGGGCATCATCGCCTTCCTGGTCGTGGCGGCGTCGGGGGCGCTGCTGCGCGACCGGTCCGGCCGGGCCATCCGGTGGGCGCGCGCCAACCCGTGGCGCTTCGCGCTGCTGCCGGGAGTGGCGGCCGCCGCGATCGTGTTCGTGCTGTCGGTCGTGCTCGGCGGCGGCATCATCGGCCCGGTCTTCGCCGGGCTGTGGCACGGTGCGGTGACGTTCGGGCTGACCGGCGCCGTCGGCAGCTACGCCCGCCGCCGCCGTCCGGCCGCGCGGATCTAGCTCGAGGCGGGCTGGTCCATCAGGTTGACGCCCTGGGCCAGCGACGCCTTGGTCACCGCGCCGTACACGCGGTCCACGACGCGGTGCTGGGCGTTCAGGAAGAACGTCTGCGGCAGGGCCGAGACGCCGAACGACCCGGCCGTGGTGGCGGCCGGGTCCGAGGCCACCGGGTAGCTGACGCCGTAGTTCCGGGTGAACTTCAGCGCGGACGCGCTGCTGTCGTTGGTGTCCACCCCGATCACGGTGACCGCGCCGTGCCGGGACTTGTAGAACTGCGCCATCAGCGGAGTCTCCTGGCGGCAGGGCACGCACCAGGACGCGAAAAAGTTCACGACGAGCGGCCGTCCCGCGTAGCCGCCCAGCGACACGTGGCCGCCCGGATTCCCCAGCGCGGCCAGGTTGAACGCGGGGGCCTGCTGGCCGTGCGCGGCCTGAGCGGAGCTGGTGCCGGCGCTGGAGCCTGCCGAACCGGCCGACGCAGCCGCCGGCCCGGCCGAGCCCGAGCCGGACACGCCCGCGAAGATCCCGAGCGCGAGAATGGCCGCCCCGCTGACCCCGAACACCGCCGTGGTGACCTTGTGCTCGGCCATCCCCCGGCGCAGGCGGGCCAGTCGGTCCCGCACTCCTGCTGGCATCGGTACTCCTCGGTCCGGCCATCTACTACTCGCTGTCGGCCACAGACCAGGCTAGCCCCCCACGGTGACCGCCGGCAGCCGGACCGCCGCCCGCAGGCCCGGCTCGGCGTCCTCCAGCCAGGCCCGGCCGCCGTGGGCGAGCGCGGTGGCGCGGACGATGGCCAGGCCCAGCCCGGCGCCGGTGACGTCACCGTCCCGCCGGGCACGGGCGTCGTCCAGCGTGGTGAACCGCTCAAACGCCCGCTCGGCCTGCGGGGCCGGGATGCCCTGCCCGTCGTCGGTCACCGTGACCAGCACCGAGTCGCCGGCCGGGTGAGCCGCCACCGTGACCCGGCTGCGGGCGTAGCGGACCGCGTTGTCGACCAGGTTGACCAGCATCCGCCGGAGCGCCTCGGCGTCGCCGTTCACCAGGCAGGGCGCGGGCGCGTCCGCCACCACCGCGACCGGGGCGTGCGCGTACTCAGCCGGGAGCTTGCCCACCAGCGCGGCCACGTCGACCGGGCTCCCGGCCACCCGGGCCTGGCCGCCGCCCTCTTCCAGCCGGGCCAGCGCCAGCAGGTCCTCGGCCAGCCGGGACAGCCGCATCGTGTCGGCCAGCACGTCCCGGGCGGTCTCCTCCCACCCCTGGCTTTCCGGGTGGTCGAGCGCCACCTCGAGCTGGGTCCGCATGCTCGCGATCGGGCTGCGCAGCTCGTGCGCGGTGTCGGAGACGAACCGCCGCTGCCGCTGCTGGGCAGCGGCCAGCCGGGACAGCATGTCGTTCAGCGTCACCGCCAGGCTGTGCACCTCGTCCCGGGCCTCGGGCACCGGCAGGCCCTGCGGGCCGCCGGCCGCGGTGACCTGCTCGGCCCCGCGCCGCAGGGCGGTGATCGGCCGCAGGGTGGAGCCGGTGATCAGCCAGCTGACCCAGATCATCAGCAGCAGGAGCAGCGGCGTGGCCACCAGCAGCACGTGCTCGACCGTGGTCAGCGTGTCGTGCACGGCCTGGTCGGAGACGGCGGCGATGACCGTCTCGCCCTGCTTGCCCGGCACCGCCACCACCCGCAGCAGCTCCGGCAGCCCGAACGGGCGCCCGTCGAGCATGGTCCCGTCGCGGCTGCGGCCCAGCGTGGCCGCCTGCGCCGTCGGCAGCAGCGGCACCAGCCGGTCGGCCCCCGCCGAAGCAGCCACGATCCGGCCCTGGGCGTCGACCACCTGGACGACCGCGATGCCGGCCGCGACCGGAACCGGGTTCGGCAGCCGGTTGGCGTCCACCAGCGCGGCCACCTCCCGCCCGGTCTGCCGGGCCGAGTTGTCCGTGCCGGTTTCGAGTTCCAGGCTGAGGGTGGTCATCAGCAGCGCCGCCAGCCCGGCCAGGGCCACCGCCAGCCCGGCGGCGGCCGTCAGCGTGAGCCGGCCTCGCAGGCTGCGCCGCCGCCACCAGCGGGCCAGCCCGAACATGGGTCAGCCGCCGTCCGTGGCGAGCCGGTAGCCCGCGCCGCGCAGGGTCTGCAGCGCGGCCCGCCCGAACGGCGCGTCGATCTTGCGCCGCAGGTAGCCGGCGTACACCTCGACCACGTTGAGGTCGGCACTGTCGGAGGCCTCCCACACGTGGTCGAGCAGCTCCGACTTCGGCACCACCTGGCCGGCCCGCCGGATCAGGTACTCGAGCATGGCGAACTCGCGCGCGGTCAGCTCGATCGCGGTCTCGCCCCGGCGGACGGTGCGGCTGCCCGGGTCCAGCGACAGGTCACCGGCCCGCAGCACGGCGGGCCGGGGAGCCGCGCCACGCCGCAGCAGGGCCCGCAGCCGGGCCGCCAGCACGACGTAGGAGAACGGCTTGGTCAGGTAGTCGTCGGCGCCCAGGTCGAGCCCGTCGGCCTGGTCGTACTCGCCGTCCTTGGCCGACAGGATCAGCACCGGCACCCAGTTCTCCTCGGCCCGGAGCCGCTCGCACACCTGGTAGCCGGACAGCTTGGGCAGCATCAGGTCCAGCACGACCGCGTCGTAGGCACCCTCCCGGGCCAGGTGCAGCCCGTCGGCGCCGTCGAACGCCAGATCGACGGCGAACCCCTCGGCCTTCAGGCCACGCTGGACCGCGCCCGCGAGGCGCCGTTCGTCTTCTACCACCAGCACCCGCACGCCCCTAGTCTTACCTACCGGACGGCCTGACCGGACCAGCGCCGGGCCCGGCTCTCGGCCAGCTCTGATCCGTCTCAGCCTGGGCTCAGGAATTCTCAGGGTCACCTCAGCGCTGGTCTGGCAACGTAGGCGGTATAGACATAAAGGCGTGAACCGTACGGGTGAGGCGATATGAACCAGCTGGCTCAGATGTCCCGCAAGGCTCGGTGGGCGGTGCCGGCCGGTGCCGTGGTCGTGGTCGGCGGGGTGCTGGCCGGGTCACTGATATCGGTCGCCCAGGCGGCCCCAGGCCTGCCCGCCAAGACCCCTGACCAGCTGCTTACCGCGCTCGCGAGCAAGCCGCCGACCCCGCCGCTGACCGGCACGGTGGTGGAGACCTCCTCGCTCGGGCTGCCGTCGCTGCCCGGCACCTCGGACCCGACCTCGATCGCGTCGCTGCTGACCGGGTCGCACACGATCCGGGTGTGGTACGCCGACCCCCAGCACTTCCGGATGTCGGTGCCGCAGAGCATGAGCGAGAGCGACGTCATCCGCAACGGCAGCAACGCCTGGCTCTGGGAGAGCAGCCAGAACACCGTCACCCACGTGACGATCCCGGCCCGTACCGGCGCCAAGCAGGCGACGCCCACACCGGCGCAGACCCCGCTCACCCCGCAGCAGGCCGCCCAGCAGGTGCTGGCCAAGGTCGGCCCGACCACCACGGTCCGGGTGGACAGCAACGTGACGGTGGCCGGCGAGGCCGCCTACCAGCTGGTGCTGGCCCCCAAGAGCAGCAGCTCGCTGATCGGCCAGATCCGGATCGCGATCGACGGCAGCAAGGACGTCCCGCTGCGGGTGCAGGTGTTCGCCAAGGGCGGCAAGAGCCCGGCCGCGCAGATCGGCTTCACCTCGATCTCCTACGTCAAGCCGGCCGCCGCCAATTTCGCCTTCACCCCGCCCGCGGGGGCCAAGGTCGAGCAGCAGACGCTGGGGGATGACTCCAGCCACGCCAAGCAGACGCCCTCGGGCGACGCCTCCGTCATCGGCAAGGACTGGCTGGCGGTCGCCGACCTGCCCAGCTCGGTGCTGGGCGGCGTCACCGGGACTCCCAGCCAGCGTCCGAGCGGCTCGGGCCTGAGCGGTGACAGCGGCGAGGTCATCGGCGCGCTGCTCAAGTCGGCCACCCCGGTGAGCGGTTCCTGGGGCAGCGGCCGGCTGATCAAGACCAGCCTGGTCTCCCTGCTGATCACCAACAACGGCCGGGTGTTCGTCGGCGCGGTCACCCCGCAGGTGCTGTACTCGGCCGCCGCTCAGGCGGCCAAGTGACCGAAGCCGTAGCGACCAGCGGCCTGACCAAACAGTTCCGTGGTGGCCAGCTCGCTGTCGATCACGTGGACCTGGCGGTGCCGCGCGGCTCGGTCTACGGTTTCCTCGGCCCGAACGGCTCCGGCAAGACGACCACGATCCGGATGCTCCTCGGCCTGGCCTTCCCCACCAGCGGCCAGGCCGAGCTGCTGGGCGTGCCCATGCCGGGCGGCGCCCGGCAGGTGCTGCCCCGGGTCGGCGCGCTGATCGAAGGCCCCGCCTTCTACCCGTTCCTGAACGGCCGCGACAACCTGGCCCGGATCGACGCGGCCGATTCGCAGGCCGATCCGCGGACCGCCAGGACCCGGATCGACGGTGCCCTGGACCGGGTCGGCCTGCTGGCCGCGGCGGGCAAGCGGTTCCGCAACTACTCCCTGGGCATGAAACAGCGGCTGGCCATCGCCGGGGCGCTGCTCATGCCCCGCGAGCTGATCGTGCTCGACGAGCCGACCAACGGGCTCGACCCGCAGGGGACCCGTGAGGTCCGCGCGCTGATCCGGGAGATCGCGGCCGACGGCACCACCGTGTTCGTCTCCTCACACCTGCTGGCCGAGGTCGAGCAGGTCTGCACGCACGTGGGCGTGATGCGCACCGGCCGCCTGGTGTTCCAGGGCCCGCTGGACGAGCTGCGTCACACCGGCGCCGCCCGCGTCCGGATCGAGACCAGTGACCCGCCCGCCGCGGTGGCCGTCCTGCGCCAGCTCGGATTGCCGGATCCGCAGGTGGCCGGGGCTGAGGTCAGTGCCCAGCTGGGCGAGTTTCCGGTGGAAAAAATATGTGCCGACCTGGTGCACGCCGGAGTCGGCGTGCGGGGTCTGGGGGTCGTGGCGCCCTCGCTCGAGGAGTTGTTCGTCGGCCTGACCGGAGAGGGGTTCGACGTCGATGGCTGACCAGACCGTCACCGCTCCCGGGGGCCCAGGCCCGGCCGCCGCGGCCCTGCCGGCCGCGGGCCGCGCACCGGGGGCCGGCCGGGCCTGGCTCCGGTTCTTCCGCTCCGAGCTGCGGCAGGTGTTCGGCCGCCGCCGCAACATCATCCTGCTGGCCGTGGTGGCGCTGTTCCCCATCCTCATCGGGGTCGGCCTGCGGCTGGCCTCGCACCCGCACAGTGGCGGCGGTAACGGGGGCGGCAACGGCGGCCTGGCCTTCGTCACCGAGCTCACCGGCAACGGCGTCTTCCTCAGCTTCATCGCCCTGTCGATCCTGCTCACGCTGGTCATGCCGGTGGCGGTGGCGGTGATCGCGGGCGACTCGATCGCGGGCGAGGCCGGCTACGGCACGATCCGCTACCTGCTGGCGGTCCCGGCCGGGCGCACCCGCCTGCTGGCGGTCAAGTACGCCTCGATCGTGGTGTTCGGGCTGGCGGTGACGTTCGTGGTCACCGCGGTGGCGCTGGCCACCGGGGCCGCGCTGTTCCCGATCGGCCCGGTCACGCTGCTGTCGGGCACCACCGTGTCGCTGGCCGAAGGCATCCTCCGGCTGCTGCTCGTCACGCTCTACGTGTCGGCCGCGATGGCCGCCCTGGGCGCCATCGGCCTGGCCTTCTCCACCCTCACCGAGCACGCCATCGGGGCGATCGCCGCGCTGGCCATCTTCGTCGTGGCCAGCGAGGTCTGCGACCAGGTGCCCCAGTTCGCGGTCATCCAGCCGTACCTGCCGACCCACTGGTGGAACTCGTTCGACGCGCTGCTGCGGGTCCCGATCGACACCGGCACCCTGCTCAAGGGGCTGCTCTCGTTCGCCGTCTACCTGGTCCTGTTCGGCTCGTTCGCCTGGGCCCGGTTCACCACGGCCGACGTCACCAGCTGATCAATCGCCTTCCCGCCCGTCGTCCGCGTCAATTGTCGAAATGTTTCGAACATTTGATTGTTGACTTGCGGGGAATTCGGTGCGTAGTTTGGTGATGTAGCGGACTGACCTGGGTGAATCTGGGGTCGATGCCGCTGTCTGCCTGCCACTCGTGGCATCGCGATGGTGCCTGCCCGGAAGAGGCCGCATGAATTTCGGAAACCGGTTGACCAGGCGTGCTCGACCGCTGAAGTACCTGGCAATGGTGGCGGCGGTGGCTGTCGTGGTCCCCGCCGCAGCCCTGTCCTCCGGCGGGCCCGGTGGCACCGGGGGCCGGGCCGACGCCCAGGTCGTCCCGGTTTACCTGAACCGCGCCTACAGCCCGGCCGAGCGCGCCGCCGATCTGGTCTCCCGGATGACCACCGCCGAGAAGGCAGCCCAGATGGACAGCAGCCGGGCGCCCGCGATCCCGCGGCTGGGGGTGGCCGCCTGGGGCTGGTGGAACGAGTCGAACCACGGCGTCAATGCCTCCACGCTCACCGCCAGCGGGAACGCCACCACCCTGGTCAACACCACGTCCTACCCCTCGGACCTGTCCATGGGCAGCACGTGGGACCCCACCCTGGTCTACGACGAGGCCCAGCAGATCGGGGCCGAGGCCCGTGAGGTGTCCCCGGGCAACACCGAAAACCTGGACTTCTACGCCCCGACCGTGAACCTGGCCCGCGATCCGCGGTGGGGGCGGGACGACGAGACCTGGAGCGAGGACCCGACCCTCACCGCTGACCTGGCCTCCCAGTACGTCGACGGCCTGCAGGGCGAGACCGAGCAGGGTCAGCTGCCGCCGTCGGCGCACGGGTACTACCAGGCGCTGGCCACACTCAAGCACTATGCGGCGAACAACACCGAGGACAGCCGGCTGACCGGTAGCTCCAACATGGACCAGCGGACACTGCGCGAGTACTACACCAAGCAGTTCGCCGAGATCATCGCCCAGAGCCACCCTGGCTCGATCATGAGCTCGTACAACGAGGTCAACGGCATCCCGTCGCCGGCCAACGTGCAGCTGTCCCAGGAACTGGCCCGGGAGACGTTCGGCTTCGGCGGCTACTTCACCTCGGACTGTGACGCCGTCTACATCATGCAGGCCGGGCACGACTGGGTACCGCCGAACTCGTCCACCCCGGTGAACCAGTACACGCGCTCGGCCTACGCCAACTCGGCCGGCGAGGACCTGGACTGCAACGCCGGGTACCACGACAGCTACGACTACGGCAACACCATCCCCACCGCGCTCAGCCAGCAGATCCAGACGCTCACCGACACCTACAACATCGGCGACGTCGACACCTCGGTCGTGCGCCTGTTCACGGCCCGGATCGAGACCGGCGAGTTCGACGCCGAGTCCGAAGTGCCCTGGGTCGCGCGGGCCCGCGCCGAGCTGGGCGGCACCACCTGGGTCAACAGCGACGCCAATCATGCCATCACCGAGACCCCGCAGCGGCTGGAGCAGGCCCAGCGCAGCGCCGACCAGAGCCTGGTGCTGCTGAAGAACTCGCCAGTCGCGCAGACCAGCAGCCACAACCCACTGCTGCCGCTGAAGATCCCGCACTCCGGCCCCTACAAGCTCGCGGTCATCGGCTACTACGCGCACCCGCAGTCGCTGTACCTGGGCGGCTACTCCAGCACCCAGGCCGCGTCCGGGACCGCCAACAACGTCGACAGTTACGCCGGGCTCAAGGCCGCGGTGCGGGCCATCGACCCGCAGGCCCAGGTGGACTACTACCCGGGCGTCACCGGGGGCACCACCGGAGCCACCCTGACCACGGTCGACCAGGCTTCGGTGGCCACGGCGAAGAACTACGACGCAGTAGTGGTCGTGGCCGGCACCGACCAGACCACCGGCTCGGAGGCCAACGACCGCACCTCGCTGGCGCTGCCCGGTGCCCAGGCCTCGATGATCAGCCAGGTCGAGGCGGCCAACCCCGACACCGTCGTCTACCTGGAGACGATGGGGGAGGTCGACACCAGTTCATTCGCGGGTACCACCCCGGCGCTGCTCTGGAGTTCCTACAACGGCCAGCGCCAGGGAGCGGCCCTGGCCGATGTCCTGCTGGGCCGGGTCAGCCCGAGCGGGCACCTGCCGTTCACCTGGTATGCGGACGCCAGCCAGCTGCCAGCAATCACCGACTACAACATCCGCCCCACGGCCACCACAGACGGCCGGACCTATCAGTACTTCACTGGCAGCATCAGCTGGCCATTCGGTTACGGGCTCAGCTACGCCAGCTTCCGGTATTCACACCTGAGCGTCAACCGCACCCGCGCCGACGCCAACGACACCGTGGCGCTGAGTGCGGATGTCACCAACACCGGCCGGGTGGCCGGGGCCACGGTGGCCCAGCTGTACGCCACCACCCCGGACGCCCCGGCGGCGCTGCAGCGGCCAGCCAAGCGGCTGCTGTCGTTCCAGAAGGTGACTCTGGCGCCCGGGCAGACGCGACAGCTCACGTTTTCGGTCAGGGTGCCCAGCCTGGCGTTCTTCGATGAGGGCACCAACCGGTACGTGGTCGACGACGGCCAGTACGGCCTGCAACTGGGCTCGTCCAGCGTGGACATCGCCCAGCAGGTGCTGGTCAGCGTGACCGGCGCGCTGCGGCCGGTGCCGTCGGTGGTCACCGTTCAGCCGGTACTGCCCGCCGACGCGGCCGCCGGCGTGACTCAGCGGGTGTTCGTCCCGGCCGGGGCCACGATCGCTCCGCACGTCACCGTGTCCCTATCCGACCAGGGCCTGTACGGCTACATCACCAAGGGCCAGAGCACGCCGCTGCCCGCAGGCATGACCGTTCGTTACCGCAGCGACCATCCGGACGTGGTGAGCGCCCGCGGCTCGGTCATCCGCGCGATGGCCGCGGGGCCGGCCACGATCACCGCCACGGTGACGTACCACGGTCACACGGCCCAGGGCACGTTCGTGGTCGACGTCACCAGCTGAAGTCCTCTTCCCAGAACTCGGTGGTGCCGCGCGGCGACGGCGTACTGCGGAACGGCCCGCCCACCCCGTCCGGGTCCCGGCCCGGGGGCGTCGCGGCGCCGGCCCGGGTCTCCTCCTGGCCGCGCAGCTCGACCCGGCGGATCTTCCCGGAGATCGTCTTGGGCAGGTCGGCGAACTCGATCCGCCGTACCCGCTTGTACGGCGCCAGCCGGGTCCGGCTGAACGCCATGATCGACTGGGCCACCTCGGCCGACGGGACGACCCCGGCCACCAGCGTCACGTAGGCCTTGGGCACGGCCAGCCGCACCGGGTCGGGGGACGGCACCACCGCCGCCTCGGCCACCGCCTCGTGCTCGATGAGCGCGCTCTCCAGCTCGAACGGGCTGATCCGGTAGTCGGAGGCCTTGAACACGTCGTCGGTCCGGCCCACGTAGGTGATGTAGCCGTCGGCGTCCCTGCTCGCCACGTCGCCGGTGTGGTAGTACCCGTCCCGCATGGCCTCGGCGTCCTGCTCGGGGTCACCCTGGTATCCCGTCATCAGGCCGAGCGGCCGCTGACTGAGGTCCAGGCAGATCTCGCCCTCCCCGGCGGGCTGGCCGGTCACCGGCTCGATCAGGGTGATCTCATAGCCCGGCAGCGGCCGCCCCATCGACCCGGGCCGGACCGGCTGGCCGGGGGTGTTCCCGGCCTGCGCGGTGGTCTCGGTCTGGCCGTAGCCGTCCCGGACGGTGATGTCCCAGGCCTGCCGGACCTGGTCGATGACCTCCGGGTTGAGCGGCTCGCCGGCCGCCAGGCACTCGCGCAGCGCGGTCACGCCGGCGCTGGCCAGGTCGGCCTGGATGAGCATCCGCCACACGGTCGGCGGCGCGCAGAACGTGGTCACGCCTTCGGCGCCCAGCACCTGCAGCAGATCACCGGCCGAGAACCGGTCGTAGCCGAAAACCAGGGCGGTGGCGCCCGCGTTCCAGGGCGCGTACACGTTGCTCCAGGCGTGCTTGGCCCAGCCGGGGGAGGAGATGTTCAGGTGGACGTCGCCGGGCTGCAGCCCGATCCAGTACATCGTGGACAGGTGGCCCGCCGGGTACGAGGCGTGGGTGTGCTCGACCAGCTTGGGCTGGGCGGTGGTGCCCGAGGTGAAGTACAGCAGCAGCGGGTCGCTGGCCTTGGTCACCCCGTCCGGGGTGAACTCGGCCGCGGCCGCGAAAGAGTCCGCGTACGGCAGCCACGCCCCCGGCGCCGGTGCCGCCGCCTCTCGCGCCCCGCCAGCCCCCGTCGCATCACTGGCCTCAGCGGTCGCTCCGCCCACCGTCGGTTCCACTGCGATCCGCGTCCAGTCGCCGGGCACCTCGCGGAACTTCGGCACGTGGGCCGACTCGGTCACCACGTGCCGCACGTCGCCCCGGGCGATCCGTTCGGCCAGGTCGGCCGGGCCGAGCAGCGTGGACGTCGGCACGATCACCGCGCCGAGCTTCATCGCGGCCAGGATGACCTCCCACAGCGGCGCGATGTTGCCCAGCATCAGCAGCAGCCGGTCCCCGCGCCGGACCCCCAGCTCGCGCAGCCAGCCGGCCACCTGGCTCGACCGGGCGGCCATGTCCGCGTAGCTGATCCGGGTGCCGTGCGCCGCGTCCTTGGTCACGATGCGCAGCGCGGCCCGGTCCGGGTGCTCGGCGGCGATCGCGTCGAACCAGTCCAGTGCCCAGTTGAACTCTTCCAGCACGGGCCAGGAAAATTCGGCCCGGGCGGCCTGGTAGTCGGCACGGTGACGGAGCAGGAGATCGCGAGCGGCCCGGAAGGCGGCCGCGTCGCTGCGGCGGTCGGTCATGGCAGCCATGGTGTCACTAGCGCCGGCGTGGCGAAGGTGACACCCTCACCTGAGCGCCGACGGAGCAGCCCGGGGGCGCGCCCCCGGGACACGGCCGGTCTGGTGCGCCGGTCCAGGTCACAGGTCCCTGGGGATCAGGTCTCCGGTGAGCGGACGACGGCGGCCCCTGCGCTTGCGGCCACCCGGGATGGGCCGCCGCGTGGCCATGAAGAAGCTGAAAAGGTTCGTGCGGAAACTCCGCTCCCACCGGTCGTCGTCCAGGGCCGCCAGGTCGCTGAAACCGCTCTGGATCGCGGTCACGTTGACCAGCATGTCGATCCCGCCCAGCTCGGCCACGGTCTGGTCGACCGCTTGCTGGCAGGTGTCCTCGTCCGAGAGGTCGCCGCGCATGGTGATGCACCGCCGCCCCTCCTGCTCGACCAGGGCTGCCGTCTCGGTGGCGTCCTCGACCGGCTCGTCGGGGGCGTAGACGATCGCCACGTCGACGCCTTCCCGGGCCAGCCCGAGTGCGATCACCCGTCCGATCCCGGCCGCTCCGCCGATGACCAGGGCGCGCGACCCCCGCATCAGCTGCCTGGGTGCCTGGAGGAATTCTGCCCGCGGGACCGGGATCTCCGCGCCGCCCGGCCCGGTCCCGGCCTGATCTTCACGTTCAGGCGGCTGCTGGGCGTCCGGAGTTGGTGTCATGACTTGCCCCTCTCTCCGTAATCGATGTGTGCCCCCCCAATGCCAATCGACACCGGCTCCCGACACTTCTGAGCCTAGCCGGGTTACGCCGGGCGCCGCGGGCGTGCAGGCTCATAGCTGGCTCAGAAACTACACCGAGGACCCGCCCAGGCGATGAGGTGAAACTTCAAGTCATGAACAGCCGGAAGCGAGACACCGTGGCCCGGGCCGTGGCCGCCCGCCAGCGAGCCAGCAGCCGGATCACCACCACGACCGCGACGGTCGGCGTGGCCAGCGTGCTGGCGGCCGGGGCGGTCGCGCTGGCGCTGCCCGGGTCGGCCACCAGCAGCACGGCCAAGTCCGGGAGCTCGTCCAGCACGGGCAGCACCAGTTCCGGCTCCTCGGGTACCAGCTCTTCGGGCTCCAGCTCCTCGGGCTCGTCGGGCTCAACCAGCTCGGGCAGCAACTCCAGCTCGAGCGGTTCCGGTAACTCGAATAACTCCGACAGCGGGTCGTCGAGTTCCAGCGGCCTGAGCAGCCCGTCCTCGAGCCCGTCGTCCAGCTCTGGCTCGGGTCACGCCACTTCGGGCGGCTCCTGATGCACGGGATCACCGCCAGCACGCTGCCCTGGTACGTCAGCCGGGCGACCGGCGTCGTGTCCCTGCTGCTGCTCACCGCCGTCATGGTGCTCGGCATCCTGGTCAACCGGCAGGGCAGGCTTCCGGGCCTGCCCCGGTTCGCCGTGACCAACCTGCACCGGAACCTGTCGCTGATGTCGGTCGTGTTCATCGTCATCCACGTGATCACCGCGGTGATCGACGGGTACGTGAGCGTCCCGCTGATCTCCGCGGTCATCCCGTTCACCTCGGGCTACGAGGGCTTCTGGCTCGGCCTCGGCGCGATCTCGTTCGACCTGATGCTGGCGCTGATCGTGACCAGCCTGGTCCGCGGGCACCTGAGCCACCGGCTGTGGAAGGCGGTGCACTGGCTGGCCTACGCGAGCTGGCCGGTCGCGTTCGCGCACAGCCTCGGCTCCAGCACCGACATGCAGCGTGGCCTGCTGCTCTGGCTGGCCGTGCTGTGCGCGGCCGTCCTGGCCGCCGCGCTGATCTGGCGGCTGGTCCTGATGGCCCGGCAGGTGCCGCGGGCCCAGCGGGTCAGCGCGGTCATGCGCGCCGCCACCAGCCGCCGACTTGAGAAAGCAGATCGCCGATGAGCGCACCCGCCACATCCGCCCCGCACGGCCCGGCGTCCTGGGCGCCGGGACCGGGGCCCCGGCTGGACGGCCTGCCGCGGCTGCTGCCCCCCGCCTCCGGCCAGCCCGAGTCACTGGGCGCCCATCTGGGCCGGCTCGGGCACGTCCCGTACCGGAACGGTCGGCAGCGGCTGATCTCCGAGCTGGAGGCGGCCGGGCTGACCGGCCGCGGCGGTGCCGCGTTCCCGGTGCACCGCAAGCTGGCCGCGGTGGCGGCGGCCGGCGGCCGTCCGTTCGTGGTCGGCAACGGCGCCGAGAGCGAGCCGGCCAGCGACAAGGACGTGTCGCTGCTGTGGCTGGCCCCGCACCTGGTGCTGGACGGGCTGCAGCTGGTGGCCGAGGCGGTCGGCGCCCAGGAAGCGTGCCTGTACGTGCACGAGGCGGACCGCGGCCCGCTCGGTGAGGTGCTGCGCCGGGCCATGTCCGAACGCTGGTCCGGCCGGATCGACCGGGTGCCGGTGTGGCTGGCGTCGGCCCCGGCCCGGTTCCTCGCCGGTCAGGAGACGGCCATGGTCAGCGTGCTCAACGGCGGCGAGGCGGTGCCCAGCTACGCGCCGCCCCGGGTCTTCGAGCGGGGAGTCGGTGGCGCGCCCACGCTGGTCCAGAACGTGGAGACGCTGGCCCACATCGCGCTCATCGCCCGCTTCGGCCCCGGCTGGTTCCGCCAGCTGGGCACGGCCGCCGAGCCCGGCAGCATGCTCTGCACGGTCCACCACGCCGACGGGACCACCCGCGTCACCGAGGTGGCGCTCGGCACCCCGCTGGCCGCTCTGCTCGGCCCCGACCTGCCGTCCGGCCGGGCCCGCACCGGAACCCCCGCCAACCCCACCCACCCCATCGGCCCCGTACGCCCCGCCGGCAACGCGCAGGCGGTGCTGATCGGCGGCTACCACGGCACCTGGATCCCGGCCGCCCGCGCCGCCCGCCTGACGCTGGACAACGCCGCGCTCAGGGCCAGCGGCGGCATCGTCGGCGCGGGGGTGATCGCGGCGCTGCCGGCCAGCCGGTGCGGGCTGGCCGAGACCGCGCGGGTGGTCCGCTACCTCGCCCTGGAGTCGGCCGGTCAGTGCGGACCCTGCCTCAACGGCCTCCCGCGCATGGCCGAAGCCCTGGCCGAGCTGGCCGGGCCCCGGCCCGGCCGTCAGGTCCGGGCCGACGTCGAGCGCTGGGCCGGGCTGGTCAGCGGGCGGGGCGCCTGCGCCCACCCGGACGGAACGGCCCGCTTCGCGGGCAGCGCGCTGGCCACGTTCGCGGCCGAGCTCGACTTGCACGCCGACGGCCGGTGCACGGCGACGGCCGCCGAGCCGTTCCTGCCGCTGCCCGGGCCGCCCACCGTGACCAGTCAGGACGGGAGCCGGCGATGAGCGCGCACAAGCAGCTGAAGGTCAATCCGATCGCCTGTGCCGGGCACGGCGCCTGCGCCGAGCTGCTGCCCGAGATGATCGACCTGGACGAGTGGGGCTACCCGCTGCTGGACCCCCGGCCGGTGCCGGCGGGCCTGGAACGCCAGGCCCGCCGGGCGGTCAACGGCTGCCCGGTACTGGCCCTGCGCCTGGCCCGCCTCGGCTGACCCGCCTCAGCTGGCCCGCCTCAGCTGGCCCGGCCGGCCCGGTCCCGCGCGCTTGCGCTGGTCCCGGGCCCGCGCGCTCGCGGGACCGGTCAGAGCACGTCGTGACCGGGGTGCGGCTCGGCCGGGACGGTGGCCGGCTCGGCCGGGATGCTGCCCAGCCGCCCCGCCTGGAAGTCTTCGAACGCCTGCACCAGCTCGGCCCGGGTGTTCATGACGAACGGCCCGTAGGCGGCCACCGGCTCACGGATCGGCTGGCCGCCGAGCAGCAGCACGTCCAGCTGCCCGGCCGGACCGTCCTGATGCTGGTCCGCGGCGACGGTGAGCACGTCGCCAGGGCCGAACGCGGCCAGCTGGCCCGCGCCGATCGGCCGCCGGTCCTCGCCTACCGTGCCCGAGCCCGCCAGCACGTAGGCCAGCGCGTTGAAGTCCGCCCGCCACGGCAGCCGCAGCTGGGCGCCGGGAGAGACGGTGGCGTGCACGATCGTGATCGGCGTGTGGGTCACGCCTGGTCCCTGGTGGCCGCCGAGCTCGCCGGCGATGACCCTCAGCAGCGCACCACCGTCGGGCGAGCTGAGCAGCTTGACCTGCCCGGCCCGGATGTCCTGGTAGCGCGGGGTGGTCATCTTCAGCTCGGCGGGCAGGTTGACCCAGAGCTGGAAGCCGTGGAAGAGGCCACCCTTCATCACGACCTCCTCGGGCGGCTCCTCGATGTGCAGGATCCCGCCGCCGGCCGTCATCCACTGGGTGTCGCCGTTGGTGATCAGGCCGCCGCCGCCGTTGGAGTCCTGGTGCCGGAAGATGCCGTCGATCATGTAGGTGACGGTCTCGAAGCCGCGGTGGGGGTGCCACGGGGTGCCCTTGGGCTCGCCCGGCGCGTACTCGACCTCGCCCATCTGGTCCATGTGGATGAACGGGTCGAGCTGCCGCAGGTCCACGCCGGCGAAGGCCCGGCGCACCGGGAAGCCCTCACCCTCGTAACCCTTGGGAGCGGTGGTGATCGTGCGCACGGGGCGGTCGGCCGCGGTGCCGCGGTCGGGCTCGGCCACACGCGGCAAAACCAGGATGTCCTCAACGGTGACGGCTGGCATCTGTCCTCCTCAAGGTCTGATGCCCGTCTAACGATACTTGAAATTTCAAAATTCCACCGCCGGCAAAAGTGGCCGGCGTCAGCTCGGCGGCGGACTGCGTGAGCCCCGAGCGGCGGCGGGCGTCAACCCGGGCAGGAGCGGCCGGATTGTCGGTGGAGGCGGGGATGCTCGGGTCATGCGAAATGCTCCGCTGCTGCAAAAAATCGATGCGGTCATGGTGCATGTACCCGATCTCGACCGCGGGCTGCGCTTCTACCGGGATGTCCTGGGCCAGGCGCTGCGCTGGCGCAATGACGAGATCGGGCAGGCGGCCCTGGCGATGCCGGACAGCGACACCGAGATCGTGCTATCGACCGAGCTCCCGCACGCGCCCAACTGGCTGGTGGCCTCGGCTGCCGAGGCGGCCCGGGAGATCGTGTCGGCAGGCGGCCGGGCGCTGGCCGGCCCCTTCGCCATCCCGGTCGGCCAGGTCATGATCGTCGCCGACCCGTTCGGCAACGAGCTCGTGCTGGTGGACCTGTCGCGCGGCCGGTACGTGACCGACCAGGACGGCCACGTCACCGGGGTGGCCGGGAGGCAGCGACCTAGAGGCTGAGGCCCTCTTCGAGGACGGCGAGGGCCTCGTCGACCCGGTCGAAAAGGCTGGTGCTGACGAAGTCGTCGCGGTACCCGTCCCAGGGCGCGGTGGCGGCCAGGATGGCGCCGAAGATGGCGCCCGCCGCGGTGCGGACCCGCATGTCATCCTGGCTGAGGCCGGTGCGCCGGGCCACCACCTCGGCCATCACGGTGATCGTGCGGGCGAAGTCGTCCATGGCCCGGGCCCGGACCTCGGGGGTGGTCATGGACAGCTCGGCCTGCTGGCGCATCCGGTCCCACTGCTGCTGGTCCATGTTGCCGAACACCGTGCGCATCGCGCCCCGGACAGCCGCCACCACCCCCAGCTCGGGCGGCTGGTGCTCGATCGCCTCGGCCAGCAGCGGCTCCATGTCGTCCTGCAGGACCACGTCTTCCTTGGTCGGGAAGTACCGGAAGAACGTGCTGGGTGAGACCTCGGCCGCCGCCGCTATCTGCTCCACGGTGGTGGCGTAGTAGCCCTGCTCCCGGAACAGGCGCAGTGCTTCCTCGCGGATGGTGGCCCGGGTCCGGGCCTTTTTCCGCTCGCGCAGGCCGGTGGGCTGATCGGACGCGCGGCCGAGGATCTCCGTCATAGTCCCAATTCTGCCCGCTGAACTGCCGTTTCATCATCTACCGGCGTGACCGCAGCCACCGTGGCGTCGCGGCCCCGGCGCGGCAGGAACACCACCGCCAGGATCGCACTGGCCAGCGCGATCCCGCCACAGACCCACAGCATGACGTCCAGGCCGTGCACGAACGAGGTGCGCACCGCCACCAGCAGGCTGGCGGAATGGGCCGCGTGGGCCACCGTCACGCCCGCGGCCACGCTGCTCTTGGCCGCGCTCGTCACCGCCGCGGGCAGGCCGAAGCTGGTCAGGTGGCTCTGGTAGATGTTGTTGAGGATCGTACCCAGGACCGCCACCCCGATCGTGGCCCCGACCTGCCGCATCGCGGTGATCAGGGCGGATCCGGCCCCGCTGCGCTCGGCCGACAGCGCCCCCAGCGCGGCGTTCATCGCGGCCGGCATCGCCAGCCCCAGCCCGAGGCCGGCCACCGCGAACCAGGCGGCGGTGAACCCGGTGCCGCTGGTGACGTTGGTCAGCGCGCCCACCCCGAGCGCCACCGCCATCACCCCGAAGCCGATGGCCACCATCGACCGGGCCGTCGCCCGGGGCTCCAGCGGCTCCCCGGCCGCGTCGCGGCGGGGACTCTGCAGCCGGGTCCCGAAGATCATGCCGACCAGCATCCCGCCGATCATCGGCAGCATCCGCAGGCCGCTGCCGAACGCGTCCGTGCCCCGCACCTCCTGGAAATACTGCGGCATCGCGAAGAAGATGCCGAACATCGCGAACGAGACCAGTGTGGCCAGGATCGTGCCCCAGGCGAACCCGGCCGAGCGGAACAGCGGCAGCTCGATCAGCGGCCGCACCCCGGATGCGACCGACCCGCCGGGACGCTCGCCGCCCCGGGTCAGCCGGCGTTCCCAGCCGATCAGCCCGGCCAGTACCGCCGCCCCGGCCACGATCGTGCCCAGCGCGGTCGGGTCGGTCCAGCCGTCCTGGCCGGCCTGGATGACGCCGTAGGTCAGCGCGATCAGCCCGGCGCTGGAGATCAGCACCCCGGCCCAGTCCACCCGCGGCCGTTCGGTGCTCCGCGACTCCGGCATCAGGAAGCCCACCGCGATCAGCGCGAACGCCACCACCGGCACGTTGATCAGGAACACCGCGCCCCACCAGAAGTGGTCCAGCAGCGAGCCGCCGACCAGTGGCCCGATCGGGAAGCTGAGGAACAGCGTGGAGGCCATGACCGCGGTCGCCCGCTGCCGCTCCTCCGGCGCGAACAGCACCGGGATGATGGCCAGCGCCAGCGGCATGATCGCGGCCGCGCCGAGACCGAGGACGGCCCGCGCGGCGATCAGCTCGCCCGAGGACGTCGCGTAGGCGCAGGCGGCCGAGCTCGCCCCGAACACCGCCAGCGAGCTCATCAGGACCTTCTTGCGACCGATGCGGTCGCCGAGCAGGCCGGCCGGCAGCACCGCCGCCGCCAGCACCAGGCTGTAGGCGTCGTTGAACCACTGCAGGTCGCTGGTTGACGCGTGCAGCGAGTTGGCGATCGTCGGCAGGGCCAGGTTCAGGACCGTGAGGTCCAGCCCGACGCAGAGCATGCTCATCGCCACCGCGATCAGCGCCCACCATCGCCGGGCGCCGCTCACCCCCGTCGTCCCCATGACAGTCACATCCTTTCTGGTGTCAATCCGAAATGATAGTTACTGTCAAAATCGAGAGCAAGTCATTTTTTCGATGGGATCCCGCCGGAGTGGCGACCGAGGACGTGGCCACCGAGCCCGGGGTGACGCCGTTACCGGCGATAGGGCGGCAAAGCCGGGCAATACTCCGGCCAACTTCGGCTTCCAGCGCCGCGAACGGTGACGGCGCGCCATGATGGGGCCCTGCCGTTGCCCGCCTCACGGGGCGTCAGCAAGGTTCCGTCCATGGCCCGCTTACATGAGCTGAACCGATCGGCACCCATCGCTCGTGCCCCCTCCACGGGCGGTGGGGCCGCCCCGGCGCCGCCCCGGTGATCCGGGTGGATCGCCGGCCAGCAGCCCGCCCCGGGCCAGCTCGGCCAGGGCGGCGCCGAGCTCGGCCCGCCAGTGCAGCCGCGGCCGGCTGGCCGCGTCCTGGCTCAGCCGGCGCGGCGTGGTGAGCCCCTGGGCGACGGCCCGGCCCAGCCAGCTGAACGCCTCGCCGAAGCTGGCCGACGTCTGGGTCAGGTCGATGACGGTTTCGTCGATCCGGGTGTGCGGCGGCCGGCGGCCTGCTCCGGCGCGCCCGGCCCGGGCCGGCCGCGCCCGGCCCGGTCCGACCGGTGCACCACGATCCCCGGCATGGCGCCGGACCGGGCGGGATTGCGGCGGGCCGGGACCGTGACGTGGATGATCGGGCCCGGCCGGGGGAGCAGGCCGCACAACTCGGCGGCGGTCTCGTGGCTGAGCACCGCGTCCGGGCCGGCCCGCAGCAGCGCGGCCCAGAGCAGTGTGTCCCGCGACGGCGGCCCGCCCGACGCCGCGTATATGCCGCGGGCCAGGCGGGTCCAGCGGCCTCGCTGGACCCAGGACTCCACGGTGGTGGCGGGCAGCCCCGTGGTGACCGCCTGGCGGCGGGTGATAACGCCGCCCTGCCGGCGGATGAGCGACCGGCTGGACGACGGGATTTCCGTGCGCATGGGTCCAGCCTGGCCAGCCTGATCGCACCGCACCATGCCGGTTTGCGTGCCTGTGGATAACCGCCGCACGCCGGCGCGGATCTGTGGATAGCGGACGAGAGGCCTCTTCGTGTGCTAGAGGGATCGGCATGAAGACAGTGCTGTTCACGCTGGGTGGCACGATCGCCAGCACCGCCGCGGGCACCACCGCCGGGGGCACCACCGCCTCGGGCACCACCGCCGGTGGCGTCATCCCCCAGCTGGCCGGGGCCGACCTGCTGGCTTCGGTGCCCGGCCTGGGCCGGGCCGGCGCCGACCTTCAGGTGCGCGATTTCCGGCAGACGGCCAGCTCCTCGCTGACCATCGGCGACGTGGTGGACCTGGTCCGCGCGATCCGGGCCGAGGTCGCGGCGGGTGCGGCCGGGGTCGTGGTCAGCCAGGGCACCGACACGATCGAGGAGACGGCGTTCCTGGCCGACCTGCTCTATGCCGGCGACGTGCCGGTCGTGTTCACCGGCGCGATGCGAAACCCCACGCTGGCCGGGCCCGACGGACCCGCCAACCTGCGGGCCGCGGTGACGGTGGCCACCAGCCCGGACGCCCGTGGCCTGGGCTGCGTGGTGGTGTTCAGTGATGAGATCCACGCGGCCCGGTTCGTGCGGAAGGCGCACACCACCAGCGTCGGGGCGTTCGTGAGCCCGCTGGCCGGGCCGCTCGGCATCGTGGCCGAGGACCGCGTGGTCCTGCTGACCCGCCCGGCCCGGTGGCCCGCGCTACCGGATCCGCCACCAGATCCGCCACCGGCGCCGTCGCCGGGACCGCTCCCGGGCCCGCCGGTCCGGATCGGGCTGATCACCATGGTTCTCGGCGACGACGGGACGCTGCTGGAAGCCGCCGCCGACCGGTTCAGCGGGCTGGTGGTGGCCGGGTTCGGCGGCGGGCACGTGCCCGCGTCGCTGGCCGGCCTGCTGGGCGAGACCGCTCAGCGCATCCCGGTCGTGCTCGCCTCCCGGGCCGGAGCCGGGATGGTGCTGGCGAGCACCTACGCCTACCCCGGTTCCGAGCTCGACCTGCGCCCGCGCGGGCTGATCGGCGCGGGGTTCCTGGACCCGATCAAGGCCCGGCTGCTGCTGCATGTGCTGCTGGCGGGCGGCGCGGCCCGGGCCGAGATCGCGGCCGCGTTCGCCTCGGTCGGCGCCGACCTGGCCGGCCCCGCCTGAGTCACACGCAGCGCAACTGCAGCACGCCGGCCTCGACCGAGTCCTGCTCGGGGCCGACGCCGCGGTCGGTCAGCTCGACCAGCACGGTGCCGCCCGGGAAGGTGAGCGGCCCCTTGGTCACCCACTGGCCCTGGGAGGCCTTCTGGTCGATGCTGAAGTCGGCCATCCGGTTCTCCGGGTTGTCCGAGCCGGTGCTGATCCAGTAGAACCCCGACGAGGTAGCGTGCGCGGACGGCGGGATGTAGAAGCTCAGCGTGCAGGACGCGACCTTGCGGCCGGTGGAGAAGATCCAGGCGTAGTGGTCGTGCCAGTTGCCGGAGTCGTTGCGCACGTTGGCCAGCAGGCTGTAGGTGAACGAGCTGCCACACGGCCCGGTCTGGCGGGCGCTGCCCGGCTGCCACCCGTCCCCGGCCGGCGCGTGGAACGGGAACACGACCACCCCGCTCAGGCTGCGGCAGCCGGGACCGGCGCTCATGGCCAGGGTGGCCGCCTTGGCCCCGCTGGCCGCCCCGCCGCTGGCGGTGCCACCCGCCGACGAGCCCGCGGACGGGCCCGTGGACGTCCCCACCGACCCGGCCGCGGACGGCGACGCAGAGGTACCCGGCGCCACCGCCGTCTGGCCCTGGCTGAGCTGGCTGGGCTGGCCGGCCGGGGCGCTGGCGGGCGCGCTGATCGGGTGGCCGTCGGCCATCGGCGCCGTGGTCACGGTCGGCGCCGGCCGGTCGGTCAGGGTCCGGACCCCGAGGATGCCGAGCGGCACCGCCCCGGCCAGCGCCAATGCGCCGGTCAGGGCCAGGAACGCACCACCCCAGCGCCCGCGCCCACGCCCGTACCGCCCGGGGTGCCCGTACCGCTCGTACTGCGCGGCCCGCCCGGGCCGCGCGTGCCGGGGGCCGTCCCAGGCGGCCCCCGCCGTCCGCCGGGGTGGCCGCTGGCCGCCGCCCCCGGCCCCGCCGCTCCCGCCGGCCCGGGGCAGCACCAGCTCCAGGTCAGCCACGTTCCCGGCTGGCAGTTCGTCGAACTCGGGCGGCAGCGACACGTCCCACCACGGGTCGGCCGGCCCGTCCGGCGGCTCCCAGGCCTCGAACAGCACCTGGCCGCCGCCCACCTCACCGTGCGCATCTTCGTGCGTCCCGGCCAGCTCGTCGGCGCGCGCCTCGTCCGCGTGCGCCTCCGCGTGATGGGTCTCCGGCGGGACCAGCGGCAACGGGGGAGCGGCGGGCGCCGGCAGCGGCATGCCCGGCGGAAGAGGCGGCGGGGGAGGCTGCAGGGGAGAGGGCGGCCGGGGGGAGGAACGCGGCCGGGAGAACTCGCCGCCCGGCTGGTGGCCGCTGCGCTGGGTGCGCCGGGGCAGCGGGTCATCGGAGGGGAAGGGATCTTTCGGGTGTTGCATCCTGCCTCCGGCCCCCAGTAGCGCGTCCCTCTTCCATGACTACGGAGAGAGCCGGCACCCGGTTCACCGGTTCGGCCGGCATCGCCGGAAATTCCCGGCTACACTGCCGCCCCTACGCCCGGCGGGGCCCGGGCCGCACGGCCCGGGCCCCGCCGTCAGTAATTACTCAGGCGCCGTAGATGTCGAAGACGCCGATGTAGCCGTCACCCGGGTTGGGCAGAGTGACGCTGGCGACCGTCTTGCCGGACTCCAGCGCCGCCGCGAACGAGTACACGTAGGTCGTGGTCTGGTCCGAGGTGCCGTCGTCGATGTTCCGGTACGGCGTGGTGACCGCGACCGTGTCCCCGGACAGCACCTTGTAGGCACCGGCTCCGAGGGTCCAGTCGCTGAACGCGACCGGTATCTGCTGGGTGCTGCCGTCGGTGTAGGTGACGGTCAGCGTCCCGGTGGCGCCGCTGGCGCTGGCGTCGGTGGCGCTGCCCAGCAGGCCGATCCTGGTCGCCCCGGACGGGAGCGACACCGGGATCGTCTGGCCAGACGCCTCGATGCTGTCGTTGCTCCCGGCGGGCTCGTTCGGCCAGGTGTAGGCGATGCCGTCCGCGTTCAGGGTCGACCCGGGGGTCACCCCGGCCGCCGCCAGCGCGGTGGCCGAGTACAGCCACGAGTCACCGTTGTAGCCCGAGGATGTGACCTGGCCGTCGTCGGACATGCCGATGGAGGTGTAGTAGGGCCACAGCTCACCCGGTTTGGCCACGTCCACGCCGACTGCGGTGCCCGGCAGCGCCGTCCCGTCGCTCAGCTTGGTCGTGAACGCCACCGAGTACGCCCCCTCGGTCGCCCCGGCCGTGACGGTGACCTTGGCCGTGGCCGACGACGCGGTCGGCACGGTCAGGGTGCCGCTGGTGGGGGTGAGGGTCAGGTTGCTGCTGGACGCGGCGGCCGTCCAGTTCGCGGTGATCGCCGAGCCGGTCAGGTTGGTGACGGTCAGCGTGGCGGTGCCGGTCGAGCCGGGCGCGATGACCAGCCCGCTGGCCGGGCCGGCCGAGGTCAGCGCGGTCTGCTCACCGGTCGAGTCCGACGGCGGGGCGTCGGCCGCGCTCGCCGCCCAGGACTTGTCGGGCGTTGTGGACAGTGTGTAGTTGATCGTCCCGCCGGCCGACAGCGTGCCGTAGTCCAGGTACGCCTTGTTCCAGGCCTGGCCGTTCACGGTCATGGCCTGGATGTAGGGCGCCGAGTCCTGGGCCCCGCTCGCGTTGATGGTCAGCGTGTTGCCGCTGCCCTCGTGCACGACCGTCTTGGGGAACACCGGGCTGCCGAGGGCCAGCGTCGGCGTGCCCGGGGTCTCCGGGTAGAAGCCGAGCTCGTCCCAGACGTAGGCGGAGCTCATCGCGCCGAGGTCGTCGTTGCCGTCCTGGCCGACCGGGGCGTCGAAGTACAGCTGGTCTTCCACGTTCCGGACCGTCTGCTGGGTCAGGTACGGCGCGCCCGCGTAGTCGTACTCGTACGGGATCTCCAGGCTGGGCTCGTTCGACAGGTCGGCGTTGGTGCTGCTCGGACTGGTCAGGTTGGACGTCAGGCTGTTGAGGTAGCTGATCCAGGCCGCGTTGCCACCGCGGGCGTTGATCAGCGCCTGGATGTTGAACGGCACCATCGGCGTGTACTGAGCCGACGTGCCCTCCACGAAGCCAGCCGAGGTCCCCGGGGTGAAGCCGGGCAGCCACTGGCCGTTGGACAGCTTGGCCTGCATGTAGCCGCTGCCCGCGTTGAACACGGCCTGCCAGCTCTGGGCCAGCGTCGCGAACTTGGTGTAGTTGGCGGTGTCACCAGACGCCTTGGCCAGCGCCGCGATCGCGTAGTCGGCCGAGTCGTACTCGAGCTGGGTCGACACCGGGCCGTAGAAGTTACAGCAGCCGTAGGTCCCGTCGTAGGGCAGGTAGCCCTTGGCCAGCAGGGTGGAGTTACCCGGCCGGATGTTGTTGGTGCTGGTCGCCTCCGCTTCCATGTCCTTCAGGGCCGTACTCACGTCAAAGTCCTTGGCTCCGAAGGCGTAGGCGTCGGCGATGATCGAGTCGGACGGGTCGCCCACCATCACGTAGGACTCGCCGCCGCCCAGGTTCCACTTGGGCAGCATCCCGGTCTGGCTGTAGTCGGCCAGCATCGAGGTGATCGCGTCCGAGGTCTGCTGGGGCGCGATCATCGCCGCCAGCTGGACCTGGTCGCGGTAGATGTCCCAGCCGGACCAGTTGGCGTAGGCCTGGTGGCCCTTGGCGACCGTGTGCACCTTGCCGTCGAAGCCGAGGTACTGGCCGTTGTCGTCGCTGAACACGTTGGGGTGCAGCAGCGCGTGGTAGAGCGCGGTGTAGAACTCGGTCTGCTGGGCGGCGTCACCGCCGCCGACCTGGATCTTGCCGAGCAGCGCGTTCCAGGCCGCCACGTTGGCGTTGCGGACCGCGTTGAAGTTCCAGGCCGGGATCTCCGAGGACAGGTTGGTGGCGGCACCCGTGTCGCTGGTGAACGAGATGCCGACCTTGGCCGTCACGGTCTGGTTCTTGGTCGTGTCGAAGGTCAGGTAGACGCCGTCCGGGTTGGTCACGGTCGTCTGCGGCGCCGCCGTCCTGGCCCCGTGCACGGTCGGCTGGGGCTGCGTCCGGGGCTTGAGGTCGGGCTTGGCGCCGGCGAACACCTTGGCCGACGGGGTGGTCGCCTTCGGGGTCGCGGCCGTCTTGTGGGTCACGTTGTTCTGGCTGACCTTCTTGGTGCCCTTGGTCGCCGAGGAGGACGAGCCGGAGCCGCCCCAGGTGCCGCTGGTCGTGAACGGCTGGTTGAACACGATGTCGAAGTGCAGCGTGTAGTCGTTCTCGGGCGGTGAGGACTGGCCGCAGAAGTGCCCGCCGGAGACCGAGCCGGTCACCTGGTTGTCGCCGACGACCGAGGCGCTGGTGCCGTCCACCTGGTCGGCGCTGCCGGACAGCTTGAGCAGCAGGTTGGCCTGGCTGCTGGCCGGGAAGTTGAACGACCCGATGCCGGCCCGGGTGGTGTCGGTCAGCTTGACCGACACACCGTTGCCGAGGGTGTCGGCGTAGTAGCCGGCCTGCGCGGTCTCGCTGGCGTGGGAGAACGAGTCGGTGGTGCTGCCGGGTGAGCTGCCGATCGCGCCCACTGTCGGCAGGATCGGCAGGTCGCCGTAGGCGCTGCAGCCCGGGCCGCTGACGTGGGTCAGGCTGTAGCCCATCAGCTGGGAGTCGCTGTATTCGTAGCCGCCGCCGTCGGGGCGGTCCGGCGAGGTGTCCGGGCTCCACTGGATCATCCCGAACGGCATGTCCGGCCCGGGGAACGTGTCCACCGCGCCGGACGTGCCGATGAACGGGTTGACCAGGGAGGCCGGGCTGGTGACGAGCTTGACCGCCGGGGAGGCACTGGCCGCGGCCGAGGCGGCGCTGGCGCCGGCCACCGTCGTGCCGAGGGCGGTGGCCGCCGCGACCAGCGCATACACGATGCGGCGGGGACGACAACGGGTCATGGCTGATGCCCTTCGTCGAGTAATGCGGACATAGCGACGAGAATAAACACAAACTCACGCAACCACGTCGCGGACAACGATGTCAACAGTCCAAGAATGATGAATATCTGGGTACTCTGGCTGGTTTAGACCATTTTCATCATGAATAAAGGGTCCTCGCGCTGAGGGCAGTCCGCGAATCTGCCGCGCCCCACGGGCGGGGCGGGCAGTCCGTCCCGGGCGCGAGCGGGGACCACGTCATCGTTGGCGCCTTCGATGCTGCTATCACGTCATCGTTGGCGCCTTCGATGCTGTGGCTGACCGGGGCCAGGACGCCGCCGCTACCGGGAATCTCCAACGGTCACGCGGTGTTCTACGGTCTGGCACACTAGAAGCCGCGACCACGCGGTTCCGGTTCACGCCGCAGAGGGCCGGCCCGTCCATATGACGGGTGACCTGGCGACCCGGCGACCGCACGAGGCAGGAGTAATCGTGAAGCCTGAGATTCACCCGAGTTACGGTCCCACCACGGTGACCTGTTCCTGCGGGAACACCTTCACCACCCGGAGCACCGCGCCGAACGGCGAGATCCACACCGACGTCTGCTCGGCTTGCCACCCGTTCTACACCGGCAAGCAGAAGATCCTGGACACCGGTGGCCGCGTCGCCCGGTTCGAGCGCCGCTTCGGCAAGAAGGCCGCGGGCACCGACAAGAGCAAGTAACGCGCCCGCGCACTGACCACGCACTTACCGTCCGCCTGGCGTGCCCCGCACGCCAGGCGGATTCCTGTTTTTGACCACAAAGGAGTGAAGGGACAGTGTTCGACCGGCTCGCGGAGCTGGCGTCCGAGCACGCGGAGCTGGAGCGCGCCCTGGCCGACCCCGGCGTGCACGCCGACGCCGACCAGGCTCGCGACTTCGGCCGCCGTTACGCGGAGCTGACCCCCATCGTGCGCGCCTACGCCGAGTACCGGCAGGCCATCGACGACGAGCAGGCGGCCCGCGAGCTGGCCGCCGAGGACCCGGGCTTCGCGGCCGAAGCCGACCAGCTCAAGGCCCGGCAGGCCGAGCTCGAGCAGCAGCTGCGGCGGATGCTGGTCCCCCGCGACCCCAACGACAGCCGCGACGTGATCCTGGAGATCAAGGCGGGCGAGGGCGGCGAGGAGTCGGCCCTGTTCGCCGGCGACCTGCTGCGGATGTACCAGCGTTACGCCGAGCGCCACCACTGGGCCACCGAGGTGCTCGACTCGACCGTCACCGGCCTGGGCGGCGTCAAGGCCGCCACCCTGGCGGTCAAGGGTAAGAAGGGGGCCCCGGGCCAAGGGGCCTGGTCCCGGCTGAAGTTCGAAGGCGGCGTGCACCGCGTCCAGCGGGTCCCGGTCACCGAGTCCCAGGGCCGCATCCACACCTCGGCCGCGGGCGTGCTCGTCATGCCGGAAGCCGAGCAGGTCGAGATCGAGATCGACCCCAACGACGTGCGGACCGACGTGTTCCGCTCCTCCGGGCCGGGCGGTCAGAGCGTCAACACCACCGACTCCGCGGTCCGGCTGACCCACGTCCCGACCGGCATCGTGGTGTCCTGCCAGAACGAGAAGAGCCAGCTCCAGAACAAGGAGCAGGCCATGCGCATCCTGCGCGCGCGGCTGCTGGCCCAGGCCCAGGCCGATGCCGACGAAAAGGCCTCGGCCGAGCGGCGCAGCCAGGTCAGGACCGTGGACCGGTCCGAGCGGGTCCGCACCTACAACTTCCCGGAGAACCGCATCTCCGATCACCGGGTCGGCTTCAAGGCCTACAACCTGGACCAGGTCATCGACGGCGACCTGGACGCCGTGATCCAGTCGCTGGCCGACGCCGAGATGGCCGAGAAGCTCGGCGACGACGGGACCCCGGGCGCGTGACGCGGACCGGGCACGCACGCAACGGGGGCCGTCCGGGTGAGCCTGTTGCTGGATGAGATCGCGCTGGCGGCGGCCCGGCTGGCCGAGGCCGGGGTGGAATCCCCGCGGGCCGAGGCGGAGCTGATCGCGGCCCACGTGCACGGGGTCAAGCGGACCGAACTGCACCGGGTCTCCGACGCCGACTTCGACGCCCGGTTCTGGGAGGGCATCGGGCGCCGGGCCGCCCGCGAGCCGCTGCAGCACATCACCGGCTGCGCGTACTTCCGTTACCTGGAGCTCGAGGTCGGCCCGGGCGTGTTCGTGCCCCGCCCGGAGACCGAGGTGATGACCGGCTGGGCCATCGACCGGCTGCGCGCGATGGACGTGGCCGAGCCGGTGGTGGTCGACCTGGGCACCGGGTCCGGCGCGATCGCGCTGGCCATCGCCCAGGAGGTGCCGCGTGCCCGGGTGCACGCGGTCGAGGCCGACCCCATCGCCCGCGTCTGGACCGAGCGCAACGTCAAGCGGGTCGCGGCGTCCGCCCCGTACACCGCGGGCCGGGTCACCGTGCACGGCGGCGACTTCGCCGGCGCCCTGCCCGAGCTCGACGGCCAGGTGGACCTGGTGGTCAGCAACCCGCCCTACATCCCGGTCGGCGCGACCGTCCCGCCGGAAGTGGGAGAATACGACCCGCCGGCCGCGTTGTGGAGTGGTGAGGACGGGCTCGACGCGATCCGAGTGGTGGAGCGCGTCGCCCGCCGGCTGCTGCGGCCCGGCGGCCTGCTGGCCGTCGAGCACGGCGCGCCGCAGGGTGCCGCCGTCTACTGGGTCTTCCCCGAGGAAGCGGGCTGGCGGGACACGCGGAACCACAAGGACCTGGCACGCCGGGACCGTTTCGTCACGGCGACATGGCCGGGCGACCAGCCCGACGGATGAGACCTCGGATGATGACGGGATGAGCGGTAATGACCGAACGTTTCGACCTTTCTGACCCGGACCAGCACGCCGCCGGCCTGGCGGCCGCCGCCGAGGCGATCAGCAAGGGCGAGCTGATCGTGCTCCCCACCGACACCGTCTACGGCATCGGCGCCGACGCGTTCACGCCGTGGGCGGTCAGCCGCCTGCTGGCCGCCAAGGGCCGCGGCCGCGACATGCCGCCGCCGGTGCTGGTCGGCACCGTCCGCGCCGCCACTGCCCTGGTCGACGACTTCGGGGCGTTCGGCCAGGACCTGATCGACGAGTTCTGGCCGGGTGGCCTGACCCTGGTCGCCCGGGCCACGCCCACGCTGGCCTGGGACCTGGGTGACACCAAGGGCACGGTAGCGGTCCGCATGCCGCTGCACGCTGCTGCTCTCGACCTGCTCAAGAAGACCGGCCCGATGGCGGTGAGCAGCGCCAACACCACCGGCCGGCCCGCCGCGACCACGGCCGACGAGGCCATGGAGCAGCTCGGCGACTCCGTCGCGGTCTACCTGGACGGTGGCCCCTGCGGCGGCGGCGTGGCCTCGACGATCATCGACCTGACCGGCTCGGTGCCCCGGCTGCTGCGGGCCGGCGCCATCTCCATGGACCGCCTGCGCGAGGTCGCGTCCCTGGTCACCGGGGAAGAGGTGTCGCCCCCCGGCGACGACAGCGCCGATGGCAATGCCGGCATCCCCGATACCGCCCCCGCCCCAGACGACGCGGCCGACTCGGACGCTGCCTCGGACGGCATGCTCGACGCCCCGCCCGACATCCCCTCCGAGTCCCCCGCCGACGCCCGCGCCGACGCGCTGTCCGCCACCGACTCGCCAGCCACAGCAAGCCCAGCCCGGACGCCGGAGGCCTGGGCCCTTCCCGGCGAGGACAACGTGGACCCGATCGTGCCGGCCCAGGACCGGGCGGAATCCCCGGCCGAGAAGCTCATGGAGGACTCGGCCCAGGCCCAGGAGGCCGCTGACGACCCGGCTGCGCCGGTCACGTCCGAATCGGTCCCGGCCGCCCCGTTCGTGGCCGCAACCTCCGGCAAGAAGACCGGCCGGACCAGGAAACCGCCGGCCGCTGAGACACCGGCCGCCGCCGGGACCGCCAGCGTCGAGGCTGCCAGCACCGCCGCTGACCAGCCCGCCTCCGACGCGGCCCCCACATCAGCCACACCGGCTCCGCAAGCTGCCGAGACCACAACGGCGGCCGAGCCCGCCCAGAACGCGCGCAAGGCCGCCGCGCCGCGTAAACCCACCACCCCGCGCAAGCCGGCCGCCGAGCGGGCCACCCGCAAGCCGGCCGCCGAGCGGAAGACCTCACCCCGCCGGGCCGCCGTGCGCAAAACGACGCCCGCCGACCCTCCGACCATGGGCGAGCAGACTGACACCGTGAGCCAGCCCCGCGACGCCGAATCCGGTGGCCCCGCCTAAGGCGGACACCGGGGACTGGTACGGGGGTTAAAGTTGCTCTTGATGTCTGGCGACCCCGTCACGGACGGCTGACGGCAGGTGCGGGAGTACGTCCTCGCGCTGCTGCTCGCCGCCGCGACCACTTACCTGCTGACGCCGCTTGTCCGGCGTGGTGCCATCGCGGCCAAGTTGATCCAGACCGTTCGCGCTCGCGACGTGCACGTCCAGCCCACACCGCGGGCCGGCGGCCTCGCCATGTACGGCGGGCTGGCGGCCGGCCTGCTGGTGGCCAACCAGCTCAGCTACCTGCGGGCGGCGTTCCCGTCGCCGCGGACGGTGCCGGGCCTGCTGATGGCGGCGGGCGTGCTCGTCGTCACCGGCATCATCGACGACCGGTGGGGGATAGGCGCGATCAGCAAGCTCGCCGCCCAGGTGGCCGCGGGCGGCATCCTCGTCTGGAGCCAGATCGTGCTCTCCTGGGTGCCCGAGCCGGGCGGCGGGGTGTTCGTCCTGCCGCCGCAGCTGGGGCTGATCCTGACCATCCTGATCGTGGTGGTCACGATCAACGCGGTGAACTTCATCGATGGGCTGGACGGACTGGCGGCTGGCATCGTCGCGATCGCGGCCTGCTCGTTCCTGGTCTACTCGTACACGCTGGCCCGGGTGGTCGGCATCCACTCCCAGTCGGTGCCGACGCTGATCGCCGCGCTGCTGGCCGGGATGTGCATCGGCTTTCTGCCGCACAACTTCCACCCGGCCCGGATCTTCATGGGCGACACCGGATCGATGCTGATCGGGCTGCTGCTCGCCTACGTGCCGCTGTCCAGCACGGCCCTGCTCGACCCGAACGTGCTGCTGCACTACAGCCACACGGTCAACCGGTACCCGACCGTGCTGCCGCTGCTGCTGCCGGTCGCGATCCTGATCATCCCCTACGCGGACCTGCTGCTGGCCGTCGTCCGGCGCACCCGCGCGGGCATGTCGCCGTTCGACGCCGACAAGAAGCACCTGCACCACCGGCTGCTGAGCGTCGGGCACTCGCACCGCTCCAGCGTGCTCATCATGTACCTCTGGGCCGCGCTGTTCACCGGCGGCGTCGTGTCCCTGTCGCTGGTCCGCACCGACCTGATCGTCCTGGTCGGGGTGACCCTGGTCGCGGTGCTGGCCCTGCTCCCGGTGACGATGCCGCGCCTGCGCCCCACTCACTGGAGCAAGCAGCGCCGCGCCGCCGCCCGAGCGGCCACCCGCGCCACCGCTGCCCCGCCGCTTCCGGCCCGCGCGCCTGCCCCCCAGGTTCCGGCCACCGCGCCCGCTCCCGCCGCCAGCCACCCCGCGCCGTCTCGCGAACGCACCCCCGCCACCCCCCAGGGCTGACCCCCCCGTGGGCTGCGCGGTGCCCCCGCTTTGCCCGGCAAGGCTACGGTCCGCACCCCGCCACCCACCGCAGGAGACCCCGGACCCCCAGCGGTAGTGACGTTTTCAGGTCTTGACTTTACCAAATTTTGACTAAGCAGCCCCAGCCGAGCCGCGACCGGGCCCCAGAAGACGCCGGAACAGCCCAGAACCACCCCTCGCCACCCAGCCACCCCCAGCCACTCGCCCCGCCCGCCAACCATCGCCCAGGCGCCCTGGGCCGCCCGCCGCCCGGCGCCGTTCACCGCTCAGCTCGCGCCCCGAACGCTCGCCCGCACAGTATCGACCCAGTTCAGAGGCGAAACCGGGTTTCTTCCGCGCAAATTGTGACACCCGCCATCGCCACATCGGTCGCCTCAGCCCCCCGCCGCTATGACGGCTTTGCCGGTTTTGTCCGGCCGAGTGACCAAGCAAGCGCAAAGGGTAGGTCTGAAAAAGTTCTCGCTTGGGTAAAGACAGAGCAAAGAACTTTGTGATAGCTTTCACGAGCGACCACCTGTAAGTGAAACAGAGGCCCGTGATACGTTTCGTTGACCAGTGGCAACCCTTGCGGCGCAGCAGAGTTGCGCGGCGGGATTGCTTCCAGGCCCCCGGATGGCTCCGCCCCGGGCGGTCTTGGGTAAAGAACTTCAAAACCGATCCCACCGGAGTTTTCTAAGTGCTGGCAAACTTCTCCCGCATCGTCCGATGGTCGGCCGTGCTGACGGCCATTGTCGCGGCGATCATGGTTGCGGTCTGCGCGGCGATCGGTGGGACGCACGGGCTCATCGGGGCCCTGCTCGGCGTCGCGCTGGTGGCGATCTTCTTCGGTATCGACGTGCTGGTCATCGGCCGGGTGGCCAAGATCAGCCCGCAGGCGATCATGGGCGCCGCCATCGGCCTCTACCTCTTCAAGATCATCGTCCTGGCCGTCGCGGTCAAGCTGCTCAGCGACGCCACCTTCTTCGACGGCAAGCTGTTCGGCCTCACCGCGCTCGTCTGCATCCTGGCCTACTGCGCCAGTCAGGTGATCGGCTCGATCCGGTTCAAGGCCCTGTACGTGAACCCGGACGGGGAGCGGTGAGGCATGGCCCAGCCGATTCCCCCCGAGCCGCCGCGACTGCCCGAGGCGCCTGAACGTACCCCCGGCGACCTCGAGCCGGAGGACGACGGCCACCCGCACGTCCGGCTGCTCCAGGAGCCGCCGGAGCGCAAAGCCAGCGGCCCCCGGCCGCGCCCGCGGCTGCGCAGGCCAGCTCCGGCCACGGACACTCCGATGCCGGCCCGCGGCGCGGGCATGACCATCGTCAGCTACCTGATCGCCGGCCTGGCGGCCTACGGCCTCATCGGCTGGCTGATCGGCCGGGCGGTGCACGTGCCGATCCTGACCGCGGTCGGCATGCTGGTCGGGCTGGGCATCTCGATGTGGCTGATCATTTACCGCTACGGCCGGTCCACACCCCCGCGGATCCGGCGCTTCGCCCCGAAGCCCGCCGCACCCGGACCAACTGAACAGAACGGGCAGAACGACAACGATGCGAGAGGAACTGACCGGTGATCGGTAGCGTGTCGGCGGTCGCCGCGGGCAGCAGCGGATGCCACATCTTCTCCGGGTGCGGGTTTCCCTCGCCCAGCCTGGAGAGCTTTGACTTCAAGCCGATCTTCAGCATCGGCTCGTTCCACTTCACCAAGCCGATCTTGCTCGCGATCATCTGCGCGGTCCTGGTGATCGCGTTCTTCTGGGCCGCGTTCTTCAAGCCGAAGCTGGTGCCCCGGGGCATGCAGAACCTCGGCGAGCTCGGCCTGCTGGCGGTGCGCGATCAGATCCTCCGCCCGTCGCTGGGCGCCAAGGGCGACCGGTTCCTGCCCTACCTGACCTCGCTGTTCTTCTTCATCTACTTCTGCAACCTGATGGAGATCATCCCGTTCTTCCAGTTCCCGCCGATGTCGCGCAGCGGCTTCCCGTGGGCTCTGGTGGCGACGGTCTATGTGACCTACCTGTATCTGGGGTTCAAGAATCAGGGTGCGTGGGGCTACATCAGGAACATGATCCCGAGCGACGTGCCGGCGTTCGTGCTGGTGATCCTGATCCCGATCGAGCTGCTCCGGTACTTCGTCATCCAGCCGTTCACCCTCGGCGTCCGGTTGTTCGCCAACATGTTCGCCGGTCACCTGCTGCTGCTGATCTTCACGCTGGCGACCTGGTACCTGGCCAGCGCCAGCATCGGCCTGCTGTTCGCGGCCACCTCCGCGATCATGGTGCTGGCCGTGTTCCTGCTCGAGCTGCTGGTCCAGCTGCTGCAGGCGTTCATCTTCACCACCCTGGCCGCGACCTACATCGCGGACTCCCTGGAGAGCAGCCACTGAGGGCTCTCCCGCACGGACTGCCCACTCACTGACCGGCGATCCATCCGCCGGGCCTGACACAAAGGAAACGGACAGAGACATGGTTGACCTCGCTACCGCCGCCAACGTCGTCGCGGCGGCCTCCACCGGCGTCACCGGCAGCACCGGTTCCATCGCCTACGGTCTGGCCGCCATCGGCCCGGGCGTCGGCATCGGCCTTATCTTCGGCCACGCCATCGAGGCCATGGCCCGCCAGCCGGAAGCGTCCGGCCGCATCACCCAGTACATGTGGATCGGTTTCTCGCTGGCCGAGGCGCTGGCCCTCATCGGCCTCATCGTCCCGTTCATCTTCGGCAAGTAATCAAGGCTGATTTCGTGACCGGGACGACAGGAAGGGCGGTCGCACGATGTACCTCCACGTGATCGCGGCCGGGGCCGGGCAACAGAACCCCCTGATCCCGAGCTTGACCGAGCTCATCATCGGGCTCATCGCGTTCCTCGTCGTCTTCGGCTTCCTCGGCAGGATGCTGCTGCCGAGGGCCCAGAAGATGCTGGCGGAGCGGACCAACCAGATCGAGGGTGGCCTGGAGCGGGCCGAAGAGGCCCAGGCCGAGGCCCAGCGCGTGCTCGAGCAGTACCGGCAGCAGCTGGCCGACGCCCGTCACGAGGCCGCCCGGCTGCGCGAAGAGGCCCGCGAGCAGGGCGCTCAGATCATCGCCGAGATGCGCGAGGAAGCCCAGACCGAGGCCCGCCGCCTCACCGAGGCGGCCCAGCAGCAGATCCAGGCCGAGCGCCAGCAGGCGCTGACCGCACTGCGGTCCGAGGTCGGGGCGCTGGCCACCGACCTGGCCAGCCGGGTCGTCGGTGAGTCGCTCACCGACGAGGCCCGGCAGAGCCGGGTGGTTGACCGGTTCCTGGACGACCTCGAGCAGCGCGGCGGGATCGGGGCGAGGGCGAGCCAGTGAGGATGGCACAGTGATGCGCGGCGTGAGCCGGCAGTCCTTCGCGGAGCTGCGTGACCAGCTTCCGGAGGCCCTGGCCCAGGGGCGCCCGGCGGCCCAGCGGCCCCGGGCCGGCACCAGCGCGGCCGCCGGTGCGGCCATCAGCGCGGAAACGGTCGGCGACCAGCTGTTCTCGGTGCTGCACCTGCTGGACACCGAGCACGGCCTGCGGCGCGCGCTGGCCGACCCCTCCCGGCCGGCCGACGAAAAGGGCTCCATCGTGGTCGCCCTGCTGCACGGCAAGATCAGTGGGCCGGCCGAGGAGCTGGTCACGGCCGCGGTCCGGGCCAGGTGGGCCAGCACCGCGGACATGACCGACGCGCTCGAGCAGCTCGCGGTGGAAGCGTTCACCGTCTCCGCCGAGGAGCAGGGCCAGCTGGACGAGCTGGAAGACGAGCTCTTCCGGTTCGGCCGGGTGGTGTCCACCGAGCCCGACCTGCGGGCGACGCTGACCGAGTCGGCGCTGCCGGACGAGGGCAAGCGCGGACTGCTGGACACGCTGCTCGGCGGCAAGGTGACGCCGATCGCGCTCCGGCTGATCACCGAGATGTCGCTGCACCCACGCGGCCGGTCGCTGGTGACCAGCCTGGACACGTGCACGCGGATCGCGGCCGAGCGCCGCCGCCGGCTGATCGCGGTGGTGCGGTCGGCTACCGACCTCACCGCCCAGCAGCGGCGGCGGCTGGCCGGGGCGCTGGGCGGCATCTACGGTCATGAGGTGTACATCAACGTCGTCATCGACCCCACCGTGGTCGGCGGCCTGACTATCCAGGTCGGCGACGAGCTGATCGACGGCAGCGTGGCCACCCGCCTGGGGTCCCTGCGCCGCAAGCTGACTAACTGACAACTCACACGAGAGACTTGAGGAAGATGGCGGAGCTGACAATCCGGCCGGACGAAATCCGGGACGCTCTGGCGCGCTTCGTCGAAGCGTACGAGCCGGAGTCGGCCTCCCTGGAGGAGGTCGGCACCGTCGTCGAATGTGGCGACGGCATCGCACGGGTCGAGGGACTGCCCTCGGCCATGGCCAACGAACTGCTCGAATTCGAGGACGGCACCCGCGGCCTGGCCCTGAACCTGGAGATCCGCGAGATCGGTGTCGTCATCCTCGGCGACTTCAGCAAGATCGAGGAAGGCCAGCAGGTCCGCCGGACCGGCGAGATCCTCTCGGTCCCGGTCGGGGACAGCTTCCTCGGCCGCGTGATCGACCCGCTGGGCGTCCCGCTGGACGGCCAGGGCGAGATCACCGACACCGAGCTGCGGCCCCTGGAGACCCAGGCGCCCTCGGTGGTAGAGCGGCAGTCGGTCAAGCAGCCGCTGCAGACCGGCATCAAGGCCATCGACGCGATGACCGCGATCGGCCGGGGCCAGCGGCAGCTGATCATCGGCGACCGGCAGACCGGTAAGACGGCCATCGCCATCGACACGATCATCAACCAGCGCTCGAACTGGGAGTCCGGCGACCCCGAGCGGCAGGTCCGCTGCATCTACGTGGCGATCGGCCAGAAGGGCTCGAACATCGCCTCGATCCGGCAGTCGCTGGAGGAGGCCGGGGCGATGGAGTACACCACCATCGTGGCCTCGCCCGCCTCGGACCCGGCCGGCTTCAAGTACATCGCGCCCTACACCGGTTCCGCGCTCGGCCAGCACTGGATGTACCAGGGCAAGCACGCGCTGATCGTGTTCGACGACCTGTCCAAGCAGGCCGAGGCCTACCGCGCGATCTCGCTGCTGCTGCGCCGCCCGCCCGGCCGCGAGGCCTACCCGGGCGACGTCTTCTACCTGCACTCCCGGCTGCTGGAGCGCTGCGCGAAGCTGTCTGATGACCTCGGCGGCGGGTCGCTGACCGGGCTGCCGATCGTGGAGACCAAGGCCAACGACATCTCGGCCTACATCCCCACCAACGTCATCTCGATCACCGACGGCCAGATCTTCCTCGAAACCGACCTGTTCAACTCCGGTGTCCGCCCGGCCATCAACGTCGGCCGGTCGGTGTCCCGGGTCGGCGGCGCGGCCCAGGTGCGGGCCATGCGCAAGGTGGCCGGCACGCTGCGGCTGTCGCTGTCCCAGTACCGCGATCTGGAGTCGTTCGCGGCCTTCGCCTCCGACCTGGACGCCACCTCCCGGGCCCAGCTGGACCGCGGCGGGCGGCTGGTCGAGCTGCTCAAGCAGCCCCAGTACGACCCTTACCCGGTGGAGAACGAGGTCGTGTCGATCTGGGCCGGCACCAACGGTTACCTCGACGACGTGCCGGTTGACGACGTTTCGAGGTTCGAATCGGAGTTCCTGGAGAGCCTGAAGCGCAACAACGCGGGCATCCTGGACTCGATCCGGGAGACGTCCGACCTGTCCGACGACACGGCGTCCTCGCTCAAGGACGCGGTCGACCAGTTCCGCGGCACGTTCGAGAAGAGCGACGGCGAGCTGCTGGTCACCGAGGAGCAGGCCGAGGCCCTCACGGCCGAAGAGACCGGTCAGGAGACCGTGCACAAGTACACGAACCAGGAGCCCCCAGAGGGCCCGGTCGACGCCAACAGCGCCCGTGGTGGCGAGCCGGAGGCCTCGTCCAGCGACTCGTCCGGCTCGTCCGGGGAGTCCAGCGGCTCGTCCGGGGAATCCAGCAACTCGTCCGGGGAGAACAGCTAAGCATGGCGGCCAGCCTTCGCGCCGTCCGGCAGCGGATCCGGGCGGTCCAGTCGATCGGCAAGATCACCCGTGCCCAGGAGCTGATCGCCTCGTCACGAATCATCCGCGCGCAGCAGCGCATGCGCGAGGCTGAGCCGTACGCGCGCGAGCTCACCCGGGCCGTCGAGGCGGTGGTCAGCCGGACGTCCAATATCGACCACCCGCTGGTGAACGAGCCGGAGTCGGTGACCCGGGCCGCCGTGCTGACGCTGACCAGCGACTCCGGGTTCTGCGGGGCGTTCAACACGAACGTGCTGCGGGAGGAGGCCCGGCTGCTGCGCACGCTGCGCGAGCGCAACGTCGAAGCCGTCCACTACGTGGCCGGGCGCAAGGGCATCGGCTGGCACCGGGCCCGCGACATCGAGATGGCCCAGCAGTTCAGCGGCTTCTCGGCGCGGCCGTCGGTCAGCGACGCCACCGAGGTCACCAACGGCCTGCTGGAGGCGTTCGACAAGAAGGCTGAGGACGGCGGGGTCGACGAGATCTACATCGTCCGCACGCAGTTCGTGTCGATGCTGACCCAGAAGCCGATAGTGGCCCGGCTGCTGCCGCTGGAGATCGAGGAGAGCACGGGTGAGCCCGAGGGCGGCCCGCTGCCCATGTACGAGTTCGAGCCGTCCCCCGATGACGTGCTGGACCGGCTGCTGCCGCAGTACGTCGAGGGCCGGATCTTCTACGCCATGCTGGAGTCGGCCGCGTCCGAGCTCGCCTCCCGCCGCCGCGCGATGAAGGCGGCCACCGACAACGCGAACGACCTGACGGAGCGGCTGACCCGGGAGGCCAACAACGCCCGGCAGGCCGAGATCACCCAGGAAATCAGTGAGATCGTGGGCGGCGCCAACGCCATGGCCGACGCCTCTGCAGAGAGTGAGTGACTGACTATGACCGCGACCGTGGACAACCCCGCTGAGGGCACCTCCGGCACGGCTACCGGCCGGGTCGTGCGGGTGATCGGCCCCGTCGTCGACGTGGAATTCTCCGCCGACTCGATGCCCGAGATCTACAACGCCCTGCACGTCGACGTGAAGCTCGGCGACGAGACCCGGACGCTGACCCTCGAGGTCGAGCAGCACATCGGCGACGATGTCGTCCGGGCCGTCTCCCTGGCCCCGACCGACGGCATGGTCCGGGGCACCGACGTCATCGACACCGGCGCGCCGATCGAGGTACCGGTGGGCGAGGTGACCAAGGGCCACGTGTTCAACACCCTGGGGGAGACCCTCGACGTCCCGACCTCGTCGCTCAAGATCGAGGAGCGCTGGCCGATCCACCGCGACCCGCCGCCGCTGGACCAGCTCGAGCCCCGGACCGAGATGTTCGTGACCGGCATCAAGGTCCTCGACCTGCTCACCCCCTACGTCCGCGGCGGCAAGATCGGCCTGTTCGGCGGCGCCGGCGTGGGCAAGACCGTGCTCATCCAGGAGATGATCCGCCGCGTCGCGCAGAACTTCGGTGGTGTCTCGGTCTTCGCCGGCGTCGGCGAGCGCACCCGCGAGGGGAACGACCTTTGGGTGGAGATGACCGAGTCCGGCGTCATCAACGACACCGCGCTGGTCTTCGGCCAGATGGACGAGCCGCCGGGCACGCGGCTGCGGGTCGCGCTGTCCGCGCTGACCATGGCCGAGTATTTCCGCGACGTCGAGCGGCAGGATGTGCTGCTGTTCATCGACAACATCTTCCGGTTCACCCAGGCCGGTTCCGAGGTGTCGACGCTGCTGGGCCGGATGCCGTCGGCGGTGGGTTACCAGCCCACCCTGGCCGACGAGATGGGCCAGCTGCAGGAGCGGATCACCTCCACCCGCGGCCACTCGATCACCTCCATGCAGGCGATCTACGTGCCCGCGGACGACATCACCGACCCGGCCCCGCACACCGTGTTCGCTCACCTGGACGCCACCACCACGCTGTCCCGGGCGATCACTGAGAAGGGCATCTACCCGGCCGTCGACCCGCTGGACTCCACCTCGCGGATCCTGGACGCCCGGTACGTCGGCCAGGAGCACTACGACGTGGCCCGCTCGGTGCAGCAGATCCTGCAGCGCTACAACGAGCTGCAGGACATCATCGCTATCCTGGGTGTGGACGAGCTGGGCGAAGAGGACCAGGTCGTGGTGCGCCGGGCCCGGCGGATCGAGCGATTCCTGTCCCAGCCGATGTACGTGGCGGAGCAGTTCACCGGCCAGGAGGGGATCTTCACCCCGCTGGAGGAGACGATCGCCTCGTTCAAGGCGATCGTCGACGGCAAGTTCGACAACCTGCCGGAGCAGGCGTTCTACATGGTCGGCGGGATCGAGGACGCGGAGAAGAAGGCCAGGGAGATGGAGAAGTGACCTTGCACGTCGAGGTCGTCGTCGCGGACCGCGAGCTGTGGGCCGGTGATGCCAACATGGTCATCGCCAAGACGCTCGAAGGCGACATCGGGATCCTCACCGGCCATCCGCCGGTGCTCGGCATCCTGGCCGAGGGCAGCATCGTCCGCATCCTGGACCCGGAGGGCACCAGCGGCGGGGACGGTGCCGAGGCCGGCCGGGAGGTGTCCGCCGCGGTCAGCGGCGGCTTCCTCTCGGTGGCCGGCGACCGGATCTCCATCCTCGCGGTCGACGCCCAGCTCGGAAGCGAGGTGGACACGTCGGCCGCCCGCTCCGCACTGGACGATTCGGGCGGGCCAGCCTCCGGCGATGAGCCCGCCGAGGTCAAGTACGCCAGGGCGCAGCTCCGAGCCGCAGGCGAACAGGCCTGACGAGGGCCAGGGGTGGGGGACGCGCTAGCTCTCGACGCAGCCTGGCTGTTCGCCGCGCTCCTGCTACTCCTGGTCCTGTTCGCGTCTGGTATCGCCGCCCGCCGCTATCTGCTCGAGCGCGGCGGCGGTACCGTCGACTGCGGCCTGCGCCGGGTCGCCGGTGAAGGTCCCTGGCGCCCCGGTGTCGCCGCCTACCAGGGTGACCAGCTCGACTGGTATCACCAGTTCAGCGTCCGGCTGCGGCCCCAGGTCATCCTCGAGCGCCGCACGCTGACCGTGGCCTCACGGCGGATGGCCTCCCCGGCCGAGGGTGCCGCCCTGGGGGCCGGGCTGTACGTGGTGGAATGCAAGGTGGGCCCGGAGCCTGGGAGCAGCGTCGAGCTGGCCATGTCCGAAGCCGCGCTGACCGGCTTCCTGTCCTGGCTGGAGGCCGCCCCTCCCGGCTCCTACATGGACCAGATCGCCTGACGCTCAGAGCCCCACTGGCCACCCGGCTACCTTTCGCCCCCGGGCTTCCAGAGGACATCGCCGTGCCCGGCGTTGGCCAGCCGCCCCAGGATGAACAGCAGGTCCGACAGCCGGTTCAGGTAACGGGCGGCCCGCGGGTTCACCGTCTCCCCGTATTCGGCGCAGGCCGCCCAGGCGCTCCGCTCGGCCCGCCGGGTCACGGTCCGCGCCGTGTGCAGCAGCGCCGCGGCCGGCGTTCCCCCCGGCAGCAGGAAGCTGCGCAGCACCGGCAGGCCCTCGTTGTAGTGGTCGCAGGCCTGCTCCAGCGCCTCGATGTAGCTCTCGTCGATGCGCAGCGGGGGATAGGGCGGGTCGTCGGAGATCGGGTTGGCCAGGTCCGCGCCCACGTCGAACAGCTCGTTCTGGATGCGCGACAGCAGCCCGGTCAGCTCCGGCCCGGGCTGGCCGAGCGAGATGGCCACGCCGATCGCGCAGTTGGCCTCCTCGACGTCCGCGTAGGCGGCCAGCCGGAGGTCGGTCTTGGCCGCCCGCGAGCCGTCCGCCAGCGCGGTGCTGCCGTCGTCGCCGGTCTTGGTGTAGATGCGCGACAGGACGACGGGCTCGTCTCTGCGGTTCGGTGGCATGATCCCAGCCTACGGTCGCCCTGGGCGGGATGTTCGCGCTGGTACCGGGCTCGCGGGAAAGCTCCGAAAGAGTCCAGGATGGCCGCAGCGGTGACGTAGAGTAGCGAGCATAGCGTCCAATTTTGATGGATTTATCGGTCACGCTTACGCAGCGAGACACGCCGGTATCAAAAAGTGATCAATAACCGACCTGCAGGTATTCACTTTGGCGTCGGGCTGTGGCAAGGTATCCAACACGCAGGGTGAACAGTCAGGATCGAAAAGTGACTGATAACTCGGTTGCTTTTTGGTCATAACCTGCGTCAGGCCGACCGGAGCCGCTACTGATAGTAGCGACCAGTCGCCAACCGGGGCCGATGGATCTCGGGGGCTCATCGGACCCCGGTGTTCGGGGGAGCGCTCCCGGCCGGTTAAGCCGGCCGGGAGCCACCCCGCCCCGAGCCGCAAGAGACGTCACCCCGGCCTCAACAGCCACGAGCCTGCAGGCTCACACCCGCCCCACGAGACCTGGCGATCCCACCTGCCACGGGCACCTCGGCACTGCGTGTGTACTTCCGATGTGGGGACGTTTTACCGCAGTATCTGCGGGAAAGCGGACCCGAACTCGCCGGAGAACACCCGCCACCCAATCCCCCGAGCCACACCAGGCCCGGGAGCCACAAGGCCGGGCGCCAGCCTCAGGAGCGGCCCGACCGCCGCCGGCCGTGCAGGAAGCGAACCATCCCCAGCGTCCTCGCCACGTCCTTGTCCGTCCGCGCGAACGTGGTCACGTTCATCGGAGGCTTCATCCACTGGCTGGCGATCGACTTGGCGCGGGCGAACTCGCGCAATCCGTCCGCCCCATGGATGCGGCCGAAGCCGGACTCGCCCACCCCGCCGAACGGCAACGCCGGCACGAGCATGAAGCTGACCACGGAGTTGACCGAGGCCGCCCCGGTCCGCAGGACCCGCGCCGCCGCGACCGCACGGCGCCGGCTCCCCGAGAAGATCGATGCGCCGAGGCCGTAGGCGCTGGCGTTGGCCAGCCGGATGCCCTCCTCCAGGCTCGCGACCCGGCGGACCGTGATCGTCGGGCCGAACGTCTCCTCCCGCACCACGGCCGCGTCCTCCGGCACGTCGGTCAGGATGACCGGGCGGACGTAGCCGCCGTCGATGGCGTCCTCCGCCGACTCCAGCGGCCCCGGCTGCGCGCGCCCGCCCCGCGCGACCGCGTCGGTCAGGTGCCGCCGGATCACGTCGATCTGCGACGGCATCGTCATCGGGCCGTAGGACGCGTCGTCCCCGCTGCCCGGCCGCAGCGCCGCCACCCGCTCGGTCAGCTTGGCCAGGAACGTCTCGTACACCGGGTCGGCCACGTACACGCGCTCGACGCCGATGCAGGTCTGGCCCGCGTTGGACAGGCCGCCCCAGGCGGCGGCGTCGGCGGCCGCGTTGAGGTCGGCGTCGGCGTCCACGATCAGCGCGTCCTTGCCGCCGCACTCGGCGATGACCGGGGTCAGGTTCCCGGCGGCGGCCGCCATGACCTTGCGGGCGGTGGCGGCCGAGCCGGTGAACGCCACCTTGTCCACGCCGCTGGTGGTGAGGGCCGCGCCGGTCCGGCCGTCCCCCGTCAGCAGCTGGAGGACCGGCTGCGGGGAGCCCCGGCCGGCGGTCTGCGCGAACGAGGCGACCAGCCATTCGCCCACTGCCGGGGTGAACTCGCTGGGCTTGAAGACGACCGCGTTCCCGGCTGCCAGCGCGTAGGCGATCGAGCCCATCGGGGTGAGGACCGGATAGTTCCACGGGCCGATGACGCCGATCACGCCGAACGGCTGGTACTCGACGGTGGCGGCCAGGTTGAGCGCCGCCACTCCGCTGAACACCCGGTGCGGCCCCAGCACCCGGCGCGCGTGCCGGGCCGCCCAGTCGATGTGCAGGATCGCCAGCACGATCTCGAGCCGGGCGTCGTCGGCCGGTTTGCCGGTCTCGTCGTGCACCACGATGGCCAGCTCGTCGAGCTTCTGGACGATGTGCGACTTCCAGTCCTGCAGCCGGTTGCGGCGCTCGTGCCAGCCCAGGTCCGCCCACCAGCGCGACGCTTCCCGGGCCCGGCTCACCGCGGCCGCCGCCTGCTCGGGGCCGGCCACCGGGAACGCGGCGATGACCTGGCCGGTCGCCGGGTTCAGCGTCTCGAACGTGGCCGCGTCGGAGGTCTGGGATGTTGTCATGGGGTACCGCCATCCTGCCGAGGCCTGGGGTGTTAAGTAAATCACTGAGTCTCGACCGGAGCTACCCGCCAGTAGCAAACGCCAGCAGCAACAGCCGAAGGACCACCTTGCCGACTCGCCCGTACGTGCTGATCAGCTGCGCCATGTCCGTGGACGGCCGGATCGACGACACCGGCCCGGACCGGCTGGTCCTGTCCGGGCCGGCCGACCTGGCCCGGGTCGATGAGCTGCGGGCCAGCAGCGACGCGATCGTGGTCGGCGCGAACACGATCCGGCGGGATGACCCCAGGCTGCTCATCCGCGACCCGCAGCTGCGCGCCCGGCGGCTGGCGACCGGCCGGCCGCAGCACCCGGTCCGGGTCACGCTGACCAGCCACGGCGACCTCGACCCGGCCGCCCGGTTCTTCGCCGTCACGCCGGGCACTGACAGGCGGGGCACGTCCGGCACCGGCACGCCGGGCACCGGCCGCCCGCTCGTCTACTGCGCCAGCGCCGCCGTCCCGGCCGCGTCCGCCCGGCTGGGGACCCTGGCCGCCGTCATCGACGCCGGTGACCCCGTTTCCGTCCCGTTCATGCTTTCTGATCTGGATGAAAAAGGGTGCCATCGCGTGCTCGTCGAGGGCGGTGCGCGATTGCTCCGCGAGGTGCTGGTCGCCGGCCTGGCCGACGAGCTGCAGCTGGCGGTGGCCCCGTTCTTCGTCGGTGAGGAAGCGGCCCCCCGGTTCGCTCTGCCCGGGTCGTACCCGGCCGGGCCGGCCGACCCGATGACGCTGGCCGGGGTCACTCGCCTGGGCGGCGTGGTGGCGCTGCGCTACCTGCTCGGCCCGGGCGGGGCCGACGCGAGGTTCCTGCGGGCGGCGATCGAGCTGTCCCGGCAGTGCCCGCCGTCCGACACCGCGTTCGCGGTCGGCGCGGTCATCGTCGGTGCCGACGGGGACGTGCTGGCCACCGGGTTCTCCCGGGAACAGCAGGCGCAGGACCACGCCGAGGAGGTTGCCCTGCGCAAGCTCGGCCCGGCCGACCCGCGCCTGGCCACCGCCACCTTGTACAGCTCGCTGGTCCCGTGCGGTGACCGGGCTTCGCGCCCGGTCACCTGCGTCCAGCACATCCTGGCCGCGGGCATCCCCCGGGTGGTGTACGCCTGGCGGGAGCCGCCCATCTTCACCGCCGGCCGCGGCGCCGAGCAGCTCCGCGCGGCCGGCCTCACCGTGGTGGAACTCCCGGACCTGGCCGCCCGCGCCGCCGCCGTCAACGCGAACGTGCTCGACGGCCGCCTCGGCTAGCTGGGCGGGGCGAGGGCCTTGACGCCGGCGATGAACAGGTCGATGCCGAACTTGTAGTGGAAGTCCGGGTCGACCGTGGTGAACGGGACCGCGCACTCGACCAGGCTCGGGAACTCGTCGGCGGGCAGCAGGGCGATCTTGACCTGCTTGCGGCGCTGGTGCTCGGCCCGCTCGGCGTCGGTCAGGTTGGCCTTCACCTCCGGCTCGAAGCCCGGCTCGCTCATCACGAGGCTGAGCGCGTGCCACAGCGCGCCCCGGGTGATCTCGCTGGCCTGCTGGGCGTCGAAGCCCGCGCCGCGCAGCAGGGCGAGGGCGATCTCGGCCGCCCGCATGGACGCGGAGCTCTCCTTCTCGTGGGCCAGGATCAGCTGCGGCCCGGACGGGTGCACCCGCAGGACCCCGACCAGCGACCCGAGCATCGCCCGGAGCTGGTCCGGCCACGGCGCGCTCTGGTCCACGTTCAGGTCGATCTCGTCCCAGATCTGGTCGCACAGCGCCGCCAGCAGCTCTTCCTTGCTGCGGAAGTGCCAGTACAGCGCCATCGGGGTGACGCCGAGCTCGGTCGCCAGCCGCCGGATCGTCAGGGCGTCGGCCCCGTCGCGGTCGGCCAGCTCGAGCGCCCGGCCGACCACCGCGCTCTTGGTGAGCCGGGGCCGGTCGGCGTCCTGGGAGGTCGTTTTCGTTGCCATCACTTGACAACCATACACCGTATAGGGCAGCCTCTACAACGTACATATACGGCGTACATGTACGACGGATAGATCCGCAGTACAGGACTTGGCGAAAACCCGACGACGGAAAGAGGCGGTGCCGAGATGTCACGGCGCTGGTGGGCCCTGGTGGCGGTCAGCCTGGCCACCCTGATGAGTTATCTCGACAACAACGTGGTCAACGTGGCCCTGCCGACCATTCAGCGCAGCCTGCACCTGTCGGTGTCCGGGCTGGAGTGGGTGGTCAGCAGCTACCTGCTGGTGTTCGCGGGGCTGCTGCTGGCCGGAGGCCGGCTGGCCGACCACTACGGCCGGCGGCGGCTGTTCCTGATCGGCCTGGGCATCTTCACCGCCTCGTCGCTGGCGGCCGGGCTGGCCGGCAGCGGGGGAGTACTGATCGCCAGCCGGGCCGTGTCCGGCCTGGGGGCCGCCCTGATGGTCCCGACCACGCTGGCCATCATCCTGGCCACCTTCGACGACGTGCGCGAGCGGTCCCGGGCGGTCGCCATCTGGACCGCGATCGGCGCCCTCGGCCTGGCCTTCGGCCCGCTGGTCGGCGGCTCCATCAGCCAGCACCTGCACTGGGGCTGGATCTTTTTCATCAACGTCCCGATCGGCGTGATCACCGCGGCCATCGCGGTGCCCGCCATGGACGAGTCCCGTGGCGGTGCGGCGGGCCAGACCCGGCGGCTCGACATGCCCGGCCTGGTCGTGTCCGCGGTCATGCTCTTCTCGCTGGTCTACGCGCTGATCGAGGGCCAGGACCGGGGCTGGACGTCACCGGTCATCCTCGGCGCGTTCGTGCTGGCGGCCGTCGCCGCGGCGGTCTTCGTGCTGGTCGAGAGCCGGGCCTCGCACCCGATGGTGGCGCTGTCGCTGTTCCGCAACCGGGTGTTCAGCGGCGGCAGCACGACGATGATGCTGTGGGCGTTCGGGGTGTTCGGGATCTACTTCTTCACCGCGCTCTACCTGCAGGACATCCTGGGCTTCTCGCCCACCAAGGCGGGGCTCGCGTTCGTGCCGATGGCCCTGGCCATGGCCCTGTTCTCGTTCCTGGCCGGCCCGGTCACGGCCCGGATCGGCGCGCACCGCACGGTGGCTCTCGGGATGCTGCTGATGGCGGGCGGCCTGGTCCTGTTCCTCATGCTGGGCCAGCACGCCACGTTCGGCGGCATGATGCCCGGGTTCCTGGTCTTCGGCGCGGGCGGCGGCCTGATGAACATGCCGCTGACCAACGCGATCCTGGGGGCGATGCCGCCCGAGCGGTCCGGGGTCGCCTCGGCCCTGCTGAACGCCTCCCGTGAGGTGGCCGGGCTGCTCGGCGTCACCGTCATCGGCGCCGTGCTGCGGTCCCGCCAGGGCGCCGAACTGCGTACCGGCACTAACCCGGCGGCCGCCTTCGTCGACGGCTACCACGCCGGGCTGATCCTGACGATCGCGCTGACCCTGGCCGGCGTGGTCGTGAGCTACCTGGCCCTGCGCCGGTACGCCACCCAGCCCGCGGCGCCGGAGGCGGCGGCCGTGGCCGGTGACACGATTCCGCAGACCCCGGTCCCGGCGGGGGACAACGCCTGACCTTCTCCGTCAGGTGCGCGGCCGGCGGGTGGCTCAGAAGCCGCCCGCCGGCAGCGTGTCCAGGTTCACCTCGGTGGTCTCGCCGATCCCGTGCACCGCGGTCACGGTGGCCCAGCCGTCGCGTACCAGGGCCCAGTCGCTGTCCGCCGTCGCCTGGTCGTCGACCTGGGCGAACGTGACCGGGAGGAAGCCGTCCCGGGTCTCGCCGACCGTCACCTTGGCCACCCCGTAGGCGGTCAGCCGGGCCGCCCGCAGCCCGCGGACCTGATCGGCCGGCCGGTCCGGCGCGTTCACGTTGATCACCACGCCGGGGATGGTGCGCTGCAGATACCAGTCGAGCGCGCGGGCCGTGACCTTTTCGGCGGTCTCCCAGTGCTGGGCGGCGTCCCGGGCCAGCGAGAACGCCATCGCCGGAAGCCCGGCCGAGGCGCCGGTGAGCGCGGCCCCGACCGTCCCGGAGTGCAGGATGGCCCGGCCCAGGTTCGGGCCCCGGTTGATGCCGGACAAGATGATGTCCGGCCGCTCGCCGAAGCCGCCGTGCAGCCCGACGAAGGCGATCAGGGCCGGCGTGGCCTGCACGGCGACCGTGGGCACGTCCTCCAGCCCGTCCAGTTTCCGGTCCTCGACCAGCAGCTTGCCGCCGGCTTCCAGCCCCGACATCATGGCGCTGGTGCCGCTGCGTTCGCCGTTGGGAGCGGCCACGGTCACGTCCAGCCCGGCGGCCACGGCCACCTGGGCCAGGATCCGCACCCCGGGACTGTCGATCCCGTCGTCGTTGGTGATCAATGCGCGCATGATGCCCATTATCGGCAGCTCAGCCGGATGGCCAGCATCGGGCCGGGGTTCCTCTTTTGCGGCAAAACGCGAAACTCGCGCCACAAAGGCACGGTAGCGTCGCCGCGTGGATCATGCGGACGGGGACGAGGGGGCCAGCTCCTGGCCGCCGGCCGGGCTGCCCGGCGAGCTGGCCGTGGCCAGCTACCTCACCGCGCCGGCCGCGGCGGCGGCCCAGTACCGGCTGATCGTGGACACGCTGCTGGACGAGCAGGCCCGCTCGCTGACCGGGGTGTCCCGGGCCGCCCTGGAGGCGCTGCTCCGCCGCCGGCTCGGCGATCTCGGCGATCTCGGCCAGCTCGGCGAGCAGCTGGACGGCCTCACCCTCGACCGGCGGCTGGACCAGCTGGCCGGCTGGGGAGTGGCCGTCCGCTGGCCCGGTCCCGGCGGCGATCGGTGGTATCAGCTCACCGCCGCCGCGGCCCAGCTGCACCGGTCGGTCCGGCGGCTCGGCCCGGACGCGCCCGGCGCTGGATCCGGCGGCTCGGTCGCAGCCACCGCCGCGCCGCCAGTGCTGGCCACGCAGCTCGCCCGCCTGGCCGGCGCCGTACCGGGTGAGCCGGCCGTCGCCGCCGAGGCCTGGTCGGTGCTGCGCACCACGTTCGCCGCGATGACCGAGGCTGCCGAGGGCTGGCGCGCCGAGCTGGCCGCCGCGCAGGCCGGGGCGGCCGAACCGGCCCGGGTCGCCGCCCGCCAGGACGAGCTGCGCCGGTACGTGGACGGGTGGGGCACCGGCGTGGACCGCCACGGCCGGACGATCGCCGCTCACACCGCCCGGCTGCTGGACGTGGGCCCGGCCCATTGGCGTCCGGCCGCCCTGCACAGCCTGGGCGCGGCCGTCCCCGAGGGCCGGCTGACCGCCCTGCTGGGCGACTACCGCGCCACCCTGACCGGCCTGCTGTCCTGGTTCGGCCCGGGCGACAACGCCGCCCGGCGGCTGCGGCACCAGCTCCGCGACGTGGTGGTGCCGCTGGTGCACGGGCAGCGGGCGCTGACCGCGGTCCGTGGCCAGCTGTCCCGCCGGGCCGACCTGCTCGCCCTGGCCGGGGCGCTGGAACGGTCGGCCACCGACGACGCGGCGTGGTCGCGATGGTGCGCCGCCACCGGGCTGTTCGCCGCCCGGCACCTGCCGCACGCCAGCCCGCTGCCGGCCGGGCCGGGCGGGGCGGTGTCGTTCTGGACGGCCGAGCCGGTATCGGCGACCGCCGCCCTGCTGACCGGCGGCCCGGCCGCCCACCCGGAGGTCCCGGACCGGGCCGGGGTACCCACCGGGACCGCGGACCAGGTGGCCCGGCTGCCCGACCGGTCGGCCGCCCGCGCCGCCGCCCGGGCCAGCGCCGCCGCCCAGCAGGCCGCGGCCGGACAGACCCAGCACGCCATCCAGGCCCGGTCCGGGCTCCGGCTCTCCGGCTGGACCGGCGTCGACGGTGGCCAGCTCGACGTTCTCCTGTCGTTCCTGGCCGTGCTGGCCGGCGCCCGCCCCGGCCAGGACGGCAGCCGGACCGTGCGGACCCCGGACGGCCGCTGGACGGTCCGGGCCGAGCCGGCCCCGGACGGCGTGCCCCCGGCCGAGATCCGCACCCCGGCCGGGCAGCTGGTCCACCCCGACCTCCGGCTGACCATCACCGCCGCCCTGCCCGCCCTCGCCGGGAGCCCCCGTTGACCGCGCCCGCCACCCCAACCACGCCCGCCACCCCAACCACTTCCGCCGCGCCAACCGCGCCCGCCACCACAACCTCTCCCGCCCCTCTGGCCACACCGGCCATTCCCACCACGCCCGCCACTCTCCCACCACGCCCGCCACTCCCGTCGCGTCGGCCGCGATCAGCCGGGCCGCCCAGCGCGCCTTCGCCGGCCTGCTGGCTCGTCCGCTGATAACGGCGGCCAGCGACCCCGGGCTGTACCAGCTGGTGAGCCGGCACACGATCGAGCTGCGGGCCGCCGCCCGGGCCCTGGGTTACCGTCTGGCCGCCGCCGGCCAGGCGTTCCGGCTGGTCCGGGTGCCGGTGGCCGGCGCCGTCACCGCCCCGCCGCCCCCGCCGGACCGGCCCGGGCGCCGGGTGCTGGCCCTGACCTGCGTGCTGGCCGCCGCCGCGGCCGAGGTCACCGGGCCGGTGTCGCTGGCCGAGCTCTCCGGTCAGGTGCAGGAGCTGACCACTGGCGCCGCCGCCACCGTCTCGCCCCACGACCCGGGCCTGCTCGCGCACCGTGAGCAACTGGCCGCCGCGGCCGGGCTCCTTGAGTACTGGGGCGTGCTCCGCCGCCGCGCCACCGCCGATCCCGACGCCGCCGATCCCGACGCCGCCGGCCGCTGGGCCAGCGCCGGGACCGGAACCGGCCCCGACTACGCTGTCGACCCAGCCGCTCTGGAGCTGCTGACGAGCCCCGACGTGCTGGCCGCCGCCCTCGGGCCGCCGGGCCCGGCCGGCATCGACGACGGTGACGGTGCCTCGCGGCCGGTGCGGGCGCTGCGGGCGCTGATCGAGACACCGGCCGTGCTCTACGCCGAGCTGAACGAGGGCGACGCCAGCTCGCTCCGCGCCACCCGTGGCCTGCGCTCCAGCGAGGTCGCCAACCTGCTGGGCGGGCACGTGGAAGCCCGCGCCGAGGGACTTGCCCTGATCATCGACGACGAGCCGCGCAGCCCGCTGACCAGCGACTGGCCCGGTGACAGCCGTGCGGGCCGGCCCTCGCTGCTGCTGGCCGACGCGGCCGGCCGGGCCGGGCAGCGCCAGCCCGACGGCACCGTCACGCTCACCAGCGCCCAGGTCGACGAGCAGGCCAGCGCGCTGAACGCGGCTTGCCAGGAGGACCTCACCGGAGCCCTGCGCGATGACCCGGCGGCGCTGCGGGCGGCCGCCGAACGGCAGCTGGTCCCGCTCGGCCTGGTCCGGGTCGGCCCCGACGGTAGCTGGGTGCTGTCGCCGGTGGCGGGCCGCTACCGGGCTCCGGGAGGCCAGCCGTGACCATGCCCCTCGATCCCGGCTCGCTGCCCGAGCCGACCCGGGCCGACCGCTGGCAGCTGCTGCGGGCCGGGGTGGTCAACCTGTGGGAGTTCGACGTCGCCGAGTACTGGCTGGCCGGCGGCCGGGCCCAGTTCGTGGGGCAGAACCAGTCCGGCAAGTCCACCCTGATGGCGCTGACCTCGCTGATCCTGCTGGCCGGCGACCTGGACCGGCAGCTGGTGGACACGTTCGGGCAGGGGCACAAGGCGTTCCGCTACTACGTCGAGCCCACCAGCGACCCGCAGGACCGCCGCGAGAGCGGCCCCGCCACCACCCGGGGCTGGGCGTGGCTGGAGTTCGCCCGGCTGGGCGAGGACGGGCCGCGCTACTTCACCTGCCTGCTGTTCGCCCAGGCGCGCCGGGGCGTCACCGGCCTGGACCAGACCTGGGCCGTGTGCACCGGGACCACCCGGGTCCGGGCCGGCCTCGACCTGCACCAGGCCGCCGCCGTCCGGCCGCCGTCCCAGCTGGTGGCGGTGCCCGGGTTCGCGGTCGCCGGAAACGGGGCCGACTACCGGTCCCGGGTGGCCGGTGAGCTGTTCGGGTTCACCGATCCGGACCGGCTGGACGCGGTGGTCCGCATGCTCAAGGTGCTGCGCACGCCGCACCTGGGCCAGCGCCTGGACCCGGGCTTTTTCACCGAGCAGATGCGGATCGCACTGCCCGCCATCGAGCCGGCCCGGGTCGCGGATCTGGCCGAAGGCTGGGACGCCGTGGACGCGCTGGCCCGGGACCGGGACCACACCCGGACCGCCCGGGACGCGGTGGCCGGTTACCTGGCGCGGGCCTGGAATCCCTGGGCCGACGCGGTGCTGCGCGGGCGGGCCGGTCAGCTGATCGCCAGCCTGGCCGGGCTGGAGGAAGCCAGCCAGGCCACCGACGACGCCGGCCAGGCCGTGGCCGCGGCCCGGGATCAGGTGGCCGGGACCGCCGCCCAGTTGCAGGCCGCCCGCGACACCCTGGACCGGGTCGAGCAGGGTTACGAGGACCTGCTCACCTCCCCGGCCTACCAGGACACCAGCGGCAGGACCGCCCGGCTGGAACAGCTCCAGCAGGCCGCGGCCCGGTCCCGCCAGGCGGCCGCCGACACCGCCGCCGAGGCCAGCAAGTCGCAGGCGGCGCTGGACCGCCGGGCCAGCGAGCGGCAGGCGGCCATCGAGGCCGCCGCTCGCGCCGCCGACCGGGTGGCCACCGCCGCCCGCGCTGCCACCGCGGCGGCCGAGGCGGCCGGCCTGCCCCCGAGGCCGCGGCCTGGGCGGCCAGCGGCGAGACCGGCCGGCTGGACGCGGCCGCCCGCCAGCAGCGCCAGCAGCTGACCGACGCGCGGCCGTTGCTGGCCGCGGCGGCCCGGGCTCGCCAGGAGGAGGAGGCCGCCGCCCGCTGGGCCACCCAGGCCATCGCCGCCCAGGGACGCTGCGCGGCCCGGTCCGGCCAGGCCACCCAGGTGGTCGACGCGGCCCTGCAGGCGCTGTCGGACGAGCTGGAAGGCTGGGCGGCCGCCCTCGGCGAGGACGCGCCGCCCGTCGGCGACCGGGCCGGTTGGCTGCGTTCGGTCAGCGAGCAATGTGCCGAGACCGACCCTCAGCCAGTACTGGCCGGCCTGCTGCGCGACGGCTGGCTGACCCCGCGGACGGCCGCGCTGCGCGAGCGGGCGGCCGTGCACGAGTACCACGCGGGGGAGCAGCAGCGACAGGCCCGCGAGCGGGACGAGGAGGCCGCCCAGCAACTGCTGGCCGAGCCCCGCGCGGGCGGCAGTACCAGGTTTTCCCGGCGCCAGCGACCCCCAGCCGGCCCGGACGGCACCCCGCTGTGGCGACTGCTCGAACCACGGGAAGGACTCGAGCCCGGGATCCTCGGTCACATCGAGGCCGCGCTGGACGCGGCCGGGCTGCTGGACGCCTGGGTCACTCCCGACGGCGCCTGGATCCCCGGCCGGGACGGCCTGGACACCGTGCTCACGGCCGCGACCGGCTGGCCCGACACCACCGCGTCGTTCAGCACTTTGGCCTCGGTGCTGCAGCCCGCGCCCGACGCCGGGCCGCTCGCCAGCCGGGTCGGGGCGCTCCTGCACGCCATCGGCTACCTGGCCGAGGAGAACCGGGCGCCGCTGAGCTACGCCTACGGGGTCACCGCGGACGGCCGGTGGCACACGCCGTTCACGGCCGGCCAGGCTGGCCCGCCCGGGCAGGGCGCGGAGCTGATCGGCGCGGCCACCCGCCGGGCCGCCCGTGACCGCCGGGTGCAGGCCCTAAGGGACGAGGTGGCCGGGCTCCGCGAGGAGGCGAACGGCCTGCGCCGGGCGGCCGTCCTGCTCCGCGAGCAGCTGACCGCGCTGGAGGAGGCCGCCGCGGGCGCGCCCGGCGACACCGGACTGGTCCGGGCGGTGCTGGCCCGCCAGGCGGCCGACACCGAGCTGCGCCGGGCCGAGGCCACCCGGGACCGCGCCGACGACGAGCTCACCCAGGCCCGGGCCGCGGCCCAGGACGCGCACACCGCCTTGCTCAGCCACCCCGCCACCGCCCGCCCGGGTGCACTGGACGCAGCCGGGCTGGACGAACGGGCCGGGGCGCTGCAGGAGGCCGCGGCCGCCATCGCCGAGCTGGCCCTGGCCCAGGCTGGGCAGCAGGCTGCCCGGCGGGCCGAGGAACGGGCTCGCGCCCTGTACACCGAGACCGCCCAGCTGGCGGCCGAGGCGGCCGAACGGGCCAGCCGGGCCCTCCGGCACGCCGACCAGGACCAGGACGTCGCCGACAACGCCGAGGAAGCCCTGGACCAGTCCGGCCGCGGCCTCCGGCAGGCCGCCCGCGAGCAGCGCGGCCGCCGCGACGAGCTGGTCGCGGCGCTGGACGGGCTGCAGGAAGAGCACGGCCGGCGGCGGGCCGAGGCCGCCACCGCCGAGGCGCGGCAGGCGGCCACCCAGCGGCGGCGCGAGGAGGCCGAGCAGGCCCACGAGGCCGCGCTGGCCGCCTGGTGGGTACCGGTCGACGCGGGCCTGGCGGCGGCCCGGGGGCTGCCCGCCGCGGCCGGCCGGACCCCGGCCGACGCGGTGGCCCAGGCCGAGGCCGCCCTCCGGCTCTTCCCGCCCGGCCCCGGCCTGGCCGGCCCCGGCCTGGCCGGCCCGGAGGCCCAGGCGGCCGCCGCCTGGGCCGCGGTCGTCGGTCAGCCGCTGGTGGAGCTGCGGACGGTGCTGGAGGCGGCCGGCGGCCGCGGGGTCGCCCTGGCCGACCCGGCCTCGCCCGGCCAGCTCCCGGCGGTCGCGATCCTGGCCGACGGGGCCGGGCTGGCCAGCGAGCCCGCCCAGGCCGTGACCCAGCTCGACCAGCAGATCGCCACCTTGACCGAGCAGCACGACCAGGCCCTCGACCGGGTGCTGGCCGGCCTGCTGTCCAGCACGTTCGTCGAGCACCTGCAGGACCGGCAGGCGGCCGTGACCGCGCTCATCGATGGGGTCAACCAGGTGCTGGCGCAGCACCCGACCGGGGCCAGCGCCACCACCCTGCGGCTGCGCCGCCAGGCCGCGGCCGGTCACGAGGCCGCCTTCGCGGTGCTGACCGCGCTGGAGTCACCGGCGGCCGGCCGCCCCGGCCCGGAGGGCCAGGACGAGGCGCGAGCCCAGGTGCGGACGTTCCTCGAGCAGCAGATCCGCGCGGCCCAGGACCAGGGCTGGGCCGCCGGCGCCGACTGGCGCCAGCACCTGGCCGTCCTGCTGGACTACCGGCGCTGGTTCGATGTGGTCACCGACTACCGGGTCGGAGAAGGCAGCTGGCGCCCGTTCACCGAAGAGGTGCACGCCAAGGACTCCGGCGGCGGCAAGGCGGTCACGCTGCTGCAGCCGATGCTGGCCGCCCTGGTCGCGCTCTACCGCGAGCCCGGCACCGCGCCCCGGCCGCTCTGGCTCGACGAAGCCTTCACCGGCGTCGACGACGCCAACCGGGCCACCATGCTGGCCCTGCTGGTCACCTTCGACCTGGACTTCCTGCTGGCCGGCCCGGCCACCCTGGTCACCACCGCCCAGGTCCCGTCGGCCGCGGTCTGGTTCATCAACCGCGCCCCGGCCCCCGAACCCGGCGTCGACCTGTCCCTCCTCCTCTGGTCCGGCGACGCCTTGGCTGCCGATGACGTTCCCGCCCAGGCCGGCCCGGACCACAACGGGGCCGACCTCGACCGTCCCATCGGGTCCGCAGCCCCCAGCATCGCCTCCTAGACCGATACCTCCCCGACCTCCCGAGCCACAGTCGTACTACAAGCCACCCACACCGACCCCTCCACGCTCCGGAGTCACATGTGGCACGTGAGTCGCGGTATGTCCCGCGGAAGCCCCTGCCGCCTGCTCTTCGACCCGGCGTGACCCGGCCGGGACCGTAGGGGGTCGAAGGTAACTTCGGTAGCCCTCTAAGGGGACCGAAGTTACCTTCGACCACCCTCTGGCCCGAGGCCCGCGGGACCTCTGCGGCCTGAGTGATGAGTGGGGCTGGGGGAGCATAAAGCCTGGCCTCGTCGGTCGGCCCCCGCTGCCCAAAGGTCTCGCCGAGCCAATGAGTCATCCCGAAGATCCCGTCCCGCCACCCGGGAGTCCCCTGGGTCACCGTCCCACCACCCGGGACCCCGTCCCACCACCCGGGAGTCTCCCGAGTCACCGTCCCCTGAGTCACCACCCCACCATCAGGAGTCTCCTGGGTCACCCAGTGCGCATGAGTCCCAGCAGACGCTGAGCTTTGTGTGCTCGATGGCGCCAACGAGCGCGCTATCGCGCGCCCAAATGCGCCATCGATCATGCTCCTGGTCTAAGCCTCGGTGACCGGTCGGCGCGACCACAACCACCATGAGCCTCTTGAGTCACTGGAAGCGCCGGAGTCTCAGCCGCCCCGCCCGCCCCGGCCGGCCGGTAGCACCATCCACCAGGCGTGGGCGGCTCGACGACCAGAGCGCTCAGAAGAGGCGGAGTGAGCTGTCTTCGGTGCCGCGCATGGCCTCGTAGTCGAGCAGCACGCAGCGGATGCCGCGATCGGTGGCCAGCACGCGGGCCTGCGGCTTGATCTCCTGGGCGGCGAAGATGCCCTGGACCGGGGCGAGCAACGGGTCACGGTTGAGCAGGTCCAGGTAGCGGGTCAGCTGCTCGACGCCGTCGATCTCACCGCGGCGCTTGATCTCGACCGCGACGCTGCCGCCGCTGGCGTCCTTGCACATCAGGTCGACCGGGCCGATCGGGGTGGGGAACTCCCGGCGGACCAGCCGCCAGCCGTCACCCAGCACGTTCAGCTGGATGGCCAGCAGCTCCTGCAGGTGCGACTCGACCCCGTCCTTCTTCAGGCCCGGGTCCACGCCCAGCTCGACCGAGCTGTCGCTCACGACTTCCTCGAGCGTGATCGCCAGCGTCTCGCCCGCCTTGTTGGTCACCGTCCACCTGCCGGGCTGCTCGGCCAGCTTGCACGGGGGCGACATCCAGTTGAGCGGCTTGTACGAGCCGCCGTCGGAGTGGACCAGTACCGAGCCGTCGGCCTTGACGATGAGCAGCCGGAGCGCCGAGGGGAGATGGGCGGTCAGCCGGCCGACGTAGTCGACGCTGCACCGCGCGATAACGAGACGCACGGAACGCCACTGTAGCGGCCCGGAGGACGCTCCGCGCCCGCATAAAGTTACCGGCGTGAGCCCGCGCAGATCCCGCCGCGAGCGGCCGCCGGCCGCCCCCTGGCCGCTCGGCCCGGAACGTCCCGAGAGCTGGCCGGACGGGGACTGGGTGGTCCGGCAGATCCCCGGGGCCGCCGCCACCAAGGAGTACCGCTGCCCGGGCTGTGACCAGGAGATCGTGCCGGGCACACCGCACGTGGTGGCCTGGCCGGCCGAGGCCCCCGGCGTGGACCAGCGGCGGCACTGGCACAGCGCCTGCTGGCAGCGGCGGCTGAACCGCCGCCCCGGCCCGAACCGCCGCTGAACCGCTGCCCCGGCCCGAACCGCCGCTGATAACAGCAAGAAGCGGGTGCCGCCTGCGGTGAGACGCCGAAGGGCCAGACCCCACTCGGAGGTCTGGCCCTTTCGCGTCGAACAGTTACTCAGTTACTCGGTCCACCAGTCCTCGTCGTCCGCCGCCTTGCCGTTGGCGCCCTGCTTGGCGCCGTTGGCCGCCGGGGCGGCGTTGCGGACCGGCTGGCCCTGGGGGGGCGCCTGACGCTGGGCCGGTGCCTGGGCCTGGGGGGCGGCATTGCCGTTGGCCGGCTTGGGCGCCTCCGGGGCCGGAGCCTGCGGCGCGTCGGCGATGGCCGGGCGGGCGGGAGCCGGCGGCACGGACGAGGCCGCGGGGGCTTCCATGCCGGGGACGCCACCACCGAGCAGCTGACGCAGCTGGGCGAGGTGGCTGCTGATGCTGTCCTTCTGGCGGGTGAGCTCGTCGACCTGACGCTGCGCCGCGGCCCGCGAGCGCTCGGCGTCGCTCTTGGTCTCGGCCAGCAGGTGGTCGGCCTGGCTCTTGGCCTGGCCGACGATCTGGTCGGCGTTCTTCTTGGCGTTGCTGACCAGCTGCTTGGCGTGCGAGTCGGCGTCGCGACGGGTCTGCTCGGCCTGCGCACTGGCCTTGGCCGCGCGCTGCTCGGCCGTGGATGCCCGCTGCTCGGCCTCGGAGACCAGCTTCTGGGTGGCGGCCTGGGCGGCGGACAGCCGCTCGGCCTCCTGGCGCTCGGCCTCCTCGCGCCGGGCGGCCAGCTGGATCTCGAACTCCGCCTCGGCCTGGGCCCGCTGCGCTTCACTCTCCTCGAGAATGCGCTGCGCCTGGCTGCGCATCTCGTCCGCCTGCCGCTTGGAGGTGGTGAGGATCTCGTCCCGCTCCCGCTTCGCCGACGCCTTGAGCTGAGCCACCTCGCGCTCGGTGGTGGTCCGCAGCTTGGCGATGTCGCGCTCCACCGCCGCCCGCTTCTCGGCGATCTCGTGGTCGGCCGTGGCCCGCAGCTTGGCGACCTCACGCTCGGTCGTCGAGGTCAGCTCGTCCGCCTCGCGCCGGGCACCCGTCCTGATCGAGTCGGCCTCGCGCTCCGCTGCGCCCCGCTGATCGTCGGTCTCGCGCTTGGCGATCGCGCGCAGCTCGGCGGCCTCGTTCTCGGCCGACGCCCGGACTTCGGCCGCGTCTACCTTGGAAGCGGCCTTGATCTCGTTGGCCTCGGACCTGGCCGCCTGGACCAGCTCGGTGGCCTGCTCCTCGGCGAGCCGGAGCAACTGCTCGATCCGGGCGCCCAGGCCTGAGTAGGTGGGTCGTTCCTGCTCCTGAAGCTGCCGGTGCGCGTCGGCCAGATCCCGGTGCAGGCTCTGCACTTGATCCTTCTGCGTGCGCAGATCACCCTCGAGCGTGGCGAGATGCTCGTTGACCTGCTGAGGATCATAACCGCGCATAACCTTGGCGAATTCGCGCGGCTGCGAGTCTTCAAAGAAGTTGGTGAGCTGTGCGTCAATATCGGATTGCATGTGGCCTAACCCTGTTGGACGGTACGGCAGGCGGGGGGTCAAGGTGAGGATCTCATCGCCCGATCGGTAGGCCCTTCCGCCGGCGGGTCGGCGGGTCTTTCGCCCGGTCGCTAACGGACTTCTGCGATCTTCTCACCCGGTAGCAGGCAGACTACTCCGCCTGCGCGCCGTTGTTTGTTCCTTCGGACTTCCCAGCGGCGGATTCTCTGGACTGTGACCTACGCTTCCGGTCAATCTGGACCATATCGGTCATTGTCCGTATATCGTCCCTGCGTAGCGGGTACTTTCCGGGCCAGCCGGCCGCCGTCCGGGCGCCATCTGGGCGGCGTCTTCTCGGTGTCTTGGCCGCGTCCTGATGGTGTCGAACGGTCCATTGGCCGGGACCTAAGCCCCATTTCGGTCACTTGACCCGTAATGGTCAGTGGCCGTGAACCGTCAACCGCCCGGCCGTTTCGGCTCGACCAACTCGGTCAGCACGCCGCCCAGGTCGGCCGGGTGCAGGAACGCGATCGAGGCGCCCAGCGAGCCGTGCCGCGGGCGTTCGTCGACGAGCCGGACGCCGGTCCTGGCCACCTCGGCCAGCGCCGACCGCACGTCGGTCACCGCGTACCCGATGTGGTGGATCCCCTCACCCCGCCGGGTCAGGAACTTCCCGACCGGTGAGTCCGCCGACAGCGGCTCCAGCAACTGGATGTAGGACGCGCCGCCGGGCACCGCCGCCGCCTCGCCCTCGGCGACCAGCAGCATGGCCTCGCGCACGCCTTGTTCCTCGTTGACTTCGCGGGACGCCACCGTCAGCCCGAACACGGAGCAGTACCTGGCTACCGCTTCCTCGAGGTCCCGGCAGGCGATCCCGACGTGATCGATCCTGGTTAGCATGGTCCGTCTATAACATCAGATCGCCCGCCCGGAGCGGAATGCGACGCGGGAAACCGGTGCTGGCCATAGCGGCTGGGTATCGTGACAACAGTGGGCTTGGCCGCCCCCGGACCGGTACGTGGAGGTAAGGCAATGAGCGAGGCGCTGTCCAGCACTGCGGGAACCCCGGCCGGGCGGGATCCCGTCATCGTCGGCGGCGCCCGGACGCCCATCGGCCGTCTGCTCGGGTCGCTGGCCGGCTTCTCCGGCGCCGACCTGGGCGCCATCGCCATCAAGGCCGCCCTCGAGCGCTCCGGCGTCGCCCCCGATCAGGTCAACTACGTGATCATGGGCCAGGTCCTGCAGGCCGGCGCGGGCCAGATCCCGGCCCGGCAGGCGGCGGTGGCCGCGGGCGTGCCGATGTCGGTGCCCGCCGTCAACGTCAACAAGGTCTGCCTGTCCGGCCTGGACGCGATCGTGCTGGCCGGGCAGCAGATCCGGCTGGGCGAGGCCGACGTGGTGGTGGCGGGCGGCATGGAGTCGATGACCCAGTCGCCGCACCTGCTGCCCAAGTCGCGGTCCGGCTACAAGTACGGCCCGTTCGAGGTGCAGGACTCGATGGCCCTGGACGGCCTGACCGACGCCTACGAACACGTGTCGATGGGCGAGTCGACCGAGCGCCTCGGGACCAAGCTGAACATCAGCCGGGCGGAGCAGGACGAGTTCTCCGCCGCGAGCCACCAGCGGGCCGCCGCCGCGATCAAGAACGGCGTGCTGGCCGAGGAGATCGTCGGCGTGGCCGTGCCCCGCCGTGGCGGCGAGCCGCTGCTGTTCGACGAGGACGAGGGGGTCCGCCCGGAGGCCACCGCCGAGTCCCTCGGGCGTCTGCGCCCGGCCTTCGCCAAGGACGGCACGATCACGGCCGGCTCGGCCTCGCAGATCTCCGACGGCGCGGCCGCCGTGGTGGTGATGGCCCGGGAGACCGCCGAGGCCCTCGGCGCCACCGTGCTGGCCGAGGTGGGCACGGCCGGCCTGGTCGCCGGCCCGGACAACTCGCTGCACTCGCAGCCGTCCAACGCGATCCGCCAGGCGCTCGCCAAGGGCGGCCTCACCGTCGCCGACCTGGACCTGATCGAGATCAACGAGGCGTTCGCGATGGTCGCGATCCAGTCCATGCGCGACCTCGGCGTCGGCCCGGACAAGGTCAACGTCAACGGCGGCGCGATCGCGCTCGGCCACCCGATCGGTGCCTCCGGCGCCCGGATCGCCCTGCACCTGGCCTACGAGCTGCGCCGTCGCGGCGGCGGTATCGGCGCGGCCGGGCTGTGCGGCGGCGGCGGCCAGGGTGAGGCGCTGCTGCTCCGCGTGCCCTGATCGCCGGCTAGGGCTTACTGATCACCGACGGGTGCCAGCTCTGGCCCCCGTCGAAGGTGAACCACAGCTGATGCCTGGTCGCGTCCGCGGCCAGCGCGATGCCCTGGCTGGGGCTGGTCATGCCGACCCAGCTAAACCCGCCCGCCGGGCTGGCCGTGCCCAGCTGAGCCGACTGCCAGCGGGACCCTCCGTCCTTCGACACCCAGATGCCGTCGGTGGCGGCCAGCACGATCTCGCCGGCCGGCTGGGCGGCCGCCGCCGTCACCGTGGCCCCGAACACCGGCCCGGTGCGCTGCCAGGCCCGGCCTCCGTCGCTGGAGGTGAACAGCTGGTTGCCGCCGCCGGACGCGGCCGGCCGGTTACAGTCCAGCACCAGGCTGGTGGCGCTGGCCGCGGCCAGCAACGCCCCGGACGGCTGCCCACTGGCCTGCGCCGCACCGGGGGAGCAATTTGCACCGTCGGCCGGGCTGGCCGAGACCTGCTGCCACGACCCGCTGCCGTCGACCGGCCCCGCGTAGACCGAGCCGTCCGGGGCGAGCAGGTAGCCCTGGCTGCTGGTCAGCACCAGCGACGCCGAACTGGCCTGCCCGCCGGCCGACAAGTTGGTCGCGCCGGCCACCGGAGCCCAGGCGTCCTGCCCGGCCGGGGTGGAGTACAGGCCGAAGCTGGAGCACTGGGCGGCGAAGTCCTTCCCGCTGCCGGTGCAGCTGGCCAGCACGGCGAACGCCCGGGTGCCGACCGTCTCCAGGTCGGTGACCCGCAGTCCGTTCGTCCCCTCGCTGGTCCAGTGCTGGCCGCCGTCGGTGGTGGCGAACAGCCCGGGCCCGAACGCCCACCCGTCGCTGGTGCTCAGGAACCGGATCTGGCCGGCCCCCGCGTCGCCGTCGGGCGCTCCGGTCAGCGGCGCCGGCACCCCGGCCCAGGACTGGCCGGCGTCGGTGGTGCGGGCAATCGACGTGCAGTACTGAGTGGAGCAGTGGCCCGGCGTCCCGGCCTGGCCGATCACCCAGCCGGTGTGCAGGCCGATGAAGGTGGCCGAGGTGGGCTCGAAGTTGGGCGGCACCGGCGCCAGCGTAGGGAGAGGAGTCGCCGCGCTGGTTTCCGGTGACTCGCCCGACGGCCTGTTCGGGGCCTCGCGGGCTGGCGCGGTGGCCGTGGCCGAGCCTCCCGAGGCCGCGTTCTGGCCGGTCGGGTTGGGGCTGATGTTGAGCACGGAGGTGGCCCGGGGCACGACCACGACCGCGGCCGCCACCGCCGCGGCGACCGCGGCCGAGACGGCCACCTGCCGGTACCGGCGGCGCCGGACCCGCCGCCTGATCAGGTCGAAGGTGCCGGGTGGGGGCGGCAGCGGGTCGATCCGCGCGTGCAGCCAGCGGTCCAGGTCTTCGGAGGGTTCGCGCTGGTCATCCATCGGATTCCCCCATGCTGGCCTTGAGCCGGTTCCGCGCCTGGAACAGGTCGGCCTTGATCGTGCCTTCCGGGCGCCCGAGCATGGCGGCGACCTCGCGCACGCCGAATCCTGCGTAGTAGTGCAGCAGGAACGCGTTGCGCATCCGCAGGGGCAGGTCCTGGATGAGGTTGCGCACGTCGACGTCCTGGGCCGGATGCGACACCGGGTCGGCGGCGGCCGAGGCGGTGACGGTCCGCATGGCCCGGCGCTCCCGCTCGGTCTTGCGCCAGTGGTCGCGGATCAGGTTGGTGGCGATCATGTACAGGTAGCTCTGCGGGTTGTCCAGGGACGACCACCGGGCCAGCAGCCGGGTGAACGCCTCGGACGCGATCTCGTGCGCGGTCTCGTCGTCGTCGACCAGGCGCCGGATCCAGCCGGCCAGCCGGGGATAGGAACTGCTGAACAGTTCCTCGGCCGCAGCCCAGTCGGACTTGCCAAAGGTGCCCACCGATGTCCCCTTGCTGACCGCCGATGTGGGCTGCGACCTGAAAGTGCCCAGCGTCACGGTCGCGGCGTCCCGCCCCGTATGGGGACGCCTGACATCGTGCGTCAGAGATTCCAATGGTCTACCACACAATCACCCGACGGAGGAGGCGCCCGGACAACGTTGGACATGGGGCCCGGGTGTACCCCTGTCACACCCGGGCCAACCTCTGAGACGACCGGGGCGCCGGGGTGGTTGCGCTGAATTTCTGGTTTTTCTGAAAGATCACGCCGGACCGTGTCCGGTTCCCTGATCGGGCTCCGCCGATCAGGGAGGCCTGGAGACCACCGGGCACATTGGGAAGCGTACTTTTTCCATGAATAAAAAGGGTCCGGCGGGTATCCGTAACGGGTTTACGGATGACTTTCGCCGCCCGGGGTGTTCGTACACGGGAACAGCCGGCGCGGAGCCGGTTGAGCTATCGCACGTATACGGCAGGATGGGACCATGCAGCCGCGGGACTTTTCGATTTACGGGGCCGTCGACCTTGGCGCTCGGCAGCAGGCCGCGCAGCGCCGGCAGCAGGCGGCCCAGGCCACGCCAGACGGCGACGGCGCCGGTGCGGGCGCCACTGGCGGTGCCGTCATTGATGTCACCGAAGAGACGTTCAACAGCGATGTGATCGAGCGGTCACGGACCACCCCCGTGATCATCGACCTGTGGGCCGAGTGGTGCGGCCCGTGCAAGCAGCTCAGCCCGATCCTGGAGAAGCTCGCCGCCGAGGCGGCCGGCGACTGGGTGCTGGCCAAGGTGGACGTGGACGCCAACCCCCGCCTGGCCCAGGCCCTGCAGGTGCAGAGCATTCCCATGGTGGTCGCGGTGATCGGCGGCCAGCTGGTGGACGGGTTCCTCGGCGCGCTGCCCGAGGCCCAGGTCAAGCAGTGGATCGGGCAGGTCGTGGCGGCCGCCCAGCAGCTCGGGGCCGGCCCCGGCGGCGCCGCCGGAGACGGTCAGGAGGCCGAAGGGCCTGGCGCGGGCCAGCCTGGTCCCGGTGGCCCCGGTCCCGGCCCGAGCGGCCCGGCGGGTCCCGGTGGCCCCGGCGGGGACCCGGCCTTCGCCGAGGCCCAGGAGGCCATGCAGCGGGGCGACATGGACGCCGCCGCCGACGCCTTCCGCCGGGTGCTGGCGGCCTCGCCCGCCGACCCGGTGGCCAAGGTCGGCCTGGCCCGGGTCGAGCTGTTCCGGCGGCTGGACTCCTACGACGAGGCCAAGGTGCGGCGGGAAGCGGCCGAGCACCCGGACGACGTGGCTGCTCAGAGCCAGGTGGCCGACATCGACGTGGCCGCCGGGCACATCGAGGAGGCCTTCGACCGGCTGCTCGGCGTGGTCCGGCGCACCGCCGGGGAGCAGCGGGACGAGGCCCGCCGGCAGCTCATCGGCCTGTTCGAGATCTTCCCGCCGCAGGACCCACGGGTGAAGAAGGCCCGCGGCCAGCTGTCCAGCCTGCTGTTCTAGCAGACCGGTCCCGGCCGGTCAGTCCGGGCGGGGCTGGGGATCGCGCGGGTCGATCTCGGCCAGCTGCTCCAGCGCGGGCAGGGCTTCGGCCAGCGCCTGGATCTGGGACGGCGCCAGCATGGCCAGGCTCTCGGCGAGCATGGCGGTGCTCTCGTGCCGGATACGCTCCAGCACCTCATGCCCGTGGGCGGTGATGGTCAGCGTGCTGGCCCGCGCATCGCCGGGCACCGCGCAGCGCTCGACGTAGCCGCGCTCCTCCAGCGCCGTGACCAGCCGGGTCAGCGTGGACGGCGCGATGCCCTCGGCCGCCGCGACGTCACCCAGCCGCATCGGCCCGGACTGCTCGACGGTGGCCAGCGCCGACAGCTGGGTCGGCGTCAGCCCGGCCAGCTCATGGTGCCGCAGCCGCCGGGAAAGCCTGGCGATGGCCACCCGCAGCCGCGTCGCGTCGATCGAGGGGGCCGTGCCGGGTGCCAGTGGTGGCTGCTTCGTCGCGCTCACCACGGTTTCCTGCGCCATCTGGTCAGGGTACGCGAAACGGGCGGCCCAAACCCGGCCGTAGCCTTGGTCACAGCACCGCCAGCAGCGGCCCGGCCGGCCGGCCGCCCGGCTAGGGTCTAACCAGGTCCGTTCCTGGGCCCGCAAGTGCGAGGGAAGGCGGCACATCGTGGCTATGGCGCCGAGCGTCTCCTATTCGATGACCGTGCGGCTCGAGGTGGGCTCCCGGGGACGCGCCGTCAGCGAGATCACCCGGGCGGTCGAGCACGCCGGCGGTGTCGTCACCGCGCTGGACGTGAACGCGGCCGGCCACGAGCGCCTCCGGGTCGACGTCACCTGCGCCGCCCGGGACACCGCGCACGCCGAGGCCATCGTCGAGGCGCTGACCGGGCTGCCCGACGTGTCGGTGCACAAGGTCAGCGACCGGACGTTCCTGCTGCACCTCGGGGGCAAGATCGAGATGCGGTCCAAGGTGCCGCTGCGCACCCGGGACGAGCTGTCGATGGCCTACACGCCGGGCGTCGCCCGGGTCTCACTCGCCATCGCCAGCAACCCTGACGACGTGCGCCGTCTGACCGTCAAGCGCAACAGCGTGGCCGTCGTCACCGATGGGTCGGCCGTGCTCGGCCTGGGCAACATCGGCCCGTATGCGGCGCTGCCGGTCATGGAGGGCAAGGCGGCCCTGTTCAAGCGGTTCGCCGGCATCGACGCCTGGCCGATCTGCCTGGACACCCAGGACACCGACGAGATCGTCCGCACCGTGCAGGCCATCGCGCCCGGCTGGGGCGGCATCAACCTCGAGGACATCAGCGCGCCCCGCTGTTTCGAGGTCGAGCGGCGGCTGCGCGGCCTGCTGGACATCCCGGTGTTCCACGACGACCAGCACGGCACCGCCATCGTGGTCATGGCCGCGCTGACCAACGCGCTGCGGGTGGTGGGCAAGGACCTCGGCGCGGTGCGGATCGCGATGGCCGGGGCCGGTGCGGCCGGCTCGGCGATCCTGCGGCTGCTGCTGGCCGGCGGGGCCAAGGACGTGTGCGTGTGCGACGACAAGGGCGCCGTGTACCGGGGGCGGCCCGACCTGGCGGGCGACGAGAACCTGCTCTGGATCGCGGAGAACACCAACACCCAGGCCTACGCGGGTGACCTGGCGGGCGCGGTCCGCGACGCCGACGTGTTCATCGGAGTGTCCGCTCCCAACATCCTGACCGGCGCGGACATCGCCACCATGAAGCCCGGCGCGATCGTGTTCGCGCTGGCCAACCCGGAGCCCGAGGTGGACCCGGACGCGGCCCGCGAGTACGCGGCGGTGATCGCGACCGGCCGCAGCGACTACCCCAACCAGATCAACAACGTGCTCGCCTTCCCCGGCGTGTTCCGCGGGCTGCTGGACGCCCAGAGCCGGACCATCAACGACGACATGCTGGTCGCCGCCGCCCGCGCCCTGGCCGACGTGGTCTCGGCCGACGAGCTCGGGCCGTTCTACATCATCCCGTCGGTCTTCCACCCGGACGTGGCGTCGGCGGTGGCGGCGGCCGTGCGCGAGGCCGCCGCGGCCAGCGCCAGCTCGGCCGCCGCCGTGGCGAGCCCGGCCGCCCCGCCCGCCCCGGTCGCCGCTCCCGGCGAGTGAACCGCCGCCGATGACCCGCCCCGCTTAAACAGCCGCGATGATGGGGACATGGACGAGATGGCCACCGAGCGCCTTACCGGCTCTCTGCTCGTCGCCACGCCGGTGCTCGAGGACCCGAACTTCCGCCGGACCGTGATCCTGGTCGTCGAGCACGAGGCGGCCGAGGGCACCCTCGGCGTGGTGCTCAACCGGCCCACCGACGTGCCCGTGGACCGGGTCCTGGACTCCTGGTCGGAGCTGGTCACCGGCCCGTCGGTGGTGTTCAAGGGTGGCCCGGTGGCGCCCACCAGCGCGCTCGCCATCGGCCTGGTGCCGGGCGACGCCGAGCCGCTCGGCTGGCACGCGCTGGACGGCGCGGCCGCCGTCTCCCGGCTCGGGCTGGTCGACCTGGACGCCCCGCCTGACCTGCTCGCCCCGGCCATCGACCGGCTGCGCGTGTACGCGGGCTACGCGGGCTGGGCGCCGGGTCAGCTCAAGGCCGAGATCGACGAGGGCGCCTGGTACGTGGTGGCGGCCGAGCCCGCCGACGCGTTCGCCGGTCAGCCCGAGGGGCTGTGGGCGGACGTGCTGCGCCGCCAGGGCGGTGAGATGGCGTTCACCGCCACGTTCCCCGACGACCCGAGCCAGAACTGAACCGCGAGCCCGGGGCCGACCCTTTAAACTTGGGGACATGAGCACCGAGGTTCTTCCCGGCGGTAGCACCGTCACCGAGACCGATGTCCGGCCGGATCTCTCGCACGGCGATGGGGACCACGAGCGGTTCGCCCACTACGTCGACAAGAGCAAGATCGTCGAGAGCGCGGTGACCGGCGATCCGGTGGTCGCGCTGTGCGGCAAGGTCTGGGTGCCGAGCCGGGACCCCCAGCGGTTCCCGGTCTGCCCGGAGTGCAAGGAGATCTACGAGGGCCTGCCCGAGGGCGGCGACGGCGACTGATCCGGTCTGCCCCTGCCCTATGACCTCTTCTTCTCCTTCCCTGACCAACGACGCCTTCATCCGGTCCGATCTGCTCGGCACGCTGCGTGCCTGGCAGCGCGAAGCCTGGGTGGAGTACTTCCGCGTGCCCCGGCGTGACTTCCTGCTCAACGCGACCCCGGGCGCCGGCAAGACCGCCTACGCGCTCAGCATCGCGGCCGAGCTGCTGGCCCGCCGCGAGGTCGCAGCGATCACCGTGGTCACGCCGACCGAGCACCTCAAGCACCAGTGGGCCGCCTCGGCCGCGCGGTTCGGCATCGCGCTGGACCCGTCCTACAGCAACGCCCAGGGCCGCGCCTCGGCCGACTTCGCCGGCGTGGCCGTCACCTACGCCCAGGTCGCGGCCCACCCGATGCTGCACCGGCAGCGCACCGAAGGGCGCCGGACGCTGGTCATCTTCGACGAGATCCACCACGCGGGCGACGCGCTGTCCTGGGGGGAGGCGGTCCGTGAGGCGTTCGAGCCGGCCCGGCGTCGTATAGCCCTGACCGGCACGCCATTCCGCAGCGACACCAACCCGATCCCGTTCGTCACCTACGACCAGCAGCTGGACGGGTCGCGGCGCAGCTCGTCGGACTACGTATACGGCTACGCCAACGCGCTGGAGGACGGCGTCGTCCGGCCGGTGATCTTCCTGGCCTACTCGGGCGAGATGAGCTGGCGGACCCGGGCCGGCGACGAGATCACCGCCACCCTCGGCACCCCGCTGACCAAGGAACAGGTCGCGCAGGCCTGGCGGACCGCGCTCGACCCGGGCGGCGAGTGGGTGATCCGGGTGCTCGAGGCGGCCGACAAACGCCTGACCGAGGTGCGCCGCGGCATGCCCGACGCGGCCGGCCTGGTCATCGCCGGCGACCACGAGGACGCCCGCGCCTACGCCGCGCTGCTGCGCCGCATCACCGGCCAGCGCCCGGTCGTGGTGCTGTCTGACGACCCGGCCGCCACCCGCAAGATCGCCGCGTTCGCCGGCTCCGAGGACCGCTGGATGGTCGCGGTCCGGATGGTCTCCGAAGGGGTCGACATCCCCCGGCTGGCGGTGGGGGTCTACGCCACCAGCATCAGCACGGCGCTGTTCTTCGCGCAGGCCGTGGGCCGGTTCGTGCGGGCCCGCCGCCGGGGCGAGACCGCCTCGGTGTTCGTGCCGTCGGTGCCGGTCCTGCTGGGCTTCGCGGCCGAGCTGGAGGCCGAGCGGGACCACGTGCTCTACCCGCCCTCGGAGGCACCCGAGGACGACGAACTGGCCGAGGCGCAGCGCCAGCGGGACACCGCCGACGACCTGCTGGCACCCTCCATCGAGGTGCTGAAGGCCTCGGCCCACTTCGACCGGGTGCTCTACGACGGCGGGGAGTTCGGCACCGCCACCACGCCCGGTTCGGCCGAGGAGGAGGATTTCCTCGGGCTGCCCGGCCTGCTCGAGCCCGAGCAGGTGGCCGATCTGCTCCGCAAGCGCCAGGCCGCCCAGCTCAAGGCCCGGTCCCGTGGCCAGGGGGGCCTCGAGGGTGACCCGTCGCCCGGTGCGCCCGAGGTCATCAACCCGGCCGGCACCGGCGCGGCCGGCCGCACCGGCGTGGCCGGGTTCGGCCCCGGTCGCGGCGGCCACGCCACCATGCCCGGTCCCGTCGCGGCCGCCGGCCCGGGCGCGGGCGCCGGTGATGCCGGGCCGCCGGTCAGCCGGGAGGTGCTCGCCGCCCTCCGCAAGGAGCTCAACGGCCTGGTCGGCGCCTGGAACCACCGCACCGGCCAGCCGCACGGCGTCATCCACAACGACCTGCGCAAGGCGTGCGGGGGACCGCCGCTGCCGCAGGCCACCGCCGACCAGATCCGCGCCCGGATCGACAAGATCCGCGACTGGGCCGTCACCCGCCGCTGACCGCCCGGCCCGCCGCGCGATCAGGCGACCGCCCCGCCGCGCGGTCAGGCGCGGCCCGCCCCGTCCTTCCCGTCCGTCACACCAGCCCCACCCGTCACACGGGAACCGTGCGTCCCGGCGGACCGTCAGATGGTCAGGTGGTTAGGCGGTCAGGCGCCGGGAGCTAAATTACGGGGCGAGCCGAACGACGGCGGTCCCGGCGGCCGCCGGCGCCAGTCACCCGGTCCCTGGTCCCCCGGCTCGCGGCTCCCGCGGGCCCGGCGGCGGTCCTGCGGTCCGCGGTCCCAGAAGTCGTCCCGGGCGCCATAGTCCCGGCCGCCCCGGTCCTGGCCGCCGCCATGCCACCGGTCCTCGTTCTGGCCGCCGCGGCCCCACTGGCCGTCGGCCCGGTCCTGGCTCCCGCGCCACCGCGGGTCACCGTCACGGCCCCGGTCCGGTGCCCCCCGGTCCGGTGCCCCCCGGTCCGGGCCGCCGCGATCCTGGCCACCGAAGCCCCGCTCATCCCGGTAGTTCCGGCCGCCGCTGTCGTCCCCCTGGGCCCAGCGGGCTCCCTGGTCCAGCGGGTTATCCGGGCCCGGCCGCTCCCAGCGGTCGTCGGTCCAGGCCGGATCGGGCCGGAACGAGGGCTCAGGCGGTGTCCCGCCCCGCAGCAGCCCACCCCGGTCCGCCTCGGGCTCCGGCCGTGCCTCCCGGCCGCCCCGCCCGTCCCGGGTGTCCCGGGCCTGCGAGCGCGGCCGGCTGCCGGCCTCGCTCCTGGCTCCGGCTCCGGCCTGACCCGTGCGGCGGGCCCACAACCAGCGGCCCCCGGTGATCAGGGCCAGCACGACGGTGGCGGCGGCCATGGCCAGGAAGCCGTTCGCGATCCACTGGGCCGCGTTCACGGTCAGCCCGGACGTCGATGAGGTGGCATGGTCCCGCACCAGCCCGGCCGCCAGGGCGAACACCAGGTAGCAGAGGACCGGGACCGGGATCAGCAGGTAGACCGACCGCGGCCGGACCGCGAACCCGGCCGCCACGGAGCCGGCCACCACGAACGCGCCCAGCAGGGTGCCGGGGTCGTGCTTGGTGGCCACCGTGGCCAGCGCACCGAGCGCGGCCGCGATGACCACGATCCCGGTGCCCGGGCCGCCGGACCACTGGCCCCAGCGCCAGGACCGGGCGGATCCGGCCGCCTGGTCGCTTTCCGGTTCGCGTACGGCCCGCGGGTCCCGCTCGGCCTCGGGCCGCCGGACGGGCCCGGCGTCAGGCCGCCGGACGGGCCGGCGGTCACCCGGGTCGCCGCGACGGTCTTCGGGACCGGCCGGGCGCGGGCTGGCCATCGGGACCGCCCGGAACGGGTCCGTGAAGCCCGACGGCCCCGGCCGCGATGCCCCCGGCTGGCGGGATGCCCCCGGCTGGGACGGCGGCGGGGATGACGGGCCGGGCCGGGGCTCGCCCGGCTCGGGGTCCTCGCGGTACCAGCCCGGGCCTTCCCACGCGGCCGGTTTGCCGTCGCCGGGACGCCGGCGCTCGCGCGGCGCCGGTTCCGGGACATATCGGGCCGGACGGAAGCCGGGCCCGGGCACGTTGCCGAACGGCGGGCGCGGATCCGAATCGTGCCATCGGGACTCGCTCATCTGGCCACCGATGTTAGCCGTTATGGATCAGTGACAGTGCCTCCCCGGCTATTCTTCGCCGCATGGAAAATCGGCGGCTGACGGGAATCGTAGGTGGCTAGGGTTCAGCCGCGACGTCCGGCCCGGCGCCTCGCCCGCACCAGCGTCTACCTTGTGACCTGCGTCCTCTCAGCGCTCGTGCTGGCCGCGAGCGGTTTTTCCTACTTTGTCGTAAGCGACGTCAACAGCATCGGCTCCTCACACGCGATTTCCAGCGGAAGCTCGATCGGCGCGCAGAACATTCTGCTGATGGGCCTGGAGAGCCGTCGCGACTGGAACGGCAACGTGCTGCCCGCCAACATCCTCAAGGCCCTGCACGCGGGCAGCGTGCAGGGGGTGGAGAACGGCGTCGGCGGCAACGACACCAACACGCTGATCCTGATCCACATCCCGGCGGGCGGCAAGAAGGCCATCGGCTTCTCCATCCCCCGCGACGACTGGGTCAACTTCGCCGGGACCGTGGGCCCGCAGCACCAGGGCAAGGTCGACCAGGCCTACGGCGTCAGCATGTTCTACGCGCAGCAGCAGCTGAAGCAGCAGCAGCCGAACATCAGCCAGAACCAGCTCGCGTTCCAGGGCAACGAGGCGGGCCGCAAGGCCGCGGTCGACACCGTCGAGCAGCTCACCGGCGTCCACATCGACCACTTCGCCGAGGTCAACCTGGACGGCTTCTACGAGCTGGCCAACGTCCTGGGCGGGGTCGAGGTCTGCCTCAACCACCCGGTCAAGGACAAGAACTCCGGCGCAGACTTCAAGGCCGGGTACCAGCACCTGAACGCTTCGCAGGCGCTGGCCTTCGTCCGCCAGCGCGACGGCCTGACCAACGGCGACCTGGACCGGACCCACCGCCAGCAGGCCTTTCTCGACTCGGTGATGCAGGCGCTGCGGACCCGGGGCGTGCTCGGCGACCTGACCAAGCTGCAGTCGCTGCTGTCGGTGGCCAAGCAGTACGCGATCACCGACTCGGGCTGGGACCTGCTCACCTTCTCGTCGCAGATGTCCAGCCTGACCGGCGGCAACCTGGTGTTCCACACGCTGCCGATCCAGGCCTACGCCACCATCGACGGGCAGGCCGCCAACCAGATCAACCCGGATCAGATCAAGTCGATCGTGCAGCAGACGTTCTATCCGAAACCGGCCGGGTCGCCGTCCAGCGCGGCCCCGGCCCCCGGCACCGCGCCCGCGAAAACCGTGGTGGACGTGCTCAACGGCGGTAACACACCCGGCCTGGCCGGTCAGGTGTCGGCGGCCGTGACCAAGGGCGGTTACCAGGCCGGGCTGGTCGAGAACACCACGTCGCTGCCCAGCACCGAGGTGCTCTACGGCACCGGTGAGGCCGCCAACGCCGCCAAGCTGGCCTCCGCGTTCGGGGTCACCGCCACCGCCAGCGCCGCGGTCGCCGCCAGCCACATCGAGATCAAGCTGGGCGCCGCCACCACCTCGGCGCCGGTCATCTCGTCCGCGTCCAGCACCACCAGCGCGGCCGCCGCGACCGGCTCGCCCTCGTCGGTCATCCCGACCAGCGGCGCGCAGGGCGGCGCGGTCGGGGCCCAGAAGGGCATCCCCTGCGTCAACTGACGTCAGCCGGCAGGCCGAGCTGAGCCGCCGATCGGCCGGCGCCAGCCGAGGACCCGGCGTCAGCCGATCAGGACCGGAGTGCCGTCCAGGTCCACGTCGGCGTCCCGCAGCTCGGTCAGCGCGCGGGCGGTGCTGTCCGGGGCGACGCCCGCGGTCAGGCCCAGCAGCACCCGGGTGCCGAACCCGTTGGCCACCGCGTCGGCCGCGGTGGCGCGGACGCAGTGGTCGGTGGCGATGCCAACGATGTCGAGGTCGGTGACGCCGCGCTGGCGCAGCCAGTCGGCCAGCGGCGTGCCGGCCTCGTCGGTGCCCTCGAAGGCGCTGTAGGCGGCGGCGTGCTCGCCCTTGCGGAAGACCGCCTCCACCCGGCTGGTGTCCAGGTCGGGGTGGAAGTCCGCGCCGGCGCTGCCCGCCACGCAGTGCGGCGGCCAGGTGTCGACGAAGTCCGGGTGGGCCGAGAAGTGGGCGCCCGGGTCGATGTGATGGTCCTGGGAGGCTACGACGTGCGCGTACTGGCCGGCCTCGGTCGCGAGCCGTTCGCTGATCGACCGGGCCACGAAGGCGCCCCCGGGAACGGCGAGCGAGCCCCCCTCGCAAAAATCATTCTGGACATCGGCAACGATGAGTGCTCGCACACGCTCACGGTATCGTGCCGAATGCGTCGCCGGCGAGGTCGCGGACAGCGTGGGTGAAGAGGGAAGATGGCCGACTACTGGAACCACAACGTCTACTACCAGCCGCTGATCCTGGGGGCGGTGCCGCCCGGCTGCGGCAGCGCGCTCGACGTGGGCTGCGGCGACGGGCTGCTGACCTGCCGGCTGGCGGAGCGCTGCCGGGACGTGACCGGGGTTGACCGCGACCATCAGATGATCGCGCTGGCCCGCGAGCGCGCCCGGGAGGTGCGCAACGTGGCGTTCATCGACGCCGAGTTCCCGGCCTTCCCGTTCGAGGACGCCAGCTTCGACTTCATCGCCTCCGACACCGCGATCCACCACATGAACTTCGAGGCGGCGCTGATGTCGATGAGCCGCCTGCTCCGGCCGGGCGGCCGCCTGGCCGTCATCGGCCTGGCCCGCAGCGCCTCCGTCCGCGACTACCTCCCCGACCTGATGGGCGCCCCGCTGAACCTGGGCCTCGGCCTGACCCACGCCGCCCTGCGGGCCGCGGGCAAGGAAGACCGCGTGCCCCGCTTCCCGATCAAGGACCCGGTCATGACCTGGGAAGAGGTCCGGGTCGGGGCGCTGCGCCTGCTGCCCGGCGTCCGCTACCACCGCCACCTGCTGTGGCGCTACTCCCTGCTCTGGCGCAAGCCCGGCTGACCGGCGGCCTCAGGCGGTCCACGACCCGGTGATCCGCAGCCGGTCCCGCCACCGCGCCACCGCGGGCCCGGCCGGCCGCCAGCGCTGGCACAACTCCAGCATGTCCCGGCAGCGGCTGGTCATCACCTGCTGCCGTTCCGCCCACGAGGGGCGGCTCCCGTAGCCGCTGAAAAAGCCGTCCAGCGCGGCCACCTCGTCACGGTGGTGCATCCGGACGATCCACTCGCACCAGGCCAGGTCCTCCACCGCCGCGCCGGCGTGCGCCCACTCCCAATCGACGACGCCGGTCACCGCCGCACCGTCTGGGCTGAACAGCGTGTTGTTCGGGCCGTAGTCGCCGTGCACCAGCACCTGGCCGGGCCGCGCCGCCGGGTCGACCAGAGCCGGGTCGGCCGCATGTACCTGCCGCAGCATCTGACCGCAGGCGGCCAGCACCGGTCCGGCCAGTCCAGCGCCGATCAGGTCCTGGCCCGGCACGCCCGGCAGGCGCCCCATGGTGAGGCTGATCCCGTGGTCCAGGCCAGGGCCGGCCGGGCTGGCCCGGCCGGGCAGGCCAGCCGCGTCCCGGGTCAGGACCGGCGGCACCGGCAGCCACCCGGCCAGGGCCGACAGCGCCGTGGTCTCCCGGTGGCACCGGCCGGCCGCGTCCGGGCCCTGATACACCTTCCGCACCACCGCATTGTCGCCGGTCGTGTGGTTGGTGTAGCTGTGCGGGAGCGGCTGCAGCGGCTTACTCCCCGACGTCGGCTGGGGTGCCGCTGGTGATGCGGAGCAGCTCGGCGTAGCTGGTGGGGAACACCGTGTGCGGATGCCCGGCGGCCGCCCAGATCTGGTCGTACTTCTCCAGCCAGGTGTCGACCAGCGTGCGGATGGGCCGTGGATGACCGACCGGCGCCACCCCGCCGATGGCCTGCCCGGTCCACTCCCGCACCGACCGCGCGTCGGCTCGGGTGACCGCGGCCACCCCCAGCAGGCCGGCTACCCGTTCGGCGTCCACCCGGTGCGCCCCGCTGGTCATGACCAGCAGCGGCTGCCCGTCGGCGCTGAAGATCAGGCTGTTGGCGATCGCCCCGACCTCGCAGCCAACCTGAGCGGCCGCCAGCGCCGCGGTCTTGGCCGACTCCGGCAGCGTCCGGACCTCGCCCCCGACTCCCAGCTCAGCCAGCAACTCCCCGAAGCTCTCCACGTTCGCCGCCATGCCAGCACGCTAGCGCGAAACACACAGCTGAGTTCGGCCTCCGGCGGGGGCACTTCGGGCTCCGGGATGGATGAAACCCCTTAAGCCGCCCCCGCGCGGCGGCGACGGGATGGGCCAGCCCGGCCCGCGATGTGCGCTGGCGCGCGCCCCTGGCGAGCCGTCCGCGTCCGGCGGCAACACGCGCAATGACGCTCCTATGTTGTGTCAAGCCGGTTGAGTTCGCGGAACAGGTGGCGGGCGAGGTAGCGCTTGAGGCAGCGGATGGCTTCGCGTCTGGTGAGGCCCTCGGCTTGCCGGCGGGTCAGGTAGGTGCGGGTGGGCTGGTGGCAGCGGGCGCGGGTGGTGATGACGGTGTGCAGGGCGCGGTTGAGCTGCCGGTCCCCGCCCCGGTTGAGGCGGTGCCGGGTGGTGCGGCCGGAGGAGGCGGGGATGGGGGCGGTGCCGGCGAGCATGGCGAAGGCGGCCTCGGAACGAATCCGGCCGGGGTGGGACCAGGACAGCAGGATCTGGGCGGCGGTCAGGTGCCCCAGGCCGGGCTCGGCGGTGACCAGGCCGGGGGCCAGGTCCTCGACGATCCCGGTGATCTGGGCTTCAAGGGCGGCGGCTTCTTCGGCCAGGCGCTCGATGCGCTGGCCGAGGCGGGCCAGCATCTGGTGCTGGATGGCGGTCAGCCGGTCCGCGCCGGGCGGGCAGGCCAGCGCCGCGCAGGCGCGGGCCCGGGCCCGTGAGGGCAGCGCCCGCAGTGGGGTGCGCAGCGGGCCCGGCATGGTGACCAGTACCGCGGCGAGCAGCGCGCGGGCGGACCGGCAGGCGCCGACGGCGTGATCGCGGTCAGCCCTCAGCAGCCGCAGCGCCTCCCGGTCCCCATCGGCCCGCGGGGTAGCCGGGTGCTCACACGCCAGCAGCTCGCGGGCAGCGCGCAGCGCGTCGATCGCGTCGGTCTTCCCGGCCCGCCGCTTGCCGGCGTGCACGATATGGCTGATCTCAGTGACCTGCTGGCCCGCGGCGGCCAGATGCCGGGCCAGGTTCAGCCCGTAGTGGCCCGCCCCTTCGATCGCCCAGATCAGCGGCGCGCCGGCGGCCTGGCCGCGGGCCCAGCCCAGCAGCTGCTCATACCCCGCTGTGGTCGCGGGGACCTGGAGTTCAGCCAGCAGCCGGCCCCCGCTGTCACAGATGGCCGCGGTGTGGGTGTCCAGATGCGTGTCGATCCCGATCACCAGACCCGCCATGGCGGCAGCGTTCACGAAGTCCTCCCAGGGGTGCGATCCTGAACGATGGCGGCACCGGCCTGGGTGAGAACTCCCGCGGCACACCTGTAACGGGCCACATTCCCTGCGCTCACAGGGGACGGGCAGGCTCCTGATCAGGCCAGCGAAAGGGTGGCCAGGCCGGCGCCGGCCACACCAGGGACACATCAACGCCAAGGCACACCGCGATCAGCGCCGCAGCGGCCGGGCGCCTTTAGAGTCACCGGGCACAGCCAGACACCCAACCTGGCCGGCCCCAGCCACCCACGCAGCCAGAACCACCACCCACAGACTTACAGGCGCCTTTGCCCGTGTAAGAGCACGGGCAAAGGCGCCATTGCTCCTCCTCCTCCTGCCCAAACTCCGGGGGAGGCCAGCCACTCCGCCCCTCAAGTCACACAGGGCCAGGAGTCCCAACAGTCCCAGGCCCCGCCCACGGTCAGTCGCGCTCGTCTTCGAAGACGGTGGGGATGGCGGGTTCGCCGCGGGAGAGCTGCCGCGCCTGCGGCGGCAGCTCGGCCAGGACCTGGCGGTGCCGCTCCCGGGCCGTCTCCAGCGACTCACGCCCCACGATCTCGCCCTCACGCACCAGGGGCACCAGGAGTTCCCGGTCGCCCGGCCCCGGGTCGGGCCGGAACAGCTGGATGTCCTCGAGCCGGGCGATGCCATGCTCGTCGCGGTGGCGCATCGCCCACTTGCGGCCGCCGACGCCCGGCTTGCCGACCGAGCGCTTGGCCACGGGCCGCAACGGCCCGCTCCCGCCCCGCCCGTTGGACCGGGCCACCAGCTTGTAGACCAGGGCCGCGGTCGGCGCGCCCGACCCGATGACCAGCGCGGTGCCCACCCCGTAGCCGTCCACCGGGGCGGCCGCCAGCGCGGCGATCGAGTACTCGTCCAGGTCGCCGGTCAGCACGATGCGGGTGTTCTTGGCCCCGAGCTCGTCCAGCAGCGCCCGGACCTGGTGGGCCACCACCGGCAGGTCGCCGCTGTCGATGCGCACCGAGCCCAGGTCCGGCCCGGCCAGCTCCACCGCGGCCCGAATCGCGCGCGGCACGTCGAAGGTGTCCACCAGCAGCGTCGTCCCGTGGCCGAGGGTCTCCAGCTGGGTCGCGAACGCGTGCCGCTCGTTGTCGTGGACCAGGGTGAACGCGTGCGCGCTGGTCCCGGCCGACGGGACGCCGTACTGGCAGTGCGCCCGCAGGTTGGACGTGGTGGCGAACCCGGCCAGGTACGCGGCCCGGGCGCTGGCCACCGCGGCCATCTCGTGGGTGCGCCGCGAGCCCATCTCGATCAGCGGCCGGTCCCCGGCCGCGTTGACCATCCGGGAGGCGGCCGAGGCGATCGCGCAGTCGTGGTTGAGGATCGACAACGTGATCGTCTCGAGGATGACCGCCTCGGCGAACGTCCCGTCCACGACGATGATGGGAGAGCCCGGGAAGTAGCATTCTCCTTCCGCGTAGCCCCAGATGTTTCCGGTAAAACGGTATGATTCGAGGTACCGGAGCGTGACATCGTCCACGATGTTGGAAGCCCGGAGGAAATCGAGATCAGCTGCGTCAAACCTGAACCGCTCCAGGGCGTCGAGCAGCCGGCCAGTACCTGCGACGACGCCGTATCGTCGGCCGTGCGGCAGATGCCGGGCGAAAACCTCAAATATTGTGCGCCGCTGCGCGGCGCCGCTGTGCAGGGCACCCTGGAGCATGGTCAGCTCGTAATGGTCGGTCAGCAGAGCAGTGCTGGGCCCGCCACTGGGTAGGGATGACTTGCTGTCCGCCGAATTCGTCACGAGTGGAAGACTACGGACTGGGAGGTAAGCACCAGTGAGCGTGGCACCCTCTGAGGTGGAGCTCCCGGAGTCGGGCCAGCAGACCAGGCCGGACACGCCCTGGCTGACGATCGTCTGGAACGACCCCATCAACCTCATGGATTACGTGACCTACGTGTTCCAGACGGTATTCAATTACCCGAAGCCCAAGGCGAGGAAGCTCATGCTCGACGTGCACCACAAGGGCCGGGCGGTGGTCGCCGCCGGCGCGCGTGAATCCATGGAGCACAACGTCGAGATCCTGCACGGCTACGGCCTGTGGGCCACCGTTTCCTCCGACTCCTGAAGTTCGGAACCTTTTATTCAATGGATGCTTTCCGCCGGTCGGGTGGCGGCGTGCGGACCAAGTTCGACGCCCCCGAGGCCGCGCTCCTGCGCAGCCTGATCGAGCAGGTCATGACGCTGCTGGACGACGCCGACGAAGGCCGCACCGGCCCGGGCTACGAGGACGGCCCGATCGAGCCGGGGCAGGTCAGCCCGGGCCGGGACGCCGGCCCCGGCCACCCGGACGAGATCCTGGACCCGAGCGTCCACGACATCCCCGGCCCGGCCGAGCTGGACGCGATGATGGGCTTCAGCCCGCGCACCCGGGCCCCGCTGGACCCGGCCCTGGCCCGGCTGCTGCCGGACGCCTACCGCGACGACCCGGACGCGTCCGGGGAGTTCCGCCGGTACACCGAGCAGTCGCTGCGCTCGGCCAAGCAGGAGGTCGCGCAGACCGTGCTGGACACGCTGCCGGCCGACGGCGGCCCGGTCAAGCTGTCCCGCGAACAGGCCCAGTCCTGGCTGCGGGCCCTGAACGACGTCCGCCTCACCCTGGGTGTCCGGCTCGGCGTGACCGAGGAGTTCGAGGACGAGTGGCGCCAGCTCGACCCGCTTGACCCCCGGGCCACCGCGTTCGAGGTCTACGCCTGGCTCGGTGACGTCCAGGAATCCCTGGTCCAAGCGCTGAGCTAGGCCATTCCCTCCACTCGGCTAGGCACGTGCTGGCCTCGGGGGCGCAAGCCCCCCAGACCCCCCCGGGGCTTGCGCCCCATTAAGCTCAAGCTCATGCTGTCGATCCGCCGCGAGCTCCACGACAAGATCGTCGCGCACGCTCGCGCCGACCACCCGGACGAGGCGTGCGGGGTCATCGCCGGCCCGGCCGGCAGCGACCGGCCGGAGCGGTTCATCCCGATGATGAACGCCGAGCGGTCGCCGACGTTCTACCGGTTCGACTCGATGGAGCAGTTCCAGGTGTGGAAGGAGATGGACGAGCGGGACGAAGAGCCCGTCGTCATCTACCACTCGCACACCGCCACCGAGGCGTACCCGTCCCGGACCGACGTCTCCTACGCCAGCGAGCCGGGCGCGCACTACGTGCTGGTCTCCACCCGTGACCCGGACACCGCCGACTTCCGGTCCTACCGGATCACCGGCGATGTGATCACCGAGGAGCCGGTGGAGATCACCGACGTGGAATGATCCGGGCGGACGCCTAGTTGGACGCTAGGGGGCCGGATCCCGGCTCCGACATGCCCCAGATTTGCACACTATGGAGTGTTTGATGGCCATCGAGGTTCGTATCCCGACGATCCTGCGCACCTACACCGGCGGCGCCAAGCAGGTGGAGGGCAAGGGCTCCACGCTGGCCGAGCTCATCGATGACGTCGACAGTAGCCACAACGGGCTGAAGGACCGGCTGATCGCCGACGGCGGCCTGCGCCGGTTCGTGAACGTGTACCTGAACGACGAGGACGTGCGGTTCCTCGGCGGGCTGGAGACGCCGGTCAAGGACGGCGACACCGTGACCGTGCTGCCCGCGGTGGCCGGAGGCGCGGCCTAGCGCCATGCGTTACGACTCTTTGCTCGACTCGGTGGGCCGGACCCCGCTGGTCGGCCTGCCCCGGCTGTCACCGGCGCCCGACGTCCGGCTGTGGGCCAAGCTCGAGGACCGCAACCCGACCGGCTCGGTCAAGGACCGGGCCGCGTTCTACATGGTCGAGCAGGCGGAGAAGGACGGCCTGCTGCACCCCGGGTCGGTGATCCTGGAGCCCACCTCCGGCAACACCGGTATCTCGCTGGCCATGGTGGCCAAGCTGCGCGGTTACCAGCTCACCGTCGTCATGCCGGAGAACACCTCGGCCGAGCGCCGCCAGCTGCTGGAGATGTACGGCGCCACGATCATCTCCTCGCCCGCGGCCGGCGGCTCCAACGAGGCGGTCCGGGTGGCCAAGCGGCTGGCGGCCGAGCACCCCGACTGGGTCATGCTCTACCAGTACGGCAACGAGGCCAACGCAAGGGCGCACTACGAGACCACCGGGCCCGAGCTATTGAGCGACCTGCCGGAGATCACCCACTTCGTGGCGGGCCTGGGCACCACCGGCACGCTGATGGGCACCGGCCGGTTCCTGCGCGAGCACGTGCCGGGCATCAAGATCGTGGCGGCCGAGCCCCGCTACGGCGAGCTGGTCTACGGCCTGCGCAACGTCGACGAGGGCTTCGTGCCTGAGCTTTACGACGAATCGGTGCTGACCACCCGGTTCTCGGTGTCCTCGGCCGACGCGCTGGCCGCGACCCGCGACCTGCTCAACTCCGAGGGCATCTTCGCCGGCATCTCGGCGGGCTGCGCGCTGCACGCCGCGCGGTCGCTGGCGGTGCGGGCGGCCGACGCGGGGGAGCGGGCCGACATCGCGCTGATCGTGGCCGACGGCGGCTGGAAGTACCTGTCCACCGGCGCCTACGGCGGCACGCTGGCCGATGCCGAATCGCGGCTCGAAGGGCAGCTCTGGGCCTGACGCCGGCCCTATCCTGCTGTGATGCGGCTGACCATCATCGGGTGCTCCGGCAGCTTCCCGGGCCCGGAGAGTCCTGCCTCCAGTTACCTGCTCGAGGCCGAAGGCTTCCGGCTGGTCCTCGACCTCGGCAACGGCGCGCTCGGCGTGCTCCAGCGCCACGCCGGCCTGTACAGCATCGACGCGGTGGCCCTGAGCCACCTGCACGCCGACCACTGCCTCGACATGTGCGGATACTGGGTGGCCCGGCGCTACGCCCCCGGTGGCCCGCAGCCCCCGATCCCGTGCTACGCCCCGGACCGGGCGGCCGAACGGCTCACCCTGGCCTACGGCCTCGAACCCGATCCCGGCCCGGGCATGGCCGACGCCTTCACCTTCCGCACGCTGACCCCGGGCACCCGGCCGATCGGCCCGTTCCAGGTCACCACCGCGCGGATGAACCACCCGGTCGAGACCTACGGCTTCCGGATCGAGCACGGCGGCCGGGTGCTGGCCTACTCGGCCGACACTGGCCCGTCCGGGGCCCTGGTCGAGCTGGCCCGCGACGCCGACCTGCTGCTGTGCGAGGCGACGTTCCCGGACGAGCCGGACCTGCCGCCCAACCTGCACCTGAGCGGCCGCCAGGCCGGTGAGCACGCCGCTCGCGCCGGGGCCCGGCACCTGGTGCTGACCCACATAGCCCCGGGTAACGACAAGCAGCGCTGCTACGCCGAGGCCGGGGCGGTCTTCTCCGGCCCGATCTCGCTGGCCGCCTCCGGGCAGACCTTCGAGCTCACCCCGTCGGACCCGCTACCCCTCTAGCCTCGATAGTCTGGCGGGCATGGCCCGACCCGACGGACGTTCCGCGACCGACCTGCGCCCCGTGAAGCTGACCCGGGGCTGGCTTGACCACGCCGAAGGCTCCGTGCTGGTGGAGTTCGGTGCCACCCGTGTGCTCTGCGCCGCCAGCGTCCAGGAGGACGTGCCGCGGTGGCGCCGCGGCAGCGGGCTGGGCTGGGTGACCGCCGAGTACGCGATGCTGCCGCGCGCGACCAACACCCGCAACGACCGGGAGTCGGTCAAGGGCCGCATCGGCGGCCGCACCCACGAGATCTCCCGGCTGGTGGGCCGGGGCCTGCGCGCCTGCGTGGACTTCAAGGCGCTGGGCGAGAACACCATCGTCATCGACTGCGACGTGCTGCAGGCCGACGGCGGCACCCGGACCGCCGCGATCACCGGCGGCTACGTGGCGCTGGCCGACGCGGTCTCCTACCTGCGGGGGCGCAACCGGCTGGCCGGTGACCCGCTCGTCACCTCGGTGGCCGCGGTCAGCGTCGGCATCGTGGACGGCCAGCCGCGGCTGGACCTGAACTACGCCGAGGACAGCGCGGCCGAGACCGACATGAACGTGGTGTGCACCGGCCAGGGCGACTTCGTCGAGGTACAGGGCACCGCCGAGCGGGAGCCGTTCAGCCGGGACCTGCTGAATCAGCTGCTCGATCTCGCCGTAGCCGGTTGCGGTCAGCTGACCGAACTTCAGCTGGCTGCCCTGTCCCGCCCGATTTGATTTTTTTGAAAGGGTCCCCAGGGGTTCTCCTATGACCGATCGGCTCGTGCTGGCCACGCACAACGGCGCCAAGGTGATCGAGCTGCGGCGGATCCTGGTCGCGGCCGGGGTGACAGTGCATCTGTCTGGCCTGGACGAGTTCCCCGGCGCGCCCGAGGTGGCCGAGACCGGCCTCACGTTCGCGGAGAACGCGCTGCTCAAGGCCCGGGTCATCGCCGCCTTCACCGGCCTGCCGGCGGTCTCCGACGACTCCGGCCTGTGTGTCGACGTGCTGAACGGCATGCCCGGGATCTTCTCCGCCCGCTGGGCCGGCCGCCACGGGGACGACGCCGCCAACCTGGACCTGCTGCTGGCCCAGATCGCCGACATCGCCGAGCCGAACCGGGGCGCGCACTTCGCCTGCGCGGCCGCGCTGGCCCTGCCGGACGGCCGCGAAGGGGTGGCCGAAGGCCGCCTGGACGGGTCGCTGATCTTCTTCCGGCGTGGCACCGGCGGCTTCGGCTACGACCCGATCTTCCTGCCCGACGGCGGCACCCGGACCACGGCCGAGCTGACCCCGGACGCCAAGGACGAGATCAGCCACCGCGGCCGCGCGTTCCGGGCGCTGGTGCCGGTCATCACGACCGAGCTGGGCCTGGCCCCGGCCCAGGGGCCCGGCCCCGCCTAGGAGCTGGTCCCCGGGCTGGACGAGCTGGATCCGCCCAGCTCGCTGGCGGGCGCGACCGTGACCTGGGACGCCGGCGGCAGCGCCACGTTGACCGGCTTGTTGACCGAGGTCACCACGATCGTCGAGGTGAACTGCTCGCTGGTGCCCTTGGCCGAGGTGATGACCTTGCGGACCTGCTGCTGCCCGTCCAGCCACACGGTGAAGTGCTCGTTGACCAGGCCCATCTGCTGCAGCTGGGACGCGATCTTGCTGCGGTTCGGCGCCGGCAGCTTGGCCAGGCCCGCGCTGATCGAGTAGGTGCCGGCGTACTCGGTGGTCGGCACGCCGTTGATGGTGGCCGTGCCCACCTTCTTGACGTCGGTGGAGCTGGACAGCATCTGCGCCTGCAGCAGCGGGTCGTTGGTGCCGTTCTGCAGCAGCTGGCCGAAGTTGGCCCCGGACACCTTGGACAGGGCGGAGGCCGGGAACTCGACCCACGGCTTGCCGGTTTCCTTGGCCAGGGTGGCGAACTTGAGGTAGGCCCCGCTGCTGTTGACGATCTCCTCCAGGCCGCCCTGGATCGACTGTCCCTGCACGCTGACCGTGCTGAAGTCGGCCACCACCAGCGGGCTCGGCTCGGTCTGCTGCTGCAGCGTGCCGGACATGGTGCTGGCCGCGGTGCCGGTGGTCTGCACGTTGACGTCGGCCGCGTACGAGGTGGCCTTCTGAGCCTGCGCGGCCGCCTGCTTGACCGCTTCGGCCGCGGTGACCGAGCCGCCCCCGCCCCCGTTCGTGCTCGCGGTCGCCGGCGGCGACGCTTGCGCGCTGCTCCCCGAGCCCGCCGTGGTCTTCGTCGCCGAGGGCGAGCAGCCGGCGATGGCCAGCCCCCCGGCCAGCGCCCCGGCCGTGAGCGCGACGGCCCCCCAGCGCGCTCCCCGTGTCCCCCGTTGTTGCGGCGTCATGACTGCCCTCCAGGCCTCGTTGTCTGCCCGCGTCCCATACCCGGACCATCTGTATCAAACAATCCCGCTCATTCTGGCCGGTTCGGCCTGGCTGCCCACCCCGGGCCGGGAGCGATAACGTGGGACCAGCATTCGCTGACGAGATCCCGAGGAGCACACGTGAGCGAGCAGCGGCTGGCCCCTGGCGACGTAGCCCCGGATTTCACGCTGCCGGACGCGGACGGCAACCCGGTGAGCCTGTCCTCCTACCGCGGCCAGCAGGTCATCGTCTACTTCTACCCGGCCGCGATGACCCCGGGCTGCACCAAGGAGGCGTGCGACTTCCGTGACCGCCAGCCCGACCTGGCCGGCGCGGACACCGCGGTGCTCGGCATCTCCCCGGACAAGCCGGAGAAGCTGGCCAAGTTCCGCGACAAGGAGAAGCTCACGTTCCCGCTGCTGTCCGACCCGGACCACGCGGTCGAGCAGGCCTACGGCGCGTACGGCGAGAAAATGATGTACGGCAAGAAGAGCGTGGGCGTGATCCGCTCCACGTTCGTCATCGACGCCGACGGCAAGGTGGTGCAGGCGCTCTACGGCGTCAAGGCCACCGGGCACGTCGAGCGGCTGCTGCGGGACCTGATCCCCGGCTAGAAGCCCCGCGGGCGTGGCGAAATCGGCATACGCGTCAGGTTTAGGTCCTGGTGGTGGAGACACCGTGGGGGTTCGAGTCCCCCCGCCCGCACTTCCCAGTCTCGGACGAGTGCCGTCAGCCCCGGCTGCTATCCAATCCATTGCACATCATGGATCCGGAGCAACTCGCCGGGAGGGGCTACGGTCGCATCCCACGGCTGATCGACCAGTTCGAGTATCCGAATGACCAGTGCATCGAAGGCATCGGAGGGCAGGCGGTAGACCTGCGCCAAGGCGGCGCCGCCAAACTCAGGGCCGGTAGCTCACCCGCCCGTGCGACGGCGCCTGGCTGCTTCCAGGCGCTCATTCCAGTCCGGCACGACCACCTCAATCGGTGTTCCGCGCTCCCCAGAGCGGGCAGCGTCTCGTACCGCCTTGCGGGTGCTCTCATGCCCTGGGTCAGCGAGAGCCATAGCGCCAAGACGCCATCGCCTTAGCAGATCGTGCAGAGTCCGGTATCCCTCCGGGCGCCGGGCCGCCTCGGCCGCCTCGGCGTACTCAGCGCGAAACTGCGCATGGAACCGCTCGGGAAGCACACGAAGGATCTCGACCGGGTCGTCCGGGTCGGGCTCGTGCACCGGCTGAGCACTCATGTGGTCAGCGTAGCCCGCTGGCCTGGCGGCCGGACGTAGTTGCCGCCCTGGACTGGCGCTTTCACATGCCCAGCGCCCAGATCAACCCTCCGCGCGAGGGCGGGCAGGAGCAGCGGCTCCCGCCGCCTCCTGGAAGTCGGCGATGGCCTCGCCGTGGTCCCTCGCCCAGTCGGTCAGGACCTCGATGGGCTCGATGAGGGTACGGCCTAGGTCGGTGAGGCTGTACTCGACCCGCCGGGGCGCTTCGGCATGGCGTTCGACCAGGCCGTAGTGCTGGAGCCGGCGCAGCGTCTGGGTGAGGACCTTGCGCGAGATGCCGCCGATGAGGCCGGCGAGTTCGCCGTGCCTGCGGGGTTGCTGGCTGAGCCCGAAGAGCGCGAGCACGGCCCATTTGTCGGCGATGATCTCGACCGCCAGGCGCGTGGGGCAGTCGGCGAGGAAGGCCGGTCCAGCCGCGTCCTGCATGAAATCGAAGGTACCAGGAGGTAACCAACGGCTTCGTAACGTCTTCCGCGAGCAACGAAACCAGCACCAGCTGCGGAGGAGTCACCATGGCACGAGTCGTCGTGTTCGACGAGTTCGGCGGGCCGGAGGTCATGCACGTCGTCGAGGAGCCGGCCGCCCGGCCCGCGGCCGGCGAGGTACGGGTCAGGATCGAGGCGTTCGCCGTCAATCCGCTCGACCAGATGATGCGTTCCGGCACCTCGCCCGCGCCCGTCCCGCTGCCCCACGCCCGCCTCGGCATCGAGGGAACCGGCGTCATCGACGCGCTCGGCCCCGAGGTCACCGGGCTGGAGATCGGTGATCCGGTCATTCTCACCGCCATTCCGGACGCGAGCGTCCGGGGCAGCTACGCCGAATACACCATGGTCCCCGCGAGCCGGGTCGTCGCCCGGCCGGCCGGGCTCACGGTCACGGAGGCGGCGGCGATCTGGGTCGCTCACTCCACCGCCTACGGCGCGCTCGTCGAGAAGGCCGGGATGCGGCCCGGCGACCAGGTCCTCATCACCGCCGCGTCCGGCGCCGTCGGCCGGGCGGCGATGCAGATCGCCAATCAGATCGGCGCCGTGCCCATCGCCGTCACCCGGCACACCGCGAAGAAGGACGCCCTGCTCGCCGCCGGCGCCGCCGCGGTCATCGCCACCGACCACCTGGACGTCGCCGAAGCCGTCCGCGACCATACCGGCGGGGCCGGCGCCGACATCGTTCTCGACCTGGTCCGGGGCCCCGGCCAGCAGGATCTCGTGAGGGCGGCCCGCCCCGGCGCGACCCTGGTCGTCGCGGGCTTCCTGGACCCGCGGCCCACGCCTTTCCCGAGCGGCGCCCCGCTCACGATCTTCAGCTACGCAAGCTTCGAGCACACCCTGGATCCGGTGGTGGTGAGGCGCATGGCGGCTTTCCTCAACGCCGGCGTACGCCTCGGTGCGCTGCGGCCCGCCATCGATGAGGTGTTCCGCCTCGACGACGTCGTCGAGACGCACCGCTACCTTGAGAAGGGGCTCAACGCCGGGAAGATCGTCGTCACCATCTAGGAACCGCCTGGCCGCCCCGGCCCGCCCACCGGGCCGCTTGGCCTGCCCTCAGCGGGCGTCGACGGCGACGAGCCCGCTCAGGATCACGTCGATCTCCCAGCGCAGCCGCTCCCGGTGCTGTTCGGGCGCCCCCACCGGCACCCGGTCCAGCGCGGCCCCGGTGACGAACAGCCCCAGCAGGTCGAGCGCGGCCGGGATGGTGGCCTCGCTCAGGCCGCCCTCGGCCAGCAGGTGACGGACCCGTTCGGTCACCGCCACCGCGTTGGGCCCGCTCGGGACGGTGGTGAGCGCGATCCGGGCCAGCCTGCCGTGGCCGCTGGCGGTGGCGATGGACTCCAGCAGCAGCCCGGTCAGGCGCTCCCGCCAGTCGCCGCCGGGTAGGGCGGCCGTGGCCACCGCCGCCATGGCGTGGTCGAACATGGCCTCGAGCAGGTCATCCCGGTTCCGGACGTACACGTAGAGGGCCGACGCCCCGGTGTCGAGTTCCTCGGCCACCCGGCGCATGCTCACCGCGTCGAGGCCCTGCCGCCCGGCCAGCGCCAGCGCCGCCTCGACGATGGCGGCGCGGCTGAGCGCAGGCCGGACCGGCCCGCCCCGGCGGCTGACCGGCTCGGGCCGCTGGTCGGGGCCCGGGGCCGGCTCGCGAACGTTCACGGCCTCGATCCTAGGCGTCCACGCACAACGCTCGCTAACGTACACTGTTCGCTAGAGAACGCCGTACGTCAGGAGGCCCGATGACTGCCGCTACCGTCCGCGAACCAGAGACCGGCTACCGGTGGCGCTGGCCGGTGCTGGCGGTGGTGCTGACCGCCGAGGCCATGGACATCCTGGACACCACCACCATCAACGTGGCCGGCCCGGCGGTGCGTCGTTCCCTGGGCGGGGGGATCGGCCTGGTCCAGTGGCTCTCGGCCGCCTACACGCTGGCCTTCGCGGTGCTGCTCATCACCGGCGGCCGCCTCGGTGACCGTTATGGCCCGCGCCGGATGTTCCTGGCCGGGGCGGCCGGCTTCACCCTCGCGTCGCTGGCCTGCGGGCTGGCGGTCAGCCCGGGGATGCTGATCGGCGCCCGGGTGGCCCAGGGCGCATTCGGCGCGATCCTCCTGCCGCAGGGGATCAGCCTGCTGACCAAGGCCTTTTCCGAAGATGAAAGGGGCAAGGCATTCAGCGCCTACGCTCCCGTGCTGAGCCTCGCGGCGGTGGCCGGGCCGCTGGTAGCCGGGGCGCTCATCCGCTGGAATCTGGGCGGCGCCGGCTGGCGGCTCATCTTCCTCATCAACCTCGTCCTCGGCGCCGCGACCCTGGCCGCCGCCCTCCGTTACCTGCCCGCCGACGGCCCCGCGACCCTGCGGCGCCTGGACACCGGCGGCGTGCTCATCGCCGGCGCGGCCACCTTCGCGGTCGTCTACCCGCTGATCCAGGGCCGGACGCTGGGCTGGCCGTGGTGGACGTTCGCGGTGCTGGCGGCCGGCCTGGCCGTCTTCGGCTGGTTCGCCCATCACGAGCGGCGCAGCTCCGCTCCGCTCATCGAGCCCACGCTGCTGCGCCGCCGCGGCTACCTGGCCGGGGCGGCGGTCGCGCTGGCGTTCTTCGCCGCCACCGCCGGGATCCTGCTCACGCTGTCGTTCTACGCCCAGTACGGCCTCGGCTACACCGCCCTTGGCGCCGGGCTGCTGCTGACCCCGATGGCGGCCGGCAACGTCGCCGGCGCCTTGCTGGCCATGCGTCTCATCCCCCGGTGGGGCGGCCGCGCCACCATCCAGGCCTGCCTGGCCGTCGCGCTGGCCGGCCTGATCGCGCTGGCCGTACTCGCCTTCCTCGGCGCCGGCCCGGCCGCGCCCAGCGGTCTCGTACCGGCCGGGCCGAGCGGCCTCGTGCTGGCCGCCCCGATCCTGGCCCTCGGCGTCGGTCTCGGCGGCGCCATCGCCCCGCTGTTCTCCACCGTCCTGACCGGTGTCACCCCAGCCGAGACCGGCAGCGCGTCCGGCTCACTGGGCGCGGTCCAGCAGCTGGCCGGCTCGGCCGGCGTCGCGACCCTGGCCACCCTCTACGCCGCCGCCAGCGACCCGGCCGCCCACGGCCTGGCGGTGACCGCCCTGGCCACCGCCGCCCTGCTGGCCGCCGGCGTCGCCCTCACATTCCTGCTTCCCGGCCGCGGAGACCCGGCCACCGGCCAATCAGCCGGGGCCTAGTACTTCCGCCCGTACGCCGCCGAGCTCAGCGAATCCAGCGTTGGCATCGGTGGTCAGCAGGATGCGCTTCGTCGCCGCAGCAGTGGCGGCACGCGACCCCGCTACATCGAGCGGATCTCCAGGTAGCGCTTGATGTCGGGGATCGAGACGACGACCGCGGCCAGGATCACTCCCAGCACCGCCAGCAACGTCACCGTGAGAAGTTTGCCGATCATGGTGGGTCCTCCTGCCCGAGCGGCTCGAGTTCGTCCGGTGCGAAGTACAGGAAGCGGCCCTGGGCGCGCTGCAGGTCGGCCATCGGGTCGGCGACCGGGGTGACGGCCACGTGGACCTGGCCGTCGACATCGTGCAGGACCGCCTCGACGAAGGCCTCCCGGCCCACCAGGAACAGGTCCTGGGCGTCGGCCCGGCGGGCGCCCGGGCGCATCCGGACCTTGCTGCCGCGCCCGACCATGACGCCGTCGATCACGACCTCGTCGGTCTCGGGGGACACCGAGTTGTCCGAGCCCGGGTCCCACCAGGGCACGTCCGGGGTCTGGAACACCGGCACCTCGTCCGCGGCCGGAGCCGCCGGGAACGGCCCCGCCACCGGCCCGGCCGCGGGCTCCCCCGGCCGGGGGCCGGACTTGGGCTCCAGGTACCGGATCGCCCCGTGCAGCTTCTCCATCAGCTCCGGCGGCAGGCCGTCCAGCCGGTCGATCAGGTCGGCGGCGCGCGGGTCGGTCGCCCGGGCCTCCCGCTTCTCATCGTCGGTGAGCGCCAGCGTCCGCAACGTCAGGATCTCGTCTATCTCGGTCGCGTCGAACAGGTCACCGGCGCTTTCCGGCGCGATCTCGGGGTGGTCGTAGAGGATGACCGGCGAGGACAGCATCAGGTCGTGGCAGTCGGCCGGGCCCGCCAGCACCGGCCAGGTGCCCTGGTTCTTGCAGGCCGCGATCTCGGCCGCCGCCCACTCGGGCGGGTCGGTCATCGAGATGAACGACCCGCCGGGCAGCCCGATCAGCGCGTGCGCCGCGACCAGGGCGTAGCGCAGCCCGTCCTCCCGGTCGCCCAGGGCCGACCCCGGTTCGGTGTGGTTCTCGATCCGCAGCCGCAGCCGCAGCGCCTGGTACGGGCCGGCCACCCGGTCGGCCCGCACCCGCAGCATCCCGTCGAGGGCGTCCCACTGGTGCACCAGCCGCCCGGCCAGCGTCCCGTCGGCGCCGGCCAGGTCATCGGCCTTTTCCCCGGCGTCGATGTGGAACGGGATCTCGGCCCCGTCAATCCCGTCGGCGCCGGTCAGCTCTCCGGCGGTCCGCTCGGCGAACACCTCGCGCTCGGTGGCCTCGGTGAACCGGGTGTACTCGATGCCGTCCACGGTCAGCGCGGGCACGTCGGTCCAGCCGGTGGCGTCCTCCGGGCCGCCCGACGGATGCGCAGGAGCCTGCTGCACGGTCCGCCGCTGGACGTGCAGGAACCGGACCAGGATCTGCAGCCGCGCGTCGTCGCGGCCCTCGGCCAGGCATTCGGTCTGGGCCGCCGACAGCTCGAACTCGTCCACGGCCGCGTAGGCGGGCGGCATCAGCACCCCGAACTGGAACCGGGCCTGGTTCTTGCGCGACGACTGCCGGTACGGGTACAGCAGGTAGCCCTCGTACAAGATCGCGTCGGCCACGCTCAGCGCCTGGGCCAGGTGCGGTGAGCTCAGCGTCACGACGAGCCCCGCGGCGCGTCGGAGACCTCGCCGAGCAGCGTGTTCAGCGTCGCGTCCCAGGTCGGCAGCGCGCGTTCGGTCTTGAACCGCTCCAGACCGCTCAGCGTCTCCCGGCTCATCGTGATCCAGGCCATGTTCGGGAAGTGCACGTCGACCGCTTCCCGCCAGACGCTGACCGGCAGCCGGAAGGCCGCCTCCTTGCTCCACGGCACCTGCTGGACCTGCATCCGCCCGTCCACCACCGAGAAGATCGTCCCGCTGAACAGCAGCAGCAACGGGATCTCACCCGCCTCCAGGCTGGCGAAGTACCGGCCGGAGCCGATCTCCAGGTCGTAGCTGAAGTTGACCGGCAGCTCCACCTCGGTATGCCCGGAAAAGCTGGTGATCATGGTGGAGACGTTGGTGAACTGCATCGGCTTCAGCGTGTCGGCCCAGCGGGTGGTCTCGCCGAACAGGTCGCGCAGCCGTTCCTCCTCGGCCGGGATGTAGCGCCGCCGGGACGGCTCGATCCGGATCTGGCAGCGCAGCGCGATGGCGTCGACCCGCTGGCCGCTGGTCTCGCTCACCCGCAGCGTGAGCGTGATCGTGGGCTGCACCGCGTACCGTTCGGCCTGCGCCGCGATGCAGTCGAAGGTCAGGTCGGCCACCTCACGCCTCCAGCTGGCGCGCCCGCGACCGGACCCCGGTGAGGAACTCGTCGATGCTCTGCCGGGCCTCGCTGCCGCCGTCGAAGCCCCGCCAGGTCAGCCGCATCCGGCCCGCCAGCTCGTAACAGGCGTCGATCGGAACCAGAAAATGTTCCACGGTGTCGTCGGTCTTGGCGATCAGCAGTGCCTCCACGTCGGTGTCGGCGGCGGTCAGCAGCGGGTGCCCGGCCGCCACCCGGTCCCAGGCGGCCAGGTCCAGCCGGCACTCGGTGGCGCCGGCCGGGCTGGGGTAGAAGGCCGCCACCTCTTCCTGCTGCGAACTCCGCAGGAAAAAGGCCAGCGCGACCGGGATCTCGAGGTCCTCCCAGTCGCCGGGCGAGAGCGGGTGCGCGGGGTCGGCCAGGTACCGGTCCGGCACCGCCCGGTACCGGCCGCGCCCCGCCTCGACCGGGGTGAACAGCAGGTAGCAGGCCCGGCAGGTGCACAGCAGGGACGAGTCCTGCAGGTCAGCCACGTGCGCGTGCTCGGCCGGGATCACCTCCCCGCACATCTCGCACTTTTCCTCCGGGGGCGGGGGAGGCGCGGGGGGAGGACCCGACGCCGACGCGGCGGGCGCCGCCCCGGGCACGAACCGCCCCAGGCCCCCCGGGCCGCTCATGACCGGACCGCGGTCGGCACCGCCACCCTGATGCCCTGGCTGTCGGACACCAGCGGCAGCGGATCAAGGTGCACGCTGGTAGCGGCCAGCCCCCTTCCGGCCCGGCTCACGTCGTAGGACGCCCCGCACGGGCAGGTCAGCACCTCGCGCTCCAGCCGCCCGGCCGCCAGCCCGGCCCCGCAGGCCGCGCAGGCATCGCGGTAGGCGTACAGCGTCCCGCGCACCGAGCAGAGCACGATCGGCAGGCCGGCCGCGCTGACGCTGACCGGCCGCGCGCTCGGCGGCCCGGTCTCCGGCAGCGACACCCAGCCCGGGCCTTCCGCCTCGGCCGCCTCAGGACGAGGGCCGATCTGCAGCAGCACCGGTCCGGGGGCGGCGGCCGGCGCGGCGGTCACGCCCTCCACCACCACCTCGGTCACCTCCGGGGCGGCGTCCTGCACCGCCCCTTCGATGGCCAGCTGGACGGTGACGGTGGACGACGGGCAGCCGTCGCAGTTGCCCTCCAGCTTCAGCCGGGCCACCCCGTCGGCGACGCCGATGTACTGCACCCCGCCCGCGTGCGAGCCGAGGTAGGGCCGGACCCGGTCCAGCGCCCGCTGGATCCGGGTGTCGACGTCCTGCGGGTGCAGCCCGTGCAGCAACAGCAGGCTCTCCACCAGCGAGTCGCTGGTCAGCCGGTCCAGCACCACGGGGCCGCCGACCTCGGCGACGGCCTCCATGATGTGGGCCAGCCCGTCTCCGTACAGGCCGACCAGCAGCCGGACCAGTTCCTCGGCCAGCGGCCCCTGACCTCTGGCGGTCAGCGCGGCCAGTAGCTCCTCGATCTGGTCGCCAACCTGTTTGACCTTGGTCATGTGGACAGCGTGACCGACATCGGCGAGTGGACCTTCTCCAGCGTCTTGCCGTTGCCGAGGTACATGTGCACCCCGCACGGCAGGCACGGGTCGAAGCTGCGGACCGCGCGCATGATGTCGATGCCCTTGAAGTTGTCCGGCGAGTTCTCCTCGAAGATCGGCGTGTTCTGCACCGCGTCCTCGTACGGGCCCGGCGTGCCGTAGCTGTCCCGCACGCTGGCGTTCCAGGGGGTCGGCGGGTACGGGTGGTAGTTGGCGATCTTGCCGCCCCGGATCACCATGTGGTGCGACAGCACGCCCCGCACCGCCTCGGTGAAGCCGCAGCTGATCGCCTCGTCCGGCACCGAGAACGGCTCCCAGGTCTTGGTCCGCCCGGCCCGGATCTCGGCCAGCGCCTTCTCCACGAAGTGCAGCGCGCAGGCCGCCGAGTAGGCCTGGAAGTAGGTCCGGGCCCGGTCCCGCTCGATGGCGTTGGACAGCGGCGCACCCTGTTTGTCTTTCGGTATCTTCCACTCGAACGTGACCTCGGGCCTGGTCGCGCTCCGCGGCAGGTTGATCAGCACGCTGTTGCCGGTGGACTTGACGTAGCCGAAGTCGACCAGGTTGCCCTGGGCGGTGGCCCACAGCCGGGCGATCGGGCCGCCGCCGGTGTCGGCGGCCAGGTAGTCCTTGCCGTCGTACCAGCGGGGCGACATGACCCAGCTGTACTTGTCGCCGAAGTCCCGCTTCTGCGGCCGGGGGATGGTGTGCTGGTTCCACGGGTGCCGCTCGTCCACCGGGTTGCCCAGCGGGTCCCGGCTCACGAACTTCTCCTGGCCGGCCCAGTCCTCGTAGTACGAGGAGCCGAGCAGGATGCGGATTCCCAGGTTGATGTCGACGAGGTCGTTGGTGAGCAACTGGCCGTCCCGGATGACGCCGGGGCTGACGAACATCTTCCGGCCCCAGTTGGTCATGTTCTCGTACTTGAAATCGCAGAAGTCCGGGTCGTTCAGGCTGCCCCAGCAGACCATGTCCGCGCGGCGGCGGCCGACTTCCTCGTACCCCGGCAGGGCCTCGTAGAAGAAGTCGAACAGGTCGTCGTGCATGGGGACGACGCGCTTCATGAACTCCACGTAGCGCATCAGCCGGGTCAGGTAGTCGGTGAACAACTGCACGGTCGCGGTGGTGCCGACGCCGCCCGGGTACAGCGTGGACGGGTGCACGTGGCGCCCTTCCATCAGGCAGAACATCTCCCGGGTGGACCGGCTGACCTGCAGGGCCTCCCGGTAGAACTCGCCCTCGAGCGGGTTCAGCGAGCGCATGATGTCGCCGATGTACTTGTAGCCGTGCTCGGCCGCGTGCGGCGCCTCGGTGTGGTTGGCCATCTCCAGCACGCCGGGGTTGGTCTCGCCGACCATCTTGGCGCAGAAGTCCACCCCGACCAGGTTCTCCTGGAAGATGTTGTGGTCGAACATGTACTCGGCCGACTCGCCGAGGTTGATGATCCACTCGCCCAGGTGCGGCGGCCGCACCCCGTAGGCCATGTTCTGGTTGTAGACCGAGCAGGTGGCGTGGTTGTCACCGCAGATGCCGCAGATGCGGCTGGTGATGAAGTGCGCGTCCCGCGGGTCCTTGCCCTTCATGAAAATGCTGTAGCCGCGGAAGATCGACGAGGTGCTGTGGCACTCGATGACCTTCTTCTGCTTGAAGTCGATCTTCGTGTAGATGCCCAGGCTGCCCACGATCCGGGTGATCGGGTCCCACGACATTTCGACGACGTTGGGGTCCTCAGTCGTTGTCATCGCTGTCCCTCTCCCTCGTCACCAGGTCTGCTTGTAGCCGGTCAGCAACTCGGAGCCCTTCTTGCGCCACTTGGGCTCCTCGTCCGCGGTCTTGGCGGTGAACCCGCGCAGGGCCCGGATGACCGTCCCGTACATGCTGCTCGCGGTGGTGGACACCTTCGATCCCGGCGGCTCGTCCATGAACGGCATGAACTTGTCCGGGAAGCCCGGCATCGTGCAGGCGATGCAGATACCGCCCACGTTCGGGCAGCCGCCGACCCCGTTGATCCAGCCGCGCTTGGGCACGTTGCACTTGACCACGGGGCCCCAGCAGCCCAGCTTGACCAGGCACTTGCTGGAGCCGTACTCGGTGGCGAAGTCGCCCTGCTCGTAGTACCCGGCCCGGTCGCAGCCCTCGTGCACGGTCGCGCCGAACAGCCAGGCCGGCCGCAGCGCCTCGTCCAGCGGGATCATCGGCGCCTGGCCGGCCACCTGGTACAGCAGGTAGAGGATGGTCTCGGACAGGTTGTCGGGGTGGATCGGGCAGCCCGGCACGCACACGATCGGCAGCCCCGCCTTGGACCGCCAGTCCCAGCCAAGGTAGTCCGGCACCCCCATGGCCCCGGTCGGGTTGCCCGCCATCGCGTGGATGCCGCCGTAGGTGGCGCAGGTCCCGACGGCCAGGATCCCGGTCGCCTTGGGGGCCAGCCGGTCCAGCCACTCGCTGGTCGTCATCGGCTGGCCGGTGGCCGGGTTGTTGCCGAAACCGCACCAGTAGCCCTCGGACTTGATCGCCTCGTTCGGGATCGAGCCCTCGACCACCAGCACGAACGGGTCCAGCTCGCCGCGGTCGGCCTTGTGCCACCACTCGATGAAGTTGTCCGCGCCCTGCTCGGGCCCGCACTCGAAGTCGATCAGCGGCCAGTGCACGGCCACCTGGGGCAGCCCCGGCAGCGCCCCCATCACGATCTCCTCGATGCTCGGCTGGGTCGCGGCGGTCAGGGCCACCGAGTCCCCGTCGCAGCTGAGCCCGCCGTTCATCCAGAGGATGTGCAGCACCGGCTCGGGCTGGGCGTCCTGGGTCGCGTCACTGGCTGATGTGGTGTCTGTGGCCATCGCGAGGCCACCTCCTCGCAGCTCGATAGCCGGCTTCCGGGCGGCAAAGGCGCCCGCTTGCGCTCACTGACCCGGCCCCGCTGACAGGCCGGCCGAACTCTGATCATCGGGCAGGCAATCGCCCCCGATTAACGAGTGACCCGCCCGCGGGCCGTCCCGGAACGGGCTGACCATGTCAGGCTCCCCCCGTATGTACGGACACATCGGTTCCCGCACGCACGGATTCATCGGCACTGATGATCATGGCGTAACCCGCCTTCGTGGTGCCCCGACACCCGGGCGTCATCGACACCCTTCGTGTTGCACAGACATCGCAATGTTAGACCCGGTGTAACCTACGCCACAAGACATGATCTACATCAACAGGACACAAGTGTCCTGTCTGGCCCGGTCAGCCGTGGATCTGATGTTCGTTTTTCCCCCGCCGGACGGAGGTGCTTGTGCGTGCACCGACCTCATCAGCACTTTGTTGCCCGGCCTGAATCGAATAGCCTTGCCTAAGCCCAAACGTGCACCTTGCTGTGCTGCGGACGGCTTTGAGGAGAGATCCGGTGGCAGAACCCGTTTATGGGCCCTCGCGGGACCCGATCGAGGTCATGCCTGTCGTCGTTCTCTTCCAGGTATTTCCCGCCCGGCCGTCGTCGATTCCCGACATCCGCGATTTCGTCCGCCGGTGCCTGGCCGAGTCACCTTTGACCGAAGAGGGCAACCGGGAGGTCGGGGAGACGGTGTTCCGGGCGCTGCTGGACGCGGCCGGCCCGTCCGGGTCGATCCAGGTGGCGTTCCGCATCTTCCCCGAGCACGTCGAGGTCGACGTGCTGCACTCCGAGCTCCAGGCCAGCGCCGCCTCACCGGTCGAGCCCCGTCAGGACGGCACCGTCAACGGGGGCGCCAGAGGCGCCGGGATCCCGGCTGCCAACGGGTCGAGCGCCGGCGGGCCTGGTGCGGCGGGCGGGACCGGCGATGGCGTGACCCACCCGGCCGCCCTCAACGCTCCCGGCGCGTCCTTCGTGCACCTGGGCGAGGACGGCCAGCCCGCGAACTTCGCCGACTGGATGTCGGTCTCGCTGCGGCGGGAGGGTCTGACCCAGGAGGCCGCCGCCCGGCTGCTCGGGGTCTCGGTCAAGACGGTCAGCCGCTGGGTGGGCGGTGCGACCGAGCCGCGTCTCCGCGATCTGCGGCGTATCCAGGAAGTATTCGGAGAGATTCCGCTGCAATGAGCAGCCGGCGGGTTCCACCGGGAAAAATATTTATGGGGTGGCCGGCAATTCTTTTGTGCTGCTTGCTAACCGCCACAACTGTCTTAATGGCCACTGGACGTCGCCTCACAAGTGTCCTACGGTGCTGCCATGGCGGCTAATGGCGGGCGCCATCAACTCGGCCCGGAATCAGGCCGGCTAACGCTGCGTACATACCGCAGCGGGCTGGCGGCTCAGGCCGGTCATGATCTGACCATCGATGTCACCCGCTGGAGTGCCCAGCTCAATCCGCCCGGGGACGACTCGGCGCCGGACAGGCTGGACGCCACCATCGACCTGACCTCCCTGGCCGTCCGGGAGGGACGCGGCGGGGTCAAGCCGCTCAGCGACCGCGACCGCCGGGAGATCACCAGCCAGGCCGGTAAGCAGCTCGACACCGGCCGGTTCCCGGAAGCGACCTACGCCGCCACGTCGTTCGCGCCGGACGACGCGGGCGGCGGCGCCATCGACGGCACGCTGACGCTGCACGGCCAGAGCCTGCCGCTCCGCCTCCAGGTCACCAGGACCGGTGACGGCCAGTACCGGGCGACGGCGACCGTGATCCAGTCCCAGTTCGGGATCAAGCCCTACTCGGGCATGTTCGGCGCGCTCAAGCTCCGCGACGACGTCGAGTTGGAGGTGACCGTGCAACTGCCGGCCCAGGGTGGCGCGTCATGACCGGTCCCCTCGACTCGGCCGGGGCCGCGGGCCTGTTCGAGCTGCGGGCCGCCCCGGTCGGGCAGCTGACGGACCAGGCGGTGGCCATCGCCGACGCCTGCCACGCGATGGCGGTCCGGTTCCACCGTGGCGGCAAGCTCGTGGTGTTCGGCACCGGTGGCGCCAGCGCTGACGCCCAGCACGTGGCGGTGGAGTTCGTGCACCCGGTCATCGTCGGCAAGCGGGCTCTGCCGGCCATCTCGCTCACCACCGACGTCGCCACCGTGACCGGGGTCGCCGCCCGCGACGGCATGGCCGCGATCTTCGCCCACCAGATCCGCTACCTGGCCGCGCCCGAGGACATCGCGCTCGGCATCTGCTCCGACGGGGATGACGAGAGCGTGGCGGCCGGGCTGGCGGCGGCCCGCGCCCGCGGCCTGCTGACGATCGCGCTGACCGGCGGGGACGGCGGCCTGATCGTGCGGGACGGCCTGGCCGAGCACGTGCTGACCGCCCCGGCCACCGACCCCCGCATCGTCAAGGAGCTGCAGGTCACGATCTACCACGTGCTGTGGGAGCTGGTGCACGTGTTCTTCGAGCAGCCCGGCGTCCTGGATCCGGAGGTGGTCGCGTGAGTGTTCCGGAGTGCCACGGCGACGTCTGTATCACCTGCTCGGACACGGCGGTCGAGGTCACCGTGGTCCGGCTGCTGGCCGACGGCCTGGCCGTGGTCGACACCGGGCAGGGTGAGGAGGAGGTCAGCGTCGCCCTGGTGGAGGCCGGGCCGGGCGACACGATCCTCGTGCACGCCAAGGAAGCCATCGCCGTGGTGACCCCCCGATGACCGGGCCCCCGGAGGATCGCCCGCCGGCCGGAGTGGAGTCGCTCTACCCCTTCCTCTACGCGGGCACCTCCGACACCTCGGCCGTGCTGGATCAGGTCCGGGCCTCCACGGTGGCCAAGATCGCCGAGATCGCCGAGCTGCGGCAGACCGTAGCCAAGCGTGACGCCGACCGGCTGGCCGAGTGCGCGGCCGAGGCGGCCGCCCGGTTCGCGGCCGGCGGCCGGCTGTTCGCGTTCGGCAACGGCGGCAGCGCCACCGACGCCCAGCAGCTGGCCACCCTGTTCCTCAACCCGGGCGGCGACCGGCCCCCGCTGCCGGCGTTCGGGCTGGCCAACGACACGTCGGTGCTCACCGCGCTGGCCAACGACATCGGCGTCGAGGTAGTGTTCGCCCGCCAGCTGGCCGCCTTCGGCACCAGCCGGGACATCGCCGTCGGCCTTTCCACCAGCGGCAACTCGGCCAACCTGGTCCGCGCGTTCGACGAGGCGGCGCGGCGCGGCATGCTCACGATCGGGCTGGCCGGCTACGAGGGCGGCGCGATGGCCGAGCTGGACAGCATCGACTACCTGTTCATCGCGCCGTCGGCCTCGGTGCACCGCATCCAGGAGGCGCAGACCACCATCTACCACGTGCTGTGGGAGCTGACCGTCGCCGCCCTCGGCCAGGCCCGGTCATGAGCGGCGGCGTGCTGGTGGCCGGGGTCGGCAACATCTTCCTGGGCGACGACGGCTTCGGCGTCGAGGTGGCCCGGCGGCTGACCGCCCTCGGCCAGCAGGGCGGCCTGCCGGACGGGGTGCAGGTCGGCGACTACGGCACCAGCGGCATGCACCTGGCCTACGACCTGGCCGACGCCGGCTACGACACCACGATCCTGGTCGACGCGGCCCCCCGCGGTGAGCAGCCGGGCACGCTGACCGTGCTCGAGGTCCGGCCCGAGGACCGGGCCGAGCTGGCCAGCGCGGGCGGCCCGGCTCTGTTCAACGGCCACGGCATGCAGCCCGAGGTGGTGCTGGGCGTGCTCGACATGCTCGGCGCCGAGGCGGGCCGGATCCTGGTCGTCGCCTGCGAGCCCGGGTCGGCCGAGCCCGGCATGGGCCTGTCGGCCCCGGTCGAGGCGGCCGTCGACGAGGCCGTCGCCCTGGTCAGCCGCCTAGTGACGGAAGCCCAGCAAACTGCCAGCACCACCAGGAGCCACGAGTAAGGGGATGGTCGTATGTGTCTTGGCATACCGGGTGAGGTGATCGAGCTCCTGGAGCAGCCGGACCTGGCCCGCGTGGACGTGAGCGGCGTCCGCCGGGTGATCAACATCGGGCTGCTCGCCGACGACCCGCCCGCCCCGGGCGAGTGGGTGCTGATCCACGTCGGGTTCGCGCTGTCCAAGATCGACGAGGCGGAGGCCGCGGCCGCGCTGCAGTTCCTGGAGGGGATCGGCCAGTCGTACGCGGACGAGCTGGAAGCACTCGCAGAATCCCGGATCGAGTAGAGGGGCAGGCCATGCGGTTCGTCGATGAGTTCCGTGACGCGGACAAGGCCCACGCGCTGTCGGCCAAGATCGCCGCGCTGTGCGAGCCCGGCCGCCAGTACAAGTTCATGGAGGTGTGCGGCGGCCACACCCACACCATCTACAAACACGGCCTCGAGGACTACCTGCCGGAATCGGTCACGCTGGTGCACGGGCCCGGCTGCCCGGTCTGCGTGATCCCGATGGGCCGGGTCGACGACGCCATGCACCTGGCCGCCCAGGACGACGTGATCATGACGTCGTTCGGCGACATGATGCGGGTCCCCGGCAGCCAGGGCTCGTTCTTCGACGCCAAGGCGGCCGGCACCGACATCCGGATGGTGTACTCCCCGCTGGACTCGCTGAAGATCGCGCGTAACAACCCGGACAAGCGCGTGGTGTTCATGGCCATCGGGTTCGAGACGACCGCCCCGTCCACGGCGATGACGATCATGCGAGCGGCCGCCGAAGGCCTGGAGAACTTCTCCGTCTTCTGCAACCACGTCACGATCATCCCGGCCATCAAGGCCATTCTCGACTCCCCGGACCTGCGGCTGGACGGCTTCATCGGCCCCGGCCACGTGTCCACCGTGATCGGCTGCCGGCCGTACGAGTTCATCGCCCGCGACTACGGCAAGCCGGTGGTGGTGGCCGGGTTCGAGCCGCTGGACATCCTGCAGTCCATCTACATGCTGATGCTCCAGCTGTCCGAAGGACGCTCCGAGATCGAGAACCAGTACTCCCGGGTGGTGCCCTGGGACGGCAATCCAGTCGCGCTCAAGGTCATCGGCGAGACCATGCAGCTGCGCCCGTACTTCGAGTGGCGCGGGCTCGGCTTCATCTCGCACTCGGCCCTCAGCGTCCGGCAACCGTACGCCCGGTTCGACGCCGAGCTGCTGTTCGACGTGCCCGGCGTCCGGGTCGCCGACCCCAAGGCCTGCCAGTGCGGTGAGGTGCTCAAGGGCGTGCTCAAACCGTGGGAGTGCAAGGTGTTCGGCACCGCCTGCACGCCGGAGACCCCCATCGGCACCTGCATGGTCTCGCCGGAAGGCGCCTGCGCCGCCTACTACAACTACGGCCGGATGAACCGCAACCGGGTCGCCGAGGTCACCATAGGAAGCCGGCCATGACCACTCAGCGTCCCAGCTGGATCGACGAGGCCCTGGCTGAGCACGACGAGAACCACGGGCACCAGGGGCCGGTCTCGGACCGGGAGCAGCAGGTCCTGGACCGGATCGACAAGGCCCGGCGCCGCCGCCCGAAAGTGCGCGAGGAACGCATCACGATGGCCCACGGCGCGGGCGGCAAGGCCACCCACACGCTGATCGAGGCGGTGTTCCTTGACCGCTTCCGCAACCCGCTGCTGGAGCCGCTGGAGGACGCGGCCACCCTGCAGGCCGGCCCGGCCCAGGTGGCGCTGACCACCGACTCCTACGTGGTCTCGCCGCTGTTCTTTCCCGGTGGCGACATCGGCGAGCTGGCCGTCAACGGCACCGTCAACGACCTGGCCGTGAGCGGGGCCACCCCGCAGTACCTGTCGGCCGGGTTCATCCTCGAGGAGGGTTTCCCGGTCGCCGACCTGACCCGGATCGCCGAGTCCATGCGGGACGCGGCGGCCGCGGCCGGGGTGCAGATCGTCACCGGCGACACCAAGGTGGTCCAGCGCGGCAAGGCGGACGGCTGCTACATCAACACGGCCGGGGTCGGGGTCTTCGAACGCGACCTGTCCCTGGGGGTGGCGCACGCCCGGCCGGGCGACGCGATCATCGTGTCCGGCCCGATCGGCGACCACGGCATCACGATCATGCTGGCCCGCGGCGAGCTCGACATCGAAGCCGACCTGCAGTCCGACACCGCCCCGCTCAACGGCCTGGTGGCCGGCCTGCTCGACCGGGTGCCAGGGGTCCGGGCGCTGCGCGACGCGACCCGCGGCGGGGTGGCCACGATCCTCAACGAGATCGCCACCGCGGCCGACGTGGGCGTGCTGGTCAGCGAGGACGCCATCCCGGTGCGGGCCGAGGTCCGCGGCGCGGCCGAGCTGCTCGGCATCGACCCGATGTACGTGGCCTGCGAGGGCCGCCTGGTCGCGGTGGTCGACGGGGACCAGGCCGACGAGGCCCTGGACGCCCTGCACGCGCACCCGCTGGGCGTCCAGGCGGCGATCATAGGCCGGGTCACCGGCGACGCGCCCGGCCTGGTCAGCCTCAAGACCGCGTTCGGCGGCACCCGCATCGTCGACCTGCTGGTCGGCGACCCGCTGCCGCGGATCTGCTGACCGTGCACGAGCTGGCCATCGCCGAAGGGCTGATCGACGGCGTCACTGAACGGCTGCCGGGCCGCCGGGTCACGTCGGTCCGGGTGGAGATCGGCGCACTGTCCGGCGTGGTGCCGGACGCGCTCCGGTTCTGCTTCAGCATGGCCACCGAAGGCACCCCGCTGGACGGCGCCGACCTGGAGATCTCCGAGCCCGCCGCCAAGTGCGACTGCGCGGACTGCGGCCAGTCGTTCGAGCCGGAAGACGGCCGGATCCTGCTCTGCCCCTGCGGCAGCGCGAACGTGACCGTGGTCTCCGGCCAGCAGCTCCTGATCACCTCGGTAAAGGTGGCCTGACCATGTGCGCAACCTGCGGATGCTCCCCCCTCCTGGAAGCCCACGAGCCCCACGACCACCACGCGCCTCACGAGCACCACCATGAGCAGGAGATCACCCTCGAACAGAAGATCCTGGCCAAGAACGACGACCTGGCCCAGCAGAACCGGGCCTGGCTGCGCGATCGTGGCGTCCTCGCCGTCAACCTGATGAGCTCGCCCGGCTCGGGCAAGACCACCCTGCTGGAACGCTCCGGCCGCGACCTGGCAGGGCGCCTCACGCTGTCGGTCATCGAAGGCGACCAGGAGACCGCGCTCGACGCCGACCGCATCCGTGACGCCGGCTGCCAGGTGGTCCAGATCAACACCGGCGCCGGCTGCCACCTGGACGCCGCGATGGTCGGCGGGGCGCTGCGCACCCTGGACCCGCCGCCCGGCTCGGTGGTCGTCATCGAGAACGTCGGCAACCTGGTCTGCCCGGCCCTGTTCGACCTCGGCGAGGCGGCCCGCGTGGTCCTGGCCTCGGTGACCGAGGGCACCGACAAGCCCCTGAAGTACCCCCAGATGTTCCGCAGTGCCGATCTGGTGGTGGTGACCAAGACCGACCTCGGCCCCTACGTCGACTTCGACACCGGCCGGTTCGGCGACTACATAGGCCAGGTCAGCCCCCACGCCGCGATGATCCACCTGTCTTCGTCGGACGGCTCCGGCCTGCCTACCTGGTACGACTGGCTGACCAGCCAGGTCCCCGTCCCGTCGGTGGAGGCCTAGCTCGCTTCGTCCTGGGCGGCGGCTATCACGGCCTGGCCGAGGCTGATGCCGCCGTCGTTGCAGGGAACCTGGGTGTGGGTGAGGACGCGGAAGCCGCCCGCCTCCAGCCGGCCTGCCACCTCGGTCAGCAGCAGCAGGTTCTGGAACACCCCGCCGGACAGCGCCACGGTGGCCAGCCCGGTCCGGTCCCGCACCAGCCGGCAGCCGTCCTCGATGAGCTGGCCCACACCATGGTGGAACCGGGCCGCGATGACCGGCCGCGCAACGCCGCGGGCCAGGTCATCGGCGGCGGCGTGGACCAGGTCGGCGCCGGCTGCCTGGAACGGCGCGCCGCTGCTGAGCCCCGCGCGGTAGCTCCCTTTTTCAGCGGTATCGGCAAGCTGCTCCAGCTCGACGGCGGCCTGACCCTCGTAGTTGATCGTGTCCCGGACCTCCAGCAGCGCGGCCACCGCGTCGAACAGACGGCCCGCGCTCGAGGTCAGCGGGGCGTTCACGCCCTTGCGGGCCATGGACAGCACCGCCGCCCACTGACCCTCGTGCCGCCGGGCCACGTCGGGGCCGCCGGCCAGCCCAGCGGCGTCCAGGTAAGCGGCCGCCATCCGCCACGGCTGCCGGATCGCGGCGGCCCCGCCGGGCAGCGGCACCGGCGTCAGGTGCCCGGCCCGCTCGAAGCCAGCCAGCCCTGCGACCAGGAACTCCCCACCCCAGATGGTCCCGTCCAGGCCGTAGCCGGTGCCGTCGAACGCCACCCCGATGACCGGCCCGTCGAGCCCGGTCGCGCCGTTGTCGGCCAGGCAGGACGCGATGTGCGCGTGGTGGTGCTGGACCCCGGCCAGGTCGACCCCGGCCAGTTCCAGGGCGTACTTGGTGGACAGGTACTCCGGATGGAGGTCGTGCGCCACCACGGCCGGCTCGATGCCGAACAGCCGCCCGACATGCTCGATGCCCTCGGTGAACGAGCGCAGCGTCTCCACGTTCTCCAGATCCCCGATGTGATGCGACATGATCACCTGGTCGCCCTTGGCCAGGCAGAACGTGTTCTTCAGCTCGGCCCCGACGGCCAGCACCGGCCGCGCGAAGCGGGTCCGCACCCGGACCGGCTCGGGTGCGTAGCCCCGTGACCGCCGTAGCACCATTTCTTTATTGAAAAAGGGTCGCGACACGGAGTCGTCGGTCCGGATATGGATCGCCCGGTCGTGCGCGAGGAAGGCGTCGGCGATCCCGCTGAGCCGTCGGGCGGCGTCGCCGTCCCGGTACGCGATCGGCTCGTCGGAGACGTTCCCGCTGGTCAGCACCACAGGGCCGCCCACCGCGGGCAGCAGCAGGTGATGCAGCGGGGTGTACGGCAGCATGACCCCGAGCTGCCGGTTGCCGGGGGCGACCGCCTCGGCCACCGGCGCGCCGGGCCGCCGGGGGAGCAGCACGATCGGCCGCCGGGCGCTGGTCAGCAGCCGTTCGGCCGTCTCGTCGACCTCGGCCAGCGTCCGGGCGGCAGCCACGTCAGCCGCCATCACCGCGAACGGCTTGTCCTCCCGGTGCTTGCGTTCCCGCAGCGCGGCCGCCGCCTTGTCCGAGGCGGCGTCGGCCGCCAGGTGGTAACCGCCCAGGCCCTTGACCGCGAGGACGGCCCCGTCGCGCAGCAGTTCCGCCGCCCGGGCCACCGGATCCCCGTCGAGAGGTTCCCCGGCCGCATCGGTCAGCCGCAGCGTCGGACCGCAGGCCGGGCAGCAGGTTGGTTCCGCGTGAAACCGCCGGTCGGCCGGGTCCAGGTACTCGGCCGCGCAGGCCGCGCACATCGGGAAGGCCGCCATCGTGGTGCGCGCGCGGTCGTAGGGCACGTCGCGGACGATCGTGAACCGGGGGCCGCAGTTGGTGCAGTTGATGAACGGGTAGCCGAACCGCCGGTCGGCCGGGTCGGCCAGCTCGCGCAGGCAGTCCGCGCAGGTCGTGGTGTCGGGTGAGACCAGGGCCCGGCGCGGGCCGCCGGGATCCATTTCCAGCGAGGCCGCGATCGTGAAAACGTCCGACCCGGCCGGGGGTAGCGCCCAGGACCGGACCCGGTCCACCCGGGCCAGCGGCGGGGCGTCCCGCTCCAGCCGCTCCAGGAACTGCGCGACCGCGCCGGGCATCCCCTCGACCTCGGCGAACACCCCGTCGGCGTCGTTACCGACCAGGCCGCCGAGTCCCAGGCCGGTCGCGAGGCCGTACACGAACGGCCGGAAGCCGACACCCTGGACGATCCCCTCCACCCGGACCGCTTTCCGGACCTGCTCCGTCACCATCCCAGTGTGGCCGGACGGCCGGTCATCCGCCAGCACGGCCGGCCGGCGGGGGCACGGGCGTGGTGAACAGCTTCTTCAGCGCGGGCGCCTCGTCCTCATCGGCCTGCACCAGCACCTCGTCCCCCGCCTGCAGCTCGGTGTCCGCGCGGGCCGGGACGAGTTGCCCGTCCCGGACGATGAAGATCACCCACACGCCGTCGTCGCACGGCAGGTCGGCCAGGGTGCGGCCGTCGGCGGCCGACGACGGCCCGATCACGAAGCGCTGGAGTCCCTCGGGTTCCTCCCGGAACCGGACGCCCAGGCTCCACGGCTCCGGCTCGATGATCTGCAGTGGCACCCGCAGCCGCCGGGCCAGCGTCGGCACCAGGCCACCCTGGACCACGACCGAGAACGCCACCACCACGAAGATGATCTCGTAGGCCCGGCTCGCGCCGCCGGTCCCGGACTGCACGATGTAGGTGCCGAGCAGCACCGGCACCGCGCCCTTGAGCCCGGTCCACAGCACGAACAGCCGTTCCCCCCGTTTCAGCCGGACCGGCAGCAGCAGCAGCCCGACCAGCAACGGCCGGATCACGAACGCGAGCAGCGCGGCCAGCCCGAGGCCGATGGCCCAGGCGTGCCCGGCCGGCAGCCCGGACAGGTGCACGGTCAGCCCCAGCAGGATGAACGCCACGATCTCGGCCAGGCTGGCCAGCGAGGAGTGGAACCGCTGGATCTCCCGTTTGTAGGGGGCCCGTTCGTCGCCGATCATGATGCCGGCCACGAACACGGCCAGGAAACCGGACCCGTGCGCGACCGTGGCCAGGCCGAAGATGACCAGCACGGCGGCCAGCACCCGGAGCGCGTACAGGCCCTCGCTGGGCAGCGGCACCCGGCGCATGAACGCCAGCAGCAGCCAGCCCGCCATCGTGCCGATCCAGGCACCCACCACCATCTGCAGCACGAACGTGACCACGATGTGCCCGGCCGCGGCGGCCGGGGAGCCGGTCGCCCCGATCAGCGCCACCAGCAACGCGATGCCGACCGGGTCGTTGGCCCCGGACTCGCCCTCCAGCAGGACGCCGGTGCGCCCGCCCACCTCCCGGCGGCCGAGCACCGAGAACACCACGGCCGGGTCGGTGGGGGACAGCGCCGTGCCCAGCAGCAGGGCTAGCCGCCAGCCCAGCCCGAATATCGTGTGCGCGGCCAGCGCGGCCGCCCCGGCGGTCACGAACGTCCCGGCCACCCCGAGCCACACGGTGGCGGTGGCCGCGGTCCGGAACCGCCGCCAGCCGATGTGCATCCCGCCGTCGAACAGGATGAACGCCAGCGCCACACTGACCACCCGCTGCACAGTGTCGTCGCTGAGGTGGCCCAGCCCCGGGAACAGCTCCGCCGCTATGGCCGCGAAGACCAGGAAGAAGGCGGGGGCGGGGATGCGCAACCGTTCGCTCACCCGGTTCGACAGCACGGCGGCGGTCCCGACCAGGCCGACCACCAGGATGATCAGCCCGAACGATTCGATTCCGGTCAACGGCGGTGTCCTCTCAAGCTGGCGGAGATAACGCCGACCAGACTTCCCGGCACCCCTCCCGTCACCCTAACCCGCTCCGGCCGGCCACCCCGCCTCCCGCCCCGGCGACGGCGGCTGCTGTCACCATGGGCAGATGCGCCTGACTTCCGCCGAGGCCCGTCAGCGCCTGGCCGGCGCCCGGGTGGCCCGGCTGGCGACCGTCTCCGCCGAGGGCCAGCCCCACCTGGTCCCGGTCACCTTCGCGATCGACGGTGACAGCATCTACATCGCCATCGACCACAAGCCCAAGACCACCACCCGCCTCAAGCGGCTGGCCAACATCACCGCCAACCCCCGGGTCACGCTGCTGGCCGACCACTACGACGACGACTGGACCCAGCTCTGGTGGTCCCGCGCCGACGGCCACGCCACCGTCCTGAGCCCCGGCCAGGCCACCGAGGCGCCGGTGGCCCGGCTGGCCGCCCGTTACTCCCAGTACCAGGACACCCCGCCCACTGGCCCGGTCATCGCCATCACCGTCACCACCTGGACCGGCTGGTCCTACACCTGACCCGCTCAACACCGCGCCGCGAGCAGTCGCGGCTCTGGGTTCCCGCCGCCGTGACCTGCGCCGCCTGGCCTCCGGCGGCCCTCCCGGCCTGCTGGACGGTCCGCTCATGCGCGCCGCTGGGGCGCCGGGGCGCCAGGGCCGGCCGAGGGTAGGCAATGGCGCCATTGCGCTTGCTCTTATATGGGTAATGGCGCCATTGCCCTTGTACGGGCCGGCCTCGCGGCGGCTGGCGAGCCGGCCCAGGGGGCGGCAACGGTAACTTTGCCGACCCGAGAGGGGTGGAGGCTGGATGGAAAAGGATGTGCTGTGCGAATGCTGATAATCGAACAAACGATCAGGCTCTGACTGCTCCGCATCACGATAAGCCGATCAGCGCCGATGGGGCCACTTGGGCACCGCCGAGCTGACCTCACCCCCACTTCGTGCGGCCGAGGTCAGGAAGCACTACGCAGAACGGCAGCCCGCCAGGTAAGAGCACTGAAGACTGAAAGATCAAAGTCAAAGTCAAGAACAAGAGCGAGGGGCCCGGGCGCCCTGAGCGGGGACCGGCAAAGCCCTTTAGGGATCGCGTTTAGCTGGCCGCTCCGCGGTGTACGCGCACCCGAGCCCGGGCCGAGCGGATCATCAACTGGTGCCCGTGCGGTGTCGGCAGCCGGAGCGTTACTCTTGCGGCGTGCCGAAGGTGATCTACAACACCGCGACCTCCTTTACTGGTTACATCGCCGACCCGGCGGGCTCGCTGGCGTGGCTGTTTGAGGTGCCACTCGACGGCGCTCCGGATCACGGCGAGTTCATGCAGGGCATCGGCGTGCTGGTCTCCGGCTCAACGACCTACGAATGGGTCCTCCGCGAGGAGAATCTGCTCCGCGAGCCAGGTAGGTGGAAGGTCTTCTACGGGGACCGGCCCACGTTCGTGTTCACCACCAGGTCCCTTCCCCGCCCGGAGGGCGCAGACGTCCGTTTCGCATCAGGCAAGGTCACTGACCACTTCCCGGCGATCTCCACGGCAGCCGGGGAGCGGGCGATCTCGGTAGCCGGCGGTGGTGACCTTGCTGGGCAGTTCTACGATGCCGGTTTGCTGGACGAGATCAGGCTGACTGTGGCTCCCGTGGCCTTGGACGGCGGGGCTCCGCTGCTGCCCCGCAACATCAGCGCGCAGCATCTCACGCTGACCGGAGCGCGGCAGGCCGGGGCGTTCGCCGAGCTGACCTACACCGTCAGGCGCTGACTGCGTGCAGCCGGGATAGGCGAAGATGCCAGGGGCGGCGGACTCGCGTGAGAGCGCTAGCTGGCCAGCTTGACGAACGATCCCCAGCCGGGCGTGATCTCGATCAGCCCGTCCGCGGCTAGGACCGCCAGGGCGTGCCGGGCGGTGTTCTGGCGATGCCGTACTCCTGCATCAGCGTCGTGATCGATGGCACGCGCGCGCCCGGCGGCAGCTCCCCGGATTCGATCCGGGCCCGCAGCTCGAGAGGTAACCCGGCTGCCACGGCCCCGCCCCGGTCCACCGGACCACCGCTGCCCGGTGGACGGTCGCCAGGATCTGCCTGGCGAGCTACTCATGTCAGCAAGCAGTACAGTGTCCGGGCCAGGTCTGCCATTCCGGCCCAGTACGGTGACGCTTCGACGGCCCGGGCAAACAGCCAGCGCACGATCCGGCCGGGATCCAGGTCGAGCAAGCGCGCCATCCGGGACGCGAGGACGCCAGCGTCAGCCCCTTCGATGAACACCCCGTTGAAGATGTGCTGGGTCACGTCGTAGGCGGGATCTCCGGCGTACGGCTTCGGGTCGATAGCGAGCCATGGCTCACGCTGGGCGGCCAGAACGTTGCCGGCATGCAGATCGGTGTGCAGGAGCAGGGCATCGCCACCGCTGCGCGGGAGGTCACGGAGCAGGCGGATGCCTTCCTCCGCCAGCGGTGTCTCCAGGCAGCTTCGTTCGGCTAGGCTCCGCTGCTCGTACCGGCTGGCCCAGTAGTCACACATATCCGACAGGGGCCGGAAGCGGTGGCCGGCCGGGGGTTCGATCCACAGGCGCCGCAGCAGGCCTGCGACCACGACGTCATGCTCGTGGGCAGGCGAAGACCGCAACAAAGTCCCCGGCCGGCACCGCTCAAGGAGAAGCACCGTCGCCTCCGCCAGCTCGCCGGCCCGGTACAGGCGGATCGCCCCGGATCCGGCCCACGCCCGGAGGCCGTCGGCCTCATGGGCAGCCTCCGGATGCCGCCAGCAGACCTTGAGCACGAGATCTCTGCCAGCATGATCGCGGGCCGGGGCCACCCAGGCGGTCGCGCCGCCAGGAAGAAAGGGGTCACCCACCCCGATCTGCCAGTCGGCGGCGACCTGCGCGACCAGGGCAGGCAGCCCGGCCAGCCAATCGCCGCGTCCCTGCTGGGCCGCCGCCCGCGCCAGCTCAGCGGGGATAACAAAGCGTTCAGCCACGCCAGCCATCCTCGCCCTGGTCATTCAGGACCGAGGGCGGGCGCAGGACTCCGGCGATGGCGGCGGCTATGGCCAGCAGGACGACCACGCACAGGAGGGCCTGGCGGATCTCGATGTGGTCGCCCAGGAAGCCGATCAGGGGCGGGCCGCCCAGGAAGGCCGTGTAGCCGATCGAGGCGGTGACGCCGACGCGGGGGGCGGCCCGGGCCGGGTCGTCGGCGGCGGCGCTCATGCCGGTGGGGAAGCCCAGCGAGGTGCCGGCCCCCCACAGCAGCGCGCCCGCGAACGCGGCGGGCAGGGCCGGGCCGACGATGAACAGGACCAGACCGGCGACCGCCAGCGCGGCCAGGGCGCGGTTGACCGCAACCCGGCCGTAGCGGTCCAACAAGGCGGTGCCGAACCAGCGGCCACCGGTCATCGCGGCCAGGAACACGGCGAAGGCCAGCGTGCCGAGGGTGGCGGGCGCCTTGTAGTCCTCGATGACCGAGACGCTGATCCAGTCGTTGCCGGTGCCCTCGGCGAACGCGAACGCCAGCACGAAGAGCCCCAGCAGCAGCGTGCGCGGCTCCCGCCAGGCGGTGAGCGCGCTGCCCCGGGCCGTCTCACCGCCGGCCGTTCCGTCTGCCTCCTCGGCCTCGCCCGCCCTGTCGGGTACGAACGAACGGGCTGCCACCCATACCACCGGTCCCTGCAGCAGCGACGCGACCGCCAGGTGAGCGGTGACCGGGACGTGCAGCGCCACCGCGATCGCCCCGATCAGCGCCCCGGCCACGGTGCCGAGGCTCCAGGCGGCGTGGAACCGGGACATGACCGAACGGCCCAGCTGGCGCTCGACCGCGGCCCCCTGGACGTTCATGGCGACGTCCCACACTCCGGCGGCCACGCCGAACAGGAACAGCCCGGCCGCCACCGGCGCCACCCCGGCCAGGTAGCCGAACGCCACCGTGAGCAGGGCGACCGTCGCCAGTGTGGCCATCACGGTCGCGGTGGCCCGGGAGCCCCAGCGCGCCACCACCGCACCCGACAGCGGCAGCGCCGCCACCGAGCCGGCCGCGATGGCCAGCAGCAGCAGGCCGAGCTCGGACGGGCTGAGGCCCAGGTGGGCCTTGACCTGGGGGATACGCGACGCCCAGCTGGCGAAGCCGAACCCGGACACCGCGAACACCAGGTAGGTGGACCGGGTCGCGGCTCGCACCCGGGCGGTCAACAGGTACTCACGGCTCTAGCATATGAAGATCTGCTCACCGAGCGCTTGGACGGGAAGGCATGTTCCACGTTGACTCCGAGGTCGGCCGCCTGCGGCAGGTCATCCTGCACCGCCCTGACCTCGAACTGAAGCGGCTGACCCCGGACAACGCGTCCGACCTGCTGTTCGACGACGTGCTCTGGGTGACCCGGGCCCAGGAGGAGCACGACAGTTTCGCCGGTGCGCTGCGGGATCGCGGCGTGACCGTGCACTACTACAGCGACCTGCTGACCCGGACGCTGGACGTCCCCGAGGCCCGGGCCTGGATCCTGGACCGGGTGTTCGACCCCCGCTGGCAGGGACCGCTGGCGGCGGACACGCTACGGGCCACGATGGGCGGCCTGGACTCGCCCCGGCTGGCCCAGTTCCTGGCCGGGGGGATCACCAAGCGGGAGATCTCCGAGTTCGGCCCGGAGCCCAAGAGCATCGCCTTCCACTCGCTGGACCCGGACGGCTTCGTGCTGCCGCCGCTGCCGAACCTGCTCTACCAGCGGGACACCTCGGCCTGGATCTACGGCGGGGTGTCGGTCAACGCCATGCGGCTCAAGGCCCGGATGGGGGAGACCGTCTACGACGAGGCTATCTACCAATGGCACCCGATGTTCGCCGGGGCGGACTTCGACACCTGGTACCACGGCGCCGACGCCGAGCCCGCCACCATCGAGGGCGGCGACATCCTGGTCATCGGCAACGGCGCGGTGCTGGTCGGGATGAGCGAGCGGACCACCCCGCAGGCGGTGGAACTGGTGGCCCACCGGCTGTTCGCGACCGGGGCGGCCCGCTGCCTGGTGGCCATCGACATGCCGAAACAGCGGGCGTTCATGCACCTGGACACGCTGTTCACCATGGCCGACTACGGCGTGTTCACCAAGTACGCGGGCATGGGCATGCTGCCGTCCTACACGGTCGAGCCGGGCGCGGCCAGCGACGAGCTCAAGGTCACCGAGCATCCGCCCGAGGACATGCACAAGGCCATCGCCGCCGCCCTGGAGCTGCCCGAGATCACCGTGCTGACCGCGGCCCAGGACGTGCACGCCGCGCTGCGCGAGCAGTGGGACGACGGCTGCAACGTGCTGGCCGTCGAGCCCGGGGTGGTCGTGGCCTACGAGCGGAACGTCACCACCAACACCTACCTGCGCGATCACGGCATCGAGGTCATCACCGTCCCCGGCGGCGAGCTCGGCCGCGGCCGCGGCGGCCCGCGCTGCATGACCTGCCCGATCGAGCGCGACGCCTAGCTCTCCGGCGGGCAGCCGAAGTAGTCCAGGGCCTGGTCGGCGAGCGGCGGGCTGCGCCAGCTCGCGGTCCCGGCCCGGGCCGGACGGTAGAGGGTCAGGTCCATCCGGTGCGGGGTCTCCAGGAAGATCACTTCCACCCGCAGCGTGCCCGGGCCGTCCCAGCCACCCGCGGCGGCCACCGGGATCGTATGCCCCTGCTCGTCGGCCGGGGTGGACACGGTCCAGGTGCCGGAGCCGACGGCGAACGTCAGCGCGTTGCCGGGTTCGCTGATACGCAGGCCCCAGCCGTCGCCGTCCCGGATCACGGCCGCGGACACGATGGTCGGCTTGACCGGGATCGTGGCGCTGCGTTCAGAGATTATTGAGAAAGGGTTCCCGGTCCAGTCGGCCCAGTCCGCCGGGGCGGGGTCACCATCGGCCGCGGCCAGGGCCAGCCCGTCCAGCCGGGCGGTCAGCCGCAGCTGGGCCTCGTCGGTGGCCGGGTCCCCCAGCGGCGGCCCGGAGCCGTCGCCCAGGCCGGGCAGCAGGTGCTCCCACAGCGCGTCCAGAACGGCCTGCATGTCCAGCGTGTAGGCGGTGATGGCGACCACCGTGTCCTGCTCCGGCAGCACCACGCAGAACTGCCCGAACGCCCCGTCGCCGCGGTACCCGTGCCGCGCCCGCCAGAACTGGAAGCCGTATCCCTGCCGCCAGTCCGGTTCGGTCCGTTCCGGGTTGCCTACCTGCTTGCTGCTGGCCTGGGCCACCCAGCCGGCGGGCAGCAGCTGACGGCCGTCCCAGCGCCCTTTCTGCAGGTGGAGCAGGCCCAGCTTGGCGATGTCCTCGGTACGGGCGAACAGGCCGCTGAACCCCTGCTGGCGGCCGGGCGGCCAGGTCTGCCAGCCGACCGGCCCGATGCCGAGCGGGTCGAACAGCCGGGGCCGCAGGTACTCGGTCAGCGGCATCCGCGCGTTGCGCTGAACGATGCTGGCCAGCGTGTAGGTGCACGGCTGGCTGTAGGCGAACACCGAGCCCGGCTCCCGGTCGGGCGGGATCAGCAGCAGCCCGCGCACCGGCTCGTCCGGGTCGCGGGCCAGCGCCTCGCCCGCCATTTCCCGGGTGTGGCCGCTGGCCATCGCGGCCACGTGCCGCACCAGGATGGACCGGCTGCCGGGATCGGTGATGTCCGCGTCAAATTCAGGAAAATGTTTCACCACCGGGTCATCCAGGTCCAGCAGGCCCTCGCCCTGCGCGAAGCCGGCCGCGGTGGAGGTGAAGCTCTTGCTCAGCGAGTACAGGGAGTGCCGCCGGTCCGCGCTGTACGGCGCCCACCAGCCCGCCGCGATCACCTGCCCGTGCCGCACGACCATGAGGCTGTGCATCTCGATGTCCGGCCGGGCCCCGACCGCGTCCAGGAAGGCGAGGATGGCGGCCGGGTCGGTCTGCTGATCGGCGGGCGTGCTGCGCGGTAGCGAGAGGGGCATGGGATCGAGCCTAGTTAAGAAAAGGCTTAATCCGCGGTCGCCAGCAACCGGCCGCCGAACTACAGTCGAACCATGGCAGAGTCAGAGGCCCTTGAGGTGCTGCGGGCGGTGTGGTCCGCCCAGGGGCAGGACGAAGCCGGCCTGGACGAGGCGTTCGGGCATCACGGCCACCACGGGCGGGGCAAGTCCTGCAAGAACATGCGCAACGTCGGGTTCGACGGCGACGACGAGGACCTGCGGGCGGCCTGGCGTGGCCGGCTGGAGCGCGAGGGCAAGCTCGCCCGCGGCGGCACCGTCGCCGACCTGGTGTACGGCCCGGCCCGGGACGCCGGGGTGGCCCCGGACCCGAACGCCGCCCGCTGACCGGTGGAGCTGCCAGGTAGCGTCGCCGACCTCACCGAGACCCTCCGCGCGGGCGGCTACCTGGCCGACCGCGGGCTCGCCACCACCTTGTTCGTGGCCCTGTCGCTGGAACGCCCGGTGCTGCTGGAGGGCGAGGTCGGGGTGGGCAAGACCGAGGCCGCCAAGGTGCTGGCCTCGGTGTTCGGCCGCAAGCTGATCCGGCTGCAGTGCTACGAGGGCATCGACGCCGGCCAGGCCATGTACGAGTGGGACTACGCCCGGCAGCTGCTCCAGATCCGCGCGCTCAGCGAGCACCAGCTGGCCGGCGATGACGCCGTGGACCAGCTGTTCGGGCCCAAGTTCCTGCTCGAACGGCCGTTGCTGGAAGCCGTCCGGGCCGGCGACCGGGCCGTCCTGCTGATCGACGAGATCGACCGGGCCGACGACGAGTTCGAGGCGTTCCTGCTCGAGGTGCTGTCGGACTTCCAGATCACGATCCCCGAGGTGGGCACGATCCGGGCCGAGCGCCCGCCGCTGGTCGTGCTCACCTCCAACCGGACCCGCGAACTGCACGACGCGCTCAAGCGCCGCTGCCTTTACCACTGGATCGGGTACCCGCCGGCCGAGCGGGAGCTGGAGATCGTGGCCGTGCGGGCGCCGCAGGTGGGGGAGACGCTGGCCCGCAAGGTGGTCGCGGCCGTGCACCGGCTGCGGGAGCTGGACCTGGCCAAGCCACCGGGGGTCGCCGAGACCATCGACTGGGCCCGCACGCTGGACTTCCTGGGCGAGACCGACCTCGACGAGCAGACCGCCGACGTCACCCTGGGCGCGGTCGTCAAGGAACGCGACGACCTCGACTTCGTGCGCGAGAACCTCACGGAGATCACCTCCGGTGCCTGACCCCGCCTTCACCCCGGTGCTGCGCGGTTTCGCCGAGGCCCTGCGGGCCGAAGGGCTGGCCGTCGGCACCGGCGAGCTGCTGACCTACTGCCGGGCGATGGCGCCGCTGGACCCCACCGACCTGGTCGACCTGTACTGGGCCGGGTCCGCCACCCTGGTCACCAGGAAGGACGACCTGGCCGTCTACGACCGGGTGTTCCGCCGCTACTTCCTCGGCGACCGCGACCCGATCCGGGAGCTGCTCCAGCTCAACACCCAGGTCGGCGCCCGGGTCGACGGGGCCGTGCTGGACGTGCCGGCGATCGACACCGATCCGCCCGGGGACGGGGACAAAGAAGAAGTGCGGCTAGGGCTGATGGCGGCCGACGCCGAGGCGCTGCGGCACAAGTCGTTCGGCGCCTGCACCCCCGAGGAGCTGGCCGCGCTGCGGCGGATCATGCGGCGGATACGGCTCACCCCGCCCCGGCGGCGGACCCGACGCACGGCCCCCGCCCGCTCCGGCCGCGTCCCCGACCTGCGGCGCACGGTCAGGGCGACGATGCGGATGCACGACGACGCGCTGCGCTGGCGGCAGCGCAAGGTCAAGCTGCGCCCGCTGATCCTGATCCTCGACGTGTCCGGGTCGATGGCCGACTACTCGCGCAGCCTGCTGCAGTTCGCCCACTCGGCCCGGCGCGCCAGCGGCCGGGTCGAGGTGTTCTGCTTCGGCACCCGGCTGACCCGGATCACCCGGCCGCTGGGCCGCCGCCGTCCCGACCAGGCCCTGGAGGAAGCGGGCCGGGCCGTGCTCGACTGGGAGGGCGGGACCAGGATCGGGGCGTCCCTGGACGAGTTCGTCCGGATCTGGGGGCGGCGCGGGCTGGCCCGCGGCGGCGTGGTCGTGGTCTGCTCGGACGGCCTGGACCGGGGCGACCCCGAGCTGCTGGCCACCGCGGTCGAGCGATTGGGGCGGCAGTGTCACCGGCTCGTCTGGCTCAACCCGCACAAGCGCGATAATCGAGACTTCCAGCCCAGCACGCTGGGCATGATGGTGGTGGCGCCGCACGTGGACCTGCTGCTGTCCGGCCACGACCTGCGGAGCCTGGAAGAGCTGGCCACGCTGCTGCCGGCCCTGTGAGGGGGTAGACCATGAGATGGAGCGTGAGCCTGCAGGCCGAAGGCGACCGGGTGCTGACCCAGGCGGAGATCGTCGAGCTGGCCGACGCGGTCGCGCCCAGCTCCGGCATCGCGACCGGGATCGGCTCCACCCGTTACGGGGCCCAGCTCCTGGTCGAGGCGGACAGCCACGACGAGGCCATCGAGAAGGGCCGGGACGAGTTCATCCGCGCGGCCAGCAAGGCCGGGCTGCCTGCCTACCCGGTGGTCGAGGCCGAGGCGATCAGCGAAGACGAGGACGGCGAGTGATCAGGCTCGGGTCGCTGGCCGGGTACCCGTTCGAGGGCCCGCGGGTGCTGGCGGGCTGGACCCCACCGGCCGTCGCCGCCGTCTACGCGGTGCTGTACAAGCCCGAGCCGGAGACCAAGCCCGAGCGGTACGCGGTGACCTACGTCGGCCACAGCGACGACCTGTCGGCCGAGCGGTTCCCGTTCCGGCACCCGCGGGCGGCCTGCTGGGTCAAGCGGGCCGGGTCCCGCTGGAAGGTGTACATCGCCATCTACCAGGTACCCGGCGGCGGCCCGGCCCACCGGGAGCAGATCGCCCGCGAGCTGATCGCGGTCTACCAGCCGCGCTGCAACGACCAGCAGTACGACCAGGCTTGGGAAGAGCACTGGATCGGCGCCAACCGTACCGAGCAGGCCTAGGCCGGGCGGCAGCGCTACGGGCTGGAGGCGGAGAACGTGTCGCAGGCCGACGGCGCACCCTTGTCGTAGCCGGTCTGCAGCCACTTCTGCCGCTGGGCGGACGAGCCGTGCGTCCACTGCTCGGGCTGGACCGACCCGTTGGCCTGCTTCTGCAGGAAGTCGTCGCCCACCGCCGCGGCCGCCGTCAGCGCCTCGTCCAGGTCGCCGGGGTCCAGCAGGTCCCGGGTGTAGGCGGAGTGCGCCCAGACGCCGGCGTAGCAGTCGGCCTGCAGCTCGGTCCGGACCGACAGCGCGTTGGCCTGGGCCGGGTACTGCTGGCTGAGCTGCGCCACCTGGGAGCTGACCCCGGTCAGGTTCTGGATGTGGTGGCCGAGTTCGTGCGCGACCACGAACGCCTGCGAGAAGTCGCCCTTGACCCCGTACTTCTGCTCCATGTCCTTGAAGAACTGCAGGTCCAGGTAGACGGTCCCGTCGGCCGGGCAGTAGAACGGCCCGACCTCTGAGGACTCGGTCCCGCAGCCGGTCCGCACGGCCGAGCTGAAGATCACCAGGCGGGCCGCGCGGTACTGCTTACCGGCCTTGGTGAAGATCGACTGCCACTCTTCCTGCGCGTCGGTGAACACCGCGGCGATGAACTTCTGCTCGGCGGTGGCCGTGTCCGGCGCGGGCAGCGACGGGCTGGCGGTGGCCGACGGGAAGGCGGGCAGCGAGCTGGCCCCGCCGTCCGAGACCGACGTGCTGGTGGCCGACGGAGAAGCAGACACTGCCGCCGGCTACCACCGCCAGCCCGAGGGCCAGCAAAGTCGCCAACGCTGCAACAGGGGCGGCGGTGACCACTCACGGGCATCGGCGCATGGATCAAGCTTACGGTCGGGTCAGTGGGCGCCGTCAGACCCATCCTGCGTGCCGAACGTGCGTTCCTCGTGGTCAAGTTCGCGTTCGAGTACTCGCAGGCTGGAATCGGGCAGCCAGCCCGCGTCCCGCCAGCGCAGCAGCTCCTCACGCTGGGCGTCGATGACCGCCCGCCGCGCCCAGCGCACGGCCTCGTGCTCCGGGGACCCGGGCGGCGCCACGTCCGGGCCCTCCCAGCCGTCGCCGTCCTCGCCGGGCGTGGTCTGGTAGCGCCGCAGCCGGATCTGCAGCGTCGACCGCAGCCCCTCCAGCTCGTGCTCGGGCACGTCCGGATCCTCGGCCACCTGGTCCAGCCGGGTCAGTCCGGCCTGGACCGAGGCGGCCCGGGCGTCGTTGCGGACCGCCGCCACGTCGGCCGGGTCGGCGTGCACGCCGAGCGCCCGCACGATCGGGGCGAACGTCACCCCCTGCAGGACCAGCGTCACCACCACGACCAGGTAGGCGCAGAACAGCAGCAGGTCCCGGTCCGGGAACGGGTGCCCGGCGGCGCTCAGCGGCAGCGTGAAGATAGCGGCCAGGGTGATCACCCCGCGGGTGCCAGCCCAGCTCAGCACCGCGATCTCCCGCCCCGAGAGTGCTCGCTCCCGCCCGCCCTTGGCCAGCCGACCCGGCAGGCCGAGCCGGGTGTGCAGCGCCCCCGGCAGGTGCTGGGAAAGTACCAGCCACAGCGGCCGCAGCAGCAGCACGACGCCCACCGTCACCAGCACCGCCGCGGTGATGGTGGAGACCGGATAGGCGCGCAGGCCCCGGAGCACCGGCACGATCTGCTGCCCGATGAGCAGGAACACGAACCCCTGCAGCAGGAAGTCGACCAGCCGCCAGACGGCGCTGACCTGCAGGCGGCTGGCGCCGGTGGTGAAGCGGGGTGTGTCGTGACCGACCATCAGGCCGGCCACCGCCACCGCCAGCACCCCGGACACGTGCGCTTCCTCGCCGAGCAGGTAGGCGGCGAACGGGGTCGCCAGCGAGATGCAGTTGACCAGCAGCGGGTCGCGCACCACCGATCGGGCCAGCCGCACCGCGACCGCCACGATGACCCCCGCCACCAGGCCGCCCGCCGCCGCCAGGAGGAAATGCAGCACCGCGTCCCCGAGCGAGAAGCCGCCGCTGGTCGCCGCCGTCACCGCCACGGTCAGCGTGGTCAGCGCGGTGGCGTCGTTGAGCAGCCCTTCGCCTTCGATGATCGTGATCAGCCGGGCCGGCAGCCCGACCCGGCCGCCGACCGCCAGCGCCGCCACCGGGTCGGTGGGGGAGACCGCGGCCCCCAGAGCCACCCCGGCGGCCAGCCCCAGCCCCGGTATGACCTGGTCCAGGCCGATCCCGGTCAGCAGCGAGGTGGCCAGCACCAGCCCGATGGACAGGCTGATCACCGCGCGCAGGTTCCGGCGGATGGCCAGCAGCGAGGAGTCCAGCGCCGCGCTGTAGATCAGCGGCGGGATGACCAGGGTGAGGATGACCTGCGGGTTGAGGGTCAGATTCGGCCCGGGCAGCAGCGCGTAGGCCAGCCCGGCCACGGTCAGCAGGGCCGCCGCGGGCAGCCCGGTCCGGTTCGCCAGCAGCTGCAGCACGCAGATGGCCACGACCGCGGCCAGTCCCAGCGCGAGCAGTTCCAGCATGGGACCTTGTTATCAGACCAGCGGCGACTACCTGGGTGCGTAGCCCACCGCGTCGTGCATGCGCGACCGGCGGGTGCCCGACGCCGGCCGGGCGGGCTCGCGCGGCTCGGCGTGGTCCTCGGGGTTCCAGGTGGCGCCGGTCACGATCTCCTCGGCCATCCCGTACAGCAGCGGCAGCGCCCCGGCGACCACGCCGCCGGTCTGGTTGATGTGCTCCACGTTGGGCCCGATCAGCTCGGCGTGGCCCACGATCGACCGGACGATCTCGGCGCATTCTTCCAGGTTGGCCGCGATCCGGTTGAGCAGCGTGCCCACCCAGAAGAGGTACACCGCCAGCCCGGCGATCAGCACCACGATCTCCAGGACGGTCAGCACGACCAGCGTCGTCATGACCTCACCTTCCCCAGCACCCGGCCCAGGAACAGGTGGTGCTGCAGGCCCTCGGCCAGCACCGCCTCCACCCCGCCCGCCACCACCGGCAGCAGCGAGGTGGCCTCGGTGTTGGCGTCCGCCGTCTTCAGCGTCTGCTTGATCCCGGCCACCCGGGTGTCGATGACCTTGACCAGGTAGATCAGCGTGGACAGGAGGGCGACCACCGCCAGGATGACGACCAGGCCGACGATCAGCCCGATGCTCCAGGCGGTGTGCTGGCCCGACGACAGGGCCACGGGCTGGCCCGCGGCCACCGCGATGCCGTGTATCTCCACGTCAGCCTCCCAGCCGTTCGCGGCCGCGCTTGAGCCCGGCGATGATGTGCGTGGCATGCTCGATCGTGGTGTTCAGGCCGGCCAGCGGCGCGGTGTTGCGGGCCGCGGCGGCCAGCTGGTCGTCGATCAGCGGGGCCGCCTGGCCGATCGACCGGGCCAGCAGCAGGATCGGCACGACCAGCGCCACCACGACCAGCACGATCGCGATGCCGATCCCGTAGCCGATCCACCATCCGGTGTAGCTCACGTTCCCGCCTCCTAGACGTATTTCCCGCTTGCCTTCGGTCGCTTCAAGGTGACGCCTTCCCTCGTCGCGCCCGCGCTCGTTCCTCGCTTGGCGCTCCTCAGTCCAGGCGTCACCGCGACCTTCGGCTCGCTCATACCGTGTCGCAGAAGTCGCGGACGGGCTTGAGGCTGGCGTTGACCGACTCCACCACGGCCGGCACCCCGCTGGTCTGCTGCGCGACCACGGTCACGCCCCCCAGCACCTGGACAAGCGTGGCCCGGGTGGCCCGCAGGTGGAAGATGACCCGCAGCAGGCCGACCGCGGTGATCCCGACGATCAGCGCCGCCACGATGACGGTGAACCAGGCCACAGCGGGCATGGGCGTGCTCCTTTCTAGCCGGGCTCTAGCCGAGCAGTTTGCTGACGGGGCCGGCGTAGCGCACCGCGCCCGCCGCCACCGCCTTGATCGTGGTGTCGGTCCGGCCCAGCGCCTCGGGGGCGCCGTCCAGCTCGCCGACCAGCGCGACCCCGCCGGCCAGGATGTCGTCGCTGGCCGCCCGGATCCGCTCGAGCGCGGCCAGCACCCGGTTGAGCAGCGCGATCACCACCGGCAGGACCACCACCAGCAGCACGACGGCGCCGATCCACCACAGGACCATGGCTATCTCCTCAGCTCGCGGGGGCCTGGTAGGGCAGGAAGAACCGGCGGTACACCCGCCGCAGGGCCATCAGCGCCGCCTGCAGGCCGATGGCCAGGCCGCTGGCCTGCGACGCGGCCGGCTTGCCGGTGTCGAGCGACTCGCCCCGGTCCAGCCGGGCCATGCCGTCCTGCAAGTTGGTGGCGAAATCGCGCATCAGCACCGACGTGACGTCGGAGATCATGCCGCGGCCGTACTGGGCCGCCGCCCCGGAGATCTGCAGGTCCATGACTACGCCGACCTTGGTGCCGGCCCGCGCCCGGGCCAGCGTGGCGGTGACGCCCATCGCGGCCTGGCCGCGGCCGCGCTCGTCGGCGCCCGCCGCATTGACGACGATCCGCTTGGCGGCCTCGTCCCGCTCGACGATGTCGGCCGTCCCGGTGAACTTCAGCCGCACCGGCCCCATCCGGATGCCGACCAGGCCCTCGTACTTGTCGTCTCCCAGGTCCTTGGTGAGCTCGGTGCCGGGCAGGCAGGCGGCCACGTGCGGGATGTCGTCGAAGAACCGCCACACCTTCTCGATCGGCGCCGCGACCTCGAATTCGTTGGTGATCAGCATCGGCTCTTGTCCTTCTCAAACGCGCTGCGGCAGCCCACGCAGCAGAAGTAATAGGTCACGCCGTCCAGCTCCAGCGGGTAGGCGTCCCGCCCAGCGGTGACCGTCATCCCGCACACGGGATCGATCACCTCCAGCGGCTCCTCCACCCCACCAGCCGCAGCCGTCCCAGCCGTCCCAACTGTCCTAGCCGATCCAGCCAACCCAGCGGCCACACCAGCCTCGCCAGTCACACCAGCCACTTCAGGCCCTTTAGCCTCAGCAGACACACCGGCCTCAGCAGACCCGAGCTTCCCGGTAGCCCTCAGCTGAACCAGCTCCGCCAGGATCGCCACCGCGATCTCCTGATGCGTGGTCGGCCCCAGATTCAGGCCGGCCGGGGTGTGCACCCGGTTCAGTTCGGCCCGCGGCAGCCCCCGCTCGGCCAGGTACCCGAGCACGGTCTGCCCCCGCCTGGCCGAGCCGACCAGCCCGATGTAGGCCGGCCGGGCCTCGATCGCGGCGGTGATCGCCTCCTCGTCGTGGTGCCCCTGGGTGGCGACCACCACGATCGACCGTGCGCTGGCGTGCTCGGCGGTGAAGTCCTCGCCCGCGATCACGTCGGCCCGCCAGCCCAGGGCCCGGGCCAGCTCGCCCAGGGTCTGCGACATCGGCGAATGGCCGACCACCACCAGGTGCGGCGAGGGTTGCACGGGCTCGATGTAGACCTCCAGCGAGCCCTCGCTCGAGCAGGAGATCGGCACGAAGATCATGCCCTCGGGCAGCGTCTCCCCGAACGGCGGGCCGCCGAACTGGTCGGCCGTGCCCAGCAGCAGCAGCCGCGGCACCCCTTCGGCGATGACCTGCCTGGCCTGCCGGATCACCACCGGCTCGGCGCAGGCCCCGCCGATCCAGCCGTGCAGCTCACCGGTGGCGGTGACGATGGCCCGGCAGCCCTCCTTGCCCGACGAGGGCCCCTGCCGCCACACCACCGTGGCCAGCGCGAACGACTCGCCGCGGCGGGCCAGGTCGGCGCCGTGCTCCAGGAACGCCCAGCCGTCCATGCCCATGTCCCGGCCGCCCTATCCGTCCGTCCGGACCGGCGGGGCGCCGGACACGTCGTGCCGCTGGGTGACGGCCTCCCACACCCGGTCCGGCAGCAGCGGCATGTCGATGTTGCGCACCCCGGTGTCCTTCAGCGCGTCCATGACCGCGTTGACGAACGCGGCCGGGCCGCCGACGGCGGCGCACTCGCCGACGCCCTTGGCCCCGATCGGGTGGTGCGGGCTGGGCGTGACGACCTCGCCGTGCAGCTCGAAGCCCGGCGTCTCCCAGGCGGTCGGGATCAGGTAGTCCATGTAGTTCGAGCCGATGCAGTTGCCGTCGGCGTCGTAGGTGATGAACTGCATGTTCGACATCGCGAAGGCCTCGGTCAGGCCGCCCATGATCTGGCCCTCGACGATCATCGGGTTGATCCGCACGCCGCAGTCGTCGACCGCGACCATGTTCAGCACATCCCACACCCCGGTCTCCGGGTCGACCTCGACGGTCACGATGTAGCAGGCGAACGGCCAGGTCAGGTTGGGCGGGTCGTAGTACGCGTTGTTCTCCAGGCCGGGCTCCATGCCGTCCGGCATGTTGCTGTAGGCGGCCATCGCGCACTCCTGGATCGTCACCCCCCGGTCGGGGGCGCTGCGCACGTAGAACCGGCCCAGCTCCCACTCGACGTCCTCCTCGGACACCTCGAGCAGGTGGGCGGCCAGCTTCCGGGCCTTGGCCCGGACCTTGCGGCAGACCATGGCGATGGCCGCCCCCGCCACCGGCGTGCTGCGCGAGGCGTAGGTGCCCATGCCGAACGGGGCGGTGTCGGTGTCGCCCTCTTCCACGATCACGTCGTCGGCCGGGATGCCCAGCTCGTGGGCGACGATCTGGCCCCAGGTGGTCTCGTGGCCCTGGCCCTGACCGCGGGCGCCGGTCCGCAGGATCGCCTTGCCGGTCATGTGCACCCGCAGCTCGGCCGAGTCGAACATCTTGATGCCGAGGATGTCGTACTCGCGGCTGTTGCCCGCGCCCAGCGGCTCGCTCATCGTGGAGATGCCGATGCCCAGCAACCGCCCGCGCTTGGCGGCTTCTTCCTTCTGCCGCAGGAAGTCCTCGTACCCGACCGCCTTCAGGCCCAGCTCCAGGCAGGCCCCGTACTGGCCGGAGTCGAGCAGGAAGCCGAACGGCGTGCGGTGCGGGAACTGCTCATCCCGGACCAGGTTGATCCGGCGGAACTCGGCCTGGTCCATGCCCAGGTCCTCGGCGGCCGCGTGCATCATCCGTTCCTGGAAGAACATCGCCTCGGTGACCCGGAACGAGCACCGGTAGGCCACCCCGCCGGGCGCCTTGTTGGTGTACATGCCCCGGGCCGCCAGGTGCGCGAACGGCACGTTGTAACAGCCGAAGGTCGAGTGAATCAGGCCGATCTTGAACTTGCTGGGCTGGGCGTCGGCGAAGAACGCGCCGTGGTCGGCCAGCGTCCGCATCCGCATCCCGACGATCTTGCCGTCCCGGCGCAGGGCCAGCTCCCCGTCCAGGTACACGTCCCGGGCGAAGCCGGTCGAGATCAGGTTCCCGGTCTTGTCCTCGATCCACTTGACCGGCCGTTCGAGCAGGATCGAGGCCAGAATCGAGCACACGTAGCCCGGGTACACCGGCACCTTGTTGCCGAATCCGCCGCCGATGTCGGGGGAGATGATCCGGATCATGTGCTCGGGCAGCTCGGCGATCAGCGCCACCGCCGCCCGGACGATGTGCGGCGCCTGGGTCGTCATGTAGACGGTCAGCTTCTGGGTGGACCGGTCGAAGTCCGCGATCGAGCCGCAGCACTCGATCGGGCTGGGGTGCGAGCGCGGGTAGTGCAGCTGCAGCCGGGAGATCACGTCGGCCTCTTCGAAGGCCCGGTCGGTGCCCTCGGCGTCACCCACCTCCCAGTCGTAGATGACGTTGCCGTCCTGGCCCTCTTTGTCGTCCCGGATGACCGGGGCGCCGTCCGCCAGCGCCTGCTGCGGGCTGACCACCGCCGGCAGCGGCTCGTAGTCGACCTCGATCGCCTCGCAGGCGTCCTTGGCGATGTACGGGTCGTCCGCGATCACGCAGGCCACTTCCTGGCCCTGGAACCGCACCTTGTCGGTGGCCAGCACCGCCTGGGTGTCGTAGGACAGCGTGGGCATCCAGGCCAGGTTGCGGGTGGCCATCATGTCGCCGGTCAGCACCAGGTGCACGCCGGGGATGTCCCAGGCCCGGCTGGCGTCGATCCTGGTGATCCGGGCGTGCGCGACGGGGCTGCGCAGGATCTCCATGTGCAGCATCCCGGGCAGCACCACGTCGTCGGTGTAGTTGCCCTTGCCGCGGATGAACCGGTTGTCCTCGACCCGGCGGCGGCTCGCGCCCATCCCGCCGATCTTGATCTCGTCCACGGCCTGGGTGGTCACGCCCCGGCCTCCTTCCCGCCGTCGGCCGGCGCCTGGTCCCGCAGCTTGGCCGCGGCCCACAGGACCGACTTCACGATGTTCTGGTAGCCGGTGCAGCGGCAGAGGTTGCCGGACAGCGCCCAGCGGACGTCTTCCTCGCCGGGATCGGGGTTGCGGTCCAGCAGCGCCTTGGCCGCCATCATCATGCCCGGCGTGCAGAAGCCGCACTGCAGGCCGTGCTCCTCCTTGAAGCCCTCCTGCAGCGGGTGCAGCTCGCTCTGGCTGGCCAGCCCTTCGACGGTGGTCACGCCCGCTCCGTCTGCTTGTACCGCGAACATCGTGCAGGACTTGATCGCCCGGCCGTCCACCAGCACCGTGCAGGCGCCGCAGTTGGTGGTGTCGCAGCCGGTATGGGTACCGGTCAGCCGCATCACGTAGCGGAGGAAGTGCGCGAGCAGCAGCCGGGGCTCGACCTCGGCCACCACCTTGCGCCCGTTGACGTGCACGGTGATCCGCTGCTCGGGTACGGCCGGGCCGTCCTCGCCGGTCTCTTCGTAGATGATCGTCATGTCAGGCGGCCCTTTCTGCCGTGCCCTGGCTGCCCTCGATGCGGCCGAGGATCCGCACCACGAACGTGCGCACCATGTGCCGCTTGTAGGTGGCGCTGCCCCGGTGGTCGGACTTGGGCTGGGCCGCCTCGGCCGCCAGCCGGCCCGCCTCGGCGATCGTCTCCGCGGTCAGCGGCCGCCCGGTCAGCGCCTCCTGCGCGGCGGTGGCCTCGATCGTGGCCCCGCCCACCCCGGTGAGCGCGATGCCGGCCCGGATGACCTGGGACCCGTCGGTCTCCAGGGCGACCGCCACCCCGGCCGTGGCGAAGTCGCCGACCCGGCGTTCCAGCTTGAGATAACCGCCCGCCGGCGCCCCGCGCGGGGCCGGGATGACCGCCTCGACCGCGATCTCGTCGTGGGCCAGCGCGTTCTCGAACGGGCCGAGCACGAACTCGCGCAGCGGGATCACGCGCTGCCCGGCCGGCCCCTGGGCCACGATCGAGCCGCCCAGCGCGAGCACCACCGAAGCCCAGTCGCCCTGCGGGTCGGCGTGGCACAGCGAGCCGACCAGCGTGCCCCGGTTGCGCACCAGCGGGTCGGCGATCAGCGGCGCGGCCGCCGTTATCGTCGGCTGCCGCCCCGGCAGCAGGTCCGAGTGCTCCAGGTCGGCGTGCCGGCACAGCGCCCCCACGTGGATGCTGCCGTCCGGGTCGATCCGGTGGTAGTCCAGCCCGGGAATGGCGTTGATGTCGACCAGCAACTCGGGCGAGGCGAACCGCAGCTTCATCATCGGGATCAGGCTCTGGCCGCCAGCCAGCACCTTGGCGTCGTCCCCGCCGTCGTGCAGCAGCCGGGTGGCCTGCTCGACCGAACGGACGGCCTCGTAGCGGAACCGCGACGGGTACATCAGGGCCGCTCCGCGTCGTCGCCGGGCGCTGGCCGGCCCGGCGGCGCCGGCTGATCCGGCGGCGCTGGCCGGCCTGGCGGCGCTGGCCGGCCTGGCGGCGCTGGCCGGTCCGGCGGGTCGGCCACCGCGACCGGCAGCGAGTCCTCTTCCGGGTCCGGCCGGGGCTGCTGGTGCGGCGGCCACGGCCCCGCCACCGGCTGCCCGGCGATCTTCAGGAAGTCGACCAGTTCGGGCCAGGCGAAGACGCTCGGGCTCTTCCCGCCCTCGTTTTTCGGCGCGTTCTCGATCAGCTCGAAGAAACGCGGGTTGTCCCGGCTGTGCCCATCGGACTCGATCCGCATTCCGGCATCATCGGCCGGCCCCGCGTAACCGGGCAACAGCGGAATAAGTAGTCGCTTAACTGCCCTGTCCGGCCAGGGCCGGCGCCCGGCCGGCCGGGGCCCCGAGCGGCAGCTCGTATTCGAGCGTGCCGAACTCCCGGCGCAGCACCGTGCCGCCCATCCGCCGCAGCAGCAGGCCCATGGCCACGTTGCTGCCGGCGGTCAGCGCGACGAACCGGCGGATGCCCGCCCGCCGGGCGCGCTCGGCCAGCTGGCTGATCAGCTCGGTGCCGAGGCCGCGCCCCTGCCAGCCGTCCACCACCGCGATCGCCAGCTCGGCCGTCTCCGGGTCGGACCGGTCGCGGATGTAGCGGGCGATACCGGCGCTGCCCCCGCCGGCGGCGTCCAGCGCGACGATCGCCTCGTGGTCGCGGTGGTCCACGTCGGTCAGGTACCGCAGCTCGGCGGGCCGCAGCTCATCCTTGGCGGTCAGGAACCGCAGCCGCCGCGACTCCGGCGACAGCCCGGCGAAAATCTCGCTCACCAGTCCGCCGTCACCCGCCGTGATAGCCCGCACGAGCACGGTCGACCCGTCTCGCAGGGTCACCGGTTCGCTGCGCGGGATCGTGGCCAGAGTTTGTTCTTTCATCACTAAAGGGTCCAACCACCCGGCGTCACCCGCTATGCCCGGAGTCTGCCGTGGCGGCGGTGATACCAGTCACCACCGCCCCGCCCCCCGCCCGGGCCTGGAGTTACACCGCCACCTTCGCCCCCCGCGAGCAACCCGCCCGGCCGGCGCTGCCGGTCCCCCCATCCCGTCCGGCCCGCTATCCGGCTGGCGGGACGACGGCGACGGGGATGGACCAGCCCGGCCACCCTCGTGCGCACGGTGCGCCCCACCCAGCCCGCAGGTCACACGCGCCCCAGAGGCCTCGCCACTAGGGGTGGACTTCCGATGCGGGTACGTTTTCCCGCAGTGCTTGCGGGAAACCGTACCCAAACCGCGCGGCCCCTCATGCTGGCCGGAGCTCCAGAGCCCACCAGCCACCTCGGTCGCACCAGCCCCAAGCCCAACCCGCGCCGAGCCTCACTCGCTGCGGCGACGCTGACGCGCACCCATCCAGCAGCCCGAAAGCCAAAAGCACCCCGCGAGCCCCACCACTGCGTGTGGACTTCGAAGGGGGGAACACTTTTGTGCAGCATTTGTAAAAAAGTGTTCCCGGCTTCGCCGTCGGCCCCGGGGCCGCCCGCATCACACGTCACCTGCGCTTCAGTGGCACCAGCCGACACAGCCACATCCGGCCCACGGTATCCTCGAGCCCCATCCGTCACTGCAGTCTCAGGAGACGGCGGGGGCGATCTCGCCGGAGCCGCGGATGACCAGGCGGGTGAGCAGCATGACCTCGCGGGGCGGGGAGGTGTCGCCCGCGATCCGGCCGAACAGCAGCTGGGCGGCGGTCGCGCCGATCGTGGTGGGGTCCTGGGCCACCACCGTGACCGGCGGGGTCAGCTTGTCGGCCAGGGCGAACTCGTCGAAGCCGACCAGGGCGACGGTTCCGCGCTGCTGGCGGGAGCTGTAGAGCGCATCCACCGCGCCCATGGTGACCAGGTCGTTGCTGGCGAACAGGGCGGTCGGCGGGGCGGGCTGCTGCATCAGGTCCTCGGCCGCCCGGGCGGCGTCGGCCCGGCTGCGCAGCCCGTGCCGGATCAGGGCGGTCTCCGGCACCAGGCCGTCGGCCGCGAACGCGTCGGTGAAGCCCTCGAAGCGCTCGCGGATGGCCCAGATGTCCTCCCGGTCGCCGAGGTAGCCGATGCGCCGGTGCCCCTGGTCGAGCAGGTGGCGGACGGCCTGGTAGGCGCCGCGGCGGTTGTCCACCAGCACGGTGTCGGCGTCCAGGCTGTCGGCCGGCCGGTCCACGCAGACCACCTTGACCCCGAGGTCCTGCTGCTCTTTCAGGAAACGGTGGCTGCCCGCGACCGGCACCACGATCAGGCCGTCCACCCGGCGCGCGCAGAACGCCGACACGACCTCCTTCTCCCGGGCCAGGCTGTCGTTCGAGCTGCCGATGAGGACCACGCAGTCGTGCAGCCGGGCGACGTCCTCCACCGCCCGGGTCAGGGCGGCGAAGAACGGGTTGGCCAGGTCGTCCACGAGCAGGCCGATGGTCTCGGTCAGCTGGCCCTTGCGGCGCAGTTGCCGGGCCATGTCGTTGCGCTGGTAGCCGAGCCGGCGGATGGCGCGCTCGACCCGCGCCGCGGTCTCCGGCTGTACCCCCGGCTCGCCGTTGACCACGCGGGAGACGGTCATCAGGCTCACCCCGGCCGCGGCGGCCACGTCGCGCATGGTGGGCCGCTTGTTCACATCCGAACGCCTTTCATCCGGTCATCCGGATGGGAACGTTATCAGTTTGTTGCCGCACACGCGCTACCCCTGGACCGCTGCTCTTGACATCTGGGCCGGTCACTTGAAGAATTCCGGCACGATGGGAACGTTATCAACCCTGAGGGTGCCGTAACACGACGGAGAGTGGAAGGGGCGCATCCGTGGCGGAGGCTGAGCCACTGCTCGAAGCGCGCAACCTGGTCAAGCGCTATGGACAGGTGCTGGCTCTCGACGACGCCAACTTCACCGCCTACCCCGGCGAAGTGGTGGCGCTGATCGGAGACAACGGTGCGGGCAAGAGCACCCTGGTCAAGACCCTTTCGGGGGCGATCAGGCCAGACAGCGGGCAGATCTTCGTCGAGGGGAAGGCCGTCACGCTGACCAGCCCGCTCGACGCCCGCCGGCACGGTATCGAGACCGTCTACCAGGACCTGGCGCTCGCGCCTGACCTGGACGCGGCGGCCAACCTGCACCTGGGCCGGGAGCTCTACCGGGTCCGGGCCCTGCAGATCCTGAACAAGACGGAGATGCGGCGCCGGGCGGTGGCCGCGTTCAAGGACCTCGGCGTCGAGCTGCCCGACGTCAGCGCGCCGGTCGCCTCGCTGTCCGGTGGTCAGCGCCAGTCGGTCGCGGTGGCGCGGGCGGTGGCCTACGCCAGCAAGATCATCTTCATGGACGAGCCCACCGCCGCGCTCGGCGTGGTCCAGCGTGAGCGGGTGCTCGACAACATCCGGCGGGTCCGCGACCGCGGCATCACGGTCGTCTTGATCAGCCACAACATGCCCGAGGTGCTGGCTGTCTCGGACCGGGTAGAGGTGCTCAGGATGGGCCACCGGGTGGCCCGGTTCCGGACCGCCGATACCAACGTCGAGCAGCTGGTCGGGGCGATGACCGGCGCGCTGACGACCGAGGGCGAGAGCGACGGGAGGGGCGCGGCATGACCGGCACCAACGCCGCCGCCGACGCGGGCACGGCCGGCCCGGACAACCCGGAGCCGCCGCCGTCCCGGGCCTCGTTCGACGTCATGCGGCTGCTCAGGCGCACGTTCACGACCAACGAATCGTGGACCTTCATCGTCCTCATCGTGCTGATGGCGGTGTTCACCGGGCTCGCCCCGGGCAAGTTCCTGACCACCAGCGACCTGTCGCTGATCAGCCAGACGACGGCCCCGTTCCTGGTCATGGCGGTCGGCGAGACGTTCGTGATCCTGACCGCCGGCATCGACCTGTCGGTCGGCTTCGTGCTGGTGCTGTCGGGCGTGGTGGCCGGCGAGTACTACGTCCACAACGGCGGCGCCAGCGCCGGGGTCGGCACGATCTGGGTCGGCGTGCTGATCGGGCTGGTCACCGGCGCGGCCTTCGGCGCGATGCAGGGCTTCATGGTGGCCAAGCTGAAGATCCCGCCGCTGATCGCCACGCTGGCCGGCCTCGGCATCGCCGAGGGCCTGAGCTACCTGATCACCGGCGGCCACGACGTCGCCACCGTGCCGAACAAGCTGGCCAGCTCCATCGGGCAGGGCAGCCTGTTCGGCATCCAGTGGCTGATCATCATCTCGTTCCTGGTCGCCCTGTTGTTCGGCCTGATCCTGGCGTTCACCCGGTTCGGCCGGTACACCTACGCCATCGGCTCCAACGCCGAAGCGGCCCGGCGCGTCGGCATCAACGTGGACCGGTACCTGATTGGTGTCTACGCCCTCAGCGGCCTGATGGCGGGCGTGGCCGGCATCATGAACCTGGCCTACTTCAGCACGACCACGATCTCCGGGCACCCGCTGGACAACCTGGTCGTCATCACCGCGGTCGTCCTGGGCGGCGCCAGCCTGTTCGGCGGCCGCGGTTCCATCCTCGGCACGTTCATCGGCGTGTTCATCCCCGAGATGCTGGCCGCCGGGCTCATCATCGTCGGGGTCAACCAGTACTGGCAGTACATCCTGACCGGCGTGGTGCTCGCCGCGGCGGTCTATCTCGATCAGTTCCGCCGGCGCCTGCGCGAGCGCGCCTGACGCAACGAAGCGGGGACCGCAAGGGCGCGTTCCCACATTTCAGGAGGATCGAATGTCACATAGATACCCGGTGCGAGCGGTCAGCCTGGCCGCGATCGCCGTCCTCGGAGTAGGCGTGGCCGCCTGCTCGAGCAGTGGTAGCGGCGGCAGCAAGGCCAGCGGCAGCAGCAGTAGCGGCAGTAGCAGCAGCTCTGGCTTCTCCAAGAAGAACCTCGAGCTGGTGGTCGGCACCAAGAGCGACGACTTCTACGTCACGATGGAGTGCGGCGCCGAGGCCGAGGCCAAGAAGCTCGGGGCCAAGCTGACCGTCAACGGCCCGGCCGACTTCTCGGTCAGCGAGCAGGCCCCGATCCTGAACTCGGTGGCCGCCAGCAAGCCGGACGCGCTGATGGTGGCGCCGACCGACGCCAAGGCGCTCGACCCCGAGCTGAACCGGATCCAGAGCGCGGGCACCAAGATCGTGTTCGTCGACACCTCGTCCAGTGACACCTCGCTCGGGGTGTCCCGGATCACCTCCGACAACACCGGCGGCGGCAAGATCGCGGCCGACAACCTCGGCCAGCAGGTCGGCGGCAAGGGCACGGTCGCGGTCATCAACGTGAACCCGGGCATCAGCACCACCGACGCCCGTATCGCCGGCTTCAACGCCGAGATGAAGGCCAAGTACCCGAACGTCAAGGTGCTGCCGGTTCAGTACGACAACGACAGCTCGGCCACCGCCGCCAGCCAGGTGGCCAGCGACATCGCCGCCCACCCGGACCTGTCCGGGGTGTTCGCGACCAACGTGCTGAGCGCCCAGGGCGCGGCCACCGGCGTGCAGCACGCGGGCAAGACCGGCAAGGTCAAGGTGGCCACCTTCGACGCCGAGCCGCAGCAGATCACGTTCCTCAAGAGCAACACGATCCAGCTGGCGGTGGCCCAGGACCCGTACCAGGAGGGCATTGACGGCGTCCAGCAGGCCCTGAACGCGGCCAACGGCAAGACCGTGACCGCCACCATCGGCACCACGCTGGTGGCCATCACCCCGGCCAACGTCAACTCGGCCAACGTGCAGAAGTACATCTACAAGAGCAGCTGCTGACCGGTCGGCAGTGACCGCTGATCCCCCGGCGCGCCCGCGTCCGGGGGATCAGCGCTGTCTGACAGACTGTCGGGATTCGTGAGCCCTATGCGGAGAGGGAGCAAGTGATGGCTGGTGAGGAGATCGTGCCCAGAGCGGCCGATCAGGCCTTGAACGGGCGGGTCGTCCCCAGCGGGAAGACCAGCCAGGCGGAGCTGATGGCCCAGCTGGAGCAGTCCCGGCTCGAGCTGGGCCGCACGGTCGACGCGATCGCCGACAAGGTGAAGCCGGCCAATGTAGCCCGCCGCACCGCCGATCAGCTCCGGCAGCGGGTCGCGACCATTGACCCGAAGCTGGTCGGCGCGGGTGCGGTGGTCGTGGCCGGGCTGGTCACACTCGTGGTCTGGCGGCGGCGCCGCAAGCGGTGACCGTCAGTCGCTGTCCTTGGTCAGCTCTTCGTACTCGGCCGGGGACAGCAGGCCAAGCAGCGCCTCGCCGCTGTCACCGGCCAGCTGCACCCGGAACATCCAGCCCGCGCCGTACGGGTCCGAGTTGACCAGGCCGGGGTCGTCGTCCAGGTCGCCGTTGGTCTCGGTGACCTCGCCGTCGACGGGGGAGTAGAGGTCGCTGACCGACTTGGTCGACTCGACCTCCCCGCACGGCTCCTCGGCGGTGACGGCCGCTCCCCGGGCGGGCAGCGACACGTACACCACGTCACCCAGCGCCTTGGCCGCGAAGTCGGTGATGCCGATGGTCGCGGACGAGCCCTCGATCGATACCCATTCGTGCTCGGCCGTGTAGCGCAATTCGGCAGGAACGCTCATGTTCGGGATCTCCTGTAGAAAGGCAGGTCGGTTAGCTCGGCCGGTTCGGCCCGGCCCCTGATGTCGACGGCCAGCTCGCCGGCCCCTGCGGTGGGTACCCCATCCGGGGCAACACTGTCAGATTTCAGATAGGCCATCGCGATCGGCTTCCCCAGCGTGGGCGAGGGTGCCCCGCTGGTCACGGTCCCGATCGGCTCACCGTCGGCCAGCACCGGGTACCCGTGCCGGGGCACCCGGCGCGAGCTCATGGTCAGCCCGGCCAGCACCCGCTCGGGAGCGGCCTCGGCCCGCTGCGCCAGCGCGGCCCCGCCCACGAAGCCGCCTGGTTTGTCGAACTTGACCACCCGTCCCAGTCCCGCGTCGTACGGCGTCATGTCCGGGCCGAGCTCGTTGCCGTACAGCGGCATGCCGGCCTCGAGCCGGAGCGTATCGCGGGCGGCCAGGCCCGCGGGCACCAGGCCGGCCGGCGTCCCCGCCTCGGTCAGCGCGGCCCACACCGGCCCGGCGTCCGCGGCGGCGGTGAACAGCTCGAACCCGTCCTCACCGGTGTAGCCGGTCCGGGCCACCAGGGCCCGCCGCCCGGCCACGGTGCCGTCGTGGCCCGCGTAGTACTTGAGGTCGTCCAGCGGGACGTCGGTCAGCGGCCCGAGGATGCCGGCCGCCGCCGGGCCCTGCACCGCGATCAGCGCGTACTCCTCGGTCCGGTCACTGACCCGGGCCTTGAACGGGGCCGCGCGGCTGACCAGCTCGGCCGCCACCGTCGGGGTGTTGGCCGCGTTGGCCACCACCATGTACTCCTCGTCCCCGGTCCGGTAGACGACCAGGTCGTCGAGCACTCCGCCGTCCTCGGCGCACATCATCGTGTACCGGGCCCGGCCCGTCGCCACCGCCGACAGCAGCCCAGTCAGCGCGTAGTCCAGCGCGGCCGCCGCTTCCGGCCCGCTCACGATGATCTCGCCCATGTGGGAAAGATCGAAAAGGCCCGCCGCCCGCCGGACGGCCAGGTGTTCCGCGGTCTCGCTGCCGTAGCGCAGGGGCATTCGCCAGCCCGCGAATCCGGTCAGCGTCGCGCCCAGCCGCTCGTGCTCGGCCAGCAGGGGAGTGGCCCGCAGGACGCCCGGCTGTGTCTCCGGCTGTGCCCCTGTCCGGGGCCCGTCTTCGGCATTCGATGGTGATCCTGGCACGTCCGAATGGTATGCCGGTCGCATGGAGCTTCTCACCGATGATCAGATCACAGCCGAACTGAACGAGTCGCCGGGCTGGGCCGCCGAAAGCGGCGAAATCACCCGGACCTTCACCCGGCGCGACTTTTCCGACGCGTTGCTGCTGGTCGGAGCCGTCGCCTTCCTGGCCGAGGAGGCGGGTCACCACCCGGACATCGACATCCGCTGGAACAAGGTCACGCTGACCCTTTCCACCCACTCGGCCGGCGGCCTCACTGCCGCCGATTTCGCCCTGGCCAAGCGCATTTCCGCGCTTCCCGGGGCGGGATGAGCGAGTCCGGGCGCCCTGGCCGGCCGGGTGCGGATAAGCTCATCGTTCCGTGAGGGGACACGTTTGTAACGCGCGGTCACGGCGCGCCCGGAGCGGCCGCTGGCCGGCTCCGCTGCTGGCCGTGGCCGGGCTTCTGATCCTGCTCACGGCCTGCACCGGCACCCGCAGCGGGGGCGGCGCCTCGCCCTCGGCCACCAGCCCCACGTCCACCACCAACAAGAACTTCATCCGCCTGGTGGTGCCGCCCGGGCCGGTGCAGAACGGCGACGTCGACGCCAAGACCGACTGGGTGACGCCGTTCGAGGAGCAGACCGGCTGCCGGGTCGACCTGGTGAACGCCCCCACCGACGCGGCCGTCTACGCCGATCTGACCAAGGGCATCGGTAACTCCTACTACGACGGCGTGCTGGCCTCGCCGACCGTAGCCGGCCAGCTGATCGCCGCCAAGGCGGTAGCGCCGCTGGACACCAGCCAGATCTCCGGCTACTCACGGATCAGCCCCCGGCTGGCCAGCGCCGCGCCCGCGGTGTCCGGCGGCCGCGCCTACGGCCTGCCGTACCTGTGGGACACCTACGTGACCGGGTACGCGGCCGGGAAGGTCAAGCCGACCCCGCAGACCTGGACCGCGCTGTTCTCGCCGGCCTCGGCCAGGACCTACTCGGGGAAAATCACCGTCCCGCAGGATCCGATCACGCTGGCGCTGGCGGCCCTTTATCTCAAGGCGGCCAAGCCCGCCTTGGGCGTCACCGACCCGTTCGAGCTGACCCAGAGCCAGCTGGCCGCGGCCGAGAACGCCGTGCAGGCCGTCCGGCCCGACATCGGCACCTACTGGAACAGTGACAGCACGGTCATCGGGCAGCTGGGGGACGGGCAGGACGTGCTCGGAGCGGTGCTGACCCACCAGATCAACGAGATGACCCGGGCGGGCCTGCCGACCGCCGGGGTTCCCACGCTGACCCGGGCGGCCGGGTCCGGCCCGGCGGTGGCCTTTCTCTATTCGTGGATGGTGTCCGCGCACGCGGCCAACACCCACTGCACCTATCAGTGGCTGTCCTGGACGACGGGGAACTACGTGCAGGAGCGTGCCTCGGCGTTCACCAACGCCGCCCCGGCCGCCCCCGCCGCCTGCACCGGCCCGGCCGCCGTGAACTGTGCCGCGTACCACATGTCCTCGCTGCCCAGCGCCCGCAACATCGTCTTCCAGCACCTGCCTACGGCCAGCTGCGGCCAGCCCGGCGGCTGCGCCAGCTATGCCGACTGGCAGGCGGCCTGGAAGCGCATTACGGTGGCGGCCGGCCTGCCCGCCGCCCCGCGCGTCACCGCCAGCCCGGGCTGAGCGGGTCGCCGCAACCGGGGACGGCGGGCACAATGGGGTCCGTGGAACCTCGCGACGTCGTCATCCTCGGCTCGACCGGATCGATCGGCACCCAGGCCCTGGACGTGATCCGGCGCAACCCTGGCCGGTTCCGGGTCACCGGGCTGGCCGCCGGCGGCGGCAACCCGGCCCTGCTCGCCCAGCAGGCGGCCGAGTTCGGCGCCCCCCGGGTCGCGGTCGCCCGCCCCAGCGCGGCCGGCGACGTCCGCTCCGCGCTGGCTGTCGCCTGGGACGGGCGGGGGGAACGGGCACTGCCGGCCCGGCCTCCGGGCCGGTGCCCGAGGTGATCGCGGGCCCCGAGGCGATGACGGAGGCCGCCGCATGGCCGTGCGACGTGGTGCTGAACGGCGTGGCCGGCGCGATCGGGCTGACCGCCACCATCGCCGCCCTGGACGCGGGCCGCACGCTCGCCCTGGCCAACAAGGAGTCCCTGATCACCGGCGGGTCGCTGGTCACCGGGCGGGCCGCCCCGGGCCAGATCGTCCCGGTCGACTCCGAGCACTCCACGCTCGCGCAGTGCCTGCGTGGCGGCGCCCCGGACGAGGTCCGGCGGCTGGTGCTGACCGCCAGCGGCGGCCCGTTCCGCGGCTGGAGCCGCGACCGGCTGGCCACCGTCACCCCCGAGCAGGCGCTGGCCCACCCGACCTGGAACATGGGCCCTTCCAACACGCTGAACAGCGCGACCCTGATCAACAAGGGCCTGGAGCTGATCGAGGCGCACCTGCTGTTCGGCGTGCCGCTGGGCCAGATCGCGGTGGTCGTGCACCCGCAGTCGATCGTGCACTCGATGGTCGAGTTCACCGACGGCGCCACCATCGCCATGGCCAGCCCGCCGGACATGCGGCTGCCGATCGCGCTGGCGCTGGCCTGGCCGGACCGGGTCCCGGAGGCCGCCCCCGCGCTGGACTGGACCAGGGCGGCCACCTGGACGTTCGAGCCACTCGACGACGACGCCTTCCCGGCCGTCCGGCTGGCCCGTGAGGCGGCCGGGACCGGCGGTACCGCCCCGGCCGTCTACAACGCCGCCAATGAGGAGTGCCTGGACGCCTTCATGGCCGGGAAGATCCCGTTCACGGGGATCGTTGACACAGTGGCCCAGGTAGTGTCGGAGCATGACGCGTCCGGGGACGTGACCCTGGAGGGCGTGCTCGCGGTCGATACGTGGGCCCGGACGCGGGCACGTGAGCTCAACAGCAAGGGAGAGACCGCCTAAATGAGCCTGTTGGGCTGGGTCATTTTCGTCGTCGCCCTGCTCTTCTCGGTCATGCTGCACGAGACGGGCCACTTCGTCGCGGCCAAGAAGTTCGGCATGAAGGTCACCCAGTACTTCGTCGGGTTCGGTACCACGCTGTGGTCCACGGTCCGGGGCGAGACCGAGTACGGGATCAAGGTGCTGCCGTTCGGCGGGTTCGTCAAGATCGTCGGGATGACCTCGATGGACGAGGTTGACCCGGCTGACGAGCCGCGCTCGTTCCGGCGCCACCCGGCCTGGCAGCGGCTGATCGTGCTGTTCGCCGGCTCGTTCATGCACTTCGTGCTGGCCCTGGTGCTGCTGTTCCTGGTCGCCGGGGGGATCGGCCTGGAATCCAACACCAACTCGCCCCAGCTGGGGCAGTTGATCCCCTGTGTGAAGGCCACCGCCCGGGCCTCGACCAGCCAGACCTGCACCCCCGCCGACCAGCCGTCCCCGGCCAAGGCGGCCGGCCTGCGGGCCGGGGATACGGTCATCTCGTGGGATGGCAAGGCGGTAGGCACCTGGACGGCGCTGACCAAAGACATCCGCAGCACCCCGGCCGGCCGCAGCGTCCCGGTCGTGGTCGAGCGCGACGGGCACCGGCTGAGCTTGCGTATCACGACGATCAAGGCCCCCGGTGAGACCTATTCGGAGATAGGCGTCTATCAGAAGATCGTCTTCGATCGCTACAACCCAGCGCGGGCGGTGACCTACGCGGGCTCGATGTTCGGCACCATTCTGACCGGATCGGTCAAGGTCATCGGCCAGCTGCCGTCGGCCATCCCGCACCTGTTCGCCAAGAATCGGGCCACTACCTCGGCCGGTCAGGTGACCAGCGTGGTCGGCGCGGGCGAGATCACCGGCGACGTGGTCTCGGCCAGCGTGGGCTGGCAGGTCAAGGTGGACTACGTCCTGCTCATCATCGCCTCGCTGAACATCTTCGTCGGCGCGTTCAACCTGCTGCCGCTGCTGCCGCTGGACGGCGGGCACATCGCGGTGGTGATCTACGAGGCGATCCGGTCGCGGTGGGCGCGGCTGCGGCGCCGGCCCGACCCCGGTCTGGTAGACATGACCAAGCTGGTGCCGGCCAGCATGGCCGTGTTCGCGGTCCTGGTGGTCTTCGGCCTGCTCCTGATCGCGGCCGACCTGTTCAACCCGGTCAAGATCACCTGACGCTGGGGTGGCGGGGGCCTGAACACCAGGAGAACACCGTGACGTCAGTGTCAGGGAAGACCCCTGTGCCTGGCGTGGCCGCTGGCAGGTATTGAGAGACTGGTAGTCGCACCGGGCTTTTCGCCGCGGGGCAGCAACTGCAGCCAACCGATCGATCGGATGGGGAAGATGAGCATTGACCTCGGTCTGCCCGAGACGCCGCCGCGGCCGCTGGCCCAGCGCCGGATCTCTCGGCAGTTGATGGTGGGGTCCGTGCCGGTGGGCGGCGGCGCGCCGGTCTCGGTCCAGTCGATGGCGACCACGCTGACCGCGGACGTCAACTCCACCCTCCAGCAGATCGCCGAGCTCACCGCGTCCGGCTGCCAGATCGTCCGGGTGGCGGTACCGTCCCAGGACGACGCGGACGCGCTGCCCGCGATCGCCAGGAAGTCGCAGATCCCGGTGATCGCCGACATCCACTTCCAGCCCAAGTACGTATTCGCCGCGATCGACGCGGGCTGCGCCGCCGTCCGGGTCAACCCCGGCAACATCAAGGCCTTCGACGACAAGGTGGGAGAGATCGCCCGGGCGGCCAAGGACGCCGGCATCCCCATCCGCATCGGCGTCAACGCCGGCTCGCTGGACAAGCGGCTGATGGCCAAGTACGGCAAGGCCACCCCCGAGGCGCTGGTGGAGTCGGCGCTGTGGGAGTGCTCGCTGTTCGAGGAGCACGACTTCCGCGACATCAAGATCTCGGTCAAGCACCACGACCCGGTGGTCATGATCAACGCCTACCGGCTGCTGGCCGAGCAGTGCGACTACCCGCTGCACCTCGGGGTCACCGAGGCGGGGCCGGCCTTCCAGGGCACGATCAAGTCGGCCGTCGCGTTCGGCGCGCTGCTGGCCGAGGGCATCGGCGACACGATCCGGGTGTCGCTGTCGGCCCCGCCGGTGGAAGAGGTCAAGGTCGGCATCGGCATCCTCGAGTCCCTGGGCCTGCGCCAGCGCGGCCTGGAGATCGTGTCCTGCCCCTCCTGCGGCCGCGCTCAGGTCGACGTCTACAAGCTGGCCGACGAGGTGACCGCCGGGCTCGAGGGCCTGGAGGTCCCGCTGCGGGTGGCGGTCATGGGCTGCGTGGTGAACGGTCCCGGCGAGGCCCGCGAGGCTGACCTCGGTGTCGCCTCCGGCAACGGCAAGGGCCAGATCTTCGTCCGCGGCAAGGTCATCGCGACCGTCCCCGAGTCCAAGATCGTGGAAACCCTGATCGAAGAGGCCATGCGCATCGCCGACGAAGAGGGCCTGGCCGAAGGCGAGCCCGAAGTCACGGTCAGCTGACCCGCGCGCGTCACCAGGCCGGAAGCGGCACGCCTGAAGGCGGGTCACTCCGAGCGTGGCCCCTGAACCCGGGGCACGCCTGAAGGCGGGGTCACTGCGAGCGTGGCCCCGCCTTTACTTCAGGCGCCCGGGAGCGGCAGAGGTCAGCCGCGGGCCGCGCGGGCCGCGGGCATGTCCTCGGCCACGATGATCTCGCTGACCTTCTCCGAGGCTGCCTCGCGGACCCCGCCCGGCAGCTCGTCGTCGGTGACCAGCACGTCGACCTCGTCCAGGCTGGCGAACGAGCTCAGGCTGACCAGACCCCACTTGGTGTGGTCGGCGACCACCACCACCCGGCGGGCCAGCTTGATGAACGTCCGGTTCGTCTCCGACTCGGCCAGGTTCGGCGTGGTCAGCCCGGCGTCGGGGTCGATCCCGTGGCAGCCGAGGAATAGGGTGTCGAAGTGCAGTGACCGGACGGTCAGGTCCGCCACCGGTCCGACCAGCGCGTCCGACGGCGTGCGGATACCACCGGTCAGGATGACCGAGGTGTGCGAGCCGTTGGTCGGCCGGGCGCTGCTGAACAGGTTCATCACCCGCAGCGAGTTGGTCACGATCGTCAGTCCGGGCACGTCGAGCAGGCACTGGGCCAGCGCGAACGTGGTGGTGCCGGCCGAGAGGGCGATCGCGGTGCCGGGCTTGACCAGGCTGGCCGCGGCGCGGCCGATCGCCGCCTTCTCCGGCTGTTCGAGCACGAGCTTGGCTTCGAAGCCGGGCTCGTGACTACTGGTGGGAGTCCCCGGCAGAACCGCGCCGCCGTGAACCTTCTCAATTAGGCCATCCCTGGCCAGGGCCTCCAGGTCGCGCCGGACGGTCATGTCCGAGACCCCGAGTTGCTGGGTGAGATCGCTGACTCGAGCGCTGCCGTCACTGCGGACAGCCTGGAGGATCAGCGACTGCCGATGCCGGGCAAGCATCCGTAGCCCTCCTCTTTCGTGCGGTGACGCCTCGGGGCCGGTGCTCCGTGACGTTGGTTTCCGCCATCCGTCTTCACTGAGACGTTCACTTTCGCTGTTCGGTTCCGATTATGACTGTCGGATACGAAGCGTGACGTCGTGACCAGCTTTGCGCGAACGTGAACCAGTCCCACCGAGCTCATCCTGAGCTGCTCAGGATGATTGTGTCCTATTTTGATGGAATCGGGGGGACATAGCTGATGGTTCATGTCGCAGTATGCACAAGGTTCTGGCCTCACCCCCGTTGAGCTGCGATTACTGTGCGAAGTTAAACGATTATCTTCTGATCACAGTTCGAATCTACTCATTTTGTATATCTCTAACCTATGTGCATTCCGAAGACATCCTCACAACACGCTGGACGCCTGAACGCAGCCTGTAGGTAGCCACCGGGTTCGCTCTCGATGGATCTCGTTGCCCTGCCCCGCCGAAACACCCCCGTACGTCCGTTTCGGCGCGTTCGGGTGCGATGCTCACGACTCCCGACCGGAACGCCCGGCGCCCAGCCGCGCTGCTCAGCCGCCGGCCACGCCGCCCGGAACGCCGAACCGGCCCGGCCCGGCCCCGCCTGGCGCCGCCCAGGGCCGCCCGGCACTGCCGTCACCCGCCCGCGCACAGCTTTACCCGCAGCCTGCTCGCGGTCACCGTGCGTAGTACTCGGCCAGGACTCAGCCTGCCCGGCTGACGTGGCGATTGTGTTTCACGTTCGTTGCCCAACAGTTACTTGTTAGCGCTAACATCCTCATAATGTTTGACCATGTCACTTTTGGGTGTGCAGGTAGAAGTGAGGCGGGGTAGCGCTGTGGTTATGTCGTGCCCCTTGAGCAGGGTGAGCAAGGTGTGCCCGGCTCGCGAACTCCTCGAGCTTCCCCGGCTTACCCCCCAGCGCCGTCCCGACCTGCATCGGGACGGCTTTCGGGCATGGTCAGATCGGGGTCGTTCGATGCTTGCGTGGTGCCTTGACATGCAATCATGCGCGGCTTTAGCGTCTACGACGTTCCGTCGGGCTTTGGGCCTATCCCGAAACCGGCCATGAATTTTCGCTTCGCCAGCGGCCGAAATGTACCGCTGCTGTTCACATTTGCGGGTCGGTTCGGGACAGCGAGTGTCCCGCGACAATTCAACGGAGGTCCAGATGAAAGATAAAGTCGACCCGGTAGTCGACGAGGCCATTGAGAGCCTCAATATGCAGGACGGGCCCGCTCGCCGCAAGCTGCTCAAGGGCGCCGGGCTGTTCAGCGCGACCGCGGCCGCGTCGGCCCTGATCTCGGCCTGCACCTCGTCCACGAACAGCAACGCGGGCGCAACCAAGAAGGTCGCGGGCAATTTCCCGACCACGCCCAAGTGGCAGTTCTGGTTCGTCAATCACGTCACCACGAACCCGTTCTTCACGCCCACCCAGTACGGCATGGCCGACGCGGCCGCGCTGCTTGGTCTGCCCACTCCGAAGTGGGGCGGGTCGGAGACCTCCACCGTGTCGCAGATGACGACCTACCTGAACACCGCGGTCTCCGCAAATGCGGATGGAATTGCCGTCGCCGTCATCGACCAGAATGCGTTCAAGTCACCGGTCGAGAATGCCATGAACAAGGGTATTCCGGTGCTCTCCTACAACGCCGACGGCACGTTCGTGAACGGCAAGGCGGTCATCGGCACGAACCGGCTGGCCTATGTGGGGCAGGCCTTGTACATCTCCGGCCAGCAGATGGGAACGAAGATCGCCTCCCTTGTCCCAGGCGGCGACATCGCGATCTTCATCGCCACCCCGGGGTCCGGTAACATCCAGCCCCGCTACGACGGCGCGGCCGCGGTGCTCAAGGCCAAGGGCGGGTACACGATCCACGAGGTGGCCACCGGTGCGACGACCGGCGTCGAGCAGCCCGCGATCAAGTCGTACCTGCTCGGCCACAAGAGCATCAAGGGCGCGTTCGCGGTGGACGGGGGCTCGACCGAGTTCCTCGGCACGCAGCTGAAGGCGGCCGGCCTCAGCATCCCGTCGGGCGGGTTCGACACGCAGGGCACCTCGCTGCCGAACATCAAGCAGGGCCTGATGGACTTCACCATCTACCAGGACCCGTACCTGCAGGGCTTCCTGCCGGTGGTGTACATGTACCTGTTCAACCTGTCCGGCGGCACGATCGTCCCGCCCGACACCGACACCGGCCTGTCCTTCATCGAGAAGGCCACCCTGGGCAACTACCAGGTGTCCAGCCGGTTCCAGGGCCAGACCACGGCGCAGAAGTACATCAAGCGCCCGGCCGGGGCCATCAACAACCCGCAGGCCACCACCAGCACCTGACGCACGGCACCGACGGCGGTGGGCCCCTTCCCGTGTACCGGGCGGGGGCCTGCCTGCCGCCGGGCCCCGGCCCCAGGCCCGGGGACCCCGGCCGGAGCGCCCGAACCGCCGGGCCGCCCTGCCCCTCTTGCCGGCCGCGCAGCGGGTGTATGACTGTTGATATGGCCTGGCAGTACCGTCCCGGGCCCCGTCCACGCCGACCGGGATCGCGTAGCACAGACGTAGAGAACGGATGAGCAAAAGTGAGCGAAGCCGTAGAGAACCGGACGGACAGTTCGAGTCAGCCACCGGGTGCCACGCCCCCGCGCAGTAGCCCCCTCAGAACGGCGGGCCTGGCCTTCCTGCGCCAGCGCGAGGCGACCGTGCTGGTGGTCGCGATCGCGCTGATTGTCTACTTCTCGGTGTCCTCCTCGAACTTCTACGGCAGCGCGAACCTGTCGACCTGGCTGTCGCAGGACTCGGCCTACATCATGATCATCGCGGTCGGCGAGGTCTTCTTGCTGATCTGCGGCGAGATCGACCTGTCGGTCGGCTTCATCTTCACGTTCTCGCCGTTCCTCATGCACTACCTGATCGACTTCTACGGCTTCCCCAGCTGGCTGGCCATCATCCTCTCGCTGATCATGGGGATCGCGGTGGGCTGGCTGAACGGCTTCCTCACCGTCTCGATCGGCTTGCCGTCCTTCATCACCACGCTGGGTACCGGCTTCATCCTGCTCGGCCTGGTCAACACCACCTCCCATGCCCAGGCGGTGCCGATCCCGCAGAGCGTGGCCGGCATCGGCCACTGGATTGGCTCCGGTACCTGGTCCGAGTTCATCTGGGCCGTCATCATCGTCATCCTGGGTCACATCCTGCTGACCCGGACCCGGTGGGGCCTGCACACGATCTCGGCCGGCGGCAACCTGCTGGGCTCCCAGGAAGCGGGCATCAAGGTCAAGCGGATCAAGTACGGCAACTTCATGCTCTCTGGCGTGCTCGGCGCGTTCGTCGGCCTCCAGGTGGCCTTCCAGACCAACACCATCGACCCCACGGCCGGCGGCTACACGCCGATGTTCTACGCGGTCACCGCCGCGGTTATCGGCGGCACCGCCATGCTCGGCGGAGTGGGCACGGTCCTCGGCGCCGCCCTCGGCGCGATCGTGCTGGGCACCCTAATCGACGGGTTCAGCATCCTCGGCGTCAGCGCCAACCCGCTGGACATCATCTTCGGCGGCGCCATCCTGATCGCCATGATCGCCAACGTGCAGCTGGCACGACTACGGGAAGCAGGGCGGAGCGTATGACCACCACCAGTTCGGACGCGGCCGCGGCCGCGTCAGCGGCCAGCGGCGACATCCTCCGCGTCGAGCACATCTCCAAGCGCTACGGCGCGGTCACCGCACTGAGCGACGTCAACATGCACCTGGGCCGGGGCGAGGTCCTCGGCCTGCTCGGTGACAACGGCGCAGGCAAGTCCACGCTGCTGAAGATCCTGTGCGGCTTCCAGCCACCCACCACCGGGCGGATCATCCTGGAGGGCGAGGAGATTGTGTTCAAGGGGGTCGACGACGCCCGCGCCCGCGGCATCGACGCCGTCTACCAGGACCTCGCGCTGGTCAATCAGCTCACCGTGTACCACAACATGTTCCTGAACCGGGAACGGGTCAACGGCGTGCTGCTGAACAACCGGGTGATGAAGCGGCTGGCCCGGGAGCACCTGGACGAGATGGGCATCCGCATCCCCTCGGTCAACGTCGAGGTGGCCAAGCTGTCCGGTGGCCAGCGCCAGGCCATCGCGGTGGCCCGGTCGGTCTTCTCCGACCCGAAGATCCTGCTGCTGGACGAGCCGCTCGCCGCCATGGGGGTCAAGGAAGGCGCCATCATCCTCGACCTGGTCCGCCAGCTCAAGGAGCAGGGCGAGGTCTCGATCATCATCATCGCCCACAACTACGGCCAGGTGCTCGAGGTCTGTGACCGGGTGAACCTGGTCCAGCATGGCGAGATCACCTTCGACAAGCGCAGCGCCGACACCTCGGTCACCGAGCTGACCGAGATCGTGGTCGCCGAGTACCGCAAGGCACTGGAGGAGCGCCACCGGCTCGACTCGCGGCCGCCGGCCTCCAACGATCGCTGACACGATCGCTGACACGATCGCCGGGATTCACGGGCCCGGGTCACCGTCTGGTGGCCCGGGCCTCATTGTGAGCCGGGTTCGGGTTAGATGGCATGCATGCCACGGATCCCGCTCCGCCGCTTCCTGACCCTGATCGTCATGCTGGCCGCCGCGGCCGCGCTGGCCGCCTGCACCTCCAGCAAGGCGACCTCTGCCCCCGGCAGCGCCGCCAGCGGTACGGCGGGCGGTGCTTCCAGCAGCGGCACCTCCAGCGGGGCCGGAGTAGGCACCGTCAAGTGGCAGAGCTGCAACATAAGCGGCGTGCTGGGGGCCAGCCTGAAGTGCGCCAGCCTGCAGGTCCCCCTCAACTACAGCGACCCCAGCGGGCGCAAGATCTCGCTGGCCCTGTCCGAGGTGCCGGCCACCGCCCCGGCCAGCCAGCAGCTGGGTGACCTGCTGGTCAACCCGGGCGGGCCGGGGGCCAGCGGCCGGTCGCTGGCCGCCTCGGTCGCCCAGGGCCTGAGCGCCAACGTGGCCAGCCGGTACAACATCATCGGCTTCGACCCGCGCGGCGTCGGCTCGTCGGTTCCCGCGCTCCACTGTGACCCGGGCTTCTTCTCCGGGGTCCGGGCGAACTACGTCCCGGCCAACGCGGCCGCCGAGCAGACCCTTGAGAACCGGGCCAAGACCTACGCCCAGGACTGTGAACAGCGGTTCGGCTGGCTGCTGCCGTACATGACCACCAAGGACGCGGCCCGCGACATGGACTCGATCCGGTCCGCGCTCGGCCAGTCCAAGATCAGCTACTACGCCTTCTCCTACGGGACCTACCTCGGCCAGGTCTACGCGACAATGTTCCCCAGCCGGGTCGAGCGCATGGTGCTGGACAGCACGGTGGACCCGTCCGGCGTCTGGTACACCGACAACATCGAGCAGGACTACGCCTTCCAGGGCCGCCAGGAGGCGTTCTTCGCCTGGATGGCCAGGTACGACAGCACCTACGGCCTCGGCAGCACCGCCGCCCAGGTCCAGCAGGCGTACTACACCGCCCGCAACCGGCTGCTGGCCCACCCGGTCGACGGCTCGAACGGCCAGCCGCTCATCGGCGGGGACGAGCTGGACGACACGTTCCTGCTCGGCGGGTACGACGACGAGCTGTGGCCGGGCCTCGCCCAGGCGCTGTCCGCCTACCTGCGGCAGGGCTCGACCAGCGCGCTGGTCAGCCAGTACCAGGAGAACGGGGCCCAGAACGAGAATGAGTTCGCCGTCTACAACGCCGTGCAGTGCGCGGACGTCAACTGGCCCCGCAACTGGTCCAAGTGGGACAGCGACACCCGCAAGGTCTACGCCACCGCGCCGTTCCAGGCCTGGGACAACGCCTGGTACAACGCGGCCTGCGCGTACTGGCCGGTGAAGGGTCCCGCCCAGCCGATGAAGATCGGGGCCAGCGGGCTGCCGGGCATCTTGATGCTGCAGGGCACGCTGGACCCGGCCACCCCCTACGCCGGCGCCCAGGTCGCGCACAAGGACCTGCCGACGGCCCGGATGGTGGTCGTCGAGGGTGGCGGCAACCACGGTCAGTCGCTGGAGAGCCCGCCCGACAACTGCGTGCAGAACTACCTGAACAACTACCTCGCCAGCGGCGCCCTGCCCAGCGGCAGCGGGCAGGTCAACGCGACCTGCCCGGCCGTCGCCCCGCCGAACCCGGCCAGCTGAGGCGGGCGGCCGGCTCCGCTACGCTGGTGTCGTGCTCCGCGTGAAACCGGCGCGGCCCGGGCCGCTGCGCATACTCGATGATCGCGACCGCGATGAGGTGCTCAGGATCTGTGACGCCGAGCCGGTGACGAACGTTTTCATCGGCGCCCGGGTTCACGCGGTCGGCCTCAACCCGGCCCGGCTGGGCGCCCAGATCTGGGGCCATTACACCGGTGGGCGGCTGACGTCACTGTGCTACGCGGGGGCCAACCTGGTCCCGGTCGCGGCCACCCCCGAGGCGGTGGCGGCGTTCGCCGAGCGCGCCCGCGGCCAGGGCCGCCGCTGCTCCTCGCTGGTCGGCCCGGAGCCCGCGGTGGCCGAGCTGTGGCGGCGGCTGGAGCCCCACTGGGGGCCGCCCCGCGACGTCCGCGCGGTCCAGCCGGTGCTGGCGATATCCGGGCCCGCCGCCTGCCCGGCCGACCCGCTGGTCCGGCGGGTCCGCCCGGACGAGATCAACATCTTGATGCCCGCCTGCGTGGCCATGTTCACCGAAGAGGTCGGCGTCTCGCCGATCGGCAGTGACGGCGGCGCCACCTACCGCGCCCGGGTATCGGAACTGATCCGGGCCGGGCGGGCGTTCGCCCGGATCGAGGACGGCCAGGTCATCTTCAAGGCCGAGGTCGGCTCGGTCACCCCGCACGCCTGCCAGGTCCAGGGTGTCTGGGTCAATCCCGCCCGGCGCGGCCAGGGACTGGCCGCCGCGGGCATGGCCACCGTGGTCGCCGAGGCCCAGCGCAGCATCGCCCCGGTCGTGTCGCTGTACGTCAACGACTTCAACGCGCCCGCCCGGGGGGCCTACCGCCGGGCCGGCTTCACCCAGGTCGACACCTTCATGTCGGTGCTTTTCTAGGTCACGCCGCTAGTCGCGCTCGCGGATCTCCCGCAGGTGGCCGGTGACGGCCGCGTAGCCCTCCCGCAGGGCGGCCAGCTGCTCGGCGGTCAGCAGGCTGATGAAGTGCCGCCGGACGCTGTCCACGTGGTCCGGGGCCACCCGCTCGATCGTGGCCAGGCCGGCGTCGGTCAGCACCGTGAACAGGCCGCGCTTGTCGCCCGGGCAGCTGTCCCGGCGCACCAGGCCGGCCGCCTCCATCCGGGTGATCTGGTGGGACAGCCTGCTGCGGGACTGGGCGGTGGCGTCGGCCAGGTCGGTCATCCGCAGCCGGTGGTCCGGTGACTCCGAGAGCACGACCAGGATCTCGTAGTCGTTGATGCTCAGCCCGAACGGCTGCAGGTCCCGGTCCAGCTGCCGGGACAGCAGTTTGCTGGTGGCCAGGAACGCGCGCCAGGCGTCCTGCTCCTCGGCGGTGAGCCAGCGCCCCGTGGTGTCGCTGCTGGCCTCGGTCTCCATCTCCACAATCCCCATAGCACAGAAACCTACCCATTCGAGCTCACCATACTGACGAGCGCAGCCCCGGTCGCATGATGTGATCAGAGGGTGCGACTGGACAGCGAACGAGCCACCACCAGCGCGGACCTGCGCGCCCACAACCTGGCCAGGCTGCTGCGGGCGGTCCATGACGGGGGCGGCGCCCGGACCCGGGCCGAGCTCACCCGGCAGCTCAGCCTGGCTCGTGGCACCGCCACCGTGCTGGTGCGCGACCTCGCCGACCGGGGCCTGATCGAGGAGCTGCAGCTGGCGGCCGACGTAACCGAACGTCGCTCCCGCGGCCGTCCGACCGGCGTGCCGTCGGCGCACCCGGACGGCCCGGTGGCGCTGGCCGTGGACCTGCGGGACGACTCGTTCTCGCTCGCCTCGTTCGAGCTGACCGGCCGCGGCACGATCGAAGACCGCCAGGAGCGGGACGCCCGCTCCGGTGCGGACCTGCTCATCGCGCTGGCCGAACGGCTCGCCGTCCGCCGGGCCGCGCTCGGTTCCCGGCTGGTCGGCATCGGGGTGGCGGTGCCGTCCCCGGTCAGCCGGGGCCAGATGGTGCAGCCCGGGCTGGCCGAATGGCTGGGGGTCGACGTCGCCGCCGCCCTCGGGGGCCAGCTGGCCGACGGCGCCGTGCCCATCCTGGTCGGCAACGACGCCCGGCTGGCGGGCCTGGCCGAGGCGCGCCGGGGCGGGCTGCGTGACCTGCCGGTGGCGCTGCACCTGCACCTGGCCACCGGGGTCGGCGGCGTCCTGCTGTCGGCCGGGGTGCCGCTGACCGGCGCCCACGGCGCCGCCGGGGAGTTTGGGCACATGCCGCTGACCAGTGGCACCGAGTCGTGCCGGTGCGGGCTGGTGGGCTGCTGGGAGCTGGACGCGGGCAGCCACGGCCTGCTCCGCCGGGCGGCCCGGACCGAGGAGGGGGACCGGGTCGAGCTGGCCCTGGGCGTGATCGCCGACGCCGCCACCGACCCCGGCTGCGCGGCCGCGCTGGCCGGGGTGGCCGAGGCGCTCGGCCGCGGCATCGGCACCCTGGTCAACGCCCACGATCCGGCCGCCATCGGCCTGTCCGGCCTCGGCCGGGACATTTTCCAGGCCGCGCCGGACGCGGTACAGGCCGGGTACGCCGCCACGCTGATGCGGTTCCGCCGGGACACCGCGCCGCCGCTGATCGCCTCGCAGCTGGGCGACCTCGGCGTGCTGACCGGCGCCGCCGAGCTGGTCTTCGACTCGTTCCTGACGCCGAGCGGCCTCACCGCCTGGCCGGCCAGGGCCGCCTGAGCCAGGGCCGCCTGAGCCGGGGCCGCCTGCGCCACGGTCCGCGCACGCCCGGGGAAGGTGGCGTGCGTGGCCGATCGGCCTGGTCCGGAAAACCCTGAAAACGTCCCAGTGCGGGGGAGTCCCACCAGAGCTTCAGGGCAACGAGCGCACGTCGAACGGCTCGGTCGGCCTGGTGTCCGCCACCCCCTGCGCCGGTTGCCGCCGTGCGACCTGGCTGGTCACGTCCACCACGTACGGGCCGCTGTCGCCCAGCCCCCGGTCCGGCGCCGGCGGCGGGACCGGCCGCGGCCGGGCGGCCCGGCGCGACCGGCGCCCGAACAGCACCAGCGTCACCCCGGTGACCAGCAGCAGCCCTGCCAGCAGGGCCGCCAGCGGCAGGCCGCTCCAGACCGTGGTGTCCGGCCGGGCCGCCGCGGCGGCGGCCGGCGGGACGGTGGCCGGGTGCACCACGGCCCGGCCCGGGTTCGCCCGCGGCCGGGGCGAGACCCGGTGGGCTGGAGCCACCACCGCGCCGTAGGTCCAGGCCGTGCCGCCCGCGCAGGTCCCGCTGGTGACGGTGGCGCCCGGGGCCAGCGAGCCGCCGAGCACGGCGCAGGTACCGCCGTCGCCGGCGAACTGCCCGCCGGTGCCGTGGTAGGCCCACCGCTGCCCGGGCCCGCCGTCGCACTGGCCGTCGAACCCGACCAGCAGCCCGGCGCCCGGTGCGCCCGCCTGCAAGCAGTAGCCGTCGCCGTTCATCAGCACGCCATTGCTGGTCAGCGCCCACTGCTGGCCCTCGGCGGGCCCGCAGTGCGCGAGCGTCACCGATGACCCGTTGCCGGCCGCCTGCCAGCACAGATCCGGTCGTGCCTGCGCCCTGATCTGGGCCGGCCCGGTTTGGGCTGGCCCTCCTTGCTCCGGCACGGGCACCTCCCGGCGATATCACTCGGTGTAACTGGGTGATTGTCCAGAGCATCATAGAGCGACGGGATGTGACCGTGTTGCCAACTCTGCGCAACATGTGGTGGCTAAAAGTGATGAGCCCGGATGGGTGAGAAAATCAGATGACGGCGCCGGGGGCACCTGGTAAGTTCTCGCACTCTGTGCCCACTCTGCTCCGGAAGGAGGCGCCGTCATGTCCGCGTCCCAGGCGGAGGGCGAGCCCCCCGATACCGGCCCCCCGAGCTCGCCGGCCGACATCCTCGACGCCGAGCGGGCCTACCTGCTCGAGTCCCGTAAGTTCCTCGGCCTCATGCGCGACGACGTGCTGTCGCTGAACGCGCTGGGCGGTGACCCGGTCTCCGAGGAGTACCTGAAGGCCGAGCTGTACCACCGGGCCGAGGCCCTGGCGGACCTGCCGGACACCCCGCTGTTCTTCGGCCGCCTGGACTACGGCGCGAGCGGGGAGCGCTTTCACATCGGCCGCCGCCACGTGCACGATCCGGCCGGCACCCCGGTCGTCATCGACTGGCGCGCGCCGGTGTCGCGGCCGTTCTACCGGGCCAGCCGGGCCGAGCCGATGGGCCTGGAGCTGCGCCGCCGGTTCGGCTTCGCGGGCGGCGAGCTGACCGCCTTCGAGGACGAACGGTTCACGGCCGGCCCGGACCCGGACGCCAGCGCGGAGCCGGTCAGCCGCATCCTGATCGACGAGATCGAACGGCCCCGCTCCGGGCCGATGCGCGACATCGTGGCCACCATCCAGCCCGAGCAGGACGACATCGTCCGGGCCGACGTCGGCCAGACGGTCTGTGTGCAGGGCGCGCCCGGCACCGGCAAGACCGCCGTCGGCCTGCACCGGGTCGCCTACCTGCTGTACGCCTACGCCGAGCGGGTGGCCCGCCGGGGCGTGCTGGTCATCGGGCCGAACCGGGCCTTCCTGGCCTACATCCGCAACGTGCTGCCCGCCCTCGGCGAGCTCGACGTCAGCCAGCTGACCGTCACCGAGCTGACCGCCTCGGTCCCGGTCCGCGGCCAGGACAGCGCGGCCGCGGGCCGGGTCAAGGGCGACGCCCGGATGGCCGAGGTGCTCAGCCGCGCAGTCTGGTCCCGGCTGACCGAGCCGGCCGGGCCGCTGGTGCTGCCGCGCGGCGCCCACCGGTGGCGGATCTCCGCCCACGACCTGGCCGGCCTGGCCGCCGAGCTGCGCGAGCGCGGCCTGCGCTACGGGGCCGGCCGCGACCTGCTCGGCCACCGGATCGCCCACGTGATCTTGACCCAGCTGGAGGCGGCCGGGGAGACCTGCGACGACCGCACCCACGACGCGGTCCGGCGGTCCCGGCCGGTACGCGCCGCCGTCGACGCCATCTGGCCCAAGGTGGACCCCCTGCGGCTGGTCTTCGGCCTGCTCAGCGACGCCGATGCGCTGGCGGCGGCCGCGGACGGCGTGCTCAGCGAGGACGAGCAGCGCGCGATCGTGTGGGGCCGGCCGCCGCGCGGGCCGGGGTCGGCGCGCTGGTCACCGGCCGACGCCGTGCTGATCGACGAGGCCCGCGGCCTGATCGAGCGCATCCCCAGCCTCAGCCACGTGGTGGTGGACGAGGCCCAGGACCTGTCCCCGATGGAGTGCCGGGCGATCGGCCGGCGCTGCGCCACCGGCGCCGCCACCGTGCTCGGCGACCTGGCCCAGGGCACCACCCCGTGGGCCACCACCGACTGGGCCGACCTGCTCGGTCACCTGGGCAAGCCGGCGGCGCAGGTGCGGGTCCTGCGCACCGGGTACCGGGTGCCGCGGCAGATCCTCGACTACGCCAGCCGCCTGCTGGACCGGATCGCGCCCGGCCTGCCGCCCGCCGCGTCGCTGCGCGAGGACCCGGGCGCCCTCAGCGTCCTCTCCGTACCGGACGGCGAGCTGGCCGGGCGGCTGGCCGCTGTCTGCACGTCGGCCGCCGCCGAGCCCGGATCGGTGGCGGTGATCGCGGCCGACGACCAGCTCCCGGAGCTGTCCCGGGCCCTGACCAGGCATGGGGTCTCCCACACGAGCCTGGACGACGAGGGCAGCGGCCCGGGCCTCACGCTCGTGCCGGTCACGATGGCCAAGGGCCTGGAGTTCGACCACGTGATCGTGGTCGAGCCCGCCGCCATCGCCCGGGCTGAGGCCCGCGGCCTGTCGCGGCTGTACGTGGCGCTGACCCGGGCGGTGTCCCGGCTCACGCTGCTGCACACCGAGCCCTTGCCCGCGCCATTGACGGATCCAGCCGCCTAAAGTCCCCAAACCTCTCTATCCTGGTAGGCGCTGACACGCTCAGCAGTGATCTGTACTCCAGGAGTAACGAAGTGATGACGGTGCAAGCTCAGCGGATGCGTGAGGCAGCCGACGTGCAGCTCGAATACCTCGAGAAACTGGGCGACGAGCTCGCCCGTCGCGGCCTGCAGGTGCGGCTGGTGCTGCCGCCGGGCCGGGTACCCAGCCTGTACGTGGTGAACCCGGAGGCCCGCGCGCTCGAAGAGCACATCTACGCCGGCTGCGGCAGTGACGGGGACTGGTGGTACTGGTGGTCCTGGGCGGAGCGCATCTCCGCCGCCGGCGACCTCGGCGGCGCCGCCAGCGCGGTCCAGCGCGTGCTGGCCAGCCACAGCGCCAGCAGCTGAGAGCGCCCCGGGCGGTTTCCCGCCCCGGGCCCGTTCATTTGAGGTCGCTGGACGGCATACCCGGAAACGCGACCGTGCTGCCCCGCCAGGACGCGGCCCGGATGGCGGCCGCCTGCATCTCCCCGGCCCCGTAGGCCCGCAGGGCGCTGTCGTCCACCGCGACCAGTCCCAGGTAGGCCTGGACCAAGCCGTCCTCCAGCAGCGCGGCCAGCGCCCGGGCCGAGGCCGCGCTGTTCACCGCGAACGGGGGCCGGTAGGCGGCCGCCGCGGGCGCGGGCGTGCCGCCGCGCTGGGTGATCATCGACGACACGGCGACCCGGGCGGCCCGGTGCAGGTTCCAGTCCTGCTGCGCGGTCGCCTGCTGGCTGCCGGTCAGCCGCGCCCCGGCCAGCCCGTACCCGTAGACGGCGGCGTTCTCGGCCGCCAGCACCCCCTGCAGCGCGGTCACGCCCAGCCCGGCGTCCGCCGCCATCAGCCCGGCCCCAGCGCCACCGCGTGGGTGGCCTCGGACGCGGCGATGCTGGCCAGCAGCTGCGCCAGCGACGCGGGGACACCGTCCAGCCGGCCGAGCTGGGCCGCGGCCGCGTTCTGCTCGGCCTTGACCAGCCGCGCGACCGCCGTGCCGGCGCTGCCGGCCGCCGACGGGCTGGACGGGCCCGGGCCGGCGGGGACGGGATCGGGCTCATCGTCACGTGCGGCGGCACGACCAGCCGGCTCTGCAGCTGGGCCAGGTGCTGCTGATGCTGGCTGAGGAATGAATCCAGGCGCCCGGACAGTTGCGGATAACGGCGGATGACGGCGTGGTAGTCGTTCACCAGCGCCTGCTCGGCGGTGATCGACGCGCGCAGCGTCCGCACGCTGGCCGGCAGGCCCGGCGGTTTGCGCAGCGCTTCGGGCACGCCGCAGGACGCGGTGGCCGCGAGCGGCAGCGCGACCGCGCCCACGCCGAGCGCGCGGCGCCGCGAGATAGCCCGCCGACTCGTCACTGTCCGGTACCCTCCGTGTCCTGCCGTCTGGCGCTCCCGAGTCCATAAGGATGCCATGGTGCCGGCCGTTGAATAGCAGCCATCTGGGCGCCTGCCGGATAGGCTAGGTCGGACAACGTAACAGCGCAGGTCATGGACGTGAAGGAGGCCGTGATGCGAGGAGGACCCCGCCACGTTCCCGCACGTTCGGGGCGGGCCGCCGGCCGTGGCAGCGGCCGCAAGCCGGGCAAGACGCCGCCCGCCGAGACGACGGGCCGGCCGGAGCGCCCCGCGGGGCCGCCCCCTGAAGTGGACCAGATCATGAAGGTCGCCAGGCCGGTGATGCACGCGCTCGGCCTGGACCTGGAATCGGCCAAGGTGACCAGCGCGGGCCGCCGCCGGCTGCTACGGATCGTGGTCGACAGCGACCACGGGGTGAGCCTCGACGACGCCGCCCAGGCCAGCCGGGAACTCTCGGCCAAGCTCGATTCGTCCGACGTGATGGGTGACCTGCCGTACACGCTCGAGGTCTCCTCCCCGGGCGTGGACCGGCCGCTCACCCTGCCACGGCACTGGCAGCGTGCCCTGGGCCGCCTGGTCCGGGTGCCGCTGGCCGAGTCGCCGTCCGATCCCGTCCAGGGCCGGGTGGTGGAGGCGGACGCCACCGACGTGGTCCTGGACATCAACGGCACCCGCCGCCGGTTCGGCTATCCGGCGCTGGGGGCCGGGGTGGTCCAGATTGAATTCGACCGGCCCAATGAAGGACCGGACACGGGGGAACCCGATGGACATTGATCTCAGCGCCCTCCGCATGCTGGAGAGCGAGAAGGACATCTCGATGGACACCTCGGTGAAGGCCATCGAGGACGCACTGCTGGTCGCCTACCACAAGACCGAGGGGGCCGCCCCGACGGCCCGGGTCCAGGTGGACCGGCGGACCGGCCACGTCACCGTGTGGGCGACCGAGACCGCCGACGGGGCGTCTCCCCGCGAGTACGACGACACCCCCGACGGCTTCGGCCGCATCGCCGCCACCACCGCCCGCCAGGTCATCCTCCAGCGGCTGCGCGACGTCGAGGACGAGATGACGTTCGGCGAGTACGCCGGGCGCGAGGGCGACATCGTGGCCGGTGTCATCCAGCAGGGCAAGGACCCGCGGGCCGTGCTGGTGGACCTGGGCAAGATCGAGGCGGTGCTGCCGCCCGCCGAGCAGGTGCCGGGCGAGCATTACCTGCACGGTGAGCGGATCCGCTGCTACGTGCTGCACGTCCGCAAGGGCCACCGCGGCCCGTCCGTGACGCTGTCCCGCACCCACCGCAACCTCGTCAAGAAGCTGTTCGCGCTGGAGGTGCCGGAGATCGCCAGCGGCGCGGTGGAGATCGTGGCCATCGCCCGCGAGGCCGGCCACCGCACCAAGATCGCGGTCCGCTCGAACCAGCAGGGGGTCAACGCCAAGGGCGCCTGCATCGGCCCGATGGGCAGCCGGGTCCGCAACGTCATGGCCGAGCTGCACGGCGAGAAGATCGACATCGTGGATTATTCCGACGATCCCGCTTGTTTTGTAGCTAACGCGCTGTCGCCGGCCCGGGTGACCGCGGTCAACGTGATCGACGCCGAGGCCCGCGTGGCCCAGGTGATCGTGCCCGATTACCAGCTGTCGCTCGCGATCGGCAAGGAGGGCCAGAATGCCCGGCTGGCCGCCCGCCTCACCGGCTGGCGCATCGACATCCGTTCCGATGCCCAGCCCGAGGCCGGCTCGGCCCCCCGGCCGCCGGCCGCCGAGTCAGCCGCCCAGCCGAGCACACAGGCCAGCGGTGCCGCCGACGCGCCGGCGCGGTAGAGTAACAGAGGAAATGGCCGGGCCGTCCGATCGGCCCGCGCGGCGCGTGCCCCCGGTGCGCACCTGTGTGGGCTGCCGGCAGCGTGCGGCCAAGTCCAGCTTGCTTCGTCTGGTGGCGGCCGGGGATGTGATCGTCCCCGACCCCCCGGCGCGCTTGCCTGGCCGGGGTGCGTACCTGCACCCGAGTCAGGGGTGCTTCGAGCTTGCGCAGCGCCGGCGGGCGCTGGTGCGCGCGTTGCGCGTACCCGGTCCGCTCGGTACCGCTCAGGTCACGGAGTACCTCGATGGCCGGTGAGCGCTGGAGGGCCGCCGCGACTGGGCATAGCATGATGAATGGCAAGGCAAGAACGGCAACCTGTCGGAAAGCAGGTCGAGACAGCGATGAGCGCTCGATGAGCACAAGGCGATGAAGACCACAGGCTGACGTCGGCCCGGAGCACTATGCGCCCCGGACCGGCGCGAATGGTCCGGTTAAAGGCCCGGTTCGTCCCGGGCCGGGTAGAGGAGCGTAGTGGCGAAGGTCCGGGTTTACGAACTCGCGAAAGAGTTCGGTGTTGAGAGCAAGACCGTGATGGTCAAGCTCCAGGAAATGGGCGAGTTCGTACGTTCGGCGTCCTCGACGATCGAGGCGCCGGTCGTGCGCAGGCTCAAGGAAGCTTTCGGCCCCGAAGGGGGCCAGTCCGGCGGCCGGTCTGGTGGCCGGTCCGGCGGTGCACCGGGTGGTGCCCCGCGTCCGGGTCCCCGGCCGTCCGGCAACGGTAACGGCAGCAACGTCAACGGCGGTGGCAACGGTCAGGCCCGTCCCGGGCCGCGGCCGGCGGCGCCGTCCCCCAGCGCCAGCGCCCCCGCGGGCGCGTCCCCCAGCGCCGGTGCGCCCAGCGCCCCGGCCGAGCAGACGCGTCCGGAGACGCCGCGGGCCGCGGCTTCGGCCCCGGCTCCGGAGCAGACCGGGCCGCGCCCGGTGCCGCCGGCTCCGGGCTCGTCCCGCCCCAGCGGGACCGATGCGCCCAGCGGCGGTGCCCCCAGCGGTGGTGCCCCGGCGGGCGGTTCCCCGCGTCCGGGTCCCCGGCCGTCGGTGCCGCACGCCCCGCAGCAGCAGGCCGGCCGTGGTGGCCAGGCCGGCGGCGGCCAGCGTCCGGGTGGCTCCCCGCGCCCCAGCGGGCCGCGCAACGCCCCGCGTCCCGGCCCCCGGCCGGGTAACAACCCGTTCAGCTCGACCCCGACCGGCATGGGGGCGACCCCGGCGGCGCCCAGCCGTCCCGGTCCTTCGGCCGGGCAGGGCCAGGGTGGCCCGCGTCCCGGCGCGCCCTCCGGCCCGCGGCCCGGTCCCGGCCGTCCCCAGGGTGCCCGCCCCGGCGGTCCCGGTGGCGGCGACGGTGGCCCGCGTCCGGGTGGCCCGCGTCCCGGCGGTCCCCGGCCGAGCCCGATGAACATGCCGTCTCGGCCGTCCTCGTCTGGTCCCAGCCGTGGCGGTCCAGGCGGTGGCCCCGGCGGCCGTGGCGCCCCCGCGGGTGGCGGCCGCGGCGGTCCCGGTGCCCGTCCCGGTGGCGGCGGTGGCCGTCCCGGTGGCGGTGGCGGTGGCGGTGGCGGCCGTCCGGGTGGCGGCGGTCCCGGTGCTGGCGGCGGCGGTGCCCGTCCGGGCATGGGCGCCCCCGCCCGTCCCGGTGGCGGTGGCCGCGGCCGGAGCGGCACCCAGGGAGCCTTCGGGCGTCCCGGTGGCCGGCCAGGCCGTGCCCGCAAGTCGAAGCGGCAGCGGCGCCAGGAGTTCGACAACATGCAGGCCCCGTCGGTCGGCGGCGTGCAGGTCCCGCGCGGCAACGGGCAGGTCATCCGGCTTTCCCGCGGTGCCTCGCTGGCCGACTTCGCGGACAAGATCGGCGCCAACCCGGCGTCGCTGGTCCAGGTCATGTTCCACCTCGGTGAGATGGTGACCGCGACCCAGTCCGTGAACGACGAGACGCTGCAGCTGCTGGGCGCCGAGCTCAACTACAACATCCAGGTGGTCTCCCCGGAGGAAGAGGACCGGGAGCTGCTGGAGTCGTTCGACATCGAGTTCGGTGAGGACGAGGGCGGCGACGACGACCTGGTGGCTCGGCCGCCGGTGGTGACCGTCATGGGTCACGTCGACCACGGTAAGACCAAGCTGCTGGACGCGATCCGGCACACCAACCTGGTGGCCCGGGAAGCGGGTGGCATCACCCAGCACATCGGTGCCTACCAGGTCACCACCGAGGTCGATGGCGACGAGCGGAAGATCACCTTCATCGACACCCCGGGTCACGAGGCGTTCACCGCCATGCGAGCCCGCGGCGCCGAGACCACCGACCTGGTGGTCCTGGTGGTGGCGGCCGACGACGGTGTGAAGCCCCAGACCACGGAGGCGCTCAACCACGCGCAGGCGGCCGGCGTGCCGATCGTGGTCGCCGTCAACAAGGTGGACAAGGAGGGCGCCGACCCCCAGCGGGTCCGGGCCCAGCTCACCGAGTACGGGCTGGTGGCCGAGGAGTTCGGCGGCCAGACCCAGTTCGTGGACGTGTCGGCAACCAAGGGCATCGGCTTGGACAACCTGCTCGAGGCGGTCATCCTGACCGCCGACGCCGAGCTGGACCTGCGGGCCAACCCGGACCAGGACGCGCAGGGCACCGCGATCGAGGCGCACCTGGACAAGGGCCGCGGCCCGGTCGGGACCGTGCTCGTGCAGCGCGGCACGCTGCACGTGGGCGACTCGATCGTCTGCGGCGACGCTTTCGGCCGCGTGCGGGCGATGCTGGACGAGAACGGCGACCCGGTCGACGAGGCCCCGCCGTCCCGTCCGGTCCAGGTGCTCGGCCTGAGCACCGTGCCCGGTGCCGGGGACAACTTCCTGGTGGTCTCCGACGACCGGATGGCCCGGCAGATCGCCGAGCGCCGGGAGGCCCGTGAGCGCACCGCCCAGTTCGTGAAGGGGCGGCGGCGGGTCACGCTCGAGGACCTCGAGTCGGCCCTCAAGGCCGGTGAGCGCGAGGATCTGCTGCTCATCATCAAGGGTGACGTCTCCGGTTCGGTGGAGGCCCTGGAGGATGCGCTGCTCCAGCTCGATGTCGGCGAGGAGGTCGGCCTGCGGGTCATCGGCCGCGGCGTCGGCGCGATCACCCAGGACGACGTCAACCTGGCCATCGCCTCGGACGCGGTGATCATCGGCTTCAACGTCCGGCCAGCCGGCCGGGCGGGCGAGCTGGCGCAGCGCGAGGGTGTCGACATCCGCTACTACTCGGTCATCTACCAGGCGATCGACGAAGTGGAAGCCGCGCTCAAGGGCATGCTCAAGCCCGAGTTCGAGGAAGTGCAGCTCGGTACCGCCGAGATCCGGGAGGTCTTCCGGGTGCCGCGGATCGGCAGCGTGGCCGGGGCCATCGTCCGGTCCGGCACGATCAACCGCAACAGCAAGGCGCGCCTCATCCGGGACGGCGTGGTCATCTCCGACAACCTCACGGTCGAGTCGCTCCGCCGGTTCAAGGACGACGTGACCGAGGTCCGCGAGGGCTTCGAGTGCGGTATCGGTATCGGCTACAACGACATCAAGGTCGAGGACGTCATCGAGACGTTCGAGATGCGGGAGAAGCCGCGAGCCTGATGTCAGCATGGGTCAGCGCGGCGTGTACGTCGCCGCGCTGACCCTGGACGTCCTGCTCGGGGACGTCCGCTCGCTCAAGCAGAAGCGCTCCGTGGTCCGGCCGCTGGTGGCCGACCTGCGACGGCGGTATCCGGGGGTGTCGGTGGCCGAGACCGGGCACCTGGACCTGCACCGCCGGGCCGAGATCGGCCTGGCGGTGGTGTCCGGTACGGCCGCCCACGCCACCGAGGTGCTCGAAGCCTGCGAGCGGCTGGTGGCCGGCCACCCCGAGATCGAGCTGCTGTCGGCCCGGCCGCGGCTCTTCACCGACGAAGACGACGCTTTACAACCACCAGATCAACCTGAGGAGTGACGGACCATGGATGCTGCCCGGGCCGGCCGTCTCGGCGACCGGATCGCTCAGATCGTGGCCCAGATGCTCGAGACGCGGATCAAGGATCCCCGCCTCGGCTTCGTCACCGTCACCGAAGCGCGGCTCACCGGTGACCTGCGCGAGGCGACCGTGTTCTACACCGTCTACGGCACGCCCGAGCAGCAGGCCGACACCGCCGCCGCGCTGGCCAGCGCGACCGGGGTGATCCGGTCCGAGGTCGGGCGGCAGACCGGCCTGCGGCACACCCCGTCGCTGACGTTCGTGGCCGACGCGCTGCCGGACAACGCCAAGCACATCGAAGAGCTGGTCGACCGCGCCCGCCGCGCCGACGAGGACCTGGCCAAGGTCCGCGAGGGCGCGGTCCCGGCCGGCGACCCGGACCCGTACCGGCACCCGGCCGACGACGAGGACGAGTGAGCCCTGACCCCGGACGCTCGGCGGCCGCCGGGAGCACCGCGTCCGCCGAGAGCGGCCTGGTCCTGGTGGACAAGCCCGCCGGGATGACGTCGCACGACGTCGTGGCCCGGGTCCGGCGGCTGGCCCGCACCCGCAAGGTCGGGCACGCGGGCACGCTGGACCCGATGGCCACCGGCGTGCTGGTGGCCGGGGTCGGGAAGGCCACCCGGCTGCTCGGCCACCTGACCCTGGCCGACAAGGAGTACCAGGCCACGATCCGGCTCGGCCAGGGCACCGACACCGACGACGCCGAGGGCACCGTCACCGTCACCGCCAGCGCCGCGCACGTGACCGACGAGGCCATCAGGGCCGGGGTGGCCGCGCTGACCGGCCCGATCGAGCAGATCCCGCCCGGGGTCAGCGCGATCAAGGTCGGCGGCCAGCGGGCCTACAAGCTCACCCGCGACGGCCACGCCCCCGAGCTGGCCGCCCGCCCGGTGACCGTGCTCGCGTTCACCGTGACCGGCCTGCGCCGCGACGGGGACTTCCTGGACCTCGACGCAGCGGTCACCTGCTCCAGTGGAACCTATGTCCGCGCCCTGGCCCGCGACCTCGGCCAGGCGCTGGGCACCGCCGGCCACCTGACCGCGCTGCGGCGCACCCGGTCCGGCCCGTACCGGATCGAAGACGCGAGCACGCTGGACGAGCTGGCCGACAAGTTCACGGTCACGCCGCTGGCGCAGGCGGCCGCGGCCGCCTTCCCCCGCCTCGACCTGACCGCCGATGACGCGGCCCGCGTCGCCCACGGCGCCCGCCTGCCGGCCGGAGCCGGACCGGCCGGGGCCGGGCCGGGCGCCGAACCGCTGGCCGCGTTCGCCCCCGACGGGTCGCTCGTCGCGCTCATGCGCACCGAAGGCGGCCAGACTCGCCCGCTCGCGGTGTTTGTGCCTTAGCCCACCGTCCCTTTGGTGCCAGCCAGGCCCCGGGGCATGGCACTCTTGGAGGGCAGGGGGCAGACCGAGGATCGTGGAAAGGAGCCGCGCGTGCGCCGCTGGCACGGCCTGGACGAGGTGCCGGACGACTGGGGTTCGTCCGTCATCACCATCGGCGTGTTCGATGGTGTGCACCGCGGCCATCAGCGCATTGTCGCCCGGGCGGTCGAGCTGGCCCAGGCGGACGCCGGGTACGGCGGGGACCGGCGGCTGCCGGTCGTCGCGGTGACGTTCGACCCGCACCCGGACGAGATCGTCCGGCCCGGTTCGCACCCGCCGTTCCTGTCCACCACCCGCCGCCGGGCCGCCCTGCTGGGCGGCCTGGGCGTCGACGCGGTGTGCCTGGTGCCCTTCACCTACCAGTTCTCCCAGCTCGGGCCCGACGAGTTCGTCCGCACGGTGCTGTCCGACCGGCTGCACGCGGCCGCCGTGGTGGTCGGGGCGGACTTCCGCTTCGGTCACAAGGCGGCCGGCGACGTGCCGCTGCTGGCCACGCTGGGGGAAAAGTACGACTTCAGCACCGAGGGCGTACCGCTGCTGGCCGACGACGGCGTGACGATCTCGTCGACCTACATCCGCGAGCGGCTGGAGGCCGGCGACGTGGCCACCGCGGCCAAGGAGCTGGGCCGCCCGCACCGGGTGGAGGGCATCGTCTACCGCGGTCACATGCGCGGCCGCCAGCTGGGCTTCCCCACCGCCAACCTGGAGAGCCCGCCGCACACGGCGATCCCCGGGGACGGCATCTACGCGGGCTGGCTGATCCGCCTCGACGCCGACGGAGCCGCCGGTGAGCGCTGGCCAGCCGCGATCTCGGTCGGCCCCAACGCCACCTTCGGCGAGGCCGAGCGCACGGTCGAGGCCTACGCGCTGGACCGCGACGACCTCGATCTGTACGGCACCCACGTGGCCATCGACTTCATCACCCGGCTGCGCGGCATCGAGCGCTTCGACTCGGTTCAGGACCTGGTCGGCCAGATGCACCGCGACGTGGACGAGACCCGGCGACTCCTCGCCCCGTGATAATGTGAAACGTTGCTGGCAGACGCCGGCGGGTCTGCTGCACCCTCATGCGGCGACCCAGGGGATCGGCCCGGAAACGACTGACGGACCGTCCCGTAACTACCTTTTCGACTCTAAGGAGCCACGTGCCGCTCGATAACGCCGTGAAGAAGGAGATCATGGCGGAGCACGCCACCGCTGAGGGTGACACCGGTTCGCCGGAAGTCCAGGTTGCGCTGCTGACCCGCCGGATCAACGACCTGACCGAGCACCTCAAGGTGCACAAGCATGACCACCACAGCCGCCGCGGCCTGCTGCTCCTCGTGGGGCGCCGCCGGCGACTGCTGAAGTACCTGGCGAAGAAGGACATCACCCGCTACCGTGCGCTTATCGAGCGTCTCGGGCTGCGCCGGTAACTTCCCGGCCCGGGGGCGGGTGATGCATCCGCCCCCACCGGACAACTACACAAGCTCAACTAACATCCCGGGTCCCGGTGCCGAACGACGGGCCGGTCCTCGGTAGTGGTCCTCGGGTCCGCCGCTTCGCGGACAGAGCCGGGGGCTTCAATCGAAGACCGGCCGCTGGGCAGACTTACGCCCCGGCCGCGCCGTCGTATCGCCACGGGCCACGGGATAGACCGCAAGGAGGTCCACCCGTGGAGGGTGTGTTCACTGCCGAAGCCGTGATCGACAACGGCGAGTTCGGCTCCCACAAGCTCCGGTTCGAGACCGGCAAACTGGCCAGGCTGGCCGCCGGGTCCTGCGTCGTCTACCTGGACGACGAGACCATGGTCCTGTCCGCCACCACGGCGGGCAAGCAGCCCCGTGAGGGCTTCGACTTCTTCCCGCTCACCGTGGACGTGGAAGAGAAGATGTACGCGGTGGGCCGGATCCCCGGCTCGTTCTTCCGCCGTGAGGGCCGGCCGTCCGAGGACGCCATCCTCACCTGCCGCCTGATCGACCGGCCGCTGCGGCCGTCGTTCGTGAAGGGCCTGCGCAACGAGGTCCAGGTCGTCGAGACGATCCTGTCTCTGCACCCGGACCACCTGTACGACGTGGTGGCCATCAACGCCGCCTCGCTGTCCACGCAGATTTCCGGGCTGCCGTTCTCCGGCCCGATCGGCGGCGTCCGGGTGGCCCTGATCAAGGGCCAGTGGGTCGGCTTCCCGAACTACTCCCAGCTCGAAGAGGCCACGTTCGACATGGTGGTCGCGGGCCGGGTCACCGAGAGCGGCGACGTCGCGATCATGATGGTCGAGGCCGAGTCCACCCCGAAGACGCTGTCGCTGCTGGCCACCGAGGGCAGCGGCGCGGTCGCCCCGACCGAGGAGATCGTCGCCCAGGGCCTGGAGGCGGCCAAGCCGTTCATCCGGGTGCTGTGCGACGCGCAGCAGCAGGTGGCGTCGCAGGCCGCCAAGCCCACCCAGGAGTTCCCGGTCTTCCTGGACTACACCGAGGACGTCTACGAGGCCGTCGCCGCCGAGTCCTCCGACGAGCTGGCCAAGGTGCTGACGATCGCGGGCAAGGCCGAGCGTGAGGCCGAGACCGACCGGGTCAAGGCCCTGGCCAAGGAGCGGCTGGCCGACCGCTTCCCGGAGAGGGACAAGGAGATCAGCGCCGCGTTCCGCGCGCTGACGAAGAAGCTGGTCCGCGAGCGGGTCATCCGCGAGGGCCTGCGCATCGACGGCCGTGGCCTGGCTGACATCCGCCAGCTGTCGGCCGAGACGCACGTGCTGCCCCGGGTGCACGGCTCGGCGCTGTTCCAGCGGGGTGAAACCCAGGTGCTGGGCGTGACCACGCTGAACATGCTCCGGATGGAGCAGATGATCGACACGCTCAACCCGGAGCGCACCAAGCGCTACATGCACAACTACAACATGCCGCCCTACTCCACCGGGGAGACCGGCCGGGTCGGCTCGCCCAAGCGGCGCGAGATCGGGCACGGTGCGCTCGCTGAGCGGGCCCTGCTGCCGGTGCTGCCGACCCGCGAGGAGTTCCCGTACGCGATCCGCCAGGTGTCGGAGGCGATCGGCTCCAACGGCTCGACCTCGATGGGCTCGGTCTGCGCCTCCACCATGGCGCTGCTCGACGCCGGTGTCCCGCTGAAGGGCATGGTCGCCGGTATCGCGATGGGCCTCATCCACGAGGGTGGCGAGTACGTGACGCTGACCGACATCCTCGGGGCCGAGGACGCCTTCGGCGACATGGACTTCAAGGTGGCCGGCACCCAGGACGTGATCACCGCCCTGCAGCTGGACACCAAGCTCGACGGCCTCCCCGCCTCGGTGCTGGCGGCGGCGCTGACCCAGGCCCGGGCCGCGCGGCTGACGATCCTCGACGTGATGCGCGGGGCGATCTCCGCGCCCGGCGAGATGAGCCCGTACGCGCCGCGGATCCTCACCCTCAAGGTGCCGGTGGACAAGATCGGCGAGGTCATCGGCCCCAAGGGCAAGATGATCAACTCGATCCAGGACGACACCGGGGCCGAGATCACCATCGAGGACGACGGCACGATCTACGTCGGCGCCACCGACGGCCCGTCCGCCGAGGCCGCGCGGAACGCGATCAACTCGATCGCCAACCCGCACATGCCCGAGGTCGGCGAGCGGTTCCTCGGCACCGTGGTGAAGACCACCACGTTCGGCGCGTTCGTGTCGCTGCTGCCCGGCAAGGACGGCCTGCTGCACATCACCCAGATCCGCAAGCTGCACGGCGGCAGGCGGATCGAGAACATCGACGACGTCGTGCACGTTGGCGACAAGATCCAGGTCGAGATCCGCGAGATCGACGACCGGGGCAAGCTGTCGCTGGTGCCGGTCGAGGTGGTCGAGCGTGAGGCGGCCGGTGAGGACCTGTCCGGCGGTCACGGCGACGGCGACAGGGGCCCTCGCGGCGACCGGGGTGATCGTGGCGACCGGGGTGACCGCGGCGACGGTTCGCACCGGACCCGGCAGCGCAACCGCGGGCCGCGCGACCAGTGAGTGCCCTTCCCGCTGACGACGGCTCCACCGTCCGGCGGACGGTCCTGCCCGGCGGGCTGCGTGTCGTCACCGAGACGCTGCCCGCCGTGCGGTCCGTCGCGCTCGGCATCTGGGTCGGGGTCGGCTCCCGCGACGAGGACGTCCGGCACGAGGGAGCCACCCACTACCTCGAGCACCTGCTGTTCAAGGGCACCAAGCGGCGGACCGCGCTGGACATCTCGGCCGAGATGGACGCGGTCGGCGGCGAGATGAACGCCTTCACCACGAAGGAATACACCTGCTACTACGCGCGGGTGCTCGATGCCGACCTGCAGCTGGCCACCGACATCCTGTCCGACATGGTGACCAGCTCGCTGATCAGCCCGCAGGACGTGGACGCCGAGCGCAACGTGGTGCTGGAAGAGATCGCCATGAACGATGACGATCCCACCGACACCGTGCACGAGGCGTTCACCGCCCAGCTGTTCGGCGACACCCCGCTGGGCCGTCCGGTGCTCGGCACGGTGGAGTCGATCAACGCGATCACCCGGGACCAGATCTTCGAGCACTACCGGGCCCGCTACAGCCCCGATCACCTGGTGGTGGCGGCGGCGGGCAGCCTCGACCACGACGACCTGGTGGCCCGGGTGGCCGACGCGTTCGGCGACGCGCTCAGGCCCGGCGCCGAGCCCGCCCCGCCCCGGCTCAGCGGCGAGTACGCCGTACCGGGCCGCGTCGCGGGCACGGGCCTGCGGCTGGTGTCGCGCGGCATCGAGCAGGCCAACCTGGTGCTCGGCTGCGAGGGGCTGGCCCGCACCGACGACCGCCGGTACGCCCTCGGCGTGCTCAACGCGGCCCTCGGCGGCGGCATGTCCTCCCGGCTGTTCCAGGAGATCCGGGAGAAGCGCGGCCTGGCCTACTCGGTGTACAGCTTCGGGGCCCAGAACGCCGACACCGGCATGTGGGGCATCTACGTGGGCTGCCTGCCGTCCAAGGCCGACGACGTGCTGTCGATCTGCACCACCGAGGTCGACAAGCTGGTGTCCGGTGGGCTGACCGACGCCGAGCTGGAGCGGGGCAAGGGCCAGATGCGCGGCTCGATCGTGCTCGGCCTGGAGGACCCGTCCTCCCGGATGAGCCGGATCGGCAAGTCCGAGCTGGTCTACCCGCACCTGGAGCCGGTCGAGGAGACCCTCGCCCGGATCGAGGCGGTCACCCACGACGACATCCGGGCGGTCGCGTCCGAGGTGCTCGCCCGGCCCAAGGCGCTGGCCGTGGTCGGCCCGTTCGACGACGCCGACACGTTCGCCGCTGCCCTATGATCCGCGTCGGCGTCCTGGGCGCCCGTGGCCGCATGGGCAGCACGGTCGTCCAGGCCGTCGCCGGCGCCGACGGTCTCACCGTCGGCGCCGAGGTGGACGAGGGTGACTCCCGCGACGCGCTGATCGGCTGCGACGTGGTGGTCGACTTCACCCGCCCGGACGTCGTGCTGGACAACCTGCGCTGGTGCGTCGCGCACGGGCTGGACACCGTCGTGGGCACGTCCGGCTTCGGGGACGAGCGGCTGGCCCAGGTTCGTGACTGGCTGGCCGCCGCCCCCGGTGTCCGGGTGCTGGTGGCGCCCAACTTCTCGGTCGGCGCGGTCCTGATGATGCGGTTCGCCCAGCAGGCGGCCCGCTTCTTCGAGTCCACCGAGGTCATCGAGCTGCACCACGCGGCCAAGGCCGACGCGCCGTCCGGCACCGCGCTGCGCACGGCCAGCATGATCGCTGACGCCCGCAAGCAGGCCGGCCTGGCCGCCCCGCCCGACGCCACCGCCTCCGAGCTCCCCGGCGCCCGCGGCGCCGAAGTGGACGGCATCCACGTCCACTCCGTCCGCGTCGCCGGCCTGGTGGCCCACCAGGAAGTCCTCCTCGGCGGTCACGGTGAGACCCTCACCATCCGCCACGACTCCCTGGACCGCGCCTCCTTCATGCCCGGCGTCCTCCTGGCCGCCCGCGGCCTCAAGACCCTGCCTCCCGGCCTGACCGTCGGCCTGGACCCCCTCCTGGACCTCTAACCCGTCCCGCCGCACCCGCCAACCCGTCGGCCTGGACCCTTCCTGAGCCTCTGAGCCTCTGAACCGTCACGCCGCACCCCTGCCGCACCCCCTCGCACCCCTTACCTCAGCCTCGCCGTACCCCACCTCAGACCCTCCCACCCCTCCAGTCACATGTGGCACGTGAGTCGTGGTGTGTCTCAGGGGCTGGGGGTGGGGTGATTTTCAGCCGCCTGCCGGCCGCGGTCTTCGCGCTGGGACCCCGGCGCCCGGTCGGCCCGGCGCATGCGCCGGGCCCGCTGGCCAGCGTAGGGCTGGCCACTCCCGCCCGCGCTGGTCCTCACCGTCAGGACACCAATCACCCTGCAGCCCTGCAGTCACACCAGCCCCGTCACTCCCGGGCTCGTACGTAGGCAAAGGTAACTTCGCTAGTCCTCTTACACGCGCAAAGTTACCTTTGCGCGTGCTGGATGGCCCCCCTGCCGCCGCCCTCACGCAGCGGGCGCCTCAACGGCCCCTCCGAGGGCATACCGTCCCAGCAGGCTGTATTCGTTTGCTGGCCATGCCGCATTGCCGACACTCTTATGGAGGCGATGCCACATCGCTTACAGGCGGGTGCGGGTCGGCCTGGGCTGGTGCTGGCTGGGTGACAGGCGTGGCCAGCGGGTGCTCCCGGTACGGGATTGCCCGCAAGGTCCTGCCAGAGGGGGGTCGAAGGTAACTTTGGTGCCCTCTAAGGGGTACCGAAGTTACCTTCGACCCCCCACGGCGGCCCGCCAGCCAAAGCACCTCGCGCGGCGGGCGGCCCACCGGCCCCAGGAGTCCGCGCGGTCACAGGCTCGCCAGCCAGCCGTGCCCTGGATACACGCGCCCCAGGAGCCTAGCCAGCCGAGTGCGCTGAGCCTCGGTCAGATGCGGGACGGTGCCTGCGAAGTCGGCCTGGTCCTTGGGGCGGGCGTGCCTGGCCTTGACAGCAGGACCAGGTCCAGCGCCCAGCCCGCGGCGACGCACCAGGGCGCGGTGATTCCGGCCAGCCGCCGCGCGATCTCCGGAGGGTCCAGCTGGCGGCCCACCTGGCGTCGAGGGCGTCGAGGGCATCGAGAGCGCCGAGAGCGCCGAGAGCGTCGAGCTCGGCGGGCGACAGCTCGACGCCGCCGCTTCCCGTCATACCTCGCCGAACAGGCGGTCTCCCGCGTCCCCGAGGCCCGGGTAGATGTAGCCGTGCTCGTCCAGCCGGTCGTCGACGGCGGCGGTGACGACCCGGACCGGTGGCCCGGACTGCTCGCCGAACGCCTTTTCCAGCCGCTCGATGCCTTCCGGCGCGGCCAGCAGCGAGACCGCGGTGACCGAGGTGACGCCCCGCTCGACCAGCATCGCGATCACGGTCTGGAGGGTGCCCCCGGTGGCCAGCATCGGGTCCAGCACGAACGCCTCGCGGCCGGTCAGGTCGGCCGGGATCCGGTCCGCGTAGGTCGATGCGACCAGCGATTCCTCGTCCCGGACGAGGCCGACGAAGCCCACGTCGGCCATCGGCAGCAGCCGGATCATGCCGTCGAGCATGCCGATGCCGGCCCGCAGCACCGGCACGATCAGCGGCGGCGGGTTCCCGATCTTGACACCGGCCGCGTCGCCGAGCGGGGTCTGCACCGTGACCGGCTGGACCCGGACCTCCCGGGTCGCCTCGTAGGCGAGCAGGGTGACGAGTTCGTCGGCGAGCCGCCGGAACGTGGCGGTCTCGGTGCTCACGTCGCGCAGCGCGGTGAGCTTGTGGGTAACCAGCGGATGATCAATGACCAGTGTCTGCACGGGACCAGTGTGGCAGGCGGGCTTCGATTACTGCAGTCGCAGGTCAGTCTCGATGGCCTGCGCGGTCCGCAGCAGCGGCGCCAGCAGGTCGTCGACGACCTCGGCGACCGTGCGCCGGCCGGCGTGGGTGGACACGTTGACCGCCGCGATCGCGCGCCCGTCGGCGTCCCGGATCGGCGCCGCCACCGACCGCAGCCCCTCCTCCAGCTCCTGGTCGACCAGGGCCCAGCCCTGCTCGCGGATCTTGCCCAGCTCGGCCCGCAGCGCGGCCGGGTCGGCCACCGTGTGCGGGGTCAGCGGGACCAGGGTCACCGAGGTCAGGTAGCCGTCCAGCCAGTCGTCCGGCCGGTCGGCCAGCAGCACCCGGCCCATCGAGGTGGCGTAGGCCGGGAACCGGGTGCCCACGCTGATCGCCACGGTCATGATCCGCCGGGTCGGCACCCGCGCGATGTACACCACGTCGTCCCCGTCCAGCTGGGACACCGAGGACGATTCCCGGACCTGCTCGACCAGCTGCTCCAGGTGTGGCATCGCCACCTCGGGCAGCGACAGGCTGGACAGGTAGGCGTAGCCGAGCTCGAGGATCTTCGGCCGCAGCGAGAACTGGCTGCCTTCCATCCGCATGTAACCGAGGCCGACCAGCGTGTGCAGGAACCGCCGGGCCGCGGCCCGGCTCAGCCCGGTGATGGCCGCCACCTCGGACAGGCTCAGCTTGGGGTGCTCGGCGTCGAAGGCGCGGATCACCGCCAGCCCGCGTTCGAGCGACTGGACGAAATCCGCGTCGCGGGTGCCGTCCTCGCTGTTCGCTGTGCGCACGAGACGAACATAGCCCCCGGCCTCCTTTGACACCAGCCACACCGCCGCCCTAGGTTCGCTGTCAGCACCGTCGTTCGTACACCGCACATCGTTCGGCCGGAGGCCGACAAGACAACACTGCGGGAGTGGTCATGGCACTCATGGATGAGTCCGCCTGGCGCGGCAAGATCTTCACCGGCGGCTGGATCACCGGCGGCGGTGGCGACACCGCCGTGAACGAGCCCGCCACCGGCCAGGAGATCGGCCGGGTCGGTCTGGCCACCCCGGCCGACGTGGCCCGGGCCGCCCAGGTCGCGGCGGCCGCCCAGGTTGGCTGGGCCGCCCGGCCGCACACCGAGCGCCAGGCGATCCTGCGCCGGGCCGGCGACCTGTGGCTGGCGGCCGCGGCCGAGATCGAGCCGTGGGGCATCCGCGAGATGGGCAAGATCCCGCCCGCGATGCAGTTCGAGACCCACGTGGCCACCGAGGAGATCTTCGAGGCGGCCACGCTGCCGTCCCGGCCCTACGGCGAGCTGCTGCCCAGCGAGCAGCCGCGCCTCAGCTACAGCGAGCGGGTCCCGGTCGGCGTGGTCGGGGTGATCGCGCCGTTCAACTTCCCGCAGATCCTGGCCATCCGGTCGGTTGCCCCCGCCCTGGCCCTCGGCAACGCGGTCATCCTCAAGCCCGACCCGCGCACCGCCGTGTCCGGCGGTGTCGTGCTCGCCCGGGTGTTCGAGGAGGCGGGGCTGCCGGAAGGGCTGCTGCACGTGCTCCCCGGCGGGGTCGACGTCGGCGAGGCCGTGGTCACCGAGCCCGCGGTGCGGGTCGTCTCGTTCACCGGCTCCACCGCCGCGGGCCGCCGGGTCGGCGAGCTCGCGGCCCGCCACCTCAAGCGGGTGCACCTGGAGCTGGGCGGCAACTCCGCGCTGATCGTGCTGGACGACGCCGACCTGGACCGGGCGGCGTCGGCCGGGGCGTGGGGCTCGTTCCTGCACCAGGGCCAGATCTGCATGACCACCGGGCGGCACCTGGTGCAGCAGCCGGTCTACGACGAGTACGTGAGCCGGCTGGCGGAAAAGGCCAGCCATCTGCCGGTCGGCGACCCGGCCACCGAGCAGGTCGCGCTGGGGCCGATCATCGACCAGCGCCAGCTCGACAAGGTGCACGGGCTGGTCACCGCGACCGTCGACGCCGGCGCGCGGCTGGCCGCCGGCGGCACCTACGAAGGCCTGTTCTACCGGCCCACGGTCCTGGCCGACGTGGCTCCGCAGATGCCCGCCTACGCCAATGAGGTGTTCGGCCCGGTGGCGCCGGTGGTGCCGTTCGCCTCCGCCGAGGACGCGGCCAAGCTCGCCGCCGACAGCGAGTACGGTCTCTCGCTCGGCATCCTCACCCGCGACGTGATGCGCGGGCTGGAGCTGTCCCGCAAGATCCCGACCGGGATCGTGCACATCAACGACCAGACCGTCGACGACGAGCCCAACATCCCGTTCGGCGGCCTGCTCGCCTCCGGCACCGGGGCCCGCTTCGGCGGCACCGCCAACCTCGACGCGTTCACCGACACCCGCTGGGTCACGATTCGCGGCGACATCACCCCGTACCCCTTCTGAGGAATCGATGGCCACCGAACGGACCCAGGTCGGCATCGTCGGCGCGGGCCCGGCCGGGCTGCTGCTGTCCCACCTGCTCGCGCTCCGCGGCGTCGACTCGGTGGTGGTGGAGAACCGCAGCCGGGCCTACTGCGAGGCCCGGCAGCGGGCCGGCCTGCTGGAGGACGGCACCGTCCGGCTGCTGCGGGCGGCCGGGCTGGGCGCCCGGCTGGACCGCGAGGGGCTGCCCCACGGCGGGATCTACCTGCAGTTCGCGGGGGAGCGGCACCACCTGGACTTCCGTGACCTGACGGACGGCCGGATGGTCACCATCTACGCTCAGACCGAGATCGTCAAGGACCTGATCGAGGCCCGGACCGCGGCCGGGGCGGCGCTGCACTTCGAGGTCAGCGGCACCGAGGTGGACGGCCTGGACACCGACCGGCCGGTGCTGCGCTACACCGACGCCGTCGGCCAGCGGCACGAGGTGGTGTGCGACGCGATCGCCGGCTGCGACGGTTTCCACGGCATCTGCCGTCCCGCCATGCCGGACGGCCTGCTGAACGTGGTCGAGCGGGCCTACCCGTTCGGCTGGCTCGGCATCCTGGCCGAGGTGCCGCCGTCCACCGATGAGCTGATCTACTGCCGGCACACCCGCGGGTTCGCGCTCCACTCGATGCGGTCGCCGCAGGTCAGCCGGCTCTACCTGCAGGTACCGGCGGACGAGGACATCGCCGGGTGGCCGGACGACCGGATCTGGGCCGAGCTGAAGACCCGCTTCGAGGTCCCGGGCTGGGAGCTCAAGGACGGGCCGATTACCGAGAAGTCGGTCACCCCGATGCGCAGCTTCGTCGCGACGCCGATGCGCGCGGGCCGGCTGTTCCTGGCCGGGGACGCGGCCCACATCGTCCCGCCCACCGGGGCCAAGGGCCTCAACCTGGCCGTGGCCGATGTGACCGTGCTCGCCGACGCGCTCGTCGGACTGGCCGGCGGCGACCCCGAGCGGGCCGACGCCTACTCGGCCGCCTGCCTGCAGCGGGTCTGGCGGGCCAGCCATTTCTCCTGGTGGATGACGACCATGCTGCACGTGGCCGGGGACGCCATGGACGAGCAGCTGATGCAGTCCCAGCTGCGCTACGTGACCGGTTCGCGGGCCGCGGCCACCACGCTGGCCGAGAACTATGTCGGGTACCCGCCGTTGAGATCAGATTTTATTTAGAAAATGCTGATACGTCCGGGTGCCTAGCCCAGTCCGACGTGATGCCGTGGCCCGCGGGCCCGGGACCGGAGCGCGGCCAGGGCCGCGTACACGCCGGTCTCGGTCAGCGTCAGCGGCTCCCGGGACGCGCGCCCGGTGTAGAGCAGGTGCAGCGCCCACAGCCGATGCCGCAGGCCGTGGATCTCACGCCGCACCGCCTCGGACAGGTCGCCCCGCCCGCGGGACGTCCAGCCCTCCTCGGCGTGGATGCGGGCGAGGTGCCGGGTCAGCTCCTCGTACCCGGCCGGCCCGCTGACCAGCAGGAAAAGCAGGCTCGCCTCGCGAACGGCGACCGCGAAGTCCGGCCGCGGCCCGTCGTCCGCGCCGACCAGGGCGGCGGTGCCGATCCGCCATCGCACCATCGGGTCCTCGGCCATCAGCCGCCCGGTCCTGGTCAGCACCAGGCTGGTGCCGGCCCGCCGGATCGCGCCCATCTCGCCCTGGGCGAGGCCGCGCAGGGTGTGCAGCGGGAACACGTCCAGCTCCTGCCGGAGCGCCCCCGGCAGCTGGTCCCGCCAGCCGAACTCGTCCACCGCCTCGGTGATGATCGCGGGCGGGATGTAGTGGCGGGCGGTCAGCTTGAGCCCGACGTCGGCGTGCCCCAGCAGCCAGCCCAGGGTGGGCAGCGCGTCCTCGGCCGGGGTGGTCTCCTCCAGCAGCCGCGGGAGCACCGCGGCGGCCAGCCGTGACCGTTCGCCGGGCCGGCTGTTGGCCCAGGCGTCCATCCGCTCGGTGTGGATCCGGTCCAGCCAGGTGTCGCTCACCCCGGGCGCGTGGTGGGCCCGGTGCCGGCCGCCTCCGGGAGCCATCGGGGCGGCCGGCGGAGTGGTGATCCAGCGGTCGATGAGAGCCCGCCGCTTGGCCCGCCAGCCGCGGGCGCCGGCCGACAGCTCACCCGAGGCGATGGCCAGCTCGACCGCGGCCGCGCAGGCGTCGTAGGCGGCCCGCTCGTCCGGTCCCATCACCGAGCCCCAGGCCAGCAGGCTGGTGTCGGGCGGCGCGGTGCTGGAGTTTTCCACCGCTTCGGCGTAGGCGGCGATCCCGGCCTCGTGACCGCGGGCGTAGGCGGTGAGGATCTGCTCGGTGCCGGGGGACAGGCACACGTCGGCGTAGCGCTCCATGCCGACCATCGAGAACAGGCGGCCCAGCGCCCGGGTCACCGCGATCAGCTCGCCGGTGGTCATGGGCCATTTGACCGGCAGCGCGTACCAGACGAATTCCTGCAGCTTGAGCTGCGAGACGGTCTCCAGGCCTGCGCCGTTGGTGAGCCAGCCCAGGGCCGCCTTAGCCTCGTCGGCTGCCTCCGGGTCCTCCCGCGCCAGGGCGGTAAGGGCCTGGGCCTCGGTCATCATGCGGCCAGTTTGCCGCAGGAACACCCCGCCCGGCTAGCCACCCGCGTCCGCGCAGTTTTTGCTGTTGCGCCTGCGGCACAATGCTCCCGATGTGCCTGCGGCACAATGCTCCCGATGTGCCTGCGGCACAATGCTCCCGATGTGCCTGCGGCACAATGCTCCCGATGTGCCTGCGGCACAATGCTCCCGATGTGCCTGCGGCACAATGCTCCCGATGCGCCTGCGGCACAATGTCCGGGTGACAGGAATCTACGACGAGCCTGAGCTGTACGAGCTGGCCTGCGCCTACCGCGACGTCCGGACCGAGGTCGACGCCCTGGACCGCTGGTACGCGCGGCACGCCGACCCGGCCGTCCCCGCCTCGGTGCTCGAGCTGGCGGCCGGTCCGGCCGAGCACTCGCTGGAGTTCGCCCGCCGCGGCGTACCGGCCACCGCCCTGGACCTCAGCCCGGCCATGTGCGCCTGGGCCAGCGAGAAAGCGTCCACGGCGGGGCTGAGCCTGGACGTCATGCGGGCCGACATGCGCGACTTCAAGCTCGCCCAGCCGGTCGCCCTGGCGGTCACCATGCTGAACTCGGTGTGCCACCTGATGACCCTGGACGACCTGGTGACCCACCTGGGAGCGGTGAGCCAGGCGGTCAGCCCGGGCGGCCTGTACATCATGGAGCTGGCCCACCCGGCCGACTTCCTCACCCTGGTCCCGCGGACCAGCTCGGAGTGGGACAGCGAGGTCGGCGCCCGCCGGGTGCACGTCCGCTGGGGCGGCGGCGACGACGTGATCGACCCGGTGACCCAGGTGACCCGGGAACACGTCCAGGTCACCGTGCGCGACGCCGGCGGTGTCCGCACGCTGACCGACGTGGTGCCGAACCGGTTCTGGACCGGCACCGAGGTCAGCGCGGCGGTCCGCCTGGCGGGCGGTTTCGCCGAGGTGGCCTGCTACGGCGACTTCGCCGACGGCGTGAGCCTGGCCGACCGAGAAGCCTGGCGCATGATCATCGTGCTGCGCCGGATCTAGGCTCCGGGCGCCGCGAACCGCAGCAGGGCGCCGATGTCCTCCCGCAGCGGGCTGTCACCGGCGGCCGGGCCGCCCGGCGGCACCACGTACAGCCGCACGTCGGTGCCGGCCGCGGCCCGGATCAGCGCGGCGCTGACCCGGTCCTGCGCCACGTCGGTCACGCCCCGGTCCCGCAGGTCCGCCTCGGACAGGGCGACGTCGGCCAGGCCGGGGCCGACCCAGGCCGGGGTGGACGCCCAGTCCAGCTCCAGCGCGTTGCGGTCACCGTCGATGTACCGGCCGCCGATGAACAGCTCGGCCACCTGCCCGTCGCGCAGCGCGGCTACCGTCGCGGCCAGGCCCTCGACCGCCCGCCCGGTGCCGGCCTGGTCGTGGAACGTCCCGAGCTGGTGGCGTGCGTCGTCGTCCTCGAGCTTCTGCAGGACCTCTTCGGCCGCCGTGGTGAGCTCGGCCGAGTCCACCGGCACCTCCCGGTCGACCAGCACGGTCTGCCGCCGCAGTTCGTCCGGCAGCTTTTCCGCCAGCAGCTCCCGGGCCCGGGTGTCCCCGGCCACGATGACCGCCTCCAGCCGCTGGCCGCCCGCCGCCTTGACCACCGCGGCCGCGAGCTCCTTGGCGTTGGTCGCCCAGGCGTCCTCGGCCGACCGCTGGTAACGGTCCTGGGACCAGCCGCCGGTCTTGACCTTGTGCACGGGCCAGCCGGTGCCCTGTACCTCTTGCTCCTGACCGGAGCCCGCGCCCCCCACCACCAGCACCTCGCCACCCTCGCGGTTGGCGCTGACCAGCAGGTGCGGCGGCCGCGGCGGAGCCTGTACCAGCAGCGGCAGCAGGTCGGGCAGGCGGCTCCAGCCGCCGCCGGCCCGGCGCGGCGGCCCGGGCAGCTGGACCGTCAGCGGGGCACGGCCGTTGGCGCCGAACGCCGCCACCCCCTGGGTCCCGAACGTCTCCGGCCGGGCCAGCGCCGCCGCGACCGCGTCCAGCGTGGCCGGGTCGTCGTGCTCCTTGGCCAGTTCTTCCCGCTGGTCACGCCAGTGCAGCTGCCGGGCCTGGGCGTCGGCCCCCCGGTTGGGGTCCGAGGTGTCCAGGTACACCGACACGAACGGGCCCGGGTTTTCCAGCAGCGGGCGCAGAAACGACAGATCCACAATGCCTCCTGACGGGGCCTCCTGGCCGGACCACGTGAACGAGAAGATCTTTCGGCAGCCTACGCGGGGCTGGCCTGGCCACCGGGCGGCCCCAGCACCCGGTCCAGGTACGGGTTGGTGAACCGGCCCTCCGGGTCGACCTCGTCCCGGATCCGGACAAAGTCGCCGAAGTGCGGGTACAGCTCGCGCAGCCGGGCCGCGTCCAGCGTGTGCATCTTGCCCCAGTGCGGCCGGCCGTTGACCCCGGCCACGATCGACTCGAACAGCGCGAAGTAGGCCTCGTAGGGCAGCCCGCGGTACTGGTGGATGGCGATGTAGGCGCTGGCGCGGCCCTGGGCGGTGGACAGCCAGATGTCGTCGGCGGCCGCCACCCGCACCTCGACCGGGAACATCACCGGGTCGGCGAGCTTGGGTACCTCCCGGCGCAGCTCGGCCAGCACCTCGGGTGCGGTCTCGGCCGGGATCGCGTACTCGGACTCCACGAACCGCACCCGCCGCCGGGTGGTGAACACCCGGTGGGAACGGTCGGAGTAGCTGCGCCGCGACAGCGCCGCCGAGGTGATCTGGTTCAGCCGGGGGATGATCCGGGGCGCCCGGCGGCCGGTCCGGCAGAGCAGCCCGAAGGCGGCGTTCTCCATCACCTCGTACTCGTAGAACCGCCGGGCCGCGCTGAGCGGGCGGGCCTGCTGCCCGGCCGGGAGCCGGTTGTTCCGCTTGACCAGCGCGTTGCGGCCGTAGGGGATCCAGTAGAACTCGAAGTGGTCGTGGGCGGCCGGCAGCTCGCCGAACCGGCCGATCACGTCCTCGATCGGCTCCGGGCCCTCCTCGGCCGACAGTATGAACGACGGCACGCAGCGCAGCGTGATCTCGGTGATGATGCCGAGCGCGCCCAGCCCCACCCGGGCCGCCGCGAACAGGTCCGGCCGCTCGGACGCCGAGCAGCTGACCACCGAGCCGTCCGCCAGCACCAGCCGCAGCGCCTCGATCTGGGTGGCCAGGCCGCCGAGGGCGGCGCCGGTGCCGTGGGTGCCGGTGGAGGTCGCCCCGGCCAGCGTCTGCACGTCGATGTCGCCCAGGTTGGCCAGGGCCAGGCCCAGCCGGTCGAGGTCGGCGTTGAGCTCCCGCAGTCGGGTGCCCGACCGCACGGTGACCAGCCCGGTCCGGGTGTCGGCGGCCACGATGCCGGTCCAGCCGGACAGGTCAAGAGCCGCCCCCGGCGCGACCGCGATCGGCGTGAACGAGTGCCCGCTCCCGACCGCGTGGATGGTCAGCCCCTCGGCGTCCGCCGCCGCGACCGCCTGCGCGATCCCCTCGGCGCTGACCGGGCGCTCCCACCGGGCCGGTCTGACGGTGACGTTGCCGGCCCAGTTCCGCCAGGTGCCGTCCGCCACGCCGCCTCCCCGGGCTGTCCTACCCGCAAGTAACGGATCATGCCACGGGCCTTCTCCTTTCGCCAGCCATCGCCTACTGTGCGGGCATGCCCGCTCTTGATCAGGCCACCAAGGGACTGGACCCGCCGCTGGCCGTGGTCGACCTGGCGGCTTTCGACCACAACGCCGATGACCTGGTGCGCCGCGCGGCCGGGCGGCCGATCCGGGTGGCCAGCAAGTCGGTGCGCTGCCGCGCCCTGCTCGACCGGGTGCTGGCCCGGCCGGGCTTCGCCGGGCTGCTGTGCTACTCGCTGCGCGAGGCGTTGTGGCTGTGCGCCCAGGGGACCAGTGACGACCTGGTGGTGGGGTACCCGACCGCCGACCGCGGCGCGCTGGCCGCGCTGGCCGCCGACGAGGTGGCCCGGCAGCGCGTCACGCTGATGGCCGACTCGGCCGAGCAGCTCGACCTGGTGGACGAGGCGGTCGGCGCGGACCACCCGGAGCTGCGGATCTGCCTGGACCTGGACGCGTCCTGGCGGCCCCTGTCCTGGGCAGCCCAGTCTGGACGGCCGGCCGTGCACATCGGGGCGCTGCGCTCGCCGCTGCACACCCCCGAGCAGGCGGTGGCGTTCGCCCGCACCGTGCTCGCCCGGCCCGGGTACCGGCTGGCGGGGGCGATGTCTTATGAGGCGCAGATCGCCGGCCTGGGCGACGCGCCGCCGGGCCGCCCGCTGCGGGGGGTGGCGTTGCGCCTGATCCAGCGGCTGAGCGCGACCGAGCTGCGGGAACGGCGTGGGCAGGCGATCAGGCAGATCCAGGCCCTGGCGCCGCTGGAGTTCGTCAACGGCGGCGGCACCGGGAGCCTCGAGACCACCGCCGCCGACCCGTCGGTCACCGAGGTCACGGCCGGTTCCGGGCTGATGGGGCCGTCCCTGTTCGACGCCTACCGGCGGTTCTCGCCGCGCCCGGCGCTGGTGTACGCGCTGCCGGTGGTCCGCCGCCCCGGCGGCCCGGTCGCCACCTTGTTCTCCGGCGGCTACATCGCCTCCGGGCCGCCCGGCAAGGACCGGGCGCCCGTCCCGTACCTGCCCGCCGGGCTGAAGCTGTCCGGGACCGAGGGGCCGGCGAGGTGCAGACCCCGGTGCTCGGGCGGGCAGCCGCCGCGCTGCGGGTGGGGGACCGGGTGTGGCTGCGGCACGCCAAGGCCGGCGAACTGGCCGAGCGCTTCAACGACTACTACCTGGTCGAGGACGACGCGCCCGCCTATCCGGTGCCTACCTACCGCGGTGAGGGCCAGTGCTTCGGCTGACCTGCCCGGCGGTACGACGATGAGCGAGGTCGCCAAGCCATCGGCCGGTCAGGTCCCGCTGGAACCGGCGGCCGGGCTGGCGGCTGGTCTGGCGGCACTGGCCGAGCCGGAAACGCCGGTCCGGGCCGGCTGGATCACGCTGCTGTTCACCGCCAACATCGGGTTGTGGCTGGGCGTCTACGCCCCCATCCAGGTGCTGCTGCCCGAGCAGGCCCAGCACCTGGACCGGGCCAGCAAGACCCTGCTGCTGTCGCTCGTGATGGGCGCGGGCGCGCTGGCCGCGCTGGTCACCAACCCGATCGCGGGCGCCCTGTCGGACCGCACCACGTCCCGCTGGGGACGGCGGCATCCGTGGACGGTGGGCGGGGCGGTGCTCGGCGCGGCCGGGCTGGCCGTGCTCGCGATCGCGCCCGACGCCGTGGTGATGATGGCGGGCTGGTTCCTGGCCCAGGCCGGGCTGGGCGTCATGCTGGCCACGCTGACCGCCGCGCTGCCGGACCGGGTGCCGGTCGCCCAGCGCGGCGCGCTGGGCGGCCTGATCGGGATCAGCCAGATGCTCGGCACCGTGATCGGCGCCGCGCTGGTCACCGTGCTGGTCACCGGCCTGGCGTCCGGCTACCTGGCCTGCGGGGTGCTGGTGGTGCTCGGCGCGCTGGTGTTCGCGCTGTTCACCCCCGACGACGTGCTGCCGCCGGGGCTGGTGCCCCGGCAGCCGGTCGGGGTCACGCTGCGCCGGCTGTGGGTGTCACCGCGCCGCTACCCGGACTTCGGCTGGGCCTGGACCATGCACTTCCTGATCAACCTGGGCAACGGCCTGGGCACGCTGTACCTGCTGTACTTCCTGTCCGACGCCGCTCACTACCACGACCCGCAGACCGGGCTGCTGATCCTGATGGCGATCTACGGCGGGGCCCTGATCGTGGCCGGGGTGGTGTGCGGCACCGCCTCGGACCGGTCCGGCAACCGCCGGCGCTACGCGGTCGGCGCGGCCGCGATCATGGCGGTGGCCGCCCTGTTGCTGGTCATCTCGCCCACCTGGACCGCCGCGCTGGCGGCCGCGCCCCTGCTCGGCCTGGGATTCGGCACCTACTGGGCGGCCGCCCCGGCGGTGCTGACCCAGGTGCTGCCGGCCGCCTCCGACCGCGCCAAGGACCTGGGTGTGATCAACGTGGCCAACGCGCTACCGCTGGTGGTGGCGCCGATGATCGCGGGGGTCGTGCTGTACGCGCTGCACAGTTACCCGGCTTTGTTTGCGCTGTCGGCGGTGGCGACCGTAGGCGGCGGCCTGGCGGTGCTGCGCATCCGCTCCGTTGCATAATTGCCAGCCCCGCCCGGCCGAGTAAATAATTAACGCACCGCCGCTGTCGACCCGAGCGAGGTCAGCGTGCCATCTGCCCTGGCCCATCTGGGACCGCCGACCGAGGAGCGCAACGAGCGCACGCTGGACCTCGACACGCTGCCGACGCTGAGCCTGCTGGACCGGCTCAACGACGAGGACGCGCTGGTCGCCCCGGCTGTCCGGCGGGCGCTGCCCGCGCTGGCCGCCGTGGTCGACGAGGCGGCCGCCCGGGTCGCGGCCGGCGGCCGGGTGCACTACGTCGGCAGTGGCACCTCCGGCCGGCTGGGCGTGCTCGACGCGGCCGAGTTGCGGCCCACCTTCGGCCTGCCGGCCGGCGTGGTGGTGGCCCACCTGGCGGGCGGCGAGCAGGCCCTGCGGCAGGCCGTCGAGGGGGCCGAGGACGACCGGGCGGCCGGGGCCGCGGCGGCCGCCGGGGTCCGGGGCGCCGACCTGGTGCTGGGGCTGTCCGCGGCTGGCGGTGCCCCCTACGTCGGCGCCGCCCTCGGGCAGGCCCGGGCGGCCGGGGCGTTCACCGCCCTGATCACCGCCAACCCGGCCGCCGCGCTGGCCGGCCTGGCCGACGTCTGCGTGTGCGCGGACACCGGCCCGGAAGCGGTCACCGGCTCCACCCGGCTCAAGGCCGGCACCGCCCAGAAGATGCTGCTGAACGCGTTCTCGACCGCGCTCATGGTTCGTACCGGCCGGACCTACTCGAACCTGATGGTGCACGTCACTCCCGTCAACGCCAAGCTGCGGGCCCGCCAGCGGCGGCTGCTGGTCCAGGCCACCGGGGCGCCGGAGGAACAGTGCGCCGCCGCGCTGACCGACGCCGGCGGCGACCTCCGGGTCGCCCTGGTCGCGCTGCTGGCCGGGGTGGAACCGGCGGTGGCGCGGGACGCGCTGGACCGGTCCGGCGGCGTCGTCCGCGCCGCGCTGGCCTCGCTGGGGTGACGCCTGCCGGGGTGACGCGGGCCTAGGGTGACGCGGGCGTGCTGCGGGCGGCCGCCCCGGCCAGCCGGACCGCCCCGGCCACCGGTGGGTCGGTCAGCGCCCGCACCTCACTGCCCCCCAGCACCGCGCGGACCGCGATGACCGCGGCCTCCCGCAGCCGGGGGTGCCCCATCAGCCCGCCCCCCAGCACCACCGGCAGGCCGGCCGGGTTGCCGAGCCGCCCCATCGCCGAGGCGGCCAGCCCGGCCAGCGCCTGGGCCGCCTCCACGGCGATGGCCCGGGCGGCCGCGTCGTCCGCGTCCAGCACCAGCGGGGCGTGCCGGGCCCACCGGCGGGGGTGCGGGAAGTCGTAGAACATCCGGTGCAGCTCGTCGATGTGGCTCGCCCCGGCCGCCGTCAGCAGCACCTCGCCCAGCGTGCCCAGCGGCACGCCGCGGTCCCGCCGGTCCAGCAGCGCCCGTACCGCCGCCCGGGTGATCCAGTAGCCGCTGCCCTCGTCGCCCAGCATGTAACCGAAGCCGCCGGACCGGGCCTCACGGCCCTGCCAGGTCCCGACCGCGATCGAGCCGGTGCCGCAGATCACGGCCACCCCCTCGTCCAGCCCGGCCGCCGGCAGCACCAGCATCGCGTCGTTGACCACGATCACGGTGCCGGTCCGGGTCAGCGGGGCCAGCCGGTCGGCCAGGAACTCCCGCGCGCCCGGCACGTTGCTGCCGGCCGACCCGGCGCAGATCGCGTCGAACGGGTCGCTCAGCGGCAGCTGGGCCAGCAGCTCGGCCAGCGCGGCGGCGGCCGAATCGGACCCGGCGGCGGTCAGGCTGGCGCTGGCGGCCTGCGCCTCGGCCGTCACGACGCCGTCCACCACCATGCGCGCCCGGCTCGACGTGCCGCCGATGTCGAGTCCAAGCAGCCTGACAGAGGTCACTCGGGCTCCTTCCGGAAAAGTTCCGCGCCAGCTTATCCGTCGCGGCCGGCCCGGGACGAGGTAAGAAGTAACCGGGAGGCCGCCATGACTGCGTCGCTGGTACTGCTCAATGCCCGGTTGTGGTCACCGGACGGGGCGGGAGCGGGCTGCGACGCGATCGTGGCCGACGGCGCCCGGATCACCGCGCTGACCACCACCGCGCAAGCCCGGGCGGCGGCCGGGCCGCGGACCCGGGTCGTCGACCTCGGTGGCCGGCTGGCCATTCCCGCGTTCGGCGACGCGCACGTCCACCCGGTCGGGGGCGGCCTGGAGAGCCTGCGCTGCGACCTGACCGGGCCGCGCAGCCGGGACCGGTACCTGGACGTCATCGCCGCCTGTGCCCGCGCGCTTGGCCCGGACGAGTGGGTGCTGGGCGGTGGCTGGTCGATGGAGGCGTTCCCGGGCGGCGTGCCGTCCGGCGCCGACCTGACCGCGGCGGCCGGCGGCCGGCCGGTGTTCCTGCCCAACCGGGACCACCACAGCGCCTGGGTCAGCCCGTCGGCGCTGGCCCGGGCGGGCCTGTCCCGGGACACCCCGGACCCGGCCGACGGCCGGATCGAGCGGGATCCGGGCGGTGAGCCGCTGGGCGTGCTGCACGACGGCGCCATGCGGCTGGTGTCCCGGCTGATCCCGCCGCCGTCGGCGGACGAGCTGGCGGCCGGGCTGCGGGCCGGCCAGCGGCACCTGCACTCACTCGGCATCACCCACTGGCAGGACGCGATCGTCGGCGAGGCCCCGGACATCGGCATCCCCGACGCGCTCGAAACCTACTGCCGCGCCGCTGACCAGGGCTGGCTGACCGGGCAGGTCAACGGGGCGCTGTGGTGGGACCGGAGCCGCGGCCCGGAGCAGATCCCCGGCCTGCTGGCCCGGCGCGCCCGCGCCGCCGGCGGCCCGTTCCGTGCCACCTCGGTCAAGCTGATGCTGGACGGGGTGTGCGAGACGCTGACCGCGGCCATGACCGAGCCGTATACCGGTCACGAGAACGGCCGCGGCCCGCACGCCCACCGGGGTGACCTGTTCGTGCCCGCCGAGGAGGTGGCCGCGGCCGTCCGGCTGCTCAGCCGTGAGGGGTTCCAGGTCCACATGCACGCCATCGGCGACCGGGCCGTGCACACCGCCCTGGACGCGGTGGCCGGGGCGCCCGGTCCGGACCGGCGCCACCACATCGCCCACCTGCAGTTCATCCGGCCCGAGGACGTCGACCGGTTCGCCGACCTGGGGGTGGTGGCCAACTTCCAGCCGCTCTGGGCCGTCCACGAGCCACAGATGGACGAGCTGACCTTGCCCATCGTCGGCCCGGAGCGGGCCAACTGGCAGTACCTGATCGGCACGCTGGCCCGGCGCGGAGCCCGGCTCGCCTTCGGCAGCGACTGGCCGGTGTCCAGCGCCGACCCGCTGCAGGAGATCCACGTCGCGGTCAACCGCCGGCTGTCGCTCCGGCTGGGCCGGCCCGGCACCGCCGAGACCGAGCAGCCGTTCCTGGCCGCCGAGGCCCTGCCGCTGCCGCAGGCGGTGGCCGCGTTCACCAGCGGGGTGGCCTACGTCAACCACCGCGAGCAGGAGCTCGGCTCACTGCGGCCCGGCCACCGGGCCGACCTGGCCGTGCTCAGCCAGGACATCTTCGCCCGGTCGCCCGCCGAGATGGGTGATACCCGGGTCGAGCTGACGATCGCAGGCGGCCAGTCCGTGTACGAGGCGGCCGGCGCGCCCGCCTGACCAGGCACGACGGGTCTGCAAGTAACAATCCGAAAAAAACACCGCAAGTTGCAAAAAGTTCCCCAGACGGGGAGTGACCCGATAGTTACTAATATGCCATATTGGGCTTGTTCGCACTTGCGTCGCGCATTTTTACGGGAGGCGACATGACTTTGCCGCGAGCGCATGCCTTCGCCGGCCGACCGCACGCCCTGGCACCCGACCCTGGCCACCTCCGGTCCGAACGGATCTGGGAGCAGCGCCGGGCGCTCGGCCGGCGGCTGGCCGCCCTGCGCAGCCGGTCCGGCTTCAGTCAGTGGGAGTTCGCCCCGCTGACCGGGTACTCGCGCAGCACCCTGTCGGACGCCGAGCTGGGCCGCCACCGGCTGCGCCGCGAGTTCTGGCAGCGCTGCGACGACGCGCTGCGGGCGGACGGCGCCCTGATCGGGGCCTACGACCGGATCGAGGCGCAGGCCACCGTGGCCCGCCGGTCGGCCCGCAGCCAGGCGCAGGCGGCCCGCGAGCAGCAGGCGTCGGCCCGGCTGCACGCGCTGCTGCCCGCCAGCCCGCCCGCCGCCAGCCTGCCCGCCACCGACCCGGAGTCGCCGATGACGGTGACCGAGCAGTGCCCGCACTGCCGCCAGCCGGTGACGGTCATCATCGTGCCCGCTCAGCACGCGTCCAGGCCAGACTCGGCTGTCCCGGACCGGCAATAACCTGTTGCTGCGCAGACTGTCCCCGCGCCAGAACGAGCCGGCACCGGATCCTGGCCATCCACCAGTGCCCCACCCCGTCGAGGATCGCCACCCGGGCCCCGGCCCAGGCCGCCGGCCGGCGGCGAATCTCCTGAGCTGAGACGGGTGTTACCAGGGGGCTGGGTGAGGCACGCCACGGGCACACGGATGCCCCGTCTGGATGGCCACTGCGCAGTTGACACGGCGCCGGCCGCGCCTGCCCGTTCATTATCCATCGGCCGGTTACGTTGTCAGTGAATAGCGCTGAGAACGTAACCGGCCGATGGATCTTGAAACTCCTGCGACTGAGGCGCTCGGTGAGGCACGTCACGGGCATACCATCGCCGGGCTGGCCCATCCCGTCGCCGTCGTCCCGCCAGCCGAAAAGCCGAGCGGCCGAGCTCTGTCCCAGGGCGCCCACGCAAGGACATCACCCGAGGCGCCCGGCGAGCCGCGTCCCGAGGCGCCGCCGAGCCCGTCCTGAGGGGGCCCGCGAACCGCGCGTCCCGAGGCGCCCGGCGAGCCGCGTCCCGAGGCGCCCGGCGAGCCGCGTCCCGAGAGGCCCGCGACCCGCGTCCCGAAGCGTCCGCGAACCGCGCGTCCCGAGGCGCCCGCGAGCCGCGTCCCAAAAGCGTCCGCGCAGCGACGTCACCCGAAGCCGCCCCGCCGCACGAGCAGCCCGAACCCCCACCAGGCCCGCACCGGCGGGTCACATAAACCACATCAGACCCTTTAGTTAAATTGAAAAACAGTAATTCGAGCATTCTCTGCAATTACAGCGACGATTTGAGTGCAATTTTCACCGAAATTCTCCTGCCGGACTTCATGCCGGCCCTTACCGGCACCCGCGTCGGCAGCTGATTGTTTTGCCATGTCTAAGTTGTCGCGGACGCTCAGGCCCCGGGTGGCCGTCTTGATCACCGCCCTGGCCGCGATCACGGCCGCCGGGTGCGCATCCGGCGCGGCCGCCGAGAAAGTGTCGTCCACCGGCCCGGAGAAGACCAGCCTGGTCATCGCGGCCGTTCCCACGGCCTCTTCGGCCGGGGTCTACGTGGCCCAGCGGGACGGCCTTTTCCGCAAGGCCGGCCTCAACGTGAAGATCGTCAATATCTCGGCCGGTGCCAACGTCACCCCCGAGCTGCTCAACGGCGGCATCGACGTGGTCAATGGCGCCTACGCCGGTTTCATTCTGGCCCAGGTGCACAAGGCGGCCCAGTTCCACATCCTGGCCGACGGTTACGCGGGCGCGGCGAACGTGGACGAGGTCGTGGTGCTGCCGGACTCCGGCATGAACAACGTCAAGCAGCTGCAGGGGAAGACGATCGCGGTCAACGCCCTCGGCAGCGTGGCCCAGCTGCTGGTGTCGTCGGCGCTGGCCGCTCAGGGCGTGCCCGCCTCCAAGGTGCACTTCGTGGCGATGGGCTTCCCGGCCATGGCCGCCGCGCTCAAAGCGCACCACATCGACGCCGCCTACCTGCCCGAGCCGTACCTGAGCCAGGCCGAGGAACAGGTCGGCGGCGAGGCCCTGCTCGACGTCAACCAGGGCGCCACCCAGGACTTCCCGATCGACGGTTACGCCGCCACCGTCCAGTGGTGCCGCAAGTACCCGAAGACCGCGGCGGCCGTGGCCAAGGCGCTGGACGAGGGTCAGGCCCTGTCCGACACCAACCGGCCGCTGGTGGAAAAGGCGCTCACCAAGGACACCACGATCACCAAGCAGATCGCGGCGATCATGGCGCTCGGCAACTTCCCGGCCACCGTGGACGCCGTGCATCTGCAGCGGGTCCCGGACCTCATGCAGAGCTTCGGGCTGCTCAAGCAGCGCTTCAGCATGACCGTGATGACGAAACCGGTAGGGAGCTGAGATGAGCAGCCCGCTGATCGCCACCTTCGAGGAGGCGGCGCCCCGCTACGACAGCTCCGGCGCCCAGTTCGCCGGGCCGGTCGCCGAGCAGCTGGTCGCGCTGGCCACCCCCCGTCCCGGTGACCAGGTACTGGACGCCGGCTGCGGAGCCGGGGCCATCGCCGTCCGCTGCGCCCGTGCGATCTCCCCGGGTGGCCAGGTGACCGGCCTCGACCTGTCGGAGGGGATGCTGCGGCGCACCGCCGCCGAGGCCGCCGCCCGCGGGTTCGGCAACGTGCGGACCCGGCGCGGTGACGCGGGCCAGCCGCCGTTCACGCCCGCCAGCTTCGACACCGTGCTGGCCAGCCTGGTGCTGTACCTGCTGCCGGACACCGGGCAGGCGCTGCGGAACTGGCGGGAGGTGCTCAAGCCGGGCGGCACGCTCGGCTTCTCCTGGGGTATCGGCCCCGACCCGCGCTGGTCGCCGGTGTTCGGCGCGGTCGACGCGTTCGCCAAGCACGCCGGGTTCGAGAGCTACGTGCGGCGGCTCGGGTCGCCGGAAGAGATGACGACCCAGCTGGCGGCGCTCGGGTACACCGGCATCGAGGTCGCCGTCCGGACAATCGACGTGCGCTACACCGGGCCGCGGCAGTGGTGGCAGGCGTCCTGGGCCGAAGCGCCCCGGCTGGCCTGGCAGCACATACCCGGCGCGGACCGGGACGCGGCCCGCCGGGCGGCCTTCGCGCTGCTGGACCGGATGCGGGAGCCGGACGGCACGCTGGTCCGGCACGTGCGGATGGCGTTCGCGACGGCGCAGCGCCCGGCCACCGGCGACGGGGCGGACCGGTGAGGCCCGCCCCGGTCCCGGACGAGGCCGGCGACGAGTCGCTGCTGCAGATGCGGCGCGCCCTGGGCCGCCAGCTGGCGGCGATGCGCAACCGGGCCGGCCTCAGCCAGTGGGACCTGGCCCCGATGACCGGGTACTCGCGCAGCACCCTGTCCGACGCCGAGCTGGGCCGCCACCGGCTGCGCCGGCAATTCTGGGTGCGCTGCGACGAGCTGCTCAAGGCCGAGAACCGGCTGGTGGCGTCCTATGACCGGATCGAGAGCGCCGGCGCGGTGCTCCGGCAGCGGGCCCGCAACTCCGCCCAGCTGGCCCGCGACGAGCTGGCGGCCGCCCGCCTGCGGTCCGTCCGCCCGGTGCCGGAAGAGGAGCCCGCCCCGCCCGAGGTGGCCGGTGCCTCCCGGGTCGCGATGGAGGCGTGCCCGCACTGCCGTCGCCCGATCGCGGTGCTGGTCGTCTCTAACGCCCGGTGACCGCGGTTTCCCGCAAGAAAAGGCGGATCTGCTCGTCGAGGTCGGCCGTCCCTGCCGCGCCCCGGTAGCGGGGGCGGCGCAGCTCGTCGCGGACCTGGCTGAGACCGGCGGCGATCGAGTCGATCCGCTGGCCGCGGGGCAGCGCCAGCACCGGGGCGATCGCGGGCTGGACCGCGTCCAGCCGTCCGGCCCGCAGCCGGGTGGCCGCCAGCGTGGTCCGCGCCCGGGCCGCGCAGCCGAAGCTGTGATCCCCGTCGGGCCCCGGCCCCAGGTCGTACATGGCGGTGGCCAGCTCGAGCTCGGCCGCCGCCTCCCGCTCGGCACCGGGCGCCTCGGCCAGGGCCGCTCCGGCCAGGTAGTGCTGGGAGGCCAGCGAGAAGCCGAACTCGCCCGCGATCTCCAGCACGTCGTCGTGGTGGTCCCGGTCGCGGGCGTCGGCGGCGGCCGCGATGGCCTGCCGGGCGGTGGTGACATCCCCCAGGCGGCCCGCCGCGCGGGCCTGATGCAGGTGCAGCTGGGCCGCGTTCGGGCCCCTGGTGAGCAGCTCCAGGCCGCATACGGCGTGCCGCCGGCTCTCGTCGGGCCGGCCGGACCAGTAGGTGATGGCGGCCAGCTCGGTCTGCACCTGAGCCATTAACGGCGGGTGGTCGACGATCGTGGCGTAGGCCCAGCCGGCCTGGGCCAGCTTCCCGGCCGCGACCGCGTAGCCGAGGTCGCTGGCGGCCACCGCCATCAGGCTGTTCAGCAGGCCGAGGAGGAAGTACAGCTCCTTCTCGTCCTGCGGCCAGAGCCGCAGGTCGAGGGACCGGTGGATCCCCGCCCGGACCCGCCGCATCCGCTGGAACAGCGGGAACGGCTCCCCGGTCATGTACGCCCTGGACAGCCGGATGAGCTCGGCCCGGGTGCTGGCCAGGCTGGCCTCGTCGGTCTCCCGGCGGATGGCCCGCTCGGCGTGCTGCAGGGCTTCCCGGGCGGCCGTGACCACCTGCTCGTTGTCCGTCCGGGCGGTCTCCGCCGCCTCGGCCGCGTCGGCCACCGGGGCGGGCTGGGCGGCGGCCACGGTGGCGGCCAGCTGGGTGATGACCAGCCGGTCGGCCGGGGGTAGCCATGACTGGTCGGTCTCGTCCACCAGGCTCGGCACCGTGGTCGCATAGGCCCGGGCCAGCAGGGACAGGATGTACGCGGTGGGCTTGCGGCCGGTCGGCTCGCGGCCGCTGCCGGGGGAGGCCTCGCCCGGCCAGTCCTCGTACTCGCACAGGTGCGCGGCGGTCATCCCGGCCCGGCTCTGCGGGTCCAGCCCGTCCTGGGCGGCCAGCTCGTTGATCCGGGCCGCCGCCTCCCGCAGCGTCCAGCCGTACGCGTGCCGCCAGGCCTTCCGCGGCCGCATCCGGTAGCGCCGGGCGAACTCGGCCGCGATCGCCGCCTGGTCCCTTCCGCGCTCATGCAGTTGCTGACGCAGCGCCCTTTGCTGCGCGCGCTCGCTGAGCCTCGGACGGGCCACGCCATCCCTCCCCGGCTGCGTTACGTCTCAGCCCACTAACTGCTCGTACACAGCGTCACATATTTTCGGCGCAAAATCCCTCAATGTCGCGCTTTGGATTAAGATCCCTATTCGCCCTTTATTGCTTTTGCTAAAAAGCTTGGCCGGATACCCGTGCCGGAGCCTGCGGGCCGGTTATGCTGCCCCGGCCGGGATAACAGTCAGGGAGCGGGGGTAAGTCAGCCAGGTGCCTAGTGAGGCGCGGCTCGACGGCCGCTACCAGCTCGACGACCGGGTCGCCGCGGGCGGCTACGGCGAGGTCTGGCGTGCCACTGACCTGGTGCTGGGCCGGCCGGTCGCGGTCAAGCTGCTGCTGGCCCAGCACGTCCAGCAGCCGGAGACGCTGGCCCGGTTCCGGGCCGAGGCGCAGCGGGCCGGGGCGCTGACGCAGGCGAACATCGCCCGCATCTACGACTACGTCGAGCCCAAGCCGCCCCAGCCGCCGTTCCTGGTCATGGAGCTGATCGACGGTCCCTCGCTGGCCCAGGTGCTGGCGGACGGCCCGCTGCCGCCCGCCCAGGTGATGGACATCATCGCCGGCGCCGCGTCGGGGCTGCAGGCCGCGCACGACGCCGGCCTGGTGCACCGTGACATCAAGCCCGCCAACCTGCTGCTGAACCGGGATGGCACGGTCAAGGTCACCGACTTCGGCATCAGCTACGCGGCCGGCTCGGCCCCGATGACCGCCTCCGGGATGCTGGTCGGCACGGCCGGCTACATGGCACCCGAACGGCTCGGGGGCGGCCCGGTGACCGGCGCGGCCGACCTTTACGCGCTGGGCATCGTCGGCTACGAGGCGCTGGCCGGGAACCCGCCGTTCACCGGGACCCCGCTGGAGATCGCGATCAAGCACCGGGACCAGCCGCTGCCGCCGCTGCCGCCCTCGGTCCCGCCCGGCGTCTCGGGCCTGATCGAAGCGCTGATCGCCAAGGACCCGGCCGACCGCCCGGCCAGCGCCGGCGACGTGGCCCGGTGGGCCACCCACGAGCACGACATGCTGGTCAGCGCGACCCGGACCGACCTGCCAGCGGGTATGACGCCGCCGATCGGCCTGGCCGCGCCGGGCGGCTCCACCGCCCCGACGGCGGCCGCCTGGGGTCAGACCCCTCCGACGCAGCAGGCACCGTCCGGCTACCAGGGCTCGGGGGCCTACGGGCCGGCGGGGCGTACGGGACCGGCGGCCCTTACCCGCCGCAGGACCCCTACCCGCCCGAGGAGCCGCCGCGCCGCAATCGCAAGGGCCTGCTGTTCGCCGGGCTGGCCGCGGTGGTGCTCATCGCGGCGGTGGCTATTGCCCTCGTGCTGACGCACTCGGGCGGCTCGGGCACGCCCACGACGGTCCAGTCCTCCACCACGCCCTCGGTGGCGAGCAGCACTCCCACCACCCCGGCCAGCACCGGGGGCGCCAGGCCGACCTCCGTCAACTCCGCCCCGGCGGGCGGCGGCCACAGCACCGCGCCGACCTTCCGGCCGACCACCACGGCCCCCACGACCACCGCTCCCACGACCACGGCCCCGACCACCACCGCGCCGACCCCGACGTCTTCGGCGGCCGCGGCCGCCACCACCTCGCCGAGCGCCACCACCGGCGCGGCCCCCGGCGCCGGCGGCAACGGCGGCAACGGCGGCTGACCCGCCCGCGCTCCCGCGTCACCCGGGTCATGATCCATTGCTCGGTTACGTTGTCAGTGAATAGCGCCGTCAACGCAACCCGGCGATGGATCTTGAAACTCATGTGACTGGAGCGGCCCTCACCGGGGCAAAGCCGCGCGCCGCCCGCCGCCCACGCCAATGTCTCACGCAATTACACCGGAGACACTTGCGTCCAGACAGGCCGCCCCTCGATACTGATAACCGTTCGCGTTCTTCTGGACGGATTCGACGTGACCCGTCGATTCGGCAGGCTGAATGGGTTTTCAGGGCGGTTTCGGGCATAAGTGACAGGACAGGCAAATCCATGCCGCAAGTGCACCGATTTATGCAAGTGCGTGAGAATCACTTGCAGCGGCTCCGTATACGAATCCATACTAGGGATACCAATGAACACGGAACGTCTGTTGGCGCGGTTACTTCGATGTGCGGTCATGGCCTGCGCTGGCCGTAAGGGGTGACGGATGGTTCACGCACACCGGCCCGCGTCCGGCAGTTTTGGCCCCAGCCGGGACAGCATAAGCCGGGACAGCGTCAGTAGGGACCGGGCTGACCGGTCCGGGACCTGGCCCGCGACCTGGTCCCGAGGCTGGCGAGTCGCGCGGCACGACCGCTGGCAGCGGCTGTTCCGTGGTCAGGAGACCGAGCTGCGCCAGCTCCGCCGCTGGCTCGCCGGGCTGCTGCCCGACAGTTGTGCCCTCGACGACCTGATCTCGGTCGCGGTCGAGCTCGGCACCAACGCGGTTCAGCACACGGCCAGCGGCGACGGCGGCTGGTTCACGGTCGAGGTGGCGTGCCTGGGCCCGGTGATCCGGGTGGCCGTCACCGACGAGGGTGCCCCGGGTTCGCTCTTCCTGAGCGGTGACCCGTTCACCGACCCCGCCGGCGCCAGCGGCGACCTCGGAGGCAGCGGCGACCTCGGAGCCAGCGGCGACGACGACAGCGACCGCGGCCGCGGGCTGCTCATCGTCCGCGCGCTGTCGGTGGCCTCCGGCGTGTGCGGCAACCCCAGCGGCCGGACCGTGTGGGCCGAGGTCGCCGCGCCCCCTCAGGGCCGCAGCAGCAGTCCCTCGGCGTCGTCCGCGATGGCCAGCTCCCGCACCTTGTAGTGCATTTTCTTGCCGGTCGCGGTGACCGGCAGCTCGGGCACGAACCGGTAGGCGCGGGGCCGCTTGAACCCGGCCAGCATCGGATGGGCCTGGCAGTGCTTGTCGCACTCGGCCGCGGTGAGCCGGTCATCCGAGCGCACCACGTAGGCCACCACCAGCTCGCCCCAGCGCGGGTCGGGCAGGCCCACCACGGCCGAGTCGCGAATGCCGGGGTGCTCGTTCAGCACCTCCTCGACCTGGGCCGGGTGCACGTTCTCGCCACCGGAGATGATCATGTCGTCCTTGCGGCCGACGATCGTCACGTACTCGTCGGCGTCCCAGGTGGCCAGGTCGCCGGTGTAGAGCCAGCCGTCGCGGAACCGCTGCGCCTGCTCGGACGGGTTGTTGACGTAGGCGTAGCCGGACTTGACCGACCGCACGATGACTTCCCCGATCGAGGTCCCGTCCCGGGCCACCAGCTCGTCCGGGCGGGCCGGCCGCCCTCCCGGGCTGACTAGCGCCAGCCGGATGGCCCGGGCGGTCTGGGTGGCGGTCGGCTCGGGCGCGCTCACGTGGAACGCGTCGGCGGTCAGGGCGCCGCCGGCCACGGTCCCGTAGCTCCGGGCGCCGCGGGCGCGGGCGTGCTCGGCCGACTCCAGCACGGCCAGCACCGCGCCCTCGCCGTAGACGAACCCGTCCCGGTTCGCGCCGAACGGCCGGCTGGCCCGGGCCGGGTCGTCGTTGCGCTTGGACAGCGCGCCCATCGAGGACAGCCCGGCGAACATGACCGGCGTGATCGAGGCGTCGGTGCCGCCGCAGACCACCACGTCGGCTTCGCCGGAAAGGATCAGCCGCCGTCCCTCCAGGAACGCGTAGATACCGCTGGCGCAGGCCAGCGCGCTGGCCGTGACCGGGCCGTGCACGCCGAGGTCGATCGCCACCTCGCAGGCGGCCATGTTGGGGATGACCGAGGACACGTAGTAGGGGCTGAGCCGGGGCGGGTCCGGCCGGGCGATCTGCCGCGTGGCCGCCTCGACCTCGCCCATCCCGGCCACCGCCAGGTTCACCACCACGCCGGTGCGGTCCCTGGTGTCGTCGTCGAGGACCAGGCCCGCGTCCGCGACCGCCTCGCGGCCGGCCGCGATGGCCAGCTGGCTGAACCGGGCCGACCGCCGCAGCCGCCTGGTGTCCAGCAGCGCGGCCGGGTCGAAGCCCTTGACCTCGCCGGCGATCTGGGCGGGCAGCCCGGACGGGTCGAAGGCGGTGATCCTGTCCATCCCGGAGACCCCCTTGACCAGAGCCTGCCAGGTCGACTCCCGGTCGTTACCGACGGGAGTGACGGCCCCCAGGCCGGTCACCACCACCTGCCCGTCCACCGGCCCTCCCTTCTGAGCGGCGATCTCAGCACCCTCTCAGCAAGCCTGAGCCCGGTCGTCGTCGCGACCGGCTTCCGAGATACTTTACTTCTGCAAACTTTCTCATCCGTGACCTGGCTACCCTCAACCTCAGGCAGGAGGCAGGAGGGGAGTGACCGCGGTTCGAAGAAGGCACCGACGAGATCCAGAAGACCGTGATCGCCCGCAGCATCCTGGAAGACGTCAGGTGACCAGCCCCGCCCACGCCGGCCCGGCCTGAGAGGCCAGCCCTGAGAGGCCAGCCCCGACCGGCCAGCCCCGACCGGCCAGCCCCGACCGGCCAGCACTGACCGGTCAGCGGTTGGTTCCGGTGGTGATGTGCTCGAACAAGCCCGGCTGGATCCGCGTGCGCACCCCGGCGGCCCACGGCTCGTCCAGCTCACCGGCGTCGAGGGCGGCCATGTTGTTGAGCAGCATGCCGAAGGCGAGGAACGACTTGACCGTCACCGGGTCGAGCCCGGTGATGCCCGCGACCGTGTCCCACATCCCCGCCATCCGCTCTCGCACCAGATCCTGCACCTCCCCATCACCGCAGGCGGCAAAGCCCTGCAGCTGCAGCAGCAGGGTGGTGCGGTCCGCCAGCGACTCGTGGTAACGGGTCCCCATCAGCGCCAGCGCGTCGCGGCCGCGGACGTCGCCGGCGGCCTGCGCCATGCCGTCGGTGAAACGGTCGAAGGCCGCGCCGACCAGCTCCAGGAACAGCGCCTTCTTGGTCCCGAACATCCGGAACACGTAGGCCTGGGTGATGCCTGCCGCGTGCGCGATTGCCTCGATCGACGCACCGTGAAGTCCATGATCCGCGAACTCGGCCGCGGCGATCCCCAGCACCTGGGCTCGCCGTTCCGGTCCGCTCATCCGCCCGGCCATGCCGACTAGGTTACTAGTTACTAACTACTAACTTGTATGCTGGCGGGGTGAGCGAGGACAGCTGGGCCAGCCTGGCCGACCGGTTTGCCGATGAGGCGTACGCCTCGGTCAAGGGGTACGTGCGCACCTACGTGATGCACCAGCAGCTGCTGGCGCACCTGCCGCCGCCACCCGCGACCGTGCTGGACGTCGGGGGCGGCGCCGGTCACCAGTCGTTCCCGCTGGCGGAGGGCGGCTACGAGGTGACCCTGCTCGACCCGTCGGCCGCCATGCTCGACAAGGCCCGGCCGCGGCTGGGCCGGCTGTCCGCCCAGGCCCAGCGGCGGGTCCGGCTGGTGCAGGCCGACGGCCTGCAGGCCGACGAGGCGGTCGGGGGCGAGCGCTTCGCGGCGGTGCTCTGCCATGGCGTGCTCGGGTACCTGGACCAGCCGGAGCCGCTGGTCAGCCAGCTCTGCCGGTGCGCGGCGGCCGGTGGCGTGGTCTCGATCATGACCGGCAACGCCAACGCCAGCGCAGTCCGCCCGGCGCTCGAGCGGCGGTGGGACGACGCGCTGGCCTCGTTCGACGCGCGTACCGAGATCGGGGTGCTGGGCGTGCCCGGCCGGGCCGACACGGTGGCAGAGCTCAGCGAGGTGCTGCGCCGCCACGACGTGGACCCGGTGCGCTGGTACGGCGTGTGGCTGTTCGTCGACTGGCTCGAGTTCAGCGGGGCCGAGCTGGACCCCAGCGACACCGAGCAGGTGGCGGCGATGGCCCGCGTTGAGCTCGAAGCCAGCCGCCGGGATCCCTACCGTCAGCTCAGCCGCGTCTTCCACCTCGTCGGACGGCGATTGTTACCGACCCCTTACGAGAGTTGCTCCGGCCGGCGGGCAGGGGCCGCCGCCCGGGCAGAGTAGGCGTGGAGGCGACCCTACTGATCACGGAGAAAATGCTGTGACGCAGCAATCCCAGCCGGCTCCGGACACCTCACGGCGCGCCGCGCTGGCTGGCATCGGCCTGGCCGGGCTGGCCGCGACGCTGACGGCCTGCGGCGGGAGCAGCAGTTCGTCCACCGGCTCCACCGCCACCGGGGCCGCCTCCGGGGCCGCCTCCGGGACCGCGCTCGGCCCCGCCAGCGACGTCCCGGTCGGCGGGGGCAAGGTGTTCGCCTCGGCTCAGGTCGTCGTGACCCAGCCGTCGGCGGGTGAGTACAAGGCGTTCTCGGCGGTCTGTACGCACGGGCAGTGCATCGTCGACCAGGTCGCGGACGGCACGATCGACTGCCCGTGCCATGGCAGCAAGTTCAGTGCCAAGGACGGCAGCGTGGTCATCGGGCCCGCGGTCAGCCCGCTGCCCGGCATACGGATCTCGGTCAGCTCCGGCCAGATCTCGACGGGCTGACTCGGTCAGGACCCGACTGGTTTAATCCGGGCCAATCCTGCGTCATAATGCTTTGTGCATCCGCACATGCGCCTGATTCGGGAGGAGTGAGGGATGGACATCGGCGTCCTGGTGACGATCCGGTCGCTCCTGCCCAACCTGGCCCCGGTCGAGCGCCGGGTTGCGCAGGCGGTGCTCGACGATCCCGGCGGGGCGGCCCGTCAGTCGATCTCCGAGCTGTCCCGGTCCTGCGGGACGTCGGCCACCACCGTGGTCCGGTTCTGCCGGGCGATCGGGCTGAGCGGCTATCCCGAGCTCCGGCTGGCCCTGGCCGCCGCCGTGGCCACCGACGACGCGGGCTCGGTGGCGGTCGTCGCCCAGGACATCAGCCCGGGTGACGACGCCGGGCTGATCGCCAAGAAGATCGCCTACGCGGACGCCGCCGCGGTCACCGACACCGCGAACCACCTGAACCCGGCCACAGTTGTCAACGTTGTCAACGCGCTCGCGGACGCGGCCCGGATCGACATCTACGGGGTCGGCGCCAGCGGCTACGTGGGCCAGGACCTCCAGCAGAAGCTGCAGCGCATCGGGCGGCCCGCGTTCGCCTGGCCGGACCCGCACCTGGCCATCACGTCGGCCGCGCTGCGCACCGAGGGTGACGTGGCGGTCGGCCTGTCCCACACCGGCACGACCGTGGACACCATCGACGCGCTGCGGGAGGCGCGCCGGGGCGGTGCGGTCACCGTGGCCGTCACCAACTTCCCCTGGTCGCCGATCACCGAGGTCGCCGACCACGTGCTGCTGACCGCGGCCCGTGAGACCGCGTTCCGGTCCGGCGCCATGACCAGCCGGATCGCCCAGCTCACGGTGATCGACTGCGTGTTCGTGGTGCTGGCCCAGCGGGACCTGCCCGCGACCCAGGCCGCGCTGGAGCGGACCTACGCCGCCGCCCAGGCCAAGCGGACCCGGCGCGGCCGCCGCCCGGCGCCCGAAACATAGGCCGCCTACCCCGCATTCCTGTCGGTAATGTGACATGAAAGGCGTTCGGGGCCAAGTTCCCGCATGATGCGGTCAGTGTCCGGTAGCGTCGCTTTGCGTGACCAGCGCCCCCGAACGATTGGCCACCGAGCCGACGTCTTCCCCACCCTCTGTGCTCGCCGTGCCGAAAGGCCGCCGGCTGGCGTGGCTCGACGCGATGCGCGGGTTCGCCGCCCTGTGCGTGGTCTTCGACCACATGGGCGACGTCGTCTTGCAGCGGGTCCACGCCGGCGTCTACACCGTGGTGGACACCGGGCAGTATGGCGTTTTTGTGTTTTTCCTGGTCAGTGGGTACATCATCCCGGCTTCGCTGGAGCGCAAGGGCAGCGTCCGGGGCTTCTGGGTGAGCCGCGTGTTCCGGCTCTACCCGCTGTACATCCTGGCCCTGGCGCTGTCGATCCTGGCCTACAAGACCGGCTTCGGCGCCATCCACGGCGTGCAGAACTCACCGAAGAACTGGGCGTACTCGCTGCCGTTCATGATGTCCAACCTGCTGAACGGCACCAACGTGCCCAACGTGATCTGGACCCTGTCGTTCGAGATGGTGTTCTACCTGCTGCTGACCGGGCTGTTCACGTTCCGGGTGCACCGGTACAGCTCCGCCTACGCGCTGGCCGCGATGATCGGCGCGGTCGTCCTGGGTGGCATCCTGCCGATCTCCGGCCTGGGCGATCTGCACATCCTCGGCCACTGGACGGGCGAGCGCCGGATCGCGATCCTGACCGACGTGGCCATCTTCGTCGGCCTCGCGCTGGCGGTCACCGGCCGCCAGCGGCTGCGCGCGGTGGGCGTGCTCATCGCCGGCGGCACCGGGCTCGGGCTGCTGCTGTTCAACACCAGCTACCCGTCGCCCAGCACCGGCCTGGTCATCCTCGGCCTGATGTTCACCGGCACCATGCTCTACCGGGCCGAGCAAGGTCAGATTTCATGGAAAAAGGCGCTCACGGTGGCGGGCATCGTGCTGGTCCTGGCCCTCGCGGCGGGACTCTGGCACGGGCCCGGCTGGATCCCGGCCGACTACCTGCGGTGGCGTATCGAGTGGGTTTCCTGCCTGGTCCTGGCGGCGGCCACGTTCGCCATCGGCATGGCCCTGCGGCACAAGCGGGTACCCGGCTGGCTGGCCTGGCTGGGTCTGGTCAGCTACTCCGTCTACCTGCTGCACCCGATCGTCCTGAACGCCTACCGGTCGGTCGACGCCTTCAAGCAGCCGCATCCGTTCCCCATCCAGGTGCTGCTGGCCGCGGGCACCCTGGCCGTGGTGCTGGGCTGCTCGGCCCTCACCTATTACCTCCTCGAGGCCCCGATGCAGAAGCACGGCCACCGGTTGGCCCGGTACCTGCAGGCCCGGTTCGGCCCGGACACGATCCCGCCGGCCCTCGTCGCTGCTCCCGCCGCTGAGCCGGCAGAGGCCCGGGCCAGCCACTAATGTGAGCTTTTGTGGCTGGAATCACGGGGCCGACCTCGCTGTACCGCAAGGTGGCCGACGATCTGCGCGCGGCGATCATGGCTGGCGAGTACCCGTCGGGCACCCGCCTGCCGTCCGAAAGTGACCTGGCCGAGCGGTACTCGGTGTCGCGGGGGACGATCCGGCAGGCGTTCGCCGCGTTGCGCGCGGACGGGGTGATCGCCAGCCGCCGCGGCGCCCGCCGCATCGTGCTGGGCGGCCCCCAGCTGCAGAGCTTCGGTGAGCTGGCCAGCTTCTCGCGCTGGGCGCACGCCGTCGGCGAGGTGCCGTCGGGCCGGGTCGTCGCCCTGACCCGCCGGGAGGCCAAGCCGTCCGAGGCCGAGCAGCTCGGCCTGGCCCCGGACGCGCCGGTCTACCACCTGACCCGGGTCCGGCTCCTGTCCGGCCGCCCGGTGATGATCGAGCGCTCCACGTTCCCGGACCGGGTCGGCGCGATGGTGGCCGGGATCGACCTGGACCGCGAGTCGATCTACGAACGGCTCGGCCAGCTGGGCGTGATCTTCGCGGACGCCGAGCACGTGATCGACTCGGTGGCCGCCACCGCCGACGACGCGCGACTGCTGGGCACCCGGCCCCGGGTCCCGCTGCTGCGCGAGCGGCGGCGCACCACCGACCCGGCCGGGGTCCCGATCGAGTGGTCCGAGGACCGCTACCTGGGCAGCGAGGTGGCGTTCACCGTGCGCAACTCGGTGGCGGCCAGCGCGCTCACCCGGTTGCCAGCAGACGGGTGAGCAGCGGCCGGAAGTAGCCGAACTCAGGGGTCGGGAAGTCCGGATCCTTGGCCTGCTCGTCCCAGCGCCGCACCGCGACCGCCGCCGCGGCCTGCGGCAGCGACGCGAACGCGGCGGCTTCGTCCTCGCTCATCGGGCCGCCCTGGACCGACAGCGTGTACACGGAGGACGTGGACAGCTTCTGGAAGTAGCCGGGCTCCACCGCGCACAGGTACCGCTTGGCCGCCACGTGCAGCCGGACCGGCTCGGTCACCTCCGGGCCGAACCACCGGGCCAGCCAGGCCGCGCCGGCGTCGCCGTGCCGGTTGTCGTGGCCCGCCATCAGCTCGCGGCCGCTCGGCGTGGCTCCGCAGATGTGCCCCACGTCGTGCAGCAGGGCGGCCGCCACCTGCTCGGGCGGCGCGCCGGCGGCCCCGGCCAGCGCCCCGGCCTGCCGCATGTGCACCGCTACGCTGACCTCTTCGCCCAGGTAGTCCTGGGCCCCTTCGCCGGCGAACAGGTCACCGATCTCCGCTACCGGGTCCACCGGCGCTCCCCTCTTCTTTTTCCTTGTCGGTCAGCACCGTAAGGGTGCTGGCCAGGCCGTCCAGGTCCGCGTAACAGCCCTGCAGCAGCCGGTCCCCGGTCCCGGTGAACGCGGTCCGCCCGTGCAGGACGCGGGTGTTGTCGAAGATCAGGCAGTCACCAGGGCTCAGCCGCAGGGTCAGGGCCAGTTCCGGCCGGGCCAGCTGCTGCGCCCGCAGGTCGGCGCCGCCGTCGCGGTAACCGAACGGGACCGGGCACGGGCAGTTGTCCCGCAGCCAGATCGCCGGCCACGCCCCGACCTCCACCGAGACCGCCTCCCGACCGTCCATCTAGCCCCCGAATAAAGTTGGCTATACAAGTTGTAATATGTCTATACTAGCTGCGGCGCGCTGGGCCCGATTCGGGAGATCCCGCCGAAGGCGGCATACGGGAGATTCCCCAGGTCGCTGGCTACCGGGCGTCCGGTGACTGACGACGGGAGGACGCGTAGATGAACGGCGCAGGCCGGGTGGTTATCGTCGGCGGCGGGATCCTCGGCACGATGCACGCCGTGTCGGCCCGGGAGCGGGGTTACGAGGTCGTCCAGCTGGAGCGCGAGGCGGCCGCCCGCGGGGCCAGCGTCCGCAACTTCGGGCTGGTGTGGGTGAGCGGCCGTGCACCCGGCGGCGAGCTGGACCTGGCGGTGCGCGCCCGCGACCGCTGGGAGCAGATCACCGCGGACGTCCCCGCGGTCGGCTTCCGGGCCGCCGGATCGCTGACCCTGGCCACCGGGGAGGCGGAGCTGGGCCTGATGAAGGCGGCCTGCGCGCTGCCCGACGCCGCCCGGCGGGGCTTCGGGCTGCTCGACCCGGCCGCGGCCCGCGAGATCAACCCGGCCCTGCAGGGCCAGTTCGCGGGGGCGCTGTGGTGTGCACGGGACGCCATCGTCGAGCCCCGCGCGGCGGCCGCGGCGCTGCGGGCGCACCTGGCCGCCGCACCCGGCTACACCTGGCACCCCGGCCGGGAGGCGGTCGCGGTGGCCCCGTACGCGGTCCGCGACCACACCGGGCAGTGGCACCGGGGCGACCTGGTGGTGGTGTGCTCCGGCGCGGCCTACACCGGGCTGGCCGGCCCGCACCTGGCCGCGTACCCGGCCCCGCCGCTGCGCCGGGTCCGGCTGCAGATGATGCAGACCCGCCCGTTCGCGGGCCGGGTGGCCACCGCGGTGGCCGACGGTGACTCGATGCGCTACTACCCCGCCTTCGACCTGCCCGGCCGGGCCGAGCTGCCCCCGCAGCCGCCGGTCGCCGCCCAGACCCGGGCCCAGCTGCTGCTGGTGCAGCGGCGCGACGGCAGCCTGACCATCGGCGACACCCACGAGTACGACGAGCCGTTCGGGTTCGACGTGGACGAGGACGCCTACGACCACCTGCGCGCCCGGGCCAGCCAGCTGCTGGGCGCGCCGCTGCCGCCCACCCAGCGCCGCTGGGCCGGCGTCTACAGCCAGGTCACCACCGACGAGCTGTACCACCGATCGACAATGGAGCCGGGCGTGGTCCTGGTCACCGGGCCCGGCGGGCGCGGCATGACCTGCTCGCCCGCAATCGCGGAGGAGACGTTCGCATGAGCTACACCATTGCCTGCCTGGACATGGCGGGCACCACCGTGGCCGACGACGGCGTGGTCATGGACGCTTTCCAGATCGCCATCAGCGGCCGGGGCCTGTCGGACGACGGCTACGAGCAGGCCATGAAGGACGTCCGGGCCACCATGGGCCAGTCCAAGATCGAGGTGTTCCGGCGCATCCTCGGCGACGAGAGCGCCGCCCTGAACGCCAACGAGGCGTTCGAGAACCACTACGAACGCGCGGTCCGGGCCGGCGCGGTCGCCCCGCTCCCCGGCGCGGTCGAGACGCTGGCCGCCCTGCGCGCCGCCGGGCTCAAGGTCTGCCTGCTGACCGGGTTCTCGCCGTCCACCCGGGACGCCCTGCTGGACGCGCTGGACTGGCGGCCGCTGATCGACCTGGCCCTGTCGCCGGCCGACGCGGGCCGCGGCCGCCCGTGGCCCGACCTGCCGCTGACCGCCCTGCTCCGCCTGGGCGGCGGCGCGGTCAGCGAGCTGGCCGCCGTCGGCGACACCCGCAGCGACATCGAGTCCGGTCTGCGGGCCGGCGCGGGCCTGGTGGCCGGCGTCCTGACCGGCGGCACCCCCGCTGAGGAACTCCGCGCCGCCGGCGCCACCCACGTCCTCGAAAGCGTGACCGAGCTGCCCGCCCTGGTCAGCTGAGCCGCGGGAGGCTCGCGGCCGTTTGCCTCCGGCACTTCGGGCTCCGGGATGGATGAAGCGTGGCTAACCGGTGCAAACGTTGCATCGCTCCGGTTCTTACCGGTGCGATTGCGGCATCGCGCCGGTAAGGACCCGCGGCGCCCGGGACTGCTGGGGCTAATGAGTTTCAAGGTGATCATCTGGTCGGCGCCCGGCCTCCCACCGGCGCCCAGCCCCACGGGTCCAGGCCCCCGCGCGCCAGTGAAACTGGGTTGTGGGTAGAAGGCGGTCAGCCGGTGGGGCCGAAGCGCTCCACCCGGATCTGGCCCGTGGGGATCCCCGCCTCTTCCAGTGCTGTGGTGGCGGGGTCGGCGAACCGGGCCGAACCGCAGACGAACCCGGTCGCGGCCGGGTCAAGTCCCGCCAGGTCGGCCACCGCCAGCCGCCCGGCCGGGCGCGGCCAGCCCGGGGGAGTGGCGCGCGTATAGACGACCGTGGTCTGGGGGCCGGGTAGCTCGTCGTGGTAGTAGAGGTCGTCCGGGCGGCGGACCGACACGACGACCCGCAGCAGGTCGGCCCGGCCCTGCTGGCGGGCCAGCCGCAGCATCGACATCAGCGGGACCACCCCGGAGCCGCCGCCGACCAGCACGGCCGAGGTGTCGCCCCGCCAGACGAAAAAGCCGCCGATCGGCCCGCGCACCTGGAGCTCGTCACCCACCATCACGACGTCGTCCAGGTACGAGGAAACTTCGCCGTCGGGCAGCCGTTCCACGGTCAGCTCGACCGCCCCCGAGGCCATCGAGCCGTTCGGGCCATCCGGCGCCGAGCCCACCGAGTATGACCGCTGAGCCACGTACCCGTCCGGCGCGGTCAGCCGGATGAGGAAGTGCTGCCCGGCCAGGAAGGGAACCGGGGTCGGCAGCTCGAGCCGGAACGTCTTGGCCGTCGGCGTCTCGCGCCGGATCTCGGTCACCTTGGCCTGCTGCCATGGCCCGGGCTTGGGAAAGGTCAGCGCCCCGGCCCCGGCCCCGGCCATTGCGCCAGCCCTAGCCCCAGCCCTAGCCGTCACACCGGCACCTTCTGTCACGTCAGTCCCCCTGGTAGCGCTGCTCTTTCCACGGATCGCCGCGGTCGTGATAGCCGTTCTGCTCCCAGAATCCGGGCTCGTCGTGGTCCATCAGCCGCAGCCCGGACACCCATTTTGCGCTCTTCCAGAAGTACAGGTGCGGCACCAGCAGCCGGGCCGGGCCGCCGTGCTCGCGGGCCAGAGGCCGCCCGTCGTACTCCCACACCACCCAGGCCTGCCCGTTGGTCACGTCGGCGAGCGGCAGGTTGGTGGTGTACCCGGTGGTCGAGCTGGCCATCACGTAGCTGGCCGACGGCTGCGGCCGGGCGGCGGCCAGCAGCGTGTCGACCGACACCCCGCGGAAGCTGACCCCGAGCTTGGACCAGGTGGTGACGCAGTGGATGTCGCCCATGAACTGCGACGGCGGCAGCGCCATCATCTCGGCCCAGGTCCACGAGGTCTTCTCCTCGACCAGGCCCTCGATCGTGAACGTCCAGTTGTCGGTGGACAGCCGCGGAGTCGCTTCGGCGGTCAGCACCGGCCAGTCCTTCCCAGCGTCGTACTGCCCGGGTGGCAGCCGCGGATCCCGCGCCCGCCGCCCGCTGAAACCCCTCGTAAACGTCATGCGGGCATGATCTCACCCGCGTCCCGCGGTCACACCCTCAGCCCGTGCAGGCGGTGAAAATCTTGGTGAAGCCGGCCGCCGGCGTGCGAAGCTGACCTCATGAGCGACGAACGGGACGGCGTCGCGCTGACCCACCTGGATCAGCCATTGTTCGACGGGGCGGACGCGACCAAGCAGGACCTGATCGACTACCTGGACGCGATGCGGACCCGCATCCTCCCGGCGCTGCGGGACCGGCCGCTGTCGGTGATGCGGATCCGCCCCGGCCAGGAGCCGTTCGTGCAGAAGAACCTGCCCAAGTACGCCCCCGACTGGATCCAGACGGCCAAGGTGTGGGCCGACGCGTCCCGCCGGACCGTCACCTACCCGCTGGCCAACGACTGGCGGACCCTGCTGTGGTTCGCGAACCAGCGGGCCATCGAGTACCACCCGGCCCTGGCCCGGGTGGGCCACGAGGACCGGCCCACCCACCTGATCCTGGACATCGACCCGCCCGAGGGGGATGACTTCACGCCGGTCGTCCAGGCCGCCCACCTGGTCCGGCGGGCCCTGGCCGGCCTGGGCCTGGCCGGGGCGGTCAAGACCAGCGGCTCCAAGGGCGTGCACATCTTCGTGCCGCTGGACGGGGACGCCACCACGTTCGAGGTGGCCGCGGCCACCCGGGCCATCGGGGTACGGGCCGCGAACCTCGACCCGGCCGTGGCCACCACCGCGTTCATCCGCGAGGACCGGGCGGGCAAGGTGTTCATCGACTCCACCCGGGCCGGCGGCGTCACCGTGGCCGCCGCCTACAGCCCGCGCATCCGCCCGGGTCTCACGGTGTCCTTCCCGGTCCCCTGGGACGATCTCGGCCAGGTGACCCCGGCCGACTTCACCACCAGGACCGTGCCCGGCTTGCTGGCCGGCGGCGACGCCGACCCGTGGGCCGAGCTGATGCCGCCGCCGCAGCACCTGGACCCGGCGCTGATCGAGGAGGGCCACGCCATCCCGATCGCCCGGGTCCAGGCCATGCACGAGGGCAAGCGCCGCAAAAAGGCCCGTGAAGCTGCGGCCGACGCCGACCCCCGTTGAAGCCCTTACGAGCGGCGGCCGGTCACCAGCACCTCCGCCTCGGCCACGGTCACCCGCACCGACGTGCCCGGAGCGAGCGCCGCCGACTCGGTGCTGGGCACGTCGACCTGGACGGTCACGTCGCCCGAGAGCAGCGCGTGGACCCGGGTGATCGAGCCGAGGAACGTCGCGATCGTGACGATGCCGTTCCCGTTCGGGGCGGCCGCGATGCGCAGCTCCTCCGGCCGGATCAGCGCGTCCAGCGGGCCGTCCGGGCGGTCGCCGGTGATCGGCAGCGTGCTGCCCAGCACCCGCACCCGGCCGTCGCCGTCGGCCTCGCCGGGGATCCGGTTCATCGTGCCGACGAACTCGGCCACGAACGCGGTGGCCGGCCGGGCGTACAGTTCGGCCGGGGTGGCCAGCTGCTCCAGCTTGCCGCCGCGCATGACGCCGACCCGGTCGGCCATCGACAGCGCTTCCTCCTGGTCGTGGGTGACGAACAGGGTGGTGGTGTGCAGCCGCTGCTGCAGCGCCCGGATCTGCTCCCGCAGCTGCAGCCGGACCTTGGCGTCCAGCGCCGACAGCGGCTCGTCGAGCAGCAGCACGCTCGGCTCGATGGCCAGCGCGCGGGCCAGCGCGACCCGCTGCTGCTGCCCGCCCGACAGCTGGTGCGGGTACTGCTGGACCTGGTCGGCCAGGCCCACCATCTCCAGCAGCTCCCCGGCCCGGGCCCGGCGCTCGGCCGTGCCCTTCTTGCGCATCCGCAACCCGAACGCCACGTTGTCGAGCGCCGGCATGTTGGGGAACAGGCTGTAGCTCTGGAACACCATGCCCATGTCCCGTTTGGCGGCCGGCACCCCCGACACGTCGCGCCCGTCGACCGTGACCGCGCCGCTGTCGGCGGTCTCGAAGCCGGCCAGGATGCGCAGCGCGGTCGTCTTGCCGCAGCCGGACGGCCCGAGCAGGGCCACCAGTTCGCCCGGCTCGATCTCCAGCGTGAGCCCGTCCAGGGCCCGGGTCTGGCCAAAGTGGCGGCTCAGGTTCTGCAGCGAAACGCGGGCCCCGCCCTCGCGGCCGGGCGCGGGCGCCCCGGTGTCTTCGGTACCTGAGGCGCCCTTGGCGGTGTTCACGCTCATGAGGTCCTTCCTGGGTCGCGCCGGGACACGGTGAACAGGTTGACTTCGCCCCGGCCGCTGCGCTGCGCCTGACGGCCGCCCGCCATCGTGATGGCCAGCAGGAAGATCCAGGTCACGAACAGCGCCAGCAGCGAGGCGGCCACCGATTCCGGCCCGCTGGTCTGGTCGAAGACCACGATCCAGACCGGGAACGTCTGGAAGAGGTCGAGGCTGGCGATGGTGTACTCACCCAGCACCAGCGCCACCGTCAGCACGGTGGCCGACAGCATCGCGGTGGTCAGGTTGGGCAGCACGATCCGCCACAGCGTGGACGGCCATCCGGCCCCGAGCGAGTTCGACGCCTCGGTCAGCGTCTTCAGGTCGAACGCGCGCAGGCCAGCGTCGAACGCCCGGTAGGCGAACGGCATCGCCAGCACCACGTAGATCAGGCCCAGCGTGTACGGCGTGCCCTTGAGCGAGCCGGGCATGATCTGCAGCAGGCCGACGATCAGCACCACCGGCGGGATCACGATCGGCAGGATCGTGATGCCCTCCATCAGCCGCCGCAGCCGCGGCAGCCGCAGGTGGACGTAGACCGCGGTCGGCAGCATCAGCGCCAGCGTGATCAGCGTGGTGATGATGGCCAGCCGGACCGACAGCCACAGCGAGTCGCCGAGTTGGCGACCTCGTTCTTGTACTCGGGCTTCTCGAGGTCCTTGAGCGAGGTCGGCGGGTCGGTCACCTTGGCCGAGTTGTAGCCGATGGCCACGTAGCCGCCGTAGTCGGCGTAGTAGGTGGCGTCGGTCGCCTTGGAGTTGGACGGGATGTCGCTCCAGCTCGCCACCTTGTAGGGGGTCAGCAGGCCGCTCTGGTCGGCCTTGACGGCGAACGCGGTGCCCATGTCCAGCACGTCAGGCGCGCGGCTCTGACCCTTGAGCTGGGTCATCGCATTGATCTCGTCCTGGCTGGAGCCGTCGGGGTTGGCATCGTTGATCTTGATGCCGTACTTGGCCGTGAAGTCCTTCATGATCGCGCCGTAGTTGGCCCAGTCGGACGGCAGCGTGATGACGTTCAGCGTGCCTTCCTTCTTGGCCGCGGCGACCAGCGCGCTCATACCGCCGGCCGCGCTGGCGGAGCTCGCCGTGGACACGTTCTTGCTGGCCGTGCTGCTGGAGCTGCCGCCGGAACTGCCACCGCTGCTGCAGCCGGCCGCGAATATCAGGGTCCCGACCACGGCGGTGGCCACGACCGCGTATTTTCCGCGCAAAACTTCCCTCCCAGACCTGTCCGGTTTGGACGGACCTCATCATGGCTAGACAAGTTGGCCTGGGAGTGGCCTCTTGATGACCGCATCGGGGCTGGCCGGTGACTGATGTCCGGCCAAGAGGTATCGATTTGGCAGCTGATCGACCGGTAGCTCGCTGTTACCTGACTGGGTGGCCTGCCGTCATTCGACCGGGATCTCCTTGTTGATCAGGGTCAGATCGACCCCCTGGCGGCGCCGCACCACCCTGGCGGTCACGTAGATCACGATCGCCAGCACGTACATGCACAACATGTACACCAGCGACGCCGGCTTGTTCACCGCGTAAAGGTCATTCGACAGCCATTCATAAAGGCTGTACCCGATCAGGGCGATGGTGACCACCCCGGCCACCGGCACGATCGGCACCCCGGCCACCTTCATCCGGCTGGCCGGGGACGCGCGCCACATCTCCGGCTTGCGCCACGGCAGGATGACGACCGCGATGGCGCTGAACAGGTAGGTCACCGCGATGACGAGCGTCGCGTCCAGCGTGTAGGTGACGAACGTGGTCGAGTAGGCGTACAGCGCCGACAGGCCCACGGCCGGCCGGCATGTGGATGAAAACGTCCCACCGGTAGTCCGGCCGCCCGGCCTCGAGCACCAGCACCTTGGCCTGAGCCGACAGCCGGCTGGCGAGGACGCTGCCGGCCGAGCCGCCGCCGATGATGACGAAGTCGTAGGCACTGAGGGCGTCGTAGACCACCGCCCTGCCTCCCTACTCGGTGAGGACCGCCAGGATCTCCTGTCCGTATTTTTCCAGTTTGGCCTGGCCCACGCCATTGACGCAGGCCACCGCGTTCAGGTCGGCGGGCCGCTGGGCGGCGATCTCGCGCAGCGTCTTGTCCTGGAAGATCACGTAGGCGGGCACGCCCTGCTCGCGAGCCTGCCCGGCCCGCCATTCCCGCAGCCGCTCGAACATCTTGGCGTCCTCGGGGGACAGGTCCTCCGCCACGCTCACTGCCTTGGGCCGGCGGGCAGCCCGGGTCCGCTCGGGCTCCCGCCGGAACATGATGTTGTCCCGCTGCCGGCGCAGCACCGCGGCGCTGTCCGGGGTCAGCGTCAGCACCCCGTAGTCGCCCTCCACCCCGAGCAGCCCCTGGGCCAGCAGCTGCCGGGCCACCCCGCGCCACTCGGTGTCCCGCAGGTCCTCGCCCACCCCGAACACGGTCAGCTCGTCATGCCGGTGCTCGGCCACCTTCGGGGTCTTCTTGCCGGTCAGGATGTCGATGACGTGCCCCGCCCCGAACTTCTGCCCGCGCTCTTTGCCCAGCCGGTACACCGCCGACAGGAACTTCTGGGCGGCGATCGTGCCGTCCCAGACCTGCGGCGGGGTCAGGCAGGTGTCGCAGCTCCCGCACCCTTCGTGGGTGGCCGCCTCCCCGAAGTAGGCCAGCATCTGCTTGCGCCGGCAGCTGGCGGTCTCGCACAGCGCCAGCATGGCGTCCAGGTGCACGGCCAGCCGCCGCCGGTGGACCTCGTCGCCGGGGGAGGTGTCGATCATGCGGCGCTGCTGCACCACGTCGGTCAGGCCGTAGGCCAGCCAGGCCACCGAGGGCAGCCCGTCCCGGCCGGCCCGCCCCGTCTCCTGGTAGTAGCCCTCGACCGAGCGGGGCATGTCCAGGTGGGCCACGAACCGCACGTCCGGCTTGTCGATGCCCATGCCGAACGCGATCGTGGCCACCATCACCAGGCCGTCCTCGCGCAGGAAGCGCGCCTGGTGGGCCGCCCGGACGCGGGCGTCCAGGCCCGCGTGGTACGGCAGCGCCGGGATGCCCTGGGCGGTCAGGAACTCGGCCGTCTTCTCCACCGACGCCCGGGACAGGCAGTACACGATGCCGGCCTGGCCCGCCTGCTCGGTGCGGAGCAGCTCCAGCAGCTGGCGGCGTGGCTCGTTCTTCTGCACGATCCGGTAGGTGATGTTCGGCCGGTCGAAGCTGGCCACGAACTGCCGGGCGTCGTCCAGGTTGAGCCGGGTCACGATCTCCGCCCGGGTCGCCTGGGTGGCGGTCGCCGTCAGCGCGATCCGCGGCACCTCCGGCCAGCGCTCGTGCAGCATCGACAGCTCGAGGTAGTCCGGCCGGAAGTCGTGCCCCCACTGGGCCACGCAGTGCGCCTCGTCGATGGCGAACAGCGAGATCCTGGCCCGGTCCAGCAGCCGGACGGCGCTCTCGGTCTTCAGCCGCTCCGGGGCCAGGTACAGCAGATCCAGCTCACCGGCCAGCAGCGCCTGCTCGGTCGCCCGCCGCTGGTCCAGGTCCTGGGTGGAGTTCAGGAAGCCGGCCCGCACGCCCAGCGCGGTCAGCGCGTCCACCTGGTCCTGCATCAGCGCGATGAGCGGGGAGATGACGACGCCGGTGCCCTCCCGGACCAGCGCCGGGATCTGGTAGCACAGCGACTTGCCGCCGCCGGTCGGCATCAGCACGAGCGCGTCGCCGCCCCCGACCAGGTGGTTGATGATCTCTTCCTGCGGCCCGCGGAACGACTCGTAGCCGAAGACCCGCTGCAGGACGTCCACTGCTGCCACGCCCGCGATCCTACGGCGCGCCACCGTCACTCGGGTCCGGCTAATAAGCTGAGACACGTGAGTGACGGCATCACGCGGGTCCGCGAGATCTGCCTCGCCCTGCCCGAAGCCACCGAGAAGTCGTTCGGCGGCCACACCTCGCCGGCCTTCCGGGTCCGGGACAAGCTGTTCGTCATGGTCAGCGAGGATCAGACGTCGATGACGTTCAAGGCCGCCCCGGGCGTACAGGAAGCCCTGGTCGGCGACGACCCGGAACGGTTCTACGTGCCCCCCTACGTCGGCGCCAAGGGCTGGGTGGGCGCCCGCCTGGACATCGGCCACGACTGGGCCGAGCTGGGCGAGCTGCTGCGGGACAGCTACCGCCTGATCGCCCCCAAGCGCCTGGCCGCCCAGGTTTGAGGGAGCAGGTCTGACGTGTTCGCCCACGACACCGTGGCCGCCCTCACGCTGGCCACCGACCTGGTCAACACCCTGCGGGACGGTGAAGATCTGCTGCCCGACGGGGCCGCCCTGGACGCCTTCCTGGACGACCACGACGCCAGCCGCGGCCCGGACGACCTGGCCGAGCTGGCCGCGATCCAGGCCCTGCGCCCCCGGCTGCGGGCCGTGTGGGCCGCGGCCGCCCTCCCCACCAACCTGGCCGCCCTGGTCAACGGGCTGCTGCGCGACTCCGACGCCCGCCCCTGGGTCGTCGACCACGGCGGCGGCTGGGGCTGGCACCTGCACGTCACCGAACCGGCCGCCCCGCTGGCCCACCGCATCGGCGCCCAGTCCGGCTTCGCCTTCGCCGACCTGATCCGCCTGCGCGAGACCGAGCGCCTGCGCGTCTGCGACGCCGCCGACTGCGACGCCGTCCTGGTCGACCTGTCCCGCAACCGTTCGCGCCGGTACTGCGACACCGGCAACTGCGGCAACCGCCAGCACGTCGCCGCCTACCGAGCCCGCCTGCGCGCCGGCTGACCTGTAGAGAGCTGCAGTCCGCCCGGCGTTGTTCCCGGCACCAAAGCCATCGCAAGGTGTTACTTGATTGCCCGATTACTATCGGCGCGGCTACCAGGGGGTTAGTGCTCTCAGGGTTTGCGCTACTCGACGTACGCGCCCGCTGGCCCAAGGGTCTGACGAACCGCGCTAGCAGGTGGCCCATCACTGGCCGTGTCCTGTCTGGGCACGTCACAGTTTGGCTGGTCTGCCAGCACCCTCTTGCCCAGGCTCCTCCCGCCGGTGTACGAATGTGTAATCGTTCATTGTTGACAAGAATTGGTTGACCGTTATCACGGTCTCAAGGAGGAGCCGTGCGCCCATCACGCCTGGCTGCGGCGGTCAAACAGTGACAGCGCTCTGGCCGCCCCGCCGCAAGCTGCTCGGGGACGACGTCGCCGACCGCCTCCGCGAGGCCATCCTGCACGGCGAGCTGCAGGCCGGCCAGCACCTGCGCGAGGAGGAGCTGGCCGAACGGCTGCAGGTCAGCCGGGGCCCGGTCCGGGACGCGTTCGTGGTCCTGGAGCGCGAGGGCCTGATCCGCTCGTCCCGCCACCGGGGGGTCCAGGTCGTCGAGCTGACCCTGGACGACCTGCACGAGATCTACACACTGCGCTCGGCCCTGGAGCCGCTCGCGGTCAGCCTCGCGATCGAGCGCGGCACCGAGTCCGACCTGGCCGAGATCGAGGCGGCGCTGGCCGAGTTCACCGCCGCCCTGTCGCCGCGGATGAGCGAACGCACGGCCGCCGACCTCGACGTTCGCTTCCACGACGCGATCTACCGGGCGGCTCAGCACGAGCGGCTGTACGGCGTCTGGTCGAACCTGCGGATGCCGGCCTACTGGTTCATGCTGTCGCGCAACGTGGCCAGCGCCCAGTGGCGGGCCGAGACCGCCAGCGGCCACACCCGGATCGTGGCCACGATCCGGGACGGCAACGCCGCAGAGGCCCGCGAAGAGACCAGCGAGCACATCCGGACCGGGTTCACCCGGATCGAGGCCAGCTTCCTCGCGCGCGGAACAGGAAAAACCTGAATGGCACCACCCGAGGGCGGCGCCCGCTCCGGGCCGCCGGTCGCGCTGGTCACCGGGGCCGCGGGCGGCATCGGCCGGGCGGTGGCCGACGGCTGGGACGAGGAGCGGACCGGGTTCGTGTACACGACCGCCGGCGGCGCGGCCGTCGTGGCCGACCGCTTCCACTGGGTGCTGACCGAGGCGATCGGCGCGGCCGCCTACCTGTACCGGGCCACCGGCGACCGATCCTACGACCGCTGATACCAGCGGTTCTGGGATCACGCGGCGCTGTACCTCATCGACCGGCGGGACGGCGGCTGGCACCACGAGCTGACCCCGGACAACCAGCCCGGCCACACCACCTGGACCGGTAAGCCGGACCTGTACCACGCGCTGCAGGCCACGCTGTTCGCCCGCACCCCGCTGTCGGCCGGCCTGGCCACCGCCCTGGCCGCCGGCTCCCGGGCCGGCGCCGCCCCCGGCCGCTAGGAACCCGGCGGCCGCCGGGGATCGACGCCGCCCCACGGGTCGTAATCGACCTCAAGCGGCTCCTGCGCGGGCCGCTCGCCCTCCGGCACGTGCTGCAGGTTCAGCCGGATCCGGGTCCAGGTCGAGCTGCGGCCCCGCATCGAGTCGACGAGCACGTCGGCCGGCGCCAGGTGCGGCCACACGTCCGGGTGGCGTTCCTTCCACCGCTCGAAGCCCGCCATCGCCTCGTCCTTGGTCTGCGCCCGGGCGATCTCGATCAGCGGCATCTTCGACTTCCGCCGTCCCGAGCCCCGCGCAACCCCAGGAGCCCCATCCACCTCACCGGCCCCACTAGCCCCGTCGGCCCCACTAGCCCCACCGGCTTCAGCAGCCCCATCCGCCCCGGAACCCCCGGCGGCCTTGGCCTTTTTCGGAGCAGACCGGCGCTTGGACGGCTGGACCCGTGGTGCCTCACCGGCCTGGCGGACGAAGTGCGGCGGCCACGGCGCGTCCGGCAGCCCGGCCGCCTCGTCCCGGTCGGCCAGCTCCAGCAGCGCCGCGATCGAGCCCACCGCCTCGTCCATCCCCGCCCACGGGTCGCCGAGGGCCGCGTACCGCTCCGGCACCGTGTCGATGGTGAACGCCGCGGGGTCGCAAGACGCCACTTCGTCCCAGGTCAGCGGGGTGGAAACGCGAGCATCGGGCAGCGGCCGGACCGAGTACGCGGACGCGATCGTCCGGTCCTTGGCGTTCTGGTTGTAGTCGACGAAGACCCCGTGCCGTTCTTCCTTCCACCACTTGCTGGTGGCGATGTCCGGGGCCCGCCGCTCGATCTCCCGGGCCAGCGCCACCGCCGCCCGGCGGACGTCGGTGAACGGCCAGCGCTGCTCGATGCGGCAGTAGATGTGGAAGCCCCGTGACCCCGAGGTCTTGGGCCAGGCGACCAGGCCGAAGTCCTCGAGCACGGCCCGGGCGACCAGCGCGACGTCCATGATCTGGGCCCACTCGATCCCCGGGACCGGGTCCAGGTCGACCCGCAACTCGTCCGGGTGATCCAGGTCGCTGGCCCGGATCGGGTGCGGGTTGAGGTCGATGCAGCCCAGGTTGGCCACCCAGGCCAGCGCGGCCGCGTCCTCGACCACGATCTCGCTGGCGCTCCGCCCGGACGGGAACTTGAGCTCGACCGTGTGGATGAACTCCGGACGCTTGTCCGGCGCGCGCTTCTGGAAGAACGCCTCGCCCGCGGCCCCGTTCACGAAGCGCTTCAGCGCCATCGGCCGGTCCTTGACCCCGCGCACGGCCCCGTCCGCCACCGACAGGTAGTAGCGGACCAGGTCCAGCTTGGTGTGCCCGGTCTCCGGGAAGTACACCTTGTCCGGGTTGGTCACGGTTACTTCCCGGCCCGCTGCCTCGACGACCATTGCCTTTGCCCCCGGCATGGTGGCTACATTACGTGGCAGGAGTGGCAAGATGCGAGGGTGCCTACCCACGTCGCCCTGCTGCGGGGCATCAATGTCGGCGGCCGCAACCGGGTGCCCATGCCCGAGCTCCGGGCCCTGATGGCCGGTCTCGGCCACGCCGACGTCGCCACCTACATCCAGAGCGGCAACGCGGTCTTCACAAGTTCAGAAACAGACACTGGCACCCTGGCCGACGAGCTGGAGCAGGCCATCGCCGCCCAGCTGAACGTGTCCTGCGGTGTGGTGGTGATCACGAAGGATGAGCTGCAGCAGGTCATCGACGACAATCCGTTCCCCGGCGAGGACAACCCCAAGGCCCTGCACGCGGTCTTCCGCCGGGCCGAGCTGACCGGTGACGAGCAGGCCAAGGTGGCGGTGGCGGCCGACCGGGCCAAGGCCAAAGGCTGCGACGACGAGGCCGTCATCGTCGGCCGGACCATGTTCCTGCACACGCCCAACGGCCTCGGCCGCAGCGAGCTGTCCGCCCAGCTGTCCCGCACCCCCGCGTCCAGGACCGGTACCGCCCGCAACTGGGCCACGGTGCACAAGCTCCGCTCGATGCTCGACGCCTAAGCCTCGGGAGCCCCCTTGCCGGGCCGGCCCCGGTGCTTGCGGCGCGGCGCCGGCCGGGTCGGCGTGGTGTCACCGAGCAGGATCTCCCGCGGCGGCATGCCGTGGCGCAGGTAGGAGTCGAGGATCTTCTCGATCACCTGGCTGAGGGACCGGCCTTCCCCGACCGCCCGCCGGTGCGCGTCCGACCGCAGCGCCTGGTCGACCTTGACGGTCAGGTGCGGCCGCCGCCCGCTGGAGGCGGCGGGCCGGCGGGGGACCGCGGCCGGCGGCGGCACCTCCGGCACCTGGTCGCGGACCCCGCTGGGCAGCGGCTGCCGCACCCGGGCCTGCACCGCCTGGCGGCTGATGCCGAGCGCCGTGGCCAGCGGGCGCAGCGGCCAGCCGACGTCGTGCAGCTGGGCCAAGGTGGCCGACAGCAGGTCGCTCTGCCCGTTCTTGCGCAGGTCCTGCAGGTAGGAGGCGACCTGATCGGGCAGCGCCAGGTCGCCCACGCCCACCACCGCGGTGGTCGCCGGGCCGCCTCCCGTGACCGGCCCGGCCTCCACTGCGTCACCATCGGGGTCACCGCCGGCCGGATCGGCCTCGGCCGTCGCGGACCCGGAGAACCAGGCGCTGCGCTGCACGTACAGCTGCAGCCCGAAGATGACGACCTCCGACATCGTGCGCCCCTCGCCCGCCAGCCGGGTGGCCAGACGCTGCCGGAAGTCGCGGTCCAGGCGGAACGTCAGCAGGCGGCGGGTACCGCTCACCCCGCGCTTTCCCCGGCGGTGGCCGGGACAGCGGTCAGCTGGTGCAGCGCTCGGGTGTCGGACGCCAGCAGTTCGAGATAGCTTGCGGTCTCGGCCGCCCGCCGGCCGGCGTCCCAGCCGAGCAGGTCGCCCATGATCGTGGTCACCGGCTCGACCGCCTCGGCGCCGTGCGCCCCGGTCTCGATGAACAGCCGGACCCGGCGGACCAGCACGTCCTCCACGTGCAGGGCGCCCTCGGCGGTCACCGCGTAGGCGACCTCGGCGGCCAGGTACGGGTGCCCGTCGGCCAGCGGCCGGCCTAGCGCCGGGTCGTCCCGGGTCAGCTCCAGGACCTCCTCGGTCAGCGTCCCGTACCGGTCGAGCAGGTGCTCCACCGCTTCCCGGGTCACGCCGTAGTCCTCGGCCAGCCGGTCCGCCTCGGCGGCCGCGGCGGCCAGCCCGTCCGCTCCCAGTAGCGGCAGCTGGTCGGTGACCGAGGCGGGCACCCAGCGGTCGTAGTCGGCCACCGCCGCGTCCACCACGTCCCGCGCCATCAGCCGGTAGGTGGTGAACTTGCCGCCCGCGATGCTGGCCAGGCCGGGCACCGGGGTGTCGACCACGTGCTCGCGCGACAGCTTGGTCGTCGGCTTGGAGTCGTCGGCCGCGACCAGTGGCCGCAGGCCGGCGTAGACCCCGATGACGTCGTCCCGGGTCAGCGGGCGGGCCAGCACCCGGTTGGCGTGCTCCAGGATGTAGTCGATGTCCTCGCCGGTCGGGGCGGGCTCGGCCCGGTCCCCGGTCCAGTCGGTGTCGGTGGTGCCGACGATCCAGCGCTGTCCCCAGGGGATGATGAACAGCACGCTTTTCTCGGTGCGGGAGATGATCCCGGTGTCGGACCGGATCGCCTCGTACGGCACCACGATGTGCACGCCCTTGGACATCCGTACCTTGTACCCGGCCTGGATGCCGCCCAGCTCGTGCACCAGGTCGGTCCACACGCCGGCGCACAGCACCACCCGCTTGGCCGACACCTCCAGGTCCCGGCCGCTCTCCTCGTCGTGCACCCGGGCCCCGACGACCCGGCCATCCTCATCGCGTAGCAGCTGGCGGGCGCTGACCCGGTTGGCGATCAGCGCCCCGTGCGCCGCCGCGGTACGGGCCACGGTCACCGTGTAGCGGGCGTCGTCGGTCTGCGCGTCGTAGTACAGCAGCGCGCCCGCCAGCCCGGACGGCTTGAGGCCGGGGGCCAGCCGGAGCGCGCCGCGGACGGTCAGGTGCTTGTGGTGCGGCACCGGCCGCTTGGTCCCCTCCATCGCGTCGTACAGCACCAGGCCGGCGCCGACGTACGGCCGCTCGAGCACCTTGCGGTGCAGCGGGTAGAGGAACGAGACCGGCTTGACCAGGTGCGGCGCCAGCTTGGAGACCAGCAGGTCCCGCTCGCGCAGGGCTTCCCAGACGAGCTTGAAGTCGAACTGCTCCAGGTACCGCAGCCCGCCGTGGATTAGCTTGCTCGACCGGCTGGACGTGCCCGAGGCCAGGTCGCGGGCCTCGACCAGCGCGACCCGGAGCCCGCGGGAGGCGGCGTCCAGTGCGGCGCCCGCACCGGTGATGCCGCCGCCGATCACGAGCACATCGAACTCGGTTCCAGCCAGGCGATCCAGCAGGGCAGTGCGGTCGCGGGCATCCAGCTTGCCGTTTTTGGGCATCGGGGTGCCTTCTTCCTAACGGCCCGGAGGCGTACTTTCAGAGTTGTTGGGGGCATGGACTTTCGTCCAGCACCCTGCCTACAGTGTATGTACGTCGTCAACCTCGCGGGCCGGGAGACGGCGCGCGCTTAGTTTCGAGAACGGCCGCCGGGGATCTTGCTGGAGGTGCGCGAGGGACGTACGTTGCTTCTAAACCCTTAACGATCATGCCGTAAAAAGCCCAATCATCCCGTCACCGCCGACAGTTGTCAGTGGCTGCCAGGGCTGACTTAAGGGGGTCTGATGTCAGACGTCACGCCGTTGTTGGCCCGTGGCGAGGGCCGAACGATAGGACGCATCAGCGGCCTTTGGGGCGAGCTGATGGCCGAGTTCCTCGGAACGATGATCATCCTCGCGTTTGGTGACGGCTGTGTGGCCATGGCCGTCGCCGCCCTGCCCGGTTCCGGCCGGGCGGCGACCCCGACCACGATCTTCCTGGCCGCGGGCGACTGGCTGCTGATCGCGTTCGGCTGGTGTTTCGCCGTCGCGTTCGCGGTCTGGGTGGCCGGCGGCGTCAGCGGGGCGCACCTCAACCCCGCGGTCACGCTGGCCTTCGCGGTCCGCCGCAACTTCCCCTGGCGCAAGGTCGTGCCGTACTGGGTCGCCCAGGTGGTCGGCGCGTTCATCGGCGCCGCGATCGTGTTCATGGTCTACGACTCCGCGATAAATGCGTTCAACCTCGCGGCCAAGACCCCCAAGAGCTCAGGCAGTGCCCTGGCCACCTACTCGATCTTCGCGACGTTCCCGGCCCCGTACTTCCACGGCTCGACCGTCGGCCCGCTGATCGACCAGATCGTCGGCACCGCGTTCCTCGTGCTGTTCGTGGTGGCCGTCATCGACGCCCGCAACACCGCGGTCGGCTCGAACCTCGGTCCGCTGGTCATCGGCTTCATCGTGGCCGCGATCGGCATCTCCTACGGCGCCAACGCCGGCTACGCCATCAACCCGGCCCGTGACTTCGGGCCCCGGCTCTTCGCCTACTTCGCGGGCTGGGGAAAGGTGGCCCTCCCGGGGAGCTACCGCGCGATCGGGTTCCATTTCAGCGACTACTTCTGGATACCCATCGTCGGGCCCCTGATCGGCGGCGTCATCGGCGTCGTCATCTACGACCTTTTCATCGGGGACGTGCTGCACGCCCGGCTGAAGGCGGCCGAAGATGTCCAAGGACCGATCGAGGAGACCCCGAACGTCGACCCGACCGTCGAATCAAGGTAAGGAGTCACTCATGCCAGACTTCGTCGGCGCCGTCGACCAGGGCACGACCAGCACCCGATTCATGATCTTCGACCACTCCGGCAACGAAGTGGGCAAGTTCCAGCTCGAGCACGAGCAGATCCTGCCGCAGGCCGGCTGGGTCGAGCACAACCCGGTTGAGATCTGGACCCGGACCCAGACGGTGGTCGAGTCGGCGCTCAACGCCGCCAACCTGACCGCGTCCGACCTGGCCGCGCTGGGCATCACCAACCAGCGCGAGACGGCCGTGGTCTGGAACCGCAAGACCGGCCGTCCCTACTACAACGCGATCGTGTGGCAGGACACCCGCACCGACCGCATCGCCAGCGCGCTCGACCGCGACGACCGCGGCCAGGTGATCCGGCGCAAGGCGGGCCTGCCGCCCGCGACGTACTTCTCCGGCGGCAAGATCCAGTGGATCCTGGAAAATGTCGACGGGGTGCGTGAGGCCGCGGAGAACGGCGACGCCGTCTTCGGCAACACCGACACCTGGGTCATCTGGAACCTGACCGGCGGGGCCGACGGCGGCTCGCACGTGACCGACGTGACCAACGCCAGCCGCACCATGCTGATGAATCTCGAGACCCTGGACTGGGACGAGGAACTGCTCGGGTTCTTCAACATCCCCCGCTCGATGCTGCCCGAGATCCGGCCGTCGTCGGATCCGAGCGGCTACGGCGAGGTCCGCACCATCTCCGCCCTCCGCGGTATCCCGCTCACCGGCGACCTCGGTGACCAGCAGGCGGCCACCGTCGGCCAGGTCTGCTTCGGCGTCGGCGAGGCCAAGAACACCTATGGCACCGGCAACTTCATGATCCTCAACACCGGCGAGGAGCTCGTCCGCAGCAAGAACGGGCTGCTCACCACCGTGTGCTACAAGTTCGGCGACCAGAAGCCGGTCTACGCGCTGGAAGGCTCGATCGCGGTGACCGGCTCGGCCGTCCAGTGGCTGCGCGACCAGCTCGGCATCATCTCCGGCGCGGCCGAGACCGAAGCGCTGGCCCGGCAGGTGCCCGACAACGGCGGCATCTACTTCGTGCCCGCGTTCTCCGGCCTGTTCGCGCCGTACTGGCGCAGCGACGCCCGCGGCGCGATCGTCGGGCTGTCCCGCTTCAACACCAACGCCCACCTGGCCCGGGCCACCCTGGAAGCGATCTGCTACCAGAGCCGGGACGTGGCCGAGGCGATGGAGCAGGACTCGGGTGTGCACCTGGAGGTGCTGAAGGTCGACGGCGGCGTGACCGCCAACGACTTGGCCATGCAGATGCAGGCCGACATCCTCGGCGTGGCCGTCAGCCGCCCGGTGGTGGCCGAGACGACCGCGCTCGGCGCCGGCTACGCGGCCGGCCTGGCCACCGGCTTCTGGTCGAACACCGACGAGCTCAAGGCGAACTGGCAGGAGTCCAAGCGCTGGGAGCCCGAGTGGAACGACCAGCAGCGGGCCGACGGCTACGCGGGCTGGAAGAAGGCGGTCGAGCGCACCCTCAACTGGGTGGACGTCGACTAGCTCAGTATCTGCCCGAGATCGAAGTTGACCGGTTCCTCCAGTTGTGCGTACGTGCACGACTGGGGGACCCGGTCCGGGCGCCAGCGGACGAACTGCGCGGTGTGGCGGAAGCGCACGCCCTCCATGTGGTCGTAGCGCACCTCCACCACCCGCTCCGGGCGCAGCGGCACGAACGACAGGTCCTTGCCCGCGTTCCACCGGCTGGTCTCGGCCTTGCGCGGGGTGCGCTGGCCCTCCTCCTGCCGCTGCCAGTTCCACGGGTGCTCTTCGAAGCTGGTCACCCAGGGCTGCAGCTCCTTCATCAGCTCCCGCCGGGTGTCCATCGGGAACGCGCCGACCACGCCCACGCTGGCCAGGTTGCCCTCGTCGGTGTAGAGCCCGAGCAGCAGCGAGCCGACCGCGTCGGGCCCGCTCTTGTGGGTCCGGTACCCGGCCACCACGCAGTCGGCCGTGCGCTCGTGCTTGATCTTGAACATCGTCCGCTTGTCCTCGACGTACGGGCCGTCCAGCCGCTTGGCCACCACGCCGTCCAGGCCCGCCCCCTCGAACTGGCCGAACCAGTCCTGGGCCGTCGCCCGGTCGGTCGTGGCCGGGGTGAGGTGCACCGACGCGCCCGCGGCCGCCAGGGCCTGCTCCAGCGCCTCCCGCCGGGCCGAGAACGGCTCCTCGGTCAGGTTGGCGTCGCCCACCGCCAGCGCGTCGAAACAGACCAGGTGGGCCGGGGTCTGCTCGGCCAGCAGGTTGATCCGGGTCGCGGCCGGGTGGATGCGCTGCAGCAGCGCCTCGAAGTCCAGCCGCCGCCCCTCGCCGTCGGGGATCACGATCTCCCCGTCGATCACGCAGCGCTCCGGCAGCTCGGCCTTGATCGCGGCCACCAGCTCCGGGAAGTACCGCGTCATCGGGCGCTCGTTGCGGCTGCCGATCTCCACCTCGTCGCCGTCGCGGAACACGATGGCCCGGAAGCCGTCCCACTTCGGCTCGAAGCTGAAGGCACCCTCGGGTATGTCAGCCACCGACTTGGCCAGCATCGGCGCGAGCGGCGGGTTCACCGGAAGATCCATGACACCATCATCTACCAGGGCAACGACAGCGCTCGCAATGACCGGAGGGCCCGATGGGCGGAGTACGGCGAGTCATCCCGCTGACGCTGGGGTGGGCGGACGTCTCGCTCGGGGTGTCAATCCACGGCGACACCTCCGGGGAGATCGTGCGCGAGCCGGTGCCGGGCGTGCTGCTGCTGTGCGACGGCGGCTGGCTGCTGCTGGACACCGGGTTCAACACCGCGCTGGTCAACGACCTTGCGCTCCGCCGGCGGTTCCACAGCAACCCGGTCGAACGGCCGATCCTCCCCGGCCCCGGCGAGCCCCTGGAAGAGGCCCTGGACGCGGTGGGTGTCGATCTGGCCGACGTGCACGCGGTGGCCGTCAGCCACCTGCACTATGACCACGCCGGCGGCCTCAAACTGTTCGCGGGCCAGGTGCCGGTCCACGTCCAGCGGCGCGAGCTGGCCTACGGCCTGAACAACACCACCGGACCGGAGGAGAACGGGATCTTCCGCATCGACTTCGACGACCCGCGGCTGGACTGGCGCCAGGCCGACGGCGACGCCGAGATCGCCCCCGGCGTGACCGCCGTGCTGACGGCCGGCCACACCCCCGGCCACCAGAGCTTCATCGTCGACCTGGACCCGTCGGTCGGCGGCGGTGGCATGGTCTTCGCCTTCGACGCCGCCGACCTCACCGTCAACATCGACGAAGAGCTCGCCGTCGGCGGCTTCGTCGACGTCGGACCCGAGGTCACGGTGGAGGCCATCCGCAAGCTCAAGGCCCTCGCCGCAGACCGCGGCTACCCCGTCATCCCCGGCCACGACCCGGTAGCCTGGCCCGCCCTCACCACCGAGCTGTCCGCCCGCTGGCCCACCTGACCAGTCCCACCAGCCTCTCAGCCCCGGGCTTCCGGCTGGCCGGTCAGCGGGAGCGCCGGCGAGCAGGTCCGGCTGGTACGAAGGGCAATGGCGCCTTTACGTGGGTAAGAGCATGGGCAAAGGCGCCTGTTGGGGTGCGGGGCTGGCGGGGCGGCTGCGAGCTGGGTGACGGGTGTGGCTGCCGAGCTGGGCTGTGTCGAGCCAAGATCACCCGAAGCCACGCCGGCCCGGTGCCGAGAGCCTCAGCCGCCACACGATGCCCAGAAGCCCCAGCAGCCACAAGCGGTTACGCAACCAATGGCGTTATCGGGTGCGCTACGGCACGCTCGATGGCGCCTTCGGGCGTACTGGTCCGGCTCGGCCGCCGTGTCCTGGCGCGGGACCGCCTTCGGCCGGCGGCCGACGCGGCCCGGCCGCCGGCCAGGACCGCCGAGATCAACTGCGAGCGCCGAGCCGACCCCGCCCGTGGAGCCCGCCCGGGCCCGCTGCCGCCCGCTGGGCCGCCCCCGTCCCGCTGGTCCCGAGCGCATCCAGGTCCACAAACCACCCCTGACCTGGGGTTTTGTCAAACCCAGCGCTCTCCAATTAACCCTCGCGAGATACCCCCGTGATGTCCGTGTGATCACTGTTAAAACTAAGACACTTTAATAATCAATGACCGATTTCGATGTGATCTCGGTTACATAAATGATAGGTAATTTCGCCAAACGCCTGATTTGCCGACGTTGGCCTGTGCACCATGCTCCGGATGCCTCATTGAAGGAGCAACCATGTCAATTCGACATAAAGTAGGCACCATCGCCGGATCGATGGCCGTGTTTTCTCTAGCGCTCACAGGGCTTTCCGGCATGGCCAACGCCCAGACTCAGTCGTTCAATCAGAAGGTGGCCGGGGACGCGGTGACCTTCGTCGGCAGGGTCCCCTACGTCTATGGCGGCAGCTCGCCGTCATCCGGATTCGACTGCAGCGGGCTCACCAGCTACCTGTACGCCCACTTCGGCAAGTCGATCCCGCGCACCGCCGAAGCGCAATTCCTGAAATTCCGGCCCATCAGTGAGAGCCGGGCCTGGGGCGGCGATCTCGTGTTCTTCCACGAGAATTCGAACCCGAACAGCTACGTCTACCACGTCGCCGTTTACGAGGGTAACGACCGCGTAGTGTCCGCCTCGACCCCGTCCGAAGGCATCGTCCGGGAGGGGATCTACTCCTCCCACGTCACGTTCGGGACGATCACCCACTAGGGCTTGAGGCCGACCCCGCCCCACATGGCGGCGGCGGCGCCCGCCTCCTCCGCACTGGCGGGCCGCCATTCCTGGATCGGCACCACGCCCGGCGGCACCAGCTCCAGCCCATCGAAGAACCGGGTGACCTCTTCCCTGCTCCGGTACGTGCTGCGCTGCGCGAGCAGCCGGTTGAGCCGGTCACCCATGGCCTTCATGGCGGACGCGTGCATGTCGCTGGGCACGTGCGAGATCGTCAGCGCGCTGCCCGGCGGCAGCGCGTCCACCAGCCGGGACACGATCTCATAAGGTCCTTCGTCATCGCCGACGAAGTGCAGGATGGCGATCAGCATGACCGCGACCGGCTTGCCGAAGTCGAGCAGGCCGGTCGCGGCGTGCAGGATCTCGGCCGGGTCGCGGACGTCCGCGTCCAGGTAGGCCGTCGCCCCCTCGGGCCTGCTGCGCAGCAGGGCACGGGCGTGGGCCAGCACCATCGGGTCGTTGTCGGCGTAGACCACCCGGGTCTCCGGCGCGATGGCCTGGGCCACCTCGTGGGTGTTGTTGGCGGTCGGGATGCCGGTGCCGATGTCCAGGAACTGCCGGATGCCGACCTCGCCCGCCAGGTAGCGCACGGTCCGGGCCAGGAACGCCCGGTTGGCCCGCACCGAGGACACCAGCTGCGGGTAGGCCTCGATCGCCTCGTCGCCGGCCGCCCGGTCGGCGCTGAAGTTGTCCTTGCCGCCCAGCCAGTAGTCGTACACCCGGGCGATGTGAGCCACAGAGGTGTCGATGTCGGCGTAGGCGTCCTCGCTCTCGGGGACCACGCTCTGAAAGAAGCCGTCCGGCACGGGGGAGTCCCTCCTCGAGGCGCCCGCGGGCACCCAGCATCAAGCGATCCCCCCGCTTGCCCCCGACAATACCGGGGACGGCGGCCGATGGCGCGAATCCAGCCGCCGCCGCAGCGTCCGGGTGTCGTGGGCGAGCGCCGTCACCAGCACCCCCGGCCCGGCCAGGGGCATCACCGCCACCCAGGGCCCTTTTTCCGATATTGAAAGGGCATCACCGCCCCCGGTTACCTCCGGATCGACGGTCAGCAGCATCCCGGCCGCCCGGTGACCGGCCAGGACCGCCGGCCCCAGGGACGCCGCGTCGGTGCCGCTGACGTTGAGTTCGTGCCGCAGCAGGGGCCGGCCAGCGTGGTCGACGGCCAGCCGGGTGCGGCAGGCCCCGCCGCGCTCGCCGTGCCGGCCGAGCAGCACCTCGTCGCGCAGCACGAGCGCGGCGTCGGCGGCCAGGCGGACCGACACCTCGGTGCGGTGCCGGGCGCCGTCGGCCGCCACCGTCGGCTCGGGCAGGTACTCCAGCCGGGCCCCGGCGCCGACCGTGGCGGTGACCGTGAGCACCGACTCCTCGCCGTAGCGGCCGGGTAGCGCCACCGCCGCCGCCACCGTGCGCAGCCGCAGCGTGACACCCGCCCGTACCTCGATCCGCAGGTCCAGGGTGTCGCCCCCCAGCGGGCCGGCCGCCCCGCTGGCCAGATAGACCGCGTCAGCGGTACGGCGCAGGATCAGCGGAGCCTGGGACCGGAGCACCGGCAGCCGGACAGCGCCGCCCGGCCCGGCCTCGGCCACCAGTTCGGCCCGGGCACGCACTAGGAGGCCGTGGCCCGTTCGGCCAGGGCGGCCCGGACCCAGGCGGTGACGGCGCTGGCCTGCGGGTCCTCCCGCAGCGAGCCGAAGATCACCGGCCGGCCCTGGCGCACCGCGGCCGCGTCCCGGTCCATCACCTCCAGGCTGGCCCCGACCAGCGGAGCCAGGTCGATCTTGTTGATCAGCAAAAGGTCCGACGTGGTGACGCCGGGACCGCCCTTGCGCGGCACCTTGTCCCCGCCGGACACGTCGAGCACGAAGATCTGCCGGTCGGCCAGGCCGCGGCTGAACGTGGCGGTCAGGTTGTCGCCGCCGCTCTCCACCAGCACCAGGTCCAGCGGCCCGAACGTGGCCTCCAGGTCCTCCACCGCGTCCAGGTTGGCCGCGATGTCGTCCCGGATCGCGGTGTGCGGGCAGCACCCGGTCTGCACGGCCTGGATCCGGTCCGGGTCCAGCACCCCGGCCCGGCGCAGGAAGTCCGCGTCCTCGGTGGTGTAGATGTCGTTGGTCACCACCGCCAGCCGCACGCTGTCACCCAGCGCCCGGCACAGCGCGGCGACCAGCGCGGTCTTGCCGCTGCCGACCGGGCCGCCGACGCCGATCCGCAGCGCCCGGCCGCCCGGGGCCGGGGCCGCGTGCGGGTCGGCGCCATGATGATCCACCGTCTGCGGGTGCGGGTGGCCGGGCTGGTCGTGGTCAGGATGCAAAGAGACGCACCTCCGCTTGCGCGTGGGCCTCGGCGTACAGGTCGAGCGCCGGGGCCGAGGGATAAGGCAGCTCATCGGGGGAGCGGGCCGCCCCGGCGCCGCGTCGCGCGGCGGCGTCGATGGCCCCGGCCAGCCGGGCGATGCCCGCGCTGACCTCGATCGGGTCCAGGGCCAGCAGCCGGACCGCCGCGCTGGCCGGCCCGGTCATGGTCAGGTAGGCCGCGATCTGGGCGGCTTCGGCCGGGCGGCAGCCCGCCGCGGCGGCGGCGACCCCGAGCACGATGGCGTGGTGCGGGCTCCGGCCCAGCGCCGCGAGTGCCGGCGACGGCCAGGCGGCCCGGGCCGCCCGCAGCAACGCCCGCCCCTGACGGCGCGACGCGTCCCGCTGGGCCGGCGACGGCGTGCGAGCGTCGGCCTCCGCGTCCAGCTGCTCCCACCGCCCGCCTGCCACGCCCGCGCAGGCCGCCGCGGCCAGCCCGGCCGCGACCACCCCGGCCGTGGCCAGCCGCCCGCGCAGGAACAGCTCCAGCGACTCCACGTCGGTCACCGTGCCGGCCGTAACCGCGCCTTCGAGGCCGCCGGAGTGCGCGTGCCCCCCGGCCGGGAACCGCGTGTCGGCCAGCATCAGCAGGGCGGCCGGGCCGAGACGGCCGCTGACCGCCGGATCCAGCCGGTCCTCCTCCTCGATCCGGCTGGTGTCCGGGCCCTTCCCGGTGTCGGGTCTCTCCCCGAAGTCCGGGCGGGGACCGACCTCGGGTCCGCGGCCGGTGTCTGGGCACGGGCCCACGTCGGGCCCGCGACCGAATTTGGAGCTCTCTCCGGTGTCCGGCCTGGTGCCCACCTCGGGACTTTTCCCGGTGTCCGGGCGGGGACCGACCTCCGGCCCACGGCCGGTATCCGGGCGCTCGCCCACCTCGGGCCCGTGGCCCACCTCTGGGCCTTCACCGGTGTCCGGGCCCCGCCCGGTGTCGGGCGCGCGCCAATCCGGCTTGCGCTGAGGCGGCTTACGTCTGGGCGGGTCGTCGGAAGCCATCAGGGCCCCTTAGAACAGGAAGTAGCGCTGGGCCATCGGCAGCTCGGTGGCGGGGGCACCCTCCACCACCTCGCCATCGATCCGCACGGTGAACGTGTCGGGCTCGACGCTGATGTCGGGCAGCGCGTCGTTGTTGACCATGGAGGCCTTGCCCCGGGTGGACACGTCGGCCACCGGAACCAGCGGCCGGTCCAGGCCCAGCCGCTCGGCCAGGCCGTTCTCCAGCGCCAGCTCGGACACGAACGACAGCGACGTCGCCGCGGCCGCCCGCGGGGCCGCGCCCCACATCGGGCGGGGCAGCATCGGCTGCGGGGTCGGGATCGAGGCGTTCGCGTCGCCCATCGCCGCCCAGGCCACGAAGCCGCCCTTGAGCACGGCGTGCGGCCGGACGCCGAAGAACGCCGGCTGCCAGAGCACCAGGTCGGCCACTTTGCCCGGCTCGACCGAGCCGATCTGCTCGTCCAGGCCGTGCGCGATGGCCGGGCAGATCGTGTACTTGGCCACGTACCGGCGGGCCCGCAGGTTGTCGGCGCCGTTGTCGCCGGGCAGGGCCCCGCGCCGGCGCTTCATTACGTGCGCGGTCTGCCAGGTGCGGATGATGACCTCACCGATCCGCCCCATGGCCTGGGAGTCCGAGCCGATCATGGAGATCGCGCCCAGGTCGTGCAGGATGTCCTCGGCGGCGATGGTGGACGGCCGGATCCGGCTCTCGGCGAAGGCGAGGTCCTCGGCCACGGCCGGGTTGAGGTGGTGGCACACCATCAGCATGTCCAGGTGCTCGTCGACCGTGTTGATGGTGTGCGGGCGGGTCGGGTTGGTCGACGAGGGCAGGATGTTCGGCTGCCCGGCCACGGTGATGATGTCCGGGGCGTGACCGCCGCCCGCGCCCTCGGTGTGGTAGGCGTGGATCGGCCGCCCGGCGATCGCGGCCAGCGTGTCCTCCACGAACCCGGCCTCGTTGAGCGTGTCGGTGTGCAGCGCCGCCTGCACCCCGGCCTCCTGGCAGACCCGCAGGCAGGCGTCGATCGCGGCCGGGGTGGTGCCCCAGTCCTCGTGCAGCTTGAACCCGGACGCCCCGGCCCGCAGCTGCTCCCACAGGGCTTCTTCTGACACCGTGTTGCCCTTGCCCAGCAGCACCACGTTGAGCGGCCAGTCCGCCGTCGCCTCCAGCATGCGGGCCAGGTTCCAGGCGCCCGGAGTCACGGTAGTAGCCTTGGTGCCCTCGGCCGGCCCGGTGCCGCCGCCGATCACGGTCGTGATCCCGCTGCCGATCGCCTCGGTCAGCAGCTGGGGGCAGATCAGGTGCACGTGGCAGTCGACGCCGCCGGCGGTGAGGATCAGCCCGTTGCCCGCCATGATCTCGGTCGACGGCCCGATCACCAGGCCGGGGTGGACGCCGTCCATGATGTCGGGGTTGCCGGCCTTGCCGAGCGCCACGATCCGGCCGTCCCGGACCCCGACGTCGGCCTTGACGATGCCCCAGTGGTCGAGCACCACCGCGCCGGTGATCACCAGGTCCGGTGCCCCGTCCCCGCGAGTGGCCCGGGACTGGCCCATCGACTCCCGGATGACCTTGCCGCCGCCGAACACGGCCTCGTCCCCGCCCGCGCGCAGGTCCTGCTCGACCTCGATGAACAGGTCGGTGTCGGCCAGCCGGACCCGGTCGCCGGCGGTCGGCCCGTACAGCAAGGCGTAGCGCGACCGGCTGAGCTCAGCCATTCAGGCCCCCCTCCAGGCGCAGGCCCGGCACCACCCGGGCCCCGGCCAGCGGGACCAGGGCGACCTCCCGCTGCACTCCCGGCTCGAACCGGATCGCGGTGCCGGCCGGGACGTCCAGCCGGTGTCCCCGGGCCGCCTCCCGGTCGAACGACAGGGCCGGGTTGGCCTGGGCGAAGTGGTAGTGCGAACCGACCTGGACCGGCCGGTCGCCGGTGTTGACCACGAGCAGGGTGCGCACCGGGCGGCCCTCGTTCAGCCGCACCGGGCCCTCGCCGGGGATGATCTCGCCGGGGATCACGGGACCACCGCCTACGGGATCGGCTCGTGCACGGTGACGAGCTTGGTCCCGTCCGGGAAGGTCGCCTCGACCTGGACCTCGGTCAGCATCTCGGGGACCCCGTCCATCACGTCGTCCCGGGTCAGCACGGTGCGCCCCGCCTGCATCAGCTCGGCCACCCCGAGGCCGTCCCGCGCCCGCTCGAGCAGGAACGAGGTGATCACCGCGACCGTCTCCGGGTAGTTCAGCTGGAGCCCGCGCGCCCGCCGGTCCCGAGCCAGGCCGGCCGCCACGTGGATCAGCAGCCGTTCCTGTTCGTGCGGCGAAATCAGCATGCCGGAACCCTAACGTGAGCTTGTTAAGTAAGGGTAACCCTGTGTTACGCAGCGTTTCACGTCGCTGGTGCCCATTTCTCAACAGCGTTATCCCATTTCTTAACGATGTCTAACGCTGCCCGGCCTGCCCGATTTCTCCGCCTCGATGTCTCTAGCGTGTAACAGACCTGAGCGGGCCGGGACCTCGCACGGACCTCGAAAGGAGCTCGCGGAGCCGTGAGACAGCGGAGAAACCAACGGAACAAGCGCCGCCTGTACCTGGTCGCGGCGGGAGCCTGTGTCCCGGTGGCCGCGGCCGCCGTCCTGCTCACTCAGGCCGGCACCCACCCGGCGGCCCAGCTCGGAGCCAAGCCGGTCAGTTATGAGGGCGGCATGCCGATGGGCGGCTTCGGCCGCGGCGGCTACCCGATGACCGGCGGCGCGCAGGGCCAGCAGGCGCTGGGTATCACCGGCACGTCCAACTCGGCCAACGCGGCGGCCACGTCCACGAACTGGGCCGGATACGCGGCGGCGGGCCAGGCTGGCACCTTCACCAGCGTGTCCTCGTCCTGGACGCAGTCCACCGTGACCTGTTCCGGCCAGCAGACGTTCTCCAGCTTCTGGGTCGGTCTCGACGGCGACGGTACCCAGAGCGTGGAGCAGACCGGCACCGAGGCCGACTGCAACGGCGGCGCCGCCTCCTACCAGGGCTGGTGGGAGATGTTCCCGGCTGCTCCGGTGTTCTACAACCAGCCGGTCAAGCCGGGTGACGCGATGAGCGCCTCGGTCACCGCCAACGGCGGCGGCGCGTTCACGCTGACCCTGAGCGACCAGACCGGGAACTGGACCCAGACCACCCAGCAGACCTCGCAGACCGCCCAGCTCGGGTCGGCCGAGATCATCGCCGAGGCGCCCAGCAGCCAGAACGGGGTGCTGCCGCTGTCGAACTTCGGCACGGTCAGCTTCACCAATGCCAACGCCAACAACGCGCCGATCGGGAACGCCAACGCCGACTCGCTGACCATGGTGTCCGCCAACGGCGTCACCGAGGCCACCCCGTCGGCGCTGACCGGCGGCAACGCCTTCTCGGTGACGTTCGGCGGTGGGGGCGCCACCACCGGCGGCGGGTCACCGGCGCCGTCCGGCAGCCCGGCCCCGTCCGGCAGCACCGCGCCGACCACGCCGGCCAGCACCGGGCCCAGCACGACCGCCATCGGGGCCGGGGCTGGGACCAGCACCCGGCACCATCACCACCACTGGTTCTGGTAGCCGGTCAGCGGCCTACCACCGTCAGCGGAGGCAAGGGGCAGTCGCGCACGGCGGCTGCCCCTTTCTCCTGCGCGGGCACCGCCGTGGCCGGCAACGGCTGCCCTCCCGACTGGGCCACCAGCGTCAGCAGCACGGCGGCGTCGGTCCACGCCAGCGGGGCCACCGACCCCGCCCGCCCGGCCGCGTCGACCTGTTCGGGCAGCACGCCGAGGGTGGTGCGGTGCGCGGCCAGCCAGTCCAGCAGCGTGGACGCGCCCGCGTGCTGACCGGTCTCGGCGTCGGACAGCGCGAAGAACGCGGTCTCCGCCGTCCAGGCGGTGCTGAGGTTGCCGGGCCAGTCGGTGCCGGGCAGCAGCCCGCCGTTAGGCAGCGTGAGCGCCCGCTGGGCGGCCTGCTCGTTTCGCTCCAGGGCCGCACTGGCCGGGCCGAACGGCGGGCCGAGCCAGGTGATCGCGGCGTCCGGGCCGGACGAGTCGCGCGGTAGCCGGTTGTCGCCGTAGCAGCCGAACGACGCCTGCACGGCCGTGCCCAGCCGGCTCGCGACCGCCCCCCAGCGCTGGCTGGCGCCGGTCCGGCCCAGCGCGGCGGCGATGTCGGCGGCCGCCCGCAGCCCGGTCAGCAGCGGGGCGGTCGTGCCCAGGGTGACCTGGCTGCCGTGCTCCCAGTAGTCGGTGGCCGGCCCGGGCAGCCCGTCCGGCGTGAGCGACCGCTCGGCCGCGCCGGCCGCTGCGTTGACCATCGGCCACAGCCCGGCCAGCTGCTGCCGCACCGCGGCGCCCCCGCCAGCCCCGCCAGCGCCGCCTGGTACCAGGACCACACCGCCCACGGCACCCAGCCCACCGCGTCCAGCTCCGCCGGCCGGCCGTCCAGCACCGGTCCGCTGCCGTTGGTCTGGTACCGCGCGGCCCAGGTGCCGTTGCGGTTCTGCTCCTGGCCCAGGAACCGGAGCACCCGCAGCGCGTCCGCGCCGTGCCCGGTCACCGCCAGCGCCACCGCGACCCAGCTCGAGTCGCGCGGCCAGGCGTAGTCCCAGCCGTGGTAGTAGCCCGCCACCACCGCGCCGTCCGGCTGGACCGACAGGTACAGGTCGAGCAGCGCCCGTTCCGCCATCGACCGCAGCACCGGGCCGGTGCCCGGGATCGTGCCCGCCCCCAGCCACCGCGCGCCCACGCTGGTGCCGGCCGCACCCGTGTTGACACCGGCCGTGCACCGGCCGGCCAGCCGTACGCTCTCGTCCCCGTCGTAGCTCACGTTCTTGTCCGGCGGCACCACGACGACCTGCTGCGACCCGCACGAATCCTGGGCGATGCCCTCGGTCAGGGAGGTGGGGGCGCGGGCGCCGCGGGACAGTCCGCGGAAGCCGGTCCCGGTCAGCGCGGTGGCCACCAGCGCGGCCAGCACCGTCACCGCCACGAGCGCCCGGGCCAGGGTCGGGGTGCCGGGCATGCACGGATTTTAACCGCTGGGCGCGAACCGGTCACGGATCGGGCCTTGACAGACACATCACCACAGGAATCTAATGTGCTAGGCAACTAGATGAATAGAGGATTCAATTGATTGAGTTCCATCTGGACGCTCGCTCCGGCGTAGCCCCGTACCTGCAGCTCATCCACCAGGTGCGGAACGCCCTGCGGCTGGATCTGCTGCGCGAGGGCGAGCAGCTGCCGACGGTCAAGGAGGCCGCCTCGGGGCTCGCCATCAACCCCAACACCGTGCTCAAGGCCTACCGCGAGCTGGAGTACCAGGGGCTGGTCGCCGCCCGGCCCGGCCGCGGCACGTTCGTGACCGGGACCCTCGACGGCCCGTTGCTGGCCGCCCAGGAGCCGCTGCGCCGGGAGCTCCGGCGCTGGCTCATCAAGGCCCGTCGCTCCGGTCTCGACGAAGAAAGCATCGAGGCCCTCTTTCTGGCCACCTTTCGGTCCACTGCCTCTTCCGAGGAGGACATAGCATGACCGCGCTGCACGCCAGCGGGCTCGGCAAGCGCTACCGGCAGCGGTGGGCGCTCCGCGATTGCTCGCTGCAGATTCCCGAGGGCAAGGTCGCCGGGTTGGTCGGCCCGAACGGAGCCGGCAAGACCACCCTGCTGCACCTGGCGGTGGGCCTGCTGGCCCCGGACGCCGGCACCGTCACCGTGCTCGACGGCCAGCCCGCGAGCGGGCCCGCCCAGCTGGCCAGGGTCGGCTTCGTGGCCCAGGACACCCCGGTCTACGCGGGCCTGAGCGTGGCCGACCACCTGCGCTTCGGTGCCCACCTGAACCCGGGCTGGGACGCCGGCTACGCCGCCAAGCGCATCGAGCGGCTCGGCCTCGACCCGGGCCAGCGGGCGGGCAAGCTGTCCGGGGGACAGCGCGCCCAGCTCGCCCTGACCCTGGCCATCGCCAAGCGGCCCCGGCTGCTGATCCTGGACGAGCCGGTGGCCAGCCTCGACCCGCTCGCCCGGCGCGAGTTCCTGCAGGACCTGATGGAGGCGGTGGCCGAGCACGAGGTCAGCGTGATCCTCTCCTCTCACCTGGTCAGTGACCTGGAGCGGGTCTGTGACTACCTCGTCGTGCTCGCGGCCTCACGGGTGCAGATCGCGGGCGACGTGGACGCGCTGATCGCCAGCCACCACCGGCTGATCGGCCCCCGCCGGGACCCGGCCTCGCTGCCCAGCGACCAGCTGGTCATCCAGGCCAGCCACACCGACCGGCAGAGCACGCTGATCGTCCAGACCCGCCATCCGGTGCTCGACCCGGCCTGGACCGTCGAGCAGCTCAACCTGGAAGATCTGGTGCTGGCCTACATGAGCCAGGCCGCGAACGGCCATGGCTCGGCCCGCCCCGTCCTGGAGGTACAGCGATGATCTGGCTTACCTGGCGCCAGTTCCGTTTCCCGACGATCGTGATGACGGCCCTGGTGGGCGCCTTCAGCCTGGTGCTCCTGGGCACCGGCCCGCACCTGGTCACCCTGTACCGGAACAGCAGCTTCGCCAGCTGCCACAGCAATTGCGCCCAGGACGCCGGCAACTTCCTCAACGGCCTGGACGCCGGGACGCCGTACCACCTGATCTTCCTGCTCGGGGCGCTGCTGATCGTCCTCCTGCCCGGCCTGATCGGCCTGTTCTGGGGCGCGCCGCTGGTTGCCCGCGAGATCGAGACCGGCACCTACCGGCTGGCCTGGAACCAGACCGTCACCCGCGAGCGCTGGCTCGCGGTCAAGCTCGGCATCGTCGGCCTGGCCGCCATGGCGCTGACCGGGCTGTTCAGCCTGTTCCTGGGCTGGTGGGGCAGCCCGATCGAGCAGGCGGCCGCGCTCAACGGGGCCGGCGGCTTCCAGGACCGGTTCTTCCCGCTCGACTTCGGCACCCGCGGCATCGCGCCGATCGGCTACGCGGCGTTCGCGTTCGCGCTCGGGGTGCTGGTCGGGCTGCTGATCCGGCGCACCGTGCCGGCCATGGGGGTCACGCTGGCGGTGATCCTCGCCGTCCAGATCGTCTTCCCCCTGGCCATCCGGCCGCACCTGATGAGCCCGGTCCGGTCGACCATGGCGGTCACCGCCAGCGACATCCAGGGGCTCGACGTCAGCGCTAGCAACCAGCAGATCAAGAACGTTTTCGTCGGCCAGGCGGACGCGCCCGCGGGCGCCTGGATCATCTCCAGCCAGGTCACCACGGCGTCCGGCTCGACCTCGCTCGGCACGATGCCGCAGGCCTGCCAGCCGAGCAACAGCGGACCCAACGCCTGCTTCAGCGCGCTGGCCAAGAAGAACCTCAAGTCCGTGGTCACCTACCAGCCCGGCAGCCGCTACTGGACGTTCCAGTCGATCGAGTTCGGCATCTACCTGACCGTCGCGATCCTGCTGGCCTGGGCCTGCTTCTGGATGATCCGCCGCCGCCTCAGCTAGCGCCGCTCAGCTAGCGCCGCCTCAGCCAGCGAGCTGCGGGTACAGCGTGGCCACGCCACCGGCCAGGCCGCGCTGTACCTGCTGGCTGAGGTCGTCGGCCAGCACCTCCTGCTGGCCGGCTTCCACCCCGTCCAGGGCGAGCTTGGCCACCACCGCCGGGTCGAGCTTGGGTGAGGTGACGAGGGCGGCCATGTCGGTGTCCATGTACCGCGAGCCGTATCAGGAGCCGGGCCGCCGCGGCCGCTACGCCTACCGGCTCACCCCGGTCGGCCAGGAGTTGCGGGTGGCGCTGGCCTCGCTCCAGCAGTGGGGCGACGAGCACCTGCCGCCGCCCGGTGGCCCCACCGTGGTCCGCCGCGCCCACGACACCGGCCGCCCCGTGCACGTCGGCTTCGTCGACGACCAGGGCCACGAGGTCGCCCTGCCCGACGTGGATTTCGTCCGTACCGCCAACTACCCGAGCTGAGGCCTGCCTCCGGCGGGGGCTGTCCTGCCCTGGACATGTATTTCCCGTGACCGGCCAGCGTCGGCCGTACTGCGTGTGCACTTCCGATGCGGGTACCTTTTACCGCAGTATCGGCGGGAAAACGTACCCGAACCCCGGGATCAGCGTCACGGCGGCCAGGCCCGCAGTCTCTTCCGGCCTCGGACGGACCGGCCACGATCGCGAGGGGTTTGACAACTGAGCACGCCACCGTCAGGGTCGAGGTAGTACTAGAGCCCGATTCCAGAAAGAAAGGCCGGCAGGCAGATGGTGGACTTCTCGCTCAGCGATGAGGAACGGCAGATCCGCGACACCGTGCGGTCCTTCATCGAGAAGGAAGTCATGCCGCTGGAGCCCGAAGTGCTGCGCAACGAGCGGGCCGGGCAGCCCGGGCTCGACCGTTCCATCCTGCGCGAGCTGCAGGCCAAGGCCCGCCGCAGCGGTTTCTGGGGCGTGAACACCCCCGAGGAGTACGGCGGCATGAACCTCGGCGCGGTCATGTCCGCGATCTTGATGATGGAGTGCGGGCGGACGTTCGTGCCGTTCTCGTTCGGTGGCTACGCCGACAACATCCTCTACGCCGCCAACGAGGAGCAGAAGCAGCGCTACCTGATCCCGACCATCGAGGGCGAGCGGCGCTCCTGCTTCGCGATCACCGAGCCCGGCGCGGGCTCGGACGCGCGCAACATCCGGGCCTCGGCCAGGCCGGACGGCGGCGACTACGTCATCAACGGCGAGAAGACGTTCATCACCAACGGCAACGAGGCCGACTTCGTGATGGTGTTCGCGGTCGTGCCGGATGCGGGCATCACCTGCTTCCTGGTCGACCGGGACATGGGCTGGAAGTCCGAGCCGATCCCGACGATGGGGGAGTGGGGCCCGGCCGCGCTGGTGTTCGAGGACGTGCGGGTCCCCGCCAGCGCCATGCTGGGCGAGCCCGGCAAGGGCTTCGAGCTGGCCATGCAGTGGATCCGGCAGGGGCGGTACCTGATCCCGGCCCGCGCCATCGGCTCGGCCGAACGGCTGCTGCAGATGGCCATCGACTACGCCAAGATCCGGGTCTCGATGGGTCACCCGATCGCCGACTACCAGGCCATCCAGTGGCAGATCGCCGACTCCGAGGTCGACATCGAATCCACCAAGTGGCTCACCCTGTACGCGGCCTGGCGGGTTCAGGAGGGCATGGACGGGCGCCACGCCTCCTCCATCGCCAAGCTGGACGGCGCGGTGATGGCCAACAAGGTCGTCGACCGGGTGATGCAGATCCACGGCGGCATGGGTTACACCAAGGAGCTGCCGGTCGAGCGCTGGTACCGCGAACTGCGGCTGCTGCGCATCTACGAGGGCACCGACGAGATCCAGCGCCGCACGATCGCCCGCAACCTGCTCAAGGGCCACGTCCGGCTGGGTGGCATCGGGGAGTGAACGCGCCCTCCGGCCAAGACGACGGGGGGATGACCGGGGTGCGCGAGCTGTTCCATCCGCGCGCGATTGCCCTGGTCGGCGCCACCGACAAGTCCGGCTGGTCGGTCAACACGCACCTGAACCTGCGGATGCACGAGTTCGGCGGCCCGGTCTACCTGGTCAACCCGCGCACCGAGGTGGTGCACGGCGAGCGGGCGCACCGGTCGCTGTCCGAGCTGCCCGGGCCGGTCGACCTGGCCTACGTGATGGTGCCGACCGCCGCCGTGCTGGACGTGCTGCGCGAGGGCGCCGACGCCGGCATCCGCGCGTTCGTGATCCTGACCGCCGGGTTCGGCGAGACCGGCCCCGAGGGCGCGCGCCGTGAGGCCGAGATCGTCGCCTTCGCCGACGAGCGCGGGCTGACCGTGCTCGGTCCCAACGGCAACGGCTACATCAACGCGGCCGCCGGGATCACCCCGTACGGCCTGCCGATCCCGGTGCCGCTGCTGCGCGGCCCGGTCGGCGTGGTGCTGCAGAGCGGCGGCCTGGCCAGCGCCGTGCTGAGCTTCGCGCAGGCCCGCAACCTGGGCATCAGCGTGCTGGTGTCGATGGGCAACGAGTCGATGATGTCGGTCACCGACGTGCTCGACTACCTGGTCGACGACCCGGCCACCCGGGTCATCGCGCTGTTCCTGGAGTCGATCCGGCAGCCCGAGCAATTCGCCGCCGCCGCCCGCCGGGCGCTGGCCGCGGGCAAGCCCGTGGTCGCCCTCAAGGTTGGCCGCAGCGCCACCGCCCAGCACACCGCCCAGGCCCACACCGGCGCGCTGACCGGCGACGACGCGGTGATCGGGGCGGTCTTCGAACGGCTCGGCGTGGTCCGCGTCCGCTCGCTGGAGGACCTGATCATCACGTCCGGGGTGCTGGCCGAACTGCTGGGCCGGGACGGCCAGCCCGGCCGGGAGGGCCAGACCCAGGAGGGGGTACTGGCCGGGAACCGGCTGGGCGTGGTCACCCCGTCCGGCGGCGCGTCGGAGATCATCGCCGACCGGGCCGAGGACGAGGGCCTGGAGCTGCCGCCGTTCGCGCCCGCAACCGCCGAGGCGCTCAAGGCCATGCTGCCCGCGTTCGCCGACGTGGCCAACCCGCTCGACGTCACCGGGTACGTGGTGGTGGACCGGACGCTGCTCGGCCGGGCCCTGGAGATCGTGGTCACCGACCCCGGCCTGGACGTGGTGCTGCTGCTGTCCGACCCGCTGCGGGACGAGTCCGCCGACCCGGTCCTGGCCCGGAAGCTGTTCGAGGCCAACGCGCGCCGGATCGCCGGCTCGCCGTGCCCGGTGGTCGTGGTCAGCAACGCGCTGACCGACGTCACCGCGGTCGGCCGCCGGCTGCTGGCCGAGAGCGGCTACCCCTACGTGGCGGGCGGCATCGAGCACGGGATGACCGCAATCGGCGCCGCGGTGCGGTGGTCCCGGGGCCGCCGCGCGTTCCTCGCCGCTGACCATCCGGAAAAACCTGAACGGCACCTCCTCGCGTCCCCGGTCATCCCCGACGGCCCCACCACCTGGGCCGAAGATCGCGCGGCGGGCTTCCTGGCCAGCTGCGGGGTCCCGGTGGTGCCCGGGCGGGCAGTCCGTGACGAGGCGGCCGCGGTGACGGCCGCGGCCGGGCTCGGATACCCGGTGGTGGTCAAGGCGGCAGGCCTGGCCCACAAGAGCGACACCGGCGGCGTCCGCCTCGACCTGGGCGACGAGGCCGCCGTCCGGCAGGCCTACCGGGCCGTGCGGGCGGTCGCGGGCGACGGCCCGGTCCTGGTCCAGCCGTTCCGGACCGGCGGCGTCGAGCTGATCACCGGGATCGTCCGCGACCCGGCCTGGGGCCTGATGCTGGCGGTCGGCCTGGGCGGCATCTGGGTCGAAGTCCTCCGCGACGCCGCCCTGCGCCCGCTCCCGGTCAGCGAGGCCGACGTGGCCGCGGCGCTGCAGGAACTGCGGGGCGCGGCGGTCCTGCGGGGTGCCCGCGGCGCGCCGCCAGCCGACCTGCCCCGGGTGGCCGCGGTCATCGCGCAGATCGCCGCGGTCGCGGCCGGGCTCGGCGACCGCCTGGAGTCGCTGGAGGTCAACCCGCTGCTGGTGCGGGGTGATCAGGTCGAGGCGCTGGACGCGCTGATCACCTGGAGGGCTTGATGGCCGCCCCGGCCGGCCCCGGCCGGCCTGCTGATCGCCGGGGCCGGCGGCGGGCCAGCGCTGGCCCGCCATCACCGCCAGGTGCAGCGCCACCATGGTGTCCTCCAGCTCCGGGACCGTGCTGGTCTGGCCGGCCCGGACCCGGGCCTTGACCACCTCGAAGGTGGCCCCGGCCAGACCGAGGTAGGCCTCGTAGGGCAGCGCGGGCCAGTCCGGGTGACGCCGCCGGGCGCGCTCGTGCCAGGCCTGGTTGCGGTCCGCGTACCGGTACTGGGCGCGGGCCAGCTGGTCCACCGCCTGCGGGCCGCCCGCGGGCATGTCGATGTAGAAGATCTTGGCGAACTCCGGCTCGCTGGCGATGAAGGCCAGGAACGCCCGGCAGGCCACTCGCAGCACTTCCTCGTCGGCGGTGCCGCGCGCGACCGCCCGGGTGGCGGTCACCAGCCGGCTGTCCATCAGCTGGCCGCCCTCGCTGGCGGCGGCCAGGAAGCAGCCTTCCTTGTCCGAGAAGTGGGTGTAGAAGGCCGCCCGCGAGACCCGCGCGCGCTTGACGATGTCGGCCACCGTCACCCCCGCGTAATCGGACGCGGCGACCGCCGTCACCACCGCCCGCAGCAGCCGCTCGCGCTGCGACGCCTGCACGGCCGGCGCCGGCAGCTTGCTCCGGCCGCGCGGCAGGCCCGGCTTGCCCTCGTGGGTACCGGCCAGGCTCCCGCCCGTCGCCCCTTGCCTGGTGTCGACCACCCGCCTAGAGTATCGGGCAAACGGCTCAGGTACGTAGACGTACTTTTGAGAATTTGGCTTTTCCGGAAGGGTTTTCCAGGCAGGTCTGACTCAAAGGGGAGCACATGGCAACAACCGTGGATGGCACCACCGGACGCTCCGCGCGGGGGCTGACGACCTCGGGCTTGTGGCGCAGGCAGCTGAACCACTACCCCGACACCGGCCGGCGGGTGCTGTACCTCGGCATCGTGGTGCTGGCCACGATCCAGCTGTACTACGCGCTGTACATCCCCGGCGCGGTCTCGCCGACGATCATCGCCAGCTTGCACATGACGTTCTCCTACTACGTCTACATCGTGGTCATCGGCAGCGCCGTCGGCGCGTTCGGCTCGCTGGCGGCCGGGCTGGCCGACCGCTGGGGCCGGGCCAACCTGGTCGCCTACGGCCTGGTCATCACCGCCCTGCTGGTCCTGTTCGGCATCCCCAACGCCCCCAACAAGGTCACCTACGGCGTTTTTTACGCCGCCATCGCGGTGGTCGAGGGCGTCATCCTGGTCGCCACCCCGGCGCTGATCCGCGACTTCTCCCCGCAGCTGGGCCGGGCCTCGGCCATGGGCTTCTGGACCCTCGGGCCGGTCGTCGGCAGCCTGATCGTCGCGATCGTGTCCAGCGCCACCCTGTCCCACCTGCACGCCTGGCAGGACCAGTTCGTCATCTGCGGCATCGCCGGCCTGGTGGTCGCCGCGATCGCGGTCGTCGCCCTGCGCGAGCTGTCGCCCGGGCTGCGCGACCAGCTCATGGTCAGCTTCCGCGACCGGGCGCTGATCGAGGCGCGGGCCCAGGGCATCGACCTGAGCGAGAGCCTGCGCCACCCCTGGCGGCAGATGCTGCACCTGGACGTGATCGGCTCGGCCTTCGCGATCTCGGTGTTCCTGATCATCTACTACACCGCGGTCGGCTTCTTCACGATCTACTTCTCGTCCCTGTTCGGCTACTCGCTGTCCAAGGCCAACGGCCTGGGCAACTGGTTCTGGGCCTTCGACGCGGGCGCGCTGATCGTGGTCGGGATCATCTCGGACCGGGTGAAGGTCCGGAAGCCGTTCATGGTCCTGGGCGCGGTGGGCGCGATCGTGATGACGATCATCTTCGGCAGCTACGCGGGCCACACCCAGACCAGCTACGCCACGTTCGCGGTGACCATCAGCTTGCTGGCGGTGTTCCTGGCCGTCGCCTACGCGCCCTGGATGGCCAGCTTCACCGAGACCGTGGAGAAGCACAACCCAGCGCTGACCGCGACCGGGCTGGCCGTGTGGGGCTGGATCATCCGGGTCGTCATCGCGGTGTCCACGCTGTGCCTGCCGTTCGTGGTCAGCTCGATGACCCCGCTGGTCACCTACGGCAACCAGGTCCAGGCGCTGAGCGCCAAGTACGCGCCCCAGCTGGCCACCGCCGCCGCCATCGACCCGGCCACCCGGGCCGCGCTCAACGCCAACCCGGCAAATCAAGCCGCCGCCGCCAAGGCGGTCGGCGACATCGCGCAGAAGGAGGGGGTGACGATCCCGGTCGCCACCGCCAAGCTCATCGCGCTGACGAAGGTGCCCAAGGCGGACCTGGCCTACCTGCAGGCGCACGGCGCCCAGGTCGTGAACGCCTCCAAGGCGGCCGCCGGTCAGTGGAGGAACTGGTGGTGGGTGACGGTCGGCGGCGAGGTGGTCTTCATCCCGCTGATCTTCCTGATGACCGGGCGCTGGGACCCGCGCCGGGCCCGCCGCGACGCCGCCCTGCACGAGCAGCGCGTCCAGGAGGAACTCGCCGCGCTGGAGCGCTGAGCCCTTCGCGGGCGCTTGACGGGAGGGCGGCTGACCCCGGCGGCCGCCCTCCTCCGCGCCCCTCCCGCCTCAGGAGCGGGTCAGGAACGCCGGCGCCTGCGCCAGCTCGACCAGCGTGTGCAGGTCGTAGGCGGCGTCCAGCACCGCCACCCCGGAGACCAGGACGACGGCCGCGGCGGCCGCGATGAGCAGCGGACGGACCGAGGGCGCGGGCGCCAGCAGGGCCGCCACCCGGCGCGGCACCGGGCCCAGCCCGCGGCGGCCGGCCAGGCGCCGGACCGGGGTCAGTACCGGCCCGGCGATGCCGGTCAGCACCGCCCCGGCCGCGGTGACCGGGCCGGTCCGGCGGGACGAGGCCAGCGCCGCCTTGCCGACCGCCCGGGCCGCCAGCCGCCGGTCCCCGCACTGGGCCGCGGCGGACTCGTCGGCCCAGCGTTCGACCGTGTAGCTGACCGCGGCGGCGACCGGCCGCAGCAGCGGATTGGCGGCCGCCGCGAAGTGGCTGAGCGCGGTGAACAGGTAGTGATGGTGGTCGGCGTGGGCGCCCTCGTGGGCCAGCAGCACCTTCCGCTCGGCCGGGGTCAGGGCCTCGAGCATCCCTTCCGTGACCACGATCCGGCCCGGCCAGCCGGGCACCGTGTAGGCGTCGGCGGCGCCGTCCGGGACGATCACCAGCTGGCCGTGGCCGGGCAGGCAGCGCGCGTCACGGGCGGCGCTGACCAGGGCCCGGGCCCGCCGCCAGCCCGCCCGGACGGCGGCCAGGGTGGCCACCGCCAGCAGCCCGGCGGCTGTCACCGCGGCCGACAGCGAGGCCGGGTCCTCGCGCCTGATCACGGTGGGCGACAGGTGCCCCAGCGACGCGATGAGAGGTACCCGCAGCGCCGCCGTCACCGCCAGGATGCCGAGTACCGCCGTGCCCAGCGCCGCCAGCGCCACCGCCACGCCGGTCAGCAGCCAGGTGGCCAGCTTCGGCGGCAGCCGCGTGGCCAGCGGCCAGGCCCCGGCCGCCGCCCCCAGCGGCAGCAGCAACGGCAGATAAACGGTCAGCTCCACCGCTCACCCCCGCCAGCCCCGCCAAACTCACCGGCCCCACCGGCCCCGCTGGCCCCGGCAGTCTCGCCCAGCATCCGGCGCAGCGCCTGCTCGTCCTCGCCGGACAGCCCGGACACGAACCGGGCCAGCACCGCCTCCCGGTCCGACTCGCCGGCCAGCACGCTGGCCATCCGGCGGGCGGCCAGCCCGGGCTCGTCGGCCACCGGACGGTACCGGTACGCGCGGCCTGCCCGCTCGCGGTCGAGGACGCCCTTGGCGTGCAGCCGGGACAAGATCGTGACCACCGTGGTGTACGCCAGGTCGCCGCTCAGCCGCTCGCGCACCTCGGCCGGGAGCAGCGGCTCACCCGCCGCCTGCAGGATGCCGAGCACCTCGTCCGCCAGCTCGCCCGCGCCCCGCCGGTCCTTGCCGCTCATCGCCGCATTCCTCGCTTCGCCGCCCCGGCCCCGCTACATCGCATTGGCATCTACACTCATGTAGAAGTTCTACGAGACTGTAGAAACTCCGTCCAGAGGATTGTGCCATGCCACAGGTCCTGGGGGTAACGCTTTGACCGGGCTGATTGCTTCCGGCCCGGCCCGCCCCGGACGCGGGTGACGGGCCGCCGACCGAGAGCGAGACCATGCAGCATTTCATCGCGACTTACGGCTACCTGGCCGTGTTCATCCTGATGGTGGCCGAATCGGCCTGCATCCCGGTGCCGTCCGAGCTGATCATGACGCTCGGCGGGGCGCTCGCGGCCGGGGCGGTGGCCGGCCACCACCTGAGCCTGACCCTGGTCATCGTGGCCGGCGTGGCCGGCAACGTGGTCGGCAGCTACATCGCCTGGGCCGTCGGCCGCTGGGGCGGCCAGCCGGCGCTCCGCCGCTGGGGCGGGCGGGTCTGGCTCCGCGAGCACGACATCGAGCGGGCCACCCGCTGGTTCGACCGCTACGGGCCGCGGGCCGTCCTCATCGGCCGGCTGCTGCCGGTGGTGCGGACGTTCATCTCGCTGCCGGCCGGCCTGGCCGGGATGCGGCCGCTGCGCTTCGGCGTCTACACCACGCTCGGCTGCATCCCCTGGACGGCCGCGCTGGCCATCGCCGGTTACGCGGTCGGTGCCAGCTGGCAGCAGATCCCGAACGCCTTCCACACGGTCACCTACGTCATCGCCGCGATCGTGGTCATCGCCCTGGTCATCGGCGCCTGGCTGTTCATCCGCCACCGCCGGGCAGAAAAGGCTGGCACCGAACGGGCGGCCGGCGCCCACGCCGCCGGGAAGCCCGCCTCCCGCCAGGCCCCCGCGTCCGGTGAGGACTCGGCTCAGTCCGGAGCCTCGCCCCGCAAGAACTGGATGTAGCGCGCGGCCGAGGCGTCCAGCGCCGCCCGCGCGCCCTCGCGGATCGTCGGCGCCCAGCCGCCGTAGATCCGGTCGAACGGGAACGGCGCCACCGCCGCCAGGATGCCGCGGATCAGCGGCTCGGGCAGCGGCAGCCGGTTCGGCGCGCTCCAGATGAACGACAGCCGGTCCTCGCCCGGCGTGACGAAGATCGTGTCCCCGGTCAGCAGCGCGCCGGCCCCGCCGGCGGCCGCCGCCACGTGCACCACCGCGCTGCCGGGGAAGTGGCCGCCGCACTGCACCAGCGTCACGCCGGGCAGCACCTCCAGCCGCCCGGCCCAGGTGCGGATGGCCGGATCGGGCTGGGTGACCCAGCCGGCGTCGGCCTCGGGCACCAGCACCTCGGCGCCGAACGCGTGCGCCCACTCGGCCTGGGCGCCGTAGAAGTGCGGGTGGCTGGCGGTCACCGCGACCAGCCTGCCCGCCGCCCGGACCCGCCCGATCGCCTCGTCGTCGACGAAGCCGGGCGGGTCCCACAGCAGGTTGCCCTGGCCGGTCTGGACCAGCAGCGCCCGCTGCCCGATGCCGACGCTGGGGGTGACCCCGATGCCGAGCAGGCCGGGCTCCTCCTCCCAGACCTGGCAGCGGCGGTCACCGGCCGCCAGCTCCTCGTGAGTGGTCCAGCGCTGGCCGGACTTCGGCACCCACTGCCGCTCGTCCGCGCAGATCACGCAGGACGCGGGCGGAGCCTCGGATTCCGGGTAGTGGTTACCGCAGGTGGCGCAGATCCAGGCGGGCAACGGGCCTCCCCATCGAGGTCGCGGTCAGCTGAAGTCCTCCGGGGTGAACGCGCGCGGCTCCACCAGCACCACCCAGTTGCCGGTGTTGTCGCGCATCACCGCCTCTACACCGTACGGCCGGTCGGCCGGTTCCTGCAGGAACGTCACGCCCTTGGCGCTCAGCTCCTCGAACGTCTTGCGGCAGTCGTCGACCTTCAGGCCGAGCCCGCCCATCTGGCCCTTCTCCAGCTGGTGGCGCACGAACGTGGCCGCTTCCTCGTCCAGCGGCGGCCCCGGCACCATCAGCGTCACCTCGAGCTCGGGCTGGCTGGGGTGGCCGATGGTGAGCCAGCGGTAGCCCTCGCCCATCGTCACATCGGTACGGGTCTCGAAGTTGAGGTTGCCGACGTAGAAGTCGCGGGCCTTGTCCTGGTCCAGGCAGTACACCGTGACCAGCGAAACGTTGGTAATCATGGCTCCGACCCTAGGCCGGGCGGCCCGGCCGGGCCTTCTCGCAGATTGCGCACTTGCTGGCCACCGGCCTGGCCGAGCCGGCCCGGCCCGTGCATGAACAGGTAACAGCCGGGGACGTGGGGGCCGCCCAGCGCCGCCCACCGGTCCCGGTAGGCGGTCGGGGTCTCACCCACCAGCTGGGTGAACCGGGTGGAGAACGAGCCGAGGCTGCTGAACCCGACCAGGAAGCAGATCTCGGTCACGGTCAGGTTCGCGCTGCGCAGCAGGTCCTGCGCCCGCTCCACCCGGCGCCGGGTCAGGTACCTGATCGGTGTCAGGCCGTACGCGGCCTCGAAGCAGCGTGCGAAGTGAAACTTCGACACCCCCGCCACCCGGGCCAGCTCGGCCAGGTCGATCGCGCTCGCGTAGTGCCGGTCGATGTGGTCGTGCGCCCGCCGCAGGTGCGGCAGCAGGTCGGCCGCCACCCCCGGTTTCACCCCCGTGCGCGTCACACCTCCAGCTTAGAGCCCGCCCCCGGCGGCCGCCGTGTCCGCGTAGAGCTGGGCACTGATCACGCGGCCGCTGGCGGCCTCGAAGAGCCAGACGTTCTGGAACACCACCGTCTTGCCGGTCGCTGTGCGGACGGCCGTGTTGGTGAGCTGTGCGATGAGGTAGTCAGCGGACTCGATGACCTGGTCGACGTGGACGTCGAAGGATTCCCACACCGCTGCGCCGCCGGGGGTCCCCGCGAAGAACTTGGCGAAGGCCTCGCGGCCGGTGAACTCCCCGCCGTAGGGCAGTGTCGCAGGGATCTTGAGAACGAAGTCCTGGCGCAGCATCGGCAGGATGGGTCCGCTGTCACGATGCCCGAGCAGCTCGGTGATGGCGTAGGCCATCTCGGCCTTCGTGTAGGTCTCGCGGCTGCCGGGATCCTTCGCGGCTGCGTCGAGCGCCTCGGCCGCCGCGACGTCGGTGCCGGTCACCCCGTCGGCGAAGGAGAAGTTCTCTGGTGGCGTCACCGTCATCATGACGAAGACGTCGGCCGGCCGGACACCCGGGCCCTCTTCGAGCAGCCGGACCAGGGTCTTGTAGAAGCGGCGCTTCGCCCGCTCGCCACGCTCCAGGCCGTCGGTGATCGTGAACACGATCCAGTCGTCGGACCGGGGGCCGCCCCGGAAGTTGCGGTTGAACACCATTTCGCCCGGTTCATGCTGGCGGATGAGCTGGAACTCGTCCTCCGGCTTCATGTGGAGCTCCGTGACCAGCGCGTCGTGCACGGCCCGCGAGACGGCCTCGATGTACTCGCCCGGCTTGCCGCGCGCGAGTGAGACGTTGACGAAGGGCATGAGGAGTCCTTTCCGAGGCGGATCAGGTTGAGCTGGCCTAGTTCCCAGGCCGAGTGCTCAGCTTGAATGACTATGTAGGTCATCATACATAGCCTCCTCGCGGCTCCGGCGTCCGCCGCCCCCAGATATGCCATCTAAACCTCTTGCCCTATCGTCTATATACTCAGTATTATTCCGAGCATGATACGGATCGGAACAGGGTCATGAGCATCCGCCACGCACTGCTGGCGCTGCTCAGCGAGGGACCCAAGTACGGGCTTCAGCTGCGTGAAGAGTTCGAGGCCAGGACCGGCGAAGTGTGGCCGCTGAACGTGGGGCAGGTGTACACGACGCTGCAGCGGCTGGAGCGGGACGGGCTGGTGGAGTCCGACGGGTCCGGGGACGAGGGCCCGCAGAAGGGCTTCCGGATCACCGGGGCCGGGGCGGCCGAGCTGGCCGGGTGGCTCCGCACGCCGCCCGACCTGTCTTCGCCGCCGCGCGACGAGCTGGTCATGAAGGTGCTGGTCGCCACCAAGGTGCCCGGGACCGACGTGCACGAGGTGATCCAGGCTCACCGCCGCTACCTGGTGCAGCTGATGCAGCAGTGGACGCGGATCAAGGAAGAAGAAGCCGGGGCCGACCTCAGCCTGGCCCTGGTCGTCGACGCCGAGCTGTTCCGGCTCGACGCCGTCGTCCGCTGGCTGGACGCCGCCGACGGCCGCCTCAAGCGCGCCGCCGCCGATCCGGCCGCACCCTCGCCCGCGGCGGCTCCGCTGCCGCGGGTGCGGCGCCGGGTGGGGGCCCGGCGATGACCGAATTCACGGGGGGTTCGAGTAAGGAGACGGGGATGTCCGTACTGGAGCTACGGGGTGTATCGAAGACCTACGGAGACGGGGCGGCCCAGGTCCGGGCGCTGAACGGCGTCGACCTGGCCGTGACGGCCGGTCAGATGGTGGCGGTGATGGGGCCGAGCGGCTCGGGCAAGTCCACGCTGCTCACGATCGCCGGCAGCCTCGAGGAGCCCGACCGCGGCGAGGTCTGGGTGGCGGGCATGTCGCTGGGCGAGCTGTCGCGCAGCGCCCGCGCCCGGCTGCGGCGCCGCACCGTGGGCTACGTTTTCCAGGACTTCAACCTGCTGCCCGGGCTGACCGCGGCCGAAAACGTGGCGCTGCCGCTGGAGCTGGACGGGGTGTCCGGCCGTACTGCCCGTGCGGCCGCGCTGCGGGCCCTGCAGGAGGTGAGCCTGGCCGAGCGGGCATCCGCCTTCCCGGACCAGCTGTCCGGCGGCGAGCGGCAGCGGGTGGCGATCGCCCGCGCGGTGGCCGGGGAACGCCGGCTGCTGCTGGCCGACGAGCCGTCCGGCGCGCTCGACTCGGCCAACGCCGAAGCGGTGATGCGGCTGATCCACAGCGCCTGCAAGCGCGGGGTGGCCGCGGTGGTGGTCACCCACGACGCCCAGCTGGCCTCCTGGGCCGACCGGGTGGTGTTCCTGCGCGACGGGAAGATCATCGACCAGACCGTGGCCCCGTCCGGCCCGGAGTCCCTGCTCAGCCAGGGGCAGACCCCATGAGCACCGCACTGGAGGACCGGCCGGCGACGGGAACACCGAACGGGGGCGTTCCTGCGCGCCGCGCGATCATCCGCTGGGCCTGGCGGCTGTTCCGCCGCGAGTGGCGCCAGCAACTGCTGGTGCTGGCCCTGATCACGGTGGCCGTGGCCGCGACGTTCGTCGGCGCGGCGGTGGCCACCAACTCCCAGGGGCGGCCCAGCGGCGAGTTCGGCACCGCCCATGACCTGGCCACCTACGGCGGCAACGACCCGCACCTGGCCACCGAGATCGCCTCGCTGCAGCACCGCTACGGGCGCACCGACGTGATCGAGAACCAGGTGATCCAGGTGCCCGGCAGCACCAGCACCTACAACCTGCGGGCCCAGGACATCCACGGCCCGTTCGGCGGGCCGATGCTCTCGCTGCTGCAGGGGCACTACCCGGCCGGGCCGGGCCAGGTCGCGGTGACTCCCGGGCTGGCCAGCCAGCTCGGCCTCCACCTGGGCAGCACCTGGCGCCAGGGCGGCGTGGCCAGGACCGTGACCGGCATCGTGCAGAACCCGCAGAGCCTGCTCGACGAGTTCGCCCTGGTGACTCCGGGCCAGGTGCGGACGCCGACGACGGTCAGCGTGCTGTTCGACGCCCCCTCGGTCCCGCCCGGCGAGATCGGCCCCAACGTGGTGACGCCGCAGACCGCGGGGGCCAACCCGGTCAACCCCGACACGATCGTGTTCGCGCTGGCCACCCTGGGCATGCTGCTGATCGCGCTGGTGTCGGTGGGCGGCTTCACCGTGCTGGCCCAGCGGCGGCTGCGTGCGCTCGGCATGCTCGGCGCGATCGGCGCCACCGACCACAACGTCCGGCTCGTGGTCCGGGCCAACGGCCTGGTCGTCGGGGTGGCCGGGACGCTGCTGGGGGCCGTGCTCGGCCTGGTCGCCTGGCTGGCCTACCGGCCGCGGGTCGTGACCAGCTCGCACCACGTGATCGCGCCGTTCGCGCTGCCGTGGGCGGTGATCGGCCCGGCCATGGGCCTGGCGGTGCTGGCCACCTACCTGGCGGCCGCACGGCCGGCCCGGGCGGTCACCAAGATCCCGATCGTGGCCGCGCTGGCCGGGCGGCCGGCGCCGCCCCGGCGGGTCCGCCGGTCGGCCGTGCCGGGCCTGATCGTGCTGGTGGTGGCGTTCGCCCTGCTGACCTACGCGGGCAGCCGGCCGAGCGACGGTGGCCAGGGCTCGGCCATGCTGGCCGTCGTCGGCGGCTTCATCGCGCTGGTCGCGGCCGTGGTGCTGCTCGCGCCGATGTGCCTGGCCCTGCTGGGCCGGATCGCCCGGCACACCCCGATCTCGGCCCGCCTGGCCCTGCGTGACCTGGCCCGGTACCGGGCCCGGTCGGGCTCGGCGCTGGCCGCGATCAGCATCGGGGTGCTGATCGCGGTGGTGATCTCGATCGTGTCGGCCGCCCGCTACGCCAACGTGCTCGACTACGCCGGCCCGAACCTGACCTCCAGCCAGCTGATCGTCTACACGCCGAACGGGCCGTACGGGCAAGGCCAGGGCGCCCCCGGCCAGTCGGCCCCGGCGCCCACCCGCCAGCAGCTCCAGGCCATGCGGTCGGCCGCCGGCCAGATGGCCAGCGCGCTGGGCTCGCACCAGGTGACCGAGCTGGACACCACCACCGCTACCCTCCAGCACGCGGCCCAGGGCCGGAACTGGTCCGGTCCGGTGTACGTGGCCACCCCGGCGCTGCTGCGGTCGTTCGGGATCGCGGCCGGCACGGTCCGGCCCGGCGCCGACATCCTCACCATGCGGCCCGGCCTGTCCGGCCTGTCGAAGATGCAGCTGGTCTACGGCAGCTACTTCAGCAAGTCGGGCCCGGACTCGTTCCCCTGCCCGCCGGGCGACTGCCTCGCCGGTCCGGTCATGCAGCAGGTCAATGCGCTGCCGTCGGGCACGTCGGCCCCGAACACGGTGATCACCGAGCACGCCGTGCGCCAGCTCGGCCTGAGCCCGGTGGTGTCCGGCTGGCTGGTCCAGACGCCCCACCCGCTGAGTGCCACCCAGATCAAGAACACCCAGCTGGCGGCGGCCGCGGCCGGCCTGACCGTGGAGACCAGGTCGAGCGTCCCGTCGCTGAACGAGATCATCGACTGGGCCACCGTGTTCGGTGTGCTGCTGGCGCTGGGCGTGCTCGCCCTGAGCGTGGGCCTGATCCGCAGCGAGACCGCGTCCGACCTGCGCACGCTCACCGCCACCGGGGCCAGCGCCCGGACCCGGCGGGCGCTCACCGCGGTCACCGCGGGCGCGCTCGGGCTGCTCGGCGCGGTGCTCGGCGTGGCCGCCGGGTACGTGGCCGCGGTCGGCTACTTCCGCGGCGACACGCTGGAAGGCGGCCTGCACGCGCTGTCGGCGGTGCCGGTCACCAACCTGCTGGTCCTGCTGATCGGCATGCCGCTGCTGGCGGCGGCCGGCGGCTGGCTGTTCGCGGGCCGGGAGCCGCCCGCCCTCGGGCGCCAGCCGATCGGATGAAAGTTCCCGGGCCCGGTGTGACACGCGCACCGGGCCCGGCGCTGAGGTAGGTGGGAGCGGACACCAGCGGCGGGGAGCCCGGGCGCAGCCGGGCGTCCCCGCCGCTCAGCTCCGCCCCGGGGCCGTACGCGGGGGGCGTCGGCCTCCGGCGGGGCGGGCGCCCAGCGACCGCGGAACATGGCAGGCTGCGGGCCAGCTGGACGTCAGCCTCGCCGACGGGGGACCGGCACCCGGTCAAGGTCGGCCGCGACCACGATCTCGCCGCCGAACACCGCGCCCGCCTCGTCCGCGAACCGGCCCGGATCCTGGCGGGCGTACCGCTGGGAGAAGTGGCTGAGCACCAGCGTGCGCACCCCGCACTCGGCCGCGATCTGGCCCGCCTGCCGGGCGGTCAGGTGCCCGTAGGCCGGCGCCAGCTCGGCGTCGCCGTCCAGGAACGTCGCCTCGCACACGGCCAGGTCGGCCCCCTCGGCCAGCGCGAACGCATTGTCGCAGAGCCGGGTGTCCATGATGAACGCGAACCGCTGGCCGGGCCGCGGCTCGCTCACCTCGTCGAGGCTGACCGGCCGGCCCGCCACGTCCAGGTGCCCGTCCCGGGCCAGCCGCCCCACGTCCGGCCCGCTGATCCCGAGGGCGGCCAGCCGGTCCGGGCGCATCCGGCGGCCGTCCGGCTCGGTCAGCTGGTAACCCAGGGCCGGTACCCGGTGCGACAACGGCCGGGCGGTGAGCCGCCAGTTGCCCGTCTCCGCCAGCACCGTCTCCGCCAGCACCGCCGGGTCGGCGGCGGCCGGGGTCTCCCGGATCGAGGCGACGTCGTGGAAGTAGGCGGCGTGCCGCAGGTGGCCGAAGTACTCCTGCCCCTCGGCCGGGTAGTGGCAGACGACGTCGTGCGCGACCCGGTCCAGCGCGATCCGCTGCAGCACGCCCGGCAGCCCCAGGCAGTGGTCGCCGTGGAAGTGGGTGACGCAGATCCGGGTGACCTCGCTGGCCCGCACGCCGGCCAGCAGCATCTGCCGCTGGGTGCCCTCGCCCGGGTCGAACAGCAGGCCCTCGCCGTCCCAGCGCAGCAGGTAGCCGTTGTGGTTGCGGGTCCGGGTGGGTGCCTGGCTGGCGGTGCCGAGGACCACCAGTTCGCGGCCGGCCACGGCGTCAGGCCTGCCCCGGCGCAGGGGACCAGGGCCGCGGCTCGGCCGGCTCGGGCCCCGGCCCGGCCAGGGCTTCTGGCTCGGCCAGGGTGAGCTGCCACCAGCCCACGTCCCGCCAGGCGCCGTGCTTGTAGCCGACGGCCCGGTACACCCCGACCGGCGCGAACCCCAGCGTCTCGTGCAGGCCCACGCTGGCCGGGTTCGGCAGCGCGATACCGGCCAGCAGCGACCGGTAGCCCAGCCCCCGGACCTGCTCGATCAGCCGTTCGTAGAGCCGGCGGCCCAGCCCCTGGCCCTGATAGGCCGGGTCCAGGTACACCGAGCACTCCGCCGACCAGCGGTAGGCCGGCCGCCGGTGCGCCGACGCGTAAGCGTATCCGGCCACCCGGCCGCCGTCGTCGGCCACCAGCCAGGGCAGCCGCGGGCGGGCCGCCATCCGGCGGCTGATCTCGTCCGGCCCGGGCGGCGCCTCCTCGAAGGAGATGGCGGTGCCGGTCACCACCGGCGCGTAGATCGCCGCCAGCGCGGCCGCGTCGGCCGGGGCCGCCGCCCGTACCGTGATCGTCATTCAAGCCATGATGGCCGGCAACCAGACCCGCATGGGCCGGCCGTCCCGGTTGTCCCACTGGAAGTAGGGCACCGCGGTGGCCCGCTGCGCGGTACCGGGCGACTGGGGCGGGAACGCAGGCGGGTAGGGCAGCTCGCCGGGCCGGCCCGCCCGCAGCGGCCGTGCCTCCGTTTCCACCAGCACGGTCTGGCCGACCTCGGGCAGCGTGGCCGGCTGGTCGATCAGCGCGCTGCCGGCCACCAGCGCGAGGTCGTCCAGGTCGGTGCCGTCCGCCTGGTCCACCTGCTCGAAGCAATAGACCAGCGGGCCGCGCTCGATCGCGGTGCAGCCCCGGACCGCGTCGATCCGCGGGTGCGGGTACACCCACCGCGGGGTCAGCGCGAAGGTCCAGGCCAGCACGTCACCCGGCTGCCAGCTCCGGGTCACGGTCAGGTAGCCCGGGGTCGCGCTGGCCTCGGCCGGCTCGCCGTTGACCAGCAGCCGCGGCGGGGCGCTCCAGGCCGGGACCCGCACGGCCAGCCCGCAGGGACCGGGTGGCGCCTGCCTGACCTGCACCGTGACGTCGCCCGACCAGGGCAGGCCCGCGGCCACGGTTACGTCCAGCGTGCCGCCGGCCAGCGGCGCCTGCACGGTGGCGCCGGTGAACTGATGCAGGTAAAGGGTCTCACCGGCCGTGGTCGCCAGGTAATGCTGCAGCGAGGCCAGGAGCCGCATGATGTTCGGCGGGCAGCAGGCGCAGGAGAACCACTCGTGCCGCCGGGCCTCCTCGTCCTCCTCGACGTGGTCGTAGCGGCGCTGGAGCGGGTTGACGTAGAAGAAGCGCTGCCCGTCGGTGGAGATCGAGGCGCCGAAGGCGTTGTAGAGCAGGCGTTCCATCAGGTCGGCGTAGCGGGCCTCGCCGGTGGCCAGCAGCAGCCGCCAGGACCAGTGGAAGCTGGCGATGGCGGCGCAGGTCTCGTTGTAGGCCCGGTCCGGGGGCAGCTCGTACCGGTCACCGAACGCCTCGTCGGAGTGCCGGGAGCCGTTGCCGCCGGTCAGGTAGGTCTTGGCCGCGACCATGTCCTCCCAGCGGCGGATCGAGGAGGCCAGCAGGTCCGCGTCGCCGGTCTCGCTGGCCACGTCGGCCACCCCGGCCTCCAGATACAGGGCGCGGACCGCGTGACCCTCCTCGGTGACCGCCTCCCGCACCGGCAGGTGGTCCTGCAGGTACCGGTGCCCGCGGCCGGAGTCCCCGGCCAGCCCGTGCCCGCGCTGGTCGACGAACTGGCGGGCCAGGTCCAGGTAGGCGCGGTGGCCGGTCTCCCGGTAGAGCTCGGCCAGCGCGGTCTCGACCTCGGGGTGACCGTCCAGGCCCTTCTCCTGCCCGGCGAACGTGGCCACCAGCTGATCGGCCACCCGCTCGGCGACCGCCAGCAACCGCCCGGCCAGCTCGTCGTGCCCGGCCGTCCGGCGCATCGCCACCGCGGCCTGGATGAGGTGGCCCGCGCAGTACATCTCGTGGCTCCAGGCCAGCCGCCCGTACCGGGGCTCGCCGCTGACCTGGATGTAGGAGTCCAGGTAGCCGTCGGGCTCCTGGGCCTGCTCGAGCAGCGGGATCGTGCTGGCCACGAAGCCGCTCAGGGCCCGCCAGATGTCACTGCCGGTCCCGCCGCCGGGGTCGCGGGCCAGCTCCCAGCCGATCGCCTCGAGCGTCTTGTAGATGTCGGAGTCCATGAACACCGGGCCGTGGTACCCGGCCTTGCCGCCGGTATCGCCCGCCGGCCTGGCGGCCGCCCGCAGGTTGTCCAGGTTGCCGGCCACCTCCAGCTGGCGCAGGGCCAGCGGCAGGCTCGCCTCACGGTTGCGCTGCTGCCAGTCGTGCAGCAGGCCCCCCGTCAGCGCCGCCCCCGGCCCGGTCAGCGGCCGGTGCGCGGTCCGCGCGGCGGCGGTCGGGCTGGCCGGGCCGGCCTGCACCCGGGTGGGGGTGGCCGTGCGCGGTGATGCGTCCAGGTCAGTCACGTCGGCTCCTGCCACGCCAAGCGGGAATAGCTTTTCTCGGCGAGGCTACCGGGCCGGCCCGGGCGAGCGTCAAGCGCCCGGCCGTTGCCCGGGTGATAGCGTTCACAATCGGATGACGCCGCCCGCAGCCAGAGATTTGACGTTGGGTGGGATGGTGGCGCCAAAGCTGGGCAGAAGGCTTCTTGTTCGGCGTTCCCGGCGGTCGGCAAGGTGGGTGGGGGAGTGGGAAACGGTTCGCGGCGCTCGCGCGGAGCGTCGCGTCCCGAGCAGCCCGATCCGGTCGATCTGACGTTCCGGGCCGCCGATCTGCCGCTGGTCCGCCGCCGCACCGCGTCCTGGGCCCTGCGGGCCGGCATGGCCGCCGACACCGCCGACGATTTCGTGATCGCGGTCAATGAGATCGCCACCAACGCGGTCCGGCACGGGTCGCCGGAGGCCTCCCTGCGGCTGTGGGTGGACGGGCGCGCCGGCCTGGCCGAGATCTGCGACCAGGGCCACTGGCCCGGTGCCAGCGCCGCCGCCCCGGTGCCGCGCCGGGGCGCCGAGCACGGCGGGATGGGCCTCGAGGTGGCCCGCCTGGTGTGCGACGGGCTGCAGGTCACAGCGGGCACGTCCGGCACCGTCGTGCTGCTGCGGATGGGCCTGAGCTGATGAGGTGCGGGTTACATGCTGTCTTTGTCGTCTGAGCAGCGCGGCGAGTTCACCGTGGTCAAGGTGTCAGGGAACCTGGACCTGACCTCGCGTGACCAGTTCGACCAGTACCTGACCCAGGCCCGCCGTGACCGCCGCCGGCTGATCGTCGACATGTCCGGGTCACGTTCATGGACACCGGCTGCCTGGCCGTGATCATGGGTCACTACAAGCGGCTGCCCGCCTCCGGCGGGCTGGTCCTGGCCGGCGCTCAGTACCGCCCGGCCAAGGCGCTGTGGATCACCGGGCTGGCCTACCGGCTGCCGCTGTACGACACCGTGGACGAGGCGATCGCCGCCAGCGTGGCTGCTCCCTCCTAGCGGATCCGCACCGCCACCAGGCAGGCGTCGTCGCCGGTGTCGGAGGCCGCGTGGGCCAGGACGTGGTCGGCCAGCCGGGCGGCCGACGGCTGCGGCCTGGACTGGAAGGGCTGGGCCGCCCGCCGGGCGAACTCGTCCAGCGCCTCGTTGATCGGGGTGTCCCGGCGCTCGATCAGCCCGTCGGTGAACAGCAGGATCGTGTCCCCGATGGCCAGCGGGGTGGTGAACTCCTCGTAGCGGGCGTCCGGGGCGCTGCCCAGCAGCACCCCCTGCGGCAGCGGCAGCGCGGTCGCCTGGCCGTCGCGGATGAGGACCGGCGGCAGGTGGCCGGCCCGCGACCAGCGCAGGACCCGCTCGGACGGGCGGTACAGCCCGCACACCACGGTCCCCACCACCCCGTCGATCAGGTGGCAGAGCGCGCTGTTCAGGTAGGCCAGCAGCGCCCCCGGACCGGCCCCGGTGATGGCCAGCCCGCGCAGGCAGTTGCGGGCCGCCACCATGCCGGTCACCGCGTCGATGCCGTGCCCGGCGATGTCCCCCACCACCAGCAGCACGTCCTTGCTGGGGAGCAGCTGCGTGTCGTACCAGTCGCCGCCGACCAGGTGACCGGGCCCGGCCGGCCGGTAGCGCACCGCGACCTCGATACCGGCCGCATCGACCGGCTGGGCGCTGGGCGGCAGGATGGCCCGCTGCAGCCGGACCGCCAGCAGGTGCTCCTCCTCGGCCCGCTGCTCGCTGTCGGCCAGCTGGTCCTGGGTGGCGGCCAGCACCACCCGGGTCTGGTACTCGGCGCTGATGTCCTGGAACGCGCCGCGCACCGACTCGGCCGTACCGGCCGGGCCGAGCACCGGCTCGGCGAACACCCGGATCTGCCGCACGCTGCCGTCGTCGGCCCGGACGATCCGGAACGTCGTGCTGGCGGGCCGCCCGGTCCGCAGCAGCGTGTCGCGGAACTCCCGCAACGCCGGCACGTCGGCCCCGGTCACGTAGCTGTGCAGGTCGGCCAGGGGGATGGCGGTGCCCTCGCGGGCAGGCAGCCCGAACAACGCGAACGCCGCGTCGGTCCAGTCCGGCCGGCCGGTCAGCAGGTTCTCCTGCCAGCCGCCGATCCGCCCGAGCCGCTGGATCTGCCCGAGCAGGGCGTTCAGCCGGTCCGCCTCGGCGGCGATCCGCCAGGCGATCACCACCCCGTCGAAGAACCGCACGATCCGGACGTCGGCGATCGCGCTGGTCATGGCGTCGGCCGGGGTGCCGGTGATCGGGCCGGGCAGGAACTGGGGCTGCCCGGTGGCCAGCGCCTGGATCGCGCGGTCGAGCATTCCGCCCGCCGTCGCGACGAGCGGGTAAGCCTCCACCAGCGTGCGGCCGGCCGGGTCGCCGCTGTTCTGGCCGCCGCTGTTTTGGCTGGCCTGTTTTGGCTGGCACTGTCCGGCCCGCTCGGGGTCGCGTAGTCGATGCGGAAGTCGGTCACCGCGCCGGTGCCGTCGCGCACCGGGGACGCCACCAGCACCGTCTCCAGCAGCCCGCCGAGCAGGCCCCGGAGCGCGGGCCGGGACCGCACCAGGGGCAGCTCGCCCCGCTCCACCCGGGCACTGAGCAGCTGGGCGCAGGCCTGCGCGAGGTCGCGGACCTGCTGGCGCAGCGCGTCCGGGAAGTCGGTGCGCGGGCGCGGCCAGCAGATCTCCATCACCCCGAGCGGGACCGAAGCCTGGTCGAGCAGGGCGATGACCGTGCGCGCGCCGTCCGGCCAGCGGCCAGCGGCCGGCACCGGCACGTCGTCGGTCAGCCGGCCGGCCGCGCCCGGACCGGGCAGCCACAGGTCCGGCTGGCCACCCGCGACCCGTTGTTCCCGGCAGTCCATCTGCGGCGGGATCCAGCGCCAGCGGCCGGCCTCGGCCGGGCCCAGGCCCGCCTCCCCGAGCAGCCCCAGGCTGCCGTCCGCCCCGATCAGCCACAGCGCCACCGCCGCCGCCCCCAGCGGGGCCAGCGCCTGGTCGAGCACCGCGGCCGCGAACTCGGCGCCGTCGGCGGCCCGGGCGCCGGCCGCCGCCGCCAGCTGGTTCTGCCGCACCGCGTCGGTCGCCCGCGGCGGGCCCGCCGGGTCCCGGCCGGAGTCATCGCTGGCGTCCGGGCTGATGATGGCGGCCGCGATCTCGGCCACCGGGGTGCCCGCCTCCCGGGCGAGCGCGGCCAGCTGACGGGCGGCCTCGGCCGGTGAGCAGCCGAGCCGCTCGATCAGCACGCCCGCGGCCATGTCGGCCACCGAGCGGGCCGCCGCCGCCACCCGCGCCTGCTCCAGCTCCTGCCGCTGGCGGGCGATGACCGCGGCCAGCCGCAGGAGCTCCTCACCCCGGCCGGAATCACCAGGAGTGGACACCGCTCACCGACCTTCCGTTGTCCCTGGGTATGTCATACCCCGCCGGTCGCGCTGGCCTTCTCCGGGCTAGCTCCCTATGGGACCATGAAAGCAATGGATACGCGCCCGAGCCGGTCCCGGCTCTTCTAATGTTGCCATGCGGCAAACGTTCTGTTTACGCGCTGGCACAGGTCGTGTGTCACGATCTGCCCACACCTGGCTACGAGCCTGACAGGGAGCAGCGATGACCGACCTCGTGCCTGCGGGCCGTCAGCTGGACGAGTACGGCCTGGAGCAGCTGCTGGCCGGGCTGACCGCGGTGCGGGGCGGCGACTTCAGCATCCGGCTCCGGCAGACCGGTGACCCGCTCATGGACCAGATCGCCACCGTGTTCAACGGCATGGCCGATCAGCTCGGCGCGTTCACCTCCGAGGTGACCCGGGTGGCCCGCGAGGTCGGCACCGAGGGCAAGCTCGGCGGCCAGGCCGCCATCCCCAACGTGTCCGGGACCTGGAAGGACCTCACCGAGTCGGTCAACGCCATGGCCGGCAACCTGACCGACCAGGTCCGCAACATCGCCCAGGTGACCACCGCGGTGGCCCAGGGCGACCTCAGCCAGAAGATCACGGTGGACGCCCGGGGCGAGATCCTCGAGCTCAAGAACACCGTCAACACCATGGTCGACCAGCTGTCTGGGTTCGCCGACGAGGTGACCCGGGTGGCCCGCGAGGTCGGCAGCGAGGGCCGGCTGGGCGGCCAGGCCCACGTCCGCGGCGTCTCCGGCACCTGGAAGGACCTGACCGACAACGTCAACGTGATGGCGTCCAACCTGACCGACCAGGTGCGCTCGATCGCGGAGGTGGCCACCGCGGTCGCCCGCGGTGACCTGAGCCAGCAGATCACCGTCGACGCCAAGGGCGAGGTCGCCGAGCTCGCCCAGGCCATCAACGCGATGGTGGGCACGCTGTCCGCGTTCGCCGGCGAGGTCACCCGGGTGGCCAGCGAGGTGGGCACCGAGGGCATCCTCGGCGGCCAGGCCAACGTCCCGAACAAGGCCGGCACCTGGAAGGACCTGACCGACAGCGTCAACTCGATGGCGACCAACCTGACCAATCAGGTCCGCAACATCGCCCAGGTCACCACCGCGGTGGCCCAGGGCGACCTGTCCCGCAAGATCGACGTGGACGCCCGCGGTGAGATCCTCGAGCTCAAGACCACCATCAACACCATGGTCGACCAGCTGTCCTCGTTCGCCGCCGAGGTGACCCGGGTGGCCCGCGAGGTCGGCAGCGACGGGAGGCTGGGCGGCCAGGCCGAGGTCGAGGGCGTGTCCGGCACCTGGAAGCGGCTCACCGAGAACGTCAACGAGCTCGCCAGCAACCTGACCACCCAGGTCCGCGCGATCGCGGAGGTGACCAGCGCGGTCGCGGCCGGCGACCTGACCCGGTCGATCGCGGTCGAGGCCCAGGGCGAGGTGGCCGAGCTCAAGGACAACATCAACGCGATGGTCCACTCGCTGCGCGAGACCACCCGGGCCAACCAGCAGCAGGACTGGCTGAAGTCCAACCTGGCCCGGCTGTCCGGCCTGATGCAGGGTCACCGGGACCTGGCCGCGGTGGCCGAGCTGATCATGGACGAGCTGGCGCCGCTGGTCGATGCCCAGCACGGCACGTTCTTCCTGAGCCAGACGGTCGACGGTGAAACCCAGCTGCGGCTGATCGCCGGTTACGGCCTGCGGGCCGACAAGGAGGCGCCGCTGCAGTACCGGCTCGGCCAGTCGCTGATCGGCCAGGTGGCCAAGAGCAAGCGCTCGATCATCGTCGACGACCTGCCCGAGGGCTACGTCAAGATCACCTCGGGCCTCGGCGAGGCGTTCCCCACCAACCTGGCCATCCTCCCGATCCTGTTCGAGGGCCAGGTGCTCGGCGTCATCGAGCTGGCCTCGTTCAGCACGTTCACCCCGGTCCAGACGGACTTCCTGGAGCAGTTCACCGAGACGCTCGGGGTCAACGTGAACACGATCGTGGCCAACTCCCGCACCGACTCGCTGCTCAAGCAGTCGCAGCGGCTTACCTCGGAGCTGCAGGCCCAGCAGAACGAGCTGCAGCGCTCCAACGCCGAGCTGGAGGACAAGGCCGAGCAGCTGGCCCGGCAGAACAGCGACATCGAGACCAAGAACGCGGAGATCGAGCAGGCCCGGCAGGAGATCGAGGAGCGGGCCCAGCAGCTGGCGCTGGCGTCCCGGTACAAGTCGCAATTCCTGGCCAACATGTCCCACGAGCTGCGCACCCCGCTGAACAGCCTGCTGATCCTGGCCCGGCTGCTGGCCCAGAACCCTGGCGGCAACCTCAGCACCAAGCAGGTGGAGTACGCCAACGTCATCCATTCGGCCGGCTCGGACCTGCTGCAGCTGATCAACGACATCCTCGACCTGTCCAAGGTCGAGGTCGGCCGGATGGACATCTTCCCGGAGCGGTTCACCCTGCGCGCGCTGCTGGACGACATCCAGGCCACGTTCCAGCCGCTGACCGCCGAGAAGGGCCTGACGTTCGCGGTCGAGCTGGCCCCGGACGCGCCGGCCGAGATGTTCACCGACCGCCAGCGGCTGCGCCAGGTGCTCGGCAACCTGGTGTCCAACGCGGTCAAGTTCACCTCGGCCGGGCAGGTCGTGCTCCGGGTCGGGCCGGGCGGCGGCAGCGCGGTCGCGTTCTCGGTCACCGACACCGGGATCGGCATCGCCCAGGAGAACCTGGACGCCATCTTCGGGGCGTTCGAGCAGGGTGACGGCACGCTCAGCCGCCGCTACGGCGGCACCGGGCTCGGCCTGTCGATCGCCCGCGAGGTCGGCGCGCTCCTCGGCGGCGACATCACCGCCGACAGCGAGCTGGGCCGGGGCAGCACGTTCACCCTCTGGCTGCCGGCCACGCTGCCGCACCTGGTCGAGGATGCGCTGCCGCTCGCGCCCCAGCCGTCGATGCCGCTCACCTCACGCCCGCCCCTCACACCACCCCAGTCGCCCCAGTCGCTCCAGTCGGCCCAGTCGGCCCAGTCACCCGCGCCTCCTCAGCCCCCGGCGGCCCCCCAGTCCCCTCAGTCCCCCCAGTCTCTGGTGCCCCAACGGCCCCTGACGTCTACCGGGTCGCTACGGGCCAGCCAGCCCCAGAGCCCCTACGTGAACGGGCACTCCCGGCCGCCTCAGGCCGGAGCGGCCGGGGGCGCCGGAGCCGGCACGTCCGGCGCGCACCGGCTGCTGGTGCTCGAGAGCGCGGCCGGCGGCCTGCTCACGCTGCTGGCCTACAGCGCCGCCTCCGACCTGGCCGACGTGACCGGACCGGTCGAGGTGCAGACGGTGACCCGCCCGGACGAGGCGGTGGAACGGCTCCGCGCCACGCCCCACCAGTGCGTCGTGCTCGACCTGGACCTGCCCGGCGCGGCCGCGTTCGCGTTCCTGGACCAGCTGCGGGACGAGCCGGGCCTCGGCGGGCTGCCGGTGCTGGCCCACACCCGCGACAACCCGGCCGGCGCCCAGGCTCAGCTGGCCCGCTACCAGCTGGCCGAGCAGCAACCGGCCGGGTCCGGGCCCGGCGGACGGCCGCTGGAGCTGCTGCCGTCCCTGGACGACCTGCGCGAGCGCATCGCCCTGTACCTGTCGGCCGTGCCGGGCCGCCTGACCAGCCCGGCCGCCGGCCCGGCCAGCATCACCGGCCCGCACCCGGTCACCCACCCGGCCCCGCCGGCCGGCCGCCACGAGGTCCTGGGCGGCAAGAAGGTCCTGGTCATCGACGACGACATCCGCAACGTGTTCGCGATCACCAGCTCGCTGGAGCAGCACGGCGTCGCCGTCCTGCGGGCCTCGGACGGCCGCGAGGGTATCGCCGCGCTGGCGGCCGAGCCCGACGTGAACCTGATCCTGATGGACGTGATGATGCCGGAGATGGACGGCTACTCGACCATGGCCACCGTCCGCCAGATGCCCGCGTTCGCGGCGCTGCCGATCATCGCGGTCACCGCCCGCGCCATGCCCGGCGACCGCGAGAAGGCCCTCGACGCCGGCGCCAGCGACTACGTGACCAAGCCGGTCGACACCGAGGAGCTGCTCTCCCGCATGGAGCACTGGCTGACCCCGCAGCCCGGCCGGGACCGCGGCCCATCCCCGGCCTGAGTTCTGGCCCGGCCAGCCACAAAGGCTCGCCAGCCCCAGGCGCCCCTCAGCGCCCGGCCATCACCGGAACCTCTCCCGGCACCCGGCTCACCTCGTGCCCGGCCTTGCGCGCCGCCCCCGCGAACCCCACCACGTCGTAGATGGCCGCCCCGCCCGGGTCGTTGTTGAAGTACACGTACACGTCTTCGCCGTCCGGCCAGGCCTCGGCCAGCCGCTTGACCCAGGCCCGCAAGGTGGCGGGCCGGTACCGGGGCCACGGCTCGGCCGTCCCCTCGTGCGGCCGCAGGTAACCCCAGCCGGCGGTCCGCCAGAGCGGCGCCTGCGGCGACCCGCCCCGGTCCGCCCACACCAGCGCCGCCCCCCGGCTGGTCAGCACTGCGCGCATCTCCTCGGTCCAGCACGATTCGTGCCGCAACTCGACCGCCACCCGCAGCCCGCGCGGCCCCCGCCGGGCGAATTCGGCCAGGCAATCGTCCAGCAGGCCGGGATCACCCTTCCAGGTGGGCGGTAGCTGCAGCAGTACCGGGCCCAGCCGGGTGCCCAGCCCGGTGGCCGCGTCGAGCAGCCGCTGGACCGGTTCGGCCGGGTCCTTCAGTCGCCGGACGTGGGTCAGGTAGCGGCTGGCCTTCACCGTCATCACGAACCCGTCCGGGGTCCGCTCGGCCCAGGCCGCGAACGCCTCACGGGACGGCAGCCGGTAGAACGAGTTGTTGTTCTCGACGGTGGCGAACTGCTCCGCGTAGTGCTCCAGCCACAGCCTTTGCGGCACACCCTGCGGATACAGCACGTCCCGCCAGTCCCGGTACATCCACCCGGAGGTGCCGGCCAGCCACGCCACCCGGCCTCACCCCCGTTCAGTAGCCGACGCCCACCATGTGGCCGATGGTGGCCGGGTCGGCCAGCGTGGCCAGGATCGCGTCGGCCACGTCGGCCCGTGCGATGCTCATCCCCACGTGGTGGCCGATCATGCGGCGGTACCGGCCCCGGCCCGGGCGGTCGGTCAGCCGCGGCGGCCGGATCAGCGTCCAGTCGGTGCCGCTGGCCCAGATCTCGGTCTCCATCTGCCGGGTGTCGGTCATGCTGGCCCGCAGCATCCGCTGCAGCAACGGCTTGACGACGACCCGGGTGACGAAGGGCTCGTCCGGCTCGATGAACGCCCCGCTCGCGCTGACCGCGACCAGTCGTGACACCTCGGCCTGGTCCATGGCCACGAGGATGCTGCGTACCCCGTCGGCCAGCACCGTGACCGGGCCGCCCGGCCGGGGCCCGAGCGCCGAGATCACCGCGTCGCTGCCCTTGACCGCGGGCCTGATCTGCGCCGGGTCCATCACGTCGGCGGTGACCACACCCAGCCCGGTCCCCGCGGGCACCGTCAGCCGGGCCGGATCCCGGACCACCGCCACCACTTCGTGGCCGGCCGCCAGCGCCTGCCGCACCACCTGGGACCCGATCCTGCCGGTCGCCCCGAACACCGTCAGCCTCATGGACTCAATCCCTTCGTCGCCCCACCGCCACCGAGGTGAGACTAGGTGAGTGAATACTTACTAACCCCTATGATGGGTAAGTACTCACTCACCTGTCAACGCGAATATCGCTGGACCTGGAGCCAGAGGAGGCGGCGCGCATGCCCGGCACCCGGGACCGCATCCTCGACGCGGCCGCCCACGTCATGCGGACCCACGGGTTCGCCCGCACCACCACCAAGCAGATCGCCCGCGCCGCCGGTTACTCCGAGGCCACCCTCTACAAGCACTTCCAGGACAAGACCGACCTGTTCCTGGCCGTGCTCAGGGAACGGCTGCCCACCGTGAGCCGGCTGCTGGCCCCGCCGGCCGGCCAGACCGAGGCCGCCACCGAAGATCTGGCTGGGCGGTTGACCGCCACCGCGCGCGGTGCCATTGACTTCTACCTGGCCAGTTTCCCGATCAGCGCCTCTGTTTTCTCCGAACCGGATCTGCTGACCGCGCACCACGCCGCCGTGACGGGTCAGGGCGCGGGCCCGCATATGCCGGTGGAAGCCCTGGCCCGCTACCTGAGGACCGAGCAGGAGCACGGCCGTGTCCGGCCCGGGGCCGACTGCGACGCGGCCGCGTCCCTGCTGCTCGGCTCCTGCTTCCAGTACGCGTTCCTGCGCTGCTTCGCTCAGCTGCCGCCCGATCCGGCCGCCGCCGATGCCCACGCCGCCGCGATCGTGGCCACCCTGCTGGCGGGCCTGGAGATACCTAACTCTGTGGCCTCCGACGGCATTGGCGGGGCCGGCGGCTGGGACGACTCGCGCACGAACACGTAGTAGACGGCGACCACAGCGGTGATGGCCACCGCGGCCGGAGCGCTGAGGAACGCCACCCCGACCGCGATCAGGTACGGGATCTGGCCCGCGTAGAAGCGCAGCCGGGCCGAGTTCTTGGCCGCGGCTGGCATCGGATGGCCTACGCAGTCGTCGTGGCGCAGGACCCACTCGTACAGCGGCAGGAAACTCAGGCTCATAAGCTCGAACACCCCGGCGTACAGGGCCGCAGCCAGGTGCCCACTCTGGCCGCTGTCGGTCAGGTAATCGGCCAGGGTCGAGGTGGCGAACGGGATGGCCACCGTCACCGCCAGCAGGATCAGGTTGATGAACAGCAGCGACCTGGTCACCACCTGCACGTCGTTGAGGACCCGGTGGTGGTTGACCCAGATGATCCCGATGGTGAAGAAGCTGATCAGATAGGCCACCACCGCGGGCCACAGGGTCGCGAACTGGGGCAGCAGGCTCTCGTGGCCGTCCACGGAAAGGTCCAGCGCCAGCAGGGTGATCGCCACCGCGAACACGCCATCACTGAACGATTCCACTCGCGACTTGTTCACCGGCTGCCTCCCCGCCGTGGCCCTTGGGTCACAAGGTAGCGGGGAAGGCCGGCCGGTTGGCCGCCTTCGTTCAGGCCCCGAGCAGCTCCGCCACCGCCGCCCCGAACACCTCGGTGTGCCGGTCCACGTCGTCGGCGCTGGTGACCGGGCACATCAGCGCCATGTTGTGGAACGGGGTGAGCAGGATGCCCCGGTTGGCCAGGTAGGTGTGCAGGTAATCATCGAGCTCGGGATCGGAGGCGGCGGCCGCCTCGGTGCCGGTGCGCGGGGCCGGGGAGGTGAACCGGTACTCGGCCCGGGCCCCGAGCCGGGTCACCGACCAGGGCAGGCCGTGCCGTTCGATCACCCCCGCCACACCGTCCGCGAACCGCTGGGCCCGGGCCGCCATCGTGTCGAACACCTCGTCCCGCAGCACCTCGCGCAGGGTCGCCCGCACCGCGGTGATCGACAGCGGGTTGCCGGCCAGCGTGCCGCCCACCCCGCCCATGTCCACCAGGTCCAGGTCGCCGCGCGCCAGCAGCCGGTCGGCCAGCTCGGCCGACAGGCCGTAGGCGGCCGCCGGGATGCCGCCGCCGATCGCCTTGCCCACCGTGACCAGGTCGGGCGCCAGCCTCCAGGCCTGGGTGGCGCCGCCCGGGCCGGCGCAGAACGTGTGCGTCTCGTCGTTGATGAGCAGCGTGCCGTACCGCCGGGTCAGCTCCCTGACGCCTTCCAGGTAGCCCGGCTCGGGCAGCACGATGCCGATGTTGGTCAGCGCCGGCTCCATCAGCACGGCCGCCACGTCGCCGTGCGCCAGCTCGCGCTCCAGGCCGTCCAGGTCGTTGTACTCGGCCACCCGGCTGGTCTCGCGCACGTCGACCGGGGCACCGACGTTGCCCGCCCGCGGCCGGGGCCCGGACGGGCTGGTGACGATCAGCGACTCGTCCACCGTGCCGTGGTAGCAGTAGCTGTGGAACAAGATCTTGCCCCGCCCGGTCAGCGCCCGCGCCAGCCGGATCGCCCACCGGTTGGCGTCGGTGGCGGTCAGCGCGAACGACCAGCGGGCGGCGCCGAACCGCCGGGCCAGCTCGGCCCCGGCCTCGGCCGCCTCCTCGGTCGGCATCATCACCGACAGCCCGCCCAGCTCGGCCGCGCGCCGCTGCACGGCCCGCAGCACCGGGGCGGGGGAGTGGCCGGCCATGGCCGCGGTGTCGCCCAGCGAGAAGTCCGCGTACTCCCGCCCGTCCACGTCGGTCACCCGCGCCCCCGACGCCCGCTCCAGGTACAGTGGGAACCCCCCGGCCGCCATGTTCATCCAGGTCATCGGCACCCGCCCGAACAGCGACCCGGCCCGCTGGTAGGCCCGCGCCGACCCGGGGTGCCGGTCGGCGAAGGTCGTCCGTTCTCGCGCGAGCAGTTTGACCAGACGGCTGCGGTCCACGGCGGTCCCCCTCAGGAAAATTCTGAAAACGTGTGACCAGCCGGCGTCCTATAGTCGGCTCCATGATCGACACTGTGCTTCAGCGCAGAATAGTTATTTCCGGTGCGCACGTGGCCACCGTTGACCCGGACGGCACCGAGTTCCCGGCCGGGACCGTCGTGGTCGAGGACCGCCGGATCGTTTTCGTCGGCCCCGGCCCGGCCCCGGACTACGGTGACGACGTCCCGGCTGAGCACGTCGACGGGAGCGGCCACCTGCTCACCCCCGGCCTGGTCAACACCCACCACCACTTCTACCAGTGGCTGACCCGCGGCCGGGCGCAGGAAAAGGACCTGTTCGGCTGGCTCACCGAGCTGTACCCGGCCTGGGCCCGGCTCGACGAGGAGCTGGTCTACGAGGCCGCCCGGGCCTCCATCGCCGCCCTGCTGACCAGCGGCTGCAGCACCGCCGCGGACCACCACTACGTGTTCCCGGCCGGGTCCGGGGACCTGATCGGGGCCTCGGTCCGGGCCGCCCGCGAGCTCGGCCTGCGGTTCCAGGCCGCCCGCGGCTCGATGGACCTGGGGCAGTCCCGGGGCGGCCTTCCGCCCGACTTCGCGGTCGAGGGCACCGACGCCGCCCTGGCCGCGACCGAGCAGGCCATCGACGACTACCACGACCCCGCCCCGGACGCGATGGTGCGGGTCAGCGTGGCCCCCTGCTCGCCGTTCACGGTGTCCGAGGCGCTGCTGACCGGCGGCGCCGCCCTGGCCCGGCGGCGCGGCGTCCGGATGCACACCCACGGCGCCGAGACCCGGGAGGAAGCGGAGTTCTGCCGGGAGCAGTTCGGCCAGACCCCGGCCGAGTTCCTGGACTCCCGCGGCTGGCTGGGCGACGACGTGTGGCTGGCGCACTGCGTGCACCTGGACCCGGCCGCGATCGAGCGCATCGGCGAGACTCGCACCGGCGTCGCCCACTGCCCGTCGTCCAACGCCCGCCTGGGGGCCGGCATCGCCCCGATCCCCGAGCTGCTGGCCGCGGGCGCCCCGGTCGGCCTCGGCGTCGACGGCACCTCGTCCAACGAGACCGGCCAGCTCGGCCCCGAGATCCGCCAGGCCTTGCTGGCCGCCCGGGCCCGCCGCGGCCCGGCCGCGCTGAGCGCCCGCCAGGCGCTGCAGCTGGCCACCGCCGGGGGCGCCCGCTGCCTGGGCCGGGACAACGAGATCGGCTCGATCGAGCCCGGCAAACTGGCCGACCTGGCCCTCTGGCGGATCGACGGCCCGTTGCACTCCACCATCGCCGACCCGGTGGCCGCCCTGGCGATGGGTGCCCTCCCGCCGCTCACCCTCCTCCTGGTCCAGGGCCAGCCAGCCGTCACCGAAGGCCACCTGACCCGAGCCGACGCCGAGGACATCGCCCAGCAGGCCGCCACCGCCGCCCGCCGCCTGGCCAAGCGAGCGGCCTGCGCTAGTCCCGGTCCGGCGGCACCTGCCCGTACCCGGCCAGCTTCCGCACCACGTTCTCGATCTCGTCGGGCGGCAGCAGCCGGGGCCGCCCCGCCGCGGCCGCCCGCAGCCACACGTCGCACACCCACTCCAGTGCCCGCGCCCGGGTCAGCGCGGTCCGCAGGCCGGGCCCGGTGGTGACCGCCCCGTGGTTGGCCATCAGACAGGCCGAGCGCCCGGCCAGCGCCGCCACCACGTTGGCGGCCAGCTCGTCGGTGCCGTAGGTCGCGTACGGCGCCACCGCCACCGGGCCGCCGAACGCCGACACCTGGTAGTGGATCGCCGGCACCTCGTCCACCAGCGCCGACGTGGCGGTCGCGGCCGGGGAGTGGGTGTGCACGATCGCCCCCACCTCCGCCCCCGCCTCGGCCGCCGCGTACACGGCCAGGTGCAGCGGCAGCTCGCTGGACGGCCGCAACGGCGCCTCGACCGGCGTGCCGTCCAGGCGGTGCACCCCGACCAGCTCCGCCGTCAGCTCGGTGTAGTCCAGCCCGCTCGGCGTCACCGCGATCAGCTCCCCGGCCCGGGCGCTGACGTTGCCCGCCGTCCCCACCACCAGCCCGGCTGCGGCCAGCTGACCGCAGGCGGCGGCGACGCCGGCCCGCAGCTCACCGAGCAGCATCGCGGCGCTCACCAGCGGGTAGCGTCACCAGTATGAGTTCCGAGGCGGCTTTCGAGGTCCTCGGCTGGCGCGACGGCCACATCATCGCCATCGACCAGACCGCGCTCCCGCACGAGATCCGCATGCTTCATCTCACCACGGTCGGTGAGCTGGTGGACGCCATCGGGCGGCTGGCCATCCGCGGCGCCCCGGTGCTCGGCGCGGCCGGCGCGCTGGGGGTGGCGCTGGCCGCCCGCCAGGCCGAACAGGACGGCTGGGACGCCGCGCGGCTGGAGGCGGCCGTCAAGCAGATCGCCGAGGCCCGGCCCACCGCGGTCAACCTGCGCCGGGAGGCGGAGGCGGCCGCCGCCGTCATCCCCCAGGGGGCCGGCGCGGTGGCCGCCGCCGCGCTGGGCGTCATCGAGACGACGGTGGCGGCCAGCCACCGGATGAGCGAGCGCGGCGCCCGCTACCTACGCGAGCGCTGCGGGCCGGCCCCGCTGCGGGTGGAGACCCACTGCAACACCGGCAGCCTGGCCTGCCTGGGCTGGGGCAGCGCGCTGGGGGTGATCCGCGCCCTCAACAACGATGAAGGGCTGGCCCACGTGCTCGTCGGCGAGACCCGGCCGTTGCTGCAGGGGGCCCGGCTGACCTGCTGGGAGCTGGGCCAGCTGGCCATCGAGCACTACCTGATCGCCGACGCGGCCGGCCCGTTCCTGATCAGCCAGGGCCTGGTCGACGCGGTCGTGGTCGGCGCCGACCGGGTGGCGGCCAACGGCGACGTGGCCAACAAGATCGGCACCTACAGCCTGGCCCTGGCCGCCCGCCAGGCCCGCATCCCGTTCGTGGTCGTGGTCCCGGAGTCGACCATCGACCCCGCCACCTCCGACGGCACCCACATCACCGTCGAACGCCGCCCCGAAGAAGAGGTCACGCACCTGCTCGGCGCGCCGGTGGCCCCCGACGGCACCCGCGCCCTCAACTACGCCTTCGACGTGACCCCGGCTGCCCTGGTAACCGCCGTGATCACCGAGAACCGCGTGCTCGAGCCGCCAAAATCCAGGTGACGGTGCCGGCCGCCGCGATCTAGGCTCAGACCCCGTGGCGCTGAACCGGGCCGGATCCCTGCTGGCCGCTTCGGCGTCCGGTGAGCGGGCCAGCGGGCGCCAGGCCTGGGGCCTGCTGTGGGCGTCCAGCCGCCCGCTGGCGGCCGGGGTCATCGCCTGGATGGTGGCCGGCGCCCTGCTCCCGGTGGCCGTGGTGGTCACGCTCGGCCTGGTCGTGGGCAGCATCCCCGGCACCGTGAGCCACGGCATCTACTCGGCCGACGGGCACCGGCTGATCGCCGCGCTGATCCTGGCCGCCCTGGTCTACGGGTTGTCGCTGATCGCCGACCCGGTCGGCAGCGCGCTGGGGACCGCGGCCTCGGCCCGCATCACCGGCCAGCTCCAGGAACGCCTGCTGGCCGCGGTGACCGGGCCGGCCGGGGTCAGCCACCTGGAGGACACCGAGGTGCTGGACCGGCTGGCCCGGGCCGAAGGCAGCCTGACCGGCTTCTTCCCCGGCGACGCCCCGGTGACCTGGGCCGGCAGCCTGGCCGCGCGGATCTCCGGGGTCATCGGCTGCCTGGTGCTGGCGGTGTTCCAGTGGTGGCTCGGGCTGCTGCTCCTGATCATGTGGCTCGCCGTCCGCCACGTGCTGCTGACCGCGGTGCTCCGGCAGGCCATCGACCTGCGCGGGATGACCACGGTGATGCGCCGGTCCTGGTACTTCGTGGGCGTCGGTACCAAGGCCCGGGACGCCAAGGAGGTCCGGGTGTTCAGCCTGGCCCGGTTCGTGGCCGCCCGGTTCCGCCGCGAGCACGAGCTGTTCCTGGCCGGGGCCCGCGACGACCTGCGCAGCCTGCACCGGCGGGCCGCGCTCTGCTTCCTGGTCGTGCTGGCCGGGTACGCGCTGACCCTGGCCGTGATCAACCACGACGCCCGCGCCCACGAGATCGGCGTGCGCGGGCTCGCGATCTTGATCCCGATGCTGGCCGTGACCACCTCGGCCGGCAGCATCAGCTACGGGGACATCACGCTGGCCTGGGCCCTGTCCGGGCTGCCGGACGCGGACCGGCTGGAGCAGGACCTGACCCCGGCGGACCCGGCCCTGACCAGCGCTGCGCTGACCGGAGCCCGGGCGGTCGGCGACCTGCCCCGGCACCGGGTCGTCCTGGACGGCGTGCACTTCCGCTACCCGGGCGGCACCGCCGACGTGCTCGCCGGGGTGGACCTGGAGCTGCTCGCGGGCCGGTCCACCGCCCTGGTCGGGGTGAACGGGGCCGGCAAGTCCACCCTGGTCAGCCTGCTCGGCCGGCTCCGCGACCCGACCGGCGGGCGGATCCTGGTCGACGACGTGGACGTCCGCGAGCTGGACCCGGTCGGCTGGCAGCGCAAGATCGCGCTGATGCCCCAGCAACCCGTCCGCTATCCGGTCTCCGCCTACGACAACGTGGCGTTCGGCGCGATCGAGCACGCCGCCGACCGGGACGGGGTGGAGCGGGCCGCCCGCCAGGCCGGCTTCGCCGACGTGGTGCCGACGCTGCCCGGCGGCTGGGACACCGTGCTGTCCCGGGAGCTGCCCGGCGGCGTCGACCTGTCCGGCGGCCAGTGGCAGCGGCTGGCGCTGGCCCGCGCGCTGTTCGCCACCGCCCACGGGGCCCGGCTGCTGATCCTGGACGAGCCGACCGCCGCCCTCGACGTGCGCAGCGAGGCCCGGTTCTACCGGCAGTTCCTGGACATCACCGCCGGCCTGACCACGGTGGTGATCTCGCACCGGTTCGCCACCGTCCGCCAGGCCGGCACGATCTGCGTGCTCGACGGCGGCCGCATCACCGAACGCGGCAGTCACGCCGACCTGGTCGCCGCGGGCGGCACCTACGCCCGCATGTACGAGGTCCAGGCCGCCCGCTTCGGAGCGGCCAGATGACCGGCCCCCAGGAGCCCCCCACACCCCAGGAGCCCTCCGCATCCCAGGAGTCACACCAGCTACAGCAGCCCCGTCGGCTCATCCGGCTGGCCGGCGTCCTGCTGCTGGACGGGTTCCGGGCCGCACCCGGCCAGATGACCGTGGTCACCACGCTGCTGGTGGTGGGCAGCGTGGCCTCGACGTGCTACCCGCTCGGCTACCGGCTGCTGCTCGACGGGGCCCTGAACGGGCCGGTGGCCCAGTCGGTGGCCGGGGTCGCGCTGGTGGCCGGCCTGGCCGCGATCGGCTGGGCCGCGCTCGCGATCGGCGCGACCGAGGCGATGGCCCTGTCCGACCGGATCGCGCTGTACCGCACCAGCCAGATGATCGCGCTGATCAGCGGGGTACCCAGCCTGGAGCACCTGGAACGCCCGGACTACCTGAACGAGGTCGAACGGCTCAACGCCAATCGCCGTCAGCTCGCCGCCGCCCCGCGCCAGTTGCTCAGCAACGCCTCCGCGCTGGCCCGGATCATCACCCTGCTGGTGCTGCTGGCCTCGGTGTCGCCCTGGCTGTTGCTGCTGCCGGTGTGCGCATTGCCGCCGCTGGCGGCCGACCGGCTGGCCAAGCGGATCACCAAGCGGGCCGAGAACGCCATGGGTGACACCCGGCGGCTGGCCGGGATGATCTTCGAGCTGTCCTCGAACGCGGCCGTGGCGGGTGAGATCCGCGCCTACGGCCTGGCCGGTCACCTGCGGGCGGAGCACCGGCGGCTGTCGGCCGAGGTCGGCCAGCGCAGCTACCGGGAGGCCCGCACGGTGCTGGTCGTCCAGTCCGCCGGCTGGCTGCTGTACGCCGCGGGCCTGATGAGCGCGATCGCGTTCGTGGTGGTGCGGGCGTCCGACGCCGCCATCTCGCTCGGCACCGTGCTGATGACGGTGTCGCTGATCCGCCGGTCCCGTAACACCCTTTCCTCGGCCGCATCGAACTCCGGGGCTCTGGTCAGCACGCTGGCCACCGCCGACCGGCTGTTCTGGCTGCAAGACCACGCGGCCGAGCAGTCCGCCCGGGCCGGCGCCGGCCAGCCCCCCGACCGGCTACGGCAGGGGATCACCCTGCACGACCTGACGTTCAGCTATCCCGGCACCGAGCGCCCGGTGCTGTCCGGCCTGTCGGTGACGCTGGCGGCCGGTTCCACGGTGGCGCTGGTCGGCGAGAACGGCTCCGGCAAGACCACCCTGGTCAAGCTGCTGCTCGGCATGTACCAGCCGGACCACGGCCGGATCGAGGTGGACGGGGTGCCGCTGACCGCGCTCGACCCGGACGCCTGGCGGGACCGCTGCACCGCCGCGTTCCAGGACTTTTCCCGGTTCAACCTGGCCGCGGTGGAGTCGGTCGGGCTGGCCGACCTGCCCCGGGTCGACGACGAGCTCGCCGCGCTGGCCGCCCTGGACCGGGCGGGCGCCGGCGACCTGCCCGGCCAGTTGCCGGACGGGCTGGCCACCTACGTCGGCACCAAGTTCACCGGCGGCACCGGGCTGTCCGGCGGGCAGTGGCAGAAGCTCGCGCTCGGCCGGGCCATGCGGGCCGCCGATCCGCTGCTGGTCGTGCTGGACGAGCCGACCGCCAGCCTGGACGCCCCGTCCGAGCACGCCCTGTTCGAGCGCTACGCCGAGGCCGCCCGCGACGCCGCCGCCACCGGGACGGTCACCGTGCTGGTCTCCCACCGCTTCGCCACCGTCCAGATGGCCGATCTGATCATCTACATGGAAGAGGGCCGGGCCACCGAGATCGGCGGCCACGACGAGCTGCTGGCCACCGGCGGCCGCTACGCCGAGCTGTTCGGCCTCCAGGCCGAAGCCTTCCGCTGACCCGGGGAGAGATCGGAGGCAGGACCACGGTGCGGCGGATCCCGCTCGGCGCGCTCACCGAACGCGAGTTCCGGCTGTTCTTCACCGGGCAGCTGGTGTCGCTGCTCGGTGACGCGGTCACGCCGTTCGCGCTCGCCTGGGCGGTGCTCGATCTGACCGGATCTGCCCGCGACCTCGGCTTCGTGATCGCCGCCAAGACCGCCCCGCTCGTGATCTTCCTGCTCGTTGGTGGCGTCTTCGCCGACCGCCTGCCGCGGCGGGGTGTGATGCTGACCGCCGACGTGGCCCGCATGGCCATCCAGGCGGCCACCGCGGCGCTGCTGCTCTCGCACACCGCGCACATCTGGGAACTGGTCGTCCTGCAGGCGCTGGCCGGGACCGGGACGGCGTTCTTCAACCCCGCTTCGACCGGGCTCACGCCGATGATCGTGAGCCCCGGACGGCTGCAGGAGGCGAACGCCCTGCGCGGATCTCGATGGCGTCGATGCAGTTCCTCGGGCCGGCCGTGGCCGGCATCCTCATCGTCACCGTCGGGCCGGGGTACGCGCTGGCCATCGACGCGGCCAGCTTCGGGGTCAGCGCGCTCTACCTCGCCCGCCTGCACCTGCCGCCGCACGTCAGCCTGCCGCCGGAGTCGTTCGCGCGCGACCTGGTCGACGGCTGGCACGAGTTCGCCGCCCGTACCTGGGTCTGGCTGATCGGCGGGGCCGGCGCGTGGACGGCGATCCTCGTCGTTTCGGCCGTCGGCGGGCTCGCCGCCGGAGCGACGGCCCTTCGCGTCAAGCCGCGGCGCCCGCTCCTGCTGGCGGCCATCGCGGTCGTCCCGAACGCGGCGCCGGCCATCCTGCTCGCGCTGAAGCTGCCCTGGCCGACCCTCGTCGTCGCCGCGCTGGTCACCGGCTTCGGGAACATGCTCTTCAACACGCTCTGGGAGACGACGCTGCAGCAGCACGTCCCGCCGACGGCACTCTCGCGCGTCAGCGCCTACGACTGGTTCGGCTCCCTGCTGTGCCAGCCGCTCGGACTGGCCCTCGCCGGAGTGGTGGCGGCCGGGATCGGGATGAGCCGCACGCTCTGGATCGCGGCCGCGATCGACCTCGTCGCCGTCGCGGCGATGCTCGCGGCACCGAGCGTGCGCCACCTGCAGCGGGCCGAGAACCCCAGCCGGCCCCGCAGTTACGGGCTGGCCAGCCGCATTCCCGCAACGGCCCGGCGGAACGCGGTCACCGTGGCCGGACTGTCCTCCAGATGCCAGTCCTGGTGGTACAGGCCGTCGTGCTGGGGGATGTCGAACCAGACCAGCCCCAGCGTGCCGTACTGGCGCATCCCGGCGAACAGGCCGGGGATCTTGGCGGCCTGCCCGGCGGCCGGGCCGACCGACGTCTCCGACAGCAGGATGGGCTGGCCGGTGAACATCCGGACCTGGGCGATGGTCGCCCCGAACACGCTGAAGAACGTGTCGGACGGCCGGTAGTAGTAGCCGTCGATGCCGACCCAGGTCACGTAGCTGGCGCCGGGCCACCAGGAGGCCACCGGCCCGGTGCCCTGCTCGTCCGCCTGCACGGTCCACAGCCAGGTCACGTTGCGCACGCCCTGCTGGCGGAACAGCGTGACGATGTGCCGCCAGGCTGCGATGAACGCGGCCGGCCGGGTCTTCCCATAGCCCCAGGCGTACCAGTAGGCGTTCATCTCGTGCCCGAAACCGATCACCACCGGCCCCCCGAACTTCCTGACCTCGGCCGCGAACGAGCGCAGGTAGCCGTCGTAGCGGGCCGCCGCGATCGCGGCCAGCGCGACACCGGTCGGGTCCCACTGCAGCAGCGTGGCCGCACCGTGCTGGTGCGCGGTCCGGGCGAACGCCGTCTTGAACGCCTCGCCCCAGCCACCGTAGTACCCGGCCAGGTTCGGCGACCGGCCGGTGGCACGGCTGAAGGCCGCGAGCGGCTGGTAGCTGGCGGGCGCTCCCTTCTCGTAAACCCCGAGGTAGGAGGCGGGTGAGGTGGGCAGCGGAGCATCGCCGCTGGTCACCCCGCCCCGGGTGAGGGCCACCCCGGCGACCACCGCGACGACGACGGTCACGGCGACGAGGATCGCCAGCCAGCCCAGCTGCCGGTTGGGGTGATGATAAGAATTCTTACGTATCCACATATTTTCGACTAATTCCGCAAAATCTACCCGACTCCGTGCAATCCTCTCTAACTACGGTGCAGCGCTGGCATGAAATCCAACGCGGCGGCGGCCAGATCAGCACACGCACGCTGGATGGGAGGGAACGATGTTCGTGCGTCAGTGTGCCCAGCAATTGCAAAATGGACTATCCATTCAGAGTCCCGATTAGCCGGGCATCCTGCCGGCTGCTCCGGCGGGAGTCCGAAAGATACTCCCTTTTCTGAGCCGGATCCGCCGGATTCGCTGCTATCCGTTGTACCGGACTTCGCGCGATTGGCGCGAAGCCAACGCTGTGTTACCGCCGGTACATTTTCTGCGCCATTTTTCTGTCCATCGACACGAATGCGATATGCGTTCTTCCGGGAACTGTCAGTTGTCGGTGGCTCTGAGTTCCATCTCCGCATTAGAGGCGGCCGGGGGGTATCACCATATGACAGCGCCGAGCACAGGCCGACCAGAACAGGGCAGACGTCCTGTGGTGGCTCTCGTCTGTGATGCGATCTTCCCCTACCACTGTGGGGGACGGGAGATCCGCTACCACGAGGTGGACCGGCGGCTGGCCGAACATGCCGACGTCCATCTGTACACCATGCACTGGTGGGACGGGCCGGGCGTCCACCGCAGCGACACGATCACCCTCCACGCCATATCGCCGCTGCGTTCGCTGTACACGCACACCCGGCGGTCGCTGGGGCAGGCGATCGTCTTCGCACTTGGCTGCCTGCGGCTGCTGACGGCCCGCTTCGACGTTCTCGAGGCGGACCACATGCCGTTGCTGCAGATTCCCGTGCTCTGGTTTGTGGCGACCGTCAAGCGCAAGCGCTTCGTTGTCACCTGGCATGAAGTCTGGGGACGGTCGTACTGGCGGCAGTATCTGGGCTGGGCCGGACTGGTCGCGTGGTTTGTCGAGGAGTTGTCCATGCGACTGCCCGATCACATCGTCGCTGCCTCGTCACACACGGCGCGACGGCTGCGCGGCAGCCTGGGCCCAAACGCATCGATCAGTGTGGCGCCGAATGGCATCGACCTCGAGGCGGTCCGCACCGCCTACCCCGATCCCGCCGCGACCGATCTGATCGTCGTCAGCAGGCTGATGTCACACAAGCGCATCGGCCTGCTGATCGAGGTCGTAGCGTTTCTGCACGCCGAGGGACTACCGGTGACCTGCCGCATCATCGGCGACGGGCCGGAACGGGACGACCTGCTGGCTCAGGCCCGGGCCCAGAAGGTGGACTGGGCCATCGACTTCCGCCACGATGTCCGCGAGCAGAAAGAGGTCTACTCGCTGATCAAGGCGGGCAAGGTGTTCGTGCTTCCGTCAACCCGCGAAGGCTTCGGGATAGCGGTTCTGGAGTCACTGGCCTGCGGGGTGCCCGTGGTGACCACTTCGGACCCCGACAACCTGGCTCAGCACCTCGTCGCCCGGTCATCGAACGGCGTGGTCTGCGAGCCCGGCCGTGCCCGCGATCGCCGAGGCCGTGCGGAAACTGCTGGAGCGGCCCAACCTGCCCACGGACGGCGGCGCCAACGGCAGTGATGCCTGGCTGGCCGACTACACGTGGGACGCCACCACCGACCAGTTGATCAAGGCCCTGCGCATCTGACCGCGCCCACCGCTCCGCGGTCGCGCAATCACCTGGGCAGCCCGTCGGGCGGCCGGGCGGTCCGTCGTTCGGCCAGCCCGGCCACCCGGCCCAGGAAATAAGCCGTCAGGTGCGCACTGTCGACGGCGACGGCCGGGGCCAGCCTCGGCCACTGCGACCGTGGGGTCTCGAACTTGCTTCTGACGTGCTGAAGGCCGGTCAGCAGGACGAAGGCTCCCGGGACGACCGCACCCAGCAGCCGTTGTTTACGGGCCGCCAGGACCACACCGAGCGCGGTGGCGCCGACGAACGCGCCCGCGACCAGGTCCGGCTGCCGCACCTCCCGGTGGATGAGCAGTTGACGGGTTGCCCCGCGGCCGGTTTCGAACAGCCACTTCAACGACGTGACCAGTGTCTTGTTCTCGTTGTGCCGCACCAGCAGTCCGGGCACGGTCATGAACGACAGTCCGAGACGCCCCATCTCGTAATTCAGGGCGCTGTCCTCACCTTCGCGCAGCGCCGGGTCGAAGGTGGCGACGTCAAAGACCTGACGGCGGAACAGTCCGTTGCTTCCCGCCACCCTGGCGGTGCCGGCGACGACCCGCGGGGTAAGGCCGAACCGTTTATGGACATAGGCCACGTCCCCGTCGGGCACCGCGATGCCTCCGACCGCGTCATGGTCGTTGAGCGCCGCGCGGGCCCGCGCCAGCCAGTCCGGCGGAAGGACGATATCGGCGTCGATCATGGCGATCAGCTCGCCGCCGGCGGCCGCCACGCCCGTCCGCCGGGCGTAGCCGCGGCCGCGGTTCTGACCGAGTTCTATCAGGCGAACACGCGCATCCTGGCCGGCGATATCGGCAACTATACGGGCCGTCTTATCACGTGAGCCGTCGTCCACGACGATGACCTCGTACCGGCCGAGGCCGTTCAGCTCGCCTATTGAGGCGATAGCGCCGACGATGGCGGATTCCTCGTTATAGGCGATGATGACAAAACTGATGAAGGTCTCGTCGGGCATATCATGGCCTCTCGTTGAGCCGCCCGTCCGGTCCGCTGCTGGACAGCACATCTTGTATATCGCTTCCGGGGTAACAATTTCCGGTAAAAGCCCGTTCCGGTCATGGTCGCGGGGCTGGCCAGCGGCTCCTTGCAGTACCGTGAGGAGGCCGCGACGTCGATCGACAGGCGAGGAACTGGGGCATGAAACGAAAAGTGGCGCTGTGTGTGACCCGGACACTGGCGCTTTACGGCTTCGCCGGATGGGTGTACATAGCCCTGGTGGCGTTGGTGCACCCCGCCACTCTGGTCCTGCAGCTGACGCATTTCACCAAGCTGCCGCATGAAGACACCTTCGGTGAGATCTGTTTCGTGGTCTCCGCGGTAAGTTTTTTCATTTACAGCCTGCTGCGTTCCACCGAGAAATCAGGGGACGGCTCAGCCGGGCGTTTATCGACGGGCCGGGCTCACGACCGTGCCTGCGCGAACATGGTGCGTATCTGCTGCTCGGTCAGGCCGGGCCAGGACCGCACCGAATGGGTGACCAATTTGCCGGCCTCGAGCAGCTCGGCCGGATGGGCGGGAAGCCCCCGCCACGTCAGCGCCAGCGGGTCCGCCGGGCCACCGAAATCGCCGATGCGGTAGCCGGCGGCGATGGTCAGCAGCGCCATTATGTGATCTTCGCCGAGCTTGCTCGACGCCAGCCATGGCTGGCTGAACCAGCCTCGTTCGTTAATGCTTTCAACGGCCGCGTAGCGGTGAATGTATGCGCCGCCCAGAGCGCTTTCCCCGTCGATGTAACCGTGACGGCGGGCGGCTTGTCGGCAATGCCGCAGTGTGGAAAACCGCCTCGGGTGAAGCAATCCGAGCGGGCCTGTCTCGATCCGGAGCCGGCGCGAGGCCCAGGAGAATTCCCGCTGGCCTCCATCCGGCCCGATCCGGTACGAGCCGAGCATTCCCACGGCTGGATTCTGGGCAAACGCACGTTCCGCCGCTGATTCGAGGCCGGACCCGATCACCAGCGCGTCCGCGTCCAGGCGGAGGATGAGATGCGGTTCATACCGGTTCAGGACCCAGCGGTACCCCGCGGCGAGCTTGACCCACAGCCCGCCCTGTGCGCCCGGTGCTCCGGACGGCGCCGTCAGGGTCACGGTGTCAGGCCACGGGCCGCCGATGCGGCCCGCGGCGCTGGTGTCGTCGACCACCACGACGACCCTGGACGGCCCGGTGTAGTGAATGACGCTGGCCATGGTGTCGGCTACATCGTCACGGGGGCCGGCCGGGACGATAACTGCCAGCCGTACATGCTGTTTCATCTGGTCAGGTGCCATCTCGGCGCTCTCTGATCTCGTGCACCGGATCGCTTATGATCTGGTTCCGGGCCCAGGTGCGTTCATGCTGGGCGACGGTATATCCCTGATAGAGCACCCGGACCTGCTCCAGATCGGCGATGAGCTCGACCGGGTGGCCCACCAGCGACGGCGGTACCGAGTAGGCGTTGGTCTCGAAGCGCACGTACGGACGGCCGGCTGCTCGCGCTGGCATCCGCCATCCCGTCGCCGGGGGGACGGACGGCAAGGCCAGCATCGCCCTCCGGTCGGCATCGAGCAGGGCGCTGGCATCCACCGCGCGACCGCCCGGCCGGGTCCGGACGTGCGGCAGCCATCCGCGCAGCTGATGGTTGAAATCCGTCGGCGAGCCGAAGGTCCGGCCAGGAAGGAATGAACGCTCGATGTCCGCCTCAGCCTGCTCGGTCAGCCCGGTGATCGCCGGGTCTTCGGGTGCGCCGACGACGACCGCTGCGCCGAGGAAGCGGCCGAACGCGCCGGCGTCGGCGGTGACGTGGCTCTGTCCGCCCGACTCCCAGCCGATGACCTCATCACCGGGCCAGACCAGCGTGCGCGGAACGGCCCCCAGCTCGGTGATCAGCGCCCACCAGCCGGCCAGGACATCTTCAGCCTGCCGGGAGGGGATCAGCCGGGCGGACAGCCAGCGCGAGTAGCCGCTCACCATGACCAGCACCGGCAGCTGACTGGCCGAGCGGGTCTGGCCGAAGCCGACCGGAATCTCGATGGGCGGGAACCACAGGCTGCACTGCGCGAGGTCGCCGGGCCGGTACGGAAGCGGTTCGGGAGCGCGCGGCACCGGCACCCGGACGGCGACCGGGGGACCCGGGAGGTCAGTGACGCTTCCGGCCAGCACGGCGTCGACCCGCGGGTGGTGCCGGCCGGATCGGCCCATTGCCACCGCCAGCAGGCCGAGGAGGAGCGTGAGGACCTGGCCGGCGGCCAGCCCGGTGGCCGCGGCGGTTAGTCCGTGCGGCAGCAGTATCCCGACCCCGCCGAGGATCAGCGCGGCGTTCGAGATCTGCATGAAGGTATAGGCCGCGGTCCGGTCACGGGCGATGAGGATCGAGTCGACCAGATACGTACCACCGGCCGGCAGGGCGCTGAGGGCCAGCACGCGCAGGCAGCCGGTTGCGTCAGCCGCATACCCCGGACCGAACAGGCGGAGGATGTAAGGAGCGGCCACCAGCAGGATCACCAGAGACGGCAGCAGCAGCCCGTACACGGCATACCGGGCCTTGCGCAGCTGCTTTCCCAGCAGCGTTCCTCCGCGCGCGATTTCGGCGAAAAGGACCTGGCCCATCGTTGACGGGATGTAGTTCAGGAATCCGGCGATGAGGAAGGCAACGGAGAAACGCGCGGTCTCGGCCGCACCACGTACGGCCAGAACTTCGATCGGCACCATCGTCAGCGGCAGAATGCCGATGACCGTGGCGGCGTAATTGCGGGTGATCACCGAGAGGTACCGGCGGGTCATCCGGATCTGCTCGGAGCCGGTCGGTTCGCGTCTTACCTGCCAGCCGAGCGCGGCACCGCTCAGCATGGTGGCCAGGATCAGGCCGATCGCGTAGGCGAGAATGAGCCCGGACGACCGGTAGGCGGTGAGCGCCAGCATGGCGGTCAGCTTGACCGTGCTGCCGATCAGGTTCTTGACGAGCACAAAGCGGGTGGACCGGAGAGCGACGAGGCCGGCGTCAAGGGTCGTGCCCAGCGCGGTGAACACCACCAGCGCGATGACCAGGGACGTCATCATGCCACGCTGCTGCAAATGCAGGGCGGCGGGCAGATGAGGTCCGAGGACAAGCACCGTGAAGAGGCAGAGCACGGTACCGGCGGTGACGATGATCGTGATCGCCGCCAGGACCAGATGACCACGGTTGCCCGCGCGGGCGATGTACCGGGTCATGGTGATCGGCAGGCCTACCGCCGCGATCGCCGCGAGCAGGCCGGTGCCCGAGGTCAGGCTGGAAAATACGCCGATCACGGAGGCCGAGTAGGTGTGGGCGGCCAGGGTCCAGAACACGAACCCGATCGCGGACGTGGCGGCCGTATTGAGCAGCAGGTAAAACGAGCCCTGGTAAAGCGCGTCGTGGACCATGCCGCGAAGAGCCGTTGCCCGGCCGGCCGGGGACGTGATGGTCATCGCGGCCGGTCTCAGGGTTCCCTGGCCAGGCGGACGTGGCCCGGGACGCCCGCGCCGTCGACTACCGAGACCATGACGGCCGTCGTCCGCCGGGCGATGTCCGGCCAGGTGACGGCGGCGGCATAACGGCGTGCGGCCGCCGACATCGCGGTTAGCGTCTCGCGGTCGGCCCCGGCCAGCTCGGCCAGGGCCGCGGTGAGGGCCGGGATGCCGCCGCGGTAGCGGACGACCGCATCTCCGGGCAGGTCAGCCAGCGCCGCCAGGTCGGGCACGATCAGCGGTTTCCCATGGCTGAGCGCCAGCATGGCGGTTCCGCTGGTGGTCACCTGCCGGAAGGGCAGGACAACCACGTCGGCGCCCCCGAGCAGCTCGGCCACCTCTTCGTCCGGAATGTGCTGCAGGCGCAGCGCGATGTGCGCGCCGCCGCGCTGAGCCAGCGCCTGCAGCCGTGACCGCAGCATCCGGTCGTCACACTGGCCGGCCACGACCAGGTCGGCCGCGCACCCATCGGACAGGGCGGGGAAGGCCGCCAGCAGGTCCTCCACTCCCTTGTACTCCTGCACGCGGCCGAAGAAGAGGAACCGGCGGCCACCGGTCACGCTTGGGCTGGCCGGTGACGCGAATGCGCTCGCGGCCGGGCGGCAGTAGACCGGGCCGTGCGGGATGACGGCGCTGGTGCCGGCCACGGCCCCGAGCGCGGCCAGCGCCGAGAGTGCCGACGGCGAGTGGGCCAGCACAAGATCGCAGGACCTGACCAGGGCCCGCCGGGCGGCCACGTCGTCGGCGAAGACCGGCTCGTGGGGCAGGACGTTGTGGGCGGTCCACGCCAGCCGCAATCCCGTCACCCGGCACGTCCCTAGCCAGACGGCGAACCAGACCTGCGCGATCCGCCGGAGGACCGGGAAACGCCGGGCGCCGGGCAGGCCGAAGCCGAACACCCAGTGCAGGTGGACCAGGCTGGCACCGCCGATGCGGCGGGCCACGGTCTCCAGCGGGAGCAGCAGGAGGTTGAGCGTGTGCGAGGCGGTCAGGCCGCCCAGGTAGTGAACCTCGACGCCCAGGCGCCGCATCTCTCTGTACAGCAACTCCTGGTAGGGGTTGGGGTCGCGGGGGAGCACCAGGATCTTCATCGGAAGACCAGTTCGGCTAGAACCCCGGCCCCGTAGATGAGGTGGTTGGCCACTACCCGGACAGCCCCGTTGGAGCGGTTCCGCCATGCGGGCACGAGCAGCAGCGCCGGGTAGAACGGGAACAGCAGGGTCAGCGGCAGCCCCAGCAGGAACGCCGGGTAGATGACCACCACCGGGTCATCCAGCAGCAGCCGCTTCAGTCGTGCCCGGTGCTTACGGTAGAGCCGGACCCGCGCCTGGCCGTAGACGTAGGAACGGCGGGCCTGTCGGCGCCATCCGCCGGCGTCGTGCCGTACGACCGCATCGGGCACGCTCCGGATCCGGTAGCCCGCGTCAACCAGCCGCCAGGAGAAATCCATATCGGAGCCGTAGGCGAAGCGTTCGTCGAAGCCGCCTACCGCCTCATAGGCCGCCCGGCGGAACGCGACGTTGTTGGTCGGGCACCCGGCGAGGTAGCGGGCCTCCATGGCCCGGCTCAATCCCTGGTCGTACAGCCCGAGGCCGCCCGGCGGGGCCAGCGCCAGTCCGGCCGTGACGTCTTCGCCCTGCCGCAGCGGGGCGACCAGGCGAGCCAGCCATCCCTCGTCCGGCCGGCAGCCCGCGTCCGTGAATACGACGACGTCCCCGCGAGCGGCCCGCACGCCGGCGTTGCGCTGATGGGGGATGGAAACCCGCACATCCGGGGGTTGGGTGAAATCCATCCACCGCACCCCGGCCTCGTGACGCAGCCGGATGGGCTGCAGGCGCCCTGCGGACGCGTCCACCACCACGATTTCGGTGGATTCCCCGAAGTCTTTCGCCTGACGTATGACGTCGGACAGGGTGTCATCAAGGCTTTCCTCGTCCTTGCTGACGATGACGACAGAAATCACCGGTGGAACACCTCCGAGGAGCCATTCGTGTAAACCAGGTCATAATGAGACCCGAGGAAATCCGATGGAAATACATAGGTTGCGATCTGATTGTTGTACAGCGCGAAAGCCCGTCCGTTGACGACATTTGCCCGATCCGCATATATCCACGCATGCTGGTTCAGGGTTTCCGGGGTCAGATCGGCAAATATCCCATGCTGTATATCAGTGGCCGCCGCGAGAGGGACCTGGCTGTATTCATCAGAGTAAGCAAGCTGCCCCGGGCCGACCATGCTTCCCAGCCACTGCGCGGAGGCCATCTCTGGTGGCGTCACGTAGAAATATTCGTAGGCTGCGCCGCTGCTGGAAATATTAACTGACGTTGCCCCGCCTAGCACCGCACCAACGAGATAGGTGGTGTTGATGAGCACCACGGCGAGGGCGCCAGCCGCCAGCGGGTAGATGGGTATACGCCGCAATTGGCGAGACCCGGCGAGCTGCTGCAGCGACCAGCACATGGCTATGGCCAGGGGCACCAATCCCTGCAACTGAGCCCGCTCCTGACCATAAGCGGTGGCCAATGTGCCGCTGAACCGGATTATCGTCAGCAGTATCGTTGTCCCGAACGCCAGCATTCCGAGCTGACGCGCAATAATCGGCATGTTGCGGCGGAGCATCATGAGCAACCCGCCCAGGGCGCCCAGCAAATTCGCCAGCTGTTCAATTAGCAGCAGGCCGAGATTTAGGATGTTGTACCCTGCATTCCATTTTACTGAGGGCTTGGGAATGGGCGAGTCGCGTAGTGCGTATTGCGGTGCGCCGGCGTCGCTGTACGGCTTTATATATGGTTTGTTTTCTGCATAGTAGTGACTGATCAGAGCTTCGTACCGGTCGGCTGGAATCGCAGTCTTCGCGTTTCCTTGTAGATAAGCGCTGATCAGGTTACCGCCTGGTGGCCTGTTGGGCAGTAGGTCAAGTCCCTGCGTCTGGACTGACTGGGCGACATTGAGGACATGAGAATCGGAATGTGTGACAGGCGCGTACCAGATGATTGCGCCGCCCAGGATGGCGAGGAATGCGGTAGCGACAGCCCCGGATATGCGCGGAACATTGCGCAACCAGGAAACGATCCACTGTACGAGTATTATAATGCCGAGGATCGTAATGGCGACATATGTTGTCGAGTAATGGGACAGCGCCGTGGCTATGGCCAGCAGCCCGATGAGAAGATAGTGGAAGAGCCGCTGGAATGAAGTCTCCAGCATGGCCGCGATAAGCGTGGCAAACAAGGTCAGTGCAATCTGCTGCCGTGCGAAACCGGACATCTCGGGGAATGCGTACTGCCCGATGGTGAAAGCGGCAGCCACGAAGGCCCATTGCCGGGAGAGCACGCGGCGCGCAAGGCTGAAAATCGTTACCGGGAAGAAGGCGTATACCACCGGATACACCAGCTTGAATGCAAGGAGCCCGGATATGCCCGTCAGAGCATGCAATTGTGCCGGCATCACCGTGATGCTGAGCATGGCTCCGTAGGCATCGTTAGGATGAGTCGGGTGCCAGATAGCCGCCGTTATTGTCTGCTGCGCCTTCTGATACTCGGTCGCGATGTCAAAGCCGTAGAGAGGGTCGCCACGCAGCGAGTTCGACCATATCGAGGCCAGGCCGGCGGCATAGATGATGACTTTGAGCAGCGCCTCATCCGTCCGTCCGGCCCCTATCGCAGTGCCCGCTAGCAACAGGACCAGCGCGATGATCGCGATAATGGCCACGCTGCTGGCGTGCTGGCTGTTCAGCCGGAGCGCACCGGCCGCGGCGAGAAGCGGGACCGCAAAAGGCCATACGAACTTGGCCGGCGACAAGAGCGGGCGCCATTCGATGGCTACGTCCGGGCCGACGTTGACGGAAACGGCCAGCAGACCGAGACAGACGATCTCCAGGCTTACGAGTACCGGCACGACCCTGAGCGGGGCAGCCACGCCGATGAGCGGCCCGAGCACGTCTACCGTCAGTCCCGCGGCGAACAGGACGATGATTGATGCACAGGGCACATAAGCCGGGCAGGAAGATACCGCTTGCCCCGGAACGCGCAGGGCGCGCAGGAGCAGATGGCCCGGGACGATGAAAAGCAGTGACAGCAGCAGGAAGTCGGCCGCCCAAAATTTGTGCAGCGGCACCAGCAGGGCCATGACGGCCAGGCTCGCGACGTACGGCCCAAGTTGCCGGTACGACGGCTTGGCCGCGTGGCGCGGCGCCCGTCGGCCTCTGCGCGGCGGTTTCTCCAGCGGCTTCAGCGTCACGTTCACCTCAGGAGTACCGCCTCGTCCCGGGAGGCGGTGGGCTGGATGGCTGAGGCGTCCGGTTCCGGCACGAGGTGACGGAACAGCCACAGTCCCTCCAGGAAGCCGACGTTGCCGCTCGCTTCCTGCCCGAGCTGCAGGTAAGCATCGAGCAGGCTGGCCCCGCGGCGGGCGGACAGGGCGTGCCGCAGCCCCCGCGGGTAGAGCAGCTGCGGTGCGGCGACGGCCGCGGCCATGAGCCAGGGATGGCGCGGGGACAGCGACAGCATGGCCAGCACCAGCAGCGGACCCGGGAAGATGGTGGGCGGCGTGGACGGCCATTTGCGGGATAGGCGCGCCGAGCCGCGCCCGTAGGCGCGGCTGCGGCGCAAGGTGTCGTGGATCGAGGGCTTGAAGTGGTGGCGGACCCGGGCTTCCGGCCGGAACATCAGCCGGGCCGCCGGCCGCGACCGCGTCAGCCGCATGCACATGTCCTGGTCCTCGCCACCGAACCGGAACCGCTCGTCGAAGAGTCCGGCCGCCACCAGCGCGTCGCGGGAGAACGACATGTTGGCGCCCGCGAAGGAGTAAACCGCGCGGGCGGACAGGTCTTCTTGCTGAACCCACTGCCGCTGCAGGTAGAGCTTGAGCCGGTAGCGCAGCCGGCCGCTCTCGGCCAGGTTCAGCTCTTGCGGTGTCAGCGGGTTGTTCCGCCGCAGATAACCGAGCATGAAGCCGCTCGAGGTCACCGGGAGGACCAGGCCGCCGACGCCGGTGACTCCGTCCCCGTAGCCGGCCAGCAGTTGCTGCCCCCAGCTCGGCTCGGGCTCACAGTCGTCGTCGAGGAACGCCACCACGGGAGCGGTGGCGGCGCCGAGTCCGGTGTTGCGGGCCGCGGCGAGGCCGCGGTTGACGGGGTGGCGCAATACGAGGGCGCCGTGTGCGCGCCCGGCGTCGCTCGTCGCATCTGTCGAGCCGTCATCCACGACGATGATCTCCAATGAGGGAAATATGGTCTGCGCGGCCAGCGCTCGCAGGCAGCGGTCCACCCCGGCTGCACCATTCAGCGAGCAGATGATGACACTAAGTTCGGCCGGCACGGCGCCCTCCGGTTACGGGTGCTGGGATCTCGACGACGAGCGGGTAGCTGGTGGGCATGTGGCCCAGGCATGGATGGACTCGGCCGGGTAGGCCAGGCTCACCACCAGGCTCACCTGCTGCCCGGTGCAGGCAACCTGCGCGACCCGGGTCAGAGCGGACCGCTGGCCGGATGCCAGCCGGATGCTGCCGGTGGCCATACGGCGGGTCAGCGTGCCCTGGCCCAGGGACAGCGTCCATCGGTAGGTGCGGGGCGCGTGGCCCTCGTTGGCGATGACAAAGGACACAGGGACGCTCGCCCGCCGTGACGTCAGCTGAGCAGGCAGGGACTGTGGCTGCTGAAATGCCAGTGACGTGTAGCTCACCGGCTGCGCGAACAAGCCGGCCTTCGCCAGCAGGGAGTGACCGGCGCTGGTCTGGGCGATCCCCACGGCCAGGACGATGAGGGCCAGCACGGCCACGGCGGCCCGCCACCTGACCGCGGGATGCGATACCGCGGGCTCCGGCTGCTGCGGGCGGGCATCAGGCGCCATGACCGGCCGTCCGGTATGCGTGTGCGCCGCGGCGGAACGCGGTGATGGCGGCGGGACCCTGCAGGCTGTACTGCTGGACGTTGAACCAGACGAACCCCAGCAGGTCGTACAGCTGGATCCCGGCGAAGAGGTCAGCGATCTTGGCGGGCTGGCCGGCGCCCGGGGTGGCCGCGGTTTCGGCGACGAGGATCGGGTCGCTGGTCAGTTCGCGGACGGTGGTGATGGTGGGACCGAACAGGGACGCGAAGGTCAGCGAGGGGGTGCTGTAGTAACCGTCGATCCCCACCCAGTTCACGTACGAGCGTCCGGGCCACCATGCGGACGGCGACGCGATGCCGCCGGCTTGATTCATGATGTTGACCGTCCACATCCAGGTCACGTTGGGGACACCCACCGCGCGGAAGACGGTGACCAGGTGGCGCCAGGCGGCTACGAACACCTTCGGCGACGTCTGGGTGTACGCCCAGGAGTACCAGTAGCCGTTCATTTCGTGGCCGAAGCTCACGATGACCGGGCGATGGTAGGCCCGGACGGCCTTGGCGTAAGCGGTCAGATAGCCGTCGTACTGCCCGGCCGCGATCTTGGCCAGGCTGACACCAGACGGGTTCATCTGCACGAGCGGGACCGCGCCGTGGCTGGCCGCGGTATTCGCGAAGGTGGTCTGGAACGGTTCCTGCCACGAGCTGTAGTACATGACCAGGTTGGGCTGGACACCGGTGCTCGCCGAGAACTGCTGCATCCCGGCGTAGGAGGCCGGTGAGGTCCGCGCGTACAGGCCGAGGTAACGTACCGGCCGCCGGGCCGCCGCATTCGGTGAGGACCATAGGGTCAGGGCGGCCGGCACGGCTGCGCCCACGAGGAGAACGGCACAGATCAGCGCGATGATCCAGCTTTTCTTGCGAAACTTCCGGCGGCGCATGGCCTCCCCGGCAGGTTTATCAGAGGTCCGGGTGATGCTCATCGGCTCGCAATCAGCGGCAGACGGACGGTACGCCGGGGTCGGCCCGGTAACGGCTACGTACCGTACGTGTCGCATAACTCAAGGTGGCCATACCCACCCACAGGGTTACCTTGTTATGGAAAAGGTACAGTCGCGAGGCCGTCCGTACCGGAGTTTGTCGAACTTGCCTGCCCCCCTGCCGGCGCCCGTCGCACGGCGGTGCCAGTCTGGCCCGGCCGGTCACGGCGCGGGCCGGTGGTAGGACCGAGCACCCCGGCGGAACGCGGCGACTGCCGCCGGGCCTGACAGCCGCCAGTTCTCCACGTTGAACCAGACCAGCCCGAGCAGGTCGTACAGCCGGATGCCGGCGAACAGGTCCGCGATCTTGGCGGGCTGGCCCGCCGCGGGCGTCGCCGAGGTCTCGGCCACCAGGATCGGGTCGCCGGTCAGTTCGCGGACGGCGGCGACGGTGGGGCCGAACAGCGACGCGAAGGTCACCGATGGGCTGCTGTAGTAGCCGTCAATTCCGACCCAGTTCACGTACGAGCGTCCGGGCCACCACGGCCCGGGGGAGACGACGCCCGAAGGGTCCTGAATGGCGTTGACCGTCCACATCCAGGTCACGTTGGGGACGCCGACGGCCCGGAAGACGGTGACCAGGTGGCGCCAGGCGGCCACGAACACCTGCGGTGAGGTGTGGGTGTTGGCCCAGGTGTACCAGTAGCCGTTCATCTCGTGGCCGAAGCTCATGATGACCGGGCGATGGTAGGCGCGGACGGCCTGGGCGTAGGTGGTCAGATAACCGTCGAACTTGCCCGCGGCGATGGCCGCGATGTTGGTGCCGGTCGGGTTGATCTGGACGATCGGGACGGCGCCGTGGCTGGCCACGGTCTGGGCGAAGCCGGTCTGGAACGGCGTCTGCCAGGCGCTGTAGTACATGACGACCCCGGGCTTGATCCCCGCCGCGGTCGCGAACGCGCTGATTCCCGCGTACGACTCGGGCACTCCGCGCTGGTACAGCCCGACGTAGGAGGCCGTCGTGGGGGGCAGCGTGAACCGGTCACGGTGCGAGGACCACGGGAAGAAGCCGGCGCTGTACGCGGCGACGGCCACGGCCGCTAGGACCGCCAGGGCGGCCGTCAGCGCCACCACCCATCTCGCCCGGCGCCGCCGGGGCGGTCTGCGCGGCGTGGCCAGTGCGCCCTGGCGGTGCCGGCCAAGCCGGGCCGGGGCCGCCGCAGTCACCGGCCGGACTGGTAGCTCAGCGCCGCCCGCCTGAAGGCGGTGATCGCGGCGGGACTGATCAGCCGCCAGTCCCGGTTGGTTTCGTTGTCGAACCACACAAACCCCAGAAGTCTGTAGAGGCGGATGCCCGCGAACAGATCAGCGATCTTCGCCGGCTGACCCGCCGCGGGCGTCGCCGACGTCTCGGCGATCAGGATCGGTTTCTTCGTCCAGCCCCGCACGCTGGCGATGGTCGGCCCGAAGAGCGAGGAAAAGCTGGTCGCGGTGGAGTAGTAGTAGCCGTCGACCCCAACCCAGGTGACGTACGAGCCGCCCGGCCACCAGGGCCGCGGCGCCGACACGCCGGCCTGGGACCAGAACACGTTGATCGTCCACAGCCAGGTCACGTTCCGGGTGCCGGCCGCCCGGAACACGTTGACGATGTGCCGCCAGGCGGCCACGAACGTCGCCGGCGCCGTGTGTGTGTCAGCCCAGGAGTACCAGTAGCCGTTCATCTCGTGGCCGAAGCTCAGGATGACCGGATGCCCATAGCGGTGCACGGCGGCCGCGTAGCTGCGCAGATACACGTCGTACCGGCCGGCCGCGATGGCGGCGATGCTCACCCGGTCCGGATCGATCTGGACCAGCGGAACCGCACCCGAGCGGGCCGCGGTGCCGGCGAAGCTCGCCTGGAACGGCTCCAGCCATCCGCTGTAGTACGACACGACGTTGGGTCGCACCCCGGTGGCCGCAGTGAACGACCGCGCACTTGAGTAGGACGACGGCACCCCATCCGGGTAGAGGCCCAGATACGATCCGGTCCTCGTCGGCAGTGCGAGCCGCCCGTTCTGCTGGGCCACCGGCCCGGCTGCGGAATTGGTGCCCGGCCGCCCGGCCCCGTAAAGCCCGGCGGCCACGGCCAGTACGGCCAGGACGGCGGCACCCATCAAGAGTGTCCGGTGCCGGCTCCGGTACGGCCGGGTCGGCGCGGCCGCGTCCCGGCGGTGCCGTCCCAGGCGCTGGGTGGTGGTCATGCGCGTTTCCTCCCCTCCGGTCGCGCGACGGGCGGCTATGCGATCGGCGACGCCGCCGCCATCGATCTCATGAACCGGGCCGCTGATACGTGCTGGCGCCCTTGTGGAACGCGTCGATAGCGTTCCGGCTGCTCAGGCCGAATGTCTGGTCGGCCGAGTTGGTCGAGTTGAAGTACACCAGCCCGAGCAGCCCGTAGCGCTTGACCCCGGCGAACAGATCCGCGACCTTGGCCGGCTGGTTGGCCGAGGTCTCGGCGCCGGTCTCCGCGATCAGGATCGGGGCGCTGGTGAACGAGCGCACCGCGCCGATGGTCGGCCCGAACAGCGGCGCGAATTGCCAGTTCGGCTTGAGGTAGTACCCGTCGATACCGACCCAGTTCACGTAGGCGGCGCCGGGCCACCATGGGCGGGGTGAGGGGATCGTGCCGGTCCTGGTGTTGTTGATGATGTTTACCGTCCACAGCCAGGTGACGTTGCTGGCGCCCAGCGCCCGGAACAGGGTGACGATGTGCTGCCACGCCTTCACGAACGTCGCGGGCGATGTCTTCCCGTAGCCCCAGCTGGACCAGCTGCCGTTCATCTCGTGGCCGAAGCTGATGATGACCGGGTGCCGGTAGACCCGCACCGCCTCGGCGTACGCGCTCAGGTAGGCGTCATAGTGGCCGGCCGCGATCTGGCCGACGCTGATCTGGTCCGGATCCATCTGTACCAGCGGCGCCGCGCCCTCGTCCGCGACCTTGGCCGCGAACGTGGCCGGGAACGGCACGTACCAGCCGCTGTAGTACATGACGATGTCGGGTCTGGTCCCGGTCGCCTGCCGGAACATGCTGACTTTGCTGTACGAGGCGGGCAGGTCCTTGGTGTAGACGCCCAGATAGGAACCGGCCGATGCGGGCAGGGAGTTCAGCGGCCCGTGCGGCTTGCTGGTGGCGCGGTAGACGACCACACCGGCCGCGATGACTACCACGGCCAGCAGGGCCACGCCGGCCCGGAGGAGTGGTCTGCGCCGTCGGCGCCCGCGTCGTGCCCCGTGCCGGGTGCCGGTTTCGGTATCAGTGGTCATCGGGTCGTCACTCCTTTGCTGGGGGTGATGAGCGGGGCGGCGAAGTAGAGCTGCACGGTGGCCAGGACCTCGGTGGCCCAGTACGGCCGCCAGCCGTAGTGGGCCACCCGCAGGACCAGCCCCGACCACAGCAGCAGCTGGACGAGCACAATCCAGGTGACCAGGATGCGGTTGACCATCTGCGGGACATGTCCCGTCTCCGGGGAGGCGCCGGTGGGCACCCACTCGGCCACCCGGTCCCGCAGCGTGCACCACACCGAGTACAGGTGGCAGCACGAGTTCATCAGGCACACCCGGTAGATGGACGGCCGCCAGCCCCGGCTCAGCAGCGGGAACGCGAACAGCGTGGCGGCCAGGGCGGGCAGTAGCGGCAGGTAGTTGTGCGGGTGCACCAGCCCCGGGTAGCACCAGATCATGGTCAGCGTGGGGAACGGCCCGGTCAGCAGCAGCGCCGCCGAGGACAGGTAGTACAGGAACGCGGCCCAGAACGCGGTGCGCTGCTTCCAGTCGAACGGTGCCTGCACGAAGTACCCGTCGAGCATCAGCAGCATCGATGACCGGCACCAACGGACCTGCTGGTTGGCCAGCGACGGGAAGTCGGCGGGCGCCACGCCCTTGGCCAGGCACAGCGGCAGGTAACGGGTCTCCTGACCGGCCGCCCACAGCTTCACCCCGGAGTGGACGTCCTCGCCGATCGGGACCTGCGCGAACCCGCCCGCGGCGACCACCGATGCCCGGCGGTACACCAGGTTGGTGCCCGCGCAGATCGCGGCCCGATGCCGGTCCCGGGCAGGCTGGATGTACCGGAAGAAGATCTCCTGCAGGGTCCCCGCGTAGCGCTGGATGTAGCTGAGTTCCGGGTCGCTGACGTCGAAGACCTGGGCGGTCTGCACGATTCCGACCGCGGGACTGGAGAAGTAGGGCATGGTCTCGTAGAGGAAGTCCGGGCGGACCGCGAAGTCGGCGTCAATAACGACGATGAAGTCTCCGCGGCTGATGCTCAGCGCGTGGGTCAGGTTGCCGGCCTTCTTCAGCTCGCCCGGATGCGGGCGCACGAGGTACTGCAGCCCGTACTTGCCGGCCAGCTCGCGAACCTCGGGCCGGGCTGAGTCGTCGAGCACGTAGATGGTCAGCGGGCCGTCCCACCGCAGCTTGCTGGCGTGCCGCAGGGTGTTGTCCAGCAAGGTCAGCGGCTCACCGGCGCTGGGCAGGAAGACGTCGACGGTCTCGCCGCCGCCCTGGTAGCTGGCCACGATCGCCTCGTGCTGGGCCAACGTGAGCCGGGGCCGTCCGGCCCGCAGCCAGAAGTTCACCACCACCGGGGGCACCATGACCATGAGCAGCAGCCACATGAGGGGGGATACCACCCAGGCGCGGGCGGCGACATGCACGTATCCGTAGAGGACGCCAGCCGACGCGACCAGGAGCCAGGCGAACACCAGCCGCCGCGGGCGGCCAAAGTACGCGTACTTCTCGTCCTCACCCGGTGGCTGGGGCAGGTAGACGCCCGTCTGCGCGGCGACCGGCTGGTCAGTGATGGCCACGGTACCTCCCGCCGGCTTGATCCCGCACCCAGACGGTGAACCGGCCCGCGCGGGCCAGCTCGCGATAGCCGCCGCTGTGCCGCAGGTCCGCGACGATCAGGGCGTCGGTCGCGGCCGTATCCCCGTCGTCGAGGATGACGAGGGCGAAGTAGCGGCGGCCGATCGCGGTCGCGTACGACGGCCCGCCGGGCGGCTGCCCCGGGAACTTGAAGTAGTAGGTGCTGGACCAGTCCTGCCAGGGCACCTCGGTCCCCAGGTAGTAGGCCTCGACATCGTCGTCCTCGCCCAGGTAGTCGCCCGGGTGGGCGCGGACCACCGGCCGCAGCACCTTGACCATCGCGGTCGCGTCCGGCCAGTCCCGGTGCAGGAGGTGCGCCTGCCCCATCGACCCGAACAACGTGGCCGCGGCGATCGGCAGCGCCATCACGACCGCCCAGCCGTATCCGCGGTCGACCCGGCTCAGCCGGGCCAGCGCGTAACCGGCCGCTATAGCGGCGAACCAGGCGCCGAACACCACGTGCTTCTGCAGGCTGACCGTGGTGTGCAGCCGGGCCTGGGCGACCGGGGCCAGCATCGCCGCGGCCAGCAGCACCGTGGGCAGGAACCGGCTCCGCTCCCGGCTGCGGGCCGCGAGCCACGCGCCCAGCGCCGCCAGCACCAGGATCAGGCTGGTCGATACGTAACCGTCTTTGAGTACGGTGGCCACCGGCGTGGCCGCTACCGGCCGGGCCAGCGTGGTCACGGTCACGCCCGGCCGGTAGTCGTGGCCGCCCGCCCCGATCGCCATCGCCAGCGCCGCTGCCCAGGCAGCCAGGGCGGTCGTGGCCGAGATCAGCCAGCTCCACCCGGGACGCTGGCGCCACCCGGCCAGCGCCACCAGCGCGACCACCACCGGGGTGAACAGCACGGTGGCGTACTTGGTCACGTCGGCCGCCGCCAGGGTCAGCCCGGCGCCGATCAGCAGCCCGGTCCGGGTCACCGGATGGCCGCCGTCAGCGGCCCGCGTCCCCAGCCAGGCGGCCAGGGCCAGCAGGAACAGGGCGGGCGCGTCGAACGTGGCCAGACTGCCCAGAAATTGGGTCCCGGCCAGGGTGGCGAACAGCCCGCTGGCCAGCAGCGCCGCCCGCTGCCCGTAGAGCCGGGCCGCGGTGGCCCACAGCAGTGCGGTCACGCCGAGCATGAAGGCCAGCGACAGCAGCCGGGCGGCGGCCAGGCCGCCGGCCCTGTCGGCCAGCGCGCCCAGCAGCGGGTAGCCCACCGGCGCCCCGGAGAAGTAGGCGGGGAAGTCCGGGATCGGCGCGTGGTGCAGCCAGTGGGCCCACTCCAGGTGCCCGGCCCGCAGGTACAGCGCCTCGTCCTGGAACGCGGTGTCAGTCCAGGTGAGCCGGATCGACAATCCGGCCTGAACGAGCAGCACCGCGCCCAGCGCCCAGCTTGCCGCCGCACGCCGGGCACCGCCCGCCGCGGCCGGACCGGCCACGGGGGGCGCCACCTGGGGAATGGCGAACGACACGACGGCTAACCGGTCGGGGTGATCGGCGTGAGGCTGTTCTTGGCGCCCAGCTGGAACGAGACCCGGGCCTGCTGGCTGTCTTCCAGCCGCCAGTCCTGGTGGTACAGCCCCCCGGCCTGCTTCTCGTCGAACCACACCAGCCCGAGCGTGTTGTCCGCGGCCATGCCGTGGAACAGGTCCTGGATCTTGGGGAACTGCCCGGCTGAAGGCCCGACGGCGGTCTCCGATAGCAGCACCGGGGCGTGGGTGAACCGTTGTACCTGGTCGATGGTCCGCCCGAACACCGTCGCGAACGTGTCGGCCGGGCGGTAGTAGTAGCCGTCGACGCCCACCCAGGTCACGTAGCCTGCCCCCGGCCACCAGTTCTGCACCGGGCCCGTATGCGGGCCGTCCGCCTCCACCGTCCACAGCCAGGTCACGTTGTCCGCGCCCTGCATCCGGAACACCGTGACCAGGTGCTGCCAGGCCGCGATGAACGTCGCCGGGGACACGTGCTTGTATCCCCAGGTGTACCAGTCGGCGTTCATCTCGTGCCCGAAGCCGATGACCACCGGGCTCCTGAAGTTGCGCACGCTGTTGGCGTAGGAGCGCAGGTATTCGTCGTAGGTTCCGTTGGCGATCGCGGGGATCGAGGCGTCGGTCGGGTCGATCTGGACGAACGGGATGTTGCCGTGGTTGCGCAGCGTGCCGGCCCATGACAGTTCGAACGGCTCCGCCCAGCCGCTGTAGTAACCGACCAGGTTCGGCGACCGGCCCGCGGCCTGGGCGAAGCTGGTCACCGGCGCGTAGTTTGGCGGCGCCCCGGGCTCGAACACCCCCAGGTAGGCGGCCAGCCGCGGGGTCAGGGTGGCGTGCGCGGCCGGCGGCTTGGCGTGGAATGAACTCACCACCCGGGTGATCGCGCCGGTCACCGAGGCCAGGGCCATGGCCATGGCCACCGCCACCACCAAGCGGGATTTCATGCGGGCCTGCCTCCGGGAACGATGACGCGGCTCACCACGGCAAAATTGAGCAAACCGAAGAACAGCAGCACGGCGAACTGCCACGAGCCGGTGGCGTCCACCCGCCACAGGGCCAGCGCCAGCCACACCACCGCCAGGCCGCCACTCCACCAGGTCACGCCGAGCCGGAACCGCCGCAGCGAGCCGCCCGGGGTACGGCTCGGGTACCAGCTCATCGACGTTCCCCGGGCGCCGTCCCAGATCGCGAACACGTGCGCCCAGCCCCGGGCGACGCCCAGCGGCCAGATGCCCGGCCCGTACCGGGCCCGGTGCCACAGCGGGTACAGCACGAACCCGGTGAACATGGCCGGGAGCAGCACCAGGAAGTTCCGCAGCCGCACCTGCCCGGGCAGGAACGCCAGCATGACCACCGGAATGAGCGGCCCGAAGAACACCAGCAGGGCGGTGTACCCGTAGTAGAAGAACCCGGAGATGTAGGTGAGCCGGGCGGGGATGCTCATCGGGACCTGCCACAGCCGCCGGGAGAACACGATGCCGACGTTGCCCGAGCACCACCGGTACTGCTGCCGCACGAAGCTGTCCAGGTTGTCCGGGCAGATCCCGGTGGACAGCAGGATCGGCACGTAGGCCACCGACCAGCCGTCGCGGCGCACGTCCAGGCCGGTGTGCACGTCCTCGGCGTAGGGGATGAGCGTCGGGCCGCCGAACGGCTCCAGCGCCCGCCGCCGGTACACCGCCGACGTCCCGCAGCACACGGCCGCGTCCAGCCGATTCCTGGCCACCTGGACCGTCCGGTAGAAGATCTCCTGAATCGGGCCAGCGGCCCGCTCGATCCAGGTTTGCCCGGCCTGGCTGCGGAAGTACTGCGGCGTCTGCACGATCGCCAGCTGCGGGTCGTCCAGGTAGGGCAGCGTCTCGGCCAGGAAGTCGGGACGCGGGGCGAAGTCCGAGTCGAAGATCACGAACAGCTCGGCGCTGGTCTGGCTGAACGCATACCGCAGGTTGCCGGCCTTCTTGTACGCGGGCCAGTCCGGGCGGTGCAGGTAGGAGTAGCCGAATTCGGCCGTCATGGCCTGGGCGGCCGGGTCCGGCCCGTCGTCCAGCACGTACGCCCGGGCCTGGCCCGGGTAGGCCCGGATCAGCGCGGCCACTGCGGTCCAGGTGTTGCGCAGCAGCTCGAGCGGCTCACCGCAGATTGGCAGGTAGATGTCAACGTCCGGGTACGCGGCCGGCCGCCAGGCCTGGACACGGGCCCGGTGGGCGGCCAGGTCGAACCCGTCCCCCGCGAAGTTCACCGGCAGGCTGATGGCCTGATAGACGGCGAACACGGCGGTGAAGACGCCGAACGGGGCCAGCACCAGGTCGTGCAGCTCGAACCGCAGCTGACTGATGATCACACACACCGAGCCGAGCAGGATGACCGTGGTCAGGTAGGGCAGGTTGCGCTGGACGTAGCTGTACTTCTCTTCGTCGTCCGGTGGCTGCGGCGGCAGCAACCGAAGCTGCCGGGGCCGGGTGTCGGTCGTGGTCACCTGGGTGCCGATCACGTCGTCGGCTCGTATCGCCAGATGATGTAAGTGCCGCGGGCCGGGCCGTACGGCACAACCTCGATCACCTTGTAGCGTTTGTTCTTCTTGATATCGGCGGCGATCGCGTTGTCCAGACCGGTGGTGTCGGAGAAGTTCAGCGCGATCAGCGAAAAATAGCCCACCTCGATCTTCGAGCCGTAGGTGCCCGCGTTGCCGTCGCCGGTGACGCCGGCCTGGACGGAGGGGCCACCGGTCGGGTTGCCACCGGGCAGCACGATGTTCCGGGTACTGGACCATCGCTGCCACTGGGTGCCGGACGGCAGGTAGTACTCGGCGATCGACGGGTCTTCCACCAGCAGCCGCCCGCTGCCGCCATCGGCCAGCGGGCGAAGAATCTTAACGAATGCCGTCGCGTTCGGCCAGCTGGTCGCGAACGCCCGCGACTGGCCGGCCGCCAGCGTGGCCGGGAAGCACAGCGCGAACACGCAGGCCAGGCCGGTGATCAGGCGCATCCGGCCCGCCTGGGCGGCGCTGATGAAGCGTTCCAGCGCGTACCCGGCGGCGATGGCCGCGAACCAGGCGCCCATGTCGCCGTGCTTGTTCAGCGAGTCCAGACTGTGCAGGCTGGCCTGCTCGGCCGGAACCAGCACGATGGCCGCCGCCAGCAAGGTGTACAACCAGGCGCGGGCCGTGCGGGGATGGCTGATCCATGCGGCGGCCGCACCGCCCGCACCGATCACCGCGACCACCCCGGTCCAGGTGAACGAGTTCCGCAGCACGGTCAGCGGCGAGTCCTGGTCAGGCGCCCGGGTCAGCGTGGTGATCTCGACCCCGTGGACGTATCGGCTGCCGCCGAGCAGCAGGGTCCCGGTGACCAGCACGGCCACGATCGCCAGCAGCATCAGCGCCCGGCTGACCGCTATCCGCCCGCCCGGTTTCGGCAGCGCCACCATCAGGGCCAGCAGGATCACCACCGGGTCGAACAGGGCGGAGGAGTAGAGGGTGAGGTTGGCGAGCGCCAGCGCGACGCCCGCCCCGGTCATCCACAGCGTCGCGTCGGTCCGGTCCCCGGCCCGCACCACCAGCCAGGTGGCCAGCGCGACCAGGAACAGCCCCATGGCGTCGTAGGTCGCGAACGAACCCAGATGCAGTGTGGGGCCGAGCACCACGAACAGCGCCGCCCCGAAGAACGCGGCCCACTGCCCGGCCAGCCGCCCGGCCGTAAAGTAGAGCAGCGCGGTGGTACCCAGCATGCACAACAGCGACAGCACCCGGGCCCCGGTCAACCCGCCCACGCTGTCGGCCAGCGCGCCCAGCAGTGGGTAGATCACCGGCGCGCCGGAGAAGAAGGACGGGAACTGCGGCACCGGCGTGCCGTGCAGAAGGTTGGCCCACTCCAGATGCCCTGCCCACAGGTACAGAGCCTCGTCCTGGAACGCGGTGTCCGACCGGATCAGCCGCAGCGACAGCACCGCCTGCAGGACCAGCACCAGAATCAGCGGCCAGCCCACCGGCACCCACAGCCGCGCGGACGAAGCAAACGCCGACGGCGTCGCTCGCGGCTCTACTTGTGGCGCAACTGGGCCATGGTCCATTGGTCCTACCTGTTTGCAAAAAGGCAGACAGGGGTGCTTCGGATGACCCACCCCCCTGCGGTCTCTGTCACCGCGGCAATGGCTCGCCATTGGCGGGTTGTCGCGGTAACGGGGTCGCAAACCAGACCGTAACGTCAGCTTCCGGAATAGTTGGGCGTTTTCGTAAATCTCTGTCAAGAAAGTATCCGGCGCCCCGTGACTAACGGTCAGGCGACCCTTACCCAGCAAAAGGACTATCCCTTTTGCCGGTCCGCGCCCACGCTTCGCGGAACCAAAGGTCCTGGGCCGGTAGAGGCGATGTCCGGCGCCCGGTTACCGCGCGGCCAAAGTGGGTAGCTTGGTCCCGCTGTAGCGTCTTTAGGGCGTGTTTGTGTTCTTAACATTACGATTGCCGATCAGGCTTGAATCGGCGGTCCGTCGTATGCTGCGCTGTACTGTGCGGTTCGCGCCATCCCGCGGTGCGGATCGCTGGGGGGACGTGTATGACCGAGGAGGGTCAGAGCCGCCCGCTCCCGCAACGCGAGCGAGGCGCGACCGAGGCCGGGGCCAATCCTGCTCCGGCCCCGGCTGGTCCCCGCGCGCTCTCAGACGATTTGCGCCAGCGCATGCGGGCCGCCGTCGACGCCGAACGGGCCCTGGCCCATGAACGCAACACGGACGTGCTGCGCCAGGGACCCCAGTGGCAAGCGCACGACGAACGTCCCAGTCGGCGATCATCAGACGTTCAAGATCAAAAGCCCAGCGGCTGGCGTAAACGCCGGAAAGCCGATCGTGCTGGCCAGTCCGAGTCCGCCGGGCCATCGGGCTCCGATGTCAAAGCAGCCATTGTTGAGAATGGGACGCCAGTTAATTCGGCCTCCCGCGAAACCGGTTCAGCTGACGTCGCCCGCGCGGCCACTGGGCAGCCGCCGGCCGTGGCGCAATCCGCCTTCGCGCGGACCGACGCCCCCGCGGCGGCAGGCGTCGACCTCGCTACGCCACCGGCCGGCGCGCCGGCTGCGCCCTCGCGGGCCGCCCAGGAGCTGCCCTTCGGTCACCCGTCCGGTCCCTCGGCCAGCCAGCTCGCCGACCCGGCCCCGGACGCCTCCGCCCCGGCGGCCACGTTGACCCCGGCCGCCGGGTCCTCAGCCGTCAGGATCCCCGAGCCGCCTCCGGCCGGACCGCCGCCTCTGGCCGACGGCCCCACGACCGCGGTACCACCCGCTGGCCCGCCGCGTTCCCGTGAGCCCGGCGGCGCATCGGCAAGGCCGGGCCGCTCCGGCTCGATCAGGGCCATCCTGGTCGTTACCGCGATGGCTGTGGTGATCGCGGTCGCGACGCTGGGCACGATGATGGCGATGTCCGGGAGCAAGCCATCCACCCTCAGCCACCCGTCCGGCGGCGGCACGTCCGCCAGCACCGCGAAAACGGGACAGCCGCCGGAGGGGACGGCCGCCGCCTGGGTGTCGGCCCAGGTCAGCCCGGCCACGATCGTGTCTTGCGACCAGGCCATGTGCACGGCCCTGGAAGCGCACGGTTACCCGGTCAAGAACCTGCGCCCGCTCAGCTCGGCCTCCACCCTGAAGGCCTCCGGCGTGGTGGTGGCGACGCCGGCCGCTCAGCAATTGTTCGGTACCAGCCTGGTCACCGCCTGGGCGCCGGGCGTACTGGCCAGGTTCGGGTCGGGCGCCTCAGCCATCAGCGTCCGCATCGTCGCGCCCAACGGGGCCGCCGCCTACGAGCAGGCCGCCCGCCACGACCAGGCCGCGCGGGTCGCCTCCGAGACGGCGCTTACTCAGTCCAGCAGCATCGCCGCCTCCAGGTCCGCCGCCCTGGACCTGAAGTACGGCCGGGTCGACGGGCGGCTGGCGGAGGCGATCGCGGAAGCGGCCACCGCCGAACCGATCGACATCCTCGACTTCGGCAACGCCGGCACCGGGGCCAGCGCGGAAGTGCCACTGCGCTACGCCGACCTGGCCGCCAGCAACTCGGCGACCGACATGAGCGCCTCAGAGTACGTGCAGACGCTGCAGGGCGGTATGAACGGCAGCCAGGGGGTTCGCCCCGACCGCACCCAGCTCCTCACGCTGGCGGGCGGCCACCAGGTGCTGCGGGTGGAGTTCTTGGCCCCCAGCCCGTTCGGCGTCCTGAACAGCCCCTGAGCCGCCGCCCCGGCTAGCGAGCGGCCGGGCTGGCCTGCACCAGCAGGGTCCGGCCGGCCGGAGCGGTAGCCTCCAGGTCGGTGGCGTCGAGCACGCGGCCGGCCTGCCAGCCCGCGCTGGCCAGCAGGGCGAGCTGGTCGTCGCGGGGGAGGATCGTCCGCCACGGTTCGCTCTGGCCGGCCCGGCGGCGGGCGTTGGCGGCGGCCACCACCTCGGCCGTGTCGCGCTCCCCGGAGTGGACCGCCAGGCTGGCCGCCAGCGTACTGCCGGGGGCGGCGCAGGCGGCCAGGCCGGCCAGCAAGCCGTTCATCGTCGGCTGATCCAGATAGATCAGCAGCCCTTCGCACATGAACAACGTCGGCCGCCTCCGGTCGTGCCCGCTGGCCGCGAGCACGGCCGCCACGTCGCCCTGCCGGAAGTCGGCGGTGGCCAGGGTCAGGCCGCTCAGATCGGTGGCCAGGGCCTGCAGCCGCCGGGCCTTGTCGGCCTGGGTCGGTCCCTGGTCCAGTTCGAAGAACCGGACGCCCGGCGTCCGGAACCGCAGCGCCCGGTCGTCGTAACCGGCGCCGCAGATGACCACCTGCCGGACCCCGGCCGCCAGCGCGGTCAGCACGGCCTCGTCGAAGAAGCGGGTGCGGGCGGCCAGCATCGGCCGCAGCCGCTCGATCGGCGTCGGCCGCATGCCCGCGCACAGCCGCGACTGGGCCAGCGGGTCGCCGGCCGGGCTGTGCGGCCGCTCCAGCGCGGCCCGGGTCAGCGCCACCGCCTGGCTGGTCCGCGAGATCCCGCCTTCATCGCTCACACGCCTATCGTGCCAGCCGGCGGCGGGGCCGCCGCCCCCGCTAGGCCGCGTCGTGGAACAGCAGCCCCAGCGTGTGCCGGGTCCCGGACCGGATGACCGAGACGCCGTGCCGCACCGGCGCCGCCGACCAGCCGCGGGCCGACCGGACCGGGCGGTCCCGGGTGGTGAACACCAGGCCGTGCCCGTGCGGCAGCAGCCGGGCCGAGCCGCGTGACTGCGCCCGCGGCCGCTGTTCGAGCAGCAGGAACTCCCCGCCCTCGTGGTCCCGCCCGGGGTCGTTGAGGTTGATCACCACCTGCAGCGGGAACACCTTGTCCCCGTACAGGTCGCGGTGCAGCGCGTTCCAGTCACCCGTGCCGTAGCGGAGCAGCAACGGGGTGGGGCGGGTCTGGCCCGCCCGGTGGCAGCTGTCCAGCCACTCGTCCAGCGACTCCGGCCACTCGGCGTCCCGGCCGAGCCTGGTGTACCAGTCCTGCGCGATCGGCCGCAGCCGTGGGTACAGGGCCTGCCGGAGCGCCTCGACCGGCTCGGGCAGCGGGGCCGCGAAGTACTTGTATGACCCCGACCCGAACCGGTGCCGCTCCATGTCCACCGTGGCCCGGAACAGGCCCGGCTCCGGCGCGTCGTACAGGGCGGCCAGCCCGGCGCACTCGTCCGGCGTCAGCAGCTGGGGCAGCAGTGCCCCGCCCTCGTCGTCCAGCGACCGGGCCACCTCGGTCCAGTCGGCCGCCGCCACCCGCTCCGCGAAGCTCTCCGCCAGCACCGCGCTCATGCCGCTCCCTCCAGGTGCAGCAGGATCTCCTTGGCCGCCGCCCCGCCGGCGTACTGGCCGAGCGACCCGTCCGAGCGGATCACCCGGTGGCAGGGCACCACCACCGGCAGCGGGTTCAGAGCGCAGGCGGTGCCGGCCGCGCGGACCGCCCGCGGGTGGCCGGCGGCCGCCGCGACCTGGGCGTAGCTCTCGGTGTGGCCGTAGCCGATGTCCGGCAGGTGGGCCAGCACGCTGCGCCGGAACCCGTGCGCCAGCCGGAAGTCCAGCGGCACGTCGAACCGGCGCCGCTGCCCGCCGAAGTACTCCTCCAGCTGCCGGGCCACCGGGTCCAGCCGGGCCGGGGCCCGCAGGATGCGCGGGCTCACCGCCGCCGCCAGCGCGGCCAGCACCTGGTCGTGGTCCTGGGTCTCGTAGGCCACCCGGACCAGGCCCTGCCCGGTCGCGGCCAGCAGCAGCGACCCGACCGGGCTGTCGACCTCCCGGTAGGCGATGTCCAGCAGTCCGGTCCGCTGTGCTTCCTCGGCCAGCCCGGCCCGCAGCCGCGCCAGCGCGGCCTCGTCGTTCAGCGGCAGCGCCTCGAACAGGCCCGCCACTCCGTCAGCTTCGGGTGCGCTCATGATGTCGCTCCCTCCAGATAGGTACGTCGCAGGTTCTTGATCCCGTCGGCGGCGGCACGCCGGGCGGCGTCCGCGGTCCCGCCGACGATGGCGGCGATCTCGGCGTAGGGCAGGCCGGCCAGGTAGTGGTAGGCGACCACCCGGCGCTGCTTGTCCGGCAGCTCCCGCAGCGCCTCCCACAACTCGCCGTCCCAGTCCCCGGGCTGGCACAGGCCGGAAACGCCCGGCCCACCCGCCGGGGTCTCCGGCAGCTCGGCGGCCACCACCGGCCGCCGGGCCCGGGCCCGGGTCACGTCGATCGCCTTACGGTGCGCGATCGTGACCAGCCAGGCCTCCACGTTCGCGGCCTCGTCCAGCCGCGGGTACGCGGTCAGCGCGGCCAGGAACGTCTCCGACCAGGCATCATCGGCGTCCACCGGGCCGAGGATGGCGCGGCAGACCCGCAGCACCATCGGTCCGTAGTCGGTCACGATCTGCTCGAACGGCCTCATGGTCACGTCGGGTAAACGCTGTCGCTGCCGCGGACGTGAGCCCGCCTCACCAGAAAGTTCACGGTCGTTAGGCCGGGCCCGGACCGGGTAGCGGAATCCCAGCCGACCGAGGAGGGCCATTGTCTCCGCGAGCCACAAACAAGCAGTCCGAGGCGCCCGCCGACCCGCCCGACGAGGCCATCCCGCCCGTCCGCGACCTGAAGGGCGGCCCGGACAACCCGCTGGAGATCCCGCCCAGCGGCTGGAAAAACACGTTCACGCGGGCGGCCAAGAAGTTCTCCCTGGACCGCTGCACGATGGCGGCGGGCAGCCTGGCCTACCACTGGTTCTTCGCGCTGTTCCCGGCCGTGGTGGCCGCGATCGGCGTGATCAGCCTGGTGCACCTGGGCGCCGGCCCCCTCGACCATCTGATCTCGGGCCTCGGCAAGGCGCTGCCGGGCGGCGCCGCCAGCGTGTTCCAGACCGCCATCACCCAGGCCCAGCACAAGAGCGCGGGCGCGCTGACCACGGTGATCCTCGGGGTCGCGCTGGCGCTGTGGAGCGCCTCGGGCGGCATGGTCGCGCTCGAGACCGCGCTCGACGTGGCCTATGAGGTGCCCAAGAGCGCGAAGTTCGTCAAGAAGCGGCTCAAGTCCTTCGTCCTCATCTTGTGCACGGTGGTGTTCGGCGGTCTCGCCTCGGTCTTCATCGTGGAGGGCGCCCCGCTCGGCAGTGGCCTGTCCAACCTGACCGGCTTTCACGGGATCGGGTTCACGATCATCTGGACCATCGTCCGCTGGGTGCTCACCATCATCCTGGTCTCGCTGCTGTTCTCCTGCTACTACTACTTCGGCCCGAACCGGGAGATGCCCAACTGGCGGTGGGTCAGCCCCGGCGGCGTGGTCGGCACCATCATCTTCCTGGCCGCCTCGCTCGGCTTCTCGTTCTACGTGTCCGAGTTCGGCAACAGCTCCTACAGCAAGACCTACGGCTCGCTGGCCGGCGTCGCCCTGCTGATCTTCTGGCTCTACCTGGCGGGGATCGCGGTCCTGCTCGGCGGCGAGATCAACGCCGAGTCCGAGCGTCAGGCGGCCGCCCAGGCCGGGCACCCCGGCGCCCAGGAGAGCGCCCGCACGGTCGAGGAGGGTTCGGCCCAGCCGAGCGCCAACACCGCGTCGAAATAACATTTTAAAATCTGGTGGTCAGCACGGCGGCCGCAGGTCGGCCGGCCCTTCACCGTCCCGGTGGGTCAGCGGGCTGGCCAGCTGGAACATCCCGCCACCGTCTGCGTTCCCGTCGCCGGACGTGGCCGGGATCTCGGCTGAGTCGGTCAGCCGCAGCTTGCGCCGGGCGCGCTGGTAGAACGTGGTGCGCCCGAGCCGGACGACCTTGGCCGCCTGCGGGCGGGCCCGCAGCCGGACCCGGTCGCCGGGCTCGGTGTACCCCTCGACCAGGCCGTCCACCTCGACCGCGAGCCGGCCGCTGGTCGGCAGCATGACCAGCTCGACCGTCTCGGTGACCGAGAGCACGAAGCCCCGGTTGTAGGCCGAGTGCGGCGCGGCCGGCGTGACCAGCAGCGCCTCCACCGCGGGCTGCACGATCGGGCCGCCGGCCGAGAAGCTGTAGGCGGTCGACCCGGTCGGCGTGGCCACGATGACCGCGTCGGCCGCGTAGCTGACGAACTGCTGCTCGCTGACGTTCACCGACACCACCGCCGACGGGTTGCCGGGCACCCGGACCACGGCCACGTCGTTGAACGCGGTCACGGTCCGGCCGTTGAACCAGGCGTCGATGGCCAGCCGCGGCTCGATGGAGAACGCCTGGGCGTCGATCGCGGTCAGCGCGGTCGGCAGGTCGGGCACGTCGACCTCGGCCAGGAACCCGAGCTTGCCGAGGTTGACGCCGAGCACCGGGGCCCGCTGGCCGTCGGCCAGCCGCATGGCCCGCAGCATGGTGCCGTCGCCGCCCAGGCTGACCAGCAGGTCGACCCGGCGGCCGAGCTCTTCCTCGCTGAGCGGCAGGGCGGCGCAGTTCAGCCTGGCCAGCTCCTTGGCGTTGCCGTAGACGGAGATGCCGCGCCCGCTCGCCCAGCTGAGCACGGCCTCGACCGCTTCCGCGGAGTCCCGCCGCGGGTGCAGGACCAGTCCCACCGAGTGCATGTCACAAACCGTACGCTTCCAGGAGCCGGAGCCAGACTTCGCTCATCGTCGGGTAGGAGGGCACCGCGTGCCACAGCTGGTCGAGCGGCACCTGCCCGGCCACCGCCACCGTGGCCGCGTGGATCAGCTCGCCGACCCCCGGGCCGGCCAGGGTGGCGCCGATCATCGTGTGCCGGTCCTCGTCCACCACCATCCGGGCCTGCCCGGTGAAGCCGTCGGCGAACAGCTTGGACCCGGCCACCTTGCCCAGGTTGTAGTCGACCACCCGGAAGTTCCGGCCCGCCGCCTCGGCCTGGGCCGCGGTCAGCCCGACCGCCGCCACCTCGGGCTGGGTGAAGATGACCTGCGGGACCGCCTTCTGGTCGGCCCACGCGGTGACGGCCGGCTCCCGGCCGGCGGCCCGCGCCGCGATCGCGTCGCCGCAGATCCGCGCCTGGTACTTGCCCATGTGGGTGAGCAGCGCGATGTGGTTGACGTCCCCGGCCGCGTACAGCCAGCCGCCGTCCACCCCGTTGACCCGCAGCGTGCCGTCCACGTCGTCCAGCCAGGAGCCCGGCTCCAGGCCGATCGTCTCCAGCCCGATGTCGCCGGTGCGCGGGGTCCGGCCGGTCGCGGCCAGCACCTCGTCGGCCTCGACGGTGGTCCCGTCGTCGACCTCCAGTGTGATGGTGCCCCCAGGGCTCGGCCGGTGCACGGCGGTGGCGCTGACGTTGAGCCGGACGTCCACGCCCGCCTGGCGCAGGCCGTCGGTGACCAGCTGGCCGGCGAACTCCTCGGTGCTGGCCAGCAGCCGCCCGCGGACGATCAGCGTGACCTGGGCGCCGAGCGCCTGCCAGGCGGTGGCCAGCTCGCAGCCGGCCACGCCGCCGCCGATCACCGCCAGGCGGCGCGGTACTGCCTTGGCGCTGGTGGCTTCCCGGCTGGTCCACGGCTTGGCCTCGGCCAGCCCGGGGATCGGCGGGACCAGCGCGTCGGTGCCGGTGGCGACGGCCACCGCCTGCCGGGCCCGCAGCTCGGTGCCGTTGACCGACACCGTTCTCGGCCCGGTGATGCGGCCCTGGCCCCGGAACAGCTCGATGTGCGCGCCGGTCAGCCACTGGACCTGGCCGTCGTCCTTCCAGTGCGAGGCGAAGCCGTCGCGCCGGTCCAGCACCCCGGCCGGCTCCAGCGCGGCCCCGCCGACCCCCTCCAGGTGCCGCGCGTCGTCGACCGCGGCCACCGGGCGCAGCAGCGCCTTGCTCGGCATGCAGGCCCAGTAGGAGCACTCGCCGCCGACCAGCTCCGATTCGGCGATGGCGGCGGTCAGGCCCTTCTTGACCGCCCGGTCGGCGACGTTCTCGCCGGTCGGGCCCGCCCCGATCACGACCACGTCGTATTCCTGCGTCACGGGCATGTGCCTCCCCGCCAGATTGTTTGCTTAATCTTCCCAGCCCTCCCCTTCGAACCAGGGCCGTGGGTGTGGTGAGCTATGGAGATGACCAGCGACACCGTTCCCGAGCCGCTCTCCCAGTCGGTGGCACTGCCCCACCCGGGGTCCGAGGACCCCGACGACCTGGCCGTGCTGGCCGGGCTGCGCGTCGAGGACACCGACGACGACGACCCGGTCCTGGTCCGGCCGGACGGCCGGGTGGTGGACACCTGGCGTCAGGACTACCCGTACCAGGAGCGGCTGCCGCGGCACGAGTACGAGGTGACCAAGCGGCTGCTCCAGATCGAGCTGGTCAAACTGCAGAACTGGACGAAGGAAACCGGCCAGAAACTGGTCATCGTCAACGAGGGCCGGGACGCGGCGGGCAAGGGCGGCACGATCAAGCGGTTCATGGAGCACCTGAACCCGCGCGGCGCGAGCGTGGTCGCGCTGGAGAAGCCGACCGAGCGCGAGCAGGGCCAGTGGTACTTCCAGCGCTACATCACCCACCTGCCGACCGACGGCGAGATGGTGTTCTTCGACCGGTCCTGGTACAACCGGGCCGGCGTCGAGCGGGTGATGGGGTTCTGCTCCGACGAGGAGTACTACGAGTTCATGCGGCAGGCCCCGGACTACGAGCGGATGATCGTCCGGTCCGACATCCACCTGGTCAAGTTCTGGTTCTCGGTGTCCCAGAACGAGCAGCTGACCCGGTTCATCATCCGCCAGGTCGATCCGGTCCGGCAGTGGAAGCTCAGCCCCATGGACATCCAGTCGCTGGACAAGTGGGACGACTACACCGAGGCCAAGGAGGCCATGTTCCACTACACGGACACCCCGTACGCGCCGTGGACCGTGGTCAAGAGCAACGACAAGAAACGCGCCCGGCTGGAGGCCATGCGGCACGTGCTGGCGCTGTTCGACTACCCGCGCAAGGACACCGAGCTGGTCGGCTCGCCCGACAACAAGGTCATCGGCCCGCCCGCGCTGCTCTCCGAGCGCAAGTTCACCGCCCCCTTCCCCGAGCTCTAAGCCGAGCCCGGCGGCCCGCCCAGGTCGGCGCGCAGCTGGGCCAGCCGCTCCAGCACCTCGGCCTTGCGCGGCGGGTCCGCCCCGGGCCGCTCCACGGTCAGCGCGGCCACGATGCCGGCGCTGGTCAGCAGCCGGGCCAGCCGGGCCGCGTCCAGCTCGGCGAGGCCCGCGATGCCGTCCCGGCCGAGCAGGCCCTCTTCGGCCAGGGCGTCGACCAGGCCGGCCGAGAACGCGTCCCCGGCCCCGATCGTGTCCACCACCTCGGCCGGCACGGGGGGCACGGTCAGCTCGGTCCCGTCCCGGGTCAGCCCGAACGCGCCGTCACCGCCCATCGTCACCACCACCAGGTCGGGCCCGATGCGCTGCCAGCGGCGGGCCACCTCGCGCACCGTCTGGTCCGGGTACAGCCAGGCCAGGTCCTCGGCGCTGGCCTTGGCCACGTGGACCTGCCGCAGCTGCCGTTCCACCCGCAGCCGCTCGGCGTTCCGGTCCGGGGTCGCCGTCGGCCGCAGGTTCGGGTCGTAGACGATCACGACCTTGCCCGCCGAGCGCACCAGCTGGGTGAACGACTCGATGTAGGCCGCGCCGGGCGGCAGCGCGGCCGCCAGTGAGCCCAGGTACAGCGCGTCCACGTCGGCCGGGAGCGGCCCGAGGTCGGTGGCCCGCCAGCCCCAGTCGGCGGTGCCGTTGGCGTAGAAGCTGTAGGACGCCTGCCGGTCCTCGCTCAGCGTCGCGATGGCCAGCGTGCTCTGCTCGGCGGCGTCCACGAAGTCCCGGGCATTGATGCCGTTGCGGGTCAGGTGCTCGCGCAGCATCGACCCGAACCCGTCGCCCGACAGGCGGGCGCGCAGCGACACGTCCCGGCCCAGCCGGGCCAGCGCCACCGCCACGTTGGCGGGCGCCCCGCCGGGCGCGGCGTGACACTCCCAGCCGGGGGACACAACGAGGTCGACGATGGCCTCGCCGATGACTGTGATCACGAGTAGAGACTCTAGGCCGCCGGGACCGGGGCTCAATAAGGCACCGGGGTTTTACCTGGCCGAAACTTGCCGACACCTGGTGTCAACGGCCACCGCATAAAATTTACTCTCCGCCTTCAGCTGGGGCCATGGGCGGCACGGGGCGGAGTACGACGCAGCGAGCACATCAGGTCAGATCACGTCTTCCCGCGGGGCTCGATCCGCCGCGGGCCTGAACCGAAAGTCGTACATGGACATCACTGTGTGGGAATGGTTCGAGCAGCGCTCGTTCCACTACCGAGACTTCCGCGGCCTCACCGAAGGCGCAGACCGGCTTCCGCTCACCACCACCCTGGTGCTGCCGACCAGGAACACGGCCGAGACCATCGGCCCCATCCTCGACACCGTGGCCCGGCTGAACGACCGGACCGGGCTCGTCGGCCAGGTCGTGGTCGTCGACGCCGATTCACCCGACGGCACCGCCGATATCGCCCGCGCCCACGGCGCCGAGGTGTACTCCGAGAACGAGCTGCTGCCCGAGTACGGGCGCGCGCACGGCAAGGGCGACGCCATGTGGCGCAGCCTGTCGGTGGCCCGCGGCGACATCGTCATGTTCGCCGACTCCGACTCGACGGACTTCCGCGAGCACTTCGTCTACGGCACGCTCGGGCCGCTGCTGACCAACCCGGCCGTCCAGTTCAGCAAGGCGGCCTTCCGGCGCCCGTTCAGCCAGGACGGCAAGCAGGACGGCAAGGCGGTGGTGGACGGCGGCGGCCGGGTCACCGAGCTGATGGCCAAGCCGCTGCTGAACTTCTTCTACCCGGAGCTGACCGGGTTCGTGCAGCCGCTGGCGGGGGAGTTCGCCGCCCACCGGGAGCTGCTGTGCGGCATCCCGTTCGCCACCGGCTACGGGGTCGAGATCGCGATGATGGTCGACGTGCTGAACGAGGCCGGCCTGGCGGCCATGGCCCAGGTCGACCTGGAAACGCGGCAGAACCGGCACCAGCCGCTGTTCGACCTGACCCGGATGAGCTCGGCGGTGCTGCGCGCGCTGGGCCGCCGGGTCCAGCTGGCCGGGCGCGGCGCGGTCTCCCACGACCCGTCCGAGATGCTGGCCCTGCCCCGCCGGGACGTCTACCTGCACGCGGTCGGCACCCCGGACGGGCTGCGGCTGGACGAGCACCTGGTCGAGCTGCTGGAGCGGCCCCCGCTGACCCACGTCCTGTCCTCCGGCCAGGAACGGGACACGGTGGCCTGACCCGGCCGGCACGGCAACCGGCGGCCGGTTACGCCTGGCGTCCCTGCGCCCAGGTCCAGGCGTAGCCGCCGTCGTCGGACGCGGTGCCGCCCTCGCCCAGCTCCAGCGGCCGGAACGTGTCCACCATCACCGCCAGCTCGTCGAAGTACTCCGCCCCGAGGCTGCGCTCGACCGCGCCCGGCTGCGGCCCGTGGCTGTGGCCGCCCGGGTGCAGGCTGACCGACCCCTGGCCGATCCCGGAGCCCTTGCGGGCCTCGTAGTCGCCGCCGCAGTAGAACATCACCTCGTCGGAGTCCACGTTCGAGTGGTAGTACGGCACCGGGATCGACAGCGGGTGGTAGTCGACCTTGCGCGGCACGAAGTTGCAGATCACGAAGCCGCTGCCCTCGAACACCTGGTGCACCGGCGGCGGCTGGTGGACCTTGCCGGTGATCGGCATGAAGTCCTCGACGTTGAACGTGTACGGGTACAGGCAGCCGTCCCAGCCCGCCACGTCGAACGGGTGGCTGGCGTAGGTGTAGCGGGTGCCCACGATTTCGCCCCGCGACCGGTGCTTGACCAGGACCGGCACGTCGGTACCGGTTTCGGTCAGCGGCCCGGCCGGTCCGTGCAGGTCGCGCTCGCAGTACGGGCTGTGTTCCAGGAACTGCCCGTAGCGGGACAGGTAGCGCTTGGGCGGGGCGATGTGCGAGTTGGCCTCGATCACGTAGCAGCGCAGCGGCTCGTGGCCGTCGGGGACCCAGCGCTGAGTGGTGGACCGGGGCAGGATCACGTAGTCGCCCGCCCGCACCGGCAGCGCCCCGAACGTCGTCTGCACGGTGCCCTGGCCGGCCTCGACGTAGACGCACTCGTCGCCCGCGGCGTTGCGGTACAGCGGCGACGCCTCGCCCGCGGCCACGTAGGAGATGCGGACCTCGGCGTTGCCGAGCACCAGCCGCCGCCCGGTCACCGGGTCGATCGCCTTCCAGTCCTCGCCGGCGAACAGATCGTGCAGCCGCAGGTGCCGCGGCTTGAGCGGGTGGTTGGCGGTGGTCGCCAGGTCACCGGGGTCCCAGCTGACCGCGTCGACGATGGCCGACGGGATCCCGGTGTGGTAGAGCAGCGCGGAGTCCGAGCTGAAGCCCTCCTCGCCCATCAGCTCCTCGGCGTAGAGGGTGCCGTCGCTCTGCCGGTGCTGGGTGTGCCGCTTGGGCGGGATGTCGCCCACCGCGCGGTAGTGCGCCATTACAGGTTCCCCCGCTTCTCCTGCTCCCGCTCGATCGCCTCGAACAGGGCCTGGAAGTTGCCCTTCCCGAAGCCCAGGGACCCGTGGCGCTCGATGAACTCGAAGAACACCGTGGGCCGGTCGCCGATCGGCTTGGAGAAGATCTGCAGCAGGTACCCGTCCTCGTCCCGGTCGACCAGGATGCCGCGGGACTGCAGCTCGCCGATCGGGACCCGGACGTGGCCGATCCGCGTCCGCAGCTCCGGGTCGGTGTAGTAGGAGTCCGGGGTGTCCAGGAACTCCACTCCGTTGGCGCGCAGGCCGTCCACCGTGGCGATGATGTCACCCGTGGCCAGGGCCAGGTGCTGGGCGCCTGCGCCGCCGTAATACTCCAGGTACTCGTCGATCTGGGACTTGCGCTTGCCCACGGCCGGCTCGTTCAGCGGGAACTTGACCCGGTGGTTGCCGTTCGCCACCACCTTGCTCATCAGCGCCGAGTACTCGGTGGCGATGTCATCGCCCACGAATTCGGCCATGTTCACGAAGCCCATCACCCGGTTGTAGAAGTCCACCCACTCGTCCATGTGACCCAGCTCGACGTTGCCGACCACGTGGTCCAGGGCCTGGAAGTAACGTTTGGGCGCCCCGGCCGGGCGGTCGACGTGGGAGCTGCGCGGCTCGTAGCCCGGCAGGTAGGGACCGGAGTACCGGGACCGGTCGATCAGGCTGTGCCGGGTCTCGCCGTAAGCCGCGATGGCCGCCATCCGGACCGTGCCGTAGCCGTCGCTGACGTCGTGCGGCTCCTCCAGCACGGTGGCGCCCTGGGCGCGGGCGTGCGCGACGCACCGGTCCACGTCCGGCACCTCCAGCGCGATGTCGCTGATGCCGTCGCCGTGCCGCCGGTGGTGGTCGGCGACCGGGCTGGCGGGGGAGACGGCGCCGGTCAGCACGAACCGGACCGCGCCGCTGCGCAGCACGTAGGCGTGGTGGTCCCGGTTGCCGGTCTCCGGGCCCGAGTAGGCCACCAGTTCCATGCCGTAGGCCAGCTGGTAGGCCAGCGCGGCCTGGGTGGCGTTGCCGACCGCCCACACCACCGCGTCCCACCCGGTGACCGGGAACGGGTCCCGGGCGGCGTCGTACTCGACCAGGCCCACCAGCTGCTGGAGCTGGTCAGCGCTGAGGTTCGCGAGCTGTTCCTGACCGGTCAGGGCCGAATCGATCGAACGCTGGTCGATGGTCATCGTCACACCTCTCGTCGCCGTAGAGCCATCAGAACGCCGCCACGAGTAGCTGCGCAACCAGGCCGTTCCGGACTGGCCAGGTTGGGCAATCTGAACGGATGAGTGGCACAGTAGCTATACAGATTGCCTAGTTTTTTGCTCAGGAGATGGCCATGGCCGATGATCCCGTGCTCGATCCGCTGGACCTGGCCCTGCTGACGGCGATGCGGCAGCGCCCGCGGGCCGGCGTACTGGAGCTGTCCCGGCTGGTCCGGGTGGCCCGGGCTACCGTGCAGTCCCGGCTGGAGCGGCTGGAGCGGTCCGGCGTGATCACCGGCTACGGCCCGGACATCGACATCGCCGCGGCCGGTTACCCGGTCCAGGCGTTCGTCACCCTCGAGATCGCCCAGGGCTCGCTGGACAAGCTGCACCGCGACCTGTCGGCGATCCCGGGCGTGCTCGAGGCCTACGCCACGACCGGCACGGCCGACGTCCTGTGCCGGGTCGCGGCCGCCTCCAACACCGAGCTGCAGCAGATCCTGCTGCAGCTCAACGCCTCACCCTGGGTGGCCCGCTCCACCAGCGCGGTGCTGCTGTCCACGGTGATCGAGCCGCGGGCCATGCCGCTGCTGGCCTCCCGGCCGCGGGCGTCGTCGACCCGCGCCCCGGCTTTCCGCCGGGCGCCAGCCGCCGGTTAGGCCGCTAACGAACGCCGGGCTTCGCCCGGGAGCGTCTCCAGCTCCTGCACGGGGCCGCCGCCGCGAGAAGCCGAGTCGAAGTCGCCGGTGCCGTCGGGGACGGCGTGCGCCGCGTCCGAGTACGACGTCACCCCTTCGGCCGGGACGCCTTCCGGGTGCCCCGAGCTGATGCGCCGGATGGCCACGTAGCGTTTGGCGTCCGGGAAACTCAGGGCGGCGAGCACACCGATGACTGCGGGCGCGCCGAACTTCAGCAGTTTGCCGATCATCCGGGCCCTCCTTACCGAGGGGTTAGTCTTATCTTTCCCCGGCCCGGCAAAAGTTAAGCTTTATGCCATGACCGAATCGCGGATCCCGGCCGTCCGGCAGATCGGGGCCACGGTCTGGGCCCGGGAAGTCACGCCGCTCCGGCGGTTCATGCGGACCGAAACCGGCAGCGCCGCGTTCCTGCTCGGCGCGACGGTGGCCGCGCTGGTCTGGGTGAACATCAGCGCCCGGTCCTATGAGTCGTTCTGGCACACGATGCTGTCGGTCCACCTCGGCCGGCTGGATCTGTCCCAGGACCTGCACGGCTGGGTCAACTCCGGCCTGATGACGCTGTTCTTCCTGGTCGTGGCCGTGGAGGCCCGGCGCGAGTGGGACATGGGGGAGCTGCGCGAGCGCAGTCGCCTGGCCCTGCCGCTGGCGGCCGGGCTGGGCGGGATGATCGTGCCGGCCCTGCTCTACCTGGCCTTCACGGCCGGGAGCCCGGCCGCGCACGGCTGGGGAACGGCCATGTCCACCGACACCGCGTTCGCGCTGGGGGCGCTGGCCCTGGTCGGCGGCAAGCACCTGCCGGACCGGGTCCGGACCTACCTGCTCACCTTCTCGGTGGTCGACGACCTGGCCAGCATCGTGGTCATCGCCCTGGTCTACAGCGGCCACGTGCGGGTGATGCCGCTGGTCATCGGCTTCCTGCTGCTGGCGGCCGAAGCCGTGCTGCGGTTCCGCGGCGTCCGGTTCGGGGCCCTGCACCTGCTGATCGGGCTGGCCGCCTGGGTCGCGGTGTACGAGTCCGGCATCGACCCCGTCACGGTCGGCCTGGTCATGGGGCTGCTGGCGTACGCGCGGCCGGCCGCCCGGTCAGACCTGGAGCAGGCCACCGACCTGTTCCGGCTGTTCCGCGAGCAGCCCACCGCCGAGCTGGCCCGGTCGGCGGCCGAGGGGGTGCAGGGTGCGCTGTCGCCCAACGACCTGCTGGAGGCCCGGTTCCACCCGTGGACCAGCTACGTCATCGTGCCGCTGTTCGCCCTGGCCAACGCCGATGTCGTGATCACCGGCCACTTCCTGGCCGAGGCGTTCACGTCCCCGATCACGCTCGGCATTCTGGTCGGGTACGTGCTGGGCAAACCGCTCGGCACCGGCGCCGGCGCCGGCCTGGTTACCTGGCTGAGCAAGGGCCGGGTGTCGCCGCCCATCGGCTGGGCGGCGGTGGCCGGCACCGGGGCGATCGCGGGCGTCGGCTTCACGGTTTCGCTGCTGATCGCCTCGCTGGCGTTCTCCGGCGACGCGCTGGCCGAGGCCAAGGTCGGGGTGCTGTCGGCCGTGCTGTGCGCCTCCGGGCTGAGCTGGGCGGTCTTCAAGGCCACGGCCAAGCTGCCCAAGCGGCTGAAGCTGCTGGCCCTGCTGGGCCGGTCCGACACGATCACCGACCTGGCGGTCCCGGTCGACCCGCGCCGCGACCACTTCCGCGGGCCGGCGACTTCCCCGGTCACCGTGGTCGAGTACGGCGACTTCGAGTGCCCCTACTGCGGCCGGGCCGAGCCCGCGGTCCGCGAGCTGCTGGGCGACTTCGGCGACATCCGTTACGTGTGGCGGCACCTGCCGCTCACCGACGTGCACCCGCACGCCCAGCTGGCGGCCGAGGCCGCTGAGGCCGCCGCCGCCCAGGGCGGGTTCTGGCCCATGCACGACGTGCTGCTCGATCACCAGGGCGCGCTCACCCTCAGGGACCTGCTGAGCTACGCGGGGAAGCTGGACCTGGACACCGACCAGTTCCGCACCGACCTGCGCCAGCACAGCGGGGCCGGGCACGTGGCCGAGGACGTCGATTCGGCCGACCTGTCCAGCGTGTCCGGCACGCCCACGTTCTTCATCAACGGCATGCGGCACTACGGCGCCTACGACATCGACTCGCTGTCGGCCGCGGTCCGGATCGCCCGGGCCCGGGCCCTGCTGGGCGAGCCGCCACAGTCCACCCACGCCGACGAGCCCGTAGCCGAGCCCGCCCCGGAGGAATCCGTGGCCGGGCCGGCGGCGGGCGAGCCGCAGCCCGCGCCGGAGTGACCGGGCCGGCCCCGCCGGCGATACCGCGTCAGTTGTAGCGCCGCTCGGCTTCGTCCTCGTCTTCGACGTGGACCGCCGCCTCCTCGGCCCCGGCCGCGCCCGCGTCGATCCCGACGTCGGTGGCGACCAGGTCTGATTCGGCGTCGGGGTGCGCGCCCTCGTCCTCGGCGACCAGCCGCCCGGCCCGCGGGTCGGGCTCGTCGGTCTCCGCGAGGTACTCACCCTCGGTGCCGGCCTCCTCGTCCTCGGCCTCCGCCTCGGCGTAGGGGTCGGGCTCCGGCTCCTCCTCGGCGAGGTGCTGGTCGAGGGACTCGCCCTCTTCCTCCTCTTCCTCGGTGGTGCCGAACCGGTCCGCGCCGGCCCACCCGTCGGGCGGAATGATCCCGGGGTCGAGCTCGTCGGTCCCCGGGTCCCCCTCGAGCGAGTCCGCGTCCGGGATGACGCCGTCGTTCTCGGCGCCGATCGTCATCTCGTCAGCCTGGTCCAGACCAGTGGGGTCATCGGGTTCGTCGTATGACTGCGACATAGGACGAAAGGCTATACCCGGTTCTGGTCATGCCTCCTTCAGGCGCTGGCTGCGGTCCTGCAGCCGGTCGATCAGCTCCGACGCCTCCGCCTTGGACAGGCCGGCCGGTACATCTTCTCCCGCCTCGCGCGCCAGCGTCTGCAGGTAGGACTCCTGCGGGCCGGTCATCGGCTCGTCACCGGTGGTCCAGGTCTCCGGGTCCTTCTCCACTGGTCCGTGGCTCATCAGTTATCCTTTCTCGAACTCATATTCGAGCGTACCTCACACTCTCCGGCCTACCCGGATCCCCGGTCGCCAATCCTCATGTTTCCGGCCGCCGGGAATGGCGATACCGCAGGCAACGACCGGCAGCGACCGCGACTGAGGAGATCCGATGCGCACCTTTGGGGTCGAGGAGGAGCTGCTGCTCGTAGACGTGGACACCGGAGTACCGGTCGCCCTGGCCGACCTGGTGACCCGGCCGGAAGCAGACGACGACTCCCCCGATCCGGCTGGCCCCCCACCGGCCAGCGCGGGCACGCTGCCGGCGATCAGCAGCCCCGGTGGCGTCATGAGCGTGGCGGTCGGCGTCCGCGACGCCCCGGTCCAGACCGGTGGCGATGAGTTGTCTGACGATCAGCCCGTCCATGAGATGCAGCGGGAACAGATCGAGACCGGGACCACGCCGTGTGAGTCCCTGGACGAGCTGGCCGACCAGCTGATCGGGCGGCGCAGCGTGGCGGGCCAGGCCGCGCACCGGATCGGGGCCGAGATCGCCGCGCTGGCCACCTCGCCGCTGCCCATCCAGCCGTCGGTCACCCGCGAGGACCGCTACGTGCGGATGACCGAGCTGTACGCGATGACCGCCCAGGAGCAGCTCACCTGCGGCTGCCACGTACACGTCAGTATCGAGTCGGAGGAGGAGGGGGTGGCGGTGCTGGACCGGATCCGGCCCTGGCTGCCGCCGCTGCTGGCGCTGACCGCCAACTCCCCGTTCTGGCAGGGGCGGGACACCGGCTACAGCAGCTACCGGCGCCAGGTGTGGGGCCGCTGGCCGTCGTCCGGGCCGACCGAGCTGTTCGGCTCGCCGGAGACCTACCACGCGACCGTGGACGCCATGCTCGGCACCGGCACGCTGATCGACGAGGGCATGGTCTACTTCGACGCCCGGCTGTCCCGGCACTACCCGACCGTGGAGGTCCGGGTGGCCGACGTCTGCCTGCGGGTCAACGACGCGGTGCTGCTCGCCTCGCTGGTGCGGGCGCTGGTGGAGACCGTGGCCCGCGAGTGGCGGCTGGGCAAGCCGCCGGTCCCGGTCCGGCTGGAGACGCTGAACCTGGCCTACTGGCGGGCCAGCCGGTCCGGGCTCGAGGACCAGCTGATCCACCCGGTCACCGGCCGCGCCGCCCCGGCCGCGAACGTGCTGCGGGCCCTGCTGCGGCACATCGGCGACGCGCTGGACGAGGCCGAGGCCGCCACCGACCGGCCCGGCATCACCACCGACCTGCTGCAGACCCTGCTGGCCCGCGGCAACGGCGCCATCCAGCAGCGCCGCGTCTACGCCGAGTCCGGTGACCTGCCCACCGTGGTCCGCAACGCGGTCGCGCACACGCTGACGGTGGCGTGAGCCCTACTCCACCGCGAGGATCAGGTCGGACGCCTTGACCACCACGGTGACCTCGGCACCCTCGCTCAGCCCGAGCTCATTGACCGCCTCCACGGTGACCGAGGAGACCAGGCGGGTGCCGGCGGCATCCATCTCCACGTTGGCGATGGCCTCGCCGTAGTTGATCTTGGTGATCCGGGCCGGGATCTTGTTCCTGGCGCTCAGCTTCATCTGCGTTCTCCCTCGCTGTCTGGACAGCTCTACTTTGGCAGGCCGACCACGCCGAGGCTGTCGCCGTGCTCCAGGATCTCGGCCGCGCCGCGGATGACGCAGCGCAGCGGGTCCTCCACCACCAGCGCGCCGATGTCGGCCGACGACTCGATCCGGGCCACCAGGCCGGGCAGCAGGGCCCCGCCGCCCGCCAGCCGGATCCGGCCCCGCACCACGTCCTCGGCGATGCCCGGCGGGATGTCGGACAGCGTTTCCTGGACGGCGGAGATGATCGCCGCCACCGTGTGCTCCAGCGCGGTCGCGACCAGCTTGCCCGGCACCCGCTCGACCCGCGGCGTCCGGCTGGCGGCGTCGATGCCGACGGTCTCCGCCCAGCCCACCTCGCCGCCGGTCAGGCCCAGCTCCATCTTCAGCGCGGCCGCCGTCTTGCGCCCGAGGATCAGGCCGAGATCGGTGCGGGCCTGGTGCATGATCGCGTCGTCCATCGCGTTGCCCGCCACCCGCAGCGACTGGGCCCGGACGACCCGGCCACCGGAGACCACCGCGATCTCGGTCGTCCCGCCGCCCAGGTCCACCACGAACGCACCGGCCCCGCTGGCCAGGTCGACCCCGGACCCGGCGGCCGCCGCCACCGGCTCGTCCACCAGCCGGACCACGGCCCGCGGGCGCCGGGCCTCCAGCGCCGCCGCCACCGACCGGCGCTCCACCCAGGTGGCCCGGCTCGGCACGCACACCAGCGCCCTGGGCCGCAGCAGCCCCGCGTGCCGGTAGCTCCGCTTGAGGAAGCCGTTCAGCATCAGCGCGGTCGCGTTCAGGTCGGCGATCACGCCGTCCCGCAGCGGATAGATGATCTCGATGTCTTCCGGTTCCTTGCCGGCCAGGGCGTCCGCCTGCTCGCCGACCGCCGCGACCTTGCCGTTGGACACGTCGAGCGCGATTGCGGAGGGTTCGTCGAGCACCAGGCCCCGGCCCGCAACCCAGATGAGCGTGGTCGCCGTCCCGAGGTCGATGGCGATGCTTCCCCGCAAGCGCATAGTCGCAGTCCCTACATCCGATAACGCAGTATGCCTACATAAGTATGGAGCGTCAGCTCAAGACCTGACGTGCCGGATTGCCGAACCTGTGACCTGCGGCCTCGCGCCCGGACCGGCACCGGCATCCCGCTGGGCCCGGGGAATGTTTGACCACTGGCCACGGTTCGGGTATATAGTCGCAGCAGGCGTGGAGCCTCGCGGCAACGCAATCCGCCCCGCCGGGATTCATTTGACCGCTCCGCCGATCCGGTGTCGAGCTGCTTTCGAAGTCATTCCCATCCCGGTGTGTCGTGCCTGCTCAGTAGGGCCTTCTCGCTTTCTCTGCCTATCGGCGCGGGTGCGCCGCATGGCTATTTCGTGCTGCCTGCAGTAGGCACTCTCTCCATCTAGGACCTTTTCAGAAAAGAGAAATTATGACCACCGCTACCCAGACTAGAAAAGACAATTCCCGGCCGCCGGAAGACCCCGAAAAGGTCACTTCGCGCCCGGTATCGGGCGTGCTCGACGTCACCAGTCGCGGCGCCGCGTTCGTCCGCACCGCGGACTGGCACCCCCGCCCGGACGACGTGTCCGTCCCGGCCGGCCCGATCAGGCAGTACGGGCTGCGCCGGGGCGACCAGCTCACCGGCACCGCCCGCGCCGGCCAGTCCGGCGGCCGTAACGGTCAGTCCAAAAACCCGCTGCTGGCCACGGTCGGCACCGTCAACGGTGTCCCGGCCATCCCGGGCGAGGAGCGCCCGCACTTCGATCAGCTCACCCCGGTCTACCCGGACGAGCGGATCCGGCTCGAAGCCGGCTCGGCGTCCGCCACCGCCCGGATCATCGACCTCATCGCCCCGATCGGCAAGGGGCAGCGTGGGCTGATCGTGGCCCCGCCCAAGGCGGGCAAGACCATCCTGCTCAAGACCATCGCCAACGCGATCACCGCGGGCCAGCCGGGCGTGCACCTGATGATGGTGCTGGTCGGCGAGCGGCCCGAGGAGGTCACCGACCTGCGCCGCTCGATCGACGGCGAGGTCATCTGGTCCACCTTCGACCGCAGCCCGCAGGACCACATCCTGGTCGCCGAGCTGGCCATCGAGCGGGCCAAGCGGCTGGTCGAGGCCGGCCGCGACGTCGTCGTCCTGCTCGACTCCATCACCCGGCTGGCCCGGGCCTACAACCTCGCCGCCCCGGCCAGCAGCCGGATCCTCGCCGGTGGGGTGGCCACCTCCGCGCTGCAGCCACCGCGCACGTTCCTGGGCGCCGCCCGCAACGTCGAAGGCGGCGGCTCCCTCACGATCTTGTCGACCGCGCTGGTCGACACCGGCTCCCGGATGGACGACGTGTTCTTCGAGGAGTTCAAGGGCACCGGCAACCACGAGCTGCGGCTCCGCCGCGACCTGGCCGAGAAGCGCCTCTACCCCGCGGTCGACGTGGCCGCGTCCGGCACCCGCCGCGACGACCTGCTGCTGGACCCGGACGAGGACGAGGCCATTACCCGGCTGCGTCGCGGGCTGTCCGGCCTGGAGCCCCAGCCGGCCCTGGAGCGGCTGCTCGACTCCACCCGCCGGACGTCCTCCAACGCCGAGTTCCTGCGCCAGATCCAGCTGGCCAACGGCCCGGCCGGCCGCGCCGCGGCCTGATACCGTCGCCCGGCTAACGAACGCCCTGTGGCCGGAACTGCACACTGATCCGCGGCCCCGTCGGCCGCGCCGTCTTCGGCACCGCGTGCTCCCAGGTGCGCTGGCAGCTGCCGCCCATGACGATCAGGTCCCCGTGCCCCAGCTCGTAGCGCCGGGCCGGCCCGCCCCCGCGCGGCCGCAGCGTCAGCGCCCGCGGCGACCCCAGCGACACGATCGCCACCATGGTGTCCTCCGTGCCGCCGCGCCCGGTCGTATCCCCGTGCCAGGCCACGCTGTCGCGGCCGTCCCGGTACAGGCACAGCCCGGCCGTCACGAACGGCTCGCCCAGCTCCCGCTCGTAGTGCGCGCTCAGCGCCGACCGGCAGGCCTCCAGCGCCGGGTCGGGCAGCACGTCCTGCTCGCCGTAGAAGCACAGCAGCCGCGGCACGTCGACGACCCGGTCGTACATCTGCCGCTTCTCCGCCCGCCACGGCACCTGGTCCACCAGCCGCCCGAACAGGTCGGCGGCCGCCGCCCCGGTCAGCCACCCCGGCCGGACGTCCACCCACGCGCCGTCGGTCAACGGCTCCCGCCGCATCGTCCCGCCCAGCGCCCCGGGCCGCACCTCGGCCACCTCGTCGTCCGCGAGGTCCAGCAGCGACCCCTGAAAGTCAACGGTCATGCCGCCAGTATAGCCAAAATTTCAAAACCTTGTTCGAGTACAGTGAGCCCATTCACCACACGAACCCCACCGACCACACCAGCCCGCCCACCGCACAAGCTCCCACCGACCACACCAACCCCGCCGACCACACCAACCCCGCTCACATCACGAGCCGACTGGGGTCACCGACCATCTTCGACGGGTCCATGATGCGGTCGAACTCCTCGGCGCTGATCTCCCCGGTGTCCACCGCCGCCTCCCGCAGCGTGGTCCCCTCCTGGCTCGCCCGGTGCGCGATCTCGGCCGCCTTGTCGTACCCGAGCACCGGCGACAGCGCGGTGACCAGCATCAGCGACCGGTCCACGTCTTCGTCGATCTGGCTCCGGTTCAGCTCGGTGCCCTCGATGCAGAACTCCCGCAGCTTCGCGCAGGCGTCGGCCAGGATCGTGGCCGAGTGCAGGAAGTTGCTGATGATCACCGGGCGCATGGTGTTCAGCTCGAAGTTGCCCTGGGTGGCCGCCACCGCGATCGCGTTGTCCTCGGCCAGCACCTGCACGCACACCATCAGCGTGGCCTCGCACTGGGTGGGGTTGACCTTGCCCGGCATGATCGAGCTGCCCGGCTCGTTGTCCGGCAGGATCAGCTCGCCCAGCCCGCAGCGAGGCCCCGACGCCAGCCAGCGCAGGTCGTTGGCGATCTTCATCAGCGGCACCGCGACGCCGCGCAGCCCGGCCGAGGCGCCCGCCATCGCGTCCAGCCCGCCCAGCGCCGAGAACTTGTTCTCGGCGCTGCGGAACGGCTCCCCAGTCGCCGTGGCGATCTCGGCCGCGACGCTGTCGCCGAACCCGGGCGGGGCGTTCAGGCCGGTACCGACCGCGGTCCCGCCGATGGCCAGCTCGTACAGGCCGGCGATCGAGTCGTCCAGCCGCTCGATGGCCTGCGTCAGCTGGTGGGAGTAGCCGGACCACTCCTGGCCGACGGTCAGCGGCACGGCGTCCTGCAGGTGTGTCCGGCCGGTCTTGACCACGTTGCGCCACTGAATGGCTTTGGCCGCGATGGCCTGCTGCAGGTCCTGCAGGCTGGGCCGCAGCCGCTGATGGACCACCTGAACCGCCGCGATGTGCATGGCCGCCGGGAACGTGTCGTTCGACGACTGGCCGAGGTTCACGTGGTCGTTGGGGTGGACCGGCGTCTTGCTGCCCAGTTCGCCGCCGGTCAGCTGGATGGCCCGGTTGCTGATCACCTCGTTGACGTTCATGTTCGACTGGGTGCCGGACCCGGTCTGCCACACGAACAGCGGGAAGTGCTCGTCCAGCCGCCCGTCGATGACCTCGCCGCTGACCTGCACGATCAGGTCCGCCATCCATCCGGGTAGCCGTCCCTCGCGCCCGTTGACGGCGGCCGCCGCCTGCTTGACGTACCCGAGCGCGCGGCTCACCGCGACCGGCATCCGGTCGTCCCCGATCGAGAAGTGCACCAGCGACCGCTGGGTCTGCGCCCCCCAGTAGCGGTCGGCCGGCACCTCGATCGCCCCCATCGAGTCCGTCTCCCGCCGGGTCGCGCCCGGCTGGGTGTCCAGCCCCACGGGCAGGTCCAGGATCTTCGGGCCTTCGTCGCTCACCGCAAACCTCCGCTCGTCGACGCCTACCCTCTACCCAAGCCTGCGCCCGCACCACGTAGGCGTCCCCACCGGCCCGGCCTCGCGCGCCCCGCTGATAACAGCAAGACCCGCGTCCCGCCGCCCCAGCCAGTCCCACTAGGCCCGGCAACCGCAAAGGCCCCGGCGCCGTAACGGCGCCGAGGCCTTTCCACCGCGCTCGCCAGTCCCAGTGCCCCCGCAGGTCCGGGCGAGCGCGGTGAGCTCACCAGTCGTCGCGCGGCCCGCGCCAGTCCGAGCCGCGCCAGGCCTGGCTCTGCCACTGGCCCGCGCGGTCGCGGAAGAACCGGCGCGCCTTGTGCCGGAACACCAGCCCCGCGATCATCCCGCCCACCATGAGCAGCAGCCAGAACAGCAGGAACACCTTCAGCAGCGCGAAGAAGACAAAGCCGCCCGGCAGCAGGATCGCCGCGATCAGGAGCAGCAGCAGGATCGGCAGCACCCGCGGCCCGCGCCGGCGCCGGTACGACCGGCCCGCCCACTGCGGGCGCCCGTACGGGGCTCCATAAGGCGGCGTGCCCGGACCGCCGGGGCCGCTGGCCGTCGGCACCGGGCCGGGCAGGTCGGTCGTCAGCCGCCGCAGGTCGCCGGCGGTCTTGGCGTTCAGCGCGGCGGTGACCCGCTCGTCCAGTTCCTCGGAGGTCAGCCGGCCTTCGGCGTAGTGGTCGCGCAGCTGCGTGGCCACCCGATCCCGGTCGCTGTCCGAAATTCGTATCCGGTCGTTCAGGTTCATCACGGACCCCGTCTCTTTCTCTGGCCGGTGGCTACTCGCCTGAGCCTTCGGCCTCATCCTCATTGTCGTCGTCGCCGGCCAGGACTTCGTACATTTCCCGCCGGGTGCGCTTGATCAGCCGCTCGGCCGCACGGATCTGGTCCGGCGTGCCCGCGTGCGCGAGCTGGGCGATGGCCGCGCCCAGCCGGGCCGCCTCGCCGAACAGCCGCGGCAGGTCGCCGGGCCCGGAGTCGTTGGCGCCGGCCATCGACTCCCAGGCGCCGCGCGCCATCTCCGGGTTGGCCGTCACGTACTCCTGGCCGGCCTCGGTCAGCCGGTAGGTCCGCCGGCCGCCGGACTCGTCCCCGATGACCAGCCCTTCGTCGGCCAGCAGCTGGAGCGCCGGATAGACCGCGCCCGGGCTGGGCCGCCAGGCGCCCCGGCTCCGCTCCTCGACGTCGGACATGATCTGGTAACCGGTCCGCGGGCCCTCCTTGAGCAGCGCCAGGATCGAGGCCCGCACGTCCCCGCGCGAAGCCTTCGGCCGCCGCGGCCCGCCGGGGCCGCCCGGGCCACCGGGTCCGCCCGGCCCGCGTCCACCGGGGCCGCCAGGTCCACCCGGCCAGCCCCAGCCGCGCCGCGAGCCCGGGCCACCCGGCCACCAGCCGCGCGGGCCGCCGAAGAAGCCGGCCCAGTCCTTGCCGCTGAAGCCGGTTGCCCAGCTGCCGCCCCACGGCCCGCCCCAGCCGCCGCCTTCGCCCGGCTCATCGCCCTCGTCGGGCCCCGGCTCGGAGTGCGTGCTCCCCGGCCCCGCGGCGTGCGCGCTCATCCCCGGCGCCGGCCGGGACTCGGCGTGCCCGAACCCGTGCCCCTCGCCGTGCGGGTGCTCATGCGGCTCCGCATGCTCGTGCTCCTCGGCGTACGGGTGCTCGTGCGGCCCAGGGTGCCCGGGCCCGAACGGCCCCCCTGGCCCGAACGGTCCCTCCGGCCCGAACGGCCCGCCGGCCGGCCGCGTCATCCGCTCCGCCCCGAACTGCAGGTCCCGCAACAGCCCGCGGGCCCGATCGACCGCCTCGGACAGCTTCTCCTCGAACGGGCCACCCTCGAACGGGTTGCCCTCAAAGCCCTCTGTCCCGAATCCGAACCCCGTCATCGCGCGCCTCCGCCCGTTGATCTTGAGATACAGTCTCGATATATCTGCACTGTACGTCTACTGCCCCTCGTTGACAAGATATAACGTGTTTCGCGATACGCGACAGACTTACTTGAGCCCACAGCGAAACTGCCTGCGCAGCCTTGGTGCCTCGCCCACCCGCCTCCACCCCACAGGCCGCCCGGCCAGCACGCCCAATGGCGCCAACGAGCACGTCATAGCGCGCCCAATGGCGCCAACGAGCGTGTACCGGACCGGGCGATGCCCGAGGCGTGCGTGCGTGATGGGGCGGCTGGCCACGTCACAGTCGTCACTTGCGCCACGCGTAACTCCCCAGTGCGCCGGCGCCCGCGTCCGGGCGGACCAGCCAACAGCATCGAAGGCGCCAGCGATGCCCTGACTTCCCAGCCGACCGTCGGCGTCAGGGCTTCCCGGCGCCCGCCCCGTCCCCACGGACAGAATCCCTGGTGTCCCGAGCGTCACTTCAGTCCCATCAATCACAGACTGTCGATTTATGCGGAAGTCCTTGCGAACGTGTGACACGCGCGGTTAATTCAGGCTCTGTAAAAACCAGAACTGATCTATTGACGACACGGGTATGGGGCGATACGTTCAGTTCGCCCAATAGGAAACTTTCCTTTTTATAACCGAGAGAGTGGGCGCCCATGATTGGCTGGCTACGACTAGTACGGGGGGAACGACCACAACCGAATCACCTCATCCGCGCCGACCGCGCAGGGCTGGACCCGCTAACCAGCCACTTCGCCCCCGGTGTGGATGACCCCGCCTCCCGGGACGGCGCGACCCGCCGCCCGGCAGGCACCACAAGGACCGCGAGCATCGCCCGCGGCACCCGCGCGAAGCGAACCATCCGCATCGCCCGGCGTACGGCCATCACCCTGGCCGCAGCCGCCTTGCCCGTCTTCGCGCTGACCGCCCCGGCCGCCTCCGGCGCCGTCGCGTCGGCGGCCCACCCCGCCAGCGCCCAGGCCCGGGCCTCGGCGTCGGCCGTCCCGGCGCCGCCGTCCGGCTGGACCACCCAGTTCAGCGACGACTTCAACGGGTCGTCGGGCTCCGGGGTGGACGGCAACTGGATCTATGACACCGGTCCCGGCTCGAACTTCGGTACCGGCGAGATCGAGACGATGACCAACTCGACCAGCAACGTCCACCTGGACGGGAACGGTGACCTCGACCTCACCGCGCTCGGCTCCGGCAGCAACTGGACCTCGGGCCGGATCCAGACGAGCTCCGCCAACGTCGGCGCCCCAGCCGGCGGCAAGCTGGAAGTGACCGCCTCGATCGAGCAGCCCAACCCGGGTAATGGCCTCGGCTACTGGCCGGCGTTCTGGATGCTCGGCCCCGGGCAGTGGCCGGAAAACGGCGAGATCGACATCATGGAGGACGTCAACGCCCTGTCCGAGGTGTCCGGGACCGTGCACTGCGGTGTCGACCCCGGTGGCCCGTGTAACGAGACCAACGGCATCGGCAGCGGGCTCCGGGCCTGCTCCGGCTGCCAGACCGGGTACCACACCTACACGATGATCGAGGACCGCACCAACCCGTCCGACGAGACGATCACGTTCTACCTCGACGGCAACCAGTATTTCCAGACCAGCGAGGCGCAGATCGGCACCTCCACCTGGCAGGCCGCGTTCGACCACAACATGTCGATCATCTTCGACCTGGCCATGGGCGGCGGCTACCCGAACGGCGTCTGTAACTGCACCTCGCCGAGCAGTTCGACCACCTCCGGCGGCACGATGAGCGTGCAGTACGTCGCGGCCTACACCACTGGTGGCTCGGGTGGCGGCACCCCGCCGCCGCCGCCTCCGCCGCCGCCGACCGGCAACACCGGCCAAGTCGTCGGCTACGGCGGCCTGTGCATGGACGTCCGCGCGGCCAGCTCCGCCAACTTCACGCCGGTGCAGGTCTACACCTGCAACGGGACCAACGCCCAGCAGTGGACGGTGGTCCAGGCGGGCAGCACCCTGCACGCCCTCGGGAAGTGCCTGGATATCAACGGCGGCGGTACCGCCGACGGGACCACGGTGGACCTGTACGACTGCAACAACACGGCCGCGCAGGTCTTCATCCCGCAATCCAACGGCTCGCTCTACAACCCGCAGTCCAACAAGTGCCTGGACGATACGGGCTGGTCGACGACCCCGGGCACCCAGCTCGAGATCTGGGACTGCACCGGCGGGGCCAACCAGCAGTGGTCGCTTCCGTAGCGATCGCGCCCAACTGACCCCGACACGGTCATGACCCGGCGGCCAGCCTCCTCCCAGGGGGCTGGCCGCCGCCACGCGTTAAGGTCGCACTATGAGCGAAGCCAGCCGCAGCGGCAGCAAGCAGGCAGACATCGGCGTCACCGGCCTGGCCGTGATGGGCCGCAATCTGGCCCGGAACCTGGCCCGCCACGGTCACACCGTGGCGCTGCACAACCGCTCGCCGCAGCGGACCCGCAGCCTGGTCGCCGACCACGGCGGCGAGGGCACGTTCATCCCCAGCGAGTCGATGGCGGACTTCGTGGCCAGCCTGGAACGGCCCCGCGCGATCATCGTCATGGTCCAGGCCGGCCCGGGCACCGACGCCGTGATCGACGAGCTGATCCCGCTGCTGGACGAGGGTGACATCGTCGTCGACTGCGGGAACGCGCACTTCATGGATACGCGGCGCCGCGAGCACGCGCTGCGCGAGCACGGCCTGCACTTCGTCGGCTGCGGCGTGTCCGGCGGCGAGGAGGGCGCCCTCAACGGGCCCAGCATCATGCCCGGCGGGTCCAAGGAGTCGTACCAGAAGCTCGGCCCGATCCTGGAGTCGATCGCGGCCGTGGTCGACGACACCCCGTGCTGCGTGCACGTGGGCCCGGACGGGGCTGGCCACTTCGTGAAGATGGTGCACAACGGCATCGAGTACGCCGACATGCAGCTCATCGCCGAGGCCTACGACCTGCTGCGGGCCGGCCTGGGCGCCACCCCGGCCGAGATCGGCGAGATCTTCCGCACCTGGAACGACGGCGACCTCGACTCCTACCTGATCCAGATCACCGCCGACGTGCTGTCGCAGACCGACGCCGCGACCGGCCAGCCGTTCATCGACATCGTGCTGGACCAGGCCGAGCAGAAGGGCACCGGCCGCTGGACCGTGCAGAGCGCGCTCGACCTGGGCATCCCGATCACCGGGATCGCCGAGGCCACGTTCGCGCGCTCGCTGTCCGGCCACGCCGACCAGCGCCAAGCCGCCCGCGAGGCGTTCGGCACCGAGCGCAACGCGCTCGACCTTCCGGACCGGGACGCCTTCATCGAGGACGTCCGCCGCGCCCTCTACGCCTCCAAGGTGGTCGCCTACGCCCAGGGCTTCGACCAGATCGCGGCGGGCAGCGAGGAATACGGCTGGGACATCGACCGCGGCGCGATGGCCACGATCTGGCGCGGCGGCTGCATCATCCGGGCCCGCTTCCTGGACCGCATCCGGGCCGCCTACGACGAGGACCCGGCCCTGACCAGCCTCCTGGTCGCGCCGTACTTCGCCGGCGCGGTCCGGGGTGGGGTGGACAGCTGGCGCCGGGTGGCGGCCCAGGCCGCGGCGGCCGGTATCCCGTCGCCCGCGTTCTCGTCCTCGCTGGCCTACTACGACGGCCTGCGGGCGCAGCGCCTGCCCGCCGCGCTCATCCAGGGCCTGCGCGACTACTTCGGCGCGCATACCTACCGTCGGGTCGACAAGGACGGCACGTTCCACACCGAGTGGGCAGGCGACCGCCAGGAGCACGACGCCTGACCCGTTTCGGCCGAGATGTCCAATAGGTGAACAAAACCCAACGTCCCTGCGAACCTATGCCAGAATGAGCGCGGTTTCGGCCGGATAGCCGGTCGAAACAGGCCAAAATGGGCATAGAGCGCGGCCGCCTGCCGCGCGAACGGGAGCGGGGCTTGGGGAGTCATCAATGACCACGGTGGCGGGGCCGCCGGCTAGCCCGGCACACCCTGTTTTGCCCGCACCCGCGGGCCCACCCAGCCCCTGGCCGGTGATCACGCCACCCCCGCGGGGACCGGCCACCAGGCCCCAGTCGCTGCGGCAGCGCCTGGCCGCGGTCACCCCGCGCGCCCGGACCACCCCCGGCCAGCTGCGGATGCTGCTCGCGCTGCTGATCGTGCTCAGCCTGGGCTGGGGCGTGGTCGCCGCCTGGACGGTGGCGCTGCACCAGTCGGCCGCCAGCGCGGTGGTGTCGGCCAACGAGCCGCTCAGCCAGGATGCCCAGCAGATCTACCAGTCGCTCTCGGACGCCCAGGTCACGGTGTCGGCCGCGTTCCTGGCCAGCCCGGAGGAGCCGCTGGCGGCGCGGCAGCGCTACGACGCCGACATCGCGCTGGCAACCGCCGGGCTCAAGGCGGCCACCGCCGCCAGCGACAACCCGCAGCTCAGCCAGGGTCTGGCCACCTTGTCGAGCGGGCTGCCGCAGTACACCGCCGAGGTCGCCAACGCCGAGCTCTACAACTCGCTGGGCTACCTGGCCGGCAGCTCCTCCATGCAGGTCGCCGCCGAGGAGATGCAGCTCACCCTGCTGCCCGCCGCGCACGCGGTCTACACCGAGGAGAACACCCAGCTGACCGCGACCAGCGCCCAGGCCACCGGGCTGCCGCTGGTCGTGCTCACGCTGGTGATCGGCGTGGTGCTGCTGCTGGTGCTGTTCCGGGTCCAGCGCTGGCTGACCCGGCGGACCCACCGGATCATCAACTGGGGGCTGCTGCTGGCCTCGGCCGCCACCGCGGGTTCGGTGCTGTGGCTGGCCGCCTCGTTCGCGGTCGCCCGGGTCGACCTCGGCCGGGCCCTGCAGCGCGGCTCCCAGCCCGCCGCGACGCTGGCCGAGGCGGGCATCGCCGCCCAGCGCGCCCGCGGCGACGAGATCCTCAACCTGATCTCGCACAGCGGTGACACCGCGTTCCAGGCGGACTTCCACGCCGCCCGGGCTCAGCTCGGGCCCGGCCGCGGGTCGCTGCTGACCAGCGCTGGACCAGTCCCGGAGCGGCACCGGGACGGCCCGGATCCAGGCCGCCGCCCGGGAGGCCACCTCCTGGTACGCCGTCAACGGGAAGGTCCGTGACCTCGACACCAAGAACGCCACCGCCGCCGAGACCCAGCTGGTCACCGGCACCGGCCCGGGGACCGTGGCCACCCTGTTCGGCCAGATCGACGCCAACCTGACCGCCGCGATCGCCGATGACGAGGCGACGTTCCGCTCCAGCGCGGCCACCGGGCGCGACGCCTTCACCGGCCTCGAGGCCGGCATCATCGTGCTGGCCCTGGTCATGGTGGCCGGCTGTACCTGGGGCATCAGCCGCCGGCTGGCGGAGTACCGATGACGTCGGCCACCGCGATGACGCCCTCCGAGGCGGCTGCCGCGGCCACCCAGGCCCGCGACGAGCGCGACCGCATCCAGGCCAACCTGCTGGAGCTGGACCAGAGCCTGGGCAAGCGCATCCTCGACGGCGCCCGCCGGCTGACCGGCCAGACGGCCAGCCGGTGGGAGACCGCCCGGGCCCGGCAGGTGCGGCTGTGGCAGACGTTCCTGGCCTACGCGGCGGCCGTGGACCGGATCAACGGCCTGGTCGCCCGGCACCGCCGACCGGGTGGCCCGGACCTGGCTGAGCTGTCCGGCCTGCTGACGGGGCCGGCGGTGCGGCTGGCGCCGCCCCCGGGGCCGCCCGGTCAGCGCGATCTGACCGATTCCGGCCAGGTCGAGCTGACCCTGGCCGAGGCGGTGACCCAGATGCGCGCGGACTACGCCGAGGTGTCCGGGGTGCTCGCCGCCGCCGAAGCCGTCTGGAACGCGCTGGCCGGGCCGCTCGACGAGGCCGCCCAGGCGCTGGCCGAGGCCCGGGCCCGGCTGGCCGGCCTGGATGGCGGCCAGCTCGCGGCCGAGCTGACGGCGGCCGAGGCGGAACGGGCCGAGTTGCACGAGGCGCTGAACACCGACCCGCTGGCCTTCTGGCAGGACGGCCCGGGGCAGGCTGGCCCAGGACAAGCTGGCACCGTGGAGACCGGCCGCCTGCGCCGCCTGCGCGACCAGGTGACCGCCGTGGCCAGCCAGGCCGCCGAGGTGGCGGCGCTGCGCGCGGACGCCGGCTCCCGGGTAGCGGCCGCGGCCGCCGCCGTGGCCGCGGCCACCGCCGCCTGGCAGGAGGCCCAGCAGACGCGCGAGCAGACCGCGGCCAGGATCGCCGCGGCCGCGCTGCCGCCGCCGCCCGCGCCGCCCGAGCTGACCGGCCGGCTGGCCGCCGTGCTCAAGCTGCGCGCGGCCGGCCGGTGGGGACCGCTGGCGGACGGGCTGGCCGCCGTGACCCAGCAGGCCGCCGTAGCCCAGAACCGCAGGCCATCGGCGCCGACGGGCTGGCCAATCAGGAGGCACAGGCCGGCGCCTACGAGCCGCCCAGCGCGGCCGAGATCGTGGCCGGCCTGCCCGCCCCGCTGGTCGACCGGGCCGACCCGGCGGCCGGCTACCTGGCCACGCTGAGCTCGCTTGATCTGCCGCAGCGGGCCGAGTCGCTGTCCGGCGCGGTGGCCGGGCGGCCGGGCACGCCGCCGGACGCGGCCGCCTCGGCCGAGACCCGGCTGGCGCTGGCCCGGGCGCTGATCGCGCTGGGCGACGCGCCCCGCGCCCAGACCGTGCTCGGCTACCTGGCCGCCTCCGGCGAACCGGACTGGCGGGTCACCTGGCATCAGGCGCTGGCCGCGCTGATGGCGGCCCAGCCGGCCGAGGCCGTGAAGGGGTTCGGCGCGGTCTGCGCCATGCTGCCCGGTGAGGTGGCGCCCAAGCTCGCGCTCGGCCTGGCCGCCGAGGCCCAGGGGGACACGACCCTTGCCGGGCGCTGCTTCTGGCTGGTGTCGACGGTGGACCGCTCCTACGTCAGCGCCGCGTTCGGGCTGGCCCGGATCTGGCTCGGCGCCGGTGACCGGGCCGGCGCCATCGCCGCCCTGGCCGCCATCCCGGAGACGTCCAGCCATCACGTGGCCGCCCAGATCGCGGCCGTCCGGATCCAGGTCGCGGGCCGCCCGCAGGTGGTGGTCAGCGCCGATGACCTGCAGCAGGCCAGCCAGCGGCTGGGCCGGATCAAGCTCGACCCCGGCCGCCAGCACCAGCTCGGCACCGAGATCCTGCGGGCCGCCCTGGACGGCGTGACCGCGGGCCGCCCGGTCGGCCACGGCCAGCTGCTCGGCTGCGACCTGACCGAGCGAGCGCTCCGGTTCGGCCTGGAACGCAACTACCGGGCAATGGCCCGGCTGGCGCCCGGCTCCGATGCCCGTAACGGCCTGGTCGACCAGGCCAACGACGTCCGGCCGAGGACGCTGTCATGACCGCCGGCCGGCGCCGCCCGCGCTCGTCGCCCGGGCCGTCCCCGCGTCCGGTCGAGCTGACCTGCCCGTCCTGCGGCCACGTGGCCGACCTGCGGGACAGCTTCTGCGAGGCCTGCGGGGTGGCCCTGAAACCGCTGACCACCGACCGCCGGGACCACCAGGAGCTTGACCTGGGCCTGGTCGCGGGGGTGAGCGACCGGGGGCTGCGGCACTCGCGCAACGAGGACGCGCTCGCGCTGGCCACGGTGGAGACCGGCGGCGGACCGGTGGTGATCGCCGTGCTCTGCGACGGGATCTCCAGCGCCGACCGCCCCGACGAGGCCTCGCTGGCGGCCGCCCGGGCCGCGGCCCGGCACCTGGCCGAGGCGGTCCCGGCCGGAGTGAGCACCGCCGGTGCCTCCGTTCAGGCCGCCCAGGTGGCCCGGGACGCGGTGCGGGCGCTGGCCGGCCCGGGGGCCGAAGAGCCCGCCGCCACCTACCTGTCGGCGGTGCTGACCCGGGGCACGATCACGCTGTGCTGGCTGGGGGACAGCCGCGGCTACTGGCTGGACCGCTGGCCGCAGCCGGGCGGCCAGTTGCTGACCGAGGACGATTCGCTGGCGGCCGAGCTGGTCGCCTCCGGCCAGCTGGCGGCGGCCGATGTCCTCACCGCCCCCGAAGCACACGTGGTCACCCGCTGGATCGGCGTCGACGACGACGACGAAGAACCCCACGTCGCCCAGTTCGCGCCGCCCGGCCCCGGGGTGCTGCTGCTGTGCTCGGACGGCCTGTGGAACTACGCGCCCGAGCCGGAGCGGCTGTCCGCGCTGGCCATGCCGGGCGCGCTCACCGACCCGGCCGGGGCCGCCACCGCGCTCGTCCGGTTTGCTCTCGACGCCGGCGGGATGGACAACATCACCGTCGCTCTCGCCCCCTTTCCTCCGGTCTGACCCATGCTGAGGAGCCCTTCCCGATGACGCCACCCCGCCCGGACCTGGCTGGCTTCACGATCGACGTCTTCCAGAACGAGTACCTGCCGGCCGGGAGCCGGGACGTCAACGCGATCGTCACGGTGACGTCCGGGCGCCACTCGGCCACGCTCGACACCCCGCCGGCGGCCGAGATCATCATCGTCGACTGTTCCGGCTCGATGAACGTCCCGCCCGGCAAGATGGCCGAGGCCAAGGCGGCGACGGCGGCGGCCATCGACGCGATCCGGGACGGTGTCTCGTTCGCGGTGATCGCCGGGAACGAAAAGGCCCGGCCGGTCTATCCGTCCGACGCCAGCCTGGCGGTAGCCACGCCGGCCACCCGGGACGCGGCCCGGCAGGCCGTCCGGGGCCTGCAGGCCGACGGCGGCACCGCGATCGGCCAGTGGCTGCTGCTGGCCCACCAGATCCTCACCAGCGGGACCCGCGACGACGGCGGCCCGGCCCTGATGCGGCACGCGATCCTGCTCACCGACGGCAAGAACCAGCACGAGACACCGGAGAAGCTGTCCGGGGCCATCTCCTGGTGCGAGGGCACCTATCGTTGCGACTGCCGGGGCGTCGGGACCGACTGGGAGGTCGCGGAGCTGCGCAAGGTCTCCACCGCGCTGCTCGGGACCGTGGACATCGTGGCCGACCCGGCCGGGCTGGCGGCCGACTTCACCTCGCTCATGCGGGCCGCCATGAGCAAGGAGATCAGCAACGTCTCGCTGCGGGTATGGACGCCGCAGCACGGCCGCATCCGGTTCCTCAAGCAGGTCGCGCCGGCCGTCGACGACCTCACCGGCCGCCGCGCCGCGGTGAACGCCCAGTCCGGCGACTACCCGGCCGGGGCCTGGGGGCCGGGGGAGAGCCGCGACTACCACCTGTGCGTAGAGGTCAGCCCGGCCGGCGTCGGCCAGGAGATGCTCGCCGCCGGGTCAGCCTGGTGGCCAGCGCCGGCGCCGGGGCCGGGGCCGGGGTACTCGGCCAGGGCCTGGTCCGGGCGCTGTGGACGGACGACGAGGCGCTGTCCACCCGGATCAACCCGCACGTAGCGCACTACACCGGCCAGGCCGAACTGGCCGAGGTTATTCAGGACGGGCTGCAGGCCCGCAAGGAAGGCGACGAAGACACCGCCACGGCCAAACTCGGCCGCGCGGTCACCCTGGCCAGCGAGGCTGGCCGCGAGGAGACCGCCCGGCTGCTGGCCAAGGTGGTGGAGGTGGTCGACGCCACCGGGACCGTCCGGCTCAAGAAAAGGGTGGCCGACGCCGACGAGATGGCGCTCGACACCCGCTCCACCAAGACGGTCCGGACGAAAAAATAAGCCAGGGGTTTGGAAGGGCGAACAGACATGCCGACCTGTCCAGCCGGCCACGAGTCCGGGAGCAGTGACTTCTGTGACCTGTGTGGCATCCGGATGGACAGCCACCCGACGATAGCCGTGCCGGAGCAGCGGAGCGCCCAGCCGGTCACGCCGGGCGGCTGGTCACCGCCGTGGATCGACAGCGCCCCATCGCGGCCCAGCGGCGCCCGGCCCTACGTGCCGGAGCCGGAGCCGCCGCCCGTGACGTCGGCGCCGTACGGGCCCGGCCAGCCGGTCGCCCAGCCCTGCCCACGCTGCGGCACCGGCCGGACCGGACAGTTCTGCGAGGTGTGCGGGTACGACTACCTGTCCGGGGCGGGCCCGGCCACGCTGACCAGCTGGGTGGCCGAGGTGGGGGCCGACCGGGTCTACTTCGACACGGTGGTCGCGGACGGCGGCGAGGACGCCGTGATGCTCCGGTTCCCGGTCTACTGCCCGCGCCGCCGGTTCCGGCTCAGCGGCCGCGAGGCGCGGATCGGGCGCCGCAGCGTGTCCCGCGGCATCGAGCCGGAGATCGACCTGACCGGCCCGCCCACCGATCCCGGGGTGTCCCGCCTGCACGCGGTCCTGGTCCCCGGCGACGGCGGCCGGATCGCGGTCATCGACCCCGGCTCGGAGAACGGCACCCTGGTCAACGGCCGCGAGATCCCACCCGGCGTCCCGGTCCCGCTCGACCCCGGCGACATCATCCACCTGGGCGCCTGGACCGCCATCCAGATCTTCGACGCCAGGTACTAGCGCGGGCGAGCGCCGGGTGCGGCCGGTCAGCGCCGCCGCCATGGCCACCGCGGCCGCCACCACCAGGGGCCAGCCGCAGAAGGCCAGGACGATGAGGACGGCGAGGGCAGCGGCGGCTGCGGCGGCGCGGGTCCAGCCGCGCAGCGTCCGGGCCGCCGACACCGTGCAGCCCAGGTAGACGACCAGGAACAGCGTGGTCGGCAGCCCGATCAGCTGGGCGGTGCTGACCAGCTTGGCCGCGTACAGGGCGATCACGACCAGGCCGGCCAGCGCGCAGGCGGCCAGCACCAGCCGGTTTCCCGTCCCGCGCCCGGCGCCGTTGCCGCCGCGGGCGCGGCTCGTGTCCCGGGCCAGCCGCCGGGCCATCGCCGCCGCCCCGGACAGGTAGGCGTTGACCGCCCCGATCGTGAGGACCACGGCCGCGACCGCCGCCACCACCCGGCCGCCCTCGCCCACCGCGCGGACCAGCAGGCTGGCCAGCGGAACGTCGGTGCCGGCGGCCGGGCCGAGCACCGCGATCGTGGTCACCGCCAGCGCCAGGTACAGCACCGCGGTCACGCCGAACGCGGCCCCGATGACCCGCGGCAGCTCCCGGTCCGGGTTGCGGAACCGCGTGGTCAGCGGGGCCACCGCCTCCCAGCCCACGAACGACAGCATCAGCGTGGCCGCCGCCCGCCCGATCGCGCTCCAGCCCTGGGGAGCGAACGGCGTCCAGTGGCCGGCCCGGGCGGCCGGGGCGGAGCCGCCGACCGCGACCGCGATGATCACGATCAGCAGCGCGACCAGGATCAGCTGCGCGGTGCTGCTGGCCCGCACCCCGCCCAGGGCCAGTGCCAGCACGACCAGCAGCAGCGCGGCCGCCACCAGGCAGCGCGCCAGCAGGCCGCCGCCGGTCAGGCTGGTCACGTAGCCCGCGCCGATCAGGCAGACCACCGGCGCGCCGCCGATCACCCCGGTCAGGAAGCACCAGCCCGCCACCCGCCCGGCGGCCGGGCCGAGGCCCGCGGCGGCGTAGCCGGCCACCCCGTTGGCCTGCGGGTGGGTCCGGCCCATGGCCGCGAACACCACCGCGAACAGCGCCGACACCCCGAGCAGGCCGGCCCAGGCGAGGATCGAGGCGGGGCCGGCCTCCCGGGCGGCCAGGCCGGGGAGCAGCAACAGCCCCGGGCCGAGCAGCGCGCCGATGTAAAGCGCGATGCCGCGGGGCACCGACAGGGTGAACGACCGGCTCTGTGACATGCCTTCAGCGTCACAGAAAACGTGTCGCACGCGATGGCTAAATAGGCGGCCGTAGGACCTGTAGGTGCAACTTTGTATCAGTAGAATCGGGAAATGCCATCAGATGTTGCGCACCACAATCCTGACCGTATAGATCGTGCGATCGTGAGCCGGCTACAGGTTGACGGACGCCTGCCCAACGTGGACCTGGCCGAAGCCGTCTCGCTCTCCCCGTCCGCCTGCCTGCGCCGGGTCAAGGCGCTGGAGGCCGACGGGGTCATCGCCGGCTACCGGGCCGAGGTGGACCGGGTGCGGGCCGGTCTCGGCCTGACCGTGTTCATCGAGCTGAAGGTCGAGGGCCATTCGCGGGAGACGTCCGCGCACCTGGAGGCGGCCCTGACCGCGATCCCGGCCGTGGTGGCCTGCTACCTGATCTCCGGCTCGGCCGACTTTTTCATCGAGGCGGCCGTGCCCGACCTGGCCGGCTACGAACAGGTCCTGCTGGACCGGATCCTGGCCATCCCCGAAGTCGTCAGCGCCCAGAGCACCTTCGCGATAAGGACGGTGATGACCCGGGGGCCGCTGCCGCTCGACCACTGGCGGTGAGAGCGGGAGCGGGGGTCATCCCCGAACCACATCTCTTCCCACCACTTCCTGCGTCTTTCCTTCCTTCTACGTCCGGTTTATGGGATCGTGCCCTAGCTGGCGTAGGCCAGAATGGGCATGACGCCGGTAAAGACAGGAGCCGACCGATGGTGGATCTGCGATGGCCATGGTCATGAATTCGTTCGTGGTGAGCGACGGTGCCGCGGGTGAGCCCCCGGCCGGGCGCGACCACGAAGAGATAGGCCTCGGGCTGGTGGCGGCGGTCAGCGACCGCGGCCTGCGGCACGAGCGCAACGAGGACGCGGTCGCGCTGGCGACCGTGGAGACCGCCGGCGGCCCGGTCGTGATCTCGGTGGTCTGCGACGGCGTGTCCAGCGCCGATCGCCCGGACGAGGCCTCGCTGGCCGCCGCCACCGCCGCGGTGCAGACGCTGGCCGCCGCCGTGCAGGACGGGATCGACCCGGCCGAAGGTGCCGAGCAGGCCGTGGCCGCGGCCCGGCAGGCGGTCGACGAGCTGGCCGACGCCTCCGGTGACACCCCGGCCGCCACCTACGTGTCGGCGGTCATGGCCGGCGACACCGTCACCTTGTGCTGGATGGGAGACAGCCGCGCCTACTGGCTGGACTCCACCCCGGACCCGGCCGCGCAGCTGCTGACCAGGGACGACTCGCTGGCCGAGGAGATGGTGGCCCAGGGGCTGCTGCACGAGTCCGAGGCGCTGGAGTCGCCGCAGGCTCACGTGGTCACCCGCTGGATCGGGGCCGGCGCCCGCGAGGCGTACCCGCACGTCGCGCAGTTCACCCCGCCCGGCCCGGGTGTCCTCATGCTCTGCTCGGACGGCCTGTGGAACTACGACCCGGACGCCGGCAAGCTCGCCGTGATCGCGCTGCCGGGCGCGCTGACCGAGCCCGGCGTGGCGGCGGCGACGCTGGTCCGGTACGCGGTCGAGGCGGGCGGCCTGGACAACATCACCGTGGCCATGACCCCGTACCCGATCGGCTCCACGGAGACCGGCGAGGCCTGAGCCGGCCGGTCAGGACCCCTGGCTCTGGCCGAAGGTCACCGTGACCTGCTGGAAGCCCAGCGACTTGAGCATGCCGGTCAGCATGGCCTGCGTATTCTTCTGAGCCTGGGACAGCAGCGGGCTGCTCCTGGCCGCGTTCTGGATCTTGGTCTGGGCGGCCTCGTAGACCTTCTGCTGGCTGTTCGGGTTGCCGGAGAAGAAGTCCCCGATCCGGTTGGCCAGGCCCTCCTGCTCGGCGTACACGTAGGACTGGTGCACGTTCAGCACCGCGGGCTCCAGCTGCGGCTTGGGCAGCGCCACCGTGACCGCCGTCCGGTTGGCCGAAACGGAAATGGCCTGCCCTTTAAGCTGGGAAAAGTCCACATAAGCAATATCGCTGCCCTGGCCCACGAACAACGTGTCCTTGCCCTCGATGAACGACGGCAGCAAAGAATGGCTCTGCAGGTCGACCACGACTTCAAACGAGCCGGTGGCCGCCTCGTAGCGGCTGAGCTGGCTGATTGATTTCAGCACGACCGGCTGGCTGCGGTCGGTGGTCGTCTCGGCGAACGGATTGCGCAGCTGCGGGAGCAGGTGCACGGCCGACAGCACCAGCGCCAGCACCACCAGAGCCGCGATCAGCGCGGCGATCCCGCCCAGCCGGCCGAGCCAGGAGGTGCGTTTGGCCAGGACCACGGTGGTATGTTCCCGGGGTCCTGCGTCGGTCACGTCGCGGGAAGGTCCGGTCATTGTTTACCTCACGCCATCTCGGCTGTTCCATTTATCGGGCCGCGGACATATTTCTCTATGCCCGGGCATAACCGAGATATGTTCCGGATGGCCTGGCGAGTGAATCGCTCCACTGGGCGCGAGCGGCCATTCCGGCCGCGCCTGGGCGGCTGCCTGCTGTGGATCCTGATCCTGATCGCGATCGTCCTGGTGCTGGCGGTGTTCCTCGGCGGCGTCCGCAAGGGCACCCGGTCCGCCCCGGCGCCTCAGGCGTGGCGAGCGTTCGCGGCGTCCTCCAGCCCGAGCAGGCCGATCGACTTCTCGCGCATCTCGACTTTGCGGATCTTGCCGGTCACGGTCATCGGGAACTCGTCGGTCACGTGGACGTAACGGGGGATCTTGTAGCGGGCGATCTGGCCGCTGCAGAACTCGCGGACCGACTCGGCCGTGAGCGGAGCGGCACCGTCGCGCATCCGCACCCAGACCATCAGCTCTTCGCCGTACTTGGTGTCGGGGACCCCGATGACCTGGGCGTCCAGCACGTCCGGGTGGGTGTACAGCAGTTCTTCGACCTCGCGGGGGTAGATGTTCTCGCCGCCGCGAATCACCATGTCCTTGATCCGGCCGGTGATGTTCACGTACCCCTCGGCGTCCATGATGCCCAGGTCACCGGTGTGCATCCAGCGGGCCGCGTCGATGGCCTCGGCCGTCTTGTCCGGCTCCTCCCAGTAGCCGAGCATGACCGAGTAGCCGCGGGTGCACAGCTCCCCGGGCTCGCCGTACGGCATGGTCAGCCCGGTCTCCGGGTCGATGATCTTGACTTCCAGGTGCGGCCCGACCCGGCCCACGGTCGACACCCGGCGGTCGATCGAGTCATCCACCCGGGTCTGGGTGGACACCGGCGAGGTCTCGGTCATGCCGTAGCAGATGCTCACCTCGTCCATGTGCATCCGCTCGACCACCTGCTTCATCACCTCGACCGGGCAGGGCGAGCCGGCCATGATGCCGGTGCGCAGGCTGGTCAGGTCGAAGTCGCCGAAGGACGGCAGGGCCAGTTCGGCGATGAACATCGTCGGCACCCCGTACAGCGAGGTGCAGCGCTCGTCGGCGACCGCGCGCAAGGTGGCGGCCGGGTCGAACGCGGGCGCCGGGATGACCATGCAGGAGCCGTGGCTGGTGGCGGCCAGGTTGCCCATGACCATGCCGAAGCAGTGGTAGAAGGGCACCGGGATGCAGATCCGGTCCGCCTCGGTGTAGCCGCACAGCTCGCCCACGAAGAACCCGTTGTTGAGGATGTTGTGGTGCGACAGCGTGGCGCCCTTGGGGAAGCCGGTGGTGCCCGAGGTGTACTGGATGTTGATCGGGTCGTCGGTGCTCAGCGCGGTGCTCGCCGCTGCCAGCGCGGCCGGGTCGGCGCCGCGTTCCGCGCTGGCCACCTCGTCCCACTCGGCGCTGCCGAGCAGGATCACCTGCTCCAGGTCCGGGCAGGCGGGCCGGACGGAGTCGACCATGGCCGCGTAGTCGGACGAGCGGTGCGCCCGCGCCGAGATCAGCATCCGGATCCCCGCCTGGCGCAGCACGTACTCCAGCTCGCGGGCGCCGTAGGCGGGGTTGATGTTGACCAGGATCGCGCCGATCTTGGCCGTCGCGTACTGGGTCAGCGTCCACTCGGCGCAGTTGGGCGCCCAGATCCCGACCCGGTCGCCCTTGCCGATCTCGCGGCCCAGCAGGCCCCGGGCCAGCGCGTCCACGTCGGTGGCCAGCTCGCGGTAGGTCCAGCGGCGGCTGGCAGCCACGTCGACCAGGGCCTCCCGGTCGGCGAACCGGCTCGCGGTGCGATCGAAGTTGTCCCCTATCGTGTCGCCGAGGAGGGCCACCGGGTAGGTGCCGGAGGCGTAACTGCGCCCCCGGGGTGCGCTGGTCTCGGACATCGTCGTCGTCCCCCTCATCGGGCCCTGGTGTCACCGGCTGGTTAGCACGATCACACCAGGCATCAGGGGGTGTCAACGACGCGGGGCCCTTTACCGGGGCTGGCCCCGGCCCCTCTTACTGAGGCTGGCCCTGGCCGTCGCCCGCGGCACCGGCCTGCTGCTTGGCCACCTCGGCCCGGACGTCCTCCATGTCCAGGTCCTGGACGGCCTTGATGACCTGCTCCAGGGCGGGCGCGGGGAGCGCGCCGGGCTGGGAGAAGACGAGGATGCCGTCGCGGAACGCCATCAGCGTGGGGATCGAGGTGATCCTGGCCGCCGCGGCCAGCTCCTGCTGGTCCTCAGTGTCGATCTTGCCGAACCGTACGTCGGGGTGCTCGTCGCTCGCGGCCTGGAAGACCGGCCCGAACTGCTTACACGGCCCGCACCACTCGGCCCACCAGTCGACCAGCGTGATGCCGGGCTGGGTGACGGTGTCCTCGAAGGTTTCCTTGGTCAGTTCAATAGTGCTCATGCCGCTGTATAACGCAGCGCGCCCGTCTGAATTCCGTCCCCGGGGAAGGCCTGACCACGCCGGCGCGTTACTGTGCCTGCGAGATATCCACCCGTCAGATCCCGGAAGTCCCGGAAACCGGAAGCGAGATAGCCATGGCGCTGCCCAACGATGATGCGGCCAAGTTCGGCGAGTACGCTCACCCGGAAAAGCTCGTGTCCACCGAATGGCTGGCCGCCCACCTCGACGACCCCGGCCTGGTGGTAGCCGAGTCCGACGAGGACGTGCTGCTGTACGAGACCGGCCACATCCCCGGCGCGGTCAAGCTGGACTGGCACACCGAGCTGAACGACCCGGACACCCGCGACTACGTGGACGGCCAGGGCTTCGCCGCTCTGATGTCGGGCAAGGGCATCTCCCGGGACACCACGCTGGTGCTGTACGGCGACCGGAACAACTGGTGGGCCGCCTACGCGCTCTGGGTCGCCACCCTGTTCGGCCACCCCGATGTCCGCCTGCTGGACGGCGGCCGGGCCAAGTGGATCGCCGAGGACCGCCCGCTGACCAAGGACGTGCCGGACCGCCCGCGCACCGACTACCCGGTCGTGGAGCGGGACGACAGCAAGGTCCGGGCGTTCCGGGAGCAGGTGCTGGACCACCTCAGCAAGCCGATGATCGACGTCCGCTCGCCCGGTGAGTACAGCGGCGAGCTGCTGCACATGCCGGATTACCCGCAGGAGGGCGCGGTCCGCGGCGGCCACATCCCCTTCGCCCACAACGTCCCGTGGGCCCGGGCCGCGGCCGAGGACGGCACGTTCCGCAGCCGCAAGGAACTCCAGGACATCTACGAGGGCGAGGCCGGCCTGCGGGAGGCCGACGACGTGATCGTCTACTGCCGGATCGGGGAGCGGTCCAGCCACACCTGGTTCGTGCTCACCTACCTGCTCGGCTTCCCCCAGGTCCGCAACTACGACGGCTCCTGGACCGAGTGGGGCAACAGCGTCCGGGTGCCGATCAAACGAGGCGACCAGCCGTGACCACCGCGGACACGCTCAACCCGCGCCTGGCCGAGATCGTCGACGATTTTAACTCCCTGGCCGGCCAGGAGCGGCTCCAGCTGCTGCTGGAGTTCTCCGACGACCTGCCGGGCCTGCCGGAGCGCTACGCCGGTCACCGGGACCTGCTGGAGCAGGTCCCGGAGTGCCAGACGCCGCTGTTCCTGGCGGTGGAGGTGGCCCCCGACGACACCGTGCACCTGTTCTTCGACGCCCCGCCGGAGGCGCCGACCACCCGCGGCTTCGCCGGCATCCTGCAGGCCGGCCTGGACGGCCTGGGGGCCGAGGAGGTGCTGGCCACCCCCAGCGAGTTCACCGGTCAGCTGGGGCTGAATGACCTGGTCAGCCCGCTGCGGCTGCGCGGCATGGCAGCCATGCTGGCCCGCATCAAGCGCCAGGTCCGCGAGCGCCGCACTGCCTGACTAACGGGGCCGCCTGACCGCGTCCAGCTCACCCGGGCTGGCCCGGTGGCCGGCCGCGCACCGCAGCTCCACCTCCACCGGCTCCCCGCAGTCCCGGTGCCGGTACCCGACCGGGCCGCCGTCGTCGCTCAGCCACCGGTCGCCCCACTCCGTCAGCGCGGTCAGCGCCGGGAAGAGGCCGGCCCCCTTCTCGGTCAGCCGGTAGGCCCGCCGGGTCCGCTGGCCGGGCTCCCGGTACTCCTCGCGGGTCAGCAGCCCCGCGTCCACCAGCTCCCGCAGCCGCGCCGCCGCCACCGGCTCGCTGATCCCGGCCCGGGCCGCGAAGTCGTCGAACCTCGCCGTCCCGTAGAACGCCTCCCGGATCAGCAGGAACGCCGATCGGGTGCTGACCACGCCGATCGCCTTGGCCAGGGAGCACCCGTCCGCGGTCCAGCCGCCGCGGGGTGCCAGCGCCCCGGTCAGGTGCGGCAGCTCGATCGTCGTGCCTTCAGTCATGCGTTCATCGTAGCTGACTTGTGCTTACCTAAGTCAGTCCCTTACCGTCTAGCTATGGCGGAGCTAAGTCAGGGATCCCGGCGTGGTCAGCCGGGCGAGGTCCTGGTCATCGTCTGTGCCGGCGTCGTGCTGGCCAGCCTGGACCTCTTCATCGTCAACGTGGCCCTGCCCGCCATCGCGCGGGATCTGGGCAGCCGCAGCCTGGGCGACCTGTCCTGGGTGCTCAACGGCTACGCGATCGTCTACGCCGCGCTGCTGGTGCTGATGGGCCGGCTGGCCGACCGGCACCGCCGCAAGTACGGGTTCCTGCTCGGGGTGGCCGTGTTCACGGTCGCGTCGGCGGCTTGCGGCGCCGCCACCAGCGTGCCCATGCTCATCGGGTTCCGCCTGGTCCAGGCGGCCGGCGCCGCCCTGCTCACGCCCACCTCGCTCAGCCTGGTGCTGGCCAGCTACCCGGCCCAGCGGCGCGGCGGCGCGGTCCGGACCTGGACCGCCACCGGCGGCATGGCGGCCGCGCTCGGCCCGGTCATCGGCGGCCTGCTGGTCGCGGTCAGCTGGCGCTGGGTGTTCCTGGTCAACGTGCCGATCGGGCTGGCGGCGCTGGCGGCCGGCTGGTTCCGGCTGCCGGACGCGCCCGGCCATCCGGTGCCCCGGCCCGACGCGCTCGGCGCGGTCCTGGTCACCGCCGGGGTGGGGGCGCTCACCCTCGGCCTGGTCGAGGGCGGCGACTGGGGCTGGACCTCGGCCCGCACCGTGCTGGTGCTGGCGGCCGCCGCGGTCCTGCTCGCCGCGTTCGTGCTGCACTGCCTGCGGTCCGGCAACCCGCTGGTCGACCCCGGCCTGTTCCGGGCGCGCAGCTTCGCCGGCGCGGTCACCGTAATGCTGCTGTTCTCGATGTCGTTCGGGGCCATGCTGCTGTCGATCGTCCTGTGGGCCCAGGACGACTGGGGCTGGTCGGCGCTGCGGACCGGGCTGGCGGTGGCGCCCGGCCCGATCATGGTCCCGCTGTTCTCGTTCCTGGTCGCGGGCCGGCTGATCGCACGCCTGGGCGCGGCCGTGGTGGTCGCGGCCGGCTCCACCGTGCTGGCGGCCGGCGTCGCCTGGTGGGCGCTGGCCATCGGCCTGCAGCCCAGCTACCCGGGCGGGATGCTCGGCGGCATGCTGCTGACCGGGATCGGCGTGGGGCTCACGTTGCCGACCCTGATGGCCACCGCGGCCGCCTCGCTGCCCGCGCCCAGCTTCGCCAGCGGATCGGCGGTGGTGAACATGGTCCGCCAGGTCGGCATGGCCATCGGCGTCGCGATCCTGGTCGCCGTGCTCGGCGCGCCGGACACACCTGGCGGGAGGCTGAACGCCTTCCGGCACGGCTGGTGGGTCATCGCCGCGATCGCCCTGACCGGAGCGGTGGCGGCCGTGCTGCTGCGGCGCCCGCCGGTGCCGGTTACCCCCAGCCCGGCCCCGCCTGCCCGCGCCAGTATTTCCCCCGCACTAGAAAGCGGAAAAGAACCGCGATAAAACCGGCCTCAATGCATGAGGCAAGTGCGGAAAACGTCATTGTCCTGCCCGGTTTTTACGAGACAACGGGCACGCGGGTACGTAATCTGCACAAAAGCCACACGGGGCCGACCAGCGGAAATACGGTTATCCGGGCTCATTCAGGCATCCCGTACAACTGTGTCGGGTCACCTCTGACCTGCGTTTTTACTGACATTGCCCGCCGGTTTGGCGCTATGCTCTTGGCGTTCACAGACCCGTGGGGGGCTGGCACTGCCCGGTTTTCGGCATAGCCGACGGCTCGGAGGGAACGGGGCCGCCGGTGGGGGAGGGGCTAGGTGTACGTGGTTGAGCTGGGTCAGCTGGTGCGAGAACAGGCGGGCAGTCCGCCCATGAGCGAGGATGCGGAGCGGCCCGCGCCGGGCGTGGTCTGGGCCGGCCCCAGCATCCCGTCGCAGCCCGGTCCGCCCGAGAGCGAGGAACGGCGGGACGCGGTCGTGTGGTCGGCTCACCGCCCGCGGGTCTCGGCGGTCGAGGCCGGGTTCTTCAGCTGGGACCTGCCGGCCGGCGAGGTGACGTTCGAGCCCGGCATCCGGCGGCTGCACGGCCTGTCCGGTGAGGGGCCGGCCACGATAGCCGAGCTGCTCGAGCGGGTGCCCGAGGAGGACGCCCCGAGCCTGGTCGCGGCGCTGCGCCAGATGAGCTCGGCCTGCGGCACCTACCAGGTCGAGTACCGGGTGATGGACGCCGCCGGCACGCTGCGCTCGATGGAGGCCCGCGGCCGGATGCTGCCGGGGCCGGACGGCCTGCCCGGGCGGATGACCGGGTTCGTCATGGACACCACCACGATCTGGGCCAGCCGGGAGGCCGAACGGCGGCGGCTGCGCCAGGGCGCCGAACGGACCGCGCGGACGCAGAAGTTCACCGCCGCGCTGGCCTCTGCGGTCAGCGTCGATGACATCACGGTCGCGGCCCGGACCGGGCTGGCCGTGTACGGGGCCAACAGCCTGATCATCCTGGCCGAGCAGAACGGGCGCCGGGAAGAGGTGGCCCGCTACGGGCTGACCCCGGCGGCCGCCGACGCGCTGGCCGCCCGGCCAGGCGGCTCGCCGGTGACCGACGTGGTCGCCACCGGGCAGCCGTTGTTCATCGGTTCGGCCGCCGCCCTGGCCCGCCACTACCCGCGGCTGACCGCGCTGACCAAGGGCTCCGGTCAGGGGGCCTGGGCGGTGGTGCCGGTCCCGGTCGGCAAGGACCTGCTGGTCGTCTGCCTGATGGGGTTCGGTGCCGCCCGCGGGTTCGCGGCCGGGGAACGGGCGATGCTGGTCGCGGCGGCCGGGCTGCTGGCCCAGTCGCTGCAGCGGGCCCGGATGTACGAGGCGGAGCACGCGCTCGCCCGTGACCTGCAGCGCGGGCTGCTGCCGCACGGGCACCTGGTCGCGCCCGGGGTGACGATCGCGGCCCGGTACCGGCCGGTGACCTCCGGGCTGGAGATCGGCGGTGACTTCTACGACGCCATCGACCTCGCCGACGGCCGGGTCGCGCTGGTCATCGGGGACGTGCAGGGGCACAACCCGATCGCCGCGTCGCTGATGGGGCGGCTCCGGACGGTGGTGCACGCCTACGCCCGCGAGGGACAGGGGCCCGCCGAGGTGATGACCCTGGCCAACCGCTGGCTGGCCGACCTCAACACCGACGTGGACCTGGCCATGTTCGCGACCTGCTGCTTCGTGATCATCGACCCGGGCCGCGGCCGGCTGGAGATGTGCCGGGCCGGGCACCCCGGGCCGGCCCTGGCCGGGCCGGGCGAGCCGCCGGTGCTGCTCGAGCACGGCGACGATCTGCTGCTGGGCGTGAACGCCGACGAGACCTACAGCACGGTGACGCTGCCCGTGTCGCCCGGTTCGGTGCTGGTGCTGGCGACCGACGGGCTGCTGGACGACGACGGCGCCGACCCCGGCTGCAACGTCCGGGCGCTGCTCGGCGTGCTCGGCGACGGCCGCGCCGACGAGCCCGAACGGCTGGCCGACCGGCTGCTGGCCAGCCGCCAGCGGCCGACCCGGCACGGCGACGACATCGCGCTGATGGTGGCGCGGATCGACCAGGCGGCCCGGCTCAGCGCAGTATCTTAGTCGTCGCCTCCGGCAACGGGTCCTAGTCGTCCTCGTCCAGCGACAGGTAAGAGCCGCGCCAGAACAGCAGCGGGGCCCCGCCGTCGCCAGATGTCTCCGCGTACCGGACCCGGCCCACGATGATCTCGTGGTCGCCGCCCGGCAGGCTGTGTTCCACCGTGCACTCCAGCGCGGCCAGCGTGCCCTCGATGCGGGGGCTGCCGGTCGGGCCGGGCTGGTGCTCGACGCCGTCCCAGACCGCGGCCAGCCCCCGGCGGGCGAAGTTCGACGACAGCTCCTGCTGCGGGGCGGACAGCACGTTCACCACGAACGCGCCGTGGTGGCGGATCGCCTCCAGCGTCAGGCTGGACCGGTCGAAGCAGACCAGGATGAGGGGCGGGTCGAGGGACAGTGAGCTCACGGCGTTGGCGGTCGTGCCCACCGGTTCGCCGTCGGGACCGATCGAGGTGACGACGGTGACGCCGGTGGCGAAGTGCCCCACCGCGTGCCGGAACTCATCGCTGGAGAGGTCGGCGTCAGCGGGTGCTGTCATCGTCATTTCTGTCCAGGGTTGAGCGGGGTCACACTAGTCAGCAAGTGATTCCGGCCCGGTGATATTTCCGCCGGGCTGATCCTGCCCCTCGCTGCCTCTACCCGGGTGCCCGACAGGTCAACCTCCCAGTGCCGCCCAAACCTATTAAAACGGTCGAGAAACTAGACTAACGGACAGCCGCCGTCCTGGCCATCCCCGGGGCCGGGCCCGGCGGGTTCCGCCTGGTCAGCCGATGCCGAACCAGCTCAGCACGGTCGAGCCGAGCAGCAGCAGCGACATGACGCTGATCCCGGCCACCACCACCGTGGCCACCGCCTTCAGGACCGGCCCGTTGACGTGGCGGCCGAGCACCTCGCGCCGGTTGGCCAGGATCAGGATGTAGATCAGCACGATCGGGGTGACCACGCCCTGCAGCACCTGGGTGCCGATGAGCAGCGTGATCAGGTTGACCGGGGTCAGCGCGACCGCCGCCCCGAGCGCGGTCTGCAGCGTGAACAGCCCGAGGAACAGCGGCGCCTCGGCGAACCGGCGGGACACCGATCGTTCCACCCCGACCGCCTCGCTGATCGCGTAGCTGCTGGACAGCGGGACCACCGCGCCGGCCAGCGCGCTGGCCCCGAGCAGGCCGAACGCGAACAGCAGCTCGGCCCCGGAGCCGGCCACCGGCCGCAGCGCCTCGGCCGCCTCCTTGGCCGAGCTGAGCGGGCCGCGGCCGCCGATGGTGGCGCCGGTGGCGATGATGATCATGATGCTGATGACGCAGGCGAACACCGCCCCGGTGACCGCGTCCAGCCGGGCGTTGCGGTAGTTGGCCGGCCCGGCGCCGCGGTCGACGACGCCGGCCGCCGCGTAGAACTGCATGTAAGGGCTGACCGTGGTGCCGATCAGGGCCACGCCGAGCAGCAGGTAGCCCTTGGTCAGCAGGAAGTGCGGGATCACCAGGTTGCTGCCGACCGCGGTCCAGTCCGGGTGCCCGAGGATCGCGGCCACCGGATAGGCGAAGAACGCCAGCGACAAGATCAGGAAGATCCGCTCCGCGTACCGGTACGAGCCGAACAGCACCAGCCCCCAGATCAGCACCGCGGCCGGCGGTATGACCCAGTACCGGCTGACGCCGAGCAGCTCGAACGCGGCCCCGATCCCGGCGAACTCGCTGACCACCAGGCCCGTGTTGGCCAGCAGCACGCAGAACAGGGCCACTCCAGTCAGCCGCAGGCTGAACTGCTCACGGATCAGCGCGGCGATCCCCTTGCCGGTGAAGATGCCCAGCCGGATCGCCATCTCCTGGACGATGACCAGCGCGATCGTCACCAGCAGCATGAAGAACAGCGTCCGGTAGATGTACTGCGAGCCGGCGCTGGAGTAGGTGGCGATGCCGGCCGCGTCGTTACCGGCGTTGGCCGCGACCAGTCCCGGCCCGGCGATCGCGACGTAGGCCAGCGCCCGGCGGCCACCGGGCAGCCGCCGGATCACCCGGCCGGCCCGGTGGCGCAGCACCGTCCCGGGCCCGCCGTGCTCGCCCGAGGCGGGCGGCGAAGCCGTCTCGGTGACCACCTCGTGCTGCGGCGTCACGGCCGCCTCGTCCGGGCGTGTCACTGCAGCAGCCTCGGGAAGTGCAGCCGCCCGCGCTCGGGCAGCAGCGCGTCGAGCACGTCATCGGCCAGGATGCGGCCCAGCGGCTTGCCGTGCTCGTCCACCACCAGCAGTGAGGAGCGCCGGGTGCGGACCAGCTGGTCGGCGACGTCGGCCACCGACGCGTCGGGCGGCACGGTCAGCGGCCCGGGCTCGTCCCCGGCGTCCAGCACGTCGCTGACCACCACGTCGTCGGCGTGGGTGATCAGGTCGAACAGCGACAGGTCGGCCGCCAGCTCACCGTCGGCGTCGCAGATCACCACCGCGTCGATCTCTTCCCGGTGCCCGGCCAGCTCGGCCACCGCCCGCTTGACCTCGCCGATCGTGCTGGTCTGGACGGCCTGCACCAGCGTGGTGGTCATGAACCCGCCGGCCTCGCGCTCCGGGTAGCTGAGCAGCGCCGACAGCTCGCCCGCCTTGCCGGCGGGCATGTTCGCCAGGATGCCGTCCCGCTCGTGGTCGGAAAGGTCGCGCAGCGCGTCCACCGCCTCGTCCGGCTCCATCGCGCCGATCAGCGCGGCCGCCTGCTCGGGCCGGACCTCCCGCAGCAGCGCCTCCAGTTCGTCCGGGTCCATCTCCTCGAGCGCGTCGGCCGCGGTGTGGCTCTCCAGCCGGGACAGCAGGTCCTGCCGGGCCGGACGCTCCAGGTCCTCCAGCAGGTCGGCCAGGTCGGCCGGAGCCATCCGGCGCAGCTGCTCGTCGCTGGACCGCAGCTGCACGGCCGGCGGCGAGCTGGTCAGCTCGTCGGAGAACGGGGCCACCGCGTCCCAGTCGATGACCCGCTCGGGGGTCGGGGTGCCGCGGAACCGCTTGGGGCCCAGCCGCCGCAGCAGCGTGTTCAGGCTGACGTCCAGCCCGACCAGCAGGAACTGCCCGGCCACGGGGGCCAGGTAGAGGTCCGCGGCCCGGATCACCTGGCGGCCGTCCAGGTCCACCACCTGGTGGTCGAGCATGTCCTTGGCCAGCAGCACCTCGCCGGGGCGGCGGGTGAAGTCACGCAGGTCGAGCCGGGCCGTGCGCAGCGACACGGACTGGTGCCCGATGTGTTCCACCGCCTCGATGGGCAGGAAACTGGTCCGGGAACCGACCCGCAGCAGCAGGCCGGTCAGCGGGGGGTAACGGTCCTGGCCGTGGATCCGGGCCACCAGGTCGACGAGCTTGCCGACCCGCTGGCCGCGCTGGTTGTACACGGGCGCGCCGACCAGGCTGGCTACGCTGACGATGGCCTGCTGGACCGCCCGGCGGGTGGTCAGGCGGGTGTTACGGCGACGCAGGGCGTCGGCGGCCGGGGCCATCAGCCGACGGGGGGAAGGGGTAACCATCGCGGGCTCCACAGCAGTAGACACCCGCGCGCGGCTCAGCTCAGAGGCTAGACCTCGGCGGCCGGGATGGCGGGTGACGAGACGGATTGACGGGAGACCGGACTAGGAGGTTGGCTCGACACGGCCACCACCTCCATCCTCATCACCGAAGCTGAACGCCCTCAGGGATTGTACGACATCCCTTAAGCAAGAATAGGGCCCATGACGTCTGGCCAGGTATTCACGTCGAGGCTCCGGGGCCGCCCGCTGCTGGACGACGAAGAGATCTCGATCGGCCGGGTCCGCGACGTGGTGATCCTGCCCACCGCGCAGGGCACGGGCCTGTCGCCGCGCGCGCTGGGCCTGGTCGTGACCCTGCAGCGACGCCGGATCTTCGTCAGCTTCGGCCGGATCTCGGAGCTGTCCACCGACGGCGCGCACCTGCGCGGCGGCGCCGTCGACCTGGGCCGGTTCACCGGCCGGCCCGGCGAGATCCTGGCCTCCGACCTGTACGGCAAGGCAGTCGACGGCGGCACCGTGTCCGACGTGTCCATCGCCCCGGCCGAGGGCCGACGGGACGGCTGGGACGTCTGCTCGCTGGCCATCCGGGCCCGCGGCCTGCGGTTCCGCTCGACCCAGATCGTGCCGTGGGACAAGTATCCCGAGCTGTTCAAGGCCGGGGCGCTGGCTGAGCAGCTGGCCGGGCTGCGTGAACTGCACCCGACCGACCTGGCCAGCGCGGTGGAGCGCATGACGCCGGATCGCCGCACCCAGATCGCGGCCGCGCTCGAGGACAACGAGCTGGCCGACGTGCTGGAGGAGATGCCGGAGCAGGACCAGATCCGGCTGCTGGCCAGCCTGAACCCGGAACGCATCGCCGACGTCGTGGAGGAAATGGAGCCCGACGACGCCGTCGACCTGCTGGCTGAGATGCCCGACGAAGAGCGCGACCGGCTGCTGGCCTCGATGGAGCCGGCCCAGGCCGCGGACCTGCGGCGGCTGCTCCGGTACGGCAGCCGGACCGCCGGCGGCCTGATGACCTCGCAGCCGCTGGTCGTCGCGCCCGACGTGCCGGTGGCCGAGATGCTGGCCCGCGTCCGGGACGCGAGTACCCGGGCCACCACCGCCGCCCAGGTGTTCGTGTGCGCGCCGCCGACCATGACGCCGACCGGGCGGTTCCTCGGCACGATCGGGTTCCAGCGGCTGCTCCGGCGACCACCGTCCATGCTGGCCGGGGACTGCGTGCAGGAGAGCACGTTCGTCCGGCCGGAGCTGTCCGAACGGGAGCTGGCGGCCCGGCTCGCCGCCTACAACCTGATCAGCGTGGCCGTGTGCGACGAGGCGGGCCGTCTGCTCGGCGCGGTTACCGTGGATGACGTACTCGACCATCTCTTGCCCGCCGACTGGCGCAGGAGCGGAGGCTGACATGGCCCGGTTCAAGGAGCGGCTCCCGGCCGGGCGGTTCACCGAACGCACGGACCTGTCCGTCCCCCGCGGCGGCGCCCGGATGGGACCGCACTATGACCCCGACGCGTTCGGCAAGTTCGCCGAGGCGCTGGCCCGGTTCCTGGGCACCGGCCGGTTCCTGGTCGCCCAGACCGTCCTGGTGATCGGCTGGATCATCCTGAACGTCGTCGGCCTGGTGCACCACTGGGACCCGTACCCGTTCATCCTGCTCAACCTGGCCTTCTCTACCCAGGCCGCGTACGCCGCACCGCTCATCCTGCTGGCCCAGAACCGGCAGGACGACCGGGACCGGGCCAACATCGAGCGTGACCGCGAGGTGGCCGCCCGGACCCAGGCCGACACCGAGTTCCTCGCCCGTGAGCTGGCCGCGGTCCGGCTCGCCCTGTCCGACGTGGTCACCACCGGTGACCTGAACGATTCGCTGGAACAGCTGGCCAAGCTGATCACCGACGGCCAGGGCCCGGCCCGGCACAACCACACCCCGGCCGGGGACCACCAGGCAAAGGATGGGTGATGAACGCTGAGCAGGAGCGGGTCCAGGGCTTCGGCCACCTCGAGGACGGGCTGCGGCAGGCCAGCGACTGGTACCTGTGGGGCCCCTACGTCAGCGAACGGCAGTGGGGGACGGTCCGCGAGGACTACAGCGCCGACGGCTCGGCCTGGGACTACTTCCCGCACGAGCACGCCCGGTCCCGCGCCTACCGGTGGGGGGAGGACGGGCTGGCCGGCTTCAGCGACATCGAGCAACGGCTCTGCCTGGGGCTGGCCCTGTGGAACGGCCAGGACCCGATCCTCAAGGAGCGGCCGTTCGGGCTGACCGGGCCGCAGGGCAACCACGGTGAGGACGTCAAGGAGTACTGGTGGTACGTGGACGCGGTGCCCAGCCACGCCTGGAACCGCTGGCGCTACCACTACCCGCAGGGCGCGTTCCCTTACCAGGACCTCCTGCAGACCAACGCGGCCCGGAACCGCTACCAGCCCGAGTACGAGCTGCTCGACACCGGCGCGCCCAGGCCGGCCATGGCCGCGCGGGACGGGGCCGCGGCGGTCGAGGTGCCGCACCCTTTTCTCGGTGATCTGGAGCTGATCGCGGGCGACGGGCCGGACGGCACCCCGCCCGCCCTGCTGTTCTGCGAGAACGAGACCAACCTGGCCCGCCTGTACGGCGCGGCCCCCACCACCGCTTACCCCAAGGACGGCATCAACGACCACGTGGTCACGGGCGCGGCCACCGTCAACCCGGACCAGCGCGGCACGAAGTGCTCGTTCTGGTACCAGCTGACCGTCCCGGCGGGCGGCCGCGCGGAGGTGCGGGTCCGGCTCCGCCCGGCGGGAAAACCGGAAAAGGCCGATACGGCCGACGCCGGCGCGGCGGCTGCGGGCGATTCACTGGGTGACGATTTCATCCAAACCAATCGCTTGCGCCAGGTGGAAGCCGACCAGTTCTACGCCGACCTCACGCCCGCCGGCGCCCCGGCCGACGCCGCCCACGTGATGCGCCAGGCGTTCGCGGGCCTGCTCTGGTGCAAGCAGTTCTACTACTTCGACGTGGCCCGCTGGCTGGACGGCGACCCGGCCCAGCCCGCACCGCCGCCCGGCCGCCGGCTCGGCCGCGACAGCCGCTGGGGGAACTTCAACGCCTTCGACATCATGTCGATGCCGGACAAGTGGGAGTACCCCTGGTTCGCGGCCTGGGACCTCGGGTTCCACTGCGTGTCCCTCGCCCACGTGGACCCGAACTTCGCCAAGTACCAGCTGGTCCTGCTCTGCCGGGAGTGGTTCCAGAACCCGAACGGCGCGCTGCCCGCCTACGAGTGGGACTTCGGCGACGTCAACCCGCCGGTCCAGGCCTGGGCCGCGCTCCGCGTGTTCGCCCTGGACGGCGGCCAGGACCTGGACTTCCTGTCCCGGATGTTCGAAAAGCTGCTGATCAACTTCACCTGGTGGGTGAACCGCGAGGACTCGGGCGGCAACAACGTGTTCGAGGGCGGTTTCCTCGGCCTCGACAACATCGGCCCCATCGACCGCTCGCACCTGCCGGTCGGCGGCATCCTGGAGCAGTCCGACGCCACCGGCTGGATGGCGTTCTACGCGGTCAGCATGGCCAGCATGGCCACCATCCTCGGCCGCACCGGGCGGCCCAGCGACGACATCACGCTGAAGTTCCTGGAGCACTTCGCGTCGATCTCGGCCGCGATCAACAACCAGGGTCTGTGGGACGACACCGACGGCCTGTTCTACGACAAGCTGCTCACCCAGGACGGCAACGCGGTCCCGGTCAAGACCCGGTCGATGGTCGGGGTGATCCCGATCCTGGCCGCCGCCGTGGTCGACCAGGGACTGATCAACCAGTCGCTGCGGCTGGACAAGCAGTTCGCCGACTTCCTGCGCCGGGCCGGCGCCGACACCGTGAGCGCGAGCATGAGCAAGCTGGCCGAGCAGGGCCTGCTGCGCGGCCAGGCCGGTGACCAGCGGCTGCTGCTCACGCTGGTCAGCGTGGACCAGCTCGAAAAGGTCCTCTGCCACCTGTTCGACGAGGCGGAGTTCCTGTCCCCGTACGGCCTGCGGGCGCTGTCCGCCTACCACCGCGAACACCCGTACGTGCTCGACGTCGAGGGGCAGCGGAGCACGATTGACTACGAGCCTGCCGAGTCGACCACCGCCATGTTCGGCGGCAACTCCAACTGGCGGGGGCCGATCTGGTTCCCGCTCAACTACCTGATCGTCGGCGTGCTCGAGGCCTACCACCACTTCTTCGGCGACGAGCTGACCATCGAGTACCCGTCTGGCTCGGGCCGCAAGCTCACCTTCGAGGAGATCACCACCGACCTGCAGGACCGGCTGATCTCGATCTTCCTGGTCGGCCCGGACGGGCGGCGCCCCTGCTACGGCTGGGTCGGCAAGCTGCAGGACGACCCCGCCTGGAAAGACAACCTGCTGTTCAACGAGTACTACCACGGCGACAACGCGGCCGGCCTGGGCGCATCGCACCAGACCGGCTGGACCGGCGTGATCGCCGACATGATCCGCCGCCGCTGGGGCACCGTCCCCTCGCTCGGCGACGTGATGGCCAACGTCGGCCTGATCCCGGCCGCCAACGCCGGCATCAGGCGTGCCACCCCGAGCCCCGCGACCCCGAGCCCCGCCACCCCCTCACCGCAGGAGGACCAGTGACCACCGGCCTGCCCGGATCCCCGTTCCCGCTCGGTGCCACCGTGCTCGGAGGCGGCACCAACTTCGCCGCCGCCTCCGAGGTCGCCGCCGGCCTCACGCTGTGCCTGTTCGACGACTCCGGCAAGGAGTCCCAGGTCCCGATGACGGACTACGACGCCGGGGTCTGGCACACGTTCGTCCCGGGCGTGGGCGCCGGCCAGGCCTACGGCTTCCGCGCCCAGGGCCCCTACGACTCGGCCCGCGGCATCCGCTGCAACCCGGCCAAGCTGCTGCTCGACCCCTACGCGCGGGCGGTCAGCGGCACCGTGACCAACAACCCGGACGTGCTCGGGTACGTGGGCAGCAACCCAGACACCCCGAGCGACGCCGACTCCGCCGCCGACGTGCCCCGCAGCCTGGTCGTGGACCCGTCGTCCTACCGCTGGAGCGACCGCGGCCCGCTGCGCCGCCCGTACGCGGACACCGTCATCTACGAGGTGCACGTCAAGGGCTTCACCATTCGGCACCCGGACGTGCCGGCCGCGCTGCGCGGCACCTACGCCGGGCTGGCCCACGAGGCGGCCACCAGCTACCTGACGGGCCTGGGCGTCACCGCGGTCGAGCTGCTGCCGGTGCACGAGCTGGTGCCGGAGGGCTGGCTCACCGGCCGCGGCCTGACCAACTACTGGGGCTACAACACGATCGGGTTCTTCGCCCCCACCCAGCGCTACTCCTCCGAGGTGCGCGCGGGCCGTCCCGGTGGCCAGGTCGGCGAGTTCAAAGCCATGGTCGACGCGCTGCACGCGGCCGGGCTCGAGGTCATTCTCGACGTGGTGTTCAACCACAGCGCCGAGGGCAACGAGCTCGGCCCCACGCTGTGCTTCCGCGGCCTGGACAACCCGGCCTACTACCGGCTGGACGACGGCGACCCGCGGCACTACTACGACACCACCGGCACCGGCAACTCGCTCAACACCGGCGACCCGCGCACGCTGCAGCTGATCATGGACTCGCTGCGCTACTGGCTGACCGAGATGCGGGTGGACGGGTTCCGCTTCGACCTGGCCGCCACCCTGGCCCGCCAGGAAGGCGGCTTCGACACCACGTCGGCGTTCTTCGACCTGGTCTCCCAGGACCCGGTGGTGTCCCAGGCCAAGCTGATCGCCGAGCCGTGGGACGTGGGCCAGATGGACAGCTACGACCTGGGCCGGTTCCCGCCGCTGTGGAGCGAGTGGAACGGACGCTACCGGGACTCGATGCGCGACTTCTGGCGCAGCCACCCGATCGGGCTGGGCGAGTTCGCCACCCGCTTCGCGGGGTCGTCCGACCTGTACGGCGGGTCCCGCCGGCGCCCCACCGCGTCCGTCAACCTGGTCACCGTGCACGACGGCTTCACCCTGCGCGACCTGGTCTCCTACAACGACAAGCACAACCAGGCCAACGGCGAGAACAACACCGACGGCAGCACCGACAACCGGTCCTGGAACTGCGGCGCCGAGGGCCCCAGCACCGACCCGGGCATCCTCGCGCTGCGCGCGCGCCAGTCCCGGGCGCTGCTCACCACGCTGCTGCTGTCGTCCGGGGTGCCGATGCTGCTCGGCGGCGACGAGCTGGGCCGCACCCAGCAGGGCAACAACAACGCCTACTGCCAGGACAACGAGATCTCCTGGTTCGACTGGGCGCATGCCGACTCCGACCTGCTGGCCTTCACCCGCCAGCTGATCGCGCTGCGCCGCCAGCACCCGGTGTTCCGGCGCCGCCGCTTCCTGACCGGGGCCGATGCCCACGAGCTGGGCTGGTTCCTCCCGGCCGGGACGCCGATGACCGCCGCCGACTGGCAGGACGACAGCGCGCTGGCGCTGGCCGTCTACCTGGACGGCTCGGACAGCCCCGACCGGGCCGCCGACGGCCACCCGCTGCTCGACGACGACTTCCTCATCCTCGTCAACGCCTGGTGGGAGCTGCTCGACTTCACGCTCCCGGTCACCCGCGGCCCGGGCGACGACCGGGTCTGGCAGCTGGAGCTGAACACGTTCGAGGGCACCAGCCCGTCCCCGGTCCGCCCGCTGCGGGCCGGTGACCTGTACACGGTCAGCCCCCGCTCGGTCGTCGTCCTGCGCGCCCCCCGCCCGGCCAGCTAAGCCGGCCGCGCCACCACGTTGACGATCCGGCCGGGCACGACGATCAGGCGCTGCACCGTCATCCCGGCCGTCTGCCGCCCGAACTCCTCGTCCCCCGTCACCACTTCCCGCACCACATCCTCATCGGCCCCGGCCGGCACCTGCACGGTGTACCGCACCTTCCCATTCACCTGCACCGGCAGCTCCACCGTCGCCTCGGCCACCACCGCCGGGTCGGCCACCGGGAACGGCTCGTAGGCCAGCGAGCCCGGGTGGCCGAGCCGCGACCACAGCTCCTCGGCGATGTGCGGGGCCAGCGGGGCGGTCATCAGCACCAGCGGCTCGGCCAGCGCCCGGGGGAGGCCTGCCAGCCGGGCCGCGTGTGACGTCAGTTCAATCAGCCTGGCAATCGCGGTGTTGTAGTGCAAGTTCTCCAGATCATCGCGCACTACCGTGATCGTCCGGTGCAACCGCCGCGCGGTCTCCTCGTCCAGCGATTCCGCGCTGACCCGGACCTCCCCGCTGGCCTCGTCGATGATGCTGCGCCAGAGCCGCTGCAGGAACCGGTGCACGCCGATGATGTCGCTGGTCTGCCAGGGCCGGTCGGCGTCCAGCGGCCCGGTCGCCATCTCATACAGCCGCAGCGTGTCGGCACCGTAGGAGTCGTAGATGTCGTCCGGGCTGACGCTGTTCTTCAGGCTCTTGCCCATCTTCCCCGACCGCCGGGTGACCGGGCGGCCGCGGAAGCTGTAGCCGTCCGCCTCGTGCTCCACCTCGGCCGCCGCCACGTACATGCCGCGCTCGTCGGTGAACGCGTCGGCCAGGATGTAGCCCTGGTTCACCAGCCGCTGGAACGGCTCCCTGGTCGCCACCCGCCCCAGGTCGTACAGCACCTTGTGCCAGAACCGCGCATACAGCAGGTGCAGGACGCCGTGCTCGACGCCGCCCACGTAGAGCCCGACCCCGCCATCGCCGTCATTACCGCCCGCCGCCGCCATCCAGTAGCGATCAATCTCGGGGTCAACGAACTCCCGGTCATTCGTGGGATCCAGATAGCGCAGGTAGTACCAGCACGACCCGGCCCACTGCGGCATCGTGTTCAGCTCCCGCCGGTAGCGTCGCGGCCCGTCGCCCAGGTCCAGTGTGACTTCGGCCCAGTCCGCCGCCCGGGCCAGCGGCGGCACCGGCTCGCTGTCCTCCTCGCCTGGGGCCGGTTTGAAGTCGGTCATCTCCGGCAGCAGCACCGGCAGCTGCGACTCCGGCAGCGCCACCGGCCCGAACTCGTCGTACACGATCGGGAACGGCTCACCCCAGTACCGCTGCCGGGAGAACTGCCAGTCCCGCAGCCGGTAGGTCCGGCCTGCCCGGCCATGCCCCGTCTCCTCCAGCCACGCGATGGCCCTCGGTACCTCATCGAGCCAGGCCGGGTCCACCTCTTGTACCGGCAGCCCCATGACCTTCGCGAAGTCCCGGTCCCGCTCATCGTGCGCGGGTACCGCCATGATCGCGCCGGTCCCGTACCCTGCCAGCACGTAATCGGCCACATAGACCGGGATCGCCTGGCCGTTGGCCGGATTGGTCACCGACTGCCCGGTGGCGACTCCGGTCTTCGCCCCAGCCCCGGCCGTCCGCTGCCGGTCGCTCAGCCGGGCCGCGGCCTCCCGGTAGGCAGCAACCGGGCCGGCGGCGGCCGTCCCCGCGATCAGCGCGTCCACCAGCGGGTGCTCCGGAGCCAGCACCATGTAGGTGGCCCCCGTCAGCGTGTCCGGCCGGGTGGTGAAGACCTCGACCGAGGCCTCAAGCCCGATCACCGGGAACGTGACGTAGGCGCCGTCGCTGGCGCCGATCCAGTTCCGCTGCCGCAGCTTGATCGACTCCGGCCAGTCCAGCGTGTCCAGGTCGGCCACCAGCCGTTCCGCGAACGCGGTGATCCGCAGCATCCACTGCCGCAGCGGCCGCCGGTAGACCGGGTAGTTGCCGATGTCGCTGCGGCCGTCCGGGGTGACCTCCTCGTTGGCCAGCACCGTGCCCAGCCCCGGGCACCAGTTGACCAGTTCCTCAGCCAGGTAGGCCAGCCGGTACCCGTCCACCAGCGCGCGGCGCTGCGGCTCGGTCAGCCCGGCCCAGCCCCTGTCGCCGGGCACCGGCCGCGCCCCCGACTCGAACTCGGCCACCAGCTCGGCGATCGGCCGGGCCCGCCCGGTCCGCTCGTCCACCCAGCTGTTGTAGATCTGCAGGAAGATCCACTGCGTCCAGCGGTAAAAGGCCGGGTCGGTGGTGGCCACCTCACGCCGTTCGTCGTGCCCCAGCCCCAGCCGCCGCAGCTGCCGCCGCATCGCGCCCACGTTGGCCTCGGTGGTCAGCTGCGGGTGCTGGCCGGTGTCGATCGCGTACTGCTCGGCCGGCAGCCCGAACGCGTCGTAGCCGAGCGCGTGCATCACGTGCCGGTTGTTCATCCGCTGGTAACGGGCCAGCACGTCGGTGCCGATGTAGCCGAGCGGGTGCCCGACGTGCAGCCCGGCGCCGCTCGGATAGGGGAACATGTCCAGCACGTAGAACGGGGTGCGCCCGCGCACCCGCTCGAACCCGCCGGACAGCGGGCCGACCGGGTTCGGCGTGTGGAATGTGCCCTCGTCGAGCCAGCGCTGCTGCCAGCGCCGCTCGATCTCCGCCGCCAGCCGCGGCCCGTACCGGTACGGCAGCTCTTCGCCCGGCCCGGCCTCCTCAGCCATCGGAGCCAGCCCCGGACCCACTCCCGGTCAGCGACTCGAGCAGCCCATTGAGCCGGGTCACGAACGCGGCCGGGTCGTCGATCCGCGCGCCCAGGGTCAGCACCGCCTGGCTGTACAGCACGTGAGCCCAGTCGGCCAGCTCGGGGTCGTCCAGCCGGGAGTTGAGCCGCTCGATGAGCGGGTGCTCCGGGTTGACCTCCAGCACCGGCTGGCTGGGCAGGCCGGAGCCGCGCAGCCGCCGGGCCAGGTTCATCTCGATGTCCGGCTCGTTGGCCACGATGCAGGCCGGCGAGCTGGTCAGGCGGCTGGTCACCCGGACGTCGAACACGTCCTCGCCGAGGAGCTCCTTGAGCTTGCCGGTGAGCCCGGCGAACTCGGTGCTGGCCCTGAGCTGTGCTTGTTTCTCGGCCTCATCCGACAGCCCGCCCAGGTCGGCCGCGCCCTGGGCCACCGACTGCAGCCGCTTGCCGTCGAACTCGGGCAGGTTGGCCACCACCCAGCTGTCCACCGCCTCGCTGAGCAGCAGCACCTCGACGCCCTTGGTCCGGAACGCCTCCAGGTGCGGGCTGCTGGCGGCGGCCGGCCCGGGCGCCAGCAGGTAGTAGATCTTGTCCTGGCCATCCTTCATCCGCGCCACGTACTCCGGCAGCGACACGTTCGGCTGACCGCCCGAGGCGGTGGTGGTGAACCGCAGCAGCTTGCCGATCTCGTCGCGGTTGGCGTAGTCCTCGGCCACGCCCTCCTTGAGCACCGCGCCGAACAGCGACCAGAACGTGGCGTACTTCTCCGGGTCGTGCTCGGCCAGGTCGGCCAGCTGCTTGAGGATCCGCTTGACCGAAGTGGACTTGATGTGGCTGACCGCCCGGCTGCCCTGCAGGAGCTCGCGGGACACGTTCAGCGGCAGGTCGCCGGAGTCGATGATGCCGCGGATGAACCGCAGGTACTGCGGCATCAGCTGGCCGCCCGTGTCCTCCAGGATGAACACCCGGCGGACGTGCAGCTTGACCCCCCGCCCGGAGTCCGGGATCCACAGGTCGTACGGCGCCGCGCCCGGGATGAACAGCAGCAGCGTGTACTCGTAGGTGCCCTCGATCTTGCTGTGCAGCCAGGTCAGCGGGTCGCTGAAGTCGCCGGTGATGTGCTTGTAGAAGTCCTTGTACTCCTGGTCGCTGATCTCGCTCTTCGACCGCGCCCACAGCGCCGACGCCTGGTTGACCGCCTTCTCGTCATCCCCGAGATAGATAGGCAGGCTGACGTGATCGGAGTACTTGCTGATGATCGAGCGCAGCCGGTACTCGTTCAGCAGCTCGTCCTCGCCGTCCCGCAGGTGCAGCTCGATCGTGGTGCCGCGGTCCGCGACCTCGGCCTGCTGCAGGGTGTACTCGCCTCGCCCGTCGGATTCCCAGCGCACGCCCTGGTCGTGCCCGGCCCGGCGGGTCGTCAGCACCACCCGGCCGGCCACGATGAAGGCCGAGTAGAACCCCACCCCGAACTGCCCGATCAGCGTCGCGTCGCGCTGCTGGTCCCCGGTCAGCGCCTGCAGGAACTCCCGGGTCCCGGACTTGGCGATCGTGCCGATGTGCTCGATGACCTCGTCCCGGCTCATCCCGATCCCGTTGTCGGCGACCGTGATCGTGCGAGCCTCAGGGTCGAAGCCGACCCGGATCTGCAGCGGCCCGTCCGCCTCGGGCGATTCGCCCTCCGCCATGAGCTCCAGCCGCAGCCGGTCGATGGCGTCGGAGGCGTTGGAGATCAGCTCGCGCAGGAAGATCTCCTTGTTGCTGTACAGCGAGTGGATCATCAGATCGAGGATCTGGACCACCTCGGCCTGGAAGCTGTGGCTCTCCTGATCCGCCTGCGCCGTCATCGAATACTCCGCCTCTCCAGCCGTCGCGGTTCACCCCGAACCGGTCATCATTAATGATGCAAGAAGCCCTTACCGTCACGCGCCCATTCGCAGCGCCAGAGCCCTGATCTGATCTGGCGCCGGAAGGTGGACGCACGGCTCGGCTGGCTAACGGCGCCATAATGCCCGGATCGTAACTCCGCGTCCGGTTCATCGCCAGCCGGTGACACCCGCTGTGCCGGCCCCGGTTCGCCGACGTAGCGTGGATGGCAGGCAGGGTCGATCTTCGGTTCAGGTGGCGAGCAATGACGCAGACGCAGGGAACGGCAGCTACCCAGACTCCGGGCGCCCGGCTGCGGGCGCTGCTGGGGACGGGCGAGCTGATCGTGGCGCCCGGGGTGTTCGACGGCATCTCGGCCCACCTGGTCCGGCGGATGGGGTTCAAGGCCGCCTACCTGACCGGGGCCGGCACCGCCGCGTCCGGGTTCGGGCTGCCGGACATCGGCCTGGTCACCGGGTCGGAGATGGCCGAACGGGCCGCGATGATCCGCGACGCGGCCGGCGACCTGCCGCTGATCGCCGACGCCGACACCGGCTACGGGGCCGCGATCAACGTGGTCCGTACCGTGCGGGCCTACGAGAAGGCCGGCGTGGCCGCCATCCAGCTGGAGGACCAGACCTTCCCCAAGCGCTGCGGCCACCTGCCCGACAAGGAAGTCATCGGTGCGGCCGAGTTCGTGGCCAAGCTGGAGGCGGCCGCCGACGCGCGGACCGACGCGCTGATCGTGGCCCGGACCGATGCGCGGGCGGTGCTCGGCCTCGACGCCGCCATCGACCGGGCCAACGCCTACGCGCGAGCCGGCGCCGACATCATCTTCGTGGAGGCGCCCCGCACCACCGCCGAGGTCGAGCGGATCGCCCGCGAGGTCGACGCCCCGCTGCTGATCAACCTGGTGCCGGACGGCCTGACCCCCGACTGCGGCCCCGAGTACCTGCAAGACCTGGGCTACGCGATCGCCATCCACCCCGTCGACCTGTTCGCCGCGGCCGCCCATGCCATGATCGCCGCCCTGGAAAACCTCGGCGGCACCCCGCTGGGCCCGGTCGGCCGCAGTCCACGAGCCCTGTTCGAGCTGGTCGGCCTGGACGCCTGGCAGGCCATCGGGGACGAGTTCACCGCCCCCGCGACGCCGGTCAGCTGACGCCCGGTCAGCTGCCGGCCGGGCGCAGGTGGGTGCGCTGGCCGTCGTGGTCGAAGATGCCGATGATCTCGGCCGGGCCGCCGGCCGCGCCGAACCCGTGCGGGATCATCGTGGAGAACTCGGCGGCGTGGCCGGGCTCGACGGTGACCGCCCGCTCGCCCAGGAACAGCACCACCGTGCCCGACAGTACGGTGAACCAGTCCCGGCCGGGGTGAGCCCGCAGCTCGTCCCGGCCGACTTCGCCCGGCGCCCGGGTGATCCGCATCTTGGCCACGGTCATGCCGTGCGGGCCGTCCTCGTGGTTCAGCGTCCAGGTCGTCATGCCCCGGCTCTCGTCGTGCTGCGGCCGGATCACCACGTCGTCGTCGGCCGATGCGACCAGCTCGTCGATGCTGGCCCCCAGGGCCCGGGCGATCGCGGTCAGCTGGTCCAGGCTGATCCGGCGGTGGCCGGTCTCGATCCGGCTCAGCGTGGACGGGCTCAGGTAGCAGCGCGCGGCCAGATCATCCAGTGACCAGCCCAGCGCCAGCCGCAGGCCCCGGATCCGGGCCCGGACCAGCCGGTCCAGCTCGCCGTCTGCTTGCGTCATACGCAAGAGAGTATGTCATCGGCGCAAACAAGCCGTATGGTCGACGGCATGAGCCACCAGCACCAGCACGGCCACGCCGCCGCCCACGATCACACCGCCACCCACGACCACACCGGCGGCGACCCGGCCGGCGAGGCCGCCCTGACCGAGCTGCTCGACCTGGAGGGCGAGGTCCTGGCCGGCTACCTGTCCGCGGTCACCGCCTGGATCGCCGCGGCCGCCGAGCCACCGGTCAGCCGGATCGTCGACCTCGGCGCCGGCACCGGGACCGGCACGTTCGCCCTGCTGCGGCGGTTCCCCGACGCTCGCGTGACCGCCGTCGACCTCGACGCCGGACGGCTGCACCGGCTGCGCGAACGCGCCTGCCAGCTCGGGCTGGACGGCCGGATCGACGTCGCCGCCGTCGACCTGGACCAGCCCTGGCCGCCCCTGGGCCCGGCCGACCTGGTCTGGGCCTCGATGTCCATGCACCACCTGGGCGACCCCGGCCAGGCCCTGGCCCGGATCTTCGGCCTGCTCCGGCCGGCCGGTTCGCTCGCCATCGCCGAGACCAGTGCCCGCGAGTCGTTCCCGCGGTTCCTGCCCGGCGACGGCGGCCTCGAAGACCGCGTCCACGACGCCCTGGCCGCCCGCCACGCCGAACAGGTCCCGGAGCTCGGCGCGGACTGGCACTCCCGGCTGACCGCGGCCGGGTTCACGATCACGGCCGAGCGCGAGTTCACGATCAGGCTCGACCCGCCGCTCCCGCCGGCCGCCGGCCGCTACGCCCAGCTGACCCTGGACCGCCTCCGGGCCGGCCTGGCCGGCCAGCTCGACCGGGCCGACCAGCAGGCCCTCGCGCTCCTGGTCGCCGACGACGGGCCCGGCAGCGTCCGCCACCGCGCCGGCCTCACCGTCCGCGCCACCCGCCTGGCCTGGCTGGCCCGCCGCTCATAGCCACCACCCCGCATATGCGTCATTGCCGCTGTTGCAACTTAGTTGCAGCTATTCCTAGACTGACCCCCGGACCAGGCGGCGAAGGAAGGTGGCGCGTACATGGCGGCGGTGGCCCTGCAGCTCCAGCGGATCCGGAACGGCCTGACCCCCAGTGAGTGGGCCCGCACCGGCGCCATGGTGGCCGTGATCGTCGTCCTCCACGTGGCCGGCTTCGCCATGCTGGCCGCCGCGGTCAGCGGGCACTACCACATCACCGGAACCGAGGTTTTCGGCTTTGGCACCGGGGCGCTGGCCTACACCCTGGGCATGCGCCACGCGTTCGACGCCGACCACATCGCCGCCATCGACAACACCACCCGCAAGCTGGTCAGCGACGGCAAGCGGCCGCTGAGCGTCGGGTTCTTCTTCTCCCTGGGCCACTCCAGCGTCGTGTTCGTGCTCGCGGTCCTGCTCAACTTCGGCATCCGTGCCCTTGACACCCAGGTCAAGAACTCGGGCTCCGGCCTCCACAACGTCACCGGCATCATCGGAACCGGCGTGTCGGGGACGTTCCTCTACGTCATCGCGCTGCTGAACCTCATCGTCCTGGCCGGCATCGTCCGGGTGTTCCGCGAGATGCGGGCCGGCCGCTACAACGACGAGGAGCTGGAGGCCCAGCTGAACAAGCGCGGCCTGATGAACCGGTTCTTCGGGCCGCTCGGCCGCCGCATCGACACCCCCTGGAAGATGTACCCGCTCGGCATCTTGTTCGGCCTCGGCTTCGACACCGCCACCGAGGTCGCGCTGCTGGTGCTGGCGGGCACCGCGGTGGTGTCGGGGCTGCCGTTCTACGCGATCTTGTCGCTGCCGATCCTGTTCGCCGCGGGCATGTGCCTGTTCGACACCGCCGACGGCTGCTTCATGAACTTCGCCTACGACTGGGCCTTCGCCAACCCGATCCGCAAGGTCTACTACAACCTGACCATCACCGGGCTGTCGGTCTTCGTGGCCCTGTTCATCGGCACGATCGAGATCCTCGGCCTGGTCGGCTCGGAGTACAAGCTGTCCGGCGCCTTCTGGTCGTTCCTGGGCAACTTCAGCATCAACAAGGCCGGCTTCGTGATCGTCGGCATCTTCGTCGTGACCTGGATCGTCGCCCTCGCCGTCTGGCACTTCGGCAAGCTTGAGCAGAAGTGGGCCACGGCCGGCCCCGGCCAGGGCGACTGACGGTCAGGACCCGCCCGACGACCCGTACTGGATCGGCACCCTGATCGTCTGGGCCTTGGCCCAGTGGGCGCCGGCCAGCCGGTAGACGGTCATGGTGCCGGCGTCGGCCGCCAGCGCCTCGGTGCCCCCGCCCGCGGGCAGCGCCAGCGCGACCGGGTGACCGGCGGCCACCGGGGGCAGCGCGGGCAGCGCGGCCCACGCCCCGCCCGGAGCGCTGACCGTCTGTGCCCGCCCGCCCGTCAGCTCCACGGCCACCGAATTTTTGAACCCGAACGATACCGATGCGGGTTCCGCGCCCGCCGTATTCAGCACCCGGGACAGGGCCCAATGGCTCCCGTCTCCGCTCCAGGCCACGACCAGCCCGGTTCCCGCCCGCAGCACCGCCACGTCGCCGCCACTGGTCCGCGTCAGCCGCAGCACCTGGACCGGCCCGCCCGCCAGGGCCGCCGGCACCTTCAGCCCAGCCAGTTGCCAGCCCGCCGCCGACTTCACCAGCACCCCGGCGGTCCCAGCCGACCGGCAGGTCCCGGCGACCAGCGGTGCCCCGGCCGGGGTGTACGCCACCGCGCTGACCGACGTCAGCCCGCACCCGCCCACCGTGCTCAGCGCCTTCCGCGAGGTCAGCCCCGACCAGCTGGAACCGCCCGGGGCCAGCACATCGATCTGCCCGTCCTGCCCGTCCGCGATCAGCTGCCCGCTGGGCGCCGCCGCCAGCGCGTCCGGACGGTTGGCCAGGCCGGTCTGCGGCGGGCTGGTCGTCCAGCTCTGGCCCGCGCCGGCGGTGCTGGTGACGGGGGAGAAGGTCAGGTCGATGCTGGGCCGGATCCCGGCCGTCAGCGTGGCCCCGCCCCCGGCCAGCACCAGCGCGCCGTTGGTGGCGATCCCCGGTGGCGTCTGCAGCCGCCAGCTGGCGCTGCCCGCGGGCCGGGCGAACAGCTGCCAGAACTCGTCCGGCCCGGCCGCCGCCCCCATCGGGACCGTGACCCAGGTAGCGCCGGTCGTGGCCATCGAACTGACCATGGACAGGGCCGGCCCCGCCGTAACGTCCGGCCGGCCGGTGCCGCGGGCGCTGGCGCTGTGCGCGCCGCTGGCGGCCGCACTGCTGCAGCCCGCCACCGCGGCCGCGATGGCCAGCGCAGCCAGTGGCGTCAGCCGGCCCCTCATGATCCCGCCAGCGTCTTGTTGGCCGCCTCGGCCAGCACGGTGGCGAACGACGACTCGGTGGCCGCGGTTCCCGGCCCGGGGTCCAGGTCGAGCTGCTCGGTCACCTCGCCGCGGGTGTCGATGACGAACGCGATGTCGTTGTGCCCGAGCATCGCCCCGGCCGGCAGGGTCTCCGACGGCACCCCGTACTCCTTGTAGACCGCGCGCAGGGAGGCAGGATCGGAGGTCAGGTACAGCCAGTCCGGGACGCCGGCCATGTTCTCCTGGCGGTCGAACGCCTGGATGTAGGCCTCCTGGTGGTACAGCGGGTTGACGTTGACCGCGACCAGCGCCACGTGCGGATTGTGCAGCCCGAGCATCTGGCCCGCCTGCCGGAACTCCTGCGCGATCAGCGGGCAGTCGGACACGCAGACCGGGTCCAGGAACGTCAGCAGCACGACCTTGCCGCGCAGCCCCGACAGCGTGACCGGGCGGCCGTGCTGGTCGGTCAGCCTGAAGTCGCCGGCCGGGATGTTGATCGGGGCGGCCGGGCCGTCCAGCGACTCGGCCAGGATCGGGCTGGCGGCCGGGCTGGCCTGGGCGGTGGCCAGCGGCACCACCCCGAGCACGATCACGCCGAGAGCGCCCGCCGATACCAGCGTGCCGAACGTCGAGCCCGCCAGCGCGTCTCGCAGAGCCGCCGGCCGCAGCCGGTCCCGCCAGCGCACCCGGACGGCCGCCGTGGACGGCCCGGTGACCGGAGCGGGTGCCAGCGCCAGGTACCCGGTCACCGCCAGCAGCCCGAACGGGATCATGCTGCCCGGATCGGTGCCGAGCCCCCCGAAAAACCCGAGGTCCTGCACCAGCACCCAGTCGGCCAGGCAGAACGCCAGGAACGCCCCCAGCGCGGGCCGCGCCAGCTCCCGCCGCCCGGTCAGCCCGGCCGCCAGGAGCGCCAGCGCCACCGCGCCCATCACGATCACCGCGACCAGGTTGACCACGAACCCGCCCGATCGGGTCAGCGTCCCGAAACCGGATACCAGCCCGGCCATGACGTGGGGCTGGGACGTCACCGCCATCCGCTGGACCGCGCCGATCAGGGGGTTGGCCGGGCCGCCCCAGAAGCCGCGCCCGGGCCACGCCTGCAGCACCGTCATCCCCGCCAGGAACGCCCCGAGCCCGCCCAGCAGCGTCCGCCCCAGCCGCCGGGCATGCCACGCACCGTCCGGCAGCACCAGCAGGCCACCCGCCACCGCGTAGATCAGCGCTGCTCCGGGCGCGCCGGTCAGCCAGCTCAGCCCGGGCGCGAGAATCCCCCCGAACGACTCCCCGAACACCCACACCATCAGCGCCCAGCTGGCGCTGACCAGCCCGCCCAGCCGGGACGCCCACCCGCGAGGGGCCGCCAGCAGCCCCAGCCCGATCCCGGCTTCGATCCACACGGCGGCCGACCCGCCCTGCACCGGATGGTAGGACCAGGCGGTGCCGGCCCAGTTGACCAGGTGCTGCACCCAGTGCGGGGAGCTCACCGCGCCGGGCTCGATGACCTGTCCCGGCAGCCCCGCCGCCATCCCCGGCTGGGTCTGCAGCAGCCCGTCCAGCAGCCACAGCGCCCCGAAGCCGGCCCGGAGCACACGATGCGCCAGTGGCTCCGGCGGAGCTGACGTCGCCGGAGAATCCCGGCCGCGGATGGCCACCCAGCCGATCGACAGCAACGCGAAGACGGCCAGGGCGAGCACGCCCTGGTGCAGCAGTGCGGCCCGGAACGCAGCGACGACCGTCGAGTCATGGATGTTCAGGCCGCTGTTCATCCCGGGCATGACGTCCGCCGACCTCCGAGTCCGAGCTCTGGTGCGGTCAGCCTACTGCTACGGACTGTAGTACGACAGTAGATAGTCAATCTTCGTGGAGGCGGCGTAACCTGCGGCGCTGGCGCTGCCTGCCTGGCCTAAGGCGACCCGGGCGCGCTCACCGTCGCGTTCACCGTGACCTTGCCCGCCCGCCGGAACGTCAGCACGAGCGGCACGCTGGCCCGCCCCTCGTACGCCACCGGGTTCACCAGGACCACGTCGTCCCCGTAGGGCGTCAGCGTCAGCGTGCCGTGGCCCGCCACGGTCAGCTCCCGCACCACCGTCTGCGCCCCGCCCACGCTCCGCCGCTGGACCAGCTCCACCTTCCACGCCACCGGACTGCTCACCGAGGTCAGCTCGTCGGCCTTCCCGGCCAGGTTCCGGATGGTCAGGTAGGTCCTGGCCGAGTGCACCGAGGCCGCCTGCGCCGCGGTAAAGCCCCGGGCCGGCACCACCGCCCTGGTCACCTGCACCTGCACCCGGTGCAGGGTTCCCGCCCCGCCGGTCAGCACCCAGCCCGACAGCAGCCCGGCCAGCACGACCGCGCAGGCCACCGGCCCCGCGGCCGCCTGGGCCAGCGCCTTACTCATCCAGACTCATCCAGCCGCCCCCGCCGCGGCCGGTACCGGCGTATCTGCAGGCTGTTGCCGCTCACCACCAGCGAGCTGACCGACATCGCCAGCCCCGCGATCAGCGGGTTCACGAACCCGAGGGCGGCCATCGGGATCGCGATCACGTTGTAGCCGAACGCCCACACCAGGTTGGCCCGGATCACCGCCAGCGTGACCCGGGCCAGCACCAGCGCGTCGGCGATGGCCTCCGGGTCGCTGCTGACCAGGGTCAGGTCGGCCGCCCCGATCGCCGCGTCGGTCCCGGTCCCGGTGGCCATGCCCAGGTCGGCCTGGGCCAGCGCGGCCGCGTCGTTGACCCCGTCGCCGACCATCGCCACCGACAGCCCGTCGGCCTGCAGCCCGCGCACGATGCTGGCCTTCTCCTCCGGGCGGGCCCGGGCCGCCACGTCGTCCGGGCCGATGCCCAGCTGCTCGGCCACCACCCGGGCAGCCCGTTCGCTGTCCCCGGTGACCAGGGTGGTGCGCAGGCCCAGCCGCTGCAGCCGCGCCACCGCCGCGGCCGCGCCCGGCCGCACCGTGTCCGCCACCACCAGCACCGCCCGGCCCTGCCCGTCCCAGCCCGCCAGCACCGCGGTCTGGCCAGCCTCTTCGGCCGTAGCCACCGCGCGGCGCAGCGAACTCGAAGCGGTGAGACCCTTTTCATCAAAAAAATCAAGGCTGCCCACCACCACGGTGCGGCCTTCACTGCAGCCCTGCACCCCGGCCCCCGGCAGCGCGACGAACTCGCTGGCCGGCTGCAGCCCGCCCAGCCGCGCCGCCGCTTCCCGGGCGATGGCCTGCCCGATCGGGTGCTCGGAGGCGTCCTCGACCGCCCCGGCCAGCCGCAGGGCCTCCTCCTCGCCGGTGCCGTCGGTGGTGATCGACTGCAGCCGCATCGCGCCGGTGGTCAGCGTGCCGGTCTTGTCCAGCACCACGACCTGGACCCAGCGGGCCGCCTCCAGCGCGCGGGCGCTCTTGACCCCGATGCCGAGCTGGGCGCCGCGCCCGACCGCGGCCAGCAGCGCCATCGGGGTGGCCAGGCCGAGCGCGCAGGGGCAGGCCACCACCAGCACCGCCACCGCCGCCTGGCCGGCCGCCGAACCGCCCGCCCCGGCTCCCAGCCAGAACCCCAGCGTGACCACGGCCAGCGTGATCACGCAGGGCACGAAGATCGCGGCGATCCGGTCGGCCAGCCGCTGGGCGGCCGCCTTGGTGCTCTGCGCCTCGCCGACCAGCCGGGTGATCTGGGCCAGCAGCGTGTCGGCGCCGACCCGGGTGGCCCGGACCACCAGCAGGCCGCTCATATTCAGGGTGGCCCCGGTCACCTGGTCGCCCGGGCCGACCTCGGCCGGGGTGGCCTCGCCGGTTACCAGCGACGCGTCCACCGCCGACCGTCCCTCGGTGACGACCCCGTCGGTCGCGATCTTCTCGCCCGGCCGGACCACGAACGTCTCCCCGGCCCGCAGTGTGCCGGCCGGCACCCGCTGCTCGGTGCCGTCCCGCCGCACCGCCACGGTCTTGGCGCCCAGGCTGGCCAGCGCGGTCAGTGCCGCCCCGGACCGGGAGCGCGCCCGCACCTCCAGGTACCGTCCTGCCATGACAGCGGTCGGGACGCCGGCCGCGACGTCGAAGTACAGCGGATGCTGGCCGTTCAGGAACGAGGTGAAGGCGAAGCCCATCGACATCGGCGTCGACGCCGTACCGCTCAGCAGCCCGTACACCGACCAGCCGAACGACACCACCACCGCCATGCTGACCAGCGTGTCCATGGTCGCGGTGCCGTGGCCGAGGCCCGCCCAGGCGGTGCGGTGCAGCGGCCAGGCACCCCAGACCGCGACCGGCCCGGCTAGCAGCAGGGCGACCCACGGCCAGCCGCTGAACTGGGCGCCCGGCACCATCGAGAGCGCAATCACCGCCACCGCCAGCGGCACGCACACCACCAGCCGCCGCCCCAGCGCCCGCGACTCGGCATCGGCCTCCGGGCCCGCGCTCCCCGGGCCCGCCGCCGGTTCCGGGGCGGTGGCCGAGTACCCGCACGACTCGATCACGCCGATCAGCTCACCGGGCTCACGCCCGCCGACGCTGGTGAAGTAGGCCCGCCCGGTCGCGTAGTTGACGGTGGCGCTGACGCCGTCCAGCTTGTTCAGCCGGCGCTCGATCCGGGCCGCGCAGGCCCCGCAGCTCATCCCGCCGACGACCAGCTCGGCCCAGACCGCGTCCAGCCCGGCGCTCACGGCATCCCGCCCATGTGGCCGGCCGGAGCAGGCGTCGACGTCCCGGCCGGCCCCGGGGCGATCGGGCCCACCCGCGCCCCGGCCGCGTGGGCGCCCGCGAACACCGCCACCAGCAGCAGCAGGAACGCGCAGAGCTTTGCCGCCGCGCTCACCCGGACATCACGGGTCCTATCATGGCCGCGTGCCCGTCACCCTGCGCACGCACCCCGCAGAATCCATCCGGGAAATCGAGCTGTCGGTTACCGGGATGACCTGCGCAGCCTGCGCGGCCCGGGTCCAGAAGAAGCTCACCAAGCTGGACGGCGTCACCGCCAGCGTCAACTACGCCACCGGCACTGCCCGCGTCACCGCGCCCGCCGCCACCCCGATCGAGACGCTGACCGCGGCGGTCGGGGCGGCCGGCTACTCCGCCCGCCCGGTCACGCCTGCCGGGGACGAGGACGCCGACTCGGCCGCCGCCCGGCACGCCCGTTACCTGTGGCACCGGCTGATCGTGGCGCTGGTGTTCTTCGTGCCGCTGACCGACCTGTCGCTCACGCTCTCGCTGATCCCGTCGGTGCGCTTCCCGGGCTGGCAGTGGGCCCTGATCGGCTGCGCCGCCCCGGTCGCGCTGTGGTCGGCCTGGCCGTTCCACGCCGCGGCGCTCAAGAACCTGCGGCACGGCACGCTGACCATGGACACGCTGGTGTCGCTGGGGGTCATCGCCGCCTGCGCCTGGTCGGTGTGGGCGATGTTCACCCTCGACCGGGGCACCGCCGGCCAGAGTGGGCTGCACGGCTCGGGCGGCGGCATCTACCTCGAGGTGGCCGCCACCGTGACCACGTTCCTGCTGGCCGGGCGGCTGTACGAGGCCCGCGCCCGCCGGAACGCCGGCGCCGCCATGCGCGAGCTGGCCGGGGCCGGCGCCCGCGACGTCTGCCTGCTGGCCGCCGACGGCACCGAACGCCGGGTCCCGGTCGCCCAGCTCCAGCCCGGCGACATGTTCCTGGTGCGCCCGGGCGAGACGATCGCGGCCGACGGCGAGGTGCTGTTCGGCCAGACCGCGGTGGACCGCAGCATGATGACCGGCGAGTCGGTGCCGGCCGAGACCACCGAGGGCGACACCGTGATCGGCGGGACCGTGGTGCTGACCGGCCGCCTGGTCGTCCGGGCGACCCGGGTCGGCGCCGGCACCCAGCTCGCCCAGCTGGTCCGGCTGGTCGAGCAGGCCCAGGCCGGCAAGGCGGCCATCCAGCGGCTGGCCGACCGGATCTGCGGCGTGTTCGTGCCCGCGGTGCTGGCCGCCGCGATGCTCACGCTGGCCGGCTGGCTGCTGGCCGGTGCGGCGGCCGGGTACGCGGTCAGCGCGAGCCTGGCCGTGCTGATCATCGCCTGCCCGTGCGCGCTCGGCCTGGCCACCCCGGCCGCCCTGGTCGCGGCCTGCGGGCGCGGCGCCCAGCTCGGCATCTTCATTAAGGGCTACCAGGCCCTGGAGTCCTCCCGGGCCGTGGACACCGTGGTCCTGGACAAGACCGGCACCGTCACCACCGGCCAGATGACGCTCACCCGCCTGGCCACCGCCGCCGGCGTCTCCCGCTCGGATCTGCTCCGTTACGCCGGTTCGGTGGAGCAGGCCTCCGAGCACGCGGTTGCCGCCGCCATCGCGACGGCGGCCCGGGCCGAGGGCGACCTGCCACCCGCTGAGCGGTTCCGCGCCCTGCCCGGCCTGGGCGCGAGCGGCTTGGTCGACGGCCAGGAGGTCGTCATCGGCCGCGCCAAACTGCTGACCGACCGCAACCTGGCCATTCCCGGGGAGCTGGCCAAGGCCTGCCGGGCCTGGGAGCAGACCGGCTGCACCACCGTCCTGGTCGCCTGGGACGGCCAGGTCCGCGGCGCCCTGGCCGTGACCGACACCGTGAAGCCGTCCGCCGCCCCGGCCGTGGCCGCCCTGCGCGAACTCGGCCTCCGTACCATCCTGCTCACCGGGGACAACGAGGCCACCGCGCGATCGGTCGCCGCCGCCGTCGGGATCGACGAGGTCATCGCCGAGACGCTGCCCGACGGCAAGGCCGCCGTGGTCACCGGCCTGCAGGCGCAGGGCCACCCGGTCGCGATGGCCGGCGACGGCGTGAACGACGCGCCCGCCCTCGCCGCGGCCACGATCGGGCTGGCCATGGGGACCGGCACCGACGTCGCCATGAGCGCCGCCGACCTGGTCCTGCTGCGCGACGACCTGACCGTCGCGGCCGACGCGATCCGGCTGGCCCGGGCCACCTTCCGCACGATCCGCCGCAACCTGGTCTGGGCGTTCGGCTACAACCTGGCCGCGTTGCCGCTGGCCGCGCTGGGCCTGCTCAACCCGATCGTGGCCTCGGCCGCGATGACGCTGTCGTCGGTCTTCGTGGTGTGGAACAGCTTGCGCCTCGGCAAGTTCAAAGCTGGGTCATACTGAAGGTGACCTGCGAGGCCGGAGGGCTGCATGCACGGGTACACCCACGACAAGGACAACTACCTCAAGCGTCTGCGCCGTATCGAGGGCCAGGTCCGCGGCCTGCAGCGGATGATCGACGAGGACAAGTACTGCATCGACATCCTCACCCAGGTGTCGGCGGCCACCAAGGCCCTGCAGTCGGTGGCCCTCGGCCTGCTCGAGGAGCACCTCAGCCACTGCGTCGCCGAGGCCGTCGCGGAGGGCGGCGACGGCGCGAACGAGAAGGTCCGCGAGGCCTCCGACGCCATCGCCCGCCTGGTCCGTTCCTGAAACGACGCGACGTAGTAGTCTCGTGCCATGACGACGATCTACCCGGTGACCGGCATGACCTGCGAGCACTGCGTGCGCGCGGTGACCACTGAGCTCGGCGGCCTGGCCGGAGTGTCCGAGGTGGGCGTCGAACTGGTCCCCGATGGCATGTCCCTGGTCACCGTGACCAGCGACGCCCCCCTCCCCGAGCCCACGGTGGCCGAGGCCCTCGACGAGGCCGGCGGCTACCTCATCAAGACGCCGTAAGCTCGGCCACCGCCCGGTCCAGGCGGCCCGACCGCGCCTCCTCGACCAGCACGGCGAACTGGTCCGCGCTCATCTGCACCCGCTGCCCGAAGTCGTCGGTGATGACGATCTGCTTGTCGGCCGGCGCGTCGTGGTCCACGAACAGCTCGGGACAGCCACAGCTGCACTGCCCGCACAGGACGGCGAACTGGCTCATGCCTTTCACGGTCGCTCCATTCTTTCGGCGAATGTGAAACTGAGCGTCACACGTGTTTGACGGGCCGTCAAGCTTTTGATACCCCACCTGGGTTTAATTGATACCCCCGGCGGGTTTCACGGATACCCCTACCTGGTCTGCCTAATATCGATCAGATAGCCGCTGAGCTGCGATTTCTTATGAAAAAACGACTCCGGAAAAACGGCTTGCCGGGCAATTCCCCGCCCTTTACCATTCTTATTAAAAGGTCACAGATGCCCCGGTTACCGGGTCATCGCCGGAGTGCGCACTTTACGGGGAGCAGGCTTATGACCGCCGTCTCGACGGCCCCGCCAGGGGCGGCGAGCGTCACCCGTACGGCCGTGGACGGCCGCCGGGTCCTGCAGCTCGGCCTGGCCGCCGCGTGGCTGCTGGACGGGCTGCTGCAGTACCAGTCGTGGATGTTCACCAAGGCGTTCGGCCAGATGCTGGCGGGCGCGGCCGACGGCAACCCGGCCGTGATCGCCGCCCCCATCACCTGGGACGCGCACCTGGTCGAGCACAACCCGGTGCTGCTGAACGCGGTCTTCGCCACGATCCAGCTGCTGCTCGGCCTGGGCATCGCCTGGCGGCCCACGGCCCGGGTCGCGCTCGGCGCGTCGATCGCCTGGGCGCTGGGCGTGTGGTGGTTCGGCGAGGGCCTCGGCGGCGTGCTGGCCACCCCCGACAGCGCGGTGGCGGGTGGCCCCGGCGCCGTCATCCTCTACGCGCTGCTGGCGGTGCTGCTCTGGCCGCGGGACCGGTCCGGTCCATTCGTGGCCGCCCGGGCCGTCGGCGCCCCGGTGGCCCGGGCCCTGTGGCTGGTCCTGTGGGGCGGCCTGGCCGCGATCCAGCTGCTCCCGGTCAACCGGGCACCGCAGGCCGTCCACGACGACATCACGTCGATGGCCGCCGGTCAGCCCCGCTGGCTGGCCGCGCTGGTCAACGGCGCCGGTTCGCTGACCGCCCATCGCGGCCTGGCCTTCTCGACCGGGCTGGCGGTGGTGTTCATCCTGCTGGCCCTGGCCGTCTACCTGCCCGCCCCGGCCCTGCGGGTCATGGTCTGGGCGGCCGTGCTGGTCGGCCTGCTGATCTGGATTCCGGGCCAGGCGTTCGGGGGCGTCCTGGCCGGGGGTATGACCGACCCCAACTCCGGCCCGCTGCTGGTGCTGATCGCGCTGGCCTACTGGCCGGCCCAGCTTGAGGCGCAGTCGTGAGTGTCCCCGTCTGGCTCCTGGACATCTTCGCCGCCGTCATGCTGCTGGTAGCCACGGTCAGCGCCGCCCGCCTGGCCCTGGCCCGGCGAGCCGGTCGCGACGCCGACATCGACGTCTCCCACCTGCTGATGGGCGTGGCGATGGCCGGCACCCTGGTGGCCAGCCTGAGCACGCTCCCGGCGCTCGCCTGGGAGATCGTCTTCGCCGCCCTGACCGTGTGGTTCGCCTGCCGCGTCACCCGCGAGTACCAGTCCGCCCGCGGCCTGCGTGCCCTGGTCAGCGAGCATCACGCCCCGCACCTCCTGCACAGCGCCGCCATGCTCTACATGTTCCTGGCCCTGCGCCCCGCCACCGGCCACAGCACCTCGGCCATGGCCGGCATGTCCGCCGCAGGCCAGTCGCTGCGCCTGCCCACCCTGGCCCTCCTGTTCGCCTTCCTCCTCTGCGCCTACGTGGTCGCCGACCTCAACCGCGTCCCCGCCCCCCGCCTGAGCCCCGCCCCCCGCCTGAGCCCCGCCACCCCAGCCCCAGCCCTGGCCACCACCGCCGCCTTGGCCCCCGGAACCCCCCTGGCCCCCGCTGCCCCCCCGCCCCCACCAGCCCCAATCGCCCCGGCACTCACCGGCCTGCTCAGCCCGGCCGTGGCCCGCGGCTGCCGCATCGCCATGGGCGTCACGATGGCGTTCATGCTGATCATCATGATCTGACCCGGGCCGCCGGGACTAGCGCCGGGCCCGGGTCGTCCAGGTGGCGGCGGGCGGGAGGTCCGTACCGCCGGCCTCCCGGCGGCCGGACAGGATCCGGTCCACCGCGGAGTTCAGGCTGCCATCGTCGTTGATGATGCGGCGGGCCACCACGATCAGGGCGGGGATGGCCCAGAAGTCCCCGCAGACCCAGAGGATTCCGGCCCCGATCTGCTGGTCGGCGAACGGGGGCAGCGTGACCCCGGCGATGTGGTTGTAGACCGGGTACCAGGAGACCTGGGTCAGGATGCTCATCGACATGGCCAGGATCCACATGATCACGTTCGTGGCCACCAGCGCCAGCGCTTGCGAGAGCGGCGGCATCCGCATCCGGAACGGGGGCGAGGGGATGAACTGCAGCCAGAACAGCACCCCCGCCAGCAGGAAGCTGGCGTGCATCAGCCAGACGTGCACCAGCTGGTTGTTCTCGGCTAGATCGAACAGCGCCGGGATGTGCCAGGCCAGCATGACCACGTTGAACGCCGCCACCGCGACCCACGGCCGCAGCAGCCAGCCGGCCACCGCGCGCAGCGGCCGTGACCAGCCGCCGCGCAGCACTCCGGCGGTCGCGCTGCGGCCGGCGTGCCCGGGCAGCGCGTCGAGCAGCGGCTGCCACGGGGCTCCGGCCACGATCAGGGTCGGGGCCGCGAACATCAGCAGCAGATGCTGGATCATGTGCACGAAAAAGTAGTCGTCGGCCCAGTAGTCGACCGGTGACTCCACCGCGATCAGCAGGACCACCAGCCCGCCGTAGAACCAGAACGACCGGCGCCTGCGCTGCCGGGTCCGCTCCGGGCGGGAACGCCGGGCCAGCCGGGCCAGGCCGATTTCGTGCCAGGCCACCAGCACTATCGCCACGATGAGGAACGGGTCGAAGGACCAGTGCGCGGTCAGATAGCTCATGGCGCCCCTAGCCCGACGAACCGTAGGGAATGCTGACGCGCACCGACTGGGCCAGGCCCCAGCCCCCGCCGGCCCGAGCCGCCAGTCGGCGAACGTCCCGGCGTGGACGGTCAGCGCGTCCACCCGGCCGCCGGTCCCCAGGGCGAGCGCTGCGGCGGTGGCGGGCAGCCGGGGGAGTGCGCGCCACGACGATCCCGGCCCGGCCAGGGTCTCGCCGCGGCTCCCGGGCAGCAGGACGGCCACCGCCGCCCCCGGCCCGAACGACTCCGATCGCGGTCCGCCGGCCCCGGCGGCCAGCGGGGCCGACACGACCCATCCGCCTGCCCGGGACCAGGCCGAGAACAGGCTGGCCTTCGGTCCCGACCCGGCCTGCAGCAGCACCACGACGCCGTTGCCGGTCGCGCTCATCCCGAGCACGTCGACGTCCTGGCCGGCCAGTGAACCGGGCACGGCCAGGCCGGCCGCCTGCCAGCTCCCGCCGTACTCGGCAAAGATCCCCGCGGTTCCGGGGCGGCTGCAGCCGCCGGCCAGCATCGGAACTCCGGCCGGGCCGAACGTGGCGGCCGTGAAGCCGGTCAGCCCGCAGGCCTGTCCCGCGGCGGTGCGCGTCACCGCCCGCACGCTGGCCAGCCGGGTCCACCTGGCTCCGGTACCCGGTCTCAGCTCAGCGGTCCCGCCGCTGGTCAGGGCGATGAGCCGGCCGCCGGGGCCGGAGGCCAGCGCATCCGGCGCCTCGGCCAGGCCGGGGCTGACCGGGCCGGCCTGAGACCAGCTGGCCCCGTCGTCACTGGTGGCCGTGAGCGGTGAGAACGTCAGGTCCTGACTCGGCCGGAACCCGGCGGTCAGCGACCCGGCCGTACCGGTGACCTCGATGCCGCCGTTGTCGGCCACTCCGGGCGGGGTGGCGAGCCGCCAGGTGGTGCTTCCGGCCGGCCGCACGAACAGCTCCCAGAAGTTGTCTTCCTGGCTCGCCGCTCCGCCCATCTCCACGACGGCCCACCCGGCTCCGGAGTTCCCGGTGGCGGCGGTGGCCAGCGGCGGCGGCGTGGCCGCCACGGCGATCTCCCGCACCGTCCCGGCCGGCGTGCTGCCACAGCCGGTGGCCAGGGCGCAGGCGAGCAAACCAGCTACGGCGCCGGCCACGGTGCCAGCTCCCCGCGTCCTCATGACGGCGCCGACAGGTGGTCGGCCGCGCTGGTCAGCTCGGCGGCGAACGACGACTCCGTGCTGGACGTCCCCGGTCCCGGATCGAAGTTCAGCTCCGTCCGGGTGTGGCCGCTCGCGTCGATGACGAAGACCAGGTCGCTGTGGGCGATCATCCCCCCGGCGGGCAGGATCTCCGCCGCGACGCCGTAGTTCTTCCAGGTCTGCCGCAGCTGGCCCAGGGTGCCGGTCAGGAAGAGCCAGTTCCGCAGCCCGGTCAGCCGCTCCTGCTGGTCGAAAGCCCTGGTGTAGGCGACGGACCAGTAGATCGGGTTGGCCACGATCGCCACCATTTCGACGTGCCGGGCGTTCGCGCCGAGCATCTGATCGGCCTGGCGGAACTCCTGCGCGATGATCGGGCAGTCGCTGGTGCAGACCGGGTCGAGGAAGGTGAGCAGCACCACCTTGCCGCGCAGCCCGGCCAGGCTGGCGGGCTGGCCGTACTGATTGGTCAGCGTGAAGGAGGGAGCCGTGACGTTGAGCGGGGCGGCGTCCCCGTCGACCGCCTGGGCGAGGATCGGGTCGGCGTTGTCACTGGCCTGGGCAATCGCCATCGGGACCGCACCGAGACCGACGATCACCACCGCCCAGGTGGTCAGGACCGACCGGGTGCCCGCCGCGCCGAAGGCCCGCGCCAGCCGGGCCGGCCGGAACCGCGCCGCCGGTGCGGCGGCCGGGACCGCGCCCGGCTCAGCCGTGGTTTCCGGAGCCCGGGTCAGCGCCAGGTAGCCGGCCACCCCCAGCAGGGCCAGCGGAATCATACTGTTCGGATCGGTGCCGAGCCCGCCGAAGAAGCCGAAGTCCTCGACCAGCACCCAGTCCGCCAGGCAGAGCCCGGCCATCGCGATGACGGTCAGGCGGAGCAGCCCCGGCCGCCCGCCTCCAGCGGTCAGCAGGCCCGCGCCGATCACCGCCAGCGCGATCACCGCGAACAGGTTCACCGCGAAGCCGTGCGCCGCGGTGAACCCGGCGAAGCTGCGCACCCACCCGGCCAGCAGCGCGGGCTGCGGGGTGGCCGCCATGGACCGGATCATCCCGGTCAGCGTGCCGCTGCCGCCGTGCAGCGTGCCCTGCCAGAAGCCGCGGCCGGGCCAGGCCTGCAGTACCGCCATGCCGGCGAAGAAGGCGCCCAGCCCACCCAGCATCGTCCGGCCCAGCTGTGACGTCCGCCAGCTGCGCTGCGGCGCGGCGATCAAAAGGCCTGCGGCCAGGTAGAACGCTGCGGCCCCGGGCGCGCCGAACAGCCAGGTCAGGCCGGGCGCGAAGATACCGCCGAAGGCCTCGCCGAACACCCAGACCACCAGCGCCCAGCCGGCGCTGGCCAGCCCGGCCAGCCGGGACCACGGTCCCCGCGACGCGGTGATCAGCCAGACCCCGATACCGATCTGGATCCAGACGGCCGCGGCGCCGGCCTGGACCGGATGGTAGGACCAGCTGGTGCCCGCCCAGTTCACGATGTGCCGCACCCAGCCGGGCGAGTTTGCCGCGGCCGGCTGGATGACCTTCGAGGGCAGCCCCGCGGCCATGGCCGGCTGCGCCTGCAGCAGGCCGTCGAAGATCCAGATGACACCGAAGCCGATCCGCAGCAGCTGGCGCCACGCGGGTTCGGCGACCTTGGCCACTCCGGCGGTCGCCGTCGGTCTCGCCGGGCGGAGCCATTCCCGGATGATCAGCCAAGCCAGGGCCAGCACCGCGAACACGGCCAGCACGAGGATCCCCTGATGCACCAGGGCGCTGCGGAACGCGGCCACGATGGTCGGGTTCTGGCTGTTCAGCCCCGAGATCATGCCCGGCATCGCGCCCCGCCGTCCCTCATCCCGGCAGCTTCGGCGGTGCGGCGTGCGCGGACAGCGACCTGATCGCGTGCTCCATGACCGTGTCCACCGCGGTTCGCTGCGCGTCCAGCACCCGCAGCGCGCTGTGCAGTTGGGCGGTCGCCTGGTCCCGGGCCTGCGGGGTGGGGGCCCTGATCACGTCCGCGATGTCGGTCTGCACCCGCACGGCGTCCGGGTCGGCCCAGGTCACCAGCCCCCGGACCACGGATGCCAGGTGATAGCCGGTCAGTGACTCGGTGACCTGGTACGAAGTCAGGTCGTCGAGCTGCATGCTGTAGGCCAGCGTGCAGTTGGTCGAACCGTCCGTGGCGACCTTGGCCCCGTCGGCCACGTCGTCGCTGGCCCCGGACTCGATCCCCTGCATCGCGGTCAGCGACTCGCTGACCCCGCCGGCGCACGATTCGATGGCGGTGTTCATGTCGCTCAGGAACCCCCGCAGGTCGGACGCGCGCTCGCTCGGCGAGGGCCGGTGCACGAGGGCCACGGCCAGGGCGGCGGCCAGCACGACCGCCCCCGCGACCCAGAGCAGCCGGGGCGAGCGGCGGGTCGGCCACGCCGTTCGCCGGATCGGTGCGTACGGGGACTCGGTCCGCGGAGGTGATTGCACGGCTCAGCCTCGATCCTCATAGCCGTCGGCGGCGGCCACAGAGCGGGACGCGCTGGCGTGCTGGCCGTCCATCAGGGCGGTGTCCGCGGCCAGTTCGGCCATCGTCACGTCGCCGAGGATCCGTTTGACGATGCGGTGGCTGGCGTTCAGGAAAAAGGTCTCCGGGATCCCGGCCGCGCTCACGCCGTAGGCGTCCGCCACCCCCGGGGTGGACTCGAAGCCGACCGGATAGCCCACCCGCTCTTCGGTGACGAAGTGGCGGGCCGCCGAGGCGCTGTCGTCCGCGTCCACGCCGATGATCATGGTCTTGCCGTCCGCCGTGCGGTAGAAGCGGGCCAGGGTCGGCGTTTCCCGTTGGCAGGGACCACACCAGGACGCGAAGAAGTTCACGATCACCGGGTGACCGCGGTAGGCGGCCAGCGACACCAGCTGGGCCGGATCGCGCAGCGACGGCAGCGCGAAGGCCGGGGCGGCGGGAGCGGCGGCGGGCGCGCCCCGGTGGCTGGCGCTGTCGACGGCGATGACCGAGGCCAGCACGAGGGCGCATACCGCGGCCATGGTCACGACGGCCGGGCGCGGCCGTCCCCGCACCCGCCCCAGCCGCACTCGCCCCAGCCGTACCCGCCCCAGCCGGGCCGGCTTCTCGGTCTGGAACCGGGCGTACCGGCGAGGCAGCGTGGTGACGGGGAGGGCCAGCTCGAAGCGGCTGCCTGCTCCGGGTGTGCTGCGCACGCTCACCTCACCGGCGTGGCCGAGGGCGACCGCGCGGACCAGGGTCAGCCCGAGTCCGGTGCCGTGGGGACCGCCCCGGGCCGGTCCGGTCCGGAAGCGCTCGAAGACGTGATCGATCTCAGACGGCTCGATGCCCTCACCGGAGTCCTCGACGATGAGCCGGGCGGTCGCCGCCTCGTCGTCGCGGGTCACCGAGAGCCTGATCGTGTCGCCCACGCCGGTGTGCTGGACGGCGTTCTCCAGCAGGGCATCCAGGGCCAGCTCGAGGCGCTCCCGGTCGGCAGCCAGGGTCACCGGGTCCAGCTGGCCGGTCGCCCAGACCCGGCGGGCGGTGGGCTGCCAGCGCTGCAGCGCGTCGACCAGGAGGCGGTCCAGCGCGACCGGGGACAGGAACAGGAATTCGGGCTCCTCGGACGCGGCGATCAGCAGCAACCGCTCGCTCAGGCTTTTCAGCCGGGTCAGCTCGCCCACCACCACGTGGATGTCCTGCTGCTCGCGGCGGCCGTCCAGCTCGGCGGCCAGCAGCTCGGCGTGGCCCAGCGCGATGGTGATCGGGGTCCGCAACTGGTGCGCGGCGTCCTGGAGAAAGGTGCGCTGGCGGGCCAGCAGCTGGCCGGCCTCTTCGGCCGTCCCGAGTGCGGCTCCGGGCCTATCCCGGCGCAAGCTGGTATCCCGCACCGCGCACCGTCCTGATCAGTTCGAAGCCGAGCTTCGACCGGAGCCGCCGCACGCAGACGTCGACCACGTTGGAGCCCGGGTCGAAGTCGTAGCCCCAGATCGACGCGAGCAGCTGGCCCTTCGACACTGAGTGGCCGGCGTGCTCCATGAGTTCTCTGAGCAACAGGAACTCAAGCCTGGTCAGCCCGATCGGGCCCTGCCCCGTGTCGGCCTGCATCCGGCCCACGTCGAGGCGCAGCTCTCCGGACCGGAGGACCTCGTGGCGAGGATCGCCGCGCAGCTGGACCCGCACCCGGGCGAGCAGTTCTTCCAGCGCGAACGGCTTGGTCAGGTAGTCGTCCGCGCCCAGATCCAGGCAGGCGGCCTTCGTCGCCGCGTCGTCCACGCAGGACAGCATGAGCACCGGCTGCTCAGGGTGGGCCCGGAGCAGCCCGGCCAGCACCGCGCGACCGTCCATGTCCGGCATGACCAGATCCAGGATGACCAGGCCATACTCGCCCGTACTGGCCAGCCGGAGCGCGTCGGCACCACCGGACGCGCAGACCGTCGCGTAGCCGGCCTCGGCCAGGGCGCGGCTGATGAAGCTCTGGATACGCGGTTCGTCGTCGACAACGAGGATGCCCGAGCTTGTCCGGGGACGAGCCAATCGATCTGTGCTCATTGCAAGCACTTCACTTCGCACCTGGCCACATCCCAAGGTGGTGTGGCGTCCGAACCCGCTACTCGGTTACGTACTTGTTTCAGAAGGCTTTCTTTGAGCAGACGATCTACTCATTTCGGTTGCTCAGTCAAGCTTCGTGACCTGAATGCAATCCTTTGCACGCTCCGTAGCCCAGTTCGGCCGGCTCTTTGACGAGAAGTGACGAGCAAGGCGGCTGGTAGCGAGGAAATCGAACGTCCGCCTAGCGAACAATGACAATTTCGTCATACAAACACATGATCCTTGCCGTCCCGATGACGCCGGAGCCAAGCTCTGGACACGAAGTTCCCGTCCGGAGTGAGGAGGTGGCTGGTGTCTCTGCCGGCCCGGGTGACCACCCTGATCGTGGCGTTCCTCGCCGTGGCCGGCGGCGTCATCTTCGTCGTCGCCCACTACCTGCTGGGCGGCCCGCCCACGGTGGACTTCGCGGCGTCCGGCGGCCAGGTCAACGTGGTCATGCAGACCGACGCGTCGTCGAGCCCGACGTCGGTACCGACCCATCCGACCTGGGTCAGCTACTTCATCAAGAGCCCGGTCACCGGGGCCTGGGTGCACACCACGCTGTTCCAGGTCCCCGCGCACACCCGAGTCCACGTGACGATCCTCGGCTACGACGGCTCGACGCCGGTCCGCAACCAGGTCTGGGGCCAGGTCAGCGGGACGGCCGGCCGGGTCGCTTACTACAGCGGCAAGCCGGTGCGGACGGTCAACGGCTGGAACGGCCCCTACCTGATCCAGCACACGTTCGCGATCCCCGGCCTGAACCTCAACGTGCCGGTCGAGGCCGGACCGGGCACCTGCAGCACCGGGCCCTGCACGAACAAGGCCTATTCGACGACGACGTTCAGCTTTGAGGCGCCGGCCCAGACCGGCGCCTACCGGTGGCAGTGCTTCGTGCCCTGCGGGCTCTCCTTCCTGGACGGCAACGGCGGTCCCATGCAGACGATCGGCTACATGATGGGCAACATGCAGGTGGTGTCGTAATGACCACCGCCGATGCCACCGCCGGGGCCCAGCGGCCTGAGCCGAACCACGGGCTGCGGATCTTCCTGATCTGGCTGCCGATCGCCCTGGTGGCGGACCTGCTCATCTGGTTCGTCTGGGGACCGCACATGCCGCCGGGTGACATGTCCTCGTCCGCGTCCAGCCAGCAGTTCGACATCAACGTGATGGCCGTGATGGCCGCCCCGGTCATGGCCTTCGTGCTCGTCTACGGCGGCTACGCCCTTGTGGTGTGGCGGCACCGGGAAGGGGACGAGGAGGACGGGCCGCCGATCCACGGCAACACCCGCATCTCCGTCACCTGGATCGCGGTCACGTCGGCGATCGTGCTGGGCCTGTTCGTCTTCGGCACGGTGGAGCTGGTGGTGCCGGCCGGGGCGGGCGCGGGCGAGGGGAACACGCCGATCTGGAAGCCCGGCGGCGGTACCCCGCTGCAGGTGCAGGTAATCGGCCAGCAGTGGCGGTTCACCTACCGCTACCCGCAGTTCGGCGGGTTCGAGACGACCAGCCTGGTGCTGCCGGTGGGCCAGAACGTCCAGTTCAACGTGACCTCGCTCGACGTGATCCACGGCTTCTGGGCCTATCAGCTCGGGGTGAAGGCGGACGCGAACCCCGGCGTCAACAACGTGGCCTACACCAAGCCCGAGCACACCGGCAATGTCCAGGTGCGCTGCGCCGAGTTGTGCGGCCTCTGGCACGCCGACATGACGACCGTCGGCCAGGTGGTCAGCATGTCCGCGTTCAACGTCTGGGCGGCGTCGGCCAAGACCCAGCTCGCGGCCCTGACCAAGAACCTCCCGCCCTACTCGCTGACCTACGACCCGAACTCGGTCTCGCAGCTCGGCAAGGTGTTCCATCAGGCCGGCCTGTCGGGCGCGGGCGGTGGCTACTACGGCCCGCAGTACCCGGTCCAGCCGTGAGCAAGCGACGGGCCGCTGACCCCTCAGCCCCTTCTGTGAAGAGGTAACCGGATGGCCATCGAAATCCCGGAGAAGCCCCAGCTGCCGGGCGGCCGCGCACCGGGCGGCCGGGCGCCGGAAGCAAGTGCCGCGCGGCCACGCCCGTGGTGGTGGCGCCCGGCGATCCACACCGGGATCATCGGCGCGGTGCTCGGCTACTTCCTGGGCCACTGGCTCGGCAACCTCATCGCCGCCGGCTACCAGCAGGTCCAGAACTCCGGCCAGAACGACTTCGCCATCATCCTCGGCTACGTGTTCGGGACGGTCGGCTGGCTGGCCGGGCTGGGCGTGTTCAACGACCTGCTGCGCCAGATGGCCGGCCGCCCGGTGCACGCCGACGAGGAGGCCCAGGCGGCGGCCGGCGGCGTGGCCCGGTTCTTCCGCTACTCGCTGGACCACAAGGTGGTCGGCATCCAGTACCTGGTCGGCATGATCGGCTACTTCCTGACCGGCGGCCTGCTGGCCATCGCGATCCGGACCGAACTGCTGTCCCCCTCCTACCACGTCTTCAGCTCGGCGACCTACACCGCGATCGTCGGCGAGCACGGCACGATGATGATGATGATGATGAGCTCGATCATCCTCGGGCCGCTCGGCAACTATCTGATGCCGCTGATGATCGGCTCCAAGCGTATGGCGTTCCCGCGGATCGAGGCGCTGTCCTTCTGGCTCACTCCGGCGGCGTACCTCGTGCTGCTGTCGGGTCTGCTGTTCGGCGGGTTCCCGTTCGGCTGGACCGGTTACGCTCCCTTGTCGATCGAGGCCACCCAGGGCGCGGACGCCTACGCTGTCGCGTTCGGGATCATGGGGCTGTCACTGATCCTGCTCGGCTTCAACATCATCGTCACGATCATCTGTTACCGGGCCCCGGGGATGCGCTGGAGCCGGCTGCCGATCTTCGTCTGGGCGATCCTGACGACCTCGTTCCTGATGGTGCTGGCCGCGCCGGTCCTGGTCGGCGCCATGTACATGCTGATCACCGACCGCACGGTGCAGACCGCGTTCTTCACCGATAGCCTGGGCGGCAGCAGCTACCTGTGGCAGAACCTGTTCTGGTTCTTCGGCCATCCCGAGGTGTACATCCTGGCCCTGCCGGGCTTCGGGATCGTGTGCGAGATCCTCCCGGTGTTCTGCCGCAAGCCCCTGTTCGGCTACCGCGTGGCGGCGGCAGGGATGGTCGGCGTAACCCTGCTCAGCTTCTTCGTCTGGCAGCATCACCTGTTCGACAGCGGGATCAACCCCGACATGCGGCCGGTGTTCATGCTCACCACGGAGCTGATCTCGATCCCGACCGGGTTCATCTTCCTGGTGGCCATGGGCACCTTCTGGAAGGCGAAGATCCGGTTCACGGTGCCGATGCTGTTCGCGCTCGGCTTCTTCTTCAACTTCCTGATCGGCGGGATCTCCGGGGTGTTCCTGTCCGACGTGCCCGCCGACACCACCGAGCACGGCACCTTCTTCGTGATGGCGCACTTCCACTACACGATCATGGGCGGCCTGATCTTCGCGTTCATGGGCGGTCTCTACTACTGGCTGCCCAAGATCATGGGCATCAGGATGAACCTGAGGCTGGGCCAGATCCACTTCTGGACCATGTTCATCTTCTTCAACGCGACGTTCCTGCCGCTGTTCGCGGTGGGGATGTCCGGTCAGCCCCGCCGGGTCTACACCTACGCGCGCAGCCTGACCACCTTGAACGACTGGGTGTCGATCTCCGCCTTCCTGCTCGGGGGCTCGATCCTGATCTTCGTGATCAACTTCGTGTACTCCACCGTGATCGCGCGGGTGCCGGAGCAGGGCAACCCCTGGCGTTCCCGTGGCCTGGAGTGGCAGATCGCCTCGCCGCCGCCTCCCGGCAACTTCACCCGGGTCCCCGTGGTCCTTTCCGGTCCCTACGAGTACGGCGTGCCAGGCGCGCCGCCGGTGGCCGACCTGGATCCGCCCCTGGGCGTACTCAGCCACGCCTACCTGGCGGCCGAGACCGAACCCGCGGAGGCGGACCGATGACCGATACCGTGAGCCCGCCGCCCCCTCCACCGGTCCCGGAGGGCGTGACCCGGGCGTCCGAAGAGGCCGGTTTCTACCACGAGGCGGCGCTGAACGCGACGTGGACCGGGGTGCGGCTGGCCATGGGCGGCCTGTCCTTTGCCTTCGGCTGCTTCGTGTTCGCCTACTTCTACCTGCGCTCGCTGAACTCCCACGGGATGTGGTACCCGCGGGGGTTCAAGGGCCCGCAGCCCTGGGCGGGCGCGGTAATCATGGCCCTGGTGGTGCTGAGCGCGGTAGTCCAGCACATCGGGCTGGCCCGGATCAAGCGCGGCCGCAAGAGCTCCTGGCAGCAGGCCGCGGTGGCGGCTCTGGTCCTGGGCCTGGCCGCGGTCGGGCTGCAGGTGTGGGAGCTGATGAACCTGCCCTTCCAGCCCGGCCGGGCCGGCTTCGCCAGCGTCTTCGTGGGGGCCACCCCGGTCATCCTCATCGTGCTGCTGGCCGCCATGATCTGGCTGGAAACGCTGATCATGCGGGTGCGGTTCATCCCGGAGATCTCTTTCGTGGAGCAGCCGCCAACCTACGCCGAGGCATTCGCCGTCCAGCGGTTTCAGTCTGGTCTGAGCGCCTTCACGGTGCTCTGGAACTACCTGGCTGTGGTCGCGGTCGTGTTCTGGGTGCTGTTCTACCTGACGGCCTAGGAGGCTGGCGTGCCTGGAGCGATTCTCGCCGCGGTGCCGGACAACACCGAAGGCGGGGCCTACCTCACCATCGCGTTCCCGCTGCTGCTGTTCATCATCATCGCGGCGGTCCTCTACATCGTGCTGTTCGCCCGCCCGCACGCCCGGGTCCCAGCCCGCCGGGTCGCCGCCGTGGCCAACGTCGGCCCACCCAGTCCGGAGGCGGCCAAGGCGGCGGCGATCGCGGCCGGGCTGCCGCTGGCCGAGGGCGGCGGATCGGCCGAGTCCGGCGTCGAGGCCGCCGGCGCCGTGTCGGCCGCGCTGACCGAAGACCCGGCCGCGCTGCCCGAATTCGCTTCGGACGAGGCGGCCGAGGGGACGCCACCCGCGGAGGGCACGCCACCCGCCGAGGACACACCACCTGCCGACGGCACCGGGGCCAGTTCATGACGCCCGCCACCGGCCTGCTGCCCGGACCGGTGCCGGTGCCCGCGCCTGGCCGCACGCGCCGCCCGGCCCGCCTGGTGGCCCGGTCACTGGTGGCCCTGACCAAGCCCCGCATCATCGAGTTGCTGCTGGTCACGACGCTGCCGACCATGATGCTGGCCCAGCGCGGCCTGCCCCCGGCGTGGCTCATGGCCGCCACGCTGGCCGGGGGCGCCCTGGCCGCGGGCAGCGCCAACACGCTGAACTGCTTCATCGACCGGGACATCGACGCGCTGATGCGCCGCACGTCGCGGCGTCCGCTGGCGGTGCCCAAGGCCGTGATCACGCCGGCCGAGGCGCTGGTGTCCGGAATCGTGCTCGGGACCGCCGCGACCCTGCTGCTCGGCCTGGCCGTGAACTGGCTGGCGGCCGCGCTGGCCGACGGGGCGATCCTGTTCTACGTCTTCGTCTACACCCTCGGCCTGAAGCGCCGGACGGCGTCCAACATCGTGATCGGCGGGGCCGCCGGCTGCTTCCCGGTGCTGGTGGGCTGGGCGGCCGTGACCGGCCGGGTGGGCCTGGCCCCGGTCGTGCTCTTCGCGGTGATCTTCTTCTGGACCCCACCGCACTTCTGGGCGCTGGCCATGAAGTTCCGCGATGACTACGCCGCCGCGGGCGTGCCGATGCTGCCGGTGGTGGCGTCGCCCGCCGTGGTGGCGCGGAAGATCGTCTTCTACTCCTACGCGATGGTGGCGGCGACGCTGGTCCTGATCCCGTACGCGGGCTGGCTGTACGGCGGCTGCGCGGCCGGGCTCGGGGTCTGGTTCCTGGCCGGGGCGCATCAGCTGCAAGCGGGGGTCGCCGACGGCGCCCCGCCGGCCGGCCACCGGGCCGCGATGCGGCTGTTCCACCAGTCGATCGCCTACCTGACCCTGCTGTTCGCGGTGATGGCCGTGACCGCGTTGCTGCCCTGGGGCCGCTGATGGTCCAGTCCAGCCCGGCGCCCCGGTGGCGGTTCCTCATCTCGCCCCGGTGGCTGGCCTGGCACGCGTTCGCGGTCGTGGCCTTCTGGGGTATGTGCTGGCTGGGTGACTGGCAGTTGCACCGGGCGCTCGGCGGCAACAGCCTGAGCTGGGCCTACACGTTCGAATGGCCGTTGTTCGCGGTCATGGGGGCCTTCTTCTGGGCCAAAACGATCCGAGACGAGCTGCAGCAGCGCCGCGCCGCGGCCACCGCCGAAGCCGCCCCGCCCCCGCCCCCGGTCGCCAGCCGGGCCGCCCACCTGGCCCGGCTGCACCAGGAGGTCAGCGGTCACGGCCGCTGGCACGGCCTGCGCTGAGCCGGCCTAGGATGCCGGCATGACTGACCAAGCCATTTCCTATCAGGCTGTCCCGGCCGGGGTCCCGGTGCTCACCGCCACCGGACACGAGATCGGCACCCTCGAGCACGTCCTCCAGATCCCCGAGGAAGACCTGTTCGACGGCCTCGTCGTGGCGACCAAGGACGGCCTCCGCTTCGTCGACGCCGACCAGGTGCAGGTCATCACCACCAGCTACGTCCGCTCCACCCTGGACGACGACGCCGCGGCCCACCTCCCGGCCCCCGACGGCGCGCCGGTCTACCACGTCGACGCCCTCCAGGACACCGGCGCAAACCTGGGCGACCGCCTCGGCCGCCTGTTCCGCCGCGCCCGCTGGATCCGCGACTCCGACGGCTCCTGACCAGCCAGCGCGCTACGTGACGGCCTGACGGACCTGGAACCGCGGCTCCCGATACCGGCCCGAGGCCGCCACGTCGCGCAAGATGCCCAGCGCGGCTGCCAGATCGCCGAACGAGTTGTACAGCGCGTTGAACCCGAACCGGAGCACGTCCGGCGGCCGGACGTCGCCGATCACGCCCGCCTCGATCAGCGCCGCCATCACCGGCAGCGCGTCCGGGTGCCGCAGCGACACGTGGCTGCCGCGCGCCTCGGGGTCCCGTGGCGTAATCACCTCAAAACCCGCCTCGTCCGCGCCGGCGATGAAGAACTCAGCCAGCCGCAAGCTCTTGGCCCGAACCAGATCCAGGTCCACGCCGTCGAACACGTCCAGCGCCGCGTCCAGCGCCAGCAGCGACAGCATCGGCGGCGTCCCGATCCTGGCCCGCCCGATCCCGCCGGCCGGGTGATAGCCGGCCTCCATCGCGAACGGCCGCGCATGCCCGTGCCAGCCGTTGAGGGGCAGATCCAGCCTGGCCTGGTGCCGCCGGGCCACGTAAACGAACGCGGGAGACCCCGGCCCGCCGGACAGGTACTTGTACGTACACCCCACCGCCAGGTCCACGCCGTCCGCGTCAACCTGCATTGGCAACGCGCCAACCGCGTGGCACAGGTCCCACAGCACCACCGCGCCGGCCTCGTGGGCCGCCGCCGTCAGCCCGGCCATGTCCCAGAGCCGGCCGGTCCGGAAGTCGACAGTAGACCAGGCCAGCACCGCGACGTCGCCGCCGCTGAGCGCCTCGTACGGGTCCGGGGTCCGTACCACCTCGCGGTTCATCAGCCGGCCGACCGAGTCGGCCACGTAGCCGTCGGTCGGGAACTGGCCGGCGTCGGTGACGATCGCGCCGTCCCGCATCCGGGCCGCCGCCGTCAGCGTGTTGAACAGCTGCACCGAGGTGGAGTCCCCGGCCACGGTCTGGCCCGGCGCGGCGCCGATCAGCGCCCCGATCCGGTCCCCGATCCGTTCCGGTGCCTGCCACCAGCCGTCGTCGTTCCAGGCCCGGACCAGGTCCTCTCCCCACTGGCGTCCCACCACATCGGCCAGCCGCCCGGCGACCGGCACGGGCAACGCGCCCAGTGAATTGCCGTCCAGGTAAATGACCCCGTCCGGCAGGACGAACCGGCTCCGTAGCGGGGCCAGCGGGTCGGCGGCGTCCAGCTCGGCGGGGTTCATGCCCCCGACGCTACCGGCACGGTGCCCGCCCTCCCGTGCTCGGCGATCAGGTCCAGCGCCTGGGCGCTGTCCCGGCTGGCGATCGCCTCGACCAGGTCGGCGTGCAACTGGTAGCGCTGGGCCACGTACTCCAGCAGCGGCTGCTCACTGACCGGCAGCACCGACAGCGTGTGGGACTCGATCAGGTCCAGCAGGCTGGTGTAGAGCGAGCGCAGCATGACGTTCGGGCTGAGCGCGGCGATCCGCGCGTGCAGCCCCCAGTTGGCCCGGATGAAGGCGACCGGATCCAGCTCGTCGGCCGCCGCCCGCATCCGCCGCACCTGCGCCCGCAGCTCGGCCAGGTCGGCCGGGGAGGCGTGCCACAGCGCGTCCTCGATGATCAGCGGCTCCAGCGCCTCCCGGATGCGCACCGCGTCGGCCACCGACGTCTCCTCGGCGTCCAGCGCCAGCACCGAGTTGCCCAGCCGGACCATCGGCGACGGCTCGGCCGCGAACAGCCCGCCGCCCGGCCCGGGCCGGATCGTGACCAGCTTGCGCGCCTGCAGCAGCCGGATCGCCTCGTTGAACGTGCCCACCGAGACGCCGCACTGCCCGCGCAGCTCCTCCTTGGAACCGAGCCGGTCACCGGGCATCGCCGCCGCCGCGATCGCGCCCAGCCGGGCCGCCGCCAGCTCGGTGCGGGTCTGCCGGGTCCCGCCGTCGGCCCGCGCCGCCGCCCGTTCCCAGTCCCCGCGCCGCCAGGCCGGCTCGTCCACCGCCACCCCGCCAGCCCCGCCAGCCCTGCCAGTCCCGTCAGCTCCGTGCGCCCCATCAACCTTGCGCGCCACGCTAGCCCCACTAGCCCCAGGTACCTCGTCCGCCTCCGGCGCCTCGGGCACCGCCAGACGCCGATCGCGGGGACCGGGCGGTCGCTGGGCCATCACGCCTCCTCGGGACTTATTAATCATGATGAATGTATTGGATTGTCTTGACAAGGCCTCAGAGCGCACCGAGCATCATATTCATCATGATTGTTTCGCTGTCATGATGTGCCCCGGGCGGAAGGACACGACGCTGTGGTCACCGACGATGAGTTCCGGTCGCTGATGGCCGGGGTGTGCGCCCCGGTCACCGTGGTGACCACGGCCGGCCAGCACGGCCCGGCCGGGTCCACAGTCAGCGCGCTCGCCTCCCTGTCGCTGCACCCGCCGCTGATCAGCGTGGCCTTCGCCAACGAGTCCAGCCTGCTCGGCGAGATTCAGCGCACCGGCCGGTTCGGCATCAACATCCTCGCCCACGGCCAGGAGGACGTGGCCGTGCTGTTCGCCCGGCGCGGGGTGGACCGGTTCGGCTCGGTGTCCTGGCGCGAGGATCACGGGCTGCCCCGGCTGGCGGCGGCGTCCGGCTGGGCCGTCTGCGAGCTGTACAAAGACGTCGAAGCAGGTGATCATCGCCTGCTGTTCGGCCTGGTCAGCCAGGCCAGCCGCCGTGACGACACGGCGCCGCTGGTCTACGCCGACCAGACCTACGGCACCCATTCCCGTTTCGCGGTGCGGTCCCCACGGCCGATCACCGAACAGATCGCCGCGTTCGCGCGCTGAGCCCGCCTGAGGAGAACCCATGACCATCACCGCACCCTCCGGCAACCAGGCCGGTAACCGGGCTGCCGAGGGACTGCTCGACCGCATCGCCGGGCTGCATGACCTGCTGGCCAAGAACGCCGCCCAGGGTGAAGCCGACCGCCGCGTCCCCCAGGAGAGCATCGATGCCCTGCGCGAAGCGGGCGCGTTCAAGGTCGCCACCCCCCGCCGCTACGGCGGCTACGAGACCTCGATGCGGACCATGCTCGACGTGTCCGCCAAGGTGGGCGAGGCCGACGGCGGTACATCCTGGGTGGTGACGCTGCTCAACGTCTGCTCCTGGATCACCGGGCTGTTTCCCGAGCAGGCCCAGGACGATGTGTTCAACGACGACCCGGACGCGCTGGTCTCCGGCGTGCTGGCGCCGACCGCCCAGGCGGTCAAGGTCGACGGTGGCTGGCGGATCACCGGCCGCTGGTACTACAACTCCGGCTCCTGGCACGCCTCCTGGGCGGTGCTCGGCATCCCCATCACCGACGAGTCCGGCGAGATCAAGGACCAGGGCGTGGCCCTGATCCCGGCGGCCGACATGGTGGTCGAGGACACCTGGTTCGTGGCCGGCATGCGGTCCTCCGGCAGCAACTGCCTGGTCGCCGACGACGTGTTCGTGCCCGCCCACCGGGTGATGTCGGTGCCGCCCGCGATCGAGGGTCACTACGGCACCGAGTACACCGACGAGACGTTCTACCGCTCGGCCCTGGTCCCGATCCTCGCCCTGGTGCTGATCGGCCCGCAGCTGGGCATGGGCCGGGCCGCGCTCGACCTGGTGCGCAGCAAGGCGCCCAAGAAGCCGGTCTCCTACACGTTCTTCGAGGCGCAGGCCGACTCGGTGGCGTTCCAGCTGCAGATCGCCGAGGCGGCGATGCTGATCGACACCGCCCACCTGCACGCCTACCGGGCGGCCGACGACATCGACCAGGCCGCGGTCAGCGGCGAGTACCTGGACTACCTCGGCCGCGCCCGGGTCCGGGCCGACACCGGCTACGTGGCCGAGAAGATCACCCGGGCCATCGACATCCTGCTGTCGGCCCACGGCGCGGGCAGCTTCGCCGACGTGAACCCGCTGCAGCGGATCTGGCGCGACTCGGCCACCGCGGCCCGGCACGCGATCGTGTCGCCGATGGTCGGCTACGAGATCTACGGCAAGGCCCTGCTGGGCGTCGAAGACAAGATCACGCCGCTGGTCTGAGGCCCGTCTACGCGAAGGGATCAACGATGAGCCTGCACCGCCTGACCTCGGTCACCATGGGCGTACCGAACGTCGCCGAGACCGTCGGCTACTACACCGAGTTCGGCCTGCAACCCGTCGGCGACGGCTGGTTCACCACCGCCGACGGCGGCCGCCAGCTCCGGGTCGTACCGGCGCCGGCCCGCCGCCTGGTCGAGTTGCACATCGGCGTCGACGACCCGGACGACCTGGCCCGGGTGGCGGCCGGCCTGGCCCGCCTGGGGGTGGCCGCCGACCGCACCGCGACCACCCTGAGCGCGGTCGAGAAGGCCACCGGCGTCCACACCACGCTGGAAGTGGCCGGCCGGCTCACCCAGCCGACGGTGCCCGCCACCCCCTACAACGGCCCCGGCCGGACCGAGCGCCACGACAACCGCGCCCCCGGCATCCTCCGCGACGGCCCGGTGCGCCCCCGAAAGCTCGGCCACGCGGTCGTCGGCACCACCGACCTGGAGGCCACCACCGCGTTCTTCACCGACGGGCTGGGCTTCAAGGCCAGCGACTACATCAAGGGGGCAGGCGCGTTCCTGCGTTGCTCGACCGATCACCACAACCTGCTCGCCCTGAACGCCCCGGTCAGCTTCCTGCACCACACGTCCTGGCAGGTCGACGACGTCGACGAGGTCGGCCGGGGCGCGGCCGGGATGCTCGACGGCCACCCGGAGCGGCACATCTGGGGCATGGGCCGCCACCACGCCGGGTCGAACTTCTTCTGGTACCTGAAGGACCCGGCCGGCAACTTCTCCGAGTACTACTCCGACATGGACTGCATCATCGACGACCAGCTGTGGAAGCCCGAGGTGCTGGAGGGCGCCCGCGGCCTGTTCAGCTGGGGGCCGCCACCCCCGCCGTCGTTCCTGGCCCCGGAGGACCTGGCCGCGCTGATGACCGGTGCCCATAGCTCTGCCTGATTGCCTCCTGGTGCTGGGGTAATAGAGTCCGCAGTGACCGAAGATCCCAACTGCAGGGAGCAACGATGCCCACCCGTATCGCCCGCACCGCCTGGACTGGCACCCTCGAGCAGGGCTCGGGTCAGGTCGAGCTGACCAGCTCCAAGCTCGGCACCTACGAGATGTCGTTCCCGAAGCGGGCCGCTGAGCAGGCCAACGGCGCCACCAGCCCAGAAGAACTCATCGCGGCCGCTCACTCCGCCTGCTACGCCATGCAGCTGTCCGCGCTGATCGGGCAGGCAGGCGGCACCCCGCAGGCCCTCGACGTCCAGGCCGACGTCTCGCTGGGCCCCGACCCGGCCGGCGGCTTCAAGCTGACCGGCATCAAGCTCACCGTACGTGGTGAGGTGGACGGCCTCACCGACGAGCAGTTCGCCGAAGCGGCCAACGGGGCCAAGGCCAGCTGCCCGGTCAGCAAGGCCCTCACCGGCGTCGACATCACCCTCGACGCCGCCCTCGAGCACTGACCGGCCCGGAGCCAGCTGGTCCGGCCGGTCACGCTCGGTTCCTACACTGAGCGCATGGCGCAGGGGCGATGGCGGCAGCCGCAGGCGAGCCGCCCGCCCCGCGCCCTGATCGCCCCGCCTGCCCGTCTCGGGCTGGCCGTGGCGATCGCGGGCTGCGTGGCCGTGGTGACCGCGCTCGGCGTCCACTACGCCGGGCACACTGTGGCCGGCCCGCTGGACGCCAGCGTGGACCACTGGGTCCAGGCCCGCGTGGGCGTCACCTCGGTCCCGCTCACGGCGCTGACCTGGTTCGGTGACCCGGCCGAGGTCACCCTGGTCACGATCGCGGCCGCGCTGGGCTGTGCGCTGGCCCGCTGGTGGCGCGGGGCGGTGCTGGCCCTGCTGGCGGCGCCGGTGTCCGCGGTGCTGACCGAGGACGTCCTCAAGCCGGTCATCGGCCGCACCATCGGCGGTGCGGCGTTCGCGCCGGACGGCCACCTGGTCTCGGTGGCCGTGCTGAGCATGCCCAGCGGCCACACCACCGCCGTGTTCACGCTCGCCACCCTGGCCGCCGTGCTGCTCAGCCGGTGGCCCAATCGGGCCCGGTACCCGAGCATCGTGGCCGCCTACGCGCTGGCCACCGCGGTCGGCGTGGCCATGATCGCCCAGGGCTTCCACTACTTCACCGACGTCATCAGCGGCGTCGCCATGGGCGCCGGCACCGTCCTGGCCGGTGCCTTCGCTATCGACGCGCTGGCCCCGCTCCTCTGGGCCCGCCTCCGCCCCGCCGCCACCCTCCGCGAGGAGTGACCCACGGTCACCTCACCTGAACAGCGGCGTCGGCCCCTCCGGCCCTAGTCAACGACGGTTCACTTCCCGCCACCGGCCTGGTCCCCAGGCAGCCGTGCGTCATCTCCTCCAGCCGGGCCGCCAGCTGGTCCCGGGGCAGCCCGCTGCGGAAGAACAGCGTCGACTGGATCGCCCCGATGGCCGCGTGCACGGCCAGCCGCAACTCCCCGTCGGTCAGGTCGGTCCGCAGCGGCGCCAGCAGGTGCACCCAGTCCTCGATGAAGTGCCGCTGACGGCGGCGCAGCCGCCGCCGGTCCTCCTCCGGAAGCGTGTGGACTTCGCGATGGTAGACGGCCAGGATCTCGCGGTCCTCGATGGCCGTCGCGATGTGATCGCGAACCAGTTCCGACAGCACGAAGTCGTCGCTGCCGCCGGCCGCGATGACCTCCGCGCCCCCGTTGGCGATCCGGTCCATGACCTGGTCGAGCAGCGCCACCAGGATCGCCGTCTTGCTGCCGAAGTGCCGGTAGATGCCGGAACCGACGATGCCGGCCTCGGCCCCGATGTCGGCCATCGAGATCGCGTGGAAGCCGCGCCGGGCACCGAGCGCGGCCGCGGCGGTCAGGATCCTCTGTTTACGGTCCGGGTCCCGGACCCGCGGCCGGGCCGGCTCTGCTGACTGCGCCATCTAGCCAGTCTCGCAGCTTGCCGTTAGAGTCGCTAGTGAAGGGGCCTTCACTAATACGACGGAGTGAGAGGTAGCGGCCGTGGACTTCGCGGAAACCGACGAGCACCGGGCTCTGCGCACGGCGGTCGCGGAGATCGCCCGGGACTTCGGTCCGGCCTACTACGCCGAGCACGCCGCCCGCCGCGAGCCGTGCCAGGAGCTGTGGCAGGCGCTCGGCCAGGCCGGGTTCATCGGGGTGAACATCCCCGAGGAGTACGGCGGCGGCGGGGGCGGCCTGGTTGAGCTGGAGATCGTCTGCGAGGAGATCGCCGCCCAGGGCACGCCGCTGCTCCTGCTGCTGGTCTCGTCGGCCATCTCGGCCGAGGTGATCGCCGCGTTCGGCACCGACGAGCAGCGCAAGCGGTACCTGCCCGGTCTGGCCGACGGCAGCTCCAAGGTGGTGTTCGCGATCACCGAGCCGGACGCGGGCTCGAACACCCACAAGCTGTCCACCACCGCCGTCCGCGACGGCGACGACTGGCTGATCTCCGGCACCAAGTACTACATCTCCGGGGTCGAGGAAGCCGACGCGGTGCTGGTCGTGGCCCGCACCCGCCCGGGACAGCTCTCCCTCTTCGTCGTCCCCACCGACGCCCCCGGTTTCACCAAGCAGTTGCTGCCGGTCGACCTGCTGCTACCCGAGCGCCAGTACACCTTGTTTTTTGACCAGCTGAGGGTCGGCCCGGACGCGCTCGTCGGCACCGAGGGCGACGGCTTCCGCCAGGTGTTCCACGGCCTGAACCCGGAGCGGATCACCGGCGCCGCGCTCGGCGTCGGCGTCGCCCGGCACGTGCTCACCACGGCCAGCCGCTACGCGATCGACCGCCAGATCTGGTCCGCGCCGATGGGCGCGCTCCAGGGCGTCTCGCACCCGCTGGCCAAGGCCAAGATCGAGACCGAGCTGGCCGCGCTGATGACCCGGCAGGCCGCCTGGCAGCACGACCACGGCGAGGCCGCGGGCGAGGCGTCGAACATGGCCAAGTACGCGGCCGCCGAGGCGGCCCTTTCCGCATGTGACGCGGCCATCCAGACGCACGGCGGCAACGGGGTGGCCACCGAGTACGGGCTGATCCCGTACTGGGGCCTGGCCCGGCTGCTGCGTATCGCCCCGGTCAACCGGGAGATGATCCTGAACTACGTGGCCCAGCACAGCCTGGGCCTGCCCCGGTCCTACTAGGAGCCCCACCATGGACCTCGCGCGCAACCTGATCCAGCGCGTCAACATCGGCGACACCCTGACCCGCAGCGCCGCCGCCCGCCCGGACCACCTGGCGGTGGTGGAAGGCGACCGCCGCTGGACCTACGCCCAGTTCAACGCCCTGGTCAACCGGCTGGCCCACGGCCTGGCCGGCCTGGGTTACGACCGCGGCGACGCCCTCGGCATCGCGTCCGGCAACAGCGCCGAGTTCCTGGCCCTGTACTACGCCTGCGCCAAGCTCGGCGTGGTCGCGGTGCCGATCAACCTGGGCTGGCGCCCCGACGAGGTGGCCTACGTCCTCGACCACTCGCGGGCGCGCGGCCTGGCCATCGAGACCCAGCTGATCGAGCCTTTGCGGGACGCGATCGCCAAGGTGGCGGGGGTCGCCGAGGTCATCGTCATGCCCGGCCTGGGCGCCCGGTACGAGCAGGAGCCCGCCGACCGGCATTGGACCAGCACCGGCGCGCTGGCCGAAACGGCCGGGAGCGCCGCCGAGCCCGAGTGCGTGGTCGACGACCGGGACGCGATCAGCTACCTGTACACCTCGGGCACCACCTCGTTCCCCAAGGGCGTGGTCGGCACCCACCTGGCCATCTACCTGGAGTCGATGTCGGCCGCGCTGGACTCGGGCTGGAGCTCGGCCGACCGGTTCGCGGCGATGATGCCGATGTTCCACACCGCCCAGCTGAACGCGTTCTGCACGCCCGCCATCCTGGTCGGCGCGACCACCTATATCCTGCGCGGATTCGACCCCGCCCAGTGGCTGGCCCTGATCGAACGCGAAGAGATCACCCAGGTCTTCGGGCTGCCGATGATGTACCGGGCCGCTCTTGACGAGCCGTCCTTTGCCACCACCGACATCAGCAGCCTCCGCCGTGCCGTCTACGCGATGGCTCCCATGCCGGACGCGCTCATCCGCCGCTGCCTGGACGCCTACCAGTGCGACTTCGCGCTGCTGTTCGGGCAGACCGAGATGTCACCCTGCTCCACCCTGTTCCGCCCCGAGCACCAGCTGTCCCACATCGGCGCGGTCGGCACCCCGATCACCGGCGTCCAGGTCGCGATCATGGGCCCCGGCGGCGAGCTGCTGCCGCCCGGCGAGCAGGGGGAGATCGTCTACCGCGGTCCGTCCACCATGCAGGGCTACCTCGACAATGAAAAAGACACAGCGACCGCGTTCGCGCACGGCTGGTTCCACTCCGGCGACGTCGGGCGGCTCGGCGACGACGGCGTGCTCTGGTTCGCCGACCGGTACAAGGACGTGATCAAGACCGGCGGCGAGAACGTGGCCTCGATCGAGGTGGAGAAGGCCGTGTACGCGGCCGAGCCGGGGGTGGCCGAGGCGGTGGTCGTCGGCCTGCCGCACGAACGCTGGACCGAGGCCATCACCGCCGTAGTGGTACTGCGGCCCGGGACCGCGATCGACGCCGGCGCGCTGATCGCCCGGGTCCGCGAGCAACTGGCCGGCTTCAAGACGCCCAAGGACGTTATCGTCGTCGATGAGCTGCCCAAGACCAGCACCGGCAAGATCCAGAAGAACCTGGTCCGCCAGCAGCACGCCGACCACTACCGAAGCTGAGCAGGAGGCCAGATGCCCGGAGGCCGGCCGTGTCGCGGAAGCCAGCAGGGGTTTCGCGGTGCTGCGGGGCGGCGTGGCCGAGACGGCCGAGGTGGCCGCCGAGGCCGAACGGCGCGGCTACCAGACCGCCTGGAGTCCCGAGTTCTACACCCGGTCCGGGATCGTCAGCCTGGCCGCCATGTCCCAGGCCACCAGCCGGGCCCGGATCGGCAGCGCGATCGCCTACGCGGTCGGCCGGACCCCGCTGGTGCTGGCCACCGAGGCCCGCAGCCTGGACGAGCTGTCCGGTGGCCGGCTGGCCTACGGTCTGGGCACCGGCACCACCAAGATGATGGCCAACTGGCACGGCGTCGACCCGTCCGGCCCCGCCTCCCGGCTGGAGGAGCTGATCCCGCTGCTGCGCCGGCTGTGGCGGCTGCACGAGGGCCCGGTCCGGCACGACGGCCGGTTCTACCACGTGGACATCGCCCCGACCGCGGAGATGACCGCCCCCCTGCGCACCGAGATCCCGGTGTTCACGGCCGGGGTGAACCGGCGCATGATCGAGGTCGCCGGCCGGGTCGGTGACGGGTTCATCGGCCACCCGCTGTTCACCCCGTCCTACTTCGCCGAGGTGGTGCGGCCCGTCATCGCGGCCGGCGCGGACAAGACCGGGCGCGATCCCGCCCAGGTCGAGATCGTCGCCATGGTCATCTGCGCGGTTTCCGATGATGAGGAAGAAGCCCGGAAAGAGGCCGCCGCCCAGCTCGCGTTCTACGCCGCCCCGCGCACCTACGGCACGGTCGTGGAAGCGGCCGGTTTCGCCGCGGCCGGCGAGAAGATCCGCGCGGCCTTCGCCGCCCGCGACATCCCGGCCATGGTCGCCGCCGTCCCCGACGAGATGGTCGACAGTATGGCCGCGGCCGGCACCCCCAAGCAGGTCCAGGCCAAGCTGGCCGAGTTCGGCCGCCACGTCGGCCACGTCATCGTCTACCCGGTGAGCTTCGGCCTGACCGAGGAACGCAGCCGCCAGGTCACCGCCGGCCTGCTGGCCGCGGCCGCGCCGTGATGGAGCCGCCTCCCGAGTGGTTCACCAAGGCCCTGGCCAGCCAGCCGGAGGCCCACTCGGTCCCGGTCGACGGCATCCCGATCAGCTATCTGGCCTGGGGTGACCCCAGCCCGCACGGCATCGTGCTGGTGCACGGCGGCGGGGCCCACGCCCACTGGTGGGACCACATCGCCCCGCTGCTCACCCAGGACCGGCGGGTGGTGGCGATCGACCTGTCCGGGCACGGCGACAGCGGCCGCCGCGACGACTACTCGATGGACGGCTGGGCCCGCGAGATCCTGGCCGTCGCGGCCGACGCCGGCCTGGCCCAGCCGACCGTGATCGGCCACAGCATGGGCGGCCTGGTCACCCTCCGCCTGGCCAGCCTGCCCGGCGGCCGGCTCGCGGGCGCGGTGATCATCGACTCCCCGGTGCGCACCCGCGACCTGACCCCCGAGGAGACCGCCGCCCGCGAACGCCGGGCGTTCGGCCCGCTGCGCGCCTACCCGACCCGCGAGGAGGCCATCGCCCACTTCCGGACCATCCCGCCCCAGCCGACCCTCCCGTACACCGCCGCCCACGTCGCCGCCACGTCCGTGCGCCCGGCGCCGGACGGTAACGGCTGGACCTGGAAGTTCGACCCCCGCATCTTCGCCCGCGAGCCGTTCGCCGCTGGTCTGCTGGCCCGCCTCGACTGCCGCGTCGCCCTGTTCCGGGCCGAGCACGGCATTATGTCGGTCCAGATGAGCCAGACCATGTACGACCGCCTCGGCCGGGTCGCCCCGGTCATCGAGATCCCCGCCGCCGGTCATCACGTCCTGCTCGACCAGCCGGTAGCCCTGATCGCCGCCCTCCGCACCCTGCTGTCGGACTGGGACCACTCACTACCCGCCGGCGCCTGACCCCGGCGGCGATCAGCCGGGCCTGGGCACACCAATCGGGCTGGGATAGGGGACCACCTGGGCGCAGGCGACCGCCAGCGGCGTCAGCACCTCGACCAGCTCAGCCACGCCGGCGTCACCGAGCAGCTCCCACGGCCGCGACGCCGCCTGGTCGGTGGCCGCCTCGACCGCAGTGTGCAACGCCCGGCCCGCGTCGGTGGCCGACCCGTCCGTGCCGAGCAGGCCCCGGCCGGCCAGGCGCGAGCGAGCCGCGTCCCATTGCTCGTCCGTCCAGCCCCGGATCGGCTGCATGGTGTCCCGGCTCATGTCCAGGCCGCACCGCAACGCCAGTACCTCACACCCGTCCAGCCCGGCCGCCAGCACGGCGGCGAAGTGCCCGTCGCCCCGGTGCTCGCGCAGCGTGGTGGCCGCCTGCCACAGCCGCCCCAGGTCGCCGCCCTCACCAGCCGGAACGGCGGCGTTGGCCGCGCTCAGCACCCGGCCCGGATGGTCCAGGCCGTCCAGGGCCCGGTCCAGCAGCCCTACCGCCGCCTTGACCTGGGCGTCCTGGCCGGCCAGCAGGCTGCGCAGCGACGCCACCGCGCCCTCACTCCGCACCCGCACGGCGTCGTCCGGCGAGATCAGCTCCCACACCCCCGGCACCGCCCGCGCCACGAACGAGGGCGCGAAGTTGTAGAACGACGCCGTGACCACCGCGGGCCTGGCCGGCCCGAGCGGCGCCGCCCGGCCGGCGAAGTACCCGCGCCAGAAGCCGCGCAGTCCCGCCGACTTGAACGCCTCCAGCGCCTCCGGCGCGAAGTACGTCACCGCGTGCACCGGCTCGAACAACGTCCACATCCGCCGCGCCGCCGCGCCCTGTTCCGCCATCCCCCGATCATCTCCTGCCCGCCGCCCGCCATCCAAGGCCCGTTTTGTCGGACCCTGTGCCTACTATCGAACTAGGGATCGAATGAGGGAGGTGATCTGGATGTGTACCAAGCCGTCAGGCGTTACTGAAGCGCTGACGATGGCGCGCGCCGGGTTGTCCTTCCTGGCCACCTGCGACCCGGCCGCGCTGCCCACCGCGACTCAGGCCGAGACTCTTGCCGGCCTGGAGCGGGCGGAGGCGGCCCTGACCGCGGCGCGGGCCGCGGCGCTGTCCGCATTCTGTGCCGGGCACGGGTATGAGGCCGACGGCCAGTTCGGGCCCAAGCCCTGGCTGCGGGCATTCACCCGGATCACCAAGGGGGCCGCGGCCGGGGCGATGGCCTGGATGGGCCGGTTGCAGTCGCATCCGCTGATCGCGGAGGCCCTGGCTGGCGAGGTCATCTCGGCGTCATGGGCGCGGGAGATCTGTTCCTGGACCGACCGGCTGCCACCCGAGCTGATCAAGGACGCGGACCAGATCCTGCTCGCCGCCGCGGCCGCCGGCGCGGACCTGCCCGGCCTGGCCCTGCTGGCCGACGAGATGCTGGCCCGGGCCGCCACGCCCGATGAGGACGGTGACGGCTTCGCGGATCGTTCACTGTGGCTGGACAGGACGCTGGCCGGTGCGGGCCGCCTGACCGGTGACCTGACCCCGGCCTGTACCGCCGCGTTGTCCGCGATCCTGGACGCGCTGAGCGCCAAGGCAGGCCCGGAGGACACCCGCAGTGCCGCCCAGCGTCGTCATGATGCGCTGGAGGAGGCCTGCCAGCGGCTGATCGCCGCGAACATGCTGCCCGGCCGGGACGGCCAGCCCCTGCACGTCTACGCGCACATGGATCTGGCCCGCCTGGCCGCTCTGGCCGGTCAGTTCGCCGGCGCTCAGCCCGCCACGGGTGGCTCGGTGCTCGAAGGCCGATGGTCCCTGGCTGGCCCGGAGGCCGCGGCCGCTGCCTGCGATGCGACCGTGATCCCGGTCATCACCGGTCACCTGGACTGGTTCCTGGCCGACGATCTGATCGCCATGGCCTTGCCGGTCCCGGCCTTCGCCCATGACCAGGGCGGCCCGCCCGTCAGCCCGGGCGACCTGCTCACCCCGGCCGTCCGGCAGCACCTGCGCGACCTGGTCGCCGAGCACGCCGTCGACCTGCTGTCCGGCCCCACCGGCCTGGCTGCCCGCCTCCGCGCCCGGGCACTTCCGCACCCAATGGCTGGCCCGAGCCAGCCCCTGGACCTGGGCGCCGCCACCCCGATCATCCCGTCCCACCTGCGCCGCGCCGTGACCTTGCGCGACCGGCACTGCCGGTTCCCCGGCTGCACCCAGCCTCCCGCCGTCTGTCAGGTCCACCACCTGCGCCCCCGCGCCCACGACGGCCCCACCAGCCTGGCCAACTTGACCCTGCTGTGCCGGTTCCACCACCTGATCGCCGTCCACCGCTGGGGCTGGACTCTTGCCTGCCATCCTGACGGCACCGCGACCGCCACCGCACCCGACGGCCGGATACTGCACAGCCACAGCCCACCCCGGCAGGCCGCCTGAGCAGGTGGCGGCCCCTGTCATTCGCTCACGGTCAATCGTTCTCGACGACGAAGTCCCACTTGGCCACGATGTGGGTGCCGTCCGGGGCCCAGCGCATCAGGCCTTCGCCGGTCGCCTCGACCGCGCGCAGCTCGAAGCTGACCTTCTGGCCCGGCTTCAGCACCACCGGCGGCTTCGGCTGGCCCTTTACGAAGGCGGGCTTGTACACGGTGCCCTGGTCGTCGATGGCGGTGAAGTCCGCGGTCGAGATGGGCACCGGCCCGGTCGCGGCCGACATCGTGACCACCCAGGTGCAGGTGTCCGCGTTGGCCTGGAACGGCAGCCCCTCGCCGGGTACCTGCGGGCCGGTGACGTTGATCAGCACCGACCAGTGGGCGGTCTTCGCCTTCACCACGTCGCCCTCGTTGGTCAGCGCCGGGCGCTGGACCGTGCCGGTCAGGACCGAGTCGGTGGGCTGCTGCAGCGTGCTCTTGGGCAGGAACGACGGATAGCTGCCAATGGCCGCCGCCCCCGCCGCCCCCGCCGCCCGAGCGGCCGCGGCAGGCTTCGGGGCTCCGGAACTGCAGCCGGCCACGGCCGTCACGGCGGCCACCGTCAAGGTGGCCGCCGTGACCGTGCTCCGGGTGGGCAGCCTCATGACCGCCCGGGGACAGGCCCGCGCCGGCGGATCCACAGGTAACCGCCGGCCGCCAGCAGGACCGCCACCGGTGCCCCGATGGCCAGCCCCAGCCACGATGGCCCGGACGAGCCGGTGCCCGGGACCACGACCGTGGTCAGCTTGTTGCCGCAGCCGCAGCCGTGCGCGGACGGGTTGTTGAACACGTCCCGCCCGAACGACCGCAACCCCAGCTGGGCCGCGTACCCCAGGTGACCCTGGCCGTCCAGGCCGCCGGAGACCGTTCCGGCCGGCAGCTTGGCGTGGTCGTGCCCGGCCGACACGTTGAAGATGTCCTCCATCGTGCGCAGCCAGCTGTAGTGGTTGTAGAACACGGCCGAAGTGGTCCCCGGCTTGATGAACGGGCTGATCAGCACGCTGCCAGTGTCACCGCCGCCGGTGGTCGGGTCGGTGGCGTCCCACAGCGGGTCCGGGGTCTGCCCGGCCGCCAGGTGGCCGGGGTCACCCTCGGCGCTCAGCGTGATGCTGCTGACCGCCCCGGTCGGCTTGACCGGGGTGCCGTCCTGGCCGACCAGCTGGAACGACCCGGTGGTGGCCGAGCCGGTGTTGGCCGCGGGGAACAGCGGGCCCGTGTTGAGCACCGCGCCGACGTAGGAGTTGGCCGGGATGTTGGTCCCGGTCACCGCTCGCCCGGTGTCGTCGGACACGATCGAGGTGTCGGTGATGTCGCTGGACGCCGCGCTGGCGGTCACCGCGTCGGTCCGGGCCGCGGGCGGGCTGCCCGCGCCGCCCCGCACGATGCCGGGGACGCAGTCCGCCGGCACCAGCGTCGGGCTGGTCTGGGTACAGGCCGGCGGCCGGTCGATGAAGGCGTTGTTACCGGGGCCGGGGTACAGCTGATCGCCCTTGCTGTTGGTGCCCAGCGTCGAGTTCGGGCCGGTCGGCTCGGAGTGGACGTTGTAGCCGAACAGGTTCTCACCGGCCGTGTCGGTCTTGATCGACTCGGCCGCGTTGGGCTTGTCGGCCGCGGTCGGCGGGTAGTTGTTGGCGTCGTTGAAGCTGTTCCCGGTGTAGGTGAATGGCGGGAACGCCTCGTCGAAGGTGACGTCGATCAGCCCGCCCTGCTTGAACGCCTTCGACTGCTCGATCAGCGGGATGTAGTACTCCAGGAACAGGTCCGAGGCGTACAGGCCGCCGGTGAAGTTCTTCGGCGTGGTCGACTCCGGCACGTACGGCTGCGGCGAGTTGTAGTTCGGCGTGCCGCCCGAGTTGAACGCACCGGACAGGTTGTTGCCCTTGCAGACCGCGTCGTGGGCGTCGCTGCAGTTGTCGGGGGTGATCCAGCTGAACGCCGGGGTGTCCTTGGCGTTCTTCAGGTCGTGCACCAGCCCGGTCTGCGGGTTGTCGAGGTTGGAGACGTGGTTGGCATCGCAGTTGGTGCCGCCGTTGGTCGGCTCGTTCAGCGCCGGGCCGTTGACCGAAGACCCGGTCAGCGACTGGAACCACGGGAACGGGAAGTGCTTGGACACGTACTGGTCGTTCGGCTGGGCCGCGGTCAGCGTGGTCACTCCGGCCGGGAAGCCGGTCGCCATGTTGGTCGGGTTGGTGTCCGGGTTGTTGGCCGGTGTGCCCGGGCCGTCGCACGCCGCTGCCTCACGGTTCGGCACCGTGTTGGCCTGGAACGAGGTCGAGCCGGAGGCCTGCGCCCCGCCGATGTCCTGGGCGTAACCCTTCCAGGTCTTGCCCGCCGCGTTGAGCTGGTTGAACAGCGTCGGCACGTCGGTCGGGTAGGTGCAGCCGTTCGCACCCTGGGGAGCGTTCGCGCCGCTGGGCTGGGAGGCGTTGGCCGGCGAGTACATCTGGCCGAAGTTTTTGTTGCGGAAGAGCGAGCCGCCCTTGCTCACGATGTCCGCGTCCGGCCCGATGGTCTTGTCGGTGACGCTGCAGTCTTCCTGCGTGTCCTCTTCGGGAGCCTGACCGGACACCAGGGACAGGTAGTTGTCCATGCTGGAGTGGCCGGTGCCGTAGTAGTTCTTGAGCAGGACGCCCTGCTGGGGCAGCGTCTTCCACAGGTAGCTGTTCTGGTTCAGCCCGGTGAACGTGGCGTCGTAGGACTTGTTCTCCAGGATGATCAGCCACACGTGCTTGATGGCGCCGGACTTGAGCCCGGTGCTGCTGATCGTCACGCCCTTCGAAGACGTGGCTGGCGCGGCCGGATGCGCGGGCGTGGCCGAGGCGATGGAGGCCGGCACCGCGACTCCCGCGACCGAGAACAGTCCCACCCCGCAGGCAACGGCGGCCCGCAGCAGGCGATGACCAGTGCGCGAGATTGTCATTTTCCTGCCCCCAATGGTGCGGCCGGCCCGATTGACCACGGAAAAGTAACGCGGTTACGACCGCCAAGTAAACAGTTATCGTCACATCGTCGCGAAAACGTGCACCGAAGCGGGCAGCGATAACGACGCGAACTCGGCCCGTACCCCGAGCAGCCGGACCGGCCGCCGCCCCGTAAAGCGTGCCAGCGCGGTCAGCGCCGCGGCCCGGATCGGCTCAGCGTCCACGGTCGGGCCGGCCAGCGGCTGACCGTGGGTCTCGGTGATGAACGGCGCGTAACGGACCTTGACCACCACCCGGATCGCGGGTCGCGGGCCGTCCGCCCCCGGCTCCGGCTCGGCCCCGGCCAGCTCGGCCGCGACCGTGCCGGCCAGCCGGTCCACCTCGGCCGTGACCTGCTCCCAGTCGCTGATGTCCTGCTGGTAGGTGATCTCCCGGCCGTGCGAGCGGGGCCGGTACGGCGTGTCGTCCACCGTCCGCTCACCGTGGCCGCGGGCCAGCAGCACCAGCCAGGGCCCGGTGGCGGGCCCGAACGCGCGCGCCAGCTCGTCCGGGTCGGCCGCCGCCAGGTCGCGCACGGTGCGTACACCCAGGCCAGCCAGCTTCTGCGCGGTCTTGGCGCCGATGCCCCACAGCGCGTCGGTGGCCCGGCCGCCGAGCACCTCGTCCCAGTTCTCATAGGTCAGCCGGAACACCCCGGCGGGCTTGCCGAACCCGGTGGCCAGCTTGGCCTGCAGCTTGTTCTCGCCGATCCCGACCGTGCAGTCCAGCTCGGTCGCGTCCCTGACCCGCCGCTGCAGGTCGCGGGCGAAACCCTCCGGGTCGTCGGTGTCCACTCCCAGGAACGCCTCGTCCCAGCCCACCACCTGCACCACCGTGCCCGACGCGCGCAGCGCGGCCATCACTTCGTCCGAGACCGCCTCGTAGGCGTCCCGGTCCACCGCCAGGAACGTCGCGTCCGGGCAGAGCCGGGCGGCCCGGCGCAGCGGCTGGCCCGAGTGCACGCCGAACGCCCGCGCCTCATACGACGCGGTGCTCACCACCCCGCGCTTGGCCGGGTCGCCGTCGCCGCCGACCACGACCGGCTGCCCGCGCAGCTCGGGGTGGCGCAGGACCTCGACCGCAGCGATGAACTGGTCGAGGTCTACGTGCAGGACCCAGTGCGCCACACCTTCGTGTTACCCCCGGCTGGGAGTATTACCCCAGGTCAGGGCGCGTCGACCCAGAGCGGCAGCCGCCGGGAAATGATTCCCTGCCCGATGTCGTGCCCGCGCCACAGCGCGAACTTGTCCCCGACCTCGAGATACTCGATGGCGTCCTCGCCCACCACGGTCACGGTCAGCTCGATGCTGTGGCCCCGGGCCTGCAGCGGTTCATCGTGCACGCCGGTGACCAGCGCGCTGAACATCTTGTTGTGGTGGGTGTCGTGATGTTCGGCCCGGACCACCACCCGGCCGCCCTTGAGCGGGAACTCCGAGCCGCTGGTCTCAGGATCCAGCCGCACCAGCGCGCGATATTTGTACTGTCGGGCCACGATGATCGCCTCCAGGCGCCGGCTGACAGCCGTGCCAACTATCGTAACGCCCCGGAAAACGTCCCACCAGGCCCGGAGGTCCCACTGCGGCGGCCGATCGGGCGGCCTAGACCGGGTGGAACTCCACCCGGTACAGCAGCGTGCCGTCGTCGATCGGGCCCGCGTGGGCGGCTCGCTGCCGCAACGTCTCCCGGTCCGGCTCCCCGGCCCGCCGCACGTCGGCGTCGGTGATCGCGGCGAACGGCACCAGCTCGATCGAGTCCACCTCGATCCGGCCCCGGCCCGGCCCGACCGGGTACTGACCGCCCGTCTTGACCTTGGGCCGCTTCCACAGCCGGAACGACACCGTGATCGCGCCGGCCAGCACGTCGTCGTGCAGTTCCCTGCTGAATTGCACGCCGCTGGTCAGCGTCGCTTGAGGCTGCCGACGCTCAGCGACCCGTCGGCCCCCAGCGCGGCCTGCTCCTCGGCCTTCACGTAGGCCTCCGGGTCCTTGTCGACCGGCTCCACCCCGGCGAAGTTCCTGGCCTCGTAGTCGGCGAACCGGACCGCCAGCTCGTGCCGGAGCTGCAGGCTGGCCAGCCGCCGGAAGTCGGTCAGGCCCTCACGTTCTTCCTCGCCCATGTGGTCGCTGTTGGCCTCGTTGGCCCCGGCCACCGCCGCGAACCACTCGTCGGTGCCCACGGTGTGCTGGGCCACCTCGGCCACCGCGTCCCGGATCTCGTTGTGGTCGTGGATCGCATCCAGCGTCTCGTCCTCCACGCCGGCCTTTCGCCGCGCCGCGATCCCGACCCGCAGCAGCTCGGGATAGAAGATTTCCTCCTCGGCCTGGGCGTGCAGGTCCAGGAACGTGGCCAGCCGGTCCCAGACCGACGACAGCACCGCGGTGTTCCCCGGGTCGATCTGCTCAAGGATCGAGAACAGCCGCCGCTGCTCGTGGTGGTCGTCGAGGATCAGCTGGGTAATGTCCACGGGCCTACGCTACGGCAACGTCCCGCTCAGATCTCTTTGAGGTGCTCGAAGGGTTCCGAGCAGGTGCAGCAGCTGTACACCGAGCGGCAGGCGGTGGCGCCGAAGTAGGACACCAGGCCGGTCTCGGCCGATCCGCAGTGCGGGCAGTGCACGTGGCGGCTGGGCAGGCTGAGGGTCAGCGGCACCGGGCCGCCGGCGCGGTGGTGCGGCGCCTTGCCGGGCGGCGCGATCCCGGCCGCGGCCAGCTTGCGGCGGCCGGCCGCGCTGATCCAGTCGGTGCTCCAGGGCGGCGTCAGCACCGTGCGCACCTCGACCTGGCCGAAACCAGCCTGCCGGAGCGCGTGCACCAGGTCATCGCGCATGGCATCCAGCGCCGGGCAGCCGCTGTAGGTGGGCGTGATAGCTACGGTCACCGCGTCGCCGCACTCTTCCACCTCGCGGAGAACACCCAGGTCAGCCAGGGTCAGCATGGGCAGCTCGGGGTCGGTCACCGCCTCGGCCACGGCCCGGGCGGTGAGTCTCTCCACTCCCGTCACTGCGTCACCTTCGGTCACAACGCCACCTCTGGTCGGCCGGCTCCCTTTATCAGTTCGTTATACAGGGTTATCACGAAGCTGGTGGCCGTGCCCAGCCGGGCTGGCCAACTCCGCCGTGGCTCAGTCCGAATACCAACCGATCGTTCGGGGCTTAACTACTGGAATAATAGCTTCCCGGGCAGGTGAAGGGAAGTAAGATTAGTGACCGTCCGTTCGGTCGGTCTCTGGGGGCGACATCGCCCACGGCGGTTACCTGTTCATGCTGGCCGACACCGCGTTCGCCTGTGCGTGTAACAGCCACGGGGCGGTGACCGTCGCGGCCGGGGCCGAGATCTCGTTCGTGGCCAGCGCCCGGCTGGGCGACGAGCTGGTGGCCACCGCCGAGATGCGCACCCGGTACGGCCGCAACGGCATCTACGATGTCACCGTCCGCCGTGGTGACGAGATCGTCGCCGAGTTCCGCGGCCGCAGCCGCGCCGTCGCCCCGGGAGCGCCATGACCGCATCCGCTGGCCCCGCGACCCGGCCCGCTGGCCGCCCGGCTGCTGTTCGGCCTGGTCAACTCCCTGATTGAGTGGTACCGGCCGCGCGCCGCGGCCGCCGCCGCCGAACTGGCCGGCACCGTGGTGGCGGTGGCGTTCGACGGCCTCCGCATCCGCCCCGCGAGCCAGCTGGATCATGAAACCTCGATCACTTGACACGGCCAGCCCGGGCGCAAGAGGGTAGCGCTTACCGCACAGCGGACAACTGTACGGACAGCGGGAGGGCTGGCGATGGCGACAGCATCGGTGGAGACGGATGTACTGGTGGTCGGGTCGGGTCCGGCGGGTGCCGCCGCGGCCCTGTTCCTGGCCAGTTACGGGACCCGGACTCTGATGATCACCAAGTACGGCCGGCTGTCCGACAGCCCCCGGGCCCACATCACCAACCAGCGCACGATGGAGACCCTGCGCGACATGGGCCTGGAAGAGACCCTGATGCAGGCGGCGACCCCGTGGGAATCCATGGGCAACACCACGTTCTGCCTCAGCCTGGCCGGTGAGGAACTGGGCCGGATTCCGTCCTGGGGTACCGACACCGAGCGGCACGCCAACTACGAGCTGCAGAGCCCGTGCACGATGCTGGACGCACCGCAGACGATCACCGAGCCGATCCTGGTCAGGGGCGCGCAGGAGCGCGGGGCCAAGATCCGCTTCGACACCGAGTACCTCAGCCACACCCAGGACACCGAAGGCGTCACCAGCACGGTCAAGGACCGGCTGACCGGCGCCGAGTACACGGTGCGGTCGAAGTACCTGATCGGCGCGGACGGCGCCCGCAGCAAGGTGGCGGCCGACGCGGGCCTGCCGTTCGAGGGACCCGGCGCCGTCGCCGGGGCGATGAACATCGTGTTCGAGGCCGACCTGTCGCGCTTCGTGGAGTACCGGCCTTCGGTCCTTTACTGGATGCTGCAGCCGGGCGCTGAACGCGAAGGCGTCGGCCTCGGCGTGCTGCGGATGATCAAGCCGTGGCACGAGTGGATGCTGATGTGGGGTTATGAGGTGGCGGCCGGGCCGCCCGAGTTCACCGACGAGTTCGTCCGTGAGCTGGCGGTCAAGCTGGTCGGCACCGAGGACTTCGAGATGCGGGTCAAGTCCGCCTCGCCCTGGACCGTGAACCACGAGTTCGCGACCACGATCGCCGCGGGCCGGGTGTTCTGCGCCGGTGACGCCGTGCACCGGCACCCGCCCACCAACGGGCTGGGCTCCAACACCTCGGTCCAGGACTCCTACAACCTGGCCTGGAAGCTGGCCATGGTGGTGGCCGGCACCGCGACCCCCGGGCTGCTGGACACCTACAACATCGAGCGGGCCCCGGTCGCCCGGCAGATCGTGGAGCGGGCAAACCAGTCCATCGTCGACACCGGCAAGATCTTGACCGCGCTCGACCTGAGCGACACCACCGACGTGGCCCGGCTGGACCGGCAGCTGGCCAAGCGCAAGGAGCCCGGCCCCGAGGGAGAAAAGATCCGGGCCGCGCTGCGGGAGGCCATCGCCTACAAGGCCTACGAGTTCGACGCGCACGGGGTCGAGCACAACCACCGCTACGCGTCTCCGGCGGTGGTGCCGGACGGCACCCCGATGCCGGAGTTCCGCCGCGACCCCGAGCTGTTCGCCCAGCCCGCCACCTGGCCGGGCGCCAAGCTGCCGCACACCTGGGTCACGGCCGGCGGCCACCGGGTCTCCACCCTCGACCTGGCCGGGAAGGGCCGGTTCGCGGTGGTGACCGGGATCGGCGGCCAGCCCTGGCTCGACGCCGCCGCCGCGCTCGGCGCGGCCCGCAACATCGAGATCACCCCGGTCTCGATCGGTCCCGGCCAGCCGTTCGAGGACCCCTACGGGACCTGGGCCGGGCTGCGGGAGATCGACGACGGGGGCGTGCTGCTGGTGCGGCCGGACCTCTACATCGCCGCCCGCCAGCTGACCGCGCCCCCTGACACCGCCGCCACCCGCGAGTGGCTGGACAGCGTACTGGCCCGGATCCTCGGGGACCCGGAGGCGGAATAACCCGCTCCGTCGGCTGATTGTGCGAGGTATGACGGTTCAGGACCTGGACAGCACTGCCTTCGCCGACGACTGGCGCCAGTGGCACCGCGAGCACGAGACGCGGCGGGCTGACCCGCACGGCTTCCTCGCCATCACCGGCCGGCACTGGCTGACCCCGGAGCCGGAGCGCTTCCCGGACGCGCCCGGCGCCTGGCGGGCCGTGGACGACCGGGTCACGGTCGTGCTGGACGAGGGCGAGGACCTCACCGTCGACGGGACCCCGGTGCACGGCGAGTACACGTTCGCCCCGATCCCCGAGCGGGGCGCGATCGAGGCCGGATCCGGCGACGCCGTGATCGAGGTGGCCAAGCGCGGCGGTCACCTCATCGTCCGGCCCCGGCACCCGGACCACCCGACGCGCACGGAGTACACCGGCACCCCGGCCTACGAGCCCGATCCCCGCTGGGTCCTGACCGGCCGGTACCTGCCCTTCGAAACGCCCCAGCAGGTCACGGTGGGCGCCGTGGTCGAGGGCCTGCAGCACGTCTACGAGGCACCCGGCGAGGTGGAGTTCGAAGCCAGCGGCCAGACGCTGCGGCTGACCGCGTTCAACGGCCAGACCCCGGGCGCCCTGTTCATCCTGTTCACCGACGCCACCTCCGGGGTCACCACCTACCCGGCCAACCGCTCGCTGCCGGTGGCCGCCCCGGACGCAAACGGCCAGGTCACGCTCGACTTCAACCGGGCCGTCAACCTGCCCTGCGCCTACACCGAGTTCGCGACCTGCCCGCTGCCGCCGGCCGGGAACCGGCTGCCGGTTGCCGTCGAGGCGGGGGAAAAGACCCCCGCCTGACCCGGGCACCGCACCGCCGGGCGGGTTACCGTGAGGTGTGCCCCCCGCCGCGAACGTCCTGGCCTTCGCCGTCGCGTCGGCCATCCTGATCGTCATCCCCGGCCCCAGCGTGCTGTTCACGGTGGGCCGGGCCCTCGCCTACGGCCGCCGCGCCGCGCTGGCCACGGTCGTCGGTAACGTCGGCGGCAACTACGTCGTGGCCGCCTGCGTCGCGGCCGGAGTGGGCACGATCGTGCAGCGTTCGGCCCAGGTGTTCCTGGCCGTCCGGCTGGCCGGCGCCCTTTACCTGATCTGGCTGGGGGTGCAGGCGTTCCGCAAGCGGGCCAGCCTGGCCGAGGCGTTCGCGGCCGGCGTCCCGGCCCGCAGCGACCGCCGCGCGGTCCGCGAGGGCTTCATGGTCGGGCTGACCAACCCCAAGGCCTACATCCTCTTCGGCGCGGTGCTGCCGCAGTTCGTCGACCGCGCGGCCGGGCACGTCCCGGTCCAGATGCTGCTGCTGGCGCTGGTCTCGGTGGCGATCGGCCTGGTCTCGGACAGCACCTGGGCTCTGGCCGCGGGCGGCCTGCGGTCCTGGTTCGCACGATCCCCGCGCCGCTTCGCGATGGTCGGCGGGGCCGGTGGCCTGGCCATGATCGGGGTCGGGATCTCGGTGGCGGTGACCGGCCGTCACAACTGAGCCGTCACCACGGAGCCGCCGCATGCCCCGCGGCCGGTGCGCAGCCCGGCCGAAGGCATGGGGAATGAAGGACCATTTCCGGCGGCGTTGATCTCGCCCCCTCAACGAGACCAGCTGTGTCGTACAGTAACCGGCGTATGTCGCGCTTAGTTCTCAGCCGGTGAGAGGGATACGTGCCAGCAGGACCGGGACCGGGCGGCGACGGCGCCCGGCAGGCGGCCGCCGCCTACCTGCGGGAGCTGCTGCTGCGCCCGGGGCGCTACCGCAGCACCTGGGAACAGTACGCCGAGCGCAGCCGGGCCGGGCAGATCAACCAGCTGGCGGTGGCCGAGGTCCTGGCCCGGCACCTGTGGAACTACCCGCGCCGTCCCCGTGACATCGACGTAATGCCCCGTCAGCTCAAGGACACCACCTCCCGGGCGCTGTCCGGCAAGCTGCTCAGCAAGCCCGCGCTGCAGCTGTTCATCGACGCGTTCACCCTGCCCCGCTTCGAGGCCGAACAGCTCTGGAAGCTGTGGGAGGGATCCAGCCGGGCCCGGGTGCTGTCCGGTCCCCGGTCCCTCCGCAGCCGGACCCGCCGGGAACTGGAGACCGCGATCGGGCCCGCCGTGCACCAGACGCTGTCGGTGCACGACCACCACTACGTGGGCCCGGACGGGCTGGCCACCCGCACCCGGACCCTGCAGGTGATCGAGGCGATCGCCGACGACGTGCAGCGGATCCCCTACATCTACGACACCAGCGCGCTGTCCATCGACCTGATCCAGGGCTGCACCGGGCTGGGCGCGCAGATCCGCGAGGTCACCAGCGGCATCTTCGCCACCGACCTGCTGCTGGCCCGCACGCTCGGCTACGGCGAGACCGCCACCCTGGAGTACGTCACCAGCTTCAGCTACCCGCAGCTCCCGCACGACGAGCTGACTGGCGAGTTTGCCGAGTACCGGCGGGCGGTCCGGCGCCGTATGGAAAACGTTGATATCCGGGTGGAGTTTGACCACGACATGCTCCCCGCCACGGTGTGGTGGGCCATCTGGGACGGCATCGGCGGCGACGTCGTCAGCTCCGAGCGGGTCAGCCTGGATGCGCAGCACTCGGCCCACCGCTTCCTCAGCTTCATCGAAAATACGGTGGTCGGTTTTCACTGGGAGTGGTAGCTCTGGCGGCATGCGCCCCGACGGCCCCGCCCGCTGCATCGGCTCAAGCTGTCCTTAGCCGTTCTAGCGACTGCCCGGTGATCTCGGCGATGACGTCGAAGTCTTTGTCGAGGTGCAGGACGGTGCCCCCGGAGAGTTCCGCGGTTGCCGCGATGATGAGATCCGGTATCGACGGTGCACGATGCTGACCACGGTCAGCCAGGAGACTGAGAACCTCGACGGCCCGATCCTCGATGGCCGGAGTCAGGTATTCGATCGGCATGGCTGACAGCGGCGGTTGCCGCAGGCCAGCGCGCAATTCTTTGCCTGATCGGGCTGAGTAACCGACCTCGAGGCGGGTGACGGTGGTGATGCGTACCAGGCCGCGCTGAATTCGCTGCGCCCATTCATCCGCATCCGGGCTGGTCGCCAAGCGCACCAGCGCGGACTTGTCTATGAGCCAGGTCGTCACCGCCATGCGCGGGACATCACATCCGGGTTTTCCAGGTCGGCGAACGCCTCAGCGAACCGGGCCAGATCACTGGTGCTTACCGTCGCGCCGGACGTGACCGCGTCCTGCGTGAGGCGACGGCGTACATACTCGCTGCGCGAAATGCCCAGTCGTTCCGCCTGGGCATCCAGCGCGGCCACCACGTCATCGGGCAGGTCGCGAATCAGCATGTCAGTCATGCGCCACCACCCTTCCTGATATCCCATGATAGCGACGGACGTGCGGGGAAGCCCAGGCCCCGATCGGGACCCGGGCCTCCCACCCCTGGGCGCTCAGCGCTCAGGAGCTCTTGGACTGGGTGAGGTCGTAGACGGTGGTGCCGCCGACGGTCTCCTTCTTGAAGTGGGCCTCCACCCAGCTGGTGATCGTGGACGAATGGGTGCCGCCGCCGAAGCTCTCGCTGTTGGCGCCCAGGTAGTAGTGGATCTCACCCTTGGCCACCATCGCCTTGAACTGGGCCAGCGTCGGCGACGGGTCGGTCCCGTTGAATCCGCCGATGGCCATGACCGCCTCACCGCCGGTAGCGAGCTCCAGCGGCGCCGCCTCTTGCGAGCCGACGGTGGCGGCGACCCACTTGTAGCCCGACGCCCCGTTCTCCAGCAGCTTGAGCAGGGCACTGCTGACCTGGGCGCTGCCGCTGAGGCCACCGGGGCCACCGGTGCCGGCCCTCATGCCACCCGGAGGCCCTCCGGCTCGCGAGCCAGTCCCGGTCCCGCCAGTGGCTCCAGTCCCGCCGGTCGTGCCCGTCTTACCAAGCGCACCAGTCCCGAGACTCCGCCCGGTCCGGCCGCCCGGCGCACCGCCGCCGCCCGGGGCGCCGCCGAGCCCGCCGGCCGAGGCCGGCCCGGCCGACGGTATCGACCCGGTGTGCGTGGTCGCCACGGTCTCGATCGCGTACGTGGCCGGCCCGGCCAGCCCGGCCACCAGGGCGAGCACGACCGGAATCCCGGCCAGCCCGAGGCGTCCCCGCCCCGTGATCCACGGCCCAGCCAGGATGCCCAGCATCGCCAGGCCCCCGGCCACCACGATCACGAACCGCAGCCACGGCAGCCAGGCCGGCGTCCGCTCCAGCAGGGCAAACGACCAGCCCGCGGTCACCCCGACCGCCGCCGAGAGAACCAGCCGCCCCGGCCAGCCCAGCGTCCGCTCCCACGGTGTTTGCTTACACACGGCCATGGCCCCGATGCCGGCCAGCGCCGCGATCGCGGGCGCCAGCGCCACCATGTAGTACGGGTGGATGATGCCGCTCATGTAGCTGAACGTCAGCCCGGTGACAACCAGCCAACCGCCCCACAGCAGGGCCGCCGCGCGGGTCCGGTCCGTGCGGATCGCCCGCCGGGACACCCACAGCATGGCGGCCAGCGCGATCAGCGCGGCCGGGAGCAGCCAGCTGATCTGGCCGCCGAACTCCGAGCTGAACAGCCGGGTGATCCCGGTTGATCCGCCAAAGGCGCCGCCCGCGCCGCCACCGCCGCCACCGCCGCCGCCGATCGAGCCGGTCTCGCTGCCGTCCAGGCGGCCGAGGCCGTTGTAGCCGATGGCGAGCTGCAGGATGTTGTTGTTGGTGGAGCCGCCGAAGTAGGGCCGGTCGGCGGCCGGCACCAGCTCGGCGATCGCGATCCACCAGCCGGCGCCCACCACGATGGCCAGCCCGGACAGCAGCAGCTGCCCGATCCGCTTGCGCAGCCGGACCGGTCCGGCCCACAGGTAGGCCAGCGCGAACCCGGGCACCACCAGGAACGCCTGCAGCATCTTGGCCAGGAACGCGAACCCGACCAGCGTCCCCGCCAGCACCAGCCAGCGCGACCGCCCGTTCTCGTGCGCCCGGACCATCGCGTAAGTCGCGGCCGTGAGCAGCAGCACCAGCAGCGCGTCGGGGTTGTTGAACCGGAACATCAGCGCGGCCACCGGGGTCAGCGCCAGGGCCAGGCCGGCGATCAGGCCGGCCGCCGGCCCGAACCACCGGCGCACCGCCGCGTACAGCACGCCCACGCAGGCCACTCCCTCGAGGGCCTGCGGGACCAGCATGCTCCAGGAGTTGACCCCGAAGATCCGCCCCGACAGCTCCATCACCCACAGCGAGGCCGGCGTCTTGTCCACGGTGATGAAGCTGGAGGCGTCGAACGAGCCGAAGAAGAACGCCTTCCAGCTCTTGGTCCCGGCCAGCACCGCGGCCGAGTAGAAGTCGTTGCCCCAGCCGTTGCGGCTCAGGTCGATCAGGTACGCCAGCGCGGTCAGGGCCAGCAGCCCGAGCAGGGCCGGGCGGACCCACCGCGGGTCGGTGGCCTGCCCGTAGAGCAGCCGTCTGGCCCGGCCGCGCGGCGGCTCGTGCCGGCCCCGGATCGAAGGCGGGGTGGCGGTGGTGGTCACGACAGGCTCCCGTCGTTGGTAGCGGGTGATAGCGATGAGGGGCGCCGGCGGCCGAACACCCAGCTCCGGTAGAGTACGAACCGGATGACGGTGGCGACCAGGTTCGCCACCACCAGCACCGCGACCTCGGCGCCACGGCCGGGGGAGGTGGTGGCCGCGTGCAGCCCGGCCAGCGCGCCGGTGGTCAGGCCGAAGCTGATCCCGAAGGCGATCAGGCCCTTGATCTGGTGCTGCGCGGCCTGCGCGCGGCCGCGGATGCCGAACGTCAGCCGCCGGTTGGCGGCCGTGTTGGCGATCGCGGTGATCAGCAGGCTGAGCGCGTTGGCGGCCAGCGCGGGCATCACGGTGCGCAGCAGCAGGAACAGCAGCAGGTAGGCCACGGTGCTGGCGACCCCGATGGCCGCGAACCCGGCGATCTGCCAGCCCAGTTCACCTCGGCCGGTCCGGCCCCGCGGGTACCCGGCCGCGAACGCCCCGGCCGCGGAGTCCCGCAGCGTCGGGACCTTGATCGTGCCGCGCAGCAGCCCGATGCTGAGGCGGGCGATGCCGCGCAGGTCGGCCAGGGCGGTGGCCACGATGTCGACCCGGGAGTCGGTGTCGTCGATCCAGTCGACCGGGACCTCGTGGATGCGCAGCCCGGCCCGCTCGGCCAGCACCAGCAGCTCGGTGTCGAAGAACCACCCGGTGTCCTCGGTCAGCGGCAGCAGCGCGCGGGCCTGGTCGCGCCGGATGGCCTTGAACCCGCACTGCGCGTCGCTGAACTCGGCCCCCAGCGAGGCCCGCAGCAGCAGGTTGTAGCTGCGCGAGATCACCTCCCGGCGTGGCCCCCGGACCACCCGGGAGCCGCGGGCCAGCCGGGTGCCGATGGCCACGTCGCTGTGCCCGGACAGCAGCGGGGCGACCAGCGGCAGCAGCGCGTTCAGGTCGGTCGACAAGTCGACGTCCATGTAGGCCAGCACCTCGGCGTCGCTGCCGGACCAGATGGCCCGCAGCGCCCGGCCCCGGCCGGCCTGGTCCATGTGCACGGCCGCGACGCCGGGCAGTTCCCGGCTCAGCGTGGTGGCCACCGCCCAGGTGCGGTCGGTGCTGCCGTTGTCGGCGATCGTGATGCGGGCCGAGAAAGGGAATTCCCCCCGCAGAAATGCATAGAGCCGCCGGACGCTGGGGCCCAGATCGTTTTCCTCGTCTTTTACCGGGACCACAATGTCCACCTGCGGCGGCGAGAAAATGCGATCAGCCACGTCCGGTCCGGATTCTGCGACAGTTTCTAGTGGCTTCATGCCGATCATCATGAGGTGGATTTTTTCGCCGACCCTGAAAGTCTTATATGTGGCACATATGAGAAATCTATGACGGGCTTCTGAAACTTATTCGTTTTTAATGAATGAAAAGGTGTCCTCGGGCACGGGCGCAATCGGGTTGGTGCCGACCCCCGCGCGACGACGTTATGGGGCCTTCTTCTGCTGGTGTTCTCGCCTGCGTCCGCGGTTGCCCAGAGCCGGACGGCCGCCCGGCGCGCCCCGCAGCTGGCTCTCAGCGGGCGCAGACGGGGCGCTGAGCTGGGCGTCCATAACTTCCAGGTGTCTGGAAGCTGGCCCGTTTTCGTTGACGCGCGCGTCTGCGGGCAGCATCCTCGACATTTGGGATGAGGCGTTTGGCGTGCGGACGGCCCTGGATCCGTGCACCGTGGAGATAGCGAATTCATAACGAGGACGGTGGTGGTCGATGAGCCAGCAGGGTGGGGCGGTGCGCCGGGCGGGCCGGGCTTCTCTCCCGTCGCGGAACCGCAGACGGTGGCAGATCGTGGCCGCGATCGTGGCGGTCTGGATCGTGCTGTACCTGATCGCCGGGTCGGTCCTCGGGGCCACCATCTTCCTGCTGGTGATCGCGGCCATCGCCGCCGCCGCCGTGTACGGGCTGCGGGCGCTGGGCGTGAACCGCGACCACCCCTGGGTCCAGCGGATCTCCTCCCGGCCCTGGCGGGACGGGCAGGACGTGCTGCAGCAGGCGCTGCGGCACCTGCCCGAGGTGTTCGTGACCACGCCGTCCGGCGCGCTGCTGGCCCCCGACGTGGTCGACCTGCGGATGAACCCGGAGGACCTGGCGGTGCTGGGGGAGCGGATGGAGCCCAGCGTGGTCATGCAGTCCGCCGCCGAGGTCTACCAGGAAAAGGTCGCCGAGCACGGTGCCCGGCTGGCCCAGCGGGTGCCGGCCGAGGTCCGCATCATCGCTGACCCCTCGATCCTGCCGGGCCGTTACCGGCTCCGGCAGGGCCAGCCGGTCAACCCCTACGCCGAGGGCGCCGCCCCGGCCCAGGTCCAGGCGCCAGCCCCGGCCCCCGATCAGCAGCGGCAGGCCGACCCGTACCCGCGGCCGCAGCTGGTGCCCGACCACCACCAGGCCAACGACGGGTACACCCAGGCTCAGGCCGGGCCGCACGGCGCCACGGTCAGCGGCCTGCCCACCGTGCTGGAGGCCAACCACCACGCGGCTCCGCCGCTGCGCCTGATCACCGGGGGCAAGGTGGCCGAGACCACCGTGTCCGGGGCCCGGGCCGGCCGCGGCCACTCGGTCGAGCTGGGCCTGCCGGAGGTGCCGACGGTGTCCCGTGAGCATGCCAAGTTCACCTACGACGGTGGCCAGTGGTACGTGACCAACCTGGGCATGAACGGGATCACCCTGAACGGCCGCCCGGTTACCGGCGAGCAGCCGGTCAGCACCGGCGACTCGATCCGCTGGGGCACCCGGCCGGACGCGCTGCAGTCTGAGGTCCAGATCGGCTGATTCGCTAAAGTCGTCCCGTGACGACCAGCCAGCTCTTTGTGTGGGCGGCGGCGCGCGGGGACTGGACGCGCTGCCCGCCGGAGGAGATCACCTGGCTGGACCGTGGCGTGCTCAGCAACAACGAGGACCTCACCCTGCACCGGGCGCCCCGCTGCGCCGGGCTGCGCTACGTGCACCATCGCTGGGAGCTGTTCAGCCGGGACAGCACCTACCGGGTGTACCTGGCCCCCGACCAGGGCTCCGGCGCGCCGCCCGCCGCCGAGGCCGTGCAGCAGGCGGCCCGCCACGTGCTGCCGGTCGCGCCCGCCCATTACGAGGCCCTCCCGTTCGCCCTGGAGGAGGGATCCTGGCTGGTCAGCGTAGGCAAGTGGGTGGTCCGGATCCGGCTGACGATGGCGGCCGAGCCGGCCGTCCCGGTGCCCGGCTCCTCTGACACCCAGCCCGTCACCCAGGACGGCCGGGTGCTGGGCCGTTCGGGCGGCCCGCCCGGCGAGGACGCGGTGGCGCGGGTCCGCGCCTGGTTCGACCGCAACAACACGGCCCGGCTGGCGATGGCCTTCTACTACCAGGAGTACGTGCTGGGCGTGGCCGCCCCCCAGACCATGCCAATGATGGACGTCGTGGTCGCGCTCGACCTGTCCGGCGAAGGCGCCATTTCCGATTACAAAAAGCTGCTCCAGGGGCTGATCTGGAACGAGCGCGGGCACTCCCGCAACCTGGCCGGCTTCCTGCTCGCGAACGGCCTGCTCACCCCCGTCGATCTGGACGAGGCCCGCCAGCTGGCCGCCCGCAACGAGCGCACCGGTGTCACCGAAAACGCGCGCAAACGCCTCCAGTACCGCCCGAAAGGCGCATGACTCCCCAACCGCACGCCACGGCGAGCGTCTCACTGGGTGAAGGCTGTTTGAGAGCCACGGGGAGACAACATGGGTATCGGGGTCCAGCGGAGTAACAGGCGGTCGCGGTGGGCGGTGCTCCCGCTGCTGACCGTGATGGCGGTGGCGGGCTGTGCCTCGGCGGGCGGCGGCCAGGCCCAGCCGGCCAGCCATCAGTCCCCGGCCACGGCCACCGGGACCGGCCCGGTGAAGATTTCCTGGTCCGAGGTGGGCGCAGGCTGGTCGCTGGCCCAGTACTCGGCCTCCACCAGCGGCGGCGTCACCCCCCGCAAGACCGGGCCGACCACCCTCTACCTGGTCGGCCCGAACGGCTACCGGGACGCGCTGTACAACTGGCCCGCGGGCCAGGACAACTGGACCCTGATCGGCTGGTCCGGCGACAAGACCCGGGCGCTGTTCACCGGCCCGGACGGCACCGTCGGCCAGCTGGTGCTGGCGACCGGGAAGTTCACCAGCTTCAAGCTGCCCGGCGGCACCCAGCCGATCGGTTACACCCGGCCGGACGGCACCGCCATCCTCGCCGCCCAGCAGGTCATGAGCACCGGCAAGATCCTCCGCTACGACCTGAACGGGCGGCAGGAGCAGGTGCTGGCCTCCGGCCCGGCCGGCACCGCCAGCACCGCGGTCGACGCGCCGGACGGCACCACCCTCGCCGTCAACGGCGCCAAGGCCCTGGAACTGGTCAGCAACGCGGGCAAGGTCCTCCGCTCGCTGCCGGTCGCCGGCAACCCCACCTGCCAGCCGGTGCGCTGGTGGAACGCGAGCACGATCCTGGCCAGCTGCCTCGCGCCCGGCACGGCCGCCGCACGCCTGTGGCTCGTCCCAGCCAGCGGCGCCAAGCCGGCCGCGCTGACCCAGCAGCGCAGCTCCAGCGGCCCCGACCTCGGCGACATCAACGCCTGGCAGTTGCCCGGCGGCCTGTACCTGCAGGCCACCGGCGCCTGCGGAGTCATCTTCATCGCCAAGCCGGCCAGCACCGGAGCCGCCGCGCCGGTCAGCGTCCCAGGCACCACCGGCAACGACAACCAGATCGTGACCGCCCTCGGCTCGCGCCTCCTGGTCCGCGCCCAGACCAGCTGCGAAGCCAGCACGTCGCTGCTCTGGTTCACCCCCGCCACCAGCGCCACCCAGATGCTGATGTACGCCCCCGCCGGCACCCAAGGCGTAATCGCCGACATCCCCTACAACCCCTACAACCAAGGCAGCTGATGGGGTGCTCGACGGGCGCGTCAGCTCCGCGCGTGCGCGTCCAGCAGGTGCGCGACGGCCTCGGTGATCTGCTGGGCGAACGCTATGTCGAGCCACTCGTTGGGCACGTGGGCGTTGGAGTCGGCCCCGAGCGCGCCGGTGACCACGATCTGGGCCTCCGGATAGCGCCGGCCCAGCATCTCCATGAACGGGATCGAGCCGCCGATGCCCAGGCTGCCGTACTCCCTCCCGAACACCCGGTCGCTGGCCGAATCCATCGCCGCGGACAGCCAGGGCGCGAACGCGGGCGGGGTCCAGCCGTTCTCGGCCGCGACGTCGGTGATCTCGACGGTCGCGCCGTAGGGGACGTCGGTGGTCAGCGCCTTGATCAGGGCGGCGCCGGCCGGCTTGGCGTCGGCCAGCGGCGGGGTGCGCATGCTCAGCGTCAGCGCCGTGGAGGTGCGGAGCACGTTCCCGGCCTGGGCCGGCTCGGGCAGCCCGGCCGCCCCGGTCACAGAAAGGGTCGGCCGCCAGGTGTTGTTCAGGATCAGCTCGACCTCATCGTCGGCCGCCAGGCTCATGCCGGCCACCACCGGGTACAGCCGCTTCACGCCGCCCGGGTCCAGCACGACCAGCGCCTCGGCGGCGGCCCGGCGGTCCTCGGGGATCGGCGTGTTGAACTCGGGCAGCCTGATCTCGCCGGTCTCGGCGTCCTCCACCCGGTCCAGCAACTGCCGCAGGATCCGGAACGAGCTGGGCACGACGCCGCTGGCCAGCCCGGAGTGCTGGGCCGATTCCAGCACCCGGACGGTGACGGTCAGCTTGACCAGCCCGCGCAGGCTGTTCATCAGCCACATCCGCTGGTAGTCACCGCCCCCGCCGTCCAGGCAGACCACGAACGTCACGTCGCCCAGCCGCCCGGCCAGGTGCTCCATGTAGGCGGGCAGGTCCGGGCTGCCGGACTCCTCGCCGGTCTCCAGCAGCAGCACCGCCCGCGCGTGCTCACCGCCGGCCGCCAGCACCGCCTCCAGCGCGGTGGTGGCCGCGTAGGCCGAGTAGCCGTCGTCCACCACGCCCCGGCCGAACAGCTTGCCGTCCCGGAACACCGGCGTCCACGGCCCGAGCCCGTCGGCCCAGCCGCCGACCGGCGGCTGCTTGTCCAGATGCCCGTACAGCAGCACGGTGCCGCGGTCGGCCGCCCGGGCCGTGGCGGGCACGTCCACCAGCAGCAGCGGCGACCGCCCGGGGAGCTCGACCACCTCGCTGTGTGCCCCCGGCAGCGCCCGGGTCCCGATCCAGGCCCGCACGTGGTCGACCACCGCCCGCAGCTGCCCGTGCTGCTCCCACTCGGCGTCGAACGCCGGTGACAGGGCCGGGATCGTCACCAGCCCCGACAGGCTCGGCAGTACCTCGTTCCGCCAGCTGTTCTGCACGCTCGTGCGCACCGTGTCCTGTTCCACGGTCACCCATCCTGCCACCGGTAGGCTGGCTCGATGCGAGCGGTCGTGCAGCGGGTGAGCCAGGCCAGCGTGAGCGTGGACGGGCAGGTTGCCGGGGCCATCGACAAGCCCGGGCTGCTGGTCCTGGTCGGCGTGACCCACACCGACACCCCCGAGCTGGCGGCCAGGCTGGCCGCCAAGCTGTGGGGCCTGCGCATCCTCGAGGGGGAGAAGTCCTGCTCCGACGTGGGCGCCCCGCTGCTGGTCATCAGCCAGTTCACGCTCTACGCGGACACCCGCAAGGGCCGCCGCCCGTCCTGGCTGGCCGCCGCCCCCGGCCCGGTCGCCCAGCCCCTGGTGGACGCGGTGGTGGCCGCCCTGCGCGACCTCGGCGCCCACGTCGAGACCGGCATTTTCGGGGCCAACATGAAGGTCCAGCTGACCAACGACGGCCCCGTCACGATCGTCCTGGACCTCTAGGGCTTGCGGCCCAGGGCCGCGTACGCGCCGGCTTCGGTCGCCGTGGGGCGCGGCGCGGGGGCTGCGAAGACACCCGGGTAAGCGTGTGTGCCATGCTCGGGTGAGTGTCCGCGCAATCCGCCCCCACCCTGCTGGCCCTCAGCGACCTGCACGTCGGCTACAGGGAGAACCGGGCGCTGGTGGAAGGCCTGCGGCCCCGATCGGAGGCCGACTGGCTGCTGGTCCCGGGCGACGTGGCCGAGCGGTTCGCGGACATCGAATGGGCGCTGCAGACCCTGACCGGGCGGTTCGCCCAGGTGGTCTGGGCGCCCGGCAACCACGAGTTGTGGACGCACGGGCGGGACGAGGTGACGCTGCGCGGCGAGGAGCGCTACCGGGCCCTGGTCGAGCTGTGCCGGGGCCTCGGGGTGCACACGCCCGAGGACCCCTACCTGGTCTGGGACGGGCCCGGCGGGCCGGCCACGATCGTGCCGATGTTCCTGCTCTACGACTACTCGTGGTGGCCGGACGATGCGCAGTCCCAGGAGCAGGCGCTGCAGATCGCCTACGACACCGGCATCGTCTGCACCGACGAACGGCTGCTGCACCCCGACCCCTGGCCGAGCCGGGAGGCCTGGTGCCACACAAGGGTCGAGCAGACCGAGGAGCGGCTGGGCGGCCTGGACCCGGGCCGGCCGGTGGTCTTCGTGAACCACTTCCCCCTGGTCCGCGAGCCCACCCGGGTGCTCCGCTACCCGCAGTTCGCCCAGTGGTGCGGCACCGAGCGGACCCGCGACTGGCACACCCGGTACCACGCCGCCGCGGTCGTCTACGGGCACCTGCACATACCCCGCACGACCTGGTACGACGGCGTGCGATTCGAGGAGGTCTCGACCGGCTACCCGCGCGAGTGGCGCCGCCGGGACCGGCCGCCCGGCGTCCCCCGCCAGATCCTTCCCGCGCCCCGGCATGAGTGACCTGGGTCATGTGGCCTCCCTCGCCGCGGCGCACCACAGCATGCCGGCGTCCGAGGCCGAGGACCTGGCCCGGGACCGCTTCGGGCTGGACGCCCGGGCGACCCGGCTGGCGACCGAGAAAGATGACACCTTCCGGCTGGACGCCGGCGAGGACGGCCAGCGCTGGATCCTCAAGGTCGCCCATCCGGCCGAGCCCGCCGCCGAGATCGACTTCCAGACCGCCCTGCTGGCCCACGTGGCCGCGGCCGAACCGGCTCTGCCGGTGCCCCGGGTGATCCAGGATCTGCGCGGCCACAACTGGGCTGCCGTAACCGACGCCGCCGGCCAGAACCGGGCGGTCCGGCTGATGACCTGGTGCCCGGGGGCCCCGCTGGACCGGATCCCGTCCAGCCGCGCCCAGCGCCGGGCCACCGGGGAGCTGCTGGCCCGGCTGCGCTTCGCCACCGCCGGGTTCACGCACCCCGCCGACTCGCCGGTGGTGGCCTGGGACGTGCAGCACCTGCCGCGGCTGCGGCCACTGCTGGCCAGCATCCCCGACCCCGGCCGCCGGGCGCAGCTGGCGGCCGGCCTGGACCGGTTCGCGCGGATCGAGGAGCAGGTGGCGGCGCTGCGCCGCCAGGTGCTGCACAACGACTTCAACAAGTCGAACCTGCTGGCCGTCCCGGGCCGGCCGGACGTGATCACCGGCATCATCGACTTTGGGGACGCCACCCGCACCGCGATCGCCATCGACGTGGCCACCGCCCTGCTCAACCAGCTGCCCCGCGTCACCGGGCCTGCCCGGCTGACCGGCGACATCTTCCACGACGGCCGGGACGTGCTGCGGGGTTACCTCTCCCAGGCCGACCTCACCCCGGGCGAGCTGCGGCTGATCCCGCACCTGGTCATGGCCCGGGTGGTGGCCCGCGCGCTGATCAGCACCCACCGGGCGGCCCGGTTCCCGGCCAACGCCACCTATCTGCTGCGCAACACCGAGCCCGGGTGGGCCCAGCTCGCCTGGTTCCTGGATCATTCGGAAGCGGAGGTGACCGCGTGCCTGATGTGAGCACTCGCGGCAAGATGAACAACGCGTTTGACCCCGCGACCGCGACGGGCCTGGACGAGGAGACCCGAACGCTGGTCGAACGGCGCCAGCGGCTGCTCGGGCCCGCCTACCGGCTCTTCTACACCCAGCCGGTGGAGGTCGTCCGGGCCCGCGGCGTGCTCCTGTACGACCGGGACGGGCACGACTACCTGGACGCCTACAACAACGTGGTGTCGGTCGGGCACGCCCACCCCCGGGTCACCGAGGCCATCGCCACTCAGCTCGGCACGCTCTGCACGCACACCCGCTACCTGCAGCCGGGCATCCTCGACTACGCCGAGGACCTGCTCGGCACCCACGGCGGGCGGATCGGGGCGGGCGGGCACGCGATGTTCACCTGTACCGGCTCCGAGGCCAACGACCTGGCCCTGCGGATGGCCCGGCACTACACCGGCCGCCGCGGCATCATCGTCACCGCCGAGGCCTACCACGGCAACTCCGACCTGACCGCGGGCATCTCGCCGTCGCTGGGGGAGGGCTCACCGCTCGACCCCTGGGTCCGGCGGGTGCCGGCCCCGGACTCCTACCGGCGCCCGGCCGCGGGGCTGGGTTCGTGGCTGGCCGAACAGGTCGCGGCCCAGATCCACGACCTGGAGCGCCGCGGCGACGGGGTGGCCGCGTTCATCGCCGACTCCCTGTTCTCCTCCGACGGCATCTACACCCAGCCCACCGACGTGCTCGCCCCGGTGGCAAAGGTGATCCGGCACGCCGGCGGCCTGTTCGTGGCCGACGAGGTGCAGAGCGGCTTCGGCCGCTCCGGCGAGCGGCTGTGGGGCTACCAGCGGCACGGCCTGGACCCGGACCTGGTCACGATGGGCAAGCCGATGGGCAACGGCTATCCCGTCGCCGGCGTGCTGATGGTGCCCGAGGTGGTGGCCGGTTTCGGCCGCGACACCCGCTACTTCAACACGTTCGGCGGCAACACCGTGGCCATGGCCGCCGCCCAGGCCACGCTGGACGTGATCCGGGACGAGGGGCTGCTGGCCCGCTCGGACCGGGTCGGCGGGTTCCTGCGCCGCGAGCTGGCCGGGCTGGCCGGGCGCTATGAGCTGATCGGGGACGTCCGCGGGGCCGGGCTCTACGTGGGCGTGGAGCTGGTCCAGGACCGGGGCTCGCGGGCGCCGGACCGGGCCGCGGCCACCGCCGTGGTCAACGGCCTGCGCGAGCGCCGGGTGCTGATCTCGGCCACCGGCGAGCACGGCAACGTGCTGAAGATCCGCCCGCCGCTGGTGTTCACCGAGGCCGACGCGGGGCGCCTGCTCACCGAGCTGGACGCGGTGCTGGCCGGGCTACCCGCTTAGGCCGGGCCGGGGCCCAGGTCGAGCAGCTCCTCGAAGAAGCCGCCGATCTGCCGGGCGCGGTCGACCAGGTGAACCTCGAGGATCCAGTGACAGGCCCGGCCGCTGCGGTCGGCCCGGCGCATGGGCTGGTCCGAGCCGGGCGCGATGTAGGACTCGATCTTGTCGCCGTCGATTTTTTCGTGCGGGAACTGCCCGACCAGGTGGCCCGCGATCTCCCCGCCGAACTCCCAGCCGGCCTGCTCGGCCAGCCGCGCCACATGCGCGAACAGCTGCTCACCGGTGACCTCGGGCTGGTCGCGGAAGAACTCCCGGCCCGCCCGCCACACCACCGGCAGGTCGTCCCGCAGCCGCTTCTTGACCGGGTCCCCGCCGAGCACGAACGTCCGGCCGAAGTCGGCCTCCCACGCCTCGAACACCGGCCCGAAGTCCGCGAACGCGATGTCGTCGGCCGCGATCTCCCGGTTGGGCGGGTTCTTCCGGTAGGGCTGCAGCGTGTTCGGGCCGGCCCGGACGATCCGCTTGTGCCAGTGCCGGTCCACCCCGAACAGGTCCGCCGCCAGGTCACGGATCTCGTCGCTGGCCTGGCCCTCGGTGACCCCGGGACGGATCGTGCCCCGGGTCTCGATCTCGGCGAACAGCTGGGCCGCCTTGTCCTGCGCGTCCAGCAGCCGCTCGGCCCGCACGTCCTCGTCATCGACGCGTCTCGCCATGACTTCCACCCTAATCTGCGCTAATCGGCGGCCTCGTCGTCCGGGACGTTCAGCGGTTGCGCGCGCCCGGTGACCAGCACCGCGATTGAGGACCAGATGCCGGTGTCCCGATCGCCGACGAATTCCCAGGCCCGGGCGATGCCGATCAGGGTGGAGGCGACCAGCACGTTGCCGATCGTGTCCAGCGCGGCATGGCTCTGGTGGTTCTCGAGCAGCGTGATGCCGTACCAGATTTCGGTGATGAACACGGCCAGCTGCCCGGCGATCAGCGTGACCTGGCTCAGGAAGCGGGGCCGCGCCTTCGGGTCGGACAGGATCGAGCGGACGCTGGCCAGGCTGAACAGCACACCGACGGTGCCGAATCCCACCGACGCGTAACCCAGGTTGTTGCCCGGCACCAGGCCGAACATCGTGATCCCGAGCGGGTTGGTAAAAGCCAGCAGCGCCCCGGCCGACCGGACCTGGTGAATCACCCCGTGCGGCCGCCCGCCCGCCGGACGCGGGCTCACCGACATGGCCACGAACAGCAGACCGGTCAGAGACGCCGCCGCGGTGGCGATCGCTACGTACAGATCTCGCGTGTCTCCGGTAATCACGGGGGCCATGAGACCATAGGCCGGTCAAAACGACCAATCGCGGGGGCAGGCCATGATCAGCGGCGTGATTCCGGTGGCGCCGACCACGTTCCACGACGACGAGAGCCTCGACCTGGACAGCCAGGCCCGGGTGATGGATTTTCTGGTCGACGCCCGGGTGGACGCGGTCTGCGTGCTGGCCAACTACTCCGAGCAGTTCTCGCTCACCGACACCGAGCGGGACCAGGTGGCCGAGCACGTGCTCAGCCACGTCGGGGGGCGGCTCCCGGTGGTCGTGACGACCAGCCACTACAGCGCCCGGGTGGCGGCCGAGCGCAGCCGCCGGGCCCAGGAACTCGGCGCGGCCATGGTCATGCTGATGCCACCGTTCTTCGGCGCCACCCTGAGCGCCGACGGTCCCGCGGTGGCCGATTACTTCCGCACCGTGGCCGACGCCATCGACATCCCGATCATGATCCAGGACGCGCCGATGAGCAGCACCCGGCTGCCGGCCGCGCAGCTGGCCGGGCTGGCCGCCGACATCCCCAGCGTGCAGTACGTCAAGGTCGAGATGCCCGGCACCGCCGCCAAGCTGCGCGAGGTCATCGCGCTCGCGGGGGAGGACCTGCCCGGCCCGTTCGACGGCGAGGAGTCGGTGACCCTGCTGCCGGACCTGGACGCCGGCGCCCGCGGCACCATGCCCAGCTGCAGCGTCCCCGACATCCTGGGCGAGGTCGTCCGCGCCTACCAGGCCGGCGACCGGGAACGGGCCGTGACCCGCTGGGAGGAGTACCTCCCGCTGATCCACTTCGAGAACCGCCAGTGCGGCCTGCGGGCGGCCAAGGTGCTGATGCACGAGGGCGGCATCATCGCCAGCGAGGCCACCCGCCAGCCGCTCGGCCCCCTGCCCAAGCCCGCCCGCGACGGCCTGCTCGAGCTGGCCCGCCGCCGCGACCCCCTGATCCTCCGCTGGGCCCGCTGACCGGCTTGGCGGTTATTGCCGCGACCCAGACGGCCTACTTGATGATCTGGATCTCGCAGCGTGCGCCGGGTGCGGCTGCGATGCGCTAGCAGATCCAGGCGAGGTGCTCCGTGACCGTGCCCACCACTGTCGGGTCGCGCGAGTCGTCGAGCAGGGCCAGCGCCTGGCGCAGCCGGAACGCGGTCTCCAGCGGCCCCGGGTCCGGGTCGAGGCCGCGGACCGAGGCGTACTCGCGCCAGGCGGCGGCCCACAGCCCGGAGAAGTCCCGGCGGTGCCGGCGCCACAGCCCGGCACTCCACTCGCCCAGGTCGAAGTCCCAGAACGGGTGGTCCACGCGGGCGGTCTCCCAGTCCAGGATCCCGGTGATCTCGCCACCGTCGGCCAGCAGCTGATGCTCGTGGATGTCCCCGTGGACCAGCACCGGGCCGAGCGCGGCTGCCGCGGCCAGCCGGGACCGCCAGCGCGGCAGGCAGTCCGGGCGATCCAGCCGCCGGGCCGCTTCGGCCGCGGCGTCAGCGCTGCTGGCCGAGTCGAGGGCCCGATGCAGCCAGCGGTAGGCCGGCCGCCGGTGGCGGTCGATGCGCCGTGGCCAGGCCAGATCCGGCGCCGGGACCTGGTGGATCCGGGCCACGGCCTGGCCGAGCGACCCGAACAGCGCCGTCAGGTCGGCCGGCGGCGCCCCGGCCAGCCGGGTCACCTCGGCGAACGGGTACGGGTAGACGTCCTCGTCCCGCCACTGGCCGCGGACCTGCGGGGCCAGCGTGAACCCGCCGTCGGCCAGCGCCCGGTACACGGCCAGCTCGTGCTCGAACCAGGCCACATTCTCCTGCTCGCGCGGGAACAGGAACACCCGGTCCCCGGACAGCAGCACGTACTTGTTCCACCCGGTGAAGTCGGCGGTCAGCGCCGCGTCACCCAGGCCGGTCAGTTCCCGGAACCGCGCCAGCCGCGGCGGGATCAGCACCGCCCACAGTGGATCACCGACCGTCACCCCCCGGAGGCTACCGGCGTGGTCCCGATCTGGTAGCTGTCGATGACCTGCTGGGCGATGCCCGGGTAGGCGAACATGCCCTGGTAGCTGTAACTGTCCCCGTCCCAGTAGAAGACGCCCAGGCCCTTGTGGCCCGGCAGCGACGCCACCAGTGACACCAGGTCGCGCTGGTAGGACGCCTGGCCGGCCGGGGTGACCAGGTACCCGGGCAGGGTGTCCGGGTAGTTGGCGTTGGCCGCGTTGTACTGCCCGTAGCCCCCGATCGGGTTGTACGGGAACTGGTCCTCGGAGATCATCACGTCCTTGCCGAACCGGTCGATGAGCGCGGTCAGGTTGGCCTTCATCGCGGTCATCGGGCCGTGGTACCAGGGGTAGTACGACAAACCGATGACGTCGAACTTCACACCCGCGGCCACCATGTGCTGGACGAAGTCGGTGGCGGCCGCGTTGTCCCCGCCGCGGTCGATGTGCAGCTGGATCAGCAGCGGGTTCCCGGCCGGGTTGCCGGCCCGGCCCCGGCCACCCCGGCCTTGATCAGCGTGGTCAGCGAGTTCCAGTCGGCCGTGCCGGTGCTGTCGCTGAACAGCAGGTGCCCGGAGTCCTGCACGTCCTGGACGCTGGCTCCGGCCGCGTGCGCGTGGGCCAGCGGCGCAGTCAGGGTGATCGTGTTCCCGCTGACCGCCTTGACCGTGGCGATGTCGGTGCTCGGGTCGGCCACCCCGGCCACGCTGTTGCTGTTGGGGATCGAGTCGACGTAGAGGGTGTCACCGGCGCTCATGCCGGACGCGCTGCCCACCGGGATCGTGGTCGCCCCGGCCGCGGTCGCCCCGGACAGCTGGGTGAACTGCCACAGCATGCCTTCGGTGATCTCGTTGCCGATCGCCACCTGGGACACCGGGGTGCCGTTGGCCGCGAACGCCTGGATCACCGACTTGGTGTAGCTCTGGGTCGACGCGGCGAGTTCGGGCAGGGTCTGGCCGAGCCAGGCGCCGGGCACGTTCTGGTGCTGCGGGTCGGCCCACGTGTCGGAGTAGTGGATGTCCAGCAGCAGCTTCATCCCGGCCGCCTTGACCGCACGGGCCATGGTCAGGTCGTTGGCCAGGTCGGGGCAGACGCTGGCCGCGCAGAACGGCGAGGCGGCAGGCACCCCGAAGTTCCCGGACACCGGGTTGACCCACAACCGCAGCCGGACGTAGTTCAGGCCGCCGCTGCGGAAGATGCTCAGGATCGGCTCGGCCATCCCGTCCAAGGTGTAGGTCCCGGTGTCGGATAGCAGCGTGGACAGATCCGACCCGAGTTCCAGGCTTCCGGCCTGCTGGGTACTGGCCGGCGCGAACACCCGGAACTCCTGCACGCAGATGTTCTCCTCCCGGGGCACCTGGTAGGTCAGGGTCAGGTACCGGGCAGGCACGGTCGCCGCCACGTCGGACGACGACCCGGAGAACAGGTACTGGGCGCCGGGGGAGATGCCGTTCTCGCCGCTCGTTGCCTGGTGCGGGAACGCGGTCTGGCCCGGGCGGCTGATCCCGGCCGACACCGTGTAGGTGGCGCCGTCGCCGGCCTGCTGGCCCGAGAACGTGATCCCGGTGCCGGTCACGTTCTCGACCCGGCCCAGGTCCACGGTGACCTGGTGCGTGCCTTCGGTGGACGGGCACCAGCGCGTGGTGCCGTCCCCATCGTCGACCGCGGCCAGCGACGTGCCCGGCGATGCTCCCGAGTTGGCCGTCACCCGCGCCCCGATGGCCACGTTGAGCCCGGATGGCAGCGGCGGCAGCGTCCCCGGCAGCGCGGCGTTTCCGGTGGTGGCGGGCTGCGACGGCTGGGCCAGCGGCGTCCCGGCCGGGACCGCGTCCACCGGCGGCACCGAAGCCTCCGTCCCCGACGCCCCGGAACCGACCCGGTAGGCGTCGACCGCGGGCTCGGCCGCGCCGGCCGGGGTGAATTCACCCAGGGCGCCGGTGGTCCCCGGGGCCAGGTAGAAGGCGCCCTGCCCCAGGCCGCCGGGCAGCGCGGCCAGCAGCGAGACCAGGTCCCGCTCGTAACTGGCCTGCCCGGCCGGGGTGATCAGGTACCCGGGCAGCGTGTCCGGGTACGGCACGCTGTCGGAGTAGCTGCCGTAGCCGGTCACGTCGGCGTACGGGAACTGGCCCGCGCTGACCACCACCGGCTTGCCGAACCGGCTGATGAGCGCCCGCAGCGTGGCATCGAGGCTGGTCAGCGGCCCCTGAGTCCAGGGTGAGTACGTCTCGCCGATCTGGTCGAACGAAACTCCCCCGGCCCGCAGCCGGCCGAAGAAGTCCAGTGACGTGGTGGTGTCGGCCCCGGCGTCGATACCGATCTGGACGGCCAGCCGGTTCCCGGCCGGATTGCCGGCCCGCGCCCCGGCCACCCCCGCGTTGAGCAGCGTGGCCAGCGGGCCCCAGCCCGGGGCACCCGGCCCCGCGGTCAGCCGCCCGGTGGGCCACAAGAACCCCTGGGTGACGTCGTTGCCGATCTGGACCTGGCTCACCGGCGTCCCGTTGCCCGCGAACGCCTTGATCACCGACTGGGTGTAGCTCCGCACGGTGCCGGCCAGGGTGGCCAGCGGCTGCCCGGCCCAGGCGGCCGGGGTGGCCTGGGCGGTCGAGCTGGTTGGACTGTCCGAGTACTCGATGTCCAGGAACACCTTCATCCCGGCCGCCTTGAGCTGACTGGCCGCGGCCAGGTCGCTGGCCAGGCCCATCGAGCCGCCGGCCGGGTCGACCAGCAACTGCAGCCGTCCGTAGTTCGTACCCCCGCTGCGCAGGATGCTGAGCAGCGGTGCCGCCTGCCCGTTCACGCTGTAGCTGGTGGTCCCCCCGATAGTGTCACCGGCCTGGCCGGACACGTCGTCTCCCAGCTCCAGGCCCGGGCGGCTCTCGGCGCTGGCCGAGAAGACGCGGAGCTCCTGCACGCAGATGTCCTGCTCGCGCGGCACCTGGTAGGTCAGCGTCACGTACCGCGCGGCCACCGTGCCCGCCGGGTCCGCCGCGGACCCGGCGAACAGGTACAGCGGCCCCTGGACGATGGTGTTCCGGTCCTCGGCGGCTTGGTGGGGGAGCGGCGTCTCGTGGTCCGGGCTCAGCCCGGCCGCCACGCTGTAGAAGGACCCGTCGCTGCCCTCTTCCCCGGAGAACGTCACCCCGGTCCCGGTCAGGTCGACCACCCGCCCCATGTCCAGCGTCACCCGGTGGATGCCCAAGCTCGCCGGGCACCACCGCGTCGTCCCGTCCCCGTCGTCCACCCCGGCCAGCGACGACCCCGGCGCCGCCCCGGAGCTGGCGCTGGCGTGGGCCCCGATCGCCACGTTCAGCCCGTCCGGCAGCAGCGGCAACACCCCGGCCCCCGAAGCCGTGGCGGCCGCTCCGGCCGGGACCGCCGCCGCCGACAGCATTCCGGCCGCCAGGGCCAGGCCGATGACTGCGCCGTTCCAGGGTCGCATCGGGCCGCCTCCGTTATCCCCGCTGTACCAGACATTCGGACGGTAAGCCCGAATCGAACAGCTAAGCAACCCTTTTCCCCACCATTTTCCGACGAAATGTGTTCATCGATGGCGTCACGTGTGGACATCAGCCCACAGGTATCGCACCAGACGGCGCAGGAGCATCATGGTGCCGGAACGTACTGCCACGACGGGAGAAAAATGCCGAAGAAGATCTGCGTGACCGGAGCGGCGGGCAAGGCCGGGCGGGTCGCCGTGCAGGAGTTGCTGTACCAGGGATACGAGGTGCTGGCGACCGACATCGTGCCGCACCCGCCCACGCTGCCCGCGGCCAACTCCCGCCCGGACTTCCTCTACACCCGCGGCGACCTGACCGACTACGGGGACGCGGTGGAACTGCTGTCCGGGGTGGACGCGGTGGTGCACCTGGCCAACATCCCCGCCCCCCGGCTGTTCCCGCCCGCCCGCACGTTCACCGTCAACACGGCGATGAACAGCAACGTTTTCCTGGCCGCGATCCAGAATAAGCTGCAGAAGGTGGTGTGGGCGTCCAGCGAGACCACGCTCGGCCTCGACTTCGAAAAGCCGCCCTGGTACGCGCCGCTCGACGAGGACCACTACCCGCGCCCGACCACCACCTACTCACTGTCCAAGGTGGTCGGCGAGACTGAGGCCACCCACCTGGCCGAGTGGAGCGGCATCCCGTTCATCGCGCTGCGGCTGTCCAACGTCCTCTACCCCGAGGACTACGAGCAGTTCCCCCTGGCCTGGGCAGACCCGTCGGTGCGCAAGTGGAACCTGTGGAGCTACATCGACGCCCGCGACGCCGCCCAGGGCATGTGGCGGGCGCTGGAGGCCGACGTGACCGGGGCCCGCAGCTACATCATCGCCAACGCCGACACCGTGATGACCACGCCGTCGGCCGAGCTGATGGCCACGGTCTGGCCCGAGGTGAAGCTCACCCGCGAGGTCGGCGAGTTCGAGACGCTGATGAGCATCGACAAGGCCCGCCGGGAGCTGAGCTACGAGCCCCGGCACAGCTGGCGCGACCACATCCAGCCGCCGGCCGCTTAACTCCGCGGCCCTCTGCGGCCGGCACCGGCAGGCCAGCCCGGTCCCGGGTCGCGTTAGTGTTTGATCTTGCGGCCGAACACGAACGTCTCCACCGGCGCCGACGGCAGCGTGGTGGTGCCGTCGTGGGCGGTGCCGGCCTTGTTGCTGACCGCCGGGATCGCGAAGTACTGCAGGGTGATCGTGGTCTGGCCGCGCTCGTGGCCCGGGTCCACGTCGAAGATCGCGTACCCGTAGGCGTCGGTCACGTTGCGGGAGGCCGACCAGGGCGCGTCTTCGACCGAGTCGGCCGCGTTGCGGGTGAAGCCCGCCGCCTCCGACCCGGTGATCGCGTTTCTCTCCGTGATCACCTTGGCCTGGGGCAGGCCGTCGGCGCTGTCCTGGCCGTAGGTGTTGGTCGGCCCGTTGGTGCCGCCTCCGCCGAGGACCAGGAACACCGTGCCCTCGGCCGTGTTCCAGGCCGGGATGCCGTTGACCTTGCCCGGGCTGACAGTCGCCACTTTTGGCCGCCGGGTGTCGACCGTCGCGCCCTTGGTCTGGCCGGGGTTGGGGGAGACCACCGTGCCGTGCGCGCCCTTGTCGTAGCCGCGGACCGGGTAGCTGCGCTCGTAGTCGTGGTCGTGGCCGGACAGCACCAGGTCGACCTCGTACTTGTCGAACAGCGGCAGCCAGGTCCGGCGGATACCCAGGTCGGAGCCGTTGCCGGGGGCCGAGGTGGACAGCGCGCACTGGTGCATGAACACCACGATCATGTCCACGTCGCGGTCGCGCCGGTACTGCGCCAGCGTCCGCTCCAGCCACAGCAACTGCAGGTTCGGCCACCCGTGGCTGAAGTCGGGCACCGCCGAGTTGTTCTGCTGGTCGAGGGCCAGGTCGCCGGTGTAGCCGTGGTTGTAGGTGACGGTGCCGTTGGGGATCGAAACGCCCGACGAGGTGACCTCGGGGCCGGCGTTCGCGGTGGCGTTCAGGTAGGCCGAGGCGCCGTCCTGGTAGATCACGTCGTCGGCGTCCAGCGAGATGAACGCGACCGTGCCGACCCGGAAGCTGTAGAAGTTGCCGCGCAGGTGGTTGCCGTCGTGGTTGGTCACGCCGTTGTCCGGCAGCAGGAACCGGGTCAGGTAGTGGCCGTAGCCGTACGGGCCGTTCCAGTAGTTGCCGGCCGCGGCCTGGGCCGCGATCCCGCCGGGGGCGGTGCCCGGGTGGCCGGCGTGGTCGCAGGTGCCGAACTCGGTCTCGTGGTTGCCCAGGGCGGGCATCCACGGCCGGTTGGCCGACGACCGGGCGACGTTGATGCCGAAGTCCCGCCACACACCCGGCGCGTTGAAGATGTCCAGGTTGGCGTAGCACAGGTCGCCGTTGAGGAGGTGGAACAGCGGGGCGCCGCGGCCGTCGCCGGGCTTCTCGATCGCGCTCACCGCGTAGTAGGAGTTGTCGCACGACTCGTGCCAGATGTTGCCCGAGGCGTTCAGGTCCCAGGACGGGGTGGCCAGGTCGCCGTAGCTGGAGAACCGGTACCGGGCCCGCCCGGCGGGCGCGGTCTCGAACGAGGAGGCCGCCGTCGCGGGCGCGGGTGACCCGTCGCTGACCTGGTAGTGGTACCGGGTCCCGGGGCGCAGGCCGGTGAGCTGCGCGTGGTAGGCGTAGGTGGTCTGGCCGTTCAGCCCGTCGGTGAAGCTGACCGAGGCCGCCTCGGTGTACCGCTCGGTCACGTCCAGCGGCTTCGGGTCGGGCATCTTGACCAGGTGCCCGGGGTTGGCCTCGGTGATCGGCTGGGTGGAGTACCGCAGCGTGGGCGCGGGCTGAGCGACCGTCCCCGGTGCCCACCACGACACGGTGACTTCCGTGGCCGGGTCGGCGCCCCAGGTCAGCAGCAGCTGCTCCGGCGCGGTGGTGGTGGGCAGCGGCAGCGTCGTGGTGGGCGGCCCGCTGGGCGCGGTGGCCGCGTCGGCCGTCTGCGGCCGCGCTACCCCCTGGCCCACCCGGGCCAGCCCGGCCGCGGCGCCGAGACCGGCCACGCTGGTCAGGAAGATTCGCCGCGATACTCGCGGGTGACCTGGCTTGTGCTCATGCTCGCTCGGTTCATCCATGTGCCGAAACGGTAGAAAACGTAGATGAATTCCTCGCGGCTACCGGTCGGCCACCGGCAGGCGGCTGAGTAGCCGGCCGCTGGCTCCATAAGGTGAGAGAGTGAATCAGCCCGTCGTGTCCTGGGGCAAGCCCCGTCCCGAGCGAGCCGACGCTGCCCGCAACCGGCAGCACCTGCTGGCCACCGCCCGTGCGATGCTGGCCACCCAGGGCGCCTCCGCGCTGACGATGGACGCGCTGGCCGAGCGGGCGGGCCTGGGCAAGGGCACAGTGTTCCGGCGGTTCGGCTCCCGGGCCGGGATCTTCCAGGCGCTGCTCGACGACGACGAGCGGGAGTTCCAGCAGCAGGTGCTGTCCGGGCCGCCGCCGCTCGGGCCCGGCGCGCCGCCGCTGGACCGGCTGATCGCCTACGGCCGGGCCCGGGTCGAGTTCCTGCGCCGCCACCAGGAGATCGCCCGCAACTCCCTCGACGGCAGCCAGCCGGTCCCGGCCGGCGCGGCCAGCCCGCTGTCCCGCGAGCACATCCGCGTGCTGCTTGCCCAGCTCGACCTGGGCCCGGCCGATCTGGACATCCTCGCCCTGCAGCTGACCGCCGCCCTGGACGCCCCGCTCCTGCTCTACCTGTCCGCGGCCGCCCTCAGCGCCGCCGGCCGGCCCGCGCTGGACCGGGTCGCCCAGGGCTGGGAAGACCTCGTGACCCGGGTCGCGGCCTGCTAGGCCTGCAACGTTCACACTGATGTCAAGGAAAGCCCTGAAAACGTCTGACGGGGAGGGCTCCCGCGCGACCTGCGGAGGATCACGAATGCGGATAGGGGAGCTGGCCATCATCCGCTACCTGGCCGCCATCCACCCCGCTGACCCGGCCTAGTATTACGTAGTAGATGTAATACGTAACTCGATCGGGAGACGCAGACCATGGTGCTGAACAGCAAGGGGCAGGTGACGATCCCGGCTCACCTGCGCGTCAAGTACGGACTGCACCCCGGCGACGCGGTTGAGGTCGTGGAGTCCGACGGGGAGCTGCACATCGTGACCAGGGCAGGCGCGGAGACTCGCGGCCAGCGCTTGACCAGGCGCTTGCGCAACACTGCGACCAGCAAGGATGTGGAAGGTCTGAGTACCGACGAGATCATGGCGTTGCTGCGCGGTGACTGAACCCACGGTCCTCCGGCCCGCGACCCTGATCGATTCCTGCGTGCTGCTCGACGTCATCACCGACGATGCGCACTGGGCTGACTGGTCGGCGGGCCAGATCGCGACCGCGATGGACACCGGGCGGGTTGTCATCAATCCGCTCATCTACGCCGAGGTCTCCGTCGGTTACGACACCCTCGAAGAGCTCGACGAGTTGTTGCCAGCGAGCGACTACGAGCGCGAGCCGTTGCCATTCGTGGCCGGTTTCGCGGCTGGAAAGGCGTTTGTGCGGTACCGGCGCAGCGGCGGCGGCAAACGGTCTCCACTCCCGGACTTCTATATCGGAGCCCACGCCGCCCTGGCTGGCTACCGGCTGCTGACCCGCGACACCAGCCGCTATCGGACCTACTTCCCGGCCCTCGACCTCATCGCGCCGGACTGATGCGCGGCGGCTCGCGCAGCTGCAGACCGGGATCCTGGCCCGGCTGGAAGAGGCCGACCGGGCCGGCGACGACGAGGCCGTGCTGTGCTGCCACGCGGAGCCACTCTCGACCGCCGCGGCAAGCAGGCCCGCAACGAGGGCCTGGCCGCCCTGCGAGAGCTCCACGACACGCTGACCGCCGTTGAGCAGCGCCTCCGCCACACCGCTTGAGCAGTCGTCCGGTTAAGCAGCCCGTCCGGCCGGCGCTAACCCGGCCAGGTACTTGGCCAGGTCGCCGATCACGTCGCGGGCGTCGTCCTCGATGCCGCAGATGAACGTGGACTTGCGCCGCCGGAGCACCGGCAGCCCCAGCGCGAACAGCCCCGGGCTCTCGGTGACCACCCCGCCGTCGTGCTCCAGGTGGCCCTTGTTGTCGATCACCGGGACGTCCAGCCAGCTGTAGTCGGGCCGGTACCCGGTCGCCCACACCACGGATGCGATCTCGCCACTGCCGAGGTCCAGCTGCAGCCGCGACGAAGCAGGCACCCGGGTCGGCTCCATGCGCTCGGGCGCCGCGAACTCACCGTCGCGCCCGCTGGTCAGCGCCCACTCGTCGAACGTGTCCAGCAGCCGCCCGGCCTTGAGGTCGGCCAGCGAGAACACGTTCCGCAGCCCGCCCGAGAACAGCGCCCGGCCGTCCCGGATCATGGCCCACCGGCCCACCAGCTCCACGCCCAGCTCGGTGAGCGCGTTGAGGTCGAGCGTGCTGTGCCCGGGGGTGCCGACCAGCTGGGGTGACGGCAGCCGCCGGGCCCGGTTGAGGTCCTCCAGCTCGTCGTAGCGCTGGTCCCACACGCCCGCGGCGTCCATCCACCACAGCACGTCACGCCCGCGGTACATCCGCGGCAGCCGGGTGTGCTCGCCCACCGAGAGGGTGACCGGCCGCCCCGAGCGCTGCAGCTCGGCCGCCAGCTGGACGCCGGTCGCCGACGCCCCGACCACCATGACTCCGCCGTCCGGCAGCTGGCCCGGCTCGCGGTAGCCGAACGTGGTGAACTGGGCTACCGACGCCGGCACCTTGTCCGACAGCGCCGGCACCGCGGGCCGGTTGCAGGCGCCGCTGGCGATGACCACGGTCTGGCAGGCGAAGTCGCCGCCCGAGGTGGTCACCAGGTAACCGTCGTCAGTGCGCCGCACCGAGGTGACGTTGACCCCCGTGCGGATCGGAGCCTGGCAGGCCACGGCGAAGCGCCCGATGAACTCGGTCACTTCCCTCATGGTCATGTAGCCGTCCGGATCCGGGCCCTCGTAACGAAGGCCCGGCACCCGGCTCTGCCAGTTGGGAGTGAGCAATCGCAGCGAGTCCCAGCGTTCGCGGCGCCAGGAGTTCGCCACCTCGCCGCGCTCCACCACGACATGATCGATCGACCGGTCGGTCAGGAAGTAACTGGCCGCGATACCCGCGTGGCCCGCCCCGATGACGACCGTGGTGACGTGCTCGACGATGATGTATAACCCCTCAGGCCACTTCGACGGTGACGTCGGTCGGGTTGGTCAGCGCGTCGAACACGGCCGAGCGCTTCTGGGACTGGGCCACCAGCGCCTCGATCTCCTCCTTCGACGCGTCCGCGTCGATGTTGAAGGTCACCTTGATGCCGTTGTAGCCGTTGCGGACGTCGCTGTCGGCGCCGAGGATGCCGCGGATGTCGTGCGCGCCCTCGACCGTCGACTCGACCGAGTTCAGCTTGATGCCCCGGTTCTCCGCCACCGACGCGATACCGCCGGTGAGGCAACTGGCCAGGCCGACCAGCAGGTACTCGATCGGCGTGATGCCGCCGTCCTCGGCCGCGAAGACCTCGGGGTGGTCGGCTTCGAACGTCCACTCGTCCTTGTGGCTCTGCTCTTCACCCAGGCCGAAGAAGCTCTGCACCTTCATCTGGCTGTGCACGCCACCCTGCCACTTGGCCGTCGCGCGCCAGGTGAACTGGGCGGCCTCCGGTGCGCCCTTCAGCACTTCGCGCGCGTCGAGCAGCGCCTGAACGTTAACTCCATTGCTGGCGGCAGTAGTCATGACGGCCCCTCCTAAAGTGTTCCCCAGTTTCCTATGGGGATGATCGACAATATAGCGGCCGGGACCAGCTAAGATAGCCCCATGCCAGAGCCAGCCTCGACGCTCGCGGCCGGTTCGATAGGTACGGTCGAAACCCGCTACCTGGATTTGCCGGAGCCAGTGCAACTGGACTGCGGGCAGCAGCTGTACCCAGTCCGCGTGGCGTACGAGACCTACGGCAGTCTCTCATCTCAGCGCGATAACGTCATCCTGGTATGTCACGCCCTGAGCGGTGACGCCCACGCGGCGGGCTTTTCCGCCACCCCGGCCGCCGAAAGCACCCGCGACGGGTTCGCCGCCACCGACCGCGACGGCTCGGCCGGCAAGGCTCTCGGCTGGTGGGACGGGATGATCGGGCCGGGCAAGGCGTTCGACACCAATCACTGGTTCGTCGTCTCCACCAATCTGCTGGGCGGCTGCCGCGGCACCACCGGTCCGTCCTCGATCGACCCGGCGACCGGGCAGCCGTACGGCTCCGATTTCCCGGTGATCACGGTGGCCGACATGGTCCGCACCGAGCGCGCGTTCCTGGACGCGCTCGGGATCGAGCGGCTGGCGGCGGTGGCGGGCGGTTCGCTCGGCGGCATGCAGGCGTTCGAGTGGTCGATCCTGTACCCCGACCAGGTCGGCGCCGTGGTGGCCATCGCCAGCACCCACGCCCTGCACCCGCAGGGCATGGCCTGGAACGCGATCGCCCGTGAGTCGATCATGCGTGACCCGGCCTGGCAGGGCGGCCACTACTACGGCACCGGCCGCACCCCCGAGGCCGGCCTGGGCGTGGCCCGCATGGTCGGCCACGTCACCTACCTGTCCGGCGAGGCGCTGGAGGTCAAGTTCGGCCGCCGCCTGCAGTCCCCCCGGGCCGACGGCGACATCCGCTACACGATCACCGAGCCCGAGTTCCAGGTCGAGAGCTACCTGCGCCACCAGGCCAGCTCGTTCGTGCGGCGCTTCGACGCCAACACCTACCTGTACACCTCGCGCGCGCTGACCTACTTCGACCTCGCCCGCCAGCACGGCAGCGGCTCCCTGGCCCAGGCGCTCAAGGGCGTTGCGGCCCGGACGCTGCTGATCGCGTTCAGTTCCGACTGGCTGTACCCGCCGTCCGGATCGGAAGAAGTCGCGGCCGCGCTGCGTTCGCTGGATAAGCCGGTCGAGTTCGAGGTGATCGACGCCCCCTACGGGCACGACTGCTTCCTGCTCGAGGAAGCCCGGCAGACCCCGATCATCCAACGCTTCCTCAGGAGGCCCGAGTGACCGACGACCCGCGGACCGAGGCCGATCGCGCGTTCGGGTTCGAGACCCGGCAGCTGCACGCCGGGCAGCGCCCCGACCCGAACACCGGGGCCCGGGCCGTGCCGATCTTCCAGACCACCAGCTACGTTTTCGAAGATCCAGAATCGGCCGCCGCCTACTTCAACCTGCAGGAGTACGGCAACACCTACTCGCGGATCATGAACCCGACGGTGGCCGTGTTCGAAGAACGGGTGGCCAACCTCGAGGGCGGGGCCGGTGCGGTGGGCTTCGCGAGCGGGCTTGCCGCCCAGATGGCCGCGCTGTTCACGCTGCTGGAGCCGGGTGACCACGTGGTCTCCTCCTCGGCCCTCTACGGCGGCACCGTCAACCAGCTCAAGCACGTGCTGCGCAAGATGAACGTGGAGCTGACCTGGGTCGATCCCGACGACCCGGACGCCTGGCGGCAGGCGGTCCGGCCCCGCACCAAGGCGTTCTTCGGGGAGACGATCGGTAACCCCGGCGGCAACGTGCTCGACATCGAGACGGTGGCGGGTATCGCCCACTCCCGCGGCCTGCCGCTGCTGGTGGACAACACGTTCGCCACCCCCTACCTGTGCCGCCCGATCGACTTCGGCGCCGACATCGTGATCCACTCGGCCACCAAGTTCATCGGCGGCCACGGCACCTCGATCGGCGGCGTGGTCGTCGAGAGCGGCCTGTTCGACTGGTCCAACGGGCGGTTCCCGGTGGTCGCGGACCCGTCGCCCGCCTACCACGGCCTGCAGTTCCACGAGACGTTCGGCACCTACGGCTACCTGATGAAGCTGCGGGCCGAGACCCTCCGCGACCTGGGCGCGGCGATGTCGCCGTTCAACGCGTTCCTGTTCCTGCAGGGGCTGGAGACGCTGTCGCTGCGGATGGCACGGCACGTCGAGAACGCGGTCAAGGTCGCGTCGTTCCTTGAGTCGCACCCGCTGGCCTCCAATGTGACCTACGCCGGCCTGCCGTCCAGCCCGTACCGGCCGCTGGTGGAGAAGTACCTGCCGCGCGGGGCCGGCGCGGTGTTCTCCTTCGACTGCGCCGGGGGCCGGGCCGGCGGCCAGGACTTCATCCGCGGCCTGTCGCTGTGGTCGCACCTGGCCAACGTGGGCGACGCGAAGAGCCTGGTCATCCACCCGGCCAGCACCACCCACCGGCAGCTGAGCGACGAGGAGCTGGCCGCGGCCGGCGTCGGCCCGGGCACGATCCGGCTGTCGGTCGGCCTGGAGAGCGTTGACGACCTGATCTGGGACCTGGAGCAGGGCTTCGCCCTGGTCTCCGCCACCGCCGGTAAGGAAGGAGCCTCGGCATGAGCGTCGACGTAGCTGCCAGCGACTTCGACCTGGCCAAGTACCAGGACGTGACCGACATCCAGCGGGTGCTGCACAACGCCCATACGATCGCGATCGTCGGCCTGTCCGGCAACCCGCTGCGCGCCAGCTACTTCGTCGGCTACTACCTCAAGCGGCACGGCTACCAGGTGATCCCGGTCAACCCGCGGGAGAAGGAGATCCTGGGGGAGACGTCCTACCCGAGCCTGGCGGATGTCCCTGAAAAGGTTGATGTGGTCAACGTGTTCCGCGCGCCTGCGGCGTTGCCCGGGATCGCGCGGGAGGCGGTGGCGATCGGGGCCGGCACCCTGTGGTGCCAGTTCGGCGTGATCAACGAAGAGGGCGCCAAGATCGCCGAAGAGGGCGGCCTGACCGTGATCATGGACCGCTGCATCAAGGTCGAGCACGCCCGCTACGTGGGCCGGATGCACTGGCTCGGCTTCAACACCCAGCGCATCACCTCAGTCCGCACCGGCCTCCAGTAGCCCGGGCTCCAGCAACGCGGCGCCGGTCAGCGTGGTGGCCGTGTGCACGATGCTGGTGATGGCGTCCTCCGGGTCGAGGCCGTCCAGGTCGGTCAGGCTGAACAGCGCCTCGGCGCTGACGACCACCGCCAGGTCACGCTTGAGCTGAGTCAGCGCCCCGGGCCGGGTCGCCCCCAGCGTCTCCTCCAGCGGCGCCAGCGCGCTGTCGATCAGCCCGAACCGCAGCCCCGGCCGGACCCGGGCCTGCCCGGGCCGGATGATCGTCGCCGCGATCAGCGCCCGCACCACGCCCTGCCGCGCCAGCACGTGCCGCAGCAGGAACTCGGTGACCGACGCCACCCGGGCCACCGGGTCGTCTTTCCCGGCCACCGGAGCCAGCGCCTGCTCCGCCGTCGGCAACTGCCCGGCGATAGCCTCCTGCAGCAAACTGGCCAGGTCGGGGAAGTAGCGGTACGCCGTGGCTTCGGACACCAGCGCCGCCCGGGCCACCTCCGGCATCGTCACCTCGCGCCCGGTCCGGCTCAGCTCGATCGCGGCGGCGATGATCGCGTTCCGCGTCCGCAGCTTCTGGTTGACCCGCCCCGTCGCACCGTCCACGGTCATCGTCGACCCCCTCCGCGTCAACCTAAGAGTCAACTATCATAATGCATGATGTCACTCGCCGCCGCGACCGGCCTCAGTTCTGACCAGGCAGCCGGGCCGCCTCGCGCCCGGCGTGCGGGTTGAGCTGACCAGCCCGCGAGCCGGCCAGCTTCTCGGCCAGGTGCTGGCCGACCGTGACCGGCTCGTAGCGGGCCGGGTGCTCGCCGTCCACGCACGAGGGCAGCGGCGCGATGACGGCGTCCACGTCGCCGTCGTGGAAGTAGGCGGCCGACCGGCGCGGGACCAGGACCCCGTTCAGCCGGGGCGCGGCCACCCGGTGCATGGTCGAGATCCACCGGTCGTTGGTCCAGCGGGCGAGGCCGTCCCCCAGGTTGACCAGCAGGGCCCCGTCGGCGGGCTGGACCGGGTGCCAGGCGTGGTCCGAGCCGATGATCTCCAGCCCCGGCACCTGGTCGGCCCAGAGCACGGTGACGATGCCGTAGTCGGTGTGCGCACCCATGCCGGCCTGGTCCGGCTCGAGCGGCGTGCCGGCCGGCGGCGGCCGGTAGTTGATCATCCGCAGCACGTCGATCGAGTGACCGGTGAACTGGTCCAGGTAGCCGGGGCCGAGCCCGAGCGCGTCGCTGAAGATCGTGACCATCGTCCGCGCGACCGATCCGGCCGCCTCGAACCAGGCGCTGACCGCGGGCCGGAAACCGGGCAGCCCGGCCGGCCAGACGTTGGCCGCGTAGACGTCCGCGGGCAGGTCGAGGCCGGGGAAGTCGGCCGCCTGGCTGCCCACGTTGATCGCCTCGAACAGGTCGGCCGCGGTGGCCATCCCGAGGCTGTTGGCCAGGCTCTCGGACTTCGGCGGCGTGTAGCCCCGGTTGATGCCCGGCGGGCAGCGGTACCCGGCCTTGACCTCGGCCGGCAGCGCGAAGAAGGCGTCCGTGGCCGCGGTGAATCCGGATAGCACCGCCGGCGCGATGCCGTGGCCGATGACCTGCATGAACCCGACCGTCTGGGCGGCCTCGTCCACGGCCCGGGCCACCTGCTCACGGCGGCCGGCCTCCGTGCCGGGCTCGCGGTAGGCGGTGATGTCGATGACGGGCACGGTCAGCGCGCCGTCCGTGGTCAGGGCTTCCGACATGGGATTCCTCTCCATCGGCGGTTGATGCGACGGTAACCACGGCCCGGGGCGAAAGTCACGGCCGGGCGCCGGGATAGCGTGGGAGGCATGGCGATCATGACACGGACCCTCGGGCGCACTGGCGTGGACGTGACCATCCTCAGCTACGGCGCGATGGAGTTGCGAGGCCAGCCGCGCGGGCCCGAGATCGCCGACGAGGACGCGGGCCGGCTGCTCAACGCGATCCTCGACAGCGGCGTCAACCTGATCGACACCTCCCCGGACTACGGCCGCAGCGAGGAGCTCATCGGCCGCTACCTCGCCGGCCGCCGGGACGAGTTCTTCCTCGCCTCCAAGTGCGGCTGCCCGCTGAACCCGCCGGCCGCCGCACCGGCGCCCTACCCGCACGACTACAGCCCGGCCAACGTCCGGGCCGACGTCGAGCAGTCGCTGCGGCGCCTGGCCACCGACCGGCTCGACCTGGTCCAGGTGCACATGTCGCCGAGCAAGGAGACGCTGGCGGCCGAGCACACCGTCGAGACGCTCCAGGACCTGCAGGCCGAGGGCAAGCTCCGCTACATCGGCATGTCCGGCATCCTGCCCCAGCTGCCCGACCACATCGCGATGGGCGTGTTCGACGTCTTCCAGATCCCCTACTCGGCGGTCCAGCGCGACCACGAGGACCTCATCACCGAGGCCGCCGACGCCGGCGCGGGCACGTTCATCCGCGGCGGCGCGGCCCGCGGCGCCGCCTCCGAGGACAAGAACTGGACCGTCGGCCCACTCACCCAGGCACCCGGCGTCGGCCAGCGCAACTGGGAGACCTCCGGCGTCGCCGGCCTGCTGCGCGATGCGGGCATGAGCAACCAGGAGTTCGTGCTGCGCTTCACCCTCAGCCACCCGGCCCTGACCACCACCATCGTCGGCACCTCCAACCCGGCCCACCTGGCCAGCAACGTCGCCATCGCCGAGAAGGGCCCCCTCCCCGCCGACCTCTACGAAGCAGCCAAGAAGCGCCTCCCGCACCCGTAGGCCTTTTTCCGGCCGGTAAAAGGGTCAAATCGCGCGGAGGGACCGGGTCTGGTGACCCTCGCTCAGCTGGGCGAGGGCCTGGCTGGTGGGCTGGTCGGCGGGCAGGTAGATGACCAGCTGCTGCTCGTCGTGGGGCGAGAGCTCGAGCGTCTCCCGGTGCCACCGCAGGTCGTGCCCGACGGCCGGGTGGCGCATCCGCAGCGGGCCGCCGGCCGGCGGCAGGTGCTGGCCGAGGCGGCGGGTGAACTCCGGGCCGGCCACCGGAGCCAGCTCGGCCCGGAACCACTCGTAGCTGGCCACCGACGGGCCCAGCCACAGGCTGAAGACCAGCTCGTCGGCGAGCTGGCCCCAGTCGGGGAAGGCATCGCGGGCGCGCGGGTCGGTGAAGACAAAGCGGGTGAGGTTGGCCGGCTCGCCGTCCAGGCCGCCGCCCCGCCCGCCGTCCAGGCCGCCGCCCCGCCCGCCGTCCGGGCCGCCGTCGTCCAGCAGGCCGGTGCCCGCCATCACCGCCCGGAAGCTGGCCGTGCAGGCCAGCACGTCGCCGAGCCGGTTGGTGACCAGGGCGGCCGCGGGCTCGAGCTGCCGCAGGACTTCCAGGACCTGCGGCCGCACCCGGCGCCGGGGCGGCTCCGGCTGGTGCGCCCGGGCGCAGGCCCCGCCCGCGATCTTGGCCAGGTAGGTGAGGTGGCGGCGCTCGGCCGGATCGAGGCTGAGCGCGTCGGCCAGCGCGGTGACGACCGAGCCGGAGGGATTGCGGTCCCGGCCCTGCTCGATCCGGGTCAGGTACTCCACGCTGATCCCGGCCCGGGCCGCCAGCTCGCTGCGCCGCAGGCCCGGGGCCCGGCGGCGCGCCCCCGCCAGCGAAGACGGCAGCCCGACGTCCTCGGGCGCGGTCCGGTCCCGTTTGGCGCGAACGAAGTCGCCCAGTGGCGTCCCCACCAGCCCAGGCTACGTCTGGACTCTGCCCCGCGGGCCGCCCGAGAGTGGCCCTGCCGGGGCCAGCCTGGACCCGGCCTGGTTCCCGGCCACCCGGCCGTCCATGCTGGTCGCCATGACAAGCGACGGCATCGACGGCACCACCGCATCCGGCTCGCCGGTGGTCTTCGGCTTCGGCGCGGACGCCCTGGCCGGCGACGTACCGGAGGTGCTGCGCCTGGCCCGGCAGGCCGACGACGACGGGCTCGACCTGTTCTCCCTGCCCGACCATCCCTACCTCGCTGAGCGCCTGGACGCCTACGCCTGCCTCGGGTTCGTGCTGGGCGCGACCCGCCGGCTGGGCGGCCTCGTCAACGTCACCAACCTGCCGCTCCGGCCCGCCCCGATGCTGGCGCGGGCGGTCACGTCGCTGTCGGCGCTCTCCGGCGGCCGCGTCGTGCTCGGGCCGGCGCCGGCGGGCGCTGGGACCGGATCGCCGACCTGGGCGTGCCGCCGCTGTCCCCGGGCGAGGCCGTCGACGCCTTCGAGGAGGCCATCGTCCTGATCAAGCTGCTCAGCGGCGGCGGCCCACCGGTCACCCACGAGGGCCGCTACTACCGGGTGCACCAGATCAGCCCGGCCGTGGCGATCAGCCCGGCCGTGGCGGCCGCGCCCCCGGTGTGGACCGGGTCGGTGGGCCGCAAGTCGCTGGCCGCCACCGGCCGGGTGGCCGACGGCTGGATTCCCGGGCACGCGGCCGACTGGCTCAGCTCCCGCTACCGGGAGTCCCGCCCGGTCATCGACGAGGCGGCCGCCGCCGCGGGCCGGGACCCGGGCGCGATCCGCACCGTGTTCAACCTGCCCGGCCAGATCACCGGCCGGCCGCTGCCCGCCACCCGCGACGCCGGCGGCCGCTGGATCGGCGGCTCGGCCCGCCAGTGGGCCGAGGAGCTGACCGGCGCCGTGCTCGAGCACGGCGCCTCCGGCTTCGTGCTGTTCTCCCCGCCCGGCGGCACCCCCGACCTCACCACCCTGGCCGTCTGGGCTCAGGAGATCGCCCCCGCCGTCCGCGCAGCTATCGGACAGGAAAAAGACTGGCCCTACACTAGCTCTCCCTCTGGCACTGAAGGCTGACTGGCATGCGCATTTTCCTCGCGGGGGCGACCGGGGCGATCGGCCGCCGTCTGCTGCCGCTCCTGATCGCCGACGGCCACCAAATCACCGCCATGGTCCGCTCGCCCGGGGCCGCGACCTGGGTCCAGCAGGTGGGAGCCGCCGCCGCGGTCGCCGACGCCCTCGACGCCGCCGCGGTCCGCGACGCCGTGCTCGGGGCCCGGCCCGACGTGATCATGCACCAGCTCACCGCGCTGTCCAGCCGGGACTTCGCCGCCAACGCCGCGCTCCGCATTCACGGCACCCGCCACCTAGCCGACGCCGCCGCTTCGGCCGGCGCGGGCCGGTTCATCGCCCAGAGCATCGGCTGGGTATACGAAGCGGGGGACAAGCCCGCATCCGAAAACGTGCCGCTCGACCTGAGCGCCGCGCCGCCGCGCGGCCAGACCGTGCAGGCGGTGGCCGGGCTGGAGACCCAGACCGCCCGCAGCCCCGAGTGGGTGGTGCTGCGCTACGGCCTCCTGTACGGCCCGGATACCTGGTACTCACCCGGCGGCGCGTTCGGTCAGCAGGCGCGCGACGGCCAGCTGACCGCGACGGCCGACGTGTCCAGCTTCGTGCACGTCGATGACGCCGCGGCCGCCGCGCTGGCCGCCCTGAACTGGCCGTCAGGCGCGGTCAACGTCTGCGACGACGAACCTGCCGCGGGCCTGGACTGGGTGCCGGCCTTCTGCGCCGCCGTCGGCGCCCCGCCGCCTCCGGTCAGCGACGCGCCGCCGTCCCCGGTCGCCCGGGGCGCCGACAGCACACTGGCCAGGACAATTCTGGGCTGGACGCCGCGCTGGCCGAGCTGGCGTCAGGGCTTCGCGGCCATGCCCCGCTGGCCGCCGCCCAGCCGAGCCGCGCCCGGGTCAGCGGCGTAGGAGGCCAGCAGCGCGAGCTTCTCGGCGTTGCCGGAGCCGGCGTCCGCGTGGTAGATGGCCAGGATCTGGCCGTCGGTCCCGTTGATCGCGAGCTTCTCCCGGTTCAGCGTGAGCGGCCCGACCTGCGGGTGGTCGAGGGTGACGGCCGCACCCTGGTACAGCCCGACGTCGTGGCGGGCCCACAGAGCCCGGAACCGGTCGCTGGCCAGTGACAGCTCACCGACCAGCTCGATGAACCGGGGGTCGTCGGTGTCGGTGCCGACCGACTTGCGAAAGCCAGCCACCATGTTGGCGGTGGCCCGGTCCCAGTCGGGATACAGGGCCTGCTCGGCCGGGTCGAGGAACACATCACGCAGCCGGTTCCGGCCGGCCAGCAGGCGCGGTGAGATCGCGGTGGCCAGCGGGTTGGCCGCCAGCACGTCGAAGTAGCGGCCCTCCACGAACGCGGGCAGGTTGAGCGAGCCGAGCAGCCTGGCGACGCCGGCCGGCACGGTCTCCCTGCGCGGCCGGCGGCGCGCCCGGTGCGGCTTTTCCCGGCCCAGGCCCAGCAGGTAGGTGGTGCTGGTCTCGTCGAGCTGGAGCACCCGGGCCAGCGACTCGAGCACCTGGACCGAGGGGTTGCGGTCGCGGCCCTGCTCCAGCCGCAGGTAGTAGTCGGCGCTGATGCCGGCCAGCATCGCGACCTCTTCCCGGCGCAGGCCCGGCACCCGGCGGACCCCGAACTGGGGGAGGCCGACGCTCTCCGGCGTGACCAGCTCCCGCCTCGCCCGGAGGTATTCGCCCAGCGTGTTGGTGCCGTCGCTCATGACCCCAGCCTAGGCAACGGCTCAAGCCCGTGCCTGGTCCTGCCGCCCCCAGGATGACCGGGGCCTACCCGGTTCGCTGCGTACGCGACCAGCATGGAAAGCGGAAAAAGTCATCAACTCCGAGGGAGCTTAGAGATGTCCATCGCGCTGGTCACCGGGGGCAACAAGGGAATCGGCAAGGCCACCGCCGCCCGCCTCATCGAGCTCGGCCACACCGTCTACATCGGCGCCCGGGACCAGGAGCGCGGCGAGGCGGCGGCCAAGGAAATCGGCGCGCAGTGGCTGTCGCTCGACGTCACCGACGACGCGTCCGCCGCCGCGGCCGCGGCCGCGCTCACCGGCCGCGAGGGCCACCTCGACATCCTGGTCAACAACGCCGGCGTGACCGGGGCGGCCGCCACCATCGAGACCCTTTCGGCCGCTGACATGCGCGCCGCCTACGAGGTCAACGTGTTCGGGATCGTCCGGGTCACGCAGGCGTTCCTGCCGTTGCTGCGCGAATCGCAGGCGCCGGTCATCGTGAACGTCAGCAGCCTGCTCGGCTCGTTCGGGTCCGTCGGCAACCCGTACGGCCAGCAGTACGCGATCTTCGCGCCGATCTACGGCTCGTCCAAGGCGGCCGTGAACATGCTCACCGTCCAGTACGCCAAGGAACTGCCGGGCATGCGCGTCAACTCGGTCGAGCCCGGCTACACCGCCACCGACCTGACCGCCGGCCACGGCATCCAGACCACCGAAGAGGCCGCCGCCAACGTCACCCGCTGGGCGACCATCGGCCCCGACGGCCCCACCGGCATCTTCGCCTACAAGGAAACCATCGCCCCGTGGTGACTGTCCGGCTGCGAGTCCTCAGCCGGAGGCCTGCAGCCAGGGATCGATGATTTCGACCCCGGTGCCGTCGAAGTCGGCCACGTTCCGGGTCGCCAGTGACGCTCCCTTCGAGCGGCAGACGGCGGCGATCAGCGCGTCGAAACCCCCGATCGGCTTCCCGGCGCGCTCGCGGCCGCTGGCGATGGCCGCGTAGTGTTCCGCGGCCGCGGCGTCGACCGGCAGCAATTGGTCGGCGAAATCCGCGAAGATACCGTCGGCCGCCGCGAGCAGGGCCTGCTTCCGGCGCCCGTCCGGCAACCGGGCGATCCCGTACCGGATCTCAGCGAGCGTAATGGTGGTGGTGCGCAGCTCACGTCGATCCCGGTCGCGGACCCAGCTCGCGACGCCGGCCGCGGGCTCCGCCCGCATCAGCTCCGAGACCACGTTCGTGTCGAGGACGATCATGCGGAGAAATCCGCGGCCCGTGCTGGTTCCGTTCGTTCAGGCAGATCGAGGTCAACTCCGCCGAGCGCTCCGAACTGGTCTAGGAGGGCGGAGAACAGCCCGGCTGAGTCCGCTGGCTCACGCACCGCCTCGACGAGGATCGCGCGCACTTCGGCCTCCATTGACCGGCCGTGCTGAGCTGCCCGGATCTGAAGGCGTCGTTTCACTGCCTCGTCGAGGTTGCGGATATTGAGTGCGGCCATTGATAGCACCTCCCGCTATCAATGGTAGCAGATATGTCGCCGCTACGCCTTTTCCCAGGCGAACCCGTCGAGGTCGGTGAAGGAGCCGGCGTCGCTGTCGATGGCCAGGCGGTGCGACCCGCTGCCTTCGGCGGGTACCCCGGCGTCCTTGGCCAGTGCCTTGTAGCCGTAGAGGGCCAGCTTGACCGGCCCCGGCGCGGTGAACTCGACGTACTTGCGGCCGTAGCTCTTCGCCACCTCGAGGCCGTGCTCGACGTAGAACTGCTTGCTGGCGTTCATGTCGGCGACGCCGAGGAGCAGCACGAACTGGTCGAACTGCTTGCTGGCGGGCCCGCTGTCCTTCTTCTCCGAGGTCGCGATCTTCCAGATCGCGCCGTCCGGAGCCTGGACGACGCCGCCGAAGCCCCAGAAGGATTTGGCGGCGGGCTTGAGCGTGCTGGCGCCGGCCTCGAGGGCGGCGTCGATGAGGGCGCTGGCGTTGGCCGGCTGGGGCACGGTCAGCGACAGCGTGTACCCGCGGAAGCCCGTGGACGGTGCCTCCGAGGCTCGCAGGTTGACCTGAGTGGTGAGGCCGAAAGCGGTGCGGTAGAAGTCTTCGGCGGCCGCGGGGTCCGCCACTTCGAGGGTCACAGATTCGATGGAAGCCATGTCACCGACGCTAGTTCCGGCGCCCCGGCCAGCGCTTCTTCATTCCTGCCCGATCGTGCCAGAACCCGAAAGGGCTCCTCCCGGCCGGGCGAGCCAGGAGGAGCCCCAGGGCGGTACCGGTTAGTGGGTTCTGGTGAGCGCGTCCGGTTCCGCATCGTCGTCGGCCGTGGCGGGCGGCCGCCCGGCCCCGTGCATGGCCGGGCTGGAGGCGTGACCGAGCTGGGTGATCAGGAAGTCGTAGGCGGTCTCGGCGTGCTGGGTGAGGTCGACGCCGGTGGTCTCGTCCTCTTCGGAGACCCGGAAGCCCATCGTCTTGTCGATGATCTTGCCGAGGATCCAGGCCACCGCGAACGAGTAACAGCCGACCGCGACCGGCCCGAGGACCTGCACCCCGAGCTGCCTGACACCGCCGCCGTAGAGCAATCCCTTGTGCTGGCTGGACACGATCGGGTAGGCGGCCAGGAAGCCCAGCGAGATGGCACCGAACGCGCCGCCGACCAGGTGCACGCCGACCACGTCGAGCGCGTCGTCGAAGCCGAGCTTGTGCTTCAGGCCGATCGCGCAGCAGCAGATGGCCCCGGCCAGCAGGCCGAGCACGATGGCCGCCCAGGGGGCGATGAACGCACAGGCGGGGGTGATCGCGACCAGCCCGGCGACCGCGCCCGAGGCCACGCCCAGGGTGGTCGGCTTGCCGTCCCGGTAGCGCTCCACCAGCAGCCAGCCGCCGGCCGCGGCGGCGGTCGCGATCTGGGTGTTCATGAACGCCAGGGCGGCGGTCCCGTCGGCCGCCAGCTCCGAGCCCGCGTTGAAGCCGAACCAGCCGAACCACAGCAGGCCGGCCCGAGCAGCACCAGCGGCAGGTTGTGCGGGCGCATCGGGTCCTTGCCCCAGCCGCGCCGCTTGCCGAGCACGATCGCCAGCGCCAGGCCGGCCGAACCGGCGTTGACGTGCACGACGGTGCCGCCGGCGAAGTCCTCGATGCCGAGGCTGCTGAGCCAGCCACCGCCCCAGACCCAGTGGGCGACCGGGAAGTACACCAGCGTCGCCCAGGCCACGGTGAAGACCGCCCAGGCCCCGAACTTGGTCCGGTCGGCGATCGCGCCGCTGATCAGCGCCACGGTGATGACGGCGAACGTGAGCTGGAAGGCCGAGAAGATCAGGTCGGGGATGCCGTTGACCCGGGTGTCGCTGCCGACGAGCCCGTGCTCACCGAGGAAGGCGAAGCCGCCGATGAACCAGTTGCCCTTGGCGAACGACAGGGAATCGCCGTACAGCACCCAGGCGATAGTGACGGTGACGATGGCGATCCACGACATCATCATCATGTTCAGGGTGGTCTTGGCTCTGGTCATGCCTCCGTAGAAGAAGGCCAGGCCAGGCGTCATCAGCAGGACCAGCGCGGTGCTGGCCAGCATCCACGCGGTCGATCCGGAATCAAGCTTCACTTATGTCTCCTTTGCCGTCCGCTCCACAGGCTGAGCAGAGGCGGTTTCGCAAAATTCACCGGTTCATTTCCTGGCCATGAACAAAGCCGTCCCAATGTTTCGGGTTCGTTTCCAAAACCGGAAAACGTGTGACCGAACAGGGTTGAACCAGGGCTGCGGAGCCACGACCGGTCGACATAAGTAGCTAAGATCCAGCTATGTCAAACCTCGCTCCCGCGCCCGGCGGCCTGCGGTTCGTCCAGGACCTGGTGAACACGGCGGCCGGCCACCGTCCCGACCCGCTGGCCGGCGCAGGGCAGGCCCGCGTGTGGCTGCGGGGCGCGCTCGCCGCCTGGTCGGCGGCGACCGGTGGCCCGGCGCCCGCGATCGAGCTCGACGACGGCGACCTGCCCGCGCTGCGCGACCACCGCGAGCTGCTGCGGGAGACGCTGCGTGCCCGGGCCCGGCCGGGGCCGGGGACAGATCCCCGGCCGCGCCCCGAGATCGCCGCCCGGATCCTGCTGACCAGCGGGCCGGACGGTGTGGTCGGCTACGAGCCGTTCGAATCCGGCTGGCGGGCGATCCGGGCGCTGGCCTCGGCCGAGACCCTGCTCGCGCAGGCCCGCGGCCACTGGCCGCGGCTCAAGGTGTGTGCGGCGCCGCCGTGCGGGGCCTGCTTCTACGACGCCTCACCCAACCGCTCCCGCGTCTGGCACGACACCCGGACCTGCGGCAACATCGCCAACCTGCGTGCTTCCCGCGCCCGCAAGCGGGCTGACACCATCTCAGGCGCTTTATTTGACAGAGCTAAACCTCCTCTAATTATGTCAGCATTGGAGGACGGCAGCTCACACCGGCCCCGGTAGCCAGGCAGGCCCGGTGTTCCCCCAGCCTGGTCAGGGTGACCTTTCTCACTCCGGCCTGGCTCAGCTGACGGTACGCATCGCGTTCGCGTCAGCCGGTAGTCAAAACCGCGAGAACTGCGAGGTCACCATGCCCGCCAACCGCACCCTCGAGTACGACGTCAAGGTCTCCGGGCTGCTCCCCGCCGCCGGCCAGCCGATGCCCAACGGCGAGCGGCCGCGCTGGTCGCCGCTGTCCCACACGCTGATCTACGGCCCGGCCGAGGCCGTGCTGGTCGACCCGCCGCTGCTGGCCCAGCCGGTCCCCGACGGCGGCTTCACCGTCGACGGTCACCCGCTCGTCCCGGTCGAGGCGGGGCACAGCGACACCGACGACACCACCGTGCTCCACGCGCCCTCGATCGGCCTGGTGGCCGCCGGCGACGTCGTCTACAACAACGTGCACCAGTACCTGGCCGAGACCCCGAACGGCGGCTTCGACGGCTGGCACCGGGCGCTCGACGTCGTCGAGTCACTCCGCCCGGCCGCGGTGGTCGCCGGGCACAAGGACGCCGCCCGCCCCGACGCGCCCGCCAACATCGCCGAGACCCGCCGTTACCTCGACGACGGGGCCCGGCTGCTGGCGCCCGGACCCACCCGGCTGGAGTTCTTCGCCGCGACGCTGGCCGCCTACCCGGACCGGGTCAACCGGTTCACGGTCTGGCTGAACGCCACCCGCCTGCTCAGCGCCTGACCAGGCCAGCACTGACCGCAGGCCCTGGCCATAGGCTGTGACCGTGGCAGCTGCCGGATCAAAGGTCATGATCAAGTCTCGCGCATTGACGGGTGGTTCCTGGATCGTCGCCGGCGGCCTGGCGGCCTACGCGGCAGCCCGGGTCGGCTCGGCCGACCGGGTGGACCGCATCGAGAACCCGGCCCTGCCGTTGCTGATGTCGTTCACGCCCCAGGTGACCAAGGCGGCTCCGCTGGCCGCGCTGGGGATCCGGCTGGCCGGGCGGCGTAAGGCCGCCGCGACGGCCGCGGTCGCCGCCGCCGCGCTCGGCGTCGTGCTGCAGTCGCGCAAGCTCCCGAAGTGGCAGCCGGGGGCCTGCGGCCCGCGGCTGCGGGTCATCACCTCCAACATGTTCTTCGGCCGGGGCGACGCCGAGGTCCTCGTCGACCGGGTCCGCCGGCTCGACGCCGACGTGCTGTTCGTGCAGGAGCTGACCGCCGACGCGGTGACCCGCCTCAAGCAGGCCGGGCTGGATGACCTGCTGCCGTACACTCAGCAGGAGCTGCGGGGCGGCCCGCGCGGCTCCGGGATCTACTCCCGGTTCCCGCTCAGCGAGGGCCCGCCGCTGGCGCCGATCCACGCCGCCCAGCCGACCGCGGTGGCCGAGCTGCCCGACGGCTACCGGGCCGAGCTGATCTGCATGCACCCCTGCCCGCCGGCCTCCGAGCACCGCGGCGCCGCCGCCCGCTGGCGCAACGAGCTCGCCTCGCTGACCCCGCCCGGCCAGCTGCCGCGGATCGTGGCCGGGGACTTCAACGCCACCCTCGACCACGCCGAGTTCCGCAAGATCCTCAAGCTCGGCTACGCCGACAGCGCGCTGGCCACCGGCAACTCGCTGAACCCGACCTGGGGCATGCCGGGCAAGGACCCGCTCCTCACCCTGGACCACGTGCTGGCCGACCGCGGCTGCGCGGTGCTCGCCACCTCCGTGCACACCATCCCCGGCAGCGACCACCGCGCCGTCTACGCCGAGATCCAGCTCCCCGAGCTCCCCGCCGGCGCCCTCAGTGGCCCTTGAACGCCTCGGCCAGCCACCAGGAGCCGCCATCGCTGGCGATCTTCGCGTCGATGACCAGGACTCCGTCCGGGTCGCGGGCCCAGGCCCCGACCGCGGCCAGGTCGTCCCGGGTGCGGACGGTGACTCCGGTCGCCCCGAAGCCGCGGGCGATCGCGGCCAGGTCGCGGTCGGGGAACGTGACCGCGCCGTGGTCGGCCCCGGTGAAGTGGTGCACCTCGGCGCCGTAGGCAGCGTCGTCGTAGACCGCGACCACCATCGGCCGGCCGAGCCGCACGGCGGTCTCCAGCTCGGACACGCCCATCAGGAAGCCGCCGTCCCCGGTGGCGATGACCGGGAGGCGGCCAGGCTGAGCCAGCGCCGCGCCGATACCGCTGGCCAGCCCGAGCCCGACCGACTGGAACGCCTGCGTGAAGCAGAACCCGAATTCGTCGGGTACCCGCAGGTAGACGCTGGGATAGCCCATGAAGTTGCCGGAGTCGACCGATACGACCCTCAGCGCCGGCAGCACCCGGTCCAGCGCCTTGCTGAACTCCCGCGGGTCGATCCGGTCCGCGGTGCCGAGGTCGCCGGTCGGGGTCTCGTTCCACCAGCGCCGCTCGTTCAGCCGGGCCGCGATCGCGGCGGTCCGGTACCCGGCCCGGGGCTCGGTGAGCGCGTCGAGGACATCGGCCGCGGTGGCCGCGCAGTCGCCGAGCAGACCCAGGTCGACGGGGCGGTGGGCGCCCAGGGCGGCCAGGTCGTCATCGACCTGCACGACCTTGGCGGCCGGGCCGATCAGCGTGCCGTGGCGCATCGTCCACATGTTCAGGGCGCAGCCCCAGCCGACGATGAGATCGGCACCGGCGATCAGCTCGGCGGCCAGGGGAGTGGCGAAGCCGCCGGAGATACCCAGGTTGAACTGGTCGTCGTTGAACAGGCCGTTGGCCACCGCCGAGGTCGCCAGCAGGGCCCCGGCCTGCCGGGCCAGGGCGGCGATCTGCGGCCCGGCGCCCCGCCCGCCCCGGCCGGCGATGAAGACCGGGCGCTCGGCCGCCGCCAGCAGCAGCGCCAAGTCCTCGACGGCCGCGGCGGCGGGCCGGGCCGGGTCCGGCGGTGCCATGGCGGCCAGGGGAAGCGGGGTGTCCAGCGGGGCCGCCTGGACGTCCAGCGGCACGCTGACCACGACGGTCCGGCGCCCGTGGACGGCCGTCCGGAACGCCCGGGTGATGTCGGCGACCGCCGACGCCGGGCTGTGCACCCGCTCCGCGACCGCGCCGACGCTGACCGCCAGCGCGTCCTGGTCGATCCGGAAGTTGGAGTTAACCGCCGCCCCGGCGGTGTCCGCGGCCAGCACGATCATCGGGGTGCGGCTCTTGGCCGCCTCGGCGATGCCGGTCATCGCGTTGGTCAGGCCGCACCCCTGGTGCAGGGTGAGCACGGCCGGCCGGGCCGCCAGCCGGCTGTAGCCGTCGGCCATGGACGCGGCCCCGCCCTCGTGCCGGGCCGCGGTGAACGGGACCCCCGCGGCCCGCAGGGCGTTGGTGACCTCGAAGTTGCCGCTGCCCACGACGCCGAACGTGTGCCCGGCCCCCAGGCCGGCCAGCACCGAGCCGGCCACGCTGGCCACGTTCTGGGTCATGCCGGGACGATGGCGAGGGCGCGGGCGGGCGACCCGGTGCCGCCGACGATCGGCAGCGGGGAGGCCACCAGCAGCGACCCCGACGCCGGCAGCTGGTCGAGGTTCTGCAGCTGGGTCAGGCCGTACTTGTCCGCGCCGAGCAGGCTGTTGTGCGCTGGGAAGGGCGGTTCCATGCCGCCGGCCTGACCGGCGTCGATGCCGACGGTCTCCACCCCGAAGCCGGTGATGGGCGAGGCGGCCAGCCACTTCGCGCCCGCTGGGGAGACGCCGGGGGTGTGCGGGCCATGGTCGTCGGCGTTGAGGAACGCGGCGGCGTCCCGGTTGAACCGGCTCCACCCGGTCCGGAACAGCAGCCACGCCCCCTCGGGGAGCGGTCCGGCCGCCGCGACGTGGGCCTCGAAGTGCTCCGGTTCGAGCAGGAAGTCCGGGTTGCCGGCCACCGCTGCGGTGAAGTCCAGCACCACGGCCGGGCCGATGAGCCGGGCCGGCGGGATCTGGTCGACCGGCGTGCCGTGACGCCCGGTGGCCCAGTGGGTGGGCGCGTCCAGGTGGGTACCGGTGTGCTCGCCGAGGTGGATGTTGTTCCAGCCCCAGAACGGCCCCGCGTCGTCGAAGTCGCTGACCTTCTCCAGCGACAGCGGGATCGTGTTGGCGAACGGTGGCGGCAGCTGCAGCACCGGGGTCTGCGGCGACAACGGCGCCGTGAGGTCGATGACCCGCGCCTCCCCGGTGCTCAGGGCGGCGAGGAGGCTGTCGATGGCGGTCATGGCGAGTCCTTTCCGGCGGGGGTCCGCAGCGCGGACAGCCCACCATTAAACCCGCCCGGGCGCTAGCCGGCCAGGCGCGCGTCGAGGTCGAGCAGCGCCTTGGTGAACACCTCGATCGGGGCGACCGCCACCCCCGCGCCGATCTGGCCACTGCCGTCCGAGTTGTGCAGGATCCCGGTGGTCACCTTGGGGGTGATGCCAAGCTCGACGACCTTGCGGACGTCGACGCCGACCGGGGACCCGCGCATGCCCCAGACCGGCAGCGTGAACCGGGTGGAACGGCCGACGCAGACCAGGTCGAGCTGCTCGGTCAGCCGGGCGGCGTCGGCCATCGTGCCGCCGACCATCTGGGCGACGGCCGGGGAGCCGGCCGCGCAGGCGCCGCCCAGGCCGATCAGCTCGAGCACCGAGCTGTCGCCGATGTCGGGCGCGGCGTCGTCCTCGCTGCGGCCCGGCTGGTAGAGCGCGTCGCCGACCAGCGGGGACGGCGCGTACTGCCAGGGTGCGCCCGGCCCGGCCAGCCAGGCCGCGAAACCGGTGCCGTTACGGCTCATGCCGGTGACGACCGAGCTCGATTCGACCTGGCCGGCCCACAGGGTCAGGGTCCGCGCGGCCGCCATCGCCAGGCTCAGGAAGAGCAGGTAGTTCGCGGACAGGAAGTCGGCCACCTCGCCCCGGCGGGGATGGGTGCCCCGCACCAGCGCGGGCAGCAGCGTGCGCAGCAGCAGGTTGGTCGCGGCCTGGGTGCGCACGTGCACGTCGTCGCCCATCGCGACCGCCTGGGCGGCGAATGACAGCACGTTGAGCGGGCCGGTCGCCGCCAGCGCGCCGGCCAGCACCGGGCCAGCCGCGTCGCGCAACAGGATCAGCCGCTCGATGGCGCCCGGGCTGTCCTTGCCGAACCAGGCCACGTCGCCCGAGCCCTGGCCGAGCGGGGCGAAGGCGCGAAGGCCGGCCTCGGCCAGCTCCACCACCCAGACCGGGGTCTGCGGGCCCATCGCGGTGGCCATCGGCACCACCGTCTCGTGCTGGTTGGCCGAGCCGGTCCGTACCTGCCCGGCCGCCAGCAGCGCGTCGGCCTGACCGGGGTCGGTGGCCCAGCCCTCCGCGCAGACCGCCGCCCGCATGGAGCGGCGCAGCGGGTCGCGGGCGTCGCGGTAGTCGATGGCCGGGCCGCTGTGCAGGATCAGCCGCTGGCCTGCCAGGGCCGGGATGACTTCGGCGGCGGGCCGGACCGCGACCGCCTGCGGCACGCCGTGGTCCAGGCGCCGGTAGACCTCGGCGTTGGCCGCGTCGATCAGCGCGGCCCGGGGACCGGACAGCCGCCGCAGGGCCGCCACCACCTCCGGGTCGCCACCGCCGGGGATGCGCCAGTCGAGCTGCACCACCGGGCGGCCCTGGTCGGCGATGGCCTGGGCGAACAGCGGCAGCCCGGCGTTCAGCACCGTTACCTCGTCCGGTAGCCGCACCGGGTTGCCGGTCTCGTAGGCGGCGGCGGTCATCGTGACTCTCCTTCGGCTGATCCGGCCAGCAGCGTCCTGGCCAGGCTGACGAGCTCGTCCTGGGCGGCGGCGAGGGCGGCCCGGCGCCCGGTGGCCTCGGCCAGCAGCCGTTCCCCGTGCTCGGCGGTGCGCTCGGCCATGCCCGCCACCACCTGCGGGGCGGCCCCGCCGTCGAGCACCCGGGTCTCGACGATCCCGCGCGGGTCGAGGATCGTGGCCAGGTCGATGTCGTCCAGGTCGAGGTGGGAGCCGTTGTACTCGGCGGCGGCGTCCTGCAGCCGGCCGACGGTCAGGTCCACCCCGCGGATGCCGTCGCGGCTGGCCTTGCGGACCGCGCCCCCGACGATCTGGTAGGCGGTCCGGTAGTCGACGCCGCACCGGCCCATGATGAATTCGGCCAGGTCGGTCGACTGGCTGTAGCCCGACTCGAGCGTCTGCCACATCCGGCCCGCGTTGACCTCCAGGGTGCTGATCACCCCGGCCGTCAGCCGGGTGGTGCGCAGGGCCAGGTCGAGCGCGCGCGGGACCTCGCCGTAGGCGTAGATGAGGTTGTCGCTGCGGGCCGAGGGGCTCTTGCTGACCGCCAGGAAACCCGACAGGCGGCCGATCATGGTGCCCGACGCGCCGCGGATGATCGACAGCGAGTAGGGATTGCGCTTCTGCGGCATCAGCACGCTGGACCGGCTGTACCCGTCGGCGATCGAGACGTAGTCGAACTCGGTGCTGGCCCAGATCTCCAGGTCCTCGGCCAGCTTGCTCTGGGTGGTCAGCAGGCTGGACGCCGCCGCCATGGCCGCGATCAGGCCGTCGATCTGCCACATCGCGTCCCGGGTGTGCTCGATGAACCCGTCGAACCCGAGCAGGCCGGCCACCCGCGACCGGTCGTGCAGCAGGCGGCTGCCGTTGACGCAGCCGGCCCCGCCCGGGCTCAGGTTGATCCCGGCCAGTTCCCCGGTCAGCCGCTCGGCGTCCCGCAGCACCGGGTAGGCGAAGCTGACCAGGTAGTGGCCGAAGGTGGACGGCTGGGCGTGCTGCAGATAGGTCTGATCGGGCAGCCAGGTCCGGGTGTGCTGGCCAGCCAGCCCGGCGATCTCGACGCCGAGCCGGGCGGCCGCCGCGATCAGGTCGGTCAGCACCCCGCGCAGGTGCAGCCGGAGCGCGATCCGGACCGCCTCCCGGCGCGGGCGGCCCGCGTGCAGCCAGCCCGCCGCGTCGCCGATCTGGGCGGTGAAGTAGCGCTCGCGGGAGTTGTACGGCTCGCCGAACGAGGGATCGTACGGAAACTCGGCGGCCGGGGTCGCGGTCGCCTGCAGCAGCACCGCCAGCAGCGCCCGGGTCGCCTCGGGCGGGATGACGTTCCGCTCGTGCAGGTCGATGACGTGGGCCAGGTCGGCCAGGTTGAGGCCGTCGTGCAGCAGCGGGGCGTCCGCGTTCTCCAGCGTGAAGCCGCTGTCGATCAGCTCCTGGGCCGGGCCGGTGACCGGTGGTCCCAGGCGGGTTCGGGCAGGCATCAGCTCTCCTTCGCGGTGGCTTCGCCGAGCGCTTCGTCGACGGCGTCGAGCAGGCCGCCGGTGTGCCAGAAAATCGTGGTCAGGCCCGGATCGGCGGCGTCCGGGCCGAGGATCGCGGGCAGCGTCGCCAGGGCCTTGGCCGTGTACACCGGATCGAGTACCAGCCCCGCCGCCCGCAGCGCCAGCCGCGCCGCCGCCCGTCCTTCGGCCGAGGCGAGCCCGTGCCCGGGGCCGCGGCCGTCGGCCAGCTCGACGCCGTCCGGGCCGGGTACCGGAGTGCCCAGCGCCCGGGCGCAGCCGGTCGCCATGGCCAGCACCCGCTCCCTGGTCTCCCCAGGCGGCCGGGACACCGACACGCCCGCCAGCCGCCACGGCCGGCCGAGGGCGACGGTCCCGGAGACCAGCCCGGCCAGCGTCCCACCCGAGCCGGTGGCGGTCACCACCGTCACCGGCCCACCAGCCCCATCAGCCCCATCAGCCCCATCAGTAAGCTGACGGCTCAGCTCCCCGGCGGCCCAGTGGAAACCAGCGGCGGACCGGGCCGTGGCGCCGCCCCGCGGGATCGGGAACGGGCGCTCGCCCGCGGCTTCGAGCCGGGCCGCGGCCTGCGCGATCCCGGCGTCGACCGACTCGCGGGCCGGATCGCCGGTGAACACGACCTCCGCCCCCCAGTGCCGGGCCAAGGCCAGGTTGGGATGCTCCTGCTCGGGGGCGGTCCCGGCGTAGACCAGCAGGGCGGGCAGGCCCGCGTAGGCGGCCGCCGCCACCGCCGCGGCCGCGAAGTTGGAGCCGGTGGCGCCGCCGGTAACGATGACGGTGGCCGCCGCCGCGACCGCGTCGGTCAGCAGCACCTCCAGCGGCCGGGCCTTGTTGCCGGCCACCGCGAACCCGGTCAGGTCGTCCCGCTTGACCAGCAGCCGGCCCGCCAGGCCCAGCGCCGCGGCCAGCCGCGGGGCCGGGGTCAGCGGGGTCGGCAGCACCGCCAGCGGCAGTCGCCCGGGAACCCCAGCCCCACCAGGCCCTTGCGCCGTTTCAGCCCCTGACGTCACGGCCATTGGTCCGGCTCCTGCTCCCGGGCCTGCCGGGCCCGGCTGATCACCAGGTCGACGATCTGCGGGGCGGCCCCCGGGTCGGCCGGGTTGCTGGTCGAGCCCAGGTAGGTGGCCAGGTTGGCGGCCATCCGGTCCTCGTCCACCTCGAGTCCTTCGGCCAGCGAGATCGCCAGCTGCAGGGCCTGGCCGGTCAGCAGGCACGCCTCGGGCAGCGCCGGCCATTCCGCTTTCCAGGTCCGGCCGTCCCGCTCGTGCACGCCGACCAGCCCCTCCATCAGCACCCCGGCGTTGACCCGGACCAGCCGGGCCAGCGTGGCCAGGTGCTCGCTGCCTTCGGGGTTGCGCTTGTGGTGCATGGTGATCGAGCCGATGGTCGTGCTCGTGCGGGGCTCGCCGAGCTCACCGATCTCCGGCCGCTGGAGCTCGTACACCTCGGTGCCGAACCGGGCGAGCGTGCCCGCGATCATGGCCAGCAGCCCCCCGAACTCGGCGATCCGGTCGCGGGTGGCCAGCCAGGAAATGACCGGGTCGGCCAGCCCCAGCTCCGCGCAGAAGGACGCCCGGATGTCCAGCCCGGCCGGGCCGAACGCGGCCAGCGTCCCGATGCCGCCGCCGAGCTGGCCGGTCAGCCAGCGCGGCGCGCCCTCGCGCAGCCGGTCCAGGTGCCGGCGTACCTCATCGGCCCAGGTGGCCGCCTTCCAGCCGAACGTCGTGGGTGCTCCTGGCTGGCCGTGGGTGCGGCCGCAGATGAGGGTGTCCCGGTGCCGGGCAGCCAGGCCGAGCAGCAGCTCTTCCAGCCGTCGCAGGTCGCGCCAGCACACGCCGCCGACCGTCCGCAGCGCCAGCGCGGTCCAGGTGTCGGTGACGTCCTGGACGGTGGTGTCCCGGTAGACGTACTCGGCCGCGAGCGGCGACAGCACCCGGCGCAGCTCGAGGATGAGCCCCTGGGTGGAGTGCCCGGTGACCCGGGTGCCCTCCGCGACCCGGTCCAGGTCCAGGCGGCCGGCGGTGGCCTCGGCGGTGATCGCGGCGGCCGCCTCGGCCGGGATGAAACCGTGGGCGGCCTGCGCCCGGGCCAGCGCGGCCAGCACCATGAGCCACCCCTGCAGCCGCCCCTCCTCGCTGAAGACTGCCCGCAGTTCGGCGGTGCCCCACAGATGCTGGTAGGACAGCGAGTCCGTGATCCGCGCGTTCACCGTGGATCCCGCCGGCCGGCGGCCAGGTCCGCGGCCGCCCGGAGCCCCTCGGCGACCAGGTCGAAGGAGGCCCCCCAGGGCACCACCACCGTGTCGCCACGGGTCTCGATGTGCTCCTCCAGCAGGCAGCATTTGGTCAGCCGGACGTCACCGGCCGGCATCGGGGACGCCGCCGCCAGCCGGGCCGGGCAGGTGTCGACCTGCCGGATCGAGTGAGCCTGGTCCGGATAGAAATGGTCATGGATGGCCCGGGACCGGGCGCAGCCGAGCAGCACCCAGCCGGGGTCGGGCGGCGGGACCTCGTCCAGGTAGGAAATGTCGGCGCCCGGTATCCGGGCCCCGCCACCGCGGCAGGGCAGCAGGTAGTGGCGGGCCGGTTCGGCCTGTGCCAGCTCCTGCAGGTCGGCCACCTGTGCCCGGGGCAGGACCGGCGGCAGGTTCTCGGCCACCTCGAGCAGCCGGTCCACCTGGTCGCAGAACTTGGCTGGCCAGGGCGGCGCCACGTCCAGCACGTGCACGACCGCCGGGTCGGAGTCGAGCACGAAGTTGACGTGCTCGTACCGGCCCTTGACGGCCACGCAGCGGCGGCCGGGGAACTCGGCCGCGATCCGGGCCAGCTGGCTGGGCACCGCGGTGTCGATCTCCGGCCTGGTCACCAGGATCGTCTCCTCCGGGCTGGCCAGCAGCTTGACGCCGGTGACCGGGCAGAACAGCGCGCCGTCGCCGGTGTCGTCCTTTTCCACCTCGGCCAGCGCCACCTCGCTGCCCGAGCAGGCGAGGACGAACCGGGTGCGCCGGTAGACGTCGTGGTCCGCGAAGTAGGCCGCCAGCGATTCCAGCGACAGGTCGCCGCCGATCGTGGTGAAGGCCACGGTCCGGTACTGGCGGGGGATGAGCATCAGGCCTCTTCACCGTCCGGGCCAGTGCTGGCTGGGCCAGTGGTGGCCGGGCCAGTGGTGGCCGGGACTGCGTTGACCGTGTCCGCGCGCAGCCCGAGCCGGAGCGCCTCGACCGAAAGGGCGGCCGCCGGGCGGACGTTGCCGAGGTTCACGTTGGCCCCGTAGCGGCGGATCAGCCAGGTCTGCTGGGCCCGCTGGGGCGCCTCGAACAGCACCCGCTCGGCACCGATCGCCGCCACCACCGCCTCGACGACGTCGGCCCGGACCGAGCCGTCGGGCTCGTACAGCCCGACCGTGCCGCTCTCCCGTCCCTCGGTGACGACGTAGTCCGCGCCGGCCTGCCGGTCGGCCTCGGCGTCGGCCGCCCACTGCCCGGGCCGGACCGAGGCGCCGGCGTCCTTACGGCCGATCTCCGCGAGCACCGAGAACCGCTGCGCGGCCACGCTGATCAGGCTGGACTTCTCGGCCCGGGTCAGCGTGACGGTACCCGACGACACCTCCACGCACGGGAAGCCGACCGCCACCGCCCAGTCCAGGAACTGGGCGACCGCCCCCTGCGCCCAGGCGATCTCCAGCAGGGTGCCGCCGGTGCAGGCCCGGATCCCGTGCTCGTCCAGCAGGTCGAGCTTTTCCTCCAGCTGCTGGTCGATGTAGGCGGTGCCCCAGCCGAACTTCCAGATGTCGATCAGCGGGGCGGCCGCGTCCAGGTACTGGCGGGCCTCCGCCGCCGGCATCCCGTCGTCGAGCACGTGCAGCAGCCCGGCCGCCCGGGGCTTGACCGTCCGGGCGGGCAGCTCCAGGAAGCCGGGGGTGCGCAGCCCTGGCCCTCCGCAAGCGTCGCGCCGGACGGTGATACATTGCGCCGGTGCCTGCTCCGTCATCGGACCTCCCCGCCGGGGACCTTGACGACCTGGCCCAGCGCATCCGGGAGCTGCCCGGAGTCCTGTCCAAGCGCGCCATCGGAACGGTCGCCGACGTCCTCGGCGGCGGCGACTGGTGGGCGGGACCGGGCGACGACGGCGCGGTGGTCGAAGACGACGGGCGCATGCTGATCGTCGGCGGCGAGGCGATGCTGCCGGCCTTTGTCGCCCGCGATCCGTACGGGGCCGGGATCGGCGCCATGGTGGCCAACATCAACGACCTGGCGGCCATGGGTGCCCGGCCGCTGGCCATCGTCGACACGCTGGTCGGGCCCGCCCCGGTGTGCCGGGAGATTCTCCGCGGTATGCGCTGGGCGGGCGAGCGCTACGACGTCCCGGTCGTCGGCGGTCACCTCACCGAGACCGACGGCGCGCCCGCGTTCTCCGCGTTCGGGCTCGGCCGGGCGAACGCCGTGCTGTCCGCCACCCACACCCGGCCCGGCCAGGTCCTCATCGTCGCCGCCTGCGTCAACGGCGCGATGCGGGACGACTTCCTGTTCTTCCGCTCGTTCGAGCAGCAGGGCTTCCGGCTGGCGGCCGACGTCCGGGTGCTGGCCGAGATCGCCGAGTCCGGGGCGGCGGTGGCCGCCAAGGACGTCAGCATGGCGGGGATGATCGGCTCGCTGGCCATGCTGCTGGAACCGAACCAGCTGGGCGTGACCGTCGACCTGGCCGCCGTGCCCGCCCCGGCCGGGGTCCCGCTCGGGGACTGGCTGTGCTGCTTCCCGTCCTATGCGTTCGTGCTGACCGGGCCGGCCGCCCGCGCCGACGAGTGCCTGGCGATGTTCGCCGGTCACGGCGTCACCGCCGCGGTGACCGGCGAGCTCGACGAATCCGGGGCCGTCCGGCTGGCGGCCGGCGGCTCGGCCGCGACCGTCTTCGACCTGCGGGCCGAAGGGGTGACCCGGCTGGCCCGCTGACCGTCGCCGAGCCCGATCGTCATGCGCTGGTGCGGGATGCCCTGGTACTGCTCCGGCTCGCCGACGGCGGTCCAGCCCAGGTAGCGGAAGAACACCACGTTGGCCAGCTGCACGTGGGCGATCATCGTGTCGCCGCCCAGCTGCCCGGCCGTCCGCACCGCGTACCGGACCAGCGGGCCGCCGACGTGGTGGCGCCGGAACTCCGGCCGCACCGCCAGCCGGTCGCCCTGCCACAGCACCCGGCCGTCCGGCTCGCGCCGCAGCGGGTACAGCCGGACCGTGCCGGCCGCGGCGCCCTCCACGTAACCGATGACGTGCACGGTGGCCGGGTCGTCGTCCCTCCGGTCGCGGTCGTCGGCGTCGAAGATGGCCTGCTCGGCCACGAACACCTGACGGCGGATCGCCAGGTGCAGCCCCAGCTCGGCCGCCCCCTCGACGTTCCGGCACCGCGCCGCGCCGACGATCGTTCTGGTCATCGGCGTCACGCCACCTGCAGGGGCAGCAGCCGGCGCCCGCCGGGCGGCGGTACCGGCGAGCCGGGCCCGGCGCCGTGCTCGAGGACCGCCATGCCCGAGCAGGCCTGGCAGCGGGCGCAGCCGGCCCGGACCCCGGCGGCCGTCATCCCCTGCTGGTGCAGGTGGGGCACCACCTGACGGTAGATGCTCTCGACGTAGTCGCGCGGCGGCGGCACCGACTCGCCGAGGATCGTGCCCGGCACCGGCCGCAGCGGCACGATGAACGGGTAGACGCCGATCTCGGCCGCCCGCTTGCAGCCCTCCACGGTGACGGCCGGGTCCTCGCCCAGACCGAGGATCACGTAGGTGGACACCTGCCCGGACCCGAAGACCTCGACCGCCCGCTCCCAGGCCGCGAAGTACGCCTCGATGCCCCAGCGCGCCTTGCCCGGCGCGACCCGGGCCAGGACCTGCGGATCGAAGGTCTCGACGTGGATCCCGACCGAGTCGGCGCCCAGGTCACGGACCTGACTGAGCACGTCCAGGTCGGACGGCGGCTCGAACTGGACCTGGACCGGGAGCCCGGCCGCGTCCTTTACCGCTTTCGCGCACCGGCCCACGTACAGGGCGCCCCGGTCGGGGGTGGCGGTGCTGCCGGTGGTGAGGGTGGCGTCGACCGCGCCGTCCAGCTCCTTGGCCGCCACCGCGACCTCGGCCAGCATCTCCGGCGTCTTCTTGGCGATCGTGCGCCCGCCCGCCAGCGAGAGCCCGATGCCGCAGAACTGGCACTGGTCCGAGTTCCCCCAGTAGGCGCAGGTCTGCAGGACCGTGCTGGCCAGCGAGTCCAGGTGCATCAACGCGATCTTCCAGTACGGGATGCCGTCCTCGGTCTGCATCCGGTAGAAGTTCGGCTGCGGGGCCGGGCGGGCCTCCGCCAGCCGCACGGTGCCCTGGTAGATGCCGAAGCCGTCGTCGTCCGCCCGCAGCGCGTACGGCGACTCCGCCACGTAGGACGCGCTGGTGGGGACAGTCGTGGGCACCCCGTCGATCCACAGCATCCCGGCGTCGGACGGGCCGGCTCCACCCTGGCGGGTCTCCAGCTCCGCCTCGACCCGCAGGCCGGTGACTGGAGCTCGGCGATGAGGTCGGCCGTGACTGACCTGGACGTCTGCGACATGGGCACGTTCCTCCGTTTTTCGCAGCAACCGCTGTGGCGTCCACTATAGGAAACGAAGGCCCGATGACAACAGATGTCACACAGATGTCACACAGCCGAATCGCCGGGTCCCCGGTCGTCGTTGGCGCGGAGCGCGGACACCCGCTCCTCGCGCTCCTCGGCCGAGCTGAATTCCCAGTATTCTGCGTCGTTATCGGCCGTGAGTTCGCCGGTCGCGGGGTCGACCGAGATGATCTGGACGCCGTGGATGACCCCGGTGAAACTCTCGTCCGGCCGGGTCTCCACGAGCACGCCCGCGCCGGTGACCGGATCGACTTCCAATCTCCGATAGGCAATGAACGGGTCCCCGGCCGGGTCGCCCGTCTCGTCCAGTACCAGCCAGCCCCCCGATCCGCCGTTCGCCTGAGCGGCCGCCCGCGCCATCGCCCGCCGGCGCCGCCGGGCCGCCACCCAGGCGGTCACCTCGCCGTAGCGGATCGCGAACGCGGCCGTGGTCAGCGCCGCCCGCTCGGCGTCGGTCAGCGGCAGACCCGTCCCGTCGGCCACGGCGTCCCCGGTGCCCTGCTTCCGATGGTCCCAGGCGTCCAGCAGTGCCGCGGCGGCCGCCTGGGCGACCCGGTCACGCCCCTCGTCCCCCGGGCCCTCACTGGGCTCGGCCGCGTCAGGAGCCGCCGCCCGCAGCCGGTCCAGCCAGGCCGCCACCAGCCGCGACGCGGCCGCGTAACGCTCCGGCGACTGGGCCATTCCCGCGAACGCACCGCCCGACGCGCCGGCCCACTGCGGCCCCAGCTGCCGCAACCGCACCAGCGGCGACGGCTCGCCCGGCGCCTCGCCCGCGTCCGGCGTTTGTGGCCCCATCGGTTGCTCCCTTCGGCTCGATTATTTACTATCCGATACGTACGTTTGACATCGGAAACACATCCGGGCGTTCGAGCGGCTCTTCCGGAAGGTTCGGTGAAGTGGCAAGCAAGGTGGCGGTAGTGGCGGTCGGCGGCAACGCGCTGACCCGCGAGGACCAGCCTGGCACAGCCCAGCAGATCAGGGACAACGCGGCCGAGATCGCCGTCGGGATCTGCGCTCTGGCCGACGCCGGCTGGCAGGTGGTGGTCGTGCACGGCAACGGCCCCCAGGTCGGCAGCCTGATCATTCAGCAGGAGACCGGCGTGGCGCTGGTCCCGTCGCAGCCGCTGAGCGCGCTCAACGCGATGACCGAGGGCCAGCTCGGGTCGGTGCTGGCGCTGGCCATCGATTCGATCCGCGGTCCTGGCAGCGCGGTGGCCCTGGTCAGCCACATGACGGTGAGTCCTGACGACCCCGCCTTCCAGCATCCGACCAAGCCCGTCGGGCCCTTTTTCGACGCCGCTCACGCCGAGCAGATGGGACGCGAACGCGGCTGGCTGATGGCCGAGGACTCCGGCCGCGGCTACCGCCGGGTGGTCGCCTCGCCGGCCCCGCTGGAACTGCTCGAGCTCACCACCCTGCGCGGCTTGGTGAACACCGGCGTGATCGTGCTGGCGGCGGGCGGTGGCGGCGTTCCGGTCGCGCGGACCCCGGCCGGCGCGTTCACCGGCGTCGACGCGGTCATCGACAAGGACCTGGCCGCCGCCCGGGTGGCGGCCGGGCTCGGGGCCCAGGCGCTGCTGCTGGTCACCGCCGTCGACGAGGTCTACGTCGACTTCGGCACCCCGCGGGCGCGGCCGGTGCGGGTGATGGACACCGCGCTGGCCGCGCAGTACCTGGCCGAGGGCCAGTTCCCGCCGGGCAGCATGGGGCCGAAGGTCCAGGCCGCGGTGTCGTTCGTCCGCTGGTCGGGCGCGAGCGCGGTGGTGACCTCGGCCGCCGGCATGGCGGCCGCGCTCGCCCCGGACGCGGCCACCGGCACCCGGATCGTCCCCGAGATCGTCCCCGAGACCGTGATGAGCCGGGCATGAGCACCGCGCAGACCGCCCACCGCGCGGCCAGGAAGATCGCCGGCACCTACGCGGACTCGATGGTGCTGCTGGTGGCGACCTCGGTGATGTCCGGGCAGCCCGGCATCGGCTGGGCGGGCGCGGTGATGGCGACCCCGGGCGCGCTCGCCGACCTGGCCACCCAGGGGTTCGAGCCCGGTGACCTGGCCGGCGCCGACGCCAACGATCTGGTGCTGGCGGTCCACGCGGCCGGCGACGACCAGGCCGAGGCGGCGCTGGCGGCCGGGGCCGATTCGATCTTCAGCGCGGCCCGCACCGGCGACGACGGCGCGGGGCCGGGCGAGGCGCCGCGCATGATCGAGGCCGCGGCCGAGCGGCTGCCGGGCGCGAACGTGGCGATCGTCTCGGTCCCCGGCCCGTACGCGGCGCTGGAGGCCCATCACGCGCTCACCGCCGGCCTGCACGTCCTGCTGTTCAGCGACAACGTGCCGGTGGCGGAGGAGGTCGAGCTCAAGCAGCGCGCCACCGAGCTCGGACTGCTGGTCATGGGGCCGGGCGCCGGCACCGCGGTGCTCGCGGGCACCGGGCTCGGCTTCGCCAACGTCCTGCGGCGCGGGCCGGTCGGTGTGGTGGCGGCGGCCGGCACCGGCGCCCAGGAGGTCTCCGCGCTCCTGGACCGCTGGGGAGTCGGCGTGTCGCAGGTGATCGGCGTCGGCGGGCGCGACCTGTCCGCGGAGGTCGGCGGGCGGATGGCCGCCGCCGCGGTCCGGGCGCTCGACGCGGACCCCGCCACCCAGGCCATCCTGATCGTGTCCAAGCCACCGGATCCGGCCGTGGCCCGGCTGGTGCTCGGGCAGCGCGCTGCCACCCCAGCCGTCGCGGTCTTCCTCGGCGTCACCGACCTCGACCGGCCCGCCGGAACCGAGCTAGCCCGGACCCTGGAGGCCGGCGCGATCGCCGCCGCCCAGCTGGCCGGGGGAGCGCCACCCGATCCGGCCCGCGGCCTGGCCGACCGCGCCGCCCGGGCCGCGGCCCGGCTGCCTGAGCAGCGGCGGGTCATCCGCGGCTTCTACTCGGGCGGCACGCTCTGCTACGAGGCCCAGCTGATCATCTCCGGCCTGCTCGGCCCGGTGTACTCCAACGAGCCGCTGGTGCACGACAACACCGTGCCCGCGCCGCCGGGCAGCCACGTGCTGCTCGATCTCGGGGCCGAGGAGTACACCGTCGGCCGCCCGCACCCCATGATCGACCCGCAGAGCCGGATCGAGGTCCTCCGCGCCCAGGCGCGTGAACCCGGCGTGGCCGTGGTGCTGCTCGACGTCGTGCTCGGCCACGGGTCGCACCCCGACCCGGCCGGACAGCTCGCGCCGGTGCTGACGGAGATCATGGCCGACGGCGGCCCCCAGGTCGTCGCCTACGTGCTTGGGTCGGCCAGCGATCCCCAGGACTACCAGCGGCAGCGGGCCACCCTGGAGGCGGCCGGCTGCCTGGTCACCGAGACCGCCGCCCGCGCCGCCTACCTGGCCGCGGCCATCGCCGCCCGCAGGCCCGAGCTCGCCGAGCGACGGGACTGATCACGGAAGGACAGCGAATGCCCACCCAAGCGGCGCCGGTCGCGCTGATCACCTACAGCACCAAACCGCGCGGCGGGGTCAGCCACACGCTCGCGCTCGGCGAGGCGCTGCACAAGCGCGGCTACCCGGTGCTGGTCGTCGGGCTGGGTGACCCCGCCCAGGGGTTCTTCCGGCCGCTGGCCGCGCCGGCGCTGATCGTCCCCGCGCCCGTCCCGCCCCCCGGGGCGAGCCTGGAGGCCAAGGTGGACGCCAACATCGACGCCCTGCAGGCCGCGCTCGGCGAGGTCGCCCGCCGGTTCCCGGTGCTGCACGCCCAGGACTGCATCTCCGCCCGGGCCGCCGCCCGGGTCCGCGACGCCGGCTTCGGGTCGACGGTGGTGCGGACCGTCCACCACGTGGACGACTTCGACACCGAGAAGCTGATGGACTGCCAGCGCCAGGCGATCCTGGAGCCCGACCACGTGCTGGTGGTGAGCCGGATGTGGCAGCAGATCCTCGCGGCCGACTACGGCATCCAGGCCGAGCTGGCCGGGAACGGCGTGGCCACCGAACGGTTCGCAGCCGCCGACCCTGCCCTGGTACGGCGGCTGCGCGAACAGGTGGCACCGGCCGGCCCGCTGATCCTTTCGGTCGGCGGCATCGAGCCCCGCAAGGGCACCGACACGCTGGTCCGCGCGCTCGCCCGGCTCCGCCAGGCCACCCCGCCCCAGGTCCCGCCGCCCAATCTCGCCGTCATCGGCGGGCACTCGTTCCAGGATCACCGCTGGTACCGGGACAAGGTCCTGGCCGAGCTGCCCGGCCTCGGCCTGACCGCCGGACAGGGACAAGACGTCGTCGAGCTCGGCACCGTCCCCGACGAGCAGATCCCCGCCTGGTACCGGGCCGCCGACGTGCTCGCCTTTCCCTCCACCAAGGAGGGCTTCGGCCTGGCGCCCTTGGAAGCCATGGCCGCGGGCACCCCGGTCATCGTCAGCGACCTGCCCGTCTTCGCCGAATGGCTGCTGGCCGGCCGGGACGCGCTGCAGGTGCCGGTCGGGGACGACCGCGCCCTGGCCGAAGCGCTCGGCCGGGTGCTCGCCGATCAGGGGCTGGCCACCCGGCTGCGCGACGCCGGGTACGAGGTGGCCCGCCGCCACCGCTGGGCCGCCGAGGCCGAGCGCCACGAGCAGCTGTACCAGCGCTTCCACGCGCCGGCCGCGCACTGAGCCGCCATGCGCAGCTCACTCCATCCGCAGCGCCATCCAGATGGCCGTGGCCAGGTCGTCGCCGGGGTTGCGCCAGGAATGCGGCTGGTAGGTGCGGAAGTGCAGCGAGTCGCCGGGCTTGAGCACGTGCAGCCGGCCGTTGATCGTGAACTCGAGGCTGCCGGACAGGACGTACACCAGCTCCTCGCCGCCGTGCGACATCGGCTTGGCACCGCTGCTGGCGTGGGGCTGCACCTGCGCGAACGCCGCCGCCACCATGAACTCGTCGTACGGCCCGGTGATGCCGGCCAGGTGGATGCCGGTGTGCGAGGTGTAGATGTCGGGGCGTTCGTCCGGCCTGGTCACCGCCGTCGGGGGCGCGTGCTCCGGCTCCTCGACGAAGTAAGCGACCGGTCGCTGCAGGGCGGCCGCGATCTTGAGCAGGGTGGTGATGGTGGGCACCATGTCGCCCTGCTCCATCTTGTGGATCGTCGCGGCCGAGACGTCGGCCCGGCTGCCCAGAGCCTGCAGGGACAGCCCGTTCTCGGCCCGCAGGGCCTTGATCTTCGGGCCGATGCCCGACACCACCTTGTGCAGCTCATCGTTCATCTAGGTCACCAGCAGGTCGCAGAGCGGAATTTCGAGCAGGTTGACGTGCATGCCCACATCAATTAATGATAGGAAAAAGATGTTGCCTATAGGAAACGAAGTTCGTGGCTCCCGGCGAGGTTGACATGGCACAGCGAATCATAGTTGTCGGCGGCGGGGCAGCCGGGATGGGCGCGGCTGGGGCCGCTCAGGGCACCGACCCGGCCGCCAAGGTCACGGTGATCACGGCCTTCGAGGACGCCGCCTACAGCCCGTGCGGGATCCCCTACGTGCACGGCAAGGAGATCCCCGACTTCGACCGGCTGTTCATGGCCACCAAGCAGCACTACATCGACCAGGGCCTCGACATCCGCTACCAGACCACCGTGACCGCGGTGGACACCAAGGCCAAGACGGTGACGCTCGGCACCGGCGAGGTGCTCGGCTACGACTCCCTGGTACTGGCCACCGGCTTCGACTACGCCCCGACCGGGGTCCCCGGCGAGCACGACGGGCCGGGCCTGTACTACGTGAAGAACATCCGCGAGGCCATGGAGCGGGACAAGACGCTGGACGCGGTACGCAGCGCGGTGGTGATCGAGGGCGGCCCGCTGGGCGCGGAGATGGTGACCGCGCTGTCCGAGCGGGGCATCGAGACCCACCTGGTGGACTCGGCCGCCTGGGCGATGTCGATGGCCACCGACCCGGACATCATCAAGCCGGTCGAGGACGAGTGGCGCGAGGCCGGCGTCCACCTGCACTACAGCACCAAGCTCGAGGCCTTCCTGCGCAATCCGGACGGGACGCTCCGGGGCGTGGCCACCTCCGACGGCGAGATCGTGGCCGACCTGGCGGTCATCGCCACCCACAAGGTGGCCAGCACGGCGCTGGCCAAGGCGGCCGGGATCAAGACCGGCATGTCCGGCGGCGTGATCGTGGACGCCGGCATGCAGACGTCGGCTCCCAGCGTGTTCGCCTGCGGCGACGTCGCCGAGATTCCGCACGGGGTGTCCAACGTGCCGATCCAGGGGCTGTCCGGCAGCCACGCCTACGCCCAGGGCAAGGTGGCCGGCACCCGGGCCGCGGGCGGCGTCCGTGATTACCACGCGGTCTACGTGCCCTGGGGCATGATGGCCGGGAAGTCGATGCTCGGCGGGGTCTCGTTCAGCGAGACCCTGGCCACCGCGCTCGGTCTCGACTACGTCGCGGGCAAGGCGACCGGCATCTCCCGGGCCCGGTACTACCCGGGCGTCAAGCCGGTGACGGTCAAGCTGCTGGCCGACCCGAAGAGCCACCGGATCATCGGCGCCCAGCTGATCGGCGGCGAGGGCATCAAGGAACGCACCGACTTCCTGGCCATGTGCGTCCGCAAGGGCCTCACGGTCGAGGACCTGGCCACCATGGAGAACGTCTACAGCCCGGGCATCGGCGCGCTCAACGAGCCAATGGCGCTGGCCGCCCAGCAGACGCTGGCGAACCTCGCCAAGGCCGGAGCCTGATCCGATGGCGGGCTTCTTCCAGTGGGTCCGGCAGACCTCCGAGCACCACCTGATGATCGACGCGCAGGACCGCGTCGGCCGCAAGCTGGGCGCCGGCCGCCCGGCCGCGCCGCGCGGCAGCGAGATCTTCTGGCGGCGGGTCTACGTGCCCGTGTTCCACCGCCTCCCGCCCGGCGTGCGCAACGCCATGATCGCCCGGATGCCGGGCAGTCATCGCCAGCGCTGGCCCTCCGAGCCCCCGCCGTCCGGCCCCGCCGTCTGACGAGCCCTCATCCACATCCACCACCCAGATAAGAGGAGTCCCATGTCCACCAAGACGAACACCATCGCGCCAGCGCAAGAGGGCGACGTACTGTACGACACCAGCGAGAAGGTCTTCCCCGACATCCAGGCCGAGCCGGGCCAGAAGGCGACCGTCTTCATCCACTCGGTGCCGTTCGAGGGCTCGGTCTCGCTGGTCAACCTGATGACCTCGACCCGGCTGCAGCGCAAGGGCTTCGAGCTCACGATCGTGCTGTACGGCCCGGCCGTGCTGCTCGCCTCCAACACCCGCGGCTTCCCGTCGGTCGGGGCCGAGGGCTTCCCCGGCAACCTCGCGGTCAACCGCCAGATCAACGTCCTGCTCAAGGAGGGCGCCAGCATCTACGCGTGCCGGTTCGCGATGGGCGCGCTGTACGGGATGCGTGAGGACGACCTGATCCCCGGGGTCAAGGCCTTCAACCCCCTCGACGTGCTGGACGCCGGGCTCACCGCGTGGAAGGAAGGCCACTTCCAGCTCAACACCTGGACCGTCTGATGCCGACGACGCCATCCCGGCACGTCGACGCCCACCGTCACCTGGGCGTGCTGCCGGCCTTCCCGTTCTACGGGGGGCCGCCGGTCAACCCGGATACCAAGGCCCGGGCCACCGTCCGTGAGCTGATCGCCGACCTCGACGCCGAGGGCACCGAGCGGGCGCTGGTCATCCCGAACTACGGGGTGCCCCAGCCCGAGCACTCGTTCAAACTGAACGAGCTGGTGCTGGAGGCGGCCGGGAACAACGACCGGATCAGCGCCGCGATCTGGGCCTCGCCCCGTCCGCAGGACGCCGAGCTCACCGAGGCGGCGCTGAAGCTGGCCGGGGAGCCCGGGGTCAAGGCGCTGAAGATCAGCTTCCTGCTCGGCGGGTCGGTGCAGGACGAGGCGGTCCTCGGGCAGCTGGACAAGATCTTCGCCACTGCGCGCGAGCACGACCTGATCGTGCACATCCACACCTCGCCCGGCGGCAGCTCCGACATCAACGAGATCGGCCAGCTGGTCGACCGCTACGGCGACGAGAACAAGATCCACCTGGTGCACTTCGGCGGGGGGATGAGCGGCCACATCAAGCTGATCGGCGGCCGCTTCTTCGACTGGATCACGGCCGGCAAGCAGGTCTACACGGACCTGACCTGGTCGATCGGGTTCGCTCCGTACTGGCTGGCGGCCGAGATCGACCGCCGGGGCATCGGCGGCGACCGGGTCCTGTTCGCCACCGACCAGCCGTGGGGCGACTTCGCGGGCGAGTACCACCGGATGATGGAGGCACTCGGCGACAAGGAGCTCACCGAGCTGATCTTCCACGGCAACTTCGAGCGCCTCTACGGCTGAGCGCTCAATCCGCAGAGATAGGAGGCATGGGTGGGCCGGGGAAGATCTGCCGACGTCGTCTCGGTGTCGGTGGCCGGCTACGAGGCGCGGGTCACCGTCCGCGGCCACGAGCTGACCGTCGATGAGCCGGCCGAGGACGGCGGCAAGGACACCGGGCCCACCCCGACCGAACTGCTGCTGGCCAGCCTGGCCTCCTGTTACACGCTGTCCCTGCGCTGGGCGGCCAAGCGCCGCAACCTTCCGCTGGGCGACGTCCGGGTCACCGCCAACGGCACGTACGACGGCCTCAAGTTCAGCCACATCCGGCTGTTCGTCCAGGGCGACCTGCCCCCGGGTGAGGAGTCGGGGCTGCTGCGGGACGCGAGCCGCGTCTGCTACGTGTCGAACACGCTGGCGGGCGGGGTCAGCCTCGAGGTGACCCTGGGCGACCCGCCGGTTCCGCGCTGACCGCTGGCGGGACGGCGAGCCCCTCGGGCGGGTTCCGTAGCTCCTCCAGGCGGCGCCGGGACGGCACCAGCACGGCTGCGGCCACCGCGCCGACGCCGAACAGTATCGCCGACACCGTGAAGGCCGCGCTGTAGCCGTGCACCGCGGCCGTCGCCGGGGCCAGCCGGCCCGCGTGGTGCGTGGCCAGGTAGGTGGCGGTGGTGGTGAGCGCCACCGTGCTCAGGGCCGCGGTCCCGATCGAGCCGCCGACCTGCTGCATGGTGTTGACCAGGGCCGAGGCCACGCCCGAATCCTGACGCGCGACTCCGGCGGTGGCCGTGTTGATGGCGGGGGAGAAGATCATCCCGAAGCCCAGGCCCATGGCCACCAGCGGCGGCACGATGTGGGTGGCGTAGCTGGAGGTCACGGTCAGCGTGGTCAGATAGCCCATCGATACGCCGCCGAGCACCATGCCGGTCACGATCAGGTTCCGCGGCCCGACCCGCGGCAGCAGCACGATGCTGGAGGTGTTCGAGGCGAGCAGGATGCAGAAGATCATCGGCAGGAACGCCAGCCCGCTGGTCACCGGGCTGTAGCCCTTGATCTGCTGCAGGTAGTAGGTGAGGAACAGGAAGACACCGAAGACGGCGATCCCGGTCAGCCCGACCGAGAGGTAGGAGCCACCCCGGGCGCGGTCCAGGACCACCCGCAGCGGCAGCAGCGGATGGCTGACCCGGCTTTCGGCGAACACGAAGGCGGCGAGCAGGACCACCCCGGCCACGAGCGAGCCGATGGTCAGGGCAGCGGACCAGCTGGCCGTCTCGGCGTGGGAGAACCCGAAGACGATGAGGAACAGGCCGGCCGAGGCGAGGACGGTCCCCGCCCAGTCCATCTGCGGGCGGCTGTCCGGCCGGTTGGTCTGCATGTAGGCCAGCGCGCCCGCCACCGCGATGGCGGCGAAGAACAGGTTGACGTACAGCGTCCAGCGCCAGGAGGCGTACTGGGTGAGGACCCCGCCGAGGATGAGGCCGACGGCGCCGCCGCCACCGGCCACCGATCCGAAGACGCCGAACGCCCGGCCCCGCTCCTTCGGGTCACGGAACGTGCTGACCAGCGTCCCGAGAGCGGACGGGGCGAGGATCGCGCCGAACAGGCCCTGCAGCGCCCGGGCAGTCACCAGCATCTCGAACGACTGGGCGGCGCCGCCCAGCGCCGAGGACAGGGCGAAACCGACCATGCCGGTGATGAAGACCCGCTTGCGGCTGAACATGTCGCCCAGCCGGCCGCCGAGCAGCAGCAGGCTGCCGAACGCCAGGGCGTAGGCGGTCACCACCCACTGGCGGTCACCGTTCGGGAAACCCAGGGCGTGCTGGGCCGACGGCAGGGCGATGTTCACCACGGTGGCGTCGAGCACCACCATGAGCTGGGCGATCGCGACGATGACGAGGATGAGCCAGCGATGGTCGTTGACCGCGGGCTGCTGGCCGTCGGTAACCGGTGTGGCAGCGGACATAGTGAGCTATTCCCCCAGACGCCGGAGCACCGTGGCCCGAAACACACCTTACTAAGCAGGCCCCGTGCCGCCTTATTCCGGATGGCCGGGCATCAGGCCACCCTGCGCCAGGAGTCCCCGAAGTCGGCGATCACCTTCAGTTCTCCGCCGAGGGCATGGATGTAATCACCCAGGGTGGCCAGCTCAGCCACCGCGCCACTCTCGATGGCCGAGACTCGCTGCTGGGACACGCCCATCGCCTCGGCGACTTCGGCCTGGGTCAGCCCGGCCTTCTTGCGCATCTCGGTCAGGTACTCGGCCCGGACCTGCAGCGTCCGCCTCTGCCGGGCTTCCTCCACCGCTGGGCGGTCGTCGGGGTGGACGAACTCGTCCAGGAACTCTTCACGCGTATAGGTAAAGAACTCCGGGTCTTCGCTCATTGCTCATCCCTCCCCTTCAGGTAGGCCTGGTACGCCGCCTCAGCGGCCGGGATCGCGTCTCGGTACCAGTCTTCCCACCGGCCGGACTTGTCTCCCGCGATCAGCAGCACCGCATTTCGTGCGGGGTCGAAGATGAACAAGATCCGCACCTCGGTGAGGCCACTGGAGCCTGGTCGCAGTTCCTTGAGGTTGTGCAGGCTGGATCCGGAGATCCGGTCCACTAAAGGACGGCCCAGGGCCGGGCCGTCGTACAGCAGCCGGTCGATTGCTTCGGCGACGAGCCGCCGCGTTACCCGGTCCCCAGACCGCAGCGCGTGTAGCCAGTCCCGAACTTGGCGGGTCACCACCAGCTTGTAAGCCACAGCATTCTTCCTCATCGAGGCTACAACAAATTTGTTGTAAATGGAGCCTGCGTGGCAAGACGCTATCTACCCCCACCGACATTCCGGCCCGGGTGGCCGGGCGCCTGCGACGATGCTGGTCGAGGCGGTGGTCGCATGAGGCAGCTGAAGATAACGGCGGTCGAGGTACTGGCCGTGCAGGGCGAGCCCCCGGCCAGCCCGCCGGGGCCGGTGCAGCGGCACGTCATGCCGTTGCACCGGTACGACGAGCACCGGCCACCGCCGGCCCGGGCCGCCGGGCCGGTGCCGGAGCAGATCGAGACCCTGTATCTGCGGATCGGGACCGACCAGGGCGCCGAGGGGTTCTACGGCCCGATCGACCGGGAAGCGGCCTGGCCGATCGTCGACCGGCTGGCCGGGTTCCTGGCCGGGCTCGATCCGCTGGCGGGATCCATCGTCTGGGACAAGCTCCAGCGGTCCGACCGCCACGCGCGGCATGGCTATCTGAAGCTGGCGATCAGCGCGATCGACAATGCCCTGTGGGACCTGCGCGGCCGCGTCTACGACGCGCCGGTCTGGCAGCTGCTCGGCGGCCCGGCCCGGCCGCGGATCCCGGTCTACGCGAGCACCCTTGGCGTCGCGCTGGAGCGGGGGACCATCGAGGAGACCGCCCGCCAGCTGGCCGGGGCCGGGTTCGCCGGCCAGAAGTGGTTCATGGCCAACGGCCCCGGCGACGGCCCGGCTGGGCTCCGCGCCGACCTGGACCTGGCCGAACGGGTCCGGGACGCGGCCGGTCCCGGCGCCGTCATCATGTTCGACGCCTTCATGGGCTGGGACCTGGCCTACGCCACCTCGTGGGCGCGGGCGGCCGCCCCGCTCGGCCCCGCCTGGCTGGAGGAGCCGTTCCCGCCCTCCCAGCCCGCCGCCTTCGCCGAGCTGCACCGCCGGGCCGGCGTGCCGCTCGGTGCGGGGGAGCACCTCTACGACCGTGCCGACGTCCTGCCGTTCCTGCGCGACGGGACCCTCGCCGTCCTGCAGACCGACCCCGAATGGTGTGGCGGCGTGACCGAGCTCGTCCGCATCTGCGCGCTGGCCGAGACCTTCGGGGTGCCCGTCATCCCGCACGGGCACGGGCTGCACGCCGCCCTGCACGTCGTGGCCAGCCAGTCGCCCGCCACCTGCCCGATGGCCGAATACCTGCTGCGGATCATGCCGGGACGGCATCACTTCGAGCTCGCGCCACCCGCCCCGGTGGACGGCCACATCGAGCTGCCCCGGCGGCCCGGTTTCGGGATCGAACTGGATGACCGGAAGATCGAAAGGCGCCGCCAGTGGCCGGGCGCATAAAATGACCTGGAGCGCCACGCTCCAGGTCGCTATCGGTGCGCCGCCAGGGACTCGAACCCCGAACCCGCAGATTAAGAGTCTGCTGCTCTGCCAATTGAGCTAGCGGCGCGCGCTGGCTCGCCAGATGTTAGCAAGGATCGGCCCGTCCCGCGAATCCCGTCCGGGAATCACGGGGCATCCGGCCGCCCGGGGAATGCCCGCCCGCTGCTACCCAGCTCGCCGTACACGCTGATCCCCTTTTTCCGGATGAAAAGGAGCGTCACGCCCGGACAACAACGCACAGCTACTCACTCTGTGCTGTGGCCTGATCACGTCACCGCTAACCTGGGTCCGGGTCGGCCCGCCTCCGGCACGGTAAATCACCACAGATTGCACAATTTCAAACATTCTCAGTTAAGGGTCAGCAAAGTTTAGGTCAAGACACGCCATCCGAGCATTGCGGTCTGGGTGAAACCGCGCTGGGATGAGACGTGAGCGGTGGTGCGCCGGCTGTCGGCGCCCCGTGCCGATGAGGAGCACCATGCTGCCGAGCCTCCGCGGGCTTGGCCCACGCCGTCCGCCGGCGCCGGGGCCTGGCCGCCGGCTTGCCCCTTACCGGCCGGCCGCGGACCGCCCCCGGCGCTCGCCGCGCCGCCGCCGGGCGAGCCTCCTCGGTGCGCTGTCGTTGCTGCTCCTGACCGTCGCCCTCGTCCCCGCGACCGCCGCCAGCAGCGCCCCGCGCACCGGCACCGCGGCGCCCGCGTTCACCTACCGGACGCTTCCGGGCCCGGCCGCGTTCGCGGCCGCGGCCGGTGGCACCGCCGCCCCGATCCCCTCGATCGCGGGTGACTGGGCGGTCCAGTTGACATCACCGAATCCGCTCAGCACGGCCAAGTGCCTGGCCACGATCAAACTCCGCTGCTACAGCCCGCTGCAGTACCGGACGGCCTACGACCTGAACCCCCTGTACGCCGCGGACATCACCGGCAAGGGTGAGACGATCATGATCGTCGACTCGTTCGGCTCACCGACGATCCGGTCCGACCTGGCCTACTTCGACCGCCAGTGGGGCCTGCCCGATCCCACCCTGAACGTGTTCCGGGTGGGCAAGCTGCCGCCGTTCGACAAGTCCAGTGCGACCATGGACGGCTGGGCCGAAGAGGCCACCCTGGACGTCGAGTACGCGCACGCGATCGCGCCCAAGGCCACCATCGACCTGGTGGAGACGCCGGTCGCCGAGACCGAGGGCGTCACCGGGTTCCCGCAGATGATGGCGGCCGAGAAGGCGCTGATCGACCGGGGCGGCGTCGACGTCATCAGCCAGAGCTTCGGCGCGACCGAGGACACCTTCCCGGGCTTCGCCAAGGGCTCGTTCGCCAGCCTGGACAGCCTGCGCTACGCGTTCGCGGACGCGGCCGCCCGCGGTGTCACCGTGCTCGCCGCCGCCGGGGACACCGGCGCCACCAACGACGAGCCGGACGGGGCCAGCCTCTACCCGTTCCGGGCGGTGGCCTGGCCCTCGTCGGACCCGCTGGTCACCTCGGTCGGCGGCACCCAGCTGCTGCTGGCCCAGGACGGCAACAAGATCCAGCCCGACCAGGTGTGGAACGACGAGTACGGCGCCGGCGGCGGCGGGCTGTCCTCGGTGTTCAAGCGGCCCGCGTTCCAGGCCGGCGTGGCCAGCCTGGTGCGGGGTCATCGCGGCACCCCCGACATCTCGATGTCGGCCGCGGTCAGCGGGGGCGCCTGGATCTACCAGAGCTTCGAGCCGGCTGGCGCGGGCTGGGAGATCCTCGGTGGCACCAGCGAGGCCACCCCGCTGTTCGCCGGCGTGGTCGCGCTGGCCAGCCAGAAGGCCGGTCACCCGCTCGGCAACATCGACGCCGCGCTGTACGCGCTGGGCGCCGAGAGCCGGGTCAAGGGCGACCCCTTCCAGACCGGCATCGTCGACGTCACCACCGGCAACAACACGTTCGGCGACGTCACCGGCTACAACGCCGGCCCCGGCTACGACCTCGCCAGCGGCTGGGGCACCCTCGACGCCGCCCGCTTCGTCCCCGCCCTGGCCCGCACCGCCAAGCCCTGAGCCCGGTCCGATAATGGCAGGCCCCGGCCCCGGCCACGCCTCCACCGGGGGCGAGGCCGCTACCCGCGACGACCGCGGCGTGCGCATCGGGCATCCTTGAGGGATGTCCGTCCCCGCCGCGGCGCTGCCGCCGCCCCGCCAGCCCGGCTCGGCCTACACCGTCTGCCTGGTGTGCCTGGGCAACATCTGCCGTTCCCCGATGGCCGAGGTCGTGCTCCGGTCCGAGCTGGACGCGGCCGGCCTGGCCGGCGCGGTCACCGTGGACAGCGCCGGGACCGGGGACTGGCACATCGGCCAGCCGATGGACTCCCGGGCCCGGGCCGAGCTCGAACTGCGTGGTTACGACGGTTCCGCCCACCGGGCCCGCCAGGTCGACGTGTCCTGGCTGCCGGAACGCGACCTGTTCCTCGCCATGGACCGCCGCAACCTGGCCGACCTGCGCCGGATGGCCGGGCGGGCCGGGGTCCCGGCCGGCCGGGTGCGGCTGTTCGGTGCGGCCGGCGGCCTCGGGCCGGATCAGGACATCCCCGATCCTTACGGCGGCGACGCCGCCGACTTCAGCGCGTCGCTGGAGCTGATCAGGACGGGCGCCCGGGAGCTGGTCAGCCAGCTCGCGGTCCTGGCCGGCCGCGCCCCGGCCTGACCCGGGTGCCCCCGAGCCCCGCGGACCCGGTCGCCGACCGGATCAGCGCCCTGGCCGGCGCCCCCGTCCGGGACCTGCGCACGGCCGGCGCCCAGCACGGCTACCGGCACGTCCGGGCCACCCTGGCCGACGGCCGCCAGCTCTTCGCCAAGGTCACCGCCACCCCCGCCGGCACGCCGGCCAGCACACCGGACGGCCCGTTCGCGGCCGAGGGTCGCGGCCTGCGCTGGCTGGCCGCGACCGGGACCGTCCCGATCCCCGAGGTGCTCGGCTGGGATGACCAGGCCCTGGTCCTGTCCTGGCTCCCGCCCGGCTCGCCCAGCCCGGACGCCGCCACCAGGTTCGGTCGTGACCTGGCCCGCCTGCACGCGGCCGGTGCGGACAGTTTCGGCGCCCCGTGGCCGGGGTTCATCGCCAGCCTGCCGCTGGACAACACGCCCTGGCCGGCCACCGGCGGCTGGCCGCGCTGGTACGCCGAGCGCCGCGTGCTGCCCTACCTGCGCCGCGCGGCCGACGACGGCACGCTCGGCCGCGGCGACGTCGCCCTGGTCGAGCGGGTGCTGGACCGCATCGCCGCGCTGGCCGGGCCGGACGAGGCGCCCAGCCGGATCCACGGTGACTGCTGGTCGGGCAACGTGCTCTGGTCGGGCGGCCGCGGCTGGCTCATCGACCCGGCCGCGCACGGCGGCCACCGGGAGACCGACCTGGCCATGCTGGACCTGTTCGGCGCGCCCTACCTGGGTGAGATCGTGCGCGGGTACCAGGACGCCGTTCCGCTGGCCGCCGGCTGGCGCGCGCGGATACCACTGCACCAGCTGCACCCGTTGCTGGTGCACGTCTGCCTGTTCGGCGCCGCCTACCGCGAGCAGGCCCTGGCCGCCGCCCGCGCCGCCCTGGCCACCTGAGACAAGCCCCGGTCACACCGGCCAGGCGGTCACCGAGTCGTCGTGGTCCTGGGCGTCCAGGTCGGTGTCCCCGCCGGCCACGTCCGCCGCCAGCGGCAGCGTGATGCGGAACGTCGCTCCCTCGCCCGGGGCCGATTCGACGGTGGCGGTGCCGCCGTGCGCCGCGACCAGCGCGCTAACGATGGCCAGGCCCAGGCCGCTGCCGCCGCTCTTGCGGTTGCGGGCCTGGTCGGCCCGGTAGAACCGCTCGAACACCCGCTGAGTCTGCTCGGGCGTGAGTCCCGGCCCGTGGTCGGCGATGTCCACCACCGCGGCCGGGATCGAGGCGGCCGGCGCGCCCGGATAAGGCGGCGGACCGGGCAGGGACCCGGACCTGAGCCGCACGTCGATCTCGGTGCCGTCGGGCGTGTGGGTCAGCGCGTTGGTCATCAGGTTGCCGATGACCTGGCGCAGCCGGGCCTCGTCGCCGTCGACGATGAACGCCTTGCCCGGCTCCACGTCCAGCTTCACCGGCCGGCTGGGGGCGATCATCCTGGTGTCCTGGACCGAGTCGGCCGCCAGCACCAGCAGGTCCACCGGGCGGTGCTCGATCGGCCGCTGCTGGTCCAGCCGGGCCAGCAGCAGCAGGTCCTCGACCAGCACCCCCATCCGGGACGCCTCGGCCTCGACCCGCTGCATGATCCGGTCCAGGTCCTCGCCGGGCAGGCTGCCACCGTTGCCCTCGGCCCCGCCCCGCTGGCGGTAGTACTCGGCGAAGCCGCGGATCGCGGTCAGCGGCGTGCGCAGCTCATGGCTGGCGTCGGCGATGAACCGCCGCATCCGCTCCTCGGACTGGACCGCTGCCTCTTCGGACTGTCGCTGGGCCAGGAACGCCGTCTCGATCTGGGCCAGCATCGTGTTGATCGACTGACCCAGCCGCCCAACCTCGGTGCGCGGGTCCCGGTCCGGGACCCGGCGGTCCAGATGCCCGGCCGCGATGTCGTGAGCGGTCTCCTCGATGTCGTCGAGCGGCCGCAGGTTGGTCCGCACCACGGCCACGCTGACCACCGCCAGGCCGAGCATGACGATCACGCTGACCACGAGGTCCAGCTTGGTCAGGTAGCTGATCGTCTGATCGATCGTGCCGAGATCCTCACCGACGATCAGGGTGCCGAACTGCAAGTCACCGTTGTTGTCCTGATACTGCACCGGGTAGGTGATGACCCGCCAATTCTCGCCGCCCGCCTGGGCGGGCACGGTCGCGGCCTTCCGCTGATGTGCGCTGAGCCAGCCACTGCTGGTCGGCACCTTTGGCGGCGGCGTACCCAGCATGCCGAAGTCGGTGTACTGCGGCACCTGGTTGCCGTCCGAGTCGAGCACTTCTACCGCGTACCCGTTGGACGCGAAGTAGTTCTGCACGCCCCGGGTGAGCCCGTGATGCCCGATGCCCTGGACGAGGTTGCCCAGCGTCGTGTCCGCCTGGCGCTGCAGATATCCCTGGAACACCGCCGTGCTGGTGAAGCTGATCACCGCCAGCGCCAGCGCCACTAGCGCCAGCAGCGCGGTGATCAGCTTGACGCGCAGCGGAGTGCGGTGCGAAAGCCGCCGCATCGCCTGCAGGGGATGACGGAACACGCTTCCGGTGTCCCGCCCGGCGTCGTTGCGAGCCATCAGCGGTACGCCCTACGAAGCGGGCAGCCTGAGCACGTAGCCGACCCCGCGCAGGGTGTGGATGAGCCGCGGCTCAACCGTGTCGATCTTCCGGCGGAGCACGGACACATAGGACTCCACGATGCCGGTGTCGCCACGGAAGTCGTAGTCCCACACGTGGTCCAGGATCTGCATCTTGGACAGCACCCGGTTGGAGTTACTCATGAAGTAACGGAGCAGCTTGAACTCGGTGGGGGAGAGCTGGATCTGCTGACCGGACCGCCACACCTCGTGGCTCTCCTCGTCCAGCTCCAGGTCGGCGAACGTCAGCCGCGGGGTCGGCTCGCTGCCTTCGCCGCTGGTCCGCCGGAGCACCGCGCGGATCCGGGCGATGACCTCTTCCAGGCTGAACGGCTTGGTCACGTAGTCGTCGCCGCCGAGCGTGAGGCCGCGGATCTTGTCCTCGGTGGCGTCGCGCGCGGTCAGGAAGACCACCGGCACCCGGGCCCCGCCGCTGCGGAGCCGCCGGACGACGTCGAAGCCGTCCATGTCCGGGAGCATGACGTCGAGCACGATCAGGTCGGGCCGGTGCCGCTGCGCCGCCTGGACCGCCTCGGTGCCCGCGGCCGCGGTGACCACGTCGAAGCCCGCGTACCGCAAGCTGGCTGAGAGCAACTCGAGAATGTTGGGCTCGTCTTCGACGACGAGCAACCGGGTATCCGTGCGCTGCCGCTCATCCGTGGTCAGCATTTCCATGCTCCGTAGTGTCCCTCGTCAGGCTGAAGGAAACCTGAACGCCGACTGGGTCATAGCTGTGCGATTAAGCATAGGCGCTGTACAGAGCCATGACAGCGGGCCGCGACGGCCTGTTTCCCGGTCGTGCGGAGGATCTTGCCGACGTCAGCCGCTGACCGTTTCCCCGTGGCCTCGCCACTGCGAGATCGCGGCGTGCCGGGAGCCCACGCCGAGCTTGGCGTAGATCCGGTTGACGTGGTTCTTGACGGTCTTTTCGGCCAGGAAGAGGCGGGTGGCGATCTCGCCGTTGGTGTGGCCGCCCGCGATCAGGGACATGATCTCGGCCTCCCGGGCGGACAGGCCAAGGGCTGAAGCATCACCGGGCGTGGCGCCAGTGCTCATCAGACCTCCGGCCGTCGCCGTCAGTGCCCTGCTGGCATGGCATGTTAGCAAATCAAGGTAAGAAAACGGGCAAACGGCGCGGCCCGGATGGGGTTCAGCGGCGGATCCCGTAGAGGTAGGCGGGACCGGCGTCGCCCGGGTCGTCGGAATCGAGCTGCCCGCTCCACCAGCGGGTGTACCCGGCCCGGGCCAGCGCCCGCCAGGACGCGACGTTGGCCTGCTGGGGCGCGGCCACCACGGCGCCGGCCTGCGGATAGCGCTCCAGCGTGAGCCCGGTGAACGTCGCGATCGCGGCGGTGCCGTAGCCCCGGCCGGTCAGCGCCGATTCGCCGATCAGGTAGTCGACGCCGGCCGCGCAGCCGCTGACCGCCCCGGTCGCCTGCATCGCCCGCGCCCAGCCGGGGTCGTCGTCGACCAGGTAGCGCTGGATGAGCCCGGCCGCGCGGCCCGCCACCTCGATGATGAACACCTCGGTGGGATCGTCGCCCTCGATCGAAGGCAGGAACTCCTGCTGGACCGACGCCAGGTCGGCGGGGTCCTTCCACCAGGCCGCCACGTGCGGCTCGGCCAGCCACCGGGACACCTGGACGAGGTCGTTTCCGGTCAGGGGGCGGGTGGTCACCTGCGGGCCACTGGGCGAGGTCACGTCCGAATTATTACCGCGAGCGCTCAATGTCCGCTCCTCATTTAATCCCGGCCCCTTTGTCGGGACCTTAGTCCCTGTCCGGAACTGGCCCCGCTCCCTGATAGTCACTGAAGGCCGCGTTAATTACTTTAAGCGATTAAGTGATAACCCGGCGTTTACAACATGTACGTCATCTGGGGAGGAAAAGGGTCAATGGGGAACAAGAGGAATGCCTGGAAGAAGCTGGCCATGACGGTCGCCGTCCCGGGGGTGGCCGTGGGGACGCTGGCCGGCTTCGCGGCCGGGCCGGCCATGGCCGGGACCACCCACCCGCACCCGTCGTCCATCGAGACAATCCGCGGGTACGGGCACGGCGGCAGCGGCGACGTGAACGTTCAGGCCACGGGGGTGTTCTACGACTTCGGTCACCTCAACGTGAATACTCCCGGGCCGCATGCCACGGTGCACCTGAGCCGCGGCTCGCTGTTCGTCTTCCATAACCAGGGGTGGAACAAGACCCACGTGAACCCGTGGAGCTGCTTCGCCACGTCCAAGACCCGGTCGCAGTACTGGATCACCGGCGGATCGGGCCGCTACCGGCACATCTCCGGCCACGGCGACGCCACGATCACGGTCACCGGGGTGCTGCCGCGCAAGTCGAACGGCCACTGCAACACCAACGCGAACCCGAAGCCCTGGACCGAGCACACCACGTTCGTGGCTCAGGGCCCGGTCGACCTGCACTGATCGGCTAAGTCAGCACCAACCGCAAGCCGCCGAGGCGGGTCCCCGGTCAGCCCGGGGACCCGCCCGGCTCTGCCAGCTGGCGGGCGTAGTTGGCCACCGAGATCTGATACCGGCTCAGGTGCGGCGCCAGCGCGGCCAGCGCCGCCGACGTCGCCTCCCGCTCGCGCCCCAGGTCAGCCAGGGACAGCGCCAGGAACGCCACCACCGCGTCGTCGAGTTCGTCGGAGGCCGCGTCGATCTCGGCCGTGAGCAGGGCGGCGCTCTCCTCCGCCCGCCCGGCCAGCCGCAGCGAGCTGGCCAGCTGGATGACCGCCTGCCGCCGCCGCCCGCCCGGCAGCCCCGCCGTCAGCGCCTGTTCGTACAGCGGGATCGCGACGTCCGGGTGACCGGTCGCGTCCAGCGAGGACGCTCGCTCGAAATACCCGGCCCCGTCGCCCGGCGGCCGTTCCGCCGCCAGCTTCTCGATCAGCGCCAGGAAATCGGTCTCGTCGAGGTCGCCGACTGATTCCCAGGCCGCCGCGATCTGGCTTTCCCACTCGGTTTCGTTCACCGGATAACCGTATATAACAAGCACAAACAAATATCCCTGCCATGATCGATACGGACGGCCACTGCTGCCGTGCCGCGGGAGGGGCTGATGGACGAGACCGTGTGGAGCGCGTACCTGCAACGCATTGCGGTGCCGCGCCCGCTGGGCGTCGACACGGTGACGCTGCACGTGCTGCACCGGGCGCACCAGCTGACGGTGCCGTTCGAGAACCTGAGCATGCACCTGGCCGAGCCGATCTCGCTGGCCGACGAGGACCTGATCGACAAGATCGTGCGCCGCGGCCGGGGCGGCATCTGCTACGAGCTCAACGGGGCGTTCGCGCTGCTCCTGCAGAGCCTCGACGTCGGGGTGACCCGGGTCGCGGCCCGCGTCTACGGCGACGACGGCCGGCTGGGCATACCCCTTGATCACATGGCGCTGATCGTGCGCCCGTCCGACGGCAGTGGCCCCTGGCTGGCCGACGTCGGCTTCGGCCGCCACAGCACCTACCCGCTGCTGTTCGACAGCCGCCACGAGCAGGACGACCCCGGCGGCCACTTCCGGCTGGCCGACACCCCCGACGGCGACGTCGACGTCTTCCGCGACGGCCAGCTCCAGTACCGCATCGACACAAGGGCATTCACCCAGTCCGACTTCGTCCCCACCTGCTGGTGGCAGGCGAGTTCGCCCGACTCGCACTTCACCCAGAGCACGATCTGCTCCCGCCTGACCGAGACCGGGAGAATCTCTCTGAGCGACCGCACCCTGATCATCACCGACAACGGCGTGCGCACCGAGGAGCAGTTGCCCTCCGACCAGGCCGTCCTCGACGCCTACCGCCAGCACTTCAACGTCACCCTGGACCGCATGCCCGAGGTCCTCTTCCCCCCACCCAAAACCGCCCCGGCGGCCCCGCCCCAAGCCGACGAGCACCAGGCTCCCGAGTCTCAGGCTCCCGCGCCGCCGCCCCCGCCTCAGGCCGCCCCGTCTCAGGCCCCTCGCGAAGCTGCATCTCCAGCCCCACAGACCCCTCAGGCCTCTCAAACACCAGACACCCCCGCGGCCCCGGCGGCCCCTCAGGCCCCGCAAGCCCCGCAGGCCCAGCAAGCCCCCCGAGTCCCGAAAGCACCTGAAGTCACACCGGCCCCAAACGGCTCACAGCCCCCACCAGACTCTGCTGCTCAAACCTCAGACGCCTCACAAGCCCCGGCCACCCGTGACACCCCACCGCAGACCCTGGCCCCGGCCCCTTCAGCCACACCGGCCTCGTTAGCCCGCTGAGGCTCAGGGCTCCCAGACGGCACGGTCGTGCGCGAACACCACCCGGGCCGGGTCGAACGCCATGATGCGGTCCATCCAGGCGGGCGACGCCGGCACCCCGGGAATGGGCCCGTCCCGGCCGGCCCGCCAGGCCAGCGCGTCGGCGCTGTAACCGGTCGCGGTGTCGTGCGCCTGACCCGCGACCACGACGGTACCGTCCGGCCGCCGCACGACCAGGGACTGATGCCCGCCGGTGTGCCCGGGTGTCGGCACCACGAACACCCCGTCCAGGATCTCGGCCTCCCCGTCCAGTAGCTCGTACTCGATCCCCGGCGCGTCCAGGAGTTCCGGCAGCGTGTAGTCGTCCCGCGACGTCGCCTCGGCCAGTTCGGCCCGCTGCGTGAACACCGGCCGGCCCGCCAGGGCCGGGTTACCCCCGCAGTGGTCGAAATGCAGGTGGCAGTTGACCACGAGCCGCACGTCGTCCGCCGTGGCCCCCGCCCCCGCCAGCGCGGCCGCCAGCTCCTGCCGTCGCGGCCGGTAGTGCGCGTCCACGTCCGGGTGCGCACCCATCCCGGTGTCCAGCAGCACCAGCCCGTCCGGGTGCCCGACCAGATACCCCAGGCACGGCTCGACCCGCGCCGCCCCGGTCCCCGTCTCCTCGGCCGGGCGCACGAAGTACCCGAAGTCCACCCGCCGCACCGTCACGTCGCCCATCCCCGCAGTCTGCTCTCCGGGCCGCCCGAAGGCGAGTGTTCACGTTGCGTGCCTCACCCGAGACTTCCGTCACAGGAGTTTCAAGATGCTCGGGACCTGCTCGGTGTCTGGGGCTCCTGGGGCCTAGGGGGCCCAGGAGGCTTCCGCCGGCGCCTCGACGCGAAGGCCGGCGGCCCCGCCTCACAATTTGCTAAGCCCAAACTGATAAGGCTAGGCTTAGCACTATGACGAGGGAACCAGACGTCAGCGACGTGGCCGTTGCGCTGCGGGAGAGCATCGGGCTGCTGTTGCGGCGGATGCGCCAGCAGCAGGTGGACGGCGGGCTCACGCTGCCCGAGAACGCCGCGCTCACGCGGCTGAACCGGGGCGGCCCGGCCACGTCCAGCGCACTGGCCAAGCTCGAGCAGATCAGCCCGCAGTCGATGGGCGCCACCCTGGCCGGCCTGGAGGCCCGCGGGCTGGTGGCCCGGCACGCCGACCCCGGGGACGGCCGCCGCGTCGTCCTGTCCCTCACCGGCGAGGGGCAGCGGATCCTCCAGGACAAGCGCAACACAAGGACCAAGCGGCTGGCCGAGGCCTTGTCGGCCCACTTCACGCCGGCCGAGATCCGCCAGCTGGCCACCGCCGCGCCCCTGCTCGAACGCCTCGCCCAGAGCATCTAGCCCAGAGCATCCGGCCAGAGCATCCAGCCCATAGCATCCAGGGAGCCAGAACTTAGTGACCAAGGAAAACCCGGTCCCCGGTCCAGCCCCGAGCGTCCCCAAGGACAACTACAAATGGGTGGCCCTGGCCAACACGACCGCCTCCATGTTCATGGCGACCCTGGACGGGTCGATCGTGATCATCGCGCTGCCGGCCATCTTCCGCGGGATCCATCTGGATCCGCTGTCGGCCGGCAACATCAGCTATCTGCTGTGGATGATCATGGGCTACCGGCTGGTCCAGGCCGTGCTGGTGGTGACGGTCGGCCGCCTCGGCGACATGTTCGGCCGGGTCAGGATCTACAACGCCGGGTTCGTGGTGTTCACGATCGCGTCGATCCTGCTGTCGTTCGACCCGTTCATGGCGGGCGGCGGCGCCGACTGGCTGATCGGCTGGCGGATCCTGCAGGCCGTCGGCGGGTCGATGCTGATGGCCAACTCGGCCGCCATCCTGACCGACGCGTTCCCGGCCGAGCAGCGCGGCTTCGCCCTCGGCACCAACCAGATCGCCGGCCTGGCCGGCATGTTCGTCGGGCTGGTGGCAGGCGGCCTGCTGGCCGCCATCGACTGGCGGGCCGTGTTCTGGGTCAACGTGCCGGTCGGGATCTACGGCACGATCTGGGCCTACCTGCGGCTGCGGGACAACGGCGAACGGCACCCGGCCAAGATCGACTGGTGGGGCAACATCACCTTCGCGGTCGGCCTCAGCGCGGTGCTGGTCGCCGTCACCTACGGCATCCAGCCTTACCGGGGCGACACGATGGGCTGGACCAACCCCTGGGTGCTGGCCGGCCTGATCGGCGGCGTGGCCCTGCTGGTCGTGTTCGGGATCATCGAGACCCACATCGCCGAGCCGATGTTCCAGCTCAGCCTGTTCAAGATCCGCGCGTTCACGTTCGGCAACCTGGCGGGCCTGGCGGTGGCGATCGCCCGCGGCGGGTTCCAGTTCATCCTCATCATCTGGCTGCAGGGCATCTGGCTCCCGCTGCACGGCTACAACTACAGCGACACCCCGCTGTGGGCCGGCATCTTCCTGCTCCCGCTGACCGCCGGCTTCCTGGTCTCCGGGCCGGTGTCGGGCTACCTGTCGGACAAGTTCGGCTCGCGTGGCATCGCGACCGCCGGGATGGCGGTGTTCGCGGGCAGCTTCGTCGGCCTGATGCTGCTGCCGGTGAACTTCCCGTACTGGGCGTTCACCCTGTTCATCGCCCTCAACGGGATCGGCAGCGGGATGTTCGCCTCACCCAACTCGTCCTCGATCATGGGCAGCGTCCCGGCCCGGCAGCGCGGCGCCGCCGCCGGCATGCGGTCGACGTTCCAGAACTCCGGGACCGCCCTTTCCATCGGCGTGGTCTTCTCGCTGATGGTGGCCGGCCTGGCCAGCACGCTGCCGAAGACGCTGACCAGCGGGCTGCAGCAGCAAGGGGTCGCACACCACATCGCCCAGCAGATCGGGTCGCTCCCGCCGGTGTCGTCGCTGTTCGCGGCGATGCTGGGCGACAACCCGGTGCAGCACCTGCTGTCCGACGCCCACGCCCTGGCGTCCCTGCCGGCCGCCCACCGGGCGGTGCTCACCGGCCGGGCGTTCTTCCCCAACCTGATCTCCGAGCCGTTCCACCACGGCCTGGTCGTGGTCTTCCTGTTCGCCACCGCCCTGTCGGTGCTGGCCGGCCTGGCCTCGCTGCTACGCGGCGGCCACGTCCCGCCGGGCCGCCGGCCCGCCAGCCCGGCCGCCGGCCCGGCGAGCCAGCCCGTACCCACCGAATCCCTTTCCCCCGAGAGGAATCTCAGTGATCGTGTCAAGCCGCAGTAGCGATTACCTGCGAGGGCGGGATCGGGCTGTAGACGCGATTGTCGCGCAGCAGCGCCCACAGGACGTCGACCATGCGCCGGGCCAGGGCGAGCAGGGCCTGGACGTGCCGTTTGTTCTCGTGTCGTTTGCGCTGGTAGAAGACCTTGGACGGTCCTTCGGCGCGGAGGCTGGACAGCGCCATCATGTAGAAGACGTTGCGCAGCGGCCGGTGGAAGCGCTTGGGCCGGTGGTAGTTGCCGGTGACGCGTCCGGAGTCGCGGGGGACGGGCACCAGCCCGGCGTAGGAGGCCAGCCGGCCGGGGCCTGCGAACGCTTCCAGGGGGCGGCCGTCGGTCGCGACCAGGAACTGGGCGCCGAGGATCGGCCCCATGCCGGGCAGGCTCTCGATGATGCGGGCCTGGGGGTGGCCGCGGAACTTGCCGGTGATGAGCTTGTCGGTGTCCTTGACCTCGCGGTCGAGGTCCAGGAGCTGGCGGGCCAGCTTCTTGACCAGCAGCGCCGTGGTGGCCTCGCCGGGCAGCGCGACGGTCTGCTGCTGCGCGGCCCGGACGGCCGTGGCGGCCATCGCGTCGATGCCCTTGGCCCAGGCCTTGTGCTCGCGCAGGTAGGAGGCCAGGCCCTCCGTGCCCGCCGCGCGGACCTCTGCGGGCGTGCAGAACCCGGTGAGCAGGATCAGCGCCGAGCGGGTGGAGTAGTCGAAGCTGGCTTCCAATTCGGGGAAGATGCTGGTGAGCAGGTCGCGGAGCCGGTTGACGCCACGCACCCAGTCGGCCATGACGTCGGCCCGGTAGGACGTCAGCCGGGTCAGTTCCACCACCAGCTCGCCGGTGGCGCTCAGCTCGGTCAGGTCGCCGCGCATCCGGGCAGTATCGGCGATCACCCGCGCGTCCTTCGCGTCGGTCTTGCCCTCGCCGCCGAACACCCCGGACATGCCGTGCACCACCCGGCCCGGCACGTAGACGACCTTCTGCCCGCTGGACAGCAAGATCGCGAGCAGCAGCGCGGCGGCCGGGCTGACCAGGTCCACCGCCCACCGCACCTCGCCGCCTGCGCTGACGGCGGTCTTAACGGCGCGGGCGATCAGCTCCTCGATCGGCTGCTGGCCGTTGGCCACCTTGACCGACCACAGCCGCTTACCGCCGGCACCGACCGCAGCCGCGTGATGGCTGGCCTTGCCGGCATCGATCCCGACCCACACCACATCCGTGGCCGTCACCCGGGCCACCCTCCTGTCCTCGCAGGTAAAGCCCGTGGACGACCCCGCCATCAGGTCCCTAAACAGCGACGGTTCGCATCAGATCTCAGTCAGCGGCCAGGGCGTCCAGGGCAACAGGGCGGCCATTCCTTTCAAGCCACGACAACGGCAACCAGTCATCAGCCACACCCCGTCACCCTGGGCATCCAGAGTGATTCCTATTCACTCCAGACACTTCGATCTTAGGGAACAAGTCATGACCGACCCGACCCCGGCCCTCGACCCCCGGCGGACCGCGCTGCTGGTGATGGATTACCAGAACGCGATCGTCGGCCGCCTGGAGGACGCCGAGGCGCTGCTGGCCCAGATGGCGCGCGCCATCGCCCTGGTCCGCCAGCACGGCGGCACCGTCGGCTACGTACGGGTGGCCTTCGACGACGCCGACTTCGACAGCATCCCGCCCACCAGCCAGTTCGCCAGCCTGGTGACCAGCACCGGGCGGGCCATGCACGCCGACTCGCCCGCCACCGCGGTGCATGAATCGGTCGCGCCCGAGCCCGGTGACCTGATCGTGCGCAAGACCCGCGTCGGCGCGTTCTCCACCACCGACCTGGACGGCCAGCTCCGCGCCCACCAGATCGACACGCTGATCCTGGCCGGGATCAGCACCAGTGGGGTGGTGCTGTCGACCGTGCGGGACGCCGCCGACCGCGACTACCGGGTCCTGGTGCTGGCCGACGCCAGCGCCGACCCGGTGCCGGGCGTGCACGAGTTCCTGACCGAGAAGATCTTCCCGCGCCAGGCGCGGGTCTTGCGCCTGGCCGACCTGGAGGAGCTGCTGGCCGCCGCCCCCGCCACCTCCTGACCCGCAGCCAGGCAGAACACGGCAAGAGGCCCGGGGCTCTCGTGAGCCCCGGGCCTCTTTACTGTCAGCTAGCTGACTTTAGTGCTTGGCGATGGCCAGCCCGAGGAAGAACGCCGGGCCGTCCGGGGTGCCCACCCCGGTCTCGTCGTCGTAACCGGGCGTGTCGTGCAGCGTGGTCTGCTGCACGTCGATCGTGCCCAGTTCGTACGTCAAGCCCTTGGAGGCATCCACCGAGTTGGCGTAGTTGGTGCGGACCTGCGCCACCGGCGACTTCGGCGCGACGATGTCGTGCAGCGCCGGGGTGCCGAGCAGCTTGTAGTACAGCGGGTTGATGAACCCGAGCGACTTGTGCGTGAACTGGTCGGCCACCGCGACCACACCGGCGATCAGCGGCGAGGACAGACTGGTCCCGCCGATCCGGTACTGGTCCCAGTAGGTCCCGTCCGGGAACGCCTGGGTCTCGCCGACCTCGAAGCCGGTGTTCGGGTCACCAGCCGCCGAGATGTCCGGCACCGCCCGCATCGGCGTCTTGCCGAAGTACTCGGAGATGCTGGCCGGCACCTTGCCCTGCTGGTACCAGGGCTGGGCGAACAGCACGCTGGTACCGCCACCGCCGCCGGAGCTGTAGGTTCCGGGCGGGGCGGGGGTCCAGGCCCCGTTGGTCAGCTGCGAGTAGTCGGTCTGCCAGCCGTACTCGGCCTGGTGCTGGCCCGCGCTGCCGATCAGCACGCTGGTGCCGCCGACGCCGGTCACGTAGGGCAGGTCGGCCGGGAACTCGACCGTCTTGGCGGCCAGGTCGGCGCCGCCGTTGGTGTTGTCGCCGGAGTCACCGGAGGAGAACTGGACCGTGATCCCGGTCAGCGCCGCCTGGAGCGAGTACTGCTCGTAGAACTGCACGTAGGACGAGCCCAGCAGGGTCACGTCGTCGGTGCCGCTGTTCCACGAGTCGGTGACCACGTTGGCCACGTGGTTGTCGATCGCGCTGGCCCAGGCTTCGTCGAGGGCGGATTCACAGTCGGCCGCCCCGACGTAGACGATCTTGGCACCCGGCGCCATCGCGTGCACGGCCTCGACGTCCAGGGTCTCCTCGCCGTACCAGCCCTGGGGGTCGCAGGCGGCCACGTCGTCGTAGCCGCTGGCGGACGGGGTGATCTGCGAGAACTGGCCGGGCGCGAACGCCGGCTGGTTGTGCACCTGGTTGTACTTCTGCGCGTCGGCCAGGATTGTCGGCGCCGCGTAGGCGTCGGTGATCGCGACCGTGACGCCCTTGCCGGTCACCCCGGCGCGGAGCAGCGCGCTCTCGCCGTAGGCCGACTGGTACTGCTGCGGCACGTACCCGCAGACCGTGTACGGCTGCTTCTTGCCGTAGGCCGACGGCTTGTCGGTGGCGGTCTTCTGGCCGTAGTAGGCCGAGCACGGCTGGACGCCGAAACGGGCGCCCGGCGGCGGGCCGGGCAGCGTGTCCGCGGGCTGCTTCAGGGCGGTGCCCTGGTCGATGCCCACCAGCCCGGAGACGACCCCGCTGACCGTGGCCGGGGTGCCGGCCGGCAGCGACAGCTCGGTGCTGTTCGCGCGCACCGTCTTGCCCTGGTAGGAGTAGTTGTTCAGCTTGCTGCCGAACACCTTCTCGACCTGGGCCACGGTCCCGCTGGCCTCCACGTACTGGCCGCTGGGGAGCGTGGTGGTGAGCGTGAAGCCCTGCCCCTTCAGCCAGTTCTGGACCGCGGTGACGCTGCTCTTGGCGGGCGCGTACTGCTCGTCGAACGCCTGGTTGGACAGCCACTTACCGTAGTCTGCGCTGCTCGGGTCGGAGATCGCCTTGAGCGTCGCCTCCGCGCCAGCTTCGTTGCGCAGTGAGAGGAGCACGCCGAAACCGACCTGCTCCGACGAGGACGTCGTGCCGACGTTCTTGGCCTTACTCAGCCATTTGGGGGTGCTTCCGGCCAGGTAGTGCCGGGCCGGGCCGGACGCGGACGCTGGGCCCGCCGCCGCGGCCAGACCGCCGACGACGGTGGCGCCGCTGATCATCGCGGCCAGCACCGTCCGCCGGACTCTTCGCATGGATGCCATTCAGTAACCAGATTCTGTGAGAACCGCACCAAAACCAACTTGAACAGCAAACTCCCGCGACGCGAAACGGTCAAGGGGACCTGCCGAACAGCAACAAGGCCGAAACATAACGCTTAGTAACAATTCCGCTCAGGCCGGGCGGTGACCACGGCAAATCCGCGGCGCCGCTCTCGCCCAGTCTGATTACTGTGAGTGACGATACCTGACCTCAGCCCGTGACTGCACCCTGCCACGCCCTGCCCCCTCCCAACCGGGGCCCGCGTAAAGCGCCCCGCGCATGGCGCTTTCCGTGGATAGCGTCCTCCGTGCAGAGCCCCCCTCGCGCTGGCTCTTTTTCAACATTGAAAAGGGGCCCGGGTTCAGCGCGTTCCCACCGCCATTGCGGGGCCTCGCCAACTCAGCGCAATCGGGCCGCCCAAAGAACCCGGCCGGGAATCAGCAGAGATTCCCGGCCGGATTGCCGCGTGGCCAGCGGCTGACTTCAGCCGCTTTCGTGCAACTGCTTACGTTCAGCCGGTTACGTGAACCCAGCCGCTCAGCTTGGGCGGGTAAGTCGACCAGCTTCCGGTGGCCCGGTACACCTGACCGTTGGTGCCCTGCCCGACCGTGTAGCTCCCGGTGCCGGCCGCGGCCGCGCCCAGCCCCGAGCTGAACAGGCCGCCCATCGCGTGCCAGCCCGGCGTCGTGCCCAGGAACTTGTGGTAATAGGCGACGTTGTTGGTCCCGCGCACGAAACCGACCACCGCGCCCGGGATCGAGGCCAGCCCCGGGGTCGCGGTGCTCAGGCCGCCCACCCCGGAGAAGCCGGTCAGCCCGGCCTTGGCCACGTACAACTGCTTGTTCGTGCCGACGACCAGCAGGTACACGCCGCTGTTGGCGGCCGCGGCGGGCCCGGTACCGGCCAGCAGCTTGCCACCGTCGGAGTGCCAGGAGCCCCACCCGGCCGAGGTGTGGTCCCGGGCCCAGACGGCGCCGTCGCTGCCGCGGCCGAAGACCGCGTAGTCAGCGGCGTTCGGTCCCTCGAACGCCGCCCCCGGCGAGGCGTTGAGCACCCCGCCCAGCGACGTCCAGCCGCTCCACTTGCCGTTGGTCTTGCTGGCGGTGAACATCGCGCCGCCGTTGCCGACGGCGAACACGATCAGCGAACTGCCCGCGACGATGGCGGCCGGCGCGGACGCCACCTTGCCGGTGTTGATCTGCGTGGCCGTGCCCGGCGTGCCGTTGATGGTGCCCGTCCAGACCGTGCCGTCGGTGGCGGTGTAGAACAGGTTGGCGACCCCCGTCGACGTTTCCGCCACCGAGGGACTGATACCCGGAGCAGGCGGCGTCGGGGCGGCCGAAGCCGCCGTGGCCGGAATGATCGCCGCCAGGCTCACAACTCCCGCCGACGCGACCACGGCGGCCAGCCGCTGTGCGCGTTTCCCGGCAAATCCGGTGATCTTTCCCGACCCGATTCCCGGCAGTTTCTGGGCATGCGTGAATAGCACTTTGCTGGTTCCCCTTCCCATCCCCAAAGGCCCGGCACCCCGGCGCGCCAGCCCCCTCAGCCACTTTCACACAACGGCCCAGAAAATCAAGATCACCACGCCAGACAATCGTTGGCAATGCCCATAATTCACCGCTTGGCAGGCCGAAAGTACGGCAACATAAACAACATGTATTTGATTAACTACGGATAGTTAAATGCAGGCCAATGCCTGGCCGCACTGGGCCGCACTGGGCCGCACTGGGCCGCACCGCCCGCACAGGCCGCACCGGGCCATGGCTACGGTGCCTGAATGACGCCCTGGGCGGAGATCTGGGCGGCGGTGGCGCCGAAATCCTCCCGCGACAGCTGGGCGACAAACGAGGTCGTGTCGCCGCCCGGCGTGGGCCGGTTCTGGCTGGTGAGCTCGAGCGGGTACAGGCGCCCCCGCTGGTACTGCCCGGTGCCGGACAGCGTCACGTGCAGGATCGCGCTCAGCGCGAGCTCGCCGGTGGTCCCGAAGTTGCTGTAGCCGGCGAAGTTGCCGAGGCTGTAGGCGATGAGGTGGCCGTGGTAGAACTGCATGCCCCGCAGCACGTGCGGGCCGCTCGCGAGCACCAGGCTGGCGCCCGCGTCGACGGCCATGTGGGCGAACGCCTCCGGGTTGCCCCGGTCCTCCCCGACGTAGGTCTCCTCGTGCCCGGTGACGTGGTCGGCCTCGGAGCCTTCCGCCCCGACGTGCATGTAGGCCACCACCACCGGGGCCTCCTTGGCCGCCTTCTGGATGAGGGCCTGGGCCGCCGGCAGGTTGAGGAGGCTGGCGGTCCAGTTGTAGGGGGCGAACGCCACGAACGCCACCTTGGTCCCGTTCGCCGTCACCACCGTGATCTCGCCGGGCAGGCCGGTCTGGGCCAGGCCGGCGCCGTGGATCGCCTGGACCGTCTGGGTCAGGCCGGCCGGGCCAAAGTCCATCGAGTGGTTGTTGGCGTCGTTCAGGACCGTGAACCCGGCGGCCTTGTAGTAGTCGATGTAGCCGGGTGGGTCCCGGAACGCGAAGCAGGTGCCGCCGGACCCGGCCGATCCGCACTTGCTGCCCTCGGCCGAGGTCAGCGTCCCCTCGAGGTTCCCGAACACGATCTGCGCGCCGCTGGTGAGCTCACTTTTGACCGGGTCCAGGTAGGCCGCCGGGTCGGGCGGCAGATCGGGCGTGTTGCCCAGCATCGTGTCGCCCACCGCGGCGATGGTGACCGGGCCACCAGCCGGGCCACCGGCCTGCGGCTTGGCGCTGGCCGCATGGGCCGCCGTCGAACTGCCCGGCGCCTTGGTCGCGCCCGATGCCGACCCGGACGCTGACGTGTGTGCCGCAGGCGAGGCCGACAGCGAGCAAGCCGCCAGCCCCACCGCCCCCACCGTCCCCGCGAGGACGGCCCCTGTTCGCAGTCTCACCAGGCCATCGTGGCGGCTGAGCAGCCCCGATGCCAGCGAACACGCGGGTTGACGTGCGCTTATGCCGCAAACGGCATGAACGTCCCATTCAATGGGGTGGATGATGGGATTCGAACCCACGACCCCCAGGACCACAACCTGGTGCTCTAACCAACTGAGCTACACCCACCATCGCCGCGCGCAAACGCGGCACAGAGAACTTACCAGCAACCGCCGGGTGCGAGCGACATCAACGGGGGGCGAGCGACCTCAGCTCGCGGCCGGGGCCGTCCCGCCGTGCCGGGCGGCGATCTCCCGGGCGGTGGCGGAGTCCGGGCCGGGCTCCGGCACGAAGATCGCCTCGCGGTAGTAGCGGAGTTCCTGCACGCTCTCGGTGATGTCGGCCAGCGCGCGGTGGCCGCCCCGCTTGGCCGGGGTGGCGAAGTACACCCGCGGGTACCAGCGCCGGGCCAGCTCCTTGATGCTGGACACGTCCACCAGCCGGTAGTGCAGCCAGGCGTCCAGCTCCGGCATGTCGCGGGCGATGAACCAGCGATCGGTGGCGATCGAGTTCCCGCACAACGGGACCTTGCGCGGCTCCTTGATGTGGGTCCGCACGTAGCCGAGCACGATCTCCTGCGCCTCGTCCACGGTCACCCCCCCGCCCAGCTCTTCCAGCAGGCCAGAGGTGGTGTGCATGGTGCGGACGACGTCGCTCATCTGGTCGACAGCCTCGGACGGCGGCTTGATGATGACGTCCACGCCCTCATCGAGGATGTTCAGCTCGCCGTCGGTCACCAGGCACGCGATTTCGATCAGGGCGTCGCGCTCGATGTCGAGGCCCGTCATCTCGCAGTCGATCCACACCAGCCGTTCGTTCATTGTCCCAGGTTAGGCCCTTATCTCAGCAGTAGCGGCCAGGGTCGAAATGATTTGGACACGTTTCGTTCACGCATCGGTGGCCCGGACCGGGTCAGATAAGGCGCGCTGGCCCGCGTTGGCCAGCGCGGCGACGGCGGCCGGGGCCGCGTCGTCGTCGATGTCCGGGTCCAGCATGCGCTCCAGCGTCACCCGGCGGGTGTGGCTCAGCGCCCCCTCCCGCAGAGCCCGGCAGGCCCAGCCCGGCCGCGCCGGGTGCGGCCCGTCGATCGCCGTGCACGTGGCCTGGGCCGCGGCGGGCGCGCCCAGCAGCTCGATGTCGATCGCGCCCGGCCCGGCCGCGTCCCAGCCCGGCACCTGCGACGCGCCGAAGTGCCCGCCCAGCGCCCACTGCGCGCGGCTGCGCGCACCGGTCCCGGCCGCCGCGATCGACGCCGGCCGCCCAGCCGGCCAGCGCGACGGCACGCCCCAGGAGGCCAGCCAGCCCAGCAGGCCGGCCACGCCGTGCAGGGGTCCGTCGGTGAACGGCTCCCAGGCCCACGCGACCACGCCGATCTGCACGCACAGGCGGCCCTCGCGGTTGGCCGGAAGGGGTCCCGCGGCGGCACCGCCCGCGAAGCCATCGGTCCCGTCGCCGGCGCCGTAACCGCCGGTCCGGTAGTCCAGGACTTCCGGTCCGCCGAGCGCGCAGGCCGCCCGGACGACCGGGACCAGCTGCACCACCTCGCCGGACAGCGGATTCCAGACCAGGTGCGGTGGCCGCCGCTCCTGTATCAGCCGCTCCGCGGCCGAGGAAGCCGAGATCAGACGCGGATCCGCGCCCAGTGCCTGCCAGACGACCCGCGGCGCGCCACCTCGCAGCGTCCCGCCGTCCGGGCGGGCCCGAAGGCACCGTGCACCCGGCATCCATGCGTCAACCACAGGCCACTCTCCCCAAGGTCTAGACCTCCTTATCAATTGCTTACGTCATTGGGGACGAATAGTCCATAGGGGCCGTAGGGGTAATATCGCGCCGACAGGCTCAAGCCGGTCTAAACGTATGGATTGGACAGCGGAATCGACACTGGACCACTAAATCCGCAGACTGAAAACGTGGCGTGTTTCACTCATGTTTCCGATCCGGGCGATCCTCGGCTAACCGACTACCTGGGCCTGACCGATGTCGAACTGCGCAAGAGCCGGGAGGCCGAGCACGGGCTATTCGTGGCCGAGGGGGAGAAGGTGATCCGGCGGGCGGCGGCGGCCGGCTACCGGGTCCGCTCGCTGCTGGCCACCGAGCAGAAGGCGCCCGGTCTGGCCGATCTGGCCGCGGGGTTCGGCGGCCCCGCCTACGTGGTCCCAGCGCCGGTGGCGGAGCGGCTGACCGGCTACCACGTCCACCGGGGGGCGCTGGCGGCCTTCGACCGCCGCCCGCTGCCGGCGGTGGCCGGGGTGCTGGCCGGGGCGCGGTCGGCGCTGGTGCTGGAGGACATCGTCGACCACACCAACGTGGGCGCGATCTTCCGGTGCGCGGCCGCGCTCGGCATCGGGGCGGTCGTCGTGTCCCCACGCTGCGCCGATCCGCTCTACCGGCGGTCGGTCAAGGTGTCGATGGGGGCGGTGTTCGCGGTCCCCTACGCCCGCATGACGGACTGGCACGGCGGGCTGGCCGCGGTCCGGTCGGCGGGCTTCCAGCTGCTGGCGCTGACCCCGGACCCGGCCGCGGCGCCGCTCGCGGACGCCCCACCGGCGCCGGGCGGGCGGACCGCGCTGCTGCTCGGTACCGAGGGGGACGGGCTGTCCGCCCGCTGGCGGCACGAGGCCGACCAGTCCGTCCGCATCCCGATGGACCCCGGCGCCCGGGCGGCCGGGGTGGACTCGCTGAACGTGGTGGCGGCGGCCGCGATCGCCTGCCAGTGGCTGGCCACCCGGACCGCTGCGGCCGGCTGAGCGTCACCGAATTGGCTCCGCAGAATGCGATCAGGGGCCGCCATGCCGTTAACCAATAATGGACTGACCCAAAGTCGGCATACTTCCGGCATTAGTCCCGCTCCGCCACTGATGTCCCTGATTTAACCGGGCGGCCATTGGCCGCCCGGTATACCCCGAATGGGCGCGGCGTGAACAGCGGCCGTGGGCCGGGAGCGCGAATACAGCCGGTCTAAATAAGCTGCTGCCCGCGGAAGTAAGCGGTCGACTCCTTGCGCCAGAGCATGATCGTGGCCCCCAGCCCGACCAGCCAGGTCACGATGGCGAATACCGTGGAGATGCCGCTCGCGGACCGCGCCGCGACGAAGATCAGGTCCAGCGTGTACAGGCCGAAGAACACGGTGCCGGTGATCCGCGCCCAGTTCTTCCCGCGCTTGTTGGCCCAGGCCATCCAGAGCCACAGCCCCACCCCGATGATGCCGGCCACGATGACGATGACAATCTCCGCGTTCACCAGCGCGTCGATCTTCGACGTGGAGTAGGTCGGGTACTGCTTCTCCAGCGTGCGCCGGACGCTGCCGATGGTGACCAGGCCCAGGATGAAGCTGATCGCGCTGATCCCGGCGCCGGCGTACATCAGCCGGACGGCGGTCTGCACCGAGTTCGGCGGCTGCCCGCCCACGGGTGTTTCTGGTAGCTGCCCGTCGGCCCCGGTCGACGGGTAATTTTCGTACATTCTCGCTCCCAAGCCTGCGTTTGGCCTCAACCTGGATGCGGGGCCCGCACGGCCGTTGCCCGTTTTATGTCGTCCCGAGCCTAGTGGCATGCCGTCCCGGCCGCCAGAACCGTGAGCCGGGCCGGGGGAAACGATATCCATCAGATATTCCGCGCGGCGCGGGCAACTACGGCCATGTAAAGCGCGAAGGTCGTGCAATTGTGTGCGTGGGCGGTATCATGCCGTGTACACCTTGCAGCCGCAAGGGAAAATGCACGTGCACGGAGACGGCACTGCGGCCGGGTGCAGCGCTGCAGCTGAGGTTGGGGTGGTGAGCATCATGTCGGCGTGGGGGAACGCCCGACGGTGCCAGGTCCCGGGCCGGGGAGCGCCGGGGTGATTCCCAGCCACCCGGGCAGCGGCCCGACTGTTCTGCGCATTCTCCTCGGCTCGCAGCTCCGCAAGCTGCGTGAGGCCCGGGGCATTTCCCGTGACGACGCTGGGTACCGGATCCGTGCGTCCGGGTCCAAGATCAGCCGCCTCGAGCTCGGCCGCGTCAGCTTCAAGGAGCGCGACGTCGTCGACCTGCTCGACCTGTACGGCGTCACCGATCCCGCCGAGCGCGAGCAGGTCGTCACGCTGGCCCGCGAGGCCAACTCGCCGGCCTGGTGGCAGAAGTACTCAGACGTGGTGCCGGACTGGTTCCAGATCTACGTGGGCCTGGAAGAGGCGGCCGAGCTCATCCGCGTGTATGAGGTGCAGTTCGTGCCCGGCCTGCTGCAGACCGAGGAGTACGCACGGGCCGTGGTCAAGCAGGGCCAGCCGGCCGCTGCCGCTGACGAGGTGGAGCGCCGGGTCGCGCTCCGCACCCGCCGCCAGCAGCTGCTGACCCGGCCGGACCCGCCCCGGCTGTGGGCCGTGGTGGACGAGGGTGCGCTGCGCCGCCCGATGGGTGGCAAGGCGGTCATGCAGGGCCAGATCGAGCGGCTGATGGCCGCGACCCGCGAGCCCAACGTCACTCTCCAGGTGCTGCCGTTCACGTTCGGCGGGCACGCGGCCGAGGGCGGCGCGTTCACCGTGATGCGGTTCCCCGAGCCGGACATGAGCGACATCGTCTACATCGAACAGCTGACCGGCGCGCTGTACCTGGACAAGCGGGAAGACGTGGAACGGTACAGCGAGGTCATGGAGCGCCTCAGCGTCAAGGGCACCTCGCCCGACCGGACGCAGGACATCCTGGCCGCGATCCTGAAGGAAATGTGACGATGCCGGACGGGCCGCCCGCCGAGGGCACCCCCTACAACGGAATCCCGGCCGGCCAGCTGACCGGCCTGCAGTGGCGCCGCACCACCCCCGACGGCACCGGCGTCGAGCTGGCCCGGCTGCCCGACGGCGGCGTCGCGGTCCGCAACGCCAGCGACCCCGACGGCCCGGCCCTGATTTACACCCGGGCCGAGATCGAGGCGCTCATCGGCGGCGCGGCCGACGGCGACTTTGACGACCTGCTCCGCTGATTCTCCAGGTTCCTGGCACGGGTTCTTCAGGTTTCTGGCGCTAGAGTGCGTCCGATGAGTGCCGGCCAGGACCCCCCGGGCGCCCCAATCCCCTCAGGCGCCACCCCCACCTCAAGCGCGCCCTCTGCCTCTTCCGCCCCTGCCGCCACTCCAGCCCCAGCCGCCACACCAGCCTCAGCTGCCTCAGCCGCCACCCCAGCCACTGCAGGCCGCTGGGTCCTCCCCACCCGCAAGCTGCTCTGGTGGGAGGTCATCGCGGTCTTCGCGGTCTCGCTCGGCGGCAGCGGCCTGTACGCGTTCGTGTCGCTGATCGGCTCGCTGACCGCCACCAAGTCCCTCGGCAAGCAGTCGGCCACGCTCAACGGCTCGCTCGCGCCCGGCCGCCCCACCCTCGACCTGTTCCTCCAGCTCACCAACACCCTGCTTGGGGTGGCCCCGGTCGTGCTGGCGCTGTACCTGATCGCCCGCGAGGATGAGTCCCCGTCGGTGATCGGGCTCGACGGCCGTCACAAGGGCCAGGACCTGCTGCGCGGCGCGATCGTGGCCGCGGTCATCGGCGGCATCGGGCTCGGCTGGGTGCTGGCCGCCTTCCACCTCGGGTTCAACCTGAACGTGGTGGCCGAGAGCCTGCCGAACGTCTGGTGGCGGATCCCGGTGCTGATCCTGTCGGCCTTCCAGAACGGCCTGCTGGAGGAGGTCCTGGTCATCGGCTTCCTGCTGCGCCGCCTGGATCAGCTGGGATTCCGGAACTCCCACGCCATCGCCATCAGCGCCACCCTGCGCGGCTCGTACCACCTGTACCAGGGCTTCGGCGGGTTCATCGGCAACGCGGTCATGGGGGTGGTGTTCGCGCTTCTGTACCGCCGCTGGGGCCGGGTGACCCCGCTGGTCATCGCCCACACGCTGATCGACATGGGCGCGTTCATCGGCTACGCCGAGTTGCACGGCCACGTGAGCTGGCTGCCATGACGGCGCTGGCTCATCTCTGGGACCGGGTAACGGCCACCGGCCCGGTGCTGGCCACCTGGCTGATCGCGCTGACCGCGGCGGTGGCCTTCGTCGTGGTCGCCAGCCACCGGATCTGGCAGGTGTCCCGCAACGTGGTCACGCTGGCCCACGAGGGCGGCCATGCGGTGGTCTCGGTCGCCACCGGGCGCCGCCTGGACGGCATCCGGCTGCACTCCGACACCTCCGGCGTCACGTCCTCCCGGGGCCGGACCTCCGGTCCTGGCCTGATCGCGACCACCGCCGCTGGCTACGTGACCCCGTCCCTGCTCGGGCTGGGGGCCGCCTGGCTGGTCGCCGCCCGGCACGCCACGTTCCTGCTCTGGCTGGTCCTGCTGCTGCTGGCGGTCACGTTCGTCGCCATCCGCAACGCCTACGGTTTCCTGGCCGTGCTCGCCGTCGCGGTGCTGGTGTTCCTGGTCAGCCGGTACGCCTCGCTCCGGGCCCAGGAGGTGTTCGCCTACCTGGTCGCCTGGTTCCTGCTGTTCGGCGGCATCCGGCCCATCTTCGAGCTGCAGCGCCGGCGTCGCCGTCCCTCCCGCGGCGGTGGCCGTCCCTCCCGCGCGCTGGCCTCCGACGCCGACCAGCTGGCCCTGCTCACCGGCGTCCCCGGCGGCGCCTGGGTCTTCGGTTTCGCCGTGGTCGCGTTCGCCGCCCTGATCGTCGGTTTGTTCCTGCTCCTGCCGGGCCTCGCCCACCTGCTCTGAAATCCCACAGGCCCCGCCCGTCCCGCACAAAACTCTTACGGCGTTAGTGACCGGAACACCCCGGTTTCGTTATCCTGCCCGCATGCCGGACCCCCCAGTCACTCCCGGATCGGCATCGGTCGCCGGGCTCCAGCGGGCCATGACCGCTGGCACGCTCACGTCCGCCGAGGTCACCGCCTTCTACCTGGACCGCATCGGCCGCCTGAACCCGGCCCTGCACGCGGTGATCACGGTCGACCCGGGCGCGGCCGGACAGGCTCGCGCCAGCGACGCAGCCCGCCTGGCGGGCGGTCCCCGCAGTCCCCTCGAGGGCATTCCGGTCCTGGTCAAGGACAACGTCGAGGTGGCCGGGATGCCGACCACGGCCGGGTCGCCGGCGCTGCTGGACGCCCCCGCCGCCCAGGACCGCGACGCCTTCATCGTGACCCGGCTGCGGCAGGCCGGCGCGGTGATCGTGGGCAAGGCCAACCTGTCGGAATGGGCCAACTTCCGCTCCACCCACGGCACCAGCGGCTGGTCCACGCTGGGTGGCCAGACCGCCAACCCGTTCGCGCTGGAGCGCAATCCGTCCGGGTCCAGTTCGGGCTCGGCGGCCGGGGTTGCCGCCGGCCTGGCCCCGATTGCGGTCGGCACCGAAACCGACGGCTCGATCGTCTGCCCGTCCAGCGTCTGCGGGGTGGTCGGCATCAAGCCCACCCTCGGCCTGGTCAGCCGGTCCGGCATCGTGCCGATCTCCGCCGCCCAGGACACCGCCGGCCCGATTGCGCGGACCGTGGCCGACGCCGCGGCCCTGCTCAGCGTCCTGGCCGCCGCCGACCCCGATGATCCCGCCGTCCCCCTTTCCGGCCGGGAAAACCTGAAAACGTCCCACCTCGCGGACTACACCGCTGGCTGCGACGCCGGCGCGCTGCGGGGCGCCCGGGTCGGCATCTGGCGGGCGCCGTCGGCCACGGCCGGCGCCGCCACCACCGCCGTCCTCGATCAGGCGGTCGCCCGGCTGCGCGAACAGGGCGCCCACGTCATCGACCCGGTCGAGCTGCCCGACGCCGAAAAGATCGGGCTGCCCGAGGTCGGCGCGCTGCTGCACGAGTTCAAGCACGACATCGGGGCCTACCTGGCCGGGCGGCCCGGCGGCCAATACCGCACGCTGGCCGACCTGATCGGCTTCAACGAGCGGAACGCCGGCCTGGTGCTGGCCCGGTTCGGGCACGAGGTGTTCGAAAAGGCCGACGCCACCTCCGGCGACCTGGCCGACCCGGCCTACCGGTCGCTGCGCGCCGACGCCGCCCGGCTGGCCCGCCTGGCGGTGGAGACGCCGCTGGTCACGCACCGGCTGGACGCGATCGTGGCGCTCACCGCCAGCCCGGCCTGGCTGACCGACTACACGCTCGGCGACCACGACGTGTTCCACACCTCGGGCCCGGCCGCGGTCGGCGGCTACCCGGCCGTGTCGCTGCCGTTCGGGTACGTGTGGGGCCTGCCGGTCGGGGTGTCGTTCATGGGTGCCAAGTGGAGCGAGCCACGGCTGATCGCCCTGGCCTACGCGTTCGAGCAGGCCGCCGTCGGCCGCCCGCCCGCGGCGCCGCCGGTGCCGCACGTCAGCACCGGTTCACCGCCTCAGCTGGCCGAGATCCTGGCCCCGTTACCAGCCCCGATCGGGACTCAGCGGGCGAGATAGCCTGGCGTCATGGATTCCTGGCGTCGTCCCCGCGTCCCCCAGCTGCCCGGACGCGGTCTGGAGCCGCGGCTGCGGGACACCGCGACCGGCGAGCTACGGTCGGCCGCGGCCGGCCCGCCGGAGGGGCCCGCCTCGATCTACGCCTGCGGGATCACCCCGTATGACGCCACCCACATCGGCCACGCGAACACCTTCACCGCCTGGGACCTGCTCATTCGCGCCTGGCTGGACGCGGGCCGGCCGGTCACCTACATCCAGAACGTCACCGACGTGGACGACCCGCTGCTGGAGCGGGCCGACCGCGACAGCGAGGACTGGCGCGAGCTGGCCCGCCGGGAGACCCAGCGTTACCGAGGCGACATGGAGGCGCTCCGGGTGCTGCCGCCCGCCCAGCTGATCGGCGCGGTCGAGGCGATCCCGGTCATCGACCGGTTCGCGGGCCGCCTGGCCGACCGGGGCTCGCTCTACGATCTGGACGGCGACGTCTACTTCGCCCGCACCGCCGACCCGGAGTTCGGTGAGCTGTCCGGGCCGGGCACCCCCAGCGGACTCGACCTCGGCCAGATGCGCGAGCTGTCGGCCGGGCGCGGCGGCGACCCGGACCGCCCCGGCAAGAAGGACCCGCTCGACGTGCTGGTGTGGCGGGCCGAACGGCCGGGCGAGCCATCCTGGGAATCGCAGTTCGGGCCGGGCCGCCCGGGCTGGCACGTGGAGTGCGCGGCCATCGCCTCCGATCAGCTCGGCCAGGCCTTCGACGTCCAGGCCGGCGGCAGCGACCTGGTGTTCCCGCACCACGAGATGAGCGCCTCGCACACCCGGGTCGCCTACGCCGGGCAGCCCGGCCACGCCTTCGCCCGGGTCTACGCCCACGCCGGCATGGTCGGCCTCGACGGCGAGAAAATGTCCAAGTCCCTGGGCAACCTGGTCTTCGTCTCCCGCCTGGTCGCCGACGGCGAGGACCCCATGGCCGTCCGCCTCGCCCTGCTGGCCCACCACTACCGCGCCGACTGGGAATGGACCGCCGCCGGCCTCAAGGCCGCCCGCACCCGCCTGGCCACCTGGCGCACCGCCACCACCCCGGCCACTCCCGCCCCGGCCTCCGCCGCCCCTGGTGTCACCCCGGCCGCTGAGGCCGTACTGGCCAGTGTCCGGGAACGGCTGGCCGACGACCTGGACGCCCCCGGTGCGCTCGCGGTGATCGACCGCTGGGCGGACGCCGCGCTGGCCGACCCGGCCGCGGTCAGCCCCGCCGACCGCCAGCTGGTGCGCGACCTGGCCGACGCCCTGCTCGGCGTGGCTCTCTGACCCCCGCCTGGTAACCGCCCGCCCAGCTCGTCAAGAGCCCCATCCCGCCATGTGCATTTCTCCTCTCTTATCCACAGCCCCCCATTCCCACCTGGCCCCTCCCGGCCGCCCCCAATGACCCTGGCCCCATGACAAAAAATCCCCCGCCAGGGCCCCGCCCCCCACACCCGGACAAGGACCACGACCAGGACCAGGACAAGGACCACGACACCCCCACGGTCCGCGTCGGCTCCCCGGCCGCCGTCCTCGCCGTGGTGCCGCACCTGCTCGGCTTCGTCCCCAGCAAGAGCCTGCTCGTCGTCGGCGCCGGCCCGCCACTGGACCGCATCAGCCTGACCCTCCGCTTCGACCTGCCCGACCCGCCGAACCCCCGGGTGGCCCGCGACATCGCCCAGCACGCCGTTTCCGTGCTCACCGGCCAGCAGCAGGCCATGGCCGTCGCGATCGGCTACGGCCCCGGATCCCTGGTCACCCCGATGGCCGACGCGATCAGGAAGGCAGCCCGCCGCGCGGGCCTGGAGCTACGGGACGTGCTCCGGGTCGAGCACGACCGCTTCTGGTCCTACCTGTGCCGCAACCCGGACTGCTGCCCGCCGCAGGGCGTACCGCTCGACCCCCGGCACCCGGCCGGCGCGGCCATGGACGCGGCCGGCCTGGCGGTGCTGCCCGACCGGGCCGCGCTGGCCGCTTCGGTCGGCCCGCTCGGCGGCCTGACCCGCCGGTCCATGCGGGACGCCACCCGCCGGGCCGAGACCCACGCGATCAGCCTGCTCGGCCAGGCGTCACGGTCCGGGCGGCTCCGGGACGCGCGGCGGCTGGTCCTGCGCGAGGGCCTCAGCGCCGTCACCGACGCGCTGGCCACCTACCGCCAGGGCGGCAAGTTCGTCACCGACGACCAGGTCGCCTGGCTGGCGCTGGCCCTCACCAGCCTGCGGATACGCGACGACGCCTGGGCCCGGATGGACGTGGACTTCCGCGACGCGCACACCCGGCTCTGGACCGACGTCATCCGCCGGGCCGAGCCCACCTACCTGCCCGCCCCGGCCTGCCTGCTCGCCTTCACCGCCTGGCAGTCGGGCAACGGGGCGCTGGCCAACGTGGCACTGGACCGGGCTCTGGCCGTCGACCCCGGTTACTCGATGGCCCTGCTGCTGCGGGACACGATCGACACCGGTGCGCCGCCCGCGCTGGCCAGGCTGCCGATGACGCCGGAGGAGGTAGCGGCCAGCTACGGCACCGAGGACGGGTTCCCCGTGCTGCCCGCCGCCGGGCTGTGTGAGCCGCGCTGAGACCGCAGACCGCCCGGCTGGTCCATGACCGTCCGATTGGGCCTCGTGACCTGCGGTTACCTAGCGACCCGAGGCCGGGCACGCCTGGACGGCAGGCTGCGAACAGATAAACTGCGTGAGGTTTTTGCCCGGTTTGGAGCGGGCTGGCCGGTCCGGTGGGCCGCGCCCGGCCCCGAGCGAGAGGAGAGGCGCATGACGGAAGTTGTCCGCACGGACCCGCCGTCAGCCGCGCTGGCCGGGCACCGGGCGGCAGTGGCTGAGCTGCGCCGGGCGTACGAAACGATCCCGGCCGGCGCGCCGGTCCGGCTGGCCAAGCGCACGTCGAACCTGTTCCGGTTCCGTGACCCGGCCCGCGGCCAGGGCGGCCAGAACTACTCCGGGCTCGACGTGTCCGCCTTCGGCCACGTGCTGTCCGTCGACCCGGACCAGCGGGTCGCCATCGTCGGCGGCATGACCACCTACGAGGCCCTCTGCGACGCGACCCTTCCGTACGGCCTCATGCCGCTGGTCGTCCCCCAGCTCAAGACGATCACGCTCGGCGGCGCGGTGTCCGGGCTCGGGATCGAGTCCACGTCGCTGCGCAACGGCATGCCGCACGAGTCGGTGCTGGCCATGGAGATCCTCACCGGCGACGGCCGGGTGGTCGCCGCCACCGCCGGCAACGAGCATGCCGACCTGTTCGCGGGTTTCCCGAACTCCTACGGCACGCTCGGCTACGCGCTGTCCCTCACGATCGAGCTGGAGCCGGTCCACCCCTTTGTGCACCTGCGCCATTTCCCGTTCCGTGACGCGAGGGCCTGCATGGACGCGATCGCCGAGATCGCCGCCGAGGGCAGCTACGGCGGCTACCGGGCCGACTTCCTGGACGGGGTGGCGTTCGGCCGCGGCGAGCTCTACCTGACCGTCGGGACCTACAACGACGTCGCGCCCTGGCGCAGCGACTACACCGGCCGGGACATCTTCTACACCTCGATCCGCGGGCCGCACGAGGACTTCCTGACCATCCGCGACTACCTGTGGCGGTGGGACACCGACTGGTTCTGGTGCTCCCGGCCGTTCGGTGTGCAGAAGCCGCTGATCCGGGCGCTCTGGCCGCGCCGCTACCGCCGCAGCGACGTCTACCGCAAGCTGGTGGCGCTGGACCACCGGCTCGGCCTGACCGCCGCGCTCAACGAGGGACGGCAGCGCCCGGCCCGCGAGGACGTCATCCAGGACGTGGAGATCCCGGTGGAGCGCGGCGCCGAGTTCCTGGAGTTCTTCGCCGCTCAGGTCGGCATGAGCCCGGTCTGGATGTGCCCGCTGCGCCTGCGCGGCGACCGGTCCTGGCCGCTGTACCCGCTCGAGCCGGGCGAGGTGTACGTCAACTTCGGCTTCTGGGGGCAGGTCGGGCTGCCGCCGGGCCGCGCCGACGGGTACTACAACCGGCTGATCGAGGACGAGGTCGGGGCGCTGGGTGGCCACAAATCGCTGTATTCGACCTCGTTCTACTCTGAGGACGACTTCAACCGGCTCTACAACGTCGTGGCCCAAGAAGCGCTGAAGCGGGAGTACGACCCGGATGGCCGGCTGCCCGGCCTGTACGAGAAGTGCGTCCGCGGGCGCTGACCCGGACCCCACGGTTAGATTCGACGGAAGCGAGACACGCATGGCACTGGCGCAAGTATTCGAGACCTTCGCGGGCCCCGACGCCCCGGTGGAGTTCGTGGCCTACGACGGGAGCCGGGCCGGGATGGAGGACTCCCCGGTTCGCATCACGGTGCGGTCCCCGGCCGCCGTGTCCTACCTGGCCCAGGCGCCCGGTGCGCTCGGGCTGGCCCGGGCCTACGTCTCCGGCCACCTTGACGTCGACGGCGACATGTACACCGCCCTGGCCCGGCTGTCCAACGCGCAGTCCATGGAGGTCGGCCTGTCCGAGCGGGCGCGGCTGTTCCGCGAGCTCGGCGGCGTGCGGACCGTCTACCCGCGGCTGGCTCCGCCGCCGCAGGAGGTCCAGGTCAACCGCAGGTGGCTGACGGGCTTGCCGCACTCCAAGGGACGCGACGCCAGCGCGATCTCGCACCACTACGACGTGTCCAACCGGTTCTACGAGTGGGTGCTGGGGCCGTCCATGGCCTACACCTGCGCCTGCTACCCGACCGCGGACGCCACCCTGGAAGAGGCCCAGGCCAACAAGTTCGACCTGGTCGCCCGCAAGATCGGCCTGCATCAGGGGATGCGGCTGCTCGACGTCGGCTGCGGCTGGGGCGGCATGGTCATGCACGCCGCCCGCGAGTACGGGGTGAAGGCCCTGGGCGTCACGCTGTCCGAGCAGCAGGCCAGCTGGGCCGCCCACGCCATCGAGAAGGCGGGCCTGTCCGGCCTGGCCGAGGTTCGCCACCTGGACTACCGGGACGTGCCCGAGACCGACTTCGACGCGGTCAGCTCGATCGGCCTGACCGAGCACATCGGCATGCGCCAGCTCCCCGGCTACTTCGGCTTCCTGCTGGGCAAGCTGAAGCCCGAGGGCCGGCTGCTCAACCACTGCATCACCCGCCCGGACAACAGCGAGCCCGCGGCCCGCAAGGGCGGCTTCATCAACCGCTACGTGTTCCCCGACGGTGAGCTGGAGGGCCCGGGCTTCCTGATCTCCCTCATGAACGACACCGGGTTCGAGATCCGGCACGAGGAGAACCTGCGCGAGCACTACGCCAAGACCCTGGCCGCCTGGTGCGCCAACCTGGACGACCACTGGAAGGAGGCCGTCGCCGAGGTTGGCGAGGGCACCGCCCGCGTCTGGCGCCTGTACATGGCCGGTTCCCGCCTCGGCTTCGACCGCAACCAGATCCAGCTCCACCAGGTCCTGGGGGTCAAGCTCACCGACGCCGGCGTCTCCGGCATGCCGCTGCGCCCCAACTGGGAAGTAAGCGCCGCCTCCGCCCAATCCAACGGCCACCGCGTCCCAGCCAGCCCGGACACCGCCCGAGCCTGACCCTCCAGTGGCACTCCCGGCCGCACCAGCCACAGGCGATGCGGGTACGTTTTCCCGCAGCATGTGCGGGAAAACGGACCCGAATGCCCGCGCGATCAGGCCGAGGCCGCCGAGGCCGCGGGGGAGGAGCCCGGGATCGCCGTCAGCGGCCCGCTCGGGGCACCCGGGCCGCCCTGTCCTCCCTGGGCCCGCGAGGCCGGCCGGCCGCGGCGGGATGGCAGTGGCCCGGCGTCCCGCATCCGCAGGCCGGCCCAGGCGATCACCAGCCGGCCGGCGCCGTCGAAGCCCTGGATGTCCCACACGTAGTCCTCGCGTCCGATGTCGCCGGCGCCGGGGGAGGGGCGGCCGGCCGGGCCCGAGATGAGGAACACCCGCAGCTCAACCGCACCCTGGACGTGGGCGCCGGTCACGGTCAGCGAGTCACATCCGCCCGGGCGGAGCACCCGGCCAGGCACGCAGGCCTGCGCCACCTGGAGGGCGGCGTCGTTCAGGCCGGGACTGCCCAGGACCAGTTCGTGCGCGCCGGCGGTGTCCGGGATGTGCTCGAACCACGGTGCGTCGTCGTGGCCGCGGACGATGGCGCGGCTGGACCGGGGCGGCCGCCCCGCCACGATCGCGACCCGGCGGAACCGGCCGGTCTGGAAGCACATCGTGCCGTGCAGGTTCGCGCCCTCCACCACGGCGGCCGGGGGGGCCGGCTCCGCCGGGTCCGCGGCCCGCGCCCCACCCGCGCCCGCGCCCGCCACCGGCCCGGCCGCCCGGCCGGCGTCGCTGGCCTCGACGAACACCGCCCGGGCACACTCGGCGAACTGCAGGCCGGAGCCCGCGTGAAGGAACGTCTCCACCCCATGGTCGCGGACCCGGGCGCGGAGGCGGAGCCGGGCCGGTTCGCCGTCGGCCAGCCGGACCAGGCTGCCCAGGGTCACCTGCTGGGCGCCGCGCAGCGGGCGCCCGGCCAGCGCGGACGCGGCCTGGGCCATGGCCTCCAGCGCCATCGCGGCCGGGAACACCGGCTGGCCGTCGGCCAGGTGGTCGGCCAGGTAGGGGTCGGTCCGGGCCGACAGCCGGACCTCGGCCCGCAACTCCTCCCCGGGTCGCAGCATCGTGATCGTCTGCACGAACCGCCCGCGCGCGTTCGTCACCTCCGCCACCCCGGCCGCCCCCGGAACCCCAGTGGCCCCAGCACCAGCCCCAGCCCCAGCCCCAGCCCCAGGCCTACGCCCCGTGCCCGGCCGCGCCAGCGGGATGACCGCCCCCGCCGGTCCGGCCGAACCGGCCCGCCCGGCCGAGGCCGGCAGGGCGCCCGCCGCGAACAGCGCGGCCGTGCACGCCCCGGGATCCTGACCGGACGCGGGGACGCTGGCCACCGGCACCCCCGTGCAGGCGGCCGCCGCGGCCAGGGCCGGGTCGGGTGCGGCCAGCACCAGCAGGTCGGCGCCGTCGGCGACCGCGCCGATCGCTTCCCGGAACCGAATCGGGGTGGTGAGCTGGGCACACAACAGCGCCGCGACATCCTGCTGCCCGGTCAGCACCCGCCCGGTGATCGTCGAGGCCAGCCGGCGCCGCGGCGGCCCGAACCGGACCCGGGACAGCACGCTGCGCAGCGGCGCCACCGACGGCGCCAGCGCCGGGGTGTGCAGGGCGTGGCCGGCCGGCAGGACCGTGACGTCCAGGCCGAGCGCGTCCGCCTGGCGGGCCAGTTCCCGCACCGCCGGGGCCGGCCCGCCCAGCACGTGCGAGTGCGGCCCCTCGTAGCTGGCGATGAACAGCCCGCAGGACACGGCCAGCTTGGTGGCCGTGCTGTAGCAGGCCAGCAACCGGGCCAGCCCGGTCCGCGCTGGCCCGGTCCGCGCTGGCCCGGTCGGCGCCAGCCCCGCTCCGCCCCGCAGCTCCCCGTGCTGGGTGATCAGCCGGGCGGCCTCGGTGGCGGTCAGGCTGCCCGCCCACACCAGCCCGGCGACCTCGCCCAGCCCGGCGCCGACGGCCGCCGCCGGGGCCACCCCGCACCGGTCCAGCCAGCGCAGGGTGCGCATCGACGCGGCCAGCGCGGCCGCCTCGGCCGCGGGCACCCCGTCGCCGCCGGGGAAGACCAGCACGGTACGGCCGCGGGCGGCCGCGGACAGGTACACACCCGCCTCGCTGACCACCGGGCCGGGCCGCACCTGGCTGACCAGGTCCGCGGCCAGCCGGGCGCGGGCCGCCAGCTGGTCGTTCCCCTCCGCCAGGAACGCCACCCGGAGGTCGCCGTCGCTCTCGCCTACGGCCTGCCGGGACCACTGGGCCGCCAGGTCCTGCCGCTCGGGTCCGGTCAGCTGCGGCGCGAGCAGGGCCAGCCGCTCCAGAGTCGCGGCCAGGGCCCGCCGGTCGTGGCCGCGCAGCGCGAAGAGACCCGGTGCGTCCTCTGCTTTTTTCCAGATGCCCATTTTTCACCGAACCGGAATAATCATGCCCCAAGCCGTACTGACCCTTTTCATAACCGAAAATGCAATACACGGGCGTCATGAAAACGGGCTGATTCGCCCGTGACGACGCTTGTGTCAGGCCTGGGACTGGCCGACATGCTGGCAGTGCGACGTAACCGGAGCGCTGATGGCGTAGCCGGTCGTGCGGTCGTACCGGGCCGGCTGCCGATGCGGGCGAAGCCGGCGAGGCCTCACTGTATTGAGCCCCGATATTGCGGGTCAAGGGACATTGAAATGACTCTCCGATTCCCGGGGCAAATTCATTTCTGCACCACAATGTCCGCTATGAATGCCGCATAGCCGCTATTGGCGACATGAGGCCAATGCCGCCAGCCGGGCGTCACCGCCGGCGGCACCCCGGGGCCGCGCGCGGGCGGCACCAGGCCCGGTCCGCTCACCTGGCCGGGTGGGTCTTCCCGCCCGGCCCATAGTGCCGCTATGCATGCGCTATCCTCTGGCCATGCGAGCTGTCCGGCTGCTCCTTGGCTAGCCGCGCCGACCTCGATTAGTCGGCGTGGCCGCCCCTCGTGTTCGAGGGGCCTTTTCATTGCCGGACCAGACAGTGCTAGCCGGATTGGGCTAGCCGGACCGGGTGAGGACACGATGACAGCGGCGGACAGCGCCGAGGCGCAGCGCTACGACCCACGGGCGATCCAGGAGAAGTGGCAGGCCACGTGGGCCGAGCTGGATCCGTTCCGGGCCAGCGACGATCCAGCGGACACCCGCGAGCGGGCCTACCTGCTGGACATGTTCCCGTATCCGTCGGGTGACCTGCACATGGGGCACGCCGAGGCGTACGCGATCGGTGACGCAATGGCCCGCTACTGGTTCCAGCGGGGCCGCAACGTGCTGCACCCGATCGGCTGGGACGCGTTCGGGCTGCCCGCCGAGAACGCGGCGATCAGGAACAACGCCCACCCGGCCGACTGGACCTACGCGAACATCGAGACCCAGGCCGAGTCGTTCAAGCGGTATGCGGTGTCCTTCGACTGGTCCCGCCGCCTGGCCACCTGTGACCCGTCCTATTACCGCTGGAACCAGTGGCTGTTCCTGCGCTTCTACGAGCGGGATCTGGCCTACCGCAAGGACGGCTACGTCAACTGGTGTCCCAAGGACCAGACCGTGCTGGCCAACGAGCAGGTCATCAACGGCCGCTGTGAGCGCTGCGGGACCGAAGTCGTGCGGCGGACGCTGACCCAGTGGTACTTCCGCATCACCTCCTACGCCGACCAGCTGCTGGCCGACGCGGCCGAGCTGGAAGGCAAGTGGCCGGACCGGGTGCTGCTCATGCAGCGCAACTGGATCGGCCGGTCCGAAGGGGCCGAGGTCGAGTTCCGGATCGAAGGCCGGAACGAGCCGGTGACCGTGTACACCACCCGTCCCGACACGTTGTACGGCGCCACCTTCTTCGTGGTCGCGGCCGACTCGCCGCTGGCCAGCGAGCTGTGCCAGCAGGACCGGCGCGAGGAGCTGCAGGCCTACGTCGAGGACGTCCGCAAGCTGACCGACATCGAGCGGCAGGCCACCGGCCGGCCGAAGACCGGCGTGTTCCTGGGCGTGCACGCGATCAACCCGGTCAACGACGAGCCGATCCCGGTCTGGGCCGCCGACTACGTGCTGCCCGACTACGGCACCGGCGCGATCATGGCCGTACCCGCCCACGACCAGCGTGACCTGGACTTCGCGCTGGCCTTCGGGCTGCCGGTGAAGGTCGTGGTGCATACCGGCCTGGCCGACCCGGCCGAGACCGGCGTCGCCACCCCCGGCGAGGGCGAGCTGGTCAACTCGGGCCCGCTCGACGGCCTGTCCAAGGGCGAGGCGATCGCGCGGATCGTGCAGCTCCTGGATGAGAAGGGGCTGGGCCGGACCGCGGTCAACTACCGGCTGCGCGACTGGCTGCTGTCCCGGCAGCGGTTCTGGGGCACCCCGATCCCGATCATCCACTGCCCGGCCTGCGGTGAGGTGCCGGTGCCGGAGGAGGACCTGCCGGTCGTCCTGCCCGACCTGCGCGGTGCCGACCTGGCCCCCAAGGGCGTGTCCCCGCTGGCCGCGGCAACCGACTGGGTCAACGTGGCCTGCCCGAAGTGCGGCGGTCCGGCCAAGCGCGACACCGACACCATGGACACGTTCGTCGACTCCTCCTGGTACTTCCTGCGGTACTGCTCGCCGCGCGATGAAAAGGCCGCGTTCGACCCGGAGCAGCTACGCCGCTGGGCGCCGGTCGACCTGTACGTCGGCGGCGTCGAGCACGCGATCCTGCACCTGCTGTACAGCCGGTTCTTCGTCAAGGTGCTGTACGACATGGGCCTGACCGAGTTCCGCGAGCCGTTCACCCGGCTGCTCAACCAGGGCCAGGTCATCAACGGCGGCAAGGCCATGTCCAAGTCGCTGGGTAACGGCGTCGACCTCGGCCAGCAGTTGGCCGCGCACGGCGTGGACGCCATCCGGCTGACGATGGTCTTCGCCAGCCCGCCCGAGGACGACATCGACTGGGCCGACGTCAAGCCCGAGGCGATGGTGAAGTTCCTGGGCCGCGCCTACCGGCTGGCCGCCGACGTGGCTGCTGCGGGCGGCCCTCCAGCAGGTGCCGCGGCCGGCGGCGGTGACCTGGACCTGCGCCGGGTCACCCACCACACCATCGGCGAGGTGACCCGGCTGGTTGAGGCCTACCGGCTGAACGTGGCCGTGGCCCGGCTGATGGAGCTGGTCACGGCGGCCCGCCGGACCATCGACAGCGGCCCCGGCGCCGGTGACCCGGCCGTCCGCGAGGCGGCTGAGGTGCTGGCGGTGCTGCTGTCGCTGTTCGCGCCGTACACGGCCGAGGAGTGCTGGGAGCTGCTGGGCCGGGAGGCCTCGGTGGCCGAGGCCGGGTGGCCGCAGGCCGACCCCGCGCTGCTGGTGGCTGAGTCGGTGACCTGCGTGGTTCAGGTGAACGGCAAGGTCCGCGACCGGCTCGAGGTCGCGCCCGGCATCGGCGAGGATCAGCTGCGCGAGCAGGCGCTGGGGGCGGCGGGCGTCATCCGCGCGCTCGGCGGCCAGTCGATCCGCAAGGTCATCGTGCGGGCGCCCAAGCTGGTCAACATCGTCGCGGGCTGAGCCCGCGGAAACCGGGCCAGGCCCGTCAGGACGGCCGGCCCGCGGTCACACCCGGCGCAGGACGGCGACGACCTTGCCCAGGATGGTGGCGTCGTCACCCAGGATCGGCGCGTAGACGGGGTTGTGCGGCATCAGCCAGACGTGCCCGTCGCCCTTCTTGAACGTCTTGACGGTGGCCTCGCCCTCCGGGCCCTCGCCCTCGACCATGGCCGCGACGATCTCGCCGTTCTCGGCGTCCGGCTGGGACCGGACCACCACCCAGTCGCCGTCGGTGATCGCGGCGTTCACCATCGAGTCACCGCTGACCTTGAGCAGGAAGTGCTCACCCTCACCGACCAGCTGCTTGGGCAGCGGGAACACGTCCTCCACGCGCTGCTCGGCGATGATCGGGCCACCAGCGGCGATCCGCCCGACCAGCGGCACGTAGGCGGCCTCCTGGGACGGGATGTCGAACGCGCCGGCCGGCTCGGGCGTCTCCTCTTCTTCCGGCTCCAGCTCGGGCCGGACCGCGGGATGCCCGGGCAGCCGCACCTCGACCGTGCGCGGGCGTCCCGCGTCCCGGTGCAGATAGCCCTTCGCCTGCAGAGTCGAAAGCTGATACGAAACGCTCGAGGTGCTCGTCAGCCCGACCGCTTCGCCAATTTCACGCATTGACGGCGGATATCCGCGCTTCTGCACTGAATCCCGGATCACCTGGAGCACCTTCCGCTGCCGCCAGGTCAGAACGTGACCGGGCTCCGGCTTGTCCGGGGTCACCGTCACGACCGGCGGCACACTGCCTTTCGGCTTCCGCCCGGGCTTTCCCTTCGGCCGCGGCGCGTCGCCGGCACCGGTGACGGCGTTGTCCGTACTGCCGTTGTCCATCAGTCGACCTTCCAATCCGGTTATTGCCTATCTGAAGCCGAGAGTAACGGTTGCCCCTCCCTAGCTCAAACATCTGTTCGACGTGTCGGCAAATTGTCAGACCCGCCCGGTACAAAGATGTCGTAGGTTCGTTCGATCGAACAGGTATACGATCGAACAGCCGCTTATCGAAAGAACGTTTGAAGGAGGTCGGTATGAGCGCTCTTCCTCTGGAGCAGCCGCCGTCGGGGGACCACCGGACCACCACACCGAGCCGGGCCGCGGGCCGGGCGCCGAGCCAGGACCAGAGCCGGACGGTGCGCCGCGCCACGCCGGTGCGGCAACTTTTTCCTGATCGCGACGCGCGGCTGCCGGACGGGGACCTGACGTTTCCCGGTGGCGGCCGCAGCTTCTCCGGCGAGGCCCTGCCGCCCCGGCCGGGTGCGTCCCGCCCGACCGCGGCCGAGCTCAGCCTGGCCACCGCGGCCGACGAGGCCTGGCTGGCCACCGTCGCCCACGCCCGCTTCGCCCCGGCCGCCGCTCCCGTCGCCCCCGCGGCCGGCCGGCACCCGGTCCGCCTGACGCTCCGCGGCCGCGTAGTGCTGGTCGTCATCGCCGCCCTGGCGGTGGCGGGCCTGGTCATCGCCGGTGCCACGGTCGCGCAGGCCAGCAGCCCGGCCGCGGCGCACGCGGGCGACTCGCGGGTGTTCGTCCAGCCCGGCGACACCCTCTGGTCGATCGCTCACCGCACCGACCCGGGCGCCGATCCGCAGACCGTCGTCGCGGGCATCCTGCGCGCCAACCACCTGCCGGCCGCCATGGTGAACGTCGGCCAGCGGATCTGGGTGCCGCGCGGCTGACGGGGACCACCGGGCGATCCCGGGCGTGTCGCGGCCCGGCCGTGGCACCCTGTGGGACCTGGGAAGACACCCAGCTCAGGCAGGACGACACGCCGAGCGAGGTGCGCAGGCACGGTCCGCACAGGGTTTTCCGGCAACACGCCGGCGGCGCTTGCCACCACTAGGGGCAGTGGTCTACGGTAACCACAACATCTAGTAGTTACACCGATGTGTTTTATCCACAGCTTGTGTCCACAGGCGGTACACAGGCCGGTTCGCCGTTCGTGATCGGCCATTCGGAGGTGATCGCATGCACTGTCCCTTCTGCCGGCATCCGGACAGCCGCGTGATCGACAGCCGTACCGCCGAGGACGGCGTGGCGATCCGCCGCCGCCGGGCATGTCCGGAGTGCGGAAAGCGTTTTACTACACAAGAGACGGTCATCTTGATGGTGGCCAAGCGGAGTGGAGTGACCGAGCCGTTCGTGCGGGACAAGATCGTGCGCGGCGTGCGCCGCGCCTGCCAGGGGCGCCCGGTTGACGAGGATCACCTGGCGATCCTGGCCCAGCAGGTGGAAGAGACGATCCGGTCCCGTGGCTGCGGCGAGATCCCCTCGCACGAGGTGGGCCTGGCCATCCTGGGCCCGCTGCGGGAGCTCGACGAGGTGGCGTACCTGCGCTTCGCCTCGGTCTACCGGGGGTTCGAGTCCCTCGCGGATTTTGAAAAAGAGATTGGCGCCCTGCGCGACGAGCGCAAGGGCGCACCGCACGCGCGGTGAACTGACGACTTGACACGGTACGAGCGGCCGGGTGGCTGCAGAAGGGGGCTTCTGGCATGACGGAGACGGTGAGCGGGACCACTGCTTCCAAGGGCAAAAGCACGCGCAGGGGGCTGCGGATCAACCGCATCAACACCACCAAGGGCGTGCACCCCTACGACGAGGTGACCTGGGAGCGGCGCGACGTCGTCATGACGAACTGGCGCGACGGCTCGGTCAACTTCGAGCAGCGTGGCGTCGAGTTCCCCGAGTTCTGGTCGATCAATGCCGCCAACATCGTGACCACCAAGTACTTCCGCGGTGCGGTGGGGACCCCGCAGCGTGAGTGGAGCCTCAAGCAGCTGGTCGACCGGGTGGTCGGCAGCTACGTGGACGCCGGCCGCAAGTTCGGCTACTTCGCCACCGAGGCCGACGCCGAGGTGTTCGACCACGAGCTCAAGTACGCCCTGATCCATCAGGTCTTCAGCTTCAACTCGCCGGTCTGGTTCAACGTCGGCACCACGTCGCCCCAGCAGGTCTCGGCCTGCTTCATCCTCGCGGTGGACGACACCATGGACTCGATCCTGGAGTGGTACCGGGAAGAGGGCCTGATCTTCAAGGGCGGATCCGGCGCCGGCGTGAACCTGTCCCGCCTGCGTTCCAGCAAGGAGCTGCTCTCCTCGGGCGGCACCGCCAGCGGCCCGGTCTCGTTCATGCGCGGCGCCGACGCGTCGGCGGGCACGATCAAGTCCGGCGGCGCCACCCGGCGGGCGGCCAAGATGGTCGTCCTCGACGTCGACCACCCCGACATCGAGGAGTTCGTCGAGACCAAGGCGCGTGAAGAGGAAAAGGTCAGGGTCCTCCGCGACGCCGGGTTCGACATGGACCTGGGCGGCCAGGACATCGTCAGCGTCCAGTACCAGAACGCCAACAACTCGGTCCGGGTGTCCGACGAGTTCATGCGCGCGGTGGAGGATGACCGCGACTTCGACCTGCTCGGCCGCCGCACCGGCGAGGTCATCAGCACCATCGGGGCCAAGGGCCTGATGCACAAGATCGCCAAGGCCGCGTGGGAGTGCGCCGACCCTGGCATCCAGTACGACGGCACCATCAACGACTGGCACACCTGCCCCGAGTCGGGCCGGATCACCGCCAGCAACCCGTGCTCGGAGTACGTCCACCTGGACAACTCCTCTTGCAACCTGGCCAGCATCAACCTGCTGAAGTTCCTCCGCGCGGACGACACGTTCGACGTCGAGCGCTTCCGCAAGATCACCGAGCTGATCTTCACCGCGATGGACATCTCGATCTGCTTCGCGGACTTCCCGACCGAGAAGATCGGTGAGACCACCCGGGCCTACCGCCAGCTCGGTATCGGCTACGCCAACCTGGGTGCCCTGCTCATGGCGACCGGGCACGCCTACGACTCCGAGGGCGGCCGGGCCATCGCGGCCGCGATCACGGCGCTGATGAACGGCACCGCCTACAAGCGCTCGGCCGAGCTGGCCGGCGTGGTCGGCGCCTACGACGGCTACGAGCGCAACGCGGCCGCCCACAAGCGGGTCATGCGCAAGCACGCCGACGCCACCGACAAGGTGCGGATGGTAGGCACGATGGATCGCGAGATCTTGGCCGACGCGGCCACCGTCTGGCAGGAGGCGCAGCGCTTGGGCGAGGCCAACGGCTACCGCAACGCCCAGGCCAGCCTGCTCGCGCCGACCGGCACCATCGGCCTGATGATGGACTGCGACACCACCGGCATCGAGCCCGACCTGGCCCTGGTCAAGTTCAAGAAGCTGGTCGGCGGCGGCTCCATGCAGATCGTCAACCAGACCGTGCCGCGGGCCCTGAAGAACCTCGGCTACCCGGCCGAGCAGATCGAGGCGGTCACCGAGTACATCTCCGAGCACGGCCACGTCGTGGACGCACCCGGCCTGCGGCCGGAGCACTACGAGGTGTTCGACTGCGCGATGGGGGAGCGGGCCATCAGCCCGATGGGCCACGTCCGGATGATGGCCGCGGTCCAGCCGCACCTGTCCGGCGCCATCAGCAAGACCGTCAACATGCCGGAGAGCGCGACGGTCGAGGACATCGAGAAGATCTACATCGAGGGCTGGAAGCTCGGCCTCAAGGCACTGGCCATCTACCGCGACAACTGCAAGGTCGGCCAGCCGCTGTCGGTGTCCAAGAAGAAGGTCACCGAGCAGGACATTGAGGCCAAGGTGGCCGAGGCGGTGGAGGCGGCCGTGCACCGGCCGATCCGCCGCAAGCTGCCCCGGCAGCGGCCCGCCACCGTCACCAAGTTCTCGGTGGCCGGCGCCGAAGGCTACATGACCGTCTCCAAGTACCCGGACGACGGCGTGGGCGAGGTGTTCCTCAAGCTCGGCAAGCAGGGCTCCACGCTGGCCGGCGTGATGGACGCCTTCTCGATCGCGATCTCGGTCGGCCTGCAGTACGGCATCCCGCTCGAGTCGTACGTGGCCAAGTTCACCAACATGCGGTTCGAGCAGGCCGGCCTGACCGACGACCCGGATGTCCGGATCGCCAGCTCGGTGATGGACTACATCTTCCGCCGCCTGGCCCTGGACAACCTGCCCTACGACGAGCGGGCCGAGATGAGCATCCTGTCCGCTGACGAGCGCAGCGCCCAGCTGAACGGTGAAGACCCGGCCTTGCTCAACGACACCGACGAGGTCGACCCGGAGGCCATGGCCCAGTCCATCCCGGTCGAGCCGGTACACCGCGATGGCCACGAGACCGCCCCCCAGGCGATCACGGCTCCCAGCGGCGCGGCCCACACCACCACCGAGCTGATCGAGTCCCAGCAGGGCCGCACCGCCGACGCCCCGCTGTGCCTCACCTGCGGCACCAAGATGCGCCCGGCCGGCAGCTGCTACGTCTGCGAAGGCTGCGGCTCCACCAGCGGCTGCAGCTGACCCGATCGGCCGCTACAACAAAGAGTTACCAGCTCAGGAGGGACGCGGGCGTCGGCCTGCGTTCCTCCTGAGCGCTATCCAGGCGTCATTCAAGGCTCGATGTTGCTACCGCTGGTAGCATGCGGGCATGAGTGCTAAATGGGCTGACGCCGGGAGCGAGGATGAGCCCCGGTCAGCGGCCGAGTCCGCGATCCGCCGCCAGGTTGAGCAGTTCAGGCAGGCCGGCGCGGCCCGCAAGGTGAGCGTGTCCATGCCCGAGGACCTCACCGCCGCCGTTCAGCAGCGGGTGGGGCGTGGCCGGTTCAGTCAGTACGTGACCGAGGCCGTCGCCCGGCAATTGGAGCTGGATCTACTGGCCGAGTTGTCCGAGCTGCTGGCGGCCGAGCACGGGCCGGTGCCAGAGGACTACCTGGACGAGGCCCGGGCGGCCTGGCCCGGGCGCGAGTAGCCCAGCCGCAAGGAGCGCCGTGCCTGGGAGCCTGATCCTTGACAGCGAGGGATTGTCCAAGCTGGCGTCGGGTGATGCGCGGGCCCGGGCCTACCTGGCGACCGCCATCACCCGGCGAGCCCGGGTCTGTGTCAGCGCGATCACCCTGACCGAAGTGCTACGGGGCCGTCAGCGGGACGCGGCGGTGCACCGGGTGCTGTCCCGGATCGCGGTGCTGTCAGTGACACCGGAGATCGCGCGCCGCGGGGGCGAATTGCTGGGGACGGCCGGGCTGTCCGGCCAGGGCTCGGCGATCGACGCGGTGGTGGCGGCGACCGCGCTGGGCCTGGAGAGGCCGGCTGTGCTGCTGACCAGCGACCCGGGCGATCTGACCACTTTGGTGGAGGAGCGCGCGCGCCCGAAGGCACAGCGCATCGCCGTCGTCCACGTCTGACCCGCCGGGGACAATAGGGCTTATGCCCAATCCCGCTCTGGAAGCCGCCCAGGCGTCCGGCGTCACGCACCGGGTGGTCCGGCACGGCCCGGCCGGCAGCCTGGCCGAGGCCGCCCGGGTGCGCGGGGTCGCCCCCGCCGACGTGGTGAAAACGCTGGTCGTGCGCCGGGCCGACGACGACTTCGTGTTCGTGCTGGTCCCCGGGGACCGGACGATCTCCTGGCCCAAGCTGCGCCAGCTGCTGGGGGTCAGCCGGCTGTCGATGCCCAGCGCCGAGGTGGCCCGGCAGGCGACCGGCTACGAGCGCGGCACGATCACCCCGTTCGGCGCCACCACCGCGTGGCCGGTCATCGCCGACGAGCGGCTCCGCGGCCGGGAGATCACGCTCGGGGCGGGCGAGCACGGCGTCGCCCTGGCGGTCGACGCCGACGAGGCGCTGCGCACCCTCGGCGCCACCGTGGCCGACATCTCCGATCCCGAGCCGGGCCGCTAGATCCGGGCCGCCAGATCCGGGCCGCAGCTACGCCTGATCACCGTCCGGCACCCGCATCCGCCAGGCGTCGGTGATCAGTTCGGCCAGGCGGCTGGTGTCCACTTTCGCCAGCCGGAGCAGGACCAGCGGGAGGCCGCGGTACTCGGGCGTGCTGAAGAAGAGGCCAGGCTCGCCGAGCAGCAGCGCCTGCTTCTCGGCCTCGTCGCCGACGTAGAGCACGGCTATGTCGATCCGGATCTGCCGGGGCTTACCCGGCCTGCGCTCGGGATAGGACCAGATGAAGCCCCGGCCGGCGGCCCGGAAGTCGAAGCCGTCGCTGTCGATCTCCTCCACCTGCGGCATGGCCAGCGCCAGCCGGCGCACATCGTCCGCGTCAGCCATGTGCACGCATGGCGGCTATTCGTAGTGGCTTGGCGGGAACTGCTGACGTTCGCCCTCGATGAGGATCTCGTCCTTGTCCTCCTGGCGGCGGACCTCGGCCCGCTCCTCCTGGTACTGCTCGGTGTCGCGGATGTCGGTGTCGAGCGGCGGGGTGTCGGTGGCCGCCGGGACCTCGTTCGGGTCGTAGGCGTCCACGCCGGCCTCGACGCGCTCCTCTTCGGTCTCGGCCGCCAGGCGGTCGTCGTCGAGGTGCTCCGGCGCGCCGCCGTGCTCACGCCGGTCCCGGCGGAATCCCTCGTCCGGGTCTGAGCTCTGGAATGTCATGGGGCCACGATGCCACATCGCGGACGGAAGATCTTGGGCTGCCTTCCCCGGCATAATGGCGAGGTGCAGCCGCCGGAGATCCGGGTCAGGGCCGTCGGCGAGGCCGACCGGCCGATGATTGCCTGGCTGATGACGGAGCTCTGGGGCTCGGTCCTGCAGGTCGTGCACCAGACCGTGTACCGGCCGGCCGAGCTGCCGGGCCTGATCGCCGAGCGCGGCAGCCGGGTCGTCGGCCTGCTCACCTTCCGCGTGGACGGCACGGTGCTCGAGGTGGTCACGCTCAACGCGCTGGAGCGCCGGGCGGGTGTGGGCACGCTGCTGATGGAGGCGGCGATGGCCGAGGCGCGGCAGCGGCGCTGCCAGGAGATCAGGCTCACCACCACCAACGACAATCTCGACGCGCTCCGCTTCTATCAACGGCGCGGGCTGCGGCTGGTGGCACTGCGCCCGGGCGCGGTGGACCGGGCCCGGGCGGAAAGGCCGGAAATTCCCCGGATTGGCGACTACGGAATTCCGCTGCGCGATGAAGTCGATCTCGCCCGGCCGGTCTGAACCACGTTTCCGCGGCCTGTTCTCTGGCCGGGAAAACGCGTTCCGCAAGATCTTTAATAACGGCACGGTAAGTCAGACTTGACGGCCCCGCCGCGCAGGGGTCCATCATGGGTGTGCAGCTACGGCCCCGTCCCTAACTGACCGTGTAACTACAGAGGGAAAAACCTCACCCGCCGTATCCGGCCGTGTGCTGACGAGATCGGCGGGTAATGCGCTATACAGGGGACTAGGTGCGAGGAAGCGAGATGCTGCCAAACGACAGAGCTCAGTCCGCGGCGCCGGCCGTCCCCAATCGGCTCGCCCGCGTATTTGGCGTCTTCCGGCGTGCACCGCTGCCGCTGAAAATCGGGCTTATCGTCCTCGCCGTTATTCTCTGCGGGCCCGAGATCGGCATCCTGCTCCTGGCCGCGATGGCCTACGGCGTCTACGCGGTCGTCAAGGGCCGTCAGACCGTGCTGGCTTCGGTATCGGTGGCCGTCTGGGGCCTGATCGGCGCGGGCGTGGCCGGCACCTCCAGCTCGTGGATCTACCTGCTGCTCATCTTGCCGTTCGTGATCGCCGCGGCCGCCCACCTCGGCCCGCTGGCGCGCTGGCACGTACCCTGCCGGACGGTGGCCTGGGCGCTGGTCTGGTCGATCCCGGTCGGGGTGGCCGCGTTGCGCGGCTGGCCCGCCCAGCCGTTCATCGGCATCGCCGCCGCCTGGGTGATCGCCTGCATCGTGCTGGTCTGGCGGCTGGCCAAGGGGTCGCAGGAGGCGCACCTGTACGGCGCCGAAAGCGGCCGCCCCTACCCCGGGCCGTCGCCGGGGACGGGGCCCCAGGGCCCCGGGATGCCCCACTCCGGCTACGGGGTCCGCGCGCAGGCCGCCGCGGCCACCCACGACCAGGGCAGCCGCGAGCAGGTCATGCCCGAGCCGCTGCCGGACATCTCGGTGGCCGAGGCCATGGCCGAGCTGGACCGCATGATCGGGCTGGCCCCGGTCAAGGAGCAGGTCCGCTCGATCGCCGCGTCGATCGAGGCGGCCCGGCGCCGCGCGATCGCGGGGGTGGTGACCGAGAAGCCGATGCGGCATTTCGTGTTCCTCGGGCCGCCCGGCACCGGCAAGACCACCGTGGCCCGGGTGGTGGCCAAGATCTTCTATGCGTTCGGCCTGCTGGACAAGCCGACCGTGGTCGAGGCGCACCGGGCCGATCTGGTGGGCGAGTACCTGGGTGCGACCGCGATCAAGACCAACGAGCTGGTCGACTCGGCGCTGGGCGGCGTGCTGTTCATCGACGAGGCCTACAGCCTGGTCAACGAGGGCGACGGGCAGAGCGACCGGTTCGGCATCGAGGCCGTGCAGACGCTGCTCAAACGGGCCGAGGACGACCGCGAGAACCTGATCATCATCCTGGCCGGCTACGAGCAGCAGATGGAGAAGTTCCTCGGCACCAACCCCGGCCTGGCCTCCCGGTTCGCGACCCGGATCAAGTTCTCCAGCTACGCCCCGGCCGAGCTGCTGGCGCTGGCCGAGTCGCTGCTGGACCAGCGCAGCGAGAACCTCGACGTCGACGCCCGGCCCGCGCTGTGGCGGATGCTCGAAGACGTCGGACGCCGGCGTCTCACCGATGAGCTCGGCAACGGCCGGTTCATCCGCTCTCTGCTGGAAAAAGCGGGACAGGCACGTGACGTCCGGGTGATGACCGGCGGTACCGAACCCGGGCCCGAGGACCTGACCACGATCGAGGCCGGCGACCTGCTGCGGGCTTTCGCCGAGCTGACGTCCCGGCTGCGCGGCTACACCGACACCCCGACGGTGGAGAGCGCGCTGGCCGAGCTGACCCAGCTGATCGGCCTGGAGCCGGTCAAGGAGCAGGTGCGGGCGATCGCGGCCCAGCTCGAGGTGGCGCAGCGGCGCAGCGGCCGGGGCCTGATCAGCCAGCCGCCGACCCGGCACTTCGTGTTCCTGGGCCCGCCTGGCACCGGCAAGACCACGGTCGCCCGCATCCTCGGGCGTATCTTCGCGGCGCAGGGGCTGCTGGTCCGGCCCGAGGTGATCGAGGCCCAGCGCGGCGACCTGGTCGGCGAGCACCTCGGCGCGACCGCGATCAAGACCAGCAAGCTCGTCGACTCGGCGCTGGGCGGCGTGCTGTTCATCGACGAGGCCTACTCGCTGCACAACGAGGGCTACTCGGGCGGCGACGCGTTCGGCAACGAGGCCGTGCAGACGCTGCTCAAACGGGCCGAGGATGACCGTGACCGGCTGGTCATCGTGCTGGCCGGCTACCCGGCCGACATGGACCGGTTCCTGCGCAGCAACCCGGGCCTGTCCTCCCGGTTCAGCACCCGGATCGAGTTCCCCAGCTACTCGCCGGACGACCTGGTGCGGATCACCGTCCTGCTCAGCCAGCAGGCGGGCGACAGCTTCGACTTCGGCGCCGAGGAGATGCTCGAGCAGATCTTCGAGCACGCCGGCCGCCAGGGCCACATCGACGAGCTCGGCAACGGCCGGTTCGCCCGCTCGCTGTTCGAACGGGCCTGCGCCCACCGGGACGTCCGGGTGGTCCGGCTGGGCGAGGGGGCCACGGCCGAGGACCTGACCACGGTGGCCGCCGACGACCTGCGCGCCGCCTACCGCGAGCTGGCCGGTGAGCGGGCCGCGGACTTTTTCGGAGTCGGCCCCCAGCCCTATCCGGACTAGGCCAGCGGCGACGTCACCAGCCGGAACCGGACCCGGTCGCCCGGGCGCAGCTGGGCGGCCCGCCCGATGTCGGCCGCGGCCACCACCGCGATGACCGGGTAGCCGCCGGTGACCGGATGGTCGGCCAGGAACAGGATCGGCTGCCCGTTCGGCGGCACCTGCAGCGCCCCCAGCGCCATGCCCTCGCTCGGTAGCTCGTCCCGGCGGGACCGGGGCAGCTCCGGGCCCGCCAGCCGCAGCCCGGACCGGTTGCTGTCACTGGTCACCTCGTAATCGGCGGTGCGCAGCCGGTCCATCGCCCCGGCGGTGAACCAGTCGTCGCGCGGGCCGGCCACCACCCGCAGCTCGATCGCGGCCGGGCCGGCGCCGCCCAGCGGGCCGGCCGCCCGCGGGGCGACGTCGGCCACGATCGGGCCGAGCGCGGCCGAACCGCCGACCGGCAGCCGGTCCCCGGCCCGCAGCGGGCCGGGCCCGAGCCCGGACAAGGTGTCACATGACCGGCTGCCCAGCACCGGCCGCACCACCACCCCGCCGCGGACGGCCAGGTAGCCGCGCACCCCGGTCCCGGGCGGGCCCACGGTCAGCGTCGCCCCGGCCGGGACGGCGAACGGCACCCCGGGCCCGCTGTTGTCGGCCGGGCCCGGCCCGGGCTCCCGGTCCAACTCCCGGTCCAGCCGCCGGTCCAGCCGCACCGGGCCGACCGCGCCGGTCAGCGACACCCAGAACGGGTTCCTGGCGGCCGGGCCGGTGAACCGCAGCGTGGCCCCGCCCAGGGTCAGCTCCAGCGCGGCCGCGTCTTCGGGGTTGCCCACCAGCCGGTTGGCCAGCCGCAGGCCGTCCGGGTCGGCCGCACCGGACCGCGGCACGCCCAGGTGGCCGTACCCGGGCCGCCCGAGGTCGGTCACGATCGCGAACGGACCCGGCTGGACGACCTCGATGGCCCGATCGGTGGCCGGTTCCGGGTCGTCCGGGCCCGGACGGCCGGACGGGAACAGGTCGCCCGGATCGCCCAGCTCCCCCACCGGCCGGAACCGGACCCGGCCGCCCGGCGCCAGCACCGCGGGCGGATCCCGGTCGGCGTCCCACAGCCGGGCGGCGGTCCGCCCCAGCAGCCGCCAGCCGCCCGGCGACGCGGACGGGTAGACGGCGGCGTAGGGGCCCGCGATGGCCACCGAACCAGCCGCCACCGACGTGCGCGGTGAGTCCCGGCGCGGGACCCGCAGCGACGGGTCCAGCCCGGTCAGATAGCCGAAGCCGGGGGAGAAGCCCAGCCAGCCGACCAGGTACTCGGCCGCCGCGTGGCGCTCGATGACCTGGTCTCTGCTCAGCCCGGTGTGTTCGGCCACCTCGTCCAGGTCCGGCCCGTCGTACACCACCGGAATCTCGGTCGTCCCGTACCCGGCCCCACCGGCCCCATCACCCCCACCAGACCCATCACTCCCACCGGCCCCATCACCCCCGCCCGCCTCACCAGTCTCATTAGCCACGAGCGCTTGCAGGCGCCCCGCCAGCCCGCTGAGACCCACCCGTCCCGGCTCCAGGACGACCAGGACGGTTTCCGCCCCCGGAACAATGTCCGCAATCCCCGGAAAATTCAGCTTTTCAATAATCGATCGCAGCCGCGCCGGAGCCCCTGGCTCCGCCCCCGCCTCAACCAGCAGGGCGCCATCCCCGGCGGCCCGTACGCTCATGTGAACGGGGCGAGCCTGACGCCGGCCGTCTCCAGGCCGCGGCGGACCGACCGGGCCAGCTCCACCGCCCCGGGGGTGTCCCCGTGCACGCAGATCGACTCGGCCCGGACCGTGACCTCCTGGCCGTCGGCCGACCGGACCCGGCCGCGGGTGGCGATGGTGACCGCGCGGTCGGTGACCTCGGCCGGATCGCTGAGCACCGACCCCGGCTCCCGGCGGGACACCAGCGTGCCCGCGGCGGTGTAGGCGCGGTCGGCGAACGCCTCGGCCGCCGCCCGCAGCCCGGTGTCGGCCGCCGCCTCGGCGGCGACGCTGCCCGGCAGCGTCAGCAGGGGCAGCGCCCGGTCGTAGGCGGCCACCGCGGCCACGACCGCCCGGGCCTGCACCGGGTCCCGGGCGATGCGGTTGTAGAGCGCGCCGTGCGGTTTGACGTAGCGCACCCGTCCGCCTTCGGCCCGGGCGATGCCGTCCAGCGCGGCCAGCTGGTACAGCACCTCCGCGGTCAGCTCGTCCGGTGGTACGTCCATCTCCCGCCGTCCGAACCCGGCCAGGTCGCGGTAGGACACCTGGGCGCCGATCGCCACCCCGCGCTCGGCCGCGGCCGCGCAGCAGCGGCGCAGGATGAGCGGGTCGCCCGCGTGGAACCCGCAGGCGATGTTGGCGCTGGTCACAACCGACAGCAGGGCGTCGTCGTCGCCCAGCCGCCAGGCTCCGAACCCCTCGCCGAGGTCGGCGTTGAGGTCGACGGTGGCCGGGCCGGTCACTCGTCCGGGTCCGGGCCCAGGTCCCGCAGCGCGGCGTCGAGCGAGCCCGGCTTGTCCCCGGCCGCCTGGATCACGTCCATCAGCGTGTGCAGCACCTCGTGCCGGTCCTGGTCCGCGTCCAGGAACCGCTGCGCGGCCGCCCACAGGCTGGCCGGGTCGCCGCGCCACAGCCGGTCCGCGAGGTCCAGGTGCTGCTCCAGGTGCCGTTCGTCGGCCGGGCCGGCGCCGCTGGTCTCCACCTCGGCCGTGTGCGCGGCCGTCAGCAACTCCCGCCGGCCGTCACCGTCAGCCGGGTCGAGCGCGGACAGGTCGACCCCGTCCACCCGGCCGTGCAGCAGCGGGAACGCGAACGCGCGGCGGGGCAGCGCCTCCAGGTCGCCGTCCGGCAGCAGCCGGGCCACCAGCGCCGAGTCCAGGCCGAACTCGGCCGGGTCGCGGTAGGCGCGGGTAAACGAGCTCATCGCGTTGAACACCGCGTCCAGGGTCCCGGTGACTTCCCGCTCGCCCTGGCCCCGGCGACGGCCGGCCCAGCGCACCCAGGCCAGCAGCACGTGCGGCATGGCCTCCTGTTCGGCGGCCGACAGCATGACCTTGCGCGGCAGCCAGCTCAGCAGGAACGTCTCCACCTTGACCGGGCTCATCCGCAGCGGCCGCCCGAAGTCCTGGTCACAGCCGTAGTCGATGATCCGGTCGGCGCAGTGGCTGGCCGAGCTGCGATCGGACAGGTCCTCGGCCTCGTCCGAGGCGAGGAACTCGGCCGCCAGCATGGCCCGGCGGTCCTTGCTCCACGGCCGCCGCTTGCTGGTGCTGCCACCGGGCCCGACCGGCCCAGCCGGGCCGCGGGACGGTGGCAGCGCCCGGATCCGGGCCCGGATGAACGCGTGGTAGGACGGGAACGACTCGCTGACCGGCGGCTCGTCGGCGGCGTCGGTCTCGGCCAGCGCCTGCTCCAGCATCCGCCGCGCCACCGGCGGGTCCAGCGGCTTGAAGCCGGCGCGGTCGTCATCGCCGGCGGCCGGCTTGCGGCACAGCTCCAGCAGCTTGTTCACCTGCGACGTGACCCAGCCGTCCCTGATCATCCCGCCGGCGTTGTAGTCCACCACCATGACCAGCGCGTGCGGCTCGGTGCCGTCGTAGCTGAAGAAGCAGACCACCTCGTCGGTGTCACCGTAGGCGTCGCTGTTCACGTAGCAGTCCGAGCCGGTCACCGCGCCCAGGTGCTGGGCCCAGTTGGGGCTGCGCACGCCCCGCTCCATCAGCTCCAGCGCCGCTTCCTCGGCCTTGGACGCCTGCCGGGGGGTGCCCAGGCAGGCGATGCCGGACAGCAGGGCCAGCGCGGCCGGGCTGCTCCGGCGGGCGGCGAAGTCGACCAGGCCCTCGCCCACCAGCCGCTCCACGTCGGACCCGCGCGGGTTGTCGCGGCGCTGCCCCCACCAGGTGCCGAGCAGCTCGCTGACCATCAGCTCCGCGTCCAGCGGGCTGCGTACAGCCAGCAACTCGCGTGCAGCCCGCAGCAACTCCTCGAAGAGGGCGTTCGGGGGCGGGGCGGCCGCCGTGCCATGTTGCGGGCCGTCGCTGCCTCCGCGGGGATCTTGTCTGCGTCGGCTCTGGGGACTCACCTAGACAGCCTCTCAGATCTGTTCACATGGACGCTACGCTACGGTGCAATGCCCGCTGTAGTTTCGGGCAGAATCGGCGTGTTGCGCCGTAAGCCCGGAACGGGGACGTACTTTTGGTTCGGATTTTCACCGCGCGTTTAGTTGTTTCCGCAGGCCCCGGTTGGCCCGGCCCTTCCGGCCCCGCGGGAGTCCTACGGGGAACGGCACCTGCCCGTTGTGTCCTCTCCCGTCACGTAGCCTTCGTCGGCATCAGGTATCGTCACCTGGCCACAACGCTGCCGGGAATGTGGCACGCTTGTCTGAATAACTGCTGCGAAATGCCGCCACGCTGGCGGCCGTCAGGGGACGATAGAGGAAACGGCCGCGGCGCGGGCGCGATCTACTGTTCGCCGTGACCGCGTCCATTGAGCGTAGGCCCCGCTGCGGACCGCGCGGTAGGCGACGAGGGAGCAGGAAGGAGCCGCCGATGGCAGTTCGGTGCATGAGGCACCGGTGCCCGCGGTGAGCCCAGACATTATGAGCCCAGACATGGCCGGCCCAACCGCAGCCAGTGCGGCTGCTGCCACCCCGACCACAGCCAGTACCGCCGCCGCGGCCGCGGCCGGTGTCGCCGCGGCCGGCGCCAGCGTGCCCGGTCCGGACAGCGTCGTGCCCCAGCCCCGCCTGTCCGAGTTCGACACCGCCGACGCCGCCCTGCTCGACACGCTGCTGCGCCAGGCGCCGGTGGGCTTTGCCCTGCTCGGCCCCGACCTCTGCTTCCGCCGGGTCAACGACGCCCTGGCCAAGCTGCACGGTCACGATCCGGCCGAGCACATCGGGCGATCCCCGGCCGACATGTGGCCGGCTGAGGTCGCCGCCCAGGCCGCGTCGGCCGCCCAGCGGGTGCTGTCCGACGGCCAGCCGGTGTTCGAGTCCGGGCCGGGCGCCCGCCAGGCGCAGTCCTGGTTCCCCTGCCACGACCAGCAGGGCCTGGTCAGCGGCGTGGTGCTGATCGTGGCGGACGTGGCCGCCGCGAACGGCGAGGGCGGCCAGCCGGCCACCCTCGCCACCGACACCCACGCCGAGGAGACGATCCGGCGCAGCGAGGAGCGCTACCGGTCGCTGGTCCAGGGCGGCGCCCAGATGGTCTGGGTGGCCGACGCCGACGGCGGCCTCATCGAGGACTGCCCCGAGTGGCGCTGGGTGACCGGCCAGGCGCTGGAGCAGTACCTGGGCCAGGGCTGGCTGGACGCCGTCCATCCCGAGGACCGGGACCGGGTGGAGCGCGACTGGCAGGGCTGCGTCAAGTCCGGCAAGACGTTCGACGACCGGTACCGCGTCCGTACCCGGGCCGGGTCCTACCGGCATTACGACGTGCGCGCTGTCCCGATCGAGCGGGACGGGAAGATCGTCGAGTGGGTCGGGGCCAGCACCGACGTCACCGGCCAGCGCGAGGCCGAGGAGATGCGCGGCCGTCTCACCGAGCAGCTGTCGGCCGCCGCGCTGCGGACCGCGCGGCTGCAGCAGGCCACCTCGATGCTGGCCGAGGCGCTCACCGTCGAGCAGGTGGTCGAGGTCATCACCGAGGTCGGCCGGACCGCGATCGGCGCCCAGCGGTCCGCGGTGGCGCTGCTGGACGGCGGCCGGCTGCGGGTGATCAACCCGGCCGGCATGCCGCCGGGGCGGTCCGCCGCCAGCCGCGACATCCTGCTGGACAGCCCGGGCGTGATGACCCGGGCCATCGCCACCCGGCGGCCGGTGCTGGCCGAAGACGTTGAAACACTGCGCGCGCTGCTGGAGGACGCCCCGCTGGAGACCATCGCGGGCGAGGACGAGCGCTCCTGGGTCGGGCTGCCGCTGCTGGCGGCGGGCGCGCCGCTGGGGGCGCTGCGGTTCTCCTTCGGCCGCCCGCGGAAGATCACCGAAGAGGAAAGGGTCTTCCTGGAGGCCCTGGCCGGGCAGTGCGCGCTGGCGGTGGAGCGGGCCGCGATGTACGAGCGCGAGCACACCACCGCCGAGACGCTGCAGCGGAGCCTGCTCCCGGACCGGCTGCCGATCGTCCCCGGGCTGGTCATGGAGGCCCGGTACCTGCCGGTGGCCCGCAACATGGAAATCGGCGGCGACTGGTACGACAGCTTCCGGCTGCCGGACGGGCGGCTGGCCATCACGGTCGGCGACGTGATGGGCAAGGGGCTGACCGCCGCGGCCGGCATGGGCCGGGTCCGCAACGCGCTGCGCGCGCTGGCGCTGACCGACCCGCGGCCGGCCGCCGTGCTGACCGGGCTCGACCGGCTGTTCAGCGCGACCGAGCTCGAAGAGCAGGTCACCACCGTCGCCTACCTGGTCATCGACCCCCAGACCGGGGACGGGCTGATGGGCAACGCCGGCCACCTGCCGGTGCTGCGGCTGGGCCTGGACACCGAGCCGTACCTGGACGAGACCGAGGCCGGGACCCCGCTGGGCTGGCCGAGCCCCCGGCAGCAGCACCCGTTCCGGCTGCCGCCCGGCAGCACGGCCGTGCTGTATTCGGACGGCCTGGTCGAGAATCGCCTCCGTGGCCTCGACCGTGGTCTTAACGAACTGGTCACGGTGGCGACCCGGGCCCGCGCCAGCGTCGTGGGCCACCCGGAGCGGCTGCTGAGCTACCTCGTAGACGCGATGCTCGCCGGTCACGAGCAGGACGATGACGTGACCGTGCTGGTACTGCACGTCCCCGAACGCGAGCCGGAAGATACCGAATGAGGCACACCGGGAATAGTGCGCGGGCGCTATGCGTCGCATCTGTGCAGGCGCCCGCATGCGAGTTTTCGTGCGCCGTCATGTACAAGTCATCCTCAGCTGCCACCTATGGTGGTGTGAGTAGGGAGGCAGGTGGGCGGCATTCGCGCTTCGCATGCAGGCTGTCCCCAGCACACGCTGGTGCTGTTTCCCGGCTCGGTGCACGCATCCGGACCCGCGCGGGAGGACTCGATTCTCGCAACAAGCACGCAGGAAAGGCGCCGGTACCGGTCGCCAGTCCGGCATGTGGGCCGCGTTTCGCGGCCGCGCATGCTGCTAGCCAGCGAAGGAAGGGGTGACCGTGGTGGTACGCGCTGACTCTGCGGCGCGGAAGCGCGCACGGCCGTCGGCCGATCAGGCTCCCGCGGACGGGCCCTCCGGTTCCGGATCGGGTCCGGCGGGGGTGGTCGGTGGTCGTGTCAACGGCAACGGTGACGGCCCGGCCGAGGCCCCGGCCGGGGACGTAGCCGTCGTCGACCTCGACGAAGCGGGCGACCTCGGCGACGACGCCGACTTCGACGAGCTGCAGGTCGACGACGTGGAGATCAGTGAGTCGCTCGTCGTCGTCGAGCTGGACGAGGACGAGGTCGACTCCGACGCCCAGGACGACACCGAGGACTCCGACGGTCCCGACGACCCGGACGGTCCCGAGGACGCGGACGGCCCGGACACTCCCCAGGCCGCCAAGCGCGGCCCGGCTCCGGTGGCCGCCGTCGCGGTCGCCAACGGCACCGCCAAGGTGGCTGCGCCGGCCGATGGCGCGGCTAAGGGGACCGGGACCGCCACCGAGGGCGAGGACGAGACGTTCGTCTTCGGCGACGACGATGACGACCTGCCCGCCGCCCAGGTCGCGGTGGCCGGCGCCACCGCCGACCCGGTGAAGGACTACCTCAAGCAGATCGGCAAGGTCCCGCTGCTCAACGCCGAGCAGGAAGTGGAGCTGGCCAAGCGGATCGAGGCGGGCCTGTTCGCCGAGGAGAAGCTGGCCGAGGACCCGCGGCTGGCCTCCGACCAGCGCATCGACCTGGAGTGGATCGCCGACGACGGCCGCCGCGCCAAGAACCACCTGCTCGAGGCCAACCTCCGGCTGGTCGTCTCGCTGGCCAAGCGCTACACCGGCCGCGGCATGCTGTTCCTGGACCTGATCCAGGAGGGCAACCTGGGCCTGATCCGCGCGGTCGAGAAGTTCGACTACACCAAGGGTTACAAGTTCTCCACGTACGCCACCTGGTGGATCCGGCAGGCGATCACCCGGGCCATGGCCGACCAGGCCCGCACCATCCGGATCCCGGTGCACATGGTCGAGGTCATCAACAAGCTGGCCCGTGTCCAGCGGCAGATGCTCCAGGACCTGGGCCGGGAGCCGACGCCGGAGGAGCTGGCGGCCGAGCTGGACATGACCCCAGAAAAGGTCATCGAGGTCCAGAAGTACGGCCGGGAGCCGATCTCGCTGCACACCCCGCTCGGCGAGGACGGCGACAGCGAGTTCGGTGACCTGATCGAGGACTCCGAGGCCATCCAGCCGGGCGAAGCGGTCAGCTTCACGCTGCTGCAGGAGCAGCTGCACTCGGTGCTGGACACGCTGTCCGAGCGGGAGGCCGGAGTGGTCTCCATGCGGTTCGGGCTCACCGACGGCCAGCCCAAGACCCTGGACGAGATCGGCAAGGTCTACGGGGTGACCCGGGAGCGCATCCGCCAGATCGAGTCCAAGACCATGTCCAAGCTGCGGCACCCGTCGCGGTCCCAGGTCCTGCGGGACTACCTGGACTGAGGTCAGGCACCTGTAGCAAGGGGCCGGATCCGAGCAACCGCTCGGATCCGGCCCCTTTGCCTTGTGGTGCCTATGGCCGCGCGCTCACCGACGCGCGGGTTTTGTCAGCGGCCTGCGAGCCTCAGTTGGGACTGGACGGCTCGGTCAGGCGCTGGGTCTCATCCTGAATCTCGCTGGCCACCTTCGCGAGCGCTTCGGCGTGCTCGCGGCTGTGGTGCGCGCAAAACAGCAGCTCGAGAGAGTTCGGGAGCATGACTCGGACGTACGCCTGGGCGCCGCAGCGATCGCACACGTCCGCAGCCGTGAGCGGCTGGGTGGGGGCTAGAGCTCCGGTCAACGTAGCCTTCCTCGCCTCGTGCCTCCGGCTTCTGCATCCGGCTGGCTCATGATCTGTGATGTCTTTACAGCTCACCACAACACTTACCCAAGCGTCATCCTTCCCCCCCGGGCGCCGCGTACGCCGACAGCGAAAGCGCAGTTCCCCAGATCACACCCAACCTGACCGTCTGGGCGCCGTGCGCCCTTTGCGTGCCTGGCTTCCGGCGTGCCTGGGGACAGCAGCCGCTGGGGCGGGCTACGCTGCAACGTGGACCCGTAACTTTGTTCTAAGGAGATCCGCCGCCCGTGACCACGCTGGCCGCCGCCCCTGACCCGTCCGCGGCTTCCGCCCAGGAGGGCCGCCAGGCGGGCGCCTACACCGCCCGGCACCTGTCCGTCCTGGAAGGCCTGGACGCGGTGCGCAAGCGTCCCGGCATGTACATCGGCTCCACCGACGGGCGCGGCCTGCAGCACTGCCTGTGGGAGATCTTCGACAACTCGGTGGACGAGGCCCTGGCCGGCTACTGCAACCGGATCGAGGTCGTGCTCTACGCCGACGGGTCGGCCGAGGTCCGCGACAACGGCCGCGGCATCCCCGTCGACATCGAGCCGAAGACCAAGCTCAGCGGGGTGGAGCTGGTCATGACCCGGCTGCACGCGGGCGGCAAGTTCGGCGGCGGCTCCTACACCGCCTCCGGCGGCCTGCACGGGGTCGGCGCGTCGGTCGTCAACGCGCTCGCCTCGCGGCTGGACATCGAGGTGGACCGGGGCGGCCACACCTGGGCGGCCAGCTTCCGGCGGGGCGTCACCGGCGAGTTCACCGACCACGGCGAGCCCGGCCCCAGCGCGAGCTTCACCCGCCGGGCCGGGCTGCGCCAGCTCCGCCGGGTGGCCAAGAAGGTCACCGGCACCCGCACCCGGTTCTGGCCGGACAAGCAGGTCTTCGTGCGGGACGCCCGGTTCAGCTTCACCGCCATCACCGAGCGCGCCCGGCAGACCGCCTACCTGGTCCCCGGGCTGGCCATCTACGTCCGCGACGAGCGGCCGCCCGCCCAGTCCGACGCCCCGCTGACCACCCCCGTCCAGGCCACCCCGGCGGTCACGACCGACCCGGCCGCCGCTGACCCCACCGGCGACAGCGCTGACCGCAGCGGCGCCACCGCCACCCTCAGCCTCACCGACCCCGCCGTCCCGGCCGGGCCGCGCGAGGCCGAGTTCCGGTTCGACGGCGGCATCAGCGAGTTCTGCGAGCACCTGGCGTCCGGCGAGGCCGTGACCGACGTGCTGCGGCTGGAGGGCACCGGCAACTTCACCGAGACCGTGCCGGTCCTGGACGACCGTGGCCACATGACCCCGACCGAGGTCGACCGGGAGCTCGAGGTCGACGTGGCCGTGCAGTGGACCAGCGGCTACGACACCATCACCCGGTCATTCGTCAACGTCATCGCCACCCCGCACGGCGGCACCCACGTGTCCGGCTTCGACCGGGCGCTGCTCCGCACGCTGAACGACCAGCTCCGCGCGGCCCGCCTGCTCAAGAACGGCGACGAGGCGGTGACCAAGGAGGACGTGCTGGAGGGGATGACCGCGATCGTCACCGTCCGGCTGCCCGAGCCTCAGTTCGAAGGGCAGACCAAGGAGGTGCTGGGCACCCCGGCCGTGTCCCGCATCGTGGCCCAGGTGGTCTCGGCCGGGCTCAAGGAGTTCTTCGAGGCCAAGGGCCGGAACGCCAAGCAGCAGTCCCGGTCCCTGCTGGAGAAGGTCATCTCGGCCGCCAAGGCCCGGATCGCCGCCCGTGAGCACCGGGACAACCAGCGCCGCAAGTCCGCGCTGGCCAGCTCGTCGCTGCCGGCCAAGCTGGTGGACTGCCGCGTCGCCGACGATCGCAGCGAGCTGTTCATCGTCGAGGGTGACTCGGCCCTGGGCACCGCCAAGCTGGCCCGCAGCTCGGAGTTCCAGGCGCTGCTGCCGATCCGCGGCAAGATCCTCAACGTGCAGAAGGCCTCCCTGGCCGACATGCTGAAGAACGCCGAGTGCGCCTCGATCATCCAGGTCATCGGGGCGGGCTCCGGCTCGGCCTTCAACCTGGACGCGGCCCGGTACCAGCGGGTCATCTTCATGTCCGACGCGGACGTCGACGGGGCGCACATCCGGACCCTGCTGCTCACGCTGTTCTACCGGTACCTGCGGCCGATGCTGGACGCCGGGCGGGTGTTCGCCGCCGTCCCGCCGCTGCACCGCATCGAGCTGTCCAACGTCCGCAAGGGCCACGACAAGTACAAGTACACCTACTCCGACGCCGAGCTGCGCCGGGTGCTGCTGGACATGGAGCGCCGCGGGCAGCGATGGAAGGAGCCGATCCAGCGGTACAAGGGCCTGGGTGAGATGGACGCGGGCCAGCTGGCGGAGACCACCATGGATCCACAGCACCGGACGCTGCGCCGGATCCAGATCGAGGATGCCGCCGTCGCCGGCGACATCTTCAGCCTGCTGATGGGCTCGGAGGTAGGACCCCGACGCGACTTCATCGTCGGCGGTGCGTCCGAGCTGGATCTGTCCCGCATCGACATCTGACCGGTGGCCGCCCGGCCGCACCTTTGAGCGTGGGCCGCCAGTGAACCTATCCTGGCTCCAGCTCGACCTGTCCCCGCTGGCCAGCCGCGACTTCCGGGTGCTGTTCAGCAGCGGGACGGTCACCCAGCTGGGCACCCAGGCCACCGATGTCGCCCTGGTGGTCCAGGTCAAGCAGCTCACCGGCTCCACCCTCGCGGTCGGCCTGCTGGGGGCCGCCGAGCTGGTCCCGCTGGTGGTGTTCGCCCTGTACGGCGGGGTGCTGGCGGACCGCCTGGACCGCCGCCAGGTCATCCGCTGCTGCGAGGCGGCGCTCGGCGGCTGCGCCCTGCTGCTGCTCGCCGACTCGCTGCTGACCCGGCCGCTGCTGTGGCCGCTCTACGTCGTGGTGGCGGCGATGAACGCGCTGGCCTCGCTCCAGCGTCCCTCGGTGGAGGCCACGATGCCGCGGGTGGTGCCGCCCGCCCAGCTGACCGCGGCCGTGACGCTGATGTCCGGCTCCCAGAACCTGTGCGTGATCGCGGGCACCTCGCTGGGCGGGGTGCTGGCCGCCGGGATCGGTCCGGCCGTGGTGTACGGGCTGGACGCGGTCACCTTCGCCGTCTCCTGCGGCGTGCTGTTCCGGCTTCGCCCGGTGCCCGCCCCGGCACCGGGGGAGGATGAGCCGTCAGGCGGGCTGCGGAGCGTGCTGGCCGGCCTCCGCTACGCCCGCAGCCGCCCCGAACTGCTGGGCTCCTACCTGGCCGACCTGGCCGCGATGACGATGTCCTACCCGGTCGCGCTGTTCCCGTTCCTGGCGGCCGGGCTGCACGCCAGCTGGGCCGTCGGCCTGATGTTCGCCTGCCCGTCGATCGGCGCGTTCGGCATCACCGTGCCCAGCGGCTGGATCACCAAGGTACGCCGGCACGGCCTGGCCATCGCGCTGGCCGCCTGCGGCTGGGGCCTCGCCATCGTGGTGTTCGGCCTGGCCCCGGACATCGCGGTGGCGCTGGTCGCGCTGATCCTGGCGGGCGCGGCCGACATGGTGAGCGGCATCTTCCGCGACCTGCTGTGGAAGCAGACCATCCCGGACGCGCTGCGCGGCCGCCTGGCCGGGGTCGAGCTGCTCAGCTACGCGGTGGGGCCGTCCGCGGGCCAGCTGCGGGCCGGCACCGTGGCCAGCCTGACCAGCCCGCGATTTTCTCTCACGTCCGGCGGGGTGCTCTGCGTGGGGGCCGTCGGCCTGGTCTGCCTGGCCTTTCCCGGATTCATCGCCTACCGGGCGCCTGCTGTTACCGATAGTAATCAGTCAAGCCGGTCGCAGTAACCCTAAGTATCGACTACCATCACTCAACGTGACGAGAAAGATGATGGTGACCCAGTACATCCGCGAGCAGGCCTGGTGGCGGCTGGACAGCCCGGGGCTCAACGCGGTCCGCGTGGCCCGCAGCGTGGTGGCCCTGCTGGACGCGGCGGCGTGCATCGCCGATCTCCCAGAGAACCATCCCGACCTGGAAGAACTCGACCGGGCAGGCTGCTTCCTGACCGGCGCATTCGACCCCGGCGAGACCGGCCTGGCGGTGGTCCGCGGCTGGGAGCTGGCCGACCAGCCGACCGGTACCCAGCAGGACCTGCTCGGCACGCTCGCCGTCACCGTGAGTGCTGAGCGGGGCGTTCCCAGTCGCGCCGCCCGCCGGGCGGCCGCGGCCGGCGGCGCCGTTCCGGCCGCGCCCCGGCCGGACGGTTATTCCATCCCCGGCCCTTACGTGCCGCAGCTCGCCGACGTCGCGGACACGATTCTGTGAGCAGACGCGATATCCCCCTCACAAAGGACGTTGCGGGCCCTCCTGTGGAGTCCCTGTGGACCGCGTTGTGGACCCCCTGTGGACCAATTGTGGACTTGCACGAAATGCCTGTGGAATGAATTTCAACGATGTTTTTTTGCAGCTCAGGGGCTAGTCAGTACGGAAAGTGTTGAGTACGATCACGCATTGTGAACAGACAATTGATGATCTCCCGGTTTCTCCGCGAGCAGGCATGGTGGCGGCTGAACAGCACCGGGGTGAGCGCGCTGCGTGTCGCGCGAAACGCAGTGGCCCTCCTCGACGCCGCCGCCTATGTGGCGGATCTGCCCGATGACCACCCCGACGTGGAAGCGCTGGCCGTCGCCGGGTGCTTCCGCCGGGACGTCTTCTATCCCGGCCACAAGGGGCTGGCGGTCGTCCGCGGCTGGCATCTCGCCGACCAGCCCGCGGCCGGCCCGGGTGATCTGCTCGCCGCGATGGCCGATGCGGCCTTTGCCCGCAGGCTCACTGCCCGCGTAGGCCGCCATCATGCCCTTATCGCTTAGGCCGCCTGCAGGATTTGAAAACTCCATGGTCATGGGCCGGGAACCGTTTATCCAGCGGTGAACCGGCCCATGACCATTAACCTTTTGGCCCAGCTCCGGAATTGCCGCCGAAGGCGGCCGGCGTCCCGCCGATCGCGGCCAGCGGCTGCAGCAGCGGCAGCCCGGAGCCGTCCCGGCGGCCCAGCTCGGACGGCAGCTCCACCGGCACGCCAGCCTCGGTCGCGCCGAGCGCCGGGGCGGCGCCCGCCCAGGCCAGCACCAGAGCGTCCTCGCCCTTGAGGAACCGCTGGCAGCGCACGCCGCCGGTGGCCCGGCCCTTGGCCGGGAACTCGGAGTACTCGCTGACCTTGACCGAGCCGGCCCCGGTGCCGGGCAGCGCGCCGTCGCTGCCGGCCACGGTGACCACCACCGCCCCGGACGGCGCGGCCGGATCCACGGCCCCGAACCACACCACGGTGGCCCCGGCCGCCAGCCGGATCCCGGCCATCCCGCCCGCGCTGCGGCCCTGCGGGCGCACCGTCGCGGCCGGGAAGTGCAGCAACTGGGCGTCGCTGCTGATGAACATCAGGTCCCGGTCCTCGCTGGCCAGCTGGACAGCGCCGATCACCCGGTCCTGGTCTTTCAGCGCGATGATCTCGAACTCGTCGCGGTTGGCCGGGTAGTCCGATAGCACCCGCTTGACCACGCCGGTGGCCGTGCCCAGCGCGATCCCGGCTTGCGGGTCGTCCAGCGAGGCGAGCGCGACCACGGTCTCGCCGCTCTCCAGCTCGATGAACTCGGTGACCGGGGTGCCGCCGGACAGCCCCGGGAACGCGGCACTGGGCGGCAGCGCCGGGAACTCCAGCACGCTCAGCTTGATCAGCCTGGCCGAGGTGACCACGCCGACCGTGCCGCGCACAGTGGCGGGGGCGGTCGAGACGATCGCGTCGTGCGCGGACCGCTCCTGGCCGGGCGGTGAATCCTGGTCGGGTGAGGCGTCCTCGCCGGCCGCGGCGGGTGCGGTCCGCGCCAGCAGGCCGGTGGTGGACAGCAGCACCGTGCACGGGTCGTCGGCCACCTCGAGCGGCACCGCGGCGGTCAGCGCCGCCCCGCTGCCCTCCAGCAGCACCGTCCGCCGGGGCGTGCTGAACCGCTTGGCGATGTCGGCCAGCTCGCTCGACACCACCTCGCGCAGCCGCTCCTCCGAGGACAGGATCTCGGTCAGCGCCTCGATCTCGGACCGCAGCTGGTCGCGCTCACGTTCCAGCTCCAGCCGGTCGTAACGGGTCAGCCGCCGCAGCGGCGTGTCCAGGATGTACTGCGCCTGGATGTCGGACAGGTCGAACACCGCCATCAGCCGCTGCTTGGCCGCGGCCGAGTCGTCGCTGGACCGGATCACGCCGATGACCTCGTCGATGTCCAGCAGCGCGATCATCAGGCCGTCGACCAGGTGCAGCCGGTCCTGGCGCTTGCGCCGCCGGAACTCGCTGCGCCGCCGCACCACTTCGATGCGGTGGTCGAGGTAGATGCTGAGCAGCTCGCGCAGGCCCAGCACCCGTGGCTGGCCGTCGACCAGGGCCACGTTGTTGATCCCGAAGGTCTCCTCCATCGGGGTCAGCCGGTACAGCTCGGCCAGTACCGCCTCGGGGTGGAAGCCGCTGCGGATCTCGATGACCAGCTGCAGGCCCCGGTGCCGGTCGGTGAGGTCCTTGACGTCGGTGATGCCGGTCAGCTTCTTGGCCTGCACCAGGTCCTTGATCCGGGCGATGACCTTCTCCGGCCCGACGCCGTAGGGCAGCTCGGTGACCACGATGCCGGCCCGCCGCGCGGTGATCTGCTCGATCCGGCAGGTGGCGCGGGTGCGGAAGATGCCGCGGCCGGTCTCGTAGGCGTCCCGGATGCCGTCCAGCCCGACGATCTTGCCGCCGGTCGGCAGGTCCGGCCCGGGCACGTACCGCATCAGCGCGTCCAGGCTGGCGTCCGGGTGCTTGATCAGGTACCGCACCGCGGCGATGACCTCACCCAGGTTGTGCGGCGCCATGTTGGTGGCCATCCCCACCGCGATGCCGGCCGCCCCGTTGACCAGCAGGTTGGGCAGCGCCGCGGGCAGCACCGACGGCTCCGTCTCCTGCCCGTCGTAGTTCGCCTGGAAATCGACGGTGTCCTCGTCGATCGAGCCGACCATCTCCATGGCCGCGGCCGTCATCCGGGCCTCGGTGTAGCGCATGGCCGCGGGCGGGTCGTCGCCGCCCTGGGACCCGAAGTTGCCGTGCCCGTCCACCATCGGCAGCCGCATCGCGAACGGCTGGGCCATCCGCACCAGCGCGTCGTAGATGGCGCTGTCACCGTGCGGGTGCAGCCGCCCCATCACCTCGCCGACCACCCGGGCACACTTGACGTGCCCGCGATCGGGCCGCAGGCCCATCTCGTTCATCTGGTACAGGATCCGCCGCTGGACCGGCTTCAGCCCGTCCCGGGCGTCCGGCAGCGCGCGCTGGTAGATGACCGAGTAGGCATACTCGAGATAGCTCCCGCGCATCTCGTCGGCAACATCGATGTCTACGATGTTCTCTTCGAAATCGGCCGGGGGAGGTGGGGTAGCAGAACGTCGGGCCATGCCGCCATTGTGCCGCCCGCCGCGACCAAACAAGGCCACCGCCACGGCTTTCGGGCCCCGCTGCCGCCCTTTTCGTCCCCCGTGCCCCGGCCCGCCCCCGAAACCGCGGAGCCCGGTCAGCAGCTCAGGTGGCGGAGAACCCGCCGTCCACGAACAGCGTCTGCGCGGTCACGAACGCCGACGCCTCACTGGCCAGGAAGATCGCCGCCCCCGCGAAGTCGCCCGGCTTCCCGTTGCGGCGCACCATCGTGCGGGCCGCCATCGCCGCCGAGCGTTCCGGGTCGTTGGCGATCACCGCGTTGAGCCGCGTGGGCACGAACCCCGGGCACACCGAGTTACACGTCACCCCGGACGGGGACCAGGCCTCGGACTGGGATCGTGTCAGCCCCGCCAGGCCGGCCTTGGACGCGCCGTAGCCGCCGCTGTTGCCGAACGCCCGGTGGTACTGCTGCGAGGTCACGTTGATGATCCGGCCCCACCCGCGGGCCGCCATGCCCGGCCCGAACCGCTGGCCGAGCAGGAACGGCGCGGTCAGGTTGACCGCCATCGTCTCGTCCCACTGGCCGTCCGACAGCTCCGGCAACGGCGGCCGCAGGTTGATGCCGGCGCAGTTGACCAGGATGTCCGGCTCACCGAACACCTCCGCGGCCGCGTCGGCCCCGGCCGCCACCGCGGCCCGATCGGCCAGGTCGGCACTCACCCACGCGGCGGTCCCGCCCGCATCCACCAGCGCGGCCGCGGTCTCCTTGAGGTCGGCCTCGCCGCGGGCCAGGATCACCACCCGGGCGCCGGCCCCGGCCAGCGCCTCGGCGATGCCCCGGCCGATGCCGGAGCTGCCGCCGGTGACCAGCGCGACCCGGCCGCCCAGGCCGAACAGCTCGCGCAAGAAGTCCGGCACGAAGGCCTACAGAACCGGCCGGGCGCCGACCAGGCCCATCGCGTGGGCGGCCAGCCGGCAACCGCTGGACAGGGCCTCAACCGGCGGTTTCTTGTCCAGCCAGGCGGCCAGGAATCCGGCGCAGAAGGCGTCGCCCGCGCCGGTGCCGTCGATGATCCGGTCCACCGGGGGAGCGGGCACCTGGACCGGCGGGCGGCCGTTGGCGTAGAACAGCGCTCCGTTCCCCGCCATCGTGACCACGACCTGGGGGTACCAGGCGGTGAGGACCCGGGCGGCCTGCTCGGCGTCGTCCCGGCCGGTGAGCACCTGGCTCTCCGCCTCGTTCACGAACAGCAGGGAGGCGCCGTTGCTGAGCTCGAGGAACGGCTCGGCCCCGGCCCGTTCCAGCGGTGCCGCCGACGCCGCGTCGACCGAGACCGACATGCCGGCCCGGATGCTGTACTGGATGGCGGCCAGGGCGGCCGGGCGCGCGCCCTCGCTGAGCAGCGTGTAGCCGGAGACGTGCATGTGGTTGCCGGCTGCGAACAGGTCGCGGGGCAGGTCTTCCGGGGACAGCGCCGAGTTGGCCCCCGGATCGGACAGCATGGTGTGCTCACCCTTGTGGGTGACCATGACCACGCACGTCCCGGTGGGCCGCTCGGGGTCCATGACCAGGCGCGCGTCCACGCCGTAACCCATCAGCTCCATGTCGCGGTTCCGGCCGGCGATGTCCGCGCCGCGGCGGCCCACGAACGCGACATCGTTGCCGTCCACGGCAAGCCAGGCGGCGACGTTCGCCCCGGAACCGCCTCCGTGCATGGAAACGGTCGCCGCGGTGTCGCTGCCGCGGGCCAGGGGGAAATGCGCGTGGGCGACGGCGTCGGTCATAAGGTCACCGACGACAACGACGCGCGTCATGGCGTACTCACCTCGTCACACACGACTCCCCGGACTACCCCCTCGGGCTAAAGGTAGCTGTCAACGCCCATGGCGTGCCAGCCGAGCGGACGCGCGGACGCCCGTATCGTTATCGCAGCGTAAATAAAGGCACCCCCGGCCGCAAGAGGCGGCGTGGCCGGCCTTGCGGTCAGTCGGCCACGGCCATCGGCCGCCCGGCCACCACGAGCACGAAATCGTCGCACTCGGCGGCCAGCCGCTGGTTGAGACGTCCCAGCTCATCGCGGAACAACCGGCCCGCCCGAGTGTCCGGGACCACTCCCAGGCCGGTCTCGTCGCTGACCGCCACCACGTACCCGTCAGCCTGCCGCCAGGCCGCCACCAGGGCGTCGATCCGCTCCGCCAGCCGGGCGCCCGCGGCGCCGGTACCGCCCGCCGCGTCAGTACCGGCGTCCCAGCTGCCACAGTCGTCCATCGCCGCCGCCAGCCAGGTCGTCACACTGTCCACCAGAATCGCACCCGGGACCGACCACAGCAGGCCGGCCAGGTCGGTGCTCTCCCGGGTCTGCCACCAGGGCGGCCGCCGCCGCTGATGAGCGCCGATCCGGGCCGTCCACTCCGGGTCGGCCGGGTCCGCCCGGCCGGTGGCCACGTAGGTCACCTCGGGCTCGGCCGCCAGCCGCAGCTCCGCCTCGGCCGACTTGCCGGAGCCAGCCCCGCCGAGCACCAGCACCCGGCCCAGCGACCTCGCCGCCCCGCCGTGGCCCGCGGCTGGCACCGAATAGGTGCCGCCGTCCCGCGCCGGCACCGCCCCCCAGAACCGGCAGCGCCGGGCCAGTTCCCGCTCGGACCGCACCCGATGGTCGGCGAACCCGGCCAGCACCAGCGTCCCCCCGGTCACCAGGCCCCGCCGCCGCAGCAGCCCTAGCTGGGCCGGATCCCCGATCAGGTCAAGCAGGACGGCGTCATACCTGCCCGCCTCCGCGGGCACCTCGGGCCGCGATCCCGTCAGCAGCCGGCTCCCGTCCGGCCCGGTCACGTCCCACCCCCCAGCCACCCGCCGCACCCCGTACCCCGGAGCCCCAGAAACCTCTTTCGCCCCATCAGCACCAGAAGCCCCACCAACCTCAAAAGCCTCAGCAGCCTCAGAAAGCTCCAGCACCCCGTCCACCACCACCCGGAACGGCTCCCGGCCCGGCCCCTCCGCCGCCGCCCGGCGGCACGAGGCACACCGGCACCCGGGTTCCGGCCAGCCCCCGGACCCGCCGCTGCCCCGTACCTTGATCTCCATCCGGCGCACGATACCTGCGCGCAACATTTGTCTGGTGGCAAATGTACTGGCATCGTGCTTGAATGGAGCTGCGTCCCGTGCCGCTCCAGACCCTGGCGGACACTGTGTGGCGCGGAGGATTCTGTGCTGATCGACGATCTGGCGCGAGACGCCGCCGATCTGCTGAGCGTGGGCAATTCGGCACCCATGCGATCCCTGAACCGGCTGGTGGACCTGGCCGTCCGCGAGGTGGCCGGCTGCTGCGGGGCGACCGCGATGCTCTGGCGCGACCGCGAGCTCGTCGGCCTGACCTCGACCCATCCGGACCTGGCCGAGCTGGCCGAATGCCAGCTGCGCTCGGGCTACGGGCCGTCGATCCAGGCGCTGCGGGACAAGCAGCCGGTCGGCGTGCGCGACACCCTGCGCGACACCCGCTGGCCGGACTACATGACCGAGGCGCTCTGCCGGGGGGTGCGCTCCACGCTGGCCCTGGTGCATGAGTTCCCGCCGATGACCGTGGTGCTGTCGATCGCCAGCGTGCGCTGCGAGGCGTTCGAGAGCGAGCAGGCGCCGTTCGCGGAGACGCTGGCCGCGTTCGGCGGGGCGGTGCTGGCCAACGCCTCCGCCTACGGGGACGCGCAGCGGGAGGCCGTTCAGCTGCGCAACGCGGTCGAGAGCCGGGCCGTCGTCGACCAGGCCAAGGGTGTCCTGATGCACGCCCTGGGCTGCTCGGCCGACGAGGCCCTGGAACGGATGCGCCGCGTGTCCCAGACCCAGCATGTCAAGGTGACCGACGTGGCCAAGCAGGTCGTGCAGACCCAGGGCGCCCTGCCCGCCTCCTGACGGTAGAGGTCCGATTTTCGGGGCACGACCTCTATATGGAGAGCCCCAAGCCAGACCTCGCTGCCCGTTTCGAGGATGAGGCCGTCCGCTACGCCAGTCAGCTGTACCCGGCCGCGGTCCGGATGACCCGGAGCCATCAGGACGCCGAGGACCTGGTCCAGGAGACGATGGCCAAGGCCTGGGCGGCGTTCGAGGGGTTCGAGGCCGGGACCAACGTCCGCGCCTGGCTCTACCGCATTATGACGAACACCTTCATCAGCGGCTACCGGCGCCGGGATCGTGCCCCGCTGCTCATCCAGGAGGACCTGGTGGACCGGGCCGCGCTGCCGACCTGGCCGAGCACGCTGCCCACAGGCCGTTCGGCCGAGGCCGAGGCGCTGGACCGGATGCCCGCCGAGGACCTTCGCCAGGCCCTCCGCGAGCTCCCGGACGACTTCCGCACGGCCGTCTACCTGGCCGACGTCGAGGGCTACACCTACCTCGAGACCGCCACCATGATGGGCACCCCGATCGGCACGGTCATGTCCCGGCTGCACCGGGCCCGTCGCACCCTCCGCTCCAAGCTGGCCAACCGCCTCCCCACCGCCGCCTGACAACGAGGAACGGCCGGGCTCCAAGCGGAAAAGGAGCCCGGCCGTCCGTGCTGGGGCTGGAGAATCAGGCCGCCGTCGGGTGCGCGGCCTCTTCGATGGCCTCGTCGATCTCCTCGTCCAGCTCGACCGGGGCCACGACCGGCTGCTGGGTCCTGGTGTAGAGGGCGATCGTCTCCCGGCCGATCCGCTCCCAGGAGTAGCGGGCCTGAGCGCGGTCGGCGGCGGCGATCCCGAAGCCTTCCAGCAGCATCGGGTTGCCCAGCAGCTTGCGGACCCGGCGGGCCAGCGCCTTGGGCTGCCCCGGGGTGACCAGCAGCCCGGTGGTGCCGTCGACCACGGTGTCGAGGTGGCCGCCGATGGCGGACGCGATCACCGGGGTGCCGCAGGCCATCGCCTCCAGGCTGGCCATGCCGAACGGCTCGTACCAGGACACGTCGATCATCAGGTCGGCCGACCGCAGCAGGGCCGGCATGTCCTCCTGGCTGACCTGACCGGCGAACTTGACCCGGTCCGCCACCCCGAGACGGCCGGCCAGCCGGGCCAGGTCGCAGCACTCTTCGTCGCGGCGGAGCATCGGCCGGGCCGGGCCGCCGACGATGATCAGCTCGGTGTCGGGGATCTCCGGCAGCGCGCGGACCACGGTCTCCAGGCCGTCCCGCATGAGGTGGGTGGCCACCGCGATCAGCCGCGGCCGCTCATCGCGCGGGGCGATCGGGCCCTCGGGGGCGAAGTGCGCGGAGTCCACGCCGAACGGCAGCACGCTGATGCCGGACCGCGGCACCCCCAGGCTGGCCAGGTCGGACACTTCGTCTTCGTTGGTCGCGATGACCAGGTCGGCGCTGCGGGCCACGGCCCGCTCGAGGCGGTCACGGGAACCGGTCTCGGCGGTCGCGTGCTCGGCCAGGCTGATGCCGTCGCTGGCGATGTGGTGCCTGCGCTCGGCCACGCGCAGCGAGTGGAACGTCTGCACGACGGGGATGCTGTGGTCCCGGGTGGCGGCCAGCGCGGCCAGCCCACCGGTCCAGCCGATCGCGTGCACGACGTCGGGCTGGCTGTCCTGCCAGCGCTCGGCCAGGCAGTCGGCGAACGCCCGGATGTAGGGGAGGACGGCCTCGTCGGTCAGCGGCTCGGCCGGGCCGGCCTCGACGTACTCGACGACGGCGCCGTCGGGCAGCTTGTCGTGCTCGGGCAGGCCGGCGGCGTCCTTACGGGCGTACACGGTTACTTCGTGCTGCTGGCGGGCCAGCTCGTTGGCCAGCGCCGCGACCCGGGTCTCCTGGCTGGCAGGTTCGCTGCTCATAACGCGGGAGAGGGCGGTGGCACCTTCGGCGACGAGTGCGATCTTCATGGGGGTGTGGCTCCTCGCGGCAATTGACTGACAGCTACGTCCGCAGTCACAGCGACTCGCCAAGATCGCGAATAAGTCCCGAGAGCCGGGGGAGCAGGAGGAGATCGGCGGTGCCGACGCCTCGCCCCAGCACTCGCACGTGGCGAGTGCGCCGGACGGCGCGTGCGTGCCTGCGTCGTAGGCACCGCTGGGTAAGAGCATATCCAATCTTGTCGCGCGGCAAACAACCGGCTGGTCACAGCCGGGTAACAGCGTCCCCCGCGACGGGTCTAGGCTGGACGGGCACTGCCGCAACTGGCCCGCTGGCCCGATGACGCAGGGAGGCGCGATGGAACGCGGAAACACCAAGCACGGACCGCTGCGCGATGACGAACTGGCGCAGGAGACCGAGGGCCTGGTCGGCGCCGAGCCTCAGGTCGGCCGCTCCGAGGAGTGGCGCGAGCCCGAGCCGCTCGACGACCCGCGCGAGCTGTTCGAGGCCGAGGACGCCGCCGTCAGTGAGGAAGAGGCCATCGAGCTCCGCAGCGAGCTGGCCCGGCTGCTGACCCGGGACGAGTTCCCGCTCACCCGCCACGCCCTGCTGGAGGTGCTGGACGCCAAGGACGCGTCGCAGGCCCTGGTGGCGCGGGTCTCCGCGCTGCCCGGGCGGCCGCACTACCGGAGCACGCACGAGCTGATCGAGGCGCTCGGCCTCGCACACGCCGAGGACGAGCCCCGTCAGGGGAGTTAATTCTGGCGCCGGGCCGTCAGCCGGCCAGGCGCATGTGCATCCGGACCACCGTGCCGGCGTTACCGGAGCTCACCTCGACGCGGTCGCAGGCCTGGTGGATGATCCACAGGCCCTGGCCGCCGCGGGTGCCCGCGGCCGGCGGGCGCTCACCCGCCCGCACGTCCGCCATGTGGCCGGGGTCGCTGACCTCGCAGACGATCTCGGTGTCGTCCTGCCAGATCCGCAGGGTGCCAGTCCCGCCGGCATGCCGGACCGTGTTGGCGGTGGCCTCGCCGACCGCCAACACCAGGTCCACCACCCGGTGCGCCGGCAATCCGGCGCGGCGCCCCCGGACGCGGACCACCTCGCGCAGCGGAGCCAGATTCAGGTGGAACGGGAACGACTCCACCGCCGCCGGCGCGGCCAGCGCCAGGTCCGGCGCTCCGCCCGCCTCCGGCACGCGGGCGACTTCGGTCACGTTCTCCCCTTCGCTCGGGTCACTCCGGCCCCGGTCCCCGATGGCGGCTCAGCCGGCGCTCAGTTGGCGGGCCCCCGGGTGCGGCCGTTGGACGGGCCCCACTGGCTCTGGCCATACCCACCCTGGTTGTACTCACCCTGGTTGTAGGGACCCTGGCCGTAGTCGTCGCGCGGTGGCACCCGGCGCTGCCGGACGGCCCGGGCGGCGACGCCGTTGGTCAGCGAGCCGATGACGGCGCCGATCACCAGGACCACCGCGGCGGTGGCGACCTTCTGCGACACCGGCGCCGACGTGCTGAACGGATACAGCACCAGCAGCAGCGTGATCAGCCCGACGATCCAGCTGAAGAACGTCATCGGCCGGGGCGCCGCGACCAGCAGCAGGTGGGCCAGCCCGGTCGCGAGCAGCGCCGCCGCGGCGGCCAGCAGCACCACGTCCGTGGTGTGCGCGTCGCCGTAGGTGCCCTGGCTCTGCGGGGACAGCAGCGGGATGTTGAACAGCCAGCGGCATACGAGCACGCCCAGCAGCGCGACGAGCGCGGCGACGATGGCGGTGAAGATCCCGCCTACCCAGAGCTGCTTTGCGTCCACCACCGGCCGGGTCTGCGGCGGCCTGTCGTCCGGCATGATCGGCCTGGTCATGAGCCACCCTCGTCCTAGATTGGGACGGCTACCTCACGGTTAGCCGTCACTGCACAGCGTTACCCGGTGTTCTCTGCCGCAAACGACGCCCCCACGGGCCGAATACGGTGGTGCTCTAAGGTGCGTAGATCCGCCCGTACGAGCTTAGAGCAGGAGGACGTAGTGACCAAGGTGCGCGACGTGATGACCACCGAGCCGATCGTGCTGCAGCAGGACCAGTCGATCGCCGACGCGGCTCAGGCCATGCGGGACACCGCGGTCGGCGCGGTCCTGGTGGTGGACGGCGACCGGCTCTGCGGGCTGGTCACCGACCGCGACATCGTGGTCCGGGCGGTCGCCGAGCGGGCACTGCCCGATTCGCCGGTGGGCCAGGTGGTCAGCGCCGACCTGGTGGCGGTCGGTGCCGACGACGAGGCCGCCGACGCGGCCCGGATCATGCAGGCCAACGCGGTGCGGCGGCTGCCGGTGCTCGATGACGGCCGTATCGTTGGCATCGTGAGCATCGGTGACCTCGCGGCCGGCCACGGCGCGGATTCCGCCCTGGCCGACATCAGCGTCGCCGAACCGAACCAGTAACCCGGGACGGACCGGTCATGCCACTATCGCCCGGCCCCGAGTCGGCTGAGTCCGAGCTCGCCGAGCTGGCGGCCCGGCGGGACGCGCTGCAGCAGGCGGCCGGGCTGCCGGACGCCCAGCTCCGGCCGATCCTGGACGCTGCCTTCGCCGAGCTGGACGGGGCCATCGACGCGCTGACCGCGTCCCGGGCCCAGGCCGCGGACCGGAAGGGCGATGGCCCGTCGGAGCAGACCCGGGCCGAGCGCCGGATGCTGCGGGCGGTGTTCGCGGCCGCCCCGGTGGCGCTGTTCCTGCTGGAACGGGACGGCACCGTGCGCCGGGTCAACAACCGGGGCGGCGACATCATCGGCTCGAGCCCCGCCTACGCGGCCGGCAAGGCGCTCACGATGTTCGTGGACCTGCCGTACCGGGCCGCGGTGCAGACATTCCTGGCCGCCGCCGCCCGGACCGGCCGCACCCAGCAGTCCCAGTGCAGGCTGCTGGGCGCGAACGGCGTGATTCAGGTCCAGCTGACCGTCGAGCCCGTCGCCCTGCCCGAGGACGCTGGCGTCCTGCTGGTCGCCGCCAGCCCGCTCCCAATCACCCCGCAACCTTCAGCCGCCACTCCCGCCACTCCCGCCTCAGCCACCACTCCCACCTCAGCCGCCACTCCCGCCTCAGCCGCCACGCAGAGCCCGGCTGCCGCCCGCCCGGGCCCGCGGCCCGGTCCGCCCCGGCGGCAGGCCGCGGCCCAGGCGCCGGCCCCCGCGCCCGGCCCCAGCGAGCCCAGCACCGCCACCATGCAGGCGGTGCGGACGATGGCCCAGCGGATGGACCTGCTGACCGCGATCACCCGGCTCCTCCTGGAGAACAGCACGTTCAGCGAGTCGCTGACCATGCAGCGGTGCGCCCGGCTGCTGGCCGGGGAGTTCGCGTCCTGGGTGATCATCGACGTGATCCGCGGCCGCCGGCTGCGCCGCCAGGTCGCGGTCGGCCCGCCCGGCGAGGACTCCGACGCGGCCACCCGGGCCGTGCGCGACACCGACCCGGAGGCGGGCTCGCTGCCCGCCCAGGTCCACGAGACCGGTAAGTCGCTGCTGCAGGCCCGCTCCGATGACACCGGCATGCTCGGCACCGGCCCGGACGGCGTGGCGCTGATGATGAAGCTCGGGGCCATCTCGGTGCTCAGCGTGCCGATCGCCGAGGGCCAGCGCGGCTACGGCGTGATCACGCTCTGCCGGGGATCCAGCGAGGGCCCGTTCCAGATCGCCGACCTGGCCCTCGCCGAGGAGCTGGGCGCCCAGCTGGCGGTGGCCATCCGGGTGGACCGGCTGTTCCGGCGGCGGTCCGAGGTGGCCGAGGCGCTGCAGGCCAGCCTGCTGCCCCGGGTGCTGCCGGACGTACCGGGGATCGAGCTGGCGGCGGCCTACCTGAGCGCCACCGAGGGGATGGACGTCGGCGGCGACTTCTACGACGTGTACCCGATCCCCGGCGGCTGGGGCCTGGCCATCGGCGACGTCACCGGCAAGGGCGAGGAGGCGGCCGCCCTGACCGCCGCCGCCCGCTACGCGATCCGGGTCATCGCCCACTGGGAGCCCGACCCGGTCCAGGTCCTGCGCAGGGCCAACGAGGTGCTGCTGTCGGCCGAGGGCAGCGGCCGGTTCGTGACCGCCAAGACCGTCCAGCTGACCTGGCGGGGCAGCCTGCTGCACGTGTCCCTGGGCACCGCGGGCCACCCGGGCCCGGCCGTGGTCCGCTCCGACGGCCGGGTCGAGATGACCGGTGGCGGCGGCCTCCCGCTGGGCCTGTTCCCCGAGGCGCAGCCCGGTCTGGAGGAGATCGACCTGGCCAAGGGGGACACGCTGTTCTTCTTCACCGACGGCCTGACCGAGACCCGCAGCCCGGACCTGCGTTACTTCGAGGAACGGCTGGCCGACGAGCTGGTGACGCTGTCCGGCCGGTCAGCCAGCGAGGTCGTCACGGGTATCCAGGCCCGCGCGGAAGCGTTCTCGGCCGGGGAGATGCGCGACGACCTGACCGTGCTGGCGCTGCGGGTGCTGGATCCGCCCAGCGACAGTTAGGGCGGCCGCTAGGCGGGCGGCTCCTCGTAGACGTCCTCGATGACCTCGGTGTCGTTGGGGCCCACCCGCCGGGGCGGTGCGGGCGGCGGGGGTGCGGCCGGGTCCAGGTCGTCGTCGTACCGCTCGGCCCGGTAGGTGTTGGCCCGCTCGGTGGCCATCTCCTCGGCCGGGGTGGCGGCGTGCCTGGACTCTTCGCTCGGATCCACCTCGGACTGGGCCGGGTCCTGCAGCCGTCCCACCTCGGGGTCCGGCTCCAGGCTGGGCCGGTCCGCGATGCCGGCCTCGGCGTTCCCGGTGCCCGGGTTCTGCAGCACGTAGGGGGGATAGGTCCGCTGCTCCACCTGGCTGACTCCGCCCCGGCGAGTGCGGCGCACGACGACCCGGCGGCCCAGCCACTCATAACCCCGCCGGGGGGTGAACAGGCCGATAAGAGCCACGATCATGATCACGAGCCCGAAGACGTGCAGGTTGAACACGGACGTGTTCACGGTGACGGCGAAGGTGAATATGGCCCCGACAGCGAGCCAGAACAGGCAGATGCCGATCCTCATCGGGTTCCCCTTTCTGGGATGCGTTCTGGCGGTCGGGCGTTCACGCTGGGCCGCTGGTGGGTATACCCCGAATGCGCGGAAGAGTACCGATACGGCGCCGTGGCCGGGGGCGGGCACGCCGGCACCGGATGAATTGTGGCCATGGTGCCGTGAGCCTTCCCGTCCGTTTGCTTTTTACGCCCCGGATTCGCTCTCACCGGGACCGAGCAATTGTTCCCGCAGGTAACCGAGTGACCGGGCCAGCAGCCGGGAAACGTGCATCTGGGAGATGCCCAGCCGCTCGCCGATCTCGGACTGGGTCAGGTTGCCGTAGAACCGCATGATGAGGATGCGCTGCTCACGCTCGGGCAGGTCCTGCCAGTGGGCGCTCACGGACTCCATGTCCACCGTCTGCTCGACGTCCTCGTCGTCCGCTCCCAGCAGGTCGGCCAGCAGCACCGGGTCCTGCTGGTCGAACACCGGCGCGTCCAGCGAATAGGTGTGGAACACCAGGTCCGCCCGGCGCGCTTCGTGCAGGTCGTCGGAGCCGACCCCCAGGTACCCGGCCAGCTCGGCGTCGCTCGGGGTGTGCCCGAGCTGCTGGGTCAGGTCATCGGTGGCCTGCCGCACCTCCAGCAGCAGCTCCTGGGCCGACCGGCGGACGTGGACCTGCCAGCGCTTGTCCCGGAAGTGCCGCTTGATCTCGCCGCTCACGCAGGGCTGAGCGTACGCGGACAGGCTGCCGCCGATGTCGGGGTCGAAGTTGTTGATCGCCTTGAGCAGGCCGACGTAACCGACCTGCATCAGCTCTTCGGCCGACTCGGGGCTGCTCTGGTAGGGGCGGACACAGGACCGCACCAGCTTGACGTAGCGGCCGATCAGGGTCTCGCAGGCCTGGGTGCGCAGGCCGGCCTCGCGCGGCAGCGCGCGGACCATGCGGAGCAGCTCGTGGTCGTCGAGCTGGCTCAGCACCTCGCGCTGCGCGGTGAGCGGGCGGGCGGCCAGCGCTGTGGCCATGACGTCTCCCGGGAATTGGCGAAGAGGCCGAACGTTGTCCCACTGCCCAGGCAGCGGGCCGTAAACGCCCCCGCGCCGTTTCACCTGACCACCATCCGGACTTTTTCTGGATGTTCCCGGCCGACGTTTCAGCTACCTGCGTGTTCGGGTCTCAAACGTGCGGGTAGGGCGATACCCATGAGTAATCCCAGCGGACCGTACGACGGTGAGCAGACCAACCAGCGGCGGGACGAGCCCATCCCCGCCAGCCACGACGACGACCGGGGCGGCGGCAACACGCCCCTGCAGCGGGTCCAGGACGCCCAGCCCATGGAGGCCGAGCCGGCCGAGACCGGGCCGGGCAAGGCGGTGGAGGACATGATGCCGTCCGGGGCCGCCCCGCAGGGCGACGTGCCCGACGCGCCGGGGGTCCAGGTGGCGGCGGCGGACAAGCCGGGGGACGATGATCAAGATGGCCGTCCCGGAACGGTGCGCATGGTCAGCAACGCGGTGCCGGGTAAGCCTGACGGAGAAACCGACACGCGGCCCTGACCGGCCGCGGCCACGAAGGGCGCGACCGGATGAGCAGCACGGGGAGTAAGGGAAAGCAGCCGGACTGGCTCGAACCGGAGCTGGCCACGCTCACGCGGGACCGGTTCTCCGACCCGGCCTGGCTGTACGAGCGGAAGCTGGACGGCGAGCGCTGCCTGTCGTTCCGCTCCGGGGGCCAGGTCAAGATGATGACCAGGAACCAGAAGGAAGTGTCGGCCAACTACCCGGAGATCGCCCGGGCGCTGGCCGGGCAGGGGTCCAATGACTGCATCGTGGACGGCGAGATCGTCGCGTTCAAGGGCAGCGAGACCAGCTTCGAGCTGCTCCAGTCGCGCATCCACGTGGTGAGCCCGGGCGAGCAGCTGCTGCGCAAGGTGCCGGTGTTCTACTACATCTTCGACGTGCTGTACGCCGACGACCAGGACGTCCGCTCGCGCCCCCTCCGCGAGCGCAAGGACGTGCTGCGCAGCGTGCTGACCTTCGAGGATCCGCTGCGGTACACCGAGCACCGGGACACCGAGGGCGAGGCGTTCTACGCCGAGGCCTGCAAGGCGGGCTGGGAGGGGCTGATCGCCAAGCTGGCCGACTCCCCGTACCGGGCGGGCCGGACCAAGGACTGGCTGAAGTTCAAGTGCGAGACCAACCAGGAGTTCGTGATCGGCGGGTGGACCGACCCGCAGCGCTCCCGGGTGGCGTTCGGCGCGCTGCTGCTCGGCTACTACGACCCCGACGGCAAGCTCGCCTACGCGGGCAAGGTTGGCACCGGCTTCGACACCAGGACGCTGCGCAGCCTGCTGGCCGAGATGGAGCAGCTCGGCCAGGACGAGCCGCCGTTCGACTACGGCGACCTGCCCCGGCACGACGTGCACTGGGTGCGGCCGGAGCTGGTGGCCCAGATCGGCTTCTCCGAGTGGACCCGGGACCTGCAGCTCCGCCACCCCCGGTTCCAGGGCCTGCGCCGCGACAAGGCCGCCTCCGAGGTGGTCCGGGAGGTGCCCCAATGAGTGGCTCTGCGAGCATCGAGATCGACGGCAAGCACGTCCACGCCTCGGGGGAGAGCTTCGAGCTGAGCAACACCGCCAAGGTGCTCTTCCCCGGCGATGGCATCACCAAGGGCGAGCTGGTCGAGTTCTACGCCCAGGTGGCGGACGCGATGCTGCCGTACCTGAAGGACCGGCCGATCGCCATGGCCCGCTACCCCGACGGGATCGCCAAGCAGCGGATCTTCCAGAAGAACCCGGGCAAGTACTTCCCCGGCTGGATCACCAGCGTCGAGGTCAAGAAGGAAGGTGGCACGCTCCGGCACGTCGTCTGCGACAAGGCCGCCACCCTGCTCTACCTGGCCAACCAGGCGGTCATCGAGTTCCACGTGTTCCTGTCCCGGGTCGACAGCCTGGAGTGCGCCGACCAGGTGGTGGTGGACTTCGACCCGCCCGGCAACGACGGCTTCGACCAGGCCCGCCAGTGCGCGCTGTGGCTGCGCGAGCTGCTCGAGGACGAGCTCGGCCTGACCGCCTATGTGAAGACGACCGGGGGCAAGGGGCTGCACGTGCACGTGCCGCTCAACCGCAAGCAGGGCTTCGAGGACACCCGCGCCTTCGCCCGCGAGGCGGCCCAGGTGCTGGCGGCCCGCCACCCCGACGTGGTCACGGTCGAGCAGCGCATCCAGGCCCGCGGCCACCGCGTCTACGCCGACGTCATGCGCGACGCCTACGCCCAGACCGTCGTCGCCCCCTACACCGTCCGCGCCCGCCCCGGCGCCCACGTGGCCGCCCCCCTGCACTGGTCCGAGGCCGAGGACCCGTCCCTGTCGCCCGGCCAGTTCACCGTCCGCACCGTCCCCGAGCGCCTGGCCAGCATCGACGACCCCTGGGCAGACATGACCCGGCACCGCTACGACATCGATGCCGCCCGCACCCGCCTGTCCAAGCTCACCCGCGACTGACCGCCGCCACAAAGAGCACGGCTTGACCCGCCCCGCCCGGCCTCCGCCGGTAACACGGGCAATGGCGCCTTTGCCCGTCCTCTTACACGGGCAAAGGCGCCATTGCCCCTCCTCCTTTTCTGCCCCGCCAGCCCCCACGCCCACCACGCATTAGGCCCACCCACGCCAGGCCCACCCACCTCGCGAGCCGACCCGGCCAGCGAGCTCGAAGGCGCCAACGAGCCGGCCATAGCGTGCCCAAAGGCGCCACCGCGGCCATCTGTGACAGCGGGGGCCGGTGCTGGCTGAACTCCAGGTCCCCGCGACCACAGCGGGGTATGAGCAGCTGCTGGGCTGGGCCCGCGGCCAGGCCGCCGGCGCGCCGCTGATCTGGGCGATCGAAGGGGCGGGCCACTACGGGCTGAACCTGGCCCGGCATCTGGCCGCCGCGGGCCAGCAGGTCACTGAGATCAGCCATATCGTGCACGCCGGCAAGCGGCGGGCCGGGAAGACCGACGCGATCGACGCGCTGCGCGCTGCCCGCGAGCTGCTGGCGTGTGAGCACCCGGCTACCCCGCGGGCCGATGGGGACCGGGAGGCGCTGCGGCTGCTGAGGGCTGACCGCGATCACGCCGTCGGCGCCTGCCGGTCCGCCCGCGCGCTGCTCGCCGCGGTACTGGTCACCATGCCGGGCCCGCTGCGCACCCCACTGCGGGCGCTGCCCTCACGGGCCCGGGCCCGCGCCTGCGCGGCGCTGGCCTGCCCGCCCGAACGGGTACGTACCTATCGCCGGCCGCGGCGCCGCCCGCCACGTCACATGAACCCCTCTGAACGCAGGCGTTTCCGGGCTGGCCGGCGGCCCGGACGCCACTGGAGCCAGCCTGAGCGGGGCCTCATGATCGGGTTCAATTCCGGTCATCTCCGCCATCAGGGGCATCGTTTGCCCCTACCGTTGGTGCCGGGTTAATCGCGTCGGGCTGGGGCAGCCGGGCGACTGGGATCAGGCCGGGGGATCAACGGGCCGGAACGGAGGGCGTGGTGGCGCGCAGTTCGTTCACCCGGGCTCGCCGGTACCGGGCGCTGCTCCGGGCCCGCCGCTACCGGGCGTCGGCCGGGCCCCGGCCATCAGGCTGGCGCCGGCGCCGGTCGTTCACCTGGGCGCGCCGGGGGGTGCTGGCGGCCACGCTGCTGGCGGTCGCGCTGGTGCCGTACCCGATCATCGGGTCGGCGTCGGTCCCGTCCACCACCTGCCGCACGAACTGCCACCAGACCGGCGCGGCCGGGAAGATCCTGTGGTCGCGCGGGCTGCCCGGGGCGTGGACGGCCAGCAACGGGCTGACCGGCACGGTCCCGGTCCACGGGCAGGCCTACGTGGCGGTCGGCAACGGCGTCGCCGTGGTCGGCCTGGGGATGAGCCTGCGCGCCTACAACTCCCGCACCGGCCAGCCCCAGTGGCAGACGGACCTGCACCGGTTCCCGGCCAACGCCGCCATCGTGTCGGTCCGGGTGTGGCCGGAAGTGGTCAGCGCCGGCGTCGCCTACGGCCCGGGCCGCGGCGACCGCGCCGAAGTCGTGATCAACAGCGTCACCGGCCAGGAGTATCGCTGGTACCCGGCCACGCCGTTCGGCGGCGCGGTGTCGGCCACCGCGCAGACCACCGTGGTGGTCGGGCCGGGCGCGGTCACCGCCTACGACAACACCTCCGGCCACGTGCGCTGGCGGCGGCCGACCGGCCCGGCCGACCAGGCCTGGCAGACCGACGGCCCCGACCTCTACGTCACCGTGGCCGCCGACGGTTACCTGGGCTCCGCGCCGGTGACCGCGCTGCGCCGCATCGACATGGCCACCGGCCAGGAGGCGATCGTGCGGCCGTCGGCGGCGTCGTTCCCCGGCTCGCTCAGCGGGGTGGTGGACAACGTAGTGCTGTTCGCCGACTCCACCGGGGTGACCGCCTACGACGGGCTGACCGGCTTGCGGATCTGGTCGCTGGCCGGGGTGGTACCCGAGGGCACCGACCTGGCGGGCAGCCGCTTCGACCTCACCCAGGGCACCTCGCTGCTGGAGGTCGACCCGCTGACCGGGCACATCACCGGCCGCGCGCCGGGCTCGGCGGTCGCGGGCTCGGCCGGGATGTTCGCGGTCCGCGACGGCGTGGCCCTCGGCCTCGACCAGGGATCCAGCGGCGAGGCGTGGGGGTATCAGGTCAGCGCCCAGCGCGTCATCTGGACCGCGTCCCACCTGCCGTGGCCGCACTACTTCGTGGACGCCAGCGGGATCGGCGGCAGCGCCGAGCCCGACGGTGCCACCGTGGTGGTGGCGGTCTGCGCCAAGCTCGGCCCGCCCGCCACCGCCGCCTCCGCCAGCGGCTCGGCCCCTTCGGCGTCCCCCAGCACCCCGGCCAGCGACGCGGGCGCCCCGTCGGCGTCCGGATCGGCCGCGGCTACCCCGGCCCCGTCCGGCCAGAGCTGCCAGGACCCCGAGCTGGTCGCCATCTACCGCTGAGACTGGACATCCGGTCGGGGTATTTTCAACGACGACCAGGCGGGCAACCTGGCCGCGCTGGTCGCCTACTACGCCTACGCCTCGATCTTCCCGCTCCTGCTGGTGCTGTTCACCGTGCTCAACATCGTGGTCCGCAACAACGCCGGGCTGCGGGAACGGGTGCTCGGCTACGCGGTCACCGACGTCGGCGCGTTCGGCACGATCATCGTCCAGAACATCCAGGGTTTCCACGAGACCGGGCCGGCCCTGGTCATCGGCGTGCTGCTGACCGTGTACGGGGCGCGCCGGGTGGCCGGCGCGATGCAGAACGCGCTGAACTCCGCCTGGGAGGTGCCGCGGAGCGAGCGGCCCCAATTTCCCTGGAACTACCTGCGCAGCGTCGCCCTGGTGCTGCTGGTGGGGCTGGGCGCGATCGCGGGCGGCTGTGTGTGGCAGGCCCTGCAGCTGGTGGGCGGCTTCTACATCGTCCACGCGCTGGCCCACAGCCGGTCGCTCTACGGGCAGACGTTCGGGGTCGTGCTGGGCCTCCTGGCCTGGCTGTTCGTGCAGGGCGAGGCCACCTTGTGGGTGATCGAGGCCAACGTGGTGTGGGTGCGCCGGCTGTGGCCGCGCAGCCTGGCCCCGCCCCCGCTCACCAAGGAGGACGTCAAGGCCTACGAGCTGTACGCCCAGGCCGAGGACCGGCAGGGCGAAACCATCAAGGTGGACGTAACCTCCCTTCCCGGGGCCGGACCCGAGGATGAGAAAATGCCCGGGCGGGCCGAAGGCGCTCCCGCCCGATCTGATCTGCCTCCGGTTTCCGCCACTACGGCACGGGGAGAGGAAGCTCATGACTCTGGAGAAGACCGGTGACCGCCCCTCGACCGCACCACGCGTCGTGGTCGTGGGCGCCGGCTTCGCAGGCCTGTACACGATCCGGGGCCTGAAGAAGTCCGGCTACCGCGTCACGATCCTCGACAAGAACCTGTACGCCACCTTCCAGCCGCTGCTGTACCAGGTGGCCACCGGCGGCCTGAACCCCGGTGACGTGTCCTACGCGGTCGGCGGCTACGCCCGCCAGCACCACGCCCGGTACGCCCGTGGCGAGCTGAGTGCGATCGACCCGGCCGCCCAGGAGATCACACTGACCGACGGCCGGGTGCTGGGCTACGACTACCTGGTCCTGGCCACCGGCGTGGCCGCGTCCCACTTCGGCATCAAGGGCGCCGAGCGGTACACCTACGGCCTGTACACCCGCCGGGACGCGGTGACGCTGCGGGACCGCTTCCTGGCCGACGTCGAGCGGCTCAGCGAAGGGGCGCCCGACGCCCAGCTGGCCATCACCATGGTCGGCGGCGGCGCCACCGGGGTGGAGCTGGCCGGCACCATGGCCGAGCTGCGCGACGGCGTGCTCCGGGACACGTTCCCCGACGTCGACCCGGCCCGCATCCACGTCCGCGTGGTCGAGATGCAGCCCGACCTGCTCGGCCCGTTCGACAAGAAGCTGCGCGACTACACCCGGGACCAGCTGGTCAAGCGGGGGGTGGACGTCCAGCTCAACACCGCGATCGCCGAGGTCACCCCGGACCGGGTCATCCTCAAGGACGGCCGGGACCTGCACAGCGACATCACCGTCTGGACGGCCGGGGTGGCCGCCCCGCCCGAGGCCAAGAACTGGGGCCTGCCGCAGGGTCGCGGCGGCCGCCTCGAGACCGGCCCGGACCTGCGGGTCAAGGGCCAGGACCGGATCTTCGCGGCCGGCGACATCGGGCTGGACACCGACGACCCGACCCCGCAGGTGTCCCAGCCCGCGATCCAGATGGGCCTGCACGCGGCCCGGCAGATCATGCGGCTGGAGGCCGGTCAGCCGACCGAGACGTTCCACTACCACGACAAGGGCCAGGCGGCCACGATCGGCCGCAACTCCGCGGTCATCGAGCTGGCCAAGGGCCCGGACTTCACCGGCATCCTGGCCTGGCTGGGCTGGCTCGGGTTGCACCTGTTCTACCTGCTCGGCGGCCGGAACCGGGTGACCGCGCTGATCAACCTGGCCTGGCGCTACCTGACCTGGGGCCACGGCGGCGCGGTCATCGTCGGCGACGAGCCGACCGGTGAAGACGAGCCCGCGGCCTCCCGGCCGGGCGCCGGCACCCGCAGCCCGTCGCTGGCCATCGACCGCGAAGCCGGCCAGGCCCCGGCCCCATCACCGGCCCAGTCATCGGCCCAGTCATCGGCACCGGCCGCGGAGCCGCAGCCCAGCATCCCCGTCACCCACAACGACGGCCCGTAGTAGCCTCGGGGGCATGGTCGCGAGGTTCACCTCCCCGGATCCCGCCCCCGATCGGGGGAGCCCCACCCGCCGTTCCCGGCTGCGCGTGCTGGTCGCGGCGGCCGGTGCGGTCACCGCGGCGGCCCTCGCGCTGGCGGGCTGCTCCGGCGGCAACGGCGGCAACGGCGGCAGCCAGGCCGCCGCCGCGCCCAGCTCCAGCGCGGCCGCCTCCAACCCCAACCTCGACCTGGGGACCTCGCTCGGCAGCAAGGCCGCGCCCGACGTCAAGCTGACCAACCAGTTCGGCCAGCCGATGTCGCTCAGCCAGTTCCGCGGCAAGGCGGTGCTGGTGTCGTTCGTCGACTCCGAATGCACCACCGTCTGCCCGCTCACCACGCTGGCCATGCTGCAGGCCAAGCAGATGCTGGGCAAGGCCGGGGACCAGGTGCAGCTGCTGGGGATCGACGCCAACCCGGAGGCCATCGCCACCGCGAACGTGCTGGCCTACTCGCGCGTCCACAACATGGTGAACCGGTGGGACTTCCTGACCGGCTCGCTGCCGCAGCTCAAGGCGACCTGGAAGTCGTACAACATCTACGCCAAGATCGTCGGCGACCAGATCGACCACACCCCGGCGCTGTACGTCATCGACCCGCAGGGCCGGGAGCGGATGGTGTACCTGACGCCGATGGCCTACTCCAGCATCACCCAGTCGGCCCAGGTCATCGCCCAGGAGCTGGCCAGCGTGCTGCCAGGTCACCCGGTGCTGAGCCACGCCCGGTCGCTGGCCTACATCAACGGCCAGACGCCGCACGAGAAGACCATCCTGGACAGCACCACGTCCGGCACCACGGTCAGCCTCGGCCCCGGCAAGCCGCACCTGGTGGTGTTCTTCGCCACCTGGCTGACCGAGACCACGGACCTGAAGTCCCAGTTGCTGGCGCTCAACGAGTACACCAAGACGGCGGGGGCGAAACACCTGCCCGCGCTCACCGCGGTGGACGAGGCGGTCACCGAGCCCAGCAACGGCGCGGCCCAGGCGTACCTGAAGGGCCTCGGCCAGCCGCTGGACTATCCGGTCGGGCTCGACACCAGCGGCCGCCTGGCCGACGGCTACGGCGTGCAGGACCAGCCGTGGTTTGACCTGGTCAGTGCCTCGGGCAAGACCCTCTGGTCGCACGACGGGTTCCTGCCGGCCAGCCAGCTGACGGCCACGGTCGCCAAGTACGCCGGGTCCTCCTGAGCGTCAGCTCCGCGACGCCCCGATCGCCTCTTCCACCGACGGGTAGACCGGGATCAGCTGGTCGGCGCCCACCAGGTTGAGCACCCGCGCGACCGTGTTCTGCGGCCGGGCCAGCACCAGCTTGCCGCCGCGGGAGTTCATCATCACCCGGATGTCGAGCAGCACCTGAACCCCGGTGGAGTCCATGAACTCGAGCCCGGCGAGGTCGACGATCAGCAGCGCGACCCCCTTGGCGGTCTCCGCCTCCAGCGTCCCGCGCAGCTGGTCATACGTATACACGTCAGACTCGCCCGCCAGCGTGACGACGATATAGGAGTCTCCACCGGAGACCGACACCCGAAGCTGGTCCACGCCCCCTTGTACCACTTTCCGTGGCCCCAGCGGAACCAGAAGAAACCGCTGACCCGCAAAGAACGCGCCGGCGGGCGGCGTCACCGGGTCAGCGGCGGGCGCCCCCGTGCTTGACCCCGGCGATGAACGAACGCCAGGCCACGGGGGTGAAGGCCAGGCTGGGCCCGGCACCGTGCTGCCAGGTGTCGCGGACGGCGACCGTCGCCGCCCGCGGTGAACCGACCTCGACGCAGTCGCCGTGGGCGCACCGGGAGCTTTTACGCCAGCTGGCGGTCTGGGACTCAGCGCTGGACGCCTCGGCGCCCGGCTCAATTACGGAACTCATGTACGCACCTCTAGTTGGGATGAGGCAGAGAATTAATTCCGCGCTGGCCTGCTCGCCGCCACGGGCAGGCGGTCGCGGTGAACAAATTCAGCTTAGTAGAAGCGGCGGCTCAATGCGAGTAAACAACATGACGTATCTGAGACATTGGTGATTGCGTGATCCCTTGCCATGCAATTTGCGGCGGGACGGGTTCGTGCAGCTATTGGCGGCCACCGCGCCCCACTTCGCCTAACCTGACACGTTTTCACTGGTCATGACGTTTTCATACATATTAAAGGGCTAAAAATGGTCGGCAAATATCCCTATCTGCGGAGCAGCGGAAGTCGCTGTAAAAGGCCGATCCTGCCAATGCGGGCGCAGGTAAATGCCGAATGATGCCGACTATCCTGCCGACGGCCGAATGGGGTGATGCCGCAATTCCCAGTCGTGCTGCGCCCGGGCCATCCGCTTTTGTGAATCTTCCAAATCGAGCGCGGAATCATAGAGCCGCCGGAAGCCGGTGAGGTACACAAAGGTGTCCCGTTCGGCTTCCACGTAGACGCTGTCGGTGACGTGCTCGATATAGGCGACGTCGTGATAGCTGACTTCGTGCACCGCGCCGAACTGCAGCAGGATGAAGCCGCCCGCGACCACCGGATGAACGCCGTCGAGCGGCAGAATCCGCAGGCTGAGGTGGGGATATTCCGACAATTCGAGCAGCCGGCCGATCTGCCGGGACATGATCTGCTCGTTGCCGATCCGCCGCATCAGCACGGATTCGTCAATAACGGCAGTTAATGCGAAAGGCGGATCCCGGTGCAGCAGCTGCTGCCGCACCATGCGCGCCTCGACCCGGCGCTCGATCTCGCCGGGCGGCGCCGACTCGTTCGCGGTCCTGATCACCTCGCGCGCGTAGTCCTCGGTCTGGAGCAGGCCCGATACGACCTCGGGACACCAGATCGAGGTGGCGGCGGCTTCGGCCTCCAGCCCGATGAATCGGGTGTGCGGGCCCGGCAGGGCGTCCGAATAGGCTTTCCACCAGCCTTTGCGCTTGGCTTCCTGAGCCAGGGCCATCAGTTCGTCGGCATACGGTCTCTCAATGCCGTACAGCGCCAGCAGTTTCTGGATCTCGGCCGGCCGCGGTGAGGTGTGCGCATTCTCGATCCGTGACACCTTGCTGGCCGACCAGCCCATTCGCTCGGCCACGAAGTCGCCGGTCAGATCGGCCCGTTCACGCAATCGTCTCAGCTCGGCGGCCAGCCGTCGGCGGCGCACGATGGGACTGGCGGGCTCAGGCACCGGTTTTCACGCTCTCTGGCCATTAACATAGATATTCCGGCTACCTGATGATGCTAGCCCGAAGCGGCGCGTTTTAGAACCTGCAGTGCACAGTACGAAACAATGATCAGTGCATATTTCACTGCAACTTGCAGTTTTAGCCGGACTTGGCCGGGCCGCTCAGACCAGCATGACGGATGTCATGGGCGAGTCTGGACGCCCGGCACTCCCGCCGCGGCCCGGCCGGGCCTAGCGTCGAGCAGGTGACGTCGACAACCCTGATCTCCATCCTCGTCGGTGTGGCGGTCGCGGCCCTTCTCGTGGTCCGCCAGCTGCGTTCCCAGCCCCTCAACGCCAGCTTCCGCATCCCGCTGATCCTGGGCATCATCGGCCTCATCGAGCTGGTCGAGTACCTGGACAAGCACCACCCGAGCGGCACCGCCTACGGTGCGCTGGCCGGCAGCCTGGTCGCGGCCGCGGTTTTCGGGGCGCTCCGGGCCGCCACCATCCACCTGTGGATGCAGGACGGCCAGCCCTGGCGCAAGGGCAACTGGCTGACCGGCATCTTGTGGATCCTGAGCCTGGCGGCCCACTTCGGTATCGATTTCCTCATCGACCCGCACAACCCGAACGGCGGCCTGGCCGGTTCGACCATCCTGATCTACCTGGCGGTCACCTACACCGTGCAGCGGGTGATCATGCAGGGCCGCGCCCAGCGGCTGCCGATGGGCGGCGGCCCGGCCGGCTCGGTGACGTCCGGCTCATTCTGACCCGCCCGGCTCCCCCGATCTCCCACTGACCCTGGTGACCAGGCACAATTGACGATCACGGGGGAGTAGGAGCAGGAGGAGCGATGGCGCGAGTTATCTGGAGCGGCGCGCTGGCTTTCGGGCTGGTCAACATCCCGGTCGGGCTGTACGCGGCCACCGAGGACAAGACCGTGCACTTCAATCAGTTCCAGAAGGGCACCAGCGACCGCATCCGGTACAAGCGGGTGAACGAGCGGACCGGCCAGGAAGTCGCGTTCAAGGACATCGTCAAGGGCCGCGAGGTCGACGACGACACCTACGTGCTGGTCACCGACGAGGACCTGGAGTCGGTCGAGCCGGGCCGGACCCGCACCATCGACATCACCGACTTCGTGGACCTGTCCGAGGTCGACCCGATGTACTTCCAGCGCACCTACTACCTGGCGCCCCGGGGGGACGGGGCCGACCGCTCGTATGAGCTGCTGCACCAGGCGATGTCGGCCACCAACCGGGCCGGCATCGCGACCCTGGTCATGCGGAGCAAGGAGTACCTGGTCGCGGTCCGGCCGCAGGAGAATATCCTCGCCCTGGAGACCATGTACTTCGCCGACGAGATCCGCGACCCGGTCGACGCCACCGGCTACGAGGCCGGCCGGGCGGCCAAGCCGCGCGAGCTGACCATCGCCCGCCAGCTCATCGAGTCGATGACCACCGACTGGGACCCCGAGCAGTATCACGACACCTACCGCGAACGGGTCGAGGAGCTCATCGAGAGCAAGCGGACCGGCGAGGAGATCGAGGTCGCGGCCCCGGCCCCGCAGGCGTCCAAGGTCGTCGACCTGACCGAGATGCTCCGCCAGAGCGTGGCCGATGCCCGCGGCCGGGGGAGCAGCAAGGCGCCGTCCAGGAAAGATCATAAAAAGCCGGACGGCGAGGACTTGTCCGCGATGAACAAGAGTCAGCTCGCCCAGCTGGCGGGGGAGCTGGAGATCCCCGGCCGGTCCAAGATGACCCGCGACGACCTCGAGCAGGCCATCCGCCAGGCCCGCCACCCCCGGCCCAAGGCGGTCTCCTGAGATACGGTCCTGCCATGACTGCAAAAATTGTCATGCTCTACACCCAGCCGGACGACCCGGACGCCTTCAACCGGCACTACCGGGAGCAGCACATGCCGCTGGCCCACGCCATCCCCGGCCAGGACCGGCCCGCCGAGTCCGGCATCATCGTCGCCGAGGCCGACGGCGGGGAGCCGCTCTGGTACCGCGTCACCGAGCTGTTCTTCCCCGACCGGGCCACGCTGGACGCCGGGCTGGCCTCGAAGGAAATGCAGGCGGCGGGGGCGGACTTCCAGAAGATCGCCCCGCCCGGCTCCCGGATCCTGATCCAGGAACTCGAGGACTAGGACGGCTGGCCCAGCGCCGCCACCTTGTCCACGGTGAGCCCGGACAGGTCGTCCAGCACCAGCCCGGCCCGGGCCAGCGCGTCCGGGGCGGGCGGGTACTCCGGCCGCGGCACCGCGATCACGTGCAGCCCGGCCGCGGCCGCCGACCGCAGCCCGTTGCTGGAGTCCTCCACCGCGGCCGCGTGCCCGGGCTCGACCCCGAGCCGCGACACCACCGCCAGGTAGACGTCGGGGGCGGGCTTGCCCTGCGCCACCTCCTCGGTTGACACCGCGGCCTTGAACAGCGGCGCGATCCCGGCCGTGGTCAGCACCGCGTGGATCAGGGCGGGCGGTGAGGAGCTGGCCAGCCCGAGGGGCCACCGCTCGGCCATCCGCCGGACCGCGTCCACCGCCCCCGGCAGCAGCGGCAGGTGGTGCTGGTACTGCCCGGCCATGGCCCGGATGACCAGCCGGGCCACCTGGTCCGGCGGCAGGCCGATGCCCAGGTCCTCGCTCAGGTAGCGGGCCCACTCCTGGGTGCTCATGCCCATCAGGCGCTGCTGGGCGTCGTCGGGCCAGCGGCCGCCGTACCCGGCGACCAGCCCGCGCCGCACGTGCTCCCAGACCGGCTCGGAATCGATGAGCACGCCATCCAGGTCGAAGACCACTGCCTCGATCATCCGTCCGCCTCCAGTGCGCTTACATCGGCCGGTTAAGCTGCCCCGGTGCCCACGCTCAATTTTCGCGACATCCCGCTGAGCCCTCTCACCCGGGCGCTCGGCCTGGTCATCGATGACTACGGTAACGACGGCGCCAGCGAACCGGGATGTACCTGGGTGACCGGGCACATCGACGCCGGCCCCGAGCATCACCAGCCGATGGGCATCGTGCACGGCGCCGTGTACACCGGCGCGGTCGAGACGGCCGCCAGCGTGGGTGCCACCGCGTCCGTCTACCACCTCGGCCAGTTCGCGGTCGGCGTGGACAACTTCACCGACTTCGTCCGCCCCGTGCGCGCGGGCCGCCTGCAGGTCACGGCCCGCGCGGCCCAGCAGGGCCGGACCCTGCAGCTGTGGGACATCGGCATCAGCGACGAGGCCGGCAAGCTGGTGGCCAAGGGCCGGGTCCGGCTGGCGATCCGCCCCCTCCCGGAAGCCGGGCCGGAATCTGGGCCGGAGGCCGGGCCGGACGTCACGGAGGGGAGTGCCTGATGCTGGACGGCCGCCCGCTGATCGACGTCCACCTGCACCCGGCCCGGCGGCCCACGGTCAAGCTCGACTGGGACGAGTGGGCCCGCGACTTCGGGGCCGGGGACCAGGTCAGCAGCCTCTACGACGCCGATGGCACGATCGTGCCGGCCCGGTTCGACGCGCTGCTGGCCGATGAGGGCGTCGACGTCGCGATGGTGCTGGCCGAGTACAGCCCGCGGGTTACCGGGATCCAGGCCATCGAGGACATGCTCCCGCTGGCCGCGTTCAACCCGGACCGGATCAAGGTCGCCGCGAACGTCAACCCGCACCTGCACTACCCGGTCGAGGACGAGCTCCAGCGCCAGCTGGACCTGGGCGCAATCGCGCTCAAGATCCACCCGGTGCACGCGGGCATCCCGGCCAACGACCGGTCCCTGTACCCGGCCTACGCGATCTGCCAGGACGCCGGCCTGCCGGTGGTCTTCCACTGCGGCACCAGCACGTTCCCGGGCGCGTCGAACACGTTCGCCGACCCGGTGGTGCTGGACGACGTGCTGCGCGACTTCCGGCGGCTCAACCTGGTGCTCGCCCACGGCGGCCGGGGCTGGTGGTACGACGCGGCCGCGTTCCTGGCGCTGTCCTACGACCGGGTGTGGATCGAGCTGTCCGGCCTGCCGCCGTCCCGGCTGCGCGAGTACTACAGCCGCCACCACTGGGGCCGGCTGACCCGCCGGATGATCTTCGCCACCGACTGGCCCGGCATCCCCGGCATCGCGAAGAACGCCCGGGCGGTAGCGGCGCTGTGCCCCGACGAGGAGACCACCGACCTGGTGATGTACGCCAACGCCTGCCAGGTCTACCGCCTCAAACTGCCCGAGTAGCTACGGGCGGAAGATCAGGCAGTTGCTGGTCGCATGGGCGAACAGCTTGCCTTCGGCGTTGGTCAGCCGGGCGGTGGCCAGGGCGGTGCGGCTGCCGATGTTCTCGACCGTGCCCTCGCAGGTCAAGCGGCCGGTGGTGGCGAGGATGGGCCGGATGAACCGGACCGACAGGTCGAGCGAGGTGTAGTAGGCCCCGGCCGGCAGCAGCGTGTGCACGGCACAGCCGCACGCCGAGTCGCACACGGTGGCGTAGACGCCGCCGTGCACCGAGCCGATCGGGTTGTAGTGGTACTCGGCGGGCTCGAACGCGAACACCGCCTGGCCGGGCTCGAACGACACCGCCTCCAGCCCGAGCGTGGCCATGATCGGGGGGATCGGCAGCTTGCCCGCCGCGATCTCACGGAAGAACGTCAGCCCGTCGACCTGCCGGGCGGCGGCCGCCGAGATCGCCGGGTCACCCCACTGGTAGGTCCGCAGGCGTTCCGCCTCGTCGGGGTCCGGGGACGTTTCCGCGGCTGAGGCTGACGGCAGGCTCACGCTCTGGTTCCTCCTGAATGCTGGGCGACGGGGAGCTGGGCAGCTGAACGGTGATGGTGAGATACGGCCCGCTGCGGGCGTACCCGGCCACCGGGAAGTAGTGCGCGATCAGGGCCAGCATCTCGCGGTTCTCGGCCAGCACGTCCAGCAGCAGGGTGGTCGCCCCCCGGGCCGCCGCCCGGCTGGTCAGCGTCCGCATCAGCGCGGAGCCGGCCCCGCGCCCGCGGTGCCCGTCGGCCACCACGACCGCCAGTTCGGTCACCGGCTGGTCGGCCTCGTCACGGGTGTCGGTGGCCATCCCGTGCCCGATGACCGTGTCCTGCTCGGTCACCACCAGCGCGTCCACCAGCTCACCGCGGGCGGTGACACCACCGCTCATCCGGCGCAGGAAGGCCGGGGTGACCGGCAGCACCCCGGCGAAGAACCGCAGGTACCGGGTGCGCAGAGACAGGCCGGTCAGGAACGTTCGCAATGCATCGGTGTCGGCCGGCCCGGCGGGCCGGAGCTGCCATCCCGGACCCCCGTCCGGCTGAGTTCCGCTCACAGACCCAGCATGAGCCAGAGTTGCTGAGTCTGTCAACCAGATTTAGCATGCTGACATGAATGGGCCCTGGATCCTGGATTACGACCCCGCCAACTGTGCGGTCGGCGCTGCGGTCGGCCTCATCGGGGAGAAGTGGACGTTCCTGGTGCTGCGGGAGGCGTTCAGCGGCGTCCGCCGGTTCGGTGACATGCAGCGGCGGACCGGTGCGCCCCGGCAGATCCTCAGCGACCGGCTGTCCCGGCTGGTGCACGAGGGACTGCTGCGGCGCGTCCCGTACCAGGAGGAGGGCCAGCGCGCCCGGCACGAGTACCGGCTGACCGACAAGGGCCGCGACCTGTACCCGATCATGGTCGCGCTGATGCACTGGGGTGACCAGTACGCGACCGGGCCCGAGGGGCCGCCGGTGCTGCTGACCCACCGCGACTGCCAGGCGCCGGTCCGGCTGCACCTCGAGTGCGAGGCCGGCCACGAACTGACCTCGCCGCGTGAGGTCACCACCGTGCCCGGGCCCGGAGCGCGCCGGATCGCCTGAGCCGCCGGCGCCTAGCCGATCGGCAGCAGCGCGCTCAGCTTCCCGGCCCTGGCGCCCGCCTTGCTCCCGGCCTTACTGGCCTTGACGCTGCCCTTGGCCGTCGCCTTGGCCGCCTTGGCCGAGGTCTTCGCCGCGGTCTTGGCCGCCCGGGCCTGCGCCTTGGCGCTGGCCGTCTTGGCCCCAGCCTGCAGGGTCTTGGCCTCGGCCTGGAGAGACTTGGCGGTGAGGGCCGCCTCCCGCTTGGCCGTGCCGGCCGCGTGCCGCCCGCGCCAGGCGATCGACGGGTTCCCGGCCGTGTCGCCCGCCGCGATCAGCAGGCCGCCCAGCATGCTCACGTTCTTCAGGAAGTGCACCTTCTGCTGGGCGCGCTCCTGCTTGTCGTTGCTTTCCCAGAACCGGTGCCCGGCCGCGGTGGTGGGGATCAGGCTGGCCGCCAGGGCCGCCGCCGACAGCCGCGGGAACTTGCCGATGGCCAGCAGCGAGCCCGCCACCACCTGCACCGCGCCGTTCAGGCGGACGGCCTGCTCCACCTGGTCGGGTACGGCGGGCACGCGCTCGGCCAGCGGCCGGACCACCTTCTCGGCGGCCGCGGCCTTGGTGTCCGGGTGCAGCAGGGAGTCGATCCCCTGCAGGATGAAGATCGAGGCCAGCATGGGCCGCGCGACGGGTCGAAGGAGAGCCATGCCGGGTCGATTGCCCCGTGCGATCGGTTTCTAACCCTGGATTACGGGGATCTGGTGATCTATTGCTGCCCGGGAGGTGTCAGGGTGCCGGATTTCGGACAGACTAAAACGATGAACATCGAGGTGACGCGCATCCTCGGCGACGGGAGCATCCGCCGCGCGAGTGTGCAGCTGGAGGAGCGCGCCGACGCCGACCGCTGGCGCGAGCTGGTGGAACGGGCCAACCTGGAACTGCCACCCCCCTACAACCCGGACCCCGGGCGGCCGGTGTACCAGGTCAGCGACGGTAAGCACTCCATCGAGGTCGCCGAGCGCGGGCTGGTCGGGCCGCTGCGGGACCTCGTCGCCGCGGTACTGGCCGAGGGCGCCGACGCCGAGTAGACGGGCATCGCCCCTGGCCCGGTTGCCGGCCCAGGTCACCTCGTACCCGCCATCCGCCCCGGACAAAAACGCAGGTCCCATGCCAGACTGAGTACTGGACGCTCAAACGAGCGCCCGTTACCATCGGTGAATGGGGCGCAACATGCCTGGACTGTCCGTCGACCGGCCGTCCGAGGTGGTGATGGCGGCCCGCGCCGCCCGACAGTTCTATCTCGAGGGGCTGTCCAAGGTCGACATCGCGGACCGGCTCGGCATCAGCCGGTTCCGGGTCGCCCGGTTGCTGGACGCGGCCCGTGAGAGCGGCATGGTCCGGATCGAGATCGGGCTGCCCGGCGGCATCCTCGACGCGGGCCTGTCGGCCGAGCTGTGCTCGGTGTTCGGGCTGCGGCACGCGTTCGTGTTCAGCCTGACCGATGACGACGTCCCCGCCCTCCGGCAGCGGCTCGGGGAGGCCGCCGGGCAGGCGCTGATGGACATCATCACCCCCGACGACGTGCTCGGCATGGCCTGGGCGCGGGCGCTGAGCGGGCTGACGGCCGCGCTGACCCGGTTCCCGCCCTGCCCGATCGTCCAGCTCACCGGGGCCGTCCCGCAGCCCGACGGCAGCGACCTGCTGGACCTGGTACGCGGGGTGGCCCGGGTCGGCGGCGGCCGGGCGCACGTCTTCTACGCGCCGATGATCGTGGCCGACCCGGAGACCGCGGCCGCGATCCGCCGTCAGCCCGACGTCGCCGACGCCTTCGCGCTGGTCCCCTCCGTGACGATCGCGATGCTGAGCGTCGGGGCGTGGCAGCCTGGGCTGTCCACCATCTACGACGCGCTCACCCCCGCCGAGCGCGACGACATGGCCGAGATCGGCGTCCACACCGACATCGGCGGAGCGTTCTTCGACGTCAGCGGCGCGCCGCTGGCCACCCCGCTCGACAGCCGGATGATCGTCACGCCGGGGCCGGTGCTCGCCTCGATCCCGAACGTGCTCGCCGTGGCCTACGGCACCGGCAAGTGCTCATCGGTGCTGTCCGTTCTCCGAGGGAAGGTCATCAATGGCCTGGTCACTCACACCAGTCTCGCCCGCGCCCTCCTCGAGGAGGCCGGTCCCCACGATCGTCCGCCCGTGCACGCCGCCGGGTGACCCCGGGCCCGCCGCCGACGGGACCCCGAGACCACTGACCGGCGGGACCGCCAACCGCGGCCTGGTCTTCCGGGTGGGCCAGACCGTCCGGCGGCCGGCCCCGCCCTGCCGGGCCGCGACCCACGCCCTGCTCGCGCACCTGGCCGCGGTCGGCTTCGAGGGTGCCCCCCGGCTGCTTGGCGCCGATGCCAGCACCGACACACTGACCTACATCGAGGGCCGGGCGGCAACCGCACCGCTGCCGGAGGAGACGCTGACCGAGGCGGCGCTGGCCAGCGTGGCCGGGCTGCTGCGCCGCTACCACCAGGCGGTGGCCTCGTTCAACCCGGCCGGTTACCGCTGGCCGGGGCCCATCCCCGCCCGCTACCGCACCAGCCTGGTCAGCCACAACGACGTCTATCCGGCCAACTTCATCTTCCGCGGCGGGCAGGCGGTGGCGCTGATCGACTTCGATCTGGCCGGGCCGGGCAGCGCCTGCTGGGACCTCGCCGCCGCCGCCCGCTACTGGTGCCCGCTGCGGGACGAGGATGACGTCACCGACGACCGCCAGGGCCGGGCGCTGTCCCGGTTCCGGCTGCTGCTGGACGCCTACGGGCTGGCCGCCGCCGAGCGCACCGAGGTGGCCGAGACGATCGTGGCCAACCACGACTGGGACTGCGCGATCATCACCAAGGGCGTGCGGGCCGGGCACGCCGGGTTCATCGACTCGTGGAACGAGAACGGCGGCACGATGATCCGCGCCCGCCGCTGGTGCGTGACGCACCAGCGGGCGCTGCTGACCGCGGCTGCCTAACGAGGCACGCGGCTGCCACGGCGCCGGCCGTAGCGGATGCCGCCGAACAGCAGGTTGAGCAGGAAGATCACGATGCCGATGATCAGCAGCCAGAACAGGCCCTTGAGCACGACGCCGAGGATCCCCAGCACGATCGCGATGATGATGATGAACAGGAACAGCGCCATGCCTACGTCCTTCCCCGCTTAGCCCCAGGCTACCGCCGTGCGAGCAGGCGTTCGGACTCGCCCGCTTCGTACGGCAGCTCATAGTGCCGGAACACGGCCGGCTCGTCGGTGGCCAGCAGCTCGCCGTCGGTGTCGATCGACGGCGCGTCCCGGACGAGCTTCTTGGCGAAGCTGACCTTGAGGTAGCCCGGGCCGACGGTGGCGCCGGCGACCGGCACGAACACCAGCCGTTGCCGCGACAGCAGCCCCACCTTGACCGTGGCGAACACGTACTCGTCGGTCCGGGTGTCGACGTACAGCGCCTCGAGGTCGCCGATCTTCGAACCTGAGTCGTCGACCACGTTGTGGCCGCGCCACTCCCGAATGTCATCGGCCTCGAACACCGCTGGCGCCTCCGTTCCTGTCCTTTGCCCAATGCCGCCTGCCGGCGGGCTAGCCAGGGGAGACTAGCGCAGGAGACATTATGCTCGCTGCCGCACCGGTTACCCGTGACCGGCGTGGCCGGATGGCCGGAGGTGGTGCCCTGATGTGCCGGTTGTTCGGCCTGCACGCGGGCGGCGTGACCGATGCGGAGTTCTGGCTGCTGGAAGCGCCGGACAGCCTCACCGCCCAGAGCCACCGCAACCCGGACGGCGCCGGGATCGGCGCCTTCGGCTCCGACGGCCGGCCCCGGGTCGATAAACAGCCCATCGCCGCCTGGCAGGACACCGAGTTCGCGCGGACCGCCCGGCACCTGCGGGGCACCACGTTCGTGGCCCACGTCCGCTACGCCAGCACCGGCGCGCACACGGTCGCCAACACCCACCCGTTCCTGCAGGACGACCGGCTGTTCGCCCACAACGGCGTGGTGCAGGGCCTGGACCAGCTGGACCGGCGCCTGGCCGAGCTGGGCACGGCCGGCCTGGTCGCCGGGCAGACCGACAGCGAGCGGGTGTTCGCGCTGATCACCGGGGAGACCCGGCGGCTCGGCGGAGACGTGGGCGAGGGCCTGGTCAGCGCGATCGGCTGGATCGCCGCCCGGCTGCCGGTCTACGCAGTCAACCTGGTGCTGGCCACCGCCACCGACCTGTGGGCGCTGCGGTACCCCGCCACCCACGAGCTCTACGTGCTGGACCGCCCGGCCGGCGGCACCGGGGGCGGCCGGCCGCTGGCCGCCACCAGCGGCCGCATCAACACCCGGTCGGCGCAGCTGGCCCGGCAGCCATCGGTGGTCGTCGCCACCGAGCGGATGGACGACGACCCGGCCTGGCGGCTGCTCCAGCCGGGCGAGCTGCTGCACGTCGGGCCCGGCCTGCAGCTGGAGTTCAGCACCCCGTTCCCTGCGGACCCCCGTCATCTGCTACGCCTGAACGACCTGGACGCGGCGGCGGCCGCGTCGCAACATCCAGCGTGATCAGCCCCGTGGGAGGTGGCCGCAGTGGCCGGTTACATGCTGAGCCCGTTCCAGGGGGCGGCGTATGACTTCGACGGCTCCGAGGTGGTCATGAAGGCCTCCGGCCAGGACACCGGCGGGCAGCTGGCCGTGATGGAGATGGTGTTCCCGCCCGGTCACTCGGTGTACACCCACGTCCACGCGGGCGAGGACGAGATGTTCCTGCTGCTGGCCGGGGAGCTGGCCGCGTTCTGCGGGCACGAGCGGTGGACGGTGGTCCCCGGCTGCTTCGTGTTCGTGCCCCGTGACGTCCCGCACGGGTTCACGGTGACCAGCCAGGTGCCCGCCCGGGCCCTCGTCGTGACCGGGCCCGCCCAGCTCGACCAGCACATCGCCGCCACCGGCCGGCCGCTCAGCCCGAGCTGAGCAGCTCCAGCTCACCGGACGTGATCTGGGCGTGCACCTGGTACGGGGAACTGGCCGCCTGGGCCACCCCGACGTGCACGTAGCCCGACGCCACCTGCTGGCTGACCTGGTAGCCGGGGCTGGCGCCGGGTAGCCGCACGGTGGCCTGGGCGGACGTCAGGGCCACGCTGAGCTGCCGTGGCGCCCGGGCGAAGGCGGCCGCCACGTGCCCCGAGGTGATGCTGGCGTCCAGTACCGGGGACCGCAGGCCGGTGGCGCTGACGTCGACGCTGGCCGCGATGATGTGCAGCGCCCCGGCCAGCCCGCTGATGATCACGTGGCCGGACGGCTGGCTGAGCACCACCGCGGTCCCGGCCGGCACGCTGAGCCGGTAGTCCTGCGTGCAGGGGCTGCCGGCCGCGCACACGTAGTCCAGGTGCAGGGTGCGAGCGGTGGCCAGGCGGCCGGTCCGGCCGGTCCGGTCGGTGCGGACCGAGGCGTACGGGGCGTGCCCGCTCCAGTTCAGCTGCCCGGTCAGCCGGATCTGGCCGGTGCTGGAGCCGACGATGGTCAGCTGCCCCGGTACCCCCTCCAGGTCCACCGTGCCGGCCGGCCCGGTCGTGACCGAGACCGCCCGGCTGCCCGCGTCCGCGCCGGTGACGGCGCCCGCCCGGCTGCCCGGCCCGGTCCCGCCCGCACTCGAGGTCGCCACGATCGTCACGACCAGCGCCACCACGACCAGCCCGGCGACCGCCAGCAGCACCGTCGTCCGGCGAACTCCTGCCCGGCCGGCTCCTGCCCGGCCGGGTACCGCCTGGCCAACTCCCGGCCCACCGGCGGCCCCGCGGCCCTGCCAGACCCGGTACCAGCTGTTCGGCATCACGGCTCCTTTCTGCCCGGCTGCCCCTATTCAATGCATTACCGGACTGCGAATACCGCCGGTCCCGTATTTACGCTGGTCATTACCGGACCACAGGAGCCGGCCGCCCGCCCGCCAATGGCCGGCTCCCATCCGCCCGCGACCCGCGCCCACTCCGGCAATGGCCCTCCACCCCCGGCAAAGGCCGGTCGCCACCTCGGCCAGACCATTACCTTCCGTGCCCGATTAGTGACGAAATTACCGGGTAAAACCGGGCCGCCTGACCGGGACGCGCCCCCTTGCACCACGTCCTCGCGCCCCGGCAGCACGACAGGCACCGACCTTCCGCGCCCGGCCGATTGCGCTTTTAAAGCCGCCGCACGGACGGTGCCTGCTGACCGAAAGGAAGCAGCCATGCTCGCCATTATTGCGGCCATTATTTTTGCTATCGCGTTCATTATCAATGCCAGCGGGGCGGCGGTCAGCGCCGTTTTCGACCCGACCAGCCTGTTGCTCGTAGGCCTTGCCTTGCTGGCGTTGCACGTCGCCGGGATCGGTAGCGGCTGGAACTGGCGCCGCTGAACCGGGGGCCGTTGCCCGGGGCCGCTCGGCCCTGGCCCCGGGGCAACGGCCCAGGTCGTTAACCGTGCGCCGGGCATCGGTCCAGCCGGGCGCAATCTGGGCGGCATCGGACAAATGCGTCTTTCGGTATAAATCAAAGAATTCTGCCCCCCGCCAAAACAATTGAAAAATGCCCATAAGTGCAACGGTCGTGTTATATAACTGTGGGACCGATACTGACTGGGTTGGTGGGGGAGGGGCTGATATGGCAGGGAAGCTCATCCGTTTGCGGCCAGTCAACTTCGCATTAACGGGCGAACCGGCACCGAATGCCGATACCCCGACCAATCTGCCTAATTCCGCTCACTCGCCATCTTCCGGAGCGGCCGGCTCCGGTGATGGCCCGGCGGCCGACGTGGTCCGGCTGGCCGGTTACGGCCGGCACGCCAAGGGCGCCGAATCCGAGCCGTCCCCGGTGCCCGCGCTGCCGATCCGGTCCGCCGAGCGCCGCCGCTGGTCGGCCGAGCTGGCCGGGTCCGCGCTGGCCGCGATGGTGGTGCACGGCGTCGGCGGCATCGGCAAGTCCGTCCTGGCCACCCAGATCGCCGCCCGCCTGCCGGACCTCGAGCCCGGCTGCGTCACCGCGTCGCTGACCGGGGAGGTCACCCCGGACACGTTCCTGGCCGCGGTGTGCACCGCCGTCCGGCGTCACCCGCTGGCCGCCGACCGGGGCGGCCCGGTCGCGTCGGCTGTCGCCGCGGTGGACCGGGCCGTCACGCCCTGGCCGAACCGGATGAGCCTGCTCCGCGAGCACGTGCTCGGCCGGGTGCGGTTGCTGCTGGTGCTGGACGACTTCGACGACAACCTGTCGCTGGAGGCCGGGACCTGCACGATCCGCGACCCGGAACTGGCCGGGCTGCTGACGTCCTGGGCCGGCCGGCCGCACCGGGGCCGGCTGCTGATCACCTGCCGCCACCGGTTCGCGGTGCCCGAGGTGGCCAGCCGCCGGATCGGGTTCCGGCCGCTGGGGCCGCTGTCCCAGGCCGGCGCGATCGACCTGGCGGCCTCGCTGCCCGCGCTCGGCCGGCTCGGTGAGCAGGACCTGGACCGGGCCTGGCGGCTGCTCGGCGGGCACCCCCGGGCCATGGAGTACCTGGACGCGCTGCTGGCCAGCGGCCAGGTCAGGTTCGCTGACCTGGCCGGTCGCCTGAGCGGCCTGGTCCCGGCCGCGCCCACCGAGCTGCCGCTCCCGGCCGCCGAGACGGCCGCCGTGGCCGTGTCCGGCGTGCTCCTGGCTGAGCTGTTCGGCCAGCTCAGCCCGGCCGGCCAGCGATTGCTGGTGCGGGCCTCGGTGTACCGGGCACCCATCGGCCGGGACGTGCTGCTGCTCCCGGTCGGCCAGTACAGCCCGGCCGAGCTGACCAGTCTGGTGGATGAGGCGCGGGCCACCGGCCTGGTGACCGCCGACCCCGGGGAGGCCGCGCCGACCGTCGCCGTGCACCGGTGGACCGCTACCGAGCTGCAGGAACTGCTGCTGGCGGGGGACCGCGGGGCCGAGGTGGCCGACGCTCACCACCGCGCCGCCGAGTACTGGCGCTGGCGGCTGACCTCCTGGCCGCAGGACCAGCACGCCCAGCGGGAGGCCCGCTACCACTTGCTGCGGGTCAGCGAGCTGGAACGGCCGTCCACCGCCGAGGGCCGGCACCGGGTCCAGCGGTCCGGCCAGAACGCCAGGCTGCGGCGGCTGCGGCGGCGGGTCCGGCCGTACGCGGTGGCCACCGTGGCGGTGGCGGTGACCGCCTTCCTGACCGCGGCGGCCAGCGGCGCCCTGTCCACCGACCGGCTGACCTCCTCGGTCACCGCCACCGCGGGCGCCCCCTCCAGCGCCGCGGCGGCCACCCGCGTCGAGGCCGCGTCCTGGGTCAGCAGCCAGGTCAGCCGGGCCGGCATCGTGGCCTGCGACCCGGCCATGTGCGCGGTGCTGCAGGCGCACGGGGTGCCCGCCGCGGATCTGCTGGTGCTGCGGCCGGAGTCGGCTGACCCGCTCGGCTCGGACGTGGTGGTGGCCACCCCGGCCGTCCGCGCTCAGTTCGGCGGCCGGCTCGCCAGCGTGTACGCGCCCCAGGTGCTGGCCAGTTTCGGGACCGGGACCCGGCAGGTCGACGTGCGGGCGGTGGCGCCGGACGGGGCGGCCGCGTTCACCGCGGCGCTGGCCGCCGACCTGACCGCCCGCCGCGCGGCCGGGCAGCAGCTGGCCCGCAACCCGCGCCTCACCCTCCCCGGCCCCGCCCGCGCCCAGCTCCAGGCCGGCCGGGTCGACTCGCGGCTGCTGGCCGTGCTGGCCGCGCTGAGCGCCAGCCAGCGGCTGGCCGTGATCTCGTTCGGCGGCACCGGCCCCGGCGCGGGAGCCGGCACCCCGCTGCGCAGTGTCCAGCTGACCGGGGACCACGCCAGCCTGGCCGCGATGCTCACCTTCGTCCAGGCCCAGCGGGTGCCGTACCGCCCGGCCCACGCGGCCCTCGGCCGCACCGGCCGGGCCCGTTCCGTACTCACGATCGAGTTCGCCGCACCCAGCCCGGCCGGTCTGCTCGGCACCCCGACCTCGCCGTAGACGTCAAGCCTCTAGCCGCATGACCTTGGGGGGACCATGACCATGCCGGCCACGGTGGCCCGGCGGGCCGCCGCCGTCACCGGCCTCCGGGACGGAGGAAGAGCCCCGTCACAGGAGTTTCAAGATCCATCGCTCGGTTGCGTTTCCAGCGCTATTCCCACTGAAAACGTAACCGGCCGATGGATCATGACGGGGAGGCTGTCAGCTGACCAGGTTCTCCTGCTCGGCCAGAAAACTCCGCCCCCGCCCGATCCGCGCGTCCAGATCCGCCAGGAACGCCTCCAGCGCGGCCCGCTTGGCCTCGACCGTCTCGCGCAGGCTCTCCTGCAGGTCGAGGCACTCGCAGGTCAGCTGGCGGCGCTCGGTGGCGCTGGTCCGCTCGTCGTGCCAGGTCTGGCGGATCTCGGCGATGCGGTCCTCGCTGCGCAGCACGACCGCGATCTCGTCCAGGTTGAGGCCGAGCAGCGACTGCAGCTCGCGGATGCGCTCCACCCGGGCCAGGTCGGCGGGCGAGTACCGGCGCAGGCCGCCCGGCGTGGTGCTGGCCGGGACCAGCAACCCCAGCTGCTGGTAGTAGCGCAGCGCACGCTCGGACACGCCGAGCCGCTGGGCCGCCGCGCCGATGCCCAGCAGCGGCCCGTCACTCCCGGCCGCCCCAGCCGCACGCCCCACCTCACCCATCGCTCACCGGAGTCCCCGGCTCCTCACCCGCATCGCTGACCGCCGTCCCGGCCGCCGCCCCGCTGGCCGCGTGCCCATTGGACCCCGGCCGGCCATTGGATCCCGGCCGGCCGTTGGACCCCGGACCGCCGTTGGCCGCCGGCGACGCCGAAGGCCCACCGTTGACCACCGGCTCCTGCCCAACCGTCTGCCCAACCGTCATCGGCGCGTCCTGCCCGTCGGTCGCCAGCGGCTCCAGCCCCAGCAGGCCGCCGGACTCGGCCGCGCCCTCGGCCAGCTCCTCGGTGACCGGCTCCGGCCGGTGCAGGTAACGCTGCCCGCGGAACGCCGACGCGAAGACGGCGATCACGGTGGCGATGATGGCGAACGTGAACGCGAGATCCAGCCCGCTGGCGAACGGCTCCGAGATCAGCTGCGGGAAGAACGACCGGCCGGTGATGTAGGCGGCCTGCTTGGGCGCCAGGTGCTGCAGCGCCCCGGTCGGGCCCAGCAGCTGCGCGATCGGGTTGTAACCGAGGAACGCGGAGAACAGGCTGCCGATGGGCGGCTCGTTGGCCACCGTGTGCGCGGCCGCGGCCGGCACCCCCTGGGCGGTCAGCCCGGCGTACAGGTGCTTGGGCAGGTGGCTGGCCAGCCCCAGCGTGACGATGGTGAAGAACAGGCCCATCGACAGTACCGTGGCCGAGTTCTGGAACGTGTTCAGCATGCCCGCGCCCGCGCCGCGCTGGTCCGGCGGCAGGCTGTTCATGACCGACGCCTGGTTGGGGGAGAAGAACAGCCCCATGCCGATCGCGAACAGCAGCACGACCGCCGCGAACCAGATGTAGTTGAAGTTGATCGGCAGCGCGATCAGCAGCGCGAAGCTGATGCCGGAGACGATCAGCCCGGCCGTGGCCAGCAGCCGCGCCCCGTACCGGTCCGACAGCACGCCGGCCAGCGGCCCGACCAGCAGGAAGCCGATGGTCAGCGGGAGCATGGCGATGCCCGCCCACAGCGGGGTCTGGCTGAAGCTGAACCCGTGCTGCGGCAGCCAGATGCCCTGCAGCCAGATGATCAGCATGAACTGGATGCCGCCACGGCCGAGGGCGGCCAGCAGGCCGGCGATGTTGCCGAACGTGAACGCCCGGATCTTGAACAGCCCGAGCTTGAACATCGGCTCCGGCACCTTGGTCTCCACCCAGGTGAACAGGGCCAGCACCACGATGCCGCCGAAGATCGAGGTCAGCACGAACGGGCTGGTCCAGCCGGTGGGGTGGCCGCCGTAGGGAAGCAGCGAGTACACGATGCCGACCAGCACCGCGACCAGGCCGATCGCGAACAGCGCGTTGCCCAGCCAGTCGATCTTGGCCTGGCGCCGTACCCCGTTGTCGACCAGCTTGAGGTAGGCCCAGATCGTCCCGAACACCCCGAACGGCACCGAGACCAGGAACACCAGCCGCCACTCGATCGGGGCGAGCACGCCGCCCAGCAGCAGGCCGAGGAACGAGCCGGAGACCGCGGCGATGCCGTTGATGCCCATGGCCTTGCCCCGCTCGTCCTCGGGGAAGGCGTCGGTCAAGATCGCGGTGGAGTTGGCGAACAGGAACGCGCCGCCGACCCCCTGGAAGATCCGCATGATGATGATCCACAACGCCCCGGCCGTTCCGGTGAAGAACGTCGCCGACAGCGCGATCGAGAAGATCGTGAAGATGGCGAAGCCGAGGTTGTACATCTTGACCCGGCCGTAGATGTCGCCGACCCGCCCCAGGCTCACCACCAGCACGGCGGTGACCAGCAGGAAGCCCATGAACACCCACAGGAAGTACGAGGTGTTGCCGGGTACCAGCGGGTTGAGCTTGATCCCCCGGAACAGGTCCGGCAGCGAGATCAGCAGGATCGACTGGTTGATCGTCACCATCAGGATGCCGAGCGTGGTGTTCGACAGCGCGATCCACTTGTAGTTGACCCCCCGCCGGTCGGTCGCGGCACTGCCCGCCGCAGCCGGATCAGCCGACGGTTTTCCCGCCACAGACATGCATCTCCCCAGATTCACCGATAAGCGATCGTTCGCAGGTGAATCGTAACGGATGTTGACGTCAACGTCAGGTCTCGTATCGCGTCAGCGCGAAACCGCGCCCCGGCGTCAGGTCTCCGAGCCGTCGGCGACCGCCACCGCCTCTTCCTCCAGCTCGTCGGGCGTCCCGTGGGCCTGCCCGGCCTGCACGCGCTCGGCCTCCCCGAGCATCGAGTGGGCGGTGGCGAGCACCCCGATGCCGACGATCAGCGCGCCCGCCGCGATGAAGAACGGCACGTGGATGTTGAGCGCGACCACCAGCCGCCCGGCCGCGTACGGGGCCAGCCCGCCGCCGATGAACCGGACGAAGCTGTAGGCGGCCGAGGCCACCGGGCGCTCGACCGGGGCCACCGTCATCACCGCCTGGGTGGTGACGGTGTTGTTGACCCCGATGAAGATGCCGGACACGATGACCGCCGGGATCAGCACCGCGCGGTCGGTCGTCCAGATCGCGATGGCCAGGACGATCAGCGCGTGACCTCGCTGGGGGAGGCGTGCAACTTGTTCGAGATCGACGGCAGGATCGGGTCGACCAGGCCGATCCCCATGAACGACACGACGCAGGCGAACGCGACCGCGAACACGGCCTTCGGCTGCTTGAACGGGCTCGTGGCCGAGCCTGCTGAGCTGGCGCTCACGTACTGCTCCGATCTCCCAGGTGCGGTGTGTGCTGGCTGGCTAGGGCCTGCATCGCGGGCAGCGCGGCCGCCAGCGCGGCCTGGTCCCGCGGGCTGAGCCGGGCCAGCATCCCGGTCAGCTGCCCGGCCCGCGCCGCCCGGCGCTGGGCCAGCCGGGCGGAGCCCTCGGCGGTGATGCTGACCGCCACCGCCCGCCGGTCTTTCGGGTCCTGGGTCCGGGCGACCAGCCCCGCGTCCTCCAGCCGGGCGACCAGCTGGGTCATGGCCGGCTGGGTCACGCCCTCGTTGGCGGCCAGCAGCGTCAGCCGGCACGGCCCGGACCGGTCCAGCGTGGCCAGCGTCGCCGCCGCCGTCAGTGACAGCCCGTCGCGCGGGGTCAGCCAGCGGAGCAAGCTCAGCAGCCGCTCGATGCCGGCCGCCACCCCCAGCGCCAGCTCCTCCTCGGAGCCTGAGACTTCGCTGGAAATATGCATAACTAACTTATATCAGTTACTTATGCATCTTCGGAACCGGAAAACCCTGAAAACGTCCCACGCGGGGGGCTCCCGGGTCAGCTGCGGCGCCCCGGCGAGCCCAGAAATCCGGCGCGCCCAGAAATAAAGCTGTTGCCACCTGAATTACGATCATTAGACGGCAGGCGGCGCTGAGGGGGCACAGGCCGTCAGCCTGGCCAACACGTCACGCGGGGTGAGCGTATGTGGCGGACACGCGGCTTCTGGGGTCGCCCAGCACTGGTCACGGTGGGTGTGGCGGTGCCGATGGCCGAGGCCGCCGCCGTGATCGCGACCGCCCCGGCCGCCCGGGCTCTAGCACCGGAAGTAACCGCGCTGGCCCCGCTGGCCGTCTACCACGATCTGCGCTGGCTGTTCGGCCTGGGCGGCACCTGGCCCCGGTTCCTGCTGACGCTGATCGCCGTGGTCGCGGCCCGCAGCCTGCTCGACGCCGCCCTGGCCTGGCTGGCCTGGCCGCGTGACCTGCCCCGGCCCCGGGCCCGGCTGCTGCTCACCTCCAGCGCCGCCCTCACCACCTGTGCCGTGCTGCTGCTGTCGCCGCTGGTGTCGCTGGTCTTCGGGGTGGCGCTGCTGCCGTTCTCGTGGCCGTTCCTGGGCGTGCTGCCGGCCCTGATGCTGTTCGCCCTGCTGCTCAGCCACGGCAGCGCCGCCAGCTGGTGGTGGCGCACCCTGCCGCCGCTGCGGGCGGCCGCCTGGGTGCTGGCCGAGTTCATCGTGCTGTCGGTCGCCGCTCTGGTCATCAACCGGCTGCCGGCCGGCTACGCGGTCCCCATCGCCGGGCTGGTTGGGCTGGTCAATGCCCGGGCCTGGTACAGCGTGACCACGTCGCTGGCCACCAGGCTGCCGAGGCAGGCTCAGGCCTCGGCCCGCCGCCGGAGCCTGATCATCGGCCGGCTGCCGGTCGCCCCGGCCGCCGCGGTGCTGGCCATCGGGCTGGTCATCGGGGTGGCGCGGGCCGGTTTCGCGGTGGCCGCCACCCCACACCACCACACCACGCAGGCTCAGGCCGCGATCGGCACCGAGCCGGCGGCCACCGCGACCTCGCCCCGGCCGGGCCTGACCAGCCCGACCGGCTCATCGGTCGCCGTCAGCCAGTCGCCGGTGCTGGAGGTCCGGGGGTTCGGGTCGTCCTGCTGCTCGGCCGCGTCTTCGCTGCGGGCCATCGTCGGCCACGCGGTCGCCGAGCAGTTCTCCTACCGGGGCCTGGACGCCAGCGGCCAGCCGCTGCCGCAGGGCGCGGCCGCCAGCGACCTGCCGCTCCCGGTGCTCGGGGACCGCATCGCCGCCCAGGTCGAGCAGCTGCACCAGCGGACCGGCCGCCCGGTCGACCTGGTGGCGGAGAGCGAAGGCACGCTCGGGGTGTACGCGATGCTGGCCCGGCACCCGGGCGTGCCGATCGGCTCGATCGTGCTGCTCAGCCCCATCGTCGCGCCGGGCCAGGTCAGCTACCCGTCCGACGGCCGCGACGCGCGCGGGGCGGTCCCCGGTTACGCGCTGCAGGCGGTGGTCTGGTTCATCGGCGGCCTGTCCCCGTTCGGCACGTCCGGCGCCGAGAAGCTGATCAACTCGGTGGACGAGACCGGGGCCAGCTTCGCGGCCGCCGCCGTCCGGGACGCGGAGCTGCACCCCAAACGCTGGCTGGCCGTGGTGCCGCTTGCCGACAGCCTCACGCTGCCCGCCTGTCACCTGCCCGAGCACACGGTGGTGGTGGCCGCGCTGCACGGTGGCCTGCTCGGTAACCCCGGTGTCCAGGACACCGTTCGTGACTTCCTGGCTGGTCATCCGGTCAGCGCGGAGTCCCCTCTCCAGGAGGCGGCCGAGGTCGTGGCCCAGGCCGCCACCGCCTGGCGGATGCCGGTGCTGGGCGCCCCGGCCCCGCTCTGCTCCGGCGCCTGAACCTGGCTCATACGCTGATGGGGTGAACGACGGACCCACCAGCATCCGGCTCGTCGAAGAGGGCGATGCTGAGGCCCTGGCCGCCCACCTGGCCCGGGACGCCGACGCCTTCGAACGCTGGGAGCCCTTCCGCCCGGCCGAGTTCTTCACCGTCCCGGGCCAGCAGCAACGGATCGGCCGCCTGCTGGCCCAGCACCGCGAGGGCCAGCTCTGGCCCGCGGTCATCCTCGCCGGCCCCGACGTCATCGGCCAGGTCACCGTCCAGAACATCGAGTACGGCCCGGTCCGCGGCGCCTCCCTGGGCTACTGGGTGGCCACCACCCACCAGGGCCACGGCCACGCCACCCGCGCGGTCGCCCTGGCCCTCGAGCTGATGACCCGCCAGCTCCGCCTGCACCGGGCCCAGGCCAGCACTCAGCTGGACAACGTCGGCTCCCAGCACGTCCTGCAGAACAACGGCTTCACCGCCTTCGGGATCGCGCACTCCCACATCCTCCTGGGCGGCCTCTGGCGCGACGTCATCCTCTGGGAACGCCTCCTGGAGTAACAGGGCGTCCCGCGAGGCAGGCGCCATACCCCGCCCCGGCTGGTTGAATGTGGGGCATGGACGAGACGGCCACGATCGACGTGCGGGACAACCCGGAGAACCGGACCTATGAGGCCCGGATCGGGGGTGAAGTGGTGGGGACGCTGGTCTACGAGGTGCAGGGGAACCGGACCGTGCTGACTCACACCTGGGTCGAGCCGTCGCATCGTGAGCACGGCGTCGCCACCGCCCTGTCCCGGGGCGCGCTCGATGACCTGCGGGCCAAGGGGCGCACGGTCACCGTGTTCTGCACGTTCACGATGGAGTTCATCGACACCCACCCGGAGTACGCCGACCTGCTCGACGCGGAGCACCCGGGGCGCCCCCGGCACATCTAGCCCAGTCAGCCACCCAGCCGTGGACCGGGCAGGAGCCGCCCGGCCGGAGCATCACCAGCCTGACCTACACCCGCCCGAGCCGCTGGTCCGGCACCTTCATGATCTCGTCCGGCCGGGCACCCGCGGCAGGAACCCCAGGGACCGGGTCGCCTCGACCCGGTCCCCGCGGTGAAACTCCTGCCGCTGCATGACTGCAAGATAACCGCGAGCCAGCCACCCCAGCCACCCCAGCCAGCCAGATCAGCTGGCCGCGTGGCTGAGCTGGACGGTGACCGAGCTGGTCCCGGCCGGCACGGTCACCGTCCCTGTCTTCGCGTCGGCCGTCCCCGCGCTGGCCGAGGCGATATTGCCCTCGAACGCGGGCACCTGCACCAGCACCGGCCCGGCCGTCTTCCCGCTGATCGTCACGCTTACCGAGGACCCGCTGCCCTTGATCGTCAGGTCGATGTGCTGCCCATCGGTGGTCGGGAAGTTCTTCACCGTGATCGCCTTCCCGGAGGTCAGCCAGGACGACGGGATGCCCTGGCCGACCACCAGCGAACCGTCCGCTCGCTGGGCGGCGATCGAGTCCAGCAGCGTCATGTTGGCGTTGGCGATGCCCCAGGCGTGCGGCGACGAGCCGTTGCCGGACTCGGGGTGGGTGCCGGTCCACGGCGACCCCGGGTTCGGGAACTGCTGGCTCTCCCACCAGGAGTACGGCCCGCTCTGCCCGTTCGACACCATGAACTGGTAGGACAAGATGCCCTGGTCCCGGTAGTTGTTGCTGGCCAGCCCCCACTCGCCGTAACCGGCGTTGTAGGCGGTGCTGTAGTACTGCGTCGGGTAGCCGCCGAACGTGTTGGCCGGCAGCTTCCCGGCCAGCCGGCCGAACCCGTACTTGTAGGTGGCGTCGATCAGCGACACGCCCGGCCCCGAAAGCGGCGCGCCGAACAGGTAACCGTCCCAGGCCCACCGGCCGAACAGGAACGGCGCGGCCCAGTTGGCGTCCTCGGCGTTCACGCAGCGGTTGCCGGTGTTCGGCTCGGTCATCGAGCACGGCAGGTAGTTCAGGTTGCTGGCCGAGATCGTCGCGTTCAGGGTCTTGTTGGTCGCGGCCAGCAGGCTGTTGTACTGCGACAGCGCCCACGACGCCTCGGAGGTGCTGCCGACCTTCTGGGCCAGATAGTGGTAGGCCCACAGGCCCATCAGCGCCTCGTAGTTGTCGATGGTCCAGAACCCGTTGGCGTCGATGTCGTTGGTTTCTTCCATGATCCCGCCCGGCCCGGTCCGGTCGGCGGCGATCGTGTGCGCGGTGTCCTCGATGCTCGGCTCGGTCTTGCCGCCGGTGCCCTCGGTGGCGAAGTTGGCCTTGACGAAGCTCAGGTCACCGGTCTTGAGCAGGTAGATCGCCCACACCCAGGGGTAGGTCCACACCCCGTCCAGGTACTGGGGCTGGTTGCCGGACACGTGCCGGGCCCGGAGCAGCAGCCCGTGCGCGCCGGTCGTGTACCCCTGGGTGAACAGGTTGGCCAGGATGCCGATGACGTCGTGGCTGAACTCCTGGTCGTATCCGTTGACCCCGGTCTTCAGCTCGTCGCCGGACCGGATGATCTGGGTGTAGATGAACCCGGTCTTGTAGGCGTTGATCAGGCTCGCGTCGGGCAGCTGGGTGATCTGCGCGATCCCGGTCAGCTGGCCGTCCCAGAACGACTTCATGTGCGCGAAGTGCTGGCTGTAACCGCCCGCGGCCACGATGCCGGCGTTGGACGGATAGGCGTAGCTGCCGCCGAACTTGTCCGCGGGCACCACGTAGTCGTGGTCCACCGTGCCGTGCGCGGGCACCGTGTCCGCCGCCGAGTTCAGCGCGATCAGCCCGGCCGAGGCCTGCGGGTCGACGGTCACCGCCTGGCCGGTCGGGTTGGTCACCGCGACCCGGCTGTAGATGAACACGAAGTCGTGGCCGCCGACCGTGACCTCGTCACCGAAGTTGGTGATCGAGATGTTCGCCCCGTCCCGGGAGAAGCTGGTCACCAGCGCGGGCAGGTACCCGTCGGCGTTTTTCCAGCTGGTCTTGCTGTCGTCGTAGACCCCGTAGCCGTAGGTGGTGCCGCTCACGGCGGCTGTGCTGGCACTGCCCGGCCCGCCGGCCGCACCGCTGGTGTCGACCCAGAAGCTGCCGCCCAGGCACGCCACCACGCCCTGGCTGTTGCCCGCCCAGCCTATGGCGCTGGCGTCGCCGTACGTCCCGTAGACGGTCTGGCTGCCGGCCGGCCCGTTCGGCGCGCAGCTGTACGGGGGCGCCGTGGTGGCGGCGGTCGCCGCCGAACCGGCCGCCGGTACGCCGGCGACCGCCAGCCCGCTGACGCAGAGCACTCCGGCCAATGCCGCCGTGAGCCGTGACCAGCCAGGAATTCGGCGCATGAAGATCCTCCGTCGACGGTGACTGAGCGGTCGCGTTTTACCCAGTGCGTACCTGTTTAAGCCTGTCTTCTGGCCGGCCGGTCAGCACGACCTTGATCTGCTGGCCGGAGGCGGCGGCACCGAACGCGGCCGCCGCCTCGTCCAGCGGGTACTGCGCGGTGACGAAGTCCCCGGTCCGGACCACCCCGCCCGCCAGCAGGCCGATCGACTCGGTGTAGTCCGCGGGCAGGTACACCGCGCTGCCCTGCAGCCGGATCTGCCGGTCCTGCAGGTTGGGCAGCGGCACCGTCACCGGCCGGGGCGGCACCCCGACCACCACCACCGTGCCGCCCTTGAGCACCAGCTCGGCGGCCTGGCCGATGGTGTCCTGGACAGCCACGCAGTCGAACACGACGTCGGCGTTCTCGCCGCCCAGCGCGACCCGGATCGCGCCGATCGCGTCCGGTTCCCGCGGATCGAACGCGGCGTCCGCGCCCAGCCGCAACGCCAGCTCGCGCTTGCCCGCCGACCGGTTGGTCATGACGATCCTGGCCGCGCCGTGCTGCCGGGCCACCGCCAGCGTCATCAGCCCGATCGTGCCCGCGCCGAGGATCACCACCGTCTGCCCGGTCAGGTCCGGGCCGGCCAGCCGCACCGCGTGCACCGGGGTGGACAGCGGCTCCACCAGCGCCGCCTGCAGGGTGGTCAGCTCGTCCGGCAACGCCACCACGTTGCGCTCCGGGACCGCGAAGTACTCGGCCATGCCCCCGCCCGGGGTGCCGCAGCCGAACACCGCCATCTCCCGGCACAGGTTGACCTGGCCCTGGCGGCAGCGTTTGCAGTGCCCGCAGTAGAGCACCGGGTTCACCACCACCCGGCGCCCGGCTGGCGTGGCGGTCCCCGGGCCGCCCCGCCGCACGGTCCCGGTGACCTCGTGCCCCGGCCGGTACGGCGGCGGCACGAACGGGTGCGAGCCCTGCGCCGCGTGCACGTCCGACCCGCAGATCCCGGCCGCGGCCATGGCCACCAGCAGTTCCCCGGGCCCCGGTTCGGGCACCGCCGCCCGTTCCACCCCGACGGTCCCGTCCCCGGCCACCACCACCGCCCGCATGTCCTCGCTCACGGCCGTCATCGTTCCCGGGGAGTGATGGTGGGCAACCCTGCCTCACCCGCCGCCCGCAGCAGCCGGTCGTCGTAACTGACCAGCCCGTCCAGTTCGTCGCCGAAGATCCGCGCGGTGGCCAGATGGATCGCATCCAGCGAGCGCAGTCCCCGGTCGGGCTCATTCATCGCGCCATCCACGACGTCGTCGTCGATGGCGACGTAGGAGAAAGCGTGCAGCAGATCCCGGGCGTCCGGTATCAGCACCGGCATCACTCTGGTCACGGCGCGCATGAGCTCGATTTTCAGCAAGGCCGAGCTCACCCACTCTGCGTCGGTGTGCTCGTCGTAGAAGGACGCCAGCGCCGGGGAATGAGTTTCTTCGGCCAGCAGCTTGATCGCCGCGGATGTGTCCGCGTAGTACAGGCTCACCAGCTTTCTTCGTCCCTCAGCGCGGCCAGGGCGTCGGAGAGCCGGTCGGTGCCGTCGCCCGGCCGCATCCGTGGCCGGTAACCGGGTCGCTCGGCCAGGGTGGCGTGCCCGCTGGATACCAGCCGCGCCAGCACTGGGGTGGGTTCGCGTTCTCCGGCTGGAACGATCCGGGCGATGAGCCGCCCGTGTTCGGTCACGTCAATGGTCTCTCCGTGCCGGACCCGGGCCAGCACCTCACTGGTGTGATGCCGGAGGTCCCGCAGGCCAACGCTGTGTTGCTCGGCAGCGCTCATGAACCCAATGTATTACAAATTTGTGGATACAAAGCTGATCTTAACGGATTGACGTCAACTGCGGTTGAGGTTCTACGCTGCAGGGAGTGAGTACCGACCAGGCCGCCCGGCCCGCGCAGACCCCTCCGGGGCCGTCGGCCGGTGGTATCTGGACCCCCGGCCGGCGCTCGCTCACCGTCGGGCTGGTGCTGGCCGTGACCCTGGTCGCGTCCGAGGCCTTGGCCATCGCGACCGTCCTGCCGGTGGTCAGCCGGGACCTCGGTGACCTGCGCCTGTACGGCTGGGTGTTCAGCGCGTTCATGCTGTCCAGCCTGATCGGTATCGTCGTGGCGGGGACGCTGGCCGACCGGGTGCCGCTCGGGCGGCCGATGCTGGCCGGGCTCGCGCTGTTCGCAACCGGCCTGGTCATCGGCGGTACCGCGCCCACCATGGCCGTCCTCGTGGCCGGCCGGGCGGTCCAGGGCCTGGGGGCCGGGGTGGTGCCCGCGGTCGCCTACGTGGCGATCTCACGTGGCTACCCCGATGACTGCCGGCCCCGGATGTTCGCGGTCCTGTCGACCGCCTGGGTGGTCCCCGGCCTGGTCGGGCCCGCGCTGGCGGCGCTGGTCGCGTCGGCCGTCGGCTGGCGCTGGGTGTTCCTGGGGCTGCTGCCGCTGGTCGCCGTGGCTGGCCTGCTGGCCACGCTGGCCCTGCGCGGGGTCCCGCGCCCGGCGGCCGCCACCGGCCGGCCGGAGATGCCCTACCTGCCGGTGCTCGGGGTGGTGGCCGGGCCGGCCTGGGGCTGGCCGCGCTCAGCTCCGGGCGGCTGCCGGTGGTGGTCGCGGGCGCGGTCGCCGGGAGCGCGCTGCTGGTGGCGTCGCTGCGGCGGCTGGTGCCGCCCGGCACCCTGGTCGCCCGCCGCGGGCTGCCCGCCACGATCCTCGGCCGGGGGCTGCTGACCTGCTCGTTCTTCGCCGGTGACGCCTACGTCCCGTACGCGATCACCACCGTCCGGCACGCTCCGACCGGGCTGGGGGCGCTGGCCCTGACCGCCGCCACCATGACCTGGACCGTGGGCGCGTGGGTGCAGGCCCGCTGGATCAACCGGATCGGCCCGCGCCGCCTGGTCCGGCTGGGGGAGGGGCTGGTGTTCGCCGGCCTGGTGCTGATGAGCGTCACCCTGCTCCCGTCGGTGCCGCCCGCGCTCGGCGTCGCCGCCTGGGCCATCGGCGGCTTCGGTATCGGCCAGGCCTACGCCCCGCTGTCGGTGACCACCCTGGACCGGGCCACCCCCGGTCAGGAGGGCCGGGCCACCTCCGGCCTGCAGCTGTTCGACGTCCTCGGCCAGGCCATCGGCACCGGTGTGGCCGGCGCGATCGTGGCCGGCGCGGCCGGCGGCCTGGGCCACCGCGTCGGCGTGGCCCTCGCCTTCGGCTTCGCCCTGCTGGTCAGCGTGATCGCCGTGCTGGCCGGCGCCCACATCCCCAGCCGGCTGCTCAGCTCGGCCCAGGACGACCCGGCCGCCGCGCCGCCGGGCTCCGGGGATGTGCCCTGACCACCTGGCCATAATGGTGCCCGTGCATACGAGGGGGAAATACGACGTCGTGGTGATCGGCGGCGGGATCGTCGGCCTGGCCACGGCCCACGCGGTGGTCCGCAGCGGGCGCACCGTCGCCGTGGTCGAACGCGAGCCCCGCCTGGCCGAGCACCAGACCGGCCGCAACTCCAACGTGATCCACTCCGGCATCTACTACCCGCCCGGCGGCCTCAAGGCCCGGCTCGCCCCGGCCGGCTGCGCCGAGACGGTGGCGTTCTGCCGGGCGCACGACCTGCCGCACCGGGTCTGCGGCAAGCTCATCGTCGCCACCGAGCCGGACGAGCTGCCCCGGATGGCCGAGCTGGAGCGGCGCGGCCTCGCCAACGGCGTCGAGAACCACCGCCTCGACCCGGCCGGCCTGCGCGGGCACGAGCCGCACGTGCGCGGGATCGCCGCGCTGTGGGTGCCCTCCACCGGGATCTGCGACTATCGCGCCGTCGCCGGGAAGCTCGGCGAGCTGATCACCAAGAGCGGCGGCGAGATCCACCTCAGCCGCACCGTGCACCGTGTGGTCCGGCACGCGGGTGAGGTCGTGGCCGACACCGACGGCGGCGAACTGCTCGCCAGGCAGGCGGTGGTCTGCGCCGGCCTGCGGGGCGACCAGCTGGCGGCCGCGTCCGGCGCCGACCCGGGGGTGCGGATCATCCCGTTCCGCGGCGAGTACGCGGGCCTGGCCGGCGACGGTGCCAGCTTGGTAAAGGGCCTCATCTACCCGGTGCCCGACCCGGCCTTCCCGTTCCTCGGCGTGCACGCCACCCGCGGCGTCGACGGCCACGTGCACGTCGGCCCGAATGCGGTGCTGGCGCTGGCCCGCGAGGGCTACTCGTGGCGCACGGTCCGTCCCCGCGAGCTGGCCGGATCGCTGGCCTACCCGGGCATGCTCAGGGTGGCCCGCCGCCACTGGCGCTACGGGCTCGGCGAGGTGCACCGCTCGCTGTCCAAGCGGGCCATGGTCCAGCAGATCCAGCGGATGCTGCCCGAGGTCCGCGCCGAGCACCTCACCCCGGCCGGCGCCGGTGTCCGGGCCCAGGCGGTCCGGGCCGACGGCACCCTGCTGGACGACTTCCTGTTCGTCGAGCAGGGTCAGGGCCCCGGCTCGGTGCTGTACGTCCTCAACGCCCCGTCCCCGGCCGCCACCGCCGCCCTGCCCATCGGCCGCGAGATCCTCGAGCGGCTCACCGATGAAAAGCTCGGGCCGCTCTAGTCTGTCCCGCTATGGACCACGAAACTGCGGTGCTGCAGCGCTTCCTCGATGAGCAGCGAGGCCACGTCCTCGGCATCCTCGAGGGACTGACCGACGAGCAGCTGCGGCGGCCGGTGCTGCCGTCGGGGTGGCACTGCCTGGGCATGGTCAAGCACCTGGCCTTGTCCGACGAGCACTACTGGTTCCGGTGCGTGATGAACGGCGAGTCCCAGGACTACTTCCCCGAGGGCCCGAACGCCGACTTCCAGCTCGGGCCGGACGAGACCGCCGGGGACGTGTTCGCCCTTTACCGGGACGAGATCGCGCACGCCGACGCGATCATCGCGGCGAACTCACCGGACCAGCCGCCCCGCCAGCCGGACCCGCAGTGGCAGCAGTGGGGCGTGGAGTTTCCCGACCTGCGCACGGTGATGCTCTGGGTGATCAAGGAGACCGCCTGTCACGCCGGCCACCTCGACGCGGTCCGCGAGCTGATCGACGGCCGCCAGTGGATCGTGCTGTAGCGCTACGCGATAACCGGAAACTGCCCCGTCCCCTCCACCTCGGACTCAACCCCGGCCCCGGAGACCCCGGAAGAACCGGCCCCCGCCCCAGACGCCTCGCCAGCGAGCGCGACCTGCACCCGCCGTGCCCCTCCGCGCCGCGTCACCAGCACCCCGCGCCCGGCCGGCAGCACCCGGGCCCGGACCCCGCCCAGCAGCGCCCCCTCATCCTTGCTCCCCGACATGATCAGCCCCGGCGAACCCATCTCCCGCAGCCGCTGGATCACCGGGTCGAACATCGCCCGCCCGGCCCCGCCCGCCGACCGGGCCAGGATCACGTGCAGCCCCACGTCGCGAGCTTGCGGCAGGAACTCGGCCAGCGCCAGCAGCGGGTTCGACGGCCCGGCCACCAGGTCATAATCGTCGACGATGACGAACAGGTCCGACCCCCGCCACCAGGACCGGGAACCGAGCTCAGCCGGGCTCAGGCCCGGCGGCGGCAGCCGCGTGCTCAGCGCCCCGCGCACCTCGTCCAGCAGCGCCGCGCCTGCCACCGAGGAGGTCGCGTAGCCGATCTGGTGCGGGACCTGGGCCGCGTCCAGCAGCGCCCGCCGGTAGTCGAGGAAGATCATTTTGGCTCGTCCGGGCGCGGAGCGGGCGGCGATGCCGGCGCTGACCAGCCGCAGCAGGTTCGACTTGCCGCACTCGGTGTCGCCCAGCACCAGGAAGTGCGGGTCGGCGCCGAAGTCCAGGAACACCGGGGCCAGCTCGTCCTCGTCGACCCCGAAAGGAACCCCCAAAGACACCCCCGGGGACATCCCCGGGTCAGCCACCTCCGGCGGCGGCAACTCGCTCACCAGCAGCCGGTCCGGCAGCACCCGAACCGGCGGCGCCCCGGCCCCGTCCCACACGTCCGCGACCTGCCCAGCCAGCGCGCGAACGGCCTCCGGCAGCCCGGCCGCGGTGGGATGCCCGTCGATCCGCGGCATCGCCGCCAGGAAGTGCAGCCCGTCCCGGGTCAGGCCGCGCCCGGGGGCGCCGGCCGGCACGTTGCGGGCGGCCGCCCGGCCGATCTCCGACTCGTAGGGGTCGCCCAGCCGCAACTCGAGCCGGGTACCGAACAGGTCGCGGACCGCGGGCCGGAATTCCGACCACTTGCTGGCCGCCGCCACCAGGTGAATCCCGTACCCCAGTCCCCGGGCGGCCAGCGCGGTGACGACCGGTTCGAGCTCCTCGTAGTCCTGGCGGAGCGTGAGCCAGCCGTCCACCACCAGGAACACGTCGCCGAACCCGTCGCCCGCGATCGCCCCGTCAGCCCGCAGCGTGCGGTACGCGGTGATCGAGCCGTCGCCGCGCTCGGCGAATTCCCGTTCCCGCCGTTCCAGCAGCGCGCGGACCTCGGCCACCGTGCGCCGCACCCGGTCGCCCTGGCGGCGGCTGGCCACCCCGCCCACGTGCGGCAGCCCGGCCAGCCCGCCCAGGGCCCCGCCGCCGAAGTCCAGCAGGTAGAACTGCACCTCGGCGGGGGTGTAGATCAGCGCCAGCGAGCTGATCAGCGCCAGCAGCACGGTCGACTTGCCGCTGCGCGGGGCGCCCGCCACCGCCACGTGCCCCGCGCTGCCCGCCAGGTCCACCTCGAGCGGGTCCCGGCGCTGCTCGAACGGCCGGTCCACGACGCCCAGCACCGCCGCCAGCGCCGGCCGCCCGGCCACCCCCCGGTCCGTCTCGCTCAGCAGCTGGTCCAGCGCCGGCGGCTCGCTCAGCGGCGGCAGCCAGATCCGGTGCGCGGCCGGCTGGCCGGCCGGCCCGGCGCCCGCCAGCAGCTCCGCCGTCGCGTCCAGCAGCGTCCGCCCCCGCTCCTGCCCCGCTGCCCGCCGCACGCTCGCTTCCCGCCGATTCCCATCAGCCTTTTCATCATCCTCTTTAAAGGGTCTGCCGGCCGGCGGCCGTTCATACGCGGGTGCGACGTATCCCGCGCCGAACCGGGCAATCCGTGCCTTCATCCGGGGCCCGGCGGGGCCACCGGAGTCAGGCGCGGGGCCCGGCTCGGGCTCCTCAACCGGCCCGGACACGTACGCCGCCTTGAACCGCACCAGCTCCCCGGTGCCCGCCTTCAGGTAGGCGTTGCCCGGCCGGGACGGCAGCTCGTAGGCGTCGGGGACGCCGAGCACGATCCGCGACTCCTGCGGTGAGAACGTCCGCAGCCCGATCCGGTAGGACAGCTGGGTGTCGAGCCCGCGCAGCCGGCCTTCCTCCAGCCGCTGGGAGGCCAGCAGCAGGTGCACTCCCAGCGAGCGGCCCACCCGGCCGATCGTCACGAACAGGTCGATCAGCTCGGGCTTGGCCGCCAGCAGTTCGGAGAACTCGTCCAGCACCACGAACAGGCTCGGCACCGCCGGCCGCCCGGCCGCCGTGTAGTCCCGCAGCGAGGCGTAGTTGCCGGCCGCGCGGAAGAGTTCCTGCCGCCGGACGATCTCGCCCTGCAGCGCGTCCCGCATCCGGTCGGCCAGCGGCAGTTCGTCGGCCAGGTTGGTGATCACCGCCGAGGTGTGCGGCAGCCGGTCGAGGCCGAGGAACGTCGCCCCGCCCTTGAAGTCGGCCAGCACGAAGTTCAGCTCGGCGGCCGAGTGGGTCAGCGCCAGCCCCAGCACCAGGGTCCGCAGCAGCTCGGACTTGCCCGATCCGGTGGCCCCGACCACCAGCCCGTGCGGGCCCATGCCGCCTTCGGCCGACTCCTTGAGGTCGAGCTCGACCGGCCGCCCGCCGGCGTCACGGCCGATCGGCACCCGCAGCCGGTCGCGCGGCGACCGGCCCCGGCGCAGCCCCGCCACGTCCAGCGCGGGCGGGCCGTCCACCCCGAGCAGGCTGGTCAGCGTGGTGGTGGCGGCCAGCCCGTCGCCCGCCGTCCCGGCCGCGACCGGAGCCCGCCGGGGCGCCAGCTGCCGGGCCAGCGCCTCGGCCTCCACCAGCGACAACCCGTCCGGCACCCCAATGAGAGCCTCGGCACCCCCGTCCCGCGGCACCCGGTACACCGCGTCCGGCGTCACCCGCAACGCCAGCGCCGCCGTCTCGCTCGTCGCCGTCTCGCTCGTCCCCGTCTTCCCGTCGACCTCAATGACCACCACGCCGTCGATGCCGTCCAGCTCGACGCCGGGCTCACGGGCCGCCCCGTCCGCCACGACCACGTGCAACGGCAGCGACCCCGCGCCCGCCGATCCTGGGAACCGGGGCCGGTCCCGCAGCTGCAGCATCGCCTCCAGGCCACCCAGCGACGGGCTCATCAGCCGCACCGGGCCGGCCGCGTCCCGCTCGCTGGGGTGCATGGTGTGCGGCAGCCACTTGACCCACTCCCAGTACCGGAGCCGGGCGGCCGGGGTGCAGACGCTGATCCGGACGTCGGCGGGGGAGTGCAGCACCGCCAGCTGGGCGATCAGCGCACGGACCAGCGCCCGCACCGCGACCGGCTCGCCGGCCAGCCCGATCGAGGTCACCGACCGCAGCGCCACCTCGACCGGCAGCCCCGGCACCTGGCTCTGGGCCCGGATGAACCGGCGCAGCGCGCCCGCGCACAGCGGGTCGAGGTCCTCGATCGGCTTGGTGTCCGGGGGGACCAGGCGCAGCGCCAGCGCCTGGGTGCCGGTGGCGAACCGGACGCAGCCGAAGCCCGGCTCGTCCGGCCGTCGCCGCCAGACCTGATCGGTGCCGGCCGCCAGCACCGACGGCAGCGACCGCGGCGCCGGTCCCCGGTACTCCAGCGCCCGGCGCTGCTGGGAGGCCGCCTGCCGCACCCGGCGCCGGAGCTGGCTCAGGTAGCGCAGGTAATCCCGGCGCTGCCCGTTGAGCTTGACCTTGCGGTCACCCTTGCCCCGGCCGAGCTGGCCGAACATCATGCCGGCCATGCCCAGGGCCATGGCCCCGCTGCCCGCGAACAGGACCGGGCTGGCGTTCCCGCCGGCCAGCACCGCGACCATGCCGATCGCCATCGCGCCCATCGGCAGGTACATGAGGACCTGGGTCAGGCCGTCCGCGGCTGCTTCCGGCAGCTCGGGCGGTGACTGCAGCCGGATCTCGCCCTGCGGCACCTCCGGAACGGCGGCCCGCGCGTCATCTCCCGGGACGGTCGTCGCCATGCCAGCCCCTTTCTCTTCTCCTAATGAACCGTTCGCCGGGGCCGTTCCGTTCAATCCGGCAGCGAGGAAACGGGAGTGACGATGACACCTGCCGCGGCCGCGGATCTGCGCCGAGTGACCGTGATCAGCCCGCGGAAGCGTGTTGACCTGGCCCTTCCCGCGCAGGTGCCGTTCGCCGAGCTGTTCCCGGGCATCGCCCTGTACGCCGGCCTGGACCGCGCCGCCGTGGCCGAGGCGGCCGAGGGCTGGGCCCTGCAGCGGTTCGGCCAGCCGCCGTTCGAGCCGCCGGTCACGCCCGCCCAGGCCGGGGTGGCCGACGGTGAGCTGCTGTACCTGCGGCCCTGGCACCAGGCGCTGCCGGCCGCCGTGTCCGACGACATCGCCGACGAGATCGCGGGCGTCCACGACGGCCCGGGCCGCTGGGGCGCCGCCGACGGCCGCCGGGTGGCTCTCGGGGCCGCCGCCGCCGCGCTGGCCGCCGGGGCGCTGGTCCTGCTCCGGTCCGGGCCGCCGTGGACCACCCCCACGCTGGCGGCCGGGTTGCTGGCCGTGCTGCTGCTGGCGGCCGGGGCGGCGGTGTCCCGGGCCGGCGGTGACGCGCCGGCGGGCGCGGTGCTCGGCTACGCGGCGCTGCCGTTCGCGTTCGCGGCCGGGCTGCTCGGGCCGCTCCGGACGGTGCCGCTGGCTCACCTGGGCCCGATGGTCCTGCTGACCGGTTTCGTGCTGCTGGCGGTGGCCGCGGTGATCGCCGCGGCCGCCGTCGCCCACGGCCTGCCGGGGTTCGCGGGGGTGGCCGTGGCCGCCGCGTTCGGTGCCGCCGGAGCGGCCCTGGCCTGGCTGTGGCCGGGCCTGACCGCGGCGGGTGCGGCCGGCCTGGTCGTCACCCCGGCCCTGGCGCTGACCCCGCTGATCCCGGCGGCCGCGTTCCGGCTGGCCCGGCTGCGGTTGCCCCCCGTCCCGGCCAGCGCCGAGGACCTGCGCGACGACGCCTGGCTGGACGCGATCCGGTCCGGCACCGTCCCGCTGGAGGTGCCCGACTGGGACGACGAGCCGGACCTGCTGGACGGGCCCGGCCGGGCGGCCGGGGGAGACCCGCTGGACGTGCGCGCCCGGGCGGCCGCCGCCGACCGGGTGGTGACCGGCGCGGTCTCCGGCCTCGGGCTGCTGGGTGGCGGCGCCGCCATCGTGCTCGGGCTGAGCCGCGGTGGCCTGGCCCCGGTGCTGGCCGGCGTGCTCGCGTGCGTGCTGTTGCTGCGGTCGCGGGTGTTCCGCGGCCGGGCGCAACGGCTGTGGCTGCTGATCCCCGGCTACGGCGGCCTGACCTGGCTGGCGGTGACGCTGGCGGGGCACTCGATGCACGCGGCCGCCCCGGTCCTGCTGGCCCTGCTGGCGGCGGCCGCGATCCTGGCGGGAACCGCCCGGCGGCGTCCGGGCCACCGGCCGTCACCGTTCTGGAGCCGGGCGGCCGATGTCGCCGACACGATCCTGATCATCAGCCTGGTCCCGCTCGCGCTCGCCGTCGCCGGGGTGTTCGGCCTGCTGCACGGCCTCGGCGCGTAGGCGGACACGGTGGCCAGCCACAAGGACCTGCTGCAGGCGCACCGGCTGATGACCCAGCGCTCGGCGCTGGCGCTGATCAGCGGCGAGCCCGATTCCCCGGACCAGCCGCTGCGCCGCCTCAACGTCGCCACGGTCTCCGGTCTGCTGGCCGCCGCGATCGCCGCCGCCGTGTTCGCGGTGCTGGGCCTGATCGCGCCGTCCAGCAGCGCCGCCGGCCTGACCCGGCCCGGCACGCTGGTCATCGACTCGGCCAGCGCCACCGCCTACGTGCCCTGCGACGGCGGCAGGCTCTGCCCGGCCCTGAACTACCCGTCCGCCCTGCTGGCGCTGGACTTCACCAGCGTCCGCCGGGTCACCGTCACCCCGTCGGCGCTGGCCCGCTACTCACTCGGCCCCACCATCGGGGTCGCTGGCCTGCCCCAGGACCTGCCGCTGGCGCAGAACCTGGTCACCGGCCCGTGGTCGGTCTGCGCGACCACCGCCGGCACCACCCTGGTCGGCGGCCGTTCGGTCGGCGGGGTTGGACTGGGCACCGGATCGGCGGCCCTGGTCACCTCGGGGCAGGGCGACGTCTGGGTCCTGTGGGCGGGGGAGCGCCTGGCCATCGAGCCCACCGTCGCCCAGACCCTGTTCCCCGCCATGCAGGTCCAGACGGTGCCCGTCGCCTGGCTGAACGCCCTCCCCGGCGGCCCGCCGTTCACCGCCCCCCACATCCCCGGCCAGGGCACCGGCGTCGCCGGCCCCGACGGGGTGGCCCTGGCCGGCCAGGTCTTCGACCAGCCCGGCGCCGGTGGGGCGGTCAGCCAGTACTACGTCCTCCTGGCCGACGGCAAGCTCGCCCACATCACCGGCACCCAGGCCCAGCTCCTGACCCGCGAGCCCGGCGCCCCCGCCGCTCAGCCCATCTCGCCGTCCCAAGCCACCGCCGACCTGTCGCCGACGGCCATCCCGCGCGGCGGCTTGCCGGCCACCATCCCGGCCGTCACGGCCATCCGCTCCGCGCTGTGCGTCACCTACGGTTCGGCTCTCCAGCCCCACCTGGTCACCGGCGCCACAGTGCCTTCGGGCGCCACCCCCACCTCCGGCGGCGGGCTCACCGCGCTCTGGCTCCCCCCAGCCCACGGCGCCCTGATAGGCGCGGCTCCCGGAGCAGGCTCGGCCGGCGTCACCACCTACTTCCTGGTCACCGGCGCGACCCGCTACGCGCTCCCGTCCCCGTCAGTAGCAGGCATCCTCGGCTACAACCTCAAATCCCAGTCCACGGTCCTCCCAGCCGCAATCCTCGCCCAGCTCCCGGCCGGCCCACCCCTGAGCCCCACCGCCGCCACCAAGCCGGCCGCTGGCTAGCGTTGCCGTGTCCAGATGTCGAGTGTGACCCTCGGCTTCCCGGTCAGCGACCTGGCGCAGGCAACGCGCTGGTACCAGCAACTGTCCGCCCTCGGTGACCCCTGAGTGGTCACTGGGCCCCCGTGCCCGGAGAGTCCGGGTACGTTTTCCCGCAAATGCTGCGGGAAAACGTACCCAAATCGGGAGTACACGCGTAGTGCGGAGATCCACGCGGCGCGCGTGACTTGGAGGGCCGATGGGCTGCTCCGGTGGCGTATGCCTGGTCGGCCTCCTGAGCCGGCCGCTGGCTAGCGTTGCGGTGTGCAGGTGTCGAGTGTGACCATCGGCCTCCAGGTCAGCGACCTGGCGCAGGCAACGCGCTGGTACCAGCAAGTGTTCGCCCTCGGTGACCCCGAGCTGGCGCCGGCCCCCGGCGTGCTCGAATTCCACGTCGGCCCGATCTGGCTCCAGCTAACCGCAGGCCCGGCTGGGCCCGCCCCGGCCGGCCCCGTAACCCGCTTCGGAGTCGTAACCCGCTTCGGAGTCGCAGATGCCGCGGCCGAGCGTGACCGCCTGGCGTCGCTAGGAGGACCCTGAATAAAGGTTGATCTGGGGCGGGAAGAGCGCCGGCAAGGCCGTCTGTGCGGCAGAAAGCCAGGCCCTTGCGGGCCCGGCGAAGTGGTCGCCCTTCCCGCCACCGCCAGCTTTGCAGGGCCGGGGGGTGGCTGCAAGCGGGGCCTGGTGCCGGCCCGGAGGTGGTCAGGTCAGTGCCCATGCCCCGTCGCGCCGGGTCAGGCCGCGGCTGATGAGGTTGCGCAGGTTGAGAGCGGCGGTGCGGTGCTTGAGCCAGGCGTTGTTGGGGGTGGTGCCGCGGTAGCGGAGTTTGAGACGCCGCCCGCCGCGGCTGGCGATCTGGGAGATCGCCCGCTCAACGTTGGGCCGGTATTTCCGGTAGTCCTGACGCAGCAGAGGCTGCGCGGCCCAGGCAGCGCGGGCCGCGCGCAAGATCGCATCGTGGGTGTGCAGTTGCAGGGCGCGGCCGGTCTTGGCGGTGGTGCACCGGGTCCGCAGCGGGCAGCCGGTGCAGGCGGCGCCGAAGGTGACATAGCGGCGGGCACTGATGCGCCGGGTAAGCCCAGCGGGGCAGGTCACGGTGCCGGTGGCCTCATCGACGGTGAAATCGTCCAGGGTGAACCCGCCCTCCACGGCCGGCTTGAGCGGGCCGGGCTTGATCACCGCGGTGTGCCCGGCCTGCCCGATCGCCGCGCGCAGGTCCCCGGTGCCGTAGGCGGTGTCGCCGTAAACCTCGGCAGGCCCGGTCTCGGCGGCCAGCAGCCGCGCCGCCACCGCGGCGTCGCTGTTGTCTTCCCCGGCCGCCTTCGTCAGCTGCTCTGCGGTGATGATCCCGGTCTCTGGATCAGCGGCGGCATGCGCCCGGTAGCCGTCCCGGCGGTTCTCCGGCGATTTGCGGGTATGCCGCGCCTCGGGGTCATTGACTGAGATGACCCGGTCCGGGGCGACCTTGCGGGCGATCCGCCAGCGGCCATCGGTCCCATCGCTGCCTTCGGCCGGTTCCACGTCCTGCCCGGCCACCAGCGCCAGCAGGCCCACCGCCGAGGCGGCCGGCTCACCCAGGTCAGCGGCGGCCAGCGCCGCCACCAGCGCGGCCGCGTCATTCACCAGGGCCGAGACCAGCGCGTCTTTCGCGGCCGGGTCCTGCCAGTCAATCCGCGGCTTGCCCGGCTGGCCGTAATCATGACCGGTGCACAGCTGCGCGATCAGGTCCGCCGCCCCGGGCACCTCCCGGCCCACCCGGCGGACCGCGGCGATCAGCTGGGTGATGGTGTCCTGGGTGGCCACCGCATCGGCCAGGATCGTCGAATCCACCGCCCGCCGGCGGCGTCCTTTCAGCACCCCGGTCTGCTCAATCACTGCCCGGACCACCCCATTGATCCGGTGCGGGCGTTGCGAGGCCGCCAGCCGCCGCCGCCAGTACACCAGCGTGGACGGATCAAACCCGCCATGATCCAGCGGGAACCCGCACGCCACCTTCCACCGCAGATCACAGCGGGCCGCCTCTGCGGTCTCCGCATCGGAGTAATCGTGCAGCACCTGCAGCACCAGCACCGAGGCCATCACGCTCGCCGGCACCGACCGCCGGCCCCTCCCCGACGGGAACAGGTCCGCGAAATCCTCATCGGTGAACAGGTCCTGCCGGTGCGCGGCCAAGAACGCGAACATGCTCCCCGCCGGGACCAGATGCCCCACCAGCGCCTGCGCGTCCAGCAACTCCCGGTCCATCCGCTCGCTGCCCTGCATGACACCATCATCCCAGAACATCGAACACACTGCCGGCACAAATGCCATGAGGCACCTCTTTATTCAGTGCCCTC
>CAWHMD010000001.1:0-78520 GCA_963830385.1 uncultured Actinomycetes bacterium | reverse complement strand
GACTGTGTCACGCGCACCCGCTACCTGCCCGTTCCGCTGCTGACCTGCCAATATTTTGCTCAACTATGCGCACCAGGCGGCGGCAATGAGCGTCCTTTGGCGGCCAAGAAGCGGCCAGCGCAGCCGCAAGATCAGGTCCGCTTGGTCGCCGGTCCGCGTCAAGGCGTTGACAGCCAGGATGCCGCTCCGAAGTTAGAGTGCCCGGCAGGTACAGTCGGCTCCTCGGTCGCAAGAGATTCACAGAGTTGGCGCCGACCCTATGATTGGCCAATTCAACACCTGGGGTGGTCCCTAGGTTCACAACCCACGACTATTGTTGCAGAAAATATACTCTAAATATTGCCGGTCCATCTATTAGTAGCGGGAGTATTTTATGCTGGGCTATAATAATAGCAGCTCTAGTGTCAATTCCTGTTGGGGTAGGTGTCAACCTACTTACACCGTGGCTAAAGAACGTATACTCAGCTAAGAGTAGCGTGCGTCGCAATCGAAGAATTCAGCAAATCATTAATCGATATACACTAATTCAGAAATGGCGATTGGATCGGGAATCTAATAGTCTACTGGCAAATTTCCAAATACTCGTCACATACACCGTTGCCCTTTTTTCACTGGCCATCCTGGGTGGCGTCCTTGCTGCCATTATTGCTATTCGCAAACACGAATAGAGATAGAAAGTGGTATGCTTGCCATTCCGTTCGCTTCTAGCCCATTCGCAGGAGCTCTTTTCCTAGTTTCGCTGGGCGTAATGCGATTTCCTTGGCGACAGGTTCCTTTATGGTTGCTAATGTCTACCGCCTCTATCTCAATGTTGCCTCTCAAACTCACCCATATAAGAAGACGGCGGAAAAAATCTTAAGAAGCTCGGCGCCCATCTACCGGAAACTACACTCGGAACTCAATCAGTAGAGTCATTGCCTTCCTCGGACGACAAACCTAATGAAGGCGATTCCTGAAAGGTGCTGTGGAGGTTCGCCGTGCGCCCCCGGGGCCTGGCCTTTGGCCTGGCCCTTGCCGTCAGGCCCGCCGGGTTGCCAGAAGCTCCGCGTGCAAGGGTGGGTCCTGAAGATCCTTTCTGCCCAGCGATCAGAAAGGATCTTCGGGTGCCCTTGCGGGTGGAGGGGGCGGCCCGGACAATGCGCGGCGTTCCGCCCCGCCGCTGTGACGTTCTACCAGGGTCGGCGCTACTGGCGCTCGTCTGCGGCCTGGTCGTTGCGTACGGGCACGGCACCAGGGGGATACGGCGGGTACGGGCATGCGGCCGGTCACCGGGGCCGTCGGGCGCGGCAGCTCGTCACGCCTGGCGGGCTTTCGCCCAGAGGGCGTGACGGAAGCTGCCGCACCGCCAACGGCGAGCCGCCCGGCCCTGACCCCGGCCGCCTACGGCGGGCCACTTTGGCCGCTCATCTTCCCCACGGTTGACCCGCGCCCGATTCTCGCGCTCCACGTCCAGGCCGGGCGCGCCGAAGGTGCGCCCTTGAAGCCTTTCGTAGAGAAAGTTGTCACAACCGGGCTGAGGCACCGGTTTGATATTCAGTCAGCTCATACGCAACGATGCATTACGAGAGGCACGCGAGCATGCCGCAGCACCGCTACCTGCACAAACAGCACGCGAAATACACCTGAAGCGCTGATTGCACCGGAAATTCGCAGCCACTCGTTCCACGACCCGTTCCACGGAGAGCGCCGGGCGACTGGTCACCGCCCTAGCCGCCAGGGCTGGCAGCGGCCCCGTGCCGGGTCCGGGGCTGCCGCCGCGCAAGAAGCCGCCGGCGTGCCTACCGGGTGATCTGCTCAGGATCTGACGGCTCGGGCGCGCTCTCCTCCAGCTGAATTTTCGGCACCACCGGCTCCAGCCAGCGGGGCATCCACCAAGCGTGCTCGCCGAGCAGCGACATGATCGAGGGCACCAGGCACATCCGGACCAGCGAGGCGTCGATCAGCACCGCGAACGCCATCCCGATGGCGAGCATCTTCACCACCGGATTCGTGTTGATCACGAAGCTGGTGAACACCACGACCATGATCGCGGCGGCGGTAGTGATGACCCGGGCCGTCGCGCCGATCCCGATCGCGACGGCGCGGTGCGCGTCCCGGGTGGCCAGCCAGGCTTCGTGCACCCGGGACAGCAGGAACACCTCATAGTCCATGGACAGCCCGAACACGATGCAGAACACCAGCATCGGCACGTACGCCGGGATCGGCAGCGTCGACTGCAGGCCGATCACGCTCTTGCCCCAGCCCCACTCGAAGATCGCCACGATCACCCCGTAGGCCGCGCCGATCGACAAGATGTTCAAGATCGCGGCCTTGGCCGCGATCACCACCGACCGGAACGCCGTGGTCAGCAGCAGGAACGAGATCGCCACCACGGCCAGGATCAGCCAGGCCAGCCGGCTGGTGATCTGGGCGGTGAAGTCGACCGCCCCCGCCGTGGTGCCGGTGACGTAGCTGGTCGCATGCTCCTTGGGCAGCACCGTGTCGCGCAGCGTGGTGACCAGGGCGGTGGTCTGCGTGGCCTGCGGCCGGGTGGTGGGAATGACGTTGAACACCGCGGTGGCGCCGGCCGAGTTCACCTGGGCGGGCGTGACCGAGGCGACCCCGGCGGTCTTGGCGATGTCCGACTGCATCGTGGACACCAGCGAGCTGTTCGCCGAGCTGGACTGGTCCGGCAGCTTGACCACCACGGTCAGCGGCCCGTTCACGCCGACCCCGAAGCCCTGCGAAATCAGGTCATAGGCCTGCCGGCTGCTGTCCGAGGTGGGGTTCGTCCCGTTGTCCGGCTGGCCGAGCGTGATCGAGAACAGCGGGATGGCCAGCACCAGCAGCACCGCGACGCTGGCCACCCCCCACGGCCAGGGATGAGCGCTGACCATCCGCCCCCACCGGGCGAACGCGCTCTGCTCGTGCTGCTCATGCGTCGCGGCGGCGGTGGCCGCCGCCTGCTGCTGCGCGGTCAGCCCCTCCCGGTGGGCGCGGATACGCGGAAACAAGCTCCGCACGCCCTCCCTGATCAACCCCAGGAAGGCGGGCACGAGGGTCAGCGCCGAGATCATCGTGACGATGACCACAAGCGCCGCGGCCAGGCCGAGCGACCCGACGAACCCCACCCCGGAGATATACAGCCCGAGCACCGACACCGCCACGGTGCTGCCCGCCACCACGATCGCGGCACCGGAGGTGGCCGCGGTGCGCCGGATCGAGGCCAGCACCCCCATCCCGGCATCCACTTGCTCCCGGTGCCGGGCCACCATAAACAGCCCGTAGTCCACGGCGACCCCGAGCCCCAGCAGTGTGGCGATGGTCGGCGCGGTGGTCGGGAACGTGACCACCCGCGCGAGCAGCGCGAGCAGCGCCAGCCCGCACAGCACGGAAAAGATCGCGGACACCAGCGGGACCGCGGCCCCCATCAGCGACACGAACATGATCAGCAGCAGCACCAGCGCGCACCCCAGGCCGATGATCTCCGACTTGATGTCGCTGGTCTTCTGGCCGATCTCGCCCGCGCCCGCGCCGTACGCCACCTGCAGGCCAGCCTTGGTGGCCGGGGCCACCGCGTTGTTGAGCTTGTCCAGATACGCGGTGTCCAGCGAGTCCGGGTTCACGCTCCAGCCCACGTTCGCATACGCGATCGTGCCGTCTTTCGAGACCGTCCCCGTATTCGACGAGGCAAACGGGCTGACTGCCCTAATGACGTCCGGCAGCTTGGAGACGTTGGTCACCGACTGGCTGACCGCGGACTGCTGCGCCGTGACCGTCCCGCTCTTGGCGTGGAACACGATCTGCCCGCCGTACCCGCCCTGCTGCGGGAACGTCTTGTTCAGCACGTCAAGGCCGGCCGCGGAATCACTGCCCGAGACCGTGTAGTTGTTGACATATTCCCCGCCGAACGCGTTCTTCGCGGCCAGCAACGCCCCCAGGATGACCACCCACCCGATGATGAAGACCCAGTGCCTCCGAGCCGCCACATCGGCAAGCCGTTCCAGCAGATTATTCACGGCTTCATCCCCCCTCCGGCGCCACAGCCGAAGTGACGCGCAGGAGTTCTCACCATGAAGTCGGCCAATCCGCCTGGCAACACCCGTGGCGGGTGATAGCGCCAATCCGCTGGCACCTTTCCCGCGTCCGCACCGCGCTTAGGCTGATCAGGCGGTGGTTCGGTGCGGGATCCCGGCCCCGGATGATACTAGGACGGCGCGCTGGTGCCGTCGATCACCGGGGCCGCCGCGGTTTCGCACGGTCAGCGGTCACTGACCGGTCTCGTTGTTCCCGATGTGCGGTCGTGCCAGACCAGGCCGATGGCCGCGCCCAAGATGACGACCACACCCACGGCGATCAGGTAGGACAGCAAGGCAAAGATGATCCCGATCGGGCCGTACTTGTTGTTGTCGGAGACCACGATGCCGGAGAAGAACACCGAGAACACCACCTCCATGGCCACGTACAGCACTCCGGTGGCGCAGGCGGCCGGGAACAGTCCCCGCCAGGACATCCTGCCCGCCAGCAGCAGCCGCATCGTGAGCCACCAAAAACCCGTGGCCCAGACCAGGCCGAAGGCCACCAGCAGCGCCGGGCCGCCGGCGCTGCGCAGCGCTGGCCTGGCCCACCCGCCCAGCAGTGAGGCGCCGATCAGCACCGCCAGCCAGGCCAGCCGGCGCGGGATGTCTTTCATCCCCCGGTGCGGCAGCTCGAAGGCCCGCTCACAGAGCTGCTGCAGTGCGGTGGCCGCGGCGACCCCGCCCAGCACGAAAAACACCATCGACGCGGTCCCCACCACGGCGCTGGCCGTGGCCGCCGACGGGGCGAACAGGCGGCCCACGTCGGCCGCGGCCTGATTGTCCAGGCCGGTGAGCCGGGCCAGCGTATCGACCACTGGCCGGCCCGCCAGGGCAGTGACGACGATCAGGAACGGGAAAAAGCACAACAGCAGCGTGGCGGCGAACAGCACGCCCTGGTTGATGATGTCTATCGCCTCCAGCCGGCGCCACAGATCCTCCGCCACCGACCCGGCATAGTTCTGCCTGCCCCACCGCGCCGCCCGCCGCACATGCCGCACTCCCGGCCAGCCGCCGGCTGGGGCAGCCCGCGCCGCCCCCGGCCCGTCCGCCGTCTTATCCGGTGCCGCCACCCCGCATCCTCCCGGCAATGACCATCTGCAAAGGTGATCAGCTTGAACTCCGCCCCGCGGCAGCGGCACGCCGGAGCCCCGCGGCCTTGCATCAACCGTCGCCCTGCGGCGCGAGCTGGTCAAGGCCAGCAACCCTGGTTATCGGGTAGCACCCGCCGGCCATACCCCAGGCGCCGGAAAGTCGTGGTCACCGTGGACGGTTTCGTACATAGATCCCACGCTCTCGTCGCCGACCTGGCGCATCGTCCGCAAAGACCGCATGAAGGTCAAGGGCGGGACGATCCCTCCGTGATCTCCATGACCAAGCCGGAGAACCCGAAGACGGCCTCCGGTCCGCGGAACTCACCTTGTATCTGACGTCTCATGCCACAGCAGGTCCTCGGCGAACAGCTCGTTAAGGACGGCGAGCCCGCCCTTGGCGAACGCCGCGTATCCGTCCTTAGCTTCACATGTTGAGTGAATTGCTGGCTATGCGGCGGGAGTCCGGCTGCCTGTAGAGGTGCGCCGAAGACCTGAACTGCAGCTATCGAGCCGCAGGGCATGCTCGATGAAGGTCTCCAGAACACACACCGCCGCCGCTTTGGCGCCGAGCAGTGCGCCTTCCGCGCCGACGGGCAGCGGGCGGTCGGTTACGTATCCGGGCTAGCCGCTGGCCGCGAACGCTCCCGGTGGCCGAAGGCCATTTCCGGAGGAAACGCGAAGCGCCATTGACGGTGGAGGGGTGTCGCGCACCCTCAGCGGGCCATCCCGGTCCCAGTGAGAAGGCCGACGGCCTCAAGAACGCGGGTCACGATGCTGTACATGTCGTGTTTACGGCGGCGATATGAAGCGAGTAGAAGGCGAGTGGAACTTGAACCTCACAGGGAAGGAAGATCAGGATGCGACAAGTGGATTGTCCCTGTGGAACGACGCTGACTGGCACCGACGACCGCGACCTCGACCGGATCGCTCACGAACACGTGGCGCAACACCATCCGAACGACGAAATCAGCGACGAGTTCATCGCTAACCACATCGCGCAGAACGCGAGGGACTCGGCGTCTACCTGACGCGGGGGAACGGCTACCTCGGCTCGGAGATCACTAAGCCCCGCCGTCGTGACTGGCGGGGCTCAGTGCTGGTCCTGCCGCTGCGCGAGCCCGGCTGATGGCAGCGTGCACTGGCGTGCCGTCTGGCTGCTGCGAGCTGGGATCGGCCGGAGAGACAGCGAACGCCAACGCTATCCGGTCTGCGTGCCGGATGATCTCTGCTGATCTGGCGGCAGCATCGCGGCGTGGCCCGGCGTGTGGCGGCTGGGGCTTCCAAGCCAGAGCCGCCGCTGACGCCGGGCCAGCGGCGCACGTAGCGCGCCGCCTTGATCTAACAACGGCGCAACTCGGCAACGGATAAGCTCACCCGAGCTCACCCGAGGCAGCGCATTACGAGAGGCATGCTCCCCCGCTGCATAACCGCTACCTGCATAAACAACACGCCCGATAGCGACGGAAGCGCTGATTGCCCTGGAATTTCGCACCCTTTCGGTCCACGAGCCGGTCCACGCCTCGCTGGTCACCGCCTAGCGTGCGAGGCTTCACTCCCCAGTCCCAGGCCGTCCATTAGCGTGCGCACGCTAAAGACGAGGGCCTTCTGGTCATGATCGAACCCCTGGCGGCAACCACGACCGGAGGCCGCGCCGTCCCAGGACGCCGGGCAGGCGTCCTGAGCCCGCTCCCGGACGAACACGGGCGAGATTCGGAGTCGAAGGCGGCAAGGGATGAGGCTAAGGCAATCCGAAGGGAGTGGTGAGTACATCTGGCACAGCTCCGGCTGTGGTCCTGGTGCGCCCGCCCCTCTCCCCCATCGGACTGACTGCTGCCCCGCGGTCAGGGGCCGGCGAGCACGGTCACAAAGTCCCGAATCCAGCCGCTGAGGTACTGGTCCGCTGGACGATACTGGCCCGGGACTGCGGCGCGGAGCGGGCCACCCGGCGACTGTGCTGTGTCAGCCTGAACCCATTCGGGGTTGATGTCGAGCTCCATCGCGCTCACCGCGCCGGCCGACACGAGCGCATCGGCCAGGTCCGACGGGAGGGCGCTCATGCTGGCCGCATAAAGGACGTTTCCGCGGGCATCGATGCCCACCGAGCTACGGGCCGTGAGGAGGCCTCCGCCGAGCGTCGCTCCCCAGGCGCTGACGTCGCCCACATTCGGGCTCACCCGGCCTCCCGACACCAGCGGGGGCAGAGTCTGGCGCACGCTGTAGGCGGCCGCCCCGGCCGGCGGGAAGCCATGTCCCCACACGCCCATCGAAGCGCCGCCGTTCCGGTTGAGAACAAGGCTGGTCATGCCCCTCACGAGGGGGAAGAGCACCCGGCCGGCCACTTCCATCCCCCCCACCCCGCAGGGGATGCATCCGGCGCCCATCTTGAAGCCACCGTTGAACGCTGCGAGCAGGTGCGCGTGTTCGCGAGCCCCGATGGCCGGCCGCGCGCTGGCAGGCAGGGCGGCACCATCAGTCGGCGGATCGATGCTCCCGACGTGCAACGCGTAGTGCACCAGGCCTGCGTGGAACCGCAGCACCGTGACCAAGTCGCCGTTGGACCGCCGTGAGCTGTGGGAGTCGACCGCGATCCCCGACGGGAGCCGGCTGACGACGGTCCATCCCGGCTGCTCGGGGGTCGCCGTGGCCGAAGGCGAGGGGGTTGCCGTGCTCCGCTGGGAGGTGCTCGGCGCGGTGTGCGCCGGCCTCGGGGTGGTCGTGGCCACGTTGTTGTGGGGTGCCGCCACAGGGGAGGGGGACGAGCATGCTGCAACGGCAACCCCGGTCATCCCGAGAGCGAGCACGATACTGATCGCGCGATGACGCACAGGGCGGCGTCCATGCAACCTTGCCGAGAGGTGCTGTCTGGCCATGAACACGCTGATCTTCCCCCTATGCAGCTGCAGGCTACCCGGGGGCGCTCCGCTCCTCGAGGGCGCCCCCGGTGACGGCGTTCACGGCTCGATTTTGGTGCATGTGTCCCGACACCTCGCCACCTATGCTCGTGCAGATGCCAAATGACCGAGCCCGGCCCGCTCGCACAGCCGGGAGAAGGAGTGCGAGAAGTTGTCCGGGTCTATCGGCGTGTCCACCTCACTGCCGAAGATCAGCGCGTGACCTTGCCACAGGAGACCTGCCGCCATCTGCGCCGCCGCGAACAACGTAGTTGAAGGCGATGTGAATCAAGCCCTGGTCCAAGTGGACGTCGCGGACCTAGAGCCCGCATAGCTCGCCGCGGCGCACGCCGGTAACGACCACGAGCCACAGGTACAGCCCTAGTGGGGCACTGCGTCTGCGAGCCTCGGCGATCACCATGGCGACGGCTTCGGGGGACGTAGCCGGGATGGTCTGACGGATCGCGGTCGGAGCCTTGGCTGACTCCGCCGGGTTCCGGTCAATCCACTCCCATCGCTGCGCCGCGGCAAACGCACCGGACAGGATGCTGTGAATACCGCGGATCGTGTTGGGCTTCATCGGGCGGCAGACATGTGGCCGGCAGCCGGCTAGGCGGCAATCATGGCCAGGACCTGGCCGCCACCGGCCCGGCCCCAGGCCGATTGGTTCTCCAGCCACGACGGTAGCCCGGCCATGCAGAGCGATGATCAGACCATCCGCAGCAAGTTCCTTGATGGCATGGCATATCACGCCCGTGCCGACGCCATGCAGAGCACTCAGCCCGGTGATCGAGGGCAGTTCGTCGCCGGGAGCCAGGGCTCCGGATTGATGGCCTCGGCCAGTATCTCGCTGACCTGCTGCCAGCTAGGGCGGGAGTCGTCCCGGCTGATCGTCAAGGCCGGGACGTTGCGGTGCTCGGTGAACGGCTTGCCCGTGCAGGACGGGTCACCGCAGCGCTTAAGCCGCGTGTAAAGCTTGTCCAGGATCGGCCCGCGGACCTTGCGCACCTCCAGGTGGCCGAGAGCGGGTTTGATCGTCCGCCGGATGAAGCCCTCGTTGATCTGCCGCGTGGACACGTCCGACTCAGCGACCGCGGCGTACTCATCCAGCAGCCTGGCCACACTCGCGCCGGCCTCGGGCGTGCGGCCTTCGGAGGCTTCGTTGAGGAGCCTGCCGAGCTCGATCTGCGCCAGCCGCTCATCTTTGACCGTGGCCCGGAGACGGATCTCTTGCCGGGTCAACGGATCGACCCCGGCGTACACCGACACCCGGAACGACCCACTCGGCAGTGGTTCTACGTGCCCCCTACAAACCCTTGCCATGACAGCAGGCTAGACCGTATCGGACGCCAGTCCGTTCCACGAACCGTTCCACGGCCTCAAACGCTGCTGTTCGATAAACCTCTGTCCACCTGGGAGCCGGTGAGCGGATTCGAACCGCTGACCTGCCGTTTACAAGACGGCTGCTCTGCCAACTGAGCTACACCGGCGGGCAGCGGCCATGCTACCGGGAGGCGCGCTGGCGGGCGACCTCGTACAGGGCGATACCGGCGGCGACGCCGGCGTTGAGGGATTCGGTGCTGCCCTCGATGGGGATGCGCACGATGACGTCGCAGCGGTCGGCGACCAGGCGGGACAGGCCGCGGCCCTCGGAACCGACCACCAGCGCCAGCGGGGCGTCGGCCACCGGCAACTCGGCGACGGGGGTGTCGCCGGAGCCGTCCAGGCCGGCCACGAAGACGCCCGCTTCCTGGTAGGCGGCCAGCGCCCGGGCCAGGTTGGGGGCGCGGGCGACCGGGACGCGGGCCAGCGCGCCCGCCGAGGCCTTCCACGCGCCGGCGGTGACGCTGGCGGTCCGCCGGGTCGGGATCAGCACCCCGTGCCCGCCGAAGGCCCCCACCGAGCGGGCCACCGCCCCCAGGTTGCGGGGATCGGTCACCCCGTCCAACGCCACGATGAGCGGCAGCTCACCCCGGGCGGTGGCGCGCTCGGTCAGCTCGTCGGGCAGCAGGTACTCATACGGCCGGACGCTGAGCGCGACCCCCTGGTGGACCGCATGGCCGGTCAGCCGGGCCAGCTCGGCGTGCCCGGCCTCGCGGACCGGGATGCCGGCCTCGGCGGCCAGCTGGACGGCCTCACGGATCTTGTCGTCGGTGGCGCGCTGCTCGACGAACAGCGCGACCGCGGGCACGGACGCCCGCAGGGCCTCGGTCACCGAGTTGCGCCCGGCCACCATCTCCGGCGCGTCACCGCTGCCGCGAACGCCGCCCCCGGGCCGGCCACCATCACCGGGCCGCCCGCCGTCGCGGACGCCGTCGGCGTCCCGGCCCGCGGCCCGCGCGCTGGCCGACGCCTTGCGCTGGGCCGGGTGGCCCGGGCGCAGGTAGGCGGGCGGCGTGGGGCCCTTGCCCTCCAGGCCCTTGCGCCCGTACCCGCCAGTGCCCGGACGGGGCTTGCCCGACTTGGCGTGGGTGCTCTTGTCCGGGCGGCCGGCCGAGGAGCGCGAACTGCCCGAACCCGAACGGCGTGCGCTCACCGGCGGATCTCCCAGCGCGGGCCGTCCCTGGTGTCCTCGACCGCGATACCCGCGCTCTCCAGGCCCTCACGGAGCGCGTCGGCGGTGGCGAAGTCCTTGCGCGCGCGGGCGGCCTGGCGCTGGTCGAGGGCGACCTGGACCAGCGCGCCGACGATCTCGCGCATCTGCTCGCTCTGGTTGTCGGTGCCGGTCCACGGCTCGGACCGTGGGTCCAGGCCCAGCACGCTGAGCATCGCCCGCACCTGGGTGAGGCTTTCCCGGACGTCGTCCAGGCGGCCTTCCTGCAGGGCGGTGTTGCCGTCCCGGACGGCGGCGTGCACCGCCGCCAGCGCGGCCGGCACCCCGAGGTCGTCGTCCATGGCGGAGATGAACGAGAGCGGCAGGTTGCCCGCCACCAGCGGCATGTCCCCGGCCCCGCCCAGCGCCTCGGCCGCCCGGTCCACGAACCCCTCGATGCGCCTGTAGGCGGCGGCCGCCTCGGCCAGCGCGTCTTCGGAGAACTCGAGCACCGAACGGTAGTGCGCCCCGCCCAGGTAGTACCGCAGCTCGACCGGGCGGGCGAGCTTGAGGATCTCCTCGATGCGCAGCGAATTGCCGAGCGACTTGCTCATCTTCTCGCCGGCCACGCCGAGCAGCGCGTTGTGCATCCAGTACTGGGCGAACGGGAAGCCCGCCGACTCGGACTGCGCGATCTCGTTCTCGTGGTGCGGGAACACCAGGTCGATGCCGCCACCGTGGATGTCGAACGCCTCGCCCAGGTACTTCATCGACATGGCCGAGCACTCGAGGTGCCAGCCGGGACGGCCGGGCCCCCAGGGCGTGTCCCAGAACGGCTCGTCGGGCTTGGCCGCCTTCCAGAGCGCGAAGTCGCGGGCGTCGCGCTTCAGCGCGGCGTCGGTCACGTCGTCGGCGCCGCGCATCTGGTCCGGCTGCTGGCCGGACAGCCTGCCGTACTCCGGGTCGGTCCTGACGTCGAAGTACACGTCCCCGCCGACCGCGTAGGCGTGGCCGGTGTCGATCAGAAGCTGCATCAGCGCGACCATCTCGGGCACGTGCCCGGTCGCGCGCGGCTCGACGTCCGGCGGACGGAGGCCCAGCAGCTCGTAGGCGTGGGTGAACGCGCGCTGGTTCCGCTCGGAGACCGCCCACCAGGGCTCGCCGTCCTGCTCGGCGACGCGAATTATCTTGTCGTCGATATCGGTGACATTGCGGCAAAAGGTCACCCGGTAGCCGCTGGCCTCCAGCCACCGCACAAGAATGTCGAACGCGAGAGCGGCCCGCAGGTGGCCGATATGCGGCGGCGCCTGAACCGTGGCACCACAGACGTACAGCGACACCTGCCCGGGAACCAGGGGCGTGAACTCGCGTACTTCGCGAGTGGCGGTGTCATGGAGGCGCAAGGTCACGCTGCCCAGGCTACGGGATTGTACGACCCCAACGCGCAGGCTTTACCAGCGCGCGATCGGGCGCCGCAACCGGGCGCGGCGGCGGGTGCCGGGAGCCCAATATGCGTAGGATCTTTGCTGATCTTCGCGGGAATACCGCGAATTGCCGCCTTTATCAGCCGACACTTCTGTGACCGGCGAAGGAAGGACGCGGGATTCTGCCATGAACGGCTTCCCCCGATGAGCGAGCGGCCCGCCCCCCGGCGCCGGAACGTCGGCCGCCTGCTCGGGCACATCGCCGTGGCCATCGTGATCCTGGCCGTCATCGCGGCCGCCTTCGCGCTGTCCTACAACCCGGTGCGCGACATCGCCCGCGACGCCGGGGTCGCGAATTACCTGGTGCGGATCTACCCGGGCATCCTCGATGCCGTCTTCCTGGTCACCTGCGGGTGCGCGCTGATGCTGCGTGGGGTGCGCTGGTGGACCAGACTCTTCGCGTGGCTGTCGGTGCTGGTCACCGGCGCCCTGATCGGCGCGGCGGATGTGTACCACGCGGCGGGCCTGCGGCTCCCGCGCCGGACCCTGGACGGCACCGTCTGGGCCCTGCCGTGGGCGCTGATCCTGCTGGCCTTCAGCCTGTGGGTCTCGACGCTGCAGCACTCCAGGACCAGCCGGGACGCCGCACCAGAGCCGGCCGGCGGGCCGTCCCCGGACCCCCAGCTGGCGCTGGCGGCCCCCCAGGCGACCCGGGCGCTGCCCGCCGCGGACCTGGCTAGGACCGGCGGCCTGTCCGACGTCGGTTTCGGCCAGCGCCCAGCAACGGAAAACCCTGAAAACGTTACCGGGGCTGCAGAGTCCCACAAGCCTGCAGAGTCCCAGGTGGCTGGGGACGCTGGGGACGCCGGGCAGGCCGGGCACGCCGGGGACACCGGGCAGGCCGGGGACACCGGGCAATCGGGAGACGGCCCGCAGGAGAAGGTGGCCGCGCACGCCGGAGACGCTGCGGAGTCCGAGGGGGGTGCGCAGCCCAGGGATCCCGCGCCGGACGGGGACACCGCACAAGCCGGGTACGCCCCGCACGCTGAGAACGCCCCACAGGCCACGGCTGCCCCACGCGCCCCGGACACCGCGCAAGCTCCGGACACCGCGCAGGCCGCGGCAGAAACCGAGGCTGAGCCGGCAACGGCCGACGGTGAGCCAGCAGCGGCCGACGCCCGGCCGGCAGTGACCAAGGCTGAGCCGGCAGCGGCCGACGCTGAGCCGGCCCACCAGCCCGAGTGGCCGTTCGAGGCCGAGGAGCCGTCTCCCACCGAGCACGCCGACGGGACCGCGGCCGCCACAGGGACCTGGGAGCCCGCAGAAGATGACACGCCCGCTTACGGGTTCCCGGCCGTGACCGAGCAGGACGCTGACGAGGGGACACCCCGGATGCCCACCCTGCTGGGCGCCCCGGTCCCGGCCGATGTCGCCCCCGCCGCCGACGACGTGGCTGACCGGGGTGCCCGCGGCGAGCCGCCCGCGGCCGCCGCGGAGGTGCCGGTCGGCGAAGCCGAACTGTCCCACGATGACCACCATGGCCAGGACGCCGCCGAGGAGACCCAGACCCCGTCCGGGCAGCCGGCTCACTTCGAGCGTGTTCGCAGCACCCCGACGCCCGCGAAGGGGTAACGGCCACCACCGTGCGCGGCGGCGGACCGGGACGACCCGGTTCAGCCGCCACCTGGGCTCACAGGGGCATCCCGGCCGGCACAGAGTCGCTAGCGGACGCGGACGATCAGCGCGGTGGCGATCGCCGCTATGCCCTCGCCGCGGCCGGTCAGGCCGAGGCCGTCGGTGGTCGTGCCGGACAGGCTGACCGGGGCGCCGGACAGCGCCTCGGACAGCACCTTCTCGGCCTCCGCGCGGCGCGGGGCGATCTTGGGGCGGTTGCCGATCACCTGGACGGACACGTTGCCGACGGCATAGCCCGCCTCGGTCACCAGCCGCAGCGTCTCCTGGAGGAGCGCCATGCCGCGCGCGCCGGCCCATTCTGGCCGGGACGTGCCGAACTGGGCTCCCAGGTCCCCCAGGCCCGCCGCCGACAGCAGGGCGTCGCAGACGGCGTGCGCGGCCACGTCACCATCGGAGTGGCCGGTCAGACCGGGCTCCCCCGGCCAGGTCAGGCCGGCCAGGTGCAGCGTCCGATCGACCCCGAACGGATGCACGTCGGTGCCGACCCCTACCCGGGGCACCCCGGGCAACTCACGGCCCGATCCTGATTCAGTCATTAACGTCCGATCGAGAATTGACAAAGCCGCCGCATGGGCACATGAATGCGCCGGTACAAGCCGACGCAATTATGGCAGCCGGAAAAGACTCAGCCCCGGGACCCGCTGGGTCCCGGGGCTGATGAGTCCCGCTGGCCGTAATCCAGGTCGTAACACCCGGCTGGCGGCTGGCAGAGCGCTACGGCACCGTCTGCGGCGGGCCGGAGGCGAGAATCTCGTCCAGCAGCGCCTCGGCCTTGTCCTCGTTGGTCTTCTCGGCGAGGGCGAGCTCGCTGACCAGGATCTGCCGCGCCTTGGCGAGCATGCGCTTCTCGCCGGCCGACAGGCCACGCTCCTTGTCCCTGCGCCAGAGATCACGTACGACCTCGGCCACCTTGTTGACATCGCCGGAGGCGAGTTTCTCCAGGTTGGCCTTGTAACGGCGCGACCAGTTGGTGGGCTCCTCGGTGTGCGGCGCGCGCAGCACCTCCAGCACCCGCTCCAGCCCTTCCTGGCCAACGACGTCACGAACGCCGACGAGCTCCGTATTGTCTGCGGGGACGCGTACGGTCAGGTCACCCTTGTCGACCTTGAGGACCAGGTAGGTCTTATCCTCGCCCTTGATCGTGCGAGTCTCGACCGCTTCGATGCGAGCAGCCCCATGATGGGGGTAGACGACGGTATCGCCGACCTTGAAAGACATAGTGGCAAGTACCCCTTCCGCTGAAGGCTATCTTACCACGTCGGCGGGGTGCGATTGAATGGCCTTTACCCTATAAGGCCAGGTCACCAGGACAATTTCGGCAGGCCGGAATTGCCTAACGGCAGGCCGTGGGTCGCCGGTGTTACATCGCTATTAGCAGCGCGTCACCGGCCGGCAACAACTGGTATCCGCCCAAATGGGCAACGTCCGTGAGCCGGACAGGCTATTTAGTTCCATACTAGTAGTGACGTGGGAGACCCACGCCGGAGAGGTGCAAGCGTGTGAACCCTGGCGGAGAACCCGGGCGCGACGAAGGCGGCCTGCCCCCGGTCGGTGTCGACATCCCGGACGACGCCCGGGAGCTCGCCCGCGACGTGATCGCGTACCACCGCGAGCAGCGGGCGCGGCGGCGCCGTGCGCGCTGGCACCGGCTGCTCGGCCCGCTGCGCCAGCACGGCGCGATCCTGCCGCTGATCGCCAGCTGTGTCGCGCTGTCGATGCTGGCCGGGACGCTGCTGTCGGTGTTCAGCATCAGCCCGGCGGCCGCGCCCACGCTGTCCCGCTCCGCCAGCGCGGTCCCCAGCCCGGTGGCCAGCCTGCCCGAGGGCACGGTCTACGTGGACGGCAAGGCCACCGCGGTGCGCGGGCTGGTCCGGGCGCTGCTGGTGCTGGTGCCGTCCGGCTGCGGCTGCCAGCGGGCCGTGCAGCAGGTCAGCGCCCAGGCCGCGCGGGCCGGGGTCAAGCGGGTGTACTTCGTCGGCACGGCCGACGGCATGACCGACGTCACGGCGCTGACCCGGACGGCCGGGCTGGGCACGGCCGTGGCGGTCAGAGACGCCACCGGCGTGCTCGGCGCCGCGTACCATCCTGCCGGGCTGACGATCGTGCTGGTCCAGGCGGACGCCACCACCACCATCCAGCGGCACCTGGTGGCCGGCCAGTTCCAGCTCGAGGGCCGGCTCCGCAGGCTGGGGATCACCGGCCAGAGCGCCTCGCCGGAGCCCGGCTCGGCCGCCTCGGTGGTGCCGACCCCGACCTGACCGGCCGCCGCAAAGATTTTCGCCGCCCTGGTGGACGGGGCCGGGCCCGGGATCGCTACGATTTCGACGTCCCGTAGTACTGCCCGTCCTGAGCCTTACTGTCCTGAGCCTTGAGGAGGCCGGCCCGTGATCCGCAGCCGCCACGGCAGCAAACTGCTGCGCCGTCTGATGATCGGCGGTGTCGCTCTGGTCGTTCCCGTCCTCGCCGGATGCGAAGCCGGGAACAACTCCCCGGTGCTCGACTTCCACCCCGCCGCCAACGGCGCCTACGGGACCGCCGACGCGCTGACCGTCTCCGACGCCTTCATCCTGGGCGCCCAGGACAGCCAGTCGCTGGCCAAGGGCGCCTCGGCCAGCATGTTCCTGAGCGTGTACAACGGCGGCGACAGCGCTGACAAGCTGATCAGCGTGGACGCGACCGGCACCGCCAAGTCGGTCGAGCTGGCCGGCGGCTCGATCCCGGTGCCGGGCAACGGCTCGGCCGACCTGGAGGGCCCCAAGCCCAAGGTCGTGCTGCGCAACCTGAGCGCGGCGCTGACCGGCGGCCAGACGGTGACGGTCCTGCTCACCTTCCAGAACTCGGGATCGGTGGAGCTGAGCGTGCCGGTCGAGAACCGGACCACGTTCTACTCGACCTACTCGCCGCCCGCGCCGCTGCCGAGTCCCACCAAGACCGCCAAGCCGGGGGCCAGCAGCTCAGCGGGCACCGCCACGCCGGGCGCGTCCTCGTCGGGGACGGCGACCGCGACGCCGACCCCGAGCACCACGCCCTGACGCCGGGCCGTCAAGCGGCCGTCAGACGGCGGCCGAGTCGAACTTGTAGCCCAGCCCGCGGACGGTCACGATGTGCCGCGGGTTGGCCGGGTCGGACTCGATCTTGGCCCGCAGCCGCTTGATGTGCACGTCCAGGGTCTTGGTGTCGCCCACGTAGTCGGCGCCCCAGACCCGGTCGATGAGCTGCATCCGGGTCAGCACCCGGTCGGCGTTGCGCAGCAGCACCTGCAGCAGCTCGAACTCCTTGAGCGGGAGCTGGATCTGCCCGCCGCGCACGGTCACCACGTGCCGGTCGACGTCCATCCGGACCGGGCCGGCCTCCATGGCCGAGACCGTCACCTCGTCCGGCTCGCCCCGGCGCCGCAGCACCGCGCGCATCCGGGCCACCAGCTCGCGGGACGAGAACGGCTTGGTCACGTAGTCGTCGGCGCCCAGCTCGAGGCCGACCACCTTGTCGATCTCGCTGTCCTTGGCGGTCAGCATGATGACCGGCACGTTCGACCGCGACCGGAGTGCCCGGCACACCTCGCTGCCGGGCAGGCCCGGCAGCATCAGGTCGAGCAGCACGAGGTCCGCGCCGGAGCGGTCGAACGCGCTGAGCGCGTCCGGGCCGGTGGCGCAGACGGCGACCTCGAACCCCTCCTTCCGCAGCAGGTAGGAGATCGCGTCGCTGAACGATTCCTCGTCCTCGACCACGAGCACACGTGTCACTGGGGTGCCTCCCGACAAACTGGCACGCGCGCTAGGCGTGCTGGTCAGAACCTGAGCTGTCATTGGTACTCCGCAACGGCAGCGAGATGGTGAAGGTGGAGCCCGAGCCTTCCACGCTCCGGACGGTCACGGTCCCGCCGTGCGCCGCCGTCACGTGCTTGACGATCGCCAGGCCGAGCCCGGTGCCGCCGGTGGCACGCGAGCGGGCCGGATCGACCCGGTAGAAACGTTCGAAGATCCGCTTCAGATCGCGCTCGGGGATGCCGATCCCCTGGTCCTCCACGCTGATCTCGACCCGGTTCCGGTCGCGGCGGGTGGTGACCACCACCCGGGTCCGCTCCGGGCTGTAGGCGACGGCGTTCTCCAGCAGGTTGCGGATGGCGGTGATCAGCAGGTCCTCGTCGCCGAGAACGCCGAGGTCACGGTCGCCGACGTCGGCCAGGACGATCCCGCGGGCGTTGGCCTTCATCCGGCACCGGTCCAGCGCCTCCGCGATCACCGCGTCCACGCGCACGGCCACCGGGTCCGGCACCGGCTCGGCCGCCTGGATGCGGGACAGCGTGATGATGTCCTGGACCAGGTTGGTCAGCCGGGCCGCCTCCTGCCGCATCCGCCCGGCGAACCGCCGCACGGCGTCGGGGTCGTCGGCGGCGTCCTCGACCGTCTCGGCCAGCAGCGCCAGCGCCCCGACCGGGGTCTTCAGCTCGTGGCTGACGTTCGCGACGAAGTCCCGGCGGACCTCCTCCACCCGGCGGCTCTCGCTCTGGTCCTCGGCCAGCACCAGGACCAGGCCCTCGCAGCCGACGTCACCGCCGAGCGGCGCGACCCGGACCGCGAAGCTGGTCACCCGGGCGCCGACACCGCCACCGGCGGTGACGTCGAACTCGCCTTCCCTGATCTCACCGTCCCGGCGTACCTGCCGGGCCAGCGCCAGCAGCTCGCCGGCCATCAGCTGCTCGCCCTCGACCAGGCCGAACGAGCGAGCCGCGTCGCTGGCCTGCAGGACCCGGTCCTCGCCGTCGAGGACGACGGCCGAGGAGGACAGCACCGACAGGACCGACGCGATACCGGGCGGCAACGGGGTGGCACTGGGCTTTGTTTGTTCCTGCCACCCGCCGTTGACCGCCTGGGTGCTCACCGGCATTGCTGCTCCCTCAATGGCTGAATCCCGCCGCTCGTTCCTGGCGGCGTCGCATCGGAACAGCTCAGGCCCACGCACCCGATCGTAAACGGCCCCATGCCGGGCACCGCAAACAGGGGCCGGTGACATGCGACTATTACCGGACTGTTTCCCACCAGTCCATTATCCGGACATTTGCGATCTCTCCGGCGCACACCTGGTTGCCGCCCGGCGGAGGGGCGTTCCTCACGCCCCGTCCTCCTAGCGGCCCTGGTTCCTGACCGCCTCGGCCGCCTCCACGGCGGCCCGCGGGTCCAGGTACTGGCCGCCCTTTTCCACCGGCCGGAAATCGTCGTCCAGGTCGTACACGAGCGGGATCCCGGTCGGGATGTTCAGCTCCGCGATCTCGTCGTCGCCGATGCCGTCCAGGTGCTTGACCAGCGCCCGCAGCGAGTTGCCGTGCGCCGTGACCAGCACGGTCCGGCCGGCCGCGAGGTCGGGCACGACCGAGTCGTACCAGTAGGGCAGCATGCGCTCCTGGACGTCCTTCAGGCACTCGGTCCGCGGCCGCAGATCCGGCGGCAGCAGCGCGTACCGCGGGTCACCGGCCTGCGAGAACTGGTTGTCGTCGGCGATCGGCGGCGGCGGAACGTCGTAGGACCGCCGCCAGATCATGAACTGCTCGTCGCCGAACTCCTGCCGGGTCTGGGCCTTGTCCTTGCCCTGCAGGGCCCCGTAGTGACGCTCGTTCAGCCGCCAGGAGCGATGGACCGGCAGCCACAGCAGGCCGGCCACGTCCAGCGCGATGTTCGCGGTCTGGATGGCCCTGGTCAGCACCGACGTGTACAGCACGTCCGCGTGGATACCCGCCTCACTCAGCAGCCGGCCGGCGTTCCGGGCCTCGTCAGCCCCGGTCTCGGACAGGGGCACATCCACCCATCCGGTAAAAAGTCCCTTGGAATTCCACTCGCTCTCACCATGGCGCAGCAGCACAAGAGTTCCCATGCCGCCAGGTTATCGGCATGGGGGCCCACGAACCGCAGGCGCGGCGTTGCCTGGACTGACGAGCGAGAAGCGAGGAACGAGCGCCGAGCGAGGAGGGAAGGCGACGCCTTGAGCGCCTGTGGTGAGTGGGCTAGCCAACAGGGAAGACTCGGTGAGACGTCGTGGTTGCAAAGTCGGAGGTGCTTGCCCGTGCCGCGAAGCGTCCCGAGGCGGATCGCGACGATCAGCGTTCATACGTCACCGCTCGACCAGCCAGGAACCGGCGATGCCGGGGGTCTCAACGTCTACGTGGTCGAGGTGGCGAAGCGACTGGCCGCCCGCGGCACCGAGGTGGAGATCTTCACCCGCGCGGTTTCCCGGGACGCCCCGCCGGTCACCGAGCTGGCCCCCGGAGTGCTGGTCCGGCACGTGACGGCCGGCCCGTTCGAGGAGCTGGACAAGGCGGACATCCCCGCCCAGATCTGCCACTTCACGTTCGAGGTCCAGCGCATCGAGGCCGCCTACGCGCCCGGCCGGTACGACCTCGTGCACGCCCACTACTGGCTGTCCGGCCAGGTCGGGGCCGTGGCCAAGGAGCGCTGGGGGGTGCCGCTGGTGCAGTCCATGCACACCCTCGGCAAGGTCAAGAACGCCGCCCTGGCCACCGGCGACTCGGCCGAGCCGGACACCCGTATCCGGGGTGAGGAAGAGGTGGTGGCGGCGGCCGACCGGCTGGTGGCCAACACCGCCGAGGAGGCGCGGCAGCTGATCGGGCTCTACGGGGCCGACCCGGCCCGGGTCAAGACCGTGCACCCCGGGGTGGATCTGTCCGTCTTCCGGCCCGGCGACCAGCAGGCCGCCCGGCGGGCGCTGGGGGTGCCCGCCGACGCGGTGATGCTGCTGTTCGCCGGCCGGATGCAGCCGCTCAAGGGCCCGGACATCCTGCTGCACGCGGTGGCCCGGATGATCGAGGACGACCCGGCCCTGGCCCGCCGGCTGGCGGTGGTGTTCGTCGGCGGCCCGAGCGGGCCCGGCCTGGGCGACCCGGACATGGTCACCCAGCTGGCCGCCCGGCTCGGCCTGGCCGGCGTGGTCCGGCTGGAGCCGCCGTGTGCCCAGTCCGAGCTGGCCGACTGGTACCGGGCCGCGACCGTCGTCACCGTGCCCTCCTACTCCGAGTCGTTCGGCCTGGTCGCCCTGGAGGCCCAGGCGTGCGGCACGCCGGTGGTGGCGGCCGCGGTCGGCGGCCTGCGCACGGCGGTCCGGCACGGCCAGTCGGGAGTGCTGGTGGACAGCCACGAACCGGCCGACTACGCCCGGGTGCTGCGCCAGCTGGCGGCGGCCCCGGCCAAGCTCGAGCGGCTGGCGGCGGGCGCGCTGCGGCACGCGTCCGGGTTCGGCTGGTCGGCCGCGGTCGACCAGCTGCTGGGGGTCTACTCGGGGGCGATGGACGAGGCCCGGGCTACGGTGGAGGCGTGACCGAGACTCCCGCCGAAGGCCCGGCCGAGACCGCGGCCGCCGAGCCCGCGGCCGCCGCGGCCGCCATCGAGGCGGCGCTGAAGGAGCTGGACCTGCCGTCCGAGCACCCCAGCGCCGGCGCCTACCTGGTCAAGCTGGCCGGCGAGCACAAGCTGGCCACGATGACCTGGCTGATCGCGGGCCGCCACAGCCTGCACGTGGAGGCGTTCTTCTGCCGGCGGCCGGACGAGAACCACGCGCGGTTCTACCGGTTCCTGCTGGAGCGCAACGGCCGCACCTACGGCGTGCACTTCGCCGTCGACCAGGTCGGGGACGTGTACCTGGTCGGCCGCCTGCCGCTGGCGGCGATCTCGGCCGCCGAGATCGACCGCATCCTCGGCTGTGTCCTCAGTTATGCTGACGAGAACTTCGACGCCGCCCTGGAGCTGGGGTTCGCATCCGCGATCCGCCGCGAGTGGGCGTGGCGGGCCAAGAACGGCGAGAGCCTGGCCAACCTGCAGGCCTTCGCCCGGTTCGCCGACCCGGAGCACAATTCGGCCCGTTGACCGGCGCACCCGCCGGCCGCTGGGTAATCTCACCCTCGGACCACGGTTTTCCCCGTGGCTGAACGACATATCCCCTGGAAGCAGAGCGTGATCGAAGCGGACTCGGCAGCACCCGGCCCGGCGGCCGGTCTGCGTGCTATGAGCGGTTCGCCGACAACCCGCGTGGGTAAAGTGGCCAATGTGAACCGGCTTGGCGACCTCGAACGCGCGATCATGGACGTACTCTGGGGGACGCCCCAGTCACTCACGGTCCGTGAGGTCAGCGCACAGCTTACCGAACGTGACCTCGCGCACACCACCGTGATGACGGTGCTGGACCGCTTGGCCAAAAAAGGCTTCGCCCGGCGTGAGCGGGACGGCCGCGCCTGGCGTTACCGGCCGGCCGCGACCAGGGAAGCGTACGTGACCGAGCTGATGCTGACCGCGCTGGAACAGACCGGCGACCGGTCGGCCGCGCTCGCTCGGTTTGCCAAGTCGGTATCCGGGGCAGAGGCCAGCGCACTCCGTGGAGCTCTGGACGAGATCGAAGGTGACGGCGGGGGCTAATGACTGGACCGGCCGACGCGGCCCTGCTGGCCGCCGTCGCCATCGGCTGCGTACGAGGCTCGGCCGTGCTGGGCGCCGCACGGTGGCCCCGGCGGTCGCCAGGCGCTGCCATCCTGCTGTGGCAGGCGCTCGGCCTGGGCGGAGGCCTGGCCACGGTCGGTGCGCTGATCGAGATCGGCCTGCCCGCGGGATCGACCAGCGTGGCCGACGGGGTGGTCAAGGTCGCCCGGATGTCCGCCCACGGGAGTCTGTTCCCGGCCGGTCAGCCGGTGCTGGCGGTGATGCTGCGGCTGGCCAGCCTGGTGATGGGACTGGCTCTGCTCGGACAGCTGTGCTGGGTGCTGCTGGCGTCGGCGATCATCGTGGTCCGCGCCCGGCGGCGGCAGCAGGAGCTGCTCGCGCTGCTCGGCCGCGGTGACCCGAAGGCGCCCGGCGCGCTGGTCGTCGACCATCCGGCCGCGGCCGCCTACTGCCTGCCCGGCCTGCGTTCCAAGATCGTGGTCAGCGTGGGCGCGCTCGACCTGCTCCGCCCGGCCGAGCTGGCCGCGGTGCTGGCCCACGAGCGGGCACACCTGCGCGAGCGTCACGATCTGGTGGTGCTGCCGTTCACCGCGCTGCGCCGGGCCTTCGGCTGGTCCCGGACCTGCGCCGATGCGCACGAGTCGGTGGCCCTGCTGATCGAGATGCTGGCCGACGACCGGGCGCTGCGGGCCCGGTCCGCCCGCGCCCTGGCGGGCGCGCTGGCCCGGTTCGGCACGGCCGGCTGCGGCGGGGCCGACAGCGCCCCGGATGGCGCCCTGGCCGTCTCCGGCGCCGCCCACGAAGGCGAGATGACGGCCCGGGTGACCCGCATCATGACCCCGAAGCCGCCACCGCCGCTGGCGGTCCAGTTCGCGATCTGCTGCGCCGCCACGCTGATCGTCGTGGTGCCGGTCGCCTTGCTCGCCCTGCCGAACTGAGCCCGCAGCCCACCCGGCACACCGGCCCCGTGTGACCTTTTCCGAATTTCCGAAATGCTGAAAAGGCCGTTACCACGGTCCGTACGGACCAGAGTGGGTGTGGCCGGTCTTGAACTCCTTGACCTTCGGGTGCACGTCGGCCATGTAGACCGCGGCGGCCACGAACGCGGCGACCGGGAGGATCGAGGTCACCGACGCGCCGCGCAGGTAGAAGGCGTAGCCGAGGCCGACGACCATGGACACGCCCAGGATGATCAGCCAGATCGGCTTGGTCTGCTTGCCCACCGCCGTGAACGCGGCCGCCGGCCGGCGGACCGCGTCAACGAACGCCCAGGCCTCGAAGACGAAGGCCGCGATCGAGAGCGCGGCGAAGAACCAATTCAGCGGCGTCATGGCCGCACCGGTCAGCACGGCACCACGCTATCCGTTGTGACCGGATGATGGTCCCGTTCCGGTCACGGGGTCGGTGGTGTCATCGGTGACGGCCGACCAGGTGCGGTCGCGGCTGCTGGGCCGGTCCGGGCGGGGCTCGGGCTCGGCCGTCACCGCGCGCGGCAGCACCGACACGGTGGCGTCGCCGGTCACCCCGTTCTCCTTGCGGAACGACTCGTAGATCTCGATCAGCACCTGCTTCTGCCGCTCGGACAGGCTCGGGTCGGCCAGCAGGGCGGACCGCACGCCGGAGTCGGCGGGCTGGTCCTCGAGGATGCCGGCCTGCACGTACAGCGCCTCCGCGGAGATCCGCAGGCCCTTGGCGATCTGCTGCAGGATCTCGGCGCTCGGCTTGCGCAGCCCGCGCTCGATCTGGCTGAGATAAGGGTTGGAGACGCCCGCGGCCTGAGAGAGCTGGCGCAGCGAGATCTTCGCCTGCTCGCGCTGCTCGCGGATGTAGTCACCGATCGAGTTCATGTTGACCTGAGGCATACCTTCAGTATTACCTCCGGGTGCTTGCAATAGCAAACGCCCAGCAAGCACCACGCTCGGCCGGGCGCCCCGTTGCTAGCGGGCGGGGACCTGGGTCAGGTGCTCGCGGGCGAAGGCCAGCGACTCGGCCAGGTCGGCCTCGCGGTCGTCGCGGCTGAGGGCACGGCGGGTGTTGACCTCGAGCACGACCATCCCCTGGTAGCCGGTCGCGGCCAGGCGGTGCAGGAACTCGGCGCAGGGCTGGCTGCCGCGGCCGGGGACCAGGTGCTCGTCGGGGAACGGGCCGTTCGGCACCCCGGTGCCGTCGGCCAGGTGCACGTGCGCCAGCCGGTCGCCCACCGCGCTGGCCATCGCCATCGCGTCCGAGCCGGACGCGGCGGTGTGTGACAGGTCGATGGTCACGCTGGCGCAGTCGATGTCGGTGGGGTCCCAGCTGGGCGCGTAGGGCGCGATCTCCCGGCCGCGGGCCCGCAGCGGGAACATGTTCTCGACCGCGAAGACGATGTCGGTCTCGGCCTCCATCGCGGCCAGGCCGGTCTCGAAGTCCACCGCGTAGTCGCGTTGCCAGCGGAACGGCGGGTGCACCACTACGACCCTGGCCCCGAGCTGCTCGGCCATGTCCTGGGACCGCCGGATCTTCTCCCACGGTTCGCGGCCCCAGACCCGCTGGGTGAGCAGCAGGCTCGGGGCGTGCACGGCCAGCACCGGCAACTGGTGGTAGTCGATGAGCCGCTTGATCACGTCGACGTCCTGGCTCACCGGGTCGGTGTAGACCATGACCTCGATGCCGTCGTACCCGAGGCGCGCGGCCGTCTCGAAGGCGTCGGGCGTCCGGTCCGGGTAGACGGACGACGTGGACAGCGCGACGGGCGTCCTGGCCGCCCGCTCAGCGTCGCTCAATGGCCTTCCCTCCACGCAACCTGCACGGTGCTGGCTACTCGGGCCAGCTACACGGTGCTCCGTCGAGCAAGCTTAGTTTGACGCCGGCACGGATTGCTCCAACCGGCCCGGGCGCCCGTGTCCCGCCCGATTGTCACCCCCCGGCGTTAATGTGCCAGCCATGGCGAAGTCAACCGCGGGCAGTGCCTACCGCTGTTCGGAGTGCGGCTGGCAGGCCGCGAAGTGGGTCGGCCGGTGCGGCGAGTGCCAGGCCTGGGGAACGATCGAGGAAGCCGGTGTCCCCCGGCTGGTCCGGGCCGGGGTCCGGGGGGTCGGGCCGGGCCCGGTGAGCACGCCGGCCGTGCCCATCGGCGACGTGGACGCCAGGGCGGCCAGCGCCCAGCCGACCGGCATGGACGAGCTGGACCGGGTGCTCGGCGGCGGCCTGGTGCCGGGCGCGGTGCTGTTGCTGGCGGGCGAGCCCGGGGTCGGCAAGTCCACCCTGCTGCTGGAGGCGGCGGCGCTGGTGGCGGGGTCGCGCAAGGTGCTGTACGTCACCGGCGAGGAGTCCGCCGCCCAGGTCCGGCTGCGGGCCGACCGGATCGGCGCGGTCAGCGACAACCTGTACCTGGCGGCCGAGACGGACCTGGCCGCGGTGCTCGGCCACGTGGAGACCGTCCGGCCGGACCTGCTGGTCGTCGACTCGGTGCAGACGATCTCGGCGGGCGGCGTGGACGGCGTGCCGGGCGGGGTGACCCAGGTCCGCGAGGTGTCGGCCGCGCTGATGGCCGCGGCCAAGGAGCGCGCGCTGGCCACGATCCTGGTCGGCCACGTGACCAAGGACGGGTCGATCGCCGGGCCGCGCACGCTGGAGCACATGGTCGACGTGGTGCTGAACTTCGAGGGCGACCGGCACTCCCAGCTGCGCATGGTCCGGGCGGTGAAGAACCGCTACGGCCCGACCGACGAGGTCGGCTGCTTCGACCTGGGCGAGTATGGGCTGATCGGGCTGCCCGACCCGAGCGGGCTGTTCCTGTCCCAGCGCAGCGAGCCGGTCCCCGGCACCTGCGTCACCGTCACCCTGGAGGGCCGCCGTCCGCTCGTCGCCGAGGTGCAGACGCTGGTCGGGCCCTCGGTGCTGGACATGCCCCGCCGGGTCACCTCGGGCCTGGACGGCTCGCGGGTGGGCATGGTGCTGGCCGTGCTGCAGCGCCACGCCGACATCCGCCTCGGCCGTCAGGACGTCTACGCCGCCACCGTCGGCGGGGTCCGGCTGACCGAGCCGTCCGTCGACCTGGCGCTGGCGCTGGCCCTGGCCAGCTCGACGTCGAACCTGAGCGTCCCGGCCGGCGTCATCGCCGTGGGCGAGGTCGGGCTGGCCGGCGAGGTCCGGCGGGTAAGCGGCATCCCCCGGCGGCTGGCCGAGGCCGAGCGGATGGGTTTCCGGCGGGCGATCGTCCCGGCCGGCGTCGGCGGCCTCACCCCGGCCAGCGCCTCCGGCTCGGGGTCCGGGTCCGGCGGCGACGGCCTGGGTGGCCTCAGCGGCCTCATGGAGGTCCGTGAGGTCGAAGACGTCCGCCGCGCCATCGCCGCCGCGCTGGCCGACTGAGGCGGCTCCCAGACCCCCAGGCGGCCCAGCCGCCCCGGTGGCCCGGGCGGGCTCAGGCGGCCAGGAACGGGCCGTAGGACGCCGCGTGGTCGTGCCCGCAGCCGCACCGGTCGACCGCGCCGCCGAGCAACTCGCGCGGGGTCAGGCCGGTCAGCCGCTGGCACTCACGGTTCAGATGCGCCTGGTCGGCGTACCCGACCGTGGCCGCCAGGTCGGCCACCAGGCTGCCCGGCCTGGTCGCCTGGGCCAGCGCGAGGTAGCCCTGGAAGCGCAGCGTCCGCTGCAGCGCCTTCGGCCCGATGCCGACCTCGGCCAGGAACCGCCGCCGCAGCTGGCTCTCGGAGATGGCCAGATCGTCGGTGAGCAGGCCGATTCCCGTCGGCCGCCACGGCATCAGCCGCCCCACGGCCGCGGCCACCAGCCGGTCCGGTGGCCGGGTACGCCGCTGGCGGCGCAGCAGGCCGGACTGCAGCACCTGCAGGGCGGGACCGGGCCCGGGCGCCGCCGCCAGCTGAGTCGCCAGCTGGACGGCCAGCTCCGAGGCGGCGCTTCCGGCCTCGCCGAACGGCACGATCTGGTCGACCAGCTCGTCCGCGGGCACGCCGAGCAGCGGCGCAGCGGCGCCCGGCCAGAACCGGGCGCCCACGATGGTCAGGCCGGGCGGCAGAATCTCGACCTTGGCCCCGGTCAGCGGGCCGACCAGCCGCGGCAGGGCGCCGACCGGGCACTGGAGCTCGGCGCCCCCGGTCGGCAGGTGGCGCTGCACCACCGGCCGCGAGCCGGTGCGCTGCACCCAGACCGTGCGGACCCGGGCGGCCAGGGCAGGCAGCGGCAGGCGCTCGTCATAGGCGTGCGCGCCGTCCACGCCTTCAGCGTATCCAGGTCCACCCGGGCCGCCCGGCCCAGGACGCGCGATTTGTTCAAGCCAGGCCGGGGGCGCGGTCACCACAGTGTCACCATGGGCAAAGTCTTCACGGCGCTGGCCGTCTCCGCCGACGGCTTCATCACCGGCCGCGATCCCGGTCCCGGGCGCGGGCTCGGCGACGGCGGCCTCCTCTTCGACTGGTACTTCAAAGTGACACCAGCCCACGGGGTCACCCACCTGCGCTACCGGATCGAGAAGTGAGGCAGCATGCTTGACCCCGACGTGCGCCGCGTCCTCGAGGGCGCGTCGATCGGCCATCTGGCCACCGTCCAGCCGGACGGGTCGCCGCACAGCACCCCGGTCTTCGTCGGCCCCCGCGGCGAGCAGGTGATCTTCTTCACCGGCCCGGACTCACGCAAGGCCCGCAACCTGCGCCGCGACCCACGGGTGGCGATCTCGCTGGCCCCGGCCGACAACCCGTTCCAGCCGGTCGTGATCCGCGGCCGGATCGTCGAGTGGCTCGCGGGCGATCCGGCCTGGGAGCTCATCGACCAGCTGGCGATCAAGTACACCGGCCAGCCCTACCCGCGCAGCGAGGAACGGCAGGTGGCCGTGGTCGAGCCCGATCAGCAGGTCGTCGGCGTCCGGTTACCGGGAGGTGGCGCTGCTCTTCGTGGCCGAGGAGGTCTTCGTGGCCGAGGAGGCGGTCGGCGCCGTCCTCAGCCGGAACGACACTGGCGGGCTCTGGGCCCCGCCGTCCTGGACCACCGCGGTGTAGGTGCGGCCGGTGGCGGCCATGACCGGGCTGGGGCAGCCGGTGGCCGTCTGCTGCCGGTTCCAGCCCATCGAGGTGACCACCGGGACGCCCCGGCGCAAAGTGATGACGTGCCGCTTGGCGCCGTTCAGGCAGGCCGCCGAGTTGTACGCGACCACGGTGCCGTGGGCGACGACCAGCTTCAGCGCCCCCGCGCCGATGTCGAGCAGGCAGTTCGCGGTGCCGGTGGACACGATGTCGACCTGGAAGGTCGGCATGACCTTAGGGCCGTAGCTGGCCTGGCTGGCCGTGAGGGTCAGCACCAGGTCGGCGGCCGGGCACGCGACCGGGCCGCTGGCGGCCTTGGCCGGATGGGCCTTCCCGGACGCCACGGCGGCCGCCTTCTTGGTGGCCGGCGTGGACGGCGAGGCCGAGGGCGACGGGGACGCGCTGGGTGACGGGCTGGCCGACGCGGACGTCACCGGCGCCGACGCCGACGGGGTGCCCGCCGTACTGGCGTAGGCGGCCGCCGACGGGCCGCCCGAGCTGGAGTTGCGGGACGACTTCCCGCCGCTGGCCACGCCGGAACAGGCCCAGGCCAGCAGGCCGATCACGCCGAGCCCCGCCACCAGCGTGAAGAACCGGCGCTGCCAGTAGGCGTCGGCTCCGGGGTTCCGGGCGCCTCTCCTACGCTGCGCATTCGGATCCATGGACCCAGTTAACTCCGCCGGGGACCGCTCGGCCCGGCGACATGCCGGCCGCCAAGGACCTTCGGCCAGCCCGTTGACGTGCGACAATCATGGCTTGTCATGACAAGCCGATATCTCGAACCGGTGCTCGACTGGTACGCGGACCACGCACGCGACCTGCCCTGGCGGGCCCCGGAGGCGTCGGCCTGGTCGGTCATGGTCAGCGAGATCATGCTCCAGCAGACGCCGGTGTCCCGGGTGCTGCCCGCCCACCGCGAGTGGCTGGCCCGCTGGCCCACCCCGGCGGCGCTGGCCGCCGATCCGCCCGGCGAGGCGGTGCGGCAGTGGGGGCGGCTCGGCTACCCGCGCCGGGCGCTGCGGCTGCACGAGGCGGCCCGGATCGTGACCGAGCAGCACGGCGGGGTCATCCCCGACTCCTACGACGAGCTGCTGGCGCTGCCCGGGGTCGGCCGGTACACGGCGGCCGCCATCGCCAGCTTCGCCTACCGCCAGCGGCACCCGGTGCTGGACACCAACGTGCGGCGGGTGCTGAGCCGGCTGATCACCGGCGCCGAGTTCCCCGGCCAGGCCGCCTCGGCCGCCGAGTGGCGGCTGGCCGAGACGCTGCTGCCGGACGAGCCGGAGACCGCGGCCCGCTGGGCGGTCGGGGTGATGGAGCTCGGCGCGCTGGTGTGCACGGCCGCCCGGCCGCGGTGCGAGATCTGCCCGCTGGCGGCCGACTGCACGTGGCTGAGGGCGGGCCGCCCGCCCGCCGCGATCCGGCCGGTGGGCCAGCGCTACGAGGGCACCGACCGCCAGTGCCGGGGCCGCCTGCTGGCGGTGCTGCGGGACGCCGACGGCCCGGTCCCCGCCAGCCGCCTGGACGCGGTCTGGCCGGTCGCCCTCCAGCGCGCCCGTGCCCTCGACGGCCTGGTCACCGACGGCCTGGTTGACGTCTTGCCAGACGGGAAGTACGCGCTGCCGTGTTAGCCCGGGGGGACGACCCCGCGGAACCCCCCGGTGCGCTTCGCGCCCGCGCGGTGGTACCTGCCCGTAGTACCGGCCGCTCGCCCGGAGCCTTCGGCCCGGGCTCGTTGGGCCGGTTAGATCGCCTGTCCGTAACCCGGGTGTCTGACCGCCCAAAAACAACGCCCGGACCCTTTCGGGTCCGGGCGTTGCCTAGGGCCTATCGGCTTGGCGCTGGGGCGGCTACCTCAGCTGGTGCTGCCGAGCGCCTGCGGGCCTTCGCCGCTGCCGGCCGACTCGATCTCGGCCGGCGGGGCGTCGGGCACCGATTCCGGCTTGGCCACACCGGTGAAGGTGAACTTGGCCCCGGGCCCTTCACCGTCGGCGTCGACGATCACGATCTGGCCCGGGCGAAGCTCGCCGAAGAGGATCTTCTCCGACAGCGAGTCCTCGATCTCACGCTGGATCGTGCGGCGCAGCGGCCGCGCCCCCAGCACCGGGTCGTAACCGCGCTCCGACAGCAGCGCCTTGGCGGCCGGGCGGAGCTCCAGACCCATGTCACGGTCCTTGAGCCGCTCGTCCACCTTGCCCACCATCAGGTCCACGATGCGGAAGATCTCCTCGCGGGCCAGCTGGTGGAACACGATGATGTCGTCGACACGGTTGAGGAACTCCGGCCGGAAGTGCTGCTTGAGCTCCTCCTGCACCCGGTTCTTCATCCGCTCGTAGGAGCTGCGGGACTCATCGGCCTTGGCGAACCCGACCGAGACGCCCTTGGAGATGTCCCGGGTACCGAGGTTCGTGGTCATGATGATCACGGTGTTCTTGAAGTCCACCGTCTTGCCCTGGGCGTCGGTCAGGCGACCGTCCTCCAGGATCTGCAGCAGCGAGTTGAAGATATCCGGGTGGGCCTTCTCGATCTCGTCGAACAGGACCACCGAGAACGGCCGGCGGCGGACCTTCTCGGTCAGCTGGCCGCCCTCTTCGTACCCGACGTAGCCGGGCGGGGAGCCGAACAGCCGCGAGACCGTGTGCTTCTCCATGTACTCGCTCATGTCGAGCTGGATCAGCGCGTCCTCGTCGCCGAACAGGAACTCGGCTAGCGTCTTGGACAGCTCGGTCTTACCGACACCGGACGGGCCGGCGAAGATGAACGAGCCGCCGGGCCGCTTCGGGTCCTTCAGGCCGGCCCGGGTCCGCCGGATGGCCTGGGACAGGGCGTGGATGGCGTCGTTCTGGCCGATGACCCGCTTGTGCAGCTCATCTTCCATCCGCAGCAGCCGCTGGGACTCTTCCTCGGTCAGCTTGAACACCGGGATGCCGGTGGCGGTGGCGAGGACCTCAGCGATCAGCTCCTCGTTGACCTCGGCGACGACGTCCATGTCGCCGGCCTTCCACTCCTTCTCCCGGGTGGCCTTCTTGGCCAGCAGCTGCTTCTCGTTGTCGCGCAGCGCCGCGGCCTTCTCGAAGTCCTGGGAGTCGATGGCCGACTCCTTCTCCCGGCGGACCTGGGCGATCTTCTCGTCGTACTCCCGCAGGTCCGGCGGAGCGGTCATCCGGCGGATGCGCATCCGCGAGCCGGCCTTGTCGATGAGGTCGATTGCCTTGTCCGGCAGGAACCGGTCGCTGATGTAGCGGTCGGCCAGCTGGGCCGAGGCCACCAGGGCGCCGTCGGTGATGGACACCCGGTGGTGCGCCTCGTAGCGATCCCGCAGGCCCTTCAGGATCTCGATCGTGTGCGCGATCGTCGGCTCGGCGACCTGGATGGGCTGGAACCGGCGCTCCAGCGCCGCGTCCTTCTCCAGGTACTTGCGGTACTCGTCCAGCGTGGTGGCGCCGATCGTCTGCAGCTCACCGCGGGCCAGCATCGGCTTCAGGATGGAGGCGGCGTCGATCGCGCCCTCGGCGGCCCCGGCCCCGACGAGCGTGTGGATCTCGTCGATGAACAGGATGATGTCGCCGCGGGTGCGGATCTCCTTGAGCACCTTCTTCAGCCGCTCTTCGAAGTCACCGCGGTACCGGGACCCGGCGACCAGGGCGCCCAGGTCCAGCGTGTACAGCTGCTTGTCCTTGATCGTCTCGGGCACCTCGCCCTGCACGATCTTCTGAGCGAGGCCCTCGACCACGGCGGTCTTGCCGACGCCGGGCGCACCCACCAGGACGGGGTTGTTCTTGGTTCGGCGCGAGAGCACCTGCATCACGCGCTCGATTTCCTTCTCGCGGCCGATGACCGGGTCGAGCTTGCCTTCCCGGGCGGCGGCGGTCAGGTTGCGGCCGAACTGGTCCAGCACCAGCGACGTGGACGGGGCCGACTCGGCCGACGTGCCGGCCGACGCGGGCTCCTTGCCCTGGTAGCCGTGCAGCAGCTGGATCACCTGCTGGCGGACCCGGTTCAGGTCGGCGCCCAGCTTGACCAGGACCTGCGCGGCGACGCCATCGCCCTCACGGATGAGGCCGAGCAGGATGTGCTCGGTGCCGATGTAGTTGTGCCCGAGCTGCAGCGCCTCGCGCAGCGACAGCTCCAGCACCTTCTTGGCCCGGGGGGTGAAGGGGATGTGACCAGACGGCGCCTGCTGACCCTGGCCGATTATCTCCTCGACCTGCTGGCGAACGGCCTCGAGACTGATGCCCAGGGACTCCAGGGCCTTCGCCGCCACGCCTTCACCCTCGTGGATGAGGCCCAGCAGGATGTGCTCGGTGCCGATGTAGTTGTGATTGAGCATCCTGGCTTCTTCTTGTGCCAGGACCACAACCCGCCGCGCTCGGTCGGTAAACCTCTCGAACATATCGTTGCTCTCCTCACAGCGCGGTCAGGCAGGTGCGCGAACGATTGCCCTGCCCTATCCGCATGGTAGCCGCGTGCCCAGCGGTGCGCCTTTACGCCGTAGGTCCTACGTTAAAAGTTCCCCGGATGGGTCGCGTTCATCCCATCAAACCGCGCGAACGCCTTGTGGTGTTCCCGCTACGCCGCAAGCGAACGGCAGCCGGACTGTGGACGCTGCCAGCGATTACTGCCCCGGAGCGCTATCCCAGTTCGGGCCGGGGATCCGTGTCCGCGAGGGCCTTCGGCGCCCTGCCCGCGGCCGCCGGGCCGGACCGGCCGCCCGGTGGCAGAAAAAAGGCAAGCTCTCCGCTAAGAGCGGAAAGCTTGCCTGAAGGAAGACAGCCAGGGCCGGCGGCGGCACCGATCCGATGAGAAGAAGGGCTGGAGCCCTCCCGGGTATCGCACTCCGGGTGGGCAGCAGGCCGGCCGGTGCCGCGGCCGGGCTCAGCAACTCAGTTGGCTAGAGACCGCTAGCTGAAACGCGGCCACTTGACAGCGGAGACCGCCGGGGCGGGGAGCCCCGTCGTGGAAGCTGTGTTCAGTGCGAGGCCTCGTACTCGGAAACGATCGACGCGGGAATACGGCCACGCTCGTTGACGTGGTAACCGCGCTGCTTCGCCCACTCGCGGATTTCCGCACTGCGCTGACGGCCGGGCCCGGTCCGCGGGCGGCGCCGACGCGCCGGCGCACTTACTTTGCGGGCCTTTTCGATGTACAGAGCCAGCTCTTTGCGGATCTTGTCTGCGTTGGCCGAACTTAGGTCGATCTCATACGCACTGCCATCAAGACCAAACGAAACGGTCTCAGTCGCCTCGCCGCCGTCAAGATCGTCGACGAGAAGCACCTGAACCTTCTGTGCCATGGAACCAGCCCTTCTGTGGATCACGCATATTTCAGATACTGAAGATATACCCCACACGTTGCCTTTGCCAATTCAGGGCGGTCAACAAGATTGGCGTGTTACGACGAACTCGGCTAGTTCCGATGCAGAAGCTCCTGATACCACTCACCGGCTGATGTAACTCTGCGTAATCAGGCATTGAGAGAGCTGTTAGCGTTACCGGCAGCATCATGCCGATTGCCATGCCGGTGTGTTCTCAGCCGATTCTAAGTGCCGCCTCAGCGTGAGCGCAGACGCACGCAGATCTACTTGCGGACGGCAAACACTTAGTGTGGCGAACCGTGGTCGCCTGACGATCGGCTTACGTGATCCGCTTCATCTGCGATGTGCACTGGGTTTTCCACAGCGCTCTCATCTGTGTTCTCATCCGGGCGGACCGCCGATGTGGCCTGGTTGGCGTCGAAAATGCCGTTGTTACCGGAAATTTCTGCTTCGCGGCGGGCGTCTTCCCGCACTCTACGCTTCGGCCCCATCTCACGGCGCAGCAACAAGACAAGTCCGACGATGAACGCGACGCAAACAACCGCTGGTGGGGTGAGCGCCGCTAGATCCTTCAACAAGACGCTTCCTTCCTACGGTTTAACCATCCACCGGCGACAACACTGCGTTCTGCAACCGTGCATGTGCTTAACGCAAGTGTATGAAATCGATTGTGACGTTCTCATATGTAGGCCGTTACCGGGACCCGGCTAAAGGCCGCCCGGCCCGAGATGCAGTTTTCCTTGTTCTTGCGGCGTCTTGCCGTTCTTGCGGCGGACCGCGGCGCCGTCGCCGTTCCCGCCGCCGCGAAGGTTCTCCCCGCTGGCACGGCCGCCCGGCTACGGCACCTGGCGCCCGGCCACCCGGCCCCGCCGGCCCGACGGCCGGCCCACGCCCAGGTCCACGTTTTCTTTTCAATGTGTTCATTGTCCCGCACTAGGCGCCAGCGCTGGCCGGTCCCCCGCGGCTGCGACCGATCCTTTCCTCTATTGACGGTTTCTGTGCAGGTCAACGCCGGTGTGCGCGGTCATGGCGACCCGCTCCGGGCAGGCTCCCGGTTCGGCCCGGCCGGGCCGCCGTCCACCGGCGGGCCCGCAGCGCGGCGCCGGGGCCGGGAGCAGGCTTGTGCTATGGCTCGGGCACGGAGCTGGCGGTGGCAGGATCGAACCCGGCCGCCGTCCCCCGGCGGCGGGCCGAGAGGGGATGAGAAACGGCAATGTTCCACGCCGATCTCCACATTCACTCGAAGTTTTCCCGTGCGTGCAGTAAGGACTGCGACATCCCGCATCTGGCCGCTGGGGCGTTGCGTAAGGGCATCACCGTGGTCGGCACCGGCGACTTCACCCATCCCGCCTGGGCCGGAGAACTTAAAAACACGCTCGTTCCGGCCGAAGCCGGCTTGCTGCGGCTGCGACCTGATCTGGAAAAAGATCTGCGGCGGCGAGTGCCTTCGGTGTGTGAGCAACCGGTACGTTTCATGCTCTCGGTAGAGATCTCCACAATCTACCGGCGCGATGACCGGACCCGTAAAGTACATCACCTCATTTACGCGCCCAGCTTCGAGGCCGCCGACCGGATCACCGCTTCCCTGTCGAAGATCGGCAACCTTGCTTCTGACGGCCGCCCCATCCTCGGCCTTGACTCACGCGACCTGCTGGAGATCACGCTGGAAGGCGGGCCCGGCTGCTACTTGGTTCCCGCACATATCTGGACACCTTGGTTCGCAGTTCTTGGCTCGCGTTCTGGTTTCGACGCGGTCGCCGACTGTTACGGCGATCTGGCCGCGGAAATATTCGCGGTGGAGACCGGCTTGTCGTCCGATCCGGCCATGAACTGGATGTGCTCGTCGCTCGACCGCTATCGGCTCGTCAGTAACTCCGACGCCCATTCCCCGCCCATGCTGGGCCGGGAGGCGACCACTTTCACCGCGGCGATGGACTACTTCTCGATCGCCGATGCCCTGCGCACCGGAGACGGCCTGGCCGGAACGATCGAGTTCTATCCCGAAGAAGGCAAGTATCACCTGGATGGTCACCGTAAGTGCGGGATCCGTTTTGATCCGCAGCAAACCCGCGAGCGTGACGGTGTCTGCCCCGAGTGTCATAAACCACTTACGGTCGGAGTCCTGCACCGTGTTGCCGAACTCGCGGATCGTCCTGAGGGCTACCGGCCCGCCGGTGCTGCAGGTTTCAATAATCTGGTTCAGCTACCGGGAGTTGTTGGCGAGATCCTCTCGGTCGGCCCTAAGAGTAAGAGCGTCAACCGTCTCATTGATCGGCTGGTGGCCGCGTTCGGGCCGGAGCTTTCCATCCTGCAGCAGGTCCCGGCCGATGATCTGGCTCGCGTCGGGGGCAGCGCGTTGGGCGAGGCGATCGGCCGGCTCCGCCGCGGCGAGGTGGTCGTGGACGCCGGCTACGACGGCGAGTACGGAACCGTCCGGCTGTTCGAGCCGGGCGAACTCGACCGGGCGGAAGCGCTCTTCGACGTGCCGGAGCCGGTGCCCGCTGGCCCGCGCCACGGCGCACCGGCAAACGGCGCAGCCGCGAAGGGCGCAGCCGCCAACGAGGCAGCCGCGAGCGGCTCACTCGCCACCGGCACGCCCGCCACCGACACATCCGCCACTGGCGCGACTGCCGCCTCAACAGCCCCAATAGTCCCGGCAGCCACGGCAGCCACCAACGTCACCGCCGCAGCAGGCTCCCCCGTCGGCGCGCTGCTGGCGGGTCTGGACGACGAACAGCGGGCCGCGGCGGCCGCACCGGCCGGGGCGCCGCTGATGATCATCGCCGGCCCGGGGACCGGCAAGACCCGGACACTGACCCACCGGATCGCCTGCCAGGCCCTGATCGAGGACCGGCCGGCAGCGCAGTTCCTGGCCATCACGTTCACCCGCCGCGCCGCGCACGAGATGCGGGACCGGCTGACGGCCCTGACCACGCTGGACGGGCCCGGCCAGGGGGCGCCATTCGCGGTGACGACGTTCCACGGGCTGGCGTTGCGGCTGCTGACCGAGTACCACGAGCAGGCCGGGCTGCCCGCCGACGTGAAGGTCGCGGATGAGACCCACCGGCTCGAGGCGGCGACCCGGGTGGCGGGCTCCGAGCGCGACGGCCGCCGCTTGCTGACCGCCCTGGCCGCCGGCAGCGGGCCGGGAGACGCCAAACTCGCCAAGCAAGCGGAAATTGAGTCCAGCCGGAGCGCGTTCCGGGCCGGACTGGCCCGCGACGGCCTGCTCGACCTCGACGAGCTGATCGACCGCGCCCGCCAGCTACTGCGCGATCACCCGGACGTGGTGGCGGCGCTGCGCGAGCGCTGGCCCCGGATCAGCGTGGACGAGTACCAGGATGTCGACGAGCAGCAGTACGAGCTGCTGCGGCTGCTGGCCGGGTCCGGCGACGGGCTCACCGTGATCGGCGACCCGGACCAGGCCATCTACGGCTTCCGCGGCGCCGACGTGGGGTTCTTTCTGCGGTTCGGGACCGACTATCCGGGTGCGCGGACGGTCTACCTCACCCGCAACTACCGGTCCAGCCCGGCCGTGGTCAGCGCCGCGGTCCAGGCCATCGCGCCCGCCACGCTGGTCCCGGGCCGGAAGCTGGACCCGGCCCGGCGCCCTGGCCGCGGGGCGGACGCTGCCGTCCCCGGGCCGGCCGTGACGCTGCACGAGGCGGCCAGCGAGCAGGCCGAAGCCACCTGGATCGCGACCGAGATCGACCGGCTGATCGGCGGCTCGTCGTTTCACTCGCTCGACAGCGGGCGGGCCGACTCCCGGCAGCGGCACACCACGCTCGGGCTGTCCGACATCGCCGTGCTGTACCGCACCGACGCGCAGACGGGCCCGCTGCTGCAGGCGCTGAACCGGGCCGGGCTGCCCGCGCAGAAGGGCTCCCACGACCGGCTGTCCCGCCGCCCGGGCGTGCGCGACCTCGTCCGCGAGCTGCGGCTGGCCGCGCCCGGTGAGCTGGCCGCGCCCGGTGCGGACGTGGCCAGCCAGCTGCGAGCGGCCGCCGGGCGGCTGACCACGGCGACCGGGAGAGCCGAAGCGGTGGACATCCTCACGGCTGGGGAGGTGCTGGCCCCGCTGGCCCGCCGCTGCGGCGACGACCTGGAGCTGTTCCTGACCGAGATCTCGCTGGGAGCGGAAGCCGACGCCCAGGACCCCCGGGCCGACGCGGTGACCCTGCTGACCCTGCACGCGGCCAAGGGGCTCGAGTTCGAGGTGGTGTTCATCGCCGGCTGCGAGCGTGGCCTGCTGCCGTTGCGCTGGCCCGGGGACGCGCCGGCCGCGGACACCAGCGAGGAGCGGCGGCTGCTGTTCGTGGGGATGACCCGCGCCCGCAGCCGGCTGCTGCTCAGCTACACGGCTCCGCGCGGGCCGTCACCGTTCCTGGCCGCGATCGACCCCGCGCTGCTGAGCCGGGCCGAAGTGGCCCGGCGCCCGCCCCCGGACCGGCAGCTGCGGCTGCTGTGAGTCAGCGCAGGTGCAGCAGCATCCGGGTGTTGCCCAGGGTGTTGGGCTTCACCCAGTCCAGGCCGAGGAACTCCGCCACGCCCTCGTCGTAGGAGCGCAGCAGCTCGCTGTAGACGTCGGGCGCGACCGGGGTGCCGAAGATCTCGGTGAAGCCCAGGCTGGTGAAGAAGCGCACCTCGAAGGTGAGCACGAACACCCGCTGCACACCCACCTCGCGGGCCCGGTCCAGCAGGGCGTGGGCGAGCCGGTGCCCGAGACCGTGGCCCTGGCAGTCGTCGCGGACGGCGATGGTCCGGATCTCGGCCAGGTCCTCCCACAGCACGTGCAGGGCGCCGCAGCCGGCGATCAGCCCGTCGGAGTCCCGGGCCGCGACCCAGAACTCCTGGACGTCCTCATACAGCGTGACAGTGGCCTTGCCGAGCAGCCGTCCGGAGGAGACGTTGGCGTCGATCAGGGCCCGGATTCCCGGCACGTCGGCGGTGCGCGCCTGCCTGATCGTGTATCCCATGGCGGGTCCACGATAGTCGCCGGTACGCGTGGACCAGTGGTTTGCGGTCCGGCTTAACCGCAAATGTCCGCGCGTCTAAAAACACGGGAACAGTTGTGCCGTTCGGCCGGCGCGCTGCACGCCCATCCAATATCTTTTTTCGCTGTCGCCCCAGACAGATAATCAGAGGAGACCTTCTGTGCGGCGTTCAGCCGACGGTGTGCAGGGCACCCGGAGATTCTCGCCCCGGCGGGTGAGGACCACCGTGTCCCGCTCCTGGCGTGCGGCGGCGCTGGTCACTGGCGCGGCCACCGCGCTGTCTCTCCTCATCCCGGCCTCCTCCAGCGACGCGGCCAAGTCGCCGTCGCTGGACTCGCTGCTGGCCCAGGCCAAGCAGCTCACGTACCAGATCAACGCGCTGAGCGAGCAGTACGACGGGCTGCGGGTCGAGCTCTCGTCGGCCAAGACCGCCGCGGCCAAGGCGCAGAAGGCCGCCGCCGCGGACGGTGCCGCCCTCAAGGTCAGCCAGGCCGTGGTCGGCCGGCTGGCGGCGGCCAGCTACGAGAGTGCCGGCTACGACCCGACGCTGCAGATCCTCAGCGCCAGCAACCCGGACCAGTACCTGAACCAGGCTTCGATCATGGAGCAGCTGGACCAGAGCAACGGGGAACGGGAAGCGCAGCTGGAGAAGGCGGAGGCCGCCGACAAGCGCGCCAACCAGACCGCCCAGCAGCAGATCGCCAAGGTCACCGCGCTGGAAAGCTCCATGAACGCGAAGACCAAGCAGATCCAGTCTGAGATCGACAAGGTCAACAGCTCGACCATGACCCAGGCGATGGCGGTCTTCAACAAGACCGGCAGCTACCCCAACATCACCATCCCCGGCGGCAACAGCGTGGGCACGAAGGCGCTGAACGCCGCCCTCAGCCGCCGCGGCGACCCCTACATCTGGGGTGCTTCGGGGCCCAGCGAATTCGACTGCTCCGGCCTGGTCATGTGGGCCTACGGACAAGAGGGCATCCACCTGGACCACTACACCGGTGACCAGTGGACCGAGGGCCAGCACGTCTCCCGCGACCAGCTCCAGCCTGGTGACCTGGTGTTCTTCTACGCCGACATCAGCCACGTGGGCCTCTACCTGGGCGACGGCCTGATGGTGGACGCGCCCTCGTTCGGCCAGGACGTGATGGTCCAGAAGATCGACTGGGGCATCTACGTGGGCGCCGTCCGCGTCAGCTGACCCACCGCGCGGCCCGGCCCCAACGAGCCCCGGCTTACGAGGCTGGTGAGACTCCGGAGCTTCGAGGAGTGCGCGCCTCGTGCCGCGTGTGTGACTCGCGGGGCTGCTGGGAAGATCGAGACGGGGGCGGCTCCAGGGCCGCCCCCAGCGTGCTACTCGGGCTTCACAAACGGGAAGAGGACGGTCTCGCGGATCGACAGGCCGGTGAACATGATGAGGATGCGATCCACCCCTACCCCGACGCCCCCGGTCGGCGGCATCCCGTACTCCAGCGCCCGCAGGAAGTCCTCATCCAGCGACATCGCCTCCGGGTCACCGCCCGCGGCCAGCAGGGACTGCTCGGTCAGCCGCTTGCGCTGCTCGACCGGGTCGGCCAGCTCGGAGTAGGCGGTGCCGAGCTCGGCCCCGAACGCCACCAGGTCCCAGCGCTCGGCCAGCCGCGGGTCGTCGCGGTGGGCGCGGGTGAGCGGAGACACCTCGACCGGGAAGTCACGGTAGAACGTGGGCTCGACGGTCTGCTTCTCCACCAGCCGCTCGTACATCTCCAGCACGATCTGGCCGTGGTTCCAGTTCGGCTCGAGCGCGATGTCGGCGGCGGCGCACAGCTTGCGCAGGGCGTCGATGCTCGAGTCGGGGCTGATCTCCTCGCCCATCGCGGCGGAGACCGCCGTGTAGACCGGGACCGAACGCCAGGCGCCACCGATGTCGGTCTCGGTGCCGTCGGCCCGCTGGAGCACGGTGCCGCCGAGCGCGTGCCGGGCCGCCCCCTGGATCAGCTCGCGCGTCAGCGTGGCCATCGTGTCGTAGTCGCCGTAGGCCTGATAGGCCTCGAGCATGGTGAACTCGGGGTTGTGGGTGGCGTCGACGCCCTCGTTGCGGAAGACCCGGCCGATCTCGAAGACGTTCTCGATACCGCCGACGATCAGCCGCTTGAGGTACAGCTCGAGCGCGATGCGCAGGTACAGCTCGCTGTCGTAGGCGTTGCCGTGGGTGATGAACGGCCGGGCGTTGGCGCCGCCGTGGATGGCCTGCAGGACCGGCGTCTCCACCTCTAGGAAGCCGCGGTCGTGCATCTGGTCCCGCAGCGACCAGACCACGTCGCTGCGCAGCCGGGCCAGCCGCCGGGCCTCGGGGTTGATGATCAGGTCGACGTAGCGCTGCCGGACCCGCGACTCGACGTCGCTCAGCCCCTTGTGCTTCTCCGGCAGCGGCCGCAGGCTCTTGCCGATGACCGCGAACTCGTCGGCCAGCACCGACAGCTCGCCGGTGCGGGAGGTGATCACCTCACCGCGCACCCCGACCTGGTCACCGAGGTCGACGTCCCGCTTCCAGGCGGCCAGCGCCTCTTCTCCCACCTTGGCCAGCGAGACCATGACCTGCAGGTCACCGGTGCCGTCGCGGAGGGTGGCGAAGCACAGCTTGCCCCCGGACCGGTACAGCATGACCCGGCCGGCCACCGCCACCTCGTCCCCGGTGGACGTGTCGGCGGGCAGCCCCTCGTACCGGGACCGGATCTCGGCGATCGTCGCCGTGCGCGGGTAGCCGACCGGGTAGGGGTCGCGGCCCTCGGCCAGCAGGGCCTCGCGCTTGGCCATCCGGACCCGCATCTGCTCGGGAAGCTCGCGGTCGCCGGGGGGGCCGGAAGGCAGGTTGTCGCTCACCTGGTTGAGGCTACCGGGGCCGGTCAGTGGCAGGCACACCGATTTCCGCTGCGGTGTTGCGCTCGAACACCAGCCGCAGGCCGATCAGGGTCAGCCATGGCTCGTGCGCGTCGATCACGCTGACCTCGTTGATGACCAGCGGAGCGAGGCCGCCGGTGGCGATGATCGTCACCGCGTCCGGGTCCTCCGGCGCGAGCTCGCGGGCCATCCGCCGGGCGATGCCCTCGACCTGGCCCGCGAAGCCGTACACGATCCCGGACTGCAGCGCCTCGACGGTGTTCTTGCCCACCACCCGGGGCGGCCGGGTCAGCTCGACCTTCAGCAGCTGGGCGGCCCGGCGGGACAGCGCGTCGACCGAGATCTCGATGCCGGGCGCCAGCGCCCCGCCCACGAACTCGCCGCGGGCGCTGACCGCGTCGAAGTTGGTCGAGGTGCCGAAGTCGACCACGATGGCGGGGCCGCCGAACAGGTGCACGGCCGCGAGCGAGTTCATGATGCGGTCGCTGCCGACCTCCTTGGGGTTGTCCATGCGCACCGGCACCCCGGTCTTCACGCCCGGCTCCACGATGACCGCAGGGATCTCGCGGTAGTAGCGCCGGCACATCTCCCGCATCTCGTGCAGTACGGACGGCACCGTTGAGCACAGCGCGATCCCGGTGATGCCGGCCCCGTCGGCCTGCTTCTTCAGCACCGGGCTCTGGTCCAGCAGGCCCTTCAGCACCACGGCGATCTCGTCGGCGGTCCGGTCCGGCACGGTGGCGATCCGCCAGTGCTCGATCACCTGCTCGCCGTCGAAGACGCCGAGGACCGTGTTGGTGTTGCCCACGTCGATCGCCAGCAGCATCTGTTACCTCACTCCCCGAACCGGACGATGACGTTGTCGATCAGGCGGGTGCTCCCCACCCGGGCCGCGACCAGCAGCAGGGCCGTCCCGGCGAAGCCGGGGCCGGCCGGGGTGAACGTCTGCGCGTCCACCAGGGCCAGGTAGTCGACGTCGAGCGGCGCCCCGTCGAGCAGCGCGCGGGAGGCCGCCAGGACCGCCTGCGGGCCATCCCCGGCCCGGGCCAGGCCCGCCTGCAGCGCGAGGGGCAGCGTCAGCGCCACCGTCCGCTCGTCGGCCGACAGGTACCGGTTACGGCTGGAGGCGGCCAGGCCGTCCGGGTCACGGTAGGTGGGCACCGGCCTGACCTCGACGCCCAGGTTGAGGTCGGCCGACATCTGCCGGACCAGGGCCAGCTGCTGGGCGTCCTTCTGGCCGAACACCGCCACGTCCGGGCGGGTCAGCGCGAACAGCTTGAGCACCACCGTCAGCACCCCGCCGAAAAAGCCGGGCCGGAACTCGCCCTCCAGCACCCGGCCCACCGGCCCGGGGTCCACCGTCACCATCGGGTCGGCCGGGTAGACCTCCTCCACCGGCGGCGCGAACACCAGCGCTACGCCCTCGTCGGCACACACGGCGAGGTCGTCGTCGAGCGTGCGGGGGTAGCGGCCGAGGTCCTCCGAGGGCCCGAACTGGCGCGGGTTGACGAAGATCGACACCGCCACCGAGCCCGATTTACCCGCAATTTCGGACGCTTGCTGCAGCAGGCTCCGATGACCGGAATGAAGGGCACCCATGGTGGGGACGAGCACGACCGGTGCGCCGAGCCCCGGCCGCATGGCCGCCAGCCCGGCCCGGGTGGTGGCGACCGCCGGCCGGGCCGGGGCGGACGAGGTACCGCTCACCCCACCCAAGCCGGGCTCACGCAAGCCCGTCACCGGTCCGCTCCGGCCAGCACGTCGAGCAGCCGTTCGGCGTCGGGCGGGGCGAGCAGGCCGGCCGCCAGGGCGCGGTCGGCGGTCAGCCGGGCCAGCGCCACGTACACGGCCAGGGCCTCGGGCGCGGTGTCGCGCAGGGCGGCCAGGTGCCCGGCCACGGTACCGGCGTCGCCGCGGGCCACCGGTCCGGTCAGTCCCGCGTCGCCGAGCCGCAGCGCGTTGTCGAGCGCGGCGTACAGCAGCGGGCTGAGCATCCGGGCCGGGTTGCCGGCCCCGGCCGCCTGCAGCAGGTCGCAGGCCTCGGTGACCAGCGTGACCAGGTGGTTGGCGGCGCTGGCGAGGGCGGCGTGGTACAGGTCGCGGTGCTCCTCGGCGATGAACACCGGCTCCCCGTCCATCTCGATGACCAGCACCTCGGCCACCGGCCGGAGCTGTTCGAGGGTGGTGATGCCGAAGCTGATGCCGCGCAGCCGCTGCAGGTCGTCGCTGCGCCCGGTGAACGTCATCACCGGGTGCAGGGCCAGCGGCAGCGCGCCCTGGCGGGTGGCCGGGTCGAGCACGGAGATGCCGAACCGGCCGCTGGTGTGGGCCAGCAGCCGGCCCTGGACCGGGGCGCCCAGCGTCACCAGGCCGTTGACCAGGCCCGCGAGCGCGTCGTCGGGCACCGTGAGCAGTACCAGGTCGGCCGCTTCGACCACGCCCGCCGGTTCGGTCAGCGCCGCCTCCGGGAAGTGCTCACGGGCGCGGCGGACCGAGGCGTCGGAGACCGCGGCCACGGCCACGACTTCGTGGCCGGCCCGGGTGAGGGCGACCCCCAGGGCCGCGCCCACGCGGCCGGGACCGATGATGCCGACCTTCAGCCGGGCCGGATGTTCAGCGTCCATGGCTCTCTTTGATCAATGGAAAGGGTCGGCCGGGGGCGGGGGCGGCGGCACGTAGCGGGCGGCGTCCGGGTCCTCCGGGACCCGGCAGCAGTACTCCAGGTAGAGCGCAGCCACCGCCAGCACCACGGCCGCGCCGAACGTGGAGCCGGAGGTGAGCACGTCGTGACCGGCCGCCCGGGCGGGCAGCGAGCCGGCCGCGGCGGCGGCGAAGCCCGCCGCGACCCCGGCGATCACCGCCGCCGCCAGCGAACTGGCCTTGGCCAGCGCCACCATGCGGGCGACCTGCAGCGACGGCACCGGCTTGGTCCCCGGCCGGCCGAGGATGCGGGCCCGCAGCCCGCGGGCGGTGATAGCCTCGCCCCCGGCCGCGATGACCAGGGCCGGGACCATGGTCCAGGGGAACGACGGCAGCGACCCGTACACGGTCCGCAGCAGCAGCCAGCTGACCGCGGCCATCGCCACGGCGATCAGGAACAGGGTCCGCAGACGGGTTGGGGTCATGTGCGCTCCGCCACGCGTTGTCCGGCCACGCGAGCTAGGCTATGCCGGCTGGCGCAGCGCTATGTCCTCACGCCGCCGTACGCCCTGGCCAGGCAGCCCGGCCAGCAGGTCCGCGACCGGCCCCTGGCCGGGCAGCTCGGCGTCCGGATCCACGTCCCGCCAGGGGGCCAGCACGAACGCACGCTCCCGGGCCCGCGGGTGCGGCAGCGTCAGCACCGGGTCCGCGCTCAGCTCGTCCCCGTAGGCGATGATGTCCACGTCCAGCGTGCGCGGCCCCCAGCGGGCCGCCCGGGTCCGCCGGGCCGCCGCCTCGATCGCGTGCGCCCGGCGCAGCATGCCGTCCGCAGGCAGCGACGCGATCGCCAGCACCACCGCGTTCAGGTAGTCGGGCTGCTCGGGTCCGCCGACCGGATCGGTCTCGTAGACCGGCGAGACCGCGGTGACCCGCAGGCCGGGGGTGGCCGCCAGCTCGTCCACCGCCCGCTGCAGCTGCTGCTGGCGGTCGCCCAGGTTGCTGCCCAGGGCCAGCACCACCGGGACCGGGCGGTCGCGAGTGATGGTCACCGCCACGTCGCTGAACGGCCTGGTGATCGGCGCGTGCGGCTTGTGCACGGTGATCCGCACCCGCTGGACCGCGGGCTCGTCCAGGCAGGCCCCGGCCAGCCGCTGGGCCAGCGTCTCGATGAGCTGGACCGGCTCGCCCGCGACGATCTGCGCCAGCCGCTCGCTGAGGGCGCCGTAGTCCACGGTCAGCGCGAGGTCGTCGGTGGCCGCGGCCGGCCTGGTGTCCACGCTGAGCACCGCGTCGATCAGGAAGTCCTGCCCGTCCCGCCGTTCGAACGCCAGCACCCCGTGCCGGCCGCGCACGCGCAGCCCCCGCAGCTCAATCTGATCCATCGGCTCTGCCTTCTGGGCCGCCGCGCGGCCTGGTTTCCCGGGGGATAGCCGCGCCCCAGGCCGCCGCGACCCGGACCGCGTCCGCGTTGGCCGGGACCTTGTGCACCCGCACGCACCAGGCGCCCGCCGCCGCGGCCAGCGCGGTGGTGGCCACGGTGGCGTCGTCGCTGCCGCTGAACGAGCGGGGCGTGCCATCCGGCCCGGCCAGCAGCCGCCCCAGGAACCGCTTGCGCGATGCCCCCACCAGAACCGGAAAAGGCCGGCCGGGGCCGAGGGCGGCGATCTCCGGCAGCGCGGCCAGCAGCCGCCAGTTGTGCTCGCTGAGCTTGCTGAAGCCGAGACCCGGGTCGAGGATGACCATGGCCGGGTCGACGCCCTCGGCCACCACCGCGTCCACCCGCCGCCGCAGCTCGTCCCGGACCTCGGCCACCACGTCCCCGTAGATCGCGCGGGAGTTCATGTCGTGGCTGTGACCGCGCCAGTGCATGACCACGTAGGGGACGGCCGCCTTGGCCACCAGCCGGGGCATGTGCGGGTCGGCCAGGCCGCCGCTGACGTCGTTGACCAGCCGCGCCCCGGCCTCCAGGGCCAGCTCGGCGACCGAGGCGCGCATGGTGTCGACGCTGACCGGCACCCCCGCCCGGGACAGCTCGGTGATGACCGGCAGCACCCGGCGGACCTCCTCCCCGGCCGAGATGCGCTGCGCGCCGGGGCGGGTCGACTCCCCGCCGACATCGACGATGTCCGCCCCCTGGGCGGCGAGCTCCAGCCCGTGCACCACCGCGGCGTCGGCGCCCAGCCACTGGCCACCGTCGGAGAACGAGTCCGGGGTGACGTTGACGACCCCCATGACCAGGCAGCGCGGCTCACTGGGGAGCCCGGCCAGCCGGTACTCCGGCGGGTGGGGCTGGGGGCCGCTGCTCATGACGCAAAGCCTAGTGAGCGGCCGGCGGTTACCGGCGCCGGATGGCGCGCTGGACCCGGCGGCGCAGCCGGCCCAGGCCCAGCTGCCGCGCTAGACGGCGGGGCTCCAGGGTCGGCCAGACCAGGAACGCCTCGGCCTCGAGGGCGGCCATCGCGATGCGGGGCGCGTCCTTCGCCTTCGGGAAAACGAAAAACCGGGGCTGCCAGACCGGCTGGAACTTGGCGTTGAATTTGTACAAAGACTCGATCTGGAACCATTTGGACAGGAAAAGCAGAATTGATCGCCAGGCTCGCAGCACGGGTCCGGCGCCGATCTTCTCACCGCGTTCCAAAGCGGCCCGGAACACGGCGAAGTTCAGCGAAATACGCTTGACGCCCAGGTCCGGCGCGGCCTTGATCGCCTCCGCGATCAGGAAGTCGTTCAGGCCGGGCTGGGCGCCGCGGTCCCGGCGCATCAGGTCCAGCGACAGGCCGTCGCTGCCCCAGGGCACGAAGTGCAGCACCGCGCGCAGCGTGCCCTCGCACATGGCCGTGGCGATCACGCACTGCTCGTCGCCGGGCGCGCCGACCCGGCCCAGCGCCATCGAGAACCCGCGCTCGGTCTCGCTGCCCCGCCAGGAATCGGCCACCCGGAGGATCGTGTCGATCTCCGCCCGCGGGACGTCGCCGACCCGGCGTACCTCGGCCGTGTAGCCGTTGCGGGCCACCCGGGAGACCATCTGCCGCACGTTGCGCATCGGGCGCCCGGACAGGCTGAAGTCGGCCACGTTGACGATGCCCTCGTCGCCGAGCTCCAGCGCGTTCAGGTCGCCTTCCCGGCACCAGACCTCGGCCCCGAGCTCGCTGCAGCCCATCACCGCCGGCGCCCAGGCGTGCCGGGTCGCCTGGTCCAGGAACGCCTGGATGGCCCCGGGCCACGCCTCGGGGTCGCCGAGCGGGTCACCGCCGGCCAGCATCACCCCGGACACGACCCGGTAGCAGACGCACGCCTTCCCGGTCGGGGACCAGATCACGCTCTTGTCGTCGCGCAGCGCGAAGTACCCGAGCGAGTCGCGGTCGCCGTTCTTGTCCAGCAGCTGCCGGATGCGGTCGGTGTCGGCGGGCGCCAGCCGGGCCTTGGGCTCGGCCGGCCGCAGGAACAGGTAGGCGGTGACCACCAGGGTGAACACGCCGAGGGCGGTGGTCATGGCGTGGTAGGTGTCGGCCCGGACGTCGGAGGCGAACAGGATGTGACCGGTGACCCCGGACACCTCCTCGACCACGTCCAGCAGGCGCGTGGGGAGTGAGTAACTGCTGGCCAGGCGGCTGACTGACAGGTAGCCGAGGCCGATCGCGAGGTCGGCTACGGCCAGTCCGAGGAACACCCAGAACGCCAGCCACCGGGTCCGCCGGTCACCGACCGCGTAGAAGTCACGGTGGAAGGCCAGCAGCGTGCCCAGCAGGATCACGGCCACCACGGTGGTCGGGAGGCGCATGGTGCGGAAGTGAACGGCGTGGATCGCGATATCCAGGACCAGCAGGGCCAGCACGGCCTGCCAGGCCCGCCGCTTCCGCCGTCGCAGCCCGTGCGACAGCATCAGCAGCAGCAGGCCCACGATGACGTCGGCGCTGCGGGCGACGTTGGTCAGCGTCCCCGGAACGTAGGTGTTGATCCGGTGCAGCCGGGCGTGAAAGGTCGGCGAGAAGATCGCGAGCACATCCGACAGGCCGATCAGCAGGCAGAGCAGGCTGGCGATGAGAGGGACCCAGCGCCGCTGGCCCCGGCGGGCGGCCAGCCAGGGATGCTCGGACAGGTCATCGCCGTCCGCGGTATCCGGGACAGCCCCGGCCGTGTCGCTCTTACTCATCGGAAAGTGTTCCAGGCCCCGGTATCACGTCAATGGAGGTTAGTCAGGACGATCGCGCTTCGCGGACAAACCTTGGACAATAAATTGGTTTGTCCCGAATTAATTGTCTCGCCTATGCCTGGATGTACCGTTCAAGTTTTCCATCCGGCTACTTGACCAAGGTACCTCTATAGACGACGGCCAACCCGATTTCGTTCCGCCAAAACCAGTCTTACCGGGGATTCGCTGGTCAGCGGTGGCCCTGGACCAGGCTCATGGCCTCGGCCCGGGTCCGGGCGCTGTCGCGGAACACCCCGCGAACGGCGGAGGTGACGGTGCGCGCGCCGGGCTTGCGCACCCCCCGCATGGACATGCACAGGTGCTCGGCCTCGATGACCACGATCACGCCGCGGGGCTCCAGCGCCGTTTCCAGCGCGTTCGCGATCTGGCTGGTCATCCGCTCCTGGACCTGCGGGCGCCGGGCGTACACGTCGACGAGGCGGGCCAGCTTGGACAGGCCGGTGATCTGGCCTTTCTCGTTCGGGATGTAGCCGATGTGGGCCACCCCGAAGAACGGCACCAGGTGGTGCTCGCAGGTCGCGTACAGCTCGATGTCACGGACCAGCACGATCTCGTCGTGGTCGGCGTCGAAGACGCGGGTCAGCACGTCTTCGGGCTGCTGCCGCAGCCCGGCGAACTGCTCCGCGTAGGCGCGGGCGACCCGCGCCGGAGTATCGACCAGCCCGTCCCGCTCCGGGTCCTCGCCGATGGCGAGCAGGATCTCCCGGACGGCCCGTTCGATCCGTGGCTGGTCGACCTCCGGCGGAATGCCGTTACTCATCGCCCGTGGCTGGCGTACCGGGCAGTTCGCCGGTGCCGCCGTTGGGGCTGTAGCCGCCGATCGCCTGGCCGTTGCCGTTGCCGTTGACGGCCGAGCCGCTGGACCCGTTGTCGGAGGCAGCCGCCAGCGCCAGCTCTTTCGGGGTCAGGACCGGGGGGCGGTCCGACGGCAGCCGCTTGCCGTAGCCGGTGTAGGAGCCGCGCAGCGGCCGCTTCTCGACGGTGGCGAAGACCTCGAGCACCTGCTTGCGGGACAGGGTTTCCTTGTCGAGCAGCTGGAGCACCAGGTTGTCGAGCACGTCGCGGTACTCGACCAGCACCTCCCAGGCCTCGTCGTGGGCGAACTCGAGGAGCCCGCGCACCTCCTCGTCGATCGCCGAGGCGATCTCCTCGGAGTAGTCCCGGGCGTGCGAGCGCTCCATGCCCAGGAACGGCTCGGTGTCGCCGGAGCCGAACTTGCGCGCCCCCAGCCGCTCGCTCATGCCGTACTGGGTCACCATGTTGCGGGCGACCTCGCTGGCCTTCTCGATGTCGTTGGCGGCGCCGGTGGTGGGCTCGTGGAACACCAGCTCCTCGGCGGTCCGGCCGCCCAGCAGCATGGCCAGCTGGTCCCGCATCTCGGCCCGGGTGACCAGCACCTTGTCCTCGGTCGGGAGCGCCTGCGTATAGCCCAGGGCCCGGCCACGGGGGATGATCGTGATCTTGTGCACCGGGTCGGCGTTGGGCATCGCGTGGCCAACCAGGGCATGGCCGCCCTCGTGGTAGGCGATGAGCTTGCGCTCCTTCTCGGAGAGGATCGCGCTCTTGCGCTCCGGGCCGGCCATGACCCGGTCGATCGCTTCTTCCATCGCGGCCATGCTGATCTGCTTGCCGTTGGTCCGGGCGGTCAGCAGGGCGGCCTCGTTGATCACGTTGGCCAGGTCGGCACCGGTGAAACCGGGGGTCCGGCGGGCGATGACGTCCAGGTCGGCGTCGGGGGCGATGGGCTTGCCCCGCGCGTGCACCCGGAGGATGCCCTTGCGGCCGACCAGGTCGGGCTGGGCCACCATGATCTGGCGGTCGAACCGGCCGGGGCGCAGCAGGGCCGGGTCGAGGATGTCGGGCCGGTTGGTCGCGGCGATCACGATCACGCCGCCCTTGGTGTCGAACCCGTCCAGCTCGACCAGCATCTGGTTCAGGGTCTGCTCGCGCTCGTCGTGACCGCCGCCGAGGCCCGCGCCGCGGTGCCGGCCGACGGCGTCGATCTCGTCCACGAAGACGATCGCGGGGGCGTTGGACTTGGCCTGCTCGAACAGGTCACGGACGCGGGAGGCGCCGACACCGACGAACATCTCCACGAAGTCCGAACCGGAGATCGAGTAGAACGGCACGCCCGCCTCACCGGCGACGGCCCGGGCGAGCAGCGTCTTACCGGTACCGGGCGGCCCGTAGAGCAGCACGCCCTTGGGGATCTTGGCCCCGATGGCCTGGAACTTGGCCGGGTTCTGCAGGAACTCCTTGATCTCCTGGAGCTCCTCGATGGCCTCGTCGGCCCCGGCCACGTCTCCGAACGTGGTCTTGGGAGTGTCCTTGGTGATCAGCTTGGCCTTCGACTTGCCGAAGTTCATCACCCGCGAGCCGCCACCCTGCATCTGGCTCAGGATCAGGAAGAAGAACAGCGCGATGATGATGTACGGGATGAACGAGAGCAGCACGCTCCAGATCGAGTCACTGGACGGTATGGAGACCGTGTAGCCCTGGGGGAGCTTGCCCGCGTTGTACTGCTTCTGCAGCTCCTGCTGGAGGACGAGACCCTGCCCGCTGACCCAGTCGCCCTGAAGCTGCTTGCCGCTGTTGGTCGTCACCTGGATGGTCTGGTTCTTGTCGGTGATCTTCGCCGACTTGACCTGGCCCTTGTCGATGAGCGAGACGATCTGCGAGGTGTCAGCCGGCTGGTACGAGCTGCCCGAGTTGGCCAGATTGAACAGCACAACGACGACCAGCACGGCCAAGGCGAACAGCCCCAGCATCCTGAATGAACGCTTTGAATCCATCGACGAGCGACCCCCTCGGCGAGGGGCCGTTCCCTCCTGACCAGCCTCACGTCCCGCCGACCACCGGCGGGACCGCCATGCCTTAACCTTGCCCGGTCAACGCTTCTGCGGTTCGGTTCTGTTCCCCCCGTAGACGTGGGGGGCGAGAGTACCGATAAAGGGCAGGTTACGGTACCGCTCCGCGTAGTCGAGCCCGTAACCGATCACGAAGTCGTCGCCGATGTCGAAGCCGGTGTAGGTGACCTCGACGTCGCGCGCGCGCGCCGCTCCCGGCTTGCGCAGCATCGTGCAGACCCTGACCGACGCCGGCCCGCGCGACTCCAGGTTCCCGACCAGCCAGGACAGGGTCAGGCCGGAGTCGATGATGTCCTCGACGATCAGCACGTCCCGGCGGGAGATGTCGGTGTCGAGGTCCTTGAGGATGCGGACCACACCCGAGGACTGGGTGCCCGACCCGTAGGAGGAGACCGCCATCCAGTCCATCTGGACCGGCAGGTGCATCGCCCGGGCCAGGTCGGCCATGACCATGATGGCGCCCTTGAGCACGCCGACCAGGAGCAGATCGCGGCCGGCGTAATCGGTGTCGATCTGGGCGGCCAGCTCGGTGATCCGGTGCGCCAGCCGCTCCTCGCTGATCAGTATTTCTTTCAGGTCAGTTCCCAGGTCGCCCGCGTCCACGGTCACTCTCCTCATCCGGCCCGTATCGCTGCTCTGTCCGGGTGAACCGCACCTGGCCATCCCGCCGGGATCCGCGCACACCGCCGGGAAGGTCGACCCACCGCTGTCCGCGCCATCCTGTCACCAGCGCGTCGAGTTGCCGCACGTGGCCTGCTGTTAGCGAGCCGGCCGGGCAGCCCGCCGCGACCGCCGCGCGGCGCAGCACCCGGGTCCGGATGGCGGCCGGCAGCCCGGCCAGCTCGGACGCGGGCAGACAGGCGCCGCCGGGCCCGGCGGTGACGGGCCCGGCCGCCGCGGCCTGGCGGTCCAGCAGCTCGGCGTCGTCCCGCAGCTGCCCGGCCGTGCGGACCAGCGCCTCGGCCACCCCGGGGCCGAGCACCGACTCCAGCACCGGCATCACCTCGTGCCGGACCCGGGCCCGGGTGAACCGGGGGTCCTTGTTGTGCGGGTCGTCCCAGACCGGCAGGCCGAGCGCGGCACAGGCGGCCCGGGTGGTGGCCCGGCGCACCGGCAGCAGCGGCCGCCGGTACCGGCCCCGGCGGGCGGGCATGCCGGCCAGCGAGCGGGCGCCGGAGCCGCGCGCCAGCCCGAGCAGGACCGTCTCGGCCTGGTCGTCCAGGGTGTGCCCGAGCAGGACGGCGGCCGCCCCGGTCTGGGCGGCAGCGGCATCCAGGGCGTCGTAACGAGCGGTACGGGCGGCCGCCTCCGGTCCCGGGTGCGGCTCGCCGGGCCGGTCCGGGCCGGATACGGTCACCGTGGAGCAGATCACCGGGTCCAGGGCCAGCTCGGTCAGGCAGCCGGCCACGGCCTTCGCCCGGTCGGCCGAGCCGGGCTGCAGCCCGTGGTCGACCGTGACCGCGCCCGCCCGCAGCCCCAGCCGGGACGCGGTGAACGCCAGCGCGGCGGCCAGCGCGAGCGAGTCGGCCCCGCCCGAGCAGGCCACCAGGACCAGATCGCCCGGGGCGAGGTCGGTCAGGCCGGCCCGGACCGCGGTGCGGATCTCCGCCACGGCCGGGTGCGGGCCCATGTTCGGCAGGCTCTATCTGGCTGGCACCGTCCGGTCAGCTGTGGGGCTGATCGTCCGGGTCGGCCGGGCCGCTGTCGTCCGCCGGCGGGGTGGCGGGGCCGGCTCGCCCGGCGCCACCGGCGGCTCATCGGAATCCGCCGGCGCCTCAGCCGGCGTCGTCGATGGCTCGTCGGCCGGTGCCTGGGGCGGCTCGTCGGCCGGCGTCCACGGACGCGGCGTGAACCCGCCGGATGACGGCGCGGCCGCCGGAGGCGGCGTAGCCGGGCTCGGGGGCGGCGTAGGAGCGGTGCCTGAAGGCGGCGTGGGCGCCGGGCCCGCCGGCGGGGCGGGCGCGGAGGCCGGAGGCGGCGTGGGCGTGGAAACCGGAGGCGGCGTGGGCGCGGGCGGCGGGAGGTACTCCTCCAGGCTGATGTCCTCGGCCCGGGGCGGCCCGTCGCTGGTGCTCCCGTTACTGCCGTTGCTGCTGGCCGGGCCGGCCGCGGGTCCGGGGCTGGCCGGGTCCTCCGGGGCACTGACCGGGCCCTCGGGGCTGGCGATGGTGGCGCTCTCCCGGCTCGGCGGGGCCTCGTCGGCCGGCGCCGTGAGCGCGGCCGGCTTCAGGTAAGCGGGGGCCACCCGGGTGATCCAGGCCCGCGGGTCGGTGATCTCGGCCATCGTCGGGATCGTCTCCGGCGAGGTCCAGATCTCGTTGAACCCGTCCATGCCGATCTCGTCCACGACCGCGCGGACGAACCGCGACCCCTCGGCGTACTGGCGCATCTTCAGGTCGATGCCGAGCAGCCGCCGGATCGCCTGCTCCACCCGGCCGGCCGTGCGGCGGCGGGTGTTGAACTTCTCCCTGATCTCGGCGACGGAGGGCACCACCTGGGGGCCGACCGCGTCCATCACGTAGTCGCCGTGCCCCTCGACCAGCGTCATCAGCGCGGTCAGGCGGGACAGGATCTCCTTCTGGCGGGGGGTCTGGATGGCCTCGACCAGGCTCTCGCCGTCCCCGCCGCGCACCGCGGTGACGGCCGCGTCGGCCGCTGCCCGCAGCCGGGACAAGATCGCGCCCGGGTCCAGGTCGGAAGCGAGCAGGAACTCGCTCATCTGGTCCTGGACGTAGGCCCGGAGCCACGGCACCGAGGTGAACTGCACCCGGTGGGTCTCCTCGTGCAGGCACACCCAGCGGCGGAAATCGCGGGGGTTGACCTGCAGCTCCCGCTCCACCATGACGATGTTGGGCGCCACCAGCGTGAGCCGGCCGACCGGCTCGTTGCCGTTGTCAGCGGCACCGGGCGGGAGGAAAAGCTCGTACTGCCCGAGCACCCGGGACGACAGGTAGGACAGGATCATCCCGGCCTGGACGCCGCTGATCCGGGACCCTACGCCCATGACCAGGGTGCCGGCCGACGCGGCGGGGGTGCGCTGGCGCATTTGCTCGGCCAGCGGCTCGAGCACCACGCGGAAGCCGTCCACGTTGGCCCGGATCCAGCCGGCCCGGTCCACCACCGCGACCTTGCCCGGCGCCACCTTGCTCTGCAGCTTGGTGACCTCGCGCACCGGCCGTTCCACGGCGATGGAAAGCTCTCGCAGCTCCGCTACGGTCTGCCGCGCCTCGGCCAGGCTCACTTGCGGGCCCGGCCGTGCGAAGCGGACCCCGGTGGAGACCGCCAGGTCCCAGTCGATCATCTGCCCGTTGCTCACCCTCCCACCGTACGTTGTGGCGCGCCGTGGTCGGAGCCCGGTGGCGAATTGCGCGGGCCGCGCCGGCCAATACGGCCGGTCAGCGGCAGCCGCAGGAGGCCAGCGTGGCGGCCGCGTCGTTCAGCGTGTCCGCCGCTTGCTGCAGGTCAGCGGCGGGTATCTGGTCGGCGTCGATCGAGAAGACCAGCACCCGGCCGTCGCGGTCGTAGACCAGGCCGGCCAGGGCCGCGACCGTGGACAGGTTCCCGGTCTTGGCCCGGACCACGCCCCGGGCCGCGCCGCCGATGTCCCCGAAGACGCTCTGCCCGGTGGACAGCGTGCCGGCGAACCCGGCCACCGGCAGCCCGGTGATGGCCGCCCGCAGCGCCGGATGCTGGGCCGAGGCCGCCATGCTGAGCAGCTGGGCCAGGGCCGCGGGCGCGATCTTGTCCTGCGGCGACAGCCCGCTGCCGTCCACCAGCTCGACGCCGGGCTTGACCCCGAGCTTGCTCAGCACCGCGGTCTCGGCCGCCGCCGCGCCCGCGAACGAGGCCGGGTGACCGGTCGCGATCGCGACGTGCCGGGCCAGGTTCTCGGCGATGACGTTGTTGCTCTCCAGCAGCATCTGCTCGACGATGGCGGACAGCGCCGGTGAGCTCACCGAGCCGAGGATGCCGCCGCCGCGCGGGGCGGTGCCGGCCGACGGCTGGCCGGTGACGGTGATGCCGTCGGCGGCCAGGAAGCTCCCGAACGACGCGGCCGCCTGCCCGGCCGGGTCGCCGGACCGGGCCCGGTAGTTGGTCGGGTCGTCCGCGTCCTGCGGGGTGCCGCTGGTGGTCAGCCGCCCCTGGTCGACCTCGAGCGAGGTGATCGAGGTGACGTCGCCGATGGTCACGTAGGTCTCCGGCCAGCCGGGCGCCAGCCCCGGGCCGGTGTAGAGGGAGGCGTCGTACTCCAGTTGCACCCGGGTGCGGTGGGCGGCCTTCAGCGCCTTGGCGGTCTGGGCCGCCAGCGCCTGCAGGGTCGCGGGCTGGGGGTAGTCGGACAGCGGGGCGGACCCGGCCGCGAGGGTGGGATCACCCCCGCCGACCAGGACGATGCTGTCACTCGGGCCGCTGACGACCTTGGTGCTGAAGTGCGCGTCCGGCCCCAGCACGTCCAGCGCGGCCACCGCCGTGGCCACCTTCTCGGTCGACGCCGGCGCACCCAGCTGGCTGGGGTCGCGGGACCACAGGACCTGACCGGATGCGTCCGTGACCACGGCCGACACCCCGGATCCGAGCGCGGCGGAGGACAGCACGCTACCGAGCGTGCCGTCCAGGCCGGAGCTGGTCGGCAACGCGGCGCCGGCCGGGTCGCCCAGCACCGGGCTGGCCTGGACGTCGGCCCGGCTGGCGACCTGGACCGGCTTGAGCATGGCCAGCCGGACCGGCAGCACCCGCACCAGGATCACGCCCGCCGCCAACGTGAACACGTTGATCAGGGCCAGCGTGAGCAAGGCCACGCCCCGCGTGCTGCGCAGCACGGCACATCCACCTTTCGGGTGCAGCATGGTAAGAACCTGACCCGTTGCGTCGGCGGCGGCGCGACGGGGGACAATCGAGTCAACCATCTACCCCGTGAGGTGTGAGGGCAGCATCGTGGACTTCGACGTGATCATTGAGATCCCGAAGGGCCAGCGCAACAAGTACGAGATGGACCACGCCACTGGGCGGATCCGGCTGGACCGGATGCTGTTCACCTCCACCAGGTACCCCGATGACTACGGCTTCATCGAGGGCACCCTGGGCGACGACGGCGACCCACTCGACGCGCTGGTCATCCTGGACGAGCCGACCTTCCCGGGCTGCGTGATCAGCTGCCGGGCCATCGGCATGTTCCGCATGCGCGACGAGAAGGGCGGCGACGACAAGATCCTTTGCGTCCCGGCCAGCGACCCGCGCTGGGAGCACCTCCGCGACATCTACCACGTCTCGGAGTTCGACAAGCTGGAGATCCAGCACTTCTTCGAGGTCTACAAGGACCTCGAGCCCGGCAAGTCGGTGGAGGGCGCCGCCTGGGCCGACCGCAGCGCCGCCGAGGCCGAGATCGAGGCCTCGCGCAAGCGGGCCGAGGTCTCCGGCTACTGACCCTTTCCCCGCACTTTATTCAGCACGTTTTCGGCGTGGCCGTCCCTTGTTAGTATTTCGTGCTGACGGCACGAAATACCCGGAGGCACGATGGCCAACGTCGACGAGCCCGGTCGCTGTCAAGCCTGCGGCCGGGCTCTTTCCGTTCAGCAGGGTTCCGGCCGTAAGCGCCGATACTGCGACGCCACCTGCCGCAGCGCGGGCCGGCGGCGCGCGGCCGGCGCCGCCAGCACCGCTGACACCCGTGCCACCCAGCCCGCTGAGACCCTTTCCGTAAATAAAAGCTTGACAACGAGGCCACGTCAAAGCATCGTTGACAACGTGCCGGAGCAGCCGACCGCGCTGGCCGCCATCGACCGGGCGCAGGCGCTGGCCCGGAACGCGGAGGAGGAGCTGGCGATGACCGTGACCAGGGCGCGGGAATCCGGGCACACCTGGGCGGAGATCGGCCAGATCCTCGGCACCAGCCGTCAGGCCGCGTTCCAGCGCTTCGGGCGGCCGGCCGACCCACGGACCGGGCGCCCGATGGAGCCGGTCCGGCCGGACGCACGCGACCGGGCCGGGCAGTTGCTGGCCGACCTGGTGGCCGGGCGCTGGGCCGACGTCTGCGCCCAGTTCGGCGAGGCGGTAGCGGCCCGGCTGGATCCGCCCGGGCTGGCGGCGGCCTGGGCGGGGGTCGTCGGCATGGTCGGCCGGTACGAGCGGCACGGGGAGCCGTCGGTCTACCAGGCCGGCGATTTCACCCTGGTCGACACGACGCTGTTCTTCGAGGCGGGCGAACGGATGGGGCGGGTCAGCTACGACCGCGACGGGCACGTCGCCGGGCTCTTCTTCCTGCCCCGCGGCCTGGTCGACGAGGGCCTGCCGACGAGGGGATGAAAGCCGATGAGAGCACGCGTCCCGGCCAGCCGGTCTCGTTCGTGATCGCGAGGAGGAAATGATGCCCGAAAAGGTCCCGCCCGAGCAGGGGCGCTTCCTGAAGGTCCCGTACGACTGGCGTGAGCCGACCGACGAAAAGGTCGAAGCGCGCTGGTGGAACCCCCACGACCGGCGCCTGTTCACCCCCAAGGCGTTCGGCTGGGGCTACGACCTCAACTGCTACTGGCTGGCCCACCCCGTCCGGTACGTCACCCGCCGCCCATCCTGAGCGCCGGGCCTCAGGGGCGGACGGCGCCGATCGGCTCGCCCGGCTGGTAGATGCTGTCGATGCGGACGTCCACGCCGGTGTAGGGGGCGTCGACCATCTGGCCACCGCCGATGTAGATGCCGACGTGGTGGATGGTGGCCGGGTCGGAGTTGTTGGTGGCGTAGAAGACCAGGTCACCGCGCTGCATGTCGTTCAGCGGCACGTGCGTGCCCTCGTTCCACTGGTCGCCCGTGTAGTGCAGGATCGACACACCGGCCTGGGCCCAGGCCACCATGGCCAGCCCCGAGCAGTCGTAGGTGCTCGGCCCGGCGGCGCCCCACTGGTACGGCTTGCCGATCTGGCTGAGCGCGAAGTCGGCCGCGATGTCGCCCTGGGACGAGCTGGCCGCCGAACCGCGATACGACGACGAGGGCGACGAGGGAACGACGAGGCCGACGAGCTGGCGGCGGCCGCCCGCTCCCGGGCGATCGCGGCGGCCGCCGCCTTGGCGGCCGCCGCCGCCAGGGCCTGGGCGCGCTGGTTGGCTATGTGGTTCTCGTGGTTCTTGGCGCTGGCCAGGCCACCGGACAGCTGGCCGGCCACCGACTGGCTCTGCTTCACCGCCGTCAGCTGCGCGGCCACCGCGGTCTGGACGGCCGTCTTCAGCCGGGCCGCCTGCTGGGCGGCGGCCTTTTTCTGCTTGAGGGCGGTGCTCGCCTCGGACCGGAACACCCCGGCCACCACGCTGTCGGCGTTGTTCTTGGCCAGGATGTCCGTCCGGCGGCTGCTGAAGACCTGGCCGAGCCCGACCTGGTTGAGGTAGGCCTGCACGCCGTGCGCGTCGCCCAGCATCGCGGCCATCGGGTCGAAGCCGCCCTGGGTCTCGTACTCGTTCGCGGCCAGCGCGGCCACCTCACGCTGGCTGCTCTGCTCGGCCCCCCGGGCGGCGGCGAGCTTGTTCACGGCGGTGGTGTAGGCGGTCTGCGCCTGCTGCTCGGAGACCATCGCCTTGTCGTAGTTCTGGGTCAGGATTTCGGCCTGGTTTTGAAGATCGGTAAGCTTGGCGTTGGCCTGAGCGAGCTGCTCTTCCTGCTTGCCGAGAGCGGCGGCACGCTTGTTGACCTGGTCCTGCGCGGCCTTGACCTGGCCCGCGCTGGGTACCGGGTTGCCAGTCAGTTCCATCCGCGCCGGCCCCAGGGCTAGACCGGCCGCGGCCACCAGGCCGCACACCGTCACGCTCCACACCGCTTTGCGCACGCTGAAGAAAGCGCCCGGCCCGTCAGCCATCCGTCCCCCGCAATCGATCGTGCTTCCCGATATTCGCTTGTGAGAGACTTAATGTAATCGGATGATCTCGAAAAGTAGCGACAATCGCTTCGTGGCGTGCCTTGTGTCGGCCTCCGCTGGGCGCCTGTGGTCCCCTCCGCACATTTGGTCGAGGGATAGGCCACACTTAGATGGCACTAGTAGCAAGGAGGGACCGGTGGATAACGCCGGAGAGGTACTCAGGCGCACGCCGCTGTTCGAGGCGCTGGACGAGGACGGCACGCGCGAACTTCGTCAGACGATGAGCCAGCTCAAGCTGCACCGCGGCGAGCGGCTGTTCGAGGAGGGCGACGGCGGGGACAGCCTCTACGTCGTCCTCGACGGCAAGATGAAGCTGACCCGGGCGGCCGGCGACGGCCGGGAGAACCTGCTCAGCGTGATCGGGCCGGGCGAGATGTTCGGCGAGCTGTCGCTGTTCGACCCGCGGCCGCGGACGTCGAGTGCCAGCGCCGTGACCGAAGCCGTGCTGGCCGCGCTGCCGCACGACGCGCTGCTGCCGCTGCTGCGCAAGCGGCCCGAGATCTCGCTGCACCTGATGCGGGCGCTGGTCCAGCGGCTGCGCCGGGCCAACGACGTGACCGCCGACCTCGTGTTCACCGACGTCCCCGGGCGGGTGGCCAAGGCCCTGCTCGACCTGGCCGACCGGTTCGGCCAGCAGACCGACGAGGGCCTGCAGGTCCACCACGACCTCACCCAGGAGGAGCTCGCCCAGCTGGTCGGCGCGTCCCGGGAGACCGTCAACAAGGCACTGGCCGACTTTGCGGCCCGCGGCTGGCTGCACATCTCGGCCCGGTCGGTCCTGATCGTCGACTCCGAGCGCCTGCGCAAGCGCGCCCGCTAGCAGGCCTACGGGGGCGGGAGGAGTTCGCCGCGGCTGGCCAGGTAATCGAGCTGAGCCTGGACGGACAGCTCCGCGGCCGGGCGCACGGCCGGCCCGATGTCGGTGTAGACCCGGGTCACAATCTGCGCGGCGGTGCGGTCGCCGGCCGCCAGCGCGGCGCGGATCTGTTCCAGCCGTTCGGCCCGGTGCGCTATGTAATAGTCCAGCACCGCCGCCGGGTCGGGCAGCACCGGCCCGTGACCCGGCAGCAGCAGCCGGAGCGCGCCCTCGTCGGCCAGGGCCTTCATGATGTCCAGCGACCGCAGGTAGTCCCCCAGTGACCCGTCGCCGCCCGCGATGACCGTGGTCCCCCGGCCCAGCACCGAGTCCCCGGTCAGCAGGGCGCCGTCGGCCGGCAGCAGCAGGCTGAGCGAATCCGCGGAATGACCCGGGGTGGCGATGACGTGCAGCTCGCAGCCGCCCGCCAGCACCACGTCGCCACCGGTCAGTCCCTCGTCGCCCAGCTGGTGGGCCGGATCCGCCGCCCGGACCGGTGCCCCGGTCAGCTCGGCCAGCCGCCGCGCCCCGGCCGAATGGTCCTCGTGCCCGTGCGTGAGCAGGATCTGCGCGATCCGGCGGCCGGCCGCGGCGGCCTCCGCCACCACCCGCCGCAGGTGCCCCTCGTCGTCCGGCCCCGGGTCAACCACCACGGCCGACGTCGACTCCGGCGCGGCGATCAGCCAGGTGTTGGTGCCGTCGAGCGTCATCGGGGATGGGTTCGGGGCCAGCACGCACGAGGCCAGGGCCGAGCCGGAGCCGTCGATGCCTGCGCCCGGGCCAGGGTGAGATCCAGCGCCGTCAGTCGTCATCGTTACCGTCCGGGATGCTCAGCCACGCCTGGTCGCCGTCCAGGACGACGGCCGGACGTCGCGGGGTGGTGGGCCGGTCCGCGGCCATGACGGCGGGAATGCCGGGCAGGGCCGCCAGCTCGCCCAGCGTGATCCTGGTCGGCGGGAGCATGGTCAGCTCACCGGCCGCCGCCGCCTCCACCGCGGCGGCCGGGCGCAGCCAGGTGGCCCGGTCCGACTCACCCGTACCCCCCGCGGCCTGCTGGCCCGCGGGCATGACGGCCACGAAGAACCGGGTGTCGTAGCGGCGCTCCTCGGCCTCCGGAGTGATCCATCGGGACCAGGGCCGCAGCAGGTCACCGCGCAGGACCAGATCGCGCCGGACGAGCAGCTCGGCCAGCGAAACCGACCCGGCCGCCAGTGCCTCCCGGTCGTCCGCCCAGTCGGCTCCGGTGCTCACGGCCGGGCCGGACGGGTCCGCCGCCGGGCTGGCCAGCAGGACGCCGCACTCCTCGAACGTCTCCCGGACCGCCGCCCGGACCAGCGCGGCCGCGGTCGCCGGGGACCCGCCCAGCGCCGGGGCCAGTTGCTCCGGCGGCGGTCCGGCCCAGCCGTGGCCGTCCTCGCAGTCACGCTCGTCGACCTTGCCGCCGGGAAACACGAACGCGCCGGGCGCGAACGCCATCGAGCCCAGCCGCCGCAGCAGGTACACCTCGGTCCCGGCGGGCGCGGCCCGGAGCAGTACCACGGTGGCGGCGTCCCGCACCGGTACCGGGGTGAGCCGGCCGTCCCTGATGTCCCGGGCCCGGTCGGCCAGCTTCCCCGGTACGCGAATGGGGCTCAGGAGGTCGCCACCTCGGCGATCAGCTCAACCTCGACCGGCGTATCGAGCGGCAGGACGGCGACCCCGACCGCGCTGCGGGCATGCTGGCCGGCCTCGCCGAACACCTCGGTGAGCAGGTCGCTGGCCCCGTTGATGACCTGTGGCTGGTTCGTGAAGCTGGGCGCACTGGCCACGAACCCGACCACCTTGACGATCCGGGTGATGGCCGAGAGGCCTCCGGCCGCCTCCGCCGCCGCGGCCAGCGCGTTCAGCGCGCACAGCCGGGCCAGGGCGCGCGCCTCCTCGACGCTCACCTCCGCGCCGACCTTGCCGGTCGTGGGCAGTTTGCCGTCCACGAACGGCAGCTGGCCGGCGGTGTAGACGTACTGCCCGGTGCGCAGGGCAGGCACGTAGGAGCCGCCGGGCGGGGCCACCGCCGGCAGCGTCAGCCCCAGTGCGGCCAGACGCTCCTCCGGCGTCGTGCCCGCGGTCATCCCTTCGGCCGCTTCATGTAGGCGACAAGCTGCTCCGCATTGGGGCCGGGGACGAGCGCGACGAGCTCCCACCCGTCGTCGCCCCAGTTGTCGAGGATCTGCTTGGTCGCGTGCACCAGCAGCGGCACGGTCGCGTACTCCCACTTTTGCATGGGATGACCTTAGCGGTCGGCCTGCTCCGTCGGCGTCCCGCTGGCGGTCTGCGGCTTGCGCTCGGCAGCCGGGGTCCGCGGCTTGCGCGGCGTGGAGGACCGGGGCTTGCGGGCGGTCGGCACCTTGGCCGCCCCCGTCACCCCGTTGCCCACGGCCGTCTCGGCGCCGCCGATCGCAGCGGCCGGGTCCTCGACCACCGGGAAGCTGGCGGTGTTCTCGTTGTCCGGGGAGGCGCTGGCCGTGGTGGCACTCGCCGTGGTGGCACCGGCCCTGGGGACCTCGGAGCTGGGCAGGCCCTCCGGCTCCCGGTCGGGGGCCAGATCCGGCTCGGCGGACGCGGCCGGCAGCCCCTGTACCAGCTCAGAGACGCCCTCGACCTCGGGTACCGGCGGGATCGCGCTCTCCTCCAGCTCGGGCACGTTGACCCCGGCGATCTCGGCTTCGGCCTCCGCTACCTCGGCATCCCCGAGATCCTCGGGTTCCTCGAGGCGCTCCGCGGCGGGCTGCTGCGCCCCCGGGGTCATCCGGTCGAAGAACCGGAGCAGCTCGACCGGGACCGGCATGACCAGCGTGCTGTTGCGCTCGCCCGCCACCTCGACCACGGTCTGCAGCAGCCGCAGCTGGAGGGCCGCGGGATCCCGGGCCATGACGTTGGCCGCCGCCGCGAGGCGCTTGGACGCCTGGTACTCGCCGTCGGCGGTGATGATGCGGGCGCGCCGCTCCCGCTCGGCCTCGGCCTGGCGGGACATGGACCGCTTCATGCCCTCCGGCAGGGACACGTCCTTCACTTCGACGCGCTCCACCCGGATGCCCCAGGGGGCCTCGGTCGGCTCGTCGATCACGCGGCGCAGCTCCCGGTTGACCGACTCCCGCTCGGCGAGGAGCTGGTCCATCTCGGACTGGCCGATGATCGACCGCAGCGAGGTCTGGGCCTGCTGGGCGATGGCGAACATGTAGTCCTGCACGTTCACCGTGGCCTTGATCGGGTCCACGACCCGGAAGTACACCACCGCGTCGACCCGGACGCTCACGTTGTCCCGGGTGATGCCGTCCTGGGCGGGCACGGCCATGGCCACGATCTGCATGTTGACCTTCTGCATGCGATCGCCGATCGGCCGGATGATGTGCAGGCCGGGGCCTTTCACCTCGGGCAGGACGCGCCCGAAGCGGTAGATGATGCCTTTTTCGTACTGCTGGACAACCCGGATACTGCGCCCGGCGGCGGACAGGGCCGCGATGACCAGGATCACGATGATGACAACGAGTGCTGCGACCACAGGGATCACCTCTCTCCAACAACAAGACTAATGAGAAATACGTGCGCCGGCACCAAGGGGGTTGGCCGTAACAATCACCGGTCGGGGATAGCCTCGCAGTGATGAGAGCAAGGGACACGGACTGGGAAGGCGTGCGGCTGCACGTCGTCACTGGTAAGGGCGGCACCGGCAAGACCACCGTGGCCGCCGCGCTGGCCCTGGCCCTCGCACGGGACGGCCGTAAGGTTCTGCTCATCGAGGTCGAGGGGCGCCAGGGTATCGCGCGGCTGTTCGACTGCCCGCCGCTGCCGTACGCGGAGCGCAAGGTCGGCATCGGGCCGGGCGAAGAGGGCCGGCCCGGCGGCGATCTGTACGCGCTGGCCGTCGACCCCGAGGGCGCGCTGCTCGACTACCTGGAAATGTTCTACGGCATGCGGCACGCCGGCCAGGCGCTGACCCGGCTGGGCCTGGTGGACTTCGCCACCACGATCGCCCCCGGGCTGTCCGACGTGCTGCGGACCGGCAAGGCCACCGAGGCCACCCGGCGCAAGGCCCGCGGCCGCGAGGTCTACGACGCGGTGGTGATGGACGCGCCGCCGACCGGCCGGATCAGCCGCTTCCTGAACGTGTCGGTCGAGGTGTCCGGGCTGGCCAAGGTGGGACCGGTGCGGACGCACGCGGACACCGTGGCCCGGGTGATCCGCTCGCCGCAGACGGCGGTGCACTTCGTCACCACGCTGGAGGAGATGCCGGTCCAGGAGACCCTGGACGGCATCGCCGAGCTCCGGGCCCTGGGCGGCCTGCAGCTGGGCGGGGTGTTCATCAACCGGGTGCGCCCGGACGGGGTGCCCGAAGCGGAGCTGGCGGCGGCCGCGGCCGGCCATCCGGACGACGTGGAGATCGCGCTCGGGCTCAAGGCGGCCGGGCTGGCCGACAGCGAGACGCTCGCGGCCGGCCTGGGCGTCGAGCTGGGCGAGCACGCCCGGAACGTGGCGCTGCAGGAGCGGGAACGGCAGGAGCTGGCCGCGGCCGGGCAGCCGCGTTACGAGCTACCCGACATCACCGACGGGATCGACCTGGGCGGGCTCTACCGGCTGGCCGAGGTGCTGCGGACGCAGGGAGCCGCCTGATGACCCCGCCCCCCGCGCCGCCCCGGCTGGACACCGATGCGCTCATCGACGACCGGCGGACCCGGATCATCGTCTGCTGCGGCTCCGGCGGGGTCGGCAAGACCACGACCGCGGCCGCCCTCGGCCTGCGGGCGGCCGAGCGCGGACGTCACGTGGTCGTGCTCACCGTGGACCCGGCCCGGCGGCTGGCCCAGTCGATGGGCCTGATCTACCTGGACAACATCCCCCGGCCGGTCGACGCGGACTTCTCCTCCGGCGGCAGCCTGCACGCAATGATGCTCGACATGAAGCGGACCTTCGACGAGATCGTCGAGGCCCACGCGGACCCCGACCGGGCGGCCCAGATCCTGGCCAACCCCTTCTACCAGTCGCTGTCGTCCAGCTTCGCGGGCACCCAGGAATACATGGCCATGGAGAAGCTGGGCCAGCTGCACCGCACCGACGACTGGGACCTGATCGTGGTGGACACGCCACCCAGCCGGTCCGCGCTCGACTTCCTGGACGCGCCCCAGCGGCTCGGCCGGTTCCTGGACGGCAGGCTCATCCGGCTGCTGACCGCGCCGGCCTCACCGGGCCGGGCGTACATGAAGGTCCTGAACGCCGGGTTCTCGATCGTGACCGGCACGCTGACCAAGGTCCTGGGCGCCCAGGTGCTCAAGGACATGCAGACGTTCGTGACCGCCTTCGACACGATGTTCGGCGGCTTCCGGGAACGAGCCGACTCGACCTACCGGTTGCTGCAGACGCCCGGCACCTCGTTCCTGGTGGTGGCCGCGCCCGAACCGGACGCGCTGCGGGAAGCGGCGTACTTCGTCGAGCGGCTGGCGGGAGAACGGATGCCGCTGGCGGGACTGATCCTCAACCGGGTGCACGTCCCGGTGGCCACCCGGCTCTCGGCTGCCCGCAGCCTGGCGGCGGCCGAGACGCTGGAGAACAACCACGAGACGGGAAGCGGCGCGGGGGCCGATGAGCCGCCCCACTACGCGCTGGCCGCCGGGGTGCTGCGGCTGCACGCGGAGCGGATGCAGCTGGCGGCCCGGGAACGGCGGGTGGCCGAACACTTCACGGCGGCACACCCCACCGTCCCCGTGGCCGAAGTCGCGGCACAGCCCGAGGACGTCCATGACCTCGAGGGCCTGCGCACGATCGGTTCAAGCCTCGCCAGCGAACCGGGCTTCGGCTAGTGGATCAACTCGCCACCAAGTCGTCCACGTCCTGCTCCTGATAACGGTCGCGAGCCTGCTCCAGCAGCTCGCGCCAGGACTTGACGTCGGGCCGCCGCCGTAGCAGCGCACGCCGCTCCCGCTCGGTCATTCCGCCCCAGACACCGAACTCGATGCCGTTGTCGAGCGCGTCGGCCAGGCACTCGGTCCTGACCAGGCAGCCCCGGCAGATCAGCTTGGCTCGGTTCTGCGCTGCGCCCTGGACAAAGAGCTCGTCCGGGTCGGTTCCCTTGCAGGCGGCGCGTGTGGTCCAGTCAGTGATCCACATGTGCCCACTCCTCTTGATCGTCGCATACTTCGTACACAGGCGGTCGATGGCTCGATGGCGAGGTCTTGCGTCCGGATCCGCAGACACGGATCCGGGTTACCGGTTCGTGATAAAGCAACCTACGGAAGATCGGGGGTCCCTGCCAAGGCCCCGCAGTGCCCATTTACGGAATAGTCCTCTTGGGCCATGCCGGGTGGGGCAGCTAGTCACCTTCGGCGAAGTTTGGCCCCTTCCATGCACCATATGTAGATAATGATCACGCTTGTCCGGTTAGCCGGAAGCCACGCCGTAAGGTCCCGTTTACGCAAGCAGCGGGGTGCGTGCGCCGTTCGGCACGTACCCTGGGCCCGTGCGTTCAGGTGACATCGTGACCAAGACCGGGATCGTCGGGCGCCTCATCTCCATCTCGGCGGTGGGCGGCATGATCGCGGCCGCCATGGCGCTGCCGGTCGTGGCCACCACCGGCGTGATCCTGCGCGACCAGGCGAACAAGGCAGCGGCGCCCGCGTCGGCCACGTTCGGCACGCTGCCCCAGCGCTCGGAGATCCTCGACAACAGCGGGCACCTGCTGGCGTACATCTACGACGTGAACGGCGGCAAGGGTGCGTCCGCGTCCGGCATCGACCGGCAGCCGGTGACCTTCGACCAGATCGCCCCGGCCATGCGCAAAGCGGTGGTCGCGATCGAGGACAACCGGTACTGGTCCGAGGGCGCGCTGGACCCCAAGGGCACGCTGCGGGCCCTGGTCAACGACCTCCAGCACAAGCCGGTCCAGGGTGGTTCCAGCATCACCCAGCAGTACGTCAAGAACATGCTCATCCTCACCGCGCCCAACGCCCAGCAGGCCCAGCAGGCCTACGAGGAGACGCTGTCCCGCAAGCTGCACGAGTTGCGGCTGGCCATCAGCGTGGCCCACCAGCAGTCCAAGCAGGAGATTCTGTCCGGCTACCTGAACGACGCCTACTTCGGCAACCTGGCCTACGGCATCGACGTGGCCGCCCAGACGTACTTCGACACCAGCCCGGGCAAGCTGACTCTGCCGCAAGCGGCGACGCTGGCCGGGATGGTCGAGAACCCGACCGGATACGACCCCTACCTGCACCCCACTCAGGCGCTCCAGCGGCGCAACACCGTGCTGGCCCGGATGGTGCAGACCGGGGTGCTGAGCAGTAAGGACGCCCAGGCGGCGGAGAAGGCGCCGCTGGGCGTCACCCACGCGGCGCCGGAGAACGGCTGCACCCAGGACGTGGCGGGCGACGCGGCGTTCTTCTGCAACTACGTGGAGCAGGTCTTCCTGCAGGACACCACCGTGGCCAAGACCGCCTCGGCCCGGGCCAAGCTGCTGGCCACCGGCGGCCTGAAGGTCTACACCACGCTCGACCCGGAGGACCAGAAGGCGGCCGCCGAGGCGGTCAACTACACGCTGCCCTACCACAGCAACACCTACAACGCCTTCCACGAGGCGGACACCGAGTCCATGGTGCAGCCGGGGACCGGCAAGATCGAGGCGATGGCCGAGAACCGACCCTACGGCCCGGACGGCACGACGATCAACTACGCCGTCGACACCAACTACGGCGGCGGCCAGGGCATCCAGACCGGTTCCTCGTCCAAGCTGTTCACGCTGGTCACCGCCCTGGAGCAGAACATACCGTTCGGGTACACGGCCACCGTGCCGGACAGCACCACCGTGCAGGGCTACACCAACTGCAAGGGCCAGTCACTGCCCGGCGGCTTCCAGGTGCAGAACGACGAGAACTCCTCCAGCGGGTCGAGCACGTACTCGCTCTACACGGCGACCGCCCTGTCGATCAACGTGTTCTACGGCGAGCTGGAGCAGAAGGTCGGGCTCTGTAACGTGGTCAAGACGGCCGCCAACCTGGGAGTGACCTGGGCCAACGGGGCCCCGCTGCTGGACTCGGAGCCGTACGGCAGGCACAGCGTGTCGGCTGACAACATCACCTCGTTCACGCTGGGCTCGGTCGTCACCTCCCCGCTCGACATGGCCGGGGCCTACGCGACCATGGCCGCCCGCGGCAAGTACTGCAAGCCGATCGCGATCAGCAAGATCACCAGCCTGACCGGCGCCTCGCTGCCGGTCCCGTCGGCGGGCTGCCGGCAGGCCATCTCCCCGCAGATCGCCGACGCGGTCAACTACATCCTGCAGGGCGTGCTGAACTTCCCCGGGGCGACCGGCGCCGGGCTCGGGCTCAACGTCCCGGCGGCCGGCAAGACCGGCACCGCCAACAACTCGTTCTACGCCGCGTTCGGCGGCTACACCCCCGACCTGGCCGCCTACGTGTCGGTGTACCACCCCAACCCGCCGGAGGCGATGACCGGCGGCGGCGCCTGTTACCACGCATCGGGCCAGGGCCAGGCCTGCGACTCCGAGATGTTCGGTGCCGACGCCCCCGGCCACACCTGGCAGCTCAGCTTCGAGCACGCCAACCTGGGCAAGGGCCCGGGCTTCGTGGGAGTGCCGTCCGACAGCCAGTTCAACAGCCAGGGTGACGGCCAGAGCGTCAAGCAGCAGGGCAAGGGCAAGGGGAAAGGTAAGGGTAAGGGCAAGGGCGGCGGCGGCAACGGGAACGGGAACGGGAACGGCGGGACCACCGCCTGCTTCTTCAACTTCTGCACCGGCGGCGGTAACAACGGCGGCGGCGGGGGCGTCAACGGCGGTCCCCCGGCCAACGCCACCAAGACCGCGGTGATCACGCCCAGCACCACCGGGGTGATCTCACCGCTGGCCTTGTTCGCCCGCGAAGAGTAGGGCCTCAGGCCTCCGCGGAGCCCACGGACCCCCAGGAGCCCTCAGGAGCCCGCCTCTCAGGCCTCACGCGCCCCGCACGCCCCAGGCCTGGCGGAAGGCCCCAGGACCCCGCTAGGCGGGGGCTACGCCCCATTAGGCGCCGATGACGGCGGTCAGCTGATCCGGGGCGACCTGCTGCTGGTCGCCCGAGTCCATGTCCCTCACCGTGACCAGGCCGGTCGCGCGCTCCTGCTGGCCATAGATGAGGGCGTAACGGGCCCGGCGGTCCGCGGCCCACCTCAGCTGGCGGCCCAGTTTGCGGCTGGACCCCAGGTAGACCTCGGCCGACCGGCCCGCGTGGCGCAGCCGGGCCGCGAAGTCCATCGCCTCGGCCGCGTCCTCGTCGGACATGACGGTGATGGCTGCGTCCAGCCGGGGCGCGGTGACGGCCTCGGCGCTGAGCAGCCCGATGATCCGTTCCACCCCCAGCGAGCCGCCGACGGCGGGGATGTCGGGGCCGCCGAGGGATTCGATCAGGTGGTCGTAACGGCCGCCGCCGGCGATCGAGCCGGGCATGCCGTCCGCCACCGCCTCGAAGATGATGCCGGTGTAGTAGCCCAGCCCGCGCACCAGCCGCGGGGTGAACACCAGGCGGCTCGCCCCGGCGACCGGGGCGGCGGACTCGATGACCCGGTCGACCTCGGCCAAGCCGGCCCGGCCCTCCTCGTCGTTGGCCAGGGCTGCCCGCAGCCGGTCGACCGCGTCCGGCGCGGTCAGGTCGCCGACCAGCGCCTCGGCGGTCGCCGGGTCCACCGACCGCTCGTCCACCAGCTCCCCGATCACCTCGTCGGGCTTGAGCTTGTCCAGCTTGTCCAGCGTGATCAGCACCTGGCCGCCGGCCTCGGCCGGAACCTGGTAGGCGCCCAGCAGCCCGGTGAGGGCGCGGCGCGAGTTGATCAGGATCGTGTAGTCACCGAGGCCGACCGCGCCCAGCGCGTCGGCGATCGCGCACACCACCTCGGCGTCGGCCAGCGGCGAGGTCGAGCCCACGATGTCCAGGTCGCACTGGGCGAACTCGCGGAACCGGCCGCGACCGGGCCGGTCGGCCCGCCAGACCGGGCCCATCACGAACCGCTTGTACGGCATCGGCAGCCGGGAGCCGTAGGCGGCCACCACCCGGGCCAGCGGCACGGTCATGTCGTAGCGCAGCGCCAGGTCGGCGTCACCGCTCGCCTCGTGCTCGCCCCGGCGCAGGATCTTGAAGATCAGCTTGTCGCCCTCGTCGCCGTACCGGCCGGTCAGCGTCTCCAGCCGCTCGAAGGCCGGGGTCTGCAGCGGCTCGAACCCGTACCGCTGGAACACGTCGCGAATGGCCGCGAACACATGCTCGCGCACCCGCAGATCGCCCGCGAGGAAGTCCCTCGTGCCAGAGGGGGGGTCGAACTGCTGGGACGCCATGACTTACTCCTCCATCCATGGGCGGGGTGCCCTGCCGATGCTACTGGCCACCCGCACCCCGGATAATGAGAGAAAAGCTTTTCCGATCCCGGAGGAACGAGAAACGATGGAGTACCGCCTGCTGGGCACCAGCGGATCGGCCGTGTCGGCCCTGGCCCTGGGCACGCTCACGTTCGGTAATGAGACCGAGGAGGAGGACTCGTTCGCCCAGCTCGACCGGTTCACAGAGGTCGGCGGGTCGCTGATCGACACCGCCGACCTCTACGTGGGCGGACGGTCCGAGGAGATCATCGGCCCCGGCCCGGAAATGAACTGGCCCGCCACCCCCGGGAGGGATGGCGGGCCAGCCTGGCACCGGGCCGGGGTCAGTCGGCGGTCTGGTCCTCGACCTTGGCGTCGGGCGCGTTCGTCTGCACGGACTTGATCCCGTTGAGCGCGGCCGCCTTGCTCTCGTAGGCCTCGCTGGTCGCGATCACCTGACCGTTGCTCGCGTACAGGTTGAAGTGGAACTTGCCGCTGGAACCCTTTTTGAGCACAAACTTGCCGGCCATGCCGGTGTCTCCCCTCGTTGAGTTCAGCTTCTCCGGTGAAGCCAGCAACAGTGTTCCCCAACCAGAGCAAACGACACAAGATCAAGAGGCGGTCAGCTGCTTGCGTACCTCGGCCGCCACCCGGGCACCTTCGGCCCGGCCCGCCACCTGCGGATTGACCGCCTTCATGACCGGTCCCATCGACGACATTCCGGCCGCCCCGGTCTGCGCGATCACCCCGGCCACGAGCTGCGCCAGCTCCTCGTCACCGAGCTGGGCGGGCAGGTAACCGGCGAGCACCTCACCCTCGGCCCGTTCGGCCGCCGCCTGGTCCGCCCGGCCCGCCGAGCCGAACGCCTCGGCCGCCTCCCGGCGCTTCTTGGCCTCCCGGGTCAGGACCTTCAGCACCTCGTCGTCGGACAGTTCGCGCGCCGCGTTCCCCGCCACTTCCTCGTTGGTGATGGCGGTCAGCGCGCTGCGCAGCGTGCGCGTCCGGACCTGATCGCGGGCCCGCATCGCCGCGGTCAGGTCGGTCCGGAGTTGTTGCTTCAGTTCAGCCATGAAAACCATCCTCCCTGACATGGCACCATGGGTGGGTGCGAGCACGAGTCATCTTCCCCGTAGGCGCCGCTCTGGCCGGCGCCGGTGCCCTGGCCTACGCCTCACTGGTGGAGCGCAATTCGTTCGTTTTGCGTCAGGCCGAGGTCCCGGTACTGGCCCCCGGCACCACGCCCATCCGCGTTCTGCACATCTCCGACGTGCACCTGACGCCCGGGCGCAAGCGGCTCATGTCCTGGCTGGCCACCCTCGACCAGCTGGAGCCGGATCTGGTGGTGAACACCGGCGACTCGATCGCGCATCCCGAGGCGATCCGCCCGCTGGTGGACAGCCTGGGCCCGCTGCTCGACCGGCCCGGCGTCTTCGTGTACGGCTCCAACGACCTGTACCGGCCCCAGCCCAAGAACCCCGCCCGCTACCTGTGGGAGACCAGCGCGCGCCGGTATCCCCGGACCGAGCCGGACCTGCCCTGGCAGAAGCTGGGCGACGCCATGACCAACCGGGGCTGGCTGGACGCCAACAACCACCGGGGCCGGATCAAGGCCGGCGGCCTGGACATCGCCGTGGCGGGCGTGCACGACCCGCACATCAAGCGCGACCGCTACGAGCGGGTCGCGGGCCCGGCCGATCCCGGGGCCGACCTGCGACTGGGCATCATGCACGCGCCCGAGCCGCGGGTGCTGGACCGGTTCGCGGCCGACGGTTACGACATCGTGTTCGCGGGCCACACCCACGGCGGTCAGCTCTGCATCCCCGGCTACGGCGCCCTGGTCACCAACTGCGAGATCGACCGCAACCGGGTCAGCGGCCTGCACCAGCACCCCATCGCCGACGCACCCGCTCCCGACGGCCACCGGGCGTGGCTGCACGTCTCGGCCGGCCTGGGCACCTCGCCGTGGGCTCCGGCCCGGTTCGCCTGCCGCCCCGAGGCGACCATGCTCACCCTGGTCCCCCGCACGGCCCGCTAGCAACCGGGTACACCACAGCGGCCACACCCACCGCAACAAGCGAACGTTCCTGCTGGACAGCGGCCAGAATCCGATCCCGTCGGTCGAATTCCTCGAGGTCGGCGCCACCGCGCTGGCGCTCGCCTGGAGCCAGCGGACCCGCGGCGAGTACTACCGCCTGTACCCGCACTACATGCTGGGCACGATCGCCGACCGCAACCACACCGTGGTCCGCGACCTGTCGGGCTTCGGCCGCTCAGCTAGGGTGGTTGGCGCTTGTCTTGCGGGGCGGGCGCGAGGGCTCTTGTCATCCGCTAGACTTTGCGAGCGGTCGGACGTGCAGCGTCCGGCTTGCCGGGGTGTGGCGCAGCTTGGCAGCGCGCTTCGTTCGGGACGAAGAGGCCGGGAGTTCAAATCTCCCCACCCCGACCCAATCCAGGTCATCGGCCAGATCCATCGCGGGTCTGGCCTTTTTCTATGCTGTACAGCAGCAAAGTACAGCAACGGCCTACGAGCCAAGCTGCCTCCCGAGCCGCTTGAGTGCCTTGAGCGTCCTGGCATCGGAGACCTCGGTGTAGACGTTCATCGTCACGTCGATCTGCGCATGCCGCAGGATCCGCATGGCGACCCGGGGATGCACGTCGAGCGCGGCCAGAAGAGTGGCACAGGTATGCCTCATATCGTGCACAGTAATCCGGCGGACGCCCGCCTTGGCGCAGCGTGTCTCGAAACGCCGGTTCAGGTTCCGCGGCTCGAATGGCGTACCGGCCCGGGTCGTGAACACCAGCCCGCTTTGGACCCAGGAGGCGCCTGCCGCCGCCTTCGCGGCGGCCTGGTCCTTCTCGCGGATCCGCAATGCCGTCACGCAGATGCCCGGCATCGGCAAGGTGGCCTCCGAGGCCTCGGTCTTGGTTTCCCGGTGCAGGAGCTGGCGACGGACCCGCTGGAGCTGCCAGCCGATATCCAGCTCAGCCCCATCCAGGTTCACGGCGGACCAGGGCAAGCCGACCACCTCGCCCTTGCGCAGGCCCATCACGAGAATCAGCACGTACGCGGCGTAGAGCGGATCCTGGTCCCGCTTTGCCGACTCCAGGAACTGGCGCGCTTCCTCTGCTGTCCACGGCTTCACTTTCCGCGTACGGGGTTTGGAGACGTGGGCCAGGCTGGCGACGTTCTTCGGGATCAGGTCCTCGGTGACGGCATTGGTCAGCGCGCTGCACAGGATTGTCCAGGCGTCCCGGATGGTCCGTTCCGAAGCCAGCTGCCGACAGCATGTTGCCGGAACCTTGGCGCAGCAGCGGCGTTGTTTCTCCGATCGGCGGGCGTCCTTGCCCTGCGCGCAGCACTGGCAGGTATCCCTCAGCTTGTTGAGCCAGCCTCGCACGTCGCGCAAGGTGAGCTTGTCGAGCCGCTTGGAGCCGAGGCCGGGCAAGACGTACAGCCGCGTGAGCGTCTCGTAGGTCGCGCAGGTCAGCGGCGCATAATTAGGCGGGACAACCACCTCGCGAAGCCAGTAAGTCATGTATTGGGCCAGGGTCGGCGAGCTGGTCGGCACTGGCCCGCGGCGGGCGCCATCGTGCAGTTTCAGCCACTTACCGTGGACGTCCTGGCGGGTCTTTCCGTAGACCCACTTCCGGCGCCGTTTGCCGTCTGGAGTTGTTACCCATACATAGGCCGCGTAGCCGTTGCGGTACGGGAAGATCGAGCCCTCTCCGTTCGCCCGCTGCCGACCGCGGGTCATCACGCTGCACCTTTCGCGAGCTGCTTAACGCACTCGTTGAGCGCCTCGCGGCTGACCAGCCTGCGGCGGCCGATCTTGATCGTACGAAGCTGATTCGCGTGAATGAGGCTGTAGACCGACCACCGGCTTACACGCAGCCATTCCGCGGTTTCCTGCATCGTGAGCAAGTGATCTGCTGGCAGTTCACTGAGTTGTGCCGTCATGCCACCCTCCCCGTTGCCGAAAAATCCGAGCCGTCGGGCATGGCAGCTCTTCGCCTGGCCTCATTCAGCGCGGCTTGCCATCGGGCGCGGTCGGCGACGGCATGCAAGCAGCCGCCGGGCGTGGTCCATGTGATCCGGGTCGGACTGGGGCGACCGGTTCCCAGGCGTACCGGGCCGGGTCGGTTGCCGAAACACCGAGCGTCTCGAGCAGCCAGTCCTTCCGGTCGGCGCGGTGGTCGGCCAGCGTCTTACCGGACCACTTGCGCGAGACCAGGACCCGCCGCCCGGCATAACCGAGGTGATCGGCGTCATGGGCTTTGCCCTTGCACCGGCCGGGGGCCAGGCCGGGCCGGGCGTTCTTGGGCTGGATGCCGTACCGCAGCCAGTTCGCGCACCGCGGCGAGCACGGCTGATACCGCAGCGCCTCGGCCAGCCGGCCGGCGTGGGCACGCTGCGGGTCGGTGTCGGCCTGGTGGCAGTCGCCCACCTGCTTGGTCAGGTACTTGGTCAGGTACCCGATGCACCGGGCCGCGTCCTTCGACCCAGCGAGCACGCCCTGGGCGTCGAACCGTTCCCCGAACCGGGCCACATGCCACGGCTCATCCTCGTCTCCGATGGCATCGAGCGCCTGGTCCCAGGTGGGCAGCACTTCCCCGGTGGCCGGGTCGAGGTAGCCGCCGATCCCCTCGTCCCAGACCGGCAGCTCGTCCCCGTCGTACTTGACCTCGGTGGCGTCGGGCCACCAGACCTGGTGGTAAGTGGCGGCCAGGACCCGACGCAGCTCGGCGCGGGAGACGGTGCCGCGGATGGCGAGGTGGACGTGCGGGGCGAGCCGCCGCTGGGGTTCGATGGCGGCGAAGTACTGCACGTCGTGGCCGAGGTAGCGGCGCAGGTTCTGGATGAACCGGTCGAACAGCGCGGCGAAGGCCAGCGCGTCCCGGGCCGCCCGGTCATAGTCGTAGGCGGCCGGGTCGGCCGGGTGTCCCGTCCTCGGTCGACCCGGCCGTAGGACGGGCAGGTCAGCGTGACGAACAGGGAGGGGCGGAAGGTCTTGCCGTCCGGCGCGGTGTAGGTCTTGCCCACCGTGCGCGGGCTGACCTTGCGGCGCGGCAGGTCCGGGGCATCCTGGCGGCGCCGGGTCGAACGGTGCCGCCGCGCCGGGCGGTCCGGGGCGGCCTTCCCGCGCATGCCTGCCTTGGTGATCTCTTCGTCCAGCTCGGTCAGGAGCTCGTCCAGGTCGGTGGTGTCCTGCCCGGTGCTGGCGGCCTGGTCGCGGAGCTGCTGGGCTTCGGCGCGCTTCTCGACCCACCATTTCTGGTCGTCGGTGGCCGGATCGGGTTCGATGGCGGGTTCGTCCTCGAGGTGCCAGCCTTCCCGGCACTGCGCGGCCCGCAGCGTCCGGGCCCGTTCCGCGCAGGACGGGCAGACATGGGCCAGGGTGTGCCCGCACGGGACGAGCACCGTGTCGGTCTCGCCGGTGTCGATGTTGGTGCGGCGGAGCTGGATGGGGCGGATGCAGGCGCCGTGCTCGACGGCCAGGTCCTTGACCACTTCCCGGGCCAGCGGCATCGCCATCCGCTGCGCCCGGGTCGTCCGGCTGGTCACCTCGGTCACTGCTCACCTCCGTCCGGGTCGTCGCCGGTCCAGGTGTCGGCCCAGCCGCACAGGCGGCACTCCACCCAGGCCGGGGCCGAGCCGTCGTCGTGCAGGATCAGGCCGGTCGCGCAGACCGGGCACGGCTCATCAGTCCGCCACGCGGTGACCGTGGTCATGCCGCCACCTCCGGCCACTCGACCCGATCGGGAATGCACCGGTCGGCCAGGGCGCGGATGTCCCAATCGGTCACCCATCCGGCGCGGACCCGCACCGGGTCCGGGTCGGCCTCCAGCCGGACGAACGCCACCCCGGCACCCGTCGCCGGGTCGGGCGAGATCAGCTCGCAAGTCGCGCCGCGGTCCCGCGCGCCGTCGCCGAGCACCATGTCCACCTGCTCGGGTTCATCGAGCCGCATGGCGATCCGGTCCGGGAACAGGTTCCTGATGGTCAGCACGTCCTTGCGCGGGTCCTGCAACGCGGCCACCACGGAGTAGCCCGACGGCGCGGCCCTGGGTGGTCAGGGTCGCCAGCGCGGCCATGATCCGGTCTTTGAGGTTGCGGTCGGGCTGGTAGGCGGTCAGGAACGCGACCTCATCGACCAGCACCACGGTGAACGGGTCCTCCATGGTCGGGGTGTGGTCGCGCTGGCGTCCGGCGAACCGGCCAGCGCGGTCCTGCATGTCGGCGACCGCCTGGTCGAGCATGGCGGCGATGGCGGCCGGGTCGGCGGCGTAGGCGCCGTAGGAGTCGAAGATGACCCGGCCGTAGGCCAGCTCCATCAGCTTCGGGTCGGCGGCCAGCACCCGGACCAGGCCTGTCTGCATGAGCGGGAACATGGCCCGGACCAGGCCCCACAGCAGCGATGCCTTGCCCGCCCCGGTGGCGCCCGCGATCAGCACGTGCGTCCCGTGGAGCTTGACCAGCCAGGGCAGGCCGTCTTCCCGCCTGCCGACCGGCAGCGCCTTCAAGATCCGGGGTGGCCGGGATCGGGAGGGCGGGGACGAGGGCGGCCAGGGCATCACGGCGGATGAACTCCAGCACCACCGCCCCGGACCGCGCGGTGCGGACCCGGCACAGCAGCGCCCCGAACCCGTGCGCCAGGTTCTCCGCGTGATTGGCGAAGTCGGCCGCGGACTGGCCCGAGACCAGCCGGACCATCACCCGGTCGACATACCGGGTGGCGGTGACCTTGCCGAGCACGGGCAGCAGGGTCCGGCCCTGATACCACGGCGCCACCCCGGCGATCGTCATGACCGCGGCCCAGCGGCGGCGGTAGCACCAGGCCCGCCACTTGCCCCGGGCCGGGCGGCCGACCCACCGGGAGAACGAGACCGGCCAGAACCACCGCCAGGCGATCAGCATGACGACGGCGGCCAGGACCAGGGCGACCAGAGTGACCCAGCCGAGCTTGACCCACGTCACCGCGGCGGCGGCCAGGACGCTGGCGGCCAGCGGATGCCGGGCGATCATCCGGACGATCCAGGCCAGCAGCTTGAAGAGCTTCGCCACCAGGATGATGCCGAACGGGGTGCGGTAGACCGGCGCCCGCCAGCGGGGCATCGCGAACGGGTCCGGGTTGTAGATCTGGGCCAGTTCCTCGCCGGTCACGACTTTGCGCATAGTCTGGTCACCTCTTTCGTGCATGCGGGAGAGAACCCAGGGGCGGCCGGAGGTACCAGCTCCAGCCGCCCCGCCTCCATCACTCGCTCCATCACGCCGCCTGCCCGGACTCACCAGGATCGGCCGCCGTCGCGGGGTCCTTGGCGGCGAGCCTTTCCAGCTCGGCCGCGTACCGGGTGACGGCCTCGGCCAGCAGGCGGCCGAACCGCACGTCGTCCTCGGTCACCTCGCCCCGGCCGGGGTTGGTGATCGTGATGTCCGCCGCCCCGTCCTGGATGGACAGGATCGGCGCGGCGTCGGCGTAGGTGCAGCACTGGATGTGGGTGCTGGCGGTCAGCCGGACGTAGGACTGGACCGTGGCCGTGCCGTTCTCGCTGAACCGGACTGATGCCGTGGTGGTCATGCCGTCACCTCCCGCCCGCCGGGCAGCGGCACCAGGTCCGCCCGCTCCGGTCCCGCGTCGGCGTCGAGCAGCGCCTCGGCCTGCGCGGTCAGCGCGTACGGGACCGGCACGTCTGGCAGCGGGGGCAGGCCCCGGTACCGGCGTTCCACCGCCACCGAGTAGGCCCACGCCTTGGCGGCGAGCTGGCGGGCGAAGTCGACGTGCCCGGCCTCGATCTGCTCCGGCAGCGTGAAGGAGACCACTGTGCCCGCCGCGCCGATGACGAACATCGGAGCCCGGGCCGGGAACGGCACGAACGCCACCTCGTGCCGGGAGCCGACCCGCAGGCGCAGGTACGCGGCCGGGCCGCGCCGGGCCGTCACGCCGCGTCCTTATGCTCAGCCGCCGGGCGGGCGATCCCCCGCGAGGGAGCCCGCACGCCGGTGGCCTTGAAGGAGTATGCCTGCCGGGCGGCGCACTTGTTCTTGCCGTCGCCCGAGCAGCGGGAGGCGTCCACGTAGGGGGTGGCGGTCATGCCGTCGAACTCCACCGCGGTGAACGGCGACCCGGGCGCCGGGGACGGCAGTACCGGCTGCACCTGGGCGGCGATCTTGACCTTGACCGTGCGCTGCCGGGCGTCGGGGTCGGCGTCGATCACCTCGACCACCCACAGCGGCAGCCCGGTGTGCTTGTCCGCCTGCTGGACCACCCGGTCCCCGCTGGACCGGTCGAAGTCCCGCACCATCTCGATCCCCCCGGCCGCGTACGCGCCGCGGGGAACACCATCCCG